>NZ_CP162759.1:1025000-6378265 GCF_054668335.1 Pseudomonas sp. S2_F03 | reverse complement strand
GTTTGCCCAATCGCGTCTTGCTGGCTGATCGCATCGAGCAGGCCATGTCCAAGGTCAAGGAGCAGGGTGGCTATTTTGCGCTGATGTTCATCGACCGGGACGGTTTCGAACCGGTCAACGATGCTTTTGGCCACCACATGGGCTGATCAGTTGTTGCGCGAAGTCGGCTTGCGCCTGCGTGAAGATTTCCGTAGCCAGGACATCGTTGGCGCGCATCGGCGGCGATGAATTTGTGCTGCTGGTACGGCTCGCCGAGCCGGATGACGCGCTCGGCCTGGCGGCGCGTCAGGGTGGGGTTGATCGCGCGCTCGTTCCGGGTGGCTGAAAATGACTTGCAGATTTCCGCCAGCGTCGGCATCGCGTTATACCCAGGTAACGGCCGGAACGCCCAGGATTTGCTGATGAACGCTGATGCGGCGATGTACCACGCCAAGGGCGCCGGTAAAAACGGCCACAGCTTCTTCGACGCGTCGATGAACAGCAACGCGCGCAAACAGCTGCAATTGTTGCAATACCTGCGCAATGCGCTCGATCAGGAACGAAACAGCCTCGATTACCAGCCCAGTTCGACGCCGGTAATGGCCGGCCGGTGAGCGCCGAAGAGCTGCTGCGGTGGGAACACCCGACACGGGGCATGATGCTGCCGGACACTTTTATTGATCTGGCGGAAAAGACCGGGCTGATCGTGCAGCTTGGCGAGTGGGTGCTCAACGAAGCCTGCCGTCAGATGCGCGAATGGTATGTGCAGGGTTACACCGACTGGCGGATCGCGGTGAACCTCTCGGCGTTGCAGTTCTGCCATGCAGGCCTGGTTCAAAGTGTGGCCGAGGCCCTGAGCTTGCACCGGCTGCCGGCCAATAGCCTCGACCCTGGAAATCACCGAAACCACCGCCATGAGCGATGCGGACGCCAGCATGCACGATGATGCAGGACTCTCAATCATGGGCGTCGACCTGTCCATCGATGATTTCGGGACGGGCAGTTCGAGCTCGATGCGCACTCTGCGCCTGCCTGCTAATGAGTGGAAGTTGGACCGTGGGTTTGTCCGTGACCTGAACACGACAGCGACGACGCGGCGATTGTCTCGGCGATTATCGTACTCGGTCAGGCCCTGGGCTTGCGGATCGTCGTCGAAGGTGTCGAAACCGGCGTGCAGCAGAACTTCCTGATCAAACTGGTGTGATTCGTTGCAAGGCTATCTGCTGGGGCACGCGCAGCCGGCCGACCGATTCATGGTGGACATCCGGCGCGCAGAGAAACTGTCGACGGCCTGAAGATCTCACTGTCTGTAATGAGCTGCCGAACGCCAGGCTGCGATGGGCGCGAAGCTGTCGTGAAATCTGGCGGCGCGGTAGTCTCAGAAAGACCGCGTGTATCTGGGGTTACGACTGCTGCGCAGCCGGACGCAGCCTCGCAGGCTCGGCAGCTGCTACGGACGGTAGTGTGGCGTGGTGTTGGTAATGTCTGGTTGATGTGTGACCATGCAAAAGCCGGGTATGACGGCTATCCGATTTCCGATTGCTTACGCTGGAATGGGGAACGCCTACATGGACAAAGTCATCGTCATCACCGGTGGCGGTCGCGGTATCGGTGCCGCTACTGCTCGGTTGGCCGCCAGGCAGGGATATCGGGTTGGTATAAAGCTACCAATCTGGACGAGACCGCCGCGCAAAGCGTGCTGGAGCGAGTTCGAGCACTGGCGCTCCGGGCCATTGCGGTGCGCGCAGATGTCAGCGTTGAAGATGAGCGATCGCGCTGTTCCACCGGGTGGACACCGAACTGGTCGTGGTTACGGCACTGGTGAACAACGCCGGCACAGTCGGGCTCAATCCCAATCGACGAAATGTCCGAATTCCGCATTCTCAAAATCCTCAAGACCAACGACCTGGCACCGATCCTTTGCGCCAAGCACGCGGTCCTGCGCATGTCACCCAAACACGGCGGACAGGGTGGCAGCATCGTTAACGTGTCTTCGGTGGCCTCGCGTTTGGGCTCGCCCAACGAGTACGTGGATTACGCCGCGTCCAAAGGTGCGCTGGACAGCTTCACCATCGGCTTGTCCAAGGAGATTGCGGGCGAGGGCATTCGCGTCACTGCCGTGCGGCCGGGCTTCATCTTCACCGACTTCCATGCCCTGAGCGGCGACCCGGACCGGATTGGCAAGCTGAATCGGCGATTCCGATGGCGCGCGGTGGACGCCCGGATGAAGTGGCTGAGGCGATTGTCTGGTTGTTGTCGGACAAGGCTTCTTATGCGACCGGGACGTTTGTTGATCTGGGGGGTGGAAGGTAGTAGCGAAAACCCGCAAAGTATCTTGCGGGTTTCCGCTTTATCTATTTTTGGATGCAATAATTTTTTTCACAAGTTCTTGTAGTCTTTCTGATAGGTCAAGAACAGTGAAGTCAGGTTCTGATTTACAGATAATTTTAGCAATGCGAACTTTATCAGCTTTTTTGAATAGTGTTCCGTCCTTTCTCTCGAAGTGTAAGATGTTAGAGAATTCGGATGTTGCGGGTCTTGGTGTTGAAAGGTGGTTTTGTAACAGTTCTTGATTGTACTGAGTATTGTAGGGTAAGGGATGTAGTTTTCAATTTCGCGACCGCGTGTGATCCAGCAAAGATTGCTGTTTTCAAGTCCGTTGATATTTTCTTCGATCTTGTTTTTTATTTTGGTTTTTGTGCTGTTGATTGTGTCGGAGTCGGACTGCATGTCACTGTCTATGATGAAGGCCAGGTTGCGATTTAGTGCCTTCACAGCGATCAATACATGACGTCTTCTTCGAAGTCTTCTGATTCATCTAGTGATAAATGACTGAGCAGGCGGCCTCCGTAAAACATAATTGAGTAGTCAATGCCTTCTTTTAATTTGTGTTTCGTGTCTTTTGTAAAGTTTGAGATCCAGTGGTTTAGGTAGATTCTGTCGGACGGACCTTCAACCCAAATGATAAAATTTGCTTGTAGTATGTCCGATGCTTTATATCCTAAATCTTGGACAAGGTTGGACTTTGAAGCCGAACAGAAGGCTGAGTTGATCGTTGTGCCTGTTTCGCTCTGTTTTACTTGAAATATTGCAGCGTCAGGCATGTCAATTATTGAGGCTGAGTGTGTTGCAATAAAATATTGATTTGTTGTTTCCTCTGCAAGATACCTCATTAGTCTGCGCTGCAAGGCGGGATGAAGATGGAGTTCCGGCTCTTCTATGCAAATGACACTGTTCTCAAGCAGAGTACAGGCTGCTGCCAAAATAATAATTTCGTGAATTCCAGTTGCCAGGGATTCCAGTGGCAACGTTTTCTTGTCCATAAATACAGATATTTCATTTTTATAGGATATCTGGATCCTGGCTGATCGTATTTTGCAACACGGAGCGTAAAAAGTTGTTTATTTTATCGAATGGTTCGTGTATGTCGATACCGAAACTGTTGGGATTCTGGAGTTCTGCTAGTTTTTTTATAAGTCCTGAGCCAGAGGACGTATCTGTAGCATCCTCCGTATTTATTTCTCTTATGGCAGGTATGAGGCATGCATCTTTTTTTATTGTGATTTTTGCGTGCGCCAAAAGAATTTGTATCCAGGAATCTAACGCATCTGAGGTCCGATTGTTTTTGGCTGCTGAACTCGTTTATCGTATTTGTTATTCTTTGAAGGTCGTCTCTTCGATAAGTTTTCGAAGGCGTCATTGAAGTTTTTATCAAGTAGTTGAATGCGACCTTTTTGAGTTCGGCGCGGTTTAGTCCAAATAAGGTCGTTTTCGTCAGCTAATGTTGTGAGTATGCTTTTGGAGAGCGCTCGAAACGCTTCGTGCGAGGCGATAGATGAGTTGTTTGCGTTGATTTCAGCTTCGATTAAGTCGTTTGCAGTAATGCAGCTCCCGATAGTGGGGATGGCGGATTTTGTTTCTATGTTTCTTTCTAGGTCGGCAATTGCAAACTCTGCTGCTTCTTCTCATGCTTTGCGTCGGTATTCAACTTTTCCAGGTATTTTGATATGAAGTATAAAACAGTGGATTTTCCTGAGTTGTTTGGGCCGACGAAAAAGTTGAACTGCTTGAATGGGCCTATTTTTTGAACGGTTGTACCGATGCCTTTGAAGTTGGAGAGTGCGACTCCTTTTAGGACTCTGTACTCCGGGCATGTTGATCTCTGGTGGTGTGTATAATGGCTGCTTAAGCTGTTAAGTAATAAATTGGCTTGGGCTAATTCTAAATGTACCGACTTTAATCTAGAGGTGCCACTGTTTTGATGGCGCTTTAAAACGACCGCACAATCCGCCCCAACGTCTCCATGGCTTTCTCCGCCGCCTCATTCCAAGGGCTGCCGTAATTCAAGCGGATGCAGTTGCGAAACCGCTGCGTCGGCGAAAAATCGGTCCCCGGCGCGATGCTGATGCCCTGCGCCAACGCCATCTGGAACAACTTCAGCGAATCCATCTGCGCCGGTAATTCCAGCTACAGGAAATAGCCGCCGGCCGTTTGGCTGACGCGGGTCTGTGCCGGAAAATAGCGGGCGATGGCGGCGAGCATGGCGTTTGCTGTTCTTCGAGGGCGTAACGCAGTTTGCGCAGGTGTCGGTCGTAACCACCGTGTTGCAGGTAATCGGCGATGGCTGCCTGCGCCGGCATCGAGGCGCACCAGTGAGGTCATGAGTTTCAAGCGTTCGATCTTCTGCGCATAACGCCCGGCCGCCACCCAACCGATGCGGTATCCGGGGGCCAGGCTTTTGGCGAACGAGCCGCAGTGCATCACCAACCCTTGCGTATCAAACGCCTTGGCCGGTTTCGGCGCCTGCTGACCGTAATACAGCTCGGCGTAGACATCATCTTCAATCAGCGGCACTTGATGACGGCGCAGCAACTCGACCAATTCCTGCTTTTTCGCCTCGGGCATGGTCGCGCCCATGGGGTTCTGGAAACTGGTCATGCACCAGCAGACTTTGATCGGATGACGTTCCAGCGTCTGAGCCAGCACACCCAGATCGATGCCGTCCCGAGGGTGCACCGGAATCTCCACGGCCTTGAGTTTCAACCGTTCCAGAATTTGCAGGCAGGCGTAGAACGCCGGCGCTTCAATGGCCACCAGGTCGCCGGGTTCAGTGACCGCTTGCAGGCACAGGTTCAAGGCTTCCAGCGCGCCGTTGGTAATCAACAGTTCTTCCATCGGCAGCATCAGCCCGCCGACCATGTAGCGCAGGGCGATTTGTCGACGCAATTGCGGGTTGCCCGGTGACATGTCGGTGACGACCATGCGCGGGTCCATTTCCCGGGGCAGCGCTGGCCAGCGAGCGCGACAGGCGTTGCAGCGGGAACAGGGAGGGGCTGGGAAAGGCGGAGCCGAACGCGACGGTATTGGGGTCCTTGATCGAGTCGAGCACCGAGAACACCAGTTCACTGACGTCGACTTCGGTGGACTCGTTGACCTGGCTGCTGATCACCGGCTCCGAAAACGGGCTCGGTGCGTGGGCGTTGACGAAGTAGCCGGAGCGCGGCCGGGCGCGGATCAGGCCTCAGCGTCTGGAGCAGGTAATAGGCCTGGAACACCGTGGACGGACTGACGCCGTAGGTTTGACTGGGCGTAGCGCACGGATGGCACGCGCTGGCCGGGACCGAGGACGCCGGAGCGGATCAGTTCGGCGATGTCGTCGGCGAATTTTTCGTAGCGTTTCATCTTGAGCCCGGATCGGTGTCATTTTTTGAAAGACCGCGGTGTCTTCATCGCGGGCAAGCCCGCTCCCACAGGTATTGCGATGTCCTTGTGGGGCGGGCATGCCCGCGAATGGCAGCTACCGCAGTCTAAGGATCAGCGGTTCATCGGCGCAACAAACCGGCTCTTCGCTTCGCTATAAATGTCCGGTTCATCACTGTCGACAACCCTGAACGTGATCGCCTGCGAGCTGCTGGCTGGCCGCTCCGTGGTCATCGCCACGCGACACCGGCACATCGACAATTTCGCCGGGCGCCAGGCTCAGCTGCGTTTTGCCCTGCAACTGAAAGCCGTCACCCTCGACCAGGGTCAAACGATAGTCCTGACGCTGCTGTGTTTTGTTGATGACCTTCAGGCTGTAAATGTTTTCGATCTGGCCCTGGCTGTTCTCGCGGAACAGCCCACGGTCCTTGCTCACGTCCAGCGACACCATTGGCCGCTCCACCAGCGCGAGGGCGAGGCGCCGATCATCACCAGCAGCACCGCCGTGTAACCGATCAGCCGTGGCCGTAGCAGGTGCGTCTTGCCACCCTGCAATTCATGCTCCGAGGTATAGCTGATCAGCCCGCGGGCGTAGCCCATTTTGTCCATGATCGAATCACAGGCGTCGATGCAGGCCGCGCAACCGATGCATTCCATCTGCAAGCCATCGCGAATGTCGATGCCGGTCGGGCAGACCTGCACGCACAACCTGACAATCGATGCAATCACCCAGGCCGACCTCGGCCGGTTTCACCTCACGTTTGCGCGGGCCACGATTTTCGCCTCGGGCAGCATCATAAGAAATGGTCAGGGTGTCCTTGTCGAACATCACGCTCTGGAACCGCGCATACGGACATGCATGTGCATGCACACGGCTTCACGCAACCAACCGGCGTTGATGTAAGTGGCGCCGGTAAAGAACAGCACCCAGAACAGGCTGACACCGCCCATATGCCAGGTCAGCAGTTCTTCGGCCAGCGGCCGGATCGGTGTGAAGTAGCCGACAAATGTCAGGCCGGTGAGCAGACTGATCGCCAGCCACAGCGTGTGCTTGGCTGAGCGGCGCAAGAGTTTGTTCAAGCCCCATGGCGCGGCTTGCAGCTTGATTCGCTGGTTGCGCTCGCCTTCGGTGATCTTCTCGCACCACATGAAGATCCAGGTCCAGGAACTCCTGCGGGCAGGTGTACCCGCACCAGACCCGGCCGGTGAACACGGTGATCGCAAACAGGCCGAATGCGGCGATGATCAGCAGGCGCCGAGAGCAGGATGAAATCCTGCGGCCAGAAGGTCGCGCCAAAGATGTGGAATTTGCTCCGGAAAGGTCCCAGAGCACCGCCTGGCGGTCGCCCCAGTTCAGCCACACCGTGCCGAAAAACAGTAAAAACAGAAAACCCGCACCGCTCAGGCGCAAGGTGCGGAACAGGCCGGTAAAACTGCGGGTATGGATCAAGTTGTCGCTGGACTTGGCCTTCAGCTGGACGCGAAGGCTCAAAGTCTGTACAGGGGCGCTTTCAACTAATCGGACGGGGATTCTATCGCTCATGGTCTGTCGCTCATCAGCCTCCATCAGGCCAGCGCACTATGAGCGTCGATCTGTTTGCATAACAGACTCAGGTATTGCAATAAAAAGCGGATCAGATGAGCGCTGACCCGCTACCTGCGACAACTTGAAGCACCTGCCACAGCAGGACGTGCATACGTAAATCAGACCGGCGCAGACGATGTTGATCAGCGTCAGTCCAAATCACCGAATCACTGTTGGTGGTCATCAAGTGCCGGCGACCGTCCACCGCGCCTGCTACGGTCAATGCATCGGCTTCTGCTTCGGTGATGTAGACGCGCTGTCCGTTCAGGTCGACGGCTGACATGGCTTTGTCCGAGTCAGTGATGATGGTGACGTCGGGGCACAGGCGAATTTCCTCGCCGTTTTCCAGGATAAAAAAGCAGGTCTGGTTTTCGATGCGCACGGTCATGGGGCAGGTCCTTTATTCAGCAGTACATGAACGTTAGGGCGCGCAGGACGACCATCGTTCGCTGCAACCGATTAGTGGTCAGCGCGGTCCACCCTCTAACAACTCAAAAGGACCACAGCATGAACGCCTGGTGGCATGAGGTTTGGGTGACGCTGCAAGCGGAGTTCGCCGACATCGGCGACGCCTCCCAACTGACGCGCATTAGCGTGCGCTTGCTGATGGCCGCTGTGCTGGGCGGCATCCTCGGCTTTGAGCGAGGCACAAGGGCAAGGCCGCCGGCGTCCGCACCCACATGCTGGTGGCGTTGGGGGCCGCGCTGTTCGTGCTGGTGCCGCAGATGTCCGGCGCCCAGGCCGACGCCATGAGCCGGGTGGTGCAGGGCGTCATTGCGCGGGATCGGTTTTCTGGGGGCTGGGACTATCCTGAAAAACACCGACGGCGACGAAGCCCACGTCAAAGGCCTCGACCACCGCCGCCGGGTTATGGATGACCGCCGCGATCGGCGTCTCGGCCGGTTTGGGACGTGAGGCGACGGCGCTGTTCAGTACGGTGTTGGCGTTGGCGATCTTTAGCGTGATGCCGAGGATTGTGCGGCTGATCGACAAGGATCACACCGGGTAATCATCGTTCCCACGCTCTGCGCGGGAACGATCACGGCTTCACAATCACCGGCGGCATTGTGCTCGGTGGTTCTTCCCGAGGCGGTGGCTGGGTGCCGGGTGGATCTTCCTCGGGTACTGGCTCCGGTTCGGTGGGTGGAATGACCGGGCTGTCGATGTTCGGATCAGGCGTTTCGGCGGGGATTGGAATACTCATTGTTGAAATCTCCGAGTGTCAGTCTGCGGTGGCACATGGCGTAACTCGTTAGCTTAAGTGGATTGACCTGCTGACGCGCGAATTGATTCCCCGGCAATCAGCCTGGGCAAATCACTCTGAACTTTTATCGAATCCGGTGGCTCCCAACCTAAGCGAATCCATTCAGGGAAACCCGGTACAAGAGCGTCCATGGGGCGTGAAGGAGCGATGCTCGATGACTGCGCAAAAACCGACAGAGCTGAACTACAACCCTCACATGCCGCTGTCGCAGGCGTTACTGCTGCCGCGAATCGCGATTGAAAACACCCAGCCGACCCTGGATGGCGGACAGTTCGCCGTCAAAGCCGTGGTGGGTCAGGACGTGGTGGTGTCCAGCAAAGTGTTTGCCGACGGTCACGACAAACTGGCGGTGCGGCTGCGCTGGCGCGCCGATGGCGATGACATCTGGCAAAGCGAAGTGATGGCCGACCAGGGCAACAATGGCTGGCAGGGCCAGTTCCGCGTCGAGCGTCAGGGGCGCTATCTGTTCTGCATCGAGGCCTGGATCGATCAGTTCGCCAGTTTCTGCTACGAACTGGAAAAGAAGCACGCAGCGCGAATCCCCGTCAGTCTTGAGTTGCAGGAAGGACGCACGCTGGTCCAGCAGGCCGCCGGGCGCAGCGAAGGCCTGTTAAGCGAACAATTGGCGGCGTTGCACCATGAGTTGTCCGGCCTGCTCGAAAACGAGCAGGTCGCGCTGTTTGTGCACCAACGTAGCGCCGAGCTGATGGCTCAGGCCGATCATCGCGCCTACGTGAGCCTGAGCCCGGAGTACCCGCTGGATGTCGAACGGGAGCTGGCGCAGTTCGCCAGTTGGTATGAGCTGTTCCCGCGCTCGATCACCGATGATCCGGCCCGACACGGCACGTTCAATGACGTGCACTCGCGGTTGCCGATGATTCAGGACATGGGATTCGACGTCCTGTATTTCCCGCCGATTCATCCCATCGGACGCAGCTACCGAAAAGGCCCGAACAACTCCCTGACTGCCGGTCCGGACGATCCGGGCAGTCCCTATGCCATCGGCAGCGAAGAGGGCGGGCATGAGGCGATTCACTCGCAACTGGGCACCCGCGAAGACTTCCGCCACCTGGTCGCCACGGCGGCGGACTACGGGATTGAAATCGCCCTCGATTTTGCGATTCAGTGTTCCCAGGACCACCCGTGGTTGCAGCAGCACCCGGGCTGGTTCAACTGGCGGCCGGACGGCACGATCAAATACGCCGAAAACCCGCCGAAGAAATACCAGGACATCGTTAACGTCGACTTCTACGCTAACGACGCCATCCCTAGCCTTTGGGTCGAACTGCGCGACATCGTGGTCGGTTGGGTTGAAGAGGGTGTGAAGATCTTTCGCGTCGACAACCCTCACACCAAACCGCTGCCGTTCTGGCAGTGGCTGATCGCCGATGTGCGGGCGCTGTACCCCGAGGTGATTTTCCTCGCGGAAGCCTTTACCACGCCGGCGATGATGGCGCGGCTGGGCAAGGTCGGCTATTCGCAGAGCTACACCTACTTCACCTGGCGCAATACCAAGCATGAGCTGGCGACGTATTTCACCGAGCTCAACGAGTCACCGTGGCGCGAATGCTACCGGCCGAATTTTTTCGTCAATACCCCGGACATCAACCCGTTTTTCCTGCATGAGTCGGGGCGCGCGGGCTTTCTGATCCGCGCGGCGCTGGCGACCATGGGGTCGGGTTTGTGGGGCATGTACTCGGGCTTCGAGTTGTGTGAGGCGGCATCAGTACCGGGCAAGAGAGGCTACCTCGACTCCGAGAAGTACGAAATCCGCCCGCGGGACTTCAATGCGCCGGGCAACATCATTGCCGAAATTGCCCAGCTCAACCGGATTCGTCGGCAAAACCCGGCGCTGCACACGCACCTGGGCTTAAAGGTCTATAACGCCTGGAACGACAACATTCTGTATTTCGGCAAACGCAGCGCGGACGGCGGCAACTTCATTTTGGTGGCGGTCAGCCTGGACCCACACAACGTTCCAGAAGCCACTTTCGAATTGCCGCTGTGGGAAATGGGCCTGCCCGATGACGCCAGCACCCAGGGCGAGGACTTGATGAACGGCCACCGCTGGACCTGGTATGGCAAGTACCAGTTCATGCGCATCGACTCCGGCGTATCAACCGTTCGGGATCTGGAGGATTACCGTCTAGCACGCAGAACCCTGTGGGAGCGAGCTTGCTCGCGATAGCAATTTGACAGACAGCACAGTTGTTGAATGTTCAATCGCCATCGCGAGCAGCTCGCTCCCACAGGTAATCATTGGGTTTGAGGCGGGTGATCGGCTCAGCGGCCTTTTCGAATTCAACAGGAGTTTCAAATGGCGAAGAAACCCAAGGCAGCCACGTTCATCAAAGACCCGCTCTGGTACAAGGACGCGGTGATCTATCAGGTTCACGTCAAATCGTTTTTCGACTCCAACAATGACGGGATCGGCGACTTTCCGGGCTTGATCGCCAAACTCGATTACATCGCCGACCTCGGCGTCAATACCATCTGGCTGTTGCCGTTCTACCCCTCGCCGCGCCGCGACGATGGCTACGACATCGCCGAGTACCGTGGCGTGCACGCCGATTACGGCACCATGGCCGACGCCAAACGCTTCATTGCCGAGGCGCACAAGCGTGGCCTGCGGGTGATTACCGAACTGGTCATCAACCACACCTCGGATCAGCACGCCTGGTTCCAGCGCGCACGCAAGGCCAAACCCGGCTCGGCGGCGCGAGGACTTCTACGTCTGGTCCGATGACGATCAAAAATACGACGGCACGCGCATCATCTTTCTCGACACCGAGAAATCCAACTGGACCTGGGACCCGGTCGCCGGCCAGTACTTCTGGCACCGTTCTACTCCACCAGCCCGACCTGAACTTCGATAACCCGCAAGTCATGAAAGCCGTGCTCTCGGTCATGCGCTACTGGCTCGACATGGGCATCGATGGTCTGCGCCTGGATGCCATCCCGTACCTGATCGAACGTGACGGCACCAACAACGAAAACCTCCCCGAAACCCATGATGTCTTAAAGCAGATTCGCGCCGAGATCGACGCCAATTACCCGGACCGCATGCTGTTGGCCGAAGCCAATCAATGGCCGGAAGACACCCAGTTGTATTTCGGCGACACCGACGCCAAGGGTTTGAACGGCGACGAGTGCCACATGGCCTTTCATTTTCCGTTGATGCCGCGCATGTACATGGCGCTGGCTCAGGAGGATCGCTTCCCGATCACCGACATCCTGCGCCAGACGCCGGAGATCCCGGCCAACTGTCAGTGGGCGATTTTCCTGCGCAATCACGATGAGCTGACCCTGGAAATGGTCACTGACAAGGAGCGCGATTACCTGTGGAATTACTACGCGGCCGACCGTCGGGCGCGGATCAACCTGGGGATTCGCCGGCGCCTCGCGCCCTTGGTGGAGCGCGATCGTCGTCGCGTGGAACTGCTCAACAGTTTGCTGCTGTCGATGCCGGGCACGCCGACCCTGTATTACGGCGATGAAATCGGCATGGGCGACAACATCTACCTCGGTGACCGTGACGGTGTGCGCACCCCCATGCAATGGTCGATCGACCGTAACGGCGGGTTTTCGCGCGCCGACCCGGCCAGCCTGGTGCTGCCGCCGATCATGGACCCGCAATACGGCTACCTGTCGGTCAACGTCGAATCTCAGGCGGGCGATCCGCACTCGTTGCTCAACTGGACCCGGCGCATGCTCGCCGTGCGCAAACAGTCCAAGGCGTTCGGGCGCGGTACGCTGAAAATGCTGTCGCCAAGCAATCGCCGGATTCTGGCCTACACCCGTGAATTCACCGGGGCCGATGGCAAACACGAAATCATCCTGTGTGTGGCCAACGTCTCGCGCAGCGCGCAAGCGGCAGAACTCGACCTGTCGGCCTACGTCGGCATGGTGCCGGTGGAGATGCTCGGCGGTAACGCCTTTCCACCGATTGGTCAGTTGAATTTCTTGCTGACGCTGGCTGCCTTACGACTTCTATTGGTTCGGGCTTGCAGCGGAAAACCAGATGCCGAGCTGGCACGTTGAACCGGCGCAGAGCCTGCCGGACTACACCACGCTGGTACTGAAGAAGCGCATGGAAGAACTGCTCGAGGCGCCGTCCCGTGGCACGCTGGAGCAAGGCATCCTGCCAAGCTGGCTGCAAAACCGCCGCTGGTTTGCCGGCAAGGACGCCGCCATCGAACAGGTCGGCCTGGCCTACGGCGTGCGTTTCGGCGATCCGCTGCACCCGGTGCTGCTGAGCGAAATCGAAGTGACGAGTGCCGGCCAGACCCATCTATCACGTTGCCGTTCGGCTTTATCCCCGAAGACCAGGTAGGGGCCGCGCTACCCCAGCAATTGGCCTTGTCGCGGGTGCGCGACGCCGGGCGCTAGGTGGGGTTGATCACCGACGCCTTTAGTCTTGAACACTTTGTCCGTGCAGTGTTGCGAGGCATGCACAACGACACAGTGCTGCCTTCGAGTGCGGGCGACATCCGGTTTGAACCGACCGCAGAGCTGGCGAAACTCGGTCTAACCGACGAATCCCCTGTGCGTTATCTGTCCGCCGAGCAATCCAACAGTTCGGTGGTGATCGGCAACAGCCTGGTGCTCAAACTGATCCGCAAACTCGCCTCGGGCGTGCACCGGAACTGGAAATGAGCGCGTACCTGACTAGACCGGGTTTGCAATATTTCGCCGTTGCTGGGCTCGGTGGTTCGCCGCGATGAACAAAGGCGAGGACACGTTGTTGATGATCGCTCAGGGCTATTTGAGCAATCAGGGCGATGCCTGGGAATGGACTCAGAACAACCTTGAACGCGCCTTGCGTGACGAGTTGGCCGACGCCGTGTCCGAGCAGGAGCAGCACTACAACGCACTCGGCGAGCTGAAGGATTTTGCCTGCATGCTCGGCCAGCGCCTCGGGGAATGCATCGGGTACTCGCGACCTCGACGAAAGACCCGGACTTCGCCCTTCCTGGTCACCACACAGAAAGAGGCGCTGGCCTCGGCCAAGGATGTGGCAGCGCAAATGGAACATGCACTGAAGTTGCTCAAGCGCCATCAAAATGAACTGAGCCCGGCGGACAAAGCCTTGGTCAGCCGTTTACTGGACAACAAAACCATCCTCGGCCATGTGCTGAACTCGGTAAAAAAGCCGCCGGTGGTTTGCGCATGCGTGTCCACGGTGATTTGCACCTGGGGCAGGTGCTGGTGATCAAGGGTGACGCCTACCTGATCGATTTCGAGGGCGAGCCGGCGCGGACGTTGCATGAACGTCGGGGTAAGCACAGCCATACAAGGATGTCAGTGGTGTGTTGCGCTCTTTCGATTACGCCGCTGCGATGACGATCAATGTGCACAACGTCGACAACACTGCGCAGGCACAGCTGCTGCTCGTCAACGGGTGGCCGAGCGCGACTTGATTGAAGCAAAACAGGCATTTGTCGACGCTTATCGGCTGGCGGCGAGCTAGTCTTCTTCATGCAGAAATGGCCAGATCCGGAAGGCGCGGACGCCGCGCTGGCGTTGTTCGGTCTGGAGAAGGCGGCCTGTGAAGTGGCGTATGAGGCCGAAAATCGACTCCACTTGGCTGCCGGTGCCCTTGCACGGCTCGTATGGATTATTGAGTGGAAGCCCAAACGCTTTTCCGATCTTGGTGGAGAGTAGTCATGAGTTTCTCGAACAAGGAACAGGGTCACGCCGCAGAAGGCGCTACTGTCCAGGTTACTCGGATATCGATGCGTTGGTGCGCGCCGAACATCGCGACCTCTTTGCAATTCTCGGTCCCCATGGCGACGGTGTCACGGCAGACATTCGCATTCGAGCCTATTTTGCCAGACGCGTTGAGCGTGCAGTGCTGTGGCCGGTGGGACAACGGGGAGGAACTCGGCAGCCTTGAAGCCACCCAGACCCCGGGATTGTTTGTCGGGCACTTCGACCGTGCGCAGGCGTACCTGTTGCGTACCCGCTGGGCCGGGGGCGAGAACAGGTGCGAGCGAAGACCCTACAGCTTCGGTTACATCGCTCGGCGAAATGGATTTGTACCTGTTCGCCGAAGGCAATCACCGTGACCTGGAGCAGCTGCCACGGTGCGCAGTAGAAACGGTCGATGGTGGCCGACGAAGCGTACCGTTCGCCGTGTGGGCCCAATGCCAAACGCGTTTCGGTGGTGGGTGATTTCAACAACTGGGATGGTCGCCGCTGCCGGATGCGCACTGCGTCATCCCACCGGGGTACCGGAGCTGTTGATTCCGCGTCTGCGAGCAGGCGAAGCCTACAAATACGAAATTCTCCACGGCACCCACGGTATCTACACTCAAGGCTGACGCCGATGGCGCTGCTACCACCTTGCCGCCAGACACCGCTTCGAAGGTCGCGTCACCACTGACCATCGACTGGCACGGATCAGGCGTGGATGCAGTAGCGGGGCGAACGTCAGCGCCCGACTGCGCCGCTGTCGATCTACGAATTGCACGCTGGTTCCTGGCAGTGAGACTGGATGATTTAGCGCAAGTCGCCCGCCAGTACACCCTGGCTCGAGTTGGGTGAGCGGCTGCAGTTCGCTATGTGAAGGATTTGGGGTTCACCCACATCGAGCTGATGCCGATCATGGAGCGACTCGTTCGGCGCGTTCGTGGGGTTATCAACTGCTTTCGCAATTCGCCCCGAGCGCGCGTGCATTGTTCACACCCGATGACTTTGCCGCGTTCGTCAACGCCTGCCATCTGGTTGAAAGCATGCGTTCTTCGATAAGGTGCCGGCCATTTTCCCACCGATGTCTATGGCCTGGCGCAGTTCGACGGCACGGCGCTGTACGAATACGGCAACCCGCTGGAAGGTTTTCATCAGGACTGGGACACGCTGATCTACAACCTGGGCCGCACCGAAGTGCACGGTTACATGCTGGCCTCCGGGAGGTTGCACTGGCTCAAGCATTTCCACGTCGATGGCCTGCGTGTCGATGTGCGGTGGCCTCTACGCTGGGACATCGCGACTACTCGCGCAAGGACGGCGAATGGGTGCCGAATTGCCATGGTGGTCGGGAAAACCTCGAAGCCATCGACTTTTGGCGCCATCTCAACGACGTGGTGGCACTGGAGGCGCCTGGGGCGCTGGTTATCGCCGAAGAATCCACGGCGTGGCCGGGTGTCAGCCAGAGTACGCAACAGGGCGGTTTGGGCTTTGCCTACAAGTGGAACATGGGCTGGATGCCGATTCGCTGCGTTACATCCAGCAGGATCCGGTGTACCGCGCGCATCACCACAACGAACTGAGTTTTGGCCTGGTGTACGCCTGGTCCGAGCGATCATCCTGCCGATTTCCACGACGAAGTGGTCCAGCGGCAAGCATTCGCTGATCGACAAGATGCCCGGTGATCGCTGGCAAAAGTTCGCCAATTTGCGCGCCTACTTGAGCTTCATGTGGACGCACCCTGGCAAGAAGCTGTTGTTCATGGGCTGTGAGTTCGGTCAGTGGCGCAGTGGAACCACGATCAGCAACTCGACTGGTACCTGCTGCAATACTCCGAGCACGGGGTGCAGAAACTGGTCGGCGACCTCAATCGGCTGTACCGCGAAGAACCGACGCTGCATGAGCAGGACGATGCCCTGAAGGCTTCCAGTGGCTGATTGGCGACGATGCGATCAACAGCGTCTACGCGTGGTTGCGCTGGAGCAAGGAGGGCAGGTGCCGGTGTTGGTCGTGGCCAACTTCACCCCGGTGCCGCGTGAGGGGTATCGCGTGGGCGTGCCGTTCGCCGGGCGCTGGACCGAAGTCATCAACAGCGATGCGGCGTTGTATGCCGGTTCCAACTACGGCAACAGTGGCGGGGCGTTCAGCGAGGAACACGCCGAGCCATGGGCAAGCACTGTCGTTGGTGTTGAACCTGCCACCGCTGGCGGTATTGATCTTGCGGCCGGAGGGTTGATCTGTCATCGCGGCAGCCACGCCGCAGGAGCGAGTTTGCCGTGATGAAGTACTTCAGTCGAAATCAAAGGTGACTGACATACCGCTATCGCGAGCAAGCTCGGTTCCTACAGGTGGTGACAGCCAAAACGACACAAACTTTTACCACCGCATCCGCACACCCAGACTCACAATCAACCCGTTCGAATCATTGTCATCCACATCACTGCTGTAATCGGCTGCCGACATAAAAGCTGACCGCAGGCGTGACTCTGGCCACCAGTCCCAAACCCACTTCGACCGTTGATGAATTTCGACTGCTGCTGATCTTGTCGACCTGGTCGAGCGTCACGGTATTGCCGGTGTACACGGTGTACCACAAGTTGGTTCGCACGTAGGGTTCGACGCTCCAGGCCGTTGATGTCGTAACTACCTCTCAATCGGGCGCCGACCCGACCGCTCCAGACGTCAGCTCGCTTGATGACGCATTGCCCGAGCCGGCGTACGGCGTATCCAGGTAATGCGCTGATTGATCAATTGCGCCTGCGGTTCAACCACCCAGTTCTCGGTCAAGCCAATCGGGAAGCCGCTTCCCACCGACAAGGTCATCCCGCTGCCTTCTCGTGGCTAGTCGTTCACCCTGTTCGTTGCGGCTGAAGCCGCTGACCCGGCCGCCGCTGGCAGTCAAATCCACATGCCAGCCTTGAGGGCCGATCAGGCTCCAGTAAGCGCCGAGGCTCTGGCCTTGCAGGTTAAGGGTGTCGTTGTTGGGGTCGGCCAGGGCTGGGCTGGTCAGCAAGCCGTTGCTGTCGCCTTGCAGGCGGGCTTGTGCCGCCGATCAGGCCGACTTCGGGTATGGCCGTTGCTGCTTGTGCAAGGTGAGGATCGCCGGGCCTTTGAGTTCAGGTGCTGCCTGGATCGAGAATCCCTGCGACAGGTAGTCGGTCTGCGCCTGCCGCGACGGTTTGCCATACACCTGATCCCAGGTTGAAGGGGCTACGTCTCTCGATGGTCAGGTGTGAGCTTGTTGTATCGGATGCGAGGCCGAAGTGGCCGGGATAGGACGACATGATGCTATTAGGCAAGGTCAGACACAGGAACTTCCTGGCGATACCACGGGGCGGTTTCTTGCCCGACCGGTCCCGCCTGGACCTCCAGGGTTGAGCACAGCAAGATAGAGCTGGAGGCAGTGCGAAAAGTGACTTTTATCTCTTGTTGGGTGAATGAAGTTTTCATGGGGGTCTACCTTGCAATCGCATGCGGTATCTCGCTGTGGCGTCTCTCCTACCCCCGAATGAGGGGCGACCGAGTGGATTGGGGCATGCGCTTTGGGCGCCCGGTTTGGCGGGTGTCTTGGGGATGCCCCTGATGGTACTTCGGGGTAGTAAGGTGTAGCTAAGAAGACCGTTGACAGTGCGTCAAGAAAATGGCCGATAAATTGTATGGGTATTTTGTGTGTTACAAGTGACTGATTTACGGCGCGTATCTAAGCGCTTGTTTGTTCGATAAACCGTCACAAACTCTCGTGTTGGCACTTTTTTGAGACACTCTGCCGGTTACCAACTGACCCTCGCACCTACGTTTACGGCCATCGCGCGCAGCTGATTGCTGTCGATGTTACTGCTGTAGTCTATGCCGCCATAAACGCTCACTGCTTTGGCGAGGGCTTAGACCATGCACGACTCCCAGGTCGGCCGAAGACGAACGCTGTTCAGTATCGATCCGTTCAGCACCGGCGAAGGTCACCGAGTCGGTGCCGGAAAAGGTGTGCCATAGATTGGCGCGCACACAAGGCTCCAGCGGTCGGCCACTGACTTCATAGCGCCCCTTGAATCTTGCACCGAGGCGACCGGTCCAGGCGTTGTCGGAATTGAATGAGACGTGGGAGACACCGTCATCCTGGCTGTCCAGCGAAACTTTGGTGGATGACTTGCGCCTGGGGTTCAATCACCCAATTACCCCCGATTGGAAAGGGGTAACCGGTTTCTGCTGATAACGTCAGCACATGACCGCGGTTATCCAACTTAAGACCCCGTTCGGAGTGCGCATCGCCGTCCAGCCGGGTGCCGCATGATGACGGTGTCGACGTACCAGCCCCGCAGGGTTAGTCAATGTCCAATACAGGCCATAACTGTCGCCTTCAACTTCTACGTTGCCAGCACGTTTGCCTTCGAACCCTTCGTTGAAACCGTCGACATCCCCCTGCAAACGCGTGTGACCGACAAAAAAACCTGGTGCGTTGGGACTGACCTCCGGGAGGTCTGCGAACTGTACCAGGTCGTTACCCACCTGGAAACCACTGAGCTGGCCGTGTCAGGCGTGGCGTCACGGTACCGGCCCGGGTCTGATCAAGGTTCTTGCCATAGGCTCGGCCCCAGCCAGCTGCCCAATGCCCCGGTTTCAGTGAGCAGCCGCTGATCACCTTGGCGATCATGGAAGGTGCCGAGTGCGCTCAGGGTCAGTTGTGCGGCGGCGGGCGGCAGTATCGACCAGACGGGAACTTCCTGGCGATAAAGCGGGATTGGTGCCGCACCCGATACAGCGGCTGGTAAAACCGGTAATGGAGGACTGCCCGCCGGTGCTTCGGCGGGCACGGGCGTTGCGACAACCGGAACGATGAGTTGCGGCAATGTCGGATCGGGGTTGGGTATGCGGCTATGGTGGCCGGGGCCACGACTGCCGAGCGCAAATACCAACTGTTTTCTGTGCCCGGTGTGACGCCGCCCTTGAACAGTCGGTAATCGAAGGCACCGGCCGACACCGAAGTCTTGAGCGCAAAGGCATCGGCGTTACTGACTGCCGTGCCGTGGGCCTGCACCAGTTGAATGCCGTTCTGTTGCGTCAGCCCACCGGTCCCGCCCAGGTTGCTGACAGTGATCAACGTGCTGCCGGTTATCGACCCATTGATTACCACCAGTTTGTCGCTGGGTGAACTGTCGTCACCCACCAAGCTTTGCAGCAGCATCTGGCCGCCGTTACCCGCGTAGCTGCCTTGCACGGTCAGCGTGTCATTGGTGCGGTTATTGCCGCTGCTCAGATCGAGGGTCCCTGCGTTATTCAACGTGGCAAGCTTTCCCGCGATAAAGGGCATCATGCTGCCTCTGAGCGGACGTCAGCGCTACTGCTGCTATCAATGTTGAACACGCCGGTGCCGCTGGCGCTGTCTCCCAGGACAAAAATGCCGGCAAGGTCCATTTTCGAACCGTTGCTCAGGTTGACCGACTCCCAGTTGGAGTAGCGCGCAGGGCCGGCGGTGGCGACGTGGTCGAAAGTCAGTACATCGTTGTCGTTGCCGCCATCGATTGCCGGGGTCAGGGCGAGGGTGCTTTCGGTCAGGTTGCGCAGGGTCACGCTGTCATTGCCGTCACCCATCAGGATGGCGGAACGGGATCCGCCGCCTTCCCAGAGCAGTTTGTCATTGCCGAAACTGGCGCGAACCTGGCCGACGATTTCCCCGCCTGTCACGGTAATGCTGTCATTGCCGCCGCTGACGCTGAGGTTGCCACCAATCCGCCCACCGGAAAGGATGATGGTGTCCTTGCCAAAACCGGTCACCAGATTGCCCAGGATCTGCCCACCCGACATGACATAGGTATTGTCGTCGAGCTTCATGTCGACCCGGCCGATGACTCCCCCGGTCATTTCTGCAAAGTCACCGTCACTTCGAACACGTCGACAATGGTGCCGCCGGTCATCAGGAATCGGTCGAACTCCGTCGCCTTGGCCAGGGACTTAATCCTGCCGCCATTCATGATGAACGTGTCAATGCCACTCTGTTGATGGACTTCGCCGGTAATTATCCCGTTGTCGATTTGCAGTGTATTGGCGCCAGTACCTTGATCGAGCACACCAGCAAGGGTGCCCGAGCGCATCAATACCTGAGTCACTACCTGCACCAAAGGTCACATTGCCATTAATGGTTCCAGTGCCATTGGCGGGAAGGTCAGGACGTTATTACCCGACAAATCGGTGAGTGGCCCGCTAATGCCACTGTCGCACACATAGTTGTCGTTGCCGGCGGTAGATATGAGTGAACAGGCCGCATCGGCGATTTGCGACCAGCCCACACATAGCCAGAACGTCAAGGCGCAGGCCGAATAACGGTAGTGGGTCGCTTCCATGTTCGTCTCCACGTATCGATCGGCGCCACGACACCGCTCACTGCGTGAGTGACAGCGTGTCAGGCGCCCTGGGCAGCGCGAATTGCGAGACGACATCGGTAATGCAGGGTCCGAACTGAAAAGTCTTTGGCAACAGTGGCTGCTACGGGTTGTGTATCCGAACGTGCAACGGATACGGATAGTTGCACCGTAACAACAGATGTTGAACGCCGCTACTGTCAGAAATAACAGGTAGGGGCGCGTATTTTCGTTCGAAGCAAGGACTTGAATGGAGCCCACCGGTCATTCAAAGGTGCACTTCCACCGCTAACGGCAGATGATCCGACAAATGCGTCCAGGGTTTGTTGCCGAGAATTCGTGGCTCATGGCTGCTGGCATTGCGCAGGTAAATCCGGTCCAGGCGCAGCAAGGGAAAGCGGGCGGGGTAGGTTTTGGCCGGGCGCCCATGGGCGCGTTCGAAGGCCTCATGCAAATAGTCGCGACGGGCGAGGGCGGCATTGCCTTGCAGCTGCCAGTCGTTGAAGTCGCCGGCGATGATCACCGGGGCCTGGTCGGGCAGGGACTCGAGCAATTGACACAGGAGCTGCAACTGCAACTGGCGATGGCTTTCGAGCAGGCTCAGGTGCACGCAAATCGCATGCACTTCTGCGTGCCCCGGCACTTCCAGCACGCAGTGCAACAACTCACGCGTCGTTCGGGGCCGGTGATCGATACGTCAAGGTTACGAAATTCACGGATCGGGTAATTCTGACAGCAATGGCATTGCCATGGT
The DNA here is from genome assembly GCF_054668335.1 of Pseudomonas sp. S2_F03. Lineage (NCBI taxonomy): Bacteria > Pseudomonadati > Pseudomonadota > Gammaproteobacteria > Pseudomonadales > Pseudomonadaceae > Pseudomonas > Pseudomonas sp. S2_F03. Next base: position 6,356,942 of record NZ_CP162759.1, on the reverse strand, counting down.
GGCCATTGGGGTAGACCGCATTGCGCCCATAGGCAAAGTCACTCCACATGCTGTCGGCGAGGAATTCGTATTGCGAGGTCTGCGGCCAGTTGTAGTAACGGGATGAATGCCGATCGTGTTCACCCACCACCTCCTGCAGGAACACAAGGTCGGCGCCTGTACTGCGCACCGCCTCGCGCAGCTCCGGGAGGATGAAACGCCGGTTGAGGGCGGTGAACCCCTTGTGAGTGTTGACCGTCAGCACCCTCAGGCGATGAATCGTCGGGGACGGGTGCAAGGCGGCCCGCTGCTCGGGATCGCTGGTCACGTTTGCTCCTCGAATCAGGACTGCTTATGCATGCGACTGATGTCGCTGCGGGCGTTCAGTGCCACTGCAATTTTGTAGCAGCTGTAGCAGGTGGCAGCAGGTGTAGCAGCTGTCGAGGCCTGCGAGGCTGCGTTCGGCTGCGTAGCGGTCGTAAAACCTGCACATGCGATCTTTATGAAACACCGCGCCGTCTGATTTCACGACTGCTTCGCAGCCGGACGCAGCCTCGCAGGCTCGACAGCTGCTACAGCTGCTACAGCTGCTACGGCTGCTACGGATTTCCAGATGAACACGATTTCGTAAGGCATACGTATGCGGTCCAGGATCACTCGGGGCAGCAGGGGGGCAATGCCCAGGGCCGGCTCGCCGTCGAGCTGGCTGGCATAGGCGTGGGTGGCGTGGCTTTTGCGCGCGACGGTCCAGGTGTCTAGGCGCACTTTGCGCGCTCGGTGCCAGGGCATCAGGCCGTGGTCGCGAGCCGGCCAGTGCCACGCCCAGACAGGCATTTCATGGAACGTCGCGCCGACCTGGCTCGCCGCGAGGGCACAGGCACGACCGACGGCGTTGTGATCAGACGTGCCGTCTTCGCGCCAGGTACTGAACACGACGTCGCCAGGGCGCAAGTAACGGGCAATGAATTGGGTCAGTTGCGTCTCGTGTTCGGGCCAGGGCGTTGTCGGTGAAGCCGCCACGAATCCATTTCAGGCTGTGCAACGGCAAGCCAAGCCGGCGCAAGGCTTCGACGCTTTCCTGACCACGAAACACGCTCAGGCGCTTCTCCGACCATTGTTGCGAACCCGGATGGGGAGCGCTGCCATCGGTGATCGAAATCAATTGCAGGGGATGTTCGAGGGTAGAGAGCAGTTGCAACAAGCCGCCACAGAAGACCACTTCATCGCCGGGATGCGGCGCGATCACCACGGCGCGGGCGCCGGTGGGGACTAGGGTCTGGGTGTTGATGACCGGGATATTGTCCAGCTGCAGCGCACTGTTCCAGATTTGTGCTGGCTGGCTGCTGTCGATGATGCAGACGGGTTTCATCGGGCCTACGTCCTTGTTCTGTTTGATGACAATTGTGCAACGCTCCGTACCCTGGATTGTCGGCAACAGAGTATTGCTCAAGTCACGCTGTTCGTCGCGTGACGGTTTCATCTAAGTCCGTTTATTTTTAGTCGACTTGTAGCCGATTGCGCAAAGGGTCGCCCAAACCTGCGCGTGCGTTACTCTTCGTCCTCATGCTGCAATTCGAACAGCAGCAGTGAGCGGGCGGTCACTGCAGTACTCGTGACCAGAACTCGAAACGTTCCTGCCCACGAATCGACGGTTGATTGGTATCGATCATGCAAGTCCAGAAGCCACCATCCGGCACTTCCGGTAATGTGAAGTTGACGATGTCGTGGTGCGCGTTGACCACCAGCAACAGGGTCACGTCCGCACCTTTTCGGCGGATGCCGGTTTCCTGGGCGCGGCCATCGAACAAGATCCCCAGGCACCGACCGTGGGCCTTCTCCCATTGTTCCTGGGACATTTCACCACCGTGCGGCGAGAGCCAGGTGACGTCCTTGACGCCAATGTCCTCGTTGTACTTGCCCACCAGGAAGCGCCCGCGACGCAGGATCGGGTAAGTCAGACGCAGCTTGATCAGGCGTTTGACGAATTTGAGCAAGGCCTTGCCGTCTTCGCTGAGGTCCAGTTGACCCAACCGATTTCGCTGTCCTGGCAATAGGCGTTGTTGTTGCCTTCCTGGGTCCGGGCGAATTCGTCGCCCGCGACCAACATCTCGGCGTGCCTTGGGACAGCAACAGCGTGGCGAAGAAATTGCGCATCTGTCGCTGGCGCAGCTCGTTGATCTCGGGGTCGTCGGTCGGGCCTTCAACGCCGTGATTCCAGGACAGGTTGTTGTTGCTGCCGTCCTGGTTATTCTCGTCGTTGGCTTCGTTGTGTTTGTCGTTGTACGACACCAGGTCGTTGAGGGTGAAACCGTCGTGGGCGTGATGAAGTTCAGCAGGAAACGGAGGGCGCCGGCCCCGCTGGTTGAACATCTCGCCCGAGGCGGTCATGCGGCTGGCGAAATCGGCGAGTTGGCCATCGTCACCTTTCCAGAACGCGCGCACGGTGTCGCGAAACTTGTCGTTCCATTCCACCAGCCCGGCGGAAAGTTGCCCACCTGATAGCCACCGGGGCCGCAGTCCCAGGGTTCGGCGATCATTTTCACCTGGCGCAGCACCGGATCCTGGCGGCAGGCCACGAGGAAACTGTGGCGCTCATCGAAACCGTCGTGGTAGCGACCGAGAATAGTCGCCAGGTCGAAGCGAAAGCCGTCGACGTGCATTTCCGAGGCCCAGTAGCGCAAGGAATCCGTGACCATTTGCAAGACGCACGGATGGCTCAGGTCCAGCGTGTTCCCGGTGCCGGAATCGTTGATGTAGAAGCGTTTGTCGTCGGGCTGCAAGCGGTAGTAGGGGACGTTGTCGATGCCGCGCATCGACAGGGTCGGCCCTTGTTCATTGCCCTCGGCGGTGTGGTTGTAGACCACGTCGAGGATCACTTCCAGATTGGCTGCGTGCAGGTGCGCGACCATTTCCTTGAACTCGGCAATCTTGCCGCTGGCCAGGTAGCGTGGGTCCGGGGCGAAGAAGGCAATGCTGTTGTAGCCCCCGTAATTGGTCATGCCTTTGTGCAGCAAGTGTTGATCGTTGACGAAGGCGTGGATCGGCAGCAATTCAACGGACGACACGCCGAGCTTGCGGATGTGCTCCAGCACATCATCGACCATCAACCCGGCAAAGGTACCGCGCACATTTTCGGGAACCGAGGGGTGTCGCATGCTGATGCCGCGCACGTAGGTTTCGTAGATGATCGTTTTATCCCACGGCACGCTCACGCGATGGTCGTGACCCCAGGTGTGCGCAGGGTCGATGACCTTGCATTTGGGCACAAAGGGCGCGCTGTCACGCTCATCGAAACTGAGGTCGGCGTCGGGGTGGCCGATGGTGTAGCCGAACAATGCTTCGGACCATTTCAACTGACCCGGACCAGTTGCTCGGCATACGGGTCGATCAGCCAGGCTATTGGGGTTGAAACGATGCCCATTGGCCGGGTCGTACGGGCCATAGACGCGATAGCCATAGATCAGCCCCGGATGGGCGTCGGGCAAGTAGCCATGGTAGATCTCATCGGTGTATTCAGGCAGCTCGATGCGTTCAAGTTCCACCTCGCCCGAGTCATCGAAAATGCACAGTTCGACCCTTGTGGCGTTGGCGGAAAACAACGCCGAAGTTGACCCCCAGACCATCCCAGGTTGCGCCCAGCGGGAAGGGCAGGCCTTCACGAATTCGCGAGGCCTCGGCGCGGGTTCTGGCGCGGCTTTCTTCTGGCGTGGTCATAGGTGCTCCTGCAAACGGGGATCAAGTTTTTCGAGGGACGAGCATGCCCAAAGTGGCGAGCGAACTCGCCACGTCATCGATCAAGGCAAAGCGCTTGGAACGTCAGGTGACCGGTGGCTTCTTCGACGCGCGAGGCTTCTTCTCCAGCGCTTTTTCTCCCGGCGGAATCACTTTCGACGCTGCAGCGGGCTTGGCCTTGGCTTTGGGTTTGGCATCGTTGGCTTTACCGCTCAGCGCGCCATTGGCCTTGCCGGCCGCAGGTTTCGCCGCGGCGGGTTTTGCCGCCGCGGGTTTCAGGTGATTTTCGGCACCGGGCTTCCGCTTCGGCCAGCTTGCGTGCCATCTCCCAGTGTCAGGCTTCTGGCTCCTCGGGTTTGCCCTCCGATTCCCAGATCTGATAGGCAGAATTCGCGAACGCGTTTATCGTCGGTACTCATCGCAATGCTCCTGAACTGAACTCAAGCTTGGGTAAAGAGTTGGATAAGAGATTGACCGGGACATCCCCCAGCGCGGCGCCGATGTTCAGCTCCTGTTTTTGTGACTGCGACGCTGGAAAAAGTCCCTTCAGATTTTCGTCAGAGCAGGCGAACGGCAATTTGACCCGTGTATCGCCCCACTGCGGCGCATCAATCCTGGGGTTGGGCACTGTTTTTCAGCAGTTCGGCGCAGCGTATCGGGCACGATCACGATGGCGCGTTTTCCTCCCCGCGCGGGCAAAGGCCAACACGCGATGAGCCTGGTTGCCGACCACTTCAGGAGGCTATGGTCCCTCGCGAAAACAGCTCGGCATCGGCCCGCAGGTTCAACACGTGGGCGATAAGTGTTTGCTTGATGCGCCCGTCACGCCAGTTCGCCAATAGTTCTGGCAGGTCCGCAGTTCGCTGAAGTGCTCCCTGAAGTGCCCGTTGACGGCTGCCGTAATCCACCGGCCGGCGGTTGTCCGGGTCGACCAGGGTAAAGTCCCAGAAGTCGTTGCCCTGATAGAGGTCCGGTACCCCCGGCACCGTCATTCGCAGCAAGGTTTGCGCCAATCCATTGAGTGCGCCGGATGTTGCAATCGCGTGAACCGCTTTATCGAGAGCCGCGCGCAGCCGTTCACCTTCGGGACGCCGAAAACAGACGCTGGATAAACACCTGCATGGCGTGTTCGTAGGTTCGTTCGGCGCGCTCCAGCTGCTTACGCAGCTTTGGCTTCGCGCAGGGCTTTTTGTTGCCACTGCCAGAGACGTTTCGCGTAGTCCTCCAGCGCCGGCTCATCGTCGCCGCGCAGGGTCAACGGCCAACTGCCGAGGATCGCCTGATAGAGGATTAATTCGTCGCCCGCCGTCGGCATCTGGTCGTCGTCGCGCAGTGGCCGGGCGAGCGTGCGCCACAGGGGACTTGGTCGGCATACCAGGTGCTGAGTTCGCTCAATACGGCCAGGCGAGCGCGGGTGTCTTCGCCGCGTTTGTGGTCGTGGGTGGCGGTGGCCAGCAAGTTGTCCGGGAAATCGGACAGGCGCTGGGTGCAGGCCGCGTGAAAGTCCGACACGGGGCGCTGAACTGTTCGGTGCTGAACCCTACGTCGTTGCGCGACAGCAGCACTGCCGAGCGATAAAACGCAGTGTCTTCGACCGCTTTGGCGGCGGCTGGTGACGTCAGTTGCTGAAAGCGCACGCAGGCGTGTTTGAGTATCTTGCGCTGACGCCCCACCGGACGCTTGCGCCAGGGCTCACCGCCGAGCCAGCGGGCCAGGCAATCGAGCACCGGGCCAATCGGCTTCGCTCAGGGTCGGCCGCGCGCCGTTCAGCGCCTGCTGGAAAAACACGTCGTCTTCAGTAGAGCGGCCACGGGGGCTTCGATATACGTGCGGTACACCGGGAAGTGCACGATCACCCTGCAACGCCCGGCGGATCGCACCGAGGGTCAGGTCGCGGGTCATCAGGTCGTCGCGGGCGACTTGCAGCAAGGCCTGGGCAACGCTTTCGAAATCACCGGCCAACGAACCATTGAGGATTTGCTGGCGCGCCAGTTGGGCCTCCTGGCCAAAGTCGGCGGGTCGTTCGCTGTAGCGCTGCCAGAGTTTGCCGAGGGAGAGGACGCCTTGCGGATCATGTTGTAGCAACGACACCTGGTTCATGAACTCATACCCGGTGGTGCCATCCACCGCCCAGTCGCGGTGCAGGTTTTCACCCTGGCCGAGGATTTTCTCGACGTAGATCGGCAGGTGTCGAGCCGGTGACAGGCGATTGACCCGACGTCGCAGTTTGCGCAGTAACCACGGGGATCGGCGAGGCCATCGATATGGTCGATGCGCAGGCCGTCAATCAGGCCTTGCGCCACCAGTTCGAAGATTTTCGCGTGGGTGGCCTCGAATACCGCCGGGCGCTCGACGCGCAAGCCGCCCAGTTCGTTGACATCGAAAAAGCGCCGCCAGTTGATGTCATCCGCCGCTGTGCGCCAGCTCGCCAGGCGATAGCTCTGGCGCTCAAGCAAGGCGTGCAAGCGCTGGAAGCCTTCGGGTGTGAGCGAGTCGTAGGCGCCGAGGTGTTGCTCGATCGACTGAAGCATCAGCGGGTCGCAGGCCAATTCGCGCAGCTCGGTTTTTAGCGGCACCGCCAGGCGATGAGCGTCGGTCTGGTAACTCAAAGTGGTAAAGCGTTCCGCCAACGATTTAAGCGGTTCGGCACCGGTTGTCAGTAGTTCGCCGAAGTGCATCGGGCAGATCCGGAAAGCGGTATCGTAATGCTGCACGTAAAAGCGGCCACCTTGCGCATCGAAACGCAGGGGCAGGGTGCCGTCCTGTAACGCGATGCCGTAGTCGCTGCCAAGGAAGGGCAGCAATAACTGGCCTTCCATCAATGGGTCCGGCGAGTGCCACTGAATGTCGAAGAACTCGCCGAATGGGCTCAAAGCGCCCCCATTCCAGCAAATCCAGCCACCAGGGATTATCCGCGCCACCCACGGCCATGTGGTTGGACACGATGTCGAGGATCAGCCCCATCCGCTGTGTGCGCAGGGCATCGACCAGACGCCGCAGCGCCGCCTCGCCACCCAGCTCGGGATTGACCGTTGTCGGGTCCACCACGTCGTAGCCATGCAGGGAGCCGGCGCGGGCGGCCAGCAAGGGCGAGGCATATACGTGGCTGATGCCCAGGCTGGCAAAGTACGGCACCAGCGGCACCGGCTTGATCCAGGGTGAAGCCTTTATGAAATTGCAGCCGCAGGGTTGCCCGCGGCGGTTGGATAAACACAGGCGTCATTGGTCACGCTCACCTGCCCGAGGCCGCGCACAGGCGAGCAGTTCCAGGCGCCGGGCCGCGTCCGGATCATCGAGCAGGGCCTCGCTGTCGCCGGGCAGGCGCCGTGACCAGTTCGGGTGAGTGTCGATAGTGCCGGGCAGGTTGGCCTGCTGTTCGATACCGAGGGCATCTTCCAGTGGCAGCAACACCAGTGGTGCGCGGGTATGCCCGAGAAACCGGATGCTGGCGTCGAGCACCTGATCGGTTTCGTAGGATTCTTCGCGAAGATTCTGCGGGTCTTGGCTCAACACCCGACGCAAGCCTTCACGTTCGCGCTCGCGATGTTGGCGCCACTCGATTTCGCCGTTGGCGTCGATCAGGCTGAGCCGGGCGTTCCAGTCAATGTCACGACCATGCCACCAGCCATTGAGCGTCGGCAAGTCATGGGTGCTGGTGGTCGCCAGCGCGTTGTCCGGCCAGTCGAGGATCGGCTTGAAGTGGGCGTTGTCCTGTTCGAACAGCAACACGCGCATGCCGAGGATAGAGCGCGCAATGAGTTTTTCCCGCAGGCCATCGGGCACGGTGCCGAGGTCTTCGCCCAGCACAATGGCTTGATGCCGATGGGATTCCAGCGTCAGGAGCCGCAGTAAATCGTCGACCGGGTAATACAGGTACGCGCCGTCGCTGGGGGGCGCGCCGTTGGGGATCACCCAGAGCCGTTGCAGGCCCATGATGTGGTCGATGCGCAAGCCGCCGGCGTGGGCGAAATTGGCGCGGAGCATTTCGATGAAGGCGCGAAACCCGTTGCGCACCAAGCCCTCGGGCGAAAACGCGGAGATGCCCCAGCCCTGGCCGGTACGGTTGAGGATGTCCGGCGGCGCACCCACGGTCAGCGAGGCGAGCAACTCGTCTCTGCCGGCTCCAGGCCTGACTGCCGCCGCCGTCGGCCCCCACCGCCAGGTCGGCGATCAGGCCAATGCTCATGCCGGCGCTCCGGGCGGCGGTTGGTGCGCGCTCCAGGCACCGGGTAATCAGCCACTGGCAGAAGGCGAAGAAGCCGATGCGTGCCGCGTTCCTCTTCAGCGAATTCGGCGAGGGCGGCGCTGCGCGGGTCGCGCCATTGCTCGGGCCACTCGCGCCAGTCGAGGCTTTCACCCAGGGCGGCGCGGTGCACTTGAAGGGCTTCGAAGCGACAGTGGTTTTCCAGCGCTTCGCCCGAGGCATGGCGAAAGCTGCTGAAGTCTTCATGCAGCGGGTGTTCGCCGTGGACAAAACCTTCGTACAACGCCAGCAATACACGATGCTTGGCTTGCGCGGCCACGGGCCAGTTAATCAGTGGCTGTTGTTCGAGCTGTTGCAGTTCGGTGGTCAGCCCGGTGGCGTCAATCGCCGCGCGCATCGCACGTTCACCGAGGACGGCTCCGGGTGCGGCGTACAGACTGTTGAGAAACAAGCGGCTGGACGGCGAATACGGGCTGTAGCGCTGGGTGTCGCTGCTGAACATGGCGTGCAACGGACTGATCGCCAACGCCTCGGCACCGCGTTCACCCGCCACCCGGGCGAGGTCCTCCAGCGCCTGGGTATCACCGAAACCGCCATCGCCGACACGGCGCAATGAGTACAGCTGCATAATCAGGCCCCAGGTACGTGGGATCGATTGTCGACGGCGTCGCCGACGCTGTAGCAACGGTCGGGCATCACCGCGAGGGTGAAGGATTGCCCGTCGATGCTGACGTGCTGGTAGCCGACCGGAATCAGCCCCGGCAGCACGGCCTGAGCGTCGAGTTTCAGGTAGATCCGCGAGCCGTCTTCGAGATGAATGTCGCAGGGCGTTTCGGCGCTCGAAGTACCGCGCCAGATCGAGGCCGCCACCGACGTCGACCGTCATCAGCGGCGGCGAGGTGGTGGGTTTGCTGGACGGTTTGCAGCTCTAGCAGGCTCGCATCGATTTCCTGGGCGCTGCCCGCCGGATGGCCGAGGTCAGTGAGGACCGCGCGCAACACCGACGGCGCTACTTTCTGTGGGCGACCATTGGCGTCGATCCAGTCGACGGCCAGGCCTGCGCGGCTGGCCAGTATTTCGGTTGCGCGTCGCTCATGGGCGCTCTCCATTCGAATCTGGCAAAGGGGCTGCGGCCGTGAGGCTGACGAGCGCGCAATACGGGGCAAGTTTGCCCTGGTGCAACAGGCCGGCCGAGTGAGGCGGGTGTTCGAACAGCAAGATCGTGTCGGCCTGTGGGTGTGGACCACCGGCGCGTCGCTGAGGTTCAGGTCAATGCGCAGCTCACTGCCATCGCCCAGTCGCCAGCGGGCGCTCACCGCCGCGTAGCCCAATACGTCGGTGCCTACTGCCTGGGTGCCGGGCAGGCGCGGGATGAGGTGCTGGTGGCGCAGCTGCAGCAGGCGCCGGTACAGCTCGTGGTGCTGGCAGTGCGCTGGCGCTTCGCTGCGGTTGCGAGGCTTGGAAGGTCTGCGGCGCATTGGGGTCGGGAATCTGTTCGCGCTGCTGCGGATCGGCAAAGGCACTGAACGCTGCGAATTCATTGCGCCGACCTTCGCGCACCTGTTCTGCAAGCTCGCCGTGGTGGCTGGTGAAAACAGGAACGGTGACTGTGCGCGAATTCGTCGCCCATGAACATCGGCGGGATCATCGGCGAGTCAGCGCAGCAGCAACACGGTGGCCGCATAAAGTGCATCAGGGGTGGGTCAATTGGTGCAAACCGTTCGCCTAACGCGCGGTTGCCGATCTGGTCATGGTTTTGCAGAAACAGCACATAGGCTGTCGGCGGCAAATGACTGTTGGGCTCGCCACGTGGCGTGCCGTGGCGGTTGATATGGCCCTGAAACACGAAGCCCTGGCTCAGGCAGCGAGCGAGTTGTTCGGTGGGTTGTTCAGCGTAATCGGCGTAGTAGGCGTCGGTTTCGCCGGTCAGCAACACATGCAGGGCGTTGTGGCCGTCATCGTTCCACTGTGCATCGAAGCCTTTTTCCAACAGGCTGGCCTGATTGTGTTCGTTTTCCACCATCAGCCACACATGGTGTGTGGGTTCGAGTTTGCTGGCGCACCCGTCGCGCCAGTTCTTCAAGGAAGTCCGGGCTTTCAATGGCGTGCACCGCGTCCAGGCGCAAACCGTCAAAGCGATATTCGAGCAGCCACATCAACGCGTTATCGATGAAAAAATCCCGCACCTCGTGCTGCCGAAAGTCGATCGCCGCGCCCCACGGTGTGTGCTTGTCGTCGCGGAAAAAGCCCCTGGCGTAATGATGCAGGTAATTGCCGTCCGGGCCGAAGTGGTTGTAGACCACGTCGAGAATCACCGCCAGGCCGAGGCCGTGGGCGGTGTCGATCAAGTGTTTGAGTTGCTCGGGCGAGCCATAGGACGCCTGGGCGGCGTAGAGGGAAACACCGTCGTACCCCAATTGAGCTCGCCGGGAAATCATGCGCCAATGGCATCAGTTCAATAGCCGTGATGCCGAGTTCAGCGAGGCGCGACAGGTGCTGCTCGACGGCGCTGTAACCGCCGAGTACACCGACGTGCAGCTGTAGATGATCGCTTCGTTCCATGGCCGACCTTGCCAGGTGTTGTGTTGCCATTGATAGGCCAGCGGATCGACCACCACGCTGTGGCTGTCGATATCGCCGGCCTGGGCGCGGGAGGCCGGGTCCGGCACCTCCAGCTCAGCCATCGATGTTGTAGCGGTAACGGGTGCCCGCGAGGCAGCGGGTCTTGATCACGAACCAACCATCCGCCTGAGGCAGCAGCGGCAAGGATTGTCCATTTTCCAGTTCGACACTGACGTAAAACGCATCAGGCGCCCACAAGGCAAAACGCGTGTGCTCTGCGTCCAGCATGATTGCGCCGGGCCAGGTCTCAAGGGTCCGTAACGGCATCGTTGAAAACCTCTTCTCTTATTGTCGGCCCGGATTTACCCAAGGCCTTCGCCACAAGCTGTTCGTAGAGTTCGGCGTAGGGTTCCACTGCCTTGCACCAGTTGAAGGGGCTGCCATCGCCCGGCAACGCATCGCATGCAGCAGGTCGGGGAAGGCGAACACCTTGAATGCACGGCTCAGGGCTTCCTGGTAACTCTCGACGGAGGATTCGTCGAACAGGAACCCGGTGACGCCGTTTTCAATGGTGTCGGCCAGGCCGCCGGTATTGCGCGCCACCGGTAACGAGCCGAAACGCTGGGCGTACATCTGGCTCAAGCCGCAGGGTTCATAACGCGAAGGCATCAGCAGGAAATCGCTGCCGGCGAACATGCGACGGGCGTCAGTTTCGTTGAAGCCGATGCGCACGCCGATCTGCCCCGGAAAACGCAAGGCCAGCTCACGCATGGCTTGTTCTTCTTCCGGTTCGCCACGGCCGATGATTGCAATCTGGCCGCCGGATTTGACGATGTATTCGGAGACCGCTTCGGTCAGGTCCAGGCCTTTTTGATAGACCAGCCGCGAGACCACCGCAAACAGCGGACCCTCGGAGTCTTCCAGGCCAAACAGTTCGCGGACGTGCGCAGCGTTGACCGCTTTGCCGTCCCAGTCGCCAATGCTGAACGGGCAGAACAGGTGGGCGTCGGTGGCCGCGTCCCAACTCTCATCGATACCGTTGGGAATGCCACTGAGCAGGCCTTGCTGGGTCTTGGCGGCAAGAAAACCATCGAGACCGCAGCCGAAGGCCGGCGTGGTGATTTCCTGGGCGTAAGTGGCGCTGACGGTGGTGATGTGGCTCGAATACGCCATGCCGGCCTTGAGGAACGACATCTTGCCGTAGAACTCCATGCCTTCCTGTTGCAGGGCGTGTGCGGGTATGCCGAGTTCAGGGCACGAACCCAGACTGGTCACGCCCTGGTAGGCCAGGTTATGGATGGTGAACAACGTTGGCGTACGCTGCCCGCGCCAGTGCATGTAGGCCGGCGCCAGGCCCGCAGGCCAGTCATGGGCGTGCACCAGATCCGGGCACCAGTGAATTTGCGCGAGATTGGCAGCGATATCGGCGGCGGCGAGGCCCAGGCGGGCGAAGCGAATGTGGTTATCTGGCCAGTCACGGCCATTGTTGGCGCCGTACGGCGAACCTTCGCGCTCGTAGAGCTCAGGGCAGATCAGCACATAAATGACCAGACCGTCCGGCATGTCCATGCGCCCGATCTTGCAGGGCGGCAGTGCGGCGTGCCCACCCAGTTCACCAATGATATGAATCGGGTTTTCGCTGTGCAGCACTTGCGGGTAACCGGGAATGAGTACCCGCACATCGTGCAGGTGCGACATGGCGCGAGGCAGCGCGGCGGAAACGTCGCCCAAGCCACCGGTTTTCACCAGATCGGCAATTTCGGAGGTGACGAACAACACTTTTTTTCTGTTTGGATTCTGACTGGCAGCTGGTGTCAGCGTCTTGGTCCCGGGGACGCTGATCGATTGCGCGCTCGGTGCATTGACGGCGCTCGATTCGCCGACCTGCTGATGAGCACGTTCTCCCTGAATATCTAAAGCCGCACTAATCATATGAATCTCCCGTGGTGTTGATCTAATGCTTAGGTCTGGCACAAAGGGGGTGGCCCTATCCTGTGGCCGGGCGCAAACGCGCACGCATCGTGGCAAATGCTGCCCAATGCGTTGAAGCAGATGGGTGGAGGGGCCGTTGCAAGGAATGCACCAGTCGCTGTAGCCCTACCTTTAACCTGACCCATGGCCAGGACCGAAAGTTTCGAGTTTTTTACAGCCAGATGACCGACCGGTTTTACCTCGCGAAAATGAGTCTAGGCCAGATCCTAGAGCGGGGCGGGTCAAGTGGTGAAATTGTTCGACAATCGGTTTCTAGAGGGTAAAAGAACAACGTCCGGAAGGGGCAAACGCACCGACGAAGTGCAGGTTTATTTTTGGGGGTGGGTCAAAACGGGACTGGTGAGTCACGGAAATGGGCGTGGGGGCGAGATGGTGCACTGTTGCGGTGCGTTCAGTTTGTATTTTTTATGTCGGTTTTTATGGCTTTCGCGGGCAAGCCCGCTCCCACACGATTTTGTGAACGCTACAAATCAATTGTGGGAGCGGGCTTGCCCGCGATGAACGATAACTCGGTCTCAGGTGAGCTGCCGGATTGGATTACCCACCGACCATGCCTGAACATCCTCGATCATCTGCGAAAAGAACAAATGGTAGTTCTGTCGGCTCACATACCCGACATGCGGCGTCGCCAGCACGTTCTCCAGGGTCCTGAACGGATGATGTTCAGGCAGTGGCTCCACTTCGAACACATCCAGTGCCGCCCCCGCCAACCGATTCTTCTGCAACGCCTTGATCAGCGCCGCCTCATCGACAATCGGCCCGCGCGCGGTGTTGACCAGCAGTGCCGTGGGTTTCATCCAGTCCAGCGCCTGTGCGTCGACCAGGCCCCGGCTGCGCTCACTGAGCACCAGATGCACCGACAACACATCCGCTTGTTCGAACAGTTCCTGCTTGCTGACATAGGTCACGCCGACTTCGGCTGCCGCGTCACTGGTCAGGTTCTCGCTCCAGGCAATCACCCGCATGCCGAACACTTGCCCGAACTGCGCGACGCGCTTGCCGATGCTGCCCAGTCCCAGGATTGCCAGGGTTTTGCCGTGCAAATCACCGCCGAGCCCTTGCTGCCATTGGCCGGCGCGCAAGGCGTTGGCTTCGACCACGAGGTTGCGAGTGGCGGCCATGATCAGCGCCCAGGTCAGTTCTGGCGCGGCATGTTTGTAGCTGTCCGTGCCGCAGACCTGAATCCCCAGCGCAGCCGCCGCTTTGAAATCCAGCGCCGCGTTGCGCATGCCGCCGGTTACCAGCAGTTTGAGTTTCGGCAGCCGCCGCAGCAGGTCTTCATCGAACCGGGTGCGTTCGCGCATCACGCAGATCACCTCATAGGCGCCCAGACGCTCGGCCAGGGTTTCATTGTCGGCCGGGTAGTCATGGACAAAACTCACCTCGCCGACGTTTTCCAGCACCGACCATTCCACCACTTCGCGAGCGACATCCTGCCAGTCATCGATCACCGCAATTTGCACAGTCATCCGCCTTACCTCATCAATGAACAGGGTTGGTTTTGTTCAGCCAGTCGAGCAAGGCCTTGTGGAATTGAGCCGGTTCTTCCATCTGCGGCGCGTGGCCCATGCCGGGAAATTCAATCAGGGTCGACTGCGGAATCAGTTTCGCCACTTCCTTGCCCAGTACGTCGTAGTGACCGAGTCTGGCCTTGACCTCTGGCGAGGCAATGTCACTGCCGATGGCGGTAGTGTCGGACGTCCCGATCAGCAACAGCGTGGGCATCTTCAGGTCTTTGAATTCGTAATACACCGGTTGGGTGAAGATCATGTCGTAGATCAGCGCCGAGTTCCACGCGACCTGTGTATGCCCCGGGCCTTTGTTCAGGCCGGCGAGCATGTCGACCCAGCGATCGAACTCTGGCTTCCAGCGGCCACCGTAGTAGGTGTTGCGCTCATAGGTGCGGATACCGTCGGCATTGAGCTGCAGTTCGCGCGCGTACCATTGATCGACCGTGCGGTAGGGCACGCCAAGGGCTTTCCAGTCTTCCAGGCCTATGGGATTGACCAGCGCCAGTTGTTCGACTTGATCGGGATATTGCAACGCATAGCGGGTGGCGAGCATGCCACCGGTGGAATGGCCGAGGAGACTGGCCTTCTGAATGCCCAGGGCCTTGAGCAGTTGTTGGGTGTTGGTTGCCAGTTGCTGGAAGCTGTACTGATAGTGATCGGGCTTGCTGGAGGTGCAGAAACCGATCTGGTCCGGTGCGATGACGCGATAGCCGGCCTCGCTGAGGGCTTTGATCGAACTGTCCCAGGTTGCGCCGCAGAAGTTCTTGCCGTGCATCAGGACGACGCTGCGCCCGTTGGCCTTGCCGTGGGCGGCGACGTCCATGTAGCCCATTTGCAGGGATTTGCCTTGGGACTCAAAGGCGAAATGCTTGACGGTGTAGGGGTATTCGAAGCCTTGCAATTCAGGGCCGTATTCCGGTCCTTCGGCATGGGCGGTAAGGGGCAGTGCGGCGGTCAACAGCAGGCTGGGCAGCCAGCGGGAGAGGGCGAGGGGCATGGGTGAACTCCGTAGAAAATCCGCCGATGCTGAATCGACATGATTAGCGCGACATTAAACACAGGCAATCGCCGCGCCTGATCGTTCAACCCACCCAGCCCAACGTGGCCAGGGCCAGCACGCCATAGCGGGCGCCTTTGGCCAGGGTCACGATCACCAGGAATCGCCCCAGGGGTTCACGCATGACGCCAGCCACCAGCGTCAGCGGGTCACCGATGATCGGGACCCAACTCAGCAACAAGGACCAATGGCCGTAACGCTGATAGTGTTTTCGTGCCTGTTCCAGATGACCAGGGCTGACCGGAAACCAGCGCCGGTCGCGAAAGCGTTCGATGCCGCGCCCCAGCCACCAGTTCACCAGCGAACCAAGCACATTGCCCAGTGTGGCGACGGCCAACAGCGACCAGAGCCAATAGCGGTCGCTGAGCAACAACCCCACCAGCACTGCCTCGGACTGCAACGGCAGCAGCGTCGCGGCACCGAACGCCGCGAAGAACAGCCCGAGGTAAGCCCCCGACATCAATGGGCGGGGTAATCCGCCACCACGACATCCGTGCCGTCCTTTTTCAGGCCGATCACTTGATAGGCATCGCTCATGCCGTCCATTTCCATCCCGGGCGAACCCATGGGCATGCCAGGGGCTGCAACACCGAGCAGATCGTCACGCTTGCTCAACGCCAGCACCTGATCCGCCGGGACATGGCCTTCGACGAACTTGCCGTTGATCAATGCGGTATGACACGACGCCAGACGCGGCGGCACACCGTGCTGTTGTTTGAATTCGCTCATGTTGGTTTCGACATGGTCTTCAACCTTGAACCCGTTGGCTTCAAGGTGGCTGATCCATTTTTTGCAACAGCCGCAGTTGGCGTCGCGGTGAACTTCGATGGGGATCAGGTCGGCGGCCTGGGCCAGGGAGGAGATGAGAAGGGCGCTCAGGGCGGCCAGACGCAGGTGGGTTCGCATGGGAGGGATCTCGACTCGGGTGACGGTCAAAAAAGACGCATTTTGACCAGTTTAGCCACGGATGAGGGAGGAGAGTGTTTCTAAGTAATGCAGAAATAACTGCACAGACAATGCAAAACCTGTAGGAGCCGAGCTTGCTCGCGATAGCGGTGTGTTGGCCAGCATAATTGTTGACTGACACACCGCTATCGCGAGCAAGCTCGGCTCCTACAGGTACAGGTACAGGTACAGGTACAGGTACAGGTTCGGGTTCGGGTTCAATTCAAGGTTCAGGCAATCACCGAACCTTGAACCGCCCCATGATCGAGCTCACCCGCGCATTGGCTTCCAGCAATTGCCGGGTATTGAGCTCGCTGGCCTGACCACTCTTCACCAGTTCTTCCACCATGTGGCGGATCTGCACCATGCTGCGGTTGATCTCTTCGGTGACCGCACTTTGTTGCGAGGCGGCGGTGGCGATCTGGGTGCTCAGGCTGTTGATGTGGCTGACGGAACCGGCCATTTCATCCAGGCCGGAGTTGACCCGTGCTGTCGCATCGGCGGCGGACTGGCAACTGGCCTGGGTGTTTTCCATCGCACTGACCGATGAGCTGACACCTTGGGTCAGGCGCGTCAGCATTTCATTGATCTGCGAGGTGCTGTCCTGGGTGCGGCCGGCGAGGGCGCGGACTTCATCGGCAACCACCGCAAAGCCCCGTCCTTGTTCACCGGCCCGCGCGGCTTCGATGGCCGCGTTGAGCGCCAGCAGGTTGGTTTGCCCGGCGATGGCACCAATGACCCCGAGAATCTCGGTGATGCGTTGGGCGTCCTGCTGCATGCTTTCAACCTTGTGGGTGGCGCTCGCCACCTCTTCGATCAATGCAATCACGCTGCTGGACGCTTCGCCGACCACTACCCGCGAACGGTCGGCGTTTTCGTTGGCGCGCTTGGTGAAAGCGGCCGTCTCGGCAGCGTTTTGCGCGACGCTTTCAGCGGTCGAACTCATTTCGGTGATGGCGGTGACGGTCTGATCGGTTTCCGAGGCATGACGCACCAGAATCTGACTGGTATGCGCCGAGGTACGTTGCAGATTGTCGAGGCTGGAAGCCATTGCGCCGGTGGCCTGGGTCACTTCACCGATCATGTTCTGCAAGTAGACAAGAAACGCGTTGACCGAATGACCGATGGCGCCCAGTTCGTCTTCGGCGCGAATGATGATGCGCTTGGTCAGGTCAGCGTCGCCGGTCGACAGCGCATCGATATTGCCCTTGAGGATTTTCAAGCGCTGGACCAGTTGGCGGATCGCGTAGATCTGCAGCATTGCCAGCAGGATCACCATCGGAATTTGCAACAGGCTCAATGTGCTCAGGACGTCATCGCGCTGGGCGGTGATCAGTTTGGTCGGCAAGGCCGTGGCGAGAAACCACGGCGAGCCTTCGATCGGGCGCATGAAGAAGGTGCTGTCTTCACCGTTGTTATCAAATTCGACGCGCTGCGACGGGTCGCGGTTTTGCAGGCCGGCTTTCACTAGGTTGGCGAACGGCGAGTTGCCTGCCAGTTCACTGATGTTTTTCAGGACAATCGGGCCGCTGATGCGCGAACTGTTGCTGATGATCTTGCCATCGGCTTCGACGATCAGCATTTCAGCGCCGAGGTCTTTCTCCTTGCGTGCGATCAGGTCGTTGAA
Organism: Pseudomonas sp. S2_F03; assembly: GCF_054668335.1. Classification (NCBI taxonomy): domain Bacteria; kingdom Pseudomonadati; phylum Pseudomonadota; class Gammaproteobacteria; order Pseudomonadales; family Pseudomonadaceae; genus Pseudomonas; species Pseudomonas sp. S2_F03. The sequence continues at coordinate 6,339,333 of NZ_CP162759.1, read as the reverse complement.
GAAGCCCAGCGTCACGTCGATGGTCGAAACACCGTACGCCACGCCATTTTTCTGAATGGCCATGGCGCAGTTGGTGCGTGGCTCGGCGCTGGCGTCATCTTTGTAGGCTGCCGCCCAGGCGCATTGGCCTCGCGGTGTTTGCATGCCGCCCTTGTACCAGGCCTGGTCGTAATAGTTCGGCGCGGCGTCGCTGTTCCAGAAGGCATTGGCCGCCAGCTTGCCCGAGGCGTCGCGGTGCCAGAAAGTGCTGAACTTGTTTCGTCCGGCTTCGCGCTGGCCGGGCAATGGCCAGATCCCGCCACCGAACACTTTCAATTCACCGTACTGATCCACCAGGCCTGGCAACACCGTGTCAATGGCGGCGCTGTCGAGCAAAGGAATGGTTTGGGTAATGCTGCGCTGCTGGGCCTGAACCTTGTTCAGTTCACCCTGAATTTGCTGGGCGACTTCGGCGATGCGATTGAGGGCGACCTGTTCCTCGGTATGGCGCAGTTTAGGCGCAACCAACTGGCTGATGCCGGCCACCGTCAGGCCAAACAGCAGCAGGATAAACAGCACCAGAAATAGTGTGTAGCGACCCTGAATCGTACGGAATGGGGGCATGGGACCGGTCCTTGTGTGCAGCACTTTTATTATTGGGCTTGGATTAAGCGGCGGTGCTTCGTCGGGCTATCGGCCTGCGCAGGGATAGCTTTAGGTACGACCGTCCAAGGTTGGGAGGTGTGATAGCGAGGCGTCAGGCACTGAGCGTATCGAGTCTGAAATAAACGAACTAACCAAGACGTACAAAGAGCCTGTTCAGTTGTTCATACGCTTTATGGACAGTGTGTTTAGAGCAATAAAACTAAACACTTGATCGTTTGTATCTGAAATGTACGGAAATTGTAAAAATATGGAATAAGTTGTTGGTGTGGCCAGTTGCCACGCCGATACTCGCCGACTTTAAACTCGGTCGGACAAGGAGTTGTTTATGGTGACGCAGTCGGGAGTTCAGTCATGACTATCGGCTATACCGGGGGCTGGACGGCCAAGGCCGGTCTGCTGATTCAGAACACAGGTAGCAACGGCAAGCCTGTAGACGCAAAACGCCAGGGTCAAGCAGATGCTGGCATTGGTGGGCACCAATCCCAACGCGCTGAATACGGCGAAAATGGATGAACAAAAACTGCATAGAAACGTTAAAGGCTTCGACCCGGCCAATGTTTCGTCGAAACAACTGGGCAATCTCGCCGCCTTCTTACGAGGCAGAGGGCTTATTTCTGATATCACCTCGATGACATTGATGAACGCCGGTGACAAGTTTGACCGGTTCGGGGTACAGAACGACCCGGATGCGAAGTTTAATGCGCTGGAATACTTTGCCACCCAACTGGACACCATCCAGAACAACAGCATCAAAGGTGACAAGTACGCCGTTGGCCTGATCCCGGAATACAAGACGGCTATTTACGTGCTGCAGAACTTGCACACTTATGGCAAAGGCAACGGAACCACGGTCCCTACGGACAAGGGCGTCAACGCCAAGGCATGATCGGTTGCCGGCCCGTTCCGGACAACGAACGGGCCGGCAATGTTGTCAGCGGTCAAGCAACTTCATGACTTCCTCCGGGTAGCGCAAGCCTGCCGTCGCATTTGCCGGAAAGATTCCTTCCAGCGCTTGCAACTCGTCGCGGCTGAGTTTTACCTCCAGGGCGGCGACGTTTTCTTCAAGGTATTTACGCTGCTTGGTCCCTGGAATCGGAATCAGGTAGTCACCTTGCGCCAGTACCCAGGCCAACGCCAACTGACCGGCTGTCACGCCTTTGTCTGCCGCCAATGTCTGTACCTGCTGCACCAGCAACAGATTCTTCGCAAAGTTTTCGCCTTGGAAACGCGGACTGAAACGCCGGTAGTCGTCTGCCGCGAAGTCATCCGGGCTTTTTAACGCACCCGTCAGAAAGCCGCGCCCCAATGGACTGTAGGGCACAAACGCGACGCCCAATCGCTGGCACGCGGCCAGGCAACCGTTCTCTTCCTGATCGCGACTCCACAACGAATACTCACTTTGCAGCGCACTGATGGGATGCACCTTGTGCGCCCGTTCCAGCGTGGCGACCGAGGCCTCGCTCAAACCGAGGTAACGCACCTTGCCGGCCTTGACCAACTCGGCCATGGCGCCGACGGTTTCTTCGATGGCCACCTGCGGATCGATCCGGTGCTGGTAATACAAATCCAGGGTTTCCACGCCGAGGCGTTTGAGGGTGCCGTCGATAGACGTGCGAATGTATTCCGGCCGTCCATTGACGCCCCGTGCCGTGGGGTTGGACGGGTCGCGAACGATCCCGAATTTGCTCGCCAGAAACACCTGCTCGCGTTTGCCGACAATGGCTTTGCCAATCAATGCTTCGTTGGTGTGAGGGCCGTACATGTCGGCGGTGTCGAGCAGGTTGATCCCCAATTCGAGCGCACGATGCAGGGTGGCAGTGGCCTCACGGATGTCCACGCCCGTGGTGTAGAAATCGGTCATGCCCATGCAGCCGAGGCCAATGGCGGAGACTTGCGGGCCGTTTTTGCCCAATTGACGTGTTTGCATGAAATCAACTCCCTGTGGTGTGAGCGCACAGTGTCGACCTCGACAGAAACAAGATAAACCGGCTAAAACTGCTATCACTGTTCGTAAAATCTAAATAATCAGCAAGAGCGCCACAGCAATGGACCGTTTCAACGCCATGCGCGTATTTACCCGAATCGTCGAGCTCGGCGGGTTTGCCAAAGCGGCCGACAGCCTGCAATTACCCCGGGCATCGGTGACTGTTTTGATCAAGCAACTTGAAGCGCATCTCGGGGTGCAACTGCTGCAACGTACTACGCGACAGATCAGCCTGACCCTCGACGGTGCGGCGTATTACCCCCGTTGTGTGCGATTGTTGGCAGACCTTGAGGAAACCGAAGCGGTATTTTCCGCCGCACGGAACAACCCCAAAGGGCTGCTGCGTGTGGACATGCCGGCGGGGATAGGGCGCTTGATGGTGATTCCGAAGCTGCCCGAATTCACCCGCCGTTATCCGTTGATCGAACTGGAGCTCGGGTTGAACGACCGTCCCGTCGATCTGATTCGCGAAGGTGTCGATTGCGTGTTGCGCGGTGGCCAGGCACTGGACGATTCATTGGTGGCACGGCCATTGGTCATGCTGGATCAGGTCACGTGTGCCAGCCCGGACTATTTGCAACGCCACGGAACGCCTCAGTGTCTGGAAGACCTCGAAGGGCATCGGATGGTGGAGTACTTCTCCGCGAGCACCGGCAAGCGTTTCGGGCTCGAATTCCAGCTCGGCGATCAAGTACAGCTCATGGATTTACCCAAACAAGTGTCGGTGAACAGTGCCGACGGCTATCTGGCCTCCTGTGAGGCCGGGTATGGGCTGATTCAGACGCCGTATTACCACGTCGCCCGCCAACTCGAGGAAGGGCGACTGTGTGAAGTGCTCGCGAACGTGCCGCCACCGGTGATGCCGTTGACGGCGCTGTATCCGCCTCACCGCCAGTTGTCTCGGCGGGTGAGGGTGTTTGTCGACTGGCTGGTGGAGCTTTGCGCGCAGCCGGGGCTTAACGTTTACAAGAAGGACTCAAGCGGCTGAACACGCGGTGTCCAGTGCCCCGACGTTGCGCTGCAAGTCGTCGTGCAACTGTTGCATGTCCGGGCAATGCAGGCTGAGGTGGCGTGGCCTCGCCCCTCGATGAAACAGGGCGAACCATCCATGGTCGCCGGGAGCGGGCATCAACCCGGTGAAGGTGAAACCGAGCATCGTCATTCGCTGCAGGTCCTCGGTGAAGTGCTGTGACAACTGGAGTTTGGCGCAAATCAGCCAATGGCCGGGCAGCCGCCAGAGCTGGTCCAGCAGGCGCTCGTTCAAGCGGTGAATGACGATGACGTAGCGTTGATAGTGTTGCCGGATTTGCAACGGCATCGAAGGTGGCGATGCCATGAGCTGGCACGTCCCGAACACCGCGCTCAAACGCTGCATCAACCTGCGGCAACTCTCCGGCCATGCGAGGTCGGGAAGGGGGCGAGCGTGTTCTTCCACCGCGTAGCAACCGATCACGATGGTTTCCGGCAGAGGCGCGGTGAGTGGTGACGGCGCGTAGTCGGGAAGCAGTCCCGTGCTGTGAAAGCCAATGCCGAACGCCATGCGCTGCGTGTAGGGATGGTGCGTCACTTGTTTGATCAGGATGCGCTTGACCCCTTTGCTTGCGACAGGAACAGCAATTCCCGACTCAGATGTGTCGAGATTCCTCGCCCTTGCGCGGCCGGATGGACCACGCTGAGGGCCAGTTCAGTGGTATCTGAGAGCGTGTCATGGCATAACGCGGCGTGTCCCAGAACACGTTCGCCGTCCACCGCCAGCATGGATGTCCAGTGGCCGTCGGCGTTGTGCTGGCTGATCATGTTCGGCAGATAAACATCCGGTCGAGCGTAATGATCCCCGTAGACCTCGCGAAACAACTGGCTTACGGCGCTCCCATCACCGGGTTGGTAGCGGCGATAAACAAGCTTGAACATCACATACGCTCCGTAACGGGGGTGTCGTATACCCGCAGGTCCAGGACCCGCATCTGTTTGCCGGAGCGCGGGTGAAGTTTCAAATCAGTGACCGCGCAGGACAATACGCGCAAAGTCAGCAGCCCCGCGCGATTCAGTTCCTCAATGCCGGGATAGTGGGCGACCAGCGCTTCATACAGCGCGTTGCAGGTGGGGACGGTGGCGGTTGAATGCATGTCAGGTACCCACCTCACCGTCACGATATCCCTGCATTCTTCTTGCTCGATCACCAACTGCCATTGCTCACTGGAAGCGACACGCTGCAGGATCTGCAGGATTTCGTCGACCAGAAAGGTCAGCGAACCGACCCGAACCCGCTGACTGAGGGCGCTACGTCCCTTGAGTGCAAATTTGCGCATCGGCGTCGTGGCTGGCTCACGCCAACAAGCACGATCGCCCACCGGATAACGCAAAAGTGGCATGAGTCGGCGCGTCAGGTTGGTGACCACCAGCAAACCGGTGCGATCACATTCCTCAATGACTTCCCCGGTGAGTTCATCGACGATTTCCAGCAATGTGTGCGGTTCAAACGTCCGATGCTCACCCAAGGCGCAATCACGGGCGCTGGCCCCGATCAGGCCGGCATCGACGCTGGCGTAGCCGGCGGAGGCAATACGCACATTGGGAAGCACTGCCTCGAGCATGGCAATTTGCGAGGGAAACAGACTTTCGCCGGCATATAGCAACGTTTCAACCCCCGGCAGGACTCGATGATGCTGGTGCAGGTAGGCGGCAAATCGCAACAATTGCGCGGGTACGCCGGCCAACACGTTGATCCGGTGTTTATCAACCGCATCGGTCAGCACATCCATATCGACGTTTCCCGTGAAGGGGAACTCGCAGATGGATTTTTTGATGTGCGCGAGTGAGTCGTGGAAAAACACAAAGCTGGCGTAGAGGTCGCCGGAAAAGAACAGATTGGCGACGCGGTCACCGTTCTCCAGTTGGGCAGAAACACTGGCACCGAATGTGCTCACCAGCGTCTGCCATTCGCTGTTGGTATAAACACTCAGTTTGCCATGGCTGGTCGATCCACCGGTTTTGAATACCAGCCCGTCCTCGACTTTACCTGTCAGCACGCCCCAATGATTCAAATCGTTACTGTCTGCCCAATAATCAGCCGTATTGGTCAAGGGCAGGTTTTTTAACGTTATTTCTTGTGTCGGTAAGTGTTGCAGATATTTACGAAAAAAATTTGAGTGCTGCCTTACATATGGCACGAGTTGTTCAAGCGAATAAATTGAATTCACTGGGTTCTCTATCTATCAGGTGTTTCAGGATTAAAAGACATGCCGCTGTCAAATAGCGATCTATTTATGTTCGTTTATCAATGATCAACGGAGTTTTGCCACTGTGTGTGTTTCTTGTGAAGGCCGATTCAGCACACTCCGTGAACTTCCACCGTTAAAAATGAATCGTTCACCGCGTTAGCCAAAGATTCATCAGTCAACAGATTGTGTAGAACTTCATCGGTGTCTGAATTCACCAGAACGCGCAGCCGTTCCATACCGTCCGGCGCATGGTCCAGGATGATTTGAATCGGTCGGCCGACGCTGTCTTGCAACGCCTGCGGTGAAATGAATTGTGTGCCGATCCGCAGCAACTTGCCGTGGCGCTGAAGCAATCTCGAATCGCGGCGACTCGAGCCCGCAAGGGCAAGCTCCGGGTACCCAGCGACCGGTATCGCCCACGTCATACCGGTGCACATCCTGACCTTCCCGCGCCCGGGAAGTGAACAGTAAACGACCGACCTCATCGGCCCGAACCGGCACATCCTGTTCGATGTGTACGATCTCCAGGTGCTGGGTATCGCACATCAAATGAAACACCCCATTGGCCGTCGCGGCGCAGGCATGTCCAAGAGGGCCTGCGTCGACCGAGCCATAGATCGCCGAGCGAGTCTTTACCACCCCACAACTTTCCATCAGCCGCAGGCTGGCCTCCGCCGGGTGTTCGCCGCCGAGGAACACTTTGTCAATGCCGCCATAAGCCTGAAGAAGCTCCTGTTCATTGAAGAACAAGCGGTGCAAGGTGCTCGGCATGCCGATCAGCACGGTGACGTGGTGGTCCACGATCATCCGGGCTATTTCGCTGAAGTCGTCATTCGGCGGTGCCCCCATCGGGAAGTGGGTCACACCCATTTGTTCAAGAATCGTGGAAAAGCTGAAAAAACCGCCGTACAAGTTTCCCGCCGTAAAACAGGTTCATCACCCGGTCCGTAGCAGGATTTAGGCCTGCGGCAAACATGCCATCGGCGGCTGCGCGCATCTGTCGCTGGAAGTCGCGATAACTGAATCCCGCCAACGCCGGTGTGCCGCTGCTTCCTCCCGAACGAAAGTAAAGCTGTGCCGCGGCACTGACTGGCTGAGTCATGAACGCGTTTTTATCCATGATCGGGGCTTGGCGTATGTCGGGTTGCGCAGGTCGCGCGTCGAGTGTCGCCCGGCAGGTCGCCGCGTCCGGTGACAAGCTCACCGAGAGGCGACGACTCAGGCGCGACAGGGCGTAGACGCCGTCATGCGGCTCACCGGTGTAGCCATCGTGAATAAACCCGCAACGCGCAATGCGCGTGACCCCGGCGCTGACCAACGTGCGCACCAGAAGGGGAGTTTGTGTGGGAGAACATATCAATGCACAGCTCTGCAGCACGGTGCGCCACGGCAATAACGCCTCGGCGATCAAGTGTTGCGGCACCGGTTTAAGTAGCAGCGTGCGAAACAACGGCGACGGCGCCAACGTTTGATCGTGCTCCCAGATGATTCGCCATCCGGCGCCGGCCCAGACCTGACCGACCTTGTCAGCAAAGCACTGCTCCAGCCGGGCCATGGCGGTTCGGGTGATGATTTCCGAAGCTTCCTGATCTGTCGGTACCAGCGCCGGCCACTGCGGGGCGCGACGATTGAACGCTTCGACCAGTCGTTCACCCAGGTCCTGCAAGACACCCGGGTCGCAGCTGTCGACGAGCAACCATTGCGGGCTGGAGCAGGCCTGTTGATCCAGACTGCAACCTCGTCCACCAACGCATCCAGCATTGGAACAGTGGCCGCGTCTGGCGACAGGTAGGCGAAACTGATTCTGTGCCCCCAGTCGATCCAGCGACAGCCGGCGCGCAGGTGCTGGCGAATGGCCTGAAGGGCCATTTCACCCCCCAGGCCGACACACCATCAGCGTGAGCGCAAAGTTGAGGGATCTGCGCGGTGCTGACAGGCAAGACCGCAATGAAATCGGCCAGTTTGCCACTGTTGTCGCACTGCACCAGGGCGGCGAGCAGTCGCGCAGTCAATCCTTCATCACTGGCGCTGGGGCGCAGCCAGTTGATGTTGCCGGCCAGCAGGCTTTCGACGACCGCGCAGAACGCCAGCATCGGGGCATTGCCCGGTGTCACATGAACCACCAGCCCCAGTGGGTGCCAGCTTTCAAAACTCGTTTGCCGGTAGTCGATTCGGCGTAGCGAGCGTGGTTGAGCGCCCAGTTCTCGCTCAAGCTTTGTACTGAGATTTTCGCGTTGGCAGAAGTCGATTAGCCCTTGGTGTTGTTCTTCATCGAGGGGTAGATCAAGCCGAATGGTCTGTAATCGCAACGCAAAACGAGCGGCGGTTTCGATCACGGTGTCACTGTCGATCGGCCCACTCAGCAGGCGTGGCAGTTGTTGGTGTAGACGCTCAAGCGTTGACTCAAGGGGGACATCGTCACGCAGTTGGCCATTGATCAAATACATGTCACACCCCTCCAATAAGTTCGGACGCGGCCATCGCGCAGCTTCGGCTGGCAGAGGTTCCGGCGCGTCCATGCAGTTCAAACCAGTCGGTCGCCAGGCCGCACCCGCAGGTTACGCCGGGGTGTAGCGTTGCCAGATCGTTCATCACTGCGGCATGCGCCGGGCTTGAAGAAATGTACGGCGACACAAACCCAAGCAAGCCGCGCTGGCCATAAGGCTGGACGCTGAAATCAGTGGGGTTGCGTACGAAGACTTTTGAATACACCGGCACATGGAAGTGCTGGTGAGCACACTGGACGTAGGGCACGGCGTGTTCGACGGCACCAAAGCCATCCCGGCAGCGGGACAACTCGATACCCAGTTGGCAATTGATTCGCTCATACAGCTGTGACAGAGGAATCTGCTGTGCGGCCTGGGTTTTCCAGCCACCACCGAGAAACACCAATGACTCGGCTGGTAGTTTGAGGTCCGCGATGCCGGTGTCGATCATGTGTTGCAGCGCGTGGGCAGGAACGCCGGAAATCCGAGAATGCGCACGGGCAAACCTTCTTCGGCGAATTCCTGCAAGGCGCGGACGATGCCAAACAGATCAAACGCGTGGCCACTGCCAGTCAGGCGCAATCCGTAAACGACCCGGTTGGACGGGCGCATAACTGCATAAAAACTGATCGGTGTAGGCGGTTCCCAGACTGATGGTCGCTTCGGGTTCATAGCTCAAAAGCAAGTAGTTGCAGGGGCTGTCGGGGGTGTCCCAGCCGTAATGTCGGAAAATGTGGTTCACCATGCCTTGGGCTGCGGCCATGCTTCGCGTGTCATAGCGCATCCGGCTTTTTTGGCCGCTGGTGCCTGACGATGTCAGCTCCAGCGCGCCTTCGCCCGACGGTCCCAATAGTAAATGGCGTTTGAAGAAGTTGGCGAAAACCGGCGGCAGTCTTGACCAGTCATCCATCGACATTAACGCCTTGGCATCCAGTCCATTGGCGTGCAGCCAGCGTTCATAGCCAGGTGTGTGCTGGCAATGGAACAGACTGATTTCGCTCATCGCCCGATCGAACAGGCCGTCTGGCACCGAATCCAGACAATAGGGTTTCGTTAGCGCGCACAGCGCATCGGTGTGAGGTAAATGGATCATCAAAAGACCTTTGCTCAGGGATCAGGCGGCAATCGCGACAGCGTTGCGCCGGAAAAGAAATCGCAGGGGCCATAGGCACAGGAGCCCCGCGATACCCGCCATCAGGGAGAAGGATTCATGGCTGCTGCCAGGCGCCGGGCGGCTGCGAGAATTGACCCGCCGCTGCCCATGACCATGATCGAGAGCATGCCCACCATGGCCGAGACCAGGCCTTTGCTGTCGTCGCTGGTAAATAACGCCAGGCGATACAGTGCGGCATTGCTCATGCCCAGGCCGACGGCGTATAGCCCCAGGCACGCGATCAACCAGGGAGTCGACGCACCGAAGGCGCTGAGGATGACCAATGCGATGAGCCCTGCGCACAACGGCCAGAGCGCGTATCGAATCAACTGTGGGATGTCAGTCTTGGCGATCAATCGGTTGAGTATCAGGTTGCCGACAATGACGGCAGCAAATACCGGGATCTGCCACAGTCCGTATTCAAGCGGCGATAACCCCAGGTTCTGCATCAGCAACACCGGTGCCAGCCCTATCCAGGCAATCAAGGGCAGGCCTCATGATACCCAGCGCGACAGTGGCGTTCAGGAATCGCCGGTTGTTGAGCAACGCCGCATAGCGACGAACAGTGCCGCGCCATTCAAACGGCACAGCCACCAGGCGCACACCGTCATGGCGCAATGTGCCCACGGTTTCCGGCATGAACAGGTAAAGCCCCGACCAGACCATTACGCCACCGAATCCCAGCAGTAAAAACAGCTCCCGCCACGTCAGCCACTCTAATAACAGGCTGCCAAGCAACGGCCCAAGGAGGGGAGAAAGCAGTGCGACGTTGCCCAGCAGCGCCATGATTTTTACCGCGTCGGCTTCGCAGAACACTTCTTGCAAGGCGGGATAGCTGACAGCAATGACAAACCCCAGGCCCAGGCCCTGGATCAGGCGTAAACCGTTGAACGCATAAATGCTTTGCACACCGAAGGCAGCGCTACACGCCAGAGCGAATACCGCACAGCCGATGAGTAACATTTTGCGGCGACCGAAGTGGTCGGAGAGAGGCCCGATAAGCCATTGCAAAAGTATGCCTCCCGCCAAATACAGATTGAAGGCGAAAGGAACATGTCGGGCACTGGCGTTCAGTTCATGGGTGACGGTCAACATGGCGGGCATGATCATGTCACTGGCCATATAAGTGAGTAGTTCGAATAATGTTATTGCGAAGCAAAAGCCAAGCAAATGATGTGGACTTATATTTATCAATGGCTTGTCCATGGCTTTCCTGTTTTCGCTGCAAGTTGAATAGCGGACTATCGTTTTGCGCAATAAGAGTATCCAGCGAACAGGGGTACTTCCAATCAACGATTGAGACTTAAGGTTTCAAAAATTTTCACTATGTTGCAATGCGCGTTGCGAGGGGGTAGGGGTAAATAATTTGTACGAAAATGCCGCAATAAGGGCGGGCATTAGCTCGGCGATTATGGGAAGTTTCCTACATGTAAAATGAAAAAATGGATACCCTTCGAGCCAGTTGGAAGTTATCGATGTTGATAATAACCAGGTCCGCCACGGTCATAGTGGTGGTCGCCGTGCCAGCCACCATGGGGGAAAACGATGCAGCCACTCAAGGCCAGGAGTGCAAGCAGGGGAATCAGCTGTGTGATTCGACGAAACATTTCAAAATCCTCATGGTTACGCCGCTATGGAGCCAAAACTCGTCATCGGCTGTAACATGAGACTCCGTTTGCAGCGCATCATCCCCGCAGAAAGGTAGGGGGTTGGCATGCATTCGGATACAAAGTGGATACTTTTACAGGTTCAGGAACTGGCAATGACTCAATCGCAACGTTTGAAATACTCGATTTTGATCGCTCTGCTCGTGCTGGGGATCATGTTCGGCCTTTCGTATTTGCAAAATGAAGGTGTCATCACTGAGAAGGTGTTTCAGTACATCGCCATCGGCGTGGCGGTGATCGTGGTGGTGATGAATGGCGTGATGCGTCGCAAGGTCAAGCCTTGAGCGATGCATCTGGAGCTGAGGGCTCGCGATGGAGCATGGCTATGGCGTGCGGATGCAGGCTGTAGCTTTTGTCCGGATTGAGCATGATCACGCCTTCGCTGCACAATCGTTTCAACACTTCTCGCACACTGAGGAAGGACAGGGGAATATCCAGGTCCATCAACTGGCTGTGTACACCGCGCACGCCAAGGCTGCGTTCGTTTTCGGCGGCGACCAGCAAGGCGTCGATCACTTTCAGGCGAATCAGGCTGGTTCGCAGGCCAAAGCTTTTAAGCAGCAATCTGATCCGTTCATTGACATGGTGCTCACCGCGTTGCTCGAAAATTGCGGTGCCCATGGCAGGGCTTGTGGGCGCGTTGCTACCGTCCGTTGGCAGATGCGAGTTGTACATGCAAAAACTCCTTTTCCGAACCGGCCAGGAAATGTGATGGGTGCTTTCATTCATTGAGTTGAACGAGCCCGACAAATAATGAGGGCCGGAATGTAGAAAATTTGTCGGCAGTATGTGAGTGGCATGTGATGACGGTCATCTGGAATGCCGTTGCCGGGTCACTTTTTTGTCTTTTGTTTTCGCACGAGGATTCTGTGCCGCACTCCAAAAGTGCGCCTGGAGGGTCAACCCGGCGCGACCACACCTGCCACAGGATTGCGGCCTTCAGCTTTTGGGGGCTTGTTGCGGAATGGAATTGATGACCGGGTTACCGTCCTGGTTTCGGGTCAGGTAAACCGGTAGCACCTTGGGCAGAGATGCCACCAGGTTGTTCAGGTCCTTGATGTTGTAGATACCGCCAAGGCGGATCTGGCCGGTGCGGTGATCGGCCACCGTGACGGGTTTGCTCAGGTAACGATTGATCAGCGGCAAGACATCGATGAGCGCCAGATCATCGACGATGAGTTTGCCACTGCGCCAGGCCAGGGCATTATCGCCGGAAGAGGTTTGACTGATTTGCGGTGTGTAGTCGCCCTCGCTGTAGCGCGCTTGCATGGCGGGCCCCAGAGATAAACCATTGCCGGGAAGGTCATCGTTACTGGTGACCAGCAACGAACCTTCGATCAGGTTCACACGGACCTGATCTTCGTACATCCAGACATTGAATCGGGTGCCGGTCACCCGAACTCTGCCGCTGGCGGCCTTGACGACAAACGGGTGCACCGTGTCAGGGTGGACGCTGAAGAAGGCTTCGCCTTTTTTCAACGTCACCCGACGTTGATCCTTGTAGTGGCTGAACGTCAACTCACTGCCAAGGTTCAGTTCAACCTGGGTGCCGTCGCTCAGGGTGACCTGACGGACCGTGTCGCTGGCTTCAAAATGCTGGTACGAATCAGGGAACCACCCCAAGTTCCAGCCGCTGAAAGCCACGAGCGGCAGCACCACTGCGCAAAACGCGACGGCGATGCCGACACGGCGCCACGGCATGGCGGGTCTGGAGCGAGCAGCGGGGTCGTCCGCTTTGGAGCGCGGTAACTCCCCTGCGACCTCCCAGATCTCCAGCATGGCCTCGTACTCAATCGCATGCAGCGGATGAACGTCACGCCATTGTTCGAAGGCGACCCGCTCCTGGGCCGTGCAGTCGATAGCGTGCAGACGCAAGCACCAGTGCGCTGCGGCATCGGTGATCGCGTCATATTTGGCTGGCAGTGGAGAATTGTCGGTCATTGACTCGTCCTGATTTCCGGCATTCTAACTGCCGTCATGGCAATTAACTATCAATTGAGTTTTTCAGGTCAGGGGGCATTGACGTGAAGTTGTCGTCCCAAATGACCGATCAACCAGGCGATGCTGTCGGCGTTACTCAGCTGTACCTTAAGCCGGACCAGGGGATCTTTCTTGAAGGTATGACGGGCGCCGCTGAGGTTTTCTGCGCCGGTCAACTTTAAAACATGATCTTTGACCCGCCGAGTATCTTCATGAGACGTATTACCCAGTTCCTCCCACTCGCCGGTATCAGGGTCAGGGGTCATGAATAGCTGGGTATAGGGTGTCTTGACTGAAAGCCCGGTGCTTTGAGCCTCGGACAACGCGGTTTTGAGCATTTTGGCAATCGTGGTGGACGTCCCTATCAGATCCGCGAATGGACGGCTGACATCGAGGTAGGCAATGTCTTCAGCCTTGCAGGCGATGTGTGACAGCTCATGAATAATCGTCATCGCACGGCTATGCGCACCGATAGGGAATTGCCTGTCGCGCAGGTGCTGGCGGTAGTGTTCGAAGCCGGGACTGAAGAACTTTTCAACCAGGTGTAGCTTTCGCTTCGCATCCTTAGGCGCGATGAAGGCAAACGCATCCGTCGCGCCGACCATCCGGCCGACCACAAAACGATCGGAGTCGGGCTTCCTGAGCGTGGGGTCGAGCAAGGCTGCAAACACCTCGGTCACGGTTTTTTCCAACTGTTCCACGTGCGCGGGCAATACATGCTCTATGCCGATAAAGTCGGTGACGATCTGATGAACCGGGGTCTGGGTCTCTTCGGAATTCTTCAGCAAGTGCAGATTGCGAAAGCAGGTCCAGGCATAGGTAGTGGCCTGGTCCAGTGCCTCTTCGATCTGACGCGCCTTGTACGGAAACCTTTGTCGGATTTGCACCATTCCACTGGCGTCGATGTTCATGCCGCCCCACACCGCCATGGCCGTATCCAATCGGTCGAGAAGGCTGAAGTGGGGCTGTGACGTTTTCCGGTCAAGGCCCCATTGTTTCGCTGTGTTTTGGAGTAATAGAGGGCCACGGATCTGGTTACCTGCAATGCGCCAGCGAGTGCCATGCCTGGCGACCGCAAACACCTTTCCTTCAACGGGGGCGTAATGTTTTGCGGTTTTTGGATGGGTATAGAGTCCACGCGATGCGTCCAGGGTCAGTGAACCCAGGTCGACTTCGATGCTTTCATGGCGCTTCAAGTGCGTGCGTTCAGGGCCGGTGATGTCGACGTCATGCCATTTGAATTCGGGGGCGGGCGCCTGCGGCACAGTGGAATCCGGCGTCGAAGGTATCTTGCTTTGAAACGCCTGCGATTGCCGTAACGATGCCAGTTGAGCAATGCCGCTGATGAACGCTCTTATCGCCGCGCCCCACTTATGCGTCTGAAGGTCTTCAGCGGATTGCTTGATGTCGCGGTAACTGCGCCACACGGTGATGGGGTAAGTGAGTTTTCCCATGAAAAACGAGACGGTCTCGTGCAGGTCTTCGCTCAGCACGTGCTTGATGGTCGCCCATTCACCGTGTTTTTTGTCGTCGGCCTGACAACCGAGCAATCGACCCAACAGCGCCGCATTGTCATTGAACAACTGGCTGAACAGGTGCCCATTGATCGGATTGGACGCCAGTATTACCTCGCTGGTGCGGGGTTCGGAAGACGTTGCTGCTCGAGTGCCACGGTTGTGAGTGATTGCCATCCGGTATTCCAGCAGTGTCCGGTCGGGTTGCGGCAGGTGTGTGAGTAGCCAGTCGAGCAGCGGTCCCCGCGCTTTCAACTCCGCCAGCAGTTGCCCTTCGTTTTCATATTCCTTGATCCCGTGAAGAGGGCTGTGTGGCGCGACAAGGACTTGGGGCATTGCGCTATCTGTTGCCGAACCGATCAAGTAGACACCCGCAACCTTGATCGTCTGTGCCGGCTTGATCCCCAGGAATTCCAGCGGACGAATGATTGCGTGGGCACCGTCGACTGCCGCGCGGGCGATGGCGTCGGGCATGTCCATGATTTGCCGGACCAGATCAAATCCCGATTCACTCAGGCGTTCCTGCAGTTTTTCCGTGTGGGCGTAATGCATCAGTTGCCAGGGCAGTTGTCGGTAAAAGCGTTTTCTGCGATCGGCATTGGCCGGGGTATCTGCAAGGGCTTCGTTCAGTATTTTCTGCTGTTGCTCACCCGATTTCAGGTTTCGTATCAGTTCGTTGATGTAGCGCTCGTCCATCTCCTTGGGAATCACGGTGTTATCAAGCGATTCCAGATTGAATCGGGCCTGGTCCAGTTCCTTGAAAGGCGTCAATGCAAAGTCGGTGAGGGTTTGAGTACGGGGCGACGAAGTGGGGCGTGCGCTGATCCGGATCAGGACCTTGTCCGGGTCGATATTGAAATCGTCTGTCTTGAGTTGTTTTTCCAGTTCAGCGTGAGCCGTGCGCTGCAGTGACTGTAGGCCCGTGAGGTAATCCTGGTCGTCCTTGACGCAATCGAGGTATTGCTGCAGCAGTTCCCCGTGCAGCACCAGATCTTTAAGGGACGCCTTGGCCAGCCATGCCGGCAGTTTTTGTTGAGTCGTCAGTGACAGGGCAATCTCCGTCGCACGGCGCAATCCCGTCAGCGGCTGTCGTAACGCCACCAGGTTCAGCAGGTCGGTCAGTGGCGCGGAAGGGAGTGGCGTGGCCAGTGCGCGAGTGATAAACGTCTGGTCGAGATGGACATGGGGCTTTTGAAGGTGATCGAGAAAATGCCCGTGTATCTGCTGAAGTGGCGCCCGTGTGTAACGTCTGCCCGGTAATCGTTCGCTACGGCTGAGGTTCTCCAAAAGGGTCAAGCGCAACGTGTCGTCATTTAGGCGATGATCGAGCTCGGCATGTAATCGAGGCAGTGCCTCGAAGGCTTCGAATCCCAATGCCGGCGTCCACAAGATGGCCTTGCCCGAATGCTTCGGGTCCAGGCCACCGCGTTCGGTCAGCACAAAACAACTGGCCAGTTTCATAGGGGCGGCCACGCCGCTTACCTGCAGCGCCAGGGAAAACACCTGCGGCAAAAAACCGTTCAATGCGGCTCGCTGCAAATGCACCGGGCTGTCGAGCACGGTTTTGATGATGGCCTGTTCCGCCGATCCCAAGGTCCTTGCGACCGTGCGCAGGTTCAACTCAGTGCGCAACGCCGTTGACAGGGTCTGGGTAAAACTTGATTGCAAGTTCTCCACGGACGAACTGACAAGGCTCTGTACCTGGGTGAGGGTGCGCAGGCCTGGGGGAATGGCCGGATGCTTGTCCAGGAGTTGATCAAGCGCCTGCGCAACCGAATCAAGCCGCACCAGCCCTTCCTTGGCCGACTCGGCTCGTACGGTCACCGGTTGCGCACTCCAGCGCTGGTCGACCCGTGTACTCCAGCGGCCGGCAGCGTCGAAGGCCAGCAGGCGGTCGTCGATCAGACCACGGACATCCAGTGCACTATCGAGCAAGGCATAGGGCGACAGCGTGCCTTCGCTTTCACGGTAACGGCTCAAGGCATGACTGAGGTTGTCGCGTTGCTTGTCGATGATGGTGGTCATGATGTCTTCAAATGCCGGCTGCACGACGGGGGCGCCTTCAATCAAGCGTTCATCGGGCGGCAGGCCCAGAAACGTGGTGCGTTCCTCCAGCGACATGAAGTTGAGCAAGGTGTCTTCATATCCCTCGCTTTTGAGCATGTTCAGCACGATTTTTTTGACTGCCGACAGTGTGTCAGCGGCTTCAATGCCACGAGACGGGGTGTACAGAAAAGCCAATGTGTCGGCGCCTCCAATCATCAAGGCCGAGGCCAGTTCCACGTAATGCTTGAAGGGGGCGGTCACCCGCACTTTTTCAATGCTCAGAGCATCCGTGGGCGCGAGGCTGAGGTTCATCAGTTGCAGGTACTCCTGCGTCGTCAACGTGCCCTCCTGGCGCTGGAGTAGAAGCTTATGGTGGAACGTATCGCGCAAGCCTTCGCTGAAAAACGCCCGGCGCGACAGACCATTGCTCATGGCGGTGTTCCAGAACACATCGAGCTGGCTGTGCAAGTGAGGCGTGAAACTGTGGGCGATTTCTTTTACCGCGCTTTCCCACGCCAGGTTATCGGCATCGCTGCTCAGGCCGTGTCCGGGATGGGCAAAGAGCCTGGAGTCGCCCGCAGGCCACTGGTTGGCCAGGTAAAAGTGAAGGAGGGCGTCATTGAGCGATAGCGACGTTATCGTGTGCCGGGGTTCACGTTCGTCGAAGGCCGAAGGGGTACTGACAAAACTCTTCAGTCGCGTCAGACGCTGGTCCAGGGCCGGAAACGGTTTGTGCAACACGTTTTTCAAAGTGCCATCGAGCATTGATTGCAGCGTTGGCAGGTTGAGCAACTGGTCCATCATGGTCTGGATGTTCTGTTCCTGGTTGCGTTCAAGCCGGACCTGTTGGTCTTGAAACACCGCGCCCGGGATTTCTGTCGTGGAAATATCAGCTGCCGCGGTGGCAGATAGCGCGCGGCGTTGATCGATAGTGAGAAAGCGTAACAACTCACGTTTGCCAGGGTTCGACGCCAGCCATTCCTTGAGCTTGCTTTTGAGGTCGTCCATGTCCGCGAACTTGACCAACCCCTTTCCACGGCGTGTAAAGCGTGACTTCGCCATCATCCGGGCGACTCATGGCAAAAGTGCCAGCCAATGGAATATCCGGCGTGCCCGGCCTGTTCAGTAGCAGCAGGTAAACGTGCATAGGGTCTTTTTGCGCGATACGGGCGACCTCGGTCGCCAAATACACGCTCTTCAACCACTTCAGGTCGTCAAGGGTGAAGTTCAGTGCTTTTTCGCGGTCACCGGGCTGGCGGGCGGAGGAGGCGCGTTCTGCCTCGTCGAAAAAATAAGGGGCGGAGGGATCAATCATCGTTCTTCCTCGATTTGCCGCGATCGGTTGGCAATCGCTGACTATTGGCTGGAGGAAAACGATACGGTCAGTCGACAGGTTGCGTGCGGTACATATTGCTTGAACCAATCAGGTGGCCGAGGCTTGACAGGACGCCGGTACAGCAGCGCTTAATCGGCGACTCTTTTGGGTTGCCTTGCAACCTTGTTTCACCCTGTTGCCCGTACTCAATAATAAAACTGGAGCTTCAGATGACCGCATCGCCCGAAATGGCCGTCAGTTCGAACACCCAAACGCTCGATTTCGACGCGCTCGTTCAATTGCTCGAACAGATTTTTGTACGCCACGGCACCTCTGCCGAGGTCGCTGGAACCCTGGCTCGCAACTGCGCCGGCGCCGAGCGCGATGGTGCTCACAGTCACGGTGTGTTTCGTATTCCCGGTTATGTCTCGACCCTGAAAAGCGGTTGGGTCAATGGCCAGGCCGTGCCGGTGGTAGAAGACGTTGCCTCGGGGTTCGTCAGCGTCGATGCCGGCAATGGTTTTGCCCAACCGGCGCTGGCGGCGGCACGCGCACTGTTGGTGGAAAAGGCCCGCAGTGCCGGCATTGCGGTGCTGGCGATTCGCAACTCGCACCATTTCGCCGCCTTGTGGCCGGACGTCGAACCCTTTGCCTATGAAGGGCTGGTGGCGCTGAGCGTGGTCAACAGCATGACCTGCGTGGTGCCGCACGGCGCCGATCGTCCGCTGTTCGGCACCAACCCGATTGCGTTCGCCGCCCCCCGGGCCGATGGCGAGCCGATTGTCTTTGACCTTGCCACCAGTGCCATTGCCCATGGCGATGTGCAGATTGCAGCACGCAAGGGGGAGCGCTTGCCGGCGGGCATGGGCGTGGACAGTCTGGGCCAGCCGACACAGGACCCGAAAGCGATTCTCGAAGGCGGCGCATTGCTGCCCTTTGGCGGGCACAAAGGGTCGGCACTGTCGATGATGGTGGAACTGTTGGCGGCAGCGCTGACTGGCGGCAATTTTTCCTTTGAGTTCGATTGGTCTAATCACCCGGGCGCCAAGACTCCCTGGACTGGCCAATTGCTGATCGTGATCGATCCAAGCAAGTCGGCCGGGCAAAATTTTGCCGAACGCAGTCAGGAACTGGTGCGGCAGATGCACGGCGTGGGCCTCAAGCGCCTTCCGGGTGATCGACGCCACCAGCAACGGGCCAAGTCCGTTGCTCAAGGCATTTCGCTGGACGCCGAGACGCTGGCGAACCTGCGAGCACTCGCGCAGTAACAAGGAAACGACAATCCTGTAGCAAGCTGGCGAAGCCTGCGTCCGGCTGCGCAGCAGTCGTAAAATCAAACGATACGGTGTTTCAGGACATCCGCGTGTATAGGATTTACGACTGCTGCGCAGCCGGACGCAGGCTGCGCCAGCTGCTACAAACCTGTAAGGCAGGCATGAAAAAGGCGAGCGCAATGCTCGCCTTTTTGCTGTTTAACCCAGCACCGTTTAACGTCGACCCAACAACAATCCGACCACCAGCCCGAACCCGGCAGAGATGGCGACGGTTTGCCATGGGTGACCACCAATGTAGGTTTCGGTGGCGTCGACGGCGGGTTGGGCCCGGTCGCGCGCACGGCTGACGGAGTCCCGTGCCTGCTGAAGTTTCAAGGCGATTTGCTCACGCAGGGTCTCTGCGTCATCGCCGACCAGCGCGGCGCTGCTGTTGAGCAGCTTTTCCGACTCTTCGATCAGCGTTGCCAGCTCGCTGAATGCCAGGTCCTTGATTTGCTCTTCGGCCAATTGTGCGGCGGTTTTGCGAGCCATTGAGGTACTCCTTGCAGGTAAGTGGACAGTGAACAATGGAGTCTGGCGGCAACGAAAAAGTTGCAGTGAATGTTTCCGATGAGCCTACAGGATGGAAAATCCCGAGTCGGACATTTCGTCCTACAGTGTAAGATGTCGCCTATTTTACGCAGCAGGAAATTCCCATGAGCTTCAATCTGGCCGACAAACCCCTCGCCGAGCGCGCGGCGCTGGAAGATGAAAAGTCCCGTCTGTTCGACCTCTGGCAAAGCAACCTGGGCAAATCCAAGGGGAGGCGGCGCGGTTGTTCGGTGAGCGCGCCAAGCGTAAAGGCAAGTGGGCTGAGTGGGTCCGGGCCGAACTCGACGCAATGTCACCACCGGAATACGCCAACATGGTGCGCAGTGAAATCAACCGCCTCATGGCCGCCAACAAGTAAGGCCGTTTTTCAGGCAAAACACGCGACAATCGCCTCACGCACTTTCAACACCACCGGGTCGAGCTGAGTGCTAGTACGCCAGCCCAGTTCGATCGGGTAACGCGGCAACGCCAAAGGGCAGGGCAGCAACGCCAGGCCACTGAGCGCCGCGATGCTTTGCGCGGCGTGCGCCGGAATGGTCGCCACCGCCTGACTGCCCTTGAGCAGATGGGGCAACGCGGCAAAGTGCGTGGTCGACGCACACACCCGCCGACTGAGCCCCAGTGCCGCCAGCCCTTCATCGGTGATACCGATAAAACCACCGGACGACACCAGGATGTGATCGCGGGCAACAAACTCCTCAAGACTGATGATGGATTGCCCTTCGGTCAGGCTGGCGCGATCCACCAGGCACCTGTATCCGCCTTCACCCAATACCTGACGACTGAGCAACCGTTCGGCGAATCCACCGGCGGTGATCGCCAGATCGATGCTGCGTTCCATCAACGCATGGGCGACGATCTGGCTGTGGGTTTGCCGGAAGATCAGCCGCAGCTTCGGTGCGGTACGCGCCACTTCTTCGATCAATCGCCGGCCATAGGCGATTTCAAAATCATCCGACATCCCCACCGTTACGGAGCGACCTTCGTAATGATTGGCCGCCGGATCGACCATGGCCAGGCTCTGACGGCATTTGTTCAATGGCGTCGCTGACCACCGGTTTCAGTTGGTTGGCCTTGAGCGTCGGTGCCAGTCCACGTCCGGTGCGCACAAACAATGGATCGCCATACACCTCGCGTAGTCGACGCAACGCGGCACTGACCGCTGATTGCGTCACGCCCAGGCGTAAGGCCGCGCGGCTGGCGCTGGACTCCTCATGCAACGCTTCGAAGACTTTGAGCAAGTTGAGATCGACGGTGGCGATATTCATAGGGTTCATATCATTCAGCAGCGAATCGGGCTTTATTCATGATCCCGTGGCGCCGGAGAATGAGCAACACCTGATGCCAATGGAGTCACTGCGATGCCCAAGTCAATTGTTGCCGCGCTGCAAATCGGCTCCTTGCCCGGTGGCAAGGCCGACACCCTGGAGCAGATTCTTGCCTGGGAAAACGCCATTGCCGAATCCGGCGCCCAATTGGTGGTGATGCCCGAAGCATTGCTGGGTGGATACCCCAAGGGCGAAGGGTTTGGTACGCAACTGGGTTATCGGCTGCCGGAAGGTCGTGAAGCATTTGCCCGCTATTTCGCCAACGCCATCGATGTGCCTGGCGCCGAGACTGAAGCCCTGGCCGGTTTGTCGGCGCGTACCGGGGCCAATCTGGTGGTCGGCGTCATTGAACGCTCAGGCAGTACGCTGCATTGCACGGCGCTGTATTTCGACCCGCAGGCCGGGCTCGTGGCCAAACACCGCAAGTTGATGCCCACCGGCACCGAACGGCTGATCTGGGGCAAGGGCGATGGCTCGACGTTGCCGGTGATCGACAGTCAGGTCGGGCGCATTGGCGCGGTGGTGTGCTGGGAAAACATGATGCCGCTGCTGCGCACTGCGATGTACGCCAAAGGCATCGAGGTGTGGTGTGCGCCGACGGTAGACGAGCGCGAGATGTGGCAGGTCAGCATGCGTCACATCGCCCATGAAGGCCGCTGCTTTGTGGTCAGCGCTTGCCAGGTCCAGGATTCACCGCAAGCCTTGGGCGTGGACATCGCCAACTGGCCGGCGGATCGGCCACTGATTGCCGGTGGCAGCGTCATTGTCGGCCCGATGGGCGATATCCTGGCCGGGCCGCTGCGTGACGGCGCCGGTTTGCTCACGGCGCATATCGACACCGACGATTTGATCCGCGCGCGATATGACTACGACGTGGTCGGGCACTATGCGCGCCCGGATGTGTTTGAGCTCACCGTCGATGAACGACCTAAGCCCGGCGTACGCTTCACCTCGTAATATCGGGGTTTTCCATGACCTGAAGGATCGAGGCTTCCGGGTCGAAATCGTCTTCTTCCAGCTCGATGAACTCCTCGGGCAGGAAGATGTTCAACACGATGGCGCACAACGCCCCGACGGTAATCGGCGATTCAAAAATGTTATGCAACGCCATCGGTAACTCGCGCAACACCTCTGGCACCGCCGCCACACCCAGGCCCATGCCGAGGGAAATCGCCACGATCAGCATGTTGCGTCGATGTAGGCCGGCTTCGGCGAGAATCTTGATCCCGGCCACTGCCACGGTGCCGAACATCACCAGCTCGGCGCCGCCAAGCACGGGTTTTGGCATCAGTTGCAGCACCGCGCCGATCATCGGGAACAACCCCAGCAGCACCAGCAAACCGGCGATGAAAAACGCCACGTAACGACTGGCGACGCCGGTGAGCTGGATCACGCCGTTGTTCTGCGCAAACGTGACCATCGGCATGCTGTTGAACACCGCCGCCATGGCCGAGTTGAGGCCATCGGCGAGCAGGCCGGATTTGATCCGGCGAATGTAGACCGGGCCTTTGACCGGTTGCCGGGAAATCATCGAGTTGGCGGTCAGGTCACCGGCGGCCTCGAGGGGCGACACCAGGAAAATCACCGCAACCGGCACAAACGCGACCCAATCGAAGTTAAAACCGTACTTGAACGGCACCGGCACGCTCATCAGCGGAACATCGGGCAGGCTGGCGAAACTGACGTCGCCCATCAGCCAGGCCACGACATAGCCCAACGTCAGGCCGATGACGATCGCACCGAGGCGCAGGAACGGCACATCGACCCGGTTCAACAGCACAATTGTGCCGAGCACCAGCGCCGCCAGCGCCAAGTGGCTGGCCGCGCCGAGGTCCGGTGCACCGAAGCCGCCGGCGATGTCGGTCATGGCCACTTTGATCAGCGACAAGCCCATGAGGGTGATGATGGTGCCGGTCACCACCGGGGTGATGAGCATCCGCAGTTTGCCGATGAACTGGCTCAGCACCACTTCAATGAACGCCGCAAAAGCACACGCCAAAGATCGTCGAGAGGATTTCGTCGGTGCCGCCGCCCCGTGCCTTGACCATGAACCCGGCACTGAGAATCACACTGATGAACGAGAAACTGGTGCCTTGCAGGCACAGCAAGCCGGAGCCGATCGGGCCAAAGCGCCGTGCTTGGACAAAGGTGCCCAGGCCGGAAACGAACAGCGCCATGCTGATCAGGTAGGGCACTTCACTTTGCAGGCCGAGCGCACCGCCCATGATCAGGGTCGGGGTGATGATGCCGACAAAACTCGCCAACACATGTTGCAGGGCGGCGAATACCGTCGCGGTCAGGTGCGGGCGGTCGTTGAGGCCGTAGATCAGGTCGTTGTTGCGCAAGGCGGGGGCTTTTTCAGAGGCGGTCATGATGGTTTGCGTGCCAAAAGGCGGGCCGGGTCGGAAAATGGAGGCGCAGGATGCCAGCAGCGGACAGCGAGGGCAACGCACAATAACTGCCTGAAAGGTCGGGTTTTCTCGTTCCCATGCTCCGCGTGGGAACGATCATCGCTGGGAATTCATTCAAATGCAGCGAGCAGGTCTTCTTCAAAGGCCTTCTGCGCATCGCCCGGTACCACGGCGCGGTGACGGGCCAGGTGGAACGCCACCTCAAAGCTCAAATCACCTTCTCGCACGGCGCGAAGCAAACCTTTGTCTTCCCAGCTGCGGGCAAAGTGATCAGGCAAGTAGCCCACGTGTTTGCCCGACAGAATGAAGGCGAGGGTGCCTTCGACTTGCTCGGAGCGCGCCGAGCACAATTTGCCTTGAAACGGCTCGTCACTGCGCAAAACGGTAGGGGTGATCGACTCGGTCACAGGCGTGCAGGGCGTCGTCGCTCGGCGCGTCATCGGTGAACAACGGATGGCCGGCGGCGCAATACAAATGCTGGGTTTCAGTGAACATTTCGCGGTAGTCAAAGGCGCCCTGCACCTGTGAAAAATAGCCGATGGCCAGGTCAAGTCGTTGTTGTAGCAGCAGGCGTTCCATTTCGCCGGGCATGGCGCTGATCAACTCGATGCGCACCGATTCGTCTCGCTCACGAAAGCGTCGGATCGCATCGGCCACCCGCTGCAGCACCGATTGATCGAGGGCCTCGGACAGGCCCAGGCGCACTTCGCCGATCAATCGGCCCGCCACGCCATTGGATTGATGACGAAACGCTTCGATGGACTCAAACAACCCGCGCGTCGCGGTCAACAGCTGCTCACCCTTGGGCGTGATCTTGAACCCGCCCTTGCCACGACTGCACAAGCGATAACCGAGCCGGGTTTCGAGCCTGGCCATTTGCTGGCTGATGCTCGACTGGCTCAAACCCAGCTCACCTTGGGCCGCGCTGAAACCGCCGCACTCCACCACACGGACAAACAGGCGCAGCAGTTGCAGGTCGAGGTCGTGAAGTTGCCCGAGCATCAAACATTACTCCGCCATAAAGTCAGGTTAACAAACTTGGTATTTCGCCAATGTATCCGAGCGAGCACGCTGCATCCACTTCCCCTGGTCAGGTGCTCGTCATGGTTCCCGTCTTCAAGCTGTGTTTACCCGCGCTGTTCCTCGCCATGGCCGCCTCGGCCCAGGCCGAGGAAAAGACTCTCAATCTCTACAGTTGGGCCGATTACGTGGCGCCCGAAACCTTGCAGCGGTTCGAGCAGGAAACCGGTATTCACGTGCGCTACGACACCTTCGACTCCTCCGAAGTGCTGGAAACCAAGCTGCTGACCGGCGGCAGCGGTTATGACGTGGTGGTGCCATCGTCCAGCGTGCTGGCCCGTGGGCTGGCGGCAGGGGCGCTGAAGGAAATCCTCCATGAAGGCCTGAAGGGTTACGCCAACCTCGACCCCGATTTGCTGGAGAAACTCGCCGCCGTCGACCCCGGTAACCGCTACGGCGTGCCTTATACCTGGGGCACATTGGGTTTGAGGATGAACGTGCAAGCGGTCCAGCAGCGTTTGCCGAACGTGCCGCTCAATAGCCTGGACTTGCTGTTCAAACCGCAATACGCCAGCAAACTGAAAGACTGCGGCATCGCCATTCTCGATTCGCCGCAAGAGGTGATCGGCCTGGCGCTGCATTATCTGGGTAAAGATCCCTACAGCACCGACAAGGCGGATCTGGCTGCCGCCGAGGCGTTGCTGCATCAATTGCAACCGAATGTGCTGTACGTCGCCACCGGCCGGCAGATCAGCGATCTGGCCAATGGCAGCGTTTGCCTGGCGCTGACCTACAACGGTGATGCCAGCATGGCGGCCGATCAGGCGCACAAGGCCAACAAACCGTTCGAAGTGGTCTACCGGATTCCGAAGGAGGGCACGCTGGTCTGGCAGGACAACCTGGCGATCCCCAAGGACGCACCGCACCCCGAAGCTGCCCGGGCATTTATCGAGTTCATGTTGCGCCCCGAATCCGTCGCGGCGCTGACCAACACGCTGTTTTTCGCCACGGCCAACCAGGCGGCAACGCCGCTGGTGGATGAAGCCGTGCGCACCGACCCGGACATCTTTCCGTTGCCCGAGATGCGCGAACGCTTGTACGCCGACCAAAGCATGAGCCTCAAGGATCTGCGCCAGCGCACACGTCTGTGGACCACGTTCCGTAGCCATCAATAATAAAAAGGAGATCACCATGGACGTCCCGATGCAAAACGACCAGGCCATGACCCGCGACAGCCTCTATGGGACTGCCGCCGAAAGCACCTACGCCGGCATCACCAGTTACATGCGCCGTCGCTACAGCCGTGACTTGCGCGGTGTTGACGTCGCGGTCAGCGGTGTCCCGTTCGACACCGCCACCAGCAACCGTCCCGGCGCACGCTTCGGGCCACGCGGGATTCGGGCGGCCTCGACCGGGATTGCCTGGGAACGTCACTGGCCCTGGACGTTCGATCCGTTCGATCACTTGGCTGTCATCGACTACGGCGATTGCGACTTCGATTACGGCTCACCACACACGATCCCGGAAAGCATCGAGACCCACGCGGAGCACATATTGAACAGCGGCAGCGCGATGCTGACCTTTGGCGGGGACCACTTCATTACCTATCCGCTGCTCAAGGCCCATGCGCGCAAGCATGGTGCGTTGTCGCTGATCCATTTCGACGCCCACAGCGACACGTGGCCGGACGAGGACGGCAAGCGGGTCGACCACGGCACCATGTTCTGGCATGCGGCCAGGGAAGGGCTGGTGGATCCATCGCGCTCGGTGCAGATCGGTTTGCGCACCACCAACGACGATCACCAGGGTTTTCAGGTGCTGGATGCGCGTCAGGTGCATCGCCAGGGCTGCGAAGCGATCGTCGAGGCGATCCGGGCGAGGGTAGGGGATAACCCGGTGTACCTGACGTTCGATATCGATTGCCTCGACCCGGCGTTCGCCCCGGGCACCGGGACGCCGGTGTGCGGTGGCTTGAGCACGGTGCAAGCGCTGGAAATTCTGGGCGGGTTGCGCGGGATCAATCTGGTAGGAATGGACGTGGTGGAAGTCGCACCGGCCTACGATCACGCCGACATTACCTCACTGGCGGCGGCGACATTGGCGATGGAAATGCTGTGTTTGTATGCGGCCCGCCACAAGGTTGACCTGTAAACACAAATTGAAATGTGGGAGCGGGCTTGCTCGCGAAGGCAGAGTCTCAGCCGGTACAAATGCTGACTGACACACCGCCTTCGCGAGCAAGCCCGCTCCCACATTTAATCACTGTCAGGCCACCGGGATGATCGGCAGGTCGAGGGTTTGGTCACCGCTAAACCGTGAAAACGATCCGGCAAGTGTTTCGTGCGGCACACCTTTGGCCACATCGCTGACGCCATCCAGTCGCGCCAATTGATCCACGCTCAGTTGCACATTCAGCGCATCGAGCGTCGCGTCCAGTTGCTCACGGGTGCGCGACCCCAGAATCGGAATCAGCGCGGTAGTCGAACGCTGGGCTTTTGCGCGCAACCAGGCAATGGCTACGTGCGTCGGGTTGGCCTCCAGCTCGGCCGCAACGGCGAGCAACGTGTCAAGGAGGGCTGTTTCGCGGGCGCCTTTTTCCGCGTGGATCAGGATGCCGAGTTTGTTCCCGCGGTTGTCGCCATCGTTGGAGCGGTACTTGCCGGTGAGGAACCCGCCACCCAGCGGCGACCATAACGTCGCGGCCAGCCCCAAGGCTTCGGCCATCGGAAGTTGTTCACGCTCGGCGGTACGTTCGGCCAGGCTGTATTCCACTTGAATCGCCGTAATGGGTGCAAAACCGCGCACCTCGGCCAACACGTCGGCGCGGGCGATGCGCCATGCCGGAAAGTTTGACAGCCCGGCGTAATGGATCTTGCCGGCGCGCACCAGGTCGTCGAAGCCGCGCAGGATTTCTTCCATCGGTGTCACGCCATCGCTCATGTGCGCCCAGAACACGTCCAGGTGATCGGTTTTGAGCCGCTTCAGGCTTTCTTCGACGGCGCGAACCATGTTTTTGCGGTTGTTGCCAGTGTGGGAAATGCTCGCCGACGGTGTCGTCCCCAAGGTGTATTTGCTGGCGATGACCAGGCGATCGCGCTCTGCTGCGATAAATTCGCTGAGCATCACTTCAGATTGGCCGGCCTGATAGCCGTTGGCGGTGTCGATGAAATTGCCGCCGGCTTCCAGGTAGCCGTCGAAAATACGCTTGGCTTCGTCACGTTCCGCGCCATGCCCCCAACCGGTGCCGAAGTTACCGGCGCCCAGCGCCAGTTCCGAAACGCGCAAGCCGGTTTTGCGACCAAAAACTTTGTAATGCATGGGGTGACTCCTGAAGGAAAAACGCCGGGATTTAATATAGATGTTTTGCGACATGTATTAAATATGATGCCGATAATCTATGGCGTCAACACGCTTTTCCATGGAGGCCAAACAAGCGACCAACGGACCCACTCGCTGCTGCCACTTTCTGACAGGGGCCTCTGCTAAGCTCCGACAACTTTTTCAGAAAGAGCCTGCCCATCGTGTCGCGAACCACTCGTCTACTCACGTTGTTGCAAGTGCTGCGGGGCAAGAGTCGGCCGGTGACGGCGGCAACGCTCGCCAGCGAACTGGAGATTTCCGAGCGCACGCTGTACCGCGATATCGCCGAACTGACGGCGCTTGGCGCACCGATTTTCGGCGAAGCAGGGGTCGGTTATGTGCTGCGCAGCGGTCTGTTTCTGCCGCCCTTGATGCTCAATGCCGACGAAACCGAAGCCATCGTGCTGGGTTTGCGCTACGTCGATCAGCGCGGTGACGAGGTGTTGAGCAAAGCGGCAGCCGACGCCTTGGCCAAGATTGCCGCCGTACTGGCCCCTGAAGCCCAGGACGCGTTGCGCAACCCGACGGTGCTGCCGGGCCCGCCCGGTTATGGCTATCCGGAAAATGCCGTGCCGTTGGGCGTGTTTCGCCAGGCCATCCGCGACCAGTCCAAGCTGAGCATCGACTACGCAGACGCCAACAAGGTGCCTAGTCAACGGCTGATCTGGCCGCTGGCGTTGGGGTTTCTCAATGAAGTGCGGATCATTGTTGCCTGGTGCGAATTACGCAGTGCCTATCGGACCTTTCGCACCGACCGGATTTCGGCCGCCAATGAGCAGGGCGAGCGATATCCGGGGCGGCGTAGTGACTTGCTGCGTATCTGGCGCAAGCAGATGCAACTGGATGAGGCCGGGCGTTTCACTCCTGACAAGAACTGACACAGGCTTGTTTTAGCATGGCTCCAGAATCAACTGACAAGGAGCCGCAAACATGTCCAATCCCGCCTCTTCACTGGCGCCCGCCATCGCTGCTTACATTGCCGCCGCCAATGCGCATGACACCTCCAGGGTCGCCAGTTTTTTTGCCGAGGACGCCAATGTGTTCGATGAGGGTCAGCACCAGATCGGCACCCGCGCGATTGCCCAATGGATGGAAGACACCGCGCAGCGCTATCAACCCCGGGTCGAGGTGCTGGATGTGCAGCAGCGCACGGGCAAAGTGCTGGTACACAACCTGATCTCCGGTACGTTTCCCGGCAGCCCGCTTGAGTTGCGTTACGTGTTCCGCCTTAACGATCAGGGCAAGATCGCCCGGCTGGACATCTCTGTAGCAGCTGCCGAGTTTGCGTTCGTGCTGTAGCAGCTGCCGAGCCTGCGAGGCTGCGTTCGGCGACGCAGTCGTCGTAAACCCTGCGAATGCGGTTTTCCTGTTACACCGCAGAGCCTGATTTCACGACGACTGCGTCGCCGAACGCAGCCTCGCAGGCTCGGCAGCTGCTACAGCCCGTGTGCGGCGTTCGGCAGTGGTTACAGATCGGACGTATACTCCCGCGCATGAATGTCGACTCTCCGTTAAGCGCCTGGCAACACGCCGTTGAACACTTGGGTTTCGTCCAGGACGAAGCCCAGGAACACGCGGTGTGGGCGCTGCAAAAATGCCACGAAGCGTTGCTTGAAGGTCACACGCCAATCACTGGCGTCTACCTTTGGGGCCGGTCGGGCGCGGCAAAACCTGGTTGATGGATCAGTTCTATCAAAACCTGCGCGTGCCGGCCCGGCGTCAACACCTCCACCATTTCATGGGCTGGGTGCACCAGCGGTCGTTTCAACTGACTGGCACCGCCGACCCCTTGAAGGCGTTGGCGCGCGAGTTGAGCGAGGAAGTGCGGGTGCTGTGTTTTGACGAGCTGTTCGTCAACGATATCGGCGACGCGATCATTCTCGGGCGCTTGTTCCGAGTGATGTTCGAGCAAGGCATGGTGATGGTGTGTACGTCCAATCAGCCGCCGGATCAGCTCTATGCCGATGGCTTCAATCGTGACCGCTTCGTGCCCGCCATTGAGGCGATCAAGCAACACATGCAGGTGATCGCCGTGGAAGGCAGCGAAGATCATCGCCTGCATCCGGGCACCGCCTTGCAGCGTTACTGGGTGACCGATGCCGCGCATCCCGACGCGCTCGGCGACGTGGTTCAAGGCGTTGACCGTCGGCCAGACAGTGTCCAGCGAGCCGGTCACGGTTGGCTACCGTTGCGTCAATGTCGTTCAAGCCAGTGCCAGCGTGCTGTGGTGTCGTTATACCGACCTGTGCGAGCAGCCTTTTTCGGCGATGGACTTCATGGCGCTGCGAGACACCTACAGCGCTATCCTGTTGAGTGAAGTGCCGAACCTCAGCGCCCAAAAAACGTGAAGGACGTATCGCCCGAGGCACCGAAGACGGTGTCGAGCGCGTCGTGGCGGGGGACCGTGAGTTGCCGCAACTGTCAGTCAACGACGATGGCGTGCGGCGTTTCATTGCGCTGGTGGACGAGTGCTACGACCGCAAGGTGCCGCTGTACCTCGAAGCGCAGGTGCCGATGGAGGCCCTGTACACGCAGGGGTATCTGGAGTTCCCGTTCCGCCGCACCTTGAGCCGGTTACAGGAAATGCAGCTAAAGCGTTTTGCCGACGCTTGATACTTGGGAGCCGCGATCATGCATCAGCCCTTGTCTCATCACTTGCTGACCATGGCTTATCAAAATGCCTGGGCCAACCATCGACTCGCCAACGCTTGGCGTCAATTGAGTCCGGCGGAACTGGCGGCGCCACGCGTCAGCTTCTTCCCCAGTCTTATTGCCACCCTTAATCACATCCTGACGTGCGACTGGTTTTACGTGGATGCGCTGGAACGCGAATTGCGCGGTGACGATCCGCACCCCGATTGCGACGTGTTTTTCAAAGTGGATGAGCCGTTCACCCTCGGCGCAGATCTCAAGCGTGAGCAATCACTGGTGGACAATCGACTGATCGCTTACTGCGAGCAACTGCGCGATGCAGATTTGGGGCGAGTCGTGACCATTGCCCGGGACACACCGCAACACGACAGCCGTCTGCGCTTGTTGTCTCATCTGTTTGAACACCAGATTCATCATCGCGGCCAGGTCCATGCCATGCTCAGTGGCACCTCGGTCGCACCGCCTCAATTGGACGAGTTTTTCTGTGCCGGCGAGTCGGGGCTGAGAGCGGCGGACTTTGCCGAGTTGGGATGGGCCGAGACGCTGATATGGGGTGTTTGAGGCAGGTTCAGGTTGTCGATGATGACGACTCGCGATACTGTCCATCGACTTCGCGGCGCGAGTGACGCGCCGGAACCACTTGATGGGATAGCGACAATGGAAATGGAATCCGCAGACATTCTTGTACTTCAGGCCAGCTATACCAACCCGGTGCATGCCGAAGCCATTGGCGTGGTGCTCAATGCCTATGCCCAAGACCCGATGGGCGGAGGGCATTCGTTGCCCGAAGATATTCTGCAGCAGTTGCCGGGGGAGCTGGCCAAGCGTCCCCACGCCTTCAGTGTATTGGCCTTTGTCGACGGTGCACCGGCGGGGCTGGTCAACTGCTTCGAAGGCTTTTCGACCTTTGCCTGCCGACCGCTGGTCAACGTTCACGACGTGTCGGTGGTGCCGCAGTTTCGTGGCCTGGGCCTGAGCCAGAAAATGCTGCAAAAAGTTGAAGACATTGCCCGCCAGCGTGGCTGCTGCAAGATCACTCTGGAAGTTCTTGGAAGGTAACGCCGTCGCGCAAGCGTCTTACGGCAAGTTCGGTTTTGCCGCCGGCATGTTCGACCCGGCCCATGGCCGCATGCTGTTCTGGACCAAGAACCTTTAACCGGGGGGCACTTGAACGCGTTCGAGCAGGCATAAAAAGGGCGTCCATCAGGACGCCCGGCTGGCTTCGATTACTTCGGTCTGGTAGGATTCGGTCATTTGTGCGGTTTGATCGCTGGGAACGCGAAGTTCAATGTTTTTGACCTCAAAGCCATTTGCCTTTTGCTGCGCGAGATGCAAAGTCTCGTAGTAATACTGCATGCGTTCGGAGCCGTATTCTGCAAAGGCAGTGGCAGAGCCGAACGTCATCAGGCCAGCAACGATCAGGGTCGTATATTTCATGGGTGCCTCCCATTACGGGTTCAGGGCCTTTCGTCCATGAAGCTATGTCGCACGGACATTATCTGCCGATTCCGTCAAATGGGAATGAGCACGCCAGAGCCGGGCGCCCGTGATTGAAAAGGGGGAGGAGGAACTGCGCGATGCGCAACAAAAGGCCGGAACCGGCCCCTGAATGGATCTACTGTTTAACGACGGCTGGAGCCACTTTAGGCTTCATCAAACTGAAGTCGATCAGCGGACGGGCCTCACGCTCGTAAGGGTTGCCGATCATCAGTGGGCGCGGCTTGAAGCTGTCACTGACCAGGCTCTTGCTGCGGTCCAGTTCATCAGCACTCAACCCGGCCAGGTCGGCCCAGGTGTGAATCAGTTGCGAGCTGCTGTAAGGCCGGCTCAGGTCGGCGGCAAAGCTCCAGTCATGGTTTTCACGCCATTTCGGCGAAGCCCAGGCCATGAACGGAATGGTGTACATCGGTGCAGTCGGCTTGTTCTCGTTGCGCCCGAGGGTGCTGTGCCCCACGGAGTCAAACACATCTTCGCCGTGGTCGGAGAGGTACAGCAGGAAGCCGTTCGGGTCGGACTTGGCGTAGTCCTTGATCAGGCTCGATACGACGAAGTCGTTGTACAACACGGCATTGTCATAGCTGTTGTAGGTCGGCACCTGATCGTCGCGCACGCCGTCCGGCACGCCTTTGCGGTCGGTGAACTTGTCGAACGTCGGCGGGTAACGGTACTGGTAGCTCATGTGCGTACCGAGCAAATGCACAACGATCAGCTTGCGCGGTGCGGCATCGGCCAGGGCCTCTTGTTGAACGGCTCGATGACATCGCCGTCGTACTGGGCGGCGTTCTGATTGCGGTTGTTGTTCAGGTACACCTGCTCGTCGGCCTGCTCGGAGAAGGTTGTCAGCATGGTGTTGCGCTTGGTCATGGTCTGCTGGTTGGTGATCCAGAACGTCTTGTAGCCCGCCTGTTTCATCATGCTGACCAGCGACGGCGTAGACAGGTAAAGGTCCGGGTGTTCTTCGTCGGCGAAAGTCAGCACCTGCTGCAACGCCTCGATGGTGTAAGGGCGTGGGGTGATGACGTTGTCGAAGACCGCCAGTTGATCTTTAAGCTTGTCCAGCTCCGGCGTGGTCTCGCGCGGGTAACCGTAGAGGCTCATGCGCTGACGGTTGGTGGACTCGCCGATCACCAGCACCAGGGTCGCGGGCTGGTTGGCCATCGTGTCCGCCAGGTTTTTCAACGGGGGATCTTGCTTGCGCTGTGCAGCATGTCTTGCATGCCTGCCAGGGTTTCCAGGTAGCGGTGATAGGCCACGGCCATCTGCCAAGGCACGGCGGGCTCGATGCGGGTTTCGAACTTATCGAAACCTTCCGCGAAACTGCCGGTGCGCGCGGTCTGTTTGACCAGCGGGTAACCGACCACGGCGATCACGATCGCCGTCGCGGCAACCAGTGCCTGCCAGCGCGGCAGGACCACCGGGCGCAAGCGGGTCCACAGGAAATAAGCGAACAGCGTATGGGCAAGGAATGCCGCGACCATCCACCAGGCAAAATACTGGGTCATGTACTCGCCGGCTTCAGAGATGTTCGATTCGAACATGATGAAGATGACGCTCTGGGAAAATTCCTGTTGGTAGATAAAGAAATAACCCAGGCTGGCCATCGAACAGGCCCACAGCACGACGCCGATCACTGCCGCCATCACACGCGTCTGTTTAGGGAACAACAGCATCGGTGCAAGCCAGATGGCGCTCATCACAAAGGCCTGGCGAAACCCGGTAAAACCCGAGGTGCCGGTCAGTTGAATGAGTAATTGAGTGATACCGGAAAAATACCAGAAGAACAGGAATAACCAGAGAAGTCCTGCCCAATCGAAACCTATCGCAGACGTGTTGCTGCGTTTAAACAATGCCATTCAACGCTCCAGCCAGAAATCACTTCAACGTCGAACCATCCATTGCCGACGAACAGAAACCACCCGAAAACCGAGCGGCAATAAGGGGGCGGCAGTATCAATAGGCAAATGTGAAAAAATTGTGAAAAACGAGGAGCAAAACGAGATCGGAAACAGTTCGAGACTGTTTCCGAATCACCTGAACAGATCAGGCGTGGGGGGCGCGCTGGGTGACGGGCAGGGGTGGTGATTGGGTGCCTTGAGTCAACTGGCGCAGTTGCGCAAGTTCCTGCTTCAAGAGGTCGCGCTCTTCTTTCAACTGACGCAATTCATCACGACGGATCGTGACGTAAAGGGTTTGTGCTGGCCGTGCTGCGTGTACTGTGCCCATTGCTCACCTCGCAAATGGTTGACTCAACTGTAGAACCGCCCCTGCAATCAGGTGCTGATCTACTATCGGCGCTGATTTTGATTTCTTTTGCCCCTCAAGGGAACTTTTTTATTTTTCATGGTCGTTGTGTCTTCGGCGCGATTACCGACGTTATCCATCAGGATCGGGCACAATGCCCGGAAACTATGTGCCAACGCTCTGGACTAACCCCATGAGTCACGTTGGGCTATACCTTTGACACACTTTATTTGTAGTAGGGAGCATCAGCACATGCAACTCGGGATCATTGGACTGGGCCGCATGGGCGGCAATATTGCGCGGCGCCTGATGCTCAATGGGCATACCACTGTCGTTTACGACCGCAATACCGCCTTCATCGACACCTTGACTGCCGAGGGCGCCAAGGGCGCCGCAGACTTGCCAGCCCTGGTGGCTGGCCTGGCCAAACCACGAGCGGTCTGGGTCATGTTGCCGGCCGGCGCACCGACCGAAGACACCATCGACACCCTGAGCACCTTGCTCGAAGCCGGCGACACCATCATCGACGGCGGCAACACCTTCTATAAGGACGACATCCGCCGAGCGAAAACCTTGTCGGAAAAAGGCCTGCACTACATCGACGTTGGTACTTCCGGCGGCGTCTGGGGCCTGGAACGCGGCTACTGCATGATGATCGGCGGCGATGCCGAGGTGGTTAAGCGCCTTGATCCGCTGTTCGATACCCTGGCACCTGGCATGGGTGATATCCCGCGCACCAAGGACCGCAAGTCCGATGACGATCGCGCCGAACGTGGCTACATCCACGCCGGCCCCGCAGGTGCAGGGGCACTTCGTGAAGATGATCCACAACGGCATCGAGTACGGGATGATGCAGGCCTTCGCCGAAGGTTTCGATATCCTCAAAACCAAGTCCAGCACCAACCTGCCGGAAGATCAGCGCTTTGATCTGAACGTCGGCGACATCGCCGAAGTCTGGCGTCGTGGCAGCGTGGTGTCGTCCTGGCTGCTCGACCTGACGGCCGACGCGCTGGCCAGCGATCCGAAACTCGACGGTTTTTCCGGTTCCGTGGCTGACAGCGGTGAAGGTCGCTGGACCATCGAAGCCGCCATGGAGCAATCGGTGCCGGTGCCGGTACTGTCGAACTCGCTGTTCTCGCGCTACCGTTCGCGTGGGCAAGGCACCTTTGGTGACAAGATTCTCTCGGCCCAGCGCTTCGGCTTCGGCGGCCATGTGGAGACTGCGAAAAAATGACCCACGCGATCCGCAAGAAATCCAAGGCAGAACCCGCACCGCCCACCACGTTATTCCTGTTCGGTGCCCACGGTGACCTGGTCAAGCGCCTGCTGATGCCGGCGTTGTACAACCTGAGTCGCGATGGTTTTCTGGGGATGGCTTGCGGATCATCGGCGTGGATCACAACGCCATTACTGACGAAGCCTTCGCCCGCAAACTCGAAGATTTCATTCGAAGCGAAATGGCGGCCAAGTCGGGCAAGGGCGATCAAGCCCTTGACCCGCAGGTGTGGGCCAAACTGGCCAAAGGCATCAGCTACGTCCAGGGCGACTTCCTGGACGACAGCATTTATCAAGCGCTGGCGGCGAAAATCGCCGCCAGCGGCACTGGCAATGCGGTGTTCTACCTGGCCACCGCGCCACGTTTCTTCAGCGAAGTGGTGCGTCGCCTCGGCGCCGCAGGCTTGCTGGTGGAAACACCCGAAGCCTTCAGAAGGGTGGTCATCGAAAAGCCGTTCGGGTCCGATCTGCAAACCGCGCAAGCCTTGAATGCCTGCTTGCTCAAAGTGATGACGGAAAACCAGATCTACCGGATCGATCACTACCTGGGCAAGGAAACCGTACAGAACATTCTGATCAGCCGGTTTTCCAACAGCCTGTTCGAAGCGTTCTGGAACAATCATTACATCGACCACGTGCAAATCACTGCCGCCGAAACCGTCGGCGTGGAAACCCGTGGCAGTTTTTATGAACACACCGGCGCCCTGCGGGACATGGTGCCCAACCACCTGTTCCAGCTCCTGGCGATGGTGGCAATGGAACCGCCAGCGGCGTTTGGCGCCGATGCGGTACGCGGTGAAAAAGCCAAGTCGTGGGGGCCATTCGCCCCTGGTCTACCGAAGACGCCCGAGCCAATTCGATTCGCGGTCAATACGCCACGGGCGAAGTCGACGGCAAGCCGTTGCCGGGGT
Organism: Pseudomonas sp. S2_F03; assembly: GCF_054668335.1. Classification (NCBI taxonomy): domain Bacteria; kingdom Pseudomonadati; phylum Pseudomonadota; class Gammaproteobacteria; order Pseudomonadales; family Pseudomonadaceae; genus Pseudomonas; species Pseudomonas sp. S2_F03. The sequence goes on along the minus strand of NZ_CP162759.1, from coordinate 6,302,759 downwards.
ATCGCCAGGAAAACAACGTGGCGCCCGACAGCAACACCGAAACCTATGTCGCGCTCAAAGTCATGATCGACAACTGGCGCTGGGTCGGCGTGCCGTTCTACCTGCGCACGGGCAAACGCATGAGCGTGCGCGACACCGAGATTGTCATCTGTTTCAAACCGGCGCCGTATGCCCAATTTCGCGACACCGAGGTCGATGAGTTGCAACCGACCTATCTGCGGATCCAGATCCAGCCCAACGAAGGCATGTGGTTCGACCTGTTGGCCAAACGACCGGGCCCGGCCTTGAACATGGCCAATATCGAGCTGGGTTTTGCCTATAAGGATTTCTTCGAAATGCAGCCGTCCACCGGCTACGAAACGCTGATCTACGACTGCCTGACGGGCGATCAGACGCTGTTCCAGCGTGCCGACAATATCGAGAATGGCTGGCGCGCTGTGCAGCCGTTCCTCGATGCCTGGCAGCAGGACGCAACGGTCCAGAGTTACGCGGCCGGCGAAGACGGCCCGGCAGCCGCCGACGAGCTGCTGGCCCGTGACGGTCGCGTTTGGCACAGCCTCGGATGAAGGGGGAAACGCAGCAGCCCATCCGTTTTCTGCTCAGTGACATGGACGGCACCTTGCTGCTGCCTGATCACACGCTCAGCCAGCGCACCATTGCGGCGGTACGTTCGCTGCGCGAGGCGGGCGTGCTGTTCAGCCTGGCCACCGGGCGCCCGCCCAAAGCGATGTTGCAGCAGATCGAAGCGTTGGGTGTCGATCTGCCGACGGCGGCGTTCAATGGCGGCACGATCGTCAATCCGGACGGGAGTTTGCTGGTTGCCCATTACTTGCCGGCGACGGCTGCGCTCACCACATTGACGCTGTTCGCCGATCTGCCGGACATTGAGGTCTGGGTGTTCAGCGGCGGCGACTGGCTGCTGAAGGATGCAAACGGCCCCATGGTTCCCCGGGAACAGCATGGCCTAGGGTATCCGCCCGTAGTGGTGGAGAGTTTTGAACCTTGCCTGGAGCGCATCGACAAGATTGTCGCGGCGAGTAACAACACCGGGTTGCTGATCGAACTGGAAGCGCAATTGCTGGCCAATGTCGCAGGTCAGGCCCAGGTCTCGCGCTCACAACCGGTGTATCTGGACGTGACCGCGATGCAGGCGAACAAGGGTGCGGCGCTGGCGACACTGGCCGAACATCTCGGGGTGCCGCTGCAACAGACCGCCGCGCTGGGTGATGGCGGCAATGACCCGGCGATGTTTCCATCGCGCCGGGCTGTCGATTGCCATGGGGCAGGCAGAGGAGGCCGTCAAGCGCCAGGCTGACGTGGTCACCGGGCCTAACACCGAAGACGGTGCTGCCCAGGCGATCGAGCGCTATATCCTCCCTCGCTGACTGACTCCTACAGTTTTTGTTCTGTGTTACAGCCAGAAACTCACCGCATACCAGCCCAACACACCCATCACCACGGTGTACGGCAACGCCATCCACACCATGCAGCCGTACGACAGGCGAATCAGCGGGGCAATTGCCGAGGTCAGCAAAAACAGAAACGCGGCTTGTCCATTAGGCGTCGCCACGCTGGGCAGGTTCGTCCCGGTATTGATCGCAATGGCCAGTGTCTCGAATTGTTCACGGCTCATGTGGCCGGAGATGAACGCGCGTTTCACTTCGGTGATGTAAATGGTCGCCACAAACACGTTGTCACTGATGGCTGACAGCAAGCCATTGGCGATAAACAACATGCCCGGTTGCTGGTCGGCCGGCAGTGCCAGTACCCACTGGATCAGCGGGGTGAACAATTGCTGGTCGTGAATCACCGCGACCACCGCAAAAAACACCACCAGTAACGCGGTGAAGGGCATGGCGTCCTTGAAGCGCGTTGCCGATACGGTGCTCGTCGGTGATGCCGGTGAAGGCCGTGATCAACACGATCACCATCAAGCCGATCAGGCCGACTTCCGCGATGTGAAACGCCAACCCTGCAATCAGGATCAACGCGGCGGCACCTTGCACCAGTAAGGCGGCACGCTGGCGCGAAGTGCGCTCGGCGTTGTTTCGGCGGCAAAGTTGGCCAGCACCGCCCGAACGTTGTCCGGCAGCAGCGTGCCGTAGCCGAACCAGCGCAGTTTTTCCAGGAGCACGCAGGTCAACAAACCGGCGGCCAGTACCGGCAGTGAGACGGGGGCAACTTTCAAAAAGAAATCGGAGAAATGCCAGCCCATCTCATGGCCGATCAGCAGGTTCTGCGGTTCACCCACCAGTGTGCAGACACCGCCTAACGCCGGGCCGACGGCACCGTGCATCAAAAGACTGCGCAGAAAGGCACGGAACTGTTCGAGGTCGCCATGGTGAAGCGTGGGCAATTGCTGGTCATCGCTGTACTCGCTGTCCTGGCGAGGATCATTGCCCGAGGCAACGCGGTGATACACCGAATAAAACCCCACGGCCGCACTGATAATCACCGCGGTCACGGTCAATGCGTCAAAGAAGGCCGAGAGGAATGCCGAGAGAAAGCAGAACATCAACGACAACAGCGCCTTGAGCGAACCCCCAGCAACAAGCGCGAAAACAGAAACAGCAGCAGGTCTTTCATGAAGTAGATGCCGGCCACCATGAACATCAACAACAGGATGACCGGAAAGTTATGCACCAGTTCGTCATAAAGCGCCTGTGCCGTGGTCATTTTTAGCAGCAGGGCTTCAATCAGCAGCAACCCGCCGGGCATCAGCGGGTAACACTTGAGTGCCATGGCCAGGGTAAAGATGAACTCCAGCACCAGCAGCCAACCGGCCGCAACGGGGCCGACCGTCCACAGCACCAGTGCGTTGAGAATCAGGAAACCGAGAATGCTCGCCTTGTACCAGCGAGGTGAGTGGCCGAGAAAGTTGTGCGCGAACGCCTGGGCCATTGAACCGGACATCGGCTACTCCTTGTTTAAAGAAGCGCGCAACTTGCCGTAACAAGATGGGAATATCAAGTCCGGGAAAGGTAATGGATTACCCGAGATAGCGCACCACAACGGCCTTGTAGTTGCCATCCAGCGAATAACCGCCTACGACGATTCTTCCATCAGCTTGAACCGCTACCGACATAGCGGTATCCAGGCTGCGTCCCAGGCGGGTGCGAACCCAGCAGGTGCCTTCGGCGAAACCGGGGTCCAACTGCCCACCGGGTAAATACCGGGCTAAAGGAAGTCGGCTTCGACGCCGCCGTTAGTGGCGCCAACTGCCAGCACTCGACCATCACCCTGGTGCAGGGCAGCGGTCCATTGGCAACCGCTGCGACCGACTTTCAGTAGTTGTGGCTGGCCGCCGTTGCAGTGAACATCGGGGCGGCCATTGCTGTGTATTTTGAAGGCCAGGCAGTGCATCGGGTCGCGGCTGCTGCCAAAGCACAGCAGGTCGCCATTTTCCATCTCGATGATCTGGTTGACCTGAGCACCGCGCTCTTCAGCCCTGAACGACATAAAGCCATCCACGGCGAAAGAGTCATCCAGACGGCCATCGGGGAGGTAGCGCGCCAGTAAACCTTCAACGGGGAAATTAATCGATCCACCGACCATGATCCGGCCGTCTCGTTGCACCATGAGGCTACTGAGCCAGGAGTTCATCAGCAGGTGCCGGACGATGACAAAGCCGCGGCCATTGAAGGACGTATCCAATTGGCCATGGCGGGTAAGGCGTATCAACAGGCCGACATGATCGGCCAATTCAAAATGGTGGTTGGCAAGCAGCAGGATCCCGCCGTCAGCCAGCACTTGGACGTCGCAGGCTTCGGCGCCTGGAACGCCAGGGGGAAGCCAGACATCGCGGGTGCCCAGGGACAAGTTTCCCGGCAGGCGAATGACACTGATCCCATTGTCACCAAAATGCCTGACCGGGTGACCTTGGGAATCGAACAGCGCCAAGGCTGGAAGCGTTCGGTGAGTGTCTTCATAGTGCAGCCCGGCCACCAGAATGTGTCCGTTGGCCAACAGATGCACTTTGCCCGCCATGGCTTCGAAGCCGCGCTGGAACTGCCCGATAACGCTGCCGTTATGGCCAAATGCAAGGTCCGCCGAACCGTCTTCCAGTAAACGGGCCAGGCCAAAGCAGTTACCACCTCGCAGGCCAACCGTCGCCGCCACCAGCACGCGGCCACTGGCGTCAATTTCCACGCTGTTGGCGATACTTGACGTACTCCCGGCGAAATACACCTGGGCTTTACCGCGGGCGGCGAAACTATTATCGAGATCGCCAGCCATGTACCGCGATACAGGTAGGGCAAAAGCAGTCTGGTGTGGCATGCGCGCCTCTCCTTGCGAGCTGTCCGAAACCCGGGGGCGGGAGGGCAACTGCCTGTGTGAAACATTCAATCCCTGAATGGGTAATCACACAACTGTCATAACTAACAGGCGGAGGGTCGCACTGTGCCAGAACAGTGTCTTTTCGAACCAAAGACAAGTGCGCCAAGTAATTCGAGGCGAAAAAGTTAGAGTGTTGGATGCGCTGTAACTGTTAAAACAGCCAACTAAAAGAAGGCAGGGGGCGGACTACGTTGAAGTAGTCCGCAGAGACCCTTAGTGCGGCATGGACCATGATTGCAGCTGATAACCTTTCTCGCTCAACTCGGCGCGGGCCTGCTGCAGCAGGTGTTCGAGTTGCGCAGGGTCGGAATACTCGCTGCTAGGGATTTGGGCGCGGCTAATGTGGGTGTTGGTGCGGTCGATGATGGTGATGCTGAGCTCACCATTGCCGTCTTGTGGGGCCCAGGCCACGCATTGGAAAGGTTTAAAAGCGCGGTCGGCAATCAAAAGAGCTTCGTTGATACGGAGCGGGGCGGTCATAGGATTTTCTCTCTGTGTGCCCAATCAAGTGATCTGCCGTCGGTTGGGCTTACCGTTCGGCTGGTTACTTGTACTGATGCCCCCAACATGGGGTCAGGTCACACACAAACAAAAGAAATTTCAACTTTCTTTCATATACTCAATGCAGGGGTATTGATTTGAAAGCTGAATGAAAGGTTCAACTCGTTAGGTCACTAACCAAGTCGTTCTTATAACTGTTTAAGCAGCCTCTCTATAGTCAATCGATACAAGGGTGTGTCAAATTCTTGCTAATGTTACAGCCAAGTCCGCCAAATGACTGTTTTTACTAATATTTCCTAAAATTTGGCGCCAAGGAACAGTCATGATCGAAGCGCCTGCGTTACGACGTCTGTTAGTAGTAGACCCCTGTGACGACTGCCATCGTCTGTTACCGGGTTTGCGCTCGGTGGGGTGGGATGTTGATAGCTGTTCCCTGGAGAACGCCGCCGATAGAACCTGCGACGTCGGCCTGTTGCGATTACAGCCCTTTCATCTGGAACGTCCCGAAGCCGTCAAAGAACTGATCAGCCGCAGCGGCACCGAGTGGATTGCGGTCCTTAACCAGGAAGTCCTGCGCTTGCAGAATGTCGGGGACTTCGTGTGCGAATGGTTTTTCGACTTCCATACTTTGCCCTTTGACGTCTCTCGGGTTCAGGTCACGCTGGGGCGGGCATTCGGCATGGCGCGCCTGCGTGGGCAGGGCACGATTCACATCGATCAGCCAGAACACGAACTACTGGGCGACAGCAAACCGATTCGCGAACTTCGCAAGTTGCTGAGCAAATTGGCGCCGACCGAATCACCGGTTTTGATCCGCGGTGAAAGCGGCACGGGCAAGGAGTTGGTCGCGCGCACGCTGCACCGACAGTCCCAGCGTCACAGCAAACCCTTTGTGGCGATCAACTGCGGTGCGATTCCAGAACATTTGATCCAGTCCGAGTTGTTTGGCCATGAAAAAGGCGCCTTCACCGGCGCTCACCAGCGCAAGGTCGGGCGGATAGAAGCCGCGAACGGCGGCACGTTATTCCTTGATGAAATCGGCGATTTACCGCTGGAACTGCAAGCCAATCTGTTGCGTTTCCTACAGGAAAAACACATCGAACGCGTAGGTGGGAGTCAGCCGATTCCGGTGGATGTGCGGGTTTTGGCGGCGACGCACGTCGACCTTGAGGCCGCCATTGAGAAGAAGCGTTTTCGTGAAGATTTATATTACCGCCTGAACGTCCTGCAAGTGGTGACGGCACCTCTGCGTGAACGTCACGGCGACCTGTCGATGCTGGCCAACCACTTTTCCCATTTCTACAGCCACGAAACCGGCCGACGGCCTCGCAGTTTCAGCGAAGACGCACTGATTGCCATGGGCAAACATGATTGGCCGGGCAATGTCCGTGAACTGGCCAATCGGGTGCGCCGCGGGTTGGTACTCGCCGAGGGGCGGCAGATCGAAGCGCGAGACTTGGGGTTGATCAGCCAGCAAGCCTTTGCCACCCCCATGGGCACCCTCGAAGACTACAAGACCCGTGCCGAGCGCCAGGCACTGTGCGATGTACTCAATCGGCACAGTGACAACCTGAGCGTTGCCGCCAGGGTCCTGGGCGTTTCCAGACCGACTTTCTACCGATTGCTGCACAAGCACCAGATCCGCTAGGGCGCGGTGAAACGAAAAGGCCCGCTGCGATTGACGTCGCAGCGGGCCTTTTCCTTGGGCTTGAAACAGTTAGAAGTAGTAAGGGAATTTCAGGCTGAACTGGAAGTCCGGGGCATCGTCCGTCATGCCCATGGACAGGTTGGGTACGATGGTCAGGTTGTCGGTAGCCGCAATGGTCATGCCGATGTTGAAATAACCGGCGTTGGCATCGCTGGCGACCACGGATTCCCAGTCACCCCCATCCTGTTTCAGCTTGCTTCTGCGTTGCACCAGGTCAGACACCGAGAACGACATACTCATCTTTTCGTTCAGCGCGAACGCAATACCGGCGCCGATCTGGAAGCTGTCGCCGATTTGTACTTTGCCTGGCGTTTTCTGGTTGACGGTAGCGCTGATGTCGTCGAAGGACTCTTCGAAGTTGTGGGTGTAAGACAAGCTGCCGAACAACACCGCCGGATCGAAGGTTTTGACCAGCGAAATACCCGGGGTGACCGACCAGACGCCGTTGCCGGTTGGCAGGGTGTCAGGCACGAACAGGTTGGTGTTGGCATCGGTCTGACGCAGCTTGATCCCGAACGGGTCCTTGCCTGTCGGCGCCTTGACCCGCAAGGTGACAACGGCATCCGGGGTATTCACCGATTCGTCCAAGAACTTGTAGGCAATCCCGAAGTTCACGTCGCCAATCGTCGGGTCTCTGGTGACAGTGTCTTCGGTTGTAACGTTGGCCGCGCCCTGGTTGCCGCCGCCGGACTGGTAAGTCGACTCGCGGTAAATCACCGGCACGTTCAGGTCGAACTGCCAGCGGTTGTTGTAGTTGTAGCGACCGGTGAGATCGAGTGTCCAGGTATCGGCCTTGATCCGGTCGAGGTTGATGTTGCCCAGGAAGATCGAGTCCAGTGCCAGGAAACCGTTGAGGATCAGCTGGCGGGTGTCGTATCGGGAGTAAGTGATCCCGGTCTCGACGCTGAATTTGCCGCCGCCAAAGAACCCGCTGGCTTCGTCATACAGGTTGGACACACTCTGTGCCGGTTGTGAATCGTCGGCCAGCGACTGGCCATAAGAACTGCCGCTGCCCCCGGCTGCACCCCCCGATGCCGCTGCTGCGCCGGTCCCTGCGGCCACCGCGTTCCCTCTCATGTCGGCTGGCGACTTGGCCAGACGTTTCGGTGGGGAGCTGCGGGTTGATCCTCTACCTGGCGAACCCGTTGTTCGAGTACCGCCAGGGCTTTTTGTTGTACTTCGTATCGTTGCTTTAACTCCAGAAGTTCCTGCTTCAGGGCCTCTACGTCCGCGTTGGGTGCCGCTTGAAGCATGGCGGCCGGAAATAGAGCACTCAGACAAACTACTGCACGCAGTGATACTGATCGATACATGAATAAGCCGTCCCTTTAAACCCAATGATCGAGACTGAGCGTAGTTCAATATCCCCCCAAGGTACGGAGGGCGTTAAGTTGGGTCAGGTTGCAGTCCAATGCGCCAGCACTCGGGCCATTATTATTGAGTACTACGTTGAGTTGGGTAAGGTTGTTGACCAGGTTGCTGTTGCCCAGCAGCCGGGTGTTTTGTAGTAATCCTCCCTGGGCCACTTGCTGCAAAGCGTTGCCTTGATTGTTGTTGGCAGTGATGGCCATTTGAACGCCACCCCCAGTGGCAGTCACTGCCACGCTACCGGCGGCGTTGCTGCCGCTGATCGTTTGCCCGGCCAGCAAAGCCTGGCCCTGCCCCGGTACAAGCGCCGGTGCCTGGTTAGCTTCCTTCACATCGATCGAAACGTTGTTGTAAGCGGTGTTGCTATCGCCAGCTGCACGCACGCTTTGGGTAATGCCCTGGCTGGTGGCGAGTCCCGCGCCGCCGACTACATTGCCGGTGCCTTGTTCAGGTGTACCACCAGGACCGGAATTACCTGATTGTTTGATGGTTGATACATAGAATTCGGGTTTGATCGTTGCTGCCTGGATCTGCATGGACGTCGCCGCCCCGATGACGTCACCACTGGCATTGCGCCAGGTACTGCTCATTACAACGCCGAAGCTGATAATACGGCCCGGCATCACATAACGACCGCGCAACTGGGCGAGTTCCTGATCCTTTATTTCGATGGGCTTGAATCCATTGGCATAGCCTGATGCGCTCGCTGCCAGACAAACAGCGGCCAGCCAGTATGAGGTTTTCATCTGCTGCTCCCGGAGCATCCTGCTCCAATATCATCATTTGGCGATTAGAAGAAGTCGCTCTGTATGAAACCAAAATCCATCAACTCAGCATCTCTGACAGGGTTGAAGGTATCCAGCTTGTTCTTGGCTGTCAGCGGTACCGGTGGACTGCGTAATGCATTTGTTTTGTCGTAACCGGGACCTACGATAGCGAAGACTATGCCGTTCCAACCTTTGACAAAGTCATCATGGGAGTAGCGTTTGTGTCCGAGTACCGGGTCGCCGATGTAGACCCATTGCTTGTCCGCACGCTGCATCACCACGAAATGCTTGTATCCGCGAATTTCCATCAGTACCACCACCGGAATCGTTACTGCATCGAGCTTTTCAGGTGGGATCTTGTAGCCTCTGGCGCGCATGCCGATGCTTTCTATGTAGCGCTTCATGTCCAGCATGGAGAAACCTTGAGTACGAACAAGGTTCTGGTCAGCGTTGACCAGCATGCCTTTGATGATGTGCTCCTCATCGACGTCGAGCCAATAAGCCTGGCGTAACACCGTGGCCAGTGCGGCGGCGCCGCAGCTGAAATCGGTTTTCTGTTCGACGATGTCGGCAAACTTGCGCTCACGCAAACTCTGTACCTGCTTATAGACCAGCACGCCACCAGGCAGGGCGGCCACTGGCATCTGTGCGGCCTGAGTCAGGCCAGACAGGCAGAGTAGGGCGAAAAGGGCAGTCTTGCGCATGATCGATTACGCCTTTGCGGACTGTGGAAAAGCCCCGTTTCCGGGGCTTTCATTGCGATCGCGATTACAGGCAGGCTTTGCAACCTGCGGCGATGGACAGCGAGTTGCTTTGTTGGTTGCCGTTACCGGCCGATACGTTGGCTCCGCCATTACCGGAGAAGTTGTTCATCGAGTTGGTCATTGCAGCATTGTTGGTCACAGGGTTTTTCCAGCCGTCTGGGGTCAGCACTTGTTGAGTGGTAACACCGGCCAGGCCGAATACGCCGACTGCAACGAAGTCAGATTTGACTGTGCCATCGTCGTGACCGCCACCATGACCGCCCCCTCTGTTGTCATTACCATGGCCATGATCATGATCATCATCAGCAGGTTTAGACACTGCTTTGCCTGCTGCTACAAACCCGCCAGCAGCATGGAAGGTGCCTTTGAGCTCGTCTTTCTTGTAGGTCTGAGTGCCATAGTTAGACACGGAAAGACCACTGGAGGGTTGGTTAGCTTCAGCGGCTGCTGCGGCTACACGACCGCCGGATACAGCAATGGCCAGGTTGTTTTTCTGTTGGTTGAAATCGCCGGCGGTTACGTTGATGCCGATGTTGCCGGAACCACTGTTGCCTGCGTTGTTCAGGTTTGCGTTGTTGGTATTAGAGTAGTTGAGAACGGTGTTGCCGGTGTTGTTTTGAGTCGCGCTGGAAATAGCGACTGCGGAGCCGAAGATAAAGCTTTCGTCAGCAGTGGCCAAAGCGGCGGCGTTGTCTTGTTGGTTGCCGTCACCGGCTGCAACGTTGGCGCCCATGTTGCCGTTGGAGTTATTCAACGAGCTGTCAGCTCTAGCGTCGTTTTTGGTGCCTTGGTTCAATACCCCGTTGTCACTGCTGTCCTGTTGGTCCATCACAGTGGCGCCGGCACCGGCAGAGATTGAAAGCATTTCTTCAAAAGTAGGGTGCTTAGGCTGATGGTTGTTATGCCCGTTGCCGTGACCGTTGCCATGACCGTGATCATCATCACGACCGCCTGCTTGTGCTGCGATTGCCATCACTGCTGCGAGAGCGAAAACCAGTGGTTTTAAGGCCATTGTAGGTTTCATGGTGTTTCTCCGTGCTTATTAGTTGGTTAAGTGTTGGTACTTTCTAATCGCACTGCGTTTGGGTCAGTCAGCGACCCGGATGCTGAGGGTGTTAGCCATTCGGTTCCCCACCCCAGCACTCTGGTTCACCTGGATAATCCCCCGGCTGCCGGTGAAGGCCTGGTCGCTGGTAACGACCTGGCGACTGCCGGTTTGGGGTCCAGTTGCTCCTGAGTTTGGTAACAACGCCACGTTCTGCTGGGACAGGGCGCTATCGTCGACGCTCTGCGGTGCAGCACTGATGCTGACGCGCATTGCGTTGGCCATTTGGTTGTTGGCCCCGGCGCTCTGGTTAACGCCCAGTACACCGTTGCCATTACTGAAAGAGGTGCCACCGATCGTGGATGTAGCGTTCATCGAAGGGTTGGCGGGGGGTATCGATTTTCTGGTTGATGTGGGTGGACGCGCCGGCATTGGTGCCGATGGCGATAGCCCGGGTGTTGGTTTGTTGCAACTGATCCCCGGCCGCCTGGTTGACGTTGAAGTTGCCTTTGTACTGGACGCCGGAATCCTGGATGTTGGCGTTGTTCATGCTGGCGACGCCGGAGTCGGCCATGGCGCTTGCGCTGGCGAACAGGGCGAGGAAAATGAGGCTGCGATTCATGTCATTGACCTCCGGCCATTCTGGTCAGTGGGGCCAGGCCGGAGCTCATTGCCCGATTGATGGTTCCGGAAATCGCGGCACCACTGCCACCACCGTGACCGGCGCTCATACCAGGCATGCCGTTGGGGTTGGTGACGACGTTAAGGCCAGGCATGCTGTTCGTGGTTGGATTGATGTTGCCGCGAATGGATGAACCACTGGCCACGCTGGCGAACTCACCGTCGCTCAACTCAGTGTTGGTCATGGTTGTATTGATGCGTTCCGAAGGGTTGGCATTGACCGTGGTTGGATAGGGGTCTTTGCCGCCGTTACGGCCAATGGGGATAGGCTGGACATCGCGCTTGAGAGTAATGACGCCATTGCCATCGGCCTGAGCGTTCAGGCTGAGTACCGAACTGGCGGCACATCCGATCAGCAACAGGTATGAAATGCCTTTATTGAATGTCCCCACGGCAGCAATTCCTTCTTTTGTGGGCTGGCCCTAGTCAGCGTTGGGAAGGAGAGAGCGAAAGCTGTGCCGCTTTTTAATTGTTGTTTTAATTCAATGAGTTAGTCGTTTTTGAGAAGTGAGCGATACGTTTGCTGTTTCATGCGTGAGACAGCCAGGGCGAGGTTTTACTGACTAATCCCGACGCAAAGCTCTAGCACGGGGGTTTGCGCTGATGTGTTTCAACGGTTTAACAAGCACCATGACAAGATGATGAAGAGCGCTGAAACAGCCTGTTTGCGGGCAGATGAGTGTTTCAGGAGTGGACACCTTTTCCCCAAAACAGGGGGAATCACTGGGGAAATCACCCCAATGAAGGCTCAGCAATCCAGCAGGTGGCTCACCGCTTCAATCGCCTGAAACCGCCGTTGTGTCCAGCTTCCCTGAATAATCTGAAACGGCTGGCAGTGTTGTTCGAGCCAGGTCTGGGTCGACGTGAAAAATGCCAGGCGCTCACTCAGTTCGGGCTGACAACGCTGGCCGTCGTCCGTCCACTCGACCTGCTCCGGTGACAGCAGCAGGTGCAGATCGTAATGGCGGGCCAGCAACGCGGGCTCAAGCCATGCAGGGCAGTCGCCAAACAAGGTGTTGCTCCACAGGATATTGCTCAGCAAATGGGTGTCGAGAATTAAAAGTCGAGGCTGTCGGGAACGTGCTTCATCTTCCCATTGCAACTGGCCACGGGCGATCTCAGCAATATCGCCCAGGCAGGTGTCGCGGGGATTTTGTTCGATGAACCAACGCACGAATTCATCGACTCGCACGCCGCCAAAATGACCTTGTAACTCGGCCGCCAGCCAGCTCTTGCCGCTGGATTCGGGCCCCGTCAGCACCAGCACCTTCATGTGCGTAGCGCCGGGTCGGCCCGCCATTCACGCCAGCCTTGCACTGCCAGCAGCAGGAACAGTGCATAGAGGGCACAGGTGATGTACATGCCTTTGTAGATAAACAGCCCGACGAAAACCACATCGACGGCAATCCACAGTGGCCAGCATTGCACGCGTTTTTGCGCCATCCACATCTGTGCAACCAGACTGAAGCCGGTCAGTGCGGCGTCGAGCCAAGGCTGGGCGGCATCGGTCCAGTGCGCCATGGCGGCGCCCAACAGCGCACTGCCCAGCGCGCCGACCGCAAGGCCAAGGGCTACCGACTTGCCATCGAGGCGACTGACCTGCCGACCAGTTTTCGCCTCGCCTGCGCGGGTCCATTGCCACCAGCCATAGAGTTGCAGCGCGGCGTAGATCACTTGCAGGAGCATGTCCGAATACAGCTTTACCTCAAAAAAGATCCAGCTATAAAGCAGCACCATGACCAGACCGATCGGCCAGCACCAGGGGTTCTGTTTGACGGTCAGCCAGACGGCGATTACACCGAGGGCAGCGGCAAACAGTTCAAGCCCGGACATGGAGGTTCCTTGGGAAAGCGAAGTGGGGGCGGATTGTACCGGCACCCGCCGCCAAGTAGAACCAGCGCTGTAGCAGCTGTCGAGCAGCGCGAGGCTGCGTCCGGGGCCCCACGACGTGTCAGGACAGCCGCGTTCGCAGGTTTACGACGACTTCGTCACCGCCCGCAGCCGCCCGCAGCCGCCCGCAGCCTCGCGCTGCTCGATAGCTGCTACAGGGGGGTTACACGCGAAATTGCTTGAGCAACCCGTTCAACTGTTCGCTCAGGTCTTTCAATCGCACACTGGCCACGCTCGATTGTTGCGCCGCCAGCGCGGTGCTGTGGGACAACTGTGCAGCCTGGGTCACGTTCTGATTGATGTCTTCCACCACATGGGCTTGCTGCAACGTCGCACTGGCGATCGATGCGTTCAACCCGTTGAGGTTACGTAATGCCTGGCCGATTGCCGTTAAACTCGCACCGGCCAGCCCGGCCTGTTCAATGGTCAGTTGCGATGCCCGGCTACTGTCGCCGATAACCTTGACCGCCGCTTCCGAGTGGTTTTGCAGGCGCTCGATCATCGACTGGATCTCCGCTGTCGACTTCTGCGTGCGCTGGGCCAACAGGCGCACTTCATCGGCCGCCACCGCAAAACCACGCCCCTGTTCACCGGCCCGCGCAGCCTCGATGGCAGCGTTGAGGGCGAGCAGGTTGGTTTGTTCGGCGATGGAACGGATCACCTCCAGGACGCTGCCGATCTGCGTGCTTTCTGTGGCCAGGGTACGAATCACTTCCACGGCTTGATCGATGGTGCCGGACAGTTTGTCGATCTGCTGCAAGCTTCCGTCAATGTTGATCTGTCCCTGCTGCGCCTGAGACTCGGCATCGCGCATCTCGCTGGCCGCATGCTCGGCGTTCTTGGCCACATCCTGTACGCCGTAGGTCACTTCGTTGATCGCTGTGGCCACCAGCTCCATTTGCTGTGATTGCTGCTGACTGCGCTGCTGGGCCTGGGTGGCGTCATTGCCCAAGTCACTGGACGATTGCCCCAGGTCACTGGCGGACACCTGCAATTGGGTAATGACCTGGCGCAACTTGCTGGTAAAGGCATTGAAGTGTCGCGCCAATTGCGCCACCTCGTCGTTGCCATGGGTTTCTAGGCTGCGGGTCAGGTCACTTTCCCCGCTGGCGATATTGGCCATGGCATTCACCGTTTCCTGGAGCGGACGCACGATACTGCGCGCAATCAGCATGACCAGCAGGGCCATCACCAGGGCAATCACCACGCCGAGGGACGTCGCCTTCCAGACCTGGCCATAAAACTCCGCCTGCATGTCATCGATGTACACGCCCGACCCAATCACCCAGCCCCAGGGTTCGAAGAGTTTGACGTAGGAGGTTTTTTCTACCGGAGCACTGGCGCCTGGTTTCGGCCAGCGGTAATTGACCACGCCGGCGCCCTTAGCTTTGGCCACGGCGACCATTTCGTTAAACACCGCGAATCCGTCCGGGTCACGAATGGCCGACAGGTTCTGACCGTCGAGTTTGGGATTGGCCGGGTGCATGATCATCACCGGCGTCAGGTCGTTGATCCAGAAGTAGTCATTCTGGTCATAGCGCAACCCGCGAACCGCCGTCAGCGCCTGCTTTTGGGCGGCCTCACGGGTGAGGGTGCCCGCAGTCTCCAGGTCATGGTAGTAATTCAGAATGCCGCTGGCGGTCTGCACGACGTGCTGGGTTTTCTGGGCCTTGGCCTGATAAAGGTCGTCGTGAATCTGCTTGAGCATCAGCATGCCCAATGTCAGTAGCATCACCACCGACACGATCAAGATGAGCCACAAGCGCCGGCTGATCGACACACTGCGTAAGCTGTTCATAACGCTGTCACTCCGATTTCTTTTTCTTGTAATAAACGATTGCCAGCATCCAACCACGCTTTGCCGGTCGGGCATATGCGACCCAAGTCCTATTCCGCGGCAGCGTTATAAAGGCATGTCTGATAGGATTTCGGCCCCGCGCGGAAAAACCTGAATCCTTGCAGCTTTTCACGGAATTTTTACGGTTTCGTCTGGATCCTGTGCGCGCGGAACTTCAACTACGCTCAGCGCAATGAACGTTTTAAAAAACTAACGGGGCATGCCTGGGGGCATCGCTTCTTGGGGGATTGATGGATCTTTGGACCGCCTTTCAGGCATTGATACTTGGCGTAGTAGAAGGGCTGACGGAGTTTCTGCCCATTTCCAGTACCGGGCACCAAATCATCGTGGCCGACTTGCTCGACTTCGGTGGTGAACGCGCTATCGCGTTCAACATCATTATTCAATTGGGCGCGATCCTGGCGGTGGTGTGGGAATTTCGCCGCAAGATTCTCGATGTGGTCACGGGGTTGCCGACCCAACCGAGCGCTCGTCGATTCACGGCCAATCTGCTGATCGCATTCATGCCAGCCGTGGTGTTGGGGGTGATTTTCTCCGACTTGATTCACCACTACCTGTTCAACCCGATTACTGTCGCCACCGCGCTGGTTGTGGGCGGGATCATCATGTTGTGGGCCGAGAAGCGCCAACACGAAGTGCACGCCGAAACCGTTGACGAGATTACTTGGCAAGATGCGTTGAAAGTCGGTTTCGCTCAGTGCCTGGCAATGATTCCAGGTACATCGCGTTCCGGGTCGACCATCATCGGCGGGTTGCTGTTTGGCCTGTCGCGCAAGACCGCTACCGAGTTCTCGTTTTTCCTGGCGATGCCGACCATGGTCGCTGCGGCGGTGTACTCGGGCTTCAAATACCGTCACCTGTTCGTGCCTGCGGATTTCCCGGTGTTCGCGATTGGTTTCGTCACGGCGTTCATCTTCGCCATGATCGCGGTCCGTGGCTTGCTCAAGTTCATCGCCAGCCACAGCTACGCGGCGTTCGCCTGGTATCGCATCGTGTTCGGCCTGATCATTCTGGCCACTTGGCAATTTGGTTGGGTCGACTGGTCCGCGGCCAAGCCGCATGAGTGACGCCGGCACGCGCCACAACCCCGGGCGCAGGTCCGGGGGCGAGCACATTCAGCATCTACGACTCCAGCTGCTGGTTTTTGCAGCGCTGTGCGCGTTGCCGTTGGCAGGGTCGGTTTTGCTCTGGCTGCGCGGGGTGTCATTGATTCCGCTGGCGGCGTATGGGGGCGTCAGTGTGCTGGCGTTTTTCCTGTACTGGAGTGACAAGCGCAAGGCCCGCGCCGATACCTGGCGCACGCCGGAAAACGTCTTGCATGCGGTCGAACTGGCCGGCGGCTGGCCTGGCGCGTTGCTGGCTCAGCAAGTGTTCCGGCACAAGACTCGCAAAGTCTCGTTTCAGCTGTTGTTCTGGCTGATTGTGCTGTTGCATCAGGTGTTCTGGATCGATCAGCTGTTCCTCGGCGCCCACCTGTTGGCACTGTTTTAAAGCAGCAATCCAACCTGGGTACGCTTGGGCAACTTGCTCACCACCAGTTGGTGGGAACGTTGCAACAAGCCCTGCAGCTCTTCGGCGCCCAGCGGGTAGGGTGTTTGCATGATGATCCACTGGGCTCTCGCCAGATAGGGAGCCGGGTGGATGCCCGGTCGGTCGCAATGCCCCAGGAACAGGTCCTTGTCGACCTTGAAGGCCAGGGAGTCGCCGCGCAGGTTCTGCAACGCGAACATTTTGTTTCCGGCAATCGAAAACACCCGCACACCACCCCATTTATAGTCTTCCCGCGCACCCGGCAGCGCGAGACAGAACTGCGCGACATCCTCTTCGCTCATACGTCCAGCCTTCATATCAGTCGGTCCCCACAGGCTGTTGAATGATTCGATCAAATGGTCGAGCCAGGCGCGAACCGCCGGCATCACCCGCGCCGATGAGGGTAGACCGCTTGTAGCCAGCCGCCAGGCGATGACCAGTCGGGCAGCAATTGGACTAGCGAACCGGCTTCCAGCTCTTGCTCGCAATACATCATGGGCAGCAGGGTAAAGCCCTGGCCGGCGAGGGTGCAGGCCTTGCGCACTATGAAGTCATCGATACCCAATCGCGCTTCCAGGCTCAGCTCGACGCTTTTTCCCTGGAGATCGAGCAGGCGGATATGCACCATGCGGTCGGCTTCGAGGGCGCCCAGCACCGGCAGGTTTCTGAGGTCTTCGGGCTGGTTGATTTCACGTCCGTGCAAAAAATCCGGGGTGGCGACCATGGCCATTTGTGCCTGGCGCAGGCGACGGGTCACCAGCAACGGATCTTCGTCGCCCAGTTCACGCACGCGCAAGGCGACATCGACGCCTTCAGTCACCAGGTCGACCCGGCGATTGAGCAGCATGACTTCCAGTTGTACCTGCGGGTATTTGTCCAGAAATCGGGCAATGACCGTCGGCAGCATTTCATGCGCCAGGCCGACGGGACAGGACACCCGCAACCGCCCGCGCGGTTCGCTGGACATGCTGGCGACCGCTTCATCGGCCATTTCGGCTTCCAGCAGCATCGCCTGACAGTGGCGCAAGTAACGCTCGCCCACCGCCGTCAGCTTGAGTTGCCGAGTGGTGCGTTGCAGCAGGCGCGCGCCCAGGCGTTCTTCCAGCTCGGCAATCCGGCGCGACAAGCGGGATTTGGGAATCCCGAGCACGCGACCTGCCGCCGCGAAGCCGCCGGCTTCAACCACCTTGGCAAAATAGTAGAGATCATTGAGGTCTTGCATGACAGTTGCTCGACTGTTCTATCAGTGGGACGAACTATCGCATTGTTGCAGTCTAATCAGCTATTGGTTTCGCCTGTAGGATTCTCTCCATCAGATCGCCCCGTGGCGATCCTCACCTGGAGATCCCACATGAAACTGTTGCATATCGATTCAAGCATTCTTGGTGACAACTCGGCTTCCCGTCTGCTGAGCAGCGAAGTCGTTAAAGCCTGGCAAACTGCAGAGCCCAACGCCGTGGTCACCTACCGCGACCTGGCCGCCGATGCCATCAGCCATTTCTCCGCCACGACCCTGGTCGCCGCCGGTACTACCGCTGAACTGCGCAACGCCGCGCAACAGCACGAAGCCGAGCTGAGCGCCAAGACCCTGGCCGAATTCCTCGCCGCAGATGCCGTCGTGATCGCCGCGCCGATGTACAACTTCACCGTTCCGACCCAACTCAAGGCCTGGATCGATCGCATCGCCGTTGCCGGTCAGACCTTCCGTTACACCGAAGCCGGCCCTGAAGGCCTGTGCGGTGGCAAGAAGAGTCGTGATCGTTTCCACTTCCGGTGGCATGCATGCCGGTCAGGCCACGGGTGTGGCTCACGAAGAGTACTTGAAAGTGCTGTTCGGCTTCATCGGCATCACCGACATCGAGTTTGTCCGCGCCCACGGCCTGGCCTACGGTGACGAAGTTCGCACCAAAGCCATGAGCGATGCTCAAGCGCAAATCAGCGAGCAATTGTTCGCCGCCGCGTAAGCTTGCGTAAAGGCAGCAAACTGCTCAGGCAATACCCCAAAAAACTCTGTATTCTGGTCGCGCAAGTGCCAGATACGGAGTTTTTTGTTTCTGGCCGTTTCAGGTTGTGGCCCAGGTTATGCAATAACGGGTTAACGTTCCCGTTCTGCAATGACCTTGTTGGCCGCAAATGCTGGTACAAGGCCGCTGCCTCGATGATCCGAGGAGAACGGGCTTTCCGGTCAAGTAACAAAATGGTGGGGCATCCTTATGGTGCGTCTTTGTGCAACGTTACTGTTTTGCCTGCTCAGCAGCCTGAATTCAGTGCACGCCGCGCCTGCGCCACATCCTCACTGGAGCGTCGGCTTCCATGAGATGAGTTTTCTCGACCCCCTCGATTTGCAACCGATGCACGCCATCGCGTTCTATCCCTCCAGTGACAGGGAGCACACCAGTAAAATCGAGGGTTACACCGTCGAAGCCGGCGAAGACAGCGCTGTTGCCATCGGGCGCTTCCCGATGCTGATGCTGTCCCACGGCAACACCGGAACCCCGCTGGCCCTGCACGACCTCGCCACCTCGTTGGCGCGCAAGGTTTTGTGGTGGTCGCGGTGATCCATCCTGGCGACAACTCCAAAGACCACAGCCGCCTCGGTACGCTGAGTAACCTTTACGGCCGACCCATCCAGATTTCCGAAGCCATCACCGCTACCTTGGGTGATCGCATGCTCGCGCCATTCGTCAATGCCAATCAGGTCGGGGTGATTGGCTATTCGGCGGGCGGTGAGACGGCATTGATCCTGTCCGGCGCCACGCCTGACCTGGATCGACTGCGCCGTTATTGCCAGGAGCGCCCGGACGACCGCGATGCCTGCAACACCCAGGGCGAATTGATCGTCGACCGCGATGACCTTCAACCCGTGGCCGACCCGCGCGTGCATGCGTTGCTATTGATGGCGCCGCTGAGCTTGAAGTTCGGCCGTCACACCCTGGCCGATGTGCATGTGCCGGTGCTGCTTTACAGCGGCGACGGCGACAAACTGGTCGCGTTCGACAAGAACGCAGCGGCGCTTGCGCGCAAGTTGCCGATTGCCCCCGACTTCAAGTTGTTGGCCGGCGCGGGGCATTTCGTGTTCATGGCCCCGTGCAACGAAGAGCAGATCATTGCCATGCCAGCACTGTGTACCGACGCCGATGGGGTCGACCGCGAAGGCATCCATCGCGACATGATTTCCGAAGCCGGGCGATTCTTCTCCCGCACCCTGGGCATCGCAACCCGCGCAGGTCTGCAAACCGCGGATCAGTGAACACCGCAACCCCTGTAGCAGCTGGCGAAGCCTGCGTCCGGCTGCGTAGCAGTCGTAAAATCAGCCGCTAAGGTGTTTCAGGTAGACCGCGTTGTCAGGGTTTGCGACTGCTACGCAGCCGGACGCAGGCTTCGCCAGCTGCTACAGGATTGAGTGTTGGCTAGGCCATTGCGCGGCGTTTGAGTAGCAGCGTTAGACCCAACCCGGTTACCGACAACAACGCCGCGCTAAAGAATATCCACGTATACCCCAGGTTCAACGCCACCGCGCCCATCAATGGCCCGGCGATGGCCAGTGCCAGATCAAAAAACACCGCATAAGCACTCAAACCCGCGCCGCGACTGGAGTTGGGCACCTGTTTGATCGCTTCAACCCCCAGCGCCGGATAGACCAGCGACAAGCCAAAACCGGTCAGGCCCGCGCCGATCAGCGCATAGCCCGTCGAAGGCGCCAGCCACAGCAGCACCAGGCCCACGGTTTCAATGCTCATGCAGGCAATGGCCGAGGTGAATCCGCCGAAACGGCTGATGCTGGAGATGAACAACAGCCGCGCCAAAATAAAGCAGACACCGAACACGGTGAGGCAATACGCAGCACCGGCCCAACCACGGCTGACGTAATACAGGGTAATAAAGGTGGTCAGCGTGCCATAACCGATGGACGCCAGACTCAGGCTCGCACCAAACGGTGCGATGCGCCCGAACACCGCCCAAAAGGGCAGCCGCTCGCCACGAATCACCGGCACCGACGGTTTGTTGCGGATCAGCAGCAGCGCAGCGAGCGCCAACAGCGACAGCGCGATCCCCAAACTGGCGAAACCATACTCGGCGACCATCACCACCCCCAACGGCGCGCCGATGGCGATGGCACCGTAGGAGGCGATGCCGTTCCAGGAGATGGAGCGGGCGGTGTGCTCCGCCTGACCTGGCCCATGCACCAACTGATGGTGCCGACACCGATCAGGCCCTGGGCGATCCCAAGCAGCAAGCGACCGGCGATCAGGATCAACAGACTCACCAGCGGCATGCTCTGCAGCAACGTCGAAATCAGCGTCAACACGCCGCTCAGCACAATCCCCGACAACCCATAGACAATCGCCCGCTTGGTGCCAATGCTGTCCGACATTCGCCCAGCCATCGGCCGGCTGAGCAGGGTGGCCAGGTATTGCGAGCCAATGGTCAGCCCCGCGATGATCGCGCTGAAACCCAGTTGTTCATGAACATAGCCCGGCAACACCGCAATCGGCAGGCCGATGCAGAGGAAGGCAATAAAGGTATAAAAAACGATGGAGACGATCTGCAGGGTGATCGCCAGGGAGCTTTGCGGGGGTTGTTGCTGCGCGAGACATGGGGGCTCGTTCGCGGGCGGCGGTGGGAGAGCTGCATCATGGCGTGGGCTGCGAATAAAAGGAAGCAGGCTAACTATTTTGCCTGGCTTTTTTTACTTGTCTTTTCGGGCCCCTTCGCGAGCAAGCCCGCTCCCACATTTGACCGGGTTCTCCCTTTAAGAATGCGGACAAATGTGGGAGCGGGCTTACTCGCTGAAAGTTTCAGCACCAGAAAAATCCCCGGCCATGAAATGCAAAAAGCCCCGTCACAAGGACAGGGCTTTCAGTTGAAGCAGGGCAGCTATTTAGAACACTACACCCTGGCTGCGCAGGTAATCGTCATAGGTGCCGCTGAAATCGATCACGCCGCTAGGGCTGAGTTCGATAATGCGGGTCGCCAACGACGATACAAACTCACGGTCGTGGCTGACGAAGATCAGCGTGCCCGGGTAGTTCTCTAGCGCCAGGTTCAGCGCCTCGATGGATTCCATGTCCAAGTGGTTGGTCGGTTCGTCCATGATCAGCACGTTCGGCTTTTGCAGGATCAGCTTGCCGAACAGCATGCGACCTTGCTCACCACCGGAGATGACCTTGACCGACTTGAGGATCTCGTCGTTGGAGAACAGCATGCGACCGAGGGTGCCGCGAACGATTTGCTCGCCGCCCTGAGTCCACTGGCCCATCCAGTCGAACAGGTTGCAGTCGTCTTCGAAGTCGTGCGCGTGGTCTTGGGCGTAGTAGCCCAGTTCCGCGGCATCGGTCCACTTCACCAGTACCGGCATCCAGGGTCAGTTCGTTGACCAGGGTGCGCAGCAGGGTGGTTTTACCGATACCGTTCGGGCCGATGATCGCTACGCGCTCGCCCGCTTCAACCTGGAAGCTGAAGTCCTTGAACAGGGGCTTGCCGTCGAAGCCTTTGGCCATGCGCTCGACGATGACTGCTTGACGGTGCAGCTTCTTGGTTTGTTCAGGAAACGGATGAACGGGCTCACACGGCTCGAAGGCTTGACCTCGGCCAGCTGGATCTTGTCGATTGCCTTGGCGCGGGAGGTGGCCTGCTTGGCTTTCGAGGCGTTGGCCGAGAAGCGGCTGACGAACGATTGCAGTTCCGAGATCTGCGCCTTCTTCTTGGCGTTGTCCGACAGCAGTTGCTCGCGGGACTGGGTCGCTACGGTCATGTACTCGTCGTAGTTGCCCGGGAACAGACGCAGCTCGCCGTAATCCAGGTCAGCCATGTGGGTGCACACGCTGTTCAGGAAGTGACGGTCGTGAGAGATGATGATCATCAGGCTGGAGCGCTGGGTCAGAATGTTTTCCAGCCAGCGGATGGTGTTGATGTCCAGGTGGTTGGTCGGTTCGTCGAGCAACAGCACTTCAGGATCGGAGAACAGCGCCTGAGCCAGCAATACACGCAGTTTCCAGCCCTGGGGAAACCTCGCTCATCGGGCCAAAGTGTTGCTCGATGCCGATACCCAGGCCCAGCAACAGCTCGCCGGCACGGGATTCGGCGGTGTAGCCGTCCATTTCGGCGAATTCGGTTTCCAGCTCGGCCACGGCCATGCCGTCTTCTTCGGTCATTTCCGGCAGCGAGTAGATGCGATCGCGCTCGGCCTTGACCTTCCACAGCTCTTCGTGACCCATGATCACGGTATCGATCACGGTGAATTCTTCGTAGGCGAACTGGTCCTGGCGCAATTTACCCAGACGCACGTTCGGCTCGAGCATGACCTGGCCGCCGGACGGCTCGAGGTCGCCACCGAGGATTTTCATGAAAGTCGACTTGCCGCAACCGTTGGCGCCGATCAGGCCGTAGCGGTTACCCGCGCCGAACTTGACCGAAACGTTTTCGAATAGCGGCTTGGCGCCGAACTGCATCGTGATGTTAGCTGTAGAGATCAAAGGTTTTTCCTGCGAAGCATTCAGAGTAGCTAGGGTTGCGGCAGTACCGATTCAGTACCCGTTTCCGGTATTCAAACCACGGGAAATGCATCCCGGTCAGAAGCGGAAGGTCCATCTGGCAATAAGTGGACAGCAGCATATGGAGCGCTTGGCCCGAGTCGAAGTGCGCTGAGACGGGGTTCATTCCCGTCATCAACCAAGGGGGGCGCGTAATGTTTGGCGGCGATTGTACTGGTCTGGCTCTTTAAACGATAGGGCGTTGAGCCCGCTCGATCGCATTGACGGTATCCACCAACAGATTTTCACCGCTGGAAGCTAACTTTTTGTGACGACCAGTGGCTAAAATGCAATTTTTCAACACGATAACGACAGCCGGTACATGCCTGGCGACGATGCTACCAGGGCCGCCGTTTCGTTTTCACGTCCAACGTGTGATGGTTTTTGTGAAACTGATCATTGCCTTTATTTACCTGGTTTCCATTGCGTACGTGCACTTGCGTGGACGCGTGCGCCACAGGTTGGGCCGCCAGTTGAGTGATCACTCTTCGTTTCTGGCGCCACTCAATTGCTTTTTGTATCTGTTTTCGAAAATCCCCACCAAGCCGTATCTGGATCCAGCTGATTTCCCTGATCTGAGCCCGTTGCAGGCGCATTGGCAAGACATCCGCGCCGAAGGCCAGAACCTGTTGAAAGCCGGAGAGATCAAACGCTCTGATCAATACAACGACGTCGGCTTCAACTCGTTCTTCAAATCGGGCTGGAAACGTTTTTACCTGAAATGGTACGGCGACAGCCATCCTTCGGCGATGAAGCTCTGCCCGCGCACCACCGAATTGGTCCAGGGCATCGCTTCGATCAAGGCCGCGATGTTCGCAGAACTGCCACCGGGTTCCAGGCTGGTCCGTCATCGCGATCCTTATGCCGGTTCCTACCGTTATCACTTGGGCCTGGAAACGCCGAACGAAGCCGGTTGCTACATCAATGTCGACGGCCAGAACTACCATTGGCGCGATGGCGAAGCGGTGATGTTCGACGAAACCTTCATTCATTACGCCGAAAACACCACGCAGAAAAACCGCATCATTCTGTTTTGCGACATCGAGCGCCCGATGAAGTATCGCTGGGCGGCAGTGTTCAACGACTGGTTTAGCCGGACCGTGATGTCGGCGGCCGGTGCGCCAAACGATGCGGGTGACAGGACCGGCGGCATCAACCGCCTGTTCGACCGGATCTACATAATCCGCCTGCGTGGCAAAGCGTTGAAAAAGCGCAACCGCAAGCGTTACTACCTGGAAAAGTGGGCGATTTTTGCTGGGTTGCTCGTGCTGATTTTTCTGATCTGAAGGCCTGGCTAACCACGAGAAGTCCTAGTGGCTTTTTTCGGCGCCGTCGGTTTGGCTTTGGCGCTGCCCTTGCTACCCAGGCTACGTTTAAGCAATTCGGTCAGATCAATCACATCCGCTGTTTTGCGCGCCTCTTCACCGGTCGCTGTCTCGACATCCTCGATCTTGCCTTCATTGGCCTTTTTCTCGACCAGCGCCATGATCTTGTCTTCGAAGCTGTCGCGGTAGTCCTCAGGTTTCCAGTCGGCGCTCATGTCTTGCACCAGGCGTTTGGCCATATCGAGTTCACCCTTGGCCAGTTCGGGCTTGGTCACCTCGCTGCCCAGCTCGAGCGTATCGAGGCTGCGCACTTCGGCGGGCCAACGCAACATCACCAATACCATTGCCGACTCCAGCGGCATCAACGCCGCCAGGTGCTGACGTGTGTGCAGCACTACATGGGCGAGGGCGACTTTATTGGTTTTGCTCAACGTTTCGCGCAACAGCGCGTACACCTTGCCACCGCGTTTATCAGGGGCGAGGTAGTAGGGCGTATCGATGTTTTGCAGGGGGATCTGCTCACGGTCGACAAAGGAAAAGATGTCGATGGTTTGGGTGGATAAAGGGTGCGCCGATTTGATTTCCTCTTCGCTGAGGACCACGTACCGACCTTTTTCGTATTGCACACCTTTGACAATGTGCTCCTTGGTGACTTCTTTGCCGTTGACCTTGTTCACACGCTTGTACCCGACCGGCTCCATGCTGCGGCTGTCGAGCCAGTCGAAATCCACCCCTTGGGAGGATGTCGCCGAGACCAACGCCACAGGGATATGCACCAGCCCGAAACTGATTGCGCCTTTCCAGATTGCCCGTGCCATGGTCGTCTTCCCGAAAGTGATAATCAGGTGACCGGCGGCCTCACGCAAAAGTTTCAGCCGGTTGTGTGGCCCTGGCCGGGCGGCGTGGTCAACTCGTGTTACACCTTGTGAAGGAGGTTTTAGTTAACAAATCCGAACCTCGGGCGTAGCGTGCTATCGAAGACACTATCCACGTCGAGAGGCTCCCTCCATGAACAGATATGTGCTCGGCTGCACCACCCTGACGCTGAGTTGTTTGCTGAGCAGTCTGGCGTACGCATCGCCAGAGCAATCGTCATCATTGCTCCTGGCGCAAAGCCCGACGGGGGCTTCCAGCAATCCCTATAACAGCCCCATTCGCCGAGCCAACCCGAATAGCATGCAAGGCTCGCAATCCAGTGCCCCGGCCATTCGCGGGCCAAACACCATGCCGGTGCCACGGCCTCCGAGCCTGGATAACGGCGGCATCGGCAACCGTTATCCTTCGACCCCATCAACGCCCTCCAGCCCGCCGACATTCATTCCCAATCCACCTCCGCGCGATACAGGCACCAGTAACCGTTGAACCGGAACGATAAAAAAGGAAGCGTGCATGTTGCGTAAAACCCTACTGGCCACCTTGTGCGTCAGCGCCCTCATCACCGCTGCGGCCCCCGTGTTCGCGGCCACGACTCAGGATCTGCAAAGCGAGCAGGGCACCCTGCAAGTCACCACGCTCGCCAAGGGGCTGGAGCATCCATGGTCGCTGGCATTCCTGCCGGATCGCACGGGCATGCTGGTGACCGAGCGGCCCGGTCATCTGCGCGTCGTCAGCGTTGACGGGAAAATCTCCGACCCGATTGATGGTGTACCGAAGGTCTGGGCCAAGGGCCAGGGCGGCTTGCTGGATGTGGTGCTGTCCCCCGACTTCAAGCAAGACCGCACGGTTTACCTGTCGTATGCCGAAGGGGGCGGGGCGGGGGACAAGGCTGGCACGGCGGTAGGCCGGGGGCAATTGTCCGAAGACCTGAAAACCCTGAGGAATTTCCAGGTGATCTTCCGCCAGGAGCCGAAGCTTTCTGTCGGCAACCACTTCGGCTCACGATTGGTGTTCGACCGTGATGGCTATCTGTTCATCACGCTCGGTGAAAACAATGACCGGCCAACGGCTCAGGACCTCGACAAGCTGCAAGGCAAAGTCGTACGGATTTACCCGGACGGCAAAGTGCCGGACGACAATCCCTTTGTCGGTCAGGCAGGCGTACGTCCGGAAATCTGGTCCTATGGCCAGCGTAACCCGCAAGGCGCAGCGCTCAATCCATGGACCGGCGTTCTCTGGGAGAACGAACACGGACCTCAGGGCGGTGATGAATTGAACATCATCGAACGCGGGAAAAACTACGGCTGGCCGCTGGCAACCCACGGCATCAACTATTCGGGCCAGCCGATCCCCGAAGCCAAAGGCAAGTCCGCCGAAGGCACGGTGGCGCCGCATCATGTCTGGGAGAAGTCCCCGGGGTTGAGCGGACTGGCGTTCTACGACAGTGATCGATTCAAGGCCTGGCAGCACAACGCGTTCATCGGGGCGCTGGTCAGCCAGGAACTGATTCGCTTGCAGTTCGATGGCGACAAAGTGGTTCACGAAGAGCGATTGCTCGGTGAACTCAAGGCGCGAATCCGCGATGTGCGCCAAGGCCCGGATGGGTACTTGTATGTGTTGACCGATGAGGACAATGGCGCGCTGTACAAGGTGGGCCTGAAATAACCCCGGTGGTCGCACCGGCCCCTGTAGCAGCTGGCGCAGCCTGCGCCGGCCGGTCCGTGCTCGGGCGCAGCAGTCCTACAATCATCCAGACGAAAATTGGCCATTGACTTGCCATCAACCCAAGGCTAATTTCCAGCCATGACTTCCACCGTATTGCGCTGCCAGCCAAGCATTATTACCGCCATTCCTTATCTGGCGGGCTAGCTCACGACTGCAGCACCCAACCCGCCCTAGAGGCGGGTTTTTTACTTTCTGTCTCTCGGGCCCCGAACAACGCCAGGAGACGACCATGACCAGCACGCACGCCCAACAGACCTTGCTTGAGCACTATGTAAAAAAGATCCTCGCCGCGCCGGTGTACGAACTGGCGGTGCGCACGCCGTTGCAAGCGGCACCGGGGTTGTCCGAAGCCTTGGGCAATCAGGTCCTGCTCAAGCGCGAGGATTTGCAACCGACGTTCTCCTTCAAGATCCGGGGCGCCTACAACAAACTGGTTCAGCTCAGTGATGAGCAAAAAGCGCGTGGCGTGATCACCGCCTCGGCAGGCAATCATGCGCAAGGTGTGGCGCTGGCAGCGCGGGAGTTGGGGATTGCCGCGACCATCGTCATGCCGCGCACCACGCCGGAACTGAAAGTGCTCGGGGTTCGCAGTCGTGGGGCAGAGGCGGTGTTGCACGGTGAGAGTTTTCCGTTCGCCCTCGATCATGCGCTGGGCCTGGCCGAGCAAACCGGTCGCACCTTTGTTTCGCCCTTCGACGACCCGGATGTCATTGCCGGGCAAGGCACGGTGGCGATGGAGATCCTGCGCCAGCATCAAGGCCCGCTGGATGCGATCTTTGTGCCGGTGGGCGGTGGAGGTTTAATCGCCGGCATCGCCGCGTACGTCAAGTACCTGCGCCCTGAAGTGCGCATCATCGGCGTCGAGTCAGAACATTCGGCGTGTCTGGCCGCTGCACTGCAAGCAGATGAGCGAGTGGTCCTGCCGAATGTCGGCACCTTCGCCGATGGCGTGGCGGTGGCACAGATCGGCGCCTATGGCTTCGAAGTCTGCCGATTTTGCGTCGATGAGGTGATGACGGTCAGCAATGATGAGCTTTGCGCCGCGATCAAGAACATCTACGACGATACCCGCTCGATCACCGAACCGTCCGGCGCGCTGGCCGTCGCCGGGATCAAGAAGTACGTGGCGCAAACCGGTGCCCGGGGTCAAACGCTGGTGGCGATCGACTCGGGGGCCAACATCAACTTCGACAGTTTGCGCCACGTGGCCGAGCGTGCGGCATTGAGTGCCACACCGGCGTGAGGCCGGGTGTGGTTACTCCTGAACGGCGTTCTCGACCTTGCTCGACGCCGACCAGATCCGATAGCGGACTTCGATGTCTTTCGGCACGTAAAGCACGATCGGCAGCTTGCTGTTGTAACGCAACATGAAGCCGTCACCGACCACCGGCACGAAGTCTTTTTTGCTCTTGCCGTCAGGGCAGGCCATCAACGTGCTCATCGGCCCGATGACGTTTTCCAGTCGGTAGAACGGGTACCCCCAGCCTTCAAGGTTTTTTTCCTCAAGCATCCCGCCCAGCCGTTGGCGATTGCAGTCCACGGTCAGGGTTTTGCCGGCGAGGATTTCAACCTGAAAGTCGTCCTCTTTGGCTTGCGGGGCGAGGTGAATGACCTGGCGGGTAAAACCGCTTTCGGGTTTGGAAACGGAGCGACGGTTTCAAGCTTCGCGGCATGTGCCACGGTTGACAGTCCGGCAACGATTAGCCCGACAGCCGAAGTGAACGTCAAAGAACCCATGATGCCTCCTTGCTGGTGATGAAGTACGTGGCGGCATTCTTACTGCGCTCAAGGGTTAATGCAAACCCGTGGCGGCTTGTGTGCAGATTGCATGAGCGCCTTGGGTGCTTCTTGCGAATTGCACGGCGGTTTTTATAAGCCCTGGCGCTAAATCATTGATTTACCGATGAGCTGCACGGCGAAATTCGAGGCATGTTTTATGCTTCAGCTGTTGTTAAGCTGGCCGGGATGACACATGAGTCAGCGTCGATCGTTATTGGCAGTCTCACAAAGGAGAGGGTCGCCATGTTTCTTTCTGCCTTGGAACTTCGCAACATCATCGAAAGCAGTTTTTTACCTAAACGCTGCCAATGCACGCTGTCCCCAGAGTTGTTGATGACCGTCAAGGTGTATGCGGACGGTCAAACCGACGCGCTTGACCTGCACGTGACCGGGATCGATGCTTCGGCGCTTAATGGTTGTCGGGAAATCAACGAACTGATCGCCGAACTGCGCACCAAACAACAGTCCGTGGAAATCCCGCACAGAGTAAGCAGCGCTCTTTAGCCCACGGTTTCGAGTTCTACCGACAGGCGCCGGGTCTGAAGAAAGCCCAGGCCCAGCGCCAGCTCAACCAGGACCGCCAGCAATATGCCCGGCCCGGCGTGGCCATTGAGCCATTCACCGAAACCCAATGCGGCCAAACCGAAACAACCCACC
Organism: Pseudomonas sp. S2_F03; assembly: GCF_054668335.1. Taxonomy (NCBI): domain Bacteria; kingdom Pseudomonadati; phylum Pseudomonadota; class Gammaproteobacteria; order Pseudomonadales; family Pseudomonadaceae; genus Pseudomonas; species Pseudomonas sp. S2_F03. The sequence goes on along the minus strand of NZ_CP162759.1, from coordinate 6,273,414 downwards.
ATAAAACCGCTGCACAGCGCGCTGCGAGTCACCGACGGCGCCTCGTTTCGAACCCAATAGAAAATCAACCCCAGCGCCGCAAACACCACCGCGCTGCGCCGGGCGACAAGGCCTGTCGCCGTTGAATATTCAATTCCCCAGATCGCCAGCAACTCGTCCGGCATCAAGCCCCAGATCAACGCTAGCAATAGACACAAAGCGGCGGTGAACATCGACAACGTACGAAACGACAACTGCATGGCGAATCCTTGCGGCAGTGAGGGAGGCGCTAGAGCATAACGCCAGAACCCTCACAGTAAAACCGCCAGGTTTCGAATCAGAACTGTTCCGTCAGTTTTGATAACTGCACGCGTCGGAAAGCTTCCTGTAGGTGATTTCTTCAGGCTTGCCGGACGTGTCGATGTACTTCATATCAGCGGTGATCACTTTGCATTCGTCGGTCGTCGGCTCTGTCAGGGCCACGACTTTGCCCACGTTCAGCGGCATGCCGTAGTGATAGGGCACGGCTTGGGAAGAGGGTGTGTCGTTGGCCTGGGCAAGCCCGGCAAACGCAGTGCAGGTGAGGGCGGTGGCAATAATCAGAGCGCGGGTGTTCATGAGGCGATCTCCAGAGCGGGCGGAAAATCAGCTCGACATCAAGGCGTCGAACCTGCCGCACTGGGCATCAGAAGCGTCTGAGGGCGTGCGGTCGTGTTGAGTTTTAACCACGGCGTTAAGCGATGGTTAACCCACCTGAACGCCGCCTGTCGCGCGGGGTGTTTCTGTCGGATGTTTCGCCGGGTAATAAAGCGACGGCAGCTTCGGCTGGGTCCTACAAGCGTAGGTGACTTATCGACTTTCGCCTGCCGGGTGGGAGCGATTACTGTTTGGGCTCGCTGCAAAATCAGCGGTCGGGTTTGGTCACCTGAAGCAACGCACTTAAGTGTGCCATTATTCGCCCTGCGGACATCTACGTCCTCATGTCGAGTAGTTATGGCGGCTGTGTGCCGGACGCTTTCGAGCGAGCCGATGGTTGTTTCGGTTGACCAAGCCTGTACACAGTCCGCCTCCCACCGTTTGGTCACGGTGTTAGCGGTTTTTTTACAAACAACCGAGTAATTACTATGCCAACGTTCAAACCGTTTCCAGATCGTTATCGTTCACTCAACAGCGGTGTTACCGATTCAAGTCCTTTGGTAATCGACACCGAAGCCAACCCCCAAGACATTCTCGAAGCCGCGCTACAGCGAGTAAGAGCCTCCACTCAGCTACTTGAAACGCTTCATTGTCTATGTTTCAAACACAGCGATGTTCAAGATATTCCGCACATTACTCACGCGCTTTATCTGCTGACGCAGGATGGGTTTGACCTGTTAGCGGTTGCGCAGCAGCGGATGATGGGGTGGAAGGCGCCGGTCTGATCTTTACAGCAAAATCCAGCGCTTGTAGGCGCTGGATTTTTTCGTTTTGGATGGGAACTCAGTGATCACACTTAAGCGTCATTGGCGCCAAGCCTCAATACTCCCAAGGTGGTTCGTGAAAGCTATTCATTAAACTGTTGTCGCTCTTTCACTTCCAAGAGTCATAGGGCACACCAAACTTTTCGACGTAGGCTTTTGATTCATTGGAGAGTGACTCGTACTCACCGCCAGACTTACCTTCATACGGCCCACGTGGATCTATCACAGCTTTTACCGTAGTCACTTCGATCGGTGTCATGCACGGACCACCTACCCAGACTTTGGCAATACCTCCGGGGACCAGCCTTATACCGATTGACTGACGATAGCCAGTGATCCATTTCCCATCGGCAGCGCAGAAAACCTTTTCACCCTTAAGCATAATCTCCCGAGTAACCTCAGGGATTTTAATCACCATCAGGTAGGTTTGCGGTTCGACCAACGATTGCCAGCGGACATAGATCTGTTGGGGCAAGTCCGCCCCTGTCACACGTTTTCCGCCTCCGGCAGGCCCTCTTTTCGGCCAACCACGTGGATTGCCGGCGTTGTTGGGAGGCGATTGCATTGACGCGAAACCACTCGCAGCACGTGGAAACACATGGTTCTGAATGTCGGCGACATCGGCTGTTTCGATCCTGACCTCCATGTAATCAGGAGCCGAGAACCCCAGAGTCCATGCTTTGTAGGGCATTGAGCTGCTGCTAGCAAATGTGCAGCCACTGAGCAATAACGCGCAGAAGGTAGGTCGTAAATAATTAATCATTAGAGCGTCACCGCTCTGTCACTTCCAAGAATCATAGGGCACACCAAACATTTCGACGTAGGCTTTGGATTGGTCGGATAGCTTGTCGTACTTACCGCCAGACTTACCTTCATATGGGCCGCGTGGATCAACTACGGCTTTTACCTTGGTCACTTCTATCGCTGGCAGACACGACCCCATCACCCATATTTTGGCCATCCCGCCGGGCGCCAAATTGATAACCAACGCGTTGCGGTAGTCTGTAATCCACTTACCATCAAATGCGCAAAAAGCCTTTTCTTCCTTGCGCATGATCGCCCTTGTCGACTCGGGTACGTTGATCACCATTTGGTAAGTTTGCGGTTCGACAAGAGACTGCCAGCGTACATAAATCTTTTTTGGTAAGTCCGCCCCAGTTACATTCTTACCTTTGCCGATTCCTGGCTTTTCGGGCCACCCTCTAGGGTCGCCAGTGTTGTTAGGAGGTGTCTGTATGGCAGCAGTGCCACTCATCGCTCGCGGATAAACCTGCTCTTTGATATCGACTACATCGGCCGACTCGATCCACACTTCCATGTAATTCGGCGCCGAAAAGCCCAAGCGCCAGGATTTGTAAGGCAATGATTGGCTTTCGGCGAGCGCGCATCCGCTGAGCAGAAAAGCGGCGATAACCACACGTATAAAATTACTCATTAGGGTGCACCGTGCGCACGGAGTTTATGTCTGGTCGGTTGATGAAAACGATGTTCAGGTCGCTATTGTTTCGATTTTTAGCGGCGTTCCAGTTATCTGACAAATGAACGTAACGCCGGAACAACAGTTCTTCCTCCTGCGGAGTCAGTCCTGTTGTTTTACTTTTTCCCTGAGCATATGCCATCAGTTTTTCGGAAATGGGGACGAGTTCGGCAGGTAGCGCAAGCCTTGGATCGTCCTCTGGGATTTGTCGAAAAGGCACTCCATTTTTCACTGCCAACTCGCGCATTATTCGATAGTAAATTAAGGATAGATCGCTGCGAACTTCCCGTTGGCTGCTAACGGCGGCATAAACGTATTTCATATCTTTTCGGTTTTCTTTGCCCGTGGAACGAAACGGCACTTCCCACGTACGGATCTCCAACGGAAGGTTATATTGGGCCAATTGATCCTGAAGCCGCCTCAAGTCCTCTTGGGCAACCTTGTAACTGTTAGCTTCAACAAAAGGTGTCTTTTCGTCGACTGGGCTTTTACGCGGTTTGCTGAGCAGTATCCGTTCAATCGCTTTGGGTAAATAGCCGCCCCCCAGGTCCGAGTGCACGCCCGGCAAGCTAATATCGGCCGCCCCAAGACTGTTCAGGGCAAAGTTGTAACGCCGTTCATTTCGAGCAACCAATTGGACGACCTTTTTAGCCGCGTCTGGCGCCACAAAGATATTGATCCCGGGGTTATAGGCATTATTACCATTCAAGTCGCCAACCAGCGGATTGGCAATGGCGGCTACGGTGTCGTAAACGCCAATGAAATTTATAGAGACATCAGTATGCGGCTTCCAAGTAAAGCTATCCGCTAATCCGGCAGTACCGGTGGGAATTGCTTGGGCCAAAATACTTTTCTCACCCTTTAACACTTCGTTGGCAAAGTCCCTTGCCGCTGCGGAGCCACGACTGAACCCGAAGATATCGAACTCGATTTTCGCCACGCGCTTATCGGGATTGTTCTCTTGAAAGGGGCGAATCACCTCAGCAGTAGCGCCGGAGTTTCTTCAACTCGCGCCCTGACGCCTTGTGCGCCTAAGCCAGTGCCTTGAGAAAAAGTGGAGTCTTCTGCGGTACTGCTGGTACCGATCCCATCCACATAAATCGACAAATTCGCCTTTTGTGCATCGATAGGCAGCGAGTCATCTATTTGGTTATCGTAAAGGTCATACAGCCTGGCTACGTTGCTGACGTCATTCCCGTAACTGTTATCCGGCGAACTCCCCTTACCGTCATACCCATGAGCCGCACAGAACTTACGAATATCCTCAGCCGATTCCTCCAGGTTCACATCCGGCGCAAAGCAGCCAAACACTCGTTCGCTATTACTGCGGTTGTTCCCCGTACCATCAAAGAACACCCCAATCCGCAACGTAATATCTTCTAGCTCGACCTCTTCTTCCTCTTCCTCAAGTTCCTCTTCAGGATCATCCCCTGCAGCCGTTTTCACTGTCTTGGGCACGGAATCAGCAACAGCATTGAACTTGCCAACCGGCGGAGCACTCAGCACTTTCCCTGCCGCGGCGGCCGCAGCTGCGGCCGGTGTGATCGGCGCAAGAATCTGAATCCCGCTCCCCGCACCCGGCGCACCACCGGAGTTGGTCTTGACCTCAGCCCCGCTGATCGTCACACCCCCCGCATCCACCTTGACGAAACTCCCACCAGCCGTGGCCGTCAGTTCCATCCCGCCCTCAACCACAACCTTTTCCCCGGCGTTGTAGTGAATCTCCTCACCGGCCTCGACAAACTGCGCCGTCCCGACCTTCACATGCTGGGTCACGGCGACGGTCAGGTGGTCATCGGCTCGCGCTTCGGTCTTGCGGTCGAGGTGGGTGATGCGGTGTTCTTGAACTTTGAACTCGCTGTAAACATTGGCCTCAACCGTGTCGTGCCGCTCGTTGCCGATGCGGATTTTCTGGTCGTGCTCGATGTTTTCGTCCCAGTCGCGCTGGGCGTGGAGGTAGATCTGTTCCGCGCCTTTTTTGTCTTCGATGCGAAATTCGTTGTAGCCCTTGCCGCCCGGTGAGCTCAGGGTTTTGAAGGTGCTGCGGGTTTTGTTCGCCGGCAGGTCGTAGGGGACAACGTTTTCCTTGTGGTACAGGCAGCCGGTCACCAGCGGTTGGTCGGGGTCGCCTTCGAAGAAGCTGACCAGCACTTCCATGCCGACGCGCGGGATGGCGATGCCGCCGTAGGCACTGCCGGCCCAACCGGTGGCGACGCGCAGCCAGCAAGTGGTTTTATCGTTGGCCTGGCCGTCGCGGTCCCAGTGGAACTGGACTTTGACGCGACCGTATTCGTCGCAATGGATTTCTTCACCCGGCGGGCCGGTGACGATGGCGGTCTGGCTGCCCAGGACTTTCGGTTTCGGGTGTTCGAGGGCAGGGCGGTAGTGCGCGTCCCAGGGCGTGGCGAGGAAGCGGTTGCGGTAGCCCTGATGGAAATCGTCTTTGTTGTGGGTGACGTCGCTGGTGACGTTCTCGCCGAGTACCTGCGGCTGTTTGCCTTCATGGACGACTTCCAGCAGCAGCCAGAGGTCGTTCCACTCGGCGCGCGGGTGTTCGCTGAGGGCCATGAAGTGGCCGCTGACCAACGTGGGTTCGTCACCTTTGCCTTCGGCGAGTGCGTAGTCGCTGCGATGGCGTTCCAGGGCGCGGGTCGCCAGCTGTTTGCCACGCTCGCGGGTGAGGAAGAGGCCGGGGTAATCGTAGTCTTCGAGGTCCGGGGCGAACGCGGTCTTGGCGGCGCCCTCGGGCAGGATGCGCGGTTTTTCGAAGTCGTAGTCGCGGCGGCTGACGCGGGTGGTCCGGGTTTCCAGACGCAGGTTGAAACGTTTGATCACCGGTTTATCGGCGGCCATGCCAGAGTCTTGCTGGTAGGCCACGGGCGCCAGTTTGCGGAACACGGTCTGGTCATCGCCGAACACCAGTTTGTGGCCGCTGGCGCTGTGCTGGAAGTGGAAGTGAATGCCTTCTTCTTCGCACAGGCGCTGGATGAAATGCAGGTCCGACTCGTCGTACTGCACGCAGTAGTCGCGGTCGGGGTAGATCGCGCCGAGCTGGAAACTGTACGCGTCAGCCAGAATGCCGCGCGCTTCCAGCACCTGCGCGATGATCTTCGGCACGCTCAGTTGCTGGAAGATTTGCTGGTCGTGGTTGTGGCGCAGGTACGCCAGTTGCGGGCACAGGCTGATGCTGTAGCGGGTCAGTTTTTTACCCGAGTCGCCTTGCTCGATGCGATAGACCAGACCGTGGATGATGCCTTTGCCGGTCGCGCCGAAAGTCAGGCAGCCGGGCTTGTGCAGGATATCTTCGAGTTTCAGGTCGGGGCGGTTGCTGACCAGTTCGATGTCGAAACAGAACGGTTGGTTGAGGGCTTCGCGACCGACGAAACTGAGGACTTGCAGGTCGGCAGAAACGCCTTCCAGCGTGAGGGAAATATGGGTTGCGTTAGCGTCCAGCATGCCTTGAATTCCGTCCTTTGAATTAGCTGGGGCGGATGGTGCAGGATTAAACGGCCTCGTTCAAGGCGCAAATGGCGTAGGCGAGCGGCTCTCCAACCATCGGGAAAACCCTTAGTGGCACGGTTTGGACCAGTGAATCCGGGAGGTTTTTCGTTATGTTTTACTAGGATTTCTGGTGTCACAGTCTTGACGTGGCGACGAACCGAGAGGAGGCGGTGTGAGTGACACCGCCATCGCAAGCCCGCTCCCACATTGGGATTGTCGCCGACCACGAAAACTGTGCTCACCGCAAATCCCCTGTGGGAGCGGGCTTGCCCGCGATGCGGCCATCAGCTACGGCGAAGATCCAGTTGATGCCGATACGGCAAATCCGGCCCGGTCTTACTGCACGTCAACGCCGCCGCCTGCACTGCAAACTTCAGCATCGCATCAATCTGCTCGTGCCCAAGCTGCTTCAAACCCTCAATCGAATCCAGCTGCTGCTCGGTCAACCAGGTAATCAACGCCGCCTGGAACGTATCGCCAGCCCCCACCGTGTCAGCAATCTTCACGGTACTGGCCGGTACCGACCACGAACCATGAACACGGCTAAACACCGTTGCCCCTTCACCGCCCCGTGTCAGGAACACCAACTGACAGCGATGCTGCAACCAGCCTTCGATCACCCGTTGCGGATCTTCCTCGGGGTACAACAGACTCAAATCCTCATCGCTGACTTTGATCAGGTCCGCATACTCGACCAGCGTCGCGATCCGCGAACGCCACAGGTCGATGTTCGGTTCAGGATTGAGCCGCACGTTCGGGTCAAGGCTGATCAGGCGTTGACCGCTTTCGCGTTGCACCAGCGCCAGCAGCGTGTCGGCAATCGGCTGCACCACCAGCGAGAATGAGCCAACGTGCAAGCCGCGCACCTCGGGCCCCAGCGCCGGCAGGTGTTCGAGTGTCAATTGCCGATCCGCGCAACCTTCACCTCGAAAGCTGTAGTGCGGCGAGCCATTGGCGCCGACGGCAACCATTGCCAGCGTGCTTGGCGCGGCGAAATCCACCAGGTAATCGGCGCGTACGCCTTCACCCTGCAGCACTTGCTGCAAGCGTCGGCCGAGGTAGTCGGTGGACAGCCCGGCAAACAACGCCGACTCCACACCCAAACGGCGCAAACCGACCGCCACGTTGAACGGCGAACCGCCGGCAATCGCCTTGAAATTCACTTTTGAAGCCAGGCCGCTGGCGTCCTCTTCACTGAAGAAATCGAACAGCGCTTCGCCACACACCAAGTACATAGTTACTCACTCTTTAAAGGGTTGCGACATGCTGTCGATAGCGTTCATAGGCCTGCTCAAAGGCCTGCACATTGGTGGCAATCGGCAAGGTTTCGCTGGCCAGATCAAGCGTTACGCAGCGCTCGCACAGGTCGGCCAGGCTGTCCTCGTGCCCGTTTGCCCGGGATTTGCACCACGCCACCTGAATCGCCGCGCCAAGGGCGGCGGCTTCGCTTTGTTCGGTGCAGATGACAGGGGTGTTCATGATGTCGGCGACGATCTGTCGCCACACCGGACTCTTCGAGCCGCCGCCGATCAGGCAGATGCTGCGGCTTTGTAAGCCATTGTGCCGCAACAGGTCCAGTCCATAACGCAATCCGAAGGTCGTGCCTTCCACTACGGCACGGCACAGGTTTGCCTGGGTCAGGTTAGTCATCGTCAAGCCCAGCAGGCTGCCGGTGGCGTGGGGCAGGGCGGGGACGCGTTCGCCGTTAAGGAATGGCAGCATGCACACGCCTTCGGCTCCGATGGGGGCCTGCGCGACCCAATCGTTGAACTGTTGGATATCCAGGTCGAACAACTCGCGAATAGCACCCGTCGCGTTGGTCAGGTTCATGGTGCAAATCAACGGCAACCAACCACCGCTGGAAGAACAGAAGGTGGCGACCGAGGCGTCCGCGCTGACTTTGGGCTGATCGGCATAAGCGCACACCGTGCCCGATGAGCCGAGGCTCATGGTGATCGCGCCGGGCTTGATGTTGCCGGTACCAATCGCGCCCATCATGTTGTCGCCGCCACCGCTTGAAACCAGCGCTTGCGGGTTGATGCCCAAGTGTTCGGCGATGCTCGGCAACAACGTGCCGACGGCCTGGTGGGCGTCGATCAACTCCGGCAACGCGGCTTGCAGGCGGCCGCTGGGATCGATATCGCGCAGCAATTGCAAATCCCACTGACGGGTGCGTACGTTGAAATAACCGGTGCCGGAGGCGTCGCCGTATTCACTGCAACTGCGGCCGGTGAGCCAGAAGTTGAGGTAGTCGTGGGGCAGCAGGATGCGGGCGATGCGGGCGAACACGTGCGGGTGTTGCTCCTTGGTCCAGAGCAGCTTTGACACGGTGTAACCGGGTGCGATGACGACGCCGAGGCGCTCAAGCGAACCCTTTTCACCACCGAGATGCGCCAGCAGGCGATCGTTTTCCGGAGTGGATTCGGTGTCGCACCAGAGTTTGGCCGGACGCAGCACCTGGCCTTGATCGTCGAGCAGGACCAGACCATGTTGCTGGCCGGAAACGCCGATGCCGAGGATGTCCTGGCCGTCGACATTGGCTTCGCGCAGCGCATTTCGGGTGGCCAGGGTGAAGGCATGCAGCCACTGGCGGGTGTCTTGCTCACGGCGACCGTTGGCGTCGCTGATCAGGCTGTGGGCGGCGGCACCCTGACCCAGCACCTGGCCGCTGACCGAGTCGAGGACAATGGCTTTAGTGCCTTGGGTGCCGCAGTCGATGCCGAGAAATAATTGTTGATTTGCCATGAATGCCCCCTACAGATCGTCAAGCCAACACCCGCTCCAACGTCCGCGTCACACCCACGTCGCGCAAGCTGTTGCAACACCACTCGAATGCCGCCACAAACTCGGCCGAATGCGGGATCGCCGTGCCAAAAATCTCCTCGACCGCGAGCAATCGTTGGGTGATCAACACATCATCCGCTACCAGTGCCTGACAGAACGCCGCCCGTGGATCAGGGATCGAATAGGTATCGCCATTCTCATCCACACCCTTCAAATACAGGGCCCACGCCGCCACGACCAGCGCGGCCTGTTTGGTTTCGCGACCATCAGCAATCAAGCGGTTGATGGTCGGGAGGGTGAACTTGGGAAACTTCGACGAACCGTCCGAGCACACCCGCTCCAGTTGATCGGCAATGGCCTGGTTGGAGAAGCGCTGCACCAGCGTGTCTTTGTAGTCCGTCAGGTTAATCCCTGGCACGGGCGACAGCTGCGGGGTCACGTCCAGGTCCATGTAGGCGCGCATATAGCGCACGAACAGCGGGTCGTTCATGGTTTCGTGGACAAAACGGTAACCCTTGAGAAACCCCAGATAGGTCAGTGCCAGATGGCTGCCGTTGAGCAGTTTGATCTTCATCTCTTCATAAGGCGTGACGTCATCGGTGAACTGCACGCCGACCTTTTCCCACGCGGGGCGACCGTTGACGAACTTGTCTTCCAGCACCCATTGCACAAAGGGTTCGCAGACCACCGGCCAGGCATCGTCGACCGCGTGTTTGTCGGCCAGCTGCAGACGATGTGCGGTGCTGGTCATCGGCGTAATGCGGTCGACCATGGCGTTGGGAAAGCTCACATTGCGCTCGATCCAGTCGCGCAGATCGGCGTCGCGCAACGCGGCGAAGGCCAACAGAGCCTTGCGGGTGACCGCGCCGTTGTGGGGCAGGTTATCGCAGGACATCAGCGTGAACGCCGGCGTGCCGGCCGCTCTGCGCTGGGCCAGCGCCGCACACAGGAAGCCGAAGACGGTCGTCGGCGAATCCGGGTGCGCCAGGTCGTGCTGGATCTGCGGCAGATCGGCCATGAACTCGCCGGTACTGTCGTCGATGCAATAACCGCCCTCGGTGATGGTCAGCGAGACAATGCGGATGTCGGGGCTGGCGAGTTTATCGATCAGCGTTTGCGCACCGTCTTCAGCCAGCAGCATGTCGCGGATCGCACCGATGACCCGGACTTCGGTGTCATCGGTATCGCCCAGCTCAAACAGGGTGAACAGGTAGTCCTGCTCGTTGAGATCGTCCCGGGCGCGGCGGTCTTCGGCGCGCAGGCCGACCCCGCAAATGGCCCAGTCCAGCGCTTCGCCAGTATTCATCAACGCGTCGGTGTAATACGCCTGATGCGCGCGGTGGAAACCACCCACGCCAATGTGCGCGATGCCTTGGCGCGTGTCGCTCAGTGCATAGGCGGGCAGACCCACCCTCAGGCTTGAGGCGATGCAGATTCTGATTATTGAGTTTCATCACATAGTCTCGGGATCAGGCGGCGGCGCGCAGTGGGCGAGTGAGCGCCACGCCGTCGGCATCGAATAAATGGCAGTGTTCAGCGTCCAGGTGCAGGTTCAGGGTTTCGCCATAACGGCTGGCGAGGTCGCCACGCACGCGCAGGGTCAGGGCTTCACCGGACGTGGTCACGACGTGGCAGAAGGTGTCGCTGCCCAGGCGCTCGCTGACGTCGGCGGTGACCTGCAGCGTGCAGTCGCCGGTCTGCGCCAGTTCCAGATGTTCCGGACGAATGCCCAATGTCACAGCGCTGCCGACGCTGAGGGTCGCCGCGCTCAATGGCAGGCTGATGCGGGTTCCGGCGTCCAGCAGCACTTCGGTGTGCTGGCCCTCGATGTGGGTCACTTTGCCCTTGAGGAAGCCCATTTTCGGCGTGCCCAGGAACCCGGCGACAAACAGGTTGGCCGGCTGGTGATACAGGTCCAGCGGCGAGCCGACCTGTTCGATTTTGCCGCCATTGAGCACGACCACCTTGTCGGCCATGGTCATGGCCTCAACCTGGTCGTGGGTCACGTAAATCATCGTGGCTTGCAGTTCTTTGTGCAGGCGCAACAGTTCCAGGCGCATCTGCACCCGCAGGGCGGCGTCGAGGTTGGACAGCGGTTCGTCGAACAGGAATATTTTCGGGTTGCGCACAATCGCCCGGCCGATGGCCACGCGCTGACGCTGGCCGCCAGACAGCTGTTTCGGCTTGCGTTCGAGCATCGGCCCCAGTTCCAGGATGCGCGCCGCTTCGCCGACTTTCTTCTCGACTTCCGCTTTTGGCACGCCGGCCAGATCGAGGGCGAACGACATGTTTTTGCGCACGCTCATGTGCGGGTACAGGGCGTAGGTCTGAAACACCATCGCCAGGTCACGCTTGGCCGGGCTGACTTCGGTGATGTCGCGGCCATCGAGCTCTATGGTTCCGCCGCTGACTTCTTCCAGGCCGGCGATCAGCCGCAGCAGCGTGGACTTGCCGCAACCCGACGGACCGACGAACACCACGAACTCCTTGTCGTTCACTTCCAGGTCGATGCCTTTGATGATGGAAAAGCCTTCGAAGCCTTTTTGCAGATTCTTGATTTTCAGGTTGGCCATGGTGGCGCTCCTTTTGTGCTTATTCTTTGAGGGCTATTTCACGGCGCCGAACGACAGGCCGCGGACCAATTGTTTCTGGCTGATCCAGCCGAAAATCAGGATCGGCGCACAGGCCAGCGTCGACACCGCCGACAACTTGGCCCAGAACAACCCTTCGGGACTTGAGTACGAGGCGATCAATGCAGTCAGTGGCGCGGCTTTCGACGAGGTCAGGTTCAGCGACCAGAACGCCTCGTTCCAACACAGGATCAGCGACAGCAAAACGGTCGACGCCAGGCCACCCTTGGCGATGGGCAGCAGCACCCGGACCATTTCCTGCCACAGCGTGGCGCCGTCCAGGCGTGCGGCTTCGAGGATGTCTTTGGGGATGTCTTTGAAGTAGGTGTAAATCATCCAGACCACGATGGGCAGGTTGATCAGCGTGTAAATGACGATCAGCGCAATGCGCGTATCGAGCAGGCCAAAGCTTTTGGCCAGCAGGTAGATCGGCATCAACACGCCCACCGGCGGCAGCATTTTGGTGGAGAGCATCCACAGCAGCGTGCCTTTGGTGCGTTGGGTTTCATAGAACGCCATCGAGTAGGCCGCCGGCACCGCAATCAGCAGGCACAACGCGGTGGCGCTGAACGAAATCACCACCGAATTCCAGGCAAAGCTGAAGTAGTCACTGCGCTCATTGATGTGCAGGTAATTCTCCAGCGTCGGCGTGAAAATGAACTGCGGCGGTGTGGCAAATGCATCGATTTCGGTTTTGAAACTGGTCAGCACCATCCAGAAAATCGGGAAGAAGACCAGGATGGCGATGGCCCAGGCCAGGGTGCCGAGCAGCAGGCTTTGCAGGCGGCGGGATTGTTGAAGGGTCATGGCGCAGGCCTCAGGCTTTGTCTGTCAGGTTTTTGCCGATCATGCGCACCAGTACGATGGCCGCGATGTTGGCGATCACCACGGCGATCAAACCACCCGCCGAGGCCATGCCGACGTCGAACTGCACCAGCGCCTGGTTGTAGATCAGGTAGGCGAGGTTGGTCGAGGCGTAGCCGGGGCCGCCGTTGGTGGTGGTGAAAATTTCGGCGAACACCGAGAGCAGGAAGATGGTTTCGATCATCACCACCACCGCAATCGGTCGCGCCAGATGCGGCAGGGTCAGGTGCCAGAAGATCGCAATCGGCCCGGCACCGTCGAGGCGCGCCGCTTCTTTCTGTTCCTGATCGAGGGACTGCATGGCGGTCATCAGGATCAGGATCGCGAACGGCAGCCATTGCCACGACACAATGATGATGATCGACAGCAACGGGTAATGCGCCAGCCAGTCCACCGGTTGCGCGCCGAACAGTTTCCAGACGTAGGCGAGGATCCCCGACACCGGATGGAAAATCAGGTTCTTCCAGATCAGCGCACCGACGGTGGGCATGATGAAGAACGGCGAAATCAGCATCACCCGCACGATGCCGCGGCCCATGAATTCCGAGGCCTCAAGCAGTGCACCGATCAGCACGCCGAACACCACGCTGATCAGCAAGACGCTGCCTACCAGCAACAACGTATTGGTAGCGCCGGGCAGGAAGCCCGAATCCGTCAGGAAGTAAGTAAAGTTCTCCAGCCCGACGAACTCGTTTTCACCCGGACTAAGCAGGTTGTAGCGAATCGTCGAGAAGTAGACGGTCATGCCCAGCGGCACAATCATCCACAACAGCAACAAGGCCACTGAAGGGCTGACCAAAAACCAGCCGGGATTGGTCAACCGGCTTTTACGCACCGGTTGGGGCAGGTCCATGTGAGCTTTGGCAGTTGAAATATTCATGGCATTAAACCGATTAGTAACAGACATACGAAGATCGAAATGTGGGAGCGGGCTTGCTCGCGAAAGCGGTGTTCCAGTCGTTGAAGTAGCATCGGATGTACCGGCCTCTTCGCGAGCAAGCCCGCTCCCACATTTGATTGCGTCTAACCTGTAGGAGCGCAGCTTGCCCGCGATGGCGGCAACCCGGCGTCCCGACAATCAGGACATGACTACTTGGGATAACCAGCGCGCTTCATCTCGCGTTCGGTGGTTTGCTGGGCGGCAGCCAGGGCTTGATCAACGGTGGTTTGACCGATCAGCGCCGCTGAGAACGCCTTGCCAACCTGGGTGCCGATGCCTTGGAACTCAGGAATGGTCACCAACTGAATGCCGATATAAGGCACTGGTTTGAGCGTCGGTTTGCTCGGGTCCGCGGCCTTGAGCGATTCCAGCGTGATCTTGGCGAACGGCGCGGCGTTCATGTAGGACTCGCTGTAGGTCGAGGCTCGAGTGCCGGGCGGCACGTTGGCAATTCCGTCTTTTTCCGCGACCAGCGCGCCATATTCCTTGGAGGTGGCCCAGGCACTAAAGGTCTTCGCGGCGTCCTTGGCCTTGGAACTGGTCGGGATCGCCAGTGCCCATGAGTAAAGCCAGGCCGAGCCCTTGTCGGTGGTTTCATGCGGGGCATAAGTGAATCCGACGTGGTCAGCCACTTTGCTTTGCGTTTTGTCGGTGACGAAAGACCCGGCGACGCTGGCATCGACCCAGATCGCACACTTGCCGCTGTTGAACAGCGCCAGGTTTTCGTTGAAACCGTTACTGGAAGCACCCGGAGGGCCGGATTGCTTCATGGTTTCGACGTAGAAATTCAGGGCGTTTTTCCACTCAGGGCCGGTAAATTCCGGCTGCCACTTCTCATCAAACCAGCGTGCGCCATAGGCGTTGGCGACGGTGGTGATCAGCGCCATGTTCTCGCCCCAACCGGCCTTGCCGCGCAGGCAGATGCCGTACTGTTCTTTATCCTTGTTGGTGAGTTTGCTGGCGAATTCGCCGATCTGGGTCCAGGTCGGGTGCTCGGGCATGGTCAACCCGGCGTCCTTGAACAGGTCAGTGCGGTAATAAGTGATCGAGCTTTCGGCGTAGAACGGCAGGGCATACAGCGAGCCCTTGACCGACAGGCCTTCACGCACTGACGGGAAGACATCGTCGAGTGCATAGCCGGCCGGCAAATCCTTCATCGGCTCCAGCCAACCCTTGGCACCCCACAGTGCGGCTTCGTACATGCCGATGGTCAGCACGTCGAACTGCCCGCCCTGTGTCGCGATGTCGGTGGTCAGGCGTTGGCGCAGAACGTTTTCTTCGAGCACCACCCAATTGAGCTTGATGTCCGGGTGCTCGGCTTCGAAGGTTTTCGACAGCTTTTGCATGCGGATCATGTCGCTGTTGTTGACGGTGGCGATTGTCAGGGTCTGAGCGCCGAAGCTGACGCTGCTGAGGGTCATGCAGGTGAGGGCAAGCAGAGCTTTTACAGAAGGTTGCATCGAGCACTCCTTTTCTGCACCTCGAGGGTTACAGAAGGACAGTTATTGTTTTTGTGTCTTCCTGAGCAGGGAAGAATGTGCGCTGATTACAGCCTTCAATCGATGGAGTGACAAATCATCCATCGCACTTGAATTGATACTATTTTGCACTGGGATCTGGAAAGGAAGAATTCCGCACCAAGCGCCCTGTAGCAGCTGCCGAAGGCTGCGTTCGAGTGCGCAACACTCGTTAGGGCAGAGTACACGGTGTTACTGGAGGACCAGAGTTGCAGGTTTTGCGCCTGCTTTGCAGTCGAACGCAGCCTTCGGCAGCTGCTACAGGTCGGAACGTCAGTGCTGATTTTGCTCAGTAAGGCGTTGCACCGCCAACCGCCGGTAGTGCGACGGCGTCATGCCCTTCAGTTGCTGAAAACGTCGATTGAAGTTGGAAATATTGTTGAAACCCGACTCGAAGCACACATCGGTCACCGGTTTGTCGCCATCGGCCAGCAGCTCGCAGGATTTGCTGATACGCAGCCGATTGACGAATTCGATGAAGCAGCGCCCGGTGGCTTGTTTGAACACCCTGCTGAAGTACGTCGGCTTCATGCCCAGATGCTCGGCAACTTCCTCAAGCGGCAGCTCCCGGGCGTAATGGGCAAAAATGTAATCGACGGCGCGGTTGGTGCGATCGATGTTGTGTTCATCGGCCAATTGCGGTGTCGTTGCGCCCGACAGTAATTGATAGTCGTCGCATGCCGCCAGCAGCTCCAGCAGAATAAAAAAATGCCCGAGGCGAGTGACGCCTTGGGTGTCGGCAATGCGTTGCATCAGGGTCATGGCCTGGCGGATGGTGCGCTTGCCACGAAACTCGATACCGTACTGCGCGCGCTCCAGCAATGGCGCGAGGGTCTTGAGCTCGGCGAATACCTGATGGCCGCTTTCGAACAGTTCGTCCGTGAAGTTGACCAGCATGTCGCGTTTGGGCACCACTTCGTCTTCCGCGACCTGGCTGATCCAGTTGTGAGGCAGGTTGGGGCCGGTGAGGAATAGTGTCTCGGGATAGAAATTACCGATGTAGTCGCCGATGAACACCTTGCCGGAGCTGGCGACGATCAGGTGCAACTCGTATTCCTTGTGAAAATGCCAGCGCACCAGCGGGCAGGGGAAGCCGTGCTGACGATAGATGATGGACAGCCCGTTGTGGTCGTCCATCAATTCGTAGGAGGGGTCGGTCACGCGGGCTGTTCTGGTCATGTTTGGTTGCTTTTTTGTTATCGCGTTTCGGATCATGCCTCGTTTGCTGCCTGCGGTGCCAGCGTGGCGCGACGTTCGCTTATGCGGGTGTATGCAACCGGTGTCCGTAAACTGCCTTCATGCTGGTGGCGCCCCAGCAATAGCGAACGATATCCGTCTCTTCAAAGAAATCCAGTGCTGATGATGCTGCACCGGGTGACCCAATTGCCGGTGGTGTGGAACCAGTCATTGATTTGGTTTTTGATGTGCTGCGGGCCACCCAACAGCGAATAGCAGGTCGCCGGCAACGACCAAAGAAATGACTCGTAAGGTGCTTGCGCAAGGGTCGTTTCGATATGCGTTTGCAGTTCGCCGATGTCGGTGAACACCTTGCCGTTCCACTTGTGACGGATGTGCGGCCAGAAATACTCGCTGTTCAGCCCGGGATTTGCTTGAGCCGCCATGACGATGCGCCGCTGCGAGCTGGCGTGCTTGAGCTGTTCCACGGTACTGAAAGCATCCGCAGAACGGATCAAGCGCGTCCCCAGTCGTCGCATCAGCAAATCATTGAATTGTTGATAATCAAAAAGCTTTGAATCATCGCCCAATTGATGGAAGTCGAAAATGATGAACTCGTCCGGATTTTGAGTGAGGAACGTCGTCACCGCCTCGATCAACTCATCAAGAATGCGGTGGGACTGATAGCCGTTGTGGTGAAAGTAGTAGACCGGTGCTTGCGGGCCGGCGGTGCAGCCAAGGCGAATATCGAACGCCCGTGCGCCGTTGGCCAGTTGCCAGGCAAATGTGTCGGTCTGGCAGGTTGTCCAGTTGCCGAGTACCACTTCGTAGTTTGGCGCCCGTTCGTCCATCCCGGCATTATGCGTGCCGGGCCAAATAATATCGGTCAGCTTCAATCGACCTACATCCAGTACGTTGCTCATCCATTGTTTTTTGTCGAGTGGGGTTGCCGTGTTGCGGGTCATGAGAGTTCCTTGTTGTGGAGTCGCCCCATCCATGGGAAGACTTTCATGACCCAGCGTAGGAGTGCTTGGCCGCATTGCCAGTCACTGAAACAACTGCACAAAAATAGCCATTTAATGGCACTGCAACTAAGGCGTCCGGTTGCCAGCTTTTGTCAGGTTGACGGTTCGGCAATAAGAAACCAGTTGTGATTCGTCAAAGAAGTCGACATTGATAATGCTGCACTTTATCGCCCAGTCGCTGTTCTTTGGGTCAAACCAGGAATCAAGTTTTTCATGAATATCCACCGGGCCGCCAAGCGCACTGTAACTGGTGGCGGAAAGCGACCAGGGCGCCCAGGTTCCCGGTGGAAACTTCAGCACATCAACAATATGCTTTTCCAGTTCTGCGACATTGGTAATTGCGTTGCCAGTCCATTTGTGCTGTATCTGTTCGAGAAACACATCTTTATCAAGTGCCCTGTGCCAGGGTGCCGCGACTAACACGCGTTGTGCCGGACTGATGTTTTTAAGTTGAGCCAGACTCTTGGACCGGTTTTGGGTAGGGATGATGCGATCGCCGAGAAACCGTATCACCATGTCGTTGAAGTAAGCGAAATCAAAGTCATCGCCATCCAATGCATGGAAATCGAGGATGATGAATTCGTTGGGATTCTCTATAAGGAAACGCCTCACGTCAGTGACAAGATTGCCCAGGTTACGATTATTGCGGATACCATTGTGATGAAAGCGGAATTTCCCCAGCCCAGGGGCAGCGGCTTCGTAAATCAAGCGGATGTCGAGCGCCCGGGCGCCGTGGTTCAACTGGGTGTAAAACGATTCGTGCTGACAGGCCAGCCAGTGCGCTGGAAGCGGAAACCACGACGCTTTCCAGTCACTGCCCGCGTTATGGCTGCCCGGCAACGTTAATTGACTGAGCGACAAAGTATCAATAGCCGGCGTCGCGGACATCCAGTTTTTAAGTGCGTAGTTATTCTGAGCGATAGTATCCATTCAATGCATCCGTGCATAAGTTTGTTAGTTGGTTGGTTGTGCCGAACATCACTAATAAAGTTGATGTTCGGTCGCGCATTTATAGAGGGCGTGTCGGGCGCGGTCAATAAGGCGGGTTATGCAAAATGTTTGTTACTGGCAAAAATACTAAGATGGATTGCGGTTCTTGGCTTCAATCCATTGAGACATGTATTGGGTACTTTTATGGTGGTGATGGCGCAACATGCTGCCTATGAAGTTGTCGCGCCTAAGTTGAACCAGGTGCTGTTGGCAGTACAGCAACTTTTCGATGAGTGCGGGGCCATGTTCCGACTGTCGATAACGATCGGACAACAGCGTTTGCCCCTGGGATTGGGCGTCTGTCCAAAGCGCTTCGTCCTGGTACAGTCGAACCGCGCAATCGGCGAACGCCTGCGCTGTGCGGGTCACCGCGCCGGGCCAGCGGTGTTCGCCGTGCATGGCCTCGGCTCCGATTGGTGTAGTGATCGTCGGGGTTCCACATAACATGGCGTCGACAATCTTGCCTTTGATGCCTGCACCGAAGCGCAGGGCGCCAGGCAAATCCGCGCCGCCGACATGACTTTCAAGGCATCTGGCGCCCAGTTCATCACATGAAATCCTTGGGCGGCGTTGTGCAGCGCGGTCGCTTTGGGCGGGGTGTAGGCACCGTAAATGTGTAGTTGAGCCGTGGGCAGTTGCGCGCGGATCAGCGGCCAGATGGTGGTTTTCATCCAGAGCACTGCATCCCAATTCGGCGCGTGGCGAAAGTTACCGATACTCAAAAAGTGCGCACGGTCTGCAAGGGCACCGGTGGTGCACTGGGCAGATCGACCATCAACGGGCACCAGTGCAACACCTTGCGTGGCAGCTTGAACTGCTCGACCAGCAACTCGATTTCCACTTCGGAGATCATCAGGTTCAAGTCGCAACGATACAGCGCCGCGATCTCGCGTTTGGCCAGGTCGGTATCCGCCATCAGTTCGAACTCTTCACGCAGTGCCGGGGCAAACAATTCGCTGAAGTCATTGGCGTCATCGCGCTCTTTCAAACGCTCTTTAAGCCGCTGGTGCCGGGCGTGTCGCAGACTTTGCAAGTCCGAAGTCTCAAGTACTCGCAACGCGTTGGGGCAGTGCTTTTCAACACGCCAGCCAAATTGTTCTTCAATCATGAACTGGTCGAACAACACGATATCTGGTGCCAGTTCACTGATGAACGCGTCGAAACTGCTGTTGTTCAACTCGATGTCCACTTCGCGAATACCCAACGCAGTCAGGTCCGCGCGGTGTTCACCGGTACCGGCGGGGCTGCTGAAGGTAATGTCCCAGCCTTGCTGCAAGAATGTATCGAGGATTTGCATCACATGACCACTGGCCGCAGAAGAACGCGGCTCGGGCCAGACGTAACCAATGACCAGGACTTTGGTTGCGCGGGGCTGACTCATTAACGGGTATTCCTTGGTGCGGGTAAAGGGAAGGGGGGGCGAGACAATCAAGCCTGGCAGGCGAGTATGGATTTGACCTTGTCGCGCAACTGATCGATCGAGAACGGTTTTCCGATCATATGCATGCCATCAGGCACGTCGATGTTTTCGGCATAACCGCTGGCGAACAGGATTGGCAACTGCGGGCGCAGCTTACGCGCCTCATTGGCCAATTCCCGGCCGTCCATTACCGGCAAGCCGACATCGGTCATCATCAAATCAATGTATTGGTCTTCGTCGTTGAGAAATTCCAGGGCCTGTTCGCTGCCATCCGCCTCGAGCACGTTGAATTCCAGCTCCTCCAGCACGTCAACGATCAGCATGCGCACGATCGCATCGTCTTCGACGACTAAAATGATGGATGCCTTGGCGGACATAATGTGTGCTCTCAAAAGATGAGTTCAGGGGGCGCCGGTGGAAAGAAATCGTCGGGCTCATGCATGAGTAAGTGGCGGATCCCGACAAGTTCCCTACGCTGTGCAAAAAGAATAGCTGCGCGGCGGCCGGCAAGGATAACCGGTCCCTTTTAGGCTCGCGCAGCTAAATGCGGGGATTGCGCTTGATTCATGGCATATAGTTGGATCAATACGCCTTTTTGGGGCAAACTCCCTGATTTCGAACAGTTCGACAAGGCCTCCCCATGACCACTGCGTCTTCGGTTGATGAGCAACGATTCCGCAAACTCCTGAGCCGCAACGTCAGCCTGCCATTGGGTGTCGGTGTCATCAGTGCGGTGTTTTTTGTCTCACTGATCACTTATTTGTTGTCAGTGATCCAATGGGTCGATCACACCGACCGGGTGATCAATAACGCCAATGAAGCGGTAAAGCTGACAGTCGATCTGGAAACCGGTATGCGGGGTTACTTGCTCACCGGCGACGAGCATTTCCTCGACCCCTACGAGACAGCCAAGCCGAAAATCACGGTTGCGCTCAACACCTTGCTCGAACTCACGGCCGATAACCCGGTGCAGACCGATCGCTTGCGCCGGCTTCAAGCGTTGCAAACTGAATGGGCGAGCTATGCCCAGTCGATAATTGATTTGCAGCGTTCCAGTGGCGATTACCGCAGCGTGGTCAAGGCCGGTCGTGGCAAGCGACTGACCGACGAGATTCGCAAACAGTTCGAAGACGTGATCGACTCGGAGCAGCAATTGCGCACCGCGCGCAACGAAGAGGTGAGTAGAGCCACGATCTGGAGCATCTCCCTTTATCTGATATTCATCGCGACGATCAGCGGTTTGCTGGCTTACATCGGTCGTCGGGATTTGCTTGGCCTGTCGCAAAGTTACGCCGCGAATCTGGCCGCACAACACGCCAGCGCCCAGCGCCTGGAGCAGCAAGCCTGGCTGCGCAATGGCCAGACAGAACTTGCCGAGCAAGTACTGGGGCAGTTGAGCCTCAATCTGTTGGGTCGCAATATTCTGCAGTTCTGCGCGCAGTACCTGGGCACCGCCGTGGCCGCCATTTATGTGCGTGAAGATCATGGCGCGCTCAAGCGCATAGCCTCCTACGGTTTCTCTCGCGAGCAAGAAGAGCGAGATCAGCAGATTTACAGCGATGAAGGGATTGTCGGCCAGGTCGCCAACCAGGCTCGCCTGATTCGTCTGGATGACGTGCCGAGCAACTATTTCAAGGTCAGCTCCGGTCTGGGCGAAGGCTTGCCACACAGTGTGCTCGTGGTGCCGACCAGTGACGACGACCGGGTCAACGGTGTCATTGAACTGGGCTTCCTGCGACCGCTGACTGATCGTGACATCGAGTTGCTGGAGTTGATCGCTGGCAACATTGGCACCTCCATCGAGGCGGCTCGCTATCGCCAACGATTGCAGGAAGTGCTGGCCGAAGCCCAACAACTGAATGAAGAGCTGCAAGTCCAGCAAGAAGAGCTGAAATCCGCCAACGAAGAACTCGAAGAACAGTCACGGATTCTCAAGGAGTCCCAGGCCCACCTGGAAACCCAGCAGGTTGAACTGGAGCAGACCAACGAGCAACTGGCCGAGCAAGCGCAAATCCTCGCCGATCAGCGCGACGCCATGGACCAGAAAAACACCGAGCTGAACCAGGTGCAAGTCCAGCTTGAAGACCGCGCCGAAGAGCTGCAACGCTCCAGCAAGTACAAGTCCGAGTTTCTCGCCAACATGTCCCACGAACTGCGCACGCCGTTGAACAGCTCGTTGATCCTGGCCAAATTGCTCGCCGAAAATCCCCAGGAAAACCTGACTGTCGAGCAGGTGAAGTTTGCCGAGTCGATCTATTCCGCCGGTAATGACTTGCTCAATCTGATCAACGACATCCTCGACATTTCCAAAGTCGAGGCTGGCAAGCTGGAAATACGTCCCGAGAACACCAGTGTCGAGCGCCTCGTCGACGGCTTGCGCGGGATGTTCGAGCCGGTGGCGATGGACAAGGCGCTCGCGTTTCATGTCGAGTTGCAGCCCGGTTCGCCAAAGATGCTTTTCACCGACCGCCAGCGCCTGGAGCAAGTGATCAAGAACCTGCTGTCGAACGCTGTGAAATTTACGGAGAAAGGCTCGGTCAGCCTGTGCGTCGCGCCGCAGCCCAATAACGGCGTTGCCTTCGTCATTCGCGATTCAGGTATCGGTATCGCCGATGAACAGCAGGAAAGCATTTCTCGAGGCGTTCCGCCAGGCTGACGGCACCACCAATCGGCGTTACGGCGGCACAGGCCTGGGCTTGTCGATTTCAAGGGATCTGGCCGCGTTGCTCGGCGGCTCCATCAGCGTGGCCAGCGAACCGGGGCAGGGCAGCGTGTTCACGCTGGTCTTGCCTCAACAATACGTCGAGCCGACCGGGGAACCGGTTGAGCCCCTTAGGGCTTCAGCCGTTGCCATCGCCCACCGCGTGGCGCCAGCAGCACCGGTACCGGTGGCTGCCGTGGTTGATATTCCTCGCTTCAACGATGACCGCACCCAGGCGCCTTTCACGACTCGATGCATTCTGGTGGTGGAAGATGAGCCGAGCTTTGCGCACATCCTCTACGATCTCGCGCACGAACTGGGCTATCAATGCCTGGTCGCCCACGGTGCCGATGAGGGGTATGACCTGGCCAGGGAGTTCATTCCCGACGCCATTCTGCTGGACATGCGCCTGCCGGATCATTCCGGGCTGACCGTGTTGCAACGCTTGAAGGAACACGCCGAGACCCGCCACATTCCGGTTCACGTGATTTCGGTTGAAGACCGGGTCGAAGCCGCGATGCACATGGGTGCCATCGGTTACGCGGTCAAGCCGACTACCCGCGAAGAACTCAAGGATGTATTCGCCCGCCTCGAAGCCAAGCTGACCCAGAAGGTCAAGCGGGTGCTGCTGGTCGAAGACGACGATTTACAGCGCGACAGCATTGCCCTCCTGATTGGCGATGAAGACATCGAAATCACCGCCGTTGGCCTGGCTCAGGATGCGCTGGACCTGCTGCGCACGACGATTTTCGATTGCATGATCATCGACCTGAAGCTGCCGGACATGCTCGGCAACGATTTGCTCAAGCGCATGTCCACCGAGGACATCTGCTCGTTCCCGCCGGTGATTGTCTACACAGGGCGCAACCTGACCCGCGATGAAGAGGCTGAACTGCGCAAGTATTCGCGCTCGATCATCATCAAGGGTGCGCGCTCGCCCGAACGCTTGCTGGATGAGGTCACACTCTTTCTGCACAAGTCGAATCGAAGTTGTCCCATGAGCGGCAGAGGATGCTCAAGACCGCGCGCAGCCGCGACAAGGTCTTTGAGGGTCGCAAGGTGCTGCTGGTGGACGACGATGTTCGCAACATCTTTGCCCTCACCAGTGCGCTGGAGCAAAAGGGCGCCGTCGTGGTCATTGGCCGCAACGGTCATGAAGCCATTGAGAGACTGAATGAAGTCGAGGACATCGATCTGGTGTTGATGGACGTGATGATGCCGGAGATGGATGGCTTTGAAGCCACGATCGAGATCCGCAAGGACCCGCGCTGGCGCAAGTTGCCGATCATTGCGGTGACGGCCAAGGCCATGAAGGACGATCAGGAGCGCTGCTTGCAGGCGGGTGCTAACGATTATCTGGCCAAGCCCATCGACCTCGATCGGCTGTTCTCGCTGATTCGCGTGTGGTTACCGAAGATGGAACGCATTTAGTGGAACGCATTTATTCCGTGGAGCGAAACAGCGAAATCGAATTGCGCTTGTTGATCGAGGCGATTTACCTCAAGTACAGCTACGATTTTCGCGATTACTCCGGTGCTTCGATCAAGCGTCGGGTGAATCATGCGCTGGCACAATTTGAGTGCACTACCATCTCGGCCCTGCAAGAAAAGGTGCTGCACGACCCGAACGCGTTCATGCAGTTGCTGCAGTTGCTGACGATCCCGGTCAGCGAAATGTTTCGTGACCCATCGCATTTCCTGGCGATCCGCAAGGAAGTGGTGCCACTGCTCAAGACCTATCCCTCGATCAAGATCTGGATCGCGGGTTGCAGCACCGGTGAAGAGGTCTATTCGATGGCGATTCTGCTGCGCGAAGAAGGCCTGCTTGAGCGCACCATCATCTATGCCACCGACATCAACCCGCGCTCGCTGGAGAAGGCCAAGCAGGGGATTTTCTCCATGGAAAATGTCCGGGCCTACACTGCTAATTATCAGCAGGCAGGTGGCCAGCGTTCATTTGCCGATTACTACACGGCGGCCTATGGTTACGCCATTTTCGACAAGAGCCTGTGTGAGAACGTGACCTTTGCCGATCACAGCCTGGCGACGGACAGTGTCTTTTCAGAAACTCAATTAATTTCGTGTCGTAATGTATTGATTTATTTCAATAAAAAACTTCAGGATCGTGCATTCGGGTTGTTCCATGATTCCCTGTGCCATCGTGGCTTCCTGGTGCTGGGCAGCAAGGAAACACCGGATTTTTCGGCTTTCGGCCACCAGTTCGAGCCGCTGGTCAAACAAGAACGGATCTACCGCAAATCATGAAAAAGGCTGCAGTGTTTCCTTCCATCGAGGCCATCGTCATTGGCGCGTCGGCTGGCGGCGTGGAGGCGTTGCTCACGTTGCTCAGCCCGCTGCGTAAAGGTTTCGCGTTGCCGATCATCGTGGTGCTGCACTTGCCCGACGAACGCCGCAGCCTGTTGTCCGAGGTGTTTGCGCGCCGGGTTTCGATGCCCGTCGAAGAAGCCACCGATAAAACCCGGGTCAAATCCGGCACGCTGTATTTCGCCACACCCGGTTACCACTTGTCGGTAGAACAAGACCGCAGTTTTTCGTTGAGCCTGGAAGATCGCGTGCACCATTCGCGGCCCGCCATTGATTACTTGTTCGAGTCTGCTGCTGACGCCTACGGTCCGACCCTGGCCGCGGTGTTGCTGACGGGCGCCAATCGCGACGGAGCGGTTGGCCTGTCTCACGTTAAATATCACGGTGGGCTGACCATCGTGCAGGACCCGAATGAGGCGCAGGTAGCGACCATGCCCCAGGCTGCGCTGGATATTCAGCAGCCCGACCACATTCTCTCTATTGGCGGCATCGGCCGTCTGCTTGTCGAGCTGGAACCGAATAGCATGCTAAGTAACATCCAAGCCAAACTGCTGATCGTCGACGATCTGCCGGAGAACCTGTTGGCACTCGAAGCGCTGATCAAGCGTGAAGACCGGGTGGTCTATAAAGCCTTGTCTGCCGATGAAGCGTTGTCGCTGTTGTTGCAGCATGAATTCGCCGTGGCCATTCTCGATGTTCAGATGCCGGGCATGAATGGTTTCGAGTTGGCCGAGTTGATGCGCGGCACGGAGAAAACCAAAAACATTCCGATTGTGTTTGTCAGCGCTGCAGGTCGAGAACTGAACTACGCGTTCAAAGGCTACGAAAGCGGTGCCGTGGACTTCTTGCACAAGCCGTTGGACATTCACGCGGTCAAGAGCAAGGTCAATGTGTTTGTCGACCTGTATCGCCAGAGCAAGGCGATGAAACAGCAGGTCGAAGCGCTGGAGCAAAGCCGCCGCGAGCAGGAAGAACTGCTCAAACAGTTACAGCATACGCAGTTGAGATTGGAGCAAGCGGTGCGCATGCGCGATGACTTCATGTCTATCGTCGCCCATGAAGTGCGTACGCCGCTCAATGGCCTGATTCTCGAAACTCAGCTGCGCAAGATGCACCTGGCTCGGGACAACGCGTCGGCGTTCACCCTGGACAAGATGCACGCCATGGTCGACCGCGACGAGCGCCAGATCAAAAGCCTGATCCGCCTGATCGAAGACATGCTCGATGTGTCACGTATCCGCACTGGCAAGCTGTCGATCCGCCCGACAAAATTCGACCTGGTGCAACTGGTGGGCAATGTGTTGAAAAACTTTGCGCCGCAGGTCGATTCCGCCGAGTGTTCCACGCACTTTACGGCCGGGCAGCCAGTGGTCGGCAACTGGGATGAATTTCGTATCGAGCAAGTCATTTCAAATTTACTGACCAACGCCTTGCGTTATGGTGGCAAAAGCCAGATTGATGTGCGGGTTTATGCACAAGACGGTCAGGCGCGGGTTGAGGTGCAGGATCGAGGGATCGGTATCAGTGAAGAAAACCAGAAGCGTATTTTTCAGCAGTTCGAGCGTGTTTCAGCCAAGACCGTGGTCGCGGGGCTGGGGCTTGGGCTGTTTATTTCCGAACAAATTGTCGCCGCACATGGCGGCTCCATCGCCGTCGAGAGCAAAATCAACGAAGGCGCCTTATTTCGCGTTTGTCTGCCGCTTTAGGAAATGAGCCAGATAAACGCAACCTCTGAGCGACCCCAGGGTCGTATCAGCAGCTATTGACCGAACAAAGGCTTCCCATGAGTGAAGATGCACAAGACGTCGTACTGATCGTCGAAGATGATCCGTCTATTTTGATGGTCCTTTCGGCGTATTTGTCGGGCGAGGGTTACCGGGTACTGCAAGCGGAAAACGGCGAGCAGGCCTTTGAAATTCTGGCCAGCAAACCGCACCTGGACATGATGATCACCGACTTCCGCCTGCCGGGCGGGATTACCGGCGTACAGGTCGCGGAACCTGCGGTCAAGCTGCGCCCGGAGCTCAAGGTGATCTTTATCAGCGGCTATGCACAGGAAGTCCGCGAGACGGACAGCCCGATCACCAAAAAAGCGCCGATTCTGGACAAGCCGTTTGATCTGGATGTATTGCAAGAGCTCATGCAACAAATGCTTTCCTGAGCACCTTGCCATCGGCGGTCACGGTAGGGATCAGATGCTGATCATCTCCCGAACCTTGGCCGTCAGCAGATCAAAGGTAAAAGGTTTGGTGATCATCTGCATGCCAGGGTCCAGAAACCCTCCACGCACGGCCGCGTGTTCGGCATAGCCGGTGATGAACAGCACTTTTAGATCAGGTCGGTACTGCCGACCGATTTCCGCCAGTTGCCGGCCATTCATGCCCGGCAGCCCGACGTCACTGATCAACAGATCAATGCGTTGCGCCGAGTCGAGAATCGGCACCGCACTGTCGGCGTCGCCGGCTTCTACATAGGCGTAGCCCAATTCACTCAACACGGCACTGACCAGCACCCGGACCGCCGGATCGTCTTCGACAATCAGCACGGTTTCACCGTCCAGGGCGTGAGGGGCATGCTGGATGTCGATCAGGTTTTCCTCAGCCAGATCCCCGCTGTAACGCGGTAGAAACAGACTCACCGAGGTGCCGTGACCGACTTCGCTGTCGATCGTGACGTGACCGTGGGATTGTTTGCTGAATCCGTAAATCATCGACAACCCCAAACCGGTGCCCTGGCCAATCGGCTTGGTCGTAAAGAAAGGGTCAAAGGCCCGGCTGATGGTGCTTTCGGGCATGCCGCAACCGGTGTCGGTGACGCGCAACAACACGTAATCACCCGGTAGCAGATTGCCGTGAGCTGCAACGAACCGCGAGTCCAGTTGCTGATTTGAGGTGTTGACGATCAACGTGCCGCCTTCAGGCATGGCATCGCGGGCGTTGAGCACAAGGTTGAGCAGGGCACTTTCGAGTTGATTGGGATCGGCCTCGGCCACCCACAGGTCTTCGCTCAGTTGTATGTCCAGTTCAATGCTTTCGTTGATGCTGCGTTGCAGCAATTCGCCCATGGACGCTACGAGGGTGTTCATTTCAACGGGCTTGGAGTCCAGCGATTGGCGCCGCGAGAACGCCAGCAATCGATGGGTCAAACCGGCGGCGCGGTTGGCGGATGTCACGCCAAGGTCGATTAACCCGTCCAGGTCTTCGGTGCGCCCCCTCGCAAGGCGCCGACGCAGCAATTCAAGACTGCCGATGATGCCGGTCAGCATGTTATTGAAGTCATGGGCGATGCCGCCGGTAAGCTGTCCGACCGCTTCCATTTTCTGTGATTGCCTGAGAGCTTCTTCGTTGTGGCGCAGCTGTGCGGTGCGTTCCTCGACCTGTTGCTCAAGGGTTTCCAGGGTTGTTTGCAGGCGCAGCTCGCTTTGGCTCAGGTCAATCAAGCGGTCCCTGGCTTCATACTGTCGTCGTCGCCCGCGCAAGGCGGTGGCGACCAGGCTGATCAGGGTCACGGGATGGAAGGGGCGCTCCAGAAACGTTACGTTGCCCAGCTGCGCGCCCAGCCGAGAGGCGGGGTTTTGCTCCGGGCCGCCGTGGTGGGTCAGCAGTACGATCGGCAGGTCCGACCAGGCGGGTTGATGGTCGATCAAGCCCAGAAGGGGGTCAAGATCAGAGTCCAGCAAGGCTTCGGATGCAATCAGCAACAGCCCGGCGCCTTGCTCAAGTTCGTCGCACAGTGTGATCAAGTTGCGGGTGACGAGCCCTTCAAACCCGGCTTCATTGAGCATCATCAGGGCTATCTGGCTGTCGCGTCCCAGTGGCGCGAGGATGATCGCGCGCTCGGACATCGCCTCGATGGCCGTCACTTTTGATCTTCCCTGAGCAACGGGTTGCTGGCGCCCAGATAAGTGGGCACGCCACGCAACACGCCTTGAAACGCGTCCAGCGGTTCACCGATGGTCATGCCAAGGCTGCTGATGCGGTATTCGCGGATGGTCGACTCGTGGCTACCCGTACGTTTCTTGATGATCGAGATCGCCCGGCGAACCTTGCCCAGCGCTTCGAAATAGCGCAGCAGAATCACCGTGTCCGCCAGGTAAGTGATGTCGACCGGCGCCTGCATGTCGCCGACCAGCCCGTGTTGGGCCACCGTCATGAACGTCGCCGCACCCTGGCGATTGAGGTACAGCAGCAACTCGTGCATGTGCAGCACCAGCGCATTTTCCCCGGGCATCGCAGCCTGATAGCCGTTGATGCTGTCGATGACCACGGTTTTGATATGGCCTTCGTCGACGCAGCAGCGAACCCGGTGGGAGAACTCTCCGGGAGACAACTCGGCTGCATCCACTTGTTCGATCAGTAAATTGCCGGTGTCTTGCAGGGCCTGCAAATCAATACCCATGTTTTTCATGCGCTCGAACAACAGCCCCATTTCTTCATCGAATATGAACAACGCGGCTTTTTCACCGCGCGCCACGGCGGCGGCGGCGAAGATCATCGAAATCAGCGATTTGCCGGTACCGGCCGGGCCAAGGATCAGCGTGCTGGAGCCGGTTTCTATTCCGCCACCGAGCAGGGCGTCCATTTCCTTGATGCCGCTGGTCAACTGTTGCCGGGTGTAACGCCCGCGGT
Source organism: Pseudomonas sp. S2_F03 (assembly GCF_054668335.1). Lineage (NCBI taxonomy): Bacteria > Pseudomonadati > Pseudomonadota > Gammaproteobacteria > Pseudomonadales > Pseudomonadaceae > Pseudomonas > Pseudomonas sp. S2_F03. The sequence goes on along the minus strand of NZ_CP162759.1, from coordinate 6,243,998 downwards.
GCTCGGCGGCCACGAGGCGCGGGAACACATGCACGCCATCGCCCATGATGGTGAAGTCATGAAAACCGCCACGGTATTTTTGACCGCGATACTTCACCACGCGGATGCGACGGCGTTCGGCGCCGTAGTTGGGTGTCAGCTCTTCCAGGCGAATCACGCCGTGGGCGACGCTGTGTACGGTTTTATCGAGGGACTCGGTGGTCAAGTCATCCAGCAACAGCACCGTGGCGTCGTACCGCACAAAGTAGTGCTTGATCGCCAGAATCTGTCGGCGGTAACGCAACGAGCTTTGAGCCAGCAGGCGGATTTCAGACAGGCTGTCGAGCACCACGCGGGTCGGTTTGATCCGTTCAACCACTTCGAAAATCTGCTTGGTGGCTTCGCCCAGCTCAAGGTCCGAGGAGTACAACAGGCTTTGCTGCTGCTCGGCACTGAGCAGGCTTTCCGGTGGGGTCAGCTCGAAGATGTGGATGTTCTCATCCAGCTCCCAGCCGTGGGAACGCGCACCTTGGCGCAGTTCGCGCTCGGTTTCCGACAGCGTGATGTACAACGAGCGCTCGCCCGCCAGGGCGCCGGCTAACAAAAAATGCAAAGCGACGGTGGTTTTGCCGGTTCCGGGCTCACCCTCCAGCAAAAAAACATGCCCGCGGGACAAGCCACCGGCCAGGATGTCATCCAGGCCTTCGATGCCGGTGGCGGCTTTTGCACTGATGAACTCGTTAGATGTAGACAAAAAGAACCTCTCATAAACAGGGGAAGTGAGGCGCCAGGCTGAAGTGCCTGAACGGGCTGCCTGATCACTTGACCGCTGGCCGTGATGACGGTTCAACGTAATTTCGTGAGGGTTAAAGCCCTTGCTGCAACGCGGGATCATCCGGGTTGAGTTGTTCCAGTTGTGCCAGCAGGATTTGCACGTTCTGCAACTGTCCGCTTTCCTTCCAGTAGTTGATCAGCAGCACTCGCGCCTTGCGATCGGACGGGTGACGCTGGACGATTTCCTGTAACTGTTTTTGCGCAGCCTCCAGCTCTTGCTCAAGGTGCAAAGTGGTCGCCAGGTCGTAGCGATATTCCTTGTTGTCAGGCTCCAGCTCTACGGCTTTGGAGAGGCCGAGGAGGGCGAACTCACTCTGTCCGTGGTGCAGCAACCACAGCCCCAGGGCGTGTTGCAGATACGCTGAGTCGGGTTGCGCCTTTAACTGTTTCGCCAACAACTGGCGCGCGGCATCGCTTTGGCCTTGCCGGTCGAGCACGTCGATTTGCATCACCAGCGCCGGCAAATTGCCGGGTTCCAGCTGCAACGTGCGGTCCAGCGCCTCTTGTGCCTCTTTCAATTCGGCGTTGTGCAGGTGCAAGCGCGCCAATTGGTATTGGTTCTGCGCGCTGGGTGGCTGACTTTGAAGGGCCAATTCCCAGGCGTCGATGGCTTGCTCCAGCGGTCCGAAATACAACCCCAGCTCATCCGGCGACAGCCCCAGCAGGGTGTTGACGGCTGCAAAACGCACGCTTGGCTCGCTGTCGTCGAGCAACGGGCCGATCAGCAGGCTGCGTTGCCCCGCGGACACCAGGCCGCTAATGCTTTTGATCGCGGCGATCCGCACGTCTTCATTGGCATTTTGCAGGTCCGCATCCGCCAGTTTCAGGGCTTGCGGGCTTGGGTAATTGGGCAGTTCGGCATGCAGCCAGATACGCCGCTTGGCGGACAGGTCAGGGCGTGCCAGTTGTTGGTATAGCACCCGTGCGGCTCCCGGTTGACCGGTACGTGCCTGAGTCAGCGCTTCGCTGTAACCACGCTTGATCGCCTCCGGGACCTCAGGTGTGGTGCTGCGCAGGAGTAACCAGGCAATAAAGACGGTAAACAGCACACAGAGGCTGATAAGCAAATAGCGGCGGGGCTGGGGCATGCAGGAATCCAGGAGCTGGCAAGCTTTTGCAAAGCTGTCAGCTTCGGTCAGGTCGGGCTGTGAGTCAAACGCTGACTTGGCCCGGTGTCGACGATTTAGCCTACAGGGTACGTCGACATTGAAACCTGTCGAGGCTCTGAAGCAGTGACTACGCTTGCTAGAGATGACTCGACGAGTGTTCCCATGCAACCGCTGCTCCAATACTTCAAGGCAATGCTCAATCCCGGGCAAGCGGTGCTGCTGTTTGCCTTGAGAACCATCGCGGCCGGGTTGTTGACCCTGTATCTGGCGTTCCTGTTCGACCTCGACCAACCCAAGTGGTCGATCATGGCGGTGGTCATCGTCAGCCAACCTCTGGGTGGCATGGCACTGGCCCGCAGTTTCGGCCAGGTCATCGGCACCACAATGGGCGCTGCGGTGGCCGTCCTGATCATGGCGATCTTTCCCCAGGCGCCGCTGCCTTTCATCATTACCCTGGCCCTGTGGCTGGCGCTGTGCACCGCCGGTGGCACCTTGTTGCGCTACACCAGCTCCCAGGCATTTGTACTCAGTGGTTACACGGCTGTGGTGGTGGCGCTGTTGGCCATACCGGATCAGGACGGCACCTTTCTGCTGGCGATTACCCGTGTTACCGAGACGCTGCTGGCGGTGGCGTGCGTCTGCGTCGTCAGCCTGTTGACCGCGCGACCGGAGGCCGTAGCCCGGAGTTATTTCACCAAGATCGATCAAGTGATCAAATTACTGGCGACACACGCCGCAGCGGCGATTCGAACCGAAGAATCCGAAGCTGATTTCCACCGCCGGCAAATGCAGTTATTAGGCGAAATCAGCGCCCTGGAGGGATTGCGCCGGCACCTTTATTTCGACGCCCCCCGACTGCGTAGCGCCGATGGCCTGGTGCAACTGCTGGGAAACCAATTAGTGTTGCTTACCTCCCGGCTGACGGCCCTGCGTCACCAGCGTCAACTGCTGGCTGAGCGCTGGAAAGGTGATTTGCCCGAAGAAATACAGCGTTTGCGCGCCGAAGAACTTGCATTTCTTGATGAGCTGGCCCTCAAGGGACGCTCGCTTGCGCCCGATGATCGCCATCATTTTTCGGCATTGCAGCAGCGATTTGATGATCAGGCCTACAAGGCTGAACAACTGACTGAAGCCATGCCGGCGACGCTGCGCTCATTGGCGTGGGCGCTGCGCTGGGAGCAGGCGCGGATGCTGCAGCAACTGGAGCAGATTCTGGAGTTGAGCGACGCCATTCAGGAGGAACGCCAGGCCAGTTGCGTGTTTCGCGGGCAGGAAAACCCATTGCATCTGGATTACACCCTGGCAGCGATGAACGCGACCCGGGCATTTACCGCGTTGCTGGTCGCCGGGCTGATCTGGATCGAGACCGGTTGGGACGGTACGCGGGGCGCGATGATCCTGGTGGGGATCCTTTGCTCCCTGATGGCAACGTTCCCCAGGCCGCTCCTGGCGGCGCAAAGCTATGCAAGGGGGCTGGGCCTGGCGTTGGTGGTGTCGGCGCTCTATCAATTCATGCTGATACCCATGATCAGTGATTTCCAGCTATTGGCATTGCTGTTGGTACCGTTGTTGTATGCCGTTGCGGTGGGGCTTGCCACGCCTGCCACCACCGGGACAGGCATCGGTCTTGGGCTGACGACATTTCTGTTGTTTGGACCGCAAAACGTCGGGATAGGCCAGAACAGTGCGATCCAGTGGTTCGAGTTTGCCGGCGCATACATCAGCGCAACCGTCCTGGCCTTGAGCGTCTTCGCGTTGATTTTTCCGTTCAGGCCTGACTTACGGATTCGTCGGCTGTTCAAGGGGAATTGCGAGCAGGTCCACGCCTTGATGAAAACATCGGCCGCCGACGAACATCAATTTGCCTTCGAAAGCCGTATGGTCGATCGATTGACCATGATGTTGGGATTATTGCCGGCCACCAGCGACAAGTCTTCCGGGGAACTGTTTCAGGTCAGTCTCGGGTGCATGGCTTTGGGCGTTGCACTGAACCAACTCCGGCAGCAGGGGCAGGGCAACACGTTGTTGAGTTCGGAGCAACAGCAACGGTTGCTGACTGCGGTGCGCGATTGCGGAAGGTGGGTTGCCGGGCGGCCGGGGATAGACCTCAACCGGCTACTGGGGGATTTGCACACCTTGGGCGACGAGATGGACGATCTGCATCTGGTGGTTCACGAACAGCTGTGGTCGGTGTTCCGAATGCGCGTGGCACTGCTGATCGTCGAGTCGTTCATCCAGCGATATCGCGAGTACTTCCAACCTGTGGACACAGTAGGAGCGCCAGCCCTTGCCCATTGATTTTGAACTGGGTGGCGTGTATTTGCCGCCTATCGCTCAGGCACTGCTGTTGGCGCTGCCGATATTTCTGGCGCTGGATTGGGGCTTGCGTCGCCTCGGCGTGCTGCGTTTCGTCTGGCATGAAGCGTTGTTCGAGGGCGCGCTGTATGTCTGCGTATGCGCAACGTTGATTTTGCTGATGGGAGCCTGATGCCTTGAAGAAAAACCTTGCCCGATTCGCAACACTGGCTGTTGTACTGTTGGCCTTTCTACTGGGCTGGTTTGCCTGGCAGCATTACACCCGATCCCCCTGGACCCGGGATGCACGGGTTCGTGCTGATGTGGTGACCTTGTCTGCCGACGTGTCAGGGCGCATCGTCAAGTTGGCCGTTCAAGACAACCAGCATGTTGAAAAAGGCCAGTTGCTGCTGGAAATCGACCCGGCTCGCTACACCCTCGCGGTGGAGCATGCCAAACGGTCTGTGGAAGTAGCGAAGGCTTCGCTGGGGCAATCACAGGCGACGATTTCCGCCAGCGAGTCGCTGCTCAGGCAGCGACAGAGTGAGGAGCGTCGGCGCCGTACGCTAAAGGACCGCTCGGCGATCTCAGGGGAGGAGTGGGAAAAAGCCAACACCGACGTATCCGTGGCCGAGGCCGATCTACTGCGTAACCAGGCCAATCTGATTTTGGCCCAGGCTAACGTGCAACTGGCGATCGCGGCGTCGACTCAGTCTGAACTGGACTTGCAACGCACCCGGGTGGAATCGCCCGTCACGGGCTATGTCACCAACCTGCTGACCCGTCAGGGCGACTATGCGTCTGCTGGCGGCCCACTGTTGGCGCTGGTGGACAGCAATTCGTTTTATGTCAGCGGTTATTTTGAAGAGACCAAATTGCCACGGATCCGGCTGGGCGACCGGGTCAACATCGAATTGATGAGCGGCGAAGCCTTTGGCGGCACGGTGCAAAGCATTGCTTTCGCCATCGCCGACCGGGAAAACCTGCCCGGCGGGCGCTTGCTGGCCAACATTAACCCCAGTTACACCTGGGTCAAACTGGCGCAACGGGTGCCAGTGCGAATTGAGATTGACGCCGACTATCCCGGTAAAAACCTCCTGCGCGCGGGGACGACGGCCACGGTGAGCGTTCTGGAAAACCGCGAAGCCCGGGATCATCGGTAATCCTTGAAGCAAAAAAAAGCCCTGCGACCGAATGAGGCGCAGGGCTAAAAAATGGTTGATTGTGACCAACCAATGGAGCTCTTCAAAAAGCTTACTTGCTGGCGACCGTCTCGGGTTGCCAGCCACCGCCAAGGGCTTTGTAAATTGCGACAATGCCGCGATACAGATCGGTTTCGGCCAGGGCCTGGGAGTCTTCGGCCGCCAGTCGCTCGCGTTGGGCATCCAGCAGGACGAGGAAGTCGGTACCGCCTTCGCGGTAGCGAATTTCGGCCAGGTCGGCGGCGGCACGGCTCGATTCGCTTTGACGAATCAGTGAGATCAACCGCTGCTGAAGTTTGCCGTAATCGCTGAACGCATTTTCCGACTCTTCCAGCGCCAACAGCACTTGCTGCTCGTAAGTCGCCAGCGCGCCTTCGGCATCCGCATCGGCACCGCGCAAACGGGCCTTCACACTGCCCAGGTCAAACGCGGCCCAGGTGATGCTTGGGCCCAGCGCCCAGGCGTTGGCCGCCGAGGAACCGATTTGCGACCCGCGCCCGGCGGTAAAGCCGAGGAAACCGCTGAGGCTGACCCGGGGGAACAAATCAGCCTTGGCCACGCCGATGCGGGCGGTGGCAGACGCCAGTTTGCGCTCGGCGCTCAGGATGTCCGGGCGACGTTGCAGCAGTTCACCCGGATCACCAATCGGCAGCGCTTTGGCAATGGCCGGCAAATCTTTCGGGCTCAGGTCGACTGTCAGCTTTTCCGGACGCTCACCCAGCAGGGTGGCGATGCGGTTTTTCTGGCGAACCTGTTCGGCCTGCAGTTGCGGCACGCTGGCTTCGACGGACGCCAAACGTGCGTCGGCACGCTCCACGTCGAGCTGATCGCCGACGCCGGCATCACGCAGGCTGATGGTGATTTTGCGCGACTCTTGCTGGTTTTCCAGGTTGGCCAGGGCGATCTTTTCACGCAATTGCGCACCGCGCAGTCGACCGTAGGAATCCACCAGTTCGGCAATCATGGTGACTTGCAGTTGGTACAAATCGGCTTCGAACGCCTGTTGTTCCGCGTTGGCGGATTCCAGGTTGCGCTGGATCCGGCCAAACAGGTCGATCTCCCACGCCATGTCCAGGCCAAGGTCGTAGCGCTCACTGTTAACCCGGTCAGTGGTTTGGCCCGGGATTTGCCCCTTGCCCAGGTCACTGCTGACTCGGCTGGTGATGGTCGGCATCGCGTTGTTGCTGACATCATCGCGAATCGCCCGAGCCGCTTTCCAGCGTGCGAACGCCACGCGCAAATCCCGGTTGCCTTGAAGTGATTGTGTGACCAACTGGTTCAGGGTCGGGTCCTCGAACTGCTGCCACCAAATGCCTTCGAAGTGCGAGCGGTCGAAGTTTTTCTGACCGGCAGCACCATCGGTGGCGGCGGTGATGTTGGCCGGCTCCGTGGCTGGGGTCTTATAGTCCGGGCCGACCGCACAAGCACTCAGGGCCAGTGCCAGCAGGCTCGGCAGGAAAGCTTTAAAACTCATTGATGCGACTCCAGTTTCAGGGCCTTGGCCGCTTTGCGCGCTTCACCGCGTTCCACAAAGTTGCGAATCAATACGTAGAACACAGGCGTCAGCAACAGACCGAAGAAGGTCACCCCGAGCATCCCGGAGAACACCGCCACACCCATGGCGTGACGCATTTCGGCACCGGCACCGCTGGAGAACACCAGCGGCACAACACCCATGATGAACGCGAAGGAGGTCATCAGGATCGGACGCAGACGCAGACGGCAAGCTTCCAGCACCGCCGCGAGCGGGTTGAGGCCTTCCAGCTGTTTGTCCTTGGCAAACTCGACGATCAGAATCGCGTTCTTACAGGCCAGCCCCACCAGTACGATCAAGCCGATCTGGGTGAAGATGTTGTTGTCGCCGCCCGACGCGATCACACCGGTAATGGCCGACAGCAACGTCATTGGTACGATCAGGATCACCGCCAGTGGCAGGCTCCAGCTTTCGTACTGCGCCGCGAGTACCAGGAACGCCAGCAATACGCAGAGCGGGAACACGAACAGCGCAGTGTTGCCGGACAGAATCTGCTGGTAGGTCAGGTCGGTCCATTCGTAGGTCATGCCGTTTGGAAGTTCTTCCTTGAGCAGTTTCTCGATGGCTTTTTCCGCCTGGCCGGAGCTGTAGCCGGGGGCTGCCGCACCGTTGATTTCAGCGGTGATGAAGCCGTTGTAGTGCATCACGCGGTCTGGGCCCGAGGTGTCGCTGACCTTGATGAAGGTCGCCAGCGGGATCATCTCGCCTTTGTTGTTACGCACTTTCAGCTGGCCGATCTGGTCGGATTCGAGGCGGAACTGTTGCTCAGCCTGAACGTTGACCTGATAGGTACGACCGAAACGGTTGAAGTCGTTGGCATACAGCGAACCCAGGTAGATCTGCAGGGTGTCGAAGATGTCACTGACGGCGACGCCGTGGGTCTTGGCTTTTTCGCGGTCGATGGCAGCATCGACCTGGGGCACGTTCACGGTGTAGCTGGTGAACAGGCCGGCCAGTTCCGGCACGTTGTGGCTTTTGTTGATGATGTTCATGGTTTCTTTGTACAGCTCTTCGTAGCCCAGGTTGCCCCGGTCTTCGATTTGCAGGCGGAAACCACCGATGGTGCCCAGGCCTTGTACTGGTGGCGGCGGGAAGATCGCCATGTAGGCTTCTTGAATCCCGGCGAACTGACCGTTCAAGGCTCCGGCGATTGCACCCGCGGACATGCTCGGGTCTTTGCGCTCGTCGAAAGGTTTCAGGGTCACGAACACGATGCCGGCGTTAGGACTGTTGGTGAAGCCGTTGATCGACAGGCCCGGGAAGGCCACCGCACTTTCCACGCCAGGCTGTTTCAGGGCCAGGTCGGACATGCGCTTGATCACGTCTTCGGTACGGTCCAGGCTCGAGGCATCCGGTAGTTGAGCGAAGGCCACCAGGTATTGCTTGTCCTGGCCGGGTACGAAACCGGTCGGGGTGTTGGCGAAACCGAAGAAGGTCAACACCATCAGGCCCGCGTACAACAGCAGGGCGATGCCGCTGCTGCGGATAACCCGGCCCACCGTGCCGACGTAACCATGGCTGGCCTTCTCGAAGAAGCGATTGAACGGACGGAACAACCAGCCACCGAAGATCTTGTCGAGGACCTTGGAGAAACGGTCTTTCGGCGCGTCATGACTTTTCAGCAAGACGGCAGCCAGTGCTGGCGACAGGGTCAGCGAGTTGAACGCCGAGATCACGGTCGAGATCGCAATGGTCAAGGCGAATTGCTTGTAGAACTGGCCAGTGAGGCCCGAAATGAACGCGGCCGGGATAAACACAGCACACAGCACCAGCGCCGTGGCAATGATCGGACCGGTCACTTCACGCATGGCACGCTTGGTTGCTTCGACCGGCGTCAGTCCGAGTTCGATATTTCGCTCGACGTTCTCCACCACCACGATCGCATCGTCCACCACGATACCGATGGCCAGTACCAGGCCGAACAGCGACAGAGCGTTCAACGAGAAGCCGAACAGGTGCATGACGGCAAACGTACCAATCAGCGAAACCGGCACCGCTACCAACGGGATAATCGAGGCGCGCCAGGTTTGCAGGAACAGGATCACCACCAGCACCACGAGGATCAGCGCTTCGAAGAGGGTATGAACCACCGCTTCGATGGAACCGCGCACGAAGATCGTCGGGTCATAGACGATGCTGAAATCCATGCCTTCAGGGAAGTTCTTCTTCAGCTCGGCCATTTTTGCCCGAACTTCATTGGAAATTTCGATGGCGTTGGAGCCTGGACGCTGGAAGATCGGGATCGCCACGGCCGGTTGGTTGTTCAGCAAGGAACGCAGGGCGTACTGACTGGAACCCAGTTCGACGCGAGCAATGTCTTTGAGGCGAGTGATTTCACCGTTATCGCCGGAGCGAATGATGATGTTCTCGAACTCTTCCTCAGAAACCAGGCGACCTTGAGTGTTGACCGACAACTGGAAGGCGGTGGCATTCGGCGCAGGCGGCGCGCCCAGTGCACCGGCGGCCACTTGGCGGTTCTGTTCACGAATCGCGCTCACCACGTCGGTTGCCGTCAGGTTGCGCGAGGCGGTCTTGTTCGGATCGAGCCAGACCCGCAGCGAGTAATCGCCCATACCGAACAATTGCACGTCACCGACACCCCCCAGGCGCGCCAGCTCATCCTTGATGTTGAGCAGGGCGTAGTTGGAGAGGTAGAGCATGTCGTAGCGTTTGTCCGGCGAGGTCAAGTGCACAACCATCGTCAGGTCGGGCGAAGCCTTGTCGACGGTGATACCGATGCGCGTCACTTCTTCTGGAAGTTTGGGCTCGGTGCGGGTTACGCGGTTCTGCACCTGCACTTGCGCGTTGTCCAGGTCAGTGCCCAGCGCGAAGGTGATGGTGAGGGTGATTTTGCCATCGGCGGTGGACTGCGAGGACATGTACAGCATGTTCTCGACGCCGGTAATGGCTTGCTCCAACGGAGCGGCCACGGTTTCACCAATGACTTTAGGGTTGGCGCCCGGGAAGTTGGCACGGACCACAACGGTGGGCGGCACGACTTCCGGGTATTCGCTGATCGGCAACTGGAACAGCGAGATGGCGCCGGCGATCAGGATCAGCAGCGACAGCACCGCTGCGAAGATCGGCCGTGAAATGAAGAATTGAGAAAAATTCATCGGAGTTTTTGTCCCTTAACCGCGTGGGGTCGCAGCAGCCAGTTTCACAACCGAACCCGGCGCGACCTTGGCAGGTGCGACTTGGGGCAGGTTGCTGGCTTCCAGCGCTTGTCGTTGTTGAGCCAGGGCGGCGATGGTTTGTTCGCTGGCCATCGGGATCACTTCAGGGGTGACCGGCGAGCCAGGGCGAACCCGTTGCAGGCCCTTGACGATGACCGTGTCGTCCTTGTTCAGACCGCTACGCACGATGCGCAAACCTTCGATCTTCGGACCCAGTTCGATGGCGCGGTAGGCCGTTTTGTTGTCGGCATCCATCACCAGCACGAACTTTTTACCCAAGTCGGTACCCACTGCTTCGTCATTGATCAGCACGGCGGAATACGTGCCGCTGCCCACCAGTTTCAGGCGCGCATAAAGGCCCGGGGTGTAGCTGCCGTCGGTGTTGTCGAATACAGCGCGACCGCGGATGGTCCCGGTTTTCGGGTTGACCTGGTTGTCGATGAAGTTCATCACGCCCTGATGCGGGTTGCCGTCTTCGTTGGACAGGCCCATGTAAACCGGGGTGGTGGCGCCGCGTTTGCCTTGGCGGGCAAGCTGGGTGTACTTGAGGAATACGCGCTCGTCTGCGTCGAAGTAGGCGTAGACCTTATCGGTGGACACGACGCTGGTCAGCGGTGTGGTATCGGCGGTCACCAGGTTGCCGGCGGTGATTTCGGCACGGCTGACACGACCACTGATCGGGGCGGTGACGCGGGTGAAACTCAGGTTCAGTTTGGCCAGGTCCAGTTGCGCCTGAAGGGCACCGACGGCGGCGCGGGCTTCTTGAGCGGCACTGGTACGCGAATCGGCCAGTTCGGCAGAGATCGCGTTGCTGGTGCGCAGGCGTTCACCGCGCTGGGCTTCGTTTTCACTGCGAGTCGCATTGGCGCGGGATTGGGCGACCAGGGCTTCGAGGCGGCGGACCTCAGCCTGGAACGGACGCGGGTCGATCTGGAACAGCAAGTCGCCTTTCTTGACCAGTGCGCCTTCAGTGAACGCCACTTCATCAATCTGCCCGGAGACTCGTGGGCGAATTTCTACCGTTTCCGGGGCTTCCAGGCGCCCGGTAAATTCGTCCCACTCGTTGATCGGTTGTTCCAGCACCTTGGCGACACTGACTTTGGCCGCGGGCATGGTGGCGGCAGACTCCGGAGCCTTGCCGCAAGCGCTCATCACCACCACGGCCAGCAGGGCCAACGGGAAGCGCAAATGTTTGAGTGACTGTTCCATGGATGCATCCGCCAATGTATTGAGATGGGCGGATGATGAGCGGCGAGGGTGTATCTCACGAATCGAATGAAGCGAAGGTAACTATCATTCGGAATGATATGAGGCTCGGGCGAGCTCTCTAGCTTGCACCTTGCGTTGGTGAGCTATCAACGGGCTTGATGGAAATTCTGTGTTGCTGGAAAAGCATCAATCAGTCTTGAAACCGAGGTGAGGCTATCGCGGGCAAGCCTGGCTCCTACATATCGTGCAATGGCCCTGTAGGAGCAAGGCTTGCCTGCGATAGCGTCGGCGACATTCATACGTATGTCACGCCAGGCTGTCCGGATCCCCAAAAAACATCTGAATCCGTGAACGCAACCAGCGCTCGCCCGGGTCATTGTCCTGCGAGCCGCGCCAGGCCATGTGCAATTCAAAACTGCGCACCGGCAGCGGCGGATCTTCAGCCCGAACACCACCGGCAGCCGTCAGCGCGTCGGCCGTGTAGTCGGGCACTGTCGCGACGATATCCGTCCCGCTCAGCAGCGTGCTCAGGCCGTTGAACTGCGGCACCGCCAGTACGACATGCCGTTTGCGCCCGAGCTTTTCCAGTTCTTCATCTATAAAGCCGCTCAGGTCGCCAGCGAACGACACCAGCGCATGCGGTCGTGCACAGAAATCATCCAGGCTCAACGGCCCCGGCACTGTGTCGGCCCGCAACAGCTTCGGCATGCTGCGACGTAGTACTTTGCGCTTGGCGTTGGCCGGCAGGTCGGCGGTGTAGCTGACACCAATGGAGATCTCGCCCGAGGCCAGCAGGCTTGGCATCAGGATGTAATTGGCCCGGCGCACCACCAGGACGATGCCCGGTGCTTCGGCCCGCAGGCGCTTGAGCAGCATCGGCAGCAGGGCGAACTCGACATCGTCCGAAAGGCCGATGCGAAACACCGCGGTGCTGGTGGCCGGGTCGAATTCCGCCGCACGACTGACCGCGGTGGAAATCGAATCCAGTGCAGGGGAGAGCAGGGCGAAAATTTCTACCGCCCGGGCGGACGGCTCCATGCTGCGACCGGTGCGCACGAACAACGGATCATCGAACAGCCCACGCAGGCGCGAGAGCGCCGCACTGATGGCCGGCTGGCCGAGAAACAGTTTCTCTGCAGCGCGGGTTACGCTGCGTTCGTGCATCAATGTTTCGAAAACGATCAACAGGTTCAGGTCGACACGACGCAGGTCATTACGATTCATCTGGAGTCCTGGCAGAGTCATCAAGCTTGACGAGAGCGGCCATATGAGAACAATGGCCGGCATGAATCTTACGGGGAAAGGCTGCTACTCTGCACCGTGTAATTCAGTTTTTCCCGAAAGGCCGCTTCGATTTTCACGACATTTGACAATGTCGCCGGTGCTGCGGAATCAATGACAGGCATGTCGACTATTAATAGCCACTGATAGTCTTGGGTAGAAAGCCCGGATAGAGTTCATGGCATTAGAGGTTACTTTGACGAGGTTTGCGATGTCCCGCACGATCCGTTTTCACAAGTTTGGTCCAGCCGAGGTGCTCAAATGCGAAGAGCATGCGGCAGTGCTTCCTGCTCCGGGCGAAGTGCAGGTGCGCGTCGAGGCGATTGGCATCAGCTGGTATGACACGCTTTGGCGCCAGAATCTGGCCTCGTCCCACGCTCGTCTGCCTTCGGGCCTGGGCCAGGAAATGTCCGGCGTCGTTACGGCGCTCGGCGAGGGCGTGGATGACCTGGCAGTGGGTGACAAGGTCGCTAGCTTCCCGTCGCAAAGCCCGAACGATTATCCGGTGTACGGCGAGCAAATTGTTCTGCCTCGCTCGGCGCTGACCCGCTATCCCGATGTGCTGAACCCGATCGAAGCGGCCGTGCATTACACGCCGTTGCTGATTGCTTACTTTGCTTACGTCGATCTGTCACGCGTCAAGCCCGGGCAATTCGTCCTGGTGACCGACGCCAGCCATTGTGCCGGACCTTCGTTCGTCCAGCTTGGCAAGGCCTTGGGTGTACGCGTGATTGCTGCCACCAAAACGGCGGATGAGCGTGAGTACCTGTTGTCGCTCGGTGCCGAGAAAGTGATCGTCACCGAAGAAGAAGATCTGCTCATGCGGATCAACAAAATCACGGACAACCGCGGTGTGGATGTGGTGTTCGATGGTTTGGGCGGTCCGCAGATGTCGCTGCTCGGTGATGTGCTCGCCCCGCGTGGAAGCCTGGTGTTGTATGGCCTGCAGGGGGGCAACCAGACGCCGTTCCCGGCCTGTGCAGCGTTCCAGAAGAACATTCAGTTCTTTGTGCACTGTATCGGCAATTTCACCGGCAAGCCGGAACTGGGCATCATCCAGGACCAGGTCGCGCTGCAACGTGCCTTGCGTGACATCAACCAGTTGACCGCGGACCGCGTGCTGCTGCCGCTCAAGACTCGGGTCTTTCCGTTTTCCGAGTTTGTCGAAGCACATCGCTACATGGACGAATGCCCGTGCCGCGAGCGGGTGGCCCTCCAGGTCGAGCCTGTGTAACTCCCCGTTAAAAGTCCGTGCTTGCACGGACTTTTTCATTCCCTTGTCGAAAGCATGAGGCGTCCTGTCAATCCATGACGGGGCCGTTCAGCAACTGAACTGGTTTTTGCCCTCAATCGGTATCTTCTAATCATCATATAAGCCTTGATAATTGAATGATTACTTTCATCTCAAGGAATGAGCTATGGCTGTTTATCGGGGCTCCGTAATACACGCTCAACAATTAGTGTGTTTTCGAAAAGTTGAGGAAGTGCGCAGGGTAACTTCTTTCTTTATTTGTCGTACTACCTGTCTGTGGGAAGTTGTCGGATATTTCCTAGGATGTCTCGTGCCCTCGCCAGAGGCCCGCCCTGCATGGGTTGAAGGCTCGCGGCGGCACGGCGCATCATTGGTTGCGTCTAATCATTTCAAATAATGACTAAAAACCAAGTGTTAATATTTCATATCAACTCCAGCACTCTAATCATGACAGGTGACCGATTGCATCATGCATGACGTTGTTTGTGTGACATCGACTCTATGAGTAACAGGTAAACGAAGATGACCAATACCCATGATCAGGCAATGAACTATGTTTATCAGCAAGTACTGCAACGATTGCTGAGTTTTTTCTCACGGGCTGAACGTACGGCTTTGCAACTGATGATTCAGCGCATCGTGGTCGCAGCCGGTGGCATGGAACGTATCGGCGAATACAAGGTGCTGACGATCCAGTCCGGCACCCGAGACAATTGCTACACCCTTGCTCTGCTGCGCGCCGCACAATTGAGTATTGCCGGCCGGGCCCCGGCGACATTCCAGCTGCGGGTGGCGACCTTGCGATCGAACGGGGTGGTGTCGGCGGCCCTTGAAAATATCCATCGCAGTTGCAGCGCATTGTTTCTTTACGATGATCCTCGCGTTGAAGTGTTGATGGTCGATAACCGCGAGGTCCTGCCGTTCAATCATGCAGTAGCAATCTCCGAAGCCGGACGGGAGTCAAATCGCCTCAATCTTTTGATGGTGGGTCACCGTCGAACCTGGAACGGCCCCCTCGACCTTTGGGATGACGCCTACCTGGCAACCGGCGAGTTCTACGGGCAGATAGCCCGTTGGGATCGCGGTGTCGATGCCTTGGTCAGCAGCGATTCGCCTCGTCAGCAAAAGCAGTTACTGGAGGGGTTGAACCGTGCTGCGGCGAAGGCCGGTTTCAAGGCCCCGGATCAACCGGAAACCAGCTATGAGCAGCTCTTTGCTCGACTCGATGAACTGGGCAGCGATTGCTATCGCGAGTTTTATCCAGATCACGAACAAGCCGCGTGGCGCCCCGCAGAAGGTTTTGAGGCGTGTCGCCGTGCGACCTACATCGATATTCACGACATGTTGGTCAGCAACCTGGAAGAGCGCTGGCCGCTGCTCACTGAGTTCCTGAAGTTTCAACCTGACGGGCTGACGACTCAATTGGGCGATTACGAATTCGTCAGCCTTTCGATTGCCGCACACCTGCGGGGGCTGCAAGCCTGCTTCGTGCAGGGTCGCGCGTATGAGGCCGGTGTTGCCGACTATGTGCAGCGGGTATTGGTGATGATGCGCCGCAAGCACCTTCCTGAGCATGCGTGTGAACAGGCATTACAGGCGTTTTGTGCCCCGGCAATCCTGTCCGATCAGCGGGAATTGGCGGCGATAGAGGCTCAAAGGACCTTGGGTCTGAATGAAGCTCAGTTGGTGTGTTTGCTGTTCGCTCCTTTTGTCGAGCATGGCGCATCGCTTGAATACTTTCTGCGCCAGTGTCATCCCGGCATGCTCGTGGCGTTGCCGGACCTGCATCGGGCCATGCAGGGCATGCCTGCACCCGAGCAGGTTTTGCAATGGATGGTTGACGTCAGCGGGTTACCCGTCAGCCTGATTGGTACGCTTTATCGCATGGGGCCGGTGGTCAGCGGCGAACCTGCGGACGTGGGGCAGAGCGCAGATACAAGGGAGATTGACGTTGTGACGAGCGAACGGTCAGCGGGACGTTGAAGGTGCCCGGCTTGGTAACGTCCGCTCAGCGGCTTTGGGCCGTGTTCAGCGTGTTCGGTCATTGCTCATGAAAGGACCCCGAGAAACCGATTTCGCTTATCAGGCGGTGTACCGCTACCTGACCCACCTCATCAGCGAGCCGGCCAGCGATACGCGCGTGCGCCTTCCTTCGTTACGACAGTTGGCGGAACGCCTGAGCGTATCGATTTCCACCATTCAGTACGCTTACTCGCTGCTGGAAAAGGAGGGGCGAGTCTATTCGGTCGCCAAATCCGGTTACTACGCATTGCCCGTGTCCTTCATCCGGCCGCCGTGCAGCGGCAATGACCTGCTGGAGACGGTTTATGTCAATGCCAGGCGCCCGGGAATGCTGGTGTTGAGTACCGATGAACCTGCGCTGTTGCAGCCGTTGGACAGCCCACTGTTGCTGCTGGAGCGAGAGCTGTTGCGCCAGTATCCGCGCCAGCCGCAATCGAGTGTTCAACCTTGCGGCGAACGGGAACTGCGCGCGGCCCTGGCGGCACGCTATACCTCCTCGCCAGCACGTTGTTGGCACGCCGACGATGTCTACATCGGCGCCGATCTGCGGGGCGTACTGGAAATATTGATCGCGGTGCTTTGTCTCAAGGACGCAACGGTCGTGGTGGAGTCGCCCTGCGACTGGTCGATCTTGCGCTTGTTTGACGCCTGCGATGTAAACGTTGTCGAGGTGGCATTGCAAGCCGATGGTGGGCTGGATCACGACCATCTGCAGTTGTTGCTGGAGTCCGAGCCGGTGAGGCTGGTGATGCTGTCGTCCGGCCTGAACATGCCGCGTGGCAGTGTGGCCTGCGACAGCAACAGACAGAAGACCGCACAGTTGCTGGAGCGACACGGTAGTTGGGTGTTGGAGAATGACTGTTACGGCGAACTTGAATATGAACCCGGCCGTCCACGGTTTCGCGATTTACTGGACCCGGACAGATTGATCGTATTTTCCACGTTCGAGAAAGTCATCGGGCCAGAAGCGCCTTATGGTTATCTGCTTTCGCGGCAACTGCGCAGTGAACTGCAGCGGCACTTTCTGCTGCGCTCGTTCCGCTTGTCGCCGATCCGCCAGAAAGCCATCGCGCGCCTGTACAACAATGGGCGGATCGACCAGCACTTGTTGGTGCTGCGACGACTGCTCAAGGAGCGCAAAGTGCAAATGACCCAGTTGCTTGAGGAGCGCCTGGCGGATGCGTTGCACTATGTCGACCCCAAGGGCGGAGCGACGGTCTGGGTTCGTTCGTTGCGTCGGGTCGATGTGCGCGGCGTGTTCCACCGCCTGCTCAAGCAACAAGTGGTGGTGGCGCCGGGGGAATTGTTCAGTTTGCGCGGGCTGCATGCGCAACATTTACGATTGAGCCATACCTTTGGCGGTGAGCATGATCTTGGCGTTGCACTGGGCTTGCTGGGGGATGCCTTGCGTCTGGAGGCGGTCGATTGAACGAGGTTATAAAACATCCTCGATCTTCCTGGATCGATAACATCGCGTTGCGGTCAAACTGCCAGTAAACTGCGATCCAATTCCTGAACCACTCTATTTCAGAGGTTTTGCATGACACTCAGTCCTTTTGCGGGCAAACCGGCACCGGCAGAATTGTTGGTCGATATCCCGCGACTGGTAACGGCCTATTACACCGGCCAGCCTGACGCCGCCATCTCAACCCAGCGTGTAGCATTTGGCACGTCCGGGCACCGAGGCAGCTCGTTCGACCTGAGTTTCAACGAGTGGCACGTTCTGGCTATCAGCCAGGCGATCTGCCTGTATCGCGAAGCCCAGGGCATCGACGGCCCGTTGTTCGTCGGGATCGACACCCACGCACTGTCCACGCCGGCGGGTGCCAGCGCCCTGGAAGTGTTGGCGGCGAACGGCGTCACCGTGATGATCGCCGAAGGTGATGAATACACGCCGACCCCGGCCATTTCCCATGCCATTCTCTGCTACAACCGTGGTCGCACGTCGGGGCTGGCGGACGGTATCGTCATCACGCCGTCCCACAACCCGCCGCAAAGCGGTGGCTACAAGTACAACCCCACCAACGGTGGTCCGGCCGATACCCATATCACCAAGTGGATCGAGGCCAAGGCCAACGAACTGCTGGCTGCCAAGCTCGCTGGCGTCAAGCGCATCAGCTATGAGCTGGCGCTGAAAGCCAGCACGACTCACCGTCACGATTACCTCAATACCTACGTTGCCGATCTGATCAACGTGATCGACTTCGACGCCATCCGTGATGCCAAGCTGCGTCTGGGCGTTGATCCGTTGGGCGGAGCAGGGGTGCGCTACTGGTCGGCTATTGCCGAGCACTACCGTCTGGACCTCGACGTGGTCAACAAACAGGTTGATCCGACGTTCCGGTTCATGACCGTCGACTGGGACGGCCAGATCCGCATGGACCCATCGTCCAGCCACGCGATGCAAGGCCTGATCGGCCTCAAAGAGCGCTTTGATGTCGCGTTTGCCTGCGACCCGGATCATGACCGTCATGGCATCGTTACGCCGTCCGGTGGTTTGCTTGCACCGAACAATTACCTGGCGGTATCGATCGACTACCTGTTTCAGAACCGCCCGCAGTGGCGCGCCGATGCAGCCGTGGGCAAGACCGTGGTCAGCAGCGGCTTGATTGATCGCGTTGCCAAGCGCCTGGGGCGTCGATTGTACGAAGTGCCCGTCGGCTTCAAATGGTTTGCTGACGGTCTGTTCGACGGTTCGCTGGGTTTCGGCGGCGAAGAAAGTGCTGGCGCCTCGTTCCTGCGCAAGGATGGCGGTGTCTGGTGCACCGACAAGGATGGCTTGATCCCGGCACTGCTGGCAGCAGAAATGACTGCTCGCACAGGCCGCGATCCGAGTCAGGCCTATCGCGCATTGACCGACGAACTCGGCGAGCCGTTCTCGGTACGCGTGGATGCCAAGGCCAACCCTGAACAGAAAGCCTTGCTGAGCAAGCTGTCGCCGGATCAGGTCACCTCGACCGAGCTGGCGGGCGAAGCCATCCAAAGCATCCTCAGCCATGCGCCGGGTAATGATCAGGCCATCGGCGGCCTGAAGGTCATGACTGAAAACGGCTGGTTCGCGGCGCGCCCATCGGGCACGGAAGACATCTACAAGATCTACGCCGAAAGCTTTGTGAGTGATGACCACCTCAAGCAATTGGTGGCAGAAGCACAAACACTGGTGGATGGCGCAATCGCTGCGAAGTGATTGAAGACCCTATCGAGGGCAAGCCCGGCTCCCACAGTGTCAGTGTCGAACACAAAATCTGTGATCACCACTGAACCTGTGGGAGCGAGCTTGCTCGCGATGGCTTCAGTCCAGGCACCAAAATTCCAAAAAAAAAGGGGCGACCATAACGGTCGCCCCTTTTTTTGTCCGGAGTTTTTTACTCGATCAAGCCAGGTCGACCAGGACGATTTCACTGTCCTCGATCGCTGTCACTCGCAACACCTGCTCATCGGCCACGGCAACACCGTCTCGAGCTTGTGCACGCAAGCCGTTGACTTCAATGACACCGGTGGCTGGCACCAGGTAAGCGCGACGACCGCTGTCCAGGCGATATTCAGCCGATTCACCGGCCTTCAGGTTGGCCGCCACCAGGCGCGCATCGGCACGGATTCGCAAACTTTGATCATCACCGGATTTGCCGCTGGCCAGAGTCACGAAGCCTTCACGCTCACCTTTCGGGAACGGCTTGGCGCCCCAGGACGGTGCAAGGCCGGACTCGTTCGGGATAATCCAGATCTGGAAAATCTTGGTCGGTGTCGCCTCCAGGTTGTATTCGCTGTGTGCGATCCCGGTGCCGGCGCTCATCACCTGAACATCACCTGCTTCGGTGCGGCCCTTGTTGCCAAGGTTGTCCTGGTGAGTAATCGCGCCTTCACGAACATAGGTAATGATTTCCATGTCCCGATGCGGGTGTTGTAGAAACCCGGTGCCAGGGGCGATCACGTCATCGTTCCACACCCGCAGGTTGCCCCAGTTCATGCGCTTGGGGTCATAGTACTCAGCGAACGAAAAGTGATGATGGGCATCCAACCAGCCGTGATGGGCGCCACCCAAAGAGCTAAAGGATCTGAGTTCGAGCATGATCGTTTCCTGAAAGGGGTTAATGGCGAGCATCATCTATCAGGCACTCATCGATAAAAAGCGTAAAAAATGCCTCATTACCATCGAATTAGTTGATGCAAAATAACCTCAAAACGTTCTCATCCAGCCTTCACTTCATCGCATAAGCCAATGACCTGTAAGCATTTCACTAGAACTGAACAGCAAATGCAGACACCATAGCCCTCAACAGCCTCACACCCTGGAGTCAGCCCGCGTGCCGCAACACACCCCCGATCTTCCTCCCGAACTTCGTCCCTTGACCGAGATGCCGCTGCTCAAACGCCTGGCCGCCCGATTCTTCGGTCATGGCTTGACCCGCCTGCGCGCCCAACACCGCGCCTCCTGGTTGCATGGGCAGGCCGACGGTTTTCGCAGCGGTCACAGCGCGGGGTTCGACTACGGCTACAAAGAAGGCCGGGTCGAAGGGTTGGAAGAAGGCCGGCAGGTGTTGCTGATCCGCGACTCGCGTTCAACCGAACATCGGCCACCCAACGTGGATGACAATCTGTTTGACGATTGGCGACTGCCATTGAGCGCTGAACTGAAGAGGCGCATGAAGGCTGATGTGGCCAGTCTGATGCCATCGCATGCCCAGCCGAGCGCTGCCCAGTGGAAGATGATTTTCAGCGATACGCCGTCAACGTCAGTGATTGCCGGGGCGGGCGCAGGCAAATCGACCACGCTGGTGCTGCGCATCCTGCTGCTGACTCACTACCTGGGTTTCGAGCTGGATTCGATGACCGTAGTGACGTTCACTCGCGAGTCACGTAAAGACTTCATTAACAAGCTGATCGAACTGTTTGCGTTGTGGGACCGTGCGCTGAGCCTCAAAGAGGCGCGCAATCTGGTGCGCACTTTCCACTCTCGTATCCTGCCGATGGTACGCAGCCTGCCGGGATTCGAGCGTTTGCAAGCGTTCGAAAACCTCAGTGATCGCGCGCAAAACGGCGACGAGGAGGTCGACAGTAATCCGTTCGACTTGCGTATCAATGATGCCCAGCGACAGCGGCTCAACGCCTGTTATCACCAGTTGCATACCCGTGACGAACGCTTTCGCGAGTTAATCAAGCCGTTGTCCCGTCACGCCTTGCAACTCAAGGAGCTGGAGCGCGACCACCCGGATGTACAAAAACGCGTGGCCGTGACCGAATTGGCCGCCAAGCGCGATGAAGAGTTATGTGATGCCATTGAAGACCTGTGGTTTCGCGCTGGCGCCTGGCCCATCAAGGGCATTGAGCCGAAACGCCAGACTTTCGATATCAATGGCTCGACGTTCCATTGCCACGGTTACATCCCGAGTCTGGATGCGTGGGTCGTGCTGGGGTTCGATCCCCGGGAAAACCCGCAGGTCTGCCGTCCGAATGCCAAGCTAACGGTCCGTGCAGAATGGGCGGTTAAGCGCACCCTGTTTCAAGCTTTCTGTCGTAAGTCATTGATATGGCTTGATAGTTACGAGTCATCAAAGCGCATTTTGACCTCGTTGGCAGGCGATGCCAGTGCGGGGCCGGGCTTTGATTACAAGGTAAAAGGAGAGCTGGCGTCAGCCCCCTTGCTGGATTGTTTTGTCGCGGCGGCCGGGTTCATAGAAAACCTCGGCCTGGATGTTCCGGGCGCAGTTGGTCAGATGAGTTTCGCCAAGGATGACCCCGACCGGTTCTTCTTCGAGGCGTTGAGTCTGTTCTGGCGGGCGCTGGAAGATCACCTGCTCGATCAAAAGCCCCCGGTGATGACCTACAACCGAATGTTCGCGCTGTTCAGTGAGCACTCTCCGGAAAACCTGAAACTGCTCAGTGACGAGCTGCTGCGGCCACTGTCACACCTGATGATTGACGAATTTCAGGACGTATCGCCACAAATCGTCTCCTGGATTCGCGCAAGCCTGGCGGAAATCCGCAGTCGCGGTCCGGCGATGCACATTGGTCGGGGGGCGCAGCGTTCATCCTTGCTGTGCGTCGGCGATGACTGGCAGTCCATTTACGGCTGGCGCGGCAGTTCGCCGACGTATTTCATGGAGTTCAATAAAGAATTCCCGTCACCAGGCACTACCAAAGTTATGCTCGGCGACAACTATCGCAGCCATCAATACATCATCGACGCTGCCGAGCATATCGTCCGTGCGGCGCCGGCTATCGCAGGCAAGAAAGCCAAGGCTTGTGGCGAGCCCAAAGCGTTGTTGCCGGTAAACGTTCTGGATCGAGACGATCAGGGCATGGCACAGCGCCTGATGGAACACTACCGGCAGGGTGATTCAATCTTGATGTTGTATCGAAAAAGCAGCGATAAGTTATTGATAGAAAAACATATTCAGTCGGTTGTTAATGTTGATTCTAGCTTGCCTTATGACGAGCGCCGACTCAAACAGCTCACCTATCACAGCGCCAAAGGCTTGCAGGCTGACGCAGTATTTTTGCTGGGCGATTGTCAGCATTTGACCCAGTCACCGTACAAGAACCAGGTTTACCAGATGGCGGGCCTTGGCAAGGCAGGCGACAGTGAGCCGTACGACAGCGCGCAAAAGGACGAAATCCTGCGACTGGCGTACGTCGGCATCACCCGGGCAGTGAGTCATTGCTACTGGTATGTGGAGGGGCAGGACTCATCCGCGGTGAACATGCCCAAGGCGTCCGACCGGATCGGCAGCGGCAAAGCGTTTTTTGCCGATCATCGCCATAGTGCAAAGTCAGCGTAATCCTTGTGGGAGCGGGCTTGCCCGCGAAGGCGTCGTGTCAGTCGAAATCGGCATCAGTTGAAAGGCCGCTTTCGCGAGCAGGTCGAATCGTCGCACCATCGCTCCCACATTGGATTTCATTGCATCTGAACAATGTGGCCAACCACAAAAAAAGCCCACATGACGTGGGCTTTTTACTGGGTGTTCAGCCATCAGGCATAGCTTCTGAGGGCCACAGGTGGGATGAACGCCTCAAGTTCATCCTCGACAGCTTCAATGATTCGCTCGACATCCGCAGCGTTCATGACGGTTGCGCAAGGAATACCGGCAATGGCGATCATGGTCTCGCCACTGGCGCGATCAAACAGCCGCGCAATCATGCTGCCCGGCGCGTCCATGCTCGCCTCGAATCCCATGGGATGAAAATGCCAGCGCATCAGCTGGCAGGCGTTTGGAAACGTGACTTTGCTGAAAGACCCTTTATTCATATGTTGCCCGCCTTCTTCATCGAGCGCTTCCTTTAGCTCAGTTTAGGAGGGGTAGAGCCTTCAATGGCTCAACCGGTGACTGCATTTAAAAGTAGCACCGGTATGTGAAAACGATGTGATTTTTTTCGGTTCTATTGAGCGCTTCGTCGATTTTTTTGTAAGGGGGTCGCGCTGGGTTTTCGCGGGGCATTTTTGCAGCCATTGAAGCCTTCGCCGAACTTGGGCAAGCTCGGCGTTTTCGCCCTGGGTTTTTTATGCACACCGATGATGATGGGCCGCAGCAGACCCGGGTCACGGGCGAGACGGTCATGCGCTACCACTTGTGCTGGAAGCACCGCGATCTGGATGGCGTGATGGCGCTTTATCACCCTGAGATCCAGTACCACGACTTTTTCCAGAATCGGGTGATGGGGCTCGATGAACTGCGTGAGTACGTGCGCGTCAGCATGCCTCGCAACCCGGGCGAAGCGCTGGAACATTCGGACCGGATTCGCCTCGACGGTAACACCGCGTTTATTCAGTACCGGATGACCTTGCGTGGCGGTGAGGGGCTGGTGTCCTTCCACACCAGTGAGGCAATCATGGTACGTGATGGCTTGATTTGGCGGGTCAACGAATACGCCACGCTGGTCCACGAGCAGGCAGACAACAAGGCGAGCAAGGCGCTGCGCCCGGCCGTCAGTCGTCTGGGGTTGTCGCCGAGACAATTGAGTTTCATGGCCGATGACTTGCAGCAGTATTTCCTGCGTCAGCAACCGTACCTGGACCCCGAGCTCGACCTGCAACGGGTAGCGAAGGAGTGTGGCTACAGTCGCAACCAGATTTCCTACTTGCTGAATCAGGTGCTGGGCCAGAGCTTCTATCGCTACGTTAACCAGGCGCGCTTGCAACATCTGCTCAGCGCACTGGACGCTGCCACGCCGCCATTGCGTATCGACGAGCTGGCGTTTGCCGCGGGTTTCAATTCGCTGTCGGCGTTCTACAACTGTTTTCGCCAGCACACCGGTCTGTCCCCCAAGGCCTATGCAAAACAAATTTCTTTGCGTGCACGCGCGCAAGACAGTCCCTGAGCCCACGCACTAGGATCGACGCCATCGAAGTTTGAGTGGCGGAGTCTTGCATGTCGGCGTGGCGCACTATCAGTTTATGGATGGATCAGCTCGACGAGCCGTTATTGGCTCGTCCGGCGCTGGAGCACGACCTGGACGTCGACGTCGCAATCATCGGCGCCGGCTATACCGGGCTCTGGACGGCGTATTACCTCAAGCGTCTGGCACCGGGCCTGGACATCGCTATTGTCGAAGCACAAACCGCCGGTTTTGGCGCCTCGGGCCGTAATGGCGGCTGGTTGATGGGCAATATCCTGGGTGAAGACCGTTTGCTCGCCGGCTTGTCGCCGGAACAACGCCGCGCGTCATTCGACCTGCTGCACGCCATTCCTGATGAAGTGGAAGTCGTCCTTGAGCGTGAGGGCATCGCCTGCGATTACCGCAAAGGTGGGGTGCTTTACTGCGCCGCACGCTACCCCGAGCAGGAAGTCAGCCTGCGCCGCTATCTGGACGACCTTTACCGCCAGGGCCTGACCGAAAGTGATTACCGCTGGCTCAGTCCCGAGCAACTGGCGCAACAGATCAGAATTGCGAAGCCCTATGGCGGTATCTATGCACCGCACGTCGCGACCCTCCATCCGGCAAAGTTGGTGCGAGGTTTAGCACGAACGGTGGAAAACATGGGGGTCAAGATCTATGAAAACAGCCCGGTCACGCAGTGGCAGTCGGGGAGTTTGCACACGGCCAAGGCACAGGTTCGCAGCCGCTGGATTGTCCCGGCAGTAGAAGGCTACGCAACCACCTTGCCGCCGCTGGGTCGGTATCAACTGCCGGTGCAAAGCCTGATCGTTGCCACGGAGCCGCTGTCGGCTGCGGACTGGGACGAAATCGGTCTGAATCAAGGCCAGGCGTTCAGCGAGAGCAGCCGCCAGGTGACCTATGGCCAGCGTACTGCCGACAACCGCTTGGTATTTGGTGCGAGGGGCGGGTACCAATTTGCCGGCAAATTACGCCACGACTTTGACCTGACAACCCACGAAGTGGAGCTACGGCGCTATCTGTTCGGCGAGCTCTTCCCTCAGATGAAGAACACACGGATTACCCACGCCTGGGGCGGCAACCTTGGCATGTCGCGGCGCTTCAAACCGCACATGTTGTGTGATCACGCCAGTGGCATTGCCTTGTCCGGTGGTTATGGCGGGGAGGGTGTCGGTGCCAGCAACCTGGGCGGACGTACCCTTGCTGATCTGATTCTTGAGCGCGATACGGAGTTGGTACACCAGCCTTGGGTCATGCCGGGTGGGCTCGACACACTCAAGGCCTGGGAGCCGGAACCCTGCCGCTGGCTCGGTTACAACGCGATCATCCGCAGCTTTGTCCACGAAGACCAGACCCTGGCCAACCCGGCTACCGCACCCTGGCGCCGCAAGCTGGCCAGCGGGGTCGCGGGGTTCATGGAAGGCTTCATGCAGTAAACAGCGCTTTCTCCCTCGACAGGTACGCCCATGAGCATTACGCAGTTCAAGAACACCGCCACCTTGCAGCTGGAAGAATCCAATCCGGTCGCTGTGCCACTGGGGACCCCCGTGGCGGTGGCCTCGACCACCAGCGTCGAACGCGACGACGGCGTCGAAACCGGGGTCTGGGAATGCACGCCCGGACGCTGGCGCCGACAAATCGTTGCCCAGGAGTTCTGTCACTTCATCCAGGGGCGCTGCACTTTCACCCCGGACGACGGTGAAACCCTGCACATAGAAGCTGGCGATGCATTGATGTTGCCAGCCAACAGTCTCGGTATCTGGGATATCCAGGAAACCGTGCGCAAGACCTACGTTTTGATTTTTTGATCTTCTGATTGCCTGCCAATAACAAAAGCCCCTACAGGAATCGACTCATGATCCGAAAGACACTGACACTGGCGCCACTTGCACTCGTCGCAACCCTCAGCCAGGCGGCCGAGACGGTTAAAATCTACAACTGGTCGGACTACATCGCCCCGGATACCACGAAAAACTTCCAGAAAGAAACCGGCATCGCCTTCACCTATGACGTCTATGACAGCAACGAAACCCTCGACGGCAAATTGATGACTGGTAAATCCGGGTATGACGTGGTGTTTCCGTCCAACCACTTCATGGCGCGGCAGATTGAGGGGGGAGCGCTGAAGAAGCTCGACAAGAGCCAGTTGCCAAACTGGCAGAACCTCAATCCGGTGCTACTAAAGGCCTTGCAAACCAACGATCCGGGTAACGAGCACGGTTTCCCGTACCTATGGGGCAGCACGGGTATCGGCTACAACATCGCCAAGGTCAAGGCTGCGCTGGGCGACAACGCGCCGGTCGATTCCTGGGACCTGATCTTCAAACCCGAGAACATGAAAAAGCTGCAAAAGTGCGGCGTCGCCATCCTCGACAACGGCCCGGAACTGCTGCCTGCGGCGCTGAATTACCTGGGGTTGCCACCCCACAGTAAAAATCCGGAAGACTATAAAAAGGCCGAAGCACTGCTGCTGAAAGTTCGGCCGTATGTCAGCTATTTCCATTCGTCCAAGTACACCAGCGACCTCGCCAACGGTGACATCTGCGTGGCCGTCGGTTTCTCCGGCGACATCCTGCAAGCGGAGAATCGCGCCAAGGAGGCCAAGAATGGCATCGACATCGGCTACTCCATTCCCAAGGAGGGCGCCGCCATCTGGTTCGACATGGTCGCGATGCCCGTCGACGCGCCGGACGAGAAAGCTGGCTATGCCTTCATGAATTACCTGCTGCGCCCGGACGTCATGGCCGATGTCAGCAATTACGTGCACTACGCCAATGGCAACGAACAGGCAGACAAGCTGATCGAGCCGACAATCAAGAACGACACCAAGATTTATCCGAGCCCCGAGATGATGGGCAAGCTGTTCGCGCTGGAGGCGATGCCGCTGAACATTGACCGGGTTCGCACGCGCGTGTGGAACAAGATTCGGACGGGGAGTTGAGGGTTCATGTTTTGTGTGATTTGCGCTCAGTGATTCGGCTGGCAATACGGTAGATTCCAGGCCTCCTTTTTATTGATCAGGAGGCAATGGAATGCCACTCGATTCAAAAGCCGGTCAGCTGCGTATTGGGCGTTTTTCCGAATCTGGGCGCATTTACTTATTGACGGTTGTCGTTCACCAGCGGCAGCCGTTTTTTGTTGATTGGCGTTTGGGAGGGTCGGTTGTTCAGCAATTGCGCTTGGCGCAGGAGGACGGTTGGGCCGATTTTTTGACGTGGGTGGTGATGCCAGATCATATGCATTGCCTGGTGCGGTTGCAGGACAAGACGCTGGCGGAGCTGATGTGCCGGATAAAGTCACGCAGCAGCCTGGCAGTCAATCAGGCGTTAGGGCGGCGAGGGCGGTTGTGGCAGAAGGGTTATCACGATCGCGCGGTTCGGCGGGACGAAGACGTGAAGGATCTTGCGCGCTATGTCGTGGCCAACCCGATACGGGCGGGGTTGGTGACGCGTGTTCATGATTATCCGCTTTGGGATGCGTGTTGGTTGTGATGATTTGACGACTGCTGCGCAGCCGGACGCAGGCTGCGCCAGCTGCTACAAGGATTGCGGTGTACATGAACTCTGTAGCAGCTGCCGAAGGCTGCGTCCGGCTGCGCAGCAGTCGTAAATTCTCAAATCCAACACAAATTTAACTGATATCAACGCACTGGCACTTATATTAATAAGTCCAGAAGATCGAGGCGCCTTCGACAAAAAAACTTACTTATATTTAATATTTAAATAGCGAATTGTCAGACGATTTGCGCAAACGCACAGATGCAAAACAATCTTTAGCCAGCGCACGCATTGTTTACGGGCATATGCCGGAACAGAACAATTTGACGTCAAAAAAACACTAGACGTTTGATTTCAAATTGTGTCAGTTTTCTTTCGCCTTCATTGGGCGAGTGATAGGACGATCTCGCCAGGGATTGTCGCTATCTGACAAAAACTGTTCCATAGCTAAACAAGGAAGTGTGTTTATGTCGAATGTAAAAACCAGCGCTATTGATCATGCCGAACAGGCCTCTGCATCCTCGCAAGCATTGGCTGCACCCAGTTCAGCGTATAACCAGATCGACAGTTTCAGCCATGAATATGACCGAGGCGGCAGTCTCACGGTCAATGGCAAACCGTCCTACTCCGTCGATCAGGCCGCCATCCAGTTACTGCGCGACGGAGCTGCCTACCAGGATAAGGACGGCAGCGGCAAAATCGAACTGACCTACACGTTCCTGACCTCGGCATCGTCGAGCACCATGAACAAGCACGGAATTACCGGCTTCAGTCAGTTCAGCAGCCAACAAAAAGCCCAGGCCGTGCTTGCCATGCAATCCTGGGCCGATGTGGCCAACGTGACCTTCACCGAGAAGTCCACGGGCGGTGACGGTCATATGACCTTCGGCAACTACAGTGGTGGCCAGGATGGCGCCGCGGCATTTGCCTATCTGCCGGGCACGGGCGCGGGTTATGACGGTACGTCCTGGTACCTGACCAACAGCAGCTACACGCCGAACAAGACGCCGGACCTGAACAATTACGGCCGTCAAACGCTGACCCACGAGATCGGGCACACCTTGGGCCTGGCGCATCCTGGCGACTACAACGCCGGCGAAGGCGCACCGACTTACAATGACGCCACTTACGGGCAAGACACCCGCGGTTACAGCGTCATGAGTTACTGGAGCGAAAGCAATACCGACCAGAACTTCAGCAAGGGCGGCGTCGAAGCGTATGCGTCCGGCCCGCTGATGGACGATATTGCCGCCATCCAGAAACTCTACGGTGCCAATACGAGCACCCGTACCGGCGACACGACCTACGGCTTCAACTCCAACACCGGTCGCGACTTCCTCAGTGCGTCTTCGTCGTCGGACAAGGTCGTGTTCTCGGTGTGGGACGCAGGCGGCAAGGACACCCTGGACTTCTCGGGTTTCACCCAAAACCAGAAGATCAACCTCAATGAGGCTTCGTTCTCCGACGTCGGTGGCTTGGTCGGCAACGTTTCCATTGCCAAGGGTGCAGTCATCGAGAATGCGATCGGCGGTTCGGGCAGCGATCTGTTGATCGGTAACGGTGCCGCCAACGAATTGAAGGGCGGTGCCGGCAACGACATTCTCTTCGGCGCGGGTGGTGCTGACAAGCTATGGGGCGGTACCGGTTCGGACACGTTTGTGTTCGCTGCCAGCAGCGACTCCAAGCCAGGTGTGGCCGACCAGATCCTCGACTTTGTCAGCGGCCTGGACAAGATCGACCTGACCGGCATTACCAAAGGCGCAGGCCTGCACTTCGTGAGCGCGTTCACCGGTGCGGTCGGCGATGCCGTATTGACCACCTCGGGCGCCAATAGCCTGTTGTCGGTGGACTTCTCCGGGCATGGTGTGGCTGATTTCCTGGTCAACACCGTCGGCCAGGCGGCGTTCTCGGACATCGTGGCTTGATTCAGGGCTAAAAAGGAGCGCGGCGCTTGATAGGCCGCGCTCTGTCCTGGCCTCGATGCATCCCGGAGTGAAACGTCGTATGACCGCTAACGCCTTAACCTGCACAATGACCGCGTGGCTGTTGGCAACGCTGATAATGTTTCCTGGAGATACAACCATGGCAAGCAGCCTGAAATTAGCAGACCCCGCTGAACTCGCCGGACAATGGCAAGCCACCCTGGTCGCCAAACAAGACTCGCCCGAGTCGTTGGCAATGCAGGACGAACCATCGAATGTTTGCCTTGTTGACCTTCTATCCACCCAGACGCTGGGCGAGGGTGCCGAGTGCCTCGGTGCCTGGCTGACAGAACCAGCAACCGGCTGGTTCCCCGAGCCAGACGGTATCGCGATTACCGGCAAAGAAGGCTCAAGAATTTTCTTTTTCAGCCGACAGCATGATGGGTTTTATCAAGGTAATTTGAAGTCAGGCCTGACCATCACGCTCAAGCGCCCCACGGATTAAGCAAATAAGGTGACAGGCCGGTGCAAGTTTAAATATAAATCCCGGCATTGAAGTTGTAAGTGACAGATCAATACGCTGACTCATTGTCGAGTATGGAAAACGGGTTGTTAATTTGTAAGCGTTAACTGACAAAGAATGTCTGGAACTGCGAACAAACAGTTAATTGAAACCTCGCCAAAACAGGGCGATGAATATCATCTCAGGAAAAATCAATGAAGATGGCTAAGGCCCCAGCCACCCCACCGTTGTTCAAGGCGTTGGGCGACTATAAAAGCATCTTGATCAGCGTCGGTTGTTTTACCGCATTGATCAATGTGCTGATGCTGGTCCCGTCCATCTATATGCTGCAAGTCTATGACCGAGTGTTGTCTTCGCAAAACGAAACGACCTTGGCCATGTTGTCGCTGATGGTCGTCGGGTTCTTTGCGTTCATCGGGCTTCTCGAAATTATCCGCAGCTTCATCGTGATCCGCATTGGCAGCCAACTGGAGCGACGTTTCAACCTGCGGGTTTATCAGGCTGCGTTCGAGCGCAACCTGTTCAAAGGCGAGGGCAATGCCGGGCAGTCCCTGGGGGACCTGACGCACATTCGTCAGTTTGTCACCGGTCCTGCGCTGTTTGCCTTCTTCGACGCACCCTGGTTTCCGGTCTATCTGTTCGTGATCTACCTGTTCAATATCTGGCTCGGTGTGTTCGCGACTGTAGGCGCGCTGGTACTGATTGGCCTTGCCTGCCTCAACGAAATGATGACCAAGAAGCCATTGGGTGAGGCTGCCGGTTTTTCCCAGAAATCCAGCCAATTGGCGACGAGTCACCTGCACAACGCTGAAACCATCCAGGCGATGGGCATGCTCGGCGTGTTGCGCAAACGCTGGTTCCAGGTGCATTCGCGCTTTCTCAGCTTGCAGAACCAGGCCAGCGACACCGGCGCCGTCATCAGTTCCCTGAGCAAAACCTTGCGGCTGTGCCTGCAATCTCTGGTTCTGGGCCTTGGCGCCTTGCTGGTCATCAAAGGCGACATGACGGCCGGGATGATGATTGCCGGTTCGATTCTGATGGGCCGCGTCCTGAGCCCCATCGATCAGTTGATTGCCGTATGGAAACAGTGGAGCGGTGCCAAGCTCGCCTACCGCCGTCTTGATGCATTGCTGCAAGCCTTCCCACCGACGGACGAGGCCATGACCCTGCCTGCGCCGAAAGGGCAGATCACTTTCGAGCAGGTCAGCGCTGGCCCACCTGGGCAACGTACGGCAACACTGCACATGGTCAATTTCAACCTGGGTGCCGGGGAGGTGCTGGGCGTGCTCGGCGCCTCCGGTTCAGGCAAATCGACATTGGCCCGAGTGCTCGTCGGCGTCTGGCCAACCCTTGGCGGCACGGTTCGACTGGACGGTGCGGACATTCATCGCTGGAACCGCGATGACCTGGGCCCCTATATCGGTTATCTGCCCCAAGACATCGAATTGTTCAGCGGCAGCATTGCTGAAAACATCGCCCGGTTTCGTGAAACCGATCCACAAAAGGTCGTCGAAGCTGCACAGCAGGCGGGGGTCCATGAACTGATCCTGCGCATGCCGCAGGGCTACGACACGGTGCTGGGTGAAGACGGCGGCGGCCTGTCCGGTGGCCAGAAACAACGTGTGGCACTGGCCCGTGCGTTGTACGGAAAGCCGAGCCTGGTGGTGTTGGACGAGCCTAATTCCAACCTCGATACCGTGGGCGAAGCCGCGCTGGCCGGCGCCATTGCGCAAATGAAAGCTCAGGGCACCAGTGTGATTCTGGTCACTCACCGTTCTTCGGCATTGGCCCAGGCTGACAAATTGCTGGTGCTCAATGAGGGGCGATTGCAGGCATTTGGGCCAAGCCAGGACGTGCTCAAGGCGCTCTCCGGTGCTCAGGATCAACAACGTGAGAAAGCGCCGCAAGCAGCGGGCGGGCTCAGCATGAGCCGGCAGTATCAGCCCACGACAAGGAATTCGGGTGTATGAGCAGCGCACGCATGAACACCGAAAGCGAAGCGACGATGGAACACGATTACCTCACTGAACGTCCCGAGCGCGATGCGCGTTTTTTTGCCCGCATGGGCTGGATGCTGGCCATCGTCGGTGCCGGCAGTTTCTTCACTTGGGCCAGCCTCGCCCCACTTGATCAGGGCATTGCAGTGCAGGGCACCGTTGTGGTGTCTGGCAAGCGCAAAGCCGTGCAATCGATGAGTCCCGGTGTGGTCAGCCGGATTCTGGTGCGCGAGGGGCAAGTGGTGAAGCTGGGCCAGCCGCTGTTCCAGCTCGACCAGACCCAGGTCGCGGCCGATGTCGATTCGTTGCAGGCGCAATACCGCATGGCCTGGGCCAGCGTTGCGCGCTGGGAAAGTGAACGGGACAACCTCAAGCAAGTGAACTTCCCGGCCGAACTGATCAAGGATGCGGATCCTCGATTGGCATTGGTGCTCGAAGGTCAGCGGCAATTGTTCAGCAGCCGCCGCGAAGCCTACTTCCGCGAGCAGGGCGGGTTGCGCGCCAACATGGAAGGCGCCAGCGCGCAGTTGGCCGGCATGCGCCGTGCCCGCACCGACCTGACGGCCCAGGCCAACTCTGTTGCAACAACAACTGAGCAACCTTCAGCCCTTGGCGGACAACGGCTACATCCCGCGTAACCGTCTACTGGAATACCAGCGCCAGCTGTCGCAGGTGCAGCAACAATTGGCCGAAAACACCGGCGAAAGCGGTCGCGTGGAGCAGGGCATCCTCGAAGCGAAACTCAAGCTGCAACAGCACATCGAGGAGTATCAGAAAGAAGTCCGCACCCAACTGGCCGACGCGCAACTCAAGAGTGTGACCCTCAAGGAGCAACTGACCTCTGCCGGGTTCAACCTGCAACACAGCGAGATCATCGCGACCGCCGATGGCATCGCGGTCAACCTCGGGGTGCATACCGAGGGCGCCGTGGTGCGCCAGGGTGAAATCTTGCTGGAAATCGTGCCGCAGGGCACCCGCCTGGAAGTGGAAGGGCACTTGCCGATCAACCTGATCGACAAGGTTGGCACCCATTTGCCGGTGGACATTCTCTTCACCGCCTTCAACCAAAGCCGCACGCCACGGGTACCCGGCGAGGTTAGCCTGGTTTCCGCCGACCAAATGGTCGACGAGAAAACCGGCGCGCCGTACTACGTGTTGCGCAGCAGCGTCAGCGACCAGGCCATGGAAAAACTCAACGGGCTGGTGATCAAGCCGGGCATGCCGGCGGAAATGTTCGTGCGGACCGGTGAACGTTCACTCCTCAACTATCTGTTCAAACCGCTGCTCGACCGGGCAGGTTCCGCGTTGACCGAGGAATAAGGATGTTCGGCTGTATGAATAAGCTTTCCCTGCTCGCGGCAACCCTGGTGTTGCTGACGTGCAACAGTGTGATGGCCATGGGGCCGTTCGCTATTTACGAACAAGCGTTGCGCAATGACCCGGTGTTCCTTGGCGCGATCAAGGAACGCGATGCGGGCCTTGAAAACCGCCTTATTGGCCGTGCTGGCCTGCTGCCAAAGCTGGCTTACAACTACAACAAGGGACGCAACACCTCCAAGGTCACCTACCTTGATGAGCGTCGGCAAAATCAGACCGATGACCGCAATTACAGCAGTTACGGCTCGACCTTGACCCTGCAACAACCCTTGCTCGATTACGAAGCTTACGCGGCGTATCGCAAAGGCGTGGCGCAGTCGTTGTTTGCCGATGAGGCCTTTCGCGGCAAGAGCCAGGAGCTGTTGGTGCGGGTGTTGGAGAACTACACCAAGGCACTGTTTGCCCAGGATCAGATCGACATTGCGCAGGCGCGGAAAAAGGCCTACGAGCAGCAGTTCCAGCAGAACGAGCAGATGTTCCGCCAGGGCGAGGGCACGCGCACCGATACGCTTGAGTCGGAGTCCCGTTACGAACTGGCGACCGCTGAAGAAATCGAGGCGCGCAACGAGCAGGATGCGTCCTTGCGTGAGCTGGGTGCGCTGATTGGCGTCCCGACGATCGACATCGCCGACCTGGCGCCGCTGGACCAGCACTTCCAGACCTTCATCCTGCAACCGGCCAACTACGACACCTGGCACGAAATGGCGGTGGCCAATAACCCGAGCCTGGCCTCCCAGCGTCAGGCCGTGGAAGTGGCGCGTTATGAAGTGGAACGCAACCGCGCGGGCCACCTGCCCAAAGTCAGTGCCTATGCCTCGGCGCGCCAGAACGAATCGGAAAGCGGCAACACCTATAACCAGCGTTACGACACCAACACCATTGGCATCGAAGTCAATGTGCCGCTGTATGCCGGTGGCGGGGTATCGGCGTCCACCCGCCAGGCCAGTCGCAACATGGAACAGGCCGAGTACGAACTGGATGGCAAGACCCGGGAAACCATGATCCAGCTGCGCCGACAGTTCAGCGCCTGCCTGTCGGGCGTCAACAAGCTGCGCGCCTATCAAAAAGCCCTGGTGTCTGCCGAAGCGCTGGTGGTGTCGACCAAGCAAAGCATCCTGGGTGGCGAGCGCGTCAACCTGGATGCGCTGAACGCAGAACAACAACTCTTTACCACTCGCCGGGATTTGGCTCAGACACGCTATGACTACTTGATGGCCTGGACCAAGTTGCATTACTACGCGGGGACCTTGAGCGAACAGGATCTGGCCAAGGTAGACGAGGCGTTCGGCCAAGGTCCGACAACCCAATGAGTTGAACCTGTAGCCGCTGGCGTAGCCTGCGTCGGGCTGAAACCTGTCGGCGCCAGGCATCACGTTTGCGTAAAGGCTGCATGCACTAAAGGCTCCGGGGCGCTTCGTGATCGAGGCGTCCTGGTTGTGAGCCATCTCTGACAATTCCAACAAAGAGAGGCAATACCAATGGGTGTGTACGACTACAAAAACTTCAACACGGCAGACTCCAAGGCGTTGTTCACAGACGCCATGGCCATCACGTTGTATTCCTATCACAACCTCGACAACGGCTTTGCCACCGGCTATCAGCACAACGGTTTCGGCCTGGGTTTGCCCGCGACATTGGTCACCGCGTTGCTGGGCGGCACCGATTCACAGGGCGTCATCCCCGGCATTCCCTGGAACCCGGATTCGGAAAAAGCCGCACTGGACGCGGTGCAAAAAGCCGGCTGGACACCGATCACCGCTACGCAGTTGGGCTATGACGGCAAGGTTGACGCTCGCGGAACGTTCTTCGGCGAAAAGGCCGGTTACACCAGTGCGCAAGTCGAGATCCTCGGCAAGTACGATGCTCAGGGACACTTGACCGAAATCGGCATCGCCTTTCGCGGCACCAGCGGCCCACGAGAAACCCTGATCAGCGATTCCATTGGTGACGTGATCAACGATCTGCTGGCGGCGTTGGGCCCCAAGGATTATGCAAAAAACTATGTCGGCGAAGCCTTCGGCAACCTGCTCGGCGACGTGGCGGCGTTCGCCCAGGCCAATGGCCTGTCGGGTAAAAACATTGTGGTCAGCGGCCATAGCCTCGGCGGCTTGGCGGTCAACAGCCTGGCGGACTTGAGCACGGATAAGTGGGGCGGGTTTTTCGCGGACTCCAACTACATCGCCTACGCGTCGCCGACTCAAAGTGGCACCGACAAAGTACTCAACGTCGGCTATGAAAACGATCCTGTGTTCCGGGCCCTCGACGGTTCATCGTTCAACCTGTCATCGGTGGGTGTGCACGATGCCGCCAAGGAGTCGGCGACCGACAACATCGTCAGCTTCAACGATCACTACGCGTCGACGGCGTGGAATGTGCTGCCGTATTCCATTCTCAACATCCCGACCTGGATCTCGCATTTGCCCACCGCTTACGGCGACGGCATGAACCGGGTGATTGAATCGAAGTTCTACGACCTCACCAGCAAAGACTCGACGATCATCGTCGCCAACCTGTCGGACCCGGCGCGTGCCAATACCTGGGTTCAGGACCTCAACCGTAATGCCGAAACCCACAAGGGCAGCACGTTCATCATCGGCAGCGACGCCAACGACCTGATTCAGGGCGGGCAAGGCACCGACTACCTGGAGGGCCGCGACGGTAACGACACCTTCCGCGATGGCGGCGGCTACAACATCCTGTTGGGCGGCAAGGGCAATAACATGCTGGAGTTGCAGCAGTCGGTGAAAACCGTCGAGTTTGCCAATGACGGCGCCGGCACTTTGTACCTGCGCGATGCCAATGGCGGCATCAGCATTACCCGCGACATCGGCAGCATTGTCAGCAAGGAACCGGGATTCCTGTGGGGGCTGTTCAAGGACGATGTGACCCACAGCGTGACGGCCAACGGGCTAGTGACCGGCAACAACGTGACCGCATACGCCTCATCGGTGAAGGGTGGCGCCGGGGCCGATACGCTCAAGGCGCAGGCCACGGGCGATTGGTTGTTTGGCCTGGACGGTAACGATCAACTGATCGGAGGCAAAGGCAACGATGTCTTTGTTGGCGGGGCGGGGAATGACCTGATGGAGTCGGGAGGCGGGGTCGATACGTTCCTGTTCAGTGGCGCCTTTGGCCAGGACCGGGTCGTGGGCTATCAGGCAAACGACAAACTGGTGTTTCTCGGGGTTCAGGGCGTGGCGCCCATCGATGATTTTCGGGCACATGCCACCACCGTCGGGCATGACACGGTGCTGACATTGGGTGGGGATTCGGTGACGTTGGTGGGGGTTGGACTGGACAGTTTGTCCGGTTCGGGGATTGTGATTGCCTGACAGTGTTGGGGGCCGGTAAGGCCCCCTTCGCGGTCCTCAGTCTTCCGGGCGCACCGTGGCCACATCCTTGGAGTTGACCTTGATTTTGGTGCCGGAAATATCTTCAAATTCGTAGAATCCGTCCTTGGTCTTGGTTTTCGGCATGTCCTTGGTCAAATACTGAGTGCCGTTTTGCAGGGTCACGACCGTCGGTGTCGAGCAGCCGGCCAGGGCTAACAAGGCTGCTGCGGCCAGTGGTAGACCCAAGGTTTTGATGTTCATGTTCACCTCATGCAATGCTGTAAAAAACCTCTATGTCGGTTGGTGCCATCGATTGGCAGAAAGTTCGATGCCTGCCCGAAAATGACTGAATAACGCCGCCGCTTATCCTTTTCCGTTTGCACCGTACCGCGGGGAACTGTTATCTGTACGCATAACCAGTACTCGCTTGCCATGGCGCTTTTCCCTGTGACTGCAAACCCCCTCGACGATCCGTTCTATTACCTCAACAACTTCATGCAAGTGCTTGACTGGCTTGAACATCGTTATGCCGATGTATTAAGTGTAGAAGAACACGCCTTCATCCGTGATTTCGCCCGGCTGCCTCGGGAGTCGCGGGCGCTGCTGGTCAGAATGGTGATGCGCAAGGGCGTGCATTTTCGGGCCGGTAAACTCAGTTACGTCGAGATCGGTGACATCGCCAGTGCTGTCGCACCGTTGTTGGCGGCGGGCTGGATTGATGAGACGACGCCCTTGCACATCGAGGAATTATTCGAGGTGCTGCTCAAGGGCGAAATTCTTCAATGCTTCGGCGCGCTGATCGATCAACCGAAGGGCAAAAAGGCCGATTGGCTCGCACAGTTGAGTGAACAGTTTCCCGAGGCACAACGCTTTGCCCAATGGTGTCCGGCACTGCATGACCGGCTGTTCACCTTGACCATCATGGACCTGTGCGACCGGTTTCGGCTGATGTTCTTTGGCAACCTGTATCAGGACTGGTCGGAGTTCGTGCTGGCCGATCTGGGCATTTTCACCTATGAAAAAGTCGAGTTCAGCCTCGAATCCAGGGGCCTGCACAGTCGCCAGGATGTGGACGCCTGTGTGTTCCTGCATCAATGCCAGCAGCATTTCGAGGCGGGCGAACCGGTGGCGTCCATCGTCGAGCGGATCAACGGCCTGACACTTGGTAATCCATGGCTGCAGCGACGTCGCGACAAGTTGTTGTTTCAGATAGGTCAGCATTGCGAGCGCATCGCCGATTTCGCCGGTGCGCTGACGATTTACCGCGACTGTGCCTTTCCCGGCGCCCGCGTGCGGTTGATTCGCGTGCTGGAGCGTTGTGGTGACTATCAACTCGCCCTGGACCTGGCGACGCATGCCGAGCAATCGCCGCAAAGCGCCTCCGAGCATCAGCATTTGCTACGAGTATTGCCCAGGCTGCGACGCAAACTGGGAGGTCCGGCGCTCAAACGGTCAGCCCCCGGCCAATGGAACGCCTGGACCTGCAACTGCCAAGAACCGATCTGGCGTTATCGGTGGAAGGTTACGTTCAGGCCCACCTCGCCGAAGAACTGGCGCCGGTGCATTACGTCGAGAACAGCCTGATCAACTCACTGTTCGGATTGTTGTGCTGGCCGGCCATTTTCGCGCCAGTGCCGGGGGCGTTCTTTCACCCGTTCCAGCGTGGGCCGGCTGACCTGCTGCATGAAGACTTTTCAGCGCGCCGGGCCGAGTTGTTCGACGCCTGCCTGGCTGAGCTCGATGACGGCCGTTACCGGCAGACGATTCGTGAGCGGTTTGCCGCAAAGTGGGGCGTTCAGTCGCCCTTTGTATTTTGGGGGCTGAGCGAAACGTTGCTGGACCAGGCACTCGATTGCCTGCCGGCCGAACACCTCAAGCACTGGTTCAACAGACTGTTGCTGGATATCAAGGCCAACCGCGCCGGCATGCCGGACTTGATTCAGTTCTGGCCCCAGCACAAGACCTACCGCATGATCGAAGTCAAAGGCCCCGGCGACCGGCTGCAAGACAACCAACTGCGCTGGCTGGAGTTCTGTCACGAGCATCAAATGCCCATTGCCGTCTGCTACGTGCAATGGGCGGAGCCGGGCGCTTGAGCTACAGCATCGCGGTACGGGCATTGTGCGAATTTACCGCCAAGGTCGGCGACCTCGACCTGCGTTTCACCCCGTCGCCGACGGCGCTGGAAGGCATCGTCGGGCACCGTACCGTCGCGTCCCGGCGCAGTGACGGTTATCAAAGCGAAATCGCCCTTGAAGGCGTGCACAAAACCCTGAAGGTAAAGGGCAGGGCGGATGGCTATGACCTTGGGCAAAACTGCCTGGAAGAAGTCAAAACCTATCGCGGTGACTTGAGCAAACAACCGCCCAATCACCGACAACTGCATTGGGCGCAGGCGAAGATCTACGGCTGGTTGATGTGTCAAAAACTGGAGCTGACACAGATCAACCTGGCGCTGGTGTATTTCGACATCGTCAGCGAAAAGGAAACTTGCCTGGTCGAGGCGTTCAGCGCAGTACACCTGCAGCAGTTCTTCGAGCATCACTGCGAGCTGTTCTTGCAGTGGGCCGAGCAGGAAATGGCCCATCGCGAGGCGCGCAATCAAGCGGCGCAGCAAGTGGCTTTTCCCCATGCCGGGTTTCGTCCTGGGCAACGGCATTTGGCTGAATCGGTGTTCAAGGCCGTCAGTACCGGTCGCTGTCTGATGG
Organism: Pseudomonas sp. S2_F03; assembly: GCF_054668335.1. Lineage (NCBI taxonomy): Bacteria > Pseudomonadati > Pseudomonadota > Gammaproteobacteria > Pseudomonadales > Pseudomonadaceae > Pseudomonas > Pseudomonas sp. S2_F03. The sequence continues at coordinate 6,204,415 of NZ_CP162759.1, read as the reverse complement.
CGCAGGCGCCGACAGGCATCGGCAAAACCGTGGGCACACTGTTTCCGATGCTCAAGGCCCTGGCGCCGCAGCAACTGGACAAAGTGTTCTTCCTCACCGCCAAAACGCCGGGGCGAAAGCTTGCGCTGGACGCTGCCCAGGTCATTCAACAAAGCGCCGATGCGCCGCCACTGCGTGTGCTGGAAATGATCGCCCGGGACAAGGCCTGCGAGCATCCGGACAAGGCCTGTCATGGCGAATCCTGTCCGTTGGCGCGGGGTTTCTACGATCGTTTGCCTGCCGCTCGTCAAGCTGCCAGCCACCTGAGCCTGTTGAATCAGGCTGCATTGCGCCAAGTCGCCCTGGATCATGAGGTTTGCCCGTATTACCTGAGCCAGGAAATGGCCCGCTGGGCAGACGTGGTGGTCGCTGACTACAACTATTACTTCGATTTCAGTGCACTGTTGTTCGGGCTCGCCCAAGCCAATAACTGGACCGTCGCGGTGCTGGTCGACGAAGCCCACAACCTGGTGGAGCGCGGCCGGCAGATGTACAGCGCCAGCCTTGATCAATCGACTCTGCGTGACATACGCAAAACCGCGCCCGAAGCATTGAAAAAGGCTTTGCAGCGGGTCAATCGGGAGTGGAATGCCCTGCATAACCGGCAACTCGGTGCCTATCAGGCGTACAACAAAGCACCGGAAAAGCTGCTTCAGGCCTTGTTTTCGTGCAGCGCGAGTATCGGTGACTACTTGAACGATCACCCGCAGGGACTGGACAGCGCCCTGCAAAATTTCTACTTCGAGATGCTGCAATTTTGCCGGGTGGCCGAATGCTTCGATGAACAGTTCCTGTTCGACATCAGCAAGCGCGACCTCGACCGCCAGCGGCCATTGTCCCAGCTATGCCTGCGCAACGTAGTGCCGGCCGGCTTCATCCGCCCGCGCCTGACCGCTGCGCGCAGCACGGTCTTGTTCTCTGCAACCCTCAGTCCAAAGCACTATTACGCCGACCTTCTGGGTACGCCTGAAAATACGGTGTGGATTGATGTCGAGTCGCCGTTTCAGGCGGATCAGTTACAAGTGCACATCGTCAGTCAGATCTCGACACGTTTCGTCCACCGGCAGGCGTCGCTTGAGCCGATTGTCGAGCTGATCGCCCGGCAATTTGGCGAGCGTCCCGGGAACTATCTGGCGTTCTTCAGCAGCTTCGATTATCTGCAGCAAGTGGCGCAGTTACTGGCCGAGCGTCATCCGCACATCACACGGTGGTCGCAGTCCCGGGGAATGGGGGAGGCACAGCGTCAGGACTTTCTCGACCAGTTCACCACGCACAGCCAAGGGGTTGGCTTTGCGGTGTTGGGCGGTGCGTTTGGTGAAGGCATCGATTTGCCTGGCGCACGCTTGATCGGCGCCTTCATCGCCACGCTGGGCCTTGCGCAACTCAATCCGGTCAATGAACAGCTGAAACACCGCATGGCCGCCCTGTTTGGTGCCGGGTATGACTACACCTACCTGTTCCCAGGCGTGCAGAAAGTGGTGCAAGCGGCAGGGCGAGTGATCCGTACCCAGCAGGACCAAGGGGTCGTCATGCTGATTGACGACCGGTTTGGCGACAGCAAGGTTAAACAGCTATTGCCACGCTGGTGGGCGTTTGAACCGACGAATCTTCGCGCTTTCGAGTAGGACTTTTTACGTTATAGAACAGCGACATATCTTGAAAGACACGCCGATTTGAACAAACGCCCGATCACCGCTTTATTCAAAGGGCAGGTAATCACTTTCAAGCGAATCTTTGATAAGGAAATCAAGGTATGTCAGTTGCACCGAATTACGCTTACACCCCGGCGCAGGTCACGGCTGCATTCAATGAAATCAAGACCTCGTTGTTCAGCGGGATCATCGCCCAGGCCACCCCAAAGGTATTGATTGTTGCGGGGCTGCAAGGCTCCGGCAAAACCTACCTACTGGAAAACCACCTCTTACCCACCCAGCGCTACGAGCAATTCGTTCGTCTTTACGTGCCCGAATACCGACAAAAACACCCCCAGTATGCCGAGATGATCAAGCTCGGCGTCCTGCATGCCTATGAGCACACGGAAACCTTCGTTCGAGAACTCAGTACCAAGATCTTCACCGAAGCCTTCACCCTCAAATACAACATCATTGTGGAGTGCGCCTTCGACAGCATCGATTTCGCCGCATTTCCTCCGCTGGCAACCGCTGCCGGTTACCAGTTCGAGACGCACATCGTAGGTTGCAATCAAGCGTTCGCCCACCTGTCCAGTATCAAGAGAGCACTCAAGAGCCTGGAAAACAGGGAGCTCGAACGGTTTGTCACGGTGTCGGCGCTGGAAGCCGGCATGAGTAACGCACAAGCAATCATCCTGGCCTTCGAGACCGCCTCGAAAGCAGTCAGCGGCTCACAGATCACGGTGTATGAACGTGGGCTGGGTGGATTGAAAGAGCGGGTTTCGCGTTTCCAGAAAATCTATTCCAACGCCGCCACCGATGTCGTTTCTCCTACGGCCCCAACCGCTTACAGCACCTATGGCAACATCATCAACAACCACATCTACACCAAGAGGGAACGTGACGAGATGGTTAAGGAATGCCACCTGGCACTGCTCAAAACCCAGGCACACGCAGCGCAAGTGCCTGACTTTGTCTACAACGACCTGCAGGCTTACATCGTCAAATACGTGTACCGATAAGTCGTAGCCATTCGGCGGCGAAGCGATGACAGTCTCCCGGCCAGCGAGCGGTCAGTAGCTGGCCATCGCGCACGACGAAGCCTCGTTGTGGCTGGTCTGCTGAATCACGTACGGCGAGAGAGGGGCCCCGCAGGAAATCTGCGGGGCTGGAAAGGGCGGCGGTGACTTCCGCCTCGACAGTCTGCGGGTAGGTTCGGTAATAACGCCCAAGCCAGGCAGCGGTCATTACCCAGGCCGGCAATTCCATGGTGTTGGCCACCAGTGCAGTGACCTTGCGCCCTTGTAACACTGAAAGCCCGGTGTCGGGATCAACCGTGCGGGCGAGCAGCAAAACACCGTGACACACCGCGGCCACCGGTTTGTCGGCCTTGAAAAAGTGCAGGGCAATTTGTTGTGCCTGAGTGGATTCCAACACGCTGCGCATGCCCTTGGCATGGCCGCCAGGAATCAGCAGGCCCTCGAACTGGCTTGGGTCGACATCGGCGTAGGACAGCGGTTTACGAAAGGCCGTGTCTTCGATCATCTGCCTGTAGCTGTCAAGATCAGGCTCGCGCGTCATCAATAAAGGGTTCAGCGGGCCAAAACCGATATCCACCAACCGCGAATCGGCGTAGGCAGGCAATCCTGAGGGCGTGGCAAAGCACACATCGATCCCGGCTCTGTGCATCGCTTGCCAAGGCACGCTGCTCTCGGTCGGGTCGTAGTCAGAAGTCGGCAACAGAATCAGGATCATGGGGGCGCCTTTTGTCAGCCAGAAATGGCCATTGGCATCGAGCATAGGGGGTCTGGTGCCAGTACTCCACCGAACATGCACCTTGCGGCTTTCCAAACCCATGGTTTACCGCATACTCCATAAAAATGTTAATCCCGGGTGTAGTCGATGAGTGAGAAGTCGTCCAAAGTAAACTCCATCGAGGAAATGCGCTTTCGCCTGTTGATTGATGCAGTGGTGGACTATGCGATCTACATGATCGATCCGGATGGCATCATCACCAGCTGGAACTCTGGCGCCCGGCGATTCAAGGGTTATGAGGAAGCGGAGATTCTCGGCCAGCATTTTTCAAGGTTCTATACCGAAGAAGATCGACGTGCCGGTTTGCCCCAGCGGGCGCTGGACACGGCAAATCGGGAAGGGCGATTCGAAGGCGAAGGCTGGCGGGTGCGCAAGGACGGCACGCACTTCTGGTCGCACGTAGTCATCGACCCGATTGTCGACCCGAGCGGCAAATTGCTGGGGTATGCCAAGATCACCCGGGACCTGACCGACCGGAAAATCGCCGAGGAAACCCTCAAGCAAAGCGAGCAACAGTTTCGGTTGCTGGTTCAAAGCGTCACCGACTACGCCATTTATATGCTCGACCCCGAGGGACGCCTGACTAACTGGAACCCTGGCGCCCAGCGCATCAAGGGCTACCGGCCCGAAGAAGTGATCGGCCAGCACTTCTCGATGTTCTATACCCCTGAAGACCGCGCAGCCGGTGAGCCGCAGCGGGCCCTGGCGATTGCCACACAGGAGGGGCGATTCGAAAACAAGGCCTGGCGGGTGCGTAAGGACGGCACGCGGTTTCTGGCCCATGTGGTGGTCGATCCGATATGGGGCGAGACCGGCAGGTTGCTTGGTTTCGCCAAGATCACCCGTGATATCACCGAAGCCACCCAGGCACAGCAAGCCCTGGAGCAGACCCGCGAAGCGCTGTTCCAGGCGCAGAAGATGCAGGCCATCGGCCAATTGAGCGGCGGGATCGCCCACGATTTCAACAATTTGTTGACGGTCATCCTCGGCAATCTCGAAATCGTCCGCAAACGGGTAGGGGACGACCCGAAATTGACTCGTTTGGTCGACAACGCCCGGCAGGGTGCCTTGCGCGGTGTGACCCTGACTCAGCGCATGCTGGCCTTTGCCAGACGTCAGGAACTCAAGTCCGAATCCGTGGGAATACCCGCGTTGGTGGAAGGCATCAGTGGGTTGTTACGCAGTTCTCTGGGGCCTTCCGTAGCGCTCGATATGCAGTTTTCAACAGAACTCAAACCGGTCATGGCGGACGTCAACCAGCTCGAACTGGCGGTTTTGAACCTGGTCACCAATGCCCGGGACGCCATGCCCGACGGCGGTAAAATCATCATCTCGGCCAAGTCCTCCGAGCTTTGCGACCAAGCCGCGTTATCGCTTGATAACGGTCCGTATGTCTGCTTGAGCGTGACCGATACCGGCGAAGGCATGGACGCTGACACCCTGGCTTCAGCGATGGATCCGTTTTTCACCACTAAAGGCGTCGGTAAAGGTACGGGCCTGGGGCTGTCGATGGTGCATGGCTTTATCGAACAACTGGGCGGGCGGTTCATTCTCAGGAGTCACAAGAACATCGGCACCACTGCCGAATTATGGATTCCTGTTGCTACGACCACGTCAGTAATCAAGGCGGCCATCGAAGAAGAACAATCAGAACCGGTGGCCCGGTTGTGTGTATTGGTAGTCGACGACGACAGCCTTGTGTTGACCAGTACCGGCCTGCTGTTGGAAGACCTCGGTCACCGGGTGATCAGTGCGGCCTCAGGTGCTCAGGCGCTCGAATTGTTCGACAGTGAGCAGAACATCGACCTGGTGATTACCGACATGGCCATGCCTCATATGAATGGCGCGCAACTGTCACAGGCCATTCGGCTGAAGAAGCCGGAAATGCCGATTGTCCTCGCTACCGGATACGCCGAGCGTCTGGAGGGTTTTGCGGTCGAACTGCCGCGCTTGTCCAAACCCTTCACTCAACTCAATCTGGTGGAAGTCATTGCCCAGGCCATGAAGTGATTGCCGCCCTGCAAAATCCCCGGCGTTTGGGCAAACGCCGGGCTTTCCTGATGTTGGTATCTCAAGATCAAGCGGCGAGGTTACCGTCGCCCAGTTCTTTTTTGTATTGCGCCTTCAACGTTTCCATCTGTGCGCCTAACTCTTCCAGGGTCGCTTTCCCCAGCAGCTTTTTCGCTTGAGGGGAACATCTCCGTTTCTTCCTCTTCGATGTGGTGTTCCAGCAACTCCTTGACCACTTTGACTCGACCTGCAAACTCGGGAGTGGAAGGATCGGTCACTTTCAGGTCCGGTAGCACCAATGAGTCCACGGTGCGGTGTTCTTCCTTGGCTTCGTAATACATCACGTCCTGCTCCTTGCCTCCGGCCTTTTTATAAGCCGGGTACAGGACTTCTTCCTCAAGCCGGGTATGAATGCTGATTTCCATTTCCAGTTTGGCCAACAACTCTGCGCGTTTTTTAATACCGCGTTCGGTGGACTCACTTAATTGGCTCAGGATGCCTTTTACACGTTCATGGTCAGCTTTCAACAGATCAATGGCGTTCATGGTCAGTCTCTCAAATCAACGTGGGGGTAGCGAACGGACTCATTGGCCGACAGTCGCTTGAGGTGATTGAGCATAAGGCGTGCCGCCATTCAGCCTGATCAAGATTCCATAAAAATCAATCACATAAACGCCGGTGTGGTTCGCTGCGGTCGTGCAGGCTGCATGAGTCCAGGATTTGGCCCATGCAGTTCGCAGTGCAATACGACCAAGCGCTGCAACGTGTCTACGTCTTACCGTTTCAAACATGAATTTGGAGTCAAAAAAAACCCGGCAATTGCCGGGTTTTTTTCGACGCTCAGGCCCGCTCTTCAAGCTGTTCGCGCAACTGATGAGACTGATTGGCCGACCTCGGAATGGGCGGAAAATCTTCGTTGAGCAGGCGCAGATGCTCAATCGCTTCCTGAAACTTCACATCAGCTTTTCGACGCAGGGCTTGATAGCGATCAAACTGCTCTGCGTCCAGATCGTCGCCCTCCAGCAACTCAAAAGCACTACGGCTTAACGCTTGGGCTTCTTCGAACATCTGACGATTGCGTTCCAGAGCGAACGCACGGCAGGCTTTGATTTGATCGGAGGAAGAACACTGGATCATGACCGGCACCTTGTTTTTATGTGGGGTCCCTTATAAAAAACGTCTTCGCCGCAGGGGGACCAGACCTGCCAGGCCCGCCAGATAATGTCAGGCGGGTGGGGCTGATGTTGTGACCACCAGACCCCATAGGGTTTCAAAAAATTTTGCGCAAAAAAATAGATAATCCACGGCATAAACGCTTGAGTGAAAAATCAATTTATTTGTTTTTTCCGGTGTTCATGGCGCTCCAGCATGGGTTGGGTACTGAGTCCGTGAGCCAGGATACTCAAGGCTACCAAGGACAGCGTCATGTCGGTGCATACCGTCGCGGTTGATTGCCCTAACCCATGGTTCAAGGCGTAGAACAGGTAGTACAGGCTGCCGATTCCGCGTATGCCGAACCAGCCGATCAACAGCCTTTGTCGCCAGTCGAGTAGCGGCCCCCATGGTATGACGGCAACACACAGCGGCCGGATCAGGCAAAACAAAACCGCCCCGATCGGCAGTGCGCGCCAGTCCCAGTGTGCAATCAGTACGACACCGAGCAGGGTCACCAGAAACACTTCCATGGCCCGTTCCACCAGGCTGCCGAAGGCGAGCATGTCACCCATCATGATGCCCGCCGCAACCTGCGTGTCTTCGAGGTGCTCGGTATCGCCATGTACGGCATGCTGCGGCTCGACGTTCTGATGACCGACCACAGGCTGGACCAGATGTTCGGCGGGCACTTCATCATGACGGGTGGTGTTGACCTCTTCCTGACGAAGGCCATGGCCGGCGGCAAACACTGACAAAAACCCATAGGCATGGATCGACTCGGCCCCGACATACGCCAGGGCGATCAGGGCCAGGGCCAGGTAGTCATTGGGGGACAGCGTGCTGTCATCGTTGCGGATTCGCAGCAACAACGTCAGGCGTCCGATGCCGCGCCCCATCCAGTATCCGCTGAGCACGCCGGCCGGCACCGCCCACAACACGCTTCGCAATAACCAGTCCCCCAGCCAGCCGGGTTGACTGTCATGTTGCAACAAGAGCAGGCCAAGAATGACGAAGGGGAAGGCGATCCCGTCGTTGAGCCCGGCTTCGCCCGACAGACCGAAACGTACGGGGTCGTCATCCCGGGCATCGTTGACTTGCACGAGGCTGGCCAGTACCGGGTCGGTCGGTGCGAGAATCGAACCGATCAATACCGACGCGCCCCAGGACAATGCAAACCCGTAATGCAACAGCAGGCACACGCCGGCAATGGTCAACACCATGACCGGCGCCGCCAGCCCCACCGCAATCCGCCAGTTTTTATCCTTGAACGGCAAGCGTAATTTCAGTCCGCAGACAAACAACGAGAACAGCACCGCGACTTCCGTCAGGTGCTCCATCCAGTTGGCTGCGTCATCGGTGTTCAGCTTCAACAAACCCAAGGCGCCTGGTCCAATGACAGCGCCCAGCACCAGGCACACCGCCGACGTGGTCACTGGCATCCATCGCAGGTACGAGGAGGTCAGTGCCAACGTCAACAGCACGACACCCAACACCGCGACCCACAGGATGAAACTCATGGTTTGCTACTCGCCAGGCAGGTGTCGCGATGGTTCGTGCATGACTCTTCAGCGGCCCGTGATGTGGGCTTACAAGTATTGAGGGGGAAATTTGGCAGGGGTTCATTTTTTCTGGCGAAACCACACCCTGTAGCAGCTGGCGCAGCCTGCGTCCGGCTGCGCAGCAGTCGTGTTTGTGGCGTCTGCTTCGCAGCCGGACGCAGGCTGCGCCAGCTGCTACAAAGGGAATAGTCGTTGTTGCTAGGCCTTGTGGTTACGCAAACTGCGCTCCATCCGCGCAATGCCTTCTTCGAGCAACGCGCGCGGGCAGCCGAAGTTCAGGCGCACGAATTGCCGGGCGTCATCGCCAAAATCCAGGCCCGGGCTCAAGCCGACCTTGGCCTGTTCCAGGAAGAACTGCTGCGGGTTGTCCAACCCCAGCGCCGAGCAGTCGAGCCACGCCAGGTAGGTGCTTTGCGGCACATTCATGGTGATACCCGGCAGGCGGGTGCGAACGGCGTCGACCAGGTAATCGCGGTTGCTTTGCAGGTAAGCGCTCAGTTCCGTCAGCCATGGCCCGGCTTCGCTGTACGCGACGCGGGTGGCTTCCAGGCCCAGCGGGTTGACGCTGTCGACCATGCCGCAACGGGCGTGGTTGACCTGCTCACGCAGGGCGCGATCCTGAATGATCATGAACGAAGTTTTCAGGCCGGCAATGTTGTAGGCCTTGCTCGCCGACATCAGCGTGATCGTGCGCCGGGCGATGTCCGCGCTCAGGGTCGCCATCGGTACGTGCTTGCGCCCGTCAAAGCACAGCTCGGCGTGAATCTCGTCAGAGATGATCCACGCGCCCTGTTCCAGGCAGATGTCGGCAATTGCTTGCAGTTCGTCCCGTGGAAAGGCTTTGCCCAGCGGGTTGTGCGGATTGCTCAGCAGCAGCGCGCCGCCACCTTGCAGCGACTGGCTCAGGGTGTCGAGCGGTGTGGTGTAGGTGCCGTCGGCCTGCTCATTGAAATTCAGCTCGACCTTGTTCAGGCCCCAATGGCCCGGTGCGTGGCGCAGTGGCGGATAGTTGGGAACCTGCACCACGACGTTTTGTTGCGGCTGGACCAGCGCTTTGAGGGCCATGTTGAAGCCCGACTCGACGCCCGGCAGAAAGATCAGCTCTTGCGGCTCGATGCGCCAGGCGTATTTGTTCCAGAGGTCGGCGACGATGGCTTCGCGCAAGTTGTCCGGGGCCACGCTGTAGCCGACCATCGGGTGTTCCAGGCGTTTTTGCAGGGCCTGGATGATCATCGGCGGTGCGGCGAAATCCATGTCGGCCACCCACATCGGCAACACATCGGCCGGGTAGCGGCTCCATTTGGTGCTACCGGTGTTATGGCGGTCGAACACCTGATCAAAATCGAAAGTCATGCGCGGTCTCGTAACGGCGGATTAATCATGCCGGCCATGATAAGCGCCAAATCTTGTGGGAGCGAGCCTGCTCGCGAAAGCCCGCAGTAAAACCCTGTGGGAGCGGGCTTGCCCGCGATTGCTTCGGCACCGTCAACATTTATATCGGCTGACCCACCGCCATCGCGGGCAAGCCCGCTCCCACAAGGATCGTGCCGACGGGTACAGAGGCCGACAACTGGCCGACGGTCGGTTTTCACACCGATTGCCAATGCGCGGACTACAGTTTGAAGTGTCGGCAGTCCGTCTGCCGCCACCGTGATTGATTGAAAAGTCCGGCAAAGCACCGGATTTCCACCTGATCAGGAGTGCACGATGGACCTCAGCCGTCGTCAGTTCTTCAAGGTCGCCGGCATCGGCCTTGCAGGCTCTAGCCTGGGGGCGTTGGGCATGGCCCCGACGCCTGCCTTTGCCGAACAGGTGCGTCACTTCAAGCTCACCCACACTCATGAAACCCGCAACACCTGTCCGTATTGCTCGGTTGGTTGCGGGTTGATCATGTACAGCCTGGGCGATGACGCGAAGAACGTCGCACAAAATATCATCCACATCGAAGGTGACGCCGACCACCCGGTCAACCGCGGCACCCTTTGCCCCAAAGGCGCTGGCCTGCTGGATTTCATTCACAGCCCCGGTCGGCTGCAATACCCGCAGGTACGCAAGCCCGGCAGCAGCGAGTGGACGCGCATCTCCTGGGATGAAGCGCTGGATCGCGTCGCCGACCTGATGAAGACCGATCGTGATGCCAACTTCATCGAGAAGAATGCCCAGGGCCAAACAGTGAACCGCTGGCTGACCACCGGTTTCCTCGCGGCATCGGCGGCGTCCAACGAAGCGGGCTACATCACCCACAAGGTCATTCGCAGTCTCGGCATGCTGGGGTTTGATAACCAGGCGCGTGTCTGACACGGCCCGACGGTGGCAAGTCTTGCCCCGACGTACGGCCGTGGTGCCATGACCAATACCTGGACCGATATCGCCAACGCGAATCTGGTTCTGGTGATGGGCGGCAACGCAGCAGAAGCGCACCCGTGCGGTTTCAAATGGGTGACAGAAGCCAAGGCGCACAACAAGGCGCGGCTGATCGTGGTCGACCCGCGATTTACCCGCACGGCCTCGGTGGCCGACTATTACGCGCCGATTCGCACCGGCACCGACATCGCGTTCATGGGCGGTCTGATCAATTACCTGCTGACCGAAGACAAGATCCAGCACGAGTACGTGCGCAACTACACGGACGTGTCGTTCATCGTCAAAGCCGGGTATGGCTTCGAGGACGGGATTTTCAGCGGTTACGACGTGGCCAAGCGCAGCTACACCGATAAGTCCGGCTGGGGCTACGAGCTCGGTGAGGACGGCTTCGTCAAAGTCGACCCGACCCTGCAAGACCCGCGCTGCGTCTATCAACTGATGAAGCAGCACTACAGCCGCTACAACATCGATCTGGCGAGCCAGATTTGCGGAATGCCGGTCGATGCCATGCAGAAAATCTGGGAGGAGATCGCCACTTGCTCGGTACCGGGCAAGACCATGACGATTCTTTACGCCTTGGGCTGGACCCAGCATTCGATCGGCTCGCAGATCATCCGCAGCGCGGCGATGGTGCAATTGCTGTTGGGCAACGTCGGTATGCCGGGCGGCGGCGTGAATGCCTTGCGCGGGCACTCCAACATCCAGGGCCTGACCGACCTCGGCTTGCTGTCCAACTCACTGCCGGGTTACCTGACGCTGCCGGGCGATGCCGAACAGGATTACGCGGCGTACATCACCAAACGCACGCAAAAACCGCTGCGGCCTGGGCAACTGTCCTATTGGCAGAACTACAGCAAGTTCCACGTCAGCCTGATGAAAGCCTGGTACGGCGCCAATGCCACGGTGGAGAACAATTGGGCGTACGAGTACCTGCCGAAGCTGGACATCCCCAACTACGACATCCTTAAAGTGTTCGACTTGATGGGGCAGGGCAAGGTCAATGGCTACTTTTGCCAAGGCTTCAATCCGATTGCGGCGTTACCCGACAAGAACCGGGTGATGGCGGCGCTGGCCAAATTGAAATGGCTGGTGGTGATGGACCCACTGTCCACCGAAACCTCGGAGTTCTGGCGCAACGTCGGGCCGTACAACGATGTGAAAAGTGCCGACATCCAGACCGAAGTGATTCGCCTGCCCACCACCTGTTTCGCCGAGGAGGACGGCTCGCTGGTCAACAGCAGCCGCTGGCTGCAATGGCACTGGAAAGGCGCGGACGGTCCGGGCGAAGCGCAAACCGATATCCGGATCATGGCCGAGCTGTTCCTGCGTCTGCGCCAGCGCTATCAGGCGAAGGGCGGCGCATATCCCGATCCGATCCTCAAGCTGTCGTGGCAGTACAAGATTGCCGACGAACCCACACCGGAAGAACTGGCCAAGGAAATCAACGGTTACGCCGCCACCGATTTCACCGATGCCACGGGCGCGGCGATCAAGGGCAATGCGCAACTGGCCGCGTTCAGCCAGCTCAAGGACGACGGCAGCACGGCGTCTGGCTGCTGGATTTTCTGTGGCAGCTGGACCGAAACCGGCAACCAGATGGCCCGGCGCGATAACAGCGATCCGTTTGGCATGCATCAGCACCAAGGCTGGGCCTGGGCCTGGCCGGCGAACCGACGGATTCTTTACAACCGTGCTTCGGCCGATCCGCAAGGCAAGCCGTGGGATCCGAAAAAACGCCTGGTGTGGTGGAACGGCAAAGTGTGGGGCGGCACCGATGTGCCCGACTACAAGGCCGACGTGCCACCGGAAGCGGGGATGAGCCCGTTCATCATGAACCCCGAAGGCGTGGCCCGGTTCTTCGCCGTCGACAAAATGAACGAAGGCCCGTTCCCAGAGCACTACGAGCCGTTCGAGACGCCCATCGGCATCAACCCGCTGCACCCGCAAAACAAGAAAGCCACCAGTAACCCGGCGGCGCGGATCTTCGATTCGGTGTGGGATACCCTCGGTGTGGCCAAGGACTACCCCTACGCCGCCACCAGCTATCGCTTGACCGAGCATTTCCACTTCTGGAGCAAGCATTGCAAGCTCAACGCCATTGCCCAGCCGGAACAGTTCGTCGAAATCGGTGAAGTGCTGGCGAAGGAGAAGGGCATCGTCGCCGGTGACCGCGTGCGCGTCAGTTCCAAGCGCGGCCACATTGAAGCGGTGGCGGTGGTGACCAAGCGGATTCGTCCGTTGCAGGTCAACAATCAAGTGGTGCACCAGATCGGTATCCCGTTGCACTGGGGGTTTACCGGGCTTACGCGCCACGGTTACCTGACCAACACCCTGGTGCCGTTCCTCGGCGATGGCAACACACAGACCCCGGAATCCAAGTCATTCCTGGTCAACGTGGAGAAAGTCTAAATGGCCAGCCAAGACATCATTGCCCGTTCGGCCACCACGACAGTCCCGCCTTCGGTGCGCAATCAGGAGGAAGTGGCCAAACTGATCGACACCACCAAGTGCATCGGTTGCAAGGCCTGCCAGGTCGCCTGCTCGGAATGGAACGAGCTGCGCGACGATGTCGGGCACAACCTTGGCACTTACGACAATCCGCAGGACCTGAGCGCAGAAACCTGGACCCTGATGCGCTTCACCGAGCATGAAACCGATGCCGGCAACCTTGAGTGGCTGATCCGCAAGGACGGCTGCATGCATTGCGCCGAACCCGGCTGCCTGGCCGCGTGCCCAAGCCCCGGGGCGATCATCAAGCACGCCAATGGCATCGTCGACTTCGACCAGGACCATTGCATCGGCTGCGGCTATTGCATCACCGGCTGCCCGTTCAACATTCCGCGGATCTCGCAAAAGGACCACAAGGCGTACAAGTGCACGCTGTGTTCGGACCGGGTCGAATTCGGCCTGGAACCGGCCTGCGTGAAAACCTGCCCGACCGGGGCGATCGTGTTCGGCACCAAGGAAGACATGAAAGAACACGCCGCCGAGCGCATCGTCGATTTGAAAAGCCGTGGCTTCGAAAATGCCGGTCTGTACGACCCGGCCGGCGTTGGCGGCACCCACGTGATGTATGTGTTGCACCACGCCGACGCGCCGCAGCTGTACGCCGGGCTGGCGAAAGACCCGGCAATCAGTCCGTTGGTGGGATTGTGGAAAGGCGTGAGCAAACCGCTGGGCTTGCTCGCTATGGGCCTGGCGGTGCTGGCCGGGTTCTTCCATTACGTGCGCATCGGGCCGCAGGTGGTGGAAGAGGATGAGCATCCCCCAGGTAAAGACCTGGCGGTGCATGAGGTTGACCCATCGGTTCATACCTATGATCCGCGGCGGGAGGACAGGCCATGAGCAACAAAACGATCCTGCGTTATACCGCCGGCCAGCGCACCAATCACTGGCTGGTCGCGATCCTGTTTTTCATGGCCGCACTGTCCGGGCTGGCGTTGTTTCATCCGGCGCTGTTCTGGCTCAGTAACCTGTTTGGCGGTGGCCCGTGGACGCGCATCCTGCACCCGTTCATGGGCGTGGTGATGTTCGTGCTGTTCCTGGGCCTGGTGATCCGCTTCTGGCGGGCCAACTTTTTTATCCGTAACGACGGCTTGTGGCTCAGGCGGATCGACAAGGTGATTCAAAACGAGGAGGAGGGTGTGCCGCCCATCGGCAAATACAACCCCGGGCAGAAGCTGCTGTTCTGGACCTTGCTCGCCTGCATGTTGGCGCTGCTGTTGACCGGACTGGTGATCTGGCGCGCGTATTTCAGTGCGTACTTTGGCATCACCCTTATTCGTTGGGCGATGTTGCTGCATGCGTTGGCCGGATTTGTACTGGTGCTCAGCATCATCATCCACATCTACGCCGGCATCTGGATCAAGGGCTCGGTCAGCGCCATGGTGCATGGCTGGGTCAGCCGCCCCTGGGCGAAAAAACACCATGAACTCTGGTACCGCGAAGTGACCCGCGACGAACAACCGGACCGGCCCATCAGCAAAAAGGATAAGCCCTTGGCGACGATTCTTGAGCCTGGAGAGATTGAAGCGGCGGCGAGTTCACCGCCGTTTCTGTATAGGCCGCCGCACAACCTGTTCACCTTGCGCGCCTTACGCCTGGAGCGCCTGGCCGAAGGGCATCCACTGGCGGATTACCTGCGGCTGGTGGCCGGTGTGTGTCATGTGCAGCAGCGCTTGATGGACGATCCGCCGGTCACAACACCGCCTGATCCCGAACGAATCAAGGTCTGCCAGGCGCACGGCTTGCCACCGCTTGCCGCCGACAGTCTGGTACGCGAGGGCCATTGGTTGCCGTACCTCGAAGCGTTGCTGCAGCGCTACCAACCACCGCCACAACCCGCCGTCGAAAAAGCCCTGACGACATTGCGCAACACCCGCGACGGGCAACTCAAGGCCTGGGCGGTGGCCTTGGTCAGCGGCCAGTTCACGCTGCTGCCGGCCGCGCTGGTGCCGTTTCTGGAGCTGCGCTGCAAGCGGCCTGGAGTCACTGGTTGCTGAACACGCCGGGGCTGGATCTGAAACCCGGTGACGCCCTCAATCAATGCCCGGCCTGCGGGTCGCCAGCGATGGCGGGGGTGATCCGTCACCGAGGCAAACACAACGGTTTGCGCTATCTGGTGTGCTCGTTGTGCGCCTGTGAATGGCATGTGGTGCGGGTCAAATGCGTGTATTGCGAGCAAAGCAAAGGCCTGGATTACGTCAGCCTCGATGACGACCGCCACGCGGCCAATCAGGCACCGCTGCGTGCCGAAAACCTGCCCAGGTTGTCGCAGCTATTTGAAGTTGCTGTACCTGGAAAACGACGCCGAGGCGGAAGCGCTGTCGGCAGACCTGGCCAGCCTGATGCTCGACATGCGCCTGGAACAGGAAGGCTACTCGCGTCCGGCGCCCAATTTGCTGCTGGCCCCG
The DNA here is from genome assembly GCF_054668335.1 of Pseudomonas sp. S2_F03. Lineage (NCBI taxonomy): Bacteria > Pseudomonadati > Pseudomonadota > Gammaproteobacteria > Pseudomonadales > Pseudomonadaceae > Pseudomonas > Pseudomonas sp. S2_F03. The sequence continues at coordinate 6,188,929 of NZ_CP162759.1, read as the reverse complement.
GGGGGTGACTGAACGCTTCACTTGAGCTCAGCGGCTACACTCAGGCGCGACGGTCAATCGTTTTCGGGAGCGCCTCGATGTCTTCAACGTCCGCCAGCCAAACCTTGCGGCTGTCTTCCATCGACAGTTTGTTGCGTCATCCCGCCTGCCAGCCGCTGGCCGAGCGCTATGGCCGGGACGCGCTGCTGGCGAGCCTGCGGCAATTGCTCGATGACTTGCGCGAACCGGTCCTGACGGGCCAACTCGATGCCCTGGAAATCAGCCCGCAGGTCTTGGCGGGGCGGGCGGGCTGAGCGCTTGGCGCAACAACACCAAAGTCATGTGCGCCGGGTGTTCAACCTGACCGGCACCGTGCTGCACACCAACCTCGGGCGGGCATTGCTGCCTGAAGTCGCCATTGAAGCGGTGCAAATGGCCGCACGCTATCCGCTCAATCTCGAATTTGATCTGAACAGCGGCAAACGCGGTGACCGTGACGACCTGATCGAAGGGTTGATCCGCGAATTGACCGGCGCCGAAGCGGTGACGGTGGTCAACAACAACGCGGCGGCCGTGCTGCTGACGCTCAACAGCCTGGGGGCGCGCAAGGAAGGGATTATTTCCCGGGGCGAACTGATCGAAATCGGCGGTGCGTTCCGCATTCCCGACATCATGGCGCGGGCCGGGGTGCGCTTGCATGAAGTCGGCACCACCAACCGCACCCATGCCCGTGATTACGAAGCCGCCATCGGCCCGCGCAGTGGTCTGGTGATGCGCGTGCATGCGAGCAATTACGCCATCGAAGGATTCACCGCACGGGTGCCGACCGCCGAGCTCGCGCAATTGGCGCACAACCATGGGTTGCCGCTGCTCGAAGACCTCGGCAGCGGCAGCCTGCTGGACCTGACCCGCTGGGGCCTGCCCGCCGAACCGACGGTGCGCCAGGCTATGCTCGATGGCGCAGATATCGTGACCTTCAGTGGCGACAAATTGCTCGGTGGACCGCAGGCCGGGTTGATTGTCGGGCGCAAGGACCTGATCGCCAAGATCAAGAAAAACCCGCTCAAACGTGCGCTGCGCGTCGACAAACTGACCCTGGCCGCGCTCGAAGCGGTGTTGGGTTTGTACCGCGATCCCGAGCGGCTGGCCGAACGTCTGCCGAGCCTGCGGCTGCTGACACGACCCCAAGCCGACATCCTCGCGCAAGCACAACGGCTGCAACCTTCGCTGGCTCAGGTATTGGGTGACGGCTGGAGTGTCAGCGCGATGCCGGCACTGGGCATGATCGGCAGTGGCAGCCAACCGGTGGCGCGCTTGCCGAGCGCTGCGTTATGCCTGCGGCCCAACGTGTCCAAGCGTCTGCGCGGCCGGCAATTGCTGGGGCTGGAAGCTGCGTTGCGTCAGTTGTCTATCCCGGTGCTGGGCCGAATCGACGACGACGCGCTGTGGCTGGACCTGCGCCAACTGGATGACGAAGCGGCTTGGCTGGCGCAACTCGATCAATTGTCAGTCGAGGGGCGGGCAGGGTGATCGTCGGCACGGCAGGGCATATCGATCATGGCAAGACGTCTTTGCTCCAGGCGTTGACCGGGCAGGCCGGCGACCGTCGCCGGGAAGAACGCGAGCGCGGCATGACCATCGACCTCGGCTACCTCTACGCCGCGCTGGAACCGGGCGCCGGGTTGACCGGGTTTATCGACGTGCCCGGTCACGAGCGTTTCACCCACAACATGTTAGCCGGGGCGCAAGGCATTGATCTGGTGCTGCTGGTGGTCGCCGCGGATGACGGGGTGATGCCGCAAACTCGCGAACATCTGGCGATTGTGGAACTGCTGAACATTCCTCGGGCATTGGTAGCAATCACCAAGTGCGACCGGGTCGAACCGGCCAGGGTGTCCATCGTGCGCGGGCAGATCCAGGCGTTGCTGGCATCGGGCCCTTATGCAAACGCGCCGCAGATCGCCCTGTCGAGTGCCACCGGGGAAGGTGTCGAGGCACTGCGCCAGGTTTTGCTCGACGCTCAGCGTGAAGTGCGCCAACGCAGCACCAGCGGCGGTTTTCGCCTGGCGATTGATCGGGCTTTTAGTGTCGCCGGTGCCGGGATCGTGGTGACGGGCACCGCGTTGTCCGGGCACGTGGCGGTGGGCGACACCCTGGTGCTGAGCCCGCAGGGCAAGCCCGTACGCGTGCGCGGTCTGCATGCGCAAAACCAGGCAGCAGACACAGCGATGGCCGGTCAACGCGTCGCACTGAACTTGAGTGCCGAGCGATTGGCACTGGATCAGATCCACCGTGGTCATTGGTTGCTGGCCGAGTGGTTGTATGCGCCGACTCAACGCCTCGACATCGACCTGCGTTTGCTGGCCAGCGAAGCCAAAGCCTTCGAGCATTTTCAGCCGGTGCATGTTCACCTGGGCACTCAGGACGTAACCGGGCGGGTGGCGCTGCTGGAGGGTGCCAGCCTGGTGCCGGGCGGGCGGATATTTGCGCAGGTCTTGTTGAATGCCCCCGTGCACGCAGTCAAGGACGACCCTGTGATACTGCGGGACCAGAGTGCCCAACGCACCCTCGGCGGAGGCCGGGTGCTCGACCCGTTTGCCCCGTCCCGGCACCGTCGCAGCCCCGAACGGCTGGCGCAACTGCAAGCCCTCGACATCGGTGACAATCTGGAAGCGGTCTTGCCGGCGTTGTTGGCCCACAGCGACACGGGCCTCGATCCCCGGCAACTGGAACGTCAATTCAACCGTCCACGCGCGACGTGGCAATTGCCCGATGATGTGCGCCTGATCGAGACCCGCCAAGGTCCATTGCTGTTCAGTTCGGCGCGCTGGGAAGCGTTGAAAGCCCCCTGCTGGAACACCTCGCACGCTTCCATCAATTGGAACCGGACCAGATGGGCCCGGACCGGGATCGCCTGCGTCGGTTTGCCGCCTCCGTGCTGGAGCGCCCGACGTTCATCTGCCTGCTCGACGAATTGCTGGCCGGTGGCGCTATTGTCACCAGCGGTCCGTGGCTGCATTTACCGGCTCATCAAGTGCGCTTGAGCGACGACGACGAAGCCCTGTGGCAGCGCTTGCAGCCGCTGTTCGAGCAGGCCGGTTTCGATCCGCCGTGGGTGCGCCATCTGGGACATGACGAGGCGACCGTGCGCTTGCTGCTACGCAAAATGGCGCGCCTGGGACTGCTGCATCAGGTGGTGCGGGACCTGTTCTACACCGACGCGATGATCCGTCGGTTGGCGGCTATGCTGTTGCAGATGGCCGAGCTTGATCCGGTGATTCAGGTCGCGGCGTTTCGCGATGCAGTGGGCCTGGGGCGCAAGCGCAGCATTCAGATTCTGGAATACTTCGACCGTATTGGCCTGACCCGGCGCATGGGCGACAAACGCCAGATCCGTCCCGACAGTGCGTTAGCCCGAGAACCAGAGCTCCGACAACCAGAGCCCCGACAACCCGAGGACTGATTTCCAGGAAGGCAATCGCGCCCGGTGGCGCGGCCGGGCTTCAAACCCGGTTGGGGACGGCATCCGTTCCCGGGCAGGTTCGACTCCGGCTGCCTTCCGCCAATCTTTGTCTCACAGCGGCCCGAGATTCAGCGGGTACTGGATGACCACGTAAACCCGGTCGATGTCATCGCCCGCCTGGGCGGTATTGGCGCGATGAGACACGTGCGACAGTTGCAGCGACAAGCCCTTGGCCGCCCCGGACTGCACGATGTAGCGCACGTCGATGTCGCGCTCCCAATGACGTCCGCCATCGCCTTGTTGTGGGACATAAGTGCCGGTCTCCGCGTCGAACGGGTTATAGGCGCCGCCCTTGGGCGCGTGGGTGCCGTCGATCTGGCTGCCTTTGACGTACCGCGTCATGAAGGCCAGACCGGGAATGCCATAGGTGCTCAGGTCGAGGTCGTAGCGGGCTTGCCAGGATTGTTCGTGGGCGCCGTTGAAGTCGGCGTACTTGATCGAGTTGGCCAGGTAGATGGAATCGCCACCGACGAAGTCGAACGGGGTGTCACCGTTGACTTTCTGGTAGGCCAGCGTGAAGCCATGGGCATCGACGGTGTACTTGCCCGACAGGCTGAACGCGGTGTTGTCGATGGCGCCGGCCAGTGCCTCGCCCGTGTCCCGCGTGTGGTAGAGATTGGCGTCGACGGACACTCCCGGCTGTTTCAGATGCACATTGGCGTAGTACTGATGCCAGGTGTCGGTCAGTGTTGAAGCATAGAGCGCGCCGCCGACAGGGCTTTGGGTGAACAGGTCGGCACCGGCAAACGAAATGCCTCCGGCGTCGGTGTTAGCCCCGTAACCGGAAAAATTGCCCTTGCCCGAAGCGCTGTCCTGATTCTTGAATGCCGTGAAGTGGCCTGCCTGCAGGTTCATGCCATCAATTTCGCGACTATTGAGCAGAAACCCCGTGGCGTACTCTGGCTGCAGGCGTTTGTCGGCGGTGTCGAACACCGGGGCTTCGACCATCATTTCGCCGAACGCCAAGGTGGTCCTGGAGGCCCTGACTTTCAGCGCGCCGCCACCACTGGAGTAGTTGTCCTCACTGCGCCCATCGCTGCCCACCGGCAGCAATCCGGTGCCGGAATGACCTTTGCCACTGTCGAGCTTCAGCCCCAAAAAAGCGTGGCTATCGAGGCCGAACCCAACGGTACCGGGCGTGAAGCCAGACTCGAAAGCGCCAATGAAGCCTTGCGCCCACTCGGCCTTGTAGCTTTTGCCCGATGGTGAAGGCGACCGGTAGTCACTGTTGAGGTAGAAGTTGCGGCTGAGCACATTCAGCGTTGCCCCCTCCAGAAATCCTTGCGGGTTTTGATCCGACTCATCAGCCCGCGCCGTTGCGACGGTGCCAGCGCACATCAGAGATAAGCAGAAAGCGGCTTTTTTCGAAAAAAACGTCATGGTTCAATGGCCACCTGATAGCGACTCCGCGCGTACGGAGTCGCTATTTTTTGCTTAGTGGGCTTCCGAAGCGCCGAACATGCTCTTGGCGTAGATCAGGCCCAGACCGTAGGCGCCGCCGTTGGCAATCGAGGTTTTTACGGTTTCGTCGTAAGTTTCGCCGCGCGCCCAGTCACGCTGCAATTCAAGCAGGTATTGCAGCGAAGTCATCGGCCGGGCACCGATCTGGATCATGCGTTGCATGGCCATTTCGTGCGCTTCGGTGGTGACGTCACCACAGGCATCGGCGATTACGTACACCTCGAAACCCTGGTCGATGGCCGACAGTGCCGGGCCAACGATGCAAACGGACGTCCAGAGACCGGCGAGGACGATTTTCTGTTTGCCGATTTTGTTGACTTCAACCGCAATGCGCTCGTCTTCCCAGGTGTTCATGCTGGTACGGTCGATCACGTTGTGTTCCGGGAATACCGACTTGATTTCGTCGAAGATCGGGCCTGAAAAGCTCTTCTCGGCCACGGTGGTAAGGATGGTCGAGACCTTGAAACCACGGGCCGCCTTGGCCACCAGCGCGGCGTTGTTGCGCAGGGTCACGGCATCGATCGACTTGGTCGCAAAGGACATCTGCGATTGATGGTCGATCATGATCAGGGTGTGGTCGGTCGGGGTCAGCAGGGTTTTGCCGGGGACTGCTTTTGCAATGGCCATGATGATGTCCTTACGGGTGAGTGAGGAGGCCATGGTCGCGAAGATTCAGGCTCGGATATTGAGTCGATGTGCTGTGTGTGGATTTTTTTTCGAGGTATAGCGATACAGCACGCATTGTTGCCGTCGTACTGTCAAAACTCCGTCTATGCTGCCCTAACCGTTCCCCTACCTTTGCAGCTATCAGCAAGGAGGCATCCATGGTGCCCACACCTCTGTCCGAGAAATCGTTGACCCGCAGCATGCTCGATGTACTGATTCGTGCCGGGTTGATTGTTGTTCTGGTGCTGTTTTGCTTCGAGATATTCCAACCGTTTCGCGACTTGATGCTGTGGTCGGTGATCCTGGCAATCACGCTCTACCCGTTGCAACTGCGACTGATGGGGTCGCGGGGACGCAGCGAGGGGCGTGCTGCAACGATCATTGTGCTGATTGCCATCGCTATTCTGGTGGTACCGGTCTATCTGTTGGGCACTTCGATTGGTTCGTCGGTCGGAAACGTCATCGACCTGGTGAAGGAGGGAACCTTCCAGATCCCGCCGCCGCCCGAGTCGGTCGCGACGTGGCCACTGGTGGGTAAATCGCTCTCGTCGATATGGCTGCAGGCCTCCTATGACCTTCCCGACCTGATAGCGAAGTACCTGCCGCAGATAAAAGGCGTCAGCGTCGGCTTGTTGACCAAGATTGCCGGCGTCGGGGCGGGTTTGCTGATGTTCATTGTCGCCCTGATCATCGCCGGTATTTTCATGGCCCATGGAGAGGCCGGCACCCGCGCCGCGGTAGAGATTGCGTCTCGCGTCAGCGGTCCTGACAAGGGGCCGAAAATCGCCGAACTGTGCACCGCAACCATCCGTGCCGTTGCGCTCGGCGTGGTCGGCATCGCGTTCATTCAGATGCTGCTGGTGGGTATCGGCTTCGTGCTCAAAGGCATCCCGGGCGCAGGTATTCTTGCGATCTTTGTGTTGCTGCTCGGCATCATGCAGTTACCAGCCACGCTGATTACGCTGCCGGTGATTGTCTACGTGATGGCGACCGAGGGGCCCAACACGAGGACCATCATCTTCTCGGTCTTTGTGTTCGTTGCCGGTCTGGTGGACAACGTTCTCAAACCGCTGTTGCTGGGGCGAGGCGTGGATGTGCCAATGCCGGTCGTGTTGATCGGCGCGTTAGGCGGCATGGTCACCAGCGGCATCCTTGGACTGTTCATCGGGCCAGTGGTGCTTGCGGTCGGCTATCAACTATTCTGGCAGTGGGTTCAGGATCGGCCGGAGGACGGAGCAAATCCGTAACCATGAACACGCAGAGTCATGAGCTCCTCGAGCGGGTGTTGACCGCTCATGGGGGGCTCGATCGCTGGAACAGCTTCAGCAAAGTACGCACCACCCTCGTGACAGGTGGTGCGTTATGGGCAAAGAAAGGGCTGACGCAGGACAGCGCGCCACGCCGACGGGACGCTCGTTGCCGAGCGCTCAGCCCCCCGGGAATCCTTTCAAGACCACGAAGAAAATACCCCTTGGGATCCACTGCACCGCGCGTACTTCAATGGTTACGCGCTGTGGTCCTACCTGACGATGCCGTTCTTGTTCACCGTGGCGGCAATCGGCCTCAGCGACATCCGTTACGCGTAATGCCCGTCGCAATGCTCATGTGATCTATCAGCAACGGCGGCCGGAGGAGGCGTTTTGAAACCATTCCTGCCCGGACCGGGTGCGTCAACGTGGAACATGTTGCGCCAAGCGTGTCTGCAACGCCGGGAAGCCGTGCCGCCGACTTTGACGGAACTGGCGGTCGTCCCCGGCATCGCACAGGCGCGTTACTGGCTGGACCGGGATTTCGCTCCGCTCATTCGGGACGTGAATCAGGCCAACCATCGCGAGGCTGAGGCGCTCGCCAGGGCGGGAGTGCCGAATGACGTCCTGCCGGTGGCCAACATGCTGGCGGTTTCCGGCGGTGGTGACGCCGGCACGTTTGCGGCAGGGATCATCGCGGGATGGACGTTGAATGGGACGCGCCCACTGTTCAAAGTGGTCACGGGCATCAGCGCTGGCGCCCTGGTGGCTCCGTTCGCTTTTCTGGGGCCTCAATACGACGACATCATTCTGCGCATCTGCAGCGCCATCGGTCCCAAAGACGTTTTCCATTCGCGCAATGTGCTGACCCGGCTTGCCAGCGACGGCATTGCAGACAGCAAGCCACTGTCGCGGCTCGTCGCCCAGTACGTCACCGCTGACATACTGGCGGCGATTGCGGCGCAATACGCCAATGGACGACTCCTGATGATCGGTACCACCGACCTCGATGCAGGGCGGCCCGTGACCTGGAATATGGGGGCCATCGCCTCCAGTGGAGCACCGGGCGCACTGGACCTGTTTCGCCAGATCCTGATCGCGTCGATGAGCATTCCTGGCGCCGTTTCACCCGTCATGATCGACGTGGAAGTGAACGGTCAACAGTTTCAGGAAATGCACGTGGACGGCGGCGTCATCACGCAGGTATTCCTTTACCCACCCGGCACGGTCATGGCTCTGAACAGCGTGACCGGCGCACGTTTGCGCCATGACCGGAATTTCTATGTGATTCGTAACGGGAAAATGGAGCCCCAGTGGTCCGGGACCAAGCGTCGCACGTTGAGTATCGGCGGTCGTGCCATCAGCGCATTGATCCAGACGCAAGGGATCAGTGACCTGGAACGGATTTACCGAATCGCTCAGCAGGACGGGGCGGACTTCAATCTGGCGTACATCGGCGCCGATTTTCATCACCTGCGCAGTCATCACTTTGATGGCGAATACATGAAGCGTTTATTCGACTACGCCTTTGAACTCAGCGCGAAAGGTTACCCGTGGCATAAATCCCCCAATACCTGAAGAGAATCGCGATCCTTGATGTCCAGTCGGTCATCGCGGAGTTGCCTGTATGAAATTAATACTGTAGTTTTTCATGAAATTATAAAAACATAATTTCATGAGAGCTCGTATGTTCCAGCAGTCCACCCAGCATGTCGCCAGCTATTACGCCCACAGTTGCGCGGATCGCTTGGTCAATCGCCCTGCGCTCAGGGGTGAACAAGACACCGACATCCTGATCATCGGCGCCGGCTTCAGTGGGCTGCACACCGCGTTGCGCCTGGCCTTGGCCGGCAAACGGGTGACCCTGCTGGAAGCCAGTCGAGTGGCGTGGGCGGCCTCCGGGCGCAATGGTGGCCAGGCCATTCTCGGCTGGTCGTGTGACATGCCGCCGCTGGAAGCCGCGTTGGGTTACGAGCGCGCACGCCGGTTGTGGGACGGCATGCGCTGGGCGGCGCAGGAGCTGCGTGAATTACCCGCTCGTCATGGCTTCGATTGTGATTATCGCGCGGGGCATTTGTGGACGTCGGTCATGCCACGGCGTGTCGGGCTGTTGACCGAGTGGCAGCGCGAGGCCAGCCACAAATGGGGCCACCATGGCTTGCGGTTCATCAGCCGTGAACAGTTGCCGCAATGGATCGCCAGCGAGCGCTATCAGGCCGGCCTCTATGATCCCGAGGGCGGTCATCTGAACCCGCTGAAACTGGCCATCGGCCTGGCCACCGCCATCGAAAAGGCGGGCGGCCGCATCCATGAACAAAGCAAAGCATTGAGCTATCAAGAGGAGGGCGGTCGTTACCGGGTGAACACCGAACACGGGACCATTCGGGCAGACGTTCTGGTGCTGGCGTGCAATGCGTATCTGGACCGGCTCGACCCGAAACTGGCCCGTTGCGTATTACCGGTCGGGACTTATCAAGTGGCCACCGCGCCCTTGCCTCCCGAGCAGGCCACCGCGCTGCTGCCGAGCAATGTCTGCGTCACCGATAACCAGTTTGTCCTCGATTATTTCCGGCGCACGCCCGACAACCGCCTGCTGTTCGGCGGCGGCTGCACGTATCTGGGCGGTATGCCAAAGGACATTGCCGGGGCCACGCGTCCCTTCCTGGAACGGGTGTTCCCGCAGCTCAAAGGCGTAGCCCTGGAATTCGCCTGGGGCGGGCACATCGACTTGACCCTGAAACGAACGCCGGACATTGGCCAGTCAGGGAATCGCTACTGGATGCAAGGCTATTCCGGGCATGGCGTGCTGCCGACACTGGCCGCTGCCCGCGCCGTGTCCGACGCGATTCTTGGCCAGGACGATGAATTGTCCTTGTACCAGGGTTTGAACAACGGCAGTTTTCCCGGCGGCAAATACCTGGCTGCGCCGCTGGAAGCCATCGGCAAAGCCTGGTATCGACTGCGCGACAGTATTTGATGAGTCATCAACTGGAAATCCAGGCATGAACAAGCAAGAAGAAATCGCTGCGCTGGCGATCCTTATTCACGATCTGCGCAAGCACAAGAAATACACCTTGAAGGAACTGGCCGACAAAATCGGCCGTTCCGTGGGCTTCCTGTCGCAGGTCGAACGTGGCCTGTCACGGCCCACGGTGGCCGACCTGACGGCAATCAGTGAAACCCTGGGCGTGCCGACGACTTACTTCTACAGCCTGCCAAAACCCAAGGAGTTGCCATGGGTCACCCGGCCGGACGAACGCCGTACGTTGTACTTCGCCAACGGCATTACCGACATTCTGGTTTCGCCAAAGATCCGCGCATCGTTTTCGATGCTCGAAAGTCACCTTGAAGCCGGTGCCAGCAGTGGCGACCGGCATTTGACTGACAGCTCCGAGCAAGGGGGTTACGTGCTCGAAGGCGAGCTGACGCTGTGGTTGGGCGACGATGAGGACCCCGTCAAATTAGTGGCTGGCGACAGCTTTCAGTTCGACAGCCATACCCGTTGCCGCTACGGCAACCTCACCGAGCATCTCACGCGAGTGCTTTGGGTTTACACCTGATGAAAAGACAAGGACCCACAATGATGGATGCTACCTGCTCTGACCTGTTGGCCGAGGTGCGCGCCTTTCGCCAACGCTATCCTGAGGTGCGCTATGTCGACCTGATTTCCCTGGATATTCCAGGGCATTTCTACGGCAAGCGTTATCCGGTGGACATGCTGGAAAAGGTGGCGGCCGGCAGCGCGCTGAAACTGCCGCAGAACTGTGTGCTGTTGGGCGTGCAAGGCGGGTTGTTCAAGATCGGCGATTACTGCTTCAACGACGGCGATCCCGATGCGCTGCGTCGCCTGGTACCCGGCACACTCAAGCCTGTGACCTGGGAAGGCCAACCGCTGGGGCAAATGCTGATTACCTCGGACGGCACGCAAAACCCCATCGTGTTCGAACCGCGCCAGGTATTGGCCCAGGTTCTGGACCGCCTCGCCGGTAAAGGCATTCATCCAGTCGTGGCATTTGAGCTGGAGTTCTACCTGTTCGATAAAAAGCTGCGCGACGGGCTACCGCAGTTTCCCCGCGACGGGCTGACAGACGATGCCGACGATCAACCCAATATGCACATCGAGCGGCTGTCACGTTTTGCCCCGGTACTCGATGAAATGGTCGAGGCATCGCGTGCCCAGGGCATCGACAGCACGGTGATTACCGCCGAGCTCGGGCCGGGGCAGTTCGAGATCAATTTCGGTCACCTGGACGACGGCTTGCGCGCGGCGGACTGGGCCGCCCTGTTTTGCCGCAGCAGCCGCGGTGTTGCCCTCAAGCACGGCTATCGCGCCAGTTTCATGGCCAAACCTTACTTGCAGCACCCGGGTAGCGGCATGCACGTACATGTCAGCCTTTACGATGCGGCCGGCAATAACATCCTGGCGGCCAATGAACAGCGATCGTTGCGTCACGCCGTGGCCGGTTGCCTGGAACTGCTGCCGCATTGCATGCCGGTTTTCGCCCCGAACCAGAATGCCTATCGACGCTTGGGCGGCACGACCAACATCGCCACCCAAGCGAGCTGGGGTTTTGAAGATCGCGATGCGTGCCTGCGCATCCCTGAGTCGGACTCGAAGAACCTGCGCATCGAACATCGTCTGGCAGGCGCCGATGCCAATCCATATCTGGTATTGGCGGCGATTCTGGTGGGCCTGGAACACGGACTGGACGCGGGCAAAGAACCGATCTTGCCGTTGAACGAAGACCGCAACAGTGGCGTCGACTTTCCAAAGGAAATGCTCGAAGCCGTGCGCGCAATGCAGCATCAACCGCAATTGCGTGAAGGTCTGGGGGCTGAGTTCGTGAATGTTTATTGCGAGAACAAACGTCAGGACCATCTGGCGTTCATGCAGGAGATCAGCGCGCGGGAATATCGCTGGTATCTGTAAACGCAGGATGCGGGCAGTCGCTCAATCTCATGATTGGGCAGAAAGAGTAAGGCATAAAAAAACGCCGCCCCTCTCACGAAGGGCGGCGTTTTCTATGGCGTTGCAGCGTTAGGCTTGAACGACCGGAATGTTGGCGTTCGCAGCGACTTCACGGAACTCGGCGATCTGGTCGAAGGACAGGTAGCGGTAGACATCGGCCGCCATGCTGTCGATCTTGCCCGCGTATTCCATGTACTCCTTGACGGTCGGCAGGCGACCCAGGATGGAAGCAACAGACGCCAGCTCGGCCGAAGCCAGGTAGACGTTCGCGCCGTCACCCAGACGGTTCGGGAAGTTACGGGTCGACGTCGACACCACGGTGCTGTTCGGCTCAACGCGGGCCTGGTTACCCATGCACAGCGAGCAACCCGGCATTTCCATGCGTGCGCCGGCCTTGTCGTAGATGCCGTAGTAGCCTTCTTCGGTCAGCTGGTGAGCGTCCATTTTGGTCGGCGGTGACAGCCACAGACGGGTTGGCAATGCTCCATCGACCTGTTCCAGCAACTTGCCGGCAGCGCGGAAGTGACCGATGTTGGTCATGCACGAACCGATGAACACTTCGTCGATCTTCTGACCTTCAGCGGACGACAACAGACGGGCGTCGTCAGGGTCGTTCGGTGCGCACAGGATCGGTTGCGTGATCTGTGCCAGGTCGATCTCGAGGACTTCTGCGTATTCAGCGTCTTTGTCCGCTTGCAGCAGCTCTGGTTTGGCCAGCCAGGCTTCCATCGCTTGAGCACGACGCTCCAGGGTACGGGCGTCGCCGTAGCCTTCGCCGATCATCCAGCGCAGCAGGGTGATGTTGGAGGTCAGGTACTCGGCAATGGCCTTTTCCGGGAGTTTGATCGTGCAGCCGGCGGCGGAACGTTCAGCGGAAGCGTCGGACAGTTCGAACGCTTGCTCCACGGTCAGGTTGTCCAGGCCTTCGATTTCCAGGATGCGGCCGGAGAAGGCGTTGATCTTGCCTTTCTTCTCGACGGTCAGCAGACCGGCCTTAATGGCGTAGTAAGGGATCGAATGAACCAGGTCACGCAGGGTGATGCCCGGTTGCATCTTGCCTTTGAAACGCACCAGGACTGACTCGGGCATATCCAGCGGCATGACGCCGGTGGCGGCGGCGAACGCAATCAATCCAGAGCCCGCCGGGAACGAAATACCGATCGGGAAACGGGTGTGCGAATCGCCACCGGTACCGACGGTGTCCGGCAGCAGCATGCGGTTCAGCCAGCTGTGAATGATGCCGTCGCCCGGTTTGAGCGAAACGCCGCCGCGGTTACGCATGAAATCCGGCAGGGTGTGGTGAGTCGTCACATCCACAGGCTTTGGATAAGCCGCAGTGTGGCAGAAGGACTGCATCACCAGATCCGTCGAGAAGCCCAGGCACGCCAGGTCTTTCAGTTCGTCACGGGTCATTGGACCGGTGGTGTCCTGGGAACCTACGGTGGTCATCTTCGGTTCGCAGTAGGTGCCAGGACGCACACCGGCTACGCCGCAGGCCTTGCCGACCATTTTCTGCGCCAGGGTGTAACCCTTGGTGCTTTCAGCCGGGGCTTCCGGCAGTTTGAACAGGTCGAACGCTGGCAGACCCAGTTCGGCGCGAGCCTTGTCGGTCAGGCCACGGCCGATGATCAGCGGAATACGGCCGCCAGCACGAACTTCGTCCAACAGCACCGGGGTCTTCATTTCGAAGGTGGTCAGGACTTCGTCGGTGCCGTGCTTGCAGACTTTGCCCGCATGCGGGTACAGGTCGATCACGTCGCCCATGTGCATGTTCGACACGTCGAATTCGATTGGCAGGGCGCCGGCGTCTTCCATGGTGTTGTAGAAGATCGGAGCGATTTTGTTGCCGAAGCAGAAGCCACCGCCACGCTTGTTCGGCACGTAAGGTACGTCGTCGCCGAAGAACCACAGCACCGAGTTGGTCGCCGATTTACGCGAGGAACCGGTACCGACCACGTCACCGACGTAGGCGATCGGGAAGCCTTGGCCGCGCATTTCTTCGATCTGCTTCATCGGGCCGGTAACGCCTTGGGCGTCAGGGACGATGCCGTCGCGGGCCATTTTCAGCATGGCCAGGGCATGCAGCGGGACGTCCGGGCGGGACCAGGCATCCGGAGCAGGGGACAGGTCGTCGGTGTTGGTTTCGCCGGTGACCTTGAACACGCGCAGGCTGATCTTGTCGGCCAGGGTCGGGCGGTTCTTGAACCACTCGCCGTCAGCCCAGGACTGCAGCACGCCTTTAGCGTGAACGTTACCGTTCTTGGCGCGCTCAGCGACGTCGTGGAAGGCATCGAACATCAGCAGGGTGTGCTTGAGTTCTTCGGCGGCTACTGGTGCCAGTTCGGCGTCGTCCAGCAGGTTGACCAAAGTGACGATGTTGTAGCCGCCCTGCATGGTGCCGAGCAGTTCAACAGCGCGCTTCTTGTCGATCAGGGGGGATTTGGCTTCGCCTTTGGCGAGGGCGGACAGGAAGCCGGCCTTGACATAGGCCGCTTCGTCCACGCCAGGTGGAACGCGATGGGTGATCAGGTCAACGAGGAAAGCTTCTTCGCCAGCCGGAGGATTCTTCAGCAGCTCGATAAGGCCTGCAGTTTGCTCGGCGTTGAGCGCCAAGGGTGGAAGCCCTTGCTCGGCACGTGCTTGTAATTGTTGTACGTAGGTCTCAAGCACTGGGTTTCTCCTGTCATACCGCGTGTTGTTGAGTGAGCGAACAGCGTGCGCCCGCAAAAATAAAGGCAGGTGCAGTTTTTCGGTTGTCGAGGGTGACCACCCGAAACTATCCAATCAACTGCGCCTGCAAAGGTGTTCTGTCCCGGAATCGGGAAGGCACAGATCTGCATCTGCGCCAATCGGAGGTTTTCGGCAACGGTGGATATTGTCGACACTATCTCGTGATTGAGCCGGAATATAATGATTATCCGCAGGTCAATCAACTACATTGTCGACACATTTGAATTGCCGCCCAAGCCGACACCATAAGGGCAGCGGGCTCAATCGTTCACTTATGACTATTCGCACATCGATTCGACTGATGACAGCCAGCGCTCTGCGCCGCGGTTTCAGGTGGGAGGCTGAGACTTCACGCAGTCGCCTGCGAGGGATACATGCCTTTGGCATTCACGCGACTGCAAATCAGTCAAAAGGAACGAAAAACCGTAAGTCGATATTGATTGGGTTTGTCCCACGCCATTGGACTGCAGGACTTCGAAAAGGCGCTGTCATGAATAGCCAAGAGACTGTCGCAAAATGAAAAGCGCTCCCGGGCCGGGGGCTTTTTAATGGGCGCTGAAAAGTCGATTGAGCCGATTGGGTCGGTGACACGGCAAATGTAACGAGGCGGGCACTCTGCTAGCCGGTGCAACGCGATGATTTTTCCAGTCCTGTTTGTAGGAACTGCCAAGCCATGGAGGGCCGATATCTGGATTAGGGCCGTACAACTTACCGCCGCTTGAACCGATGGATGCGACTGCACCGCCTGCGTCACGAATGCCTGGTACGCCAGGCAGGAGAATAACAATATGAAATTCGTGAAAAGTCTGCTGGCTACGCCACTCATGATGGCGCTGACCATCGATGCACAAGCCTATGTATCCACTCAGGATGCCGCCCGACTGGGCACCAGCCTGACGTTGGTAGGCGCCGAAAAGGCTGGCAATGCCGACGGTTCCATTCCGGCCTACAACGGAGGCCTGACCACCGCCCCGGCCAGCTTCAAAACGGGTGACAGCATGCGCCCGAACCCCTTCGCCGATGAGACACCACTGCTGGTGATCGATGGCAAGAACGTTGATCAGTACAAAAGCATGCTGACGGCTACCACGGTCGCATTGGCCAAGCGCTATCCAAACTTTCGCATCGATGTGTATCCGACCCACCGCACGGCTTCGCTGCCAGAGGCCGTGCTGGAAAACAGCCGCAAGAACGCCACCGGCGCCAAATCCCTCAACGGTGGGATTGCCTTTGAAAACGTATTGCCCGGTGTGCCGTTCCCGATCCCGCAATCGGGCGCCGAGGCGATGTGGAATTTCCTGCTGCGCTACCAGGGCGTCAACATCCATTCCAAGTACGACTCCTGGAGCGTCGACTCGGCAGGTGTGGCAAGCCTGGCGGTCTCCGGCGAGGCATTCGTGTCCTTCCCGATTTACGAGAACATGTCGAAGCCGATCAACAACTCCGACATCTACTACCAGCTGAAACTGGCCTATACCGGACCCGCGCGACGAGCCGGTGAGTCGGTCATGCTCAAGAACGCCACCAACCCGTTGCAACGTCCTGGTCGTGCCTGGCAGTACCTGCCGGCCCAGCGCCGGGTCAAACAGATATCGATCCTGGCCTACGACACACCGAACCCTGGCACCGCCCGCGCGCTCGAGTTGTACGACTGGACGCTGGTGGGCAAGCAAGAAATGATCGTGCCCTACAACACCTACAAACTGACTTATGCCCGGGATGCCAAATCGCTGACCACCCCCAATTACATTTCCCCGGACTTCGTCCGCTGGGAAAAACACCGGGTCTACGTCGTGGAGGGCAACCTCAAGCCCGGTGCAAAGCACATCTACCAAAAACGCCGCTTCTACCTGGATGAAGACACCTGGGCCGCCGTGGCCTCCGATCAGTACAACACCAGTGGCCAGCTCTACCGTGGCTCCTTCGCTTTCCTCAGCCAGAGCTACGACGAGCAAGTCCCGGATGCCACCCCGTTCATGACTTACGACCTGTCGCTTGGCACCTACAACATCAATGGCGTGGTCGGCCCCCATGGCGGTATCCACTACATCGAACCGCTGTCGACGGCGCAGTGGGTGCCGGAGTCCATGGCGGGTGCTGGTATTCGCTAAGCCCCCAGTGATGCAGTACCCGATGTCTTGAGCTAGACGCTGGCGAGGGGTCAAGCTCCCTCGCCACAGGTCATCACCGCTTTTTCGTCGGCATATAAAACGCCAGTCCTTTGCCAAGTCGAAAAAACAGACGGATCTACTGATGTTTCTGGACAGCCGAAGCCGGCGGGACATCCCGTTTTGCCGGTGCGGGTACGCACGAGTTCAATAGCTATATAGCGTGAGCGAGATTCCAATCGCATCTTCGACGTGCTCTGACGAGTAGAATGCCAACGCTACTCAGCACTAATGGGATTTGTGGTGGTCAATAAACCCCGCACGAACGTCAGCGGTCGTACTGCTCGGTGCCGACCAGTTCCGCATCGGTATTTTGACCAAGGACAGTGAAAGCATGCTCATCGCCACATAATCAGCAACCGCCACTACGGGGTTCCGTGAATCGGGACTGGCCGTACGTTTACCCCTCAATCCAATTCGAAGATCTAACGCATGTACCTACGCAAAATTGCAGTTGGGCTGTCGGCCCTTGTTTTGCTTTCCACCGGGGCAGAAGCCCGCAGCCTGCTGGATCTCCTCAAGCCGCCCACCCAGCATCAGGACCCAGTATCCCGCTCGGGTTCGATCAGTCAGAACGCGGCACTGGACCTTTATTCAAACAAACAAAAACAGGCATCGTTCGATGGCTGTGCAGATCTGTTCCCGGCAGCCAAACCAATCAACCTGGCTTCCGTGCCTGCAACAATGAACCCCTTGGCCCTGTGTTCCGACAACTTTGCGGTGCTGTACTCGCAAACCAGCAAGACGCCGCTGGTGGTGGTGGAGCGTCTTAATGCAGCCCAGCTTCAGGATGCAAAAGGGGAGGAGCGCACTAACCAGTTCTATCCAGATCCTCGCATTCCCAAGAGTGGACGGGCAGAGTTGAGTGACTACCGTAGCCAACACCCGGCTGTGGACCGTGGCCATCAATCCCCGGCCGCCGATGCACCGAACCCCAATGCAATGGCTCAATCCTTTGCGCTGTCGAACATGGTGCCGCAAGACCCAACCAACAACCGGAAGATCTGGAGCAAGGTTGAGTCTGATGTCAGGAAGTTTGCCAAGCGAGCCGATGGCAATGTTTTTGTCTTTACCGGCCCGCTCTTTGACCCAGGCCATAGCACCATTGGCGACAACAAGGTCTGGGTACCGACGCGCCTGTTCAAGCTGGTTTACGACGCATCGTCCAAACGGGCCTGGGCCTACATACTCCCCAACGCCGAAACCCGTATTGAGAGGCCGATGGACTATGACGCTTTCGTAAAAAGTACGGGGCTAAAATTACTGGGCAATCTACCCGTCACAGGCTCCGTGGGCCGCACTTGAGGGTTCACATTTAACGGGCGGTGGGGGCGCTTGCTCCCTCGTCACGAGTCACTGCTTTTTTACGCGGGCATACAAACGCCAGTCTTTTGAACTGGAGTGGCGTTCAAAAATTTCGACACGCCTCGCTAGAACCGGGCTTTACTGGAATCAGTTGTGCAGATTGCCGTGTGTTGCTGGCTTCCGAGGTCAAAACTACAGCCGTCGAGGTTGAGGACGAGCCCTTGTCCATATTTCGGTTCCTCCCCATCAGGTTTTTCCCGCTGCTGCTCGCCGGCTGCACCACTACGCACATGCCCCACGACTTCAGCGAGACGATACCCGCCAGCGACTCGGCTTTTGGGCGCTCGATCCTGGCTCAGGCCGCCTCGCATCAGGGACTTTCGGGTTTTCGCTTGCTGCCCAACAGCAGTGAGGCGTTCCGGGCCCGCGCCGAGTTGATCCGCAACGCACAAAAGAGCGTCGATCTGCAGTATTACATCGTGCATAACGGTCTGAGCACCCGGGCCCTGGTGCGTGAAATACTGGCGGCCGCCGATCGTGGCGTGCGTATACGCATATTGCTCGATGACACGGCCAGCGACGGTCAGGAAGAAGTCATCGCTACCCTGGCCGTGCACCCGAACATCTATATCCGTGTCTTCAACCCTTTGCATCTGGGGCGCAGCACTTTTGTGACCCGAACCATGGGCCGTCTGCTTAATCTTTCGCAGCAGCACCGGCGCATGCACAACAAGCTGTGGCTAGCTGACAACAGCGCCGGCATCGTTGGCGGACGCAACCTGGGGGATGAATATTTCGACGCCAAGCCCGATCTCAACTTCACCGACATGGACCTGCTTTGCATCGGTCCGGTCGCCCAGCAGTTGGGGCACAGCTTCGATCAATACTGGAATAGCAGCCTGAGCCATCCCATCAGTGACTTCCAGCTCAACAAGCCAACGCCCGAAGACTTGCTCGAGAGCCGCCAACGCCTGGAACAATCGCTCGACAGCACACGGATCGAAAACAAGGCCCTGTACGAGCACCTCATGACCTACCGGACGCACCCGCAACTCGATCATTGGCGCAAGGAGCTGATCTGGGCCCATGGCAAAGCGATGTGGGACGCCCCGAGCAAGGTGCTGGCCGATGACGAACCGGCCCGCGCGCTAATGATGGCCACGCAACTTCGACCTGATCTGGATAGCATCGACAAGGAGCTGATCTTGATCTCGGCCTATTTCGTTCCCCAGGAGTCGGGCATGCGCTACCTCCTTGGTCGTGCCGAGGCCGGGGCTGATGTACGCCTGTTGACCAACTCACTGGAAGCCACTGATGTGCCAGCCGTGCACGGCGGCTATGCGCCTTACCGCAAAACCCTGCTCGAACACGGCGTGAAGCTCTATGAGTTGCGACGACAGGCGGATGACCCCGGTCGCGGTTCTTCGTTTGGCTTCAGTGGTGGCTCGGACTCCAGCTTGCACACCAAGGCCATGATCCTGGACAAACAGAAGGTGTTTGTCGGGTCCTTCAATTTCGACCCGCGTTCTGTGCTTTGGAACACAGAAGTCGGGGTGCTGGTCGACAGCCCTGAATTGGCCGGCTACGTACGCGAACTGGCGTTTGAAGGCATGTCGCCCGCCGTGAGTTACCAGGCTCGTCTGGAAAACGGCGAAGTCGTCTGGGTCACTGAGGACAACGGCCGCCTGCATACCTTGCATAAGGAGCCTGGCGGCGCGTGGCGCAGTTTCAAAGCGTGGCTCAGCGACAAGATCGGTATTGAGAAAATGCTCTAGTCCGAAGCCGGCCCCGATCAGGCAGTGCGCTGCTGCGCCAACAAACGATTGCCCTGACCTGAACGACGGTTTCACCGGCTATTCCGACAGCGGAACAACCAGAGTCAGCCAGGTATTCCAGCCCTCTGGACGATTCTTCGCGTCAAACTCGTAGTAACCCTTGAGGTTGGCGTACCAGAGATCTTTACCGACTTTGAAGAAGTGTCCGGCCTGAGGACCAATGGCACTGACCCGGGATTTGAAATCGCCCAGTGTCGCGCCGCTGCCGCTGTCCCCCGTGACTTGATGGTAAACGTAGCCGACAAGTCCCAGTTGGGTCTGATCGGTGATGAAGTGCGAGGCACTCAGGTCCAGGTGCGCGTCGATGCCGTTTTGATAGTTGGTGTCGGTGTTTTCCCAGTTGTAGGTCATGCCCGCCACGGCGGAAAACTCGTTCTTTTTGTCGAAGTAGGTGTAGCCACCACCGGCATCCAGCGCCGAGTGTCCCAGGCCAATATTGACCAGGCGATCGGGGTCATAAGCACCCACGGGAATGTTGCCCATGCTATAGGCCATGAAATTGTGAACGCCATGGTTCCATTTCATCGTGCCCAGCACATACACGTCGCTCCCCCCTTGAGGGTGTCTTGGGTTCCACCGGAAAAGCCGCGCCCGCGCGGCCCGACTTGCGTAACGTCGACACTGGCCTCGTCGCGGCCAACCGCGGCCACCACCGAAATCGCAGCCTGGGCCCCGAGTAACGGTTCGGCAAAGGTATACGTGGGGCTGGCGAACAGCAGATCTGCCTTGGCATCCAGACCGAAGGTGGTCCGCCCACCTCTTGGTATGGCATTGTTTTTGTCGTCACTGGCACTGACGTGATAGTAGATCAGCGGCAGACTCCAACCCGGTTTGGTGGGTGCCGCGGCCAGCGCGCCGAACTGGCCAGGTAACCAAAAGCTGATACCGCCGTCATCTGCCTGAGCAAGCATGGCCGGCAAAAACACCGCCAATCCCAGTACAGCTTTATTTCTTGCAATCATCGAAACCCTCAATTCTCGGCCTACCCAATAGTCGCGTGCGCGTTACAGCTTAGTAGCTGTTTCAAGAATGAGCAGGATTGTGGCCAGGGATGGCGCTGGAAAGTCGAGGAGGCGGGGGCAATGGCGAAAGCTCTGATGCCACCGCCCCGATTGTGCCTGTCGTGATTACTGGCTGGAGCGAATGGCCCCGCCGTCAATCAACAGATTCTGCCCGGTGAGGTATCCGGCATGGCTGCTGCAAACGAAGGCGCAAAGTGCACCGAATTCCTCGGGTGAGCCGAAGCGTTTCGCCGGAATTTCGCTGCGGCATTCGTCAAGGAATACCTCACTGTCTTGTCCCGACTCTTGGGCGACAGCGACCAGGTTGCCACGCAGCCGATCGGTGTCGAATGAGCCCGGTTGCAGGTTGTTGATCGTCACATTGCGGCTGGCGATGTTGTCCTGTCGGGCAAGCCCGGCGACAAATCCCGTCAGCCCGCTGCGTGCGCCATTGGACAAACCCAGGCTTTCGATAGGTGACTTCACGGCACTCGACGTAATGTTGATGATTCGGCCAAATCCGCGAGCGGCCATACCGTCTACCGTGGCCTTGATCAACTCGATTGGGGTGAGCATGTTGGTATCCAGCGCCTTGACCCAGGCGTCGCGATTCCATTCGCGGAAATCCCCGGGAGGAGGGCCACCCGCGTTGTTGATCAAAATATCGAAATGTTCGTGGGCCCCGAGGGCGGCCGCCCGACCCTCAGGCGTTGAAATGTCTCCGGCTACGGCGATGACCGTCACTTGAGGATTGATCGCTCTGAGCTGACGGGCTGTTTCATTCAGCGTGTCTTCGCCTCGTGCGGTGATCACCACGTTCACACCTTCGCTGACGAGTGCCTGCGCGCAGGCTTTACCCAGGCCTTTGCTGGCGGCGCATACCAGCGCCCAGCGTCCTGCTATTCCAAGATTCATGCGTGTTGTCCTGCAAGAAGGTAGCTCAAAGAAAGGGGGGCCTATTCATGCATGATCCACGGTTGCAGACAGGTTTGGCGATTGGGCATCGATGCCCATGAAGCGTCGCACTCTCTCTCCTTCGGCATCGCGTCGTATGGTTTCAGGTGCGGCATCCAGTTGGATATTGCCGTTCTCCATGAACACGACCCGGTCAGAGATCGACATCGCAAAGTCCATTTCGTGGGTCACGATCAACATGGTCATGCCTTCTTTGGCCAGGTCGCGGATCACGTTCAACACGTCGTTGACCAGTTCCGGGTCGAGGGCCGAGGTCGGCTCGTCGAACAGCATGATCTGCGGCTCCATCGCCAGGGCCCGGGCGATCGCCACGCGCTGTTGCTGGCCGCCGGAGAGCTGGTGCGGGTACTTGTGGGCGTGGGCCAGCAGGCCGACTTTGTCCAGCAGCGCATAAGCGCGATGTTCACTCAGCTCGCCCGGTTGGCCGTGGTAACGCGGCGCCAGTGTGACGTTATCGAGAATGGTGCGGTGCGGGAACAGGTTGAAGTTCTGGAACACCATGCCGATTTGCCGCACGCCTTTGCGCAGACGAGAACTGTTGGGTTTGTCCGACGCTTCGATGAATGTTTCGCCGAACAACTGAATGTCGCCCGTATCGATGGTTTCCAGGCCGTTGACCGTGCGGATCAGTGACGTTTTGCCGGAACCGGATGGGCCGATGATCGAGACCACCTGGCCGTATTCGACATTCAGGTCGATGCCCAGCAGCACTTTGTGCGTGCCGTAGCTCTTCTGGATGTTCTTGAGTTGCAGGATTGGGGTGGCGTTGTTGCCGGCGGCTTTGCGCGCAATGTCCGGTAGCGCTTCGGCGCTGGCCTTGAACTTGGCGATGGTGGCCGCGTCGAGCGTGTGCGGCTTGCGGAAGTTCAGGTCCAGGTAGCGCTCCAGGCGCTGCAGGAAAAAGCCGAACACGGTGACGATCAGCACGTAGTAGACGCCTACCGCCGCCAGGGTTTCCATGACCAGGAAGTTAGTGGCATAGAGGCGTTGGCCGACCGTGAGAATTTCGGTCAGGGAGATGACCGAGACCAGCGACGTCAGCTTGACCACCGTGATGTATTCATTGATCAAGGTGGGCAGCGAAATACGAAATGCCTGGGGGATCACGATCAAGCGCTGCATACCGAACAGGCCGACACCCAGTGCGCGCCCGGCTTCCCTCTGGCCCTTGGCCACGGAAATCAGACCACCACGATGGATTTCCGCCATGTACGCCGCTTCGGTGACCACCAGGGCCAACAGTCCGGAGTAGAAGGGGTTGGACAGAATCGGGCCGCTGCCGGGAAATAATTGCGGCAAGTTGTAGACGAAGACCACCAGCACCAGCAACGGGATGCTGCGGAAGAACCAGATATAGACCGCTGCGGGAATACGCAGGAAGGGCGATTGGGAGAGCTTGGCCGTGGCCAGGAGAAAGCCCAGCAGCATGCCAATGAACCAGGCCAGGGCACTGAGCTGGACGACCGTGATACAGGCATTCCAGAAGTCTGGCAGGGAGAACAGCGAGAAGAAATACGACCAATCAAATTGCATAGGGCACCTCGATCTGCCGCCTCCATGCAGGGGCGGCAGATGACCAGACTACAGGGACGCGTTCTTAGTGGGCAGTCGGTTCTTCCAAGGCATATTTCTTAAGAATAGCGGCATATTCACCGCTCTTTTTGGTCTCCTCAAAGGCCTTTTGCACGGCCTGGAACGTTTCGTCATTACCTTTCTTGACGAAGATACCCAGGGTTTGCTGATAGATCGGGTGGTCGGTGGTGATCACCACGCGGCCATTGGTCTTTTCCGCGATCAATTTTGCGGCGCCGGCGATTTCAACCTGGGCCTGAATATTCTTGGACAACAGGGCCTGGGTCACTTCGGGGCCGAAGGGTACTCGCTGACGGTGATAGCGCCTTTGTTGTTCGGCACGCAGTACTCATCGGACAGCTTCCTGAATTCCTTGACCCAAGTAGTGCCTTGTTCCAGACCCAGTTTCAAGCCGCACAGGTCTTCAGGTTTCTTTGCATTGATCTCGCTGCCCTGGGGCACCATGACCGAGGCCCCGGTGTTGGCATAGGCGATGGTCTGGGCCTGAGTCTGGCGCTCCGGTGTGATGTACATGCCGGAAATGACCGCGTCGTACTTGGCGGAGTTCAAGCCCAGGATCAGGCTCGGGAACTTGGTGTCGACGAACTCCACCTTGGCGTTCATGTGTTTGGCCAGGGCTGTAGCCAGTTCGGGGTCGGAACCCACCACGTTTTTGTCCTTGTCGTAGGACTCGAAAGGAGGGTAGGTGATTTCCATGCCGACCTTGAACGTGTCAGTCGCGGCCATGCTCACCGAGGCACCGAACATACCGGCTGCCAATATGGCCATGCTCAACAGGGCTTTGTTATTTTTTTTCATTATTTACTGCTCCGGCGTAGGTAAGGGGTTAGCTGAAAACTTCAATCAGGACGGTTGAACCTGATTTTTCAAATGTCCAAAACTGGCGGGCTTGCGTGCCTTACCTGGCAGTTGAACTTCCCCATTGGCCACCCTCTGGCGCAGATATTGATACGTCTGCAGCGCCTGGCCATACATGTGTTCGCCGATCGTGATTTCTTCGTAGTCGTTACCGGCCTGGGCGAACCCGGGCAGCGGTTTGATCTGGGTGTGGTAGTCGCAGGCATAGAACAGGGGAAAGGAATAGCGCTCCTCCCTCACGCTGCGCACCCGGTGCGCGGTTGCGACGAAGGCGCCTGCTGTCATCACCTCCAACATGTCGCCGATGTTGACCACAAAGGCATCGGCCATCGGTGGTGCATCGATCCATTGGCCAAGATTGTTCATCACCTCAAGGCCTGGTTTGTCGGCCAGGAGAATGGTGAAGCACTCGTAATCAGTATGAGCGCCAAGACCCGGTGCATCATGGGCCGCACCGTCGAAGGGGTAGTGGATCAGGCGCAGCTTGGACGGCGGACGGGTGACCAGGCTGTCGAAATAGTTTTCTTCCAGGCCCAGGGTCAGGGCGAAGCCACCGAACAGGCGCCGGCCCAAGGCGAAGATCGCTTCGTAGTAGGCCTGCACCGACGCCTTGAAACCGGGCAACTGCGGCCAGTCGTTAGGTCCAAGCAATGGGGTGTTGGCCAGCACCAGCGGGTCATCGGCGGGGACTTCGAAGCCGACGTCGAAGGCTTCCTTGTGGTCCGGCTTGCCTTTGGAATAGACCTCTTCGCCTTCGGGCACAAAACCTTTGTGGGTTTGCGAGGTGCCGATGTAGTGCCGCATCTTGGTGTCGATGGGCTGGGCGAAAAAGTCCTTGGCAGCCTTGCGCAGATTGGCGATCAGTTGCGGGTCGATACCGTGGTCGGTGATATAGAGGAACCCGACCTCGCTGGCAGCGCGCCCCAATTGTTCGGCCACGGCCAGGCGGTGTTCCAGTTCAACACTGAACAGACCGGCGATGCTGACCACCGGGATGCTGTTGAAGTTGGCTTTGAGTGTGTCAGTACTGGCGCTGTTATTTTTATTGTCAGGCATGACGCATGGGCTCCCTAAGGATGGTTTGAGTGGTGGAAACGCTCGAAGTGTTCGCGCTCGGTCTGGCCCATCCACACGTTCAATGACCACAGGTCGGCGACCGGGACATTGGTGAAGGGCAAATGATGCAGGTAGCCATCGGCGCCGAATTCCGGGGTCAGGGTGCTGACCTGATAACCACGGGCCTGTTGCGAGCGCCAGATGCTTTCCCAGTGCTGCTGATGGAAGGCCAGTTCTTTTGCATATTCGGGAGCCGCCGGGTGCGGAACCTGCGGGCCTTGGTCGTAACCGACCCGGGCCTGGATATGGTGAACGCGCTCGATGAAAGGGCTCAGGTCATCGGCCGGGTCATTCAACAGACGCTCGCAGGTCACGACCCAATGGCTGATGTCACTGGTGAACAACAGATCAGGCAGTTGCCGGATCAACTCCAGGGTCACCCAAGGGTTGAACAGCGAACGCGAGCGATGAGTTTCGAAACTGCAGACCTGGCCATGCTTGCGCGCCAGATCCAGCGCCTGTCCAAAGAACTCCACTTGTTGTGGCAAGGACCAGCGATCGTTGCCCGCCAGTACGTTGACGAAGCGTGGGCCGAGTTCGCCAGCCCAGGCGAGTTTCTGTTCGAGGTCATTGAGGTGTACGGCGGGCGTTGCCGACTGATCCGGCAGCACGTCGTAGGCGGTGAAGACGGTGCTGATATAGCCCAGGCGATTGGCCTTTAGAAAGGCGCCAAACTCAGCCCGCTCACGGGCGTCCAGTGGCAGTCGCGCTTCTATGCCATCAAAGCCTGCTTGCAGCAGCTCTTCAAGCGCCTGAGCCTTGCTGGCGGTGTAACCCCACAGCGTGCGAAAAATTTCCAGCTTCATCGGTGATCCTCAAAAATCCAGGGCCTACTGCAAAAGCACGTCGACGCACCAAGCTGTTGAACAATGCCAAGGCTGGTTCGCTGTGGAGCCGATGTTAGGCACAGGCTGAGCGGCGAAAGAATCTGAAAGTTCAAATCAATACTTCAGAGAATTGATAACAAATAGCCAGCTATCTATATCAATTTCCACGGGGGATTTCTGGGCAAGCAGGTGTCTACGCTAACGATTAGCGAGGGATGCCATTGTTACGGCATCATTTTGAAGAGTCCCAAGCGACGATGGGCAGGCGAGGAAAAATCCGTGATAAATCAGGCAGATCGAATATTTTCAAACTTGGCGGCGGCGGCGGGTGGTGCCGTGCTGCCCACCCTGAAAAAAGCATCTCGGGCATAGGGCACCTGGTTCAGGACTACGCTAACGCTGTGCGGGTCGTCGATCAAACGACCCACTTGCGTCCGTCCATGGAGCGCCCAATGCCGCCCATCACCACGCGCCTGGTGGCGCTGTTAGCGCTTTGCCTGACACTTGAAGTCCCAGCCCAGACCAGCGGCTGTCCATCCGGCGAGAAACCCGTGTGCCTGGACAGCTGCGTTTGCTTGCCAGACCTGGGACTGATGGCTGATGGCATTTACCAGATGGCGGCACCTGCCCTGGCGTTGTGGCTGACCCAAGCCCGCGCTGAAGCAGATATCGCCGGCACCCAACCGATTCCACCGCACATCCGGGAGCAACTGCTGCGCTGGTACGACCCCAGTGTCCTTGATACCGCGCGCTACAAAGTCAGCGATAACAGCCAAATGAACGCAGCCACTGCCATGCTGCAAAACCCCGATGTCGGTGCCGTGACGCTGATCGACATCATCCTGTTCCGCGACGCTCAAACCGCAGAACAGGACCTCGCGCTCTGGGCGCACGAACTAAAGCACGTGCAGCAGTATCAGGAATGGGGAGTAGAAGGGTTTGCCCAGCGGTATACACATGACTTCAATGCGGTGGAAGCGCCGGCTTATGCCATACAGGCTGAGGTCAGGCGGGCATTGCGGGAAGGGCTGATTGAAGGGCATCACCAGCGTTTGCGCTGATACGCGAACAGCGGGTACGGGGCGAACCATGACCCCGGTCGCATAAATTTGAAATGTACGGCGTTGCTCGCCAGAATCGCGCCCCAAGCCGGCCAACGTTGTCGGACGTTCGCGGTGAAAAGGGGCTGTAGTTGAACGAACAGACATTGTCCAAGCGCCTGGAGCGCGTCGCGGCGCAGGTGCCAGTCGGTGCGCGCCTGGCCGATATCGGCTCGGATCACGGCTACCTGCCGGTGGCATTGATGCGCCGTGGCGCCATCGTAGCGGCGGTCGCCGGCGAGGTGGCATTGACGCCGTTTCGTGCGGCCGAACGCACTGTGCGCGAAAACGGCCTGGATCAGCGGATCACCGTGCGCCTGGCCAATGGCCTGGCGGCGATCGAGCCGGGTGACGGGATCACGGCGATCAGCCTCTGCGGCATGGGTGGCGAGACCATCCGCGACATCCTCGACAGCGGCAAATCACATCTGAGCGGCCAGGAACGCCTGATCCTGCAACCCAACGGCGGCGAGCAGCCACTGCGCCAATGGCTGATGGAAAATGGCTACCGTATCCTCCACGAGGAAGTGCTGCGGGAAAACCGCTTCGACTACGAAATTATCGTCGCGGAGCGGGCAGGGCCGGTGAAGTACACCGCCGAGGAACTGTACTTCGGTCCGTTACAGATGCAGGCACGCAGCCCGGCGTTCCTGCTCAAGTGGCAGCGCATGCTGCGCCTGAAGCAGCGCACGCTGACCCACTTCACCCGGGCGCGGCAGGCTGTGCCCGAGGAGAAGGTGCAGGAAATCGCCCGGCAGACTCGCTGGATCACCGAACTGTTGGCCTGAGCTGGATACATTCCACGACGTGAGCACTCATACGGCGTAGCAAACAGCTATACCAATGAGCGCAAGAAAACAGATCAACTGAATGCAAAAGAAGGTAAACCGAACGGCCACGAACCGGTCGGTTTGCACATGGGAGACGTGAACCAGAGACTGGCACACCCGAGCCACCAGCACGAGTATGGACAAGTCGTTCACTGCGGGGCCGCTGACACCCAAGGCTGAAACCACGAACACGATGGCGCCAAAGACCGGCAGGTTTTCCACGCAGTTGGCGTGTGCTCTTGTCCCGCGCCGATACCAGTCCTCGCCTTCGAGTTGATCGCTGCGAAAAGAGGCAATCGCAACCTTCGAGAACAGGATGGCGACCCAGCGATACACCCCGACGGTTGCCATCAATAGCAGCAACGTCCAGGTCGCAAATCCAAGCAACATCCACTGGGGGATCGTCATGGCGGCCATCCTCGATCAATTGTTTTCAGCACGTCATTGCCCAGCTGCGCGGCCAGTGGTCGGTCGCGCGCTGTCGATCAATGGCTCATGATGGGGGCCAGTGCGGCCTGGATCCTGGACAGTTGCGCTGGCGTTGTCATGCGCGTCAGCAGCCGGCCAAAGTGGGGATGCTGCACGCCCGAGATGATGTATTGCCAGCGGTAGGCGCCCAGCATGCAGGCGTTGATTTGCGCTGTTTCATCGACGCTGAACGGGCGTGAAACGTTTCGAATGAAGTAGTCGGCATCGGCAACCGATTGCGCCTGCAGGATGCCGTCGACAGCCGCCACCAGCGCAATCAGATCGTTAACGGCCTGATCGCGCTCGGCTGGCGAGAGTTTCGCGTGCTCTGCCTTCCACTCCAGTTCATCCAGTACGACGTGCCGGCTCTCATCCATCCAGTGAAACTTGAAGACATCCTTGAATAACGGGCACAACTCCTCGCGCGGGGCGATGCTTTGCGAGTAGTGCGTTTGCACAAACAGCTCGATATGACAGGTCAACGCCAGCACCGACCAGGTACTGGCCGCCAGTACTGCGCGGGCCACATCGTTTGGGTCGGCAACCTGACGATAGCCCGCAGGCAATTGCGCACTCATCATCGTTTCCATGCGCCGGAACAGTTCCTGGTGCTTGATCTCGTCGTTGGAAAAACGCACCAGCGCTTCAAGTGCCAGTTGATCGTCAAAGACATGGGCGCGACCTTGATCGAGCATTTTGGCGCTGATAAACCGTTCGACCAGACCAAAGATATACGCGTAGGTTCGGCCATGAACCTGACTGAGCCGGCGCGCTTCATCCTCGGTGAGAAAGGTCAGCCGGTCGATCCGTGAGAGTCCGTCGGGCAAGAATTTGCGCGAGAAGTCGAAGCTCCGGTCCTGCAGCAAATCACGATCGATCTGCCATTCCGCTTTCTTCGATGATCTGACAAGTTGAGCATAACGGGCGGCGTTGCTCGATTCCGCGTTGAGTAGGGTCGCGACGGTGTTCATTTCGATCTCCTGCTTATGGGCAGCTACGGTTGACGTCGGAACCAATGACCATGGGTGAAGCCTCTGGGGCCAGTCTCGATCGCCGGGTCCGCGTTGGTGCTAATCTAGGCCTCGCCGTTCCGGCGATGAATGACCAGTGCGCCGGATTACTTGCTCCGGACTCCGGAGAGGAGGGCTGGCGAGTGCTGGATGCGCTTTCTGATGTCTTGCGTGTGATTCGGCTGTCTGGAGGGGTGTTCCTCGAGGCGGAGTTCACTGCGCCCTGGTGCATCGGCGGAAAAATCTCGGCCGACGATTGCAAACCGTTCCTGGCGGCACCTCGACATATCATTGCGTCGCACTTTGTCGCCGCGGGGCACATGCAATTGCGGATCGACGGGGAGCCCGCCATCGATGTGCAAGCAGGCGAGCTCATTCTGCTTCCTCGTAACGACACTCATACGTTTGGCAGCGATCTGAGCATTGCGCCGATGTCTGCGGGTGAGGTCATTCAACCGCCAGAAGTCGGCGGCATTGCACGAATCAAGCACGGCGGGGGCGGAGAGGTCACGCAACTATTGTGTGGCTTCCTCGGGTCTGAAACGCCCTTCAGTCCGTTGCTTTCATCGCTGCCATCCTTATTGAAACTAGACGTACGCGCGACGGCTTCGGGCGCCTGGATTGAGAGCTCATTTCGTTTCGCTGTCAGCGAGATCGCAGCGGGGCGCGTCGGCTCGACAGCGGTTATCGCCAAGCTCTCCGAATTGTTATTCGTCGAAGCCGTCAGCCAGCATGTCGCCAGCCTCCCGGCCGAGCGGCGCGGGTGGCTGGCGGGGTTACGAGACCCCCACATCGGGCGGGCACTCGCGTTGCTCCATGCTCGTCCAACCGAGGGCTGGACGGCAGAAGCACTGGCGCTTGAAGTGGGCATGTCGCGCTCGGCATTCGCCGAGCGATTTACGGCATTGGTCGGACAACCGCCCATGCAGTACCTGACGCTCTGGCGTATGCACGTGGCGGCGCAACAGTTGCGCGAAGGCCGCGGGAATGTGGCGCAAATCGGCTTTGCCGTGGGCTACGAATCCGAAGCCGCGTTCAGTCGCGCGTTCAAACGCCAGTTCGGCACATCACCTGGCACCTGGCGCAGACAATCGGGTGCATCGACCGGTTGAATCCACAGCCCCGTCGACGAGCCGCTTCAATAGGGACTGCTATAGTCAGCCAGACCGGCTCAAATCGGCAGTCGCTGGTAAAAACAAACTACTCAGGAGTTTCGTCATGCGAATCGTAGTGGCCTCTGTATGCACACTTCTGTTATCCCTGGCGTTACCTGCGTTGTCCTTTGCCGGTTCAAATTGCGGTGATTCGGGCAGTGCAAGCGACGCGAGAAACTGCGTAAAAAACAACAACGATCAAAAAGGGAAAGGTAATTGCAACAACAATGGCAATTGCGATAAAGCCAAGGACAAGGCCAAAAACAAAGCTGATGATGATCACTCGGTCAGTTGCATGGAAATCAATAACCTTGTGCTGCGCCGCGAGTGTCTTGATAGACGTAGAAATTGATCCACGTTGAAGGAACCTTCCATGTTCAGATTTCGCTCATTGATTGCAACTGTTGCCTGTTGTGCGCTGGTCTCCGGCTCCGCTACGGCATGGGCCGATCCTGGTAACGGGAAAGGCCAGGGAAACGCAAAGGGAAATCCTCAAAACACCCAAGACCATGGCAACCAAAAAGGTCATGGAAACAAAGGCAACAATTCCGGGGGCAGCGATTGGGACAATGGTCCAAGCATTAATCGCAGCAGCATTCTCGGGATTGTTGGCGGTTATCCGGACTACTGGAGCCCTGGGCCCGCGTTGCCACCGGGCATTCAAAAAAACCTGGCGAGAGGCAAACCACTTCCTCCGGGCATCGCCAAAAAACTCGATGGCCGGCTGATCGGTAGACTGCCGCACTATGAGGGGTACGAATGGCAGCAAGTGGGCACGGACTTGATACTGGTCGCGCTGGCAACGGGGCTGATTTATGAAGTCTTGAATGGTGCTTTTGATTAAAGCTTGAGCAGTAAGCGCTGTTGGCATGACCTTGCCAGTATTCGTTTTAGCGCGCCTTCTGGCGCGCACGCCTGTTTGGCCAGTACACCGTGCATCCCGTCTGTCGCAAGACTTGAACTGCCAAGGGGATAACGCGTCATAAAGTGCGCGATATCAACCTTATGGAAGCAATCATGCTTTTAAAAAACAAGAGTCTTGTTGCTGTAATGTCATGCGCCATGATGCTTGCAGCCGCCCCGTTACTCCCTGCTGACCTGTCCATGATGAACTCCGCCTATGCGAAAGACGGTGGTGGTGGTGGTGGTGGTGGTGGTGGTGGTGGTAATGGCGGTGGTCACGGCGGTGGAAATGGTAGTGGAAACGGTGGTGGCCATGGCGGCGGTGTTGGGAGCGGTCACAGCGGTTCAGATCACGCCGGCAACTCCAACAGTAATGGCCACGGCAATGGACTGAGCAGCGATCATGCCGGCAGGTCTGTTCGCGACCATGGCATAAGCGGGAACCACTATGGCAATGATCGCAATGGTGATCGCGCTCATGGTTCAACCACTTCAGGTATCGCCCACTCCAAAGATACTCGCGGTGTTGCTAAAGCCACCGCTGTTTCGAGAGCCACCCCTGGGGATCACAACGCCAAAGGATTGAGTAACGCTGCGACGTCGGGATCGAAACATTCGTTTTGAGTCAGTGGCTGGTGAGCGCTCAAGATACTGTTGACTGAGCGATCGACAGGTTCAGCTCACACCTGACTTTGCACGAGCGTCCTGCAGAGAAAACACGCGACACCTTTCGACTTTCTCAAAGGTGTCGTGATTTGAACCAGAGGGCCGGTCCAGACGACCCTCTATCGGCTGTGGATTTCACCGATTGAATCCACACCCCAAAGCCGCCATACAGAAGCCGAAACTGATCTGTTTTTTACGGCGGCCTTCACAATCCACATCACACGTTCGATTGCAGCGAGCCAATAGCGGCAGCCGCGGTGGAATTTCTGCGCGCCCAATCCCAGGGCCGGAAAGTCCCCGTGCTTACAGGGCAAAGTGTTTATGTTTTGGCACGCTTCGAGGGCGTTGATGCGTTTGACGGTATCCCCCAGGGGGGATAGGATGCCGCCATAATTCATTGAGGCCAGAGGCTCAAGTCATGAGTGAGCACGGACACAACCATTCCCACACCCACCAAAGTCATGAAGCGATTGTCAAACGCCTCAAGCGCGCGGATGGCCATCTACGCGGCATCATCACCATGATCGAAGAGGGCCGTGATTGCGTGGACATCGCTCAGCAACTGCATGCGGTAGAAAAAGCGGTGTGCCAAGCCAAGCGCACGCTCATCCAGGATCATATTGATCACTGTCTGGAAGACACCGTCTCGGCGTTGAACAATGGCGAGCGCGCACCACTGGACGCGTTCAAACAAATCACCAAGTACCTCTAGGCCAGACATGCCCAACTTCGCTGAACTGCTGCAACAGGGTGGGACTCACGCCTGGCTGTACTTCCCGAGCGCAATTTTACTTGGGGCCTTGCATGGCCTGGAACCGGGTCATTCAAAAACCATGATGGCGGCCTTCATCGTGGCCATTCGTGGCTCGGTCAAACAGGCGGTTTTGTTGGGTTTGGCCGCGACGCTGTCGCACACGGCAGTGGTGTGGCTGGTCGCCATCGGGGGCATGTATTTGGGTAAAGGCCTGGATGCTCAAACCACGGAGCCTTACTTCCAGCTGGCGTCCTCGGTATTGATCATCGTGATTGCGCTGTGGATGCTGTGGCGCACCTGGCGCGGTGAACAAATGTTCAAGTTCGAGCAAGGTGACAATCATCACCACGGCGAACATGGCCATGGCCATCATGATGAGACCCACCGCATCGACACTGGCCATGGCCGAATCGAACTGTCGATCTTTGAAGAAGGCATGCCACCGCATTGGCGCCTGAAGGCATTGAGCGGTCATGCCTGGAGTGCCTCAGATGTTCGCCTGATGACGACCCGTCCGGACGGCAGCACTCAATCGTTCTCTTTCGTGGAGCGCGAGGGTTTCCTGGAGTCGGCCGCCGATATCCCGGAGCCGCATGAGTTCAGTGCTCGCTTGAGTCTTGGGCATGCGGGCCACTCCCCATGATTACGATCTCGAGTATCAGGAACATAGTCACGGGCACGGGCATTCGGAACTGGAAGGTCTGGAGTTGTCGATTGATGGCTATCAGGACGCACACGAACGAGCGCACGCCAATGATATCCGCAAACGCTTCACCCACCGCGAGGTCACCACGGGGCAGATCGTCATGTTCGGTCTGACTGGCGGTCTGATTCCATGTCCTGCGGCGATTACCGTCTTGCTGCTCTGTCTTCAGGTTAAAGAGGTCGCGCTAGGGGGCATGCTGGTTCTGTGCTTCAGCATCGGCCTGGCGATCACTTTGGTGACGGTGGGCGCTGCTGCGGCCATTGGCGCTAAGCAAGCGTCCAATCGCTGGCCATGGCTGGGCGCCGTTGCTCGTCGCGCGCCATACCTGTCCAGCGTGTTGATCATCGGTGTTGGTCTATACGTGGGCTTTCATGGCTGGATCGGCCTGAATGCGTAAATAGGCCATCTCAGGCGATGCTGCCTGCATGGCTCATTAGGCGAGGATGATCTGGCGGGCTCGAAGCCCGCCAGACAGGGTCAAGCCGTTCAAACTCTCTAGCGCAGCAAATGCACTGCCAAACCGGCAAGCGCGCAGGCCATCAACACCTGAATGACACCGCGTTTGAAGCGGAACAAGGCCACCGCCGCCGCAATGGCGATCAGTGCAGACGGCCAGTCCAGGTTGCCGCTGAAGCCCTTCGGCCAAAGCACGTGATAGCCGAAGAAACACGCCAGATTGAGGATCACTCCAACCACCGCCGCCGTAATGGCGGTGAGCGGTGCCGTGAACTTGAGTTCGTTGTGAGTCGACTCTACCAGCGGGCCGCCCGCGAGGATGAACAAGAACGAAGGCAGGAAGGTGAACCATGTCACCAGGGACGCCGCGACAGCGCCAGCCAGAAACACCTGATCAGCTCCGAAGACTTGCGAGACATAGGCGCCGACAAACCCCACGAAAGCCACCACCATGATCAGTGGTCCAGGCGTGGTTTCCCCCAGCGCCAGGCCGTCGATCATCTGAGTCGGGGTTAGCCAGCCATAGTGACCGACCGCGCCTTGGTAGACATAAGGCAGCACCGCGTAGGCGCCACCAAAGGTCAGCAAGGCGGCTTTGGTAAAGAACCAGCTCATCTGGGTCAAGGTGCCTCCCCAACCAAAGAGAGCGGTCAAAATCCCCATCGGCAACGCCCATAACGCCGCGCCGATGAGTGCGAGGGAGGCGAGTCTCAACCCGCTGAATCGGGCATGCTCAGGGGGCGGCGTGTCGTCATCGATCAAGGCCGGGCCAAAGGACTTTTTGGTGGCGCTGTGGCCCCCGACCCTGAATTTCTCGGGTGCCAGGCGTCCGCCGACATAACCGACCAATGCCGCGCCCAGTACGATCAACGGGAATGGAACATTGAAGGCGAAGATCGCCGTAAATGAGGCCGCAGCAATCACCCACAGCCAATTGTTCTTCAGCGCCCGAGTGCCGATCCTGTGTGCCGCCTGCACGACAATCGCTGTCACCGCAGGCTTGATTCCATAGAAGAGTCCGGCGACCACGGGTACTTCACCGAAGGCGATGTACATCCACGACAGGGCGATCAGAATGAACAGCGAGGGCAGCACAAACAGTGCACCCGCAATGACGCCGCCCCATGTTCGATGCATCAACCAGCCGATATAAGTCGCTAGCTGCTGAGCTTCCGGCCCCGGGAGCAACATGCAGTAGTTGAGGGCATGCAGAAATCTGCGCTCGGATATCCAGCGCCGTCGTTCTACCAGCTCCTGGTGCATGATCGAAATTTGTCCCGCAGGCCCGCCGAAGCTTATGAACCCCAGCTTCAGCCAGAACCAGAACGCCTCACGCAGACTGATCGCTTGCGGCCTGGACAGCTCCTCGTCAACGGCCAACGCGCGAGCCTTGCTCATAAATGTGTTCCTCTTGTTTTTTGAAAGACTCGCAACGGATCTCGCGCCATTCCGGGCGACCTCGCACATCAGTGTAGAAACGTTGTTCTGGACAACCTGTAGCAAATAACTCGCTGTCCGTCCCATAGTTGGCATTAAAGCGAATAAAACTATTGAAAAAAACTTCTATTAGCTTTAAACGAGAAGCTCACCGGCACATTGCCAGTAATCAGCATGTGAGTTTCGCCAGTTTTTGGCTCAGGGAGCACTGATGAGTTTTCGTCCATTGACCGACTCCCCGCGGCAATCGACCGATTGCGACGCTGTCGCACCTCAACTGAATGAGCAACCGGATACTGTCGGCATGACCTGTGCTGACAATGAAGACACGATCGCCCAATTATTGGACTCAGCTCGTCACTGGGCCCACACCACCTCGTGGGGGGTTTACCGCGCCGGTGAACAAATGCATTTGGTCGGGCAGGGCGACCCTCGGGTGCAATGGCCATCAAGCATTGCAAACGAAGCGTTTGAAGCCTTTTGCCTGACCATGGGCTTGCACCGCTGGCCGACCGGTAAAGGCGAAAGTGTGCTGGGCTGGCTACTCGCGCCAGTCGATGATGCCGCGCAGCCGGCGCTCGCCGAGTTTGCCCGGCGCCTGGGGATTCAGGTACAGACCAATACCCTTGCCCGTGCGCAGATTACTCAGCGCGTACTGTATGAAATTACCTACCTGGCCAGTTCGACCCGCGACCGGTCGGTGTTTCTGGTGGGGGTTCACCGGCTGCTGGCCAGCCTGATCGACGCCGAGAACTTCTATCTCGCGCTGTATGACCCGCACAGCGGCAAGATTGACTATCCGTATTACGTCGACATCATCGACGTTGATGCCCTGGAGTCCGAAAACTACGAATACCTGGACCCTTCGCACTTGTCGCTGACCGGCCAGGTGTTGACCTCCGGCCAGCCGTTGCTGATCGACGCCGCCGGCATTCTCGCGGCTCAGGCCGAGGGCCGATTCTACTGCGTGGGTGATCGTCCAGAGTTCTGGATGGGCGCACCGTTGAAAAATGCTTCGGATGACGTGTTTGGCATGCTTGCCATGCAGGTCTACGACGTTTCTCGTACCTACAGCGCTGAAGACCGGGCGCTGTTCCTGGTGGTAGCCCGCCACGTGGCCATGGCGCTGGACCGGATCCTCCACCGAGAGGACCTGGAAGCGACGGTGATGCGCCGCACCCTGGAGCTGTCGGCACTCAACGATGCCTTGAGGCAGGAAGTGGCGGACCGCGAGCGTGCCGAACATCTGCAGAGCGCGCTGTTCCAGATTGCTGAACTGTCGAGCCAGCCCGGCGACATGGCTGAGCTGTTTCAAACGTTGCATGGCATCGTCGGTGATCTGCTGTTCGCGCAAAACTTCTACATCGCGCTGTTCGACGACGCGACCACTGAAGTGACCTTTCCCTATTATGTCGATGAGCGACAGACGACCCGCCCGGCGGCCCGGCGTGGGCGCCGGGGGCTTGACCGAGTACGTGATCCGTCAGCGTCGACCTTGCCTGATTGATGCCGGCGAGGCCGAACGATTGGCTGCGTGCGGTGAAATAGAACTCGCCGATGAGTATGTCCGGTCCTATTCCTGGCTAGGCATCCCCTTGTTTGATGGCGATGCAGTGCGCGGCGTGCTGGCGGTGCAAAGCTATACCTCGCAGGTCTGGTACACCCTGCGCGACCAGGAACTGCTGACGTTCGTGTCGCGCCACATTGACACCGCGTTGTCACGACGCACAGCCGCCGAAGCGATCCATGCCGCCAACCTCAAGCTCGAAGCCCGGGTACAGAACCGCACCCGCGAGCTCGATCACGCCAACGCCAAATTGCAACACGAAAACTCCCACGATGCGCTGACCGGCCTGCCGAATCGCACCTACCTGCAACAGCGCCTCGGTCTGGCCTGGTCGCAGTTCGGCAGCGAAGGCGGGCACCTGGCGGTGATGTTCATCGACCTCGACCGTTTCAAGATGGTCAACGACAGCCTCGGCCACCATTTCGGCGACCTGCTGTTGATGCAGGCCGCCCAGCGGTTACGCGGTTGCCTGCGCGAAACCGACATGCTGGCTCGCCTGGGGGGCGATGAGTTTTCGGTGCTGGCTCCCGCAGCGCCGCTGGAGGTGGTGATCGAAATCGCCGAACGGATCCTGGTGGCGTTTGACCTGCCGTTTTTCATCAATGGCCATGAAGTTTTTTCGTCGTGCAGTATTGGCATTGTCAGTGCCGACGGCCAATTCCATCACGAGCCGGCCGACCTGCTGCGCGACGCCGATGCGGCGATGTACCGGGTCAAAAGCGCCGGGCGCGACAGCTACGCAGTGTTCAACCAGGAAGTGCGCCGTGAAGTCTCGGACCAGGTTGAGCGGGAAGGGGCCTTGCGCAATGCGCTCAAACGTACAGACGAGCTGCTGCCGTATTTCCAGCCGATTGTCAGCGTCGAAACCGGCGAACTGTTGGCCCTTGAAGCGCTGATCCGCTGGCATCAGCCGGGCGGCCGGGTGATCGCACCGGGCGAGTTTTTGCCGGATGTCGAGGGGTTGCGCCTGATCGGTCGACTGGACCTGTACATGCTCACCAGCATTGCAGTAATCCTCGCACAGCCCGAGCACGCCAATTGGCCTGCGGTGCACGTCAATTGCTCCAGCTACAGCATGACGCGCCCGGAATTTGCCAGTGAAGTGCTTGCCCTGTTGGCCCGGTGCGGGGTCGCGCCGTCGCGGATCTGCCTGGAGTTGACCGAAGGTGCGCTGGTGGCTGAGCCGGCCATTGCCCGACTGACCATGCAGCAACTGGCCGACAACGGCATGTCGGTGGTGCTCGATGACTTCGGTGCAGGGTTTTCATCCCTGAGCTATGTGCATCAATACCGTTTCAGCGGCCTGAAGATCGACAAGTCGTTCATCCTCGAACTGACCACCAGTGCTCGCAGTCGCGCCATCGTGCGGGCGATTGTGCGAATGGCCGAATCGCTGGACCTGAGTGTGGTGGCCGAAGGTGTCGAGGACAAAGCGACCCTGGACTTGCTGCGCGAAATCGGCGCTGAGCAGGCCCAGGGTTACTACTTTGCCAAGCCGATGGGGTTGGAGGCGTTGTTGGCGAGTTCGCTGCTTGATCAACGCTGAGCGCCTCGCTTACGCCGACGTTTGATCCTCCTTTCTCCCAGCCCCGCCAGTATCTTTGGACTGTCGGGCACTGCGCCGCAGTTCTTGCGGCGTGCGCCCTACGACGCGCACGAAACTGCGCAGCATGTGATCGGCATCGCCGAAGCCGAAGCACCTGGCGATCTCCTCGAAGGTTTGGTGTCCGTCCTCGACCAGTGGCCGCGCTGACTCGATACGCAGGCGCTCGATCGCTTTCGCCGGAGTCACTCCGATAGCCGCTGCGAATACGCGACCAAACTGGCGCACGCTCATATGGGCGACGTCGGCCAGTCGTTCAACGGATAGATCGTCACGCAGATGATCGCGCGCGTAGCTCAGCACCGTGCGGATGCGATCCGAGCCCGGGTCGAAATCCAGCAGCGAAGAGAACTGGTATTGACCCCCCGGTCGCCGGTAGTAAACCACCAGCATGCGCGCGACGGAATGCGACACCTCTTTGCCCAGGTCTTGTTCGATCATGGCCAGGGCCATGTCGATGCCCGCCGACATGCCGGCGGACGTCCAGACATTCCCGTCTTCGGTCCAGATTCGATCGCCGTCCACGCGCAGCAACGGATAGCGTGCTTGCAATTGCGGCGCATAGTTCCAATGCGTGGTCGCGACGCGACCGTCGAGCAGGCCGCTCTCGGCGAGCAGGAAGGCGCCGGTACAGACACTGGCCGTGCGGCGAGAGCGCGGGGACATGTCCCGTATCGCAGCCGCCATCGGCATCATCCGGTCATCGATTGGGGCAGTTGGCGCGCCGACGATGATGAGCGTGTCGAGGCGCTCGACAACCTGCATGGTTTCAGTCGCCACTTGCAGTCCGCTCGACGCGTGGATCAACCCGCCCTCCAGTGACGCGACCGTGAATCGATAGCTCGAAGGGCGCGCGCGATTGGCGTTGGTGAAGGCTTCGAGCGGGCCGCTCAGATCCAGCAATACGAAGCCTGGGTAGACCAGGAAACACATGTGACGCTGCATGAACGGAACGCCCAAAGTCTGAATGGGGGAAGCCATAGTACGCGCGTGCTGTCTGGAAGGTCACGAAGGAGTAGCGAGCCCATCCACCTCATGCAAGGTGGCTGCGCGTGTCGGCCGAAATCCAGGGATAAATGTCCATTTCGTGCCGTCTTCTCGCCGTACCGTAAATGCACCCCACCCTTGAGGACGTGCAAATGACCTTCAACAGAACTCCCCCCGGAAAAATGATCGCCTGCGCCACCTTGCTCGCGGCGTTCCTGATTGCACCGGGCATTGGCGCCGCCGCCGAGGACCCGTATGCCGACCCGGTCAAACCCGCGCTCCCAGCCTCCACCTTTGAGTGGGATTCCAGCCGAACCGCGCTAGTCGTGATCGACCCGCAGATCGATTTCATGAGCCCAGAGGGCGCGGGCTGGTCAGTCTTCGGTCAGAGCGTTACCGAGCAAAATCTGGTTCCGCATCTGAGCAAGCTGTTCACGGCGTTCAAAAAGGCCGGAGCGACGGTCGCCATCTCGCCGCACTACTACTATCCCCACGATCATAAATGGGAGTTTGAGGCGCCAGCGGAGACCGTTCAGCACAAGCTGGGGCTCTTCGATCGCAAGGGCGCCTTGACGCTTGATGGCTTCCGTAACTCGGGCGCCGACTTCATGCAGGAGTTCAAACCCTTCATTGAAGACGGTAAGACCATCGTCGCCTCACCGCACAAGTTGTATGGCCCTCAAAGCAACGATCTGATGCTGCAACTGCGTAAGAAACGGATCGACAAAATCGTCCTCGTGGGCATGGCCTCCAACCTGTGCGTCGAATCGCACCTTCGCGAGTTCCTGGAGCGTGGCTTCGAAGTGGTTGTCGTCCGCGACGCCGTCGCCGGTCCGAAGCTGCCTGACGGCGATGGATACGGTAGCGCGCTGGTCAACTTCCGCTACATCGCCAATGACGTGATGACGACCGACGAAGTGGTGAAAAAACTCGAAGGGCAGTGATCCAGGGTATGTGCCATCTCCTGACCAGAGACGGGGGCCTTGTGGCTCCCGTCTCTGCTGACTGACGCGGAGTACCAAATGAGCAATAACAAAAACAATGGGCCTGCTAGCCCGGACCGGCGAGATTTTATCGTTCTTGGCTTGAGTGCCGCCGCACTGGCGGCGTTTTCTTCGGCGCCTTGCCTTGCAATTTCGTCCGTCAACTCTCCTGACATCAACAGTGGAAGCATGATCATGAGCAAAGTGACTACCCAAGATGGCGTTGACATTTTCTACAAGGATTGGGGGCCGAAGAACGCCCAGCCCATCGTGTTTCACCATGGGTGGCCGCTCAGCAGTGATGATTGGGACAGTCAGGCGCTGTTCTTCGTTGGCTTGGGTTATCGCGTCATCGCACATGATCGGCGCGGCCACGGCAGGTCCTCTCAAGTGAGCGGTGGCCACGATATGGACCACTACGCTGCAGACGTCGCGGCGTTGGTTCAGAACCTGGATCTACGCAACGCTGTGCATATCGGTCACTCGACCGGAGGCGGGGAGGCGACGCGCTATGTCGCCAGGTATGGCCAGGTGCAGAAACGCGTGGCCAAACTGATTTTGATTGGTGCGGTACCGCCTGTCATGGTCAAACCCCGACCAACCCAGGCGGTCTTCCCATCGGGGTGTTCGATGACATGCGCAAGCAACTGGCAGCCAACAGGTCTCAGTTCTATCTGGATGTCGCCAGTGGCCCGTTCTACGGTTTCAACCGCCCGGGTGCCGCTGTTTCGCCGGGCATGATCCAGAACTGGTGGCGCCAAGGCATGGCCGGCGCGGCAAATGCCCATTACGAGTGCATCAAGGCCTTCTCTGAAACCGACTTCACGGATGACCTGCGGGCGATCACCGTGCCAACCTTGGTCATGCACGGTGACGACGACCAGATCGTTCCCATTGCTGACTCGGCGCTGCTGTCGAGCAAACTGCTGAAAAATGGGTCGCTGAAGGTGTATGAGAAGTTTCCCCACGGGATGTGCTCGACGCACGCCGATGTGGTCAATCAAGAGCTGCTGAAGTTCATTCGCGGCTGATCAGGGCAAGCCATGGTCCTGCTGCTCGCAGGGCCATGGCTGACCGCATTGTTCGCCCGATGTCCAACCAAACAACGGGATTTAACGTTTTATCAAGGAAATCTTGGTTCCTTCAATACTGACGCCAGCCATCAAGCCTTGCTGGTCGATGATGAACGCGTACGCGTCATCTTTGAGCGTCGAGCTGGAAAGGTTTTTCGCAACCCCTTCATCAACCACCACTACCGTGGGTCCTACACCGATTTCCCAACCTTTGGTTTCAGCGACATATTTCACCGCTTTGTCGGTCATCAGAAACAGCACGTAGCCATACGACTGGGCGCCAGCCTGTAGCCCCCATGACCCACTGACAGAGTTGTAATAGTTATCTACTTTCGTGCCCTTCATTAACACGCCTTCGCCATAGCTGCCGCCGAAGACAAGGCCTGCCTTGATGATTTTCGGGAAGACCAAAATCGCCTTGGCCTTGTGCGAGAGGGTTTCGGCAGCGGGAGTTGATTTGTAGAGAAGTTGCAACGCTTGCCGAGAGTCGGCATTCAGGTCCTCGGCGGTGGCCGCACCGGCAGTGTTCAGGAGACTCGCCGATGCCAATGAGGCTGCCGCGAGGAAGAGCGATAGGAAGAACCGCATTGATTGAGTCATTTGCGTACTCCGATAAGGGAGCATTGGACGCGAGCAGCAATCAGCGCCTGCCTCAGACAGGAACCGAAACCACTGGAGTATCCGGCGCACCCTGAAATGTGTGGATTGCAAGCATCGCTCTTGAGTTCAGGGGACAAGGCCACTGATCGGTTGCGATGCCATCACTTGTTGTGACCACTGTGTCAGTGCAGGGTTCGCTGTCAGATTTGCTACTGGCCGATATTGACCTAGGCAACCTCCGATACTCTGCGCATGCTTGGCCGACACCTTGGGAAATTCCCTACAAGAAAGAGGGCTGTTTCCTACGGCGAGTGCTCTCTTTTTTAACCAGTATTCAGCGCTGATCAAGACTGGAAGAGTGACCGAACAAACATGAAATACCCGAGGGTGCTGGTACTGGATGACTACGCATTTACGCGCAACATCCATGTGATGATGCTCCGGCGCCTGGGCGTAACAGATATCCTTCAAGCGACGGATGTCAGGCAGGCATTGCTCGAGTTAGAGGCCTCAGGTGGAGTTGACATCGTATTGTGTGACTTGGCTGGCAGAGACCTTAATCATCTGGAGTTTCTCCAGCAGGCGGCGAGAACAGGAATGGTCCGGGCCGTAGCGCTCTGCGGCACCTTGCAGCCAACCGTGAGCCGGGCACTTGAGAGAACGGCGCTTTTAGTCGGCCTTGAGCTGCTGGGGATAATGAGCCAACCCATGCAGATGCGCCCCTTGCATCGGATAATCCAGCAATACCGGCAACGCTGGGGGGTATCGAAGGTAGAGCCCGAAATAGCGAAACTAATACCTAGCGCCTACGATATTCGCAGGGGATTGGCGCAAGGTGAGTTTCAGGTCTGGTATCAACCCAAACTCACTTTGCGCGAAGACACCTTTACTGGCGTCGAGGCACTGGTCCGTTGGGATCACCCGACTCGGGGGTTGTTGTTGCCTCGCGACTTTCTGGCTGAAGTGTTGGCGCACAACCTGATTGGTGAAATGTTCGAGCACGTGCTGGAGCAGGGCCTGACTTTTCTAAGCGACATGCGCAAGCAAAACATGAATATCGAGATCGCTTTCAATCTGCATGCCTCGCAGATGGCCTCGGATGATTTGGCTGATGACATACAATGCGCGCTAAAGCGACATGAACTCTCAGGCTCGTCATTGATTTTCGAGGTGGCGGAAAGCGGTCTGCTTGATCTCGATCCCAAGGCGCGGGACAACTTGTTGCGCTTGCGTATGCTCGG
This sequence comes from Pseudomonas sp. S2_F03, assembly GCF_054668335.1. Classification (NCBI taxonomy): domain Bacteria; kingdom Pseudomonadati; phylum Pseudomonadota; class Gammaproteobacteria; order Pseudomonadales; family Pseudomonadaceae; genus Pseudomonas; species Pseudomonas sp. S2_F03. The sequence goes on along the minus strand of NZ_CP162759.1, from coordinate 6,145,138 downwards.
ATGTGGCCTGGCCATCGATGATTTTGGTTTGGGGGCTTCTTCACTGCAACTGCTCTGTCACCTGCCTTTCAGCCAGATAAAACTTGATAAGAAGTTTGTAAATGCACTCCATCATCCTTTCAGTAAAACCATGGTAACCAGCACTCTGGCGCTGGCTCAATCGCTGAATATGAGCCTGGTCATTGAAGGCATCGGCAGCAAATGGGTACGAGACTCATTAGTGCAAATGGGGTGTGAAGAAGGGCAGGGTTTTTTTCTGGGACGGCCGATGTGCGCCAAGGTTCTTCGGACCTGGCTGCGCCAAAGACCCCAGTAACAGATTTGTAACAGAAACTAATGATAGCCTTGCACCTGCCGATCAGAAGGATGTAATGAAACTGTCTGTTGGCTTGGAGGAGGGGTTAACATCATCAATTGCGCCGTGGTTATAGTGGGAGCCAACAAGGACTAACATGTTAAAAGTAATCGTTGTAGATGATCATCCTTTTATACGTTCGTCAGTCAAAATGCTTCTGGCGCATGAAGGTTTTGAAGTCGTCGCGGAAACTGATAATGGCGCCGATGCCGTTCAACTGGTCATTGCTCATGAGCCCGACCTGGTTGTGCTGGACATCACCATTCCGAAGCTTGACGGCCTGGAAGTTATTCGACGTATTCGAGCGTTGGAGGTCCGCACAAAGATTCTGGTATTGACTTCTTTGGCTGCAAAATTTTATTCCATGCGGTGCATGAGTGCCGGTGCGGCGGGCTACATCTCCAAAACCGATGGTCTTGATGAGCTGATCAGGGGTGTCAAAGTCATCATGTCCGGCTATAGCTATTTTCCGGATATACAAGCCCTTTCTGTTCGCCGCAGCGATGGAAGCGCAACCGATGAGGAGTTGATTAGTACGCTCTCGAACAGAGAGCTGGCGATTCTCAAACAACTGGCGAATGGGCTCAGCAATAAAGAAATTGGTGACATCATGCTCTTGAGTAACAAGACCGTCAGCACTTACAAGGCACGGTTGATCGAGAAGCTTAATGTCACGTCCGTTGTTTATCTGGCAGATTTTGCCAAACGCAACGATCTGCTTTAAATGGTGAAGTCTCTTTCATTCTGTCTGTCGCTGGTCGTGTTTGTAATCACGGCCAATTTCACCTCTCCAGTAGAAGCACAACCCAGCACGCTAAGCGTGTTGGGTCGTTCCAGTGTCAACGGTGCTTATCACGTAACACTCGACGGGAGAGATTGGCGTTGGTTGCGCTCAAAGGCCGTATTGGTATTGGGGGCCTCGGCTCCCGATTACGCGGCGTTCGATATGACGATCAATAATGATCAGATGGAAGGGATGACGGTTGACTATGCGCAGTTGATTGCCGAGCTCCTGGGGGTCAAGGTTGAGATTCGCCGGTATGACAGTCGCGGCGAAGTGCTGGACGCGGTCAGAAAAGGAGAAGTGGATTTTGTCGGAACGGCCAATGAGTTCGAGACGCAGTCTCCGAACATTGTGCTCAGCCATTCCTATTCCAACGACAAGCCCACATTGGTCACCCGCAAGGGCGACAGCAGTGATTTGCCGGCAGACCTGAACGGCAAGACCATTGCCATGCTTTACCACTACCTGTCGCCTGATTCCGTCCGCGCTTTTTACCCTAAAGCCACCTTGCAGCTTTATCCCTCCATGCTGGGTGCCATCGGTGCTGTAGCGTTTGGCCAGGCGGATGTTTATCTCGGTGATTCTGTTAGCGCCAATTACCTGATCAATAATAATTTTTTAAATAATGTCGAGTTAGCGGACTTCTCCCGCATGGAAGTTCGCGACTTCAGCTTTGCCATTAATAGCGCAAACCAACCCCTGATTCGTGTCGTCAATGCAGCCGTAGACGCGATTCCAGCGAGTGCGCACATGGAAATCATGAACCGTTGGGGGGCGGGCGGGGAGAGCATGCCAGGCAAGCGGCGTCTGAATTTCAGTAGCAGTGAGCAGCGATGGCTGGATGAGCACCCCAGTGTTCGGGTCAATGTCGTGGGGGTTATCCGCCTTTGTCATTTTTTAACAAGAATGGCGACTACGCAGGTATTGCCCATGATGTGTTGAGCAAAGTATCGCTGCGCACAGGGTTGAAATTTGATATTCGGGTAATGCCGTCGGTTGCTGCGATGGTGGAAAATGTTGGCAAAAATGATTCCGAAATTATAGCCGCGCTCACTCCGAGTTCGGAGCGCGAGCGTGCCTTGCATTTCACACGACCTTACTTGTCTTCGCCCTATGTGCTGATTGCCAAAGCGAACACCGACATTTCATTTGCGCCCGAAAAACTCGCTGGCAAACGCTTGGCGCTGGCTCGCAGTACGGGCATGCACGAATGGCTGGCGGCCAACTTTCCCAAGATCCTGCTCGTCGATGCTGACAACTCTGAACATGCTATGAGTCTGGTCCTGCATGGTGAAGCGGATGCAATGGTTGGTCCGCTGATCATCAGCAATTACACGGTAAATCATCATTTTGACGGGCAGTTACGAGTCGTCAGCACCATCGGTAACGACTTTGCGCGCATGGCCTTCGCGACAAGCCGCGGGGCATTGGAGCTCCATTCCATTCTCGACAAGGCGTTGCTGAGCATTCCACCCGAGGAAATGGATGAAGTAACGAATCGCTGGCGTAACGATGTGTTGATCGAAGACAGCTATTGGACGCGTAACAGAACGCTCTTCATCCAGGCTATTGGTGGCGTGTTGGTGTTGTTGGCGCTGGCGCTGATATGGATCGCCTATATGAAGGTGGCGTTGCGCAGGCGCGATGAGGCTGAGCGGGCACTCAACGAGCAACTGGAATTTATGCGGGTCTTGATTGATGGAGCACCCCATCCGATCTACATCCGGGACCGCAATGGGGTTTTGTTGATTTGTAATTCCAGTTACCTCAATGCCTTTAGGGTCGAGCGCGAGGATGTGGTTGGAAAGACCAAAGTGAAGTTGCTCTGCCCTGAGGACGCAAGGGGTTACGAGGAGGAGTTTCAGCGGATCATCAGCAGGGGCTCGCCGATGGTTCGAGACCGTGAAATAACGATGCTGGATGGCCGTAAACTGGAGATTTATCACTGGATGCTGCCTTATCGCGACAGTAATGGCGAAGTAGGTGGGGTGATTGCCGGATGGATTGACATCAGTGAACGCCAGGCACTTGTCGGGCAATTGCGTGAGGCGAAGGAGATCGCCGATGAGGCCAAGGAACATGCCGATGATGCCAATCGGGCCAAAAGTCTGTTTTTGGCGACGATGAGCCATGAAATCCGCACGCCTATGAATGCAATCATCGGCATGCTTGAGCTGGCGATGAAAAAGGCCGATCAAGGCGTAACGGACCGGTTTGCGATTGAAGTTGCGTCTGGCGCTGCTCGTGGCCTGCTGGATTTGATCGGCGATATTCTGGACATCGCCCGAATCGAGTCCGGGCGTTTGTCGCTGTCGCCAGAGAGGGCCAATTTGCGTGAGCTTCTGGAGTCGGTACTGCGGGTGTTCGAAGGTGTCGCCCGGCAAAAGCGTCTGAGCCTGCTACTGGATCTGGACTTCCAGATGCAGAGTGATGTGCTCATTGACCCTTTACGCTTCAAACAGATTGTTTCCAACCTGCTGAGTAACGCGATCAAGTTCACCCAGGACGGCCAGGTGCGATTGAGCATGCAGGCACGCCCCGCCAAAAATCCGCAGTTCATGGCCGTCGCCCTCGTCATTGAAGACACCGGTATCGGCATTTCGGAGGAGGATCAGCAGAGCTTGTTCAGCCCGTTTACCCAGGCAAGCAATAACACTCAATCCGGGCGCAGTGGTTCCGGGTTGGGGTTGGTGATCAGTCGGACGCTGTGCGAAATGATGGGTGGGCGTTTGCTCATGAGCAGCGTTTTCGGCAAGGGTACAAAGGTTGAAGTACTCATGAGTCTGCCAACGCTGGAACCACTGGCTGAACTGCCCGGGATGATGCCGCATGAAACTGCCGCGCAACATCAGGTGCTGAATGTGTTGGTGGTTGACGACTATCCTGCCAATCGACTTCTGGTGTCTCAGCAACTGAGCCACCTGGGACACCGGGTGAGTGATGCCGTAGACGGCAGGCTGGGTCTGCAAGCCTGGCGCAGTCAATGGTTCGATGTGGTGATCACCGACTGCAACATGCCGGTGATGAATGGCTATCAGTTGACTCAAGCCATTCGCGAAGAGGAACACACCAAAGGCCTCGCACCGTGTTTGATTCTGGGTTTTACCGCAAACGCCCAACAGGAAGAGCGGACCCGTTGCATCAAGGCGGGTATGGACGACTGCCTGTTCAAGCCTATCGGGCTGGAGGAATTGAAGTCGTGCCTGGATGCCGTAGTGCCTGTTGCACGCAGTGAGGTGGAGACCTCGATCCAGCGCAGCAACGAGATTGACCTGACCAGTGTCGAGCAACTGACCAGGGGAGACAAAGCGTCGATCAATAGCCTGATTGATGATCTGTCCACCGCGAACGAAGAAGACATGGCGCGGCTGATCAAGTTGTTTACCCAACACGACCTGAATGCATTGTCTGACCTGGCTCACCGAGTGAAGGGGGGCGCGCGAATCATCAGGGCGCAACGACTGATCGAGTGCTGTGAACGTCTTGAAGACGTTTGCAATGGCCGCGACACCTCTCAATTGGCTCAAGCGGTGGATGAGCTGCAACAAGAGATGGAGCAATTGGCCGAGAAGCTGAGCCTCTACGTGGCTTGAACGCAGAGGCCGAAAGGCCGGTTGTTTTGACCGGGCCGGAAATCAATCACGGCATAAACTGGGTTTATGCCGGATTCGCCAGGAAACACCAAAACACTACAAAGCCGTTAACCTCCTTGTATCGCCCCTAGTGCCCCCTCGTTTTAACCAATAGAAGACTTCCTGCGATGCTCGCTCAGCGAAGCATGAATGGCTAAGTGTGCCTGATAGAAGAAACAGCCGCACTTGCACGTCAACTTAATTAAAACTATCGCGACCTAAGATTAACTCTATCAAGCGCCTCTCATTGATGTTCAGTTACACCATCCTATTGTTGGAGATGTAAGGCGAAAGCCAACTACCTGTAGGAAATTTCCTAACAAAAGCAGGTGGTTCAGTAGTGCGCCGAAATATGTTGGTGAGGTAATAACGCTCGGAAGTTTCCTACATTAAACACCAATGAACTTATCTACAGTCGCCCCATGGCCTCGGGTAGTTCATCTGTGGGCCCAAGCCCCCTCAGCAGGAAATGTAGCGTAATGAACAAAATATTCAGGTTGGTTTGGAATGCGGCACTCAATACTTGGGGTGTTGCTTCGGAACTTGCAACTGCCAAGACCAAATCCAATCGTTTAGGCGCCCCCCGTGACGCAACCACTGCCGCTGCGTCGAGCGTGGAACTGTTTATAGGGAGCGTTGCGGCCAGCGGCCACAAGAAGATCAATTCGGTAACTAAGCTTGCCGCTGCAGCATTGTTGTTTGGCGCCGGCTCCCTAAACGTTGCTTACGCAGGCAATACCTGTTTGATCAATGGCACATGGGTGACGGCGCCCACGGCCTCTGGGGACAATGCTCTCGCATGCGGCGAGAAAGCCAGTGCATCAGAGGTGGATGACCTGGCGCTGGGTAGTGGTGCGAACGCTAATGGCGCTATAGCTCCCGATGGGCACATAGGCGGCGCGATAGCCATCGGCAAGAACTCGAAGGCCCAAATGTACAACGCCATCGCGCTCGGGACCGGGGCGACCGCCTACGGGACGGAAACTATGGCAATTGGTCAAGGCGCAACTTCGGGAGTGAGCGGTAACACCAGTATCGTGAAATCTTTGGCCTTGGGTTTCTCGGCTATTGCGTCTGAAGGTTATACGGTTGCCATTGGTTCAGGCACCAAAGCCACCGGCTACAGTGCTGTCAGTATCGGTAATGCTCCGATTGCTTCAGGTGCGAATGCGGTCGCGATAGGTACTTGGACCACTGCATCGGGCTTCAACAGCACGGGTATCGGTTATCTGGCGGTGGCGAATAATTCGAGGGCCACTGCGATAGGTGAATCAGCAAAAGCTTCCGGGGCCAGCGCCATCGCACTGGGTACTGGTGCTCGTGCCGAGGGCACAGCCAGCATCGGTATCGGCGATCTGAACGTAGTCACCGGCAATAAATCAGGTGCCATCGGGTCCGGAAGCTCTGTCGGTTTTAGCGGCGTATCTGGCAACAGCAGCTACAGCCTCGGCAACGGAAACGTTATCGCGAATAACAACACATTCGTGGTCGGTAACAACATCACCACCACGCAAGACAACAGCGTAGTGCTCGGCAACAACAGCACCGACAGGGCCGTCGTAGCCACGCCCACCGGCATCATCAACGGCACGACCTACAACTACGCGGGCGGGTCACCCACCGGCGTGGTGAGTGTGGGGTCGGTCAACGGCGAGCGCCAGATCATTAACCTGGCGGCTGGCCAGGTCAATTCCACCAGCACCGACGCCATCAATGGCAGCCAGCTGCACGCGACCAATCAGGCCATCGCCGCTGTCGACGCTGATGCGGTCAAGTATGACGACGGCACCCACAACGCTATTACTCTGGGTGGCACTACCTACGACAACAGCACTCACACCGGCGGCACCCGTATCACTAACGTGGCGGATGGCAAGGCGCCAAGTGATGCGGTGAACTTCTCCCAATTGACCCAAACCAATAACAGCATCACCACTCTGGGTAATTCGCTGACCAACCTCTACGAGACCGGCACCAAGTACTTCCATGCCAACTCCACCGGCACCGACTCGGTAGCGTCAGGTCAGGATGCAGTGGCGATCGGCATGGGCGCGGTAGCGAGCCACGACGGCAGCGTTGCATTGGGCGCAGGCTCGGTAGCAGACGGCAGCACCTTGGGGCACAAGGCTTATCTGGTCGCAGGGACTGCAACAGGCGAAGTAAACATCGGCGACCGCCGCATCACTGGCCTCTCCGCCGGTGCAGACGATGCCGATGCGGTTAACGTCGAACAATTGAAAGCCGTCGCTGCGGGCGCCGCTGCCTCTGTGGCCGACGTGGTCAAATATGACGACAGTACCCATAACACCATTACCCTGGGTGGCAATACCTACGACAGCAGCACACACACGGGTGGCACCACGATCACCAACGTGGCGAACGGTGTAGATGACAGCGATGCGGTGAACATGTCGCAGCTCAATCAAACCAATAACCAGGTGAGCAACAACACCACCAACATCACAAGCCTCAAAAATGACGCACTGCTGTGGGATACCAGCCTGGGGGCTTTCAGTGCCAGCCATGGCGGTGTCACCGTTAACAAGATCACCAACGTGGGTGCGGGAGATCTGAGCGCCAACTCCACGGATGCGGTCAACGGTTCGCAGTTGTATGCCTTGGGCCGACAGGTTACCGGCATCGATAATCGGGTAACGACTATCGAAAACAGCTTCAACACCATCAACAACGGTGGGGGCATCAAGTATTTCCGTGCCAACTCCTCGGGTGCTGATTCGGTGGCCAGTGGGGCAGAGGCGATTGCCATGGGGCCGAATGCCGTAGCGTCTGGCGCAGGCTCCGTGGCTTCGGGGAACGGTGCGAATGCGGCGGGCAATGGGGCTGTTGCGGTGGGCGAAGGGGCCAAGGCTTCTGCCAATGGCAGCGTAGCGTTGGGTAACGGGTCCAGCGATGGCGGTCGTGGTACTGAAACCTATACCGGCAAGTACTCCGGTGCCAATAACACCACCGCAGGTACGGCCTCCATCGGCAACGCAGCAACGGGCGAAACCCGCACACTCAGCAACCTCGCGGACGGTAAGGAAGCCACCGATGCGGTTAACCTGCGTCAGCTTGATGGCGCTGTGGCCGAGTCCAAGAAGTACACCGATGACTCGATCAGCTCGATCAACAACTCCGTTGCGAATCAGGACAAACGGGTAACCGACGTCGACAACCGTGTGACCCAGGCAGTGACGAATGTCACTAACCTGCAAAAAGGCACCGACGGCATGTTCCAGGTCAACAACACGAGCAACCTGGCAAAACCGTCAGCGACAGGCGACGACTCGATGGCCGGTGGTGCGGGTGCCAAGGCATCAGGCAAGAACAGTTCGGCCGTCGGCACCAACGCTATTGCCGCGGGTAACAACTCGACGGCAATCGGCAATGGTTCCACCGCCAAGGCGGACAACTCGGTAGCGCTGGGTGCCAACTCGGTGGCTGATCGCGCCAACAGCGTTTCGGTAGGTGCTGCGGGCAACGAGCGACAGATCACCCATGTGGCCGCCGGCACGGCGCTCGACGGACGCGGTCAACCTTAGCCAGTTGAACAAGGGATTGGCTGACGCCACCAACAACGCCAATGCCTACACCAATTCGGTCTACAACTCGCTGAACAAAAATATCAAAGAGCTGGATAGCGACTTGAGTGCCGGTATCGCCGGTGCCATGGCCATGGCCGCACTGCCTCAGCCGTATACCGCTGGAGCAAGTATGACCTCCGGTTCCTTGGGCACCTATCGCGGGGAATCGGCGATGGCGTTGGGCGTGTCGCGGATCTCCGATAACGGCCGGTGGGTCACCAAGATGCAAGCCACCACCAACACCCAGCGCGACTTCGGCGCATCGGTGGGTGTGGGTTATCAGTGGTAACCCTTTCACGTTGATCCAGAGCCCGGCGCAGGCCGGGCTCCTCTTCCTATTTATCGTGTCGAGAATCTTATGCAAAAGCCCAATACATCACTGGTGAGCCTGTTTCTGAGCGCGTGCCTGGCCGCGACGCTGGCAGGTTGCGGTACCAATCGAAGCCATGTTGATGATCATGGCAAGTCCAGTGCCCCAGTGTTCCCGGCGCTCAAGGATGCCAGCCGTACCGAAGGCAGTTATGTGAGCGTGGAGAACTTGCGCAAGGTCGTGCCCGGCCTGACCAAGCCGCAGCTTTATGAACTGATTGGTTTGCCGCACTTCTCCGAAGCGATGTTCAACGTTCGCGAGTGGGACTACCTCTTCAAATTCCCACGGCCCGGAACACGCGAGCCAATGGTTTGCCAGTACAAGGTGATGTTCGACGACAATAACGTTGCGCAGTCGTATCTGTTCTTGCCGCCATCCTGTGCCCAGGTGCTGAACATCAATGCCGAGGAGGGCGCTGCTGCTCCTGTCTCCCAATAGCGTTGAATTTAGCGCCACTGCCTGCTGAAACAGTGCTGCAAAAAAGAAGGCCCCTATGGGGCCTTCGTCGTTTCTGGCGTTTGCACGGGGTTCATGGGAGAGATGCAGGGGATAGACGCGACAGCAAATCTGCGCTGCTCATGGGGCTGGCATAAAAATATCCTTGCCCCTTGAACAACCCAGATCAAGCAGCGTGTCTCGTTGCTCCAGGGTTTCGATCCCCTCGATGACAACTGACATGCCCAATGAGTCGCCCAGTGCGAGCGTGCTGCTGATAACTGCCTGGCAGCGTGGCTCGTGCAAGGTGCGCACGAACTCGCCATCCAGTTTGATTTCGTTGAACGGCAACTGGCACAAACGCTTCAAGGAGGAAAATCCGGCGCCAAAGTCATCAATGGACAGTTGGCAACCCATCATGCGAAGCCGAACCAGTGTTTCAAGGCTGGCCGCTGTAGCGTCCAAAAGCCCGCCCTCGGTCAACTCAAACGTCAGGCCATCGCCTGGCAGGTCGAAGTGATCCAGTATCGATTTGATCCGCTGCGTCAGTTGACCGCCCACCAGTTGAGACGTTTGCAGGTTGAAAGCGAAATTCAGGGCGATGTCTTTTTCGCGCAATTGTTTCTGCAGCGCCAAGGCCTGGTTCAACTGGTCGAACAGCAATTCGTCCATCATCTCGCACCGCTCAAGCGTCGGCAGGAAGACCGCGGGCGATAAAATGCCCTTGATGGGGTGTAGCCACCGGGCGAGTACTTCGACGCCATACATCTCGCCGGTACGCAGATTGATTTTTGGCTGGTAATACGCCTTGATCTGATGGTCACGCAAGGCCTGGGTGACTTCCTGGCAATCAGGCAGGACCAGGTCCGGGGCTCGACTGGAGGGCTTGTATGAGCTGGCCGAGTACTTCTCCAATAACGGTGCCAACACTTCCGGTTGCAGGGGTTTGCCGACATCGCCCAGTAACTGCATACCCAACAAAGAGATAATTTTCTGTACCGAATACCGCAGATCCAAAGACATCGAACTGCTGATGATGATCGCGCCGACCAAATTGGAGTGGCTGGCCTGCTGCAAGAATTCCAGGCCATCCATGCCATTCATTCGCAGATCGCACAGCGTGATATCCACGGCGCCCACCTGTTGTAACAGTGCCAGCGCCTGTGATCCGTCTTCAGCCTGGAAGATCTCGGTGCACCCCAAATGTTGGAGTACCTTGACTGCAAACGCTCGCTGAAAGGGATGGTCCTCAAGAACCAGTGCGCGGAGCGAAGGTTTATTCATCGCAAATGATCTTCATTATAGAAATATGGCCTGATAGTGCCGCACTAGAGGCCAACACTTTGTAGGCATGAAGCCACTGATGTGTAGGAAAAATCCGAGTGATCGCTTGGTGTAACGGCACCACGGGTATGCCCAATTCGTCATCAATCTTGCCTAAAGCGCTCAAGCCGCAACGCTTGGAATGGGCCAGTCTGGACGGTCTGTCCAAGGAGTTGATTATGATCCGACTGTCCCTGATCGAAGCCCGCACGCTGGCCGAATCGATCCTGCTGCACAACGGTTTCAACGCTGCACACGCCCAAGCGGTAGCCGCCACGGTGATTGCTGGCGAGCGCGATGGCTGTGCCTCCCATGGTTTGTACCGAATTCTGGGCTGCGTCAATTCGCTGCGCGCCGGCAAAGTGCGGGCCGATGCCGAGCCGCAGGTGATCGATCAGGCCCCTTCGATCGTGCGTGTCGATGCGGCGGGTGGGTTCTCGCAGCTGGCTTTCCAGGCCGGTATGCCGCTGCTGGAGGAGAAAACCCGGGCAAACGGAATTGCGGCGCTGGCCATTAACCGCTGCGTGCATTTCTCTGCACTATGGGTGGAGATCGAACAACTGACCGCCGCCGGCCTGGTGGCGCTGGCCTGCAATCCGAGCCATGCCTGGGTCGCGCCTGCGGGGGAAGCCAGCCCGTGTTCGGCACCAATCCCATCGCGTTCGGTTGGCCGCGTGCGGGTAAAGATCCATTCGTGTTCGACTTCGCCACCAGTGCGATTGCCCGTGGCGATATCGAACTGCATCGGCGTGCCGGCAAGCCGATCCCCGAAGGGTGGGGAGTGGACGCCGACGGGCAACCGAGTACCGATGCCAATGTGGTGCTCGATGCCGGCGCGATGTTGACGTTCGGCGGGCACAAGGGCTCGGCGCTGGCCGCGATGGTGGAGCTGATTGCCGGGCCGTTGATTGGTGACTTGACCAGTGCCGAATCGCTGGCCTATGACGCTGGCAGCAAGTCGTCGCCGTACCATGGCGAGCTGATCATCGCACTTGATCCGCGACGTTTTCTCGGCGAGGCCACCGAGCAGCACCTGGCGCGTGCCGAAACGTTGTTCGAAAGCATACAAGGGCAAGGTGCCCGCTTGCCGTCGCAACGGCGATATGAAGCGCGGGCGCGCAGTCTGGTGGAAGGGGTGCAAATCCCGCAGGCCTTGTACAACGACTTGAAGGCATTGCTGGATTAAAAGAAGACGGGCGCCCATGGCGCCCGTTCGGTTTACAACTGTTCGCAGTGGTTATGGCCATCGACCAGGCGATTGATCCCCAGCGGGTTGGCGTTTTGAAGCGCTTCGGGCAACAACGCATCCGGGCAATTCTGGTAGCAAACCGGACGCAGAAAGCGCTCGATGGCCAAGGTGCCGACCGATGTGCCACGGGCGTCGGAAGTGGCCGGATAAGGCCCGCCATGCACCATCGCATCGCACACTTCAACACCGGTCGGGTAGCCATTGAACAGCACGCGGCCGACCTTTTGTTCCAGCAGTGGCAGCAGTTCACCATGGGTTCGCAGGTCGCCAGCCTCGGCAATCAATGTGGCCGTAAGCTGACCGTGCAGGCTGTGCAGCGCTTGGTGCAGTTCTGCCTTGTCGGCCACTTCGACGATGAGGGTGGTCGGGCCGAACACTTCTTCCTGCAACAACGGATCACCATCAAGCAGCAGATTGACGTCAGCCTTGAACAGCTGCGGTTGAGCTTGATTGCCTTGTTGGACCTTGCCGGCCAGATGACTGATACCCGGATGGCGCAGCAGGGCTTGCACACCCGTGCCGTAGCTGGCGAGTGTCCCGCTGTTGAGCATGGTTTGAGCCGGCTGCTCGTTCATCAAGTGACTCAGCCGCGCGGTGAACGCACTGAACGTCGAGGAACGAATGCCAATGACCAGCCCCGGATTGGTACAGAACTGACCACAACCTTGGACTACCGATGCCACCAGCTCGCTGGCGATTTTCTCGCCACGCACTTGTAGCGCTTCGGGCAACACCACTACTGGGTTGATGCTGCTCATTTCGGCAAACACCGGGATCGGCTGCTTCCGGGCGGCGGCCATATCGCAGAGGGCGCGACCGCCCTTGAGTGAACCGGTGAACCCCACGGCTTGAATGGCCGGATGCTTGACCAGTGCTTCGCCGACGCCGGCACCGTAGATCATGTTGAACACGCCGTTGGGCATGTCGGTTTGCTCGGCGGCGCGCAGGATCGCATCGGCCACCCGCTCGGCGGTCGCCATGTGCCCGCTGTGAGCCTTGAACACCACCGGGCAACCCGCTGCGAGGGCCGCTGCGGTATCGCCGCCGGCGGTGGAAAAGGCCAGCGGGAAATTGCTCGCACCGAACACCGCCACCGGGCCGACGCCGATCCGGTACTGACGCAGATCGACCCGTGGCAGCGGCTGACGCTCGGGCAAGGCCCGGTCGATGCGCGCGCCATAGAAATCGCCACGGCGCAGAACCTGGGCGAACAGACGCATCTGGCCGCTGGTGCGCCCACGCTCGCCTTGTATGCGCCCGGCAGGCAACGCCGTTTCACGGGTTACCAGCGCAACGAAGTCATCATCCAAGGCATCCAGTTGCGCGGCGATGGCCTCAAGAAACTCGGCGCGCCGACTCGCCGACAGAACCCGAAATGCCGGGTAAGCGGCAGCGGCCGCTTGGGCTGCGGCATCGACTTCCTCGCCCGTGGCCTGCATGAACGAATAGGGCAGCGCTTCACCGGTGCTGGCGTCATGGCTTCGCAAGGTGACAGTACCGGCGGCGCTGCGCGCACCGCCGATGTAGTTGTGGCCGATGATCTCGGGCATGGAAAACTCCTGTAGGGGAAGGGGGATCAGGCCAGCGAATCGCCTCGGCGAGTGGTGGCCGGTTCGGTGCTGTCCAGGCCAGCAATCCGCGCCGCGGATTCACTGTCCACCTGATGCAGCGACTTGCCACGGGTTTCACGCGTCAGCCCGACGGCAACTATCGAAATCAGCGCGGCGCCGACCAGGTAGAAAGCGATGGGTGTCGAACTGTTGTACTTGTTGAGCAGGGTGAGGGCGATCAGCGGGGCCAGCGAACCGGCGAAGATCGGCGCCACCTGATAGCACAGGGACAGCGCGGTGTAGCGCACGTGGGTCGGGAACATCTCGGCCATCAGCGCCGAGTAGGGCGCATAAGTCATCGATTCAATGGCCAGGCCCAGGGTAATGGCCGCCATGATCAGCCAGTTGTTGCCGGTATCCATCATCGGGAAACCGATAAAACCCCAGAACGCCGTGAGCACCGCGCCAGTCAGGTACACCGGTTTACGCCCGACCAGGTCAGACAGATACCCCATCAGCGGGATCAGGAAGAAGTGCAGCAAGTGCGCGCCGAACATCAGCAACAGGATCTGTGACGTGTCCTTGTGCACCACCAGTTTCAGGTAGGTGATCGAGAAGGTCACGACGGTGTAATAGAGGATGTTCTCGGCAAACCGCGCACCGATACCAACCAACACGGCGCGCCAGTGGTGACGCAACACTTCGACCACACCCAGTTGCTGATGCTTGTTTTGCGCCTGCCGGGCCTGGGCTTCCTTGAAGATCGGTGCGTCATCGACGCTGGTACGAATCCAGTAGCCGATCAGCACCACCACCGCCGAGAACCAGAATGCAACGCGCCAGCCCCACGCGAGGAATTGTTCTTGCGACAGGGTCGACGACAACAGCAACAGGGCGAGGGTGGCCACCAGGTTGCCGGCCGGGACACCGGCCTGCGGCCAACTGGCCCAGAAGCCTCGACGATTGTCCGGACAATGTTCGGACACCAACAGAATCGCACCGCCCCATTCACCGCCAAAAGCGAACCCCTGAATCAACCGCAACAGCACCAGCAACACCGGCGCTGCATAGCCGATCTGATCGAAACCGGGCAGGCAACCCATCAGGAACGTGGTGATGCCGACCACCACCAGACTCAGTTGCAGCAGACGCTTGCGGCCGAATTTGTCACCGTAGTGACCGAACACCAGGCCACCCAACGGACGGGCGAGAAACCCGACGGCGTACAAGGCGAAGGCGGCGAGGATGCCGTCGACCGGGTTGCCGGTCTGGCGAAAGAACAACTGGCCGAAGACCAGTGCCGAGGCGGTGCCGTAGAGAAAGAATTCATACCATTCGGCGACGGTGCCGGCCATGGCGGCGGCCACGACGCGCTTGAGTCCCGAGGGTGTGGTTGCGCTGGACGAGCTTGGGGGATTGGACATGCTGACGTTTCCTGTGGGGGCGCAAAACAGGCAGGCCGGTTCGGGCCCCTAAGGGCCCGCCCGGCAATCACTCAGAGACCGACGTCCGGCAGCTCCGGACGGTTGGCCAGGGCCTTGGCCATGATCTGCTCGACGAACACGCGGTCAGCTTCCGGCAGGGCCAGGCGTGGTGGACGGGTCAGCGCGCTGCCGCGACCGGCGATGGCTTCGCACAGCTTGATGCACTGCACCAGGTCGGCACGGGCGTCGAGGTGCAGGATCGGCATCAACCATTCGTAGATCGGCATGGCTTCGGCGAAGCGACCGGCCTTGGCCAGGCGGAAGATGGTTTCGCCTTCTTTGGGGAACACGTTGGACATCCCCGAGACCCAGCCTTCGGCGCCCACCGCAATGCTTTCCAGCACCACGTCGTCGAGACCGGCGAATAGCACAAAACGATCACCGACTTCATTGCGCACGTCGATGAAACGGCGCGTGTCGCCGGAAGAATCCTTGAAGCACACCACGTTGTCGCAGTCGGCCAGGGATATCAGGATGTCCGGGGTGACGTCGTTTTTGTAGATCGGCGGGTTGTTGTAGACCATCAGCGGTACGTCGGCGTTTTTTGCCACGTAACGGTAATGCTCGGCGGTTTCGAACGGCTTGGAGCCGTAGACCAGTGCCGGCATCAGCATGACGCCGTCGACGCCCACACGGCGTACTGCGTTTGCGACTTTGGCGGCGGCCACACTGGTGAACTCAGCTACTCCGCAGATCACCGGAACGCGACCGCGAGCGGCGTCGACCGCGACTTCGGTCACGGCGATTTTTTCTTCGGCGGTCAGCGAGGTGTTTTCCCCCACGGAACCGCACACCACCAGGCCCGACACGCCGTCACGGATCACGTTGGAAATCACCTGATGGGTTTTTTCCAGGTTGATGGAAAAGTCGTCGTTGAATTGAGTGGTCACCGCGGGGAAGACGCCACTCCAGTTAATGCGTTTGCTCATTGTTGCCTCCGATGGGTTCGTTCGTATTTCGTATACGATATTGCAAGTGGATAAATTCGGCTAGCGCTTTTTTCGGGTTTCAAGGGGTTTTTGCTAGCCGTTGGTCAGTGTTTCGACGGCAGGGATCAGGCGCCAGGCCAGGTGTCAGACAGTCGGTAGCCTTGTGGCCATGGATCGCTCGGATCGAGCAGCAACTGATGAGTCCCGGTGATCCAGGCTCGTCCGGAAATACACGGGTAGATCGCCGGTCGACCGGCCACCTCCGTCAGCGAATCGATGCGGCAGTGGAACTCGGAACCGATGATCGAGCGGCCAATAAAACGATCGCCCACCTGCATCAAACCCTTGGCTTGCAACACCGCCATGCGCGCCGAGCAGCCGGTGCCGGTGGGTGAGCGGTCGATTTTGCCGGGTTGAATCACCACCGCATTGGCGCCGGTGGCGATGCCGGTTTCATGGACGATCGGCGCGGCGATCTGGCAGAAGGAAATGTGCGACCACTCGGGGTTCAGCGGATGCACGAAGCCCAGTTGTTCGTTGGCCGCCCAGGTGATTTTCAGCCCGGCCTCGACCAGGTCTGCCGCCTCGTCGGGACGGATGGAAAAGCCCAGGCGCTTGGCATCGGCGATCACAAAACTGTCGCCACCGTACGCGGTATCGACTTGCAATGAGCCTAGGCCTTCGACTTCGATCCACGCATCAAGACGGTCAGCGAAGGAGGGTACGTTCTTGATTTCCACCCGCTCGACCTTGCCATCGCGGCAATCGGCGACGGCCTCGATCAGCCCGCCCGGGGCTTCGAGTACCAGCCGGGTTTGCGGTTCGGTCATTGGCAGAATGCCGGTGTCGAGCAACACCGTGGCGACGCACAGCGAGTTGGAGCCGGACATCGGTGGGGTGTCTGCCGGTTCCATGATGATCCAGGCCATTTGCGCCCGTGGGTCCTTGGCCGGCACCAGCAGATTGACGTGGCGGAATACTCCCCCGCGTGGTTCGTTGAGCACGAAATTGCGCAGGGTTTCATCCCGGGCGATCCAGCGAGATTGTTCCCACACGGTGGCGCCTGGTGGCGGGGCAACGCCCCCAACGATGACATCACCGACTTCGCCTTCGGCGTGGCAGCTGACGACATGTATGACTTTCGATGAGCGCATGACTTGATCCTTTTGTTGCCTGTTAGGGCCTCATCGCGGGCAAGCCCGCTCCCACAGGTTTGCGGGTGTACACAAAATCGGTGGCAGACACCGATCACTGTGGGAGCGGGCTTGCCCGCGATGGGGCCGTCGGTTATTTCACTGACTTAAGGAAGGCCGCCGTTTCCGCATGCACCGGGTTGCCGATAACTTGCTCGGGCGTGCCGATCTCGTGCACCAGGCCATTGCGGAAAAACGCCACGCGGTCCGACACGTCGCGAGCGAAGCGAATCTCGTGGGTCACCAACACCATGGTCATGCCGTCTTCGGCGAGCATGCGCATGGTGTCCAGCACTTCGCCCACCAGTTGCGGATCGAGGGCCGAGGTGGCTTCGTCGAACAACATGTAATCCGGTGACATGGCCAGGGCGCGGGCGATGGCCATGCGCTGCTGCTGACCGCCGGACAATTTGCCGGGAAAGGCCTTGAGCTTGTCACCCAACCCCACGTGGGTCAGTTGCCGCACCGCCAGCTCCTCGGCTTCAGCCTTGCTTTTGCCGAGGACTTTGCGCGGCGCCAGCATCACGTTCTCCATCACGGTCAGGTGCGGAAAGGCGTTCCATTGCTGGAACACGATGCCGATCTTCTGCCGCAGGCGATTGAGGTCGGTGGCGCTGTGGTGAACCTCGACACCGTCCACGCGGATATTGCCTTTCTGAATCGGCTCCAGGCCGTTGATGCACATCAGCAGGGTCGACTTGCCCGAGCCCGAGCCACCGATGATCGACACCACTTCACCCTTGCTCACGGTCAGGTTCACGCCCTTGACCACCTCCAGGTTGCCGAAGGATTTGTGTACGTTGTCGATCTCAATCATTTTCTTGCCACCTTCTCTTCCAGACGAGCGCCAAGGCGGGCAACCACCAGGCTCATGACGTAATAGATGAGGCCCGCGATGCACAGCACCAGCAACGGTTCCTGGATGCGGGTCACGATGGTTTGCGAGGCGCGCAGCAACTCGACGATGCCGATCCACATCACCAGCGCGGTGTCTTTCATCACACCGAGCACGAGGTTCAGCCAACCGGGAAACGCTACGCGCGTGGCGATCGGCAGGACGATCCAGCGCAGGTCCTGGAAGAAGCTCAGGCCCAGCGAGCGACTGGCGCGGCGCACGGTAAACGGCACCGCGAGCACACCACCGCGCACGATCTCGGTGAAGTACGCGGCGGCGTAGACCCCGAGCACGATGCAGCCAACGCTGAAAGCGCTGATGTCCAGACCGACGATGCTCTTTAGCGAGTTGAACAGCACAAACTGAATCAACAGCGGCACGCTGCGAAACACGTCCAGCACCCAGGCCAGCGGCAGGCTGGCGCGTGGCAGCAGCGCCCGCAACAAGCCGAACACCAACCCGGCGACAGAGCCGAGGATGATCGACCAGAACGTCAGTTGCAGAGTGACCCAGGCGCCATTGAGCAGAAACTGCAGGTCATTCCAGGAAAAACTGGTGGTAAACATGGTCAGGTCCTCAGTAACGGAACAGCCGCCAGGCCATCAGCCGGGCCGTCGCGACGATCGCCTTGGCAATCAGGTAATACAGCACCGCGGCAATGGCGAAGTATTCGAAGGTGCGGAACGTCTTGACGTTGAAGTCCTGGGTCACCCCGGTGAGGTCATTGTTCAGGCCGACAATCACCCCCAGCGAGGTCATCAACACCGCCCATACCATTTGATTGCTCAACGGGTAGAACACGATCCGCAGCAACTGCGGGACGATGATCATCCGGTAGGTCTGGAAGGCACTCATGCCCAGCGATCGCGCGGCCCGCACTTGTGTGCCGGGCACAGCCTTGAGGCCGCCGCGGAAGTTTTCCGCGAGGTAGCCGGCGTTGTTGAAGGTGATCCCCGCCAGCAGGGCGAACCAGGAGCTGACATGCAACTCCAGTGAGCCAAGGCCGAAGTAGAGGACGTAAACCTGAAACAGCGACGGGGTGTTGCGGGCGATCGACACCCAGCCGTTGCCGAAGCCGCGCAGCACCGGGTTTTTGGCTTCGCGCATCACCGTCAGGGCCAGGGCGATGAGCACTCCGAAGATCATCGACAAGGCGGCGGTTTCGAAAGTGACCACCGCCCCGGCGAGCATGTCCGGCAGGGCGCGCAGGGCCGAGCGCCATTGGAAGGTGTAATCAAACATGCGCAGTGTTCTCCAGGTGAACAGCCGGTTGCAGCCAGGCGGGCAGGCGTCCGCTGGCCGTAGCGCTGCAGGCTGCATCGACGCATTCGGCAAGGTTGGCGAAGTGCACCTTTCGACCGACCAGGCCGGGTGCGTAATGGGCGTATTTGCCCGAATTGGTCATCAAGGTTTTGGCGTCCAGCGGGATCACCGGTTCACCGAGCATGCACCAGCAGGTATCTGTGACGAGGGTTGCGCCGAAGGCTTCGATCACGCTGATGTGCCCAGCCTCGCGCGCCTGTTCCAGCACCGCGCGGCCGCAGGTGATGGCAAGGACCACGTCGGGATGCTTGACCCGGTTGAGACACAGTCGCGCCAGGTGAGCGAACTCGCTGAGGGAGAAATGCGGATTGCCCAGCGAGACCACATCCACCCGGTTCTCACGCGCACTGTTGAGCTTGCGCCAACTGTGCAGCAGGTCCTTCAGGCGAATGGTTTCCACCGGCAGGGTTTGATCCGGCTCCAGAACCTGTGCCGGGTCGAGGGCTTCCGGGGTGACACCGGCGATATGGAACAACGGTGCGGCAGAGGTGGTGGCAAACGCCGCGCCGAAGGCTTTCAGGTCATCCAGGCTTGGCGTGCGCCGTTCCAACCCGTACACCAACGGAATCCGGCTGCCCGCCAGCGCGCCGATGTGATAACCGAGCAGCGGATAGAACGCGTCATCCAGTTCACCCAATGCGGGTAACTCAATGTGCAAACGGGCTTTGCGTTGAGCGTCCAGATGGCAGCCAATCAAGGGCGCGCGGCCGGTCAGGGCGATGCAGATATCCAGGTAATCCGGGTACTTCAGCGTCCGTGCACCGAGCACACTGTTGGCGTAAACCACGGCGTTGGATTCGGCCCAGACGATCTGTTCACCGGCCTTCGGCGCGCTGTCCAGCAGGTAGGGCGCACAGGTAAAGCTCAGCTGCGCCCCCATTGCCATGTAGGCATCACCCAAAGCGCTGGCCGGTACGCCAAGCGCGGGATCGATGCCCAATTCTCGCCAACGACGCTGGTCGACGGAGATTGAATTGAGGGTCGTCGGCACCCGCACTTTTGCACCCCACTGCACCAACTGTTCGGCAAACCGCAGACTGGCCGGGCCGGTATAGATGCAGCCGTCGATGTGCGCCTGAGTGACATCCACCAGGCATCGGGCACCTTGCAGTTCGGCCATGCGCAGGACGATTTGCATGGCAATTTGTGCCGCCTTGCCATGCTCGCCATCGAGCAGCGCCCGGTCGAGTACAGTGAGCTCGATCGAGGCGCTTGTTTCGACGGTTTGCGATGAATTTTCGAATGCCTGCCAGGCATCGCCGGGCAGGTGTTCGAACAGTGTCACCGATGAATTCTCGACCCGGGCAAACGCCTTGCCGCGCAAGGCGGCGAAGGCCTCCTGACCGATGCACAGCACCGGCAGGGAACGCTCGAAAATGGTCTGCGCCACCAGCACGCCCAGGGTCAGAATCTCATCGGGTTCGGCCAGCACCAGTGCGGCCGGTGCGTGACCATTACTGATCAACTCCATCAGGACACTGCTGCCAGTGCACGAGCCGCGACCGCTGGGAATGGCCAGCACACGACCGGCCAAATGCTCGCCGCTGAGCGGGTGATGACGGTCGATGACCTCACCGCTGAACGGGTCAACGCCGCCCCAGAAACTCAGCCCGACATCGGCGAACAGCAGGGCGCCTTGTGCGGCGCCCGCGACCAGACTGCGACCGGAAAGGGAAGTGGCCCCAGGCATGCCGGACATCTTAGTAGTAGACCTTGGGCACGGTCAGGTCGGAAGGCTTGATCTCGGTGCCGACCCATTTGGTGAACAGTTCCTCGTAGCGGCCGCTACGGACTTGCTGGTTGACGAACAGGTTCAGGTAGTTGAGCAGGCCATACTCGTTACGCTTGGCACCCAGGGAGACATAGTCAATGGTGTACGGTGCGTTACCGGCGACCTTCAGGTTCTTGTATTTGCCCGACTTGATGGTGGCGGCGGCCACGGTATTGGTGACGACGGTTGCGTCGATGTGGCCCTGAGCGACGGCCAGCAACGTGTCGTTCTGCGACTGATACGCGCGGAAAGTGCCGCTGCCCCAGTTCTTCACGTCTTTTTCCAGGGCGATGGCTTCATAGGTGCCGCTGGTGTTACCCAGGGGTTTGCCTTTGATATCGGCGAAGCTGTTGATGCCGGTGTTGTCGCGGGTCAGCACCACCATCTGGAAGGCAAAGTACGGCACGGTGAGGCCGACAGTCTTGGCCCGTTCCAGGGTGTCGGAGGTTGACGCAACGATCACGTCGGCGCGCCCGGAGATCAGCGCCGGAATGCGGTCAGGAAAGGGGGTTTCAACCACTTCGGCTTCGACCCCGAGGACTTTCGCCAGGTCGCGGCAGTAGTCCACGTCGAACCCGGCCGGGTTGTTACCTTCATCGCGGAACCCCATCGGCGGGAAGTCCAGGGTCACGGCGCAACGCAGCTTGCCCGAACCGATAATATCGTCGAGCTTGTCAGCCTGGGCGGTGGCGATGAAGGAAGTGCTGAGGACAGCGCTGAGGGCTACGGCAAATGCGGGGTTTTTCATAGAGGCCTCGTTGTGGTTGTAGTGTCGTCAGATATCGTATTGGGGATTTCGTATACGATATTAACAATAGCAATGGACGTGCCTGTTTTCCTCCCGAGACCAGAATTAATTTCCAGCCCTTGAATCAGACGGGTTGCGCGACGATGAGTCGGTAGAGGCGAGAGGGTGCGGATCAGGAAGGTGTTACAGAAGGGAGCACAGTCGCCCCATGACGCGCCTTAAAGGAACACCTTAACGGCGGCTGTCGCGGTATTGGCTCGGCGCCAGGCTGGTCAAGGCGCGGAACTGTCGGCTGAAGGCACTGTGGTCGGTGTAACCACAGCGCAGGGCGATCTCGGTGATGGGCAGGTCGGTGTGCAACAACAGCCGCGAACCTTCTTCCAGCCGGGCCTTGTGAATCATCTGCCGTGGCGTGAGCTGGAACACGCGTTTGCAGTGGCGCTCCAGTTGCGCCACGGAATACCCGGCAATCGCCGTCAATTCGGCGAGGCTGATAGGGCGGGCGAAATGCTTGCGGATATGCGCGTCCACCGCAGCGAGTTTCGGGAACGCCGGATGGCTGGACTGGGGAAGTTGCAGGTCGCGGGAGATGCCCGCCAAGCCAACGATGCGGCCCTGTTCATCGTGCAGGGCCAGTTTGTGGGTCAGGCACCACATTGGCTGATTGCCGAAATACAGATGCAGTTCGAGTTGATCGGCCAGTTCGCGGCCGGTGGACAGCACGCGCCGATCCTGTTCGGTGTACAGCGGGCCGTAACGCTCGGGAAAGACCCTGTCGGCGGTGAGCCCAAGCAACTCGTCAGGGTGTTTGAAGCCGCAACGTCGGGCCAGGGTCTGGTTGACGAACGCGTAGCGGGCCTCGCTGTCCTTGATGAAAAACACCACGTCGGACAGGGTGTCGAGCAGCGGCGCAATCGGCTGCAAGCTGCTCAACAGGGTTGGCAGGTCACAGGGTTTGAACGTCGTGAGCGAGGCATACATGGCGCTGGGCGTCTGGTGGCAATGCCGAGGATCATAAAGACTCGGGCCGGCTATCGAAAGCCCTGGCCCGGTATTCAAACGGGCGGGTTGTCGTCCAGGCACAACAAGGTCTCGATCCGTGCCGGGCTGAACGGCGGGCGTGGCACCGAGGGTTGCCAGCCGAACAAGTGCTGCAAGGCGCCGCCACACACTCGACCCTGACAAGCGCCCATGCCGCAGCGGCTGGCCAGTTTGGCTTCGCGCCAGTCCGCGTGCCCGGCGAGCGCCGCGTAGGGTACGTCTTCGCAGCGGCATAGCAGGGTGTCGGGTTGTGCCAGCGACTTGAGTTGCGGGCCGAGCGCGAATGCCTGGTTCAGCGCATTGGCGAATCCCTGCCACCGCGCGCGCCGAGAGAACAATGCTTGAGCCGCCTGACGGTCGTCGACCGCTGCGTATCCCGCAATCGCACCTTCGACCAACGCCAGTTCACTGCCACCGAACCCCGTGCATTCTCCCGCCGCATAGTGGTCAACGCGGCGGGTGGCTTTGCCAGGTATCGACCGCGAGGGCGTGGCCATCGAGATCACAGCCCAGGGCCTGGCCAATTTGAGTGTTGGGGATCAGGCCGAAGCCACAGGCCAGGCGATCACATTCCAGTTCGACGATTTTCCCTTGCTGTTGCAGGCGCACGCCTTCCAGCCGCTCGGTACCCAACGCCGCCAACACGTGGGTGCCGGTGCGGTAATGGCGATCGAACAACGTGAACGACTGCAGCAGTTTGTTGGGCCAGCGCGGCAGTTGTGCGGCGAACCCGGCGACTGCCGCCGTTGAAGCCTGCTCGGCGATGCGCAGCACCCGGGCACCCTTGTGTTTTGCGGTCGCGGCGCTGGCCAACAACAACGGCCCGCTACCGGCGATCACCACGCGTTCACCCTGTACCGGCAGGCCGCCCTTGATCAATGCCTGAAGGCCGCCCGCACCGGTTACGCCGGGCAGTGTCCAGCCGGGGAAGGGCAGCAGCAACTCACGGGCGCCGGTGCACAAAATCAGTTTGTCGTAGGCAATCAGCCAGCCACGATCAGCATCTTCGACCAATAATTGCTTCGGCCCGGCGCAGGCGATCACCCGGGCCCCGGAATGGACGCGGATGTTGTCGTAGCGCTGCAGTTGATCACGCAGATCACGGGCCAGCGTCGGCAAATTGGCCTGAGGCCCGTCGCGCCAGATTTGTCCGCCCGGCGCGGGGTTGTCGTCGAGCATGACGATACGTGCACCGCCAGGCGCGGCGGCGAGGGCGGCGGCCATACCGGCAGGGCCGGCACCGATAATCAGCACGTCGGCGTATTCGCTCATGTGCGCGTCTCCACTTGCATGCCGTCACGGCACAGTGTCTGGCAGGCCAGACGGCGTCTTCCGTCGATGGTCACCCGGCACTCCTGGCAAATACCCATGCCACACAAGGGCGCGCGGCGTTGGCCACTGACCGAGGTCCGACTGCAACCGTCGCTTCCCAAGGCCAGCGCGGCCGCGACACTGGTGCCTTCGGCAACGCGCAGGGAACGGCCATCGAGCATCAATTCAGGCATAAACGGGCTCTCCCAGAAAACGCTGCGGCAGATACGGATGCGCAGCGAGCGGCGGTGTTTCGTTGAACAGTTGCGCGACCAGCAAATCGGCCGTGCCGGGGGCCGTGGTGACGCCCAGTCCTTCGTGGCCGACGGCCAGCCACAAGCCCTTGCGCTTTGGGTGCTGACCCACCAGCGGTAAGCCGTCGGGGCTGACGGCGCGAAAGCCGGTCCAGGCGCGGATGCCATTGAGCTGCGCCAACCCCGGCATGTATTCGATCGCACGCTTGAGCATTTTGGCGAGCATCCAGCCTTCGACCTGCGGGTCAGTGGTGCCGAATTGCCGCGAGGCACCGATGAACAATTGCCCGGTCGGACGCGGTTGAATGTTGCACGCCGTCGAGGGGCCCGAGGCGTTATGGGCACTGGTGACATAGCCGAGCTCCACCAAGGTGTGCGTGACCTTGGCGGGGTAGCGGTCGGTGATCAGCAAGTGGCCTTTCTTCGGTTCGATTGGCAATTCCGGGCATAACTCGTTGGCCTGAACGCCGTTGGCCAGAATCACGGCTTCGGCACTCAGCCAGCGACCGTCATCCAGGCGTACACGGTTGCCATCGACTTCACTGACTCGCGCCCGCAGCTGCTGGATGTTCGTCGTGTCGAGCATCCAGTAGGCCGTCGCCGGGGCATAGAGAATACCGTCGCCCTGGATCAACAAACCGCCTTCCAGGCCCTCGCGCAACTCGGGTTCGCGCTCGCGCAACGCACGGCGGCTAATCAGTTCACAGGCAACTCCTTGAGCTTGAAGGTTCAGGTATTTGCTGTGGGCGACCGTCATTTCTTCGGCGTTGGCCGCCAGCCAGAGGGTGCCGTTGCTGCGGTAGGCGCAGCCGTCGGGCAGATCCGGCCCGTGTTCGCGCCAGCGTTGCAGCGAATATTGACTGAGGGCCAGTTCAGCCGGGTTGTCGTCCAGGACCAGCAGGTGCCCCATGCCTGCCGCTGTCGCACCGGGGATGCCGGCGTCCACCACCAGCACGCGCAAGCCACGGCGGGCCAGCGCCTGGGCGCAGGCGGCGCCGATGATGCCGGCGCCAATCACGATTACATCGGCGATCAGGCCTTCACTCACGGGCGAATGCCCCAAGCGAATGGATCGTCCTGTTCGATGATCAGGCTGGCTTCGGCGCTGATGTAGGCACGACCGCGAATCGTCGGCACGATGCGCTCGCCCTGAAGTTCGTATGAACCCTCGAACTCGCTGCCGATGACGCTGGCCTGGCGCCAGATCTGTCCCGGCTGCAATTTGTCGTCAGCCGCCAGGCACGCCAGTTTGGCACTGGTGCCGGTGCCGCAGGGTGAGCGGTCGTAGGCTTTGCCGGGGCAGAGGACGAAGTTGCGACTGTCGGCGTGTTCGTCATCGGCGAACAGTTCGACGTGATCGATCAGCCCGCCGTCTTCACCGCGAATGCCCTGGACTTCCAGCGCTTGCTGCACGGCAAAGGTATACGCGGTCAATGCATCGAGGTTGTCACCGGCCACACGCAGGCCATGCTCGGCGATCAGGAAAAACCAGTTGCCACCCCAAGCCACATCGCCGACCACCGTTCCAACACCTGGCACTTCGAGCGCCAGCGCCTTGCGGTAACGGTAAGCGGGCACGTTGCGTACGCTCACTGAATGGTCTTCGTGCAGCGTTGCCTGCACTGTGCCCACTGGCGTTTCGATGCTGTGTACGCCCGGGCCGATCTTGCCCATATGGGCCAACGAAGCCACCAGGCCAATGGTGCCGTGGCCGCACATACCCAGATAACCGCTGTTGTTGAAGAAGATCACGCCGGCACACGCGGTCGGATCGACGGGCTGGCAGAGCAGGGCGCCGACGAGTACGTCGCTGCCCCGTGGTTCGAGCACACACGCGGCGCGCCACCGATCATGCTGCTCAGCCAGCCGCTGCCGACGTTCGGCCATGCTGCCGGAACCCAGGTCGGGAAACCTGCCGTCACCAGGCGGGTAGGTTCGCCGCCGGTGTGGGAGTCGATCACGCTGATTCGTTTCATAACAGGGCCACGTCCGTTCAGATGAGTGAACGAAAGAGTGGCCCGTGCGGGGGGCGCCGGCTTGATGGTTTTATCCAGCGCCGATGACGATATCGGCACAGTGCGGCGAGCGGTTAGTGATGGTGCGGCAGGTGCTCGAACAGCGTCTTGCAGACCCCGGCAATGTGCTCGTCGAGCAGCTTCACCGCCAGGTCCACGTCGCCGGCGCGACAGGCCGCCAAAATCTCCCGGTGTTCATGATCGGCGCGATCCTTGCCGGCCGAGAGGCTCATCTGCATGCGCAGGTAACGCTCCAGTTTGTCGTTGACCGAACGAATCAGGCCGACCAGAAACGGGCGTTGCGCCGGTTCGTAAAGGCAGGAATGCAGTTCCCAATTGAGCTCGGCCCAGCGTCCCACGTCATCTTCGCCGATGAATTCCTGGCAGATACGTTCGGCACGGGCGAAGGTTTCTTCGGTCATGTTAGGGATGGCCAGGCGCAGCACTTTGTCTTCGAGCAGCATGCGCACTTCGAACATCTGCGCCAGTTCTGCGTCGGACACCCGCGTCACCATCGCCCCGCGATTACGCTGGAACATCACCAGGCCTTCAGCCTCCAGGCGTTTGAGCGCTTCGCGCACCGGGATCTTGCTGACGTTGAACTGCCGCGCGATGTCGTCCTGGCGAATTGGCTCGTCCTCGTCAAAATGCCCCGCGACGATAGCGTCCCGCAGATGGCGAGTGATGATTTCCGACGTCGAAGGCGCATTGCCAAGGTCTGGAGCATTGAATTTGGTTTGGGTCACGGCGGCGGTCGTTCGGAATGAGTTGTAGATATGGTATACGAATTTTGCCGGGTGTTGCTCAACCGCACTGTCGATGGCAAATGGCTTACGCAATGGGTCTTGGTCATGGAAATCGAGCAGGTGGACGACCGGCAACAAGGGGGAGGAGGGATAACTACAATCCCTGGACAGGCAGAGCCCTCAGCCAACCGGCTCGGCCGTACAGCTTACTTCCCCGGCACCAGGCTTCTGGAAATAGACCCCGTTTTCGTTTTGCCGAAAGCTGTAGTTCCCCTGGTAATTCTTGCCGGCGTATCGGGTTTCAAAATCACTTTGCACCTGGTTCAGGGTGACCGATGCGTTCGCCCATTTCAGGTAAACCACGCCTGGCTGCGTATTGAAAAATGTCGCAGTCATCAAGTCGCTAAGCCCGGTACAACGGAACGCCTGGGGGCCTTCGGTCAGTCTGTCTGGATCCTTGGTTCTCACAATGGCCGAGCCTTGGCGGAGCTGATACGCACGTTCGGCATAACTGCGGATCGCGCATGCCTTGGACTCCGGTCCGGAGCCACACTGGTTGCGGGCCTCGATCCAGAATTGCTGGTCGATCATGACTTTGTTTGCGGGTGGCACCGAATGTTCATCTGTGAGCGCCAGGCGATAGAGACGCATCAGTTCAATATCCATTTGCGCCAGTTGCGGATCGCGGCAGATGAGTTTCTCGACGGATGCTTTTGTGTCGGCGCAGTCGAAGCTGGTCTTGAAGGTGCGCGCAGGTGACGCAGCATTCGCGCAGGAGATCGTGACCGCGCATACGCCGGCAACATGCAAGCAGGTGAAAAGGGCCGTGAGCGTTTTCATGTTGACGTCACCCGGATCATTTTCTGTACGGGGCTTTTCTGTACGGGACTATAACCTCAAGCGAGAGAAGTTCCATCCAGCTACATCTTAACTGAGCGATGAAAGTGGGGGCTTCGCTGATTTTAATGATGTCTGGCTATTAGCGTTACAACAAAACAGTCATTGGGCTTTTACAGTTAATTATTGTTTTACTTCGACGCTTTATAACTATTGGGTATTGGCTTTTGGCGGCAGCCCTTTAAGTTCAGGTGCTTATAGAACTAAAAATATCAATAAGCCATTAGCTAAAGATGGAAATGCTTGAATTTGCGTAATAAAAAAAACGATCTATAGCTATCCATACCTTTCGGATCGTGGGCTGTCAGTTCCCATAAGAATTATGAACTGCGTCCAGGTCATCAACGGTTTCCGGGCAGTGGATGGGTTCGGATGTAGTTGTGTTGGTTGTGAGGCGACGTTGTATCTGCCTCTGAAGGGATTTGGCCATCAACCTCCTGCATCCAGCCCGGAAAGGATCCGTCATGCCTGCCCAACTCAGCTATCCAGGCGTCTATATCGAAGAACTTCCCAGCGGCGTGCGGACCATTACCGGCGTCGCGACCTCGGTGGCTGCCTTTGCCGGTTCGGCGCCACGCGGGCCGATCAACAAAGCCCAGCACCTGTTCAGTTTCGCCGATTACGAGCGGCGCTTCGGCGGCTTGGCAGTGGATTCCGAGATGGGTTATGCGGTCCGGCAGTTCTTCCAGAACGGCGGTACCGAGGCCTACGTGGTGCGTATCGTCAAGGACGCCAGTACAGCCAGCAAAACCTTGCAGAACACAAACCCGATCGATGTACTGAAGGTCGAAGCGCTGGACGAAGGCGCTGCGGGTAACGGTATCGAAGTACGGGTGGATCACCTCACCATCAACCCTGGTAGCTCATTCAACATCACGTTCATCCGCGCCTCGGATGGACGCGCCGAACGCTTTGAAAATCTGTCGATGAACTCGATGGACGCCCGCTACGTGCTGGATCAGGTCAATGCGGTTTCTCAGTTGGTCAGCGTGAGTCGGGTGGTCGGTCAGGCAGCACTGGACGGGTTGGCAGCCGGCACTTCGCGCGGTGCCAGTCTGGCCGATGTGACGACCCTGCTGGACGCTAATCACAACGAGTTTCGGGTCAGCGTGAACAATCTACCGCCGGTCAAGGTGCTGATCGCGCTGCCGGCGGATATCGCCGGTGGTACGCCGACCCAGCGTCTGGATTCACTGTGTGGCGCAATCCAGGCCAAAGTCCGGGCCCAAGCGAACAGCCAACTGGCCTACCAGAACTTCACCTGTGGGCGGCCGGCCGCTACGCAAACGATCCTGATGACGTCCGGTGTCGGCGGTGAGTTCTCCAGTGTGCGGGTGCTGCCCGGGCAGAAAAGCAATGCCAGTGCTGCGCTCAAACTTGGCAGTGAAGCAGGTGGAGTGGAGGTCGATGCGGTCGGGGCAATCCGTCCGGTGCCGGTGCCTGATCCTGCGACCCTGACCAGCGATACCTTCGCTGCCAACGACCTGGATGCTCTGCCAGATGCGACCCACACGGGCCTTCGCATCAGCCTCGATGGCAATTCCGATGTGATCGATATCGGTGACGCGGGGGCGGTTGGCGCCAATCTGGCCGCCAAACTGACGGACGTCGCCGCGCGGATTCAGGCCGCGGTGCGTGCGCGTAAACCAGGAGATCCCGCCTACCGCAACTTTACCTGTGCAGTGGCCGGCAGCACCCTGGTCCTGGCCACCGGCACCCAAGGCGCGGCCTCAAGTATCGCGGTCTCGGATTCGCCGCTGAACAGCATCGCCAGCCAACTGCATTTGCTGGCGGGCTCGCTGACCACCCAGCCGGTGAACGTCACCCTGCAAGGCGGCAGTGAAACAGCCTATGCCGCCGCGGATATCTATTCCGCCTTCATTGCGGACCGTGACACACGCAAAGGGTTGTATGCCCTGGAAGAAGTGGACCTGTTCAACATCCTCTGTCTGCCGGGTATCACCGACACCGGCGTGCTGATGGATGCAGCGGCTTACTGTGAGGAACGCCGGGCATTCTTCGTGATCGACTCGCCACCAACCGCTGTCGATCCGCAGCAGATGGTGGCGACGGTTTCCGGCACCGCGTTGCCAAAATCCGATCACGCCGCCGTCTACTACCCCTGGGTCTACATCGCCGACCCCCTGAAAAACGGCAAGTTGCGCCTGAGCGCACCCTGCGGAACCGTGGCCGGGCTTTACGCCCGCACCGATGGTGACCGTGGTGTATGGAAGGCACCGGCCGGCACTGAAGCCAGCCTGATCGGGGTACAGGCGCTGAACTATCAATTGAACGACCGCGAGAATGGCAGTCTCAACCCGCTGGGGGTCAACTGCCTGCGCAGTTTTCCGGTTTACGGCGCGGTGTCCTGGGGTGCCCGGACCCTGCGCGGGGCTGACCAGATGACCTCCGAATACAAATACGTGCCGGTGCGCCGACTGGCCCTGTTCCTGGAAGAAAGCCTGTATCGCGGCACTCAATGGGTGGTGTTCGAGCCCAATGATGAGCCGCTCTGGGCGCAGATCCGGCTCAACCTCGGCGCCTTCATGAACAGCCTGTTCCGCCAGGGCGCCTTCCAGGGCAAAACGCCGCGCGAGGCCTATCTGGTCAAGTGCGATCGTGAAACCACCACCCAGGACGACATCAATCGCGGCGTGGTGAATATCCTGGTGGCTTTCGCTCCGCTGAAACCGGCGGAGTTCGTGGTGATCAGGATCCAGCAGCTGGCTGGGCAAATTCAGGTGTGATCCAGGCAGCGGCCACCCGGGTGGGTGGCCGCTGAATCGCTGCATCAGGGAGATATGCCATGGCTCAGTTCACGGTCAACGCCCAGCGTTTCGATCCTTACAAAAACTTCAAATTCCGCGTCAAGTGGGACGGTCGCTATGTCGCCGGCATCAGCAAGGTATCGGCACTCAAGCGCACCACTGAAGTGGTCAAACACCGCGAGGGCGGTGACCCCAGCAGCAGCCGCAAATCGCCGGGGCGCACCGAGTTCGAGGCGATCACCCTGGAACGTGGGGTGACCCACGATGCCGATTTCGAGCGTTGGGCGAACAAGGTCTGGAACTTCGCTTCCGGCTTGGGCGCGGAGGTGTCGCTCAAGGATTTTCGCAAGGACATCATCATCGAGCTATACAACGAGGCCGGCCAATTAGCCCTGGCGTACAAGGTGTTCCGCTGCTGGGTCAGCGAGTTTCAGTCGCTGCCGGACCTGGACGCCAATGCCAACGCCGTCGCCATCGCCCGTCTGAAGTTGGAAAACGAAGGCTGGGAGCGCGATTACGAGGTGGTCGAACCGAGCGAACCAAGCTTCAACGAGCCGAACTGACGAGGCATCGTGCCTGTTGGCATTTCCATGATGGAGATCCTGACCGTGTCCAAGCTTGATTCCGCTGACTGGCTGGCGATCTGGGACCACAGCCAGACGCTGCCCCCCGCACTGCAATCCTGCGCGCTGTTGGCGCCCTTGCTGGCCGACGGCCTGACGGGTGCCGAGCGGTTGCCAGTGGGGCGCCGCGATGCCCATCTGCTGGACCTGTATGGCGCGCTGCTCGGGCCGCAATTGACCGCCATGGCCTGTTGCGAACATTGCGCCGAACGCCTGGAGCTGAACCTGAGTACGGCCGACCTGCGTCTGGATGATCCGCCCGCCGACACGCCGGAGTTGCAATTGCAGTGGCAAGATTACCGCCTGTGTTTTCGCTTGCCGGACAGCCTCGATCTGGCGGCCGTGGCCCAATTGTCGGACATCGAGCAGGCGCGGCAGCTATTGGTCCGGCGCTGCGTGCTGGAGGCTGCGCAGGGCGCGCAGCCAATATCGCTCGAGAACTTGCCGCAGGGGGCGATGCAAGCCTTGAGCGAGGCCATGAGCCAGGCCGATCCACAAGCGCTGATTGAGTTAGACATGTGCTGTCCGGCGTGCAAGGAACGTTGGAGCGAGGTCTTCGATATCGGCAGCTACCTGCTGGAAAGCCTCGACCATTGGGCGCAACGGACGCTCGATCAGGTCCATTTGCTGGCCGCGGCCTACGGCTGGAGCGAGACGCAGATTCTCGCCTTGAGCCCGCAGCGTCGCGCCCGCTATCTGCATCGCGTGCAGTCATGAGCGACTGGCTGCTGGCCTTGGCCCGGCGCGCCTTACAGCCGCCAACAATTCGCCCGCGAATCGGCTCGCGCTTTGAAAACGACGCTATCGCGCCGCGCGATTTTGAGCCGGCACCGCAGTCGCAACTGACACCCACCCAAGAACCGTCCACCGCGACTGCCGCGATCCCGGTAACGGTGCAGCCGAGGGCCGAGCCGTCATCGCCGATGGCGCGGCCTGTTACGCAGGTGTTGCGTCAGGTGACCTCGCTGCTGCAACCAACACCGCCGGTAGCGACCATTCCGCCACCCATGCCAGGCCCTGCGCAGACGTTGGTTTCGTCAATGCTTGAATCACCGAAGGAGGCCGGGCTACCCCGAATTCCGCTACCGTTACCGCCGGTTGTCGAGACTGCGCAAGGACAGCCACCCCTGCGCCTGGAGTCCCGGCTGATCGAACGCTCCCACAGTGAACAGCGTATCGAGCGCCACGAGCTGACTCGGGAGCTGATCGAACGCCGTGTCGAACGCTTGCACGAGCAAGCGCCCAACGCCACCTCGGCTTCGCAGCCTCTGCATGTCCGGCAGGAACCGCACCCGACGCAGCCCGATGGGCCCGCTGCCGCACCGCGGGTCGAGATCAATATCGGTCGCATCGAAATTCTCCCGTCCGAGGCAGCGCCTGCGTCGCGTCGCGAAGAGCCACCCCGGCGCTTGCCGGCCAAGTCCCTGGATGACTACCTGAGCGAGCGTAACTCGGGTGCAGGACCGCGGTCATGAGTTCGCCACTTGGGCTGGCCGCCGCGCTCGCGACGCTCCAACAGTTGCTGGAAAGCGGCCTGGCGGAATTGAAAGTCAGCGATGTGCTGGGCGGTGCGCCGAGCGTCACCTGTATCGGCCCGGACCGCATGGATCCCGCCGGTGGCGACCAATTGAACCTCTATCTCTACAACCAGACGCGCAACCCCGGCTGGGCCAACCTTGGCCTGCCGAGCCGCGACAGTGTGGGTGAGCGCATTGGCAATCCGCCTCTGGCGCTGGACTTGCACATACTCATCACAGCCTATGGCGCTGCCGACTTCCACGCCGAAATCCTCCTCGGCGCTGCCATGCAGATCCTTCATGACACCCCGGGAATGGGCCGCGATGCCATCCGCGCGGCGCTCAAGCCGGCGCCGAACAAACCCAATGTGCCCAAAGCGCTGGAACGCGCCGGGCTGGCCGATCAGCTGGAGCAACTGCGGATCACGCCTCTCAATCTCAGCACCGACGAACTCTCGCGCATCTGGTCGGCGATCCAGGTGCCGGCGCGGCCCAGCGCGGCGTACCTGATCAGCGTACTGCTGCAATCGACGGCCAGGAGCCAACGCACGCCGCTGCCGGTATTGGCACGCAACCTCTATGTGGTGCCGTTGCGGATGCCACGGGTGGACCGGGTCGAGTCGGTGGCCGGCGCGTCAATGCCGATTCTGCCGGATGGCAGCGTGCGGGTCAGCGGCGCCAACTTCAAGGCCCAGACCGTACAACTGTGGGTCAACGGACTGGACCTGAGCGCTGGTCTGAGCACCGTCGATAACGAGACCCTGGAGTTCGGTTTCCTGTTGCCGGATCTGCCTCATCCGCCGGCGCTGCCTTCATCCTTGCGGGCGGGGGTCTGCACGTTGCAGGTGGCCCATGGGCAATGGTTGGGTACGCCGCCGGCAGCCCATGGGGCGGTGCAGTCGAACCTTGGCGTGTTCATCCTCAACCCGCAGGCGGGTTTTGTCGTGCTACCCGGTGCCACCAGCACGGTGGTCGACGGCGTCACCTACCGCTTCGGCAGCATCGAGGTGACATGCGCTCCGCCAGTGGGCCCCGGGCAGCGGGTGCGCGTGCTACTCAACGAAAAGAACCCGCCGAGCGATCGGCCGGCACGGGCCTATAGTTTCAGCGCGACTGACGGCAATGGCATTCTCCCGCCGGCCGAGCAGAGCTCGACAGTCACCGTCGAATACCAGGGCGTCGCCCAAGGCGCCTACCTGGCAAGGGTGCAGGTGGATGCCGGAACCAGCGCGCTGGTCATGGGCGCTGACGGGCAATTCAGCACGCCGCAGGTGCTGCCATGAGCCAGCGCCATGATTTTGCCGAAAACCGCCGCGTGCTGACCCAGGCGTTGAATGCCTTTGCCGCTTACCTGACGGCGCGACTGGCTGGCGAGCCTGCGCCCTTGGGCGGTTATCTGCGAACCCCGCCAGCCCTGGCGCGGCTGAGCGAGCGGTTGGGGCTGAGCCGTTTCGAGCAGGATCTGTTGCTGCTGGCCGCCGCCGCTGACCTCGACCCACGCTTTCGTGACCTGCTGGCACAAGCCCAAGGCGACGCGAACCAACCCTGGTTGAGTTTCGAGCTGGCCCTGAATCTGCTCCCGGACCCTGAGTGGAGTTCGATCACCCCTATCGGCCCTCTGCGGCGCTGGCAATTGCTCGAACCGAGCGGCAGCGGCGGGGTGCTGCAAGCGCGGCTGGTGGTGGATGAAATCATCCTGCACCGGATCGCCGGCCTGAGCTTCCCAGACCCGCGCCTGGAGCCCTGGTTTCGCCGCGAAAACCTGCCAGACGCCGCGTCGGTCGCTGTCGATGGGCATCAGGCCAGGGCCAGCATCCTCGAGATCGCCGCGCAGTGGCAGGCGGCGCCCAACCTGGCCCTGGCGCCCATTGCGCGACTGGTGGACGGTGACGGCGATGGCTACGCCCACGCCTTGGCGACAGAGCTGGGGCTCAAGCTCTACCGGATGACCGAGTTCGACCTGCCTGCAGGGCAAGCCGAGCGCGGGCAATTGGCGCACTTATGGGAACGTGAAGCGCTGTTGCACGGCGTGCTGCTCTGGTTGCAACCGCAAAGTCTGAACCCGGAGCAGGCACAACGCCTGGGCGACTTCCTCGATCACCTGCAGAGCTTGCTGCTGCTCAGTGGTGACAGCGCGCCAGCCTTGCGTCGCCGTCAATGTCGGGTCAGCGTTCAGGGCAGCGATGCATCGGCACGGCTCAAGGTCTGGCAGCAACAATTGGGTGAGTCAGTCGCAGGCCTCAACGGCCGTCTCGGCCTGCTGGCGGAACAGTTCCAGCTCAGCAGCAGCACCATTCTGCGTCTGGCCGAGGGTTTCAAAGCCAGCCCCCAAGGTGGTGCCGAACACCTCTGGCAGGTGTGTCGCGAAGAAGCTCGACGCGGCCTGGAACACTTGGCCGAACGGGTGGACGCTCGCGCCGGCTGGGACGACCTGGTGCTGCCGGACGCGGCCCTGACCAGTCTGCATACGTTGGCGGCGCAAGTCCGCCAGCGCACGCGGGTCTACCGCGACTGGGGTTTTGCCGAACGCAGCGACCGAGGCCTGGGCATCAGCGCCTTGTTCGCCGGCGGCAGCGGCACCGGCAAGACCCTGGCCGCCGAAGTGCTGGCCAACGAACTGCAGCTGGACCTGTACCGCATCGATCTGGCGGCGCTGGTCAGCAAGTACATCGGCGAGACCGAGAAGAACCTGTCACGGGTATTCGCCGCGGCTGAAAGCAGTGGCGCGATCCTGCTGTTCGACGAGGCCGACGCCTTGTTCGGTAAACGCAGTGAAGTGCGCGACAGCCATGACCGCTACGCGAACCTGGAGGTCAGCTACCTGCTGCAACGGATCGAGACTTACCGTGGCCTGGCGATTCTCACCACCAACTTGAAGCAGGCCATCGACCCGGCGTTCCAGCGCCGCATCCGTTTCATCGTGCAATTTCCTTTCCCCGATGTGGACGCCCGCAGCGCTATCTGGCAGCGGGCATTTCCGTCCGATGCACCGTGCAGCGCATTGGATATTGGCAAGTTGGCGCGGCTATCGCTGTCAGGCGGGCATATCCGCAACCTGGCCTTGAACGCGGCCTTCCTCGCGGCGGACAAGGACATGGCCATCGGCATGCAGCATCTGCGCGCGGCGGCCGAAGCGGAATTCGCCAAACTGGAAAAACCGCTGCCGGCGGCGGAAGTGGGGGACTGGGAATGACCCGTACCCTGGCACCCGCCGCCCCGACCATCAACCTTACGATAGGGACCCTGGCGTTGCCCGGTTATTCGTTGCGCAATGGCCAGCGACTGGCCGGCGCCCTGGAACGCGAGTTGGGACGTTTGCTGATCCAGGGACCGCTGCCAGGGCAGGGCTTTGCGCTTGAGCAGGTGCAAATCCCCCGGTTCGCCACGCCCGCCGGAGAACGCCCGGAGCGCACCGGGCGGCGCTTGGCACGGTTGATTGCCGAACAACTGCAGGGGCCGGGACAATGACCGAACACGCCCTTGCCCCCAGTGCCGAACGCGACGCCTCGCCGCCGAAAACCGCCGTGCGCGGTCTACTATTGCAGCGCAAGTGCGCCTGTGGCGCGGGTGCCGGCAGCAGCGGCGAATGCGAAAGCTGCGCCGCCGGCCGCCAGCAGAACCTGCAACGCAAGAGCAACGGTGCCTCGGGCGGGCAGGGTGTACCGGACTCGGTCAATGAGACCCTGGCACGTCCCGGCAGACCGCTGGATGCGGACACCCGCGATTTCATGGAAAGCCGCTTCGGCAGCGACTTCGCTGCCGTACGCGTACACGACGACAGCGCCGCCGGGGCCAGCGCCCGGGATGTGGATGCGCATGCCTTCACGGTCGGTCAGGACATCGTGTTCGGTGACGGTCAATACCAGCCTCACAGCGACAGCGGTCGACACCTGTTGGCCCACGAACTGGCCCACACCGTGCAACAACAAAGCCTGCAACGCTCCGGCATCAGCAACCTCGCCGATCAGGGGCCGCACTACCAGCGACTGGAACGCGAGGCCGACTTCGCCGCCGACAGCGTGATGCGCGGCCAGCCTCTGGCCAGCGGCGTGCTCAGTCAGGGCGGGCCGCGACTGTCGCGCAAGGATGGCAAGGGCAAGTCGCAAGACTATGAGGTGGAGAGCCGTTACAAAGACCTGGAAATGTCCACCGGGCACAAGGTCACGCCGGAGAAAAAAACCACTGCCAAAGTGAAGGGCAAGGACAAGGAGCTGGCTTCGTACGACGTCGATTTCCTTGAGTTGCATGAGGTCAAGGGCCCGGTGCTCAAGGAATGGCAAAGCAAGGCCAAGGCCAAGGCCCTGCGTGCAATCATCACCTTGCAGGGGGCCAAGGCCCAGGAAGCGGGCCTGTGGCAAATGCGTGTCAGCTCCGACGAGTTGCGTTCGCGCTGGGTCAATCTGCGCGGCTGGAAGATGGGCGATGCGTTGAACGCCGCGTGGCAAAAGGCCGGTGGCGATGCCGAATTTCCCAAGGTCGGCGGTGCCACGTGCGAGATGGATCACATCATCGAATTGCAGGTGGGTGGCGATAACACTCAGGAAAATATCCAGGTGCTCGATCGCCTTGATAACGGCATGAGCGGCAGCCTGATCAAGCAACAGGTCTTTGGCCTGGCACAAGCCATCGCGCAAAAGATCGAGGAGGGCGGCGAGGCGCCGCCGGCGCAGATCCGCATGGTATTCGCCGATTCCAAAATGAAGGGCACCGGCAAGTGCGGACCCTGTTGCAAAACCGGCAAGAAACTCGGCAAGCCTGGCAAGGACGGGCGCGCCGACAAGTCCACTGAAACCCTGATCGACTACCCGGTGGTGGCCGGCGGTAGCACGCGGGTGCTGCGGGTCAGTGAAAAGAGCAAGACGCCGCCGATCTTTGAGTCCGGTATCCCGGAAAACGTCGCAGGGGCCGAAATCCTTCCCGGGTTGTTGTTGATGACCTTGCGCCGGGTCGGCAAGGGCAAGGACACCATCAACGCGATGATCGACAACCGCGACCGGACCCGCCTGCCGATCACCTTGCCGGCCAAGGGCACCGGGGTGGTGCTGGATGTCGCCGAGGACGGTGGCCTGACCCTCTCGGCGGCGGCGAAGAAGAACGCCGGTATCGCGTTCACTTATGACTACCTGAGCCCCGGCGTCTTCACCAAACTGGACCTGGTGCCCGGCGGGGTCGCGGGCGAGGGCTACATCACCCCCACCAAAGTGCCTTTGTTGCAAAAAATCGAAGTGGCCTTCTCGCCGGAGTATTTCCGGCTCAAGGCGCCGCTGGACAAGGACAAACTGAAGCCACCGTTCGCCGGGGTGAAAATCACCGAGGCATCGCTGGCCATCGATCTGGCGCCGAAACTGAAACCGGTCGGGACTGTCGCGTTCGAGTTCGGCACCGCGAAGAAAATCGCCGCGAGCAAAGTCGAGGTCAGTGCCGACGAGAATGGCCTGGTGTTGACCGGGGTGCTCTTTGTGTACTTGCCCGGCGTCGATGAAGCCAAGGGCGAGATCAAGTATCAGGCCGGCGAGTGGAGTGGCGGGGCGCACATCGAGTCGGGGCAGATGGCCGGCAAGATTCCCTATGTAAAAAGCGGCGCTGTCGATGTGTTTCTCAAGGCCGGCAAGATCGACGCCACCGGCAAGGTCAATCTGGAACTGCCAGGCGGCAACGAGGCTGCGCTGGAGATCAGTTACGCCGCCAACAAGTGGGTGTTCCAGGGACGCGGAAAGATCAAGGTCAAGAGCCCCTACCTCAAACCGATCCAGGCCAGCCTCTGGTACGACGGCGAACTGTTTATCGCCAAGGGCCAGGCCGGATTCGCCTTCTCGGGGCTCGACGGCATCATCGATGCCACCTACGAGAACAAGGGCGGCAAGGAGAAGGTCTACGGCAAGGGCGATATCAAGATCGACAAGGGGCGCGCCAAAGGCAATATCGTTGTCGAGTTGCTGCCCAATGAAAAGATCATCGGCAAGGGCACGCTCTCCTACGAAATCAAGAAGGACATGGTGGCCACCGCCGGGATCACCGTGGACGAGCAGCAAAAGATCACCTTTGACGGCGAGCTGAGTTTTCCCGACATCACCCTGTTCAAGCGCTTCCCGGAGAAACAGGAAGACCAGCCGATTTTCTCGGCCTCGGGAAGCATCCCGATTCCTGGCGCCTCCATCGGCCCGATCGGGCTCAAGGTCAAACTCTGGGGCAGCCTGGGGTATTACTACTATGTCGGCCCCGGGGTACTCACCGGGATCAAGGCCACGGTGAAGTTCAGCCCGTTCGAAGCCGACCCGGACTTCAGTTTCAACCTCAAGGCCAAGGCCAGCATCCCGGCAGGCGGGGGGATCAGCGGCAAAGTCGGCGCCGATGTGGTGATCGATCTGTACATCGCCGAGGTCGGTGGCGGCCTCAATGTCGAGGCCAGGGCAGGGCTTGAAGGCAAGGCCGAACTGGCCGGCGAGATCGCTTACAGCAAGGACAAATTCAGCGTCGATGCCAGCGCCTATATCGGCGGCAGCGTAGTGCTGGCCGCCGCGTTGAATGCCCGGGTCTACGCCGAAGCCGGGGTCTGGCGGTTCAAGGTACGGACCGAAAAACCTGGAAACTGCTCGGTGGCACCTTCGACACCGGCCTGAGCCTCGGCGTACGCCTGCCGCTGCACTACGACAGCATTGATGGCTTTCGCATGCCCAAGCTCTCCGATATCAAACCGGAACCTGCGCAGCTCAATCTCGACCCCTCGAAGATGCTGTCCAACCTGTTCGGCAATGCCACGAAAGAGGAGCACGAGGTATGACCGGCTTTTCCAATTCGCCGAAAGTACTCAAGGGCGGCCTGATCCTGATCGACCCGGCCAGCGGTGCCGTGCTGCGAGTCATTGCGCTGCAGTACAACCCCGATCTGCTGACCCGCAGCCTGCAACCGCAGAGCACCGGCGGCAGTGCAGCGATCAGCGAGCCACTGCGCCTCAAAGGACCGCCGGTGGAAACGATCAAGCTCGACGCCGAGATCGACGCCACCGACCAATTGGAGTTTCCGATCAGCACCCTGGCGCGATCGAGGTCGGCATCCACCCGCAACTCGCCGCACTGGAAACCATCGTCTACCCGGACAGCAACGCCTTGATCCGCAACAACCAGATGGCGAGTGCCGGCACCCTTGAAATCGTTCCGGTACAGGCGCCACTGCCCTTGTTTGTGTGGAGCAAGGAGCGCGTGGTGCCCGTGCGCATCACCGATTTTTCGATCGTCGAGGAGGCGTTCGACGTCAACCTCAACCCGATCCGCGCACGCATCACCCTCGGCATGCGCGTGCTCAACATCAATGATTTGGGCTTCGGCGACAAGGGCGGGCACCTCTACATGGTTTACCACCAGAGCCGCGAACGCCTGGCGCGCAAGGCCAGCAGCGCGACCCTGGCCAGCCTGGGTTTGAGCGCGCTTTTTAAAACAACGGAACGCTGATGAACGAAAGGACAGCCACGATGAGCGACCGCTTCCCACCTAACAGCCGTTACTACCCGACCGACACCGCCGAGTTGGTCCAGGTCGACGGTCGACGCGTGGTTTACCTGCGGCGGCGCTTCGTACCGGACCCGGCTAACTTTGTCACCTTGCAGATCTACACCGTGATCGAGGGCGACCGGATCGATCGCATGGCCGCTGCGGTGCTCGGTGACCCGGAACAGTTCTGGCGCCTGCCGGATGCCAATGGTTGCCTCCACCCACTGGAGCTGGAAGAGCTGGGCCGGCAAATCCGCCTGACCTTGCCCGAAGGCATGCAGGGGCCGAGCGATGCTTAAAGGCATGCATGTCTCGCTGCTGGTCGGCCCGGCGATACCGTTACCGGTGCCCAAGCCGCTGATCGATGCCTTGCAGAGCATCCAGGTGACGTCGGCGGCGGGCGCCCGCAGTGGCTTCCAGATCAGCTTCGCACTGCACAACAATTCACCGCTGCACACCCTGTTGTTGCTCACCGGCGGGCGGGTGCCCTGGCTGCGGGTGCTGATCGTGATCACCCTCAACAGCCTGCCGATGGTGTTGATGGACGGCCTGATTACCCGCCAGGAGGTCAGTGGCTCCAACGAGCCGGGGCAGAGCACCCTGACCATCACCGGTGAGGACCTGTCGGTGGCCATGGATCAGCAGGAATTCAACGGCATTCCCTATCCGGCCATGCCGGCCGAGGCGCGGGTGGCGCTGATTGTCGCCAAGTACGCGATCTTTGGCATGGTGCCGCTGGTGATCCCGCAAATCTTCAGCGATGTGCCGATCCCGGTGGAAAAAATCCCCACCCATGACGGCACCGACCTGGCCTACGTGCAGAAGTTGGCCAAGGACGCCGGCTATGTGTTCTACGTCGAACCCGGCCCGTTGCCGGGGATGAATACCGCCTACTGGGGCCCGGAGATCAAGCTCGGGATACCGCAACCGGCGCTGAACCTGGGGATGGATGCCCACAGCAACGTCGAGGCGCTGTCGTTCAGCGTGGACAACACCAAGGCCAGCCTGCCGATCGTGTTTATCCAGAACCCGCTGACCAAGTTCCCGATTCCGTTGCCGATCCCCGACATCAGTCTGCTCAACCCGCCGCTCGGTGCGTTGCCGCCCATTCCCAAGTCGATCCACCTGCTGAAGGACACCGCCAAGCTCTCGCCAATGGCGGCCTTGTCCAAGGGCTTGGCGGAGGCGGCGGGCTCGGCGGATGTGGTGACCGCCACCGGCTCGGTCGATGTACTGCGTTACGGCTCCGTGTTGAAGGCGCGCCAACTGGTCGGCGTGCGCGGTGCGGGCAGCGCTTTCGACGGTTTGTATTACGTGAAAACCGTGACCAGCAACTTCAAGCCCGGCGAGTTCAAGCAGAGCTTCACGCTGACCCGCAACGGTTTGATCTCGACGCTGCCGAGGGTACCGGTATGAGCGCTGAGCAAGGCAAGTTCTACGGCAAGTTCCGCGGTGTGGTGTTGAACAATATCGACCCGATGCAGATGGCCCGCATCCAGGTCCAGGTGCCTGATGTGCTGGGGCTCGGCATCTCCAGCTGGGCCATGCCCTGCGTGCCGTTCGCCGGGAAGCAGAGCGGGATGTTTGTGGTGCCGCAGATCGGCGCCGGGGTCTGGGTCGAATTCGAGCAGGGCAACCAGGATTACCCCATCTGGGTCGGCGGTTTCTGGGGCAGTGCGGCAGAGGTGCCCGCCTTGGCGTTGGCGGGGTTGCCGGTATCGCCAAGCATTGTGCTGCAAACCGGCAACCAGAACGGCCTGACGATCTCTGACCTGCCGGGGCCCACGGGCGGCATTCTGCTCAAGACCCTGACGGGGGCGATGATTTCGATCAACGAAATCGGCATCACCATCAGCAACGGCCAAGGCGCGACGATCATGCTCAACGGGCCGGCGGTGAATATCAATCAAGGCGCATTGACGGTGATTTGAAATGAACATTTCACGCAATCGGCAGCTGAAATCGGCCATGACAGGGGAGGACCGCTGATGCCCGGATTTCTCCTGCATCTGGGCGCCACTGTGATGTGCAGCCACGGCGGCCAGGCGACACCGACCGCGCCGTTTCCCCGGGTGACACTCTCGGGCCAGCCCGTGACGACCCTGGCCGCGCCCTATGTGATTGCCGGCTGCGCCATGCCGCCACCGCCCTCCGGCAATGGCCCCTGCGTGACCGGCCAATGGCTGGTCGGCGCGACCCGGGTGTTCGCCGGCGGGCTGCCGGTGCTACTGCAATCGAGCACCTCGATCTGCGTCCCCACCGGCACGCCGATGATGGTCACAGTCACTCAGCTACGGGTCTCAGGAGTCTGATATGGCTTTGGACTTTCCCTTCAGCATCGACTCGCGCGGGCGCAGCGCCGAAGTGTTCGCCGATCTGCAGGTGCGGGACATGATCGAACAGGTGCTGTTCACCGTGCCGGGCGAGCGGGTGAACCGTCCGGATTTCGGCTGCGGCCTGTTGCAATTGGTGTTCGCGCCCAACAGCGATGCCCTCGCTGCCGCTGTGCAGATGACGGTGCAAGGTTCGCTGCAACAGTGGTTGGGGGAACTGATCGAGGTCGAGGCGGTGACCGTCGAGAACCTCGACGCGCGCCTCGACGTGACGGTGCAGTACGTCATGCGCCGGGATCGCCAGCGGCAACTGGCGACCTTCAGCCGAGGGATTGCGCCATGAAACGCCAGTTTTTGTCTGACAACCGCCATCGTCTGCAATTGCTGCGTGACCTCGACCCGTCGAGCCTGAACGGCATCGACTACCTGGAAGTGGTGTCCCTGAATCAGCGCAAGCTCAGTGTGGTGTTTGTCAATCCGTTGGCTGGCATCACCGCCGCCCATTGCCGGATCGAGGGCGGGGTGCGCATCACGGGTGTACAAATCGAGAGCCTGAATATC
Source organism: Pseudomonas sp. S2_F03 (assembly GCF_054668335.1). Taxonomy (NCBI): domain Bacteria; kingdom Pseudomonadati; phylum Pseudomonadota; class Gammaproteobacteria; order Pseudomonadales; family Pseudomonadaceae; genus Pseudomonas; species Pseudomonas sp. S2_F03. The sequence continues at coordinate 6,101,960 of NZ_CP162759.1, read as the reverse complement.
AACGGCAATCAGCTCGACATTACGGTGGACCGGGCCGGTGATTTTTCCTGGTACCGTTTCGTGTTGATCAACCCCAAGGCGCCCGAAGACTCACCGCCGGGCTTCGACCCTTGCCTGTCGAGTATCCGCTTCAGTTTCAAGGCGCAGTGCCCGTCCGAATTCGATTGTGCCGACGACCAACCCTGCCCACCGCAGGTACCGGCCGAGCCACTGCTGGATTACCTGGCCAAGGACTATGGGAGCTTTCGCCGGTTGATGCTGGACCGCATGGGGCAACTGATTCCTGGCTTTCGCGAGCGCAACCCGGCGGATTTTTCCGTAGCCCTGGTGGAAATGCTGGCACATGTCGGCGATCAGCTCAGCTATTACCAGGATGCAGTCGCCACCGAAGCGTATCTGGGCACTGCCCGTCGCCGCGTCTCCCTGCGTCGGCATGCGCGGCTGCTGGATTACCCGATCCACGACGGCTGCAACAGTCGGGTCTTCGTCAGTCTGAGCGTCTCGCCCCAAGCTGACGGTCGAGTGTTGGCCGCCGGTACGCCGCTGTTGACCCGTACTGCCGAGCCCGGGACTGTCTTGAAAGAATCCGCGCTGCAAACCTTGCCTGACGGCAGCACCCAAGTCTTCGAAACGATGCACGCGTTGCCGTTGCAGTCCGCACATAACCGCATTGATATCCATCATTGGGGCGAGCCGGATTTCTGTCTGGGCAAAGGCGCGCAAGAGGCCGCGCTGATCGACGTCCCGCCGCTGAGCTTGCAGGCCGGCATGCTGCTGATCTTCGAAGAAGTCCTGAGCCCCGGCACCGGCCGTGCACCGGATGCCGACCGCACCCACCGGCATGCAGTGCGCTTGACCGAGGTCAAGCCGGGGCACGACCTGCTGACCGGCACGTCGTTGCAGCTGATCAGTTGGCACGCCGAGGACGCGCTACCGTTCCCGTTGTGCATCAGCGCGCGTATCCAACAGTCCGGTGTCAGCAAGACGGTCAGGGTCGCTCAGGTCTGCGGCAATGTGGTATTGGCCGACCACGGGCTGACCCGTGCCGATGAGTCGCTGCTACCGGACGTTGTACCGACTGCCGGCCAATACCGGCCGCGCCTGCGCGAGCCCGGCATCGCCTATGCCCAGGCCTATGAACATGACCCGGCGCGCTCCGCCAGCAGCACCTTGTATCAGGATCCCCGGCAAGCCCGTCCGTCCGGCATGCAACTGCGCGAAGACGACCCCGATCAGTTTGGCGACCAACCCAAGCCCGGTGCCAGCCCTTGGTTGCCACGCCGCGATCTGCTCGGCAGTGACCGCTTCGCACAGGAATTCGTGGTGGAGACCGAAGCCGATGGCAGCGCCCACCTGCGCTTTGGCGACAACCGCTTCGGCATGCAACCGCAACCCCTCAGCCGGCTGTTGGCCAGCTATCGCCAAGGCGGTGGCAGCATCGGGAATGTCGGCGCCGAGAGCATCACCCAGATGGTCTGTGAAGACCCTCTGATCAAGGACTTCATCCAAACGCTGCGCAATCCGTTGTCGGCAAGCGGCGGCGCAGAGCCGCAAAGCGCTGACGCGATCAAGCTGTTTGCACCCCAGGCTTTCCGCACCCAGGAACGGGCGGTCACCGAGGCCGATTACGCGCGGGCCGCCGAGCGTCATCCGCAAGTACAACGGGCCGCTGCGAGGCTTCGCTGGACCGGCAGCTGGTACACGATGTTCGTCAGCCTCGACCGCAAGGGCGGCCAGCCACTGGATAAGCCGTTTCGTGAAGAAATGCTGCGCCACCTGGAACGCTACCGGTTGGCCGGTTATGACCTGGAACTGCGTGATCCGATCTATGCCCCGCTGGATATTCAGCTGAACGTCTGCGTATTGCCGGGCCACTTTGCCGCGACGGTCAAGCTTGGCCTGCTCAAGCGCCTGAGCAGTGGCGCAGACGGGCTGGGACAACTCGGCTTCTTTCATCCCGATCACTTCAGTTTTGGCCAGGGCCTGGCGCTTTCCACCCTGATGGAGGCGGCGCATTCGGTAACCGGCGTGGCCTCGCTTCAGGTCGAGGTGTTCCAGCGCTGGGGCAAAACCCCTAATCAGGAAATAGCGCAGGGCTTGATCGGTGCCGCGTTACTGGAAGTGTTGCGCCTGGATAACGATCCCAATTTCCCCGAAAACGGCCGACTGCTGCTGAACATGCAAGGTGGCTTATGAGTAATGGCGAACACTGCGGCTGCTGCGCCGGGATCAAGGTGCTGACGCCGGTCGACGAATTGAACCCGCCAGGGCAGACGACGTTGCACTATCGGGTCGGCACCCATGGGCGTTTTCGCGAGAGTCAGCTGGCGCGCCTTTCCAGCCAGACGGCGCTGCTCGGGCTGAGCACTCGCGATGCCGATGATCCGGCGCTGGCATTGCTCGATGCCTGGGCTGGTGTCCTCGATGTGCTGAGTTTCTATCAAGAGCGCATTGTCAACGAGGGCTTCCTGCGTACCGCCACGGAGCGGCGTTCGATATTGGAGCTGGGGCGTTCCATCGGCTACGAGCTGCGCCCTGGCGTGGCCGCCTCGACGTTTCTGGCATTTTCTCTGGAGACCGCGCCGGGCGCGCCGTTAACCGCGCGGATCGACGCCGGCAACAAGAGCCAGAGCATTCCAGAGCAGGATGAACAGGCCCAGGTTTTCGAAACGCTGGAGCCGTTGTACGCGCGCGCTGCCTGGAATGCCTTGGCCCTGCAGAGCCAGGAAGAGGTGCCGCCGTACTGGGGCGCTCGCACTCTGTATCTGAAAGGGCAGAACACGCACTTGCAAGCCGGCGACGCACTGTTGATCGTCGGCGATGAACGCCTGAAAAATCCCGGCAGCGAAAACTGGGACCTGCGCCGCGTCGTTCGCCTGCAAGTGATTTCGCCGGTGGAGCCGAGCGCCGACCCACTGGCCGGCTACACGGTGGTCACGCTCGACCGGCCGCTGGGTGAGGTGATGCCCCACGTCCAGCCGGCCAAGGCCAATCCACGCTGTTTTGCCCTGCGGACCAAGGCTGCGCTGTTCGGCCAGGCGGCGCCGGACTGGCGGGCGATGCCGCGCAGCCTGCGGGCAAGCTACCTGGGCCTGGACGATGATAATCAGGCGAAGATCAGCCTGCACGGCCAGTGGCCGGGCTTCACCCTGGCCGATGTTTCCGATCCGCCGACCCGCCAGGCCACCGGCAGCGGCCTGTATGGCGAGTATTTCGAAGGCATCGACTTCAAGACGCGCAAGCTCAGCCGTACCGACGCCACCGTTGATTTCGACTGGGGCAACGCCAGCCCCGACCCGCAGCTGACCGCCGATACCTTCTCGGTGCGCTGGAGCGGCTGGCTGCAAATACCCGAAAGCGGCAATTACAGCTTCTTCGTCAAAGCCGACGACGGCGTACGGCTGTGGATTGGCGGCCAGTTACTGGTCAATCAATGGCAAGACCAAGGCGCGACCGAATACGGCGAGAGCCTGTTCGAGCTCCAGGCCGGACAAAAACTCGACCTGCGCCTGGAGTACTACGAGAACGGTGGCGCTGCCTTGATTCAATTGCGCTGGCAGGGCCCGGGCATCGCCAAACAAATCATTCCCCAAAGTCGTCTATACCCACGAGACGTACACAGCGTGCATCTGGATGCCAGCTATCCGCGACTGGTCACGGGCAGTTGGCTGGTGCTGACGCTGCCCGATTATCAGGAGCTGTATCAAATCCTCGACAGCCGCGAGGATGCCCGCGCCGCCTTCACCCTGAGCAGCAAGACCACGCGCCTGAGCCTGCGTGGCGAACAACTGCGCGAGCTGTTCAACGAGCGTCTGCGCGAGACCACGGCCTATGGCGAATCCATCGAGCTGCCGTGGGCGACCCGGCCCAGGTCCGGGCTGCTCAGCGGTCATGTGCTGACGCTGGATGATCTGCAACCGGAGCTGGAGGCGGGGCGCTGGCTGTCGATCAGCGGCCACACCTTGCCGGACGTGACGCAAAATGCGCCGGCGCGTCAGCGACTGTTGGCCAATGACCCGTTGGTGGCGGTGGAAATCGCCAGGGACGGCCGGCTCGCCAGCCTGTCCTTCACCGATGGCGCGCGCCATGAAGTAGTGCTTGGCTTCGCCAGCGAAGTGGCGCGCCTGCAACGCAATGACAGCAGCGGGCCGCGTTCGCGCCTGGAACTTGAGAGCGATTTGCAACATGCCTATCTGCCGTTGAGTGTGCGGATCAACGCCAATGTGGCGCCGGCCAGTCACGGCGACAGCAAGCAGATGCAGATACAGCCGGAAATCCTTGGCAGTGGCGACGCCAGCCAGGCCTTCCAGCGCTTCCTGCTGCTGCAGAAACCGTTGACCTACATTTCCTCACCCACCCCTTCGGGCATCCAGAGCACGCTGCAGGTACGCGTCGAAGGTGTGCGCTGGTCCGAGGCGCCACACTTGGGTGAGCTCGGCGCGCAAGACCGTGCCTATCTGCTGCGCCGGGGCGATGATGGCCGGGTCACCGTGCAGTTCGGTGACGGCGTGCACGGCAGTCGCCTGCCCACGGGACAGATGAATGTGCAGGCGTACTATCGCGTCGGCATTGGTGCGGCCGGCAACCTCAACAGTGGGCGGATCAGCCTGCTGCTGTCCCGTCCGTTGGGGGTCAAGGATGTGATCAACCCGGTACCCGCGGCGGGTGGGGTCGATCCGGAAGACCGCGACAGTGCCCGGCAGAACGCACCGCTGAGCGTACGGACCCTGGATCGCATCGTCTCGCTACGGGATTTCGAAGACTTCGCCGCGGCCTTCGCCGGCGTCGGCAAGGCCCAGGCGGTGTGGTTATGGGATGGCGAGCAGCGGTTGGTCCACCTCACTGTCAGCGGGGTAGAGGGTGTCAGCATCGATCCCGGATCGGCGCTCTATCGCAACCTGGCCGCGGCCATCGACGCGGTGCGCCCGGCCCATCAGCCGCTCAAGCTTGCGCCCGGGGTGGTGCTGCGTTTTGGTGTGGAAGCCAAGGTTCGGGTTAACCAGGACTATCAAAGCGCAACAGTCCTCAGTGCAGTGCGCAGCGCCTTGGAGCAGGCCTTCGGGTTTGCCGCGCGTTACTACGGGCAACCCGTCAGTGGCAGCGAAGTACTGGCGGTGATGCAGCGGGTGCCGGGAGTGGAGCGGGTGGATCTGGATAGCTTGCGGCTCTACGACGGCCTGTCCAGCAGCAGCATGGCAGGTCCGGATGGCCGACTGCGCGCCCGCGGTGCCCGGTGGCAGAGTCAGCAAATATTGGCGGCACAACTGCTGTTGCTGGACCCGTCCGCCGTTACCTTGACGGAGCTTAGCCTATGAGCATTGACGCCGAATTCCTGATGGCGCGGCTGCCGGCCTTCTACCGCGAGCGCGATGCCGAAATGGGTGGGCCGCTGCGGGCATTGCTGGAAGTTATCGCCGAGCAGGGCGCGGTGCTGGAAGAGGACATCACCCGGCTCTACGACAACTGGTTTATCGAAACCTGTGACGACTGGTTGGTCCCCTATATCGGCGATCTGCTGGGCGTGCGCGGTCTGTATCCGGTCAGCGGCACCCAGGCGTTCGGCCTGCGCGCGTATGTGGCCAATAGCCTGCGCCTGCGACGGCGCAAGGGCACGCTGCCGGTGCTGGAACAGCTGGCATTCGATACCACCGGCTGGCGTGCGCGGGCGGTGGAGTTTTTCGAGCTGCTGGGCACGACCCAATACCTCGAACACTGCCGCCCACAAAATGTGCGCACGCCGAACCTGCGTGATGCCACACAATTGGAGCGGGTCGACGGCCCCTTCGACCGCGCCGCCCATACCGTCGAGGTGCGTTCGCTCCCGGCCGGGCGCTACAACATTGCCAATGTTGGTCTCTATCTCTGGCGGTTGCAGGCCTACGCACTCCAACGCGCCACCGCCCGAGCCATGACCAGCCTGGCGGGCTTCTACAGTTTCGATGCCCTGGGTCGCGACGTCGCCGAGCCGCTGTTGCGGGGGGAGGGCATGTTGTTCAACCGGCCGCGCACCGAGCAGGAAATCACTCACCTGGCGCAACCGGAAAACGTGCCGGAACCACTTTCGCGGCGACTGCTGCACGACGAACTGACGGCGCTGCGTCAGACCCTGACCGATGGTGAGACACCTGACCCTGTGTACTTTCCCCTCGATCGAGAGGAGGAGGGTGGCCCGGTTCTGCGGATCTGGCTGGACGATGTGGAAGTACTGCCGGAGCATCTGCTGGTGTGCAATCTCTCGCCCTTGCCCGGCGTAGTGCCGCAAGAATGGCGGCGTCCACCGGCCAGCGTCACGGTGAAATCGAGCAAGGCCGGTCAGCCGGATAAAACCTTTCCTGGCGTTGCCAACCTGTTTCTGGTGGGTTTCGACCCGGTCCTGGGACGTATCGCCTTGCCCGCCGGCAAGACCGCGAACCGGGTGGAAGTCGCCTACAGCTATGGCTTCCCCGGCGATGTCGGCGCGGGGCCCTACGATCGGCGCCCGTTGCGTCGTGACGATGAGCCGTTGCAGGGCCTGCTCGATCCGGCGGATTTTCAGGTACTGCTGCGGGTCCCGGGCGACCACGCGACGCTGACCGACGCGCTGGCGGCAGTCATTGCCGGGACCCGTACGCTGATCTATCTGCTGGACGACGGGACCCAGGAGCTGACCCCTGATCTCAACCTGCCAGATACCCACCTGGCCATTGAAGCCGCCAACCAGCGGCGGCCGGTACTGATCGGCGACCTGCGGTTACGCGGCAACCTCGACACCCGGCTCAGCCTGTCCGGGCTACTGCTGGACGGTCAACTGCGTTTGGACGGCGCGCTGGGCGAAGTGAATCTGCGTCATTGCAGCCTGACGCCGAGCAAGGGTGGCATCCGTCACACCGGCACCGGCAGCCAACTCTGGCTGCGGCTGACCCATTGCCTGTGCGGGCCGTTGCGGACGAGCAAGGCCATTGCCGGAGTCGAGGGCCACAACAGCGTGTTCGATAACGGCGATGACGTGGCCTTCGATTTACCGGACACGCGCCTGCAACTCGACCGCTGCAGCGTCTTCGGCGCCAGCGCCGCCGGGGAGCTGGAAGCCAGCAACAGTCTGTTCAGCGCCAAATTGAATATCGCCCGACGCCAGGAAGGCTGCGTGCGTTTCTGCTATGTGCCATCGGGCTCGCAGACGCCACGTCGCTACCGCTGCCTGCCGGACCTGGTGACCCAGGGGTTGCCGACCGCCCAGGCAAAGAGCGAACGGGTGCGGGTGACGCCAGCCTTTACCTCGGTGAGTTTCAGCCATCCGGCATATGCCCAGCTGCGCCTTTCAAGTGCTCAAGAGCTGCGCACCGGCGCCGAGGACGGCGCCGAAATGGGCGTCTGGAATGTGCTGCAACAACCACAACGCGAGGCCAACCTGCATCAGGCCTTGGACGAATACCTGCGCTTCGGCCTGGAGGCCGGGGTGATCTTTGTGAACTGAACGAACGCGCAAAACGGGCAAGGACTACCACTATGAAAGCCGATCTCACCCGCTCGACCGACAAGCCGGACCAGCACTATCGCGCCGTACGCATGCAACAGGGGCGGGTGCAGCTGGATGCGGACTGGAACGAGCAGCAAGACATTCTCAATCGCCGGATCGAGAGTGAAACCGTCGATACCATTGGCCATAGTGGCGGGCCCTTGGCCAACCCCGGGTTTCTGCTGACCGGCAATGGCAAGAACATCGGCATCGGCATCGGCCATTACTACGTCGAAGGCTTGCTCTGCGAAAACGCCAGCCAGGTCCCGGCCACCAGCCAGCCGCACTTGCCGGGCAACGTCTCACCGGTGCTGCCGGCCAATGCCAGTCTGTTGCCATTACCCCCGGCGAATGCGCCGCAGTTGGTCGAGATCAAGGTCTACGACAACAACGGAGCACCCATCGACCCTCCGGACGGGATCTACCTTGGCTATCTCGAAGCCTGGCTGCGGCACATCACGGCGCTGGAAGACCCGCTTATCCGCGAAGTCGCCCTCGGTGGGCCGGACAGCGCGACCCGCGACCAACTGCTGTGGCAGGTCAAGTTGCTGCGTGCCGGTGATATCGGCGCCGACCTGAACTGCCTGAGCGTGCTGGCGGCCTGGACCACCCTGACCACTGCAGCCGATGGCAAGCTCGCGGCCCGCGCCGAACCCAGCACTCCGCCAAAAGATCCCTGCCTGCTAGCGCCGGAAGCAGGCTACCGGCGCCTGGAAAACCTGTTGTATCGCGTCGAGATCCACGACGATGGCAGCGTTTCAGCCGACCAGCGCTACAAATGGTCGCGTGACAACGGCAGCATTGAAACCCGCGTTGTACGTTGGCTGGGCGAGCCGACGGCGGACGAGTTCGAGGTCGCCAGCCTTGGCCGTGATGCCTACCTTGCGATCACCGCCGGCTGCTGGCTGGAATTCTTCGACGATACTTACGAACTGCTTGGCCGGCCGGGGACTCTGGTCCAGGTGCTCAAGACCGAAGGCAATATTGTCACCCTCGATCTGGCCAGCGCCACCGGGTCTCTGGACAAGGCGCTGTACCTGAGCAACCCGCGTGTGCGGCGCTGGGACGGTTGGGCGAAGCTGGTCCCGGCGACAGCCAATTTGAACAGTGGCTGGGTGGAGCTGGAGGAGGGCGTCGAGATCAAATTCATCCCCGGCAAGTACCGTGTCGGGGATTTCTGGACCATTCCCGCTCGCACCGCTACCGCTGACATCGAGTGGCCGTTGGTGGCCAATAAACCTGCCTTCCAGTCACCGCAAGGGGTATTGCGCGCCTTCACCCGGTTGGCTTTGCTCAACTGCCAGGCCGGGGTCTGGAGCACGCTGTCCGATTGCCGTCAGCTATTTCCGGCGCTGACCGAACTGACCAACCTCTATTACGTTGGTGGCGACGGCCAGGAGGTTATGCCAAACCCTTTGGCGCCACAAAACCTGCCGTTGCCCAGCCCGCTGGAAGTCGCGGTGTTCAATGGCAAGTTCCCGGTTGCCGGGGCCGAGGTCAGCTTCAGCGTCAGTGACGGCACGCTGCCCAACGGCACCGCCAGCCAGATCATCGCCACCGGCGCGGACGGTATCGCCAGCGTGATCTGGAGCCTGGCGCCCGGCGTGCTGAACCAGACCTGCACGGCGCAACTGCTCGAAGCCGGCCAGGTAGCGGCCGGCAAGTACAACGTCCTGCATTTTTCCGCCAGTCTGTCCGTGGCCACACAAGTCGCCTATGACCCGGCGAAGTGCGCCGACATGGCCGCCCAGGGCATTCATACCGTGCAGGATGCGCTCGACGCGCTCTGTCAAAAAAACCACGGCGGTGGCTGCTGCACCAGTGTCGGTGTCGGCGGCGAGTTCGAGAACCTCGACATCGCGCTCAAAGTGTTACTCGAACAGGGTCAACGCGACATCTGCTTGTGCCTGCTACCTGGCGAGCATCACCTGGCCGACAGCATCGACCAGGTCGCGCCGAACGGCACCCATCTGTTCATCCACGGTAGCGGCCCCGCGAGCCGGCTGGTGCTGCGTAATCAAGAGTTCAACTGTTTCGATTTTGCCTCCCTGACGTTTCTGGATTTCGACATCGTCATGCTGGGCGAGAATCAGTGCCTGCGTTTTCAAGGCAATCAGCAATTGCGCTTGCAACGGATGCGCCTGTCGGGGCTGACGGTGCCCGGGATCAGCCTGGTGCAAATCGACGACGCCCAGCGCATTGACCTGAGCGCTTGCCTGATCAACGCCTACTCGTCGAGCGGGACACAGCACGCCCGGGAACTGTTTGATGCCATACCCTTGCTCGCCCCCCTGGAGGCGGCGATGAAGTCAGGCAAGGGCGAACTTTTTGCGCCTATCCCAAGCAAGGTGGTCGATGCCTTTGCAGCGTTCAGCGCCGCTCAGCGCAAGGCTTTCGGGCAACAAGTGGATCGCCGCCAGGTAGTCCTCAACACCGATGAAATATTGGCATTGTCAACGCTGCGCAGCGATATCGAACAGGGTGCCAGCCAGCGTCGACTGCTGCTCTCGCTGGATCGTTTGCGCACGGAACTGATGCTCAACCACACCGGCTTCGCCCTGGCCCTTGGCGATGCCGAGGCGGATACCTTGCTGGCGGACAACCAGATCAACGGCCGCGTGTCCTTGTACGGCGAGGCCAAGAGCGACGAAGCGCTGGACCTCGATTTTCTGAAAAATCTGGGTGTTGCGTTTAGTCGCGGCCGAGTCCGACTCAAGCCCGGCTATGGCGAATTACGCCTGCGCAATAACCGGCTACAAACGTTGCGCCTGGGCGATGCGATGCTCGACCGCTTGCGGCAACTCGCCGGCTCAGCCGTCGGAGGCGAGGTTGAAGGTTGCTATCGCAGTCTGCTGGCGGATTCCAATACATTGGTGGGCACGGAAAACCTGTTGCTGGCGTTGAAACTGTCCCTGAGCCAGAACCAGCTGAGTGTCTTCGGTCACATCGCCGCGTGTATTGCTTCCCAAGGCAAGTACATCGGCAACTTCAGCCTCGAATCCGTCCTGTTCGTGCTGGGTCACAACGCTAACCAACAGTTTGCCAATGCCGGGCTGATTTTCAGCGAAATGTAGCGGGGCGCAGATTCAGAAGGGGATTTGCGTCGATTGAATTAGGCACACTGCAACGACAGATCCGTGAACGTCGAAGAATTGCTTCCGGGTGCCGGGAAGTGGATGGATGCGAGAGAAGCTCCACCCGATACATGATTTAACTTATGGGCGATGACCGGTGTTCATAAGCAACTGTGACTCTTGGTTTTGAGACCCTTGGGTCAGAAACTGGGTTAGAGTGCTCAGCAATGCCTGTTCATAGGGCCTTCCACCCGATTCGGGTAGCCGCGCCAAGCGGTTCCAGCGCACGAGCCGGGCAAAAAAACCGTATATCAATCGATATTTGAAGAATGAATCGTCCGCTGTTTGTTTCTCTAGATGGGCCCAAGGGAGCCGGAAAAACCACACTTTTGGAGGCCGTTACGAAAGTACTGAGGGCGGACAACAAAAAGGTGATCCGACTTTGCGAGAAAAAAGCGATCCCTATCGGCGTGAAACAATGACCCTCGTTAACAAGCTCGTCAGAAATCCCACCCGAGATTTGGAGTTGGAGGTTTGTGAGCGCTTTGCAGATAGCCGTACCTGGATTTCCCAGCACGTTCTGGCTAAACAGCCACAAGACAGCATCATCTTGATCGATCGCTGGTACCCGTCTGATGCCGCGTTTCGCCGGCTAGTCCCGTTTGCAGAAATTCTACAGTTGAACATTGATCGAAACGTGCAAGTGCCAGATCTGCATGTCGGGGTTGTCACCAACCCTGAAATTTCATGGGCAAGGGCAGCGGCACGACGTCGTGGACTGAGTAGTACGGTGATCCATAAGCTGGAAGAACATGTCGCTTGTACCCAGGCGTTCGAGCAAGCGATTGCAGATAACGGCTGGGTTTTATGCCGCAATGAAGGAACGATCGAAGACGCAACGATGCAGGTGGTGTTTGAGATTTATAGAGTCCTTCAATGTCCCATAGGCGAAGTTCGCTGCGCCGGTCTTGTCGCCGCAGCGGTAGCCGGCTGATGCTTTGAACTGGGTGCCTGCCATCGAACGCTGAGCCGAAGCTTCCCGAGGCGGGTCATACATGATCAGACGGTTCGAGCGTCGATTGCTGGAGATGAATACCAAGAGGAAAGCGGACGCTAGGGATACGGACATAATCTAAGATTGAACTTATGGGCGATGTTTGATGTTCATGAGTCGCTCGCGGGCCTACCACTGCTGGCTCAATGTTCCCGAAATGAGTGCGGGTGTTCATCGATTTATGTTCATAGACCTCGTTTCTCTGCACGTCTCTGCCTCTCCGCCCCGACCTCTGGCGACTCAACACGCCTGCACAAATCTGAAGGCCGGTAAAAACGTTTTTCCGTTATGTCTTGGCTTGGAACGTCTTGCCTCGTGAGAACACATCCAGCGAGGTGGTAGGCATGCCTGATCTCGAGAAAAAGCGTTTTAAGGAAGCTACAGCGCGTTCGTCGCATTCCGAGATGGCGGTGCGCTATCATCAATGACAATTGTATAAGTACGTATCGCGTAGACTGCAGGTTTTAAGTATTGAACCATTTTGGGCGGTTCCCCCGGACAGCCTTTCAGCGGCATAGGAGACAGGGATGTTCCGTCGTTTAGCTCAGGTGTTTTCTTCGAAGTGCGAGTACGTCAGCTCGCTCGTGAATCATGCGATGGGACTGTACAAGCGCTACAGAAAAGCTGCCGACAAAGCCGTGGCCGCTGCACGTGAATACTTGGCGGTGCCCAGCGGTAAAAATGTCTTCGAGCCGCTCACGCCTGTACTTTTGGAGGTGGATCGGTCACAGCGTTACGAGAGTGAGCTGCTGAGCGCACTGAGTAACGACCAGATTCGCAATATCGCGATTACTGGGGAGTATGGCGCCGGCAAGAGCAGCGTTATCCGTACGTTTGTCGATCGTCACCCTGAACTCACCTATGCATTTGTATCGCTGGCCGCCTTCGGCAAAGATCTGAACAAGGGCGGGGCAGGGAAGGTGACTTCGTCTGATGCTCCAGTCACGCCCCCTGATTCCAGTTCAAGCACCCCAGATCCAAAAGGTGCAGAGAAAAAACCGATTTGGATATTTTGACGCGCATCGAGGAAACCATCGTTCAGCAACTGCTGTACGCGGTGCCGTCAGATGAACTACCGAAAAGCCGATTGAAGCGAATCATCCAGGCGTCTTCGTCCAGCATCTGGGTGCATACAATTTTCTACGTTCTGATGATCTTAAGCGTACTGAGACTTTACGTTCCAACAGTCGAGAAGCTACCGAAAATCGACCCGGCTTGGTTGGTCGAATGGCTTCTATGGATCCCGGGGTGGTCAGCTGTTTTGGTGCTGGGGGTTGGTGGCATCTACATGTTGTTCTCGGCGTTGAAGCTGCTGTCCCTGTTCAGCATTGACGGCTTCACACTCAAGGGCGGAAAACTGGAAACGACTCACCACGGCTCCGTGTTGCACAAAAATGTTGATGAAATCGTCTACTGCTTTGAACGCAGCAAAATCGACATCGTGGTGATCGAGGATCTCGACAGATTTGGAATTCATGACGTTTTCACGCGGTTGCGGGAAATCAATTTCATCATCAAGCAATCCCCGCAAATCAAACGCCCGGTCTACTTCATCTATGCACTTCGGGATGAGCTGTTCGCCGTCGGTGAGAAAACAAAATTTTTCGACCTGATCATTCCGATAATCCCCGTGGTCAACTCCGAAAACTCTCGCGAGCAAATGTTCAAGATGCTTCGTAAGCGACAGTTCAATGGGGCAGCGCTGGACGTTGGGCTTAATGACTCGTTGGTCGAAACCGTTTGTTACCTCATTGATGATATGCGGTTGATCAAGAATATCGTCAACGAATTCGACATATTTTCCAGCATTCTCGGTGGTGGCTCCGGCCTGAAGTTAGATCCGAACAAGCTGTTTTCAATCATCGCGATTCGTAATCTGCATCCTGCAGAATACGCTGACCTGATAAAACGACGTGGGGCCATTTACGAGACCATTCATGGTTTCAGTGAGTGGCGGTTCCAGCAGTCCAGACAAGCTGAAGATGCCTACCAGGCGTTGCGGGAGATGCGGGAGAAGCGGGTACAGGAAATCGCTGGAAGTGTCGCAGAGCTGCGGGCGTACGTTTGGTTTGAGCTTCAGAAAGCTTCAAATTTGCCAAGCGCAAACTTTGTCCTAGTGCTACAGGGCAACATGTTTACGATGCTCGATTTTGTGACCGATCAGGTTTTTGACGGGATTTTCAATCAATCGACTCGTTTGCAGATGATCCATACCGACGTGCAAAGGCGGGTGTTGCAGACGTCAGAGGTTATAGGCGCTAAGGAATTTCTGGCGTCGACGTCATACCAGAAAAAGGTATGACCTGCTCCAGCGAGCGCTTGTTGATATTGATGATGAAATGGCCGAACACCAAATCGAGGCAAGCCGAATTAATCACCAAACCTTCCGGGCCGCTGCCAAAAAAACCTACGGCGATGTCATCACCCAAAAACTGAACGGCTTGGACGTTGTCATTTACCTGATGCGTCACGAATACTTCGATACCGATTACACGGACTACTTCGGCTACTTCTACGCAGGATCCCTCACATCCGAAGACAAAAACCTGATCCTTGAGCTGAGACGTGGTGTCTCCGTGGACATCGCGACTGTGATCAGTGCCCCGAAAAAGGCCGCCGAAAAGCTGGATACTGATGATTTGAGCGATGGCCGGGGCATCATTGTCACACTGATCGAGTACCTTTCTAGCTGTCCATACAACGATTCCGGCATGGGCCATGAGCGCAGTAAGCTCGCGACTATTCTTGGGAGTGGGCTTGATGGGCACCTGGACAGAATGGCGCAAGCGACCGAAATTTTGATATCGACCGCGGCATCGCAAAAGTTCATCCAGGCTGTTTATGTTCTGGAGCCTGGATTGTTCCAGGCGTTGTTGAACGCTGAGCGATTCGAGCCAGCAGTGCTGAGGCAAGCACTGATCAGCGCAGTTATGGATGGATTGGAGGTTGCCCAGCTCACTCAAGTAAACTCTATGTCGGGCAAGGGTATCTATGATGCCATTGCGAGTCTCGAAGACGTGTCGCGCTTGATGCCTGGACTCGAAGCAGGAGGTAAAGGCTGGCCTTGGCTGAAACAGCTACCGATGCGCTTCTCAGCGCTAAATGACAGCATTCTCCTGGACGACCTCAAGAAGCTAATCGAATGGGGTTGTGTTGAGGTAAACCTGAACATGCTCACGCTGATTTGCCAAAAGCCGAACCCGTTCATGCAAGCAAATCTGATCACAGTGTAAGCAACATTTCCTATCGTCGACTGCAGGCCCTTGATATTGATGGCCTGAATGAACTCCTGCTTGAGGCCGCGGAGGAGTTTGCAAACACGCTTTTAGCCCAGGTTGGCACGCTGGACGAGTCCGCGACCTCCTTTACAGAACTGCTATGGGCCATCCTTGAAGAGTTGGACGATTCAGATGCCGTGGATCAATTGTTTGATCGAACGACATGCACCTTCGAGCGGCTTGAAGACACGACCCCATCGTTGTGGGCGAAAGTGCTACTGTCTGATCGAGTGAAATTGAAAGCCGTTACGGTGTGGACGTTCTTCAAAGACATACTCGTACCTGCTTTGGGGCATAAAGGTTGCGAAACCTTGGATATGGAGGCCTTCGCAGGCTTCATCCAGCGTCATGTAAAGGAGATAAAAGAGGAACTCTGGGACTTCAACCCCTCTCTGCATCAAGAGCTACAGAGATACCTAATCGCGCCAACAGGGTTATCTAACGAAACACTTGAATTGCTCTTTACGAACGTCGTCTTGAGCGATCCCGGGATTCTTAAGGAACTGCGAGCCAGGGAGCGTTGGGAGATGCTCGCAAACGCGCCGTTTCTGGCGTACAGCCCTGAAATCCGCGAGAGCATCAGGACATTCAGTGCCGATCTGGAAGCCCCGTATCTCGCAGCACATTGGGTACAGGCGCGCGACCAGATTGATCTGTCTCAAATATCGATCGAAATGGCGTTGCCACTCAGCCAAAGCGGTGCGCTTGAGCTGAATGAAAAAATCCAGATGTGGACGGCGTTACCGATTGAGTCCTTCGACACCAACAACGAGGCCGTCAAAGAGGTGGCTGAAACCTGCCGCGTCGCTAATCGACACTCGACAAGCTTTCCGCCGGCGTTCATCCCCGCGCTCAAGAAGTTCGCAGGTGGGGAGGGGGCTTACTTCAGCTCAGCGCTCTGAAGTACTGATCCAATGCTTGCCATCGTTCAGTTGGGCAGAGGCAGCCTCCGTCCTTGGCATGCTTAGCGAGGGCGGCTTCACAAAGCTTTCACCCCATGTCAAAAAAAATTGAAGTGCCATACAGCGATCTCAACATGAGGGTGATCAATGCTCTTCATACGAGAGGTTTCGTGCAGACCGTGACGCAGAAGGGAGATCTCATCGGCGCCACCGCTAAGCCGAAAGGAATGGTGTGATCAATAAAAACGACGGCTGCCATCATGGCGCGGCGTTCGGGATCAGGTCTGCAATAGACGCCTTGAAAAGTTATAACTGATGAAGCGCTCTCACCATAGGCTGCTAAGGCGTTGGGCGCATGCCGAGAAGATCTCGTAGGCAGGCACAGGGAAGGCGAGGTATACGCTGCCTAAAAGAGTGAGCATTGCTGACAGCGCAACTGCTCCCGATGAGCTCCCCAACACCTTCGGGAGAGTCACCGTTTCGTGATGCCGAATCTTAGCCAAGCCGGCTTGACGGCCGCTTTGGAGCCAAATGGCGTAACCGTCCAGTAAAGCCAGGATCGATTCGAAGTAGCAGGCCAAGATGGCGTCATCAATATTGAGGTCACGGCTTTTGGCATAGCTATAGAAAGCCAGGATCGCACGCAGATGTGCCACAGCAGTGTTGTAAGCGCGGTACCTTAGCTTGAGTTGAACGTAGATGAACGGGACAAGCATGGGCAACGGAGCCGCATCTCCGGTCTGCACGAGCAACGGTACACGCTGACCAGATGAGTAACGGCACTGAATAAGCTTCATCGGCAGCCACCTCATTCAAGGACTCGCCATGAACACTGAGTACATGGCCCGTTCAGAAAGTGGATGCCAGAAGCGGATTTGTCGAATCAGTCCCTTACGAGGTTCATGAACATTATTAACATTGCACCTTATTTAACATAATATACATTACACGTAACAACGTATTTCAGAATTAGCCTCGTTGCCCACAGATTTTGCAGCGCCAATTCACCTCCAGCCATTCATCCGTGCGTGAGCCTTCTATCAACATCGAATGCTCGGCAAACTGTTCGCTGAGCTTTTGCCGATCACCCATTTCCATATCCGCAAAATCAAACCCTGGCGACACCGCTTCGCTGATCAGACCAAATCCCGCCAATCCGTCCGTAAGCCGCGAAGCTTTCCAAACGCCGCCCGGTACAGTCAATTGCAAACATTCTCCCGCGATGACATCGCTGCCCATCGTGACGGTTGTCAGAGTGCCGTCCGGAAAAATGAGCGTGTACTCAATGGCATCGCCCAGATGGTAGTAATGAACAATGTCGGACTGATTCAGGTGGAAATGGCCAACCGGGGAATCTCTCGTTAACAGGTAATAAATGGACGTCATCCGGTAACGCTGGCCATCGGTTGTTGTGACGAGACTCTGATCATCGGATTGATAGGTTCTGCGGTAGTAGCCTCCCCCTTCTACATGAGGCTCCAGATCGAGCGCCGCGATGACTTCATTGATGCTGGGTGATTTTCGAGTCATGCTGGTAACTCTCCTCACTACATTTCGATAGATAACAACATAATCGCGTACGTTAGCTACATAACTCGACTAAATGGCTCTTTAGCTGAGCTAACAGAAAAATCTCTGTCATCCCGGTTTCAGTCGTGGCGCTTATCCAGGCTCGAAAATGCGCAAACCCACTAGACTATCGCCATAGCTCACCTGATGGGCAACCTGAGAACGGAGTAACGGATGCTTTATTTTCAGCAAATGTTGGGCACTGCCGTGTTCGCCATTACCGGGTTGCTGGCTATCCAAAGAGTCGGTGTCGATCTGTTCGGAGCCGTGGTTTTGGGGATCATCACCGCTATTGGTGGTGGCACCCTTCGAGACCTGTTGCTCGATCAACCGATTTTCTGGTTTGCAGACTTCAACTACATCTGGGTCGCATTGGTTACCTCACTGGTGGCTTTTTTCTCATCAATAGATTGCATAAACGCTATCAGCTGCTGCTGTATCTCGATGGTTTTGCGGCCGCGCTGTTCGCAATAGTTGCCACTGAAAAAGTGCTGTCTTTGCAGCTCGCGGCACCTTTGGCAGTAATGATGGGCTTGCTGACCAGCATTGGCGGCGGCATCGCCCGTGATGTGCTGGCTGGCAGGGCTTCGTTGTTAATGTCACGCGAGATATACGCCACGCCAATCCTGCTGGGGTGCATCCTGTACGTCTTGCTGCGCGATACATTCCCCACGATTCAAATCGCCGGCTGGATCGCCTTGATATTCACCTCAGGGTTCAGGTTTCTCGTCATTTACTACGGGCTCCAGATGCCTGCTTTTTTCTCTACCAAACAGGGATAAGCCGGGCCGATAGCGGTGTAGACACCTCGGTTGCAGCCCCCTGCCCCACGCGTCTGCCCCACCCATCGCTAACCGGGACAACGCCAAACGACCCGCTACACTTGCCTGTCGACGCCGCGCCTCCCGAGCGGCCTCCTGATCTGGAGGTATCCCATGAGTGACAGCACTGAACTCACGACATTCACCGGCTGGGCCGCAACGACAGCAGGCGCTCCACTGGAACGCTATAGCTATGATCCCGGCCCACTGGGAAGCGATGAGGTAGAAGTCGCCGTGGAGTATTGCGGCGTCTGCCATTCCGACCAGTCGATGATCGATAACGAATGGGGTATCAGCCACTACCCGTTTATCCCCGGTCACGAGGTGGTCGGCCGTATTGTTCGCATGGGCCCACAGGTACGCGGCCTCGAAATGGGACAACGGGTGGGCATTGGCTGGTTCAAGGGCAGTTGCATGCATTGTTCTTCGTGCATCGAAGGCTCTCACCAGCTCTGCAACACGGCCAAACCGACCATCATCGGCAGCAACGGAGGCTTCGCCGACCGCCTGCGGTCACACTGGGCTGGGCTCTGCCGATTCCGGACGCGCTCGACCTGGCCAAGGCCGGTCCATTGTTCTGCGCCGGCTCGACGGTGTTCAACCCGCTGGTGGAGTTTGGCGTCAAGCCCACTGACCGGGTCGGTGTGGTCGGGATCGGGGGCCTTGGTCACCTGGCCTTGCGCTTTCTTAATGCCTGGGGCTGCGAGGTCACGGCTTTTACCTCATCGCTGAGCAAGCAGGATGGAAGCCAAGCGCCTTGTGCGCACAACGTCATTGCCTCTACCGACAGCAATGCCCTGAGATCCATTGCCGGGACCCTGGATTTTCTCCTGGTCAGTGCCAGCGCCGACCTCGATTGGGCGGCCATGCTCGCCACCTTGCGGGGTAAAGGTCGCCTGCATTTTGTGGGCATAGTGCCCAGCGCCATTCCAGTGCATGTGTTCGACCTGATTCCCAGGCAAAAGAGCCTGTCAGGCTCGCCGGTCGGTTCGCCCAGCAACACCGCGACCATGCTGGAGTTCTGCGCGCGTCATCAGATCCTGCCGCAGGTCGAGGTGTTTGCGATGAGCCAGGTCAACGAGGCCATCGACCATCTGCGCAGTGGCCAGGCGCGTTACCGCGTCGTGCTGGATGCCAGTAAATGACAATCACTATCGGTCGCATAAAACGACCTAGAACACCGCAACGATTAAGAAGATCCTTTCAATAGCTCGCCTGCAGGCTCTGTCATTGGCCATGTGCCAAGGCAAGCCTGCATTCGCGGACAATTGAATTGCCGGAGTTGTTATGGTTTTTTTGAACTGATTCCTTTTACGGTGCGTGTGCGTGCCGTCGCGGATGCATTGCGACGCATCGACAAGCCCATCCAACCGCGCGCCAAACAATACTTGCCGGTGCACGCAGCGCTTCTTTATGTACTTTCAGTTTTCAGGACTGCCCGCACTCATAAAATCCGTGACTACACTGAGCCCAATACATTGCTCGTGCCCGGAGGCGTCCGTCATGCTTGATTATTTCGCATTAGGCCTGTTGTTTTTTGTCGGGTTTGTCTTGTTTTACGGGGTCATCGCACTGCACGACATTCCTTACGAAATCGCCGTGCACCGAAATCACCCGCACCAGGATGCGATCCATGCAACCGGTTGGGTCAGCCTGTTCACCCTGCATGCCCTTTGGCCATTTCTGTGGATCTGGGCGATGGCGTACCGGGAGGATCGGGGCTGGGGATTTGGTGATGGCAAGTCGACGCAGGTTCATGTCGTTCGTCTGGAGGAACAGGTTGCTGCCCTGAACAATCGGATTGAGCAACTGGAAGCGGCGACACGTACTGCGGGCACATCCCGGCGTCGGACAATCGCGGTGAGGGAATCTAAGCCATGGATCTATTGCTCGTTTTGACCTATGCGGCCATCTGCGTGGCCATTTTCAAGATTTTCCGCATACCGCTGAACAAATGGACGGTCCCTACCGCAGTACTTGGCGGGATCCTGCTGGTTGGCGCATTGATTTTCACGATGAACTACAACCACCCCTACTCCGAGGTGGCGCGCTCGTACTTCGTTTCGGTTCCAGTGATTCCGGTAGTCACTGGCCAGGTGATCGAGGTACCCGTCAAAGGTAATGAACCTCTGGAAAAAGGTGATGTGCTGTTTCGAATCGACCTCGCCCCGTTCGAATACCGGGTCAAGTCCATCAAAGCACAGTTGCTCGCGGCAAAAGCTGATCGTGCTCGAATCACTGAGTTGATCAAGCGTAACTTCGCCACTCAACGTGAACTGGACATCGTTGTTGCTCGCTCCGACGATTTAGACGCACAACTGTCTATTGCGCAGTATGAACTGGACAACACTGTCGTTCGGGCCCCCAGCAAAGGCTTCGTGACCCATGTTTCCTTGCGCACGGGCATGATGGCCACCAAGTTCCCCTTGCGCCCTTCAATGATATTCATCCCCGAAGAAGGGCATTACTTTTCAGCATGGATGCGTCAGAACAGCCTGTTGCGCTTGTCAGTCGGCGATGAAGCGGAAGTAGCCTTCGACGGCATTCCCGGCAAAGTGTTCGAGGGGCGGGTTCAGAGCGTTATCTCCGTCATTGCAGAAGGACAAGTACAACCCTCTGGAACGCTGGTCAGCTTTACCGGCTCACCGCCAGCAGGTCGGGTACCGGTCATTATCGAAATAACCGACCCCGACTATGCTCAATACAGCAAACAAGTACCTGGCGGTGCCTATGGGCAGGCGGCGCTTTACAGCACGCACTTTCACCATGTCGCGGTGATGCGCAAAATTCTGCTGCGCATGGCTGCCTGGATGAACTACATCTTCCCATTCCATTGAGGAATTGGTGACGCCCTCTTTCAACAGGCGGCGTCACCCTCCTCCGTCTACCCCCGCACCGACAAGCTTTTTAGTTTCAGTGACTGCACGCCACTGTTTGGCCGGCGCGTGGGCGACTGAATCCGGATTTACCACTGCTTGAATTGAATGACCGTTGGAGCACTTCATGATTCAGCAACGTAGCGATCAGGATGATCGGCTTTCAGGATCCCCTTTCGGCGGGCCGCGAGCGCCCTGTTGCCGGAATGGGTTGGCAACTATCGGCCGGCCTGGTTCAAGGGTGATGTCATCGCCGGGCTGACCGCCGCGGCCGTGGTTATTCCCAAGGCCCTGGCGTACGCCACCATTGCAGGCCTGCCCGTGCAGGTCGGCCTCTATACCGTGCTGGTACCGATGGCGATCTATGCCGTACTCGGCAGTTCTCGGCCACTCAGCGTCAGTACCACCACAACCCTTGCCATCTTGGTCGCCTCCGCACTAGGGCATATCAGCCCTTCCGGCGATACCGCCACGCTGGTGGTTGCCTCCGCCACCCTGGCCCTGATGGTCGGCGCCATATTGGTCCTGGCGGGGATGTTGCGCCTGGGTTTTGTAGCCAATTTCATTTCCGACCCGGTGCTGGTGGGTTTCAAGGCGGGCATCGGGATTGTCATCGTGCTCGACCAGTTGCCCAAGCTGCTGGGCATCCACATCGAAAAAGCCGGCTTTTTGCGCAACGTACTCGCCACCTTTCAGGGGCTGGGGCACGCCTCTTTGCCGACAGCGGCAGTCGGTGTGTTCATGGTGCTGATCCTGATAGGCATGAAGCACTTTACCCCACGCTTGCCGGCGCCCCTGATTGCGGTCGCGCTCGGAATCGCCGGCATGAGCCTGCTGAACCTGGAGCATTTTGGTGTGTCGGCAGTCGGTGTGGTGCCGATCGGGTTACCGGCATTGACACTGCCCGATTGGTCGATGGTGTCCGACCTCTGGCCTTCGGCGATGGGGATTGCACTCATGAGCTTTACCGAGACCATCGCGGCAGGCCGCGCATTTGCGCGCAGTGACGAGCCCGCCTTGCAACCCAATCGAGAACTGGTAGCGACAGGTTTTGCCAACGTCGGTGGCGCGTTTCTCGGAGCGATGGCCGCCGGCGGAGGAACCACCCAAACAGCCGTCAACCGCCTCGCCGGTGCGCAATCACAACTGGCGGGCCTGATCACTGCCGGGCTGGCATTGGGGACGTGCCTGCTGCTCGCACCCTTCATTGGTTTGATGCCCAATGCCACGCTCGCCGCCGTTGTGATTGTGTATTCGATAGGCCTGATCCAGCCTTCGGAATTTCGCGACATTCTTTCGATACGCCGCACAGAATTCATCTGGGCGATTGTGGCAATGGTCGGGGTCATGTTACTCGGCACGCTGCAGGGTATCGTCGTGGCGATCATCGTTTCGTTGCTGGCGCTGGCCTATCAGCTCTCGGACCCGCCCGTACACATACTGGGGCGTAAACCCGGCACCAACATCTATCGCCCGTCATCCGCCGAGACCGAAGACGATGAACATTTTGAGGGGTTGCTGCTGCTGCGGCCTGAAGGTCGCCTCTTCTTTGCCAACGCCGAACGTCTCGGTTCGAAAATTCGCTCGTTGATCGCAGAGGCAGCGCCCAGCGTCGTGATTCTCGATCTGCGCAGCGTTTTCGACCTGGAATACACCGCCTTGAAAATGCTCACGTCAGCCGAACAGCGCTTGCGAGAAAGAGGCATCTCGTTGTGGCTGGTGGGCATGAGCCCAAGCGTATCCACGATGGTTGTCCATGCTCCGCTGGGCCAGGCATTGGGCGACTCACGGGTGTTCCTGAATCTGGAGCAGGCCGTTGCGCATTATCAGAAACAGTAATTGCACGCCTGCCCGCAGGCGTGCCTTGCATCAACGGTGTCCTTGAGAAATTGAACTACCCTTTACTCCCAAACCGTACCGGTTTAGCCGTGTATTGGCCGCCGGTGCCTAGCCGTATTCATGTGCATAAAGAGGTTGAAGTATTGCGATGAAAAAACAAAATCTTAAAGTAACCGACTCCGCAGATAAAGAAGCCGCCGGGCTGAGCCGCAAAGACTACGAGGCACAGCTGAAGACTCTGCATGTCGAACTGGTCAAATTGCAGCAGTGGGTCGTCGCCACCGGGGCCAAGGTCGTGGTGGTTTTCGAAGGTCGTGACGGCGCCGGCAAGGGCGGCACGATCAAGGCGCTGACCGAACGTGTCAGCCCTCGGGTGTTTCGTGTCGTGGCGTTGCCAGCACCGAACGAACGAGAAAAAAAGCCAGATGTACCTGCAGCGCTACATGCCGCACTTCCCGGCGGCAGGTGAAGTCGTGATCTTCGACCGCAGTTGGTACAACCGTGCGGGCGTGGAGCGGGTCATGGGTTTTTGCGACAAAAAGCAGGTGTCTGACTTTTTTGTGCTCGCGCCCATGTTCGAACGCCTGCTGGTCAATTCCGGCGTCCTGCTCTTCAAGTATTGGCTGGAAGTCAGCCCTGATGAGCAGTCCCGTCGACTCAAGGAGCGCATCACCGACGGCCGCAAAATCTGGAAGCTATCGCCGATGGACATCAAGTCCTACAACCGCTGGGACGACTACACCCGGGCACGTGACGAGATGTTCGAGGCCACCGACACCGAGTGGGCGCCTTGGCATGTTGCTCGTTCGGAAGACAAAAAATCGGTACGGCTGAACCTGCTGACTCACTTGCTGAAAAACATCCCGTACAAAAAAATCAAGCAAGAGAAAGTCACGCTGCCGAAACGCAAAATCGGCAGCTACAAGCCGATCAATTATCAATTCAAGTACATCGCAGAACCGTTCTGACGGTTCTGCGCGATGTGGCAGCCTACTCCCTGGATTGAGGTTCGGATTGGGCTGCCTCAGCCGTTGCTTCAATGGCCCGGATACTCACCGCCGCAAATATCGCCGTCATCAAAACGCCGTGGAAACCCAGCACGATGGCAAGGACACGCGAGCTCGCGAGTTTGGGGGCCAGGTCACCGTAGCCGATGGTCAGGCCGGTCACAAAGGCAAAGTAGATGCCGTCAAACGCCCCCCATCCTTCCAGGTGGCTGATGACCAGACCGAGCACTATGATCATCGTCAGCAGTATGGAAAAAATCGGCCAGACAACACGGAAGTAAAACCACACAGCTTTGTAGAACTCTCGACGAACATGCTTGGCATGACTGATGTTCATGTAATGGCTCCAGAGGTTTAACGGATTTAAAAGCGTGGCGTACCGACACCCAACAGCTTGGCACAAGCGCCAGACTTCGGGGCATTGCGTGGTGTGAAGAAAGGAGTTTTCGATGGCCGACTCAAGCAAAAAAATGAGCCTTGTGGGGCTCACCACGTTGGTGATGGTCAACATGATGGGTTCGGGCATCATCATGCTGCCCACGAGCATGGCGCAACTGGGGGGCCATTTCATTGCTGTCATGGATCGTCACGGCAGTCGGGTCCATGGCCATTGCTTACTGCTTTTCCCAATGCGGCATTTACTGTCAGCGCCCGGGCGGGTTGTCCGCGTACACCGAAGAAGCGCATGGCAAGTCAGGGTTCTTCCTCTGTTCGTATCTGTATTTTCTTTCATTGGCCATTGCCAACGTCGCCGTCGCCATTTCCGCCGTGGGTTACATGACCTCATTCTTGCCTTGGCTGGGCAGCGGCGCGATTCCCCTGTTCATCGGCACCGTGGGCTTGCTGTGGCTGACCACTTTCGCCAATTTCGGTGGCCCCGGCATCACCGGCAAGATCGGTGCGATTACCGTATGGGGGGTGATCATTCCAGTGGCGGGCTTGAGCATCATCGGCTGGTTCTGGTTCAAGCCAGAGGTACTGATTGCCGCCTGGAACCCGAACAATCTGTCCAACGCCGAGGCGATCAGCAGTGCGATTCCGTTGACCCTGTGGGCGTTTCTGGGCATGGAATCCGCGGCGCAGGCCTCCGATGCGGTGGAAAATCCCAAGCGTAACGTGCCGCTGGCCTGTCTGTTTGGCACGCTGGGCGCTGCGGTGGTCTACGTGCTGTCGACGACCGTCATCCAGGGCATCATCCCCAACGCCGAACTCGCCAACTCTTCGGCGCCCTTCGCGCTGGTCTACGCGCAGATGTTCAACCCCACGGTCGGCAACATCATCATGGCGCTGGCGGTGATGGCGTGTGTTGGCTCGCTGCTGGGCTGGCAGTTCACCCTGGCCCAAACGGCGAAAATGACCGCCGACCAAGGAATGTTCCCGAAACTGTTCAGCAAGCTCAACGCCCACAATGCGCCCCTCCTGGGCATGCTGGCGTGTGGTGTGTTGCAGACGCTGATGGCCTTGTCGACCATTTCACCCAATGCCGCCGCGCAGTTCGGCAAACTGGTCAATCTTGCCGCCGTGACCAACCTGATTCCCTACGTGACGGCGCTGACCGGATTGCTGGTCATGATGTACAAGGCGCGGGTTTCGCCTGCGGTCTACATGCGCAATACGCCCGTGCTGCTGATCGCGGTCGCCTATTCGTTGTACGCCCTGCACTCATGTGGCAAGGACGCCGTGTTCGGCGGCGCGCTGGTCCTGGTGTTTGGATATCCGCTTTATGGCGTGCTTGCCAAGCGCTTTGCCAGGCTGTCCGCATCCGCTCAAACCGGGGTCGATAATCCTTAGTCCTGATTTTCTGCACGGAACTGACATCTGAACACGGGGAATCGGGACATGAACGTACAACGAATCAAAACCACAGCACTGCGGTTCGCCTGCCTGCTGATGCTCGTGCCGCCACTGGCCGGTGCCAACACCCTGGAGCGCGTACGTTCAAGCAATACGTTAACCCTCGGCTATCTGCCCGACTTCGCCCCTTTCAGCGTTAAGGTGGGCGACAAGGCCCAGGGGTATGCCATCGAGCTTTGCGACAAGATCGCCAACAAGGTCAAGGCTGAACTGGGTTTGCCCGAATTGCAGGTGCGCTACCTACCCGTCACCGTCGCCGACGAGACCAGTGCCGTCAGCTCGGGCAATGTCGATATCCTCTGCACGCCCACACCACCCACACTTGAGCGCCGCAAAACGGTCAGTTATTCGGTGCCGATCTACACAGCAGGCCTCTCGGCGGTGGTGCATCAGGATGCACCGGCGACGCTGCTGGAGGTGCTCGACGGTCGGGTCGCGCATACCGGGCCGACCTGGCGAGCCACCGTCAACCGTGGCCTGGCCAACCAGACCTACGTCACCCTGGCGGGAGGCGTCACCGAGGCGTGGATTCGTCAGCAGATGCGCATGCTCGGCGTGGTCGCCAAATTGATCACGGTCGACTCCGCCGCTGCGGGCCTCGAATTGATTGCCGAAGGCAAGGCCGATGCGATGTTCTCCGAACGGATGATGCTTAAGAACCTCATCGACAACCAATACCCCACTGGCAATCTGGTCCTGCTGGAACGCATTTTCGAGTACGCCCCGACGGCCATGACCGTGGAGCGTGGCGATGAGGACTTCCGCCTGCTGGTCGATACCACGCTGAGCGAAATGTACCGATCCGGGGAGATTGAACAGGCGTACGATAAGCACTTGGGAGGCGCCAGCGACACGCACAGAAAGTTGTTCAAGATCTATGCCCTGCCCTAGCGCCCGGCAATACATACGGTCTCATGTTATTGGAGAACGGCTGTGATCAAGCACTTCATCCCTCCTGTCATGGTCGCCCTCCTCATCGCGATCAGTGGCGCCTCCTGCCATGACCATGAAAAAGACGACACCGTAAACGCGGAGCAACATCCGCCGTTTACCGATGGCAACGGCAAGTACATCCCGCGCGAGCAACTCCAGCCCTCGACGATGCCTCGGCCTCGAATGTAAAAGGGCTACCGCCCATCCAAATTAATGCCAACTGGCCATCAGGGGCAACTCTTCGTCGCGCTCAATAATCCGCCCCGCTCGCACCACGCGTTTCACGCTCAGTGATTCATGTGATCGTTTAACGTCCACGATGCGCAGACCATTGGCCGGGGTGTTCGCCGCCACTTGATGGGTCCGCACGACAATCCTGCCAACTCCCTTTCAGACGGTATCAAGGTTCCTTCGGTTCTTGCGCGGGCGCCGTAAACCACTTGTCTCTGGGCACCCATTTTTCATCTTTTGGATCGCCCAGATAATGCGGCGACATGATCTGTACGCCGTGTTCGTTGAACACATCCTGAATATTGGCGTGCAGCATGCTGAGCAACACCGCGCGAGGTCGGGGCTGACTGGGAATGGCCTGGGCCACCAGGCGATACTCGGGATAAAAGTCCGACAGCGCGGTTTGAAACACCTGCGCCGGCGGCACTTCAAGGACACCGGGGGTGCGTCTGGCGGCTTCCAGCAACATGGCCTCGACTTGCCGCCATGGCGTGTCGTACCCAATGGTGACGACGGTATCGACCACATAACCCGGACCTTGCACGGTGCGCGAATAGTTCTTGGTAACCGTGCCGGTGATCATCGAATTGGGCACGGTCAGCACTTCGCCCAGACCGGTGCGAATGCGTGTGGTGAACATGCCCAGCTCCGTCACCGTGCCTTCATATTCGCCGATGCGCACGAACTCACCGGGGCGCAGCGTGCGCGTGTAGGTCAGGATCAACCCCCCCCCCCCCCGCCGCCGCCTGGCCAACCACGCTGGAAGCCCCCAGCGAAATCATCAGGCCGATCAGCACCGACAAGCCTTTGAAGGCATCGGTGCCAGCGCCCGGCAGATAGGGATAGGCCATGGCCAGGGCGAACAGCCAGATGGCCAGTGATGTGAGGCGCTGGGTCGGTTGCAGGGTCTCGGCGTTCAACCAACTGAGGGTGCCGGGGGCGGCCATGCGACGCAGAACCCGGCGACTGAATGCGGTTGCACCCCGAGCGATAAAGTAGATGGCCAGCGCCACACCCAGACCGGGTATGGCACCGACGATCCCTTGCAGCAGGTACTCGGCGACTTCCAGCAGATAGTTGTTGAGGCTTTCGCCCCATGGCCGGGTGTAGGGGAAACGCGACAGGACAAACCCCAGCCATTCATACGTGAGCAGCAACACGACTGCCCAGCGCAACACCTCCAGCAAACGGGTGACCAGCGGATACAGGTAATTGGCGTCAACCAGTTGGACGCGCCCTACTTTCAATGCCTGGGTATGCCGGTCCATCAGCTCGGGCAGTTTCATCATCATGCGCCGGCGCAGAGATGCCATGCCCCAGAGCAGCACAACATAGATGACCGTGGCCAAAGCCCCCACGGCCGCGGACCGGAGTATCAACTGCAAGCTGCGTGCTTCCTGGGTTTCGGCCACCACCAGACGCAGCTTTGCCGCCGCACTGTCGGCAGCCTCCTGGACCGAGGTGAATTCCACGTTGTCGACATCGTGAGGAGCAACGATAAACGCCCGCCGGGCCCCTAATAACACCAGGTAACTGTTCTGGATCGGGCTGACGGTAACGCTCAGATCACCGGTCTCATCCAGCGCTTCGCTGATCACCGCTTTGGCGCGCTTGACCCGTGTCGCCGGGGCCTCACCCAGAATCGTCGCGCGAAACACCATGATGCTGCGGTTGGCCACTTTAAGTTCAGCGGGGGGATCTACCACGTTGGGCGCGTCTTCAGCCCACAAGAGCACCGACCAGAACATCCCGAATACAGCCATCAAAATCGCGAGCGAACTGCTGCGCATGTGTCACTTCCTTACGTCACAACATTCAGGACTGAGGTTCGTATGGCAGCGTAGTTCAGCGATGAACGGTTGTCAGATTTGGGCTCAGGGCGGTTGTTGTGCTTGCCAGTTGCGCGGCGAGAGCCCGGTCCATTGTTTGAAATGACGGCTGAACACCGAAACATCGGCGTAACCCGGATTCAGCGTGAACGGTGCAATGGATGTTTATCCGTGACCATTAAAAAACCCGACCTCATCGGCCGGGTTTTTTATGTACTCACGTCGCTATCAACAGCAGCGCGTCTGTCCGTTCCCCTCCCCGTAACGGGCTTCCTGGCGTTCCCTGAAGAACACTTCGTAGCTCATCACCGGTTTATCCGGGTGTTTGTTCTGCATGTGCTCGACGTAGGTGTCGTAATCCGGCATGCCGACCATCAGGCGTGCGGCCTGACCAAGGTATTTACCGAGGCGACTCAGGTCATTGAACATGCGGGATGGCCTGGAATGGCGCTTCTTTATCCGTGCGTTCCTTGGTGCCCCAGGCGGCAATACCCACCTTGAGTGCAAAGAACAGAATGCTGAAGACCACGAACAGGAACAGCGCCGTCAGCGTTGCGTTGGTGTAGGCGTTGTAGATCACATGTTGCATCTGATCAATGCTCTTGGCCGGGGCCAGTACCTGACCGTTGGCCAGTGCATCGCTGTATTTCTTGGCCAGCGCCAGGAAACCGATGGCCGGGTTGGCATCGAACAGCTTGATGAAGCCCGCCGTCACCGTACAGATCAACAGCCAGACCGCCGGCAACATGGTGACCCAGACATAACGCTGACGCTTCATTTTGATCAGCACAACGGTGGCCAACATCAGCGCAATACCGGCCAGCATCTGGTTCGAGATACCGAACAACGGCCACAACGTGTTGATGCCGCCCAGTGGATCGATCACGCCTTGGTAGAGCAAGTAACCCCACATCGCCACACAACCGGCGGTGGCGATCAGGTTGGCGGTCCAGGAATCCGTGCGTTTGAGCGCCGGAACGAAGGAGCCGAGCAAGTCCTGGAGCATGAAGCGACCGGCACGAGTCCCGGCGTCTACCGCGGTCAGGATGAACAGCGCTTCAAACAGGATCGCGAAGTGGTACCAGAACGCCATGGTGTTTTCACCCGGCAGAACATGGTGCAGGATCTGCGCAATACCGACCGCCAGGGTCGGCGCACCACCGGCACGGGCCAGGATGGTGGTTTCGCCGATGTCCTTGGCCACCGCTTGCAGCGCATCAGGGGTAATGGCAAAACCCCAGCTGCTGACGGTTTGAGCGACTGAGACAACATCTGCGCCGACCAATGCCGCTGGGCTGTTCATCGCAAAGTACACACCCGGCTCGATCACCGAAGCCGCAACCATGGCCATGATCGCCACGAAGGACTCCATCAACATGCCGCCGTAACCGATGTAACGGGCATGCCCTTCACTGGCCAACAACTTCGGCGTGGTGCCGGAAGCAATCAGCGCATGGAATCCCGAGACCGCGCCACAAGCGATGGTGATGAACAGGAACGGGAACAGACCGCCCTTCCATACCGGGCCGGTGCCGTCGATGAACTGGGTCAGCGCGGGCATTTTCAGCTCGGGCATGGTCACCAGAATGCCGATCGCGAGGGCGACGATGGTGCCGATTTTCAGGAAGGTCGACAGGTAGTCACGTGGGGCCAGAATCAGCCACACCGGCAACACCGCGGCCACAAAACCGTAGCCGATCAACATCCAGGTGATCTGGATGCCGGTAAAGGTAAAGGCCTTGGCCCAGACCGGGTCGGCGGCAATCTGCCCGCCCAGCCAGATCGAACCCAGCAGCAGCAACACGCCGACCACGGAGATTTCACCGATGCGACCCGGGCGGATGTAGCGCATGTAGATGCCCATGAACATCGCGATCGGGATGGTCGCCATCACCGTGAAAATGCCCCACGGGCTCTCGGCCAGGGCCTTCACGACGATCAGCGCCAGCACCGCGAGGATGATGATCATGATCAGGAAGCAGCCAAACAGCGCGATGGTGCCGGGGATGCGACCCATTTCTTCACGGACCATATCGCCCAGGGACCGACCGTTGCGGCGGGTCGACATGAACAACACCATGAAGTCCTGAACGGCACCGGCAAACACCACGCCGGCGATCAGCCAGAGTGTACCGGGCAGGTAACCCATCTGTGCCGCCAGTACCGGCCCGACCAGAGGCCCCGCGCCGGCAATGGCCGCGAAGTGGTGACCGAACAACACGTGTTTATTGGTCGGCACGTAATCCAGGCCATCATTATTGATGACCGCAGGCGTGGCACGATTGGGGTCCAGTTGCATCACTTTGGTCGCGATGAACAGGCTGTAATAGCGGTAGGCAACAAGGTAGATAGCGACGGCTGCGACTACGATCCAGAGGGCGTTGATCGCTTCGCCGCGGCGCAGGGCCACGACACTTAGCGCAATCGCTCCCAGAACAGCCACGGCAAACCAGGCGAGGTGTTTAGCCAGACGGGGCATAGCGTGTCTCCTGCCGACAGTCAGTGGACTGCGGCGGTAATTTTTATAATTGTGTCCGCGGTGCGGAGCTGGCCCAATATCCCCGCATGCCGTCTACAAATAAATCCGCGTTACTACGTATGTGGTTTCTACGTAGTTCTACGTAGATGCCACTGATCTATCTGTCGAAACGCAAAACCCTGTGGGAGCGAGCTTGCTCGCGAAAGAGGTGTGTCAGTCAACATCAAAGCCAACTGACGGATCGCTTTCGCGAGCAAGCCCGCTCCCACAGGGGGGTTTGCATTTCAACCGACTGACACCTCGGTCGGTGGTCATTCCGTCCAGCAGCGCTACTGGCCCAGCGTATCTTTGGCCTATGATGCCGGGCCTTCGCCTTCCCTCGGTCCGGTCAGGAGCCAAGATGCAGCTCAAACACAAAATCGTCGCGCTCGGGATTCTGCCGCTGGTATTGGCCATCGCGGTGATCTGCGCGCTGCTGATTTCGATGAACCGCCAACTTGGCGATCAACAGGCGCAGTTGATCGAAGACAGCATTCTGGCCAGCAAACGGGCCGAACTTAAAAACTACGTGGAAATGGCGCAAAGCCTGATCGCGCCGCTGTACGACGACGGCCACGGTGACGCGAACGCCCAGCAACAAGTGCTGGCAGAACTGCGCAAGCTCAGCTTCGGCATCAATGGCTATTTTTTCGTCTACGACCGCGAAGGTCGCAGCCTGATGCACGCGCGCCAGACCGAACTGGTGGGCAAATACCTGTGGGACATGAAAGACCCGCACGGTTTGCCGGTGATTCAGGCGCTGCTGAAAAGTGCCCAATCGGGCGAAGGTTTTCAGCGCTACGCCTGGAACAAACCGTCCTCCGGCCAAGTGACCGACAAGCTCGCATACGTGGTGATGCTGGACCGTTGGGGCTGGATGATCGGCACCGGCATTTACCTTGAGGACGTGGAGCGCGCCACGCAGCAGGCCCGCGACGAAGTGGCCATGGGTATTCGCAAAACCATGCTGGCGATTGCCGTCGTGGCACTGGTGGCGGTGCTGTTTGTGTTCGCCAGCGGCATGACACTGAACGTCAGTGAACATCGCCTGGCGGATAAAAAGTTGCAGCGCCTGACCCAGCGTATCGTCAGCCTGCAGGAAGATGAGCGGTCTCGGGTGTCCCGTGAGCTGCACGACGGTATCAGCCAGTTGCTGGTTTCAATCAAGTTTCGTTTCGAGCTGGCCAGCCATCTGCTGGAAAATGAACAGGGACATGACAAGGGTTTGAGCACGTTAAAGGACGCCACCGAACGCCTGGGCGAAGCCATCGGTGAGGTCCGCAGCCTCTCGCACGACTTGCGCTCTTCCTTGCTCGACACCTTGGGCCTGCGCGCGGCCATCGGCCAGCTCGCCGCCGAATTCGAGCAACGCAGCGGTCTCAAAGTGACTTACGACGACAATGAGTTCGATTGTCACCTGGTCGATGGCGCGGCGGTTGCGCTGTTCCGGATCGTGCAAGAAGGCCTGACCAATATCGAACGCCACGCCCAGGCGAAAAACGTGTCCATTACCCTGCTCGGCGCGGGAGAATCGGTACGACTGAGCGTGGTGGATGACGGCATCGGTTTCAACGTCGCCCGGGTCGAACGTCGCCACGCGGGCATCGGCTTGCGTAACATCCGTGAACGTGTCGAGCATTTTGGCGGTCGTTTCGAACTGGATATCGATGCCCGGAAGAAGTGAGCTGGACGTGCTGCTGCCAATGAAAGCGCCCGCAACGAAACGCTGACTCACCCCCAGACAACAAGAGTGAATACCCGCGATGAACCTGCCCTACCCGATCCGCGTTGCCCTGGTCGACGATCACGCCCTGGTCCGAGACGGAATCAAAGCGCTGCTGGCGGTCATGGCGCCCCTGGAAGTGGTCGGCGAAGCCGAGAGTGGCGCGCAGGCCATCGAGATGGTCGGGCGCTGCCAGCCGGACTTGTTGCTGGTCGACATCAGCTTGCGCGACATGAACGGGCTGGAGCTGACGCGTGTGTTGCGCAGCCAGTACCCGTCACTGAAGGTGCTGGTGCTGAGCATGTACGACAATAACGAATACGTGAGCGAATCCGTTCGTGCCGGTGCCAGCGGCTATGTCCTGGAAAAACTCACCGTCGCGGGAAATCATTGCGGCCATCGAAGCCATTGCCAGCGGCGGCACGTTCTACAGCGCCGAAATCGCGCAGCGGCTGATCGCCGATAAAAGCTCGGACAACGAGCTGACGCCGCGCGAAAGCCAGGTGTTGTACAAAATGGCTCAGGGGCTGAACAACAAGGAAATGGCCCGCGAACTGGACATCAGCGTGCGCACGGTCGAAACCCATCGCTTGAGCATCCGCCGCAAACTCAACATCGACAAACCTGCGGCGCTGGTCAAGTACGCGATCGATCACGGGATTATTTCCCGCAAGAAAAAGCCAACGCCGGCCTCGACAATGCGCTCGGGCGTCTATGCTCCAGAGAACTTTCTTGGCTGGACTCTGGACAATGCCTCCAAGCCGATCCCCTTCGACACGCCCGGCCCACCTCATCCTCCTGGCAGCTCTGGGCCTGAGCGGCTGCATTCGTCTGGGACCGGACTTCCAGCCGCCGGCTGAGGAGTGGAGCAAAACATGGGACTCCCCTGCCCTTGAGCAATCCAGCCAACGTGGCGCCAATCCGGATCTGCGACAGTGGTGGCACATTTTCCGCGACCCGGTGCTCGATAAACTGATTACGCAAGCGGATGCCTACAACTCCAGCCTTAGAATCGCCGGGTTGAACGTCATGGAATCCCGCGCCCAACTGGGCATTGCGCAAAGCGGGCTGTACCCGCAACTGCAGCAAGCGAGCGCCGACAGCTTGTACGTCAAGCGTCACCAATACGGTGGCAACAACCCCAAGGACAATAATTTCTGGCAACACAGTGCCGCGTTTGACATCGGCTGGGAGCTCGACTTCTGGGGGCGTTTCAGTCGCGCCATCGAGTCGGCCGATGCCAGTTATTTTGCCGCCCAGGCCAACTACGAAGACGTTCTGGTATTGGTGCGCGCCCAGGTGGCGGATGCCTACTTTTCATTGCGCACCACGGACGCCCGTTTGCGCGTCGCGCGTGAAAACGCCAAGCAGCAAAAACGCAATTTCGAGATCACCGAAAAGCTGTTCAACAGCGGCCAGGACGCTGAACTCGATCTGCAACAGGCCAAAACCCAGTACTTGGGCACGCTGGCCACTATTCCCGGCCTGCTGGACCAATTGCAACGTACGCGCAACGCCTTGGCGGTGCTGATCGGGCAACCGCCGGGCACGTTGCCACAGGTGGTCGACAACGAAAGCCTGATCCCGCTGGTTGATCGCGCCGTGCTGCAAGATGTGCCCGCCACCCTGCTGCTGCGTCGACCGGATGTACGAGCGGCTGAACTGAACGTCGCGGCGCAAGGGGCGCTGATTGGCGTGGCCGAAGCGATTTCTATCCGTCGCTGACGCTGCTCGGCAGCATTGTCTGGTCGACCGATACGCTCCATGGCACGTCCAGCAGCCTGGACCTGGTCGGTGGCCCCAGTCTGCGCTGGAATGTGTTCGATCACGGGCAGATCGCCAACAACGTGCGCGTCCAGGACGCGCGGTTGCAGCAGTTGATCGAAGCCTACCGCGACAAGGTACGCCGGGCCGCACGCGAGGCCGATGATGCGGCCAACGGCCTGATCCAGTCACTGGAGAGCGAACGCATCCTGCGCGACGCCGGAGGGGCTGCCGAACGTTCGCTGGTGCTGGCCAGCGTCCAATTCCCGCGAAGGTTACGCTGACTTTCAGCGGGTGCTGGACGCTCAACGCGCGTTGCTCCAACAACAGGACAATTACCTGCTCGCACGCGGTAATGCAGTCAGCAATGTCATCGCCCTGTACAAGGCCTTGGGCGGCGGTTGGTACTCCGCCCTGCCCCGTGTGGACCCGGCCACCCGCCAGCTGATGGAAAAACGCACTGATTGGGGCAACATGCTGGATGAGCCCAACGCCGCGCTGCCCGCTTACCCGCTGCCTGACAAGGAAACTAGCCATGAGTGAAGCCTCGCAGCCCTCCCCCGACACCGCCGAACCGGTGGCGGCCGACCCGGTTAAAAAGGCATCAAGTGGGTGTTGATACTGATCATCCTGAGCCTGGTCTGGTACTTGCTGGCCGACCGTTTCACGCCGTATACGCAACAAGCGCGCTGGGCGCGCTGGTGATTCCGGTGGCATCGGAGGTCGCGGGTCGGGTGATCCGCGTGAACGTCCACAACAATCAGACCGTCAAGGCCGGCGACGTACTCTTCGAGGTGGACCCGGCCCCCTTCAAGATTGCCGTCGACCGTGCCCGCGCCGACCTGAAACAACACGCCGGCAATTAGGCGCCAGTACTGCGGGGATTGCCTCGGCGCAAGCGACTCTGCGCACCGCACAGGCCAATGAAACCAAGGCACGTCAGGAGAATCAGCGCCTTGAAGGGTTGTACCGTGAAGACCCGGGGACCATCTCCGTACGCGTGCTCGAAATGTCACGCACCACCCGCGACGCGGCAGTCAGTCAAACCGCCGCTGCTCGCGCTGAAGTAGAACGAGCCAAAGAAACGGAAGGCGGCGGCGAAGACGTCAACGCAAAATTGCGCAGCGCCGCTACGACCCTGTCAAAAGCCGAACTGGACCTGTCCAACACGCAGACACGCGCGCGTTCGGCAGGATTGATCACCGACCTGCGTACCGATGTCGGGCAATTCGCCTCGGCGGGCGGCCCGGTCATGACCCTGATCACCATTCAGGACATCTGGATCACGGCCGACATGACCGAGAACAACCTTGGTCATGTCGGGCCCGACACGCCGGTGTCCATTGTGCTCGATTCGATGCCGAGGCGACGTTTACTCGGGCCACGTACGTAGCGTCGGTTATGGCATCAGCGTCGGACAGCCAACCCCGCCCGGCACCTGCCCGGCATTCAAAACAGCCGGGACTGGCTACGCCCCGCACAACGGTTCCCAGTGATTATCGAGTTTTCCCAGGAGTCTATGAGCGCGCTGCTTGGCAGCGGTGGCATTCGTGCCGGTGGGCAGGCTGAAGTCATGGCCTTTACTAGCGAAGGCAGTCTGCTCAACCCGCTTGGCCGGCTCTATTTACGCCTGATGAGCTGGCTGTCTTATGCCTACTAAACGTACCCCACGGGAGCAGCGTGCCTTACGGCTGGCCACTGGCACGGCATTGTGCCTGGCGGTCAGTTTCGGCCTGGCGTTGCCCATTCCGTTTCTTGCGCCTGTGCTGTGCCTGTTGCTCCTGGCCTCGGTCAATCGACCGTTACCCTTCAAGGCCGCGATCGTTCTGGCACTGGTCGCGATGCTGACCACCGGCATCGGCCTGCTGCTCATCCCGATCCTGCGCTATTACCCGCTAAGCGGCGTGCTGCTGGTCGCGGTCAGCCTGTTTTTGGTGTTCCGCTGGGGACTCAGTGGCGGCAATAACCTGATCGTGACGTTGCTGGTGATGGGCCTGACCATGATCTCGTCGGCAGGCGTCGCCGAGTTCGACGCGGCGGCAATGGTCATTGGCGCGCTGGTCAAGGGTTTGTTAATGGCGGTGATGGTGATTGCGATCAGTCATTGGATGTTCCCGAACCTGCCAATGCGCCATCGCCCCCGGCCGCCCCACTACCGGTAGGTGAAGAAGCCAGTCGGATTGCGTTGCGAGCAACCTTGATTGTCTTGCCAACATTTCTACTGGCAATGATCGACCCGGCGAGCTACCTGCCGATCATTTTGAAAGCGGTCGGCCTGGGTCAGCAATGCAACACGACCAGCGCCCGCAATGCCGGTCGCGAACTGGTCGGCGCGACCTTGCTCGGCGGTTTGTTGGCCATCCTGTTTTGGTGCGCACTGAGCCTGTTTGTGCACCTGTGGATGTTCTTCCTGTGGACCCTGCTGTTCGGCCTGATACTGGCGCGCAAGCTGTATGCCCTGAGCCCGAGCCGGTTTGGCCCGGGATTGTGGCTCAACACCTTTATCACGTTGATTATCCTGCTGGGCCAATCAGTGCAGGACAGCGCCTTGGGCAAAGACGTCTACACCGCCTTCGCCGTGCGCATGGGGCTGTTCATGGCCGTCACGTTGTACGCGTACCTGATGGTTCGGTTGCTTGACCGTCCAGTACAAACACAAGCTCAAGCTCAAGGGTTGACCTGATAGCCCTTGCCTTGCAGGCACCTGGTATAGGCCGTCGACGTGGTGGCGGCGCTCGTTTTCTCATTTTCCCGACGCTCCTGACGCTGACGCGAACCACCCACCACGACGCCCGCCGCTGCGGCCCCTTTGGCCTGGTTTTGGCGATATTCCTGCTTCACCTCGCTGTTGGCATTGTCATAAAACTCGTCATGCTGACGTCCACGTACATCTGCCCCGGCGGCCCCGGCGGCCGCACCCACTGCCGCCCCTTGACCCTGCCCCCGGAAGAGGATGTATTAGTGGACGCCGTCTGACTGGCAGCCACGCTATGGCACTCGTTAATGTCCAACTGGGTTTGTTGCGAACTCTGGCCTTTGGTCGGCACTACGGTTTCAGCCCAGCCCTGGGCAGACGAAACCGACAATGCGACACACAGGCTGATGGAAGACAACGTATGCATGATCACCTCCCAGTGTGGCACCGAGCAGACCGTTGACCACGGGCCCCGCACTTTATTGAGCAACTTGAAGTGTAGTTCAGCCATCACACCCGCCTGAGGGTCATTGAGAGTCGGTCGCGGCCGGCCAACATGAAACTTTTCGATCGTTTTGGCCTGATGACCTAACCTCAAGGGTTGAGTGAGCCACAACGGGGCCGGGCACGCCTATGCGTCATGCATTGATGTCAGCGATTTTCGTCGCGCTTACGCTGCTGCTGCAAAGTGGCGCTCGCGCTGTCCGCCACCGATCCTCCGGCGTCTGCAGTCATTACACCAGACCCTGCGGCGTCAGAGGTGTCACCCCTCCGCATTGCAAGACCTGCAAATGCGCCTGGACCAGATTAAACAGCAGGTTTCCTTGGCCAATAACGTCATCATCGATGTTCGGCCTGCAGGATTCCGTTCAGTTGTTTATCAATGACGTGGACAGGCTGCAATCAGCGCTGCTTCCCGAACAAAAGCAATTGCAAGCCCAGCTGGATGTATTGAGCGGCCCCGTCTCGCTCGGCGGTGTCGCAGTAGAGAAATCGGATATCACCACGCAAAGAACCGATCTGACCGAGCAGAAGAAAAAAGTCGATTTCAGCCTGCAAACCCTGGCAGCACTCAGAGCCAGCGCCCTCGATCTGATGACTCAAATTGCCGGCATTCGGCGCAGTCTGCTGGAAAGCGAAGTCACCCTTCGCAGCGGCAGCATCCTGGGGCTGGAGTTCTGGCAGCCGTTGATTCACCCCAACAGGGAAGATCGCCTGCGACTCAGGGGATTCATTCAACAGGTCAGCGACACCCTCGCGGCCGCCTGGCAACCCGGCGAACGCCTGTCGGCTGTCCTGCTAATCATGCTCGCCCTGGCCATCTGGTCCTTGGGGGCGCAAAGTGGCTGATCGCGGGCTGACCTGGATTTGCATCCATCGCATACCGGGCCGGGCGATTGCGTCGAAGCACGCTGGCACTGGCGTCGGTCGTGGCAACATTGTTGACCGCCATCTGTGCAGTGCAATTGTTGTTTTATGCCGCTCACGCGACAACTGCCACTGTCGCCGATGATCCAGAACTTTGCCGAGGAACTCGAAAGGCTCATTTACACCCGCGTCCTGATCACCGGTTTAAGCCGGGCATTGCTGGCGAACCAGCATCCCTCCTGGCGGCTGCCCGCTATCTCCGACTCCGTTGCAGAGGCCATCAAACCCTATCCCAGGGTGTTGGCCGCAGCCTTGCTCGGGCTGGTATCGGCGGCCCAGATCACCAACGTAACCGGCATGAGCTCCTCCGCAATACTCTTTGGGCGAGGCCTGATCGCGTTGGTGGTCACGTTGATTCTTATCCTCTTGTTCCGTCGTGCCAGCCATGCGCGCAGGCTTGCGGTGGCCTCAGGAGACACCACTGAAATCGGGCACCGCCGTTGCCGGCCTGATTTATACCTGCACCATTGTTGCGTTGGTGGTTTCGATGTTCGCCCTGCTGATCGGCTATGTCTCGCTGGCACGGTTCATCACTTATGAGCTGGTCTGGGGGTTCGTCATCCTGTCAGGCTTTTACATGTTGATTCAGTTGCTCAGGGACAGCTGCGAGTACCTGTTTTCGCCCAAGACGCCCAGTGGAAAGTCGATCAAGCAATTGCTTGGAGTTGGCGATGTTCGCCTTGAGCAAATGTCGATTATCTTGTCCGGGGTCGGTCGTGCAGGTTTGCTGCTGTTGGCGGTCATTTCGCTGTTTGTCGGCGGGGTTGGCACCACACTCGAGCAACTGGTGACCCAAATGCTGTCCATTCTTGGCGGCGATGGTTTGCGCAAGCTGAACATCATCCCCGGCCATTTGCTCAACGCAATCCTGGCGCTGATGGTCGGTGTGTACCTGATTCGAGCCTTTCGCCGCTGGCTGGATGACGAGTTCCTGCCCAAAACCGCCATGGACCCCGGTATGTGCGCCTCGTTGAGCACACTGTTCGCCAACATCGGTTATGCGTTGGTGATACTGCTGACGTTGTCGTCACTGGGCATCAAGTGGACCAACCTGGCCTGGATTGTCAGTGCCCTGTCGGTGGGGATCGGTTTTGGCTTGCAGGAAATCGTCAAGAATTTCGTCTCCGGCCTGATCCTGTTGACCGAGCGTCCGGTCAAGGTCGGCGATCTGATCAGCATCAGCGGCGTCGAAGGTGACATCCGCCGAATCAACGTCAGGGCCACCGAAATCCAACTCAGCGACCGCTCGATTGTCATCGTGCCCAATTCCCAATTGATCTCGCAAAACCTGCGCAACGTCACGCTGGGCGGCAGTGCGCAAGGGGTGGCGAGCCTCGAGATGATGTTCCCGCTGGATATCGACCCGGAGCAGGTACAAAACCTGCTGTACGACTGTTATCGCGAGAACGAAACCATCCTCGAAAAACCGGCGGTCTATGTGCGATTCAGCAAACTGTCGCCCGACGGCATCACCTTGACCGTGACCGGTTACGTCGCCAGCCCGAGAATTGTCGGCATCACCAAAAGCGACTTGCTGTTCGAGATTCTGAAACGTTTGGGTGCGGCGGGCATTGAACTGGCCAAACCGTCGTCCCCGGCTTGATCAACGCAGGCTGCCGCGCTTGAGTGTTTCGCTCGGAGCTCTTTGAACAGCGCCCGGTAACTCGCTGGAAAAACGCCCCAGATGCCAGAACGACCAATTCATCGCGACTTCGGCGACGGTGGTGTCGTTGGGCGTGCTGACCAGCAATTCACGGTGTGCACTGTTGAGCCGGCGCAGGCGCAACCAGTGAGTCGGCGTCATCCCGGTAAAGGCCTTGAAGGCATGTTGCAATTGGCGCAACGGAACCCCCGCGACCTGGGATAGCTCGAGCAGGTTGAGGGTTTCTTCCGGGGCGTCGGCCGCCCACTCGCCGATGCGTTTCATGATCGTGCGTTCTTCGGTGCGACGCTGCAAACCACCCCGGTCAAGACAAACACAGGCGTTGTCGAGGATGTACAAACAGTCCTCCAGCAACTGCTGCGTCAGGGCTTCCTTGCTCGGCGGGTCGAGGGTTGCTGCCAGTCGGGTCAGCGTGCCGCTCAACCAGCGGCTGAACAACGCGTTCTGTCCCAGTTCAGCGGCGACATGAACAACCCTTCCAGCCGCGCCACGTTCAAACCGTGTCGCTGAACGAAGTCGGGACCGAACACCACGGCGATTTCCTGGTAGTTCTCCGGGGTGATCCAGATGTTGCGGCTTTCGCCATTGAGCACGTACAGCGCGTTGTCACTGCGATCGAAACAGAACGCCAGTGAACCTTCGGGCGCGCTGAAATTCTGCTCGACCCGGGTGTTCATCTGCTCTTCGTAAATCTCCACCCCGTGCAAGTCGAGATAGCGCACTCGCCCGGCGAAATGCCTGGGGACATCTGCTGATAGTGCTGGACCCAACCCGGTGTAGCGCGGATTTGCTCGGCGACATCTTCGGTGTTGAACGCTTGAACCTGTATCGGACTGGACGCTGACATGGGTGACCTTACGCACTCGTTTGGTGCGTTTTGGTGCTGCTTAAAGTGGATAGATGGAACTGCAAGGCTCGCCCAAGATAGTCGTCAACGCGTCACAGGGGAAGAGTCCGGAGGATGAAACCGCTCTCCCCGACGTTAATAAAACCAATAATGAGGTCTTTATGAGATGCCCGCTTTCGATCAGCTGTTCACTTGGCTGAAAGATCACAAGATTACCGAAGTCGAATGTGTGGTCAGCGACTTGACCGGCATTGCACGCGGCAAAATTGCACCCACCAACAAGTTCCTGCATGAGCGAGGCATGCGCCTGCCGGAAAGTGTGCTTTTGCAAACGGTAACCGGGGACTTTGTCGACGACGACATTTACTACGACCTGCTCGACCCGGCCGACATCGACATGGTTTGCCAAGCCGGTGGCCGACGCGGTTTACGTGATCCCATGGGCCATCGAGCCCACCGCGATCGTCATCCATGACACTTTCGACAAGTTCGGCAACCCGATCGAATTGTCGCCGCGCAACGTGCTGAAGAAAGTGTTGCAGCTGTACACCGACAAAGGCTGGAAGCCAATTGTCGCACCGGAAATGGAGTTCTACCTGACCCAGCGCTGCGAAGATCCGGACTTGCCGCTCAAAGCACCGATGGGCCGTTCGGGCCGAGCTGAAAGTGGTCGTCAGTCTTTTTCGATCGACGCCGCCAACGAATTCGACCCGCTGTTCGAAGACGTCTACGACTGGTGTGAACTGCAAGGCCTGGACCTCGACACGCTGATCCACGAAGACGGCCCGGCGCAGATGGAAATCAACTTCCGTCACGGCGACGCGCTGAGACCTGGCCGACCAGATCACCGTGTTCAAGCGCACCATGCGTGAGGCCGCACTCAAGCACAACGTCGCGGCGACCTTCATGGCCAAGCCGATTGGCGACGAGCCCGGCAGCGCCATGCACATTCACCAGAGCGTGGTCGACATCGCCACCGGCAAGCCGATCTTCGCCGATGCCGACGGCACCATGAGCGAGCTGTTCCTGCACCACATCGGCGGCTTGCAAAAGTACATCCCTAAAGTGCTGCCGATGTTCGCGCCCAACGTGAACTCGTTCCGCCGCTTCCTGCCTGACACCTCGGCACCGGTCAACGTCGAGTGGGGCGAAGAAAACCGCACTGTCGGCCTGCGTGTGCCGACTTCGTCACCCGATGCCATGCGCGTGGAAAACCGCTTGCCGGGCGCCGACGCCAACCCTTATCTGGCGATTGCCGCCAGCCTGTTGTGCGGTTATTTGGGAATGGTCGAGCGCATCGAACCAAGTGCTGCGGTGCAAGGGCGCGCCTATGAACGTCGCAACCTGCGCCTGCCGATCACCATTGAAGACGCCCTGACCCAGATGGAAGAGTGCGAAACCATCGAACGTTACCTGGGCAACAAGTTTGTCCGCGGATACGTCGCGGTGAAGCGTGCGGAACACGAGAACTTCAAACGGGTGATCAGTTCCTGGGAGCGCGAGTTCCTGCTGCTTAGCGTCTAACCACTTGCTCCTGTGGGAGCGGGCTTGCCCGCGATGGCATTCTGTCAGTCAACGATGATGTTGAATGTGCCGTCCTCTTCGCGGGCAAGCCCGCTCCCACAGAGAACCGATCAAGAATCTCTGGAAGAATCCAACAATTAGAAGAGGTGTCGATATGCGTCTATTGAAATCCGTGGTCCCGGTCGCGCTGGCCGTCCTGTTCAGCGCCGTTGCGCAGGCTCAGCCACAGGTCAGCGTCTATAACTGGACCGATTACATCGGCGAAACCACCCTCGCCGACTTCCAGGCCAAAACCGGAATCAAGGTGATCTACGACGTTTTCGACTCCAACGAAACCCTGGAAGGCAAATTGCTCGCAGGCCGCACTGGCTATGACGTGGTGGTGCCGTCCAACCACTTTCTGGCACGCCAGGTCAAAGCCGGCGCGTTCCTGAAGCTGGACCGAGAACAACTGCCGAATTTCAAGAACCTCGACCCGAAACTGTTGGCGTTGCTTGAGAAAACGACCCTGGAAACGCGCACTCTGTACCGTACCTGTGGGGCACCAACGGCATCGGCTACAACGTCGACAAGGTCAAGCAAGTGCTGGGCATCGATCACATCGATTCCTGGGAGGTCCTGTTCGAACCGGAAAACATCAAGAAACTCAGCCAGTGTGGCGTGTCGATGATGGACTCGGCCGACGAAGTGTTCCCGGCCGTCCTCAATTACATGGGCATGGACCCTCGCAGCGAAAACCCTGAAGACTTCAAAAAGGCCGAAGCCAAGCTGCTGAGCATCCGCCCTTACATCACCTACTTCCATTCTTCCAAGTACGTTTCGGACCTGGCCAACGGTGATATTTGCGTGGCCTTCGGCTACTCCGGTGATGTGTTCCAGGCGGCCAACCGGGCCAAGGAAGCCAAGAATGGCGTGAACATCGCCTACGCCATTCCCAAGGAGGCAGCAACCTGTGGTTCGACTTGCTGGCTGTTCCTGCCGACGCGAGCAATCCAAAAGAAGCCCATGCGTTCATCAACAACCTGCTGGACCCGCAAGTGATTGCCAAGGTCAGCGCTTCGGTCGGTTACGCCAACCCGAACCCGGCCGCCAAGCCGTTCATGGACCCGGAGCTGGTGAACAATCCCGAGGTGTACCCGCCACAGGAAGTCCTCGACAAGCTCTATATTTCCACCACTCCACCCCAGTCGATCATGCGTCTGATGACCCGTTCGTGGAGCAAAGTGAAGTCCAACAAATGAATCAGTACACCAACGAACACGCCCATTCCTACTACGCCGCATCGGCTATGTAGCCTGACGCCGCGCCCGGCGCTGGCCGAGGCGCTGACCGCCGATGTCTGCGTGATCGGCGGCGGTTTTACCGGCGTCAATACTGCCATCGAACTGGCCCAGCGCGGGCTCTCGGTGATCCTGCTGGAGGCCCGGCGAATTGGCTG
This sequence comes from Pseudomonas sp. S2_F03, assembly GCF_054668335.1. Classification (NCBI taxonomy): domain Bacteria; kingdom Pseudomonadati; phylum Pseudomonadota; class Gammaproteobacteria; order Pseudomonadales; family Pseudomonadaceae; genus Pseudomonas; species Pseudomonas sp. S2_F03. The sequence goes on along the minus strand of NZ_CP162759.1, from coordinate 6,057,598 downwards.
GGGCGCCAGTGGACGCAATGGCGGCCAGTTGATTGCGGCATCGGCCACGACGTCAGCGGGTTCGCCCGGCATGTCGGCGCCGAAGGTGTACGTTATCTGGAACGCGCCGGAGTTGAATCGGTACAGGTCGTGGGCAATCGGATTCGCGAACACGGCATCGATTGCGACCTGCGCTGGGGCTTCTGCGAACTGGCCAACACCCCGGCGCAGTTCGCCGGGCTGAAGGCCGAACACGCGCAACTGATCGAATCGGGTTACGCCCATGAAACCCGCCTGGTCGAACCCGGGCAGATCCGCGAGCACGTCGTCAATTCCGGCGTATATGCCGGCGGCCTGGTGGACATGGGGTCGGGGCACTTGCACCCGTTGAACCTGGTCCTGGGCGAAGCGAAACTGGCGGAGTCGCTGGTGTACGGATCTTTGAACAGAGCCCGGTGCTGGAGTTGATCCATGGCAGCACCGTGCAGGTTCGGTGTGCCGGCGGCACGGTACGCGCCGCCAGCCTGGTGCTGGCCTGCAACGCGCACCTGGAGGAACTCGAACCCAAGCTCAGCGGCAAGGTGCTGCCGGCGGGCAGTTACATCATCGCCACCGAGCCCCTGTCGAAGGACGCTGCCGCCCAACTGATCCCGCATAACGTCGCCCTGTGCGATCAGAAGGTCGGCCTGGATTATTACCGGCTCTCGGCGGACCGGCGCTTGCTGTTCGGCGGTGCCTGCCACTATTCCGGGGCGCGATCCGGCAGACATTGCCGCCTACATGCGCCCGCAAATGCTGAAGGTATTTCCGCAATTGGCCAATGTGCGGATCGATTACCAATGGGGCGGCATGATCGGCATCTCGGCCAATCGCTTCCCCCAGGTCGGACGCTTGAGCCAGCACCCGAACGTGTTCTACGCCCAGGGCTACTCCGGCCATGGCCTGAACGTCACGCACTGGTGCGCCAAGCTCTGGGCGAAGCCATCCACGCGGGCCACAGCCAAGGCTTCGACGTATTCAGCGCCGTGCCGCACATGACTTTCCCCGGCGGCCGCGCCCTGCGTTCGCCACTGCTGGCGCTGGGCATGCTGTGGTACCGGATGCGCGAAATGTTGGGTTAACGGCGTATGGCGAGGGGCTTGCCCCCTCCCGTCTTCCGAAGGCGGTTTGCTTATCGGTGAAGCCACCATCGCCGCACCAAACGGCAACGGCTATCTCGGCGCACCTGGCCTGTTCGACGACAGCCAGATAGCGGGTTGGAAACACATCACTTACGCCGTGCACACCAAAGGCGGCAAGATCTTCCTGCAGCTTTATCATGCAGGTCGCCAATCCAATGTCGACGTGCAGCCTGAAGACAGCATCCCGGTCGGCCCATCGGAAGTCCTGCACGGCGGCGTGGCTCACACCACCGAAGGTTGGGTGCCCAATACCCCGAACCGCGACCTGACCATCGAAGAGATCGCAGAGCAGGTAGAAAACTTCCGCACCGCAGCTGAACGCGGCGTGAAAGCCGGTTTTGACGGCGTGGATCTGCATGGCGCCAACGGTTATCTGGTCGACCAGTTCCTGCAAGACAACAGCAACAAACGCACCGACATTTACGGTGGCTCATTTGAAAACCGCGCACGTTTTCTGCTGGAAGTCACCAATGCGCTGATTTCGGTCTGGGGTAGCGAACGTGTTGCCGTGCGCATCGGCCCAGGCGGCACCTGGGGTGACATGGGTGGCAGCAATCCAGAAGCCCTGTTTACCTACGTAGCGCAACAACTGGCGCCGCTGTACCTGGCTTACCTGCACCTGATCGACCCGCGCATCCTGGGCAACATCGAGGACGAAAATGCCAGCCCTGCCCCCGTAGCTGCCCAGATGATTCGCCAGCATTACAACGGCGTGATCATCGCTGCCGGTGGCTTCAACGGTGAATACGCAGAAGCCATTCTTCAAGCGGGTGACGCCGATCTGGTTGCCTTCGGTCGCCACTTCATCGCCAACCCGGACTTGCCGGAGCGCCTGCGCCACAATCTGCCGCTGAACGCTTATGACCGCCCAACCTTCTTTGGCGGTACCGAAGTGGGCTACACCGACTACGCGTTCTATAAAGAAGAAGCGACGGCGTAACGTCTCACTTCGAGCGCGAGCTGCTGTCGCGCAAAGACCCAATGAAGCCTCCTTGCGGGGGCTTTTTGCTTTGGGCGCGCAATCAACGGATCAGGCGCTGCGAACGGACGCTTAAACAACGAAATTCCCGCCTGTTTAAACGAAGCCTCCTGTTACCACCCGAAGGCTACAATGCCTTGCGTCATCGCCTACGGGTAAGACAGAATCCGCCGGCTTTGTGCGTCTAGGGCACGGGTTCTATCGTGGCTGGGTCACTGAAAAACAGTGATCGGGTTTGGTAGCCCGGTATAACTAGTCGCATAGCGCACCGTTTGCAGAACTGTTCAAGTCTCTGCTTTATGGTGGCCATGCGCAGGGCTCCCATGGGAGCGCCGGGTTCCTAGTTACCGGTCTACCAACCCGCGTATGGCCGCCACCCATCGTTTGGTAGCGTGGGTGAAGGCTCCGTTTTCAATTAGGAGTTTCACTATGATCAAACCAACACCCAACCCACCGGACACCGATCCGGCATCGCCCTACGAATCCCTCGATTCGAAAAACTCCACGAAGCGGCCGAACGCGCCCTCGACCACTACCTCAACCCGGCTGCCCAGATCATGGCCAGCACCCACGAACCCGAACCGATGTTCCTCGCCAACCCCAAGTACGACACCGAATCCCTGCTGGCCAACGCCAGCGAACTCATTAGCTCTGCGGCCACCATGCTCAGTAATTTGGCGGCGTTATTGGAGAATTCACACCGCAGGACGCTACTGGGAATTACCCAAGTGATCATGTTGGGGGAATTGGCGGTGAATCAGGCGCTGGATAAGGTTGAACTGAAGGAATAAGCACGATCCTCTGTGGCGAAGAACCGGTTCGTCGCCACAGAGAGAGATGTAGCCTGTTCTGGCGGCTATCGGCCAGAAGTGGTTACCCAGCGGGAGGAACAAAGACCGCGAACCCGCAAGCATGGCCACTCTATTCACCTTCATCAAACGTTCCAGTGCGGACCTCCCCGTCGCGCACGTAGCGGTTGATCAACACACCGTTCGGTGTACTTATCGAGTTCACCAATGTGAAGGCCTCAGGTTGCGCCGTGTCGTCGAACAAGCGCTTGCCGCGTCCCAGAACCACGGGAAACGTCATCAGCCGAAGTTCGTCGACCAACCCGGCGGCGAGCAATTGATGCACCAGATTGCCGCTGCCCTGCGTCAACAGGTCGGCGCCGTCGCGGTGCTTGAGCGTGCGGATCGCGTCGACAAGGTTTCCTTGCAATGCATGACTGTTGTGCCAATCCAGCGTCTCGGGGCGATGCGTGGCTACATGCTTGGGGACGCTGTTGAACAGGCTGGCGATGTCATGACTGTTGGAGTCGGCAGGTCTGTGGGGCCAGTACGCCGCGAATATGTCGTAAGTGCGCCGCCCCAGCAGCAACTCGAACGGCTGCGAAAACAGATCCTGTATCGCCTGGCCGGAGACTTTGTCGGCGTAAGGCACGATCCAGCCACCGAAGCGGAATTCGCCGCTGGTGTCTTCTTCCGGCCCGCCCGGCGCTTGCATAACGCCATCCAGACTCATGAATGCGGCAACGGTGAGCTTGCGCATGGTCTTCTCCCGGTGAGTTCTCGTACAGGGAATGCCTGAGATCGGTGCGATGCGACAGATTCATTCCCTGTTTGTTAGTCGAACAAGGCGCGGTGAAATCGACAGCGCTATATCCGGATGACTGGCCGGGTTCGACGAATTCGCTACATCCGCTTCGTTTCACTCACTGCTGTCGACAAATTGGAGTGGTAGCCACCGCCTAATGCCTTGATCAGCGTTACCTCGCTTTCCAGGCGTTGCCCTTGCAAAAGGGCCAGGCTGCTCTGTTCGGCTCAACAGCGGCAGGTTTGCTTCCAATGCCACTACCCGACCTAACAAGCCACGCTGGTAATGCGCCTCGGCGCTGTCACGGTTGAAACGAAAATTACCGATTCGAGCCTGCTGCAACCTCTCCTCCGCGTCCAGCCCTTGCAACTTGCTACCGGCTACGGCGACGTCACGCACGGCGTCAAGCACCGCCTGATTGTATTGCTGCACGAGGGTGTTGCTCAGGCTGCGGGTGTTTGCCAATTCGGCATTGAGGCGCCCCCCATCAAAGATCGGCAGGGTCACGCCAGGGATCAGATTGATTTGCCGACTACCGTGGTCCCACAGGTCCCCCATGTGCAGCGCGTCGGCACCGAAGAATGCCTTGATGTCGAAACTCGGATAAAAGGCTGCCTTGGCCGCATCGATATTGGAGTAAGACGACTGCACCAGCCACCTCATTGCCTGCAAATCCGGGCGTCTCGCCAGTAACTCATAGCCCAGGCTTTGCGGCACGCCATAGGCGTGTTCTGGCAGGGTTCGCGGCTTCAATGGCAGCGAGACTTCGGCACCGACGCCGATCAACGCTCGCATGGCCTCGCGCAGTTGCTGCGTCTGGCTGCGCAAGGCCGCTATCTGACGATTGATCAATGCCTGATTGCTCAGTGCCAGTTGATTCTGTGGCTGTGCCTCCAGACCACGTTCGATGAGCGCCTGATGCGCGGCCACCGCTTCGGCGGCAATGGCCGACATTTGTTCCAGGTTGGCGAGCAATTGTTGCGCCGTCTGGATCTGGAAATACAACAGGGAAACGCCACTGGATACTTCCAGCTCGACCCAGGCCGCTTCAGCCTGGCGCGCGTTGCGCACGCCCAAGGCTGCATCGACTTGCGCACGCTGGCGCCCCCAGAGATCGAGTTGGTACGTGCCGCCGAGGCCCACAATGCCCTCGGTGTACCAGGGGCCGGTGAGGCCGATTTCCGGTTCGTTTTGCGCGAAAGGGCCGAGAAAGCCGTTGGCGGAGACGTGCTGGCGATTGACCAACCCGACCAGATCGACTTGCACGCCAGTCAGTGATTTCACCGAGGCAGCCTGTGCGCGGGCCTGATCGATATGACTGCGAGCGATGGCGATGCCCGGAGCCTGAGCGACTGCCATGTCGATCAACTGGTCCAGTTGTGGGTCCTGATAGCGTGCCCACCAACGCGCCTCGGGCCATCCCTCTCGGGCCAGGGTGCAAGTCATCCGAGAGACGGATGCTGGCCGGATCGCGCTGCGGCACCAGGTCGCCCTCCTCGCGGATCAGTGCGCATCCGCCGAAAGCCAGGCACAGGCCAAGAAACGCGCACAGTCGAGTACCGGCATTCATGAACGCAGCTCCGTCAGTGTCCCCAACTCGATTGAGCGCCAATCCGGTAGCGAATCAAACTGCCGACGTAGCTCATGCAGCGCCTGTAACAGCGCGTCAACGGCCGGTCCACCGGCTGCTGGCGGATTGAAGGGTGGCAAGGTATCCAACGCAACCGCCGGATTTTGCAGCCGTGTCGCGTAGCTGACCAGCCACGCCGCCAGTTGCGCCTGATGTTCGTCCAGCCAGGTCTGCAGCGACCTCGGCAACTCGACATTGAGTGCCGTTCGGTAGCGTTGTAGTTGGTCGGTCAACAGGAGGATCTCTCGGGCCTTGGCCAACAGCGTCTGCGTGAACAGTGTCAGCGATTCATGCTCACTCTGCTGCCAACCAGGCTCCAGTGCGACCCGCGCGAGCATGGCCTCGCATTCGGCGAGCTGACCCCAACTGCGCACACTCGGTTCGTAGAGGCGATCGCTCGATACACTGGACATGGGTGAACGCAATAATCCGGCGATGCTCTGCAACAGTGTGCCCAGACGCCGGAGCAAGCTGTCACCCTCACGTTCCGGCCACAGCAGCCCCTGCACCAGTGTGCCGACCAGAACGCCGAGCATGATGCCGACCAGCCGGTCGCGGATCTCCGTGAGATCAGTCGTCGGGCCAAACTGTTCAAGCAAGGCGAGAGCAAAACAGAACATGATCTGCAGACCGGCATAGCTGATGCGCTCGGAACCCGCCGCAACCCAGGCACCCAGTCCGATCACCGGCAGACTCATGATCAACAAGCCGACCAACGTTTCGATGCCCGGAATGACAAAGACTGTGCACAGCAGTGCCAATGCACTCCCCAGCAGGCAACCGCCAATACGTAACACGCCTTTTTGTGTCGAAGCGCCGAGACTGGGCAAAGCGATGATCACACAGGTCAGCATCACGGTGTGGATACCCGGCCAGTCCACTGCGTTGTAGAACACATAACACAGCATCGTCGCCAGCCAGGTTTTGAAGGCAAAAAACAGGTAATCGGGATTGCTGAAGGCATCGTTTGCCAACAGTGGCTCCTTCACCGCAGCGTTGCTGGCCGGGATCGCACGTTCATTTACGGCCAGGCTGCGCAACGCGTCACGCATTTCTTCCAGAGCTGGAGGTATCAGCGGCCGCGTCAACGCTGCGCTGTACAACGACAGCAACGGCGCCTTGAAGTCCTCGTCGATGGCTTTGGCCAGTGCTGCGCAATCCTGACGTAACGCCGTCAGTGCCTCGGTGTCAGAGACAGCGGCATTCAAGGTGGCCACTGCGGCATACAACCGGCTAACGCCGGTAATCAACGCCAGATTCCGGACTTCATGGTCGCGATTGCCGGTGTCGCGCATGCTGGAAAATTTCAGCAGTTTTTGCAGGCCCAGGACGCCCTGCTGGACATCAGTCGCGCTGATTAACGGATTGTTCGTCCGCCCCGCCTCCAACGCAACAAGGCACGCCTGCATCTGCACCAACTGTCGCTGCATGGCCTCGCGCAATAGCTGCTGCGGTTCTTGCGGCAACAGCAACGTGTTTACCAGCAGGGTGATAAGCGTCGGGTAGACCACCGCCATCCATACCCACAGGCAGGCACGTAACAGCAGCTCAGGCTGCGTAATGGTATCCACCAGGCTCTGCACGTAGATGGTGACGATAGCGACTACAAAAAACAGCGGGCCGAGGCGCGTCGCACGCATGCCAAACAGGCTCACGAGAAACACCACGCTGGCAAGAAGGATGCGCAGCAGCGGGTAGCCGTAGGTGTACTTGAGCAGAACAATTGCAATGCCGATGGCAAGCGTCGCGCTGACGATGAACAGGATGCCGGCCATTCTCGTCAGTACCACGTTGGTCTGACTGACGAAAAACACCATGATCAACGAAAGCGCCAACAGCGGCACTTCAAGACTCATAGAGAGGATGATGACCAGCGTGCACGCCACCAGATTGCGCAGTACGGCGTTGCTGCGCCCGGAAACGCCGCCAGCTCTGCGACGAGGAAACGCCACAGCCGCTCAGACCCGCCATTCACGACATTCATTGCCGCTTGCCTTCGCCGCTATCGGTATGGATCACGGCTACGGCCGATGCACCGATCCGGAACAGCTGCGGGTCGGGTTGATCGACACGAATGCGCACCGGGAAACGTTGTGCCACCCGCACCCAATTGATGGTTCTGGCAACCTTGGGCAATCCACTGACCTGGGCGCCGCCGTCGTCAGGGAAAACGCCAAAGCCAATGGAGTCTACGGTACCGCTGAAAGCACGCCGGCTATCGCTCATCAGATAGAGCGTGCTGCGGTTACCGGTTTGAATATTGTCCAGTTCGGTCTCGCGAAAGTTCGCCACCACGTACCAGTGCCGAGTATCGATCAGGCTGAACAGCGGATGGCCGGCGGCAGCAAACTGGCCGTCGGACGTGGTCAAGCCAACGACTCGTCCGTCGAACGGTGCGAGCACAACACTGTGTTCCATATCCAGTTCGGCTCGGGCTATTTGCGCCTGAATCACTGCGCGCCTGGCCACTAACGCATCAACCCCACTGACGGCAGCTGCGGCTTGCTTGACCTGTAACTGTGCGGCGTTCAATTCGGCACGGGCACTCTTGGCAGCGGTGCGCGCCTGGTCCACCTGTTCCTCGGAGACATAGCCGCGCGACAACAGCGGTTCCATGCGCCGCAGGGTGTCCGCCGTCTGGTTAGCCGTCGCCTTGGCCCGTTCGATACTGGCTTGTACGGCGTCAGAGTTGAATTGCTGGGCATCAACCTGACGCTGGCTGAGGATGATTTCCTGGTTCAACGCATACATTGACGCACGTGTCTGATCAAGGACGTCCTGATAGGGCCGCGCATCGATGCGCAACAGCACGTCCCCTTGCTTTACCTGTTGGTTTTCGTGCACCGGTAGCTCGACGATGCTGCCGCTCACCTCGGGGTGACACTAATGGTGTCAGCGTAGGCATAGGCGTCATCGGTGCGCGGCGCATTGTCGAGCCGCCAGACCACCGCCAACAGCAGCGCCACTGTCAGCCCCAGCAACACCAGGATCAACACCCGCCGGGGCAACGGCTTCACAGCATTTTCGCTCATGGTGGGTGACTCCCGGTCAGGACTGGAAAAACAGAAGCCAGGCACTCAAGGCGAAGAGCGCGGTGAGCATGGGATAAGCCAGTGTCGGTGGCGCCAGCCAGGCGCTTAAACCGCGCCGGGCCAACAAGCGATGGACGAGCAAGACCAGCAGTGCGGCGCCGAGGATGCAGAACAACCAGTCAGGAAAAAACGCTCCCAGCACAGGCACCGATGACGCATTGGAACAGGCCGAGAGCGCCAGGGTCAGCAGCACAACGGCGCCGTGCCTGGTTCTCGCGTTCTTCCCCTCATGGCACATCAAGACTCCCCCATCAACGGTATGCCCGAGTCCCCACTATAGAGGTGTATCTGACTCAGTCATTTGGACTTCGTGTCTGGGCCACAGATTTTATTTATAACCCACAAAGATGGGAGTTTTACAGCCGCTGACCTCCATCGTATCGACTTTCGATTTGCTCAATTGCGAGTCACTTCTATATTGAGGAGGTGCTCTGAACTTCCTGCCCTTTGTTGAGCCTGGCCCATGGCAACTACTGATCAGCTGATCATCTGCGAGCACTGCGACTGTGTGTATGAAAAAGTCACGCTCGCCAAACACCAGAAAACCCTGTGTACGTGCTGCGGCGGCGTGCTCCAGCGCTATAACGGTCTGACAGTGGAGCAACGCCTGGCGTTGACCTTCGCCGCGTTGATGCTGTGGGTTTTCGCCAATTTTTATCCGGTCATGAGCATCAGCCTCAAGGGCTTGAAAAACAGTGCAACGCTCTGGGATTCAGTCCTGGCCCTGAGCATGGGACCGATCACCTTCATTGCGATGGTCGCGGCGATTGCGATGATCATCGCACCGATTTTCCAGCTGTTGTTGCTCATCTGGGTCCTGGGTTTTGCCCTCTCACACCGTCGTTCACCCGGTTTTAAATTCTGCATGCGCTGGCTGGAGGCCCTCAGGCCCTGGAGCATGCTGGAAGTCTGCCTGCTGGGTGCAATGGTGGCGGTCATCAAACTCGCCGGATTGCTGGACGTACTGCCCGGCATCGGCCTGTTTGCGCTTGCCGTGCTGAGCCTGATGATGATCCGCATCGCCGGGCGCGATATCCGTGAATTATGGGACATTCCATGAACAGCCCACCGGTCGCCAGCGAACTCAACCTGTGTCTGTGTCACAGCTGCGGCCTGGCCTGCGACATGACCGGCGAGCCGCACGAATGTGAGCGCTGCGGTGCGCCCCTGCATCGGCGCAAAACCAACTCGCTGAACCGCACATGGGCCTACATGTTCACCGCCCTGGCGTTTTACGTCCCGGCCAATCTGTTGCCGGTGATGAACACCAAGATGGTCGGTAACGGCGCCGACAGTACGATCATGAGCGGCGTACTGGAATTCTGGGAGGCCGGCGCGTGGGACATCGCCCTGATCATTTTCATCGCCAGCATCGCGGTGCCGGGCATCAAGTTTTTGGCCCTGACGTTCCTGCTGTTGTCCGTACACCGCGACAGCCAGTGGGCGCTCAAGGAGCGGTCGCAGCTGTACCGTTTTGTGGAGGTTATCGGTTACTGGTCAATGCTGGATGTGATCGTCGTGGCACTGGTGGCCTCCCTGGTGAAGTTTCAAGCCCTGGCCGACATCGAACCGCGCCCGGGCATCCTGTTTTTTGGTTTGGTGGTGGTGTTCACCATGCTGTCGGCGATGAGTTTCGACCCGCGCCTGATCTGGGATTCAACGCGGGAAAACCCACAATAACGAGGAGGTCATGGATGAAGTCGCAAGCCACTGAAGGGCCACAGGCCCCCGGACAGGCCCCAATCAAGACTGGCCGCAGCGTTTCACTGGTCTGGATCGTTCCGATTGTACGCGGTATTGGTGGGCATTTCCCTGGTCGTCCACAGCATCTTGCAGGAAGGCCCGACTATCACGGTCACGTTCAAGACCGGTGATGGCCTGACGGCCAACAAGACCGAGGTCAAATACCGCAACGTGATCATCGGCCAAGTCTCGGACGTAGAACTGAGCAACGACCAGAAGAGTGTCAACGCCACGATCAAACTGGCCAAGCAGGCCGAAAGTTTCACCCGTGAAGACTCGCAATTCTGGGTCGTGCGTCCGCGCATCGGTGCCGGCGGTGTCTCAGGGATCGATACATTGCTGTCCGGTGATTACATCGGCGCCGACATCGGCCAGGCCAATGGCCGCGCGAAAAACTTCAAAGGCCTGGAAAACCCGCCGGCGATCACCTATGGCGAACCCGGCAAGCGTTTCACCTTGCACACCCAGGACCTGGGCTCGCTGGACATTGGCTCGCCGGTTTACTACCGCAAGATTCCGGTTGGCCAAGTGGTGGCCTATGGGTTGGACCCGGATGGCAAAGGGGTGAACATCGACTTGTTCATCCATGCACCCAATGACCAGTACGTCACCGAAAACACCCGTTTCTGGAACGCCAGCGGTATCGACGTGAGCGTCGGTGCCAACGGTTTTGCGGTCAAGACCGAATCCTTGTCCTCGATGTTGGTAGGCGGTATTGCCTTTCGCGCGCCGGAATACAGCCCCAACGATAAACCTGCCGCCGAAGAATATGCCTACGAACTGTTCGAGGACCAGCAAAGTGCCCTCGCGCCACCGAATGGCAAGCCGCAATTCCTGGCCCTGCGTTTCGATCAGGCCATGCGCGGGCTCAAGGTCGATGCGCCGGTGGAATTCCTGGGCATGGAGATCGGCAAGGTGGTATCGGTCAATCTGGACTTCGACGCGCAAAAGCGCACGTTCCCGGTCAATGTCGGCATCGTGATCTATCCGCAGCGTCTGGGGCAGGCCCACACCAAAATGATCAAGGCGCTCAATCATGACCCCAATGACGAAGCGGCCAGCGTTCGGATGATTGGCTCGTTTATCGAAAACGGCCTGCGCGCCCAGGCCCGTACCGGCAATCTGTTGACCGGTCAGTTGTACATTTCCCTGGACTTCTACCCTAAAACCGAAAAAGTGGCCTTCGATCCAAACGCACGCCCGGTCATGATTCCGACGTTGCCGGGTAGCCTTGAGCAATTGCAGGAAAAACTGGAGGCCATGGTCGACAAACTCAACAAACTGCCAATCGATCGTATTGCCGGCAACCTCGACAGCAACCTCGTGGAACTGCGCAAAGGCTTGGCGCAATTCAATACCAAGACCCTGCCCGGTGTGAGCACCACCCTGTCGGACGTCAGCACAACCCTGCAATCGGCCAATACGACGATAAAGTCGGCCGGTTCCACCATCGCCGAAGACTCGCCGCAACGGGTACAACTGGGAGAAACACTGGATGAACTGGGGCGCGCGGCAAGAGCGTTGCGTCAGCTGGCGGATTATTTGAGCCGGCATCCAGAATCGCTGATTCGTGGTCGACCCGAAAATGCCTCGGCTAAGGACCTGAAACAATGACCGCGCCGCAGAACAAAGGAGCACGACGTATGGGTTTTTCGCCGAAGATCACCTTGATCACTGCGCTGATGCTGCTGGCGGCCTGCCGCAGTGAACCGGTTCATTACCACACGCTGATGCCGCAGCAAACCGGGGGCGCGGCGCACAGTAACGGGATGTACATCGAGTTTGATGCTGTCAGTGTGCCGGCGCAGGTCGACCGGACGCAGATAGTCATTCGCCAGGGAAACAGTGGCCTGGTCCTGCTGGAAACCGACTGGTGGGGCGCATCACTGTCTGAGGAATTACAAAGCGCACTGGCGGCTCAACTGATCAACGCCAACCCCCCACGCAAATTGTCGTTGCGAGTGGAGGTGCAGCGCTTTGATTCTGTTCCCGGCCAGTACGGGCTGATCGAGGCGACCTGGCGCTTGCGGGGCATCGGTGAAGGCAATGTTTCATCACTCACCTGCCACAGCACTTTGCAAACGCCTTCGGCGACAAGTATCGAAGATCTGGTTGCCGCCCAGCAGAACAATGTCAAACGCCTGGCGGCCGTGATCGGCCAGGCGGCCAGGGGGTCGCAACAGAGTTGCCCGTCCTCCGGTTGAAACCGATTACGCCGGCTTAAGCTCAACGGTGAAACAGCAGCCGTTGGGCTCAAGGCTGCCGAGCGCCACTTGCCATTGCTGTCGGCTACAGATCCGCTGCACCCGCGAAAGCCCTGATCCCAAGCCCGTTCCCCGACTTTCATCGTCGGGTATGAAAGGCTGGAACATCGCATGACGTTTTTCTTCCTCGGCAAAGCAACTGCGGCACTTCTGTAATAAGTTTCACACCGTATTTGATATTGACTTTCAAATACTCCGCGCAACTAGTTAGTTTGTAATAATGTTGTAGATCATCACACTAGAAGCATTTGACCTTCGATCATCTGCGCAAAATTTTCACATCCGTTTCACCACGTTCACACGCCTCAGCCTTTAACGTACCGCTCATCATCCAGGTTTAGTAAAACTTGATTTGAAACTCGTCAGTTTTTTCTGCGGCCAAGGCCGCTTTATGTCCGGTGTTGCGAACAGTCAAGGGTAAGAACATGCTCAAAACGGTATCACCTGCCACCTCAGCGCCACGCCAGGGTTCGCGCCTCACCCGAATGGTTGCGATCTCGGGCTCACTGTTGGTGGCTGCTCTCGTGACCGGTTTTGTCATGTGGCACACCTCGCCAACAAACCTGGGAAGCGCCGATGCTCAGACCCATGCCGAACTGTTCAAGCATTGGCAGGCCGGAGAAGTGGTTGTGTTGGTGCGACACGCCGAGCGCTGTGACCGTTCAAGCAATCCGTGCCTGGGCCCTGCCGACGGCATTACCCGCCTTGGCAGTGAAACGGCTACGGCAGTAGGCCAAGGCTTTATGGGCCTGGGCATGGCGCAGACCGACGTATTCACAAGCCCGGTGACCCGCACCCAACAAACAGCGCACGCCATGTTCGGCAAGGATGCGGTCGCACAAGAATGGCTGGCCAGTTGTGGCACCACACTGCGTAACGACGTGGTTGCGCACAAGGTTGCCCATCGCAACAGCGTGCTGGTGACGCACAGTGGCTGTATCAGCGACTTTGAAAAAGAGACGGGTTTCAAACACGCCGCCGACAGTGAATACACCAGTTCATTGTTCGTCAGCATCGATGCACAAGGGCAACTCAAGGTGTTGGGCATCCTTCAACCTGAAGACTGGCCCTCGCTGGCGACTGCAGCAACACGCAAGTAACGACTCGCCAGCCGGCAGTAACAATGGAAGGTGAGCGGTGCATTTTAAGTGCACCCATGGAACCTTCCTTAGTTAAGTGCCCGACAGTGAAAGTTAATCTTTCTCAATGGACAGCTGAACACTAGTTCACCTTTATTTTCGATTTTGTCAGGAACCATTCAACCAAGGAGGCTGATAGTTCCAGATCAAAGAAATCACTTACTCCGGCTGTATCTGTGCCTTCGGGCAATTTATTCCAGTGCTGTGCTTTCGCAGGATTGCGCCGAGCCCTGCACTGAATTCGGTAACGTCTCTAAGTCAGGTCGAGTCATGACGTCCCAAAACAATCCGTTGCGACACCCGGTCGGGGCACAGTCCTACCGTTATACCGGCACTTCAAACGCCGCCAATCGCTGGATTGTGCCCGGTCTGGTTCTCGCCTTTGTGGTGTTCTACCTGCTGCCCTTGATGACCCACGGCCTGTGGATCCCAGACGAACCTCGCTATGGTCAGATCAGCCAGGAAATGCTCCTGAGCGGCAACTGGGTCGCGCCGCACTTCATGGGCGTTCGCTACTTCGAAAAACCCATCGCCGGTTACTGGATGATCGCCCTCGGCCAGGCAGTTTTTGGTGACAACCTGTTTGGTGTGCGTATTGCTTCGGCGCTCAGTACCGGGCTGAGTGTCTGGTTGACGTATCTGATCGCCCGCAGGCTTTGGAGCGACCCGCGCAAAAGCGCGGCCTGCGCGTTGCTGTACATGAGTTTCGGGCTGATTGCCGGCCAGGCCGGTTACGCCAACCTCGATCCGCAATTCACCTTCTGGGTCAACCTGAGCCTGGTTGCGCTGTGGTTTGCCCTCGACGGTCAAACCCCACGAATCAAGGTGGGTGCCTGGGCGATGCTGGGGTTCGCCTGTGGCATGGGCTTCATGACCAAGGGCTTTCTGGCCTGGTTGTTACCCGTGTTGATCGCCCTGCCCTACATGCTTTGGCAACGGCGCATGGGTGAACTGGTGCGTTACGGTTCGTTGGCCGTGCTGGTGGCGGTGGTGGTGTGCTTGCCTTGGGTGCTCGCCATTCACCACCGGGAGCCGGACTTCTGGCGCTTTTTCTTCTGGAACGAACACGTGCGCCGGTTCGCCGCCGATGATGCACAGCATGCGCGGCCATGGTGGTTCTATCTGCCCTTGCTGGTGGTGTCGAGCCTGCCATGGGCGGCGTTGCTTCCGACCACGTTCATCAACGCCTGGAAGCACAAACGCCAGCCTGTCATCGGTTTTCTGCTGCTTTGGCTGCTGTTGCCACTGGCTTTCTTCAGTTTGAGCAGCGGCAAACTGCCGACCTACATCATGCCGTGCCTATTGCCGCTGGCCCTGCTGATGGGGCACACGGTCATGGAGCTCCTGAACCAAGGGCGAGGCCACTTGCTTCGCATTAATGGTGCGATCAACGTCACCGTGGGCACGATTGCCCTGATCGCTCTGCTCTATTTTCAGGTTTCCAGGGAAATCTACGAAAACACCGAGATGTTCAGCCTGTCCCTGGTGTTCATCGTGTTGCTCGGCTGGATCATCAGCAATTCATTACAAGCCCTGCGTCCACTGACATTTTGGGCGATGCCGGCGATCGGCATCTGGATATTGATTGCGTTGTTGCCAGCCGCCATGCCGGCACAGGTCGTCAACAGCAAGATGCCGGACCAGTTCATTGCCGAACACCTCGATGCGTTGGGCGAAACCAGTTCTTTACTCAGTAACGATCTCGGTGCGGCCTCCGCGTTGTCATGGCGTTTGAAGCGCCCGCAAGTCGATCTGTTCAATACCATCGGCGAGCTGAAGTACGGTCTCGGCGACCCGGCCATGGCTTCGCGCAAAGTGACCCTGGACAACGTCGATGAGTGGATGACCGAGGCGCGTAAAAAAGGCTCGGTCGGTGTGGTGATGCGGGTCAACAATGTCGCGGAAATCCAAGAAGTCGAGCGGTTGCCTGTCGATGGCAAACGCTATCAGCGTGGCAATCTGCAGATCCTGATTTTTCCGCAAACCAGCCCTGACAGCGTTTCGCCAACAGCACCGACTGGAAACCCGCCATGAAATTCTGGGCCAGTGACAGGGGCAGGTTAACGCTGCTGCTGGCCACGGCAGCGCTGATGCTGTTGTTGGGGTTGGGCAGCCGGGAGTTGTGGGGCGCGGAAACACGCTGGGCCAACATCGCCTTACAGATGCTGCAAAGCGGTGACTATTTTGATCCCTACCTCAAGGGCGGGGCCTACTACGACAAACCCCTGCCCTCCTATTGGTTGATTACCGCCTCCGCCTGGTTGACGGGTGGCCTGGACCCTTGGTCGTTGCGCCTCTCGTCGGTGATTGCGGCGTGGCTGAGCGTGTGGCTGGTGTACCTGATCGGCGAACGGCTGTATCGCAAAGGTACCGGTTTGATTGCCGGCTGGATGCTGGCGACCACCTTCTATTTTATCTTCTGGGCACGGGTTGCCACGGCTGACATTCTCACGGTGTGCGGCGTACTGGCGGCGGTGTGGTGGTACTGGCGGGGGCCCGACGACACACGGTTCAGCCGCTACCTGGTGTTTTGCCTGCTGCTGTCCCTGACCTCACTGTTCAAAGGTTTGATCGGCTTCATCCTGCCAGGGTTGTTGTTATTGCCTCATCTGTTGCAGGAGGGTCGCTGGAAACGCCACCTCAATTGGTGGCTGTGTGCAGCCCTGTCGATTGCCGGCGTTTTCTACATGTCACCGTTCATGTTGTCGCATGTGTATGGCACACCGACCTATGGCGAAAGTGGCTTGGGCTTGGTGTTGCGCGAAAATGTCGTCCGGTTCTTCCAGCCGTTCGATAACATCGGGCCGATTTACACCTACCTGCTTTACCTTCCCGTCTACACCTTGCCATGGGCGCCGTTCTGGTTGTTGGCGCTGTGGGTCGCTGCACGCAACTGGCGCAGTGTCGAACCCAATACACGTTGGCTGATCTGGGGGCTGGGGCTGCTGATGCTGTTTTTCACCGCCAGCGGCAGTCGGCGCAGCTACTACGTATTGCCCCTCGTGCCCTTCGCCCAGTTACTGGGGGCCTGGTGGATCACCCGGCGCATGGCCGAACGCAACGCCGACAGTGCGTTTGGCAGTCGCGGGTTGAAGATCGGTCTCGGGGTGAGCGCAGTCGTATTGATGACTGTGCTCGGCGTGCTGTACCCCTGGACTAACAGCGGTGGCGGCGTGGTGGATTTCGGTGAGACGGTCAAGTTTGAAGCCAGCAAGCGGGCGCCGTTGGAGCACTGGCGCATGGTAATGATCGACGTCGACAACAAAGTGCCGATGTACCTGCAAACCGGTGGCGCACCGTTCTATTACGTGCAGGAAACCGAGGACTTCCCTCGCTCCGGCAACACCGCGACACTGATGGCCTGGCTGGATAACGCCAGCGGCCAACACTGGAATCCGCAGCGCACCATTGTGGTCGCGCAGTACCACAAGGGAGATGCGCTGCCGCTGAACTACCTGAGTGCCGACCACCAGGTCATCACCACCACGCCCACCAACGGCGAGCGGATGTTCCACGCCCGAGAGGACCAGAGCGTGGCGTTTATTCCCGAGTCGTCCACGACGAAAACCGAAACGACCGGCCCCTAGGCGTCCGCCGGGCCACTGAGCTATCCTTTCGCCACCTTCTGGTGTGGAGCGGCCGCCCGTCACAATCGGGGCGATTGCTCAAATCCCGATACGGCTGGTGCCCCCCCAACATCGCGCTTGATCTGCCTGCCCTTGATCGATGACATCGTTTGACATCGTTTGACATCGATCAAGGGCAAGGGGCCAAAGGAATGCTAACCTGAATGGAAATGACATGTATTAACGGTTTCTTTGACGTTTTTTTCTCATTTAGCGCTCTACATTCCCTGCCGACTCAAAGCATGCAAATGATTCGCATTGATTGACAGGTGAATCGGCGTGCATGACTTCTAAAAAAGAACAGGAGCAGCCCCCCAGAATGACACCCTCGATCCCTTCGTTCCTCAAATCCGCACTGCTGAGCACTGCACTGCTGGCCGCCGGGCACGTGTATGCCGCTGATACCGCCGGTATCGTGGTCTACAACGCCCAACACGAAAGCCTGACCAAGGCCTGGGTCGAGGGTTTCACTCAGGAAACAGGGATCCCGGTCACCTTGCGCAACGGCGACGACACCGAGATGGGCAACCAGATCGTACAGGAAGGCGCCGCCTCCCCGGCCGATGTGTTCCTGACCGAAAACTCCCCGGCCATGGTGCTGGTCGACAAGGCCGGGCTCCTTGCTCCGGTAGCGCCGACCACGCTGGAACAAGTCGAATCAGCTTATCGTCCGGCGCATGGCAAATGGATCGGGATCGCCGCGCGCTCCACGGTGTTCGTGTACAACCCGAGCAAGCTGCCTGAAGCCGATTTGCCCAAGTCGCTGATGGACCTCGCCGGGCCAAACTGGAAAGGCCGTTGGGGCGCGTCGCCGGCCGGCGCCGACTTCCAGGCCATCGTCGCCGCCGTGCTCGAACTCAAGGGCGAAGCAGCTACCCTCGAATGGCTTAAAGGGTTGAAAGCCAACGCCACGATTTATCGCGGCAACAGCGCCGTACTCAAGGCAGTCAATGCCGGCCAGGTCGACAGCGGCGTGATCTACCACTATTACAGCTACGGCGATCAGGCCAAGACCGGCGAAAACAGCAAGAACACCGCCCTGTACTACTTCAAACATAAAGACCCGGGTGCCTTTGTCAGTGTTTCCGGTGGCGGCGTTCTGGCCTCCAGCAAACACAAGGAAGAAGCACAGGCGTTCCTGAAATGGATCACCGGTAAAGAAGGCCAGAAAGTCCTCGAAACCGGTAAGTCGTTCGAGTACGCCGTGGGTAAAAACGCACCCTCCAACCCTAAACTGGTGCCTTTGCAGCAGCTGGACGCGCCAGCAGTCGATGCCTCAAAACTCGACAGCAAAAAAGCCGTGGAGCTGATGACTCAGGCGGGATTGCTCTAATTGATGCCAGAAACCCTGCCAGGGGGTGTCGCCACGGCGATGCCCTCGAACTTGCGACGACGCGCCCGTGGTGTCTTCGCAGGTCGCGGCGGCGCGTGGGTGATCAGTTTGTCCATACTGGTCTCGCTCCTGTCGCTGTTACCGATTGCCTTCGTGCTCGGTGTGTCGATCCAGACAGGCTGGGCGGCCATCGTGCCGCTGGTCTTTCGACCTCGGGTCGCTGAATTACTGTTCAACACCGTGCTGCTGGTGCTGATCACTATTCCTTTATGCATCATGCTGGGCCTGGCGCTGGCCTGGTTGACAGAACGCACCAACCTGCCGGGTCGACGCGGGTGGTCGCTGCTGGCGACGGCGCCGCTGGCCGTACCGGCGTTCGTACACAGCTATGCGTGGGTGAGCCTGGTGCCACCGATACATGGGCTGTTTGCCGGCGTCCTGGTCTCGGTCATCGCCTACTTCCCGTTCCTGTACCTGCCAATCGCCGCCACCTTGCGCCGGCTCGACCCGGCCATCGAAGACGTCGCCGAATCGCTGGGGCTCAAGCCCTGGGCGGTGTTCTTTCGTGTGGTGCTGCCGCAACTGCGTCTGGCCATTTGTGGCGGAGCGTTGTTGGTGGGCCTGCACTTGCTGGCCGAATATGGCCTGTACGCGATGATTCGCTTCGACACCTTCACCACCGCGATCTTCGACCAGTTCAAATCCACCTTCAACGGCCCGGCCGCCAACATGCTGGCCAGTGTGCTGGCCCTGTGTTGCCTGGCGATGCTGACCGCCGAATCCGCCGCTCGCGGAACGGCGCGTTATGCCCGGGTGGGGGTCGGGAAGCGCGCGCGCACAGCGGGTTGTGCGCTTGGGTTCGCTAGCCAAAACACTTGGCCTGCTTCTGCAAATCTTCACCTGCACGCTGGCACTGGGTGTGCCGTTGATCACGCTGGGCAAGTGGCTGATGGCGGGCGGCACACAGGTCTGGGAACTGGACGAATTGATGCCGGCACTGCAACAGACATTGCAGCTTGGCGCGGCGGGCGCGGTTCTGACGACCTGCGCTGCGATTCCGATTGCCTGGCTGTCAATTCGCTCGCCGGGACGGTTGCAACGGGTACTGGAAAGTTGCAACTACATCACCAGTTCGTTGCCGGGGATTGTCGTCGCGCTGGCCCTGGTGACCGTCACCATCCACTTTGCGCGGCCGATTTACCAGACCACGATCACCGTGCTGCTGGCGTATTTGCTGATGTTCTTGCCTCGGGCGCTGGTGAGTTTGCGCGCGGGTATTGCCCAGGCGCCGGTAGAGCTGGAAAACATCGCGCGCAGCCTCGGCCGCTCGCCCGGTCGGGCCTTGTGGCTGATCACCTTGCGCCTGGCCGCACCGGGTGCCGCCGCTGGAGCAGCGCTGGTGTTTCTGGCGATTACCAATGAACTCACCGCCACCCTGTTGCTCGCCCCCAATGGGACGCGCACCCTGGCCACCGGTTTCTGGGCCATGACCAGCGAAATCGACTATGCCGCGGCTGCCCCCTATGCGCTGTTGATGATCCTGCTGTCACTTCCGTTGACCGGACTTCTTTATCACCAATCCAAACGAACGGCTGGCCGATGAACGCACTTGAACTGCATGCCATTTCCAAGTCCTATGGCGACCAAAAGGCGCTGGAGAGCATCAACCTGTCGGTGCCCAACGGCAGCCGAACGGTGATTGTCGGCCCGTCCGGTTCAGGCAAAACCACCCTGCTGCGGATGATTGCCGGCTTCGAGTTCCCGGACACGGGCCGTCTTTCAATCAATGGCCAGACGCTTGTCGACGACACCCACGAGGTGCCGGCCCATCAGCGCCTGATCGGCTACGTCCCCCAGGACGGTGCCCTGTTCCCGCACATGACCGTGGCCGCCAATATCGGTTTCGGCCTGTCGAAAAAGGGGCACGAAAAAAACGAACGCATCGCTGAACTGATGGACAGTGTGGCGCTGGACAAGAGCATGGCCAACCGTTGGCCCCACGAACTCTCCGGCGGCCAGCAGCAACGTGTGGCCCTGGCGCGGGCGTTAGCCCAGCAGCCACGCTTGATGCTGCTCGATGAGCCTTTTTCCGCCCTCGATACCGGTCTTCGAAGCGCCATGCGCAAGATGGTCGCCCGACTGTTGTCCGATGCCGGTGTCACCACCATCCTGGTCACTCATGACCAGAGCGAAGCGTTGTCGTTTGCCGATCAACTGGCCGTGATGCGAGATGGCCGGCTCGTGCAGTCAGGCCACCCGCTGGATCTCTATCGCTACCCCGACGATGAGCAAACCGCGCTGTTTCTCGGGGATGCCGTGGTCATGCCTGCCAGAATCGAAGCCGGCTGGGCCCATTGCGACCTCGGCCGGATACCGGTGAACAACCACCGCAACAACAAATCGGCGCAAATCATGCTGCGCCCCGAGCAACTGCAACTCGTCAGCATCCATCCCAGCCCCGACGAAGTGGCCGGGTGCCGCGCCGTGGTCACCGACCGGGACTTCAGTGGCAATACCTGCACATTAACCGTGGAATTGCAGACCCCGGCCTTGGGGGAACAGTCAGGTCGGTCATTAACGGTACGCAGTTCAGGCATGTACGCGCCGCCTGCCGGCAGCGCGGTGCATGTCTCGACCATCGGCCATGCCCACGTGTTCAGCGAGTCGTAACCGGCCTGTTTTAAAGATCAAAGCGATCCACTGCGCGTCGCCGCTCGTTGTCGTCGCGCACATCGTAATTGGCGGTTGTCTGGATATTGCTGTGATGCGCCAGTTTCTGGGCAATGGACAAATCGTGCTCCTCGATCACGCGAGTGATGAATGAGCGCCGAAAATCATGCGGCATGATCTTCACACCCACCTCGGCACCGCGCTGGCGCGCAATGTAATAGATCGCATGCTTGGTCACGCGCTCGCGGGTGATATGGCTGCCACGCCGGATCCGATTGAACAGAAACGGGTCGTCCACTTCGCCCTCCTTGAGCTGTGAACGACGAAACGCCAGCCAGGCCTCCAGTTTGGTGAAGGCCCAGGCGGGTGCGTACTTGATCAATTGCTTGTTGCCCTTGGCGGTGACCCGCAGGCTGCGCTCGGCAAAATCAACCTGTGACAGGTCCAGGTTCACCGACTCCGACTTGCGCATGCCCGAACCGTACAAAATCCCGATGATCGCTGCGTCCCGCAACCCTTGTGGCCGGGGATCGGCGGCACACACCGCCATCAACTCCTGGATCAGCGTGCGCCGCAAGTTACGCCCCTGGGACAACCGGGTGCCGGCAATCCCTTTGACCGAGCGCATTTTCAGCAGATGCTCCTGACTGATCAGGCTCATACGCCACGCCTCGTTCATCACCCCGCGCACCGCGTTGACGTACAGCGATGATGTATTGGGGGCGTAGCCGTCTTCGCGCAACGCAGCCACTAGCGCAATGACATTTTCCGGCTGCAGCTGATGCCAGGGAATATCCTCGATGTTCACGTCTTCGAAACCCAGGCGATCCGCGGCATCCTGCAAAACATAACGCATGGTCAACTGACTGGAGGGCGCGAGCCGGGCCAGGTACAGGGTCAACGGATTGGTCTTTGTAGCAACAGGATGGGTAACAGGTAAGTCAATCAAACGAAACGGCCTTGTGAAAACGATGCAGTAAAGCAACTAAGGGTTGAAATATCCTTCATCTAAAATGGAGACTTCCGTAGGACTTTCCCTCTAAAAACCGCGATGAACGGCACGAGTCTGAACAGTGCCTGTATGACGCTCAGATAAACGATTTGCCGACCGGGTTTTCATGTTCCTTTCACGAAAATGCGCATACCCTCAACGAGTCGCGACTGTCCCTCACAGGGCTCCAACGTGCCGACCGGAACAGAAAAAGTCAATTGATGCGGTTTATCACGCAGTTTCGGTAACTGATTGAAGCAGCTTATTTTTTATCGACTACGCTTGCCTTGGATCCAACACATCCGGTATCAATGTTCGTCCAATTCCAGCCCGAGGTGCCCATGAGTCAGGCGTTTCTCCCCTTCTCCCGCCCGAGTATCGGCGATGAAGAAATTGCAGCCGTAGAGCAAGTATTGCGCTCCGGCTGGATCACTACCGGGCCAAAAACCAGCAACTGGAAGAGCAATTCGCCAACTATGTTGGCTGCCGGCATGCCGTTGCACTTTCTTCGGCCACCGGTGGCATGCACATCACCTTGCTGGCATTGGGCATTGGTCCGGGCGACGAAGTCATTACCCCGTCCCAGACATGGGTGTCCACCGCCAACATGATCTGCCTGCTGGGCGCCACGCCAGTGTTCGTCGACGTTGACCGCGACACACTGATGAGTGATACCGCCAGCATCGAGGCGGCCATCACCCCGCGCACCAAGGCCATCATTCCGGTGCACTACGCCGGCGCTGCCTTCGATCTCGACCCGCTCTATGCGTTGGCCGACAAACACGGTATCGCCGTCATCGAAGATGCCGCCCACGCCGCCGGCACCTTCTACAGAGGTCGACACGTCGGCTCGACAGGCACGGCCATCTTCTCGTTCCACGCCATCAAGAACATGACCTGCGCCGAGGGTGCGATGTTCGTCACCGACGACGAAGCGCTGGCCAGCCGGGTGCGCATGCTCAAGTTTCATGGCCTCGGCGTCGATGCCTACGACCGCATGACTCACGGCCGCAAACCTCAGGCACAGGTGATGGAGCCGGGTTTCAAATACAACCTGGCCGACATCAATGCCGCCATCGCACTGGTACAGCTGGAGCGCCTGGACGACATCAACGCCAAGCGCACCGAACTGGCGCGCACGTACCTGCAACGCCTGGAAGGCAGCGCCGTGCAGCCGCTGGCGGTGCCGACCTACCCGCAACAACACGCCTGGCACCTGTTCATCCTGCGCATCGATCCCGAGCGCTGCGGGCTGGACCGTGAGGCGTTCATGAAGGGTTTGCAGGAGCAAAACATCGGCACTGGCATCCACTTTATAGCCACGCACCTGCACACGTATTATCGTCAGCGTTTCCCGAACATTTACTTGCCCAACACCGAATGGAACTCGGCGCGGCTATGTTCGATTCCCTTGTTCCCGGACATGACCAACGATGATGTCAATCGTGTGGTCGATGCCATTGAAAACGTTATGGACAGAGCTCAGTGAAACCTTACCCAATCAATTGCGTATCGGTTGTTATCCCGGTCTACAACGAGCAAGACAGCCTGCCCGAGCTGCTTCGGCGTACTGAAGCGGCATGTGAGCAGTTGCACCATGAATACGAAATCGTGTTGGTGGATGACGGCAGCCGCGACGATTCGGCGCAAATTCTTGAGGACGCCGCCAATCGCGAGGGCAGCAAGGTGGTCGCGGTCATTCTCAACCGCAACTACGGCCAGCACGCGGCGATCATGGCGGGCTTCGAGCACTGCAAAGGTGATGTCGTCATCACCCTTGATGCCGACCTGCAAAACCCGCCTGAAGAAATTCCGCGACTGGTGGCCCAGGCCGAACTCGGTTACGACGTGGTCGCCACGGTGCGCAACAACCGTCAGGACTCGGCCCTGCGCCGCTGGCCTTCGAAGCTGATCAACCTCGCCGTCCAGCGCTCGACCGGCGTTGCCATGACCGATTACGGCTGCATGCTGCGTGCCTACCGCCGCACCATCGTCGACGCGATGCTGGCCTGCCGCGAACGCAGCACCTTCATCCCGATCCTGGCCAACAGCTTTGCCCGGCACACCACGGAAATCCTGGTGATGCATGCCGAACGTGAACACGGCGAATCCAAATACAGCCCCATGCGCCTGGTCAACCTGATGTTCGACCTGATCACCTGCATGACCACCACGCCATTGCGCCTGCTGAGCATCATCGGCTTCGCCATGGCCGGTCTGGGTGTGTTGTTTGCCATGACGTTGATCTTCTTGCGCCTGGTGTTTGGCGCTGAATGGGCCGGCGACGGTTCGTTTGTACTGTTTGCCGTACTGTTCGTGTTCACCGGTGGGCAATTCATCGGCATGGGACTGTTGGGCGAGTACCTGGGACGCATGTACAGCGACGTCCGTGCCCGCCCTCGTTTCTTTGTCGAAAAAGTCTTGCGCAGCCAACCCGCCGCGCCCGCCCCCGTTGTCACCGTTGACGGTCTCACTTCCACCTCTTCAGATCAGGTTCTCTCATGAGTGCAAAAGCTGTTGTCTTCGCCTACCACGATATTGGCTGTGCCGGTATCGAATCCCTGCTTGCGTCCGGCATTGAAATTGCCGCCGTGTTTACTCATGCCGATGATCCCAAAGAAAACGCCTTCTACGGTTCCGTTGCCCAGTTGTGTGCGCGAAAAGGCATCCCGGTTCATGCCCCTGAAGACGCCAACCATCCGCTGTGGATCGAGCGCATCGCCAAACTCGACCCTGATTACCTGTTCTCGTTCTACTACCGCAACCTGCTGACCGAACCGCTGCTGGCCACCGCCCGCAAAGGTGCATTCAACCTGCACGGCTCGTTGCTGCCACGCTACCGTGGCCGCGCGCCGGCCAACTGGGTGCTGGTGAACGGTGAGACCGAAACCGGCGTGACCCTGCACCGCATGGTCAAACGTGCCGACGCTGGCGCGATCATCGCCCAGCAACCGGTTGCCATCGAACGCCGCGACACCGCGCTGACCCTGCACGGCAAACTGCGCCTGGCCGCCACCGACCTGCTGCGCGACACCCTGCCGGCCCTGCTGCAAGGCAAAGTCACCGAGACGGCTCAGGACGAATCCAAAGCCACCGTGTTTGGTCGCCGCACACCTGCCGATGGCAAGTTGTTCTGGAAAAAGCCGGCAGAAGAACTGTTCAACCTGGTCCGCGCCGTGACCCAACCTTACCCGGGCGCTTTCTGCGACGTGGGCGAGCACAAGCTGATCGTCTGGAATGCTGAAGTCGCCAAGGGCAATGAAGGCCTGGCGCCGGGTCGCGTCATCAGCGTCGACCCTCTGCGCATCGCTTGCGGCGAAGACTCGCTGGTGATCACCGCCGGTCAGCGCAATGACAACGGTCTTTACCTGAGCGGCCCGCAACTGGCCAACGAATTGGGCCTGGTCGACGGCTCCGTACTGCGCGGTGCCGAATCCGGTCGTGCACCACGCCGTACCCGCGTGCTGATCCTCGGCGTCAACGGTTTCATCGGCAATCACTTGTCCGAGCGCCTGCTGCGTGACGACCGCTATGAGGTTTATGGCCTGGACATCGGTTCGGACGCTATCGAGCGCCTGCGCAGCCACCCGAACTTCCACTTCGTCGAAGGCGATATCAGCATTCACTCCGAGTGGATCGAGTATCACATCAAGAAGTGCGACGTGGTCCTGCCGTTGGTGGCGATTGCCACGCCAATCGAATACACGCGCAACCCGCTGCGGGTATTCGAACTGGACTTCGAAGAAAACCTGAAACTGGTTCGCTACTGCGTCAAATACAACAAGCGCGTGATCTTCCCGTCGACCTCGGAAGTCTATGGCATGTGCCAGGACCCGAACTTCGACGAAGACACCTCCAACCTCATCGTCGGCCCGATCAACAAGCAACGCTGGATCTATTCGATCTCCAAGCAATTGCTCGACCGGGTCATCTGGGCCTATGGCCAGAAAGGCCTGAACTTCACCCTGTTCCGTCCATTCAACTGGATGGGTCCACGTCTGGACCGTCTGGACTCGGCACGTATCGGCAGCTCCCGCGCCATTACCCAGCTGATTCTGAACCTGGTGGAAGGCACGCCGATTCGCCTGTTCGATGGCGGCGAGCAAAAACGCTGCTTCACCGACATTGCCGACGGCGTAGAAGCCCTGGCGCGGATCATCGACAACGATAACGACGCCTGCAACGGTCAGATCATCAACATCGGCAACCCGGAAAACGAGGCCAGCATTCGCCAGTTGGGCGAAGAACTGCTGCGTCAGTTCGAAGCTCACCCGCTGCGTGACAACTTCCCGCCGTTCGCCGGCTTCCGCGACGTAGAAAGCAAGGCGTTCTACGGCACCGGTTACCAGGACGTGTCCCACCGCAAACCGAGCATCGCCAACGCCAAGCGTCTGCTGGACTGGACGCCAACGGTGGAAATGAGCGAGACCATCGGCAACACGCTGGACTTCTTCCTGCGTGAAGCCATGCTCGAAATCGCGGACAAGCGTTAATGCAGGCAGGCCTTCGGATCGATGTCGACACCTACCGAGGCACCCGTGAGGGGGTGCCCCGGTTGCTGGAACTCCTCGATGAGGCGCAGGTCAAGGCGACGTTTTTCTTCAGTGTCGGGCCGGACAACATGGGGCGCCACTTGTGGCGCCTGATCCGCCCGCAGTTCCTCTGGAAAATGCTCCGTTCCAATGCGGCCGGGCTATACGGCTGGGACATTTTGCTGGCCGGCACCGCCTGGCCTGGCAAACCGATCGGTCGGGACCTGGGGCATTTGATGCGCCAGGCCCAGGCCGCCGGGCATGAAGTCGGCCTGCACGCCTGGGATCACCATGGCTGGCAGGCCAACGCCGGACGCTGGAGCGACGCGCAACTGATCGAGCAGATCCGCCGGGGCGTCGACACGCTCAGCGACATTCTTGGGCAAAAGGTCGACTGTTCAGCCGCTGCCGGTTGGCGCGCGGACGAGCGTGTGATCGAAGCCAAAGAGGCGTTCGGCTTTCGCTATAACAGCGATTGTCGCGGGCTGAGCCTGTTTCAGCCGATCCTTGCCGGCGGCGGTTTAGGTGCACCGCAGATACCGGTGGACTTGCCGACCTTCGACGAGGTGGTCGGCCCGACGGTCGCCGCCAATGACTTCAACGCCTTCATTCTTGATCGCTTTACCCCTGAACAACTCAATGTCTACACCATTCATGCAGAAGTAGAAGGGATTCTGATGGCCAACGATTTCCGTCAGCTGCTGGCCGATGCACGCCAGCGTGACATTCATTTCCAGCCTTTGGGCGATCTGCTGCCAGACGCCCTCAACACCTGCCCACAGGACGTGTGGTACGTGGCGCCCTTGACGGCCGCGAAGGCTGGCTGGGAGTGCAAGGCGCATGAGCAAACGCTGGGCTCTTCCCCTATTGCTGGTCCTTTTCGCCTTGGCGTATCTGCTGCCACTGGGCACCCATGGCTTGTGGATTCCAGACGAAACCCGCTACGCGCAGATCAGTCAGGACATGCTCCTGAGCGGCAATTGGGTATCGCCGCATTTCATGAGCGTGCGCTATTTCGAAAAACCGGCGGCAGGTTACTGGATGATCGCTGCCAGCCAGGCGCTGTTTGGTCAGAACCTGTTTGGCGTTCGGTTTGCCTCGGCCCTGAGCATGGGCCTGAGCGTATTGCTGTGTTTCCTGATCGCCCGCCGACTGTGGAACGACCCGCGCAAGAGTTTTGCCTGCGCATTGCTGTACATGAGTTTCAGCGTCATCGCCGGTCATGCCGGGTATGCCAACCTTGATCCGCAGTTCACCTTTTGGGTCAACCTGAGCGTGGTCGGGTTGTGGTTTGCCCTGGACAGCGTCGGCCGCCAGCGACTTTTCGGCTGGGCGGTACTGGGACTGGCCTGCGGCATGGGTTTCATGACCAAGGGGTTCCTCGCCTGGTTGCTGCCGGTGTTGGTCGCCCTGCCCTACATGATCTGGCAAAAACGCTGGAAGGAACTGCTGATCTACGGCCCGGTTGCGATTGTCGTGGCCATCGCGGTGAGCCTGCCGTGGGCGTTGGCGGTTCACTCGCAGGAGCCCGATTACTGGCGGTTCTTCTTCTGGCACGAGCACATTCGCCGCTTTGCCGGCGACGACGCTCAACATAGCGAGCCGTGGTGGTACTACCTGCCGCTGTTGGTCGCCTTCAGCTTGCCGTGGGTGGCGCTGTTGCCATCGGCGCTGAAACAGGCCTGGCAAACCCGTCGCCAGGCCAGCATCGGCTTCCTGTTGCTGTGGATGGTCATGCCACTGGTGTTCTTCAGCATCAGCAAAGGCAAATTGCCGAGTTACATACTGCCGTGCCTGCTGCCCCTGGCCTTGTTGCTGGGGAACGCGCTGGCTGACCGACTGAAGCTGGAACAGGGTCGGGTGCTGGGGATCAACGGCTTGCTGAACCTGGTGCTGGGTCTGGTCACCCTGATTGCGCTGGTCTACCTGCAACTGAAAAAGCCGCTGTATGACCATGAACTGCACAACCTGGTGCTGGTGTTCATCGGTTTGATCGGCTGGATCATGGCCAACCTGCTGCAAGCCTTCAGGCCGTTGCAATGCTGGGCAGCACCGGCATTCGGCAGTCTGTTGCTGATGGGTTTGATTCCGGCCGGCTTGCCCAATTCGGTGGTCGCCAACAAGACGCCCGACCAATTCATCCTCCATCACATGGATGAGCTGGCGCAGACAAGCAATCTGCTGAGCAACGATCTCGGTGCCGCATCGGCGCTGGCCTGGCGCATGAAGCACCCGGACGTGGCGTTGTACAACACGATAGGCGAACTGAAATATGGTCTTGCCTATCCTGACTCGGTGCACAAACTGGTCAGTGTCGGCCAGGTTGAGCAATGGATGCTCAACGCGCGCCGTAGCGGCTCGGTGGGTGTGGTCATGCGGGTCAAGGGTGAAGGCGAGCTGGAGGAAATCGAACGGCTGCCCAAGGACGGCAAACGCTATGAACAAGGCAACCTCGTTATTCTGATTTTCCCTCAGGTGACACCGTGAGCCTGCTGTTGGTACTGGTGGCGTGCCTGCTGACGTGCCTGGGCCAGATAGCTCAGAAATACGCTGTAGAGAGCTGGCGTGGACAGGCGTCGGGATGGGGCGAAAAACTGCGCTCGCCCTGGTTGTGGCTGGCGCTCGTCGCGCTGGGGTTGGGCTTGCTGGTCTGGCTGTTGGTGTTGCAGCGCCTTGAAGTCGGCATTGCCTACCCGATGCTCAGCCTCAACTTTGTGTTGGTCACGCTGGTTGCCCGTTTTGTCTTCCATGAAACGATCGACCGCCAGCACTGGTTCGGGGTGGCACTGGTGATCGGTGGCGTGGTTTTGCTGGGGCAGCACGCATGAGCCTGCGTCGCGGGATCACCTTCGCCATGGGCAGCGTGCTGCTGGTCAGCGCCGCGCAATTGGGCATGCGCTGGAGCATGACGCGCCTGCCGTCTCCCGAATACCTGTTGTCTTCCAGCATCGACCTGGTCGCGGTGGGAGTCGTGCTGAGCGCGATTGTGGCGTACGCCCTCTCGATGCTCTGCTGGCTGGTCGCCCTGCGTGACGTGCCGCTGGGCCGGGCCTATTCGCTGCTGAGCATCAGCTACGCGCTGGTGTACTTGCTGGCCGCCAGCCTGCCAGTGTTCAACGAATCATTCAGTCTTTCAAAGACCGTCGGGGTGGCTTTGGTCATGCTCGGGGTCATCGTCATTAACTCTCGTTCAGTTCGCGCGCCGGAAATCAGGAGTGCTTCATGAAAATCAGTGTATTTGGTAGTGGTTACGTTGGCCTGGTGCAAGCGGCCGTCCTGGCTGAAGTCGGCCACGACGTGGTCTGCATGGACATTGACGAGAAAAAAGTCGAATTGCTGCAACAAGGCCATGTCAGCATTTTCGAACCGGGGCTGGCCAGCCTGGTGCGCGAAAGCCTGGACGCCAAACGCCTGCAATTCACCTGCGATGAAAAATTCGCCGTGCAACATGGCCAGGTCCTGTTCATTGCGGTGGGTACACCGTCCCGGGACGATGGCTCGGCGGACCTGAGCTACGTGATGTCCGTGGGCGATGCGGTAGCACGACATCGCGAACAGCCGGCGATTCTGGTGGAGAAATCCACGGTGCCGGTGGGCACCGGCGATGCGTTGCGCGCACATATCGATAAATGCCTGGCGAAGATCGGCCGCGTGTTGCAGTTCGATATCGTCTCCAACCCCGAGTTTCTCAAAGAAGGCTCGGCCGTGGCCGACTGCCGGCGCCCGGACCGGATCATCATTGGCTGTGAACGTGACGAAGTCCGCGAAGTCATGCGCGACCTCTACGCACCGTTCAACCGCAACCACGACCGTGTCATGTTCATGGACCTGCGCAGCGCCGAGCTGACCAAATACGCCGCCAACTGCATGCTGGCGACCAAGATCAGCTTCATCAACCAGATCGCCGAGTTGGCCGAGCACTTGGGCGCCGACATCGAATCGGTGCGCCTGGGCATCGGCGCCGACTCGCGTATCGGTTACCACTTCATCTACCCCGGCTGCGGTTATGGCGGTTCGTGTTTCCCCAAAGACATGCGCGCGCTGATTCACAGCGCCCAGGAAGCGCACTGCTCCAGCGACCTGCTGCAAGCGGTGGAAGCCATCAACGAGCGCCAGAAGCACAAGCTGTTCGAACGGATCAAGGCGTTCTACCGCGGTGATCTGCGCGGCAAGACCTTTGCCGTATGGGGCCTGGCGTTCAAACCCAACACCGATGACATGCGCGATGCGCCGAGCCGGGTACTGCTGGAATCGCTGTGGGCTGCGGGCGCCAATGTGCGTGCTTTCGATCCGGAAGCCATGCAGGAAACTCAAAAGCTCTATCCGAATGAATCGAAGCTGATGCTCATGGGCACGCCGGAATCGGTACTGACCGGTGCCGACGCACTGATCGTCTGCACCGAATGGCAACAGTTCAAGGCGCCAGACTTCGACCTGATCCAGCAGCGCCTGAATGCACCGGTGATTTTCGACGGGCGCAATCTGTACGACGCCGAACGTCTTGAACAGTTCGGCTTCAAGTACTTCCCGATGGGGCGTGGCGAATCGCGCAACCTGCCGATTCCGCACCAACAATGGTCCGCTGATTCGGTCGTCGCGTGACCGGATCTTCACCGACCCGACAGCACTCACTGGGCATCGGGTTACTGGCACTGATTCTGTTCAGTGCCGGGGTTTCCCACCAGGCGGCCATCGGTTTCGATTCGCGCTTTGTGCTGTTCGCCCAGGAGATGCTGCGCAACGGGCCGTCATTTTTTCCGACGACCTATGGCCAGCCCTATGCCGATTACTCGGGGCTGTCGACCGTGTTTATCTGGCTGCTTTCCTTGCCTTTCGGGCAGGTCAACAGCCTGAGCGCATGGCTCCCTGAGCGCTATCGCCGCAGCGGTCATCGTGACATTGATGTACCGGCCTGCTGGCGCCCTATTCCACACGCTGGGCGGTGTTGAGCATCGCCATGATGCTGCAGACCTTCACCTTCATTACCGAAGCCCGGGCCGTGTCCCTGGACTTGATGCTCGCAGCGGTAGCGTTTGCGGTGTTTTATCTGGGCTACGCCGCCGATCATTTTGGCGCGCCGCGTCGATGGGTACTGATCTTTGCCTTGCTGGTGCTGGGTTTCTGGATTCGCGGGCCTATCGGCCTGGTGATTCCCACCGGCGTACTCAGCAGCTATTTCCTGCTCGATCGGCAATGGCGCCGACTGTTTGTCTTTGGTCTGTTGGCATCGGTCCTGCTGGTGGGCTGCATTGGCGTGTTGCTATGGCTGGCGGATGTCAGTGGTGGCCCGGCGTTTTTGCAGGAAGTGATTCGTATGCAGTTCATGGGACGCATGGACGGCACTGAAGGATCCAACGACGCGCTGTATTACTTCACCAGCTCGGTGGGCAACTATGCCCTGGCGTGGCCCTTGGCCGTACTCGTGCTGATTACCGTCGCGCTGTCACGCCCGAGGGAGGCTGGACCGGCATGGCGCCTGATGCAGTACTGCGTCGCGGCCGGGTTGATAGTGATGATCGGTCTTTCCGTGCCTCAGGCAAAAAGGCCCGCTACCTGCTGCCGATGCTGCCCATGGCGGCGATTGTGGCCGCGTATCCGTTTCAGGTCGCTCAGGGCCGGTTGTTCCATTGGTTGCGGGGTTTGATCCAGAGTCTCTGGTTGCTGATGCCTGGCCTTCTGATTATTGGCTTGATTGTCTTGCAGCGAAAATTCCCTGACCAGGTTGCGCATCACCCTTCGCTGTTTGTCGTTCTTGGCTTGCTGCAAGTGGTTGCCCTGACGGCACTCAAGCGCCCGCAATGGCGAGCGCAGACATTGGCCATTTGCGCCGTTCTGGCACTGTGGTCGTTTTATATCCTGCAATTCGAGCCTGTCCAGCGACAGCTCTACGACACCCGGACCTTCAGTCGCGAGGTGTTTGAACAGGTGCAGAAGGATCCGGCGCCGCTGGTTATGCACGGCATGGGTAAAGACGCTAAGGCCATCAAGTTCATGGTCAACATCAAACAGGACCTGCATCCGGTTTTCACTGAGTCGCCTCAGGAACTGGAAAGCCTCAAGGGTCCTGCGTGGTTGATGATGGACCTGAACGTCTATAAATCGCTGCAAGGCACTGCATTCGGTGCGTTGCCACCGGTGCTGAGCGGTCGATTCGACAAGAATGATTTGTGCTGCTGCACTTCGTGCAGTAGTGCGGCAACGCGCCGCGCAAAACACCTTCGTCCCACCGAAAACTCAGAAACCTCCTACATCCTCCCTGAGACATTTTCAATATGGTGCCTCTCCGACGAAAAGGAGTGGCACCCCTATGGCCAATCACGGCTACATGACCATCACAGGCAACACCCAAGGGTGGCGGGCTGTTCAACTCAAGCGTCCATCGGCAATAAATGTCAGACAGGACATACAGACGAAATCATGGTGCTGTCCTACAGCCACAACATGGCCAATATAGGCAACATCAATAAGCCTACGCACAGCCCT
Organism: Pseudomonas sp. S2_F03; assembly: GCF_054668335.1. NCBI lineage: Bacteria > Pseudomonadati > Pseudomonadota > Gammaproteobacteria > Pseudomonadales > Pseudomonadaceae > Pseudomonas > Pseudomonas sp. S2_F03. The sequence continues at coordinate 6,024,363 of NZ_CP162759.1, read as the reverse complement.
CTCGTCATCACAAAGAACGTCGACAAGTCCTCTCCGTTACTCGCTCAAGCGCTATCGACCCGAGAAGAAATAAGCGGTGCAATCAATTTCTATCGAATTTCTGCGTTTGGTCTCCAGGAGAAGTTTTTCAGCATTGAAATCGAAGGCGGCATTATTGCCAACCTGACACTTGATATGCCCCACGTTGTTTTACAAAACGACGTCGAACCCCAAGAGCACGTGGCTATTCGTTATCGCGAAATCACCTGGAGGCACCACCTCGCGGGCACCAGCGGGCACGGATCCTGGGGAAACAGCGAATGGGACAGTTGAAGGTGCGCTGCGAGGACAGAAGTTGCGATGACTGGGCCGTCAGCAAAGCGGCGGCTAATTTGATCCAACAAGCCTCGCACGTTGGGCGCCCGTTATATCAATGACGGGACGCTGCGCCTGCAGTTCAATCGCGAGGTGTCTTACTACGCGAGGGGAATTGTTAATGATGTGGCTCAGGGACGGAAGAACGCTGATCAGGGTTTGAACGAGATAAAGAGCGAACAGAGTAGTTTGCTCAGTCAGGCGTCGGAGATTGCACAGAAAGGGGTCGGTGTGATTGCAGGCGCACTTCAATTCGCAACGGGTGCCGGAATTTGTTATGGATCGGCGGGTACGCTGTGTCTTTTTATTGGGACGCCCATGATGGTCCATGGCGCGAACAATGTTTATGAAAACGGAAGAAACCTCCTAGAGAACCGCGGTGACACTGAAGGGCCGATTAGAAAAGGATATCAAGCGGTGGCCAAGTCATTTAAATATACGGAGCTGTGAAGGAAACATCGCCTATGGTTCCCTCGACGTCGGGATGTCTATATATAGCGCTGGAAGACTCGTATTAAAGCCTGATGCATGGCGACTATTTAGATACGCACGAACAGACTATGTTCGCGCATACAAAAACACACATACCCCTGTGCTTCTATTGGAGCGAACTGCCGACACAATAACCACACAAGGAATATATAAAGAATGGAAAAACAAAGATAGGGACCAACTAATGATTACTGCAAAAAATACAAACCATAATATTTTCCGCTCGAATTTATCTATTAATCATTGCTTGTGCCGGATTCCACACCATGGTCATCTTATCCGCAATTAATTACTTTATAGATATGAATTATATGATTGCCAGACTAGTAGGAATCATTTGCTTTTTCGGCTTATCAGCTTATTTTTTAATAGCCTTCTCAAAAAACTTCGGGAAGCGTTACAAGGAAAACTGGAACAATAAAAACAATTGACACCCCGCATTAACTCAACGACAAAAACCTAACTTTACCTAGGCATTCCAGCCCCGGATACGCTGTCTGCATTTGTCCCAATTTACACGTTAGATATATTTTACTTTCAAACCGCCGCCTTCAAATCCACACCCAACGCATGCGCAAACGCCTTAACTAACGGACTGCGTACCGTGTTGTGACGCAGGTTCAAATTGAACGGCGTAACGATGTTGATCAGGTCCGGGCGTACGGCGCGAAACGGCCCTTTAGCTTAGATGTCTGCGGCGAAATGCTGCGAAAGCCCCCCGTCCTGACCAAGAGCGCCACGGCCTCCACCTGGGTGGCGGACGCCGAGAAGCTGTCGTAGTGAGCGAAATTCAGCTTGTCCCGATGAGACGTCGATCAGGTCGAAGACATTCATGTTTCTCTGTGCGGGTTTCTTCAAGGCATGTGCGATGACCATGAAGTCAGCACATTGGCGGCGGCGCAGATGAGTTTGCCGTATGCCCTGCTGCAAGGTTGGCTCATGGTCTTGGCCGGTTGCAGGCGCATGACGATGCGCAACGCAGCGATCCGCGTATCGTGCACTGGATGTCGCGCATTCGTCTTGAAGTGGACCCGCAACTATCAGAGGATGGCGAACCGGTCGTCAGCCTGCGCACCGTGGACGGTCGGCAGGCGAGCCTGTGCGTTGAAGTGCTGCTGGGTGCGCCCGGGAATCCGTTGAGTGCTGCGGAGCTGGAGCATAAATTTTTCAGCCTGGCTGGGCGGGTGATGTCGCAGGAACGGGCTGCTGGATTGCTTGGGCAGTTGAGGCGGATGGATGAGATGGAAATCGGTTCGTTTACTGGATCGGTGGCTGGGTTGGATCAAGAGGTAAATCGGCGCTGACGCCATCGCGAGCAAGCTCGCTCCCACAGGGGGAACGCATCTCAAATGTGGGAGCGGGCTTGCTCGCGAATGGCCGCGCCTCGGTCCAGCGCCGAGCACTGAAAAACTAAATAAGGAAATTTGCCCCACCGTGGCCACTTACTCGCTCGTTATCCAGCCGCTTGATGATCGTCTCGCTGACGATTGTCGTCAGCCGCGCCATCACCAGCCCGTTGCTCACGCTGTTTGTGAGCGACAAGCTTGACCTCAACCAACAGGACGTTGGTTTGCTGCTGGGCATCGCCGTGTTCGTCGCCACCCTGCTCTCTCTTTACGGCGGCTACATCATCGATCGCTTCGAGAAGCGTCGATTGCTGATCCCTCGCCATGCTCTCCAGCGCTGTCGGCCTGGTGCTGCTGACCTTTGCTGAAAACCTGTACCTGACCACCCTCACATTAATTGTCACCGAAACTGCATCATCGTTATTCCTGATCGGCTCTGAAGGCGATCCTCAGCGACAACCTGCCCGTGGGCCAGCGCGCCAAGGCATTTTCCTTGAGCTACACGTTGACCAACATGGGTTACGCGGTCGGGCCGATGCTCGGTGTGTTGATCGCCGGCGTTTTTGCCAGCGCGCCGTTCCTGATTGCGGCGGCCATCGCTTTTTTCAGCATGTTCTTGATGACCGGCATTGCGAAAGACCCGGGCACGGCTCCCTCATCGGCCAGGCCCAGAGTTTCCTCAAGACGCTGGTCACCCTGAAAAACGATCGCACCCTGATCATGTTCACCGGGGCTGCTTGCTCAGCACGGTAGTGCATGGCCGCTTTACCTTTTATCTGTCGCAGTACCTGCTGGCGACCAGCAACCCAAAGCACACCATGGAAATCATGGCCGCCCTGCTCGCCTGCAATGCCATCAGCGTGATCCTGCTGCAATACCAGATCGGCCGGTTCCTCAAGCGCGAGCAATTGCGCTACTGGATTGTCGGTGGCACAGGCCTGTTCATTGTCGGGTTGATTGGCTTCAGCCTGGCTGACAGTCTGGTGTCGTGGTGCGTGGCGATGTTCATCTTCACCCTCGGCGAAATAATCATTTACCCCGCCGAATTCCTCTTCGTCGACACCCTCGCCCCGGAAGAACTGCGCGGCAGCTATTACGGCGCGCAGAACCTCGCAGCGCTCGGCGGCGCGTTGAGCCCGGTGATCTGCGGTTTCCTGCTGATGCACACGCCCGCACCCACGATGTTCTATGCCCTGAGCGCATTGGCAGCGATGGGCGGCTGCCTGTGTTTCATGAGTGGGCGACGCGGCTCCATACTGCAAAATTAGTGCACTGAAAGCTCATTAATATGAATTTGTCAGTGCCAGGAATGCGCGGCAAACTGTGTCCCGTTCCTCCCCCAATAGTGGGAACAACTTCAAGGGCTTTCTGGGTATCCCAGCCAAGCCTTTTTTGCTCACGTTTTTGTCCTCGGATCGATTTCATCATGCTCGCTCGCTGGTTGCCCGCCGCCATCAACACCCGTCCCTCCGAATGGAGCCGCGCCGCCATCGGCATGGCCCTTGGGACGATGCTCAGCGTCTGGTTGTGCGGTCAGGTATTCGGCATGGAGGTAGCATTGCATTTGATCGGACCACTGGGCGCATCGGCGGTGTTGTTGTTCGCCGTCTCCTCCGGCGCCCTCGCCCAGCCATGGTCGATTCTGGGCGGCTACTTGAGCGCCGGTGTCGTTTCGTTATTGGTTGCGCACGTGCTCGGTCGCACGCTGGGCAGTGCTTGCCCTTGCGGCCGGCATTGCGCTGGTGTTGATGTGCTGGCTGCGTTGCCTGCACCCGCCAGCCGGCGCATTGGCCTTGCTCCTGGTGTTGGCCGACCCGGACACCATTGCCATGGACTGGAAAGCCCTCGGCCCGGTGATGCTCGGCGCCTGCACCATGCTGTTCTGCGCCCTGGCCTACAACAACCTGACGCACATTCGCTACCCAAAACGCTCCGCCGAACCGGTAGCCATATTACCCGCCGGCCCTCCGCCCATCGACAGCCAGGCCATCACCGCCCAAGATCTGAAACTGGCCTTGGCGGACATGGACGCGTTCATCGACGTCACGCCTGAAGACCTCGAACAGCTTATCCATGCCAGTGAGCTGCACGCCAAGCGACGCAGTATCAGTGAAGTGTTTTCCAGTCGGCCTTAGATGTCTCCCATGCATTAATGCAAAGACGACCTGCATTATTCCGGGTTGTACAGGGCAAATTTGCACTGGTACGATCCGGGATCGCTCGCGTGCGAGCATCCTATAAAGAACAATAAAAGCAGGGAGTTAGTGATGACTGCTCAGGTTTCTTCTCCGGGGACTGGCTCCATGGACCCCACGCAAAATGAAGTGCTGGCCGAAGTTCGCAACCACATTGGCCACCTGACCCTCAATCGCCCCGCCGGCCTCAACGCCCTGACCCTGGACATGGTGCGCAACCTACAACGTCAGCTCGACGCCTGGGCGCTGGATTCACAGGTGCACGCGGTGGTTTTACGCGGTGCCGGTGAAAAGGCTTTCTGTGCTGGCGGCGATATTCGCTCGCTGTATGACAGCTTCAAAAGTGGCGACACGCTGCATCAGGATTTTTTCGTCGAGGAATACGCCCTCGACCTCGCCATCCACCATTACAGCAAACCCGTACTGGCCTTGATGGACGGCTTTGTCCTCGGGGGCGGCATGGGTCTGGTGCAAGGCGCCGATCTGCGAGTGGTCACCGAGAAAAGTCGCCTGGCGATGCCGGAAGTGGGCATCGGTTATTTCCCGGATGTCGGCGGCAGCTACTTCCTGCCACGCATTCCGGGCGAGCTGGGGATATACCTCGGTGTCAGCGGTGTGCAGATTCGCGCCGCCGATGCGCTCTATTGCGGTCTGGCCGACTGGTATCTGGACAGTGCCAAACTGGCGTTGCTGGACGAAAAGCTCGATCAACTGAAATGGCACGACACACCACTCAAAGACCTCCAAAACCTGCTGGCCACACTCGCCGTGCAGCAATTGCCCGACGCGCCGCTGAAAGCTATGCGTCCGGCCATCGACCATTTCTTCGCCCAGCCCGATGTGCCGAGTATTGTTGAGCAACTGCGTGCAGTGAAGGTTTCCGATAGCCATGAGTGGGCACTCACCACCGCCGACCTGCTGGACAGCCGTTCGCCGCTGGCCATGGGCGTGACGCTGGAAATGCTGCGCCGTGGTCGGCACTTGAGTCTGGAAAACTGCTTCGCCCTTGAGCTGCACCTGGACCGTCAATGGTTCGAGCGCGGCGACCTGATCGAAGGCGTGCGCGCGTTGCTGATCGACAAAGACAAGAGCCCGCGCTGGAACCCGCCGACCTTGCAGGCGCTGGACGCCGAGCACGTCGCGAGTTTTTTCAGCGGGTTTGATGAGAGCGGGAACTGAGCCATGCACGATATCGAATTGAGTGAAGAGCAAGTCATGATCCGCGACATGGCCCGGGACTTTGCCCGTGGCGAAATCGCGCCCCACGCCCAGGCCTGGGAAAAGGCTGGCTGGATCGACGATGGTCTGGTGGCGAAGATGGGTGAGCTGGGCCTGCTGGGCATGGTAGTGCCCGAAGAATGGGGCGGCACCTATGTCGACTACGTCGCCTACGCCTTGGCGGTGGAAGAGATTTCCGCTGGCGACGGCGCGGTCGGTGCGCTGATGAGCATCCACAACTCGGTGGGCTGCGGGCCGGTGTTCAATTACGGCACTGAAGAACAGAAACAGACGTGGTTGCCGGATCTGGCCAGCGGCCAGGCCATTGGCTGCTTCTGCCTGACCGAACCGCAAGCCGGTTCCGAAGCGCACAACCTGCGCACTCGCGCCGAACTGCGCGACGGTCAGTGGGTGATCAACGGCGCCAAGCAATTTGGTCAGCAACGGCAAGCGGGCGAAACTGGCGATTGTGTTTGCCGTAACTGACCCGGCCTTGGGCAAACGCGGCATTTCGGCCTTTCTGGTGCCGACCGACACCGCCGGTTTCATCGTCGATCGCACCGAACACAAGATGGGCATTCGTGCCTCGGACACCTGCGCGGTCACCCTGAATAACTGCACCATCCCCGAAGCGAACCTGCTGGGCGAACGCGGCAAAGGCCTGGCCATCGCCCTGTCCAACCTCGAAGGCGGCCGCATCGGCATCGCAGCGCAAGCGTTGGGCATTGCTCGTGCGGCGTTTGAAGCGGCGCTGGCGTATTCGCGGGATCGGGTGCAGTTCGGCAAAACGATCAATGAACACCAGAGCATCGCCAACATGCTCGCCGACATGCACATGCAATTGAACGCCGCCCGGTTGATGATCCTGCACGCCGCACGCCTGCGCACGGCCGGCAAACCCTGCCTGTCGGAGGCGTCACAAGCCAAGCTGTTTGCGTCGGAAATAGCGGAAAAGGTCTGCTCGTCCGCCATTCAGATTCATGGCGGTTATGGCTACCTGGAAGACTATCCGGTGGAGAAGTACTACCGGGATGCGCGAATTACGCAGATCTACGAAGGGTCGAGCGAGATTCAGCGGATGGTGATCGCCCGCGAGCTCAAAAACTATCTGGTCTAAAGGTTAAAAAGCTTCGCGAGCAAGCCCGCTCCCACCTTTGACCGTGTTCCTCCTGGAAGAATGCGATCAAATGTGGGAGCGGGCTTGCCCGCGATGGCGTCAGCGAAAACGCCGCATTACTTACCGACGAACTGCGCCTCACGCTTGGCAATAAACGCCGCCATCCCTTCTTTCTGATCCTGCGTCGCAAACGCTGCATGGAACACGCGACGCTCAAAGCGCACGCCTTCGGACAGGCTCACTTCAAACGCGCGGTTCACGCTTTCCTTGACCATCATTGCAATCGGCAGCGACTTCTTCGCGATCAGCGCCGCGACTTTCAGGGCTTCTTCCAACAATTCATCCGCCGGAACAATCCGTGCGACGATCCCGCAACGCTCCGCTTCCACGGCATCGATCAAACGCCCGCTCAGGCACATTTCCATGGCCTTGGCCTTGCCCACTGCGCGAGTCAGGCGTTGAGTGCCGCCCATGCCTGGCAGCACGCCGAGGTTGATTTCCGGCTGACCAAATTTGGCGTTGTCGCCGGCCAGGATGAAGTCGCACATCAGCGCCAATTCACAGCCACCACCCAAGGCAAAACCATTGACCGCCGCGATGATCGGCTTGCGGCGGTTGGCCACGCGGTCGCTGTCGCTGAACAGGTCGTCGATGTAAATCTGCGGGTAGGTCAGCTCGGCCATTTCCTTGATGTCGGCACCGGCGGCGAAGGCTTTTTTCGAGCCGGTCAGCACGATGCAGCCGATGTTCGAATCGGCTTCCAGGCCATCGAGGGCGTGGTTCAGTTCACTGACGATCTGCGCATTCAACGCGTTCAGCGCTTGTGGCCGGTTCAGGGTAATCAGGCCAACGCGACCGTGGGTTTCCAGCAAAATCGTTTCGTAGCTCACAGGGGACTCCTTCTCAAAGATTGCGCGAAATAACCATGCGCTGAATATCGCTGGTGCCTTCGTAGATCTGGCACACCCGCACGTCGCGGTAGATCCGCTCCAGCGGGAAGTCATTCAAGTAACCGTAACCGCCGAGGGTTTGCAACGCCGAAGAGCAGACTTTTTCAGCCATTTCCGAGGCAAACAGTTTGGCCATGGAGGCTTCGACCAGTGCCGGTTTGCCGCTGTCCCTCAAAGCCGCTGCGTAATGCACCATCTGCCGGGCCACGGCAATTTGCGTGGCCATGTCGGCAAGGCGGAACGCGACGGCCTGATGTTCGATGATCGGTTTGCCGAAACTCTCGCGCTCACGGGCATAGTCGCGGGCTGCTTCGAACGCGGCACGGGCCATGCCCACCGATTGCGAGGCGATGCCGACACGGCCGCCTTCAAGGTTGGCCAGGGCTATTCGGTAACCTTCACCCTCCTCACCCAAGCGGTTGGCCACCGGCACTTTGACGTCTTCAAACAGAATCTGGCAGGTGTCGGACGCGTGCTGGCCGAGTTTGTCTTCGACCCGGGCGACTTTATAGCCTGGCGAATCGGTCGGCACGATCAATGCGGTAATACCGCGCTTGCCGGCACTTGGATCAGTCACGGCAAACACAATCACCACCCCGGCGTTCTGCCCGGAGGTGATGAACTGTTTGCAGCCGTTGAGCACGTAGTGATCGCCTTCCAGGCGCGCACGGGTTTTCAGGCCGCTGGCGTCGGAACCGGCCTGCGGTTCGGTCAGGGCAAAGGCACCCAGCATCGCTCCGCTGGCCAGGGGCTTGAGGAAGCGCTCTTTCTGGTCGTCGTTGCCGTAGTGCAGGATCGGCACGCAACCGACCGAGTTGTGCACGCTCATGATGGTCGAGCAGGCGCCGTCGCCGGCCGCGATTTCTTCCAGGGCCATGGCGTAGGCCAGGTAACCGGTGTCGCAACCGCCCCACTGCTCAGGCACCAGCATGCCAAAGAAGCCCAGGTCGGCCATCTCAGCGATGGCTTCCTTGGGGAAGCGGTGTTCGCGGTCCCACTCGGCGGCGAACGGTTTCAGCCGTTCCTCGGCGAATTGCCGAGCCATGTCGCGAATTTGTTGTTGGTCGTCATTGGGAATCATGCCAATTCCTTAAAAAATTTAGCCTGAAGGCGCAGAACCTGTGGGAGCGGGCTTGCTCGCGAAAGCGGTGTGTCATTCAACATTGATGTCGACTGACACGGCCTCTTCGCGAGCAAGCCCGCTCCCACATTGAATAGCGCCAGCCTCAATAGAGGCATTCAACCGCCATGGCCGTGGCTTCACCGCCGCCGATGCAGATCGCAGCAACGCCACGCTTCAGACCTTTCTGGCGCAGGGCCGAGAGCAAGGTCACCAGGATCCGTGCGCCGGATGCGCCGATCGGGTGGCCCAAGGCGCACGCGCCGCCGTGAACGTTGACCTTCTCGTGCGGGATTTCCAGTTTGGCCATCGTCACCAGACTGACCACGGCGAAGGCTTCGTTGACTTCGAACAGCTCAACTTCATCCAGCGACCAGCCGGTTTTCTTCATCAGTTTTTTGATCGCGCCCACCGGCGCCACCGGGAACAGGCCCGGCGTATCGGCAAACGCGGCATGGCCGTGAATCACTGCCAGCGGTTTCAGCCCTTGTTTCTCGGCATCGGAACGGCGCATCAGCACCAATGCCGCCGCGCCGTCGGAAATGGAACTGGAGTTCGCTGCCGTCACCGTACCGCCATCGCGGAACGCCGGTTTCAACGACGCGATTTTGTCCAGCTTGGCTTTCGGTGGCTGCTCATCGTTGCTGATCAGCACCTGTTCTTTACCGACCATCACCGACACCGGGACGATCTCGGCGTTGAAGCTGCCGTCCTTGATTGCCTGTTGCGCACGGGTGGTCGACGCGACGGCAAACGCGTCCTGCGCCTCGCGGGTGAAGCCGTTGGTTTCGGCGCAATCCTCGGCGAAGGTGCCCATCAGGCGGCCCTTGTCGTAGGCATCTTCCAGGCCGTCGAGGAACATGTGATCAAGCACCCGACCGTGGCCCATGCGGTAACCGCTACGTGCGCGGTCCAGCAGGTACGGCGCGTTGGACATGCTTTCCATGCCGCCCGCCACCACCACGTCGGCGCTACCGGCCACCAACATGTCGTGGGCCAGAATCGCCGCTTCCATGCCCGAACCGCACATTTTGTTCAGCGTGGTGCAACGGGTCGATTTATCCAGCCCGGCACCCAGCGCGGCTTGACGCGCTGGCGCCTGACCGAGGCCTGCGGACAGAACGCAGCCGAACAGCACTTCTTCTACCGATTCGGCGTTGATGCCGGCGCGCTCGACCGCGGCGCGGATCGCGACAGCGCCGAGTTGCGGTGCGCTCAGGCTTTTCAGTTCGCCCTGAAAACCGCCCATCGGGGTGCGGACGGCGCTGACGATAACGATGGGATCGTTGGCAATAGTCATGACAAATCTCCTTACTTGGCGGCCATGCGCAAGGCACCGTCGAGACGGATCACCTCGCCGTTGAGCATGCTGTTTTCAATGATATGCCGGACCAGCGCGGCGTACTCGCCAGGCTTGCCCAGACGCGGCGGGAATGGCACGCCAGCGGCCAGCGAATCGCGGACTTCCTGGGTCATGCCGGCCATCATCGGTGTTTCGAAAATGCCTGGGGCGATGGTCATCACGCGGATACCAAAGCGCGCCAGTTCACGGGCGGCTGGCAGAGTCAGGCTGACAATGGCGCCCTTGGACGCGGCATAAGCAGCCTGGCCGATCTGGCCGTCATACGCCGCAGCCGACGCGGTATTGATGATCACACCGCGCTCGCCATCGGCATCCGGCTCGGTTTCGGCGATAGCGGCAGATGCCAGGCGCAGCATGTTGAAGCTGCCGATCAGGTTGACGTTGATCACTTGGCTGAAACTGGCGAGCCCATGCGGGCCGTTCTTGCCAAGGATCTTCTCGCCGCGCACGATGCCAGCGCAATTGACCAGGCCGTTGAGACCGCCAAAGGCCTTGACCGTGGCCTGCACCGCCGCTTCGGCAGCCGCTTCGTTGCTGATGTCGGCCACCACACTTTGCGCGCCAAGGCGTTGAGCCTGAGCCGCTACAGCCTCGGCATTCATGTCCACCAGCATCACTTTGGCGCCGGCCGCGACCAGCATTTCAGCCGTTGCCGCACCCAGGCCGGAAGCACCGCCGGTGACGAGAAAAACCTTGTTTTCGATCTGCATCATTGTTTCCTTGGATTCAAGCTGAAACGTTCTTCGCGGCGGCCTCTTGAGCCTTGGCGATTTCCTGGTTGCGCAAGATAAAGCGCTGCAATTTGCCGCTTGGGGTTTTCGGCAACTCGCTGACAAATTCGATTTCACGGGGGTAAGAATGCGCCGCCAGACGCTTGCGCACGTGTTGACGCAGTTCTTCGGCCAGCTCCGGCGTGGCGCGGTATTGCGAGCAAATCACCACGAAGGCTTTGACCAGCTCGGTACGCTCCGGATCGGGTTTGCCGACCACGGCGGCCTCGACCACGGCCGGGTGTTCGATCAACGCGCTTTCCACGTCGAACGGGCCAACGCGGTAGCCGGACGTGGTGATCACGTCATCGCTGCGACCGACGAAACTGATGCTGCCGTCAGGGTTCCATTCCACGGTATCGCCGCTCAGGTAATAGTCGCCGACGAACGCTTTGGTCGGCGCGCCTTCGTAACCGTTGAACCAGCACATCGGCGACTGGGTGCGGTCGATGGCCAAAATGCCCGGCTGACCCACACCCAGCTCGTTGTACTCTTCGTCCAGCACCACGATGCGGTGGCCGGGTGAAGCAAAACCGGCGGCGCCGACGTGCACGGGATGTTCCAGTGCGTGGTGGTTGCACAGGACCATACCCAGTTCGGTCTGGCCGTAATGGTCGTGAATCACCACGCCAAGGTTATCGGCGAACCAACGGATGACTTCCGGGTTCAGCGGCTCTCCGGCGCTGCTGACAATGCGCAGCTTGCCCTTGATCGACTTGGCAAACTCGTCGCCGCCCGCGATCAGCAGACGGTACGCGGTCGGTGAACCGGTGAGGTTGGTGATGCCGTACTTGTTGATCACCCGGCAGGTGCTTTCGAGGGTAAACGGGCCATCGTAGAAGGTGATCGGATGCCCCATCGCCATCGGCCCGGTGACCCCGAAATAGATGCCATAGGCCCAACCCGGGTCGGCGACGTTCCAGAACGCGTCTTCAGGGCGCAAATCCACGGCGTCGCGGGTGTAGCTCTGGAACGCGACGATGGCCTTGAGCGGCACCGACAGCGCTTTCGAGGGACCGGTGGTGCCCGAGGTGAACATCAGCAGGAACGGGTCTTCGCCGGTCAGCAGCACCGGCTCGCAGTCTGCGGAAAAATTGGCCAGTTCGGCCCAGAAACTGAAATCGCCCTGCACGATGCCCGTGCCTTTAGGGCCACCGACCGTGACGATGGTCGGGCAGTCGGCGACTTCCGCGAGTTTCGAGCGATTGACCGCGTCGGTCACCACCACTTTGGCACCCGAGCTGCCGAGACGGTGTTCAATGGCTTTGGGGCCGAAAGCGGTAAACAGTGGCTGATACACCGCGCCGATGCGCCAGGTGGCGAAGACGGTGATCAATAGTTCGATATTACGTGGCAGGAGGCCGGCGACCTTGTCGCCCTTTTTCACCCCTTGGGCCAGCAGGAAGTTGGCAAACCGTGCCGCTTTGTCCTGCAAGTCAGTGAAGGTGTACGAAGCGCTGGCGCCATCGCGCCCTTCCCAGAACAGCGCAATGCGCCCCGGCAAGGCGTGCCGGTCGCAACACTCGACGCAGGCGTTGAGCGCTTGCAAGGAACCACTGAGTGCGGCATCGACGGTGTGCTGATAATTGAACTGTGATGTGGCAGACAAGTAATCGCGCATTGCCAGAATCCCTCGGTATTTTTATTAGGTTGGGGGAACCGTATAAACCAGAGAAATACTCGCTCCAGTGCGTAGAACGGGGCAATGGTCAAAGCCTTCAGATTGCGTGACTGGTTTGGCCAAAATTCAAGAGGTGTGCCGCCTGGACGCACGCTTTCGCGGGCAAGCCACGCTCCCACATTTGCAATGCACTCCCCTGTGGGAGCGTGGCTTGCCCGCGATGGCGTCAGTCGATCCAATATGGGGACCGGATCAGTGCGCCTCGTTAAGAATCAAACTCCGGTAATGCCCCGGATTGGACCCCGACCACTTGCGAAACGCCTTGTAGAACGAACTCGCATCGGCAAACCCCAGCCGGGCCGCAATCTCGGCGAAGCTGATGTTCGGCTCTGCCAGCCAAACGATCGCCAGTTCCTTGCGCACGCTGTCCTTGAGCCCTTGGTAGGTCTGCCCTTCTTCCGCCAGACGTCGGCGCAAGGTCGAGGCGGACATGTGCAGTTGCTGCGCCAACGGTTCGGTTTCCGGCCAATGTTCTGCGGGCAAGTGCCGCAAATTCTGTTTGATGCGGCTCGCCAGGCTCTCAGGATCACGGTACTTGACCAGAATATTGGCCGGCGCGTGCGCCAGGAAACGCTTGAGTTCTTCCGGGCTGCGCTTGATCGGCAAGTCCAGGCACTCAGCCGAGAAAATCATCCGCGTGCGCGGCCGGTCGAAGCGCAGGTTTTCGGAGAACATCACCTGATAGTCGCCGCAAAAATCCGGCACCGGGCAGCGCAGTTCGATGGCCAGGATTGGAATCCGCCGCCCCGCGAGCCAACAGGCAACGCCGTGAACGATCATCCAGTAGGTGAAATAAGTGAAGGCACGACGCGGATCCTGATCGTCTTCCGCCAGCACGATTTCGGCCAGGCTTTGCTGGCGAACCAGCTGCGCGGGCATGTTTTCAAGCATCAGCGACAGAAAACCCAGGCCCGAGGTCAGCCCAGCGGCCAGGCTCGGCTGGACCATCGAGCAACGACACAGAAACTCAAGACTGCCGGATTTGAGCTTGCGCGGGTCCATGCCAAAAAACTCATCGTCACCGCGTCGCGCCAGCAGGCGCCAGAGTCGCGCATAGGCCGTCGCCGGAACTCGCGCGTCAGGGGTTTGCAACCATGCCGGATCGATGCCGACCTTGTTCAACACCTCATCGGTGGCCTGGCCCGGGGCGCAGCTTTTGCAACAGCGCTTCGCGCACCAGTTGAATGGAGATGGTGTCTTTTTCCGACATTGAGCGCGGTGAGCCCTGTTGTTTTTTGAGTGCGGGCATCTTACCGCAGCACGCTTGAGCAAAGGAGATCCTGTGGGAGCGGGCTTGCCCGCGAAAGCGGTGGATATGCCGACATATGTATCGAAGGTGACGGCGTCATCGCGGGCAAGCCCGCTCCCACAGTGATGTTCAGGGTTGTTCAGCTTAGGTTCAGGTAAATGTCAATTATTGGCATATGGGAATTAATGTCATTATGTTACAAATTAGCACCCTAACTAATTGTGTCCCGGTGCTGAATGCTCGTCCCTTTCCTGATCATGCTGCGCGAAGGCATTGAAGCCGCGTTGATCGTTGGCATCATCGCCAGCTACCTCAGCAAACCGGCCGGGGTCAGTGGATGCCCGCGGTGTGGATCGGTGTGTTCCTCGCTGCGGCGTTGGCCCTGCTGGTGGGGGGTGGTCTGGAGCTGGTCAGCGCCGAATTCCCGCAGAAACAACAAGAGCTGTTTGAAGGCGTGATCGGTCTGCTGGCCGTCGGCATTCTCAGTTCGATGGTGTTCTGGATGCGCAAAGTGGCGCGCTCGATCAAACATTCGCTGCAGGCGTCCCTCGATCACGCGCTGGCCGGCTCCAGACATCAGGTCGTCGCCCTGATCGCCATGGTGTTTTTCGCCGTGGCCCGGGAAGGCCTGGAGACGGTGTTCTTCCTGCTGGCGGTGTTCCAACAGAGCGAGGGCCCGGCCGCGCCCATTGGCGCCCTGCTCGGCCTGATCCTGGCCATCGCCGTCGGTTTCCTCATCTACAGCGGCAGCATGCGCCTGAACCTTGGTGCATTTTTCCGCTGGACCGGGTTGTTCATCCTGTTCGTGGCCGCCGGCATTCTCTCCAATTCGGTGCAGGCGCTGCATGAAGCCGGGCTGTGGAATCACCTGCAAACCGTGCTGTTCGACTTCAGCGCAACGCTGCCGATGGATGGCCCGTTGGGCTCGGTGCTGGCGGGCATGTTCGGCTATCAGGACGCCCCAACGGTCAGCACCCTCGGTGCCTACCTGATTTATCTGGTGGTGGCGTTGGTGATGTTTTTCGTCCCGGCCCCGACGCCCGCCAAACAGCCTTCTTCCGTTTCCAGTCAGTAAGGGCCTTCATGTCAAAGCCTATTCCTACAGCCGGCCCGTCCCGGGCCTTGCGTTGGGCAGTGGCCGGTTCGGTGATCGTGATG
This sequence comes from Pseudomonas sp. S2_F03, assembly GCF_054668335.1. NCBI lineage: Bacteria > Pseudomonadati > Pseudomonadota > Gammaproteobacteria > Pseudomonadales > Pseudomonadaceae > Pseudomonas > Pseudomonas sp. S2_F03. Next base: position 6,009,350 of record NZ_CP162759.1, on the reverse strand, counting down.
ATCGCCGCCGGTGGCCTGTTCTATTACGCCTCGAAAATGGCCGCCGCCAAGCGCCAGGCCAACCATGACGACGTGGTGGTCAACATTCACCCGCACAGCTGCGAGCCCAATGCGCTGACGGTCCCGGCCGGTCGCGCCAGTTTCCGCATCGTCAATCGTTCCGACCGGGCCGTTGAATGGGAAATCCTCGACGGTGTGCTGGTGCTCGAAGAGCGCGAAAACATCGCACCGGGCCTGAGCCAGGTGATCAACGCCAACCTGTTGCCCGGCGACTACACCATCACTTGCGGTTTGCTCAGCAACCCGCGCGGCACCTTGCACGTGACCCCGACCGAGGTGTCCGAGGCCGCCGCAAAAGCCAAACCGTCGATGGTCGCGTTCGTTGGTCCGTTGTCAGAATTTCGCGTGTACCTGAGCACGCAAGGCACGGCGTTGATCAAAGCCGTTACCGCGCTTGAGCAAGCCATCGAGGTCGGCGACCTAAGCCAGGCGCAATCCTTGTATGCGCCGGCCCGCGCTGCGTATCAACGCATCGCCCCGGCCGCCCAGCGCCTGGCCGAGCTGGATAACGCGATCAATGCCCGCGCCGACTATTTCGAAAAACGCGAGCAGGACCCGGCCTTCGTCGGCTTCCATCGCCTGGAATATGCGCTGTTCCAGCAACGTAGCCTCGATGGTTTGGCCCCGGTTGCCCAACGTCTGACCGCTGACATCACCACGCTCAAGCAGCAACTGCTGGCCGAACCGCTGCCGCCGGAGCAACTGGTGAGCATTGTGGTGCGCAACCTCAATACCCTCGCTGATGTACGTGCCAGCAGCGGTGAGGAAGAACGCTACAGCCACACCGACCTGAACGGTTTTGCCGCCAACCTCGACGTCGCCCGCAAAGTTGTCGACTTGCTGCGCCCGATGCTGAGCATATCCGCCGCCGATTTACTGCCCAAGCTCGACAGCGCCATCGTCGCCTTCGACACCGAACTTAACGGCCTCAAGGTCAACGATGGTTACGCCCGCTACGACAGCGTCAGCGCCGAACAGCGCAAAAAAATCGCCGAAAAGGCTCAGGCACTGGCCGACGCCCTCGATGCCATCGATCCCGCCCTTGGCCTCTCCGGCCTGTAAGCAGAAGACTTGAACCCATGAATGACTCAGAGCAATTCAACCTCCAGCGTCGACGGATATTGATGGGCATGGGCGCGGCCGGCGTGGCGTTGAGCTGTCCGGTCATGGCCGCCAGCCCCGCGCAGGTCACTGAAGCGCCGAGCAGCGACAAGACTGAAGACCGCCACGAATTCCACGGCAAACACCAGGCTGGCATCGTCACCCCACGTCCGGCATCCGGCATGCTGGTGTCGTTTGATGTGCTGGCCACTGACCGAGCCGACCTCGAACGGCTGTTTCTCACCCTCAACGAGCGCATCGCGTTCTTGATGAAGGGCGGCCCGGTAACCCAGGTCGATCCGAAACTGCCGCCAGTGGATTCCGGGATTCTTGGCCCGGTGGTCACACCGGACAACCTGACCATCACTGTGTCGGTGGGCGAGTCGTTGTTCGACGAGCGTTTCGGTCTGGCCTGCGTCAAACCCAAGCGACTGACGCGCATGGTCGGTTTCCCCAACGATGCACTGGAGGCTGACTGCTGCCACGGCGACCTGAGCCTGCAGTTCTGCTCCAACACTCCCGACACCAACATCCACGCCCTGCGCGACATCATTAAAAACCTGCCGGACTTGCTCCTGGTGCGCTGGAAACAGGAAGGCAGCGTGCCGCCGCAAGCTCCGGCGAAACCGGGTGTTCCGGCGCAGAGCGCGCGCAATTTCCTGGGTTTTCGCGACGGCTCGGCCAATCCTGATTCCAACGATGCCAACGTCATGGACCGCATCGTCTGGGTCCGACCCGGCAGCGATGAACCAGGCTGGGCAACCCATGGCAGCTATCAAGCGGTGCGGATCATCCGCAATTTCGTTGAGCGCTGGGACCGTACGCCGTTGCAAGAACAGGAAAGCATCCTCGGACGGGTCAAAAGCACCGGTGCGCCCATGGGTGGCGCCCATGAAACCGAAGTCCCGGACTACGCCAAGGACCCGCAAGGCAAGCTGACCAGACTCGACGCGCACATCCGGCTGGCCAACCCGCGCACCGCCGCCACCCAGGCCAATCTGATCCTGCGCCGGCCGTTCAACTACTCCAATGGCGTGAACAAAAACGGCCAGCTCGACATGGGCTTGTTGTTCATCTGCTACCAGGCCGATCTGGAAAAAGGCTTTATCACCGTGCAAACCCGTCTGAACGGCGAGCCGCTGGAGGAATACCTGAAACCCGTCGGCGGCGGCTACTTCTTCACCCTGCCAGGTGTCACCAGCGACCAGGACTTCATCGGTCGCTCGCTGCTTCATGCCACATCCGCAACAACAACCGCCTGACAACTCCCACACGGAACCGCCCATGAAAAAGTCGCCACTCGCTTTGCTGCTGACCCTTGGCTTGCTCAACACTCCGCTTTCGGCGTTCGCGACCACAGCGCCGATGGACCTGGTGGGGCCGGTTTCGGACTATAAGATTTACGTCACAGAGCAACTGGACGAATTGGCCAGCCACACCCAACAGTTCACCGACGCGGTGAAAAAAGGTGATCTGGCCACCGCGCAAAAGCTCTACGCCCCGACCCGCGTTTACTACGAGTCGATCGAGCCGATTGCCGAGCTGTTCAGTGACCTGGACGCGTCCATCGATTCGCGCGTAGACGACCACGAAAAAGGCGTGAAAGCCGACGACTTCACTGGCTTCCACCGCATCGAGTACTCGCTGTTCTCGGAAAGAAGCACCCAAGGCCTCGGCGATTTGGCCGACGGCCTGAACAAAGACGTCAAGGACCTGCAAACCCGCGTGGCCGGCCTGACCTTCCCGCCTGAGAAAGTCGTCGGTGGCGCGGCGGCGCTGCTCGAAGAAGTCGCGGCCACCAAGATCTCCGGTGAAGAAGACCGCTACAGCCACACCGACCTCTATGACTTCCAGGGCAACGTCGACGGCGCGAAGAAAATCGTCGACCTGTTCCGTCCGCAGATCGAGAAGCAAGACGCGGCATTCATCGCCAAAGTCGACAAGAATTTCGCGACCGTGGACAAGATCCTGGCCAAGTACAAGACCCAGGACGGTGGTTTCGAAACGTATGACAAGGTGAAAGAGAATGACCGTAAAGCGTTGGTTGGGCCGGTGAATACCTTGGCTGAAGACTTGTCGACGTTGCGCGGCAAACTGGGTTTGAACTGATCGTTTTCTAGCGTCTGAGCGGGCCCCATCGCGGGCAAGCCCGCTCCCACAGAGGATCTTCGGTGTTCACAAGATCTGTGGGAGCGGCGGTGCGACGATTCGACTTGCCCGCGATGGCATTATCACTGCCACCGATATTCCTCCTGCCTTTAACCAACCCGCGCTACCATCCCCCGCACACTCTAAAAGCTCACGGACGACTCTCCCATGAACACCCCTGCCTTCGATCTGCGCCCATTGATGGTCGCCAACATGGCCTGTTCCATGTCGATGATGGCGTTCGTCTCGCTGATCGGCCCGATTGCCCGCGTGCTGGGCCTGGCCACCTGGCAGGCTGGTGCGGCGGTGACGGTGTCCGGGGTGATCTGGATGCTGCTCGCCCGCCCATGGGGCCAGGCCAGTGATCGCTATGGCCGACGACGAATATTGCTGATCGCCACCGCTGGCTTCACCCTCGCCTATTGGGCCTTGTGCCTGTTCATCGATGCTTCGTTGCGATTTCTACCCTCGGCGCTGCTGGGGTTCATCGGCGTGATGATCGGGCGCGGTTTGATCGGTGTGTTCTATGCGGCGATTCCGGTGGGTGGCAACGCGCTGATCGCCGACAACATCGAACCGCAACACCGCGCCAAAGCCATGGCCGCCTTGGGTGCCGCCAATGCGTGCGGCCTTGTAATCGGCCCGGCCATCGCCGCATTGCTGTCACGCTTCAGTTTGAGCCTGCCGTTCTACGCCATGGCCGTCCTGCCGCTGCTGGCTTTTCTGGTGTTGCACTTCAAGCTCAAAGGGCAAGAACTGCACCTGCGCCAGGCGCCGCGCAAGGTACACCTGAACGATCCACGCCTGCGCCGGCCCATGGCTGTCGCGTTTGTCGCGATGCTGTGTGTGTCGATTGCGCAGATCACCGTCGGTTTTTTCGCCCTCGACCGCCTCGGCATGAACCCGGCCGACGCCGCGCAAACAGCAGGCATCGCCCTGACCATGGTCGGTTTCGCGTTGATCTGTGCGCAATTGGTGGTGCGCAGACTCGATTGGCCGCCATTGCGGTTGATCCGCGCCGGGGCGCTGGTGGCATCAGCAGGATTTGCCGGCAGTATCCTCGCGAATACAGCGTGGGGGTTGTGGTTGTGCTTTTTCGTGTCGGCGGGCGGGATGGGCTTGATCTTCCCGTCTTTTGCCGCGTTGGCCGCCAATGCGGTCGAGGCCTCGGAGCAAGGCGCGACGGCGGGCACCATCGGCGCGGCACAAGGGTTCGGCGTGGTGATCGGGCCGTTGGCGGCCACTCTGATTTACGACCTCGAACCCCGCCTGCCCTATCTGGTGGCCGCGGCGTTACTGCTGTTGGTGGCTTTGTGGCCAAAGCCCCGCGAACTGAAGCTTACAAAATGCGATACAGCAGACGCTCGATCCGCACCCGACTGACGCGGGTGAGAAACTTGGCCACCGCCGGCGGGTAATCCAGCAGCGTTTCAAGGTCCTGGTATCGCTCGATTCGCTGGGTATTCTGGAAAATCTGCACCAGTTCGCCAGCGCGCGATTCAAGCAATTCGCCTTTCGGGTCATCGATCAGCAGTGCGTTTTCCAGGTCAAGACGGAACGCCCGCGGGTTGAGGTTGTTGCCGGTCAGCAAGGTGTAGCGCTGGTCGATCCACATGCCTTTGAGGTGATAGGTGTTGTCGCCATCACGCCACAAATGCAAGTTCAATTTGCCGCTGTCGATACTGTGCTGATGCTTTTTGGCAAAGCGTCGCAGGCTGATCTCGTAGAGATACGGCAACGCGGCGATCACCTTGAACGGCTCACTCGGCGGAATGTAGAAGTCGTTGGCGGTCTTGTCACCGACCACAATATCGATCTTCACGCCCCGGCCCAGCGCCCGGTTTATTTCCCGAGTCACCGCCAGTGGCAGGTTGAAGTACGGCGTGCAGATGGTCAGTTGGTGCTGGGCGCTGGCGATCAACTCGCAAATCACCCGATTCAATGGATTGTTCTTGCCTACACCGAGTAACGGACTGACGGATAAACCACCTTTTTCCGTGGTGCCCGCCGTGGTGTCGTACGCGGCATGCTTGAGGCGGCTGCGCAAGTCACCGATATCGTGGCGCAGGCTGCGAGTGGTCGGCAGGTTCGGCAAATCGAGGCGATGCACGGCCTTGGAAGCGATGAAACCGTGCTGGACAAGGTGTTGCATCGAATTGGCCAGCGCCTGGTTTTCCAGTACGTGATAACGGTCAAAGCGGTATTTGTCGAACTTGTGCAGGTACACGTTGTTCAGGCTCGCACCGCTATAAATCACACAGTCATCGATCACAAAGCCCTTCAAATGCAGCACGCCGAACAGCTCACGCGTCTGCACCGGCACGCCATACACCGGCACTTCACTTGCGTGGGTACGCGTCGCTTCCTGATACCAGGCCGAGTTGCCCGGCTGCTTGCCGGCACCAATCAAACCGCGTTGGGCGCGCAACCAGTCAACCACCACGACCACGTCCAGTTCCGGACGCGCCAGTTTGGCGGCGTGCAAGGCATCGAGGATTTCCTGGCCCGCTTCATCTTGTTGCAGATACAGCGCAACGATATAGATGCGCCGGGTCGCCTGGGCGATTTTCTCCAGCAGGCAGCGACGAAACCCGGCAGCGCCAGACAGGATGGTGACGGCATCGGCGGTCAGCGGAAAACTGCGCAGTTTGGGCAGCAGAGAGCGTTTGAAAAGCGACGGCATAGGGCTCGCAATGGGTCAATTCCGAATAGTCACAGAGCTTACACCATGGATCAGTTTGGGTCTTGTTACGGTCTGTAATGCCGCCTCAGTTCGCTCCCGCGCTCTGGGTGGGAATGGCTCCGCGTTCGCTTCTAAATGCGACGCGGAGCGTCACCGGATGCATTCCCACGCAGAGCGTGGGAACGATCTTTAACAGACGTAAAATTTTTTGTTGACCAAGAAGAATGATCGTTCTACTGTTCAGCACATGAACAAAATAACCAGCAACGACACACGCGACATCATTCTGGACGTCACCGAAAAGTTGATCTACAAAAGTGGTATCGCTGCCACTGGCATGGATCTTCTGGTGAAAACCGCCGGCGTCTCCAGAAAAAGTATTTACCGCTACTTCACCAACAAGGAGGAGCTGACCGTCGCTGCCCTGCAACGGCGCGACGTGCGCTGGATGCACTGGTACCGGACGGAAGTCGGCATGGCCGAGACCCCGGCAGACCGGTTGCTGAACCTGTTTACCGTGCTCAAGGCCTGGTTCGCCTCGGAAGGCTTCCGTGGCTGCGCTTTCATTAACACCAGTGGTGAAACCGGCGACCCGCAAGACCCGGTTCGCCTGGTTGCCAAAGAACACAAACAGAAGCTGCTCGACTACGTGCGCGAGCTCTGCTACCGAACATGGCGCTGCCGACCCGGAGACGCTGGCCAAACAGCTGCTGATCCTGATCGACGGTGCCATTACCGTAGCGCTTGTGATGGGTGATCACAGTGCCGCCGATAATGCGCAATGCATGGCGCGAAAGTTATTGGACCTGTAACCACTTTATATAAGCCTGACAACTTTGTTTAACTTTACTTTTACTGGGAGACATTAAATGTCTAACGCAGAAGTTCGTCCGCCATTGCCGCCCTTTACCCGTGAAACAGCCATCGAAAAAGTTCGCCTGGCCGAAGACGGGTGGAACTCACGCGATCCGGAACGGGTGTCGCTGGCCTATACGCTGGACACTAAATGGCGTAACCGCGCCGAGTTCGCCTACAACCGTGAAGAAGCCAAGGGTTTCCTGACCCGCAAATGGGCCAAGGAACTGGATTATCGCCTTATCAAGGAACTCTGGGCCTTCACCGGCAACCGCATCGCCGTCCGTTACGCCTATGAATGGCACGACGACTCGGGCAACTGGTTCCGTTCCTACGGCAACGAAAACTGGGAGTTCGATGAGAACGGTTTGATGGCTAACCGGTTCGCCTGCATCAACGACCTGCCGATCAAGGAAAGCGACCGCAAATTCCACTGGCCGCTGGGGCGTCGGCCGGATGATCACCCGGGGCCGTCTGATCTCGGCCTCTAAGTTCACCTAAATCCAACTATAGAGGCGGGCTTGCCCGCGATGGCGATGTCACAAGCAACTGAAGTGTTGAATGTGATGCCGCCATCGCGGGCAAGCCCGGCTCCTACAGGGGGAATTATGCGGCTGCGGTGGCTGGCCTGGATTGGGCTTTGGCTTCCAGCTCGCGCACCAACGGCAACACGCGCTGGCCGAAGTATTCCACCTCTTCCTGAAAATGTAGAAACGCCGCCCAGCACAAGATCCACGCCGACCGCCTTCAACGCCACAATCCGCTCGGCAATCTGCTGCGGTGTGCCGATCAGATTGGTCTTGAAGCCATCGTTGTACTGCACCAGATCCTCGAACGTCGACTTCGCCCAATTGCCCTCGCCTTCCGGCGATGCCCTGCCCGCTTGTTTCGCCGCATCGCCAAAGGCGTTCACCGCGTCTGGATCAGCCTGATCGATGATCTGCGCCAGCACCTGCTCGCGCTTCTTCTTCCGTGTCCCGGGCGATGACAAACGCATTGACTCCGATTTTTACCGAATGGTGGTTGGCGGTGGCTTTGGCCCGGATATCGTCTACTTGGGCCTTGATGCCTTCCGGCGTATTACCGTTGGTGAAGTACCAGTCCGAGACCCGCGCAGCCATGTCTGCGCCGCGCGAGAACTGCCGCCCTGGAAGATTTCCGGTTGGCCCAAGGGCTTGGGTTTGAGGCTGTAGTTGTCGAAACGGTAGAAATCCCCGCGAAAGGTGAAATTGTCCTGGCTCCAGATGCCCTTGAGCGAGCGAATGAACTCTTCGGAACGGCGATAACGCTCATCGTGCTCCAGCCAGTGTTCGCCTATCGCTTGAAACTCACCTTTGAACCAACCGCTGACGATGTTCACCGCGACTCGCCCATGGGTCAGTTGATCGATTGTGGCCAACTGCTTAGCCGCCAGCGCCGGTTGCCAGGGACCTGGCAGGATTGCAGCGATCACTTTCAATGTGGTGGTGGCCGCGAGCAGCGCATGGCTGAAGGCGACCGACTCATGCTGGTATTCGGCGCCGTAACCGGCAGTAAAGCGAATCTGGGTGAGCGCGTATTCGAACCCGGCTGTCTCGGCCAATTGCGCGAGTTTGCGGTTGCAGTCGATGCCCCAGTGGGTGCGTTGTTCGATTTTACTGACCACCAGCCCGCCGCTGACGTTCGGTACCCAGTAGGCAAATTTGAACCGCTTGCTGACTCATTGGCGTGTCCTCGGGACTCAGGGATGCCCCATGGACAGAGCAGCAAGCGTGCCAGGGCTGAAATCGCGGGTTTGTCGGGATATTCGGGGGGATTAACTGTTAGTCCACATCCTGTTTGTCGGCGGGCTGTTGGCTGAGCAACAGTTTTAGTGGCTGTAGCGCCTGCTAGCGAAGCGGCCTGACGGCTCGCCGCTAAGTCCGGATATAGGTAAGATACCGGCCCTTCCCCGCAGCCCTTTCCTGCACCCCGCCGAATAAGCCGACTCCATGCCTTTCGAACTCAGCGTTGACCTCACTACCCTGGCCATTCTGGCCATCGTTGCCTTCATTGCCGGTTTCATCGACGCGATTGCCGGCGGTGGCGGCCTGCTGACCACGCCGGCATTGTTGACCGCCGGCCTGCCGCCGCACTTGGTGCTGGGCACCAACAAGTTGAGTTCGACGTTCGGCTCGGCCACCGCCAGCTTCACCTTCTACCGGCGCAAGCTGTTCCATCCGCGGCAGTGGGTGCATGCCATCGTCGGCACCCTGGTCGGCGCATTGACCGGCGCCATCGTCGCGCATTACTTGCCCGCCGAATGGCTGAACAAAATGCTGCCGGTGATCGTGTTCGCTTGCGGCCTGTACCTGTTGTTTGGCGGCACACCGAAAGCACCGTTGGACAGCGATGCACCGATCAAGAAAAAGTGGCAATCGACCCAAGGCTTCAGCCTCGGTTTCTACGACGGTGTGGCGGGTCCAGGCACAGGTGCATTCTGGACCGTCAGCAGTCTGCTGATGTACCCCATCGACCTGGTAAAGGCCAGCGGCGTGGCGCGCAGCATGAACTTCGTCAGCAACATTGCGGCGCTGTCGGTGTTTGTGTTTTCCGGGCAGGTGGACTGGATCATCGGCCTGAGCATGGGCCTGTCGGTGATGGTCGGCGCATTCTTTGGTGCTCGCACCGCCATCAGCGGCGGCGCGAAATTCATTCGGCCGGTGTTCATCACCGTGGTACTGGGCTTGACCGTGCGGTTAGCCTGGCAGCACTGGTTCAGCGTGGCCTAAGCGCCGCGCCACATAGACATCGATCAGGTAACGGGCAATCGAGCGCGACGCCGGCAACGGCGGCAGCGCGTGGACATTGAACCACTGGGCGTCTTCGATTTCGTCCTCCTGACAGACAATCTCGCCACCGGCGTACTCGGCATGGAAGCCGAGCATCATCGAGTGCGGGAACGGCCAGCACTGGCTGCCCAGGTACTGGATGTTCTTGACCTCGATGCGCACTTCTTCGCGCACCTCGCGAATCAGGCAGTCTTCTGCCGACTCCCCCGGCTCGGCAAACCCCGCCAACGTGCTGTAGACCCCGCTGACAAAGCGTGGCGAACGGGCCAGCAAGACTTCATCGCCACGGGTGACCAGCACGATCATGCTCGGCGAGATCCGTGGGTAATAGCGCAAATCACAGGGCTCGCAATACATCGCCCGCTCACGCGGAACCTGCGTTGCCGCCTGCCCACAGTTGCCGCAGAAGCGATGCTCGCGATACCAGGTGCCAATTTGCGCGGCATAGCCGAGCACCTTGTACACCGTGTGATCGCCTTCCAGCATGAACGCCCGCAGGCCTTTCCAGTTGCAACCCGGCACGTCGCTGTGACTGCGCAATTCCAGCAGATAGACCGGCTCGCCGTCGAGATGGCCAATGCCGTGCTCGGCGAGAATCGACAAATCCTGACGCTTGAGCCACTCACGTGGGAACAGCGCGCCATTGTCATCGAACAGAAAACCTTCGGGGCTACGGGCCACAGCCCAGCCGCCGGGTATATCGGTGTCCAGTACTGCGGTGGTCCAGCGTGAAGTCATTTTTAATCAATCCAGAAATTCGGGTTTCTGTTTGCTCATATGGGCGGCCATGGCCACGCGCAAGTCGGTGGATTGCAGCATGGCGGCGTTCCAGGTGGCGACATATTCGAGGCCGTCGTCAATACGATGGTCGCGCATGTAGCTGATCATTTCCTTGGTGCCGGTGACGGCAATCGGCGACTTTGCGGCGATCTCGCGGGCAATGCCCATCACGCCATCCAACAGGCTGGCTTTGTCGCTGTAGACGCGATTGACCAAGCCTATGTTACGCGCTTCGTCGGCGCCAAAAGTGCGACCAGTGTAAGCCAGTTCACGCAGCATGCCGTCACCGATGATGCGCGGCAAGCGTTGCAAGGTGCCAACGTCGGCGGCCATGCCGATGTCGATTTCCTTGATCGAGAATTGTGCGTCTTCGGCGGCGTAACGCATGTCACACGCGGCAATCAGATCAATCGCGCCGCCCAGGCAATAACCCTGGATAGCCGCCAGTACCGGCTTGCGGCAATTATCGACGGCATTGAAAGAGGCTTGCAGGGCGAGAATCTTGCGGCGCAGCAGGCGCGCGTTGCGGCCGACGTCCTTGCCCAGTTCATTGGCCACGCCGGCCAGCATCATCAGGTCGATACCGGAGGAAAAATGCTTGCCGGCGCCGCTAAGGACCACGACGCGCGCTTCATCGGTGTCGTCGATCCACTGGAAAATTTCGATGATTTCGCTCCAGAACGCGGCGTTCATCGAATTGATTTTTTCCGGGCGGTTGATCTGCACATGGGCGATGTTGTCGGCAAGTTCGACGGTGAACGCGGTGTACTGAGTCATGGCAGGGATCCTTTACCGGGCAAAAAAAAGAGGCCCGGACTATAACAAGGCATCAGGGTGGACAGTAAGGCAGTGGTTCGGCCAAAAGCGGGACTGGCTTCTGGATCGCCAGTGACTGGGTGGGCTTCATCGCGGGCAAGCCGAATCGTCGCACCGCCCGCTTAACTGGCCTTCACCACCACAAACGCCGCCGTCTCATACGGAACCGTCACCACCTCTCGTCCACGCAACGCCGGCTCTGAAGCAATCAACGCACGAATCTGCTCATCCACATTCGCCCGCTGGGCCTGCGGCAACGCCGCAATAAAACTGGTGGAGCGCACCCGATTGAAGATCACATCCTCAGGCGACCCCGTGTGTCCATGGTTGAAGTGCTGCACCTGCAATGGCCCGAACGCGGGATGTGGAAACGCCCGGCGCCAGGCGCCGGTGTAATAACGCGGCGTATCGCCTTCCAGCGCGTTGACGATCGCATCCAGTTTCGGCACCCAACTGACCTTGGTATCGCGCAGGTTCCACACCAGCCCCAGCTTGCCGCCCGGCTTCAGGACCCGCGCTATTTCGGTCAGCGCCCGGGCGTTGGCGAACCAGTGAAAGGCCTGGGCGCAGACCACCACGTCCACACACGCATCCGGTAGCGGCAAATCCGTAGCGGTGCCGTTGACCGCCAGCACTTCGGGATAGGCCTGGGACAGCTTCTCCAGCATCTGCGCCACCGGTTCCACGGCAATCACCTGCGCTCCGGTCGCCAGCAACCGGCCGGTGAACTTGCCGGTGCCGGCGCCCAGGTCCACCACGCTTTTGTCGGCGTTCAAGCCCAACGTACCCGCCAGCCAGTCAGCGACCGCTGGCGGGTAGTCCGGGCGGCCGCGCACATAGGTTTCGGCGCTGGTTTTATAGCCCGCCGTCGCGTGATGAACGTGGTCTGTCATGGCAGTTCTCCTGGTGGACAACGGATGCTGTCGAGCATAGCGCCAAGGTCTGAGCTTTCGTTGCAATGTTCGCCAGAAAGAAATGAATAATTGTTCACGCTGCGGTGTTTTCAATTCATCACCCCACATTATCGTGATTCAAACCCTGGAGCCTTGCCCATGAACGTGCGTTTTGCTGTTTTCACCGCCCCGCTGCTGCTTGCCGGTTGCCTGACGGCAGCATTGACCAGTTCGCTCGCCCAGGCCCATGGCGAAGAAGACGCACCCGCCAGGCCCAACTGCCCGAAAGGCCAGGTGTTCGACTCCAGATCGCAAAAATGCCTCAAGCAAACCAGCAACCTCGTGCCGGACGCCGACCGAACCAGCTACGCTTATCGTCTGGCCAAGGACGGACGCTACGAGGAAGCCTTGGCCCTGCTCGACACCCTGAAAGAGCCGAACACCGCCATCGCCTTGAACTATCGGGGCTACGCCACGCGTAAACTGGGGCGCACCGACGAAGGCATCGGTTACTACCTGCAATCGGTCAAACTTGACCCGCAGTATGCGAAAGTGCGCGAGTACCTCGGCGAAGCGTACGTGATCAAGGGTCGACTGGACCTGGCCCAGGAACAGTTGCAGCACATCAAATCGATTTGCGGCAACACCTGCGAGGAGTATCAGGACCTGGCCGAAGCCATCAACGACTCATCGAAAACCTGACAACCGAGATAGACGGAGTTCGTCATCGCCAACGATCAAGCAATCAGGGCCGAACTGGGGCAGCACTTGGCGCGTTTGTGGCGCTATGGCTTGTTGCTGTCCCGGCAACGGCATGTGGCCGAAGACCTGGTGCAGGCGACTTGCGTGCGGGCGCTTGAGCGTGCCGGGCAGTTTATCCCGGGCACGCGTATGGACCGCTGGTTGTTGAGTATTCTTCACTCGATCTGGCTCAACGAAGTGCGCAACCGGCGCGTGCGTCAGGGCCAGGGATTGGTGGATGCCGACAGTCACTTGTCGTTTGACGGCGAACACGCGGCGCAAACCCATGTGCTCGCCGCTCAAGTGATCCGGCGTGTCGACGCGTTGCCCGAAGCACAACGCGAAACGGTGTACCTGGCGTATGTCGAAGGTTTGGCGTATCGCGAAGTCGCCGAGGTGCTGCAAGTGCCCATCGGCACGGTCATGAGCCGGCTGGCCGCGGCACGGGTGAAACTGGCCGAGTATCCGCCGCTGCACGCGGTACCGAACCCTTCCACGGGAGAACGTCGATGAACGAGCGTGGCATACCGTCGGATGAGCAACTGGTGGCGTACCTCGACGATCAACTCGATGTCGAGCAACGCAGCCGCATTGACGCGGCCATCGCCGAGGATTCGACGCTCAACCTGCGCCTGCAATGGCTGGCCCGCAGCTGCCTGCCGTTCAAGGAAGCCTATGCCGAACTGGGCCAACAGGCGCCCCTGGATCGCTTACAGTCGATGCTCGACACCTTGCCGTCCCCTGAACTCCCGTCGATGAATCGTCGCTGGTTTCTCGCGGCAGCTGCCGGGTTGGTGCTCAGCAGCGTGGTGGCGGACCGTTTGTTCCTGGGCTGGCAATTGAGTCAGGAAAAAACCAATTGGCGCGGCCTGGTGGCGGACTACATGTCGCTTTACGTGCCGCAAACGCTGGAGCACCTGCCCAGCGATGAAACCAGCCAAAGTGCGCAACTGCGCATCATCGACACACGCCTGGGCCTGAACCTGACGCCGGCCCAACTGGTCCTGCCAAGGTCCGAGTTCAAGCGCGCGCAAATCCTCGAATATGACGGCGTGCCCATTGCGCAGATTACGTACCTGGATCCGGTGCACGGCCCGATTGCCTTGTGCGCCACCCGCTCCAACAGCGGCAGTCGCCACCTCGCCCATGAGCGCCGACACGACATGAACGTGGTTTATTGGGCGGACATGGAGCATGCCTGGATGCTGATCGGACACAACCCGGCAGCCGAGCTGGAGGGCATGGCCACCGTGTTGCGAACCCGGCTTGGCGCATAGTTTTGTAGCCGCTGCCGAGCTTGCGAGGCTGCGTCCGCCGTAGCAGCTGTCGAGCCTACGAGGCTGCGTCCGCCGTAGCAGCTGTCGAGCTTGCGAGGCTGCGTCCGACTGCGAAGCAGTCGTAAATCAGACGGTGCGGTGCTTCATAAAGAATGCTTGTGCAGGTTTTACGACCGCTACGCGGCCGGACGCAGCCTCGCAGGCTCGACAGCTGCTACGGCGGACGCGGGCTCGGCAGCGACTACATCGGTCTGCGTCAGGATTGGGTCGGCAACCACAAACGAAAGCGCGCGCCACCCAGCGGCGACAGTTCGACGGTCAGTGTACCGCCCTGCGCTTCCAGTGCCCGACGGCTGATCGCCAGCCCCAGGCCGAACCCGCCCGTCGCCCGGTCCCGACTTCGGTCCAGTCGATAAAACGGCTCAAAGACCCGCTCGCGCTCGTCATCGGGAATGCCGATGCCGTCGTCATCGACCCAGATTTCACAGCCCTTGGTACAGACCTGAACGCCAATTTGAATGCGTTTTTCGCAATAGCGCATGGCATTGCGCAGCAGGTTCTGAATTGCGCGGGCGGTCAGGCGCGGGTCGAGCGTGAAGCGTTCGAGCTGGCCTTGAAGCAGGACGTCTATCACGATGTGCGGCGACTCCAGTTCTTCATCGACGCTCCCCAGGATGCTGTCGATAAACTCGTCCAGCGACACTTCAACCCGCTCTGGCAGGCGAGCCGGGTTTTGCAGGCGGCTGTAGGACAGTAACTCCAACACCAATTCATCGAGTTCGCGGATGTGTGCCACCAGGCCTTGCAAGCGCTCGCGGCTGGCGGCGGGCAAGTCGTCGGACAGCGCCAGCGCCAGGCCAAAATCCAGGCGGGTCAGCGGTGTACGCAGTTCGTGGGAGACCGCGTTGAGCAAGTCGCGCTGCTGGTTGAGCAGGCTTTCGATGTCGCCGGCCATGGTGTCGAAGACGTTGGCCAGGCTGCCGATGTTGGAGTGTCGGGAAATCAGTGTGCGTTCGCTCAAGTGACCTTTGCCGAAACGTTCGGCGGTGCCTTTGAGGCGTTCCAGATCGCGCCAGTGCGGACGCAACCATAGCAACAGGCACGCCAGCATGGTTGCCCCGATCAGAACGTTGATGCTCCAGTACAGCAAGCTGACGTCCATCGGGTCCGGCGGCACGATCATTTGCACCACTGTCTGTTCGTTCAGTGGTGCCACGGCGAGCGTGCGCCAGCCCCAGTCGCCGATGCGCACCACGTTCTCGCCGCGCTGCAGGCGTTCGCGCTCAAACAGGGTAAATTCGGGATCATCATTGCGTGTCAGAACGATGTGCAGCGGGGCAAACTCCTTGTCCATCTCGACCGCCAAGGCCGGCCACTGCGCGTCGGGCACCGCATGGAACTGTTTGACGATGAGGGTCTGCAAACCTCGCGAATAGTCGAGGTTGTAGATGATAAAGCGTTCATGGAAGACCTTGACCACCAGGTCTGGTACCAGATAAATCGCCGCGCTGAAGGAGACGATGGTTACCAGGTACAGGCGAAACAGAATTCTGAACATCGTCTCAGCATTCCCACTCGGAACGGCTGAACAGATAACCTTTGCCCCAGACAGTCTTGATCTTGCGCGCCTCGCCGGCGTGGTCGTCGAATTTGCGCCGCAACTTGGAAATCGCCACGTCCACCGAACGGTCTGTGCCGTTGAATTCGATACCGCGCAAACGCTGCAGGATCTGGTCGCGGCTCAGCACTTCGCCAGCATGCCGGGCCAGCACCACCAACAGGTTGTACTCGCCGCTGGACAGTTCGACCAATTGCTCGCGCCAGGTCACGGTGCGCTCGGACAGGTCAATGCACAGGTTGCCCATGAGGATGCGGTCGTTGGCGGTTTGCGGATCGGCAAGGCTGCTGCGGCGCAGCAATGTACGCACCCGGGCCAGCAAAACCCGGGGCTCGCAGGGTTTGGTGACGTAGTCGTCGGCGCCCATTTCCAGGCCCAGAACCTGATCGTGACTGTCGTCGCGAGCGGTGAGCATGAGGATCGGCAGCGTGGCCGAATCCGCCCGCAGCAAGCGGCAGACTTGCAGGCCATCGAGGCCCGGCAACATCAAGTCGAGGATCACCAGGTCCGGCGGATTGACCCGCGCGCGCTCACGTACGTGGTCGCCACGACTGATCACACTGACCGAGTAGCCGTTGCGTTCCAGGTAGCTGGCAATCAGTTCGGAGAGCGCGGTGTCGTCTTCGACCAGGAGAATGTTGGGCATGGGTGTTTCCAGAAAGAGCTGTGGCTACTGTTAAGGCCTCATCGCGGGCAAGCCCGCTCCCACAGTGGTCGGTGGTGTTCACAAAATCTGCGTTCACATGAGATCCCTGTGGGAGCGGGCTTGCCCGCGATGACGGCGTAACAGTCGCAAAAAATATCAAGTCGCCAAGGATATACGCCCTCACGCCCGCCCGAGCAAAACCCTTACACAATTTCACACAGCACCAACAAAGCTTCACCGCTACCCTCGTCGGCGCCCCGTAGGATGCGGGTGGTCATTATTGGGGTATTTCCATGTCAAAGAATCTGTTTGCCACGCTCGGCGTGTTTGCGCTGGCGCTGACGCTGAGCGCTTGCGACAAGTCCTCCAACGCCGAAGAACAGGCGCCGCTGGCCACCGTGCGCATCGAAACCATCGAAGCCGGCCCCTTGTCGATCACCAGCGAATTGAGCGGGCGGATTGCCGCGCCACGGATTGCCGAAGTCCGTGCCCGAGTCGCCGGCGTCGTGTTGCAACGCACCTTCAATGAAGGCAGCGATGTGAAAAAAGGCGACGTGTTGTTCCGCATTGATCCAGCACCGTTCAAGGCCGACCTGGACAGCGCCGAAGCTGCATTGCGCAAGGCCGAGGCCAACGCCTTCCAGGCCCGGCTGCAAGAGCAGCGGTTTGCACAATTGATCGAAGGCAACGCCATCAGTGGCCAGGACTACGACAACGCCCGCGCCAGCGTCCGGCAAACCGCGGCCGACGTGGCCGCCAACAAAGCCGCCGTGGAACGGGCGAAACTGAACCTCGGCTACGCCACCGTCACCGCGCCGATTTCCGGGCGGGTCGGCCGCGCACTGGTGACCGAGGGCGCCCTGGTTGGCCAGAACGAAACCACGCCAATGGCGCTGATTCAGCAGCTCAATCCCATTCATGCCGACCTGACCCAGTCGACCCGCGAACTCAACGACCTGCGCCGGGCCTTCCGCTCCGGCCAGTTGCAGCAAGTCGGCCAGGGCCAGACCAGAGCGACATTGATCCAGGACGACGGCAGTCTCTATCCGCTGCCGGGCAAGCTGTTGTTCACCGACATTACCGTGGACCCGGGCACGGGCCAGATCATCTTGCGCAGCGAGTTTCCCAACCCGGACCTCGATTTGCTGCCGGGCAGTTTTGTGCGTGTGCGCCTGGAGCAGGCGGTGAACCAACAAGGCATCAGCGTGCCGCAACGGGCGATCCAGCGTGACAGCGCCGGTATTGCTCAAGTGTGGCTACTCGACGCCGAGCAACGCGTGGGTCTGCAACCGGTTGAACTGGGCGCGGTGCAGAACGATCGCTGGATCGTCACCGGAGGTCTCAAGCCCGGCGACCGCATCGTCATCGAAGGCCTGCAACACGCACGCCCCGGTGAGCAAGTCCAGATCGACAACACCCTCTTCCACTTGCCCAGGTTTCTGGTCAGTAAGCAGGACGCTTTTTTATGCCGCAGTTCTTTATCGATCGCCCGGTGTTCGCCTGGGTGGTTGCCCTGTTCATCCTGTTGGCCGGTGCGCTGGCCATTCCGCAGTTGCCGGTGGCGCAGTACCCCGACGTCGCGCCACCGCAAATCGAAATCTATGCCACGTACCCGGGCGCCTCGGCGCAAACCGTGGACGAAAGCGTGGTCAGCCTGATCGAGGAGGAGCTCAACGGCGCTGATCACCTGCTGTATTTCGAATCCCAGAGCAGTCTCGGCAGCGCCACGATCAAGGCGACCTTCAACCGGGCACCGATCCGGAAATGGCTCAGGTCGATGTGCAAAACCGCCTGAAAGTCGTGGAATCGCGCCTGCCGCAAGCGGTGAACCAGCAAGGTTTGCAGGTGGAGAAAGTCTCCGCCGGTTTCCTGTTGCTGATCACGCTCACCTCCAGCGACGGCAAGCTCGACGACGTGGCGCTCAGCGATTACCTGGCGCGTAACGTGATGAACGAGATCAAGCGTCTGGACGGTGTCGGCAAGGCTCAGTCGCATGGTGCCGAACGGGCGATGCGCATCTGGATCGATCCACAGAAGCTGATCGGCTTCAACTTGACCCCGGCCGACGTCAACGCCGCCATCGTGGCGCAGAACGCTCAAGTGTCGGCCGGCAGTATCGGCGACTTGCCGACCCGCACCACCCAGGAAATCACCGCGACCATTCTGGTCAAAGGCCAATTGTCGACGCCGCAAGAGTTCGCCGACATCGTCCTCAAGGCCAATCCCGACGGCTCCACTGTGCGCATCGGCGATGTGGCACGGGTCGAGATCGGCAGCCAGGACTACAACTTCTCCACCCGCCTGAACGGCAAACCGTCGACCGCCGTCAGCGTGCAATTGGCACCGGGGGCCAATGCCCTGAGCACGGCAACGCTGGTGCGGGCGAAGATGGATGAACTGTCGCGCTATTTCCCGGCCGGGGTGGAGTACAAGATCCCGTACGACACTTCGCCTTTCGTCAAAGTCTCGATCACCAAAGTGGTCTACACCCTCGGCGAAGCGATGTTGCTGGTGTTTGCGGTGATGTTCCTGTTCCTGCAAAACATCCGCTACACACTGATCCCGACCCTGGTGGTGCCGGTCGCACTCATGGGCACCTTCGCGACCATGCTGGCGCTGGGTTTCTCGATCAACGTGCTGACTATGTTCGGCATGGTGCTGGCCATCGGCATTCTGGTGGACGATGCCATTGTGGTGGTGGAAAACGTCGAGCGGATCATGGCCACCGAGGGCCTGTCACCGAAAGAAGCGACGCGCAAGGCAATGACACAGATCACCGGCGCAATCATCGGCATTACGCTGGTGCTGGTGGCAGTGTTTATTCCGATGGCGTTCATGCAAGGCTCGGTCGGGGTGATTTACCAGCAGTTCTCGTTGTCGATGGCCACGTCGATTTTGTTCTCCGCGTTCCTTGCGCTGACGTTGACCCCGGCGCTGTGTGCGACGTTGCTCAAGCCGATTGCCAAGGGTGAGCATCACGAAAAGACCGGCTTCTTTGGTGGGTTCAATCGTGGCTTCGAACGGTTGACCGAACGTTATCAAGGCTGGGTCGCCTATGCGTTGAAACGCACCGGTCGATACCTGCTGATCTATGGCGTGTTGCTGATCGGTCTGGGCGTTTGTTTCAGTCGTCTGCCCTCCTCGTTCCTGCCGGTTGAAGACCAGGGTTACACCATCACCGACATTCAATTGCCGCCGGGCGCGAGCAAGAACCGGACGGTGCAGGTTGTTGAGCAGATTGAAGCGCATAACGCCACGGAACCGGGCATTGGCGACAGCACGATCATTCTCGGCTTCAGTTTTTCTGGTAGCGGGCAGAACGC
Source organism: Pseudomonas sp. S2_F03 (assembly GCF_054668335.1). NCBI lineage: Bacteria > Pseudomonadati > Pseudomonadota > Gammaproteobacteria > Pseudomonadales > Pseudomonadaceae > Pseudomonas > Pseudomonas sp. S2_F03. Next base: position 5,989,599 of record NZ_CP162759.1, on the reverse strand, counting down.
GGCGCTGGCGTTTTCCACGCTCAAGGATTGGTCTGAACGCAGCAGTGACGACTCGGCGACTTCGATTGCCGACCGGGCCAATATCGCGTTGAGCCAGATCAAGGACGCCGTGGCTTTTTCGGTGCTGCCACCACCGGTTGACGGCCTGGGCACCTCCAGCGGTTTCGAGTTCCGCTTGCAGGACCGTGGCGGTCTCGGCCACACCACACTGATGCAGGCGCGCAGTGAATTGCTCGCCGCCGCCGAGAAAAGTCCGATCCTGATGAACGTGCGTGAAAGCGCTCTGGCTGAAGCGCCGCAGGTGCAACTGGAAGTCGACCGCAAACAGGCCAACGCACTGGGCGTGTCCTTTGCTGACATCGGCAACCTGCTGTCCACCGCCGTCGGCTCGGCCTACATCAATGACTTCCCCAACCAGGGCCGAATGCAACGGGTGGTGGTTCAGGCTGAAGGCGATCAGCGCAGCCAAGTGGCTGATCTGCTGAAAATGCACGTGCGCAACGACGCCGGAAAAATGGTGCCGCTGTCGGCCTTCGTCCAGGCCAAATGGACCCAGGGCCCGGCGCAACTGACTCGCTACAACGGTTACCCGGCGGTGGCCATTTCCGGCGAACCGGCGCCGGGCCACAGTACCGGCGAAGCCATGGCTGAAATCGAGCGGCTGGTGGCACAAGGGCCGGCGGGATTGGGTCAGGAATGGACAGGGTTGTCATTGCAGGAACGTTTGTCCGGCAGCCAGGCGCCCATTCTGCTTGGGCTGTCGCTGCTGATCGTGTTCCTGTGCCTGGCGGCGCTATACGAGAGCTGGTCAATTCCGACGTCGGTATTGTTGGTGGTGCCGCTCGGCGTACTCGGCGCGGTATTGGCGGTGACCTTTCGCGGCATGCCCAACGATGTGTTCTTCAAGGTGGGGTTGATTACCATCATCGGCCTGTCGGCGAAAAACGCGATTCTGATCATCGAGTTCGCCAAGAGCCTGTACGACGAAGGCCATGACCTGGTCGACGCCACGTTGCAAGCGGCACGGTTGCGACTGCGGCCGATCGTCATGACGTCGCTGGCGTTTATTCTCGGCGTGGTGCCGCTGGCGATTGCCACCGGAGCCAGCTCGGCAAGCCAGCAAGCGATCGGTACCGGGGTGATTGGCGGGATGATCACGGCGACGCTGGCGGTGGTGTTCGTGCCGGTGTTTTTTGTGGTGGTGATGAAGCTGGTGAAAGGACGTAGAGGTAAATCCTGAATCTGGGGTTTACGCTATAAAAACTATGCTTTTATACCTGTCAAGAATGACAGTATCGGATAAAAATAAAAGTCCCTAAGCTCCCTGTGCAGTGTCTGTTTTTCTAACCTATTGCGCGGCAGGGAGCTTTCATGACTACTTCCAACAACAAACAAAATGTAAATACTTTCACGGCAAAAGTTTCACGAGCCGATGGAAGCATTGAACATTACGTCGGTGATAAAGACCGGATGAGTGTTTATCTTAGCGATGACCTTGGCATTTGGACGATATCTTCAACCCAAGTGGTTAACCAGGAAGAGGAAATTTACCGGGATATTGTTTTTTTCATTCACGACGACGATGTAGTCCCGGGCCAGACCTATCGCATTTCGGACGTTTTCCCGACACCGGGTTCTTATTTGGCCTCGGCCGCCTGGTCGATCAGAACCACTTCCAGTGCCACCCCGTTTTTAGGTCAGTCAGGACAGCTGAAGCTCACCCTGGACAAAACGACAAACGCGGTGAGTGGTTCCTTCGCATTCGTAGGCGAAGGCGGGGAATCGGGAGCTCGAGAAAACGTGACCCTAAGCTCGGGGAGTTCAATTTTGACGGGCTGTCCGTGGTGAAAAATAGTCAACCCACGCCTGGCAGCAACGTCAGCGCCCACATAAACGGCCTCGAAGAACTTGAAAACTTCGCTTACCGTTCGACAGAGGTAACGCTGACTCATCATTTGGCAGGGCCCAACTTGAACGTAATACATTGGGCTGCCCGGTCAAAACAGGTTTTGAACGAGGGGCCGGGAGTTCATCACATTCTTCTCAGCGTTTATGTGGCCGAGAGTCTTGAGCTGAACAAACCGTACACACTTAGTGTCGACAGTTTGGAAGTCCGAGCGTTTTGCATTGATCTTAAAGGATCATTCCTGTCATACCCTGCGGTCAGTGGCATAGCGACATTCACCTCTCTTCCAGCGAAGGGCTCGTCGACCGGAAAACTGGAAGGTACTATCAACTTTATCGGACAAGCCTCAGGTGCTCCCGACATTACCGTTTCCGCAGGAGAGTTCTCCATCGAGAACAAGTAAATCGTTAACCAAAGCCTTTTGGCCATTGTCAAAAAGGCTTGCCTGCGCTTTAACCCATTCATGCGGTATCACCCTCGCTGGCAATACTGGGCTATGGTGCTGTAAAGCCCAAGACAGTAATTCTCCATGCACTTCCTCACCCACACCCACCCTCGCCTGTCCGCCGCTACTACCCTCGGTGTCGCTGTGGGCATATTGGCGCCGGCCAATTCAATCATTAGCAAAATCCTCATTGGCTGGAATGTCGCGGTCTGGACTTACCTGATTCTGATGGTTTGGCTCGCCGCCCGCACCCAGTCGCCAGATGTGAAGCGCATTGCCGAGATCGAAGACGAGAACGCCGGGCTGGTGCTGTTCGTGGTGTGCATCGCCGCTATTGCCAGCCTGGCCGCCGTCACCTTCGAACTGGCCGGCAACAAGGAAACCACCCACAAGCTGCTGCATTACGCTTTCACAGCGTTGACCGTGATTGGTTCATGGCTGCTGATCGGGGTGATTTTCTGCCTGCATTACGCCCGCCTGTTCTACACCTGGGGCGGCAAAGGCCTGGCGCTGCGCTTCGCCGAAGGCCTGGAAAACCCCAATTACTGGGACTTCCTGTATTTCTCGTTCACCATCAGCGCGGCAGTGCAGACCTCCGATGTCGGCGTGGCCACGCGAGAATTGCGCAAGATTGTGCTGGCGCAGTCGCTGATCGGTTTTCTGTTCAACACGGCGATTCTCGGGTACTCAATCAACATTGCCGCGGGACTCTTCAACTGATCCGCGCACAAACGTTCTAGTCAGCACCCTCGACGCAGGCGTTAAATACGTCGGCAATCCGTCCCACAGGTGCCGCATGAATACTCACAACTGGATCGACCTGGCCCAGGACGCCGACACCGGCATCGAGACCCTGCGCGCGCATTTCGAGGGCCATGCCTACGATCCGCATTGGCATGACAGCTATCTGGTGGGGGTCACCGAACAAGGGGTTCAGCAATTCAACTGCCGGCGGGCGAAGCATCAGAGCACGCCGGGCAAGGTGTTTCTTCTCGAACCCGGTGACATCCACGACGGTGAAGCGACGACCGAGGAAGGTTTCACCTACCGCATGCTGTACCTCGACCCGCAATGGCTGAGACGAGAACTGAGTGCGGTGTTCGAAAATGCCCCCGACTCCAGTCAATTGAGTTTCGCCAATACCCTGACCAGCGATCCGCGACTGGCCCGCGCCACCAGCGTAGCCTTCCAGACCCTGCATGGCGGCGAACTGAAGATCGTGCGCCAGACTGCCCTCGACGGTTTGCTCGAACGCCTGACCAGTCATCTGCACTGGCGCACCCGTTACGCCGAAGACCCACGCCTGCCGTTGATCGCGCAAAAAGCCCGGGAGTACTTGCACGCTCACGCCCACGAGGACATTGGCCTCGATCAACTGGCCGCCAGCACTGGCGTTGATCGATTTCGCCTGACCCGCGCGTTCAAAGCCGCGTATGGCCTGGCGCCCCACGCTTATCTGGTGCAATTGCGCCTGTCCAAGGCCCGGCGAATGCTTGCCAGCGGCCTGCAACCGGTGACGGTGGCGGTGGCATTGGGCTTTGCCGACCAGAGCCATCTTGGGCGCTGGTTCGTGCGGGCTTATGGTTTGACGCCGGCCATGTACCGCAAGCGCTGCTCAAATCTTCCAGACGCCTGACTCACTGCTCGTGAAGATTGACCCTCGTCAATCATTCACTGGAACCCGTCATGCTGCCCACCTTGTTACCTTTTCTACTGTTTGCGTTCGTCGCCGCCATTACGCCCGGCCCGACCAATATTCTGGTGCTGAGCCACAGCGCCCGTCATGGCTTCAAGGCCGCGCTGCCCATCGTTATCGGCGCCTGTACCAGTGCCGCGTTGCTGGTCATGGTGGTCGGCAGCGGGTTGGGGCAAGTCTTGAAAACACACCCGAAAATAGAAACGGCCATGCAGTGGGCGGGCATTATCTGGTTGAGTTATCTGGCGTGGCAGATTTTCCGCCTGCCGCCTGAGCGTCTCGACCGGCCCTCTCCTTTACAGGCTCCTCGACTCGGATTGTGGGGTGCGGCTGCGCTTCAGTGGATCAACCCCAAGACCTGGATGATGGCATTGGCCGTGATCAGTGTTTTTACTGGGAGCGGTGCAGAGAAAACAACACAGGTAATGCAGCTGTCGCTGGTGTTCTTTCTGGTATCGCTGCCGTGTATGGGAGCCTGGTCTGCAGTGGGCGCAGGGTCCGGGAAATTATTACGATCGACAGCCGCGCAAACGTACTTCAATCGAGGCATGGGCCTGCTGTTGCTTTGTTCTACCTGGTTGCCTGTCACGGTATAGAAGCGAATGTTACTAACACCGAAGAATGCAAACATTTAGCGCGATGATTTCACTATTAATTTCACATGCATCAGCACTTGTAAACTGTCAACTATGACAGTTTACAAGTGGCTCGCTAACAGGCTTTTATAGTTCATCCAGGATTAGGGTCGCGTACGGCCTTTGGATACCTTACCTAAACGTAACGGAGACCGAATCCATGAACGCTGTGATCAAACGTACCAGCTTTGCAGAAGGCAATTACATCAATGCGTCTGCGTTTGCAACTGAAAAGGACATTACGGATTTTATTGCGACATCGCGACTGATCGACCGAGTAAAGTCTGGCCCACAAAAGACTGAAACCGTGAAAATTACTGCCATTGATCGGCCAGCCTCAAAAACAAAAGCGAAAAGCTTGCCCGCCCGCGAGTTGGTTATCTGCATTCCCGCAGACTTTGCGCCGGGTGAATACCCATTGAAAAGTCGTGACGATGTGAGTTTCAGCTTCAAAGACGCCGACGATACTATTTATGAAGGTATTTCGGGCGATATCGTGCTGGAGCCGGGCGTGGGAGACAGTGTCAAAGGTAATTTCAAGATCGATCTCGAATTCCCGGACACCGACGGAGAAACCTTTTTGCTCAAAGGTGCCTTTCAGGTGTTGAAAGCGGGATAGTCCAGATTGAAATCAATAAAAAGGGAAGCCAATGCTTCCCTTTTTACTGCTGCATTAAAACGCGAAATGAACCCCCATATTCACACCCAGCTCCTTGGTCACGTTGTCGCCTTTACTGGTATCCAGTTCAGCATGCAGCTGCCAGCGATCGTTCAACGTCCATGAAGCCCCTGCTCCGACTTCGAACCGGGTACCCGACAAGTCATTGTTGAACTTGTTATCGTTGACTCGCACCTCATTGTTGTTCACAAACTCATGGACAACGGCAGCACGAATATGTGGTTGCACTACGCTGCCGTTGGCCAGTGTCATGCCGCGCCCCAGAGTTACGCCGGCCTTGCCCAACATCGAGCGCGTCGTGTCGGCATCCGCCTTCAAACCGTTATCCAGAGTAAAATCATCGCCTTGTACGGAGGCTGCTTGCCACTGGGTAAACACTTCTGCGTAATAGCCGTCCTTGATATCGATGTGTTTACCAAACTCGACCGAAGCACTGGCCCCCAGATTGTTGTAGTTGCCTTCGGTTCGGGTGCCATAACTCAGCGCCACCTTGGCGTCGTTACGGAAATGATTGAGTTTGACCACGGTATCCAGGTAATAGCCGCTATCACCCATCCACGTGCCGTAGACACCCACAGAGGTGCTGTCGATTTCGCCGGAGCTGCCGCGACTCAAGTCGAGATCGGATTTGCTGTAGCCGGCAAATACGCCCAATAGCACACGCTCTCCTGCGATTTCGAAAGGCGTATCGGCACCGATGGAAAGGCCATATTGGTTCTGGCTGTAACCATCGCCATACGCGTTGTTGCTGATGTTGTAACGATTGCCGTAAGTGCGAACCCATCCACCGGTCTGCCCGCCATTAACCCGCAAGTCGCCCATGCGGTTGTTCAGGGAAGCCATCTCGCCGTAAATCACGGTGGGGGCAGTGCCGAATATCGCCAGCACCGAGCGAGTCGGTGTGCTGACCATCGTCTTATCTGGTTGTAGAAACCAATCGTCGCCTTCCTTGACCAAGCGATAGGTGAACGCCCCGACATCGACCCGCTCATTGACCAAGCCATATTGAGCGCTGGCAGCAACGCTCTGCACCACCTTGATCGACGAATCATTGACCGGCTCAAGACCGGTGCTTGAGACCAGCAACTGATGGTTGCCGGTAGCGCTACCGGTGACGTTCAGCAAGTCACTGATACCTCTGTTGAAATCAGTGCCCATTTCAAACGTGCCGTTGCCCGACAAATTGGCCACGTTCAGCTGGAAATATTCCTGCCCCCCCCCAAAGCGCACTCTGCCGCCATTGTTGAGCGTGAGATTGTTCACCGACTGACTGTCGGTCATTTGCCACAGCGCCTGATTGTTGATGGAGAAATTGGCCACATTGTTCACTTGGCCGGTGAGGCTCGCACCGTTGTCCAGGGTCAGACTCGAAACGCTATCAGCGGCGGCCGTCACATTCCCGATCATGACGCTCTGGTTGTTGATCGATACCATTGGCCACGTCTTGCACGTTGCCATTGAGCGTGGACCCGTTGTCGATCACCACGCTTGAGCCGCCCAACACGTTGCCGGTCATGACGCTCTGGTTGTTGATCGATACATTGGCCACGTCTTGCACGTTGCCATTGAGCGTGGACCCGTTGTCGATCACCACACTTGAGCCGCCCAACACATTGCCGGTCATCCGCGCCTGATTGGTGAGCGTTGTCGAGGTAACGTTCTGCAAATCACCGGTCAATGACGCATTGTTCTGGAGCGTGACGTTGGCCGAACTGCCTGAAGCAACCACGACATTGCCAGTCAAGGCACTGTTATCAACGAGCAAATTCGCCGAGGCGCCAACACCGACATCGAGCAGCGTATTGTTACCGGCCAACAAGGTCGAGCCGTTGCGTACCGCAATGTTGGCGACAGTCGGAAAATTCGGCGCATTGATACCGACCACAATGGCCGAGCCGCTGCCGCCTTCCACACGCGTACCGTCCAGCACGATCGTGGTTGGAATGATCGCCGAAGCCTGCGTGTCAGTGCCCACGGTCAAGCCATTGAGCCCGCCCGTGATCGTGCTGCCGCTGGCAGACAACGAACCTTCCAGCAGGCGAATCCCGAAACTGTTGGCCCCAGTGCCTTGCACGGTCGAATTCTGAAGGTTGATCTGGCTGAAACGGTTGCCCGCGATACCGCCTTGCAAACCTCGAACGACAGCCTGGTTGTTCAGTGTCACCGTGGAGCCGCCAACACTGGCGACACCGCGCACCGCCGATATACCAATCCCCGAGACGCTTGTAACCGTTGAATTGTTCAGCGTGGTGCTGGCGTTTGTCAGAACAATACCTTGGGCAAATCCGCCTTCCCCCGCAGAGGTGACGGTCGAGTTGGTCAGGTTGACCACGCCACCGGCAGAACTGGTGATACCGCGCGTTGTGGCTGCGGTGCCAATCAGTGTGGAATTGGTTTGAAGTTGCCAGTTATCCAGAGGTGTACTGGCATCGATGGATTGACTGGTGCCCGTTGGGACAGTGCCTGCGTGGGCCAGTGAAGCATTAACCAGCGCGGATGCAAACGTGAATATCCAGATGCCTGTTGATGTTTTAGGAAATAGGGACAGCGGCTTTGACGACATAATTGAGTCCTGCTCGATTGCATTCCATCAGGAACGAGTGACCGACTCAAACGATGTGCGAGCCGGACTAAAACGGCCGCCAGACTACGGTTAAGCTACTCCACCTTATGTAGGACAAATCCCTATGCATGTACGATTAGTCCCTGATTGTTGTGCGAGGCTCCATATCTGGACGTACGCCACTGCACTTCCACTGAAGGAGACGACAACCAATGTCGCCCCCCGCAGTAGGAAGATTTACCTGAAACATCATTTAAGAAGCGGACTAAGGACGCTCTTGCTCGCAATACACAAGACTTGAGTTCAATAGGGCCACAGGGACCGTAACCTGAGTCTCAATCCCGTTAACGGTGTAAGCGATACGCGCATAGCGGGTAACAGGACGTTGACCCGGCGCAGTGCTTGGCAACTGGATCGTCCTGATGGAGGTGTAGTCCGTCAGCCTGAACTCCAGATCGCCCGTGGGCGGCATCGGTGCCGAAGCGGTGATCAGCGTATTAGAAATGGCAGGTGCACCCACTGCATTGGTTGTCCGGCCTTCAAATACCAGATCCACTGTCGCACCCGTCGGGATATTGGCATCACGCCGGACTCTGATTCGCAACTGTCGCGGCTGATACGGCGGCATCGGGCCATTCACGACAGTCGGGCGGTTGAGGCTCGGGCAGTTGATACCAGTCACGATGCGCTCGGGCACCAATGGCGTTGCCGTTCTGAAGGCTGACACAATAATTTGTGGAACCGGCAGATTGATCACAATCGCTGTCACATCGACTTTGGTCGTAACCAGCTGTTTCATCACATTGTTACTGCCTGGGAATCCGACGGTGATGTACGCCTCTCGGGATTGGCCGCCAGCGACAGTACCGTTTCCTTCAGCCCGAATCGTCTCCCACGGCAAGGTGGTGGTGACCGTTGTATCACCAATTCTCACAGGAATGGAGCACCCACTTGTTTGCCCTGGTAGTAGAACGTAACGATTTCACGGCCTGTCACCGGCTGATCGCCGTCAGCCCACACAGGCCAGTTCATGATCGACCGCATCGCCGGCTTGCGCTGGGCCCAGGGTGTTGGGCGCTGGCAACGGTGTGCCCGCGCCCCTGAACCACCACCGGTGGAATGTTGGGGTTTTCGGTCCGGCAGGTTGGGTTGTTCAGGCCCTGCGTACGCAAAATCAACGACACCAAACGCTGATGGCGACACCGGATTGACCGCGATGGTCGGGCGCTCCAGCTCATACCAATATTCGAATTCGACCTCATCGGCGCTGTTGGGATCACCAAACACCTGGGCCCAAATGTCGGCCTCCACTTCGAAACGCAGTGGACCCGGGGTGCCCGCGGATGGAATCACTCTGTTCGCTCAAGGCGATAGAGCGTCATCGGCCTGGTCGGAGGTGATGTATGGGATGATCCGGTCACCGGGTAACGAATTCAGGGGGAAATCGATTTCCATAATCGACTTGGTGGGTGGAGGGTTCACCGAGGAGAAGGTAATCGGCGTGAGACCGGTGCTTCCGGTGATCGGAATCCGTGGTGCCTGGAGGACCGGTGCCGGGTTTTGACCCTTCTGAACATGGTGGTGATCGGAGCGTTGTTACTGATGTTCCCGGGCAAATCCGTGAGGTTGTACGAGTAGTAGAAAGTGCCTTCAGCCAACGCAGTCAGATAGGCCAGCGGAATAGTGATCACGCCACCGACGGGCAACGCAAAATCGGCCACAGCGGCGCCTTCGCCTTGCATCAATGGAAAGGTCGTTTGCGTGGAAATATAGAAGTTGACCTTGTCGTTGTTGGCTTCGAATTTGGTATAGGCGGTCGGAATGGTCAGGCGCAGGCCAGCGGCGTTGGCCGGATCGTTCAACCAGGCGTCGTCGATGACGTCAGGCACTGTGCCTGCCAGGGTCAGGAGTGCCGGTCTCGTACCCACGCCGTTGCCGGGGCCTGGTTGGCGTTGGTAGGGCGCGGTCAAGTCGACCAGGGCTTCGGCGAACGGACCGGAAGCGTCACTGTTATCAAACGCGTCATAGATGATGAAGGCAAGTTCGTAAGGGGTGTAGTCTCCGGCCGCATTGAACCTCTCGATCAAGCTGGTGGTGGGCACATCGAACTCGATCGGGAACGTCCAGTCTCCACCGGGTTCGTTGGCTTTCAATCGGGTTGCAACAACATACGTGGGATCGAACTCCACAGGGGAAACACCCTTCGGAAACAAATGGAGTTCAACTTTGGCGCCGCCATCCTGACCTTTATCATCAATATCGGCTAACTGCACCTTGATGGAACGGTCGACCCTGAGTTGCTGATAAGTCAATCGACCATCCGGCAGTTGATCGACAATAGTGGAGGTAAAGCAAGAACACCAACACCCGTTTTAACCTGCATATTCATTTTCGTAAACTCCATGGATGAGTTAATGACTGAACGAACAACGTTATTGTCCAATGGAGAACCACGCGACAGCGGGCTGCATGTTCCTGACATTGACGCCTCACAACCTTCAACATCATTTACTGTTGAGCTAACCCTCCCTGTGCAGTGGGACCACAAAGTTCACTTTGCCCAGGAATAACGCGATCAATTTTTACCAAACCCGACGCTGACCGGCCCAGGGCTGTGCCATTTCGATAAAGCGTGCATCGGGCCACCGCCGATGCGTTTTTTCCCATCGGCTTTATATGTTGCAGATAGGTATCGCTGCCGAGCGTGAAGTCGAACCCCTGGCCAGAATCGGCTTCGGCCTGGGTCAATTTTATAGAGAGTTGCAGCGCTGTACCCGGAATCGGACCGACGCCGTTCAGGCTGCTGAAACCTTCCCAATCCAGCGTGCATTCATCGTCCAGCACGAACCGCCCCCGCTGTGCGGGAACTCGCACGGTCACCGACTCCCCAGAGCTTTGGCGACGAGGCGCAATTGAGGTACCCCCACAACGTGGCACTGGGGAATGTCGGCTCAGCCAGATTGACGGGGATCACCCGCCTTACAGTGAACTGTTGACGGTAGGTGAGGTATCAGCGTTGCCAGTATCTTGCCGTTACCCGATACCGCAGGCTGATTTCTCCGTCTTGTCGCAGGTATTGCGCCGGTAACAGGAAAGAAGCCGGGATAGTCACTGGCACGGGGAACCGGTTGCTGTAGAACAGCGTCTCCGTCGAAGCACCGGGCTCAAGCACCCAGATTTCCAGCAGATCACCATTGCCGGGGATTTGGGAGGCGCGTCCCACATGGCAATCAGCAAGTTTGCACCGACGATGGAGGCTTCAGGCGGGAGCGTGCCGTTGCCATCCGCACCTTCAACAATCAGCGGTGCGGCAAAAATTCCAATGTTCATTACGCCGCTGTTAGAAGAGCCCATCCGCCGTTCTCCGAAGTGTAAGCACCTGTGGCCTTGGAGAAATTAGACGCGGTATTAGGCTCCTCGCCTACTGTCAGATCTGACAGGTTTTACGACCATTCGTCGGACTTTACGCGCCACAAGACAGGCTCCCGGCAAGCAAGGCGTGACGCGTTACCGATGTATGCGGTTTTCAGAAACCGGTTTCAGCGCTGAACGAGCGACCTTGAACAACGCCAACAAGAAGGCCCGACACGCACCTGCTGCGCCCCATGGCCCAAGGCGTTTTGCGGCGATGTTCATTGGCTTGGTCCGCTTGGAATTAACGTCGCGGGGCTGAGCCGGGGCGGTGTCGATTCGCCGGGCAGGCCCGCCAGGTCTCCAGAAGCTCCGCCGCACACAACGCGATCCGTTCACACGCGTCCGCCAGCTTCACTTGGTCCACCACCAATCCGATCCGGATATGCCCCGCCGCGCTCGGACCGAATGCTTCGCCGGCCAGAACCGACACGCCATAACCCACTAGCAGCCGTTCGGCGAACCGCTGGGCAGACAACCCGGTGGGACGCACATCGACCATGACGAACATCCCGCCATCGGGTCTGATCGGGCGAATCCCCGGGCAACTGCTCAACCGCGTGCACACCAGATCGCGACGCTGACGATATTCTTCGCGCATCAGCGCTACTTCCGGCAAGTCTTCATCAAGCGCCACTTGCGCCGCGTTCTGGATGAAGTCCGGAATCCCGAACAGCATGCTCAACGACAGGTTCACAAGGTGCTCGGCCATGGGTTTGGGGCCAATCGCCCAACCGACCCGCCGGCCACTCATGGCGTGGGATTTGGACAGGCTGTTGATGGTCGCGGTGCGTTCGGCCATGCCGGGCAAACTCGCCGGGCTGGTGTGTTCGCCCTCGAACAACAGATCGCTGTAGACCTCATCGCTGATCAGCCACAGGTCATGGCGCACGCATAACGCCGCGAGCGCTTGCCACGTAGGGAGCGGCAAACTGGCACCGCTCGGATTGTTGGGACTGTTGAGCAGGATGGCTCGGGTCTTCGGGCTGATCCGTGCCGCGACATCCGCCGGGTCGACGCGAAAGCCGTTTTCCGGTCGAACCGGCACCGGCACGACTGTCGCGGCGCAGGCACCGAACACGCCTTCGTAGGTCACGTACATCGGTTCGGCAACAATCACTTCGTCGCCCGGATCGAGCAGGCATTGCGCGACCGAATACACCGCGCATTGCGCTCCCGGAACACGATCACATGGTCGCCATCCACCGCTTGGCCGCTGCGCTGGCAATGGCGGCGCGCGATGCTGTTACGCAGCCCTCGACTGCCGCGCACCTCCGGGTAATGGGTGTCGCCGGCCTGCAAACTGTCGATGGCGGCCTGGACAATGGGTTGTGGCGTGTCAAAGTCTGGATCGCCAATCGACAACAGCAGGACATCGACGCCCTGCTCGCGCATTTCCAGCGCTCGGTCATGAATCTGCCAGGCGGCGGCTCCGTCGCCGGCGATTCGTTGGGTCAAGGCTGAATAGCGCATGTGGTTCTCCTGTCGCGCGCGAACTCCCAGCCCTCACCCTATCTCAAATCACGAAACGCGCCACCATGGCATTCAAGTCCACCGCCAGACGCGACAGCTCGTGGGTAGCGGCGCTGGTCTGGTTGGCGCCGGCGGCAGACTGAGTGGCCAGGTCACGGATGTTCACCAGGTTGCGGTCGACTTCACGGGACACCTGCGCCTGCTCTTCCGAAGCGCTGGCGATCACCAGATTGCGTTCGTTGATCAAATGGATCGACTGAGTGATCTGCTCCAGTGCGATGCCGGCGGCGCGGGCCATTTCCAGAGTGCTTTGGGTGCGCTGGTTGCTTTGCTGCATCGACGAGACAGCTTCGCCGGTGCCGTTCTGAATGCCGGCGACCATTTTTTCGATCTCCTGAGTCGACTGCGCGGTGCGATGAGCCAGCGCCCGCACTTCGTCCGCGACCACGGCAAAACCCCGTCCGGCTTCACCGGCACGGGCAGCTTCGATGGCGGCATTGAGCGCCAGCAGGTTGGTTTGTTCGGCGATGGCGCGGATCACGTCCAGCACTTTGCCGATGTCACGGCCCTGCGCGGCCAGGCCTTCGATCATCAGCGAAGTGTTTTGCACGTCATGGGTCATGGTCTGGATCGCGTCGACGGTTTCCACCACCCGGTCGCGCCCTTCGCGGGCTGCCTGGGTCGACTGGCTTGACGCTTCGGACGTGGACACGGCGTTGCGCGCCACTTCTTCCACGGCGGCGGTCATTTCGTTGACGGCCGTGGCGGCTTGTTCGATTTCGTTGTTTTGCTGTTGCAGTCCGCGCGAAGCTTCTTGCGTCACGGTGCTCAGTTCTTCGGCAGCGGCACCCAATTGCGTGGCCGAACCGGCAATCTGTTCGATGGTTTTGCGCAGGTTGGCCTGCATCGTGGCCAAGGCACCGAGCAACCGCGCCGGTTCGTCGTTGCCGTCAATGTCGATAACTTTGGTCAGGTTGCCACCGGCGATGGTTTCGGCCGCCTGCACGGCGCGGTTCAGCGGGGTAACGATGCTGCGGGTCAGCAACCAGGCCAGCAACACCGTCAATACTGCTGCCATGACCGAGACGGCGACGATCCCCGTAATGGCGCTGCTGTAATGTTCGCCCGCCTCGACACCCGCCGCCTTGGCGTAGCCGTTGTTGAGGGCCACCAGTTTGTTCAACTGCTCGCCCATCTGGTCGGTTCCGTCCTTGATCCGCGTATTGATCAGGGTACGCATCTCGTCGAGCTGGTTCTGGCGCGACAGCTCCATCATCTGGTTTTGCGCTTGCAGGTAGCCGTCCAGTGTTGTCATGAATGTCTTGTACAACGCCGCTTCTTCCGGCGGGGCAGGCAACGCTGCGTAACTGGCTTGGGCACTGTGCAATTTGTCGATGAGCACACCGATGCGTGTTTGCGCTTCCTGCAACGCGGCCGGTTCGCGGTTGGTCAGCACACGGAAAGAAAGGATGCGCAGTCGCAGGACGTTCTCGGTCATGTTGCCCAGGAAACCGACGCTGGGCAGCTGCGTGCTTTCCATATCAATGGAAGCCTGGCGGATGATCGACATGCGGTTGACGGCAAACACGCCCAGCACGATGACGAGCAAGGCAATAAAGGAGAAACCCAGGAAAGCTCGAGGCGCGATGTTCAGATTACGCAGTGACATAGGATGATTCTCGGAAGATTGAGGCTACGAGCGTCCATGCCGTGATCGCTGACTGGCGGGCGTTGGCGCGCACCTTGTCAGCTTGGCGCCACTGTCGAATCTGGTGTGTGAGCGTCTATTGTGGGTATCGGCTGAAGATGAGGATTTTTGCGGGGATTGGAGAAATATATTTCGGGGGCGAATGTTTCAACGGTGAAACACAATCACCTGTAGCAGCTGCCGGAGGCTGCGTTCGACTGCGAAGCGGTCGCGCTGTTCAAATCCTGCGACGGCTGCGCAGTTCGGACGCAGCCTCGCAGGCTCGACAGCTGCTACGAGCGTTGCGGCGGCGAAGCGGTCGCGCTGTTCAAATCCTGCGACTGCTGCGCAGTCGGACGCAGCCTCGCAGGCTCGACAGCTGCTACGAGCGTTGCGGCGGCGAAGCGGTCGCGCTGTTTAGATCCTGCGACTGCTGCGCAGTCGGACGCAGCCTCGCAGGCTCGACAGCGGCTACGAGCGTTGCGTCAGGCTTTGGCGATCCGCCAGACCCGGGCGATGTCACTGGCTCGATCCTGCAACAACCGAGGTGCCTCGGCGCACGCCTGTTCCAGCGTCATCGGCCCGCTCGCCAAGGCAAACGCGGCATCGATGCCATGTTCGTACAACGCCTGATACCCCTCACCCAAGGTGCCTGCGATCACGATCACCGGCACGCCCTGCTCCCGGGCAACGCGCGCCACGCCAAACGGCGTCTTGCCACGCAAGGTCTGGGCATCGAAGCGTCCTTCGCCGGTCATCACCAGATCGGCACCTTTAACGGCCTCGGCCAACCCGACCAACTCGGCGACCACTTCCACCCCGGCTTTAAATTGCGCACCGAGGAAGGCCTTGGCAGCAAACCCCAAGCCACCTGCCGCGCCGCTGCCGGGTTCATCCTTGACGTCGTGACCCAGCACATCGGCGCACAGATCGGCGAAGTGCCCAAGCGCGCTGTCCAGTTGCTGCACCTGCTCGGGCGATGCACCTTTTTGCGGGCCGAAAATCGCTGATGCGCCGTGAGGGCCACACAAGGGGTTGTTGACGTCAGCGGCAATGTCGAAGCGCACCCCGCTCAGACGCGAATCCATGTCGCTCAGATCAATGCGATCCAGTTGCGTCAACGCCAAGCCGCCCGGCGCCAGGGGCTGCCCCTGCGCATCCAGCAACTTCACACCCAGCGCCTGCATCGCCCCGGCGCCGCCGTCGTTGGTGGCACTGCCGCCAATCGCCAGAATCACCCGTTGCGCCCCGGCATCGAGCGCCGCACGAATCAATTCACCGGTGCCGAACGTGCTGCTGGTGCACGCGTCACGCTGGCCTGGCGGGACCAGTTGCAGGCCGCTGGCTTCAGCCATTTCGATGATTGCGGTGTGGTTCTTCGGCAGCCAACCCCATGCGGCGTCGACCATCGCCCCGAGCGGCCCCCGTACATTCGTGCGGCGCAATTCGCCTTCGCACGCGGCCAGAATCGACTCGACCGTCCCCTCCCCGCCGTCAGCCATCGGGCACTTGATCAATTGCGCGTCTGGCCAGACCTCTGCCAGCCCCAGCGCAATGGCGTCGGCCACACCTTGGGCACTGAGGCTGTCCTTGAACGAATCGGGGGCGATGACGATTTTCATGCGAGTTCTCCAGTTCCAATGCGCTCCATGCTGCCAGTCGGCAGAAACAATAACGCCAGTCCGTTGCACAAGTGGCCATGGCGTTTATTGTTCATTTCCACAAAACCCACACAGTCACCGTAGCAGCTGCCGAGCCTGCGAGGCTGCGTTCGGCGGCGAAGCCGTCGTGAAATCATGCGCTGCGGTGTGTCAGGTAAATCATGCTTACCGGTTTTACGACTGCTGCACAGCCGAACGCAGCCTCGCAGGCTCGGCAGCTGCTACAAGGTTTGTGTTAGGTCAGTCGGTTTGGGGCAGGAGCTGCACGCCGAGATAGAGCGCAAGCATGCCGTCCAGCTTGAGCGGATCAACGCCGCTCAACTCGGCGATTCGCTCCATTCGATAGCGCAAGCTGTTGCGATGAATGCCCAGTGCATCGGCACAGGCCTGGCTTTGGCCATCGTGATCACACCAACTGCGCAACGTCGCCAGCAACTGGCCGTTGCTGTCCTTGGCGATGACTTTGCGCAACGGCTTGAGCAACTCATCCAGTGCGTCGTCGTTACGATGGCGCCAGAGCATCACCGGCAATCGATAACGCGTCAGCGTCAGCAAACGTGATCGCGGCAATACATCTCGCCCATACGCCAGCAAGTCGCCGACCCGCCGGTAGCAGCGCCGCAACCCCGACAAGCCATCGGCCTGCCCGCCCACGGCGATGCGCAGAATGTTCCAGCCCAGGCCATCGAGCTTTTCCAGCAACCGATCATTCTCAATGGTTTGCGCGGCCGGTCGGCACCACAGCAACGACGACTTGGCTGAACTGACGCACCAACTGTCCGGGTAACGCGTGCTCAGCCAGGCACTCAGCGCTTCAACGGTTTGCGCCGGGCCGTGCTCCATACCCAACTCAAACAGGTAAGGCACCCGGGTCATTTGCGGTTTGAGCCCCAATTGCTGTGCTTCATCCAGCAACCGAGGTGAGTCCCCCGCCTCGCTCAGCAACAATGCCAGCAGATCATCGCAACGCTGACGCCGCCATTGCTGCTCGGCCTGCTGATTGCGCTGGCCCACGAGCATTTCCGCGGTCATTCGCACCAGTTCGGCATAGGTGCGCAGCGCCTCGGGTTCGCCGGTAATGCCGAGCACACCAATCAAGCGCCCATCGAGCAACAGCGGCAGGTTGATGCCCGGCTGCACGCCCTTGAGATGAATCGCGGTCTGCGCGTCGATTTCCACCACTCGACCATTGGCCAGCACCAGTTGCGCGCCTTCGTGGCGGGTGTTGATGCGTTCGGGTTCGCCGCTGCCAAGAATCAATCCCTGGCTGTCCATGACGTTGACGTTGTACGGCAGGATGGCCATTGCCCGGTCGACGATGTCCTGGGCCAGGTCGTGATCGAGTTCGAACATAACGGGGATCCTTGAAAACGGGGTGGGACGGGTTGTTCACCCGCACAGGCCTTGGTCGCAAACCCTGTGCTCAGGCACAAAGACAACAACCCGGGGCGTGACCGAGACTCACTGGGCGATCAACGTTACCCTTGCATCGCAAAAAATCATAATAAAGAGAGAGCCGCCATGTCACAGAGCGCCGCCGCTACCCAGGCCATCGTTGACGAAAAAAACGCCGTCTACAAACGCATTACCTTGCGTTTGATCCCCTTCATTTTCATCTGCTACCTGTTCAACTACCTCGACCGGGTGAACGTTGGATTTGCCAAACTGCAGATGCTCGACGCGCTGAAATTCAGCGAAACCGTGTACGGCCTCGGTGCCGGTATTTTCTTTATCGGCTACGTGCTGTGCGGCGTGCCAAGCAACCTGGCCCTGACCAAGTTTGGCCCACGGCGCTGGATCGCGTTGATGATGATCGTCTGGGGCACGCTCTCGACGTGCCTGCTGTTCGTCACCACCCCGACCGAGTTCTACACCTTGCGCCTGTTCACCGGCGCGGCCGAAGCCGGGTTCTTCCCGGGCGTGGTGCTTTACCTCTCGCAGTGGTTCCCGACCTTCCGCCGTGGCCGCATCATGGCGCTGTTCATGTCGGCGATCCCGGTGTCCGGCCTGCTCGGCAGCCCGTTCTCTGGCTGGATCCTCAATCACTTTGGTGCAGGCCAGGGCGGCTTGGCCGGCTGGCAGTGGATGTTTCTGCTGCAAGGCATTCCGACCATCATCCTCGGCGCCCTCGCCTATTTCCTGTTGAGCGACAGCTACGCCAACGCCAAATGGCTGACCCCGTTTGAGCGCTCGGTGCTGGAAGCGGATCACGCTGAAGACCTGGCCAACAAACCGAAAACCACCACCGATTCGTTGTCGGCGGTGTTCAAGAACCCGGCGATCTGGGCGTTCGGCTTGATTTACTTCTGCATTCAGAGCGGTGTCTACGCGATCAACTTCTGGCTGCCGTCGATCATCAAGAACCTGGGCTTCAGCGACAACATGGTGATTGGCTGGCTGAGCGCGATTCCGTACCTGTTGGCCGCCGTTTTCATGCTGATGGTCGGTCGCTCGGCGGATTTGCGCAAAGAACGCCGCTGGCACTTGGTGGTGCCGATGCTGATGGGCGCAGTCGGCCTGCTGATCGCGGTGAACTTTGCGACGACGCCGGCCATTGCGATTCTCGGCCTGACCATCGCCACCATGGGCGCCCTCACCGGCCTGCCGATGTTCTGGCCGGTGCCGACGGCGCTGTTGAGCGCGGGCGCGGCGGCGGGTGGCTTGGCGTTGATCAACTCGATGGGGCAAATGGCCGGTTTCCTCAGTCCGTACCTCGTGGGTTGGGTCAAGGACAGCACCGGTTCGACGGATGCGGCGCTTTATCTGCTGGCGGGTGTGATTGTGTGTGGCAGCTTGCTGGCGCTGCGCATGACGCGCACGTTGCGGGTGTAAGCCTGTTCTACATCGAAAAAAACGGCCCTTTCGGCTAATGCCGATGAATTTGCAGTAACGCAATTTGTAGCAGCTGGCGCAGCCTGCGTTCGGCTGCGAAGCAGTCGTGAAATCAGACGATGCGGTGTTTCAGGAAGACCACATGTTCCGGTTTTACGACTGCTGCGCAGCCGAACGCAGGCTGCGCCAGCTGCTACAGATCGCGTAGTGGCTTAACTAATCGGTGTTAGACATGGGGGTCGACGTTGTCGAGCATCTGGTTCACCGCCAGTTCGCCCAGCATGACCGAGTTTTGAATGCCCAGCAGGGTGTGGCGCTGTGTTCCGTTCAATTGCCCGGCGAAATCACTCAACATGACACTCGCTGACGCCAACGTCTCGCAGGCATTGACCAGCAGGGTTTCGTGATCGGTGTTGGAGCCTACGAAGTAGATCGTGCTGGGTTTGCGTGGGGTGTCTTTGGGGATGACCGGTTTGAGGTAGTAATCGAGGGCTCGGTCGGCGGCGGTGTTGAGCTTTTTGGAGTCGGTGGAATCGTAGGGGGAAACGTCGTCGGTGTCGGTTTCTGGTGGGTTGGGTGTGATCTTGAACATAGATGAAACTCCTTGCGTCGAATAAGGAGCCATCACTTTCGCTACCAAACGAAGAGGTGGTGGCCATACGCAGGTTGGTAGACCGGGACGCAAGGAGACCGGCGCGCCCGAAGACGCCCTGTGCATGACCACCATAAAGTCGAGACGAAAAACGCCACGAAATAGTGATGCTGCGAACCTTACGTAAATCCCGGGCTACCAAACCCGATCGCTGTTTTTCAGCGACGAGCAAACGATAGAGCCCAGGCCCAAGGCGCACAAGCCGGCGGATTCTGGCGCAGTCGTAGGTAACGGCGCAAGGCTATGTAGCCTCCAGCCCCATCCCTCCCGACCGTTTAAACATGTCTGTTTATTGCCGCCAATTCCCTGTGGGAGCGAGCTTGCTCGCGATGAGGCCGGGTCAGTCGACATCCATGCTGAATGATCAACCGCCATCGCGAGCAAGCTCGCTCCCACAGGGTTCTCCATTGAGCTGATATTCCGATTGCTCCCGACGACGGTTCTGGTATTTGATTGAGGCCTTTCTCCCACCGGTAAAAGGATTTCCTCATGAGCTATCGCACGCTGGGTCATTCGGGTTTGCAGGTCTCTACCCTGACCCTGGGCACGATGATGTTCGGCGAACAGACCAGCACCGAAGATTCCCTGCGGATCATCGACAAGGCCTGGGACCAGGGCATCAATTTCATCGACACTGCGGACGTTTACACGGGCGGACGTTCGGAAGAAATCGTCGGCGAAGCGATTGCCGGCAATCGGCATGAATGGGTGCTGGCGACCAAGGTCGGCTTCGGCCCGGTGGACGGTGTGCAGAACCGCAGCGGCTTGAGCCGCAAGCACCTGTTCAATGGCATCGATGCCAGCCTGACGCGTTTGGGCACCGACTATCTCGACATCTATTACCTGCACCGCGAAGACCACAACACGCCGCTGGAAGTGACGGTGTCAGCGATGGGCGATCTGATTCGCCAGGGCAAGGTTCGTCATTGGGGTTTGTCCAACTACCGTGGCTGGCGCATTGCCGAGGTGATCCGTGTGGCCGATCAACTGGGCGTCGACCGGCCGGTGATCAGCCAGCCGTTGTACAACATCGTCAACCGCCAGGTGGAAACCGAGCAGATGACCGCCGCGCAAAACTACGGGCTGGGGGTGGTGCCTTACAGCCCGTTGGCGCGGGGGGTGCTCAGCGGCAAATACGCGCCAGACGTCAAACCAGACGCCAACAGCCGCGCCGGGCGTGCGGACAAACGCATCCTGGAAACTGAGTGGCGGGTTGAGTCGTTGCGCATTGCCCAGCAGATTCAGCAGTACACCCAGGAACGTGGCGTGGGGATTGTCGAATTTGCGATCGCCTGGGTGTTGAACAACAGTGCGGTGACGTCGGCCATCGTTGGGCCCCGTACTGAAGAACAATGGGACGCCTACACCAAAGCGCAAGCGGTGAAGATTACGGCTGAGGATGAGGCGTTTATTGATTCGCTGGTGGTGCCTGGGCATTCGTCGACACCGGGGTTCAATGATGTGAGCCACTTCGTGTCGGGCCGTAAACCGCGCAATACCTGACGAAACACAATCCACTGTAGGAGCATGGCTTGCCCGCGATGGCATCGACGCGGTCTAACTGACGCACCGTGTTGCCTGCATCGCGGGCAAGCCATGCTCCTACGGTTGATAGGTGTTGATCGGTAGATCAGTGTTTAGATTGAAAACCACGTATCCTCTGCGCCCCGTTTCACGTTCAACCTCGCGAGGGCAGTTTGTCTAAAGGTATCGCTTTATCGGTCACAGCCTCGGTGCTGTTTGCCGTCATGTATTACTACACCTCGTTGCTCACGCCCCTGAGTGGCGTGGAAATTTTTGGCTGGCGGATGCTGCTGACCGTGCCGTGCATGACCGTATTCATGGTGGTGTCCGGTGAATGGAAGCATGTGGTCGGGATTGCTCGGCGCGTCAAAGCGAATCCGAAACTGGCTGCCGGCCTGATCGCCTCCTCGGCCCTGCTCGCGGTGCAACTCTGGCTGTTTATGTGGGCGCCGCTCAACGGCTACAGCCTTGACGTATCGCTGGGTTATTTCCTGCTGCCGCTGACCATGGTGCTGACCGGGCGGATAGCCTACGGTGAACGCCTCTCCTACCTACAAAAAATCGCCGTGTTTTTTGCCTGCCTAGGGGTGGCGAACGAGGTGTATCAAGTCGGTGGCTTTTCCTGGGCGACGTTGCTGGTGTGTATCGGCTATCCGACCTATTTTGTCGTGCGTAAACGCCTGGCAACGGACAACCTGGGCGGGTTATGGCTGGACATGGCGCTGACGCTGCCGGTGGCTTTCTGGTTCGTGCAGAGTGGCGAACAGGGCTTTGGTGTGTTCGATCAACATCCGTGGCTGTCACTGTTGATCCCGATTCTCGGGGTGATCAGCGCTTCAGCATTGGTGGTTTACATCATCGCCAGCCGCTTGTTGCCGTTCAGTCTTTTCGGGCTGTTGAGTTATGTCGAGCCGGTGCTGTTGCTGGGCGTGGCGCTGTTACTCGGAGAAAGCATCAAGCCTGGAGAATGGCTGACGTACATTCCGATCTGGATGGCGGTCGTGGTGCTGGTGTTTGAAGGGTTCAAGCATCTGATGCGACAGCGCCGCAAACCGATGTAACTGAAATGAAAAAGCCCGATCAATTGATCGGGCTTTTTTACATCTACTGCGGTTTAGTCGGTGGACAGCACGCCACGACGAACCTGGTCACGCTCGATCGATTCAAACAATGCCTTGAAGTTGCCTTCGCCGAAACCATCGTCGCCTTTACGCTGGATGAATTCGAAGAACACCGGGCCCATCAGGGTTTCCGAGAAGATCTGCAGCAGCAGTCGCTTGTCGCCCGACTCCGACGAACCATCCAGCAAAATACCCCGCGCTTGCAGTTCGTTGACGGGTTCGCCGTGGTTCGGCAAACGGCCTTCGAGCATTTCGTAGTAGGTTTCCGGCGGCGCGGTCATGAAGCGCATGCCGATGCTTTTCAGGTGGTCCCACGTCTTGATCAGGTCCTCGCTGAGGAAGGCCACGTGCTGGATGCCTTCACCGTTGAACTGCATCAGGAATTCTTCGATCTGCCCGGCGCCCTTGGACGATTCTTCGTTCAGCGGGATGCGGATCATGCCGTCCGGCGCGGTCATGGCCTTGGAAGTCAGGCCGGTGTATTCGCCCTTGATGTCGAAGTAGCGAATTTCACGGAAGTTAAACAGCTTCTCGTAGAAGTTCGCCCAGTACGCCATGCGACCGCGATACACGTTGTGAGTCAGGTGGTCGATGATTTTCAGGCCGGCGCCGACCGGGTTACGGTCCACGCCTTCGATGAACACGAAGTCGATGTCATAGATCGAGCTGCCTTCACCAAAACGGTCGATCAGGTACAGCGGTGCACCGCCAATACCTTTGATCGCCGGCAGGTGCAGTTCCATCGGGCCGGTTTCGATGTGGATCGGCTGGGCGCCGAGTTCCAGCGCACGCTTGTAGGCCTTTTGCGAATCCTTGACGCGGAACGCCATGCCGCACACCGACGGGCCGTGTTCGGCCGCGAAGTACGAAGCGACGCTGTTGGGTTCGTTGTTGAGGATCAGGTTGATTGCGCCCTGACGATACAGGTGCACGTCTTTGGAGCGGTGGGTCGCGACCTTGGTGAAGCCCATGATCTGGAAGATCGGCTCCAGGGTGTTTGGGGTCGGCGATGCGAATTCGATGAACTCAAAGCCCATCAGGCCCATTGGGTTTTCGTATAAATCTGCCATTTTGGCGCCTCATCATGCTTTTAGAATTAACAAATGTTAGTTGCTAGCAATGCTGAGACCAGCGGGTGGCGCACAGGAGATGCCCCGCACGCTGCGGGCGAGGAAGTCACCGTAGATCAATTGAAACCCGAAACTCTTCATTGTCGACCCAAGGCTCTGGCGGGCAAGGCTTCTGCTGCCAGAAGACGTTTATTATTGTATGCGTAAACCGATTCTACACAGCGTAAATCGGTTTGTCCGCCTTCTGTATCAAATCCCCTTTTTCCCTACTCGTGCAAGGGGTTTGTTGCAGAGGAAAATCCCCAACAGGATCAGCCCTCCTCCCAGGCACATCGCCCACGTCAACGGCTCGCCCAGCAGCAGCGCTCCAAGGATGACAGCGGTCAGCGGGTTCAAGGCAATGAACACGCCAGCGCGCGTCGCGCCAATCTGACGGATGCCGTCGTAATACCCGATGTAGGCCAGCGCCGAGCCCAATACGCCGAGGTACATCAGGCTCAGCCATTGTTGCGGGCCGAGGCTCTGGAGCGCGCCGAGACTCAATTGGCCACTCGCAGCACTCGTCACCCACAGCATCACTGTCCCCAGCAGGATCGAATAGGTCACGGTCTGCACCGGCCCCAAGGACTGATTGAGGCCTTTGGAAAACAGCGAGTAAATACCCCAGCCGAGCACGCAGCCGAAAATCAACAGGTCACCGATCCAGGCATCGGCATGACCGGCCAGCCACTGCGGATTGCGGCTGACAATCACCACACTGGCGCCGCCAATACAGATGACGATGCCGGCGACTTTCGCCCGACCCAATCGCTCCTTGAACAGCAACCACGAAGCCAGGCCGATCACAGCCGGGTTCAGCGCGACGATTAATGAGGCGCGCGAGGCATTGATGTAATGCAACCCGTAAAAGAAGCACAGGTTGTAGAAGAAGATCCCGAAGAACCCCAGCAGCGCCAGTTGCAGCCATTGCCGTGAGCTCGGCCGGGATAAAGGAATTCGGGCCAGCAGCAGAAACAGCAACAATGCTGCGCTGGCCAGCAAGAACCGAAGGCTGGCGGCGAACAACGGGTTGAGGCTGTCGGCCAGGAAACGCCCCGCAACGAATGTCCCACCCCAGATCATGGTGACGGCAGCAAGTTTCCAATAAACCGCGCTTTGGGATGGCGCTGTTTGCACAAAGGTCGTCATGAGAGAACAAAACCGGACTGAAGTAGATGCCGTATCATCAGACTAATGATCGATCATCGTAAAATGAGTAAACACTCATGACACTCAGTCAACTTGAAATCTTTTCGCTGGTTGCTGAACTGCGCGGCTTTACGGCGGCCGCCAATCGCCTGGGTATCTCCCAATCGGCGGTTTCTCATGCACTGAAGTCGCTGGAACAAGAGTTGGGCGTCGAACTGATGCGGCGTCATCAGTCCCAGGTGGAGTTGAGCGACATCGGCCAACAGCTTTTGCTGCGCGCCAGGGCAATGCTCGGCTTGGCCAATACCTTGCGCCAGGAAGCCGCGGATGCGCGCGGGATGAAACGCGGCACGTTGCGCATCGGCTCGTTTGGCCCGACCTCGTCGATCAAGCTGCTGCCGTTGATCCTGCAGCATTACCGCGCGGCTCACCCGGGCATCGAAGTCCACATAGACGAAGGCCCAGACCGCCAAGTGTTGCAATGGCTTGAGGAGCGACGCGTCGATATCGGTTTTGTGGTGTTGCCGCAGGAGCGTTTTGACACCTTTGTACTGATCGAGGACCAGATGGTTGCTCTGCTTCCCGCCAATCATGCGTTGGCAAGTCATGACGCTTTAAGCCTGAGTGACTTGTGCCACGACCCGTTCGTACTGACGGAAGCCGGGTCGTCGGAACTGGTGTCACGGATGTTCAACGCCGCCCGGCTGACACCGAACATCCGTTACCGCTGCTCACAATTGATCAGTACGCTGGACACGGTCAGTCGTGGCGATGCACTGACCGTCGTCGCTGAAGGCTCGCTACCTGAAGACAACAACTGTCGCTATGTGAAGAAACCGCTGTCGCCCCCCGTCATGCGCCATGTCGGGCTGGCGGTGCTTGATCAGCGCCAGTCTTCACCCGCCACGCTGGCGTTTATCAAACTGGCCACGCGCCTGAACGCCCGTTGAGCAGCACAAGCGTCAAGGGCCAACTATCATGGCCTCTACCTGCACTCTTTTTGGGAGGCGTGTTGTCGTCCTGCCAGCATTTGAGAGCCCTGATTCTTCGTGAGAGGTTTCGCGAATGCCATTGAGCGCCAAAAGTCGTCGCCCGTTGCGCATCCGCATCATGGTGAGCCTGCTATGTGGATTGCTCCCGGTGTTATTGGGCTTTGCCATTCTCTATATGCAGGCTGGACGTGCTCTTCAGCAAAGCACCCGGGTGACCGCCGACGAAGCCCTGCGCCAGTTCGAACTGATGCTGGACAACACGGCGCAATCCGCGAGCGAGTTGCTGCCGTTGGCCGGGCAAGACTGCAACGACGTCAAACTGGCCTTGCGTGAACAGGTCACGCGCCGTCCGTTTGTGCGCTCGGCCAGCCTGGTGTGGGAGGACAACCTCTATTGCAGTTCGTTGTTCGGCGACTCTCAGCAAAAGGTCGACGCCAAGGACTATGTACAAGGCAAGTTGTGGCTTATGAATGGCAACCCTGTCACCCCCGATACGGCGTTGCTGGTGTATCGCCTGAACGAGGGGAAACAGGGAGCGCTGACGACGCTGGACGGTTACCACTTGACTAACGTGCTGCGCCTGATTGGTCGCAAGACAATATTGTTGCTGCAAGTGGGCCCGAACTGGTTGTCCGTCGACGGCAAAGTCCACGAAGACGCCCTGCCCGTCTTGCCCTTGGCCGAAAGTGAACTCACGTCCTCGCGCTATGCCTTTTCGGTCGTAGCCGGTTTCCCCGAGGGGGAAAACTGGCGTTACATGGCCAGCGAATACCCGCCGCTGTTCAGCCTGCTGATTTTTTTGGCGTGGCGTCGGGTGCCATCGGCCACGTCCTGCAAAGGCGTTCATGGTCACCCATTCATGAAATGCAGCGCGCCCTCGCAGCCGAAGAGTTTGTCCCCTACTTTCAGCCTGTGGTGCATGGCGATACCCGGAAGTGGTCCGGCACCGAAGTATTAATGCGCTGGAAACATCCCAAGGAAGGCCTGGTGCGGCCCGACCTGTTCATCCCTTTCGCCGAAGACTCCCGGTTGATCGTGCCCATGACCCGCTCGCTCATGCGCCAGACCGCACAGTTGCTGGGGCCTGTTTCTTCTACGTTTGCCGAGCCCTTTCACATCGGCATCAATATCACCGCCAGCCACTGCAACGACCTGGAACTGGTCAAGGACTGCCGTGCGTTTCTAAGCGCCTTCGCACCCGGTTCCATCCACCTGGTGCTGGAACTGACCGAGCGCGAACTGATCAAGCCGAGTGACATTACGCTTGAGCTGTTCGAACAGCTTCATGCACTGGGTGTGATGATCGCGATAGACGACTTCGGTACCGGGCACTCGAGCCTGGGTTATCTGCGTCAGTTCAACGTGGACTTCCTGAAAATCGACCAGAGTTTCGTTGCGATGATCGGCATCGACGCCCTCTCACGACACATTCTGGACACCATCATCGAACTCTCGGTCAAGCTCGACCTGGGAATTGTTGCCGAAGGTGTGGAAACGGAAGAACAAAGTGACTATCTGACCGCTCACGGTGTGAACTTCCTGCAAGGTTATCTGTTCGGCCAACCGATGCCCGGTGCCGAGTTCATTAACGCATTAACCCACCATTAACTAACGCCTCTAAAGCGACGAGACATCGACACCGCGCACCAATTTGAATCAAAAGACTACTGTTGTTACATGAAGAAAAAGTCAGGATTTACTCTTGGCCAATTAACTACTACAATTTTTCATGCCTGTGCAAGATTGGCAGGTGAGCCACTATCACCGAGTCGCTTCAAGGCTCTTGGCTTATAGCTTTGTTTGCGGTTGGTATCAGCCAAACACACTATTGGAGTAAAGATATTGTCCAGACTCGCTGAATTTCGTGCAGCTGAAAAGGCCCTTCAGGAACAGCTCAAGCAGCTGGAATCGCTGAAGAATGATGCCGGGCTCAAGAAAGAAATCGAATTCGAAGAAAAGCTCCAGGGGCTGATGAAAACCTACGGCAAAGGCCTGCGTGACATCATCGCCATTCTCGATCCGAACCCGGCAAAATCCGGTCTGCAACAAGCAAAAACACCTAAAACCCGCCGCGCTCGCGTGGTCAAGGTCTATCAGAACCCGCACACCGGCGAACTGATTGAAACCAAGGGTGGCAACCACCGAGGCCTGAAGGCCTGGAAGGAACAATACGGTGCCGCCACCGTTGATTCCTGGCTGCGCGGCTAACAGCTAGCGGTTATAAAAAAGCCCTGCCAATGCAGGGCTTTTTCATGGATACCCTCTAAATGCAACGATTAGTAGGGCTCAACTCGCAACTTACCGATTAACTTTGCGCTTAATGCCTTTGGGTATCTAAAAATTTCGGTTCAAGCCAAAATCCGCTTCCACGTAAAATCCCGGCACTAAAGTTTCAAGCTGTTTCGTACCCCCTCAATTTCTTCCTGACTTGCCTTATAAGCCTCGGCCTGCCCCGCAAACGAAAGTACATAGGCTTTATCGTCGTCCACCGCACCCACCAATGTTTGCGACAGCACATGTCGCCCGTTTTGGGTGATGGTGCATGTAGTTTCCAGCGCCGACAGACGGCTCAACGTCGCGGGATGAATTTTGTTGCAGACACTTTGATAGCCGCTTTGAAAGAAGTCCTTCTGCACCGCCTTGCGCATCTCCAGCAGCACGCCTTGCACATTCACCTGATGACCGCTTTCAACCTGAGTCATGGTCAACTCCATGACCATCACTGGCGTGCCACCTTCATCGTTTTTGACCGCACGCTGACGGGAAACAGCAGCGCTGGCACCCTCTTGCGCAAGGGGCTCGACCACCCAGCCACTTGGCCACGTCACTTGGGGCGCCTCTGCCTGTGCGCTGGCAACCGCAGACAAGATGCCCAACAGGGCAAACATCGGCTTATAGAATCGAACCATTGCAATAAACACTCACGGATTGAGCCGCAAAGTCTGAGCCTCGGCCGCTTGTCAGGCAATAGCAGACTGTTTGGGTTTGGTGATGTCTGAGGCGTTGCGTATCATTGTTGCCATTCGTTAGCCCCACTTATTTTTCCGGAGGGCCCATGAGCCTGCACGAATTGAACACCTTCCCAGGCGTCACCGCCCAGCCTGACACCGCGACCCAGAAGTTCGTCTTCAACCACACCATGCTGCGGGTCAAGGACATCACCAAATCCCTGGATTTCTACACCCGCATCCTCGGTTTCACACTGGTGGAAAAACGCGACTTCCCGGAAGCCGAGTTCAGCCTGTATTTCCTCGCCCTGGTTGACAAAAACCAGGTTCCGACCGACGCCGCTGCTCGCACCGAGTGGATGAAATCGATCCCCGGCATTCTCGAACTGACCCACAACCACGGCACCGAGAACGACCCTGACTTCGCTTACCACAACGGCAACACCGACCCGCGTGGTTTCGGTCATATCTGCATTTCCGTGCCGGACATTCGTGCTGCCTGCGAGCGCTTCGAAGCACTGGGCTGCGATTTCCAGAAGCGCCTGAATGACGGACGCATGAAAAGCCTGGCCTTTATCAAGGACCCGGATGCTTACTGGGTCGAGATCATCCAGCCAGCACCGCTGTAATCCGCACCAAATATCCCCTGTGGGAGCGGGCTTGCTCGCGAAAGCGGTGTGTCATTTAGCAGTGATGTTGGCTGACACACCGCCTTCGCGAGCAAGCCCGCTCCCACATTTGATCTGCGCAAGGCACAAAAAAACCCCATGATATCTCATGGGGTTTTGTGTTTTCAGTATCGGCGTTTACGCCGGAGCGGAAGTGCGGATCAAGTGATCGAATGCGCTCAGGGAAGCCTTGGCGCCCTCGCCCACGGCGATCACGATCTGCTTGTACGGCACGGTGGTCACGTCACCGGCGGCAAATACGCCCGGCATCGAGGTTTCACCACGCGCATCCACAATGATCTCGCCACGAGGCGACAACTCGATGGTGCCCTTGAGCCAATCGGTGTTAGGCAGCAAACCGATCTGCACGAAGATGCCTTCGAGGTTGACCGTGTTGAACTCGCCTGAATCGCGATCCTTGTAGACCAGCCCCGTAACCTTCTGGCCATCACCTTTTACTTCGCTGGTCAGGGCGCTGGTGATAACGGTGACGTTAGGCAGGCTGAACAACTTGCGTTGCAACACCGCATCAGCGCGCAACTTGCTGTCGAATTCCAGCAGCGTAACGTGGCTGACGATACCGGCCAGATCGATAGCCGCCTCAACGCCTGAGTTACCGCCGCCGATCACCGCGACGCGCTTGCCTTTGAACAGCGGACCGTCGCAGTGCGGACAGAAACATACGCCTTTGGCCTTGTATTGCTGCTCGCCCGGCACACCCATTTCACGCCAGCGGGCGCCGGTGGCAAGGATCAGCGCCTTGGTTTTCAGCGTGGCTCCGCTTTCGAAACGAACCTCATGCAACTCGCCGGGATTCTTCGCCGGGATCAGTGCCGTGGCCCGCTGCAGGTTCATGATATCGACGTCGTATTGCTTGACGTGTTCTTCGAGGGCGCTGGCCAATTTCGGCCCCTCGGTTTCCTGCACGGAAATGAAGTTCTCGATGGCCATGGTGTCGAGCACCTGCCCACCAAACCGTTCTGCCGCGACGCCAGTGCGAATACCTTTACGCGCCGCATAGATCGCGGCCGAAGCACCGGCTGGCCCACCGCCGACCACCAGCACATCAAAGGCTTCTTTGGCGCTGATCTTCTCGGCTTGACGCTCGATACCGCTGGTGTCGAGTTTGGCGAGGATTTCTTCCAGGCCCATGCGGCCCTGGCCGAAGTTCACGCCGTTCAGGTACACACTGGGCACCGCCATGATCTGACGGTCATCGACTTCAGCCTGGAACAGTGCGCCGTCGATGGCGACGTGGCGGATGTTCGGGTTCAGCACGGCCATCAGGTTCAGCGCCTGAACGACGTCCGGGCAGTTCTGGCAGGACAGCGAGAAGTAAGTCTCGAAGCAGAATTCGCCTTTTAGCGAGCGGATCTGTTCGATTACTTCAACACTGGCTTTCGAAGGGTGGCCGCCGACTTGCAACAGCGCCAACACCAATGACGTGAATTCGTGGCCCATCGGGAGGCCGGCAAAACGCAGGCTAATATCAGCTCCTGGGCGATTGATCGAGAACGATGGCTTGCGTGCATCATCACCGTTATCGAGCAAAGTAATCTGGGTGGAAAGACTGGCAACGTCTTTCAACAGTTCGAGCATTTCCTGGGATTTCGCACCGTCGTCGAGGGAGGCAACGATCTCGATCGGCTGGGTGACCCGTTCCAGGTACGATTTCAACTGGGCTTTAAGATTGGCGTCCAACATACGGGCGATTTCCTTTCTGGTGTTTCATAAAAAGCAGACATAAAAAAACGCCCGAGCGAATCTCGCCCGGGCGTTTTTATTGGGCGGTGCAGCTTACTGAGTAGGTGCGGCGTACCGCCCTGATGAAGCGCTCACAGACTTAGATCTTGCCGACCAGGTCCAGGGACGGTGCCAGAGTGGCCTCGCCTTCTTTCCACTTGGCTGGGCAAACCTGGCCTGGGTGAGCAGCGACGTACTGGGCAGCCTTGATTTTGCGCAGCAGCTCGGAAGCGTCACGGCCAACACCGCCATCGTTCAGTTCAACGATTTTGATCTGGCCTTCAGGGTTGATCACGAAGGTGCCACGGTCAGCCAGACCGGCTTCTTCGATCAGCACGTCAAAGTTGCGGGAGATGGCGTGAGTCGGGTCGCCGATCATGGTGTACTGGATTTTGCCGATGGCTGGCGAAGTGTTGTGCCAGGCAGCGTGGGCAAAATGGGTGTCGGTGGAAACGCTGTAGATCTCGACGCCCAGCTTCTGGAACGCGTCGTAGTTATCAGCCAGGTCTTCCAGCTCGGTCGGGCAAACGAAGGTGAAGTCAGCCGGGTAGAAGAAAACGACCGACCACTTGCCTTTCAGGTCAGCGTCCGAGACTTTTACGAAGTCGCCGTTTTTGAATGCGTCAGCTTTGAACGGTTTAACTTGGCTGTTGATGATAGGCATCGATGACTCTCCGTCAGGGTTGAAAAGTTTGGTTGAGAAGTTGATGGGGTGAATCCTACCCAACCGATCCCCGGATGGCTCATTGGCAAACCTGATGCTGCTGATTTGTTTTCGCTATTAGCCGACGGTATTAATAGAAGAAAACGTGATCTACAGCGCCACTGGTTTTTCAGTGACCCGAGCCATTCCGAGAAACGGGCTAGCTTCAACATAGCGCATGGCGGACTTCATATCCTTCCAGCCCACGTAACTCATCAACGACTTCAAGTCCCAACCGCTCTGATGCGCCCAACTGGCAAACCCGCGCCGCAAGGAGTGACTGGTGTAGTGCTCGGCGGGAATACCGGCACGTTCCAGCGCCTGACGCAGTAACGGGATGACGCTGTTGGCATGCAACCCCTCCTCGCTCAAGTGACCCCAGCGGTCAATGCCGCGAAACACCGGCCCGCGAACCAATGCCGCCTCGTTGATCCAGGCGATATACGCCTGCACTGGACACAAGCGCTGCAAGGCAGGCGTCTGATAGGTTTTCCCAAGGTTTTCGCGATCGCTTTTGCTGCGCGGCAAATAGACGGTGATGCCCGAGCCGGCGCTGGCATGCACGTGCTCAATCTGTACGCGGCACAACTCATCGCTACGGAAACCACGCCAGAAGCCCAACAGGATCAGCGCCATGTCGCGCCGCGCCCTGAGCAGAGTCGGTTGGTCACCTTGAGATTTGGCGGTTTGTGCCTCCAGCTCAAGCCAGGCCACCACCTGCTCCAGATGCTGAAGCTGCAGGGGCTCGGCCTGTTTCTCTTGAGCCGGGTGCAACGCACGGATGCCCTTGAACACTTTTTGCACCACCGGCGACTTGGTCGGGTCGGGAAACCCCTGGCTGTTGTGCCACTGCGCCAGCGCCGACAAACGCAGCTTCAACGTATTGATGGACAACACGCCCGCATGCGCCACGAGGTAGCGCGCAACGCTGTCGCTGGTAGCCGGCAAAAAACCGCCCCAACTGACCTCGAAATGCTCGATGGCTGCCCGGTAGCTGCGACGGGTGTTGTCGCGCGTAGCGGCTTGTAGGTATCGATCCAGCTCGGTCATCGGCTCAATTCTCTAAACGTACCGCTTTGGCGGGTCTAAACGCGCGGCGCGGCTGATCACACGGGGTAATACCAGTATATCCCGCATGACAAACTGACATCATTTATCTTTATTTTTCAGATGGTACACTGCGTACTTTAGTGGCATGTACCACAGTACGAAATCGTAGGAGAACTCATGGCTCGTGGCGGTGTAAATAAAGCAGTGGTGCAAGCAGCACGTTTGGCGATCCTCGCCCGCGGCGAAAACCCAAGCATCGATGCAGTACGAATCGAAATGGGCAACACCGGCTCGAAAACCACCATTCACCGCTACCTGAAAGAACTGGATGACGGTCGCGAACGCGCCGAGCCTGCGCCAGAGCCTATCGATGATGAGCTGGCAGGCCTGGTTTCGCGCTTGGCACAACGCCTCAAGGAGAAGGCTCAGGAACCCATCGATCAGGCTCGCGAGCAGTTTGATCAGCAGCGAAAAACACTGGAAAGCCAGCTTACAGAGGCCCGGGAAACCAACGCCGAATTGCATCAGCAATATGAGATGCAAAGCCTGGCCCTGACACAGGAATCGGAATCGCTGCAAGAAACCCGCTCGATGCTGCAAACCGAACAAACCCGCAACGCCGGGCTGAATCAGGCACTGGCCGGCTTCGAATTGCGCCTGCAGGACAAGGACGAACAAATCCGCTCGCTGGAAGAGAAGCACCTGCACGCGCGCGAGGCATTGGAGCACTATCGCAACGCCGTCAAGGAACAGCGCGAACAGGAACAAAGCCGCCATGAAAGCCAGGTGCAGCAGATTCAGATGGAACTGCGTCAGTCGCAACAGAGCGCAATGGTGCGCCAGGACGAAATCACTCAACTGCACCGTGACAACGAGCGGCTATTCACTGAAAACCGTGGCACCCAGAGAGAGCTGAACCTGTTGCAGGATCAACTCAAGCAAACCAACACGCGGCAAGACCAATTATTGGAGCAGGTCAATCGTATCGACAGTGAGCGCACCCTCCTCCAGGAACGCTTGCGCGTCGCCCTGCTGGAAAGCCAGGCGTTGAAGCAGAGTGTCGACGAGCAGTTGCAGGCGAATAAAGCGCTGGAAATCGAGTTGCTCAAGACTCAGGCGAGCCTGGATGAAAGCCTGCGCCTGGCGGCCGTCGTTGCGACAGCGCCAGACGCAACCAAGGACGATTAACCGGCGACAGGCGTACGCATGGTGACGAACTCTTCGGCGGCCGTCGGGTGCACGCCGATGGTTTCATCGAAATCGCGCTTGGTCGCTCCCGCTTTCAATGCAATTGCCAAACCCTGAACGATCTCACCGGCATCCGGGCCGACCATGTGGCAGCCCAGAACCTTGTCGGTTTTGGCGTCGACCACCAGTTTCATCAGCGTGCGCTCCTGGCATTCCGTCAGGGTCAACTTCATCGGGCGGAAGCGGCTTTCGAAGATCACCACCTCGTGGCCGGCTTCGAGAGCATCTTCCTCGCTCAAGCCAACGGTGCCAATGTTCGGCAGACTGAACACGGCCGTCGGGATCATTTTGTAATCCACTGGGCGATATTGCTCGGGCTTGAACAAACGTCGCGCCACGGCCATGCCTTCGGCCAATGCAACCGGCGTCAGTTGAACACGACCAATCACATCACCCAGCGCCAGGATCGACGGCTCGGCTGTCTGATACTGATCATCAACTTCGACAAAGCCTTTCTTGTCGAGCTTGACGCCCGTGTTTTCCAGACCAAGGTTGTCGAGCATCGGGCGCCGGCCGGTCGCGTAGAACACACAATCGGCTTCCAGCTCGCGGCCATCCTTGAGCGTCACCTTCAGGCTGCCATCAGGCTGCTTGTCGATACGCTCGATGTCGGAATTGAACTGCAGGTCCATGCCGCGCTTGGTCAGCTCTTCCTGCAAATGCTTGCGTACCGCACCGTCGAAGCCGCGCAGGAACAGCTCACCGCGATACAGCAACGTGGTACTGGCGCCCAAGCCATGGAAAATACCCGCGAACTCAACAGCAATATAGCCACCGCCCACGACCAGAACGCGTTTCGGCAGCGCCTTGAGAAAGAAGGCCTGATTGGAACTGATTGCATGCTCGTGCCCCGGAATTTCCGGGATCTGCGGCCAGCCGCCGGTAGCAATCAGGATATTTTTAGCGGTGTGGCGCTCGCCATTGATCTCGACCGTGTTCGGGTCGACGATTTTGGCGTGACCTTCATGTAACGTCACGCCGCTGTTGACCAGCAAATTGCGGTAAATGCCATTCAGGCGATTGATCTCACGGTCCTTGTTGGCGATCAGCGTGGCCCAATCGAACTGAGCCTCACCCGGTGTCCAGCCGAAACCGGACGATTGCTCGAAGTCCTCGGCGAAGTGCGCACCGTAGACCAGCAACTTCTTCGGCACGCAGCCGACGTTCACACAGGTGCCGCCCAGGTAGCGGCTCTCGGCCACCGCCACTTTCGCGCCATATCCGGCGGCAAACCGCGCAGCCCGCACACCGCCGGAACCCGCGCCAATCACATACAAATCAAAATCGTAGGCCATTTTCAATCTCCTCGGCAGTCCACCAGCATACCCGCAGACGCCCACCGGGCAAGCACTGCAAACGATATGGGGCCAGAAAATGAAAAAGCCACCCGAAGGTGGCTTTTCAATACAAGCGGGTCAGGCGCTATCAGTAAGCCTTGCCGGTCTTGTAGAAGTTCTCGAAGCAGAAGTTGGTCGCGTCAATGTAGCCTTCAGCGCCACCGCAATCGAAACGCTTGCCTTTGAACTTGTAGGCAATGACGCAACCGTCCTGCGCTTGCTTCATCAGGGCGTCAGTGATCTGGATCTCGCCACCCTTGCCCGGCTCGGTCTGTTCGATCAGGCTGAAAATGTCCGGCGTCATGATGTAACGGCCGATGATCGCCAGGTTCGAGGGTGCATCTTCAGGTTTTGGCTTCTCGACCATGTTGCGTACACGGTACAGGTCGTCACCAATCAGGTCGCCGGCAATCACACCGTATTTGCTGGTTTCCTGCGGATCTACTTCCATGATCGCGACGATGGTGCAGCGATACTGCTTGTACAGCTTGACCATCTGCTTGAGCACGCCGTCACCTTCGAGGTTGACGCACAAGTCATCCGCCAGTACCACGGCGAACGGTTCGTCGCCGATCAGCGGACGACCGGTCAGGATGGCATGGCCCAGGCCTTTCATTTCGGTCTGGCGAGTGTAGGAGAAGGAGCACTCATCCAGCAGACGACGGATACCGACCAGGTATTTCTCTTTGTCGGTGCCCTTGATCTGGTTTTCCAGCTCGTAGCTGATGTCGAAGTGGTCTTCCAGGGCACGCTTGCCGCGACCGGTGACGATGGAGATTTCGGTCAAGCCGGCATCCAGAGCTTCTTCGACGCCGTACTGGATCAGTGGCTTGTTTACCACCGGCAGCATTTCTTTAGGCATGGCTTTAGTCGCTGGCAGGAAGCGAGTACCGTAACCGGCTGCTGGGAACAAGCATTTCTTGATCATATAAGTCCTTGAAAGGGCTGTGTGTACGAGTTTCGGCGCAGTCTAATCAGGCGGCGCGCACCTTACAATGCCCCGCACTGGCTAACCGATGCCATCATAGAGAAATATTCTCGCGGATAGTTCCGCAAATAGCCAAGCAGTCATTCTGCAGCCTCAATAGATAGCAGAGATCAGCGGACAATCAAACGAGCTTGCGAATGCACCACAATACGCCCATCGGCACTCTCCCAGTGCATTTGGCGCTATCATGGCGCAATTGAACCAGCCAACGAGGCAGATAGATGTCGGAAGCAAAAAGCATCAACGGGTTCCTGATCATTCAGGCGAAAGACGGCCAATGGTGGATAAACAACTTCGGCGGCGGCGAGAATATCGCCGGGCCATTCACTAGCGAAGCGCTCGCGATTGAAGTGGCATCCGTATTGCAGCTTGAACACCCAACCGTCAAACGCCGCGGTAAAGACAAGACTTGATCTGAACCCGCTTTTTGACCAAGCCCTGCTTCGCGCAGGGCTTTTTTGTGGCGCCTGCAAAGAAGTGGCCCTTCGCTATAACCTTTTGATGCCAGCGCTGTCACAGGCTTAGCCCCATCATCCTGACGACGACAATGACATGACAAAATTTTTGCCTCTGATTGCAGTATTGGCCCTGAGCGGCTGTGCCACCTCGGAACCGGCTTATCTGAAAAACGGCGAGCAGGGGCTGGCCATCGACTGCTCCGGCGAAGCCAACTCCTGGGCCACGTGCTACGAAAAAGCCGATACCTCCTGC
This sequence comes from Pseudomonas sp. S2_F03, assembly GCF_054668335.1. NCBI lineage: Bacteria > Pseudomonadati > Pseudomonadota > Gammaproteobacteria > Pseudomonadales > Pseudomonadaceae > Pseudomonas > Pseudomonas sp. S2_F03. The sequence goes on along the minus strand of NZ_CP162759.1, from coordinate 5,952,668 downwards.
GCTGGCACCGGCTACCGGATTGTCGGCACCGACGGCACACCGTCAACCAAGGAAAGCGACAAGACCCTGGGTGTCGACGTCGGCAATTTCAAGAACCGGAGCGTGGTTGTGGTGTGCAAGTAAGGCGCTGACGCTATATGTGAATTTCAGCAAATTTGATCCCGAGACCGCGCACGGTCTCGATCAAGTCGTCGAGACGACAGAAAGATTCGACTTCATCGTTATCGTCCACCAGAAAATAGCTGCGCCCGGCGCTTTTCTTGAAAAACACGATCCATTCCCCTGAATTCGCCGGATTCTGAATCACATGGGTGGCAGAGATGTGGCCCTCTGCATGGCGCTCCCGAACCTGCTCTCGCTTCATGCCCGACTCCAGAAATGACAATGCCGTCAAAGCAAAACCTTGACGGCATCAATGTTGATTGCGGCGAGTAGTCTATCAGCCGGAAATACAGGTATTGGCTGCTTTCTGCACGTCTTTTGGACGCACTGGCACATTGGACATCCGCTCATGCAGCTTGATGCTGCTACCACCGGAGCGTTCTTCAATGTCAAAGACAGCTGCCGGATCCGAGGAGAACTTCGCCGGAACAATCACGCGCATCCCGTCCTTGTGCGGCTCCACCTGTAGAGCGCCACGGCTCTCGGCCAGTTGTGTAACCAGACACTGCGCGTACTCATGGGGCTTCTTGCCTGAGATCACGCTCATGGTCGGCAGCGTCTCGTTGATCTCCGAAACACTCGCGCAGCCACTCATGACCAACGCCACCGGCAGGACTAACACACCCCACTTCATACAAAACCTCCGATAAAGACCCTCGGACAGCGCAAATGCTGATTTTCTCCGAGGCGTACCGCTTTTATCGCTCATAGAATTCCGAATAACTGTTTTTAATTGTCAAAGCGGACCCCGACGACCCGATAATAACCTGTTCGGGCTGATAAACTGCGCCAATCGCCCATGCTATCGTTTTGATTTTGTAGAAAAAGCCCTTCTGGAGGCGCCCCATGAAATTTATCCACCAGCGCGAGCACCTCAATGAAGACGACATTGTCGTCATCCAGTGCTCCCAAACGTGCAACATCCGCTTGATGAACGACGCCAACTTCCGCAGCTTCAAAAATGGTGGTCGTCACACTTACCACGGCGGCGCATTCGACACCTTCCCGGCCCGGATCACCGCGCCGAGCACCGGTTTCTGGAACATCACCATCGACACGGTCAACCGCCGCCCGATCAGTGTTACACGTAAACCGACCCTGACTCACTCGATCAAGATCATCCGTCGCTCCAGCTCGAAACTGAGCTGAGCAACGTCCGCAGACGAAGAAAGGCAGACATGACCGTGGCTCAAACGACCAAGTACGTCATCAAATACAAACTCAACGGTGAACGCCGCTTCGAGTTTGCCCAGCTTGAAAACGGCACCGCCGAAGAAGCCAAGGCCGCGCTCGATGCCATTCATGGCCAGAGCGAGGACGTCATCAGCGAGATCAGCGTCAGCAAAGCGCTGTAATAGCCTGCGGAGCGACCACATGGATGTTGGCTCCCGATTCTGAAATTTGACCGCAAGCGCCGGAGTGTTCGCCCCCTCCCCCTGTTTAGACTGACTACCTCAACCTTGGGTCAAGGAGTCAGAATATGCTGGAGCAACAACTCGATGAGGATGGCTGGGCCATTATCAGATCGCTCCTCAGCGCCCCGGACTGCGACGAAATCAGCGCCTTTTATGGGGAGCCCGAACGCTTTCGTTCTCAGGTGATAATGGCTCGTCACGGTTTTGGTCGGGGCGAGTACAAATACTTCAAATACCCTCTACCGGATCCCGTCGCTCGATTGCGCAGCGAGCTCTACCCCGGCCTGGTACCGATTGCCAATCGCTGGCACGAATGCATGGGGCTGCCGACGCGCTTCCCCGCATCGCATGAAGCTTTTTGCAACGCTGCCATGCCGCCGGTCAGGAGCGCCCCACGCCCTTGTTGCTGCAATATGGCCCGCAGGACTACAACTGCCTGCATCAGGACCTGTACGGCGAACACGTTTTCCCATTGCAAGTGGCGATTCTTCTGTCAGAACCGAACGAAGACTTTACCGGCGGCGAGTTCTTGCTGACCGAACAGCGCCCCCGAATGCAATCACGCCCTCAAGTCATTGACCTGAGAAAAGGCGATGCCGTGATCTTTGCCGTCAGCCAGCGGCCGGTCAAAGGTGTTCGCGGGTATTACCGAGTGAACATGCGCCACGGCGTGAGTCGCCTGCACAGCGGAAAACGGCATACCCTTGGAATCATCTTTCACGATGCGTTATGAGTCATGAGTCATGAGCCCAATTACCCTGGATTTGTTTGCTGACACCGAACCCGAGCAACCGCCCAGGCGCTTGCAGATCGGTGAACAATCCTGCGTCCTGCGCGGCTTCGCCCTGCCCTGGCTGGACCCGTTGCTGATCGCCCTGGACGCAATCCTGGCAGCCGCGCCGTTTCGGCAGATGGTTACGCCCGGCGGCTTTACCATGTCAGTGGCCTTGAGCAGTTGCGGCACCTGGGGCTGGACCACCGACCGAAGCGGCTATCAATACACACGCGACGACCCACAGACCGGAAATCCCTGGCCCGAGATGCCTGAAGTGTTTTTCGAACTGGCCCAAGCAGCGGCACGTGAAGCGGGATTTGCGGCGTTTGTTCCCGATTCCTGCCTGATCAACCGCTATGTTCCGAGGGCCAAAATATCATTGCACCAGGACAAAGACGAAAACTCCTACGCAGCACCGATCGTGTCGGTGTCGCTGGGGTTGCCGGCGACCTTCCTGTTCGGTGGCTTCGAACGAGGCGATAAAAGCCAGCGCGTGCCGCTATTCCATGGCGACATCGTAGTCTGGGGTGGCGTGGACCGCTTGCGCTATCACGGCGTACTGCCGATCAAGGACGGGCATCATCCAAGGCTGGGCGAACAACGGATCAACTTCACGTTTCGCACTGCGCGATGATGCGCTCGAATTTGACCGCAAGACCCGGAGTGCTGCGCCACTTCTGTCTGATTAATCTGAATGAAACAGGTCAATGGAAATACCGACATGACAACTCATTCGACTAAAACAGTGACTGAAATCGATCCTCGCTGGGCCGCGGTCGTCGCCCGCGATCCTGCCGCGGACGGGCAATTTGTCTATGCCGTAAAAACCACCGGCATCTACTGTCGCCCCAGCAGCCTCGCACGTTTGCCAAAACCGCAGAATGTGGAGTTTTTCGACACGCCGGAGCAAGCTCAGGCGGCAGGCTATCGTCCGAGCAAACGAGCCGTTAAAGATCAAAGTGATGTCGCCGCTCAACACGCGGCCACGGTGGCCGCAGCCTGCCGGCACATCGAGTCCGCCGAAAATCTGCCTGCACTCAATGAACTGGCCGACGCAGCGGGCCTGAGCAGTTTCCATTTCCATCGAGTGTTCAAAGCCGTCACCGGGCTGACACCCAAGGGCTACGCCACGGCCCATCGCTCGCGCAAGGTGCGCGAACGTCTGGCTGATGGGGGGACCATCACCGACGCTCTGTATGAGGCCGGTTTCAACTCCAACAGTCGATTCTATGAAGCAGCCGATCACCTGTTAGGCATGAAACCTGGAGACTACCGCGCTGCCGGACAGAACAACGACATCCGCTTTGCCGTCGGCCAGTGCTCCCTGGGGGCGATTCTGGTTGCGCAAAGTGAACGCGGCGTTTGCGCGATTTTGCTCGGGGACGACCCGCACCAGTTGGTCTGCGATCTGCAAGACAAGTTTCGCCGCGCGAACCTGATCGGTGCCGACCATGATTTCGAGCAATTGATCGCCAAGGTTGTAGGGTTTATTGAAGCCCCGGCCATCGGCCTCGACTTGCCGCTGGACGTACGCGGCACGGCGTTCCAGGAACGCGTCTGGCAAGCCCTGCGTGAGATTCCCGCCGGCCGTACCGCCAGCTATGCCGACATCGCCCAACGCATCGGTTCGCCGAAGGCGGTGCGCGCCGTGGCCCAGGCATGTGGCGCGAACAGCCTGGCGGTGGCAATCCCTTGCCATCGCGTGGTACGCAGCGATGGCAACCTGTCGGGTTATCGCTGGGGGGGTTGAGCGCAAGCGTCAGTTGCTGGAACGCGAGACGCGCTGATCAGCGATTCACATCGACCACCACCCGCCCGCGCAATTGCCCGGCAAGCAAGCGCGGTGCGGCATCGATGGCTTCACTCAAGCCGATTTCATGGCTGATCAGCGGCAACAACGAGAAGTCCAGGTCCTTGGCCAGTCGATTCCAGGCCAACACGCGTCTGGCCTTTGGCTGGGTCACGCTGTTGATCCCGGCCAAGGTCACACCGCGCAAAATGAACGGGGCGACAGAGGCCGGGAAGTCCATGCCTTGTGCCAGGCCACAGGCCGTTACCGTGCCATTCGCCTTCGTACTGGCACAGGCATTGGCCAATGTGTGGCTGCCGACCGAGTCGATGACCGCCGCCCAACGCTCTTTGGCCAGTGGTTTGCCGGGTTCGGACAACGTAGCGCGGTCGATGATTTCACTCGCTCCCAGCTGTTTGAGGTAGTCGTGCTCGGACGTGCGCCCGGTGGATGCGACGACGCGATAGCCCAGTTTGCTCAGCAGCGCGATGGCGAAACTGCCGACACCGCCGTTGGCACCGGTCACCAGCACTTCGCCTTGCTCGGGCGTCACGCCGTTATGCTCCAGCGCCAGGATGCTCAGCATGGCCGTGTAGCCTGCCGTGCCGACCGCCATGGCCTGAGCGGTGGTAAATTCCTCTGGCAACGGGATCAGCCAGTCACCGTTCAGACGTGCTTTCTGTGCCAGCCCGCCCCAATGCCCTTCGCCTACACCCCAGCCATTGAGTACGACTTGATCACCGACCTTGTAGTCCGGGTGATCACTGACTTCGACAGTACCTGCCAGATCAATCCCCGGCACCATCGGAAACTTTCGCACCACCGGACTGCTGCCGGTAATTGCCAATCCATCCTTGAAGTTCAGCGTGCTGTACGCCACGCGTACCGTTACATCGCCCTCGGGCAGTTGATCGTCATTGATCTCTTGAAGTGTGGCCCGGTAGCCGCTGTCATCTTTGTCGATCAAAATGCCTTTGAACATCACTGCCTCTCAATGGAGTCAATCAGGTGGACCCTTGAAATACCACAAAGAAACATCTCGCCGTACAAGACTTTAAGCTAAAGCGTCTAAGTGCCGAGCGTTTCCACCCGGTCCGACTATGCTGTTTTTCGCGGTACTGAAATACCCGAAAAGCCGTCTCGTCAATGGAGCTGACAATGCCTCACCCCCGCTTCCGTATCGTTCTGCTGATGCTCTGCCTGTTGTTTTTTACCTCGGTGCAGGCCGCACCGACGACCCATTCCGGGGCCCCTGCCAACGAGGCACCGTCAGCGCCGACCTGGCCTCAAGTTCTGACCAGCGGGGATACCAGGCTAACCGTTTACCAGCCACAGCTCGACAGTTGGGACGGTTACACCTTGCAGGCGCGGGCAGCGGTCGAGGCCACCGGGGCCGATGGAAAATCCACCTACGGCATTGTGCAATTCAGCGCCCATACGCTGGTCGACAAAGCCACCCGCTGGGTTGCGCTCGATCAATACACCCTCATCAAAGCCGATTTCCCATCCAGCGCTGCACAAGCCGACACCTGGGTCATGGCCCTGCAAAAAGACGCGACCGATCGCAAGAAAACCATTTCCCTCGATCAACTGGAAGCCGCTGTGGGGGTGCTTGCCGCCGAGAAAAAGTCCAGTGGCGAACCTATCGAGAACGCGCCGCCGGCAATCATCACCTCTGATGTACCGGCGATCCTGGTGTACATCGATGGGGAACCGGCTTATCGCCCGGTAGTCGGCACTTCGCTGGAGCGGGTCATCAACACCCGCCCGCTGCTGCTCAAGGATGCTCAAGGCAAACACTACCTGCATGTATTTGATGGCTGGATGATCGCGGATCAGTTGGGCGGCCAATACACGCCGGTGCCATCGCCCTCGGCCGAACTGGAGACCGCCAGGAAAGCTGCGATCCAGAGCCGTCAGGTCGACCTGCTGACCGGTCAGAGTGATCCAAAGGACAAGATACCGACCCTGGCCAAGCCACCGATCCCGCAGATCCATATCGCCACCGCGCCGACCGAGCTGATCGTCACCGACGGTGCGCCCCAGTGGCAACCGATTGAAGGTACACAACTGCTTTATGTCACCAACACTACCGGACACCTCTTCAAGGAAATCGGTGACCAGGACAGTTATGTGCTGATCTCCGGACGCTGGTTCAAGGCAACTGACATGAAGGGGCCATGGACCTTCGTCCCCGCCGACAAACTGCCCACCGACTTCGCCAACATTCCCGATGACAGCGCCAAGGAGAACGTGAAGGCCTCCGTTGCCGGCACGCCACAGGCCAAGGAAGCCGCCATTGCGGCCACCATCCCGCAAACCTCGGCGATCAACAAAAGCGCGGTCAAAATGAGTACGCCGCAGTTCGACGGAGAACCGCAACTCCAGGCCATCAGCGGCACGCCGCTGCAATACGTGGTGAACACAGCAACGCCAATCATCATGGTCAACGCCAACAGCTGGTATGCGGTCGAGAACGGCATCTGGTTCAACGCCAGCTCGGTTCAAGGCCCATGGCTGGTCGCCACTTCCGTGCCGGCAGTGATCTACTCGATTCCACCGAACTCACCGATGCACTACATCACTCACGTCAAAGTCTACGAGGCCAATGGCGACACCGTGGTGGTGGGTTATACGCCGGGGTATCAGGGCACCACAATTGATCCGGACAGCGGCGTGGTGGTTTATGGCACGGGTTATCCCTATACACCGTGGGTGGGCAGCGTCTGGTACGGGCCACCCGTAACCTACGGATTTGGCGTCGCCATGCGCTACACCCCTTGGACCGGCTGGACATTCGGCTTTGGTTTCGGCTGGAGTTGGGGTGGCAGCACCGTGGCCATGGGTTGGGGTTGGGGCGCCTATCCCTGGTGGGGAAATTACGGCTGGGGGTATGCCTGGGGCCCTCACCTTTATCCGGCGCCATTGCCTTGGGCCGGCGGCGCCTATGGCTATCACGGTGGCGCTGTTGCCTGGGGCCCCGGTGGCTGGGCCGGTACAACTGGCAACATCTACCGCCAATGGGGTGATCGAGCGTCAGTCAGTCGATACGGTGCCGGCTACAACGCCTGGACCGGCAATCGCTGGGCGGGTGAGGTTGGCTCTTCCTACAACTCACGGACCGGTGTCGCGGCAGCCGGTCAACGCGGCGCGGTGCACAACGTTTACACCGGCAATTATGCGGCGGGGCGCAGTGGCGTTGCTGTAGGGCCTGATGGCGGCGCGATCGCGGGGCAGCATGCAACAGTCGGCAATGCTCGTTACGGGACGCAGGTCGATGCCAACCGTGGTGCCGTTTACAACCCCAACACCGGAAATACCACCCAGTACGGCGGCATCAGCGGACGTAACTCAGGCGTAGGTCATGTCGGTGGCAACGTCTACGCCGGGCATGATGGCAACGTCTACAGAAAAACCGATGATGGCTGGCAGTCGATGGTCAGGGGCGGCGAAACTCGAGTCAACCCGGTGAACACCACGCAAATGCAAAGCCTGGATCGGGAGTCTGCCGCCCGCGACTTCGGCAACCAACGTTTTAACAACTACCACAGCTCCTCTCAGTTCATGAGTCATTCGTTTGGGGGCGGCGGTGGCCTGCATCGACGCTAAGCGCGGTTTTCCAGCAAGCCGGCCAAAAGTCGGCTGGCCCTGCGCCAGTCATTGCTGGTAAAAACCTGTTCTACCGTCCCTGCCCTGTTTTGATGTCGGAGAATCATTCAAATGAGCCAATGGCCAGACACCCGCATTCTTGACCTGCTTGGTATCGACCTGCCAATCATCCAGGCCCCCATGGCCGGCGCCAATGGATCGGCAATGGTCATCGCAGCGAGTAACGCCGGCGGTCTGGGCTCGATGCCTGCGGCCATGCTGAGCATCGAGCAACTGCGCGAGGAGCTGAAGACGATTCGCCAACACTGCCAGCGCCCATTCAACATCAACTATTTCTGCCATCAACCTCCGGCGCCTGATGAGCAGCGCGCCCGGGACTGGAAGCAACTGCTGGAACCTTACTACCGGGAGCTGGGCGTCGATTTCGAAGCACCGACGCCCGTTTCAAATCGAGCGCCGTTCGATGCCGCCGCCTGTGAGTTGGTCGAAGAGTTTCGCCCTGAAGTCGTGAGCTTTCACTTCGGCCTCCCGGAAAAATCCCTGCTGGACCGGGTAAAAGCCACCGGCGCCAAAATACTTTCCTCAGCCACTACCGTCGAAGAAGCTGTCTGGCTGGAACAGCATGGCTGCGACGCCATCATCGCCATGGGTTACGAGGCCGGTGGTCATCGCGGGATGTTCCTCAGCGAGGATCTGAGCAGCCAGGTGGGGACGTTCGCCTTGGTGCCTCAGATCGTTGATGCCGTGAAAGTACCGGTGATTGCTGCCGGCGGGATCAGTGATGCGCGAGGCGTTGCGGCCGCCTTCATGCTGGGCGCTTCGGCGGTACAGGTGGGCACTGCTTACTTGTTCACGCCAGAAGCCAAGGTCAGCAAGTCTCACTACACAGCGTTGCGCACGGCAAAAGAAAGCGAGACTGCCGTCACCAACATTTTCACGGGGCGCCCCGCCCGCGGAATTCTCAACCGGGCGATGCGCGAACTCGGGCCGATCAGCGATAAAGCGCCGACCTTCCCGCTCGCCGGCGGCGCGCTGATGCCGTTGCGAGCCAAGGACGAGGCAGACTTCAGCAACCTGTGGGCTGGTCAGGCGTTCCGATTGAGCGCTGAAATGACGACAGCAGAATTGACCCGACGCCTGGCAGAAGAAGCATTGGCCAAGCTGACCCGTCTATAAGATCAGCCCTGTAGCCGCCAAAGGTTGCGGCACAGGTTTATGCGACAAACCAACACGTTCCGTTTGAAGGCATTTCGCTATATATTCTTTTATATAGCGATTACCCCCATTGCTGCACTCGCCTACCACGGAGCCATTTGATGACCAGTCGTGCCTCACGTTTTGCCCCTTCCTGCCTCGCCAGCCTGATCGCAGTCTTTACTTTCAGCTCCGCCCACGCGGACGAAGTCCAGGTCGCCGTTGCTGCCAACTTTACTGCCCCGATCCAGGCCATCGCTGCCGATTTCGAGAAAGACACCGGGCACAAACTGGTCGCCGCGTACGGTGCAACTGGCCAGTTCTACACCCAGATCAAGAATGGCGCGCCGTTCGAAGTGTTCCTCTCGGCAGATGACAGCACACCGCAAAAACTCGAAACCGAAGGCGACACGGTCAAGGGCTCCCGCTTCACCTACGCCATTGGCACCCTGGCGTTGTGGTCGGCCAAAGATGGCTACGTCGATGCCAAGGGCGACGTGCTGAAAAAGAACGAATACGCACACCTGTCCATCGCCAACCCCAAAGCCGCGCCTTACGGCCTGGCCGCCACTCAAGTACTGGCCAAGTTGGGCCTGACCGACAAGGTCAAGGACAAGATCGTTGAAGGCCAGAACATCACCCAGGCTTATCAGTTCGTTTCCACCGGCAACGCCGAACTTGGCTTTGTAGCCTTGTCGCAGATCTACAAAGACGGCAAAGTCACCAGCGGTTCGGCGTGGATCGTACCGGCCGACATGCATGACCCGATCAAACAAGACGCGGTGATCCTCAACAAAGGCAAGGACAACCCGGCTGCCAAGGCGCTGGTTGATTACCTCAAGGGGCCGAAAGCTGCCGCTGTCATCAAATACTACGGTTACCAACTCTAAATGACGCTGACGAGTGCCGACTTCGCCGCCATCTGGCTGACCCTCAAACTGGCGTCCCTGACGACAGCCATTCTGCTAGTCATCGGCACTCCGATTGCGTTATGGCTGTCGCGCACCCGCTCCTGGTTGCGCGGCCCGGTCGGGGCGATCGTCGCCCTGCCCCTGGTCCTGCCGCCCACGGTGATTGGTTTTTATTTGTTACTGGTGCTAGGGCCTCACGGCGTTGTTGGCCAGTTCACTCAATCGCTGGGGCTCGGCACCCTGACATTCAGTTTTGCGGGGCTGGTCGTCGGCTCGGTGCTTTATTCAATGCCGTTCGTGATTCAGCCGCTGCAAAACGCGTTCTCCGCCATCGGCACTCGTCCGCTGGAAGTCGCCGCAACCTTACGTGCCAATCCGTGGGACACCTTCTTCAGCGTGATCCTGCCGCTGGCGCGACCCGGTTTTATCACCGCGGCGATTCTCGGATTCGCCCACACCGTCGGCGAGTTCGGCGTGGTGCTGATGATCGGCGGCAACATTCCGGACAAGACCCGCGTGGTTTCAGTGCAAATCTACGATCACGTTGAAGCCATGGAATACACCCAGGCCCATTGGCTGGCCGGGGCGATGCTGGTGTTCTCCTTTGCAGTATTGCTGGCGCTGTACTCCAGCCGTAAAACCAAAGCGGGCTGGAGCTGATCGATGATCGATATGCGTCTGAAACTCAGCTATTCGGGGTTCGCCCTGGACGTGGACTTGCAAATGCCCGGCCGTGGAGTGACGGCACTTTACGGACACTCGGGCTCTGGAAAGACCACTTGCCTGCGCTGTATCGCGGGCCTGGAGCGAGACCCAACAGGGTTTCATCCGGGTCAACGATGAGGTCTGGCAGGACAGCGAAAAGAAGATTTTTGTCCCGCCGCATAAGCGCGCGCTGGGTTATGTCTTCCAGGAAGCCAGCCTGTTTTCGCATCTGTCGGTGTTGGCGAATCTGGAATTTGGCCTCAAGCGCATCCCGAAACAACAGCGTCGGGTCGACATGGGTCATGCCACGGAACTGCTGGGAATCGGCCATCTGTTGGAGCGTCACCCGCAGCACCTTTCCGGTGGCGAACGGCAGCGAGTCGGCATCGCCCGTGCGCTGCTCACCAGCCCGCAACTGTTGCTGATGGACGAACCGCTGGCAGCGCTCGACAGTCAGCGAAAAAACGAAATCCTGCCGTACCTGCAACGCCTGCACGATGAACTGGAAATCCCGGTGCTGTACGTCAGTCACTCGCAGGATGAGGTGGCCCGACTGGCCGACCATATCGTCCTGCTCAGCGAGGGCAAGGCACTGGCCAGCGGCCCCATCGGGAGAAACCCTCGCGCGCCTCGACCTGCCAATGGCGTTGGGCGACGACGCGGGTGTGGTGATCGAGGGGCACGTGAGCGCGTATGACGCCCACTATCAGTTGTTGACCTTGCAGTTGCCTGATACCGACCTGGGCATTCGCGTAGCCCATGCACCTATGCCGCTTGGCCAGGCACTGCGTTGCAAAGTTCAAGCGCGCGATGTCAGCCTGAGCCTGCATGGCATCGAGCAAAGCAGCATCCTCAATCGCTTGCCGGTAACAGTCATCAGTGAAATCGGTGCCGATAATGCCGCCCACGTGCTGATCCGCCTGAACGCCGCGGGCACGCCTTTGCTGTCACGCATCACCCGCTATTCTCGCGACCAGTTGGGGGTGCATCCCGGACAGCAACTCTGGGCACAAATCAAAGCGGTGGCTGTCCTGGCTTGAATCCGCTGGCACGACGGCGAATGGGTGCGGTCAATGGCTGTATTGCCCCCTGATTTGTCGTCGAGGATGACGCGCCATGGCCGATAACGCGCTGCCAGATGTGATTGCCACCCGACCTGCACTATGTCGATGACACGCAGCCCGGAATCACCCGCAAACTATTGCGTGGAAAATTCAGCTACTTCGACCCTTCCGCTCAACGCATTACAGACCCGGACGAAATCAAACGCCTCAATGCCCTTGCCGTGCCGCCGGCGTATACGGAGGTGTGGATTTGCGCCGACCCACGCGGCCATCTGCAAGCCACCGGTCGCGACGCTCGCGGGCGCAAGCAATACCGCTACCACCCGCGCTGGCGTGAAGTGCGTGATGCCGATAAATACTCGCGCCTGCGGGACTTTGGCCTGGCGTTGCCAACCTTGCGTAAACAGCTCGAAACGTTGCTGGCGGCGCCCGGCTTCAGCCGAGACAAAGTCATGGCCACTGTCATCACCTTGCTCGATGCGACATTGATCCGGGTCGGAAACACGCAATACGCCCGGGACAATCGCTCCTATGGCCTGACCACCCTGCGCAGCCGTCACGTTGAAGTCAACGGCAGTGCGATCCGGTTCCAGTTTCGCGGCAAGAGCGGTGTCGAGCACCAGATCACAGTGAAAGACCGGCGCCTGGCACGCATCATCAAGCGCTGTCAGGACATTCCCGGGCAAAACCTGTTTCAGTATCTGGATGAAAACGGCGAGCGGCACACCATCAGTTCCGCCGACGTCAACGCCTACCTGCAAACCCTCACGGGCGCCGATTTCACTGCCAAGGACTACCGCACCTGGGCGGGCAGTGTGCTGGCGTTGTCCGTGTTGCGCGACCATGCCGTGGGAACCGGAGTCGGAGGCGAAACGACAAGTCGTGGAAATGGTCAAAAACGTCGCCAGGCAACTGGGCAACACGCCTGCGGTGTGCCGAAAATGCTATATCCATCCGGCAGTGTTCGACGCCTTTTGGCTAGGAGCCTTGGCTGAACTGCCCAGACCCAGGTTGCGTAAAGGGACTCAGGCCAGAGGAAGTCGGGCTGGCAATGTTCCTTGAGCGAATGATCGCCACTGCTGAAGCGACGAACTGACCTGTCTATTTTTTGCACGATCACAAAGAACTTCTATAGTTGATCTGAACAAGAATTAGCTACGGTGACGCCATGGAAGACATTTTCGTTGTGAAGCGATGCAACAAGATCATCATTCATGGTCGCCGAGCCGGAGAAGCGGGTCACCCGCCACCCGACGCTGCCGTCTGGTATCGCATCGCCGACACTCGCACCCAGGGTTTCATCGGCGATGGCTACGATTCTGAAGCGGATGCCAGAAAAGAATGCCAACGGCTCAATGCCACGTCGCAACTGATGGTCCGTCAAGGTTGATGACCATTCACCCGTCTGCTGCGGGACTATACTGAGAAATAGCTGAAGGATCAGTGACCCCATCGGCAGACAGCTCGCACCCAGCGGGCTTTTTGCTGCCAATTGCCAGGTTCTTCAACGGAGGTGTTTGCCATGTCCGAAAAAGAGTCCATCACCACCCTCCTCACCCTGCTTGACTCCCGCCAGGCTCGCCTTGCTGCCGCGTGCAAGGAAATTGCCGACTGGGTCGATCATCAAGGAGGGCACCCTACAGCCCTCAGAATTCGTGACCGGCTGAACGACATCGAAAAAGACACGCCTCTGATTCGAAACACGCTGTCGTCGTTGAAACCTGTCGACCCGCCCCTCCCACGGTTCAGATGATTCGATCCGGACACGCGACGCGAGAACAGGGCCTGTTTCAGGGCACATGAACGGCGACCTCATCGTCACCGTGTTCGCCCCTGCCTGAGTATCTGCCGCTCCCCCAACCCGGCCTTGCGCTGGGCTTTTTTTGCTCGCAACACAGCGATCGAACGCTGTCGTTCGCCAGGGGTCAAACCATCACACGTCGCGAAGGAGACGTACCATGGTCACCCACTTCAAAGTCAGCGGGCATCTGGCCTGCGGTCACAAGGGCAGCAACCTCACTTCCACCCAGGAATTGAATCGGGTGAAATGCCGAAGCTGCCGAAACACCGATGCGTACAAGGAAGCGCGCAAGGCCCAGCGCAATGCAGCACGCCGTGCCGCACGCAAGACCAAAGCCACTCACACCGCCAATGATTGGCGTGCCGCCTGGGTCGAACGGCTCTCCGCCATGGCCGGGTTGCAAAGACTGCCTCGTGGTTTTGCCGGCCAACCTTTTGTTTAACAGGCTCAGTTGACAGCAGGGTCGACTTCGCTCGACCCGGTGCTGCCCAAAGCATCGCTTGCGGGTGCCATGATTTCCGCGAGCGACATGCGCTTGAACGCATCCACCAGTCGCCGCCCCTCTTCAGGTTCGCAGGTGATGGCCAACCGCATGGTCGCTTCACCCAGTTGCCAGATCAAAAAAGCGGCATCCGCAACGCGCTGCACATCACTGCCTGGAAATACTCGCAGCATCGTATCGGTCAGTAACCGGCCCGCCACACGACTCTCTTCCAACTCCAGCGCCACCAATTGCTTGTCGGCCTGCATCCCCGACCAGATATCACGCATCGCGGGCTCTGCCTGAACAATGTCGAAGTATTGATCGAGCAGGTTCGCATAGGCCTCGCGCAACCCTGCCGCGTCCTGAACCGCTGCCAGTGCGGCTTCGATACACCGGCGACTCTCGGCGTTATAGCGCTCGGCCAGTGTGCGGATCACCGAGCTCTTGTCTGGAAAATACTGATAAAGCGACCCGATCGATATCTCCGAGCGCTCGGCAATTTCACTCATCTTTAACGAATCGCTGCCCTTGGTCGCGATCAGCTGCGTTGCCACGGCAAGGATTCGCTCCAGCCGCTCGCGACTACGTTGTTGCGTGGGATTACGTCGCGCTGGCTCTGAAATGGTTTTCTCGAGCCCGGTGGTGGCTTTCTTCGGCACTGGCGTGATTCTCGATTAATAACGTGACAAGCACTCACCTTAGCACCGCCTATCCACACACCCAAGGAGATGGCCATACGTCGGTTTCCGTTCTGACGTTGGTTGACGGCAGAACATGAGCATCTATCATCTTTTTAACGTGAGTATTGCTCACATTAAATCGACGGAGATGAATGCGATGAACACCACCCAAAAAACCATCCTCATTCTCGGTGGCACGGGGAAAACAGGCCGGCGAATCCTCCAGCAATTGCAATCGGCTGGACGCCCGGTGCGCTCGGGTTCTCGTGGTGCAAATCCGCCCTTTGACTGGGAGGATCGAATCACCTGGGATGCGGAGCTTGATGGCGTTGATGCCGTTTACATCTCCTTTCAGCCGGACCTCGCCGTTCCTGGCGCCGTCGAAACGGTCCAGGCGTTTACCGACCTGGCCGTCAAACGTGGCGTGAGCAAACTGGTGCTGTTGTCCGGGCGCGGAGAAGCCGAAGCTGAACAAGCCGAACGCGTCATACAAAACAGCGGTGTCGACTGGACGATCTTGAGAGCCAGCTGGTTCTTCCAGAACTTCAGCGAAGCGCATTTTCTGGAGCCCATTCTTCAAGGCGAACTCGCCCTACCCGTCGGCAATATCGCGGAGCCCTTTGTCGACGTGGAGGATATTGCCGAGATTGCTGTCCAGGCGCTGACCGAACCTGGACACTCACGCCAGCTTTATGAGCTGACGGGCCCACGGGCGCTGACGTTCGCCGAGGCGGTCGATCAGATCGCTCAAGCGACCGGTCGCGGTATCCGCTTCCTCGCCGTGCCGCCGCGAGCCTATAAAGAGGCCTTGGAACAGGAACAACTTCCCGCCGGGTTAATTGACCTGGTGCTGTACCTCTTCACCACCGTGCTCGACGGGCGCAATACCCCCCTTGCCGACGGCGTCCAGCGCGCACTGGGCCGTCCGGCACGTGACTTTACCGATTATGTTCGGCGCACCGCAGCGACGGGTGTTTGGGCGAATGAAGGATGAGCAACACATTCGCTGCGCACTCAACATGAGCTCAATACCTGTTCGGTCATGCCGACCTTGACGACACAGCTCGCAACACCCGGACACAAATGCGCAATCAGCACCTTGACCGAAGTCAAAACTTCACCTGCTCACCGTAGGCAAAATTGTTCGCGGCCGGAATAGCACATCGGCTGTTAACCCGCGCCGCGACAATACGAGAGCACCTGTTAGTCGTACACCGGTAGATCAACCTGAACAGATGAGCCTATGAAAGACTCCATTCGCTACGCCGACTACATGCATATGATCGGAGCCGGTCGCCGCGAAATCCCCATGCGTGAACTGGTGTCCGCCCCCGTTCGCGATGCCGATGGCCGCTGGCAGGCCGCGCCCCACAAAACTGCAAAATTACGAGCTGGCGAGATCGCCGCCATCCTCAAGCCTTATCTCAATGTCCGACTGATGGAGCAGGTTCGCGCTGTGGTGCCCTTGGCCCTGTACCTGGTGCTGTTTCAGATCATCATCCTGCGCCAGTTGGTGGAGGATTCGCTGCTTGTCACGGGCGGCTTGTTCGCCGTGATCGTCGGGCTGATGTTGTTTATGGAAGGGCTGAAACTCGGCCTGATGCCCTTCGGCGAAATAATCGGCAGCAACCTTCCGCGCAAGTTATCCCTGCCAGTTGTGTTGCTGGTTACCTTGCTGCTGGGTATCGGGGTGACTTTCGCCGAACCCGCTATCGGCGCGCTGCGCGCCGCTGGGCAGAACGTTTCTGCGCAGCGCGCGCCCTACCTCTGGGCGATACTCAACCAATGGACCAGCGAACTGGTCCTGGTTGTGGGGGCCAGCGTCGGTCTGGCCGCTGTAACCGGTACGCTGCGCTTCCTCTACGGCTGGAGCCTGAAGCCGTTGATCTATTTATCGCTGGCGCCCGTGCTGTTGCTGACGGTGTACATGTCCAGTGACCCTGAGCTTGCGAAAGTTATCGGCCTGGCTTGGGATGCTGGCGCGGTCACCACCGGGCCGGTCACTGTACCGCTGGTGCTGGCGCTGGGCATCGGCATCGCGGCTGCCGCCGGCAAGGGCGGTTCCGGGCTGTCCGGGTTCGGTATTGTCACCTTGGCTTCGCTGTTTCCCGTCATCGGGGTAATGCTGCTGGGCCTGTACGTGGCGGCTATCTCCTCGCCGGCGGAAATCGTCGCCGCCGCGCAAGCCGCTACCGAGGCCGGACAACTGGCGGCACCCTGGCACGAAGTCAGCCCCGGACTGGAGATTGTTTCGGGACTGCGGGCCATCGTGCCTTTGGTGATATTCCTGATGGTGGTGCTGAAACTGCTGTTGCGCCAGAACCTGCCGCGGCGCGGCGAGATCCTCCTCGGTATCGCACTCACCGTGGTGGGCATGTGCGTGTTCAATCTCGGGTTGACCTACGGTCTGTCGAAGCTGGGAGGAAGCGCGGGGTCGCTGATTCCGGCGGCCTTCATGCAGACACCCGGCGCGGACAACTCCCCGCTCTATATCTATCAAGTGGGACTGGTGCTGGCCTTGGCGTTCGCCTGGGTGCTCGGGTACGGGGCAACCGTCGCCGAGCCTGCGCTGAATGCGCTCGGCGTCACCGCCGAAACCCTTACCAACGGTTTTATCCGCAAGCGCAGCCTGATACGTGCTGTATCGATAGGCGTCGCCTGCGGTATTGCCGTAGGTGTGGCCAAACTGGTGTTCGGCCTGCCACTGGTCTGGCTGGTGGTGCCGCCCTATTTAATCGCTGTGGTACTGACGGTTTTTTCGACCGAAGAGTTCGTCAATGTGGCCTGGGATAGCGCCGGTGTCACCACGGGGCCCATCACCGTGCCGCTCGTTCTGGCCATGGGGCTGGGGCTGGGCAATGCCACTAACGCAGTCGAGGGTTTCGGCATTCTTTGTATGGCATCCGTCGGTCCTGTCATCAGCGTCATGCTGCTCGGACAGTGGGCCCGTTTCCAGTTGTGGAGACAGACAAAGGCCGCCACACAACAGCCTGCAAATCAATTATTGAACACCGGAGAAGCGGGATGAAAGCTGAAGGGATTACCTACCTGACTGACGTTGCACTGATCACCTGCATTGTCCCCGTCGGGCGTGCCGACCTGGTGATCCGTGCGGCGCAGGGCATGGGCGCACCAGGCGCCATTGTCTACCACGCCCACGGGCTTGGCCCCCGTGAGCGGCACGGCCTGCTCAGCATCGCCATCGATGCGGAGAAAGAAGTGGTCAGTCTGCTGGTCGCGGCCGACTATCAAGACGCAGTACTCGAGGCCATCTACCACGCGGCCAACCTGGATGTTCCCGGTGCGGGCATGATCTATGCGACACCCGTGGAAAAAGTCGCCACCTACATTCCCCGCGAAATGCTGGAACAAGGGGAGTGCCTCATGAGCGTGGCGGTTGCGGGTATTCCGGGCGGCGCGGCAAAACTCATTACCTGTGTGTTGCCCGACGATGGCACGGAACGCAGGCTGCTGCTGTTGTTGCAGGAGGCGCATGGCATTACGCGCGCGGACAGCGTCAGTTGCCGCGGCGTGGCCGTACTGCAGGCCGCCAAAGCCCCCCGCAACGAGGTGCCGGAGGCGGTTCTCTCCCGGGTGGTCAACGTGGTGGTGGATGAAGCCCAGGCCGAGACGGTGTTCGACTTCATTTGCACACACGCCGGGCTGACCGAGCCGGGCAGAGGCTCGGTGTACATGATTGCGTTAAATTTCGCGACGCCACTGGTGATGCCTACGGACGTAATGCAATAACGCAGCGCGAAGGTTGAGGGATTTTTAGGTCAGGTCGCTTAGTACCGATAGGTAGCCTGCACTGAAACTCCATTCGCACTGTTGTCGTAGTTGGCACTGTATTCAGGTTGAACACCGGAGTTGTTCGGCTGCTTTACGGAAACTTTGGAATCCCAGAGATAACCATAAGCAAAGTCTATCGTCAGATCGGAATTCGGTGAGTAAGCCCCCCCAAAGTCACGGCTTGGCGATTCCCAACCGGAATGCGCACGCTGCGATCGGCATTTCTGATTGGCGACGGGTCATAGGCGTAGCCTGCGCGCAACAGCCATTGTTGGTTCAATTGATAGGAGGCGCCAACTGCGGTGCTCCACGTGTCGCGCCAGTTCATTTCTTCGATCACACTTCCCAGGCCAGCCGCCTGCCCCACGGGGGAAAGACCGCTGTTGATTGCCTCGACCTTCTGGATCCGGCTCCAACGTTTCCAAGTGGTCCCCAGATAGCCCGTCCAGCGACTATTGAAATGATGGGTGATAGACGTGTCCACGGATTCGGGCATAGTGAGGTCAATCTTGTTGTCATACTTTCCGTCCAGAGGGATCACGCTCGGGGAGCCAGAAACCTCAGTATGCCCTTCGAGTTCATAGTCCACCTTCGAGTGATAGTTGATCCCCCAACGGGTTGCCTCAGTAAAGTCAACCAAGATGCCTACGTTGTAGCCGAGTGCTGTGTCATCGCCTTTGATGGTGACCAGTGTGTCCTCGCCGTTGTTCAGGGCGCCGGTGGCCAGGTAGTTTTGAAGCTTTGCATTGAAGTGGTTTATGGTCGGTCCGCCACCAATGGACACGTAATCATTGATCCGCCAGGCAATGGTGGGCTGAAGGGTAATCTCCTTTGTCGTGCTATAGGAACCATGGTAGCGGCCTTGAAAAGTGCTCTCGTAATCATTGATCAGACCACTCGGAGCATAGAGACCCAGGCCAATCGAAAAACGATCGTCAAGTGGCGTCGACATATAAGCGAAGGGCACAACTCCCAACGGCACGGAGTCCCCTTTATTCGTTCCTGTGGCACTGCTCTGTGCATCACTGATGTCGTCGCTCACCGAAACGACCGCCGCACCACCGGAAATCTCAGTGCGCTTCAACTTGGTCAAACCTGCGGGATTTCCATAGATGGTGCTGGCGTCCAGCGCGGAAGATGACCTTCCCGCATAAGCAGTTCCCGCACTGCTTGCACTTTGTTCGTTTAAGGCAATGCCATTGGCGCTGGCAATAGTGGAGGCACTGAGTAGTGCGATGGCGCTGCTGAATTTAATCCAGACAGCACACTTACGCTGAGCAGAGAGACACGGGATCACGCGGCTATTCAGTTTCATTTTCCACCTCTTGTTTATTGTTTTTGTTGATTGCACGCAGGCAAGGCTTCGCCGTCCTGTGCACTTCTCAGTGCCGGCTGGAGTTGATCGATGGTGTGTAAAACACCCTGGCTGAACAGCGCCAGGGAATGACTGCTGGACTTACAGACTGCGAATCAGGAACTCAATTAATCCACTCGACTTGAAAGCTGTAACGCCCCAAAAGCGGAGCCAGGACTTCCTGGTCGGTGCCGGCCCTGACGCAGGCAACCTGCCCACGACGATTGTCCTGCACGACTTCAACAGCAATATCCGAAAGCCCCAGACGTTCGACTTCCTGCAGGACTACTTTGGCAATCTCCCGCTGCTGCAAAGCCGGCTTGAATATCTTGCCCACGGCCGTCAGTGGCAGCGCGTTGAGGATTTCAATGCGCTTGGGAACTGCTGCCCGCTCGCTGATGTTGTGATGTGCGAATATCTGGAGCTCTTCGGCGTTGCACACTTGTCCGGGGCGTAGTTGAACGTACGCAACCGGCACCTCGCCCGAGTAGGCATCGGGGCTGCCGATTGCAGCGGCCAAGGCGACGGCGGGATGCGTCTGAAGAGCTTCTTCAATTTGCTTGGGATCAATGTTGTGGCCGCCGCGGATGATCAGTTCCTTCTTGCGTCCGGTCAGCCAGAAGTAACCTTGCGCATCCTGGCGACCCAGATCGCCTGTATTCAGCCAGCGCTGACCGTCGATATCGATCCAGAGGCCCTGGTTATGACGCTCCTCCAGATAACCCTCGAAGAGGTTCGGACCACTGATCGTGATGAGGCCGATCTCATCCACGTTGGCGTCGCGCAGGTACTCTCCCGAATCATTGAGCAGGACCGCGCGCATATTCTGGTAGGCAATCCGCATCCCGATGGAGCCGATATGGCGCTCGCCATGGGGTGGATTGATTGAAGAGACGCAGGCACCCTCGGTAAGACCGTAACCTTCAAGGATCCTCACCCCGGTCCGGCGCTCGAACTCCCGGAAAAGCTCAGCCGGCATCGGTGCGGCGCCACACATGGCAAAGCGAAGACTGGACAGATCCCGGCCTTGCCATTCATTTTGCAGAAGTGCGGCATAGACAGTTGGCACGCCGGAAAAGAGGTTGATGCCGAAGTGCTCGACCATCTCCCAGAATCGTGGGATCACCCCCTCGCCCCGATACCCCTGAGGCGTCCCGAGGATCACATGGTCGCCTTGAGTCCAAGGCATCAGCCCAGTCACCAGCTGGCCATTGACATGAAACAGCGGCAGGCCACAAAAGATAACCTGGCCACCACTGCGTGGCTGCAAGTGAGCCGCTACGGCCCATGCGTTGAATACTTCCGAGCCATGAGTACGCGCGGCGATCTTGGGGAGCCCGGTAGTGCCGCCCGTACAGATGTAGGAGGCGCACTCATCCTGACGAATTTGTCGACCGCTCTTCAGGTGTGTGTGCGGCTGAGTGTTCATCAGCGATTGCCAATCGTGGATCGCGATGCCGCTGTGTAAGTCTCGTTCCTTCAGCGCCACGGCTTTCAGAGCTCCACGTACAGGTTGCGCGACATAGGGCTCCATGCTGACCCAGACAACAGACTTGACCGTGGGCAACTGATTCAGCTGCGACGCCAATTTGGGCCACAGGTCACTGCCCGCCATCGGCGCGAGCGTCACCACCACGGATGCCTTCGCGGCATTCAACAAGCCAGCCAACTGCTTGGCTTCAAGCAGAGGATTGATCGCCATGGCAATCCCCGCCGCCTCCCCGCCCCATAGAGCGAAGTGGGTTTCCGGCAGGTTGGGCAGGATGAAGGCAATCACCTCGCCCGGTTTTATGCCCAGGTCATGGAAGGCATTTGCCGCGCGGGTGATATCCGCGAAAAGATGGGAGTAGTTCCACTTGTAGGTGCGTTTGAAATCGGCGGCATCGGCGAAGAAACTGAGCGCTGGTGCCTCGGGGGAGCGCTCGGCCGCCTGACGCAGAACTTCATAAGTGCTGCTAGCCAGGCCACGCTCCGACAAGGGGACGCGTTCGAGGGTTTCGATGTCATCCAGGGTCTGCACTACCATCAGGCTTCCCCCACGACGCGGTTGCGTTGTACGCCGAGGTCGATCACACCGTCGGCGCTGCGAATGCGCGCCTCGACCACGTCACCGGCCTTGAGGTACTGCGTCCGGCCTTCCTGCGCCTTGAGGAAAAGCTTCCACTTGGTGGCTTCGGGCAGCAGGGCTGCAATGCGCATTTTGGCAGGCGAAGGGATCGTCAGGGCACAGCCGGCAGGCGTACCGGTGGCGATCAGGTCTCCAACGGCGAGATCTTGCAAGGCGGAGAGTTCAGTCAAGGTTTCAGCGGGGCCGTAAACCAGATTGGCCGTGCTGTCGTTCTGTCGCACCTGGTCGTTGACTGTCAGGCGTAGCTGCAGTGCTTTCAGGTAATGCATGCTCTTGGCATCCAGAAGGCAGAGGTACGGGCCGACCGGGCCGAAAGTGCGGTAGCTCTTGCCTTTGTAAAACTGCATCTGGGGAATCTGAATGTCACGAGCCGAGTAGTCGTTGACAATGACGACGCCTGCTATGAACTCATGCAGATTGGCGTCTGTGACAGCAATAGCGCCGGTGATTGAGCGCTTCATCACAAGACCCAGTTCGATCTCGTAGTCAAGGAAGCGCACGTGGCGCGGTTTGATGAGGTCGCTGTCAGCCGCCACCAGGCAACTCGTCGCCTTGGTGAAGATCATATTGAATTTCTTCGCATCCGGGTCCATGCCCGACTCGATCATGTGCTGGCGGTAATTGGCACCCTGGCAGACGAACTGCTGGTTACGGGTGACCGGAGACAGCAGTTTTACTTCACCCTCCTCCAACTCCGAACCTTTCAGTTGAGCGAGGTCGTCGATACTGTTCTGGCGAATGAAGTCGCCGGTGGTTTCAAAGACACCGGGAACAACTGTGATACGGCCCTGGCGTAGCACGCCCCAATGGATACCATTCTGAAATTCAAAGCGGACTACGTGTACTGCAGACATTGAAGGCACTCCTGGAGCGGTGTTTTCCCCGTGCTCGATGGCACGAGAATTCTGGTGTTGTTCTGAGGGCGGGCTGGTAACGCTGTAAACCATCGAGACGCCGGCGATCACAGCGCCGGCTTTGAGCACATCGCGCCGGCCATATCTGATTGAACGGCCTGACATGGCGACAGCTCTACCCGAACATCCGCATGAGTGTTACCAACTTTCGAATGGTCAGGTCCGGGCTGCGTCGCAGGTTGCGGATCAGCAGTAGCAGATTGGCCAGGCTCATCTTGGGTTTGGTAAAACTCTTGGGCATGCGCTGCCCCCACTGCGCCATTGCCTCGGGGCTGACCGGATGAATGCCCGTAGGCCGAGTGGCCGTGAAAAGATCCCCGTCGCAGTAGTGCTCGTGCTTGTCACCCCAAGGGTCTTGCCAGTAATCGAAGATCTGACTGCCCAGAATGTGTCGGCCGATACCCCATGAGTGCTCCCAGCCGCGGTCGCGCAAAACGCGCTGCCCCATACCCACGGCGTCTGCATCGACGACTTCATAGGCGCTATGGCTGTAGGTAGCCATGAACCCTTGCGCAATCGCGAGCGTGTGGTGATCCGCGGGAATGTCACCGAGATCAAGGCGCATGAAAGTGACGATAGGCGTGCCATCGGGAAGTACCTGCACATCGCTGGGAATAAACCCGAAATGCTGCGTATACCAGGCACAGGTTGCTTGATAGTCGGCCACTTCAATGACGATGTGGCCAAGCTTGAGGACTTCAGGGGGAGCAATCGGCGGGCGCTGCGTGGCGTTGATTCGCGGTTGTTCCGTCGCCAGATTCCAGTTGAGAGGAGTTCTATGGGCCAGCGTCTTGCATGGCGTCTGGTCGCAGACGGCTTCCACAATGAACCCAGAAGGATCCGTCAGTCTGACGTAATACCCTTTACCAGGATGTTCCGATTTCTCGACCGATGACGCACCCGGGATTCGAGTGAGCTTTTCCAGTTCGTCCAGAGACTGCACGGCAAGTCCGAACCCGATGAAACGTGCATGTTCGGCCCGTTGGACACGGTAACAATATGCAGTGGCGTCAGTGGCCCGCATATAGAGCGTATCGGCCTCCTGCCGACTTACCGCCAGGCCGAAGTCAGTCAGGAACCGCGCCGCCTCATCCAAGTCCGGCCGCTGGAAGATCAGGTGCGTCAGATCCCGGGCCTTGACCGTCGGCTGAGGATGCCGGGCGGGCTGTTGCGTCGCCAACCGATGCAATTCGATTTTATTGTTCATTGTTCTTGTTTTCCGGTTTTTTAGGGCAAAGCTGTCCCGAACCCCTGAAAATTCAGGGGTTTATCCAGTCAAGTCAGTTACGGATTTAGTCGAGAGATGAAAGTGCCGGCAACTCCATGGTCGCCAACGCACGCGCCTCCTCTGACGGCACACCCAATGCCCGCAGTACCAGCTCGGCGGTATCAGAGCCCGCCTCGCGCCACGTCCGGTGACCTTCCAGTACCAGGAAAATCGAGCCGAGTACGCTGCTCGATATCAGCGTCAGTACCGAGAGCAATTGCTCCTGCGCAAACGTGTAGCGCCCAGTGGTAAGCCCGCTCAGGAGATCCCTGGTCGCCTGGCTGCTGAACATTTCGCGCAACGCAGAATTGCTCATGGCAAATTTATGGATGAACGCGCCCCACTGGGAGTCTTCGTGCGCTCGGCGAATGAAGAATCGAATGCCATTGGCCAGGCGATGAGCAGGATCCGTGAGGGAATTGAAGCTCTTGTTGACGCGTTCATGCATCTCCCTCGCGAGATGACTGGCAACCGCCTCGAACAGGCTTTCCATGCTGTCGATGTTGCTATAGACCGTTCCGCGCGCCACGCCGGCCTCTTGTGCGAGGTCGAGAATATTCACTTGTGAGGTGCCTTTTTCAGCGAACAGGCGAAAGGCGGCTTGATGAATGCGGCGTTGTGTTGGATTCAGGGATTCCACGGTTCTCTCTCCAGGATTACCTTATGGGTTGATTGAACACTCGTGTTCATTTTACGTCAACCATATTTTTTAGCATGTTGGTTTCTCTGTCTGAATAATGGGCTTAAACCTAAATAATCCGATTGTCTTGATCGATGATGCCGGGTCAGAAAAAGTGCTGCACATTGACACAACTGAACACGCATGTTCAATTATGTTGACTGACTCTTTATCAGCTGAAGGACAGAACATGACCGGCTCAAATCTCTTCAAACCGCTTCGATTGCCCAACGGCACGGTGATTCCAAACCGGATCGCCAAGGCTGCCATGGAGGAGAACCTTGCCAATGAGGATCACGCTCCAGGGGGAAGCGCTGGTCAAGCTCTATCGGAGTTGGGCGGAGGGTGGTGCCGGTCTGATCATCACCGGCAACGTCATGGTTGACCGTCACGCCTTGACCGGCCCCGCTGGTGTAGTGCTTGAGGATGATCGGAACCTGGGCAAATTCAAGCTTTGGGCCGAGGCTTGCCGCAGCCGTGGGGCCCACGCCTGGATGCAAATCAATCATCCCGGACGGCAGCTGTTGGCTTCAATGGGGCAATCGGCAAGGGGGCCTTCCGCAGTGGCGGTCGATATCCCCGGACTTTCAAAAGCGTTTGTGCCGCCCAGGGCTTTAGAGGAGCAGGAGATCGAAGAACTGATCGAGCGCTATACCCAAGCGGCGGTGCTGGCCGAGCGCGCCGGATTCACCGGCGTGGAGATTCATGCAGCGCATGGCTACCTGTTCAGCCAATTCCTTTCGCCCTTGACCAATCGGCGCGAAGACCGCTGGGGCGGTAGCCTGGAAAACCGCGCGCAAATTCTATTGAAAACCATCGACGCAATACGTCAGCGAGTGGCACCGATCTTTTGCGTCGCGGTGAAGCTCAACTCCGCGGATTTTCAGCGTGGCGGGTTCAATGCCGAGGACGCGGCTCGCGTGGTGGAAATGCTTAACGAGAAGGCGGTCGACCTGGTCGAATTGTCGGGTGGCAGCTACGAAAGCCCGGCCATGCAGGGACAGACCCGCGATGGCAGCCGCTTGGCGCGAGAAGCCTATTTTCTTGAGTTCGCGGAGAAAATAGGAGAAATAGCGTGCATGCCGCTGATGGTCACCGGCGGCGTGCGTAGAAAGGAGGTCGCCGAGCGAGTGGTGAGCGGCTCGGTGTCGATGGTCGGACTTGCTACTGCGTTGGCAATCGAGCCAGCCCTGCCGAAACAGTGGATGGCGGGTCGCGACATTAAAGTGGAGCCCATCCTCGTCCGATGGAAGAACAAGACGTTGGCGTCACTTGCCGTGGCCTCGGTGATCAAGAAGCAACTCGGCTTGCTGAGCCAAGGAAAACGGACAAACCCCGAGACGTCGCCACTCATGGCGTTGATCGGCAATCAGTTGAAGGCTCGTCGCCAGGCGAAGAGCTATCGGCGATGGATTGATCAAGCCTGGCAAAAGGATGACATCCGTTCAGACCGGTAGCGGCTTGCCGGCAATCTTCCTGGCTCTGGCAGGCGTGACGCCCAGAGCCTGGAGAACCATTTCGGCAACCCGCAGATCGTGCTCAGCCACCGCCCGCCCCTCGACAACCGAGCGCATGGCTCCGGTTGTGCACGACAAGACAATATCCAGAGCGACACCTTCGTCCTCGTAAGCAAACGTGCCCGCTCGCTGTCCCTCACGCAGATCGCCCAGTACATGGTCAGCCAGACGCGAGCGCATTGCCTGGTCGAAATGGATGATGCGCAGCAACGCATTCGCCCATTGCTGGTCGGCCGCCGCCCGGCATACAAACATGCGCACGCCGATCGAAAGCCTCTGTGCGCCGCAGTGCACGTCCCTGCTCATTGCGGAAATGGCATCGGAGAACTCGGCGGCCATGGCGATGCCCACCGCCTCCAATACCTCGTCGCGAGTTCGAAAATAATTGTAGATGGTGCCGTTGGATACCGCTGCTTCCGCGGCGACCTCGAGCAATGCGATCTCCCCCACTTCCTTACGTGCAATAAGGCGTAATGCCGCGTCCACGAGACCGCGACGGGTGCGCTCACGTTTCTTGTGACCTCTCGTTAGAGGTTCTGGCGCGTCAGATTCTAAAGGAAGAGTGGGGGAATGCATTATCAAGCTCGCAATCTAATGGGCTGGTTGATGGTAATGGAAACGCTGTCCGGAGTGGCGTCTTTGCCGGCCAGCAAGCGCCTGCATTCCTGAAGGAGATTGCCTGCCTCTGCGCCAGGGGCGTGGTGCATGATGATACGGTCGGGGCGAACCGCGACGAGCGTTCCCTTGGCAGCCAGCGGCAGGATCTCATGGTTCATGTCTTCGATGAAGTCACAGCTGCCGCCGGAGCGTTGGCCGCGAGCTCTGACCTCTAAAAAGTGACCTCCCATTTTTTCCCAGGAAACGATCTGTTCAGGGGTCAGCAGTGACAACGGGTCAACACCGAATCCAACCAGGGTCAGGTTGTCTCCAAGCGCATCGTCACTCAGTTTGATCTGCTTTTTCAGGTTGCGTATCCAGGCCTGGGAAACAAGCTGCCACGCACCAGTTTATCGCCCCGGCGATGCTGTACGAACAGGCCGTGCTTGAAGGTGTTCTTCGGCTTGATGTCCAACTGTTCGAAGTACCTCCTGGTAGCGGGAGTCAACGCCAGCGTACGCATCAGGCCGTGGATAAAGAATGCGGCGATCTTGTTCTTGGGCATCACCAGGCGCCCCATGAGTTTCGCCAGATTGATCATCGCCTGGGCGTGGGGACGGCGTTCTACGTCATAGGTCTCAAGTATTGCAGGCGTGGCATGGCCGCGAAGGACCCAAGCCAGTTTCCAGGCAAGGTTGGAGCCATCCCGAAGTCCCGCGACGAGACCTTGCCCGACAAAAGGGGGCGTGATGTGCGCGGCGTCGCCGGCGAGAAAAACGCGCCCCTGGCTGAATCTGTTGCAGCACCGCGCGTGGAATCGATACACCGCCTTGCGCTCGATTTCCAGTTCCTGCGGGTTGATCCATGGCGCGATCAGCCGGGCTATGCTTTCCGGGCTTTCCAGCTCTTCCCGGGACTCGCCGGATTGCAGCATGAACTCCCAACGCTCCCTGCCGCCGGGTGCCGGCATGTGCGGCGTTGGGCGCAGCGGATTACAGAGAAACTCAATGTGATCAATCGCTGACTTATGCCGGTTCTTGACGTCGACAATCAGCCAATCCTCCGCATAGGTCTGTCCTTCGAACTCCTGACCAATCAGCGCTCTGACCCTGGAACTGGCGCCGTCCGCACCGATCAGGTACTGGGCGCGGACAGTATGCGAGTGCCCATTTTGATCCCGTACGGTGGCGACCACGCCCTGCGCTTCTTCGACCAGACTCTCCAGCTCGAAACCACCCAGGCTGGTCACTGATTTCAGCCGGGAAACCTGGCCACGCATCGCTCGTTCGAGGTCGGGTTGATAGAACGTCACAAGCTTGGGATGGCCGTCGATACACCCCTCGGTATTGGCCCGACCGAATTGCCCGAGTACCGGTGAGTGCATCTTCACTTCAGGGATGACGATCTTCTCGAAAGCGTCTTCCGACAAACCTGCGAGTTGCAGGATGCGTAGCGCCTCGTTGTCCAGGGCAATGGCACGAGGCATCAGTACGATTTCATGGAGCTTATCCAGCACCAGGGTCGTAACCCCGTAGCGGCCGAGCAGCGCCGCGATTGTTGCACCAACCGGACCGTATCCGACGACCAGCACGTCAACGGCAGAGGGAGGCAATTCGGAATCTTTCTTGTTGTTGTTCATTTCGAGCCCTTGTTGTGATTGAAGTCGTGAGGCGCGCAGGTCTCATCGTCAGGCAGACTCAAGGTATGCAATATTGAGAGATATTTCAATATTGATGTTTTTGTCATTATTTTTTGAGATCATTGAAAAACCGTAATGTGACCGACCGGACGAGCTGAGATAAAGGCGTCAGTGGCCGCGTTAAGGCGCGTGGCGTGAAGTTGCACGTGTGCCAGTTTCCGACCGACGACGCTTGGCTTCAGAGCCGATCAGCGTTGTCATGTCAGCAATGGACCAGGACGGCAGGAACATTTTTTTCAACGTTGAATCCCGTGCGAAACTTCAACGCACTACCCTGTTTCAAGTCTTTAGGAATCAACCGTGGCGCGTCCGCAGCCCCATCCGTCCCCTTCGCCCTGCTTGACTTTGGCGAGTTCGAACTCAACGAGACTAACGCTTGCCTGTTGCGTGATGGGCAAGCGGTGGCGTTGGCGCCGACCCCCTTTCTGTTGTTATGCGTGCTCGCCCGCCAGCCGGGGTCGTTGGTATCCAAAGACGCCTTGCTGGATGCCGTGTGGGGGCATCGGTTTGTCAGCGATTCTGTCCTGAAAACGGCCATCAGCGATCTGCGCAAAGTGTTGCGCGATGACCCCAAGCACCCTCGTTTTATCGAGACGGTGTCGCGGCGTGGCTATCGCTTCATCGCCGTATCGCCCCCTGCTGCTTCGATACCGCCTACTTCCATGGCAGTTACGGCGACCGACACACATCCGTTTCCGCCATTCATCGGTCGCATTGACGAGGCCTCGAGGCTGAAGCGGGCGTGGGAGCGAGCCGGTGTTGGCCAGCGTGCCGTGGTCTGGCTTGCTGGAGAACCGGGGATCGGCAAAACCACATTGATCGAACATTTCCTCGCCGGCCTTGGCGGCATCGCCTGCGCACGCGGCCATTGCATGGAGCACTTCGGCACCGGCGAGCCATACCTGCCGGTGCTGGAGGCATTAGCCGATCTGTGCCGCAACGACCCGAGCCTGCCGGCGTTGTTGCGCGATGTGGCACCCACCTGGCTGCTGCAATTGCCGTGGTTGAGTAGCACGCAGGAGCGAGACGCATTGCGGCGCGAGCTGGCCGGTGTCGGCCCGGAGCGCATGCTGAGGGAATTCGGTGAACTATTGGACCGCTACACAGAGCTGCGCCCTCTCTTGCTGGTCACCGAAGACCTGCACTGGAGCGACCGGGCGACGGTCCAGCTCATCAACTACATGGCGCGACGACGAGGCCCCGCCCGGCTCATGTGGCTGTCGAGCTTCCGCCTTGCCGAAGTGGTGGCGCTCGACCATCCGCTCAGCTCATTGCGACACGAACTGCGACTGCAACGCTTGTGCGAGGAAGTGGTGCTCGACCCTTTTCGGAAACCGAGGTCGCCGACTATGTGGCGCTGCGTTCAGCCTCACTGGCACGCGATGAAGCCTTCGTGCGCGCCCTGCACGAACGGACCGACGGCGTGCCGTTGTTCGTTTCCTCGATCATCAGTGAAGTGATGGATGCAAAAGAAGACGAAACCACCATCGAAGCTCGACTGACGGATCTGGCGGTTCCCGACAACCTGGCCGCCATCATTGATCACTACATCGCCAAGCTGGGTCCGGAGCAACGTGCACTCCTTTCGGCGGCTGCGGTGTGCGGGGCCGACTTCCGGGTTGAGACGGTTTCGCTAGCCCTGGGGCGCAATCTCTCTTCAGTGATCGGCGCCTGTGAAGAACTGATGCGTGAGCAGGTATGGCTCTCACATTCGCGGGCTCCCGATGTTGACGAGGCGGTAGAGCCTCCTTACTCGTTCCGGCACGCCCTGTTTCGCCAAGTGCTGTATGACCGCACGCCGCGTTCGTTGCGCATCGATCTCCATGGCCAGGTGGGCACTGCCCTCGAACGCGAGCGCTCGGCCGGTGTGTCGGTTGCGGCCTCGGAACTGGCGATGCACTTCGACCGTGCTCGGCTGCCGATGATCGCGCTGCGCTACTACGCCGAGGCCGCAGAAGCCGCGCTACAGCACTTCAGCCCGGACTTGTGCATCGGCCTCACTGAGCGCGCCCTGATCCTGCTTATGCATGCACCCAAAGGGGTGGAGCGCGATACGCTCGAAATTACCTTGGCCACGTTGCAGGGGGTTTCGGCCTTCCACATGTTCGGTGTCGGCAGCGAAACCAAGGGGGCTTTCGAACGTGCGTACACACTGCTAGCGGATGTACCCGAGCACCCTATGCGCGGGCGCCTTCTGCACGGATTCGGCTATCTGCTCGGTTTGCGCGGCGATTATTCGCAGGCTTTGGAAGTGGCAGTGCGTGCTGAAGCGCTGTCCCGGAACGCAAACGATCAAGTGCTCATGCTGGCAGCATGCATCGTTCAGGGCGAGGTGCATCACCTCCAGGGTCGTACGAAAACGACTCGCCGCTGGTTAGAGCGCGCCCTCGCGATCGCCGAGCCGCTGGACATCGGGACCAACGAGATCTTTGCAGCGGATCCCCAGGTCATGCTGCACGGTATGCTGGCCATCGAGCTGGTGCGTTCTGGCCTGATTGAGCAAGGACGAACCCATATGCAGCGGGCACGAACCCGCGCACATGCGCTTCGACAACCCATGACATGGCTGGTCGCTGCATGGCAGGAGGTGTTGATCGAGGTACGACTGGGAAACCCTGTGCGTGTAACAGTGTTGGCTGACGACATGCAGAAGCTCGTCGATGAAAATTCCCTCGCACTCGGGCGCACGGCTTGCCGCTGGTGGCGCGGCTGGGCCGACGCACGCAACGGTGCACCCCGCGACGGCTACCGAAATATCCGCGAGGCGTACGAGGAACATACCGGACTCGGCATGCGCTCCGGTGCCAGCGAAGTACTCGGCTACGCCGCCGAAGCGCTGCTACTGGCAGGCGATTACGACGCAGCGCACGTTGAATTGCAGGAAGCCTTCCGGGTGGGAGAGGAACTGGGCGAACGCGTATACCTGCCGCAGCTGTTGCTGCTGGAGGCCGCGATCGCGCGAGTTCAGGGTCGACCGGATGCCAGCAGCGTGGCGGTGCGGCGTGCGATTGAGGAGGCACGCGCCCAGGAAGCATCGTGGCTGGAGCTGCTCGCAAGGGTCGAGCTGTGTGAGCAACACGACGCTACCACTGAAGATCACCAGGCATTGGTGAGGCTGATTGACCAATTGCCCGAAACGCATGGGACTGAATTGGTAAAACGTGCGCGCGGCCTCATTATTTTCAGGCCCTAAAATTTGTCACCGCTATACAGATCAACCAATTCCTCTAAAGAATTAATTGTATTCTCCATAATCGTTAATTCTTTTTTAGCTTGAAGCTCCAATAATTCAACATTCGAAGTCAAACCCAGATCGTTCCGGATACCAATGAGAACTGAAACCTGAAACTCAGCAATGTCCTTGACGTTTGGCAACAAGCGCTTCAGCAAATTAAGACGCTCTACTCTCACCCGTGTTTCAGCACCGTTCAGCGCCAGCCTTGCCTCTTCCGACTCGTTAAAATAACGTTCATAAGACCCCATCACCGCGTCAATCATTTTCGAATCTGTAGGTGGCACTTCTTTCAACCTATTGAGCTCAAGCAGCACTCGCTCGGACTCAGAAACTGCGCGTTCGCACTTTCTTCTCCAGCCATTTCTGTCACTGATAGCCTTACCAAGTACCGCTCTACTGAAGGCGGACTTCATCAAAAGATCGTTATATTTTGATACCAGCTCACCGACTAACGATGCCGTCACAGGCTCCGCCACTAGCTGAATCTGCGCGGCAACGGAAAAGAAATCGCTTAAACCAGGGCTAACGGTGAATGACTCATCCCTATCGGAAGGCTCGATTAATGAACTCAACGCTTTCGGCATTTTTTTCGCCGCATCCAGGTAAACATCTCGCCTTAGCGACGCGGTACGCTCTTGAGACTTTATGGTCGCATCATGATTAAGTTGCATTTCCAACCGCGATTTATTGCTCCTGTTGGAAATAAGAACACCCCGAGTGTCAGACCCGACGCTAACAAGCCAGACCAGACAACATCTGGAACTGATCGGATGAAATCAAAAAATTCATTCCCTGATGCTCCTGGTAATGCCGTGTGAATGAACGGGCCTCAACGCCATGATCCGTCGAAATTCAATGTTCGAAAAGAGATCCCTGTAGCGTCATGAGTCAGTTTGGGGAACGATAGGTGACGACTGTTGTGGCAGACAGACGTTATCCGACCAAACCCTGACCTTTCGCTTACGACTCCTCCCAAGAGGCGGCTTACGCTGGCATCGAACTTTCTCGATCCCCAGGTCTGCGATGAGCCTTAACCCTGAATCCAAATACCCGAGCCGACGCTCCTACGTCGTCAAATTGCGCAGTGATGCCGGACCGAAGGCCTTGATGGGGCGCCTCGAGAACCTGGTCACCGGGCGTCAGCGCGAGTTCTCGTCCGCCGAAGAGTTGCTGGAGTCAATTGGCTCTGAACTGGCGTCAGCAGACCGTGAACAGGCGATAGAAAGGGACGGCGAATGACCGTTCCGCCATCGACATCACGTGTGCATGGCGACCGAACGGCGACGTTTCGCTGACTACTTCGCGCACAGAGGCCCCTACGCTGACGCCACCTCGAACTACACGAGTCCATTTCTAATGCTGCGACTTTCCACCCTCCCTCCGCTGCCTCGCCATACCGGTGGGATAACCTTGCAACGGACCCCATGCTCGACTGGGTTCGCCATGGCGGCAACCCTTGTCACTTCGATCGCCCTCGCCCTTTCCGGTTGCTCCACGCCGGTCGTCAAGCCATCGGTAGACGTGCCGAGCCACTTCGCCGCGAGTACGGCCTCCGAAATGGAGCCCGAGGCGGCGTGGTGGGAGGTCTACCACGACCCCTTACTGTCGGATCTGGTGCGCCGCGCCGCGCGTGAGAACCGCGACGTCAAGATGGCCGCCGAACGCTTGCGTGCAGCGCGAGCCGGAGAAACGGTCAGCCAATCCTGGCTGCTCCCGAGTGTCGGTGCATCGGTCTCCGGCAGCGACCGCAGCAGCGGCTTCAACTCGGCGGTAAAACAGGGCTATCCGGATACCAGGACCGCCAGTGCGGGTCTGGATGTCTCGTGGGAAATCGACCTGAGCGGCCGGCTGCGAGCCGGTGCGGCGGCGGCAGACGCCGATGCACTGGCCGCCGAACACAGCATGCGAGGCGTACGCCTGCTGGTGATGAGCGATGTCGTCAGCAACTATTTCACACTGGTCGGAGCACAGCGCCAGGTCGCGACGCTCCGCGCAATTTCGGCCATGCAGGATGAGACGCTGCGTCTGGTCTCCGCGCGTCAACAGGTGGGGCTGGCATCCGCCTTCGACGTCGAGCGTGCACAAACCGACGCCTTGTCGGCGCGGGCGCAGATTCCGCCGCTGGAAACCCAAGTGGCGGTAGCTCGTCACCGTATCGCGGTGCTGATCGCCGACCAGTCTTTCAACACCACAAACATCCAGCCTCCGGGCGCAGACCTGGCCGACGTACCCGAGGCCAAGCCCGGGCAGCCCGCCGAGTTGCTGCAACGCCGACCTGACGTACTGGCGCTGATGGCACAACTCGACGCCGCCAATGCCCGTCGCCAGCAAGCGAAAGCGGAGTGGTTCCCGCAACTCTTCCTCGGCGCGTCCTTCGGCCGCCAGGGTCTCAACCTGAACGGCGCCGATCTCGGCGCTGCGCGCTTCACCAACGTCGCGGGCCTGCTGGCGATGCCGCTCTTCAATGCGGGGCGCACACAAGCAATCAACGATGCGGCTGAAAGTGCTCAGCAAGAAGCGCTGTTGCGCGCCGAAGACGGCATCGTGCGGGCGCTCGAAGATGTGGAAAACGCCCTGGTCACGCTGGCGCAGGAACGTCGCCGTTCCGGGTCACTGCAACTGGCCGCCGCGTCTGCGGAGACGGCACAGAATCGCGCTCAGTCGCTCTACACCCGCGGGCAGATCGACCTGTTGCCCCTGCTGGATTCGCAGCGTGCGCGCCTGACTGCACGCCTGAGTGCCAACGAAAGCAACACCCGACTGCTGCTCGACAGCGTGCAGCTTTACAAAGCACTGGGTGGGGGCTGGCAGGTGTTCGAACACCCTGCCAACCCGACCGCGTCCGCGTCCGCTAAAACCGACCGACCACCACTTTCCTGAGTTTTTGTCGTTTTCCAAAGAGGAACCGTCTTGAAGAATTCCCTTACTGCGGTCGGCGCCCTGGCCGTCGCCGTGATGCTTTGCGCGTGCAGCCCGGATCAGCCGTCCGTGCAGGCCCCCAGAGCGGTACGTACCGTTGAAATCAACTACGACAATGCCCGCGACGTCAGTCGCTACGTGGGCACCGTGCAGTCGCGGCACGAAGTCGAGCAGTCCTTTCGGGTCGGCGGCAAGGTGGCCCAACGCAAGGTTGATGTCGGTCAGTTGGTGCACGAAGGTGACATATTGGCTGTGCTGGACGACAGCGACTACCGCCTCGCGGAGGAAGCCTCGCAACAGCAGTGGGCGGCTGCCGTGGAGCAGACGCGTCAGGCGGAATCGGATCGCCAGCGCCTGACGGCCCTGAAGGCTGATGGCTCAGTCAGCGCGGCTGACGATGAGCGTGCGCACACCAACGCCCAGACCACGCGCGCCACTGCCGAGGCCGAGGCGCGAAAGCTTGAACTCGCACGTAACCGACTCAAGTACACCGTACTGCGCGCCTCCCGTAGCGGCGTAGTCACGGCGGTACGCATCGAAGCGGGACAGGTCGTGGCGGAGGGTCAGCCAGTGATCTCGGTGGCGAATCCGGACGAATCCGAGATCGTCATCGATGTGCCCGAAGATCAGCTGTCCACCTTCAAGGAGGCGCACTTCAAAGCCTCGCTGGCCAGCGCGCCGAACGAGACCTTCGATGTCACCCTGCGCGAGCTGTCGCCGCAGGCCGCCACGCAGACGCGCACCTATCGCGCCCGGCTCAAGCCGGTGCAGGCGCTGCCGCTGGGCGCCACGGCCACGGTCATGGCCGAGCGCGAGATGACCAGTGTCTCGGTCGCGGCGGTGCCCGCCACGGCACTGACGCAAAGCGGTGGCCAGCCATCGCTGTGGGTGGTCACGCCCGAGGGCAAGAATCCGCTGGGCACTGTCGAGCTGGTGCCTGTGGCGGTATTGGGCTATCGCAACGATGAAGTGCTCGTCTCCGGGCCACAGGCCGGCGCATTGGTCGTCACCGCCGGGGTGCAGAAGATGGCATCCGGACTGAGGGTCGCGCTTCCCGGCACGGCGATTGTTGACACGAACACCACGCAGCAGGCCGCCCGATGAACAATTTCAACCTCACCGACTGGGCGCTGCGCCATCGCGCCATCGTTCTGTTCATGCTCCTCATTGTCGCTGCGGCTGGCGCGTTCAGCTTCACCCGCCTCGGCCAGCTCGAAGATCCAAATTTTTCCGTACCCTCCATGACCGCCATGGTCATCTGGCCGGGCGCTACCGCCCAGCAGTTGCAGGACCAGGTCCTCAACCGCATGGAGAAAAAATTCGAGCAGATCGACAACTTCGAGAAGGTGGTCACCTACGCGCGGCAAGGCTACGCGGGCATGACACTCACCGTGCGCGGCGGCACTTCCAAGGCTGACCAGCGCGAGGCCTGGTACCAGGCGCGCAAGAAACTCAACGACCTGAGCCTGGAGATGCCTGACGGCGTGATCGGCCCGATCCTGAACGACGAGTACGGCGACGTGTATGGCCTGATGTACGCAGTCAATGGCGACGGCGTCGGCCACGCCGACCTGACGGACGCGGCCGAGGACATCAAGCGCCAGATGCTGAAGGTGCCGATGGTCAAGAAGATCGATGTCATCGGCAAGCAGGCCAAGCGTATCTACGTCGAGTTCTCGCACGAGCGCCTCGCAGCGCTGGGCATCACACCGCTCGCCATCGCCGAAAGCCTCAAGAGCCAGAACGCGATGTTGCCCGCTGGCCAGATTGATACCCGCGGCGACCGCGTCATGGTGCGCGTGAGTGGCCAGTTCACCAGCGATGAGGCTATCCGCAACGTGCCCATCTCCGCGGGCGGCCGGCTGATCAAGCTCGGCGACATCGCGACCGTTACACGTGGCTTCGAAGATCCGCCGACCTACACGGTCCGCCACAACGGCCAACCTGTGCTGATGCTCGGTATCACCATGACCAGCGATGGCAACATCGTCGACCTTGGCAAGGCGATGGACACGGCCGTCGCCAAGATCCAGTCAGAACTTCCGCACGGCGTGGAACTGGAGCTGGTGGCGGACCAGCCCACCACGGTGAAAGATGCAATCCTGGACTTCGGGCGCGCGTTGGCCGAGGCGCTGATCATCGTGATCGCGGTGAGCCTGGCCAGCCTGGGCTGGCGTGCCGGCCTCGTGGTCGCGGCCACGGTGCCGCTGGTGCTGGGCGGTGTGGCGCTGGTGATGCTGGCGATGGGCTGGAACCTCGAACGCATCTCGCTCGGGTCACTGATTATCGCGTTGGGACTGCTGGTGGATGACGCCATCATCGCCATCGAGATGATGGTGGCGAAGATGGAAACCGGCATGGACCGCGTGAAAGCGGCCGCCTTCTCCTATCAGTCCACCGCCATGCCGCGCCTGACCGGCGCACTCATCACCGTCGTGGGCTTCCTGCCAATCGGCCTCTCGAAGTCCACCACCGGCGAGTACGCGGGCGGCATTTTCTGGATCGTCGGTGCCGCGGTGCTGTTCTCGTGGATCTGTTCCGGCATCTTCACACCGTACCTGGCTGTCAAGATGCTGCCCAACGACTTGGGCACGCACCAGCACGCTGATCCGCACGACACCAAGTTCTACCGCTGCCTGCGCCGCCTGATCGACGCCGCCATCGAGCGCCGCTGGGTGGTCATCGGTGCGACGGTGGGCGCACTGGTGCTTGCCTTGGCTTGCATCAAGTTGGTGCCGCAGCAATTCTTCCCCAACAGTTCGCGCCCTGAGCTGGTCATTGATTTACGCGTCAAGGAAGGCGCCTCGTTCGCCGCAACGACTGAGCAGGTCAAGCACATGGAGGAGATCCTGGCGAAGGACGAGGACGTGCGTTTCTATACTGCCTACACCGGCGCTGGCGCGCCGCGCTTCTATCTCTCGCTCAACCCCGAGCTGCCGAACCCGGGCTTTGCCCAGTTCGTTGTGATGACCAAGGATCTGGATGCACGCGAGCGGGTACGTGCGCGGCTGGTGGCCTCGGCCGACCAACAATTCCCGCAGGCGTGGGTGCGCGTGACCCGGCTCGAGTTGGGGCCACCTGTCGGCTACCCGGTGCAATTCCGCGTGGTAGGCCCCGATACCCAGGTGGTGCGCCAGATCGCCCGCGACGTGGAGAAGGTAGTTGCGTCCAACCCGAAGGTGCGCGACCTCCAGCTCGACTGGAACGACCCTGTGCGCACGATGAAGGTGGAACTTGATCAGGACAAGGCGAGCGCGCTGGGCCTCACGCCGGCCGACGTGTCGCTGGCGACCCAGACCGTGATGAACGGCGCACACCTGTCACAGCTGCGTGAGCGCGAGGACCTGATCGACATCGTGGCCCGTGCCGTGCCAGAGGAACGCTTGAATCTCGACACACTGAAAAACATCAACCTTTACACACGCCAGGGCACAGTGGTGCCTCTGTCGCAAGTCGCACAGGTGCGTTCTGAACTGGAAGAACCGGTACTGTGGCGCCGCAATCGCGACATGGCGATCACTGTGCGTGCCGACGTGAAGGATGGAGAGCAAGGTGTATCGGTGACGCAGGAAATCCAGCCACTGCTTAAGGGCATCGAAGCGAAACTGCCGTCGGGCTACCGCATCGACACAGGTGGAGCGGTTGAGGAAAGCGACAAGGCCAACAAGGCGCTACTCGCGGTGGCACCGCTGATGCTGATCACCATCCTGCTGTTACTCATGCTGCAATTGCAGAACTTTTCCCGCATGTGGATGGTGATGCTGACTGCACCGCTGGGCCTGATCGGTGTTGTACCCGCGCTGCTGGTGTTTCAGTCACCGCTGGGCTTCGTCGCGATCCTGGGCATCATCGCTCTGGGTGGCATGATCATGCGGAACGCGGTGATCCTGATCGATCAGGTACAAATCGAGATCGCCGGGGGGAGCGACCCGTGGAATGCTGTGCTGGATGCGGCCATTTACCGGGCCCGACCGGTGATGCTGACGGCGCTGGCCACCGTACTTGCAATGATCCCGCTGACGCGCAGTGTGTTTTGGGGGCCGATGGCAATTGCGATCATGGGCGGCCTTACCGTGGCAACGCTACTGACGATCTTCTTCGTCCCGGCGTTGTACGCCGCATGGTTCAAGGTGGGGCGCCAGATGGACGCTGACACCCAACCGGTGAGGGGGCACGCCGCGCTCGCTGCGGAGTAATGAGTACCGTAGCGTTATGCCCCTGATTTAGCCCCGCCACTCCGTGCCATAAACTCTGTTTTGCTGATTACAGTCGTCATGGAAAACGGTCAGCCGATGACGACCGGAATGCTCAGGAAACGATTTGATGATGCACGGGAGGACGCCAGCATTCCGAAAGCTGACTTTCAGATGCGCGACTTACGGGCAAAGACGGCGACGGACAAGGAGGAATTGACAGGGAATATACGCGTAGCACGAGATCAACCTGGGCATACCACTGTGGGCATGACCGAACAGTACATTCGGATGCACAAAGGCATGAAGGTCACTCCTACGAAATGACCAGCTGTAGCGAATTGCGGAGTAGAGATTGGTTTTTGCGGAGCAAAAATAAGGGCTTGCATGAGATTTCTCACGCAAGCCCTTGATATTCATGGTGCCCGAAGCCGGAATCGAACCGGCACGCCCTTACGAGCGGGGGATTTTAAGTCCCATGCGTCTACCAGTTTCGCCATTCGGGCGGTAGCGCGGTCAAGCGATCTGAAAGCTGGCCAGTAACGACCTGGCAGTTCTGACGCTCGTGCAGCAGAGGTGGAAATATATACATCCCACCCCCGTGAAGCAAGTTCGCAAATGCCCATTTCAAGACTAAATCTTGCGGGACAGCGCAAATAAAAAAAGCTCCGTAAATCATCGATCTACGGAGCTTGTTTAAAGTGGAGGCCGAGGTCGGAATCGAACCGGCGTAGGTGGATTTGCAATCCACTGCATAACCATTTTGCTACTCGGCCTCAAGCATCTGATGTCATGTAGCACAACACCAAACGCGTACAAACTTGGAATTTGATTCTAGATCTAACTCCTTGAAAACATTGAGCTTTTTCAGCGGTCAGTGCTTTCGATGGCGTGAATTATGTACTGATTTCCAAGGACTGGCAACCCCTTGATTTCAAAAAAAATTTTATCTGGCACTCTGACTGTTTCGACGAGGCGGCGCCCTGCTGTTCTGCCTCGCCTGGTCTGTTTAGTGCCCGCGAATGTAGTGTTCCAACTGCCGAATCAGTTCCGCTTGCTCGACAATGGCTTCTTTCACCAGATCACCGATCGACAACAAACCGATCAACTCGCCGCCCTCCACTACCGGCAGATGGCGCAGATGACTGTCGGTCATGACCGTCATGCAACGCTCCACACTCTGTTGGCTGTCGGCGGTCACGACCGGGGCGCTCATGATGTCGCGCACAGGTGTACCGACTGAGGAACGGCCCTGCAAAACCACCTTGCGGGCATAGTCGCGCTCGCTGATTACGCCAACCACCTGCCCGTCTTCGATGACGGGCAGCGCGCCGACGTTTTTCTCGGACATCAGCTTCAACGCGTCCAGCACCATCTGATCAGGTGCAATGCTATGCACGTGCTGGTTTTGTACGACTTTCAGTTTCAGTAGCTGTGCGGCTGTTTTCATCAATGCCTCCGATACTGTTGCGCAAACAGGTTGATATCCCTCAGGCCACGCCGACTTCGACCACGTCGCCATTCAACCGCACTGGCCAGACACGCAGACGCTGTTGCGGGTACTCCAGGCAACTGCCGTCCTCCAGACGGAAATGTTGCTTGTAGATCGGCGAAGCAACGACCAGATCGCCCTTGATGCTGCCGACCAATCCACGGCCGATGACGTTCGCCCCGGACTGCGGATCATGGTTGTCGATGGCGTACAGGGTCTTGCCGTGTGCCGTCGGCAGGTAGAACAGCGCCACTTGCGCGCCGTCGAGCCATACGACGACGCCGGAATTGCTCACCAGGTCCTGGTGCTCGCACACCGTTTGCCAGACATCGGCGCTGGCCAGGGAATCAATGCGTTGGGTAGTGGGTGCGCTCATCATGCAATCTCCTCGGTAACCGGGATAAGGTTGAGTTCGGCGGCCATGATCGGGCGCCGCTGACCACGCTCCTGGACAAAATGGATATCCGGGTCGGGGCGTTTATCGTTGACGAAGGTACGGAATCGTTTGATTTTTTCCGGGTCCTTGAGCGCATTGGCCCACTCGCATTCGTAGCGATCGACCACCAGTTGCATCTGCGATTCGAGCTCGGCGCCAAGCCCGAGGCTGTCGTTGATGATCACGTCCTTGAGGTAATCGAGGCCGCCCTCCAGGCTTTCGCGCCACACCGAGGTACGCTGCAGTTTGTCGGCGGTGCGGATGTAGAACATCAGGAAGCGGTCGATGTAGCGGACCAGGGTCGCATCGTCGAGGTCGGTGGCGAACAGCTCGGCATGCCGTGGGCGCATACCGCCGTTGCCGGCGATATAGAGGTTCCAGCCTTTTTCAGTGGCGATCACGCCCACGTCTTTGCTCTGGGCCTCGGCGCACTCGCGGGTGCAACCCGATACCGCGAATTTGAGCTTGTGTGGTGAGCGCAGACCCTTGTAGCGGTCCTCGATCATCAGGGCCATTTTCACGCTGTCTTGCACGCCATAACGGCACCAGGTACTGCCGACACACGACTTCACCGTCCGGGTCGATTTGCCATAGGCATGCCCGGTCTCGAATCCGGCCTCGATCAGCTCGCCCCAGATATCCGGCAATTGATGCAATTGAGCACCGAACAGGTCGATCCGCTGGCCGCCGGTGATTTTGGTGTAGAGGTCATATTTTTTCGCCACCACCCCAATCGCGATCAATTTGTCCGCCGTGATTTCGCCACCGGGAATGCGCGGCACGACTGAATAGGTGCCGTTTTTCTGCATGTTGGCCATGAAGGTGTCGTTGGTGTCCTGCAACGGCACCAGCGAGGCGTCCATGATCGGCTGGTTCCAGCACGACGCGAGGATCGAGCCCACGGCCGGCTTGCAGACATCGCAACCCGTGTGGCCACGACCATGCTTGGCCAGCAGCTCTTCGAAAGTGATCACCCCTTCTACGCGCACCAGCGCATACAGCTCCTGACGCGTATAGGCGAAGTGTTCGCACAGGCTTTTATCGACACTGACGCCTCGGGCAATCAACTCATGTTCGAAAACTTGCTTGAGCAAACCGGCGCACCCACCGCAACCGGTGCACGCTTTGGTTTGCGACTTGAGCAAACCGAGGTCAGTGCAGCCACCGTCGATGGCCGAACAAATGGAACCCTTGGTGACGTTATGGCAGGAACAGACTGTGGCCGATTCAGGCAACGCGCCCGGCCCCAGGGTCGGCGCCCCTTCGGACGACGGCAGAATCAGGCTGGCGGGTTCCGCCGGCAAGGCAATGGCGTTCTGCATGTATTGCAGCAGCGTGTCGTAATAGCTGTTATCACCGACCAACACGGCACCGAGTACGTGCTTGCCCGAAGCATCCACGACCAATCGACGGTAGCTGGCCGTGGTTTCGTCGATGAACTGATAGCTGCGCGCGCCGGGTGTGTTGCCGTGAGCGTCGCCGATGGAGCCGACATCAACACCCAGCAACTTGAGCTTGGTCGACATGTCGGCGCCCATGAACGGCTCAGCTACTTGGTCACACAAACGCGCCGCGACGCTGCGCGCCATTTGGTAGCCCGGGGCGACCAGTCCGAAAAGGCTGCCATTCCAGGACGCGCACTCGCCGATCGCGTAAATATTCGGGTCGCTACTCAGGCATTCGTCATCAATGACCACGCCACCACGCGGACCGATGTCGAGCATGCACTGACGGGCGAGCGCATCTTGTGCGCGGATACCCGCCGAGAACACGATCAGGTCGGCCTCAAGAAATTCGTCGTTGGCGAAATTCATGCGATAGCGGTAATCCTCGCCCGCGCTGATCGATTGAGTGCCGCGCGACAGGTGCACACCGACGCCAAGCCGCTCGATCTGCGACTTCAGTGCAAGCCCACCCATTTCGTCCAACTGCACCGGCATCAAGCGCGGGGCGAACTCAACAACATGCGCTTCCAGACCCAGGCTCTTCAGGGCATTGGCGGCTTCGAGCCCCAACAGACCACCACCCACCACGACACCACGTCGCGCATTGACAGCGGCAGCACGGATCGCGTCGAGGTCTTCCAGGGTTCGATACACCAGGCGCGAATCGCCTTCAGCGCCCTCGATGGGCGGCACGAATGGATAAGACCCGGTGGCCAGGATCAATTTGTCGTAAGCAACACACCCTTGCGCGGTGATCACCTGGCGGCGGTCGCGGTCGATTTCCAGCACCGGCACACCCAGATGCAGCGTCACACCCGGCGTCTGGTACAGCGAGGCGTCACCGAGGGCCAGCGACTCGGCATCGCGGCCGGAGAAGTACTCGGAAAGGTGCACGCGGTCGTAGGCGCGCATCGGCTCCTCACTGAAGACGTGCAGCCGGTACTGCTCAAGCGCACCCCGCTCGATCAACTGTTCAACACAATGGTGTCCGACCATGCCATTGCCAATCACGATCAGCGTTTGCAATTTGTTCAACGCGGCAACATTGGAATTCATAAGAAGCACCCGGCTAGACGATTCAAAAAGCAAAAAA
This sequence comes from Pseudomonas sp. S2_F03, assembly GCF_054668335.1. Taxonomy (NCBI): domain Bacteria; kingdom Pseudomonadati; phylum Pseudomonadota; class Gammaproteobacteria; order Pseudomonadales; family Pseudomonadaceae; genus Pseudomonas; species Pseudomonas sp. S2_F03. The sequence continues at coordinate 5,909,319 of NZ_CP162759.1, read as the reverse complement.
AAACGCCTGAAACCTTTCGGTTCCAGGCGTCTTTGCCTGTTCTTTTGCGGTGTTGATACCAGACGTCTATGCCTGATCCACCGATGTTGCCCGCGATTCGATCGTCGTTGACCGAGGGGGCTGCCCACTCGACTGTATTCACGGTGGGCCTGCAGGGTGTCTTGCAGCGTTTGTGCCACTTTTCGCGCAGGGTGCTTCAGGCCTGCTTTTCAGGCTTAAAGCCGCTCAATGAGCACCGATATACATCCGGTACTTGCCTTCGCATAGTGCAGCGACAGGCGCTACGGCTTTATAAAAGTGCACGGAAGGGGCCGACATCAGTCCTTCAACCCGAAGAACCAGCCGGCAGGACGACAAAAAACGCACAAACAAAAAACGCCACTCTATTGAGTGGCGTTTTTGTGAATCTTGGAGCGGGAAACGAGACTCGAACTCGCGACCCCGACCTTGGCAAGGTCGTGCTCTACCAACTGAGCTATTCCCGCGTCTTGGTGTGGCGCATTCTATAGAAATCAGAAGCCCCGTCAACCCCTTGATTCAAAAAAGTTTTATTTCTTTTCAACGTCAGTCTTCAGATGCGGCCAGGCAGCCCGCAAGTACTGGACCATCGACCACAATGTCAGGCCCGCGGATACCATCAACAAGGCATAACCGATCAAGACCCAGAAGGAAAAATCTGACGGATTGGCCAGCAGGATCACCAGCGCAAGCATCTGCGCGGCGGTTTTCCATTTACCCAGGTTCGACACCGCGACATGCGCGCGGGCGCCGAGTTCAGCCATCCATTCGCGCAAGGCCGAGACGACAATCTCACGACCGATGATCACGGCGGCCGGCAGCGTGAGCCACAGGTTGCCGTGTTCCTGCACCAACAAGACCAGCGCGACGGCGACCATCAGCTTGTCAGCCACGGGATCAAGGAACGCCCCGAACGGAGTGCTTTGTTCCAGGCGTCGAGCCAGATAACCGTCCAGCCAGTCTGTGGCGGCGGCAAATGCGAACACCGAGGCGGAAGCCACGTAGCTCCATTGGTAAGGCAGGTAGAACAGTAAAATGAAGATCGGGATGAGCAGGACGCGTAGAACGGTAATCAGATTAGGGATATTCATCGGCACAACTGGCTACGAGGTGAGTTGGCATTCTACTCGCTGTGCAGATTTGCATAAATCAACTCTGCGAGCTTTTTACTGATCCCGGGTGCTTTGGCGATCTCTTCGATGCTGGCACGAGACAGCTCCTGCAATCCACCAAAATGTTTCAATAAATCGCGACGTCTAGTTGGTCCGACACCGGCAACGCCCTCAAGCGTGGACGTGCGGCGGGTTTTCCCACGACGGGCGCGGTGCCCGGTAATGGCGAATCGGTGAGCTTCGTCACGTATTTGCTGGATCAAATGCAGCGCGGGGGAATCGCCGCGCAAGGTGAATTCGTGGGCCGCATCGTTGAGGTACAGGGTTTCGAAACCGGCCTTGCGCGTCGCCCCTTTGGCCACGCCCAACAGGATCAGGTCCGGCACCGCCAGTTCATTGAGTACATCACGGGCCATCGACAGCTGGCCTTTGCCACCGTCCACTAACAATATGTCCGGCAGCTTGCCCTCCCCGTCCTTCAGCTTGCTGAAGCGACGGGTCAAGGCCTGATGCATCGCGGCATAGTCATCACCTGCCGTCACGCCTTCGATGTTGTAGCGGCGATAGTCCGACTTGATCGGACCTTCCGGACCAAACACCACGCAAGACGCCACGGTGGCTTCACCACTGGAATGGCTGATGTCGTAGCACTCCAGACGCTGCGGCGGTTCGTCCAGCTTCAATACCTCGGCCAAGGCATCGAAACGTTCGGCGACATGCTGACGGTTAGCCAGGCGTGCGCCCAATGCCTGCTCGGCATTGGTGACCGCCAATTGCTGCCAGCGTGCTCGTGTGCCACGCACCCGATGGCTGATGGTCAGTTCGCGACCGCGCAGCGCTTCGATGGCTTCGATCAGCGTCGGGAAATCTTCATGAACCACGTTGACGATCAATTCACTCGGCAAGTCGCGCTCGGGGCTGGTGATGAAGTATTGGCCGAGAAAGGCAGCCATGACTTCGGATACGTCTTCGTCGATACCGGTTTGCGGGAAAAAGTTCTTGCTGCCCAGTACCCGGCCGCCGCGAACGCTGATCAGGTGGACGCAAGCACCACCTGGGTTTACGAACGCCGCGATCACATCGATATCGCCGGTGCCGCCTTCCATGCTTTGCTGGTCCTGAACCCGACGCAGCAACGATATCTGGTCGCGCAACTCGGCGGCCCGCTCGAACTCAAGGTTGATCGCCGCCTCTTCCATGCCCGCGGACAATTCGTCAGTCAGCGCATTGCTGCGGCCTTCAAGGAACATCACCGAGTGGCGAACGTCTTCGGCGTACACCTCAGGCTCCACCAGCCCTACGCACGGCGCCTTGCAACGTTTGATCTGGTATTGCAGGCAAGGACGCGTGCGGTTTTTGAAATAGCTGTCTTCGCACTGACGGACAAAGAAGGTCTTTTGCAAAAGACTCAGGCTTTCACGAATCGCTCCGGCGCTCGGGTACGGACCAAAATACTTGCCCTTGGCTTTTTTCGCACCGCGATGGATGCTCAAGCGAGGGAACTGGCCATCCGAAAGAAAGACGTAAGGGTACGATTTGTCATCGCGCAGCAGGATGTTATACGGCGGCCGCCATTCCTTGATCAGCGTCTGCTCAAGCAGCAGGGCTTCAGTTTCATTGGCGGTGATGGTGGTTTCGACCTGGGCGATGCGCGCCACCAGCGCTGCGGTCTTGGGCGCCAGACCGGATTTTCGGAAGTAGCTCGACAGGCGATTTTTCAGGTTCTTGGCTTTGCCGACATACAACAGGCGCGCATCGCTGTCGAACATGCGATACACACCGGGACGCCCACTGACCGTCGACAGAAAGGCGCTGGGATCGAAGACTTCAGTCATTGTCAGAGGCTGGCATCGACCATGCCGTGACGAACCGCCAACAGCGTCAACTCCACATCACTGCTGATCGATAGCTTCTCGAAAATGCGGTAACGGTAGGTGTTGACCGTTTTGGGCGACAGGCAAAGCTTGTCGGAAATGATCTGTACCTTCTGACAGCCGACAATCATCAGCGCGATCTGGATTTCGCGCTCGGACAATGCGTCAAAGGGCGAATCATTGGTCGGCTGGAAAGATTTGATCGCCAATTGCTGGGCAATTTGCGGGCTGATATAGCGTTGGCCAGCAAACACCAGGCGAATGGCCTGGACCATTTCCGGCAACCCGGCACCCTTGGTCAGATAACCTGCGGCACCGGCCTGCAACAACCGTGTAGGAAACGGATCTTCCTCACAGACGGTGACTGCGACGACTTTGATATCCGGATGACTGCGCAACAGTTTGCGCGTGGCTTCAAGACCGCCAATGCCGGGCATCTTGACGTCCATCAAGACCACATCGGGTTTCAGCTCACGCGCTTTCAGCAGGGATTCTTCCCCTGACTCAGCCTGGCCGACCACTTGCAGGCCATCGATGTCAGCCAGCATTCGTGTAATGCCTGTACGAACGAGATCATGGTCATCGACTACTAGCACCCTAATCAAGCAGACACCTCGCGAAATGGTCTTATTGGGTTGCCGGACACCTTAGCAAAAAGCAATGGGCAGACCTAGCGGCAAGCGTCATATAAAAAGTATCAATACGTCATGAAAGGCTTGTCGCCAGCGTGTTTCAGCGATGAAGTCCGCCGACATCCCGCTGCATTCTCAGGAAACACTCGTCTTGACCGACCACCTTCAGGCCTTTTCTCTCGTAAAGTTTTTTGCCGGATTATTTTCAAAAACGGTCAAGCGCAAGGCCGGGCGTCGTTCCTCGCCTGCAATATCGAATACCTGATCGATTGCCCAGGCCCCCGCGCCCTGCCCCTGGAACGCTTCAAGGACCTGCAATTCGCGGATGTACAAGGCCCTCGCATCGCGACTCAGGCTGACAAAACCCAGCACGGCATCATCGCGCACAATCAAGCGATTCTCACGCCCCGCCCAAGCGACATCAAACGCTTCATCCAGCCAAAGCAGATCGTACTGAATGTAATAGCGCAGCATGTTGGTGCAGGTGAGCGTACGCGCGAAGTCGAGATCCGCGGATAAGACCGCACGCCATTGGAACGCCATTCAAGCCTCCGAAACGTCTACGACACTGCCCTTCCAGCCGCCTGCATCACGGCGAGCCACCACCATCACGCTCCCGGTACTGCTCGCCGCCACGATGAGTGAACCGTCCGGCGCCCAGATTGCGCTGCGTCCGGCTGACTCCCAGCCTCCGGTCGCACCGCCATGGTTTGCCATCAGCACCGTCATTGAATGAGTGCCGGCGTAGCCTTTCAGGAGCGCCGAGTCCGGGGCATAGCCGCTTTCAGTGATCAGCACACCGGCGGCATAAAGGTCGGCACCCTGCTGCGCAGCAGCGGCAGCGTGACTGGCGTGAGAAAAATCCGCACACACCGCCAACGCGACGGTATCGCCACCAATGTTCAGCATCGATCCGCCATTGCCTGGCGCAAACGCGACTTCCTCGCCGGGGTGCAGATGCTGTTTGCTGTAAACCCCAAGCGAACCATCAGCGCCCAAAACCAGCGCACCAATCAGGACTGGCGAATCGTCCGACAGTCGAATCGGCATTCCGACGACACTGGTTACGCCGACTTCGCGGGCGAAATCGCGCAATGGCTGCAGCTCTTTCGCATCAGGTACAACCGCAAGATCGGCCGCCAACCCCCGCTCATAGCCGGTCAATGACAGTTCCGGAAAGACCAGCAACTGAACGCCCTGCTCCGCGGCAACCTGCATGAAACGTTGATGCCAAACAATGTTGGCGGCGAGATCACCCGCGACGGAAATCGATTGTGCGGCGGCAATGGTCAATGGCGTCATGCTTCATCCTTGCGACGTTAGAGGGCGGGCAAAAAACCAAGTGTGTCATAAAGCGGCCCGTGCTCAAGCGATAGAAACCGCTGCCGGTGAGCGATAGCATTTTCTGATTGAAACCGCGCACCGGCCTCTAGTAAGCTCAGGCACATTCTTCGGAGACAGACCATGTTCAACACCCTCTCACAGCTTGCAACGACCAGCGCCCTGCGCTCGGTGGCGGCTGCGCGAGTGAATGACGTCTGTGCTTCGGTCAGCTTTTATTTTGGGTATTGGTTTAGCCACTGGCGCGCCTGATACCCACACGGCGCCCACTTTGAAACGGGTCGCCGCCAGAGTTTTCCAAACCCCCGGTCGGCCTCCCGACCGGGGGTTTTGTTTTTTCAGCCCCGAACATTTTTGCAGCACACCAGACAATTTGAGGATTCACGACATGAACTACGCCACTTATTACCGTTACGACAGTTTTTCCGCCTGGCGATTTAGCAGCCTCCGCTCGGGACAGCCTGCCGCCTCCGATCGGTCACCTACAGGTGGCAAGCACACACACGAAGCCAATCCGGCCAATTGTCGAACACCCCAGTAGGGCCGAGCGCGCGGGAACGAACCCGCCGCCAGCCCAGGAAGCCTGAATATGAACTCGTCCGTCTCTGCTCTGCCGCTGTCCACCTTGAGCCCTGCCAACGAAGCGCTGACCCTGCGTCTGCCCAACTCGTTGCAACTCAAACAGCAATTGCCCCTCAGCAATGCCCTGACCCGGCAAGTCGCTGCCCACCGCGATGCGGTCCGCGCGATTCTCAACGGTGAAGATTCCCGTTTGCTGGTGATCGTCGGTCCTTGCTCGATCCATGACCCGCAGTCCGCCCTCGAATACGCGGCCAATCTTGCCCGACTCGCCACCGATGTCAGCGATGAAATGCTGCTGGTGATGCGCGCCTACGTCGAAAAACCTCGCACCACGGTCGGCTGGAAAGGCCTGGCCTATGACCCGCATCTCGATGGCAGTGATGACATGGCCGGCGGTTTGACGCTGTCGCGTGAACTGATGCGTGAAATGCTTCGTCTCGGCTTGCCGATTGCAACCGAACTGCTGCAACCCATGGCAGCCGGCTACTTTGACGACTTGCTGAGCTGGGTGGCGATTGGTGCCCGCACCACTGAATCGCAGATCCATCGAGAAATGGCCAGCGGCCTGAGCATGCCCGTCGGGTTCAAAAACGGCACCGACGGCGGCGTGGCCGTTGCCAGCGACGCCATGCGCTCCGCTGCGCATCCGCACCGCCATTTCGGCGTCGATAGCCAGGGACATCCCGCGATCATCCAGACGCCCGGCAACCCCGACACTCACCTCGTATTGCGCGGCGGACACCATGGGCCAAACTACGCTCGCGACAGCGTCACCCAGGTGAACCGCGATTTGACCCAGCTCAAGATCCCGGCGCGAATCATGGTCGATTGTAGCCATGCCAACAGCGGAAAAGACCCGGCGCGGCAACCTGCGGTGTTCAACGATGTGCTCGAACAACGCCTGCAAGGCGACCGGTCGCTGATCGGCATGATGATCGAGAGCCATTTGTTCGAAGGCTGCCAACCCCTGAGTCCATCGCTGCGCTATGGCGTCTCGGTCACCGATGGCTGTCTTGGTTGGGAAGGCACGGAACAGTTGTTGCGTCAGGCCGCCGACCGGCTACGAGCGCAGCGCCAGAATCAATAAACGGCTAACGCACTTTCTGTAGCAGCTGGCGAAGCCTGCGTCGGCCGGTCCGCGCTCGGGCGCAGCAGTCGTAAACCTGAGTTTGCGGTCTACCTGAAACACCGCATCGTCTGATTTCACGACTGCTGCGCAGCCGAACGCAGGCTTCGCCAGCTGCTACAGATTGCGTTATGGCATAAACAGGGACATTACTGACAGGTAAAGGTGTTTCCTGAGTAGGCCATCGCGGAACAACGCGTTGTTACAGATAAATAGATGTCGAAATATTCCGAACAAGACCTCAACCACATTCGAACTTTCCTACTTTTTCTATACCTTTTTCATCAGCTTACAGCGGATTCTTCATACATCGCAGAACCGTTGGGGTGCTTTAGAGTGAGCCCATCTGCTCACCTCTGAACGACGGCGAAAAAGGAATCAACATGCTACGGAACGCAACCACCCAGTACCCAATTCTGCTGGTCCATGGGCTCTTCGGCTTTGATCGGATCGGCACAAACAGAACTCTTCCATAACGTCAAGCAATCCCTGCGAAGTGCGGGGGGCCAGGGTGTTCATCCCTCACCTCTCGGCTACCCATAGCAACGAAGCACGTGGTGACCAACTCTTGGCACAGATCAATCGGGTCCTGGAAGGAACCGGCGCCAGCAGGGTCAACTTGATCGGCCACAGCCAAGGGGCATTGGCGGCACGCTATGCGGCGGCAATAGCCCCCCATATGATTGCTTCGGTCACCTCGGTCAGTGGACCGAACCATGGCTCGGAACTGGCCGACTTCCTGCGCAAGGCGCTGACGCCAGGGCGGCTGCCGGAACATGTCGCAGCAACGATTGCGACGCTGTTCGCCGATTTTGTGTCGTTACTCAGCGGCAACGTGCACCTGCCACAAAACGCTGTCGCTGCGCTTAATGCTCTGACCACTGAAGGCGTCGGCGCTTTCAACGACAAGTTTCCTCAAGGGGTTGCCGAAGACCTGGGGCGGCAAAGGGCGCGAACTGGTCAACGGCGTGCGGTATTACTCCTGGAGCGGAACGTTGCAGGGAAACAGGCTCGATGAGGGACTGGATGCGCTCGATCCGTTGCACGGGTTCCTCCGCGCCTTCTCCCAATACTTCACTACGGAAGCGGAGCAAAATGACGGCATGGTCGGCCGCTACAGTTCACATTTGGGAAAAGTGATCCGCTCCGACTATTCCCTGGATCATTTGAGCAGCCTGGGTCACACCGCCAGTCCTGGTCGCAAAGGCACCGACCCTGCGGCATTGTATGTCCAACATGCCGAGCGCCTGAGAAACGCCGGCCTTTGAACCGTACGGAACTTTTGACAAGAAATGGAGCACTGAATCCGGTAGTCTGCGCACTTACTGTACGCAGATTATTGAAAGGAGTATTTCCCATGGCCAAAGCCACTGCCCGTCACATCCTGGTTGCCTCGGAAGCCAAGTGCAACGAACTCAAAGCCCAAATCGAAGCCGGCGCTGATTTCGCCGAAGTCGCCAAAGCCAACTCCACCTGCCCGTCCAGCCGTCAGGGCGGCGACCTGGGTTCGTTCGGTCCAGGCCAGATGGTCAAGGAATTCGACTCCGTCGTTTTCAGCGCTCCAATCAATGTCGTACAAGGCCCGGTGAAAACCCAATTTGGTTATCACCTGCTGGAAGTGACCAGTCGTCAGGACTGATCGATCCGCCAGGCTTTACGTGCAACGGCCCGCCAATTGGCGGGCCGTTCTGTTTCGGATACGTTTTTAGGCTGGCGAGGGACGCGCCGCTAGCGTACAAATTGTGCTTTTCGATCCTCCGGCTCTAAGGCTGACAATGCGACTGGCTTTCCCCACATTATTGTTCACTGCCGTGGCGCTGCTATTGGCCGCCGGTGTGAATGCTGCACTGCAACATGCGTTGACCGTGTACGGCGAACCCGCGAAGTATCCCGCCGGCTTCAGTCATTTTGCCTACACCAACCCACAGGCGCCCAAGGGCGGCACGATGCGACGTTCGGCAATCGAAATCGGTCATTTCGACCATATGCTGCCGTACATCGACAAGGGTATCGGCGTGACGCAAATTGACGGTTTGCTCTACTCGCCGCTGGCCCAGCGCTCGCTGGATGAGCCTTATACCGTATACGGCCTCGTCGCACAAAAGATGGAGCGCTCGGACGACGGCCTGTTTCTGCGCTTCTATCTCAACCCCAAGGCCCGCTTTGCCGATGGCAAACCGATCACGGCAGAAGACGTGCGCTACACCTTCGACTTGTTGATGACCCAAGGCAGCCTGCGCTATCGCACCCAATTCGCTGACGTCAAAGGCGTGGAAGTCGAGTCACCCTGATCGTCCGGTTCGACTTCAAAAGCAATGAAAACCGCACCCTGCCCCTCGACATCGCAACACTGCCGGTGTTTCCCGAGCATTGGTGGAAGAGCCGCGACTTCGCCAACGGCGGCGGCTACGAGGCCCCTTTGGGCAGCGGCCCTTATAAAGTGAGCAAAGTCGATTCCGGTCGCAGCATCACTTTCGAGCGCGACGCCAATTGGTGGGGCAAAGACTTACCGGTCAGCCGTGGCCTGTACAACTTCGATCATTTCAGCATCGAGTACTTCGGCGACACCGACGTGGCGCGCCAGGTGTTGCGCGGCGGTGCCTATGACTACAACCGCGAATTCTCCGCCACCGGCTACTCCATCGGCTACGACAGCCCGGCCTTGAGCGACGGTCGCCTGCAAAAGGCTCATCTGGCAACCGACGCGCCGCAACCGGCCCAAGGGTTTGTGTTCAACCTGCAAAACCCGATGTTCCAGGATCGCCGCGTGCGTCAGGCCCTGGTCATGCTCTGGGATTTCGAATGGAGCAACCGGCAGATGATGCGTGACATGTACATTCGCCAGCAGAGTTTCTTTTCCAACACCGACCTGGCTGCGCGGCAACTGCCGGATAAAGCGGAACTGGCCATTCTTGAGCCGTTGCGCGGACAGATCCCGGACGAGGTGTTCACCAAGGTCTTCGAAGCGCCGAAAACCGATGGCAGCGGTGTGATTCGCGACAAGCAACTGCAAGCACTGGACCTGCTCGGGCAGGCCGGCTGGAAACCCGATGGCGATCAACTGGTCAACGCCGAAGGCGAACCGCTGAGCTTCACTTTCCTGGTCAGCCAGAACGGCATGGACCGTTTGCTGCTGCCTTATAAGCGCACCCTGAAACAGATCGGTATCGACCTGAACATCCGCCGGATCGATTCGTCCCAATACGTGAATCGCCTGATGAGCCGCGACTACGACATGATCGTCACCGGCTACCCGGTCACCACCTCACCCGGCGGCGAGCTGTTCAATTACTTCGGCTCGATCTCGGCCAACGACCCCGGTGCCAACAACTACATGGTGCTGAAGAATCCGGCGGTCGATACCTTGATCACCGGACTGGTCCGCGCCACCACCCAGCCGGAGATGCTGCGCTACGCCCACGCACTCGACCGGGTACTGCAATGGAACTACTACTGGATTCCCAACTATTACCCGCCGGGCACATCGACCGTCTGGTGGAACCGGTTCGGCCGGCCCAACGTGCAGGCCAGCAATGACGAAGCCATCGAGAGCTGGTGGGAAATAAGCACCACCGCGCTGACCAACCAGCAAATGACGGCTGAGCAAATCAGTCGTGGCAGACCCGGAGGGCCGCACTGATGTGGGCTTACACACTGCGGCGCTTGCTGCTGATCATCCCGACGCTGGTGATCATCCTGTTGGTCAATTTCATCATCGTCCAGGCCGCGCCGGGCGATCCGGTGGAACAGGCGATTGCGCACCTGCAAGGCATCGGCGGCGCGACCGTCGGCGGCGGCGCCGGTGAACGCATGACCGGCACTTCGCGCGCCAGTCGCGGGCTCGACCCGCAACTGATCAAGGACATCGAAAAGCAATACGGTTTCGACAAACCCGCCCATGAGCGCCTGTGGCTGATGCTCACCAGTTACGCCAGGCTGGACTTCGGCAAAAGCTTTTTCCGGGGCGCCACGGTCACTGACCTGATCCTGGAAAAAATGCCGGTGACCATCTCCCTCGGCCTGTGGGCGACGCTGATCACTTATCTGGTGTCGATCCCCCTGGGCATCCGCAAGGCCGTGCACCACGGCAGCCATTTCGATATCTGGAGCAGCACCGCGATCATCATCGGTTACGCAATGCCGGCGTTCCTGTTCGCCATGTTCCTGATCGTGGTGTTTGCCGGAGGCACTTCGCTGAACTGGTTCCCGGTGCGCGGGCTGGTCTCGGACAATTTCGAGTCGCTATCAACCGTGGGCAAAGTCGCCGACTACTTTTGGCACCTGGTGTTGCCAGTCACATCGCTGGTCATTGGCGGGTTTGCCACGCTGACCATCCTCACCAAGAACTCGTTCCTCAATGAAATCACCCGCCAGTACGTGATCACTGCCCGCGCCAAAGGCATGAGCGAGCGCCGGGTGCTGTACGGGGCATGTGTTCCGCAATGCGATGTTGCTGGTGGTGTCGGGCATTCCGCAGGCATTCATCAGTGTGTTTTTCGCCGGTTCCTTGCTGATCGAAGTGATTTTCTCACTCGATGGCCTGGGCCGCATGAGTTATGAAGCCGCGGTCTCCCGAGACTATCCGGTGGTGTTCGGTTCGCTGTTTATCTTCACCTTGTTCGGGCTCCTGATAAAACTCGTCGGCGACCTCTGCTACACCCTGGTTGACCCGCGTATCGACTTCGCCGCGAGGAATGCCTGATGTTCAAGCTCTCGCCGGTTGGGTCGACGCCGTTTTGAGCGTTTCAAGAAAAACCGCCGGGGCTGGTGGTCGCTGTGGTTGTTCATCGGTCTTTTTATGCTGACGCTGGGTGGCGAGTTGATCGCCAACGACAAGCCGCTGGTGGTCAGCTATCAGGGGCAATGGTATTTCCCGGTGTTCAAACGCCACACCGAGCAGGAGTTCGGTGGGCAATTGCCGTTCCAGGCGGATTACCGCAGCGACTATGTGCAAAAGCTGATCAAACAGGATGGCGGCTGGATGCTGTTCCCGCCGATCCCGTTCAGTGACGACACACCCAATTACGACCTCAACAAACCCGCGCCGAGCCCACCCTCGGATGTGGAACTGGCTGGGCACCGACGATCAGGCCCGGGACGTATTGGCCCGGGTGATTTTCGGCGCCCGAGTGTCAATCCTGTTTGCGTTGATGCTGACCTTTGTCAGCGCCCTGATCGGCATTGCCGCCGGGGCGCTTCAAGGGTATTACGGCGGCTGGGTCGACTTGATCGGCCAGCGCTTGCTGGAAGTCTGGTCCGGGTTGCCGGTGCTGTACCTGCTGATCATTCTCTCGGGGTTCGTCGAACCGAATTTCCTGGTGGCTGCTGGGGATCATGGCGCTGTTTTCCTGGCTGGCACTGGTCGACGTGGTGCGCGCCGAGTTCCTGCGCGGGCGCAACCTGGAATACGTCAAAGCCGCCCGGGCGTTGGGCCTGACGGATCGCAAAGTGATCGTGCGGCACATTCTGCCCAACGCGATGAACGCGACCCTGAGTTACCTGCCGTTCATTCTCACCGGGGCGATTTCCACCCTGACGGCCCTGGATTTCCTTGGTTTCGGCATGCTGGCGGGCAGCGCATCGCTGGGCGAGCTGATCGGCCAGGGCAAGCAGAACCTGCAGGCGCCATGGCTGGGATTGACGGCGTTTTTCACCCTGGCATTGATTCTTTCTTTACTGGTGTTTATCGGCGAGGCATTACGTGATGCTTTCGATCCGAGATCCTGACGCGGACTGTTGATATGAGTACCAACCTGATCGAAATCCGTGACCTCAGCGTCGCCTTCAGTGGTGAAACCGTGGTGCGCAAGCTGTGCCTGGACATCCGCCCCGGTGAATGCCTGGCGCTGGTCGGCGAGTCGGGGTCCGGTAAATCGGTGACCGCCCATTCGATCCTGCAACTGCTGCCCGAAACCGGCACCGAGTCCACCGGCAGCATTCGTTATCGCGGCAGGGAATTGCTCGGCGCGACGCCCAAAGTGCTGCGGGAACTGCGCGGCAACCGGATCGCGATGATTTTCCAGGAGCCGATGACGTCGCTCAATCCGCTGCACAGCATCGAAAAGCAGATCGGCGAAACCCTGCTGCTGCACAAAGGCCTGACGGGTAAACCGGCGCAAGCGCGGATCCTTGAGTTGCTGCACCTTGTCGGCATTCAAAAGCCCAAGGAGCGGCTCAAGGCCTACCCCCATCAACTCTCGGGTGGTCAGCGTCAGCGCGTGATGATCGCCATGGCCCTGGCCTGTGAGCCTGAGTTGCTGATCGCCGACGAACCGACCACGGCGCTGGACGTCACGGTTCAGCGCAAGATTCTGATCCTGCTCAAATCGCTGCAACACCGGCTCGGCATGTCGCTGCTGCTGATCAGCCATGACCTCAACCTGGTGCGCAGCATTGCCCAGCGTGTTTGCGTGATGAAGGCCGGGGAAATCGTCGAGCAGGCCACGTGCGAAACGATTTTTACCGAGCCAAAACACCCTTACAGCCGCATCCTGCTCAACGCCGAGCCGGAGGGTGAAGCCCTGCCCCGTGACGAGCGCGAGAACGTACTGGAAGTGGACAACCTGCGCGTGCAGTTCGCTCTCGGCGGTGGTTTGTTTCAGCGCAAGACTTACCTCAATGCCGTGGACGGCATCAGCCTCAACATCCAGCGCGGCAAGACGCTGGGCATCGTCGGCGAGTCCGGCTCGGGCAAGTCGACGCTCGGCCAGGCGATCCTGCGCTTGCTCGACTCCCAAGGCAGCATTCGCTTTCAGGGCGAGGCACTGGATGGCCTGACGCAAAAACAACTGCCGACCGTGGCGCAAGAAAATGCAGGTGGTGTTCCAGGACCCTTATGGCAGCCTCAGCCCACGCATGTCGGTGGCACAGATCATCAGCGAAGGCCTTGAGGTACACAGCCAGTTGACCGACGAACAGTGCAAGGCCGAAGTGATTCGGGCACTGGAAGAAGTCGGCCTCGACCCGCAAAGTCGCCATCGCTATCCGCACGAATTTTCCGGCGGCCAACGTCAGCGCATCGCGATTGCCCGGGCGCTGGTGCTCAAACCGGCGCTGATCCTGCTGGACGAACCGACCTCGGCGCTGGACCGCACGGTGCAAAAACAAGTGGTCGCCCTGCTCCGCCAGCTTCAGGAAAAACATGGCCTGACGTACCTGTTCATCAGTCACGACCTGGCGGTGGTGCGAGCCCTGGCCCATGACATGATTGTGATCAAGGACGGCAAAGTGGTGGAAAGCGGCGCCAGCCATGATGTGTTCGATTCGCCGCAGCATCCGTACACCAAAGAGCTTTTGGCGGCGGCGCATCCGGCGGTAGGCATCATTTCAACAGGCAGTGAGACCGCGTCGCCCGCATCGCGAGCAAGCTCGGCTCCTACAGGTTGTACGGCGTTAGACCTGTGGGAGCCGGGCTTGCCCGCGATGAGGCCCGCCCCAGACACCACACTTTCTGGATATAAAACCCATGAACACCACCGAAAGCCTCAAGGATTACCAACGGGTCCGTCTGCTGGCGATCCGTTCGCTGTTCGAGATCATCGAGCAGTCCAGTGAAGGCACGGTGATTGTCGACCGCGATGCGAACATCGTGTGGATGAACGAGCGTTACGCCCGGCGTTTCGGTCTGGAATCGGCGCAAGGCGCCATCGGCAAGGCCTGCGAAAGCGTGATCCCCGGCAGTCTTTTGCGTGAAGTGGTGCGCACCGGGCGCCCGATTTTGTTGGACATGCAGGACACGCCGAAAGAGCCGCTGGTGGTCATGCGCCTGCCGATCCATGACGATGCCGGCGTGGTGATCGGCGCGATCGGTTTTGCCCTGTTCGACGAATTGCGCAGCCTGTCGCCGATGCTCAAGCGCTATATGAGCATGCAGGAAGAACTGGCGTCCACCCGCTCGCTGCTGCGGGCGCGGCAAACCAAATACAACTTCGCCCATTTCATCGGCACCAGCGCCGCCAGCCTGGAAGTCAAACGCAGGGCCCGGCGCAGCGCCAGTGCCGACTCGCCGGTGTTGCTGCTCGGAGAAACCGGCACCGGCAAGGAACTGCTGGCGCAGGCGATCCATGGCGCTTCGCCGCGTGCGCATAAAGCCTTCGTCAGCATCAACAGCGCGGCGATTCCCGAATCGTTGCTGGAAGCGGAATTCTTCGGCACCGCCCCCGGCGCCTTCACCGGTGCCGACCGCAAGGGCCGCGCCGGAAAATTGCAGATCGCCCAGGGCGGCACCTTGTTTCTCGATGAAATCGGCGACATGCCACTGCCGCTGCAAAGCAAATTGCTACGGGTTTTGCAGGAAAAGGAATTCGAGCCGGTCGGTTCCAACGAAGTGATCCAGAGTGATGTGCGGGTGATTGCCGCGACCTCCACGGACCTTGAGGCCGCGATCAAACGCGGCGAGTTTCGCGCGGATTTGTACTACCGCCTCAACGTGCTGCCCATCCACGTGCCGCCGCTGCGTGAACGCCTCGATGACCTGCCGGCACTCAGCGAAGCGATTCTTGAGGAACTGCGCAGTCAGCACGAACTGAACCGCGAGGCGCTGGAGGTGTTGGGCCAGCACGCATGGCCGGGGAACATTCGAGAACTGCGCAACGTCCTGGAGCGGGCGGCGTTGCTCAGTGATGATCTGCTGCTGGATGCCGACGAGATTCGTGCGGCGATTGGCACCTTCACGCCGGTGGAGCGAGTGGCACCGCTGATGATTGAGCCGGTTGCGCACGAGACGTTTAGCCAGGCTCGGGAGCGGTTTGACCGGCAGTTGATTGAGTCCGCACTCGCGCAATGCGGGGGCAAGGTGATTGAAACTGCGGCGCGGCTGGGGTTGGGTCGGTCGACGTTGTACAAGAAGATGGTGGCGCTCGGGATTGACGAGTCTCTATAAGGAGACATGAATCTCAATTATTAGACAGACCTTCGCGGGCAAGCCCGCTCCCACAGGGTCAGCTATTTTTCAGGAGAACGCCGTCAAACTGTGGGAGCGGGCTTGCCCGCGATGAGGCCATCACTGCCAAACAAGTCTCAATGTAGAGACAAGCTCTCCAGATACCCGCACCATTTCCGGCACACCCCCTTGTATTTCAAGGCCTCTAGCCTCTGGCACGAATCTCGCTATAGGCCTTTTCCACAACAGATCTACCCTACAAAAATAACAATCCAGGAGACACACCATGAGTGTGATCATTGCCTTGGCAGCGCTCGCGCTGTTGATGCTGGCTGCTTACCGTGGCTATAGCGTTATCCTTTTTGCCCCGATTGCCGCCCTCGGCGCCGTCCTGCTCACTGACCCTTCCGCCGTCGCCCCAGCCTTTACCGGGGTGTTCATGGAGAAAATGGTCGGCTTCATCAAGCTGTATTTCCCGGTGTTCCTGCTCGGCGCGGTGTTCGGCAAACTGATCGAGTTGTCCGGCTTCTCGCGCTCCATCGTCGCCGCTGCTATTCGCCTGCTCGGCACGCGCCAGGCGATGCTGGTGATTGTGCTGGTCTGCGCCCTGCTGACATACGGCGGCGTGTCGCTGTTTGTGGTGGTCTTCGCGGTGTATCCGTTTGCCGCCGAAATGTTCCGCCAGAGCAACATCCCCAAGCGTTTGATCCCGGCAACCATCGCCCTCGGCGCGTTCTCGTTCACCATGGACGCCCTGCCCGGTACCCCGCAAATACAGAACATCATCCCCAGCACCTTCTTCAACACGACCGCGTGGGCGGCGCCGTGGTTGGGTGTGATCGGCGCGATCTTCGTGTTCTGCGCGCGGCATGCTGTTTCTTCAGCGCCAGCGCAACAAGGCTCAGCTTGCCGGTGAAGGTTATGGCACCGAACTGCGCAACGAGCCGGAAACTGCTGCCGACATCAAGCTGCCCAACCCGTGGATCGCCCTGTCGCCGCTACTGGCCGTCGGCATCATGAACCTGCTGTTTACCCAGTGGATTCCGCAGTGGTACGGCAAGACCCACAGCCTCGCGCTGCCGGGTATGACGGCGCCGGTCACCACCGATATCGCCAAGCTCACCGCGATTTGGGCGGTTCAGGCAGCCTTGCTGGTCGGCATCATCATGGTGCTGGTGTTCGGCTTCCAGGCGATTCGCGGCAAGTTGGCTGAAGGCAGCCGAAGTGCAGTCAGCGGTTCATTGCTCGCGGCGATGAACACCGCTTCGGAATACGGCTTCGGCGCGGTGATCGCCTCGTTGCCAGGCTTCCTGGTGCTGGCCGACTGGCTCAAGAGCATCCCCAACCCGCTGGTCAATGAAGCGATTACCGTGACCTTGCTGGCCGGCATCACCGGTTCTGCGTCGGGCGGCATGAGCATTGCGCTGGCGGCCATGGCCAATGACTTCATCGCCGCTGCCCATGCAGCCAACATTCCGCTGGAAGTGCTGCACCGTGTGGCCGCGATGGCCAGTGGCGGCATGGACACCTTGCCGCACAACGGCGCCGTGATCACGTTGCTGGCGGTCACCGGCCTGACGCATCGCGAGGCCTACAAAGACATTTTCTGTATTACGCTGATCAAGACCCTGGCGGTCTTCGTGGTCATCGGCACTTTCTACGCCACTGGCATTGTGTGAGGTATTCATGACGACTCTTACAGGCAAAACCGCGCTGGTCACCGGTTCTACCAGCGGCATCGGCCTGGGCATCGCGCTCAGTCTGGCCAAGGCTGGCGCGAACGTGGTGCTCAATGGTTTCGGCGACGCCTCCAAGGTGATTGCCGAAGTCCAGCAGTTCGGCGGCAAGGTCGGTCATCATCCGGCCGACGTCAGCGACCCGGCGCAGATTGCCGACATGGTCGCTTATGCCGACCGTGAGTTCGGTGGCATCGACATTCTGGTCAACAACGCTGGCATCCAGCATGTGGCGCCGGTGGAAGAGTTCCCGGTGGAGCGCTGGGATTCGATTATCGCGATCAACCTGTCGTCGGTGTTTCACAGCACCCGCCTGTGCCTGCCGCGCATGCGGGCCAAGAATTGGGGGCGGATCATCAACATCGCCTCGGTGCATGGCCAGGTCGGATCGACGGGCAAGGCTGCCTACGTCGCCGCCAAGCATGGAGTGATCGGCTTGACCAAAGTGGTCGGCCTGGAAACCGCGACGACCCACGTCACCTGTAACGCGATTTGCCCGGGATGGGTGCTGACGCCGTTGGTGCAGAAGCAGATTGATGACCGCGCCGCGACCGGAATTGATCCGCAGCAGGCGCAGCATGATTTACTGGCCGAGAAGCAGCCGTCGCTGGAGTTCGTGACGCCGCCGCAACTGGGTGAACTGGTGCTGTTTTTGTGCAGCGAAGCCGGCAGCCAGGTACGTGGCGCGGCGTGGAATATTGATGGCGGGTGGTTGGCGCAGTAACCCACCAGTGGACCGCGTTATCGTTCTTCGCGGGCAAGCCACGCTCCCACATTAGATCGCGTTCCCTGTGGGAGCGTGGCTTGCCCGCGATTGGATCTGAAGCTAGAACAAGAGGCCAAGCCATGTCCGACATCCTCTGGCAACCCAGCGCCGAGCGAATCGCCAAGACGCGCATGGACGCCTTTCGGCGTTCCATCAGTCAGCGACACCACATCCATATCGATGACTACCCCGCCCTGCACCAATGGTCCATTGATCATCGCGAAGATTTCTGGCAAGCCATCGTCGATTACTTCGACATCGATTTTCACGACCAGCCGGATGCGGTGTTGGTCGAGGGCGCGCAAATGCCCAGCGCCCAGTGGTTCCCCGGCGCCACTCTGAATTTTGCCGAACACCTGCTGCGCCGTCGCGACGATGCCATCGCGGTGATTGCCATTGGCGAGAATGGCCAGCGCGAACACCTGACATGGGCGGAACTGGCCGAGCACGTTGCCGGGTTCCAACACAGCCTGATCGCTGCGGGTGTCGGCCTCGGTGATCGCGTAGCGGCGTGCATGCCCAACACCTGGCAAACGCTGGTGGCCATGCTCGGCACCACGAGCCTGGGGGCGATCTGGTCCTGTTCGTCGCCGGATTTTGGCACCCAGGGCGTGATCGACCGTTTCGGCCAGATCGAACCGAAAGTACTGGTCACCTGCGCCGGTTACCACTATGCCGGCAAGGACATCGACCAGACCGGCAAAATCAATGAAATCCTGGAACGCCTGCCGTCGTTGCAGCAGTTGATCGTGGTGCCTTTTGCAAAGCCGCAGGCACACATCGTGGACTTCCACACCCCGGCCAATGTCACGCTCTGGGAGGATTTCTACGACGTCGGCGGTGAACCGGATTTCGTCCCCGTCCCCTTCGCTCATCCGCTGTACATCCTCTATTCCAGCGGCACCACTGGCGTGCCGAAATGCATCGTCCACAGCACCGGTGGCGTATTGCTGCAACACGTCAAGGAACATGGATTGCATTGTGATCTGGGCGCCGGCGACCGTCTGTTCTACTACACCACTTGCGGCTGGATGATGTGGAACTGGCTGGTCTCGGCGCTGGCGGTGGGTAGCGCCGTTGTCCTGTACGACGGTTCACCCTTCCATCCGGACCCGCAACGCTTGATCGACCTGATCGATGACGAGCGCATCAGCGTCTTCGGCACCAGCCCCAAGTACCTGGCAACCCTGGAAAGCAACGGCGTCAAACCGCGCGAAAGTCACGCGCTGAGCAGCCTGAAAACCCTGCTCTGCA
The DNA here is from genome assembly GCF_054668335.1 of Pseudomonas sp. S2_F03. NCBI lineage: Bacteria > Pseudomonadati > Pseudomonadota > Gammaproteobacteria > Pseudomonadales > Pseudomonadaceae > Pseudomonas > Pseudomonas sp. S2_F03. The sequence continues at coordinate 5,889,997 of NZ_CP162759.1, read as the reverse complement.
CCGGCTCCGCGCTATCACCGCAGAGTTACGATTACGTCTATCGCGACTTCAAGACTGACCTGTGCCTGGCCTCGATGTCCGGTGGTACCGACATCGTTTCGTGCTTCGTGAACAGCAATCCGTTTCAACCGGTATGCCGTGGCGAGATTCAGGGCAAAAGCCTGGGCATGGCGGTCGAAGTCTGGAACGACGACGGCAAGCCTGTGATTGGCGAAAAAGGTGAACTGGTGTGCACCCGGCACTTTCCGGCGATGCCCATCGGTTTCTGGAATGACCCGCAGCAGGAGAAGCTTCACACCTCGTATTTCAGCCAGTTCCCGGGTGTCTGGGCCCAAGGCGATTACGCCGAACAACTGCCGCACGGCGCGATGATGATCCATGGCCGTTCGGATGCGGTGCTTAACCCTGGCGGCGTGCGCATCGGTACGGCGGAGATTTACCGTCAGGTGGAAAAAGTCCCGCAAGTGCTGGACAGCGTGGCCATTGGTCAACAATGGCAGGGAGACGTGCGGGTGGTGCTGTTTGTGCGATTGCGCGACGGTGTCGAACTCGATGAAGCCTTGCAGCAGCAGATCTGCCAGATGATCCGCGCCAACACCACGCCGCGGCATGTGCCAGCGAAGATCGTCGCGGTCACCGATATTCCACGAACCATCAGCGGCAAGGTCGTCGAGTTGGCGGTACGCAATGTGGTGCATGGGCAAAAGGTCAAAAACACCGATGCACTGGCCAATCCCGAGGCGCTGGAACAGTTCCGAAACCGCCCCGAACTGCAGGATTGAAAATGTTTCCCTGTGGGTCAGCGTCATTACAGTTGGCCCGCGGGGCTGACAGCGCATCGATTTCCATGGCAAAAAGCGCCCGCAAAGCATTCAATGCAAAAATAATGACCCCAAACGGGCCATCCAGCGTCTACCCCTCTACGAGAAAGTAGACGCCGCCACACCGGCTTAAACGCAGGACGACTTGATGAACGCATTCCCCATCGGCAGCGATGCCCAGGCCTTGATTGCCAGGCTGGACTGGACACGCACCCCATTGGGCGCGGCCGGCACCTGGCCACAGAGCCTGCGCACCGCCGTGGATATCGTGATCCACTCACCGATGCCAATGCTGTTGCTGTGGGGTCCGCAACTGACACAGATTTACAACGATGGCTTCGCCCTCCTCGCCGGCAGCAAGCATCCACACGCTTTCGGACAGCCGACGCATCAAATCTGGCCAGATCTCCAGGACTTTGCCGACCCGATTTACAGCGCTGTCCTACAGGGCCAGGTACGCACCTACAGCGAACAGCGCTTTACCTTGCAGCGTGACGGTGCGGATTCCGACTTCTGGCTGGATTTGACCTACAGCCCGATCCGCGATGAAAGCGCCGAGGTCGCCGGAATCCTGGTCACCGCCATTGAAACCAACGAACGCCGCCGCATCGCCCTGGAACTGGAGCAGCGCTCGGCCGCGAGCCTCAAGGCCCAGCGCGAAACCGAGCAACGCCTGCAACTGGCCTTGGCGGCCACCGACGCGGTCGGCACCTGGGACTGGGACATCGGTGAAGACCGTTTCCTCGCCGATGCCCATTTCGCCCAACTGCACGGCGTCAACCCGGAACTGGCCGGGCAGTTACCCATCAGCGAGTACTTGCACGGCGTGCACCCCGAAGACCGGGCGATGATCGCGCGCAGCATCAAGCACTGCATCACCCATGGCACCGAGTACGCCGAGGAGTATCGCCTGCTGCAACCCGACGGCCAGTTGCGCTGGGTGTTTGCCCGGGGTCGTTGCTATAAGGATCACCATGGCCGGCCGATGCGTTTTCTCGGGGCGGCGCTGGACCTTACCGAGCGCAAACACACCGAACAGGCGCTGCGCCAAAGCCAGACCGAGCTGCAACTGATCATCAATGCCATGCCGATCCTGATCAGCTACGTCGACAGTGAAGAGCGTTTTCGCCTGAACAATTCCGCCTACCTGGACTGGTACGGCCTGACGCCCCAAGAGCTCTTTGGCAAAACCATTCGTGAAGTGCTGGGTGACGAGGCCTATGCGTTGCGCGCCGAATACATCGGCGAAGCCCTGAAGGGCAAGCCCTGCAGTTTCAGTATCAGCACGCCACACCGTGACGGCAGCCTGCGCCAGGCGCTGATGAATTACCTGCCGCGCCACGGTGCGGACGGCGCGGTGAATGGTTTCTACATTTTTGTAATCGACGAAACCGAGCGCAAGCAGACCGAGGAAGCCTTGCGCAACCTCAACGAAACCCTGGAAGAGCGCGTCGCCGCCCGCACACAGCAGTTGGCCGAAGCCAACCAGCGTCTGCAGAACGAGATGGTCGAACGCGAGCGTGCCGAGGACGCCTTGCGTCATGCACAGAAAATGGAGGCCGTCGGCCAACTCACCGGCGGTATCGCCCATGACTTCAACAACATGCTCACCGGGATCATTGGCAGTCTCGACCTGATGCAGCGCTACATCGCCGACGGGCGTACTGCCGAGATTGGCCGTTTTACCGAAGCCGCCGTGTCCTCGGCCAACCGCGCCGCCGCGCTGACCCATCGCCTGCTGGCGTTCTCCCGTCGCCAGTCACTGGATCGCAAGCCGCTCAATGCCAACGAGCTGGTGCGTTCGCTGGAGGATTTGCTCAGCCGGACCAAGGGCGACCACATCGAGCTCAAACTGCAACTGGCCGATGAAGTCTGGTCGATCAGCACCGACGTCAGCCAACTGGAAAATGCCCTGCTCAACCTGGTGATCAACGCCCGCGATGCGATGCCCGGTGGCGGCGAACTGCTGATCGAAACGGCGAATGTTTACCTCGACGGCAGCGACATCACCACGGTGGAACCGGTCAAGGCCGGGGACTACGTGATGATCGCCGTCAGCGACAACGGCACCGGCATGACGCCGTCGGTATTGGCCAAGGCGTTCGACCCGTTCTTCACCACCAAGCCCATCGGCCAGGGCACCGGCCTGGGGTTGTCGATGATTTACGGCTTCGCCCAGCAATCGGGCGGGCATGTCAGCCTGTTCAGCTTGCCGGGCCAGGGCACCAGCGTGCGCCTGTATTTGCCACGCCTGCACGCCATGGAACCGCAGGACGTGCTGACGCCGGTGACGGGCGAGGCACCCGCAGCGATTGCCGGGGAAACCGTGGTGTTGGTGGAAGATGATCCGGCGGTGCGCATGCTGGTGCTCGATCTGCTCAAGGAGCTGGGTTACCACGCTTACGAAGCCGAAGATGCGACAACGGCCCTGCCCTTGCTGGAATCTGATTTGCGCGTCGACCTGCTGGTGACCGATGTCGGGCTGCCGGGCATGAACGGACGGCAGCTGGCAGAGATCGCCCGCCAGCATCGCCCGGGACTGAAAGTGCTGTTCATGACCGGTTACGCGGAAACAGCCGCCGAACGCCAGGGGTTCCTCGAAGAAGGCATGGACATGGTCGCCAAGCCTTTTTCCATTGATCTGCTGGCCAACAAGATTCGCACGATGATCGGCCAACCGGACTGAGTTAAGGCATAATCGCGCGCCCCGCTGGTACCAACATAGCCACCACCGTTGCAAGGTATGCCCCAATGAAAGCTCAAGCCCGCCATATTCTGGTGAAAACCTCGGAAGAAGCCGAGCAGCTCAAACAACGCATCGCCAAGGGCGAAGCCTTCGATGTGCTGGCCAAAAAGTACTCCACCTGCCCGTCCGGCAAGCGCGGCGGCGACCTGGGTGAAGTTCGGCCGGGGCAGATGGTCGGGGTCATTGATGCGGTGATTTTCAAGAAACCGCTGCGGGTGGTGCATGGGCCAATCAAGAGCAAGTTCGGGTATCACCTGGTGCAGGTGTTTTACCGGGATTGATCGGTTGGCTGTTGGGCCCCATCGCGGGCAAGCCCGCTCCCACAGGTTTTGTGAACACCGAAGATCCACTGTCGGAGCGAGCCTGCTCGCGAACCGATGGCGCAGCCAGTGGCCATCCACCGCTATCTTGGGATCAACGCTCCCGGCACCTGAATCACCCGGCTCGCCAGTCGATGCCCCGCCTCCGCCGCCTCCGCCGGGCTCCCGCCCTTGAGTCGGCTGGCCAGATACGCCGCACTGAACGAATCCCCCGCCGCCGTGGTGTCTACAACGCGCTCGACCTTCTGCGCCGGCACCTCGAACATCTCGCCGTCGCAACGAATCAAACAAGCCTCGGCGCCACGCTTGAGCACCACTTCCGGCGTACCGATCTGCTCGTAAGCCTCGAACACCGCCTCGCCGCTGGAGAAATGAAACAGCGCCTGCTCGTCCTCAAGGGTCAGCAACGCCAGGTCCACATACGGCAAAACACTGCGATACGCCGCGCGAGCTTCTTCGACTGAAGTCCACAGCCGTGGCCGATAATTGTTGTCGAAGACGATCCGCGCATCTCGTTGACGGGCTTCAATCAACGTTTCCAGCAACTTTTCCCGACCTTGCACACCGAGCACCGCCAGGGTAATGCCGCTGAAATACAGCACGTCGTAATCCGGCAGTGCCGCCAGGATCGGCGCGGCCGCTGGCGTGGTGAAGCAATCGCGCACGGCGGCTTCGTTGCGCCAGTAGAGGAAACGGCGCTCACCGGCGGCATCGGTCTGGATGCAATACAAACCGGGCAAGCGACCGGGCAAACGCTGGACCATGCCCAAGCCGATGTCTTCGCTGGCCCAGTGCTGGCACATCGCATCGCTGAAACTGTCGTCGCCCAGGGCCGTGACGTAGTCGACGATACCGCGCTCGCCCAGTTCACGGGCCAGGTAGACGGCGGTGTTCAGGGTATCGCCGCCGAAGCTTTGTTGGAGGCTGCCGTCGGCGCGATGTTGCAGCTCGATCATGCATTCGCCGATCAGGGCGATGCGTGGGGCATCTGGCCCCAGGGTGTTGATGGTGTGCATTGTGTGGGGTCTCTGGTGTTTCTTTGTTGTCTGGGCGGGCCTCATCGCGAGCAAGCTCCGCTCCTACAGGGATCGTCTAACCCCTGTAGGAGCCGGGCTTGCCCGCGATTGCCGCACCTCGGTATCAAGCCTTAGAAACAGGTTTCCATGGTTTCGATGACATTCAGCTGTTCATCCACCAGACACCCGGTACGCCACTTGTCGAACGTCAGGCACGGGTGCGAGGTGCCGAACGAAATGATGTCGCCCACCCGCAATTCAACCCCCGGCGCGACGGTCATGAACGCGTGTTGATCCATCACCGCTGTCACCTTGCAGGCGCTGACGTCATCGCCGTTGGCCGGGATCACCCCGGCCTTGTAACGCAGCAGCGGCACCGGCAAACCGGCGTCATAGGCCACATCGCGCTTGCCCAGGGCAATCACCGCAAAACCCGGCTCCGGCATCGACTGCACGTGCGCCCAGACTTCCAGTGCCGGGCGCAGGCCTTCGTGCAGGTCGCTGCGACGGTCGAGCACGCAGCACTGCGCTTCTTTGTAGATGCCATGATCGTGCGCCACGTAGCTGCCGGGACGCAGCACGCTGAGGAAACGGCCCGCGGCGTTCTGCGCTTCGAAAGACTCAGCGATCAAGTCGTACCAGGCCGAGCCCGACGCGGTGATGATCGGCTTGTCGATGGCAAACGCGCCGCTGTCCTGCAACTGCACCGCCAAACGCACCAGAGAGGCGGCGAAATCACGAATGCCGGTGACCGCATGATCACCATGGATCACGCCTTCGTAGCCTTCGATACCGGTCAGTGCCAACGCCGGTTGTGCGTTGATCGCTTTGGCCAGTGCGAGAACTTCGTCTTCCGTGCGGCAACCGCAACGACCACCCACCACGCCGTATTCGATCATCACGTTCAGGCGCACACCGCGCGAGGCGAAGAACGCCCCGAGGTCGGCGACGTTGTCCGGGTGATCGACCATGCAATGGAAATCAAAGGTCGGGTCTGCCAGCAGATCGGCGATCAGCGCCATGTTCGGCGTGCCCACCAACTGGTTGGCCATCAGCACCCGACGCACACCGTGGGCGTAAGCCGCGCGAGTTTGCGTAGCGCTCGCCAGGGTGATGCCCCAGGCACCGGCGTCCAGTTGGCGGCGAAACAGTGCCGGGGTCATGCTGGTTTTGCCGTGAGGCGCGAGTTCGGCACCGCTGTTGCTGACAAACGTCTGCATCCACCGAATGTTGTGCTCCAGCGCTTCGCGGTGCAGCACCAGCGCCGGCAGGCTGACGTCGCGTACCAGATTGGCGCCGGCCTGGGCAAAGCCCTTTTCCACGGCGGCAGTATTTTGGGCAGTAGACATGGTCGAACTCCTCACATTCGCGGCCGCAGGCAGCCGCTGTTATTCGTTGATACGCCGGGCCAGGCTGTTGGCGCTGTCGATCAGCACCTGGCGATAAGCGTCGTAATTGTTCTTGGCATCGTCCCGTGGAGCGACGATGCACAAGGTCGCGATGGCAACGCCGGTCGGGTCTTTGACCGGAGCGGCGAAGCAGTGGGTAAAGGTGTCGGCGACACTATCGAAAGAGAAGAAGCCCTCGATACCGGCCTGACGGATCTCCTGGAGAAACTGCTCCAGCGCCAGACGCTCGCCGTTGGGCAGGATGAAGTCGTCGTGGTCGATCAAGTCGACGATTTCCTGGTCACTCAAGTGCGTCAGCAGAAGGCGCCCGGACGCCGTCCACGGAATCGGCGCGTTCTCGCCGATGTCCGAAGAAATGCGGAAATGCCGCTCGCCTTCCTTCATCAGTGCCACCGTGTATTTGCGCCCGTTGAGCAGGCACATCTGGGCGGTTTCATGGGTCTGGCTGACGATCTCCTGCAAGGCATGATCAGCCTCGCGGGTCAGGTCGAAATGACGCAAATGCGCCTGCCCCAGGAAGTACAGCTGACGGCCGAGGTAAACGTGACCGTCCTTGCCCACGGCCTCCAGAACCCGACGTTCCAGCAGCGAGGCCACCAGTTCGTAGACCGTGGATTTCGGACTGCCGATGCCGCTGGCGATTTCGTTCGGGCGCAGGGGTTTGCCGATTTCCTTGAGGAAGTCGAGGATATCGAACGCCCGGTCCAGCCCACGTGCCCGGCGCTTGATGGTGTCTTCGGTCATGTCAGTGGTTCCCATTCAAATTCGCCGGGGAGTTTACCCAGAGTCCCGCGGTGACCGTTAGGCCGCCATCGCTGGCAAGCCAGCTCCCACAGGGATTGTGTGAACACTGGAGATCCAATGTGGGAGCGTGGCTTGCCCGCGATGAAGTCACCTCGGTTCAGGCCTTTTTCTTGTACGCGATGCAGTCGATCTCAACCTTGCAGTCGACCATCATGTTCGCCTGCACACACGCGCGCGCCGGGGCGTGCTCGGGGCTGAAGTACTCGGAAAACACTTTGTTGAAGCTCCAGAAATCCCGTGGGTCTTCCAGCCATACGCCCGTGCGCACCACGTCTTCCAGGCCATAACCGGCCTCTTCGAGAATCGCGATCAGGTTTTTCATGGTCTGGTGAGTCTGCTCGACAATGCCACCCACAATGATTTCGCCATCCAGCGCCGGCACCTGGCCAGACACATGCAGCCAGCCATCGGCTTCAACGGCGCGTGCAAAAGGACGGGGCTGGCCGCCACCGGCGGTGCTGCCGGTGCCGTAACGAGTAATGCTCATGAGTGTTTCTCCTGATTGAGAAGTGAAAATGCTTCTGAAAAAATCAGAAGCGCGTGTTCTTGAGAAATTCCGCCAGTCGCGGTGATTGCGGACGTTCGAACAGCTCCTTGGGTGGCCCCTGCTCTTCAATGCGCCCCTGATTCATGAAAACGATCTTGTCCGAAACTTCGAACGCAAAACGCATTTCGTGGGTGACCAGCAACATGGTCATGCCTTCGTCGGCCAGGCCCTTGATCACGTTCAGCACCTCGCCTACCAGCTCAGGGTCGAGCGCCGAGGTGACTTCATCAAACAGCATCAGGCTCGGGTTCATCGCAATCGCCCGGGCAATCGCCACGCGCTGTTGCTGACCGCCGGACAACTGACCGGGATAGTGATCACGGCGCTCCAGCAAACCGACGCGCTCCAGCCATTTTTCCGCCAGCGCGACCGCTTCGTCCTTGTGGAGCTTCTTGACCTTGAGCAAACCCAGCGTGACGTTTTGCAACGCGGTGAGGTGCGGGAACAGGTTGAACTGCTGGAACGCCATGCCGGTCATCGCACGATGACGGGCGATGACTTTTTCCGGGTGGCGCACACGCTTGCCGTTGACCTCGTCATAGCCGATGGACTCGCCATCGAGCATGATCTGCCCGCCCTGAAACTCTTCGAGCATGTTCACGCAACGCAACAGTGTGGTTTTGCCCGAGCCGCTGGAGCCGATCAGTGTGACGACGTTGCCGCGCTGCATGCTCAGGTCTACGCCCTTGAGCACTTCGAGCTTGCCGTACTGTTTGTGCAGCCCGCGAATGTCCAGCAGGGCCTGACCGTTTTGCATGTTGGAAGTTTGAGTCATGGCAAGGCCACCCGCTTTTCAATGTGCCGGCCGAGTAATTCGATGCCGTAGTTGATGACGAAAAACAGAAATCCGGCGAACAGGTAAAACTCCAGGGTCATGAAGGTCCGGGCGATGATCTGCTGCGTGCTGAGCAGCAACTCGGCCACACCGATCACCGACAACAGGGTCGACGCCTTGACGATCTCGGTCGATGAGTTGACCCAGGTCGGCAGGATTTGCCGCAGCGCCTGAGGCAACAGCACATACCCGAGGGCCTGATAAAACGTCAGGCCGATGGCTTTGCTCGCTTCCATCTGCCCGCTGGGTAATGCTTGCAACGCACCGCGCACGATTTCGGCGACGTGGGAGCCGCAAAACAGCGTCAGACCCAAGGCACCGGCCTGAAACGCGCTGATCTGCCAACCCAGTGCCGGCGCCATGTAGAAGCAGGCCAGCACCAACACAAATACCGGCGTCCCGCGAATCAGGTCGACATAAAAACGAAACGGCGCGCGCATCCAGAACTTGCCGTAGGTCAGCACCAGGCCGGCGACAATGCCGACCATCGTACCCAGCAAAATGGCCAGTGCCGACACCTGCACGCTGGTCAAAAAGCCTTGCCACAACACTTCGCGGGCCACCCATAACTCATGCAACCAACTGGGGGATTCGTACATGGGGCCTCCTATCGGCGGATCGCCAGACGCTGTTCGAGGTAACGCAGCATCATGGCAATGAGGTAGCAGGCCGCAACATAGAGCGCCGTGGTCACCAGCCAGGTTTCAATCACCCGGTAGCTCTCGACATTGATCTTGCGCGCGTAATAGGTCAGCTCCGGCACCGCAATCGCAGCGGCCAGCGAAGTGTCCTTGAACAGCGAAATGAAGTTGTTCGACAAGGCTGGCAGCACATTGCGCAACATCACCGGAACGGTGACGTACGCCTTGACCTGCCACTCGCCCAGGCCAATGGCCAACCCGGCTTCGCGCTGCCCCTTGGGAATGCTCAACAAGCCGCCCCGGAACACTTCGGTCAGATACGCCCCGGCATACAGCGACAGCGTGATGATGAACGACGGGATCTTGTCCAGGCGAATGCCCAGGCTCGGCAAGGCAAAGTAGATCAACAGAATCAATACCAGAATCGGTGTATTGCGGATCACCGTCACATACACCGACGCCAGCACCCGCAATGCGCGGTGCTTCGAAAGCAAAGCAAACGCCATCATCAGGCCGATCACGCAGCCGATGGCGATCGACACCAGTGCCAGTTCGAGGCCCAGACCGAGCCCCGCCAGCAAGGTGTCGAAATCGCGCCACACGGCGGCAAAATTCAACTGATAGTTCATGGTCAGCAGTACCTTGAGCGGGGCGCGTTACAGGCGCCCCGCTCTCACGGGATCATTTGAATTCGACAGGGAAACCGATGGCCGGCGACGGCAGGTCGACACCGAACCACTGTTTGAACGACGCCGCGTAGGTCGGGAACTCCACGCCGGTCATGGCTTCATGCAAGGTGGTGTTGACGAAGTTCAGCCAGTCCTGATCGCCACGTTTGACTGCGCAGGCGTAGGTTTGCGGGCTCCAGGCGTAAGTCGGGCTGCGATAGCGGCCAGGGTTCTGCACCATCAGGTATTTGACCGACGACTGATCGGTGGCGGCGGCATCGGCACGGCCTGAGTTCACGGCCTGGTACATCAAATCCACACTGTCGTACTGATCGACCTTGGCCTTGGGCAGTGCCTGGTGCACCAACTCCTCGGCGTACACGTTCTGCAACACCGCCACGGTCACGCTGTCGCCAGCGGCCTTGAGGTCTTCGATTTCCTTGTACTTGCTGTTCGCCGGCAACAGCAGGCCGACGCCTTCACGGTAATACGGCAGGGTGAATGCCACCTGTTGCGCACGACTGGCGGTCACGGTGATGAACTGGCAACTGATGTCGACCTTGTCGGTGAGCAGATTGGGAATCCGCGCATCGGACGACTGCACCACGAACTCGACCTTGGTCGGGTCGTTGAACAACCCCTTGGCAATCATCCGCCCGATATCGATATCGAACCCCTGCAACTTGCCATCCGCTCCCTGGAAGTGCCACGGCGCATTGGTGCTGCCCGTGCCCACAATCAATTTCCCGCGGGCCAGCACGCTATCGAGCTTGCTGTCTGCTGCCTGGGCCATGCCCATGACAGAGGCAGACGCGGCGAAAAGAAAAACACACGCTTTAAACAAGGAAGGTCGGCGATGCATGGCAAGCACTCCAGGGTGATGTTTATTCCGCTATACCGGACACGAGTATGTAACAGCGGAATAGACAGCAGAAAGTGTGCCACAGGTTGTGGAGGGAATGTTGGGGAGATTGAAAAGTGTTTTGAATCAAATGGATGTGCGAAAGCACGGCAAGAGTGTTACGGAACGCACGATCAAGGGAGCGCTACCGTTGGCCACAGTTGGCGGGTATCTGGTTCACATCTGGGATGTCGATGAGCCAAGACGGTGCTGACTAATAATGCATTCTTTCTTGGAGGAATCGAGAAGGGCAAAGTATTGCGTGCCCTACACTCCACATTTTCTTCCACGATCAATCAGGGCATCTGGCATCTACGAGTACAGCGTCTCCGTCGGCGCACATTCCTTTCGGAATAAGCCTTCAGACAGCTCCCGTCAGCGATCGCCTGCATTTTTGTAAACATCGCCCCGTTCTCGTTTCCCCACGGCGATGACAGTCACTATCAACACCTCGTCCTTCACTCGATAAACCATCCTGTATCCAGCACCACGTAGCTTGATCTTGTAAGCATTTCCAAGCCCGCTTAGCCGGTCTGCGGGAACATGCGGATTAAGCAGTCGCTCCTGAAGCTTCCTTTTGAATTGCTCCCTTAGGTTGCCCCCCAGCTTTTGCCATTCTTTCCACGCTTTTTCAGAGAATTCCAGCTCATAGGTCATCAATTGAAACCTTTATGGTGGGATCGTTCTCTCGTTCTTTGCAAAGAGCGATTAACTCCAAATCTTCCAAACGACTCATCATCGCTTCGTACTCCTTGGCGGGAACGCAATAGAAAGCCGGCTCATTACGGTTGAGGATCGCAACAGATAAACCACCACCGGCAGCAACCGTACCCATCGGGTTTTTTTTCAGCTCGGAGATGCTCGCCACGACTTGCGAAAGCACGATATGTGTCATGAATTTGTTCCTATGAGTGCTTTTAGAGACGCTAAAAATAGCACTCTAAAGCGCATCTGAGTTCCATCCTTTTGAGAGAAATTTCACGCCCCCAAGGCAAGGGTGTCTCATTACAGATCCTGAACAGTGCTTGTTCTCGATTGCACAAAAAGTATCACGTCATACGCATCTGGATTTCTGAGATCTCCGTCGGGAGAATCGTGTAATACCGTGCGCAACTTCCGAGACAACGTAAGAAGTTTCCCACCTGTAATTTCTGACAGTAGACGCACCTCATTCCCCTCCTTTACCGTCGACAAACCCTCGATGGTCGTTGTGAAAAGGAGATTTCAATGAGCTCGACAAACCACCTGACCTCGCTGGCCCCGGTGTATCGCAAGGCACTGAAAACCTGGCGTCCTGTGATCCTGTATTTCGGCAACGAACACTGCCCGGCCTGCGAATGGGCGGAACCGATCTTTCGCCAGGTTGCCGAGCGCTATCGCCATCACGCGAATATCTACGTGTTGAACACCAGCGAATCACCTCGGCATCCGAACGTTACGGGTACGCCGACGGTGCTGTTTTTCAAGGACGGGAGATTGAGGAAGAAACTCAAGGGCATTGGCTCTCAGGAGACCCTGGAGCAGGATTTCGCCCACCACGTCGGCAGGCTCAGGCCGCGATATGTGCGCCAGGCGCCGAGTCACGATCTAGCATGGTTGCGCCAGACGTTGCGCAGATTGTGTACCGTGCCTCGGGCCTTTGAGCGGTTGAATCGTCGAGCCGGGTGTTAAGGCTTGGCAATAGTGGTGTTTGACAGGACGCTATCGCGTGCAAGCTTGCTCGCGAAATTGTCGTGCTCAGGAATGTTTGACCTGCTCGATGTACCTCACCACCGCCGCCGATTTCTCGAAGCGACGATAAATCAGCGACAGCCAGGACGTCGCTTCACAGCCGCTGATCTTGCGATACAGGACGCCGGGCAAACCGACGTGGCCGACCACCGATTCCGGCACGACTGCCACGCCCTGCCCCAACGACACCAAGGCAATCACGGCCACCAACCCGCCCGGTTGCGCCCCCAGGGTCGGCGAAAAGCCGCCTTGGGCGGCCACTTGCAAGGTGCCGCTGATTTGTTCCGGCAGGATGAACGTCTCGTTTTGCAAATGTTGCGGGCCGATGTCCGGCAAACGGCACAGCCAGGACTCGGCCGAGACCGCGAGCACAAAACCTTCTGCGTCGAGGCGGATCTCGTCCAGTCCTTCCGGCAGCGTCATCGGCGAACGGACGTAGCCCATGTCAAATCGACCATCGAGCACCATGGCCGGCAACGTGGCCATGGAGCTTTCCCGCACATTCAGACTCACGTCGGGGCATTCGCGGCTGAAGGCTTGCACCTGTTTTTGCAGCACGCCGCCGAACACCGCCGAGGCCACGTAACCCAGTTCGATATGACCAATGTCGCCACGCCCAGCCCGCTGTGCGTTGCGCTGTGCACATTCGAATTGGCGCACGGTGGCTTCGGCCTCGATCACCAGCGCCGCGCCCGCCTCGGTCAGCTTCACGTCACGCTGCTGGCGCAAGAACAACCGAGCCCCCAGTTCGCTTTCCATGTCCTGGATCTGTCGGCTCAAGGTCGGCGGCGCGATGCCCAAATGTTCGGCGGCGCGGGTGAAATTGCGCTGCCGGGCAACGGCCAGAAAATAGCGAAAATGGCGAATTTCCATTAGTGCGTTAGCCCAAAGGTAATAAATTGACGGTCCATGCCTAACAAAGCAAGCCCCTGCTGGCGATAAGCTGCATGGCCCCTCACAGTAAAGAGCTCCGGTCATGCCCGTCAAACCCAAGGTCAGCCCGCGACTGACGTTACTCACAGCCTCAGGTGTCTGCTCGCTGATCGTGCTGGACACCAACATCGTCGCGGTCACGTTGCCGACCATCGCACGGGACCTCGGCGCAAACTTTGCCGACATCGAATGGGTCGTCAGCGCCTACATGCTGGCGTTCGCCGCCCTGCTACTGCCCGCGGGCAGCATTGCCGACCGCTTTGGCCGGCAGAAAACCCTGCTCTGGGGCCTGGGCATTTTCATTCTTGCGTCCCTCGGGTGCGGTGCGGCGCCCAACGCGTTGTTCCTCGATATTGCGCGGGCGATCAAGGGGGTCGGCGCGGCACTGTTGTTGACCTCGGCACTGGCCTCCATTGGCCACACCTTTCACGATGAAGTCGAGCGGGCCAAAGCCTGGGCGTTCTGGGGGGCGTGCATGGGGGTGGCGATGACCGCGGCGCCGACGGTCGGCGGGCTGATCACCGAATACATCGGCTGGCGCTGGATTTTTTACCTCAACCTGCCCATTGGCGTGTTCTTGATGGTCATGGTCTGGCGCACCGTACCGGAATCCAGAGACGCCCAATCCGCACGCCTCGATCCCTGGGGCAGCCTGGCATTCAGTGCAAGTTTGTTGTGCCTGATCTGGGGGTTGATCGAGGCTAACCGGATTGGCTGGAACAACCCGACCACTTACGTCCGGCTCATCGGCGGCGCGTTATTGTTGGGGCTGTTCGTGGTGATTGAGCGGATGCAACAGCGGCCGATGGTCGACCTGCAATTGTTCAAGCATCCGCGTTTTATCGGCGCACTGCTCGGCATGTTTGCCTACGCCGGTTGCGCTCAAGTGATGATGACCTTGCTGCCGTTTTACCTGCAAAACGGCTTGGGCTTTTCGGCGATTGCGTCGGGGCTGGGGATGCTGCCGTTTGCGTTGACCATGCTGATCTGCCCACGCATCGGCGCGCGACTGGCCGGCCGTTTTTCGCCTGCCACCTTGATGGCGGCCGGGTTGACGCTCGTCGGCAGCGGCAACTTGCTCAGTGCCTGGGCGGTCAGCAGCGGCGGCTACCTGCCCTTTGCCCTGGCGATTGCCGTGACCGGCGCGGGTGCCGGGCTGCTCAATGGCGACACGCAAAAGAACATCATGGCGTGCGTACCCCGCGAGCGCACCGGCATGGCGTCGGGCATGAGCACCACCATGCGTTTCAGCGCCATCGTGCTGGCCATCGGTGTCTACGGCGCGCTGCTCTCCAGTCATACCGAACTGTTGTTGCGCGACAGCCTTTCCACTCAAGGCGTGGTGTGGCTCAGCCAGGCACAAGGCATTGCTTCGCGGGTAGTTGCCGGTGACATGGCGGCGGCCATGAACCTGCTACCGCAAACTGCACGCTCAGTGGTCGAGCCATTGGCGCGTCAGGCCTTTGTCGGCGGCTTCAGTCTGTTGCTCTGCGTCGCCGGGCTGGTGGCGTTGCTGTGTGCCTTGGTGGTGGGCACGCTGATGCGCAATCCGATTCCGGTGCAAAAACTTCTCCCTGAGCCTGGAATAAACCCGTACGGGGTTCGTCGTACTGCCACTGAAATTGATCAGTAGCCACTACGAGAGCCCCATCATGAAAAGCCTTCTGTCCGCGCTGTGTCTGATTGCCCTGAGCGGCACTGCCGCCGCTGCTTCTGCCGACAACGCCAGCCCCTCGAACGTCGAGGACTACAGCTATTCGAAATCGCTGAACATTGCCAGGGTCATCAACATCACCAACGGCGATTATTGCGGCATCGGCCCACGGGAGATGACCTATGTCGACACCACGGGCGCCACTCATGTCCTGCGCTACCAGGCTTACGGTGATTCATGCATCGATCAGAACTGATGCTTGAGCGACGCCAGCACCCTCTCGGCATTCGCATCACAGGCTATCCCTTCGGGTCGCACTTCGATGCTTTCGATCACCCCCAGCAACTTCGCCTTGCTCTGGGCCAGGTGAAGTTGCATTTCTTCGATCTGCTCGACTTTTCGCACAAGCCCCGCCACCAGTTCATCGCGCTTGAACTCGCCCGTTACGGTGTCAGGTAATAACTGCTTCAGCTCTTCGAGGCTGAACCCCGCCTGTTGGGCACACTGAATAATCATCAGTGTTTGCAGGGCCTGCTCTGAGTATCGCCGGTAGCCATTGGCCGAGCGCGCCACCTGACTGATCAACCCTTGAGCTTCGTAAAACCGGATTCGCGAAGCGTTCAAGCCGCTTAACTGCGCCAATTCACCAATTTTCATCACGGCCTCATTTGCCTGCTTGACATTAAAGTTAACTTTAAGCTTAGCCTCTACGCTTCACTGATGAGGAGTCAAGCATGTCGCCCTTCCAAGCGTTAAATCTACCCAACGGCCAGACCGTCGGTAATCGTATCGCCAAAGCCGCGATGGAAGAAAACCTCGCCGATACCGGCCAAGGGCCGTCACGCGCCTTGTTTCAGCTGTATCAGGCCTGGGCCGAGGGCGAAGCCGGCCTGTTGCTGACTGGCAATGTCATGATCGATCGCCGCGCCATGACCGGCCCCGGTGGCGTGGTGCTGGAAGACGAACGGCATATCGAACAGTTCCGTCAGTGGGCAACCATTGGCCGGGCCGGTGGTGCGCATTTCTGGGTGCAATTGAACCATCCCGGCCGCCAGACCATGGCCAACCTCGGCCAACAAGCCTTGGCGCCGTCGGCGGTGGCGCTGGACCTGGGGGGCTTTTCGAAGATGTTTGCCGAGCCCAAACCCATGTCCGAGGCCAATATAAGCGAGGTGATCACCCGCTTCGCCACCAGCGCAGCTCTCGCCGAAAAGGCCGGGTTCACTGGCGTGCAGATCCATGCGGCGCACGGTTACCTGCTCAGCCAGTTCCTCTCGCCGCTGACCAATCAGCGGACCGACCGTTGGGGCGGATCACTGGAAAATCGCGCGCGTTTGCTGCTGGACGTGGTCCGCGCCGTTCGCGAGGCGGTATCGCCGCAGTTTTGTGTGGCAGTGAAACTCAATTCCGCCGACTTCCAGCGTGGCGGTTTTGATGCCGACGATGCCCGTCAGGTGATCCGGTGGCTCAATGAGCAACGCATCGACCTGCTGGAACTCTCCGGCGGCAGCTACGAAGCCCCCGCGATGCAAGGTGAAGCCCGCGACGGCCGGACCTTGGCGCGCGAAGCCTACTTTCTGGAAATGGCCGGTGAACTGGCCAGTGTGGCGAACATGCCGGTGATGGTAACCGGTGGCATCCGGCGTCTGGCTATCGTGGAGCAGGTGCTCGACAGCGGCATCGCCATGGCCGGCATTGGCACGGCGATGGCCGTCGAACCGCAATTGGTCAAACAGTGGCGCCAAGGTCAGAACAGTCACCCGCAGTTGCCGCCGATCCGCTGGAAACGCAAACCATTGGCCGCGCTGGCGAACATGGCGGTGGTGAAGTTTCAGCTCAAGCGACTCAGCCGCGGGCGTAAGCCTCAGCCGCAGGTATCGGCGCTGTGGGCATTGATTCTTGACCAGTTGTACATCAGCCGACGGACTCGCCAGTATCGTCAGGCGATGAGTAAGTAACCTGAGCTAGACACGATGATGGCATATTAGTATCGTCTCTCTGCCCGCCCGGGACGATACTTTGCACTCCCAATATCGCAATCCGGAAGACGAGGCGCATCATTTGCCATGGAAGCCGAGTGTTCACAATGCTAACTGTAATAAACGTAGGTCAAGGCGACGCCTTTATTCTGAATCCAGGACAAGGTTGTGATTTAAGCGATCCACCGCTTCTAATAGACACAGGTCCCGCCAAGGCGAATATTGAAAACATACTGAGCCCAGGTATTTATCGGTTACTAATCACCCACTCACACGAAGATCATATCGGTGGGGTTCCGCGACTATTAAAGTCAAAAAAAATAGAAATTTCCCACACTTATATCCCCTACTATCTTCCTGAAATAACAAAAATATACGGCTATCTAAAAAAACACACCACTGAAAAACTTAAACAGCCGAACTGGAAGTTGATCAGCACCTTGCACCCGCAGTTGGTCGCACAGGGAGATACTTTGTGCACCCACGCAACAATATTGAACCCCCTCGCCACCCCGAAAAAATTTTCGACGACTTCCCAACCTCCGAAACGTCCATCGAACAAGCGCTGACTATACTTTCGGAATATGGAATAGAGCTTCCGAGAGAAGAAATAATTAACTATGTCTCACCACTGGTTTTGCAACGCCACATCGAAAGCCAATTGGAGTATGGGTTCTTTGCGCGAAAATTCGTGCATTTATTTTTCATCACGCTCAGTGAGTCACTCGCCGGTGCCTCAAAAAACAATATAGATTACTACGTCTCCCGGCACGTAAAGTTGAACTCCAACCGAGCCAGCATTGTATTCAAACACCAGCACGACAGCGGCGACTGGTTATTTACAGGTGATGCAGACAACTCGGTATTTGAACGGCTGATCGAAGAAAAAACCGACATATCTGCGAGATTTCTAAAAGTCCCACATCATGGCAGTAGAGAAAATATTTCCAACAACGCAATGCTCGCCATTAAACCTGATCATGCAATTATCAGCCATAACAACCGAAAGTTCGGCACTTCGAATGACCCACACCCACACAACGAAGTAATTGATTTGCTCGATCGACACCGAGTTAATTGCTACTACACTAACGAAGTAGTAAAAAAAATCCGTAACCATCAAAACCCAAGCTACCGGTTCCATTTTGGATGGGCTGATTAACTTTATTTAGATCTGCGAGTCCCCACACCACTGATCGCCCATCAGTGGTGCCGCCCCGAACATTTACCCTCAGAAAACAATGGGGGATTCCGGGATATCGATATGCAAATAAGTGGCACACAAGTCACTTGCCAACCGTTTAGCCCGGTTTAGTCGAATCGCTCCTCTTTCGATATCCACCAGCAAAATGGGACAATCCAGAGCAGGCAGAACTGACCACTCTTTCAATCGCCCATCGGTCAGCAGCAACACCCGTTGCTGTTCCGCCGGGAAGCGTTTTTTCCGCGCCGCCAACCAGCGCCCTGCCTCTTCCAGCGCCGCCAACACTGGCGTGCCGCCGCTTGCACCCAGCCCATCAAGCCAGGTACGCAAACCGCTGGAGGCTTTCAAGCCTTGCACCTGCCATTTCGGCACATTGCCGCTGGCCGTCAGCAACGCCAGTCGCGCACGTTGGCGATAGGCATCGTCGAATAGCTGCGCCAGCAAACCCTTGGCATCGCTTAATGCTTGATGACGCCGCGTCGAAGCCGACGCATCGACGATCACCAGCCACAATTCATGGGCGCTTCGCGTGCGCAGATGGAACAGTACATCGCTGCGTTGACGTGGCCGGCCGTTGAGCAAGGTTCCGGGCCAATTGATCGAGCCGCTGCGTGCAGCGTGACGCTTGCCTTGCTTGCCGTTGTTCAGCCGTCCTGCGCGGGGTCTGGCATTCGCCCCCGCATCAGATCGAGGGCGAATGCCTAAGGCTCTTTTGGCCAGCTCGGCACTTCACGGCGGGCGCCGACCGGCAACGCCTGGGCCGGCATGTCTCCCCATTGGCCCTGGCCTTCGCTCGGGTTGGAAGGTTGCGCAGACGGTGACTGACTGGATTGCGGTGCCGGCGGTGTTTGCTCGCGGCGACGATGACGCAAGGCGAAGTCGGCGACGGCGTCGATATCGTCCTCGGTGATCGCGTTCGCCCCTTGCCATGCGGCATGGGCGCGGGCGGCGCGCAGCCAGACCAGGTCGGCGCGCAAGCCATCGACCCCGGCGGCAAAGCAGCGCTCCGTAATCAGCGCGAGCGCTTGATCGTCGAGGGGGATGCTCGCCAACAGACTACGGGCCTTCTCGCAGCGTTCGCGCAGCGCCTGCTGTTGATGTTCCCACTGCGCGCAGAACTGTTGCGGATCGCTGTCGAAATCCAGTCGTCGACGGATGATCTGACCACGCTCGGTCGGTGCGGTATGGCCGCTGAGCGCAACGTTCAGGCCAAAGCGATCGAGCAGTTGTGGACGCAGCTCGCCCTCTTCCGGGTTCATGGTGCCGATCAGTACGAATTTCGCCGAATGCCGATGGGAAATGCCGTCGCGTTCGATCAGGTTGGTGCCGCTGGCGGCGACGTCAAGCAACAGGTCCACGAGGTGATCGGGCAGCAGATTGACCTCATCGACATAGAGCACGCCGCCGTCAGCCTTGGCCAGTACGCCGGGGGAAAATTGCGCACGGCCATCGCTCAGCGCCGCATCCAGGTCGAGGGTGCCGACCAGTCGTTCCTCGGTTGCACCCAGCGGCAGCGTGACGAATTGACCGCTGGCGAGCAGATCTGCCAGACCACGGGCCAGGGTCGATTTGGCCATGCCGCGAGGGCCTTCGATGAGTACGCCACCGATTTTCGGGTCGATCGCGGTCAGGTACAGGGCGAGCTTCAAGTCGTCGGCGCCGACCACGGCGGATAACGGGAAATGCGGGGTGTCGGTCATGTCGGGTCTCGTTTGTGGTCGGTGATGTGATCGTTCCCACGCTCCGCGTGGGAATGCAGCATGGGACGCTCTGCGTCCCCAGAGCCGAACGCGGAGCGTCCGTTGAGGCATTCCCACGCAGAGCGTGGGAACGATCATGCCCTCATGAATCTTCTTCTATATCCAACAACAAATTCTCCAGCGCCTCGCGATACTCGCCCGGTTCCTTCCACATCCCTCGCTGCTGCGCTTCCAGCATCCGTTCGGTCATGTCTCGCAACGCATGTGGGTTGTGCTCGCGAACGAAATCGCGAGTCGCCGGATCGAGCAAATAAGCGTCGGCCAGTAACGCGTACTGGTGATCGTCAATCAGTTGCGTAGTGGCGTCGAACGCAAACAGGTTGTCGACCGTCGCCGCCAGTTCAAACGCGCCTTTGTAGGCGTGACGCTTGACCCCGTCGATCCACTTTGGATTGGCCGCCCGGGAACGAATCACCCGGTTCAGCTCTTCCTTCAAGGTGCGGATTTTCGGCAAGTCCGGTTGACTGTGATCGCCGTGGTAACTGGCCGCGGCTTCACCGCTGAGGCTTTCTACGGCGGCGAGCATGCCGCCCTGGAACTGGTAATAATCGTTGGAATCGAGCAAGTCGTGCTCGCGATTGTCCTGGTTTTGCAGCACCGCTTGCACCTGGCTCAGGCGCTGGGCGAATTGTTCGCGAGCGGCGGTACCTTCGTCGGAGCCGCCATAAGCATAGCCGCCCCAGTTCAGGTATACCTCGGCCAGATCTTCGCGGCTTTGCCACAGACGCCCGTCGATGGCGCCCTGCACGCCGGCACCATACGCACCCGGTTTGGCCCCGAAAATTCGCCAACCGGCCTGACGATTCGCAGCGTCTTCATCCAGCCCCGATTGCATCAACGCTTCACGTTCGGCACGCACTTTGGCCGCCAACGGGTTCAGGTCGTCGGGCTCATCCAGCGCGGCGACCGCTTGCACCGCGGCGTCGAACAAGCGGATCAGGTTGGCAAAGGCATCGCGGAAAAAACCGGAGACGCGCAAGGTAACGTCCACACGCGGGCGGTCGAGCAAGCTCAGCGGCAGAATCTCGAAATCGTCGACCCGCTGACTGCCGGTCGCCCAGACCGGACGCACGCCCATCAGCGCCATGGCTTGGGCAATGTCGTCGCCGCCAGTGCGCATGGTCGCGGTGCCCCACACGGACAAACCGAGTTGGCGCAGATGATCGCCGTGGTCTTGCAGATGTCGTTCAAGGATCAGGTTGGCCGACTGGAAACCGATGCGCCACGCGGTGGTGGTCGGCAGGTTGCGCACGTCCACCGAATAGAAGTTGCGCCCGGTAGGCAGCACGTCCAGACGGCCGCGGCTGGGTGCGCCGCTGGGGCCGGCGGGAACGAAGCGGCCCTTCAGGGCGTCGAGCAGACCGCGCATTTCGGCTGGGCCGCAGGCGTCAAGGCGTGGTGCGACGACTTCGCGCAGGCTGTCGAGGATGGCTTGCACTTCTGCCCAGCGCGGAACCTGTGGGAGCGAGCTTGCTCGCGATAGCGGTGGGTCAATCGACATCAATGTTGAATGTTCAACCGCATCGCGAGCAAGCTCGCTCCCACAGAGTCCGCGCTCGGTGCTCAATGTTTGCGAGATGAGTTGTGCGGCGAACAATTCCAGTCGTTCACGGGTATCGCCCGCCGTACGCCAGAGTTCATCGTTCATCAGTTGCAGTTCAATTGGACGAGGCCCGGTCCACGGCTCGGCCAACGCACAATCCAGAGGATCGAATCCCAGCTCGAACGCCTTCGCCAACGCTCGCAGCAAACTGGATTGCGCACCACGACCATCGCCACGGGGAATCCGCAGCAAGGCCAGCAAGGTGTCGATGCGCAAGCGCCCGGTCGGTGACTCGCCAAAGATGTGCAGGCCATCGCGAATCTGCGATTCCTTCAAATCGCACAGATAGGTGTCCAGACGCGGCAACCAGATCGCCGCGTCGGCATCGCTGTCGAGTTTTTCGTCCAGTTGCAGTTCACGGTCAATGTGGGTGTCGCGCACCAGTTGCAGGATGTCGCGCTGCAATTCCCGAGCACGACGCGGATCGAGCAGTTGCGCTTCGTAATACTCGTCGGCCAGTAATTCGAGATTGCGCAATGGCCCGTAAGTTTCAGCGCGGGTCAGCGGCGGCATCAGGTGATCGATGATCACCGCTTGAGTGCGGCGCTTGGCCTGCGCGCCCTCGCCCGGGTCATTGACGATAAACGGATAAATGTTCGGCAGCGGCCCGAGCAATGCGTCCGGCCAGCAGTTTTCCGAGAGTCCGACACCTTTGCCCGGCAACCATTCGAGGTTGCCGTGCTTGCCGACGTGAATCACGCCGTGGGCGCCGTAGGTGTTGCGCAGCCAGAAGTAGAACGCCAGATAACCGTGCGGCGGCACCAGGTCCGGGTCGTGATACACCGCGCTCGGGTCCACCTGATAACCACGCGCCGGCTGAACGCCGACGAAGGTCAGGCCGAAGCGCAGGCCGGCGATCATCATTCGTCCGCCACGGCACATCGGATCGCTTTCGGGCGTGCCCCAGCGTTCCAGCACGGCTTGGCGGTTGGCCTCGGGCAAGGCGTCGAACATCTGCCGGTATTCGTCCAGCGCGAGGCTTTGATGACAGGGACGCTGATCCAGGGTATCGAGGTCGTTGCTGACCCCGCCGAGTAATTGCTGGATCAACGCCGTTCCGCTGTCCGGTAACTCGGCCGACAGCGGATAACCCTCGACCTGCAGCGCACGCAAGATATTCAACGCGGCGGCCGGGGTATCGAGGCCGACGCCATTGCCGATGCGGCCGTCGCGAGTCGGGTAGTTGGCGAGGATCAACGCGATACGTTTTTCGCTGTTCGCCAGCCGCGCCAGATCGATCCAGCGCCGCGCCAGTTCGGCGACGAAATCCATGCGTTCGGGTTGAGGACGATAGCAAACGACGTCCGACTGACTGCGCTCGCTGCGCCACGCCAAGTCCTTGAAGCTGATCGGGCGACTGATGATGCGGCCGTCCAGTTCCGGCAATGCGATGTGCATCGCCAGGTCACGCGGACCGAGGCCCTGCTCACTGGCGCGCCATCCTGGCTCGTTGTCCTGAGCGCAAATCGCCTGAATCACCGGGATGTTGCGGCGAAACGGGCGCAGGTGCGGCGCTTCGGGGCTGGATTGGGCGAAACCGGTGGTGTTCAAAATCACCCCCGCCTCGACTTCATCCAGCCAATCCTCGACCACCGTCAGGCAGCCGGGCTCTTTCAAACTGGCCACGGCAATCGGCAAGGGATTTAACCCCGCCGCCTGCAAACGCTGGCAGAAAACATCGATAAAACCGGTATTGGCCGCCTGCAAATGCGAGCGGTAAAACAACACCGCCGCCACCGGTTGATCGGCGTGCCAATCGGCTTGCCAGTCTTTCAGGGCTGCGGGGCTTTTTTCGGATGGTAAATCGCCGTGCGCGGCAGGGTTTGTGGCTCGGCCCAGGCGTAATCGCGGCCAAGCCATTGAGTGGCCAGGCAGCGGAAAAAATCCAGGGCATTGCCCATGCCGCCCTGACGCAAAAACTGCCAGAGCCGGTCGCGATCGCCGGCCGCCACGGTGCTCAGGTCGCTGAGTTCCGGGTCCGGGCGATCATCACCCGGCACCAGAATCAGTTGCACGCCCCGCTGGGAAAGCTCCACCAGCCGCTCGATGCCGTAACGCCAATAGGCGATGCCGCCGTGCAGCGAAATCAGAATCACCTTGGCGTGCCGCAGCACTTCGTCGACATACAGGTCGACCGAGGCATGGTTTTGCACCTGCATCGGGTTGGCCAGGCGCACGCTGGGGTAGTCGTCGGGCAATTGCTGCGCGGCTTCTGCGAGCAGCGCCAGGCTGGAATCGCCGCTGCACAGGATCACCAGCTCGGCGGGGGTTTGTCCAAGGTCGGCGATGTTGTCGTCCGACACGAAACCGCCGGGCTGGGTCCTGAGCAGGTGCATGGCTTAAACGCTGAGCGCGGCGCGCAATTGCGCTTCGAGTTGCGCGGCGTCCAGGTCTTGACCGATCAACACCAAGCGCGTGGTCCGCGCCTCATCGGCGCCCCACTGACGGTCAAAGTGCTTGTCGAAACGCGTGCCCACGCCCTGAATCAGCAAACGCATCGGTTTGTTGGGGATCGCGGCGAAGCCTTTCACACGCAGGATGCCGTGCTTGACCACCAGTTGGGTCAGCGCATCCAGCAGCAGGCTTTCGTCGGCTTGCGGCAGTTCGAGGGAGATCGAGTCAAACGCATCGTGATCGTGGTCGTCATGGTCATCACCGTCGTGGTGGTGGTCGTGATGGCTGTGACGGCTGTCAATGTGCTCTTCGGAGCCGGCACCGAGGCCGATCAGCACGTCCAGCGGTAGGCGACCGCTGCTGGCTTCGATGACTTTGACCGCCGGCGGCAATTCTTCAGCGACTTCAAGGCGCACGCGGGCCAGGTCTTCAGGGCTGATCAGGTCGGCCTTGTTGAGGATCACCAGGTCGGCGCTGGCCAATTGGTCGGCGAACAGCTCGTGCAGCGGCGATTCATGGTCCAGGTTCGGGTCGAGTTTACGCTGGGCGTCGACCTGATCCGGGAACGCGGCAAAGGTGCCGGCGGCCACGGCCGGGCTGTCGACGACGGTAATGACCGCGTCGACGGTGCAGGCACTGCGGATTTCCGGCCATTGGAAGGCTTGAACCAACGGTTTTGGCAGGGCCAGGCCCGAGGTTTCGATGAGGATGTGATCGAGGTCGCCGCGACGGGCAACCAGTTCGCGCATCACCGGGAAGAATTCTTCCTGAACCGTGCAGCACAGGCAGCCGTTGGCCAACTCATAAACGCGACCGTTGGCTTCTTCTTCGGTGCAGCCGATGGAGCATTGCTTGAGGATATCGCCGTCAATACCCAGCTCGCCAAACTCGTTGACGATCACCGCGATGCGACGGCCCTGAGCGTTGTCGAGCATGTGCCGCAGCAGCGTGGTTTTGCCCGAGCCGAGGAAACCGGTAACGATGGTGACGGGGAGTTTGGCCAGTGTTTTCATCGGATGCCCTTTGGCTTTGGTGGCGGGCATACGGGACGACGACCGGCAGCGCGCACGCGCATGCCTGAAGAGTTCGCCACCGGATCACCCCGCCCGGTTGAAAGTGAGAATCTGTGTCGAGGCAGGTCTCCTGGCTGACGGCTGGCCAGTCGATTGACTGGCGGTTGCTGCGCCTTCCCGCTCGCGCCATGGCTGGCGCATGCAGTGGCATGGCAGAAACTGAACCGTTCACAGTTGCGGGGGCAGCCGCGGCATTGACCGCGTTCCCTTCTTAGCTTCGACAAACGCCGAAGAACCTCGAAAGCGCAAGGCTACGCATCGCGCTGGGGCGGGTCAATGTTCACATGACATTGGCGGCGCGCCCTTCGCGAGCAAGCCCGCTCCCACATTCGACCACGTTCCAATGTGGGAGCGGGCTTGCTCGCGAATGGAGCGCCTCGGTTTTCGTGTTGAGAACCCTTGCCAATTGACGGCCAACCCCCGCCCATGCTCTCCTACACGCCTTGTTACGGGTGCCCTTCACAGGGTGAAACGGGAAACCGGTGAATCATGTGCTTTACTCAAAGCCATGTCAGTCCGGTGCTGCCCCCGCAACGGTAAGCGAGCGAAGCATCAAATCCACTGTGCCAGCAGTTCGGCATGGGAAGGTGATGTTTGCAGGCCACGGCGAAAGCCAACGCCCCTCGTGAGCCCGGAGACCGGCCCGCAACACACAGTGACCCTTACGGTCACGGAACAACAAACCCGCGGTGGGCGGGCGCTGTTTGAACGTCTGCGAGCCCGAATCGCAGGGGTTTTCCATGCGCTCTATTCACCCGCTGACAGACCAGAGGGAAGCGCGCCATGTCGATCATCACCAGCACCGGCTCCAGCAGCACCGCCAGCACCACCACAACCCTGACCCAACGCCTGACCGCCGCCGTGTGTGCGTCGATCCTGGGCGCGTGCCTTGTCTATTTCGCCGGTTTCTCGCACATAGAAGCGGTGCACAACGCCGCGCACGATACCCGTCACAGCTCTGCGTTCCCGTGCCATTGAGACCTGCCCAAATGATCAAGCGTATTGCGCAAACCGCAGGTTTCACCGGGTTGCTGGCCGCCCTGTTGCTGACCCTGCTGCAAAGTTTCTGGGTGGCACCGCTGATCCTTCAGGCCGAAACCTACGAAAAAGCCGAGCCGGCAGTGGTTCAACCCCATGAACACGCCGACGGCGCCATGGCCGCTCATACCCACGACGCCGAAGCCTGGGAGCCGGAAGACGGCTGGCAGCGCGTGCTGTCGACCACCGGCGGCAACCTGGTGGTCGCGGTCGGTTTTGCCCTGATGCTTGCCGGTCTCTATACCCTGCGGGCGCCAAACAGCACCGCACAAGGTCTGCTCTGGGGCTTGGCCGGTTACGCGACGTTCGTCCTCGCACCGACCCTCGGCCTGCCACCTGAATTGCCGGGCACTGCCGCAGCCGATCTGGCACAACGGCAGATCTGGTGGATCGGCACGGCGGCGTCCACAGCAGCCGGCATCGCCCTGATCGTGTTCAGCCGTCATTGGCTGATGAAAGTGCTGGGCGCGGCGATTCTGGCCACTCCACATGTCATCGGCGCACCTCAGCCGGAAGTGCATTCGATGCTCGCGCCGGAAGCCCTGGAAGCGCAGTTCAAAATCGCTTCGCAGCTGACCAACGTGGCGTTCTGGCTGGCCTTGGGCCTGATCAGTGCCTGGTTGTTCCGACGCAAAAACGATGGCCAATACCACGCATGACAGAGACCCGCACAGCGCCGACGTTAGTGGTCGGCCTGGGCTGCCAGCGCGGCTGCCCCGCCAGCACGCTGCGGGCATTGCTTGATCAGGCGTTACAGGCTCATCAAGTCGGACTTCACGAAATAAAGGCCCTGGCCAGCATCGACCTGAAGCGCGACGAGTCGGGTCTGGTCGAGCTGGCCGCACAACTCGAGTTGCCGTTGTTGTTTTTCAGCAGTGAACAATTGGCCTGCTATCACACCAAACTCACCCATCATTCAGACATCGCCTTCGAGCGCACGGGCTGTTATGGCGTAGCGGAAAGTGCTGCCCTAGCATTGGCCGAACAATTGGCCCAGGCGCCGGCGAAGCTGCTGATATCCCGACAAAAATACGCTCAGGCGACCCTGGCATTGGCCGGCGCTGCGTAAAATCCCTGGTAATCGCGCATTCGATCATGAGCAATCTTCATCTGAAGCCGTTGCCCTGCCCCTTTTCTCACAGGAACCGACGATGACCGTCTACTTCATTGGCGCAGGCCCCGGCGACCCGGAACTGATCACGGTCAAAGGCCAACGGCTGATTCGCAGCTGCCCGGTGATCATCTATGCCGGCTCCCTGGTGCCCGTGGCCGTGCTGGAAGGCCATCGCGCCGAACAGGTGGTCAACAGCGCCGAACTACACCTGGAACAGATCATCGAACTGATCAAAACCGCCCACGCCAACGGCCAGGACGTGGCACGGGTGCATTCCGGCGATCCGAGCCTGTATGGCGCGATTGGCGAACAGATTCGCTACCTGCGTGAGCTCGACATTCCGTTTGAAATCGTACCGGGCGTAACGGCGACAGCGGCGTGCGCGGCGCTTTTAGGGGCGGAACTGACCCTGCCGGACATTTCGCAAAGCGTGATTTTGACCCGCTACGCGGACAAGACAGCCATGCCGGCTGGCGAAGAACTGGGCAGCCTGGCGCAACATGGGGCGACCATGGCCATTCATTTGGGCGTCAATCACCTGGAGAAAATCCTCGCTGAACTGCTGCCGCATTACGGCGCGGACTGCCCGATCGCGGTGATCCACCGGGCGACCTGGCCGGATCAGGATTGGGTAGTGGGGACACTTGAGGACATTGCCGGGAAGGTTGAAGCGAAGGGATTTCGGCGCACGGCGTTGATCTTGGTCGGGCGCGTATTGGGGAGTGACCAGTTCAGCGCCTCGTCGCTGTATCGCGCGGGGCATGCGCATCTCTATCGCCCATAGGGCCTCTTCGCGAGCAAGCCCGCTCCCACATTTGATCTTCGTCGTACACAAAATTTGTTTTCGCGGGAGATTCAATGTGGGAGCGGGCTTGCTCGCGAAGGGGCCAGCGAACTCCACCCATAAAAAAACGGCACTCACGGGTGCCGTTTTTTCATTTCGCAGCGAACACCTTAGTAGTAGGCGTTTTCTTTCTGCGTGTGGTCGGTCACGTCACGAACACCCTTGAGCTCAGGAATACGCTCAAGCAACGTGCGCTCGATGCCTTCCTTCAGAGTCACGTCCGCCTGGCCACAGCCCTGGCAACCACCGCCGAATTTCAGAACGGCGATACCGTCTTCAACGACATCGATCAGGCTGACCTGACCGCCGTGGCTCGCCAGCCCCGGGTTGATCTCGGTTTGCAGGTAGTAATTGATACGCTCGTTAACCGGGCTGTCGGCATTGACCATCGGCACTTTGGCGTTTGGCGCCTTGATGGTCAGTTGGCCGCCCATGCGGTCGGTGGCGTAGTCGACCACCGCATCGTCCAGGAAGGCTTCACTGAAGTGATCGATGTAAGCGGTGAAGCTTTTGAGCCCCAGCGCCGTGTCTTCAAGTTTTTCTTCGCCCGGCTTGCAGTAGGCAATGCAGGTTTCGGCGTACTGGGTGCCAGGCTGGGTGATAAAGACGCGGATGCCGATACCCGGGGTGTTCTGCTTGGAAAGCAGGTCAGCCAGGTAATCATGGGCGGCGTCGGTAATGGTTATAGCGGTCATGGAAACTCCTCGCAGGCTTGGGCGCAGTTTACGCCAATCATCGCGCCGCACAAAGTCCTAGTATTTTTGTCAGGAAAGAAATGGTGATCCCTTGCAGGAGCGGGCTTGCCCGCGAACGCGTCAGGTCATTCAACATTTATGCTGAATGTGACGACCTCTTCGCGGGCAAGCCCGCTCCCACAGGGAATTGCAGTGGCTCAGAGATTCTCGTAGCGATTCATATCCAGCACGCCCTCTTCCACCGGGTCGGTTTCGTGGACGTAACGGCTGAGGTCGTGGAAATAGAACCAGAATTGCGGATGACTGCGACGAATCCCCCACCGTTCGACGATTTTCTCGAAATCATCCGTGTCTTTGGCGTTTTCCATTGCAGCGACGAACGCCGGGACCTGGTCGGCCGGAATGTTGAACATAAAGTTCGGGTAACTGCTGAGTACACCCGGGTAAATGGTCAACGTGTCGAGCCCCGGCTGGTAGCGCAAAGATTCACCGAGCAGGAACGCCACATTGCTGTGCGCACGGTTGCGCAACAGGCTGTAGGCCACGCGTTTGCCGCTCGTCGTTTCGATACGCAACATCGTTGCTTCCGGCAACTGGTCGATGACCCTCAAGCCGGCTGCCGGGCGCGAAGTCAGGCGACTCAATACTTGTTCGGCGTCCTGCAAGTCCGGGTCGATATTCGGCCGCGAGCAATACGCACCATTGCACCGGTTGATCGGATCGGGGTTGGCATTGAGTTCGCCGTAACGGGCCAGCAACTGCATGGCGAAATCGCGCTTGGGGTCTTTCTCGTCGAGTTTCAGCGCGGTCGGTTTGTCGTCATCGATGGACTCATAGTCCAGCCACATCTTGAACTTGCCGCTGTTCTGGTACCAATCGTCGAGGTAGCCGTCCCGTGAGTCGGCCGGCATCAGGCGCAGGAAGTTCTGTTCGGCGCCGTTACGGATCAGGTCAAAGTACAGGCGGGTCTGGGCCTGGTGGGAAACGTTGCCGAACACGTCGAAGTTCACCGCCAATTGGTAGTAGGTGCGCTCCAGCAGCGGAAAATCGAACAGCCACAGGGTTTGCGGCACATCGCCGATCAAGCCTTTGTTCACCGACGCACTGTCGAAGTGGCGGAAGATCGTCAGTAACGCGTTGTCATTCCCCGCCCACAAGGTCGACCAGCTAGGCGCCGGTGCGTCGGCGTAATTGTCCCGGCGCAGCGCTTCGTATTCGTTACGCTTGTCGCGGTAGCCATGCCACAGGCTCAAGACGCTACCGACATCGTCATTCTGACCCGGCATGGCCAGCAACGGTGTGGCCTGGCCGCGGTAATTCGGGTCGGTGATATAGAGGTCGTGCTCAGGGGCCTGGAACAGCGCCCAGAAGTTGTCGCGAATCACATCCGTGGCGATCTGCCCACGGCAAACCGGGCCACGAATGAACGTGCGCACGAAGTATTCGGCGTTATCGAGCATGAACTGGTAGCGCGCCTGCGCCGGAATAGCTTCGAAGGTATCGAACGGATTGGCCCGCCGTTCCGGCCCGTAGCCTGGCAAGGCGTTGACCTGCCAGTTGCCGCTATAGAACAGGCTTTTGACCCGCGCCATCTTCGCCGCACTCAGCGGATAGGTGATGTGGGTTTTCTGCACAATCACACCCTGCACCGGCCACAAGCGGTAATACACCTGAGTACCCGGGTCATCATTCGGACGGCGTGTGTTGATCAGGTCAATCGGCTGACCGGTGGGCGTACGCGAGCGCACCCACTGGAAAAAGTGCCCTGGCTCGCCGTCCTTGAAATAGAGATGGGCAAGAAACCAGTGCTCGAACAACCAGCGGGCCACCAGACTTTGCCGGGAGCCGGGGGCGTTGAGCAGGTTTTCCCACTGCACCACCTGCAACGCTTCTTTCGCGCTCGGCACCAGCCCCTGTTCATCAATCGGCGCACCCGAGGCCAGCCAGCGCTGCAGCGTCTGGTATTGCTGGTCGGTCAGGCCGGTGACCGCCAGCGGCATGCCTTCTTTGGGATGTGAACGGGCATAGCCGTCGAACTCCGCTGGCATGGCGCAGCGGTTTTCCCGGTTCAGACCCAGCACGATCTCGTCCGGCAATTTGGCATTGGGCTGCAAGGGGGTTTTATGGCCCAGCTCAAGCATCCGCGCCATCAACGCAGCCTGACTGCCTTGAGCGTCAAGCACGGGGAAGAAGCCCTTCTGCTGCCAGGCATGCTTGCCAAAGGCATCGTAAAACAGGCGGGTCGGTGCTGCGGCCGTTCGGCGATCGCCATCGTAGACCGGCACTTTGGTCGCGCCACGTGCCGCCCCTTCGCCACTGCCCAGGTTGAGCTGACAGGCGGCATCGTTGCAGGCATGGCAGGCCACGCACTTTTCAGTAAAGATCGGTTGAATGTCCCGGCTGTAGGAAATAGCGGTGGAAATGGCCGGACCTTGCGCCGCGGCGTCCCAGCTTAGAAGCAGCATAAAAATGCTGGTGATGACGCGATACGACATATCCCTGGTCCCAATCTTGAAAAATCGCCGCGATTCTACCGGGCAGGCACCCTGTCCAACATGAACGATATTCATGCAAAACCGGGGCATGCTCTAAAAGCGCACAGGTTTGCTATGATCCGGCCCCTTCGTCATGGTCTTTCCGAGTAGTCCAAATGTCCGATCGCAGTGTTCGCCTTCAAGCTCTCAAGCACGCCCTCAAAGAGCGCATCCTGATTCTCGATGGCGGCATGGGCACGATGATCCAGAGCTACAAGCTCGAAGAGCAGGATTACCGTGGCAAACGTTTTGCTGACTGGCCAAGCGATGTCAAAGGCAACAACGACCTTCTGGTGCTGACTCGCCCGGATGTGATTGGTGGCATCGAAAAAGCCTACCTGGACGCCGGCGCCGACATCCTGGAAACCAACACCTTCAATGCCACCCAGATTTCCCTGGCCGACTACGGCATGCAGGGCCTGGCGTACGAGTTAAACGTAGAAGGCGCACGCCTGGCCCGCAAGGTGGCCGACGCCAAGACCCTCGAAACCCCGGACAAGCCGCGCTTCGTCGCCGGTGTACTGGGCCCGACCAGCCGTACCTGTTCGTTGTCGCCAGACGTGAACAATCCTGGCTACCGCAACGTGACCTTTGATGAGTTGGTGGTGAACTACACCGAATCCACCAAAGGCCTGATCGAAGGCGGCGCCGACCTGATCCTGATCGAAACCATCTTCGACACCCTGAACGCCAAAGCCGCGATCTTCGCCGTGCAAGGTGTGTTCGAAGAGTTGGGCATCGAGTTGCCGATCATGATCTCCGGCACCATTACCGATGCTTCTGGCCGAACCCTGTCCGGGCAAACCACCGAAGCGTTCTGGAACTCCGTGGCGCACGCCAAGCCCATCTCGGTCGGTCTGAACTGCGCCCTCGGCGCCCGCGAACTGCGCCCGTACCTGGAAGAGCTGTCGAACAAGGCCAGCACCCACGTTTCCGCGCACCCGAACGCCGGCCTGCCGAACGAATTCGGTGAGTACGACGAGTTGCCGGTGGACACCGCCAAGGTCATCGAAGAGTTCGCTCAAAGTGGCTTCCTGAATATCGTCGGCGGCTGCTGCGGCACCACCCCGGGCCACATCGAAGCCATCGCCAAAGCCGTGGCCGGTTACGCACCGCGTCAAATCCCGGAAATCCCCAAGGCCTGCCGTTTGTCGGGCCTGGAACCGTTCACCATCGATCGCAGCTCGTTGTTCGTCAACGTCGGCGAGCGGACCAACATCACCGGCTCCGCGAAGTTCGCCCGCCTGATCCGTGAAGACAACTACACCGAAGCCCTGGAAGTTGCCCTGCAGCAGGTCGAAGCCGGCGCGCAGGTGATTGACATCAACATGGACGAAGGGATGCTCGATTCGAAGAAGGCCATGGTGACCTTCCTCAATCTGATTGCCGGCGAGCCGGACATCTCCCGCGTACCGATCATGATCGACTCCTCCAAATGGGAAGTGATCGAAGCCGGCCTGAAATGCATTCAGGGCAAGGGCATCGTCAACTCGATCAGCATGAAAGAAGGCGTCGAGCAGTTCATTCATCACGCCAAGCTGTGCAAGCGCTACGGCGCCGCGGTTGTCGTAATGGCGTTCGACGAAGCCGGCCAGGCCGACACCGAAGCGCGTAAAAAGGAAATCTGCAAACGTTCCTACGACATTCTGGTCAACGAAGTGGGCTTCCCGCCGGAAGACATCATTTTCGACCCGAACATCTTCGCCGTCGCCACCGGTATCGAAGAACACAACAACTACGCTGTGGACTTCATCAATGCTTGCGCCTACATCCGCGACGAACTGCCGTATGCCCTGACCTCGGGCGGCGTGTCCAACGTGTCGTTCTCGTTCCGTGGCAACAACCCGGTGCGCGAGGCGATTCACTCGGTGTTCCTGCTGTATGCGATCCGCAACGGCCTGACCATGGGTATCGTCAACGCCGGCCAGCTGGAGATCTACGACCAGATCCCGCAAGAGCTGCGCGATGCCGTCGAAGACGTGATCCTCAACCGCACCCCGGAAGGCACCGACGCCCTCCTCGCCATCGCCGACAAATACAAAGGCGACGGCAGCGTCAAGGAAGCCGAGACCGAAGAATGGCGCGGCTGGCCGGTCAACAAGCGTCTGGAGCATGCGCTGGTCAAGGGCATCACCACCCACATCGTGGAAGACACCGAAGAATCTCGCCAATCGTTCGCCCGCCCGATCGAAGTGATCGAAGGCCCGCTGATGTCCGGCATGAACATCGTCGGCGACCTGTTCGGCGCCGGCAAAATGTTCCTGCCCCAGGTGGTGAAATCCGCCCGCGTGATGAAGCAGGCCGTGGCGCACTTGATCCCGTTCATCGAACTGGAAAAAGGCGACAAGCCAGAAGCCAAGGGCAAGATCCTGATGGCCACGGTAAAAGGCGACGTGCACGACATTGGCAAGAACATCGTAGGCGTGGTGCTGGGCTGTAACGGCTACGACATCGTCGACCTCGGCGTGATGGTCCCGGCGGAAAAAATCCTGCAAGTGGCCAAAGAGCAGAAGTGCGACATCATCGGCCTGTCCGGCCTGATCACGCCTTCGCTGGATGAAATGGTCCACGTCGCGCGCGAAATGCAGCGCCAGGAATTCTACCTGCCGTTGATGATCGGTGGCGCGACCACCTCCAAAGCCCACACGGCGGTAAAAATCGAACCCAAGTACAGCAACGACGCGGTGATCTACGTGACGGACGCCTCCCGCGCCGTGGGCGTGGCGACACAATTGCTGTCCAAGGAACTGAAACCGGCATTCGTCGAGAAAACCCGCCTGGAATACATCGACGTTCGCGAACGCACGGCCAACCGCAGTGCCCGCACCGAACGCCTGAGCTACCCGGCAGCCATTGCCAAGAAGCCGCAGTTCGACTGGAGCACTTACGCGCCGGTCAAACCGACGTTCACCGGCTCCAAAGTGCTGGACAATATCGACCTCAAAGTCCTGGCCGAATACATCGACTGGACGCCGTTTTTCATCTCCTGGGACCTGGCCGGCAAATTCCCGCGCATTCTCGAAGACGAAGTGGTTGGCGAAGCCGCTACCTCGCTGTACGCCGATGCCCAGGAAATGCTCGCCAAGTTGATTGACGAAAAGCTGATCAGTGCCCGCGCAGTGTTTGGCTTCTGGCCGGCCAACCAGGTGCGTGAAGATGACATTGAAGTCTACGGCGATGACGGCAAGGCGATTGCCAAGCTGCATCACCTGCGCCAGCAAATCATCAAGACCGACGGCAAACCGAACTTCTCGCTGGCCGACTTTGTCGCGCCCAAAGACAGTGAAGTGACCGACTACGTGGGCGGTTTCATCACCACCGCGGGCATTGGCGCCGAAGAAGTGGCCAAGGCTTATCAAGACGCGGGCGACGATTACAATTCGATCATGGTCAAGGCACTGGCCGACCGGTTGGCCGAGGCCTGCGCCGAATGGCTGCACCAACAGGTCCGTAAAGACTATTGGGGTTATGCCAAGGACGAGACGCTCGACAACGAGGCGCTGATCAAAGAGCAATACACCGGCATCCGCCCTGCTCCGGGCTACCCGGCCTGCCCGGATCACACCGAAAAATCCACGTTGTTCAAACTGCTGGACCCGGAAGCCGAAGAGCTGAAGGCCGGTCGCAGCGGTGTGTTCCTGACCGAGCACTACGCGATGTTCCCGGCAGCGGCGGTCAGTGGCTGGTACTTCGCTCACCCGCAGGCGCAGTACTTTGCCGTGGGCAAGATCGACAAGGATCAGGTGCAGAGCTACACCTCGCGCAAAGGCCAGGAATTGAGCGTCACCGAACGCTGGTTGGCACCTAACCTCGGTTACGACAACTAAGTCAGCTACCTGGCCACAATACTGTGGCCAGCAGTGATTCCCTTGTGGGAGCGAGCCTGCTCGCTCCCACAGTTGTTTGTGTCCGCCGTAGGTCTATGCTTATGGCTCAAACATAAATGACGGGGGATGTATGGACGATCCAGTCGACAACAAGCCGCCAACCTTCTGGCAAATGCTGCACAGCGTCATGGCAGCAGCGTTCGGGGTGCAGAGCGGGAAGAACCGGGCCCGGGATTTCACTCACGGCAAACCGAGTCATTTCGTGATTCTGGGGATTTTGTTCACAACGGTGTTCGCGCTGATCCTGTACGGCATCGTGCAACTGGTGGTGCATCTGGCCGGGGTCTAGCGCATCAGTGTTTGCAGGGTGAACGGGTAGCGGTAGGACGTCGGCCGCCCTTTGGCTGAGAGTCGACGGAAGTTCACGCCGTAGTCCGGCGTTGCCCCCATGGCCAGCATTCGCTTGGCTTGCGCCTTGTCGATCAGTTGCAACAACGGTATCTGTCGGTCACGGCCGCCGTACCGGTCGAGGTCGACGCCCCTGTCATAATCATGCAACTGCACCAACGCCCAGCCACCCAACGTGAAGTGACCGCCCAACAGCACGCTCAGACGACCGTCAATCATCGCCTGCAACGCGACGGGAGACGCAGAGATTGCGCTGAACAACGCATCTTTGCCGGGTTTTCCACCGGTTTCCTCGAACGCCTGCATCGCGCCAAACGCCATCTCGTCATTGGCTGACCACACCAGGGATACCTTGGGGTAACGCCGGAACAACAGCTTCGCCTGCTCATAGGCCCGCTCCCGGTTCCAGCCGCTGTAAACCAATTGGCGCAAACGCACTTCAGGGTGTTCGGCCAAGGCGCGCATCATCCCTTGCTCGCGCAGTTGCGCCGAGGGGGTAATTTTCAGACCCGAGAACGCCAGCAACTCGATGGGCTGGCCGGGCACTGCCCGCGGGTGCTGGCGGATCAGTTCCTTGAGCATCAGGTAACCGCCCTCCTCGTCGTTAGGCACCAGACTGCCCACTTGGTCCTCACGCTCACCCAGCAGGCTCTGCTGATTGGCCGTCAGCGACGCATTAACCATGAACAGCTTTACCCCGCTGCCTTGAGCCAGGCGCAGGATTTGCGGGGCGACGTACTGTTCATTGGCGAAAACCAGGTAGTCCGGGCGATCAGGACCCTGGAGGGCCAGCCGGGCTTGCGCCACCGTGAGTTCAGGCATGCGCTGGGCATACAGAATTTTCAGGTCAATGCCCAAGTCTTTGGCGGCGGCTTGCATGAATTGAACGTAGCTGATCCAGAAGGCTTCCTGGGTGGTGCCGGGGCTCAGGAACAGCACCGACTCTGCACGCGCAGTCGGACCGTAAATCGCGCCAAACGCCAGCAGGAAGGTGTAGAAAAACTTCAACATTTAACGTCCGAGCCCCCGGAAATTCCGCCGCGCATTATAGCCAGTGAAGTTCCGTAAAACGGGGTTTATTACGGCTTTTGTCCGACAATCGTCGGGTTGGGGCCCGGACGGGGTCGTTTATTGATGACTGACCCAGAATACCGCCGTGCCCACGACCAGGATGATCAGAAACAAGATCGCCCAAGCATCGACCGTACTGTCAGGCTTTGTAGCTTTGGTAGGGTTGCTCATTGCATCGCCTCTTGTCGGTTTTATCGGTGATTGCACAAAGACTCGACCACAGTAAAGACGACGATTGCCCGCACCACAAATAAGGGTTTTGCAACAACGATTCTCATTAGGCGATTTGGTTCTTTACATATACTTAAACATCACTTTTGCGCATAACTGCAAACTGGTATCTTGCCCCGGCTCCGTGGGGAGTGCGCGGCCGTGCGCGCAGAATTGCAGAGGCTCTTTCGGACTCCGGCAAGCACAAAAACGCAGCTGTATCCGAGCGACCCAAGCCTGAGAACAGGACCTATATGTACGTATACGACGAATACGATCAGCGGATCATCGAGGACCGCGTCAAGCAGTTCCGTGATCAGACCCGACGCTATCTGGCAGGCGAGCTGAGCGAAGAAGAGTTCCGCCCCCTGCGCCTGCAAAATGGGCTTTACATCCAGCGATTCGCGCCGATGTTGCGAGTGGCGGTGCCTTACGGCCAACTGACTTCGCGTCAGATCCGCATGATGGCCAAGATTGCCCGCGACTATGACAAGGGCTATGCCCACATCAGTACCCGGCAGAACGTTCAGTTCAACTGGCCGGCCGTGGAAGACATTCCGGACATTCTGGCTGAACTGGCGACCGTGCAGATGCACGCGATCCAGACCAGCGGCAACTGCCTGCGCAACGTCACCACCGACCAGTTCGCCGGTGTTGCCGCCGATGAATTGATCGATCCGCGTCCATGGTGCGAGATCGTCCGTCAGTGGACCACGTTCCACCCGGAATTTGCCTACCTGCCGCGTAAATTCAAGATCGCTGTCAACGGTTCGACGTCCGACCGTGCCGCCATCGAAGTCCATGACATCGGCCTTGAGCCGGTACACAACGCCGCTGGCGAGCTGGGTTTCCGTGTGCTGGTCGGCGGTGGCCTGGGCCGTACGCCGGTGGTGGGCGCGTTCATCAATGAGTTCCTGCCGTGGCAAGACCTGTTGAGCTACCTCGACGCCATCCTGCGGGTCTACAACCGTTATGGCCGTCGTGACAACAAGTACAAGGCGCGGATCAAGATTCTGGTGAAGGCACTGACACCTGAAGTCTTCGCACAGAAAGTCGATGCGGAAATGGAACACCTTCGCGGTGGCCAGACCACGCTGACCGAAGCCGAAGTACATCGTGTTGCCAAACACTTCGTCGACCCGGACTACAAGGCCCTGGACAACCAGGCCGCCGAACTGGCCGAACTCGACCAGCAACACCCTGGTTTCGCACGCTGGCGCACCCGCAATACCCTGGCGCACAAGAAGCCGGGTTATGTCGCCGTGACCCTGTCACTGAAGCCAACCGGTGTTGCACCGGGCGACATCACCGACAAGCAGCTCGACGCTGTGGCCGACCTGGCCGACCGTTACAGCTTCGGTCAGCTGCGTACCTCGCACGAACAAAACATCATTCTGGCCGACGTGGAACAGTCCCGACTGTTCGCGATGTGGGGCGAGTTGCGCGAGCAAGGTTTCGCCACGCCGAACATAGGCTTGCTGACCGACATCATCTGCTGCCCGGGCGGCGACTTCTGCTCGCTGGCCAACGCCAAGTCGATTCCGATTGCCGAATCGATCCAGCGCCGCTTCGACGACCTGGACTACCTGTTCGACATCGGTGAACTGGACCTGAACATCTCCGGTTGCATGAACGCCTGTGGTCACCACCACGTCGGCCACATCGGCATCCTCGGGGTGGACAAGAAAGGCGAAGAGTTCTACCAGGTGTCCCTTGGTGGCAGTGCCAGCCGTGACGCCAGCCTGGGTAAAATCCTTGGCCCGTCCTTTGCCCAGGAAGCCATGCCTGACGTGATCGAAAAACTGATCGACGTGTACATCGAACAACGTACCGAAGACGAGCGTTTCATCGACACCTATCAGCGTATTGGCATCGACCTCTTCAAGGAGCGCGTCTATGCAGCGAATCATTAAGAACAACGAGGTCGTCGACGAAACCTGGCACCTGCTGCCCAAGGATTTCAACATCGACGAGATCAGCAACTGCGACGACCTCATCGTCCCCCTGCAGCTGTGGCGCGAACACAGCCGCATGCTCAAGGCCCGCGATGGCGGCCTGGGCGTCTGGCTGGATGCCGATGAAGAAGCCGAAGAAATTGGTGAAGACGTGGAGCAGTTCAAGGTCATCGCCTTGAACTTCCCGGCGTTCACCGACGGCCGCAACTACTCCAACGCCCGCCTGCTGCGTGACCGTTACGGTTTCAAAGGCGAACTGCGGGCGATTGGTGATGTACTGCGCGACCAGTTGTTCTACCTGCATCGCTGCGGTTTTGATGCGTTTGCAATTCGTCCCGACAAAGACCCGTACGAAGCCCTTGAAGGTCTCAAGGACTTCTCGGTGACCTATCAGGCCGCCACCGACGAACCGCTGCCGCTGTTCCGTCGCCGCTGATGGTCAAACCTTGAACCCCTTTCAGGGGTTCAAGGCTCCTTCCTGTAATGAGTCAAAGACTGGCCCGCTCCTCCAGCGCGTTGAAAGCTGCCATCGGATGATCGAACCGCCCGCTGCTGCGACTTAGTCGACTCCACATTTCGTCCGAAGTACCCGCCTCCTCCAACAATCGCCAGACCCTTGTCTGTAGCGACAAGTAACTGATTTGAAAGTCGGCCGTCAGACTCAATCTGTCCATGACGGCTAAAAACCGAGTGCCAGAAGGCTTGCCCGCCAGTTGCTGCCAAAGCGCAAGCCGGGACTGTTGCAACGCTGCGTCACAGTCTCGTAGCCATACTGTCGGCGATCCATAGTCGGCACCGGGCGCGCCCAGCCATAAATTGATTCCTGTTGCCTCTCGATGACTGATCAGCCGGCGAAGCGTGTCTTCGTCGGTCAGCGGATTCCCCCATAGCAGCACGCGATCGTCTGCAACCGCCTGGTTTATGACCGCGGGAGGAACTCGGGTGATCTGGTTATCACGTAAATCCAGGGACGTCAGATAAGGCTCATCCTTGATACCGATCGGGCATCGGCTGATGTAGGTATTTCTCAGGTTGAGCTGACGTAGATCGTTCAAGCCCAACACCAAAGGGGGCACACCCAGCGGGTTGTCGCTCAAGTCCAGCGATTGCAGGCGAGTCAGGTTACGCAGCCGGGACGCGGCGCTTTCACTGAAAACCAACTGTGTAGCACTCAGGTTCAGCGAGCGAAGGTGTTTCAATTGTTCGATGGCGGGCGGCAGCGAGTGACCTGTATCTCCCGCCACGAAGTAGTGACGCAAGTCCACGTTTTCCAGATTCAATATCTCAAGGTTTGGAAAGCCCTCGAGAAACCCGTTCAAGCTGTCTTCCTCGGTCAGATGGAAGCCCTTCATCAACAACTCGGTCACGTCGTCGAACCGCACATTCAACGCAGGCAATCGGTGATAATTTTCAAAGTTCATATCCAGCGTGGTATTTGGGGAGCCACCACGCTTTTGCCATACGG
Organism: Pseudomonas sp. S2_F03; assembly: GCF_054668335.1. Lineage (NCBI taxonomy): Bacteria > Pseudomonadati > Pseudomonadota > Gammaproteobacteria > Pseudomonadales > Pseudomonadaceae > Pseudomonas > Pseudomonas sp. S2_F03. Next base: position 5,849,797 of record NZ_CP162759.1, on the reverse strand, counting down.
CGACCAGTTCTCCAGAGAGTTCCGTCCTCAGGGTTCGCTCGTCCTCCATTTCGTCCATCAGCAGCTGGACGTTGTAGGTCGAGATTTGTGCAGGGCTAAAGCCCTGCGCCGCCTCATCGCCAGCAACCAGAAAAGGAAGGTCCATGTCATCGACATCCTGGGGAACCTGATCTATCCAACCGCTCAAATCCGTGTTGAGTTGCTGTAATTGCTGGTTTAACCCATCGATGTAGGCTTGCGCAGCATTACCCGCTCGTTGCAGGGCTTCATCGGCCTGCGCAACAGTGAAGTCGGGATAAATATCCATGAGTTGCAACCTCATCATCTCGTGGGTCAGGGCGGTGCCTTGGGAGGTCGACGGATAACCTCCACCCCTCAGCCCCCGAGCCTCGAACGACAGCCCGCTGTCCATGCGTTGCAACCCGAGCAGGGTTTGCGACCGAGGCAGCGCCACTGCACCGATCTTGAGTCGTAGCTCATTGGCGGGGTCATCGGATATCAGGTGCAGGGACGAGCGTTCGTCGTCTGACAGGGCTCCGAGGATCGCCTCGTAGAGGTCAGATTGCCTGCCTTGCTGTTGATAGCGATCTCCATCCCTGATGATGCTTCGACAGTGAGCGTCATCGAGCGAACCACTGCGATCCAGCACCTGGCCGGCAGGCGAACGGTCAAGAATGTCTATTCGAAGATCTCTGGGCCATCCCGGCAGATGCTGGAGCGAATGCAGTGCCAGCGTGTCTGTCTCGGGATTGTGGAACGAGCGAAGGTAAAAGCCTTCGTAGGCACGATTGAGCCGGACATGTTGTTGATACTGCCGGGTCTTGCTGTCCAGACGCTTGATCACCTGCCTGACCTCGACAGCATCTGGCGCCTTGCGGACATCTACGCCGTAGCGGTCGAGCATTTGCTCAATGGCGCTTTTTGGCAGCCCTGGATACTCCCGCTGAAACAGCCGGACCCACTCATGCTCCGATTGCTGCAGCGAGGCATAACGACTGCTGAATAACCCGGTTTTCCCGGCCCCAACCAATTCCTGATCGAGTTTGAAGCGACTGATCGTGTCGGCCAGCAATGGCGTCGGGGGCCGACCGGTGTGTATCAAGCGCAGCAGGTCGTCATCGACCGCACTGACCTTGCCGATCTGCGTCAGGACTTCATCGCTGAATGACGCCACCGAGGGGCCGATGCCGCGGATCAGTTCCAGCCGCGACAGACCGGAAGGCGCTGCCACACTTTCCTGCGTCGAGGTGACGACGATGTGTTCACCTCGTGAAAGCGTCTCGGACGCTGCGCCTTCAACTCGGACATCCCGCCCCGCGCCTGCCAGTGGCAGCGCATTGAGCAAGCCAAATACCGTGCGGGTGATGCCCTCTTCGCGCTGGCTCGACGTGTCACCGTTCACGGCTTGATCCAGCCCATAACCGGCGTCTATGAGCCCGGCCAGCGCCAACAACCCCTCTCCCCCCGGCACAAACAGGGCCAAAGGCCCGAACCGGTTTATCCATTGCACCACCGGTTCGACAACCGCGCTCAAATTGTCGCGGTTGACTTGCGCGTCGTCCCGGATGGTTTTGACGCTTTCCCGGGCGGCCTGCTTCATGGTCAAAACCAGCTGTGCAAACGGATCGGTCGCGGGTGGCTGATCGTCGAAACCGATGTACTCGGCGGGATCCCAATAACCATCATTGTTGAAGAACCCGGCATTGCTGGTCAGCCAGTGCTTTCGGGGGTAAATCCCCATGCCGTCCAGCGCCGTCAGTACGCCGGCGTGGAACGTGCCGTCCTGTCGGTCATCGTCGGCAAAATGGGCAGCCAGTGCCTGCTTCGTGGCACCGGCATGGCTCTGTTTCACCACCCATTGGTGCAACTGCGAAACGTCGGCGAAGTCATGCAAGGGTGAAGAGTTGCCCGGGATGTACATCAACACCCGGGGGCTGGCGGCGACACGAAAGGTCCAGATGTCGATTGCGGTGTAGCGATAGAGTGTTAATCGGCTGGCCGTGACCCGAGGTGGAATTCGGGTCGGCGCTCGAAGCGCTTCGATTGTCAGCGTTTCCCACGCCTGATCCACCGGCAAACCTGCGGCCTGAAAAGCGAGCGCCAGGCCTTTTTCACTCAGGCGTTGTTCATGCCGCTGCAGCCAGGCGCTCATGAGAAATGCGGCTTTGACCGATGTCCTCAACGCATAGGGTTTCGGCGCAAAGAGCGTCTCGTCGGACGGCCAGGCCTTATCGAGATAGGCCTTGTACAAACCCGGCAAATCCAGCTCCCAAACCCACTGTTTGAAGTCGGCGGGTTTAAGCGGATTTGCGTTGCCGGCCCATAGGTTTGCGCCTTTGTTTGGCGATAAATGCCTTCATAAGTCTGGTGATTGCCGCTGCCGTGGTCAGCGAACTCATCGACATTCTGCACGATCCGGACAGACGGCCCGATGTCCGGTGGTGTGTATAGGCCGAACGCGGTTTCCGCGAAACGTCCGTCACCCACGGTCTGATAATTGGACAGCAGCGCCTGTAACAGCGCCTGCGAATGTGCCACTTGCCCCTGTTGAATGCCGTCCTGGGCAGGATGCCCCTTGTAGTTGTAATCGAGCGTAACCAGCAAGGCTGTCTGCGGATCAATGTCCGCTCCCCACTTTTCCTTGATCAAGTGTGCGCCAAATTGATCAGGGGTTTGCGGCAGTGCGATGTTCACGGCGGCGGCGAGTTCGCCACGCATTCGTAACATTGGCGACGGGCTCGGGCCAGCATCGTTTTGGTCAGGGTGGTCGGTCATGTGCAATCCGTTGCAATCATTTGGAACACCACCCTACCCAGCCTTCAATCAATCGGATGCAGGAGCAAGTCGACAGCCGGCTTAGGAGATTTCGTCACCTCAGGAAGGAATTTGCACGGATCTGAAGCCAAAAAAAACCGGGACTTGAGCCCCGGTTTTATTTGTTTAAAACGATGATGGGATGTCGATTACCAAAAGCGTTGCTGAGTCAAACGGCTCCACCAGGTCAGCAAAACACGATCGACCGAACCGCTGGCGGCCATGCCGATGCGCTCTTGCAAACTTTTGCGCTCGGAATAGTGCAGATGAAAGAGCTCCGCATTTTTTGCCCGCTCGGCAAGGTATTCATCGCTGGTTTTGAGTTCGTCGACCAGTTGTTTGTCGAGGGCCGCGACACCGAGCCAGATTTCACCGGTGGCCACTTCATCAATGGCCAGTTGCGGGCGATAGCGCGCGACGAAGTTCTTGAACAACTGATGGGTAATGTCCAGGTCTTCCTGGAATTTTTTCGCGGCCCTTCTCGGTGTTTTCGCCAAACACAGTCAGGGTGCGTTTGTATTCACCGGCGGTCAGCACTTCGAAGTCGATGTCGTGCTTTTTGAGCAGGCGATTGACGTTGGGCAGTTGGGCCACCACGCCAATGGAGCCGAGAATCGCGAATGGCGCACTAATGATCTTCTCGCCGATGCAGGCCATCATGTAGCCGCCGCTGGCCGCGACTTTGTCGATGCAGATGGTCAATGGCACGCCAGCATTGCGGATGCGCGCCAGTTGCGAGGACGCCAGACCGTAGCTGTGAACCATGCCGCCACCGCTTTCCAGGCGCAGCACCACTTCATCCTTGGGCGTGGCAAGGGTCAGCAGCGCGGTAATTTCGTGGCGCAGATTCTCGGTGGCCGACGCTTTGATATCACCGTCGAAATCCAGCACGAACACGCGCTGTTTGGTCTCGGGGGTTTTCTTTTGCTTTTTCTCGGATTTGGACTGGGACTTGCGAAGGGCCTTGAGCTGGTCCTTGTCGAGCAAGGTTTGCTCCAGGCGTTCGCGCAACCCTTTATAGAAATCATTGAGCTTGCTGACTTGCAAATGACCGGCCGACTTGCGCCGCCCCTTGCTGCGCAACGCCGCAAAACTGGCCAGGACCACCAGAATGGCGATCACCAGTGTCACGGTCTTGGCCAGAAAACTGGCGTACTCAGACAAAAACTCCACAGTGACTCCTTCATTACTAAGCGCGGCTTGAACACGCGCGGGATACCTCCAGCATACCCATGCGCCAGCCCGGCGACCAGCCGTGCAACCTCTGGTAACAGGCCCGTAACGGCCATTTCAAACAAGCGTATGTTTTTTCATTGACAGCTCCGCGCCATCCTCATAACCTCGCCAAACCTTCAACGTACCGGGACGACGCGGACGTGGGCAGTATCTATTTGATTCGACATGGCCAGGCCTCCTTTGGTGCAGACGACTATGACGTCCTGTCGCCGACCGGTATTCGCCAGGCGGAAATCCTCGGCCAACACCTGGCCGAGCTGGGTATCAGCTTCGATCGCTGCCTCTCGGGCGACCTGCGCCGTCAGCAGCACACTGCCAATAGCGCGCTGGAACAGTACGCCGCATTGGGCCTGCCGGTGCCGACCCTGGAAATCGATTCCGCCTTCAACGAGTTCGACGCCGACGCGGTCATTCGCGCGCTGCTGCCGGCCATGTTGGAAGACGAACCCGAGGCTCTGGACGTCCTGCGCAATGCCGCGCAAAACCGCGCCGAATTCCAGCGCATCTTTGCCCTGATCATCGAACGCTGGCTCACCGGCACCTATGACACACCGGGCCTGGAAAGCTGGCTGGGCTTCGTTGAACGCGTACAGGCTGGCTTGCAGCGAATCCTGGAAAGCGCCGACAGCACCCAGAAAATCGCCGTGTTTACCTCCGGTGGCACCATCACCGCCCTGCTCCACCTCATTACACAAATGCCGGCCAGACAGGCATTTGAGCTGAACTGGCAAATCGTCAACACCTCGCTCAACCACTTGAAGTTCCGTGGTCGCGAGGTGGCTTTGGCTTCCTTCAACAGTCATGCGCACCTGCAGTTGTTGAAGGCCCCGGAACTCATCACGTTTCGCTGAGTCCGGATTATTGTGACCCTGGCTGTAATCACCCAGCTCTAATTACCCAAGAAAGGATCGAACCATGACCTCCGTAGCTGATGCCGTACAAGCAATGAAAGCCAAGTTCAACCCAGCCGCTGCTGCCGGTCTGGACCTGGTTTTCGGTTTCCGCATCGACGACACCAAGAACTTCTCGTTGATCGTCAAAAACAGCACCTGCGAGCTGCAAGAAGGCGAAAACCCTGACGCCCAGGTCACTCTGGTCATGGACGGCGAAACCCTGGAAGGCATCGTTGACGGTTCGACCGACGGCATGCAAGCGTTCATGGGCGGCAAATTGCGCGCTGAAGGCGACATGATGCTGGCGATGAAACTGTCCGAGCTGTTCCCGAGCTAAGACTGCGCTCCCGACCTTCGGGAGCCCGTCTCGCTACCAACGAATCCCGTCCCTTGTGGCGGGATTCGTCGTTTTCCGCCCCGAGAAAACGGCTACCTGCACATTCACCGTCTATATTCCTTGTGGCCGCATGCGTCAGGCAGCGGCTGATTGCCCCTCGACCCAATTGCGCGGAGCACGGCCATGACCCCGCCTGACGGCTCTGACGGTTTTAACCGCCGACGTGTACTGCAAGGCCTTTCGGCAGGCGCTGTCGGTGCCTGGATCAGCCCGTTATTCGCAGGGAGTAAAACCATGCCCGACGCCCCGGCCGACCTCATTCTGTACAACGGACGCCTGCACACCGTCGATCGCAAAAAACCCCAGGCCAGCGCCGTCGCAATCAAGGACGGGCGCTTCGTGGTGGTCGGCAGCGATGCACAGGCCATGGCCCTGCAAGGCCCCGGTACGCACATCGTCGACCTGCATGGTCGCACGGTGATTCCCGGTCTCAATGACTCGCACCTGCACTTGATCCGTGGCGGCCTCAATTACAACCTCGAACTGCGCTGGGAAGGCGTGCCGTCACTGGTCGATGCCTTGCGCATGCTCAAGGACCAGGCCGATCGCACCCCCACGCCGCAATGGGTACGGGTGGTCGGGGGCTGGAATGAATTTCAGTTCGCCGAGAAACGCCTGCCGACGATTGATGAACTGAACAAAGCGGCGCCGGACACACCCGTGTTCGTCCTGCACCTCTACGATCGCGCCCTGCTCAACCGCGCCGCGCTGAAAGTGGTCGGTTACACCCGCGACACTCCGAACCCGCCTGGCGGTGAAATTGTTCGTGATGCCAACGGTGATCCCACTGGCATGCTGATCGCCCGGCCCAACGCGATGATTCTCTACTCCACCCTGGCCAAGGGGCCCAAGCTGCCGCTGGAGTATCAGGTCAACTCGACCCGCCAGTTCATGCGCGAACTCAATCGCCTCGGCGTCACCAGCGCCATCGACGCCGGCGGCGGTTATCAAAATTATCCGGACGACTATCACGTCATTCAGCAACTGGCCAAAGACCAGCAGCTCACGGTGCGCATCGCTTACAACCTGTTCACCCAGAAACCCAAGGAAGAACTGACCGACTTCAAAAACTGGACCAGCACTTCGCACTACGGCCAGGGTGACGATTTCCTGCGGCACAATGGTGCCGGGGAGATGCTGGTGTTTTCGGCGGCGGACTTTGAAGACTTCCTCGAACCGCGCCCGGATCTACCGCAAACCATGGAGCAGGAACTGGAACCGGTGGTCCGGCATCTGGTGGAACAGCGTTGGCCGTTCCGCCTGCACGCGACGTACAACGAATCCATCAGCCGCATGCTCGACGTATTCGAGAAGGTCAATCGTGATATTCCTTTCAATGGTTTGCCATGGTTTTTCGATCATGCGGAAACCATCACCCCGCAGAACATCGAACGGGTAAAAGCCTTGGGCGGCGGCATTGCGATCCAGGACCGCATGGCCTTCCAGGGTGAATACTTCGTCGACCGTTACGGCGCCAAGGCCGCTGAACATACGCCACCGATTGCACGCATGCTGGCTGAAGGCATCCCGGTCGGCGCGGGTACCGACGCCACGCGCGTATCGAGCTACAACCCGTGGACCTCACTGTATTGGCTGGTCAGCGGCCGCACCGTCGGCGGATTGGAGCTGTATCCCCAAGGCTTGAGCCGCGATACGGCACTTGAGCTCTTTACCCACGGCAGCGCCTGGTTTTCCTCGGAACAAGGCAAGAAGGGGCAAATCAAAGTCGGGCAATTGGCCGACCTGATTGCGTTGTCGGCGGACTACTTCCACATCGAAGATGAAGCGATCAAATGGATCGAGTCGGTGCTGACCATTGTCGACGGCAAGATTGTGTATGGCGTCCAGGAGTTCGAAAAGCTCGGGCCACCGCCGATCCCGGTGGTGCCTGAATGGTCACCCGTCACCAAGGTGCCGGGGCACTGGAAACCCGTGGCACCGCTGGCGGCGCAAGTGCATCAATGTGTTGGCGCTTGTGCAGTGCATGCCCATAGCCATGAACGTGCCCGACTGTCGAGTGCGCCGGTCAGCGACTTTCAGGGATTCTGGGGAGCGTTTGGCTGTTCGTGTTTTGCGTTTTAAGCGCAGACTCGCCACCGGTGAGGTGTAAACCTACAATGGCCGCACCTTCCCCGTCGGCCGCCCCATGGACATTGATCTCGCCCGCACCTTTCTGGAAATCGTCCGCCACGGCAGCCTCGCCGCGGCGGCCGAGAAGCTTCATGTCACCCAGACCGCGATCACCGCACGCGTGCAGAAACTTGAAAGCCAGCTCGGTAGCACGCTGTTTGTGCGCAACCGCGCCGGCGCGCGCCTGACGCCCAATGGCGAGGCCTTTGTGGTGTACGCCAATCAACTGGTCGAAACCTGGGAAGCGGCGCGCCGGGACTTGCCCTTGCCTGAAGGCTACCGCGATGTGCTGCACATCGGTGGCGAGGTCAGTCTGTGCAACCCATTGATGCTCAGTTGGGCCGGCGAGCTGCGCGAGAAGATTCCCAGCCACGCCCTGCGCATGGAAATCCGCGACGGCGAAAACCTTCTACGTCAGCTGGAACTGGGCGTGCTCGATGCGGCGCTGGTCTATCAGCCAGAGTACTGGCCGCGCCTGCAAGTCGAGCAGGTACTGGAAGAAAAACTGGTGCTGGTGCGCTTGGCGGGCAAGCCCGATCCCTACGTGTACATCGACTGGGGCCCGGATTTCCGTCGCCAGCACGATGCGGCCCTGCCGGAAAAAGCCAAAGCCGCCCTGAGCTTCAACCTCGGCCCACTCGGTTTGCAGTACATCCTGGAAAACGGTGGCAGCGGCTACTTCCGCACGCGCGTGGTCCAGAGCTATCTGGAAAGCGGTGTACTGGAAATCGTGCCCAAGTCCCCGGAGTTCAGCTACCCGACCTACCTGGTGTATTCGCGCGATCGTGACTCGGCAACCCTGCAACAGGCATTCGATTTGCTGCGCGAAGTGATCCAGTCCGATGAAGACTGGTCGCAGCGCTGGAATCCGCTGACCTGAACACACCGGATCATGGCGTTTGTGTCCTGTAGGTTGCTCCAGCCTCTGCGGGCAGATCAGCTAATCTGCTGGTTATAACAATAACCAGAGGTGACCGCAGTGAGGCAGACCACCCAGGCATTCCGAAGCCGCTATCGCGCCGACATTCATCCGCTGTACAACCCCTGGCTGCACGGCGTCTTTGTGCTGGTGTTCGGATTGCTGGCCATCGGCGGATTCTGGAGCACCGTGCATCAGGTCAAGCCACTGGAATGGCTGGCGGTGCCGATTACGCTGTTGTTTTTCAACCTCGGTGTGTATGGGGTGCACCGACATCTGGGCCATCACAAAAAGCGCTTTGCGCGGATGTTCTACGCCCGCCATGCCGGCGACCACCACAGCTTTTTCGCCCCCGGCCACATGACCTATGACAGTGCCCGGGACTGGCGGGTGATCCTGTTTCCAGCCTGGCTGATCGTGGTGCACACCGTCGTCATCACCCTGCCCCTTTGGTGGCTGCTGGCGCAGTTCGACAGCAACGTCGCCGGTCTGGTCGGCGGTTGTCTGGTCCTGGGTTACCTGACCTATGAAGTGTTTCACGCCTGCGAGCACTTGCCGCCCGGCAACCCGATCACGCGTCTGCCGTGGATTCGCCAGATGCGCCGCCTGCATGAACTGCATCACCGCCGCGAGCTGATGCAGGAGCGCAATTTCAACATCGTGTTTCCGCTGATGGATTACCTGTTCGGCACCCTCTACTGGGAACCGGATCAGCCCTCCCTGCCCTTTTCGAGAACGCCCATGACCCGCATGCAGCACCAGATCGCTATCGCTGGAAATCCGATGGACGTGCTCGCCTATGCCAGCACCGTTACCCGTTGGCCGGAGTGGCATCCGTCTTCCCTCAAGGTTGACGGTCCGGCCGGCCCGCTGCACGCTGGATCGCGGTTTGAGGAAGACATCCGGGCTGGGGGTCGCGACGGGCATTTGAGTTGGGAGGTCAACGAATACCTGCCGGGACGCCGCTGGAGTGCCTGGGCGCAGGGCGATCACGGCTTGTCGCTGACGGTGACTTACGAATGCGCAGCGGACGGTGACGACACGCAATTTATCCGCACGCTGGATTATCAATTCGCCGGCCTCGGAATGCGCATTGCCAATCACTTGCTGCTCAAACGGCGCATCGAACGTGAATCCGCCGAATCGATGCTGGCCTTGCGAGAGATGGCGCAAAAACAGCTGACCGCCGCCGGAGCCCACGCGTGAGCAGAATCAAGTTTCGACATGGACTGTTGCTGTTACTCATTGCCCTTGGCGCCTTCCTGTTGCTGTGGCCAACCAAGGTAAAACCGGTCGCTTGGAACCCGCCACCGGCCCCTTCCCTTACCAGCGGCGTCTACGCCGACAATCAGCGCCTCAAAGGCGTGGAGCGTGTCGGTCCGGCCGACATTGCGGGGCCGGAAGCCCTGTTGCTCGAGGGCGATACGCTGATCACCGGCTTGCATGACGGTAAGTTGATTCGTACGAGCATCGACGGCAAAGACACCAATGTGCTGGCCGATACCGGTGGCAGACCCTTGGGCCTGGCGCGCCACCCCAATGGTTTGCTGGTGATCGCGGACGCCGTTAAAGGGCTGCTGTCCCTGGACGCTCAAGGCCGGTTGATTCCGCTGTCCACTACGGCGGGCGGCGTGCCTTTTGGTTTTACCGATGACGTGACCATCGACAAGTCCGGGCATTACGCCTATTTCAGCGACGCTTCCAGCCGCTGGGGCTACGGCAAGGATGGCGAGGCGATCATCGAGCACGGAGGCGATGGCCGTTTGCTGCGGTATGACTTCCAGACCGGGAAAACCGACGTGCTGCTGGACAAGCTCGAATTTGCCAACGGTGTGACACTGGGGCCGGACGACGCTTTTGTACTGGTCAACGAAACTGGCGCCTACCGTATCAGCCGCTTTTGGCTGACCGGGCCGAAAGCCGGCACGCATGACCTGTTTATCGACAACCTGCCAGGGCTGCCGGACAACCTCGCGTTCAACGGCCAGAACCGCTTCTGGGTAGCGCTCTATGCACCGCGCAATGCGCTGCTCGACCGCACGGCGCCTCACCCTCACGTGCGCAAAATGATTGTCCGGGCGATGACGCTGCTGCCTAAACCGGTGGAAAAGCGCGCCTTCGCCCTAGGGCTGGATCTGGACGGCAAGGTGATTGCCAACCTGCAGGACGCCAGCAGCGGTAACTATTCACCGATCACGACGGTGCGTGAGTATGGGGACTGGCTGTACTTCGGCTCGCTGAAGGCCACAAACATGGTGCGACTGCCGCTCACCACTGCCCTCCAGAAATAACAAAAATCAATATGTGGGAGCCGGGCTTGGCCGCGATGGCGGCCAGCCTGATACATCAATGTCGCCAGTGCCGTCGCCATCGCGGGCAAGCCCGGCTCACACAGGGTTTTGTGTGGGTTATTCGGAATCTGGGGCGTCAGCGGTTTCGTCGTGCTTGCGCGCAGTGTCGTCATCCTCTTCATTCGGATGGGTCGTGATGCGGTTCGGGCTCAACGGCTGGGGATGCGTCGGAATCGGGTCATAGCCGCCCTGCTCTTCGCTGGGGTATTTGGCTTTGCCGGGGATAGGGGGACGGGTCATAAGGCACCTCTCAGGGAGTCGATAACGATGACTACTGACTTTCGAGGTGCCGGTTTTTACGTCGTTCCAAATTTTGCGTCACCGGTCGTCGGTGGCTCGATTCGGCGCCTCAGGACTTCGCCTGCAATTGTGCGACGATCTTGTCCTTGACCTGCACGCGCTTCTCCTTGAGCTTCTTCAGCACATCATCGCTGGGCGCATCGGATGTCGCGGTCTCGGCCTTCACCACATCGGCGTCCGCCTGGGAATATTTGTTGATCAGCGAATCCAGTAACGGATCCTTGGTGCGTTTTTGCTGGATCTCTTCCTTTGAAAGCTTTAAGTCCTGATACAGGTCATGGGACACCGGCATGGAACACCTCCGTTTGATGATCGGTAGCAAACGCGATCAATTGCGCTTACCAACTATCAGAATGGCCTCGGATACCGGGTTCTGTCGACCACCTGTCAGACCAGCGGTGCCCGTTCGTCGTCCTGTCGCAAATACGGTAAAGCCTGAGCAAAGGAGTTCAACCATTAAGGACGGTGCGAACCATTCGGGTAAGCGCTTGGGGCCCGTAGGGCTTGCTCAGCAAATGCGTGTCGGGGCTGAGTAGGTGGTTGCGCGAGATAATGTCGCGGGTATGGCCCGAGGCGAACAACACCGCCACCGGGGGAATTTGCACTTTGGCCCACGCGGCCAGGTCCGCGCTTTTGATCAGGCCAGGCATGACCACGTCAGTGAAAATCAACTCCACGGCCGCCCCCTCCAGCAAGATCTGCATCGCCTGGTCGCCGTTGGCGGCCGTCAAGACGTGGTAACCCTCTTCGCACAACAACTCCACCGCCGAGGCGCGTACCGCTTCGTTGTCTTCAACCACCAGAATAGTTTCATGGCCGCCGCGGTGCTGCGCATCAAGCGGCGTCGTTTCGCTGGGCAACGGGCGCAGGCTGCGTGGGAAATACAACTGAACCCGAGTGCCCTGCCCCTCAGTGCTGGAAATCTCGATGTGCCCGCCGCTCTGTTTGACGAAACCGAACACCATGCTCAACCCCAGCCCCGTTCCCTGGCCATCGGCCTTGGTGGTGAAAAACGGTTCGAAGGCCTGGGCAAGCACCTGCGGTGGCATGCCGATACCGGCGTCTGTCACCGAAACGCAGACGTAGTCGCCGGCAACAATGCCCTTGCCCGCACAAAACGTTGAGTCGAGGACGATGTGTTCGGCACTCAGACCGATGGTCCCCTCACCTTTCATGGCGTCACGGGCATTGATTGCCAGATTGAGAATGGCGTTCTCCAGTTGATTGCGATCAACAAAGATGTGCCAGGGATCCTGCGGGGCACTGACGTTGATCTGAATGGTTTCCCCCAACGCCCGCTGCAACAGCTCCGCGAGGCCGTCGAAAATCTGCCGTGGATGGCACACCGCGGGTGACAGTGGCTGGCGACGGGCGAACGCGAGCAATTGCGAAGACAATTTTGCGCCACGTTCGACGGCGGCAATCGAGGCATTGACCCGGCGCTGTACGTTGGCATTGTCCGGTTCATGCCGCGCCAGCAAGTGCAGGTTGCCGGCGATCACCTGCAACAAATTATTGAAGTCGTGGGCGACGCCACCGGTGAGACCGCCGATGGCTTCGAGTTTCTGTGATTGGCGAAGTTGCTCTTCGGCGGCCAGCCGCGCGTCGACTTCATCCGCCACACGTTGCTCCAGGTTACGCGTGAACCTGAGCAACGAATCTTCGGCAGTCTTGCGTTCATGGATGTCGATCAAGACGCCGGGAAAGCGGAACGGCTCGCCCTGCTCATTGAACTCGCAACCGCCGCTCGCCTGCACCCACAGGTAACTGCCGTCCGGGCGCAGGACACGATATTCGGCATTGAACGACTCACCGGTTTCTACCGATTTATTAACCTGCTCCTTTACCCAACCGAGATCGTCGGGATGGATCTGCGCTTCGGCAACCTCCGTGGGCAGGTTGCTCAGGTCCTGATCGGCGGGATAGCAGAAGGTGCGGGCAAAGCGCTCGTCGCCAGACAGCTTGTTGGCCTTGATGTCCCAGACGAACGAACCCAGCAAGGCTCCGGCATTGAGCGCCAGGCGAACCCGTTCGTTGTCGGCGCGATAGGCATCTTCGGCGGTCTGGCGGCGGCGTTCGGACATCACATGTCCCGTGGTCTCGACCACCATCGCCATGACACCGGCCGGCTTGCCACTATCGTCGGCCACCGGGCTGTAATAGAGGTCCAGCCAGACGTCTTCGGGAACGCCGTCGCGCAGCAACACCAGTTCTTTATTGCTATAGGACAAGGTGCCGCCCGCCAGGCAGGTATTGACCACATGCCGATTGAACTCGGCGACTTCCGGCCAGCCCATTTCCACCGGGGAACCCAACAGATAGGGATGGCGGCCACCGGCGAATCGGGAGTAGGCATCGTTGTAGATCATGTACCCGGCGCGGCCCCACAGCATCACCATCGGCAGGGGTGAAGCCAGCATCAATTGCACAGAACTGCACAGGCTTGCGGGCCAGGTGTCGAGGCTGCCCAGTTCGGTCTGGCACCAGTCGAAGGCGCGAATACGCCCGGCCATTTCACCGTTCCAGCCAGCACACCCGTGGCTTTCGTCTAGAAACTGCATCGATTGGCTCTATCCCGGTCATTGACACCCGTTTGTTTCGAGCATTGCGCACGCAATTCGTTTCATAGAGGTATAGCTGATTCAAATCCTCCGGGCACTTGTGGCGAGGATGCCCCTCTAGCCAAAGGTCAGCGGAAATCCCGGCTGTGCACGGTGATGCCGTCGAGCAATGCACTCAGGTCGCTCAAGCGTCCGGCAATCAGGTGGCGGACCTCGCCTTCCTTTTCCCAGCGGCCATCGACCTTGAGCAGCTGCGAGCCGACCAGCACCTGGCGTTGCCGCTCGGCCAGGTCGCGCCAGACCACCACGTTGACATTGCCGAACTCGTCTTCCAGGGTCACGAACGTCACGCCACTGGCAGTGCCTGGCCGTTGCCGCCCCGTCACCAGGCCCGCGATGCTGACCGGCCGCCCGTGTTCCACCGCCATCAGCTCTTGCGAACTGCGGCAGCGCCGGGCTTTCAGTTCACCGCGCAGCAACGCCAGCGGATGCGGCCCCAGAGTGGTGCCGACACTGGCGTAATCCGCTTGCAGGTCTTCGCCGACCGTGGGTTTGGGCAATGCCACCGCGTCCTCCTCCTGACTTGGCAGGCCGGCAAACAAACCGAGTTGCTTTTGCACCCCCGCCACCTCCCAGCGAGCACGATGCCGGTCACCGGCCAACCCCCGCAACGCACCGGCATCGGCCAGTTGTTCCTGGGCGCGGGCATCGAGCCGTGCGCGCTGACCAAGGTCGGCGATGTCGACAAACAGCCCACGCGAGCGCGCCACTTCAATACGCTGGGCATCGTCTTCGCGAAAGCCCTTGATCATCCGCAACCCCATGCGAATCGCCGGTTGCGCGCCGGTGATCGGCTCCAGGCTGCAATCCCAGTCACTGGCGCGCACATCCACCGGGCGAATCTGCAAATGATGCCGGCGTGCGTCCTGCAGAATCTGATCCGGGCTGTAGAACCCCATCGGCCAGCTGTTGATCAGCGCACAGGCGAAGGCCGCCGGTTCATGGCATTTCAACCAGCAACTGGCGTAGGTCAGCAAGGCGAAACTGGCGGCGTGGGACTCGGGGAACCCGTAGCTGCCAAACCCTTTGATCTGTTCGAATATCTGCGCGGCGAATTCGGCCGTGTAGCCGTTTTTCATCCCGGCGGCCAACCGATCCTTGTGCGGCTCCAGCCCGCCATGGCGTTTCCAGGCGGCCATGGAACGCCGCAACTGATCGGCCTCGCCAGGGCTGTAGTCGGCGGCGACAATGGCGATCTGCATCACTTGTTCCTGGAACAACGGCACGCCAAGGGTGCGTTTGAGCACCTCCTTCAATTCTTCGGAGGGATAGCTTTCGGGTTCTTCCTTGTTTCGACGGCGCAGATACGGATGAACCATTCCGCCCTGGATAGGGCCGGGGCGAACGATCGCCACCTCGATCACCAGATCATAGAACTTGCGCGGTTTGAGCCGGGGCAACATCGACATCTGTGCCCGGGATTCGATCTGGAAGACACCGATGGTGTCGGCACGGCCAATCATGTCGTAGGTGGCCGGGTCCTCGGACGGGATCGTCGCCAGGCTCAGGTCAAGGCCTCGATGGCGACGCAGCAGATCGAAACAACGGCGGATCGCGCTCAGCATCCCCAGCGCCAGAATATCCACTTTGAGCAACCCGACCGCGTCCAGGTCGTCCTTGTCCCACTGAATGATCGTGCGCTCGGCCATGGCGGCGTTTTCCACCGGCACAAGGCTGTCCAGCGGTTGCTCGGAAATGACGAAGCCACCGGGGTGCTGGGACAAGTGCCGGGGGAAACCGATCAACTGTTGTGTCAGGCTCAGGACTCGACGTAGCACCGGGCTTTCGGGGTCGAACCCGCCTTCGAGCAGGCGCTCCACGGGCGGCGTTGCATCACTCCAGTGGCCGCAGCAATCGGCCAGGGCGTTGATCTGATCCGGCGGCAACCCCAACGCCTTGGCCACGTCACGCACCGCGCCGGCCGCGTGATAGGTGCTGACCACCGCCGTCAACGCCGCGCGCGTACGGCCGTAACGCGCAAACACGTACTGCAAGACTTCTTCGCGACGTTCGTGCTCGAAGTCCACATCAATGTCCGGCGGCTCGTTGCGCTCCCTGGAGAGAAAACGCTCGAACAGCATGTTCATCCGGTCCGGGTCGATCTCGGTGATGCCCAAGGCGAAACACACCGCCGAGTTGGCCGCCGAGCCCCGGCCCTGACAGAGAATCTTTTCGCGCCGGGCGAAAGCGACGATGTCCTGAACCGTCAGGAAATAGCTTTCGTAGCCCAGCTCGGCGATCAGCTTCAGTTCCTTGTCGATCAGCCCGCGCACCTTCTCGCTCGCCCCTTCGGGCCAGCGTTCGCGAAGGCCGCGCTCGGTCAGTTCGCGCAGCCAGGACGCGGCGCTGTGCCCTTGCGGCACCAACTCCCGCGGATACTGATAACGCAACTGGCCAAGGTCGAAGGTGCAGCGCCGGGCAATGGTCAGCGTTTCATCGAGCAAGGCTGGCGGGTAGATCGATTGCAACACATCAAGGCTGCGCACATGCCGCTCGCCATTGGGGTGAAGCCGCAGCCCGGCCTCGGCCACCGGCAGGTGATGACGGATGGCCGTCATGGTGTCCTGCAAGGCGCGGCGGCCACGGGTGTGCATGTGCACATCGCCGCTGGCCACCGCAGGTATCCGCAACTCCCGCGCCAGGGTCAACAGCGCCTCCAGGCGCCGGGTATCGTCCTGGCCGCAATGCAACTGGACGCTCAGCCACAGGCGTTCGGCGAAGGTCTGTTGCAGCCAGAGGCCCGGTTCGACGTCATCGACAGCGTCTGGCACCCACAACGCCAACAGCCCCGGCATCGGTTCGCTGAAGTCTTCGCGCAGCACGTGGTACTGGCCTTTCTGCGTGCGGCGGCGCGCCCGGGTAATCAGGCGACACAGGGTCTGATACCCCTCAAGGCTCTCCACCAGCAGCACCAGTTTCGGGCCGCCCTCGATGCGGATTTCGCTGCCGATAATCAGCGGCAGCTCCACCGACTTGGCGGCTTGCCAGGCGCGGACGATGCCGGCCAGCGTGCATTCATCGGTAATCGCCAACGCTTGATAGCCGTGCTTTTTGGCGCGTTGAAAGAGTTCAAGGGCACTGGACGCGCCGCGCTGGAAGCTGAAGTTCGACAGGCAGTGCAACTCGGCATAGTCGATGCTCATGCAAACCAGCCTTGCAGCCACAGAGGACCGCTCTCGCCGACCGCACGATAAGCCCAACCCTGCTGGCCGGAACGGGTTTCGATCAGGTAGTAGTCGCGGCGCACGTCGTCACCGTCCCACCAGCCCGACTCGATGCGTTCCGGGCCCATGAGGATGCGCGTCGAACCTTCGTGGATCGCCTGCGGTTCCGTCAGCAACCAGCCCGGACGCAGCACACCTGGCAACCCCGTGCAGCGTTGGTTGTCGGCCCGCGCCTGCCACGCGCACTCCGGCCGGTGGTCGGCCTGAAAGCGTAAACCCTGCACCGCCTCATCCCCGAGCCGCGCACGCAAGCGTTCGCGCAGTTGCTCCCACGGCAAGGACTGCTGCGGCCGGTCGTCGAACAGTTCCTGGCGCTGGGGAACGAAGCTGGGCAAGTCTTCGGCGCACAACCGAAAACCGCGCACCGGGGCCTCGACCTGCACCTGCTCCAGCCGCCCCCGGGCCAGTTCGAAGAGCATCGCCGGATCGCGCTCGGCGCTGAGCAGGCCTACCTTGATCACCGAGTCCGGCAAACCGGCGTGTTCCAGGTGCAGGTCGAAACGCTGCACGCCACTGTCCCGACCGCAGAGAAATGCCGACAGATCACCAGTCAATCGGCGTAACGGGAACAGCAGCGCCTGATGCGACTGCACGTCGAAGTTGAGCTCGATGCGCACGTCGAAACGGTCCGGCGGCAGGTAGAACGCCAGGGCCAAGCGCCGCTCACCGAACAGCGCGTCCAGGTGCTTGAGCACCTGGGCTTCGAAACGCCGGGCCAGACTTTGTCGTGGCAGCGCCTGCACCTGACTCAAGGTGCGCAAGCCCATGCGCGACAACGCCGTGGCCACTGCGGGCTCCAAGGCGATGCGGTCGACGGGCAATTGCCCGAGATGGTGCTGCAAGGCGTCGTTGTCCGGCACCACCAGCCCGTCATACACGTTGGCCAGTACCCGCGCAGCCACCGGGTTGGGCGCCGCGACAATCCGATGGCGAAAACCCAGCTCGCCGAGCTCGGCGCGCAACCGCGCCTCAAACGTTGGCCAGGGCCCGAACAGCCCCAGGCTGGATTCGATTTCAAACACCACGGCACGCGGGTAATGGACGCTCACCTGGGAGCTGAACCGATAGGCCCACGCCGCCAGAAACTGTTGCCAGTGCTCGATCTCGGCGGCGTCGTATTCGGCCGTGGCAAAGCCTTTGCTCAAGGCTTGCGCGGCGGTCATCGACTGGCCTGGGCGCAGGCCCAATGCCCGCGCCGAGGCGTTGACCGCTTGCAACACCCGACGCTGCGCCGGGCCGGTCAGCAGGGCCAGCGGCGCCTCGGGATCGGGGCGCTGACGCAGCACCGCGTCCAGCGCCAATTGCGGGAAGAGAATACAGACCCAGCGCATGGCAACCTCAATGCCCCACGGGGAAGGCAATCGGCGCCGAGCGCGCCAGCCCGCCCCGGCACTTGAGCACGCGCAATTGCGCGGGGTTGGCGTCGATGGCGATGCGCAGGGCGGCGGGCGACGGGTTGATCGCTTCATGGAGCGAGCGGTAGGCGAACGCCAGGGTCGAACCGGTTTCCGCCGCCACCTGCAAGCGACGCAACGCCCGGTCATCGGCCTTGTGCGGCCAGCACAATACGGCGCCGCAACTGCCTGAACGCAGGCATTGCTCCGCGGCCCACAAGGCATCGCGCTCGCTGGCCTGGATGATCGACAACTGGCGCAGATCGACCCCGGCGTTCTGCCACGCTTGCGGATACGGCACATACGGCGGCGCCACCAGCACGATGCGCTCGCCCGCCGCCGACAACCGCGCCAGCGCTGGCCACACCAGTTGCAATTCACCCACCCCCTGCCCGGCCAGGAGGATTTCGGTCAGCGCCGCTTCCGGCCAGCCTCCGGTGGGCAGCGCCGCATCCAGCGCGGCATGCCCGGTGGGTTGCGGGCTGACGGCCGGTGGCGCAGGCCGGCCCTTCCAGACCTGGCCGCCATTGAACAGCGTATCCAGCGCAACGACGGCGCCCATCACCCTTGCCTCACCAGACCGCAGAACACCCCTTCGATGGCGAGGTCCTGACCGGGCTGCACGATGATCGGCTGATACGCCGGGTTGCGTGGCAACAGGCGAACCGTGTCGCCGACCCGCTCGAAACGCTTGATGGTGACTTCACCGTCCAGCCGCGCCACGACGATCTGGCCGTTGACCGCCTCGGGGTTGCGCCGCACGCCCACCAGATCGCCATCGAGAATGCCGTCCCCGATCATCGAATCGCCCTGAACCCGCAGCATGTAATCCGGCACCCGCGAAAAGATTGCCGGGTCGAGCAGCAAACGGCTGTGCACCTCGGCGTCGGCACCGATGGGCGCACCGGCCGCCACCCGGCCGAGTACCGGAATGTCCAGCAACTCGGGGCGCGCCGGTTGCCCGAGCAGGCGAATGCCACGGGCCTGATGCGGGTTGACCTCGATGAAACCGGCCTCGGTCAGCGCCAGCACATGCTTGCGCGCCACGCTGCGAGAGGCAAAACCGAACGCCTCGCTGATTTCAGCAAGGCTCGGGGACTGACCGTGCTCCGCGATTCGGTCGCGGATAAACGTCAGGATGGCGGTACGACGGGGAGTAAGGTTTGTCATGGAGTACATTTGTACTCTTTTGGCATTTCCATGACAAGGACTTGTAGGCGCCGTGTAGGAATTATGTGTAGGAGCCCTGTAGCAGCTGTCGAGTGAAACGAGGCTGCGATTGGGTCTGTAGAAGATCGCAGCCTCGTTTCACTCGACAGCTGCTACAGGGGCCCGGTCAGTGTGTAAATGAAAACTCAACTGCCGCCGTCTTCATTCAAGCCGCGAGACGCCAGAAAACCTGCGATGTAGTCGATAAACGCCAAGACCTTCGCGGTTGCCCGGCGGTGGCTCGGGTACACCGCCAGAATGTGCGGGCCAAAGCTGTCCGGGTCGATGTCATAGTCGGCCATCAGCCGCACCAGCCGGCCGTCGGCAAGGTATGGCGCGGCGCTCCACAACGGCGTGTGCAGCAAACCGCGCCCGGCCAGCGCGTTGGCCAGCAACAGGTCGTAATTGTCGCTGCGCAGTCGCGGTGAAACCGGTTGAGGCAGGCTCAGACGCTGCCCGTCGCGTTCGACCCACCAGAATTCGCGACTGAGCAACGGATGGCGGTACAACAGCCATTCGTGGTCATCCAGGGTTTGTGGGGTGACAGGCAGCGTTTTACGCGCCAGATAAGCCGGGCTGCCACACAGGGCCAGGCGATTACTGCCGACAACGCGAGCAATCAGCCCCGGCAAGTCGTCGTGGCCTTCGCGCAAGGCGAGGTCGTAACCGCTTTCCAACAAATTGACGAACTCATCGCACAAGTCCACTTGCAGATTGATCTGCGGGTATTGCTCCAGAAAGCCGCCACACACTTGATCGAGAAACGCCTGTCCATAGGCCAGCGGCGCGGTGATTTTCAGATTGCCGCGCAGGCCATGCTGCAATTGCTCGATTTCCTCACCCGCCTCCTCCAGCCGCTGCAACACCTGGCGCGCGGTTTCCAGATAAAGCCGCCCGGACTCGGTCAACAGAATCCGTCGAGTGCTGCGCTCGAACAACCGGGCGCCGAGCTCGGCTTCCAGGTGATTGACCGCTTTGGTCAGGGCCGACGGGGTTTTGCCCAGCTGCTCGGCGGCACGGCTGAAGCTGCCGAGTTGCGCCGTGACCACGAACATTTTCAACGCACCCAGCTTGTCCATACTTTTTCCATTCCGGCAAAAACGTTTTTCGTGAGGAAGGCGTTCTGCTGCGCACAAGCAGCCACTAATCTGGCCATCAGACGCAATAACAAGGAAACATTCAATGAAAAGATTCATCCCGAATCTATTGATGGCCGCAGTGAGTTTTGCCTCGATGGAAGCCATGGCAGCCACCGACCTGGTGCTGATCAATGGCAAGATTTTCACCGCTGACCGCACCCAACCGAAGGTGCAGGCGCTGGCAGTACAAGACGGCAAGGTGCTGCAAGTGGGCAGCGATGCGCAGATCAAAGCCTTGATCACACCGGAAACAAAAGTGGTGGATCTGGGCGGTAAAACCCTGATGCCCGGTCTGATCGACACCCATTCCCATGCGATTTTCGGCGGCCTGGAAATGGTCGTGGCCAACATGGAAGACGAGGTGGTCGAGCTCGACGAACTGGAAAAACGCCTGCGCGGCTGGCGTGACGACGGTAAGGCCAAACACGGCGATGTACTGACCGTGGCCGGCATGAGCTCGGTTTACTGGGCGCAGGCCGAGGCCCTGGGCAAGAAATTCAACACCGGTGAATGGGCCGATGTGCCCGTGGTGTTCACCGGCAGCGACCACCACACGGCCTGGGCCAACGACTTCATGCTCAAGCGCGCCGGTATCGACGCCGCGTTGCTCAAGTCATTGCCCGCCGCCGAAGTCGACACCATTGGCAAGCGCGCCGATGGCACCCCCAACGGTTTCCTGGTGGACGCCGGTTGGGACCGGGTGTCCTCGAAAATGCCGGTGCCGAGCACCGCCGATATGCTCAAAGCCGCCCAATCGGCCGTGCGCTACAACAACAGCTTCGGCATCACGGCGTGGATGGACCCCGCCGCCAATGCCGCGCCCGGCGAACCGCTGTTCGCACTCAAACCCACGGAAAAAACCGTTGGCGTGCTCCCGGCCTATAAGGCGCTGGCCGAAAGCGGTGACATGAGCGTCCACGTGGCCGCCCTGCTGGTGGCCAACTCGAAAAGCGTGCCGGCCGATCTCGATACGCTGGACAAGGTTCGCCAGCAATTCCAGGGCATCCCGAACCTGACCCTGCCTGGCGTGAAGATTTTCGCCGACGGCGTGATCGAATTCCCGGCCCAGAGCGCGGCAATGATCGACCCTTACAGCAACTCGCACAAACAAGGTGAATTGCTGATCGATCCGAAGCATTTCGGCGAACTGGTCAGCGCCATCGACCAGCGCGGCTGGCTGGTGCACATCCATGCGATCGGCGATCGCGCGGTGCGTGAGGCGCTGAACGGCATCGCTCAGGCACGCAAGGATCGCCAGAGCGGCGTGACGCACTCGATCACGCACTTGCAAATCGTCAATCCGAAAGAGTTTGCGCGGTTCAAACCGCTCAACGTCATCGCCTCGATGCAACTGCTGTGGGCCTCGGCCGACGACTACACCACGGACATGATCAAGCCTTACGTCAGCGCCCTCGCCTTCCGTTACCAATACCCGGCGCATTCGCTGCTCAAACAAGGCGCGACGATTTCGGGCGCCAGTGACTGGCCGGTGTCCTCGCCCAACCCGTGGAACGCCATGGCCCAGGCCATCACCCGCGTCGGTCCGCTGGGCGTGTTGAATGCCAAAGAAGCTGTCGACCGCGAAACGATGTTCTACGCCTACACCGCGAACGCCGCGCGCACCATCGGCCTGGAAAAACAGATCGGTTCGCTGACCCCAGGCAAGCAGGCTGACTTCATCGTGCTGGACCGTGACGTTTTCACCGTCGACAACAAGGCCCTGCACGACACAAAAGTGCTGCAAACCTGGTTTGCCGGCCGCGAAGTCTACGCCCCCACCCTCTAATAAAAATCCACGGTCACCCCTGCCCGACCCCGCGCTCAACGCCGGGGCCCGGCGCAGCTTTGCGTAAAAAAACTGCCCATAAAACAATCACAACATCGGGACTTTATTCATGAAAGCTTTCACCCTGTTCGCCCTCGGATCCCTGAGCCTGCTGCCATTGAGCAGCCAGGCCATTGTCCTCAATGATGACTTTTCCGTACTGGTGGACCTGACCCTGGCGAGCGATTACCGCACCCGCGGCATTTCACAAACTCAGAATGATCCCGCCGTGCAGGCCGGCGTGACCCTCACTCACAGCACGGGGTTGTACGTGGGGGCCTGGAGTTCGAACGTCGACTTCGGTGGCGGCCTGAAAACCCGCCAGGAAATCGACTACTACGCCGGCTGGTTTTGGGAAGCCACCGAAGACGTCAACCTGGACATCGGTTACCTCAAGTACTCATACCCGAAAGAAAGCCAGTTCAACCAGAGTGAGGTCTACAGCATTCTCAGCGTCTACGGGGTGAAGTTCGGCGCCTACTATTCCGACGATGCGCCGGGCATCGAAAGCGAGCAGAACTCGCTGTACACCTATGTCGGTTACGAAACCCAATTGCCATACGACACGGGCCTGAAACTGCGCTACGGCAACATGGACTTCAAGGACCCGCACCTGTACTCAAGTTCGGGCCACGCCGAAGATTCGTACCGCGAATGGGAAGTCAAACTGACCCACGAACTGGCTGGCGTGGTGCTGGGCTTGAGCTACGTCGACACCGACCTGTCGAAAAGCCAATGCGCCAGCAACTGGGGGTTTGACGACGTGTGCAGTGCGACCGTAGTGGCGAGTGTCAGCAAGTCCTTCTGACTGCGCACATCCCCCCTGTGGGAGCGGGCTTGCCCGCGATGAGGCCATTACATTCAACATCTATACCGAATGTCAGTCCGCCATCGCGGGCAAGCCCGCTCCCACATTAAATTTCAATAGACTCGCAAATGAGTTGTGCCAGGTAGGGCCACGGGTATATCCCGCGTTCGTGGCCGTCGCTGAACACCAGTTGCAGGCCATAACCCTGGGCATTGAGTTCAACCACACGAATGCGCGGATCAACCTTCACCGTCAGCCCTTGCAGCCGAAACGCCCGGCACTGCGAGCACGGGCACTGACGCCGCAACTCGGCATGTCCCAGCCACTGTTCACGCCCATCCGGCCAGTTCAATCGCAGCTGCTGTTTCCCCTGGGAATTGACCACGGCCAACGGGTTCATTGCAGTTGACTCAAGGCGATGCGCACGGCTTTGCGCACTTCCGGGTCGCCGTCGTCTTGCGCGGCCTGCAAGGGGGCGATGGCGCCTTTGTCGTTCAATTCGCCAAGGGCCAGCGCCGCTTCCTTGCGCAGGTTGCTGATGCGGTGGCCGAGGGATTCGATCAGTGCGTCGAGGGCCGGGGCGTAACGCAAGCGGCCGAGGCTGCGGGTGGCACGCAGGCGGACTTGCCAGTAATCATCGCTCAGGGCTTCGACCAAGGCGTCGCCGGCATCCCTGTGACCGACTTTGCCCAGTGTGGTCGCGGCTTCTTCGCGCACTTGCCAGGCGTCGTCCTGTAATGCCTGGCAGAGCGCCGGCAGCACTTGCGCGTCGGATGCCAAACCGAGGGCCCCGGTGGCGGCGCGGCGGACTTCGGTGTCCGGGTCCTGACTGGCCAATCGGGCCAGGGCCGGCAAGGCATCGAGTTGTTTGAGCCAGCCGAGTACGCCGACTGCTTCGCGCCGGACACTGGCGTCCTCATCGTTCAACGCCACGATTGCAGCACCGGCGGCATCAGGAAACCGCAACTCACGCAACGCCCTGAACGCGGCAATGCGCACGCTGATCGCGGCATGCGCCGTCCATGGCAAAATCACCCTGCCCGCCGCTTCGCTTTTGAGCAGGCTAAGGCTTTGTGCAGCGGCCGATTGCACGGTCAACGAGGGATCGGTCAGCGCCTGACACAGCGCTTCGACCACGGGTTCTTCCTCCCAGGCTTCGAGCAAGCGGGCGGCCTCGGCGCGGACTTCTTCGGTGGGGTCTTCGGCCAGTCGATTCACCAGCCACAGTAAGCCATCCGGTTCTTCAAGGTCGGCCAGTTCAATCAGCGCGATGCGGCGCACGCCGGGATCGTCATCGGTCAGGCGCGGTTGCAGGGCAAGGATGTCGTCGTTATCGGTTACATCGAATAGAGAGGTCATAGGGCAAATCGCGGCAGTTTTTTTTCAGGAGGGAGTCCGAGAGGGTTCAGGCGCGGTAGCTGCCGACCGTCTTCGTGACGCAGTAATTCGAGGCAATGGCGCTTCAAGCGGGAAAATTCGGGGCTAGTCACCAGTTCGGTGGTGCGTGGCCGAGGAAAGTCGAGACGCACGTCTTCGATGATGCGGCCCGGTCGAGTGCTCATGACCAGCAGGCGATCGGCGAGGAACAGCGCTTCGTCGATGTCGTGGGTGACGAACACCACGGTGGTGCGGATCCGCGTCCAGATGTCCAGCAGCAGTTCCTGCATGTTCAGCCGAGTCAGCGCGTCGAGCGCACCGAAGGGTTCGTCCATCAGCAACAGGCGCGGGCGATTGATCAGCACCCGGGCGATTTCCACCCGTTGCTGCATACCGCCGGAGAGCTGATCCGGCCAGCGTTCGGCAAAACCTTCCAGCCCCACCAACGCAAGAATTTCATCGGCGGCGCGATGCCGTTCGGCCTTGCCGATGCCACGCATTTTCAGGCCGAAGGCGACGTTGTCACGCACGGTTCGCCAAGGAAACAACGTGTGATGCTGGAACACCATGCCGCGCTGCGGCGACGGGCCCGACACTGGCGCACCATCGACCTTGAGACTGCCGGCACGCGGTTGCAGGTGCCCGGCCAGTGCGCCGAGCAATGTCGACTTGCCGCAACCGGACGGCCCGAGAATGCACACGAACTGCCCGGCTTCAATCTGGCAATCCAGACCTTGCACGGCTTCGAAAGCGTGTGCGCCGTCGCCGAGAACGATAGACAACTGGCGGATGTCGATCCGCCCTTCCGGGGTTTGCATCACGCTCATCAGGCTTTTCCTCGTGGTCGGTGCCAAGGCGTGAACAGCCCGCCGAGGCGTTTGATCAGCAGGCTGCTGCCCATTCCCAGTACACCGATCAGCAACATCCCGACCACGATGTCGGCATAGTTCTGGATGGTGTACGACTCCCAGGTGTAATAGCCGATGCCGTATTGGCCGGAGATCATTTCGGCGGTGACCAGGCAAAACCATGAAGTGCCCATGCCGATGGCCAGGCCTGTGATGATGCTTGGCGCGGCGCCGGGCAGGATTACTTCCAGCAGGATCGCCCGCCGCCCTGCCCCCAGGCTTCGGGCCGAGGCGATCAGGCGTGGGTCGACGCCTTCGACGCCATGCACGGTGTTGAGCAAAATCGGAAACAACGCCCCGGTGAAGGTGATGAAGACCATCGACAGTTCCGAGGACGGGAACATCAGGATCGCCAATGGAATCCAGGCAACGGCGGGAATCGGGCGCAGGACCTCCAAGGGTGGCAGCAGCACATCCTCGGCCCATTTCGAGCGGCCGATGGCCAGGCCCAGGGCGATGCCGACGATCAGCGCGGTGAGGTAACCGGCGAAGACCCGGCTGAGGCTGCTGCTCAGGTGTTGGGCGAATTTGCCGGAGTCGCCGAGGCTCAAGGCAGCGTTAATGACTGCCAAGGGTGTTGGCACATTGGCGAAGGTGACCAGGCCGAGGTTCCAGTGGCCACTGGCGGCGAGTTGCCAGAACAGCAGGCACACCAACAGTGAAATGGCCCTGGGGAGCCAGCGTAAATAGGATCCGTACACAATAATTCCTCTCCATCGAGATCCCTGTGGGAGCGGGCTTGCCCGCGATGAGGCCTGATCAGTCAACATTGACGTTGTCTGACCCACCGCTATCGCGGGCAAGCCCGCTCCCACAGGGAATTGCACTGTTCTGAAATTAGCGTGCGGCAACGGCCTGGGTGGTGGCTTCGCTGAAGTCGAGGACTTTGCCGCCCTGGGCCGTGGCGAACTGCTGGGCTTGGCCTTTGAGCAGGAAGGCGCTCAGCTGCCCTTGCGCATCACTGGCAAACCACGCCTGATCCGCCAGCAACTTGATCCCGCTGTCGCTCGCCTGGGCATACACCGCGCGGATGTTTTTGCCTTCCTGCTTGAGGCTGGCCAAGGCGCTGAATGCCGCTTGCGCCGAGGCGTATTGGCGGACTTTCGGCTCTCCGCGCACCCAGATTTCCGCCACATGGCTGACGTCAGTGATCGCCTTCCCGTTCGCTGCATCCACGGCTTTCAGAGGTGTCTGCGCGTAGTTGGCCAGTTGCGCGGTGTAGTCGAGGTTCGACGCCTTGAAGGCGGCGCGGATGTATTGATCGTCGATAAAGGTGTTTAGATCGAGACCGCGATCCGCCTTCTTCAACAGCTTGAGGGTGTCGATAGCGGTGCCGACCGCCTGACGGTATTCCGGCTTCCAGCTCAGGTCGCGGGTTTGCACGCCCAGCGGCCCGTGGAACAGGTAATTGACCTCGGCATCGACCCCGGTGACTTGGGCGATCAACTCGCTGTACTTCTCCGGCTCAGCGGCGAGCAACTGATTGGCCTCGATGCTCGCCCGCAGATAAGCGACGACAATTTCCGGGTATTTTTTGGCATACGCCTGATCCACCAGCGCGCCATGAAACGTCGGCGCATTGGCCTGGGCACCGTCGTAAATCTTGCGGGCGAAACCACGGCTCGGGAACAGTTCGGCGAACGGCACGAAGTCCGCATGTGCGTCGATCTTCCCGGCCTGCAACGCCGAGCCTGCGACTTCTGGCGGCTGGGCGATGATGTTCACGTCTTTGAGCGGGTCCCAACCCTGAGCGGCCACCGCGCGCAGCAACATGCCATGGGCCGTCGAGGCGAACGGAACCGAGATGGTCTTGCCCTTCAACTCCGCCAACGACTGCACGCCCGAGGCGCTCGGCACCACGATGCCGTTGCCGCTGCCCTTGATACTGCCCGAGAGCACGCTGATAAACAGGCTGTGCTTGCCGGCGGTTTCGAACGCCACGCCGTTGAACGAGCCAGGGAAATCGGCCATGGCGCCGAAGTCGAGTTTTCCGGCGACCATCTCGTTAGTCAGCGGTGCGCCACTGGTGAAGTTCTTCCACTCGACCTCGTATTTCGCGTCTTTGTACTGGCCGTCGTGGGGCAGGTATTTGTCGAGCAGCCCGAGCTCACGAATCAACAGTCCGCCAGCGGCGCAATTGATCGTGGTGTCCTGGGTGCCAATGGCAATGCGGATGGTTTCGGCCGACGCCGACAGGGTGAATGAGGCCAGTACCAGACCGGCTAAAGCTGCACGCAACAACATAGGTGTTTCCCCTCGAATCATTTATAGGATGTTCGTCTCCGCCACGATCAGGGCGTGGTGGGAAACGAGGGGTGGTTTGAAGCTGGCGTCCGGTGGTGGCCGGATGGCTTTTGGGTTGTCTGGGGGGCCTCATCGCGGGCAAGCCCGGCTCCCACAGTGATTTGTGCTGAATCCAAAATTTTGCAGACACCAAAGAAACCTGTGGGAGCCGGGCTTGCCGCGATGGCGTCCGACCATTCAGCGCAACAGGTAAGGAATTTCAACTTTCACAGCGCCAGTCGGACAGTCCTTTTCGCACGGCATGCAGTACCAGCATTCGTCGAAGGCCATGTAGGCTTTTTGCGTGGCCGGGTTGATCGCCAGCAGGTCCATCGGGCAGACGTCGACGCACACGGTGCAGCCTTTGTGGGCGATGCAAAGATCCTCATCGACCGTGACGGGCGCGTTGGAGCGGAAGAAGATTTCCTGGGGTTGATAGGCCATTTTCGGTCTCTCTCTTGTGTGTAGCTCAGGCCGCAAAGGCGCCCACGCGCAGCCGGTCGTAGGCCTGCATTTCATCGACGTCCAGCGCGATGATGTAAGGTTCGACGGCTTTCTTGAAACTGCTCATCAAGCCGTTTTCATCCTTTTTCAGGTGGCAATGGCAGAACCAGTCGCTGTCGTTGCGTTGCGGGTGATCGACGCGATAGTGGTAAAGCCCCCAGCGGCTTTCAGCACGGAACAGCGAGGCCCTTGCGGCCATTTCGGCGCAATCGCGGATCATGCTGACTTCCATGGCACGCATCAGTTCGTGGGCGTTGTGGGCTTTGATCTGATCGAGATCGCGCTGGATATCACTGAAGCGTTGCAGGCCGATCTGCATTTTCTTGGTCACTTTCGGCGGTTGCAGGTAGTCGTTCACAAAGCGCCGCAGCTTGTACTCGACTTGCGCGGGTGGCAGACCTTGTTCGCGGTCCAGCGGTGCGTAAACCCTTTGTTTCTCCGTCTCGATTTGTTGGGCATCGACGGCTGAGAACTCGCGCCCGGCGACGAAATCCGCCGCGTTGGTGCCGGCAAACCAACCGTAAGTGAACGCACCGAGCATGTAGTTGTGCGGCACTGCCGCCATATCACCCGCCGAGTACAACCCCTTCACCGAGGTCTCCGCCCGCTCGTTGACCCACACGCCCGACGCCGAATGCCCGCTGCAAAAACCGATCTCTGAAATGTGCATCTCGACCATCTGCGTGCGGTAGTCAGTGCCACGATTGGCATGGAACTGGCCGCGACTCGGGCGTTCGTTGCTGTGCAGGATCTCTTCGATGTTCTGGATGGTTTCCTCGGCCAGGTGATCGAGTTTGAGGAACACCGGGCCGTTGCCGCTTTCGAGTTCCTGGTGGAACTCCCACATCATCTGGCCGCTCCAGTAGTCGCACTCGATGAAGCGCTCGCCCTTGTTATTCGCGGTGTAGCCGCCCAACGGACCGGTGACGTACGCGCAGGCAGGGCCGTTGTAATCCTTGATCAGCGGGTTGATCTGGAAGCATTCCAGGTTCGCCAGTTCGGCCCCGGCGTGATACGCCATGGCGTAACCGTCGCCGGCATTGGTCGGGTTTTCGTAGGTGCCCATCAGGTAGCCCGAAGCCGGCAAACCCAGACGTCCGGCGGCGCCGCAGCACAGGATCACCGCTTTGGCCTTGATCACATGGAAGTCGGCGGTGCGGCAATCGAACCCCATCACGCCGTTGACCGCGCCCTCTTCATCCGTCAGCAATCGGGTGCAGACCAAGCGATTGGTGATGCTCACCCGCGCCCGCTTCAACTGCCGGTACAGGACTTTCTTGATGTCATGCCCTTCCGGCATCGGCAGCACGTAGGCGCCCATGTGATGGACTTTTTTCACCGCGTAGTCGCCGGTTTCGTCCTTCTCGAACTTCACGCCCCAGCGGTCTAGCTGCTCGATGGTTTCAAAACTGTGCGTGGCATAGGCGTACACCGCGGCCTGATTGACGATGCCGTCATTGGCGATGGTGATTTCCTTGGTGTACTGCTCCGGCGTCGAGTGGCCGGGAATGATCGCGTTGTTCAGGCCGTCCATGCCCATGCTGATCGCGCCGCTGCGTTTGACGTTGGCCTTGTCGATCAACAACACGCGCAAGTCGCGGTTGCGCTCCTTGGCCTTGATCGCCGCCATCGGTCCTGCGGTGCCGCCGCCGATCACGACGATGTCGTATTCCTGTTCGAGGGTGCTTCTGGTTGTAGAGCTGCGCGTCATGCCTGTGCCCCTTTTTGCCGGTCGATTCGCAAGCGGTACTGGAAGGCATCGCCGCGGTAGTAAAGGTGTTCGAAGTCCACCGGCCGACCGTTTGCATCGTGGGTCAGTCGTTCGATGCGCATGATGGGCGAGCCCGGTTCGACGTTCAGTGCACGGGTCAGATCGCTGTCGGCCAAGACGGCATCAATGGCCAGGTCGGCGTGTCCGAGGGCCAGGCCGCAGTCGTTTTCGAGGATCAGGAAAATGTCGCGGGTGACCAGATCAGCCTTCTCCAGGCGTTCGCCGAGGGCTCTGGGCAGGTAGGTGATTTCCAGCGAAATCGGTTCGCGGTTGATCAAACGAACCCGTTTGATCTGCGCCACGATTTCACCTTCGGCCACCTCTAAACGCTCGGCGACGAGTTTGTCGGCGGCGATGAATTTGAAACTGCGCAGGCGGTTGATCACCTCATAGCCGCGACCGGTCATGGATTCGGCCAGGCCTTGCAGGGTGCTGACGTTCTGGAAGGTTTTCGGTTTGGCGACGAAGGTGCCTTTGCCGTGGATCTTGAAGATCAGCCCTTCCTTTTGCAGATCCCCCAGGGCCTGGCGCACGGTGATGCGGCTGACTTTGAACAACGAGCCGAGCTCGCTTTCGGAAGGCATCTGGCTGTCTTGCGGGTATTCACCGTCGAGGATGCGAGCGCGCAATATGTCCCGCAGTTGGGTATGCAACGGGATGCTGCTCAGGGATAGAACGTTATCAGTCATGGCAGATCACTTGTTATAACGAGTTATAACGTGATCTTAGAGAGCCTGCAGGAGGATTGAGAAATACTGTTTGAGCATAAGGTTAGATGCGTCGGACACACCCGAGCCTCTGTAGCAGCTGCCGAGCCTGCGAGGCTGCGTCCGGCTGCGTAGCAGTCGTGAAATCTGATGACTCAGTGTGTCTGGCTAACCTTGCATGCAGGGTTTGCGACTGCTGCGCAGCCGGACGCAGCCTCGCGGTGCTCGGCAGCTGCTACATCGACTTGGTTCAGGTGCGCTTGAGGATCTGGTCCATCACCCAATCGGTTTTCAACGCTTCCCCGGCGACTGCCGGGTGCTGCGTGTCACCCCGAATGTGCGCGTTCATGCCCAGCACGTGGTGCCACTGGATGTGTTCGTGATGGTCGATGCTCAGGCTGAGTTGCTCATCCGCATCAAGTTGCACCGGGTGCTCATCGAACACCGAGAAACGGATCCGCCCCCGGCTGCCGATCAGCTCGACGCGATCCTCGCGCCGATCCGCCACGAAGTTCCAGCAACCCATGCCCGTCGCCCCCGAGGCAAACCGCCAACTGGCGCTGACTGCATCTTCGGCGGCATACAACCCGGCCTGTCGCGCGGTGAAACCGGCAACGTCGGTGATGTCACCGAGCAGGTACTGAAACAGGTCAAACCCGTGGCTGGCGAGGTCGGCGAAGTAGCCGCCACCGGCAACACGCGGGTCCGTGCGCCAGTTGTCCGTGCCGGCCAAATCAACCGGCGACGCTGCTTTGGTGAGTGTCCAGGTCAGGTGCCGGACCTCACCGATTCGCCCCGCATCCAGCCACTGCCGCACTTGCTGAAAGCGCGGCAGCGAGCGCCGGTAGTAGGAAACGAACAGGTGCAATCCGGCGTCGGCAAAGACCTTTTGCATCTCGCGACTTTGCCCGGCATTCAGCGACATCGGCTTTTCGACGCAGCAATGTTTGCCGGCAGCGGCCACCAACAGGCTGTAGGCGTGATGACTGTCTGGCGGCGTGGCGATGTACACCGCGTCCACCTCGGGATCGTCGATCAGTGCTTGCGCGTCGGTGTACACCCGGGCGATGCCATGGCGCGTGGCGTAATCCGTCACCGCGTCCAGGCGCCGCCCCATCACCGCCATCAGCGCTGAACCGGGGGCCTTGTAAAAGGCTGGCCCGCTCTTGCGCTCGGCGACACTGCCGCAACCGATCATGCCCCAACGCACCACGTCCATCATCACGTCCCGAGGGTTAGCCGATGCGCAAGGCGCGCAGGTCCAGGCGACCGTCCTTGAGCGGCGGGCACCAGTAGTAGCCGCCCGTGATCGGGCGACTGATGCGGTACAAGCCGTCGGTGATGCCGTCTTCCAGACCGCTCATGCGCCGCAGTTGCGCTTCAAAGGCGTCGAGGGAAAAGCCAAACGCGAGGAACATCAGGCCTGCGCGATCACCTTCGATCCATGGCATTGAACGACGGACCACGAACGCCTCAGGCGCGAAGCTTTCCTGGGCTGTGCGCTTGACGTGGGCCGAGACCGGCGCGTCGTCGAGTTCTTCGTTGTCGCTCAAACGACGGCCCATGATGTTGTCTTTCTCATGGGACGGCATCGCATGGAAGCCCTTGAGGTCATGCTGCCACTGCTGGATCGCGGCAAAGCTGCCACCGACCAGGCCCTCAGCGCCCTCACCCAACAGGGCGGCGGCGACGGCGGCTTCGTCGTGCGGGTTTTCGGTGCCGTCTTCGTAACCGGTCAGGTCGTGGCCGCTCATGTGGCGAAAGGTTTCGTTCATCTGTACCAGGCGCAAGGCCGGCGCCAGAGCGGCTTCGATGGCCTGGCTGCGATTGAGCAATTCGCCACGGTCGACGCCGTGCAGCCAGCACCACAATGCGTGTTGCGTCGACGGGTTATCGACGCCAACACCGGTCAACGCCGGGAAGGCTCGCAGGCCGTCAACCTGCGCGTGCAACGCCTTGACCAGCGATTCGCCGAAACCGACGACAGCCGATTTCCCGTCCACCAGTTGCATCAAGTTGTCGAGCGCGACTGGCAATGCTTCGGCGCATTCGAGGGCGAAGAACATATGGCGGGCTTGAGGCGGAACGGGGGTGGCGAGAATGCCCGGCTGGTAATAACTCATATGAACTCCTTGAAAAGAGCATGGAGTTTAACCGGGGATGAGCATTTATGTGCAGTCTCGTGTAGCAGCTGACGAGCAGCGCGAGGCTGCGTTCGGCTGCGAAGCAGTCGTAATTCCTCTGTGCAAGGTGTGCCTGACACACCGCACTGCCTGGTTTCACGACTGCTTCGCAGCCGAACGCAGCCTCGCGCTGCTCGTCAGCTGCTACAGGGGGTCGAGTATCGGGGTTTCGTTGCGGAATGCGCTCGGGCTCATGCCCGTCCAGCGCTTGAAGGCGCGACGAAAGCTGCGCACGTCGCTGTAGCCGACTTCCTCGGTAATGCGTTCGATGGACATGTCCGGGTTGGCCAGCAGGCTCATGGTGCGGGCCTGACGTACTTGTTCCAGCAGCGTTTCGAAGGTCAGCGCGTGTTCGGTGAGGCGGCGGCGCAAGGTGCGGCTGCTCATGTTCAGGTCGCTGGCGATTTTCTCGATGTGGCTGCCCTCGGTCAGGTCCCGGGCAATCGCCCGTTCCACCGCTTGGATCAAGTCCATTTTCTGGTGCACTTGCGCCGCTTCCAGTTCGAGCAATTGCACCGCCTGACGCAGGGCCAGGGAATGGTGATTGGGCAAGTGAACATCCAGCCAATGCGCAGCGATCACCATGCGGTTTTGCAGACAACCAAAGCGCACATCCGGCCCCAGCAGGCGCGAATACTCGCCGAGATAGTCCGGCGCGGCGTGCATGAACTCCACCGCCATCGGCTTGAAATCCGCCCCGACCAGCGCCCGGCCATACACCAGCAAACTGGCGAAAAACTCCTCGACCGCAAACAGCTGCACGTCGGCGAACGGCAAGCGGCATTCGACGTCGACAAATACCCGGTCACCCGCCTCCTCCACGCTCGACACGACAATGCCGCCAGAGGTGTGCTGATGCCGAATGCCCAGCTCAAAGGCATCGCGCAAGGTCTTGCACAGCGACAGCACATGCCCCAGCAACCCCAGCGTGCCGAGCACATTTTGCGCACCCACCCACAACCCCAGCCCTTGATTGGGCAAAGCCTTGAGCGCGCGTTGAATCATCGCCACGGCCTGGCGATAGGAAATCCGTTGTGCCGGGTCCTGAAGATCTTCAAAGGTGAAGCCCAGCCCTCGGCACAGGTTGTCGGGGTTGACGCCCTGTTGCTGCGCGACTTCGGCCAGGGTTTGCAGGAGAAACGGCGACACCAGCGCCAGTTCAAAGGTGGGATCGATCACTTTCATTTGCATGGGGCTATACATTCCGGGTCGAGCTGCATTCTTATTTTTGTTACCGGTTATGTCGAAGGAAGTTAGCACAGGGTTCAAAGGCTGTCCGCAGAAGCCCCCCTAAATGGCCGCCAATACCCTGCCTTGCAAGGCGCAGACAGCTTATTTCTATGTTGCGGCCCTCGTATGGACGCTGGACAGCCCGCTAACAATAATAATGAGTACCCCCATGATCCTGACCCGCACGACACTTCCCCTACTGGTCATTAGCCTGGCCGGCGTCTGTGCCCTTCAACCGGCACTGGCCACCGAGGCTGGCGTGGACAACATCGGCCCCGGCACCGACGGTTTTTTCATGTTGCCGCTGTCGCCCGACAGCCTTCCGGACAACATGCTGGCGTTCAACCTCTACTACAACCACTACACCTCCACGAAGCTGAACATCAGCTCGCTCGGCGGCAAGGTGCCGGACGTTGATATCGAATCCACGGCGGTCATTCCGCGCCTCGATTACCTCAGCCCATTGCGGGTATTTGGCGGCCGGCTGGCGGGCTACATCGCACAGCCGTGGCTCAAGCAGGAAGTCGCGGTGTTCGGCTTGCACGACACCCGCGAGGGCATGGGCGACACCACGGTCGCGCCGATCATTCTCTGGGACATGGGCCCGAACCTGACCCTGGGCGCGGCCGTGGAAGTCACCGTGCCCACCGGCGAATACAGCGTTGATCGCCTGGCCAACACCAGCAACAACTTCTACACCTACAAACCGTTGTTCTCCTTCACTTGGCTGCCGACGGACAGAACCGAGGTGTCGATGAAGACCACGTACAGTTTCAACGGGAAAAACAAAGACACCGATTACAAGTCAGGGCAGATTTTCCACTTCGACTATTCCGCCAGTTTCAAAATCACCGACGACCTGATGCTCGGGTTGAATGGCTACTACCTCAAGCAAACGACCGACGACAAACAGTTCGGCCACACCGTGCAGTTCAATGGCCAGGACGTGAACGACGGGGTGCGCGGGCAGGTGTTTGCGATTGGTCCGGCGTTGCACTGGACCTTTCTTAAGTACGCCAGCGCGGAGATTCGCTGGGCCAAGGAGTTTGATGTGGAAAACCGGCCTGAAGGGGAAATGCTGTGGGCCAAAGTCAGCATTCCGTATGCGTTCTGACTGAACTGACGCCTTCGCGAGCAAGCCCGCTCCCACATGGACAACGCTGCACCCTGTGGGAGCGGGCTTGCCCGCGATGGCGGCGGCACATACACGGAAAATCCTTCAGGAATACACCGACCAGGTGTCGACGATCCGACCACCCCGCACCGCCAGCAAATCCCCAAACTGCAACAACACCGACTCCGTCTGGGTCGGGCGCAAAAACACCTGATCCTCAACCCCAAGCCCCACCGCTGCCGAACCATTGACCATTTCCTGATTCGAGCTGCGGCCATACACCCCGTTACTCTGCAACCCCGAGGGCGACTCGAACTCCGCCATCCAGTTGCCTCCATAGATAAAAAAAGTCTCGCGCTGATTGGTGTCCCACCAGGAAAACAGCCTGGACTTGTCATCCAGCGCCGGAATCTCCACCGCCCCGGTGCTTTTCAACACGGGCGTGGCGATGTACGCCGCAGGCACATGCTCCACCAGTGACGGCAGGTCATAGTGAGTGGGCTTGAGCATCGCCGTGCCCACCGACACTTCAGTGCTGAGCTGTTCGTGTTCATGCATGCGATAGCTCGGGCTGCCGGCCGTATTGAGGGTCAGCCCGTCGTGCCACAAACCGGGGTATTGCTGACGGGTGAAGTCGACGCAGCGGTTGTAAATCACCATCACCTTGGCAAACAGTTCTTCGGGCGAGCCCAGAATCCCCGGCACGCCCATGCCCACGAACGGGTCGTAGCCCATGAACCCGGCAAACTCCAGGTGCTGCGGGTTCTGGCTGATCAGCGTCAGCATCTGCCCGAGTACCCCCACCTCCCTGACACCACCGCGATGCAGCCCGACATCCAGCTCGATGTTCACCCGCAATCGCGTACCCAAGCCTTGGGCCAGCGCCAGGTATTGCTGCAAGCGTTCCGGCGTATCGAGCAACCACTGCAATTGCTTCGCCGGGTCGAAAGGCCCCTTGTGCGACTGATAAAATAGCTGGGCCGAACGCGCCGGCAGCGGCTTGCCCAACAGAATGTCGGCCTCGGGAAACTGTACCGCGTCATGGTTGAGAAACGGTTGATGAAACGACATCAAGCGTTGCGTGCCGGCGCGCTTGGCGATGTAGGCCAGCAGCCCCGGCGCCGGCAGTGACTTTTCCACCAGTCGCAGGTGCTTGCCACCACGTTTGACCGACAGCATCACCGCATCGATGTTGTGATCGAGTCGGTCAAGGTCGATCAACATCACTGGCCGCATGGGCCCGTGATCCTTGAGTTCGGTGTTCAGCGCACGGAAATAATCACTGTACGGCGCGCCCCGATCACCCGGCCGCAACCAGGTGCCGACACCTGCCAACAACACGCCGACACCGGCGGCTCCCATCAAAAAATGACGCCGATTGACCGCCATCAGCTCACCCCCAAAATCGATGACAAATGCGCATTGAGGAATTTCCCGCTGGGGTCCAGCGCCTGCCGGACCTGAATAAAGTCCTGCCAGCGCGGGTACAGCGGCTGCAGGGTTTTCGCGTTGAGGGTGTGCAACTTGCCCCAGTGCGGCCGGCCGTTGTACTTCCAGA
The DNA here is from genome assembly GCF_054668335.1 of Pseudomonas sp. S2_F03. Taxonomy (NCBI): domain Bacteria; kingdom Pseudomonadati; phylum Pseudomonadota; class Gammaproteobacteria; order Pseudomonadales; family Pseudomonadaceae; genus Pseudomonas; species Pseudomonas sp. S2_F03. The sequence goes on along the minus strand of NZ_CP162759.1, from coordinate 5,812,902 downwards.
AAATCGGTTCGACGGCGGCAAAGAAATTGTGATGATCCATCTGGTAATGCTGATGGACCGAAATCGAGCAACTGTCGCGCCCCTCGAACATGCTCAAGGGAATGTCGTCGGCTTTGACGTAGCGGTACTCAATCGGAAACCAGGTGCGCAGGTCTTTGTCCTGAATCAGCTTGAGAATCTCGCGCAGGCACGCCGGGCCGTGTTCGGCCGGCACCGAATATTCCATTTCGTTGAAACGCACCGTGCGCACGTTGGCGTAGATGTCGAACGAGTCGCCTACCCGGTCATCGAAACTGGCGAGGTGACGCAGGTTATTGAGCATCGTGCGGCGCAGGTCCGGGAAGTCGCTGCCGTACTTGTCGATCTTCTCGATCAAGGTCACGAACTCGTTGCCGCCCTCCTCATCCGCCGGGATCGGCGGTGTGGCCGGGTCGGTGGTTTCGTTCAGGGCGATCGACAAGGCGTAGTCGGAATGGGTCACGACGAGCATTTCCCAGTGCTGGTTTTCCCGGGTGTTTTTGTCGAGGTCTTCCAGCAACTCTTCGGTCTTGGCGATCCATTGGCGCTCCCTTAACCGATACGCCGGGCGGTTTTGCAGGCGAATTTTCGTGGCCACCCCAAGCGCGCCGAGCGACACCCGCGCCGCGCTGAACACCTCTGGATGACGCGTGCTGTCGCAGTCCAGAACCTCGCCCGTGGCGGTCACCAATTGCAGGCCACAGACGTGGGCTGAATAGGATTGAAAGTTCTTGCCGGTGCCGTGGGTCGAGGTGGAGATCGCGCCCGCGAGGGTCTGGTAATCGATGTCAGCCATGTTTTGCAGGGCCTGGCCGATGTCTTTGAGCGGTGTGCCCATGCGCGACATCGGGGTGCCGGCGGCGAACTCGGCTTGCAGCGTTTTCGCGTCGTGATCGAGCAAACCGGTGAAATAACTCAGCGACAGCAAGGTGCCGTCGGTGGGCACCAAGGCGCTGAACGAATGCGCCGAACCCACCGGGCGAATCTTGCCGGGCGCCTGGCGCACCACTTGCGTCAGCTCATCCAGATTCTTTGGCGCCAACCGCGCCGCCGGCAGAGCAACTCTGGCCCCCCGACCAGTTGCGCCAGGGAATCAGCCGCGGCGCGCGCAGCAGTTCGGCCAGCGCAGGCGTTGAGCCGAGCGCAGTGAAAGCGCCAATGACGCTCGCCCGTTGCAACAACTGACGCCGTGTCAGGTCCATCGTCATGAATCGCACCCTGCCGTTCTTATTGTTGGATTTGCTGGCCGGACATAAAGGCAATCAGCGCCAGGAACTGTTCTTGCGAACACTGCATGCACATCCCCATCGGCGGCATGCCGTTGAAGCCGTTGATCGCGTGATCGAGCAGCGTGTCGGCGCCTTGCAAGACTCGCGGTTCCCAGGCTTTCGTGTCGCCGGTCAGCGGCGCCCCGGCCGCCGGGTTGGCGTGGCACAGCTTGCAGCTGTTGTCGTAGACCTGCGCCAGCTCGGCGTCGGCGGGCCTGGCGGTGGCCGCTTCGCTGCGGGTTGTCGGGTTTTTCGGCTCTTCGCCACACCCCGCAAGCAACGCCGCGAAGACGCCCCCCACCAAGGCAAAACAAAGGCTAGGCTTTTCAGTGAATCGGCTTGCCCGCATGGCGGTCCTCTCATGGGGTGCCCGGACAGCCGGGTGCACCTTTTTTATTGTGATCAAGCACAGGTCAACACTAAGGCACCCCGCGTGGGCGGGTTGAGGGCATTGGGGGCCAACAAAGGGGGCTTCTGAGGCCATGACCGAACACGTTGGTAAATTCGCGGTTAATCACGCTGTGCGGCAAAACGCTGAGATGAGTCATGACAAGCGAGGCCGAGGTCTGCTAAAACGATTCATCACTGCATCACCCAATCCAGAGGGGGTAGCGACATGACCACAGCCAACATTCTCGACAACCTGTTCCCGAGCCACGCCGACATCCCGGAAAAGTACCGGCTAGACGGCCAGACCGAGCAACGTGAGTACCTGGTCGATGGCGAACTGAGAACCTGGAACGGGCCGCTGGCCCAGGTCCGCAGCCCGGTGTACCTGAGTGGCGCCAATGGCGACGAGCAAGTGATCCTCGGCAGCACACCGTTGCTTGACGCCGATACCGCGCTGGTCGCCCTGGACGCCGCCGTCCGTGCGTATGACCGTGGTCAAGGCCTGTGGCCGACCATGCGTGTGGCCGAGCGCATCCAGCACGTCGAAGCCTTTTTAGGACGCATGCGCCAACAGCGTGACGCGGTGGTCAAGTTGCTGATGTGGGAGATCGGCAAGAACCTCAAGGACTCGGAAAAAGAGTTCGACCGCACCTGCGACTACATTGTCGACACCATCAATGCACTCAAGGAACTCGACCGCCGCTCCAGCCGTTTTGAACTGGAACAGGACACCCTCGGCCAGATCCGCCGCGTCCCGCTCGGCGTTGCACTGTGCATGGGCCCTTACAACTACCCGCTCAATGAAACCTTCACCACGCTGATTCCGGCGCTGATCATGGGCAATACCGTGGTGTTCAAACCGGCCAAGCTTGGCGTGTTGCTGATTCGCCCGCTGCTGGAAGCGTTCCGCGACAGCTTCCCGGCCGGCGTGATCAACGTGATCTACGGCAGCGGCCGCGAGACTGTCAGCGCCCTGATGGCCAGCGGCAAGATCGACATATTTGCCTTCATCGGCACCAACAAGGCCGCCAGCGACCTGAAAAAACTCCACCCCAAACCACACCGTTTGCGTGCGGCGCTGGGCCTCGACGCGAAAAACCCTGGCATCGTCTTGCCGGAGGTCGATCTGGACAACGCGGTGAGCGAAGCGGTGACCGGCTCGCTGTCGTTCAACGGTCAGCGCTGCACCGCGCTGAAAATTCTCTTTGTGCATGAGGACGTGGTCGAGGCGTTCATCGAAAAATTCAACGCCAAACTCGCCAGCCTCAAACCCGGCATGCCGTGGGACAGCGGCGTGGCGCTGACGCCGTTGCCGGAGTCGGGCAAAGTCGATTACCTGCATTCGCTGGTGGCGGACGCCGAAAGCAAAGGGGCCAAGGTGGTCAACCCCAATGGCGGTCAAGCCCGCGCGTCGTTCTTCTACCCGGCGGTGCTGTACCCGGTGACGACGCAAATGCGTGTCTATCAGGAAGAACAGTTCGGCCCGGTCATCCCGATTGTGCCGTACCGTCATCTGGACACCGTCATCGATTACGTCCTGGAGTCAGACTTCGGCCAGCAACTGAGTATTTTCGGCACTAACCCGGTTGCGGTTGGTCGGCTGGTGGACACGTTCGCCAACCAGGTCGGGCGCATCAACCTCAACGCACAATGCCAGCGCGGCCCGGACACCTTCCCGTTCAACGGCCGCAAGAACTCCGCCGAAGGCACGCTGTCGGTGCATGATGCATTGCGGGTATTTTCGATCCGCACGCTGGTGGCCACCAAGTTCCAGGAAACCAACAAAGACTTGATCAGCGAGATCATCAGCGGACGGAGTTCGAGTTTCCTGACCACCGATTACATTTTCTGAGGACACCGAGCCTGAGTACGTTCAGCCATCGACTGCCACCGCTGTTGCGCCGACTGCTACGGCCGTTGCTGGACCCGTATCGGCGCTATCGCCACGCCAGACTGATCCATGCAGTGCGGGTATCGCTCGGGTTGCTGGCGACGATTTTGCTGACCACCGGCATCCATCTGCCCCACGGCGAATGGGCGTCGGTGACGATGCTGGTGGTGATCGGGGGTTTGCAGCATCACGGCAACATCGGTAAAAAAGCCGCCGAGCGGGCCATTGGCACCTTGATCGGGGCGGGCGTCGGCCTGGTGCTGGTCGCGCAACAGGCCTGGCTCGGGATGCCCTGGCTGACCTATTTCGCGATGTCGGTGGTGTGCGGATTCTTTTCGTATCACGCCATCGGCAAGGGCGGTTACACGGCGTTGCTGGCGGCGATCACGGTATTTATCGTCGCGGGGCACGGCGACAACCCGGTCACGGATGGCCTGTGGCGCGGGGTCGACATTCTGATCGGCATCGCCTTGGCGTTGGCGTTTTCCTTCGCGCTGCCGCTGTATGCGGTGTTTTCCTGGCGCTACAACCTGGCCGATGCCCTGCGCGATTGCGCGACGATCTACGGGCGCATCATCAATGGCCAATCGGTCAGCGATGACGAACACCTCAAACTCATGGGTCGCCTGAACTCGGTGATGGTGCAATTGCGTTCGCTGATGCCGTCGGTGTCCAAGGAAGTGAAGATTTCCATGACCGAACTGGACGCTATTCAGCGCAACTTGCGGATGTGTGTCAGTACCCTGGAAATCCTCGGCAACACCCGACCGGATGCCAGCGAACCGAATGCCGTGGCGCAGTTGCAATCGGCGATGACCGAGGAACATCGGCACATTCGCGTGCAACTGATCGGCATGGCGCGGGCCTTGAAAACCGGCGCATCCCAACGTCTGAGCCGCCCCGTCGACCTGCCAACTGCGTCAAGTCTTGAGGCACCGGTTTACAGCCCGTTGGACGGTTACCGTTTGTTGACCCGCCAGTTCGCCGCCAACATCGGCGAGATGCGCCAGCGCCTGGCAAAAACGGCCCCGCGCTGGAACATCTGACACCTACTGCGCCGCCAACTTACGTTGTTTGAAGCCCCAGCCCTGCTGCATTCCGGCGGCGGCCAGCAGAATCGCCACCACGCCAACCCATTGCAGCGGCTCCAGACGATGGCCGAAGGCAAACCAGTCGACAAAAATCGCTGCAATCGGGTAGATGAACGACAACGCCCCGGTCAGTGCGGTCGGCAGTTTTTGGATCGCGCCGTACAACAGCACATACATCACGCCGGTGTGAACGATGCCCAGCGTCACCAGGCTCGCCCAGGCAGCAGGCGCTTGCGGCAGCGCTGAAAAGTGCGCGAACGGTGCCAGCAACAGCACACCAGTGCAGACCTGGATCAACGCGATCAGATGCGGCGGCGTACCGGTCAGGCGTTTGATGATCAGCGCGGCAATCGCGTAAAGGAAGGCCGCGCCCAATGCCAGGCCAATCCCCATCAGGTAATCATTGCCGTCCTCGCCCGACCCGCCATGAGCGCTGACAATCGCCAGCATCCCGAGAAAGGAAATGCCCAGCCAGAACAGTTTCTGCAGGGTGATTTTTTCATTGAGGAACAACGCGGCCAGGCCCACCAACATGAACGGCTGAACGTTGTACACCGCCGTACCAATGGCAATCGAGGCGCGCGAATACGAGGCAAACAACAGCACCCAGTTGCCGACGATCGCTACGCCACTGAGCACGGCCAACAGGAACGTGGTGCGGGTCAGAATGCCGGGGCGCAGAAAGCCGAAAGCCGCGCAAATCAGCAGCAAGGTGCCGGCGCCAAACAGGCAACGCCAGAACACAACGTCCAGCACCGGTTGCCCGGACACCAGCACGAACCAGCCGATGGTCCCGGAGATCAGCATGGCGGCGCTCATCTCGAATGAGCCGCGACGTATTGTTTTGTCCATCATCAGACTCCTGTGTTTGAGCGCAAAGTATGCCAATCCATCCGTGGGCTTCTCCAGCGCAAAAAACAGGCTAGACTCGGTTTCTGCCTTTTTTATCAAGGCGTTTTTGTTTAATTGCCTTACGAGGATTGCCATGACCGACGACATCGACCAAGTGCTGATCACGGCATTGATGGAGGACTCCCGGCGCTCACTCAAGGCCTTGGCGAACATCAGCGGCCTGTCCTCGCCCAGCGTCGCGGAGCGTCTGCGCCGCCTTGAAGAACGGGGTGTGCTCAAAGGCTACACCGTTGAAATCGACCCGAAATGCTTCGGTTATCAACTCCAGGCCATCGTGCGGATTCGCCCGCTGCCGGGACAGCTGCAAGAGGTGGAGCGGCAAATTCAGGCCATTCCAGAGTTCACCGAGTGCGACAAAGTCACCGGCGACGACTGCTTCATCGCGCGCCTGCACGTGCGCTCGATGGAACAACTGGACACCCTGCTCGACCGCCTCAACACCCACGCCGAAACCAACACGGCGATCGTCAAGAAAACCCCGGTGAAACGCCGGTTGCCACCGATGGCCTGAGTGAAGTTTGCGCCTCACTGGCGTAGATTGGGGTTTTCCGGCGAAGGATTGGCGGCATGAAAATTCAGGCAATGCTACTGGCAGCGCTGATGCTGGCGGGGTGCGGCACGATTCAATCGGCCTTGCGCGGTGACGAAGTGGCGGCAAACAGTCTCAAGGAACAGAAGAGCTATTGCGGCGCCATTCCGCGGATCTACAGCGGTGTCAGCTATGATTTTTGCAGTTTGAATGCGCCGCTGAAAAAGGGGCTGGATGCACAAGATCACACCGATGCTCCAGCCATTGTGTTGATCGACGTGGTCATGTCCGGCGCGCTCGACACCTTGCTACTGCCCTACACCATCTACCGCCAACAGACCGATGGCAGCATTATCATTGCCGAGTAGCCCTGGATTTCAGGCAATAAAAAACCCGCCTAAGCGGGTTTTTTACTCAAGGCCTTCGATCAATCATCGCGGCTCATGATGCCGAACAGCTGCAACAAGCTGATGAACAGGTTGTAGATCGATACATACAGGCTGATGGTCGCCATGATGTAGTTACGCTCGCCGCCATGAATGATGGCGCTGGTCTGGAACAGAATGCAGACCGAGGAGAACAGCACGAAACCTGCGCTGATCGCCAATTGCAGGCCGCTGATCTGGAAGAAGAAGCTCGCCAGCGTCGCACCCAGCAGTACGAAGAAGCCTGCCGTGATGAAACCGCCCAGGAAGCTCATGTCCTTGCGGGTAATCAGCACGTAGGCCGACAGACCACCAAACACCAGCGCCGTCATCGCGAACGCCGAACTGACCACTTCAGCGCCGCCCTGCATTCCCAGGTAACGGTTGAGGATCGGGCCAAGCAGGAAACCCATGAACCCTGTCAGGGCAAAGGCAGAAACCAGGCCCCAGGCCGAATCACGGAGTTTGTTGGTGAGGAAGAAAAGGCCATAGAAACCGATCAGCACCACGAAAACGTTCGGGTAACCGACACGCATCTGCTGAGCGACAAACGCCATCACGCCGCTGAATGCGAGGGTGAGAGCGAGCAAGCCGTATGTGTTGCGCAGGACGCGGCTAACCTCTAGCTGCTCAGCCTGCACGCTGTTATTAACTGCGTAATCCTGTTCGCGCATGGCGACACTCCTGTTGGTTTGAAACGTTCAGTCGCAAAGATCATAACAGACGCTCTGTAACAAGCTACGTAGAGAGTTTGACAGTGTGTTTCATTCAGGTATTATGGCGCCCGCAACGCAAACGGAGGTGTGGCCGAGTGGTTTAAGGCAACGGTCTTGAAAACCGTCGACTGTAACAGGTCCATGAGTTCGAATCCCATCGCCTCCGCCATATTTGTACCGACAAAGCCCTGATTATTCAGGGCTTTGTCGTTTCTGGGGTTTGGTGCAACCCATAACCGCACACGTTTCATTGCAATGGCGAAAAGGCCGCGGGCAGATAAATCGTCGAGCGCATGTCACGCAGTTGCGGACCAGAATTCTCGGGTGGCCAGACACCGTCCTCCACGGCTTGAGTCCGCACTTGCAGGCGCTGTTCCAGGGTTGACCATGGCCAGATGTGCAGGTAGCGCGGCAAGGCACCGTCGGTGGCATAAAACGCCGCATACACTGGCGAATACTGCTCGGCCGTACGCGGTTCCACGGCCTTTATCCAGCCATCGAGTGTCGGCTGCAGCCCGGAACTGACCAGGTCATACACGCGCATTTCGTAATACGGCCCGTGTTTTCCGGCGCTCAGGGGATTGAGGAACGGGAACAAGCTGTAGTTTTCGATTCGCAGGTCGGTGATAAAGGCGTTGATACCGAATGCTTCGCCTTCCAACAGGAAGCGCTCGCGCTCCGCTTGCCGCAGACTTTCGTCGGCATAGCCGCGCAGCACGGCAATTTGATTCAGTTGGCCGATTTCCGACGCCCAACACCCCATCAGCGTGCCGCCCACCCCGGGCTTGGCCAGCGCGGCCTCGATGCAACCCAGCGCATCTGCAACGGTTCGCACACGCACCGTAAAAGTAATCAGTTCAAACAATCGCATGACGTGCTCCGCTCATTCGTTGCCATTAGCCTAACCCGGAGCCTCCAAGGCGAATATTGAGCCGAACCCCTTGGGGTACAGCGATCACCTTAGTGTTCTAGGTAGTTTCTTTATGGCAACAGTCAGCGGACAAGCCTCACGCAGCAAGTACGCCCATCACTCGATGCGGCGTACTCGCCTGTCACTCAATGCGGCGCGCGGGGGATTGTCTTGAGCAGGTCTTCGGGACTGATGTAACCAACGACCGGTTCTGCGACACTGCCCGGCAGTGGCAGGTCAAGGATGTGGCCCTTGATCTTGCCGATGACGTGCATTTCGCAAGGTTTGCAGTCGAACTTCAGCGTCAGCACCTCGTCACCGTGCACCAGTTGCATTGGCGCGACCTTGGTGCGCACACCGGTGACGCCTTTGGCTTGCTTGGGGCACAGATTGAAGGAAAAACGCAGGCAGTGCTTGGTGATCATCACCGGCACTTCCCCGGTTTCTTCATGGGCCTCAAACGCTGCGTCGATCAACTTGACGCCGTGGCGGTGATAGAAGTCCCGGGCCTTCTGGTTGTAGACGTTGGCCAGGAAGGACAAGTGCGACTCCGGATACACCGGCGGCGGAGTGGTTTCGGCCTTGCGATGACCTCTTGGGTGAGCGAGCAGACGGGCCACGGTCAACGCCTCAATCACTTCGCGACGCAAGGCTTTGAGCTGCGAATTGGGAATGAAGAACGCCTCGGGTGCAATCAACTCGATGGCGGTGGCGTGATAGTCAGTGGTGCCCAGTTGACCGAGCAGATCGCGCAGTTGCTCCAATGCCTGCTCCGGCTTGTTGGCCAGACCGAACGGACCGTCCAGCGACAAGCTGGCGCTGACACCCTCCTCGCTCGTGGCGGTCAGTTGCAGGCGCTGCTCGTCAAGACGTGCCACCCAACTCAAACCGATACGACGCTCGGCAGAGGTCTTCTGCAAGGCTTGCTGCCAGTTATGGTCAAGATTGCGGCTCAGTGGATGGTTGGGGCGCAACTTGAACATCCCATCCGGCATCTCGTTGGGTTCGACACGGTAGCGATAGCGCTTCTGGCCCTCTTCGAGGAACTCACCCTTAGGCTCGGCGATGTTGGCGCGAAAGCCCACCACCTCGCGCTTGATCTGCACATTGAGGCCGTCGCCATTGGACAGCGGCTCAAAGGTCACCACCTGCAAATCACGCTTGCCCACCTTCTCCACCACGCCCACCGACAAGCCAGTGAAGGTCGGTGAATCGAAGGCGCCGATGTCGATCTTGCGCTCACTGACGAAGTAGTCGGTGCTGCCACGGTGGAAAGTCTTGTCCGGGTCGGGCACGAAGAAGTGTGCGGTGCGGCCGCTGGATGCCCGCGCCAGGTCTGGACGATCTTCAAGCACGTCGTCCAGACGCTGACGGTAATAGGCTGTGATGTTCTTCACATACCCCATGTCCTTGTAGCGCCCTTCGATCTTGAACGAGCGAACACCGGCTTCGACCAACGCACGGATGTTGGCGCTCTGATTGTTGTCTTTCATCGAGAGCAGGTGTTTTTCGTAGGCGACGACGCGGCCCTGGTCGTCTTTGAGGGTATAAGGCAAACGACAGGCCTGGGAGCAATCGCCACGGTTGGCGCTACGACCGTTCTGTGCGTGGGAAATATTGCACTGCCCGGAGAACGCCACACACAACGCGCCGTGGATGAAGAATTCGATCGCCGCATCGGTCTCGTCGGCGATGGCGCGAATCTCTTGCAAATTCAGCTCGCGGGCCAGCACCAGTTGAGAGAAGCCAGCCTGGTCAAGAAACTTTGCCCGCGCCAGTGTCCGAATGTCGGTCTGGGTACTGGCGTGCAGTTCGATCGGCGGGATATCCAGCTCCATCACGCCCAGATCCTGAACGATCAACGCGTCGACGCCCGCATCGTACAACTGGTGGATCAGCTTGCGCGCCGGCTCCAGTTCGTTGTCATGCAGGATCGTGTTGATCGTGGTGAACACGCGGGCGTGGTAGCGACGGGCGAACTCCACGAGTTGGGCAATATCGCTGACTTCGTTGCAGGCGTTGTGCCGGGCGCCGAAGCTCGGGCCACCGATGTACACGGCGTCGGCACCATGCAGGATGGCCTCGCGAGCAATGTTCACGTCACGGGCGGGGCTGAGCAGTTCCAGGTGATGCTTGGGCAGAGACATATTTTTTATCTGGTTTGTCACGGTCGAGGTGCGCATTGTAGCGGCCAAAAGCTGGATGGGCACGCGTCAAGGGTTTCGGTGCTGACAGGCAGTTGTCAGCTGTTATTCACGAGCGCCCTGGCCACAGAGGTTGGCGGAGCAAGACCAGCCTGCCCGTGGGGCCTCATGCGCCCTACCCCGACATGCCCAACGTACCGAACCTGCAAGACATAACCCCAAACTTTGTGGATGCTGATCGGGAATTCATCAAAAACAGGCACGATGATCCGAAGGCAATCAAAATGAGTTTCGATTACGAAGGGTTGCTCATCGGATTCCCGCAACGTCGCTTGATTTAGTGGCAAGTAGCCGCTACTTCTTAAAGTACTGAAACGCTACTACGACAGGGGAAAGCCGATGCCTAGATTCGTTGTTGTTCCCTCAATACCAAAGGAAACAGGATCAGCACGCAGCGGATCACGCTTCTATTGCACCACCGCTCCTATAGATTTCGACATCTACGACAACGAAGGTAAGTGCAGGCTAAAAATCTGCTATCCGACCCGGATGGAAGCCAACGCAGAATGCGAACGGCTGAACGCTGAACTCATTGAAACCCTGCAGGCTGAATATTCCAGGGTCAGCTCGTCATGGTCTTCGACGGCATGACCGGGAGACCTGTCGCAGGCATCGGATGCGTTCGATACCAGTGGTGGACCCGTCTGCGCTAAAAAACCCACTTCAAGAGAACATGAGAAGCGATCCAGGGAGATGCCGCGGCTACCCCCCATGCAATCAGTGCAGAGACGGACAAGTAAGCCGCAAAAAACTTGATGATTGCTGGCCTTCCCATTGCACCTCCCTCCTATAACCGCTCAGAAGCTGCATTTTTTGACTCAGTTGAATGCTCGCGGTTCCATGCCGTATGTCGTGGGGCTTACATCGCCGTCCTGACGCGTTCTGGATCCAAATCAGACCCACCACGACGCAATGCCCGTCAGTTCGGCGCCCTCCTCAGTCTGCGCTAAGTTTCGTTGCGTACCTTCTCCGCTGCGCACTTTCAGCGCTGCTCAGGAGAGGCTATCCACATGAATTCCGCCACAGCCGGTTGGCTCAATAAAGTGCCCGAGGTGACGCTGTCGTTTTGGGTGATCAAGATTTTGTCCACGACCGTGGGTGAAACCGGCGCGGACTTTCTTGCCGTGGACGCCGGTTTCGGCGCCGGTTGGACCAGCATCGGCATGGCGACATTGCTGGCGATTGCGCTGTTCTGGCAAATGCGCACCAAAGCCTATACGCCATGGATCTACTGGCTCACCGTGGTGCTGGTGAGCATCGTCGGTACGCAGATTACCGACATTCTGACCGACATCCTGGACGTCAGCCTCTACACCAGCACAGCGGTGTTTTCCGTATTGCTGGCGGTCAATTTTCTGGTCTGGTACCGGATCGAGCGCAGCCTGTCGATTCGTGAAATTGTCACGCCACGGCGGGAGTTGTTTTATTGGGCGACGGTGCTCTGCACGTTTGCCCTGGGGACGGCGGCCGGCGACCTGGCCACTGAAGCCCTGGGCCTGGGTTTCACCCTCGGCATCGTCATCTTCGGTGCGCTGATCGCTGCCACACTGGCAGCCTGGCGCATGGGCGGCAATGTGGTGCTGACCTTCTGGATTGCCTACATCCTGACCCGACCTTTCGGCGCCTCCCTGGGCGACTTGCTGACGCAATCCAAAACCTATGGCGGCCTCGGCATGGGGGCTACCTGGACCAGTGCGATCTTCCTGAGCGTCATCCTCCTGCTGGTGGTTGCCGCCCAGATCAGCGTCGGCACGCGTAAATCAGTGACTCAGTAACGTTTAAACGCCAATCAAGGAATCTTCATGCGCCACTTTCAAACCCTTATTCGTCACGCCGCGATCGTCTCGTCCATCTGCCTGCTGAGCCTGGCCAGCGGTTGCTCCAAACCGGCTGACAAACCCAATACAGGCGTCGCTTCCAGTTCGATGAGCAGCACAAGCCAGTCAGGCACCAAACTGGGTGACCTGTCAGAGTTTCGTAACATCGCCGCCGATGTGACCGCCCTTGTCGACAAAAATGACCTGCCTGGGGCCAAAGCCCGGATCAAGGACCTGGAAACGTCCTGGGACTCCGCCGAGGCCGGCATCAAGCCTCGGGCCGCCAGCGATTGGCATGTCGTGGATAAAGCCATTGACCATGCACTCGACGCCTTGCGCGCCAGCAGCCCGAAACAGGCTGAATGCAAAGCCACAATGGATGACTTAATGAAGGCCTTCGACTCGATGAAAGGCAACGCCTGACCGGGCCCGCTAGCCGCCGTCATCCGGCGGCGGACAAACCCTGGTGCAGGTGCTTCAATACAGGCGCGACGGTCATGACCGCCGCGCCTTTTTTACGGAGCAGGACATGCGGATATTGCTGGTCGAAGACGACCCGATGATTGGCGATGCCATTCAGGGCGCCCTGAATGATGCGAGCTATGCCGTCGACTGGGTGAAAAACGATCTCACCGCGCTCACGGCGCTGGAGGCTCAACACTATGACCTGGTGCTGCTGGACCTCGGTTTGCCGGGCAAGGACGGGCTGGATGTACTCGACAGCATCCGTGGCCGCAAAAACCCGGTGCCGTTGCTGATCATCACCGCGCGCGACAACCTCGAAGATCGCCTGCGCGGCCTCGACGGCGGTGCCGACGATTATCTGGTCAAACCCTTCGAATTGTCAGAGTTGCTCGCCCGGATGCGCGCGGTATTGCGGCGCAACGGTGGCAACGCCCTGTCCGTGCTCGACAACGGCGTGGTGGCACTGGACCTGATATCCAAGCAAGCCAGCACCGAACAGGACCGCGATGTCCAGCTGTCCAGTCGTGAGTTCGCCCTGTTGCAAGCCCTGTTGATTCGGCCCGGCGCGATTCTCTCGCGTAGCGAGCTCGAAGACCGCCTCTATGGCTGGGGCAACGAAGTGGAAAGCAACGCGGTGGAATTTCTGATTCACGCGTTGCGGCGCAAGCTTGGCAACCATGTCATCAAGAACGTCAGGGGAATGGGATGGATGGTTTCAAAAAGCGCTTGAGTGACTCGGTACAACTGCGGCTGTCCGTCACGCTGTCGCTGGCCATCCTGATCGTTGCTGTCGTGGCCGGGTTTTTTGCGTTCGTCTCGGCGTTCGACGAGGCCCACGAAATGCAGGACGACACCTTGCGTCAGGTGGCCGTGCTGGTTGATCGCCAACACATGACCCCGCGCTATCCCGTGGGCAATAAGGTCGACGATGACAACGAAGAATCCAGGGTAATCGTGCAATACCTGGCCGACGGCAGCAAAGCCCTCGGCAACGATGACGCCACGCTGCCGCTGCCCTTCCCCACGACATTGGCCGATGGCCTGTCGACGTTGAATGTCGCAGGCGAGGATTTTCGTGTCCTGGTCAAGACCACCACCCAGGGCGAACGTATTGTCGTCGCTCAGGAAACCGGTATCCGCGACAAGGAGGCTCGCGAAAGCGCCTGGCGCAGTCTGCTGCCGTTTTTGATCCTGTTTCCGGTGCTGTTGCTGGTGGTCGGCGATCTGGTGCGCAAGCTGTTCCGCCCGATTGCCACGCTCTCGACCGAAATCGACCAGCGCGACGAGCAGGCCCTGCACCCTATCGACGAACACCATTTGCCAACGGAAGTCCGTCCTTTCGTGGTGGCCATCAATCGCTTGCTCGAGCGCGTCGCGCAGTCGATGGACGCCCAGCGCCGCTTTGTCGCCGACGCCGCCCATGAACTGCGCTCCCCCATGACCGCCCTGTCCTTGCAAGCCGAGCGACTGGCCGCCACCGACATGCCGGCACCCGCCCGCGAGCGTTTGTTGCCCTTGTCACTGGGCATCGATCGCAGCCGAAAACTGATCGATCAACTGCTGACGCTGGCCACTGCACAATCAGACTCCCATCGAGCGCAGTCCGCCGTTTGCGTGCATGAAATCTATCGGCGGGTACTGGAAGATTTATTGCCACTGGCAGAGCGAAAGCACCTCGACATCGGTGTGGAGAGCATTGAAGACGTACAGGTGATTATCAACGAAACGGATCTGGTGATCCTGGTGAAGAATCTGGTGGACAACGCCATCCGTTATACCCCCGACGGCGGGCGTATCGACCTGTCGGTTGAGCGTGTGCAAGGGCTGGTGATGTTGCAGGTCAAGGACTCGGGGCCGGGAATTTCCCTGCTGGAACAAACGCGGGTATTCGATCCGTTTTATCGCAGCCTGGGGACCGATGAAGCGGGTTCCGGGTTGGGGTTGTCGATCGTCAAGGCAATAGCAGACCGCACGGGCGCGCGGGTTCAAATGGGGTATACGGATGAGATAAACAAAAACGGATTGTGTGTGTCGGTATGGCTGAGCGCCGGTAAACAATAGGAAGGGAGCGCACCATTACAGTGCGACTGCAGTGGCAAAAAACCGAATCCTCAACTAAGGTCTCTACGCAATCAAATGCCCCTGCTTATGGATTGGGTTGACTGATCAAGGAGAGATTGATGACGTCCGTTCGCAACGCCGAAAAAACCTATCGCGCCTGGTCGAGCCCGATCCTGCTGGAGCTCAAGGCGCGAGAACACCAAATGGATCCCGCCTCGCGCCAGGCACTCGAAAACATTCTGGTTGAAAGACGACTGATAGACCTCGGTCATCCGACAGGCACGGATCGACGTAAAACCGGGCGCACTCAACAGGACAAACCTCAGTGACCCGCGTGCGTCTCGCTGAGTCCCTGTCCGTTTTTGTTCGCGCAATCAGAAGTCCGAATCCGAAGGGAACTGGCACTACGCCATTAATGTCGTAGTGGCAGCACCTGGAGGATTGGATGACTCGCACTCGCTACTTTCAAATCACGTACTGCCTCAATGATGAGCGGCATACTTTTGTGCAGTCGGACACGCACATGCACCCCGCAGACGCTTGGTATTACGCCTGCCTGCATTCAGGGATTGGGCTTTCGTATGGGCAAAATCACGATCAACAAAACGACGCGGCGCTTCGAAGCCATGCGCAAGCAAAAGGTTTGACCGACGTCAGCTGGGTAAAATTACCCGGTTGACGAGACCGGAACGCGCCCTTTCAACTTACAAACAGTTCTTCACTGCCTTGCGCATCGCGTCGGACTTGGCCCAAGGTGGCCCCTGATACAGCGAAACCCGGCTGCCGTCCTTGTACTTGACGATGTCCAGCACTTCATCCGCCGTGATGATGCTCGGCGCCTTGATTCGGTAGCCGTTGGAAATGCCGACCTGAGTCGTATTCGAAACTTCTTTCTGCCACACCGGCAAGATGCACGCGGCCAGCTCTTTTGGCGGCTTCTTACTGTATTTGCTGACGTTCGGTTCACCCGGCACCACCGACGCCGGCAATGAACAACCCGCCAGCATTGCCAGCGTTACTCCCCCAATCAACATCCGCATGACGCATCCTTATCCCGTAAAAACGCGAAATGTAACGCTTCGCCGTCCGGACATCCATCTATTGCACACAACTTAATGCGCGGCATTGTTTTCATTGGGGGACTGGATAGGTTCTTTCGTTCAGATAGGCCATCCACCGTTCATACGCCTCATGCTGCCATTGCGTGACCCGATCCCACTCCGGGCCGCTGAACTGGTGAGCCGAAATCAGCTTCATCATCTCAGTGGTGGCGGCATCCAGATCAACAATCAACTCCTGGGCGTGAAATCTGAAATCGTCGGTATTGCTCATTGGGGGTGGCCTCGCCCTGGTGAAATGGCACTGACCTTCGTACGACATCCACCTGGGCCTCTTGCCCTCATTTTCCCGACCAATGGACCCACCTCCTGCCTCACGGACGAACAAACGCCGCATCGGGCCAAATCGGACTAATCTTTCTTGGCGAGACATGCAGGAGATCGTCATGTGGCTTAACAAAGACGAAAACGAACTTCGCCGTGCCCTGCAAGGCATTGCGTCGGATTTGAGGTGGTCGGCGGTAGAACTGCTGCGAATTGAAAAACAGCTGCGCCTGGCCGGTAATGACGTAGATGCGCAAGCGATTCTCAGGTTGTGTGCGTTGTTTCAGGGTGATGAAGAACGACTGGCGGGCTATGCCGAAGAAGTCAAAGCGAAGGTGATCAGCCGAACGAAAGCCCACTGACAGGAGCGTTGCAATGAACAAGCCTTTGTTCACGCTGGTGGTTGTACTGGCGGTGGGTGGCTGCAGCACCGAGGAACACATCTACGGTGCCCAACCGCTGGTCGCCAAGGTCGAGACGGGAATGAACAAGGATCAAGTGCAGCAAATTGGCGGTCAGCCTGCCTCGATTACCGACCGCACGGTGGTACCTGGCACCTGTTTTGATTACCGGTTAACGCAGGCTGGCCAGCATCAACCGTACAGCATCAGTTTCGATGGCAACGGCCAGGTCGACCACAAAAGCTTTATGACCTGTGCGGAGTGGAGTCACGCCCAAGAGAGGGCGAGGGAACCTACCCGCTCGGGTGGCGGCGGCTACTGATCGAACGTGGACGGCCAAACCTGCTAGCCGGAAACCGGCTTGTTACAGGTATCGCGCCATTTATCGGCGAAGGCATTGATTGCCTCGTTCTTTTGCTCTTGAGAACCGCGAACGGGCAGGCTGTATGCGTCGTTGATTAACATGGCGCCCAATTTGTCATGGTCCGGGTTGCCCGATTTTACTGCCAGCAAACTGGCCTTTGACTCATCATTCTGACGAGACTGCATGATCGATCCGGCCAATACACGGAAGACATCGCACACGTGCGGAGTCGTTTGTATTTCGCCGAGAGTCTGCGCTTGAGCCGCGTTCGTGCAAGCCAAACCGAGTGCAGACAACACGAGCAGGGACATCCAGCGCCCTTTCAACATGGGTTCTTCCTTGGAGTGAAAGCGGCCACCCTATCACTCAAATGTCGCGTTTCAAATCCTCCATCCTCGGTTCCGTGACAAAAAAAGCCCCGGGATTCCGGGGCTTCAAATGGGCTGTCATTCGGATTTCTGACTTGGCGCTCGTGTCGCTCTTGCCCTATAGGCGGGAAGCGACGCGGCATACGCCAGTGCTTCTTCCCGGCTGCTAAAAGCTCCCAGCCGATCACCTTGGGTGCACACCCGCCAGGGGCCGTTGTTCACACTGAGTACTTCATAACCGTTCATGCGCATTTTATTCAGCATCGGAACGCTCATGGTCACCTCCTGTTCGGCAGTGAGAATTGACGATTGACCTGATTACCTTACACCTGACCTTTGTCCAGGTGCCAACCAGACGTCGCGCCAGTTTTCCAGCACCCGATGGCACTTTACGCGAAGGCCATCGCTCTAACCCTTGAAACAGGGGGCTCGGCCCGAATGTTGCATTTTGATGTCTTTTTTGTGACAGCGACTATCAGGTAACGAATGAAAGTACGTGCAACGGTTATTTGCGAGCAGGATCGGCATGTTCTGCTGGTGCGCAAACCCAGGTGTCGCTGGAGCTTGCCCGGCGGGAAAGTCGAGCCCGGCGAAACGACAGGCGGCGCCGCCCTGCGTGAACTTGAGGAAGAAACCGGCCTTGGCGCCGACCACCTGTTGTACCTCATGGAACTGGAGTCCGGCAGCACCCGCCACCATGTCTATGAAGCATCGGCACCGAACCTTGAGCAGGCCCGGCCACAAAATGAAATCGTCGACTGCATCTGGCATCCACTGGAGACGGTCGACAACCTGAGCACCAGCGATGCCACTCGCCAGATCATCAAAGCATTTCGGCGTCGCCTGTAAGCGTATTCAGGCCAGGGCCGTCGCGGCCTTGTCGATGAACGCGGCAACCTCGACCGGCATTGAGGCCAGCGACGCATGACCGGCGTTCAAGGTCAGGATCTCCCTGGCATTCAGCCGTCCAGCCATCCATTGCTGATTTTGCGGCGCGATCATCCGGTCATCGCTGGAGACCTGATACCACGACGGTTTGTTCTTCCAGGCCACGGTGCTGATGGTGTCGCCGAAGGTGCTGGCCAGCGGTGCTTTCTGGGTGATACCCATCACCAGGCCTTCGGACGCAGGTAAGTCCTGGCAAAAACTCTCGTGATACAACTCCGGCTTGACCCACAAATACCCATCGCTGTCAGGGGCCAGGTTCGCCGCCGCAGCCGGTGGATGCTGGTGAGTGATGCTGCCGGGACTTTCACCAGCGTCCGGGGCGAAGGCTGCGATGTACACCAGCCCCACCACGTTCGGCTGATCGCCCGCCTCGGTGATCACGGCGCCGCCATAGGAATGCCCCACCAGCAACACCGGCCCCGGCACCTGGGCGACCATTTTGCGGGTGCGCTCTGCATCGTCAGCCAGGGAAGTCAGCGGCATCTCGACCGCGCGGATGTTCGTGTAACCCTTTCTCAGCAGTTCAGCGATGACCTTGTTCCAGTGGGCTGCGCCACCCCAAAAACCGTGTACTAGCACAATGGTGGGTCTGTCACTCATGACGATGACTCCTGTTCATGGGTAGGTTTTAGTGAGCCGCGTCAGCCCTGGTCGCCGCCACCGACCGGCATGATCATGCCGGTGATGTACGACGCCTCGTCGCTGGCCAGAAACAGAATAGCCCCGGCCTGTTCATCCAGCGTGCCGTAGCGCTTCATCAAACTGCTGTCGAGCGTCTGTTCGACGATCTGCTGATACCAGACCTTTTCTTCCGCACTTTGCTCGGCATTGTTGCGGGCAATGACCCGAGGTGGCGCTTCGGTACCGCCGGGCGCGGTCGCGTTGACCCGAACCCCGCGACCGGCGGTTTCGAACGCCAGGCAGGCGGTCAGTGCATTCACCCCCTTTCGCCGCGCCATACGGCACGCGGTTGATGCTGCGCGTGGCAATCGAGGAAACGTTGACGATGGCGCCACTGCCCTGCTCCAGCATGAACGGCAGCGCCGCATGACAGCACCACAGCGTCGGGAACAGCGAACGCCGGACTTCTGCCTCGATCTGCTGCTCTTCGTAGTGCTCGAACGGCTTGGCCCAGATCGTCCCGCCGACGTTGTTGACCAGCACGTCCAGGCGCCCGAAACGCTCGACGGCGGTGCGCATCACACGGCTGCATTCACCGTATCGCTCAAGGTCAGCGGTCAGGGCCAGCACCTGACTGCCCTGCCCCAACTGTTGCTGTACCTCGAAGACATGCTCGGAGCGGTCAACCAGGATCAACCGCGCCCCTTCGGCGGCCATGCGTTCGGCCACCCGCCGACCGATGCCTTGCGCAGCACCGGTAATCAGCACGACTTTTTCGTGAAATCTGTTCATGACGACCTCAGGCCGCGCTGGCGGCAAACTTCTCATAATAAAAATTCGCTGGCTGGATGCCTTGTTCGCGAATGAATTGACTGACCGCCTCGACCATCGGCGGCGGGCCGCACAGGTAGACGTCGACGTCGCCCTCGTTCAAATGCCGGGGCTCGATGTGCTGCGTCACGTAGCCCTTGAGTGGGTGCTGACTGTCGGGATTGGCCACGCAGGCGCTGTAACTGAAGTTCGGGATGCGTGCGGCAAACGCTTCGAGGCGATCAAGCTCCACCAGATCGAAATCGTTGGTCACGCCGTAGATCAAATGCAGCGGATGTTCACTGCCCTGCTCGGCGATTTTTTCCAGCATCGCCGTGAACGGTGCCAGCCCTGTACCGCCGGCCAGCAGCAACAACGGGCGGCGGATGTCGCGCAGGTAGAAGCTGCCCAACGGCCCGGCCAGGCTCATGCTGTCGCCGGCCCTGGCCATGTTGGTGAGGAAACTGCTCATCAGGCCACCGGGCACGTTGCGAATCAGGAAACTGACCTCGCCGTCGCGCTGCAACGAACTGAACGAATAGGCCCGCGTCTGCTCGCTGCCCGGAATCCCGAGGTTGACGTATTGCCCCGGCAGGAACGCCAGTTTGCTCAACGCTTCACCCTTGATCGATAACGCGATGGTGCTGTCGGAGAGCTGCCGCACCGCGCTGATCGTGGCGTCGTAGCTGGCCTGGCGGGTGCGGCAAACCTGCGAGGACGTCGGCACCCGCACCACGCAATCGCTCTGGGCGCGCATCTGGCAGGTCAGGACAAAACCTTGCTCCGCCTCTTCAGGGCTGAGGGCGTCTTCGATGTAGTCCTCGCCCAAGTCATAACGACCCGCTTCGGCAAAGCACTTGCAGGTGCCGCAGGCGCCATCGCGGCAATCCAGCGGAATATTGATGCCTTGGCGGTACGCGGCATCGGCGACCGTTTCGCCGACATTGGCGTCGATGAACCGGGTGACGCCGTCTTCAAAATTGAACGCAATGGAATGAGTCATGACGGGCGCCTCACAAGTGGTAGACATCGATGACCTGGCGAACGTAATCGTTCTTCAAGATCACTTTCTTGGCCTTGATCAGCGGGTTCTGACCGCGCACATCAAGGGTGTAGAAACTGCTGCCGAAATAGCTGTCGACGGTCTTGTAGCGAAAGCTCAGGGTGTGCCAGTTGAAGCGCACCTTGCACAGGCCATCCGCTTGTTCGAGCAGCTCGATGTTGCTGAGGTTGTGCGAAGTCCGGGTGTCCGGAATGCTCGCACTGGAACGCTCGGTCTTGATGCGGAAGATGCGGTCTTCCAGGCCGGTGCGGTTGCCGTACCAGATCAGCGAGATTTCCCGCTGGGGGTCTTCGGTCAGCTCGTCGTTGTCGTCCCAGGACGGCATCCAGAACGAGGCATCGGCAGCGTACAGTTCCAGCCAGTCGTCCCACTGCTTGTCATCGAGGTAGCGTGCTTCGCGATAAAGAAAATCGCGCACGGCGTCGTAGGAGATGGTCATTGCACGGCCTCCACGGCAATCAATTCGCTCTGTTCAGTGGCCAGGGCCTTGAGCATCGTGTCCTGCCAATACTTGTGTTGCAGCACAAACAGGCCTTCGTCTTCGGTGCGCACGCCGCTGAGCAGCGGATGCAGGTCGATCTCTTTGGCCGCCTCGTCCGCGCCTTCGATCCAGTGTTCGGCGCCCCGGGACATGTCATTCCAGGTGGTGACGCTGCCCTGGTAGCTGGTCTGGCACGAGCGAAACTCCTCCAGATCGTCCGGGGTGGCCATGCCGCTGACATTGAAGAAATCTTCGTACTGGCGAATCCGGCTCGACCGGGCGTGGTCGCTCTCACCTTTGGGGGCGATGCAGTAAATGGTGATTTCCGTGCGGTTGACCGAAATCGGCCGGGCGATGCGGATTTGCGAACTGAACTGGTCCATCAGGTACACGTTGGGGTACAGGCACAGGTTGCGCGAGTTCTCGATCATCCAGTCGGCTCGGGCCTGGCCGAAGTCCTGGGCCAACTCATCACGGCGCTCGTACAGCGGACGGTCTTCAGGGTTGGACCAACGGGTCCAGAGCAACATATGGCCCTTGTCGAAGGAATAGAAACCACCGCCCTGCTTGGCCCAGGTGCCGGCACTCATGGTCGGATTGCTGTCACCGGCCTCGCGCTGCTTGCGCTGGTTTTGGGTGGCTGCGTAGTTCCAGTGCACGGAGCTGACGTGGTAACCGTCGGCGCCGTTTTCGGCGGTGAGTTTCCAGTTGCCTTCGTAGATGTAGCTCGAAGAACCGCGCAGCACTTCCAGGCCATCGGTGGACTGGTCGACGATCATGTCGATGATTTTTGCTGACTCGCCCAAGTGCTCGACCAGCGGCACGACATCCGCGTTGAGGCTGCCAAACAGGAAACCGCGATAGGACTCGAACCGCGCGACTTTGGTCAGGTCGTGGGAGCCTTCGCAATTGAAGCTCGCCGGGTAGCCAGCCGCCGCCGGGTCTTTGACCTTGAGCAACTTGCCGGAGTTATTGAAGGTCCAGCCGTGGAAGGGGCAGGTGTAGGAGCTTTTGTTGCCGGTTTTGTGCCGGCACAGCGTCGCACCGCGATGGCTGCAGGCATTGATAAAGGCATTGAGCACACCGTCCTTGTTGCGCGCGATGAAGATCGACTGGCGCCCCATGGTGGTGGTGTAAAAATCGTTGACGTTGGGGATCTGACTGTCGTGGGCCAGGTACAGCCAGTTGCCTTCGAAGATGTGTTTCATCTCCAGATCGAACAACCGGGGGTCGGTGAACATCTCGCGCTTGCAGCGATAGATGCCGTTTTCCTTGTCATCTTCAAGCAGGGAGTGAAGGTATTCGGGTCGCAGGGACATGGCCGCCGCCTCCATTGTTTTTATTCAGGCAGGGCCATGCTAGGACGGGGGGGAATGACGGACTATCCGTTGGGTGCAGACGTGTATCCGTTTAGTGCAGCATTGAATGCACAGATTCATGTAGCAGCTGCCGAGCTTGCGTGCCTGCGTGTAGCAGCTGTCGAGCTTGCGAGGCTGCGTGTAGCAGCTGTCGAGCTTGCGAGGCTGCGTGTAGCAGCTGTCGAGCTTGCGAGGCTGCGTTCGAGTGCGCAGCACTCGCAGAATGCTTCCCACGATATTTCAGCCAGACCGCATTGCTCCTCGGCGAGCGCTGCGCACTCGAACGCAGCCTCGCAAGCTCGACAGCTGCTACAAGCTCGGCTGTTACGAGGGTTTGGCGGTCTGTCAATGGCGGCGTTTGAGGGTGTCGGACGGCAACTCGCCGAACTGTTTGCGGTAGCTGTCGGAGAACCGTCCCAAGTGCAGGAAGCCATAATCCATGGCCACTTCCGTGACGTTGCGCACGTTGCACGTCGGATCACTCAGGCACAGGTGGATGCGTTCGAGTTTCTTCTGCCGGATGTAGTTTTGCGGTGAAGTGCCCGCGTTGCGTTCGAACAACCCATACAACGACCGCAGGCTCATCCGCGCCTGGCGTGCCAGCTCTTCACTATCGATGTCTTGTTTGAGGTGGCGTGCGATGTAATCGGCAATCGCCTCGAACGTGGCCGACGGCGCACTCGGGCTGGTGCGGATCACGTTGGTTTTCATCAGGCTGAGCATCTTGCTGACGATGATCTGCGCGTAATGCTCCTGCACCCGGGGAATCTGTTCGGTGGCCTCGGCTTCCTGGCAAATCATCGCCAGCAGGCTGACAAAACCTTCCAGTTCATCGAGCTGATAACGGTTCTCCAGAAACCGCACGCCCTGCCCCGGATAACGCCAGCGCTGTTCATCGCACACGGACTCGAACAAGCGGGTGGGAACTTTGAGGATGAATTTTTCGCAATCGTCGGAGTAGGTCAGATCGACCGGCTCATCGGGGTTGATCAGCAACAGCTCGCCCGGTGCAAAGTAATGGTCCTCGCCCCTTCCGCGCGAAAGGCAGTTGCCCCGCAGCAGCACTTGCAGGTGATAAATGCTGTCGAGCGCGCCCGACGTCACGCGCACGCTGGCGCCGTAACTGATGCGGCACAGGTCCAGGCTGGCGAATTTGCGGTGATCGAGGCTGGCCAGCGGTCGGCCGACCCTGGGCATCAGGATGCAATGGTTGCCGACATGCTGATTGACGTAACCCGAGACCGCATAAGGGTCGGCATGGTCGAATACTCTGCTGCGCTGACTCAACAGTTGCGCGTGCATCATCGGGTCACTCTCGTTGTTGTTATCGGCGGTGTCAGTTCCATTCTAGAACATTGACTGAAAATCCCTGTGGGAGCCGAGCTTGCTCGCGATGACAGAGTGCCAATCAACATAGATGTTGAATGTTAAACCGCTATCGCGAGCAAGCTCGGCTCCCACAGGGTAGGAGTACCGCGCTATCAATCTTCCAGTGCGCGAACCCGTTCGTGACGTTGTTGCTCTTCGGGCTGGGCGGTCGACTGCAGCGTGAAATCGAATTCGATTTCGGCAAACCGGCCGCTGACGCCATGCGCTGCGGCGCGTTGCTGGTCGTCGCTGAAAGTGATGTGGGCGATCAGCTCGTCACGGGTGGCGTAGGCGAAATCGTCGTGCAGGTATTGATCGCCATCGAGGTTGATCTGGGTGGTCAGGTGGCGGTGATCCGGTGCCGAGATGAAGAAGTGCACGTGTGCTGGACGCTGGCCGTGACGGCCCAGTTGATCGAGCAGTTGCTGGGTCGGACCGTCCGGCGGGCAGCCGTAACCCGACGGCACAATGCTGCGCAAACGATAGCGACCTTCGGCATCGGTAACGATCCGGCGGCGCAGGTTGAACTCCGATTGCGCGGTATCGAAATACGAGTAAGTGCCGCCGGTATTGGCGTGCCAGACGTCGACCACGGCACCGGCCAATGGCTCGCCAGCGGTATTGAACACGCGCCCTTGCATGAACAGCGTGACACCTGGATCGAGACCGTCATCGAGTCGCGCTTCGCCTTCGGACAACGGCGCGCCGGCCACGTACAGCGGACCTTCGATGGTCCGTGGCGTGCCGCCGAACTTGCCGGCCTGCTCATCCTCGGCATCCATCAGCAGATCGAGGTAATGCTCCAGGCCCAACCCGGCCACCAACAGCCCTGCTTCCTGACGCGCGCCCAGCACGTTGAGGTAGTTGACGGCTTTCCAGAATTCTTCCGGAGTCACCGCCAGGTCTTCGATGATGTTCACCGAGTCACGCAGGATGCGGTAAATCAGGGCTTTGACGCGCGGGTTGCCGGCGTCGTTGAGCAGGCCGCTGGCGTCTTCAAGAAACTTCTGGGCGTTGGCAGTGTGGGAAATCTTGACGTTCATGGTGGTTCCTCATCTTGTAATTATTAGCGTAGCGAACTGAACAGGCTGGGTTCAGCGGTCATCCTCGCGGATGGAAGACGGGTGCCGGCACATTGCGTCGATCTCGATCGCCATGTAGGGAAACAGCGGCAGTTGCATCAGCAGGTCGTGCAATTCCTGGACGCTGTCGACATCGAAAACGCTGTAGTTGGCGTAGTGCCCGGCGATGCGCCACAGGTGACGCCACTTGCCCTGCTCTTGCAGGCGCTGGGCCAGGGCTTTTTCATCAGCCTTGAGTTTGGCGGCCGCTTCGGGGTTCATGTCGACCGGTAGATTCACGGTCATTTTTACGTGGAATAGCATGATCTCTCCTCAGGCTTGATGAACGGAAGTGGATGTTTTGTCACGACGAAAAAACGCCAGGCGTTCTTCGTCCAGGCTCAGGCCCAGACCTGGTGTTTGCGGCACATGCAGTTCGAAATCGCGATACACCAACGGCTCGCTGAGAATGTCTTCGGTCAGCAGCAACGGGCCGAACAGTTCAGTGTCCCAGGCCAGTTTATTCAGCGTGACAAAGGCATGGGCCGAGGCCAGCGTGCCGATGCCGCCTTCCAGCATGGTGCCGCCGTACAGAGCGATGCCCGCCGCTTCGGCGATCGCGGCGGTACGCAGCACGGCACGGGGGCCGCCGTTCTTGGCAATCTTCAAGGCAAACACCGAGGCCGCGCCTTCGCGCGCCAGGTTGAAAGCGTCTTCCACGCATTCAATGGATTCGTCCGCCATGATCGGCGCCGGGCTCATCGCATTCAGGCGCGCCATGCCAGCACGGTTGTTGCGCGAGATCGGCTGTTCGATCAGGTCGATGCCGTTGGTGCCGAGGATCCGGCAAGCGCGCAATGCGACCGCTTCGTCCCAGGCCTGATTGACATCGACCCGCACGCTGGCGCGATCACCCAGGGCTTTTTTGATCGCGATGACGTGCGCCAGGTCGCGGTTGACTTCACCGGCACCGATTTTCAGTTTGAAAATTCGATGGCGGCGCAAGTCGAGCATTTTTTCCGCTTCGGCGATGTCTTTTTCGGTGTCGCCGCTGGCCAGGGTCCAGGCCACCGGCAAGGCATCACGCACCCGCCCGCCCAGCAGTTCGCTGACCGGCAGGCCGAGGCGTTTGCCCAGTGCATCGAGCAAGGCGGTTTCGATCCCGGATTTGGCAAAGGTATTGCCGCGGATGCTGCGCTCCAGACGCAACATGGCGGCATTCACATTGCCGCTGTCCTGGCCGATCAGCAGGGGCGCGAAGTGTTTGTCGATGTTGGTCTTGATGCTGTCCGGGCTTTCGTTGCCATAGGCCAGGCCACCGATGGTGGTGGACTCACCGATCCCTTCGATGCCATCGGCGCAGCGCACGCGAATGATCACCAGGGTCTGATTCTGCATCGTGTGCATCGCCAGCTTGTGCGGGCGGATGGTCGGCAGATCGACGATGATCGTCTCGATCGATTCAATGGCTGTTGCACGCATGTCGATACCCATCAGGTTCTTAAAGTTCTGGAACCGATTCTCGTACGGCTTTTTTGCCGATGCCAATATAGAATTGGTCTGACTTGATACCTTTAAGGTATGCAAACGACTGACGTCTGGAGGCCCCATGGAACTGCGTCACCTGCGCTATTTTCAGGTATTGGCTCAAACCCTCAATTTCACCCGCGCCGCCGAACTGCTGCACATCGCCCAGCCGCCCCTGAGCCGGCAGATCCAGCAACTGGAAGACGAACTCGGGGTGTTGTTGCTGGAGCGTGGCCGGCCACTGAAGTTGACGGAGGCCGGGCGGTTTTTCCATGAGCACTCCACCGCCCTGCTTGAGCAACTGAACAAGGTCTGCGACAACACGCGACGGATCGGCCTGGGGGAAAAGACCTGGCTGGGCATCGGCTTCGCGCCTTCGACCCTTTACGGAGTGCTGCCGGAACTGATCCGCCGTTTACGCAGCGGCGAGCCTCTGGAGCTTGAATTGGGGCTGTCGGAAATGACCACGTTGCAACAGGTGCAGGCGCTCAAGGCCGGGCGTATCGATATCGGCTTCGGCCGTATTCGCATCGACGACCCGGCGATCATTCAAACCGTGCTCACCCAAGACCGGCTGGTCGCCGCCCTGCCCGCCGGCCATCCCCTGCTGGCCGGGCCGATCAGCCTTCGCGAACTGGCGAAGGAGCCCTTTGTGCTGTACCCCGGCAACCCGCGCCCCAGCTATGCCGACCATGTGATTGCGCTGTTCGAATCCTATGGCGTGAGCATTCACGTGGCGCAATGGACCAACGAACTGCAAACGGCAATCGGTCTGGTGGGGGCCGGGATCGGCGTCACGCTGGTGCCCGCCTCGGTGCAGTTGCTGCACCGCGACGACATTGGCTTTACCCCATTGCTGGAAGACAACGCCACGTCGCCGATAATCCTCAGTCGGCGGGTGGGCGATGTTTCACCGGGGTTGAGTCACTGTTTGAAGGTGATCGAGGAGCTGCAACCGCAGGCCAGGTTTTAATGGGAGTTTTTGTCCCAGAACCAGTTCCAGAAACCCGGCAGTTCTACTGGCTGCGAACTGTCTTTGACGGTGCGCGCCATGGCCGCGCGCAGCAAGGTGTCGTGATCGTCATAAAACGGCTTCTGCGCCAGTGGCACGCCGGTGGCCCTGGCGCTGTCGATCAGGATTTGCAGGTATTCGCGCGCGTGCCGGGCGGTGTAGCGATTGAGGTCGTGGAAGGTCACCACCACCGGAATCACCCCGTCCACGGTCGGCAACTGGCCCAACACGATGCGCTCGCGCACTTCGGACATCGAACGCAGCATGTGCGAGCGGCGTCGGGGGCTGGCGTTGAATCCCCAGATTTTGCCGTCATTGGCGCTCAAATCGGTCAGCAACACGTGCATGCCGTGCTGCTGATAGGCCGCGAAGACGCGTTTGTCGTAATTCCAGAACGGCGGACGCACCAACGTCGGTGGCGCGCCGGTGATGGCGGCGATGTCAGCACTGCCTTTGCTCAGCGACTGCTCCAGTTCTTGCGGGGTCAGCGAACGGTGATTGGTGTGCCAATGAGTAGCGGTGTGAAAACCCAGCACGTGCCCCTCTTCATGCTCGCGATGCATCAGCGCCCGCCCGATGTCACTGTCGCCGGCCCTCGGCGCACCGGTCTGCACGAAAAACACCGCTTTGATATCGGGCTGCAGAGGATTGTCCTTCAGGCTGTCGAGGACCGTCGCGGTAGGGTTCCAGAAACTCGACGCGCTGGGGCCGTCATCGTAGGTCAGCAGAAAACGAATCGGTGCCTGCGCCTGTAGACGTTGTTCCGTCTGCGGGGTCAGCTCGATGGGGGCAGCGATGCAGCCCGCCAGCCCGATGGCAATGGCGAGTGCACACAATGCGTTGAACAGTTGTTTCATGTTTTGCCTTGGGTCAGACCGTGACGGTCAACACTTCAAACGGCAAAGTCCTTCGCCCGTTCTTCCTTCGCCGGCCCGCCAATGGCGCGGGCCGAGGTTGGATCAGGGTACACAGTGTTTGGTTCCGCAGCCCCCTCTTCGCTTATTGCACCAATGCCTGCTGGAACGAGTGGTCGATGATCGGGGCGGTCGCCAGTTCCGTCGGCAGCGCCTTGACCTTGAACAGGAAGTCCGCCGTGCTCTGCAAATCCGCCGCCGCTTGTTGATCCACCGGGCCGACGGTCATGTGGGCCTGACGCAACCAATGGCGAGACACGTCCTGATCCAGATTGGCCTTTTTCGCCCACAGATCGGCGTACTCGTCGGTATGGCTGTCGACCCAGGCCCGGGCTTTTTTCAGGCGCACCAGGAAGTCGGCGATGGCGGCGTGCTTACTGTCGATGGCCGGTGTCGACGCGGCGATGGCGCTCAAGCCGGGCATCAGGTTTTTAGCGGTCAGAATCGGTCGCGCGCCGGAGAACAGAATCTGTTGGGAAATGTACGGTTCCCATACCGGGAACGCGTCGATGCTGCCTTGAGGCAACGCCGCGGCGGCGTCAATCGGCATCAATTTGATGAAGTCGACGTAGTCTTCCGGCAGGTCGGCTTTCTCCAGTGCGCGCAGGGTCAACTGCTGACTCCAGGCGCCGGGCCAGTAAGCGACTTTCTTGCCCTTGAGATCCGCGATGCTATGGACCGGTGAATCCTTGGGCACGAGCAAGGCAATGGTGTCCGGGTTCTGCCGCGACACACCGATCAGTTTCACCGGCGCCTGTTTGGCCGCCAGGAACAGAAAGCCGGAATCACCGAGAAACCCCACGTCCAGCGCGCCGGTGTTCAGCGCTTCGGCCAATGGCGCAGCCGCCTGGAAGTGCTTCCAGTCGACGGTGTAGGGCGCGCCCTCCAATGCACCCGAGGCCTCAACCGAGGCACGCACGTTGTAGTAATTCTGATCGCCGATATGCAGGACCACCGGGTCGGCGGCATAGGTGATCGGGGCGGCAAGCAGTGCGCTGGTCAATAGACTACGCACGAATCGGGACAGGTTCATCAAAGGCTCCAGAGTGCTATTTCTTATAGACCCTACCGCTATTACAAGAGCCTTTATAAATTCGATTTAGGCATAAGTTAATGACCAGAAACAAACAGTGTCGGCCCTGCAACAGCACCTCAACAGACTGTCTGCCCAGCGACATCCTTCACACCGTTGATGAGCGAAATCCCTCGAGAAACCAGTAGCCCCGGAACATGGCACAGAGCCTGCAATATTCCTTTTACGCAGGAAGCGACTCTACATAATAAATTTTTGGATATAACAAGCCTTGCCCGGAGCAGCCCATGAAACCGACCTTCCGCTTTCCCGCCTTCAAGTCTCTGCTGGGGGCTTGCGCACTGGCCCTGAGCCTGCAACCGCTGGCCCAGGCAGCCGAAACGCCACCGGCCGAAGTGCACCTGGATTACGCCTATTACTCGCCGGTGAGTCTGGTGCTCAAGCACTTCGGTTTCCTCGAAAAGGCCCTGCCACAGACCAAGGTCAGTTGGGTCCTGAGCCAGGGCAGTAACCGTTCGCTGGAATACCTCAACAGCGGCGGCGTCGATTTCGCTTCATCCGCCAGCCTGGCCGCCGTGCTCAGCCGCGCCAATGGCAGCCCGATCAAGTCGGTTTACGTCTACAGCCGGGCCGAGTGGACAGCCTTGGTGGTGCGCAAGGATTCGCCGTACAAAACCGTGGCCGATCTCAAAGGCAAGAAAATCGCTGCCACCAAAGGCACCGACCCCTACCTGTTCACCTTGCGCAGCCTGCAACAGGCGGGCTTGAGCAAGGACGATGTCGAACTGGTGCATTTGCAGCACCCGGACGGTCGCATCGCATTGGAGAAAGGTGACGTCGACGCTTGGGCCGGGCTTGATCCGCACATGGCCGCCAGCGAAGTTCAGGCCGGTTCGCGCCTGCTGTATCGCAATACGCAATTCAACAGTTATGGCGTGGTCAGCGTGACGGACACCTATGCCAAGGAGCATCCGCACACCATCGATACCGTGCTGGATGCCTATGAACAAGCCCGCGTCTGGGCGGTAAAAAACCCTGACGAACTGGCGAAGTTACTGGCCAGCGAATCCGGCCTGCCACTGGAAGTGGCCAAGCTGCAACTGTCGCGCACCGACCTGAGCAGCCCGCAATTGACCGCCAGGGATGTGATCGCCTCTAAAGCCGCGGCACCGATACTCGTGTCCGAAGAATTGGTTCGCCGTGGGGTGAACGTCGATCAGGTCATCGATCAACTGATCGATACCGGTTTCAAAGAAACCGTGGCCCGTCAGTAACGGGGGGCTCATGACCAGCAAAAGCAAACACCTGCCACTCGAACGGCTCCCATCGCGCCGCGCCAGTGTGTCCCTGAACAACGCCTGGC
The DNA here is from genome assembly GCF_054668335.1 of Pseudomonas sp. S2_F03. Classification (NCBI taxonomy): domain Bacteria; kingdom Pseudomonadati; phylum Pseudomonadota; class Gammaproteobacteria; order Pseudomonadales; family Pseudomonadaceae; genus Pseudomonas; species Pseudomonas sp. S2_F03. The sequence continues at coordinate 5,782,131 of NZ_CP162759.1, read as the reverse complement.
GCCTGCGCCTCAAGGGTCTGGCGTTGCCGGTGCTGATCGTTCTGTTTCTGGAATTCGTCGTGCGTATCGGCTGGTTGCCGTCATACCAAATGCCGGCCCCGAGCGAGGTCGCATTGACCCTCGCAGACTTGGCCGACGGTGCACTGTGGAAGCACATCAGCGCCAGTCTGCTGCGGGTGCTACTCGGTTTCGCTATCGGCGCCAGCCTGGCGTTGGGGTTCGCCGCATGGGTGGGGTTGAGCCGTGAAGCCGAGGCGTATCTGGAGCCGACGTTTGCAGGTTTGCGCTCGATTCCGAGTCTGGCCTGGGTGCCGCTGTTGTTGCTCTGGCTAGGCATCGACGAGACCTCGAAAATCGTCCTGATCGCGATCGGCGCATTCTTTCCGGTGTACCTGAACGGCGTCGCGGCCATCCGCGACATTGATCGCAAACTGGTGGAAGTGGGGCAAATGTATGGCTTCAGTCGCCGTCGGCTGGTCCGGCGAATTCTCCTGCCCGCCGCCCTGCCCGGTCTGTTCACCGGGTTGCGCAGCGGCATGAGCCTGGCATGGATGTTTCTGGTGGCGGCCGAATTGATCGCGGCCACCAAAGGCCTGGGCTATCTGCTCAGTGATGGTCGTGAGACATCGCGCCCGGACATCGTACTGGCCGCCATCATCGTGTTGGCGCTGCTGGGTAAGCTCAGTGACGGCCTCCTCGCCAGCCTGGAGAAACGTTTCCTGGCCTGGCGCGACACTTTTAATGGCCAAAGCGCCGAGGACTGAGCCATGACCCGACACCTGCTGGACATTCGAATCGAGCGTAAAACCTTCGCAACCACCACCGTCCTTAAAAACATTCACCTGCAATTGCGGCCCAGGGAAACCGTCAGCCTGCTTGGCCCCAGCGGTTGCGGCAAAAGCACTTTGCTGCGCATCGCCGCCGGGCTGGAAAAGGACTTCCAGGGCGAAGTGCGTCACAGCGCCGGGGAAGTGGCCTTCGTCTTCCAGGAACCCCGGCTGATGCCCTGGCTGACGGTCGAGCAAAACATCGGTTTCAGCGCCGATTCCCATTACGACAAAGCCTGGGTCGCGCAACTGATCGAAGAAGTCGGCCTTGGCGGTTTCGCCCAGGCACTGCCCAAAGCCCTGTCCGGGGGCATGGCTCAGCGAGTCGCGATAGCGCGGGGGTTGTATTCGCGACCGCAGGTTTTACTGTTGGACGAACCCTTCAGCGCGGTGGACGCCTTTACGCGCATGAAGCTGCAGGATCTGTTGCTGCAACTCGCCGAGCGTCACGCCATTGCCCTGTTGCTGGTGACCCACGATGTCGATGAAGCGCTCTATCTCAGCGACCGGGTACTGATAATGGACAATCGCCCCAGCAGCGTCCGGCAGGAACTGGCCGTGGAACTGCCTCATCCACGGGATCGGCGCGATTCGCTGCTGGCGGGTTTGAAGGCGGTGTCATTGACCGAACTGCAGCGTGCCCATGTGATCTGAAGGCTAAGCTGAGCATTCCCGCCAGTGCTTTCCAACCGCAGGGTCAGCCGATGTGTGGACGACTGTCGCAATACCGTGGCATTCATGATTTTGTCGCCGTGCTGAGTATTCCCGACGCGATGATCAATCACGTCGGGAACGAACCCTTGGCGCGCTATAACGCGGCGCCCACCACCCAACTCGCCCTACTGCACCTTGAGCCTGACGGATTGCACGCCGATCCGGTGCGCTGGGGATGGCGTCCGCACTGGGCAAAAGATCGCGCGGCGCCAATCAACGCGCGGGTTGAGAAAGTCGCTCACGGGCCGTTCTTCCGCGCAATCTGGCCACACCGGGCGATTGTGCCGATCGACAACTGGTTCGAATGGGTCGATGCCGGGGATTCGACGCGAGTGCCATGGTTGATTCGCCGACGCGATTGCGCGCCGATTTGCTGCGCGGCCATTGGTCAGTTTCCCGGCGCTGGCAACGAGCCGCGCAGCGACGACGGTTTTGTCATCATCACGGCGGACAGCGCGGGCGGCATGCTCGACATACATGACCGGCGACCGGTGGTGTTGTCCCCGGAGCTGGCACGGGAATGGCTCGATCCGGCCACACCCAGGGAACGTGCCGAGCAGATGGTGCTTTTACAGGGTGAACCCAGCGAAACGTTTGAGTGGTACAGGGTCGACAAAGCTGTCGGGAATGTCAGGAATCAAGGTTGTTCATTGATTAATAAGCTTATTTAAACTGACCGCCCAGGCTGTTTTGTCTATATAGGCAAGTTTTAACTAAACCTATGCCCGGCATAAACGTTACACAGACTGTTTCACATTAGAAACACTTCCCATTGTATGACTTATTGACCCAATTACCGCTTGTCTGACAATCCACTCGCCATACATACATTTAGAAACACTAAAGCTAGGATGCGCGCCGCGTTTCCCGTGGCACCGCCCTGTTGACCAAGCAGTCAACAAAGAAGGAAATCCTTAAATATCAACAAGCCTTGCAGAGAACTAAGTTGCGCGACGATCTTGTAATCAATCAAGTCAGCGGCCTGGAGTGTGTGTACCTGTCGATGACGGAACGCTATCAACTTGACTGCTTTATCGGGCAATACATACAGACCCGAAACCTGCGCTCTACCCCCAATATCGACGACATACTGCGTTCAACCCTCTCGAACTACGCCGGCCAACCGCCGGTTATGCTCAACGAGCTGAATGCATGGATCGACAAGACCTTGGGCTATCGGGCTTCCCACCCGGATTTTCCGTGTCTGGAAGACCTTTGAAATGATGCCCGGTCCCGCTCAGCAGAAGAGCTGAACGAACCGCACAGCGTTGCACTCTCAGTAGTAAAGGCCTACGGGCCTCCTTCTTTCGTGGACGCGATTCATTCGGCCTCTGCCCATGCCTGTCCACAGTCCGAACGAAAGATCGCGGCACACGCCACCCTTGAAACGGCTCGCTTGATGGCTCGACAACTGGGCATCACGCACATACGCTGGAACGAGGCGGTGTGATTCATCCAGGCACAATCCGTAGCAGCTGGCGTAGCCTGCGTCCGGCTGCGTAGCAGTCGTCAAACCTGAATGCACGGATTTTCTGAAACACCGCGGCGTCAGATTTTACGACTGCTACGCAGCCGGACGCAGGCTTCGCCAGCTGCTAAAAGGTTAGCGGTCTTGGAGGGGTCAGTCAGGGCTTAAGCGGACGCTCTTCATCGCGGTCCGACAGCTCCCGGCTGTCATCATGTTTCCAGTCCTGCCGCGAACGTTCCTGACGCTTGATCTCTTCCTCCGAGGGTTCATCTTCGTCTTCAAAATCCGGACTTTTTTGATCGTTAGCCATGCGCACCTCTCTTCCTGTGAAGGGATTCATTAAGCGTAGAACAAATTCGGACGTTCGATTCAGAGCCACCAGCGCAGCAAAAAGAAAAACCCCATGCTCAGGAGCATGCTGAGCAAGGTATTACGGGTGTAAAGCACCAACCCCACCGCCACCAGCGAACTGATCAGGTACGGGTTGTCCCATTGCAGGTTCAGCTGTTTGTCAGGCATGAACACGATGGGCCCGCAGATCGCGGTCAACATGCCCGGCACTGCAAAACCGAGGAACTGCCGGGCATTGCTGCTCAACCGCACCGGCAGCCGGGGTTCAAGAAACACGTAGCGGTTGAGAAACACCAGCACGCCCATTCCGAAAATTACCGCCCAAACGATCATGCTGTGCGTCCCACGTAGAGTTTGTTGCAGATAAAACCGGCGGTCATGCCTGCCAATCCCGACAGCACCAGCGCCGAGCCCCATTGCCAGTAGCTGAACAACACCGAACAGAACAGCGACACCGCGACACACACCACGGTTGGCACATTGCGCACCACCGGCGTGATCAAGGCGATGAAGGTGGCGGCGATGGAGAAGTCGAGGCCCAAATGCTCCAGCCCCGGAATGCTGCTGCCCAGCACGATGCCCGCAAGCGTGAACAGGTTCCAGGCGATGTAAAACGTCAGCCCTACCCCCAACGCGTACCAGCGATTGAATTGCTGCTTGTCGTGCTGACTGGTCAAGGCGAACAGTTCGTCAGTCAGTAAAAAGCCCAGCCCTACCCGCCAACGCCCCGGCAACGGGGAAATCACCGAACGCATGCTCATGCCGTACAGCAAATGTTGAGAAGTCAGCAATAAGGTGGTCAGCAATATCGAAAAGATCCCGGCGCCACCCTTGAGCATGCCGATGGCGACCAGTTGCGCGGCACCGGCAAACACAATGCTCGACAAGCCCTGGCCTTGCAGCGGCGTGAGATTGGCCTCGATGGCCATGGACCCGGCCAGCAACCCCCAAGGCGCGGTGGCCAGGGACAGCGGCATGATCGCCGCGGCACCACGAAGAAACGCACTGCGTGGCATGAGTAAATTCGACATAACGCCCTACAACCGGTGAAAGACCTGAGACTGTGCCAGCCGCCGCGCCCGAAGGCTTGAACAATCTTGCGCATTTGCGCAGTGAGCGTGTGCAGCGAAGGTGTTCCATTCATCGGCTTGGCGCTTGCTTCGCCTCGATAGTGGCAACATGATGGCGCTGCATATTCCCCAGAGACCAGGCCCTTCATGAGCTCACTCGAACCCGCCAGTGCCGTCTATAAAACCCTGCTTGAGTCGACCAATGCGATCCCCTGGCGAATCGACTGGAACACCATGACGTTCAGCTATATCGGCCCGCAGATCGAGGCGCTGCTGGGTTGGAAGCAGGACAGTTGGGTGACGGTCAATGATTGGGTCGAGCGCATGCACCCGGATGATCGCGATTACGTGGTGGAGTTCTGTGTCTCGCAATCACGGGCCGGGGTCGATCATGAGGCGGATTATCGGGCGCTGACGCAAAGCGGCGACTACGTGTGGATACGCGACGTGGTGCACGTGGTGCGCAAGGACGGAGAAGTCGAGGCACTGGTGGGCTTCATGTTCGACATCAGCGAACGCAAGAAAACCGAGGAGCACTTGAGCCGACTGCAAAAGCAACTCGAAGAGTATTCCTTCCAGGACGGCCTCACCGGCATCGCCAACCGACGCATGTTCGATACGGTGATGGCGCGCGAATGGGGCCATGCCCAGCTCACCGGCCTGCCGCTTTCGTTGCTGATCCTGGACATCGACTACTTCAAGCAATTCAACGACCACTACGGCCACATCAAGGGTGATGAATGCTTGCGCCAGGTCGCCCAGACGTTGTCCCAGGCCGCCAATCGACCGCGTGATTTCATCGCCCGGATCGGCGGTGAAGAATTTGTCTGGCTACTCCCGGAAACCGATGCTGAATCGGCAAGGCTGGTGGCGCGCAAATGCCTGCACCTGATTCGTCAGCAGCACATTGCCCATGAATATTCCCCGGTGGCGCCACTGTTGACCGTGAGCCTGGGTGTCGGCACCACCGTCGCCCCGCTGGAGGCGAACGCACTGGCGTTCATCGAGCAGGTCGACAAGTTGCTCTATCGAGCCAAACACAACGGCAGGATGCGCGCCGAATTCGCTGATTTTCGCTGAGCACACTCCCCATAGAGCAGCCGCCAGCGCCCGAGTACCATGGAGCCATTCGCATAACGGGTCAGGGAGTCGACATGCTGTACCGGATCGCCGCCGATGGGCTGGTGCTGCTTCATTTGCTGTTCATTCTGTTCGTCCTGTTCGGCGGCTTGCTGGTGCTCAAATGGCGGCCGTTGATCTGGGCGCACCTGCCCGCCGCAGCGTGGGGCGTGACGGTAGAAGTCATGCACCTGACCTGCCCGCTGACTCAATGGGAAAACCTGATGCGCCAGGCGGCCGGGCAAGCCGGTTACGGCGGCGGTTTTATCGAACACTACGTGTGGCCGGTCATTTACCCGGCCGGCCTGACGCCCACCCTTCAACTGGCGCTGGGTAGCGTGGTGCTGGCGATCAACGTGCTGGTTTATCTTCGGCTGATCCGGCGCTGGAAACTTCGCCGGACCGCCTGAAACAAACGCCGAGGATTGAATCCATGTTGTCGCTTGAAGACCTGACATTGCTCCAAGCCATCCGCGAGACCGGCAGCCTGTCGCGGGCCGCCGCTCACCTGGGCAAGGCACCATCGACCGTGTCCTATGCGGCGCGGCAACTGGAAGAGCGCTTCGACGCGCTGCTTTTCGATCGCCGTCGTTATCGCTTGCAGCTCACCCCGGCCGGCGAATTACTGGTGAACGAGGCGGCGCGGTTGATGCAGGACGTGTCCCGGCTGACCCAACGGGTCCAGCAAGTGGCCAACGGCTGGGAAAGCCGGCTGTGGATTGTCACCGACGAACTGCTCGAATTCGAAACCCTGATTCCAGTGATCCACGAGTTCGATGCGCTGGCGTCCGGCGTGCCGCTGCGCATCACCCAGGAAGTGCTCAAAGGTGTCTGGGAAGCCCTGCGCGAAGGCCGCGCCGACTTGATCATTGGCGCCACTAACGAACCACCGGCAATCCCGACCTTGCGCTGGATGCAACTGGGGGAAATGGAGTGGGTGTTCGCGGTGTCGCCCAAACACCCGCTGGCCAAGGCCAAGGAGCCGATTTCACGGGCGATGGTGGCGCAACATCGGGCGATTGTGGTAGCCGATTCGTCCCGGGTCACCGAAGGCAGCACCTACGGAGTGTCTGGCGGCCAACCGGTTTTGGCCGTGCCGACCATGCGTGCCAAAATTCTTGCTCAATGCGATGGACTGGGCGTCGGCTGGTTACCCCGGCATCGGGTGGGCTCGCTACTGAAAAACGGCACGCTGATTGAGAAGCTGATGGCTGACCCGCGCGAGCCAAACATTCTGTATGCCGGCTGGCGTGGCGATCATGACGGTCGTGCATTGGGCTGGTGGCTGGAAAAACTCAAGCAGTCGTACCTTTGCACCCAGCTCGTTCAGGGCAGTGACCGGTTTGTCTGAACGCCGTCGGCAATCACGCTCATGTTCCGCCCGCTGGCCTTGGCCACATACAGCGCCTTGTCCGCGGCGCTGACCAAATCGTCGGGCTGATCCTGTGAAGCCGGGTTGAAGGCACACACACCAATGCTGACCGTTATCCGGCCCTCGACGCCTTCGCTGTGCTCGATGCCCGCGCTCAGGACCGCGAGGCGTATTTTTTCGGCCACCAGAAACGCGCCTACATAGTCAGTACCCGGCAGCACCACCGTGAACTCCTCACCGCCATAACGAGCCGCAAGGTCACCGGGACGCTTGATATTGTCCTTGATGATCGCGCTGACCCTGCGCAAACACTCATCGCCGGCGACATGGCCGTAGCGGTCGTTGAAACTCTTGAAATGATCAACGTCGATCATCTGCAGCGCCAGCGGGGTCAGCGTGCGCCGGGCACGGCCCATTTCCGCGAGGATAAACACGTCGAACTGACGCCGGTTGGACAGCCCGGTCAATGCGTCCTCAAGAGCCAGCAACTCAAGGCTGCGATTGACCTCGATGAGCTTCTCCCGCGCATCGAGCAAGACACTCTGGACATGATGTTGCTGCTTCATGAAGCGAATGAGGCGGTAACCGAGCGCGCCCAGAAATGCCAGCAGCGACAACATGATCCCGGCGCTGAGCGCTGTCTCGCCACGCCAGCCGGCCAGCACTTCCTTCTTGTCCAGCGCGGCGAAGATGATCAGTGGATAGCCGTCGACACGGCGATACCCCGTCACCCGCTCGACTCCATCCACAGAAGACTTGACCGTCGCGGTTCCGGCATCGCTTTTGGGTAACAACTCGGTAAACAGCGGCCCCTTGGCGACACTGCTGCCAATGTCGGCCTCATTGAATGGCCGGCGAACAATGATGCTGGCGTCATCGGCAATCAGGTTGATGACCCCGTTGTTGCCCATGTCGATGTTGTCGTACAGGTCCAGGAAATGACTGAGATAAATCGTCGCCAGGGCCACACCGGCGAACCGGCCATCGGCATGATTGACCCGGCGAGAGACGGTCATGATCCATTCACCGCTCGAGCGACTTTTTATCGAGCGACCGATGTGCGGGCCACGGTCAGGATGATCACGATGGAAGATGAAATATTCACGGTCGGAATTATTGGCATTGGTCCCTTCCGCACCATTGGAATTGGCGATCCAGTTCCCGTGTTCGTCATAGACAAACAGGCCATGAAGTTGCTTCAGCTCATCACGCTCGGCGCTGAGCAATCGCTGCAACCTGGGTAATTGCTGCGCGTCGATGCCTTCGTGTTCGAGGCGGTCTACCAAGGCAAAGAGGAGCGTATCGGCCTGCTTGATCGACGATTGCGCCTGCGACGCCAGGGTCTGGGCCAGGTTGGACATCGCCACTTCTTTGTCATGCAGGTGGTATTGGCGCGAGGTCCAGGCTTCCCAGATCACAATCGCCGTCATCGACAGGCACACCGCCACGAGCAGCACCACCGCGTATCGGACCTTGAGCCGTGACTCGAGCTGACCGGGCGCCCCGGGCGTGGCGGGCTGGGGGCTTTCAATCGGATCTTTAATGGACGAGTACCCCATGACAATCCCTGACTGGTGATGACAAGGCGACTTTTCCTGTTCGCCCATCGCAACAACACGATAGGTGATTTACTGACCGCGTGACGGGGTTTGTGGCGGGAATCCGCCCTGAGGTCATGACTTGCCGGACTGTTTCACCGCCTCAAGCCAGGCCGGATCCAGTCGGGTTTGTTCGGTATCGATGCCCAATGCTTGCATGCGTGCCTTGTGCTCATCCATCTCACGAGTCAACTGGCCGTGGTCGCTGGAGTTGCCGTCCAACTCATGCATCTGGTGCAAACCCAGGTGGTAGAAACGCAGCAGTTTCATGGCCACTGGATCACCGGTTGCCACCGCTGCGGTGACCTGATGCATGATGTTGGTCACGCTCATCAGGCTGCGCTTGAGCTGCCAGCCGTAGACCGCCGCGGCCATCCATGGCTGGCTCCAGAGTTTGCCGCGCATCAGCGCCACTATCAGCAGCACCGCGACGAAAACGCCGCCGACGTTAAATCGCAGGTTGTCGCCACCGGGTTCACCGAACAACGCCACCGCGGCCGTGGACAGCCCCATCGCCAGCGCCAGGAAAATCAGGGCAATTATCACCGTACTGCGTCGCGTCTGTTGTCGATAGGTTTGGGCATTCTTCGGCTGGATTTCGAACATCGCGACAGGGTTCCTTGGGGGCATGAACAAAAAGACTGCGGCGCATTATCGCCTCTGCGCGGGATTTAGCTATGCTGGGGCTCCTTTTCATCTTTTCATCGTCAAACGGGGAACATGGCGATACAGCTCGGTTCGTGCCATCTTCATCCATGGATACACACTATTCAGATGCCATTCCCGCAGTTCAGTGAGCGGCATCGTTTTAAGGATCTTTGAATGACCCAACGACAAGTAATCAACGCCTCGGTCAGCCCAAAAGGTAGCCTGGAAACCCTCTCCCAACGCGAAGTCCAACAACTGAGCGAAGCCGGTTCCGGCAGCACCTACAACATTTTCCGCCAGTGCGCCCTGGCCATCCTCAATACCGGCGCCCATGTCGACAACGCCAAGACCATCCTCGAAGCCTACAAGGATTTTGAAATCCGCATCCACCAGCAGGACCGCGGCGTACGCCTGGAACTGTTGAATGCCCCGGCCGACGCCTTCGTCGACGGCGAAATGATCGCCAGCACCCGCGAAATGCTCTTCAGCGCCCTGCGTGACATCGTCTACACCGAAAACGAACTCGACAGCCAGCGCATCGACCTGAGCACTTCCCAGGGCATCAGCGACTACGTGTTCCACCTGCTGCGCAACGCCCGCACCCTGCGCCCCGGCGTCGAACCGAAGATCGTGGTCTGCTGGGGCGGCCACTCGATCAACACCGAAGAATACAAATACACCAAGAAAGTCGGCCACGAACTGGGCCTGCGCAGCCTCGACATCTGCACCGGTTGCGGCCCCGGCGTGATGAAAGGCCCGATGAAAGGCGCGACCATCGCCCACGCCAAACAGCGTATCCACGGCGGTCGCTATCTGGGCTTGACCGAGCCGGGCATCATCGCCGCCGAAGCGCCGAACCCGATCGTCAATGAGCTGGTGATCCTGCCGGACATCGAAAAACGTCTGGAAGCGTTCGTGCGCGTCGGCCACGGCATCATCATTTTCCCCGGCGGTGCAGGCACGGCCGAAGAGTTCCTGTACCTGCTCGGCATCCTGATGCACCCGGACAACGAAGGCCTGCCCTTCCCGGTCATCCTCACCGGGCCGAAACATGCCGCACCGTATCTGGAACAACTGGACGCGTTTGTCGGCGCCACGCTGGGTGACGCGGCGAAGAAACATTACGAGATCATCATCGACGATCCGGCTGAAGTCGCACGGCAGATGACGCAGGGGCTCAAAGCGGTCAAACAGTTCCGTCGCGAGCGCAATGACGCGTTCCATTTCAACTGGCTGCTGAAAATCGACGAAGGCTTCCAGCGCCCGTTCGACCCGACCCACGAAAACATGGCCAACCTGAAACTGAGCCTGACCCTGCCGGCTCACGAACTGGCCGCCAACCTGCGTCGCGCGTTCTCCGGCATTGTCGCCGGCAACGTCAAGGACAAAGGCATCCGCCTGATCGAACAACACGGGCCGTACCAGATCCGGGGCGATGCGGCGATCATGCGTCCGCTGGATCAACTGCTCAAAGCCTTCGTCGCCCAGCACCGCATGAAGCTGCCGGGCGGCGCGGCGTATGTGCCGTGTTATCAGGTCGTGGCATAACCTCGACCTGACCAACACTATTTACCCCTGTAGGAGCAAGCTCACTCCTACAGGGGTTAACGTGGCTACAGGTGATCAGCGTCAATCACCGCTTTGGCAAAGGCTTGCGGATCTTCCTGCGGCAGGTTGTGGCCGATGCCGCCGGTGATGAGCCGGTACTCATACTTGCCGGTAAAACGCTTGGCATAATCCTCGGCTGCCGGGTGCGGTGCGCCGTTGGCGTCACCTTCCATCGTAATGGTGGGCACCGTGATGGACGGAGCCTTGGCCAGGCGTTGCTCCAGTGCTTCGTATTGCGGCTCTCCCTGAACCATGCCCAACCGCCAGCGATAGTTGAAAATCGTGATCGCGACATGGTCCGGGTTGTCCAGGGCCACGGCGCTGCGGTCGTAGGTCGCGTCGTCGAATTTCCATTGCGGGGAGGCCAGTTCCCAGATCAACTTGGCGAAGTCGTGACGATTTTTTCGTAGCCGGCCTGGCCGCGCTCGGTCGCGAAATAGAACTGATACCACCATTGCAACTCGGCCTTGGGCGGTAACGGGTTCTTGCCCGCTGCCTGATTGCCGATCAGATAGCCACTGACCGAGACCAACGCCTTGACCCGCTCCGGCCACAACGCCGACACGATGTCTGCCGAACGCGCGCCCCAATCGTAGCCGCCAAGCACGGCCTGTTTGATGTTCAGGGCATCCATGAAGTCGATGACGTCGCTCGCCAGCGCGGAAGGCTGGCCATTGCGCAAGGTCTTGGCGGACAGGAACTGCGTGTCGCCATACCCCCGCGCATACGGGATCAGCACTCGGTAGCCCTTGGCTGCCAGCAATGGCGCCACTTCGCTATAGCTGTGAATGTCGTAGGGCCAACCGTGCAGGAGAATCACCACCGGACCATCGGCGGGGCCGACCTCGGCGTAAGCCACATTGAGCAAGCCGGCCTTTACATGCTTAAGCGCGCCGAAGGTGTCCTTCCTGGCCTCCACCGAGTTAGCGGTGACCGTGGTGCTGGTTTGGGCGCTGGCCGCACCGAGAACACCGAACTGCATCAACGCGAAAGCAAGCACCGCGGGTCCCATCAAGCGGCGGCCTCGTGATTCGGTTTTATTGCCCGACACATTCATCTTCATGGTGATTTCCCTATAAGTCATTCAACGATTGTTTTGGACGACGTAGTGGGCCGATCAACCGCCCTGATTGGCGCAGTCCGCGAGTTTGCTGTAATCGAGAACCTTGTGCGTGCCGCTGGAATCAAGGTAGTTCAGGCGAGCATTGACAATGCCGCAACCACTGCCGGAGTCTTCGGCGGACAGCACTTTCTTGATATCCAGATGCGCGCCGTGAGCAGAGACCTGCGCCTGGGTTTGATCATTGGCATGGGCTGAAAACGCAGTGATGTTCAGGACAGCGAAGAAGCTGGCGGCAACGAGTGTGTTCCAGTTCATGGTGATTTCCTCAGGGCTGCGATAGGCGGTGGTGGTGAGGCAAGTCGTCTTGTCTCGATGGATCCCATTCAACCGCCCCAAGGTATCTGCCATGTGTCGTCAAAACGGCGTTATTAAGGCGTAAGGTGTCAAACAGCGCGCCCGATACAGTGCGATACAAATCTGCGTCGCGCCGTGTAGCGCGCAGCGAACTAATAAGAAGAGGTTTGTGCAATGGACCATGTGAACCACATCCTGATCGTCGATGACGATCGGGAGATCCGCGAACTGGTGGGCAATTACCTGAAGAAAAACGGCCTGCGCACTACAGTGGTTGCCGATGGCCGGCAGATGCGCAGTTTTCTGGAAACCAATCAGGTGGACCTGATCGTGCTGGACATCATGATGCCCGGCGATGACGGCCTGGTGCTGTGCCGTGAATTACGCGCCGGCAAACACAAAGCCACACCGATCCTGATGCTCACTGCGCGCAACGACGAAACCGATCGCATCCTCGGCCTGGAAATGGGCGCCGACGATTACCTGACCAAACCCTTCGCCGCCCGCGAGCTATTGGCGCGGATCAATGCGGTATTGCGCCGCACGCGAATGTTGCCGCCGAACCTGCTGATCACCGAAACCGGCCGGCTGCTCGGTTTCGGCCGCTGGCGCCTCGATACCACAGCCCGCCACTTGCTGGACGAAGACGACACGCTGGTGGCCCTCAGTGGCGCGGAATACCGTTTGCTGCGCGTCTTCCTCGATCACCCGCAGCGGGTACTCAGCCGCGACCAATTGCTCAACCTGACCCAAGGCCGCGACGCCGACCTGTTCGACCGTTCCATCGACTTGCTGGTGAGCCGCTTGCGTCAACGCCTGCTGGATGATTCACGCGAGCCGACCTACATCAAGACCGTGCGCAGCGAAGGCTACGTGTTCTCGTACCCGGTGGAATTGCTTGGCGCAGAATCTTCCTAGGGGTTTTGTATATAGAAACTGGCGAAACATACGCAAATCCCACAGCCTTTAAATCCTACGATCTGACACAAAAGCCCCGGCAATTCCTCGGGACAGTGCCGCCCGCTCGTACTAAGCTGCGCGATTCATTTCATCAGGGACGATTTATGAAGCGCATTGCCGGTTGCTTGCTGCTGTTGCTGAGTGTTGGCGCAGTCGCAGCAGACCTGAAACTGCTCACCGACAACCACCCACCGTTGCACTTTCAGCAAGGCGACACACTGGTGGGTTTTGGTGTGGATGTGGTGCAGGCGTTGGCCCAACGCACGGGCGACTCGGTGCATTTGCAGCAAGTCCCTTTGCTGCGGGCCTTGCGCGATGCCGGGACCGAGCCCGCCACCGGGGTGTTCACTATCTTTCGCACCGCCGAGCGCGAAGGCCTGTACCAGTGGGTCGGCCCGCTGATGGAGGTGGAAACGGCCCTCTACGCCACCGACAGCACCCTGCCCCCTGTCAGCGCCCTGAGCGAGACCGCCAGCCTGGGCCGAATCGCCGTCCCGCGAAAATGGCTGGCCTACAGCTACTTGCAACAGCAAGGCCTGAACAACCTGTACGGCGTCGAAACGCCCGAACAAATGATGCGCCTGGCGAGTCTGGGCCGTGCAGAATTTGTGGTGGCCGATACCCTGTCCATCACGGCGATGGCGCGAGAAGTCGGGCTGGCGCCCAGTCGGCTGCACTACCAGATGCCCCTGATGAAGCAAAGTACGTACATCGCGTTTTCACCGCAGACCGATGCCGCTCAAGTGGAGCGCTGGCAACTGGCGCTGGACGAAATGAGGCGCGACGGACGCCTGGAACATATCAAGCAGCGCTGGCTGATCGACCGCACGCCTCGCTGACAACGGATCAGCGCGCTCGATAACGACTATGCCCAAGGGTGTTTTTTCATCGCCGGGCTCCAGCACTACAGTGGCGACATCTTCTTCCCACGCTCTGGAGCAACCCCATGAAAAGCCTCATCGGTCTTGGTTTCGCCCTCTCGGTTCTTGGCGCAACGTCCGCTATCGCCGCCCCCCACGCCACCTCGCAGGTTGTCGCGGCAGTGAAAGTCAGCCAACCGGCCACCCTCAATGTGAACACTGTCGAAGTCGATAAAAAGGACAGCCAGCCGACCACGTTGTACGTCGCTGAAAACCGCCCTGAGTTCGGTTCGAAATATCAGCGTTATTGATCAACAGCTTTGCGCCGCTTGAACAAAAAACCCCGGGCAGACCCAATCTACCCGGGGTTTTTCCTGGAAACACACCGGCTCCTGTAGCAGCTGCCGAGCCCGCGAGGCTGCGTCCGGCCGCGAAGCGGTCGTAAACCCTACTCACTCGGTTTGACTGAAACACCGCATCGCCTGATTTTACGACCGCTGCGCGGCCGGACGCAGCCTCGCAGGCTCGGCAGCTGCTACGTCAGTCGTGCGGCGAGGGCCTTGGCTTGTAGTGCGACGTCGGTGACCGCCGTGCTTTCCCACCACATGCCGCGCAACGGGGGCCCATGGCGAACAGGCGAGTGGCAACCTGACCACCGGCATCCAGCACGGCGCCGTCTGCAGCCGCTGCAATCCCCAAGGCCAACGGCCCCGGTCGGATCAACCCGCGCGCCAACAGTTGTTGTGGCAACGGTCGAGCAACCCGGCGCCAGTCATATTCGATGCCGCTGGAATTGATCAACGCTGCGCCCTGAACCACACAGGTGCCCTCTTCGCCACGGCGACGAATGCGGATGCTGACGCCGCCCTGCGACGCGGGCTCAAGGCCCTTGAACGACGCCGCCTGAATCCGCAACCGCCCTTCCCTGTGCAAACGCTCCACCAAGGCAGCACTCAGCGGTGGCGAACGATGGTGATGACTTTCCCACCACGGCCGAACATGCCGCACAAATTGCCGACGCTGGCGGTCCGTCGCCTGATTCCACAACCGGCCAATGTGTGCACGCACGGTGTCGAGTGGTGCTTGCCAGTCGATGCCTTCAGCGATGGCCTGCCGGCAGTGCCGGCGCAGTTCACGCACTAACTGCCGAGGTGTGCGAATGCTCTGGTCCTCGGCCAGGAAATCCACCCAGGCCGGCGGTTGGCGACGTACGTGCGGCAGTAAGCCGTGACGCGAAAACACCTCGATCGGCCCACGATGCCCAGCCTGCTCCAGCGACACCACGGCATCGACCATGGTCAGGCCGGAACCGATGATCAGCACGGTGGACTGCGGATCGAGCTGGCGCATGGCGGCCACATCCCACGGATCCAGCGCCGCGGCGTTCAAACCGCTGGACTCGGTCTGCGGTGTGCGCGCCGCGGGAAACATCCCCGTCGCCAACACCGCATAAGCGCCCTGCAAGCGTTGACCGTCACTCAATGTCAGCCGTACCGAATCGTCGCCCGCTTGCAGATCAATCACCTCGGCCTGCACATGCTCGACCGTCGAGCCATTCAACGCCCCGACGGCTTGCGCCTCGGCCAGGCGTTGTTGCACGTACACGCCGAACAGGCCCCGTGGCGGGAACAACTCGCTGATCGGCACAGGTTGCTCGGCCGATTCCGGCCAGCCACCGGCGGCGATGTGTTCGGTCAGCCATTGCGTCAGGTCATCGGCGTTGTCCGGGTCGACACTCATGCGCGCCGCGTTGCCGTTCAGCGTATGGCCCAACTCGACCGCGCTATAGGCTTCGCCCCGACCCAGCTCGGTGCGCGGCTCGATCACCAGCACCGAGCGCCGGCCAGGCAAGCGCAACAACTGCGCGGCCAGCATCGCGCCACTGAGGCCGCCGCCGATAATCAGAATGTCTGCATGGCGGATGGCGTCGTTGGCCTGTCCGCTTTGGATTTCGCTCATTCCATACTCACTGGTCAATGACTCCCTGAATAAAAATCCACTGTCTGCCACCTTAATGTTTTGCCCTCCAGCACACAAACACCCCTCCTTGCAGGAGTGAGCCTGCTCATGATGGCGGCTAAGCAGATACCACCTTCTTCTCCTGCTGCCGCAACGCCGCCAGATCCCGATAACCCGCTGCGGGATGAACGTCTGCCAAACGCGGCCCCTCCCCAAACAATTTTTCACGCAAGGTCCCCGGCGCATAGTCGGTCTTGTACACCCCACGCTTCTGCAACTCCGGCACCAGCAACTCCACCGCGTCGATGAAGGTTTCGTGGGTCAGTGCATAGGCCAGGTTGAAACCGTCTACGTCGGTCTCCTCCACCCACTCTTGCAGAAGATCGGCGACTGTCTCGGGGCTGCCGACAAACAATGGCCCGAACCCGCCAATGCCGACCCAGTCCGCCAGTTCATTGGGCGTCCAGACCTTGTTCGGATCCGCCGTGGAAAACGCCTCCACCGCCGATTGAATGGCATTGGTGTGCACATGCTTGAGCGGTTCATCCGGTTTGAACTGGCTGAAGTCGATGCCGGTCCAGCCGGAAATCAGCGCCATGGCACCTTCGTAGCTGACCCAGGTTTTGTACTCCTCGAACTTGGCTTTGGCCTTCGCGTCGGTTTCGCCAAGGATCACCGTTTGCAGGTTGAAGATCAGGATCTTGCGCGGATCGCGCCCGGCCTCGGCGGCGCGGCGACGAATGTCTGCCACGGTTTTCTTGAGCAGCACTTTCGACGGTGCGGCGACGAAGACACATTCGGCATGCTCGGCCGCAAATTGTTTGCCACGACTCGATGCTCCCGCTTGGTAAAGCACCGGTGTGCGCTGCGGCGAAGGTTCGCAAAGGTGAATGCCCGGCACCTGGAAATGTTTGCCAACGTGGCGGATCTCGTGAATTTTGCGCGGGTCGCTGAAGACCCGCCGCTCGCGATCGCGCAGAATCGCGCCCTCTTCCCAACTGCCTTCCCAGAGTTTGTAGCAAACCTCCAGGTATTCCTCGGCGAAGTCGTAGCGGGCGTCGTGTTCGGTCTGGTTTTTCTGGCCAATATTCTTGGCGCCGCTTTCCAGATACGAGGTGACGATGTTCCAGCCGGCCCGGCCCTTGGTCAGGTGGTCGAGCGTCGACAGGCGCCGGGCGAATGGATACGGGTGCTCGAAAGACAACGACGCGGTCAGGCCGAACCCCAGATGCTCGGTGACAAGCGCCATTGGCGGAATCAGTTGCAGCGGATCGTTGACCGGCACCTGCGCGGCCTGGCGGATCGCCGCGTCACCATTGCCGTTGTAAACGTCGTAGATGCCGAGCACATCGGCAATGAACAGACCGTCGAACTTGCCACGCTCAAGGATCTTCGCCAGATCGGTCCAGTATTCGAGATCCTTGTACTGCCACGAACGATCGCGCGGGTGCGCCCACAAGCCCGGCGACTGGTGGCCGACGCAGTTCATGTCAAACGCGTTCAGACGAATTTCGCGGCGGATGCTTGGGGGTTTGGCGGGGGTTGTCATGGACCGGCTCCGGGTTTCTGGTGAATGCTCTGTTCGCATTTGCAGAAGTCGTGCCTGAACATGATTGCAAGTTATTTCAACAGGTTGAGATGCTTTCCAAGAAATAACATCAGCTTTAAAAGAGCAAAGTGTCTATCCACTGTTGATGAGCCAACAGTCAAATCACCACGTTGCGCACAAACCGCGCCGCCACCGGCCCGTCATTGCGATAGGCATGGGGCTGGTTGCTGGCGAACATAAAGAACTCACCGGCAGCAATGTGCTGCGGGGTGTCACCCAACATCAGGGTCAGGCAGCCTTCGAACACGTAGATCTGTTCGCTCCAGCCTTCGGCGTCCGGTTGCGACGGGTAAATTTCCCCCGGTTGCAGGCACCATTCCCATTGTTCCACTTCGCGGGTGGCGGTGGCCTTGGACAGTAAAACGGCTTTGCTGCCGGGGATTACTCCGGCCCACGCCACTTCGTTGATGCGGTTCGTGTCACGGGCGTCCGGGGCCTGGATGAGGTCGCTGAACCTCACGTCCAGTGCCTCGGCCACGCGGTCGAGGGTGGTCAGGCTGACGTTGTTGTCGCCGGCTTCGATGGCCACCAGCATCCGGCGGCTGACCCCGGACTTTTCGGCCAGCACGGTCTGGCTAATGTCAGCGGCGTGGCGCAAGCGCCGGACGTTCTGGCTGACGTGCTGGAGGACCGAAGCCCGCGGGGTGGAATCTTTGTGCACTATATTGCTCACTTGGTGGGGTTGGGCAGTATACTGCGCAACATTCGGCGCATTGTGCGTCGCCCTCAAGTAGCGCGCAAGGTCATGACGTCAGTGAACTCTTCTCCCACCTCCCCCCGCGTCTCACGGTTCAGCAAAGCCGAGTGCGTGCTGGTGCTGATCACCATGGTCTGGGGCGGAACCTTTTTGTTGGTGCAGCATGCGATGACCGTCAGCGGACCGATGTTTTTCGTCGGTCTGCGCTTTGCCGCTGCCGCGAGTCTGGTCGCGCTGTTCACCTGGCGACACCTGCGGGCGTTGACCCTGTTCGAACTCAAGGCCGGGGCGTTCATCGGGGTGGCGATCATGCTCGGTTATGGCTTGCAGACGGTGGGTTTGCAGAGCATTCCCAGCAGTCAGTCGGCGTTTATTACCGCGTTGTACGTACCCTTCGTGCCGTTGCTGCAATGGTTGGTACTGGGGCGGCGTCCGGGGCTGATGCCAAGCATCGGGATCATGCTGGCGTTTACCGGGTTGATGCTGCTGTCGGGACCCGCCGGCGCTTCGTTCAATTTCAGCCCTGGCGAAATCGCTACGCTGATCAGCGCCATCGCGATTGCCGCAGAAATCATCCTGATCAGCACCTATGCCGGTCAGGTCGATGTGCGTCGAGTGACCGTGGTGCAATTGGCGACCACGTCGGTGTTGTCGTTCTTGATGGTGGTGCCGACCCAGGAACACATTCCGGACTTCTCATGGCTGCTGTTGTGCAGCGCGCTGGGCCTTGGCGCTGCGAGCGCGGTGATTCAGGTGGCGATGAACTGGGCGCAGAAGAGTGTCTCGCCGACACGCGCGACCTTGATTTATGCCGGGGAGCCGGTGTGGGCCGGGATTGTCGGGCGAATTGCCGGGGAGCGGCTGCCGGCGATTGCGTTGGTGGGTGCGGGGTTGATTGTGGCGGCGGTGATTGTGAGTGAATTGAAGACCAAGGGTAAAGGTGCTGCGGCGGCGGCGGAGTTGGAGCGGGAAACACAGGGTTAAATCGCGAGATCTGTGGCGTCTGATAGATAGCTATCGCGAGCAAGCTCGCTCCCACATGGGTTCTGCGTTGTGCCACCAGAGTGTGAACACAACTGGCCCCTGTGGGAGCGAGCTTGCTCGCGATGGGGCCAGAAGGGTTTAAACCGGCCCGTTGAAACAATGTGAATCAGGCTTTTTCCGTCTACCGTGTAGGATTCTGCGACAGCTTCGCGTTTGGTGATCCGGGAGCTGGCACGTATGATGCTTCACAAACTCCCGCAGATTAGAAGCCTATGTCCCTGATAGTTCTACTGCTTCTGCCATTTATTGGCAGCTGTCTGGCAGCCGTCCTGCCGCACAACGCACGCAATACAGCCCCCTTGCTCGCGGGCCTGATCGCACTGATCGGCACCGTCCAGGTCGCGTTCCTGTACCCGCAAATCGCCCATGGCGGCGTAATCCGCGAAGAATTCTTCTGGCTGCCAAGCCTCGGCCTGAACTTCGTCTTGCGCATGGACGGGTTCGCGTGGCTGTTTTCGATGCTGGTGCTGGGCATCGGCACACTGGTCTCGCTGTACGCACGCTATTACATGTCGCCGGACGATCCGGTGCCGCGGTTCTTCGCATTTTTCCTGGCGTTCATGGGCGCCATGCTCGGACTGGTGATTTCCGGCAACCTGATCCAGATCGTGTTTTTCTGGGAGCTGACCAGCCTCTTCTCGTTCCTGCTGATCGGCTACTGGCATCACCGTGCCGACGCACGACGCGGCGCCTACATGGCGTTGATGGTCACCGGCGCGGGGGGGTTGTGCCTGCTGGCGGGGGTCATGCTGCTCGGCCATGTGGTCGGCAGCTATGACCTGGACAAGGTCCTGGCCGCCGGCGATCTGATTCGCGCACATGCCCTCTACCCGCTTCTGTTACCCCTGATCCTGATCGGCGCCTTGAGCAAAGTGCGCAATTCCCTTTCCACTTCTGGTTGCCCCACGCGATGGCGGCGCCGACACCGGTCTCGGCCTATCTGCACTCGGCGACCATGGTCAAGGCCGGGGTGTTTCTGCTGGCGCGACTTTGGCCTTCGTTATCCGGCAGCGAAGAATGGTTCTACATCGTCAGCGGCGCCGGTGCCTGCACCCTGTTGCTGGGTGCGTATTGCGCGATGTTCCAGAACGACCTCAAAGGGTTGCTGGCCTACTCGACCATCAGCCATCTGGGCCTGATCACCCTGCTGCTGGGCTTGAACAGCCCGCTGGCCGCCGTGGCCGCGGTGTTCCACATTCTTAACCACGCCACCTTCAAGGCCTCGTTGTTCATGGCCGCCGGGATCATTGACCACGAAAGCGGCACCCGCGACATCCGCAAACTCAGCGGCCTGATCAAGCTCATCCCGTTCACCGCCACCCTGGCCATGGTCGCCAGCGCCTCGATGGCCGGCGTGCCGCTGCTCAATGGTTTCCTCTCCAAAGAAATGTTCTTTGCCGAAACCGTGTTCATCAATGCCACGGCGTGGATCGAGTGGAGCCTGCCGATTGTCGCGACCATCGCCGGCACATTCAGTGTCGCCTACTCATTACGCTTCACCGTCGACGTGTTCTTCGGCCCGACCGCCACCGATCTGCCGCACACCCCGCACGAGCCGCCACGCTGGATGCGCGCACCTGTTGAGTTGCTGGTGTTCACGTGCCTGGTCGTGGGGATGTTCCCGGCGCAAGTGGTCGGTTCCATACTGGCCGCCGCAGCCCTGCCAGTAGTAGGCGGGACGCTGCCGGAGTACAGCCTGGCGATCTGGCACGGCTTGAATGCGCCAATGATCATGAGCCTGATCGCCATGTCCGGCGGCATCGTGCTCTATCTGCTGCTGCGCAATCAGTTCAAGCGCGGGCGCTTCAAATACCCGCCGGTCATTGGCCGGTTGAATGGCAAGCGCCTGTTCGAACGCAGCCTGGTGATCATGATGCGCCTGGCCCGCCGTCTGGTGCGCCGGATCAGCACCCATCGCCTGCAAACCCAATTGTTCCTGATGGTCCTCGCTGCCGTGTTGGCCGGCTTGATTCCGATGCTCCACAGCAGCCTGAGTTGGGGGGATCGACCGAAAATTCCGGGCTCTATCGTGTTCGTGACCCTGTGGCTGCTGGCGATTGCCTGCGCCCTCGGCGCGGCGTGGCAGGCCAAGTATCACCGGCTCGCGGCTCTGACCATGGTCAGCGTCTGCGGCCTGATGACCTGCGTGACCTTCGTCTGGTTCTCCGCGCCAGACCTGGCACTGACGCAACTGGCCGTCGAAGTGGTGACCACCGTGCTGATCCTGCTCGGTTTGCGCTGGCTGCCACGACGGATCGAAGAGGGTGTCGCCACTGCCAAGCAGCCTGCGCAAGGCGCGCATCCGGCGTATCCGCGACTTGCTGTTGTCGACCGTGGTCGGTGGCGGCATGGCCTTGCTGGCCTACGCGATGCTGACACGCCAGACGCCTAACGATATTTCCTCGTTTTACCTCAGCCGCGCCCTGCCCGAAGGTGGCGGCAGCAACGTGGTCAACGTGATGCTGGTGGATTTCCGTGGCTTCGACACCCTCGGTGAAATCACTGTGCTGGTGGCAGTGGCCCTGACCGTGTTCGCCCTGCTGCGACGCTTCCGCCCGCCCAAGGAAAGCCTGCAATTGCCAGCCCAGCAACGCTTGCTGGCACCGGACGTGGTCACCGACCTGGTCAACCCGCGCCACGCCAGCGACACCGCGCTGGGCTTCATGATGGTCCCGGCAGTGCTGGTGCGTCTGCTGCTGCCGATTGCGCTGGTGGTGTCGTTCTACTTGTTCATGCGCGGACACAATCAACCGGGGGGCGGTTTTGTCGCGGGGCTGGTGATGTCGGTCGCGTTCATCCTGCAATACATGGTCGCCGGCACGCAGTGGGTCGAGGCGCAAATGAGCCTGCGACCGCTGCGCTGGATGGGCATCGGGTTGCTGTTTGCCACGGTCACGGGGCTTGGGGCCATGGCGGTCGGCTATCCGTTCCTGACCACCCACACCTGGCATTTCACCCTGCCGGTACTGGGTGACATTCACATTGCCAGCGCGCTGTTCTTCGACATCGGCGTGTATGGCGTGGTGGTCGGTTCGACGCTGTTGATCCTCACCGCCCTCGCTCACCAATCGGTTCGCGGCCACAAAACCGCAGCCCAGCCCAAACCCGTCGCCACACAAGGAGCCGTCTGATGGAAGAAGTCATCGCAATCGCCATCGGCGTTCTCGCGGCGTCCGGCGTCTGGCTGATCCTGCGGCCGCGAACCTTCCAGGTGGTGATGGGCCTGTGCCTGCTGTCCTATGGCGTCAACCTGTTCATTTTCAGCATGGGCAGCCTGTTCATCGGCAGGGAGCCGATCATCAAGGACGGCGTGCCGCAGGACTTGCTGCACTACACCGACCCACTGCCGCAAGCACTGGTGCTGACCGCGATTGTGATCAGCTTCGCCATGACCGCGTTGTTTCTGGTGGTGCTGCTCGCATCCCGGGGCTTGACCGGGACCGACCATGTCGATGGCCGGGAGCCTAAAGAATGAATCCAATGACGCACCTGATCGCCGCCCCGATCCTGCTACCGCTGCTGACTGCCGCCATCATGTTGATGCTCGGCGAAAAACACCGTCCGCTGAAAGCCAGGATCAACCTGTTCTCCAGCCTTCTGGGCCTGGGGATTTCGGTGTTGCTGCTGCAATGGACACAGACCACCGGCGTTCCCGGCTCTATCGGTGTGTACCTGCCGGGCAACTGGCAGGTGCCATTCGGCCTGGTGCTGGTGGTTGATCGCCTGTCAGCGTTGATGCTGGTGCTGACCGGGATCATCGGCGTCAGCGCCTTGCTGTTCGCCATGGCCCGCTGGGACGGCGCCGGTTCCAGCTTCCACGCGCTGTTCCAGATTCAATTGATGGGGCTGTACGGCGCATTCCTGACCGCCGACCTGTTCAACCTGTTCGTGTTTTTCGAAGTGCTGCTGGCCGCTTCCTACGGTTTGATGCTCCACGGTTCGGGTCGACCGCGAGTGTCGGCGGGGTTGCATTACATCTCGATCAACCTGTTGGCGTCGTCGCTGTTCCTGATTGGCGCGGCGCTGATTTATGGCGTCACCGGCACCCTGAACATGGCCGACCTGGCGTTGAAAATCCCGCTGGTGCCACAAGCCGATCGCGGCTTGCTGCATGCCGGCGCGGGGATTCTCGCGGTGGCGTTCCTGGCCAAGGCCGGGATGTGGCCGCTGAACTTCTGGCTGGTACCGGCCTACTCCTCGGTCAGCGCACCAGTAGCGGCCATGTTCGCGATCATGACCAAGGTCGGCGTCTACACGCTGCTGCGTCTGTGGACCTTGCTGTTCTCCGGCCAGGCCGGGGCATCGGCCTACTTTGGCGGTGACTGGCTGATCTACGGCGGCATGGCAACGATCGTCTGCGCAGCGCTGGCGATTCTGGCGGCCCAACGCTTGGAGCGCATGGCCAGTTTGAGCATTCTGGTGTCGGCAGGGATTCTGCTGTCAGCCGTCGGCTTCGCCCAGCCGAACCTGATCGCCGCGGCGCTGTTTTACCTGGTCAGCTCGACCCTGGCGCTGAGCGCGCTGTTCCTGCTGGCCGAGTTGATCGAACGTTCCCGTTCGGTCAATGAAGCGCCGCTGTTCGATGACGCCGACCTGATCGCACGACCGACGCTGTCCGAGCAACCGCCCAAAGGCTTCAACCTCGATGACGATCAGAAAGCCGTGGTCGGCCAGGTGATTCCCTGGACCATGGCCTTCCTCGGCTTGAGCTTCATTGCCTGCGCGCTGCTGATCATCGGCATGCCGCCGCTCTCCGGTTTCATCGGCAAGCTCAGCCTGCTCAACGCCCTCCTCAACCCGCTGGGCTTGGGCAATGGCGCTGGCGAACCGGTGTCGAACGCTGCATGGGGGTTGCTCGCACTGTTGATTCTGTCAGGGCTCGCCTCACTGATCGCCTTCTCGCGCCTGGGCATCCAGCGCTTCTGGACCCCGCAAGAACGTCCATCGCCGCTGCTGCACCGTTTGGAAAGCGTGCCGATCATCATTCTCCTGGGGCTGAGTATTGCGCTGACCTTCAAGGCTGAACCGCTGCTGCGTTACACCCAGGCGGCCGCCGATGCCTTGAACAACCCGCAGCAATACGTGATGGCCGTGCTCGGCACGCGCGCAGTGCCAAGCCCGGAAGCCAAAGCGGCAATGTTGGAGGTGCAACCGTGAAACGCCTGTTTCCTGCCCCTTGGCTGTCGCTGGCGTTAGGGGTGTTGTGGCTGGTGCTGAACCAGTCGATGAGCCCCGGCAATCTGTTGCTCGGCGCGATGCTGGGCTTCTGCGCACCGTTGATGATGCGCCGATTGCGACCGCTGCCGATTCGTATCCGTCGCCCCGGCGTCATCTTGCGTTTGCTCCTGGTGGTCGGTCGAGACGTACTGGCGTCCAACCTCGCCGTGGCCTGGGGCGTGCTGAACGCCGGTCGCCGCGCGCCACGTTCACGCTTCATCAAAGTGCCGCTGGACCTGCGCGACGCCAACGGCCTCGCCGCACTCTCGGCGATCTGCACCGTGGTCCCGGGCACCGTTTGGTCGGAACTGGCGCTGGATCGCAGCATCCTGTTGCTGCATGTGTTCGATCTGGATGACGAAGCCGTGTTCATCCAGCACTTCAAGGCAACCTACGAGCGCCCCTTGATGGAGATCTTCGAATGAGCCCACTGCTGTCGAACGCCGTCCTGCTGAGCCTGTTCATGTTTTCCGTGGCGATGATTCTGACGCTGATCCGTCTGTTCAAGGGCCCCTCAGCCCAGGACCGGGTTCTGGCCCTGGACTATCTGTACATCATCGCGATGCTGATGATGCTGACGCTGGGCATTCGTTATGCCAGTGATACCTACTTCGAGGCGGCGTTGTTGATCGCCCTGTTCGGTTTCGTCGGCTCGTTTGCCCTGGCGAAATTCCTGCTGCGTGGCGAGGTGATCGAATGAATGGCGAACTGTCGCTGTGGGTCGAGATTCCAGTGGCGATCCTGCTGCTGCTCAGCAGTCTGTTTGCGCTGGTCGGCGCCATTGGCCTGGTGCGGATGAAGGATTACTTCCAGCGCATGCACCCGCCAGCGTTGGCCTCGACATTGGGGGCATGGTGTGTGGCACTGGCGTCGATCATTTACTTTTCGGCGCTCAAATCGACACCAGTGGTGCATGCCTGGCTGATTCCAATCCTGTTGGCGATAACCGTACCGGTGACCACCTTGCTGCTGGCGCGCGCGGCGTTGTTCCGCAAGCGCATGGCCGGCGACGATGTGCCGGCCGAGGTGAGTAGTCGGCGCACGGATGGCAGAAGCTAAGGTTACACGCTGAATCACCCGGATTGGCCTGCCCGGCCATGCGCCAATCCGGGCACTTCAAACCCAGGCAACCGTCAGCAACCCGGCCCCCAACACCACGCACAGTGGTGAATAGACCCAGGTATCGAGCCGGGCAAACGTCGAATTCTTGACCTCTTTGAAGAATCCCACCAGTTCCGAATCGCCAATCGCCCGGGCGAACATCAGTATCGCAATGGCACTGAGCACCCATTGCAGCCACTTGTCATGCACCGCCGGCAAACAAAGCCCGACCCGCAGACACACCAGCATGGCGATCAGTAACAGCGCCCCCGCCACCAGCAACGTCACGATTCCCGACGGCTTGAACGCAGGCCTTGATTGCGCGCCGCCCTCCCCGGGCACTCGCGGCACCGCCGCCTCGCTGCCCAGCTTGCCGCCCGAGGCCCAATACACGTGGACCAGGCTGATTATCAGAAAAATTGAAGCCATCCATTGTGCGACCAGCAGATTCATCTTCGGGCATCCATCCAGAGGGAGCGAACGTGCTCCGGGCGGTGATAGCGATACTCGGTGAAATACAAACGTGTGCGGCACAGGCTTACTTCCAGTTCGGCGGAGACCTTGTCAGCCACCTGCTTTGGCACCCAAGCCTGCCAGATATCCGGATGCGTCTTCATGAACGCTTCCGCTGCCTGGCGTGGCGGGGTGTGTTTTTCGCTCATATCGGCCAGTGCCTTGTTCAGTGAATCGATCGGGAAATCGACCTTGCTGAAGAACTCGGCGATCTGCGGGTACTGTTTCTGGAACGGCGTGGACACGCCAATGGACAGCTTCGAGGGCAGCGAACGCGTCGGCTGCGGGTTTGGATTGTCGGCGTCGGTCAGGGTTTTCCAGGCTTCGGCGTCGAAGGGGGGTTCTTCCAGTTGAATCAACTTGAAGCGTCCGAGCAATGGCGTCGGCGACCAGTAATAGAACAGCACCGGCTTGCCCCGATGGATCGATGAAGTGATTTCTGCATCCAGCGCGGCCCCGGAACCGCTGCGAAAGTTCACGTAGCTGTCGTTCAGGCCATAGGCGGTGAGCTTCTGCTTGTTGACCACTTCCGACGTCCAGCCGATCGGGCTGTTGAGGAAGCGCCCCTTGCCCGGGCTTTCCGGGTCGCTGAACACGTCTTTATATTTAGGCAGGTCGCTGACACTGCGCAAATCCGGCGCTAGCGCCTTGATGCCTTTGGCCGGGTCACCCTTGACCACATACTCCGGGACCCACCAGCCTTCGGTTGCGCCCTTGACCGTATCGCCCAGGCTCGCGACCTTGCCTTCAGCCTCCGCCTTGACCCAGACCGGGCTGCGACCGGCCCATTCTTCACCTATGACCTGAATGTCATTGTTGGCCAGTGCGGTCTCCAGGGTAATGGTGGTTCCCGGCAGGGTATCGGTCGGCAACCCGTAGCCCTTCTCGACGATGATCCGCAGGATATCGGTGATCAGGCTGCCACTTTCCCAATTCAGGTCGGCGAAGTGGATCGGTGCCTGGGCCGCCAATATCGGGACGGGAGATGTTAACAATCCGACGCTGGCCAGGGACGCCGCCAGCAACCGTCGAAATCCTCTCATGCTTTTGCACCTCGTGCTGTTCACAGCAATAGCAGGATGGCCTGATAAACGACCACAAGCCTCAAAATATTCAGTCAATTGACTGTAGTAGAGGATCCTGATTTCGAGGGATGCGAATTACGTTTCGGAAGATTCCTGCAAACGGGCCAGCTCTCTTCTGACCATGCTGGCGTACGCCGCCGGACGCAGCGTATAGATCTGTGACGCCACCCAACTCAGCCAGGCTCCCTGCAGAACTGCCTTCTGCTCGAACAGCCGCAGGGCTTCAGTGTGGGCACTGGCCTGGTTCTGTTCATGGAAATCGGCGCGGGTCACCGACATCACTCACTGGCCTTGAAAGTCACCAGTTCGCCCTTGCGCCACTTGGCGGCTTTGGCAGTTACGGCTTTCAGGGTTTTGGTCAGGCCTTCCTGCAATTGTTGATGAGCGGCGAACACCATCACCACGCTATGACCTTCCTTGAACACAATCGCCTGACCGTCGGGCGTGGTGACAAATGCGTAATCACCCAATCCATACACCGTCAGTTTGATTTCGCGGAACTTGATGTCCAGCTTGCCGCCTTCGCGACTGGGTAGAACAGACGCGCTGAAATGATCACCGACCTTCAGTTTGAGCCCTGGCTTATCGTCCACCACCAGCGCTTCTTCGGTGTCGATCTCGGCAATATAAATGCCTTCGGCATTCTGTTCGGTGATGTAGACGAAACGAGATTGAAACTGTTTAACCAACTTTGCGCGCAAATCACCCAGCACGAACAAAGCATGCATATCGAGATTACTTACTGCCAAGGAAACATCCCCACATCTGAGATTGATGCCGCACGCAAAAAAGCGCACGGCAGAAAATAGCGGCCATGCCGATGGTCTTTCAAAAAAACCGGGTTGAAATCCTGATCCTGGCTGAGGGCTCATGCATCGCGAGGTCAGCGAGCCTACTGGAATATCGCTCGCGCCGTCTTCCGTCAAAGTCGTCAGATGTTGAAGGAAATTGCCCTTCTTACCGCCAGAGGAAACCGGATTACCAACTGTAAGGAAAAAACGCTTCAAGAAAAGCACTTTTCCGACATATCAGCCGCAAAAAATTGCTTTAGATGAACACCATTCGCCAACCCGTGGTGGCGATTCTAGAGCAGCGACGCTCACAGAGACTACCCATAACGACGTACATACGTCGGTAAAATAAAGAAAAGGACTTCATATGTGCACGATGACTCACTTTGCAACCGCCCAGCCACCTTACGCTCACAACGCCTCGCCGCTGCATCAGGGGTTGCTCGAAGCACCTCGGTTTCACCCAGAAGAGCCTGCCCGACCAAGGTTTCAGGTGGTTCCGGCAGGTATTGCATTCTTCCACATAAAGGAAACCGCCACAGGACGCGTCAGAGGTTTCCGCGGCGATCATAACCAGGCGTGTGCACTTGCTCGCTCACTTGAATCACGCGAATGAAGCGTCCACCGAATTCATTTCAATAGACGTTTCGTCAAACGCTCGACTTAACTCAGCCGCCGGCGGGCAACAACTGCCATACTGCCCGCCCCATGAAACCCGTTCCCACGTCGGACGGCGTTCAAAACAACAAAACATTTCCAAGGGAAGGCTGCTACGTGACGGAATTTGATATCGGCGAGTTTATGATCCGGGGTGAAGCCAGAGAGATCGATGGCGAATTCCAGGCAGTGATTGTCATGCGCGCCAAACCGAAATTGACCACGGTGACGTATCACCAGGTCGAGAAAGATCGCTGGTTCAAAACAGCGGAAGTCGCCGCTATCGCCGCTCAGGAATCGGCCAAGGAACTGAAGGCTGCCGTCGATGCGGGGGCATTGAAAGCCTGATCATCGAATTTGCCGTCTATGCTCTTTCCTGCTTTGGCACATCCATCGAACTCCTGAAGCGCGGCCTCCTCAGATGCAATGAAGCTGCCCTTCAGATCTCGCACTCGACGCGGCCCGCAAGGAGATGAACATGGATTCACCCACACACGACTTGAAAGGCTTGTTCGACCAACTCGGCCTGGATTCCAGCCAGAAGGCCATCGATGATTTCATCGCCAGCCACTCACCGTTGGCCGACGACAAGAAAATGATCGACGCCGAGTTCTGGACCCCGCAACAAGCCGGCTTTCTGAAAGAGCAACTGCGCGAAGACGCCGATTGGGCGCGGGTGGTCGATGACTTGAACTTGCGCTTGCACCAGCTTCACTAGCCCGCGCAATCAATGCAGGCTGTCAGGTGATTCAGCGCTCAATTGCGCCAACCAGGCAGCCCTGCACTCTTCGGCCTCATCGCGGCTGGAAAACGCCGTCCCCCGGCGCTCACCGTTGAGCAGTACAACCCAACAGACACTCTGCCCCATCGCGCGCAAACAGGCGGGCACACCGCTACCAATCATGACTGCGACATCCACTTTGCTTTGCATGCTGGCCTCTCGAATTTCATTAGCAACCTAACTACATAGGCATGTTAATGAGTTCATTCGCGAGGAAACAGCAACGAGCTTGTATAGCTTCGTTGCCAAAATCGTAACAATCGCCCCCTTTCAGCGAGGAACTTGGGGCTTGTAACCCAAGCGCAAACCGCCCCAATGCCGGCCCTTGACCATGATCGGCACCGAAAGATCGTGCATCAATTCACCTGTGTCGCGGGTATACGTCTGCAACAGCACTGGCTTTTGATGGCTGCCACAACGGATACCGGTGCGGTCGGCGAATTTGCGTTTGGTGCGGTTTTGCAGCGTATCGACCTGCACGTCGCCGGTCAGCGGCTGGCTGAAGACGTTGTTATGCGTCGGCACATACCCCTGTTGAGTGCAGGCGATGGCAAACACCAAGCCTTCATGAAGCGGCAATAACGGTTCCTGTATCGCCGGCAAGACTTGATCGGTATAGCGGTCGAAGCGGGTCTGGAACTTGGGCGGGCTGGTGTTCGGGATCGCCTGGTAATTGCGATCAAACAGGTCATCGAGGCTGACTCGCCCCTGGCTGATGTCCGCTTCAAAGCGCGCCGCAATCTGCATCGCGCCCTCGCGGGCCAAGTCATAGACCCGCTGGTGATAGTCATCCAGCCCGACTTCGGCCAGGCGCTCGCTGATGGACTCAGCCTGACCTTCCATCTGCACGGCGGCCTGGGCCAGGCGCTGGGTCTGTTGGTCGCTGATCGCCAGATCGCTGCGCATCTGCTCGATCGCATGAAACAGGCTGTCGAGTTGTTCGCGATTGGTGTCCGCGCCCCGGGCGATTTCCCCGACCTGGCTTTCGACGCCAGCGGCCAATCGCGCAATGTTTTCCAGGTGCTGCCCCGTGTGCTCGACTTGCTCGACACCCGTGTCGAGGTCGCTGGACAGTTGGCGAATCTGCTCCACGACCTGAGCCGTGCGTTGCTGGATATCGGCAACCATCTCGCCGACTTCGCCGGTCGCCGTCGCGGTTCGCGCCGCCAGGCCACGCACTTCATCGGCCACCACTGCGAACCCGCGACCATGTTCCCCGGCCCGCGCCGCTTCGATTGCGGCGTTCAACGCCAACAGATTGGTCTGGTTGGCGATGGACTGGATCACCAGCGTCACCCGCTGGATATCGTCACTGCGCAGGCTCAGGGCCTCGATCAGCTCGCGACTGTTGCTGGCGCGCTGGCTGAGTTGATGCATTCGGGCGATGGACTCAACCAGCTCTTTACGCCCCGCTGCGCCGCTTTGATGCGCTTCGCTGGCGGCGCCGAGGGCGTCGCGGCTGAGTTTGGAGGTGACTTGTTCGGTAGCGATCATCACTTCGGCGTTGCTGACAATTTGCGCCGCCGCGTTGAGCTGCGATTGCAGTTTGTCCGCCAGTTGCTTGACCGAATAGGCCACTCCGGCCGCCGACAACGCGTTATGACTGGTGGTGTAGGAAAGATCGCGAGTCAATTCGCTGATGGCGCTGGCACTGTCCGCGGGGTTGTCTTGCGGGTTAGCGCGCGAGCGCAGGCGAGGCAACCAGATAATCAACACGGCCAAGGGCAGGCCAAGGTAAAGCGACCCGTAACCCAATGTCATGCCACACAACAAAAGCATCAGGGAGATGCTTTGCAGGGTCGGCGTCAGCCAAGGGTTTTTCGGCAAAAGCACTGGCGCAGGCGCTGCCGCCGCCAGAGATCCGTCTCTCGTCATCTTCGTCACCCCACGATCTTCTAATTGTTGTCTTCGCATTTAACGCCACTACAACGCCATTATCTATGGTCCATTAGTAGTGGGTATTGCAGCAGATCAATAGAGGGGCACAAGTTTTCTACGGACGAAAAAAGCATCGCGGGCGAGCCTTGCTCCTTCAGGAGTGAGGCTCGCCCGCGATGCGTGGCGCTACGAAATCAGGCCTGACGCTGGTGCTTGTCGATCTGTTCGTGACGCTCTTGAGCTTCGATGCAGTACTTGGTGGTCGGGCTAATCAGCAAGCGCTTCAGGCCAATGGCCTCGCCGCTGTCGTCGCACCAGCCGAAGCTGTCTTCTTTGATGCGTTCCAGAGCCTGTTCCAACTGAGGCAGCATGCGCTGGTCGCGATCGATCGCGTTTACCAGCCAGGTGCGCTCTTCTTCAACAGAAGCTGCATCTGCCGGATCGGCCGGAGTGTCCAGGCTCTCGATGGCGATGCGGTTCTGTTCGATGCGCTCATGGGTTTCGACTTTCATGTTCTGCAACAGCTCGGAGAAAAAAGCATGTTGCTCAGCATTCATGTAGTCATCCGCCGGCATGGCCAGCAACTTGTCCTTTGTCATTGATATCTCTATAAAAAAACGTGCATTAAGGCGAATTAGGGAGCGTTCCGGCTGACCGGGTGAGGCCATCGGAAAGGCGCCGTTTAATTCCAAGCGCCACCCGGCACTCAATTTACGAGGGGCGGCAGTCTAAGGCCGACGTGAGGCCCCAGCAACTGAAAAGTCAGCGAATTTGTCTGACAAGGTGTGCAAAGTGCTCTATAGCAACCGTTGCGGCGGTTATCGGAGTGCGTTTATAGCAAGAAATTCCGTCGAGCGGCTGTATATAGAAGACAAACGGCTGCGCCAGCCCCACCCGTTTGCAGCTAGCGCGAGCTCAGCTAAGGTTGTCCGTCCCGAAATGGCCTTTAAAAGGAATGCATTAATGAAGCTGATCGGCATGCTGGATTCGCCTTATGTACGGCGTGTGGCCATTTGCGCCCAACACCTGGGTATCGACCTGGAGCACCAATCGGTATCGGTGTTCCGGCACTTCGAGCAGTTCCAGCAGATCAACCCGGTGGTCAAGGCGCCGACGCTGGTGTTGGACGACGGCGATGTGTTGATGGATTCGACCCTGATCATCGACTACCTGGAAGCCTTGGCCGGCCCTGGCAAAAGCCTGATGCCCAGCGACCTCAAGCAACGGCTGCGCGCACTGCGCGTGACCGGCCTGGCGTTGGCGGCCTGCGAGAAGTCAGTGCAGCTCTATTACGAACGCAACCTGCGCCCCGTCGATATTCAATTTCAACCATGGGTGGAACGCGTCGAAGGCCAATTGGCGGCGGCCTATGCGGCACTTGAGCGCGAATTGGAAAAACAGCCGCTGGCTGGCGGCGCCTCGATTGCACAGGACGGCATCACAGTAGCGGTCGCCTGGAGCTTCACCAACCTGGTGGTGCCGGATCAGGTCGATGCCGCGCGCTTCCCGCAGATCGCGAAATTCACGGCACAGGCGGAAACGCTTGAGGCATTTATCAATACCCCGATAACCTGAGCCGCCCAGCCCACCGGACTCTCCCATGACCGCCGTCGAACAGACCGCCCCGGCGCTGAAGGAAATCTTCAACGCCGAGCGCCTCAAACACATCGCGACCGAAATGACGGCGGTTTACCCCCGGTTCAACGCCATAGCCTTCCTGAAGATGGCCAACGAAGGCCTCGCCGACCTGTCGATCATGCAACGCATGGCCCGGGTCAGCGAATGCCTGTACGCGGTGCTGCCGCTGGGATATGACGAGTCCCTTGAAGTATTGCGCACCCTCGCCCCGCGCCTCAACAGCAGCTTCGTCAGCATCTCGTTGCCGAAGTATGTGGCGATGTATGGCGCTCATGATTTCGAGCAGTCGATGGATGCGCTTAAGTATTTCACCGCGTTTGGCTCTTCGGAATTTGCGATCCGGCACTTTCTGCGCAGCGACCTTCAGCGTTCATTAACGCTGATGCAGCAATGGTCGCTCGATGACAACGAACACGTGCGGCGCCTGGCCAGCGAAGGTTGCCGCCCGCGTTTGCCGTGGTCATTCCGACTCGAACAGATCCAGGCCGATCCGACACTGGCTGCGTCGATCCTCGACAACCTAAAGGCTGATGAAAGCCTGTATGTGCGCAAGTCCGTGGCCAACCACCTCAATGACATCACCAAGGATCATCCCGACTGGGTACTGGACCTGATTGAAGGGTGGCCGCTGGATAACAAGCACACAGCGTGGATTGCCAAACATGCGTTGCGCAGTCTGATCAAACAGGGCAATCAGCGAGCGTTGGCCGTCATTGGCGCCAGCGGCAAGGCTGAGGTCGAGATTGTCGGGGTTAAAGTTGAACCGGCAGTGATTCGTCTGGGGGAGAAAATCTCCCTATCGTTCACTATGAAATCCACGGTGTCAGAGAGTCAGCGACTGGTAATCGATTACGCGATTGATTACGTCAAAGCCAACGGCGGTACATCGGCGAAGGTGTTCAAGCTCAAGGCGTTGACGTTGCCGGGCAAGGCCACAGAGTTCGTCAGTCGCTCTCAGCAGATCAAAGAGCTCACCACTCGCAAACACTATGTGGGCAAACACACGGTGCACATTCTGGTGAACGGCGAACGCCTGGCCAGCACCTCATTCGAAATCCTCGCTTAGCTTGTAGCAGCTCGTCCGCTGTAGCAGCTGTCGAGCTCGCGAGGCTGCGTTCGGCAGCGCAGCTGTCGTGAAATCAGGCCGCGCGGTGTTTCAGAAAGACCGCGTATGCAGGTTTTGCGACTGCTACGCAGCCGAACGCAGCCTCGCAGGCTCGACAGCTGCTACAGCGGACATAGCGCTGCTACAAACTATCAATACATCCGTCCCGTTAGTTGATGCCTGAGTTATCCAGAACCATTTCCAATACCTCGCTGACCCGACTTGGCGGCCCGACGTCAACTTCACAAAGTTTTTAGACGAGATGACGTTTGCCGACCATCCTTACGAGACTTCCGTCCCCATGGATCACTTCGCATCAGCGCGAGGAAGACTTCGATGCTCAACTGGATGCTGGTTTTCGTTCCCATCGCCATTGTCGTGGAATATGTCGCAGCAGACTTCCATCTGCTGGTCTTCCTGATGGCGGCCCTGGCCATAGTGCCGCTCGCAGGTTGGTTGGGACGGGCTACCGAGCATCTGGCGGAACGCTCCGGCGAGGGCGTTGGCGGGCTGCTGAATGCGACGTTCGGCAACGCGACCGAGCTGATCATTGCCCTGAGCGCCTTGCGCGCGGGTCTCTTTGATGTGGTGAAAGCGTCTATCGTCGGGTCCATCGTCGGCAACATCCTGCTGGTGTTGGGCGTGGCCATGCTGGCTGGCGGGTGTCGTCACCATGAACAGCAATACAACATTTCCGGGGCGCGCTCCCAGGCTACCCTACTGACCCTGGCTACCATCGCGCTGATTCTCCCGGCTGCCTACAACGCCGTCATCACGCCCCGAAATCCACAGGGTCTGCAGTCGCTGAGTCTGTACATCTCGCTGATTTTGCTGGTGGTATACGGCTTGTTCCTGGTGTATTCGCTGGTCACCCACAAAAGCCTGTTTTCCGGTACATCCAACACCGAGCAAAGCCCGGATCAACCGCGTCCCTGGTCA
This sequence comes from Pseudomonas sp. S2_F03, assembly GCF_054668335.1. Taxonomy (NCBI): domain Bacteria; kingdom Pseudomonadati; phylum Pseudomonadota; class Gammaproteobacteria; order Pseudomonadales; family Pseudomonadaceae; genus Pseudomonas; species Pseudomonas sp. S2_F03. The sequence continues at coordinate 5,747,105 of NZ_CP162759.1, read as the reverse complement.
ACGCGCAAAGCGTTGCTGGTGCTTGGCGGGTCGACGGTACTGATCGCGTGGATCAGCGAGATTCTGGTCGGCGCCATCGAACCCAGTGCTCATCAGCTCGGCCTGAGCAACCTCTTTGTCGGTGTATTTGTCGTGGCCATCCTCGGCAATGCCGCCGAGCATGTCTCAGCCGTCTCGGCCGCCATGAAAAACCGCATGGACCTTGCGCTGTCGATCGCGATCGGCTCCAGCGTTCAGGTGGCCCTGCTGGTCGCTCCCATTCTGGTATTGGCCAGCCATTTCATTGGTCCGACGCCCATGGGGTTGGCCTTTTCCGCAGGGTTGGTGCTGAGCGTCCTGTTAGCGGTGCTGATTACCGGGCAGGTCGCCGGCGATGGGCGTTCGGACTGGCTTAAAGGTGTGCAGTTGCTGGCGGTGTACCTGATCCTTGGCCTGGCGTTTTTCTTCACACCTGATGCGTCCGCTCCATAAAACGACCCTATACCTCTAGCCTGTAATTCTTAAAATAGCCTGGTGATTTCATTCAAGACCCGATCCTGGGCTTGAGGACCTGGCCTGTGGCGATAAGCCACTGCGAAAAAAGCAACGCCTTCGTAGTCACAGCGAATCGAAAAAGTCATACCTTCACGCAACCCAAAGACTGATCGGTCCCCTGCATCAACAAAATATCTCGCTTTTGTAAGAGCCGCTCTGGCGTGCTTCAGGCAGTCAGATTGGCTAAACGAGTGTTGCAGCCAACTAGTAGTGACACGCACAGACGAAGTCTCGCTGTCATCGATAGGTGGCTGAGTAATGACTTTAGTAGGTGCAGTAATGTTATCGTCGCTGGCGCAAGCGGTCAGCCCCATTGAAATAACACCCAGTAAAAAACCCAAACGAAGTTTCGAATGCTTAAGTGCGTTTCGCATCGTGGGGCGTTCCTGTGACGATCTGCAATGAACGAAGTGGCAGTTACTAACGTAATAGCGGGTTTCTGCTATTTTGCTACCTATGTTCAGTGAATGCGACCAATGGTCCTATGTAGGTCGGTCATTTTGTTCTCGAAATCCATGCTGACTAACTGAGCGTTTTCAGATTCAACGTATAAGCGGTAGCTTCAAGCCGACATTCGTTTTTTACACAGTCTGGGCCGATTGCTGCCTGTCGCGAAGGCAGCAATCGACTGTGGATTCAACTGGACGATGCAACATACCAACTGTTGTGTAAACGGGATCTCGGTTAAACCGGCACTTGCAGCACCTTGCGTGCTGCATCTGAGACTTGAGACTGTACATCTCTGTCAGCCGGGGACGCGCTGCACAGATTAGCTTTTGGCCTAATTGATCGGCCTGGCTTTGCTTTCAGCTACAGCGCCTTCAGCCTTCTGTTTCTGTGCAACCTGGAAGGCTTCCATCGAGACTTTCCGGGCCGCCTCCATGCGTGTGAAGGTGCGATCACCGCCACCTGTGGCCATAGCCAGAGAAGAAGCGGTCAGCGTGGCGACTACCAAGAGAGCTTTCATGGATTTCATTTGGGTATCCTCAAGTGAGACTTTGTAAACAGCTAACAGTGGACATTACTGGCCAAAACCGAACCGCCTTATTCAACTTGATCTCACCACGTAAATATTCCAAGGAGGACAAAGAGAACACATGACCTCTTGATTACAACAGCGAATCAACATGACTCTCAGCACGACTTGATTGGAGCTTGCCGTTACTGACTACAATTAAGGCCCAGTAATTTCCACTCATTAATCTTGCAGTATTGCGCCACCAAGTTAATGGAAAGCTTCGCGAATGAACTTTTACTCATTCGATTATTTTCATTTCGAGATAATAAAAACCTGATTCGCACTGAGTGCATATGAGGTTTAACTTCCGCTTCTGGGTACAGGCGAGGCTCAGACCACATTCGGCGAGCGGATCAGGCAATGCTGGTGGAGTTGGCCGGGCTTGCGCCCCATTCAAGGAAACGGATTTTGTGAACCTCGCCCTCGCTATCTGCGTAGACCAGGGTCACCGGTACCAGGCCAGTCTTGTCGGAAGTGTCGGTACGTTGCAGTACCCTCTCATCCCGTAGTGGTATTCGACGGCTGAGATATGCGCAACGGGGTCTTGCAGGTCATTCTGGGCAAATACACTTGGCGCGATAGCCAATGCCTGCATTTACCAAGGCCGCCAGATGCTGGAAAAGCTTCGAAAGCAACGGCTGGCGAGCCGGGGGGAAAATGTCAGGAATTGACCGTTATCTGCCTGATGCAGTGAATCGGAGCCGCGGTCCGGAAAAGAAACCGCGGCGACCGAACAATCAGGCGGCTGGGAGCAAGCCTTTCTGTTTGGCGACATGAGTCGCCATTGCGTCCATCAAGTCCGGGGACAGGCAGTCATAGGGTTCGAGGCCGATCGAGCGCAAGCGCTCGCGGATAGCCTTCATTTGCGCTGGCGGTGTGCCGGTTTCGATGATGGAGGACACGAACGCCGCGAATCCTGGCGCAGCCCATCCGCGCTGTGGCGAAAGCTCGGTGTGGACGAAATCCAGGCCATAAAACGCATGGTTCTTGTTCTCGATGCGCCCAAAGAGATGGGCGTGACATTGCTTGCAGGCGTGGCGCTGGATGGTGGCGGACTCGTCGACAATCGCCAGTTTTTCGCCGTGGGCAATGACGCTGACCTTATCTCGAGGCACCACGGCGATGACGGCGAATGTCGCGTTTTGTGGTTTCCAGCATTTGCTGCAGCCGCACGCGTGGTTATGCAGGGTTTGTGCGTCGATCTTGACCTCGACCTTGTCGGTCGCACACAGGCATTGCAAGGTGCCACCTGTGAAATTCGCGGCGGCGGGTTGGATACCGTTGTCCAGTGCTGGGTGAAGTTGCAAGGTGCTCATGCTGGCGTCTCCGATTCAGGGTGTCAGACAAAAGTGCCTGGGGCCGTGCCCCAGACCGGTAGTTCATCGGAACTCGATGACAGCGCGGATCGATTGGCCTTCATGTATCAGATCGAACCGCGCGGATTTCGAAAAGGACACAGTGCATAAACGACTGACCTCCTTCGGTGCGACCGGTCGATTACCCAGATCAAGAATAGTCTGCGATGACGCCTCGAGCACGGCCAGGCCCAGCTAACGGTAGAGGCAACAGGTGCTTACAGGAAAACCGCGTTTGCCGATGGCGAGGACTACGTCCTCGAACGCAGCCTGGCGGACTCGGCAGAGGCTACAAATGCAGGCACTGATTAACCTCCCACTGTGCGGGCGGGTCCGATCAGAATGTTTTCTTCAGCCCTTTCAAGCGCACTTTCGCCCTTTGCACAGCGGCCATTTTTTCAGGCCGCTTCATGCGCTTCCACTTTTTGATGTCTTCCTTGCTTCGCCCGCAACTCACGCACAGATCCCCACTCAGTTGACATACCGAGATGCAGGGATTTTCGATTTCTTTAGCCATTGTCAGTCCCCCTTGGCCGCACGTGATTGAGCCAGGCGCTTTTGCCAATCGCCACCGTGAGTGCGTTGGCACTCTTCCTCGGAGTCGAAACGGACACTGTGGTCTGAAAGGTTCAGGTCGATATTGGCCTCATTCAACGCGATAGCCGTCAGCTCAAAGATGCGCGTCTTGGTGTCAGCCAGGGCGATTTTTTTATCGGCCAAGGTTTCAAATACCCAGATGACCTTCAGGGTCTCAGCCAACGCGTTCAGGTCAGCGGTGTGAGTGAGCCAGGCAAACCCTTTGATTTCACCCTTTGCTGTTTCGCACGCCTCGGTGAGCGTGGTTATCAACCGGCGTTCGATCCGCGCCAGTTCGCGTTTCCCTGGGGGCATTGCGGGTTCCTTTGGAGACAATTAAGGGGAGGCGCTGAATCAGACCGGTCGAAATTCGACCGTCAGATGGCTGACTTCGTGAACCGGCTTGAGACGTTCACGAATGCTGTCGGCGTTCGCAGTGGCCTCACCCAGGACGCTGACGATGGCCGCATGGGCTTGCGGTCCGACCCGCCAGACGTGCAAGTCGGTGATGGTGGCATCTCCCGGTTTTTCAACCAGTTCGCGAATTTCCTCGGCAACGTGCGCATCGGTCTGATCCAGCAGTACACCTGCGGTGACCCCCATCAATGTCCATGCCCAACGCGCAATAACGATGGCGCCGACGATGCCCATGACCGGGTCCAGCCACACCCAACCGAGATACCGGCCAGCGAGCAGTGCAGCGATGGCCAGAACCGAAGTCAGCGCGTCCGCGATGACGTGGACGTAGGCCGATTTCAGGTTGTTGTCGTTCCCGTGATGAGCATGGGCATGATCATCATGATCGTGGCCATGACTGTGTCCGTGGCCCAGCAGCAGGGCACTGACAATGTTGACGATCAAACCGGCAATCGCGATGAGCGTAGCGGTGCCGAACTGAACGTCCGTAGGCTGCAAGAGGCGCATGACAGACTCAACGCCAATTCCCAGGGAAACCATACCGAGAATCAGCGCCGAGGCGAACCCGCCCAAGTCTCCAACCTTTCCAGTACCGAAACTGTAGCGCTGGCTGGAAGCGTGGCGTTTTGCGTAACCGTAGGCGGCCGCCGCAATGCCCAATGCGCCGGCATGGGTTGCCATATGGAAGCCATCGGCCAGTAACGCCATCGAGCCCGTGATATAGCCGGCGGTGATCTCACCAACCATCATCACAACGGTCAGTGCCACAACCCAAAGCGTACGCTTGGCATTTTCGTCGTGCGCTGAGCCAAGGAACATATGGTCGTGTGTGTAGTTGATACGGGAGCTACTCATGAGTGTGTACCTGGATGCGTTCACTTCGAGTAACGGCGAATGGCTTCAAGAAGCTCTTCGACGCCCTTGTTTCGCTCCTCTTCACTGAGTGCAGGGTTCGCGACGTGCTCCCGGGCGTGGTCCTCAATGATTTCCTCCATCAGCCCGTTGATGGCTCCGCGGGTGGCGGCCACCAGGTGCAGCGTTTTGGCGCAATCGAGATCCGATTCCAATGCCCGTTCAACGGCCTGGATTTGTCCGGCGATACGTTTTACGCGCTTGAGCAGTTCGTCTTTGTTGGCTGCGATGTGACCCATTTGATACCCCCCACCTATGCATTGCGCATGATAGGCATACCCCCTATACCTATGCAAATCGTCTGATGCACAGACCACCTGAGGGTTGGAGCGAGAGGGTCTTGAATGCCCGATAACAGCCGCTACTGATCCGGCTTTTCCAAAACGTTGATACTTCACGCATACCGATGCGGACGTGCTACCTCCCTGCGTGGCAACGGGCTAACCGTTCGCCACGCGGGATTTTTCTTACGCCGTCGGCTCCACGTTATCCAACGCTTGATTCACCGCCAGTTCCCCCAACATCACCACTTGCGTAATCCCCAGCAGGGTCTTGCGGTTTGAGTTGTCCAATAACGCCGCAAGATTGCTGAGCATGGTGGTCGCCGAGCCCAATGATTCGCTGGCGTTGGCCAGCAGGGATTCGGTGTCGCACTTAGGGTTGGCGAGGAACATCGGTTCGGGTTCGTGGGTGCTGGCCATGATTTGGGCGGCCGGGTTGAGGTAATGGTCGAGGGCGCGCTCGGCGGCTTCGTGGAGTTTTTGGAATCGAGGGATTCGTAGGGAGATGCCGGATCGGTTTCCGGTGGATTGGGTGTTGGTTTGATCATGGTGAAACTCCTGATTGTTCATTAGGAGCTACCGACATCACTTGCAGATGATGGGTGGCAGCTATGCGCGGGTCTGCAAGACCGGGAAACCAGGAACCCGGCAGACCCGAAGGTCTCCCGCACAAAGCCGCCATTGAGCGGACATAAACAAGCGTCCTTGGCTGGGCTATGCGACTGGTATTCCGGCGGGCTTGCAGACCCGATCACTGATGAGCAGTGACGGGAATCAAGTTACCGACGGGCCCCTGGACGCACAAGCCGGCGGATTCTGTCTTACCTGTGGGCAGCGGCGCAAGGCGTTGTAGCCTTTGGGTGGTAACAGAAGACTTCATTTAAACAGTCAGGATTTTTGTTGTTTAAGCGCAAGTGAAACAGAGGATTCTCTCGCTGCGTCAGCCGATCGAAATCCATGGGGGAGCGACCTTGCTCCGGGCGGCGTACCGACGATATCGGTGTGTCAGCGGCATCGATGTTGAATGGGCCTCCGTCATCGCGAGCAAGCTCGGCTCCCACAGGGTTTGGTGTTTTGTCTGAAGGGTGTTGGGAGGGCATGAATATGCCCTGCCCGCCCTGCCCGGTCACTTCTTGCCGGCCGCTAAATAATGCGCAACCAAAGCATTGGCATGCCCATGCCCCATACCGTGCTCAGCCTTCAGCCAGGCCACCATTTCCATGTGCTTCTTGCCACTCACTGCCCCAAGCAAATCCAGCCAGTGGCTGATGGGCTGTCCATACTTTTTCTCAATGGACGGGAAGTACGACGCGGGCCCTTTTACTGCTGTCTCATCGGTCATGCTGCAAGCTCCCTTTATCACGACGGAGTGTCGGATAACGCTCCTTGTCGTCGTCCATTGGCTGGACGCAAAAACATTAGCCCAACAACAACCCCTGCTCAACTTCACACAACTCCACCACGTAATCCCACAGCACGCGCAGCCGCACCGATTTGTGCAGCTCGCGCCGCGTACTGATCCAGTAGCTGCGCTGGATGCTCTCCTCCGGCAGCAACGGCACGAGTTCCGGATCTGCGCTGGCCATGTAGCACGGCAACACCGCAATCCCCAACCCAGAACGCGCCGCCTGTTGCTGGGCGATGACGCTGGTGCTGTGGAACACCACTTGGGGGTTGCGGCAGAAGCTGTTGAGGAACATCAGTTCCTGGCTGAACAGCAGGTCGTCGACATAGCCGATCCAGGCGTGACGAGCGAGGTCTTCGCGGCTGTGCAAGGGCGGTGCGCGGTCCAGATAGGCTTGGCTGGCGTACAGCGCCAGGCGATAGTCGGTGAGTTTGCGGGTGACCAGCATGTCGGCGGCCGGGCGTTCGAGGTGGATGCTGATTTCGGCTTCGCGGTTGAGGATGCTGACGAAGCGCGGTACGGCCACCAGTTCCACTTCCAGCCCCGGGTAGCGCTCGAACAAACCGTTCATGCGACTGGCCAGGAACATGATGCCCAGCCCTTCCGTCACCCCGACGCGAATCTTGCCCAGCGGTGCCGTGGACTGGGTGATTTCTTCCTGGGCCAGCAGCGCGACGTTTTCCATCGCTTCGGCGTGTTTGAGCAGCGCTTCGCCGGCCGGCGTCAATTCGTAACCCTGCGCATGCTGGACGAACAGCGCCGTGCCGAGGCTCTTTTCGATGGCCTCGATGTGCCGCGCGACCGTGGCGTGGGTGGTGTTCAAACGGCGCGCGGCGGTGAGCAAACGACCGCTGCGCTGCAATTCAAGAAAAAACCGCAAGTCATTCCAGTCAAACATGATCCGTCCTTGAAGTGATGCTGTTTAAAAACGCACAGCGGCTGCGCAAAAACTAACATTCTTTTGACGAAAGCTAACAACTAGGATGACCGACAACAAGAACAACAAGACGAGGTCAGGGATGTCGACTTCCCCAGATGAATACGACTACATCGTGGTCGGTGCCGGGCCGGCCGGTTGTTTGTTGGCCAATCGACTGTCGGCCAACCCGCAACACCGGGTCTTGCTGCTCGAAGCCGGCGGCCGCGATAACTACGCGTGGATTCACATCCCCGTGGGTTACCTGTTCTGCATCGGCAACCCGCGCACCGACTGGTGCTTCAAAACCGAGGCGCAACCCGGCCTGCAGGGGCGGACGCTGAGTTACCCACGCGGCAAGGTCCTCGGCGGGTGTTCCTCGATCAACGGCATGATCTACATGCGTGGCCAGGCGGGCGACTATGATCGCTGGGCCGCTGACGGCAATCCGGGCTGGAGCTGGAACGACGTATTGCCGCTATTCAAGAAGAGCGAAAACCACTTTGCTGGCGATTCGGAATTTCACGGTGCCGCTGGCGACTGGCGGGTCGAACGTCAGCGGTTGTCGTGGCCGATTCTGGATGCCTTCCGCAGCGCTGCCGAGCAAAGCGGTATCGCCAGCATCGACGATTTCAACCAGGGCGATAACGAAGGCTGCGGTTACTTTCAGGTCAATCAGAAGGCCGGAATCCGCTGGAACGCGGCCAAGGCGTTTCTCAAACCGATCCGCCACCGTGCCAACCTGACGGTGCTGACCGACGTTGAGGTCGACCGTGTGCTGCTGGAAAACGGCCGCGCCTGCGCCGTCCTCACACGCTGGCAAGGCCAGGCGAAAACCTTCAAGGCACGTAGGGAAATCGTCTTGTGTGCCGGCTCCGTCGGCTCACCGGGCATCCTCCAGCGCTCGGGGATCGGCCCTCGCCCGCTGCTGCAAAAACTGGGGATCGACGTTGCCCATGAGCTGCCGGGCGTGGGCGGTAACCTGCAGGATCACCTGCAACTGCGACTGATCTATAAGTTGGAAAACGCGCGCACGCTGAATCAGATCGCCGGCAGCGTGTGGGGCAAGATGGGCATGGGCCTGCGCTATTTGTATGACCGCAGCGGCCCGCTCTCCATGGCGCCGAGTCAACTGGGGGCCTTCGCCCGCTCGGGGCCGGAACAGACCTCGGCGAATCTCGAATACCACGTGCAACCCTTGTCGCTGGAACGCTTCGGCGAACCGTTGCACCCCTTCCCCGCCTTTACCGCCTCTGTCTGTGATTTGCGGCCGCAAAGCCGTGGCCGAGTGGACATTCGTTCAGCCGACCCACAGCAAGCGCCGCTGATCCAGCCCAACTATCTGAGCCACCCAGAGGATTTGCGCGTCGCGGCCGACGCCATTCGCCTGACCCGCCGCATCGTCGCCACACCGGCCCTGCAGGCCTTCAATCCGGTCGAGTACTTGCCCGGCGATCGTTTGCAGACCGAGGAAGAATTGCACCAGGCCGCTGCGCAAATCGGCACCACCATTTTTCACCCGGTCGGCACGTGCCGGATGGGCAGCGACGCAGACGCAGTGGTCGACGCCGAACTGCGTGTCCACGGCGTTCCCGGTCTGCGCATTGCCGATGCGTCGATCATGCCGCGCATCACCTCCGGCAATACCTGTTCGCCAACGCTGATGATTGCCGAAAAAGCCGCGCAGTTGATGCTCGACTCACCCACAAGGAGTTTTGCCCCGAACGAAACCGCACTGACCGCAGTCTCTTGATCAAGGAATAGCGGCGCCAGCCCACAAGACCGGCGCCGACAGTGGAACAACAAAAACAATCACTGTGAGGGATACCGATATGTCAGAACATGTTCAGCCAATGGAAGCCATACCCGTCGCGGCCATAAGCCATGACACCCGCAAAGTCATCTTCGCGTCGTCGCTCGGGACGGTCTTCGAGTGGTACGACTTTTTCCTCTATGGCGCCCTTGCGGCGGTGATCAGCAAACAGTTTTTCGCCGGGGTGAATGACACCACGGCGTTCATTTTTGCGCTGATGGCTTTTGCTGCAGGCTTCATCGTGCGGCCCTTCGGTGCGCTGGTATTTGGGCGACTGGGGGACATGATCGGGCGTAAATACACGTTCCTCGCGACCATTGTGCTCATGGGCCTGGCGACCTTCTGCGTCGGCTTGCTGCCGACCTACGCGAGCATCGGCATCGCCGCGCCGATCATCCTCGTGGTGCTGCGCATGCTTCAGGGCCTGGCCCTGGGCGGTGAATATGGCGGCGCTGCCACGTATGTCGCGGAGCACGCGCCGATGGGCAAACGCGGTTTCCACACCAGTTGGATTCAGTCCACGGCGACCCTCGGTTTGCTGCTGTCGCTGCTGGTAGTGCTCGGTTGCCGCTACTTCACGGGCGATCAGTTCGAAGTGTGGGGCTGGCGGATTCCGTTCCTGTTTTCGATTATTTTGCTGGGCATCTCGACCTGGATCCGCTTGAGCCTGCATGAGTCGCCTGCTTTCGTGAAAATGAAAGAAGAAGGCAAACTCTGCAAGTCGCCGCTGCGCGATTCCTTCGGCAAGTGGGAAAACCTCAAGGTCGTGTTGATCGCCCTGTTCAGCATCAATGCCGGGCAAGCGGTGACCTTCTATGCCGCGCAGTTTTACGTGCTGTTTTTCCTCACACAATTCCTGAAGATGGACCCGGCCGTGGCCAACGGCTTGCTGATCGTCAGCGTGATCATCGGCGCGCCGTTCTTCATCTTTTTTGGTTGGCTGTCGGACAAGGTCGGGCGCAAACCGGTATTGATGATCGGCCTGTTGTTGGCCACCGCGCTGTATTTCCCGATCTTCAAATCCCTGGCGCATTACGCCAACCCAGCCATTGACCAGGCCAGCCGCCAGGCGCCGATCACCGTCATGGCCGACCCGGCCACCTGCACCTTCCAGTTCGACCCCGTGGGCAAGGCGAAATTTGATAGCCCATGCGACAAGGTCAAAACCTTCCTGGTCAAACAAGGCCTGCCCTACGCCAGCGCAGCCGCACCCGCCGGCAGTGGCGTGCAGGTGAGCATCGGCGAGGTACAAATCGACGGTTACGACGAAGCCGCCCTGCGTGGCGCGGTGACACTGGCTGGCTATCCGTCCCAAGCCGATATGCAGCAAATCAACAAACCGATGATCGTCGCGTTGATCGTGGCGCTGATCATCATCTCTGCCATGTGCTACGGCCCGCTGGCGGCATTGATGGTCGAACTGTTCCCCACGCGCATCCGCTACACATCGATGTCACTGCCCTATCACATCGGTAACGGCTGGTTTGGCGGGTTCCTGCCGACGGTGTCGTTTGCGTTGGTGGTCTACACCGGCGACATCTTCTACGGGCTTTGGTACCCGGTGGTGATTACCGCGGTGAGCCTGGTGGTGGGGATGATTTGCTTGCGTGAAACCAAGAACGTGGACCTGGACAAAAACTGACAGGTCGTTGTGGCGAGGGTGCTGGTGCCCTCGCCACGCGTGGCTTTGTTACCCTTCAGACCTCGGAGTCGAGCAATTCAAACTTCACCTGATCCGGATAGAACGCCACGTACTCGCGAATCTGCTCCACCGAGATCTTGGGATTTTCGTAACTCCACACCGCGTTAGCGCCTTCATGCCCCGGCACCTGCAAACTGAAATAGCTGGCATCGCCCTTGTAGGGGCAATAGCTGGTGTGATCGGTGCGCGCGTAATACTTTTCGTCGATGTCCTCTCGCGGCACGTAGTACACCGGCGGGTAATTGGCTTCCAGCAGCACCAGTGCGCGTGCAGACGCGGCCACCTGGATGCCATGAAACTTCACCAACAGGCAGCCTGGCTGCTCTGCGATGGTGATGACAGGACTGGGACCGGAGCTTTTCATGGAATACGTTCCTCATGACGGTGATGAACCTGTGGGAGCGTGCGGTGCGGCGATCCGGTTTGCCCGATGGATCGCACAGCAGCCCCAAAACCTGAGACCACGACTTTCAGGTATAACCCAAAATTCATCATTGCTCCTGCCTCGCAGCCAAACGGGGCGTTTTGACTGCAGCAAACAAACGCAACAGCTTTAGCTGTACATCCATACAGATAATGATTGCTCCATCGCTCATCACCCGCCATTCTGTGCACCTCTTGCACATTTGATGAACGATGGTGGTTATGCGGCTGTACCTCTGTGAAAAACCTTCCCAGGCCAAAGACATTGCAGCAGTGCTCGGCGCCAAGCGCCGGGGCGACGGTTGCTGGCTGGGAACAGACGTCACGGTGACCTGGTGCATCGGTCATCTGCTGGAAACCGCACCGCCGGACGCCTACGACGCGCGCTACAAACGCTGGGTATTGGCGGACCTGCCGATCATTCCCGATAAATGGAAGATGACCGTCAAGCCGCGCACCGCCAGCCAGTACAAAGCAGTGAAACACCTGCTTGGCGAGGCCGATGAACTGGTGATCGCCACCGACGCCGACCGTGAAGGCGAAATGATCGCCCGCGAACTGGTCGAGCACTGCCGTTATCGCGGGCCGATCCGCCGGCTGTGGCTGTCGGCGCTGGACGATGCATCAATCCGCAAGGCACTGGCCGCCTTGAAGCCAGGGGCGGAGACCTTCAGCCTTTATCATTCGGCGTTGGGCCGCTCCCGGGCCGACTGGTTGATCGGGATGAACATGAGCCGGTTGTTTACGCTGCTGGGCCGCCAATCCGGTTATCAGGGCGTATTGCCGGTGGGTCGGGTACAAACACCGACCCTGAGGCTGGTCGTGGATCGTGATCGCAGCATTGCCGACTTCGTCCCCGTGGCCTATTGGGCCATCGACGTGCAACTGCTGCACGATGGCACGGCGTTCACTGCACAGTGGCGCGCGGCCTCCGACGCTTGCGACGATCAGGATCGCTGCCTGAATCAGTCCCTGGCACAGAGCGCAGCCCAGGCCATTGGCAACGCCGCTAGCGCACGGGTAATAAAGCTGCGCACCGAACGCATGCGCGAAGTCGCGCCTTTGCCCTTTGATCTGGGCACCTTGCAGGAAGTCTGTTCGAAGAAGCTCGGGCTCGGCGCCCAGGAAACCCTCGATATTGCCCAGGCGCTCTACGAAACCCACAAGGTCATCACCTACCCGCGCAGTGATTGCGGTTTCCTGCCGATGAGTCAGCACAGCGAGGCCCCGGGCATTCTCGCCGCCCTGCGACAAGCCGATCCAACCCTGAACGCGCTCAACGATCACCTTGAACCCCAGCGGCGCTCACGGGCCTGGAACGATGCCAAGGTCACGGCGCACCACGGCATCATTCCAACGGCCGCGGCGAAGAATCTTGATCGGTTGGTGGGCAAGCAACGGGCGGTCTACACGCTGATCCGTGCCCGCTATCTGGCGCAGTTCCTGCCCAATCATGAATACGATCGCACCCAGGCTGACTTCGACTGCGCCGGTGAAGCCTTGCGCGCCGTCGGCAAACAGATCGTCGAGCCTGGCTGGAAGCGTGCGCTGCCGGAGGCCCTCGCCCCCGCCAAGGGCCGAGAGGCGCCGGCGCCGCAAACCTTGCCGGCATTGGCCGAAGGGCTTGATTGCACCGTGGCCGACCTGAAGCTCAAGGACCTCTGGACGCAACCACCCAAACCGTTCACTGAAGGCGACCTGATCAAGGCCATGAAGAACGTCGCCAAACTGGTGGAGGATCCGCTGCTCAAGCAGAAACTCAAGGACACCACCGGTATCGGCACCGAGGCGACACGCGCGTCGATCATCCAGGGCTTGCTCGACCGGGGTTATCTGATCAAGAACGGCAAGGCCCTGGCCGCCACCCCGGCGGCCTTCAGCCTGATCGATGCCGTGCCGCGCGCCATTGCCGACCCCGGCACCACGGCGATCTGGGAGCAGGCGCTGGACATGGTGCAGAGCGGCGAAATGAGCCTGGAAGAATTCGTCACCAAACAGGCGGCATGGATGAGCAAGCAAGTCGCGCGTTGCGCCGGTCTGAGCCTGACCATCAGCGGGCCGGCAAGCCCGGCCGGGCGTGGTGCCGCACCGTGGAAGAACAAGCGCAAACCGGCGAAACGCAAACCGTCCACGGGCACCAAACGCACGGCGAAACCGGCAAGTTAAGGTTGATGGCACTTCAAATGGATCGTGATGGTCTAGTGTTCTTCAAACCCGTTGACAGCCCCACTTTCACGCGCTGAAGAAAGGCGCAAAGTACAACTTCTCACCACATTGCATGATTCACGGACAGCCCTGCTCAACCTGGAGCGCTCCGACATGTCTTCGATAGAACTGCACGCCGCACAGCGCGACGAACTGGAAACCATCGAAAATCTGATGCAGTTCTATGTGTACGACTTCAGCGAATGGCTGCCACTGAAACTGGGTGAACATGGTTTTTTCAACATCCAGCCCAAACCGGGTTATTGGCGCAACCCCGCGACTCGGCCGTTTTTGATCAGAGTCGACGGTGAGCTTGCCGGTTTCGTGAGCGTGGACGACAACACCCACCTCGAGGGTGCCGAATACAACATCGGCTACTTCTTTGTCAGTCGGCGTTTCCGTGGCCAAGGTGTCGCGAAGTTTGTCGTTTCCACCCTCTTGAGCCAGTTCCCCGGTCAATGGCAGATTTTCCACATTGACGCCAACCTGCCTGCACGGCGGTTCTGGGCCAAGGTGATGCCTGACCTCACAGGCAATCAATTCACCCTGCATCAGCGGCCGGTAGAAGGTTATCCCTGCACCTTCTACCGTTTCCAGTGTCCGTCGCCGTCGCCCTGACAGGCTTCTCCTACAGACTTTTCTCATTCCAATCCGTTTTGTCAGACAATATGTAGTGACTGAAAATAATCACTACATAACTGTTGACGCCTCCGATTTGCCCTTGCATGATGCAGACATCTCCCCGATCGGGAGTACCGCAACATGTTTGAGCAAGCTCGTCTGACCGCCGAGCTGTTTTTCCCGGATACACGCTGCCCACAAGGCAGATTGAAGAAGCTGACCTGGCCCGAACGTCCAGTACAAGGACGAGAAGCGCTAGCGATCAATCCTCATGAAGCTTGTGGCCGACCCTGAAAAGTCGGCAATGGCCAGAAGGTATTCGCTGCTTCTCTTCGTTGTGACGCTTTTGCGTAGCAGTTATTCAACACGACTACATGCAACAGATGCGCGACCTCGTTGAATTCAACGGCCGACCGCTGACGTCCTGGTTTCGGTGCCAGGGATCAACTAACCGATGGGCTACTTGTATTAGCGAATCAACTTTGAAAGATCACCAAATGGTCAAGGGGCATATTATGAATCTGAACAATCAACCCACTATCGATGAACTGGCTCGTATGTTCGCTGCACAAAAAGACAGCCACGACAGCCACATCCTGTGGATCAGCAAATCGGGCCAGGTTCATATCGACTGCCTGTCGCCTCACGCTCACGAAGCGGAGTTCGATCAGAACAACCAGAACCTGCTGGCCCGACTGAAGATGTACCGTCGCGGCCATGGCTATGTCGGCAAGAAAGCCGCAGCCGACAAGGACTTCATCGGTAATGTTCTGCAAACGCTGAAACAGGCCTGGGCATCGCTGAAAAACCAGAACGAAGTTCGGGTGATTGATCGGTTCTACTGATACTCCCCACGGTTCCACCCAGCGTCTCTAAATTAAAAGGCCCCGCTCGTCATATCGAGCGGGGCCTTTTTTGTTTGTCGTGTGCGCCGTAAATGAAGCTATGGTTATCGGTATGCGCTGCTGGATTAATGGAGGCTTGCAATAAAAAAACCCCCTGACATTCCTGCTGTTTCCGGTTGCAATTGCCGCACTCGCAAACACCACCCCCGGCATCCCGCCATTCGATGCGGACTGCCCCGCAAACGTTACGGTTCATGCGGATCAGGATGGTCCGGTACTGATCAACAACAAAGAAGCCGAAACCAAAGCCCTCGATGATCGCCACTTCGAAGCCACAGGTTAGGGTGTCACGATTTCAATCAGCCTTGCCAAAGACGATTCCGTCCTCGTGTTTACCACCAGCAAAAGTGGCAAAGACGAGTGCCCGTCAGTGGAAGATTGAGGTCGTTGACGCCAGCACAGGCGTCCCCAACACCAGGTTCATGAACGCCACGGACGCCGCACTGTGGTAGTTGTTTTTACGACGAAGCAACGCCGCCCCACGGGTAGGCGCCGCCCCCCAGCAATGGAATCTTGCGCAGTGCGCGCTCCTGGCTGGCGATGGCCTCAGGGAGGATGGTGGCAATGGCCGTGTGCCGAATGACCTCCAGCAACGTGCTGACAGAATTGACCTCAATCACCACCTTGGGGGTGATCTGTTCCTGAGCAAAATACTCATTGATGCGGGTGCGGGTGACGAAGTCCGGGGTCAACAGCGCAAACGCCAGTTGAGCGAGTTCTTCAGCAGGCAATGCGACCTGGCTGTCATACAACGGATGCCCCTGCCCCACCATCACGCCCAGCGTCTCGGTAAAGGCCGGAATCGACTCGATGTCGGCATTTCTGACGTCATTGAACGCGATGGCGATATCCAGCGAGTCATCCGCCAACCCCGCCTCGATGTCGTCCATCGACAACTCGAAGATCTCCAGATGGATATTCGGATACCGCGCCACGTAATCGCGCACCAACGGCCCCACCAGATACGCCATAAATGTGGGCGTCATGGCCAGGCGCAAGGTGCCGCGAGACAAGTCCTTCACGTCATGCAGCGCACGTTTTCCGGCGTCCAGCTCAACCAATACGCGGCGGGCGCACTCGATATAGGCCTCTCCTGCATCGGTCGGCTTGACGGTGCGCGAGGTGCGGTCGAACAGGCTGACCCCCAGGGTTTCTTCAAGCTGGCGGATTTGCTGTGACAAGGTCGGCTGGGAAACATGCAGCGCCTCGGCGGCACGGGTGAAACCGCCGTGGTCGGCGACGGCCAGCAAGTAACGCAAATGTCGTAGCAGCATGGCTCTTCATCTATAGGCAGGACTTATGCAAAGCATTGTATATCGATCTTGGACGCTATGAGTCAATCGGCAGAAGATGGCTTCACACCCAAGCGACACCACGCCGACAGGAGAATCACCATGCAACAGTCCCACGCTTACAACGACCCGAGTCTGGCCCTGACCACCTCGATTCTCGATGCCAAGGCCCGCAAAAATCTGTCCTGGCAGGACCTGACCGACGGCACCGGCCTGGGTCTGGCCTATGTTACCGCCGCCCTTCTCGGCCAGCATCCATTGCCGGAAACCGCCGCCAAAGTGATTGGCGAAAAACTCGACCTGGACGCCGACACCGTGGCCCGCCTGCAGATCATTCCGCTGCGTGGCAGCCTCTCGGGTGTCCCGACCGACCCGACCATCTACCGCTTTTACGAAATGATCCAGATCTACGGCACCACCCTCAAAGCCCTGGTTCATGAGCAATTTGGCGACGGCATCATCAGCGCGATCAACTTCAAGCTCGACATGAAGAAAGTCGAAGACCCGGAAGGTGGCTCCCGAGCGGTGATCACCCTCGACGGCAAGTTCCTGCCCCTGCGCCCGTTCTAACCAACACCCTAACCCCGTAGCAGCTGCCGAGCCCGCGAGGCTGCGTCCGAAGACGCAGTCTTCGCCAATCCAGGCGACTGCTTCGCAGCCGAACGCAGGCTCGACAGCTGCTACACACAATAGTGAGGACATCACCATGAAAGCGCTCATCGACGGCTTTTTGAAGTTTCAGAACGAAGCCTTTCCACAACGCACCGATTTGTTCAAACACCTGGCCACCACCCAGCATCCCGGCACGTTGTTCATCACCTGTTCCGACAGCCGTGTCGTCCCCGAACTGCTGACCCAGCAGGAACCCGGTGAATTGTTCGTCATCCGCAACGCCGGCAACATCGTGCCGTCATACAGCCCGCACCCCGGCGGTGTGTCGGCCACGGTTGAATATGCGGTTGCGGTGCTCGGTGTCAGCGACATTGTGATCTGTGGGCATTCGGATTGCGGCGCCATGACCGCCATCGCCTCGTGTAAATGCATGGATCACCTGCCGGCGGTCAGCGGCTGGTTGCAGCACGCCGAGTCGGCAAAAGTCATCAACCAATCCCGCCCTCACGCCACTGACGCGGCGAAGGTGAGTTCAATGGTCCGGGAAAACGTCATCGCGCAACTGGCCAATATCCAGACGCACCCGAGCGTGCGCCTGGCGCAAGAAAAAGGCCTGTTGAATTTGCATGGCTGGGTCTACGACATCGAGACCGGTTCGATTGACGCCCTGGAAGCCAGCAGCCGCACTTTCGTGTCGCTGGCAGAACATCCCGCTACCTGCGCTGTTTACGACAAAACTGTCCAAGCCGCCTGATGCGCCTCCCCTGCGCAGCGCTCCTGGCTTACAGGAGCGCCGCTGATGGGATCGTCAGGCTCATTTGTCATCCGGTGGCCGACGCTCACTGCGTTCTTCGGCGTCAGGTGGTTCGGGAAAACTGCCGGGTGTGAATACGTGAGTCAGCAACTCCCTGGCATCGACATCGACAACCCCCTGAACCGAACGAGTCAGTGCAACGACCTTTTCACATTGCCGATGGGTAGTGACCCGGCCACTCAACGCCACCGTGCCCGCATGGGTTTTGACGTGAATTTGCAGTCCCAGGGTTGGATCGTCCATGGCCAGGACCGATTTCACCCGGGTCGTCAGCCATGCATCGTGGGCGACCGACTCCAGGTGATGAGAATATTGCTCGAAGGAACGAAGTTTCATGGTGTATCCCTCTTTCAGAACGAAGGAGCAAACACCTTAATTATAGTGTGCCCCTCGCCTAGCGTTTGACCGACAAAGCGGTCTGCGTCATGCGACTACGAACCGTGAACACCCCGTCTCCCGAGAGAATCGCGCTGCGCGCAAACAACCGGCCGCTTTCCCAGTTCGAAAGCCCCAACTCCGGCTTGTTCAAGGCGTACTGCCCGTCGACCCAACGCGTGATGCCGTTACCGACAAACGGAGCATTGACCGCGTTGTAGAGACCCTCATGCGCCGCGTCATTCTCACTGATCAACGACACCGTGAACTGCGGGCTGTAGCGATTGAACAAGGCAATGGCACGGTCCAGGTCATCGACGATCATCAAGCTGGCTTCCGGGGTTTCTTCCCATTCCCACTCGCGACCCAATTGATCCTCCGGCAGTGGCTCGGCCATCGCCTCGGTCCGGTAACCTTCGGCGCGCAATACTTCGACGCTCGCACTCAACCAGTGCGTCGGCAAGTACGACTCGCTGCCTTCGACGATGTGCAATTTGCAGCCCTGGGCCTGCGCGCTGCCGGCTTGTTGCAATGCATCGAGAAACAACGGCACCAGATCGGCGGCGCGGTCGCGCTGGATCAGGCAGACGTTCATCGTGTTGCAGACCTTGCGGTCCAGAGAATTGCGCACCACGGCGGCGAAACGCGTCGCGTCGGCGTCCTTGTCAGCGATCAGCCAGGCGCCACCGGTGCCATGCAGGCTGACGGCGGTGCCCGCCTGTTGAGCGATGCTGCCCAATTGACTGACCGCACGCCCTGAACCTCGGGCCACGGCCAGGGACAGACGCCGGTCAGCGAACATCGCCCAACCGGCCGCATGATTGACGCTTTCGACCAGCGATACCGCGCCGACCGGCAACCCGGCGTCGCTCAATGCCGGATTCAATGCATGGGTGACGATCGCCTGGGCGGTGCCCAACGCATCACTGCCAATGCG
This sequence comes from Pseudomonas sp. S2_F03, assembly GCF_054668335.1. Taxonomy (NCBI): domain Bacteria; kingdom Pseudomonadati; phylum Pseudomonadota; class Gammaproteobacteria; order Pseudomonadales; family Pseudomonadaceae; genus Pseudomonas; species Pseudomonas sp. S2_F03. The sequence continues at coordinate 5,727,992 of NZ_CP162759.1, read as the reverse complement.
CAGCACGGCGGTGTTACCGGTACGCAAGACACCGGCGGCGTCGGCAAACACATTCGGTCGGCCTTCAAAGACAAACGCGACGATGCCCAGCGGCGACACCACTTGTTCGACTTTCCAGCCGTCATGCTCAACGCAACTGATCACTTTGCCGCGTGAGGCTGGCGCATCGCGCCAGGCCCGCAGGCCGGCGATCATGTCGCGGCGCATGCGCTCATCGGCCAGCAAACGCGTGGTGGAGCGCCCACGAGCCTTGGCCCGTTCGATGTCGGCGAGGTTGGCGGCCGCGATCAAGTCCCAGCATTGCGGGGTTTCCAGACGCTGGGCAAAGAGGTCGAAGAAGGTGCTGATCGCTTGATCCGACACCGTCGACATCGCGGTGAATGCGGCTTCTGCTCGCTCGATCGCCACGCTGGCCGCTTGCTGGTCGGCCACCGGAATCAGCAACAATTCGCCGCTGACCTGCTCCACCAGCAGGTGGTCCCCGGGCTGAAACCGCGCGGCCAGTTCGGGGCTGACGACCGTGACACGATTACCGGCAAAAGGAATCGGCGTGCCAGCGACTAGACGTTCGAGCGCAAGAGACATGAAGCGGTTTCACCATGCAGGGGGGCGGCCGGAAAATGTATAGGAAATTGCCCGGAGCGTCACGCGCCGGACCGGCCGGCGCCACACAACCTCAAATCCACCACAAATCCCCTGTGTGTTGTGGCTATGTATCAGTGTGTGTACAGCCAGCCTCCTGACACACCTCGCCCATAAAACCCCGCTGCAACGACACATCGCAGATACACCCGCTTGATGAAATACGCCAGTCGATTGGCCACGCCGATCAAAGCGCTCAACTCACTCAAGCTACGGAGTATCACCATGTTCAAACTCGACTTCTTCCCTGACCCTCGGCCTGCTCATCGCGGGTGGCCTGGCCCTGTCGAACGTCGCTTCGGCGTCCGAATCCGAAGCATTCAGCATGAAACAACTGACGCACGGCTACAGCCAGGCTCATGCCGACACGTCGGAAAAACCCGCCGAAGGCAAATGTGGCGAAGGCAAGTGCGGCGCCAGCGAGTAACCCATCGCGCGGGGCACGCCGTTGCCCCGCATTCCTGACCTGACGGAAATCATGCCAATGAACACTTCAATTTCTTCGGCCGTGAAAGGCCTGCACCTGAACCTCGACCGTGCCGGCAGCTGGCTCGCGCCCCTGACCTTGCGGTTGTTCATCGCCTGGGAATTTTTTGAGTCCGGCCTTGAAAAATGGAACGGCGAAAACTGGTTTGCCGATATCCAGGACCGTTTTCCGTTTCCATTCGACCAGTTGCCGGCCACGCTGAATTGGGAACTGTCGATGTGGGTCGAGCTGATTGGCGCACTCGCCATTCTGGCGGGCCTTGGCACGCGGATATCGGCGATCAGTCTGATGGTGGTCACGGTTGTCGCCACCGCTGCCGTTCACTGGCCGGCCGATTGGTCTACATTGAGTGAGCTTGCCCAGGGTTACGCCATCAGCAACAAAGGTCACGGCAACTTCAAACTGCCGCTGATCTACCTCGCCGCCCTGATGCCATTGTTGCTCTCGGGTGCCGGCAAGCTGAGCCTCGATACGCTGCTGGCGCGATTTTTCTGGCGCCGTCACAATCGTTGAGATGCTACCGTGGCAAGCTTCACCCTACACCTCACTTGCGTAGACAGGAGCCACCATGAGCGTAACCACCCAATGGATCGAGATCGACAGCGACGACGGTAAATTCGGCGCTTACCTGGCCATTCCGCATACTCAAAATGGCCCTGGAATCGTATTGATCCAGGAGATCTTCGGCGTCAACGAGCACATCCGCTCGGTCGCCGAACAATACGCCGCTGATGGTTATCTGGTGATCGTGCCGGACCTGTTCTGGCGCAGCGGCCACCGCATCGAACTGACCTACGACGAAGCCGGCTGGAAGCGCGCCGTCGAGTTGATGAACGCCACCGACATCACCCAGGCGCAGGCCGACATCAAACTGGCCATCGACGCCCTCGATGCGCAACCAGGTCTGGACGGCGGCATCGCCTCCATCGGTTATTGCTTCGGTGGTTTATTGTCCTACCTCACCGCCACCAATGGCTATGTGGATGTGGCGGTTGCCTATTACGGCGGCGGTATCCAGAATCACCTGGACCGCGCCGATGACATCGAAGTGCCGCTGTTGATGCACTTCGGTGAAGCAGACAGCCATATTTCGCTGGAAGCCGTGGAGACAATCGCCGAGCGTTTCGACACCAACGATAACGTGGAAATTGTCGTGTACCCGGAAGCTGAACACGGCTTCAACTGCTCGCACCGCGACAGCTATAACCAGCGCGCAGCGGCTGAGGCGCATGGCAATACGTTGATTTTCCTGGGTCAGGAGCTCTGACGCAAACGAACCGGTGGTGCGGATGACCTTCGCACCATCGGGCTCGCCACGTGCTACTTCGCTACATCGATCGATACGATCGTCGCCGTCGCCCCTTCAAGCTGAAACTCGAAGTTCACCTGGTCCCCCACCTTCACCGCAGCCAATTGCGCCTCTGTAGCCTTGAACCCCATGGTCATCGGCGGCCACTTCACCGCGGGTACGGCACCGTGGGCGATGGTTACCGTGTGCTTGGCACTGTCGATTGCCTTCACGGTACCCGCCGCCTTCGCAACCGGTGCTTGCGCTGTTTGCGCCTTCATCGGCTGACCGTCCATGGCCATGTCATCCATCTTCATGCCGGGCATATCCGCTGCGTGGGCAGAAAGAGAAAGAGCAATCACCGTGCTTGTTACTGCGATCAGAGTCAGTTTCATTGGATGTTTCCTTGAGCTTTAGGGGTTTTTGACAGGAGTGGACGACGGCGCATCAAGCGATACGCCGCCGGAATCACAAACAGTGACAGCAAGGGCGCGGTGATCATGCCGCCGACCATGGGCGCGGCGATGCGGCTCATGACCTCGCTGCCGGTGCCACTGCCCAGCAGAATCGGCAACAGGCCGGCAATGATCACGGCCACGGTCATGGCCTTGGGTCGAACCCGCTGCACTGCACCTTCACGAATCGCTGCCACCAACCCGTGTTCTGTCCGGTCGCCAGCGTCTTCGCGCTCAGCCCAGGCATTTTTCAGGTACAGCAGCATGATCACGCCAAACTCGGCAGACACCCCGGCCAGCGCAATGAAGCCAACGCCGGTGGCCACCGACAGATTGAACCCCAGCCCATAGAGGAACCACGCTCCGCCCACGAGTGCAAAAGGCAGCGTGGCCATAATCAGCAAGGCCTCGTCGAAACGGGCAAAAGTCAGATAAAGCAGGACGAAAATAATCAGCAGCGTGGCCGGCACCACCAGTTTTAGCCGCGCATTGGCCCGCTCCAGAAACTCGAACTGCCCGGAGTAGCTCAGGCTCATGCCGGGCTGCAACGTCACCTGTTCAGCAACGGCCCGGCGCAAATCGGCGACCACTGACGCAATGTCCCGCCCACGCACATCGATGTACACCCAACCGGAGGGCCGGGCGTTTTCGCTCTTGAGCATCGGAGGCCCATCCGTGACCTTGATTTTCGCCACCGTGCCGAGGGTGATCTGACTGCCCAGAGGCGTGTAGATCGGCAATTGCTCCAGTGCGCCAAGGGAATCACGCCACTCTCGCGGATAACGCACATTGATCGGGAACCGCGCGCGCCCCTCGATGGTTTCTCCTACGTTTTCACCCCCGATGGCACCCGCCACGATCGATTGCACGTCGGCGATGTTCAGCCCATAACGAGCGGCCGCCTTACGGTCGATGTCCACATCGATGTAACGCCCGCCGGTCAATCGTTCGGCCAGCGCAGAGCTGACACCCGACACCCCTTTGGCGACCCGCTCCACGCCTTGCGTGACAGCATCGATTTGCGCCAGGTCATTGCCCGCAACTTTGACCCCGATGGGGCTTTTGATGCCGGTGGCGAGCATGTCGATGCGGTTGCGAATCGGCGGAATCCAGATATTGGTCAGCCCCGGCACACGGACCACGCGATCCAATTCTTCCACGAGTTTTTCCGGGGTCATACCGGGGCGCCACTGATCCTGGGGCTTGAACTGAATGGTGGTTTCGAACATCTCCAGCGGGGCCGGATCGGTGGCGGTCTCGGCGCGCCCGGCCTTGCCGAACACGTGCTCGACTTCCGGGACGGTTTTGATCAGGCGATCGGTTTGTTGCAGCAGTTGCGCAGCTTTCTGTACTGACAGCCCCGGCAATGCGGAGGGCATGTACAGCAAGTCGCCTTCGTCCAGCGGCGGCAGGAACTCGCCTCCCAGGCGCGACATCGGCCACACCGCGCTGACCAACACCAGCAACGCCGCCAGCAGTGTGATCTTTGGCCGGCGCAACACCGCGTCCAGCGCCGGTTGGTAGAGCCTGATCAACCAACGGTTGAGCGGGTTTTGTTGTTCATTGGGGATCCGTCCCCGTATCCAGTAACCCATCAACACCGGCACCAATGTTACCGACAGCCCTGCCGCAGCCGCCATGGCATAGGTTTTGGTGAACGCCAACGGACCGAACAGACGCCCCTCCTGCGCCTCCAGTGTGAACACCGGAATGAACGACAGCGTGATGATCAGCAGGCAAAAGAACAGCGCCGGCCCCACTTCCACCGCCGCATCGATCATCACCTGCCAGTGCCGCTCTCCCGTCAGGGTTTCGCCCGGATGAGCCGTGTGCCAGGCTTCGATTTTCTTGTGGCCGTTTTCGATCATCACCACGGCAGCATCGACCATGGCGCCAATGGCGATGGCGATCCCGCCCAGGGACATGATGTTGGCGTTGATCCCTTGATGGCGCATCACGATGAAGGCGATCAACACCCCCACCGGCAACGAGATGATCGCCACCAGCGCCGAGCGCAAGTGCCAGAGGAAAATCCCGCACACCAGGGCCACGACGATGAATTCTTCGATCAACTTGTGGCTGAGGTTTTCCACGGCGCGATCGATCAATTTACTGCGGTCGTACGTGGTGACGATCTCCACACCCGCGGGCAAGCTGCTTTTTAGCGCATCCAGCCTGGCCTTGACCGCAGCGATGGTTTCGCTGGCGTTCTTGCCGCTGCGCAAAATCACCACGCCGCCCACGGTCTCGCCTTCGCCGTCGAGTTCCGCCAGGCCACGGCGCATTTCCGGTCCCTGTTGAACGGTTGCCACATCGCCAAGGGTGACGGGCACGCTCCCCACACCGAGCTTGAGAGGAATGGCCCGAAAGTCATCGAGGGTTTTCAGATAGCCCGAAGCCCGCACGATAAATTCGGTCTCGGCCAACTCCAGCACGGCGCCACCGGTTTCCTGATTGGCCTTGCCAATGGCGTCGGTGATTTGCGCCTGAGTAATCCCCAGACTGGCCATTTTCAAAGGCTCGAGTTGCACCTGATACTGTTTGACCATGCCACCGACCGTGGCGACTTCGGCGACATTGGGCAAGGTCTTGAGTTCGAACTTGAGGAACCAGTCCTGCAACGCCCGCAGTTGCGCCAGATCGTGACCACCGCTGCGATCCACCAACGCGTATTGAAAGATCCAGCCAACCCCGGTGGCGTCCGGTCCCAGCGCGGGTTTGGCGCTGGCGGGCAGACGACTCTGCACCTGACTCAGGTATTCCAGCACCCGTGAACGTGCCCAGTACAGGTCGGTTCCATCCTCAAACAACACGTACACAAAGCTGTCACCGAAAAAGGAATAGCCGCGAACGGTCTTCGCCCCCGGCACCGACAACATGGTCGTTGCCAGTGGGTAGGTCACCTGGTTCTCGACAATTTGCGGCGCCTGGCCGGCATACGGTGTGCGAATGATCACTTGGACATCGGACAGGTCCGGCAACGCATCGATGGGTGTGCTCTGTACCGACCACACGCCCCACGCTGTGACGAACAGCGTCGCCAGCAGCACCAGGAAACGGTTGGCCACGGACCAGCGGATCAGTGCGGCAATCATGGCTGGCCTCCGCTTTTTTCCAGCGGCTGCACGACAATGCCTTTGAGGCTGGCTTCGGAGTCGAGCAGAAACTGCCCCGACGTGACCACCTGCTGGCCCTCCTCCAACCCCTTGAGCACGGCCGTTTGGCCGTCGCTTTCCGGCCCGGCTTGCACTTCCACCGGACGGTAGTGCCCGCCCTCTTCGGCCAGCATCACCAGCACCCGCCGGCCCGTACGAATCAAGGCTTCACTCGGCACCTGCAACGTGGTGTCGGTGGCGCCCTGCAAACGCACCTGCACCGTCAACCCGGGACGCAAGCGTCCCTCGCTGTTAGGCAGTTCAATGCGCACACTGACCGTGCGGCTGTCCGCAGTGACTTGCGGCAGGATCGCACTGACCGTCCCGTGCAGCACCGCCTGCGGGAACCCCGCCAGCCGGGCTTCCACGGTTTGACCGGTCTGGATTGACCCTGCGGCCGATTCCGGCACCGCCACCGTCAGCCAGACGCTGTTCAGGCCATTGACCCGGGCCAGTGTTTCTCCGGCGGCCAGGGTCATGCCGACGCGCACGTTCAGTTCCTGTAGCGCCCCGGCAATCGGCGTGGTGATCGTTTGGCTCGACTGTACCTTTGCATTGCGTTCAACCTGGTCAATCAACGCGGCCGGCATCCCCGTCAGGCGCAGACGTTGCCGGGCGGCAGCCAACAGACCGGGGTCACCCAGGCGTTTGAGCGCCAGAAACTCCTCTTGGGCGCCAGCCCATTCCGGCACCAGAATGTCCGCCAATGGCGCCCCCGCCTTGAGCACATCGCCCGGCGCACGGGCGTAAACCCGTTCGACGAAACCCGGCGTACGCGCTTGAATCACCGCCACATCCCGCTCGTTGTAAGCCAGCACACCGGCAGCCTCAAGGCTCGATGACTGAGTGCCGCGACTGACTGTCGCCAGCCGCAGACCGAGATTCTGCGTCACACTCGGGTCGATCTGGAGGGAGGCCGTATTGGCCGTGTCGTCGGCGTAGCGCGGCACCAGCTCCATTTCCATGAACGGCGACTTGCCGGGCTTGTCGAATTTCTGCTGCGGGTACATCGGGTCGTACCAGTACAAAGCCTTGCGCTCGTCCCCGGCCATGGTGCCTTGATTCGTCGTTGCAGATTGATGAGCGAACCAATAACCGCCAAGACTGCCCAGCGCGATAGCGCCTGCAAACCCTGCCACGCTTTTTATGCGGCTCATTGGCCAGTCTCCCCGTAGGCGAAATACAGCCGGGCGCTGGTCAGCGCTTTCTGTTCGTTGATGTCGATCTGCTTTAAGCGGGCCTCGATCAGTTCACGCCGGGAAGCGACAACCGCTGACACATCGCTTTTGCCCGCCCGGTAACTGGCGAGGGTCAACTCGGCCTTTTCCGTGGCCAGCGGCAACACACTTTCCTGTGTGCGACGCACCGCGCGGTCCAGGCGTTCGTACTCGGCCAATTGCGCCTCCAGTTGCTGGGTGTGTTCGCGAGTCAACGCCTCACGCTCGGCTTCAAGTTGATTAAGCTCGGCCCGTTTCGCAGCGATCTTCGGGTTCTGCCGCGTCTCGGGAAACAGCGGCAGGTCGAAGGTGAATTGCACACTGACCATGTCGCCGAACTCACGCCCGCGCTTCTGGTAATCGAGCTCCCAGCTCCAGTCGGATTGCTTCTCGGCTTCGGCTTCGCGGACTTTGGCTTGCGCTTGCCGGGTCATGGGCGCGAACGCTGCCAACTCCGGGTGATGCTCGAGTTTGTGCGCATAACCCGAGGTATCGATGGGCCATTGCGGCCAGTTGCCGGAGGGTTGCTCATTGGCCGCAGGACCGATCCAGCGCTTGAGCGCCGCACGCGCCTGGGCTCGCTGTAACGTCAATTGGTCCTGCTGCTCTTCCAGTTGCACCGCTTCCTGCCTGGGCGTCACGGCATCGGCCGGTTGCGCACGACCGCTGGCAATCTGCGCGCGAACGATGTCGGCCAGCAGACGGTTCTCGCGATAAAACTCCTGGAACAGCGCGTGTTTCAGCTCGACGGCATAACTGTCGATCCAGGCCAGCGCCGTGGCCTGACGCACAGTTTGGCGCTCGACCCGCCCTTGCGCAGCAGCCAGGTCTACAGCCGCTTCGGCGACTTCGGTGCGCGCCCGGCGCTTGTCGCCACTGGGCATTTCCTGCATCACGCCGACCATTTGCATGGTCATGAAGTCGTGGTCCAGCGTGCCCCGATCAGGGCCGCCGACCGGAAAGTTTTGCACCCCCAGCAACAGCTTCGGGTCGGGCAATTCACCGGCAGGAATCGCGGCGCTTCGGGCCGCCTGGAGTTTTTCTGCTTGAGCGGTGAGCGACGGCGCGTTGTTATCGGCCAGCCGCAAGGCTTCATCGAGGGTCAGTGGGGCAGCGACGCACGGCAACGCCAATACACTTGCCGCCAGGGCCGCCGCGAGCGGCCACCCCGTACGAAAGCACATGAGTTTCATGTCTTGAATTCCTGTCATGATCCGCGGCGCGCTTTAACAGGCGCGCAGCAACGCCATCCCGCACAGGCGGAATGGGGCTCAACGTGGAACAGGAATCAGGCGCGAGGGGGTCGCCATACCCCGGACGGGGTCTGGACAGGCAGCGCATCCGCGAAGAGTGTGGCTATCACAGGGCTGAACAGATTAACGGGAGGTTTGATGATCGAGACTTGCAGAAGGGCACCGGTCTTGCACTCCTGACCCGGCTTGCAAGGTTTGCCATGGTCTGGCGCGGTGCTCATGTCCTGGCAGCAGTCCATGCCCATGTCACCCATCATCGACATGTCCATGGTTTTCATCGGACAAGGTTCTGCAGGTGCGGAAACGCCCGCCATTCCACTCAGGGGAAGCGCGAGGCTGATCAGGAAAATCAGGCAAAACCGCAGATAGCGTTTCATGGGGCTGGAGTCTAGCGCAGGCCACTGCGGGTTCAAATACCGGACAACAAAAAATGGCGTAACCGGAGCTGCACGCGATGAGAGCCCCGGCACGCCAGTACGTTTACCTGGTCACACCTCTTCCACTGGTGCAGCCACCGTCAACGTCGGCTGGGCATTGCGTTCATGAACATGGCGATGCGGTGTGCGGTCGATGTTCAGGCTGAGGATTTCCGGACGGCTGTAGTGACCGCGACCATCCATTTGACGTTTACGGATCTCGATCTCGAACAAATCGATGTCAGCGATGACTTCGCCCTCGCCTTCGGTCAGCGCGCCGATGACTTCGCCTTGCGGATCGATGATCGCGGTGTAGCAACCGCCGGAAATCGGACCGATCTCGCAGCCGGTGTCGGCCATGATCTGGGCTTGTTGTTCCGGGTACAACCAGGCCGTCGAGTTGACCACGAAGCAGGCCGATTCCAGGGCGTGCATGCGGATGCTGACTTCCATCTGGCGGGTAAACCGTTCACCGGCAAATGAACCGGGGTACATCGCGGCGTGAATCTGTTCGCCGTCTTCGATCAGGGCGTAACGCGCCAGCGGGTTGTAATGTTCCCAGCAGGCCAGTTGCCCGATGCGGCCAACGGCGCTGTCCACCGCTTTGAGGCCAGAGCCATCGCCCATGCCCCAGATCATGCGTTCGTGATAGGTCGGCGAAATCTTGCGCCGGGCCTGGATCAGGGTGCCGTCGGCATCAAACAGCAACTGCGTATTGTAAAGGGTGCTGCCATCGCGCTCGTTGACGCCGATGGACACCACCATGTTGGCTTCCTTGGCGGCCTTGCCGATTTCATCGGTGGTCGCAGAAGGCACCACCACCGCCTGATCGAGCAATTTGTAGTGCTCGGCACCCATTTTGAAAGGCGCCTGCACAAAAGAAAAATACGGGTAGTACGGGACGATGGTTTCCGGGAAAACGGCGAACTGCACGCCCTTCTCGCCGAGTTCGCGAATCTTGTTAACCACCTTTTCTACAGTGCCTTCACGGCTGTAGAGCACAGGTGCGATTTGGACGGCAGCAGCTTTGACAATGGTCATGGCGGTGATCTCACTGAGGGTTTGGGCTTCAACGAGATAAAGATTACGGCAATCATATTTTGTCTTAAATGCCGAATACACCACCTTTTAGGACATGCCGATTATCACGTCCGGTTCGCGCGCTGAATCACCTGCGGCGGCTGCCCGAACGCGCGAATAAACGCCCGACGCATGCGCTCGCGGTCGCCAAAACCGGTTTCGGTGGCGACCACATCAATGGCGTGCCGCCCGGTTTCCATCATCAGCCGCGCGGCTTCAACCCGCAGGTTTTCGACGGCTTTGGCCGGTGATTGCCCGGTTTCGGCCTGGAACACCCGACTGAATTGCCGAGGGCTCAGATTGGCCGCCTCGGCTAATTGCTCCACCGACAACGCCGACTTCAAGTGTTGCTTGGCGTAGGTCAATGCCGCCTGGATGCGGTCGGTCTTCGGTTCGAGTTCCAGCATCACCGAAAACTGCGACTGCCCCCCTGCGCGGCGGTGATACACCACCAATTGCCGGGCCACCGTGCGCGCCACGTCAGCACCGAGGTCTTTTTCCACCAACGCCAAAGCCAGGTCGACACACGCACTCATGCCCGCGGCGGTCCAGAGGTTGCCGTCGTTGATGAAAATACGGTCCTCCTCGACGATCACCTTCGGATACGCTCGTTGCAAGGCCGGCGCATGGCACCAATGCGTGGTCGCCCGCCGCCCGTCCAGCAAACCGGCCTCGGCGAGCGCGATGGCGCCGGTGCAGATCGAACCGATACGGCGAGTGGTCTGGCTGGCGCTGCGCAAAAACGCCACCACGCCGGGCGACGTCGGACGAATCACGTTGTCGCCCATCACCAGCAGCGTGTCGAAAGTGCGCTGATCAAAAGCGCTGGTTTCCACGCCGAAACCGGCGGAGGTCTGCACCGTGCCGCCGTGCTCGGACAGCAGTGAAAGGCTGTACACCGGCTCGGTGGTAGTGTTGTTGGCCAGCTCGAAAGTGGCGCACATGGCGAGGCCGAGTACCTGGAAGCCGGGGTAAACGATGAGTCCGATGTTGTGCACGGCTGACGACCTTAAAAGTGGCATGAGGGGTTTCAGGCCATAAAAGGTGGACTCTACGCCACTTGGCATTCTGGACAACAGGCTTTGCGATCAATGGATCGAACAATGCCGTTATGCAACTTCCTCAACCCGTTCTATTTCGCGTTAAATTTCATACTTGTGTATTGGCCACGTTACAACTTACAGGGCAATAACACGCTCAACTAAAAGAACTAAGCACTCAACAAAACCAACTTGTAAAACAGGTCTATAAATAACCTAGTAGCGTCGGCCATTCGAGGGATGGGCCATGGACAGCAACAAGGATTCCGGTACTAACCTGGCGTTCTGGCTGCCGGGCAGCGCAGTCATCTTCAGTCTGGTCGTCTCTACGTTTGCACTGACCCGCGAACCGTTCCTTGAACCGCGCCCCATCGGTGCACAATTTCAAGCGCAGTTGCCGATCGAAGCGCGGTTATGGCAGGACCCGTTTGATGCGCTGGAGCGTTATCGCAAGAAACTTAACGACATCGATAGTCCGGATGCCGCGAATTTATGCGCGCCCAGGGTTTCCCCGCCGCCCGGAGCGCCCACCCCGCCCGACATCATGGTTTCGCTGGTGGAAGGTGGCCCCTACGCTGACGAAGTCGAGCGCCGACGCCGCACTCGATATGCCCTGCTTGCCGGGTTTAAAAACTCTCAACGGGTGCCGGATCAAGAGCAGTACATTCATTGTTTGAGGCTGGCGGCCGATCTGTCGGTAGATCCTTCGCCGAACCAGCGCTTCATCGATGTGCCGTATGAAATATTCGTTTCCAATCCATTCGACCCACCAAAACCCCTTGCCGGCGCCCCCCAGCCCGCCGAGCAGACCATCGTGTTCTGGCTAAAACAGGACGCACTGGGTTCACAGCCATTGCAGCAACTGGAAAAGCTGCGCCAGAGCCTGGCGTGTAGCACTCTCGAAAGCAGTTACCCATTGGCCTGCACAGGCGTGCCTGACAATCGCACTGTTCTGAAAGTCATCGGCCCCGCCACCTCAACCGTGCTGCGGGCTATGTATCAGGATGACGCCAACGCCCGGGCAACACCCAATGTCGAGATCTACTCGCCCCTGGCCACTGCGAACAATTTGACACTGAAAAACCGCCTCAATGTTCCTGAGCCGCCAATACAAGACAAACAACCCATGAAGTTGCTGCGCACCGTCAACGACGACGGCACCATGGCGCAATTGATGCTGGCGGAACTGAAGCTGCGCAATGTTGATCCGGCCACCAGCCTGCATTGCAATAAAGAAGGCGGCTTGCAGCGAGACGGAGAAACTTGCGTACAGAGCAGTTGGTCGCTTGCGCCAGACCGAATCGCACTGATTTCCGAATGGGACAGCTTTTATAGCCGCGCACTGATCGAAAGTTTCAAGACCTGGGTTGCCGACAATGCAGGGTTTAGTGAACAAGGCGACAAGGCATTTGTCGACAAATGGGTTTTGCGTTTCAGCTATCTACGGGGCCTCGACGGACGCCTCCCCGAGGAAGCCGCGAGCAATGACAAAACCGCCAGCAGCGATGCCAGCAAAAATAACAAGGAAGCCGGCAAATTTGACCTCAGCCCACTGGAGAAAGCCGATGGAAACTCCCAGCTCGACTACCTGAGACGCCTTGCCGACCACATCGCACGCGAGGACGCAGCCTATCGACGAGACGGCATGCCCGGCATTGGCGCAATCGGCATATTAGGTGTCGATACCTACGACAAACTCTTGGTGTTACAGGCGCTCAAGAGTCGAATGCCTTACAAACTGTATTTTTCCACGGACCTCGACGCGCGCATGCTGCAACGAGGTCAGGCGGAAACCACCCGCAACCTGATACTGGCGGCACCTTATGGGCTGACCCTGACGCGCGTCCTGCAGCAAGACGTGCCGCCATTTCGCGACAGCCTGCAAAGTTCGGTGTTTGTGGCCGTTCAGGCGGCATTGGCGCCGCAATCGTTCCATGACAAGCGAGAGAAATTCGACTATTCAACATCGAAGCTATTGCCCGGCATTTATGAGGTGGGCATCAACGGTTTTATTCCGCTGGCGAGCCCGATAGACCAAAAGCGCACACAGAAATGCAACGTACAGTCCGAGTCGAACCGTTCGGATCAAGAAATACATCCGCACGATTTGATGTCCTTAGACTGCCTTCAAGACCCGTCACCCCTGTCCTACCCTGGAACCTCCAAGTCAGTGCGCGAGCACTTCAAAAGTACTCAATCGCTTTTCTTGGCCGGACCGCTGACGTTTGTCCTTCTTCTACTGGCCGGGTTCGTCGTCTGGCGCTGGATCTCGGGGCCGGAAATGGCCACACAAACGAAGCTGGCCTGGGCACGCGGCGTGCCCATGACGCTGTATATGATCGCGGTAGCCTGTGCATTTATCGCCACCCACTTCTGGTATGTCGGGTTTCTCTGGGGCACGTTTTTGCTGATCCTGCTGGGCATCATCACCTCAAACCGGATCCGTCGCCTCGAGCGGCTGGCACAAGACAATAACGCGACGGCCAGCGCCAGCAGCGGCGTGTACGATTCCCCATCGTGGTACATCGTCGTCCCCCTCGTCGTATTTGTCCTCGCGTTGATGCTGGCGTACCAAAAGCGCGGCCCCTTGACAAACTTTGGGTTCGGCGAGCCGATGTTCCTGTTTGAAGGCATCAGTGCCTGGCCGACGGTGGGACTGCGCGTCGCCGCCGTGCTGATCTCCATTTCGGCACTGGCATGGGGCTGGCGCAACCTGCGCGTCAACAGGGTCGAGATAGAACGCGCCTACCAATTGCACGCATTCATGCGCAGGTATCGATTGGGGTTGTGCCGCCAGGTACTGCACTTTTTCCATAAAGGAAGGCGCTGGAACTTTCGTCGCTGGTGCAATGAATTTGGGTATTTCCTGCTGCTGATTTTTTTCCCGCTGGTCAGTACCAATGACAACTGGTCAAAGACTTGTACAACTATCCAGGCCAACTGCGACGACGAACGAAAAATGATTTCCATCGCACGCTTCTGGGGTGAGCACTGCATCTGCGGAGCGTTCGGCGCCCGCCTCTTGCGCGCTCTGCTCGCGACCTGGGTGTTCATCGTGGTCACCAGCGTCTTGTTTGTGATCTGGCCAATGGAACAGGTTCCGGTGCGCGGGCAATCGATGATGTGGATGTTCGTCTGGCTGATCCCGACCCTGGCGTTCCAGGTGCTGGTGTTCTGGGTCGTGGATGCCAACCTGCTGCTGACACGATTCATACGGCACCTGAGCAATCACCACGCGATCTGGCCCGAAAAGCTGCAGCAGGAACACGGGAAAATCTTTGGCGTTCTCAGACACCCCTGCATCGATGAATGGGTGGACTTGCAACTGATCGCCAAGCGCACCTCAGCGGTCAGCCGCCTGATCTATGCCCCGACGGTGGTCATGTTGATTCTGTTGGCATCGCGCAGCAGCCAGTTCGACAACTGGCCGACGCCCCCCAGCGTGGTCATTTCATTCCTGCTGACCACGCTGATCCTGCTCGCGTCCGCACTGTCGCTCCGTCGGGCGGCCGAAAAGGCTCGTACGCTGGCACTGCAGCGTATCGATGCCTACCTGCTGGAGACCCCCAAAAAGCCGGGCTATTACGAAAAATTCCAGATGATCCGCGACCGCATCGCGACGCTCAATACCGGTTCGTTCTCCCGCTACTCCGAAGACCCGTTGATTCGTGCGTTGTTGCTGTCGCTGACCGGTATTGGCGGCTCCGCCATTGTCGATGCGTTGAACTACGCGAAGTTCTGACATCCCATCAGGGCGTTCCACCGAGCGCATGACGCCAATGGACTTCCCCTTGCTCCAGCGGTTTAATCGCAACGGACTTCAAGCACAACAAGGGACAACCATGCTCGATATTTCCATGCAGGACAGCGCCGCACCCGATGGCGTTTGCTACGGCTGCGGCAGCCGTAACCCTCACGGGCTGCACGTCAAAAGCCGCTGGGATGCCGATGGGGTACACGTGGTCGCCGAGCACCTGCCCGAGGCCAAATATTGTGGCTGGCCGGATCTGGTGTACGGCGGGCTCATTGCGATGTTGGTTGATTGCCACTCGAACTGGACCGCCATGGCTTACCACTATCGGGCCGAAAACCGCGAGCCTGGCTCACTGCCGCGTATCGACTGCGTCACCGGCAGCCTTGGCATCAAGTTCATCAAACCGACACCGATGGGCGTTGCGCTCACCTTGCGCGCCAGGGTCGAGGGTGACGTCGGGCGCAAGAGCCGGGTGATTTGCGAGGTGTACGCCGACGACGTGCTCACGGCAGTGGGCGACTCGGTGTTTGTCCGGGTCGATACCGGGCAACTGGCCGCGGTAGCGCATGGGCGTGAGGTTTAAAGCGCTGGAGCCTCAGGGTCGGCCGACTTACTTCGCCGACCCGTCATGCGGCTTGTAGAACGTAAACAACCCGATACTCGCGGTTTTGATGTACTCCTTGGCCCAGTCAGGTTTCACCGTCTTGTCATGGAAGTACATCGCTCCACCGGTGTGATCAGGCAGTTGCTTGTTCAGCGCCTTGCGCGCGATTTCCTTGGCCACCGCATATTGGCCTTCTTCCTGGACCGAGTCCGATTTCCCGTCGCACCACCAGGAGAACTGGCAGCGCTTGGTTTCGGAGCCTTGCTTGACCACTGCGCACACGGTGTCGGGAAAACCCTCGTGACCGAGGCGGTTCATGACAACGTTGGCCACCGCTTCCATGTCGGCCGAATCCTTGCCTTTGGCTTCCCAGTAAATAGAGCGGGCCATGCAGGTAATGGCATCGTCCAGCGGGGACTTGCCGGCCGGGTCGACCGCCTGGACTTCGGACGGGGTGATGGTCTCGGACTTGGGCACCGGCGCATCACTGCCCTTCTCCGCCGCCTTTTGTTCAAGTACCTGCGCCTTGCCTTCCGCCACCTGCTTTTTTTGTTGTTGCTCATCCGCGACGACGTAACCGGCGGAAAGCACAGCAGTGAGAAGCACGGCTATCCATTTGCTGGACATGGTGAAAACACTCTGGGAGGTGTCGGAACAGTGTAGTAGCCAAATCATGTCAGCTACTGAGCAACAAACTGCAAAAAGCCATTGCCTTGTACCGGGGGAGTTCGCGCATCATGGGCGCAGTCCGTCCAAGGGGGTTTCCATGCACGTCTTATCATCCGCATTGCGCTTGTCGGGGTTGTCGTTGGGTCTGATGCTTGCCGCAACGGCGATGGCGTCCGAAGAAACGCAACTGGCCGATTCGATCAACGCCTTTCGCAGCCTGTCGCAGCGTTGCGGCGGTCAGGTCTCGCCGGAGTTGCCTCCGCTGACCAGCGATCCGCGTCTGGTATTGCCGGCCAGCGGACAGGTCGACTTGCAGCAGGCCATGGTGCGTGCGTCGTATCCGATGTTCAACGTGCAAGCGATATCCCTGAAAGGCCCGCGTGATGCGCAAGCGGCGATGATGGCGGTACAGGAAAGCTTCTGCCAGGTGGTGCTGGACCCGAAATTCATCGACATCGGCGTCAGCCGCCAAGGCACCGACTGGCGCATCGTGCTCGCCCGCCCCCTGTTGACCGCGCGCCTGGGTGATGCCGCCGCCGAAGGCCAGAAGCTGTTGGTCGAGCTCAACGCCGCGCGCAGTACACCCCGTCAGTGCGGCGGCCAGCCATTTACCGCGACCACGCCGCTGGCCTGGAACGCCACCCTCGCGTCCGCCGCCGAAACCAACTCGCGGGCCATGGCCAACAACAACTATTTTGATCACAAGGACCGCGACGGTCGCACGCCGGGAGACCGGGCGGAACTGGCGGGCTATGTCTATCAGCAGATCGGCGAGAACATCGCCGCCGGGCAAGACTCCGTGCGCAAGGTCGTCGACGGTTGGCTGGCCAGCCCCGGTCATTGCGCCAACCTGATGAATCCGCAGTTCCGTGAATTGGGCGCGGCTTACGCGGTGGACCCGAAAAGCGATTCGGGGATTTACTGGACGGCCATGTTCGGTACGCAGTAGCCGAGTCGGTCAGAGCGGTGCTGCACCGCTCTTACAGCGTTTGCTGACTGTTACCGACGGTTTTGGCTTTTTCGATGGCCCAGTCCATCGCGTCCTCCATGTCCAACAGGTGCGGCGACGGATGGTGGTCCTCTTCAATGACCGAACCGTCCGGCCGGTACACACCGATCAACATTTTCAGGGAGCCGTCTTTCAGTATCTCGGCCTTGACCCTGATCGAGCATCCGTTGGAAAGCGTCTCCTTGTGTTCCTCGTGGCGTTCAGTCATCGCTGTCTCCCCTCTCATTGTGAATGGATCGGGCCAGTCATTCTTTTTGAGCGTAGTAGAAGTTCATCGTCGGACGGCACCCGGTGGTCACGGCGATGAACCTGCCGAGACAGCGGCGTAATGCCACCTATACTCCTTCCCCACCAGCACCGCCCGGGGCCTGCACGATCAACAATAAGAAGCAGAGGTGGAACATGGTTTGGCAACAAGTCTACGACCCCTTCAATAACCCGGTGCTTTCCACGCTCATGGCGGCAGTGCCGGTGGTGGTGATGCTGGCATCCCTGGCGTTTTTCCACATCAAAGCGCACATGGCCGCATTGTTCGCCTTGGCGTCCGCCTTGCTGATCGCAATTTTCGCTTTCGGTATGCCGGCGAACATGGCCGGTTCGGCCGCGCTGTTCGGTGCCGCCAACGGTTTGCTGCCGATTGGCTGGATCGTGCTCAACATCATCTTCCTGCACCGGCTGACCACCGAAAACGGCTCGTTCAAAGTGCTGCAGGACTCCATTGCACGCATCACCGACGATCGACGCCTGCAGTTGCTGCTGATTGCCTTCTGTTTCGGTGCCTTCTTCGAAGGCGCGGCCGGTTTCGGTACGCCGGTGGCGGTGACCGGTGCGATCCTGATCGGGCTGGGCTTCTCGCCCCTCGCCGCGTCCGGCCTCGCGTTGATCGCCAACACGGCACCGGTGGCCTTCGGCGCGCTGGGCACGCCCATCATCACCCTGGCCAAAGTGACCGGGCTGGATGAAATGGAGCTGTCGATGATGGTCGGCCGGCAGTTGCCCTTCTTTTCGGTGCTTGTGCCGTTCTGGTTGATTTGGGCCTTCGCCGGTTGGCGCAAGATGCTGGAAATCTGGCCGGCGATCCTCGTGGCGGGGGTCAGCTTCGCGATACCGCAATTTCTCGTGTCCAACTACCACGGCCCGATGCTCGTGGACGTCATCGCCGCGCTGATTTCCATGGCCTGCCTGACGGCTTTTCTCAAAGTGTGGAAACCGGCCTCGGTGCACACTTCGGCCGCACTGACCGGGCGCGTCGACAACTCGAAAATCGATGCCGAGCATGAACAGAAAACCGCACCCAGCGCGACGTTTGCCAGTGATGCCAAGCCTGCCGTGATGCGCGCGTGGATGCCGTGGATCATCCTCACGGTGTTCGTCTTTATCTGGGGCACCCAAGGTTTCAAAAACACCTTTGATACCCGCCCGGCCATCGATCCGCAAACCAGCGCAGCCAAGCTCGACCCGCAAGGCAAACCGATGCGCGAGGCCAACCCGATTTTCGCCCCGATCGTGACGTTCACCACGCTGCACCTGCAAGTCGAGAAAGTGCCGCCCGTGGTGCCGGCACCGAAAACCGAGGAAGCGATCTATAAATTCACCTGGTTCACCGCCACCGGCAGCGGCATCTTGCTGGCGGCAATCCTCGGTGGCCTGCTGATGGGTTACTCCATCCCGCAGCTGATTCACCAGTATCTGCGAACACTGTGGGTGGTGCGTTTTTCGCTGATCACCATTGCGGCGATGCTCGCCCTGGGCTTCCTCACGCGTTACTCCGGACTGGACGCCACCATGGGCCTGGCCTTCGCCGCGACCGGCATTTTCTACCCGATGTTCGGCACCCTCCTGGGCTGGCTCGGCGTGGCGTTGACCGGCTCGGACACAGCGTCCAACGTGCTGTTCGGCGGCTTGCAACGGGTGACCTCCGAACAATTGGGGATCAGTCCGGTGCTGATGGCAGCGGCGAACAGCTCCGGCGGGGTCATGGGCAAAATGGTCGATGCGCAATCAATCGTGGTCGCGTCCACCGCCACGCGCTGGTACGGGCATGAAGGGGAAATTCTGCGTTATGTGTTCTTCCACTCCATCGTGCTGGCGATTCTGGTCGGTGGGTTGGTGACGTTGCAGGCGTATGTGGCGCCGTTCAGTCATATGGTGGTGGGTGGGCATTAGTCGGTAGGCCCTTTTGTTTGCCACGACCCGCAAAGAACGTCCGGGTTGTGGCGACAAAACCCACTGTCGGTCGAAGTTTAAGCTGGGGTGCTAAATCATGACTGACGTTGCATTCAAAGATGCGTTCGACATTTATCAGAAGCAAAGCGACAGCATCCATAAACTGTGGGCCTACTTTCAGGTCATCTCAATTGCTGTCTTGGGTTACACCATTGGAAGCGACAAGGGTAAATGGCCAGCTACCACCTACCTGCTGATTGCAGTCAGCTACTTTATTTTTGCAATGGCCAGTCAATGGGTAATTGTCCTGTCACAAAAAGAGCTTCGCAGATTCGGCGAAGCCGTCAGGCTGGCCTCGGATGAAACGGGCCCGGTCGGCAAAAGGCTTGTCGTTCAAGCAGTGAAACCACGGACTGTTCGAATATTCCATGTCCTGTCCACATTGATCGTCCTGGCTGCAATCGGGGTGACCTGGTACTACACGTGCCCAGAACCCACGCCCTGCAAAGCTCAGGCAACGACTGAAAATAAGTGCCCCTGAGACAATCACTGCTTTACTGATTCAAATCCTGACCAAACGGGAAGCGCCCCTATGGACCGCCTAACCGCCAAAGACTTCGCCCCCGAACTGCTCGAACTCTACGACTACTACGCCCATGGCAAGATCAATCGGCGAGAGTTTCTCGATCGTGCGGCACTGTTCACCCTGGGCGGTTTGACCGCCAGCGCACTGCTCGCTTCCCTGAGCCCCAACTATGCGCTCGCCGAGCAAGTGGAGTTTACCGACCCGGACATCCTCGCCGAGTACATCACCTACCCCTCGCCCAAGGGCCACGGCAATGTGCGCGGCTATCTCGTGCGCCCGACCAAAGTCACCGGCAAGGTGCCGGCGGTGTTGGTCGTGCATGAAAACCGCGGGCTCAATCCTTACATCGAAGACGTCGCCCGACGCGTCGCCAAAGCCGGGTTCATCGCACTCGCCCCGGATGGCCTGAGTTCGGTCGGTGGTTATCCCGGCAACGATGACAAAGGTCGGGAGCTACAAGCGAAGGTCGATCCGGAAAAGCTCATGAATGATTTTTTCGCCGGCATCGAATGGCTGACAAAAAACGACGCGACCACCGGAAAAGTCGGCATCACCGGCTTCTGCTACGGCGGAGGGGTCTCCAACGCCGCGGCCGTGGCGTATCCGGAACTGGCGGCAGCCGTGCCCTTTTATGGTCGCCAGCCCAAGGCGGAAGACGTACCCCGGATCCAGGCACCGTTGCTGCTGCATTACGGCGAACTGGACGCAGGCATCAATGAAGGATGGCCGGCGTATGAGCAAGCGCTGAAAGCAGCGGGCAAAACCTACGAGGCCTACATTTATCCGGGCTGCAATCATGGTTTCCATAACGACTCGACGCCCCGATACGATGAAGCCGCCGCGAAACTGGCGTGGGACCGTACCGTGGCGTGGTTTCGCAAGTATCTGGTTTAGGCGGTTGGCCAACGACTGCCGAGGCGCAACAAGCGGAGCGCCTGGTCAGGTATCAATTCCTTCGATCATTTAAATCACGAAGCCGAATTTTTTATTTTTCTTCGACGAATTCATGATGGCGTCCTTTCGGATCAGTCGGACGATACCCTCATGAATTTAAATTTTGCCTTTGCCTGCCTCATCGTCGTGTCGTTTGCGATTGCGTTGGGGCATGGCTGAACTCAGGCATCGACCTGAACCACTTCAATGCCCAACCGCTGATAATCCTCGACGCTGCCCGACGCCACGTGTTGCTCGGTAATCAGCGTATGGATGCGATTGCACGGCGCAACCACAAACGGCTCCACCGCCCCGAGTTTGTCCGCCGTAATCACCGCCACCACGTGTGAAGCGCTGGCAAGCATCGCTCGCTTCACGGGCGCCTCATCGAAATGCAGCGAGCTGATGCCGACGTCCGGGTGAATCGCGCAGACACCGGTGAACAACAGATCAGCCTTGATGCCTTCGATCAGCCGCAGGGTTTCATGCCCGCTGGCCGACATCGTCGCGGGGTTGAGCTGCCCACCGGCCAGGATCACCTTGATGCCTTTGTACTCGGCCAGGGTGATGGCGATCATCGGCGACGCGGTAATGGCCGTGATGGAGATGTCCGAGGGCAGCGACCGCGCAATTTGCAGCGTTGTACTGCCCGAATCGAACAGCACAATCTGCCCCTCCTGAACCCGGCGCGCCGCGAGTTGCGCCAACTGCGCTTTCACCTCATCGGTTTCGCTGACCCGAGTGAAAAAATCCTTGCCCGTGTCTTTCGGTCGCGGCAGCGCCCCGCCGTGCACCCGCTGCACCAGGCCGGCGGTGGCAAGCTCGGAGAGATCGCGACGAATGGTGTCTTCGGATACCGCAAAATGCTGACTCAACTCGCAGGCCATGACCTTGCCGTCGCGCTCGAGGATCAGGAGGATTTTTTGCCGGCGCACCGAAGGGAGCTCGGCGATGGAATGCTGATCTTGCATGTTTATGCCTGATTTTGCGGGTTTGTGCGAGGTTAGCCAAACAGGCGGGCAAACACAATCAGGAGGGACCGGTGCGGCCAATGGGCAGGTGACCCCTCGCTTATTGGCAACAGTCACGAAACAGACAACATGGGCTGGATCAAACGACCAGATTTGATCATTGAGTAAATGCGATTAGCGGTCGGGCAATACGCGGCGCAATGACGGTGATGGAACTAACGTTGTAATTCCACGCTGGTCAACCCGGCATTCCCGAAGCGGTGAACTTCCATGGAAAAGATCGCCCGTAAGTTAACTGAACCCTCGGCAGTCCGCATCGCTGGCGCCGGGTTGGCGCTGATTCTCGGCTTGAGCCAACCGATCATTTCGCTGGCAGATGAGGCGTACGCCAAAAATTTGCTAAAGAACATGTCCGACTATATGTCAGCGCAAAAAAACATATCGTTCAACTACGACACCAACTTTGAAGTCGTCACCAAAGAAAAACAGAAACTTGCCCTCGCCGCTTCCGGCACGACGGTAATCAGCCGGCCAGACAAAATACGCAACATCCGCACTGGCGGATTTGCAGATATCGAAATGCTGTATGACGGTAAGACGCTGACTGTGCTGGGCAAAAATGTGAATGCCTATACGCAAGTGCCCATCACCGGCACGCTGGATCATTTGATTGATGAGTTAAGGGTTAAGTACGACAGGCCAATAGCCGGTGCCGACCTGTTTGGGTCCAACCCCCAGGAAGCGTTGATGGTGGGAGTGACCGACATAAAAGACTTGGGCAGCGGCGTCATCGGTGGCGTCGAATGCGATCACCTGGCCTTCAGAACCAAGGAAGTTGATTGGCAAATCTGGATCGCTCAAGGCGAGCGTCCTTACCCTTGCCGCTATGTCATCACCTCAAAACAAGTCGAGGGTGGTCCGCAGTACAGCATTCAGTTGAGTGACTGGAAAACGGGCACAGAGGTTGCCGCAGACGACTTCACTTTTGATAACTCGACGGATGCCAAGAGAGTCGACTTGAAAGACGTGCCCAACGGCGATGACTTACCGAAAAACTTTGTGCGAGGACATGCCAAATGAACGGCTTGATAAAAACCGGTGGCTTGGTGCTGGTGGGCTTTGTTCTGGTCGCAGCGCTCGAACTTGGCGAAACCCTATCGATCCCGGGCGTACACAGTGTCATTTCCTCGGCCGAAGCCGTCGTAGGACGCCCTCTTACTCCGGTCAGCGTTTCGGGTGTGGCGCGGCGTAGCAATCGGCGTGATTGAAGGGCCAGTGCTTATAACGATTTATTATAAATTGAAAACTTGCCGGACTTTGCGGCCCGGCAAGTAACAAAACAAATATAAAATACCGGTGCAAAATATTTAAATATTCTCATTTTTTTATCAAACCTTGTCACAACCAATTAACACTGACTCATAACTTTTACAACTTTCGTCATACATGAATTTCCTCGCATATTGACGCACTTGCAAAACACGCCTTTTATATATGTCCGAGCCGAAACTTCTCGGCTCACGCAGTTAGCAAAGTGCGCTCCCCTGAAAGGAAACTTATCATGCTCATTATCGACACCCCCTACAACACCACGACAAAACTCCGTTGCCTGTCGAAAGAAAACGTAAAAACCGTTATCCGTTATTACAACTTCAGCAACTCAAAAACGTTTCCAGACAAGTGCTTGACGCTTATAGAGGCGCAGTCCATTTGCGCGCAAGGCATGAACATCGCCGTGGTGTTTCAACAACGACAGGACAATGCCGCCGATTTCTCGGAAATCAAAGGCTATGAGGCGGGACGCAGAGCCTACCGATACGCCCTCAACGACATCGGGCAACCCGAGGGATCGGGGATCTATTTCTCTGTCGACTTCGATGCCAGCACCAACGAAATCACCAGCGACATCATTCCTTATTTCCAAGGGGTGCAGCGGGCGTTCAACGAGATCTCCGGTGCTCAGCCAGCCTATCGGGTGGGTATCTATGGCTCCGGCGCCACGGCCAATGCGCTGACAAAAAACGGCTTGTGTTCACTGGTATGGCTGGCCATGTCGTCCGGATTTCGCGGGACCAAAGACGCAATAAAAAACGGTGCCTATCACATCGAGCAAAAAGCCCCATCGGCAAAATTGTGCGGCCTGGACCTCGACTACAACCTCATCAATCCCCAGCACGCCAACGATTTCGGGGCTTTCGTTCTACCGGTCGAAACCTCGGTGGTCGCGACATCCCATGCCGCCGCTACCCACGAAGTGATATCGCGCACCAGCCTCAGGCTGCGCGGTGGCCCTGGTACCGAGTACAGCGTGGTGAGCAGCTTGAAGCCCGGCCAGTTGGTTACCGCGAAACCGGTCAATACCGAATGGTCGAGTATTGATCTTCAGGGTGACGGGTTGATTGACGGGTTTGCGGCGTCAGCGTTTTTGAAAGAGTTGAATTGATTACCGGGCTGTTTCAATCGAGCAGGAGGCACCATGAACCGTCATTTCCTACCACTGGACGGCGTAGACAATGATCCCGTCCCCAGCCATGCATACGGTCGCTTTGACCATATCGAACTGGACGCCGGTGGCAATGCCTTGGTCGCCTTCGATCTGGTGAAAGCACACTGGATAAAGAGGATGGGCATCGAAAACGAGTTGTTCTCGCTTGAAGGCAGTCCGGGTCAGGCGCAACTCTGGCGTCTGTTCTATGAGCGTCAACAAAAAGAACGCCTGCCAAACCCTTTTGAGAGCATGAACGTGTATCGACTGGAGATTGAACTGCGTAATGATGAGGAATGGTTTGGAATGGCGGCTCCCGGGGACGGCGAGGGCCTGGATCATAGGCTGGCGGCAATGGAAGAGCATTGGGTAGATTTTCAGATTACAGAAGCCCGGATAGGCGATTCCGGTGAACAGGGTACGAGGGGCCACCTCTATCGCAGGATGTTCAATGAGCCCCTCCTCTGTCATTGTGAACGGAGCGTTAGTGACAGCCCCGGTAGCGCGTAGTTTGTCGACAATCTTCTCACTCAGCCACCTGCCGCGGATCGATCAAAATGACTTCGAACAGCTCTTGAGCAGGGAGGTCCTGGCTGAATGGCTCGGGGTCTTCGATGTTGGCCAAGGCAATGCCTGCGCCCTTCTGGAAGAGTCCGTTCAGGGTGTCAGCGCACCGAGGCTTTACTTTGATCTCGGTGCCGGGGTTTACCGTAACCAGCACACGACACCTGCGGATCTGGAGTTTGGTTTCTACAGCAGTCCGCCCGTGGTGTTATCGCACTGGGATTCAGGATCACTGGGCCGGCGCTTACATAGCTGACGTGTTCGGTGAATACCCGGCGCTGAAATTAAAATGGATTGCCCCCTTGCAGACGGTGGGGCCTACCCACATTGCCTTCGCCAACGATGTCCGCAAAGCGAGAGGAGAGTTTTTGATCTACAGCCCTCAGGGTTCACAAAGCGTCGGGAAGGCGCAACTAGGTGACGGGCGCATCCTCCGATTCATGCGCGGTTCTGGATATGATCGCAATAACTCAGGGTTAGTCATGACGATTGAAGATCAACATGCCCCGATTGCACGCAGCTGGATTCTCACCGGCGATTGCGATTACAAGCACTTCATGACCGGCCTGGCCCCTAAAGGCACCATTGCACTGATCGCCCCCCATCATGGAGCAACTCTCAGTTCCAACAACGAGATACCCAAACCCAACGGGCCGTATAGGCGCTTGATTTACTCCTTCGGTAAAGGCAACAAACACGGCAGCACGCATGTCACACACCCGACATCCGATGGTGTTTTGGCGCATAGCGCAAAGGACTGGGTCCACGATGCCTGGAAACTTTATGATCCTGGATTCCCTTTGGCCGAGGGCGATGTCCGATCCACTTGCGAACACTATCCGGGTACTCAACGCGGTGGCATTTTGGTCGGCTGGGTAGAACCTCAAGCACAGATCCTTGTAATGCGTACCTTTAAATCCGCGATCACATCAACGAACCAAACTTAAAAGTCAGTTACTCGCCACCTGCGCCACAGTGCCCGCAGTCACCAGCGCTTTAAGCGAAGCATCAAACTGCTTCAGCGCATTCACTTGCAGTTCAGTCTGCCGGTCAATCTGCGCTGCAATCTCCGGGGCCGCTTTGCCATGCACCCAGACCGAAGGCATTTGCTGAGCGCGTGAACCTTCGGCCTTGCCGATGTACTGCAGGTTCGCATCGTAGAACTTGGCCATGAACCGCGCTTCAACCTGATTGTTGCGCTTGGACACCAGGCGGCTGTAGGTGTCCAGCATCACCACCACGTCGGGGCGTGCCTGCACCAGCGCGTCGAGGTTGTCGTAGACCGTCACCGAGCCGAACTCTTTTTGCAGCGAGCCCATCAGCCAGTTGATCGCAAGCTGCGGGTCGGAACTGTTGACGAAGGCGTTGCTGATGCGCGAATCCAGTTGAGGGTTTTTCGCACCGTTCACCGCCACCGCATGGTACTGCTCAAGGTATTGGAGGGTGTTGAGGGTGTTTTCACTGTAGAGCACGCCAACGGTCTGGGCATGTTGCAGATGGGTTGTACTGTCGGCGACCGGCGGCAAATGGCACGACTGGTCAGCCGCGTAAGCCGGCACGGTGGTGGCGACGCTGCCGGTGAATACGGCGATAAAGGCCAGCAAGGTAGACATTTTCATCGCTCAGGTTCCTTCAAAGGCGAGTTCGGTATGCAGCTATCCTCCTCCCTTGGCGAAAAAACAGAACTTGCATTCCTTGATGGTGATTATTGATTAAACGAATGGTTGGGCAACGGGCCTGAATCGGACCTGGCGTGCGAAACCTCTCAATAGGAAAACGCTGCCCGTCGCAAAGCGCGGCTTTCGGTCTACGCTGTTCTGACGTCCCTTTTCTCTATCACTCATGGAGCCCAAACTTGAACTGGACTGCTTCTGCCGCTATCGCCTTGACCCTATTGTTCTCACTCTCAAGCCCCGCCTTCGCTGAAACACCGGCCCTGAATGAAGCACGCGCACTTGTCGCCAAGGCACACATGGGCAGTAACCTCCCGGCCATTGCCATGTCGACGGCGCAGGGAACGGTGTCCTACTCGATGATTGCCGAGAAGCTCGGCAGTGCCGACGCCGACCGTATCGTTTCCGAGGAAATCACCGCATTGCTGCCCGAGTACCAGCCAAAATGGGACGAGAACCTGGCACAGGCCTATGAAAAGTCATTCTCTGAAGAAGAACTGGCTTCGCTCGTCGCGGACGGTCCGACCTCACAATACGTCGAAAAAGTAAAAGCACAGCAAGCCACCGTCGGCAGCGAGATGCGCTCGACTTCAGAACCGATTGTGAGCGAACTGGTGACCGAAGCACTGAAAGAGACCATGGAAAAACGTGTCCAGTAACGGACAGCAAATCTGTCTTTGAAAAGCCGTCTACGCTGCTGCAATCGGTATCCCGCTCAGGCTGGGGGGGTACGCGACATTCCACGCGTACGTTGGGAGACACCGTTATGTTGCGTACCCTGCTGACCACTGCCTTACTGCTTGCGCTGAGCCTCCCGGCGCAGGCTGGGGTGACGCCGTTCCCTGCGGCGTTCCAGACAAAAGACATCAGCGTCGAAGGCGTCAAGATCCATGTGCGCGTCGGCGGCAAGGGGCCTGCCGTGGTGATGCTGCACGGCTTTGGCGACACCGGTGACATGTGGGCGCCACTGGCGGCGAATCTGGCCAAGGACCACACAGTCGTGGTGCCGGACCTTCGAGGCTTGGGGTTGTCGTCGATACCGGAAAGCGGCTACGACAAAAAGACCCAGGCCGGTGACATCCGCGGGGTATTGGCGGCACTGGGGATCGAGCATTCGGTGGTCATCGGCCACGACATCGGCACGATGGTCGCCTTCGCCTACGCCTCGCGTTATCCGCAATTGACTGATCGCCTGGTCGTCATGGACGCGCCGGTACCCGGCATTCCACCCTGGAACGATATCGTGCGTTCGCCGATGCTATGGCACTTCGACTTCGGCGGACCGGACGCCGAACGCCTGGTGGCAGGCCGGGAACGCATCTACCTGGACCGGTTCTGGAACGAGTTCGCAGGCGACCGCAGCAAAGTCGATGAAGCCACCCGCCAACATTACGCCAAGCTCTATGCCCGCCCCGGCGTCATGCACGCGGCCTTCGCTCAGTTCCGCAGCATTCGCCAGGACGCGGCGGACAACGAAGCGTCGATGAAGACGCGGTTGAGCATGCCGGTGCTGGCCATCGGTGGTGAAAAATCCTTCGCAGCCAATGAGGCGATCGTCATGCGCAATGCGGCGGACAACGTGACCGAAGTGGTGATACCGGGGGCCGGTCACTGGTTGATGGAAGAAGCGCCGGCAGCGACTATTCAGGCGATTCGCGATTTCATTGCACAGTGATGCCAATCGACAGGGACGAGTGATTGGCAATGCAGTTCCACGGCGAGGCGGTCAAATGATCGCCACGCTGTTTCATGGCTTGATACAACCCCGTTACGCCAGCTGTTACCTGCCGGTCCGAATCAGTGTTGATGACCACTGCGACTGTAACGCCAAGACACTTCGCCGCCCTGTTCTGCCCGCCTACAGTGAAGCCGTCAATGTGCTAACAGGGCCATTGATTGCCTAACACATCACTCCAAGGAATAGGGAAATCATGAGTAAATCCACTGCGGTAAGTGCCCATCAAAAACAGCTGCATGATGACGTGCAGGCGGCCGTCAAATCGATCATGGCCGCACCAACGGCCTTGAAAACCTCCGACTACAGCAAGGTCCTGACCTCAACCCTGGCGGCCACGCAAAAGTCGGTGAAGATCCAGATCGCGTCCGGCGACCTGACCACGCTGAAACAGTCCGGCTACAAACTGTGCTTTGCCAAGAAAGTCGGCACCGAAGCGTACAACGTGGTCTGGCAGTCCTATGTCGCCTACTTGAGTAACAGCACCTTCAGCTGGACCCCGCAATATCAGCTGTTCGGTTCCAACTCGTTCCAGGCCAACGTGCAAGTGGATGTCTCGACCAACATCGTCAATATCGGCCTGGGCCAACAGTCAGTGCTTGATACTCTCCGGCCTGCTGGGTTCGGCGACGAGCGGTGGACCCGATACGTCTATTACCCTGATAAACAACTACGGAGCCATTCACCCGGGCATCAGCCAATTGTCCACCGGCATCGATGGCAAACAGGTCAGCACGCCGATCTACGTGGCTTCCAATCAGATCGTCACCGGATCCACGGTGTTGACCCCGGTCGAAACCATCTTGGTGTGGTTCGAGCAGAACGTGCAGACCAGCACCATGTTCAGTACCTCGCGCTCTCAATCCGTCGAAATAGACCTGACCTTCGACAACAGTGCCACCCGCCTCTACTCCGGCGGCAGCTGGACCGTCGTGTAACACGGCATCCGGGGCGACCGTGCGGTTGCCCCGCTTTCTCAAGCGTCACCGTCGCCCCGGGCGAAATACCCGGTCAATGACTGGCAGATAGACTCCGCCAAATCTTCCTGAGTGGCGATGCCGTAAGGTCGATTGCGATCAAACTGCTCTGACCAGCGAATTCGCCCCTGCGCAATATCGATCAGGCGCACCGAAGCCCGGACCCGGGTCGATTCAACCCGCACGCTGCCCTCCAGTGAATAACTGCCGCGCCCGGCCCTCACCAGGTCCGGGGCTTTGACGCTGTTGCGCGCGACCTTCATCAATACGTGGTTGCCACGGCTTTGCGTCTGCTCGAATGACTCGAACAGCTTACAGCTCAACTCTTCGCACAAGCCCCGGGCGAAGTCATCGCCGTCGCGGGTGATGCAGGTGAATGGCTGAATCTGCAAGACCGGATGGCGAGTCGCGATCCCTTTGGGCCTGAGCCGCTGGTAAGCCAGTCGATAACACCCGGCCGGTATGCTCAGGCGTATCGCGTCTTGTTGGCCGGTGGTGGCGTAATGGGTGGTGAGCTTGCGTCGCAACCGCCCCACTTGCACGCGCACCACCGGATCATCGCCTGTACAGTAAATCGCCGGATCACGGCGAAACACCGCCAGGCCGATGGCGTGCTCGGTGAGCGCAATGTTCGGACATTGAAGGTCATGATCGACCAGAAAGCGCAGCAGACTGCCCATTCGCCGGGACTTGGAAAACACCGGGCTGGCCAATAGCTGCGCCAATACCCGCTCCATTTCTTCACGATCAAGTGGCCCAGGGACACCCTCGGCACTTGAATTGCCAACGTGCTTGATCACCATATGCCTGCCTCCGTGCAGGTTATCGACAATCACTCGTCGTACTCCATGGCCACGCGCAACGCCCGCCCTGAAGTGGCTCGGGCGCTGCAATGTCGAAGCTTAGCAGCCGTAGAATATTGTGCTGAGCGCAACGCTCACAGAGGCATTCAGCAGCAACGCGTCGTGCATTGCTTGCCGCCGTAGCGAGCCTCCTGACGCTCGCGAATAAACATCGAATGGCTCATGACCGGCTGATCTTGTAGCAGCTGCCGTAACACCGACTTTGGCAGCTGCCGAGCCTGCGGAGGCTGCGTTCGGCTGCGCAGCAGTCGTAAACCCTGAGTGCGCGGTGAACCTGACACACCGCATTGTCTCGATCTCACGACTGCTGCGCAGCCGAGACGCAGCCTCGCGGGCTCGGCAGCTGCTACGGGATCGCGTTATGGCCACTGATCCGCATTTTTCTGCCGACTCTGCCGCTGTACTGGTACCAGCGCTGGTCCGACAATGAGCAACGCACCGCAACCAGTTTGTTAATATCCACCCGCTTTTTTCGTCTGATTTATCAGCCGCCACAGATTTCACGTCGCTACACAGGATTTCCCCCCACGAGTACGTTGTATACCCGTCGCACTGTCCTGCGCGGCATGAGCCTGTTGAGCCTCGGCCTGTTGAGCCGGCTGCGGCGACAGCAGCGAAGCTATCGTGCGAGCACGGCAAGGACCTCGGCGACAAGATCATGGGCCGTACCTTCAAGCTCAAGGACGCCGACGGCGAAACGAAGATGCTGACCAGCTATCGCGGCATGATGCCGATGGTCTTCTTCGGCTTCACTCAACGCTCCGGCGGTGTGCCCGACTAATCCCTGGCCCGCGCCGTCCCGCTGGAAAAACTGGATGGTCCGCGATGGCGAAAAGCTGCAAAGTGATCTTCATCACCCTGGACCCCGAGCGCGACACGCCACAGATGGCGCTCGACAAATACGTCAAATCGTTCGACCCGACGTTCGAAGCGCTGCGCGTCGGCACGCTGGAAGAAACCGCCGCTACCGCCAAGGAATTCGGCGTGTTCTTCGGTAAAGTCCCGAACGGTGACAGCTACACTCTCTCCCCACACCGCGCACCAGCGGCGTCTTCGACTCCCGGGGCAATCTGCGCCTGGGCCTCGTCCGCATCCCTTACCGCCCAAGAGTGCGCAGAAGACTCTGCTCACCGTCATGGAGGTCTGCCAACGACTTCAACCCCTTCAAGCGCATCAAACAACTGGCCCTGGGCCCGTCCCTGATCGGCCTGGCCTTTCAGGTGTCGGCTCAAACCCAGGTCCAGAACGCCTGGGTTCGCGCGACCGTGGCCGACCAACCGTCGACCGGCGCCTTCATGACCCTGCAAGCCGACAGCGACAGCACCCTGCTGAGCGTTCAGTCCCCGGCGGCAAAAACGGTACAGATTCACCAAATGAGCATGGAAGACGATGTGATGAGCATGCGTCAGGTCTGACTCCGCCAAGCCGCTGCCGGCCGGCAAGCCCGTGAACTTCGACCCGCATGGCTACCACGTAATGCTGATTGACCTGACGGCTCAAGTGAAGGAAGGCGATACTGTCGCCGCCGACCCTGACCGTGAAAAATGCCAAGGGCGAGCAGGAAACCATCGAAGTGCACAAGGCCGTGAAGCCCGGGCACTCGGCACGATGGACCACAGCAGCAAGATGCATTAAGGCGTTGGGCGTGATGCCCTAACCGTGCAACATCCTCCTCTCCAGACCCGCTGCCACCCAGGCGGGTCTAAGCGTTCTGCCTCAGTTATTTATACTCAAACGCCAGCTTAATAATATCTACACGATACAGGGGTGATCCCTAGTCTTGAGCCCAAGAGATGGCAGGCCATAAGCGACCTGAATCCCACTTCGAAGGGTAGAGAGATGACCACAGAAAACAAAAACAGACACGCTGATCGTTGGCGCTGGTCAGGCTGGCGTGGCCATGAGTGAACACCTGAGCAAACTTGGTGCGCCGCACCTGGTGCTGGAGCGCAACCGTATTGCCGAGCGCTGGCGCACCGGGCGTTGGGATTCGCTGGTGGCCAATGGTCCGGCCTGGCACGACCGTTTTCCCGAGCCTGGAATTCGACGACCTCAGCCCGGACGGCTTTGCCCCCAAAGAGCGCGTGGCGGACTACTTCTCGCTGGAAGCCTATGCGAAAAAATTCAACGCACCGGTACGCACCGGCGTCGACGTGCTCAAAGTCGAGCGCAATGTCGGCCGTCCGGGCTTCACCATCGAAACCTCCGAAGGCGTGATCGAGGCCAACCGTGTGGTAGCCGCCACCGGGCCGTTCCAGACGCCAGTAATCCCGCCTATCGCGCCTAAAGATCAACCGTTCTTGCAGATCCACTCGGTCGACTATCGCAATCCCGGTCAACTGCCGGAAGGCGCCGTGCTGGTGGTTGGCGCCGGCTCGTCGGGGGTGCAGATCGCCGATGAATTGCAGCGCTCCGGCAAACAGGTTTACCTCTCGGTCGGTGCGCACGACCGCTCCGCCTCGCGCCTACCGCAACCGTGATTTCTGCTGGTGGCTGCGTGCTGCGGCGAATGGGATCAGGAAGCCGCGATGAAACCCGGTCGCGAACACGTGACCATCGCGGTCAGCGGTGCGCAGGGCGGCAAGACGGTCGACTTCCGGGGGCTCGCCTATCGCGGCATGACCCTTGTCGGTCTGACCCAATCGTTCAACGGCAGCGTGGCGACGTTTCAACCGAACCTGGCTGGAGAACCTGGCGCGCGGTGATGAAAACTACCTGGCGCTGCCTCAATCGCCGCCGACGCCTACATCGAAAGCAATGGTCTGGACCCGCCGGAAGAACCCGAAGCGCGCATGACCTTCCCGGATCCGGACGTGCGTGAAGAATCTGATTCTTGAACTCGATCTGGCCAAGGCCGGCATCAACTCAATCATCTGGGCCACCGGTTTTGCCACCGATTACAGCTGGCTGAAGGTCAACGCCTCTGACGACAAGGGTAAGCCAGCGCACCGGCGCGGTGTGTCGAGTGAGCCGGGGGTGTATTTCCTCGGCTGCCATGGCAGTCGCGTCGCGTGGTTCTTCGTTCATCTGGGGGAGTGGCACGACGCTAAGTACGTGGCCGATCACATCGCCATCCAGCGTTCGTACCTCGACTACCACGATACGGCGCAGCGTCAGGCTGAAAGCGTGCTGGTCGCTCACAAAACCACGGTCAGTGCTTGATTTTTTATTCAGGAGTTTCAGATGTCCACGCCAACCCATACCCTCGAATTCTGCATGTTCAACACCAAGCGAAACCTACTCGAACCAGAGCCTGGACAACGATTTGTGCCAGGCCGTGCGGGCCGGGAATACCGTTTATGTTCGCGGCCAGGTCGGGACTGATTTCGAAGGCAACCTGGTCGGTCTGGGCGACCTGCGCGCGCAGGCCGAGCAAGCGGATGCGCAACGTCAAACAGTTGCTGGAAGAGGCTGGCAGCGATCTCAGCCACATTGTGGAAAAACCACGACGTACCTGATTGATCCGCGCTATCGCGAGCCGGTTTATCAGGAAGTCGGCAAGTGGTTCAAGGGCGTGTTCCCGATTTCCACCGGGTTGGTGGTGTCGGCGTTGGGGCAGCCGCAGTGGTTGATGGAAATTGATGTGATTGCGGTGATTCCTGAAAGTAAAAACCGAGTCGCCGCCATCGCAGGCTAAGCTCAGCGCCCACAGGTTAGTCGTCGTACGCAAATCTGTGGCCACTGAGAGATCCCTCGTGGGAGCGGGCTTGCCCGCGATGGCGTCCGCCCAGACACCTTTATTCGCCAGGCTAAACAAGGAGCACAAATCCATGACCTTCTCCATCGCCGCCCGTTGCCCTGAAACCGGCCAGTTCGGCATTGCGATCAGTTCCTCCAGCATCGCCGTCGGCGCCCGTTGCCCGTGGCTGCTTCCGGGTGTCGGCGTGGTCTTCCACCCAAAACATCACCCTGCCCTCGCTCGGCCCGGAAACCCTCGCGCTCATGGAGCAAGGCCTCGCGCCTGCCGAGGCGCTGGACAAAGTCCTGGACTCCGCAACGGCTACAGCCAATACCGGCAAATCACCGCCATTGACCACCTCGGCCAGACCGCGCATTTCAGCGGTACACAAACCCTGGGTAACCACAATGCCGTGTCCGGCGAACAGTGCGTGGCGGCCGGCAACATGCTGGCGGATCGCCTCGTGTGATCGAAGCCATGGTCCACGCGTTCGAGCACGGCGAAGGTCAACTGGCCGACCTGCTTGCTGGCCGCCATGAAAGCCGCCATCGCGGCTGGCGGCGAGCCGGAGCCGGTGCATTCGGCGGCATTGGTGGTGGTCGGTGAACTGACCTGGCCGATCATCAACCTGCGGGTGGATTGGGCGGACGAAAACCCGATCGGCCAGTTGGAAAAACTCTGGGACGCCTATCGCCCGCAAGTCCAGGACTACATCGACCGCGCCCTCGCCCCTGACAAATCCCCCGGTTACGGCGTCGCCGGAGACGACCGGATGAGCCACAGCCGCGATTTGCTGAAAACGCTGGTGGCGTTCGACACCACCAGCCGCGAATCCAACCTGCACCTGATCGAGTTCGTTGGCGACTACCTCGAAAGCTTCGATGTGCAGTGCGAGCCGATCTACAACGAGCAGCGCAGCAAGGCCAATCTGTTCGCCACCCTCGGCCCGGCGCATCTGCCGGGCATCGTGCTGTCGGGACACACCGACGTGGTGCCCGTCGACGGTCAGCCGTGGACCGTTGCGCCGTTCGAACTCACCGAGCGCGACGGCAAACTCTACGGTCGCGGCACGGCGGACATGAAAGGCTACATCGCCTGCGTGCTCGCCCTGGTGCCGTCGCTGGTGAAGGCCACGTTGCGCCGGCCGGTGCACATTGCGCTGTCCTACGATGAAGAGGTTGGCTGCCTCGGCGTGCGCTCGCTGCTGACGGAACTGCAACAGCGTCCGGTCAAACCAATGCTAGTGCATCATCGGTGAACCGACCGAACTGAAACCGGTGCTCGGGCATAAAGGCAAACTGGCGATGCGCTGCGATGTTCACGGCCAAGCGTGCCATTCCGCCTACGCGCCGCAGGGGGTCAATGCGATTGAATACGCCGCTGAATTGATCGGTGAGCTGGGACGCATCGGCCATCGACTCAAAGCACCGGAGCTTCACGATGCGCGGTTCGATCCGCCGTTCAGCACCGTGCAAACCGGCGTGATTTCTGGTGGCAAGGCATTGAACATCGTCCCCGCCGATTGCCGCTTCGACTTCGAAATCCGAGCCCTGCCTTCGTTTGATCCCGTTGATGTGGCGCAGGAACTGAAGGCCTATGCCGAGCAACACGTGTTGCCGCGCATGCGGGCCGTGAGTGAGCAGAGTGAGATTCGCTTCAGCGAGTTGTCGGCGTATCCCGGTTTGGTGACGGATGCGCACAGTGAAGCGGCGGGAATTGATTGCTTTATTTTCGGGCTCAAGAGCGTTCAGCACCGTGGCATTCGGAACTGAAGGCGGCCTGTTCGACGCTGCCGGAATTCCCACCGTCGTCTGCGGCCCCGGCAGCATGGATCAGGGCCACAAACCCGACGAATTCGTCAGCCTCGAACAGCTCAACGCCTGCGATGCCATGCTGCAACGGATGCTGTTATCGATCAGCTGACAAAGAATCTGAACACACCAAAATCCCTGGAGCGGGCTTGCCCGCGATGAGGGCCTGACAGCCGATATTGAACTGGCTGACAGACCGCCATCGCGGGCAAGCCCGCTCCCACAGGTTTTCACTGTCCCGGCGGCATACATTTTTTAACGTCTATACCCACAATCTTACTAATTTATCTCTGCCACCCACCGCACATCATCAACTCCAACAAGAAAAGCGTCGCCCCCGTGTGGCGCTCACCGAAGTACGTCCACGTACTCAAAATTGCCTTGGAGTCCGTCATGGTTACCGCTGCAACCACCACCGCCCCGCTCATTGAAAAACACACCATCGGCTACGTGCCGCCCGAAGATCGCCACGGCAAAACCCGCGACCTGTTCACCCTCTGGTTCGGCGGCAACATCGCCCCGCTGCCCATCGTCACCGGCGCCCTCGGCGTGCAAATGTTTCACCTGAACCTGGTGTGGGGCATCGTCGCCATCCTCGTCGGCCACCTGGTCGGCGGCGTGCTGATGGCGCTGCACTCGGCGCAAGGCCCGCAGATGGGCATCCCGCAAATGATCCAGAGCCGCGCCCAGTTCGGCTCCCTCGGCGCACTGCTGGTGGTGCTGATCGCCGGCGTGATGTACATCGGCTTCTTCGCCTCCAACATCGTCCTCGCCGGCAAGTCCCTGCACGGCGTCGTCGACAGCGTTCCGGTGCCGGTCGGCATCGTCATCGGCGCCCTCGGTTCCGGCATCATCGGCATCATTGGCTACCGCTTCATCCACGTGCTCAACCGCATCGGCGCCTGGGTGCTCGGCGCCGGCATCGTGCTCGGTTTCGGCTACATCTTCACCCACGTGCAGATCAAGCCGACTTCCTCACCCGTGGCAGCTTCAACCTGTCCGGCTGGCTCGCCACCGTGTTCCTCGCCGCGCTCTGGCAAATCGCCTTCGCGCCGTACGTCTCCGGCCTACTCGCGCTACCTGCCGGCCAACGTACCGGTCGCCGCCACGTTCTGGACCACGTACCTGGGCACCGTCCTCGGCTCCAGCCTCTCGTTCATCTTCGGCGCCGTCGCCGTCCTCGCCACGCCCGTCGGGATGGACACGCATGGACGCCGTCAAACTCGCCACCGGCTCCGTCTGGCCCGCTGATGCTCATGCTAAGTTCCTGCTCAACGTCGTCA
Source organism: Pseudomonas sp. S2_F03 (assembly GCF_054668335.1). NCBI lineage: Bacteria > Pseudomonadati > Pseudomonadota > Gammaproteobacteria > Pseudomonadales > Pseudomonadaceae > Pseudomonas > Pseudomonas sp. S2_F03. Next base: position 5,691,197 of record NZ_CP162759.1, on the reverse strand, counting down.
GCCACAACGCCCTCAACCTCTACGGCGCCGTGCTGTCGCTGATCACGCCTGGTGCAAACCTTCGCCTACCGCTGGATCCCCACCGCCAAAAGCCGCGCCGTCCTCTCGGTATTGGTCCTCGCCGCCTGCTGCTTCGCCGCCGTCGGCGCCTCCGCCAACTTCATCGGCCACTTCGTCGACATGGTGCTGGTGCTGCTCGTAGTGCTGGTGCCGTGGACCGCAATCAACCTGATCGACTTCTATGCGATTCACAAAGGTCATTACGACATTGATTCGATCTTCAAGGTCGATGGCGGGATTTACGGGCGGTACAACCCGCAGGCGTTGTTGGCGTATGGCGATCGGGATTGTGGTGCAGATTCCGTTCATGAATACGCCGCTGTATGTCGGGCCGATTTCGGAGCACATCAATGGCGCTGATTTGTCCTGGTTGGTCGGCCTGCTGATCACCTCGCCGCTCTACTACTGGCTCGCCAACCGCGACACCGCTGACAAACGCCGCCTCGCCACCGGAAAAACTGGCCACTCTCGATCTAACCCAACCCTGCAACTCCATGTGGAAGCGGGCTTGCCCGCGAATGCGGAAGGCCAGGCAAAATTGAATGACCTGACAGACCACCATCGCGAGCAACCCCGCTTATGCCTAACCCACAAAACCCAAAAATTAATGAACCCTGCCCACCATCACTCCACCTAACTGAATGACCATCAGGAGGGTGACCCATGCAATTCCGAAACAACCTGGATAGTACTTACATGGCAGTTCTTCTACTGATCGAGCTATGGGCAATCAACAGAGTCCGCAAAGCCGACGGCAAATCGAGCAGCAAAAACTCTTGTGGATCGTGGTGATCGTGTTCGTGCCGATGATGGGGTCCTGGCATGGGCAGCGTTCGGCCCGAAAAACACTGAACACAACCCGCATTCGCCGCAGGACCGACAATGACGTCGAACGATCCGCAACATCGATTTTGGTAACGGTACAAAGCCCCAACGATTCGGGGCTTTTGTCGTTTCGGGCCATCCGAAAAACATGTAGGAAACCGCCCCCTGTGACGAGGGAGCTTGCTCCGGCTGAGCAAGCGAAGCCACCCCATCCCTCACCAAACTTTTTAAACAACCCAAAACCCTGTAGCAGCTGGCGAAGCCTGCGTCCGGCTGCGCAGCAGCCGTAAACCCAGCGAGCAAGGTTCACCTGACACTAAACAACCTTTGATTTCACGCCCGCGACCCAACTGCATTCAGCCGCAGCCACCCACCGAAATGCCCAGTTTGCGTCCTACAACCCCGTTTGCAGCCACCAAAATCGACGCCTATATTCGACTCGTTGCTGACCGCAGTCAGCGATAAGGGTTTTCGCAGCCCTGAAGAAGATGACGCACCGCTAAATGACAACTGTGGCAAACTTTGCCGCCGTTACGTTTTTTATGGCGGCTGTGTGTGGAAGACCTTCGGGTTCTGCCGGCTTTTGTCTCTTCTCCGGTCTGCGAAGACCCACGACACCCAGCTGCCACCTATTTGTTTCGCAGCACCAGAAAGGTGGCTACATAATCCTTTGAAGAGGCTCATCTTTATGTCTACGAACAATCCGCCACGCCGCTTCACCCCCATGTCCCAATTCGCCACCGACTACCCCGTCCTGCTCATCAACAACGACGCCCCGCCACGCGAACTCCACAACTGCTCTCACGCGAACGCCTCAACGCCGATACCTCAAATACCTAAACCTGATGGCCTGCACCAGCCTCCCCGACTACGCCGAAAACGACATCAACACCGTCACCAACATCGCCCGGATCATGGTCCAGGATGTGAGTGATGTGTTTCGGGTGATTGAGCACAGCGTGGATTCGATACGCATAAGGATCAGTGACCGAATTACCACAATAAAAAACCCGCATTACTGCGGGTTTTTCATGATCTGTTTCATACATGGCAGAATCCCCCAATCGCAATCAAAGGTGACAGATCTATTTATTAAATAAATCTTTCATCATTTCCACTAGTAAAAGAGATTTGCTTTTACGCTCTTGCCTTTGCTTTTCTCTAGCTTCTCCTGTTCCTCCCTTTCAAACTTTTTCATTTCTTCATAAAATTTAGTTGATGTTAATCTGAGATTCCACACATGTGACCGATTGCGACTGTTGTAGCAATTGACTGTAGTGGCGCCAGCCCAGGCGGTTTTGTTCTGCGCAATTCTGCTTAAAATAGAATAGCAAGGCCACAGGCCGGGAATGCTCACGCCTAACTCTAACAGCAGCGTATACCCAAAAAGGAATGCACCCGCGAAAAGTAACCCGAGAATTGAGAACATACTCCAAGTAATACATTATGGATGATGAAACAATCCAAGCATTTCGGACAAAAACAGGAACAGCAAGTATTACACCGAGCAATCTATAACCGATTATCTCAGCAAAATTGTTATACCAACAAGGAAGAGAAAGGCCGGAAAATATATGAAGCCATCCATATAACAAATATTACTTTTAACACTATAACAATAACGTCCCACCACATATGCACCTCGCCAACAAACAGCCACAGAGATCAATTCAGCAATGCGACCTTTTTAAGTAGATCGTAGAGCCCATCAGGAACCAACGGCGCGTCATCAGTAAAGCCCCTCCCACGCCAGCCACTTCGCAGTGAACGTCGCGCCATCGGTTTCCTGACCGCCCAAATACGGCAAATCATAAACGGCTAACATCCACAAACTCTCGCATCGTAAACCTGCACAATTTCGTGCCCTGGCCTGCCGGCGTAGGTAAAGATGTTTTCAAGCGTCCCGAGCAAGCGGACATCAGTAATAGCCAAACCAAGTTCTTCCTGAACTTCGCGGACAATGGCTTGGGCACTGGTTTCGCCAAACTCGATTCCACCGCCGATTGGGCGGAAAAATGGGCGGTTTTGATGGGGTCGTGGGCTTCGCTGAGCAGGATCTTGCCATTGTGATGGAAGATGCAGAGTGCGAGGGGCGGATGCGGGGTGTGGTCATGAGGTGAAGTCCATTTCTTTAGATAAACGCTGAAGCAGCTGCTTCCATTCAGCATGGGTGTTGAATGCGGACGCAGCCTTCGGCAGCTGCTACAAGGTTGCGTCCGTTTTGAGGTTAGAAGTTTGCCGGGGTGTTGGCGCTGATGATTTCCGCTTCATCCTGGCCAATATTGCGAAACTTGTGCGGCAGGGTTGTCGGGAAGTAGTAGCCGTCGCCCGCGTTGAGCACGCTGATCCTGGCCATCCACGGTCAGTTCAACCGTGCCACGGGTTACGAGCCCACACTCCTCCCCTTCCGAATGCACAATCGGCTCCTCCCCCGAACTCGCGCCAGGCGCGTATTGCTCACGCAGCAAGCGCATTTGCCGACTCGGCACCGAGGCGCCGATCAGCAGCAACCGCAACCCATGGCGCCCAAGATCCGGCTGTTCATTGGCGCGGAACACGTATTGATGCTCACGCGGGGCTGGTCGAAGGTGAAGAAGTCCGCCAAGGACATGGGGATGCCTTCGAGCAGTTTTTTCAGGGAGCTGACGGAGGGACTGACGCGATTCTGTTCGATCAGGGAGATGGTGGCATTGGTGACGCCGCTGCGCCGGGCCAGCTCGCGCTGGGACATTTTGTAGCTTTCGCGTACTAATTTGAGTCTTGAGCCCGTGTCCATGACAGCCTTATGCGTGAATTCCTTAAGGGGTAATGGGGGTGGATGGCGGAGCGACTTTTGGCCGCGAGAAAACACCGCTTCCCTGTCCCGGAAATTTGAAAGGCGGGTATTAAATCACGTTTGTTCGTGTTGCTCAGCAGGTTCGATAAATGGTTAGTTAAAAAGGTTGTTTTGACCTGATCATCAGGGGTTTGGCTGTGAAAACTGTAGGGGCGGTTGCTGTGTGTCAGCTGGCATTGATGGCGACGGGGATGGCCTCATCGCGAGCAAGCTCGGCTCCTACAGGGTAGTGGTGTGTCAGGCGATATCGATGCTGGCTGATATGACCTCTTCGCGAGCAGGCACGCTCTACAGTTTGGTTCTGGTCGTGTACAAATTTTGTGTATGCCATAGATCTCCTGTAGGAGCCGAGCTTGCTCGCGATGGCGGTGTGTCAGTCACATCGATGGAGGCTGATACACCGCCATCGCGGGCAAGCTCGGCTCCTACAGGGATTGCGGCGGATTTAGATGCCGAAACGGTCGCGCAGCGAGTAATACACGGCACCGAGGGCGGTCAACGGTGCCGAGAAGGTGCGGCCGCCGATCATTGGCATGTGCGGTAGCGAAGCAAACGCATCGAAGCGTTCGGCGTCGCCGCGGATCATTTCCGAAATCAGTTTGCCGGCCAGGTGCGAGCAGGTGACGCCGTGGCCGCTGTAGCCTTGCATGTAGTAGGCGTTTTTCTCGATGCGGCCGAATTGCGGCATACGCGACATGGTCGGCAGGAAGTTGCCGGTCCAGCGGTAGTCGATCTTCACGTCCTTCAATTGCGGGAAGGTCTTGAGGATTTTCGGCTTGATCAGTTGTTCGATGTCATCCGGCTCACGCGCGCCGTAGACCACGCCGCCACCGTACAGCAGGCGGTTGTCGGCGGTGAGGCGGTAGTAGTCGAGCAGGTAGTTGCAGTCTTCGACGCAGTAGTTGTTTTTGATCAGGCTGCGCGCAACCTTTTCCGACAACGGTTCGGTGACGACGATTTGCGAGCCGCACGGCATGCTTTTGCTGGTCACGCGGTTGTCGAGGCCTTGCGGCAGGTAGGCGTTACCGGCGATCAGCAGGTACTTGGCCTTCACCACGCCTTTGGCGGTGCGCACGGTGATTGGTTCGCCGTAGGTGATTTCCACTGCGGCCGATTGTTCGTAGATTTTGCCGCCCAGGCCGATGATGGCCGAAGCTTCGCCGAGGGCCAGGTTCAGCGGATGAATGTGGCCGCCCTGCATGTCCAGCAGGCCGCCGACGTAGGCGTCGGAACCGACTTCGCGCTTGATGTCGGCCTTGTCGAGCATTTTCAGGTTCTTGTTGCCGTAGCGCTCCCAGCTTTTCTTCTGTTCGGCCAGGCCATTGAGTTGCTTCTTGTTCATCGCGGCGAAGATGCCGCCGGGCTTGTAGTCGCACTGGATGTCGTAGTGTTGTATGCGCTGACGGATGATGTCGGCGCCTTCAAAAATCATGCTGCCAAGGATTTCAGCCGTCTTGTCGCCGTAGCGTTCTTCGATGACATCGACGTCGCGGCTGTAGGAGATTGACCAGTTGGCCGCCGTTGCGACCGCTGGCGCCGAATCCGACTTTTGCGGCTTCGAGTACGGTGACGCTGTAGCCGGCTTCGGCGAGGAACAGCGCCGAGGACAAACCGGTGTAGCCGGCGCCGATGATGCAGACGTCGCAGTCCACCGCCCCTTCCAGCACAGGGAAGTCGCCAGTGAAGTTGCGAGTGGCGGCGTAGTAACTGTTTACATGATTTTGTTTATCAGAGCTTGTTTCATAAGTTTCTCCGATGGCCACCGGCAGCGTGCCGGCGACCGTCGCTTTTTTATAGGTGTTAGAGCTTGATCCAGGTCGCTTTGAGTTCGGTGTACTTGTCGAACGCGTGCAGCGGTTTGTCCCGACCGTTACCCGACTGCTTGTACCCGCCGAACGGCGCGGTCATGTCGCCGCCGTCGTACTGGTTGACCCACACGCTGCCGGCACGCAGGCCGCGAGCGAAGGTGTGGGCCTTGCTCAGGTTGCTGGTCCAGACGCCGGCGGCCAGGCCAAAGATGCTGTCGTTGGCGATGGCCAGGGCTTCTTCAGCGCTGTCGAAGGTGATCAGCGACAGCACCGGGCCGAAAATTTCTTCACGGGCGATGGTCATGGCGTTGGTCACGCCGTCGAAAATCGCCGGTTCCACCGTACAGGCCGCCGGTGCTTTCGAGGGTGCGGCTGCCACCCGCGATCAGTTGCGCGCCCTGGTCTTTGCCGACCTGGATGTAACGCAAGACGTTGTCCAATTGACGCTGATCGACGACCGCACCGACGGTGGTTTCCAGGGTCCAGTGCATGGCCCGGTTTCCAGGCTTGCAAGGCTTCCACCAGCAGCGGAATGAACTGTTCGCGGATCGAACGCTCGACCAGCAAGCGCGAGCCGGCGGTGCAGACTTCGCCCTGGTTGAAGGCAATCGCACCGGCCGCCGCTTGGGCTGCCGCGCGCAGGTCCGGCGCGTCGGCGAACACCACGTTCGGGCTCTTGCCCCCGGCTTCGAGCCACACGCGTTTCATGTTGCTTTGCCCGGCGTAGATCATCAGTTGCTTGGCAATCGCGGTCGAGCCAGTGAAGGCCAGCACGTCGACGTCCATGTGCAACGCCAGTGCCTTGCCGACGGTGTGACCGAAGCCCGGCAGCACGTTGAACACGCCTTTCGGGATGCCGGCGTCCAGCGCGAGCTGAGCGATGCGGATCGCAGTCAGCGGCGACTTTTCCGAGGGCTTGAGGATGAACGAGTTGCCAGCCGCCAGGGCCGGGGCGAACTTCCAGCTGGCCATGATCAACGGGAAATTCCACGGCACGATGGCCGCGACTACACCCGCCGGTTCACGGGTGATGAGGCCCAGTTGATCGTGCGGGGTGGCGGCGACTTCGTCGTAGATCTTGTCGATGGCTTCGGCGCTCCAGCGGATCGCGTTGGCGGTCGCCGGGATGTCGATGTTCATCGAGTCGTTGATCGGCTTGCCCATGTCGAGGGTTTCGAGCAGGGCGAGTTCTTCCTGGTTGGCCAGGATCAGGTCGGCGAAGCGGATCAGGATGCGCTTGCGCTCGGCCGGGGCGAGGTTGGCCCAGATGCCGGATTCGAACGTGCGGCGCGCGACGGCGACGGCCGCATTGGCGTCGGCTTCGTCGGTGCTGGCGACGTTGGCCAGGAAACGGCCGTCGACCGGGCTCATGCATTCAAAGGTGTCGCCGCTGAGTGCCGGGGCGTATTGGCCGTCGATGAACGCACGGCTTTCAATGGTTAGGGACTGGAAGCGTTGCTCCCAGTCGCTGCGAGTGTTTGTCATGGTTGTGACTCGACGTAGAGGAATAAGTGATCGTTGGATTGACTGCCAGTCAGTTAAAGATTTGAAATGCAATCCACTGTGGGAGCGGGCTTGCCTGCGATTGCGGTGTGTCAGGCGCCATCAATGTTGACTGTGATGACGCTATCGCGGGCAAGCCCGCTCCCACAGGGGTTGGCGGTGTACACGCGATCGGTGTACACCCGCCTTTTATCCTTGACTGACGGTTTTTAGCCAATCAAACCGTGTGCAAGTACCAGTTGTACTCAAGGTCGGAGATGGAGTTCTCGAACTCGGCCAGCTCGCTTTCCTTGCACGCCACGAACACGTCGATGTACAGCGGGTCGATGTATTTGGCCATGACTTCGCTGTCGTCCAGCTCGCGCAGGGCATCGCGCAGGTTGTTCGGCAGGCTCTGCTCGTTCTGCTCGTAGCTGTTGCCTTCCACCGGGGCGCCCGGTTCGATCTGGTTGGTCAGGCCGTGGTGAATACCGGCCAACACCGAAGCCATCAACAGGTAAGGGTTGGCGTCGGCACCAGCAACACGATGCTCGATGCGTACCGAGTCCGGCGAACCGGTTGGCACACGCACTGCTACGGTACGGTTGTCGATGCCCCAGCTCGGGGAGTTCGGCACGTAGAACTGCGCGCCGAAACGACGGTACGAGTTGACGTTCGGGCAGAGGAACGCCATCTGCGCCGGCAGGGTCTCGAGCACACCGCCGATCGCGTGTCGCAGCGCGGCGTTCTGCTCGGGATCCTCGCTGGCAAAGATGTTGTTGCCTTCTTTGTCGAGAATCGAAATGTGTACGTGCAAACCGTTACCCGCCTGACCCGGATACGGCTTGGCCATAAACGTGGTGTCCATCTCGTGGTCATAGGCGATGTTCTTCACCAGACGCTTGAGCAACACCGCGTAGTCGCAGGCCTTGATCGGGTCGTTGACGTGATGCAGGTTGACTTCGAACTGCGCCGGGGCGCTTTCCTTGACGATGGCGTCGGCAGGAATGCCCTGCTCTTTCGCGCCTTCGAGGATGTCTTGCAGGCAGTCGACGTATTCGTCGAGGTCGTCGATCAGGTACACCTGGGTCGACACCGGACGCTTGCCGGACACCGGTGAGCGCGGCGATTGCGGACGGCCGTTCACGTTGTCCTGGTCGATCAGATAGAACTCGAGTTCGAACGCAGCGCAGATGGTCAGGCCCATGTCGTCGAACTTGCGCACGATATTGGCCAACACTTCACGCGGGTCGGCAAAGAACGGCTGGCCTTCGAGTTCGTGCATGGTCATCAGCAACTGAGCGGTTGGGCGCTTCTGCCACGGCTCGATGCTGAGGGTGCCGGGAATGGGGAAACAGATTCGGTCAGAGTCGCCGATGTCCAGACCCAGGCCGGTGCTTTCCACCGTAGAACCATTGATGTCCAGAGCAAACAGGGACGCCGGCAGGTTAATGCCTTTTTCGTAGACCTTATGAAGACTGGTGCGCTCGATGCGCTTGCCGCGCACCACACCGTTCATATCCGCAATCAGAAGGTCGACGTACAAAACCTCAGGATATTTCTTAAGGAATGCGTTTGCTTCGTTGAGTTGAACGGCACGCAGAGGGACCGACATGATGCACCTATTTTTTAGCTGTTAATTATTATGTTCACTACCCTTTCACGAGCCCAGTCAACCCGAACGGCAAAGTGAAGTCAATAGCGAACACTTGGCCTTTCAACCTTTATTTTCGGGCCTTTTTTGGGCACGAGAGTCCTAAATGAGTCTTGCACACCGTGTAAACGCTGAGGTTCGGACGTACGGCGTTTAGAATTTTTTACATGAGAGTTGTTAATTAAAATCAACAAGGCTAAGCTCCGGAAAAGCTCGTTCAAGTGTGAAACTTCGAGGTGATAAAAATGGCATTCAAGCCATTGATCGGCGTTACTGCGTGCGTCAAACAGATTGGCCTGCACCCCTACCACATCAGCGGCGACAAGTACTTGCGTGCTGTCAGCGTCGCGGCTTTGGGGCTGCCTGTGGTCATTCCTTCCTTAGGCGAACTGACTGAAATCGAGGATATGCTCGCGCATCTCGACGGTCTGTTGCTGACCGGCTCGCCCTCGAATGTGGAGCCTTTCCACTATCAAGGCCCGGCCAGCGCTCCCGGCACGGATCACGATCCGGCGCGGGACGCCACAACCCTTCCTTTATTGCGTGCGGCCATTGCGGCTGGCGTGCCGGTGCTCGGCATCTGCCGGGGCTTCCAGGAAATGAACGTGGCGTTTGGTGGCAGCCTGCACCAGAAGGTCCACGAGGTGCCCGGCATGCTCGATCACCGCGAGGCGGACAGCCCGGAGCTGGCGGTGCAATACGCACCGGCGCATGCGGTCACCGTGCAACCGGGTGGCGTGTTCGAGGCGCTGGAGTTGCCGGCCGGGTTCATGGTCAATTCGATTCACAGCCAAGGCATCGACCGACTGGCGCCCGGCCTGCGTGCCGAAGCGATTGCGCCGGACGGTTTGATCGAGGCGATTTCGGTGGAGCACAGCCCGACCTTTGCCGTCGGCGTGCAGTGGCATCCGGAATGGCAGGTGCTGTCGAACCCGCCCTACCTGAGTATTTTCCAGGCGTTCGGCGATGCGTGCCGGCGACGGGCCGCGCTGCGTAAAAACCGCTGACTTAAAACACTGAACATAAATTTACTGCCCCCGCGAGCCAGTCGGGCGTGCCCTTGCGCGCCCGTCCCTCGCGACAGCAACACACTGCGATAACAACAAGTACTACCAGGCAGCCAGGACGGCGGCGCCGAATAAGCCCAGCCGGAACGGGTAACCCTGTAGGAGCCGAGCTTGCTCGCGATGGCGACCGAACATTCAACATTGATGTCGGCTGCCGGGGCCTCATCGCGAGCAAGCTCGGCTCCTACAGGGACCGTACCCGGCTCAGGCTAGCAATCCACTATTAAGTCAGGCCGCGTTGGCCCGACGACTGAAACCTGTTGGGAGTTTCACATGGCAAACGCCTCCAGCATTTACAGGAAGGCTCTTGAAGGTCACCAGGCACCGAAAAAGGTGTTGGTGAAAGTCGACCGCGTCACCAAGAAGTTCGACGAAACCATCGCAGTGGACGATGTTTCGCTGGAGATTCATCAAGGCGAAATCTTCGCCCTGCTCGGCGGCTCCGGCTCGGGCAAATCGACGCTGCTGCGCATGCTCGCCGGTTTCGAACGTCCCACCGAAGGCCGGATCATGCTTGACGGTGTCGACATCACCGACATGCCGCCGTACGAGCGGCCGATCAACATGATGTTCCAGTCCTACGCCTTGTTCCCGCACATGACCGTGGCCCAGAACATCGCCTTCGGCCTCAAGCAGGACCGTTTGCCCGCCAGCGAAATCGACGCCCGCGTTGAAGAAATGCTGCGACTGGTGCACATGACCCAGTACGCCAAACGCAAACCGCATCAACTGTCCGGCGGTCAACGTCAACGTGTGGCACTGGCCCGTTCCCTGGCCAAACGTCCGAAGCTGTTGCTGCTCGACGAACCGATGGGCGCCCTGGATAAAAAACTGCGTTCGCAGATGCAACTGGAGTTGGTCGAGATCATCGAGCGCGTCGGCGTGACGTGCGTGATGGTGACCCACGACCAGGAAGAGGCCATGACCATGGCCGAGCGCATCGCAATCATGCACCTGGGCTGGATTGCGCAAATCGGCAGCCCGGTCGACATCTATGAAGCACCGGTCAGCCGCATGGTCTGCGAGTTCATCGGCAACGTGAACGCCTTCGACGGCACAGTTGTGGAAGACCTTGAAGGTCACGCGATCATTCACAGCCCGGACCTTGAAAACAAGATTTACGTTGGCCACGGCGTCAGCACCTCGGTGCAGGACAAGTCGATCACCTACGCCATCCGCCCGGAAAAAATGCTGGTCAGCACGATCAAGCCGGACACCCGCTACAACTGGTCGCAAGGCAAGGTGCACGACATCGCCTACCTCGGCGGTCACTCGGTGTTTTACGTGGAGCTGCCTGGCGGCAAGATCGTCCAGTCGTTCATGGCCAACGCCGAACGCCGTGGCGCGCGTCCGACCTGGGACGACAAGGTCTACGTGTGGTGGGAAGACGACAGCGGCGTGGTACTGCGCTCATGAAAACACTCAATCAGCGGTTTATGCGGCTGATGCCGAGTGGTCGAAAGCTCGTCATCGGGATTCCATTCTTGTGGCTGTGCCTGTTTTTCCTGTTGCCGTTCTTCCTGGTGATGAAGATCAGCTTCTCGGAAGCGGCGCTGGCCATTCCTCCTTACTCCGAGATCTACACCTACGCCGAACAGAAATTCCAGCTGTTCTTGAACGTTGGCAACTACCTGCTGCTGACCGACGATGAGCTGTACCTCTCGGCCTACCTCGGTTCGTTGAAGGTCGCGTTTTTCAGCACGCTGATGTGCCTGGTCCTCGGTTTCCCGATGGCCTACGCGATCACCAAGGCGAGCAAGGAAGCGCAAAACGTCCTGATGCTGCTGATCATGATGCCGACCTGGACAGCGATCCTGATCCGCGTTTATGCGTGGATGGGCATCCTCAGCAACAACGGTTTGCTCAACGCGTTTCTGATGTGGACCGGCCTGACGTCGCACCCGATCGAGATCCTCAACACCAACACCGCCGTCTACATCGGTGTGGTGTATGCGTATCTGCCGTTCATGATCCTGCCGCTGTACGCCAACCTGGTCAAACACGATCAGAGCTTGCTGGAAGCAGCGTCGGACCTGGGCTCGAGCACCTTCAACAGTTTCTGGAAAATCACCGTGCCGCTGGCCAAGAACGGCATCATCGCCGGTTGCATGCTGGTGTTCATTCCGGTGGTCGGTGAGTTCGTGATTCCGGAACTGCTGGGCGGCCCGGAAACCCTGATGATCGGTCGCGTGCTGTGGCAAGAGTTCTTCAACAACCGCGATTGGCCGGTGGCGTCTGCCCTGGCGGTGGTGATGTTGCTGATCCTGATTGTGCCGATTCTGCTGTTCAACCGTAGCCAGGCCAAAGAGATGGAGAGTCGGGGATGAAACGCTTCGGATTTTCAAAGTTCATGTTGATTTTCGGCCTGTCGTTTATCTACCTGCCGATGCTGATTCTGGTGATCTACTCGTTCAACGCCTCCAAACTGGTGACGGTGTGGGGTGGCTGGTCGTTCAAGTGGTACGCCGGTTTGCTGGACAACACGCAACTGATGGGCTCGGTGGTGCGCTCGCTGGAAATCGCCTGCTACACCGCGATTGCTGCGGTTGCGCTGGGCACGTTGGCGGCGTTTGTGCTGACCCGCGTGACCCGCTTCAAGGGCCGCACGCTGTTCGGCGGCCTGGTAACGGCGCCGCTGGTGATGCCGGAAGTGATCACCGGTCTGTCGCTGTTGCTGCTGTTCGTGGCCATGGCGCAGTTGATCGGCTGGCCGCAGGAACGTGGCCTGGTGACGATCTGGATCGCGCACACCACGTTTTGTGCCGCTTATGTCGCGGTGGTAGTCTCCGCCCGCTTGCGCGAGCTGGACCTGTCCATCGAAGAAGCGGCCATGGACCTCGGTGCCAAGCCATTCAAGGTATTTTTCCTGATCACCATTCCGATGATCGCGCCCTCGTTGGCAGCCGGCGGCATGATGTCGTTTGCCCTGTCGCTGGATGACCTGGTATTGGCGAGCTTCGTCTCCGGGCCGGGTTCGACGACCTTGCCGATGGAAGTGTTCTCGGCGGTACGTCTGGGCGTGAAACCCGAGATCAACGCCGTAGCCAGTTTGATCCTGTTGGCCGTCTCGATCGTGACTTTCATGGTCTGGTACTTCAGCCGCCGCGCCGAAGCCACCCGTAAGCGTGCGATCCAGGAAGCGATGGACCAGACCGCCAGCGAATCCTGGCAACAACCTGAAAAGCAAATGGCTGGAGCAGTGGCCTAAGGGTCTGCTGCACGCACACTTTGTAGCAGCTGGCGAAGCCTGCGTTCGGCTACGAAGTAGTCGTAAAACCTGTGAATTCAATCTTCCTGATAGAACCGCAGTGTCTGAACTCACGACTGCTTCGCAGCCGAACGCAGGCTTCGCCAGCTGCTACAAGGGGTGTGCCATGACTGCAACTGTTTTGCGTATTTGAATAAAAAAGAAATGGAGTTGTACCGATGAAAATGCTTGGCAGGACTCTGCTGACACTGTCCTTATTGGGCGCAATGGCTACCGGCGCCCAGGCCAATGACAAGGTACTGCGCGTCTACAACTGGTCGGACTACATCGCCCCGGACACCGTCAAGAAGTTCGAAGACGAGACTGGCATCCGCGTGACCTACGATGTGTTCGACAGCAATGAAACCCTTGAAGCACGCCTGCTCGCGGGCAAATCCGGCTACGACCTCGTCGTGCCGTCCAACAGTTTTCTGGCCAAGCAGATCAAGGCCGGGGTGTACCAGACGCTCGACAAATCGAAGCTGCCAAACTGGAAAAACCTCAACCCGGTGCTGCTGAAAAACGCCGCCGCCAGCGACCCCGACAACAGTCATGCCTTCCCGTACATGTGGGGCTCGATCGGTATCGGCTTTAACCCGGCCAAGGTCAAGGAAGTGCTCGGCGCCAACGCCCCGACCAACTCCTGGGACTTGCTGTTCAAACCGGAAAACGCTGAAAAACTGAAAGCCTGCGGCATCAGCTTCCTCGATTCGCCGACCGAGATGATCCCGGCCGCCCTGCACTACCTGGGTTACCCGGTGAACGATCAGGACAAGGCGCACATCGCGGAGGCCGAAGCGCTGTTCATGAAAATTCGCCCGTCGGTGGCGTACTTCCATTCCTCGAAGTACATCTCGGACCTGGCCAACGGCAACATCTGCGTGGCCGTCGGTTACTCCGGCGACGTGCTGCAGGCCAAGGCCCGCGCCGAGGAAGCTGGCGACAAGGTGAAGATCAACTACAGCATCCCGAAAGAAGGCGCTGGCAGTTTCTACGACATGGTCGCCATGCCGCGTGATGCCGCCAACGTTGAGAACGCCTACCTGTTCATGAACTTCCTGATGCGTCCGGATGTGATTGCCGACATCACCAACAACATCGGCTACAGCAACGCCAACTCGGCCGCCACGCCGTTGGTGGATGAAGCGATCCGCAACGAACCGGGCTCCTATCCGCCGGAAGCGGTGATGGCGACACTGTATGCCATTCCCGACCAGCCGATTGCCATCCAGCGGATCATGACCCGTGGCTGGACCAAGGTGAAGCTCGGCAAATAATCGCTGAATTTGAGATAGCCATCGCGGGCAAGCCCGGCTCCCACAAGGTTCCGTGCTGGAACACAGATTTGTCTACGACGCCAACCCTGTGGGAGCCGGGCTTGCCCCGGGCTGCATTTCCACGCGGAGCGTGGGAACGATCATCAGCTTTACAGTTTTCCGTTCCCGCAGCGCCTTACCACCGCTGCACGCTATTGAAGCAGAACGGCCTCACCTGGCTTCCTCGGTTTAGGTGAATTCAGGCGCCCTCCTCGGGCGCCTTTTTTTATGCAGGAACGAGCGGCCATTCGGCCAACGCCCGATAACGCCCCTTATGCGATTCAAACAGCACGAATCGATCAGCACGCAGGAAAAATTCAGGCGCAGCGGCAGACTCGGGCACCGGCATCCGATAGTCGCGCATCAACGTCAAATGCGGGCGAAACTCCTTCGGCGCCTCCTCAAACCCAAACGGCAACATTGCCTGCTCCAGCGCATAGACCAAGCGCAAAAGCTCAGGCGGCGCCTGCTCGGGTGCGAGCACCAACACCCCGGCCCGGCGCCAGACATCCAGTCGATCAAGCACCAGCCGCAACGGCTCTCCCGGCACGCGCACCTTTGCGGCAGCTGTGCAGATCTCGCCGATCTGCGCCACACCGACCGCGCCCAAAAACAGCAGCGTCAGGTGAAAGTTGTCCGCCGGCACCGGGCGCCCGCTGCGCAGTTGCAGCGCGTTGCGCCACTGGGCGATGGCCCGGCGTTGCTCTGGCGGGCAGCTCAGCGCGAAAAACAGCCGCTTGAACGGTTCACGGAATTCGTCGCTCATGCCTGGCACCTCCTGACATGCACGTTATAGTTGAACCAACCGAAAACAACGGGAGGGGGCCATGCGGGAGATCATCAGCAAAGAGCCATGGTGGGCAATGCCGCCACAACCGGGGCAGGATGAATCCGAGCTGGAATGGGGCTGGCTGGTTCACTATAGCGAAGGTGAGCCGCGTTTCGAGTTCGTCAGGGAGCGGCCGACGGATAACGAGATCCGTAATCGCAAGAGTTGCCGGATCACCCCGAGCGCGGAGTGATCCGACGGTTCGCGTCAGGACTGATAGATGATGTTGAAGCCGCCGAAGATCATGCGCTGACCATCGAACGGCATTGAATTGACGTCCGGTTGCATGCGCGGGTCGGCCATCATTTTCTGCATGCCGGCATTGCGGGTCGACTTGTCTGGCCAGATGATCCAGGAAAACACCACGGTTTCGTCTTCCTTGAGTTTTACCGCCATCGGAAACGAGGTCACTTTGCCGTCCGGCACGTCGTCACCCCAACATTCAACAATGCTCAAGGCGCCGTTCTCCTTGAAAATCGCGCTGGTGATTTCGGCGTGCTTCTTGAATTGCTCGCGGTTGGCGGTCGGTACAGCAATCACACAGCCATCGACATAAGACATGGTCATTCTCCTGCGGGGGGTTGAGGGTCGATCTGCTGGTTAGTCGACTGGCTCGGAGTCCATTCGACAGTGGCCGGATCCTGGCCGACCGGCGGTTCGGCGCTCGCCGCCAAATTGCCCTCGACCTGCCCCGCTATGTACAAAGTCCCCGCCATCACGCCGGTCGTCGGATTTTTCACCAACTGCATCCAGGCCTTATCGAACGTGTTGCCCAGGCTGCTGCGAATCAGCGCTTCGCTGTCAGGACGGTCGGCGGCCTGAATCAGCGCGCGAATCCCGGCCACACCGACGGTAATCAACCCGCCCGCGAGTTTCCCGGCTGCTGCCGCCACGGCGCTGGCCGCACCGCGAGGGGCCATTTCGGCCTCCATGCGCTGACTGGCGCGCTTGGCCACGGGCGCCATGGCGGTGTCGGTCGAGCCCACGCCCTTGTCGCCACCCGCCTTGTGGATCTTGTCGATCAGCGCGGCATAGGCCGGCAAGCTGTCCAGCGGCGCCGTGTGCACGACTTGATAAAGCGAGGCATTGCGCGCCGGCGGCGGCCCGAGGGCAATGGCGGGGATTTTCTGGATTCGGCCGTTGAGTTGGGCCATCGGTATGCCGTGACGCTGGGAGGTTTTCTGCAGTTCTTCCTGAAGAATATCGACGTAGAACGCGGTGGCCAGGCCGAGAATCGCATCGGGATCAATTTCGACCGCGACCGGCGCCAGCACGCGTTGCTGGTATTGCTCCAGCAAATAGCCCGCCAGGCGCTTGGCCGAGGCGTCCTGTTCGCCCTTGGCGCTGATGGTGTACCAGCTGACTTTCATCGACAGCCATTCCTGAGTCCAGTAACTGCTGAACCAGGGAATGAAGTTCTCTTCGGTGAGTTGGTAAACCCGTGTTCGCCAATAATCCATGGCGCCGCGCGCATAGATTCGGGTCTGCTCGGTGGCCGATTGCGACGCCACGACGATTTCGCGATCCACCTGTCGCCATGTGCTCTCGGACACCACCACAACCGGCGCCACCACCGGGGCACGCTCAGGCGTGGCGCATCCCGCCAACACCACCAACACGGCGACGATCAGCGAACGCAGGTTCAAGATCGCGGTTTCCTACAATCGCCCTTGGGCAGAATGCCCGGTACTCAAAGGCCTATTTATTTGAGTATAGGTGCCGGTGTTTGTTCGCTTTGGATCGATGGAGGGTTTGAGGGCCCCATCGCGAGCAAGCTCGGCTCCTACAGGTTCAGCGGTGCTCACAGATTTGTGGGAGCTGGGCTTGCCCGCGATGGGGCCCCAGAGAACACCATCATTGCCGTCGATATTCACCATCGCGACGAATGCCTTCCGCAATAAAACCGTCAGGCGCACGATCACCCCATCACAACGCAAACCCCGCATCGGAGGGGCACATCATGTTGATCCATCTCCTGACCTGCCTGGCCCTGACGGCCGTTACGCTGACACTTTTTTCCCGTTTCATCCTGGACATCGGCCAGACCGAGGAGCAAGCATCATGATCCACTCCGTCACTTTGGCAGTGAGCTTCCCGGTGTTCGGCAGCAACTACTACGCACAGGAATCTGTGTCGCGCAAAGCGCTGTCATTGGTGTTCGACAAACACTTCGAGGCGTTGCTGATACCGGCAGCAGCCAACCACTTCAGCAACGAAGTGGTCGGCCTCAACGATCAGTTCCGCTTTCTCAATGATGTGCTGGCTGAGCATTTGCTGGAGATCGAACTGGCCCAGAGCGCATCCCGCTCGTCGCGTCAGTTTACGTTCTAGGAAGACACGGGCCGGCGAACGGCCCTGACTTTGCCGCTGTTGCCACCGCCGCAGAAAAACCGCTCGCCACCATCCGATTCAAGCCCTGACACTCCCACCCCTGGCGGCATTTTGACAGCCTCCAGGACCTTGCCGGTGGTCGGGTCAATCCGCCGCAACTCACTTTCTTCCTCCTCCCAGGTGCCGTGCCACATTTGGCCGTCCACCCAAGTCACGCCGGTGACGAAGCGGTTGGACTCGATGGTGCGCAGGATTTTCCCGGTCTCGGGGTCGATTTGATGGATCTTGCGCGCCCGGTACTGACCGACCCACAGCGTTCCTTCTGCCCAGGTCAATCCCGAGTCGGTACCGCCGCCGGGCGCCGGAATTGTCGCGAGTACCCGGCCGGTGTGCGGATCAATCTTGTAGATGTGCTCGCCACCAATCTGGAACAAATGCTTGCCGTCGAAGGCGGTGCCCGCGTCGGCGGTGACGTCGATCGAACGCAAGTGCTCGCCGCTTACCGGGTCCAGGGCATTGATTTTCCCGCCGGCAGCGAACCACACATGCTGGCCGTCAAACGTGACGCCACCGACGCTGTCAGCGCCGGGAAAAGGTCCGTATTCGCGGATGATTTCAGCTGATGAACGTTTCATGGGTACATCCTCTTCACTGGGTGTGTGGAGTGGATCCTAATCACCCGGCAACAAAGCTGTGAGTAACAAAGTCGTCGCGAATCCCGGCATCGGTGGCGTCATCCAGCGACGCGCCTTGCCGCGACCGAACGCCTGCACTTTGCTGGCGACCTGCCAGCGAATCAAGCGCCCGCTGCACGCTACGCTGACTGGTGCCAAGCGCCATCGCCAAGGCCGAACTCGACCACGATTCACCGTCTGCCAGAAAAGCCAGGAGCGCCGCGCTGCTCCTCGACCGGTCGCGCCAGCACCACGACGTCGGGCGCCACCAGTGCAAACCCGCGCTTCGTCGCAGTGACGTCGGCCAACGGTCGAAGCGCCGCCCGCAGCCGTCCGATCTCCACGCGCAAGCGCGCACGGTGGGATTCATCACTGAGTTTCAAGCGAAAGGCGTGGGCGATAAGCACTTCGCGGCTGACATCGGCCGGCCAGGCTTCAGCCAACACCCGTGCGAGGGCGAACAACACCGGGCGGCTGCCCAGCGAGACGGACATGCCGGCACCGCGCACCGTGTAGCGACACGCGTCGACCACCAGCGAGGTTGAAGCGAACAGCGTTTCGACTTCATCCAGCATCAGTGGTCGTGTTTCGCCCCGGCTGATCAACCGGGCTGCGGGGGGCGTTCATGACGTGAGCGGCGCTTTCGACTTCGCCCGTCAGTGCGGGGATAGCGGCTTCGGCGGCAAAGTGTTCAGCCCTTTCCAGCGCAGACCGGGCCTTTTTGATCTCCAGCCGACGCATCGCAATGCCGGCCACCACCAGTTCATGTGCGGCACGCAGGGCCGGCGGCAACGGCGCGGGGTCGAGACGGACGAGTAATTGCTCGACCTGATCGAGGTGCCCGATCAGCAACAACCGGCGGATCTCCAGATACCGCGCATGTGCCGCATTCACCCAATCCCCATGGGCTTCCAGCGTCGCCCGTGCCGCGTCGAGGGCCTTTACCGGCCAGCTCAAATCGCGCGCCGCCAGCGCAATTTCGGCCTCAGCCACCACGCACCGCGCCCGGGCCATGGGCTCTTTCGCACCAAATGCACGCGCCGCCCGTTTGACCAACGCCTTCGCCCGTTCCAGATCGCCGAGCTGGGCCATGGCGATGCCGCGCAGTGCCAGCGCCGGTGCATCATCGCGCAAGGCCACCCGGTTCAAAGCACCGAGCGGATCACCCGCTGCCAGCGCTCGGGCAGCAGCGGTGATTAACGAGTCCATTTGAATGGCGCCACGTTCGACACTCCCATCGTTCGATGTCCGCTGATCAGTCTATCTCACGAACCTCAAACAGCCCGTCACCCCACGAGCGTTATCGCGCGCGCTTGCCTTCTTGCACCCATTCACGCGGGCTGATGCCGGTTTTTCGGCGAAAGGCCCGGGCCAGGGCCGAGGGGCTTTCGTAGCCGACTTCATCGGCGATCAGTGCAATCGACTTACCTTGGCGCAAGCGCTTCTGCGCCAGGCTGATGCGCCAGCTCACCAGATAGTCGACCGGCGTCTGCCCGACCACCAGCCGAAAGTGTTCGGCAAAACTGGCGCGCGACATGTTGGCCACCGCCGATAATTGGGCGACGGTCCAAGGCTTTTCAGGCGCGTCATGCATCAAGTTCATGGCCCGCGCCAGCCGTGCATCCGCGAGGCCGGCCATCATGCCCGGACGCTGATCGCGACTGGACAACAGGTGGCGCAGCAACTGAATCACCAGCAATTCGAACAGTCGATCCATCATCGCTTCACGGCCGCAGGTGTCGCCAAACGCTTCGTTGAACAACCAGTCCAGCGTGCTGGCCATCGTCGGAACGCTGCCCAGTGGCAGTAGCAGATAGTCAGGCAACGCGGTCGCCAGGGCATTACCGGCGCCGCCGTCGAAATCCAGCGAAGCGCACACCAGTTGCGTGCCCGACGCTTCGCTGGCGAACAAGCGATGACGATAAGGTCGCGGGAAAAATATCAGCGTGGGCTCGGTCAGCAAACGGTCCGGCTCATCGGCCAACTCCAGCGTCAATTCGCCCGCCTGCAGCAGGTGGATGTGCCCCGTTGACTGCTCACCATCAAAGACCACGGCGTCGCAAAAACGCCCACTGAAGAAGCTCCCGGCGCTGACGCCGAAGTGGGTGAGCAAGGTGGACAAGCGATCCATGGAACGACTCCCGGGGGACAGGTTTGACGATCTGTTGCATATCCTCGACGATTTGCACCTCAAACGCCACCGCCGTTGCATAGCATAGACCCCGTACCCAGCGCACACCGCGCTTGAATCGACGGAGCAACACCATGAGCCGCATCACCGCCCTGAGCCTCGAACACGCCACTGAAACCACCCGCCCGCTGCTGGAAGGCGTGCAGAAAAAAATCGGCTTTTTGCCCAATGTCTTCAAAACCCTGGCCCATGCCCCTGCTGTATTGGCGGCCTACCTGCAACAAGGCGTGGCGCTGGGTAAAACATCCCTGAGTGCGACGGAAAAAGAAGCCATTTTCCTGGCCACCTCGCAGGTCAACGGCTGCGATTACTGCCTGGCGGCGCATACCTTGTTTGCCGGTAAAGCCGGACTGTCGGCGCAGGACATCCTCAGCGCCCGGCACGGCCAACTGAATGCCTTCGCCACGCTCGCCCAACAAATCACCGAAAGCCGTGGCCACCTGAGCCTCGAACAAATCGACGCAGCGCGTACCGCCGGCATCAACGACGCCAAGATCATTGAAGTGATTGCCCATGTGGCCTCGCAGACGCTGACCAACTACCTCAACAACCTCGCCCTGACCGATATCGACTTCCCCGCCATCGAGGCTTGAACCCGGCGCTTGATTTCAGGAGTACTGACAATGAACAACGTGACGATCTACACCACCGACACCTGCCCCTATTGCCGTAACGCCAAGGCGCTGCTGAGCAGCAAAGGCGTCACCGCGCAGGAGATAAACGTTCAGGCTGATCCCGGCAAATTCCAGGAGATGCTCGACCGCAGCGGTCGTCGCAGCGTGCCGCAGATTTTCATCGGTGACACCCATGTCGGCGGTTTCGATGACCTGGCCAAACTGGATCGTCAGGGCGGTTTACTGTCGATGCTGGCCTGAAATGCACGACGCCCGGCGCGGCCTGAAATACAGGTCGTGCCGGTATTTTCTTAATTCTTCATAGGTTGTACGATGACCGACGAGTCACCCATTCCCATAACAACAAGGAAACACCTATGAAAAACGTCAAACTGCTGGTCGGTTTTTTATGCCTCTTCAGTGGCTACGTAGCGGCCGCCCCCGCCTCCGGCGAGAAAGAGGTCGCCAGCGCTGTCGATCATCTGACCCAAGCCATGTTGCACAAGAACATCACCGAGCTTAAAGCGCTGACCGCAGAGAACCTGACCTACGGGCATTCCAGCGGCAAGGTTCAGGACAAGACCGACTTCATCGCTGATATCGAAACGGGCAAAAGCGCGTTCAAAACCCTGGAAATGCAAAACCAGACCATCAGCGTCTCCGGCGATGTCGCGCTGGTGCGCAATCATTTCTCGGCGCAAGCCCTCAAAGGCACCGAAGTGGTCCCGACCGAAATCGAGAACTTCCAGATCTGGCAAAAGAAAAGCGGCAAATGGCTGCTGGTTGGCCGCCAGGCTTTCCGTATCTAAAACAAAAAATCCCGCTCAAGGTCACTTGAGCGGGATTTTTTATTCACGCAGCGTTATCGAATCAAGCTACCGGGATCATCGGGTCCGCGGCTGCCAATGCGGTGACACGGTCAGCTGCCGGCGGGTAGATCCAGACCGTATTGATTTGAGTTTTGAGGTCTTTGGCTTCCTGCTTGACCAGTTTGACCTGACGATCCCAACCCTCGGTGTACACCGCGCCCCAGGCCCCCAGATCCAGGCAGGTGACGTACTTGGGCTGGCTGTACGGTGTCGGGTCCACCCCCAGGATTTGCGCCGCCACGTTATTCCCTGCGTGACGCCCCAGCGAGATCGCGTGCTGGCAGGTCATCAAGGCATGATTACCGATGTCATCACTGGCCGCGTACGCCACATCCCCCGTGGCAAAGATGTCGTCCTGGCCGATGACTTTCAGATGGCTGTCCACGTGCAGACGGCCCATGGCATCACGTTCGGCGGGGATTTGCTCAGTCAGCGAACTGGCTCGCACACCGGTGGTCCAGACCACGGTCTTGGCGTCGATGCGCTGGCCATCGGCCAAGGTCACACCCTTCTCGTCGACTGCAACGACCGACGATTTCAAACGCCACTTCACGCCCAGCTCAGTGCTTGCCTCGGCGATCTTATGGCTGATTTCAGCCCCCATCGAAGCACCGACCTTTTCGCCACGGTCGACGACGATCACCTCGATGTCCGCGTCCTCGCCGAGGATGGCCCGCAGACGCGCCGGCATTTCGGTCGCCGTTTCAATCCCGGTGAAACCGCCACCGGCCACCACGACCGTGTTGCGGCTTTTACTGGCTGGCAGGTTGACCAGGGATTTGAGGTGGTTTTCCAGACGCACGGCTTGTTCGATCTGATCCACATCAAAGGCATGTTCGGCCACACCCGGGGTATCCGGCAGGGCCAGACGGCTGCCGGTGGCCAGAACGAGTTTGTCGTAGCTGCACGTCTGCGCAGTGCCCGAAGCATCGGTGTAACCGACACGTTTTTGCTGCACATCGATGGTCTCTGCGGAGCCCTTGATGAACTTCACACCGACGGCATCGAACAGCTCACCAATCGGTGCGGCGAGTTGATGAGCATTCGGTTCGTAGAAGCGCGGACGCACACGCAGCTCGGCCTGAGGCGCCAGTACCGTGACCTCTACGCCGTCATGATCATGAAGGTCGAACAGGCGCGTGGCGCTCAACGCCGTCCACATGCCGCCGAAACCTGCGCCGATTACCAGAATGTGCTGTTTCATCGTTTTAACTCCGGGGAAGACCAAAGACTCTGCTCGTTGTTGAGCTGACAACGGCGACTATAGTGATCCGAGTTAAAACACGCAACGACCTTCCATCGATCGTTACCATCACCTGCCCTGATACCTCGACAACCCGGCCAACAGCTCTCATCCATCGACCGCTTAGGCTAATTAGCGGTGTCGACGGCTCGTTGCTTCCCTATCCGTCGACTGATAACATTGGCGACTCATTCAGTCGGAGATATCAATGTCTCTTTACAGCGCGGGCGTTGAATACGGCATTCATTGCCTGATTTTTCTGGTAGGCGATTACGGCGATAGCCGTGAGGCGAGCGTGCGCGACCTCGCCGAATTGCAAGGCGTGCCGCTGGATTACCTGGCCAAGATCTTCACCAAACTGGCCAAGGCCAAACTGGTCATCGCCACCGAAGGTGTGCGCGGCGGGTTCAAACTGGCGCGCCAGGCGGACGAAATCAGCGTGCTGGACATCGTCAATGCCATCGACGGCCAGAAGCGGATCTTCGATTGCCGCGAGATTCGTGGGCGTTGTGCCCTGTTCGACGGCTCCCCACCGGAGTGGGCCCTGGATGGTCCTTGCGCGGTGCACGCGGTCATGATGACCGCGCAAAAGCGCATGGAAGAAGCGCTCGCCCAGCAAACCATTCTCGATTTGGCCCGAAGGGTCGGGCGCAAAGCCCCTGTCGAATTCGGCGCGCAACTGAACAGCTGGATGAGTGATCGGCGGGAAAAGAAAACCGCCATCAGTGCACCGGTCGAGGATGAGCAAATCATTCCGACGACCGATATTTCCGACTGACCAATCACCTATGGGCAAACCGGATTAGAGCGCTCTATGATTGATCCCCATGACGACCTCCGCTCCGATCCGCTCACCCTGCCCGCCCGGCGCCTGCACCTGCGGGCGTGACCCGCTGCTGGAAACACCGGGCGCGGACGTGCGCATCCTGTTTCTGACCCGCCAGGAAGAAAAACGCCTGCTCGATCGACTGGAAAACCTGCAGAGCCTGGCCGACCTCGAACGCCTGCAAAACCGCATGTACGAGCAACTGGGCATCCGCGTCGAGATCGTCCCCAGCTTCAACGAAGTACGCACCATGCGCGGCATCGGCATCACCCTCGGCGAACAGCCCGGGCTGTGCCGAAAAACCCGCCAGTCAATCCCGGCCGCGATTCGCCGAGGCCTGGAGAATCGCCCGGAAATCGCTTATGACATCCTCAACGCCAACGACCTGTTGCGTGATGCCTGAGGGCAGTAACGATGAATCTCGTGATGGAGTTCCCCGTCACCGACGACATACTGACGTCCTACGCCCTGGCCATCGGTGCTGATCTAACGGCGTACCGCAATCATATTTATCGGATGCTGAACTTCTATGTCGCGATCAGCGGCACTGATTCACTGCCATCGGAGGCGGTGCAGATTGCGGCGGCGTTTCATGACCTGGGCATCTGGACTGACGGGACCATCGACTACCTGGAACCGTCGGTCCAGCAGGCCATGGAGTACCTCGCCAGTCGGCAGTTGACGGACCTTGGCGACGAAGTAACGGCGCTTATCCTGGAACACCACAAAGTGCGGCCTTACCGCGCCGCCCATGCACTCAGCGTCGAGCCTTTTCGGCGAGCCGATGTGATCGATGTGTCCCTGGGGTTGATGACGTTCGGCCTGCCAAGGGCTTACATCAAAACGGTGAAGGCGACGTTTCCCAATCATGGCTTTCACAGGATGCTGATCAGGCTCACGGCGCGGCAGTTCCTGCGCTCCCCGCTCAAGCCATTGCCGATGTTTCGCTGGTAAAACCGCTCAATGGATCATGGTGTCGGCACCACGGTGTAGTAGACGCCGTTGGCACCATAGGCAGGGCGCACCCAAGAATTCCCGCACTGATAAAACGTGCCAGCTGGGCCGGCGATCAACCCGCAGCCGGAAGGAAGCGTGGCAAAGGTCGACCCCATGGGCAGCGTCTCGGGGGCAGTAGCGACCATTCCAGCGTTATAACCGGCGCTATAGGCATCATTATCGGCATTGTCTTCAACGACGCTGGCGACAGCCGCGCCCGACACCGCTCCTGCAGCGGCCACGGCTGCCGGGGCGTAGCCACAGTTGTAACAACCGCTGCTGCCAATGACTGCCGTTGGCGGATGGTAATAACCGGTTCCATAGGTGGCCGGATGGTATACCGAGGTGCCATAGCCGTCTGCGCGATAACCGGCGGCAGTGCCGCCATTTTCACCCTGGGCGCGCCACGAGCCATCGCTCCCCCAGGCCGTCCCGCCATTCTCGTCTCTGGCGCTCCAGTTACCATCGTTGCCCGATGCCGAGCCTCCTCGAAAACCCGACGCGTTCCAGCTGCCGTCACCGCCCGAAGCCGACCCGCCGCGATTAGTCTCTCCACTCCAGCTGCCATCTCCACCTCGAGGCAGAGCCGAACGCGCCGGAGCGGTTCCAGTCTCCCCGCCCCCCCACGAACGGCCGAAACTTCCGGCATGCGACCAGGCCGCCGCCTGGTTGCAACTCAGTAGCGCAATCAACACCCCGGCAAGCGTCAAGATTGATCGACTCATGGCTCAGTCACCTCATTCGGTTTTTTGCGGTTTTGCCACCGGTTCTTTAACCCCTGCAGGGGCGCGCATGCCCGGTGGCGGGGCAAACTGAATGCGTTGCGCCTTCTCACTGTTCTGTGGCCTGAAGAACTGCTCAGGCATCGCCGATTCGAGCTTCCAGTCGCTGAACGCAACCTGATGCCGCGATTGCGTCGGATCGTCCCGAAACACGGCACGCAGCATGCGCGGCAACTTGTCCTGCGTACCGACCCACGCTTGCACAAACACGGTATCGCTGGCGTAGGCAATGACGTCGGTGGTGGTGTCGCCAACCACCGTGGACTGACCGATGTAAAACGCCAGGCGCAGGTCCTTCGACAAATCCTTGTAGGGGTCGGCGACGATCACATCGGTAAAGGGAAAGTAGATCGCGGCTCGCTGGTACGCGGCCTCCAGCGTCGCATCGATAGTGGGTGGCGCGTCCGCCTGGGCCAGCAGGTTTTCCTTCGGTGCGTAGGCATAGGCCTGTTTACCATCGTAGTAAAACTCGGTCGCCGGGCCGTCACCCGAGGTTAAAACGCGCAGGTGATCTGGCCGTTGCACGGTCACCAACGCGACGGTGTTGTAGGCCAGAGGTGGCCCCGGTCGGCTGGGTTTTTCGTAAGTGGTAATGGCTTTGAAACTCATGCCCGGCGTGCTCGTCAACTTGGCACTCATGGCCTTGAGAACGTCCAGCGCCTTGGGTTCCAGTTGCATGGCTGGCGCCGCCTCAACAGCGGGTTGTGCCGCGTGCAAAGGACCGGCAAACAAGTACACCAGCCAGCCAAAGAAGAACAATCGGGCCTGCGTTGGGAAAGACGGCATCGTTTGCTCTCCACCGAGATCTGTTGGAGCACTAAAGTCTAGCAATGCCCCGGAACCAGACGGAATATTTTCCGATCATCCCGCCATTGCCCATGACCACTGCGTGCAAGCCCGGCCACCTCCACCCGATGAAAATCATCATCAAATAAGAAAAAAACTGATTGCCTGAGCGACAACGGCACTTTTTCGGCCAATTGCTGCTGAATATTTCGCAGGTCGTACTACGCTCTTGCGGGGGAAAGCCATTTTCACTACCGGTCGGGGGACCTGTTTCGACACCCCATTCCCGCAAGCAGGAGTTCCACATGAACCAGACAAAGCTTTCCAGGCTCTTCGCCGCATCGGTGCTGTTGTCTGCAATGGCTCTACCCGGCATCTCCCAGGCAGCAGACAAATCGGCCCCTAATATCCTGGTGATCATGGGCGACGATATCGGCTGGTCGAATATCGGTGTCTACAACCAGGGCATGATGGCCGGCCGCACCCCCAACCTCGACCAGCTCGCGGCCGAAGGCATGCGCTTCACCGATTATTACGCCGAGGCCAGTTGCACGGCCGGGCGCGCCAATTTCATCACCGGTGAACTGCCGATCCGCACCGGGATGACCACGGTCGGCCAGGCCGGCTCGCCTGTCGGCATTCCTGCTGAAGCGGTCACCATTGCCACCGCACTCAAGGCCATGGGTTACGCCACCGGCCAGTTCGGCAAGAATCACTTGGGCGACTTGAACGAGTTCCTGCCGACGGTGCACGGCTTCGACGAATTCTTTGGCTACCTCTATCACCTCGACGCCATGGAAGACCCGGCGCACCCCAACTATCCGCAAGACCTGCTAGCGACTGTCGGCCCACGCAACATGGTCCACAGTTGGGCCACCACCACCGATGACAGCACCGTGATGCCGCGTTGGGGCAAGGTCGGCAAACAGAAAATCGAAGACGCCGGCACGCTGTATCCAGAGCGGATGAAAACCGTCGACGAGGAGATCCGCGACAAGACCTTTACCTTCATCGACAAGGCCAAGCAGGACAACAAACCCTTCTTCGTCTGGCTCAATCCAACTCGCATGCACATCGTTACCCACCTGTCCGATAAATACGAAGCCATGCGCAACTCGGAAAACGGCTGGTCGGAACAGGAAGCCGGCATGGCGCAACTTGACGACGTCGTTGGCGATGTCATGGCCAAGCTGAAAAAAGACGGGCTGGCCGATAACACCATCGTCATTTTCACTACCGACAATGGCGCTGAGAACTTCACTTGGCCGGATGGCGGCACCACCCCGTTTGCCATGGGCAAAGGCACCATTATGGAAGGCGGCTTCCGGGTACCGGCGATTATTCGCTGGCCGGGCAAAGTACCGGCCAACCAGGTCGCCAACGGCATCATGTCGGGCATGGACTGGTTCCCGACCCTGGTCGCGGCAGCGGGTAACCCGAACATCACCGCCGAACTGCTCAAGGGTAAACAACTGGGCGATACCACCTACAAAGTGCACCTCGACGGTTACGACCAGACGCCAATGATTACCGGAAAGGGTCCGTCGAATCGCCACGAAATCTTCTATTTTGGAGAGAGCACCCTCGGTGCAGTGCGCATCGATGACTACAAATATCGTTTCATTGACCAGCCAAGTGCCTGGTTGGGAGCTAAGGTTGCGGTGGACGTGCCGTACCTGACCAACCTGCGGCTCGACCCGTTCGAACGCATGGGCTGGGCGGACAATGGGGCCGCGCAAGGCTCACAACAATACTTTGACTGGTTCAAGTATCAGTTCTGGCGTTTTGTGTTTGTCCAGCAACAGGTCGCCAAACTGGCTGAAACCGCCATCGAGTTCCCGCCGATGCAAAAAGGCGCGAGCTTCAACCTCGACTCGGTCAAGGCCAAGATCGAAGCGGCCCGGGCAGCCATGGCCAAGTAACCAGCAGAATCCAAGGGTGGCTGGCGCCAGCCACCCTTGTTTGAAGGGACATTTCCTGGGGGGAAACCATGCGAACAAGAACAGTTGCTCTACCCACATTCACCCTTCTTGCGCTCTGCTGCCAGCAAGCCTGGGCTGGCGGAATCATGCTCTACGAAATCGGCACCGATAACGCCGGCCTGGCCAACGCCGGTGCCGCTGCGCGCGCTCAAGGCCCCTCGACCATCGCCAGCAATCCGGCGGGTATGAGTTACCTGCCCGGCACGCAAATCACCGCAGGCTTGCAGGTGCTTTATGGCGACTTGAGTTTCGATCGAGACTCCGGCACCAACGTTTCAGGCAGTAACAGTGGCAATGCCCTCGATCCGATTCCCGGCGCCAGCTTCTTTGTCACGCATGAACTCGACGATCACTGGAGCGTCGGTTTCGGCCAGTACGGCGACTTCGGGCTGGCACTCAATTACGACAACGATTGGTCCGGGCGCTACTTCGCACAGAACGTCAGCCTGCTCGGTTTGTCCCTGGTGCCGAGCGTGGCCTACCGCTTCAATGAGCAGTGGTCGGTGGGCGTGGGCATCAAAGCCATGTACGGCATATTGAAGGCAGATACCGCCATTGACCGCTCTCCCTTCGGCTTCACCGACCGCGCAGATGGCCAGTTCAAATACAAGGATGGCACCTGGGGCTATGGCGCCAACGTTGGGGTCATCTACGCACCACAACCCGGTACGCGCATCGGCCTGACCTACACCAGCAAAGTCGATCTGGACTTCGAGGATCGGCTGGATGTGAAAGGCGACGGCCGCCTGCTGGATCGCATCAACAACACCAACACTAAAATCGACACATCAGTGCCGCAGACCGTGACCCTGAGCCTGTACCAGCAACTCGACCGCCAATGGGCCTTGCTGGCCTCGGCCAACTGGCAGGACTGGTCTGAGTTCGGTGAGATCGGGGTGGAGGTCGATACCAGCGCGTTGGGGGCTCAATCGAAAACGGTCGACGCCGGGTTCAAGGACACCTGGCACCTTTCGCTGGGCGCGCAATACCAGGCCACCGAACAATGGTTGTGGAACGTCGGTATGGCCTACGACAGCAGCGCAGTCTCGGACAGCAATCGCTCCGTTATCTTGCCGATGAACGAATCTTGGCGCATTGCCACAGGAGCCACCTATGCTCTGAACAAGGACACCGACGTGAATGTCAGCTGGGCCATGATCTGGCTCGACGACATGCCCGACAACCAGACCAAGGCCGTGTCAGGCGATCGAATTTCCGGTCAATTCGACAAAGCCTGGATTCAAGCCCTGACCGGCAACATGACTTGGCGTTTTTGATGCACTGCAATGAACAACACGACTCAAACCATGGAGTAAACACCACTATGAATCTGTCACGAAACTTGCTCATCGGTGCTGCACTGACCGGCGTCTTGCTTGGCGGTTGTACTTCGAAGGTCACGGAAAAGGAACAATATTCCGGTTACCTGTCGAGCTACAACAACCTGCAGGAAGTCGAAACGCCCAGCGGTGGTACGGCAATGCGTTGGGTGAGCCCATCGTGGAACCCGAATGCGTATGACACCGTGGCGTTCAACAAGCTGGAATTCTACCCGGCGCCGAAACCCAACGAGCGGGTGAATCAGCAGACGCTGGCCGATATTCAGAGCTACATGACCAGCAAAGCCAAAGCCACGCTGGGCACCAAATACCGGGTTGTGACCAACTCGGCGTCAGCACCGGCCGGCTCCAGGACCTTGATCTTGCGCGCGGCGATCACCGGGGTCAGCGCCTCGAACGAAGGCATGAAGTGGTATGAAGTGGTGCCTATCGCTGCCGTTGTCGGGGCGACACAGGCAGCCACCGGTCATCGTGACCAGGACACCGAACTGTATATCGAAGCTGAATTCGTCGATGCCAGAACCAACCAGACCGTGGGCAGAGTCGTGCGCAAGGTCTTTGGTACCACCCTGGAAAACGAAAGCCAGAACGTCACTGCCAAGGATTTTAAAGCGGCCATCGACAAGCTGAACTCCGACCTCCTGCAATTCATCAAGTAACAAAGAGCGCCGGCTGGCGCCCTGTTGAAGGGGCGCCGGCATCCTCACTGCCGATTACTTTTTCATCCCCACCCGTCGCCGCATCTCGGCCGTAATCGTCTGCCGGGTTTTCCTCATGCCCGCCCAAGGCCCCTCACCCACCTCGGCCAGTCGCTCATGCACATTGTGCACGTTCCATTGGTTCCCCCCTTTGAGCTCGGCCACTTCCTCGCGAAAGATTGGCACCGACACCGGTAAACCTTCACGAG
This sequence comes from Pseudomonas sp. S2_F03, assembly GCF_054668335.1. NCBI lineage: Bacteria > Pseudomonadati > Pseudomonadota > Gammaproteobacteria > Pseudomonadales > Pseudomonadaceae > Pseudomonas > Pseudomonas sp. S2_F03. The sequence goes on along the minus strand of NZ_CP162759.1, from coordinate 5,660,532 downwards.
TACGCACGGCGTAGGCGCAAATGGTGGTGGCACCCAGACCGTTGCGCAGGTAATCGATGAAGATCCGCCCGACCCGATTCTTCGGCCCCGAGACGGCAGAAAAGCGTTCCGGCAACAGCTTCGCCATGTGGCTGACAATCGCATGGCTGAAGTCCTTCACCTCGTCCCAACCCTGCTTGCGGGTCAGCGGCACCACCAGGTGAATACCCTTGCCGCCGCTGGTTTTGAGGAAGGCCTTGAGCCCCAGTTCATCAAGCACCGCCAGCGTAAGCTGAGTCGCCTCGACCATGCTTTTCCAGGGCAGCGCCGGGTCCGGATCAAGGTCGAGCACGAAACGATCGGGCCGCTCGAGATTATCGGCGGTGGCATTCCAGGTGTGCAGCTCCACGGCACTCATTTGCACGGCGCCAATCAGCGCTTGGGCGTTGTTGATGATCATCACCGGTTGACCGGTGAGTGCCTTGTCCAGCGTGGTGATGCCTGGAATGGCCAGGTGCTCGGCATTTTTCTGGAAAAACAACTCACCAGCGATCCCCTCCGGTGCCCGAACCAGTGCCACGGGCCTGTCCTTGAGCTCGGGCAAAATCCACTGCACAACGCTGGCGTAATACTCGGCCAACTGAACTTTGGTGGTCCCGGTGGTGGCGTCGATCACCCGGTCGGGGTGGGTGATGCGCACCTCGCCCTTGACCAGGCCAGCCTGCGACGGTGCAGGTTGCGCACCGGCGGTTTTTTCTCTGGGGTCTTCACCACGTGGGGACGCTCCTCAGTGATGCCTTTGGCGGGTTTGTCTTCGCGCAGGCCATGGAACACCGCATGGCGCACCGAGCCCTCCTTGGTCATTTCAGCAAACGCCACTTCGGCCAGCAGCGTGGGCTTGAGCCAGTGCACACCCTTGGCCTCGAAACCGCTCGGTGGGTTGACCACCGACGGCTTCTTCGTCTGCCAGGGTTTGAGCTGTTCGAAGATGCGCTTGAGCGTCGTCTCGTTGAATCCGGTGCCAACCTTCCCGGCGTAACGCAATTGAGCGCTGTCACGGTCGTGCAACCCGAGCAATAAGGCACCGAATGCATGACGCGACCCTTTCGGATCGGTGTAGCCGACCACCACGAATTCCTGCCGATGTTTGCACTTGAGCTTTATCCAGTCGCTGCTGCGTCGTGACACATAAGGTGAGCCCATGCGCTTGCCGATCAACCCTTCCATCTGCATTTGGCAGGCGCTGTTGAGCAAGGCGTCTGGTGCTTCAGCGAAAGAATCCGAGAAGCGCAGCAGCGGGTCATGATTGAGTTTGAGCACGGTCGACAGCGCCACCCTGCGTTCTTCGACCGGCACCTCGCGCAGGTCCACGCCGTTGAGATAAGGCAGGTCGAACAAGTAGTACACGATGTTGGCGCTGGCACCGGCGTCGAAGGCATTTTGCAGCGCCTGAAAGTCCGGTACGCCCTGCTCGTTGGCCACCACCATTTCACCGTCAAGCCAGGCCGATTCGAGGCCCAATGCCGCCAATGCTTCGGCCTGTCTGGGCAGTTTGTGGGTCCAGTCGTGACCGTTACGGGTGAAGAGCCTGACGTCGCTGTGGTCGATGCGGGCCATGATCCGGTAACCGTCGAACTTGATCTCGTAAAGCCACTGACCGTCCGGAGCCTTCTCCACCAACGTGGCCAGTTCGGGTTTGAGCTGCTCTGGCAGTTTGGCTTTGCGAGCGCCGGTGAGTGGCGCCGATGCCTCTTTAGTCGCCACTTTGCGTGCCGGTTGCCTGACGGGTTTGGGTTTAACCGTCGACTTCGATTGTTTGGCCAGGAGGGTCCGATCACTGAGCACGCTGTCGGGCTCGGCGGTGACCACGTCGTAATCGCTCTCGGGCTTGGCCGAGCTGTCCTGATGCTTGATCAGAAACCATTGCTCCTGTTTGCCCGGCATGTGCGTGCGCACCAGGTTCCATAGACCGCCAAGCTTCTCGCCTTGCAGTTCGAACTTGAGCTTGCCCTTGGCGTAGGCCTTGACTGGATCCTCCTGCGGAATCCACACACCGCGGTCCCACACGATCACATCGCCCGCGCCGTAATGCCCTTCGGGAATGCTGCCCTCAAACGTCGCGTAATCGAGCGGATGGTCTTCGACGTGAACCGCCAGACGCTTGACCTTGGGGTCCAGGGACGGGCCTTTAGACACCGCCCAGCTTTTCAGCGCCCCCTCAAGTTCCAGCCGAAAGTCGTAATGCAGGCGTGAGGCGTCGTGCTTCTGAATGCAGAACTGCAACGCGTGGTCTTTCGCGTTTTTTTTGGCCAGGCGTTTGGTCGCGACGGGCTCTGAGGTCGCCGAAAAATCGCGCAAGCGGTTGTAGTCATCCAGGGTCTTGTTCATGGCATACCTGCTGCCGATGCCGCCGTCATGAAGGCGTCTCTAATCAGCAGAGCAACCGGGCCAGATAAAAATTCCATCGGCATTCAAACCACCCGGACAAACGGGCCTCAGGCGCGGCACCCGACGGCTCGCGGGTGAATATACTCAGCCAGTGCGGATTCATCCTGCGGAGAGCAATCATGCGAACGGTTCACATCATCGAGCAAGCCCAAACGCCGACACCGGTGAATGTCGTCGGCGAGGCGATCACGATTCTCGCCGGCGGCGATCTGAGCAAGCCCTTTGAAATGCACATTCAGGAAGGCGTGCAAGGTGGCGGGCCGCCGCCGCACTTTCATCCGTGGGATGAAGCGTTCTATGTGGTCGACGGCGAGGTCGAAGTGACGGTAGCGGGCACGTCCACCACGGTGTCAGCCGGGGGCTACGTGCATATTCCCGGTGGGGCGATCCATGCTTACAAGAACCTCAGCCCGACCGCGAAAATGATTGGTGTGGTCTCCGATCCAAGGGGCGGGCAGTTCTTTGCGGCGGTGGATCGGCTGCGGGTGCCGGAGGATTTGCCGCGGATCCCTGAGATCGCCGCGGCGCATGGCGTTACGTTTCTGCTGTAGCGTCCGTTACAGCCGCTCAGGCCGCGCCTCCCTTGGCCTGCTGCTCCAGATGCACTTGCAGTTCAGGATCAATCTCCAGCGCCGCTGCCAATTCGTCGAGATAGGTCCGCTCGGCGTCCCCCTGATCGTTCACCAGCATCACGCTCGCCAGGTACATTTCCGCCGCAATCGCCGGGTCCGTTGCCGACACCGCCACATCGACGGCATCCAGCTGCCGGGCCACCTCTTCATTCAGCCATTGCTGAAGGTCTGGGTCATCGGTGTGCTTGCCGATTTCAGCGCTGATTAGCTGCTTCTCGGCCGCATCAATGCGGCCATCGGCCTTCGCCGCCGCAATCAATGCACGCAGCACGGCATGACTGTGGTCTTCGATTTCCGGACCCGACAATAGATCAGCCGTGCGCGGTGGCTGTTGGGGTGCCGAAGCCTGACTGCGCTGCCAGCTCTGATACGCCTGGAATGCCATCATCCCCAGCGATGCCAGTGCTGCATAATTGGTGCCGCCACCGGAGCGACTCTGGGTCGAACCACCCGTCGCTGAACCACCGCCGAGCAAACCGCCGAGCAATCCACCCAGGCCGCCACCGCCACTGCTTGAACCGCCCCCTCCGCCCACCAGGCCACCCAGCAAGCCACCGAGTCCGCCCAGCGGATCTTGAGACGACGCGCCACCGCCGCCCTGTTGACCCATCGAGCCCTGGCCGGCCCGCAGCAATTGTTCGAGCAGATCGCTGGTGTTCATGACGCTGTCCTCTTCAAGAGAAGTTGATCCGGTCAGGCAACGATAGTCCTCACCGACAAATGCGCCACGACCATTGGGCTGCTGAAATCAGACGGTGCGCCAGCGTCGGCGTTTCCTCGAACGCCCGGCGTTTATCCGGGGTATTTTCTTGCCATGCAGCTAAGATTTACAGACGCTGAACCTTATCCCCGGATTCCCGGTCGATACCTGCAACCGACCCGGTTTGCCGACACCCCCACTTGAAGGGGTGATAACAGGCTTGCTTCATTTTCTGGAGAACGCCCCCGTGATTTCGACCGTACACATTGCCAGGCTCAAAGCTTGGGGCGCCCATGGTTTTACCGCCACCGGCGTGGTGACTGCCTTCCTCGCCACCCTGGCATTGCTGGATAACCAGCCGACCCAGTGCCTGCTATGGCTGGGCGTCGCGCTGATCGTCGACGGGCTGGATGGCGCGCTGGCGCGCAAGGTCAATGTGCAATCGGTGCTGCCCAGTTTCGATGGCTCGATTCTGGACCTGGTGATCGACTACCTGACCTATGTGTTTATCCCGGCGCTGTTCATCTATCGCTACATCCCGCTGCCGGACTACACGCTGCTGCTGAGCGTGTCGCTGATTCTGGTGTCGTCGCTGTTCTGCTTCTGCAACGTCAACATGAAGAGCAAAGACAACTACTTCCAGGGCTTTCCGGCCGCGTGGAATGTGGTTGCGCTGTGCCTGTACATCATCGCGCCGACGCCATGGATCACCTTGCTCACCGTCATTGGCCTGGCCTTGTTGACCGTGACGCGGATGAAGTTCCTGCACCCGTTTCGCGTGCGCAAGTTCATGCCGATCAACATTGCGGTGACGGCCATTTGGCTGCTGTGCAGTTTGTCGCTGGTGATCAACCATCCCGTCATCAATCCGATGGTGATGGGGCTTTGGTTGCTGATGTCGGCGTATTTCCTGGGGATCTGCCTCTGGCGCACGGCGCTGGAGTGGCATGACGGCTCGCGGCACCCGTAACGCCATGGCCATTCATATCGTCCGCCTCGGCTCGCCGCGCTCCCCTGATGAAGGCTTGCGCCTGGGCACCGTGCGCCGTCCACCCCGTGGCGTACCGAAGGCCGAGTTTGCCCGCCGTGATTTTTACGACGTGTGGCAGCCGCTGCTGTCGCCGAGTGCCGAATTGGTGGCTGAAGCCAAAGCGGCCACGGACGACAAGGCCTGGGAGGCCTTCAGACGCAAGTTCAAGGCAGAAATGAACCAACCCGCGCCAAGCCAGTTACTGGACCTGTTGGCCGCCCTCTCCCATCACACTTCGCTGGCTGTGGGTTGTTATTGCGAGGATGAGGCGCACTGTCACCGCTCGGTGTTGCGCGAACTGCTGGCGGCCCGAGGCGCCAGCATCGTGTAACCTCCAAAGCATACAAAATCCCCTGTAGGAGCTGAGCTTGCTCGCGATGGCGGTGTGTCAGACAGCATAAATATCGATCGATACGCCGCCATCGCGAGCAAGCTCGGCTCCTACAGTCAGATCTATGCAGGTTCAGCGCCTGGTGATGACCACCTCAAGGTATTCACTCGGCACCCCCAGCGACTTCTCCCCCGCCCGGTTCATCCGGTTCAACAGCTCGGTCAGGTCCTGTTCAAAGGCCTCGGCGCCCTCGGGAGGCAGCACGGCGAAGGCTTTATGGATCGGCCCGTACCAGTTGCGGAAGACGTCGATGAAGTGCGCCGGCGAGCGATAGCGGAAATTGAAGGCACGACGCGTCACCTGGACCAGGAAGTCGTGTTCATCAAAGTGTGAATGCAGCCAGGCCTCGGTGCCCCAGTTGGACGGCGGTTGTGCCCCCAGCGGTGGCGGCAGGTGCTGGCCCAGGGTCTTGAACACCTGGCCGACAAAACCTTCCGGCGTCCAGTTGGCCAGGCCGATCCGGCCACCGGGGCGGCAGACTCGCGCCAGTTCTGCGGCCGCTTTGGGTTGGTCCGGCGTAAACATCACGCCGAACGTCGACAGCACGGCATCGAAGCTCGCGTCCTCGAACGGCAGCGCCTCGGCGTCGGCCACCTGGAAGGTCACTGGCAAACGCTCGGCCCTGGCCCGTTCTTCGCCACGCTCCAGCAACGCGCCGACGTAATCGGTCGAGGTGACAGCGCAGCCTCGGCGTGCGGCGGCGAGTGTTGCATTGCCGTTACCGGCGGCCACGTCCAGCACCCGCTCGTCACAGAGCAGGTCGCAGGCTTCGGCAAGTTGTTCACCGACAATCTGCAAAGTGGTCCCGATAACGGTGTAGTCGCCACTGGCCCAAGAGGCCATCTGACGGTTTTTCAGGGCAGTTAGATCAATCGGTGTACTCATGAAGTCTGCTCCGTATGGATGGCAACCGACCGCGGCCTATTCCGCCGTGGTGGGATCGATGATGCTTGCCACTTGGGAAATACGACTGGCCGGGAAACCACTACGGGTCGCGTGTTCTTTGATGAGTGCTTCGCTGGGTGAGATGTACACGCAGTAGAGCTTGTCACCGGTGACATAACTCTGAAGCCACTGCACCTCTGGCAATTCGCGCAACACGCTGCAGGACTTTAGCGCGGCGGCTTTCAAATCCCGTTCTGACAGTGTTCCAGCGCCCGGGATATCGCGTTCTATGACGAACTTCGGCATGGCAACCTCTCATTCTTGTTATTGATGACAGGGTCGGTAGTGAACCTGTAGGCAAACTATCGCCCCGGCGCACGCCCGCGTCCTGCCCGATCGTCGGCCAACCTTGTCCGATCGTCCGGAGGTTTGGCGCAGCGCGGTGACAGGCTCACAATCAACACCATTCGTACACGGGGAAACCTCCATGGACGCCCTCTCCCAAACCTTGCGTGTCGTGCGCCTGGTCGGCGCGATTTTTATCAATGCCCGGTTCACCGCGCCCTGGTGCTATCAGTCGCCGAGCGCCGACACGGCGGCACCGTTTCTGGAACCCGGTGCCGAGCGCGTGGTGATTTTCCACCTGATCACCGAAGGCGAGTGTTACGTCGAACTCGGTGATGATCCGCCGCTGCTGCTGTCGGCTGGCGATGTGGTGGTGTTTCCGCAGGGGCATGCCCATCGCATGAGCTCTAAACCCGGACTGCCGCCCGCCACGGGTGCGCGGCTGGACGTCGTGCTGGCGCGGCGTCCACGGCAATTGAGTTACGGCGGGGGCGGCGCGGTCACGCGGTTGGTGTGCGGCTATCTGGCGTGCGATACGCGGTTGGCAGGCATGTTGCTGACGGGCCTGCCAGCGGTGGTCCGGGTCAACGTGCGCGGCTCGAATGCCGGGATCTGGCTGGAGTCTTCAGTGCGTTATGCGCTGGCCGAAGCCCGCTCGCCCAGGCCTGGCGGCGAAGGCGTGCTGGCCAAACTGGCCGAGGTGTTGTTCATCGAAGTGCTGCGCCTGTACATGCAAGAACAGGGCGAAGGGCAAACCGGGTGGCTGGCGGGTGTCGGCGACCGGATTGTCGGCGCCGCGTTGAATGCCCTGCACAAAAAGCCCTGTCACGCCTGGACCGTGGATGAACTGGCGCGCACGGCCGGGACGTCAAGATCGGTATTGGCCGAGCGCTTTCAGCAATTGGTGGGGAGCTCGCCCATGCAGTACCTGACGCAATGGCGGATGTTGCTGGCGGCCAACCTGTTACGCAGCAGTAACAGCTCATTGATACGCATCGCCGAAGAGGTGGGTTACCAGACCGATACGGCGTTCAGCCGGGCCTTTCGCCGCGAGTTCGGTACGCCACCCGCTGCGTGGCGGCGTAATCAGGAGAAAAATCAATGGCCCACGGCGCGGAGCCTGTGGGCCATTGATTTGGAGGATTACGCCGCAGGCGCTTTGGCTTCTTCCAGCAGTTGTTGAATCATCTTCTCCTGCGTCTCGTAGCTGCCTTCACCGAAGTGGGTGTAACGCACCTGACCCTTGGCGTCGATCAGGTAATGCGCCGGCCAGTATTGGTTATCGAATGCACGCCAGATCGTGTAGTTGTTGTCGATCGCCACCGGGTAGGTGATGCCGAGTTTTTTCACCTGATCCTTGACGTTGTCGATGATGCGCTCGAAACCGTATTCCGGAGTGTGCACGCCAATCACTACCAGGCCTTCCTTCTCGTATTTCTTTGCCCAGTCCTTCACATACGGCAGCGTGTGCTGGCAGTTGATGCAGTCGAAGGTCCAGAAATCCACCAGTACCACTTTGCCTTTCAGCGATTCGCGGGTCAGGGCCGGTGAGTTGATCCATTCGACGGCGCCGTTCAGTGAGGGCATCGCGCCTTGGGCGTTGTCCATCGGGTCGGCTTTGACTTTGCTGACAAAGTAATCGACGACCTTCGGCACGTTTTCCAGCACACCTTTCTCCAGGCTGCTGACGCCTTCGGACGATGTACCGGCCAGCAGGGTTTTGTCCGCGCCGGTGGAAATCACCGCGGCGGCAGCCAGCACCGCGACACCGGCACCACGACGCAGCCATCCAGTGACCGGGATCGACGCTTTCAAGCGATTGACCAGGCCGCGACCGGCGAAAATCAATACCCCCAGCGACAACGCACTGCCCAGGCCGTATGCCACCAGCAACAGGCTGGTTTGCGCATTGGCGCCTTGCAGCATGGCGCCGGTGAGGATGACCCCGAGGATCGGCCCGGCGCAGGGTGCCCACAGCAGGCCGGTGGCCACACCGATCATGACCGAACTCAACGGGCCGGAGATTTTGCGCGAATCCGGATCCAGACGGTTGCCCAACGCCACAAACGGACGGGCCAGCCAGTCTCCGACCCGGGCAGAGATCAACGACAAGGCAAACAGCCCCATCACGATCAGGGCCACATGGCGACCGGTGTTGTTGGCCTGCACCACCCACTCGCTGCTGACCACGGCCAGGCTGGAAATCAGGGCGAAGGTCAGGACCATGCCGCCGAGGGTCAGCAGAATGGAGGAACGTGTACGTTTGACCCCGGCAAACAGGAACGGTACGACCGGCAGGATGCAAGGACTGAGGACGGTCAATATGCCGCCCAGGAAAGCGATGAGGAACATGAGTTCACCTTTGAAATAAAGAGCGCGGCACACTGAAAATCCCTGTGAGCGAGCTTGCTCGCGATGAGGTCAGTACACCCAACATGGATGTCGACTGACACTCAGCCATCGCGAGCAAGCTCGCTCCCACAGTGGGTGGTGGTGGTTGGATAAGTTGTGTCTGGCATCAGGCAGTCTGGCTATGCAGTTGCTGCCCCTGTGGCGTCCGGCTACCGCCGTTCTCTGCCACCATCTGCCCCTGCGGCGTCCGGCTATAACCGTCCTCGGCCAGAAATGCGGTGGAATCCTTGTGCGCCACTGGCGTTAGCTGGAAGCAGGTGGCGCTGCCACAGCTGCTTTGTTCCACAGCGGCGTTGGCATGGGCGGCGGCGCCGGCGACGGTGAAGGCAATGGCGGTCAAATAGCGGCTTACGTTGTTCATGAGGGTGTTCCTGTTTCAAAGGGAGTGGGCAATGGGTGATCGCAGGACTCAGTTGTCCGAGTTGCAGTTGTCAGCCACTTTGCGGTAGTCCAGAACCTGGGTTTTGTTCTGCGAATCCAGGTAGGTCAGTTGCGCATCCACCACCCCGCAGGTAGCGGCCGGGTCTTGTGTCAGCGAGACGACTTTCTTGATGTCCAGATGAGTACCGTAGGTGTAGGTTCTCGGTGTAACGTCAGCTTCGGCACGGGCCGACAAGGTGCAGATGTTCAGGGCGGCAAACAGGCATGCGGCGTAGAGGGTTTTCGTGTTCATGGCGATGTCCTCAAGGCTTCAATGGGTAGGTCGTTCGATTGAGCCGAGGCGGTCTGGTGTGCCTCGATGGAACCTATTAGAAGCCTGCGAGGTATCTGGCCTGTGTCGAAAACAGGCGCGTATAAATCGGTACGTATCAAAGCCGCCCTGCGATACACAGCGATACAAACCCCCTGGAAACAGCTGTTTTTGCGTTCATGTGTATCCGCCGCCCTGCCAGATACACTGCAATACAAAGCGCGGAAGGCGAGCGGGCCAAGGCTCGATAGACTGGGCAGCATTCCCCTACTGACAGAGGCAAGGCCCCATGGAACACGTCGATCACATTCTCATCGTCGACGATGACCGCGAGATCCGGGAGCTGGTAGGCAACTACCTGAAGAAGAACGGCCTGCGCACCACCGTGGTCGCCGACGGGCGCCAAATGCGCGCCTTCCTGGAAACCACGCCGGTGGACCTGATCGTGCTCGACATCATGATGCCCGGCGACGACGGCCTGATGCTCTGCCGTGAATTGCGCGCCGGCAAACACAAGGCCACGCCGGTGTTGATGCTCACCGCGCGCAACGACGAAACCGACCGCATCATCGGCCTGGAAATGGGCGCCGACGATTACCTGGTCAAACCCTTCGCCGCCCGCGAGTTGCTCGCCCGCATCAATGCCGTGCTGCGCCGCACGCGCATGCTGCCGCCGAACCTGGTAGTGACCGAGAGCGGTCGCCTGCTGGCGTTCGGTCGTTGGCGCCTGGACACCTCGGCCCGGCACCTGCTGGACGAAGACGGCACCATGGTGGCGCTGAGCGGTGCCGAATATCGCCTGCTGCGAGTGTTTCTCGATCACCCGCAGCGGGTGCTCAATCGCGATCAACTGCTGAACCTGACCCAGGGCCGCGACGCCGACCTGTTTGACCGCTCCATCGACTTGCTGGTCAGCCGCTTGCGCCAGCGTCTGCTGGACGATGCCCGCGAACCGGCCTACATCAAAACCGTGCGCAGCGAGGGCTATGTGTTTTCGCTGGCGGTGGAAGTACTCGGGGGCGCCCTCATGAACGTCACGATTCGTTGGCCGCGCACCCTCGCCTCACGCCTGTCGTTGATCTTCCTGATTGGCTTGATCCTGGCGCAAGCGCTGTCCTTCGGCGCGCAGTACTACGAGCGTTACGAAACCGCGAAAAACACCATGCTCGGTAACCTGGAGACCGATGTCTCGACGTCCATCGCCATCCTCGACCGCTTGCCCGCCGCGGAACGGGCAAGCTGGTTGCAACAACTGGATCGGCGCAATTACCGCTATTTGCTGGACGAAGGTTCGCCGGGTACGGCCATGAGTGACACGCCGATTGCCGTGACCTCGATCAAGGACGCCATCGGCAAGGACTACCCGATGACCGTGACCGACATTCCCGGCCCGATCAAACACTTCCAGGTTCATCTGAAACTGGCCGATGGCAGCCCGGTCACCATCGACGTACGCCCATCGATGGTGCCGCTATCGCCGTGGCTGCCGTTCGTCCTGCTCGGCCAATTGGCGTTGATGATTGCCTGCACCTGGCTGGCCGTCAGAATCGCCATCCGCCCCTCACGCGCCTCGCGCAAGCCGTGGACACCCTGGACCCGAACGCCCACCCCGTGCACCTGGACGAAAAAGGCCCGACCGAAGTTGCCCACGCCGCGAAGGCGTTCAATGCCATGCAGGCGCGCATCGCCGCGTACCTCAAAGAACGCATGCAACTGCTGGCAGCCATTTCCCACGACCTGCAAACCCCGATCACCCGCATGAAACTGCGCGCCGAATTCATGGACGACTCCAGCGAGAAAGACAAACTGTGGAACGACCTCGGCGAGATGGAGCATCTGGTACGCGAAGGCGTGGCGTATGCCCGCAGCGTCCATGGTGCCACCGAAGAAAGCCGTCGCACCGACCTGGACTCGTTCCTCGACAGCCTGGTGTTCGACTATCAGGACATGGGCAAAGACGTATCGCTGGAAGGCAAAAGTGCCACGGTGATCGACACCCGTCCCCATGCGTTACGTCGAGTGTTGGTGAACCTCACCGACAACGCGCTGAAGTTCGCCGGAGCCGCCGAACTCTGGGTTGAAAGCAAAAACGGCAACCTGTCGGTGAAAGTCATGGATCGCGGGCCGGGCATCTCCGAGGAAGAACTGGCGCACGTGATGGAACCGTTCTACCGCGTCGAAAACTCGCGTAACCGCAGCACCGGCGGGACCGGGCTGGGCCTGGCGATTGCGCAGCAATTGGCGATCGCCATCGGTGGCTCGTTGACGCTGAGCAATCGCGAGGGGGGTGGGTTGTGTGCGGAGCTGAAATTGACGGCTCGACCTGTCAGTCAGTAAAAAAACGCAAGGGCCAGGGAAAGCCTTTATATTGTCGGACGCTGCCGGTCGGCTCGTCCCTGCGGCGCAACTGGCAACGCCTCATCACTAATATGGACATTGGCAAATGGATGACAACAGAAGGCCCATCAAGACGCGCTCGGCGGGTTGGGCGAAACGTATCACCGACCGGCTGGTGAAACGCGACATTTCCCCCAATCAGATTTCCGTCGCCAGCATCGCCTTCGCACTCGCCGGGGCGCTGGCGCTAAATATTGATAACGGCCTCATTGGTTCACTCCTCTGCGCCGTCGGCATTCAACTACGCCTGCTGTGCAATCTGTTCGACGGCATGGTGGCCATCGAAGGTGGCAAGAAGTCCGACATCGGCAGCCTCTACAACGAATTCCCCGACCGTATTGCCGACAGCCTGCTGATCATCGGGCTCGGGTATGCCATCGGGCACGTCGACCTCGGATGGTTCGCGGCGTTGGCCGCGGCGCTGACAGCGTATGTTCGCGTCTTTGGCGGTTCGCTGGGCCTCAAGCAGACGTTCATGGGCCCCATGGCCAAGCAGCATCGAATGGCGGTGATGACCGCCGGGCTGTTGCTCAATGCAGTCGAAACAACGGTGTATGGCACTCACTACGTGCTGTTGATCGCGCTGCTGATCATTGCTGTCGGATCCGCCGCAACCTGCGTCACGCGAACCTTGGCCATTTCGCGTCAGCTAAAGGGGAATCTCCATGTGGATCAGTAATGCGCTGATTTCCGTACTGCGTTTCCTGATCGGTGTTACGGCCCGCTGGGAAAGCCCGCCCGACCTGACCCGCCAGCGTATCTATTTTGCCAATCACACCAGCCACATGGACACGCTGGCAATTATTGCCGCCCTGCCCCTGAAGCCCGGGTCAATGTGAAACCGGTGGCCGCCGCCGACTACTGGGGCAAGAACCGTTTCCTGCGCTACATCTCGCAGAAAGGCTTGAATGCCGTGTTGATTGAGCGCAACCCGACACCCGGCACCAACGTGCTTGAGCCTATTTTCGATGTGGTGCGGTCCGGACATTCGATCATCATCTTTCCGGAAGGCACGCGTTCCAGCCAGGCATTACCGGGAGAGTTCAAATCCGGCCTGTACCGGCTCGCCGAGGCGTTCCCCGAGGTTGATCTGGTGCCCATCTACCTGGAAAACCTGCACCGCTCCATGCCCAAAGGCAAACACGTGCCGTTGCCCATCATCTGCACGATCCGTATCGGCGACCCGATGCAACGGGTTGCCGATGAGGAAAAACAGGTGTTTCTGCAACGGGCGCGTGACGCCATCGTGAGGTTGTCGGCATGACGCTTGAACAAAAATTCTTGTGGTTCTTTGGCGCCATCGCCTGCTTGCTGGCGGTGGCTTCGATCATCGGCCACGTGCTGGCCAAGCGGGCGAAAACCGAGGGCTCGATCTCGACCATCGAAAACCTCAATCAGCGAGTGAATGCCTGGTGGGGGATGGTGATCATATTCTTCGTCTCCTACCTGCTGGGCGGGAATGCGACGGTCATCCTGTTCGGCTTCATCTCACTGTTTGCGCTCAGGGAGTTCATTACCCTGACGCCGACACGCCCCGGCGACCATAACGCACTGTTTTCAGCGTTTTTCATTTTGATCCCGCTGCAATACGTGCTGATCGGTACGCACTGGTATTCGCTGTTCACACTGCTGATTCCGGTGTACGCCTTCCTGCTGCTGCCGGCGATTGCAGTGCTGAGTCAGGACACCGACAGCTTTCTGGAGCGTGCCGCCAAGATCCAGTGGGGGGTGATGATTTGCATCTACTGCATCAGCCACGCGCCGGCCCTGTTGCTGCTGGATCTGGAAGGCTTCAAAGGACAGAACGCATTGCTGCTGTTCTATCTCGTGTTTGTCGTTCAGTTGAGTGACGTGTTGCAGTACGTGTTCGGCAAGCTCTTTGGCAAACACAAGGTCGCGCCGCTGGTGAGTCCATCGAAAACCGTGGAAGGACTGGTGGGTGGCGGCTTATCGGCAACGCTGATCGGTGGCTGCATGTTCTGGATGACGCCTTTCAGTTTCTGGCAGTCGCTGCTGATGTCGTTGGTGATTGTGGTGATGGGGTTTCTGGGTGGGCTGGTCATGTCGGCGATCAAACGCAGCCTCAGTGCAAAAGACTGGGGGACCATGATCAAAGGGCATGGCGGCATGCTGGACCGGATGGATTCAATCTGTTTTGCGGCGCCGATCTTCTTTCACCTGACGCGTTATTTCTTCTCCGTGACGTAGACATCCAGGCCCCCCTGTGGGAGCGAGCTTGCTCGCGATGACGGTGTATCAGGCAACATCGATGTTGGATGTACCGACGCCATCGCGAGCAAGCTCGCTCCCACAGGGGTTTTAGGGTGTCTGTTGGGGGTGTGGTGGATCAGGCTGTTACGCCAACCACCCCTTCCCCATGCATCTGCCGCAGCAACGCCGCGCCGCTCTCGATAAACTCCGCCGATCCGCTCGCCCCGGCCTCGACCGCCAATGCTTCCAACTGAGCACGCCCCTCCAGCTCGGGTAACTGCTCGATCCGTTGCAGTAACCGCCACGCCAACGGGCTCAGCTCGGAAAACTTCACGCTCCAGTCCTCGGCCCGGCGCACCAGCAGCAACGTTGGCAGAGCCGGTGGCGTTTCAGGTTGGAAATCCGGCCCCACCAATTGCACCGGCCAGGCATACGCCACCGGCCACGCCAGGGACGAAACCTGCAACGACCGCTCCAGGATCAGCGCCACATCACTCGGCGGCAAGGGCTCGGCATCAGACTGCTGCAATGCCATCTCGACCCACTCGTAATGCGCCAGCTCGACCATGAACGGCGGCCATGCCCCCTCGTTCAATGCTGGCGGTTGAGCGGCAATAAACTCGACAAACTCCTGGGCGATCTCGCCGAATTTCGGCGTACGCGCGCGGTAGTCCCGCAGGAATATCCGTACCAGTGCGCGCCACTGCTCATCACCGAGAATTTTGATCAGCACTGGAAATGTCCCGCTGAGCAACGTCGACAGGTTGGCGAAAATCAGGTCGCGATACACCTGGGCTCGTGCGGCATTCATTTCGCCGGGTGGTGCGCAGTGATCAGGATTGCGCAAGTAGCGACCCAGGGTGGTTTGTTGTTCGAACAGGCTCGGCTTATCCATGGTGAATCCCCTCGGTTTGCAAGCGGCGAATGGTCTGCAACTCCGCGACCAATTCAGAGAATGCCGGGAAGTTGAAATCCCGCTCCAGCAGTGTCGGTTGCGCGCCGAATCGGCCATACGCCTGCGCCAGCAACCACCAGACCGCCGGTTTCACCGAGGCTCCGTGGGTGTCGATTTTCAAAGTGTCGGACTCATCGAAGTGCCCGGCCACGTGCATGGCCACCACCCGGCCTGAATCGATGCTGGCCAGAAACGAATGCGGATCAAATCCGTGATTGATCGAGTTGACGTACACGTTGTTGACGTCCAGCAGCAGGTCGCAATCGGCCTCGCGCAGCACCGCGTTGGTGAATGCCACTTCGTCCATGTCCTGCTGTGGCGCGGCGTAGTAGGAAACGTTTTCCACCGCCAGGCGCCGGCCAAGAATGTCCTGAGCCTGGCGAATCCGCGCCGCCACGTGATGCACGGCTTCTTCGGTAAAGGGCAGCGGCAGCAAGTCGTAAAGGTGACCGTCATCGCTGCAATAGCTCAGGTGTTCGCTGTACAGCGGCACGTTGTATTGATCGAGGAACACCCGCACTTCCTGCAGGAACCCGACATCCAGTGGCGCCGGGCCACCCAATGACAGGGACAAGCCGTGACAAGACAACGGAAATCGCTCGGCCAGGGTGCGAAATGCATGGCCATGGGCACCGCCGATGCCAATCCAGTTTTCCGGCGCGACTTCAAGGAAGTCGAAATCGCCGACGCGGGCGGCTTGAAGGTCTTTCATCAGGCCGCGACGCAGGCCAAGCCCGACGGTGGCCTTGGTTGATGTGGATGAGGTCTGCATGGTGTCGATCTCAATGATTGCCGAAACGGAATCACAGTTAATCGAAGCGCTGTATCGGGGCTGTGTTCGGTTGCGGCAGAAAATCGGATGGGATGTATCAGCGACGGGTCTGTACACACTGGGGTACAGACCCGCTGATGGGCGTTATGCCAGGTCGTATTTTTCACGCACCAAGTGGCCGATGCCGATGCGATCCAGCACGGTCATCGGGCACAGGAAGGTCACGCGCACGGTGCCGGGCAAGCGGCTAATGTCGATCGAGCCGGTGATGGTCGCGCGGTTAAGCACTTCGTCATACGGCAGGCCGGTGACCGAAGCGGCGCGCTTCAGACCGTTTTCGACCGCGACGTTGAGGTTCTCGCCGCTGCCGATGAACGTGATCGGGCCACTGTGTTCGATCTCGTGCTGCCCCCAGCGTTCGCCCAGTTCGCGGACTTTCTGCCGCTGTTCGGCTGTCATCGGGCGCGCCATGGGCGGCAGGTCGTCAAGGTTTTGCAGGAGAATCGGCCCTTCCAGCGTCAGGTGCTTGATCACTTCCACCTGCACTTCGGTTTCCCCGGAGCAATCGGTGGCATGCCCGGCGATCTCGCCGTTGCCCTGCTGGGCATGCATGTCGCCCATGTACACGCCGGCGCCCGGCACTTTCACCGGACAGATCAGCACGCAGCCTTCGCGGATCGAATTGGTGTCCATGTGGCCGTCGGTCTTCGCCGCGTGCAGTTCTTCGCGGGTCATGCCGAAACGGTGTGGCGCGTTGATCAGGTACTGGCCGAAATCGGCGCAGTTGTGCGAGTCCGGCAAGTCACGGGACGGCGTGGTGCCAATATTGCCGAGGAACGGGCGCATGTGCGCGGCGACGCCGGGGATGTCGGCGCGGGCCAGCGACAGGATCGAGTGCTGGGCGGCGAATTCCGGCAGTGCCGACATCTCGGAGGCGTTGCCGGCCAGTCGATTGGCAACGTCCTGATTGACGGTCAGGCTGACCTGATTTTGCGCATCAAACACGATCACGTAACCGTGGCTGAAACGAAACGCGCTGACTTCGGCGCCGCAGTTGTTGCAACGAATCGAGTCTTCACCGATGCCTTCGACGTGGCTGGCCGGGTGATCGGTGCCGCACCTGGAGCAGAATTTGGAGACGAACGGATCGCCGTTGTAGCGCCCCTCGACAAAACTCATGACCCCGGACGACGTCGCCAAAGAAGTCACGCGCATGCTTTTGATCTTGATCGCCACCGCATCGCCGACTTCGGCACCGGCGATGGCCACCGGTTGCGTGACTTCGTGGCCACCTTCGAACGCCGGCGTGATCATCGGCCCCCAGCAGCCCGGCGGGGTGCCGGTGATCAGCGTGCCACCGTCGGCCAACGGCCCGAGCATGGGCTGGCTCGGGCCGATGATGCCTTGGGTGTAATGGTCGACGCGCAGGCGATTGACGGGGTTGGTTTCAGACACAAGCTTAGTCATCAGGGGGTTCCCTTCACGGAGTGAGAATGCCTCGGCAGAACCAGAGTTCGGGCGCTGGATGGCTTGTACAGTTCATCGCAGGTTTGTATCCGGGCTGTGTTCGGCAATGGCCGGCAGTCGCAGAAACTGTATCGGGTGCGGGTTTAGATACAGTGCGATACACACCGCAAATCCCCTGAGGGAACACAAATCCCCTTGTGGGAGCGGGCTTGCTCGCGAAGGCGATATACCAGTCGATATATAGGGTGACTGACACACCGCCTTCGCGAGCAAGCCCGCTCCCACAGTGGCTCTGTGTCGATCAGGGAAACGGGTTTTCGTCGCTCCAGGCCGCAGCCCGCGGTCCACGAACTAAACTTAATTCACCCAGGACGTGCATCGGCGTCCTGTTCATTCTCACGACCACCGCCCAGAGCCGAACGCCTCGAAAAACAAGCCCTCTGGACCGTGATCCTGCCAAAGGAGCACACGTGATGGACGAGGCCAGACTCAATGATTTCATGGGCAAACTGGTAAATGACATGGGCGGCGCGGCGATGCTCGCCAACGTCATCCTCGGCGAGGAGCTCGGCCTGTATCGGGCGATGGCCGACAGCCAGCCCATCAGCCCTGAAACACTCGCCGGGAAAACCGGCTGCAACCCCCCGACTGGTGCGCGAATGGCTCAGCGCCCACGCAGCCTCCGGCTACATGGAACACCGCGACGGCCAGTTCCGCCTGCCCGAAGAACAGGCCCTGGCGTTGGCCAACGAAGATTCGCCGGTGTATGTGGCCGGCGGTATCGGCGTGGTCGCCTCGTTTTTCCATGACAAGGACAAACTGGTCAAGGCCATGCGCGGCGATGGCGGCCTGCCTTGGGGCGATCACCACCCGTGCATGTTCAGCGGCACCGAGCGGTTTTTCCGGCCCGGCTACAAGGCGCACCTGATCAGCGAATGGTTGCCGGCCCTTGAGGGCGTGGTGGCGAAACTGGAGGCTGGGGCGAAAGTCGCGGACATCGGCTGTGGCCATGGCGCCTCGACAGTGATCATGGCCCAGGCGTTTCCGGATTCGCGGTTTGTCGGTTTCGACTATCACGCACCCTCCGTCACTGTCGCCACCCAGCGTGCCGAAGAAGGCGGCGTGGCCGGACGCGCCCGGTTCTTCCAGGGTACGGCCAAGAGTTATCCCGGCGACGACTATGACCTGGTCTGCTACTTCGACTGCCTGCACGACATGGGCGACCCGGTGGGCGCGGCCAAACATGCCTATGAATCGTTGAAACCGGACGGCACGGTGTTGCTGGTCGAGCCGTTCGCCAATGACTCCCTCGACGACAACATCACACCCGTGGGACGCCTGTTCTACGCCGCCTCGACCTTTATCTGCACGCCCAATTCGCTGTCCCAGGAAGTCGGCCTCGGGCTCGGCGCCCAGGCCGGTGAAGCGCGCTTGCGCAAGGTCTTCACCGAGGCCGGGTTCAAGACGTTCCGGCGGGCGACGGAAACACCGTTCAACCTGATTCTGGAGGCGCGTAAATAGCCGTCGATCCGCACCCGGACAGACGAGCTGTCCGGGTGCCCGGTCTGCTACGCTGCAAGCACTCATGGCTCTCTCCGGAGTGTTGAACATGCTCGACAGATTCCTGCGCGAACAACTCGAACAGCTTCGCCAAATGATGGCCGAGCAGCCGTTCGTGGTCCTCACTGGCGCCGGCATCAGCACCCCATCGGGCATTCCGGACTACCGCGATAACCAGGGCGTGCGACGCGGCCGGCAACCGATGATGTATCAGGAGTTTCTCTCGGCCCCGCAATCGCGTCGACGCTACTGGGCCCGGGCGATGCTCGGTTGGCCGCGCGTACGCCTGGCGCAGCCAAATGTGGCGCACGAGGCGTTGGCCAGTTTGCAAAGCGCGCAGCACATCAGTGGGCTGATCACGCAGAACGTCGACACCTTGCACGACCAGGCCGGCAGTCACGATGTGATTGAGCTGCATGGCAGCCTGCACCGGGTGCTGTGCCTGGATTGTGGCGAACGTAGCGAACGCGATTCCATTCAACGGTTGATGGAGGCGCAGAACCCCTACCTGGCGGGTGTCGATGCGGTACTAGCGCCGGATGGCGACACTTTGCTGGACGCCGCGTTTGAGGCTCGGTTTCAAGTACCGCACTGCCCGCATTGCGCAGGCGAGCGAATGAAACCGGATGTGGTGTTTTTTGGCGAGAACGTGGCGCAGGCGACGGCGGCCAAGGCCATGGCGGCGGTTGAAAAGGCAGCGGGGTTGTTGGTGGTCGGGTCGTCGTTGATGGCGTATTCGGCATTTCGGTTGTGTCGGGCGGTGGCGGATCAAGGCAAACCGTTGATTGCGATGAACCTGGGGAAGACTCGGGCAGATGACATTCTGGATCTGAAAATTGCGGGCTCGTGCGAACAGCTCCTGCCCCTGCTGGCTCAACGCCTGACCACTTAATCACTGAAGCCCCGAATCCCCTATGGGAGCGGGCTTGCTCGCGAAGAGGCCAGTACATTCAGCATTAATGTTGCCTGCAACACCGTCTTCGCGAGCAAGCCCGCTCCCACATTAGATTTGTGTTGGTCATCAGACCCGTGTTCACCGCGCGGGCATGCTTTGGCCGAGTCCTTCTTTGAGGATGTCGAACAACGCCTGCGCCGCCGCCGACAGTTCTACCCCTGGCTTGGTCAGCACGCCAATCGCCCGTTCCACCACCGGATCACGCAAGGTAATGCAGTGTGCGCCCAGCTCTTGCATCTGCCCGGCGCACAACGCCGGTACCGCGCTTACGCCCAGGCCGCTGGCGACCATCCGCCCGACGGTCGCCAACTGATGACTTTCAAACTCCACCGGCAATTTCATGCCCCGCGCCTGCAAATGTTCTTCCAGCATCACCCGCACCGTAGAGGGTCGCTGCAAGGTGATGAACGGCTCCTTGAGCAGCGTTTGCCAGTCGATGGCATCGAGTTCGACCAGCGGCGAGTCCTTGGGCACGATGGCCACGAAGCGGTCCATGTACAACGGCGTGAACGCCAGCGACGAACTCTGCGTCGGCTCAAACGCCACGCCCAGCTCCACTTGGCGGTCGCGGACCATTTCCAGCACCTGCTCGTTGATCACGTCATTGACCGTGACGTTGACCTTCGGATAACGCGCACGGAACGTCTTGAGAATCGGCGGCAGCAGGTTGCCGGCAAACGACGGCATGGCCGCCAGCGTCACGCGGCCACGCTGCAGGGTGAAGCGTTGGCGCAGCTCATCCTCGGCGTTGTCCCAGTCAGCGATCAACCGGCGAGCCAGAGGCACCAGCGCCTCGCCCTCGGCGGTCAGCGCCACGTTGCGCGTGTTGCGGGTGAACAGGCGCCCGCCCAGCCCGTCTTCCAGCGCCTTGATCGTCAGGCTCAACGCCGATTGCGACAGGTGCAAGCGCTCGCACGCCACGGCAAAACTCAGACTCTGGGCCACAGCCAGGAAGGCGCGGATCTGCTTGACTGTCATGACCGGTGGCTCCAACGTATTACGGGCGATTGATTAGTGAGTTTTATCTATCAATCAACCTTAAAAATCAACTTAACAAATGAATGCAGTGACGCGACACTTCATCGCATACGGCTAGCCAGCCGCCCACAAAGAATAAAAGAGGTGCATATGGCAGGTTTCGACAAGCGCGTGAGTTCCTACGAGGAAGCCATGGCCGGTCTTGAAGACGGCATGACCGTGATCGCTGGCGGCTTCGGCCTGTGCGGGATCCCGGAAAACCTGATCAACGAGATCAAGCGCAAAGGCACTCGCGACCTCACGGTGGTTTCCAACAACTGCGGCGTGGACGGTTTCGGCCTCGGCGTGCTGCTGGAAGACCGGCAGATCAGCAAAGTTGTGGCCTCGTACGTGGGCGAGAACAAGATGTTCGAAGAGCAGCTGCTCAGCGGCGCCATCGAAGTGGTCCTGACCCCGCAAGGCACCCTCGCCGAAAAAATGCGCGCTGGCGGCGCCGGCATCCCGGCCTTCTTCACCGCCACTGGCGTCGGCACTCCGGTCGCTGATGGCAAGGAAGTGCGCGAATTCCATGGCCGCCAGTACCTGATGGAAGAATCCATCACCGGCGACTTCGCCATCGTCAAAGGCTGGAAAGCCGACCATTTCGGTAACGTGATCTATCGCCACACCGCCCAGAACTTCAACCCGCTGGCCGCCACCGCCGGCAAGATCACCGTGGTTGAAGTCGAAGAAATCGTTGAACCCGGCGAGCTGGACCCGGCGCAGATCCACACCCCAGGCATCTACGTCGACCGGGTCATTTGCGGCACGTTCGAGAAGCGCATCGAACAGCGCACCGTGCGTAAGTGATCCCCTGCCCCCGGACCGAATGAAGGAATAACAACAATGGCACTTTCCCGCGAACAAATGGCTCAACGCGTCGCCCGCGAAATGCAGGACGGCTTTTACGTGAACCTGGGCATCGGCATCCCGACCCTGGTTGCCAACTACATCCCCGAAGGCATGGAAGTCATGCTGCAGTCGGAAAACGGCTTGCTCGGCATGGGTCCTTTCCCTACTGAAGAAACCATCGATGCCGACATGATCAACGCCGGCAAACAAACCGTGACCGCACGTACCGGCGCTTCGATCTTTTCGTCGGCCGAGTCCTTCGCAATGATCCGCGGTGGCCATGTCGACCTGACCGTGCTGGGCGCCTTTGAAGTAGACGTACAAGGCAACATTGCCTCGTGGATGATCCCGGGCAAGCTGGTCAAGGGCATGGGCGGCGCCATGGACCTGGTCGCCGGCGCAGACAACATCATCGTCATCATGACCCACGCGTCCAAGGACGGTGAGTCCAAGCTGCTGGACCATTGCAGCCTGCCGCTGACCGGCGCCGGTTGCATCAAGCGCGTGCTGACTGACCTTGCGTATCTGGAAATCGAAAACGGCGCGTTCATTCTCAAAGAACGTGCGCCGGGCGTCAGCGTCGAGGAGATCGTTGCCAAGACGGCGGGTAAACTGATTGTTCCCGATCACGTCCCGGAAATGCAGTTCGCTGCCCAGTGAGGAATCCTTCCATGCAAGACGTCGTAATTGTTGCCGCCACCCGCACTGCCATCGGCAGCTTCCAGGGTTCCCTGGCGGGCGTGTCCGCGGTTGACCTCGGTGCGGCGGTGATCCGTCAGTTGCTGGCGCAAACCGGCCTGAACCCGGCGGAAGTCGATGAAGTGATCATGGGCCAGGTCCTGACCGCCGGTGCCGGGCAAAACCCTGCGCGCCAGTCCGCGATCAAGGCCGGCCTGCCGTTCACCGTACCGGCCATGACCCTGAACAAGGTCTGCGGCTCGGGCCTCAAGGCCTTGCACCTGGCGACCCAGGCGATTCGCTGCGGCGATGCCGAGGTGATCATTGCCGGCGGCCAGGAAAACATGAGCCTGTCCAACTACGTGATGCCGGGCGCTCGCACTGGCTTGCGCATGGGTCACGCGCAAATCGTCGACACCATGATCAGCGACGGCTTGTGGGATGCGTTCAACGATTACCACATGGGCATCACTGCTGAAAACCTGGCTGAAAAGTACAACCTGACCCGCAAGCAGCAGGACGCTTTTGCCGCCGCCTCCCAGCAAAAAGCCACGGCAGCCATTGAAGCCGGGCGTTTTGCCGATGAGATCACGCCGATCCTGATTCCTCAGCGCAAGGGCGACCCACTGTCCTTCGCCACCGACGAGCAGCCACGCGCCGGCACCACCGCTGAGGCGCTGGGCAAACTGAAAGCGGCGTTCAAAAAGGACGGTTCGGTGACGGCTGGCAACGCTTCGTCGCTGAACGACGGTGCTGCCGCCGTGATCCTGATGAGCGCCGACAAAGCCAAGGCCCTTGGCCTGCCGGTGCTGGCGAAAATCGCCGCTTATGCCAACGCTGGCGTAGACCCGGCGATCATGGGCATCGGCCCGGTGTCCGCCACCCGTCGTTGCCTGAGCAAGGCCGGCTGGTCCATCGACCAACTGGACCTGATCGAAGCCAACGAAGCGTTCGCCGCTCAATCGCTGGCAGTGGCCAAGGACCTGGAATGGGACTTGAACAAAGTCAACGTCAACGGCGGCGCCATCGCGCTGGGTCACCCGATCGGTGCATCGGGCTGCCGCGTGCTGGTGACCTTGCTGCATGAAATGATCAAGCGTGACGCCAAGAAAGGCCTCGCCACCTTGTGCATCGGCGGTGGTCAGGGCGTAGCCTTGGCAATCGAACGAGCGTAAAGCGTTCAACAGACTGCGCGGGGACCCACGAAGATCCGTCGCAGTCTGGTAACACCCCCGGTGCGATTCACCTCGCACCGGGTTCTACCGCATACCTTGTAGCAGCTGGCACATAACCTTGTGTAGCAGCTGGCGAAGCCTGCGTCCGGCTGCGAAGCAGTCGTAAAGTCAGGCAATGCGGTGCATCAGGAAGACTGAGTGCTCGGGTTTTACGACTGCTTCGCAGCCGGACGCAGGCTTCGCCAGCTGCTACAGATCGTGCGCTCAGGCGAATTTCACCAGGTTCAGTGCTGGCAACGGCCCGCCTGGAAACTGCACCAGCCGCGCACCGATGCTCAACGCCCCGAGATCGATGCCGAAGAATCCCAACCGATCGATCAGCGCCGCCACCCGGGCTTTGGCCTCGACATCATCCCCCGACATGAACAGCACTCTGCGACCACCCTCCGCGCCTGGGTCGCTTTCAAGCAACCGCGCCTGAAGGTGATTGAACGCCTTCACCACCCGCGCCCCCGGTACCCATTCGGCAAACACTTCGCTGGACATGCGTCCGTGCAAGTCCACAGCCTTGAACGATGGCGCCTCAATCGAGTTGTTGGCATCGATCACGATCCGCCCGCCGAAATCCGACAGCCCCGCCAACGCCGCTGGCAATTTCGACCAGTTCACCGCCACCAGTACGATGGGTTGGGCGGCGGCTTCTTCACGGGTGCCGGCACGCGCCGTCGGCCCCAGCTCTGCCACCAGTGACGCGAGGGTTTGCGGCCCGCGACTGTTGGCGATAACTACTTCAATGCCTTTGCGCGACAGGGCTCTGGCAAATGCTGCGCCGATGGCCCCAGCGCCAATGATTCCGATAGTGCTCATGGTGTATTCCTCTCAAGTGATTAACGGTGGGATGAATACTGCCCTTGCCATTAGCGCGTGATTAGCCGGTAATGCCTTGAATCATCTTCAAGCATTGCTATCAGGCAACCGACATGGAAACCCTTGCCAACCTCGAGTGCTTTGCCCGCAGCGCCGAAACCGGCAGTTTTTCGGCAGCCGCGCGATTGCTGGCCCTGACACCGGCAGCCGTCAGCCGCAACGTGGCGATGCTTGAACGCAACCTCGGTGTGCGGCTGTTCCAACGCTCGACCCGCAAGCTCTCACTGACCGAGGCCGGCGAGCGTTTTCTGGCGAGCATCGGCGGCAATCTTGAGGCGTTGCAGGCGGCAATCAGCGCGGTGAACAGTGATCGGGGTGAGCCCGCCGGGGTGCTTAAAGTCAGCCTCGCACCGACCTTTGGCATCGGTCATATCTTGCCGCTGTTGCCAGCATTCCTTGAGCAATACCCATTGATCCGACCGGAATGGCACTTCGAAAACCGCCCCGTGGATCTGATTGCCGAAGGCTATGACGCGGCCATCGGTGGCGGCTTCGAATTGACGCCCGGTGTGGTGTCGCGGACGTTGGCGTCGGCGCACGTGGTGGCGGTTGCTTCCCCGGCCTATCTGGCCGTGCACCCGGAGCCCGCGCATCCGGCGGACTTGTCCAGGCACAGCGGCATCGTGATGCGCGGCAGCCGCACCGGGCGGATTCGTCATTGGGTGATGCAGGACGGTGCGGGCCGTGAAGCGTCGGCGGATCTGAGTGAAAACATCGTGCTCAATGACCCGGCGGCCATGCGCGAAGCCGCGATACTCGGTCTGGGTGTGACGCTGCTGGTGTTGCCGGACGTGATCGCCAACCTCCAGCGCGGCGAACTGGTGCGCTTGCTGCCCCACTGGCACGCGGACGCGGGGCCGATTTCGCTGTATTACCCGAGCCGAACGCTGATGCCGGCCAAGACCCGAGTGTTTATTGATTTTGTGGTAGGCGCATTCCAGAAATAATCCACGCTGATCGTTCCCACGCTCTGCGTGGGAATGCAGCCCGGGACGCTCCGCGTCCCATCCAGAGCCGAACGCGGAGCGTCCGTTGAGGTATTCCCACGCAGAGCGTGGGAACGATCAGCGTCAGGCCAGAAACTGGAAGATCAACCAGCTATTCGCCCCACTGATCACCGCAAACAATCCCCACACCAACACCCGCGTCGGCCACCGATTCACCAACGGCCCCATCAATTTGTGATCACTGGTCATGCGAATCAGCGGGTACAACGCAAACGGCAATTGCAGACTCAATACCACCTGGCTCAACACCAGCAACTTGCCGATCGCATCATCCCCCATCAGCCAGACCCCGATGAACGCCGGGATCAACGCCAGCCCACGGGTGATCAGAGCGCCGTTGCCAGCACGGAATCCGCAGGTTCAGAAAGCCTTCCATGATCACCTGCCCGGCGATGGTCCCGGTAAAGGTCGAACTCTGCCCCGACGCCAGCAACGCCACGCCGAACAGTACACTGGCCATCGCCCCGCCAACCAGCGGGTCCAGCAGGTGATAGGCATCCTGAATGTCCACGACATCGGTATGCCCGGTCTTGTGGAATGCGGCCGCCGCGAGAATCAGGATCGCCGCGTTGACCAGCAACGCCAACGCCAGCGAGCCGATGGTGTCGATGCGCGCCAGTTTCACCGCATCCTGCTTGCTGGCCAGGTGCTTGCCAATCAACCGGGTTTGTACGATGGAGGTGTGCAAATACAGGTTATGCGGCATCACCGTGGCCCCGAGAATACCGATCGCCAAATACAGCGGCGCGGCCTCGCTGATGGCGGACAGTGACGGTGTGAACCCTCGGGCGACTTCCGGCCAGTAGGGTTTGATCAGCAACAGTTCGACAAAAAAACACACGCCGATGGTGCTCACCAGCACCAGCATGATCGCTTCCAGTCGACGGAAGCCACGGTTTTGCAGGGCCAGCACCAGCAGCGTGTCGAACGCGGTCAGTGCGATGCCAAACGTCAGCGAACACCCCAGCAACAGATGGAACGCCAGCGCGCAGCCGAGCACTTCAGCGAGGTCGGTGGCGATGATCGAGATTTCCGCCAACACCCATTGAGTTCGCGCGGTACGGGTGCTGTAGCGCTCGCGGGACAACTGCGCCAGGTCACGCCCGGTGGCAATGCCCAGCCGCGAACACAAACACTGCACCGCCATCCCGGCCAGGCTCGCCAGCAGCACCACAAACAACAGGCTGTAACCAAACCGCGAACCGGCTTCGATGGCGGTCGCCCAATTGCCGGGGTCCATGTAACCGATGGACACCAGCAAGCCTGGGCCGGCAAAGCGCAACACACGTTTGAAGAATGACGCACGAGGGTCGACCGGGACGGAGCCCGCCACCTCTGGCGGGCAAAACGGCGCAGTAGCGGTTTTCGGCAAACTGAATTTCACACGATGATCCATCAACAGGTGGTAAGGCGCGGGGTCGCGCGCAGATCATCGCAAACTTTACGGGACAACGCCCAGCAACTGCTGGCGCAACTCGGGATTGCTCGTGTGCGGGTCGAACCAGATCGCGAAAAACGCCCGGGCGAATTGCGGGTCGTTCACTTCACGCAACAATTGCTGACCGACAAAAAAACGCGCGCCCTGCCCTGGCAGATAGACGCCGGTCAATCGCGTGCCGGGCTGCACATCGATGAACGACTGCTGCATCAGTGCCTGCCACGCCGCCAACTGCTCGGCACTGACCGTATCGCCGCAGACTCGCTTGATTTCCTTGACGGTCGCTTGCACCAACTGCTCGCGGGAGATCGAGCGCTGGTAAATCAGCTCCAGGGCGAACGGCTTATCACTGGAGAACGGTCGCTCCACGCTCCAGAGCCGCGCACTGTAGACGTCAAAACCGTACTTGCGAAACTCGCCGCTGCCAATGAGCTGCGCACCGGGTAACGCCTCCTGCCAATTAGCCAGCGCCTGGCAACCGAGCAGTGCCAGCAGCCAAAGACCATGGCGCAGTGATGAGCGTTGGCGGTTCATGCTGAGTTCGCCCCCCTCGAGGAATGCCTTGATAAAACGTATGTGTAAAAGCGGGTTTCGTACAATTTTCGGTGCTCTTATTTTTGTATACAAAATCACCATATCCGTAGCGCAATCTACTGCATGCAATGTTACCGTTGCCACCTCACCCTGATCGGAGATGTGCGCGTGTTGATCCTCAAACTGCTGGTGATCCCGGGATTTCTGCTGCTGATTTCACTGGCCGGTAAACGCTGGGGGCCAAGCGTGGCCGGTTGGCTGTCGGGATTGCCGGTGGTGGTCGGGCCCATTCTGCTGTTCCTCGCCCTCGAACAAGGTGAAGCGTTCGCCGCACAATCGGCCACGGCGGCGTTGTCGGCGATGTTCGCGATGATTGCCTTCTGCGTGACCTATGCCCAAGTCGCCCAGCGGACCGAATGGCCGTTGGCGTTGACGGTTTCACTGTTAGTCTGGACGGGGGTGGCGATGGTTCTGGCGCTGATCCCTGCGTCCCTGCTGTTCTCCGTGTGCGCCGCCGCGACCGCGCTGCTCGCCGCACCGTACCTGTTCCCGACCGTGAAGCCCTTGACCAGCGGCCCGGCACCCAAGTCCGACAAACTGATCCTGCGGATGATTGCCGGCGCCCTGCTCACCTTGATCGTCACCTTCCTGGCCAGCACCGTCGGTGAGCGCTGGAGCGGCCTGCTCGCGGTGTTCCCGGTATTGGGCAGCGTGATGGCGGTGTTTTCCCAGCAAACCCGAGGCCCGGCGTTCACGGCGGCGTTGCTGCGAGCGACGGCCACGGGCATGTATTCGTTCGCGGCGTTTTGCCTGGTGTTGTCGTTGGCGCTGCCGCACATGGGGCTCAACGCTTTTGTGCTGGGCGTTACCGTGTCGGTCGCCATGCTGGCCATGACCAAACGCTTGCTGGCGCGGCCGGTCGGCGCGACGACGGGCGCTGGACGAACAGCGATCAAGGACTAAGCTGCAACGAGTCATCGGGCAAGGATGTTGCCCGCCCCTATGCGCTGAAGGAACAGACATGACTCAGTCTCGCGTGCGCAATGCCGGACCGGCGACGGCCGTCGGCGTGATTGCGATCTTCCTCTGGTCTTGTCTTGCGCTGCTGACCACCCTGACCGAAGGCATTCCACCCTTTGAACTGCTGACCCTGAGTTTCGGCGTCGCGTTTGCCGCGAGCCTGATCATTCTGGGGCGCCACGGGGTGGCCGGTTTCAATAGCTGGCGCCAACCCTGGGCGGTATGGGCCACTGGCTTCGTCGGGATTTTCGTTTATCACGCGCTGTATTTTTTTGCGCTCAAGGTCGCACCGGCGGCCGAAGCCAGCCTGATCAACTACCTGTGGCCACTGTTGCTGGTGCTGCTGTCGGCGTTCGCCGCCGGAGAAAAGCTGCACAAGCGCCAAGTGCTCGGCGCCTTGCTGGGCCTGGCGGGCACGGCGTTCATCATGCAGCAACGCGCGACGCACACCGCTGGCGCAATGCCCATGGCCGGGTATCTGGCGGCGTTCGGTTGTGCGCTGATCTGGGCTGGATACTCGGTGTTCAACCGCCGCTTCAGTGAAGTCCCGAGCAGCATTATTGGCGGCATCTGTGGCATGTCCGCGGCTGCGGGGCTGGTTTGTCACCTGGCCTTCGAAACCACCGTGAGGCCCGACTCGGCTCAATGGGCCGCCATTATTGTCCTCGGCCTGGGACCGGCAGGCCTGGCGTTTTTTGCCTGGGACCACGCCACCAAACACGGCCACCTGGCGACGCTGGGGGCCCTGTCCTATCTGGCGCCATTGATGTCGACCCTGTTGCTGATCGTCGTTGGCCATGGTTATGCCGGGCCGATCCTGATCATTCCGGCGCTGCTGATTATTGCCGGGGCGATGATTGCCACGTGGCAAGCCACCGACAAAAGCCCTGCAACACGTTCGATTACTTCGCACGAGTAGAGCAACAACCTCGCACGTCAATCGAACAGGTTTCCCGCAACATCACCCTCAGTTCACCCCCCATCACTGACTGAGGCCTACACCATGAAATTCTTTTTCCACCCTTCGCCTAACCCGATGAAAGTGGCCCTGCTGCTCGAAGAGTTGCAAACGCCTTATGAATTGATCGGCGTCGACACCTTCAAAGGCGAACAACACCTGCCAGCCTTTTTGGCGATCAACCCGAACGCCAAAGTGCCCGCACTGGTTGACGGCGACGCCACCGTGTTCGACTCCCAGGCGATCCTGTTGCACCTGGCGCAAAAACATCAACGCTTCCTGCCGACCACCGCGGCCGGCAATGCCGAACTGCTGTCGTGGCTGATGTTTATCGCCACCGGCCTGTCGCCATTCTCGGGGCAAGCCGTGCACTTCCTGCACCACGCCCCCGAAGACCTGCCTTATGCCAAGAACCGCTACTTGAAAGAAGTCGAGCGTCACTACCGCGTACTCGACCAGCGTCTGGCCGATCATCAATACCTGGCCGGCGACACTTACAGCATCGCCGACATGGCGCTCTGGGGTTGGGCCAATTACGCACCGTACATCCTTGGCGAGAACGGCCTGGCGGCATACCCGAACGTCAAGCGCCTGTTCGATGAAATCAGTGCCCGCCCGGCCGCACAGCGAGCCCACGGCCTGAAAGAAAAACTGGTATTGAAGGCTGAGTTCGACGAAGAAACCCGTCGCAACCTGTTCCCGCAGAACCAGGCTTAATCCACCAATTACGGCATTCGAGGGTGATGAAATGAGTGATCACGTCGCGTTTATCGTTTACCTGCCGGCGAAACCCGAACGGTTCACCGAAACCAAAGAGCGGCTGCTGGACGTGGTGCACCAGATGTCCGCCGAGCCAGACTTCGTCAACACCTGGGTCCACCAGTTGCAGGACGAACCGAACACCCTGGTGCTCTACGAAACCTGGAACTGCAGCAAGGAAGACTTCATCGCGCGTCACCTGAGCAAACCGTATCGCCAGGAATACGAAAAGCTATTGCCGGACTTGTTGGCCACGGAGCGTCGGATCGAGTTTCTGGAAGTGATCCGCAGCTATCCGTCGCGCCGCGAGGTGTAAACCGACACCGCGCTGGAATGCTTTACAACGTCCATGGGATGATCGCCGTCAAAGCGCGATCATCCCTGGAGTTTTTGCATGTCACTGTTGAGTAAAAAAACCGCTGTCCTGTTGCTGACCGCGGTTGCCAGTCTGGGCGCGTTGCATGCACAGGCGGCCAAGGCCCCTGCCAGCAATAACGAGCCGGCTCAGAAAGTCTCGATGCTGGGCGGCAAGTTCACCTTCACCCTGCCCAAAGGCTTTACCGCCAACACCCTGCCGTCCAGCCCGACCGGCGCGAGCGGCACCATGTACACCAACGAAACCACCAAAACCGTGGTGATCACCGCTGAAAACAACCTGCCGAAAGACGTCAGCGTCACCGACAACGACGGTGCGTTTCTCGACGGCACGGTCGCCGATTTCGACGCATCACAACGCAACGCCCTGCCGGACTTCAACAAGCTCAGCGAAAAAAGCCTGACGCAAAAAGGTACCGGACTTGGGCTTCGTCAGGTTGACAGCACGGCCACACAGGGCGGCGGCATGACCCTCAACACCACGCTGATGGCCGCGTCCGGCAACCGCATGGCGGTGGTTCAGGTCATTTCCCGTCCGGGCGACATGGCCGCGCATGAGACGTTGATCAAACAAATCGTCAGCAAGTAAGCGTCAAGGGTTGAGGCGCTGCAACCAGGCGCTCAAATCGTTGATCTCGGTTGCACTGATGGTGTGGCCGAGCCCTTCGTAGGCATGAAACTCAGGCTTGAGTAACAGGCTCTGCAACAGGTTGTCAGCGTCTGTGCCGTCCTTGAACGGCAGGCGAGTGTCCTCTTTACCATGCCCAATGAAAATCGCCAGTGACAGGTGTTTTTCCTCTTTTTTGAGTTCGGATTTGAGCACCGGCAGGATCCGCCCACTCAACGCCGCAATCCCGCCGACCGCCTCGGGGTGACGTAACGCCACTTCGTAGGACATGATCGCGCCCTGGCTGAACCCCACCAGGAACACCTTGTCCGGTTCGGTGTGATATTTCTTCGCGGCCTGTGCGATGAAATCCAGCAGCACCTGGCCGCTGCTCTTCAAGTCATCGGTCTTGCCGTTATAGGCCCCTTCGCCCCTCTTGCGAAACCACTGATAGCTGCCCTCTTCCATCGTCATCGGTGCGCGCACCGACAGGTAGGTGTAGGTGGCCGGCAGATCATCCTTGATTCCGAACAAGTCCTGCTCGTTGCTGCCGTAGCCGTGGAGGAAAATCACCAGTGGCTGATGACTGGACTCGGCGTTGGCCTGCTCCAGGTACTTGAGTGGCAGATCGGTTTGCAGCGTGGTTTGTGCATGGACCGTGGCGGATGCCAGCAGCGCCAACAGGGCGAGAAACTTCAACATAAACCTTCCTTCAAAGGCGCAGGGTTCAGGGTGAGCCTAGCACTGTGAGTCTGCCTGGGGATTTTGGGTGTGGCTGATGCCGTCATCGCGAGCAAGCTCGGCTCCCACAGGGATTGTGTGAGCACCGAAGATCCCCTGTGGGAGCCGAGCTTGCTCGCGATGAGGCCCTCAAGCACAACGAAAGACCTCAGTCGTTAATCAGTTTGCCAACCCGAATCGGCTCGCGCCCCGCCACTTTCGCCTGCCACGTCCCCGGCTGGGTATACCGCCCGCGATCAATCGCAAACAACACACCGCTGGTTCCGGCATGCACCGTCGTGACCTTGTCTTGCAGTGGATCAACCACTTCAAACAGGGCATCGCCCTGCTCCACCCACTCACCGGCCTCGCGCAGGAAACTGACCACCCCGTGATGCGGCGCAAACAGGTATTGGGTGCCCTCGAACGGCATGCCTTCACAGCACTCGTCCGGTGCCGACGGCCATTCGCCTTTGATGAAGCCCTGCTCGGCGAGGAAACCCAAGATGGCCTCGCAATTGGCTTGAGCCTGATCGACGCGGGTGTCGCCCATGCTGCCCAGCTCCAGCGTGGTCGCCAGATTGGCGGGTGGAATCGCCGCCTCAGGAAACGCTCGCGCCAGGCGCAACCACGGCGACGAACACGATTCATCGAACGAGCTGCCGCCGGAATCTTCACACAACAATGCCACGCCGGCCTTCAACCGTGCCGCCAGGGATTGCCACTGCGGCCAGTGCTGCGGCAACGCATAAATATGAATCGCCGCATCGAAATCGCAATGCAGATCGAGGGTGATGTCGGCATCGCACGCATGGCGCAACAGCAAGCGATGCATGGCTTCCAGCTGCGAGGCGGGTGCTGGCAAACCGTCGAGCACCTGGCCCATGGCCTGGCGGATCAGCGCGATGTTGGCCTGCGCATCGTTGCCCAACCGGTCGCCGATCAGCTCAGCCACGGGTGCGCCGAGTTCCACGAACGAACGGTTGAAATTCTTGCCGCTGCCCAGTTCAAAACGGCCCATATGGCTGCCTTGCAGGTGCTGGTCCAGACCAATCGGATTGGCCACCGGCACCAGTTCGATCACGCCCTGCAACTGCCCCTGGGTTTCGAGTTCGGCCAGGCGCTTTTTCAGCTCCCATGCCGTACGCATGCCTGGCAGTTCATCCGCATGCAGGCTGGCCTGGATGTAGACCTTGCGCGTGCCCGCGCCGTAACGAAACACGCTGAGGGTACGTTCGGTGCCCAGGTGGCTCCAGGGCAGTGAATGATCGATGCGTTGCATGGATAAACTCCTGAAATCTGAACGGTGAGATCCCCTGTGGGAGCGAGCTTGCTCGCGATAGCAGTCTGACAGTCAAGTCATTGTTGCCTGACCCTCCGCTATCGCGAGCAAGCTCGCTCCCACAGGCTTCTCTGCTGCTAAAGAGAATGCACAAAAAAAATGGCAACCGCGTCAACGGTTGCCACTTTTTAAACGAGGTGATTACTCGCCGTAAACGTCAAAGTCGAAGTACTTGTCTTGCACTTGCTTGTACTTGCCGTTGGCGCGGATTTCGGTGATGGCTTTGTTGAATTGCTCAGCCAGAGCGGTATCGCCCTTGCGCACCGCAATCCCGGCACCACCGCCGAAGTACTTGGCGTCTTCGTAGGTCGGGCCAACGAATTCGAAGCCTTTGCCGGCGTCGGTTTTCAGGAAACCGTCACTGAGGTTGACCGAGTCGGCCAGCAGCGCGTCAACACGGCCAGAGACCATGTCCAGGTTGGCTTCCTGCTGCGAGCCGTAACGAACCAGTTCGATCCCCGCCGGCACCAGCACTTCAGTGGCGTAACGGTCGTGGGTGCTGGCGCGCAGCACGCCGACCTTCTTGCCTTTGAGCTGGGTCAGTGGATCGGTGATGTTGGAACCTGCCTTCATCACAAAGCGCGCCGGGGTGTGGTAGTACTTGATGGTGAAATCGACGTTCTTTTTACGGTCGTCGGTGATGGTCATGGACGACAGGATCGCGTCGATTTTCTTCACTTTCAGTGCCGGGATCAGGCCGTCGAATTCTTGCTCGACCCACGTACACTTCACTTTCATCTGCTCACACAGCGCGTCACCGATGTCCACGTCGAAACCGGTGAGTTTACCGTCAGGGGTTTTCATCGAGAATGGCGGGTAACCGGCTTCGATACCGATGCGGATCGGCTTGGCATCTTCGGCCACGGCGGTCAGGGACAACATCGACAGTGCCAGGGCACCGAACATCACTAGCTTCTTCATTTATAACTCCTGTGTGCGGAGGCTTTTATTGGCAGCTTAAGATTGGCTTTCGGCCGGTGAAAACCGAAGTGGCCGGCAGTCTAGAGTGGCTTCAAATGGGCAAATTGTGTTTAAGCGACAAATACTTATAGAAAAGTGGCTGCTACAACAGAGCGACTTGATGCGTGCGCCAAGGCAGTGCACAGACTGTAGGACAAGTCCTTTTTCGGACAAATCTGACAAACAAAACTTACCCGAGAGCCGTAATGCCTACCTTGAATCTGATCCAGCACCACCCCGCCGAAGGCCCTGGTGCCATTGCTGACTGGGCCTCGTCCCGAGGTCTGACGCTGAAGGTGTTTCGTGCCGATCTCGGCCAATTGCCGCCCGTGAGCGCAGCACCGGTGATTGTGTTGGGCGGGCCATATGAATCCAATGCCGGGCCGACATGGCTTGAGGCCGAGCGACAGTGGCTGGCGGGCAGTCTGGATAAAGGCGTCGCGGTGTTCGCGATTTGCCTGGGCGCGCAATTGCTGGCGTTGAGCCTGGGCGGAACGGTGCGACGGATGGCGCGCACGGAAACCGGCTGGACGTCGGTGACATTCATCGATGGGCAAAGGCTGAACGTGCTGGAGTGGCACGAAGACGCAATCGCCCTGCCGCCGGAGGCGCAATTGCTGGCCAGCAGCGATCAATGCGAACAGCAGATGTATCGCGTGGGGCCTACGCGGGTGGGACTGCAGTTCCATCCGGAGTGGAATGCCGAATCGGTGGCGATACTGAATGAACACTTTGCCGAGGAATCACCATTGCCTCGGGGTGAACCGGACAGCGCCGCCTACGCCGCCGTTTATGACTGGCTGCAGGCGACGCTGGATGCGTGGTGGGCGGCTGCGTCCACTCGCTGAACGTCAGGACTGACGGGCTTTTTGTGTTACTTGAACGTCAGCATTCGCAACCAATGGCAGCACTGGCCGGACGCTGTACCAGCGTACTCAATTCAAACTCTTCATCCAGCCACCCGGTCACACCGCCTATCATTTCCTTGACCGGGTAACCCAGCGCCGCGAGCTTCACCGCTGCCTTGTTGGCGCCGTTGCAGTGCGGACCGGCGCAATACACCACGAACAAGCTGCTTTTCGGGTACGCCGCCAACCCTTCAGCATTCAGCAATCGCCCCGGAATATTGATCGCGCCCGGCACATGCCCCCGCTCGAACGCCAGCGGGCCGCGCACGTCGACCAACACGAAATCCACCTCGCCGGCCTGTTGACTGCCGTGGACGTCGGAACAGTCTGTTTCGAATGTCAGACGGTTGCTGAAATGCATCAGGGCGATGGCCGAAGGGGCTGCGGGAATTTCGCGGACCAGGCTGGTCATGGGCAGTACTCCAAAGTCAGGGTGGGTGTGAGAAGACTTTATCCGCCCGATGCTTGGCGCTACAGTGGCGCACAAGACACTCACCGGGAACTTTCCGCCAAATGCAGCCTAACCCTGGATTGGTCGCGATCCTGGCCTACGACGGCCTCTGTACCTTCGAATTCGGCATCGCCGTGGAGATCTTCGGCCTGGCGCGGCCAGAGTTCGACTTTCCTTGGTATGAACACCGGATCGTCGCCGTGGATCAGGGCCCGATGCGCGCCATGGGCGGTATTCAAGTGCTGGCCGATGGCGGCATGGAGCTGCTCGAAGACGCCCGCACCATCATCATTCCCGGTTGGCGCGACCGTCATGCAGCGGTGCCCGAGCACTTGCTCGACGCCCTTCGAAAGGCCCATGCGCGGGGCGCGCGGTTGCTGTCAATCTGTTCCGGCGTATTTGTGCTGGCGGCGACCGGTTTGCTCGATGGCCACAGCGCCACCACTCATTGGCGCTACACCACCGAACTGGCCGAGCGCTTTGCGCATATCCAGGTCAACCCGGACGTGCTCTACGTCGACTCAGGTCAACTGATCACCTCGGCCGGCAGCGCAGCGGGTATCGATGCGTGTCTGCACCTGGTGGCTCGGGATTTCGGTACGCACGTGGCGAATTCGGTGGCGCGACGGCTGGTGATGTCGCCGCAACGCACCGGCGGCCAGGCGCAATTTATTCCGGCACCGGTCAGCCCGACGCCGCGCAGCGATGTGTCACGCGTCATGCAATGGGCGCGCGAGCGCTTGCACGAACCGCTGGAGGTGCGCGAATTGGCCAGCGAGGCGGCCATGAGTGAGCGGACATTCCTGCGTCGGTTCACTGAGGCCACCGGGATGCCGCCCAAAGCGTGGTTACAGCATGAGCGACTGGCGCGAGCGCGGGAATTGCTGGAGAGCACCGACCACAACACCGATCAGATTGCCGAGCGGTGTGGGTATCGATCGGTGGAGAGTTTTCGGGTGGCGTTTCGGGGCATTGTGGGTGTACCGCCGTCAGTGTATCGGGAGCGGTTCGGGCGTGGGGGCAGTGCGATCATTTAAGGTGTGTTTGAGGACGCCATCGCGGGCAAGCCCGCTCCCACAGGTTTGCGGGCGTACACAGCATCGGTGGCAGACACCTATCACTGTGGGAGCGGCGGTACGACGATTCGACTTGCCCGCGATGAGGCCATCCCGGACACGAGTTAACTCAAGGCTTACGCAACAGATAGGTATCCATGATCCACCCATTGGCCAATCGAGCTGCCTTGCGCACCCGCTCAATTTCATCACCTACATCCTTGAGTTTGCCGCTGATCAGGATTTCATCCGGCGTGCCTAAATAGGCGCCCCAGTAAATCTCGGTCTCCTGATCCGCCACCTGATGGTAGGCATCCTGTGCGTCCAGCATCACCACCACGCTGTCCGCATCACTCACCTGCCCCGCCGCCAGCCGTCGCCCTGTGGTGATTTCAATCGAGCGGCCAATCTCATTGAGCGGCACTTTATGCTGCGCCGCCAAGGCCTGGACGCTGGTAATACCGGGGATGACCTCGAACTCGAACACACAGCGCCCCGAGGCCAGAATCGCCTGCAAAATCCTGATCGTGCTGTCATACAACGCCGGATCGCCCCACACCAGGAAACCGGCGCACTGATCATCGCTCAGGTGCTCATTGATCAAGCGCTCGAAGGTCAATTGCTTGGCAAGGTTGAGGTCTTCGACACTGTTCGTGTAGTCCACATCACCGCGCTCGCGCTCGGGGCTGTGGGCTTCGACGAAGCGGTAGTCGCGATCGGTGATGTAGCGCTCGCAGATCTCGCGACGCAGGTCGATCAACGAGTCTTTGCTCTGGCCCTTGTCCATCAGGAAAAACACATCGACACGGTTCAGCGCCTTCACAGCCTGCATCGTGACGTAGTCGGGGTTGCCGGCGCCAATGCCGATGACCAGCAGTTTTTTCATCACGACACTCCTTCGGCGTCGGTGCCGAGCAAGCGCAGACGCCAGCGGCCGGTGAAGCGCAATTCGATGGCTGACAACGGCTCAACGTCGATCTGATTGAAGGCCGCGCCCTGCACCACTTCCATCAACGCGGCCCGTATGACGAAGGGGTGGGTGATGGCAACGATATGCCCCGGTGCGCTTTCAAGCGTTTGAAGCCACTGCGCCACGCGCTGGCGCAATTGCACCACCGACTCACCGCCATGCGGCGCCGATGCCGGATCATCGAGCCAGGCCTGGAGCGCCGACGCTTGTGACGTTTGCAAGGCATCGATGTGTACGCCGTGCCACTGTCCGAAGTCGCATTCGCTCAATGCCGCGACGACTTCAACATCATCGCCGAACAAGGCCGCGGTTTGCCGGGTACGCAGCTCCGGACCGCACAGTAAACGGGGCGTCCCTTTGAACTGGCTGCGGCGCGAGCCTTTCGCCAATTGCCAATCCATTTCCAGTGGCTCGTTCGTAGGAAAATACGCCAATTTCTGTGCGACGGTTCGAGCGTGACAAATCAGAGTCAAACGGGTTGCCTGCACGAATTATCCACCTGTCGAAACCATCGAAAACGGCAACGCGCCGCAAAAACTTGCCCAATTGTGCCCCAAGAAGCCCGGTTCAGGGCGTTTCGTTTCACCGGTCACGCACCGCGTGCCGAACGCCAGGGTCGATGAAATTCGGCAATATCCCACACGGTTATGGGCGATTACCTACAAGCGCTGTCGACTTCCATGTAGCCCCCTTAGCACGAGGGTTTCGCCCCATTTTGGGGCTCGAAAAACCGCCGAAAAATTCACTAGACTTGTTGAGTCCGCTACATAAATACTGTTTTAGCAATTTATGAAATGAAACCAACACCCATCCAGCAGGAGCCCGGATGCCCTCTCTCAGAGACCAGATCACCGACGCCGGCATGGAGCTGACGCCGTCGGAACGCAAGGTCATACGTGCCTTGCTGGATCAGTACCCGCGTAATGGCCTCGGCCCGATGTCACGTTTGGCCGAACACGCTGGCGTCAGCGATCCCACCATTGTGCGTCTGGTGAAAAAACTCGGGTTCAACGGTTATGCCGATTTCCAGGATGCCCTGCTCAGCGACATGGACCAGCGTTTGCGTTCCCCCAGTGCCCAGTTGCAACGGCGCTCCCATCTGCACAAAGGCGATGCATGGAGCCACTGTCTGGCGAGCAGCCATCGAGCGTTGGTGGATACCCACGCACTGACTCAGCCCGAAGACATCCGGATCCTCGTGGAATGGCTGCTCGACACTCGCCATCAGGTGCACTGCTTTGGCGGGCGCTTCAGCAATTTCCTCGCCCAGTACTTGCTCAACCACCTGCGCCTGCTACGCCCCGGCTGTTTTGCCCTGGAAGACAACGCGCAACTGCCGGACCGAGTGTTCGATGTGCAGCGCCAGGACGTGGTGCTGGTGTTCGATTACCGGCGCTACCAGTCGCGGACCTTGCGGTTGACCAACGCCGTCAAGAGCCGATACGCACGGGTGGTGTTGTTCACTGACATCTACACTTCCCCACTACGCGAGATGGCTGACCTGATTATCAGTGCGCCGGTTGAATCGGTGTCAGCCTTCGACACCATGGTTCCGGCGCTGGCCCAGGTCGAGGCGTTGATTGCCTGCCTGACGTTGCGCAGCCCGGACCTGGCCGATCGCCTGGAAGGCATCGACGCCCTACGCGGCGAATTCGACACCCACCTGCTGGAGGATAAATAAGGATGTTTACGCTCCCCATTGCTCACCCCGGGACCTGCCATTCATCGCCCACCACACCGCGTTACTGTGGGCACCGGCGATCATGTACAACACGGTGCTGGCCGACCCGAGCAACGACTGACAAAAAAAAGGACGGCGTCTGACAACAAATCAGGCGAGCGCTGCTTTCATGCGTGGAAACCGACAGTGATAGTCAGGTTCGGTGCCAATCACCGAACCCTTTGATACAGGAGTGCAGCCATGCTGGTCTTACGCCCAGTCGAGTTAACCGACCTGCCCCAATTGCAGCAACTGGCCCGTGACAGCCTGGTGGGCGTCACGTCTTTGCCCGATGACAGCGAACGCTTGCGCAGCAGAATTCTCGAGTCCTGCGCCTCACTGGACAAAGGCGTTGAGAAACATGGCCCGGAGAACTACTTCTTCGTGCTGGAGGACCTGACGGCCCGGCGCCTGGTGGGTTGCTCGGAAATCCTGGCCACCGCCGGGTTCAACGAGCCCTTCTACAGCCTGCGCAACCGCCACTTCACCAGCGCCTCGCGGGAGTTGGAACATCGAGCATGGCGTGCCGGCACTGTCTTTATGCCACGACCTTAATGGTCACACCCTGCTGCGCGGCTTTCACATCGACGACGACCTGGTGCGCACCGAGTTCTCGGAGTTGCTGTCACGGGCACGGCTGCTGTTTATCGCGGCCCATTCGCAGCGATTTGCGGACGTTGTAATCACCGAAATCGTCGGCTACAGCAGCGACGAGGGGCAATCGCCGTTCTGGGATGCCGTGGGCAAGCACTTTTTCGACCTGCCTTATACCGAGGCCGAACGCCTGTGCGGGCTGGAAAGCCGGACCTTTCTCGCCGAACTGATGCCGCAGTACCCGATATACGTTCCCATGCTGCCCCAGGCTGCGCAGGACTGCATCGGCCGGATTCACCCCGACGGCCAGGAGGCCTTCGACATTCTTGAACGCGAAGGCTTTGAAACCAACAGCTACATCGACCTGTTCGACGGTGGCCCGACCTTGTATGCACGCACCTCGAACGTACTCACCATCGCCCAAAGCCTGAAGGCAACGGCGCAGGCCGTTTCGTCCATCGATGCACGAGGCAGGTATCTGGTCAGCAATGACGCACTCAAGGGCTATCGCGCGATCGTCGCCGAACTGGATTACCAGGCCGGGCACCCGGTAGGGTTGAGCGCCGACATGTGCAGGGCCCTGAACGTGACCGATGGCAGCCCGATCCGGTTGATCGCCCTGTGAGCATCACTCGGCCCCGTGGCCAACGACAGCGCCCGAACAGGCGCGAAGAAGGAGCTGCATCATGATTGTCCGTCCGGTTCGCGTCACCGACCTGCCCGCCTTGATGGACCTGGTGCAACAGGCCGGCCCCGGGTTCACCACCCTGCCGGCCAACGAGGATCGCTTGGCGCACCGGGTGCGCTGGGCCCAGCGGACATTCGCCGAACAAGTCGAGCGTGCGGATGCCGATTACCTGTTTGTGCTTGAGGATGACGATCAGCAAGTGGTCGGCGTCAGTGCCTTGACCGGAGCCGTGGGCCTGCGTGAACCCTGGTACAACTACCGGGTCGGGTTAACTGTCAGCGCTTCGCCGGACCTGGGCATTCAACGACAGATTCCGACCCTGTTCCTGAACAACGAAATGACTGGCCAATCGGAACTCTGCTCGCTCTTTCTGCGCCACGACCAACGCCATGGCACCCATGGCCGGCTCCTGTCGCTGGCGCGCCTGCTGTTCGTCGCAGAATTCCCCCAGCAGTTCGGCGACAAGCTCATTGCCGAACTGCGTGGCCGCGCCGACGAGCATGGCTGTTCACCATTCTGGGACAGCCTGGGCCGGCATTTCTTCAAGATGGAATTCAGCCACGCCGACCACCTGTCGGGGTTGGGCAGTAAATCGTTCATCGCCGAATTGATGCCGCGCCAACCGCTCTACACCTGCCTCCTGACGGAACAGGCCCAAGCCGTGATCGGCAAGGCACACCCGAACACCGAACCGGCCTTGAAGATCCTCAGCGCCGAGGGTTTTTCCCACAAGGGCTACATCGATATTTTCGACGCAGGTCCGGTGATTGAAGCACCGGTGTCGAAAATCCGCACCGTGCGCGACAGCCAGGCCCTGGTGCTGACCATTGGCACGCCCGACGAACAGGCCCCGGTCTGGCTGATCCACAACCGTCGCCTGGAAAACTGCCGCATCACCGCCGCCAAGGCACGCATGGTGGGCAACAGCCTGATTGTCGACCGACTCACTGCCAAACGGCTGCAACTGCAGCCCGGCAACTCCGTGCGTGCGGTGCCATTGCTCAATCAACAGCAGCAGGCTGTAGCGGCGTAAACACTTGATGGCGAGTGCTGCGCACTCGGACGCAGCCTTCGGCAGCTGCTACAGGGGTTAGCGTTACTGTGAGGATTGCAGACAACAACTTTGTAAATTCGTCATCATCTTCTGTTCGTCCGCGTGATAGCCTTTTGTTCCTTCGGCGTTGACACTTTTGCTCAAGCCCTTCCATTCCAATTGCAGTGGTGGAACTCGTATGTCCAGGCTTTCCCATCAAGATTTGCGCCGTAACTTCCGCAAACTGTTCGCTTCCAACACCTGCTATCACACGGCTTCGGTCTTCGACCCGATGTCGGCCCGCATTGCGGCTGACCTGGG
Source organism: Pseudomonas sp. S2_F03 (assembly GCF_054668335.1). NCBI lineage: Bacteria > Pseudomonadati > Pseudomonadota > Gammaproteobacteria > Pseudomonadales > Pseudomonadaceae > Pseudomonas > Pseudomonas sp. S2_F03. The sequence goes on along the minus strand of NZ_CP162759.1, from coordinate 5,618,593 downwards.
TTTTGAAGTGGGGATTCTGGGCGGCTCGGTCGCATCGTTGCAGGTGCTGGGCGCCCCCGACTTTGCGTTGATTACCCTCAGCGAGTTCGCCGAGCAGGCCACCCGCATTGGCCGCGTGGCGCAATTGCCGGTCATCGCCGACGCCGACCATGGCTACGGCAACGCGCTCAACGTGATGCGCACCATCGTCGAACTCGAACGCGCCGGCGTGGCCGCGCTGACCATCGAAGACACCTTGCTGCCGGCACAATTCGGCCGTAAATCCACCGACCTGATCGGCGTCGCGGAAGGCGTCGGCAAGATCCGTGCAGCGCTGGAAGCCCGCGTCGATTCAGAAATGGCGATCATCGCCCGCACCAACGCCGGCATCCTGCCCGTCCAGGAAATCATCAGCCGCACCCAGCAGTACCAAGCCGCCGGAGCGGACGGGATCTGCATGGTCGGTGTGCAGGACTTCGACCAACTGGAAAAAATCGCCGAGCACCTGAGCGTGCCGCTGATGCTGGTCACCTACGGCAACCCGGCGCTGCGCGATGACAAGCGCCTGGCCGAACTGGGCGTGCGAGTGACGATTGACGGACATGGCGCTTACTTTGCGGCGATCAAGGCGACGTACGACAGCTTGCGCGAACAGCGGCAGATCTTTACCCAGGCCTCGGATTTGAACGCTACGGAGCTGACGCACACCTACACGCAGCCTGAGGAATACATCCGCTGGGCGGAAGAGTTTATGCGTGTGAAGGAGTGATGGTTTAGCTGTATTGCTTGGGCTGACGCCATCGCGGGCAAGCCACGCTCCCACATTTAATACGCGTTCCCCTGTGGGAGCGTGCGGTGCGGCGATCCGACTTGCCCGCGAAGGGGCCGGTTGCAACACCGCTAGATTGCAGCCTTGAACCCCTCCTCCCGCTGCAACGCCCGCGCCCGGATCACGTCCAGAATCGCGCATCCTTCACGCATCAGCAGATGCACCGCCCCGGTCACACGCGTCAGATCACAGTCTGAAATGCCTTTGAGGCCAAGGCTGGACAAGGTGTCCGCCAAATCACGAACCACGGTAAAGCGATGCGCCGCGCAGGCTGCGAGGTCGCTGAGTTCTTTGTGGGTATTGACGAAGAGCACCGGATTTTCGGCGTCGTAGGTGTCGATGGGGAGGTAACGCGGCATTACTTGGTCGTGCATTGTTGTAACTCCTGTAATTGGAGCAACCACCGTTTCGCGGCCAAACGAAGGTGGCAGCCGTACGCGGGTTGGCCGACCGGGTACAGGAACCGGCACACCCGAAGGTGTCCCACGCACAGCCGCCATAACACGATGTTTCAGGCGCTAATCGCCTGAACGGTGTCGGGTAGCTGGACGTTCCTGTATCCGACCGACCAAGGTCGTTCGCGGAGTTTTCCGCGAGCCCGAACTATAGGGGTCGATACCGAAACGCGGCAACAGGGTACGTTGTAGGAAACGTCTTGGAAAGTTGTGCGCCACTGAATGAGCCAGCTCAACCCCCACAAAAACCCTGTGGTGAGGGGGTTTAGGGGTTGCTGCTAAAGAGTCACACCGAATCAAACAACGCCCGATGCAGCTTGCCGTCGGCGCAAATCACCCGATTGCGGCCAGTGGTCTTGGCTTCGTACAGCGCCTGATCGGCGTCGTTGAGCCACAACGTGGCATCGGCGTGCGCCGGGTTGAAGGCGGCCAGGCCGATGCTCAGGCTGACTTTCAACGCCGGGCTTTGCTCGTAACCCAGCGTCGCGAAACGATCACGCAAGGCATCCATGGCCGCGGCGGCGCTGTTCAGGGGCAAGTCCGGCAGTAGCACGCAGAACTCGTCACCCCCATAACGCCCGGCCACATCGGTGGCACGCAGGTTCTGCTTGAGCATTTTGCTCAGCTGACGCAACACAATATCCCCGGCGACGTGGCCGTAGGTGTCATTGATGGTCTTGAAATGGTCGATGTCGATCAGCGCAATCGCCCCGCCCTGCTGCTGGCGTTGGCAACGCTGGAATTCAATTTCCAGTTGATCCTTCCAGGCGCCATGGTTCAGCAGGCCGGTCAGGCTGTCGGTGCGGCTCAGGGCCAGCAGTTCGCGCTTTTGCCGGCCCAGGGTGGTGGCCTGGCGAAAGCAGATCCAGCCCAACGCCAAGGGGTACAGGATCAGCAGCGGCATGCAGGCAAACATCTGCAATGGACTGGTTGTCGGGATGAACGCGGGCGTAAACAGCAGCCATCCAATGCCTATCCCGAGAATCTGCGCGACGGTGCCCACCAGCAGAAAACGCAAGCCACCGATGGCGACATTGTTCATCGCCATCATCGACAGCGTTGCAACACTGGGCAGCGGATTGAATTGCATGGCCGCCACCCAGAAACCACCGAGAAAGGCGTCGACCAGGATGTTGCGGTGTTCGGCGTGAAACGGAACCTTGGCCCGCCGCGCCCACTGATAGGCAACGTGCGGCCAGAACACCCCGTTGAACACCATCAAACCCCACACCCACGGCGCCGGGTCGAGGGGATACATCGCCGCGCTCACGCACAACAATCCCAGGGCCAAACCCAGGGTACGCGATGTATAAAGCCTCCTGGCCAATGAAAGTCCTTTTCCTCCCGCTTTTTCCATAAGGGCCTCTGCACCACTGAACGGAACCTGATGACACCGGGGTGACAGGTGCGATTGGAGTCTATCAGGGCAACGTTAAATAGCCATCACCGGCGAGCGGCCTGAATACCGTGGTATTGCCGCGAGGCGAGTCTTCAATGTTTGGCTATACATGAAAGAAGGGTTCAATAAACAACGATAAAAAAGGAGGCCCATGCAGACCTTTCAAGTATTGATCATCGGCAGCGGTTTTGGCGGTCAGTGCGCGGCGATCAATTTGCTCAAGGCCGGCATTGATGATTTTCGCTTGCTGGAACGACGGGATTTTTTCGGCGGCACCTGGTGCCAGAATACCTACCCCGGCGCAGCGGTGGACGTACCTTCGCCGCTGTATTCGCTGTCTTTTGCGCCCTACCGCTGGACGCAAATGTTCGCCGAACAAGCGGAGCTTCACCGCTATACCCAGTACGTGGTGGAACGCTTCGGCCTGCGCGAGCGGGTTGAACTGCAAGCCAATGTCGAACGCATCGAATGGGATGACGCCAGCAAACGCTGGGCCGTGCACACCGCCACCAAAGGCACGTATTACGCACAGTTTCTGATTAACGCGACAGGGCCGTTGAGCCAGCCGGTCATTCCTCACTTCGTCGGTCAGGAACGCTTTCAGGGCAAGACCTTCCACACCAACAACTGGGACCATTCCTACGACTACCGGAAAAAACGCGTGGCCGTCGTCGGCAGTGGTGCCAGCGCTGCCCAGGTCATCCCGGCGATTGCCCCGGACGTCGAGCACCTGCATGTGTTCCAGCGCACACCACACTGGGTACTGCCACGGGCCGACCGTGCGTTTGGCCCTTCCAGCGGTGGCTGCTGGGCCTGAAGCCGGCCTACAAGCTACTGCGCTGGATGATCTATTGGCAGTTCGAAACCCGGGTGATCGCCTTCAAATACTCGAAACCGGCGATCCACATGGTTCAGCAACACGCCCTGCGCTTTCTCAAACGGCAGGTGCCAGACCCCGCATTACGCCAAAAGCTGACACCGGACTTCACCATCGGCTGCAAGCGGGTGCTGGTCTCCAGCACCTACTACCCGGCGCTGAGCCGGCCTAATGTGACGTTGCACAGTCGCGAACAAGGCATCGCCGCCATCGACGAAACCGGCATCGTCACTCAGGACGGCCAGCACATCGACCTCGATCTGATCGTCTGGTCCACCGGTTACGACGCCACCGACGGGGTGATTTCCTACCCGGTCACCGGCAAACACGGCACGCAACTCAAGGACGTCTGGGCGCAGTACCCGCGGGCCTACCTGGGCACCAGCCTGCCGGACTTCCCGAACCTGTTTATCGTCACCGGCCCGAACACCGGCATTGGCCACACCTCGGCGCTGTTCATCATCGAATCGCAGATGAATTACATCCTCGACTGTATTCGCACGTTAAAAGCCCAAGGTTTACGCAGCATTGAAGTACGCCCCGAAGCGGAACGTACCTACACTGAAATGATCCATCGCGAAATGGAGCGCACGGTGTGGAAGTCCGGGGGGTGCCATAGCTGGTACCAAAGCAAGAGCGGTCATGTGATCGCCATGTTTCCGGGGTTTAGTTTCAGCTACCACCGATTGACCCGGGCGCTGAAACCTGCCGACCACATCCTGTCCTGATCACGTTAGAGGAAGTCATCCGATGCTTCTTTGGTTGTCGTTATTGCAGTTATCGTGGCCTGGAGCTGGTTGAGCTACCCGGCCATCGGTTATTGGCTCTATGACTGGAACATGGCGATTGAAGCCAAGCTGTATCGGCTGCACAAGATCGTCGTACCGATCCACGAGATGACCGTCTCGACCTGGCAAGGCGGCCCGTATGAGGCGTCGAGTAGCGTGCTGATGCTGCACGGCTACAGTGCCGACAAAAACCTCTGGCTGCGCTTTGCCCGGCACTTTGTCGGCAATTATCGGGTAATCATTCCGGACATTGCCGGTCATGGCGAAACCGGGTTCAAGGCCGGTGGCGGCTACGACATCCCCTTGCAGGCCAAGCGGATCATCCAGTTGCTCGACGTCTGCGGGGTCGAGAAGGTGCATGTGATTGGCAACTCAATGGGCGGCTACATCGCAGCGTGGCTGGCAGCCACGTACCCGGAGCGGATAGCCTCCGTCGCGCTGATCGATCCGGCCGGGGTCACCGCGCCCGAAGCCAGTGATCTGGAGCGGCACCTGGCCAAGGGGCACAACCCGTTTCTGATTCACTCGCGCGAGGAGTTTCGACGCTTCTACGCCATGACCATGGCCGAACCGCCGTGGGTGCCCGGCGTAGTACTGGACGCCGTGGCCCAGCGCTACGAGCAAAGCCGCGATGAGCTGGAGGAGATTTTCAACGACTTTCGCGCCAGCCCGCCGATGGAGCCGATACTGGCGGACATCAAGTGCCCGGCGCTGTTGTTGTGGGGTCACAAGGACCGTTTGATCGACGTCAGCAGCGTGTCCGTCTGGAGCAAGGGCATCGTCGATCTGCGAGTGCATATCTGGGATCACCTCGGCCACATGCCGATGGTTGAGCAACCGGCGGATACCGCAAGGCTGTACCGGGAGTTCCTGGGATCGCTGCGCACCGAAAGCCGTTCCCACTTATAACCACCACCGAGCCCCGTAGCAGCTGTCGAGCTGCGCGAGGCTGCGTCCGGTGGCGAAGTCGCCGTGAATCAGGCTCTGCGGTTTTCAGTTAAACCGGGTTTTCAGGGTTTACGACGGCTCCGCCGCCGGAAGCAACCTCGCAGGCTCGGCAGCGGCTACAGGTCCTGTTGTTCAAGCAGTCCTTGGCAGAATGAAGTTCGTAAGATTCTTCGTTTGTCGGCGCCGCTGAAGGCTGCGATCTTTTCGCACATCCTTTACGTCACCGCGCCAGGAATTCTTCATGAGCCAAGCACACTTCGTCAGCCCTGACCTGATCCGTCAACGCTTCTCCAAAGCGATGTCCGACATGTACCGCGAGGAAGTGCCGCTGTACGGCGCGCTGATGGAACTGGTGGAACAGACCAATCAGTACGTGCTGGACAGCGACCCGCAGATCGCCCGCCAGTTGATCAGCACCGGCGAAATCGAGCGCCTGGACCTGGAACGCCACGGTGCAATCCGCGTCGGTACCGCCACCGAACTGACCACCCTCGCCCGTTTGTTTAAGGTCATGGGCATGCAACCGGTGGGCTATTACGACCTGACCCCGGCGGGCGTGCCAGTGCATTCCACCGCATTCCGCGCCGTGCACGAAGCAGCGTTGCAAGTCAGTCCGTTCCGCGTGTTCACCTCGTTGCTGCGTCTTGAACTGATCGAAGACCTGGAACTGCGCGCCTTCGCCCAGTCGGTGCTGGACAAGCGCCAGATCTTTACCCCGGCAGCGCTGACCTTGATCGAGCGCGCTGAAACCGCAGGCGGCCTCACCGAGCAAGAAGCCCAGGACTTCGTCGAGCAGGCGCTGGAAACCTTCCGCTGGCATCACAGCGCGACCGTCACCGCCGAGCAGTACCAAAAACTCAGCGCCCAGCACCGCCTGATCGCCGACGTCGTGGCCTTCAAAGGCCCGCACATCAACCACCTGACGCCACGCACGCTGGACATCGACATCGTCCAGGCGCAAATGCCGGTCCACGGCATCACCCCCAAAGCGGTGATCGAAGGCCCGCCTCGCCGCCAGTGCCCGATTCTGTTGCGCCAGACCAGTTTCAAGGCGCTGGACGAACCGGTTGCCTTTACCGATCAAACCGCCACCCAAGGCAGCCACAGCGCCCGCTTCGGTGAAATCGAACAACGGGGTGCCGCGCTGACGCCAAAAGGCCGGGCGCTGTATGACCGGTTGCTCAACGCGGCACGAGATGAATTGAAAGACTTCCCCAATGAGGCCAATGCCGCACGCTACAACGCGCTAATGACGCAGCACTTTGGCGAATTCCCTGACACCTACGAAGGCATGCGCCAACAGCAACTGGCGTACTTTCGCTACTTTGTGACGGAAAAAGGCCAAGCGGCCGAAGAACTGAAATCGTTGTCGCTGGAGGCGTTGCTCAGCGGCGGTTACCTGCGGGCTGAACCTTTGGTCTATGAGGATTTTCTGCCCGTGAGCGCAGCGGGGATTTTCCAGTCGAACCTCGGGGATGCAGCGCAAACCCACTATGGCGTGCATTCGAATCAGCAAGCATTTGAACAAGCGCTGGGGCGAGCGACGATTGATGAGTTGGGGTTGTATGCCGAAACGCAACGGCGTTCGATTGAGGAATGCTATGCGACGCTGGGCCACGCCATCTGAAACCTGTAGCAGCTGGCGAAGCCTGCGTCCTGCTGCGAAGCAGTCGTAAATCGGCTGGTGCGGTTTTTCAGATAAACCGTGGTTACCGGATTACGACTGCTACGCAGCCGGACGCAGGCTGCGCCAGCTGCTACAGGATCGGGTTTAGCGCAGTTTTGCCAGCAACGCCTCGGCCGCAGCCTCGGACGACGCCGGGTTCTGACCGGTGATCAGCAACCCGTCAGTCAGCACATAGCTTGCCCAATCGTCGCCCTTGGAATAAATCCCGCCCTTCTCCTTGAGCATGTCTTCGACCAGAAACGGCACGACGTTCGTCAGTTGCACCGCCTCTTCCTCCGAGTTGGTGAAGCCCGTGACCCGCTTGCCCTTGACCAGCGGCTGACCGTCCGTGCCTTTGACGTGGCGCAGCACACCCGGTGCATGGCAAACCGCTGCGACCGGTTTATTCGCCTTGTAAAACGCTTCGATCAGCGCAATGGATTGCTTGTCTTCAGCCAAATCCCACAGCGGACCATGGCCGCCCGGATAGAAAACCGCATCGTAATCCTCGGCTCTCACACTGTTGAGCAGCGCGGTAGAGGCCAATGCGGATTTAGCCGCCGCGTCTTTATTGAACCGATCGGTGGCGGCGGTTTGCGCATCCGGCTCATCGCTCTTGGGGTCCAGCGGCGGCTGTCCACCCTTGGGCGAGGCCAGGGTCAACTGAGCACCGGCGTCCTTGAAGGCGAAATACGGTGCGGCGAACTCTTCCAGCCAGAAGCCGGTTTTCTTCCCCGTGTTACCCAATTGATCGTGGGACGTTAAAACCATCAGGATTTTCATGTCGCTCTCACTCCGGTTCAGGGTTGTCAGGATGCTCGATGGCAGTGTTTTTATGGACCCTGCTGCCAGTCGATTCGTTGCACCGGCTATCAGGGTGTAGTTGATGGATGGCGCATAGCCCTTATGCGCAAGAAGTTGCGCACTCATCGTTGGAAAAGGCCTTTTTGGGACCCTGATCACCCTGCCGGGCGGGCTCTCCAGCCCAGTGCGCAAGAAGTTGCGCAGTGCTGTGCAAGTTCTTGCGCACATTCCTCAGTGTTCTTCTGTAGAAATCTTTCGGAACTTGAAAAACAGTCTCAACACACTGTTTTATATAGCTTTTAACGTTTCTGGCACGGACCTTGATAACAGTCAGGCACCCACCGGGCGATACCGCCTCCGGGCACCCTTAATTTTTAGCAAGGAGCACACCCATGGCTACACCAGCGTACATGTCCGTCACTGGCGAAAAACAAGGTCTGATCACCGCCGGCGCATTCACCGCCGATTCGGTTGGCAACACCTACCAGGAAGGCCACGAAGACCAGGTCATGGTTCAGGCTTTCAGCCACGACGTGATCATCCCGCGTGACCCGCAGTCCGGCCAACCTACCGGTCAGCGCGTTCACAAGCCTGTCGTGATCACCAAGGTCTACGACAAGTCTTCGCCTCTGCTGCAAGCGGCCCTGACTTCCGGCGAGCGCATGAGCGAAATCGTTATCCAGTGGTACCGCACTTCGGCTCAAGGTACTCAAGAGCACTACTACACCACCAAACTGGAAGACGCGATCATCGTCGCCATCAACAACAAAATGCACAACTGCCAGGACCCTTCGAACTCGCACTTCACGCACCTGGAAGAAGTGCAGTTCACCTACCGCAAAATCACCTGGACCCACGAAGTATCCGGTACTTCGGGTTCCGATGACTGGCGTCTGCCGGTCGCCTAAATCAGGCCGACCGTCTCAAGCATCGGCCAGCTCTGCTGGTCGATGTTGTTTTCGCTCTTCCAGAATTTTCGCGTCGGCTGATGCCTTTTTCGGCCATTGGCGCACGCCGCAGCACTGCACGAGGAACAAGGGATGTTCGCGCCGGCCAATCAGACTCACTTTGCCCTGACCATCGAAGGCCTATCCAGCGATTTGCAGGTGCTGTCCTTGCAAGGTCGGGAGGCGATCAGCCAACCGTTCGTGTTTGAGGTGGAGCTGGTCAGTGAACAGCCGTCCCTGGACCTCGAAAACCTGCTGCACAAACCGGCCTTCTTGCAGCTCTCGCCTGACGGCAGCGGCATCCACGGCCAGATCTATCGCGCCGCCCAGGGTGATTCCGGCAAACGCCTGACCCGCTACGCGGTGACCCTGCGTCCGCAACTGTCCTACCTGGCGCATCGCGTCAACCAACGCATCTTCCAGAACCTCAACGTGCCGAAAATCATCGGCAAGGTCCTTGAAGAGCACGGCATCCAAAGCAATGCTTACGAATTCAAAGTCGGGGCAATTTACCCCGAGCGCATTTACTGCGTTCAGTACGATGAATCGGACCTGCAATTCATCCAGCGCTTGTGCGAGGAAGAAGGTATCCACTACCACTTCCAGCACAGCGCCACGGCCCACAAGCTGGTGTTCGGCGATGACCAGACGGTGTTCCCGAAACTGGCGCCCGTGGCCTATCAGCAAGACTCCGGCATGGTCGCCAACGACCCGGTGATCAAGCGCTTCGATCTGCGCCTGGAAACCCGCACCAGCCGCACCACCCGCCGCGACTACGACTTCGAAAAACCGCGCATCACCCTCGAAAGCGAAAACCGTGGCGACGCCCTGCCCGACCTCGAAGACTACGACTACCCCGGCCGTTTCATCGACCGCGAGCGTGGCAAGCACCTGGCCAAACGCGCCCTCGAACGCCACCGCAGCGACTTCCAGCTCGCCGAAGGCAAAAGTGATCAGCCGTTGCTGGTCAGCGGCCACTTCCTGGCCCTGACCCAACACCCCAAGGCTAAATGGAACGACCTGTGGCTGCTGACCGAAATCCTCCACGAAGGCAAACAGCCGCAAGTGCTGGAAGAATCGGTGACCAGCCACACCACCAACCTGAAGGACGACTTCCATCAGGGCTACCGCAACCGCTTCCAGGCCACCCCGTGGGACGTACCGAATCGCCCGCCGCTGCAGCATCCCAAGCCACGAATCCTCGGCAGTCAAAGCGCCGTGGTCACCGGGCCCCAGGGTGAAGAAATTCATTGCGACGAGTACGGCCGCGTCGAAGTGCAATTCCACTGGGACCGCGAAGGCCAGGCCGACGACAAGACCAGTTGCTGGCTGCGCGTCTCCTCCGCCTGGGCCGGCGCCCACTACGGCGGCATCGCCATCCCGCGGATCGGCATGGAAGTGCTCGTCACCTTCCTCGAAGGCGACCCCGACCAACCGCTGATCAGCGGCTGCCTTTACCACAAGGAAAACGTCGTCCCGTACCCGCTGCCGGCGAACAAGACCCGCAGCACTTTCAAACCCTGAGCTCACCGGGGGGCGGTGGTTTCAACGAACTGCGCATCGAAGACAAGAAGGGGCAGGAACAAATCTTCCTGCACGCCCAGCGCGACTGGGATGAAAACGTCGAGCACGACCAGAAAATCCGCGTCGGCAACGAACGCCACGACACCGTCGAGCAAAACAGCTACAGCGAATTCAAAGCCGAAGAACACCACACGGTTTACGCCGACCGCAAAGTCGAAGCACGCGCCAACGACCACCTGACCGTGGGCGCAAACCAGCACATCAAGATTGGCACCGGGCAGTTCATTGAAGCCGGCCAGGAAATCCACCTGAGCAGCGGCATGAAAGTCGTGCTCGAAGCCGGGAGCGAACTGACGCTCAAGGGTGGCGGCAGCTTCATCAAGATCGACGCCAGCGGCGTGACCCTGAGCGGGCCGGTGATCAACATGAACTCCGGGGGCAGTCCGGGCAGCGGGACCGGGGCTGCGCCGTTGATGCCGGGTGTGTTGAAACAGGCGGATGCGGACAAGGCTGGGGCGGTACTCGACACCGGCTCAGGTCAATACGCTGAAGCGTAATGCGCCGTTTTGTGAAGAGTGTGAAAAATGCAAGGCAGGTGTTTGTGCGAGCTGATCTTTTGACGCCTCAGGCGTGGTTGGCTGAACGGCCGCTGCAAACGGGCGAACACCTGTATCTGATCGTCAGTGCCGCCAGTGATGCCGATGCGCTGAAGACGCTTTACCAGAATGACCCCACCACCCAGGCCACCCCGATCTGGGGCGGAACACCCACGCGAGTTGGCAACAAGTAATGCCATACCTCACCGAGTTGAAGCCCAACTCGGGTTTTCTGTCGTGGATTGCCGAAACGGACGCGCAAGACTGGGGATGGCTGGCGGTTTCAACCAGCACGCCGGAGCTGGTCTTTGAACGACCTGCGCAGCCTGACCCAAGTGCGCATGCCCGATGGAACCGAGGTGTTTTTCCGGTTCTGGGATGGGCGGCATATCTATCCGATTCTGGAGGGATTGGGTGAGGCGGCGGGTGAAGTGTTACCGGTGTTTGATCGGTATCTGATTAATGGCAAGCGGCTGGAGGTTGGGCCAAGGGTGGTGCCGAAGGCGAAGGATTGGCCTTGGTGGGAAGTGCCCAAGGGGTTGCTTGATGGCCTGACGACGAAAAATCCGTCCACCGTGATCGGCAACATGATGCAGTGGCTGAAGGAGGATCACGCCGAACTGTATTTCTCGGTCCCAGAATCCAACTTGCAGCAAAAAGTTTCGCGCTTCGTAAAACGCACCCCACTCACGGAAGAAAACTACACAGGGCTGCTGAAGGCCTACTTGGAAAATGAGGTGACCGTATGAGCATTTTGATGGGTTCCATTGTTGGGAACCTCACAGCAAAACAACCAGATGCTCAGGTCATCATCAGTGATTTTAAGAAATGTATTGCTGACTACCGCAGCCATGCCGAAGCCTGGTATGGCGGTGCCCTGGATGCGGAACAACAATTTCAGGTCGGCGACGAAGTCGGTACTCAGGACAAAGACAGCAAAGAGCAAGTCGACCTTTACGCAAACTGCCCAGCCAATGGCAAGCTCAAACTGGTGCACAGTTTCGAGTCTGCGCGCTTTGTCCCTATCGGCAATACACCGGTTCGATTGGCGCCTGTGGCCGATGGCAAGCTGTTCGGTAAAAATGAAATAGGTCAGGCGATCACCGCGACGATTGGTCCTAGCGGGATTCTTGAAGTTGCGAATCTCACACCGAACCAACAATACAAAATCACGTTTTTCCCCAACCCCACCCCAGCGCAGATCGACACGCTGTTCTATTCCTATCAGGGCGTTATCGGCGATCTGAGCGGCTGGCTACAAACCCAGTGGACCACCGACTTTTTGCCGTTGTGGCAGGAACATAACAACGCGTCGATGGCTGGCCGTGTTCTGCAAGACCTGGAAGCCGAGTGGAAAGGCTTTTTTGAAAGCGATCACGGGTTTGTGGGGCGATATCAAAAGCCTCTACGACCTGGTTGCACATCCTCGGGAGAATCATGAAGAAAGCTGAAGAAATTCTTCACCGAGGAAGAAATCAAGCGCATTTACGACGCCTCGGAGGAGCCATTCACACTGCCCTGCTGATCGCCAGCGATGAGCCATTGATGTGGATCTACGTGGCCGCCATCATGGCGTGGGTCAAGATGCTGCCACCTGCAGACCTGCACGGAAGTGCTGTCTCAACTGACCACCGAAGTCCTGCTGAACATTCTGGTCGGCGTTGTAATGACCGGTGGTCTCGGCTTGGCAGTACGTGTCGGCACCAAGGCACTTAAAGCCACGCAAAACAGCGGCAAGGTGCTGAAGCTGATCGAAGACTTCACCGGCATGCTGATGAAAATCAGCAAGAAGAACGCGGCGGTCCACACTGAAGCTGCCAGGCCGTTACTGCTCAACGGTAATTCAGCGGTCAATCAGGCACGCAAAGCCAGCGTCGAAATTGCCGCCCCCAAGCCCGCAACCACGGCAACAGCGCCGAAGAAAAAGCCAAAGGTTACGGGCGGCAAGGTGGAGACCGACGCGCAGATCCATGCACGCGGAAAGAAAGACAACACCACGCGCATCGAACAAAAAGAGCCTGTCGACAACGCTCCCGACCAATCGAAAACCCCCGCCGACCAGCCTGCACAGTGTGCGAACAAAACCTGCACGGATGGCGAACCCGTGTCGATGGTGACCGGTGAGGAGTTACTGACGCTCACCGATGGCGAACTCGGTGGCCTCTTGCCGCTGGAATGGACGCGTCTTTATCGCAGCAGTGCGGTCGAAATCGACAGTCGTCTCGGTTATGGCTGGAGCCATTCACTGTCCCATCGCCTGAACCTGGACGATGAAGGCGTGCTGTGGACTGACAATGAAAACCGTCAGACCCGCTTCCCGATGCCGACCGAACAACGTCCAGCGATCACCAACAGCCTGGCCGAAGCGGCGATTTTTCTTGGTGACGCCCCAGGTGAACTGATCCTGACTCAGGCCGGCCCGAAAACGCGGTTTTACCATTTCCGTGCCGGGCGTCTGAACACCATCAGTGATGCCTACGAAAACCAGTTGCACATCAGCTATGACCTGGTTGGGCGCATTCAGCGCATCGACAACGGTGCTGGTCGCGCTTTGTTACTGCGTTATGACGACCGCCATATCTCGGCAGTCGACTACCAGCAGCAACGTGCCGAGTACGATGATCGCGGTGGGCGCCAGGATCCATGGCAAACCGTGCAAACCCTGGTCACCTATCACTACAACGAGCGCAATCAACTCGTCAGTGCCACCAACGCTGCCGGCGAGCGCGAGCACTATCGCTACAACGATCAGCACGTCATTCTCGAACGTCAACTGGCGGGTGGCGCCAGCTTCTACTGGGATTGGGAACGCGAAGGCAAATTGGCGCGCTGCGTCCGCCACTGGGCCAGTTATTCGCAACTGGAAGCGTGCTATGTGTGGGACGACAAGGGCACGGTGAGCGTGCTTAACGCCGATGGCAGCGAGCAGGTTTACGTGCATGACGAAAATGCGCGACTTATCAGCGAGACCGCCCCCGACGGAGCGCAAACGCAAAGAGCCTATGACGGCGAAGGTCGCCTGATCGCTGAAAAAGACGCGCTGGGCGCCGTCACCGAATACCAATACAACGACGGCGGACGTTTGATTGCGGTTGTCCCTCCGGAAGATGAACCGACTCGCTACAACTACTACGATGGCCAACTCATCGATGTGCAACGCGGCAGAGCTCGCTGGAAGTACGAGCGCAACCGTCAGGGCGATATCACCCAGCAAACCGACCCCCACGGTAACGAAACTCACTACAGCTACGACCGTCAGGGTCGCCTGTTGGAAATTCGTCATCCTGATGGCAGCCGCCATCAATTGGGCTGGAACAACCTCGGTCAATTGCTGGAAGAACGCCTGCCCGACGGCGGCCAGCGCAAATACCGCTACGACGCGCTGGGTCGACAGATTACCCGTCAGGAAGAAACCGGTGCGATCACCCACTACCAGTGGGATGCTGTCGGCCGCCTGACGCAAGTCACCCTGCCCGGCGGCGCCAGCCGTGCGTTCACTTATAACCCGTACGGCCGCGTCACCGCAGAGCGCGATGAGCTGGGCCGCGTGACGCGTTACGAATATGCCGATGGTCTGCACCTGGTCAGCCGCCGGATCAATCCGGACGGTAGCCAGTTGCGTTATCGCTACGACAACTCGAGATTACTGCTGACAGAGATCGAGAACGAACGTGGCGAGCACTACCATCTTGACTACCACACTAACGGCCTGATCCAGCAGGAAACCGGTTTCGACGGGCGCCGCACCGCCTATGAATACGACCTCAACGGCCAACTGCTGAAGAAAACCGAGTTCGGCGACGATGGCAGTGAACTTGTCACTGAATATCAGCGCGACGCTGCTGGCCGCTTACTGGTCAAAACCCTGGCCGATGGCGAGGAGATCCATTACAGCTATGACGCCCTTGGCCGTCTGGTCAACGTCGACGACGGCAACTGGCCACTGGCGTATGAATACGATCTACAAGACCGCCTGATCACCGAACACCAAGGCTGGGGCACCCTGCGCTACGAGTACGACAGCGTTGGACAACTTCAGCCACTGCCGCCTTCCGGACGGCAGTAAGCTCGATTACCGCCACCAGCGCGGCGGCCAACTAAGCAGCATCGACCTCAACGGCTCGCGCCTGACCACCCATCAGTTCAACGCCGGTCTCGAGCAAAAACGCCAACAAGGCCTGCTACTCAGCGAGTATCAGTACGACGATCAAGGCCGTCTGCAAGCACACAGCGTCAGCCAAAAAGATAGAAACCTGTTCCACCGCCGCTACGCCTACGACGCCAACGGCAACCTCGCCGGCATCGACGACAGCCGCAAGGGAAATCGCAGCTACCACTACGACCCGCTCGATCGCCTGATCAACGTTCGTGGCAGCACCCCGGAAAGCTTCGCCCATGACCCGGCCGGCAACTTGCTGGGTCAAGGCGACCAACCCACCGCAAACCTGGCCAACGTCAAAGGCAACCGCCTGCTCATGCAAGGCGACCGCCACTACGACTACGACGCCTACGGCAACCTGACTCGCGAACGTCGCGGCACCGGACAGAAACTCGTCACCGAATACCGTTACGACTGCCAGCACCGCTTGATCGGCGCCAGCCTGCCGGGCGGTAGCGTCGCGAGCTACAAGTACGACGCCTTCGGTCGTCGCATCGAAAAAACCGTCGACGGCAGCACCACCGAATTCCTGTGGCAAGGCGAACGCCTCGTCGCCGAAAGCGCTGACAACCGTTATCGCACTTACGTTTATGAACCGGGTAGTTTCCGTCCGCTGGTGATGCTGGATGGCGAAGGTCCACTGAAGGCGACGCCGTTTTACTATCAGCTCGATCATCTGGGTACACCGCAAGAGCTCACCGACTACAGCGGCGAGATCATGTGGTCTGCCAAGTACCGCGCTTATGGCAATCTCGCTGCACTCGATGTTGCCGAAATCGACAACCCGTTGCGATTTCAGGGGCAGTACTTCGATGCGGAGACGGGCTTACACTACAACCGGCATCGCTACTACAATCCGGGGACCGGGCGGTATCTGACGCCGGATCCGATCAAGCTTGCGGGTGGGTTGAATAACTACCAGTACGTGCCTAACCCTACGGGGTGGGTGGATCCGTTGGGGTTGAATGGATGTCCAGGGGCCGGGAGCAATCCTGATTCGAAAAATCCCGCCGACAAAGCTAAAGTTGAGACTAAGGAGCCGCCAACCCCGGAGGTTACTTGGTCAAGCCCTTCAGTTAAAAGAGCCTCCGATCAGCTTGATCGCGGGGCGAAAGATGTAACGGTTAACAGCAGAGGAGAGGCTGAGGAGCTATTTAGAGGGAAATACGTAGGTGAAGGCTATAGAAACGCCGAAGAATTTAACTCCGTGACCGCCAAAGACTACTTTGTAACTCCCGAAGGGAAAGAGTCATACTACCACTGGGACGACACACCCGTTTCCAACATCGAAACCAGAAAAGTATACATGGCGAATCACAGCCCTACTGACCCCCATGCCGCCTTGCCACATTTGCAACTACATCCAAAAGACGGCAAAGTAATCCGTATCTACTGGCCAAATCAATTTGAGGGGCAAAAATGAACGAGCAGAAAACAATCCCACGAAGTGTTTGAGTACGGTCTCGACGGCAAAAGCTACGACTCAATTGCGCAAGAATTGAACTCTGAAGACCCACTATCGCGTAAATGGGCCGCGATATATGCAATTTACAAATATAAATTTCTAACGAACGATCCTTTTCGATACTATGACTTTATAAACAATTCAAAAAACTCTCGGTACGCGATCATAATATTTTCAGTACCTATTGAGACACTCGAAACAAGCGACGGCATAGATGACCGCGACATAAATATAGAAAATTTTGAAGAGTTGAATTCAGAAGAAGAAATAAATAGCTTTTTGAAAAACAACCAAGTCAACCCAGAGTTGTTCACAGCTCCATGGCGTTGTGACTATCCACTTTAACTCACCAAAAACAGGCCAGCAAAACAATAAAGCAACAATAAAGGGGACGGATTTATTTTCATCGAAAGAAAATAAATCCGTCCCCTTTTCACTTACGCCTACGACACCAACGGCAACCTCGCCGGGATCGACGACAGCCGCAAAGGCAATCGCAGCTACCACTACGACCCGCTCGATCGCCTGATCAACGTTCGTGGCAGCACCCCGGAAAGCTTCGCCCATGACCCGGCCGGCAACTTGCTGGGTCAAGGCGACCAACCCACCGCAAACCTGGCCAACGTCAAAGGCAACCGCCTGCTCATGCAAGGCGACCGCCATTACGACTACGACGCCTACGGCAACTTGATCCGCGAGCGTCGCGGCACCGGACAGAAACTCGTCACCGAATACCGTTACGACTGCCAGCACCGCTTGATCGGCGCCAGCCTGCCGGGCGGTAGCGTCGCGAGCTACAAGTACGACGCCTTCGGTCGTCGCATCGAAAAAACCGTCGACGGCAGCACCACCGAATTTCTCTGGCAAGGCGAACGCCTGATCGCCGAAAGCGCTGACAACCGTTATCGCACTTACGTTTATGAACCGGGTAGTTTCCGTCCGCTGGTGATGCTGGATGGCGAAGGTCCACTGAAGGCGACGCCGTTTTACTATCAGCTCGATCATCTGGGTACACCGCAAGAGCTCACCGACTACAGCGGCGAGATCATGTGGTCTGCCAAGTACCGCGCTTATGGCAATCTCGCTGCACTCGATGTTGCCGAAATCGACAACCCGTTGCGATTTCAGGGGCAGTACTTCGATGCGGAGACGGGCTTACACTACAACCGGCATCGCTACTACAATCCGGGGACCGGGCGGTATCTGACGCCGGATCCGATCAAGCTTGCGGGTGGGTTGAACAACTACCAGTACGTGCCTAACCCTACGGGGTGGGTGGATCCGTTGGGGTTGAGCAGCGGTTGTCCAGGCAGTTCAGGGAATGGAGCCAATGACCCAAAGGCTAATTCAGTCGCAGAGTCATCACCGGTTGCTCCAGCTCCTGCTGGAGAGCTAGATTGGAAAAGCGTAGTACCCGCGAAAGGGAAGTACAAAGGCCAAAGCCGAATAGATCATGTTCAACTTCACAATGTCGATAATCCCGCAAAGCCTCAACATGGGGTTTTCTATGGTGATGGAGTCGATGCGACCAATGAGGCTTGGAGGAAAGCTCAGACAGATGGAATTAAACCGGACGCGACAGGAACATTAAAAGTACCGATGGGAAAAATGGTAGGTCGTTCTGGAGGCGGCGAAGCAGACGCGGGCAAATTATTTTACAATCTTGAAATGAAACTAGTCCCTGGAACTAACAAAATAATCACCTCTTATCCTGCGGAATAAAAATGAAAAAGTATTATTGGTACAAAAACTGCCCAGCCTGCAAGCAAGGAAGGCTGATTATCACTCACGATACTACGAATGAAAGATTATATTTGCACTGCGAAGAGTGCGAGATGGGCTGGTTAAATCCCAGCGACGCTGATAGCAACGAAAATAGCTTCCTAACATTGCTTGTAGAGTTCGAGACGGAAAACCCATCTCTAGAGCTTATCCAGAAAAACAATTGGTCACAGGTAGCAACTCATTCTTTCGAAGAATGACAGAAAAAACATAAACAAAGGGGACGGATTCTGAGAGATCCCCACAAATCTAGTCCAACACATGCGCCTGTTGATGCACCTCGTTTCGCAACGCGCGCTCAAGTCTCTCTAAGGTTTTTCGAGATTTTGAGCCGCTTCCGCTGCGCCAGTATTCCAACCCAAGTCGCCATAGCGACAACACCCTCCGGCGTTTTAGGCTATTGCTTTGAAAGCGATGTTCATGACCTGCTTCGCGAGCCTGTAACCCGGTTTAACGGATAATGTAGTTGGCCAAAGCCGAGACCAGTAACAGCACTTCAATTCGGCGTGGGCAGCGACTTCGATGGTGAGTTATGCCAATGCCAAAGTGCTCGCTTTTTACATCCCGGAAGCCTTCTTCTATCTGCATCCGTTGCTTATAAATCGCCACGATTTTCGATGGATTCCATTGATCCTCCGGCAGATTACTGGCCAGCAACCAAGGCTCTCGTTCACAATTGGCCGATTGCCTGCTGAGTTTGTTTTTGGCGATTGATCCGGTGACGCACTGGTGTTCTCGCCCCTTGGCTCGGTGCCTGACGCAGTACAAATGAATAAAATGTGGCGCGCTTTGAGTCATCTCGATATGGCCCAGCGACTTCGGTGAAGATGACACCAGAGCGTAGAGATTTTTCACCGGTAGCCAGGTGTTCGAGTCGCTGCGGTAGAGGTCGCGGTTGCGTACCCGAGCTACGTAATACCAGCCTTGCGCCTCGACAGCCTTGATCCAGGGCCGACGAAAACCCGCATCGGCCACAAGAACCGGCACACAGTCTTTAGGGAGCATTTCGGCCAACGTTTGCAGCAATCGCTTTTGATATGTCGGTCATCCTTCGCGCTCGTGAACGCTTTCGTAAATGGGATAGGAACGTCCAGCCAATGGGATGGCTGCGCGCAACAGAGAGAAATCTCCCGCCGCATCAATCGGCGACCAATCGACCAGGATTAACGGGCGGTTTCAGCGCACCCCAACAAGGCTCGCAACATGACCCAGTAAAATAGCGAGCGCTCCGCCTTGGAGGTGACGATTTCCTAACAACCGATCCACTCGTTTAATCGCGTGCTTGGGATAAGCCTTGCCTGACATGAATCGACCAAGTCCTGTCAGAGTTAGACTGACGGCCTCGCAGTAATGAACTGACACAACACATCAGCGTTTTCAGACGATGGGAATGGACAGTGGGAAGTGCTTGAGCGAGCGCGCTGTGTAATAATCGAATAGCCTGCATGGGATCGGGATCTTGTTTTGTGTGGTGCAATACAAGCTGCCGACCCATGCAGGGTCTCTTCAATTCCCAACTTCTCGATTTCTCGTAGGAAAAGCGAGGATTTCTCAGGGACAGATTTATTTTCACAAAAGATAATAAACCCTCCCCGTTCTCGCTCTAAACCGCTACCCACCGCCCCACCGCTACCGAACCCGGAATTTTAACCTCCAGACTTCCTAAAAACTGCTCATCAATCGAACGAAGCAAAACTTCCGGCCCCATCAACCCCAACTGAATTGCTTGAACCCCTGAACTGGCAAGCATTAAAGACTTAAACTCCGTCAACGGGCCTTTAACCACCTTGGTCTTAGTTAAATCCTTCTCATGCAACAAATCCGCAGATGCAAAAAACTCAGCCGTATCGAGTCCAAGGGCGGACAACTGGCCGGAGTCCTCCACATCAATTTCTGCATAATGTGTTGCCTGGGCTAAAAACTTGCGCCCGGAAACCTTCCCGTCGATGGCTAACAAAAAGAACGTGAAGGCTGTATTGCCCAAGCGGTTCCAGTCGTCTTCATTTGTGTTGCTGCCCTGAGTCCGATTAAGTGTTTTCACCCCTTTGTTAACCAACTCAAAATTCGGTTCAATCGCGTTAAATCTAGGCGGCCCATCGACTGTGGTGGTGTAGTGCCGGAGGGTAAACTTTTTATTCGATGCTTTATCCATTTGTTTTTGATTGGCTTTTTTATCAGAAAAAACCAGCGAGTCGTTTGTTACATCCTTCATGATGGTAAAGGGCAAAACTCTATCTGTTGCATCGTAGCCGGTCTTGTATTTGTCAAAGACCTCTTGAGCAGGAACAGATTTTCTAGCGATTGAAGGGGTCGGTGTCGACTTTTAAGCGTACAAGCACCCGTGTGATTGGTCTTGCACTGGGGGCAGAGTTTAGGGATTTGAAAGGGAGCTGCTTTTGACGCCGCAGGTTTGGTCGCTGCGATCACCACGCCAGTGGGCATGGTGAAGGGAGGTGATGATGCAGAGGTTGCCCCTTGACCGAGTATTGGGCCTCGCGTTGATTTTTGATGACCGGAAGGATTGTTGGGGGACGCCGGTCGCAAAACGTTAGGCATTGGACTGTTCGATGGCGGATCAGTAGGCATAAATAAACTTACCCCAGACGTTGAGTGGTTATGAACCACGTTACATTTTGAGGCTTTGGTTATAGCAAAGAGGCACACTACAAAAATGTAGGAAATTTCCGAAGGAAATGAGGCCGGGCATATGCAGGCGGGAGCACCGCGTACGGGAATCTGATGGTCATTTGAACCGTGCGCTGGCCCCTTTGACCCATTGGCTCGATACATGCCCGACATCGGCATCAATGCGCCCTCGACGCATTGCACGACACG
The DNA here is from genome assembly GCF_054668335.1 of Pseudomonas sp. S2_F03. NCBI lineage: Bacteria > Pseudomonadati > Pseudomonadota > Gammaproteobacteria > Pseudomonadales > Pseudomonadaceae > Pseudomonas > Pseudomonas sp. S2_F03. Next base: position 5,597,540 of record NZ_CP162759.1, on the reverse strand, counting down.
ACGACACCGCAGAGTGACTGCAAAAAAAACGGGCGATCCAGTGATCGCCCGTTTTTTATGTATTCATTGTCAGCACGTCGCATACGCGCTGCCAAAAAGTGTTCGCCCAGTGCAACAGCCTCGGCATTCCATGCACTGGTAAAGAGCCATGACACTGGACGAACGGGGGAAGTTTAATAGAAGCAGGTGAAGATGTCCGCCTCGCGAACATGAAATTTATAAACACAATGTTTAACAACATGTCGGATGAAATACTATTCAGACGAATGAATAAAACTCACCAACCCGTTCATTAAAAACTGATTGTTCTTGTACAAAAAGTTATACAAGAACAATCATTTTTTATAGAGCCAACACTCAATTTTAGTGTGCGCTGGTCACTTTCAGAAGGTCTGTGTAGGTGACAACAACGGTTTGCCCTACTTTCAGGTCCTTGAGTTTCGCTTGAACTTTCGGCTCTACCACTTCAACCGTTTTGGACTGGCCAGCCGGGTTTTCGAAGGTCAATTCATGTTTTGCCAAATCGATTTTGGTGATTTTCAGCTGAACTTGAACCTGACGGTAAGCTTCGCCGGCAGGCATGGAACCGCCCGGTGCCGCGCGGACTTCGCCCGTGCGCTCGGTGGAGCCTGGCAGGCCCTTGTCGACGTCGGTGTCGAGGTATGCCGCGACGGAGCGGGCAACTTCGACTGTGACCTTATCGCCAGCTTTGAGGTTGGCAAGGTTTTTCGCCTTGTCGGTCAGCTGCAGCGTCGTCTCGTTACCTTCTGGCCCTTTAAGGGTGACTTGATGGCTTTTGGCGTCGACCGAGACAACATCAGCGGTGATCGTTGCCGCTTCCACCACGTTAGACAGCGGAATGTCCGCCGCCATGGCGCCAAGGCTGACGGCAGACAGCAAGGTAGCAAGGGTGATGGCTTTGGTCAGTGCGTGGAGTTTCATAGGCGATACATTCCTTGGTAATAAATGACAACAGACCGCTCTGGCTCAGGCGCCGACGCGATCCGTGCCCATGAGCATAGACGCAGTTCAAGGAGTGTTCGAAGTTTCTTCTGCGAGGTATTCACCACCGTCGGTGCTATTGGCGCTTTCCTTGCGCCAGGTCAAGGGAGTGGCACGCAGCGCGTCGTGAACATGCTCGACTTAGCCCGCGATCTACCGAAAGCTGCGACTCAATACCCGGACATTTCCAGATAGCCTTGCCCCGCGTGGCTGCCACTCAGTTGCACCGGCCCTTCCCAATAGGGAATGCGCAAATCCATCCAGGCGTTTGGATTAAGGGCGTTGAGGGTGAGGTCGAGGTGTTTGCCGGGTATTTTGATCGACCAGCGCACAGGCATCGAACGGCCAGCGACGTTGGCGGTGTCTTGCGGTGTGAGGCGGATGTCGTCGGCGTGCAATGGCTGCGTCTGCCCCTGAGCGTCGATCCAGGTGCCAGTGAGGTACGGCGCGCCTTCCTTGTTGCGCATGCGATAAAGCATCACCTGCTCACCGCTGTCCAGGTGCAGCGAGAACCAGTCCCAACCGGTCTGATTGGCGGTCAGCGGCTGGCTGCTCCATTCGCGGTCGAGCCAGGCCGGGCCGCTGACTTGATAGGTGTTGCCATCGATTTCCAGCGTGCCGCTGGCCTGGAAAAACGGTTGGCTGTAGTAGTACGACGCCTGGCCCTGTTCGGATTTCTGGCTGAAGCCTTTGTCGCCCTGAAGCACCGGCGGACGGCTGGACGTCAGGCGAAGTTGATAGCCAAAATCCTTGTCCCGGGCACTGAGTTGAAGATCCGCTAAAGGATCAGAACGTTGACTGCTGAAACGCCAGTCATCAATCCAGGCATCAAAAGGAGCCACGCTCACACCTGCCTGCCCCACACCGCCACGGGCATAGCGTTCGGCAGCATGATGCACCGTCGCCGACGTCACGGCGGCGTGCCCCAGCCAGATTGTCTGATTACCCCACCCCGCCACCTCGGGCGCTGCTTTCAAGGCGCTGCGAAACAGTGTCCATTGCACGCCGAACTCGCGGCCCTGCTCGTCCTTGAGATTGGCGGTGACGTACCACCACTCGATGCGAAAGCCGTCATGTGGCCCATGATCTTCCGGGAAGTTGAACACCCGACCGGGCACCACCGGGGTAAAAGCCGCCGCCTCGCCGCCCATACCCGCGAAGCCTTTTTCATCCGGCGCCGGGTGATCGCAGCCGCTCAACAGAAGCATCAGCAACACCACGCCGAGGTTAATCCTCATGAGCAAAGGTCCTCAGCAGGTCCGCCGGTTGCGTGCGATACAGCGCGTACAGCGGCCACGCTGACGCCAGTAATGTTGCGATCAGGGCCAGCCCCATCAACTGCATCAGTTGCAGCGGAAAAACCCGCAACGGCAGACGCCAACCGAACGCCTGGACGTTGATCACCGCGTCCAGGCACCACGCCAGCGCGATCCCCAGCGGTAACGCCAGCACCAGCGTCAACAGCGCCAGCAACCAGGTTTGCCCGAGGTTGAGCAGCATCAATTGCCGACGCGTCACGCCCAGCGCCCACAACGGCGCCAGTTGCCCGAGACGGCTTTGGCTTTGGGTCAGCAGGCTGATAAACAGCGCCACGCCCGCCACGCAGAGGGTCAGGCTGTTGAGTGCGGCGGTGGCGGCGAAGGTGCGTTCGAACACTTGCGTCGACCAGCCCTTGAGCCGCGCCTGGTCGACGATACGGCTGTCGTCCAGCGCGAACTGTGCCTGTAACGCGGTGATGAACGGGGGGATCGATTCCGGCTCGATACGCAGATTAAAGCGGTTGGGGGCTTGCTCTGGCCAGTCGCGCAGCAGATGGCTGACGTTGACCAGCAGGTGGCCCTTGGGATTGCCGTAATCGGCGTAGATCCCGACGATGCGCGGCGACCACGAACCGTTCGGCGTGGGAATCGTCAGGTGATCGCCGAGCCGCACCTTCAGGCGTCGGGCCAGTTGTTCGCTGAGCATCAGCGTGTCGTCCCTGGCCAGTTGATCCCATGGGTTATCGCCCAAGGCCTCCAGCAACGGCCAGTGCTGGCGATAGGTCGGGTGGTCGATCACGCCAAAAATATCCGCCGGCCAGCCTTGCAACTGGATCGAAACTTGCCAGCTAGGCAGTACCGCCGAGACGTGCGGTTGCTGTTTGAGCCACGTGTGCAGTTCGCGAGACTGCGCCGGATTTTGCGGATTGATGTACAACTCGGCCGTCAGGCGTTGTTCGAGCCAGTTGCTGAAGGTCTGGCGAAAACCGGCGGTCATGCTGCCGGCGCCGATATTCGCCGCGAGTGCCAACAGCAGCGCCATCAACGCCAGACTCAGGGCCGGTAATTGCTGCCGGCAATCGGCGATAAACCATTGGCCAAGCACTGAATGACTGCGCGGCAATACCAGGTTGAGCGCGGCATTGAGCACCACCGGCAGCGCCAGCGCGGCGCCGAGCAACAGCGCCGCCATCAGTACAAAGCCACTGGCCAGGCTGTCGCCCCAGATCAAGGCGCTGAGCGCAATCACGGCCGCCATCGCTGCCACCCAGCCCTGGCGCCGCAACCAACGCGCATGAGCCTGATGCCAGGCTTGAGGATCGGCCAGCGCCAGCAGTGGCAAACGCGCCGCTCGCAGCAGACTGTTCGCGCCGGCCAGCAACGCACCGAGCACACTCAGGCCGACTCCGCTGAGCCACCACCACGGGCTGAGGCTCAACTGCCCCGCCACTTCGGCGCCGTACAAACCGCGCAGGCTGGCGGCGACGTCCGGTAACAGCACACTGGCCAACAGGTAGCCGCTGACCACACCGGCGAGGCCGCCGATCAGCGCCAGAGCGCCGAGCTCAACCACCAGGCACGCGATGAGCATTCGGGCACTGACGCCACAGGCACGCAAGGTCCTGAGCAGTCCCCGGCGTTGTTCCAGCGCCAGGCCGATGGCCGCGTGAACAATGAACAAACCGACCACGAATGACAGAAACCCCAGCGCATCAAGGTTCAGGTGAAAGCTTTCGGTCAAGCGCGCGAGATTGTTCTCCTCGCCACGGGTCTTGAGCTGGAGTTGGCCCTTGAATGCCTCAGGTATCGAGGCGCTGAACCCCTTGGGCAACAACAGTCGTGACAGTTGATCCGGCAGACCCAGAATCTGCTGAGCGAAGCCAATATCGACCAGCAAAACACCGGGCGCCATGTCGGTTTCAACGCGCAGCGGCGGCAATGCCACGCCATTCGCGTTCATCGGCCGTTCGCCTTCGTGCAGCCCCAACACCTGCAAGGTCTGCGGTGAGATCCAGGTACTGCCCGGCGCACCGAAAAACTCGACAATCTGCTCAATCGGTAACGCTTGCCCCGCCACCGATGACCCGGGGGGCAGCGACACCGGCTCGATGCCCATCAGTTGCAAGCGCTGGTCTTCATGGCCCTTGAGCGTCACTCGGCCTTGCAGCACCGGCGACACCGGCCAGCCTGAACGGCGCAGTTCGACAAACAGCCCTTGAGAAAACGTTCCACCATCGGGCCCGCTGAGGCTGGCCTGTGGTTCGCCGCCGATCAACTGACTGGCGCGGGCATAGCTTTCCCGCGCCTGGCTGTTCAACGCCTGTACGCCCGTGAGCAAACCGGTGGCCAGCCAGAGCCCGGTCAGTACGCTGAAAAATTGCACCGGATGCTGCCGCCAATGGCTGAGCAGTGCCCGTAGCGTCTCGCGAAAAACCCGCACCTCAGCGTTCGTCCGTGCCAGCCAGACGACCACCGTGCAACACCACCTTTTCCGCGAGCCGCGCAGCCACCCGTGGGCTGTGCGTGACCATTAACAACGTGGTGGGTGTGTCGTCGAGCAATTCCAGCAGCAACTTCAGCACCTCGTCACTGGTGGCTTCATCGAGGCTGCCAGTGGGTTCGTCGGCCAGCAGCAATGCGGGTTTCGACGCCAACGCGCGCCCCAGGGCGACACGCTGCTGTTGCCCGCCGGACAGTTGCTCGGGATAGCGGCGCAACAAATCGTTCAAGCCCAAGCGCTGCACCAGATGCGCCTGCCAGCGCGGGTCGTGCCGCCCCGCCAGCCGCGCCTGAAACGCCAGGTTGTCTTCGACGCGCAAGCTGCCGATCAGGTTGAACTGCTGGAACACAAGGCCGATTTCAGTGCGCCGCCAGTTGGCCAGTTGGCCTTCACTCATCTGCTCCAGACGATGTTCACCGCTGCGGATGCTGCCCTGATCGACCTTGTCCAGGCCGGCAATCAAGTGCAGCAAGGTGCTTTTGCCGCTGCCCGATTCACCCATCAGCGCCAGGCTGCCGCCGGGTTTGAGGGTCAGGTCGACGCCTTGCAACACCGGCAACGGACCTTGTGGGGTGGCGTAGCTTTTGTAGACGCCTTGGACCTGAAGCATGGGCGAACCTGTTTGATCAACGTGAAGCAAGGATAGCGGCCCTGCATGTTTTTTGTCCGGTGCCGATTGCTGCCCTTCCCGCCTGCCCACTTACCCTCGGAGGCTGGTCTGACCATAACCATAAAAAACGGAGACACCATGCCTCGTTTCACTTTAAGCCCTCGTGGCCTGTTGGCCTGCCTGATTACTGCTTGCCTGGCGCAATCGGTGGCCGCCGCCGATGAACCGGTCGCCGCCAGCGCACAAACCGCGGCCAACAATGCGGCGGTCCTGCAACAACTGCCCTTTAGCGACCGCACCGATTACGAGTCGGTCAGCAAGGGCTTGATCGCACCTTTCAAGGGCCAGATCAAGGAGGCGGCCGGCAAGGTCATCTGGGATGTACAAGCCTATGACTTCCTGGCCAAGGACAAAAACCCGGACTCGATCAACCCCAGCCTCTGGCGCCTGGCGCAACTCAGTGCCCATGCCGGGCTGTTCGAAGTCAGCCCAAGGTTGTATCAGGTGCGCGGCCTCGACCTGGCCAACATGACCATCATCGAAGGTGACGACGGGCTGATCATCATCGACCCGCTGACCGTCACCGAAACCGCGAAAGCGGCGCTGGAGCTGTACTACCAGAACCGCCCACGCAAACCGGTGGTGGCAGTGATTTATAGCCACACCCACGTCGACCACTTCGGTGGTGTGCGCGGCGTGGTCGATGAGGCCGACGTCAAGGCAGGCAAGGTCAAGGTGTTCGCCCCCGTCGGGTTCATGGAACACGTGATGAGCGAAAACGTGTTCGCCGGCAACGCGATGAGCCGTCGTGCGCAGTATCAGTTCGGCAGCCTGTTGCCCCGTGGCGAGCGTGGCCAGGTCGACGCGGGCCTGGGCAAAAAGCTCGCCGAGCGGCGGCACGGTCACCCTGATCCCGCCCACCGACTTGATCGAAAAAGAGCTGGAGACCCGCACCATTGCGGGCCTGGATGTGGAATTCCAGCTGACCCCGGGCACCGAGGCGCCGGCGGAAATGAACCTGTACCTGCCGCAACTGCGGGCCTTGTGCATGGCGGAAAACGCCACGCAGATGATGCACAACATCCTCACCCCGCGTGGCGCACAAGTGCGTGACGCCAAGGCCTGGGCGCAATACCTGGACAGCAGCCTGGCGCGCTACGGTGACAAGAGCGACGTGTTATTCGCCCAGCACAACTGGCCGACCTGGGGCGGCGAGCGGATCCGCACGTTCCTGGCCGATCAGCGTGACATGTATGCCTTCCTCAACGACCGCACCCTGCATCTGTTGAACCAGGGGCTGACACCGCTGGAAGTCGCCGACGCCATCAAGAAATTGCCGGGCACTCTGGACCAGAAGTGGTACACCCGGGGTTACTACGGCTCGTTGAGTTTCAACGTGCGGGCGGTGTATCAACGCTACCTGGGTTTCTACGACGGTAACCCGGCCAATCTCAATCCGTTGCCGCCGGTGGAAACCGCCAAACGCAGTGTCGAGGCCATGGGTGGCCAAGCGGCGGTGCTGGAGAAAATGCACGCGTCGATGGCCAAGGGTGATTACCGCTGGGCCGCGCAATTGGGCAACCAGTTGCTGTTCGCCGACCCGGAGAACCCGGACGCCCGCAAGGCTCAGGCCGAGACACTGGAACAGATGGGTTATCAAAGCGAAAACGCCACGTGGCGCAACATGTACCTGACCGGCGCCATGGAACTGCGCAACGGTGTACCAGCGCACGCCGGTAGCTCGGTGTCGGGGGACATGGTGCGAGCGATGAGCCCTGAAATGTTCTTCGATTTCCTGGCCATTCGCCTCGACAGCGACAAAGCCGTGGGCCACGACATGACCCTGAACTGGACGCTCGAAGACCAGAACAAGGACTTCACCCTGACCCTGCGCAATGGCGTACTGACCCACCGCGCCGGGCTCAACCCTCAGGCCGATGCCGGTGTGAGCATGAGCAAGGCAACACTGGAGCAGATCAGCCTCAAGCAACTGGACTTCCCGACGGCGATTCAGAAGGGGTTGATCAAGTTACAGGGGAACGGGAAGAAGATTGCGCAATTGATGGGCAGCCTGGATAGCTTCAGTCCGCAGTTCAATATCGTGACGCCTTAAACCGCGGCGCGCCCTTCGCGGGCAAGCCCGCTCCCACAGTGGAATACATTTCAACCTGTGGGAGCGGGCTTGCCCGCGATGGCGGTCTATCGGTTTACACAGGAACCACTTCAACCGCCGGCATCTTCCATCGCTGTTCGATCACCTGCTGTTGCGGCCCGTATAGCCGCAGCACCAGCGTAAACGCCCCACTCGCCGGCGTCGGCAGCCAGTTGCTCTGGACTTGTGGTGCAGAAGGCTGCATCAGCAGCGTCAACCCGCCGTCCGCATCCGCCAGCAACGAATCGCGGCTGCTCAGGCAGTAACGATCAATCGAGTTGGCGACCAATTGCCGGTCCGGCAGGTCATACAAGGTCAACGACCAGAACTCGCTGGCCGGCGGCAATTGCCCCGGCGCAAAACGCAGTCGATATTGACGCCCGCCCTGTAAGGGTTGCCCCTGATTGTCCTGACGACTGCCGGTGTAGAACGCCTCTTCGACACTGTTGCCGTAGATGCCGACGTGCGCCGCGACCGCGCGGTTGAGGTAATTACCGTGCAGCGCTTCGCGGGTGCCAAACAGGCCCAGCGTAGTGCGCACCTGGCTCACCGCGGTTTGCAGTTGCGCCTGGGCATTGGCGATTCCGGCGATTAACGCCTGACGGGTTTCCACCGATACCCCATCAACATCGAACGCCTGGCCCGGCACGATGCCGATGCGGGCGAAACGGGCACGTAATGCCCGCTCGGGCGGTTGAGTCGGGCACAGCGTGAGGATCTGATTCAACACGGCAATGAAAGAGGGCCCCAATCCGCTTTTACTGTCCCACGCCGGCCAGTCAATTGCGGGCGCCGCGATCGGTGCAGCGCTGGCGGTGTATTCATGCAGGGCACGCAAACGGTATTGCTGCTGCAACGCGCGCACGGCCGGCAAGTCTTCGGCGTTTTTCAGGCCGGTGCGCCCCAGCACCATGACGATCTCGGTCTCGCTGCGCAGCACGGCTTTGATTCCGGGTGGCGTCGGCCCTTGCCAGTCAGGCCCGGCGATCAGGTAATCCCCCGCCTCGCGACCGGTGCTGAGCACGCCGACGTAAGCAAAATTGTGCGTGTATTGGTCCACCAACTGGTGCACGTAATAGCGATCCTTATCGACCGCCGGCACACTCAGCACCTGCGGTTCGCTGCGCAAATCGAGCCAGGCCCAGGAGTACGGCGTGTCGTTGTTCGGGGTGACAATTTCGCGGTTCTTCGGGGTGTACAACTCGCTGTAGTGACGGAAGCGATTGAAGCCGCCGACGTATTCCGGCGCGGCGGGATTGAGCAGCTGTTTTTCCAGGGTCTGGTAATGCATAAGCATCGGGTAGGCGTAGATCCACGCCTCCTGCGCGATGGCTCGAAGGTCATCGGATTCTGCGGCCAACAACCAGCGTGGAAACACCAGACTGCCGCCCAGCACACCCATGCTGCCCAGCATGCGGCGGCGACTGAACATCATATTCATGGCTCAACCCTCGCAATCGTCGGCAGCTGATAACTGCCATCCAGCGCACCGGCCTTGGGCAGGTACAAACGCAACAACACATTGAACGGCCCCTCGGGGGTCGGCAGCCAGTTGCCCTGCTGTGCGGCGGTCGGCGCATCGGGTTGCAGCATCAAGGTCAAGCCACCGTCGGCGTCATAGTGCAAATCAGGGCTGCGATCACCCAGGGCGTAACGCTGGATCGAATTGGCGGCGAGCAACTGGGTCTTGCCGTCGTACAGGGTCAACGACCAGAAGGCATTCACGGGCGGCAATTGCCCGGCGGGGAAATGCAGGCGATAGGTTTTGCTGCCATCCAGCGTCTGACCCTGGGCATCGTGCAAGGCCATCGGGTAGACCGCTTCCACCGGATCATTGGCGTAGATATAGCGCCAGGCAACCGCCGCACGGGTCAGGTCGTCGTCGCCAAACTTGCCGACATTGGTCGGTGAGCGAAACCAGCCTTGTTGCTCCACCGACACCTGGCTCGACGCCGCCCGGACTTGCTCGCGCCCGGCCTCGGCACCCTGGGCAATCGCTTCGCTCAGCGCTGCCGGCGGTTCGAACGCGGCACCCGGCTTCACCCCAATGGCCGCGAAGCGTTCAAGTTTCGAACGCTCGGTTGGCGTCCATTCATGCAGCGGCGCCAAGGTATTGAAGGTGGCGAACAATGCCTGGGCCGGGCCTTGTTTGGTGTCTTGATAGGCGGGCAATCGCAACGGAGCCAACGCTGCCGGTGCTACCCCGCCGGTCACCTTGGACAACGGCGCCAAGGCGTAGCCCGTCAGCACGTTCGCTGCGTCTTGCAGGTCCGCCTCACCCTTGACCTCGGTGCGCCCGAGCAGGAACACCAGGCGACTCGGCGAGCGAATCACACCCCTGAAACCGCTCGGTGTTTCACCGTGCCAATCCGGCCCGGCAATCAGGTAACGCCCGGCTGTGTTGCCGGTGGCGCGGGTGCCGATGTAATCGAGGTTGTCGGTGCGCATGTCGACCATCTGGAAACTGTAGTAGCGCCCTTCCACGGCCGGAACGTCCAGCACCATGGGCTCGCCACGCAGGTCGAGCACAGCGCGTGAATAGAACGTGTCGTTGTTGGGCGACACCACTTTGTTGTCTTGCGGGCCGAGCAATCGCGGCTCGCTGTAGAGCCGGTTGAATGGCAATTTGGCGGCGATGGCGCTGAGCACTTTGTCATGTTCGACGGTGGCGTAGGCGAAGACGTAAGCCTCTTGCGCCAGCGCCTTCGCCTGCGGCTGATCGAGGGTTGTCGCATGAGCGCTGCCCAGGCTTGCGCCCAGGGCCAGAGCGGATATCCAGTAGCGCACGGTTGATCTCCTGGTGGATGCAAACACTGAAATCCTGTGGGAGCGGGCTTGCCCGCGATGGCGGAGTGTCAGTCAACATAGCTGCTGAATCTGAAGGCCTCATCGTGGGCAAGCCCACTCCCACAAGGACTTGCGGTGTGTGTGAGATACGATTTACTTGGCCCAGCGCCGCAGGTCCGACGGTGTGTAGTCATCGGTCTTGGCCGCGAAGCCGACGCGCATTGGTTCAGTCTCTTCGTTGGCCAGACCACCGGCGTAGTAGCGCCCGGAGATCAGGTCGTAGGACGTTTCCAGCACGTTGTAGGTAAAGCCGTGGTCGTACTGCTGAATCGCGTGCAGCTCGCCGCTGCGCCACAGTTCGCCGCGACTGTCGTACTGGTCCGACTGAGCGATCTGCCAGCTGTCTTCGTCGACATAGAATCTTCGCTTGGCATAGATGTGCCGGGCACTGGGCTTGAGCGTGGCTTCCACCACCCACACCCGGTGTTTCTCGTAACGCGCCAGGTCCTGGTTGACGTGGTTGGGCTTGATCACTTCGTCGTACTTGAGGCTGTGGCTGCCGATTTTGTAGCTGTTGTACGGGATGAACAGCTCTTGTTTGCCGATCAGCTTCCAGTCAAAACGATCCGGCGCACCGTTGTAGCCGTCGATATTGTCGGCGGTGATCAGGCCGTTGCTGTAACGGGCGCTGTTGTCATAGGCGATCATCGGCGCACGGCGAACCCGGCGTTGACCCGGCAGGTATTGCCACGCGGAACGTGGCTCGGCCACCTGGTCGACCGGCTCGTGCACCAGCACCGCTTCGCCGGACAGACGCGCCGGCTCCAGCACCCGGCTCTTGAACATGAACAGGATGTTGGCGCCCGACTCCAACCCGCCGACGGTGTCGGCGAAGTTGATCAGCGACTGGTTGCGCACGTAACTGGTGGCGCCGTTTTCACGCACCAGCGCCGAGCTGCTGATGCGCTCGTAACTGCCGCCGCGATAACGGGTCATGTGGTTCCACATCACCTCCAGGCCTTCGGTAGGCAGCGGAAACGGAATGCCGTGCACATAGCCATGCAAGCCATTGCCGCCATCGGCCATGCTGGTTGTGGCGACGTTGTCGCGGCTCTGCGCCAACACCTCCTTGGGCAGGTTGGCGCTGCGATGACTCGGGTAGATGTTCATTTTGTAGCTGTCGGGAAAACGCTTGAACATCGCGATCTGCCCCGGGCTGAGAAACTTCTGATACTGCGCGACGTTTTTCGCGTCGATGGTGAACAACGGCTTCTCCGACGCATACGGATCGCTGTAGCCGCCCTTGCTGTCGACACTGCCGGCGTTGCTCGCCAGGCCGCCGGTCCAGGCCGGAATACTGCCGTCGGCATTGCCAGCCATTTCCGACCCCATGGGGGTCAGGGTTTTGCCCAGCGCGGCGGAATCAGTGCCTTTGGCCTGAGCCAGGCCGACGGTGCAGGCCAGCGCCAGCACGCACAATTGCATACGCATAACGGTTCTCCTTAGAAGTCTGCCTTGAAGCTGACGGATGCGAAATCGCGGTCGTCGAGGGTGCTGTAATCGTTGGAACCAAAGAAGGCGTTGTAGGCCAGTTCGACGCTGTAATCGTTCATGTAGACGCCGGTCAGGCTCACGCCCAACGCTTGCTGGCCTTCCTGGAACGGCCCTTGCGGATCGTAGGAATAACCGGAGATGTCTTGTCGCCAGTTGACCGCCGGAATCAGGTTGACGCCGGGCAGCACGTCGCTGTATTCGAGGCTGGCGCGCAGGCGATAACCCCACGACCACTCGGTGGCAAACCCTTTGTCGGTGCAGTACTGGTTGGTGACGCCCGAAGCCACGGTGTTGCACAGCGTGCCGTTGCGCGGCGCACTGCGGCCAAACGCAGAGTTGCGGCCCAGACGTTCGTCACCCAGGTCGTCGATGTGCACCACACCAGCCTCACCGAACAGGCTCAGGCGCGTAGCGCCCAGCACGTTGTCGATGGCCTGGGTGGCCGAGCCGGTCATCTGCCAGACGCCTTTGCGCACCCAACCGTCGTAGCGACTGCCATTGGTCGTGCTGAAGCCCGGTGGCAGGTCAACCCACGAACTGCCGCCCGGTCCGGAGATCACCGCAACGTTGATGTCCGGTGCGTTGATCGCCAGTGGCATGTTCGGCCGATAGCTCAATTCACCGGCCAGGGAAATACCGGTGTAGGGCTCGACGCCGTTGAGGCTGATGCCGTACAGGTGAATGTTTTCCGGAAACGCCGCCGCATAACTCGGCGCCTGGACACCGCCGGGGAACGTGCCGGGCAGGCTGGTGTTCTTCGCATTGAGGGTGAAATACGGCAGGCGCGAGTGATAGTTGATGTAGTAGATCGCCGCTTCGGCATCGTTCAGCGAATGGATGATGTTGCGCAAGGCGAAGCCGAACTGACCGTTGTCGGACGGTGATTCATTACCTCGGGCTGTGGCGTACAACCCCGCGGCCTGCATTTGTTGATCGGTCTGCACCTGACTCAAATACAACGGCCCGCAACCAGGCTGGATGGCATCGCTGCTGGCGAAGAACGTGCCGCAACCGTCGAGGGTACGCTGGGCCGCCAGTTGTACTGGTAGAAACCTTCGAGGTTGAGGCTGTCCGTCAGGCCGAAGCTGAAGCGAGACCATCTCCACCGGTAACTGGCCTTCCTTGATTTCCACACCGGGGCGGTTGAACGCCGAGATGTCCAGTGGGTTAATCACGTTGATGCCGTTCTGGATCAGCAACGCCTCGCCCCACGACAACACCTGGTTGCCAACCTTGACGTTCAACGGGTGGTCGGCCACCTGGAAATCTTTCCAGACGTAGGCGTCGAGTGTCTTGAAACCCTGGAACTTCGACAGGTCATCCCAGCCCGAATCGTCGAAATCCTTGAAGCGGCCATTGCCGGTTTCGTAGGCGTGGTCGTACCAGTACTTGAAGCGAACGAACGCCCCCTGGCCCCGGCCATCGAGACTGAAATCGGTGAGGCCCTTGAATATCTGCGAGATGGGGTCGCCCTTCTCGAAGTTCAGCCGGTTGTCGCTCGGCGCTGACGCTGGTGCCGTTGGCGCGCACGCCTTGGGCTTGCGCGCGTTGGCGCGGGTCATCAGGCTTTTGTCGGGGTTTTGTGTCGACCAACTGCTGCCCAGGGTCAGGGTGGTTTTGGTCGACAGGCTCCAGTCCTCGTTGATCTCGTAACTGGTGGCCTGGGCCGGCCCGGTCAAGACAGCGAGGATCGCCAGCGCAAGCGGTTGCGGGCGGGTGTGGCCAAGCCTGTGAAGTCGCGGTCGGACTCCCGGCTGTGGCCGAGCTTTTTCTTATCATTATTAGGCTCCGGTCAGATTTACTCAGCCCGGACACGGTGCCCAACAATCAGTGCCGACACGCAAGCGATGGCCGACAAAAGTAATCATCACCGCCACTTCGACCTGTAGCAGCTGTCGAGCTCCGGCGAGGCTGCGTCCGGCTCTGTAGCAGCTGTCGAGCTCCAGCGAGGCTGCGTCCGGCTCTGTAGCAGCTGTCGAGCTCCAGCGAGGCTGCGTCCGGCTCTGTAGCAGCTGACGAGCTCCAGCGAGGCTGCGTCCGGCTGCGAAGCGGTCGTGAATCCGGCACGCGCGGTCTTACTGAAACACCACGCCGCCTGATCTCACGACTGCTTCGCAGCCGGACGCAGCCTCGCTGGAGCTCGTCAGCCGCCACAGACCTGTGTGGTTACAAGGAGAGGCGAAACTGCTTGGGGGTGATGCCGAACTGTTTGCCGAAAGGCCCGGATGAAGTTGCTCGGCTGACGGTAACCGAGGCGTTCGGCAATTCGTTCGATGGGTTGATCACCGGCCGTCAGCCAATGCCGCGCCATGTCCAGGCTGTCGCTGCGGGTGGTGTGCGCGGCGGCGGTTTGCCAGTGCCTGAGCATGCTTTGATGCAAGAACGGATTGGCCCCCAGCAGCGGTTCGTCGAGGCTGGCCAAGGGCAATCGTCAGGCACAGGTGCGGCCCCTCGTGCACGTCGATGCCGACGCTGCGTAACCACTGCCCCGCGGCCTGTTGCGGCGTGAGGCAGACCTCGACAAACACCTCGCCCGGCGCCCGTCCGACCCGTCGGGCGATGTTGCGCACCAGGGTCAACGCCGCGGCATCCAGACCGAAAAAATGCGGCTGCTGGTCCGTCGCGCGCAAGTGCAATCGGGCCTGCCCGTGCGCCTCTTCCAGTTCGGCCATCACGTAGTTGGTGACACGTCGGCAGGAACTCGGTGAAACAGACCAGGCTGGCGCGCAGGGTCGTGGCGGAGTCCAGCAAAATGTTCAGCCCTTGCAGGCAATTGGTCGCCATCCCGTTGACCAGTTCACAGCCAAACGTCGCGCCCGCGCCCAGACGTTCACATTCACTCCAAAGCTTTTCGACGAGGTGCGCGGGAACCGGCAGCCCTTGCCCATCGTGGCACGACAAGTTGATGCCGGCCCGTTGCAGCAATTGCTCCCGGCACAAACCGGACTGTTGGGCGTGGCTGAGAATGGTGCGGGTAAAGGCGCTGGAAACGAACGGTTGATCAGGCATGGCAGGCTACGACGAGTAAACAGGGTTGTAGTTGTGCCAGTGGTCATGGTATCGATCCAATGCATTAAAGTATTCCAGGAATGCAGGAGACGCATGATGGACCTACGCCAGCTTCGCCACCTCGTGGCGCTCGCCGATTACCGTAATTGGCCGCGCCGCCGAGGCGATCAATCTCAGCCAACCGGCCTTCAGTCGCAGCATCCAGACCCTGGAGCGGGACCTCGGCTGTGCCCTGGTGGAACGCAGCAGCCGCGAGTTCCGCCTGACCGGCCAGGGCGAACTGGTGTTGCAACACGCCAGGCGCTTGCTCACCGGCAGCCAGGCGCTGCACAACGAGCTGACTCAATACAACGGCCTGACGGGCGGCGAACTGCACTTCGGCTGCGGTCCTTACCCGGCGCAACTGTTGGTGCCCGAGGCGCTGGCGCAGTTCATTCAAGCGCACCTGGCGATTCGCACCAGCTTTCACCTGGGCGACTGGGAGCAACTGGCGCTGTGGCTGCGTGAACAGCAGATCGAATTTCTGGTGGCCGATTCGCGTTACTTCACCGGTGATCCGCAGTATCAGGTGCAACTGTTGCGGCCCCGTCGCGGGCGATTTTTTTGCCGCGTCGGCCACCCCTTGGCGACGGGTGAACGCCTGCCCCTTCGCGCCCTGCTCGACTACGCCGTGGTCGGCACCCGGATTCCGCCGATGATTCGCAAGATCCTCGCCGATGTGCAGGGCGAGCCGGACTTCAACCCCAGCGTCGAATGCGCGCAATTCGATGCGATTCGCCGGGTGGTCATGCACTCCGACGCCGTCGGCATCGCGACCATGGAAGCCCTCGATGAACTGGCCAGCCAGGGGCATATCCACTTGCTGACTTTTACCGACATCCCCAGAGATGACCCGGCCCTGCAATTGCACTACGGCATCGTCAGCCGCCCCGGTCATTCCTTGACGCCGGCAGCGCTGGCGATGGTGGAAGCGATCCTGGCGGTGGACCAGCGATTGCTCGCGGTGGATCAGGTCTAACACCGCAAAACCTATAGGAGCCGAGCTTGCTCGCGATGGCGGCATATCAGTCACATAGAGGCTGAATGTTATGGCCCCATCGCGAGCAAGCTCGGCTCCTACAGGGGTTCTGCGTTGCTTTTGAATCAGGCGCGACGCGCAAATGACTGCATCATCGCTCGCGGCTCACCCAAGGCGCGTAGCAGGCAATGCATTGCTTCTTCACGGCTGCGTTCAAAGCGGTAACGGCCCTCGATGTACAGCGCCAGCTTCAGTTCTACCGATTCGTCCAGCGGCAACGGCACCTGTTGAAGCCCGAGTACGCTGGCGACCCGGCTTGGCAGGCTCATGCCGAAGGGCTGCCGATCCGCGATCAGCTTGGCGGCCAGTGTGCTTTGGGTGTTCACCGCAATCGTTCGGCGCAGACCTTTCAAGCCCAGATGCAAGTCCACCGGGCTGAGGCCGTCGCGGCGGCTGGAAATCTGAATCTGCGGTTGCTCAAGAAAGGCTTGCAGGGTGCGCGGCGGTTCCTTGAGCGCGGTGCCATAGGCAAACACGTAATGGTCGGCCGGCAACACCTGCTTGTGCAACCCGGCGAGCCCGGCCAGCGGTTGGTCGAGGTCGATGAGGATGTCGAGTTTGCCGCTGGCCAGCTCCTGCAAGGCATCGCGACGGCGCGGCTGGAAATAGCGCACCTGCCAGTCGGCCTGGGGGGATTCGAGCAAGGCATCGAGCAGCACCGGTTGCAGGCAATCCAGGCAGCTGATGCGTAACAACGGATTGTTCTGCCGGCGCCGCCGGAATCATCCGCAAACCATCGCGCAATGATTCCAGGGCGGCGCGCACATAGTCCGCCAAACGGTGCGCGACCAGCGTCGGCGTCACGCCCAGACGGCTTTTGATGAACAGCGGATCGCCACACAATTCGCGCAGGCGGCGCAGCGCATTGCTCATGGCCGGTTGCGACAGGCACATCACTTCGGCGGCACGGGTGACACTGCGTTGCTGGTAAATGGCATCGAAGGCGAGCAGCAGGTTCAGGTCGAGCTGGCGTAAATCAAGCATGGTCTTGCTCCGGCAAATCGCTTAACGTCGAGCAGCCTAACCAGTGTCCCGGAACATGCTGTGAGCCCTACATGACAAAAAGCGATCAGCGACTGCCCCATCAACCAAGGTCCCATCAATCAAGACCGAATGCGTTTTATGCGCCGACCTTGCTGCCGGCCATCGAAGAACTGCTGGCCCGAGGCGTTGCCCGGGATACCCTCGAAGGTCTGTTTCGACGCAGCCTGTTCGAGCTGCGCACGCCCTTCATGCGCATTCCGCTGTTCCTGTCGCGGCGCTTCTGGACTTTTGCGCTGGAGCAGACCGGCGACCGTTTGATCGGTCTGGCGGCGGGCCGTCGCTTCGTTTCCACCGCCACCAACGGCCTGACCTACCTGTTCGATGTGGCGGCGTCACTGGAAAGTGCCTGCGCGTATTTCGAGCGGTTTTTCCCGTTCTTCAACGGGCATTTCCAGGCCCAGATCGTGCGCAGCGATGACGGTGTGGAATTGCGCCTGATCGACTGCGGCAGCGTGAAAGCCGGTGCGGCGACCACCGATTACATCCTCATCAGCCTGTGCAGCATGCTGCGCCGCAAGTTTCTCGCCAGTGGCCTGGAACGTGATCCGGTGTTGAGTGTTGGCCTCGCGTGGCCAAGGACCGCCAACCTGACCGATCACGAACAGGCGTTCCGCGCACCGGTGCGCTGGGCACAACCGCACCATTCGATTCGCCTGGACCGACAGTTGTTCGTGACCGCGCTGACGCCGGGCAACCATGAGCTGGAACACACACTGGTGGAGTTGCTGGAACAGACCCGGCGCAACAGCGAGCCTACGTTGCTGGAGCAAGTCAGCGACCATTTGATCGCCGATCTGGCCAGCGCCAACTGGCAGCAGTTTTGTAACGACCATCATTTGCTGGAACGCACGGCGGCACGCCGGTTAAAGGCGCTGGGCTGGAGTTTTTCGCAGCTGCAGGATGAGTACCGGCGCTGCCGCGCGGAAGATTTGTTGCAGGCGGCAGACCTGGAGTTGGTGGAGATTTCCGACCGGTTGGGCTACAGCGATGTGCAGAGTTTCAACCGCGCCTGTTTGCGCTGGCTGGGGTGTGCGCCGGGGGTGTATCGGACGCGGTGGGTGCAGCCTTCAGATGAGTGATGACCGGGCCGACGCCATCGCGAGCAGGCTCACTCCCTACATTGGATTTGTGGCGTTCACACCCCCTGTAGGAGTGAGCATGAACTGGTCAAGTAATCTCGGACACCGATTACGGTGTTTATGCCGCTTTTGCTCCATGGCTATTGGCGACAGGTAGTCGTTATAGCTATGGAGTCTGGTGCGGTTGTAGTACATGAAGAAGCGCACGATATCGGTTTTGGCTTCCTCGATCAGGCTGTAACCGCCACGAGGCACCCACTCTGACTTGAGCGTGCCGAAAAAGCGTTCTGTCGGCGCATTATCCCAGCACTGCCCGCGATGACTCATGCTTTGCAAAATGTCGTGTTGCAGCAGCTCTTCTTGAAACTTGCGACTGGTGTACTGACATCCCTGATCTGAGTGAAACATCAGTCCAGGAGGACACGTTCGTACCTCTGTCGCCATACGCAGCGCTTTGCTGACCAAGTTGGCGTCATTGACCAGAGAAAATGCCCAGCCAATAACCCTTCGGGCATACAGATCGATCACGATGGCCAGATGAACCCAACGTTTGCCCACCATCAAACTGGTGACGTCGCCACACCAAACCTGATCGATTGCAGTCGGTTTGAAGTTGCGCTTGAGCCGATTGGGCGCGACAAATGCTTCCACTCCTTTGGATCTGAAAGGGTGAGGCTGGCGTTGTTTACTGACGATATTGGCCTCTCTCATCAGCGCTCTGACAAGACTCCTTCCAGCTGTAATGCTTTGGGATTTCAGGCCTTTACTGATCATTCTGGAGCCCATGGCTTCGCGGCTTTCGCTGTGCAGCTCAACTACTTTCAGCTTGAGCTCTTCGCGTTTGCGCCTCGGTTTGGCGCGTCGCTGAATCCACTCATAAAAGCTGCTGCGCTTCACACCGAAAACACGACACACCACAGCCGTCGGGAATGACTCTCTTAGCTCTGCGATCATCGAAAACGATCGGGATCCGACATCAAGAGAGCGGTAGCCTTTTTTAGGATATCGGCTTCCATCTCCATGCGCTTGATCTTGGCTTTTAGTTCCTGGATCTGGCGCTGATCTTCGGTGATTGCCTTGGTGCCTTTGACTGGCTGCCCTTCACGTTCCTTACGAACCTGATCGACCCAGCGCCGTAAAGCGGTGGGCCCGATATCCAGCGATGCACAAACATCTGAAACCGGGCAGTTATCATCAAGCACCATGCTGGCAGCATGAAGCTTGAACTCGCGCGTATAGACCTTTCTTTCGTTCATGGAGCCTCCAAGTTGGCGAAATCATATCGCCCTTAAGAGGTGTCCGAAATTATTAGGCCAGTTCAGCAGGCTCGCGATGAGGCCGGTCCTGCCAACCTAAAACCTTACTGCCCCACCGCCACACTCGCAGGCGCCTGCGAGGGCGTCACGATGCTGTTCAGATCGATATGTTTCCACTGCGGTTGCGCCCCGAGGCGCGCATTGAACCGGTAGTTAAACGTGAATGCATCGGCCGTCGGCACGCTCAACGGTTTGCCGTACACCGCCTCAATTCCCGTCAGGTCATACCCCATCAACTGCAACAGCGTGGGGAAGATGTTGTAGTGGCTGGAGCGATCCTTGTTGACCGGCAATTGTGCCTGCCAATCCAGGGTCTTCAACGTGCTGCCCTGGATCACCACCAGCGGCACCAACCCCTCCTCTTCCACCGGGTCACCACCGCAATGGGTATTGAGCCCGGGATTGCCCCGCTCATGCAGATCCTGTCCGTGGTCCGAGGTGTATATCAGCAACGCGTTGCTCAAATCGGCTTGCACGAACACCCGTGAGAAAAACTCGCCGACGTTCCACAGCAAGGTGTTCTTGTAGGCATTGCGGTACAGCACCCAGTCATCCGGCTGACCGTTAAAACCATCACGCTTGCCGGTGTCCGCTACTTCCACAAACTGCCCGCGAGGCAAGGTCGGGCGGTACGCCATGAACGCATCCGGGTATTTATCATGCACCGGAAAATGCGCGCCGACCTTATTGATCACCACCAGTTGCGGTTGACCGTCATTCAACAGTTCGATCAGCTTGGCCGCCGCCGCCATGTCGCGGTCACGCACGCTGGTCTGGTCGAATTGCACAAACTCGTCGATGTCCTTTTTCTCGGTGTCGTTCATCAGGTTCTGCAGGTTGCCGCCGGTACGCTGGGCGTCGATGTAGACTGTGCGCAGGCCGGCCTTCTTCGCGTACTGCCAGATCGACGGCAGCGTGCTGTTGATGCGCATGTAGTCAGCACGGGTGCCACCGTAACGCAACGTGACGTTGGTATCGGCGCTGCAATTGGCGATGGATGCGGCGTAGCCGTAGTTGAAAATCTCGACACCCGGACGCGGTTCCTTGAGGTTGCTGTGCACACCGAACGGCGCGTTGATGTCCAGGTAGTTGCCGGAAATGCTCTCGTCGATGATCAGCACAATGTCGTGGCCCACAGGCTGATTGTTCCGCGCCAGGCTCACCGGCTCACGCGGGCCAACGGTGTTGTGCAAGGCTTCATAGGTAAACAGGTTCAGATAAGCCAGCGGTGTGTACATGATCGGCAAGCCCCGGGCGCCCTCGCCGGCCCGCACGAACAACACCGCACTGAGCAGCAGCACCCCGAGTACCGGCGCCGCTACCAGCAACGCACCGGGCAGCGGCATGCGCCGGCGCGGCTTAAGCCCGATGCCGAACAACAACAGCAAGCCACCGACCACGCCACTGATGATCGCGTCGCGGTACTGGTAGATCGCTTCCTGAATGAACCCGCCGGAATACACCAGCGACACGAAGCTGCTGTAGGTCAGGTAATCGGCCGTGACTCGCGTATAGACGTCGAAAAATACCGCGGACACGAACATCACCAGCGCCAATAAATGGCGAATCAGCGACTGACGAATGTAAGCGGTCATAAACAGCGCCACCGTCAATACGATAAACATGCCGCCGAACAGCAACACCGGCAAACCGAGGCCCATCGCGCTCAAACGTTCGAGGTAATAGTCATAATTCTTAAACAAATAGACAACTAACAACAGTTCTTTGAGATATCGAATCATTATCTTTCCGGTACTTGCAAAGAGCATTTGGCCAATAGATTGTCGGTTATTTTTTGACACTAGCACCGAGCCATCAAACCGCAAGAAATGTCGGACTTTTACACAGCGCGTCAAAAAAACGTTGACTCAAAACTGACACACTTGTGGGGACAGATTCCCCAATTTTGTGCACGCGAGACCGTCTATCGTTTAATTTTAATCCTAAAAACCCTTCAAAACCGCGACAAATCCAGCGCCAACAAGCACTTGATGGCATTTAGCCCCCGAAAACGGGGCTCCTTACCACAACATCATGTCATTTTGCTGACACGTTTGGCCAACGCTGGGCTATACCCCTTTTGACAGTCTTTTCTTTGTTATCTCAACCGTCTTACGAGGCACGCCGATATGGACGTGAGCGTATTTGGTACGGGCTGCGTTGGCCCGATACAAGTAACAGCACTGGCCGATGTCGGACATCGCGTCCTGTGTGTCGACATTAATTCAAACAATATCAAACAGCTGCAACAAACAGTTCCGCCGCTCTGTGAGCCGATGTTTTCCAGCACTCTGGAAGAGGGTTTGCATTACAGCGCTATCGGTTTGCAGCACATTGCACCCGAGGCACCGCGTCCATGAAGATCCTCGTCACCGGTGCCGCCGGATTCATTGGTGCCCATTGTGTGTTGCGGCTGTTGCGCGACGGGCATCAGGTATTCGGCCTCGATAATTTCAACGATTACTACGACCCGCAACTCAAACACGACCGCGTGGATTGGGTGCGCGAGCAGGCCGGCCATTTCCAGCTCGCCACGATGGACCTGGCCGATGCGTCGGCCATCGAGGCCCTGTTCGCCCGTGAAAAACCCGAGGTGGTGATCCACCTCGCCGCCCAGGCCGGGGTGCGTTACTCACTGGAAAACCCCCGCGCTTACCTCGACAGCAATTTGAGCGGCTTCCTCAATATTCTCGAAAGCTGCCGCCGGCACCCGGTCAAGCACCTGATCTATGCCTCCTCCAGTTCGGTGTACGGCGCCAACCAGCACACGCCGTACTCGGTGCAGGACGGCGTCGACCACCCGTTGTCGCTGTACGCCGCGACCAAAAGCCAATGAACTGATGGCCCACAGTTACAGCCACCTGTTCGGCATTGCGTGCACCGGCCTGCGCTTTTTCACGGTGTACGGGCCTTGGGGGCGACCAGACATGTCGCCGATCCAGTTCGCCCGCGCCATCGCCGAGGGTCAGCCGCTGAAGTTGTTCAACTACGGCGAGCATCAGCGCGACTTCACCTATATCGACGACATCATCGAAAGCATCGCCCGCCTGATCGAGCGTGCGCCGCAGGCCAATGCCGATTGGGACCGCGAGCAACCCGACCCGGCCAGCAGCATGGCGCCATGGCGCATCTACAACATTGGTGGCCAGCACCCGGTGGAACTCAAGGACTACCTGGCGCTGCTGGAGAAACACCTCGGACAAAAAGCCATCGTCGAGTTGCTGCCGCTGCAACCGGGCGATGTGCTCAACACCTGCGCCGATGCCAGCGACCTGGCGCGCGCCACCGGTTTCCAGCCGAGCATTGAGCTGGATGAAGGACTCGGGCGTTTCATCGCCTGGTTCCGCGATTACTACCCACTGCCTATCGCCCACGCGCCGTTCGCGGCTGAACATCAGCGGAGGACCCTATGACTGGACATGAAAAGAGTGTGCCCCTCGATCAATTGTGCCGAAACAAACGCCTCGATCCCGAGCACCGGATTCGCATGGACGCGGCGATTCACATGCAGGGGCGCGGCTGGATCACCGGCCGTGACGGCGGCCGGCCCTGGACGCTGTCGCGCACGAACAGGGTTTTCGCCTGTGTCGGTGCGCTGATGATCCTGGTGCTGATTTCGCCGATGCTGCTGGGCCTGGCGCTGGCGATCAAGTTCAGCAGCCCGGGGCCGGTGTTGTTCGTACAGAAACGCACCGGCTATCGCGGCCGAAAATTTGGCATGTACAAATTCCGCACCATGGTGGCTAACGCCGAGGAGCTCAAGGAGTCGCTGCGCCACCTGAACAAACACGGTGCCGACGCCATCGACTTCAAGATCGACAAGGACCCGCGCATCACCGGTATCGGCGGCTTCCTGCGGCGCAGCAGCCTGGATGAGCTACCGAACCTGATCAATGTAGTGACCGGCGACATGCGCTTGGTGGGTCCCAGGCCTACTTCATTCAACGCCTACCGCTACAAGGACAATCACCTTGCACGCCTGAGCATCTACCCCGGCATGACCGGCCTGTGGCAGATCTCCGGGCGCAGCAATATCGACTTCGACCAGCGCGTTGAGTTGGATCTCAGCTATATCGCCGAGCAGAGCCTTTTGCTTGATCTGAAGATCCTGTTGAAAACCCCCTTCAAAGTATTCAGCGGCCACGGAGCGAGTTAAATGGACGGTTCATCAGCCAAAAGCCTGAGCATTGCCAACCCGAGCGAGTCCAACCTGACGTCGACCGTGCTCGATCAAAATCTGCGGATCCTGCTGCTGACCGCCGCCAACCCCGGCGCCGGCACCACCACCAGCGCACTGGCCCTGGCCACGCAACTGGCACAGATGAGCAGCGGCCAGGTGCTGCTGGTCGACGCCAGCCAATCCTCAACCAACCTCACGCAGCAGCTGGGGCTGAGCAAAGAACGTGGTTTTCGCGACCTGATCTTCAACACCCAGAGCCCGCCGATGCTGCAGGACTGTGTAGTGAATGTCGCCAGCCTGCCCTTCGACATTTTGCCCAACGGCCGCTATGCGCACGGCACCGAACACCTGACCGCGGAAAGCATAAGCCCGTTGCTCGATCAACTCGGTAGCCGGTATCGCTTCGTGGTGATCGACGGTGACGCGGTGTATTGCGCCACCGACACGCTGGTCATCAGCACCCAGGTGGACGGCGTGATCATGGTCGTGCGCGCCGAAGACACGCGCTGGGAAGTCGCGCAAGCCGCGGTCCAGCGCCTGACCCAGGCCGGCGCGAAGCTGGTGGGCAGTGTGTTCAACCGCCGCAAGTACTACATGCCCAAATGGCTGTACAAAAACCTGTAAGCAACCAGAAAAAGGATGACGCCATGAACGCCAAAATGCTTGTCCTGCTGTTGCTGCCGCTCGCAGGTTGCTCCAGCAATACGACTGAAACCCAAATGCCGGTACAGATCCTCACGGCCACACCTGCCAACGCCCAGGCCACCGACATGCCCAAGGTCGAGCAGACTTTGCGGCCACAGGATGTGCTGGACGTGATCTTCCACATCAGTACCAGCGGCTCGGATGCCTACCGCATCCAGTCCGGTGATCAGATCGGCCTGAACTTCACCGCGGCCAGCCAGCTCAACGGCAATCAACTGGTGCTGCCCGACGGCACCATCGAATTGCCCGGCGCCAACACCTCGGTGAAGATCGCCGGGTTGTCGTCCGAAGAAGCGCGCCAGGAAATCCAGCGTGCCTATCAGCGCAAACAACTGTTCCAGCCGAACCGCAATCAGTTGACCGTGCAAGTCATCAGCCCGCTGAGCAATGAGTCCAACCTCAAAAGCGCGCTGAACCACCCCGCCACCGGCATGAGCCGGGAGATCACCGTGGGCACTGACGGCTATGCGGAGTTTCCCGGAAATCGGTGCCGTGCCACTGCAAGGCATGACCGTCAATCAACTGGAAGCCTTCCTCAACAAACGCTACGCGCAATTGCCGGGGCGGATGACCGTCGACGTGCTGCTCAAGTCCACAGCGGGCAACGAAATCTATGTGTTGGGCGAAGTCGGACAACCGGGTTCGTACCCGATTCGCCGACCAGTCTCGGTGCTTGAAGCGCTGACCCTGGCACGGGGCAGCAATGCCAAGGCGCGGCTCGATTCGGTGGTGATCATGCGTCGCAACGGCAATCAGGTTAAGGCCGTGCGTTATGACGTGGAGAAAGCCCTGGCCGGCGATGCCTCGCAAATCGCCTACCTGCAACCGGACGACATGCTCTACGTGCCCAAGACCAAACTGGCCAGCGCCGGTGAGCTCGCGCGGCAACTGGCGGACGTTGTGTTGTTCCAGGGTGTGGGCCTGAGTTTTGGCTACCGCCTCGACAACAAAGACGACAACAACAACTGACTCTCAGGTGACCTGACATGAATCCAAAGGAAAACTACCTGCATGAGTTCTTCAGGATCTTCTTCGCCAACAAGCAACTGGTGAAGCGGGTGTTCCTGGTCTTTGCAGTGATCGCCCTGGTCTTGCCGCTGCTGCTCAAACAGAGCTTCGACATCACCGCGCAAGTCATCGTGCAGTCGAAAAAACTCTCCCAGGGCGACGCCACCACATCCCTGACCGTGGACAACGCCACCTTCATTCCGCCATCGCTGGCGGACATGGAAACCGAGAGCAACATCCTGCGCTCCCCGGCCCTGATCCGGCAGACCATTGCCGAGTTACGCGACAAGGGTGAATACAGCCCCGCTCCCGGTGTGTTCAACAAACTGGTGGCTCAGCCGTTCAAGCGATTCGTCACCACGCCGCTGCGCGAACACCTGATCAACCCGGTGAGAGCCGCGCTGGGTATGGAGATCGATCCGGTGCGTGACACGGCACTGGACACATTGACCCAACAGGCGATCGATAGTTTGAAGATCGAAACCCTGCCCGGCTCCAACGTGATTTCGATCATCTACAGCTTCCCCGATCCGTCCCAGGGCACCAAATTTGTCGCGGCATTGCTGCAAAACTACCTGGCCAGCCGTCAGGAACTGCAATCGATCGACCTGCCGCAAAGCTTCTACGAAACCAAAAAGAAGCAGTACCAGACCCGTCTCGATGGCCTGGAAGGTAATCGGCTGGCCTTGCTTGAAGATGTCGCCTCCTCTGATCCCAAGGAAGAAATCACGTTCCGCCTCAACGCGATCAACACCGAGGAGCAAGCGCTCAACCTGTATCAGGATCGCCTGCTGCAAAGCCAACGCTGGCTCGACTACCTGAAAACCAGCCTGGCCGCCGCCAGCAATTCCAAACTCAACGACTACACCTTCCCCTACACCTTCACCACCACCGTGGACAACGTGGCGTTTGAAGATCGCGAGATCAAACAGATGGGTGAGGCACTGACCACTCAGGTCAGCCGCTACATGAACGACCTGGCGATCTTCCAGCCGGGCAGCGAACCGATGCTGCTGACCCGCGAGCAAATTGCCCGCACCCGCCAGCAGTTTCTGAAAGTGGTGAGCAACCGGATTCAAGAGCGCACCAACGACCTGGCAATTATCAGCTCGGTGATTGACCAGAAGACCGCGCGCATCGCCGAGTTCAAGAATCGTATCCATCAGTTGCAGGAAACCCAGAGCAAGCTGCGGCAGATGGACACCGAGATCGACGCCTTGCACGCGGCGTTCTCCACCTATGCGCAGCGCTTTGCTGAAAGCAGCACCTCGCGTTCGCTGGACAACGACTTGTCCAACGCCCGGGTCCTGAGCCCGCCGTACGAACCGACCGAAGCGGCGTTTCCAAAACCGTTGCTGATCATCCCGTTCGGCTTGCTCACCGGCTTGCTGTTGGCCATTGCACTGGTCTATGTGCGTGAGTTCTTCGATCACCGCTTCAAAGCCCCGGCGCAAATCACCCATGAACTGGGCCTGCCGGTGCTGTTGGTGATCAATGATCAAAACGTCGAGCCGACCAACCCGCACAAGAACTGGTCCGTGCCAAGCCTTGTGCATTGGGTGCGCAATTGAACGCGCCGCTCAACCCCGCCACCGCCCTGCCGATCATTCATTTGCTCAGCAGCGGTGGCTTTTATGGGGCTGAGCGGATGCTGCTGGACCATTGTCTGGCGACGCCGGGGCAGCACCAGGTGCTGTTTCTCGATGCGCCGCCAGAGCTGATCGCACGGTTTCGCCAGGCCGGCGTGGATTGCCGGGACTGCGCGGGACTCGGACCGTTGTTGGCGCATTTGCGTCAGCGCCGGGCGGAATGGCCGCTGATCAACACACACAATTTCAAAGGCCTGCTGTTTGGCTGGGTTGGCGCCACTGTGTTGCGCTTGCCGCTGGTGATCACCCAGCACGGTTTCACCCCGCGCAGCCGCAAGCAGAAATTCTACACCTGGCTGAGCCTGCAACTGTGCCGCACCGCCTCGGTGAATCGTGTGGTCTGCGTCGCCGAAAGCATCGCCGCACTGTGCCGTCAGGCCAGCGTGCGAGCGGAAAAGTTGCAGGTGATTCCCAATGGGTTGCCCGCCGCTACCAGCCTGCTTGCGCCCAACGAGAAGCGCCCGCGCTGGTTGGCCGGTTACGTCGGGCGGCTGAGCAGCGAAAAAGGCCCCGACCTGTTTCTCGATGCGCTGATTCCACTGTGTCAGCAACACCCGCAACTGGATGCCGTGATGCTCGGCGACGGCCCGGAACAGGAATCGCTGCTGGCGCGCATCAACGCGGCGGGTTTGCAGGCGCGCATCAACTTGCCGGGTTATCAGACCGACATGCATGCGTGGTGGCGCCGACTCGATGCGCTGGTGATCAGTTCGCGCACCGAAGGCACGCCGATGATTTTGCTCGAAGCGATGCAGGCCGGGGTGCCGGTGGTGGCGTTCGGTGTCGGCGGGATTCCTGATGTGCTGGAGGATCGGCACAACGGCTTGCTGGCGGCACCCGCCGACAGCGCCGCCCTCGCCCGCCAGATTGACACTTTGCTGACGGAACCGGCACTGGCCACGCAATTGGTCGACAACGCAAAACGTACCCAACTGGAGCGCTACGACCTCAAGGCATTGGCCGAACGCTGGTCGCCAGCTTTATATCCGTACCGCACGGGAGGCTCGCGCGTGATCTTTCCGCTCTCGATCGTCAGTTTGCTCGGCCTGGTTTGCCTCGGTTTGCTGGCCAGCCCTATCCGTACCTGGCACCGGGCGCGGTGCTGGGCCTGGTCGGTATCGCGATGCTGTACCGCAAACCCACCTGGGGCTTGCTCGGCATTGCGGCACTGGTGCCGTTCGAAGGGTTCTTCAAGGACAGTTCGCTGTCGGGCACCAAGTTCATCGGCGCGTCGCTGGCGCTGATCCTGATGTTGCAATTGGCCATCCACCAACTGCCGTCCGAACGCCTGCGCAGCAATATCTGGCGTTTCCTGATCGGGTTCCTGGCGCTGTACCTGCTCAGCCTGTTGAACACCGACGACATGGGCATGTCGTTGGGGCACCTGCGAGAACTGAGCGTCGGCCTGATCCTGTTTGTAATCACCCTGCTGATTGGTCGGGACCTGAACCTGGACCTGTTCGCCAAACTGGTCACCGTCAGCGTCACGATAACGTGCATGCTGGCAATGTTGTCCAGCAAATATCAGGATCAGGGCCGCGCCGCCGTGGTTGCTGGAAGACCCGAACGCCTTCGCCATGCTGATCGCCTTCGCCGTGCCGCTCGGTTTGATGTTGGCGATTCGCAGCCCAAACCTGCTGCAACGCCTGTTCTGGGGCGGGTGCTGCATTTTGCTGTTGGGCGGCATGACCAAGACCGAATCGCGCTCGGGGTTGGTGGTGTTGTTCCTGAGCCTGATGATCGGCGCGTGGCACTACCGCACGCACCTGTCGCGCATCCGTGCGCGGCACCTGGGGTTCGCCATGCTCGGCGTGGTGATTGTGATTCCACTGGCCATTTATGCGATGCCGGCGGGTTATGTCGCGCGTATCCAGTCCTTGAGCATCTTGAGCGCGGGGGCCAAGAGTCAGGACGAATCCCTCGGCCGTCGCGCCTCCTACATTGTGGTCGGCAGCGACATGATCCGGGAAAACCCGCTGCTGGGAACCGGCCCCGGGACCTTCCCAATGCATTACGCCACCACCGGTTATGCCAAGGCGTTTTCGGCCAACCGCAAAGCCGGCGATTTGTACCGCCGGGCCCACAATACTTACCTGGAAATCTTCAGTGAACTGGGGATTCCCGCCGGCCTGCTGTTTGTCGGCATGCTCGCCCTCGGCTTGTACAACCTGGCCCGCGCCCGCCGCCTGTGGCTGCAGCGCAACAATCAGGACCAAGCCGATCTGCTGACACACCTGAGCATGAGTTTTCTCTCGTTGACGCTGTTCTTGATGTTCCTCAGCGCACCGAATCAAAAGTACGTGTGGATCATGCTCGCCCTGACCAGCGTGCTGCGATTGAAAGCCGAAGATCGTTCACTGCCGGAGGCCCGGGCATGAGCCGCATCAGCATTGTCATCCCGATGTACAACGAAGCCCGCCACATTGCACGCACCCTGCTGGCCGCGCAAAAGGCCGCACATGCCGCCGACCTGGAATGCGAGTTGATTGTGGTCGACAACGGTTCCGACGATCAGGGCCCGCACATTGCCCATCAGTTCGGCGCCCAGGTGCTGGTGCAGCCCGGCTTGCTGATCGGTGCGCTGCGCAATCGCGGAGCGGCCGTTGCCAGCGGTGAATGGCTGGCCTTTATTGATGCCGACATCGAAATGCCCGAGGACTGGCTGACGCAGCTGCTCGCGATCGAAGCCACGGCGCAAGCCGATGTTTTCGGCCTGGACCTGCACACCCCGGCCGAGGCGCCCTGGTATGCCACCGCCTGGCAACGTCGCACGCTTCGCCCTTCGCGCAATGGCGCGCACGCCGTGGATTGGTTGCTCCAGTGCCAATTTGCTGCTGCGCCGCATCTGGTTCGACAAAGTCGGTGGCTTTAACGAGAACCTGCGCACCGGCGAGGACAAAGAATTCACCCTGCGTCTGCATGAAGCCGGCGCGCGCCTGCTGATCGTCAACCAAAGCGTCGCTATACATTGGGGCTACGAAGCCAATTGGCGTGAATGGATGGGCAAGGAGATGTGGCGCCAGGGCAGTCATCTGCAACTGTTGCGCACCCATGGCATAAGCCTGCGACTGTTGCGGTTTCCGCTGTTGTCACTCGCGGCCTGGGTGCTCGACTTGATGGCGATTTCTGCGCTGTTCAATGGCTTTCCGCATCATGCGGCGATCATGTTGATGCTCACTGCCCTGCCGGCACTCATGCTGAGCCTGCGTCAGAGTCACGAGCACCGCAACATCTGCCTGGTCACTCAACTCTGGGGCCTGCATTGGGTGCGTCTGCACCTGGCAGGCGCCGCATTCATCCTCAGCCTTTGTCATTGGAATGCCAGGAGGCCCGCCCGTGGCTGAATTCATTTTCTGGTTGTGCCTGTTGTTGCCGGTTTACGCCTATCTCGGCTATCCGTTGCTGCTGACCGTGCTCGCGCCACTGTTCGCAGCACCGCGCTATGGCGAGCCTGTGCCGATGAACGTGAGCATCGTGATCGCCGCCCACAACGAAGCGCGACACATTGAACACAAGCTGCGCACCCTGCTCGCCCAGGATTACCAGCCGGCCTCGTTGCAGATCATTCTGGCCAGCGACGGTTCAACCGACGACACGGTGGCCTGCGCGCTCAATGTGATGGACCCGCGCATCACCGTGCTCGACCTGCCGCGCCAGGGCAAAGCCGCGACCTTGAATGCCGGCGTGGCGTTGACCAGCGGCGATATCCTGGTGTTCACCGATGCCGACAACCAATGGTCGCGCGACACCCTCGGCCACTTGCTCGCGCCGCTGAGTGATCCGCAGGTCGGCGCCTGTGCCGGGCACATGGTGATCCCGGTCACTGGCAAAGGCTTGAGCGTCGGCGACAGCCTGTATCGGCATTACGAAGGTTGGTTGCGCAGGGTGGAAAATCGCACCGGCTGCATGGTCTCCGCCGACGGTGCCCTGCTCGCCTTGCGCCGCGAGCTGTTCCAGGACGTGCCGGCGGAGGTCAACGATGACTTCTTTATCAGTACCTGCGCACCGGTGGCCTTCAAGCGCATCGTCTATGTGCCCGAGGCGCAAGTGATCGATCACGGCGTCGATGAAGCGGACAAACACCTCTCGCCGTCGCCAGCGGGTCACCGTCGGCGGTTTGCAAAGCCTGGCGCAGCGCAGCGAACTGCTCAACCCGTTGAAGCATGGCCTGTATTCGATTGCGTTGATCAGCCACAAGTTGATCCGGCGTCTGGCGCCGATCCTGTTGCTGCCCTTGCTGCTGAGCAATTTCTGGCTGTGGGACGACCACGGTTTTTACCGCCTGAGCCTGATCGCGCAGTTGATCGGTTATGGGATCGCCGTCCTCGGACTGCTGGATTCACAACACCGTTTGCCCAAGCCCTTTCGCCTGGCCGCGTTCCTGCTGGTGACGCTTGCCGGAATGAGCATCGGCCTGTGGCAGTTCCTGCGTGGCCAGCGCTATGCCCAGTGGAATCCCGAACAGAATCGTTGAAAGGACTGCGCCATGGCGATCAAACAATTACTAAAGCGCACCAGTGGCTGGCTCTATCTCAACTCGCCAGTGGGGCGCACTCAGCTGCAAGGCGCCGGGGTGATCCTGATGTTGCATCGGGTACTGGCCGACGACGCTGCCGCCGACCTGCCCCATCGCAATGAACTGTGCGTAGGGCCCAAGGCGTTCGAACACTTGCTGGCGTGGCTGAAGAAACACTTCGATTGCGTGCCGCTGATGGAGATTTTGCATCCGGGCAAGGTCAGGTCGGACCGGCCGAAAATCACCCTGACCTTCGACGATGGCTGGCGCGACAACGCGGTGAATGCCTACCCGTTGCTGCAAAAGTACCAGGTGCCGGCGAGCATTTTCCTGTCCACCGATTTCATCGGCAGCCGTCAGCGATTCTGGTGGGAAAGCATCGGCGAAACCCTGTGGGGCAGCCACGGGAACGGGCCCGGATGCAGTTGATCGAGTGCCTGCAAGAGGCCGGTCGGCCCTTGCCGGTGCCGTTCGGTGAGCTGGATATGGAGCGCCGCAGCCTGGCCTTGCTGCATTTTTTGCAAAAGCCTGAAAAGCCTGAGCCCGATGACGCTGAATCAACTGACCGATACCTGCCCCGACGAATCGCTGCCCCAGGCGCTGGACTGGCATCAAGTCCGCTCGCTGGAAGCCTCCGGGCTGGTGCGCTTCGGTCCGCATGGCGCCAGTCACGCGATCCTGACCGGCCTCGACGATCAACGATTGCACGAAGAACTGAGCCGCAGCCGCGAGGCCTTGCGCAATGGTTGCAACCGCCCACTGCCCGTCTATTGCTACCCCAATGGCGACAACGATGCGCGGGTGCGCGAACAGGTCGCCGCGCATGACTTCCCGTTCGCCCTGGGCACCGGCACCGGGATTTATCGCGGCACCAACGACCCTGTTGAACTTGCCACGCTTCGGCGTCAGCCAGCGTGTGGCGCGCAATCCGCAATTGCTGTCGTGGCGTTTGTATCGCGGGGCTCGCGCATGAGCCGTAGCCATTACCTCAAGCATCTGGCCCTGAGCATGGGCACCAAACTGGCGATGATCGCGCTGCGCCTGCTGCGCAATGTGTTACTGGCGCGGGTTCTCGGTCCCAGTGAGCGCGGCTTGTTCGCGCTGCTCAGCACCCTGCCCGACCTGATCAGCGCCGCTACCAGCGGCGGGCTGAATTCGGCGGTCGGTTATCAGGCAGCCAAGCAGCGACCGATGGGCTTGTTGTTGAGCCAGGTGTTGGTGTTCGGTTGTCTGCTGGCGGGAATGCTGACCTTGCTGGTGGTGGCGCTGGTGCGCGAATTCGGCAACGAGCTCGACATCACCACGCAACTGGGGCTGCTCGCCTGGCTGTTGCTGTTGGCGGTGCCACTGACCGTGCTCAAGAGTGGATTGTTGACGCTGCACAATGCCTCCGGCGGTGTGGTCGCGTTCAATGCCTTGCGCCTGGTGGAATCGCTGGCGCCGCTGTTGTTGTTTCTTGCGCTGTTCTGGATGTGGAAAGAGGCGGCCCTGGAAGCGGCGTTGATCAGTTGGCTGGCGGGGATCAGCCTGGTGGTACTGGTGGGATGGGTCTGGCTCAAACGCGAGCAGCCATTGACGTTGCAATGGGACCGCGCCAGTCAGAACGAACTGCTGCGCTACAGCGCACGCAGCCATCCGGATTTGTTGTTCCAACAAGTGATTCTGCGCTCTGATTACCTGTTCATCGGCGCCCTGCTCGGCAGCACCGCGCTCGGTCATTACGCCATGGCCAGCGCCGCCGCCGAGTTGCTGCTGATTGTGCCGGAAGCGGTGACTACGCCGCTGATGAAACGCCTGCTGCAACAGGAAGAAGGCATCGACAAGGTCACGCCGCTGGCCCTGCGCCTGACCGCCACGGTGATGCTCGGTGCCTGCCTGACAATGGCGGTGATCGGTGAATGGCTGATCGTCACGCTGTTTGGTGCGGTCTATCAACCGGCGTATCCGGCGCTGTTGGCGTTGCTGCCGGGGCTGTTGGGGCTGTGCTACGCGAGCATCCTGCGCCTGGACCTGTTGGGCAAGAATCGCCCCGGCAGCATTTCACTGTTGATGGGCCTCGGCGCCTTGCTCAATCTGGCGCTGAACCTGGTGTTGATTCCGGCGTACGGCATCGTCGGCGCGGCGGCTGCTTCGTCCATCGCTTATCTGGTCGTGACGATCGCGCTGCTGGTGATGTATTGCCGGTTGAGTGGCGTACCGGCCTGGCAAACCCTGATCATCCTGCCCAGCGACGTGGCGCCCATGCTGCTGATGCTGCAAAGGAAGTCGGCATGAGGTATTTCGCGCTGCTGGTGAGCCTGGGCCTGACACTCGACGCCTACGCCGGACCGATGCGCTGGGCGGACATTCGCGATGGCAGTCTGTACCTGCAAACAGATCAGCCCGATACGCTGACTGTGCGCTGGACCCCGGCCTGGCAAGCAGACGCCAACGAAGAACACCTTTACCTGCTCGATGGCAAAGGCCGGTTGCAAGGCGAACGCCTGATCGCCGCCAGTGAGTTGAGCGGCACCCAGAGCTGGCCTTTGGCGCCTGGAGCGTCCAGCTATCAACTGGAAATTCCGGGCTACAGTTTCCGCCGCTACAAGGTTGAGCACGACGAGCGCACGGTGGCGCTGTTCGCCCCGGCCAAGGTGCATTTCAGCGCTGAAACCCATGACGGCGACGAGCTGTTTTTCAAGGTGGCGGCCGGTGAACACGCGGTGCTCGCCGGCAAATTCCACGGTGGGGTCGGCGCCTTGCAAGCCCAGCGTATGGGTGACGGCAAACAGGTGGTGCTGGCGCTGAAACCGTATCGAGCGTACTGGCAGTTCGACCAGGTCGAGTTGCCGGTCGCCAAGGATGAACAGGTCTGGCACCTGCGTTTGCAAGGCAGCGGCAAAGTCGCGTTCTGGCTCGACGGCACCGCCAACTTGTTCGCGCAGAATCCGCAGCAACTCAAACCGCTACGCGAGGATGCGGGCGACGTGCGCCTGACCCTGGGCAAAGACGTGCTCGGCCCGACACCGAACCTGGGCATCGCCCTGCCCTACGTGATGCCGCCCGCCTCCAGTTATGCGGTGCTCGACGCGCTCAAACCGCAAGCAGGTGCCTACTACAGTTTTGTCGACGTCACGGCGAAAAAACCGCAGTACGAAGATGCGTTTCGCCAGGTTTATCAGGACCGCTTCGGCATTACTCAAGACATCACGCTGTTGGCTGGCAGCCAGCGCCAGGCCGACCTGCGCGCCGACACCCTGAGCAACGCCGGTCTCGATGCCTGGCTGGCCTCGACCCGCGCCCTGGGTGGCAAGGGCACGCATTACATCGGTTTTGCCGATGAGCCAAATCTCAACTACCCCGACTACGCCCACTATCAAAACATCTTCAACAGCATGGCCCGGCAAGTGCGCAGCAATCCGGCCAACGCCAAGGCCGGCGTGCGCATCGCCATGCCAGCCAGTTCACGCTTGGTCAACGGTCCGTTTGCCGACAATGCGGCGGATAAGCGTGGCATCGATTGGGCGAAACGCCTGCTGGCCGAATCCGGTGACCAGATCGATGCGCTCGCCTGGCACGAATGGATGATTCGCGATTTGCTGGCAACACGGGTGTATCGCGACAGCGTACGCCGCGCCGCCGACCTGGTGGGTCTGGACGGCAACGGCCGGCCGCGCAAAGCGTTGTTGCTGGACCAGACCAACCTGTCCAGCGGCTCCAGCCTGAGCCCCTACGATCAAGACACCCATTACGCCTCGCTGTGGTGGACGTCGGTGGTCATCAACTCATCCCAGGACGGGTTGCTGGAGATGCTCAACTGGTTCCAGGCCGCCGATGAACCGGACTACCCAAAGGGCATGTTGAAGGTGCTCGGGGATGATCGCTTCGAACTCAAGCCCGTGGGTTTTGCCCAGCAGTTCATCCAGCAACATTGGCTGCACAACGTACTGAAGCTGGAGAACGACGCCTTTGCAGTCGACGTACTGGCCATGACTGAAGACGATAAACGCAGCCTGTTGGGGGTCAACAAAGGCCGACGTTTACAGCATGTGAGCCTCAGCGGAGCCGCATGCCCGCTGGCCAACGGGTCGTTGCGCTATTTCGGCGCCGACAACCGCAGCCGCGACGCGCCATTGCACTGCCAGAACGGGCGCGTCAGCTTTGATCTGCCAGGAGAAACCCTGTTCGCTTTGAGCTGGAGCGCCTCATGAACGCCTCGATTGCGTTGCCGCGCAGACTATCGCCGCGCAACGCAACACTCCCACCACGGCCACTGCCGTCAGGAGCACACATCATGAGTGTTTTGCACAAACTCAGCGAACAGATCAAACAAAAAGGCTTGCAGGCCACGGTCAAAAAAGCCTGGAAACATTACGTGTTTTTCCACCAGGAACTGCTGTGGATGGAACGCGACCTGGTCAGCCCGGTGCCGCCGCACAAACTCAAGTCCTACCCTGCACTGCGCGTGGAAACCATCACCCCGCAAAACGCCGTGGCTTTTACCCGTTATTTCGGTGATCGCGTAGCCACCATGGCCGAACTCGCCCGCGAGGGTTACACCGGGCACATGCACCTGGACGATCAAGGTAATGCAGTCGCCTTCATCTGGGGCGCGGCGCGCAACTATTACGACAAGCATTACTACGGCTGCTGGTTCCCGGTGAAGCCAGGCGAGTTCTTCGAATTCGGGGGCGAGCTGACGCGTGCCTATTGGGGCACCACGCTGTCGGTGGACCTGCAACTGCAACTGTGGAAAGCCATGCAGGCCCGGGGCTGCGACAAGGTGGTGGATGTCTGCGAGTTCCACAACATTCCGGCCCTCAAGCTGCACATTCGCATGGGGTATCACGAACAAGGGCGGATCATGAACGTGTACAGCCTATTCGGCTGGCGCTTCTACCGCGAAACCCGTTACACAGGCTCGCGGCTGGAAGCCTTGCGCAAACCGGCCCCTGAACCTGTCCCGGCCTCGGTGACCTGACGATATGGCGGTACGATTTGAATGGCGCACTTCGCTGTGCGCCGCTGACTTCCCGGCAGCGGCTTACGAAACGCTGCGTCTGCGGGTGGCGGACCACACGCCGTTCAACACGCTGGCCTGGATGGCGGCGTCCGAACAGGCATTGAGTGCCGGGCAGAATCTGCAAGTGCTGCTGGGTTGGCAAGACAATGCGTTGGTGTTTTGCCTGCCGCTGGTGGCCTCCGTCGAGCGTTTCGGCAGGCTGCCGTTTCGGGTGCTGCATCACCTGGGTTATCCCCTCGCCGACCGCCTCGCCCTGCTCACGACCATGGACGCCGCAGCGACTCGCAAGGCCTTGATCGAAATCCGTCGACAGCTTCCCCATGCCTTGCTGCAACTCAACGAGGTGTCGGAACCGACCGGCGAAGAGAATGTGCTGGCCCACTGGTTGAGCCGTAGCTCGACGGCCGAACGGCGGCTCAGCTGCCGAGTCCCGGTGCACTTGATCAGCAACGCCGACCACCAGGAGGTTTCCGGCGATCCGCGCTACAAACTGCGCCGCGCACGTAAACGCATCGCTGCGTGTGGCGCCATCGTCCGGCGGATCACGCCCGATTCCACGACCATGGGCCCGTTGTTGCAGGCCATCAGCGACGTTGAAGCGGTGAGTTGGAAAGGCGACGAAGGCGTGGGGATTTTCTCTGACGAACGTCATCGGCAATGGATGGACCACGCCTTCACCGCCCTCGCCGGGCAAGGCTTGGTGCGGGTGGTGGTGCTGGAGCTGGGTGGCCGATGCATCAGCTATCGTCTAGGGTTGCTGGAGCAGGGGCGGCTATACGATTACAACCTGGCGTTCTTGCCGCAATACGCCGATCTGGGCAGCGGTCGGGTGCTGCTTGAAGAGTGGATTCGCTGGGGCTGGACGAGCACTGGCGCTGGATCGATGCCTCGCGGGTCAGCCTGGAAAACTCCAGCCATCAACTCCACGAGCGCATGACCGGGCAACTGGAACATTGGCGCTGGAGTTTCTATTCCTGGCGCCCCAGCGGCATTGCGTTGGGACTGGCCCTGCGCCTCTGGCAACAATTCAAACCTGCCTGGCAACAGTGCAAAGCCCGGCGTGCGGCAGCGGCGGTGGTCAAACCCGCACTTGTTGCAACGTCCGCTGCCAAAGCCGCCGAGCCGACAACAACAATCATGGAGAGCGAAAATGCCTCGCCAAGTCATAGTCAACGCTGACGATTTCGGCCTCAGTGCCTGCGAAAACGCGGTGATCTTCGGGGCGTTCCAGGCCGGGGTGATTAGCTCCGCCACCGCCATGGCCAACATGCCAGCCTTCGAAGCGGCATGCGTGATGGCCCAGCACCCGATGCTTGAAGGCCGGATCGGGCTGCACTTCAACCTCACCTACGGGCGCCCCTTGAGCCAATCGATTCTGGGGCGAAGCAACTTTTGCGGACAACGCTGGCGTGTTCGACTTCAACCTGCCCCGCCACCGCTTCTGGCTCAACCGACGGGATCGTGAGGCCGTGCTTGAAGAGCTCGAAGCGCAATGGCAACACTGCGTGGACAACGGGCTACGCCCCAGTCATCTGGACTCCCATCAACACGTGCACAACATTTGGCCCATCGGTGAGATCGTCGCCCGTTTCGCCGCGCGGCAAAAGGTTGCGGTGCGCCTGGCACGCAACCTGGGGCAAAACCTGAGCCTGCCCAAGCGCGTCTTCAAGGCGCTGCTCAATCGGCGTTTAAGCCACCTGGCCGGGGTCACTGCCGACTATGTGTGCACCCCGGTTGATCTGCGCAATGAAGCGCCACCGACTGATGGCCTGCTGGAGATCGTCGCGCACCCCAATCAGCTCGGTGCCGATTTTGGCGACGCCTATCTCGATCAGGGTGAGTCGTTGAGCGCTCTGCTGGAGCAGCGTTTGCCGGGGGTGAAACGGGTTTCCTACGACGCGGCGGGCAAGTCGTTCAGCACCCACGCGCAGGCGGTTATGGAATAAAAATCGAGCGATTTCTTGACGCCTGAATTGTGTCAACCCTGTTACACACATTGAAATAAATTGCCGGTGGCGGCGGTGCCGCGAAATGCCCGCCGTGATCTATACCCATCAATACTTTCATCCACGCATGACCAATCCTTGGCTAGGGAGGGCTCCATGAGCGCACTCGGTAAGCTTCGCGAACGTATCAAACAAAAAGGCCTGAGCCGCACGTTCAATACACTGTGGAAGCGCTACGTATTTTTCCATTGGGAGTTGCTGTGGATGGAACGCGACTGGTCAGCCCGGTGCCGCCGCATAAACTGCGCCCCTATTCCGGCTTGCGCCAGGTGACCATCTCTGCACAAAACGCCACGGCGTTCGGCAAGCATTTCGGTGACCGCGTCGGCACCATGGCCGAACTCGCCGCCGAAGGTCACACCGGGCATATGTACCTGGACGACGAAGGCCATGCCTGCGCGTTCATCTGGGGCAGTACCCGCGACTACCACGACCGTCACTATTACGGTTGCTGGTTCCCGGTCAAACCCGGCGAGTTCTTCGAGTTCGGCGGCGAAATGACCCGCGCCTATTTCGGCACCAGCCTGTCGGTGGACGTTCAAGTCGCGCTGTGGGAAGCGATGCAGGCGCAGGGGCTGCCACAAGGTGGTGGACGTCTGCGAAACCCACAACATCCCGGCCCTAAAACTGCACATCCGCATGGGATATCACGAACAGGGCCGCGTGACCCACGTCTACGGCCTGTTCGGCCTGTGGCGCTTCTACCGCGAAACCCGCTACACCGGCTCACGCCTGGACCCGCTGCGCAAACCGGGGCGGCCGGAAGTGACGAGTGCGGCGCAGGCTTGATTGCACTGGCGTGCGAGGCGTCAGTGACACTGCTTTCGCGAGCCTGCTCGCTTCCACAAAGAAATCTACGATGCACACCGAATGTGCGCGCGACGCAGGTTAAATGTGGTAGCGAGCCGGCTCCGGGCGGCGTTCCGATGCAAGGGCCAGACGTAGCACTACCCAGTTTAGTGTTTCACCACCACCAACGAAAAACACATCGGCAATTGCGCCCTCTGCTGCTCATACCGGTCATACAGTTCTTCGCGATTGGAATGCGGGTATTCCTTGAAGTGGCTGATCTGCAGCCCGGCCTCAAGGGCACCGGTGAAGATCGCACCCAACGTGTGGACGAACCAGTAAGACGCCGCAGCCTTCTGTTCAACCTTACCCTGGTAAACGATCGGCTGGTTCTGCACGAACGGTTCGCTGCGAAAGTACGAGCTGTCCAGGCGATAGGGATCGGCTGACTCCGGGTCGAACATTTCCAGGAATGGATGGGTTTCATACACCACCAGCGCGCCGCCGGGCTTGAGGGTTTGCGCGACATGGCGCAAGAACTCACCGATGTCCGGCATCCAGTTCAAGACACCGATGGTGATCAGCGCCACGTCGAAACGGCCTTGCAGTTCAGGCGGCAGCTGATGGATGTCGGCCTCGATAAATTCGGGCTGATGAGGCGAACGAGTCGCCAGCTCCCGCGCCTGATCGAGAAACGCGGCAGACTGATCGATGCCAATCACCGTGCGCGCGCCCAACGCAAACAGCGAAAGGCTCTCGCGTCCGTTATTGCAACCCAGTTGCACCACGTCCTTGCCGTCTACACCCACCTGTTCCAGCACGCCGGTGAGGGTCTGGTCCAGGCAGGAAAAATCCTTCTGCGCGACCGCTATCAAGCGCTCCTTCCATTCGGGGGTGTCTTTGTGGTGTCGGGCGGAATCGTTCCACGCCTCGCGGTTGCTGGCGATGGCATTTTCTTTTGTCGGCATTTCCATTGCGCGCTCCAGAATCGGGTCGTTGATTAACCGGACCGAGTCTAGTTCATGCCTGAAAATCACCCCATCGAGACTTTGTAGTAATCGTGTAAACCGCGCCTCAACGACGCTTGCTCATGGGAGCGCTATAGTTAATGACCTTGGGGAAACACGGGAAATCCGACTTCGCAGGTGTTGCCATGAAGACGTTCGAACAGACGCTGTTGCTTGCCCTTTGCCTGGTCGCCACTGGTGTGCACGCGGATGACAGCCTGATGGAAACCGACCAATCAAGCAGTGAATTCAGCTATTACGGGAAGGATCAACCCTTTTCCCACCCGGTGCCGCCCTCCATGAGCATCGTTCCGCCAGGCGCGTACATCCCGACTTCACCACAAACATTCATCCCGGTGTCGAGTCAGCACGTGTTCCACGACTCCCGCTTGCCGACGGTGGCGGACGCGTCGGTGCGAGTGTTCATTCGCACCTATGACGAGGAACACGGTGTCTACGTGAACCAGGAAGTCGAGGACCCGAGTTGCATGTTGTCATGCCTGCGCCAGGGCCCCGCCTTGTAACACAGGTCAATGCCTACCACTGGCGTTTGTCCGGACGTGCCAGGCCGAGTTTTTCGATCCGGTAACGCAGCATGTCTCGGCTCAGGCCCAGCAGCCGTGCGGACTTGGTGACGTTCCAGTCAGTCTTGTCGAGCATCTTGCGCACCA
Organism: Pseudomonas sp. S2_F03; assembly: GCF_054668335.1. NCBI lineage: Bacteria > Pseudomonadati > Pseudomonadota > Gammaproteobacteria > Pseudomonadales > Pseudomonadaceae > Pseudomonas > Pseudomonas sp. S2_F03. The sequence goes on along the minus strand of NZ_CP162759.1, from coordinate 5,556,617 downwards.
TGTCGCGCTCGACTTCAGAGCAGGTTCATCGACTCAGTGCCGTTGTAGATCGGGCGTGGTTCGTGGTTTTGCGGCTCATGCTGATACATCGGCGGATCATCCACCAGGCTGAGGCAGACGTTCAACTGATGCGCGGCGATGGTGTCGCTTTGCGCCAGCAGCACAGTTTGCTCAGCATGTTGCGCAACTCACGCACGTTGCCCGGCCAGCTATAGCTGAGCAGCAGTTCTTCAGCCTGATCACTGAAATGCAGGTTCGGTTTGCCATAGCGTTTGCCATGGACGGCTAAAAAGTGCCGGGCCAGTAGCAGAATGTCTTCGCCACGGGCATACAGGCGCGGCACCTTGATGGAAATGATCCGCAGGCGGAAGAACAAGTCACGGCGAAACTTGCCCTGCTGCACCATCTGTTCGAGGTTGCAGTTAGTGGCGCTGATCACCCGCAAGTCGACCTTGCGCTCCTTCACCGAACCGACCCGACGAATGGTCCGGTCTTCCAGGAGTTTCAGCAGTTTGGCTTGCAGCAACAAATCCATCTCACCGATTTCATCAAGAAACAACGTACCACCATCGGCCGCTTCCACCAGACCGACACGGCGGTCCTTGGCATCGGTAAAGGCGCCCTTCTCGTGGCCGAACAGTTCCGACTCCACCAGATTGGAAGGGATCGATGCGCAGTTGAATTCAATGAACGGGCCTTTGCTGCGCGGACCGTCGAAGTGCAGCGCCCGGGCCACCAGTTCTTTACCGGTGCCGGTCTCACCCTCCACCAATACCGGCGGCAAGTCGGTGTTGGCCATGCGCCGCTCGGCGTCGAGCAACTGGGCGATGGTGTTCTTCAGGTAGTGCATCGGCGCCGATTCACCAATCAGTGCCTGCACGCCGGATTTCTGCGCCTCGCGTTCCTGATAGAACGACAACGTGCGCTCCATGCGATCAGTGGCCAGCGCCTTGTCCAGCAACAGCTTGAGCTCCGGCAAGGCCACCGGTTTAGTGACGTAATGGAAAGCCCCCTCTTTCATCGCCACCACGGCATCTTCGACATTGCCGTAACCCGTCATCATGATCACTTTCAGATCCGGCGCGCTGACGCGCAGCTTCTGGATCAAGTCGTGACCACTCATGCCCGGCAACGAGTTGTCGGTCAACACCACGTCAGGGGCGAACGTTCCCAATTGCACCAGTGCATCTTCAGCAGAATGGCAGACCGTTACCTCGAAGTCTTTACGCTCCAGGTAGGTCTGGATATTCTCGGCGAGGATTTCGTCATCCTCGACCAGCAATATGCTGTGCTCCATATTCCCCTCCCGTTGCCGCTTTAAAATTGAGACAAACGCGGGTTCCCTCCTGCTCCTGGCTGGTCAGTTCGACCGAGCCTTCGAAACGCTCCATTATTCGTTTAACCAGGGCCAGGCCTACGCCCAGCCCTCCTTGTTTGGTGGTGAAAAACGGCTTGAAGACCATCTGTTGTTGCTGCTTGGTCATGCCTTTGCCGGTGTCACTAAGGGTCATGCGTACATGGCCGGGTTGTGGCTGTTCGATATCAATACTCAATTGACCACCCTTGGGCATGGCTTCCAGGGCGTTGGCAAACAGGCTATTGAGAATTTGCGTCAGCAGCACCTGTTGGCTGACGACCGGTGGGCAGGCTTGAGGCGTGAATCGCACCTGCACGTTCGACCGTTTGATCAACGCATCGAATGCACTCAGGGTGTCATCGATGGCCAGCACCAGGTCGACCGTTTCGCAGTCGTCATTCATGGGCCGCAACGACACCAGCAATTCCCGAACCCAGCGTGACATGCGATCGACCTGATTGATGATGTCACCGATATTCTTCTGCGCATTCTGGCTGGCGATTTCCTGGGCCAGTTCGGCGCTGGAGCGAATGTTCGCCAGCGGATTACGCAAACTGTGTGCCACCGCCGAGGACATTTCCCCCAGGGCGACGAAAGTTTCATTGGTGATCAATTGCCTCTGCTGGCTCTGCAGCAGCACTGAAGCACGGCGCACAATCCAGAACAACCCAAGGTAGATGACCAGGCCGCCGAACACGGTTGCCAGCCAGATCGCCTTGAAACCACGCTGGATGCGCTCCACCAGGTCGACCGGCTCCTTGTAGATCTCGACCATGGCGACCACTTTGCTTCTGTCGGCATTGAACATCGGGATGTAGTTCTCGACGAACAGGTACTCCGGCTCGCGCAGCAGCTTCTGCTCGGGACGCTCGTCGTCAATTTCGTGGTAGCTGGTGGACACCGGTTCTTTCATTTCAAAGGGAGTCCAGCTCATCGTCGTCTTCGATGCGTACGCCGATCAGCTCCGGGTTCGTCGACCAGACCACGGTACGATCCAGCGCGTACACCGTCGCCAACAAAATGTCCGGCAGGTGCTCCACGTGATCGAGAAATTCAATACGGGCAGCCGCACGGGCGCCTGGCGACACGTCGGGATAGGCGTTGTCCAACCGTGGGTCGAGCATTTCGCCCATGGTTCTGGCAGGGCTGATCGAGGGCATGGCGAATTTCGGCGTCACCAATGGCCTGAATGAATTGCGCGGTCAGCATGGAATCGCGTTCGATACTTTCGGTTACCACAAAACGCGTGGATACATAGCCAAGGCCCAACGCCACAGCGGCAATGATGAAAAAGCTGGCCAGGGAAAACCAGCGCAACAGATTGAACTGCCCACGCCCGCTCTGGCCTGCGACGGCCGGTGTGACCGGTACCGGTTCTTGTTGTTGTTCGAGTATCGGCATAGGGATGTCCTGGATGCTCGCATCTAGCCTGTTCAGCCGCATTTCAGATCAGTGTAGGCGGCAATGTACGTGCCTGACTGAGCCAATGATAGTATTTCGCCGCTATTGCGCCTGCGCCGCTTTCAACGGTTGCTGGCGATCAGTTTCTTCCTGCAAAATTCCACAATCGACTGCGCGGATTTCTCATCCAGACGCAGGTTGGGCATCGGGATTCTGTCGTAACGCTCGAACAGCTCCACGGCAATCGGGTCTTTCTCCTTCAGCATGCTGTCCGGCTCGCGAATCCAGCGGTTGAGCCAGGCCGGGTCGCGTTCGCGGGTCACGCCGATCAGGTCCGGACCAATGCTGCGCATGCCGATGCCCTGCCCGTCCATCGGTCCGAGGCTGTGACACGACGCGCAACGGGTACGAAACAGTTCTTCGCCATTGCTGGGCGGGCGAATTTCCGGGGCGTTGGCGTAGCTTTGTTCGACGCTGGCTTTTTTCCAGTTCTGCAAAGTGTTGGCCAACTGATCAGCCAGAATCCACGGATTCTCGAACGGTGATGCTTTCATCCAGCGACCGGTGCTCTGGTTGCCGACGATCAGGCTCAGGTTGTGGTCCTTGCTGCGCCCGTTGTCGACGCCTTCAATGAACAGCCCGAGTTTCTTGCGCAGCTCGGTGACGTCGGCAAATTCCCCGGTGAGGAATTTCCAGCCCGGCCCGACCTTGAAGCGTTGCGCATAGGCCTTGAGCACTTCGGGTGTGTCGCTCAAGGGATCGATGCTGATGGAGTAGAAAAAAATGTCCTGGCCGACCCGGTCGCCGAGCAGCTTTTGCACCTGGCGCAAGCGTGCGGTTTCCAGTGGGCAGGAGTCGCTGCATGAGGTGAAGATAAAGTTGATCACCACCACCTTGTCTTTGATCAGGTCATCGAAAAAGTGCACCTGCTGACCGTCCTGGTCGGTCAGCAGGGTGTTGGGGAAATAGTCGCCGCCCCAGGTGTCGCCGACTCCGTCGGCGCCAGCACACCTTCATGGGCCAGCAGCACCTGACTGGCTAACAAACAGACGACCAGTACCAGTATCAGGTGCATGCCCAGAGCGCGGGAGCGCGGCGTGTGTACATTCATGTCCATGTCGGCTCCCTCGCGGCGTTTCATTGTTTGACTGTCACTTTAGGGCCGAAGCCGTCGCCAGTACGGAAGGTAGGCAGTGCGGCGGAGTTGACGTAGCGCACACCATCCCAACTTGGCAGCGGTGTTGGCATCAACTGGAATTGCCCGGGCTTTTCAATGTCCCAACGCAGCAGCATCGAGTTGTCTTCATGCTGGGTGTTGTGACAGTGCTCCATGTAGGTCCCGGCGAATTCGCGGAAGTTGATCGCCATCTCGACGTTGTCCAGGCCATCTTTTTCCGTACCGATGCGATACACGTCCTTACGCGCCCATTTTTCCCATTCCGGTGGTGCCTTGCCGCCGCGACTGAGGATGATCCCCTCCTCGAAGTGCACATGCACCGGATGGCTCCAGCCACCACCGCCGAGCTTGATGTTCCAGACCTCCAGGGTGCCGAAACCGGCAGCCCCCGCATCGGTCGGACCGTTAGCCAAGTGAGTCGCGGTGTTCAAGCGACGCGGGTCCATGTGGAAGCCGAAGCCGCCATCGGTCTTGACCGTCCACGGTGCTTCATCGGTGCCGTCCGACCGGCCGAAGGTGAAGGTGCGGTGACGTGCCTGAGCGAGCAGCGCCTTGTCGGCCGCGTTGTCGCGATGGATCTTCAGCGGGATCATCACCAGGCCTTCGGCTTTACCCGGTTTGGCCGGTTCGTACGCTGCCGGGTCCATGGCCAGGTCCTGACCAGTGTACGCCTTGACGTTGAGTTGCAGGATCTTGCCCACCGCCGGGTCACCCCTGTCCCACATCGGCCCTTTGCTGGTTTGCTTGATCACCGCCAGGTATTTCTCGGAGAGCACGTCTGCCAGCGACACTGGCTCTTTCGGGCCTTTGCCGTCGTCATGCACCAACAGGTTGACGAAGAACACCTTGTCGCCAGGCTTGATGCCGTTTTTCGCGAAGTTGACGATGATGTCGAAGCGTTCGGCAATGCCTTGCGTCGGCAGGATCGCGTTGTGGTTCTGTTTGTCGCCGTCGGCGTCGAGGTCCATGGTGCCGTCGAATGGCACGCTGTGTTCCATGATGTTGCCGTCGTTGGCAATCATGTGGAACGGCACGCGGGCATAGGACACTCCCGAACCTTTAGGGCCCTGGAATTCGCCGCTGGTGCCTTTGATCTCCCGCACCATCGCCAGCTTGTAGTAACGCGACACCGAGCCATTGAGGATACGGAAGCGGTAGCTGCGAGCGCGCACATCCAGCGTCGGTTTCCACTGCCAGTTGACCAGCACCTGGTCACCGAGGAAGCCGTCGGTGTTGAACGGGTTGAACCACAGCTGACCGCTTTGATCCCAGGCCTTGTCGGCCACCACCAGGTTGACGTCGTAGTCGCGGTTACCCCACGGCAACGCACTGCCGCTTGGGAAACGCAGGTTGACACCGTCGTTCACCGATTCATTGCCACGGTCCAGGGCGCTGTAGTAGTTCATCATCGCCGCGTTGCCCTTGTAGACGTTCTGCGCGGTGAAATCGAGCATGTGGTCGTGGAACCAGTGGGTGCTCATGGTTTCGCGCCAGTCGCCACGGATCTTGATCGTGCCGTTCTCGCAAGTCTTGCGGCTCGGGCTCATGTCATTGGTCCACAGGGTTTCGCCCGGTGAGCAAGGGAACGCCGCGCGTGGATCGTGCGCATCGGTGTTGATGGTGTCATAACCGGCCAACTGAATTGGCCACCGATAGTCGTAATACTGGCCAGGGAAGAAAAACGCGTTGGCATAACCGTCGCTTTCCGCCGGGGCGTGGCCGTTGTGTTCGTGGGTAGTGATGGTGTGCAGGCCAAACCCCATGTTGGCCGACGGGTCGATCGGCAGGCCGTTGTAGTGACGCATCAACACCGGCTGGCCGTAACGCACCATCAGCAGTTTAGGCGGCAACGTGCCGTCGAAGGTCCAGACCGAGTTGTGATTCTGCACCGGCATGTTCGGGTGGAAACGCGCATCGACGCCTTTGGCGGTGCCATCGGTGGCCTGTACGCCGGCGACGTTGTGGTAGAGGCCACCGGGGCCAAACTCGCCCACGGCGTAGCCATGCATCTGATGACTGTCACGCCACCCGGTGTTGGTCCTCACCCCGGTTTGCACGGTTTTGTAGGCCATTTGCGGGTAGAACTCATTCCAGCGCTGATGTGACCAGCCCTTTCCTGGCGGACGACCTTCAGCCGCCGAGCCGATATGGCGATTGAGGAAAATCTCGATCTGCGCCTGCCAAGGGTTGCGGTCCACCACGTTGGAAAACTGACTGGGGAACGGCGTCAGCCCCGGTTGACGCATGAAGGCATCGAGTGCCGCGCTCGGTGGTGCACTGCGGGCCACACTGGTCGGGTCCTGCTGTGGCAACGGGCCGATCGCTGCCGGTGGAAACCCCAAGGGCGCCGCCGGTGTGGTGGGATCGAGTTTTTCCGGGCCGAACTCTTCAAACAGCACCAATTGCTGAGTAAAGGGCTGAGCACCAAACAACGGGCTCGGCTTGCCATTGGTGGGGTAATTGAAACTGGTCTGCACCGCAGGCGGCAGGACGTTCTCTATGCGCGTTTCGTCGCGGTTGCCCTTGACGCCATCGGGCAAATCGAAGGAGTCCTGGTTGGCCTCCGGCATGCTCAAAATCGCATTCAACGCCGTGGCTTCGTCAGCCGGCTCATCGTAGTAAGCCGAAGGGTCGGAGGGTTCAGGCTGTCGCTCGTCATCGATCGGGCTGGCACGCAGACTCGCTGTGCCCAGCGTCATCGTCAGAACGACGCCTACAGGCGTCAATAGGCCAAACCATTTGAAGGGATAACGCGCTTTTCTTTCCATCACCAGCCGCCTCGAAGTCGTGAAGGGGGTAATGGGGTTTTGCAAAGAGCTCGCCAGATTTGTAACTGATTTATACGAAAGTATTAAAACCTGACAAAACAATGGCTTATCAACATCAATGTGCCATACCAGGAAAAAAGCGACTGGGGCTTGACACCCGCTAACGGGGAAAGTTCATACCCGCTTTCAGGGAATCCGATTAAACGACAAACGGACAGTAGTGCCCTCGCCTTCACGGCTATTGAGGGTAACTCCGCCCCCGAAACGATCCATGATTCGCTTGACCAGCACCAGTCCGACCCCCAGCCCGCCTTGCTTGGTGGTGTAAAACGGACGGAACGCCATGCTGCGCTGTTCTTCGCTCATGCCTTTGCCAGTGTCGCTCACCACCACGCAAATACCTTTGGTATCGGTTGGCTCCAGCGTGATGGTCAGGGTGCCACCCTCGTCCATGGCTTCCAGTGCATTGGCCAGCAAACTATTGAGGATCTGCGTCAGTTGCACCTGCTGGCTCAACACCATTGGCGTTTCCTTCGGCTGAAACACCACGTGAATCCCCGCCTTGGCGATTTGATGCTCGAAGGCCAGCAGACTGTCATGCAAACACGCGACCAGGTTCACCGGCTCCGCCTCATCGTTGAGCGGGCGCAAGGATTGCAGCAATTCCCTGATCCACTTCGACATGCGGTCCACTTGCCCGATGATGTCGTTGATGTTCTTGTGCGCCGGGCCGCTGTCAAACTCCAGCGCCAGCTCGGCACTGGAGCGGATCGTCGCCAACGGGTTGCGCAGGCTATGGGCAACCGCCGAAGACATCTCCCCGAGTACAACAAAGGTTTCGTTGGTGATCAGTTGTTTTTGCTGCGTGGCCAATAGAATCGCCGCCCGCCGCACGATCCAGTACAGCCCCAGGTAAATCAGCCCTCCGCCCAACGCGGTGGCCAGCCAGATCAGCGCCAGGCCGCGCTCCATGCGTTCGATCAAATCCTTGGGCTCCTTGTAGATCTCGACCATTGCAGTGACGGTATCGCGGTCGGCATCGAACAGCGGTATGTAGTTCTCAATAAAGATGAAGTCCGGGGGTAATGAATTTTGCTCCATGCGCGCCTTGTCCACGTTGTGATAGCTGGCGGACACCGGGGTTTTGGAAGCGAACGCTTGATCGAGATCGGCATCGGCATGAATCGTGGTGCCCATCAATGCCGGGTTGGTGGACCAGATCACCATGCGGTCAGGCGCATAAATATTGGCCAGGATCACGTCGGGCAAATGCTCGATATGGTCGAGGAACTCGCCCCGCGAGTTGGCACGGGCCAGCGGGTCAACGTCGGGAAAATCCTTGTCCTTGCGTGGGTCGAGCAGCTCACCCATGGTCCGCACGTGGGAATACGAGACATGACGCTCCTCGGCCGCCGCAATCGCCTGAATGAACTGGGAGGTCAACAACGCATCGCGTTGCACGCTTTCGGTAATCACGAAACGCGTAGACACCACACCCAACGCCACTGCCACCGTGCCGATGATCGCCATGCTGATCAGCGAAAACCAGCGCAGCAGATTGAACGGCTGTTTGCGCGAGCTCAAGCGAATATCACCCTGTTCTTTGAGAAGGGCTGTTACTTGCGAATTCATGGCCGATGTTCCCCGGTACTCCCTATAGGGTTATAGCCCACTGCTCGGCGATTGCCCATTTCCGGGGGGCTCCCTCCCCCTCTTTTCCCCACCTACCCACTGACCCCATCCACCCCAAAAGTGGGGACAGTCGCCCGCTTCGGTGTTCGTCGCCATCAGACCTTTGTAGCACCCCAAGCCTTCAATAACGGGCCTCTGCCGTCAGTTTTCAAAGATTGGTATGGAAGTTGCCGACCTCACCCGCAACTGACCCGCCCCCAAGGGACGGTACTCTGATAGAGGGAATACTCATGCACCCTTTACTGTCCAAAACCGCGACCGCCCTGGTCGTGACCGCTCTGGCTCAAGGCGTTGCGCACGCGACGCTGTTTGCCGTGGACACCGGGCCCTACTTGCCCGCCAACGGCAATTTCGCTGCGTGGTACCAAGACACCCACGGCCGCACCCTGGATTTATGCCTGTCAAAGGCTGTCAGCTCCAGGGTACCCAGCGCCCCTGGCGCCCCGACGTACATGTGCTCGTTGATTCCCGCACCAGGTGTTTTCGACGACACCCAACCGATGGTCTTCCCGACCAACTTCCCTGACGAAGCGTTCTGGGCGACCGGCGAAACCACCATCGTCGATGCGGCCCGAGGCATCGATCTTACCTATGTCTCGGCAGTCGAAGCCGCCTTCAGCGGCGGCGACCCCGTGGAAGGCGACCAGATCAGCTTCGCGCGAATCCGCATCCGCATCGATGTGCCCGTTGCCGGGACCTATGTCGTGACCCACCCCTACGGCGTCGAAGTGTTCACCGTCGATACCCCCGGGCGGCGGGCGATCAACATGACGCGGGACATCGGCATCGGCGCGGCGAAACCTATGACGGCGCGCTCAAGGGCGATGTCGGGCCATTCTTGCGCAGTGTCAACGGTCCTTATACCGAGACCAACCCGGTCAACGGCGCCGCCGAACAATTCGTCGGCGACCCGAACCTCACGGAAGCCGTCACCGGCAGCCCGTTCAACACCAACTACGTGCGCATCGAAGGTCCCAATGGCCTGGACTTGCGTACCACCCTCTTTGCTGTCTCCGGCAAGCTGTCCAGCGTGGTCCGGCCAACCCCGGTCATTGCGCAACGCAGCACCTACTCACGGCATGCCGGCGCCAGTGCACCTGAGGCCCAGCAGGATGTTTTCGTCCTGGCCCCGCCGCCACCGGCGACTGTGACCCTGGACAGCAATAACCCGGTGCTGAACTTGACCGAAGCGGACAGCACCGGCCACTGGTATGCGCAGTCGTCGACCGATCCGACGTTGCCGAGCACCCTGCAAGTGACTGCCGACAACCACCTGGCCATCGCCAGTAGCACTCCCACTACCCTGTCGTCGCCCCTGACCGACCTGGTGGTGATTTCCCGTGCCGAGTACAGCCTGAACAGCGGACAAATCACCATCGTCGCCTCGACCAGTGATGAAACCTCACCACCGGTGCTCACCGCCACCACGGGTACGGGGGTCGCCATCGGCGCCCTCATTGGCGATGGCGCAGTGAAAAGCCTGGCCACCGGCATCTCGCCGAATCCGCCAGCCCAGGTTCGAGTGACGTCATCCAATGGCGGCAGCGACACCGAAGAAGTGGTCATCGTGCAATGAACGCTCTCATGCCCAGATCCTCATCAGGAGGCATCATGAACAATTGGCCACGCCTGGCGCTCAACGCCTTGGGACTGACTCTATCGCTGTCCGGCAGTGCTTTCGCGCAACTCGCTGCCGTCGACCCCGGCCCTTATACCTTTGCCTCCGGGAAGTTCCCGATCTGGTATCAGGACAACAATCTGCTGTCGATGGAACTGTGCCAGTCCCGAGCCGCCAGCTCGCGGGTCCCCGTCAGTGTGCCACCGGCTTACATGTGTACCCTGCTGCCGACACCTGGCATTTTCGACGACACCCAGCCGATGGTGTTCCCGGATAACTGGCCAGACGAATCCTTCTGGTTCCTCGCAGAAACCAATATCCCCAACAACGCCGCAGGCTATGGGATGGACGCCTACGTCGCCGGGATCGAGGCTGCATTTGCCGGCGGAAACCCGCTCGACGGTGATCAAATCAGCTTCGCGCGGATCCGTATGCGGATCAACATTCCCGTCGCCGGCACCTACACCATCACCCACCCTTACGGCGTGGAAACGGTCAACGTCACCAGCCCTGGCCGGCGTGCGATCAACATCACCAGAGACGTCGGCGTCGGTGCGCCAGGGGTCTTCAGCGGCGCGGTCAACGGTGCCATCGGGCCGTTCCTGAAAAGCGTCAACGGGCCTTATACGGAAGTGAACCCGGACACCGGCGCCATCGAAACCTTCGTTGGCGACCCGAACCTCACCGAAGCAGTGACCGGTAGCCCCAACAACACCAACTTCGTGCGCATCGAGGGGCCCGCCGGGACTATCCAGGCCAACCTCTTCACCCTGTCCGGCAAAGTGCTCGACAACCGTGCGCAAACACCGGTGGACTTGAGCCGTGCCACTTACCGCCGCACCTCAGGAACAGGGGGCATCAACACCCGCGTCGAAGTCTTCGGTAAAGCAGACACCGGCTCAACCCTGTGCTTCCGCGAAAGCATCGCTCTGGTCCCCCGGCCCGCCTGTTTCGCCTTGCCTGACCACCATGGTGGGCGATAACAACGGCGTGTTCTTCGGCCAGCATCTCCTGGTCAATGGCGCTGTGCCTCCGTCGTCGTGATCACCGCCACCAACCCGACCGGTTCGACCCGCCCGACGTCCGTGTCGAGCAAACTCTCGGACGTGGTGAAAATCCAGACGGCTCGCTACAGCTGGAGCAATCACAGCCTGCTGATCGAAGCCACCTCCACCGACGAAGTGGGCATACCTGACATGGTTGCCCAGGGTTATGGAAGGCTGTCGAAGAACGGCACTCTGCAGAGCTTGACCGTCCCGGATCTGACGCAGCCACCGGCCACCGTTACGATCAAGTCGGCCGCGGGCGGCAGTGACACCGAGCCAGTGGTCGTCGTGGGCAAGGCACCGGACACCGGTGAGAACCAGGCTCCGATTTCCGTCGCCGACACGGGCAGCACCAGTTTCGGGGTGCCGGTCACCCTCAACCTGCTGACCAACGACAACGACCCAGACGGCAACGTGCCACTGACCATCACCGCACTGACCCCACCGGCGGCCGGGCAAGGCACCGTGGCATTGAGTGGCACAACAGCCGTGGTCTACACGCCACCCGCCACCGTCACGACACCGCTGACCACGACCTTTACCTACAAGGCCCAAGACTCTAAAGGACTGGCCTCGACCACCGCCGCGACCGTGACCATTACGGTGGCACCTAACCGGCCACCAGTGGCTGTCAACGATGCCGCTACGACCTGGGCGTGGCGATACCGATCAGTGTGCTGGCCAACGACACCGATCCGGAAGGCAACGTGCCACTCAGCGCAGCCATCGTGAGCCAACCGGCGGCCGGTCGCGGCACCGTCAGCACCGACGGCACCGTCATCACCTACACCCCACCGGGCACGGTGACCACGGCCTTCACCACGACGCTTTACCTACATCGCCCGGGACAGCTTCGGTGCCGCGTCGACGCCGGCAACGGTCACGGTGCAAGTCTCGCCAAGGCCTGCTGCGGAAACCTTCACGGTGACCACGGCCTCTGTGACGGCTCGCTCCAACAACCGCTTCACCTGGGACTTTGCGGGCACCTCATCGGTGACCACCGGCAACACCATCACCATCAAGGTGACCACCCCGACCGGGCTGGTAACCCTGGGCACCACCGCGGTACCGGTGAACGGTCGCTGGAAGCTCACGGTGAACAACACCACCACGGTCATTCCGTCGGTTAATCCGACGGCCACCATCAGCTCGTCCCAAGGCACCGTGCGCTCGGTGTCGGTGGTCTCGAACTGAGCCCTCGCCCATCCACCGTCACGGTGGATGGGGCAGGCCGTTTGACAAAGGATTGAATCATGAAAACGCCGACCGCCGCCCTGCTCTGCCTGCTCCTGCTTTGCAGCAGTGCGGGCGTGCGCGCCGACGACTTGATGGAAAACGACGACCTCGGCCCGGGCACCGACCTTGGCGAGTTGCCACCGCCGGTTGGCCAGCATGCGCTGATCGATCAGAACGGTCAGGCCAATGTCGCGCTGTTGCAGCAGAACGGCCAGTCGCTGCTCGGCACCATTGTCCAGTCGGGCAGTAATCAGGAAGCGTACATCCTGCAACAAGGCAACGACCTGATGGCAATGATCAACCAGCAAGGTTCGGGCAATAACGCCGCCATCACCCAGAACGGCAGCCACAACCGTGCGCAGATTTCCCAGAACGGCAACAACAACGACGCCAGCATCGACCAGGCCGGTACGGGGGCTCTCCAGCGCCGTGACCCAGTCCGGCAACGGCATGAGCGTTTCGGTCAAACAATATCGCTAAGCACTGCATCACTTTGGAGGTTTCACCATGTTCAAACTGACGCCCCTTACCGCCGCCATCCTGGTCATTGTCAGTGCCCAGGCCATCGCCGATGACAGCGTTTCCAACCAGAGTCAGTTCGGTGATACCAACATCGCCGATGTCAAACAGACCGTGGCCCCGTTCAGCACCGCCACCCAGTTGCAACAGGGTCTTGGCAACGACGCGGCGGCGGTGCAAGACCACGCCAGCAGCACCATCGACCAGAGCCAGGCAGGTGAATACAACGCCGGCTATGCCGAGCAACTATACGAAGACGGCAGCACCATTACCCAGCAACAGGTCGGCTCCCTGAACGTCAGCCATGCCAGCCAGTCAATCGGTGTGGGCAGTAGCGAGGCGCTGCAACAACAGTCAGGCAGCGGCAACTTCTCGTTCATCTATCAGGACAGTCAGGACGCTACGACCGCCAAGACCTACCAGTTCGGTGACAACAACGAAGCCAACATCGAACAGACTGAACTGGGCGTCGCCAATAACGCGACAGTCATCCAGTACGGCAACGGCAACTACGGCACCGCTGAACAGACGTTCCAGACCAACGGCCAGATTGGCATCAACCAGGCCGGCAGCGGCAACTATGCCTACGGCGACCAACGTGACGGTGACGGCAGCACCCTGACCATCAACCAGTACGGCGACCTCAACGGCACCGAAGTCTGGCAAGACAGCCAACTCGCCAGCGAAACCACCATCAATCAATACGGGCAGTCCAACGAAACCGTAGTCGACCAGAGCTTCGGCGAAAACAACTCCGCGACAGTGCTGCAAGTTGGCGACCTCAACGCCATCTACGCCGACCAGTTCGAGTCCCTCAGCTCGACCGTCGCGCTGTACCAACAGGGCACGGGCAACGTGCATTTCACCTATCAAACCGGCGACGGCCATGTACTCAACGCCACCTCGATGGGTGACGGCAACAAGGTCTACGCCAGCAACTGGAAAGGTCCGCAAGCGGGTGGCCAGTTCGGCAGCAACCAAATGGCAACCGTCAATCAGTACGGCAGCAACAACGTCGCCAACTTCACCCAAAAAGACACCGGCCACATCATGACCACCAACCAGTCCGGCACCGGGAACAAAACCACGGTCAGCCAGGCTGATTCCTACAACGAGCTGTACTTCGACCAAAACGGCAGCGACAACATCCTGATCTCCGACCAGCGCGGTGAGACCAACCTGGCGCAAGGCAGCAGCAACGGTTACGGCAACAGCACCGAGTTCGACCAGTCCGGCAGCAGCAACCAGGCATACACCGCACAATACGGCAGCGACAACATGATCACGGTCAAACAGGCTGACACCATGAACGTGGCCTATGTGACCCAGGGGGGCAGCGGCAACATTGCCAGCGTCGACCAAAGCGGCATGACCCAGACGGCAACCGTGCAGCAATATGGCAGTACCAACAAGGCCACCGTGCTACAGCAATGATTTAATGGGGGAAATGAACCGCGACCCTTGGTGCTGGGTCGCGGTTTTTTATTTGGCGGATAAAGAAATCAAACAAAATCTGGAAGCGATTGCACTCCGTTGCGCAATGGCGAGATCGATGAGGCGGACTTCAAGGCAAAACGCGAAACCGGGCGACTCAGACCATAATGCTCTCGCAGCGTACTTCCCGCATATTCAGTTCGGAACAGGCCACGCTTGCGCAGAATCGGCAGCACTTCATCGAGGAACACTTCAAAGCCCTCGGGGAACGCTGGCGGCATCACGTTGAAACCATCAGCAGCGCCACTGCGGAACCACTGCTCAATCAGGTCGGCAATCTGCACCGGCGTACCGACCGGCACCCAATGCCCGCGAGCTCCGGCCAGGCGATTAATCAGCTGGCGCAGCGTCGGCTTCTCGCGGTCGACGATGTCGATGATCAGCTTGAAACGACTGGACTGGCTTTCGCTGCTGTCGAAGTTGATCAAGTGGCGCGGGAATGGCGCATCCAGATCGTGACCGGACAGGTCGACCCCCAACATGCGGCGTAGCTGGCCGAGTGAAACGTGCGGCAGCACCAACTCGTTGAGCTCGTCGAACTTGCGCTGGGCCTCGGCTTCGGTGCTGCCGATGTACGGGCTGATGCCTGGGAGAATTTTCAGCTGACGAGGGTCACGCCCCACCGCCTTCGCCCGGGCACGGATATCGTTGGCGAATTCAGTCGCGCTTTGCAGGGTCTGGTGCGCGGTAAAAATCGCTTCAGCATGCCTGGAGGCGAAATCGCGGCCATCCTCGGAAGAGCCGGCCTGCACCTGCACCGGTCGACCCTGCGGGGAGCGTGGCGAGTTGAATGGGCCTGCGACCTTGTAGTGAGTGCCCACGTGGTTGATCGAATGCACCTTGTCACTGTCGGCAAACACCCCGGAAGCCTTGTCCAGCACCAGTGCATCGTCCTCCCAGCTGTCCCACAGGTCACCGACCACCTGCACGAATTCTTCGGCCTGGGCATAGCGGTCATGAGCCGACGGATGTTGCTCCAGGCCAAAATTGGCGGCGGCTGCCGCCATGGACGTGGTGACGATATTCCAACCGGCGCGGCCCTTGCTGAGGTGGTCCAGCGCACTGAACGAGCGAGCCAGGTTGTAGGGCTCGCTGTAGGTCGTGCTGGCCGTGGCGATCAGGCCTATGCGTTGGGTCACCGCGGCAATGGCCGCCAGCCAGGTAATGGGTTCGAAACGAATGCGCAAACCTTCACGCCCGCTTTCGGCCAGTGACGGCGAGTCAGCGAAGAAAATCGCATCAAGCTTCTCGCGTTCAGCGCGTAGCGCCAATTGCTGGTAATAGCCGATATCCATGGAGAATTCCGGCACCGACTGTGGGTGACGCCAGGCGGCTTCGTGATGGCCGTTGGGGTAGATAAAGAGGTTAAGGCTGAGCTGGCGTTCGGACATTTCCCGTTCCTTGAAAAAACACGCTTGAAAAGATGAGCTCGCGCGCGGCGCAAAGGCTTAGTGCAGCTCGGCGAAATCACTCAGCACATCGTCGCGCAGGGCGATGAAGCGGCTGTCACTGCGGTTGCGCGAGCGCGGCAGATCGATGTCGACAATGCGTCGGATGCGGCCGGGATTGGGCTGCATGACCACCACCCGATCGCCGAGGAATACCGCCTCATCCACATCGTGGGTGACCAGGATCATGGTGATTTTTTCCTTGAGCCAAATGTTTTGCAGCTCGCCCTGCAGGCGCGCACGGGTCAAGGCATCGAGTGCACCCAGCGGTTCATCCAGCAACAGCACGCTCGGTCGGTTGACCAGGCCGCGGGCTATCGCCACGCGTTGCGCCATGCCGCCGGATATCTGATGCGGATAGGCATCGATAAAATCGTGCAAGCCGACCAGTTCGACGTGCTCGCGCACCGTGTCGCGTTTCTGCCGGGCGCTCAGGGGTGAGTTCTTGAGGCCAACAGCGACGTTCTGCTCGACGTTGAGCCAAGGGAACAAGCGGTGATCCTGAAAGACGATGCCGCGTTCCAGGCCAGTGCCGTCAATGGGTTTGCCATCGAGCAGGATGCGCCCGTCGTATTCTTCGTCCAGGCCAAGTATCAGTCGCAGCAACGTGGATTTCCCGCAGCCACTGGCGCCGACGATGCTGATGAACTCGCCAGGCGCAATGTCGAGCTGGATGTTGTCGAGTACTTGCAATTGAGTCGAACTACCCGGTCGGGAAGCGAAACGCTTGCTGATATTTTCCAGGGTCAGGCCGTTGTTGAGCATGTTGCGATCCTTTTGAAAGTGCCAATCAACGAGGAGCGATGCCATACAGGCGCTGCATCCGCCGCTCAAGTGTCCGCGCCAATGCGTTGAGGCCCCAGCCCACCAGGCCGATAATCACCATTCCAAACAACACCAGGTCCATCATGAAATGTTCGCTGCCATCAATCAGCGTGTTGCCAATCCCCTCCCCTGATACCAACAGGTACTCCGCGCCGATGGTCGCCAGCCAGGAATAGACCAGCGCCAGGTAAAGCCCCGTGAAAATCGACGGTAAGGCGGAAGGCAGCATCACCCCGATGATGGTTTGCCAACGGGTGAAGCCATACACCCGCGCCACCTCCAACAGGTTGGGCGGGACGTTGCGCAAACCGTCACAGGTATTCACCACCACCGGCACCAGTGCGGCCAATGACAAGAACACCACCTTGGCCACATCGCCCAGGCCGAACCACACCGAGATCAACGGAATCCAGGCGAACAGAGAGATTTGCTTGAAGGTATTGAAGCTCGGCCCGACTAATCGCTCGAAATACCGCGACAGGCCCAACAGGCAACCCAGTACCAGGCCCAGCGTGGTACCGATAAAAAAGCCACTGAGGTTGCGCGCCAGGCTGGCAGAAATTGCCCGCCAGAATTTGCCCGAGGCCATTTGATCCCAGGCCGTAGCAGCGACTTTTTCTGGCGAAACGAACAGCCCCGATTGGCTCCATCCCTGGTTTGAAGCCAGCCACCAGACGGCTATGGCGGCAATGGGCAAGATCCAACCGCGATATCGGCGGCTACCGCGACCGACTGACAAGATCGCACTCATGACAGGCGCCCCCCGGCCGTTGGCCGCCCCCGATTGAGGCGTTTCTCCGCGTAATCGAAACCGCGGTCTATCAACAGGCCCAGCGCACCCACCACCACAACGGCCGCCATCACCAGGTCCAGCTGAAACAGCTGGCGCCCGTAGACGATCAGGTACCCCAGCCCCTCACTCGATGCCACCAATTCGACCACTACCAGCGATAACCAGGCTTTGGTGAAGCCCAGACGCAAACCGGTAAACAACGTCGGGATCGCCGCAGGCAAGACGATGGAGGTGACGCTTTGCCGACGACTGAAACCGTAGGCCCGGCCGACTTCCAACAACCCTTTGGGCGCCTGGCGGAAAGCCTGCAAGGTACACAGCGTGATCGGCACCAAGGCCGCTTTGGCAATCAGCACATACTTGAGCGTCTCACCGATACCGAACAGCAACAGGGCAAACGGTAACCAGCCCAATACCGGTATTTGCACCAGTGCGTTGAAGGTGGGTAACAGATAATCCTCCAGGGTCCTGGACAATCCCATGGCCAGGCCCAGAGCGATGCCGATCAAGGCGCCCAATGTAAATCCGACGACCACCCGCTGCAGGCTGGCGGAGGCGTTGAGCCAGAGATCACCGCTGGTGACCAGGTCCGACAAGGTCTGGTAAACGTAGACGGGTGGTGGCAGCACCTGCTCTGAAAGCCAGCCGCGTTCCACCCCCAGGTACCATAAGCCCAGCAACACCAGCGGCAACAGCCAGGGCAAGGCCTTGTCACCCAGACTGACGCGCCAGGCTGAGGTGCGCGACACCTCAACCTTGCGTACTGGGCGGGCCGGTGACGGTGGAAAACGTTTGACGTTATCGTTCGGTGCCGGCGCCGTGTACGGCTCTAGTCTGACGGTCTGTGCCCTGGCCATTTGCCTAGCTCCCTTGCTTGCTGGTCGCGGCCACTACTGCATTACCAGCCGGCTGTTTGCCATCCGGTCCGTAGGGCGTCCAGTAATTCTCAAGCCCCTTGGTTTTGAGGGATTTTTGCAAATAACGGGTCTCGAACCAGCCATCGATACTGACGGGGCGACGGATCAGTTTTTCTTCCTTGGCTTGATCCGCCACAGCCTGATAGCGACTCAGCAAGAAGTTGTCGACCAGAGGCGAAGCCCTGTCCCTGATGCTGACCCCGGTAAAGTCGGCGCGCAGTGATTCTGCGGGCTCATTACTCTTGGCCCATTCAGTGAAGACCGCGTCACGATGGCTGTCTTCCGACGTCCATTTCGCCGCGTCCACTAGCGTATCGACGACCTTTTGCACGTTGTCCGGGTGTTCTTTTTCATAGGCCCCCCGAACCACCAGTGCAGTCTGCCGGGTGTAGCGCACATCCTGAGTGGGGTTGTCGTAAACGATGTCGATCAGACCTTTATCGCGCAGTTTGAACAGTTCGCGACCGCCAAATGCGGCATCTACCCCATTGGATACCAATGCAGCTTGAGTGCTGCCGGTATCGAGGTTGATCACCTTGATTTCGCGTTCGGTAAGACCGTGCTCCGCCAAGAGGTTGATCGCCACCAGGTGGCCGTTGGTGCCACGAAACAGGGCGACTTTTTTGTCTTTCAAATCCTCAATGCTTTTGATGGGAGAGCCCTTGGGCACGGCCAGGTAAAGATTGGCGCGTACGCCCAATGCCGCCAGCAACTTGGTGTCCAGTCCATTGGAGCGCCCGACGACTGCGGGCAGATCGCCCTGGTAAGCGAAGTCGAGTTGCTGGTTTGACAGGGCTTCGTTGACGGCCGGACCTGCCCCCTTGAAGAAGAACCATTGCACCTCGGTTCCGCTTCCAGCGAAGGCTTTCTCCAACAATTGCTGGTTACGCACGATGCCCAACGTCGAGCCACTGAAGGTGACCGGGTCACCGCCGCCAGCCGTCGCTACACCAATACGCACTACATCAGCCTGGGCCAACGGTACCGCCAGTACCACCGCGAGCGCGGCAGCGATGCGGCCCTTGCGAAACAGGAAATCAGCTTTGAATGAGGCCATGGCCACGTCTTCCTTGAATCAATGAGAGTCGGCCGGTCAGGCGGCGAGATGTTTTTTGTCGGCTTCGGTTTTCGGCGAGCGGGTGTCCGGGCTTGGCTTGATCGCCTGGCTCATGCGACCATCCACCCCGACCGGCACATCACCGTCGATGGTGGTCCGGCGCACGATGCGCTGGGCGTCGCCGTAGTCGTTGATCGCGATGTGCTGCGTGGCGCGGTTGTCCCAGATCACCACATCGCCCTCCTGCCAGCGCCAGCGCACAGTGTTGTCGACATGGGTAATACGGTCGTGGAACAAGCGAATCAGTTGTTGCGAATCACCATGACTTACGCCCTGTATCTGTTTGACAAAGTGCCCCAACAACAAACTTCTTTCACCCGACTCCGGATGCACCCGCACCAATGGATGTTCGGTTTCGTAGACTTCAGCCGCAAACTGTTCGCGATAACGTTTAATACCCGACTCATCGGTATTACGCGGCGCCGCATAGTCATATAAGTTGGTGTGTAACGCGCGCAGATTATCTGCAAGTTGTTTTAATGGCTCGGGCAAATCAGCGTAGGCTGCCGCCGTATTAGCCCATACCGTGTCGCCGCCGTAAGGCGGAATGACCACACCGCGCAAGATGGATATTTTCGGGTAATTGGCAACGAAGGTCACATCGGTATGCCAGGAGTTGGCCCGGGTTTCCTTGGCATCAAGGTGCAGAATGGCGGTGCTTTGCTCAGCAGAACGTACGGTTGGATGCGGCACCTGGTCACCGAAGCGCCGGGAAAAGGCTTCGTGTTCAGCGTCATCCAGATGCTGGTCGCGAAAGAACAGAACTTTGTATTTCAGCAGTGCTTGATTAATAAACTCGAATTGTTCAGCACTGATATGCCCATCTAATTTAACGCCTTCCAATTGCGCGCCAATTCGACCCGCGACCAGTTTGATTTGAATTGTCATCGAGCTACCTCCTGTCTCACGAGTTGTTGTGAGACAGATCATAAAGACATAAAAGCAGCCCTGACCAATCACAAATTATTATAAAGATATAAGTGCATCCATATGCTTAAGCCTCGATTAAATTCAGCGAAAAGCTATAAGACCACGGTTATTAGCTAATTACTTTTTAGTTGAATAGACGAACGAATATCGATACGAGTATCCGTTTCGATAGCCGTCTTTGAGAAAGGGTATCAATCGGCCAATCGCAGCCAGCTTCCCTATTTTGACCTGGGTACATCAAGGGGAAGAGCCAGGTTGACCCGAAGGCCGCCCCGGCGCTCACTCACTCTCCGGATCAACCTTGGTCTGAGTCAGGTACCGGTCCAGCGTCGCATTAGCGTCAGGCGTATTATCCCCCGCCACCTGCCACAACTTCCGCTCAATCCCCTGCGCCAGCAAATGCCCCACAGCCGACTCAATCGCCGACAACACACACAACTGCGCCGGCTCGTTCGTGGTGTACCCCACCTCAGCCTCAAGCAACTTCTTGAACTCGATAAACTTGAACACCCCCGCACTGCGGCCAACGGAATAAATCGTCTTGCTCGTCATCACGTTAGCCAGCACCTGCCCACTGCGCACATCCACCGCCCGCAAGTTCACCGTCACCTGATCCACCCGATACTCCCGGGAAATATCGATCCCCAGATAACGCGCGCCCTCCCCTCCACTGCGCACATTGGTGTCATAGGCAATGATCCCCCCCTCGAGCATCATGTTCGCCGCTTGCAGCGGAGGCAGCTCACCCTGGATATTCACCGGCGTATTAGGTTTTTTTTGCGAGGCACGAATGATCTTGCGCTCGGTCAGCAGGTTCTGCAGACCTTCACGTTCCAGCACCACAAACCAGCCGCTGGCCTGCAATGCATCCATCAACATACTCGCCGCACCCTGAGTCACACTGGTCGAAAACGAACTCGCCGGGGTCGGTTTGTACTGCCCCGTCTGATCGCGAAAACCGTACACCACTGCCATCAACCGGCCCTTGGGTCGAGGCAAGGCCAACAAGTCGTAATAGGTCGACGCCCGAGGTGTCAGGGTCGGGGTTTCGGTGTCCTGCTCGGCCGACATCGGCTGACGCAGATTACAGCCTTGCAACATTGCCACCATCAGCCCTAGCGCTATTATTTTTTTCATATCCCTAACTCCCCATCGTCCCAAAACCCCCTCAAGGGGCCAGGCCATTCACCTGAATTTCCGACACTTCACCGGTCGATCGGTCCGTCACTTCAATGGTCAGTGCACCGGAGTCATCGACAACGTTGACGATAAAGCGCGTCGGTAGAAAGGCTCCCCGAGTTGCCCGAGGATATGTTGTCCAGCACTTGCCCCAGCAAGCGTGATTGCAACTGACTGGTGAACCGCTCCAAGGCCGAAGTCCCGGCCACAGCGGTGCGGCTTTTCAGGTCAGGGTCGTCGTAGTCGTTCTGCGCCTGGGCGTTGTTGAGCAGCCAGGTGCCGTTCAACGGGTTGCCGCCGAACGAGGGGTTGATGGGGGTGTAAACCAACTCCGTGGCCTGGACCACGCTACCGCTTCCAAGCCCGAGCAGTAGCATGCCGGTGCACTGCAAGAACGTTTTCGTTTTCATAATTCGTCCCTCTCCAGGTCCGTAGTGTCTTGCAACAAAGCCTCCAGCTTCTGCCGGACAATCTGCGCGCGGACCAAGTCGGCTGCCTCATAGGCTTCGTCCTTGAGTTCCACGGTGTTTGGCGGCAGGAAGCGCCGATAAACCAGTCGCTGCCGAAATTCCACGGTCACCAGGCTGCCCCAACGCGCCGATGGACGTTCGCGAACCACCAGGTTGAAATCCATCCGGCTGGAGGCACGCACTCGTTCACTGAACGAATAGTAAAAGTCGTGGCCGATGTGCGAGATCGTGTCATCGACGATGAAACCGAGCATTTCGTCCTCTTCAGCGGCGCTGGCGAAGGACGCCACGCACGTGAGGATCACTGCCGCCAGCCAGCGCCTCGTCATGGCGCCAGCGCCTGAGGTGTCTGGGACTGAGGCTTGGGCCCGGACGCACCATCATTGAAGGCTTTCTCGGCCACGAACTGCCAGTCCTTGTAGCTCGCCATCCCGGCGAAATCGGACCATTGACTGGGGAAGTCAGTCTGCTTGAGCGGCGTGTCCGTCGAGGCGCTGCTGAGGCCCGTGATGCGCCCATCGAAACCGCGCATCAACTCCCATTCACCTCCTCCGTTAATCGGGTCCGGGTACAACTGCCGCAGATGGTGTTTGGGCGATGGGAAACGCTCGTCCTGTATCAAGTCGGCCAGCTCTTTGGGGTACTGCGCAAGACCTGGCGAACTGCGGTAATAACTGCGCAGTGCCTGGGCGTATTGGGTCCCGACCCACAGCAATTGGCGTTCGCGGTCCCGGCGCGAAGCGGTTGCCCACAACTCGCCGGCACTGGCCAGGCCCATGCCCATGATCATGATCAGAAACAGCACACCGAGGTAAGTGAACCCCGCCTCGTCGGCCGGCTTACCACTCGGAATACAGGCTGCCATCATGCGCCCTCCCGGTGGCTCCACTTTTGATATCAGCCACCCCGCCCGCCACGCCGTCAGGGGGCGCGACCAAGACCCAGGTGTCCTTGCGCTCGGCAATCGGATCCGTCGGTGAATTGCGCAGATAACGCTTTTCAACCAGTTCATCGAGCGAATCGGGATAGCGCCCTGTGTCGCCGTAATAGTGGTCCAGCGCTTCACGCATGGCCGACAGGCTCTGGCGCAGCGTGGTCTCTTTCGACGCTTCGAGGCTGTTGAAGTAGCGTGGCAAGGCGATGGTCATCAACGTCGCGATGATTGCCATGACCACCATCAGTTCCAGTAGGGTAAAACCCTTTTCCCGACGCATATGCTCACCACTCCCGGTACGCGATGCCGTTGAGCCCCTTGCCGCGGGCCTTGGAATAAACGTCAAAGACGTCTTCGCCCTCCTGCGGGTTTTGCGCCGAGCTGTCATAAGAGCGCACGCCCCAACCCCCATCGTCGTCACGCTTGACCGCAGCCAGCGGGTCATGAGGCACCCGACGCAAAAAGTAGAACTTGGCCCCCTTGGCGCTGCGCACATCGCGCACGCCTTCCACCAACACTTTGAGGTTCGGTGGATAACCGTTGCTGCTGAGCGACTTCTCGATATAACCGGCGTCAAAGGCACGTTTGTAGGCGTCGATGGCATCGCGAATCTGGTACAGCGCGTTGCGCATCTCCTGCTCTTTGCCCCGGCGCACCACGGTCTCGGTCAGCGGCGCGGCCATGCCGGCCAGCAGGCCGATCAGGGCCAGCGTCACAACGACTTCGATCAAGGTAAAACCACGTTGCGAGGCGTTCATGATCAAGGCTTCTCAATGGTCACTTGAGTGGTAGCGGCCGCCACCGGCCGGCCAACGGTCACTTGAGTGGTGGCTGCCGCCACCGGCCGGCCAACAGTCACTTCGGTGCTGATGCCAGTCATTGGCCGATCAATGTGCTCATTCTGGATCTGCGGTTCCATCCGGCGGTCCGGGGCCTGGATGTGCATGCTGGTTTCGGTACCGGTCGTGAATTCCATGTCCGATGGGCTCTGGTACGGCAGGTTGCGCACGATCCGCGGGGTAATCGACAGCACCAACTCGGATTTGCTGACGTCGTCCTTGTTGCTGCCAAACAAGCGGCCCAAACCGGGAATGTCGCCAAGGCCGGGAATCTTGTTGCCGGTGCTGCCATGGTCATCACGCATCAGGCCGGCGAGAATCTGGGTTTCACCGTCATGCAGACGCAGCGTGGTTTGTGCATTGCGGGTATCGACCTGGACCGGAATGGTGCCCTGAGCGGTCGGCGTCAGCGGCGTGGCGTTACTGACTTCCAGCGCGATCTTGATCGCTACTTCGTTGTTCAGGTGCACGATGGGTTGCACTTCGAGCTTGAGACCGACGTCAAGGTAGGTCACGCTTTCGGTGATCACCGGGCCCTGGGTCGAAGGCACCGAGGTGGCGCTGATGATCGGCACGCGCTGACCGATGTGGATGCGCGCCTGTTCGCGGTTGCTGACCCGAATCACCGGGCTGGCCAGGGTGTTGATGTCTTTGTCCTGGGCGTTGATCTTGGCCTGAGGCGATGGGTTGATGGTGATCCGGCTGGAGTCGATGCCTTTGAGTTGATCGAGAACGGACACCGCCGAACCATCGCTATTAATCACGCCGAAGGTGTTCGGCCATTGCAGGCCAAGGTCGAGAATCCGCTGGGTGGCGACTTCCATCACTTCCACTTCCAGTACCACTTCCGGATTGGACTGGTCTTGCGATTGCAGGAGCTTTTCCGCCATGCGAACGGCGTCTTCAGTGTCGCGCATGGTCAAGGTGTTGAGGCGTTCGTCGACAAACACGTCGCGGGTCTTGAGCATGGTCTTGACCATGTTCAGTGCGGTGTTCGCATCAATGCTGGTCAGGTAGAACGTGCGCATCACCAGCTCTTGGTAGTCCTTGAGTTTCTGTGGTGAATCCGGGTAGATCAGCAACGTGTTCTCATTCACCACTTTCTGGTGCAACTGGTTCTGTTGCAGCAGCAGTTGCACGGCGTCCTCAATGCGCACGTCACGCACGAAGATCGTGGCTTTCATGTCCGGGCGCAGGTCCTTGTCGAAGATGAAATTCAAACCTGCCACCTGGGACAAGACTTCGAAGATGGTTTTCAAGTTGGCGTCGCGAAACTCCAGGGTCACCGGCCGGTCCAGACGAGTACGCAGCTGTGGGTACGGCACCACGTTGCGGCTCTGCACCAGGCGGATGTTGCCTTGCAGCTCCATGGCCCCCTCGTTCTTGGGGTCGAGTTCGAGGATCTGTTTGACCTGACGGTCGGCACCGTAGATATCGCCACGGCGCAGATCGCCACGGGCCAGTTCGAGTTTTTCATCCATGCTGCGCAGGTAGTCGAGTTGGCGCAGCGCGTCCTGGGCGCGACGGTTGTTCGGCTCGATGTTCAATACCCGGTGGTAGGCCATGCGCGCCGAAGCAAAATCGCGTTGTGTGCGGTCCATGTCTGCCTGGGTCAATAACGTCTTGACTGCCAGGGCACGTCCGCTGTTGAGGGCTATGTGCAGTTGAGTATCGCGAGGGTCTTCGCGCAACCCTTCCTCAATGCGTGCCAGGCCGGCTTCATACTGCCCTGATTCGATCAGTGCAGTGGCCTCCTGGTTAGCGACCTGCGCCGAACTACACGCAGCCAGCGCTGCAGTGATGCAAACGCTCAACAGCAAACGGGATCTGTTCATTGCTCGCTCCCCACAGACAAAGTCTGGGACAAATGCAGAGGCAAGTAGACAAAGCTGAGTTCCATATCGGATATCCGCTCGATCTTCCATGTGTCGTCGATCACATCCCCTTTGCGTACGACGTATATTTTTTCGCCGCTCAGCAAAAATATTTGCAGGTCGGAATGGTCATCAAGCTTGCCAACGAACTGGAATGGCATCGGCGGTACGCTGGGGGCTTGTACCACCGGGGTCTGGTTGACGAGTTGTTGTTCGGTGACGCTGGCCAGCGTCGGCGCCGGCTTCCAGCTGCGGGGGGCGAACAGGTCGCCGGACGGGCTCAGGTCCTTGATCACCGCCGGTTTGCCTTTGGCGGATACCGCCGACAGCGCGCCACCGGTTTTGTTTTTACTGGCGGTTGCCACGGCGGTGGCCGAATCATCACCGTCGTCCGCCTGTTGGAAGTATTGAGGCCCCCAGGCCAGCCCCGCGGCCACGCCGAAGAACGCCACCCAACCCGCTACGCGCTTGGTATTCATCATGACCTCGACAGGTAAAGGGTCATGCGGATCCGCCCGGTCAGGTCGGTGTCGGCGATCTTTTTACGCTGCAACTCCAGGTCCTCCACCACCACCGCCGGTAACTGGCCGAGCAAGGCGTGCAGGAAGCGCCGCAGTTGCGGATAGCTGCCCCGCACCGGCAGCAGAATCTGGTAACGGGCCAGGTGCGTCTTGGGATCGATGCCCAGTGAGTACTCACCGCGGCTCAGGGTGATGTGTTCCTGCGTGGCCAGTGCGTAGATTTTGTCGATGGCCACGGTGGCCTGAGGCTGGGCCGGCAGTTTGCTGCGGAAGTCGTCGAGTTGGCGCTGCGGCACCACCGGGGCGGCGACGCTGCCGTCTTCAACCTTGGCCAGGTACTCGCCGGCTTCGCGGGTTTGCTGGCTCAGCTGTTGCACCGCTTGCCAGTCCGGCATCAACGCGCCCAGGCCATACACCAAGCCGACCACCAGCAGCGCCATGCCCGCCAGACCAGGAACGCCCAGGCCTTGCAGGTATTCGTGGACGATCAATCTAGGGATTCGCATCGCCGATCTCCCAACTGGCCGACAGGTTGAATTGCACCGGGTGTTCCGGCACGTTGGCGACGATTTCGTGGCTGAGCAACGACACGTCGGACAGCTCTTCGCTGGCTTCCAGACGCTGGTGAAATTCGAGCATGGCTTCCAGATCCCGCGCCTCGGCGCTGATCCGCACCTGCCCCTTGCGCGCGTCCGGGGTCAGGGCCAGCAAGGCGATGTTGTCGCGCGGCATGGCTTCGAGCATGGCGAACAGACGCTCCCATGGCCGGCGCAGCTGCTGTGAAACCTTGCGCATTTCCGCCAGGTTCTGTGCCTGCTCGCGGGTTTCGGCCGGGGTCAGCGTGGGTTTGCTGCCGGTGTCTCCGGTGAGGACACGCTGGGCGTGCTGCAAATGTCCTTGCTGCTGCGAGGCCTCGTCATTGAGGTGTTGCTGGACGAAGACGCACACCAGCGCCAGTACCACGCCACCGCCCAGCAAGCTCCAGCCCAATGGACCGGAACGGCGACGCGGCTGGAAGTCGAGCATCAGCGGGCGCATGTCAGGCCACCGCCCGGGACATGACGTACAAACTGTCGCGTACGGATGCCTGGTCTTCTTCAAGGGTGCGCAACTGCACGCCCGGCACATCTGGATGCGAGTCGATGCGGGCCGGCGCATGCAGGTAGAGATGGAGCGGCCGTTCGCTGGTGGAGGCCTGCAATTGGCTTTCACGACCGATCAGTGCGGTCAGTGCGGCATCGCTGTCACTGCTGCCCACCGAACGCACCGACACCCAACGCCCTTCCCGCGCCAGCAACAACACACTGCGCACCGGTTCGGCGACCACGAACAGAAAGTCGCCGTGGTCAAAACTCTTGTCGAAGTGGTTGAACGCGGCCATCAAGTACGGCTGCACCGAACGCAAACGCAGACCACGACCGCTGACCAAGCTGCGCAGGCGCGTCAGCAAGTCTTGCGGCAGTGCGGTGGCGATGCGGTCGTAACCCGCAGGTTCGGCCGACAGCACCATGCTCCAGGGCTGGGTGGGAACGCCATACAGGTCTTCGAAACACAGTTGGGCGAACCCGAGCAATTCGTCGGGGGTGCTGATCGCTTCGCTCCAGGGCACCAGGCAAAAACGACTGAAGTGCCCGGAGATCACCACGCAAAGCTCCGCACCGGCAGGCGCGTGCTCGCCCAGCAAGCGGTCGAGGGTTTCGAGGGCGACAGCCCAGGCATGGAAGCCTTCGTCGATGAAGCCGACGCTGCCCAGCCACAGGGTTTCGCTGCCACGGCGCTGGCCCAGGCCAACACCACTGGCGCCGAGTACGGCGACATATCGATCACGAGATAAAAGTGACACGATTGATCTCCTCCAGCGTAGTCCGCCCCTGCTGCACCAGTTCCAGTGCCGACTCGCGCAGCAGGCGCAAGCCACGTTTGCAGGCGTGGGACTTGATTTTCGAAATGGGTTGGCGCTCGACAATCATTTGCCGCAGCTCGTCGTCCAGGTGCAGCAGCTCGGCGATCGCACTGCGCCCGCGATAGCCCGTGCCCCGGCAGTGGCCGCAGCCCTTGCCATGCACAAACTGGTAATGCCCGACCTGTTGAGGGTCGAGGCCCGAAGCCAGCAATTCATCGTCGGTAGGGGTGACAGGCGCGCTGCAACTGGCGCAGACCAGTCGGATCAAACGCTGCGCCAGCACCGCGTTGAGGGCCGACACCAGGCTGTAGGGGTCGATTTCCATTTGGGTGAAACGGCCGATCACGTCGAACACGTTGTTGGCGTGGATGGTGGTGAACACCAGGTGCCCGGTGAGCGCCGATTGCACGGCGATTTGCGCGGTTTCAGGGTCGCGGATTTCACCGACCATGATCTTGTCCGGGTCATGACGCAGGATCGAGCGCAAACCACGGGCGAAGGTCAGGCCTTTCTTTTCGTTGACCGGGATTTGCAGCACGCCCGGCAGTTGATATTCCACCGGGTCTTCAATGGTGATGATCTTGTCCACGCCGTGGTTGATCTCGGTGATCATCGCGTACAACGTGGTGGTTTTACCGCTACCGGTAGGCCCGGTGACCAGCACCATGCCATAAGGTTCGCTGGCCAGGCGCCGTAGTTGGCGCAGGGTTTCTTCTTCGAAGCCCAGCGCCTGCAATTGCACGCCGCTGACCTTGTCGGCCAGGTCCTGTTTGTCGAGCACCCGCAACACCGCGTCTTCACCGAAAATACTCGGCATGATCGATACCCGGAAGTCGATTTGCCGGCCACTGATGCCGATCTTGAAGCGACCATCCTGGGGCACGCGTTTTTCGCCGATGTCCAGTTCGGCCATGACCTTGACCCGGGAGATGACCTGCTCGGCGAACTCGCACCCCTGGATTTTACTGATGTTGTTCAGCACGCCATCGATCCGGTATTTGATCACCAGACCGCTGCCGGTGGTGCCCAGGTGGATGTCACTGGCGTGCATTTTCAAGGCGTCGTAGAGGGTCGAGTTGACCAGTTTGACGACGACGCTGGAATCTTCGCTGATGCTGGTCAGGGACAGGCTTTGCAGGTTATCGATTTCGATGGTGCCATCGGATTGGGCATTGAGCGACTCCACCGCGTGGAAGCTTTCTTCGTGGCGGGCCAGGTAGGCTTTCAGGTCATCGGCATGCACCAGGTACAGCGGCGCGCCGTGCAGGCAGTCGTCGATCCAGGCCAGGCGCGCCGTATCAAACGGGTCGGCAAACACGCCAATGACCGCATCGTCATGACGCAGCAGAATGAATTCGCGCTTGAGGCATTGGGCCAGGGTGACCCGGTCGAATACCGGGGTGGACTTGAACAGGCTGTCGGTGTCGAGCACCGGATAATGCAGGGTGGTGCCCAGGCACTGGATGAAGGGCATCGGGGCCAGTTCGCATAACTCCCCGAGGGCGTCCAGGACCCGTTCGCCGGAACTGCTGGCCAAGGCTCGCGCCTGAGCCAATTGCTCACTGGAAAAACGAGACGGCACACAGTCCAACAACGCCGGTTCGACGGCAACCAATAGACGGTCCATGGCAAGCTCTCCAACGCCCGGGGCTTTGAGCCCTGTCGGCGCGGCGAGTCATCGCGGCGGATGCCGGAACGTCTTGTCGCGCCATTACTCCCCGGTGAGCAGTTGTTCGTCGTCTGGCGCCATGGAGGCCGATGTACTACGTCGGCGATCCGCAAGCACCCAACTACCGTCGTACAACTGCAGCGGGAAACTCTCGGTCCTGCTCTGGCGTCGTTCGACGAAGCCTTCAGAACTGCTCACACCCGCTTTGGGTTCGCGTTGCCTCCCCAGAAGATCAAGTACTGCACGCGCCAATTCCGCCAATGGAAACGGTTTGAACAGAATGTGGCTGACTCCCAGTTGCCGGGCCCGCTCGCATACCTCTGCGGTTGGATGCCCTGTAATCAGCACAAAGTGACACTTCTGTTTCTGGCGGATGGCATCGAGCACCTCAAAGCCTTCCATATCCGGCAAGCGGTAATCGAACACCATCACATCGGGTGCGAAATCGTCAGCCTCTACGATTCCTTGTGCACCATCGTGAGCAATCCGGACCTCCAACTCTTGCGCCTGCAGGTAACCCTGGAGGTTTTCCGCAAGAAGTTGCTCGTCATCAACAACCAGTATTTTGTTCAACAAGGTCGACTCCTTGTAACCGCAGGTCCGAAATTCGTGCCTGGGAGTACGCGCCTTCAATCAGGCTAACGCACACTTCATGCCAGACTCGGAGCCGGTTTTTCGCCGACTCATCTCTTTGATTTCCGTGACAAATCTTTTTCGCCCGCGTACCCCTTCCCCCAAACACGGGGAAGCGCTCGAATTTACGCGCAAGCTTTCCCCACTTTTGGGGGAGAGTACATTCAATCATCATCAATCCGCTCGATTCGATTACTTGATCGAAGTTGCGCCAAAACCTGTAGGCGAGCCTGGGCCTGATGTTGTCGGGCAAGGTAGGCCCGGACCATTTCAAGACCCTGCTGCTCTGAGACATCGGCCGCCTCCACGTGGTTCTGAAGAAGTATTAAGTGCCAGCCCAATGACGTGCGCACGGGCTCACTGACGGCACCCGGCGCCAGGGCAAACGCTGCCGCTTCGAATTCAGGCAGCATGCGCCCACGAGGAAAATAGCCCAGATCGCCGCCTTCACTGGCAGAAGCGTCTTCGGAGCCGGCCCGGGCAACGCTGGCAAAGTCTTCACCCTGGCTGATTTTCACGCGCATCGCGCTTAAGCGTAGACGTGCCGCTTCAACCGTGGCGGCATCGGCGCCCTGGGGCACTTTGATCAGGATGTGCCGGGCCTGGATTTCTTCGGGCCGGCCCATGTCGGCGCGATGTTCCTGGTAAAACGCCCGGACCTGTTGCTCATCCGGCTGGCCCACCTGGATCAGGTCGGCAAAGATTCGCTGGGCCGCCAGCTCCCGGCGGGTGTATTCGGTAAAGCTGGCCTCGTCAAACCCGGCATCCTGGAGCCTGCGGGCAAATACCTCGGGGCCGCCAATCGCTTGCCGGGTCTGTTCGACCTGGCTCTGCACTTCCGTATCGCTGATCACCACACCACGCTTGACCGCTTCCTGCCACAGCAATTCCTTGTCGATCAGCGCTTCCAGCGCTTTCTGCCGCAATTGTTTGTATGCCTTGGGGTTACGAATATTGCCCACCGCCCGGCCCTGATCCTCCAGGAATTCGGCGAAGTAACGCTCCAGGCGAAACTCGGAAATCTCTTCGCCATTGACCCGCGCGGCAGCCGGGCCGTTAGTGC
This sequence comes from Pseudomonas sp. S2_F03, assembly GCF_054668335.1. Classification (NCBI taxonomy): domain Bacteria; kingdom Pseudomonadati; phylum Pseudomonadota; class Gammaproteobacteria; order Pseudomonadales; family Pseudomonadaceae; genus Pseudomonas; species Pseudomonas sp. S2_F03. The sequence continues at coordinate 5,525,194 of NZ_CP162759.1, read as the reverse complement.
AGAACGCCACCGGGACCCACATCGTCAGCAGTATCAGTACCGTGTTGAGTTTCATGATCGGCCTCCGGTCAGGGCATGGCGGCAATGGGTTTGTAGGGGGCAACCAGAAAAAATCGCTGGTCGGGCAGGTCCACCGTGACGACGTGTGCTCCGCGCAAGCCCAGGCGACGGCCCGGGCCAAAGCTGATCAGCGGGGTCAGGCCGGTATCGAAGTCGTGCAGACCTTCCAGGGCATTGATGAGCTTCTCGCGGCTGGCATCACGTCCGGCCTGCTTCATGCCTTCGCTGAGCAGCAGCATCGAACTGAAGGCGCCCACTTGCAGCACCGCGTGCTGACCGCCAAGCCCCTGGTTTTCGCGCAATTGCGTCAGCGCCAGGCGCCCGGCCAGCGTCCAGTCACTGGGCACGAACGGGTAGGCCAAAAACAACCGCCGGGAAAACCCGCTGGGCACTTGCAACACGTCACCGGCCACCTGATTCGAAGCCGCAAACAGGTAAGGCACCTGCCCCGCCGTCTGCAAACGCTCGGCCAAACGACTGAAGTGACTGCCGCTGCCCAGGTAAAACACCGAGCGCGAGCCCAGCGGCAGGTCGTCCTGCGCAGAGTCGTAGGCTTGCAACCGCACGTGTTGCCAGGCGTGATCTTGCAAGTATTGGCCGAGGTTCTGCGCCGCCAGCCGCTGGTTTGGTTCGTCCGGGTAGGTAATTAGCGTCGGGCCCTGGAGCACACGCAAACTGGTGGCGGCGTAGTCAGCCAGGGCGATCAGCTGTTCGCGAAGACCCGGCAGCGGTTCGAAAATCTGCCGGCTGGACTGCGCCGAGCCTTGCAACGAAAGCGGCCCGATCAACGGGACTCCGGCCTGTTCCAGGCGTACCGCCAGGTCCGAATCCAGCGCTGGCGCCAGCGGTGCGATCAGGGCGAACACCTGTTCCTGTTCAATCAACTGGCCTAGCGCCTTCTCGGCACTGGCGCGGGTGGGGCCAGGATCGAGGATGGTCAGGCGCAATTGCCGGCCATGAATCCCCCCCGCCGCATTAATCCGCAGCACGCTGCCCTTGAGCACGGCCGCCACCGTTGCGCCCTCTTGCGCCAATGGTCCCTGACTCGGCAACAACGAGCCCAGGTGCAACGTGTCAGCGGTCAAACCGGGATCGCGGTCATCGGCCACGCGTTTGAGGTACGCCGTCAGGTTGCGCTGATCCTTCATCGACAGCACGAACCGGGGCATTGCCGGGTCGAGCCGATTGTTGGCTGAATCGCGACCTTCCTGAATGGCTCGCGCCAACGCCCCCTCGGTGTAGGCCGGATAATCGCGGCCATTGATCTGTTCCTGGCCGTAGCGGCTGGAAAGGCGCGACCAGCTGATGTCCGGTGGTCGCACCCCGCCTTCCGGCCGTCCCTGTCCGTCGGCCCCATGGCAGTTGGCGCACGGCAGGCTGCTGGCGGGCAGCACCATATCGGCCGCACCCACTCGGGCCATGACCGGCTCTCCACTCTCGGACACACCTTCGCGGTACAGCCGCTTGCCCGCGCTTTCGCTCGGGCTCAGCGTCAACGCCTGGACGGCGAAAGGGACGCCGCCCAGGAGCAACAGGCCGAGAATCAGGGCAGTTTTCATGGCGCGCTCAGCGACCGGCCACGGGCATGGTCAGCAACTGCAAGCGCTGAGCAATGGCGGCAGCCGGAGCATCGGGACGGATTTTGCTCCAGCGCTTGTTGGCCACATCACCGACGATCAACTGCGTTGAATGCTGTTCGGGGGTCGGCACGATCTGGCCGATGCGCCCCAGGACAAGGTCCATTTGCGCCTTGTCGCCGGTAAGAAAAAACCAGTGGGGCCCATCGACGCCCTGTTTCAAGGTGTAAGCCTTGAGTACCGCTGGCGTATCGCGCAGCGGGTCACTGGTAAGGGAGATAAAGGTGATGCCATCCGCCTTGTCGCCCAGCAACTCACGCACTTCCTTGAGTTTGCGGGTGATCAGCGGGCAGGCATCGTTGCAGCTGGTGAACATCACGTTCAGCAGCACCACGCGGTTTTGCAACGCGTCACTGTAGAAGCGCAGGGTTTCGCCGTTCTGGTCCTGCAACGGCGTGTCGGTGAACCAGGTTTTTGCGTCGTGCGTGCCGGTCGCCGGTTGTGCGCCAGCCACCGCTGGCGCGGGTTCTTCGTGCCCTTCGTGGGCAAGTGCCAGTGAACTGAACAGACAAACAGCCACCGTCAGGGCAATCCGGTCGAGGGTTTTCATGGCTGCTCCTCCATGGCAATGGCGGTGTGTTTGGCGTGGACATTGCGCTGGCCGCTGAGTTTCTCGACCTCACGGGTCAGCACCGCCGGGTCGGTGAAACCGTAGTAGCGAGTCCAGTGACGGCTGTTGCCGTCGCCGACGAGAATCAACGGTTGATGGTTCTTGAAGTCGCCATTGAACGAGCCCAGGCCCTTGAGGGTTTCATTGATCGACTGCGAACTGCCGGTCAGCCAGCTCCAGCCCGGGCCGTTCTGAAAATTGCGGGCGTAGTCGTTCAGGCGTTTGGCGTCGTCGCGCTGCGGGTCAACACTGATCGACACCAGTTGCACCTCGCCACCGACCCGCGCACCGAGCTGCTTTTGCACTTTGCCCATGATCGAGGACACCACCGGGCACACCGTGGTGCAGCTGGTATAGATGAAGCTCATGACCACGATCTTGTTACGTACCAGGTCCTTTTCCAGGCTTACCGGTTTACCGTTCTGGTCCACCAGCGCCACATCGGCGAACTTCACCTGGGCGCTCTCGGAACTGGCGCTTTTGGCGGGCATGTCGTGTCCGGCATGCTCGTCCGTCGAGTGCGCCAGGGCTTGACCCAGACCGGCAGTCAACAGACACAACATCAGCAATCCACGGTTTGCGAAACGGTTCATGTCCATGTCCTCTTCAGTTCGCATTGCCGGGCAGAACCCGGACGCTGGCAAAAGTCTTGTCGTCAAAGTTCGCCCCCAACGACGCCGCACGGACGTGCAGGTACCAGGCGCCGTTCTGGTCCAGGGTCACCGGGGCTTCATAAATGCCGTTACCCACTTCGAGGGCGGCGACTTCCTGAGCCCGTGAAGTCGGGGCGCGGAAGTAGCGCACCTGAACATCCTTGACCCCGCTGCGCTGGGCCTTCTGCTGGCCCTGAACGATACGAAAGCGCACCACATAAGGACTGCCGAGGGCGGCCGTTGACTTGTCGAGCATGAACTCCACTTTCGGCACGCCGGGGTGTGAGGCGAGTTGCTTGTCGGGTTCAACCAGCGCCGTGAAGCAATGGATGATGTTCGGTTGATTGAGCAGGAACGCCACGTCGAACCGCCCGGCCGCCGGCAACTTGATCCGCGCGCTGTACAGCCCCGGTTCAACCTCGCGCAAGCTGCGGTCGATGACCATCGCCGCCCGCGCCACTTGCCCGCGGTTGGGGTAACCGGACATCGGCGCGTTCATGCCTTCGGCGTAGAAATAGGTGGTGTTGTCCACCGGGTTGACCACGAACACCGCGTTGTCGTCCCGCGACACCGCCAGGCTCGACGCCAGTGGCAGATCACCGGCCAGCCGTGGCGCCTGCGGGCCGGCTTCAAAACCCTGGCTGATCGGCGTGCGACCTTGCCCCAGCGACGACAGGTTGATCATCGTGACTTTGGCCGAAGCGAGCCCGCGCACGTAGGCATAGGCCTTGGTGAACACCACTTGATAGGGCTCGGCCGACACGTCCAGTTCATGGATCAGCGAATCGGTGGCGGCATCGATCACCGAGGCCTGGTTTTCCAGCGTATTGAGCACGATGCCGAATCGACCGTCAGCGCTGAACCCCATCGGCCCAAGGCCCTGCCTGACCTTGATCACCCGGCGCACGTCCAGGCTGGCACCGTCGACCACGGTCACGGTGCCGTCCTTGCCATCGGCGACATACACCGCCTGAGACAGCGGCGAGTACGCCACTGACAACGGGTGCGAGCCGGTCTTGAGCTGCTTGCTGAGGGTCAGGCTGGCGATGTCGATGATGCTCAGCGTGCCGTCGTCGCGGTTGGTGACGAAGGCAAACCGGCTGTCCTTGCTGAAAGCGATTTCGTGATGGCCGGCGCCAGTGGCCAGGTGTTTGAGGGGCTTGAGGCTTCGGGTGTCGATCACCGTGACCCCGGACTCCTCCGCTTTCGACGCATTGTTGCCAACCCACAGCAGGCGCTCATCGGGTTGCAGGGCCACGCGAACCGGGTTGCTGCCAGCGGCCACCGATTCCAGCAACTTGAATTGCTCACTGTCGATCACGGCCACTTCCCCAGCCGTTGGCATCGACACGAAGACGCGTTTGTTGTCCTTCGGAGTGATCCAGTCCATTGGCGGTTGTTTGATGTTGATCCGCGCCATGGTGCTGGTGATGCCACCGACCGACACCGACGGGTCGACCACCGAAACGCTGGCATCGCGGTTCATCACCAGCAGGAAGTAGCTGTTCAAGTCCAGCAGTGGCCGCGCGCCGATGCTCGACTTGAGGAACACCCCGACCCGCGATTTGCAACTTTGTTCGCGGCCCTGGGCCTGGTCGGCGGCGACGGTTTCGGGGTCGAGCCAGGCACCGGGGTTGACGCCCGACAACGGCTGGCCCGAGGCACTGTCATTGACCCGGAACTGCACGTCGGCAAATTCGCCTTCGCGCAGCACACCGTCCTTGGCCAGCGGTTTGACTTCAAGCGCCACGGAGACCCCGTCACGCGACAGGTTCTGGCCGCTCCAGGTATCCGGCAGCGCGACCTCGCTGAGCATGTCCGGCGGCATCGTGCGCCACACGCCCAGCCAGATCAGTGCCGACCCCGCCACCAGCGCGAACCCGGCCAACTTGATAGTCCTGGTCATTCCGCTCTCCCCTTCAGATCTGTGTCTGCCTTCGAACCCTGATCCTGTGGCGAGGTCGCTTGCGCCCTCGCCACGGCCATGTTGCTAAGGTGCCGGAGCCGGCTCTGGCTCGTTGGTCACCCGCAACAATCCCCACAACCCAGCCGTATTGCCGTAAGCCGCGTAATCACGGAACAGGTAGTCGCCCGGTATCGCGTTGCTGCCCCGGCACTCGGGTGCATGAAGCTGAAATGCGCCGCTGGCAGGATGCTTTCGTGTGCGCCGATGTACATCGACATCGGGTTGTAACCGAACCGCACTGAACCCACGCCGGGGGTCGCCATCGGGTAACCGCCGGTGTCGCTCTTCTCCGACTGGAACGGGTTGACCGACCAGACGTGACCGTCCAGCTGGAAGGTCGAACCACGGCTGCCACCAGTGGGCATCAAAATGTGGGTGCGGAACGGTTGCCCGGGTTTGACATACAGGACCGGCGTCTGCGGATCGCCACCCACCAACGCATTGCTATAGGCCATGTGCGCATTGGGGACATCGCCGTAGCCGTAGCCGCCGGCGTGACCGAATGGCGCGTCAGGGGGCAGGCCAAAGCGGAACCACATCGGTTCGGTTTTGTAGTTGATGGCCATGCTGGAGTTGTCCTGCGGATCGGTCGGCACGCCGGCTTCTGCGGCAATACCTTCCACCGGACGACCATTGGCCCAGCGCATGTTCAACGCCTTCTGCCAGACCATCGCAAAATCGCGGTAGCTGGTTTGCCCCGGCGCGGTGACCGTCGCATTGACCTTGCGTGCGTCTTCAACCCAGGTCGCACCCATCGGCAGAATGCTCATCGCTCCACCGAGGCCTTTTTGTGGCTGCTTGATCACGTCCGCCGGGGTGAAATTCAACCCGCCGAACTCGATCGCCGTGGCATTGATGTTGTCGACACTGCGCCCCAGTTGCGTGATCGGCTTGCCTTCACGCTCAAGGTGCCCGGCGTAGTACTGATAAGTACGGGTCGGGTACGCCCCAGTGTTGCCAACGCGTGGCGGGACGGTCTGGATCGGGTTGGTGCCGACGTTGGTGCCATCGGACTTGGTGATGTCGTAAGCCAGCAATTGTGCGTGCAGCCCCACCGTACTGGACGGCCGCAACAGGTTATTGCTGAAGGTGGTGGAGCCTTCGCCACCGTTGCGGTCACGCTTGACCATGCCCATCACCGAGGCCATCTGCGCCAGGTCCGGCATGACCGTCGGCAAGCGGTTTTCCAGGGTGATGTTGATGCAATCCCCCGCCGCCGCACGCAGCACCAGCGGCTCGACAGGCACACCAGGCTTGAGCTTGCCGCTGACCGGGTCCAGATCGGATTTGCGCACGTACAGGATCGCGGTCGGATCATGCAACGGCCCGCTCTGCCCGCCGATGGTGAAGGTCTCGCCATCTTCAGGGTCAGTCACGGTGACTTGGGGAATGCTCACCGCACGCGAGTTGTACACCAGCGTACCGCCCGCCGGATTCAGCGGCCCGCCGACATGCTGGCCGAGCCCTTCCGGATCAGCGATGGACAGGTTCAGCGGATTGCCGAGGATGTCGTTGGCCAGCGCCGCGACCACTTCATAGTTGCGTTGCACAGTGGGCCGAGTGCCGATGCCGTTCGGGTTGGCGCCGATCCGTGGGCAAGTGCCCTCGAAGGCCACGGTGTTGCGCATGCCGGCCGGTTTCGCGTTGTTCGGCAGTGCGAACAGGTCGTTGCGTTGCGCGGTGTAGTTGCGCATCACGCCCCAGATGCCGCTCCAGTAACCTTCCAGAGAAGCGTCCATCGAGTACAGATAATCCCCGGTGGTCGCCGCCGAACTGGACAGCATCGAGACCGGCGCAATGAAGCCCATCTGCTCGGAAATCCCGATCATCTGCGACGAGCGCCAACCGGAGTTGGAACTGTTGCCGAAACCGGAACCGCTTTGCAGCCACTTCACGCCATGCAGGGTCACGTTGTGCTCTTCTTCATGACCGCCGGCATGCACCCGCAGCCGCACATTGTCACCGGTGTAGGTGCGCAGCATCGGGGTGAACGGGTCACCCGGTTCCGCGCCGCCACGGTTGATGTGCGGCGGGAACAGCGTGGTGCCACCGGTAGGGCCGGTCGCAGCGGTGACCAGGTTCGGCGCCAGGTTCATCGCCGCGATTGCACGGTCGGTACGGCTTTGCATGGCATACGCCAGGTCGCCGCCGAGGCCGTCGGCCTGCATTCCGCGCTTGCCGTCCGGGCCGATCTTGTTCGGGTCGTACACCCGCAGGGCCAGCGGTTCGTTGCGGTAATTGACCACGAACATCCCCGGATCATCCACCGAGATGGCTTGCGGGCACGGCCGGCTTGGACAGCCGGGCGTCAGTCCACCGCGCGCTTCAACCACCTGCTCAAGCAGGGTCTCGGCTTCCTTGCGCACCGGCGGATTGATCGCGTAGCGGAAGCTGTCGGCGGTGGCCGGGAACGCTTGCGCATTGGGCACGCCATTCGGGCCGGCGCCCACGTACACGCCGGCTTCATAGGCGTGCTGGAAGTCACTGTATTCGAGGAAGAACTCACGGAAGCTGTCGTTCTTGCCGTCGCCGTCCAGGTCACCGGTGGACACCACCGCTTGCCACGACGTTGGCCCGCCGTCCTGCCGCGCGCCGCTGTACAAAGGCTCGCCGGTTTCGGCGTGGAACCAGGTGGAACCGGCCGGTTCTGCCAGCACGGTGGCGTACAGACCGATCTGTTGGTGCGTCGATGGGCCTAAGTGGTCGTGGGTGAAAATGGTGCCCAGGCCACGGTCGACGCCCTTGGTGTTGACCACCGGGTCGACGAACCAGCGCTGCATCGCCGTGCGCGCACCCACCCAGTCGGCCCGGCCATATTGACCAAAGAACGGATGCGACTTGGCCACCGGGCAGGCTGGCGTGCCGTCACGCGGGTCGGCGCCTTCGCACTGGTTGAACTGGCGAATGGCGTGGATGCGCTCTTGCACGGCACCGGGGGAAAGCACGCCATCTTCGTAGTTCCAGCCGTTGGCCGAACCGTCAGCCGCCGTCAGGTCCCATTTAGGCAAGTGAATGTGCTGACCGATAACGTCAGTGGGCGTGCGCACCTGATAGTCGTCCATCTCGTAGGTGGCCGGCACCAGGTTGGTTTGCTGGTACTGCACGCAGTCGAAGGTGTTCATGCGCATCACTAGAGGTTCTGGCGGACGCTGTTTGGTAATCACCGGCCAGGCGTCTTCCCACAGCGCCAGGATGCGTGCCTGCGGGAAGTGGTAACCGACCTTGTTGTATACCGCGTCGAACTGGATGTTGGCCGCTTTATAGATGCGCGGCCGGTCGGCGGTGAAGGTCGAGGCACCGGTGAACGACAGGCCGTCGGCCTTTTCACCGCTATTGAATTCGCCGGTACCGGCGCTGCTGGTCAGGCGTTTTTGCCGGTCATCCATGCACGGTTCGTAGTACGGCGCCCCCGCCGTTGGCAATGCACCGTTGGTGCGGAAGTTGCGCGCCACCACCTGATTGCCCGGCAGAACGGCATAGCTGGGGTGTTCTTTTTTGGCATGGAACGCCATGGCTGCCTGTTCGACTTCGGTGCCTTCTTCAGGCATGTAAATCGGTTTGGCGCGGGTCACTTCCTTGGAGAAATCCAGGGAAGTGGTCACGGTGTGCGCTTGGCCACCGGAGGAGAAACCGTCCAGTGAGTGGCGACCCAAACCGCCGTCCCAACCACCGGACTGAGCGGGGTCAAGGTTGGCCCACAAGGCATTGCCGCTGCTTTTCAGGGTTTGCGCCTTGGCGGCGTCGAGCATGTCCAGCGGTGGGGTTGGCGGACGTTGGCCGACCGAACTTTCCATGCCGCCGATCCAGAACGGATAGCCCGGGTTTTTCAGGCTGCCGTCGGCATTGCGATTGGCTTCGCTGCGGTCCACCAATGCCAGGGAACCGATGGCTTGCACACCACCGCTGCCACCGTGATGTTCGCCGTCGTCATCGCCCTCCTGATCATCGTCGCCATGACTGGCCACCAGGCTTTCACCGATCTTCGGCACGACCGCGACTTTGCCCGGCATCGGCGCCATGGCTTTGCCCGGCAACGGTACGACGGCTGGAATCGGCGTACCGGCAATGATCTCGCCATCGGGCAAGGCCCGTGCGCCCGACGCCGGTTTACCGCTGCGCAAGGCATACGGTTCGCTGTGATAACCGTCGGCACCCTGCTGGGACACTTCGAGTTTGGTGCCTTCCTCAAACACATCGTGTACCCGCCACATGGCCCACATGCCTTGGGCAAAGTGCGGGTAGAAGTGACAGTGATAGATCGCATCGCCCGCCACGCGGTTGCGGTTGCCCGACCCACCGTTGGCGATTTCGTAGGTGTAGCCGGCGCCTGGGCCAATGCCTTGGGCGTCGACATAGTCCGAATTGTCGTCGTTGGGGTTGAACAGCCATTGATGCCCGTGCAGGTGGAAGATGTGCTGCTCGTGGCCGTTGTGCGTGTTGCGGAATTTGACGAAGTCACCGATGTAGCTGTGGTTGACGTTGGAGGGTTCGGACGGATACAGCGCCATGGTCGCCTTGACCCCGACCTGATCGGCGCGTGGTGTTTCACCCGGACGAATGTTTTCCAGGCCGGCGTTGGCCGGTACGTCCACCAGCATCGCCACGTCCCCCACGGTGTGGGAACTGAGGAAGAATTCTTCATAGGCGCACGACAGGCAATCGTGCATCGGCCCCACACCCAATCGGTTGGCCACCACCTCGGCGCCCATGCCGCCAGAGCCATAGTTGATCATGAACGAGTCGCGGGTCGGCTCCAGCACGTGGGCCATTACCGGATCTGCCCAGTACGCAGGGAATGCCTGGGTCGCGGCGGTTTCATCCTGGAACTGCGAGGCGAAATCGCGGAACGGTTCCAGCCGGTTGGGCAGCGCCGGATTGCGCTTGCCGATGGCTTCCAGCGGATAAGTCGAGGGCGGGAAGCTGCCGTCGGCGTTGCTGCCCATCACGATCGCGTCACTCTCGCTGGAGATGATTTCGTTGCCGTCGACCATGTTAATGATCGGCGTGCCGGCCTTGCCTTCACGGATCCACGGTTCGCGCTGCGGATAGCGCGCCTGGTAATCGACAATCGGCTGACCGGCCGGAGTGCGGCCGGTGCTGGCCAGGCGCATCTCTTCTTCGGTCACGGTGTTGCGATAGGTGCGGCCACCCTTGGGCACCACCACCACTTCGCCGAACAGGCCGTTGGCCACGTTGCCCGCATCGCCCTCCCCACCAAAAGTGGCACCACGGCTGCTGGCGGCAAACGCGCCTTCACGCTCGGCGTACAAGGTGTAGGAACGGGTGGCGCCTGGCGGGATCAGGGAGTTGGCGTTGCGCCCGGTAAAGGAGGCGATGTCGTCAATGCTGTTGACGGCTTGCAGGCCGTTGACCTGGAAGCCGACATGCCGGTCTGTGACTTGCTCATCGACCTTGAAGTCGTCCACATTGCCAACTTCAGTGCCTTCCTCCCCCTCGGGCTCCGCGCCTTCGTGTTTCCCGGGGTTGGCCTGATACGCCAGCAGGTTTTGCAGATTGATCGTCAGGCAATCACCGGCGGCCACTCGCAGCACCAGTGGGCGCGGACGCTTGTCGGGCCGCAGCGAGACTTTGCCCGGCACTGCCGCGCCACCCTGGGCGAGGGACATATTGCGATCGTCAACGACATCGCGGCGCAAGGCGAACATCATGCCGTTGGCGTTCTGTGCACCGAGGCGGTTGAACATCAGCGGCTGATCCAGTGCCACGACGTTCGCCACCAGATTGCGTTCGCAGCGCGCGGCCGCTTCGGCCAGCTCGATACCGAGCATCGGTGCGAAAAACAACAACAGGTTAAACACATGATGAGCGTGGGGTATGCCGGACATAATCACGGGCCTCGTTTTAAATGCTCACAGGGAATAATTCTCGACTGAATGCCCTTGAGCAATCCTCATGCCAAATATATTTTTCTTTGTTTTCAGTGCTTTACGTTTACGACTTAATAACTCGGGGGATATTCCCCACTTATTCCCCACTTTTCTGCCGGGGCCATCATTCCCCACTATTGGGGGGAGCCGACGCGTGGTGTTCCACTACAACGGCGCATCCACGGCCAAGCCCTGCAGACGGCGGTATTGGCGTAAAACATCCGGCACGTAGCGCTGGGTTTCGGCGAACGGCGGAATCACCCCGCCACGGCTGAGCACGGCTTGCGGGCCGGCGTTGTAGGCCGCTACCGCGAGTGCGATGTCGTTGTCGAACAGGGTCAACAAACGCTTGAGGTATTTGGCGCCGCCCTGGATGTTGGCCTTCGGATCGTAGACATCCTTGACCCCCATCTCCCGCGCGGTATCGGGCATCAATTGCATCAGCCCGCCAGCGCCTTTGGCGGACGTTGCGTCAGCGTTATAGCGGGACTCGGCGCGGATAACCGCGTGCAGCAGCGCAGCCGGTACTTCATTGGCCGTGGCCGCTGCCGAGACCAGCTCGGCATAGGGTTGTGCGGCGATCATCTGGGGTTGCTGATCGAGGCTGACAACAGCCGCCGTTGGCTCGTGAATGACCCGCTCATAGGTACGACCGGGACGGTGGACATTGGACAGCACGTAGCTGCCCTTGGCGTCCACGGAAACGAATACATCGGCCTGTGCGACACCGGTCAAAAACAGACATCCGATCAATCCAGCGGTGAGTGTTTTCATTTTTTTCCTCCCCTGGCCGGCCCCAAAAAATGGGGATAATGCCCCAGTGGCCGATCGTAAATCAGCCATACGCAAGCACTGTGCCGTAAGCGCAAAAGGCCTTGGCACGGGGGGTCCAGAAGGTTGCCCAAGGCTGAGCATGGCAATTGCATAAATCTTTATTGCGACCCTTCTGCCGACTGTGTGAGGTCATCATGAATCAACGTCTGTGTTATGCCCCGCGTATGCAACGCGGGTTCACCCTGCTCGAACTGTTGGTGGTGCTGGTGGTGCTGGGGTTGTTGGCTGGCATCGTCGCGCCGAAATATTTCGCCCAACTGGGCCGTTCCGAAGTCAAAGTCGCCAAGGCGCAAATCGAAGGCCTGGGCAAGGCGCTGGATTTGTATCGCCTGGAGGTCGGTCACTACCCGTCGACCGAACAGGGCTTGCAGGCGCTGGTCACCGCGCCCAGCGATGAAACGCACTGGACCGGCCCTTACTTGCAGAAAAAATTGCCGCAAGACCCGTGGGGTCGTAACTACACCTACCGCTATCCCGGTGAAAACGGTGAATACGACCTGTTGTCCATGGGCAAGGACGGGCAACCCGGTGGCGAAGGCGAAAACGCCGAAGTCACCAGTTGGCAATAACGGGGGAAAACCATGCGCTTTCATCTCAAAGCCGTGGGTAAAGCCGGCGTGGTCTCGATGACAGTCGAGGCCCCCGGCCACAGCGAAGCCCGGCGCATCGTCGAGGACCAGGGCCTGAGGGTGGTCAGCCTGCATGCCGAGCGGCATTTTCTCTCGCTGCAGTTTCGCCAGCGCGAGACCTTCAACCTGGTGTTATTCAGCCAGGAGCTGACCACGTTGCTCAATGCGGGCCTGCCGCTGATCGATGCACTGGAAAGCCTGGCCGAAAAAGAAACCGCGCCACAGGCCCGCAAAACCTTAAGTGAACTGGTGCGCCTGCTGTATGAGGGCAAGTCGTTCTCCCAGGCATTGGGCCAGTTGTCGGCGGTGTTCCCGCCGTTGTACGTGGCGCTGGTCCAGTCCAGTGAAAAGACCGGTGCCGTGGGCGAAGCGCTGGGCCGTTATGTCAGCTATCGCCAGCGCATGGACGAAGTCAGGCAGAAAATCGTCAGCGCTTCGATCTACCCCATGCTGTTGCTGGTGGTGGGAGGTGGCGTGGTGTTGTTTTTGATGGGCTACGTGGTGCCGCGCTTCAGCCTGGTGTTCGAAGGCTTGGGGTCGAACCTGCCGTGGATGTCACAAGTCCTGATGAGCAGCGGGATGTTCCTTCATGCGCACCAGGGCGAATTCTTCGGCGGGTTGCTGGCGCTCATCGTCGCCCTCACCTTCCTCCAGCGCCAACCGGCCTTTCGTCGGGGCGTCGACCGCCTGATCGAAAAACTCCCGGCAGTCCATCAACGCATCTTCATGTATGAACTGGCGCGCTTCTACCGCTCGCTGGGGATCTTGCTGCAAGGCGGCATTCCCCTCGTCACGGCCATGGGCATGGTGCGGGGCCTGCTCACCGTGGCCTCCCGCACACGCCTGGACGAAGCCTGCGAACGGGTGCGTGAGGGCCAATCGCTGTCGGCCGCGCTCGAGCTCAATCACCTCGTGACCCCAGTGTCCCTGCGCTTGCTGCGCGCTGGCGAGCAGTCCGGCAACCTCGGGCAAATGATGGAACGCAGCGCCGACTTCTACGACGAAGAAATCAGTCGCTGGATCGAATGGTTTGTACGACTGTTTGAACCGCTGCTCATGACCTTCATCGGCTTGTTGATCGGGGTCATCGTGATCCTGATGTACATGCCGATTTTCGAGCTGGCCTCCAGCATTCACTGACCCTCTGCAACAGGTTCGAGCGGTATGTTGCATTTTTTATCAACGATACAACTGAATAAATCTTAACGCTGGGGTGTTCATTAACTGAATCCAGCAGCACGTTGCATTGTTCATCAACGTTCCAACCCTGAACAAGAAGACGGAGAACGACATGCACATCAACAAGCTTTTACTTGCAGTAGCTATTGGCGCAGTCCTGTCGGCGTCTACCGTATTGATACCGGACAGTCTGTCCAGCATGTCGACCGCTCAGGCCAAGGATGGTGGTGGTGGCGGAGGGGGCGGTGGTGGCGGTGGCGGTAGTGGCGGCGGTGGCGGAGGTCATGGCGGCGGTGGCAATGGTGGTGGTGGCGGCGGCAATGGTGGTGGCGGCGGTGGTAATGGCGGTGGCGGCGGCGGTAATGGCGGTGGTGGCGGCGGTAATGGTGGTGGCGGTGGCGGTGGCGGCAACAGCGGTGGTCACGGTGGAAGCGGCAGTGGCGGCAATAGTGGCAGTGGCAGCGGCGGCAACAGCGGCAGCAGTCACAGCGGCAGCGACCATGGCCCGGGTAATGCCGGCAACACAGCCTCCTCCAACTCCGGGCGCAATGGCACGCACGCCGAACCTGGCGACGATCATGGCGTTCATCGTGCCGGTGAAATCGGCGACGATCATGGCGTTCACCGTGCCGGTGAAATCGGCGACGACCATGGGGTTCATCGTTCCGGTGAAGTGTCCCACAACCAAAATGGGGTTCATCGCTCCGGCGAAGTGTCCCACAACCAAAATGGCGCTCATCGCTCCGGCGAAGTGTCCCACAACCAAAATGGCGCTCACCGCTCGGGTGAAGTATCCCACAACCAAAATGGTGTTCACGCCAATGGCGAAATCGGCGACGACCGTGGCGTACACGCCAATGGTGAAGTCGGTGATGACCGCGGTGTTCATGCCAACGGCGAAGTCGGTGATGACCGAGGTGTTCATGCCAATGGCGAAGTCGGCGATGACCGCGGTGTTCATGTCAACGGCGATGACAAAAGGACCTGATAACCACTAAGCCCAGGTCATCCACACATCAATGTAGGAGCGAGCCTGCTCACGATAGCCATATGTCATTCAACATTGATGTCGTCTGACACTCCGCCATCGCGAGCAGGCTCACTCCTACAGGGGGAACTGTGTGAGGCTTAGAGTCCGTCTTCAGTCTGATCCAGCCGCTCACGCAAAAACTCGATAAACGCCTGTACCGGCCGCGAACTCTGGCGGTGCTGCGGATAGACCGCCGACAACCTCAGCGGCTCAGGCCGAAACGCGTCCAGCACCGGCACCAGCCTGCCGTCATTCAAGGCCGCACCGACGATAAACGTCGGCAAGTAAGTAATCCCCATCCCGGCAATCGCCGCGTCTTTGAGCAAATCACCGTTGTTGACCCGCATCCGGCCTGTGACATTGACGGTCAGCGGTTTGCCCTGCCCGTCGAATCGCCATTGCACCTGACGACTGTGGCCATACGGCAGGCAGTCATGGCTGTGCAGGTCTTCGGGTTTGAGCGGCGTGCCGCGCTCGGCCAGGTACGTCGGGCTGGCGCAATACACGCGCTGGATCGACGCGATGCGCCGGGCGATCAGCGTCGAGTCTTCCAGAATGCCGATGCGCAAGGCCAGGTCGTAGCCTTCGCTGAGCAAGTCCACCGGGCGATCACTCAGGTCCACTTCCACGGTGACATCACGATATCGCTGCAAAAACACCGGCAGCAGGCTGCCCAAATGCGCCAGTGCAAACGACAAGGGTGCGCTGATGCGAATCGTGCCCCGTGGCTCGGTGGTCTGGCCGGCGATGCCCTGCTCCACTTGCTCGACTTCACCGAGCAGGCGCAAGGCCGATTCGTAATAACTTTGCCCCAGCGGCGTGACGTCCAGTCGCCGGGTCGAGCGATTGAGCAAGCGCACGCCCAGGCGCTCTTCGAGTTGAATCAGGCGCCGGCTGACGAATTGCTTGGACAGCCCCAATTGATCTGCCGCAGCCGTGAAGCTGCCGGAGTCCATGACCTGGCAAAAAATACGCATATCTTCGAACGGGTTCATTGTCACAGCCTGATTGACAGTCGAACACTTTATAGCCGCTTTCTGAATTATCGACACCCTCATTAATCTCGCGCCTGGCCCGTGTAGCCGCTATCGAGGCTGCGTTCGGCTGCGAAGCAGTCGTGAAATCAAACAATGCGGTGTGTCAGACAAAACTCGCACTCAGGTTTTACGACTGCTCCGCAGCCGAACGCAGCCTCGCGCTGCTCGTCAGCTGCTACAAGGCAAAAAAATGCCCGCACATTGGCGGGCATTTTTCATTGGGGCAGAACTTACTTCGACGTCAGCACCGAGTAGCTGTTCATCAAATTGCGGTAGTTGGGAATGCGTGGCGACAGCAGGTTCGCCAGGCCTTCCATGTCGTTGCGCCAGTCGCCTTGCAGCTCGCAGGCCACCGAGAACCAGTTCACCAGTTGAGCACCGGCCGCCGCCATGCGCGCCCATGCCGCTTGCTGCACGGTTTCGTTGAACGTGCCCGAGGCGTCGGTGACGACGAACACTTCAAATCCTTCGGCCAGCGCCGACAGTGTCGGGAAGGTCACGCAAACGTCAGTGACCACGCCCGCGATGATCAGTTGCTTGCGGCCCGTGGCTTTGACTGCTTTGACGAAATCTTCGTTGTCCCAGGCGTTGATCTGGCCTGGACGCGGGATGTACGGCGCGTCCGGGAACTGTTCTTTGAGCTCAGGCACCATCGGGCCGTTCGGGCCGTTTTCGAAACTGGTGGTGAGGATGGTCGGCAGTTTGAAGAACTTGGCCACGTCGCCCAAGGCCAACACATTGTTCTTGAACTCGTTTGGCGAGAAATCCTGGACCAGCGAGATCAGGCCGGTCTGGTGGTCGACCAGCAGGACAACAGCGTCGTCTTTGTTCAGGCGCTTGTACGGAACGTTGCTCATGTGAAACTCCTCGGTGGATGTTTATCGCTCAAAGCGCCGGCCGCGGTGGCTGGCGCTTTTTTGGTAATCGTCAGAACGCAAAGCACGAGCAGCCAAAGGCGCCCCAAAAACCGGCGAAGTCGCTGACCGGCGCGTTCGACAAACGCGCCTTCTCATGGCTGTGGGCATGCACGCCGCACGGCCCGCTGCAATGGTGAACCTGCGCTTGCATCGGCGACGTTGGCCGCCAGTGACCCGGCACCTTGACCACCGGCGACCAGTCGGGCAGCACGGGTACGCTGGCCGGGCCGAGTTTTTCGAAGTCACCGGCGGCGTACACCACTTTGCCGCCGACCACGGTCAACACCGACTCGATCCACTTGATCGCTTCTTCATCGACACTGAAAAAGTCCGCACTCAGGGCCGCCACGTCCGCCAGCTGGCCGACCTTGATCATGCCTTTCTTGCCCTGCTCGGAAGAGAACCAGGCGCTGCCGTGGGTGAACAGTTCCAGCGCGGTCTGGCGCGACAGGCCTTCTGCGTGCAATTCCAGGCCGCCGACCGTGCGGCCGCTGACCATCCAGTACAGCGAAGTCCATGGGTTGTAGCTCGACACCCGCGTCGCATCGGTGCCGGCGCCGACCGGTACACCTTCGGCCAACATGCGCTTGATCGGCGGCGTCGCTTCGGCCGCTTTGGCGCCATAGCGCTCGACAAAGTATTCGCCCTGAAACGCCATCCGGTCCTGAATCGCAATACCACCGCCCAACGCCCTCACCCGCTCGATGTTTTGCGGGGTGATGGTTTCGGCATGGTCGAAAAACCATGGCAAACCATTGAACGGGATGTCGCGGTTGACCTTCTCGAACACGTCGAGCATGCGGCTGATCGATTCGTTGTAGGTGGCGTGCAACCGGAACGGCCAGCGCTGTTCAACGAGGTGACGCACCACCGGCTCCAGCTCGGCTTCCATGGTCTTCGGCAGGTCCGGGCGCGGTTCGAGGAAGTCCTCGAAATCCGCCGCCGAAAACACCAGCATTTCCCCGGCGCCGTTGTGCCGCAGGTAATCGTCGCCCTGGTGCAGGGTCACGCTGCTGGTCCAGTTCTTGAAGTCGGTGAGTTCTTCTTTGGGCTTTTGGGTGAACAGGTTGTAGGCGATCCGGATGGTCAATTGCTGGTCTTTGGCCAACTGTTCGATCACCTGATAATCGTCCGGGTAATTCTGGAAACCGCCGCCGGCATCGATGGCACTGGTCAGGCCCAGACGGTTGAGTTCGCGCATGAACTGGCGAGTCGAGTTGACCTGATACTCCAGCGGCAGCTTCGGCCCCTTGGCCAGCGTCGAGTACAAAATCATCGCGTTGGGTCGCGCCACCAGCATGCCGGTCGGTTCGCCGTTGGCATCTCGCACAATCTCGCCACCCGGCGGGTTCGGCGTGTTGCGCGTGTACCCGGCCACGCGCAATGCGGCACGGTTGAGCAAGGCGCGGTCGTACAAGTGCAGCACAAACACCGGCGTATCCGGCGCGGCCTGATTGAGCTCTTCAAGGGTCGGCATGCGTTTTTCGGCGAACTGGAATTCGTTCCAGCCACCGACCACCCGCACCCACTGCGGCGTCGGCGTGCGGTCGGCCTGGTCCTTGAGCATGCGCAATGCATCGGCCAGCGACGGCACCCCTTCCCAACGCAGTTCGAGGTTGTAGTTCAAACCGCCACGAATCAGGTGCAGGTGCGAGTCGTTGAGGCCGGGAATGACGCAGCGCCCCTTGAGGTCGATGACCTGCGTACCCGAGCCGCGCAGGGCCATGGCCTCGGCATCGGTACCGACCGCGACGAAACGACCGTCGCGGATCGCTACAGCACTGGCGCGCGGGTTTTCACGGTCAACGGTATGAAATTGGCCATTGAATAAAATCAGATCAGCGTTCATCGCGTTTCCTTGGGCTGAGTGGAAGGAGATAACCAGGGCGCGAACAGGCGCGTCGCCATCGGCATGAACAGGTACACCACCGACACGACAATGGTCAGCGTGATCAGGAACGTCGCGACCACGTAGCTTGAGAGGAAGGCGTTGAGTTGCAGCAGCGGCCCCCAGATCAGTGGCACCAGCAAGGTGTGCGGCAAAATGACCAACAGCGTCACCACGGCTTGCTTCCAGCGCGGCGGCGGTGGCGATGCGGTGTCGGCCTGCGGCGCGAACCAGAATTCCTTGACCGGGTTGACCTCGGTCTGGTCGCCGTCGGCGAGCATCGGCGTGGCTTCCTGGACCAGTGCCAGCCGTTGCGGCGAGTCGAGCCAGCGCTGCATCGCGTCGGTGGTGCAAAAGCGTAATACGCAGGTGTACATATCGAGCCCGGTACTTTTACCGCGCATCACATCCACGCCCAGGTGCCCTTCCTGTTGCCCGGCAATGTTCACGATGTTGCGCAGCCAGGCTTCATAGGGCACTTCAAATCCAGCCTTGACCCGGTGCTTGATGACCAGGGTCACGACTTCTTCGAAACGATTGGATTCAGGCATAACGCAACACTCCGGCGAATCGGACATTGAGCGCCAGCCGTCCCGGCCCGGCGATAAAAATGCTGGTGAACAGGATCAACAGCAGCCAGCCGAACTGCCCTTCTTCAACACTCCATTGCGGATGCACAACCAGCAGCGCCACCAGCAACACCGTCAAAATCGGCAGGCACGCCAAACGCACCAGCACCCCGGCGATGATCAGCAGCGGGCACAGTACCTCAGCGAAAATCGCCAGCATCAGCGTGATAGGTGCCCCCAGATGGAAAGGGTCTTCGATGATTTGCAGTTGAGCGCTGTAGTTAAGCAGCTTCGGCAAACCGTGCACCCACAGCAAAAACAAACTGCTGCTGATCCGCAAAAAAGCAGGCCCCAATCCTCAGCCTGTTCATCCCATCGCGATGCGTTCATGGGCTACCTGCACAAATGAAAAACCACCGGCAGCGATGCGCCGGGACTTGATTCGATAGTGCCGGTGGGGGGACGCAAAAAATTGGATGTACGTGCTCTTTTTGTGAATGACCCCGCCGCGACCTACCTGCGTAGATCTCTGTAGGAGCCGGGCTTGCCCGCGATGGCGGTCTTCCAGTCAATACAGATGTTGACTGACCCTGCGCCATCGCGGGCAAGCCCGGCTCCCACAGGAACCTGCTTTGCCGGAAGGTTTCTTGCAGGCACAAAAAACGGCCTCTGGTGAGGAACGCGGTCCGTAGCAACTGGCGAAGCCTGCTTTCGGCTGCGAAGCAGTCGTGAGATCAGGTGATGAGGTGTTTCAGGAAGACCGCAATCTGAGCTTTTTACGACGGCTGCGCAGCCGAACGCAGGCTTCGCCAGCGGCTACAAAAAATCGCGTTTGTGCTGAAATCAGTGGCCATGAAACATGGCCCTGTTAACGGGTGGTTCGAACGGTATATTCACGCCTGTCAAAGACCACCGCCGTCGCAGGATTCGCGACCTGATCCATATTCACCCTGAAGAGAATGGACAAGGTGCTGCCATCCCTCAGCTGTTGTAGATAGCTGTACGCAATCGTGAGCCTGTAGCTATTGGATATAGCCCAGCTTCGATAAACCGTGTTGGCCGTGCCGGTCCATGGCGTGAGCGTGTGGCTGTTGCCGTTTGCGTCCTCGCCCATCAGATCCAGCCAGACCTGCTGTCCGGTGGCAATATGCGGCCAGCCGCCAAACTGCAGACTCGCGCCACCGGTTACGTCTTCAAGCACCAGCACGTTGGTACCGTTCGCCTGGGTAATCACCGGGGCAATGAACGCGGCTGCCGGGAGATTGAGTACGTTCAGCGGTAATGGTTGTGAGGTCACCGGCGCTGACACGCCACGCTGGAAGGTGAAGGTCACTTCCACTGTCTTGCCCAGACTGAACGCCACTAATGAAAGGGGCAGCGGTATTTCTCTAGGTCGAATGGTGCCAGCCATCACAGTGTTCGTGGTATGCGAACCCGCTGCTGGCGTGCCTTGGGCGGCGGTCCAGGTCACCCTGAGCCTGTCGTCGGGCTGCATGTCGTAATTCAACACGGCAGTCAGGCTGCCAGTGGCCGCAAGGGGATCAAGACTGGCGTTATCAGGCGCTTCTCTGATCGACAACTGCACATCTTGCAACGTCACGTTGAACGTCCATGGATTGGACACCTCACCGTTGCCGTACAAGGCTCTGGCCGTCAATACGTATGAACCGTTTGTCAGTCCCGCCACCCGGAGTTCCCAATTCCCGGACTCGGCCCTGATCGTGCCCAAGGAAGTTTGCCGGTCAAAGAGCTCCACCTCTTCACCCGCCATGGCAGTGCCTTGCACCGTGACACCCGTGTGAACCGTGGTTCCCCCATCGGCGATGTCCCGACCGAGTGGATCCTTCACCGACCCGATCACCGGTCTCACCGGCGTTATCGGTGGGTTCGTCCTGACAAGGTAGTTTCGATGCGCAAACCGTTGGGCGCGGGCCTCGTCCTGACTCCCTTCCAGGCCAGCCATGAACTCCAGGGTCAGCGTGCTGCGATCCTTGAGCCCCTTCAACGGGTCGGCGGAATAGTTTCGCGCATAAAAGCCTCGACTAAATTCCTCGTCGACAATGTTGCCTGGCGCACTCCAGTACACCTCATTGAATACGCTGTCGTTGGCGTTGGTGCCTCTGAGCCGCAACCAAAAGTACTGACCCCGGGTTTGCAGCGGCCATGCGTTTGTCCGCAGAGTGAACTCAGTCAGGCTAGAGGCATCAAGGACCAGACCTTCACCGAAGCCGGGCGCCTGTGTGATAAACGGTCGGGGCAAATCGCTTTGCGTAATCGGCAGCACGTACAAAATCAGCGGCTGCGAAGTCACAGGCGCCGAGGTGCCTCGAATAACGGTGTAGGTGAGCGTCACCGTTTGCCCCAGGTTAAAGATCACCAGCGGCGTGCCGCCTATCCCGACCTCCAATGGTCGCAGCTCACCGACCGGGAAGAACACCGACGTGTAGGAACCAGCCCCCGGAGCCCCCGCCCACGTCACGCTAACCCTGTCGGTGGGGTCATCGGCGTATTCCATGATGATCCTGCAGCTGTACCTGAGCGCCACGGGATTCAGGAGGGAGGACGTCGGGCTTTCCCGAATGCGCGGAGGCGGCAAGTCGTCGGTGACGAGTTCAGCATACTGACCATTCATCATTCGTTCCCTGTGCGTGATTGACCTTGCCCTCCCGTGGGGCACGGCCTATCTCACACCCGATGGGGAACATCCGCTACTGTCAGAATTGACAGGTCAATGGGATTAACGGACGAGTGGTATGGGTGCCAGGCATAAAAACGGCCTCTTGCGAGGCCGTTTTTTAACTGTCGCAGTGACTGCGGACCGCATCGTAAATGAGCATTACCGCCTTAGGATGCGTTCTCTGGCACCAATGCATAGGCGCGGTTTCGTCCGTGGGTCGGGTCAAAATTCGGCATGCCGAGGTCCCACTTGAACGTAAGCTGGCGAGAACTGTCGCTAATCACCAAACCTATCCCCGAGAGGGGAAGCGGAGGGAGGAACATGTTAGCCGTTGCAACTATACGATAGCTGTCACGCAGTACAGGCGGGTTGAAAGGGACAATCTGCTCGTGATTAGTAAAGTTTGCGGTGAATGCTGGCACGGCCGCAATGCCACCCATAACCGGGTGAGAATCATTGATTGCGCCTACCGAGGTTAACCATGCCTGAACTTCTGTTGCATAGAGGTAAGTGTCGTTCTTGAGCACTCGATAGATGTTGGAGACGCTCACCTTGTACGACGCTGTTGCGCCCCCCGTGGCATTGCCCACGATGATCGTTGTTTCTCCGTTTTTAAGACCTCTGACCATGCCACTGGCGTTAACGGTTGCCACGGTCGGGTTCTGTGAGGTGTAGGTATAGGGCGCAATGCCTGCGGTCGGAACGCGGGTGGCCGTATTACCCGGCACTTCGCGTGTACTCCACCCGAAGTCCTGCAGTAACTTGACGCCGTCTAGAATCATGGGGTCCTGCCCGATTGAGATCGGTTCGCCGACCGTCAAAAGGCGCACGTTCGAATAAATATGGCTACTGTGATACAGCGACTTGGCGTACAAACGGCGGCCCCCCACCGCTACGGTGATGGTGCGTTCCCAGACGCCTGTCGTTGCATGGGCCGTTGCTACTCCCTTGGACACCGCAGTTGAATAGCTCCCCTCATAAATCTCGACTTGCTTGCCGTTGCTCGCCTTGCCCGTGAGTTTCAACGTTGTGCTGGGCGTGGTTCCCGCCTCTGGAATTTCCTTGCCGCTGGCGTCCTGCACACTGGTGAGCGTCGGGACCATCACAGCAACAACGGTAAGGGTGCGCGCCGCCGAAACCTGGCCCGAGCTGTAAAGCGCCTTGGCGGTGAAACGGTGCGCCGCCACCGCCAGGCCGCTGACGGGCAGGGTCCAGATGCCCGTTGTCGGATCGGTGCTGGGCTGGCCTTTGGACACGGTGCCATCGAAGACTTCGACTTTTTCCCCTCTGCTGGCCGTGCCGGTCAGCACCACGCTGGTCTCGATGGTGTTGCTGCCGTCGGCGATCTCGTCGTTGCTGGGCGAGCCTTTCACCGTGGTAATGGTCGGCGCAACCGTCGCCACGACCGTCAAAAGGCGCACGTTCGAATAGACAGTGTCTCTGTGATAAAGCGATAGCGCGTACAAACGGCGTGCACCGACCGCTACGGTGATGGTGCGTTCCCAAACGCCTGTCGTTGGATCGGCCGTGGCTTCCCCCATAGGAACTTTACCTGTGCCAGTGCCTTCATAGATCTCGACTCGCTGACCATTGCTCGCCTTGCCCGTGAGCTTCAAGGTGGTACTGGTCGTGGTTCCCGCCTCTGGAATTTCCTTGCCGCTGGCGTCCTTTACGTTGGTGAGCGTCGGTACCATCACAGCAACAACGGTAAGGGTGCGCACCGCCGAAACCTGGCCCGAGCCGTAAAGTGCCTTGGCGGTAAAACGGTGCGCCGCCACCGCGAGGCCGCTGACGGTCAGGGTCCAGATGCCCGTTGTCGGATCGGCGCTGGGCTGGCCTTTGGACACGGTGCCATCGAAGACTTCGACTTTTTCCCCTCTGCTGGCCGTGCCGGTCAGCAACACGCTAGTCGCGACAATCAACCCTCCATTGGGAATGTCGAAATTGCCGGGTGAGCCTTTCACCGAATCAATCGTTGGCGCAACCGCTGCGACGACCGTCAAGAGGCGCACGTTCGAATAAATATGGCTACTGTGATACAGCGACTTGGCGTACAAACGGCGGCCCCCCACCGCTACGGTGATGGTGCGTTCCCAGACGCCTGTCGTTGGATCGGCCGTTGCTATTCCTTTGGACACCGCGCTTGAACCGCTACCGTCATAAATCTCGACTCGTTGACCATTGCTCGCCTTGCCCGTGAGCTTCAAGGTGGTACTGGTCGTGGTTCCCGCCTCTGGAATTTCCTTGCCGCTGGCGTCCTTTACGTTGGTGAGCGTCGGTACCATCACAGCAACAACGGTA
This sequence comes from Pseudomonas sp. S2_F03, assembly GCF_054668335.1. Taxonomy (NCBI): domain Bacteria; kingdom Pseudomonadati; phylum Pseudomonadota; class Gammaproteobacteria; order Pseudomonadales; family Pseudomonadaceae; genus Pseudomonas; species Pseudomonas sp. S2_F03. The sequence continues at coordinate 5,501,319 of NZ_CP162759.1, read as the reverse complement.
AGGGTGCGCACCGCCGAAACCTGGCCCGAGCCGTAAAGTGCCTTGGCGGTAAAACGGTGCGCCGCCACCGCGAGGCCGCTGACGGTCAGGGTCCAGATGCCCGTTGTCGGATCGGCGCTGGGCTGGCCTTTGGACACGGTGCCATCGAAGACTTCGACTTTTTCGCCCTTGCTGGCCGTACCGGTCAGCACCACACTGGTCGCGACAATCAACCCTCCATTGGGAATGTCCGCGCCGCTGGCTGAGATTTTGATCGTAGTAATAGCGGGTTTGACATCCTCCACGGCCTTGATCGTGTACTGACGATCCGGAAACACCACGGCGGTCGCCTCGACATTGCTCTTGTCCAGAGAGGCCTTGAACTTGACCGTCAACGTGGTGCCCGATCCCAATTCCTTCAGGTAGCTGTTGGCCACATTGTGGGGCCAGAATCCCTGGGTGACCCATGTGGTGTTGACTTGGGCCGGAAGGCCGTTCCACAAGGACAGATTATGCGCTGTGCCATTCGCTTTCTTGCCTTCCAGGCTCATCCAGCACGGCTGGCCCGCGTCAATCAGCGTCCAGAGCAAAGCGTGAAGAGTGGCATTTCTAGTGCCCAGCGCGCTCACGTCCAGCACGTTATTCGCATCAGCCTCCACAATCACTGGTGCGATCAGGGCAGTCGCCGGCAGCACCAGGATATTCAGCGTCAAGGGCAGCGAGGTGGAGGATGTGCCGTTACGCTCGATGACATAGGTGACGGTAACGGCTTTACCCAGGCTGTAGGCCAGCACCGATCGCGGCACTGCTATTTCCAGTCCCGCGCTGACCAATCGTTGCGGGCTGGTGTAGGAACCTGCCGCTACAGCCGTCGCACCTTTCCAGATGACGGTCAATTTGTCGCCGGGCAGCAGCGAACCTTGGGGCACCAACACCCTGACTTCCGGCTGTGTGGGACTGAAATTATTACCCGTCATGCCTTTAACGGTCGGGGCAGGCAGATCAAGACGGTCAAGATGAACATCCAGCCGCTTGGTCGGCGACTGAGCGAAGTTGCCCAACTGATCGAACACAATAAAGTCGGCCGGGGTGTTCGGATCGTCACCCACTTTTAGAAAGGTGTCGGTGAACAGTTTCCGGACAACCGGCGCCGGTGCATCGGGCACCTCCCATTGAATCGTCTCATCGCCCAGTTGAAAGCGGACAAGGTCGAATGGGCGGGGGTTGGACCAGATGAACCCGAACTCCACGCCCCGCGCTGCGCGTTCGGCACTGACGCCGTCGGTGATCACGTCAGGCGGGATCACCAGATCCAGCGTCTCCGGGATGAGCCGGTTGTACAGCACCAACAAATCCCGGGAATCTTCGACGTTTCCCCCTGGGCGAGTGACCTTGTAATGCAGGCGATTGACGCCCTGAATCAGCCGTCGGTGAGGGATGTACAGGCGCATACGCTGGTTTTCTTCGCCGGATGCAACGGTCTTGCCCGTCACGGGGGTCGCATCGTTGTTGATGTACAAATCCACCCGGTCATCGACCGCCATGGTCCAGGACTGCAGCTGAAGCTCGGTCCATGGATCAATCAGGCATTCAAGGCCCTGCGTCTGGTCATCGTAGAGCGCCTTGGGTATGCCGCCGTGCGCAATACCGTCAGGTTTCACCGGAGTCACCCAGCCCTGAATGATCAGGGGATACAGCACGAACAGCTCGTTGAATGCGGTTGACTGGATGTCCATCGATCTCTCCTGGAATGGGATAAGCCCTGAGTCCACTGGGGACACAGGGCTCATCACACTCCGGAAAGGAAGAGCTGGCTACTGTCAGAAATAACAGGTTGGAGGGGCTTTCAGACGAGTGGTGGCGATTGGCTGGAACACGACGTTTGACTCAGCCCGAATTCCCGGTGGACGCGAGCCGCCATGTTGATCGTTCCCACGCTCTGCGTCGGAATACAGCCCGGGACGCTCTGCGTCGCTTTCGAAAGCAGGAACGCGGAGCGTCCCTTGAGGCATTCCCACGCAGAGCGTGGGAACGATCAGTACAGAGACTTCTGTCAGCCTTGCGGATCGAAATTATCCAGCATCTGGTTCACCGCCAGTTCACCCAACATTACGGACTGTTGAATACCGAGCAGGGTGTGGCGTTGCGGGCCGCTCAGTTGCCCCGCGAAATCGCTCAGCATGACGCTGGCGGACGCCAATGACTCGCAGGCGTTGACCAGCAGGGTTTCGTTACCGGTTTCGGGATCGACGAGGTAAATCGTGCTGGGTTTGCGTGGCGTGTCTTTGGGGATGACGGGTTTGAGGTAGAAATCGAGGGCGCGGTCGGCGGCGGTGTTGAGCTTTTTGGAGTCGGTGGTTTCGTAGGGGGAAACGTCGTCGGATTCTGGCGGATTGGGTGTGATTTTGAACATGGTGAAGCTCCTTATACCTGATGGAGCCACCAGAACCTGTCGCTAAACAAGTAAGGGTGGCGGCTGTACGCAGGTTAGCGAACCGAGAGGTATAAGACCCGGCAGACCCGAGGGCCTCCCGCGCACAGCCACCATATCGAAACTACAGACATGGAATGCCTGCAATAAAGACGGAGCGTTGTTGTGCTTATACCTGATCAGGTCGCTAAACCCGATCGCTGATTGGCAGCGATGCGGAAACGATAGAGTTCAGGGTCAAAGCGCACAAGCCGGCGGATTCTGGCGCAGTCGTAGGCAACGGCGCAAGACTCTGTGGCTTTCAGGAAGTAACGCTAAACAGCATTAAACAGAGCGCTTGAATGAGTGCAAATCCCCTGTGGGAGCGGGTCCATTTGCTGGAGGTAGGTTGGCTGTCAGGCCGCCATCGCGGGCAAGCCCGGCTCCCACAGGGAATAGGTACACCTGCTAGAAATTGGTCGGCTGGCAGGCCGCCATCGCGAGCAGGCTCGCTCCTACAGGGAATGAGTACACCGGCAAGAGATTGGTCGGCTGTCAGGCCGCTATCGCGAACAGGCTCGTTCCTACAGGGAATGAGTACGCCGGCAAGAGATCGGTCGGCTGTCAGGCCGCCATCGCGGGCAGGCTCGCTCCTACAGGGAATAGGTACACTTGCTAGAAATTGGTTGGTTGGCAGGCCGTCATCGCGGGCAAGCCCGGCTCCCACAGGGAATAGGTACACTTGCTAGAAATTGGTTGGTTGGCAGGCCGCCTTCGCGGGCAAGCCCGGCTCCCACAGGGAATAGGTACATCTGCAAAAGACTGGTCGGCTACAAGGCCGCCATCGCGAGCAGGCTCGCTCCTACAATGAGTCGGCGTACAGCCCCTGCTTCTCACCACTCATCAGGCCGAGCGTTAGCTCGCCTACAGCTCTTGATCTTGATCCACCCGCCCCTTCGGGAGGCTGAGTGGAGGTGTTCATCCGGGGAGTGGCGCGCAGCGCCGTTCGACGCAGTCGAACACGCTGCATGTAGGTCGAAGCGAAGCCGACCGGAGGGCAGTGTCCCCGGAGGGATACCGGAGCGAAGGAACGCCGAGCCCCAGCGAGGGGCCGGACGCTCGGGGCGAGCCTTTTTTTGCTTACTTTTTTTTGGCGTTTGAAAAAAAAGTGAGTCGCCGTAAGGGCGAAACCCTAAGCCGCCGTTACCGTAGCAACGGATATGTACACCAAAAACAACAACCTGGTCGGCCCAAAGGCCGCCACGTTCAAGCAGATACCAAAGGCAAAGGCCCAGACATAAACTCACTGATCCGCGACCGCAACCATCGCTCCGCCGGATCATTATCATGCACCCCACTCCACGCCATCGACAGTTGCGCCGCATCAATGGCAAACGGCGGGTCCTCAGCACGCAACCCACACCCCTCCACCAACGCACACGCCGCATAATCCGGCACCGTGGCAATCATCTCGGTGCCAGCAAGGATCGCACGCAAACCACTGAACTGCGGCACCCCCAACACCACACGCCGACTACGACCAAGCTTGGCCAGGTCGAGATCGATGTTGCCACTCAGATCACCTGAAAACGAAACCATGGCATGCGGCCGCTCACAATATTCATCCAGCGTCAGCACCCCAGGACGCTTGTCCCCACGCAGCACCTTGCAAGGAATGTCGCGCAGTTTTTTGCGCTTGGCATTCGCCGGCAATTCGGTGGTATAGCTGACACCCACGGAGATTTCCCCGGATGCCAGCAACGCCGGCATCAACAGGTAATTGGCGCGGCGCACCACAATCACGATCCCCGGCGCCTCCTCCTGAAGCTGTCGCAGCAGCGGCGGAAAAAGACCGAATTCGGCATCGTCCGACAGCCCGATGCGAAACACATCGCAACTGCTGGCCGGCTCGAACTCCTTGGCGCGACTGACCGCGCCGGAGATCACATCCATCGCCGGCTGCAACTCCTTGAGAATCGCCAGCGCCCGCCCGGTCGGCTCCATGCCGCGGCCATTGCGCAGCAACAATGGATCGTCGAACAAATCCCGTAACCGCCCCAATGCCGCACTCACCGCCGGCTGGCCCATGAACAGTTTTTCAGCAACACGGGTCAGGTTTTTTTCGAACATCAAGGCCTCGAAAATCACCAACAGGTTCATGTCGACACGGCGCAGGTCGTTACGGTTCATAGGCATGGCTCCCTTGTGAGTTCAGACAGGCACGAAGCGCTGGGACTTTACTCGATCAGCGGTACGTTGGCTGCTCGTTTGTAAGGGCCGTACTCGACCGGCACCCATTGGAAGTGCTTGCCCTCCGCCGCGATGTGGCCGATGCCCGGAAACGGCAGGTGCGCCGCCGTGACCCAGGTCTTGCTGGCCACCGCGTCGCTGAACACCTTGGCGCGGCGTTTGATGGCTTGCTGGCTGTCGACGTCAAAACCGATCGACACTTCCGGGTGTTCGAACTGCACGGCGAGGTTATGCACCAGATCGCCCATGAACAAAATGCTCTGGCCCTGAGAGGTGAAACGGTAGGTGGTGCTGCCCGGCGTGTGCCCGGCTTCCAGCTCGGCATCGACCACGCCTGGCACGGGCGACTGACCGGCGTCGAACGTTTTGAAGCGACCCTGCGCGACGTAAGGCCCGGTGGAGTCCTGGGCGATTTTGAAATACGGCTTTGCGCCCTCGGGGGCCTTGGCGATGGCCTGAGGGTCAAGCCAGTAATCGGCTTCTGCCTTGGCTGCATACACCGTGGCATTGGCGAACACCGGTTTTTGCTCGGCATCGACCAGCCCGCAGACGTGGTCCAGGTGCAGGTGAGTCAACAGGATCGCGTCAACCTGAGACGGTTCATAGCCGGCGGCTTTCATGTTGTCCGAGAGCATGCCGGCGGTGGCGCCGATGCACTGGCCGGCGCCGGTATCCACCAGGATCAACTGCTTGCCGGTGTTGACCAGGAACGCATTGAACGCGGTTTGCACGCCCGGTGTTTCAATCGAGCGCCGGGCGAGCAGCGCGCGTATCTGGCTTTGGCTCAGGCCTTTGAGCAGCTTGGGCGACAGGTCGTTGTAGCCATCGAACAACGCCGTCACTTCGTAATCGCCCACCGCCAAACGGAAGTAGCCCGGCACTTGGGTGCCGACCTGCGCCGGTGCCTGAGCCGAGGAAATGCCGGACGCCAGCGCTACCGCAAGCCCTATCGCGCAAACCAACGAATGTTTCATGTGTTCACCCTTGATCGAATCAGAAAAACGGCCACAGACACGCCGCCGGATGACGCCGATTGTGCCGGCACCTCGCCCACGGAAAATTGCAGCGATGTGCTGAGTTAGAGCGGTTACTCGATATAGACAAAACCAGGAAATTAACAACGTTTAACTCGCCTGCCAGCGCCCTGCGACCAAGAATGAAGCTCACCGACACGGACATTTGTCATGGCTCATTCTCAGCAAAACACTGCCCGCGCGGCAGTTATTGATACGCGAAAGAAGACCACCGGCGGCCTGACCCCATGGCGAGAAAACCTGGCCAAGCAACTGATTCTGGATCGACTGGGTGAAACGGTTGAAGTGACCGAACTGGCCCACGCCTGCGCCCTCTCGCGCAGTCATTTCTCCCGAGCGTTCAAGTGCAGCACCGGTTACTCGCCCCAGGACTGGATTCGTCACCAACGTATTGCCCGGGCCAAGGAACTGATCCGCACGACCGATTTGAGCCTCACGCAAATCAGCCTCGAATGCGGCTTCTGCGATCAAGCGCATTTCTGCCACATTTTCACCCGCAGCGAGGGCATCAACCCGTTTGCCTGGCGTTGCCGTGCTGTACCCGCTCAGCCCCGCCGCCCCGTCTGTACCGCTCAAGCGCAGCCGAACACTTTGTAGCAGGTGTAGCAGCTGTCGAGCTTGCGAGGCTGCGTCCGGCTGCGAAGCAGTCGTGAAACCTGACAGCGCGGTCTACCTGAAACACCGCGTTGGCTGATTTTACGACTGCTTCGCAGCCGGACGCAGCCTCGCAAGCTCGACAGCTGCTACAAGCCGAACGCAGGCTCGACAGCCGCTACAAGCCGAACGCAAGCTCGACAGCTGCTACAAGCCGAACTAGCTGCTACAGGGTTAACCCAGCGGGACCAGACGTTCCAACGCCTCAGCCACGCCGAACCCATACGCCGGATCTGCCTTGGTGCAGTTCTCGATATGGCGCTGACGAATCGCCCGTGGCACGCCATTCATGGCCCGCGCGGTGTTGTCGAACAGCAACTGCTTGCGCACCGGGTCCAGCAACCGGAACAGGTTCCCCGGTTGCTCGTAGTGGTCATTTTCCAGCCGATGGTCATAGTGCTGGGCGAAGCCTTCCACTGGCAGCGGCGGATCGGCCAGCTCTGGCGAATCCTGCCACTCGCCCACGCTGTTGGGGAAGTAACTGGCAGTGCCACCGAGGTTGCCATCGGTGCGCATGGCGCCGTCGCGGTGGTAGCTGTTCGCCGGGGAGCGCGGTGCGTTGACCGGGATGTGATTGAAATTCACACCGAGGCGATAGCGTTGGGCATCACCATAGGAAAACAGCCGCGCCTGGAGCATGCGGTCAGGCGAAAAACTCACGCCCGGCACCACGTTGGCTGGCGAAAACGCCGCTTGTTCGATTTCGGCGAAGTGGTTCTCGGCGTTGCGATTGAGCTCCATGATGCCGACCTCGATCAGCGGAAACTCGCCGTGAGGCCACACCTTGGTCAGGTCGAACGGGTTGTGCCGGTACGTGTTGGCCTGCTCTTCTTCCATCACCTGGATGCACAGTTTCCAGCGCGGAAAATTGCCCTGTTCGATGACTTCATACAGGTCGCGCAGATTGCTTTCGCGGTCCCTGCCGACCACTGCTTGCGCCTCGGCATCCGAGAGGTTTTCGATGCCTTGCTGACAGACAAAATGAAACTTCACCCACACCCGTTTGTTGTCGCGGTTGATCAGGCTGAAGGTGTGACTGCCAAAGCCGTGCATATGGCGAAAGCTGGTGGGAATCCCGCGATCACTCATCACGATGGTCACCTGGTGCAGCGCCTCGGGCAGCAGGCTCCAGAAATCCCAGTTGCTGGTGGCGTTACGCAGACCGGTACGCGGATCGCGCTTGACTACATGGTTAAGGTCCGCAAAACGCAGCGGATCGCGGAAGAAGAACACCGGCGTGTTGTTGCCGACGATGTCCCAGTTGCCTTCGTCGGTGTAGAACTTCACCGCAAAACCCCGGATGTCACGCTCGGCATCCGCTGCGCCGCGCTCGCCGGCCACCGAGGAAAAACGCACGAACAGCGGTGTTTGCTTGCCCACGGCACTGAAGATACTGGCCTTGGTGTAGTCACTGATGTCATGGGTGACGGTAAATGTGCCGTAGGCGCCAGCGCCCTTGGCATGCATGCGGCGTTCGGGGATGACCTCGCGGTCGAAGTGGGCGAGTTTTTCCAACAACCAGATGTCTTGCAGGAGTGCCGGGCCGCGGGGGCCGGCGGTCTGGATATTAAGGTTATTGACCACCGGGGCGCCGGTGGCGTTGGTCAGCTTTTTCATGATCATGTACTCGATGGATTGCTGCTCATCAGGAGCGAAAACCGGCGCGGATCTACGCCCGCGCCGGGGACATCAACCCTTGAGAAACGCCAACAAATCAGTGTTGAGCTGATCCTTGTGGGTATCAGTCAATCCATGGGGGGCCCCGGGTAGACTTTGAGCGTAGATCCTTTGACCAATTTTGCCGAAGCAATGCCCGACGCTTCGATCGGCACCACCTGGTCCGCATCGCCGTGCACCACCAGAGTTGGCACGTCGAATTTCTTCAAGTCTTCGGTGAAGTCGGTTTCGGAAAAAGCCTTGATGCAGTCGTAGGCGTTCTTGTGGCCGGAGGTCATGCCTTGCATCCAGAACCAGTCGATCATGCCCTGTGACGGCTTGGCGTCCGGTTTGTTGAAACCGAAAAACGGGCCGCTGGCGAGGTCGATGTACAGCTGCGAACGGTCGACCAGCGATGCCTGGCGAATGCCGTCAAACACCTCGATCGGCAGGCCACCGGGGTTGGCTTCGGTCTTGAGCATCAGCGGCGGCACCGAAGAAATCAGCCCGGCCTTGGCCACCCGGCCCGTTCCGTGGCGACCGATGTAGCGCGCCACTTCACCGCCCCCGGTGGAGAAACCGAACAGCACGGCGTTTTGCAGGTCCAGCAACTCGATCAATTGCGCCAGGTCGTCGGCGTAGGTGTCCATGTCGTTGCCGGTCCACGGCTGGCTGGAGCGCCCGTGACCACGGCGGTCATGGGCGATGACCCGGTAACCTTTGGAGGCCAGGAACAACATCTGTGACTCCCAACTGTCAGCGTTCAACGGCCAGCCGTGGCTGAAGACGATGGGCTGACCGGTGCCCCAATCCTTGTAGTAAATCTCGGTGCCGTCTCGAGTGGTGAACGTGCTCATGCGATTGCTCCTTAGTGAGTGTCGGGGTGTATCAAAGCGGTGAGGAATTCATGCGTGCGGCCAGCCGTGCAACGCGCTCGCCCAGGTGCGCGGCGGTGCAGCGATCTTCGGGCGGCGGGGCCAGCTCGGGAGGTTGTTCGACATTCGACTGGGACATGGCCCCCAGCGAGCTGCCCAGGCGATTCATCTGCCCATCAAACACGCCGGTGCCGGAGCGCGCCGGCAGCAGGTCGAGACCGACCCAGATCATTGAGTGCTGGGCGGCGAATACCGCCATCTGCAGCAAAGTGTTGAGTTTGTCGCCGCACAGGCTGCCGGAGTTGGTGAACCCGGCGGCCAGTTTGTCGCGCCAGGGTTGGGCCAGGTAAAACGCCGCGGTGGCCTCCATGAACCCTTTGAACGGCGCCGAAGCGCTGCCCATGTAAGTCGGAGCGCCGAAGATGATGGCGTCGGCATGGTGCAGTTGATCCCAGTGGCCTTGCACTTCCTCGACAGGGATCAACTGGCAGGTGCTGCCCAGGTGGCGCTCCACTCCTTGGGCGACAGCGTGCGCCATGACGCGGGTGTGCCCGTAGCCGCTGTGATAGACCACCACTACGTTGCTCATTCCGGCGTCCTTATGACAAATTGAATCCTTGAAGGCGCTGTAGCCGCTGTCGAGTGAAACGAGGCAGCGATTTTTGATCGCCAAGATCGCAGCCTCGTTTCACTCGACAGCGGCTACAGGTCCCATGGGACGAGAGTTTTGGGCGCGGACCAGACTCAACACGAGTTAAACGTTGTTAATTTTCCCTGGCGCACCAAAAGCCGTAACCCCGGCTTTGTTACCGTAAACACGGCCTCTGCCGCGTGGCCGGTAGCGGCCGTCGGGGCGGACACCCCGCAGTCACTCGCGCCGCGCATTGCGTTGCCGCGAAAACCTGAGGAATATGCTCGGAAACCGCGTACTAGACGGATGCAGGCAGGAGTGACCCGTTGACCCTTTCCCCTGAACAGGTTGTGCATTTCGGCCCTTACCGGATCTATCCCGGACAACGTCTGGTGATGGAGGCCGACCAGCCTTTGCGCCTGGGCAAGCGTGCCATGGACATTCTGTTGATCCTGCTGGAGCACGCCGGGAATGTGGTCAGCAAGCAGCAATTGATCGCGGCGGTCTGGCCCAGAAGCGTGGTGGAAGACATCAACCTGCGGGTGCACATGGCGGCGCTGCGCAAAGCCCTCGGCGATGGTCAGGCAGGCCAGCGCTACATCATCACCGTGGCACAACGCGGCTACAGTTTTGTCGCGCCCTTCTCGCTGGAGCTGATCGAACAACCGCCCGTACGCAAAGGGCCGGCGCCGAGCGGCCATAACCTGCCTGTGCGCCGTACCCGCCTGATCGGTCGCCAACCCTTGGTTGACAGTCTGGTCTCGCGATTGGCTCACCTGCGGTTCATCACCCTCGTCGGCCCCGGCGGCATCGGCAAGACCACCGTGGCCCTGCGCGTCGCCGAACAATTGATCGGACGCTACCGGGACGGTATTCGCTTGCTGGACCTGGCCCCGATCAACGACCCGAGAATGATCAGCAGTCATCTGGCGACGCTGCTGGAGGTGTCCTTGCCCGACGCCGACCCCATGAACGGCCTGGCGATGTTCCTGCGCGACCGGCAAATGTTGCTGGTGATCGACAACTGCGAACATCTGGTCGACACCCTCGCGGTGCTCTGCGAAACCCTGCTGCGTGGCGCGCCGCAGGTGCACATTCTGGCCACCAGTCGCGAAAGCCTGCGGGCTGAAGGCGAATATGTTCAGCGTCTTGAATCGCTGGACTGTCCGCCACCCATTGCAGTGCTGGACCGCGCTCAGGCGTTGACGTTTTCGGCCCTGCAATTGTTTGTCGAGCGGGCGATGGCCAGCCACGACAGCTTTGAACTGAGCGATGCAGACCTACCGTTGCTGGTCGACATCTGCCATCGCCTGGATGGCATTCCGTTGGCCATCGAACTGGCCGCCGCGCAAGTCGGCCACTTTGGCTTGAGCGGATTGCTGGATCAGCTACAGGACAGTTTTCGCCTGCTGACCCAAGGGTGTCAGCCGGCATTGGGCCGACACCAGACATTGCGCGCTACGCTCGACTGGAGCTTCGAACTGCTGACGACGTGCGAGCAAACCTGCCTGCGCCGACTCGGCGTATTCCGGGGTGGCTTCACCCTGGAATCAGCGGCGGCGGTGATCGTCGGCGAACACATCGATCCCGACAGGGTCTTTGGCGTAATCACCCAACTGGTGGCCAAATCGCTGTTGAGCGTGGAAGTGGGCGACGAAGACGTGTACTACCGCCTGCTCGACACCACGCGCCACTATGCCCTGGAAAAACTCGACCAGGCCGCCGACTTGCCGGACACCCGCGTGCGCCATGCCGAACGTTGCCTGGCCTTGATGCATCAGGCCCGGAGCGATTGGGAACACATCCCAACCCGCCTGTGGATCGAGCGTTATGCCCGGACCCTGGAAGACATTCGTTCGGCCCTCGACTGGGGGTTGAATACGCAACGCCAACAGGCCCTGGCGATTCGCCTTGTCGCAACGTCGACGCCGCTCTGGCAGGAACTGTCGTTGCTCAAGGAGCACGGCGATTATGTGCGCAAGGCGCTGGCATTGCTCGATGCGACGCCCGAGCCCTGCTGTCATCTGCACATGAACCTGAAGCTTGCCCTCGGCGCCTCCTGCTACCACCTCCAGGGGGGACCGCTGAAACCATCGACGCCTTCGTCGGCGCCAGAGCCCTCGCCAATCAGTGTGGTGACTTGACCGGTCAACTACGAGCGCTGTCCGGGTACATGGCGGTCAATCTCAGTTGCGGCAACTATCAAATGGCACTGGAACAGAGCCTGCAGTTCAATCGGCTGGGCAAACATGAGGACACCGTGCTGTCGCTGAGCACACACCGTTTACGCGTGCTGGCCCTGCATTTTTCGGGTGATCAAGAACAAGCACGGATGAATGCCGAACAAGTGATCCAGCGCATGGCCCAGAGCGGCCACCTCAACCGCTTCACCCTTGGTTTTGGCGTGCAATACGATCAGAGCGTTGCCGCCCTGACGATTCTGGCGCGCATCCTGTGGTTGCAGGGCCGACCGGAACAGGCCTGGCGCACCGCCCGGCAGGCACTGGACATCGCGATCCAGATCAACCATGGCACCTCCATCTGCTACACCCTGGCCCTGGCCGGTTGCCTGATCGCCCACTACAACGGTGACACCCGCACCGCCCGCGAACTCCTGCGCCTGCTGCTGGAACAAGCGCAGAAACATTCGGTGCTGCTGTTCCACACGTGGGCGCGGCACTACGCGCAGGTGATTGACCAGACCCAAGCGCACTTGCCGCCCCCACCGGGCAGCGGGTTGATCAAGGACATCATGGTCACGCTGGACAGCGGTTTCGTCGATGACGCCTTGCAGCAGCGAGCAGATACCGGCACCGCAGGCTGGAGCACCGCAGAAATCCTGCGGGCCAGGGCGAGCGCGCTGCTGACCGAGGATTGCCCGCTGAAAACCGAGGCCGCCGAAGCCGTGCTGATCAGGGCCCTGAATGTCGCCAGAACCCAGGGCGCTCTCGCCTGGGAACTGCGCAGCGCCACCTCGCTGGCACAGCTTTGGCAGCGTCAGGGCCGCTATCGGCCAGCCCATGAGCTGCTGGAGCCGATTTACCAGCGATTCACCGAAGGCTTTTCCACGCCGGACCTGACAAAAGTCCGCCGGTTACTCGACGAGTTGCAACGCCATCTACCTGCCTGACGCTTTGCGCGCCCGGTTGATGTAACGGGTGTAGCGCCTTTCGACTTCGGGCAATTGACCACCGTGTTCGAGCTTTTCCAGGGCGTACGCGCGGGTGGTGTAGAGGAGCCGGTAACGGGTCACCCCACTGCCCTGCTCCCGCGACAACAGCGATTTGAGCGCCAGGTGTTGCATCGCTTCGATCAAGCGACCGGGTTGCCACACCGCACAACTGATCACCCCCATGGCGGCGTCCAGGGTGAAGGCCTTTTTGAATACGGCCAGGCGTTGCAACACCGTTTGCTCCAACGGGCTCAGCTGTTCATAGCTCCAGTCCAGCGCAGCTTTCAAGGTTTGATGCCGGGGAACGGCGGTGCGCCGGCCCTGGGTCAGTAGCTGGAAACAGTTGTCGAGCTGGGCTTGCAAGCCGACCAGCGCCAACGCATCGATTTGCGTGGCGGCCAGTTCAATGGCCAGCGGTAAACCATCGAGCCGGCGGCAAATTTCACACACCGCCATGAGGTCTTGTTCGCGCAGGACAAAGCCTTGTTGACGGGCACGGGCGCGACTGACGAACAGTTGCACGGCTGAATAGCCCATGACTTCGGTGACACTGAGTACAGCGCCAGCGGGCGGCACCGCCAATGGCGGCAGATGCAGGATGGTTTCCCCCGAGGCCCGCAGCGGTTCACGGCTGGTGGCCAGAATCGACAGCCGGGGCGCCGCAACCAGCAAGCTTTCGACCAATGTGCGACAGCGCTCCAGCAGGTGCTCGCAGTTGTCGAGCACCAGCAACGTATGGCGTTGCGCCAACACCTCGAGAGTAGCCCCGACGTCCAGTTCAAGGGTGCGCGCCAGGTGGGCAATCACTTGCGCCGGATCATCAATCGTCGACAGATCCACCAGCCAGACGCCGTCCTCATAGTGCTGCAACAGCAGCTCGGCAACGCGCAATGCCACGGTGGTTTTACCGATGCCGGCGGGACCAACCAGCGTCATCAGACGTCGCACCGGCAATTGCCGGACCAGACTGCCGACAATCGAGTCTCGACCGGTCACCGGCATGAGCCGCGCAGGCAGGTTGTGCTGAGCGTTCTGAACGGTCTGAATCGCAATGGGTGCGCCCGCCGGCAGGTGCTGCACCGGGGCAACAAAGCTGTACCCGCGCTGGGGAATATTGACGATATAGCGCTGACCATTCTGACCATTCTGCCCGTCGCCAAGGGCGCGGCGCAGCGCGGCGATGTGCACGCGCAGGTTGATTTCTTCGACCACCGACGTCGGCCAGACCTGGGCGATCAATTCGTCTTTGCTGACCACCGTCCCGGCACGCTCGACCAGCACCTGCAAAATATCCAGGGCCCGCCCACCCATGCGCAGCGGCCGTTCACCGTCGAGAATCAGCCGTTGGTGCTGGTGAAACGCGTAGGGGCCGAAATGCAGCACCGCTTCGCTGTTTAAATCTCTGAGGCTGTTCATGCACGTTCGCGTGCTGAAAACCTGGCCCGGCTTAACGTGCTGCAATCGTCCATCGCACTCGCCCTCCAGGCTCCCGCACCTCCATCGCAAAGAGTTAAGGGGGTATCTTGGCAGGCCTGCGTGACGGTACAACTGCCACGGAGGGAGCGTCACGGCCATCAGGGTGCGTGCAACGGACACAACGCTCTAGCTGAACTGTTCGCGGTATTGGCTGGGGGTCAAACCGAGTTTTTCACTGAACAGGAAACGCATGTGCCGCACACTGCCAAAGCCGCTTTTGAAAGCCACGGTCTTGAGCGGTGAGTCGCAGGTTTCCAACAAGCTGCGGGCGTGGTCGATGCGCGCGTTTTGCAGGAACTCCATCGGCGTCATATGCACTTCCCGGGCAAACACCCGGGTGAAATGCCGCGCACTCATGGTTGCCAGGCTGGCCATGCGTTCGATGCTGAACGCTTCATCCAGGTGTTCGAGTACATAGTTCTGCACCCGGGTAATCGGCGTTTCATGCGGGGCAACCGTGGCCATCAATGGGCTGAATTGCGCCTGCCCGCCCTGACGTTTCATCACCACCAGCAGCACTTTAGCCACGTCCTGCGCGACTTTCTTGCCATGGTCTTCGGCCACGACCGCCAGCGCCAGGTCAATGCCGGCGGTCACGCCGCCGGAGGTGATTAGATTGCGGTCCTGAACGTAGATTTGATCGGTCTCCACCGTGGCCTTGGGAAAGCCTTTGATCAAACGTTCGGTGTAGTGCCAGTGGGTGGTCACGCGGTAACCGTCCAGCAAACCGGCATGCCCCAGGACAAAGGCGCCGGTGCAGATCGAACCGTAGCGCCCGGCACGGCTTACGGCGCCCTTGAGCCAGGCGAGCAACGGCGGATGTTTTTCGTTATAGGCACCGGGACCGCCCGGCACCAGCAGCAAGTCGTAACCCTCGATCGCCTGATCAATGTGCAAATCGGCCTGAACGCGAACGCCGTTGGAGGCACGCAGCGCGCCAGCCTCGGTGCCGATGGTCGTCAGCTCGTAACAATCAGCCGGCGCCAGGTATCGGTTGGCGATGGAAAACACCTCCATGGGACCGGCCATGTCGAGCAGGAGGAAGCCCGGGAACAACACTACAGCTACGGTTTTCATGGGCTAAGAGTCACTGAAGTCAAAAAAGAATACTGGCCAGACACCGGTCCCTGTAGGAGCGTGCCTGCTCGCGATGGCGTCGGCAACGTCAACATTGATGTCGACTGATACTCCGCTATCGCGAGCAGGCTCACTCCCACAGGGTTAGGGGTACGGCATTAAAAGGATGCTGTGCATTATGGCTAATCGTGGCGTTGGCGTCCGTGATCCTTTGCACACAACTGTCAACCTGAAAGAGACAGTATTTCAATTTTCATCTACTTATTGCACAAACCAGTAACCATTAACCTTCTCCTCACTCGGACGAATCAACGTCCCAACAGGAGATTTCATCATGCTGACCCTTCGCAAAGCCTCTGATCGCGGCGCGGCCAATCACGGTTGGTTGAAGTCGTTCCATACCTTTTCCTTCGCCAACTATCGCAACCCGAAAGAACAGGGTTTTTCCGATCTGTTGGTGATCAACGATGACCGCGTGGCGGCCGGCAAAGGCTTTGGCCAGCACCCCCACCGCGACATGGAGATTTTCTCCTACGTGCTCGACGGCGCACTGGAACACAAGGACACCCTGGGCACCGGTTCGGTGATCCGCCCGGGTGACGTGCAGTTGATGAGCGCCGGCAGTGGCGTGGCGCACAGCGAGTACAACCACTCGGCAACACGCCCCGTGCACTTTCTGCAGATCTGGATCGTGCCTGAAGTGAGCGGCGCCAAACCGCGTTATCAGCAAGAGCACTTCAGCACGCAAAAGAAACGCGGACGCCTGCAACTGATCATTTCCCCGGACGGCGCCAAGGGCTCGCTGAAAGTGCGCCAGGATGCCCGGGTGTACGCCGCGCTGATTGATGGCAAGGAAAGCGCCACGCTTGAGCTGGCCGCCAACCGCTATGCCTATGTGCATGTGGCCCGTGGCAGTGTCGAACTCAACGGTGTGTCGTTGCAGGCAGGCGACGGCGTGCGGGTTCGCGATGAGCAGGTGCTGACGTTGAGCAATGGCGTGGACGCCGAAGTGTTGGTGTTCGACCTGCGCCCGCATGAACTGCCTGAAATGCCGTAACAGTCACCCACGATCCCTGTAGCAGTTGGCGAAGCCTGCGTCCGGCTGCGAAGCAGTCGCAAACCCAGCGCATGCGGTCTGTCATTTAGACCGCTGCGTTTGAAATCACGACTGCTTCGCAGCCGGACGCAGGCTTCGCCAGCTGCTACAGGTTGTGTGCGGTCACTCCCCCGTACCGGAAAACCCCGCGACAATTTCATCAATGACCGCCCGCACCCGCGCGGTGTGCCGCAAGTCGGCGTGGGTCACCAGCCAGATGTCATACGGCAGCGGTCGCGTGCGCTCCGGCCAGAGCCTGACCAGCCCGTCCCTCTCCCCCAAGTACACTGGCACTTCCCCCAACCCGATCCCCGCCGCGATGGAGCGACGCACCAGCAGGCTGGAACTCAGGCTCGACACAATCCGCCCGCGCGCCAGTGGTTCCGACACCAGCGTCATCTCCTTGTTGCCTTGCAGGTACGGCTGATACACCACCAGATCATGCCCTTCAAACGCCGAGCCCGGCTCCGGCACCCCGTTGGCTTGCACATACGCCCGGGACGCAAACAGCCCCACCGGCCAGCGGGCAATTCGTCGGGCGATCAGGTCCGGGTTATCCGGTCGGGTGTTGCGCACAGCGATGTCCGCTTCGCGTTTCGACAGGCTGAGAAACTGCGTCGAGGCGTCCAATTGCACCCGCACATCGGGATGCTGCTGATGCAGGCGCGCAATGGCCGGGATCAGGAAGTCGATGGCCATCGAATCCGTGGTGGTGACCCGGACGAGGCCGGTCAACCGGTCGTCCAGCCCTTGAATCTGACGCTGCAGTTCCAGCGCCGAGCGCTCCATTTTTTCCACTGCCGCCAACGCCGCCTCGCCGACTGCGGTCAGTGCATAGCCCTCAGAGGTGCGCAGAAACAACGTGGCACTCAATGACTTTTCCAGCGCAGTGATGCGCCGGCCCACCGTGGCCTGATCGACCCCCAGCACCCGCGCCGCACCCCCGAAGGGTCGATTCTCGGCACACCGCCAGAAATACCCGTGCGTCATCCCAGTTCATGCGGCGCCCCTAGCGATGCAATTTCGCATCACGATAACGCAAAATCGCTGCGTTATTGCATCAATCAATCGCGATAGGCTGAAGGCCAGCATCCACCTCACTGGACCCTTCTCATGCACAGCACATCGACTACTCCGCGCAACGCGATCTGGCTGCCGATCTTCGCCGGTCTCAGCGCCAGCCTGGTCAGCATTGGCCTGGCGCGGTTCGCGTACACGCCACTGATTCCATCGCTGATCCAGGCGCACTGGTTTTCCACCCGCGACGTGGTTTACCTCGGTGCCGCCAATCTGGTCGGCTATTTGATTGGTGCCCTGATTGGTCGCCCCGTTGCGCAACGCACCTCCAACAAAACCGCGCTGCGGCTGATGATGGTGGCCGTGACCCTGTCATTCTTTGCCTGTGGCTTTCCCCTGTCGGTGAGTTGGTTCTTCGGTTGGCGCCTGCTGTCGGGCATTGCCGGTGGCGCGATCATGGTGCTGGTGGCCGCCACCGTCTTGCCGCATGTCCCGGCATCCCGCCGGGGGCTGGCCAGTGGTGCGATTTTTCTGGGTATTGGCCTGGGCATTGCCGGTTCGGGGACGATTGTCCCGCCGTTATTGAGCCTCGGCTTGCAACAGACCTGGTTCGGGCTTGGTCTGCTGTCCTTGTTGCTGACCGCTGCCAGTTGGTTCGGCTGGCCGTCAGACACTCACCACACCGCCGTCACGCCCTCCGTCGAGGAACCCAAGACAGCCACTGACCGGAACGTTTACCTGTTGTTCGCTCAATACGCGCTCATGGCCGCCGGGCTGGTGCCAGCCATGGTGTTCCTGGTGGATTACGTGGCTCGTGGCCTCGGTGCCGGGCCGCACGTCGGTGCGCTGATTTGGGTGATGTATGGCCTTGGCGCGATTATCGGGCCGGTGAGTTACGGATTTCTGGCGGATCAACTGGGCGCGAAGATGAGTATTCGGCTGGTGCTGGTGGTGCAGGCGATTGCCGTTGGCCTGCTGTCGATTTCCAGCTCCTTTACCGCTTTGGCGTTGCTGGCGGTGATTATCGGCTCGTTCCCGCCGGGCATCGTCCCGCTGGCGCTGGCACGGGTTCACGAACTGATTCCCCAGCATCACCAGCAGCAAATGGCCTGGAGTCGTGCGACGGTTTCGTTTGCAACGTTTCAGGCCATCGCCGGGTTTGCCTATTCGGCACTGTTTAACGCCAGCGGCGGTCATCACGCCATGTTGTTTGTCATCGCAGCCGGTGCGATTGTGGTTGCACTGTTGCTGGAACACGTCACGCGGTTACTGAACCGTCGTGAGGGTTTGCTGCCCGCTTTGAACTGAATCACCGACACCTTGATGCGGTCCCACTTTATGACTTCTTCGTTCCAGGAATTCGACATGACATTGCCCCAAACCATGACCCTGATTGAAATCACCGAGCCCGGCGGCCCCGAGGTGTTGAAACCGCGCCAGGAACCGGTGCCGACCCCGGGTGCGGGCGAAGTGCTGATTCGCGTGCACGCTGCCGGGGTCAATCGCCCCGACGTGATCCAGCGCGCCGGCAAGTACCCGATGAAGCCCGGCATGAGTCCAATCCCCGGGCTGGAAGTGGCCGGCGAAGTGGTGGCGATCGGTACGGACGTCAGCGAGTTTATCGTTGGCGATAAGGTCTGCGCGCTGACCAACGGCGGCGGCTACGCACAATATTGCGTGGTACCGGCCAGCCAGACGCTGCCGATCCCGCAAGGGATGGACTGGGTGCACGCGGCGGCGATCCCGGAAACCTTTTTCACGGTGTGGGCCAACCTGTTCGACATGGGCGGCGCCAGCAAAGGCCAGCGCGCATTGATTCACGGCGGCACCAGTGGCATCGGCACCACCGCGTTGATGCTGTGTCGCGAGTTCGGCGTCAAGGCATTCGCCACTGCCGGCAGTGAGGAAAAGTGTGCGGTGATCCGCCAGTTGGGGGCTGAGCCGATCAACTACCGCGATCAGGATTTTGCCGACGTCATCGCGCAAAAAACCGCTGGCAAAGGCGTGAACGTGATCCTCGACATCATGGGCGGCTCGTACCTGAACCCGAACATCGCCGCCTTGGGCATGGAAGGTCGACTGGTGATGCTGGGGTTTCTCGGCGGCGCTCATGCCAAGGATGTCGACCTGCTGGCGATCATGGCCAAACGCGCAATCATCACCGGCTCCCTGTTGCGCTCACGCACCCGCGAAGAAAAGGCCTCGATTGCCGAGCAACTGCGTGAATACGTCTGGCCAGTGCTCGCCGCCGGGCGGTGCCTGCCGATGATCGACAAGGTCTATGCGCTTGCCGATGCGTCGCAGGCGCATGCGCGGATGGAGGGAGGTGATCACGTTGGCAAGATTGTGTTGACGGTGGATTGATCGAGATGGGTTTAGGCAGTGATGGCCCCATCGCGAGCAAGCCCGGCTCCTACAGTGGTTTTGTGAACACTGTAGGAGCCGGGCTTGCTCGCGATGGGGGCGCTAATTCACCACCCAGTTTCCTACGACCGTCGAAATTGTTCCCACCCCCGGCATGCATCTGTTAAAAACCGTCCTTTCCTGCCCACTTTCCGGACGCCGCATGTTGTCGAGTTTGATGAATCGCTTTCGCCGACGCTGGCTGCCGCTGCTGTGCATGGCCCTAGTGATCGTTGGCCTGCCAGTGAGTTGCGGCGTGCTCAAGTACAAAGAGCGCGAGCTGTTGTTTCGCATCGAACCGGGCACGGCAGGCTGGTATCGCGGCTTGCCGAGCGATGTCCAGGAGTTCGACATCAAACCCGCCAGTTTCAAGGCCGGGCAAAACCTGCATGCGTGGTGGTGGCCGGCCGCACGCCGTGATGCACCGTCGATCCTCTACCTGCACGGAGTGCGCTGGAACCTTACGGGCCAGGCGTTTCGCATCGAGCAATTGCGCGCCATGGGCTATTCAGTGCTGGCCATCGATTACCGTGGATTTGGCCAGAGCAAAGGTGATTTGCCGTCCGAAGCCAGTGTCTACGAAGACGCCCGCGTTGCCTGGGAGCGCTTCACCCAGATGCAACCAGACGCCAATAAGCGCCTGATCTACGGCCACTCCCTGGGCGGCGCAGTGGCCATCGACCTCGCGGCAGACCTGGCCGCACAAGCAAAAAAACAACACGCCGAGGTGCCGGTGCGCGGCCTGGTGATCGAGTCCACGTTCACTTCGCTGGGCGATGCCGTGGCCCAAGTGGCCAACAGCAACCTGCCGGTGAACTGGCTGCCGGTGCGTTGGCTGGTGTCGCAGAAATTCGATTCCATCGACAAGATCGTCGACATCAACATGCCGCTGCTGGTGGTCCATGGCCTGGCCGATGCGTTCATGCCGTCGCGCTTCAGCCAGCAATTGTTCAACGCCGCCAATGAACCCAAGCGCCTGCTGCTGGTGCCCGGCGGGACGCACAACAACAGCATGAGTCTGGGCGGTACGCTGTATCGCCAGGCCATCGAGCGCTTGATGAAAACCAAACCAACGCAAGTGGCCGGGCCTAGCGGTAACCCCGGGCTTGCAGGTTGAATAGCTGCGCGTAGCGCCCACCGGCGTTCACCAGCGTGTCGTGATCGCCACGTTCGAGGATGGTCCCCTGGTCCAGCACGATGATGTGATCGGCGTTACGCACGCTGGAAAACCGGTGGGAAATCAGCAACGTCATCCGGTCTTCGGTGTGCTCGCTGAAATGCTCGAACACCGCCGCTTCCGCTGCCGGGTCGAGGGCTGATGTCGGCTCGTCGAGAATCAGGATGTCGGCGTCGCGACGCATGTAGGCGCGCGATAGCGCGATCTTTTGCCACTGCCCGCCGGACAGCTCCTGCCCACCGGCAAACCAGCGTCCCAACTGCGTGGCATACCCTCGATCCAGACGCTCGATGAACGGCGCGGCCATGCCCTGCGCCGCTGCGTCTTGCCAGCGCTGTTCATCGTTGAACGCCAGCGTGTCGCCGACGCCGATGTTTTCGCCGACCGAGAATTGGTAGCGGATGTAATCCTGAAAAATCACCCCGATGCGCTGGCGCAGCGCGTCCTCTTTCCATGCCTGCAAGTCACTGCCGTCGAGCAGGATTCGGCCCTGATCGGGCCGATACAGGCGGGTCAGCAATTTGATCAGCGTAGTCTTGCCCGACCCGTTCTCCCCCACCAGCGCCAGACTGCGCCCAGGAACCAGGTGCAGGTCGATGCCTTCCAGCGCCGCACGACTCGCCCCCGGATAACGGAAGCCGACGCTCTCGAAACGCAGACCATCGCCGGGCACGGCACCCTCGGTGAGATACCCGGAATCGGCAACCACCGGTTCGGCCAGGTATTCATAAAGGCTGGACAGGTACAGACCGTCTTCATACAGACCACTGATGGCGCTCAAACTGCTGCTGACCGCGGTTTGCCCCTGTTTGAACAACACCAGGTACATGGTCATTTGCCCCAGGCTGATGTTGCCGTGAACGGCATCGACCACCACCCACGCATAGGCCAGGTAAAACGCCGCTGTACCGAGCAGGCCGAGGACAAATCCCCAGCTATCACGACGCAACGTCAAGCGACGGTCTTCGGCGTAGAGACGGGCAAACGTGTCGCGGTAACGCTGCAACAACAGCGGCGCGAAGCCGAACAGTTTGACCTCTTTGATATAGCCCTCGTGGGAGAGCAGCGTCTCAATGTAAGTCTGCTGCCGACTCTCGGGCGCCCGACGCGTGAACAGCCGAAAAGCATCCCCGGAAAAATGCGCTTCGGCGAAGAACACCGGTAATGCACCCACCACCAACAGCACCAGCGCCCACGGTGAAAAGTGCACCAGCAACACGCCAAAGCTGATCAGCACAATCAGGTTCTGGATCAGCCCCAACGACTTCATCACCAGCGCCAGCGGCCGCGTCGAAGCCTCGCGCCGCACCCGTACCAGCTTGTCGTAAAACTCGGAGTTCTCGAACTGCACCAACGACAACGTCTGGGCTTTCTCCAAAATCATCGTGTTGACCTTCTGCCCCAACTGCACGCGTAACAGCGACTGCTGAACCGACAATGCCCGTTGAGTCGCGGACAACAACGCCAACACCCCAGCCTCCATCAGTACATAACGCACCACCGGCCACAACGGCGCACTGCCCTGCTGCGCATGCAACTGCATCGCGTGGACCACCGCGTCGACAATGCGCTGCCCCAGCCATGCGGCCAGCGCCGGGAGTACACCGGCGATCAGGGTGGCGAGGACCAGGCCCAGGAATAGACCGCGAGAGGTGCCCCAGACCAGCAGCAGAGCGCGTCGGGCCTGGTCGAGTAAGGTGGTGAGGCGGTCAACAGCAAGGTTCAATCCGGACACTCCACCTGAAACCGCGCCCGATACCGCCCCGGGCTCTCCCCCGTCCATTTCTTGAACGCTCGATGGAACGCGCTCGGTTCCTGAAAGCCCAGTTGTTCAGCGATGTCGCTGATGCTCGCGCGGCTCTCACGCAACTGCTCGAAGGCAACGCCACGGCGCACTTCATCCTTGATCTCCTGATACGAGCACCCTTCGCGCTCCAGTTTGCGGCGAAAGGTGCTGGGGCTCAGGTGTTGTTCGAGGGCGAAGGCCTGCAAGGTCGGCCATTCGCTGTAATCGCTGTTGCGCAGGCGCTGGTGGACTTGCGAGGCAAGGCCATGCTGGTTGCGGAAACGGATCACCAGCCATTGCGGGGCCGTGCGCAGAAAGACTTTGAGTGAAGCCAGGTCCTGCACCACCGGCAGGCGCAGGTAATGGCTGGCGAATTCGATTTCGGTGCGCTCGGCGCCGAAGGTCAGGTTGGGGCCCCACAACAAACGGTCGTCGCTGAGGGAAACGCGCTCGTGACGAAAGTCCGCGCGGTCGATGGGGATGCGCCGCCCGCCCAGCCAGCACAACAGGCTGATCATCAGCACCAGGAACGTCTCTTCGCCAAAACGGCTGACGTCGTCGTTTTGCGCGTGGGTGTCGAGGCTGATGATCGCGCGCTTGCCGCGCACGGTCAGCGTGCCACGAAAGTCGCGCAGGAACAGGGCGAAATTGGCCAGGCACTGGCGCATGGCTTTGTGCAGGTCGGGTTCCTGAATCAAGGCGCGACAGATCAAGGCGAAACTGCCCGGCGGCATGCCATGGGAGTCGAGGCGGAAAAACTCGTCGTCCAACTCACGGATCTGAATCAGCCACAGCGCGGCAAACGCGCTGGCCGGCACCCGCGCCGTAGGCTGATCCATCAACGCCGGGTCGATACCGGCCTGTTCCAACGCTGCGTTCAGGCGCTGTGGATGCTGCGCCAGCGCATGGATCATTGCCTGCACGAAATAAACCGCGACCGAGTCCTTTTCCCGCATGTGAACGTTTCGCTCCCTATCACTTGAAATGGCAAAAAACACCAGCACCGTTGAACAGTTGCGGCATAGGACAACCGACCTGCCGGTTCTAGACTCGCGGCCAATAGTACGCCTTCGACCGTAGCAACGGCCAAGGTATCGCAAGGTTTGACCGTAAGGACGGGAACATGAATCTGCAAAACATTGGGGTGATCGGCGCGGGCACCATGGGCAACGGGATTGCGCAGGTCTGTGCGCTGGCCGGCTTCAACGTGACCCTGATCGATATTTCCGAGAGTGCCCTGCAAAAGGCCCTGGCGACCGTCGGCAAAAACCTTGATCGTCAGGTCGCCAAGGAAACGCTGAGCCAGGAGCAGAAACTCGCCGCCCTCGACAAGATTCGCACCAGCACCGATTACGCCAGCCTGCAGAACGCGCAACTGGTGATCGAAGCGGCCACCGAAAACCTCGACTTGAAATTGCGCGTGCTGCACCAAATTGCCGCGCAGGTCAGTGCCGAGTGCGTGATTGCCTCCAACACGTCGTCGCTGTCGATTACTCAACTGGCCGCCAGCGTCAGCCAACCTGAGCGCTTCATCGGCCTGCATTTCTTCAACCCGGTGCCGGTGATGGGCCTGATTGAAGTGATTCGCGGCCTGCAAACCAGCGATGCCACGCATGCGCTGGCCCTGGACATGGCGACCACCCTGGGCAAAACCGCGATCACCGCCGGCAACCGCCCGGGCTTCGTGGTCAACCGGATTCTGGTGCCGATGATCAACGAAGCCGTTCTGGTGCTTCAGGAAGGCCTGGCCAGTGCCGAGGATATCGACGCCGGCATGCGCCTGGGCTGCAACCAGCCAATCGGCCCGCTGGCCCTGGCGGACCTGATCGGTCTGGATACCCTGCTGGCCATCATGGAAGCCTTCTACGACGGCTTTAACGACAGCAAATACCGCCCTGCTCCGTTGCTCAAGGAAATGGTTGCCGCCGGCTATCTGGGGCGCAAGACAGGACGTGGCTTCCATGCCTATGCCTGAGCGTTGCTCGCGCTTTGCCGAATACCGGGACACCGTGCTGGAGTTGTTCGCCAGCAAGGGTTTCGGTCAGGTCGGCATGCGTGAGCTGGCGACGTGCCTGGGGCTCTCCCCGGGCTCGTTGTACCACCATTACCCGAGCAAGCAGCACTTGCTGCTCGACTTGATCGAAGAGTTCTACGAAGAGCTGCTGTCGACCCTGGACCGCCTCGATCAAAAGGGCTCGGCGAAACGCGACAAGCTGCAGCTGCTGATCCGCGCGCATTTGAATTTGCACCGGGAAATGCCCTGGCATTTTCGCCTGGCGGAACGCGACAGCGGTTGCCTCAATGACGAGCAACAGGCGCGAGTCCGGCAATTGCGCGAACAATACGAACACCGGTTGCTGCTGATGCTCGGCAGCAAAACCCGGGTCGGCGAACAGGCGCAACGTGCCACAGCGCACGCCATCGCCAACTTGCTCAACAGTGCCCCCGGTTGGCTGATGCAACATCCGCTGAATGACCATGAGCGCGATGAAATGCTGGAAAACCTGGTGAGCGGCGCCATCGAACGCTTGCTGCGGCCTTCGGCGCCACGCGCAGTGGCCTGAAAACCTGACGCAATGTCTGGTCGCGCATACCCGAAGCCATAAAACGCCGCGTTTCAATAGAAAAAACGTCTAAACGAATTTTGCCAAACCCGCCCTCTAACGCTTTGCTGTTTGTGTTCAATCACTGCGGAGCCGGCACTGAGTCCGCCACCCTCCGCCTCCTTCCGTGACCGGGAGTAAAACATGAAAATCAATCCTTACCTGATCTTCAATGGCAACTGCAAAGCAGCCTTTACTTTCTATGCGCAAAGCCTGCCCGGCGAAATCGAAGCCATGTTGACGTTCGGTGAAACACCGGCCGGCGAACACGTGCCGACAGACCTCCACGACCTGATCCTTCACACCCGCCTGGTGGTGGGCGATCAGGCGATCATGGGCTCGGACACCACCCCGGACCGGCCCACGGAGGACATGAGCGGGTGTTCCATCTCATTGAATGTCGACAGCATCGCTGAAGCGGAACGCGTCTTCGCTGCCTTGTCGGAAGACGGCAACGTGCAGATGCCGCTGGAAAAGACATTCTGGGCGGCGCGTTTCGGCATGCTGGTGGATCGCTTCGGTGTGTCGTGGATGGTCAATTGCGAGAAAGACCAGTGAGACGACAAGGCATCAGAAAGCGCGGCCGGTAGCGGTTGGGCTTTCTGGCATCTCCCGGACCGTCTGCTACCGTCAACTAGCCACGTGGCAACGGATTGTTCGGAGGAAAGCCGCTATGCCTGCCCCAGTCACCCCCTGGTCCACCCGCTGCAAAATGACGTTGCTGGCGGGCGGCCTTGTCGGCGCCCTGCTGGCGCTCAACGGTTGCGCCACGATTGATGCCCAAACCACCGCGTATGTCGGTGTGGAACATCCCGCGCCGACACTGGCCGCCGAAGTGGTGGTGCTGCGTGCTGCGCCCGCTCGCCCGTTTGTTCGATTGGGTGAAGTATTGATCGACGCCAGCATCGACCCTGCCCCGCCGATTACCCAAGTCGAAGAAAAACTGAAAGAAGAAACCGCCAAGCTCGGCGGTGATGCCGTGGTGGTGGTTTATGACCAAATCGGGACGGTCGGCGCTTATGTCAGCGGACCGCTGTGGAGCCGCGACATTGAAACGATTCAGGGACGCAAACTCAAAGGCATCGTGATCAAGTACAAGTGATCTGGCGATCAGTCGAAGTGCTCAGCCCTTGACGCAGACCACCTGACGCAAGGTGTGCAGCACTTCGACCAGTTCGCGCTGGGCATGCATCACGTCGTCGATGTTCTTGTAGGCCATCGGAATCTCATCGATGACCGCAGCATCCTTGCGGCATTCCACGTGGGCGGTGGCGCGAATCTGATCGTCGACGGTGAACCGGTTTTTCGCCTGGGTGCGGCTCATGGTGCGGCCGGCACCGTGGCTGCAGGAACAGAATGATTGCTCGTTGCCGAGGCCGCGAACGATGAAGCTTTTCGCGCCCATCGACCCGGGAATAATCCCCAGCTCGCCCTTCTTCGCCGACACCGCCCCTTTGCGGGTTACCAGGATGTCCTCGCCGAAGTGCCGCTCTTTTTGCACGTAGTTGTGGTGACAGTTCACCGCTTCCAGCGCAGCCTCGAAGGTTTTTTGATCACTTGCCGGGTCGCCTGGATCACCGCGTGCATCATCAACGCACGGTTTTGCCTGGCGAAATCCTGTGCCCAGCCTACCGCTTCGACGTAGTCGTTGAAGTGCCGGCTGCCTTCCTTGAAGTACGCCAGGTCGCGGTCCGGCAGGTTGGCGAGGTGCTCGCGCATATCCGCCTGGGCCAGTTGAATGAACAGGTTGCCAATGGCGTTGCCGACACCTCGGGAACCACTGTGCAACATGAACCAGACGCGGTCGGTTTCATCCAGGCACACCTCGATGAAGTGATTGCCGCTGCCCAATGTGCCCAAATGCCCACGGTTGTTGGTCTGGGCGAGTTTCGGGTACTTGTCGGTGATCGCCTTGAAGCGCGAGGCCAGTGCTGACCACGCCTGATCGGCCTGTTTCGGCACGTTGTCCCAGGCGCCTTTGTCGCGAGCGCCACGGCCACCGGTGCGGCCATGGGGCACCGCTTTCTCGATGGCGCAACGCAAACCATGCAGGTTGTCGGGTAAATCCCTGGCGGTCAGCGTCGTGCACGCGGCGATCATGCCGCAACCGATGTCCACACCGACCGCGGCCGGAATGATCGCGCCTTGAGTTGGAATGACGCTGCCGATGGTCGAGCCTTTGCCCAAATGCACGTCAGGCATGACCGCCAGATGCTTGAAGATGAACGGCATCCTGGCGGTGTTGATCAATTGCTGTTTGGCGGCGTCTTCAACCGGGACGCCTTCGGTCCAGAGCTTGATCGGTTTGCCGTGGGCGACGTCCAGCCGTTGGTAGGTCTGTTCTTGCATGATGTCCGGTTTGCTCTCAACTGCCTGCACCGCCATGTGCTTCCTCGAAGAAGTAGTCTTTCCAGCTGCCAGCCTTGTTTTTCAGCACACCCAACGCCTGCAGTTTCTCGGCGTAGATATAGGTTCGCTGTGGCACCACGGTAAAGTCGATTTCCGGGTCGGCGACGATTTTCTCAACCAATGGCAAGGATAGTTTCGATTGCTCCACGCGGATATAGGTCTGCGCGGCTGCGGGCTTGTCAGCCTTGATAATCTGTTCGGCCTCGGCCAGTGCGGCGTAAAACGCCTTGTAGGTTTTCGGGTTCTCATCGTGGAATTTTTCAGTGGTGTACAGCACGTTAAACGTGGCCTGGCCACCCAATATGTCGTAGGAACTCAGCACTTTGTGCACGTTGGGGCTCTGCAATTCCTGGTACTGGAACGGCGGGCTGGAAAAATGCGCGTTGATTTCCGAACCGCCGGCGATCAGCGCCGCTGTCGCGTCCGGGTGGGCCAGGCTGATCGAAATGTCGTCAAATTTTTTGAAGTTGTCCGCGCCAAACTGTCTGGCCGTTTCAATCTGCAGGGTGCGCGACTGGAAACCGACACCCGCTGCCGGTACGGCGATGCGATCCTTTTCAGTGAAGTCTTCGAGCGTTTTAACCTGCGGATTGTTGGTCAGCAGGTAGTTGGGCATCGACCCCAGCGAAGCGATCGCCTTGACGTTTTGTTTGCCCTTGGTCCGATCCCAGATCGTCAGCATCGGCGGGACACCCGCAGACACCACATCCAGCGCGCCAGCCAGCAGCGCCTCGTTCATCGCCGTGGCCCCGGAAATACTGCTCCAGTCGACCTTGATGTCGAGCCCCTGCTCCTTGCCCTGTTTCTCGATGAGTTGCTGGTCACGGACCACATCCAGAATCAGGTAACCGATACCAAATTGCTGGGCAATGCTGATGGTGCCTTCGGCCTGAACAACGGGGCTGAGTAACGCACTCACCGCCGCCACGGAAGTGGCCAATAAGGTCAACGTGGTGCGCTTGAAAAGTGTCGTCATGAAAACCTCGGGGTGACGGAAACGCCAATGCCGATAAGTTAAGGAATGACGCAATCCGTAGCAACTGGCGAAGCCTGCTGCTACGAAGTGCGTGATGGCTGAACTGGCTGACGAATTCAGAGCTTGGCGATCGAGACCTCGGTGGATTTAACGAAGGCAATCACTTCGCTGCCCACTTGCAATTCAAGATCGCGCACCGAGCGTGTCGTAATCACTGAGGTGACGATTCCGGAGGCGGTTTGCACGTCGATTTCGGACACCACTTCGCCTTGTACGATTTCCTTGATGACGCCTTTGAACTGGTTGCGGACGTTGATCGCTTTGATGGTCATGTTGAGGCTTCCTGTCTGATGTCGGGCACCTGCGTACGAAGGTGCAGGCCCTCAAAGTGCACCACCCGCACAAACAACAAAAGGAATAAATAATTATCTATTTATTCCTTTTTTGCATATCAATACTGAAAACGCTCAGGGATGAATCCAGAATGAAAAGCGCCTGAATTTGCTGGCCGTCCACCAGACCACCCCGCCATAGCTGAAATTGTTGCTGCCTGCCTGACTCTGCAAAGGGGTCACCACCACGCCGTTTTTTCTCTGCGCGCGATGATCATCCGTTTCTGGAACGACCGCACAGATATGGCCCGATTGGTTCAAGTCAACTCGCTGACCTGAAATGAAACAGACACTTCCAGCGTTTGCAGCTTCTTGAACCTCATTGATATCGAATGATCGCGTCCAGCCAAAATCACTGCCGAACTCCTCAAACCAATTGTTCAAGCTGTTTGCACTTAACTCGCTCACAGTCTTTTCGTACTGCACCGCGACAGGATTGCCTTTGGCGAGTTCGGCAATGGCTTTGCGGGTCCACCAGACACGAGGCAGATAAACCCCGGCAAGGCAGCAAAAGTCGTAAGCGTAGATATTGCAGTAAGTTTCACTTTTTGACTTCGTATAGCGCGGGTTACTGGCCACCCCCAACCACTCGATGATGCGATGCAAGTCCCGGACTTTTTCCGTTGCACTGCCCTGCGCACGAGATGGCATACCGTTTTCGTTCAAGGGGAACGCCCGCCCCTCGGCTGCTGAGCGCAGTATTGGGTGTTTGGGTGTCAGGTGAGCAGGACTGATAGATGTAGCGGCAGGGAGATTGTCGGGGGCGCCTTCGGGCGCAAGGTATTGACTGTTTACATACCCCGTAACCGACACACCATTGAGCATCGTGCTGACCTGCCACCAGTCAGTTTGGGTACTGTGCACCCCCAGCTTCTCGACCTTTTGCCCTTGGGGCAAAGTAGCCAGTCGATTTTTCGGTGCAACACTCGGTTCGCTGCGTAAGTTGAGGGTACTGGCCGTCACTGTATACGAAGACATCGCTACCTCCTGTACCTGTTGGTCATTGGTCGGGGTGAGGTGAATTCAGTACGGGATCAATAACTCCACCCACAACTCATCGGGCGCATAACTTAACGTGACCGGGTTAGCCGGATCCGTCGGTGAGTTGGCGAAGGCCTTGATTTCGCTTGCAGGGTTTCCATCCCCGGAAACGATCCGCTGTCTGGTACGTTGCTGCAAGGCACTCAGGAGATCCGGGTAAGGCATATTCCAGTCATTGCCTTTCGCCACATCGGCGACCACCGGGATCATCGCCACCAACCTGGAATCATTCATCTTTTCCAATCCTGCGGCACGAGCAGTGGCGTTATGGCTGCAATGGTGGCCGACTTTGTAAAGCGTGGCCCGAGCGAGGATGTCGTCTCGGGTCAGCGGCAGAGGCTTCCCTGACATAGCGTCTTTGGGGTAAGTCTGGTCGCCCCAGGACAGCCAGTTGCCCACCTGGGCATCGCCTGGAAAGAGCAGGATCTGGCCGTCCGGCAACTCGAACGCCAGGACCAGACTGGTGTTGTTGGTGTCCGAATCCATTTTCAGGGCCAGGGTTTCCGCGCCGTCCAGCCATTCGTCCTCAATGCAGCGCCATTGGTCAACGCTGCCAAAATAGCGCTGCTCGACGCTGGTCGACTCTTCATCCCCCCCGCCATGGGTATCCGTTTCATCTGCGACCCTGGAGAAAGGTCGCTGATAAGGCGGCGCGAAGGGTGAGTCGACATTGTCCGGAACCTCGCCTTTGAGTCGCAGCGTGCGTTCCTCCAGCGCCATGGCCTCATCCAGGCTGGTCATGTACACCTCTTTCCCCGCCCCCTTGCTCGGCAAATCCTTGCGCAAGCGCTCTTCGGATCGCGGTGGCCCCATGACATACGCCTTGAGCGCGTCGATGGCGGCGGGTCGCACAACATCACCGGGTTCCAGGTACCGGGTCACTTTCGATCCGGCCTTGTCCTTGAGCTTCTCGATGGTCGTGCGCTTGTCTTTTTCTTTACTGGCCAGCGGGTCGATGAAGGCCGACAGGCCATGCACTGTCTGGATTCGTGCATCCTGGTGCAATGGGGTACCACGCCCGCTAAGGCCGACGACACCCGCCAACGCCACTTTCGCCTTTTTGAATCGGGCGTGCAGTGCGACGGCCTGGGAATCATTCGAGTTCTCGGTCCAGGCCAGCCAGAGTTCACCGATGCGAAAATCATCACCAAAAAAGCGCGCTTGCTCATACAGGAAGCCGCTCGTGTGATCGTGATGCTCGTGGGTTACCACCACCAGGTCGAGCAAGCCGCCAGTGGTTTTTTGAAGGTCGTCGACAATACGCGTCATTGTCTGTTTGGCCCCCGTCACCCCTTGAAGCACACCGCAGTCGATCAAGATGTGGCGGGTGATCCCGGCGTCCAGATAGCGAAGCAGAAAGCAGTCGCCCAAAATCCCGCGGTACATGCGAATCGCCACCTTGCCCTGCAAATCTGCATTGGTCATGGCGTCAGACTCCACGGTGGGTCATGGCAAAGGGGTTATCGTCCGCGCGCGGTTCTCGATAAGTCATGGCCAGAGAGTCGTTGCCGGTTTGCAGGAAGCGCCTCTGGGCATCCAGACGTTCATCGTCATCGATGCGCTTGCGGATGACATAGCGCAGGGTGCCATCACGCAGGTCAATGATCAGTGTCGCGCCCCCTCGGAACGTGAAGTCATAGGAACGGCGATCATCCTTGCGCGGGGCTTGCTGGTCTTCCTTGAGTTGTTGCGCGCTGTCGAAGTAACCGCGACGGCGCTGGGTAATTTCCACGACCAGTTGCCGAAGGTCCTGCCCGTCCGGCCCGGCCCTGCGACACGTGCGGACCGAATGCACCTCCACGGCAGGTTGAACACCATCCCATCCTACAAACAACGCCCCTTGCTTCTTGGTTGCGTCGGGATGGGCCATGAAGAAAATCCCCAAGACCTTCTCCCATTCAGCGTCATGGTCTGACTCTTCCATCAGCCAGTTCCACACCACTTGACGATTATGCTCGGACTGGAGAAATGCATTGCCCCGCAGGTACTGCGGCGTTAAATCAAGTGAGCCACCTGGCCAATTGGATTTGGGCGGTGCCTGAAAGGCCAGCAGGTCATCGGCGGTCAGGGAAAGCTCTTCTGTCTGATAACCCTTCAATGATTCCCAGAGCAAACTGTCCGGCGCCAGTGATAAGCATTTGTCCGGAAAAATGCCGCGTCGACGGAACGCCTGGATAACTGCCAGGCGATAGTGCATGCGGTCGTCCGGTACAAGGTCGTTATCAGCTGTGACAATGGCCCGCAGAAACTCGCCGAAGTGCACATCCACGGGTGGCAAATAGTCCAATGCACGAATGCACATCCTCAGGACATGATCGGCAGCCTTCACGGCTTCGCGGGTCAGGCGTGCGATCAGTTCGGTCGACAGGTTGGCCGTCGATGCCTTGTCATGCCCTGCCAGCCGAAAAAGATCGGTCGTACGTTGCTCGTAAATGGTGATGAATGCGTCGAACACAGCGGCGACCAGTATCGCGCCGCGCTCATGAGGCTCGCTCAATTGTGAAAGCCGCGTAGGGTCAGGCAAGCCGTCCTTGCCCTTTTCGTCGATTGCATCGCGCAATGCCGAGTAGCGCCCCGACGCCTCGCCGAACTGACGGGCCAGGCCGCTCAACCAGGAACGCTCGGTCAGATCCCCACGGCGTGCGGCCAACTGACTGGACACCACTTCCGGCAACGTAAAATGCATCAACAGTGCAACGATGTCGGCGAAGGCTTCATGAAACGCCAGGCTATCAACGCTGGTGGATTCGATGTAACGACGGTGCAAGCCATCCAGAATGGCGTGCGTGGTTTCATGCGCGACAATGTCGTGGGACAACGCCGTGAATATCCAGCCACCCGGCAAGTTCACCCCGGCGTTGCTCAGTGATGCCTTGAAGTAACCGAACAACAACGCCTTTTTTGCCGGGCTGTAGTAGGCATTCGCTTCGCGTAAGGCGTGAGGATAAATACGTAACCGGCGGACATAGCCGTAGGTCAGCTTCTTTGTCCGCTTATCCTCGATAGCTCTGGGTGACCAGAACACTTTGCGCCCCAGTGCCCGCTCGAACAATTTGATGGTTTTCATCGCAACGGCGAAGACCATTTGCTGATGGAAACGCGGGTCGCCCTCCGAAGGCGCGATGCCATCCTGGGCCAACACATGCGGGTCATTCAAGTTAACCGGTTTGTAGAACTGGCCGCTGGTAGGATCGACATCAATGACCTCCAAGTACTCGTTCACCGGCCCCGGCAAGATATCGGGTTCCCAACGCTGCTCCCATGGCAATTCGATGGTGGCGTGGTTGATCCGCACCGTGTCCATTTGAGTCGAGGCTTGTGGGTCGAATGCATACACCCGCAGTTTGCGCATGGCCGGTGGTGCGTAGTCGGACTTGTCCACACTCGATCTCCTTGTCTGACTAACCGTTTAAATTCAACAACGCGAGAAACTGCCAACTGGGAACAGAGCCATAACTCGATATAAGTGGCCGGGCTTCGG
This sequence comes from Pseudomonas sp. S2_F03, assembly GCF_054668335.1. Taxonomy (NCBI): domain Bacteria; kingdom Pseudomonadati; phylum Pseudomonadota; class Gammaproteobacteria; order Pseudomonadales; family Pseudomonadaceae; genus Pseudomonas; species Pseudomonas sp. S2_F03. Next base: position 5,467,724 of record NZ_CP162759.1, on the reverse strand, counting down.
ATCAGCCATTGGCAATTGACTACCAGTCAAGAGCGCTTAGTGATTGATGTCAAAGAAAGGCATATGAAATTTCGCTATGCGTTCTATTACCAGCAAAATATTGAAAAGCAAGTGATAAGTTACCTTTACACCGGCGTTTATATCCCTGCGCATAATTTGCTAATTCACCACTTGCGATTATATTTTCATCAGCGTTCGCATGAACCGGGTCAGCGCTCGATGCTGCATGAGTCCCCCTCAACTAAGAAGGAGCAGTATCGATGTGGCCCACCCACTTAACAGCAGCGAACTTCAAGTATCACTGGCTGTCGGCATTCGTCTTGTCATTGCTCGCATGGCTGGCGATCGCCATGCCCGCAAAGGCTGAAGTCGCCCGCTTGTTTGTACAACCCGGCGCCACGATCATCGTGGCGCAAGGCAACGAAGAGATCAAAATTGAGGGCACAGCACCTGCAGGTGCACGGGTACTCACCACAGGCACACCCAGCAATTACTGGGTTCTGATCTATACCGCCGCGAACCCGCCTCCTTCAACAGGCGAAGTGCCCATCACTTTTAAGCAAGGCGAAACGTCAAAAACCAACCTGTTCGAAATTACCAATACTCCGACTGCGCAAGACCCCGCATTGATCGGCAAGACAACGCGGCTTCTTTTTGCAATGCTCATATTGGCAGTGATACTCGAATCGGCATTCGCCGTGGTGTTCAACTGGCGAGTCTTCCTGGAGTTCTTTGATGGACGCGGCGTTCGCACGGTCGTGATGTTTCTTGCTGCTTATCTCATCATTAAAAGTTTCAATATCGACTTCGTTGCCGACTTGATGAACATCTATATTTCGCAGGTAACATCCAGTTTTGAAACACGATTCCTGACGGCACTCGTACTTGCCGGTGGTAGTGCAAGCGTCAACTCACTGATGGTCGCCCTGAACTTGCGACAAAATCGCAAGGCTGAAAACATCGCGCCAAAGCCGCCAAAGACCAAGGCTTGGGTCGCCTTGAAAGTACACCGGAATCTTGCGGAAAGAATCGTGGAAATTACACAACAATCAACACCGGTGGTCGATGGCAGCACGCCTCAACGATTAATGGGTGTGATTCGTCCACAAAACGTCTTGCAACGTCTCGCGAAGTACTTTTGGCGTGATGTCGAGCGCGTGCCGATGACTGCCGGCATCGAGGTTGATCCGGGTTTTGAATACACATTCATCATTCGCGGCGTAAACGAGCACGATGAAGTCATTTATTGCGATGCTTCCGGGGTGTTGCTGAAGAAAAAGGAAGAGAAAGAGGAGTACATCCCCACTCCCCGCTCCTATGTATTTGCCGCAGGTGCCATCGTTGATTTTGAGGTCACTCTTTGATGGTGCGAGACAGGGTAGTAAGGCCTCGTTGGCAGCCGCGTCGGGGCAAGTTACCGAGTGTTTACAACCATTCGTCGCATAGGGAAACCTGGCGCTCAACGCGCCAGAGTTCTGGCTTGGGGTTTGCAAAGGCCGATCTGGCATCCCAGAAACGACGTAATTCTGACGCAACGGCCATCCAATTAACGCTTAAGGACCCCAGCGAAACGCTTGGTGAGTCACCGGAGATTTAACGTGTCAACCCTCAGTGAAATCGCAGCGAACCACGCGAGAATGGCAAAAGCACAGGCAGTAGAGTCGATCGCGGTGAGTGAGCGGCACGTTCAAATTGTGGGGAGCTTCGAAGTCCCCTCCCTGGAAGAACAACCTCACATTCCAATGCACTTGATTGCTGGCGCTCAGGACAATCATCTCGGACAGGCACCTGGTTACTCGCTCTGACAGTGATTGTTTGGCGAGGAGTGGCACCAACCGGTTGGTGACCACTCCGCGCACCCTCACCTTTGCCTGCCACTGCCCAGGGAGTCGGGCCACTCAATCCAGTCGCGCGACCTTGTTTTCACCGCTGTCCCAACCACCGCCCAACGATTTGTAGATAGCGACGATCCCTCGATACTGTTCAGTCTCACCCAGCGCCTGAGCATCCTCGGCATTGAGTCGCTCGCGCTGTGCATCCAGCAAAACCAGGTAGTCCACCGTCCCTTCCTGGTACTGGATCGCCGCCAGGTCCGCCGCTGCACGGCTCGACTCGCTTTGCTTGATCAACGAGAGCAAGCGTTGTTGGCGTTTGCCATAGTCGCTGAACGCATTTTCAGATTCTTCCAGCGCCAGCAGCACTTGCTGCTCATAAGTGGCCAAGGCGCCTTCTGCGTTGGCATTGGCACCGCGAATGCGCGCTCGCACACTGCCCAGATCAAAGGCCGCCCAGGTAATGCTCGGGCCCAGTCCCCATGCCCGGGCGGCACTGGAACCTATTTGCGAACCGCGACTCGCGGTGAAACCGAGAAACCCGCTCAAGCTGACCCGAGGGAACAAATCGGCGGTGGCCACGCCGATATCCGCCGTGGCGGACGCCAGTCTGCGCTCGGCGGCAAGGACATCAGGACGCCGGCGCAGTAACTCGGCGGGATTGCCAATCGGCAGTGCTTTGGCGATCGCTGGCAAGTCGGCCGGCTCCAACGACACGCTCAATGTATCCGGGCGCTCGCCCAAGAGCGTGGCGATGCGGTTTTTCTGCCGCACCTGCTCCGCTTGCAGTTGCGGCACCGTCGCCTCGACAGCAGCCAACCGGGCATCGGCACGCACCACGTCGAGCTCATTGCCCACCCCGGCATCACGCAGGCTGACTGTCACAGTGCGCGAGTCTTGCTGATTTTTGAGGTTGGCCAAGGCTATTTTTTTCCCGCAGTTGCGCGCCCCGTAACTGCCCATAGGCATCGACCAACTCGGCAATCATGGTCACGCGAAGTTGATACAGGTCGGCGGCCACGGCGTCTTCCTGAGCGTCGCTGGACTCCAATTGACGCTGGATCCGGCCAAACAGATCGACTTCCCACGCCATGTCCAGGCCCAGGTCATAACGCTCGGTATTGACGCGGTTTTCGGTCTGCCCTGGCACTTGTGCCTTGCCCTGATGGCTGCTCACGCGGCTGGTGACGACCGGCAAGTTGTCGTTGCTGATGTCATCACGAATCGCACGGGCTGCTTTCCAGCGAGCGAAAGCGACCCCAGATTGCGGTTGCCCTCAAGGGATTTGCTCACCAGTTGGTTGAGTGTGGGGTCGTCAAACTGCCGCCACCACACCGTCTCAAATGAGTTTGATCATAGTTGCTGGTCTGTGCCGAGACGACATTCGCAGGTGCCGTGTCAGGTGTTTTGTAATCGGGGCCAACCGTGCAGGCGGCGAGCGCAGCGACCAGAAGACCGGGTAAAAAAAGCGTTGAAGCATTCATCAGTGTGCCTCCGAATTCGAAGCGTTTGCCGGGTGGACATGGGTGACTTGGCGCGCGTTTTTGCGCTCGATGTAGCGACGAATCAGGACAAAGAAAACCGGGGTCAACAGCAATCCGAAGAACGTCACACCGAGCATCCCGGAGAACACCGCCACCCCCATGGCCCGGCGCATTTCCGAACCGGCACCGGTGGACGTCACCAGCGGGATCACCCCCATGATGAACGCGAACGAGGTCATCAGGATCGGCCGCAGACGCATGCGGCAAGCATCCAGGACAGCCTCCAGCGGCGACATGCCTTGCTCTTGTCTGTCCTTGGCGAACTCGACAATCAGAATCGCGTTCTTGCAGGCCAGGCCTACCAGTACGATCAAGCCGATCTGGGTGAAGATGTTGTTGTCGCCCTTGGAAATGATCACCCCGGCAATCGCCGACAGCAGGGTCATCGGGACGATCAGGATCACTGCCAGCGGCAGGCTCCAGCTTTCATACAACGCAGCCAGTACCAGGAACGCCAACAGCACGCAGAGCGGGAACACCAGCAGCGCCGTATTGCCTGACAAAATCTGCTGGAAGGTCAGGTCGGTCCACTCGTAGGTCATGCCATTGGGCAGTTCTTCCTTGAGCAGTTTTTCAATCGCGGCCTGCGCCTGGCCGGAGCTGTAGCCAGGGGCTGCGCTGCCGTTGATTTCCGCGGTGACGAAACCGTTGTAGTGCGAGACCCGATCCGGCCCGGACGTCGGGCTGACGTTGACGAAAGTGGCCAACGGGATCATCTCGCCGCGGTCATTGCGCACCTTCAACTGACCGATTTGCTCGGGTTCCTGACGGAACTGTTGCTCGGCCTGAACATTGACCTGATAGGTACGACCGAAACGGTTGAAGTCGTTGGCATACAGCGACCCGAGATAGACCTGCAACGTGTCGAAAATTTCACTGATCGCGACGCCGTGGGTCTTGGCTTTTTCTCGGTCGATGGCCGCCTCGACTTGCGGCACATTGACCGTGTAGCTGGTGAACAGGTTGGCCAGCTCCGGCACGCTGCGACTCTTGGTGATGATGTTCATGGTTTCTTTGTACAGCTCGTCATAACCCAGGTTGCCCCGGTCTTCGATCTGCAGGCGGAACCCGCCAATAGTGCCCAGGCCTTGAACCGGTGGTGGCGGAAACACCGCAATGTAAGCGTCCTGGATGCTGCCGAACTTGGCGTTCAGTGAAGCGGAAATAGCCCCGGCAGACAGGCTCGGATCCTTGCGTTCATCGAAGGGCCGCAAGCCGATGAACGCGATGCCGGCGTTGGGGCTGTTGGTGAAACCGTTGATCGACAAACCCGGGAATGCCACGGCGCTGTCGAAACCCGGCTCGTTCATCGCGATGGTGCTCATGCGACGGATCACCGACTCGGTGCGATCAAGGCTGGCCGCGTCTGGCAATTGCGCAAAGGTCACCAGGTATTTTTTATCCTGGGTCGGCACGAAACCGGTCGGGGTCGTGCTGAAGCCCAAGTACGTCATCGCGATCAGTCCGGCGTAAACCAGCAAGGCCACACTGCTGCCGCGGATGATTTTGGCCACGGCAACCACATAGCCGTGACTGGCCTTGTCGAAGAACCGGTTGAACGGTTTGAACAACCAGCCACCGAGCACACGATCCAGCACCCGGGAGAAACGGTCTTTTGGCGCGCCGTGGGCCTTGAGCAGGACCGCAGCCAATGCGGGCGACAAGGTCAGAGAGTTGAACGCCGAGATCACCGTCGAAATGGCAATGGTCAACGCGAACTGTTTATAGAACTGTCCGGTCAAGCCGGAAATAAACGCTGCCGGTACGAACACCGCGCACAACACCAAGGCCGTGGCGATGATCGGCCCCGTCACCTCGCCCATGGCTTTTTTGGTCGCCTCGATCGGTTCAAGCCCCGACTCGATGTTGCGCTCGACGTTCTCCACCACCACGATCGCATCGTCGACGACGATCCCGATGGCCAGTACCAGACCGAACAGCGACAGGGCGTTGAGCGAGAATCCGAGCAAGTGCATCACGGCGAATGTGCCGATCAACGACACCGGTACCGCGACCAGTGGAATGATCGAGGCGCGCCAGGTTTGCAGGAACAGAATCACCACCAGCACCACGAGGATCAGTGCTTCAAACAGGGTATGAACCACGGCTTCAATCGAGCTGCGCACGAAGATGGTCGGGTCGTAGACGATCTCGTAGTCCATGCCTTCCGGGAAGTTTTTCTTCAACTCGGCCATCTTCGCCCGCACCTGGTCGGAGATGTCGATGGCATTGGAGCCCGGGCGCTGGAAGATCGGCATCGCCACCGCTTCCTGGTTGTTGAGGAAGGCGCGCAACGCGTATTGGTTGGAACCAAGCTCGACCCGGGCGATGTCTTTGAGGCGGGTAATTTCACCGTTACTGCCCGCGCGGACGATGACGTTTTCGAACTCTTCTTCGGTGACCAACCGCCCCTGAGAGTTGATCGACATCTGGAAACTTGTGGCATTGGGCGCGGGCGGTGACCCCAGTTGCCCGGCCGCGACCTGACGGTTCTGCTCGCGTACCGCGTTGACCACATCGATAGCGGTGAGATTGCGCGACGAGGTTTTCTGAGGGTCAAGCCAGATTCGCAGCGAATAGTCGCCGATACCGAACATCTTCACGTCACCAATACCGTCCAGGCGCGCCAGCTCATCCTTGACGTTGAGGATCGCGTAATTGGACAGGTAGAGCATGTCGTAGCGCTTGTCCGGCGAGACCAGATGCACCAGCAAAGTCAGCTCGGGAGAAGCTTTGTCGACCGTGATACCGATGCGCGTGACTTCCTCGGGCAGCTTGGGTTCGGTGCGGGTCACACGGTTTTGTACCTGGACCTGAGCGTTGTCCAGGTCAGTGCCCAATGCGAACGTCACGGTGAGCGTCAGTCTGCCGTCAGCGGTGGACTGCGAGGACATGTACAGCATGTTCTCGACGCCGGTGATGGCTTGTTCGAGCGGCGCCGCAACGGTTTCACCGATGACCTTGGGGTTGGCCCCCGGGTAGTTGGCATGCACGACCACCGTCGGCGGCACCACTTCGGGGTATTCGCTGATCGGTAGCTGGAACAGCGAGATCACCCCGGCGATCAGGATCAGCAGCGACAGCACCGCCGCGAAGATCGGCCGCGTGATAAAGAACTGAGAGAATTTCATGGCGGTGTTCTCTTATCCGCGAGGTGAAACGGACGCATCCGTTTTCACCAGCGCCGGTGATTTGTCTGAGATCGAGGACGGAGCGGCAGGTTGATTGCCCGCCTCGATGGCCTGACGTTGACGGTTCAGGGTCGCGACGGTTTCCGCATCGGCCATCGGCGCATCCTGCGGGGCGACCACAGCGCCAGGGCGAACCCGTTGCAGGCCGTTGATGACGATGCGGTCCTCTTTCTGCAAGCCGCTGCGCACGATGCGCAAACCTTCGAGCTTCGGCCCAAGATCGACGCTGCGGTACACGGCCTTGTTGTCCTGATCGATCACCAGCACGAACTTCTTGCCCAGGTCGGTGCCCACCGCTTCGTCCTTGATCAGCAGGCCGGCATAGGCTGCGCTGCCCACCAGCTTCAACCGGGCATACAAGCCCGGGGTGTATTGGCCGTCAGCATTGTCGAACACCGCGCGACCACGAATGGTGCCGGTCTTGGGATTGACCCGGTTGTCGACGAAGCTCATTTGTCCGAGGTGGCTGTTGCCCTCCTCGTTCGACAGGCCCATGTACACGGGGGTGGTTTGACTGCGTTGCCCTTGGCGCGAGAGCTGGCTGTATTTGAGGAACAAGCGTTCGTCTGCATCGAAATAGGCATAGACCTTGTCGGTGGAGACCACGCTGGTCAGGGGTGTGGTGTCGGCTGTCACGATGTTGCCGGCGGTGATTTCAGCACGGCTGACACGGCCGGAAATCGGGGCGGTGACGCGGGTGAAACTGAGGTTCAGGCGTGCAAGGTCCAACTGCGCCTGAATGGCATCGACACCGGCCTTGGCTTCTTGCGCGGTGGTGGTGCGGGTGTCAGCCAGCTCGGCGGAAATGGCGTTGCTGCTCAACAGACGCTGACCACGCTGCGCTTCATTACCGGTGCGAACCAGCGTGGCGCGAGCCTGTTGCAGCTGCGCTTCGATACGATGGACTTCGTGTTCGAACGGACGCGGGTCAATCTGGAACAGCAAATCGCCTTTCTTCACCAGCACACCGTCGGTAAAGGCAACACGTTCGATCTGACCGGAAACCCGTGGGCGGACCTCAACGGTTTCCGGTGCTTCCAGACGGGCAGTCACTTCATCCCATTCAGTGATGGGTTGCTCAAGCACTTTGGCGACGGTGACGTGCGGCGCTCCCGGAGCCTGAGCGGCGTTGGGTGTTCGATCACACGCGGTGAGGACCGTCAGAGCCAACACAGCAAGGGGATAACGCAAAGGTTTCAGTGACTGTTCCATGGGGGGTGTCCGCCAGACGGTTTAGGAATTTCCGGATTCTCGACCTCGCGCGAGGTATCGACGAATTGAACGGAGTGAAGTTGGGTATCAACTTAAATGATGGTCGTCATGTTTAAAGGCAAAAAAAGAGACTTACCCCGGTTCAAGCCTTGTTATTCGCCAGCGCATGACACACAGAATCCAGCGCTGGCCCCAGCGTCTGCGCCGCACACAACGCCCGCGCGGTGGGCACCATGGTGCGTCCGTGGCGCTCAAACAATGGGTCGTTGAACAGCCTTCGCAATCGCACCAGGGATCCGCTGACCGCCGGTTGTCCGAGCGACAGTTTCTTCGCGGCACGGCTGACACTGCGCTCCTGCATGAGCGCTTCGAAAACCACCAGCAGATTCAAATCGATACTGCGAAGATCATTACGTTGCATAGATCAGCCCACGTAGAGTGTTGTGGCATGAGCCAGCGGCTCGGGAGTCGCCAGACATTCGCCGACACCGACAAAGCCATTGCGGCGATCTTATATGACGAACATAATAAATAACAACATCTCAGCGACACGTGGCCTTGGCAAGGCCCGTTCGGCGACAGGAGCCGTTCATGAAAGTCACGAAAGACCAGGCAGCAGCCAACAAAGAGGCGATCCTCACTGCCGCGTCCCGCTTGTACCGGGAAAAAGGCATCGACGGGATCGGCATCGGCGAACTGTCGCGTTCAGTCGGCCTGACCCACGGCGGCTTCTACGGACAGTTTCCAGGGGGCAAGGAACAGCTGGCTTCAGAAGCCGTCAGCCGCACGTTCGAGTCCAACATCCAGGATTGGCAAAACGCTAAATCCATACCGGCGCTGATTGAGGGCTACCTGACGCAAAGCCACATGGATAACTGGACCGAAGGCTGCCCCATCCCCGCACTGGCCGCTGACGTCGCCCGAACCGGCGGCACGGTCAGCAGCTCGTTCACCAAAGGTGTTGAGCGCTTGATCGAAACGCTGATGGTGCTTGTCGAAGGCGAAAACCATGAGGAGAATTACAAGGAGTCGCTGCGAATCCTGGCATCGATAGCCGGCGCAATGCTCATTGCCAGGGCGCTGGATAAACCTGAGTTGTCGCAGCAGTTTTTGCAGTCGGTTGTTAGTGCTTGGTCTGCCCCTGCGCCAGAAAAAGAGGATTCATTGCTTGCAGGGCATCGCTGAATTTTCCGACGCCATCGCGAGCAGGCTCGCTCCCACATTGGAATGCGATCAACTGTGGGAGCGAGCCTGCTCGCGAAGAGGCCAGATCAGGCAGCCCGATTGTTGAGCCTGATCCTCAATTTCTAAACCTCAGAGGTCCGTGCCCGCAATCGCCGCCCCACTACATCCAGCACATCACAGCCATCGCGCAATGGAATGGCGCAGAGCAACGCGAAGTCGCTGAGGATGAAGGATTCGCACTCAACCGAACCTCGCATCGAAATGTTCTCCAGCACCTGCGTGACGGCGCGAATTCGATAGTTGGCGGCTTCGTATAAAACATCGAGCGGCGCGTGGGTATCGACGAACAGCGTGGGCATGTCGGTGCAGTTGCCGGTGAGGGCCATGAAGCGGTTGTCGGGGTGGGGGATTGGTTTTTCGTAGGGTGGGTCGGGTGTCAGAGTTTTCATCGATTTAAGTCCTAACGTATGGATAGAAGCCGCCAAAAATCACTTCCACGCAATAGGTGGCGGCTGTACGCAGGTGTGGAAGACCGGGACGTTAGGCACCCGGCGCACTCGAAAGCGCCCCGCGCACAGCCACCATAAAACACAGACGATAAAACACGCCGAACTGGTGGCGCGTGACGCGCCTAACGATAGAAGGGCTTCCACACCCTGTCACTGAATTTGCAGCGACAGGTGAAAGACTATCGATGAGGGCCGACCTGCACCAGTTCATGGAAATCGATACGAGTTGAAGGAAACTTCCGACGAGCTTGCCCAGAAATTTCGCAATTGCCATCAGAAAGACACGTCTATTCGATCCACCTGAATTTTTACAAATTGTCCGTTCAGATGAGGATGGTCGTAGTGAATGTCCTGATCCGAAAAATCAACGAAAGATCGAAACACGCTCCCATCCAAATACCCATAAAGCGCGCATGAAAATCCGTTACCTATCATTTCTATGAGTGTAGGGAGTGGCTCCTCTGCCGCAGCGACAACATCGTTGTCGGGAAGTACCAACTCGAACTCCACTTGATAGGTCTCACCCACTTCAATCTTTGATGGGCAATAGCTTGCGAAGCATTTAACTTCTAAACCTTTCACGAGTAATAAGACCTCCTCCTCAACCACTCGGCCTATTGCCAGCACCATCGCTTCATATTTCTTAGTCATTCGCCGGCCTCACTACTTTATCGCGAGCATCACCATTTATAGTTTTCCAGAATTCCTTTCCACTTTTTGTGTGTAACGTCGTAATTTCCTGCTTATCGTTTGTGCCGACAACAGCGAATTTTGCCTCGCCTTTTCGATTATTACCTATCAACTGTAAATACCCCGCTCGAATTTCGCCTTTGTATACGTACTCCACACGGGTGCCATGATTCACAACGTCACGGGCTATAAGTAAATATTCTTCCTTGCTCATAGCCTTAAATTCTGCGCCATGCTTTTCATAGTGCCCAATCAGCTTTTCTTCATCAGCAAAGTTTTGAGGGCGTGTTTTTGGCTTAGGTAACTTGGACTCACCCTCATCAACCCTAGCGCCAGTCGTATCATCCGGCGCCCCACACCCAGATTTATTCGGTGGCGGGCAATTCCCGCTCAACCCCAACGGATCAACCCACCCCGTCGGATTCGGCGTGTACTGGTACTGGTTCAGCCCACCCGCCAACTTGATCGGGTCCGGCGTCAGGTACCGTCCAACATCCGGATCATAGTACCGATGCCGGTTGTAGTGCAGGCCGCTCTCGGCGTCGAAGTATTGCCCCTGAAACCGTAGCGGCTGCTCAAGCTGCTCGCCTCCGCCGAACGCCAGGCGCGTGACTTTGCCGTAGGCGTTGTACTTCGCCGACCAGACGATTTCGCCGCCAAAATCGGTCAGTTCCTGCGGCGTGCCGAGGTGGTCGAGTTGGTAGTAGAACGGGCAGGCCTTGTGTGGGCCTTTGCCGTCGAGCATCGCCAGCGGGCGGAAGCTGCCGGGTTCGTAGACGTAGCTGCGGTAGTGTTCGCGGCTGCTTTCGGCAACGAGATGGTCGCCCTGCCAGAAGAATTCGGTGGTGTGGCCGTCGACGGTTTTGGCGATGCGGCGGCCGAAGGCGTCGTAGCGGTAACTTGAGTTGCGTCCGTCCGGGGTGGTGACGCCGATGAGCCGGTGCTGGCAGTCGTAGCGGTAGTCGGTGACGAGTTTCTGTGCGGTGCCGCGACGTTCGCGGATCAGGTTGCCGAAGGCGTCGTAATCGTAGTGGCGGTCGCCTTGCAGGAGCAGGCGATTGCCCCGCACGTTGGCGGCGCCGGGTCGGTCCTGCATCAGCAGGTTGCCGGCCGGGTCGTGGGCGAAGCTTTCCGGTGGGTCGTCGCGAGTGTGGCGCACGCCCGTCAGGCGGTTGAGCGGGTCGTATTGGTAATTGCGCTGGCCGTGGCGGGTGTCGGCAATGCTGTCGAGATTGCCGTTGGCGCTGTAGGCATAATCGCGTCGATACAGCGATTTCTGCCGTTGGCTGACAGCGTGAGCCTGCAAACGACCCTGATCGTCGTAGGCATATTCGCTGAGCAACTGGCCTTGCTGGCGACGCTGCTCGCGACCGAAGGCAAACTGATGGCTGGTGAGCCGCGTGTCGTTGAGGTCGACGGCGGTCAGCGTACCGCCCTTGGCGTGGTGGTAGTCGAGTTTGCTGTTGTCCGGCAGGCGCAGGCGCGTGAGCTGGCCGCAGGCGTCGTAGGCATAACGCAGCGTGCCCCAGCCCTGATGTTCGGTGATCAGCCGGTCTTGTTGGTCGTACTCGAATTCCAGCGGGTGGTCGTGGCCGTCGTCGACGCTAATCAGCCGACCGAGGCGGTCGTAGCGGTAGGCGACCTGAATGCCGTCGGGCGGCGTTTTGACCAGCAAGCGCCCGGCCGCATCCCGTTCATACGCGGTAACGAGCTGCGAACCATCAGCACCGAACTCGGTTTTCTCCAGCAGGTGCCCGTTGAGGTCGTAGGCGTACGCGGTGCGTTGGCCGTCGAAGCCGGTTTCCTGTCGGATCAGGCCACTGGGCGTGTAGTCCAGCTGATATTTTTCACCGGATTCGTTCTCGATTTCCGTGAGTAACAGCTGCGCGTTGTCGTAGCGATATTTCAGCTGAGTGCCATCGGCGTTGAGGCGGCGGCTGACCAGGTGCAGATCGTCGACGTACTCGTAACGCGTGACGCGCCCCAGTTCGTCGCGTTCGGCGGTGATTTTTCCGTAGGCGTTGTAGCTATAGGCGCGACTGGCGCCTGTCGGCAGGGTCGTCTGGATCAGTCGACCGACGGCGTCCCATTGGTACTTCGTGACCGCGCCATGTTCGTCCTGACGGGTAAGCTGCCGCCCCAAGGCATCGTAGGAAAAGCGCAGTTGACCACCGTCCGGCAAGGTCTCTTCGAGCAATTGCCCCAAGGCATTCCAGACGAATACATGGCGGCTGGTGTCCGGGTAGCGGGTCGACAGCAAACGTCCTTGGGCATCGTAGTGGTAATGGGTGGTTTGGCCATCGGGGTCAGTCGCTTCGGTGACGTCGCCCTGAGCGTTACGGTGGTACTTCCAAATGGCTTGGCCGCGATAGCGCGCATGCAGGAAACCGTTGCGGTACTCGTAGGCCGTTGGCTCGTCTTCTGGCGGAATCAGCGCCACCAGGCGTCCGACTTCGTCATAGCGGTATTCGGTGACGGCGCCGAGCGGGTCCTTTTCGGCGATCAGCCGCCCTTGCTCGTCGTAGGCCTTGAGCTGTTCGCCACCGTCCAGGTCGACCTTGCGCACCAGCCGCGCACGCTCGTCGTGGACGTAAACTTCTTCGCTGCCATCGCTGTTGTGGACGGTGACGCTGCCAGCGTCATCCCAGACATAGCGCGCGTCCATCTGCGCAAACGACGCCCAGTGACGGATGCAGCGCGCGGCCTTGCCGGAGCGCTCCCACTCCCAGAAAAACTCGCCCCCCCAGCCAGTTGCCGCTGGAGGATGACGTGTTGGTCGTCGTAGTCGTAGCGCTCGCTTTCGTCGGCGGCGTTGGTCGCTTCGATGAGTTGCGCGCGTTCGTCGTAGGTGTAACTGACCAGTGTTTGCTCGGTCTGCCAGGACTCGTCGAGGGTCTGCGCCGGGGTAAACACCTGGTAGTCGACGGCGACCAGATGATTGCGTTCATAGCGCAAGCGCAAGGCACGGCCGGCGCCGTTGTCGAGGCGCTGAATGCGCGCCTGACGGTCGCGGGTGATGCGCAGGCGGTTGTCGTAGGCGTCGCTGATCGCCGTGAGTCGACCGTGGTGAAAGTGGTAAAAGCGCGTGTCGTCACCGGCCTGGGCGAGGATCAGTTCTTGCGGTTCAGTACCGAGGTAAATCGCCGCACGCGACAGGCTGTTGTGGATGGCCGGACGCTCGCTGCTCGGCAGTGGGAAAGCGCTGCGACGGTTTTCGTGGTCAATCCAGATGACGCTGTCGCCATCGATTTCCAGTCGATGGGATAAGGAATGACTCCAGCCGAAACCGAGGCCGCTATCGAGCTCGGCAGCGCTGGTGCGGTAGAGCCGGGTGAAGTCGAACGGCAGGAGGCCGTCCAGCGAACCGTCGGTGAGGGTCAGCAGTTCTTCGCCAGTGACCATCGACACCGGGCATTTGTTGGTGGCGGTTTTGTTGGCAGAATCGGCTGAGTCGCCGTTGGGGTTTTTCGCCTGATCCGGGGCGTTGTCGTGGTGTTCGTTTTGCTTGAGGGTGGTGTTGCGTTTGGCATCCCAGCGTAGTTGCATCCGACCTTGTTTCAACCCGGCCGCGACACCGCGTGCGGCGACTGTTTTGTACTGGTCGACGTACTTCATGAAGGTGGTGAGGATGTTGAAAGTTGCCTCGATGAAACGGATCGCGAAACCGGCCAACACCATCCCGTACTTGAGCCCGCGAGATGCTAAATAGGCTTTGGCGATGGGTATACCTATCACCGTACAGGCCAACGCCAAAGCAATCAGAATATCGATCAACACCGAGACGATGACGTGGCTGGCCAGCTCTGCCGCCTTACCTGCCACTTCACTGGGTGGTAACGCCGACAACCACAGACTGGCAGCGCGAAACAGCAGACAAAGCGCCGCTTCATCACTGGCCAGCAGCATGGCTTTTTCCATCGCTGCAGGAGATTGCTTCGCCAGATCGATGAGGTGCTGCGCACCGCTGCCAAGCTTTTCAAGGTGAGCGCCTGGATTTTTGAGGATGTCAAAGACAAGGCTCAGGCCATCCCAAACCCCCATGACCGCGGCCCATCCTCCCGCCAGCAATCCATTCCCGGCAGCCGCAAAGTCGACTGCGACCACTGCGGCTTAAACCCTTCCCATTCTTTGCGTAACCAGCCCCCCAGTTCTGCGGTCAGACCGTCGTAAGAAGAGAAAAGATCATCGACTTGCTGCGGTGTTACTTCGTCGTTGACGTGGATGCGATAGAACTTGCCCGCTTCCCCCGTGAAAGTCCCTTTGCCATTTTCATCGAGCTTGACCGGTGTGATCTTGCCGCCATCCATGGCAATTACATCGACCTGAATATTCCCCACGGGAACGTCATAAACCGATTCAAACTTGCTCTCGATTTCTAGCTTTCCGCCCTTCTGGCATTGCACGACGGTAGAGAAAAACTCGTCGTCGCCACTGCTCACCGTGGTGATGGTGGTGCCGAATCGGACGATCCGTTCCATACCCATCAGCGAAGGCAAATCAGCAATGTGACTGGCTTGGTCTGCCGTTTGGTTAAACCAGCGTTTCAGCTGTTCACGGTAGAGAGACAAGGTGTCCGGAAAACGGTCGAGCTCCTGCTCGATGCGGGCGATGTGCGCCATCAACGCACCGAACGGTATGAAGTGGTGTGGAAAATCGGGTCGAACATCAGCAATCCCTCGCGCAGAAAATGGGCGCGCGAGACTTTGCCGGGGATCAAACCGGAAAGAAGTCAGGGAAGTAGGCAATGGCCGTAGGGCAAATCTCTAATTCGCCCTCACAAAACGCCAGACAGGCACAAACAAAAACGTGGCGTGAGGTTGCCCTCACGCCACGTTCATTTACTACCCCGGGAAGTCCGCGTCCAGCCAACTCCCGGTGGCCTCAACCTTCAGCCAACGCGTGTTCGCGAATGAGCTTCTTGTTGATTTTCCCCACACTGGTCTTGGGGATTTCAGCCACGAACTTGAACTGCTTGGGGATCGCCCATTTGTTGATGCGGCCACTCTCGACAAAGCCTTGAAGATGCGCTTCAAGGATTTTACGATCCAGATACTGCCCCGGTTCGCACACCACCAGCGCCATGGGCCGTTCGCCCCACTGTTCATCGACAATGCCGACGACCGCGACGGACATCACCGCCTCGTGTTCGCTGATCAGGCTCTCCAGCTCCAGGGAGCTGATCCACTCGCCCCCGGTCTTGATCACATCCTTGATTCGGTCTTTGATTTCCACCCCGCCCAACGGGTCGATGGAAGCCATGTCGCCGGTGTGCAGCCAACCGCCCTGCCACAGCTCGGCACCCTTTTCGGGCTCATGCAAATAGCCTTGGGTCAGCCAGGGCGCGCGGACCACGATTTCCCCAAGGGACTCACCGTCATGGACAACGTCATTGCCACTGGCATCGATGATTTTCAGGTCAACCATCGGCACCGGTGTCCCGGTCTTGATGCGGGTGGCCAGTTGCTCCTCGGTGGATTGCGCAAGGTCGTCTTCACGCAGGTAAGTCAGGCACAGCAGTGGGCAGGTTTCCGACATGCCGTAACCGCAGTGCACCGCAATCCCTTTGGCGCTCGCCTCGCTGGCAATCCCCAGGGTCAACGCGCTGCCGCCCAGGAGCATTTTCCAACCGTCGAAACGGGTCTGTTTGGCCGCCTCGCAGTTCAGGATCATTTGCAAAATGGTCGGTACGCAGTGGGAGAACGTGACCTTTTCTTCGCGGAAGAGTTTGACCAGGCTGTTGGGTTCGTAGCGGCCGGGATAGACCTGCTTGATGCCCATCAGTGTCGCGACATACGGCACACCCCACGCATGCACGTGAAACATCGGCGTGATGGGCATGTACACGTCATCGGAACGCAGCAGTGGCTGACCTTGATAAACGCCCAGCGTGGCGACGGCATTCAACGTGTGCAGGACCAATTGGCGGTGGGTGAAATACACCCCTTTCGGGTCGCCGGTGGTACCGGTGGTGTAGAACAGCGTCGCCACCGAGTTCTCGTCAAAATCGGGGAAGTCGTACTGGTCTGAGGCCTGGGACAGCAGGTGCTCATACTCGCCCAACACCGGTAATGAGGTATCGGTCGCCGAATCGTCCGTCAATTGCACGTAGCGTTTGACGGTGGTGAGTTTGTCCTGGATCGGCTCCAGCAACGGCAGGAAATCATCATGCACCAGCACCACATCATCTTCGGCGTGGTTCATGGTGAAGAGCACCTGGTCCGGCGAAAGACGGATGTTCACCGTGTGCAGCACCGCGCCGATCATCGGCACGGCGAAGAAGCACTCCAGGTAGCGATGGCTGTCCCAGTCGAGCAATGCCACGGTGTCGCCAGCCTTGACGCCGGCCGCCGTCAGGGCATTGGCCAGCCGGCGGATACGCTGGTTGAGCGTCTGGTAGCTGTAGCGCAGTTTGTCGGCATACACGATTTCCCGGCCCGGCTCGTAGCGCACACCGGACAGCAAGAGCTGTTTGATCAGCAAGGGATAGGCATAGGCGCCGTCGGCGGGCGGGATTATTTTTGTCGCCATCATGGTTGGGGGTTCCTGGTCCTTTTTAGCGTTGGCTCAATGCCCCGTGATGCACACGGTTGCATTCGACTTCCGGCGCTAGGCCGGAAGTCGCGGGGGCATGGCGATCAGAACTGCTCTGCATCCAGTTCGTAGAGGCATTCGCTGCCGGCCTGGGCCGACGCGCTCAACGAATGGATACGCGGCAACAACCGGGCGAAGTAGAAACGCGCGGTGCCGAGCTTGCTCGCGTAGAAATCGTCCTCGGAAGGCGCGCTCAGGGCGGCCTTGGCCATCAGCGCCCACATGTAGGCGTAGGCGGTGTAGCCGAACACATGCAGGTACTCGACCGAGGCTGCACCGATTTCGTTCGGGTTGTTTTTCGCCCGGTCCAGCAACCACTCGGTCAATTCGTCGAGGGTGTCCAGAGCCGCGTTCAACGGCTTGGTGAACTCGCCAAGGTCAGCACTGGCGTTGGCGGTGAAGTCGCGAATTTCCGAAGCGAACAGACGATAGAGCGCCCCGCCGCTGGCGACGATCTTGCGCCCGGCCAGGTCCAGCGACTGGATGCCGTTGGTGCCTTCGTAGATCTGCGTGATGCGCACGTCGCGCACCAGTTGCTCCTGGCCCCACTCGCGAATGTAGCCATGGCCGCCGAAGACTTGCTGACCGTGAATCGTGGTCTCCAGGCCCATGTCGGTGAGAAACGCCTTGGCCACCGGCGTCAGCAACGCCACCAATTCTTCAGCACGCTTGCGGGTCGTTTCGTCTTCGCTGTACTTGGCGGTGTCCAGTTGCATGGCCACGTACGTCGAGAACGCGCGACCGCCTTCGTTCAAGGCTTTCATGGTCAGCAGCATGCGGCGCACGTCCGGGTGGACGATGATCGGATCGGCGGATTTGTCTTTGCATTGCGCGCCGGTCGGCGCACGACTTTGCAGGCGGTCACGGGCATAGGCGACGGCGTTCTGATACGAGCGCTCACCCTGTGCCAGGCCCTGGATACCCACACCCAGGCGTTCGTAATTCATCATGGTGAACATCGCCGCCAGGCCTTTGTTCGGCGCGTCGACGATCCAGCCTTTCGCGCCGTCAAAGTTCATGACGCAGGTAGCGGAGGCCTTGATGCCCATCTTGTGCTCGATGGAGCCGCACGACAGGGCGTTTTTTTCGCCCAGTGAACCGTCGGCATTGACCAGTACTTTCGGCACCAGGAACAGGGAAATGCCTTTAGGCCCCGCCGGTGCATCCGGCAGGCGGGCCAGGACCAGATGGATGATGTTTTCCGTCAGGTCGTGGTCGCCACCGGTGATGAAAATCTTGCTGCCGCTGATCGCATAGCTGCCGTCGGCCTGAGGTTCGGCCTTGGTGCGGATCAAGCCCAGATCGGTGCCGGCATGGGCCTCGGTCAGGCACATCGAACCGGTCCAGGTGCCGGCGTACATGTTCGGCAGGTACGTCGCTTTCAGTTCTTCACTGGCGTGGGCCTTGATCGACAGGCACGCGCCGGCGGTCAACATCGGGTACAGGCCGAACGACAGGCTGGCCGCGTTGACCATCTCTTCGACCTGCGCGGAAATGGCCTTTGGCATGCCCATGCCACCGTAGTGCGGATCACCGCCGACACCGACCCAACCGCCCTCGGCGAATGCCTGGTACGCCTGCGCAAAACCGTCCGGTGCGCTGACCGAGCCGTTGTTCCAGGTACAACCTTGTTCGTCGCTGGCACGGTTCAAGGGTGCAATGACTTCGCCGCTGATTTTGCCGGCCTCTTCGAGGATCGCGGCAGCGGTTTCTTCATCGATCACTTCAGCCAGGCCAGGCAAACTGGCCCACAGCCGGGACACCTGAAAAACCTCGTTGAGTACGAAGCGCATGTCGCGCAGAGGAGCGTTGTAGTCAGACATCTTTAACTTACTCGGAAGTGGTCACGGCATGGGGCATGCCAGGACGTTGAGCGGTATCGCAGGTATCGGTTTGTGCTGGGGTTTCGTCGGTAACGTCACCCCGTTCCAGCGCCCGATTGCGCAACAGGAAGTACGACAGGGCTGGAATCAGGATCAGCGCGCCGAGCATGTTCCACAGGAACATGAAGGTCAGCAGGATGCCCATGTCAGCCTGGAACTTGATCGGCGACCAGACCCAGCACACCACGCCTGCCGCCAGGGTGATGCCGACCAGGCCGACCACCCGGCCCGTGAACGACACGGCGTTGCGGTAGGACTGGGACAGCGACAGACCCTGGCGCTGGAAATGCAACTGCACACTGAGCAGATACAACGCGTAGTCCACGCCGATCCCCACCCCCAACGCGATCACGGGCAAAGTCGCCACTTTCACGCCGATGCCCATGGCCACCATCAAGGCTTCACAAAGAATCGAAGTCAGGACCAGAGGCAACAGCGCCACCAGCGTCGCGCGCCAGCTGCGGAAGGTGATCAGGCAGAACAACGTCACCGCTGCGTAGACGTAAAGCAGCATGGTGTGGTTGGCCTCGCGCACCACGATGTTGGTCGCCGCTTCGATACCGGCGCTGCCGGCAGCCAGCAGGAACTGACGATCATCGGTGCTGTTTTCCTTGGCAAACTTGTCCGCAATGGCGACTACGGCGTCCAGGGTTTCGGCCTTGTGGTCCTTGAGGTAAGCAATCACCGGCATCAGCGAGCAATCGGTGTTGAACAACTCAGGAGAGTTGACCGAGGCTTGTTGCGCGGCGTAGTTCAGAACGTCCTGGTTACGCTGGATGTTGTTGAGCTTGGGGTTGCCCTCGTAGGTCCCGGCCGTGATTTGACGCACGGCGTTGACCAGCGACGTGGTCGCCTGCACGCCCGGATTCTGTTGCAGTTCCCAGGCCAGGCGATCGGCAAGCACCAGCGTCTTGTAGTTCAGGCAGCCTTCCGGTGCAGTCTTGATCATCACCGCAAACAGGTCGCTGGACAGCGCGTAGTGCTGGGTGATGTAAGCGTTGTCACGGTTATAGCGCGAGTCGGCACGCAACTCCGGCGCACCACTTTCCAGGTCGCCGATCTTCAGGTGCTGGCTGACCATGAAACCGCCGACGCCCATCAGCAACGCGACCAGCACAGCACCTGTCGCCCACTTGGCGGTGGTGAAGCGGTCGAGCATATCCCACAAGCGACCGAAGCCTTTGTGGCGGTCGGCGCGGGTGTCGATTTTCAGGGCACGTTCGGCCGCCTTGGCGCCGACGCCGACATAGGACAGCGCAACCGGCATCAGCAGCAGCGAGGTAAAGATCAACACCGCAACACCAATACTCGCGGTAATGGCCAGGTCCTGGATCACCGGAATGTCGATCAGCATCAACACGGCAAAGCCCACGGCGTCGGCCAGCAGCGCGGTTACGCCGGCAATGAACAGACGGCGAAAGGTGTAGCGCGCGGCGATCAGCTTGTGGGTGCCGCGAGCGATGTCCTGCATGATGCCGTTCATCTTCTGCGCCGCGTGGGACACACCGATCGCAAAAATCAGGAACGGCACCAGCACCGAGTACGGGTCGATGGCGTAGCCCAGCCAGGCGACGATGCCCAGTTGCCAGACCACCGCGATCAACGAGCAGCCGACCACCAGCAGGGTGCTGCGTACGCAACGGGTGTAGGCGTAGATGATAATCAGCGAGGTCACGACAGCCAGGCCGAAGAACATCATCACCTGAATCAGGCCATCGATCAGGTCGCCCATCAATTTGGCGAAACCGATCACCCGAACCTTGTAGTGACCCTTGCCTTCAACGCCGGACTTGCGCGCTGCGCTGTCACCGGCGTATTCGATCTTGTCGCGCAACTGCTCTTCGAGCATCTGCGAGAACGCGTGATAGTTGATGCGCTGGCCGCCAGCCGCTGCCTTGTCCATCAGCGGCACAATCAGCATGCTCGATTTGAAGTCGCTGGCCACCAGGCTGCCGACGATACCGGCACGGGAAATGTTCTGGCGCAGTTGCTCGATTTCTTCAGGTTTGCCCTGGTAGGTATCGGGCATCACCGGGCCACCCTGGAAACCTTCCTCGGTGACTTCGGTCCAGCGTACCGCCGGGCTCCACAACGACTTCATCCAGGCCCGCTCGACGCCCTCGGTGAGGAACAATTGATCGTTGACCTGCTTGAGCACGTCCAGGTAACCGGGATCGAAAATATCGCCCTGGGTGTTTTCCACCACCACGCGCACCGAGTTACCCAGGCCACGCAGCGACTGGCGGTTTTCCAGGAAATTCTGGATGTACGGCTGGCTTTGCGGAATCATTTTTTCGAAGCTGGGACGCAGCTCCAGGCGTGTCGCGGCCATGTAGCCCAGCACCACGGTGGCCAGCGCCATCATCAGCATGAACAGCGGGCGGTAGTTGAACACCAGCCGTTCGAGCAGATTGCCGGATTTACGGTCGAAATCGCGCACGTCGCGGATCACCGGCATGGCGTCTTGTTTGATATTGCCCATGTCTGGGTTCTCGCTTTAAAGGTTCAAGGTCTTATTCGACGAACAGTGCCCGGGCACCACGGCTACCCGCGACCACCAGTGAGCCGTCGTTGGCCTGGGTGGCGCCGGCTATCGGCGTCGGTACGGGGCGCTGAACCAGATGCAATTGCGCGCCAGTGCCCTGGCTGACCAGCATCTGCCCGCCCAAGGTGAACAGGCGGTAATCGCCATGGAGATCGATGAGGCCGGCGGTGACGCTGATGTGCAGGCCGCTGTCCAGCGCGGTCCAACTCTGGCCGCCATCGGTGCTGCGCAACACGTTGCCGCGCAATCCGTAGACGACCACTTCCCCCGGCTTGCCAATCACGCCGAAGAAACTGCCTTGATAAGGGGTTTGTACGGCGGCGAAACGCTGGCCGGCGTCATCCCATTTGAGCAACAGACCTTGCTCGCCGGCGATATACAAAGCGTCGCCAGTCGAAGCGATGGCATTGAGGTGAAAGCCTTGCGGGTTGTCGGTGCGATCCTGGAACGGGGTCCAGGTCTGGCCACCGTCTTCGGTACGCAGAATCAGGTTGAACACGCCGACCACATAGCCGACCTGTTCGTTGGCAAACCAGACGTCGAGCAAAGGTTTGTCGGCGCCCTGCTCTGCCAGTCGCTGGCCTTCGGCAGCCAGCCGCGACCATTCTTCGTTACCCGGTTCGGCGCTGGCCAATGCATCGTAATGCTTGACCAGCAACTCACCGATCTGGCGTCCATCCAGTTGTTTGGTCCAGGTCACGCCAGCATCACTGCTGTGCAACACCACGCCGTCATTTCCGACCGCCCAGCCTTCCCTGGCAGATGGAAAATTGACCGCACTGAGATCGGCACTCACTGGCACGGCTGCTTGCTGCCAGTGTTTACCGCTGTCATCGGAATAGAGAATGTGTCCACGCTGCCCGACGGCAACCAAACGGTCGCCCGCACGGGTCATGCCGGACAACGGACTGCTGACCGCCAAGGCACTGACTCTGGCAGGCAGGTCCAGCACATCGATATAGCCGGCCGCCTGGGTGGCGCCCTGTGACAAGACAAGCAGGGCGCCGAACGCCAGCTGCAGGTACTTTTTCGAACACATACCGCGTCCTCTTGGGAAAACCGCGTCAGGGCCTGCAACCATGCAGCCCGACGTTAAGAACTGGCGCCGCGCTGATCAGCGAGCACCAACCGTCGCGCGGTCACACGGCTTTGTGAGCCGTGGACCGCATGAACGTTTTGTCGCGGTTTGCTTAGCGAATGCCGGCGCCCGCCAGGGATTCCGACGACCACTGAGCCTTGGAGAGCGGTTCGATGTATTTGATGCCGCCGTAAGGGCCGACCACACCGTTGATGTTGTAGGAACCGCCCACCAGGTCATAGATCATGAACGGGGTGGAGTCTGGAACCTGCTTGTCATAGCTTTGGCTGAGGAAGGCAAACGAACCACGGTAGAGCTGACCACGGGCGTCATATTGGTCCGAGGCCAGAGCTGTCCAGCTGTCTTCGTCGAGGTAGAAGCGACGCTTCTGGTAGATGTGACGTGCGCCGGCCTTGAGGTTGCCTTCCACGACCCATACACGGTGTTTTTCCCAGCGCACAAAATCAGGTGCCAGGTGATTCGGGGTAGTCAGCGACTTCGGATCCTGGACGTAGGTCAGCTTGTAGGTGTTGTAAGGCACGATCATTTCCTGCTTGCCCACCAACTTCCAGTCGTAGCGGTCCAGCGCGCCGTTGAACACAAACACGTCGTCGTAGGTGCCTGCGCCTGCGGTGCCTGGGTTAGGCGTGTCGTAAGCCAGGTTCGGCGCGAGCTTGACCCGACGCTGGCCAGGCAAGTACTGCCAGGCGCGACGCGGTTGTTGCAACGGGTTGGCGGCGTCCTTGAGCATCACTGCTTCGCCGGCACGACGCGCCGGGCCGGTGTACTGCAGCTTCATCTGGTAGTACACGTCAGCGCTGCTGATCGGCTGCGAGAGGTTTTCATAGATCGGGTAGGAGATGTTCGCTTGCCCGGTGGTCGCCAGGCTCGCCACGCCAGCCGAGTCGACGTTCCAGGAGTCGTACTTGGAGCTGATGCTGACGCCTTGGTAGCGCAACAGGAAGTTCCACATCGCTTCGTTGCCCGACTGCGGAATCGGGAACGGAATGCCCGGCAACACGTTGTCGATGGCCAGGCCACCTTCAAGGGACTTGGCGCCAGTGGCGTTTTTCACGCCGTTGTCCAGGATGGCCTGAGGCAACGAGACGGTACGGTGAGTCGGGTACACGTCAACATGGAAGGTAGGGAAACGCTTGGCCAGTTCCGCCGTGGTTGCGGTGAGCATGCCCTTGTACTGATCGACGTTCTTGCCGTCGATGACCAGCAGCGGCTTTTCGCTGGCAAAAGGATCCGGACGCATGCTGTCACCGGATTTGAAGCTGGCCGGCGGCGTGGTCAGACCACCGTTGTAGGCGGGGATGGAACCATCGGCATTACCGGCTTTTTCAGCACCGACCAGGGTCAGGTTGCTGCCCAGTTTGGCGGCGTCCTGGGCCGATACGGCGGCGTGTGCCTGAGCAGCGATGACCATCGCCAGCGAGGCAGCCAATACGGTTTGTACAAATTTCATATTGTTATTCTCCTGCTTGCATTGAGCAAATCAGTGGTGAATCAAAAGGTGGTTTTCATCGTCAGGTAAACAGCACCACGGTCTTCAGTCGTGGCACCGCCACCCGAGAAGGACGAGTAGCCACCGGCGTAGCACGCATAGTTTTCGTTACCGCTAAAAGCGTTTGGAGTAGAGCCATCGCCACCCGTCGGGCCGGTGCTCACGCCACTTTTATTGCACTTCTCGGTCTGGCCGAAGGAGTCCACGTATTTCAGGTCGACAAAGTATTTGTTGTACACAACGGCACCCACGCCGACGGCATAGTTGCCGGTGTCCTTGGCACCGCCACCGGACACCGGTGACACGCCGTCAAGACCCACGTTGACGGACATCGGAGCGTTGAGGTCGACGCCTGGGAACACTTGGTACCAGGTCGGGGTGAAGTTGACGGCCAGGCCCCAGTTGTCACGGGTCGGCGCGTCGATGCCGCGATAGGTGCCCTTGCCCTTGTAGAGTGCTTCGTTCTTGTCATCGAGGCTCAACAGGTTGCTGTAATACAGTTCAGCAAGCACTGTTGCCTGATCGAACACCGGTGTTTTCGGCAGGGTCATCAGACCGTTGAGCGTCCAGTGCAAGGTGTCGCCGGTGGCGCTCATGCTGTCGCCGCGGCTCGGGGTGTCATAGACCACACCCGTGGCATCCGTACGCGCCGGCAACAGGCCCAGGCCTTTGCCCAGACCCAGCGGGCTGGCGGTGCTGACAATCGCCGGGATACTGGCCAACGGCATGTTGTGACGGATGTTCAGGTCCGAACCCACGCTCACCCCGCCCACGTCCTTGGACAGGCTCAGGCCGGCGATCTTGATGTTGTCGGCATAGGCCAGTTGATAGGTGGCAGTGTTCAGCGAGTTGAGGGTGTTGACCACCGCAGGCACTTGCCCGGTCGGGCGGGTGCCGTTGGGGTTGGCCGAGGTAATACCTCTGGCATCCAGCCACGCTTGCGGCAGGATTTCCGACGTTTCGCGGTAGTAAACGCCGAGCGTGCCATCCAGCCAGGCTGGCGACCACTTGGCCATTACGCCCCAGTCGCCGCTGTCGTGCGGTGTCAGGTCATGACCGCGACGCACGTTGGTCAAGCCGTTGCACGGCGCCAGGCCGCAACCCAATGGGCTGCCAGGTACCACGGCGTTGGTGTTGCCGAGCAGGAACGACTGCGCACCGAAGCCGACCAGGTCGGAACCACCGTAATAGGTGCCCGCTTCCGGCAGACGCGCAGCATCCCAATTCAGGAAATACTGGGCGCCCACGGTCAACTCGGGATTGACGGTGAACGACATCGACAACTGGTTACGCGGCACGAACAGCTCTTTGGCTTCAGTACCCGGCGATGCGGCCAGCTTGGCCAGATCGAGGCCGGACTGGCCGTAGCTGACCGAATGCACCGGGTTGAGAATGGTCTCGCCCCAGAACACGTTGTGCTGGCCAGCCTTGGCGCTGAACATCGACTCCTCGCCCACTTCGGTGCTGTAGAACACGAAGGCATCGAGGATTTCGCCGGACGGACCGGTGTAGTAGCGCTGGGCGTAGTTGCTCAGGTGCGGGCTGCCATTACCGACGTTGTCGTTGGTGACACCGGCCAGGCGTGGATCGTTGGCGACCAGACCGGAGCGTGCATCATTGCCGTTGACGAACGGGTTGGAGTTGGAACCGGTGTTCTCATACGCCTTGTCGTACCAGCTGGCGGCGCTGACACGAAAGCCCATGGCGTTCTTGTACACCACGTCCATCTCGGTCAACAGATCGACACGGTTGGTGATGTTGGTACCCGCCTTGCGGAAATTGTAGTCACCGTCGTTGTTGTTCGGCGTCCCCAGCATGCGCTTGTCGGCGCTTTCGGTACGCACACCGTAGTTGTACTTCACGGTGTTATCCAAACGAGCGGCCCAGTCCGGATTACCTGTATCAAATTCAAACGCGTGGGCGGTCGGCATTGTCGCGGCCAGAATGGCCGAGGCCAGCAAGGTGTATCGCGAAACTGTGAACCCGTGACTCTTATTGTTGTGCATTGCGTTGTCTCCGCCATTTTTGTATTTGTTTTAAGCACACTCGCCCTCACGCACCCCCTTGTTCCAGGGAGTTGCGCTTTCCAGGAGTGAGGGCATTTGCCGGTTGGCTTAACGCCAGTCGGCTCCTGAACTAGCGATCCAGCTCGAGGACGAGTGCTTCGGCTTGTGGCCAGTGGCCAAATCCTGCGGCCGGATTAAGATGACCCACGGCACCGAGATTTCGCAGTTCGGCGCCCCAGCCCTGAGCCATATCACTAACGGCTTCCAGGCTGGCGAGGTAATCATTGGTGCTGCCGACCACCAGACTTGGGAACGGCAACGGACCTTTGGGCAGCGGATCCCAACCATGGGCCCGCAGTGATTCAGAGGAAGGATAGCCTTGCGGCCAGATTGCGTTGAGATCCGGAGGTGCAGCCAGCAGCGCACCCTTGATCGGGCGACTGTGCTTGGCGGCCCAGTGCGCGACCATCAGGACACCGGCACTGTGGGCGACCAGAATCACCGGCCCTTCGATTTGCTCCAGTTCGTGCTGGATTGCACGGACCCGTGCGGCACAGTCGAGCTTGTCGGTTTCAAGCGGAGGGACACTGCGTACTTTGCAGAGTTTGGCCTCAAGCAATGTTTGCCAATGCTCGGCTACGTGCTCACGCAGGCCAGGCACGATCAAAACGGTTGCGACAGTTTGCAGTTTGTCCACATCAGCACCTACGCTTTCTCGATGACTCGACTGACTCAGTGGTCAGAAGCTTTTTGTAGTGCTGACATTAAAGAGCGCCCACCCCCGGCGCTTTTCATTGGACGTCAGTCGCTTTTCTTTTCATGACAGATTTTGGGGGGTCGACGTGAGGTGCCCGCTGGTCGAAAACTGCAACGAGATTGCCCAAGACCACTGTAATCAATACGTGAGAAGGGTTTACCTCGATGTGATGAGGGCGATTAGAGGTGTCACCGGCTGTACATCAGCGCCAACACCACAACTTTTCATTTGATGATGTGCTGGATATAGTCGCCTCGCTCATTCCAACGCTACCGGCCCAGGGAAGACTTTTCGCATGACAAAGCTTGTTCGCGCTGCCGTCTTGACCAACTACCTGGAGGTCACTCAATACCTGGGGTTCAACCCCCGTGACGTACTGGCTGCCAATGGTTTGAGCAGGGCCCAACTGCTGGCGCCGGAGCATCGCATCCCCATCGATTCCGCCGTGGGTCTGCTGGAGGATTCGGCCGTCGCCAGTGGCTGCCAGAGCTTCGGCCTGAGCATGGCCGAGTCGCGTCAACTCTCGGACTTCGGGGTGGTCAGCTTGCTGCTCACACACCAGCGCACGCTGCGTGAAGCCTTGCAGGTCGTGGTGCATTACCGTCACTTGATGAACGACTCGCTGGCCATCTTCATTGAAGAGGCCGGCAAGTTGGTGATCATTCGCGAAGAGGTGGTCACCGACACACTCCGGCCGTCCCGGCAAGCCAACGAGCTGGCGATCGGCGTGATGTTCCGTTTGTGCTCGGCGCTGTTAGGCGCGCATTGGCACCCCTACAGTGTCAACTTCACGCACCAGCCTCCAGACAACCTGCAACTGCATCGCCGTCTGTTCGGCTGCACGCTGGAGTTCGGCAGTGAGTTCAACGGCATTGTCTGCCCCAATGCCAGCCTGGATGCGACCAACCCCCATGCCGACCCGGCCATGGCCCGTTACGCCCAGGGTTACCTCGACTCTTTGCTGAGCACTGAAGGGCAATCGTTGCTGTTCGAGGTGCGCAAGGCCATCTACCTGCTGCTGCCGATGGGGCGCGCCACCATCGAACAGATCGCCCAGACCCAGGGCATGAACGTACGCACGCTGCAACGTCGCCTCAAGGATGACGGCTGCGCCTTCAACGACCTGATCAACGACGTGCGCCGCGACCTGGTGCTGCGTTACCTGGAGAACCCGAACTATTCGCTGGGGCGCATCGCCGACATGCTCGGCTATTCCATGGCGAGTTCCTTCACACGCTGGTTCATCACCCAGTTCGGCATGCCCCCCGCCGCTTGGCGCGCACAAAAGCCAACCCCTTCAAAGCCTGTCTCGGGTCCCGACGAATCCTGAGCCAGCCGAACCTTCGATTTTTGAGGTATTAAACATCGCCCGAAAGGTCTTGTTTAAAACCCGTCCAGGTTACGTCCTGAAAGCCACAAGACCTTGCGCCGTTACCTACGGCTACGCCAGAATCCGCCGGCTTGTGCGCCTTGAGGCCGCTCGGTAACTTGATTCGTGTCACTGCCCATCAGTGATCGGGTTTAGTCGCCCGTTGATGTCAAGAACGCACAATGCCTCTATCAGCCAGGTCTCCCATGCCTGCACTCGATGGCGGCTGTGCGCAGGGCGCTTCGGCGCGCCGATTTCTTGGCTCATCGGTCGACTAACCTGTGCACAGCTGCCTCCCTTTCGTTTAGTCGCGAGCTGGTTGCAGCCTCTCTCATATGAGGTTCGAGCCAATGTTCAAAGTAACGCCAAACCCACCAGACACCGATCCGGTGTCCCCGTACGAACCCGATTCAAAAAAGCTCAACGAGGCCGCCGAACGCGCCCTCAACTTTCACTTCCCGTCGAATGCCGACATCAAAGCCACTGCGCGTAAACCCAGCAAACTGTTTGCCGTGGACCCAGAGGCCACAGCCGAAACCCTGGCAGTGTTTTTGGTCGAGACGCTGGCCTCGGTGGATGTGATGGTCCATCACTTGGTGGATCATCTGGAGGGCGAGTCGCGCCACGCCCTGCTGGGTATTTCCAACAGCATCATGGTGGCGGAGATCACGGCGAACCGGGTGCTGGATCACATTGATCCACCGGTGTAACCGCTGACTTGTCGCGAGGGGGCTTGCTCCCTCGCCACAGCATGTTCAGGCAGTGGATAAGAGGTTTTTCCAGACAACGAAAAAAACGGCGACTGCTGTACAGTCGCCGCCAAAAGCCGATGTTTGTGACACCGACCGAGAACCGCAAAGCGCTGAGGAGTCAAACGCAATGCGGCCCTGCCATAAAACGGATTCAGACCGGGCTCAGAACCCCCAGCGCAGCAACAGCAGCACCAGGACAACGAGGAACACCGTCTCCCCTATCATCAGGAGGATGGGCTTGATGCCGACGGCGGCCAGTTCCTTGAGCTGAGTCTTCATGCCCAGGGCACTGATGGACACCACCAGGCACCAGCGCGACAGTTCATTGACCGTGCCTTGCACGGCTGGGACCACCCAGCCTGTGCTGTTGATGCAAGCCAGCAGCAGAAAACCGACGGCGAACCACGGCAGCAGAGGCGGTCGCTTGCCTCCGGTTTCGACGCCCTGCATGCGCGTTACCATGGCCGCACAGACGATCACCGGCAGGAGCATCGCAACCCGCATCAGCTTGACCACCGTGGCCGTATCGCCCGTTTCGGTCGACATGCTGTAACCGGCACCAACCACCTGGGCCACATCGTGGATGGTGGCGCCGAGGAAAATACCCGCCATTTGCGGTGACAATGAAAACCAGTTGGCAATCATTGGATAAACAATCATTGCCATGGTCGACAGGGCCGACACACCAATGACGGTAAACAGTGTGGCGCGTTCCTTCTGCGGATGATTGGGCAAAGCCGCCGCCAGCGCCAACGCAGCCGAAGCGCCGCAAATCGCCGTCGCGCCACCGGTGAGCATGCCGAACAAACGCTGGAACCCCAGCAGCTTGGCCGCGATCACCGAAACGCCAATGGTCACCACCACCAGAGTCACCACCAGCGCTACAGGCTTCCAGCCCAGCCCGGCAATCTGCTCAAGGGTAATGCGCATACCCAGCAGGGCCACGCCGATGCGCAACACGGTGCGCGCGGTAAATTCGATACCCGCTTTGCACACGCCTTCACCGGCGAGGAAATTCAGCGCCATGCCTAGCAGCAAGGCAAACAGCATCACCGGTGCACCGTAGTGCTCGGACAAAAACGAAGCGGCTGCCGCCACGATCAGACTAACGATAAACCCCGGGGCCAGTTCGCGTGTTCGGCTATGGATACGGGTGAGAGCGATGGCGCTCATGGCGCGGACTCCTCAGAAACGATGACGATAAAAGCCTGGCCGTCGATGACTTCGACCGGGTAGTTGTTGACCTTGAGCGCGGTGGAATTAAGCAGGTAGCCACTGCGCAGATCGAAGCGCAGGCCATGGGCACAGCATTGGATCACCCGGCCATCCAGACGCCCGCCACACAGCGAGGCACCCTGATGCGGGCAACTGTCATCGATGGCAAACAACTCGCCCTCGACGTTGAATAACGCCAGGCTTTTGCTATCAAATTCGAACAGCGCACGACCACCCGCCTGCGGCAGTTTTCCCGCAGGTACGGGGACACGAATGGTCATGACGGTGACCGCTCGCGCTGGCTTTCGTGCAAGGCGTCGATCATGGCGCCAAGCAGCGCCTCGGGCGGCTGCGCGCCGACCATGGTTATCCGGCGGTCGAACTGAAAGCTCGGCACACCGCTGGAGCCCCCCACTTCATTACCGACAAAGGGACCGGATTCGTCTTGCAGGTAATTCGTTACCGCGTCAGCGTCGTAACCACACGACTGGGCGATAGCGATCAAGGTCTCGCGGCAACCCAGGTCTTCGCCGTTCTGGAAGTACGCGGCGAACAGACGTTCAAGCAACAGATCGCGCTGGGCCCTGCTCCCCCGTGTGTTGGCATGCGCCAGCAGACGATGGGCATCTGCCGTGTTGGGCATCGTGGCAATGCGACCCAAATCGATTGCCACCCCTACCGAGTTCGCGGCCTGTTTCACCTGGGCCTGACGCATCGCTACGGCTTCGGCACTGCCCAGACGGTTGAGGTAGAACTGTGCGAACGGCTCACCCTGTACCGGCAGATGAGGCAGCAACTGCACCCCATGCCACACGGTGGTAATCAGCACGTCGGGGTGCTGCAAGCGCAGCAACTCCTGTGCGCGTTCCAGTTGGCGCTTTCCGATCAAACACCATGGGCAGATGAAATCGAAAAACACATCTATACGTAAACGACCACTCACACCTTCACCTCTAACACCGCTTTGTTACTCACTGAATCGTTGACCTGTTCACCCGCCAACCGGGCAATGTCTTTTTGGTAATGGCACTTGGCAAAAAAGAACACGGCCGCTGCCGCGATGCTCACCAGCGGCACCAACTGGAACGCCCCCTGCAAGCCGATCATGTCGGACACCTTGCCGGTGATGAACGGCCCCGGCGCCAGGCCGAGCAAGTTGTTGGCCAGCGTCAGCGTGGCAAACGCCGTACCGTGGACCGAGTAATGGGTCAGGTTGGCTACCATCGCACCGGCAGGCCCGGTCGTACCGGCAGCAATCAACATGCCCAGGCAAATCAACAGCAGTTGCGCAGGCCCCGGCGGCAAGGCGAATGCCGCGGACAACAGCAGGCAACTGCCCAGGCAATAGGCGATGGCCAGCGCGACCTTGCGCTCCGCCGACTGGCGGCACATGCGATCGCTGAGCATGCCGCACAGGATCATCCCGGCGCCGCTGCACAGGACAATAATTGCCGCCATGCCGCCAGCCTTGTCGGTCGGCATGTCGTAGTAACGGTTGAGGTAGCTGGGCATCCATACGATTACGGTGCCGCCGACGAACAGCTGCAAGCCACTGCCGATGTAAGCCGCAATCACCGAAGGGCTGGAACACAACGTGCGCAGAGGACGCTTGACCACCGCGCTGACTTTTTTGCCGGCTTGTACGGCACGCTGGGGGGCGATGCGCGCTTCCTTGACGATGATCGGGTAAAGCACCGCCAGCAGCAGACCAAACAAGGCCATGCCGGCAAACGACCAGCGCCAGCCCAGCTTGGCCGCAATAGCGCCGCCCAAAGCCATGCCCAACACCGAACCGAACATACCGCCCGCCATAAAGGCACTGGCCAGCGTTGCGCGCATGTGTTTCGGAAACACCGAAATCACCACGGCAATACCGACGCTGCCATAGGCGGCCTCACCTACACCCACCATGAAGCGGGCGATAAACATTTGCTGGTAGTCCTGCGCCAACGCGCAACCCAGCGTGGCGATACTCCACAACAGCGCCATCAGCGCCAGACTTTTAACGCGTCCGAAGCGGTCAGCCATCAACGACAAAGGAAAGGTCAGCAGGCCGACCATCAAGGCAACAATGCCGCTGAGCAAGCCGAGCTGGCCGTCAGTCAAGGCCCACTCGCCCTTGAGCATCGGGAATACTGCGTTCAGCACTTGGCGTGACATGTAATCGGAAATCAACAAGCCGAACGTCAGTGCGAAGACGATCCAGGCATATTTGCGCGCAACGCCGACACCACTGGTGTCGTCATCGCCATCGGCGATTGGGTGAAAGGCCATGCAGCCTCCTCGAAACTTTCTATTATTTTTGTTATCGAGCGTATTTCACTGCAGCGAGCGGGAGGCCAAGGCCCCCGCTCCCGCTGTCGGTCAGCCGCGTTGCGGCACACCTTTTGCCCAGCCTTGCGGTTGGGGGCCATGCCGTTGGCCAACAGGGTTTCTTCGATAGTGTCGTACTTCACGCCGATGCGATAAATCTCACGGGCTTCTTTGCCGGTAGCGATTTCGCGACCCAGCTCATGAGCGATGCGCACGGTTTGCTTGATCTGTGCGACCGAACCAAAACGCTCGCCCTTGTGATCAATGATAGTGTCTTCGTTGCCAACGCGCGGATGCATGCCCATGGCCATCGCCATGGTATTGAACGGCAGCACGTTCTTGAGCAGCGACTCGGACGTCAGGGTGCAGCCGTCCGGTACGCGGTGGATGAAGTTGAAGAAGTTGAACGGATTAGGACCGTCGAAACCGCCGCCGATGCCGATCCAGGTCAGGTTCAATGGACCTTTGTAAAGGCCCTTGCGCACCAGACGCTGCAGCGTTTCCAAAGCGTGCATGCCGGTCAGCTGGAAGTGCGGCTGGATGTCATTGTCCATCAGACGCTTAAGGTGCTCGATAACCCAGGCTGGGCCGGCCGGCACGGTCATTTCGCTGTAGGCAGCCTGATAGGCAGGGTTGGCCAGGGAAGTACCTTCCAGGTATTCCGGGTACAGCAATTCCATGATGTTCATCTGGGTGGTGTTGATCGCCACCGTGACCTGATCCGGTTTTGGCGTCAGCTCGGCCAGCATGTGACGGGTATCGTCAGACAGCCATTTGGCGGCTTCGCCATCACTTTCAGGGGCGAACGAAATCGAACCGCCGACCTGGATGATCATGTCCGGCACCGCTTCGCGTACGCCGGCAATCAATTCGTTGAACTTGGACAGACGCTTGGAGCCCTTGCCGTCCAGTTCACGCACGTGCAGGTGCAGAACCGTGGCACCGGCTTCGTAGCACTCGACCGCTTTCTGGACTTGTTCGTCCATGGTCAGCGGGATGTCTTCCGGGAAGTCTTCCGGCATCCACTCAGGGCCGTACGGGGCCACGGTGATGACCACTTTTTCCATGTTTTCCGGGTGCAGCGAATCGTCGAGAAATTGCATGAGTAACTCCAGTTTTTATGATTGTCCGCCTGCCGGTCATGCCTGGCAGGCGTATCTACAAATATGAATGTGGGTCTTCGATCAGAACGTCTTGTCACCGATAATCCCGGCGCGTTCCATCTTGCGATGGCACGGCGGGTAATCCATGACGGCGTAATGCTGGGTACTGCGGTTGTCCCAGATGGCGATGCTGTTCGGCTTCCAGCGCCAGCGCACTTGATACTCAGGGATGTACGCCTGGCTGATCAGGTAGCGCAGCAGCTCGCCGGCGCCAGGGTTGGCGTCCTGGCCAAAGCGCACCCTCTCGGGGGTGTGGTAGTTGCTGAAGTGAGTGGTGAAGGCGTTGACGAACAGCACCTTCTCCCCGGTTTCCGGGTGAGTGCGCACCACCGGGTGCTCGGCATCCGGGTACATCGCCTTGAGCGCCAGACGCTTTTCGATCGGCATGGCCGCACCAAAGCTCGCCTCGATGCTGTGCCGGGCACGCAGGTCGGCGATCTTCAGCTTCACGTCTTCCGGCAAGTTCTCATAGGCCACGACCATGTTGGCCCACATGGTGTCGCCGCCAACCGGCGGGCACTCCACGCAGCGCAGCACGCAACCCAGCGGCGGTGCCTCGCGCCAGGTGGCGTCGGTGTGCCAGGCGTTTTCGTAGCGGTCCATTGGCTGGTCCGGATTTTTGTAGATGCGCACCAGCCCCGGATGATCCGGGTCGCTGCCGGCCACCGGGTGATCTTCCAGCTCGCCGAAACGACGGGCGAAGGCCACGTGTTCGGCACGGCTGATGTCCTGATCGCGCAGGAACACCACCCGATGCTTCAGCAACTGGGCACGAATCTCGGCAAAAAGACCGTCGTCGTGCACCGCGTCAGCGAGGTTGACGCCGATCAGTTCGGCGCCGATGTTGCAGCTCAATTGTTCGACTTTCATGGCTGGCAACTCCTTAAATGACGAAAATCGAAGAGCCGGTGGTCTTGCGTGACTCCAGGTCGCGATGGGCCTGGACGGCATCTTGCAAGGCGTAGTGCTGGTTGATCTCGATCTTGATCCGACCGCTGCCAACGTGGTCGAACAATTCGCCGGCCAGCTCGGCTTTTTCCGCCGGGTCGGCGATGTAGTCGGCCAGGGCCGGGCGCGTCATGTACAGCGAGCCTTTCATCGCCAGCAGCGCTGGATTGAACGGCGGAATCGGACCGGATGCAGTCCCGACACACACCATCAGGCCACGACGTTTGAGCGAGTCGAGCGAGCCCTCGAAGGTGTTCTTGCCAACGCTGTCGAACACCACGTTGACGCCCACGCCGTCGGTCAATTCACGAACGCGTGCAGCGACGTCTTCATGGCTGTAATTGATCACATGGTCGCAACCGTGGGTCTTGGCGATTTCGCCTTTGACGTCGGTGGACACGGTGCCAATGACATTCAGGCCGAGCAGCTTGGCCCACTGCGAAACGATCAGGCCGACACCGCCAGCGGCGGCGTGCAGCAAAATGCTGTCACCGGGTTTGAAGTCGTAGATGCGGCGCATCAGGTACGACGACGTCAGGCCGCGCATGGTCATGGCGGCGGCTGTTTCGAAGCTGATGGTTTCCGGCAACTTGATCAGCGGTGCAGCCGCGATCAGGCGCTCGGTGCTGTAAGCCCCCAAGGTGTTGAGAAAACCGGTGTACGTGACACGATCCCCGACTTGAACATTGGTCACGCCTTCCCCGACGGCCTGGACCACACCGGAAGCTTCAACCCCCATGCCGTTGGGCATAGGAATCGGGTAGGTGCCATTGCGGAAGTAGGTGTCGGCATAGTTCAGGCCAACGGCTACATGACGGAGACGAACCTGGCCTGGACCAGGATCGCCGACTTCGACCTCTTCATAACGAAGGACTTCGGGACCACCGGTTTCGTAAAAGCGAACGGCTTTGGCCATGATTTCTTATTCTCCAATCTGCAATGTTGGCTTGTGCGTCGAATTGCGCTGATTGGACTGTAGGATGACGCCTGATGAACCGCTTCTCATCAGACGACAATGGCTTTTCATTTCATGACAGAGGGGTCGGTGGGGGTTCGCCTATTGCGGCTCTTCGGGCGCGATGGGCTCTGGGTCCACCGCCTTGTCGGTGACGATGGGCAGCTCAATGCCCCAATCGCCATGCAGATACCAATCGTCACCGATCATCTCGGCCGGATGCATCGTGCGGTCAGCACCATTGCCGCAGGCCAGAGCGGTCGCCGCACAATAACGGTCGCACCCCCAGCAAATACGTTCGGGATGTTTTGGGCTGATGGGAAAGGGCTTGGCCATGGCGGTACCCGCATGATCGAAGGGTAGGTATGTAACCTACCGCGCCCGGCCTCAACCGCCCTTGATGCAGGTCAATTACGCTCGGTCACCCTGCCCTTTTTTTCTCGTGCGTGCGCTGGCATCGCCCGGACTATTGCTACGAAAATTGACCATAATCATTATTATTCTCACTCAGGTTTTCTAGACTCGGGCTCTCACTTCTCAGCCCTTCTGGAAACCCTCATGCGTACCTCCCTCGCGCTGTCCTTTTCCCTGATGTTGCTCGCCCCCCAAGCCCACGCCAAGGAATACCCGATTGGCGAACCCCAGCTGTGCCCGGGGCTGGAAGTCGGCGCGGTGTACTTGCAACCGATCGAAATGGCGCCTGCCGGCATGATGCGCGCGACCGCTGATTCCGACATCCACCTGGAAGCCGATATCCGCGCCACGGCCGACAATCGCCAGGGCTTTCAGGAAGGCAGTTTCGTGCCCTACCTGAATGTGGCTTTCAGTCTGCAAAAACAGGGCAACGAGCCACCGATCACTGGCGATTTTCACGCCATGGTCGCCAACGACGGCCCGCACTATGGTGACAATGTGAAGTTGCAAGGCCCTGGCAAATACCGGCTGACCTTTACCCTTCTGCCTCCCGGCGGACATGGCTCCCTGGGTCGTCATACCGACAAGGAAACCGGCGTCGAACCCTGGTTCGAACAGTGTGCGCTGCACTACGAATTCATCTATGCCGGGATCGGAAAAAAAGGTGGTTATTGAATGAGCCGCCACACACACCAGAAGCCTGAACCGAGGCGCCCGGGCCCGGTTCATCGACGCCTGGCCGGGTTGATTCTGGCCTGCTCGGTCATGCCGCTCATGGCTCAGGCCCAACTACCCAGCATCGAGTTGAGCCTGCGTGACGGGCACTTCATCCCTGCCCTGCTGGAAGTGCCGGCCGGACAACGTTTCAAGATCATCCTGAAGAACATCGGTGAAGGGCCGGCGGAGTTCGAAAGCACGCCACTGCGGGTCGAGAAGGTGCTGTCACCGGGAGTGACGACGTTCGTTGTCATTCACCCCCTCAAGCCCGGCAGTTACCCGTTCTTCGACGACTTCAATCCGCAGTTGCCCGAAGGCGCCATTCTCGCGAAATAGTTGGCTCAGCCACGGAGTGTCCATGAATCAATCAATGTTCATCGTCTGGCGTGAAAGTGTCGAAGCGCTACTGGTGATCGGCATCCTCCAGGCCTGGGCCAGCCAGCAAATACAAGCCCGTCGCCTGACCCGCTACGTGTGGGCGGGCGTCACCCTGGGGTTGATGCTCTCGGGCCTGCTGGCATTGCTGATTCTGTTTGCCGGTGACGCCATGAGCGGTTCTGCCAACGAGTGGTTCCAGGCTTCCCTGGCGCTGGTGGCCAGTGCGCTGATGGTGCAAATGGTCGGCTGGATGCACCGCAATGCACGCACGCTCAAGGCAGACCTGCACCATCGGGCCGACAGCCAACTGGCCCGTCAGGGAGGCGTGGGGCTGATGCTCCTGGCCATGCTCGCCGTCAGCCGCGAAGGCAGCGAAACCGTGGTTTTTCTGTACGGTGCCGGTGCCCGCCTGCAAGGTCCGGCGCTGGGTCTGTTTGCCGTCGGCGCAGGCGCCGGGCTGGCGCTGTCGGGGCTCACCATCGGGTTGCTGCACAGCACGCGTCGACTCATTTCGTGGCGACGGTTCTTTGCCGTCAGCGAAGTCGTTTTGCTGCTGCTGGGTGCAGCGTTACTGGTCAGCGGCACCGAGCGAATCGGCGGCCAGTTGCAGGCCATGGATTTGCCGGACTGGGCCTATGGGCTGATCGGCGAAGCGCTGTGGGACAGTCGCTCAGTGCTCAATGACAGCCGTGGCCTGGGCAGTTTCCTGGCCAGCCTGACCGGTTACCGCGCAGCCCCCAGCGGCCTGACGGTGCTGGTGTTGAGCGGTTATTGGCTGGCGGTCGGCAGCTGGTTGCATCAACGCACCGCGAAGGCCGTCCCATGCCCGGGCTGAGTCGGCACAGCCGCTGGTTGCAGCGCCTGGGCGATGGGATGCGGCGCCACGCCAAGGTGATTCGCGCGGTGCAGTGGCTGGTTGTTGTGTTCTATGCGGTACTGCTGGTGCTGCCGGCGCTATTGCCGACACCGGACAGCCACGCCCGGATCATCAACAACCTGACCCTGCTCGCACAGTTTTTGTTCTGGGGTCTCTGGTGGCCGTTCGTGCTGCTGTCGATGGTGCTGTTCGGCCGGGTTTGGTGCGGTGTGTTGTGCCCGGAAGGTTCATTGAGCGAGTGGGCCAGCCAGTACGGCAAAGGCTTGGGCGTGCCGCGCTGGGTGCGCTGGGGCGGCTGGCCAACCCTGGCGTTCTGCCTGACCACCCTCTACGGGCAACTGATCAGCGTGTATGACTACGCCCAGGCCGCCCTGCTGATTTTGGGTGGTTCAACGGTCGCCGCCGTCGGTGTCGGCCTGCTGTTTGCCAGGGGCAAACGAGTCTGGTGTCGTTACCTGTGCCCGGTCAGCGGCGTCTTTTCCCTGCTTGCACGCCTGGCCCCGGTGCACTTTCAAGTCGATGAACAGCGCTGGAAAGACAACGCCGGCCCTCGCCTTCCCCCACCCAATTGCGCGCCCTTGCTGGACATCCGTCGCCTGCAGGGCGCCAGCGACTGTCATGCCTGCGGACGTTGCAGCGGGCAACGTGACGCAGTGCAATTGATCGCCCGTTCCAGCCATCATGAAATCCTCCACGCGACCGCACGCACCCTGTCGCCGTGGGATGCGCGTTTGTTGCTGTTCGGCGTGATCGGGCTGGCGATGGGGGCGTTTCAATGGACCGTCAGCCCCTGGTTCATCGCCCTCAAGCAGTCCCTCGCGCAATGGCTGATCGGGCACGACCTGCTCTGGCCCTTGCAGGACAACGCACCCTGGTGGCTGTTGACCCACTACCCCACACTCAATGACAGTTTCAGCTGGCTCGACGGTTTCAGCATCGTCCTGTACCTGACGGCCAGCGCCCTGGTGTTGGGGGGTGGTTTGCTGATCCTGCTGCGGGCGGCGGCTCGTCTGGCCGGTGACCCGGCGCTGTACTTGCCCTTGAGCCTGACACTCACGCCCTTGGGCGCGGCCGGACTGTTTCTCGGGTTGTCGGCAACCACCGTGAAGTTGTTGCGCTATGAAGGCTTGCTGCTGGAATGGGTACAACCGGCCAGGGCCTGTTTACTGCTGGGCGCCATCGGTTGGAGTCTGTTCCTGGGCTGGAAACGCATGGCCCGCCAGGGCATTACCCTGCCTCGACGCGGCGGCGCAGGTGTTTGCCTGCTGCTGGCAAACGCATGGGTGGGGTTTGGCTGGTGGTTGCAATTCTGGGGCTGGAACTGAGGCCCCTCCAGATCGTTCCCACGCTCTGCGTGGGAATGCCTCAAGGGACGCTCTGCGTCCAGTGACGCGGAGCGTCACGGGCTGCATTCCCACGCAGAGCGTGGGAACGATCACTAACCGCGCAACACGAACTCCGGAAACAGCTCACGCAGGGCCGCCCACAATTCAACCTGATCAAACTGCAATGAAACACTCGACAGGCGCGGATCGAGCATTCGTTCGGTCCGGACCAATTGCACGGCAAAACGCTTGACCCCGCGCTCGCTCAAACGTCGGGCGAGGGTCAACAGCCGGGTGGGAGAGAGCAAGTGCCAATGCACCGTGGTGCGACACTCATAGTCGACGCCACTGGCCAGCAGATGCTCCAGGCTTTTCCAGTTGGCCACGCCACTGCCCCGGACACCGGTGACCGCCAGGCAATCCTCGGCCAGCGCCTTGACGTCAAAACCGACCCAATCAGCACCGGCCACAGCCCTGGCAAACGCGTCCGGCTTGATCCCGGCACTGTGCAGGCCGATACGAAACCCCATCGCGCGCACGGTATCCATGGCCGCCAGCAATCCATCCTGCAACGTGGGTTCGCCACCGCTGAACACCACGGCATCGAGCAGGTCCTCGCGGCGCTGCAGGAACGCCAACACCCGGCTCCAATCCACCTCTTCGCTGCCGCGAGGCGGGATCAATTGCGGGTTATGGCAGTAACGACAACGCCAGGCACAACCCTGGCAGAACAATACGCAGGCCAGCATGCCCGGATAGTCGAGCGTGGTCAGGGGCACCATGCCCCCGACCCTGAGCGTTCGACTCATTGGCGATCGGCCGAGGCCGCGCATTCGGTGAAGTGGACTCGCTCGCGGTGCTCGGACTGTTTACCCGGATTGAACGCCGAGACCGGGCGGTGATAGCCCATCACACGGGTCCAGACTTCACAACGTTGACGTTGGGCTTGGGGCAATGTGTGCAGTGCATTCATGGTGTAGCTCCTTGCGGTTGAGTGAAACGAAATCAATGGGTCGTGCTCAAGTGTTGCTTGCGCAACAAGGCTTCGTCGCATTTGGGGCAGAACTCGTGTTCGCCATCGAGGTAGCCGTGGACCGGGCAAATGGAGAACGTCGGGGTCACCGTCAGGTACGGCAGGCGGAAGCGCCCGAGCGCTTTACGCACCAATTGCTTACAGGCCTTGGCCGAGGAAATCCGCTCGGCCATGTACAAGTGCAACACCGTGCCGCCGGTGTATTTGCATTGCAGTTCATCCTGCAATTCCAGGGCTTCGAAGGGGTCGTCGGTAAAGCCCGCCGGCAGTTGCGAGGAGTTGGTGTAATACGGCGCCTCGCGGCTGCCGGCCTGGAGAATGTCGGGGTAACGCTTGAGGTCTTCCTTGGCAAACCGGTAAGTGGTGCCTTCGGCCGGGGTCGCTTCGAGGTTGTAGAGATGGCCGGTTTCTTCCTGGAAACGCACCAGGGTCGCGCGCACATGGTCCAGCAGCTGCAAGGCAAACGTGCGCCCCTGCTCGGTGTGCATGCCCTGCTCGTCACCGCTGAAGTTGCGCAGCATTTCATGCAGGCCATTAAGGCCGATGGTGGAAAAGTGATTGCGCAGGGTTCCCAGGTAGCGCTTGGTGTAAGGGTACAAACCGGCGTCCATATGGTGCTGGATCACCTTGCGCTTGACCTCCAGGCTCTCCATCGCCAGCTCCATCAACCTGTCCAGCCGCTGCAGCAAGGCGCTGGCGTTGCCTTTGAACAGGTAACCCAGGCGTGCGCAGTTGATGGTCACCACGCCCAGCGATCCGGTTTGCTCGGCCGAGCCGAACAGGCCACCGCCGCGCTTGAGCAATTCGCGGACATCCAGTTGCAAACGACAACACATCGATCGTACTTGATTGGGCTGCATGTCCGAATTGAGGAAGTTCTGGAAATACGGCAGCCCGTAACGGGCGGTCATCTCGAACAGTCGGTCAGCGTTTTCGCTGTCCCAGGGAAAATCATGGGTGATGTTGTAGGTCGGGATCGGAAAGGTGAACACCCTTCCCTTGGCGTCACCCGCCTGCATCACCTCGATGTAGGCGCGGTTGAGCAAGTCCATTTCCACCTGCAGGTCACCGTAGGCAAAGGGCATTTCTTCACCGCCGATCACCGGGATCTGCTCGCGCAAATCTTCCGGGCACACCCAGTCAAACGTCAGGTTGGTAAAGGGCGTCTGGGTGCCCCAGCGCGAGGGCACGTTCAGGTTGTAGATGAACTCCTGAATCGCCTGTCGCACTTGTTGAAAGCTCAACCCGTCCTTGCGCACGTAGGGCGCCAGGTAGGTGTCGAACGAACTGAACGCCTGGGCGCCGGCCCATTCGTTTTGCAGGGTGCCCAGGAAATTCACCATCTGCCCCAAGGCACTGCTCAAGTGCTTCGGCGGACCGGCTTCGACCCGCCCGGGCACGCCATTAAGGCCTTCGTGCAACAGCGTGCGCAGCGACCAGCCCGCGCAGTAACCGGCCAACATATCGAGGTCGTGCACATGCAGATCCGCCTCGCGGTGGGCCTGGCCGATGGCCTCGTTGTACACCTCGTCCAGCCAGTAATTGGCGGTGACCTTGCCCGACACATTGAGCACCAGCCCACCCAGTGAATACCCCTGGTTGGCGTTGGCTTGCACCCGCCAATCCTCACGGTCCAGGTACTCGTTCATCGAAGTTGCCACCTCGACCATCGTCTTGCGATCACGGCGCAGACGGCCGTGCTGCTCGCGATAGACGATGTAGGCGCGCATGGCGAAGAAAAAACCGGCGTCCATCAACACCCGTTCAACCCGATCCTGGATCTGCTCGACATGCAATCGAGCCTGTCCTTCCAGTTGGGCCAGTACCGCCTTGAGCAGCCCCTCGGCTTCGACCTCGGTGTATTCGCCCGTGGCCTTGCCCGCGGCAATCAACGCCTGGCGGATCTTGTCCGCATCGAAGGCAACCAGACTGCCATCGCGTTTGTGCAGCCGGTTGCGTCCTACACTGATCAGCGTGCTATGCATTGGAACTCCAGACACTACATATAGGTTTTAATTGGCTTGAAAACACAATATGCAGTGCAGGCTACGGATAATGGACGTTCCTGCAATTGACCGACATCAAGAATCACCGGCAAAAAAATC
Organism: Pseudomonas sp. S2_F03; assembly: GCF_054668335.1. Lineage (NCBI taxonomy): Bacteria > Pseudomonadati > Pseudomonadota > Gammaproteobacteria > Pseudomonadales > Pseudomonadaceae > Pseudomonas > Pseudomonas sp. S2_F03. The sequence goes on along the minus strand of NZ_CP162759.1, from coordinate 5,425,627 downwards.
GCCCGAAGGCGATTGATTAAAACCGTTGCCTGGCGGTTCGTTTCACCCTCCGCTCATGTTCATGAATCGCACCAACTGCACCGTCCCTTCGGGGTTGAAATCGTGACGCAGCGGCTTGTGGCGCAAGGACTGTTGCACCGCGTTGATCAAGGGCTGATCGTCCAGCGGATAGCGGCGCAACAAGCCGCGCAAGTCCAGCGCATCGTCCTGTCCAAGGCACAGCAGCAGCCGCCCTTCAACGGTCATTCGCACCCGGTTGCAGGTGCCACAGAAGTTGTGGCTGTTGGGCGAGATAAAACCGATCCGGGTGTCGGGATGCTGTGCCAGGCGCACATACCGCGCCGGGCCACCGCTGTTTTCCGTGCTGTCGAGCAACGGATGACGGCTGGCGATCAGCGCCCGGACCTCGTCGCTGGAACAGAACGACTCGCCCCGGGCACGGCCGACATCGCCCAACGGCATTTCCTCGATGAAACTGATATCGATGCGCTGATCAATGGCGTATTGCACCAGTGGCAGCACTTCATCGAAGTTGCGTCCTTTCATCACCACGCAGTTGAGCTTGACCCGCTCGAACCCCGCCCCACACGCCGCCTCAATGCCAGCAAGGACCTGATCGAGATCGCCGTTGCGGGTGATCGCGAGAAACTTTTGCGGGTCCAGGCTATCGAGGCTGATGTTCATCCGCTTGACACCGGCCTCTACCAGCGGCCGGGCCAGACGTTGCAGTTGTGAACCATTGCTGGTCATCACCAGCTCGCGCAAACCCGGCAAGGCGGCAATGTGGCGGCAGAGGTCGACGATGCCGGGGCGAATCAACGGTTCGCCCCCTGTCAGGCGGATCTTGCGCACACCCAGGCCGACGAACAGCGTCGCCAGGCGCTGCAACTCCTCCAGGGTGAGCACCTGCTGGCGCGGCAGAAACGTCATGTTTTTAGCCATGCAATACACACAGCGAAAATCACAACGGTCCGTCACCGACATCCGCAAATAGTCGATCTGCCGTCCAAACCCATCCTGCATCAGCGTGCCCATCACATTCCCCTTGATCACACACTCACTGCACCAGCGGCGAGTCGGCGCCCTGTAAGTGAATACCGCGAATATCTGCCGCACCGATCAGGGTTTGCAGGTACTGCACCAGCGCCTTTTGCCAGACACCCTGTTGCAACTGGGTGCGGATCGCCGTCGAGACCACTTCATAGGGCAAGGCCTTGCCTTCGATCCGCTGATCGACGCTGACGACGTGCCAGCCAAACCGGCTTTCCAACGGCTTGCTGGCCAAACCCGGGGCCAGGGTGAACAACTGCCGCTCCAGTTCCGGCACCGTCTGGCCTTTGCTGATCTGCCCCAGCGACCCGCCCTGGGCTTTCGACGGGCAGGCCGAGTATTTCTGCGCCAGCTCGGCGAAACTGCCCGGCAAATCCGCCAGGCGTTGCAGCAGGAGTTCAGCCTGAACGTGCGCCAGGCTGCGCGCCTCGGCATCGTCCGGCGCGCATTCGAGCAGGATGTGCCGCACCGCCAGCAACGGTGCACTGTGAAAGCGGGCACGGTTGCTGTCGTAGTAACGCTGACAGGTGGCCTCGTCACACTCGGGCACCTGCACCTCGCGCTCAAGCAACAAACGCGTGGCGGCCTCCTCTTCGTTTTCGCCAGCACCCAACTCCAGTGACAAGTCGAGCTCGGCGATGCGCTGCTGCAGCAATTCGCGGATCACCAGTGCCCGGGCGGCGTGGTACACCGCCTCTTCACGGCTGGGCGCCGGATGATATTGCAGCTCCCGGGCCATGGCCTCCGGGGTAATCGACACCTCGTTGACGCTGATGATCGGCCATTCCTGCTCACTGCTGGCGATCAGTTGCGCAGGGGCTTCGTCAGCCTGCGCGGGTTCTGGGTGTGGTGGTTCAAACATCACCGCCCCACCCTCCTCGATTTCGGGCATCACCGGTTCCGCGGGGCGTGAAGAACCACAACCGCCGCTGCCACCGTTACCGCCGCCACATCCACATCCACCTGACATGATTGCCTCCTCAGATTTTCTGCCGAACGATTTGATAGCGACGTCCCAGGTACCAGACCGGCGCACTGATGATGTGTACCAGACGGGTGAACGGGAACAGCACGAACAGGGTCAGGCCGAGCAGCACGTGCAGCTTGTAGACCAGGCCAACCGGTGCCATCGCCGTCGCGGCTTCCACCGGACGCAAGAGCACGGTGTTCTGTGCCCAGTCCGCGAGCATCACCATCACCGAGCCGTCCATGTGTTCAGTGGACGCCACGATGGTCAGCAAGCCGAGCACCAACTGCGCCAGCAGCACCAGCAACACCAGGATGTCCGAGGTGCTGGACGTGGCGCGCACGCGCGGGTCGCTCAGGCGCCGTTTCACCAGCATCAGCAAACCGACCAGGCACAACAGGCCGAAAAAGCCGCCGGAGACCATCGCCAGCAATTGCTTGTGCTCGGTGCTGATCACATGGTGATAGACCGACGCCGGGGTCAGCAGGCCGACGAAGTGTCCGGCCAGCACAAACAGCACACCGATGTGGAAAAAATTGCTCGCCACGCGCATCCCGCGATTGTTCAGCATCTGGCTGGAACCAGCCTTCCAGGTGTACTGCGAGAGATCGAAGCGTGCCCAACTGCCCAGCAGACAGATCGCCAGCGCGACATAGGGATAAACCCCGAACAACAACAGGTTCCACTTAGACATTGCGTACCTCCGCGGCGGGCACGCTGGCCACGCCTTCATGCTGAAAATCGACCCAGTGCAGCGGTACCGCGCTTTCTTCCCGGGCCTTGCCCGGCGCACTTGGCTGCGAGCCACAACGGTCCTGCTGTTCGGCCTGGAGGAAGTCCACCGCCTCCTCTTCCCACACCTTGTCCAGCGCCTCCAGCGAGTCATCCCTGGATTCGGCGGCGACCTGCGCACGCAATTGCGCGACCGCCTCCTGCGGTTCGGCGCCGGCAATTTGCAGCAGTGCCCGGAAGCAACTGGCGTACGCGCTTTCGCGCTCCTCCAGACGAGCCGCCAGCAACGCTAACAGGTGTGAAACATCGGCCAACCCTTCGCGGGCTTCGAGGTCGTCACGGGTGGACAGGAACTCCAGGTACAGCGGGATGTAGTCCGGCAGCTCTTTGACGCCGATGGCAAAACCGGCGGCTTCGTACTGCGCCATCATGTCGACCATCGCCTGGCCACGGTCGCGGGACTCACCGTGGACATGCTCGAACAGCAGCAGTGACAGCGAGCGACCGCGACCGAACAAGGCACCGTAGTGCTCCTGTCCGTCCATGAGGTCGTTGCCGCAAATCAGCTCCAGCAACTCGAACAACGCCCCCCGTTGCCGAGGGCTGATTTCCCGTGACTGGTGGATGGCCTGCTCCAGTTCATCGCGACCGAAAACCAGGCTTTGGGTCGGGTAATCGAGCAGCAACGAAATAACCTTGAGAATGCGCATGCTCATTCCTCCCACAACTGCACGGTTTTCAGGATGTCGCGGCGGTTGGCCTTCTTCGCCCCGAACATGTTGGTGTCGGAACTGCCGCTGCAACCGCTGCCGAAACTGAAGCCGCAACCGGAACGCTCGGCGAACGCGTCGCTCATGGCGTCTTCCCGGTGTGCGCTAGGCACCACAAAACGGTCTTCATAGTTGGCGATCGCCAGGTAGCGGTACATCTCCTCGACCTGATTCACGCTCAGCCCGACATCCTTGAGCACTTGCAGGTCCTGAACCCCGTCCACCTGTTCGGAACGCTTGTAGGCACGCATCGCCAGCATGCGTTTGAGCGCACGCTTGACCGGTCTGACATCACCGGCAGTCAGCATGTTGGCCAGGTAACGCAGGGGAATGCGCAGGCTGTCGACATCCGGGATGACGCCGTTCATGCCCACGGTGCCGGCGGCCGCCGCGTTCTGGATCGGCGACAGTGGCGGTACATACCAGACCATCGGCAGGGTGCGGTATTCAGGGTGCAATGGCAGCGCGAGCTTCCAGTCCACGGCCATTTTGTAGACCGGCGAACGCTGCGCCGAGTCGATCACCGACTGCGGCACACCGTCGGCCAGCGCCTGGCGAATCACGGCCGGGTCGTTAGGGTCGAGGAAGATCTCCAGCTGCTTCTCGTAGAGGTCCTGCTCATTGGCGGTGCTGGCCACTTCGCTGATGCGGTCGGCGTCATACAACAGCACACCGAGGTAACGGATGCGCCCGACACAGGTTTCCGCGCAGACCGTCGGCATCCCGGCTTCAATACGCGGGTAGCAGAAAATGCACTTCTCGGACTTGCCGCTTTTCCAGTTGAAATAGATCTTCTTGTACGGGCAGCCACTGATGCACATCCGCCAGCCGCGGCACTTCTCCTGGTCGATCAGGACAATCCCGTCTTCCTCACGCTTGTAGATCGCCCCGCTCGGGCAGGACGCCGCGCACGCCGGGTTCAGGCAGTGCTCACACAGGCGCGGCAAATACATCATGAAGGTGTTTTCGTATTCGCCGTAAATGTCCGCCTGGATCTTGTCGAAGTTCTTGTCCTTGCGCCGCTTGGCAAACTCGGTGCCGAGGATTTCCTCCCAGTTCGGGCCCCATTCGATTTTCTCCATGCGCTTGCCGGAAACCAGCGAACGCGGGCGTGCGGTGGGCTGGTGCTCACCCAGCGGCGCGGTGTGCAAGTGCTGATAATCGAAGTCGAAGGGTTCGTAATAGTCGTCGAGACTCGGCAGGTCCGGGTTGGCAAAAATATTCGCCAACACGCGGAATTTGCCGCCGATGCGCGGGTTTATCGTGCCGTTGGCATTACGAACCCAGCCGCCCTTCCACTTGTCCTGGTTTTCCCATTCTTTCGGGTAGCCGATGCCGGGTTTGCTTTCAACGTTGTTGAACCAGGCGTATTCCATGCCTTCACGGCTGGTCCAGACGTTCTTGCAGGTGATCGAGCACGTGTGGCACCCGATGCATTTGTCGAGGTTCAGCACCATGCCGATTTGTGAACGAATTTTCATGACAACTCCTCAATCCATCTCGGTCGGCAGGGGACGCGGCAGATCATCGCCGGTCGAACCATCGAGCCAGTCGACTTTGGCCATCTTGCGCACCACGACGAACTCGTCGCGGTTGCAACCGACCGTGCCGTAATAGTTGAAACCGTAGGCTTGCTGGGCATAGCCGCCGATCATGTGGGTCGGCTTGAGCACCACCCGGGTGACCGAGTTGTGATGGCCGCCACGGGTCTTGGTGGTTTCCGAACCCGGCACGTTCACGATCCGTTCCTGGGCGTGGTACATCATCACCATGCCTTCCTTGACCCGCTGACTGACCACCGCCCGGGCCGTCAGGGCACCGTTGACGTTGAAGCATTCGATCCAGTCGTTGTCCTCGATACCGGCACGTTTTGCGTCGATTTCCGAGAGCCAGACAATCGGTCCGCCACGGCTCAGCGTGAGCATCAGCAGGTTGTCGCTGTAGGTGCTGTGGATGCCCCATTTCTGGTGCGGCGTGATCCAGTTCAGGACGATTTCGGTTTCGCCATTGCTGCGCTTGCCCTTCACCCCTTCGATGGTCCGCGTGTTGACGGGTGGGCGGTAACTCATCAGTTGCTCGCCGAACGCCTGCATCCACGGGTGATCCTGGTAGAACTGCTGGCGGCCGGTGATGGTGCGCCATGGAATCGCTTCATGAACGTTGGTGTAGCCGGCGTTATAGCTGACGTGATCGTCTTCCAGGCCTGACCAGGTCGGGCTGGAAATGATCTTGCGTGGCTGCGCCTGAATATCGCGGAAGCGAATCGCCTCGTGCGCCTTGGGCAGTGCCAGGTGGCTGTGGTCGATGCCGGTGAATTCCGACAGTGCGGCCCACGCCTTGACGGCAACATGGCCATTGGTTTCAGGGGCCAGGGACAGAATCACCTCGGCCGCATCGATGGCCGTTTCAATTTTCGGCCGCCCTTGGCTGATCCCGGGCTCGCGTTCGCGGTAATTGAGTTCGCCCAGGAATTTCACTTCTTCCTCGGTGTTCCAGTTGATGCCCTTGCCGCCGTTGCCATGCTTCTCAAGCATTGGCCCCAGGGAGGTGAACTGCTTGTAGATGTTCGGGTAGTCGCGCTCCACCACTTGCAGGTTCGGTGCGTTTTTGCCGGGTTGCGGCGCCACGCCCTCACTTTTCCAGTCCGTACCGCCGAAAGGCTGGGCCAGTTCGCCGACGCTGTCATGCATCAACGGCACGGTGACCAGGTCCTGCTCGACACCCAGGTGACCGACCGCCATCTCGGAAAACGACTTGGCGATGCCCTTGTAGATTTCCCAGTCGGAACGCGATTCCCAGGCCGGGTCAATGGCCGCCGACAACGGGTGAATGAAGGGGTGCATGTCCGAGGTGTTCATGTCGTCTTTTTCGTACCACGTGGCCGTCGGCAACACGATGTCGGAATAGACGCAGGTCGAAGACATGCGGAAGTCCAGCGTGGTGACCAGGTCGAGCTTGCCGATGGCGCCCTCGTCTACCCACTCGGCTTCGGTCGGTTTGCAGTCGCCGACCTTGCCGATGTCCTCGTTCATCACCCCGTTCTTGGTGCCCAGCAAGTACTTGAGCATGTACTCGTGGCCCTTGCCCGACGACCCCAACAGGTTGGAGCGCCAGATGAACATGTTGCGCGGGAAGTTGACCGGGCTGTCGGGCTGTTCGCAGGAAAAACGCAGCGAACCTTCGTGTAACGACTTGACCACGTAGTCTTTGGGCGCCATGCCGGCCGCAGCAGCGTCACGGCAAATGTGCAGCGGGTTGGTGTTCAATTGTGGCGCGCTCGGCAACCAGCCAGCACGTTCGGCGCGGATGTTGTAGTCCAGCGCATGCTCGGGGAACTGGCTCTTGTCTGCCAGCGGCGAGAGCACGTCGTGCATGCTCATCTTCTCGTGGCGCCACTGGGAACTGTGGGCGTAGAAGAAGCTGGTGCCGTTCATCTGGCGTGGCGGACGGCTCCAGTCCAGGCCGAACGCCAGGGGCAGCCAGCCGCATTGCGGACGGAGTTTTTCCTGGCCCACGTAGTGCGCCCAGCCGCCACCGGTCTGGCCGACGCAACCGCAGAGCATGAGCATGTTGATCAGCCCGCGGTAGTTCATGTCCATGTGGTACCAGTGGTTCATCGCCGCACCGACGATGATCATCGAGCGACCACGGGTCTTGTCGGCGTTGTCGGCAAACTCACGGGCAATCTGGATCGCCTTCTCACGGCTCACGCCAGTGATCTGCTCTTGCCAGGCCGGGGTGCCGGGCACATTGGCGTCGTTGTAGTCCTTGGCCACGTTGGCGCCGCCCAGGCCGCGATCGATGGCCAGGTTGGCGGCCGACAGGTCGAACACCGTGGCCACTTTGGCCTGGCTGCCATCCGCCAGGGTCAGGCTGCGTACCGGCACACGACGGTACTGCACGGCATCGCCGGCGACGTGCTGGAAGTATTCCTGGGATTCACCGGCGAAGTACGGGAACGCCACTTCCGTGACCTCACCACCGATCAGGCTCAGGGTCAGATCGACTTCACGGCCCTCGCCGCCTTCACGGGCCTGGATGTTCCACTTGCCCTGCTCACCCCAGCGATAACCGATCGAGCCGAGCGGCGAGACCAGTTCGCCGCTGGCGTCGAGGGCGATGGTTTTCCATTCCGGGTTGTTTTCCTGGCCGAGGTTGTCGGTCAGGTCCGAGGCCCGCAAGAAGCGATCCGGTTGATACCCGGCACCCGGCGCAACACCGAGCATCGGTTTGAGCAGCACCAGCACCGGCAGGTCGGTGAAGCGTTTGGCGTAGTCGGTGAAATAGGCGCTCGGCTTGTCCAGGTGGAATTCTTTGAAGATCACATGGTTGAACGCTTGAGCCAGTGCCGCGTCGGTGCCCTGCTTGGGGTTGAGCCACAAGTCGGTGAGCTTGGCCACTTCCGAATAGTCGGGGGTGATGGCCACGGTCTTGGTGCCCTTGTAGCGAACTTCGGTGAAGAAATGCGCGTCGGGGGTACGGGTCTGCGGAACGTTGGAACCCCAGGCAATGATGTAGTTGGAGTTGTACCAGTCGGCCGATTCCGGCACGTCGGTCTGCTCGCCCCAGACCATCGGCGAGGCCGGTGGCAAGTCGCAGTACCAGTCGTAGAAACTCAGGCAGGCGCCGCCGATCAGCGACAGGTAACGGGCGCCTGCGGCGTAGCTGACCATCGACATGGCCGGAATCGGCGAGAAGCCCACCACACGGTCAGGACCGTATTGCTTGATGGTGTAGACGTTGGCCGCGGCAATGATCTCGTTGACTTCCTCCCAGCTGGAACGGATGAAGCCGCCCATGCCGCGCTTGCTCTTGTAGGAGTCGGCCTTGGCCTTGTTCTCGACAATGCTGGCCCAGGCTTCGACCGGCGCCAGCTTCAGACGCGCCTCGCGCCACAACTTGAGCAGTGGCTTGCGGATTTTCGGGTACTTGAGCCGGTTGGCGCTGTAGATGTACCAGCTGTAACTGGCCCCGCGCGGGCAGCCGCGCGGCTCATGATTGGGCAGGTCGTTGCGGGTACGCGGGTAATCGGTCTGCTGGGTTTCCCAGGTGATCAGGCCGTTCTTCACGTAGATCTTCCACGAGCACGAACCGGTGCAGTTCACCCCGTGGGTGGAGCGCACGATCTTGTCGTACTGCCAGCGCGAGCGGTAGACATTTTCCCAGTCGCGGGACTCCTTGCGAGTCTCCCCGTGACCCTCGGAAAACTCGCTTTGCTTGCGATTGAAAAACCGCAGTTGATCCAACAAATGACTCATGGTGCTTTCCTCTCAGGCTTGCTGCGGGGTTCTATGCCCCGCCCGTGCAAGGTTTGGATTCGGTTTCTGTCAGCAGGGCGTCGCAGCACCTTTTCGGGCGTACCACCACCAGGTCACCACAATGCAACTCAGGTAAAAGCCGACGAACATGTAGAAGGCCATCTCCGGGCCGCCGGTCTGGGCCATGGATGTGCCAAAGGATTTGGGAATGAAGAACGCCCCGAAGGCGCCCATGGCCGAGCTGAAGCCCAGGACGGCGGCCGACTCTTTGCCAGCATTTTTCAGGGCCTGTTCACGGACCTCCGGCGCCTTCCCGGCAGCCGCTTTTTCATGCAGGGTGCGGAAGATCACCGGGATCATGCGGAACGTGGAGCCGTTGCCCACGCCAGTGGTGATGAACAGCAGCATGAACATGCCGAGGTAACCGTAGAAGTTGCCGCCGGTGCCGTTCTGCGGCAGGAAGTGCAGGACGCCGAAGACCATCACAATCATCAGCACGAAGTTCCACAGGGTGACCCGCGCACCGCCGAGCTTGTCCGCCAGCCAAACCGCCCAATGGCCGCACCAGTGCGCCTACCAACAGGCCGAGGAAGGCAAATTTCAGCGCAACGACTTCGGGAAACGCGGTCTTGATCAGCAACGGAAAGGCTGCGGAGAAACCAATGAACGAACCGAAAGTGGCCAGGTACAACCAGCACATCAGCCAGTTGTGCTTGCGCTTGAAAATCACTGCCTGCTCGCTGAACGAGGCCCGTGCGCTGGACAAATCGTTCATGCAGAACCAGGCCAGCAAGGTCACCGCAATGATGAAGGGCACCCAGATGAAGCCCGCGTTCTGCAGCCACAGCTGACTGCCGTCTTCGAGTGTTTGCGGCTGGCCGCCGAGGACGCCGAACACCCCGAAGGTGATCACCAGCGGCACACTGAACTGCATGACCGAAACCCCCAGGTTGCCCAGGCCGGCGTTCAGTCCCAAGGCCGTTCCCTGCTGGGATTTAGGGTAGAAAAAGCTGATGTTGGACATGCTCGACGCGAAGTTGCCGCCGCCGAAACCGCACAGCAATGCAATCCACACAAACACGCTGTAAGACGTGCTCGGGTCCTGCACGGCAAACCCCATCCACAACGCCGGCAGCACCAGCGAAGCCGTACTCAGGGCGGTCCAGCGGCGGCCGCCGAAAATCGGCACCATGAACGAGTAGAAAATCCGCAGGGTCGCACCGGACAACCCCGGCAACGCGGCCAGCCAGAACAACTGGTCAGTGGTGAAACTGAAACCGATGGCGTTCAGGCGCACGATCACCGTGCTCCAGACCATCCACACGGCAAACGCCAGCAGCAGTGCGGGAATGGAAATCCACAGGTTGCGCGTCGCCGTCTGTTTACCGCTACGGCCCCAGAACTCGGGATCTTCCGGGCGCCAGTCATGAATGACCGGCCCCTTGTCAGGCTTTTGCAGTACGGACATGGTTGTCTCCTTGAGCAATGCTGGAAATCTGAGTCGCGTTTGCCACGAGCGGCTTGCCGAGCAGCGGGCGGCGGCGTATTTCGCTGAAGTACATCCAGGCCAGGGACACCCAGACCACGCCGTACAACAACATGAAGCAGGAGGAGCGCACGCCGGTCAGGTCCATCAGCGCGCCGAACAGAATGGGCAGGACAAAGCCGCCCAAACCACCGGCCAGGCCGACGATGCCGGACACCGCGCCCATGTTTTTCGGGTAGTCGTTGGCGATGTATTTGAAGACCGAGGCCTTGCCGAACGCGAAGGCGATGCCCATGACGAACAGCAGCACGGTGAACAGCGCGGGATTGAGGCCGATGTGGAAATCCAGCGGGCCGTTGACGGTTTGCACTTGCAGTTGGGTCTGCGGATAGGACAGCAGGAACAGGCAGATCCAGCTCACCCACAACACCCACCAGGTCACGCTTTGCGCGCCCCAACGATCGGACATCCAGCCACCGACGGCGCGCAGCACGCCGCCCGGCAAGGAGAAGCAGGCGGCCAACAGCGCAGCGCTTTGCAGGCTGAAACCGTATTCCTGCACGTAGTAGCGCGTCATCCACAGCGCCAGGGCGACATAGCCACCGAAGACGATCGAATAGTACTGGCAATAGCGCCACACCGCCGGGTCTTTCAGTGCGCCAAGCTGCTGGCGAAGACTCGCGCCCGAGGCACTGCGATGCTGCTTGTTGTCTGAACTGAGGAACCAGAACAGCAACGCGGTGATGAACAGAATCGCGCTGAAGACTTTCGGCACCAGTTGCCAGCTACCGGCGGCAATCAGTGCCGGGGCGAGAAACTTGGTGACGGCGGCCCCGGCATTCCCCGCGCCGAAGATGCCCATGGCAAAGCCCTGGTTGTCCTGGTCGAACCACTTGGCGACGTAGGCAATACCGACGGAAAACGAGCCCCCGGCCAGGCCGACGAACAGACCCAGGACCAGGAACTGCCAGTACGCCGTGGCATGGCTGATCAGGTACAGCGGCAACACGCAGGACAGCATCAGCAGGAAAAACACGATGCGCCCGCCGAAGCGGTCGGTCAAAAGGCCCAGTGGCAAGCGTGCCAGCGAGCCGGTAAGCACCGGGGTGGCGGCCAACAGGCCGAACTGGGTTTCGTTGAGCTGGAGCAACTCCTTGATGGGCACGCCGAGCACGGCAAACATCATCCACACCATGAAGCACACGGTGAAAGCCAGCGTGCTCATGCCCAGCACCAGGCCTTGTCGTACACGCGGTTGAGTCATCTCGCTCTCCAGTCAATTAGCCATGACGGCAGACTAGAGAGGCCAACCCCGCAAAACTTGATCCGGATCAACGAAGCCCCGAGGCCCACAAGCCTATGCTTGCGCAGCCTACCTCCAAGGAGGTAGTGCGCAAAAACCTGTAAACCCTTTGTTTATCAGCATCTTGCTGTTTCGTTTCAACGGCGTTGCTGACACCGATCGGTCGACAACTCTTTAGAGGTAGTGCGCCGGGTTCGGCGGCAAAACCATCACCGGTTGTTCCCCTGGAGCTCTGCATGGCCGATTTTCCCGTGTTTACCCAAGGCCTGCGCGAATGATCCGCTGGTTGCGCAGCTCCCTGCCCGCGCGCGCAGGTCTCGCGGTGATCCTGATTGCCGTGCTCGCCCTCGCCAGTTCGCTGAGCGCTGGCCTGATTGCCTGGTTCAGCCAAGGCGACGCGGCGGCGATCAACACCGCAGGCTCGGTGCGCATGGAGACCTATCACCTGAGCTGGAAACTGACCGCGGGGGCCGACACCAAAGAACTCGCCCGCGTTGCACAGAGCCTGCAACAGCGCCTCACCAGCCAGTCCCTCAAGACCGTGCTGGACGACGGCGCCAATCCCGACTTGCAACGCAGCTACCAGCAGCTCCAGCAAACCTGGAACGAAGACTTGCATCCGGCGTTGATCCGCGGCGATGCGGCGACATTTCAGGCCGGCGCCCAGTCCTTCGTTGAACAACTGAACCGGTTCGTCAGCCTGTTGCAGCGCCAAAGCGAGCAAAAGCAAACCTGGCAGCAGGTGATTCAGGGGGCGGCCCTGTTTACCACCATGATCGTCCTGCTGATTGGCCTGTACGAACTGCAATGCAGCGTGGTGACCCCGCTGGGGGAATTGGTCGAGGCCACCCAACAGCTTTCGCCGAGGCGACTTCAAGGCCCGGGTCAATCATCAGTCTCAAGACGAGCTGGGACAGTTGGCCATGAGCTTCAATGCCATGGCCGAAACCATCGAGGAGTCTCATCGCACCCTGGAAACACAGGTCCTGCAAAAGACCCTGAACCTGCAACAGGCCAACGCCGCCCTGGAATTGCTGTATCAAAGCAGTCGCAGCCTGGCCACACGCCTGGCCAACGCCGAGGGCCTGGACGAATTGATCCGGCGCTTCCAGACGCGCCTGCCCGAGTTGCGCCTGTCGCTGTGCCTGCAAGGCCAATTGCAGGCCCGGCCCAGCAATTGCTCGCCCTGCATGGCGCCAGCAACCGGGAGGTCTGCGCCAGCAGCAATTGCGCCACCTGCCAGAAGCATCTTCAACCCCACCCGATCACGTTGAGCATCAGCAACCAGGGCAACGAACTGGGCGAACTCAAGGGCTCACTTCATCGATGGACACGCCCCACAAGCCTGGGAAACCCAACTGATCCAGGCCCTGGCCAACCTCATCGGCACCTCGCTCTCGCTCAAGCGTCAGCGCGAGCAGGACCATCGCCTGTTGTTGCTCGAAGAGCGCACCATCATTGCCCGCGAGTTGCACGATTCTCTGGCCCAGGCCCTGTCGTACATGAAGCTGCAAGTCAGCCGCATGCAGACCCTGATGCGTCGGGGTGAGCCCGTGCAGACCTTGGAAAACGTCACCGCGGAACTGCGCGAAGGGCTGAACAATGCCTACCGCCAGTTACGCGAATTGCTGACCACCTTCCGCTTGCAGATTCACGACGCCGGCCTGATTCCGGAACTCAAGGAAACCGCCGAGGAGTTTTCCCGCCGGGGCGAGTTCCAGGTACACCTGCAGGTCGACAGCCTGGCGTTCGAAATGTCCGCCAGTGAGCAGATCCACATCCTCCAGATCACACGCGAGGCACTCTCCAATTGCCTGCGCCATGCCCACGCGCAAAACGCCTGGCTGCAACTGCGCCAGGACGGCGAGATCGTGCGGCTGTCGATCGAGGACGATGGCCGGGGCTTCAGCGACAGTTGCGATCAGCGCGAGCACCACGGCCTGACCATCATGAATGAACGTGCCCGCAGCTTGCACGGGCAGTTGCAGATCGTTTCCAGGGAGCCTCAGGGCACCCTCGTCCAGATGGAATTCCGACCGGAGTTTCTCGGACAACCCACAAAAGGTAGCGTCACATGAACCCGTCCCCGCAATACCGGATCCTGTTGGTCGACGATCACCCCATGATGCGTCGCGGCATCCGCCAGATGCTCGAACTTGAAGATGATTTCCTGATTGTCGGCGAAGCCAGCCACGGCGAGGAAGCCCTGGCCATGATCGAGCCGCTGCAACCTGACCTGTTGCTGCTCGATAACAACATGCCGCAAATGAATGGCATTGAAACCCTGCGACGCTTGCGGGCCATGCACTGCACCGCCAAGGTGCTGCTGTTTACCGTATCCGATGCCGAAGACGATATTCGCGATGCGTTGCGCCTGGACGCCGATGGCTACCTGCTCAAGGACATGGAGCCCGAGCTGCTGATTCAGTACATCCGCGATGCCCTGGACGGCGCGCTGGTCGTCAGCCCGGGCCTGACCCGGGTCATGGCCCAGGCGCTGCGCTCACCACCGCGCCAGGCCGAGGTCGAGCTGACCGAACGCGAGCGTCAGGTGCTCAAGACCATCGCCAGCGGCTTGAGCAACAAAGTGATCGGCCACAAGCTGGGCATCACCGAAGGCACGGTCAAGGTTCATGTGAAGAACCTGCTGCACAAACTGGGGCTGCGCTCGCGCGTCGAGGCTGCCGTGTGGGCGATGGAGCATCTGCGCAACACAGGCTGAGCACCATTCCCCTTTGGAGGTAGTCCGGTGGAGGCATAGGCCATGGGGCCAGCACGCTTTACCATGACCGGTAGCGGAGGTACGCCATGCTGACTCACCCTTCCACCGTTTTAATGTTGCGTCGTCATCACCTGTTCAAGCAATTGCCGGACAAGGTGTTTGAAGAAGTCTGTGGCCTGGCCACGCTCAAACGCCTGAGTTGTCACAGCACGCTCCTGCACCAAGGGGATCCGGCCAAGCGCTTTTTCCTGCTGATCAGCGGCCAGATCAAGCTCTATCGGATCACCGGCGAAGGCCAGGAAAACCTGGTGGAGATCATCCAGCCCGGGCAAACCTTTGCCGAGGCCCTGCTGTTCAGCCAGATCCGTTTTTACCCGGTGAGCGCCACGGCCCTGAAGGACTGCGTGCTGGTCAGCATCGAGGGCAGCCATTATCGCAACGCCCTGGAAGATCAGCCGAAAGTCTGCCTGGCGATCCTGGCGAGCATGAGCATTCACTTGCATCAGCGCCTCAAGGACATCGACACCCTGACCCTGACCAACGCCAGCCGGCGGGTGATCAATTTTCTGTTCCAGGAGCGCGACCCGGTCAACGGCCAGATCGTGCTGCAAGTCTCCAAACGCCTGGTGGCCTCGAAGCTGGGCATCCAGCCGGAAACCTTCTCGCGCATTTTGCATCGACTGGTGGAGAGCGGCCTGATCGCCATGGAGCGCCGCAACATCCGCATCCTCGCGGAAGACGAACTGGCGACTTATCACCCGTAACTGAACCGGTGGACTTGACCCTCATCAAGGCGCAAGGCGTACAGCCTTGCACACTGACCGGGTCCACCTGCGGAGAACCTTCATGCCCTCACCCACCCTGCCTCTGGTTTACTCCTGCTCAGGCTGCTCCAACGTTGCCCAACTGGCCAACACCCTGGCGGTGCGCCTGGATCGCCAGGGGCTCGCCGAAATGTCCTGCATTGCCGGGGTCGGTGGGCATGTCAGCGCGCTGGTCAACAAGGCACGCTCGGGACGCCGGATCCTGGCACTGGACGGCTGCCCCTTGCAGTGCGTCGAAAACTGTTTGAAGCAACATGGCCTGCACGCCGACGTACACCTGATTCTCAGCCACTACGGGCTGCGCAAACGCTATGCCGAGGACTGCACCGAAGCGCAGTGTGATGAGTTGTTTGAAGGGATCAAACAGTTGATAGCCAGTGATGCCCGGCCGCTTGAAAACCGGCAAACCGAAACCCACTAAAAAGGCCTGCCGGGCAAAACAAAACCCGTGTCGGAGCGAGCAGGCTCGCTCCGTTGATGGGTGTCGGTCAGCCTGCCGCCAACCCCTTCCCCGCCCGCTCCAGATTGCGCCACAGCCAGACAGGCAATACGTCCGGGTCGAGGCTGTCGATCAGGTTCTTCAGGGTCAATCCCAATTCGGTATCCCCCTCGATGACCAGGCGTCGACGGAAAAACAGGGTGTCCGGGTCCTCCTGCCGACTGGCCAGCAACAGAAACTCACGCCAGTTGCCACTGATGGTCACATCGGCCTCGGCCCGCTCGGCAATCTGTAGCCCGTCACGGGATCGACTCAAGTACCAGCAAAGCCCGAGGTCCGGGATGCGCAAGCACAGCCAGCGACCGCGCAACAGGTCGAACTCACCGTCACGCAACGGCTCGGCGAGACAGCGGTTGAGCGCCTGCTGCAACGCCAGACGCTGCACCACAAAGGGCACCCGACGAACCAGTGGAAGCACCCGATCGGCACCGTACAACAGCCATTTTTTTCGCTTCAGCACAGGCCAGCCTCCTCAACACGCAACATCCCGGCCTGGCCATGCCAATAGCCATTGCAGCCATCGACAAACAGCGGTGGCGCCTCGCCCTGACGCACCCGTTGCCAGGCCTCAATCACCTCGACCATGCCCTGGGCCCGAGGGCTCAAGCGCACGATGTCCGCGCCGCTGGCCACCAGCCCCGGGTAATCGGCCAGCAGATTAGTCACCTCGGCCGACATCGTCTGAATACCGTTGAGGGTGAACAGCGCCTGCCCGGCCTGACTGCTCAGCGCCAGTCCATCGGGGTAGTTGATGCAACAGAACTGGCAGTCATCCTTGGGCCGGTTTTCTGCCCGGGCGGTAAAGCAGCGAGCGGAATAGGCCAGGGGTAAATGCCCATAGGCGAAGACTTCCACTTGCGGCACTTCACGGCCCAGCTCGCGCACCTGTTCAAGCACTGCGCGAATCAGCGCTGCCGAACACTCCACCGGCGGCACCCAACGGACCATGCCGCTGTCTTGCAGTTGCGTCAGGGCATGACCGTTGTACAGATTCAGCGCCGGCCCGCCCACAAACGGCAACTTGCGTTCGGCCAGCAGTTGCACCGCGCCCATGTCATTGGCTTCCACCAGCAACTCGCCGTTGTCGCACAGGCGACGCAGGCTGGAGAGTTCTGACGCGGCTTCGATCAGGGTCAGGCTGGACAGCACCAGTTGCGCCTGGCTACACGCCTGCAACTCGCGACCCAGGCCCAGCCATTGATCCAGGGAGAATGCCCGACGCTTCGAGCACACGGTTTCTCCCAGGTAAATCACATCCAGGGGCAGGCTCGACAT
Organism: Pseudomonas sp. S2_F03; assembly: GCF_054668335.1. Lineage (NCBI taxonomy): Bacteria > Pseudomonadati > Pseudomonadota > Gammaproteobacteria > Pseudomonadales > Pseudomonadaceae > Pseudomonas > Pseudomonas sp. S2_F03. The sequence continues at coordinate 5,408,741 of NZ_CP162759.1, read as the reverse complement.
CTCGGCGTAAAATTGCCCCAATTGTTCCTTGTCCCAGTAATACAGGACCGGTCCCAGGCTCAGCTTCATGTTCAGCCCCTTATTGCCATGATCGATGGTAGGCACCCAGTGTGGTCTGGCTGCCTTCGGACAAACCGGCCAGCACCTGGCGCCATTGGTCTTTGACCTTGAAGCTCTTGGGCGACGCGCGATGGGTATCGAGGGCCGCGCGCCAGACCCGGGTGACTTGCTCGACATACGCCGGGCTACGCTGGCGGCCTTCGATCTTGACCGCTTCAACCCCGATGGCCGCGAGCTCCGGAAGCAGGTCCAGGGTGTCGAGACTGGTGGGTTCCTCCAGCGCATGGAAGCGCTTGCCGTTGACCAGAAAACGTCCCTTGCACAAGGTCGGATAACCGGCGGATTCGTCAGGGGTGTAGCGGTCGATCAGCACGTCATTGAGCCGTGCGCTCAGGCCTTCGGCATCTTCGCTCCAGCGTACGGCCTTGGCCGGCGAACAGAACGCCGCACAAATTGGGAGACTCACCGGTAATGTAGGAGGACAGGTGGCAGCGCCCCTCGGCCATGATGCACAAACTGCCGAAGCCGAAGACTTCGATGGGCACCGGACTGTTGGCCGCGACCTGACGCACCTGGGCCAACGACAGCACCCGTGGCAGCACCGCACGACGAATGTTGTAGCGCTGCGCATAAAACGCCAGCGCCGCGGCATGGGTCGCGGAGCCCTGAACCGACAGGTGCAAGGTCAGTTGCGGGTGGCGCTCGCAGGCATACGCCAGAACCCCGGGGTCAGCAGCGATCAGCGCATCCACGCCAAAATCGGCGGCGCGATCCACCGCGCGCTGCCAGCGCTCCCAGCCCTTGGGCTGCGGGTAAGTATTGACCGCGACATAGAGTTTGCGTTGATGCTGGCGGATGTGTTCGACCGCCGCATCGAACTGCTTGTCATCCATGTTCAATCCGGCGAAATGGCGGGCATTGGTGTCATCACGAAAACCGACATAGACGGCGTCGGCGCCTTGGCGCACCGCCGCTTTGAGCGCAGGCAGGTTGCCTGCCGGGCAGACCAGTTGCATGGGAATCCTCATCTAGGAACACGTCCGGACCCGCGCCCTGTCTTTCGGACAGGCCCGCAGTGTCGAGTGCGCCGCCAGTCTAGCGAGACCGGCGGCGACGGCCTTGACGGCAATCAATTGCCCTCAATGCATCAGGTCGGCGAAAGACAGGAACGCCACGTTGTCGTGCTTGTGCACCCGATGCTCGCGCTCCACGACGGCCAGGCCATCGGCCCAGCAGGCCGCCGTCAACATGGCCGAGCTCTGCTGCGGATGCAGTTCCACGCGCAATTGCCCGTCGGCATCGGGAACCAGTTTGGCTCGCAGGTATTGTCGGCGTTTGTTGCTTTGCAGCCAGTCGAAACCGGCCGGCAGCGCCATCGGGCGCGGCATCACCTGACTCACGCCCTGAGCCCTGAGCAGGAACGGACGCACCACCACCAACGCGGTGATCAACGCGGCCGAAGGATTGCCCGGCATGCCAATCCACGGCTTGCCGGCCACTTCGCCGAACGCTAGCGGTTTGCCCGGTTGTATCGCCAGCCGCCAGAAATCCACGCTGCCCAATTCATCGATGGCCCGCTTGAGATGGTCCTCCTCGCCGACCGACACGCCGCCCGAGGTCAGCAGCAGATCGCACTCCGACGACGCCAGGCTCAAGGCATGCCGACTGGCCGCCAACTCATCGGCCATGACCCCGTAGTCATGCACTTCGACGCCCCAGCCGCGCAACAGGGCGGACAGGCAATACCGATTGCTGTTGTAAATCTGCCCCGGCGCCAGTGATTCACCCGGTTCGCGCAACTCGTCACCGCTGCTCAACAGGCACACGCGCAACGGCCGATACACCTCGACCCGGGCAATCCCGGCACCGGCCAGCAGCCCCAATTCCTGGGCGCGCAAGCGCTTGCCGGCCATGAGCAACAGATGCCCCTGGCGGACTTCCTCGCCTTCCTTGCGCACGTGATCGCCCACCGTTGCCGGCGGCAACCAGACCTTGTCGCCCTCGACCTGACAACTCTCCTGCGGCACCACGGTGTCAGCACCCGGCGGCAGCGGCGCCCCGGTGAAAATCCGCACCGCTGTTTTCGCCGCCAAGGGCGAGAACGCCTGTTGTCCGGCGGCGATGCGTCCAGTCAACGGTAGCCAGCCCCCCGCCGCAGGCAGGTCGGCGGCCCTGAAGGCAAAACCGTCCATGGCGCTGTTGTCCCAGGCGGGCAGGTTCAGCGCAGAGTGAATGTCCACCGCCAGCACTCGCCCCAAAGCGTGTTCCAGGGGGATCGTCTGCACCGAGGGTGGCGGTGGTGCCTGGTCGAGCAGATGACTGATGGCCTCGTCCACCGGCATCAACTGGCCGCTGTCGCAGACCCGCCCCGTCATGAGCGCACCTCACAGGCCTCAAGTACCTGCTGCGCCTGAGGCTTGAGGTGAGGGGCGAAATTGCACGGGCCGGTGCGGCTGTCCAGTTGCTCCAGCAGGATCTGGTTCCAGGCGGTGCGGCAGGCGCCCGGCGAGCCGGGAACACAGCACACCAACACCCCGTTGCTCATCCCGGCCAGGGCGCGCGACTGCAGACTGGACATGCCGATTTCCGCCAGGGACACCTGACGGAACAGCTCGCCGAAACCTTCCACATGCTTGTCCAGCAGCGGCAGCACCGCTTGCGGCGTGTTGTCCCGAGCGGTGAAACCGGTGCCTCCGGTCATCAACACCACTTGCACCTCGGGGTCGGCGATCCAGTGCGAGACCTTGGCGCGGATCTGATAGATATCGTCCGGCACCAGGCCTCGGTCGATCAGCACATGACCGGCCGCTTGCAGCAAATCGGCCAGGGTCTGCCCGGAGGTGTCGGTGGCAAAAGTTCGTGTGTCGCTGATGGTCAGCACGGCAATGTTCAAGGGTTGAAACGTGCGTTGCGTCAGATGGGCCATGTTCAAGCCTTCCCGTAGATGAGGGTATGACCAAGCCTGAACCGGAATGGCCAACGAGCCTATTCCTCCAAGGAGGTACCTCGTCAGGATCAAGACGTGCGTCGCCACACGTCCAGTTCAATGCACATCAGGGCGCCAGGCGATTGCGCTGCCACAGACCGTCGACCAGGCGGTAATCCAGACGGTCGTGCAAACGATCGGCGCGCCCCTGCCAGAACTCCATGCGATCAGGGTGCAGACTGTAGCCGCCCCAATGCTCGGGCCTGGGGACGGTCTGGCCGACAAAACGTTTGATGGTGTCCGCCAGCAAGCTTTCAAGCGCTGCCCGATCGGCCAGAGGACGGCTTTGCGGCGAGGCCCAGGCCCCCAGGCGACTGCCGATGGAACGGGAATCGAAGTACGCATCCGACAGTGAGGGGTCAAGCCTGGACACCCGGCCTTCGATACGCACCTGCCGCTCCAGTCCAGGCCAGAAAAATGTCATCGCGGCAAAGGGGTTGGCCGCCAGTTGCTGCCCCTTGTCGCTGTGGTAATTGCCGAAAAAAGTGAACCCTTCATCGCTCAAGCCCTTGAGCAGCAAGACCCGGCAGTGCGGGCGCCCATCACTGTCGACCGTCGACAGCATCATGCTATTGGCTTCGACAGGAGCACACTCGGTGTCGCGGGCCTGTTGCATCCATTGCCGAAACATCACCAGCGGGTCGTCCATCGTCGCGTCGTCTTGCAGACCATGGTGGGTGTATTGCCGGCGCATTTGTGCCAGGGAAAGAGGCATGACCGTGATCTCCTTAGGGTTTTGTCCAGTGTGCGAGGCACTGCACACGCCCACCTTGACCACCATCAACACTCAGCGTCGAAGCCACGTCGCCCTTGCCTACTTGAGCCCCAGACGCCGTGCCAGTTTGTGCAGGTTGCTGGGGTCGACTTCCAGCAGTCGCGCGGCACTGGCCCAGTTTTCCCCGGACAGGCTCAGGGCCTGGCGTATTTTTTGTCGCTGGTAATCGTCGACCGCTTCGCCCAGCGGCTGAAAAGGCAGGTCCGACGTCACTTCCGGGCCAGGCTCGACAGCCGCCCCGAGGGCACCGGTCGCACTGTCGAGGTCCAGGATTTCGGGCTCCAGCGTCATGATCAGCGTGCGACTGGTGCCGCGACTGAGTTGCTTCAACGCGGCTCGACTGATGACATGCTCCAGCTCTCGCACATTGCCCGGCCAGGTATAAGCCAGCAACGCCCGCTCGGCCGATGGCGACAATCGCAAACCGCGCAAGCCAAGCCGCGCCCGATTGAGTTCAAGGAAATGCCCGGCCAGCATCAGCACGTCGTTACCGCGTTCGCGCAGGGCCGGAATCGGCACCGGGTACACCGAGAGCCGGTGGTACAGGTCCGCGCGAAACAAGCCATCGCGGATGCTGTCGGGCAGGTGCCGGTTGGTGGCGGCGATGATTCGCACATCGACGTGCAATGGCTTGTCCGCACCCAGGCGCTGGATCTCACCGTTCTGCAGGGTGCGCAGCAGTTTCGCTTGCACGCTCAAAGGCAACTCACCGACCTCATCGAGAAACAGCGTACCCCCGTTGGCGGCATCGAAGCGCCCGGCGCGGTCACTGGTGGCGCCGGAGAAAGCGCCTTTGACATGACCGAACAATTCGCTCTCTGCCAGCGACTCGGGCAATGCCGCGCAATTGACCTGAATCAGCGGCTTGTGGCTACGCCGTGACAGTCGATGCAAGCGCCGGGCGAACAGTTCTTTGCCAACGCCGGTCTCGCCCAGCAACAGCACCGGCAAATCGGAGTCGCCCAGGACATCCAGTTCGTTGAGCAATTGGTGCAAGGCTTCGCTCTGCCCAAGAATCTCGCCTTCCTCGACGGGCACTCGCAGGTCCTGGAGATCGCTGCGCGACAAACGCAGACTGCGGATCTCCTGCTCCAGTCGAGTCACCCGCACGGCCGCTTCGATCTGCAAGGTACAACGCTTGAGTTCCTCGTGCGCATGGCTGTCGAAGGTGCCAGCGTGCAATGCATCCAGGGTGATCGCCCCCCAGATTCGACCTTCGACATAGAGGCTCACCCCCATGCAGTCGTGCACCGGCAGTGGTTCGCCGACGTGGTTGTCGAGCAAGCCGTCGTAGGGGTCCGGCAGGCGGCTGTCAGGCTCGAACCAGACCGGCTCGCGCGACGCCATGATCGCCGCCAGTCGAGGGTGCTGAGCGATGACAAAACGACGCCCCAACGCTTCGTGAACCAGCCCCACGGTCGCCACCGGCCTGAGGCTGTCATCGTCCAGACGCAGCAACCCCACGGCACCGCTGTTGAAGTATTCACGCAAGGTCTGGACCAGTCGTTGCAACCGTACCGCATTGGGCAACTCGACGATCAAGTCGGCTGCCAGGCTTTCACGCAACATGGTAGTCATTACCCTCTATGGTTGGATTCACCCTAAGGCGTCAGGGTACTTTTCACCACTGCTAAAAATTAATCCATGGTTATCAATCAGTTAAATATGGCATGCCGGATGCAACGAGCCTGGGGAACCGTTGAAACTCAAATAAAGGAACCCTGATGAGCCAGACCCTACTGGAACAAAGCCTCGGCCAACTGGCCTGCGACATTCCCGGTGCCACCCGGATTTTTCATACCTTCAATCTGGACTTCTGCTGCGGCGGGCATAAAAGCCTGCGCGAGGCGACCCTTGGCAAGGGCCTCGATCCACTGCTGATTGCTGACGCCCTGCAGGACCTGCAAGACGCCGGCGAAACCCAGCACGATTGGCGCAACGAGCCTTCGCATGTGCTGATCGCTCACCTCCTGACCCGCTACCACGCCCGCCACCGCGAGCAACTGCCGGAACTGATCCGCCTGGCCCGCCGTGTAGAACAGGTGCACGGCGCCCGCACCAGTTGCCCCAACGGCCTGGCTGATCTGCTGGCCGACATGCAGCAAGAACTCGAAGGCCACATGCTCAAGGAAGAACAAGTGCTGTTCCCGATGCTGCAACAAGGCATCGGCGCTCAAGCCGCGCCACCGATTCAGGTACTGCGCTTCGAACATGATCAACATGGCCAGGCCCTTGAGCAGATGCTCACCCTGACCCACCACATCACCCCGCCCGCCGATGCCTGCAACACCTGGCGCGCACTCTATCGCGGGCTGCTGGAATTCAAGGACGACCTGATGCAGCACATCCATCTGGAAAACAACGTGTTGTTCATTAACGCCCTGAACCCACACCACTGATCGATTGACCCGTCACACCCAACCCCGCGCCAACCCATCGGTTGACGCGGGGTTTGTCTGTGAACGACTGCGTGCAATCAACCCCAATAAAACATCGCCTTGGCCAGGATCACGATCACCACCATGTGCGCGAGAATGCTGCGACGAATCCAGCTGGCACGGAGCGTGGTCAGCCGCGCGCTTTTGAGCCAGTACGCCAGCAACAAGTAATGACCAATGATGCTCAGGGCCAGCAGAATTTTCAGGCTCAGCAACGTGCCAAAGCGGCTGTCCAGCGGGTGGCTCAACACTTCTCGGTAACGCCACGCCAGGCTGATGCCGGCGCCATACAACAGCACCACCACGCCATGCAGGACTTTGCGCGAACGCACGGCAATGGCTTGATCCGCCGTTACTTGTGCGGTGTCCGCCAACTGCTGGCGCGCGCGGTGCCAGATGACCACTTCGAAAAACAGCGTGCCGATGAAGGCGATGGCCGCCAACAGGTGGATCACCAATAGAAAGGGATACATCACCGATTACCTCCCTGCGTTTGCCTGATTATCCCGGATGGCCATCCACCCGGGCTCGCAGCAACATCGGCCCATAGCGCCAGGCGTACAGTGCGAACGCCAGCGTCCAGCACAGCCCCGCCAGCCACAACGCGGTCAGGGGCAGAAACACAATCAACACCACCCGACTCAGGCACGCCAGGTTGAGCAAAATGAACGCCAGGGTCATGCCCGACGGCGGTTCCAGTGCACGACCGGTATGCCCCAGGCTCACTCGCGCAATCATCGCCAACACCAGGCCGCCCATCGCCCCTATCGTCAGGCAATGCACCGCCAGGCTCGGGCTCAACGGCGCGCCGAAATGCCACAGCGCCATTCCCAGGCACGCCACCGCCAACCAGCCATACGCCAGGTGCAACGACCACAACAAGGGCACGCGCCACAGTGCCCGGTCATGCCAGCGAACCAGGCGCACCAGATGCCCCGCCCCCAGCACCGCGAACAACAGGCCGACCCAGACATTGGGGTTGAGCGCCGGCCCTGCGGCATACAACAACGCCACGAGGGGCGAACCGATCAGCAGCAGCCAATCAAGCCACGGCCAGGCAACAACGCCTTCGACCCGACCTAACCCGCGCTGAGTGAAGAACGGAATGACGCGCCCGCCAATCAAACCCATCATCGCCGCCACCAGCCAGATCCCGGTCAGCACGCCTTGGCGCTGCCAGCCTTCATGGCCTTCGAGCAGTCCGAGCAGGGACAATCCGTCAGCCACGGCCAGCAACAACAGGACCACGACAATCGGGTAATTGCGCTTCTGCCGCACCTTCCACAGGGTGAACCCCATGAGTGCCGCCACTGCTAACGGAAACGCCATTTCCAGTACGGCCAGTAATGGCCACGGCGCATTGGCCAACCAGGCCACGCGCGCCAGCAACCACAACAACGCCAGAGCCGCCAGCGGTTTGCCGCTGATACCGGGGCGACTGGTCCAGGTCTGCACGGCAGTCAGCAAAAAGCCCGCGATAATCGCCAGCCCAAACCCGAACAGCAACTCATGGCGATGCCAGCCCAACCACCCACCGGCCGGCTGCCAATCAGCAATCGAACCGCTAAAGGCTGCCAGCCAGAGCGGTATGACCAGCACTGCCAAGCCGCAACCGGCGAGGAAAAATGGCCGAAAGGCCAGACGTAACAGCGGCGCGATTGCCATCGCTTTACGGCGGTCAAGCACTTGCATAAAGCCACTCCTCTACCTTGTTGCTGGCCCGCGAGGTCAATCCTGGGGGCCATCATCGGGTATCACTGATCAATTGCCTTTGTCGCAGATCAAGTGTGCAAGGGGCGTACCGTTCAAGGTCCGAACGCCGCTCCTGCGGGGACGGAGCAAGCGCCCTCACCACAAAAGGATCAGCAATAGGGTAAAAATAACCCTTAAATGGTTTTTATAACCCTAACGCACAGGGTCATTTATACCCCGACTCATAAAAACCCCTCTAAATCAGGGCCCGCAGAGATGGCCCGCGTCTTGCTCTAGCCCCAGCAAGTCCAAGAAACCTCGATCCCCGGGAGCCCTCATGAAAAAGATCCTCCAGCCACTGGCCTGGTTCGTGGTGTTGACCTCCGTCGTGGCCGTCGCCAGTGGCGTGTCTTTGGGTCTCGTCTGATTTTTTCGCCAACCCCTGCACAACCTTCAGGATGAATTTTTATGGTGCTTCATCGCGTCCACCACCAGATTTTGCGCAGTCATCATTTGTTCGAGCCGTTGAATGAAGAACAGCTGGATGAATTGATGAGTACCAGCCAATTGCTGAGCATCGACAAAGGCGAACCGTTGTTTCGTCAGGGCGAGCCGGCCGACTCGTTCTATTTCGTGATTGCAGGGGCGGTGAAGATCTACCGCCTGACACCTGACGGGCAGGAAAAAGTGTTTGAGGTCCTCGGCGATCGGCAGACCTTCGCCGAGGCGATGATGCTGATGGACACGCCGAATTATGTGGCCTCGGCCGAAGCGGTTTGCCCCACCCAGCTCTACCGGTTATCCAACAGCACCTACATGCGCCTGCTTCAGAGCAACAGCCGGCTGACGTTTGCGCTGCTCGGCAAGCTCTGCGTGCGCCTGCATCAACGGGTCAATGAAATCGAAACCCTGTCACTGAAGAATGCCACCCACCGGGTCGTGCGTTATCTGCTGACACAACTGGTGCGCCAGCAAACCGTTGACAGTCAATTCGAGCTGCCGATGGCCAAGCAACTGATTGCCGGTCATCTCTCGATCCAGCCAGAAACGTTTTCGCGGATTATCCGCCGCTTGATTGATGAAAACATCATTGCTCAGGACGGCCGCCATATCGCCATTCTTGATCGCCTGCGCCTGGAACAGTTCGAGTAAACGCCATGCCCGCCTGCCTGTATTGCCAACATGGCAACCCACCCCACCAGAGTGATTGCCGCCAATGTGGCATGCCTCTGCCTGCACTGGCCGAGCGTGCCGGGGAGCGGCGTCAGCGTCGATTCCTGTGGTTCTGCATCGCCCTGACACTCTTTTGCGTGACGATGTTTTTCTGGCTGCCGCGCAGCATCGTTTGATGCTGCGCTGTGCCGGCCCCCTTTCAACCCTGAGTCAGTTGGCGATACAACTGCGGTAACCGCAGCGGCAGCTGTTCGGGCTGGCGGATCAGGGTGTAGCCATTGGCACCAAACATGTACGGCAGGTAATCCCCGGCCTCACGGTCAATCGTGATGCAGAACGGCGTCAACCCTTGGCGCCGCGCCTCCAGCACGGCCTCACGGGTGTCTTCGACACCGTAGCGCCCCTCATACAGATCCAGATCATTGGGCTTGCCATCCGTCAGCAGCAGCAACAGTTTGCTGCGCCGCTTGCTGCTGCCGAGCAAGTGCGTGGCCTGGCGAATCGCCGCGCCCATGCGTGTGTAGTAACCCGGTTTGAGCCCTTGAATGCGCCCCCGGCTGGTGTCGTCATAGCGTTGTGTGAAGGACTTGAGTTCCTGCATGCGCACCTGCTGACGACGCAGCGAGGAAAACCCGTACAGGGCAAAGTCATCACCCAACGCCGACAAGGTTTCGCCGAACAACAGCAGGCTGTCGCGGATCACGTCGATGACGCGATGTTCATCGTTCAAATGAGCGTCGGTCGACATCGACACATCGGCCAGTAACAGACACGCCAGGTCGCGACGGGCCTGACGGTGTTCCATGAACAGCCCCCGTTCGGCGCACTGGCCATGGGCGCGCTCAACGTGAAAATCCAGCCAGGCCTGCATGTCCAGTTCCGAGCCCTGGGGTTGCTGGCGCAACCATTGGCGATCGTTGCGCAAATGCTCGAACTGGCGCCGCAAACGATGTGCCGAGGCCTTGAGCCGTGGCGGCAGCGGCTGAGCTTCGCAGTCGCGGGGGATCATCATTTGCAGGCTGACGAAGTCGTCCTGCAGGCGTTTTTTCCGGTAGTCCCACTCCGGCAACCGGATCCCCTCGCCCAGGGGAATATCGTCGACATCGGCCGGCGGCAAATCCAGGTGCAGCTTGAGACCACCGCCCTTGCGCAGGCGTGTGCGCGACAGGGTCAATTCGTCCAGATCGTCCGCCACTCGGGCCGCATCCGGGTCTTCGCTGTCGTCCGACCAGCGATCCAGGTCAACGTGTTCGGTCCAGCTGAACAGGTTCTCCAGACGGACGATCAACAGCCCGCCATCACGGGTGTTTTCATCGATCCGTGTGGCGCGCTTGCGTCCGCTTTTCTGCTCACCGGGAGGGGTCGCCAGGAACTCTTCGGATTCATCGCCCAGCTCGGCAGTCTGTGGACTGGCGAGATGCTGTGGCGGGTACAACCACAGGGGCAGCGGCCACGCGGCCCGTTCGCTGCGAGGAAAATGCTCGACACTGCCCGGCTCGCGTAGCGCCTGGCATAACGCCCGTTCCAGCGCCGCTTCGCTGCGGTTCAAGGACGCCGGATCGGGGCGCAATTGCAGGTGCGCATCGACCAGTCGCTTGTACCGGGCGCGCAACGCCGGGTAGCGCTGCAACAGCAATCGCGTCCAGCGTTGATTGTCCCGCCCCCAATGCCGCATGCGGCCGGCCTGCGCCGCCAGCAACGTGAGCCAACGATAGAGTTCCTCGTTCAGTGCGGCATCCGGGAAGACAGCGAGGCTCGACGGCAGGCGAAGGTGTGTCTCATCGCACCACGCCAACGGCACTTGCTTGCAGGTGCCGGCGATCTGTTGCAGCAAGTTGCGCCGCAGCAGCAGGTCGCGGTCGCTGGCGGCCTCGACCCCCATGCCACTGGCGCCGCCCATGGCGCGAAACAACAGGGCCAGCGGGCGTTGCCGGGTATCCAGTTCGACGCGCGCTTCAGGGAAATCCGGGCTGGCGTGCCGGGTGATGAAACGGTGCCAGACACTGCCGGCCCACTCTTCCAGTTCGACGGTAAAGGCCATGATTGCTGCCCTTCTTGAACACAAAAAAAACGGCCCGCTGTATCAGCCGGGCCGACCTTTTCTAGCGATTGCCCCGGCTCATGAAGGCACGACCGCTGCTGGAGCGCGCAAAGCGGCACGGCCCCGTTGCTTGAAGCTGAGCAAGTAGCAGAGCAACCCGGCGAAGAACCCCAGACCGGCACCCAGACGTGCCCAGAACAGCACTTGCAGATGTTCGACCGTGGCCATGAATGGCAAGGCAATCCCGTCGGCCTGCCAGCGTTGCAGGTAGACCTGTACGACACCCGCTGCGGTGAGGAACAGCGTGATCATCACCATCGACAGGGTCATCAACCAGAAACCCCAGATCTCAAGTGTCTGCGAACGCTCGTCGCCCGCTTCACCCAACCCGCGCAAGCGCGGCATGGCGTAGCTGATCAAGGTCATCACGATCATGGCGTAAGCACCGTAGAAGGCCAGGTGACCGTGAGCGGCCGTCAGTTGCGAACCGTGGGTGTAGAAGTTGACCGGTGCCAGGGTGTGCAGAAAACCCCAGACGCCCGCACCGAAGAACGCCGTGACCGTGGTGCCCTTGGCCCACAGTGTGGCCGCGCGATTCGGGTGTTGCCGGCGACGGTTCTTCACCATGCTGAAGGCGAAGACCACCATGGCCAGGAACGGCAGCGGTTCCATGGCGGAGAAGATTGAACCGACCCACAGCCAGACCTCGGGCGCACCAATCCAGAAGAAGTGGTGACCGGTGCCGATGATCCCGGTAATCAGCGCCATGGCGATGATCACATAGAGCCATTTCTCCACGACTTCGCGGTCGACCCCGGTGATCTTGATCAGGACAAACGCGAGCATCGATCCCATGATCAGTTCCCACACGCCTTCCACCCAAAGATGCACCACCCACCACCAGTAGAACTTGTCGCGGGCCAGGTTACCGGGGTTGTAGAAGGAGAACAGGAAGAACACCGCGAGCCCGATCAACCCCGTCATCATGACCATGCTGACGGTGGTCTTGCGACCTTTGAGCAGGGTCATGCCGATGTTGTAGAGGAACCCCAGGCACACCACCACAATGCCCATCTTGGTGATGGTCGGTTGCTCCAGGAACTCCCGGCCCATGGTGGGCAGCAGTTCGTTGTGGGTCAGCCGGGCCAGGCCGGCATAGGGCACCAGCAGGTAGCCGAGAATCGTCAGCACACCCGCCGCCGCGAAGACCCAGAACAGAATGATCGCCAGCTTCGGACTGTGCAGCTCGCGGTCGGCCTCCTCCGGTATCAGGTAGTACGCCGCGCCCATGAAACCGAACAGCAGCCAGACGATCAGCAGGTTGGTGTGCACCATCCGCGCCACGTTGAAGGGAATGATCGGGAACAGAAAGTCCCCTACCACGTATTGCAGGCCCATGATCAAACCGAACAGCACCTGACCGAGAAACAGCATCAGGGCAAACACGAAGTACGGTTTGGCCACGGCTTGCGAGGCGAATTTCAGATGTGGATTAGCAATGCTCATCGCTTAGCCCTCCTTGTTTGGCGGCCAGCCATTGGTGTTGATTTTCGAGCTCCATTTGAGGAACTCGGCGATGTCATCCACCTCCTGCTCACTCAACTTGAACTGCGGCATCGCTCGCCGGCCCGGCACATTCAGCGGCTGCATTTTCATCCAGGCATGCAGGAAGGGTTTGAAGCCCTCCTCCCCGCCGCGTCGCTGGAACACATTGCCCAGCTCAGGCGCAAAGTAGGCGCCCTCGCCCAGCAGCGTGTGGCAGCCGATGCAGTTGTTTTGCTCCCAGACTGTCTTGCCGCGGATCACTGATTCAGTGAGTTGCGCTTCATTGCTGCGCGCTGGAAAGGTTTGTTCCGTGTGGTAGGTCAAGGCCAGGAATATCAGGAAGAAGAAAACGCTTCCCCCGAAGTAGATATTCCTGGCCATGCCTTTGGTGAAGGTCTCTGACATGGTCGCTTCCTCTTTGCTTGGCCCGTCCATTTTAGGAAGCGAGGGGTCGAAATCTGCTTGATGGCGATCAAGAAACTCCGATGGTTTTGCTCAGGTATTACACCTGTAGCAGCTGGCGCAGCCTGCGTTCGGCTGCGCAGCAGTCGTGAGAGGTGACACTGCAGTGATTCAGGTTAAAGGCGGGGGGCAGGATTTACGACGGCTGCGCAGCCGAACGCAGGCTGCGCGAGCTGCTACATGAGTTACACGATGGCCAGCAAGGTCAATCCCACCAACAACGCCAGCACGAACGCCCAGCTCATCATCAATCGCCGCCACAATCGCGGCGCGTGGCGCATCTCCATGAAGCCATTCGTAATCAGCCACGCCTTGGCGACAGCCACCAGCAAAATCGCAAGGGACAGCCACCACGCCGCCGCGGACTGCGCCAGCAACACCGTGCACAGGCTTAACGCGGTCAGTGCGGCCCAGCAGACAAACAACCACCTGGAAGCAGACATTGGCACCTCATCAACCCAGCACGTAGACCAGCGGAAACAGCACGACCCAGATCAGGTCGACCATGTGCCAATACAACACGCCGGATTCGAATCCGCTGCGGTTGCTGGCGTCATAGCGGCCACGACGGCACCGCTCGGCCAGCCATCCAAGGATCAACATGCCGAGCAGGACATGGAGAAAATGAAAACCGGTGAGAATCCAGTAGAGGGTAAAAAACGTGTTGTGCTCAAGGCCCAGCCCCGAGGCCAGCAAGTGCCGGTACTCGGTGACTTTCAACACCACATAGACACTGGCGGCAAGCAACGCGGCCAGCAGATAGATCGCGCCACGGCGTGACCGCGAGTGCCGGACCTGCTCCTGTGCCAGGGCGGCGAACAGCCCGGCAGTGAGCAGGCTCAGGGTCATCGCCAGACCGGTTGAGGTGTTGAGCAACAGTCGGCTTTCGCCAAACATCTGCGGCTTGATGGCTTGGGTGACGGCGAACACCAGTATCAGAATGGCGAACACCGAGAGCTCGGCGAGGATAAAAAACCACATCGCCAGATCGCCCGGCAGGTGGCCAGGCGAAGCGTTTGCGGACTCAGCCGAAGTGGACATCAACCACGCCCATCAACGCGGCCACGGTCATCGGATCATCGCTCAACGGTTCGGCCAGGCACGCCATGCAGGCCTCACGCGGGCTCATCCCGGAGCGGATCATTCGCGCGGTAAAAATCAGCAGCCGCGTCGAGGCCACCTCCTCCAGATCATGCTGATCGAGCCGGCGCAGGGCCTGCCCCAGCCTGACCACTTGCGCCGCCAGCGCACTGTCCACCTGCGCTTCCCGGGCGACAATGCGCTCTTCCTCAGCCACGGGCGGATAGCCGAAACGCATCGCCACAAAGCGCTGACGGGTGCTCGGCTTCATGCCTTTGAGCAGGTTCTGGTAACCGGGGTTGTACGACACCACCAACATGAATGATGGTGGCGCCTGCAACACTTCGCCGGTGCGTTCCAGAAACAACTCCCGACGATCATCGGCCAACGGGTGCAGGACCACCACCGTGTCCTGGCGCGCCTCGACCACTTCGTCGAGGTAACAGATGCCGCCTTCGCGCACTGCGCGGGTCAGCGGTCCATCCTGCCACCAGGTGCCCTGCGCACCAATCAAATGACGGCCGATCAAGTCGGCGGCACTCAGGTCGTCATGGCACGCCACGGTGTGCAGCGGCAGGTTCAATCGATGGGCCATGTGCTGAACGAAACGGGTCTTGCCACAGCCCGTGGGGCCTTTGATCAGCACCGGCATGCCGTGTCGCCAGGCTTGTTCGAACAGCGCCTCCTCATTATTGAGCGGTTGGTAGAAGGGTTCGACCTTGTTTTCGCGAGACGGGATATGGTCCATGGGGCACCTGATTCAACAGCGGATTCATGGAACACGCTAAGGGTCCCTGCGACAACCTGGCAAGCGAGATGACCGGCAAACTTGATCGCCGTCAAGCAAGCATTGGCCTGCTCGGGCATAGCCTTGCAGCGCACTTAGAACCTGCGTCCTGCGCTGCGGTTTCAGCGCATCGCAAAGGTCTTGCCTGAGGAGAAATGGAATGCTGATCAGCAATAGAAAAACGTTTGCTCTGACTGTCGCCGCACTGTATTCGGCACTGGCCGCCGCGGGGACTCACGCGACCAGTGCCGAGGCACCCGCCGCCGCGGCGGCCAATCCGTCCATGGTCAAAACGGCCGGCGCTCCCGACATGAGCCAGGCCGACTTCGACGCGTCCAAGGAAATTTACTTCCAGCGCTGCGCCGGTTGCCACGGTGTGTTGCGCAAAGGTGCCACCGGCAAACCGCTGACGCCGGACATCACCCAGTCTCGCGGGCAACCGTATCTGGAAGCGTTGATCACCTACGGCTCGCCCGCAGGGATGCCGAACTGGGGGACGTCCAATGCGTTGACCAAGGATCAGATCACGACCATGGCCAGGTTTATCCAGCACACACCGCCAACGCCGCCGGAATGGGGCATGGCCGAGACGCTGAAAACCTGGAAAGTGCTGGTCAAACCCGAGGATCGGCCGAAGAAACAGCTGAGCAAACTCAACCTGCCGAACCTGTTTTCGGTGACGTTGCGCGACGACGGCAAGATCGCCCTGATCGACGGTGACAGCAAGAAAATCGTCAAGCTGATCGAGACCGGTTATGCGGTGCACATCTCGCGTATTTCCGCCTCGGGCCGGTACTTGCTGGTGATTGGCCGAGACGCACGGATCGACATGATCGACCTGTGGCCGGTGGAGCCCACCAAGGTTGCTGAAGTCAAAGTGGGGATCGAAGCGCGCTCGGTGGAGACCTCCAAGTTCAAGGGCTACGAAGACAAATACACCATCGCCGGCTCCTACTGGCCGCCACAGTTCACCCTCATGGATGGCGAAACCCTGGAGCCCAAACAGATCGTTTCGACCCGTGGCATGACCGTCGACAAACAGGAATATCACCCCGAGCCCCGCGTCGCGGCCATCATCGCTTCCCACGAATGGCCGGAGTTCATCGTCAACGTCAAGGAAACCGGCAAAGTCATGCTGGTCAATTACCAGGACATCAAAAACCTCTCCATCACTTATATCGATGCCGCTCCGTTCCTGCACGACGGTGGCTGGGACAGCTCCCACCGTTACTTCATGACCGCCGCCAACAACTCCAACAAAGTCGCCGTGATCGACTCCAAAGAGCGCAAATTGACCGCGCTGGTGGACGTCGGCAAAACCCTCACCCAGGTCGCGGCGCCAACTTTGACCACCCCACCTACGGACCGGTCTGGGCCACCAGCCACCTGGGCGACGAGGGGATTTCGCTGATCGGCACCGACCCGGTCAATCACCCGCAATACGCCTGGAAACAGGTCACCTCGATCAAGGGCCAGGGCGGCGGTTCTCTGTTCATCAAAACCCACCCCAATTCCCGTCATTTGTATGTCGACACCACCCTCAACCCCGACGCGAAACTCAGTCAGTCAGTGGCGGTGTTCAACATCGACAAGCTCGACGCCGGCTACACCGTGTTGCCCATTGCCGAGTACGCGGGAATCAAGCAAGGGGCGATGCGCGTCGTGCAGCCGGAATACAACAAGGCGGGCGATGAAGTCTGGTTCTCCGTGTGGAGCGGCCAGGCAGACGAATCGGCGCTGGTGGTGATCGACGACAAAACCCTGAAGCTCAAATCGGTCATCAAGGACAAACGACTGATCACACCCACCGGAAAATTCAACGTCTACAACACCCAACACGACATTTATTGAGCGCCATCAATGCAAGGAAACACCATGAAAAATACGCTGCTTTCACTGTTTGCCCTGACCGCTGCACTGAGCGTGCAACCGGCCATGGCCCAAGACGCGCTGGAACTGTTCAAAAGCAAACCTTGCGCTGCCTGCCACTCCATCGACGCCAAGATTGTCGGCCCGGCACTCAAGGATGTGGCGGCCAAGAACGCGGGAGTGGCCGGGGCGGTGGACACCCTGGCCAGTCACATCAAAAACGGTACGCAAGGTAACTGGGGCCCGATGCCGATGCCGGCCAACCCGGTGACCGATGAAGAAGCCAAGACACTCGCGACCTGGGTCCTGAGTCTGAAATAGCCAATCGGAGGGCGTCATGATGGTGTATGGACACGCTGCAGTTCTGACGGCCCTCCTCCTCATTTGCGCAACGGCAGTTGCCACCCCTGACGCCAAGCGTCAGGCACAACTCGAACACCTGCTGGCCCAGGACTGTGGCGCCTGCCATGGGCTGCACATGACCGGCGGGCTGGGTCCCGAACTGACTCGCACCGCACTGGCCGGCAAGTCCCGGGACAGCCTGATTGCCACCGTCTCCCAAGGCCGACCCGGCACCGCGATGCCCGGCTGGGCCCCGCTGCTTGGCCCGGATGATATCCGTTGGCTAGTCGACCTTCTTCTCAAGGGATACCCCGCACCATGATCCGTTCAATCCTGCTGTCAGCGGCGACCGGGCTGTTGTTGTCCGCGTGTACTCAACCGCCGTTGCGCGGCACCGGTGATCTGGGCGTGGTCGTGGAGCGCGCCAGCGGCAGTGTGCAAATCATTGAAAGCGATACCCGCTCGGCACTGGCCCGACTCGATGGCCTGGGTGACCTGTCCCACGCCTCGGTGGTGTTCTCCCGCGACCAGCGTTATGCCTATGTATTCGGTCGCGACGGCGGCCTGAGCAAGATCGACTTGCTGACCCGGCGCATCGACCATCGACTCATACAAGGCGGCAACAGTATCGGTGGCGCCATCAGCCAGGACGGCAAATTGATCGCCGTGTCCAACTATGTGCCCGGCGGGGTCAAGGTCTTCGATGCCGTCACCTTGCAACTGGTGGCTGACATCCCTGCCACCCCATTGGCCGATGGCAGCAAGCGCTCGCGGGTGGTCGGCCTGGTCGACGCACCCGGCCAGCGCTTTGTGTTCAGCCTGTTCGATACCGGCGAGATCTGGACGGCCGACTTCAGCCAGGGAACGTCGCCGAAGATCAGCCGCTTCACCGCCATCGGCCAGCAACCCTACGACGCGCTGATTACCCCGGACGGTCGCTACTACATGGCCGGCCTGTTCGGCGAAGACGGCATGGCCCAACTCGACCTTTGGCACCCCGAACGCGGAGTGCGGCGAGTACTCGGCGAATACGGACGCGGCCAGGCGAAACTGCCGGTCTACAAAATGCCGCACCTGGAGGGCTGGGCCGTCGCTGACAACCAGGCGTTCGTGCCTGCGGTTGGCCGGCACCAGGTGCTGGTGATGGATTCACGCACCTGGCAGCAGACCGCTGCCATTCCCGTTGCCGGCCAACCGGTGTTCGTCACCTCGCGCCCGGACGGTCGGCAACTGTGGGTCAATTTCGCCTACCCGGACAATGACCGGGTTCAGGTCATCGACACCGAAACCCACGCCGTGGTCGCCGATTTGCGACCGGGGCCAGCGGTGCTGCACATGGAGTTCACCGCGCGCGGAGATCAGTTATGGCTGTCATTACGCGATGGCGATCAGGTTCAAGTCTGGGACCCGTACAGCCTGAAGCAACTGAGCACCCTTCCCGCTGCCGCGCCAAGCGGCATCTTCTTCAGCAGCCGCGCGCAAAAAATGGGCTATTGAAATGAACCTCGACCTGCTCAGCCGCCAGTTGATCGACCGCTTCCAGCACGGCATGCCGCTGTGCGCGGAACCCTATCAAGAGATGGCCCGGATCCTGGGTTGCACCGAGCCGCAAGTGATGGCGTGTCTGCATCGCCTGCAATTGGCCGGCGCCTTGTCGCGCGTTGGCCCGGTGTTTGAACACAGCCGCGCCGGGGCCAGCACCCTCGCCGCCCTCGCCGTGCCTCCCGAGCGCCTGCATCAGGTCGCCGAACGCGTCAGCCAATACCCCGAGGTCAATCACAACTACGCGCGCGAGCATCACTACAACCTGTGGTTTGTGTTGACCGGTCCCGATCGCCAGCACATTGAGCGAGTGCTCGAAGCGTTGGAGAACGATACCGGTCTCACACCACTGGACCTGCCGATGTTGACGGCCTACCGCATTGACCTCGGTTTTGCCCTGGGAGAAAGCCTATGCAACCCGGATTGAACGCCAAACAGGCACTGGCCCTGCGTCGACACCTGGAAGGCGGCCTGCCGCGAGTACCGCGCCCCTATCAGTCCCTCGCCGAACGGATAAACGCCGACGAAAACCAGGTGCTCGCGCAAATGCATCAGTGGCACGAACAAGGGCTGTTCCGGCGCATCGGCCTGGTGCTCAACCACCGCGCACTGGGTTTTACCGCCAACGCCATGCTGGTGCTGGATGTTCCGGACGCGTTGATCGACGAAGTCGGCCAGCGCCTGGGCCGGGCGCCCGGCATCACCCTCTGCTATCAGCGACCACGACGCTTGCCGCAATGGCACTACAACCTGTTCTGCATGATTCACGGGCGTCAACGGGATCAGGTCGAGGCGCAGATTCAGGCGCTGCTGAAGGAGCATTTGCTGGACGACCTGCCCCACGAATTGCTGTTCAGCACCCACGCCTTCAAACAATGCGGCGGGCGCTTTGCCCCACTGCCAACAGGAGCTCCCCCCCGTGGATGACCTCGACCGTCGACTGATCAATCGCTTGCAACTGGGCCTGCCGCTGGTGCGCCAACCCTGGAAAGTACTGGCCGAGGAACTGGAGAGCAGCAGCGACGAATTGCTCGATCGCCTCCACCTTTTGCTGGAAGACGGCGTGCTCACGCGCTTCGGCCCGATGTTCGACATCGAGCGCTTGGGCGGCGCGTTCACCCTCGCGGCGCTGACGGTGCCGGAAGATCGTTTCGAAGACGTCGCGGAACAACTACAGGCCCTGCCTGAAGTGGCGCACAACTATCGACGCGAACACCCCTGGAACATGTGGTTTGTGCTCGGTTGCGCCACGCAACAACGCCTGAGCGACACCCTGCATCACATCGAAACCCTGACCGGCCTGCCGCTGCTCAACCTGCCCAAAGAGGAGACGTACCATGTCGGTCTGTATTTCCCGGTCTGAAGATACCTTGGCCCACCGTTTGATCGAGCTGACCCAGGCCGGCTTGCCGCTGCTGGATGACCCTTGGGCCTGGCTCGCCGAACAGCTCGACCTCAGCATCGAGTCCACCCTGGACTTGCTCAAGCGATTACAGGCCGAGGGTGCCATCCGCCGCATCGCCGCCGTCCCCAATCACTATCGCCTGGGCTACCGCCACAACGGCATGACGGTGTGGGATGTGCGTGATGCAGACATGCCCCGCCTCGGCGCGCTGATCGGTGCGCAACCCTTCGTCAGCCATTGTTATCGACGCCCGCGCCGCTCCGCGTGGCGCTACAACCTGTTTGCCATGGTGCACGGTCGCAGCAGTGAGGAAATCGACAGCTACCGCGAGCACCTGCGCTACTTGCTGGGTGATGCCTGCGCCGCCGACGAGATGTTGGTGAGCAGCCGAATCCTGAAAAAACCGGTCTGCGCCTGCCACCCGCTTCGCACTGAACACGCGCCGACTCAAGGAGAGTTGCATGTTAAGGATCAGCCAATACCTGCGCGCACTGGCCGGCCAGGCGCCCGCCCCCAAAACCGGCGCATCGGGCAGCCAACGGCCACCCGTGGTGATCTGGAACCTGCTCAGGCGTTGCAACCTGACCTGCAAACACTGTTACGCCACGTCCGCTGACAGTGTCTTTCGCGATGAACTGGATACCCCGGCCGCACTCACGGTGATCGACGACCTGCACGACGCCGGCGTGAAGGTGCTGATACTGTCTGGCGGTGAGCCCCTGTTGCGCGACGACCTGTTTGTGCTCAGCGCCTACGCCCGCGCCAAGGGGTTCTTTGTGGCGTTGTCCACCAACGGCACGCTGATTACTGAGCACAACATCGCGCAGATCCACGCGGCGCAGTTCGACTATGTCGGTATCAGCATCGATGGCCTGCAAGCCACCCATGACGCCTTCCGCCAACTCAAGGGCAGTTTTGCCCGTTCCATGCACGCGATCCGGCTCTGTCGCGAACAGGGTATTCGTGTTGGCTTGCGCACCACGCTCACCCAGGAAAACCATGGGCAACTGCCTCAACTGCTGACGCTGATGCGTGAGTACGACGTGCAGAAGTTTTACCTGTCGCACCTCAACTACAGCGGTCGCGGCAAACGCAGTCGCACGCTCGACGCCCGGCAACAGATGAGCCGTGAGGCGATGACGTTGATCTTCGAACAGGCCTGGGACGATATCGCGCAGGGCCGCGACAGCGACTTTGTGAGTGGCAACAACGACGCCGACGCGATTCTGCTGCTGCAGTGGGTGAGCCTTCACCTGCCCGAGCACGCCTCGCGCCTGGAACGCATGCTCCGCGCCTGGGGCGGCAACGCTTCGGGCAGCGGCATCGCCAATATCGACAACACCGGCGACGTCCACCCGGACACTTATTGGTGGCAGCACTCGGTAGGCAACGTGCGGCACACGCCATTTCGCACCCTCTGGCTGGACCGCCCGGACGCCTTATTGCAGCAACTGCGCGAGCATCCGCGCGCCGTCGGTGGCCGCTGCGGCCAATGCCGCTGGCTGGACATCTGCAACGGCAACACCCGCACACGCGCCTGGGCCGAAGGCGATCTCTGGGGCCAGGACCCCGGTTGCCACCTCAGCGACGAAGAAATCGGTGTGCCGCCCTTACCGACAATCCCTTGCGTCATGCACTGAAGCATCCGCCTGGCCAGCCCCGGCCAACCTGATGAAGAACCAAGGACGTCCCATGCACCCCTCGATTGTTTTACCGGCTGCACTTGAGTCCACCTTCAGACCGGGCGAAGTGGCCCTGGTCGGCGCGGGTCCCGGCGATCCCCGCCTGCTGACCCTGCGTGCCTGGAGCCTGTTGATGCAGGCCGACGCCGTCGTTTATGACCGCCTGATCAGCCCCGAACTGCTGACGCTGATCCTCCTCGACTGCGCCCGGCATTACGTCGGCAAGGCCAGCGGTTGCCACAGCCTGCCCCAGGACCAGATCAACGAACTGCTCGCCGAGCTCGCCGATCAAGGGCTGCGCGTGGCACGGCTGAAGGGAGGTGACCCGTTCATTTTTGGTCGCGGCGCCGAGGAGCTGGAGTATCTGTTGCAACGCAACATTGATTGCCAGGTGGTGCCGGGCATTACCGCCGCGTCCGGGTGCAGCGCTTACGCCGGCATCCCACTGACCCACCGCAACCTGGTCAACTCCTGTCGGTTCATCACCGGCCACCTGCAACACGACGGCGAGTTGATACTGCCCTGGCACGACCTGGCCGATACCAGCCAGACCCTGGTGTTTTACATGGGGTTATCGAACCTCGGGATTATCGCCGAGCGCTTGATTAATGCCGGGATGGCAGCCGACACACCGGCGGCGCTGATCAGCAATGGCACGCGGCCCGACCAGCATGTCGCGCGAGGCGTGCTGAAACACTTGCCGACGCTGGCACTGGACTGCCCGCCGGGTGTTCCGACATTGACCGTCATTGGCCAGGTCGTCGACTTGTTCGCCACCCAACGACGGGACTATCCGGCGCGTTTTTACCCCGTTCAAGCGCTGAAACGCCATGCCAGGGTGACGGTATGAGGCGCGCGGTGTTCGTCCCGTTGTTGTGGGCAGGCGCCGCTTACGCAGGCGCTACGGTGGCGCCCGTCGAGGGGACACTGGAACAGGCCGCCGACCACTACCAACAGCATTGCCAAGGCTGTCATGGCGCCAACCGTTTCGGCGCGACGGGGCCGGCGTTGCTACCGGAGAGTCTGAGCCGGATCAAACCCGACGAAATCCGCAACGTGATCCGCAACGGTCGCCCCGCAAGCCAGATGGCCGGGTTTGCCAACGTGCTCAACCCGGCGCAGATCGATGCGCTGGCGAACTACCTTCAGCAACCGCCCGCCACCGCGCCCACCTGGAGCAACGACGACATTCGCGGCAGCCACACGGTACTCGCTGACATCAGCACACTGCCCGACAGGCCCCAACATCACGCCGACCCACTGAACCTGTTTGTGGTGGTGGAAGCCGGCGATCACCACATCAATATCCTCGACGGCGATCGCTTTGAAGTACTGGCGCGGTTTGCTTCACACTTTGCCGTGCACGGCGGGCCGAAATTTTCGCCGGATGGGCGTTTTGTCTACGTCGCGTCGCGTGATGGCTGGGTCAGCCTGTACGACCTGCATAACCTGAAACTGATTGCCGAGGTCCGCGTCGGGCTCAACACCCGCAACCTGGCGGTGAGCAAGGACGGTCGATGGGTGCTGGTCGGCAATTATCTGCCGGGCAACCTGGTGGTGCTCGATGCCCGCGATCTGTCGCTGGTCAAAACCCTGCCGGCCATCGGCCAGGACGGCAGCGCATCACGGGTCAGTGCGGTCTATACCGCCCCGCCACGGGACAGTTTTATCGTGGCGCTCAAGGACGTGAAGGAGGTGTGGGAGTTGTCTTGCGCCGGCACACCAGACTTCGAACCACGGCGAATCCCGGCCGAGGATGTACTGGATGACTTTTCCTTTTCGCCGGACTACAAGCAATTGCTGGCCACGTCGCGCAAGGCGGGGGGCGGTCAAGTGATCGACCTCGACACTGGCAGGATCGTCACCGACATCGCACTGCCGGGCATGCCCCACCTGGGGTCCGGGACCTACTGGAAACGCAACGGTCAGTGGGTATTTGCCACGCCGAACATCAGCAAAGGGCTGATCTCGGTCATCGACTTCAAGACCTGGAAACTGATCAAGGAAATTCCGACCCTGGGACCGGGTTTCTTCATGCGCAGTCATGTCAATTCACGCTATGCCTGGTCCGACGTGTTCTTCGGGCCCGACAACGATGCCATTCACCTGATCGACAAGCAGACCCTGGAAATTGCCCATACCTTGCGCCCGATGCCCGGCAAGACTGCCGCCCACGTCGAGTTCACCCGTGATGGCCGCTACTTGCTGCTGAGCATCTGGGCCACCGATGGCGCGCTGATCGTTTACGACAGCAACACCCTCGAGGAGATCAAACGCCTGCCGATGAACAAGCCGTCCGGCAAGTACAACGTCGGCAATAAAATCGAGTTTGCCGAGGGGGACTTCGCATTAGGGTTTGGGTTTGGGTTTGGGTTTGGGTTTGGGTTTGGGTTTGGGTTTGGGTTTGGGTTTGGGTTTGGGTGTATATCCGTTTTTGCGGTAACGGCCACTAATGGTTCCGCCCTTACGGCGGGTCACTTTGGAAGAGCGCCAAAGTAACCAAAGCGCATTTGCCCCTTTCGTTCGGTGCCTCGCTTAGGCTCGGCATGCCCTCGCTCCGGTCCTGCTCCGTGGGCCCGCCGCCATCGGCCATCCATGGCCGGGGGCGGCTAACCCGGCATCCATGCCGGGTTGCCCACTGCGCAGAACCTCCACTCGGCCTCTCGAGGGGGCGGTGCGTCAACATCAAAAGCTGCAGGCGAGCTAACGCTCGGCCTGTTGAGTGGTGAAAAGCAAAGTCGTGCGCGGATACATTGTTGGGCGAACCTGCTTGCAAAGCTGTTGATTGTTCCCACCCTCCGTAGCAGCTGTCGAGCCTTGGCGAGGCTGCGTGTTTTTGATCTTGATCGTGATCTGTTGCCCCTTTCCCAGAGGCCGAACGCAGGCGTTGCGTAGGGGGCACCGCGGCAAGGATGCCGCGGTAGCCGCCCCCGGCCATGAATGGCCGATGGCGGCGGGCCCCCGGAGCAATGCCGGAGTGAGGGCATGCCGAGCCTGGGCGAGGCGCCGAATGGAGGGGCAAAGCCTTTTGGTTCCTTTTCGGCGTTTGGAAAAGGGACTCGCTGTAAGAGCGAAACCGCCAGCAGCCGTTACCGCAACAACGGATATGTACACCATCAAAAAACCGCTCCAGCGATCTTGAGTGACCAGCACCAAGCCCAAGTATATGTTCGACGTTCTCGCCCAACGTGTACCCGTTGTCGACCGTCCAGTCCTGACCGTAAACACCCCGGGCACCTTGGGACAGCTGAAAGATAATCACGTTGGCCACCGCTGACGCAGAGTGGTGAAAAGCAAAGTCGTGCGCCGATACATTGCTGGGCGAACCTGCTTGCAAAGCTGTTGATTGTTCCCACCCTCCGTAGCAGCTGTCGAGCCTTGGCGAGGCTGCGTGCTTTTGCTTTTGATCTTGATCTGCTGCCCCTTTCCCAGAGGCCGAACGCAGGCGTTGCGTAGGGGGCACCGCGGCAAGGATGCCGCGGTAGCCGCCCCCGGCCATGGATGGCCGATGGCGGCGGGCCCCCGGAGCAATGCCGGAGTGAGGGCATGCCGAGCCTGGGCGAGGCACCGAATGGAGGGGCAAAGCCTTTGGTTCCTTTTCGGCGTTTGGAAAAGGGACTCGCTGTAAGAGCGAAACCGCCAGCAGCCGTTACCACAACAACGGATATGTACACCATCAAAAAACCGCTCCAGCGATCTTGAGTGACCAGCACCAAGCCCAAGTATATGTTCGACGTTCTAGCCCAACGTGTACCCGTTGTCGACCGTCCAGTCCTGACCGTAGACACCCCGGGCGCCTTGGGACAGCTGAAAGATAATCACGTTGGCCACCGCTGACGCATCGAGAAAGTGCCCGGGCAACATACGTTTGCCGAGGGTGTCCGCGACTTCGTCGAGTTCATCGTCGCTCAAGCCCAGGTTGTCCCACATCGGCGTGGCGGTCGGCCCCGGGGAGACCAGATTGATGCGCACATCAAAACGGGCAAACTCCACCGCCAGTGTGCGAGCCTGTGCCGCCAAGGCAGCCTTGCTGGCAATGCAGGCAGCCAGGCCGGGAAAGCTCGAACCGGTCAGGAAGCTGCCGACAAACACCACCGAAGCCGGGCTCGCCAGCTCCCCGCGCAACGCCGCCAGGGTGTTCAACGCCCCGGCACCGTTGACGGCCCACTGGCGCTGGAAGGCCGGCATGTCCAGGCCATCGGCCATTTCGGCGATCCCCGCGTTGGGCACCAGATAATCGATCCGGCCCAGCGTCGCAGCGTGCTCGGCCAGATTGCGCAAGTCGTCCTTGCACGTGACGTCCCCGGCGCTCCATTGCAAACGTTCGCCGTAGATCTGCTGCAAGGCCGGCAGATCACCGGCCGTACGTGACATCGCCAGCACCTTGACGCCACGCGGCAACAGCGCAGCGCACAGGGCCAGACCAATCCCGGAGCTGGCGCCGGTGATCACAGCCAAACGATCCTGAAACTCGGTTTGCATCATGTTCTCCTGGGCATCGTCGATGCCAAGCACTGGGGACATTGCGGGCCCCCATCATTGAACAAGCGCAAACAGACCGACTTGACGGCGATCAGATTTCATAAAAGATCGGACAGGTAATCGAGCGATCAGTGAGTCGCGTGCGACATGGCCGGTTGCTGAAGCACCGACTGATCGATATCGCCGAACCGCAGCACACGACCACCCTGCTCGGTGGCCAGTTTCTGTGCCGCCTGCTCACTGGAGAAAGACGCCAGTACGATGCCCATCGCCCCCTTGAGCCCGGTGCCGACCACATAGAAGGCATCCTTGGCATCGATCAGTTGGGAATCATCCGGTGCGTTCCACGGACTGCGGCCCATGTCGTGGACATACAACCGGGCATCGCCATGATGATTTTCCGGCTGCAACCACCAACCGATCATCTCCGCCGTGGAGCAGAATTTCTTGATGCCGCCAGGCTCGACCACTTCCCCCTTCGGCCCCGGGAAGCCGTTGATGATCATGCCGCAGACATGGCATTCATCACTGGGATGGAAGGCGCTGGGAAGGTCGCTGTACGCGGCTTGCGCGGGTTTGTCACACGCTGTCAGCAGCAGACAGACCATCAGGCCCGCCATAGCGCGTAACGTCGTGTAGTAACGGTTTTTCATTGTCAGGTGCTCCAAAGGTATGAATTCAGGTCGCCCGTCGACGGAACAGCAGCCAGGCCGAACCCAACGGCGCCGCTACCCACAACAACAGACACAGCCAGAGCATCGCGCCCGGCATCGGCAGATCACTGCCGAGCGTCAGTACGCCGGCCGTACTGACGCCGGTTTCAAAACCGGAAAGATTGATCAAGCGATAGACGTCGGCAGGATTGAGCAGCAGCAACCAGGGCAATACCTGCGGGTTGAAATGCCCTTCGCTGAGCACTAGCAAGGCCAGCAGCGCCAGGTCAAACACCAGCACGAAGAAGAACCACACCCCCAGCGCGAGCCCGGCCGCCGTGGATTTTTCGGCCGACACGCTGCTCAGCACATACGCCAACCCCAGGAACCCCCAGCCCAGTAACGTCGACGACAGCATGAAGCGTGCGAACGCCCAGAACAGCAACTGCAGTTCGACATCCTCCACGCAGACAGCGATCGCCAGCATCGCGCAGCCGAAACCGATCAGCGTGGCCAGCGCCAGGATCATCCCGTGGCCTATAAACTTGCCCAGCAGGATGTGCCCGCGCCCCAGCGGGTAGGTCAGCAACAGCAGCAACGTGCCGCTTTCGTCCTCACCGACGATGGCGTCATAGGCCAGCAGCAAAGCAATCAGCGGCATCAGGAATGTCGCGAGGCTGGCCAGGCTGGCGATGGTCGCCGGCACCGAGGTAAAGCCCAACTGACCGGAAGCCGCGGCGCCCAGCCAGGCGATGCCGGTGGCCAACACTGCGAACAACAGGCTGATCGCCAACAACCAGCGGTTACGCAAACCGTCGTTGAACTCTTTGCGGGCCATGTTCCAGATCGGATTCATGCGATCTCTCCAGTGGGGCGCGTGCCGGCCCGCCCTATGTAAAAGCGGTAGATGTCTTCCAGGGAGGGTGGGTCGATTTCCACGTCCGCCGGCTCGTCGTCATTGAGCAATTGGCGCAACAGATCGAGTTTGTTGCCATTGAGCGCCGCCACTTCCAGGCCTTCCACGCCCCAGCGCTGAGTGACGTGCCCGGCATTGTTCCAGGACGCCTGCAAGCGCCCGGCGTGCTTGAGCCCGTTGGCGCGAATCAGCGTCGGCAACCCGGCTTCCTCGCGCAGGCTGCGCAGACTGCCCAGCGCCAGCAGACGCCCCTGGGTCAAAATCGCCGCACGGTTGATGTGCGCCTCGACGCCCGGCAACACGTGGGAACAGAGAATGATGCTGGTGCCCTGGTTGCGCAGGCGGTCGAGCAACCGGTACAGGTCTTGAGTGGCAATGGGATCGAGGCCGACCGTCGGCTCGTCGAGCAGCAACAAACGCGGTGCGCCGAGTAAGGCTTGCGCCAGCCCCAGGCGTTGGCGCATGCCCTTGGAGTAAGTCTTGACCCGGCGATGCGCCGCGCCCGCCAGGCCGACTTCCTCCAGCAGCACGTCCACCTGAGCAGGCGCGGCGCCTTTGAGTCGGGCGAAATGGCGCAAGGTCTCCAGGCCACTCATCTGCGGATAAAAGGTCACGTTCTCCGGCAAATACCCCAGCAGCCGTCGAACGTGCGGGTCACCGGGCAAGCGGCCAAACACCCGGACTTGCCCTTCGCTGGCGGTCAGCAGGCCCAGCACCAATTTCATGCTGGTGGTCTTGCCGGCACCGTTGTGCCCGAACAAACCCAGCACTTCACCTTCGGCCAGGCTCAGGTTCAGCTGATGCAACACCGTGGTGTGCCCATAGCGTTGGCTGACGCCTTCCATGTCGATGACATTCATGCAACGGGCTCCTTGGTCAGGGGTTCAGTGGTGGGTTTCATCAGCGGATGGCTGTCGAGTACGCCCGGCGACTTGATCACCGGAAACGCCCGTTGCACCCAGCGCAACAACTCGATCCCGGGACTGTTCATCAACAGCCGCACTTGTGGGTACAGCCACAGCAGGCGGTCGACATTGTCGTTGGGTTCGTAGGCGATATCGCCCAGGCCATCGTTGTTGCGGTCCCAGCCCAGGTAGTCGCTCCAGAAATTGCCCCGGCCATCCACCGACCATTCCTGCAAGCGGGTGGCAACGTATTTGACCTGCCGTTGGTTGCCG
This sequence comes from Pseudomonas sp. S2_F03, assembly GCF_054668335.1. Classification (NCBI taxonomy): domain Bacteria; kingdom Pseudomonadati; phylum Pseudomonadota; class Gammaproteobacteria; order Pseudomonadales; family Pseudomonadaceae; genus Pseudomonas; species Pseudomonas sp. S2_F03. The sequence continues at coordinate 5,379,633 of NZ_CP162759.1, read as the reverse complement.
ACAAACGCGTTGTCGGCGATGCGGTTGTCTTCGGAGCCGGCGGTGAGGTGAATGCCCACGGCGCTGTGCTCGAAATGGTTGTGTTCGATGCTGTTGAACAGCGAGTTGTAGATGAACAACGCCTTGCCCTCGGCACCGCTGATCATGCTGTCGCCGGTCGAGCCGTCGCGCACGTCGGTGACGAAATTGTCGCGCAAGGTGGAGTAAGTGATGTAGTTCATCAGGATGCCGTAGTTCTGATCCTGTTCGGAGCGGTTGCCGATCACCGTGAGCTTGCGGCTTTGCATCAAGGCATAGCCGGTGCGGGTGCGGCGGGTGATGTTGCCGATCAGCCGGTTGTCGTTGGCGAACATGTAATGCACGCCGTAACGCAGGTCCTCCAGGGTATTGCCCTGCAGCAGGTTGCCGTTGGACGTGTCGATGTAGATGCCATCGCGGGTGTCGCGCACCTGGTTGCCAATGACATTGGCACCATGCACCGCATACAGATGAATGCCATTGCCACGATCCTGCGATCGCAGCGTCGGGTCGCCCTGGATGCGGTTGTCGATCAGGCTGGCATCCTGCGTACCGTCGACCCAGATTCCAAAGCCCTGGCCTTGCATGCGATTGCCCTTGATCACCACGCCACGGGCCTTGGGCTGGATGAACACCGCTGCATTCATGGCGGTGAGATCGTGCCCCCAATCCAAAAACGTGCAGCCCTCGATCACGACATCGGGCGCACTGATGATGATCCCGTTCCCCTGCCCTTGCGCCTGAAAGACGGCACCGGGCTCGCAAACAATCTGCATCGGTTGATCGACACTGAACGTGCCACGGTACTCGCCTGCCGGCAGGTGCCAGCGTTGTTCAGCGTCAACCCGCAACGGTAGCGTGGTGACGGGTTGAACTGCCGCCAGCGCACTGCCTGACATCAACAGGAGCAACAACGCAAAGACGTTTATCCCGCAACCACGTACTGGGGTGTCCTTGATGTCGGCCATGGGTTCGCTCCTGTCGATTGGCAACGGTCAGGCCCGCTCGACTTTCATGCGGCCGACCATTTCCATGTGCAGCGCATGGCAGAACCAGCTGCAGTAGTACCAATGCAAGCCGGCCTTGTCGGCCGTAAACGTAATCGACGATGTTTGCTGCGGACTGATCTCCATGCTGGCGCCATGGTTGGTCATGACGAAGCCGTGGGACACGTCCTCGATCTGGTCGATGTTGGTGATGGTCACCGTCACTTCGTTGCCCTGTTTGACGGTGAACTCGGGCAGGCCATAGGCCGGCGCCATGGACGTCATATAGACCCGCACCTGATTGCCATCGCGGATGACCTTGTTGTCGGTCTCCAGATTGATCCCGTCTTTCTTGGCCAGTTCTACGGTGGCGGCGAAGAACGGGTCGTTACGGTCCCAGATCTTTTTGGTCTTGATCTGGTCCCGGCGCGCCAGGATGCAATCGTGAGGTTCGGCAAATGCGGGACCGTCGTGCACCAGCTTCATTTCTTCGCCGGAAATATCGATCAGTTGATCGTTTTCCGGGTGCAGCGGTCCGGTCGGCAGGAAGCGGTCCTTGGAGAATTTGCACAACACCACCAGCCACTTGCCATCGGCGTCACTGGTTTCAGTCAGCGAGGCATGGTTATGGCCAGGCTGGTACTGCACGTCGAGCTTCTGCTTGATGTAATTGACCTTCTCGCCTTTGTAGGCGCGTACCGCTTCGGCCATGTTCCACTTCACCACCTGACTGTCGATGAACAGCGTGGTGTAGGCGTTGCCGCGACCGTCGAACGTGGTGTGCAAAGGCCCCAGGCCCAGTTCCGGCTCGGCAATGATCACCTCGCGCGGGTCGCTGAACTTGTCGGCGAACAGGTCGTCCAGACGGTCAATGGCAATCATCGAGACGGTGGGCGAAAGCTTGCCGTTGGCAATGAAGTACTTGCCATCGGGAGATGTATTCAGGCCGTGCGGGTTCTTCGGAACCGGGATGTAGCGGGTGAACTCGGAGTCTTTTCCATCGGTTTTTCGACCGTCGACCACGGGCACTTTCGAGCCTTCCAGGGTGATGAACTTGCCGGCCTTGATCGCGGCTTCGATGCGCGGAATGTTGTACACCACGACCCAGTCGCGCTCATTACGCATCATGCCGCCCAAGTCGTAGGCTTTTTCCGAGTTGTAGCAGGTGGAAGCGGCGTACTTGCCGGTGAAATCGGCGTCGGTGTTGTCCAGGTTGCCGTCGACGATCACCTGGAAAGCCATCTCCATCTTCTCGGCGTCAATGGCGTTGAACATCGTGAAGCTGTTCTTGTCTTGCAGATCGAAGGTGTGGCCGTCATTAGGGTGCGGAATGACAAATTCGGCATTGGCGAACACGTACTTGGTGTAAGGCACTTTTTGCAGTCGCAGGCCATGGATGGCTTGCACATTCGGCACGGTGAGCATCTTGTCGCACTTCATGATGTCCAGGCGGATGCGCGCGACACGGGAGTTGGCCTTGTCGTTGATGAACAGGTACTTGCCGTCGTACTTTCCGTCCGTCATGGAGATGTGCGGGTGATGGCAATCGCCGTTCTGGAACTTGGCGCTGTCGCCCAGGATCCGCTTGCTTTCGTTGGTCAGGCCCCAGCCGGTGGCGGAGTCGACGTTGAACACCGGGATGCGCATCAACTCGCGCATCGACGGCACGCCCAACACGCGCACTTCGCCTTGATGACCGCCACTCCAGAAGCCGTAGTACTCGTCCAGTTCACCGGGGCCGACATGGATTTTCGCTTGCGCATCCTTCACCGCCGCCGCCCAGGACTCGCGGCTGAACACCGTGCCGCCGAGGGTCGCGGCCCCCGCCAGCACCGCGCCGGTGACCGCACTGCTGCCAAGAAAACCGCGACGGCTGAGCCCCGCCTGCTCTACTTCTTCACCGGGCTTTGTGGATTCTGAGTCAGTCATTTTGTCTACTCCTTGAAGGGAAAAACGGTCTCCGCGGACGTGCGCTCGCCAGGTTCATTCAGCAGCCGTCACTTCCACGACAGGGATCAATTGCGCCGACACGGGCGCCGATTTTTCGCGTTTCCTGCGCTTGTTGATCAGCGGCGGGCATTTGTTTTCGTTGTGATAGGTCATCTGGCAATCGAGGCAGTAATGGCACTCGTTGGCATTGATCCGGCCATCCGGGTGAATCGCCTGGATCTCACATTCCTTGGCGCACAACTGGCATGGGTTGCCGCAGTCCTTGCGGCGCTTGAGCCAGTCGAACAGACGCAATTTCGTCGGTATGGCCAACGCCGCGCCCAATGGGCAGATGTAGCGGCAATAGACTTTTCGGGTGAAGAGATTGATGACCAGCAATGCCACCGCGTACAGCACGAACCACCACTGGCGGTCGAATCGCAGGGTGATGGCGGTCTTGAAGGGCTCTACCTCGGCGAACAGTTCGGCGCTGGACATCGACTCCAGGGACAGGCCGAAGAGCAGCAGTAAAATGATGTACTTGATCGCCCACAGCCGTTCATGGACCGCGAAGGGCAATTCGTATTGAGGGATCTTCAGCTTGCGCGCGGCTTCGTTGATCAGCTCTTGCAGCGCGCCAAACGGGCACAACCAGCCGCAGAACACCCCACGGCCCCACAGCAAAATGCTCGCCGCAGTGAACACCCACAGCATGAAGATCAGCGGATCGGTGAGAAACAGCTCCCAACGGAAGTGCTCGAACAAAGCATGGACAAACGTCAGGACATTGACCACCGACAGCTGCCCCAGGGCATACCAGCCCAGAAACACCACGGTAAAAAGCAAATAACCGCGACGCAGCCAGTGCATTAAACGCGGCCGGCGAGTGAGTTTGTCCTGCAGGAACAGGATCGCTGTCAGCAGCAGCAACGCGCTGGCCAGTACGCCAATCTGAAAGTACTTCTGGTACCAGATGGTCAACCACATCGGCCGTTTGGCTTCTTCGATGGCGGCCAGTTCTTCGGCGCTGGGGGCTGGTCGCTCAAGGTAGAGTTCGGGCAATTGGTAGGCCAGTTCGAAACTGCTGAAGGTGCCGCTGACCGGACCGGTCTGACGCCGCACCAGCAACTCCAGGGACCAGGGCGATCCAGGATCGAAACCCGCCTGCTTGCGCACAATGAACACCGACATTTCAGTGAATTCGGGCATGCCCTGGGCAAACACGTCGGACAGCCGCTGATGATCCATGTCGCGAAAACTGATGACATTGCCGAACTGGCGCAATTGCACCCGATCGAAAATCCCACCGCGCACATAACCCGAGCCTTTATAGGAATACAGCCCGCGCCCCAGCACCGCGATGGCCTGCTCGCCGGGCTTGAGGTCCTGCATGAGGAAGCGATATTGGTTGTCGCCCAACAGCGCGCGGCCAATGGTCGGCGGGTTCAAGTCGGCGGTGTACAGCTCGATAAAGGTGTCATCGAGGTGCTCCGGGGTGGCGTTCTCGACGCCTTCGGCATCGGTGCCCTTGAAGGCGGCATCGACTTGCCCGCGGGTCAGGCTCAATCGGCGAATGGCCCCGTTGCCGGTCAATTGCTCCCAGGTGGCGGGTTCGAAAAAATCCTGGCGCACGATGGCGGGCTTGTTCACCCGGGCGCCCTTGTCCTCAATCAACTTGAGCGAGACGGCGACTTCATGGGCGGCCCGCATGATGACTTCGTTGACCACCATGGCGGTGACGGTTGCACCGGCGATGGCATCCACGGTGACCGCACTCGGGTCGCTGGAATGGCCGACGACCACGCGCTGATTGACGCTGATCCCTGTGTACCTGGCGCTGAAGTCATGCAGTTTTACTTCGGGAATGCCGATCAGCAGAATCGGCTCGTGGTGCTCCAGCACATAGGCATCCTTGATCACGCCGGCCGTGTCGAGGATCACCTGGGTGATTGATCGGCTTGCCCGAGTAAGCCGGAATATCCACCACATCCAGGCTCTGGAAAACGTAACCGATGACCTTGCCGGCCGCCGACAACGTGCGCACTTTGAAGGTGCCTTGCGGGTCGGAGACCGAATCGGTTTGAGGGAAGACCTTCTCGATGCGTTGCTGCTCGATGTCACCGTATGATTTAGCCTGCACCACCGCGAACGTCGCGACCATCAGCAACAGCATCACCGCCAGCCCGACGCTCCAGACGCGCAGGTTGCCAGGTTTCGAAGGCGGGTGGGTTGTCATGGCTTCGCTGATTTCAAGGGGCCTGACGGTCATGGTAGGGAGCGTTTCGTGCCCTGCCCTTGATTGAGATCAACTTGCCGGCATTCCTTGTGCCAGAGCGTCCCGCTGCTTCAAACGGTGCGGGAAAACTGACCTTTTTGTTCGCCCCCCAGGTAAGCGTCAAATGCCATCGCGGCACTGCGCATCATCAAATGCCCTTGCGGCAACAGCACCAATTCGTCGCCGTGAATCTGCAAGAGTCCATCACTTACAAGCTCGTCCAGTTGCGCCAGCGCCTCGGCAAAATACTCGGTGAAGCAAATACCATGGCGCGCTTCGAACTTGCCGAAATCGATCCGGCCATGGCACATCAGGTCGCTGATCACTTCGCGGCGCAACAGGTCATCGGCGCTCAAGCGGTAACCCCGATGCACCGGCAACAAGCCTTGATCGATACGGGCGTAGTACTGCGAAAGCTCTTTGACGCTCTGGCTGTAGCTGTCGCCGACCTTGCCGATCGAAGACACGCCGAGGCCGATCAAGTCGCAGTCGGCATGGGTTGAGTAGCCCTGGAAATTACGTTGCAGGGTGCCATGGGTGCGGGCCAGCGCCAGTTCATCCTCCGGCAGGGCGAAGTGATCCATGCCGATGTAAACATAACCGGCCTCGGTCAGACGGCGGATGGTCAGTTCGAGTAACTCCAGCTTGCGCTCCGGTGGCGGCATGTCCGCCGGACGAATCAACCGTTGCGCCCGCACCAGTTCAGGCAAATGGGCGTAGCTGTAGGCCGCAATCCGGTCAGGGCGCAGGGCGATGATCTTGCCCAGGGTGGTGTCGAAACTCTGCACCGTTTGCAGGGGCAAGCCGTAAATCAGATCAACGCTGATCGACTTGAATTGCGCCTCACGCGCCGCCGCGACCAGCGCATAGATCTGCGCCTCACTTTGCTGGCGATTGACCGCTGCCTGCACATCGGGATCGAAATCCTGCACGCCGAAACTCAGGCGATTGAAGCCCAGTTGACGCAATGACTGGATCTGCTCCGTGCTGATGGTGCGTGGATCGACCTCGATGGAAAACTCGTGATTATCGCCGTCGTCCATATCGAATGCCTGATGCAGGCAGTCCATCAGGTCGGCCAGTTGCTCGCTGGTCAGGTACGTCGGCGTGCCCCCGCCCAGGTGCAGCTGCGTGAGCTTGCGCGTGCCGTCGAACAAGGCCGCCTGCATGGCAATTTCGCGCTTGAGGTAGGTCAGGTATTCGACCGCACGATGGGTTTTCTGGGTGATGATTTTGTTGCAGGCGCAGTAGTAGCAAAGGCTTTTGCAGAACGGAATATGGATGTACGCCGACAGCGGTTTGGGCGACGCCGCCTGGTTGCTGTCGTGGACTGCGCGCTGGTAGTCGTCGACGGCAAATGCCTGATGAAACTGCGGCGCCGTCGGATAAGAGGTGTAGCGCGGCCCCGGACGGTCATACTTTTCGACCAGGGCTCGATTGAAATCGAATGAAGGCTTCATGATCAATCAACTCGCAAAGGGTTAATGCCTTGCACTGCCCGAATCCTTTTCAAACAGACTGCAGATGGCATCCACTTCCGGCCGGCCGGCGGGAAGAATGCTGATGAAACGGTCTGACAATTCAATCAACCCATCACGATTCAATTGCTCCAGCAACGGCCAGACCGAGGAGAAGTACTGGGGGAAACTCAATCCGTAGCGCTTCTCGATGGCACGAATATCCAGTTCCTGATCACACGACAGTCGCTCCATGACCGTGTGCCTGATCTGGTCCCCCGCCTCGAAACGCCAGCCTCGGCAGGTCGGCAATTGCTCACTGTCGAGTTGTTGCTGATACTGTTCAATTGAATCAGTGTTTTGCGTATACACCTCGTCGATCTGACTGATGGCCCCCAGACCAAACCCGACGTGGTCGCAATAACCGTGACGGGTAAACCCCTCGCAGGTACGACGTAACCGGCCTCGCTCCTGGGCAATCGCCAGGTCATCATCGGGCCGGACAAATTGCCCCATGCCGATGTAGTGATACCCCGCGCCAAGCAATCGCTCGAAGCAGATCTGCCGCATCGCGCTCTTGTCGTCCTGGCTGCACGGGGTCCTGGTCGTATCACCCCGCCCGGACCGATAGCGCCGAGGTGGCCGGGCGTAGTCGAACACCATGAGCCGGTCCGGCTCCAGCTCGATGATCGTCGCCAGTTTCAGCGCGAAACTGTCTGGCGTTTGCCAGGCATGACCAAAACCCAGGTCAACATTGATGGAGCGAAAGCCGAAGGTGCGCGCAGCGTCGATCAATGAATGGATGGGGGCCGGGTTCTGGTAACAGTCCACCGACAGCTCACTGTCGGCACCGATATCCGGAACACCGATGCTGACATGGCTGAACCCCTGGTCGCGCAACACCCCCATGGTCGCCCAATCAGTATGGTGCAGATCAACGTCGACGCTGTAGTCGCCACTCTCTTGCCTGAGAAAATTGAACCGACCACTTAGATGGCTCATCAAGCGCACGACATGGGACGTCGCAGGTGTTCCGCCCCCAGGTGAAACCGCTCGACCCGCTGCCCAGCCCCCAAATGGCAACCCACCAGGTCAATCTCATGCTCCAGACGCTTGAGGTACTGCTCGATACCGCGTTCACAGGTAGCATCGTGCACACAGGACGATGGCCTGAGGGTGCAAGGCAGCCAGACACTCAAGGCCAGGGGGCGCTGCTTCTGACGACTGCCGCGCAAGGCTCGCAGCAAATCCAGTGAACCGATGCCGTCATGAAATTTTTGCGTGTCGGTGGGGTAACCGGGGTCGAGAACGCCTTGGTCGCTGCGAACATTCAACTCGCCGGGGGTGTGAAATAAGTCGAGCATGCCGGTTCTCCGTGGCTGGCTGCGAACCGCTAGTGTCGGAGTTTGACGATCGACGCACCTTGATTTGCATCAAGCCCGATCGAAGCGTTCAAACCGCCCGCCGGACAACACCGGTCACCACGCCACGTAAAACATTGCCTTGGCCAGCAAGACAATGGCGACCATATGGCAGAACAGGCTGCCATGGATCAATTGCACGTATCGAGCCTTCATGCGGTCGCTGTGAAACAAGAACATGGCCACCAGAAAATGCAGCAATACACTGACGGCGAGCACTATTTTCAGCATCAGCAATGTGCCGAATGCAGAGGCCAAGGGTGCGGCCAGGACCGGCAGATAGCGCAGCCACACCATGCCCAGTCCCGCACCGAACAACACCAGCAGAACCCAGGGCATCAGGGTCCGGGCCCGGCGGCCAATACCCTGCTCGACCAGCAGCATGACCCTGGCGGGCAAGTGTTTGCGGATACTTTCTAAAAACAGGACTTCGAAGAACACCGTGCCGATAAAGATCAGCGCAGCGAATAGATGCAAGATTAAAAATGGCAGGTAGAGCATAGGATTCTCGCTCTTTTTCAGCTGGATATGATTCAGTCAGGAATGCCGCGATCCCATCGTTGTGCCGCCTCGCGATCACTGTCACGGGCCTCGACCCACTGCGAACGATCGGCCACCTGTTCTTTTTCCAGAACGGTGCGCGGGTTTTCAAGTAATCCATCACGAACGCACAGGCATCGAAGGCCGCCTGCCGATGAGCACTGCTGACACCGACAAAGACGATCGGCTCGCCCGGTAGCAGTTCGCCCACCCGATGAATGAGCACCAGTCCAAGCAGCGACCAACGCTGCCGGGCTTCATCGGCAATCTTGCCAAGCGCTTTTTCGGTCATGCCGGGGTAATGCTCAAGAAACATTCCATCGACTTCGTTCCCGGCATTTAAGTCCCGCACATAGCCGACAAAGCTCACCACGGCGCCCACACTCATACTCGACGCCTGCAGCGCGTTGATTTCGGCACCGGGGTCGAAGCCCGCGGTCTGAACTCGAATCACCGCCTCACCCCTGTCACGGTGGGGAAAAAAGCCACTTCATCACCGTCGCTCAACGGCTCGTCAAGCCCACACATGTCCTGGTTGCGAGCGCACATGAGATTGTGTTCGGCCAGGACTTGCCAGACTCCGCCACGATGAGCCAAATGTTCACGCAGCTGGTTAAACGACGCGAATGCACCTTCAATGGTTTCGCCATCGACGCCCAGCGTTTCGCGATAACGCGAAAAATACAAAATAGTCAGTTTCATTGGTCCGGCGCCTGATACCGACCGCTCTTTCCGCCCTGCTTCTCCAGCAAGCGCACAGATTCGATCGTCATGCCCCGGTCCACCGCTTGCACATGTCATACAGTGTCAGGGCCGCCACACTGACCGCCGTCAATGCTTCCATCCGACCCCTGTTTGCCCGGCCACTTTGCACCGCGAAACAATGCGCACACGATGTTCGCCTCGAACACTCAGTTCGACGGTGACGCTACTCAAGAACAGTGGATGGCACAGCGGGATCAACTCGCTCGTGCGCTTGGACGCTTGAATACCGGCAATGCGTGCGACCGCGAAGACATCGCCTTTAGGGTGACCACCCCGGACAATCAACTGCCGTGTTTCGGTTTGCATCCGTACCCAGGCTTCGGCCACCGCCTCTCGGCAGGTCGGGGGGGGGGGGGGGGGGGGGGGGGGGGGGGGGGGGGGGGGGGGGGGGGGGGCCCACGCTTTTATCGGCCGGTGACATCAACCATCCTCGCGTGCCCCTGCGAGTCGAGATGGGTCAGCATTCCTTCATTCATGAGCGTTAGCCTTGTACTGGGCCCCAGAGGTGCCGGACGGATTCGGGAAGCCGTCCGGTCCCTTGGATATCGGCTTATGAGCAGAATACAGAGCAGGCGAATACACGCGGTTGACACCAATCAAGAAACCCGAGAATCGGTGATGACGCAACGGCGTGCCATTGAGGGGGACTGCTGAACGTTTTGCCCGACCACTGAGGTGGGTCCGGCGTTCAGGTTTTCGGAGCTCAAACGACGAACCTCCGGGTGCAGGCCTGATTCAGACTTGCACCCGGAGGTTCAGTGGCTTTCGGACGGGGCTCGTGCGCAAGACTTACGCGCAGAACCGACTTAGCATGCGTTTGCTACTGTCCGCAGAGGCGCAACGGCGTAGTCCTGTTGTCTTGCTCGCTGAGTCAACACCAGCATTGCCAGGAAGCCGAGTGCAATCAGTACCGGATAGGCCATCAACAGTTCGGAAAGCGAATATTTCCAGGCCAATGGGCGATCGACGCCCAACATGGCGGCATACATCCAGGACACGGCTGACAGCGAGCCGCAGAACAGCGCCATCATGCGTGCGCTGAATCCGAGATGGAGCAAGGAACCGGCCTTTTGCAGCGCTGGCAGCACCAGGCGATGCAACAAGACGCCGTTGTAAGTCAGCAGTGTGACGATAATCACTTTGGCCTGCAGCTTTGGATTCATGAAGTAATTGGCACCTTTTTCCAGGTAGTCAATACCGACGATAGCGGCACCGGTTACCCACAAAAATATCAATGCGACGACGACAGACTTCTGAAGACTTTCCATGTGAGCATTATCATGCTCGCTGAATGCCTTTCGTTTTAACAGGTCTTTCACCATCGCAATATCACTGGTCAACACCAAACCAATAGCGACACAACAGGCCACCAAATGGACGTAAACAACACCTAGACGCAACAGCTCCATAAATTCTTTATTTTCGAGCAGGCTCATGATTGTATTTATCGCCACGGTATTCTCTCCAACTTATTCAGCAGTAAAGATCAACTATCCGCGGGTTATCATTTATTAATAACCCTGCACAACCTTACTGATACAAGACAAGCCAAATCATAAACTTGGCAATGTTAACCTCATTGATTTGCCTGGCAAATCAACGATCGATTTGTGTGCTGCCTCCTGATTTTCGGATAAAAAAATCCTCATCTGCATTCAATGCATATGAGGTTCAATTTCCACTTCTTTTTTGCGGCTACACGGGCAGGTCATGGCTGACGTGCTGAAGAATCAGAGGCCAAAGACGCGACAATGTTCATTTTTTAGGCAAAAGCCCGACAAACGGTGTGGAAAACGGAAACGCAGACATCGACATTATTGGATCAACTTTCCCGTCAGCCCGTATGGCAACTGGGCTGCTTGTTTACATGAACTTATAATATTGTCTCATTGGATCCATTAGTTGCTACTCCACCACAACACCCGCAAGAGAGAGCGACTCTCATCTAGAGCCACTTTCAACTAAACAGTCATACTTTTTACATCAAAAAAACGCACTTGATAATCGACGCGAGCAGTAATGGGTGAACACCATCAGTCCGGGCACCCTTTTCACCCATCAGGCGCGGGAGAAATTGAGCGGCCCACGTGGCGAAGACACGCGGCTTATGGGCTCCGAAGGCACATTCATTAGCGGCAGCGATATTTTGATGGCGCGGGGCTTCACGGCTCGCGCAGCCCCATGGCATGAGGTCGGTCACGCTTTCTCGGTGAAACTTAATAGTTTTTAAGGGTTATTGATTCGGATTATCCAGCGGCTGCAGGCAGCATCCGCCCCGCATTGACCGACGTGCAAGCATCAGCTTTGTTTCGCTCAGGTCGGTATCGGGGGGCCAGGTTGGAACCTGAATGAAAACTTTCATCACATGAGAAAAAAATACATGACCATGTCGAACAAATGGATTGCGGGTATTGCCCTGAGTTGCGTGTTTCAGGTCGGCTGTGTCTCGAAGGTCGCAGAGCAAGAACAATTTTCGGGCTTCCTGGCCAATTATCAGGGTCTGGAAGAGCAAACGACACCGAGCGAAAAGAAAGTGCTGCGCTGGATAAAGCCTGGGTTTGATCCTCACGCCTATTCCACTGTCGTGTTCAAGCAGGTAGAGCTGTACCCGGCACCGAAACCGACCGATCGCATCAATCTGCAAACCCTGCAAGACGTACAGACTATGGCCAGCAACAGCGTCCGGAACGCCTTCGCGCCCTCCTACACGATTGTTTCGGATGCACGACAAGCACCGGCCGGTTCACGAACTTTGATCTTACAGGCGGCGATCACCGAGGTCGGCGCCAAGAACGAGGGCATGCATTGGTATGAGGCGGTACCGATCTCGGCAATCGTCGGGGCAACACAAGCCGCCACCGGGCATCGCGACCAGACTGCCGAGCTGTTTATCGAAGCCGACCTGATCGATGCCAAAACCGGTTTGCCGGTCGCCAAGGTGGTACGCAAAGTGTTCGGCGAGACCTTGGATAATGAGAGCCAACCCATTGCCTCCAAGGACTTCAAAGCCGCGCTCAAAGACATGACGAGCGACATGCAGGCACTGCTTTCCAAGCAGTAACAACCGCGGGATACTCCATCGCACACGCTGAATCGCGGCCATTCATTGTCATGAATTGCATTGCGAGCAGACATGCATGGGGTTTTTTGCGTCTGGCCTGATCAAACCGTCAGGCCATGTAACGACGACTAACGAGAGTCCGACTTGATGAAAATACTGACCTCAACCTTATCGGCCTTTGTACTGCTCGCCAGTTCTGCTGCATCGGCGGTGACGGTGGTGCCACTCAAAAAGCCAGACGTCCCAGACAATCCAGCAAGACACCAGCGCCTGCCAATCACAGGCCAATGCTCAATTCCCGATACAAAACACAGTGCCATCCGGTGGCCGGGTAAAAGGCGCTGCCACCGCCGCTGTCGCCGGAGCCACCGCAGCGCAGGTTCGGGGCAACCAACATGACAATGTCTACGACCAGATCGACGACGATACCAAGCAAGACTATCGCCAGAACCGTGCCGGAAGCGCCGCAGCTGCCGGCGTGGTGATCGGGGGATCAAGACAACGTCAGGAACGCAGACAGAACGCTGGAACCACCGAGCAAAGCATCGCCGCCAACAACTCCGTGTACAGCAGTTGCCTGCAACAGCGTGGCTACAACGTTTTGCCTTGAACTTGAGGACCCTGTCGATGCGTCTTTTATTTATCCCAGTAATGACCTTTAGCGCCCTGCTATTGGGCGGTTGTACTAGCGCTCCGAATGACCCGACCTCAACGTTGCTAACAGACAAGTCGCCCGAACAATATGTCGATTGCGTCGTCCCGAAGCTGGAGAACCATGAACTCAATCCTGCCGTGTCCCACAGCGAGCACAGTTCCAGGGTCGTGGTGTCGAGTAAAGTAGCCGTAGACAAAGTGCTTGAGACTTACAAGACACAAAAGGGTGGCAAGGTTTATCTGTACGAGCGTCAACTGCTCGTCTCAACCTTCATGCCCTCCAGCTTCGAGCGCGCCGCACTGGAATGCCTGTAGTCCTGAAAGACACCTTGGTGTCCTGGGTGCACACGCAAAGTGGCAGGTTAACGCTACAGCGTCACAGATGAGTCGATGTAATTACCCGGTCATGAGCGCCCCCCACGTTTCCCCCTCCCTCTGAAATCGTTTTCTCCCTTCCCTACACCTGCCCTGCCCTCACCTGCACTCACTCAACTATCCGCCTCCAATGGCCTGGAGGCGTGTCTTCAACCTCCCGGGCCTGGGGGCGCTGGTTCAGGCTCCGTCACCCTCATGGGGCTCTATACGCGGCGCAACAAGACATAAAAAAACCCCACGTCCGCAATGAAGGGACGTGGGGCAAAGGGATATGAAACGAGAGGTGAGGATCGTTTGCGCCACGACAAACAAACCACGAAAGCAGTTTGCGTCCACGCTCCTCAAAAACCATTTAAAACTGCCGTGAACCTGATGCAAAGTTAATAAGTATCAAAAATGATTGTTAGCCATTTGAGGCGCGCCAATCCGTTGTCATTGATAATTTACAAGCGCAATCAAGCGCGTAAAGTGACAATCAAAGCCTGTCGCGCAAATGGGAATCAGTTCAGCCGAAGTGTAACATTAGGTTAAAATTGTAGGCCGTCCCGCCCCCGGCCTCGCACTTTTCGGATAGCGCGAATGACGCGTACCCAGCATCATCATTGCCCCCGATTGAAACCCCGTGGATTACCCTTGCTTGATTCCAGTGATATTTTTGATGGGCTTTTCCAGCACTGTCTAGTGGCTCACTCTGCACCTTCTGCGCTTGCCCGCTCATAGCCTTTCATCTCTCCGGCAAGACTGTAACGCGTCAAATCCAGCCTATCAAAACCGTCTCTATACTCAGCCAGAACCACCTGAACGGAGGACCCCCATGCACTACGCCTTCAAGTTGAAAAATGGTGCCATGGCTCTTTCGACCCAGACACCGCCTTGCTTTCCATCACGACACCCTATGGAGATGTACAAAACTCCACGATAGGTAGAGCTGAATCCCGTCTACTGGACCTGCTGCTCAAGGAACCCGGTCAGACCAAAAGCCGTGAAGAGATCATCGACTACACCTGGAATGACCGCGTCGTTGCATCGGGCAGTTTGAATCAGGCTGTTTTCTCCCTTAGAAACATTCTCAACGACAGTCGGGACCATGAGATTTTGATGACGGTTCCTCGAAGAGGATATTGCTTCAACCGTCACTATGTCGTCGATGCACAGGCAGACTTGCCGACGCCCGCAGAAGAAGCCGGGCAACCCGTTGCGCCTGCCATTGAAGAGCCTGCGCCAACAAAAACCGATGAAATTCTGGTGCGCCCAGCGGAAACTAAAAAATCAACTTACATTACAAAAATCCAGTCAGTCGGCTATGTATTGACCTTGGGGGTATGCGCCTTCACCGGTTTCCACTCTGGATTCGACACACCCAAAATAGAAATCTCAAGCGTTAAACAGAACGAATTAGTCATCCATGCCGTTGGCCACAGTGTCGCGGAAGCTGAAACACTGAGGGATCTGTCAGCTAAGCAGGTACAACAGTTTTCACCTGATTTGAAAGGGCAGGTCTGGTTGAATTTGTTTAAATCAAACTATTCCGTTTCATGTGTTCGCCCGGACCTAAGCACTGCAAACTTACAATTGAACAGCAACCAAAAAGACCTCGCATTGATTATCCAGCAATGTTTGGAGGCAACCCTATGAAGCCAAAAATACCTGCAATTTCACACTGGATAGTGCTTGGCATCATCAACGCCGCCTGTATTTTTTCGTTGAACTATTCGCCGTCCTACTACATGGAAAATATCAGTTATCAAACCATTACCCGTCAATGGCTTGAAGATTCCAACCAACTCAACACTGAAGAATACCTAACCATTGGCCACGGTCGGCTGACACAAACCACTCTGGAAAGCCTGAACGGAAAAATTCGTAATGCAACTATCTCCGCGGATGTCATCCGGGAAAGCAATCATCACGTTCAGATAAGAATCAGCAGCGTCAAACTTAGCCAGGACAACGAACTGTTCGCCATTGAGAAGACGCCGGATCTTTTTTTCAGACGCCAATATGTTTTACAGGAAGGGGCCGTTTTAAATTACGAGCTTATCCCTACCACCGAAAAAAACGCCGTCTGTTTCTATGTGCATGAACTTGGTCGCTTGCGTTGCATGAACCACTAATCCATCTCCAGAAAGGCCTTCACGTTAATTTGACCTGACACAGACATTGATACACCTGAGTCCAATGAAGTTGATTCAAACAAAAAATAATAATTACTAATTTGAATCAAACGCCCTCCCCCGTCAAAGTCGCCCCTCTAAAATTCCAAGCGCCGTGCCTTCTGCCACTCAGCAGATAGCCGGCTCTGCACTTCTCCAAATAAGCCTCATGACATTCGGTCAAGTTATGTTTCGTTTAAAACACCTTTCCCTGAGATACCAGGGGAAAACATACACTTTTTGCGAGCCGTCAATTCGATGATAACCAAGATCCTGGCAGCTCTGTCTCTGGCTGCAATACCCCTGCATTCGCTGGCTCACGATGAGTACTCTACCGGCAGCACGGAAATTGAATTCTATGAAATAGAAGTCAGTCCGAACGAGAAGCTGAAACTGTCGCACTTGAAAATCCACGCCGAGAATGAATTCCATGGCGACGAGGGAGAAGCTGATAATCCACTCCCTCCTCCCACACAAAACTTTACCAATGAGCGACAAGCGTTTTCGCTCACCCCGCTTTGATAAGTGCTCGGGCCGTCATCTGCGAATAGAGCGGCTACTTGAGCATCCCAAATATGAGTTTTTGACTTTGATAAGTCGCCTGGGAGCACGACTATCCACAGGCCAAGCCGTGGCGGTGATGCGGCTGACACTCTGCTCTGCCTGAAAAATCATTAATAAGGAAAGCACGTCAATGCAGCTAAAAAACTTCGCAACCGCATCGTTCGGTGTACTGCTTTCTCTCAAGGCCATGGCCTATGACGAGGAACCTTGCAGCGCCGACCAGACACGCATCGAAAGCAATCAAAAAATGCTGAATGATGAAAAATCTCGTTACAAGATTTGCACAGACTATCGTGCTGATGATTTTTTTGCCTTTGATGCAGCTGCCCTCGGCCCAACAAGTGAAAAAACGGCCATCTTTGGTTCGAAAATAGCGCCGGGCAAACTTCAAAGCCTGCTGGATTTACCAATAAGCGATGCGTACGTATTTTCAGCTGCACTGGAGCTCATACCCGAGTCATTGACATCGATGCCTAAAACAAATGATAACGACATCGAAATCGATTCAAGTGTCGTTGCCTCATAGCCCATACCCCGAATGAGAGGATTTGGGAGTAACAAGATTGTTAAATCTCAGCGTCTGGTTTTCCGGGCGTCGCTGTCAAGGAGCGGTCAAATGGATCACTCGTCAAACTCTCTCGATCGGGTTTCTTTAGCTACTGACACCGCCGCCCCTGACAGCCATTGCCTGGCACAATCCATTTAGTTGAAGAGCGTTAAATTCCATGAGCATCCCTGATGAAGTCTTTCATATAACCTCTACTCCTGCGGACAACTCCAATAGAACGATTGGTCGCTGGGAGATGAGCCTCACCCCATCAGAGCATCAAGCAAGCATTCGGCAGCATAAGCTCATTCATAGCCCGAGACTCCAATGCAGCAGACTGGAATTTGATTCAGCGATCACGCTCATTAGCTCTGTTCCTGATGGCTTTGTAACCTTTGCCATTTCACAGGCTTCTGTAGGTCGGCCAACTGTAAACAATCATGAATTGCGCCCTAACGAAATCATCGTGCTGTATAGCGGTGAACCCGTGCATTACACCTGCGAACCGAATGAAACTCTTTTTACCCTGACCACGACGTTGGAACATTACGAGCAGTGCCTCGAAAATCACTCAACTATCGACGTTCTTGCCTATCGAAAGGAACACCGCTTTCAGGCTGCCAATTTCAAATTAATGCAATCTGCCATTCAGGCCATCAACGCCTACTGCGTGAACGTCAATGACCCGCCTTTAAAACAACGTGGCTGCTCAGAAATTTCAGCCATTGAAAGTGCGCTATTGATTTCGCTACTTCAGGCGCTGACACCTGTTGGTACCTTGGCGCTTAAAGTTCCGACGAGAAGAACGGTCGCAATAAAAGCAATAGAATACATTCACAAAAACACGAAAAAGGCGCTTAGCATGAAGGCGCTGGTAAAACAGCTTGAAACGACAACTCGCACTTTGCATCATGGCTTCGTCGAAACATTCGGTATTTCGCCGATCGCCTACGTAAGAAATTTAAGACTCGCCAATGTCCGCCGAGACTTGATCCGTAAAACCTGGCCAACGGTTACCGAAACCGCAATGTATTGGAACTTCCACCATTTAAGCCGTTTTTCCAAGGCGTATCATGACGCTTACGGTGAAACCCCTTCAGTAACGGCCAGGCGCAGCTCTGCAAAACTGGCATCCTCCAGCCGCTGAATATTTAAAGCCACGGCTGCACAACTCTTGATCGAGAAAAATCTGACTCATGCGGATCGCTGCAGGACTTTTCATGCCCTGCAGCTGACGCACCTTTGAGCAGCAGAAACATCAAAAATAACGATCAATAATTTTCATTCATCCCTCTTAATTGCCACTATTTCTTATTTCTAACTCAAGGGGATAAGTATGCGCTATCGATTAAACTCACTGCCGCTCAAACAGAAAATCATCTTTTGTCTTGCTGCCTACTTGTGTGGTGTCGCGTTAGCCTGGTTGATTGACGGTTAATCTCCCCCGCTGTTACTTCCCAAGCCAGGTCTCGCCAAGTCAAATAATGTTTTCCGGAGTTTTTATGATCGCAGCGTATAAAGCCTCGTTTAGAAAATACACCTTAGCTTTATGCGCAATGGCTGCAGCGGGTTCAATCGCATGGTTTTGTTCCGGGCAGCTTGCAGAGAATACTTTTGAGCAGCGCTTGAATAACGTTCACGACGATTTCAGTGCCGCTCAAGTCGAACCCAACACGCAAATCGATAAAGCACTGGAAGCCCTCGGCCGTTTTGATCGTTCAAGCCAGGAATGCTCCAGTGAGCAGTACTCACAAATAGCGGACACGGTGAAGAACTTTCGATTTATTTATCAAGCGGCAGTCCAACTTGAGAATGGCAGGATCTGCTCATCCTACGGGCAAAAAATCACATCGGTGTCAGCGGGAAACGAAAGCAACCGGATCCTGGTTAAAGGGCGAACCTATGAGATCAGTTCCGACCAGGCCACCTCAGCGGATACAGACTTCATCATTATTTCGCAGCAATCAGCATACGTTTGGGTCAACAAGGAAATACTTCTGGACAATATGAACCTTCCGGAAGAGGTGCAATTGGACCTGCGCGGTCCAGGCGGTATGGCGTCCATTACCTCTATGAACCGCCAGCCCCTGAAGTTGCAAGAGCCGTTTCCCCTTGAAGAACTTGTCACCACGACAGACAAAGCCTATGTCGCCTTTCCCAACAACCGTAACGAACTGATCTCAGTCCTCTCAGTTGCGCTGAGTGACCTGACAGCGCTCAGATGGAAGTTGTTCGTTGTTCTGGCGTTCATGCTGGAAGCGTTGGTCTACATCGCATGGCGGATTCACAGCTATTACACCTCCACCGTCGTTCAGTTACGCAAGGCCACAAGAGCGAACAAACTGAACGTTCACTACCAGCCTATTGTTAATTTGAGGACAGGACATCTGGTCGGCGCCGAGGCGCTGTCTCGCTGGAGCCTCAAAGGAGCCGTGATTCCGGCGGATGTATTCATCGCGGCGGCAGAGAAGTCCGATTTGATTTGCGAGCTTACGCGCTCGGTCATGCGCCAGGTCGCGGAGGATTACAGCACCTATTTTTGGGCATGCAAGGATTTCTACATTGCGGTGAATCTTTCCGCTCAAGACATTCTCGATCAAACCTTTCCAGACTTTGTGGCCAGCATCATGGCTACGTACAACCTACCGGTGTCTGCCATCGTCTTTGAAGTCACGGAAAGAGCCTTGTTAGACCATGAAAGTGCATCCATTCAATTGCACCGACTTCGGGCGTGCGGGCATCGGATTGCCATTGATGACTTTGGCACCGGCTATTCCAGCCTCTCGTTCATCGAGTCAGTGCCTGTCGACATGCTGAAGATAGATCGTTCATTCATCACGCAGGACAAAATCGCCGCCAAGGACGCCTTGTGGCGACACATCACCCACATTGCCAAGGCGCTAAAGCTCGAGGTCGTCGCCGAGGGTGTCGAAACTCAACAACAACTACCGCACCTCGCTTCAGAAGGCATGTTGTTGGCTCAAGGCTGGTTATTTTCTAAAGAACTCCCCGCACATGCGTTGGCAAGACGTTTCTTTCAATGCCCTGCGAGCCTCAATCCTCAGACTGATTGAAGTAACCCAGAAATATAAATCAATGACTTCTATCAATCTGCGCAGTCACCCAAATTCTTGGCGAACATCTCACAATCGACAACCTGTAGAAGGACTCCACCTCACATGCTATTTCGCAACCTTGCCTGCGCTACTCTGCTTTCGTTGCTGTCTTTTCAGGCACTCGCGGACGACAAAGGTTTGTATCTTGGAGCTGGCGTAACCAACATTGAAACCGACAAATCTCACCTGAGCGATGAAGACAACAGCTATAAAGGTTTTGCCGGCTATCGTCTCAACGGTTATCTGGCCTTTGAAGGTGCCTTCGTTGATCTAGGCCAATTCGAGGACAAGGATCTTGATTTCGATGGCAAATCTGTTCAGGCCGCCGCCCATATCGGTTTTCCGCTGGGAGACCGGCTGCGAGTTTTCGGTAGCGTCGGTGCTCACGCCTGGGATGCTGATGGCAATGCCAGCGATGATGACACTGGCGTGGATCTGACCTACGGTGCGGGCATTGAGTTTGATGTATTCCGCAACATTGGCATCCGCGCGGAATATGAAGTACTGGAGGTCGGCGATATCGACCTGAATCAAACAACGGCATCTGCCTACGTTCTTTTTTAACGCCAACTTGAATTTGAGCGACCCTGCTGGTCGCTCAATGCACTCCCTGCCACTTACTCCCTGTCTTTCGTCGTGCGGATGAGATTGTTCCGCAGTTTCACAATAGCCTTCTGCATTTGTACGAAGTCTTCGGGATCAAGTCCGGTTTGCGGAAAGCCATCTTCGGTCAGGCCTTCACGCAGTTGTCGCCCCTCTTTTGTGAGTCTGATCCGCACTTGCCGCTCATCTTCCGGGTCGCGCTGGCGCAGCAAATAACCCATCGCCTCCAACTTCTTCAGGATTGGCGTGAGGGTATTGGATTCCAGGAACAGCTTTTCGCCAAGGCTGCCAACGGTCTGGTTGTCTTCCTCCCACAGCGCAACAAGAGTGATGTATTGCGTGTAAGTCAGGCCGAGCCGTTCGAGCATAGGCTTGTAAGCCTTGCCAAAGGCGAGGTTGGAGGAATAGACCGCAAAACAGAGGAAGTCAGAAAGCTTGAGATCGAGGGCGGAAGTCTTCTTAGCGGGTTTCATGATCATTCTCTGTGGCCAAAGACGTTTGGGGTTGTATGGCTCGACTATACATCGCATGCGATGGTATCGGAAGTGCCAACCCTTCTGCCGTTGTTATCTGGCCGGCTCACCAGGGATGCCCCTGGTGAGCCGGCTGTTTGGTGCTTCAAGCGGTAAGGACGTTAATGGCAACATCAATGTTGCCGCGTGTTGCCTTGGAGTAAGGGCAGATTGCATCGGCGTTGTGCGCCAGTTCGGTCGCTACCCCCTCTTCCAGACCCGGCACACGCAGAGTCAGTCGGGCCTGGAGGAAGTAGGCCGCGCCGGTCTGACCCAGGTCGACTTCGATGTCGACGGCCGTATCGGCCGGCAATGTCACCTTCATCTGCTGGGCCGCCAGCCCCACTGCTGCGATGTAGCAGGCCGACCACGCTCCGGCGAACAGTTGCTCGGCTTTCGGGTGCGGCTGAACGCCCGTAAACGCGTGTGCCAGTGCGCCGCCGCCGGGCGATGACAGTTCGATGTCCACGTTGCCGTTATGCCCGCGCGAGGTGCTGCCTGCACTGCTCAGGGTTGTGTGGGTTTTACCGCTGGCGAGTACTTTTTCGATATTGCTCATGATGATTTCCTTCAGGTTTATAGTTTGCGATGTTCGCATGCGCTTGTATCGCACGCGATATTAGTGACACGTCCAGGATTCACGCCGTAATAACGTTCAGGGCAACGTCGATATTGCCGCGTGTTGCTTTGGAGTAAGGGCAGATGGAATCGGCGATGTGCGCCAGTTCGGTCGCAACATCGTGTGCCAGCCCAGGCACGCGCAGGGTCAGTCGGGCCTGAAGGAAATAGGCCGTCCCAGTCTGGCCCAGGTCGACTTCGATGTCGACGGACAGATCCGCTGGCAACACGATATTTCGCTCCTGGGCCACTAGTCCTACTGCCGCGGTGTAGCAGGCCGACCACGCACCGGCGAACAGTTGTTCGGCTTTCGGGTGCGGCTGGGTGGCGGTAAACAGGTGGGTCGGTTGGGCGGAACCGGGGGACGACAATACGATATCAAGGTTGCCGTTATGGCCACCGACACCGCTGTGGGTGGTGTGGGTTTTGCCGGTAGCCAGTACTTTTTCGATTTTGCTCATGGATGTTTCCTCGGGACTTCATATTTGCGCGATAAAATCGCATGCGATACGTATAAGTAAAAAAAATGCCTTTTATCAATCAGCGGAGGCAGTGATCCAGTTGTTGCCGTTGTGACCATGGGAAGCGTGATCGCTGAAGTGAGAGATTGTGTAGCGGCTTCCGGTGTTCATGGCTGAATCTCCAACGGCAAAGGTTGTGGTCGATTGTTATCGCTTTCGATCTGATCGCATGCGATGTATTAATACTCAGCCAAAGCCCCAATCATGTCAAAGATTATTTTACGACTCGGCGATGAGCGGTACATGCGGCTCATCGCCGGGGCCGAACCGCTGGTTGCGCGATTCGGATCGCTTTCACGATCGCTGCTGGAAATCCTGCACATCAGTTCCGAGACGGATTACCTGACCATCGAGCCCGGCATGCTTCCCGGCATGAACCCGGGAGTGCATGAGAAAGTGTTTGGGTCATTCCATAAAAACACTGTTGCGCGACCTCAATATCAAGAGCAGCCTCAGTGACAGGTTCTACCTCGATACGCCTCTCATGATGAAGGTTGTCGGACACACTCATCATGGCCCTCAAGTGAGGAAATGATGATCAAGCATTCATCCGTACTCGCCGCCATTGCGACGGCTATCGTACTTGCTGTTTCGCCCTTCATCAGCGCCGCTGACGCCGACAGCAGCAAATCCATCCGCGCCTTCCACGTCGATGTTCCGCAACAGGAGCTTGTCGATCTGCGCAATCGAATTGCAGCGACACGTTGGCCGGACAAAGAAACGGTGACCGATCGCTCTCAAGGCGCACAACTGGCCAAGCTGCAAGAGCTGGTTCGCTATTGGGGCACAGACTACGACTGGCGCAAGGTCGAAGCGCAGCTCAATGCCTTGCCGCAGTACACAACCACCCTCAATGGCGTAGACATCCACTTCATCTGGGTTCGCTCGCCAAACCCGAACGCGATGCCGCTGCTCATGACCCACGGTTGGCCAGGTTCTGTGCTCGAGTTCCTCAAAGTCATCGGGCCGCTCACTGATCCGACAGCGCACGGGGGCAATGCCACCGATGCATTCGACGTCGTGATTCCGTCGATTCCAGGCTACGGTTTCTCCGGCAAGCCGAATGGCACAGGTTGGGATCCGGACGCTATCGCGCAGGTTTGGGCGCAACTGATGCAACGTCTCGAGTACACCCATTACGTCGCCCAGGGTGGCGACTGGGGTGCTCCGATTACCAGCGCAATGGCGCGCCAGGCTCCGCCCGGCTTGCTTGGCATTCACCTTAACTTGCCAGCCACAGTACCGCCGGAAGCGGTCGCGGCGCTCGCCGCCGGAGGTCCCGCGCCAGCGGAATTTCCGGAAGGAGCGCGCGACCTTCGACGCCCTTGCCACGCTCGTCAAACAGGGCAATCTGGCTTACAGCGCGATGATGGCCGCGCGGCCACAAATGATGGGCTACGGCGTATCCGACTCCCCGGTATTCCTAGCGGCGCTTATGCTCGTGCACCCAGGTTTCGCCCAGTGGACATACGGCGCCGACCCTCAACAGTCACCGACGAAAGATGAGGTGTTGGACGACATCACACTGTACTGGCTCACGAACAGCGCTGCCTCCGCAGGACGGCTCTACTGGGAAAACATGGGACGCAGCCCGCTTTTTCGGCGGCCCAGAAGACTGCTGACATTTCATTGCCGGTGGCCGTCACGGTGTTTCCACAGGACGTCTACTGCCCTCCCGAGTCGTGGGCCCGGCGCGCCTATCGCAACTTGATCTACTTCCACCAAGCCGCCAAGGGCGGTCATTTCGCGGCCTGGGAACAGCCGCAGCTGTTCACCGAAGAACTTCGTGCGGCGTTCCGAACGTTACGCTAGCCGACCTGAAGAACCTGAAAAAACGGGCGCCTTATCGGCGCCCGTTTTCGTTCAAGGGGTCGGTGATACATCGCTGTAATTACCCTCTCCCCGGACTGCCACTTGTCGCCCATATTGATATGTTTTTTTTCACTATATTGATTTATGAAATATTGTGTGCCAATCATAGTCTCGCAAACCGGCCCACCTCGCCAGATCGGTCGGCCGTTCGTATCACCCAAACGCCCCTCCAAGGAGTCAACAATATGAACAAGACAGAACTTCTAGGTGCTCTGGCACTGTGCGCCGCAAGCTTGCTGGCACACGCCGACGAAAGCAGCTTGCGTATCGGTATCGAAGCCGCCTACCCGCCCTTCTCCTTCAAGACGCCAGAGGGTAACGTCAGTGGTTTCGACTACGACATTGGCAACGCGCTGTGCGAAGAGATGAAGGTCAAATGCGAGTGGGTCATCCAGGAATTCGACGGCATGATCCCGTCGCTGAAAGTGCGCAAGATCGATGCGGTGCTGTCATCGATGTCGATCACTGAAGACCGCATGAAGTCGGTCGACTTCAGCAAAAAGTACTACCACACGCCGGGCAAGTTCGCGATGAAGGCCGGCAACGTGATCAACGACCCGCTGGTCGATCTCAAAGGCAAGAAGCTCGGCGTGCAACGCTCCTCGACCTATGACCGTTTCGCCACCGAGCAGCTTGAGAAAGTCGGCGTCGAGGTGGTGCGCTACTCCTCACAAAATGAAGCCTTCCTCGATCTGGCTGCAGGTCGCCTGGACGCCACGCTGGCAGACATCGTCAACACCGATGAGAGCTTTATCAAAACACCATTGGGTAAAGATTTCGCACTGGTAGGGCCGGACATCAACGACCCGAAATACTTCGGCAGAGGCGCCGGGATTGCAGTGCGTAAGGGCGACAGTGCAAACGTTGCACGCCTGAGTGCGGCGATTGACGCGATCCGCGCCAATGGCAAGTACCAGCAAGTGATGGGCAAGTACTTCGCCTTCGATATCTACGGCGAATAAGCCCTACCCGAAACCCCGGCGCCGGCCCCTTGCGGGCGCCGCTTTTGGACTTGTCTCGTGCGCCTCCCGGCGCTCGCTTGAGGAACTTCATCATGCTTCACGGCTACGGATCGAGCATTCTCGATGGCGCCTGGCTGACCATTAATCTGGCCCTGACTTCCATGACCCTGGCCATTTCCCTGGGACTGATCGGCGCGGCCTTTCGTTTGTCGCCGTTTAAATGGCTGGCGGTGTTGGGCGAAGGCTATACAACCCTGATTCGCGGCATTCCTGACCTGGTGTTGATCCTGCTGATCTTCTACGGCGGCCAGGATCTGATGAACCGCATTGCCCTCGCACTCGGTTACACCCAGTACATCGACATCAACCCCTTCATCGCCGGTGTCTGCACCATGGGCTTCATTTTTGGTGCCTATCTTTCGGAAACCTTTCGCGGCGCCTTTATGGCGATCCCCAAAGGTCAAGGCGAGGCCGGCGCGGCTTATGGCATGAGTGGCGCTCAGGTGTTCTGGCGGATTCTGGTGCCACAGATGATTCGTTTCGCCATTCCCGGGTTCACCAACAACTGGTTGGTGCTGACCAAATCCACCGCGCTGATCTCGGTGATCGGTTTGCAGGACATGATGTTCAAAGCCAAAAACGCAGCGGACGCCACTCATGAGCCGTTCACGTTTTTCCTCGCGGTTGCCGCGCTCTATTTGATGCTGACCAGCGTGTCATTGCTGGTGCTGCGCTATCTGGAAAAACACTACTCGGTCGGCATCAAAGCCGCCGAACTGTGATTGGGAGCACACCCATGATTCTCGACTACAACCTGATTTGGGAAAACCTGCCGCTGTATTTCAATGGCGTGTTGGTGACCCTGAAAGTGCTGCTGATTTCCCTGGCCGTTGGCCTGCTGCTTGCGGTTCCTTTGGCGCTGATGCGCGTCTCCCGTTCACCGCTGATCAACTTCCCGGCCTGGCTCTACACCTACGTGATTCGCGGCACCCCAATGCTGGTGCAATTGTTCCTGATCTATTACGGGCTGGCGCAGTTCGAAGCGGTGCGTCAAAGCGCGCTCTGGCCTTACCTGTCCAGCGCGACCTTTTGTGCGTGCCTGGCCTTCGCGATCAATACCAGCGCCTATAGCGCGGAACTCCTGGCCGGCAGTTTGAAGGCCACGGCCCACGGCGAGATCGAAGCCGCCAAAGCCATGGGCATGTCGCGCCTGACTTTGTACCGCCGCATCCTCCTGCCATCGGCCTTGCGCCGGGCGCTGCCGCAGTACAGCAACGAGGTATTGATGATGCTGCAAACCACCAGCCTGGCGTCCATTGTCACGCTGGTGGATATCACTGGCGCCGCGCGAACCGTCAGTTCGCGCTTCTATCTGCCGTTCGAGGCGTTCATCACGGCCGGCCTCCTCTACCTGGCCCTGACCTTCATCCTGGTTCGTCTGTTCAAACTGGCCGAGCGCCGCTGGCTGGCCTATCTGGCACCGCGCAAGCACTAAGGAGCGTTATGAAGCACATTCAATACCTTTTTGCCGTGGAGTGCCTCGGGCACAGAGCGAAAGTTGTCGCTGTTTCGTTTTGGCAGCGGACCGCGCAAGGCCTACATCCAGGCCTCCTTGCATGCCGACGAGCTACCGGGGATGCGTGTCGCTGTTGAGCTCAAGCGCCGTCTGCAGGAACTGGAAGAGCAAGGTCGCCTGAACGGGATAATCGAGTTGGTGCCGATGGCAAATCCGATTGGTATTGCCCAGATGTTTCAGGCCACCCATCAGGGGCGCTTTGAGTTCTCCAGCGGGAAGAATTTCAATCGCGACTTCCCGGAACTGACCGAGTCCGTAGCGCAGCAAGTGGAAGGTCAGTTGGGCGAGGATGCCAACGCCAACATCGCACTGATCCGTAGCGCCATGCGCGACGCACTCACCCACCTGCCGGCAGCGACATCGGAGCTCGATGGTTTGCGGCGACTGTTGATGCAGCATGCTTGTGATGCCGATGTGGTGCTGGACCTGCACTGCGACTTCGAGTCGATCATGCTGCTGTATGCAATGCCGCAAAACTGGCCGCGCTTGAGTTCATTGGCCGCCCGCCTGGACGCTGAGGTGGCCCTGCTGGCCGAGGCGGCGGGAGGTAACGCTTTCGATGAAGCCTGCGCGATTCCCTGGCTGCACCTGGCCGAGCGCTTTGCGCACGCCAATATTCCACTGGCATGCGTGGCCACCACCATCGAATTGCGCGGCATGGCTGACACCGAACGAGAGCAATGCGTCGACAGTGCGCAGGCCATTCTTGGCTATCTCGCCGACCAAGGCCTGATTAGCGGAGTCTGGCCCGCCGCGCCACCGAGTCGTTGTGAAGCGACACCGTTCGCCGGTGCGCAGTACGCCTATGCGCCGCATCCGGGGGTGGTGAGTTATCTGCAACCGTTGGGCGCCCACGTCAAGGTCGGCGATCCGCTGTTCGAAGTGCTAGATCCGCTGACCGATCAACACAGCGTGGTGCACGCCAGCACCGACGGCATCCTGTATGCCCGCGAACGCCTGCGCTTTGCCCAGCCCGGTTTGTGGCTGGCCAAAGTGGCCGGCAAGTCCCCTATTCGCCAAGGCCGTTTGCTCAGCGATTGATTCCAGAGAGTTGAAACCATGTACAAACTTGAAATTCAGGATCTTCACAAAAGCTACGGCGCCCATGAAGTGCTCAAGGGTGTTTCCCTGGAAGCGAAGGCCGGTGATGTCATCAGCATCATTGGCTCCAGCGGTTCCGGCAAAAGCACCTTCCTGCGTTGCATCAACCTGCTGGAGCAGCCCAACGCCGGCAACATCGTGCTCAATGGCGAACAGCTCAAACTGGTGACCAATAAACTCGGCGGGCTCAAGGCTGCTGAACCCAAGCAGCTGCAACGCATGCGTTCGCGACTATCGATGGTGTTTCAGCACTTCAACCTCTGGTCGCACATGAGCGCCCTAGAAAACGTCATGGAAGCCCCGGTACATGTGCTGGGCATGAACAAGAAAGAGGCCCGGAAAAAGCCGAGCACTACTTGAACAAAGTCGGCGTGGCGCACCGCATGGACGCCTGGCCCGCGCATATGTCGGGGGGTGAGCAGCAGCGCGTGGCGATTGCCCGTGCACTGGCCATGGAACCTGAAGTAATGCTGTTCGATGAACCGACGTCGGCACTCGACCCGGAGCTGGTCGGCGAAGTGCTTAAAGTCATGCAGGATCTGGCACTCGAAGGACGCACCATGGTGGTCGTGACCCACGAAATGGGCTTTGCCCGCGAGGTCTCCAATCAACTGGTGTTCTTGCACAAGGGCCAGGCCGAAGAGCGTGGCAACCCGCGCGAAGTGCTGGTCAATCCTCAGTCCGAGCGTCTCCAGCAGTTTCTGGCCGGCAGCCTGAAATAATCACCGGCTCGCTCACCACTCCTTGGCCTGGCGATGCACAACGAGGTTCGGCTTCGGATACACTCCAGCCAACCTTGTGCCAGGCCTTCCCTAACCCTTTGGAATTGTTGAGCCGGATATGCCGACCCCTTCGAAAAACACCACGGTCTATGCCGCGCCGGTGATGCGCAAACTGGCGGAAATCGTTTCCGATTTACCGCCGTCACTGCGCAAGGTGGCGGATTTTATCCTGCGTCACCCGCTGAGGGCCGCGACGCTGACCATCGAAGAAATGGCCCATGAAACGTCCACCTCACCCGCAGCGGTCAACCGTTTGGCCAAGGCGCTGAACCTGGGTGGCTATACCGGCATGAAGTCCGAACTGGTCGCGACGTTGCAGCAGATGGTGTCGCCGGTCGACAAACTGCGCAACGAACTGGCGCATCGTCCTGGCGCGCGTTTGGCCTGCATGAACAAATTCAGAGCGCCACCAGCAACCTTGCCGCGGCGGCGACCAACAACCATGCAGACACCTTTGAGGCGTTCGTCACTCGCCTGACCAAAGCCCGCAAAATTTACATCCTGGGTTTTGGCAACAGTGTCTACTTCGCCGGTCTCGCGGCCTCAACCCTGATGCCCTTCTGTGCGGACGCCACCGCCATCAGCATGGAGGGCGGCAACGAAAACGCCGCTTACCGCCTGGCTGCAATTACCGATCAGGACGTGCTGCTGGCTATCTCCCTGCCGCGCTATTCCCTCGACACCTTGCAACTCGCCCGTTTTGCCAATGAGCGCGGGGCTTCGGTGCTGGCAATCACTGACTCCCCCGCGTCACCTCTCACTCGGCGTTGCCGAACATGTTTTATTTGCCCCTGCCGACCATCCGGTAATGACCAGCTCAACATCGCTGTGCTCGCTTTAATTGAAGGGTTGGTGGCGGGTGTGATGGCGCGCAACAAAGAAGCCGTCAAGCTGGCGACCGAACTGACTGAAAGCGTCATGTCTTACCTGCATATCCCTTCCAGCAGCAAATCGCCGAAAAAGTGATATCGCTATGGAACAGTCATCATGAGCGCCTGGAGTAGCGTCAAAACATTTCATCTCCTCTGCCGATTCATTTAGACTTTGCGATTGGCTCATAGGGCCATGCCATGCCCTATAACGGATATCCAAGTTAAATCCTTATGAAAAAAATAATTGATGCCGTTCGAAATCATTATTGGAAAAAATGGATTCGCAAGCATAAATGCAAAGTGGCAGGCGGCCTATTGTCATTGCACAAGAGGTCGACACTGACACTAGAAGAGGAAGTATCTCTAGGGCATGTTGTTATAGAAGCGAAAAATTTAAAGATCGGCGCTCATACCTATATCAGAAGTGATTGCGTGCTTTCGGCGGTATCCTCTATCGGCAGGTTCTGCTCTATTGGAAGCGGCTGTTTTATCGGACAGCAAAAAAGCTCACATCCGTCAGACTGGCTCAGTTCACATCCTTTTCAATATACCGATACGCATTTGTCTTTCGACCCCGACGTTGCTGATATAACGATTGGGCATGACGTTTGGGTGGGGCACAGTGCGATGATCCTTGAAGGGGTTACCGTAGGCACAGGTGCGATTATCGCAACCCGCGCCCTGGTTGCCCACGACGTGCCGCCCTACGCGATAGTTGCTGGGGTCCCTGCAAAAATCATCAAGTATCGACACGCGCCCGAGGTCATTGAAGAATTGCTCGCCAGTCAGTGGTGGGAGTGTGATGTCGGGTTCCTCCAGACGTTACCGTTGAACGACCCTAAAACCACTTTGCCTCTATTGGCTGTCCAGCATAAAGAAAAACATGCTGACTATAAGTCCATCCAGATAACACGCAAAAAGTGCAGCGTTCTGTCCTGAACAAACCGCCTGGAAAAACCGGGCGGTATCAGACGTATCTCTGACAAGCCCCCCTCGCCAAATCACCCACCGGACATCGACAGCAAGCCATTATCCAGTCAAACGATCGTGCTTCTGATTCCGCCAGGGTTTGGCGGTCAGCATGACAAGGCGGGCTGGCGTAGCGTCTGATCGCGTCTTGCGCCGTCATAAATCTATTTTTGATAATTATTAATTTCCCATCCCCTTCCCATCAGTTTGAAATGCGCTTCGATGAGGTTAGCCATACCTGTCACGTGTTGGTTTTGATGGATGCCTCGAATGCAGTCAAACCTGCATTTTGGAGAGATTGTCCTCATCACAATTTGTGTTGTTTCTCCCTGCGTCTTCACCCAAGACACGCAGACGAAAGAACACATGCAGCACTTCGATTGTTCCAGATTCGAGACTGCGCCAAGCCACCACACGGAGGGATTCCAGAATGCTGATAAAAATCGAGAAAGCGAGCACGCCGGAAGGCTGGAATGTATGGATGAACGAGTGGTGCGTTAAGTTTCGCAGCTATGCACAAGCGTTGGCGTTCGTGAACAGATTGGAAGGCAGGATAAATGCATCACACACCTTGCCTGTTAGCGTAGACGCCCTTGAATTGGAACCGTCTTAACCTGAGGCCACCCTGACTTCGGTGAACTTGAAGCATAAAAAAGCCCCGCTCTCTGGCGGGGCTCTCAATATGCACGCATTAGCGGGCATCCGACGCTAGCTTACACTCAGGCGCAATCCGTAGCCGCAATCGAAACCGACGAACCTTGGAAAACGGCGAGCTCGCCCCGCATAACTTCGTAAAGATGTTGCGAAATAGGGGTGAAATCGTCGCCAGTGAAGACAGCGGGACCACTTGCAGCTGAGTGACTGATTACCGTTAACTCGCCATTCTGCTCATTAACCGTAAAGCTGAAATGGATGTGAGCCTTGGGAAACTGATCTACTGCTTCGTCAATAACGACGTTGATTGAAAAATTCATCCCATTTAAACCGACAACCAAGTCCTCGACCGTCCCTAGCCTGAACTCACCTCCCTCTAGCCGGCCAACCGAAATGTAAGGCATTTGCTGGCCATCGAGGTCCGTGAAAGACCAGGTCGGAATTTCCAGAAAAAGAACGAGATTTTCGTAGATCCCCTGTACTGCAGAGCGTAAAGCCTCAGCTCTCCCCTGTTCTACATTGGAAGGCAGCGTGTATTTCTCGCGCAAAGCTCCAAATCTAGACATCTCTTCCGCACATCCATTCGGCTGATTGAGGAGCCTGATACTCACACAAATGTGCGTAACAAAAAACCCGGTGCGACGACCGGTTTTTGGGGCCACGTCTCGCTGCGTTTACAGCAATACATGCGCCTATAAAAACAAATTTGTTCCGTGCGAAAAAACTTTTTATCAAATGACACGCGCTGACTGTTTAGAGGTGGAAACAGGCGTGAATGGGGAGAAACCACCGTCTATGGCCGGGCATCGACGTTTTGAGGCTGAAATAGGTGTAAACCTATTTCAGGACTCGACATTTTTGATCAAGTGCATGTTCGCGTCGCCCGACCAGGCTACTGTATTTACACACCGTCCGAGTGGGAGGCAGCCGGTCACCAATGCATTGCATGTATACAATTAAAACCAACAACTTTCATGAGTGAATACAAGCATACTTTTTAGCAAATGAGATTCAATGAAGCTTCGAGCACCTCACGCGGCAATGGCGCGTCACTAGTCAAGACCTGTTTATCCTGAGTATATCGGAACGAAAACACCAGAAGAATGCCCTCTAACCTAGCTTCGTCGATGTATGGAAGCGGCTATTAGGGTGGCGCATAGTCTCTATGGACCATTTGAAAAAAAGCGCATCCGTGCTAAAACCAATGTATTCAATATTATGTATTTTCGGATTCAATTAATGCGCACGACTCGTGTAATCGATGATTCGGCCCAAGGACTGGCGGCGCAGAACGGCCGCGAGGTGCCAGGCGCTGGCTCATGGGCGCTACGCTCTTTTGCTCGTCATGTGTCAGATGTTCGCCAGCGTAGCCATGCGCCAGCTTCAGGAACGATAGCGAGCTAATATGCCCTCCAAAAAATCATCGTTAAGAATGGGCGGGCCTGGAGAAATTAGCACAAGCCCATTCCGTCGATTTCCGGAAGTAGTTGACGCGATAGGGGTTCCTCGCGAGGCGTTTTCAAAGACGCGGGTATCAGCCTTGAGCAATTTGCATATGAAGACAACCATCTCGCCTACATGGACGTTGCTCGCTTGTTCAACACGGCATTCGAACACACTCAGTGCCCCCATATTGGCCTGTTGATCGGTGAGCGCTTTTCGCTGGATCATTTGGGTCCGGTGGGTCAGCTTATGCGTCTTGCGACTACACCAGGCGATGCATTGAACGACCTGGTCGGGCATGCCAATCTCTATGATCGTGGCGCGACCCCACTCCTTCTTCCCTTGGCGGGCCAACACAGTTTGTTGGGATATGTCATTTATCGCCACGACCTGCCCAATCAATCATTACTTGTTGACACTGCCGTCATGGTTGGCCTCCAAATGCTGCGGGCCTTATTAGGCGCTAACTGGACGCCCGCTCGCGTGCAGTTTTCATATCGCAAGCCATCAGACATCACCCCGTACGTCAGAAAATTTCGCTGTAACATTCAGTTCAATGCAAGCATTTCCGGACTTGTAATAAACAATCAGAAACTCCGACAAATTCAATGTACGGCGAATCCACGCTTACACCATCTGCTTAAACTGGCTATTTCGACCGCCACGTCACATTTGACGATTTCAGAACAAATAAAGAGCCAGACATACGCTTTATTATTGAAAGGCCAGGCGAATTCCAAGCACATCGCCAGTCAATTCTCATTGAATGAACGAACGCTGCGACGCCGGCTGGATGCGGAAGGTTCTCACCTCAAAGAACTGATCACCGACTCCAGAAGCAACTTCGCGCGGCAGCTCTTGAAAGATACCGATTTGCCGATATCCACAATCTCTCAGACCCTTCAATACCAGGATCCAAACGCCTTCTCCCGTGCCTTCAAAACGTGGACAAATACGTCACCACAGCATTGGAGAGATGGACTGGAGGTCGCTTCCATTTAAGGGTGATCCCACTGTTTCCACACACCCGTGATACCACGCGTCGGTGTCCGAAAATGCAAGATGCCTTTCTGATGATTGCCGTAAAGTGAACGCGACAACAGGCTAACTGCAAAGCTGATCTTCGGCTTTTTGTGCTGTTCATGAGGCTGGCGATTAGTTGCACCTGCGGTTGGAGTTCCGCGCAGACACTCAAAAAGCCGCACGAGTAAAAGACGGCGCCCTGGACTTGGGGCGATCTAAAGATATCGATTGAGTCATCTGCTGAGAGGGATTTCATGCCATTAAATAAAAGTGTGTTGTCGATTACTGTCCTTGGTGCGCTGACACTCTTTACCAGTGGCCGCAGTGTTGCCGGTGGCCTGATGTTGTACGAAATCGCCACCGACAACGTCGGGCTGGCCAATGCCGGTGCAGCGGCTCGGGCACAAGGCCCTTCAACCATCGCCAGCAACCCCGCTGGCTGAGTTACCTCAGCGGAACACAGATCTCCGCTGGTGCTCAGGTTCTTTTTGGGGACTTATCGTTCGATAGGAACAGTGAAACCAATACGCCGGGCGCTGGCAGCGGTAACGCGCTCGACCCCATACCGGGCGGCAGTTTCTTCATCAGCCATCAACTGGATGATCGGTGGTCCGTCGGTTTCGGCTCCTATGGCGATTTCGGCCTCACTGAAAACTACGACAACGACTGGTCCGGCCGTTATTTCGTGCAGAACGCGAGCATTGCGGGACTGTCACTGGTACCCAGTGTCGCCTACCGCTTCAACGATCAATGGTCCGTCGGCGTCGGACTGAAAGCCATGTACGGGATGCTGAAGAGCGAAGCCGCCATCGATCAGGCGCCGCTCGGACTGACACAAAAGGTCGACGGCCAATACAAATACCGGGACAGCACATGGGGTTACGGCGCCAACGCAGGCGTCATTTACGCACCAAAACCAGGTACCCGGATTGGCCTGGCCTACACCAGTCAGGTTGACCTCGACTTCGAGGATCGCCTGGATGTGGAGAGCAGTGCTCCGCTGGTGAGCCGCCTCAACAGCGTCAACACCAAGATCGACCTGAAAGTACCGCAAACGGCGACCCTCAGCCTGTACCAGCAACTGGACACGCAATGGGCTGTCCTGGCCTCGGTCAATTGGCAGGACTGGTCGAAATTCGGTGACATCGGCATTGACGTAGACACGTCCCGAACCGGTTCCCGGTCTACCTCGATCGATGCGCATTACAAGGACACGTATCAATTGGCGCTTGGCGCTCAATACCAGATGAACCGGGACTGGCTCTGGGACTTCGGCGTTGCCTATGACACGTCCGCCGTGTCCGACGCAAATCGTACGCCCACCGTGCCCATGGGCGCCGCCTGGCGCTTCGCCACAGGCTTTACTTACTCACTGAATAAAGAGACAGACGTGAATTTCAGTTGGGTCACGGTGTGGATGGGGGACATGTCCGTCGATCAGCAAAAAACGCTGTCAGGCAATCGTGTCTCAGGCGAGTTCGACAACGCCTGGATTCAAGCCCTGACGGCCAACATGACTTGGCGCTACTGAGAAAAATCCAGGATCGTTTCAGGTGTCACGCCTAGTATCTAACCGTGGGCATGAACGCTCACGACACCGGTTTGTACAAAACTAACGAGGTGAAAATGAACAGGAAGTCTCACAGTGGCTGGACATTGGCTGCGGCGGTCGTCGTAGGTTCAACGCTTTTCACCGGGTGCACGAGCAAGCTCGATCCGATCACACAGGCCGACAAGGCGGATGTGGCCAAGGGCGTTCTCGCGCCGAGCCTGGAGCAAACCAAGGCGATCGCCGAGGAAGGCTTTATCTACGGCTTGCCGCTGGTCATGAACTACGCCGTGATGAACGAATTCGCAGTGAATTCCAAGTCCAGCCAGTTCAAGGCGCCCTTCAACCAACTGCACAACGATCATCAGGTCGCGACACCGGCTGACACGGCCATCATTACACCCAACAGCGACACGCCGTACTCCTTCCTCTGGGCCGACCTGCGCGCCGAGCCGCTCGTGATCACCGTGCCGGCCGTTTCCAAAAAACGCTACTACGCGGTTCAAATGATCGACGGCAACACCTATAACTACGGCTACATTGGGAGTCGGGCAACTGCCAGCGCGCCCGGGAACTATCTGATTGCAGGTCCTGACTGGAAGGGGGTGACACCTCCAGGCATCGAGAAGGTGTTCAGCTCCACGACCCCCTTCGCGCTGACACTGATCCGGACCCAGTTGTTCAATCCGGCCGACATGCCAAATGTCGAGAAAGTGCAGGTGGGCTACAAGATCCAGCCGCTGTCCGCTTTCCTCCATCAACCTGCGCCGCCCGCCTCGCCGAAGATTGCTTTCGTGCCGGCCACGACGGGGGGCATCAAGGCCAACTTCTTCGAGTACCTGTCAGCCGCGTTGGAGTATGTGCCGCCATCGGCAGACGACAAGGAGATCCGGTCCAAGCTGGCCAGCATCGGCGTAGGCCCCGGCCGTAGCTTCGAATTCAAGGACCTCTCGCTCGAGCACAAGGCCGTGGTCCTGCTCGGGATGAAGGCCGGCGATGAGCAGGTCGACAAGTTCCTCTCGAGCGGCATGAAAA
The DNA here is from genome assembly GCF_054668335.1 of Pseudomonas sp. S2_F03. NCBI lineage: Bacteria > Pseudomonadati > Pseudomonadota > Gammaproteobacteria > Pseudomonadales > Pseudomonadaceae > Pseudomonas > Pseudomonas sp. S2_F03. Next base: position 5,343,680 of record NZ_CP162759.1, on the reverse strand, counting down.
ACATCAACGGCTGGAGCGTCGGCGCGTTTTTCGGCGACCAGGCGTTCTACAAAGGCGACTGGCTGATGCGGGCTAGCGCCGCGAAGGCGGGTCTGTACGGCAATGACGCTGCAGAGGCGATGTACCCCATTACGCGTACCGATGGCAACGGCCAGACGTTGAATACCGGCAAGCACAACTACACGCTGACGTTCCCTGCCGGAAAACTGCCACCCGTAAATGCCTTCTGGTCGGTGACCATGTACGACGGCAAGAGCCAGTTGCTGATCAAGAATCCGATCAACCGCTACCTGATCAATTCGCCGATGTTGTCGGCGATGAAGAAGAACGCGGATGGTTCACTGACCCTGTACATCCAGAAGCATTCGCCGGGCAAGACCAAGGAGTCCAACTGGTTGCCGGCGCCTGACGATACAGCCTATCTGGTGATGCGCCTCTATTGGCCGAAGACCACGCCACCGTCAATTCTTCCCGCTGGTGCGGGCAACTGGCAGCCGCCGGCAGTGGTGGCATCGAAGTAACGCGACGCTTGCGACTGCTTGCAGTTGGCAAGCAGTCGTTCGATTGCTCAGGCTGAGATCCAGTGGGCCCTATTCCGAAAGGGCTGAGGCCACAGGGTCTGACCTTGAATAAAGACATTCAGGAACACATCCCTCAAGGAGTACCGTTATATGAACTTCGCGCACAAATGGATAACGGGTGCCGCACTGAGCAGTTTGTTATTGACCGGCTGCGTATCGAAAGTCACTGAAGCCGAGCAATACTCGGGCTACCTGTCCAACTACAACAACTTGCAGGAAGTCAAAACGGCAAGCGGCGGCACAACAATGCGTTGGGTCAGTCCGTCGTGGAACCCGAATGCCTATGACACGGTGGTGTTCAACAAGCTGGAGCTCTATCCCGCGCCCAAACCCGATGAGCGGGTCAACCAGCAAACGCTGACCGACATCCAGAACTACATGACCAGTAAGGTCAAAGGCACCCTGGGTCAGAAATACCGTGTGGTTTCCAATACCAGCGCCGCGCCGGTGGGTTCCAACACCCTGCTGATGCGTGCGGCGATCACCGGGGTGAATGCCGAAAACGAAGGGATGAAATGGTACGAAGTGGTGCCGATCGCCGCCGTGGTCGGAGCAACACAGGCCGCCACCGGCCACCGTGATCAGGACAGCACTTTGTTCATCGAGGCCGAGATTATCGATGCGAGAACCAACCAGACGGTAGCCAAGATTGTACGCAAGGTGTTTGGTACAACGCTGGAAAACGAGAGCCAGAAGATCACCGCCCAAGACTTCAAAGCGGCGATAGACAAGTTGAACGTCGATCTCTGGGCGTTCATTCGCAGTTAAGCCTTGATTGAACTGCCAACAGACGTTGGCTCAATACACGTCCAGCAGAGGATGCTGACATGTCTTCCTCTTCATCGCTTCCGTCGCGGCCTATGTCACAGGTCCTCTGTGAAGCCGGGACATAGAAACGATTCAAGGACGCAGCTGAAAGGCATTGCAATCAAATACCAATAACGAGGTGCACCGCAATGAAAGTAATCCTGTCCTGGCTGTCAGTCACATTGATGACGGTGCTGATAAGTGCCTGCTCCGCCGTCGGGTCAACCGATGGCGGCGCCGGTGAAATCGAGATTCGCTCAGGGAAGATCGAGCAGATATCGCTGACGCAGATGCAAACCAGCCACGACAGTGGTGTCGGCGCCGTACTCGGTGGTCTTGGCGGCCTGGCGGTTGGCAGCTTGATCGGGGGCGGCACCGGGCGTGACGTCGCCATGGTTGCCGGCGCGCTCGCCGGTGCTGCTGGCGGTAACTACGCCGAGAAGAAAAAGTATGACCAACCGGTCGAGGCGCAACAGATCATCGTGCGGGTCAACAGTGGCGTGCTGGTATCGGTGACTCAACCGATCAATCCGTCCCTGACTAAAGGCTCGAAGGTGTATATCCAGGGCTCAGGCAATGATGCCCGCGTTGTGTCGCAAGGCAGTTAAGGCTGACTGTTCGGATTCGTAAAACACCGTACCTGCCTTCTTAACAAATTTTGTAGGAGCGAGCTTGCTCGTGATGGACTCAAGAGCGCTGCGTTTATTCTGTAAACACGCGATTTCGTTAACGACCATCGCGAGCAAGCTCGCTCCTGCAAAACCTCCCACCGGCATAAAAAGAAAAATGGCCAAATGATTATTAGAGGCATGACCAGCGAGAAGCAGAGGCTACTTATGCAGTAGTCACTGCAACGGTAAACTTTACGCCCCTCTTGACTGGACCCGACAAACACTTGACTGATTGGAGAAGTTAAATTTGTAACGCAAGTAACCTCAGCATGAAACAAGACGTATCAACAACAGAATGGGGGGCTGTTCGCTGCGCTTCAGTTAATTACGACCCACTGCGATTGAGGTATTCAAGTAACTTCTGCTAGTCGTTAGCAGGCTCCCGTTGATAATCGAGGGGCCCGCGGCGATCGGTACCCAGGGAATTCGACATGAACAAGTACATTGAACGACTTTTGCTATCGTCTTTGGTTTTCGGTATTTCCGTTTCCAGTCAGGCCGACGATCAGGCGGAGCTGGCTAAACAGTCATTAAATCCAGTCGCGGCGCTGTACAGCTTGCCCATCCAATACAACTGGAATCGGAAAATGGGGCCCTCCGGCGATGGAATCCAGAGTGTCACCAATATCCAGCCGGTTTTACCCTTCACACTTAATGACGATTGGAATCTGATCTCTCGCACGATCCTCCCGATCATTGATCAGCATGGGCTGGCACCGAGGGGTATCGCCGATAAAAGCGGAGTGGGCGACACCTCGCAAAGCTTCTTTTTCTCTCCCAAAAAGCCGACCGAGGACGGCTGGATCTGGGGTGTAGGCCCCGCGTTGTTGTTACCGACCGGTAGTGATGAGCTACTGGTAGCGAACAATGGGGGATTGGACCGACAGCGGTGGCGTTGAAGCAGGCCAACGGTTGGACGAACGGTATTCTGGCGAACCACATCTGGTCGCTGGACAACAACCCGGCCAATGACAAGGAGAAGGTCAATCAGACATATCTGCAACCCTTTCTGGTCTATACCACAGCGTCGTACACCAGTTTTGGCATTAATACAGAATCCACTTACGACTGGGAAGCCAGGGAGTGGAATGTGCCGATCAACCTGTTCGTGACGCAATTGTTCAAAGTCGGCAAGCAGCCCATGAGCCTTCAGGTAGGGCCGCGATACTGGGCGGACAGTCCTGAAGATGGTGCGCACGGCTGGGGCTTTCGGGTGGCGTACACGCTACTCTTTCCTAAGTGAAACTGTCCGTAAGATTTACTTCAGCATCGGAGGACACGTTGCCGTCATGTCAGCAGCGTTGTTTGATTTGCTGCTTATACTGACCGAGCAGTCTGAGCTTGCCATCCGTCGTGTTTCTCCTTGATCAGTGTTGCGCTCGCGCCCACCCATATCATGTAAAACAAAGACTTACAGCAAGACAAGGAGCGTTATGAGATATCAAGTCGTGAGCAAACGCGACATTGAATATCGCCTGATTAGTAGTTAGCTGGCCGACTCAATCATCTAATGAAAAAAAATGGAGTTTCAGGTTCATGATAACCACACTACCGAGAACATTTGGCTGCGCGATGGCATTGCTCGCATCCTTAGGATTTACGCTCGCCCAAGCAGCGGACATCACTCCCGCCGAAACGAAAGCCATCGCCGAGGAAGGCTACATCTACGGTCTGCCGATCGTAATGAACTACGCGACCCTGTACGACTATGCCGTGGACAAGAACTCCGGCCAATACAAGGCGCCGTTCAACCAGATCCACAGCATGCACAATGTCTTTAGCTACAAGGACACGGCCATCGTCTCGCCGAACAGTGACACGCCGTATTCCATGATGTTCACGGACCTGCGTAGCGAACCGATCGTACTCTCGGTACCGACGGTGGAGAAACCGCGGTACTACTCGGTGCAGCTTGTCGATAACAACACCAACAACTTCGGTTACATCGGCAGCCGTACCACCGGCAGCGAAGCTGGCGATTACATGCTGGTCGGTCCAGACTGGAAAGGCGTGACCCCGCCTGGCATCAAGAAGGTGTTTCATTCCCAAACACAACTCCTCTTCGCGATCTTTCGCACCCAGCTCTACAATCCGGCGGACATGCCAAACGTCGAAAAGATCCAGTCCGGTTATGCGGCCCAGCCGTTATCGGCTTATCTCAAGCAACCCGCGCCGCCTGCCGCGCCGGCGATCAACTTTCCGAAGTTCGACAAGGCCCTGGCCAAGATCGACTTCTTCAAGTATCTGGGCTTTGCCTTGCAGTTTGCCCCGGCCACACCGGATGAAGTTGCGATCCGCGCGAAGCTGGCCCGTATGGGCATTGGCGCCGGCAAGGACTTCAACTTCCAGGATCTCTCCGCCGAGCAAAAGGCCGCCGTGGTTGAAGGCATGCAGGCTGGGCATACGAAGGTCCAGAATGCAGTCAATCATCTCGGCACGCAGGTCAATGGCTGGAACATCGTGAGTTCCGGCGGTAATGCCGCGTTCTACAAGGGTGATTGGCTAAAGCGTGCCGCCATCGCACAAGCAGGCATCTATGCCAACGACGCCGAAGAGGCCACGTATCCGATGGCCAAGATCCTGTCCGATGGGACGCCGCTTGACGGCAGCAAACACAACTACAGCCTCACCTTCCCCGCTGGACAGCTCCCGCCGGTCAATGCCTTCTGGTCGGTGACGATGTACGACGGCAAGTCGCAACTGCTGATCAAGAATCCGATCAATCGCTACCTCATCAATTCGCCGATGCTGCCTGACATGAAGAAAAATGCAGACGGCTCGCTGACGCTCTACATCCAGAAGGACTCGCCCGGCGCGGACAAGGAAAGCAACTGGCTGCCTGCACCGAATGATCTGATCTACATGGTGATGCGCCTGTATTGGCCGAAGACGGAAAACCCTTCCGTCCTGCCTCCTGGCAAAGGAACGTGGAGTCCGCCCCAGATCGTTAAAATCAATTGAGCACCTAACGACCGGTTGCAGCGGACGGCGCTGATGCGCCGCTGCTGAACCGGGGCGTCAGGGTTTCGCAGAGGCCTTGACCGTCCGCTGTCATTACCCAAAGACCAGAGGTGGCCGCAAACCGTATACGTTGTTGTTTGGGCGTTATTTGCACGGCACTCCGTATGCCGCGATTCAACGCAATTGGGTGGATACCCCTCCTCAAGAGGGGGGCGGTGTGAGCACAGCCTGTTCACGATGCTCTCAACGCACCGTGTAAATCCTTCCACCGTCCAACAGAGAACAACAAGCATGTTTTATGAAAACATCGACACCTCCTCCATCAACGACGAGGACCTACCGTGGGTTCCGTTCGCACCTTACAGCGATGAAGTTTTCATCAAATACATCAAATGCGACCCGGTTCGCGGGGAAACCATCACCCTGCTCAAGGCCCCGGCCGGGTCTGCTCTGCCCAAGCACTATCACTCCGGCACGGTCATCGTTTACACCATCAAGGGTGGCTGGAAATACCTGGAGCACGACTGGATCTCGACACAGGGCGGCGTGGTGTTCGAAACCGCAGGTTCCAGCCATACGCCTATCGCGCTGACTGAATACGGCGATGAGCTGATCACCTTGAACATCACCCAGGGCGACCTGCTGTATTACGACGATAACAACAACGTCGTTGCCATCGAGAACTGGAAATCCAGCGTGGATCGTTACCTGGCATTCTGCAAAGCCAATGATATCGAGCCCAAAGACATCACCAGCTTTGCGGTCTGACCAGCCCTCCATTCTCTCAGCCGTCCGGTGTTCGACCGGGCGGCTGCGCCGTTGTAATGAATAAAAAACGGAGACACCCATGTCCCAGAAGCTGCAACCCGCCGGGCGTTTCACCCTGAAACTCTGCGCACTGTTGGCCAGCTCGGTCGCATCCGCACAAGACTCGCTGCCCTTCCCGCCGACGCCTTCGGCCAGTGACGCCAAACCGACGCTGCAAGAATCGAAGCACCAGAAACGTCAGCCTCAATCTCACCTTCCTGCCGAGGCCCCCAATATTCTGGTGATCATGCTTGATGACGCCGGCTTCGCGCAGTCCGACACCGTCGGCGGCGCAGTCCATACGCCGACCCTGAGTCGAGTCGCCGACAGCGGTGTGCGCTACAACGCTTTTCATACCGCGGCCATCAGCTCCGCAACTCGCGCCGCTTTTTGCTTACCGGACGCAACCATCACCGAGTTGGCAACGGCGTCATCGCAGAACTGGCCACTGACTGGGATGGCTACACCGGCAAGATACCCAAAGCTCGGCGACCATGGCCGAGGTGCTCAAGCAATATGGCTACAGCACCGCCGCGTTCGGCAAATGGCATAACACACCCCCCATGGACACCACGGCGGCCGGTCCTTTCGATACTTGGCCGACGGCCTACGGCTTCGAACATTTCTACGGATTCCTGGCCGGCGAAACCTCTCAGTACGAACCGCGTCTGTACCGCGACACGACGCCAATCGAACCGGCGCGAGATCCGAAATATCACCTCAGCGAAGATCTCGCCAATCAGGCCGTAAACTGGCTGCAAGACCATCAGACCTACGCGCCAGCAAAACCATTTTTCATGTATTGGACACCGGGTGCCGTACATGGCCCGCACCAAGTGAATGCGCAATGGGCCGATAAATACAAAGGCAAGTTCGACGGTGGTTGGGACACCTATCGTGAGCAGACGTTTGCTCGCCAAAAGCTCTGGGCTTTATCCCGCAGGACGCCGTCCTCACCCCACGCCCGGCGGAACTTCCAGCCTGGGACAGCTTGTCTTCCGAGCAGAAACAGTATCAGGCACGGTTGATGGAGGTGTATGCCGGCTTCCTGGAACATGCCGACACACAGGCCGGCAAGATTCTCGACGAACTGGAGCGTGAAGGTAAGCGCGACAACACGCTGATATTTTATGTCTTCAGCGACAACGGCGCTTCTTCCGAGGGGATGGAGGGCACGATTAATGAGTTGCTGGCCCAAAACGGGATTCCAGTTCCCAAAGAGCAGCAGTTGAAAGTCCTCGACGAGATGTATGGCGGCTTGTCCGCGCTCGGCGGCCCTAAACTTGAAAGCATGTACAACGCCGCGTGGGCCTGGGCAGGTTCAGGGCCATTCGTAGGCACTAAACTTGTCGCCGGCTACTTCGGCGGTACGCGCACGCCGCTGGCTGTTTCCTGGCCGAAACAGATCAAGGCCGACGCCAGAGTTCGCACACAATTCCACCATGTCAACGACATTGCTCCGACAGATCTACGACGTGCTGTCGATCACGCCACCCAAAGAGGTTAACGGTATCGCTCAGGACCCAATGGATGGAGTCAGCATGCGCTACACCTTCAACGACGCTCTGGTGAAGTCGAAAAAACCGACGCAATACTTTGAAGTCTTCGGCAGTCGCGGCGTCTACAAGGATGGCTGGATGGCCTCGGTTTTGGCCCGCGCAAACCCTGGGTGCAAGGCTTTGCGCAGTTCATGGGCTGGAATCCGGCGAATGATCAATGGTCGCTCTACAACCTGCAAAACGACTACTCCCAGGCCAACGATGTAGCCGCGAGTCATCCGGAAAAACTTGCGGAGCTGAAGGCCGAGTTTGACGTGCAGGCCAAGGCTAACCATGTCTATCCGATTGGTGCCGGTCTCTACCCCTTCCTCGATCCGACTGCACGAATCTCTAGCAGCCAACGCGAATGGCATTTCAGTGATCGCGTCCATCGCTTTCCGGAGTTTGCTGCCCCCAACCTGCGCAATCAGAACAGCAAAGTTGTCGTCGACGCCGACGTTCCAGCTAACGCCACCGGCGTGTTGTATGCCTTGGGCGGTATCGGTGGCGGGGTCAGCCTGTACATGGATGACGGTTTCCTGATCTACGAGTACAACGCGCTGGCTATCTCTCGAGTCAAACTGCGTTCGGCCGAACGAGTACCCGCAGGCAAAGTCAGTATCGAAGTGCTGACGACCCTGTCGTCAGCCAAGCTCGGAGGACCGGCCAGCCTGAGCTTGCGACTTGACGGGCAGGAAGCCGCCAAAGGGGTGACGCCGTTCACTCCGGCACTGACGTTCACCGCCAGCGAAACCTTCGACGTGGCTGAAGACCTCGGTTCCCCCGTCACCCTGGACTATTTCGAGCGTGCGCCCTTCGCATTCAATGGCAAGGTCAAGGATGTACACGTGACGTATTTGCCTTGACCCTCTATGCCGCCCGGATAACCGGGCGGCAGAACTGATGACTCCCGGACCCTGCCCCCATGCCTACCCACGAAACCCCGCCCCAGGGCTTGCATCTCATGGCCAAACCCGTCGGGCCGATCTGCAACCTCGATTGCAGTTACTGTTTCTACCTCGAAAAAGAACAGCTTTCCCCCCTCGGGAACGCTTCAGCATGACCGACGATGTGCTGCGTCAGTATGTGCAGCGCTACATCGAGGCCCAGCCCACGCCTGAAGTCGAATTTACCTGGCAAGGCGGCGAACCGACGTTACTGGGGTTGGATTTTTTCAACGCGCGGTCCTGTATCAACGCCAGTTCGCAGGGAACAAAGTCATTCGCAACACGCTGCAGACCAATGGCACGTTACTCAATGACGACTGGTGCGCGTTCCTCGCCCGTGAACGCTTCATGGTGGGGATCAGCCTCGATGGCCCGCGATTCGTTCACGACCTCTATCGCTCCGACAAGCGCGGACACTCCAGTTTCGATGATGTGATGCACGGTCTCGAACTGCTCAAGCACCATGGCGTCGACTTCAATGTGTTGGTTACCGTGGCGCGCGATGTCGCCAGATTCCCCTTGGAAATCTATCGTTTCCTCAAGTCTGAGGGCGTTCGTCATATTCAGTTCAACCCCGTGGTGGAACGCGAGCCAAGCGCCTCACAGGTCAGTCTGGGTCTGCATTTCGCTATCCCGCCGGAATTGCGCTTGCACGTGGTGCCGGAGCCCGCGATGGTGACGGAGCAAACGGTTGCACCCGAGGCCTATGGCGATTTTCTCATCACGATTTTTGACGAGTGGGTGCGTGAGGATGTCGGGGAGGTTCATGTCATGAACTTCGAATGGGCACTGGCCTCATGGTGTCAGCTGCCGGCCTCGGTGTGCCTGTTCAGCCCTCGCTGCGGCAAAGCGGCGATCGTGGAACACGACGGCAATGTCTACTCCTGCGATCACTACATGTATCCCGAGTATCTGCTGGGCAACCTGAAGACCGATGATCCTGCCGTGCTACTCGCCTCTGCTGCGCAACAAGCCTTTGGTGCCGCCAAAGAAGAAGACACTGCCGACGTATTGCCAGCAGTGCGATTACCGCTTCGCCTGCCATGGCGAATGCCCGAAAAACCGCTTCATGAATGCGCCCAACGGCGAGCCGGGCCTGAACTACCTGTGTCCGAGCTACAAGAAATACTTTCGTCACCTGACGCCCTACATGAACGCCATGGCCCAACTGGTCAGCCACCAGCAACCCGTGGCGTTGATCATGCAGGCCTTCGCCGGCCCGCTGATCGTGCCCCTGGATAAATAGCCTTTTTAGCTCTGAAATCTGAAGTCGCGAAACTGTTCGCGAAGCTTCATCTTTTGCAATTTTCCGGTGGCGGTATGCGGCAGCGCTTCGACGAAGGCCACATCGTCCGGCAGCCACCACTTCGCCACTCGGCTTTGCAACACCGTCAGCAGATCGTCTTTGCTCGCGGTTCTACCAGGTTTGAGCACCACCACCAACAACGGCCGTTCCTGCCATTTGGGATGAGGGATGCCAATCACCGCCGCTTCAGCGACGGCCGGATGACTGACGGCAGCGTTTTCCAGATCAATCGAGGAAATCCACTCGCCACCCGACTTGATAACGTCCTTGGCGCGGTCGGTGATCTGCATGTAGCCGTCAGTGTCGATCGTTGCGATGTCACCGGTATCGAGCCAGCCCTCGCTATCAAGAATCTGCCCTCCCTCGCCGCCGTAATACTGGCTGGCGATCCACGGTCCCTTGACCAGTAGAAGACCGCTGGCCTTGCCGTCTCGCGGTAGTTCAGCGCCTTGCTCATCGACAATCTTCATCGACACCCCAAACAACGCCCGCCCTTGTTTGGCCTGCAAGTCGAGCACTGCTTCCAGCGGAGCATCACGGTGTTTGGGCAACGGATTGCAGATGGTGCCCAGCGGGGACATCTCGGTCATCCCCCAGGCATGCAAAACACGCGCATTGAAACGGGTTTCAAACGTATCGACCTGGCTGCGCGGCGCGGCGGCTCCGCCGATCACCACCCGGTTCAGGCACAGCTCTGTCGCCGGTTGCAAAGCCTGCGCCTCAACATGCTGTTGCAGCATCATCCACACCGTCGGCACACCCAGCGCCAGGGTCACCTGTTCATCCCGCATCAGCGTGTAGAGGCTCTCGCCGTCAAGTGCGGCGCCCGGCAACACCAATTTGGCGCCACACATTGCGGCGGCATACGGCATCCCCCAGGCATTGACGTGGAACATCGGCACGACCAACAACGCTGAATCCGCCACCGATAGACCGAAGCCATCCGAGGTACACAGCGCCAGCGAATGCAGGATCGAAGAACGGTGCGAATACAGCACACCCTTTGGATTGCCAGTGGTACCCGAGGTGTAGCACATTGACGACGCCGTGCGTTCATCGAACTCAGGCCAGATGAAGTCGTTGCTGTGCTCGGCGATCAGGTCTTCGTAGCACATCAAACCAGGCACATTGATTGCCGGCATTTGCTCCCGGTCACACAGAGCGATGAACGCTTTGACTGTCTTCAGGCGCGGCGCGATCTGCTCGACCAGATCAGCGAACGACAGGTCGAAAAGCAGGTACTGATCCTCGGCGTGGTTGGCGATGAATTCGATCTGCTCGGCGAACAGCCGTGGGTTGATCGTATGCAGTACCGCGCCCATGCCCGAGACACCGAAATACAATTCCATGTGCCGGTAACCGTTCCAGGCCAGGGTGCCGATTCGGTCGCCAGGTTGCACGCCCAATGCAACCAGCGCATTGGCCACTTGTTTAGCGCGTTCGCCGATGTCGGCGTAAGTGCAGTGATGCACCGATCCATCTGCCGTGCGTGAGGCAATTTCAGTGTGCGGATGCGACTTCAGCGCATGTTCCAGAACGGAAGAAATCAACAGTGGTTGATCTTGCATCAAGCCCAGCATGGTTTGTGTTCCTTTTATTCTTGTTTGATGTCGATGTTTCAGAAATGGCAAAGGCTCACAGGTCGCCGACTTTCGACAAATGCCAGCGCGGCCGCGCGACCGATGCCCGAGGCGGCACCGGTGATCAGCACGTTCTTGTCTTTGAGTTCGGGGATGGCCATGAGGGTTTCCGGTTTCAAGGAGCACGACGGAGCAAGAAATGCGACAGTGCAGGGATCAGCACCAGGGCGCCGACCATGTTCCAGATGAACATGAAGGTCAGCAGGATGCCCATGTCGGCCTGGAACTTGATCGGCGACCACGCCCAGGTGATCACCCCCGCCGCCAGGGTGATGCCGACCAGCGCCACCACTTTGCCGGTGAACGCCACGGAGTTTTTGTAAGCTTCGGTCAACGACAGACCGGCACGCTGCTGAGCCAACTGAACACTGAGCAGGTACAGCGCGTAATCGACACCGATGCCGACACCCAAGGCAATCACCGGCAAGGTCGCGACCTTCACGCCCATGCCCAGCCAGACCATCAACGCCTCGCAGAGAATCGACGTCAGCATCAACGGCACGACCGCCACCACCACCGCTCGCCAGCTGCGGAAGGTGATGAAGCACAGCACGATCACCGCGCCATACACGTAGAACAACATGGTGCGATTAGCGTCGCGCACGACGATATTGGTCGCAGCTTCGATCCCGGCGCTACCGGCGGCGAGCATGAACTGCCGATCATCGTTGCTGTGTTCACGGGCGAACTGATCGGCCACTTTCACCACGTGATCGAGGGTTTCGGCCTTGTGGTCGGAGAGATAAGCGATCACCGGCATCATCGAACAATCACTGTCGAACAGTTCCGGGTTATTCACCGAGGCCTGCTGCGCGCCGTAGTTCAGCACGTTCTGGTTGCGCGCGACGGTCAGCATTTTCGGGTTGCCTTCATAGGAACCCGCCGTGATCTGGCGCACAGCGTTGACCAGCGACACGGTAGTCTGCACGCCCGGTTGCTGTTGCAGCAACCAGCCCAGACGGTCCGCTTCTACCAGGGTTTCGTATCTCAGGCAGCCTTCGCTGGCGGTTTTGACCATGACCGCAAACTGGTCGCTGGACAGCGAATAGTTGGCCGTGATGTAGGCGTTGTCGCGGTTGTAACGCGAATCCGCACGCAGCTCAGGTGCACCCGGATCGAGGTCACCGATCTTCAAATGCGTGCTGACCACGAAACCACCCACCGCCATCAACCCCGCCACCACCACCGCTACCGTCGCCCAGCGACGTTCGGTGAAACGGTCGAGCAGGTTCCACAGACTGCCGAGCCCCTTGCCTTTAAGCTCCTTGTTTTCCTGACGCAAGCTGCGCGCCGCCGCTTTCGGGCTGACACCCCAATAGGACAGCAGTACCGGCAACAGCACAAGGTTGGTGAAGATCAATACTGCCACGCCAATGCTCGCGGTGACGGCCAGATCCTGGATGACGGGAATGTCGATCAGCATCAACACCGCAAAGCCCACGGCATCAGCCAGCAGTGCGGTCAGTCCGGCCAGGAACAATCGGCGGAAGGTATAGCGCGCGGCGATCAATTGGTGAGTGCCACGACCGACGTCCTGCATGATCCCGTTCATTTTCTGCGCGCCGTGGGAAACGCCAATGGCGAACACCAGGAACGGCACCAGAATCGAAAACGGGTCGAGTGCGTAACCGAACAACGTGATCAAACCCAGTTGCCAGACGACCGCGACCACTGAGCACAAAATCACCAGTGCGGTGCTGCGCACGCAACGGGTGAACGCATAGATGATGACGGTGGCGATCAGCGCTGCCGCGCCGAAGTACATCATGATCAGCATCAGGCCATCGATCAGATCGCCCACCAATTTGGCGAAACCGATCACGCGGATCTTGATCGGGCCTTTGCCCTCTTCACCGGCGAGGTGTACCGCGCTGCTGCCGGCAAACTCAAACTTGTTGCGTAGCTGCTCTTCAAGCATCCGCGAAAAATGGTGATAGTCGATGGCGGCGCCCGTGACCGGATCCTTCTCCAGCAGCGGCACCACAATCATGCTCGATTTGAAATTATTGCCGACAAGACTGCCGATGATGCCGGAACGGGCGATGTTCAAGCGCAGTTGCTCGACCCCATTGGTCGAGCCGTCGTATGAGTCCGGCATGACCGGGCCACCACGGAAGCCCTCCTCCGTGACCTCGGTCCAGCGCACGGCAGGCGTCCACAATGACTTTATCCAGGCCCGGTCCACGCCCGGGGTCAGGAACAAGGTGTCATTAACCTGCTTGAGCACCTCCAGGTATTTCGGGTCGTAGATGTCGCCGCCGGTGTTTTCCACCACCACCCGAACCGTATTGCCCAGTCCGCGTAACGACTGGCGATTCTCAAGGTAGTTTTTGATGTACGGCTGACTCTGCGGAATCATCTTTTCGAAGCTGGCATTGAGCGTCAGCCCAGTGGCCGCGAAATAGCTCAGCACTACCGTCACGATCAGGCAGGTCAGCACCACCAGCAGGCGATTGTTAAAAATCAGGCGTTCAAGGACATTGCCGGAGCGTGCATCGAAGCCCTTCAGCTCTCGGATCACCGGCATCGTATCGAGGTTGTAGTTACCCATGAAGTGGCTCGTCTCTTTTTATTATGTGGGGTGGGCTCATTCGAAGGGCAACTGGCGCAAGCCCCGTGCGCCTGCGACCACCACGGCGCCTGATGCGATGGCCTGCGCCGCAGCAGCAGGCCCCAGGCGCTCTTGTGGCTTTAGCGTGAAACTTGCTCCGTCGTCGGTGCTGACAAGCACATGCCCGGCCTGGCTGACCAGGATGATTCGGCCGTCGGCGGTGATCGTGCTCGCGGTGATGCTTGAGGACAGACCCAGTTCAACCTTGTCCCAGTTCACGCCGTGATCGACGCTGCGATAAACATTGCCCCGCAGGCCATAAACGAGCACCGAGCCCGGCTTGCCGGTGATGCCGAAATAGCTGCCGCTGTAGGGCGTCGGGAGGTTGATGAAGCGTTGCGTTGCCGGGTCCAGTTTCAATACCAGGCCTTGCTCGCCGACAATGAACAGGTCATCACCGATTGCACGCATCCCGTAGAAATTCAGCGCCCCCGGATTGTCGGTGCGATCCATCAACGGAACCCAGTTCCGGCCGCCGTCTTCGGTGCGGAAAATCAGATTGAACGCGCCGACGATGTATCCGGTTCTATCATTGGCGAACCAAACGTCCAGAAAAGGTTTGTCAGCCCCTTCATCGACCATTCGTTGAGCCTCAGCCAATAACGCATCATTGGGCTGTTGCCCTTCTTGCCTCTGAAAATGTTCGAGCATGATCTGCCCCACCTGACGGCCATCGAGCTGGCGCGTCCAGGTTTCACCCCTGTTGTCGCTGTGCAACACAATGCCGTCGTGCCCGACCGCCCACCCCTGCGTCGGGCTCGGAAACTGCACGGCCACCAGATCGGAACTCACCGGCACTTCTGCCTGGTGCCAGCGGACGCCGTTATCATCGGAGTAAAAAATATGGCCGCGTTGGCCCACGGCGACCAGGCGCTGACCTGCACGGGTCAACCCGGTGAACACCCCGCTAATCGCCTTGTCACTCTGAATCGCGGGGCTCGACAGCACGTCGACAAAATCGGCGGCGACTACGGCTCTGGTAAATGGCACAGCCAACGCCACCATTAGCGCAGTGAACGTAATCCATCTAAATGTATTCATGAGGTTTACTCGGCAAAAAAGCCGCCGAACAGTGCGATACACACTGTCGGCGACAAAAAAACACCTGCGTTATGGCTCAGCGAATACCCGTGCCGGCCAATGACTCAGGTGCCCACTGCGCTTTCGAAAGCGGGTCGATGTACTTGACACCGCCATACGGCCCGTAGATGCCGGTGATGTTGTAGCTGCCAGAGACCAAGTCATAAATCATGTGGTTATCGGAATTCGGCGCCTGCACGTCATAGCTGTATGCCATGTGTGCAAAGGACCCGCGGTACAGCTTGCCGCTGGCGTCATATTCATCCGAAGCCAGGGCGATCCAACTGTCTTCGTCGAGGTAGAAGGTGCGCTTACTGTAGATGTGGCGTTTGCCCGGTTTCAGCGTGGCTTCGACCACCCACACGCGGTGCAACTCCCAGCGCATCAGGTCCGGATTGACGTGATGCGGCGTGGTGATATCCGCCGCTTGCTTGTGATAGTTCAACTTGTACGTGTTGTAAGGAATGATCATTTCCTTCTTGCCGACGAGTTTGAAGTCGTAACGGTCCATTGCGCCGTTGAATACCCAGGCATCGTCATAGGTCGAAGCACCGGCCGAGCCAGGGTTTGGCGTGTCGTAGGCGATATCCGGTGCGAGTTTCACGCGGCGCTGACCTGGCAGGTATTGCCAGCCACGACGCTCCATTTTCAGAGGGTTGACGGCATCCTGCACCAGGATGGCTTCGCCTGCGCGACGGGCCGGGGCCTGGTAGTAGAGTTTGGTCTTGAAGAACAGATCCGTTTCTTTCGCCGGTTCCATACGCTTGGGATCGTACAGCGGGTATTCCAGATAGGCATTACCGGACGTGGCCAGAATTGCCCTCCCGGAACTGTCGACGTTCCAGGAGTCATATTTCAGATTGGTGGCATACCCCTGATAACGCAGCAAGTGGTTCCACATGGCCTCATAGCCATCTTTCGGGATCGGGAACGGAACGCCCGGCAATGCGTTTTCCAGCGCTACCCCGCCTTCGAGTGTTTTGGTGCCGACGGCGTTTTTTTTGGTGTTATCCAGCAACCGTTGAGGCAGCGCAACGCTGCGATGGGTCGGAAACACATCGACCCGGAACGTCGGGTAACGCTTGAGCAGTTCTTGCGTGGTCGCGGTCAGTTTGTCGGTGTATTGACTGACGTTTTTTCCATCGACGACAACGCGTGGCTTGTCGGCCTCATAGAGGTCCGGACGGAACGAACTGCCCGGTTGAAAACTGGCCGGCGCCGTGGTGAGACCGCCGGTGTAGGACGGAATGGTGTTGTCGGCATTGCCGGCCTTTTCAGCGCCGACGCCTGTCAGGCTGTTGCCGAGTTTGGCCGCTTCATCGGGGGACACGGCTGCGTGTGCCGCACCAGCGATGGCAACGGTCAATGCAGTGAACAAAAGCGTGTTGACGAATTTCATGGGGTGACTCCTGCTAACAAGCAAAGACTTCGATCAAATGGTCGTTTTGAAGGTAAAAGTGACCATGCCCCGATCCTTGAGCTGAGGCTGAGTACCGCCGAAAGCAGTGGTCTGCCCCGGTACGCAGTTGTATTGGCCGTTGGCCCCTGGTGCGGCGCCCTGGCCCTGTGCACCTGCACCACCGGCTGAGCCGCAGGTGTCGAACGGACCAAAGTTGTCCACGTACTTCAGGTCAAACCGGTACTGGTTGTGCACGTCCATGCCTACGCCCACCGAGTAACTTCCGGAGTCCTTGTTACCCCCGAGCTGGACCGACGAGTTGCCCGCAAGGCCGACGCTGTAGTTGGCCGGCAGGTACATATCGATGCCGGGGAACACCTGATACCAGGTCGGGTTGAAGTTGACGCCCAGGACGTAGTTGTCCTTGGTGACGTTGTCGACACCGCGATACCAGTCTTCGCCTTTGAACAGCTGCTTGTTCTCGGTGACGTCCAGCCAGCGGCTGTAGGCGAGTTCAACCAACAAGGTCGAGCTGTCCCAGACCGGTGTCGCACCGAAAGTGGTCAAGCCGTTGAGCACCGCGTGCACGGTGTTGCCTCGGGCCACACCGTTGTCACCATCAAAGCTGCTGATGAAGCCAGGCAAACCGGCAGCACCGGCTGCCGGATTGACCGTTGCCGGCACGCTGGCCAGCGGCATGTTGTGGCGATAGTTCAGGTCGAGACCGACGCTGACACCTTCGATGCTTTTCGACAGGCTGATGCCGTAGATATCGATGTCGTCGACATAGAACTGGTTGTAGCTGCCAGCGTTGCCGGAGATCAGTTGCGCAGGACCGACCGCGGTTGGCTGCAACACCAGATTCGGCAGAATGTCGGAGGTTTTGCGGTAGTAGAAACCCAGCGTACCCTGCAGCCATTCCGGGCTCCACTTGGCCATCAGGCCGAAGTCACCTTGGTTGTCCGGGGTAAACGTATGCCCGTTGGTCAGCCGTAAAAACTGGTTGGCACCCAGTGGACCGGGTGTGCCAAACCGAGGGTTTTGGCCACCGATCAACGACAGGTTGTGCCCGCCATTTTGAATGCCGTCGTTGAACCCCAGATAAGTACCCGACTCCGGCAACCGCGCGGCGTCCCAGTCCAGGAAGTACTGCGCGGCGAGGGTCAGTTCCGGGTTAATCGTTAAACTGGTGGACAACTGATTACGCGGAATGAAAAGTTCTTTGGCTTCTGTTCCCGGGACCGCCAGCGACTTGGAAATATCCAGGCCGGACTGGCCATAACTGTTGCCATGGGCAAAGGCGAGGATGCTTTCGCCCCAGTAAACGGTGTGCTTGCCGAGCTTGCCGCTGAGCAGTGATTCATCGCCGACATCAATGCTGCCAAACACGAAGGCATCAAGGATTTCCGAAGAAGGACCGTTGTAATACCGATCGGCGTAACCACTCTGGTGCCGGGAATCCGGCTGGCCGCTGTTGAGCTGATTGGTCGAGGCATTGTCGCTGCCTATATCGTCGTAGGCGTGGTCGTACCAGGTGTTGGCGCTTACGCGGAAACCGACTTTTTCTTTGTAGACCACGTCCAGTTCGGACAGCACATCCATTCGTTGAGCCACCGCACTGCCGGAGGAAAAGTTGCGATCCCCGTCATTGTTGTTCCACGAATTGGCCAACTTACTGTTGGGGGCCTCCACGCGCTGGGCGTAGTTGAACTTCAGCGTGTTGTCGAAACGAACCGCAAAGTCTTCATTCCCCGTGTTGATCTCCACAGCCCCCACGGGCGCGATGCCCAGGCCGGTGAGAATGGCGGAGGCCAACAACCCTTTGCGAAGGTTTGCATGGCAGATCTTATTATTTTTGTTCATCTAGCTTGCCACCTGCTCTATGGTTTACGAAAAGTCATGGGTTGATTCACGGCGTAATGAGCCTCCTCTCAGGTGCGCTGCAAAGGGTGACCGACACCGCCCGGCCCAGGGCGGTGCTATGTTGTAAAGCCGTGCGGGCACCAGCAATTTGCCTGCCGTCGGCCATGTCGCGCAGTTGCCAGACCAACTCGACCAGTTGCGCCAACCCGGTGGCACCCGGGGCGTGACCACGTCCCAGCAAGCCACCCGATGAGCACACCGCATTCATCTGTCCTTTCAGGCGGTGTCCTTGCTGCACGAATCGATCGATCTCGTCCTCCCGGCAAAAGCCCAGCGCGGCGCTATTGATCATGAAGTCGCCGACGCTTTGGTCGTGCAGTTCCAGCCACGTCGATGTCTTCCGCACCGAGGCCCGCCTGCTGATAGGCCAGCTGCGCGACTCGCCGGGTGGTCGCCTGTCCGAGCACATCCAGCACGCAACCCGATTCCTGCTCTGAAGCGCTGTCACTGCCCCTGGCACTGGCCAGCACGGTGACGTCCGCCCGAGCGCCGAAGCGCAGGGCGAAGGCCGGGGTACAGAGCAGGATGGCCGCCGCACCACAGGCGGGCGGGCACACATAAGGCGAGAGCCAGCCGTCGCGATCCGGTAGGCGGTTCAACACGGCGTAGGGATTGAGCCCGGCCTGGGCCCGTGCCCGCTCAAGCACTTGATCGAAGCTGCTTTGAGCAATGCCCATGTGTGTCAATAACCAGCTGGTTTGGGCAGCGAACAGCAGCGCCGGTTGTTGTCGACGCTCGATAAAGCCGATGGGGTTCTCACCCTGCCTGACCTCTGACGACTCATCGCGAGCGAGATCTTTCAATCCGAAAAATCCACGATTGGAAATGCGTGCCGGCATGCACTCGACGCCAACCAACAGGACACATTCAGCCTGGCCGCACAGCAGGCTATTGCGGGCCAACTGGAAAGCACTACTGGCCGAGGCGCAGCCGTCGCCGAGGCTGAAAATCGGCACGCCCAAGTAGCCAATCTGCGACAACATCTGCTCGGCGATACCGGTTTCACCGTATACGCAGGAAGTAAACACCTGGTCGACCAAGTCATAGTCGATCCGCGCATCGGCCAGCGCCGCACGAATGGCTTGCCCCGCCAACGCCGCATGACTGTCGGAGCCACCCAGCGGTAGAAACGGCACCATTCCTGCACCGGCGATCAGCACTTTTTCAGACATGAACCTGCTCCCACTCGCCGATACGTTGGCGCTTTTGTGAGGTCAGACTATTGCGAAGTCGAAAAGCGAACCCCCCCATTGACTGGGGGGGCGGCTGGAAATCGATTTCTTTTGGGGGGCGGGGGGGGATTGAAGGATGATCCGAACGGATCACCTCGGGTGGCGGACCGCATTAGCTCGCTGTTTCGAGAATTCCCAGCATGTATGCACGCGCGACAACATGCTGTCTTGTGCCGGCCTGGAATTTTCCAAACAGGTTTTTGAGGTGCCACTTCACGGTTTCCTCGCCGACATTCAGCGCCAGGGCGATTTGCTTGTTGGACAGATTGCGAGCCAATAACTGCAACACCTCGCGTTCCTTGGGCGTCAAAAGACGACTTGGGGACACGCTCAACGGGGTGGATTCCGGTCGCGGAACAGGTGCGGGGGTAGAGGTCGCTGCGAGCAAATCGACGGTATCACGCTGGAGCGTCTGCTCCCATTTGATCAGGTCGGGATGGGTGTCCCGCACCACGCGTAACATACCGTTTTCTTGCGCGAGGCTGACAGCCTCCAGCAAATAGTCAGTGCCACCCTGTCCGGTCGCACGAAGTGCCAGTGCCCTGAGCAGCTTGATCTGCACGATGTCTCGTCCACGCCGCAGGTATTCGGCCGTTTCGCCAACGTTGTCCAGCACCGCCAGCATAGCCTCCCAGTCACGTTGGGCCAGTAAGGCATAAGCGGTGGCTACCCCGGCCAGCAAGTCCAGCTCCGGACCCAGCAACCCGGCTCGCTCACGGGCAATAACCGGCGTGAAACTGTCCAGCCGTCGCCATAGTGCCTGACAGGTATCGCTGCGTCCCTGCAAGGCATGCAGGCGTATTTGTTCTCCCAGGGAGGCAATGCAAAATCGTGGAATATTTCGCTCTTCTCCAGGGCGAATAACGCCTCAAGCAGATCCTGCCCGCGATGCCCCTGCCCCTGGATTGAAGCCAGTCGAGCGGCGGCGAGAAACCCCTGCACAATGGCATCGGGGGACGCCAGGCGTTCAACGATATCCAGCCTGTTCGCCAGCACCGTAGCGGATTCCTGAATTTCCCCTGTTCCAGCAACACCGTCGCCAGAGCGCTCGCTAAAATGACCGCCACCGGACTGCGCCGACCGATGTCCCGTTCGGCATGCAACAGGCTGTCGTGCAACGCCGTGCGCGCCGACACCATTCGCCCCTCGTATAGATAAGCAAGACCGACCACCCACTCGCCATACCCGCGAATGGCATCAAGGCCAGGACTACCCGCGTAACGCGGTGCTCGCTGAAGGATTCGTCGGGCTTTCTCCGGTTGTCCCTGCAACAGCGTCAGCCGGGCGATCTGGCTCGCGACAATGGCTTGCACCTTGATTGATAATGAAGGCAATCGATCGACCCAAGGCATGATGAGTTCATGCGATTGATCCGGATGGTCCGCAAAATAGGCGGCGGCGGCGGCGATGGCGGCCGCTTCTGACAACGTGTCGCCTCGTCGGCGGACGGATGCTGTTCAATAGCAGCAATCAATTGCGCTGCCTCCTGCCTGACGCTCTCCCAATGCGAATGTCCAGGCCGCCGCCAGGCAGATGCGCGGATGCGACAACACGTCAGCGGGGCCAAGCTCCTCGACCCACTCCAGCACCCGGCTGAACTGCCCTTGCAACATGACTTCGTACAGGCATTTGCCGATCAACGTATAGGCCGATTGGGGCATGTCCGCCAACAGATATTGCCGGGCGGCCAGCTCCAGGAAACCATGGTGTTCCAGCCACACAGCGCCGCGCCGGTGATAACCCTGACGCTCCTCCAACGGCAAGTCGGCAAAACGGCCGAGCAGAAATTCCCGCGCCAATGGATGGATGCGCACCCAGTCACTGTCGATACTTTCAACAAAAATCGGTGTCGAGGCACACAACTCCTTCAGCAATTCACCCGAGCGAGGGTTACCCGTCAGTGCCTCACATAACAAGGGCTGGACCATTTCCAACAATGCAACGCCGGTCAGAAAGCGAACCTGCTCCTCCCGAAGATGTGCGACCAGACTGTCGACGAAATATCGCTGGATATCACCCGAACAAGTCGACAACTCTTCGACTGCCGCACTTCGATTCGGACTCTTCTCCAACGCCGAAATCGCTAATTGCAGGCCAAGCGGCCAGCCTTCGGTTATCTCGTGCAGCCGCACGCAGGAGTCGGCATCAACCCTTGCGCCGAAACGGTCATTGAGAATGGCGATCGCCTCTTCCACATTCAGTCGTAAAGCCGCAGTCATGATCGTCGTGAAAAGCCCTCTTGCCGCGAGGTCCGTCACTTGCAGATTCAACCGTGTACGAGAGGCCATGATGATGCGCAAATTGGCCGGCGCGTTGTGCAACAGGTACGTCAGGGAGTGACGGATCGTCAGCTCGGGCAGGGTATCCACTTCATCCAGAATCAATACGGTTTCGCTACCCAGATCAGCCACTTCCGCCAACCACTGCGTCAGCCCTTCCTGTTCGTCACGCCCCAATCCCGCAATAGGCTCGAATGCGCGGGCAAACAACGACCGACCGCTGCCAATTGCCATGGCAGCTCCCAGCCCCTGGACAAAACGAGCACTATCATCCTGTGCATCCAGCGTCATCCAGGCCACCACTGCGCCGTGAGACAAACATTCACGGCGCCATTGGGTCAGCAGAAAGGTTTTGCCGAAGCCTGCCGGCGCTTGAACGGCGATCACCACTTTGTCTGTCAATTCCTGGGTATGGATACCCAGGCGGTTTCACATCCGTGCTGATTTCTGACTACGCGGCGGTGTCGTTTTGAGGATGAGTTGGGGCTCTGTGCAATCCATTTTTCAGACCTTGGTGGTTGGGAGACGCTTACCTAAGGAGCGTCTGAAGGTCGCTGGTCGTGGCCTTTGATGACAACTTTGAAGCCAGTGATTTTCTGACTTGAGTTCTGCAGGTTCTCGCCACACACCGCTGGATGCAGGTCCTCATGGCCGAACACTACCATGGAATAGTCCGAGGGCTTGAACCCCGGTGCAATCCAACGCAAGCCGCTTGTGTACTTTCGGTGGAGCGACTTGCTCGCCACGCCAAAGAATCCGCTACCTTCCATTCAGGGCTCTGTATTCGGCCGGTGTACTGGCGTGCGCAACTTTGAACGCTGCAGTCAGGTGACTCTGAGAGCTGAAGCCACACTCAAGTGCCACATGCAAAATAGGTAGATCGGTCTGCATGAGCAGATCACGCGCATGTTCCAGTCGAACATTCATCACATAGCGATGGGGCGGCATCCCCATGGCGCGCTGAAACAGCCGTCGGAAATGAGCCGGGCTGACACCCGACTGGCCAGCCAGCGTGCTGATCGACAGATCCTGCCCCAGGTGCTCGCGAATGAAGACCAGTACTGCATGTAGGCGCGCCAGATGAATATGCGGCGGATAAATACCTCGGCCCGCGTCAACTCGTAACGCACGATACACCTGCTCAAGCATGACCATGGCCAATCTTGCCATGAACCCCTGATCAGCCCCTTTCCCAAGACTTAGCTCATCCATCAATTGCCGGGCCGCTGCGCTCACCAAACCATCACTGAAGGGCAATGGTGCCTGCGCTTCAGCGCATATCTCACTGCAATTGTTGAAACACGCCATCAGAGCGCTCGGGCAGATAAAAAACCGCGAAATCAATGCTGCCGGAATAGTGCCAATGAGTGGCACAGCGCGCAGGCACCAATATTGACAAACGAGGCATTGATGTAGAGCGCAACTCGCCCCCTATCCCCTCCTTCACCCGTGAGCCACCGAATTGAGTCAACAGAACCATGCTGTCAATCGGCGGTGCTGAGCGATCAGTTGCATGTAGAAAATAGCGCTCTGCATACAAGGGCATTTCACTGCATACCATGCCGCCAAGCATGGGTAGTCCCAGTGTTTCATGTACTTGCAGCTGCGGATTCATGGGTATCTCAGGATGAGCATATTTTGACAAATATGACCGCTTTTCAGGTGAGTTGTCGATGCTGGGAAGAACAATAATCGGCCAAATATTCCGCCACTCGCCTTAATGCGAGCCAGGCACAACCGCTCGCCCCCATGACCGATTACAGCCAGGAGAACAGCATGAGCAAGAAGACCGTCACGGTATTCGGCGCCACCGGGACTGCCGGCGTCGCCTGCGTCAATGAGTTCATTCGCCAGGGCCTGGTCAATATCAATGTGCTGGCGCGCCGCTCCGGCCAGGTGGAACGCTCATCGTCGGGTATCAGCAAGAGCGAGTCGCAAAAACAGCTGCAGTACGCCGAATGGGCGCGCCAGGGCGTGACCATCAAGGAGGTCGACGTCACCATTGCCCAAGCGCTGGTCCCGGCGCTGCGCGGCACCGACTACCTGGTGTCCTGCGTGCCGCTCTACGCCACCGAATCGCAGATGCCGCTGATTTTTGCCGCCAAGGAAGCCGGGGTCGAACGCTTCGTGCCATCCGAGTACGGCGCTATCTACGAGTTCGAGCAGTTCTGGCAAACCGACACCATGCACCGCTTGATGGCCCGGCAGAAGGCGTTCATCCGGCGCATGATCGAATTGGCCGGCATGGACTACACCATCATTCCGGCGGGTGCATGGATCGAGTACTACATGCAGGAGCCAGTGATGGTGATGGGCGATCCCGACGCCAAGCTGGCCTGGTCGACCGGCGCGGATGTCGGTCGCATCATTCCGCATGTGCTGGCCCACCCGGCCTCGCGCAATGCGATCTGCCCAGTCGCGGCCACGGCCTGGTGTTCGTGGAACGAGCTGCTGGCCGCGCGCGAACAAGCCATGGGACGCCCGATCGAGCGTAACGAGTTGACGCCCGAGCAGTGGCGCGCAGCCTACGCGGCTTCCCATCCCGGTGCCATCCAGACTCTGCTGGCGATCGGCGTCGCCATGGTCGATACACCAGCGGGCATGTCGCTGTTCGGCAACTGGAACAAGACCTTCCTCCCCGAGTTCAAGGGGACGCCGCTGCAAGCGCTGTTCGTCGACACCGTGGAGCCTTTCGTCGAGGCCACGCGCGCCGCGCTGATCGCCGCCGGTGAACTCCCGGCCGACGCCTAGCGTGCAGGCCATAAGAAAAACCGAGTGATATGACGAGGCCCATCATGAAACTAAGTAACCGGATCAACCTGCCTGACATTTCAATAACCGGCTTTGAAACGCCCCTGAACGAGGTCGAGCGCGGCATCCAGGACAGCGTGCATCGCTTTGCCAAGGATTTCATGCGCCCCCTCGGCCAGGAACTCGACAAGATGACCGCAGAGCAGGTGGTCGCCCCCGGCTCGCCGTACTACAGCATGTTCAGCGAAGCCGCCAAGTTGGGCCTGAGTTCCGATCTGCTGGCCGAACTGCCGCCGGAAACGGCCGTACGCGTCGAGTCTATGATCGGCGAGGAAATGGGCTGGGGCGATGCCGGCCTGGCGGTTTCCCTGGGCGTCAGCACCTTCCCGAACGAGATGGCCAAAGCCGTAGGGAACCAGGAGCTGATCGATCTAAGTGCCGGAAAAATCGGCTGCTGGATGATTACCCATCCGGACAAGGGCACTGACGTCAGCGCCTTCGACTTGCAGCGCGACTGGGTCCCGGGGCAGTTGGGCAACAAGGGCAATCTCTTCGCCAAGGTCGGCGAGCACGAGATCGTCATTAACGGCCAGTGCTCGGCCTGGGTGTCCAACGGCGCGGTGGCCCAGGTAGCTCTGGCCTACATGACCGCCGACTATGGCAACGGCTTCTACGATGCCAATGGCTTGCCTTATGGCATCTCCGTAATCGTGCCCCTGGACTTGCCCGGTGTCAGCAAGGGCAAGCCGCTGGAGAAGATCGGTCAGCGCGCCCTGCCGCAGGGCGAGGTGTATTTCGACAACGTGCGGATTCCCAAGCGCTTCGCCGTGGCCCTGCAGGACGAGTACTACGGCAACGTCGTTTCGACCTGGTCGTTCGCTGGCACCCACATGGCGCAATGGTTCACTGGCGTGGCACGTTCCGCGTTCGAGCTGGCCCTGGCCTACTGTCATGAGCGCAAGCAGGGTGGCCAACTGCTGATCAACCACCAGCTTACCCGCTACCGCATCGGCGACATGATGCGTCGTGTCGAGCTTTGCCGGGCTGTCGCCCGCCGCTCCCTGGCCTATGCGCGCCTGTCCCCGCAGGGGCACCCCTGTGCCACGGCTTCCAGCAAGGTCACCGTGACCGAAGAGGCCATGCGCGTGGTCAGCGATGCCATGCAGCTGTTCGGCGGCAATGGCCTGACCCGCGAGTACCCCATGGAGAAGTTGTTCCGCGATGCCCGCGCCGCGCTGATCGAGGATGGCGAAAACATGATGCTCACCACCCGCCTTGGCTTCCTTGTCCAGGAGCTCTACGAAGACGGCTGGCCCCGGTACTGATCCCAAACCCGACTAACAATAAACTTTGGAGACAATAGAAATGGCTAAGTATCCCGTAGTTGTTTATGGCGCCAGTGGCTACACCGGCATGCTGACCATGGATTGGCTGATCGACCAGAACATCCCGTTCACCGCCGTGGCGCGCAATGCCAAGCGCGCGCAGGAAATGATGGCGCAACGGGTGGTACGGCTGGAGTCCGCGACCTATGAAATCATTGAGGCCGAGCACAACGTCGAGTCGCTGAGCGCCGCCTTCAAGGGGGCCAAGGTGGTCTGCAACACCGTTGGCCCCTTCGTCAACTTCGGTCTGACCACCGTCGAGGCCGCGCTCAAGGCCGGCTGCCACCACATAGATACCACCGGCGAGCAAAGCTATGTTCGTCAGGTTCGCGAGCAATTTGGTGAACTCTATCGTCAGGCTGGCTTACTGGTTTCGCCATCGCTGTCCTACATGTTCAGCTTCTCCGAGATCGCCGCCGAACTGGCGCTGGAAACCCCCGGCATCGACGTGCTGGAAACCGCCGCCCTGTGCCGCGGCCCGCGTGATGTCGCCGGGGTCAGCCTGGGCTCGGCGGCCTCGATTTTCGAATTGTTCCACGAGGAGCAGTTCTACCTGTGGGAAAACAAGCTGGTGCAGCACCCCGCCACCGCTTCGTTCAACATTGTCGACCCCAACTTCATGGAGCCGGTTTTCTCCCTGCCTTGGGGGGAACCTCGCTGCCGATTTACTTCGAGCATGATCCGCGCGTGCGCGCCTGCACCTCCGCGGTCGGTTTCTACGACAACAATGTGATGCCGATGGTGCATGGCCTGAGCCAGAAGTGGGAAGCGGAATACAAGCACTTGTCCAAGGAGCAGCAGGACGCGGTGGTGAGGAGCCTGGTAGAGGCCACCACGCCGAGCATGCCGCCCCGCGAACGCACCACCTTGCAACGCAGCGTCGACATCGCTATCGGCCGCGGTCACCTGGCCGCCGTGCGCGCTACCGTGCATGGCGTCACACCCTATATTTCCACCGGTGCCCTACAGGCCGCGGCGGCGATCAAGCTGCTCGACGGCGACACCAACAAGGTCGGCTTCGCTTCCGGCTCCAAGGCTTTTGGACACCGCTATCTGCTCGGCTTCCTGGAAGAGCGCGGCCTGGCCCGTGCCACCGTTACCAAACTCTGATTACCGGCACAGGAACCACTTATGGCCATCATCGACTTTTACGATCGCGGCTGGGGCATCAACCCTGCCGGGGTCGCCTACATCAAGGCGAGCGCTCTTACACCTTCAACGAAATCGGCGAGCTCTCGTGTCGCATCGCCAACAAGTTGCTCGCACTGGGCTTGCCGAAAGAAACCAAGGGTGCCGTCTGGTCAGGTAACGACGTCACCGCCTGGGCCTGCACACTGGGTCTATGGCGCGCCAACATGACCTGGATTCCAGTCAACGCGCGCAACTCAAGCGAAGAGAATCACTACATCCTCGACGCATTCGATTGCGAGGTGATGTTCTACCAAAACGATTTCGCGCAAATCATCACCGAGCTACGGCCCAAGCTGCCGAAGATCAAGCACTGGATCTGTATCGATGCCGACGCTGTCGATGCACCTTCGTTGGAGCTATGGAGTGCCGGCCAGCCGGCGAGCCGTCCCGAAGTCGCCCATGACATGGACGATGTGGTGGCGGTCTCACCCACTGGTGGCACTACGGGCACGCCAAAAGGAGTGATGAACACCCACCGCAGCCTGCAGACGTTCATCGCCCACTTCATGCTGACCTGTGCTTATCGCAGTGGTGAAAAGCTGGTGAATATGGCCGCTGCACCGATGACCCACACTGCCGGCCTGTTGGCCGTACCCTGCACGGCGCAAGGTGGCACTGTAGTGGTTATTACCAAACCTGATCCGGCATTGATGTTGAACGCCATTGCGCAGCACAAGGTCAGCGAGCTCTTTCTGCCGCCAACGGTGATCTACAGGCTGTTGGAAACTCCCGGTATCGAGAAGCTGGACTTCTCCTCGGTGAAGTACCTGATGTACGGCGCTGCTCCGATGTCGGTAGACAAGCTAAAGAAAGCTATCGAGATTTTCGGTCCGGTCATGACCGGCGGCTATGGCCAGACCGAAGCACCGGCCAGTATCGCCAACTTTCGTCCCGACGAACATCTGGTGGGCGAGCAATTCGCCGACGACGAACGTCTGTCCTCGGTCGGCCGCCCCAACCCGCTGGTCCGCGTCGAAGTGATGAGCGACACCAACCAGATCCTGTCGCGCGGTGAAACCGGTGAAATATGCGTGCGCGGCGACCTGATCATGAAGGGTTACTACAAGCAACCGGAGAAGACCGCCGAGACCATCGTCGACGGTTGGCTGCATACCGGCGACATCGGCCATATCGATGCCGAAGGCTATCTGCACCTCACCGATCGCAAAAAGGACATGATCATTACCGGTGGTTTCAACGTCTATCCCAGTCAAGTCGAGCAAGTGCTGTGGGGACATCCGGCCGTTCAGGACTGCGCCGTGATTGGCGTGCCCGATGAGAAATGGGGCGAGGCCGTCAAGGCCGTGGTCGAGCTCAACCAGGCCAGGAAACCACAGAGCAGGAGCTTATCGAGCTGTGCAAAGCCAGGCTGGGCAGCGTGATGGCACCGAAGTCTGTCGACTTCACTACCAGTCTGCCACGCAGTCCGGTGGGCAAGGTGCTGAAAAAAGAACTGCGTCAGCCGTATTGGGAAAACGCAGCTCGCAAGATCTGACACAACCGGAGGGGTGCGAACTGGACACCGACCAACTGAACATAAGGAATTTTCAATGAGCAATATCTATATCGCCGGCATCGCCATGACCGTCTTCGGTCGCCACAACGAACGCAGCCTCGACGACTTGGCACGCGAGGCTTTCCAGGGCGCTTTGAAGGACGCCCACTGTAGCGCCGCCGATCTCGATATCGCATTTTATGCCGGCATGACCAATGGCCCGTTGCAAGGCCAGCTCTCGATCCCCGGTCAGGTCGTGTTCAGCAAGATCGGTATTCAAGGCATTCCTATCTATAACGTCGAGAATGCCTGCGCTTCGGAGTAGCTCAGCCTTCAATCTGGCCGTGCAAAGTCTCAAGGCCGGTACGGCCAGTATCGCGCTGGCGTTGGGTGCGGAAAAGATGAACATCCCGGATAAACTCAAGGCCCTCTCGCTGTTCGAGGCTGGTTGGGACGTATCTTGCGCCGAAGAGAATTATCAGACGCTGGTGAAAATGGGCGAAGGCGTGGTGCCGCCCGCCGGGTCGGAATCGGACAAGCCTTACAGTAAGTTCATGGCCATCTATGCCGCATTGTGCCGCCACCATATGAAAACCTACGGCACCACGCAGCGGCAGATCGCAGCGGTGTCGGCAAAAAACCACACTCACTCGGTCCATAACCCCTACTCGCAATTTCGCAAAGCCTTCGGTATCGACGAAATCCTTGCCGCCCCTCCGATCACCTACCCGCTCACCCTGCCAATGTGCGCGCCGCTGTCGGACGGTGCAGCAGCCGCCATCCTGTGCACCGAGGAAGGACTCACACGCATCGGTGCCGACAGGAGCCGCTGCATCAAGGTAGCGGCCAGTGTCATCCGTAGCTTCAGCCATCGCCGGCTCGATCAGCCGGAACTGAACGTCGGTCACCTGGCCGCTAACCTGGCCTATGACCTGGCAGGGCCTGGGGCCGCAAGACATGCATGTCGCCGAAGTCCATGACGCCTCGGCGATGGGTGAAATCATTCAGGTCGAAAACCTGGGCCTGGTCCCGTTCGGTCAGGGCGGTCCTGCGGCTGAACGTGGCGAATTCACCCTGGGCGGACGCATCCCGGTCAATACCTCAGGCGGCCTGGAATCGAAGGTCATCCGCTCGGTGCTACCGGGATTGGCCAGCTCTACGAACTGGTGACGCAACTGCGCGGGGAGGCTGGCGCACGCCAGGTACATGGCGCACGCCATGCAATCCAGGAGAACGGCGGCGGCTTGCAGGGTATTGAGGAGGCAGCAGTCGCGATCCACATTCTCAGCAGATAGTACTTGTCAGAAAAATTTGTAGTGGCGAAACCAATCAAAACAAGAAGGATAAAAAACATGTTCCAAAACAAAGTAGTCGTCATCACCGGTGCAGGATCCGGCATTGGTCGGGAGTTGGCTATCCAACTAGTGGAAGCTGGCGCACATGTCGCCCTGTCGGACATCAACCAGGTGGGTCTCGACAAAACCATGAAGCTATTGCCTGACGCCAGCAAAGCGAAAGGTTACATCCTGGACGTATCGTCCTGGGATGCCTTCCAGGCTCATGCCGACGAGGTGAAACGAGATTTTGGCACGGCGCACTTCGTCATCAATAACGCAGGTGCCGCAGTCATCGGGACAGTTGCCAACACCTCCATCGATGAGTACGAGTGGCAACTCGGTATCAACATGTGGGGCGTGCTGTACGGTACCAAAGCGTTCCTGCCGATGATGCAGGCCCAGCGAGAAGGCTGCATCGTCAACATTTCCAGCGTATTTGGCCTGGTGGGTTTCCCGATGCAAAGCGCTTACAACATGTCGAAGTTCGCCGTACGTGGTCTGACCGAAGCATTATGGTCTGAACTCGATGGTAGCGGTGTACGCGCTGTGTGTGTGCACCCCGGAGGAATTCGAACCAATATTGAAAAGGCCGGACGACGTTGTAAAGCCGCCGGTAAAACAGAAGAAAGGTTCACCGCTCTGGCAGAAAAAATGCTACTGACGCCAGCGGCAGATTGTGCCGGCGACATCATCAAGGGGCTCCGCAACGGAACCAAACGCATTATCACAGGGAACAAGTCGAGCACCTTGTTCTGGATAAGCGGCTATTTCCGAATAGTTATCCGGCATTACTCAAGTTGCTTGGCTGGGGCCAAAAATTACAAGATGTCTCTGTGTGATGCGAGGCATCACCTCCTCTCAGGAACAATCCCATGACCGACAGTTATACCCGCAAGCTTTTTATTTCTGCCGCTTGTTTCAACGTACTTGCGGGTCTTCCATTACTCGTAGCTCTGCGCCCCGTAGCTGCACTGTTGGGGCTGCAAATTACCCCTACCTCAACCCTCTTCATTCAACTCACCACGTGCCTGGTTATCATATTCGGTTGGGCCTATTGGATGATCGCTCGCGATCCGCTGCAGTATCGTCCCTATATCCTGCTCGGGATAATCCTGAAAGTACTGTTTGTTGTGGTGGTTTATGGTCACTGGCTGGCGGGCAGCATCCCTTGGCCATTGCCACTAGCGGCATCGGGTGACATCGTCTATGCACTACTGTTCTGGCGTTATTTCCAGCGTGCTGAGCGTTGAACTGCGTAGTGAAAGAACACACCGATAGCAAGTGACCGAAAAGCAGCTTCCTTTGTGGAGGTAGCTGCGAGACTTGCTCCGTGATCCACATCGACGCCATCTGGCGGTCACCGTGCCGATGGATATGCGATCCGGAACCGAGA
Organism: Pseudomonas sp. S2_F03; assembly: GCF_054668335.1. Taxonomy (NCBI): domain Bacteria; kingdom Pseudomonadati; phylum Pseudomonadota; class Gammaproteobacteria; order Pseudomonadales; family Pseudomonadaceae; genus Pseudomonas; species Pseudomonas sp. S2_F03. The sequence continues at coordinate 5,312,346 of NZ_CP162759.1, read as the reverse complement.
AAGCTTTCGCCCATCTCTTCCGAAAGAGGTGAGGATTCCACCGAGAGCCAGTCGGTCTGTAGGGGTAAAAACGCCTAAAAATAAAAAGGGGTCGCGAGATAAAATCTCGCAACCCCTTTGAATTATATGGTCGGGACGGAGTGATTCGAACACTCGACCCCTAGCACCCCATGCTGGGAACTGTAGCGACCAAGCATTTGTTTTATAAGGATAATAGCCAGTTATAGGCGTAACAAAACATCCGTTTTTTTGTGCTTATGCAAACGGAAACACGCTGCCTCCAGAGGAGGTTTTGCGCATCTTTCTCCGGCGTTCTGCCGACCTAAACTTCCCATCCAAAGTGGTGCTACGCTGACCTCAAAAACGAGAATCCGCGATGCCAAACCGGGACCCGATTTCGCAGAAATTACACAAGGAGACCTATGTGATTGCACATCGTTATCTGTTTGCACTTTCCGTCTTGCTCTTCGCCTCCAGCGGACAGGTCTTTGCGCAGTCGAGCGCCGAATCTCGAGTGGATAAGCTTGAGGATACCGTTCGCACCCTGGAGCGTCGCGTAGCCACACTTGAGGATCAACTGCGCCAGCGAAATGCTGCTCCCTCCATTCCACCAGACAAAGCTAACTGGCGAAGGCTCAAAAGGGGCTATCAGAGGCAGACGTGGAACGGTTGCTTGGTAGCCCTACAAAGGTAAATGCGAATCTCGCCTTCACGACTTGGGAGTACGGCGACTCGGACGGTGGGTACGTGCAATTCGATGCCAAGAGCCGCACTGTCATGGGCTGGTACGAACCGTGACGTGAATCACAGAGGCCTAACCCCTCATGCAAGGGGACGCCTTTGGGCCGGTTCAGACCACCTGTGAGTGGCCACATCGGAGCGAAAAGTGTCGTACAAAGCGGCCATTTGCCTGGCAGAGCATCACCATGTCAAGGTGACCCCGAAACCCATGCAAGCATATGATCTATAAAGAAAAACAGATGTTTTAAAGTAGGTGCAAAACCGTGACATCACCCTATAAGAATCAACAACTTAGCGTTGTATATTCCTACAGTGGTTCCCCTCCCTGGCGTTCTTCCAACCGATCCCCCCGAGCCCCACCGAGAAGCTTTTTGACTGCTACGCTGACCTCTTCACGGAGGATTCACGATGCCAAATTCAGACCTGCTCCCTTCCCTGCTCTTCAAGATCAACGAAAACCAGCTCGCGCTTGAGGCTGCCATCATGGAGCTTACGCTCTGGGTCGAACAACGCGGATCAGCGGAGGTCGCTGGCAACGTTCGTGGCGCTTTGGACACAATCAGCAAGAACGAAGAGTTCATCAAAATGACGCTCGCGGTGCTGATGACGCCGGAGTGATAACTATCGGCCAGGAATTGGAGGACCTAGACTCCAAAATTGCCGATGTCATGTCTGTGTAGAGAACACGGAAGAAGAAATTATGGGACTTCGAAGAGTACTGTTAGGCATAACCTTATTTTCAGTGTCGTATCTCGCAGCGGCTGAATCTCCGGGAGAACTCTGGAGGCAGGGGTACAAGATTATTTGGGAATCGCCCTATGAAAGCGTTGAGGAATGCACTCCTGACCATGCCTTAGTCCTGTCGCAGGAATATGTCTTTATCTGCAACAGCTATTCGTATGTCTATCATTACGGAGGGTCTTCGTAGCCTCACGTGTTTTTTACACACAACGGCAAAACATTTACCGCCAGCTACCTGTGCATGGATGGTGGTGATGAGTGTCTAAGTGGTGATCTGATTAAGCGCCGCTAAATGCTAGGCGAGTCGACGCCAGGCCGACGAGCCTTGATGTTCACTAAAAACTTGGCTGGAGATTTTCGTTTTTGTTCGTTAAGTGATTTACAGCATCAAAGCCTGGGATGCCGTATAGAAATCAAACAAGGCCTTTATTATCAAGGCCTTAAGCTACAAACAAGCCACAAAAAGCAGCACCTTTTGCGACTCTTTAGAACCCAATAAACATTGGTCCAAACGGTTGCATTTTGGGGAAGATCTTCCCCGAAGAACTCCCACCTCCGGCGTTCTGCCGAAAACACAAACCTACTGCTCGTCGTCATACCCTCGCCCAATCGCCCCGCCTCGATTACTGTATATCCAAACAGTATCTAAAAGGCATGACCGTGGCCCCCCTCGAAATCGAAGACACCAGCGACTGGCTTGGCTGCCCGACTGAACTTGAGACCTGCCGTTCCTTCCTGCGCCTAACCGAGAACGAGGTGCAGGAACTGAGCATGCAATTGCGCAAAGCCCGCGAAGACATCTTCGGCCTGGTGCAGATGCATGCCGACGTGTCCCAGGATCGGGATCAGCTACGAGCTGAGTTGAACCGCCTTAAAGGAGAGCATTCTGAACTATCCAGTAAGGCTTACAGCCTCCAGCTGATAGCCGACCAGCGAGATCACCTGTTTAGAGAAAACCAGAGGTTGCTCATGGAAAAGCGGGAGCGGAAATCTCTCTGACGTATGCCTGGCAAGCCTTCAGCGCAATCAGTCCCTGATCGCCGGCGTCGGTGATGGCGACAATTCGTTGAGCATGCGCAGGGTCAAGTCGGACGCGCGTTCCTCCATGAACCACGCCGACGGCTTCGGTACCGGCTGGCATTGAACAGCCACTGTCTGGATCCGTGGCGTCGAGGAGGACTGACAACCGCAAATCAGAAGTGGCAAGGCGATCGCGCAGGCGCACCTGTTTAGTTTGAGCATCTGTCAGTTCCTTGTGGTGGGTTTGATCGCTGGCCGCCAGCCGCTGCTCGAGCGCTAGGCGCTTGTCTTGATCGGCTCGCACTTGGGTGGCAGCCGCGTTGCTGATTGCGGCGAGATCGTCCTTGTGCAGCCCAGCCTGCTCGGCGAGTTGCTTGCCATAGCGCCAATCCTGAAACCGCCAGGCGCTCCCGGCGGCGACCAGAGCCAGCGCCAGCACGCCGATCAACTTCCACGGAATCTTTACTGGCATTGCTCGTCCTCCCAAGCAGGCAGATCCACGGTCTGCCCGGCCAGTGAGTGCGTGCAGTCGCCAAGAAACCGAATGCGGCCGTCGGTAACGAACGAATGGCACACCCGATCCCCGTCAGACCACGCGTAACGCACCAATACCGAAGGCGTGAACGTTGGGCTATCCAGATTGCCGTTCCAGCCCCACCGGGGTCCGGCGCCGGGGCCGTGCATTATCCGGTGCACCATCTCGCAACCCGGGCACTCGAACCAGAGGCTGCCCTCTTCGGTCGTCGCCAGTGCGCGGGACGAGTCTGCGAAAGGCTGTCATGGCACATCCTTGAAAAAGACGTGACCACCGATAACCCCAGTCTGCTTGGCCTTAACTGCCCAGGCAGGCGCCTTCTTCATGGCGGACGCGTAGTAGTGCGTGGCGCCGCCGGTGGGATCCGGCACCTTGCCGTCGATCACCTGGTCAGCGGCGATCCGTGCTTGGGCCAGTTCGCGGAAAGGGATCGGCTTTGCGCCGGACAGGTAGGCAAAGTTCGGATCGCTCCTGTTCCAGCAACTGAACTGGTACGGCTTCTGACAAACACCCGCGTAGCCCTCCCCCACCACGACTTCGCCTTTCCGTCGTTAACGCGGTTGCGAATGGTCCAGGCCACGGCAATCTGGCCGGCCAGGCTTTCACCACGGGCTTCACCCCACAGCGTACGCGCGAGGATGTCGCGATCTTTCTCCGTTGCGGTCATCACTTTTCTCCAGGCGTAAAAAAGCCCGCACTTGGCGGGCTCATTTGGCTTACTGAGATCGTATCGGGAGTCGTGACCGAGACCGTGAGGTCCATCCCTTCGGTTGGTTGAACTGGCCATTCGACCTCTAGCGGCCAGACCGGTTGACCGGTTACACGATCAAGCAACACGGCATAGGTTTTCCACTTTTTAACTGCGCTGTACGCACAGGCAATTCCGCTTCTTCCTCTGGGGTCGCTATCTCCAACTCAAGCGCGTCGTTTAGAACACTAATTCGGTTGGTAATCGCCAACTTTTGAGCCGTTGCAAGTTGCGTCAACTTCTGAAGCTCCTCACTTTGATCGGCAAGGATATTGCGCGGCGGGTGCAAGAACCCTAAGTAACGAGGGTCATCGTCCTCGACTACTCCAAGATTCGGCCATACTTCTGGATCTTGTGGACCAGCAAAAACCGCGATAATGGATTCTTCTGACGCACCGCTGTATTGAACAAATGTCATATCGAGTACCCAGAGACGTATACGGAATAGGTGGGAACACCAGCAGTGCTGGACCCAATAATCCCAACGTTTTGCGGGACAGTTAATGGTACACCGCCAAAGTTAATTGACGTTGCAGCGCCGGCGCCGATGGCCGTTGAAAGGTTCTGCTGCCCGAGCAAAGTGCCAAGTTGGGATACCACCGTCAGCGACATTGTCGAGGCTAAAGTGCTCTGCACAATCATTTCGCCCGATATGATCTTGACGGCATTTGCCGGAACGATTCCGGTAAGCGCCGTATTGGCATTGACCGGTGATCCAACAAACGCGGCTGTGAGTTGGATGTAAACGTCTCTCCCGAAAACACTGCACACCTTGAACTGGCTGCTTGCGTTGGTGGGAACTACGGTAAGTAGTGCCGACGCCGTGTAGCCTGACGGCATGAATGCACCGCCGTAGACCGCGGGCATGACCGTGTTCGGTGAGGCGACCCCGAGCAATGCCTTTGCATTAGTCACCGGGTTGTAGATCGCGTAAATGGCCACCCAGCCACTTGCGGGCGCCGCACCGGTGTCCATGGCGCCAGCGCCATTCGCGGCAGCCAGGTTGGTTCCCTGGCTAAAATTCGAAAGCTGAAAAGCCAAGCCGCCAAGGGCTGACTTTACGATGATCTCGTCAGCGGTATAGGTGGCGGTGGCGCTCGCCGCGGCCACCGCCATCTTACCGTTTCGTGTTTCGCCGACATTGACCGTGGCTTGGGTGACCGAGTCGAGTGGCCCTCGGTCAATCCAAGCAGTGTTGGTCGAGTCCCGCTGCCTCAGTCGGCCCGTACCGATGTCCCCCCAAAACTGGCACGGAAATGAGGGAGACGGGGCCGAAGCCCCGCTGCTTTGTGATGCAAGCGCCACCAGAGCGGCGTTCAAATCGGTTCGGAACGGCAGGCCCGCCGCGTTTGCGATGTTCATATCGTGCTGCGACATGGGTCAGTATCCCTTTGAGATGTAGTCAATCGAGCGCCCGGATTGAGCGACCCCACTGGAGTTGCGAATGAAGACCTTAAAGCCGGTGGCGGTCTTGGCAGAGACGTCGAAGTAATCGCCAGGCGAAAGCCCCTGCGCCGTCAGGCTGACGGCGGGATTGGCGTTGAATGGCGGGGAATATGTGATTACCAAACCACCGACAGGCACCGGAATATCGTTGCCCTCAACGATACGATCGAGCATATCGATCACGACCTGAAGCGTCGACACGTCGATCCAGTGCGATACCTGCTGAACCGATCCGCGCAGTTCAAAATCGAACTGACGAGCGCGGTAATCGCCGACAACGAATGGCTTCCATGCCGACCAAGCCGCCGGGGAGACATCGGACGTCCGCACCCACGAGAAAGCTCCGCACCATTCGGCGGATCGCCGTCGATGCTTACCAGTGCGTCGAAGTCCGCTACCGGATCGATATAGGTCCCATCGTCATAAAGATCGGCATCCACATTGGCCGTGAGCCGGCTGTCGTACACAAACCCAAGATCTACAGGCGCTGCGAAGCGGTAGGACATGGAGAGCGTGGAACCGCCCAACTTATCCATTTCACTAATTACCCCGTCGACATCGGCAATATCATCAAACAGCGATGTGCCAGACATCCTGAGTATTCCGCCATCCACGGCCGCATTGACTGCGACCCCGGGAAAGATTGGCGACTCAGCGAGCGTCAGGAAAACGTTGGCCGGCAGAGGCACTTGTGCATCCGACCAAACCTCGGTTATTGCCCGCCGATGTTCGATGAGTCGACGGCCCGAGCCATGTACTTCCCAGGCAGCAGCGAGACAACGGCCGAGGTTGATCGACCGCTTGCCTCGGTCAGTGGAAGTGCAGACTCCCAAGTAGCCGAGGTATTCCTTGAGTGGCGGATGGTGATGTTACCGCCCAGCTTCACATCCAGATCAGGGACTGGGTCCCATGACAGAGTTGCCACGCTGTTGATAACGTCGAGCCGGAGCCCGAGCAGTGCCGATGGTGGAGCTGTGAGACCGATGACCGTGTAGGTCTGTGTGGATGCCGGTCCTGCATAACCCAGTACCGACTTTGGCGTTACGCGCACAGTCCACTGCCCAGCCGACGCAGCCTCAAAATCAATGCTCGGCGTCGACACCTCGTTGACGTATTCCCAGTTTCCTCCGGGCTTCAAAGCCTCAACCTGGTAGCGCATCGCCCTTGCTGGCTGCGACCAGCTCACCGACAGCCTGGCCGCGGCCAGACCTGTCCCGGTGTCATACAGCGACTCAAGGAATGTCAGCTGCCCAACCGCATCGGGCGATCCGAGATTGATGATGCTGGTTGGAGCGTCTACGTCTGGGATTCCGAAGTCGACCTGGTCAAACTTGTCGAGATCATATGCAACAGCGCTGATGACGTAGGTACCATCTCCACCCTCGGTAACGCCGACAATCCTGAATTTCTGCGTGTCCAGCGTAGCGCTGGAGAACGCCCATGGCGCTGACGCCAGTGGCGCCACTGGCAAGGCAGGTGAAAGTGGAATAGATGTCGAACCCGTCAAAACAGCGACGAAGCGACTGACATAGGTGCCGTCGGGCATGATGATGCTAATTACGCCATCAGCTCCCTGACCAAGCGGGGCATCAAGAAGCAGATTGGAAGCCGTGGTCCCAGCCAGCAGCCGCCCACCATTGCGAGCGCCGGCGCGATTCGCGTCCGCAATAGCGACGATGTCGCCAGGCATTGGGATTGCCCCGTCAGCACCGACGGCAAACGTCACCGCCTCGCTTTCGGCATACAACAGCCAACGACCCAGGCGACGAGCCTGGCCGCGCGACGATGCAACCCACGGCAACCACGTCGCTTTGCTGGATACGCCCCCAATCCACAATCAGCTCAGGTCGCTCAACGAGCTCTACGGTCTGCTTGTATTGCTGGAATGGGTTGTTCCAAGTGACCGCCGCGACGTTGTAGCGCTGGTCTGAGGCGACAGATTGATAGCTGAACTCTCCGCCAACGACATTCGAGTTGTTGAACAAATACCGACTGGAACGGGGTGCATCCTGCACCGCCGTGAAGTACCGCCAGCCCAGAAGCAGATCGCCCGGAACACCGACACCATGTCGTTGACCAGCTTCCATGCGTCCTGCTGGGTGGTCAGGGCCATATTGCAGGAAAACCGAGGCTCAACGCCGCCGGTTCCGTAGCCATTCGGGACCATCACGTCACAGTATTGGGCGATGCTGTACAGCGCGAATTTGTCGATCAGGGTCGAGTCGAGCAAGCCCCCAAGCCCGTAGCGGGTGTTGGTCAGCATGTCGTACCAGACCCACGCCGGATTGTTGCTCCACTCCCTTTTGAAGGTGCCGTCCCACGACCCCGAATAGGTCCGGGTGACAGTGTTGTAGTTCGTCGGGACCAGGATCTTGATGCCCTGGACCATGAACGCCATGCGCGGGATGCTGGAGAACTGCTGTGCATCGATCGAGATGCCGACCATCGCGGTGTTGGGATAGCGAAGCTTTTCGTCCCACAGCAGCGTCATGCTGTCAAAGAACGTGCGGTTTTGGAGTGAGGCGCTGGTGGAATCAGCGGTCAGCCGGGTAACCCGAACGTAACGAGGAAACCCACCAGAAGCCGGGAGTCGCAGGTAATACGAAAACTGCGTGCGGCTCATGGTCTTGCCGTCGATGGCAAGGTCTGCGCACAGCGCAAACCAAGCACCACTCCCCACGCGCCCCTCAATGCGGAACTCAGCCCGGGCGCCGTTCGTATCGCCGTTCTGGGTGTTTTGCGTAGATAGCTGTGGCGTGCTAATGGTGACGCGGACCGCGTCCACATCTACATCGGTGACGGCTCGCTCGGTGGCAATGCCGTACTTTAGTTCGATGCCGACGGTTTGCTCGGCTTCGAGCCCGGTCATCGGCATATACGGCTGACCCTGGGTGCCGTAACGAAAATCAATGCTGACATTGGAGAAGTTGTAGCTTTCGTCAGGGTTCTGAAGCGGCACATCGTCGAAATAGATGCCCATCAACCCAAACGGTATGCCGTTGATCTCCCCTTCGCTGATTGCGTGCAGAACCCGCACATGTTGGCGCGAGCGAAGACTGTCGGGTGCCTCAACCGCAGCGCGGACGGTACTCCCACCACCTCCGCCACCGCTCTTTCCGCCGCCCTTGCGGCCTACGATGAGTTCGCTCATGTCGGAATCGCCTCTGCCCACGTACCTACGCCGACAACACTCGAACCCACCAGCATCTGGCCGTAGACGACGGGGACCGGAAGGCCTTGTTGGGTCGAGTTGAATGCACCGTTGAACAGGTAGCTCGGCTTGTTCTCGGTGCTGGCTTGTTCTTGCTGGCTGCCTGATTTCGTGGTTGGTACCGGCGACAACATCTGCAGAACCCCGCCGGCAACCATGCCGATACCGACACCGATCAATGCGGCGCCAACTGGAGAGCCGGCACCGCCAGATGCCGCCGTGACTACGACGCCGACGACAATGAGTGCTGCCCCAAAAACTGTTTGAAGGAGACCACCGTTCTTACTGCCGCTAATGACAGGGACGACGCGAATCTCGCGAGTTCCGCTCAGGGCGAAATGATCAGCGCCGACGTTCTCCCGATTGCGGAAGATGGCGAACCTGGTGCCGCGGCGAGCAGTAGATAAAACGAAGTCCTCAAACCCTTCGATAGTGTGCTTGAGGGCGCTGAATGCCTCTTGGGTCGTTCCACTTTCAAGGTGGCGAAAGTGCTCGCGCCCAAAGCTTTAGCCAGGCTGCCAGAGAGCAAAATTCTGGTCATAGCCTTTTGGTGGGAGGCACTCATACTTTTCTCCGGGCAATAAAAAACCGCCCGGAGGCGGTTGGTTGTTCGGTTCGGCTATTTGCCGCCGTAATCTATGTGTGGTGCTAAGTAGAAGCCCTGCATGTCGCCACTGAGCCTGAATAAATAATCTTGTCCCGGCCGAATTTCAGTAGGTGTTGTCCTAATGGCGGCGCTGCCGCAAAGGGCTGAGAACTCAGGGCCCACTCCGAGGTTTCGGCTACCTGACTCAACGTATAGGCTCACCTTCTGGCCTGATGCCATCTTGGCTGCGCGCTTCCCGTCAATGTAGATGGTCAGGTCACACCCAGACCCTGTCATGCCGCTATCACGGACGATGGTGATCTTCCCGGAGTCTGCTACCGGCTTGCTCTGGAATCCGTAGATGGCGTCGGCAGGCACTTGCTCAGCAACGTTGATTGGTGTCGGGGTGGTTGCGCATCCGGCCAGTGCAACCGCGGCGAGGATGGTGAGGGCTGTACGCATGTTGAGCCTCCATGTGTTTTGGCGACTCTAACAGGGGAGGCGCGAAAAAAGACAGGCCTACCGTGTGTAGCGCAGGATGTGGGTTGTGCACTCTCGGTACGAGCGGCCGTAGACCTCTTTGCAGCTCAGGCGCCCGTAGAGGTGATGCAGTAACACATCACCGTCCAACCAGATCGCGCCATGACATGGTGTCGGACTGCCAATCGCCATGACGATAAGGTCGCCCTGCTCTGGTGTATCGACTTGCACGAATCCGGCCTTGGTGAAGTTGTCGACGTAGAGGTTCTCGCCGTTGTGCCACCAGTCGTCTTTGCGATGGAAGTCCATCAGCGTGATGCAGAGCACTTGTCGGTAGTAGTCACGGACCAGGGTGTAGCAGTCGATCACGCCATGGACGAAGACCCGGCCTTCCAGCGGCATCTCGCCGGTCGCGGGCATCTCATGCCACGTTGCGACACCGTTGACCAAGCCAACGATCCACCAGGTGGTTCGACTCACGGCATGGCTGGCCAGATCGTGCAGACTTGGCTCGGGGCCGACGTCCGGATGAGAGTGGACGATCACGACGATGTCGCCCATGTCCTCGGCGGCCGCGTAGTCTTCGGGGTGCAGGATGAAGTGATCTGTCTCGTCCGACTGGTTTCGGCACGGCACGTACTGCGGCTTGCCTCGGACGCTGACGACCAACCCCACAGACTCGCGAGGGTATTCAGCTAAGGCGTGTGCTTCAGCATCAGCCCGGCACTTGTTGAACAGTTCGCTCATGATTAAAGCCTCGGTACATTGGCGATGCCCGGGAACCCTCCAAAGGGGAGTTCTGCGAATTCACCAAAGCGCAGCTTGCAACCCCTAATGCTGCGGCTGCATTGATCCTTCGTCGGGTCGCTGGTTGGCGCGTTCAGGTAGTCCGCCACAGGACCGCCCGCATACCCACACTCACCAGACCGGTATGCCCACAGGCATGTGCCGGCGATCACCTGCCGGCGCGGCAACTTAATGCCCTGAAGATCCAGCGGAGAACCGAGATCGAACTCAATGGCAGTAGGGGTTTCGTTCGCCTTGCGCGTGATGATCCATGTTTCGACGGGGTATTCCTCGGCAGCGTTTGCCGTCGGGTTCCCGCCAAGGAAGTTTCCAGAGTCCAGGTACTTGATCAGCGTGCGATGGCGCTTGATCTTCGTCCCAAGCAAATCCGCGTACTGCCTGCACAGCGCAGATACCGTGCCGCCGAAGTTACCAACCTGAAGCTTCGGCCGCGCGGGCGAACCCTGGCCCGGCGTCGCAAACTCAGAAGCATTGATCGGCCACGGCGTATAAAAGACGCCCTGCCAGGCTACCGACCCCATCGCTTCGTTGACTCCAGAATGGAATCGAAGGGTTTGATCAGGCAGGACCAGTTCGAAGCCTTCCCAGATAGACATGCCTGTCGCCAGTGAAAGCTGGCCTTGAAGAGCCGTCATTCGAACACCTCCTCGAAGGTCGCAGAAATACTGTCAACGCGACGGGCAATGTCGGTGCGCGTCCACTCACGACAAACAAAAACCCCGATCGGGTGACCGGGGTGCGTGTAGTTGAAGGCTTCGATTGCGCCTCTGGCGATCAGGAAGGCGTCAATGGCGTCAATCTCGGTGTCGATCCGCTTGAACACCAGCGAGTATTTGCGTGGCTGTCGGTTGATACCGGTTCCCTGCCGCTGCTCGTACCCATCGCCGAACTTGATGACTTTGACCGTCGGGGCGATCACTCGGGAGGCGTTATATGTCGCTCGCCATGTGAAAGTGAGCATGATGCCTCCTTAGGTGAGTTGCCCGCCGTTACGGCGCTGCCTGGCGATTTCCTGCTGAGCGACGACCTTCATGGCTTCGGCGAATTTCGCCGGGTCAGGAATTACTGGCTCGCCGTCGGAAGCATCCACGTAGAAGTGCATGGTGACGGGCGTGCTTGCACCGCCGCCACCGCGGATGCCGAGACGACCTTGAGAGTCGCGGGCGAGCGGCACGATTGCTTCCGGCCCCGCTTCACCCATCACGCCGGTTTTGCCGTTGGCCATACCAAACGCTGTCGGCTTGCTGACCACGCTGTCGGAGAACGTCCCGCCATTGGCAAACATCTGCACGCCGCCCGCCCACGCGCCGCCCTTGGCTTGCGGGAAGTAGGTCGACGAGTAGCCTGACTGCGTAGCACCGGAAGGCGCGCCGCCGAAGTAGGAACTGGCCGCATTGGCTGCCAACCCGAACAACCCGCTCAGCGCCGACGAGCTGGCCTGACGCAGAGCGATCTTCGCCATGTCCGCGAGGATCGATTTGGCAAAGTCACCAAACGAAGCCTTGCCGGTGATCGCGAAGTTGATGATGGCGTCTTCCATGGAGCTGAACGCGTCCGTGAACATGCTTTTCGTCTGCCCCGCCACGTCGCGAGACGACTCCAGGTAGTTCTCCCAAGCCGCCGATGCCCCAGTCGTCCAGCTGCCTTGCGCCGACGTCATGTCGTCATAGTTGGTGATCACCACGTTGCGCAGTTCCTGCTGGCTCTGCGCGACGGCTTTCAGCTTGGCGTTGTACTCGTCGAGGCTCATGCCGCGCGAGCCGTCACCGTACTGGTTGGCCAGATCGATCCGCTGGGCGTTGGCCTTGTCGTCGATGCTGTTTTGTTGGTCGGTCAGCGCACGCTGCCGATCACCCTGGCCGAGTCCGGCGGCTGCGCGCAACCCTTGCTGTCGAAGCGTCTCGACTTGCTGCTGTAAAGCGCTGGTGTAGGTGTTGACCGCCAGTGTTTGCTTGCGAAGCCGGCCTTCTTCGTTGGTCGCGATGATCGACAGTTCGCTATCGCTTTCCTGCTGCGCCTTGACCATGGAGCTGCGGGCGTCCGCGATCTTCTGATCGATCTGAATGATCTGCGCTGCAGTGGCGCCCTTTTTGGTCTTGGCATCCTCAAGTGCGTCGATTTCCGACTGGTACCCCTGAGCAACCTCTCCGGCTTGTTGCTTCAGCAGGCTGACCCGCTGTTCGGTGTAACTGGTCTGCGAGATCACCCCGGCACGCTGAGAAGCTTCTAGTTCCTTGTCCGCATTTTTGTAGTAGGCAAGAGTTTCGGCCAACGCATTTTTGGCGTCATTGAAACTGGTCAGATCAACGCTGCCCGCAGCCCCTTTCGGGTCCTTGAACTTGTCATTGATGTTCGAGATGTTCTTGTCGACAACCGTTTGATCAAGGCGCTTGTCATTTGGATCGGTTTTCCGGATATCGTCGAGCTGATGGCGATATTCCTTCAGTGCATCCGCGCGCTTTTGCTCATTCGTCCAGGACGACTTAGTGAGCGCATCGATCTTGACCATTGCTTGCTGGGATGCAAGCTGGGCCTTATCCTGGTCGCCTTGGTACTTTGCGATATCAGCTTCAGCAGCCTTCTGATCCTCAAGCATGTTGAGGCGATTGCTGTAGAACTCGATCATCTCCTGCTTGTTTTGGAACAGACCAACGTCGCCCGCCTGAGCCCGTGAAAGATCACGCTGAGCCTGCTCAATATCGGCGCCAATATCGCTACGGCCAATATTTTTCAGGTTGTCCGCGGCTTTGGCGACTTGGTTGTAGGCCTTTTCCCAGAAGCTCAGATTTTCAAGGATTCGCGGAGTGCGCTCGTTGATGGCGTCAGCGTATTGCTCTGTCGCGAGCTTTACGGCGCCGGCATGGTTCCCCTGTTCTTCCAACGCAGCGATCTGCGAGTAAACCGACGCAGTCAGGTAGTGGTACTGCTCATTCAGCGCAGCCGAAGCTTTGACCGGGTCATCGGCAAGCTTCGAAAACTCAGCGACCGTTTCACTAACGGCCTTACCGGTCGCTTCCTGCATGGAAACGGCGGCCTGGGTGATATCAGCAAAGCTCTCGCCGGCAATCTTGCCGTTTCCAGCCAGCAGTGCGAGCACTTCAGCGGCTTGGCCTGTTGTGCCTACAGTGGCGCTAACTTGACGTGCCATTTCTCCTAGCTGCCCAGCGCTCACGCCAGCAGCATTACCAGTCACCACCAATGACTTGTTGTACGCGTCCTGCTCTTCACTGCCCTTGTAATAGGCAAAGGTCAACCCACCGATGGCGGCGGTGACCAGGGCGATAGGACCAAGGATGGCCAGCAGACTGGAAGCAGAGGCCCCGGCGCCGGCGCCCAACTGAGCCACTGCTCGCACCCCGCTTCCCCAGTCACCGGATGACAGGGCGTTACCGAGCTGAACAACGTTCTCTTGTGCCTGACGAGTGCCGAGACGAAGCTTGTCGAACCCGGTGGCAGTTTTTTCGAGCTTGGCGTAATCCTTGTCGATCTTGCTCAGCGCAGAGTTGTACTGATCCTGATTGATACGGCCTGCATCGAGGTGTTTCCCCAACTGCTCCACCTGGGTATCCAGCTTCGATATCGCAGCTTTGGCCGGATCAATTGCGCCAAGCAGACTGTTCAGGGCTTTCTGTTCGTCCAGAGTCGACTTGGCCAGCGCCGCTTGCTGTTTGTCGAGTTGCGCAGTGACCTTGGAAAACTCGGCTTCACCATAAGCGCCAGTCTCGGTGAGCTTCGACAGGCTTTCGCGTTGCTTTGCCAGTTCCTGAGTGGTGGTCGCGCCTTTCGACAGTGACTTCTCCAGCGCCTCCATTTCTTTCATCAGGCCGACGGCGGATTGTTCTGCGCGTTCGCCGGACTTCGCCATCTTGTCGAGATCGGTCGCAGCCTGGGCCGCTTCGGACGAGTCGACCTTTAGCCCGAGCTCTGCAATGTTCATCGACTCACCCTGAATAAGTGCCCGTGATTACGGGCTGTTGTCGTTGGCGTCGGCCATTACCGCGATGGCTTCCGACTCCATGACACGAATGTCCTGAAACACGCCCGGGCGATCCTTCGCGGGTATGCCGATGAGCCGCATTACGTTCGGGAGGACCCCGTAATCGAGTCCGGTCGCGCCGCACGCACCTGTACGCCACTGAGTTCCCATCGAATCCATGACAAGGAACGACTTCCAGTTGTCAGGCCATACCTCGAAGGAGTCATCGACATCCTTCGAAGTAAGGCCAAACACTGAAAGGACCCCGGCGTCAGCGGTCGGCTCGTACAGCGCACGCGCGACGTCGGTCAGTTTCCCAGGCGGGCTTTCCCGTAGGCTTCGCTGTAGGCCTTCACGACGGCATCAGAAACACCGACGCAGCTCTTCACGAGGGCAGTGATCGATTCGTCGTTAACCTCATCGTCGAACTCCCATGCAACAACCAGATCTTTGATCTGGTCCACCCCTTGTTGAACTTCTGCCTCGGTAACTTCCGTCAGCGTCGGCTCTTTGCCTTTGAACCGTTCGCCGATGGCTTCAGCTTTTGCCTTCCAGGCATCGAACAGTTCAGCCAACGCTGTGCGATCTCGGTACTTGAACGTGAACGGCACCATTTCTGGGGCTCCGCCCACCTGAGGGATGGCCACCTCGACGGTGAACGTCGGTTTTGGCGCAATGGAAAACTTTGCCATGAAGATTCCTTACGTCAGGTATCGAGTTGGGGAGGCTTGCAGAGCCAGGGAGACGGTGCGGGTCAGGATGTTGCTTCGAGCAACCGCCGGCTGCAGCGAGAACGAGGTATAGGCGCCGTAATACAGCTTGTCGGTACCTGGCAGGTTTAGGCGCGCGGCTTGGCAGGTCTGGCCGATGTCAGCAGCGCTCACGATGGGTACATAGGGCAGAGTCGGGTCGTCGGCAACGGTCAGGACCAGGCTGGCGGCGGCTTTGTCTGTCGGAAGCTGACGGCCTTGCTGATCCTCAAGAAAGACGATGTCCGCATAGTTCTGATCGCCGCCGGAGAACGCCACATCGGTGATCTGCGGGATCTGTACCCAGGTGAGCACTTTCTCAAGCTGCCTACGCCCGAACCGACCGGGTAGATCGTGGTGCTGGTGGTGTCGATCGCTTCCAGGGTGATCGCGGTCGCGGTCGCAGCCTTGACGCGGACAACTTTGTTGTTTAGCGCGGTCCAGCCAGAGGTGACGAGCAGGATGTCACCGACGACCAGCGTGGCACCAACAACGGTGCAGATGGCTTCGGAGGCGTTGGAGATGGCCGAGAAAGGCAGAGCGGCAGCGTAGGTGGCGGCGTGTTCAAACGTCGCACCATTGGGGAGCTTGTAGCCCATGGGGTTTTCCTCTGTGCAGAAATGACAAAACCCGCTTAACGGCGGGTTCTGGGTTTGCCCAATGGGCGGATTAGGTTGTGGTGTCGGCTCGGTACTGGAATGAGACCGGCAACGCGAAGGCCGTGTTTTCTTGCTGCTCAGGTCCTGGATTTACAGGAGTCGCCACCTGTACAGCGAAGCCCGTCTTGACGAGCTGATCATTGAGCGGATAAAGCGCGGCCAGTTCGTCGGCCAGCCCCTCTGCTGCCCCAGTTCCACCGCCCGAGGGTGTCACGATCGTGATCTGAAACAACCCCGTGTACAGCCGATGAGCTCCAGCAAGGTCGTTGCTGTTCGTGCCCGCTGGTAGCAAGAATGCTCGAAGGTAAGTCTCGTTGGCCGCTGGAGCGAAGTCGACGTTTTGATAAGCAATGCGCAATACGGGACTACGCGCTGCCGCCCACGTCTTCAATCGCCCCTCAAGCAAGGACCGGATGATCTTGTGGCTCATACCTGATTATTCCTGATGGCTTCATCGACGATCTGCTGGAAGAGTGCAACTGTGATGCGGACCATCCCGCTTGGTGCTTGGGTCGAATGCCCAAATTCCAAGGGAATCGCATACGGGAGGTTATTGATCAGGTACGCGGTCTGGCCGGCTGTGAAATCGCTGACAGCCGAAACCAGCGCGACGATGGTTTCTTGCCCGCTCGGATCAACCTCATCAAACGTAACGTTTTCGACGACATCGATTGAGAGATGCCAGTTCGCCCGGAACCGCCCACCGACGTAGCCTTCGGGCGCGATGATATCCATCCCATCGTTCAGTTTGCGCCCAGGCTTGAGTCGGCCCGCCTTCGTCAGGTTGGCGGGATCACTGCGTAGATCGCTGTTGTGATCGTCCACGGCCTTGTTGTACTGGGTCGCCACTGTGTTCTGCGCCCAGATCTCGGGATTGCCCACCGGAGACATACGGATGACGCTGCTGCCGACCTCGATAATGATCTCGCGAAGGCTAGCGTCGATGGCTTCCGTGGCTTGGGTCGCGAACTCGGCAAGACTCAACGCAAAACTGCCGGATTGACCGGAGCCGGCGCGACTCACGACCGCACCTGCAATTCGTACAGAATCGGCGTGCCGGCTGGGTTGATCTCTTTCAGCGGAGGAACGATTGACCAGGTGCGACCTTGGACGATGACTTTGTTCAGCAGGTCCGGCACCCATTCAAGCCCTTGCGCGGCGATCTTCAGCTTCTTGTCGCCTCGCTTGATCAGGCTGTTGTTCTGGAATTCTTGACCCGTGAACTCGAGCAGGATGCCTTGGGCGGTTTGATCGGCTACTGCTTCTGGCGGTACCGTTCCCGTGTCCGGGTCGTACTCTCCGACCGTGGTTGCACGGATGGTCACGGGCTGGCCGAACTCTGTGATCATCTCCAGAGCCATCACGGCCATTTCGTCGTAGTAGGCCATGGTGGCTCCAGATGTTAGAAGCCTAGCGCGGTGGCTGGACTTAATTACTAGTCAAACGTCGCTCGTCGTTGCCGTAGCATCGCATTAGCGAATCCTGCTGCACTTGAAGCAAAATCATCTGCGGGCCCTTGATAGCTTTTCCCAGCTATAGTTCCAGCAACATATGCGGAGGCATATTGATCCCATGCAGCACGCTCTTCTTCCGCCTTTTCAGTAGACTTATCACGATCACTCATACGCCAAGCTCCTTGCAGTAATGGAGGCGAGAAGCTATCACTACGCGCGCACGGCGAATAGTCCGCGCCGCTGCAAGTAGTCAGCAAACTGGGTAGCGCTCGGCCGATCCGGCGCGGCCGGCAGCAGTCGGCCGCTGGTGTTCGGGATCGTTGTGTACTCACGCGTTACTGCACCTTCGACACGCTCCAGCGTGACCGCACCTTTGCGTTTCTCCACGGGATCGATGTCGTCGGTGTGGATCTCGGCGGCCAAGGCCATCTGGCCGTACTGGATGCGCGCCGGTAGGTAGTTGTCAGGCTTGATCTCGCAATCCAGCTCAACGCCCCGACGCGGCCAGGCCAGTGCCTGATCACTGCTGGTCTTGCGCCCTTCCAAGTCATGCCATCCATCGCCAAGGCGGCCCGGCGCAACAGCGCTTCCTGTGCCGGTACATCCGCGGGAATGGTCACACCAAACTTACCGGCGTAAATGACCAGGTCCGCGGCGCTTGCGTAGCTTTCGGCGTCAGGCTTGCTGGTGCCATCCTCGATGATGAGTGTCATTGATCAACTCGCTGGAATGAGCTTTGAATGATTGGCCACCGAATCATCGGCAGCCGCAGTATCAAGCCTTGGGCAGGTCAGCGACGAGCTTTTCCAAGGATTCTTTTGAGGCGTTCGCGCGGTAGCTCACGCCGGCCTTATCGAGCGCTGCCTTCAGGGCTTCGACTTCCTGCCCTTCGCCCGCCCTCAACTCTGCGAGCTCGTTACGCAGCCTTTCATTTTCTGCCGCGAGCTCATCACGCGCATCGGCCAGATCTACCATCTGAAGGCGGATGCCGTCGAGCGCCTGAAACAGTCGGATTGCAAGCTCACCGGCTTCCGGTTTTTCAATCTCGCCGGCGTCGAGCCCATCAATGACAGCACGGATCGTATCGCTTTCGATCTGCAGCTTGCCAATCAGCTCTTCCAGCACGACTTTGTCGTCGCCCACTACAGCCACCACCAGAGGCGCCGCCACTTCCTTCAGCGTCACGTCGGGTGCGGTCTCAGTTGCGCCGTCACGACTGTCCGTCACGTTGGCATCGACGATGATCAGGCCCGCCTTCTTGGCAATGGCCTTCACGTCATCCTCATAGCGGTGGAACGGACCCGGCAGATACCAGATGTTGTTATCAGTCATCACTGTCACTCCGCTGGGCCAGGGCACAAGGCCCCGGCTCAGTTGTTGGATGGTTACTTGGCAGCGTCACCGATCAAGGCAACACCAGCGGTGTCCTTGATGCTGGTGGCGGTCTTGTCCCAGTTGGTGCCGGTAGCCAGCGCCGCACTGGTAGGCGACTTGCCGCCGTTGGCCACATCCCAGGTGTAACCCTTCAGGCCCATGCCGAAGGAGTAGTCGACCTGAATGGTGGTTTCGATACGGGTTTGGCCGTTGGTGGTCTGGACGTTCGAGATGATGTCTCGGCTGTCGTGGACCAATGCCGCACCAGCCGCGAGGCTGAGGATGATTTCCTTGTTCGGGGTGCCGGCCTGCATCAGCGCAGGGGCATCCGTCACGATGGAGGTCTTGCCGAGGATGTCGACCACGCGCACGTTGCCGGCCTCGAACAGGTTGCTGGCGTTGGCCAGGCCTTGACCTACCAGCTTGTGCCAGGTGCTGCCCTGCATCACTTGGGCAACCAGGCTCTGACTGGCATCACCGAACTTGGCGTGCGAATTGTTCAGGGCCGACTGGGTGATGCCGAGGGTGGCCGACACGTCGTTGGTTGCAGCGGCTTGGGCGGTGATCGCGGCAACCAACGCAGCGATGGCAGTGTTCAACTGATCCTTCAGCAGGATCTCGGCGAAGGCTTTGGAAGCGACTTCGATGCCCTGAACAGTTGGGCGTTGCAGCCAGGTCATTTGCGACGGCTCGTAACGCACCGGACCGAAACCGCCAGCCACTTTGACGGTGGTGTTTTGCAGCTCGGTCAGGTCGACCGGAGTCACCGCGGCTTGCGCAGCGTAGCGGTTCACGCGGCGTTGAGCAGCGCCCAGGTTCTGGAAGAACGACTGCTGCAGGAAGTCACCGGTGAAGCCATCAGGCGACAACACGATAGCGCCATTGCTCGCGGCGTTGAATGCTTCAAGCATTTGATCGAGGGTTTCCAGAGTCGCCGGCATGACGTACTCGTTGAAAACCTGCATTTGGGACAGGGACATGGATTATTCCTTTACTTGAGAGGGAGATCAGAGAACCGGGAGGCGATCGCCGCCGTACGCTCTGCTTTGGTACCGCCGATATTTCCTTTCGGGGCCCCGCCCCCACCACCTGCACCGCCGGCCCCGCCGCCTGATGCTTTGCTACCCGCGATCAGCGGCGCGAAGGCCACGTCGTTTGCGAATTCTGCTTTCAGCTCGTCCAGCGTTGCCGCCGAGAGCTTGCCCTGCTGGTCGAGAACGACCACAACAGGCTTCCCGTCGCGCTGCTCGACACTCAACCGACGTTCGATATGCGGCAACAGGGCTTTGGCGCTGCCCGGGATTGCCAGGGCGGACGCGATATCAGTAGCGGTACGGCCGACAGTCAGATCCCGGATCTGATTGCTCAGCGTCGAGCGCTCCTGCTCAAGCGTGCCGTTCAGCTCAGCTTCGCGGCGGTTGTATTTTTCGGACCAGGACTTTTTCGAGCTCTTCGACGTTGCCGGATTTGCGAGCGTTCTCCTCACGTTCCAATCGGGCCTGGTCTTCGGCATCCTTGCGCGCCTTGTCAGCGGCCTTCTTCTCGTCCAGCAGTTCCTGAACTTTGGATTTCAGGCCAGAGACATCTTCTGGCTGTGGCAGACCTTCGATGCCGAGCACGAACTTGCCGTCCTTCTCGGTGTAGAGGGTACGCATGGAGTCATCGAGACCATCCAGATTGTCCAGCTGATATTTCAAACCCATATGCTTGTCTCCCAGAGACGATTGCAGGCCCTGCCCGCAGATATGAAAAAGCCCCGTCATTGACGAGGCCCTGTGTAAATCGTGAGCATAAAAAAGCCCCGGCAAATGCCAGGGCTCGGTCAATCGATAAAACTAGTTGCAGATAGTTGAGTTACCAATCTGGGTACAATTGGTTCCGTCAGAACCGTAAACCGTGTTTCCGATGCGGGTCGCGGTTGATCCATCGGAGTGGTACATGGTGTTGCCAATTTGGGTACTGGTCGAGCCACTGGAGTCGTAGTTGGTGTTGCCGATGCGTGTCGACGTCGAACCGTTAGAGCCGTAGGTCGTATTCCCTATTTGGTTGTAGGACGAGCCATCTGATCCGTACACAGTGTTACCAATGCTGTTGTAGTTCGTTCCGGACTGGCCATAGATGTAGCCTTGGGCCTGAGCCGCTACAGATCCGATAGCAATCAGCAGTGATGCGGCAATAACCGACTTTTTCATGCGGAACTCCCTAAGTGATATCAGGAAGCTATCAGATGCATCCGGTGTACTCAATCGAGACTAGACCAGCAGAACTCTTTCACCGTTCAACAGGCATCCAACGCAAAGCAACGCCTTCGTCCCGCCAGTAGGCTTGCCGTTCTTCGTCATGACGCCGATCTTGATCTCCATTACGTCGCGCACCCACGCTTGCGCACCTGCTCGGCCGGTGTGCCCGACGCGGGAGTGTCTTGGATAAAGTGAAGTTTCGGTTTGTCGGTCATCGGCTTTCGCGAGCTGCACGTTGAAGGATCTCGATCAAGTCAGGCACCGCACGCTTATCGACCCTGATGGTTTTCTCTCCCCAATTTTCGACAGCCACTGTCAGCTCCACAAAGTCGTTGCTGACCCGATCTTTAGCAAGGCCAACCCAGTGGCCTTTGCTCGTCTCCAACTTATATGGCATGGGCATGATCAACGACCTCTTGAGAGTAGAGGATAATGTTAGTCGCAATTTTTGCTAAGGCAGCAACGTCAGACGCCTTTATCTGACTCAGTCCGGCCGCGTAATGCCCGCCCGCTCGAACGCCAACGGCTCAAGTGCCTTCATCTGCACCAGGGTCAGCGGCTTGAAATTGCGATCGAGCTGCAGTTCGGAAAGCGTTCGACACTGAGGCCACCTTCGCGGAACAGCTTGGCGCGGACCGGGCCAATGGCCTTGTCCTGAAACGCCGCCGGCTGCTCCTTGAGCCAGTCGTAGTAGCTGAGGTCTGCCCTTACTTGCTGGACGCCGGCATCGCCGATGGACGCCCGCGTGGCGTCCTTGGCGAACAGTGCGCTGAAGCGAGTCACCGCCACCACCGTCGACCGGCAGTTGATATGGATCGGCGGCCGCGGACCTTCGGTAAGCTTGAACCTGCGCTTGTCGAGCGTCCGGCACTGGCTGGTCGTCTTCGTGTCCAGGGTGCTGACCCATTCCACCGCCTGCACAACATCAGAGTTCTCTTTCAGAGTCTCCATACGCGCCTGCGTGGCAACGTGCTGCACCGCCGTCCGAACCACGGCGCCGGCATTCCGATTGGTCGTGGCCAGGATGCCGTCGTTGTACTGGAGCGACTTGGTACCGCGGATGTTCTTGATGATCTGGAAGTTGGTCTGGCCTTCGAAGAAGCCCTGCCGGATCGCGCCTGTGAGCCGTTTTCGCTCGGTGGCGGTGAAGCCATCAATAAACGACTTGAGCAGCTTGCCGCCGTCCGCGCCGCGCACGCTGATCGGGTTGGTGAGGATGGCTGCCCTGATTGCAGCAGTCCCTGGCACCGCAGCATCAAACGAGACGCCCACCGGTGCCGCCCTTGTAAGGCTGGTCGCTTCGAACTCGGCCTCGTAGTTGGCGATGTCGATCAGATCGAGGTTCAGCTTCTCGCTATACCGGTCGAAGATACCCAGCAGCAGACTGTCAACCTCGCTCAGCAGCCGCTCCAGCCGAGCAACGGTGTAATCAGTCAGGTCGGCCCGGGTCAGCCGCTCACGGATCGATCGATCAATTTCCTTGAGGAAAGGTCCGAACTTGGCAACCTCCCCCGACTTCAGTTGCTCGAGGAAGACCGCGTGCCGAATCGTGGCATCAAGGATTGCCTGGTTGGCCGCCATTTGAATTTACCTCAGCATCATCCAGGTTCGGCCCGGGGTTCTCGGTTTCCAGTTCATCGCGGATCTGGTCGTTGGTCTTTTCGGGATCGATCACCCCGCGGTCGCGCAAGTACTGCCAGAAGTCGCCCGCCGGCAGCTTGCCGCCCTGCACCGCATTGAACAGGCTAGTGAGGATCGTTGCGTCCAAGGAGATCTGGCTGAAGTCCTGGTTCAGCTTGTAGTCCACCTCAACGGGAGCGTTCACGAACTCAGCCATCCAGACCAGACACTGGCTGTAGGCTTCGCTGACGTTGCTGACCACCAGCGAAAGGACGCTGTGTTCCGCTGCGCTGTCATTGTCGGCCTGGGTCGCGGTCTTCACCGCACTGCCCCGCTCGATCAGCCGCGCTCCGAGCGACACCATGTCCTCTTTCTTGCTGTCCATGGCTTCTTTGGCCACGGCGTTCGGCTGAGCCTGCATCATCCCGCAGGCGCCACCTTGCGGGAGCAGCCAAGGTGCACGCGATCCAAGGAAGATGCCGTCAGCTTCCAGATGGTCGCGCCATTGATCGCTGAGCCCGGACATCCACGGCTGAGGCTGGCCCACCAGGTAGGCAGCCTCTTCGTAGTCCGCGCTATTGCGGTAATGACCGACGTTGATTTCGGCCATGTCATATAGGGGCGAATCGTCGATGCTGGTGTCGTTATTCTCGCTACCCAGGAACTGGAACGGGATCACCTTCCATTGCTGGCCCGCGCCATTCAGTGGAGAGAAAGGAGCAGTGACCATCAAAGTCGCGCTGCTGCCCTCTTCCCAAACTTCCTGCGTGTAGACCCCGGCCGCATCAAGCCGCAGCACTCGATATTGCACAACCTGCTCACTGCCGAAACCGTCATCTGTATCAACGTCCACCGTTTCGCGCAGCACGACCAGACTCAGCAGGTGCTGACTGCCGACCTTGCGCGTCTTCCAGTTGATGATCGACTCCGCCGAGTAGCTGGCAACGCTGGCCCGGGCGCGGCCGGCTTGTTCATCCGCCTTGCTGACGGTGCCAGACTTCACAGCGGCGTAATCCACCAGCAACCCGTGACGGCCAACCTCAAGCAAATGCCCGATGACCGATTGTGACTGCTGGTAAATACTCACGCCCTGCCCATCGATGTCCTTCGACACGTAGTCGAGCGCGCCAGGGACAGTCAGCGTCGGCCAGGTGCGGAACACCGCGCCCACCAGACTATGTTTCGTTCGGCCTGTGGCGTTGTAGAACACCGCACGTTTCTTGTACGCGTCGTAGCGATCCTTGTTGTCCTGACTGATGTCGGACGCATTCGGTCGCGGCAAGTAGTAGTCGCCAGCAGCTTTGATGGTTTCCGAGCCTTTGCAGACGTCGCGCACCAAGCGCCAGCGGTTTTGTGCCGCCTTGTACTCAGGACGGGTGAAAGTGACGTCGCTCATCAGCGTGCAAACCCCATTTTGATTTTGGTTGCCGGCTTCCTGGCGCTCTTCGCGACAGCGAAGTACCTGAATCCGTCTGAGCCGTGAGAGGTCCAGTCATGAAGCGGCTTGTCTTTCCAGCAGCCGCGCTTGTCGTCCCATTCCTTTCGGTAGTTCTCGATGCAGTTGATGCCCTGCTCGCACTTCGATTCGTCGAACACGCAGAAAGGAAGGATCTCCCGTACCGCCTCAATGCCGTCATTGATCCCGATCTTCGGAACCACCTGGAACGTCATGCAGTACTTTTGCCCGTCGATCTCGTAACCCTCTTGGGCCAGTTCTCGTCGGGTCTTGGCATCGCTGCCGAACTCGCGGTTGTCGATGTCGTGCGGCCCCCAGTGCTCGGAATAGGTGTAACCCTTGTCCTTGAGCACCTTCATGTAATGCCGCAGGCCTTCGCCTGAGTTCTCGTAGTAATCGATGACGTGGTATTCGGTGCCAACCTGGCGGACGAACCAGATGGCCGTGGAGTCGCCGACGCCGATGTCCCAGAAGCTCATCACCGGCAGATGGCTGTTGTTCGGTATCGCGCCGATGCGTTGCTGGGCGTAAAGCTTGGTCAGTTGCTGCGCGTAGTAGGCACCCTCAACCGACTGCTGGAAGGCTTCGACAGGAATGGACGGGTATTCCCGCTTCATGTCGTCGCCGAGCGTCTTCTCCTTGGCCGCGTACCAGGCGCGCTGACCGTCGTTCGTGACGATCCCGTGCTTGGCTTGCAGCTCGTTGAAGTAATCGGTCAGGCGCTGTGGGATGACCACGTCAGTGGGATCAAGCCAATAGGCCTTGTTCTTCCACCAACTGAAGAAGAAGAATTTCCAGTCCAGCAAGCCAAGGGGAACACCAGCCAGCAGCTGGCGCTCAGCACTCTGCGAGTAATCGAAGAAGTAGCCGGCCCTGCCCTCAGCCGTCGACTCGATCGTGACGAAACAGTCGGTAGCCACGGCCTCGAAGGCGCCGGTGACAATTTCTCGGGCCTTATGTGGGAACTTGGCGCAGATCTTCCCGAACTCGGACACATGCAGGTAGCGCAGCGTGCCGCCCCGGAAGGACGTGGAAACGTAGATCGAACCGCCCTTACTGAACACCAGTTCGCCGGCGGCGTCGTTGCTCGCCGGGTTGGCTGCACGAATTTCTTTGGGCAGGTTGTCGTAGGCGAACTTCACCTTCTCCCGGAACAGGCGCTTGGCGTCGTTCAGGGTGTGAGCAATCAGTGCGCACTTCGCAGACTCGAACAGAGCCGCGTCCAATTGGATGATGCAGCACTCGGTGGTAAAGCCGAGCTGGCGAGCCTTCAGGATGATGTTCCGCGTGTGCATCCCGTCGAAGTATTCGATCTGCTCGTCCGTCATCCGGAAGCGGACCTTCTTACCCTGTTTGTCCGTGATGAAGTAGAGATTGTTCAGGCGCCATCGTTTGTCCCGGAGCAGCTTCAAGTGCTCGGGCTTCATGTCAGGCTTCCTTCGATAGTTCGTCCATCATGTTCGATAGCTCGTCAGCATCATTGCCACCGGCTTTCGTGTCTAGGTCGTAGGCTTGGCGCTCCAGGGCAACCAGCGTTTTAAGTGTCTCGGCCAATTCCTTCATGGTCTTGGTCCGCGATGGGAGTGCACCGATCTTGTTGGCCAGCGCCAGCATGTCCGCCATCGCCTCGCCGTCTTCGTGATCGCCTTCCTTGAACTGCTTGATCAGCGTCTTGATCGTCCCCTGCTCATCGGTGAGCGACTCCAGCTCATCCAGCAGCTTGTTGGCCAGGCGACGAGAGCGGCCAATGTCTGTCCGGTGGGCCATCCTGATGTCAGCAATGACCTTCGCGTTCGCATCAACGATTCCACGCTCGGTTTCCAGTGTTTCCGTGGAAACCTGTCTGGAAACCTCAGCTTTGGAAACCAGTGCATCAGCCTTGGCCTGGATCTTCGCCTTGAGGTCACGCTCCCAGCCATGCGCCTTGGCGCGCTTGTTGATAGCGGTGTGCGAAGTGCCACAGGTTGCAGCGATCTCTCGTACCGAAAGCAGACCAGCCCGGTAGAGCTGCTCAATGCGCTCCCAGTCGGGTTGCTTGGTTGTCATATGGGCTCTCTGAAACTTGAAATGGAGGCAGGTTGCCGGTATTGGTAACGATCAACTGAACGCAAGGAGATGCACAGTGACGGCCGAATACGAAGTGAAGAAAGTCCCGAAGGTTGTCGTTCAAGGAATTAGGCCTGGGGAAGTAGTCCACCCTATCCCTATGCAGCAATACTGGTTTGTGGTTGAGAACATCAGGACCGAACAGCGATTCGGCGAGTATGACGAAGAAGCGGACGCTGTCGCCCAATGCGAGCAACTCAACTCTCAGCACAAGGACAGACTATGAAACTCAACGTCACGATTGACACTGACGCCAACGCAGTCGACATCCCGTCCATGCACAAAATGCCACTCGAGGAGTACGCGTCCTATGTGGATGGCGGCCTTTTCTTCATTGATCACCACGAAGTGCTAAGGGCGGTTCTTGGCGAATACCCAATTGCAACGACCTCGAAACAGGTGGAACACCTGATCAGCTATCTCCAAGTGGTTGCGGAGAAAATGCGAGGCGGTGAACGCTAACCTGTTCGTGCCGCACTCACCTGCGGCACACCTACCCCTCTCCGCCATCGAGCAGCACATCAATAAGCTTCTGCTCACCCAGACGCATTGCACCCAAGCACTGCAAGTCGTCGCACTTAGGCCCCAACCCGAATACCGTCACCTCGCCTTTCGGGCCGATGATGGTCAACGCTCCAACAGTGCAATCCGGATGCACACCCGCATCGAGATCATCAGCAATCTTGCGAAGGGTTTTGGCAGCGTCGCGCCAACCCTCACGCTTGAACTCAACGATCTTCATGCTCATGCGGTCACTCGCTCTATCCATTCTTCAATGATTCGGCGAACCACTGGCTCGGTCAGGATGCTTGAGGGCTTGTCGCCCGATACAACTTCGTGCACCAGCGCCAGAGAAATAACATGTACGCCGTCATTAGCCGAAACCGTCAGGTGTGGTCGATGGTCAGCCAAGTCGTGAATCTCTGCGGCCATTCAACTCACCATGATGTTTGTCTGCATCTGGGCGTGCCCGTGCAGGATGGATACGACCAAGCCCTGAGGCAGGCCGGCAGCCTTGGCGATGTCAATTGCTTTGGCAATGGCGTTATCCAGGTCAATGACAGCGGTGTTGATCGCAGGGCTCAGTGGCAATGCGTGATGCAGGCGAGTGACGTTGCTCATGCCCTTCTCCAATGTCGCGACACAATTTACTGATTCGCGAAAGGTGTCGCGCCGATTGCTTTGTCCAATTTCCCAAAATCGCCACTCATCCACCTTCCTTGATAAATACCCATCAGGGATTAAGGTGTATGGATTAACCAATAGGGGGCTAGATCATGGGGGAAGTCTTCATCGTGCAAAAGCGACCTGCCCACGGTGTTTCGAATGGTTTCTACTATCGAATCGTCGACGTCCACACTGGGGAAGCGTTGAATAGAAACTTCTCACGGGCTGTACAAGCAGAAGTCCATTGCCGCAACCTGAATGAAGCACTCTCTCGCCCCGCCACAACTGACACTTATGGGATCAACCTAACGCCAGATTGGTAATTTATGGAAGGCTAGCAGCCTTGTCGGCCTTGATCGCTGATACAAGGGCATCGTCCAGATCCTTTATCGCTGCGCCCACATCAGGCGGTAGCGGCAGAGCGTGATGCAACCGGGTTACGTCGCTCACTTGCTCAGCTTCGGTTGCAGTATCACCCGGGCAATCATCACCAGCAGGCCAAGCACGCCATAGGCCACAGGTGGCAGCACGGCTTGCAGTTGCGACATCAGCTGTTCGGCGATACCCAGAGCAGCAATGGCGCCACCCGCCTGAACGCTGGTCATACTCAGCGCTTGTTTCCAGTTGCCGATCAGTTGCATGGGTCACTCCTGCCGCTTGGGCAATTTGAAGTCGGTGAATCGGTCGGCCAAGGCGGCAACCTTCTTCACGCCCAAGGTGCCAATAACAGCGCCAACAGCAGCTGCAAGACTCGATGGCAGGTTGAAGTATTCGAGCAATGGGAATGCCCCGGCTGTGATCGCACCGCATAGGCAGGATTCCAGTAGAGCCTGTCGTCTTCCGCCACCACCATAGATGACGCGCAAGAATGCGATCCAGCACGAAAGCGCTGCCGCATAGAACATCGGAGCATGCTGGCTCAGCCAGGCCATGACGATGAGCCAGGTGTCTGGTTTGTCAGGCATGTTTGGCATCTCGGTTCCTCCCCGTCAGGGAGCGGTGATCAGTTGGCAGGTAGTCCCTGCTGATTTGAATCAGCTCCCGCAGCACTCCCTGCTCAGAGCGATGGGTGTGGAGGAGCTGAAAATGAAAAAGCCCCGGCAAATGCCGAGGCTCTGAGAACTGCAAAAAGCAAAAAGCCCAACTCGGGGCCGGGCTTTTTTGGTTAAGTTGAGTAGATCACTGCTGGGGAACCCGGACGTAGATCTGCTTACCTTTTTTCTCGATAGTGATGTTGATGTCATTTCCATTATCGAGAGTAGCACTTGCGCGATACAAACCGCTCTTTAGCTTTTCGTCAATAGTCACAGCAATGCAGGACGAGCTTTGATAGAACTGCTTATGGATAATTTCGGTGACCAGAGGGCATGCCGCATCTTCGAGAGCCGATTCGCCTCCAACCATTCCTAGCAATACCGATACAGCAAATGCAGCCAACCAACCGTAAAAATAGTTCTTGTTCTGGTTCAGGAGCATTGCTCGCTTCCAGAGATATACGGGGACAAGGACCGCCCAGAAGCTTTGCGGAGCTAAATGGCCGGCAGCTTTCAATCGCTTCTCATCGAAAACACAAAGGCCTACGTTGAAGATGAGGAAAGCCCACCAAATACTGATACCTGACAAGTATTCGACTATCCCGCCTGTCAACTGAACAGCAACGAGTGCCCATACAAAACGATTATCGATTTCCGTCGCGGCCAAAGGGGGCGGACCAGCCGGTCGTTGAATGCTTTGAGATAAGTCAGTGTCTTTCAAACTGACCCAATCACCTTCACCTGACCATACTTTTGTGTCGGCGCTAATGGTGCTCGTGTTTAAAAAACCTTGCATTTGCTCAAATGTGAACGGTCCGTTTCGCGAACCGTTCAGCGCGTAATACCACGAAGCATCCGACATTTTGTTACTCCCTATTTTTCGTAATGCTCATCTAGAAATGATGGCATTACGACATTGTCGGCATCCAATCCCAAAACTTGAAATTTTTCCTACCTTACGGAGAGGGTTGTGGGTGGCTACAAAAAAAGCCCGACACAATGGCCGGGCTTTGGAAGGTGTTTGCGCTGGAGGGAAGTTGCGCACTATGGAAAAAGTATCCGCAAACTCCCGTCAAGTCAATATATTTATGCCGCCTCTTCGTCTTTTTCCGCGTGGATCACCTGCCATACCGGCTGTTGTGCCTGAATATCCACTTCAGCAATGACGGATTTCAGGGATTCCCAGAGGTCGAGCCAGTCACGCGTCCAATTCTTCGGATCGATCGTCACTCCGAAGAAGCTTTCCATCTCAGCGGCGACACGTGCCGGCCCCCACTCCGCCGCCCCAGTCACCTGAGCCTTGTACGATTGAAGCGCCAGAGTCACCAAGTAGTGCGCCTTCACGCGCTTGGCCGAGGTCAGATCAGGCAGCTCGGCTTTCGAGGCGATCACCAGCACCGCATTCATCACGTGCTGCATGGTCATCATCGGGTGGTAGAGGAAGTGACCGAACTGCTGCACCTGGAATGGAAGCGTGTCGATCGCACGCAGCACCTTGCCGATGGCGGCCAGGTGCGCGGCCCGTGCAGTGGATCGACCAATAGGTGCGCCGCGTGACTCACTGATACTGATCTTCTGGCGCACGATCTGAATGCGCTCTTCCTTGTCATCGCCCAGGGCGGCGAACACTGCCTCATGCCGGCGCATGCGGGCGCCCTTCTTGATTGGCGCCGATTGAGCCTTGTCGATGGCTACAGCACTGATTGACGCGTTAGATTCGTGCTGAGCTTCAGTCCATACCTGCCTTGCGTTGATCAGCTTCATGCGGCCTGCCCCTTTTTCAGTTTTTTTGTCTTTGCCCGGTATTCGGCGGTCATCGCCTTCAGCTCTTCGACGGTGTACTTTTTTGGCTCATGCGGACCTTCCAACCACTCAACTGCCTCGGCGCCGATCCGCCTCACCAGTTCGATGCGGTAGTTCACGATGTTTCCGGAAAGCCTGGTGTTGCATGGTGAGCACTGGCGGTGGCAGTTCAACGGCTCGAAGCGAAGCGCAGGGTTGCTGCCGACGGTGCGGTAATGACCTGCGTCGTACTTGCCTTGGTGGTGCCGGCCGCAGCTGATGCACGGCATTTCGGCGTCCCGCTCACGCACCCAAGCATTGAAGGCGATCTGCGTGTCCTTGAGGTGCTCTGCCCGACTCTTCAGCTTCTCCTTGCGGACCTTTATCTCTGTGCGCTCAATCTGCGCCAGCGACTTGCGCGCCTTCTCGCGATTCACGTCTTTGATGGCTAGGCCGCACTTCGGGCTGCACACGGCCTGCCCGAGACGCTGCGGCGGGAAGCTGATGCCGCATGCAGGGTTCTTGCACTTCTTCGGTCGTGGCTGCTTCGCGATCATGCAGCCTCCTTGCTCAGCAGATCGGTGAAGACTACGCCCTGGCCAGTGAAGAACGCGGCGATGCGGTCGGTGTACTGGATGCCCTGGGCGCGGTTGAACAGACTGGTAACGGGGAAGCCGTCGGGGCCGAACAGCTTGCATTCACCCATCATGACCAGCTTCTCCTCGTAGGGCAGATGGCGCATGACCCGGTACCAGGCAGCCTGAAACCCTGAATCCTCGTTCAGTAGGATCTGCACGCCGAAATGCAATTTGCAGTAACGCCGGGCGTCCGCCGCGTCGCCGACCTGGATCATCTCGGCGATGCGCTTGTACATCCCAAACCACAGCGAGTTCTGATCGAGCGTGCGATCCTTGCCCGGGCGCAGGGAAACCACGACGAACTTCTTATCGCGATACATGGCGGTCAGGCTGGTGATGGCCTCGGTGAGCTTGGCCTGGCAGTTGACGCTGATTTTGTCAGTCATTGGGTCACCGCCATGGTGATCAGGACGCAGAACACGCCGACGGAGAAGCCCGCCAGAGTGCAAGCCACTTTTATTTGGGTGTGAAAGCTCATCAGAAGCCCTCCTTGCCGCGCTGAGATTCCCACTCGAACGGAATGACGATCACCCCGCCCTCCCGCAGACGATCCACACACCGCTCGCCCATAGCTGATGGCAGCGTTTTTCCATCGAGGTTTGAGATGATCACCGTGGGGCGCATCTGCTCGTACCGGCCATTGATGATTGTGAAGATCGTGGTCAGCTCGAAGTCGCTCGGGGTTTCCTTGCTCACACCGATCTCGTCCAAAACGAGCAGAGACGGAGCGATCAGACCGGCAAGGATCATCCCCTCAGTGCGCTCCGTGCCTCCGCCGTAAGTGGACCTGATGTCATGCAGGATTGAGCCGATCGTGCGGTACACGGCAGTAGCGGCTGTCTTGCGCATGAGCTCATTCGCGATTGCGACGGCCAGGTGGGTTTTGCCAGTGCCGGGCTTGCCCAGCATCAGCAGGCATCGGCCCGACTCGGAGATTTCCGGGAACTTGTCCACGTACTTGCGGCAGATCCGCAGAGCCTCTTTCTGCTCGGGTGACTCGGCGCTGTAGCCGTTGAGCGTCTTGTCGGTGAAGCGCCTTGGAATCAGTGCAGAGCCGAGTTTGACGGAGAGCTCGTAACGCTCGTGAATCTTGGCCCGCTCAGCCTCTTCTTCCTTGGCGATGCGCATGCACTCGGGGCAGCCGGTTTTGAATTGCTTGCCGAAGATCACGTTCACGGTTTGCGAAAACTGGCCGTGGTCCTCGCAGACTCCGGTGGTCTTTTGCGGAGCCGGCGCAGCGCCCGGCATGGCGATTATTTTTTCAGATCGCATAGCTGCCATCCTCGCGCATGATCAGTCCAGCGGTGTAGTCGCGTTCAGCGAAGCCGGTGTGCCGGGATTGGGTTTCACGCTTCGGGAACTGGCGGACGTTGCTCGCTCGGTTCTTGTCGTCCTTCACCCACTTGACCAGCAGAGAAACCCATTTGGATTGGATCTGCAGGACGCCGGTCGTTTCATGGTGAGCAGTGAACGGGGCCACGGCCTCCTGGGTGAACAGGTCAGTCGAGACACCGAAGTGCAGGCAGTAGGTCTTAAGGAGGTTGTCGTCAGGCATCCACTCCAGGGTCATCTCGACAGGGGCTTTGGGGTCGACAGGCTCCGGAGCTGCTTCGGGATGGAAACCAGGCTGAGGTGCTTCGTCCGCGGTGTGAGAGTGGTGTTGTTCTTCTCTTCTCTTCTCTTCTTTAGGTAACGCAGAAGTAACGCTGGCAGCGTTACCTTTTGTTTTGTGGTTTGACACACGCTTTGCCGTCAAAGCCCTGTTTTTACCGGTCTTCCCGTTGTGTCGCTCGAAGTGAGGAAGGGAAATAACGCCGTCTGCTTCGACCATCCAGCCCACCGATTTCATGTGCTCGCAGAAACCAGTAACGCCAACAGAACGGTCGAGTAACTTTTTGCTAACGCTCGGAGCGTTACCTTTTTCGGTTTGTTGATCGAACCAGGCCCACACACGCATCAGCTTCCCGACTACCGCGTCCTGATCGATATCAGCGAGGTCCGCAATCTGGCAAACCTCCGGTTTGTCCATCGTCACGAGTTCGAATTTGATCCAGTCTCCGGCCATTACTTGCTGCCTTTGCCGATCAGGTCGGCCAGTTCGAGGAAGCGATCGACGTACCAGTGAGGCTGCGTCTCGCGGGGGGATTGAGGATTGGTCAAATTCTTGCCAAAACGAAGGCCCTGCTCAGTCACAGACCAGAAGTCGACCATTTCCTGCTTGGAGTTTTTGCGCTGGAGCTGCTTGAGGAAGCCCTTGGCAGCCAGTGCGCGGTTGAATGCCGCCGGCGCGATACGGATGCTGTTGTCTTTCAGCAAGGCCGTGGCCGACTTGGTGGGCATCGAGGAGCCGCCGGCCGCATCAGGCGCCGCGTCGACTGCGTAGCCTGGTAGAAACTTCGGGTCGAGACCGTTGTTCTGGGCGATCTTCGTCAGCATGGCCATCTGGCAAGATGGCGCGGGCTTCAGCAGGCGCGTAAAGCACTCCATGATGGCGATCTCGCCGACGACCTTGGTGCCATTGAGCAGGACCTGCTCGCGGGCGCCCTGCTGCCGTTCAAGCTCGCGCCACCGGAGAATCACCTTCATCCGCATTGGGGCGCTGTAGCCGGTGAGCAGGCAGTCGGTGTGCTCGCGATCGAGCATGTACCCGACCTGCTCGCGGTTCTGGCCATCCAAATAGATGTGCTCAAAACTGAGTACATCTAATTTCAGTTCTTTCAGCATCGCCGTGATGTCGCGCTTCACGTTGGCGTGTCGCTTGCCAGTGACGTTGGCGATCTCGCGGGAAGACATGGTGGTACGCGACACGTTTTCAGAATTAACAAAACGTGTCGCGACCTGTCCGGTATTGTCCTGCTGTGTCTGTGAGTGCATAATCTTCTCCACTTGCTTTACCGCTGTAGAAAAAGCCGACCTCGTACGTCGGCTTTTTTGTGTCCGAAATTCAGGCAGCCTTCAGCGACTCGCGCAGAACGTGCAGCGCGTCGATGGCTTCCTGAATGGCTTTGTCGCCCTGGGCTTTTTCGTGCTGGCTGATGTGGTTGTCAGAAGCGGCGTCGAAGATCAGGCGGCCCACGTCCCCGCATTCGGCAGTCAGGTGACACAGAGCAGCCATGAGCGGCTTCGGCTCTGGGCGCTTGCGCAGCACAACGTCACACTCGAACTGGTTGGCGAGTGCGCTCAGCACACTCAAGCGCCCTTCCAGCGGCAGGTGAGTCAGAACCATCCCCAGCATCTGGATGTTCATCTTGTGGCTAGCCCGGTTGGGGTTCGCGCAATCCAGCAGCGTGGTTTCGTTCACGCCCATTCGCTTAGCCAGCGCGGTGCCGCCGTCAGCTTTCACTTCCCGGTGAAGCGTTCTTTCGAATTCTTCCATTGCGAAATCCTCTATTCGTCTCGCGTGGCGTAGTGCTAGTAGTTCCGCGATGATCTGTTCACCAACTGATCAGGGACGCATCCATGACCACTCATTCCGAATTACAAGGCGAGATTTCCGCCCTTTGCTGCTTGGTGGTTGCCTTGGCTTCCACCCTTCCGCTTTCGTCTCAGCTCAGGCTCTGGCCCACGTTTGAGCAGATCGCCGATCCTCTACGGGGTCGACTTGGCGGTGTCGAGTTGCGTGGCTTTGAGCGCGCAACCGTGTCGCTTGCCTCGAAGCGGAAAGTCATCAGTTAGGCGGCGGTTTTTTTGATCACCTGAGCAGGATCGTCTTCGCGCCTAGCGACCAGCGCCCCGCTCGACTCCTTTTCCAGAACGCATTGCATTGGGTAGGAAAACCCGCCTGTGGTACGGCACTGAGATACGCGGCTGCCGGTCACGCCCAAGGCGTCGCCAATAGCGCGGCCAGTGCCGAAATGTGTCAGTGCTTCGTCGTAGGTCATGGTCCGTCTCCAGTGTCTACGGCGAGTTTAGAGTTCTTAACAACACAAGGCAAGTTATCTAAACAATGAATTGTTTAGAATCCTAAATATGGAATTTAAAGACCGCGTGACCGCGCGCATGAGGGAGCTGAACCTCAGCGCTACAGACATCAGCAAGCTGACTGGGGTATCAAAGGCCACGGTCAGCTTTTGGGTGAGCGGAACAAATGGTGCCAAGGGTAAAAATTTGCTTTCCCTGGCGCGCGCACTCCACTGCTCACCTGATTGGCTATCTGAAGGCACTGGGTCGCCAGGTACGACTACTTCAGTGGATAGATCCGGTTCAGGTTCAACTGCCGCAGAACTGGTCTCGCAAATGCTGTCGTCGAAGGCCGGGAAAGGCCTGTCTGATGATGCTCGATCCCGCCTTCTTGCTGCGGTTGAAGAGAAAAGCAACGTCATCACCGTCGATTTCTCTCGGCCAGGCCAGGTTGGCGACGAGGTGTGGATTGCCCACTACGATGTTCGGGCCGCAATGGGTGGCGGGCAGATCCCGCACGAATACCCAGAAATGCTTCAGGACATAAGGGTCAGCCCCAAGCATCTGCGCGAGATGGGCGTCACGTTCAAAGAGCACTTCCATCTCAAAATGATCACTGGCTGGGGGCAGTCGATGGCCCCGACGATCAAGGATCGAGACCCCCTACTGGTCGACATCACGATCAGGGAGTTCACCGGGGATGGTATCTACCTCTTCTCCCACGACGAAATGCTGTACGTGAAGCGCTTGCAGAAGAAAGGCAAGGATCGCTTCAAGATGATCTCGGATAACAAGCACCACGACCCTGAGGACATTCGTGTGGATGACACCCACATACTGGCCCGGGTGCTTTACGTGTGGAACGGACAACCGGTTTGAAGCCATGCCCATCACCACGAAGAATCAGCCGGATAGCAAAGTCACAGCAACTGCTGCAGACATAGAGCAATCAATCCTCGCCCTGAACAAAATGGCTGAACGTCTTTGGGGCGACGGTCGAGAAGCAGAAGCGAAAGCCCTTCTCGATGCCCTGGATTCTCTAAATCGGGCGCTTGATCGAATCAGGATTGGCGAGAGCCGAAAGACTCTTCATTGAAGACTGCCATGGCAGACGGAGAACTTATGGCAGATCTCATCCAGGGGCTCGACGGGCCACGCACCGCGCAGCAGGAGCTGTTCTATGACCTTGAGGATGCGGGGGCAATAATTAGCTGGACTGTTGGCGAGCTGGCGAGCATGGCTGGATGTAACAAGACTCCGAACGAATCAGTGGCGCTGATGAAAATGTGCGCGCTGCTGGAGGCTCAGCAGCAGAAGCTGGCTGTTTATGCGGATGAGGTGAAGGTGGGAAGGATTATGCGGAAGAAGGCTGATTGACCTGCCCAGAGCCAGGTTAGCGCGCCCTTGTTTGGTATGCCATTTTACTCAAGCGCTTGACGACCTAATAATCTCAAGACAGAACCCGCGATGAGCAGGTCACTGACGCATTGAAAATTATCGAAGACATGCAGAGATTGATCCATTCAACAAGGAGTGATGCTTGAAGCTCAACCCGGATGACTATTTT
This sequence comes from Pseudomonas sp. S2_F03, assembly GCF_054668335.1. Lineage (NCBI taxonomy): Bacteria > Pseudomonadati > Pseudomonadota > Gammaproteobacteria > Pseudomonadales > Pseudomonadaceae > Pseudomonas > Pseudomonas sp. S2_F03. The sequence continues at coordinate 5,276,309 of NZ_CP162759.1, read as the reverse complement.
TCACGACAAAGACGTATTGCCAGGAACAGGCTTGCGTCAAAGTCTCGAGGCAAGCCCCTCTCCTCGCGTACTAAAGCAAAGGGACGGCCTATAAGGCCAGAGCCACTGATCGCACCCAAAGTGATTGGACTTTATAACAAGCATATCCAAGCAGAACTGGTGGTTTTCCTGAGAAATCTTAGGAAAGCCTGTACAAGGCGCAATAGTGTCACGATTAGTTTTGCCCAAACAGAGAAGGTAAATTCCTGCGGAACGCTGCTGATGTTGGCGGAGATCGACAGGATAACCCGCTCTCTGCGCGGGAGATGCCGGCTAAAATGTGGCTATCCTAAAGACGAAACGGTCGAAAAAGTTTTCCAGCAGATCGGCCTATTTGACATTTTGGAGAAGCGGCATCGGCTGCAGGTGACTGATGAAGACACTACGGTCGCGAAATGGCGATATGCGTCAGACGTGAGTGTAAATCAGCTAAGCGCTGATGCCCTTATGAAGATAATCCAAGTCCAGTTACCTGCAGGCTACAAAAAACTTGTAACGGGAGTGGGCGAGGCCATGGATAATGCCGTGCATCACGCCTATCTAAGGCCGCGCGGAGATAGGTTAAGCGGCTCGGCATCCGCCGACGAGCGACGTTGGTGGGTGTTTGCTGAGGTCTTAGATGGATGGCTGCACGTAGCATTTTGTGACCTTGGCCTTGGCATTCCTGTCACATTGCCCGAGAAGTGGGCCGAACACATCGAGGACATAGTGAAGCTCACTATGCTTTCCGAAGGTAAACGAGACAGGAACATGATCAGGCGGTCTCTTGAGCTCGGCCGAACGCGTACAGAACAGGACCACAGAGGTAAAGGGATGAGGCGAAATATCCTCAAGGCCGCCCAGGACCTTGGTGGCCGCCTGTCGGTCTATAGCAACATGGGAGCTGTCGGTATTGATTTTTCTACCGCCCCACCTACATATAAAGACGGTGCGTACACTGAATCTATACTCGGGACAGTGATCCAATGGGCAATCCCGGTTAAAGAAATGCAGGATTTGGAAGATGAACATGACAACCATAGCAATCGCTAGTGAGTTTAGTCAGTACCCAGCGGGGCGTTACCGCGTTGATGGCGCTTTTTCTGGTGAGGTGTTTAGGGATGACCTTCTGGAGCCTAAGCTGCGTGAGTACGACGTGGTTGAGGTAGATCTTGACGGCTCCATGGGTTACGGATCTTCTTTTCTTGAGGAGGCGTTTGGTGGCTTGGTGCGCTTGAAAAAATTCACCAAAGAAGCGCTTCATAAGAAATTGAAGTTTCGCTACAAGGAAGACCCGTACGTTATAGATGAGATTTGGCAATACATTGACGCAGCACATGCCTGAGGCCGGAATGGATCTGGGAGACATACCTGCTTGGTTCGCCTTGGTAATTTCGATCTGGACCGCATGCGCTCAGACAAAAACTAACGCTAGGGCAGATCAGTTGCGGATTGCTGCTGAGTCGAAAGCAGAGGGGTTGAGGCTTGCTGCTGAGTCGAAGGCAAGAATCGATCGCGAGAAAGATCAGCGAAGGCAAAGGATCGAGCAAATCCACAGAGACATTGAGGAATTGACAGCCCTTGCTATCGATTACTGGATGAAGCCAGGAAGCGACACAGGGACTTCTGGCGTTGTTATAAATACAAAGATCAAAGACATATCATCACGCTTCAGCAGATACAGCGCTGTCCTTTGGACTCGTGCAAGCTCCGATTTTCTATCATTCAAGCAGGCCGTCACGGGCGGAGAATTTCAGTCACAGAGGCGCGAAGCCTCCACACCGAGATCGGCAACGATCAGTACAATTTCAACAACCTCAGGTTCATTGAAGGATAAGCTCGGACGAGAGCTTGATAAGCTTGATATGCCTTAATCACAATGACGTAGCCTGGCCGCTACGCTGGTCTTCTTGTATATCCCCCGATCTGATTCCGTAGCCCGCCACTGAGCGGGCTTTTTCATGCCAGTCAGAAAGGTGCCGGCTCCTCCTGCAGTTCAAACTCAGCCTCCCCCTTCCCTGCCACCTCAACTTCCTGCTGCTCCCACCTCACCGTCACGCTGCCATCGTCATTGAGTGTCAGCTCAAGCTCGTCGGTATCAGCGATCACGCTCAGCACCGCCTCCCACTCCCGATCCCCGTCTGTGTCCAGGCGATGGATCGTCACCCAGCGCTGAACCTGCGCTACCGGGTGATTGATCATCGATGAAACGCGCAGGCCAAGGCGCTCAATCCCGCTTACCTCGTGCCGTATTACTGGTTTTTCTGTCTTCTTTGCCTTCGCCATTCTTGCCCCCAAATAACTGTATATATATCCAGTTATTGAAGAGCATACGCCAGCATTTTTTAAATCGTAAGTCTTGATCTTTTTCAATTTGCCGAGACCGCATTTCGCAAGACATGTTAAGTTTTCTTAAAATAAGTGTTGACGAGTTTTGTTTAGTTTTCTAAATTGCATCCATCGCAGCGACACACAGCCACTGCGAAGGGCCTCAAGAGACCCGCCGCTCTTTAACAGCTCAGGATCCTCGCCATCGACTACCCCGGGTTTCAACCGGTAAGCGCGAGCAACAAATAGTTGATGCCACGCCAGCTCTGGAACTGGCCGTGCTCACCAGATGTGAGTACGCGAAACCACGCAAGCCAGCCGTACCAGCACCGAACACGAAATGTGCGACGACGGCCAGAGATATGAATCGGGCGATGCGCGTGGTGGAGAAACGGAATTTTTCACTGATGCACCTGGTGACGGGTGCATTGGGAAAACAACCGGAGCAACAGCAATGGATCAATCAGCAACAGCGCCAACGAAATGCACCCGCTGCGGCAAGCCCGCAGACCTCGTCATCTATCGAAACATCATCTACCAGGCATACGACCAGGCGCGGAACCGCAAAGTGGTTCGAAACGATCGCTTGCCGTTCTGCAGCGAAGAACACGCAAACCATGAGCAGATGAGCCGTGAAGGATGACCGCATCACCTCTGCCCATTCAATGAGTGGGCTTGGGGATGTAGGCCTGCATCAAACGAAAGGCTCAACTGAGCAAAAGACGACATCAATGGAATGAGGCACAAACTATGACTGTAGACATCAGCAACTTCACTATCGCTACCCCGCTTCCGATCTCCGATACCAACCCGATTGCGCTTGAACTTATCGGCTGGCGGGCACTACTCGAGTGTCCAGACGTTGTCTCGATGCTTCCCGATGGTTCGCTGCAGATGACAGCGCCGACACTCGGAGCATCGAGCAAGAGCACGAAACGGACCCGTTGCGAATGGAAGGAGCCAGGTTATTGGTTGTTCTCCAGCGCTGCTGATCACTGGAATCGCCAGGAAATGCGACTGACGAAGGTCAACTCGCTGCAGAAGGTTGTGATCGCTCAGATTCATGTGAAGGATTCGGAGCGACCACCTGTAAAGGTGTTCTGGAACAAAGGCAAAATCATCATGGGTTTCCGGTCGAGCTACCTGCAAGACGATCCGGTGAACTTCACAGTACTAGAGAGCGTGCCGCTCGGCGCACTTTTCAAAATCAACATTCACGCCAATTCGAGCGGCGCCGTTTCCGTATCGGCGAGCTGTAACGGCGTCAAATCCACCTCCGCAATCATGCATCTCGACAACACCTGGGACACCAAAACTCTCGCCTTCCACGGCGGCGTGTACAACCAGATCGATTACTCCGACACCACTGACCCAGAAGACGGGTCGGTCTGCATCATCAGCGATTTGTCCATCACTCACGGCTTATAGCACCTACCGATGCGGACGAAACCCCGGCTTATACCGGCCACCTGCATTTATCAAACAACCCGGAATGGGGGATTGGCAGTCATGCACCAGTAAACGATCCACTCGCGTGGCGCGGCAAGCCTGAAGGCTGCACCCAACACTCATACAGGCAGCGGACAGCAGGGCCGAAGATGTGACCGCGCATCAACCGGAGATCGGTAGGCCCAACCGAACGACATCGCACATTGCTGATGCTGAAAACCCAGGCCGTCGCCAGCAGCGGGCCTGGGGATTTCACAGATTAGCCTTGGTGAGGATGTAGTGGGATCAGAGCGGTTTAGTCGTCTCTATCGTCACGATCGCGATCGTGATTGCGCTCATACCCTTGATCATTGTCGCGACGATCATATCTGCGGTAGTGCCCTCGGTCATCGTCATACCCTCGGTCGTATCCGCGACCATGATCATAACCCCGATCACGACCGTACCTTTCTCCGTCGTCCCAGTGAGGCCCACAGCCTCCCAACAGAAGAGAGCCTGAGATGGCCATGAACATTATTACTGCGCGATTCATTTGAACGTCCTAAAAGCAAAGGTCGGCGATATGACCGTCAGCCAGCTCAATGATTCACTGGTGAGATACATCAAACCCACAAGCCAAAACCAACGCTGAAAAAACATCACCCCCTCCCCCAACACCACCCGCATGCACTCCCCTCCGCGCCCAACGGCAACCAGCGGAATGGATGAGTGCAGCCGAGTTTTGTTGGATCAACATCCGCCACTCTGGAGGCGACCATGTCGACCAGTTATGCAGATAGCGCGCAGGCCCGAGAGTGGGACAGGCGCTACGACGCTTGGGGGCGCGAGAAGAAATCGCAACCTGAGCAGTTCCACGACTACGAGGCGACCGAGATCAAACGCACCCAGGCGCTGGCGGATCGCGATGTTCGATTGCTTGCTGAGCGCAAGGCGAGCGCGATACGTGTCGAGGCAGCTGTGGATGCAATTGGCGAGTTTTGGGGGCTGAAGGAGAAACCGGCATGACCAGCAACCACGATCTGGCAATCGGAATGCTTGATGGCTACATCCAAAGCATGATCGACCCGCAGTGCAGCGCCATAGCGGTAAAGGCATCAGCCAACACCGCAATCCTCATCTTCCGCACGCTGAGCATTATTAGCGCTGAGGAAGACGCCCACTACACCGAGCGTTTGCGCCGCACCTTTGATAGGCGGCAAGGGAGAGCGTCATGACCACCGCGCCAGTGAAAACCCTGATCGACGAGCAACTCGACGACATCGAGCGCAAGATCGCCCTGCTCGGCTTCGGCCTGCCTTTCAATGAAGTGATCGGCCGCAAGCGCGAAGAGCTGGTCGCAAACCTGCCGCAGCGCCTGGCGCCCACCATGAAGGGTCGCCGCATCGCTGTAAGGGTTCGACCATGAAGCTCATCTACTGGATTTGCGTCGTCGTCACCGTCTTCTGGTGGGGAACCTATGCCGAGATGCGCGAGATTCAGCAGCAGGCCCAACTGCCGATGGCCGAATCGCGATGACCAGCCACCAGCGTGCGCGGCGCCTGCTGATCTGGCGTGGCAGCTTCCCTGTACTCGCCTTCTTCACTCTCTGGATGCTGCTCAGCGCTCTGGCTGATCGCGTCACTCAATAAGCCATCACTTCAAACGCTGCGCACCGCGCGGCAAGGAACTGTCATGTCCGCAAATACTAAAGCAGCCGTTCAAGAATCCCTCGAAATCAGCGAAACCGACGGTGCACAAAAATCTGTTGCCCCTGCGGTAGCCGTCACCGACATCGCCGAATATCGGCCGCATGAAGAACAGATCGTTCGTCTGGAGACCACTTACGGGAAGCTGGTCGTTGACTGCTCGACCAGCGAAGGGTTGGCGAATGCGAAGGAAGTTCGCGTCGACATCCGCGACGTGCGGTATGCCCTGGCGAACACCACCAAGACGGCGCTCGTGCCTTATCAGCAGGCGGTCAAAGATGCCCAGACCCGCGTCAACCAGGTAAAGGAATTCGGCGAGGCCCTGAAGGATCGGGTCTTGGCAATCGAAGCGCCTGTTGACGAAGCAATCAAAGCCGAAGAAAAGCGCGTAGCTGATGCCAAGGCCGAGCGCGAGCGTGCCGAGGCTGAACGCGTAGAGACCATTCGGACGAAGATCACCCGCTTCAGCTCTGTCGCTGCTGCATACGCAAACCGCAGCGCTGCTGATGTCGCGACCGTTCTGCAAAGCGTCAAAGAGTCGGTGATCCTGCCCGAAGAATATGCCGAGTTCGAAGCTGAAGGCACCATCGCCCGCGACAATGCCATTGATCAGCTTGAAACGTTGCACAAGTCTGCCGTTGAACGCGAAGAGGCTGCCGCCAAGCTGCTGGCCCAGCAGAAAGAACTGGACGAGTTGCGCGAGAAGCAACGCATTGCCGACGCTGAGGCTGAGGAACTGCGCAAGCAGCGTGCGGAGGAAGACCGCCTGCGTTTGAAGAAGCAGCAGGACGAGCTGGACCAGCAGCGCCGCGACATGGAAGCACAGCAACGCCAACAGCGTGAGCAGCAGGCAGAACAACAGCGCCAGCAGCGCGAGCGCGACGCACAGTATCAACGTGACCAAGAAGAGCTGGCTCGCCTGCGCGCACAGGCTGCCGCACCGGCCCCAGTAATTGCCGCGACTCCTGCACTGGTGGCAGAAAAGGTTGAAGTCTTCCCCGCCAGCACACATGCGGTCGATGCTGAATCTGACGACGTGACTACGACCGCGCCATCGGTTGAGGACATCGTCGAGGTTGTCGCCCTGGGCTTCGACGTGGACCTCGACACTGCTCGCGCCTGGCTTCGTGCCATCTGCTTCTAACTCCCCTTTCCATCTGAAGGCCGACCGACTCCAGGCCGGCCACGGAGAGCGTAATGATCGATTCAGAAACCCAAGCACCAACTGGCATTGCCACTTACCTCGATCCATCGCACAACGCGGCAGCGCTCATCCTCGACCCAGGCACCATGAAGTCGATGAGTGACCTCGCCCTGATGATGTCCAAGGGCGTGACAACAGTCCCCAAGCATCTGAAGGGGAATCAAGCTGACTGCATGGCAGTAGTACTACAAGCAATGCAGTGGCAGATGAACCCCTTCGCTGTTGCGCAGAAGACGTTCATCGTCAACGGCGGTGCATTGAGCTATGAGGCGCAGCTCGTCAACGCAGTGATCACCGCCAAGGCCCCAGTGAAGGGGCGGTTGAACTTCGAATGGTTCGGCGCCTGGGAAAACGTCATTGGCAAAATGCGCGAAGTCACCAGCAAGACGAAGAAGGACGAGGACACTGGCGAGTTCAAAAAGTACCGTGTTCCGGCTTGGAGCTTCGACGACGAAAAAGGTCTCGGGATCAGGGTTTGGGCGACCTTCAAGGGAGAAGATGAGCCCCGCGTTCTGGAACTTCTGCTCACCCAAGTCCGCACGCGAAACTCTACGCTTTGGGCGGAAGACCCCAAGCAACAGATTGCCTACCTGGTGACAAAAAAATGGGCGCGACTCTTCTGCCCTGACGTCATCCTCGGCGTCTATACGCCCGACGAGTTCGAAGACTCGTACGGCGGCGAAATCGATATCACCCCTGTGAAGCAGGCTGCGAACACTGCCGCCGCCTCCAGCGTGTCATTCGGCCCGAAATCCCCGTCGCCGGAAATCGACGGAGTATTCGCAGACCTTTTGGCTGTCGCGAAGCAGCAGGACATCGAAGCCTATGCAGCAGCTTGGGCAGGTCTCAAGCCGAAGCAGCGCGCAGCAATCGGCTTGGAGTGCCATGAGGCGCTCAAGGCCATGGCGGCAACTGTTGATGGCGACTTCACCGACATAACCGGCAACCACGACGACCTGGCGCAGGCCGAGGAGGCAGCGTAGTGAGGGCGGAACTTCAGGGCACGGAGAAGTGGCATGCCGACCGATCAGGACGAGTGACAGCCAGCCGATTCAAAGATGTGCTGGCCTGGGGCAAGCCTGACAAACAAGGGAAGCGCGAGCCGATGGGGGCGCGCACCTCATACATGCGCGAGCTGTGCTTCGAGCGACTGGCGAAGAAGTCCAAGCACAACGTCAGCAGCGCTTCCATGAAGTGGGGTCACACCGAAGAACAGAAGGCCCAGGACGCCTACGAGATGCTGACCGGCAACATCGTCATACCGTCAGAGTTCATCGTCCACCCGAAGTACGACTGGCTCGGCTGTTCACCAGACGGCCTCATCAATGATGACGGGGGCACCGAGTCGAAGTGCCCTTTCAATGAGGCGATTCACGTCAGGACCTGGCTCGAAGGTATGCCCGAGGAACACATGCCACAGGTCCAGGGCTGCATGTTCGTCACGGGACGGAAATGGTGGGACTTTCTGTCGTTCGATTCTCGTCAGGATGAAGAGTGTCAGCTTTACATCGAAACCATTTACCGCGACGAAGACTACATCGCCAACCTTCACATAGAGCTGGTCCAGTTCAACCTGGAGCTGAATCGCATGGTGGATGAAGTCGCGGACAAGGCCAGGGCGCAGGCCCATCGCCTAGGAGCTTGATCATGATCAGCAATCTGAAATACGACATCGAGTTCCGGCGCGATAAAGCGCAGGAGCTTTCCAGTCAGGTCGAACAGCACCTAGCCGCGGGCGGACGCTTCTCCAGAGCAGAGCCCACTCAGATCAATCCCCCACCGGCGGAGCGCTCGGCGAAGATCGATCCCGACACCATCCTCAAGCGTCGTCGTCCCGCCATCACCGCAGCTGAACGCAAGGCGCTGCGGAAACTCGCGGAGGCGTTATGAGCAAGCGCAAGGCAAACAACGGCTTCGCCCGGGCCGAACGAAGTTGCCGGGCATTGCTGCGAACCAATCACGTCGCGGTCGTGAATATCGACCCGAGCGGCGAGCAGATCATGGCGAACTGGAAGAGCTGCCGGCAGATCCGGAGCCTGGCGATTGCCAACGCTTTGTTCGACTTCGCCTACCGCTGGACGATCTACCTCAGCGCCATGTGTCGAGACGAGCGTGGCGTCGAGTACGTCAAGTCGGTGGAGATATCGCCGGAGGGCATCTACAAGGTCGAGCGTCTGACGGATGCCATCGAGCACTACTACCTGGAGCTGCGAGACAGCTGCAACCCCAATCATTTGGTTGCGTCAGGCTGGATTGCGGTTCCAGCCGAGGTGACACTCGAAGAAGCCCAGGCCGCGAAGCTTTTCTACGCCGCCGGCGCCTGGCATCAGGTGAAGGTCGCAGCGTGAGGAAAGTCAGCAACCAGGTGCGCCAGCGCCGACGACAGACATGGCTGGATCTACCGGCCCACGGAATTGAAGAGGCAGGCCATGGCCAAGAGCAACGCGGAATTGCAGAAGGACAAGCGCGCCAAGGAGAAAGCTCTGCTGGATCGGATCGGCGCCGAGAAGCGCACGCTGATTGTGTCGAAAGCGCTCGCTGATGCACTTCAGGTGCTGGGCGAGCGCCACGACTTCGAGGAGTGGCAGGAGACGGTGTCGACACTCCTGATCAATCTCGCTGCCGCGCCCGCCGAACAGTCCGCCCGTTTTTCCATGATGTCGCGACATGAAATCAGGATCAGTGAGAAGGTGTCGCGGAAACTGGAACTGGCATACAACCGTGAGGCGATGAAGACTTGCAGCACTGATTAACGTATTACTTCAACGTGATTTCGCTTGCGAACCGATCATCTACTTTCTTGGCTAACTCTGCCGCAATCTCCAAGCACTCCAACAGATTAGCTCGAGAATTTTCCACTTCTTTCTCGGCGTTTGCCCGAGACTCTTCCAGTTCCGAGGCCGCTAATTCAACTGGTTCATTAGCTAGAAGTCTAAAATAGTCGCGATCCACTTCCAATCTATTATGGAAGTCTTCTATCTTGAAGCACTCATCGTAAAACGCTAGAAGCTGCGTCGACAGCGCACCACTTACATAAAGGGCGGAGGATTTGAAAACAAGCCCAAATGGTCTCAGCTCATCGTTCTGCATATACAGCGCACGGCTACTCAACAATTTACGCACTTCAAAAAAAGCCTGATATATCTCTTTTTGATATTGGTGGATCGCGATGTTGTTTGCCAGTTTCGCATGAGCCGCCGTTCTCCAAGAAAAAACTGCTGCTGTAATAGACACAACAAATGCAAGTGCTGCTATCAAGTTCGACCACATCTGCGAGTCCATTTTTCTCTCCTTGCCCCAGCGACCTGCTGACATCCGGAATGCTTCATAACAACTCAAATTGCCACGGAAAAATCCGGTCACGGAAGTTGGTGCCTGACTGGAAACACCGAGCTTTATAGGTCGATCAGAATAAATTCGGAATTCCAATACCGGAAGCGGCTAAAGCAACAAGCCCTTGAACAACAGTGATTGCGTTGGAAGATCTCTCAACGTAAGCCCACGCGCGCGAAGCTTTTACCGTAGCCAAACGTTTTTCCTCGCCTGCTGCTGGATCAACCCGTAAAGCCTGAATCACTTCAAGAACGGCATCAACTGGAGTGTCTTGTGGAAGACCTAGCCCATCAAGAAAAGATGTCTTGTCCCTTTCGACGATCCCATTAATGCAGTTTTTCAAATTGTTATCGGTGAATTTTATTTCAGCATCAGAGCCGTGGGCCACTGAAACCGCCGTTTGAAATCCCTCGAAGGTGTTCCCTGAAATTTCCAACTTTAACGCCATTTTTCTCACCGATTAGTGGCAAATAAACATCATTTAATACCCGAAATTAACGAATCACGCCAGTCGGCGAGGATCCCCTATGTCCGCACGACAGAAAAAACCCCATTTCATCCATGGCCAGCCAAGCATGGGCCTGCCGTTCGAAAAAGAGCTGGTGGTGGACTTGTTCGCCGGCGGCGGCGGCGCCAGTACCGGCATTGCCCGGGCGTATCGGGAGCCGGACGTGGCGGTAAACCACAACCCGATCGCCCTAGCCGTTCACCGTGCCAACCACCCGAAGACAGCTCACTATGTGGCGGATGTGTACGAGGTCGATCCTCGAGAGGCAACCGGCGGCCAGCCAGTGGCAATCATCTGGGCATCACCCGATTGCCGCCACCACAGTAAAGCCAAAGGGGGCGCACCGCGCGACCGGGGTGTCCGCGGGCTGGCATGGGTGGTGATTCGTTGGCTGTTCATCACCAAATCGCGTCTGCTCTTCTTGGAGAACGTTGAAGAGTTCTGCGACTGGGGACCGATCGACCCCGAAGGCCAGCCGATCAAGGCCGAGCGCGGGCGCACGTTCAAGGCATTCATTACCGCGATCAGCACCGGGCTGGCAGCCGATCACCCAGACATGCCGGAGATCATGCAGGCCATCGGCGAGTTCGTACCGATGGAGGCACTGGTGCGTGGCCTTGGCTACAACGTCGAATGGCGAGAGCGCATCGCGGCCAACGCTGGCACGCCGACCATTCGTAAGCGCCTGTACCTGGTAGCACGCAGCGATGGCCAGCCTATCATTTGGCCAGCGCCGAAGCGCCACAAGACGCCGACGGCCAAACAGCAACCTTGGCGCACTGCCGCGGAATGCATCGACTGGAGCAACTTGGGCCGCACGATCTTCCGGGCCAAGCCGATGGCAGTGAACACGATGCGGCGCGTAGCCAAGGGTTGCTGGCGACATGTGCTGACCAGCGCGAAGCCGTTCATTGTCCCGATGCGCGGCACGTCGGAATCACACACCAGCACCCACAGCGTGGACGAATCCTTATCGACCATCAGCGCCGGCGGCACGCATTACGCACTGGTGCAGCCGGTAGCCGCGCCATTCCTCACCGAATGCGCCAACGGCTCGTCTCAACGAAACTTCAGTGCGGTGGAACCACTGCGTACTCAGGTCGCTCAGGTCAAGGGTGGCCACTTCGCCCTGGCTGCCTGCCATCTGACCCACCTCACCCATCACGGAGAGCGAAGTGGTTACTCCCCTGATGATCCCTTCCGGACAGTAACTGGCGCCAACCGAGGCGAGCAGGCGCTTGTCGCCGCGAACATGGTCACCTTACGGAAAGGATCCGTCGGGGCCGACGTTGCTGGCCCGCTCGGCGTAGTCGCTACCAGCACCGGGCACCATGCGGTAACGGCGGCGTTCTTCGAGCAGGCGAACGGAGGTTTCTACGACGGCGATGGCCGAGCCGCAGACTCACCACTATCGACTATCTGCCAGTCAGGCGCCAATCAACGTTTGGCCAGCGCCTACCTGGTGAAGTACTACGGCAACGAGAAGGACGGCATTTCGCTCACTGAGCCGATGCACACTCTGCCGACGAAGGACCGCGTTGCGCTGGTTGAGGTTGTTCAGGTGCCGGACACCCTGACTTCGGAACAGATGGAAGGCGCTCGGCGCTGCGCCGCCTTCATGCACGAGCATCTGCCGGAGCATTTCAAAGACCCGGCCGAGATGGTCATGGTCGGCGGCTATGTGCTGGTCGACATCACCCTGCGCATGCTGCAGCCACCAGAACTGAAGGCGGCTCAGGGCTTCGACAAGGACTACATCATCGACCGCGGCCTGTTCGTCGATCCGGTCACCGGTGCGGAAGAATGGCGCGACATCAACAAGACGGACCAGGTCCGGCTGATCGGCAACAGCGTCTGCCCGGATGAGGCCGAAGCGCTGGTCGCCGCCAATGCCGCCGACATCATCGAGCTTTACCAGCGATTAGCCGCTTAAAAGGGCCAAATCATGGCGCTCTAAAAGGAATTTTTGATTTAATAACTTGTATCCGGCTCTCCTGGCCTACTCCGTTCGCTAACAACTGGTGCTCTGTGTTGGCAACAAACGTTTTCATAGCGGTGTAGGCGAGATCTTGGTCGCGCATAGGTCCAACGTGGATAGCTTTAATACATCCAACCGTAAATTTAACAGCAGTGTATGGAATCAATAAATTTCCGCGCTGCCGAAACTTTAAATTTTCATTTGGCAATGACAAGTCAATTGCGCATCGAACCTCTTGTTCTTCATAGAAATTTGCATCTTTGAACGTAGACGCAGTTCTCACGAGGGTAGATAGGTGAATCAATGAATCTTCCGTGATCTCATCACCATGAACCATGAAATCCTGAGCAAGCCCCTGAACCGATTGACTGACTTCCTCAGCGACAATTTTATTCTTTTTATCACTATCATAAAAACATTCGAAAAGGTCAATATCACCCCAAAGCCGATCACTATCAAACTCTATTGCATAAGACCCGTAAGCTCTCCACTGACTAAGTTGATTGCCCGACTTACTGAATGAACATACAAATATCGGCTGACTATCAATCCAATGGGATATATGAGTCTCGAATGAAAGTCTCAGCTCATTTATTGCTCGAAGGATAAACTGATCGTCGCCCTCTCTTTTCTTCTTTAGGGCTGACAGAGCATCAAGTATGAACACGACTCCATCATTTAACTCCTGCGAGTCATTTAAGAATCGTATATCAGTCAGCCAAAACTCTTGATTTTCTAAAATAGATTTAACAGCGCCAGCGTCTGTGTAATGAAAAAGACTATCCGCCATTTTGTCGCCCCATTGTTAATGGGTGTCGACTATACCGATGAGGTGTACCCATGCCCACAGAAAACCAACCGACCGGACCTAGCTTCGACTTGAACACGCCAGATGGCGGCCGCGGGTACATCGCCAACCTGTTCAAGACGGTGCTCAAGCGTCACGACTACCGCCAGTACATCGCTGAGCGGCTGGCCGGAGACTTCGCGTGCACACTGGCGCAGCACCTCGAGGACGTCAAAGCTCGAGAACATGCCCTGCAGCAGGGCCTGAACGCCGCGGATCAGAAGATTGATGAGCTGGAGCGGGACAAGGCCCGGTTGGATACGCTGGAATCGAATTGCTGGGATGTTCGCTTCGACAGCAGCCCGAACGGCGATGCCGGCGACAGCAGCATCAGTATCGAGATCGTCGGCCATTGGATGGATAAGCCGACCGAGCGCGTCATCGGCGAGAACTACAGCGAGAACCTTCGTGCAGCCATTGACCAGGCAATGACAGCTCCGGCCTATCCGCCTGAGCGGCCTGAATATCCAGAAGCCACCAGTGACGATGAATGGCATATGAACCCGTGCAAACAAGGTCACCGCGATGTCGGAGCGGCCGGCGGCGTTGCGCATTGCTACCCCTGCGACGAGAAGATCGAAGCGGCTACCACGCAAGAAGCATTCGAGCACTGGAACGCGACGCACCCGGTAGCGCCGGCATGAAGCGCTTCGTCCACCGCAAGTTCGAAGCCTGGCTGATCCTGCTGGCAGCGAAGATCCTCATCGGTCGCAACGTCCAACGCTCCCCGGTCGTCTCACGCCGCGACAACAACGACATGTGGGCCATGGCCGAAAAGCTCGAAGCCATCGCCAAGCGCATCAGCACCAAATACACGTAACTCCCTCTCCCTTCAAAGTCAGCCGCTATAGCGGCAAAGGAACAGTCATGCCTGAAGAAACTGTTTTGCCTGTCGTGCCGGCCGGCATCGAGTACGCCTACTCCTCCAATGGTGAGGACTGGACCGCTGACTGGTGTTCTTTCCTAAGCCAAAACGACGAACTCGCCCCGGGCAATAAGTGCCAGCGCGGAGAGATTCACTATGCGGATCCTGCTGAGCTCGTCGATTCGGATGCGGTGATCGACGCCATGGCTGACAACGCAGCTTCGAGCGATCTCGGCGAGTGGGCAGATGATTTCCCTACAGTCAGCGCCGAAGCAAAGCAAGAACTTGAAGATCTTCTCGATGCCTGGGCTCGAAAGAACTGCGACTGCAGCTTCTACCGGGTCAAGAACATCGAGACGTTCGTGATCGCCGCGGAGGATCTGGATCAGACTGAGGTGACGCCATGATCGCCCTCGCCTGGTTCGCCTACGTGTACTGCTACAAAGGGCCGCAGCGCTGAGGGTCCGCCCCGCCAGTCACCTCAGGGGAGAAAACATGTACGCAACTGCCGAGGCGAACCGATAAACCTTAGTTCACCCCACTCAACTCGCTTGCCCCCCTTCATCTGATTCACACAAACCACCTTCCCAACCTTCTGCCGCCACGCGCGACATGGAGCACCCAATGAAACGAGAGCTGATCAAGATCAGTGAGTTCCAGCGCCGGCGCTGGGGCGAAAACGGAACACCGCAATGCCCGCAGGCCATCCGTAACCATATCCGTAACGGCATGGTGCCCGGCGAGCAGATCGGGAAACTCTGGTACGTTGACTGGACCGCATTCAGCCGTTCAGACGGCAACGACCTGGTGGCGATGGTATTGAAAGGAGCTGCATGATGGTCCCACGGCCGCGCAACAAGGCGAACAAGAGCCTTCCGCAGAACCTGTATTTCGATTCGCGGCGCTCGACTTATCGCTACCGGCGGCCTACCGACGGTAAGTGGTTCCAATTTGGCAGCGACCGAATCAAGGCGATTGATGCCGCAAAGCAACTGAATCTGGAATTCATGCGCGGCGCTGACCTGATCGGTGCCGTGATGGGCAGCTCATCAGAATCATTTGCCGGTTTCCTCGACACCTACGAACGAGACGTCCTTCCGCCCCGCGAGCTGGCCAAAGGAACGCTGGGTCTTTACGCCGTGCACTTCCGGCGTTTCCGTAAGCAGTTCGAGGGAAAGGCCATCGATGAAATAACCATTCGCATGGTCGCGGAGATGCTGGACGCGCTCACCCCGCGCACGGCGAACCAGTGCCGGGCGCTACTGATCGACATCTTCAATCACGCAGCGTCCAAAGGACTGTGCCCGGACAACCCGGCGGCCAGCACCATCAACCGGATCGAGAAGAAGCAGCGCAAACGCCACACGGTAGAAGGACTAAAAGCCATTCGGGAGAAGTCGCCAGCTTGGCTGCAGAACGCAATTGACCTGGCGTTGATCACCGCCCAGCGCCGGACAGACATCCTCGATATGCGTTTTGATGGCAGTCGGGAGGGTTACCTGTACGTGGTGCAGAAGAAGACGGCCAAGGCCAGTGACGCGGCGTGGATACGATTTCTGATAACGCCGGAGTTGCAGTCGGTCATCAGCCGATGCCGCGACGATGTCGTATCGCCCTACCTGGTGCACCGGAAGCCCCAGCGCCGGAAACAGAAACAAGCACAGACCAAGGAGCACTGGACAAAGGTTGAGGAGAGGTATTTGACGCGAGCATTCAAGGAGGCCAGGGAGGCGGCGAACTGCTACGCGGGATGGAAGGAAGAAGAGATGCCGGGCTTCCATGAAGTGCGAGCGCTGTCGCTCCACCTGTACAAGAAAGCCGGAAAGGACGGTCAGAAAATTGCTGGTCATGCGAGCGAGGGCATGACCAGAAACTACCAGCGGGACCACGAAGAAATCGTCTGGTCCGAAGCAATTCCGGACCTGAATATCAGCGAAATCACAGGGTAGTTTTGCGCCAGTTTTGCGCGGGTTTTGCGCAGACACAAAAAAGCCGATCTAGCTGATCTGCTTAACTGTCTGATTTTACTCAGGAAATATGGTCGGGACGGAGTGATTCGAACACTCGACCCCTAGCACCCCATGCTAGTGCGCTACCGGACTGCGCTACGCCCCGACTAGGCGTGAAACTCGTCCCTCTTCTCGAGGGACGCTCAAGAATATATCGCAAGCGTTTGAAAACTGGAAGTATTCAAACTCAGGAAATTATTTCTTGAGTACTACCAACACGTCTTCCAACTCGGCAATCATCTGTCGAATCATCTGCTTGTATTGGGTGGTGTCGTCTTTGGCTTCATCGCCGGACAAGCGCAAACGCGCGCCGCCGATGGTGAAACCTTGATCGTAAAGGAGCGCGCGGATCTGCCGGATCATCAGCACGTCTTGTCGCTGATAATACCGGCGATTCCCGCGGCGTTTGACGGGGTTGAGTTGAGGAAACTCCTGCTCCCAATAGCGCAGCACGTGCGGTTTTACGGCACACAGCTCGCTAACTTCACCGATGGTGAAGTAGCGTTTGCCTGGGATGACGGGTAGCTCGTCGTTATGACTTGGTTCCAGCATAAGCCTCAACTCGGGCCTTCAACTTCTGCCCTGGACGAAAGGTGACCACACGGCGAGCCGTGATCGGGATTTCTTCACCCGTTTTCGGATTGCGGCCAGGCCGCTGGCGTTTGTCTCGAAGGTCGAAATTTCCGAAACCGGACAATTTGACTTGTTCGTTGTCTTCAAGAGCGTGCCTGATTTCTTCAAAAAACAGTTCGACCAATTCCTTGGCCTCCCGTTTATTCAGGCCCAGCTCTTCATACAGACGTTCCGCCATCTCAGCTTTCGTCAGAGCCCCCATACGTCACTTCCTTAACGTGGCGTTCAACCTTTGTTCGAGCGAGGTGAGGATGTTTTGCGTAGTGTTATTCACCTCATCGTCATTAAGAGTGCGCGATGGATGCTGCCAGGTCAAGCCAACTGCAAGGCTTTTTCTATCAGGATCAATGCCTTTACCCTGATACACGTCAAATAGCCTGAGGTCTGTCAGCCATTCGCCTGCATTTTCACGGATTACGTTCTAGAACAGCGCTGGCTGCGACGTCTTTTTCGGCGATCAGCGCAAGATCACGTCGTACTTCAGGGAAGCGCGACAACTCGCTGAATTTAGGCATTTTGCCCAACGCCACTTCAGCCAGAACCAGCTCAAAAACGAAGACTGGACGATCGAGCCCGAGGGTTTTCGACAATTCAGGGTGAATGGCACCTACAAAACCTACCAAACGGCCTTCACGTTCGATGCGCGCGGTTTGACCCGGGTGCAACGCTGGGTGTTTACCCGGCACGAAAGTGAACGAATCCAACGCGCCGGCAAAACCAAGCACCGCTTCCACGTCAGCCTTGACGTCGAAGAAGTCCACGACATCGCGACCCTGCGCCCAGCCTTCCGGCAGACGGCTACCACATACAACACCGGCCAACATCGGCTCTTGCTTCAGGCCTTCCAGTTGACCGACGAAACGCAGGCCACTTTCGAACAGACGGACGCGGTCCTGTTGACGGTTCAGGTTGTGCTGAAGCGCCTTGACCAGACCCGGCCACAAGGACGAGCGCATGGCAGCCATGTCGTTGGAAATCGGGTTGGCCAGCAGCAGCGGCTCCACACCCGGATTAAACAGTTCGAATTGTTTCGGATCGATGAAGCTGTAAGTAATCGCTTCCTGATAACCACGCGCCACCAGCAGACGACGCAGTTCAGGCAAATCGCTACGAGCTTCCGCTTTGGCTTGCGGCGCCAGGCGAGCTTGCGGGTAACGAACCGGCAGACGGTTGTAGCCGTACAGGCGGGCCAGCTCTTCGATCAAATCGACTTCCAGGCTGATATCGAAGCGATGGCTTGGCACTTCAACGCGCCATTGCCCTGCCCCATCGGCCGAAACGGACAAGCCCAAAGCGTTGAGCAGACGCTCAACTTCGGCCGAATCCATTTCCATGCCCAGCATTTGAGTAATGCGTTGCGCGCGCAAGGTAACCGGAGCGATCTTCGGCAGATGTTGCTCGCTGACGGTTTCGATGATTGGGCCGGCTTCGCCACCGGTGATTTCCAGCAGCAGGCCAGTAGCGCGCTCCATGGCTTCACGGGCCAATTGCCAGTCCACGCCACGCTCGTAGCGGTGCGAAGCGTCAGTGTGCAGGCCGTAGGAACGAGCCTTGCCAGCGACTGCAATCTGATCGAAGAATGCGCTCTCCAGGAAAATATCGCGTGTAGTCGCGGTGTTGACGCCGCTGTGCTCTCCGCCCATGACGCCAGCAATTGCCAGAGCGCGGGTGTGGTCGGCAATCACCAGCGTATCGCTACGCAGGGTGACTTCCTGACCGTCGAGCAGTACCAGCTTCTCGCCCTCTTCGGCCATCCGCACGCGGATGCCACCGTTGATTTCGGCAAGATCGAAGGCGTGCAGCGGTTGACCCAGCTCCAGCATCACGTAGTTGGTGATGTCGACGGCTGCGTCGATACTGCGCACGTCAGCACGACGCAGACGCTCGACCATCCACAGCGGTGTAGGCTTGGACAGATCGACGTTACGGATCACACGCCCCAGATAACGCGGGCACGCCGCCGGAGCCAGCACTTCAACCGAACGCACTTCGTCGTGCACGGCTGGAACGGAAGCAACAACCGGGCGAGTGACCTGGGCGGCGTACAGTGCGCCAACTTCACGGGCCAGACCGGCCAGGGACAGGCAGTCACCGCGGTTCGGGGTCAGGTCGACCTCGATGCTGGCATCTTCCAGGTTCAGGTACTCACGAATGTCCTGGCCCACCGGCGCATCGGCCGGCAGCTCCATCAGGCCATCGTTGCCTTCGCCCACTTGCAGTTCGGCTTGCGAACACAGCATGCCGTTGGACTCAACGCCACGCAGCTTGGCTTTCTTGATCTTGAAGTCGCCTGGCAGCTCGGCACCGATGGTGGCGAACGGGATCTTCAGGCCCGGGCGCACGTTTGGCGCACCGCATACGACCTGAAAAGTCTCCGTGCCATTGCTGACCTGGCAAACGCGCAGCTTGTCGGCGTCCGGGTGCTGTTCGGTGCTCAGCACCTCGCCCACTATCACGCCGCTGAATACGCCGGCGGCCGGAGTAACGCTATCGACCTCAAGACCGGCCATCGACAAACGAGCAACCAGCTCGTCACGACTTACCTGCGGGCTTACCCAGCCACGCAGCCATTGTTCACTGAATTTCATCCTGCTCTCCTAAGAATTCGTTACGACTAGCGAAATTGCGCGAGGAACCGCAAGTCGTTGTCGAAGAACAGACGCAAGTCGTTCACGCCGTAACGCAGCATGGCTAGACGCTCAACGCCCATGCCGAAGGCAAAGCCCGAAAACTCTTCCGGGTCGATCCCGGACATACGCAACACGTTCGGGTGAACCATGCCGCAGCCCATCACTTCCAGCCAGCCCGTCTGCTTGCAGACACGGCAGCCTTTACCGCTGCACATCACGCATTCCATGTCGACTTCTGCGGATGGCTCGGTGAACGGGAAGTAGGATGGGCGGAAACGCACGGCCAGTTCTTTTTCGAAGAACACGCGCAGGAATTCTTCGATAGTCCCTTTCAGGTCGGCGAAGTTGATATCGCGATCGACCAGCAGGCCTTCGACCTGGTGGAACATCGGCGAGTGGGTGATATCCGAGTCGCTACGGTACACACGGCCTGGGCAGACGATGCGGATCGGCGGCTGTTTTGATTCCATGGTGCGGACCTGTACCGGCGAGGTATGGGTGCGCAGCAACATGTTTGCATTGAAATAGAAGGTGTCATGCATCGACCGGGCCGGGTGATGGCCTGGGATGTTGAGTGCTTCGAAGTTGTGATAATCGTCTTCGACCTCAGGGCCTTCGGCGATGCCGTAGCCTATATGGGTGAAGAACTGTTCGATACGTTCCAGAGTGCGGGTAACCGGATGCAGACCACCGGAGGTCTGGCCGCGGCCAGGCAGGGTCACGTCAATCGACTCGGCGGACAGTTTGGCGGCTAGATCAGCCTCTTCAAACAGTGCCTTGCGCGCATTGAGAACCTCTGTGACACGCTCCTTGGCAACGTTGATCAGCGCACCGACTTGCGGACGCTCTTCTGCCGGCAAATTCCCCAGGGTCTTCATCACCTGAGTCAATTCACCCTTTTTGCCAAGGTAGTGAACCCGGATTTGCTCCAGGGCATTGATATCTTCAGCGCTTTGCACAGCCTCTAGTGCTTGAGAGACGAGCGCGTCCAGGTTTTCCATGTACAGACTCCAGATACAAAATAGGGGAAGAGCTTGAAGGCTCTTCCCCTATTTATGACGTTTAACACCTGGCCCCACAGAGGTGAGGCCGGGTGACTGTCGGGGGTACTTAAGCCAAGGTGGCTTTAGCTTTCTCGACAATCGCAGCAAACGCCGCTTTTTCGTTCACTGCCAGATCAGCCAGAACCTTACGGTCGATCTCGATGGACGCTTTTTTCAGGCCGGCGATGAAACGGCTGTAGGACAGACCGTTGATACGTGCACCAGCGTTGATACGAGCGATCCACAGAGCGCGGAACTGACGTTTTTTCTGACGACGGTCACGGTAGGCGTATTGGCCTGCCTTGATTACCGCTTGCTTGGCAACACGGAATACGCGCGAGCGAGCGCCGTAGTAGCCTTTAGCAAGTTTCAGAATTTTTTTGTGACGTTTACGGGCAATGACGCCACGCTTTACACGAGCCATGAGTTACTTCCTCTATTCTTGACTAAAATTAACGAAGGCGCAGCATGCGCTCGACTTTTGCCACGTCAGACGGATGCAGCAAGCTGCTACCGCGCAGTTGACGCTTACGCTTGGTCGACATTTTAGTCAGGATGTGGCTCTTGAAAGCGTGCTTGTGCTTGATACCGTTAGCAGTTTTCAGAAACCGCTTAGCAGCACCACTTTTGGTCTTCATTTTTGGCATGTTCGGATACTCCGCATTCAGTTGATAAACATAATCAGAAGGCCTGCCGTGCCCTGTTGATTACTTCTTCTTTTTCGGGGCGATGACCATGATCAGCTGGCGTCCTTCCATCTTAGGATGCTGTTCGACCGAACCGTACTCGAGCAAGTCACCTTCAACTCGCTTGAGGAGTTCCATCCCCAGCTCCTGGTGGGCCATCTCACGGCCGCGGAATCGCAAGGATACCTTGGCCCTGTCCCCATCACTCAGGAAACGTACCAGGTTGCGCAGTTTTACCTGGTAATCCCCTTCCTCCGTCCCTGGACGAAACTTGATTTCTTTAACCTGAATCTGCTTCTGGTTTTTCTTGGCCGCAGCAATCTGCTTCTTCTTCTCGAAGATCGACTTGCCGTAGTCCATCAGCTTGCAAACAGGGGGTACTGCATCGGCGGAAATCTCCACCAAATCCAGCTTGGCCTCTTCAGCCTTAAGAAGCGCGTCTTCAATTGACACAATCCCAAGCTGCTCACCCTCAGCCCCAATTAACCGAACCTCGCGTGCCGAGATATTCTCGTTGATCGGGGCTTTCGGTGCAGCTCGTTTATCTTGTCTCATTTCACGCTTAATAATAATTACCCGAATCTGGGCGACCACGCCGGGAAACCGCTTGCGCGAGAAACTCAGCGAACTGGGCGACGGGCATCGAGCCCAGGTCAGCACCTTCACGAGTACGCACAGCGACAGTCTGCATCTCGACTTCCCGATCTCCGATAACCAAGAGATAGGGAACCTTGAGCAAAGTATGCTCGCGGATTTTAAAGCCGATTTTTTCATTTCTCAAGTCAGACTTGGCACGAAACCCGCTTTCGTTGAGAGTTTTTTCAACTTCGGCGGCGAAATCAGCCTGTTTATCAGTGATATTCATGATCACTGCCTGGGTCGGCGCCAGCCACGCGGGGAATGCCCCTTCGTAGTGCTCGATCAGAATTCCGACGAAACGCTCGAAGGAACCCAGGATCGCCCGGTGCAACATTACCGGGTGCTTGCGACTGTTGTCTTCGGAGACGTATTCGGCTCCCAGACGGACAGGCAGGTTAAAATCGAGCTGAAGGGTACCACACTGCCAGACGCGACCGAGGCAATCTTTCAGCGAGAACTCGATCTTCGGACCGTAGAACGCACCTTCGCCCGGCTGCAAGTCGTACGGCAGGCCAGCGCTATCAAGGGCTGCAGCCAATGCAGCTTCGGCGCGATCCCACAATTCGTCGGAACCAACGCGTTTTTCCGGACGAGTGGACAGCTTCATCTCGACGTCTTTAAAGCCGAAATCGGCGTAAACGTCCATGGTCAGCTTGATGAACGCTGCGGATTCAGCCTGCATCTGCTCTTCAGTGCAGAAGATGTGGGCGTCATCCTGAGTGAACGCACGCACACGCATGATGCCGTGCAGCGCACCCGATGGCTCGTTACGGTGGCAGGCACCGAATTCGGCCAGGCGCATCGGCAACTCGCGGTAGCTTTTCAGGCCTTGATTGAACACTTGCACGTGGCAAGGGCAATTCATCGGCTTGATGGCGTAGTCGCGGTTTTCTGACTGGGTGGTGAACATGTTGTCGGCGTAGTTGGCCCAATGCCCGGATTTCTCCCACAGGCTGCGGTCAACGACCTGAGGAGTCTTGATCTCCAGGTAGCCGTTGTCGCGCTGAACCTTGCGCATGTACTGCTCGAGGACCTGGTACAGAGTCCAGCCGTTCGGGTGCCAGAACACCATGCCCGGCGACTCTTCCTGGGTGTGGAACAGGCCCAGGCGCTTGCCGATCTTGCGGTGATCACGCTTTTCAGCTTCTTCGATGCGCTGGATGTAAGCCGCCAGTTGCTTCTTGTCTGCCCACGCGGTGCCGTAAACGCGCTGCAATTGCTCGTTCTTGGCATCGCCACGCCAGTAGGCGCCGGACAGCTTGGTCAGCTTGAAGGACTTCAGGAAGCGCGTGTTCGGCACGTGCGGACCGCGGCACATGTCGACGTATTCTTCGTGATAGTACAGACCCATGGCCTGTTCGTTCGGCATGTCCTCGACCAGGCGCAGTTTGTAGTCTTCACCACGGGCCTTGAACACTTCGATCACTTCGGCGCGCGGAGTGACTTTCTTGATCACGTCGTAATCTTTTTCGATCAGCTGTTGCATGCGCTGTTCGATGGCGGCCAGGTCGTCCGGAGTAAAAGGACGCTCGAAGGCGATGTCGTAATAGAAGCCTTCGTCAATCGACCGGCCCGATCACCATTTTGGCGGTCGGGTACAACTGCTTGACCGCGTGGCCAACCAGGTGGGCGCAAGAGTGGCGAATGATCTCCAGCCCCTCTTCATCCTTTGGCGTAATGATTTGCAGCGTGGAATCGCTGTCGATGATGTCGCTGGCGTCGACCAGCTTGCCATTGACCTTGCCGGCCACGGTGGCCTTGGCCAGACCTGCACCAATGGATGCGGCGACCTCGGCTACGGAAACTGGGTGATCGAATGAACGTTGACTGCCGTCGGGAAGAGTAATAGTTGGCATGGCGCCTCCTCTCCTAGTGGTGACCCCTACCAAAGGTCACGTGGGTTGGGATGAGCCAGTACAAGATCCGATCCAGGCCATTCAATGACGAACGCCTGCCTTACAGCGGCAGGAGCCTTGCGGCCAACCGGAAAACCGAACCAGAGTGACTGGGATTCAAATCAGGGTTATTCGCGCAGTTGCCGCCACCGGGACTGAAGGTCATCCGGAGCTTGCAAACGCCCGAGCGTGGCATGCTAGCACAGATGAACGGTCGTCGATGCAAGCAGACTTTGTGCGCAGGCACATTGGGCATTTTTATGCCAGAGTGCTGAACTGAACACCGCTTTGCCCCTCAGATAACAAGTCATTGACTCACAAGGAGCATCCCAGCATGCGTCTGAACCGTTTGTTCGCCGTAGCCGCCCCCTTCATTCTGCTGTTGCCATTGGCCGCCCATGCCGACTGGCCAAAGGGCGAGCGCGAGAAATACATGGCGCAATGCGTCCCTGCAGCGGCGCAAAAAATCGGTGATGCGAAGGCCAAAGCCGTCTGTGCTTGCGGCGCCGATCAGCTCAAATCCTATCCAGCCAAAGACCTTCAGGCGTTGATGGATGGCAAAGCAAGTCAAGAACTGGGGAATGAGGCCATGCATAAAATCGCCACCTGCAGGGTCGATACCGGCGCGAAAAAATAGGCCTCACGCATTCATTTTTTCAGCTGCAATGACCAAAAAATGAGCCTAAATGCCGCTTTGTCAGACATTTTTCAAGGTTTTACAGCTTTTTTTATCGTCTTTACTTTCGGCTGAAAGCCTTTTAAATCGGGGCTTTCAGCCACATGAAGCACCAAAGAACACTCGACAGCAAGGCAAACAGCACGTCCGGGGGCTCCCAAAGCGAACATTTCGACTATGATACTCGGGTGTGCCCAGTTGGCCTGAGCAGCACAGCACTACTGAAAATATATGTTTCTTGGAGATACACCATGTCTAATCGCCAAACCGGCACCGTTAAATGGTTCAACGATGAAAAAGGCTTCGGCTTCATCACTCCTCAAGGTGGCGGTGACGACCTGTTCGTACACTTCAAAGCTATCGAAAGCGACGGTTTCAAAAGCCTGAAAGAAGGCCAGACCGTTTCCTTCGTGGCTGAGAAAGGCCAAAAGGGTATGCAAGCTGCACAAGTCCGCGCTGAGTAATTTTCAGCCGCACTAAAAAAACCCCGTCCATGTGGCGGGGTTTTTTATGGGCGAAACAAAAGCCTGGTGCGATCAGCCGCAGTTGACGCGAGTGACCACCCGATTGGCATCGGTGTTCAGGTTCAAGCGGTCAGAGCGGTACTCCAGAGTGACCATATCGGTCGGCATCAGGAACCGCGCGTTCTGTGCGCCTGCGCGAGTGCGCGCCTGTTCCAGCAGTTGCGGTGAGGCTGGTTTGCCAAGGGTGAATTCGGCAGCCTTTGCTTCACAGCGGCTATGACCCGTGTCAGTCGTCGTTACAGGGTCCGTTGCCGACTCAGGCGACGTGCTGCTGCAACCTGCCAGCAGAGTAGCGGCCAACAAGGCACCCAATGACGCGAGCTTCCAAGGCATGAAACCTCCTTTTTTAATAGTTAAGCTGAGATCGTGCGACCGCCGTTCTGGCGATTGGTTTCAAGGTGAATGCCATCACCCCGCCCCCATTTCAGACGAGCGCTGAGTTTGCCTGAGCATTGCCCTGCCCTTTAGCACTCAATCGTGACTGAATATTAATAGCGCTTAATAAACGTCGATGTAGTCATACGGTGGGTTCGGCCAGTTGTCTTTCAGCGCATTGAAGATCTGCATGACCCAGACCTCGTCACTGGCTGCGACCAAGCCTACATATCCCGAGCCTTTAGCCCACGTCTCCAGCCGAAATCTCAGCCCGTCGATATCAGTGCCGCCGACAACGCCGGAAGAAATGTAGGCGATACCGCCCTTGGTAACCCGCAACTGAGTGTGCTCGTCGTCACTGGCGGATGCCAATAACTGGCGTACCGCCTCAAGGGTTAAACCGTCAGGAGTGTTCAAATCGATCTGCACAGCGCGGTCCTTGAAAATTCGCCAAAAACCAAGTGTCGCATAGCCCTCCCCTCATGCCTAAGTCGGAGTGCCAAACACCGCGCAAAAATGGTTAACTCGACATTCAGACTTTCCCGACTTAACGAGTGCCATCATGACCACCGTAAGCATCGACGCCGACATCAAAGCCAAGTGGCAAGACGGGCACAGCTCTTACAGCCCAAGCAGTACGGAAGAACTCGCCATTATCGGCATCGACCTGCTCGTCAGGGACTTGGGGACTGAGGCCGCACAGTCTTTCATCGAACAGATTTTCGAAAAACACCTGGCGGACCAAAAGGCCGCGGCAGAGGCAGGACGGGCGTAAAACCCGCAGGCTGGCACCTGCGGGCGGGTGGTTTTACTTCAGACGAGCCAGGCGCTGAGTCAGCAAGTCGAAGAAACCCTGAGCGTCGCCACTTTCGACCCAAAAAGCATTCTTCGGCGCTTTCAGTCCGTCATACCAGTCGACAATGGTTTGGCCAAAGGTCGGGCCGTCGCGACTATCAACAACCACGTTGACTGAGCGACCGCTAAACAGTTCGGGCTTGAGCAGGTAGGCGATGACGGTCGCGTCGTGCACTGGGCCACCCGCAATGCCGTAGTGCTCCATATCGCCTTTGATGTATTCGTTGAGAATATCGCCCACCAGCTTGCTGGCATTATTGTTCAGCGCGGCAATTTGCTTCAGGCGCGATTCGCTGGTGAGGATTTTATGGGTCACGTCCAGCGATAGATAGGTCAGCTTCACGCCACTTTTCAATACGACTTCGGCGGCCTGCGGGTCGGCGAACAAGTTGAACTCGGCCACCGGCGTAATGTTGCCACCGTTGAAATGCGCACCACCCATGACCACCACCTCCTTGATGCCCTGAACGATTCCAGGTTCCTGGATCAGCGCCAGGGCCAGATTAGTCTGTGGACCGAGCATCGCGATGGTGATGCTGTGGGGCTTGGCAGCCCTCAAGGTATCAATCAGGTAATTGACTGCATTGCCATCAGCCAGGCCTTTCTTCGGCTCATGAACGGTGATACCCGACAGCCCTTCCTTGCCATGAATGTCCTCGGCATAGATCGGGGCACGTATCAGGGGCCTCGGCGCTCCGGCATACACCGGCACATCTTCGCGCCCCGCCCATTCACGTGCCAGTCGCGCGTTACGCGATGTCTTGTCCAGTCGCACATTGCCGGCCACGGTGGTCAGCGCACGAATGTTCAGTTCTTCGGGTGATGCCAGGGCGAACAGCAAAGCGACCACATCGTCGGCGCCCGGATCGGTGTCGATGATCAAGTCGATCTTGTCCGCCGCTTGGGCGCTCGTTGCAGTAATCAGGGACAAAAGCAGCAGACTCCGGAGCAGATGGTGCAGTTTCTCAGCATAGCGGTTCATGTCGCACTCCTTGTGCTTGGGGGGAAACGAATGTAGGCAGCGTTAGAATGTCACTCCCGACACCAACACGATGTTGCAGTACGGTGCACATTCTCCTGTACGAACAATCGCCCGTGCCTGTCGGCTGAGGACCTTGAACTGGTCATGACTGAGCAACTGGCGCGAACCCAGCTGACCTTCGGCATTCAGTTCGTCCAGCACACTCAATGCTGGCGGCTGCTTGCTCAGGATCTCTTGGGCCAGAAGATGGCTTTCGACCTGCATTTCGCTCAGCACAACCTTCAAGGTACTGATGAAATCCGGAATCCCTTGAGTCAGCGCCAAATCAATCAGTTCGACGCCTGATGGCACCGGCAGACCGGCATCGCCGATGACGACCATGTCGCCGTGCCCCAGGGAGGCGATCAACCGAGACAGCGCGATATTGAGCAGCGGTGTTTTTTTCATGGTGCTTTGAACGCCTGTACGTCAGACAACGTGGGAATCGAAGGTTGTGCGCCAGCCCGGGTGACCGACAACGCCGCTGCGACCTGACCGAACCGGATCGCTTCGGCTTCGCTGCTTCCAGCGGCCAATGCGGCGGCAAAACCACCGACGAAGGTGTCCCCGGCGGCTGTGGTATCGACTGCCTTCACCTTCGGTGCGGGAAAATGCTCCAGGCGCGAGCCATCGGCGAACAGCGAGCCCTGGGCGCCCAAAGTGATAATCACCTTACCGGCCCCCATGGCAACCAATCGGGTCGCAGCGGCTTCAGCCGACGCCAGGGAATCCACCGGCATACCACTCAGGACGCAAGCTTCGCTTTCGTTGGGGATCAGGTAATCGATGGCGGCAAACCAGTCAGCCGGCAATGGGCGGCTGGCGGGCGCAGGGTTGAGAATGACGGTCTTGCCCAGCTCACGGCCCCGCTTGAGGGCATGGCCCACCGTTGCATCCGGTACTTCCAGCTGACAAATAATCACATCCGCCGCCTGCAACACGGCGTCAAAACGGTCGATGACTTGCGGCGTCAGCGATCCGTTGGCACCCGCGACAATGACAATAGCGTTTTGACTGTTGTCATCGACCACGATCAATGCGACGCCGCTGGAATCTTCGACCGTGCTGACGGCCTGACAATCGATGCCCTCGGCCAACAGCGCTCCGCGCAGTTCTGCGCCATAGGCATCGTTGCCCACGCAACCGACCATCGACACCTCGGCGCCCAACCGGGCTGCTGCGACGGCCTGATTGGCGCCCTTGCCACCGGATACAGTGGCAAACGACTGACCGATCAGCGTTTCACCGCCACGCGGCAACCTTGGCGCCCGGGTTACCAGGTCCATGTTCAGGCTGCCTATCACCACTACTTTTGCTGGCATACATTGCTACTCATCAATTCTGTATCGGCGGTGCTTTTGGTTTAACGGCTTTTCTATTTCAACGGTACTGGACGAACACACCGGCGAGCGGCGCAGTCGACTCTCTCAAGACAATACTGGGCGTCACAATCCGTTGATCAGTGGCCATATCCGGGGTCGCAATCCTGCGCAAAAGTACTTCCGCCGCCATCTCACCGAGCTGCAGGATCGACTGCCCCACCGTGGTCAACGCCGGGTAAACGTAACGGCTCATCTGGATATCGTCGAAGCCGATCACCGACAATTCAGTGGGTACGCGAATGTTGCGCTCGGCAGCCGCTCGCAACACACCGATGCCGATCATGTCGTTGCCGGCGAAGATCGCACTGGGAGCATTGCGCTCCAGCAAAATCGCGGCCGCGCTGTATCCCCCGGTGCTGGTGAAATCGCTTTCCAGCATGCGCTCGGGATTCACTTCGACGCCCGCCTCGTGCAAGGCACGGCAATAACCGGCCAGACGCATTTGCGCCACACTGGTGCCCGAAGGGCCGCCGATGGTGGCGATGTCCCGATGCCCCAGTTCCAGCAAATGTCGCGTGGCCAGATAGGCGCCGTATTCGTGGTCGATGCGTACCAGATCGACATTCACACCCTCCAGCCCGCGGTCGACGATGACCATCGGCGTACGCACGCCGGCCAGGCCTTGCGCCAACCCCGCATCGCCACCCGCCGACGCCACGATCAAACCGTCAATACGCTTTTCCAGCAACACACGCAGGTAGCTGCGTTGCTTGTCCGGGTTGTCATCGGAGTTGCACAGGATTACGCAATAACCCTTGCGCTCGCAGTAGTCTTCGATGCCTCGCGCCAACTCGGCGAAGTACGGGTTGAGGCTGTTAGGAACCAACAAACCGATGGTGGCGGTGGTCTTGGCTTTCAGCGAGCGGGCGACGGCACTCGGCACGTAATCCAGGGTTTTGATTGCCGCCTCGACCTTGACCCGCACTTCTTCGCTGACCGGTCGGGTCTTGTTCACCACATGGGACACCGTGGTGTAGGAAATGCCCGCCAGTGCGGCTACATCCTTGATCGTTGCCATGATTCAGGTCCGCCGGCTTGCGCGTTGACTGCGATAAGTATCCAGCACCACCGCCACAACAATGACTGCGCCGGTGATGATGCGCTTGGTAGGCTCGGTCGCACCGATCTGCGCCAGACCGGCCGCCAATACGGAAATGATCAGGACCCCGAAGAACGTGCTGATCACAGAGCCACGTCCTCCCATCAAACTGGTGCCGCCGATAACAACGGCAGCGATAACCTGTAACTCCAACCCGGAGCCGGCATTCGGATCTGCCGCTTCCAGCCGGGAGATCTGAAACAGCGCAGCAATACCGGCCAATAGCCCCATCAGGCTGAACACCAGCACCTTGTAAGGTTTTGGATTGATCCCAGCCAGACGCACCGCTTCTTCATTGGTGCCAATGCCGATCAGGTAACGACCGAACACCGTACGGGTCAACACGGCTTGGGCAACGAAGATAATCAGCAAGGCGATGATGAACGACGGCGAGATGCCGAAGGCAATCGGGTTGGACAGCCAGGCGAAGGCATCTCCGATGTAGGCCGTGCGTGAACCGGTCATCTGATAGGCCACGCCCCGGGCCATTTCCAGCACACCCAAAGACACAATGAACGAAGGTATCCGCCAGGCCACGGTGATCGAACCGGTGATGGTCCCGGCCAATGCTGCCGCCGCCATTCCAAGCAGTGCCGCCGGCAGAACGCTCCAGCCCCAGCCGAGAATCGCCACACTGACGGTTGAAGCCGCCAGTGCCAACACCGAGCCGACCGACAGGTCGATGCCACCGATAATCAACACGAAAGTCATGCCGACCGCCAGCACCATCAAATCGGGAATCTGGTTGGCCAGCGTGCTGAAAGTGTCATAAGACAGAAAGTGGCTGCTCAATACCGAGAACAGCGCAATCATCGCCAGCAAGGCACCGGCCAGGCCCAGATAGGTGCCCAGACCGTAGAAATTGCCACTACGTTTGCTGGCAGAAGATGCAGTTTTCATGGAAGGTCCCTAGGCGCCGCTTCATTGAGCAGCGCATCACGTTTTTGGTAGCCGGCAAAAGCGGCGGCAAGCAAGTCATCCTGGGTCCAGCGGTCACGCTCGAACGTGTCGATCAGGCGCCCCGCCGACAGCACGCCGATCCGGTCGCAAATCAGCATCAGCTCGCGCAGGTCGCTGGACACCACCACCAGCGCCTTGCCCTGTCGAGTCAACTCGCCAAGCAAACTGTATATGTCGAACTTGGCGCCGACATCGATGCCACGGGTTGGCTCATCGAACAACATCACCGAGCAGTCACGCTCCAGCCAACGGCCGATCACGACCTTTTGCTGGTTGCCACCGGACAGCTCGGAGACAAGTTGCGTCGGGCTCGAGCTGCGAATACGCATGGCGTCGATCTGACGCTGGGCCAAAGACATCTCGTCTGCGTTGTTGACGAAACCAGCACTGGAAATCACCGGCATGTTGCCCATGGCAATGTTGGCGCTGATCGACTGGGTCAGCAGCAAGCCTTCGCCCTTGCGGTCTTCGGTGATCAGAGCGATGCCGTGACTCACCGCATCGGCCGGCGAACGGATACTCACCACTTGGGCCGGTGACCCCAACGCGATCGTGCCACTGTCGGCGGTATCGGCACCGAAGATCAGACGCAGCAACTCGGTGCGCCCTGCCCCGATCAATCCGGAGATACCGTAGATTTCGCCAGCGCGAACTTCGAAGGACACATCGCGAACCTTATCGGAGCGGGTCAGGCCCTTGACCGTCAACGCGGGAGCGCCGATCTTGCGTGGCCCCATGTCCATGTGTTCGCCGAGCTCGCGACCGACCATCAGGGTGACCAATTGCTCGCTGTTGTAATTGGCCATCGGCTCGACGCAGACCAGGTTGCCGTCGCGCAAAACCGCAATGCGCTGGGCGACCCGCGCCAACTCTTCGAGGCGGTGAGAGATATAGATGATCGACACGCCTCGCGATTGAAGGCGGGTGATTTGCTCGAACAGCATCTCGACTTCGCGCGCCGTCAGCATGGCCGTCGGCTCGTCGAGGATCAGTACATGGCAGTCGCCAATCAGGTTGCGGGCAATCTCGACCATTTGCTGGTGACCAATACCGAGGTCGCCGACCAGAGTGTCCGGATCGATCGCATCGAGGCCGACCTGGGCCATGGCCTCGATCGCCGCCTTGCGCAGTTGCTTGCGACTGATCCAGCCACCGGTACTGGGCAAATTATCGAGAAACAGGTTTTCCGCCACCGACAGTGTCGGCAACAGATTGAGTTCCTGCATGACCATGCGGATGCCCAGGTCTTCGGCCTGGGTCCGACTGCCGGGGCGGTAATCCTGCCCCTGAAACTGCATCTGGCCAGTGGTCGGCGTCACCAGCCCGCCAATGATCTTCGACAGCGTGCTTTTACCCGCGCCATTCTCGCCGGTCAGCGCCAGCACTTCGCCGCGTATCAGCGTCAGGTCAATGCCGGTCAGGACAGGTTGAGCGTAGGTCTTGCCGATACCGCTGACCGAGAGGACAGCGTTCGGGGCGCAAACGGACATAAAACTCTCCATGTGCCCGCCCCGACGGGCGAGCACCGTTGTGTCGCCAGAAGGCCTACTTGGTAACCAGTTCTACCGGGGTTTCAATCACGCCGTTGGTGCCGCTGTCGACCTTCTCGCCCTTGATGATCTTCAGCGCAGTCTCGATACCGAACACCGCTTGCCTGGCTGCAAACTGGTCGGCGGTCGCCAGAACGCGACCGTCCTTGAGCATCGGCTTGATGGCGTTGATGTTGTCGTAACCGACCACTTGCACCTTGCCGGCCTTGCCCGCTGCACGCACGGCGGAAACGGCACCGACGGCCATGCTGTCGTTACCGGCCAGCAGGGCTTTGACATCCGGGTACTCGCTGAGGATCGAGGCGGCAACCTTGTTGCCCTTGTCGATCTCCCAGTCGCCAGACTGCAGTGAAACGACTTTGATCTGCGCCGCTTCCATCGCATCTTTGAAACCAGCGGTACGGGCCTGGGCGTTGGTGGTGGTGGACACGCCTTCGATGATGCCGACTTCGTCACCGGCCTTCAGTTGCTTGGCCAGGTACTCGCCGACCAGACGCGCGCCTTTGCGGTTATCCGGGCCCACGAACGGCACTGTCATGCTCTTGCTTTTGAGGACAGCAGGATCCAGTTGGTTGTCGATGTTGATCACGGTAATGCCGGCATCGATGGCTTTCTTGATCACCGGAACCATGGCTTTGGAATCCGCCGGAGCGATGACCAGCGCATTGACTTTAGCCAGGATCATTTGCTCGACGATGCGTGTCTGGCCAGCGGTATCCGTTTCGTCTTTGATGCCGTTGGAGATCAACTCGAATTCGCCGGAATGGTCTTTCTGGTAGGCCTTGGCGCCATCTTCCATGGTCAGGAAGAATTCGTTGGCCAGGGACTTCATGACCAGCGCGACTTTGGGTTTTTCAGGAGACTCGGCGAATGCCGATGAGACAGGCAGTGCAGCGGATGCGACAGCCAGCATAGCGACAGCAAGAAGACGTCCAGCGAATGGCAGCTTCATGGGTTCACTCCGATCTTATGATTATTGTGAGCAGTGCTTGCGCTGGAGTAACGCCTGGACCCCAATCGTCAGGAGTCAGACTGCGAACAGGGTCGCGCAAACGTTTGCGTAGACCGAACTATGCGAATCCTGCCAGGATTTGTCAACGAGCTGTTTGGCGTCTTCGCAAACAAAACCTCCCCCTCCACGTTACGCAGTGGTGCTGATCAGGCCACCCGTACTGGAGTCCTTGGCCAGCTCTTTCACCAGATTACCCGTCACTTGTGACAGCGCTCCGGTGGTGTCGGCGATCTGTCCCTGGATCGACATGACCGCTGTGGCCTTGGCTTCCGGCGTCGGATAAGTCGCTGCCTGAGCGGCGGCCAATTGCTGCTGTTGTTCGCGCAGTTGCTGTTGCAGTTCCTGCATACGCTTGAGCAGCGTTTGCACCGCAATACTTTGGGTGCTGCCGCCTTCGGACCTGGCTTCGGCGCCCTGCGCTCCGCCACCGGTTCGAACCTGGTTGTCGCGGCCCTCGTCCTTATCCAGAACCTCTGTCGAGGCATCTGCCGTCGCTTCGCTCAAGGCATTGATCGTTGACGGGGATTTGCCACCGATGGTGATCGCGCCTGCATTTGGAAAACCGATAGAGAAGGACACGTTAACTCCTGTAAGAAAAATAACCTTTCAGGGCCATCGACCTGCACAAGGTTTTCTTTAGCACTGATTGCAGATCTGGCAAGGCGAACTTGCCAGCAAAAGTCGTAGGCATTTTCGGAGAGCCGAACGCAAACGCACACCACATTCGGAAACCCGGACAACAGGACGTTTAACATGCATCAGACTAAAAACAATTACCTATATAAATCATAAGGTTAGATATTTTTTTCTATCGACGTTTGACTGGTACAGATCCTGCTCTTCACCCATACCCCCGGCGTTCAGATCTGCCAGGGGCGCATCTAGATGAACTTGCATCAGCACCGTCTCACTACTAGAGAGAAAATAATGAAATCTGCTTTCAATACTTTTATTCCGGGCGCTTTGGCCCTCTTGCTCCTCCTGCCTGCTGCCCTTCAAGCAAAAGAAGTCGAAACCAAACAGAAGTTGGCGAACGTGGTCATCCTGGCCACCGGCGGCACCATTGCCGGCGCAGGCGCGAGCGCCGCGAACAGCGCAACTTACCAAGCGGCAAAAGTTGGCATCGAACAGTTGATTGCCGGCGTTCCGGAACTGAGCCAATTGGCTAATGTTCGTGGCGAGCAAGTCATGCAGATCGCCTCGGAAAGCATCACCAATGACAACCTGCTTCAGTTGGGCCGTCGCGTGGCCGAACTGGCCGACAGCAAAGACGTCGATGGCATCGTGATCACCCACGGCACCGACACCCTGGAAGAAACCGCTTACTTCCTGAACCTGGTGGAAAAAACCGACAAGCCGATCATCGTCGTCGGCTCCATGCGTCCAGGCACTGCGATGTCGGCCGACGGCATGTTGAACCTGTATAACGCCGTCGCCGTCGCCAGCAGCAAAGAAGCGCGCGGCAAAGGCGTCCTGGTGACCATGAACGACGAGATCCAGTCGGGTCGCGACGTCAGCAAGATGATCAACATCAAGACGGAAGCGTTTAAAAGTGCCTGGGGTCCGTTGGGCATGGTGGTTGAAGGCAAGTCCTACTGGTTCCGCCTGCCGGCCAAGCGTCACACCATGGATTCGGAATTCGACATCAAAACCATCAAGAGCCTGCCTGACGTAGAAATCGCCTATTCCTACGGCAACGTCAGCGACACGGCCTACAAGGCACTGGCACAGTCCGGCGCCAAAGCAATCATCCATGCCGGTACTGGCAATGGTTCGGTTTCCTCTCGCGTGGTTCCAGCCCTGCAAGCCCTGCGCAAGGACGGCGTTCAAATCATTCGTTCGTCTCACGTGAACGCTGGCGGTTTCGTCCTGCGTAACGCCGAACAGCCTGACGACAAATACGACTGGGTTGTCGCGCACGATTTGAACCCGCAAAAAGCCCGCATCCTGGCCATGGTTGCACTGACCAAGACCAACGACAGCAAAGAGCTGCAACGGATGTTCTGGGAATATTGATTCGCCCTCGCCCGACCGGTTCTGGTCGGGCACTTTATTCACCACTCGTCAGCGTTGACGAGTGGTTAACGCCCTCCGCAAAACGCCGACAAAAAAATTTCCCTCTTCCTACACCAAATGGAAAAAACCACTGTCAGAGGATTTTCTTGAATTTTAAGCAGTTGCGAAAATGCTTACAGTTAAATACTGTATGCACGTACAGCTTAATAAGGATAATCCCGTGGCTACCACCTCCACCTCTCCTGGCACCTATGAACGCATGGGCATGCGCGTTCAGAAAATCATCAATTCCCCCACCGCTCAAAAAGCCAAAGCCGCACTGATCTTCCGCCTGCCGGATGAACCCGTGGATGAGTGGGAGCAATTGCTCGAAGAAATCGACGAGAACGACAACGTCACCCTCGCCTATCGCGACGATGGCGGTGTGCAGATTTTCTGGGTTGTACCGAAGGAAGATTGAGTCAATGAGCGTCCGCTGGTTTGCTTTGCTGTTTTTGTTCATCACCTTCGGCGCCCAGGCCGCCGCCCCACGCACTTTCAATGAAGCCAAAAAAGTCGCCTGGAAGCTGTACGCACCGCAATCCACCGAGTTTTAT
This sequence comes from Pseudomonas sp. S2_F03, assembly GCF_054668335.1. NCBI lineage: Bacteria > Pseudomonadati > Pseudomonadota > Gammaproteobacteria > Pseudomonadales > Pseudomonadaceae > Pseudomonas > Pseudomonas sp. S2_F03. The sequence continues at coordinate 5,240,493 of NZ_CP162759.1, read as the reverse complement.
TGCGGTTGCAAATACACCGGCAACAAGGTGAACCTGGCGGCCTGTGGTTATGTGCCACGCAAAAATGCCAAACGCGCGGCTCGCATCGAGTGGGAGCACATTGTCCCGGCGTGGCAGATCGGCCATCAGCGCCAGTGCTGGCAGGAAGGCGGACGCAAGAACTGCACCCGTTACGATCCGGCTTACCAGAAGGCCGAAGCCGATTTGCACAACCTGGTGCCGAGCATTGGCGAAGTGAATGGCGATCGCAATAACTTCAGTTTTGGTTGGTTGCCGGTGCAGACCGGTCAATATGGCTCGTGCTTGACCCAAGTCGACTTCAAGGCAAAGAAGGTCATGCCCCGCCCATCCATTCGCGGCATGATCGCCCGGACTTATTTTTACATGAGCAAGCAATACGGCTTGAGCCTGTCGAAACAGGATCGCCAACTGTACGAAGCCTGGAACAAAACCTATCCGGTGGAAGCCTGGGAACGTCAGCGCAACCAAAGCGTGGCGTGCGTCATGGGTCGCGGCAATGAGTTTGTCGGGCCGGTGGACATGAAAGCCTGCGGTTGATAGCCGCTGAAAAACAAAAGGCCTCGGTGTAATACCCGAGGCCTTTTTTATTTCTATCTGCCACTGTCACTGAGCCAAAGGATGCTCAAGCACCAGCAATTCGATGTTCTGCTTCTTGGCCCGAACCAGCGCCGCCGCCACCTCTGACTGCTTGGCCTCGGCCTCGGCTTTCGAACTGAATGGCCCCATCAGAATGCGCGTCTTGCCATTTTCCATGATGACGTTGGAAACGAAGCTATGCTCGATCAACCAGCCGCTCAGATCGCTGACAGCCTGGGTTGTTTCGCCTCGCACCTCGAGATCCCATTGCGGCCCGGTAGCCGTTACTGGAGCGGAAACGACTGCCGGCTTAGGCTTTGAGCGTCAACCCCCTTACCCTCACCGCACCCAGCCAACGCCAGTACAGCGAATACCAAGACCATTTTGCGCACAACGGTTCCCTCTGAATGCCGAAAGCGGCGATTTTAACACCCATGAATACTTCTCGAGTGCCGCAAAATGGACTCAAAACAACGAGAATGATGATGGCAGCCTCTGTATAGTTACGCCTTGGGAATTAATGCAGCATCTGCGCGTCAGAAAGAGGCACCCAAACCGTGAGACTTCGCACTAATCTATACATAACACCGACCTCTGCACTGTTCGAATCAGGTGCCCTACAAAGCAATCAAGGAGAAGACCATGCTGATACTCACCCGCAAAGTCGGTGAAAGCATAAACATCGGTGACGACATTACGATCACCATCCTGGGCGTGAGCGGCCAGCAAGTCAGGATTGGCATCAACGCTCCGAAAGACGTTGCAGTGCATCGTGAAGAAATCTATCAGCGCATTCAGGCTGGCCTCACCGCGCCAGACAAGCCACAAACTCCCTGAATCCTGTTGCAGTCAGTAGCCAGCCCGTTCGCCCTGAACATCGGCTGGCTAAAGATTCGGGCGCTGTAGTGCCCGCCGTTTAATTGCTCACCCTCTCCCCTCCCGGCAAGACGTCGATACTACCGGCATGTCACATGCCATGGCTGTCAGACATTTCTGAATAAACCCGAGGAAGGACCTGATCGCACCCGCTTAACCTAACGTCACCCCGCGCGCCATACCCGTCGCAGCAATGACCATCAGCAACACCAGCAGCGCTTCGATGTGACTGAAACGGGCAAACAGTTTTGCGCGCCCGGCATCGATCGCCGCACCACGGCCAAGCGCAATTCGCCATTTGATCAGTGTCACCATGGGTGCGACTTCTAGCAGCAGGATAAGCACGAAGAGCGTCATCTTGAGATGAAACAGTGGCTGGTGCAGGTAATAATCGGTGCCTTTCTCGTATCCGCCAAAGGCCCGCATTCCACCGCTGACCAAGAGGATGACTGCGCTGATCCCCCATAGGTTATCGGCCATCAGTACGCGACGCACCTCCCCCGTCCCGGCCGCCAAGCGACTGAACGCCGTCCCTCGGGTCAAAACCGCCCAGAAGCCCAGCGCAAAAGCCAGCAGGTGAATTGCTGCAAGTGACCAATGAACCAGCATTGATATACCCCCGTCAGACCGAGTTTGAGTTTAGCCAGTCAGTAGTAGCCCAAAAAACCGGGACTTGCCCGATTTGAGCGCAGGGCGCTTTATCAGGGATTGAGTCAATGGATCGTCAAATAGCGTTGCTGCCGGGGATAGGCGCAACAGCAGTTCGAAGGTGCGGGACAAATCTCAGGCAAAAAAAATCCCAAGCAGCTGATGGAAGCTTGGGACTTAAAAATGCATAAACCGTGGTGGTGAACGCGGGGCGATAATATCCCAACGACTTACTTGTAACAATATATTTTAGGTCACTAGTTGGTTAAAAAATATCGTAACCCATTAAATATCCACAATTTTTTTATGGATCCTTGGAAAGTTCCAGTTGAAACAAGCCATCACCCGCCATACCCGCAGGCCTGAATATGACGCCAGAAACATAACGTCACAGACCGTCTAGACTCCATCCATCAAGAGCTGAAGGTTTCTGCTCGCTTTTGACAGCAAGCCCCCCCCTCCCAATTCACCTGAGTACACAAGCCATGTGTGAATCATGTGATTCAAATCCGCTTCAAAAAACGAGTGGCCGCCGTAAGTTCCTTCAGCTTGCCGGACTTAGCGCAGGAGCACTGTTGTTGGCTGGCGCCTTGCCTGGCCAACTCCTCCACGCTGCGGAGAAAACGGCGCCACCCCCAAAACCGCAAAACGCAATCAACCCCGACATGGCCCTTCAAAGGCTTATTGAGGGAAACGAACGGTATGTTTCGGGCACTTCCAAGACGCATGACTTCAAAGCCGAACGAGAAGCCTTGGTCTCAGGCCAGAACCCGTTTGTGTCGGTGCTCAGTTGCTCTGACTCTCGCATCGCCCCCGAGTACGCTTTCGACACTGCACGCGGAGATCTTTTCTCCATACGTGTCGCCGGTAACTTCGTTACTGATGAAGGCCTGGCAAGCCTTGAGTACGCAATCGCGGTGCTCGGCTCACCGCTGATTCTCGTGCTCGGGCATGAAGACTGCGGCGCTATCAATGCAGGTATAAAAGCAGTAAAAGATCAAACCGTTTTCCCCGGCCACATCCCAAAACTGACTGATGCACTCAAGGCTTCTATCGAGAAAGTGCTAAAAGAATCAGGGAGTCTTCCTGCCAACGCTGTAGCGCAAAATGTCAAAGACTCGGTCAACAAACTCAAAAACGCCTCACCCATTCTGACTGATGCCCTCAGCAAAGGTACGTTGAAAATAGTGGGCGGCATCTATCGCCTGGCGAGCGGAAAGGTAGACCTGGTCGCCTGACTCAGAACACCCAACGCCTGTCGTTGAGATAGCCAGAAACAAGGAGCCCAGCGCAAAGGCTGGGCTCAAGTTATTTTCTGTTGTCCATCATCTTGTCGGCGAGAGCCTTAGCCCTTTCAATCAACAGGTTCTGCCTGTCCTCATGAGTAGCCCCTCCTACGACCGGGGCCGTCAGGTTGCTTTCGGCAATCAACGCAGCGCAGAAGTACTGATCCCAAACAGCCCTGCCTTCAAATGCCTGCCTTTTCATTTCGTCGGCGATCATATGCGGCTCCTTTTGGTGAGGTAGCACTGCTATCTTACGCCCGAATTTCAAACAACCTGGGTCACTAAAGACAATCAGCACGAGTCGAGTGGCAAACCATGGGGCCGAGTGGTTCAATTCATGAGCACTTCAAACGAGGGAGACGTGCGGTGGGTGTTTTAAAAGCGTTAAGTGTATTTTCATTCGGCCTTTACTCGCTTGTGGGTGCAGGCCTGATGGTTGGGACGTATTTATTGCTCTATGGAGCCCAGTGTGCAGAGTCGCGGATAAAACACCAACCCCTGCCAACAGACCGCGTCTTGGTGTTTGTTGTTGTCGCAGCGCTGGCCGGCTTCTGCGTGGGCAGCCTTGCGCAAGGACTTGCGGAGATACGGGATGAGTGCGCCGCCATCGGCGAAATGCCTAAACCCTGCCTGTTAAAGCGGTTGGGACGCACAACCCTGAGTGCCGGCTCGGCGCTGTAGCATCAGGTATCGACGGAAATGGCAGGATCAATCTTGCTTTTGTTGCCAGTAGTGCGCTCGCTCCACTGGGTTATCCATGATTTTAGCGCATTGATCTGCATACTTGGCCGAGAGGGTCGAAAGGCTCACCGCGCCGCTTTTCAAGTCGCTATGCATCGATATGATTGATGCTCGAGATCTGGCTCGAGTCCCGGCCTTATCGGTGATGGCCATGGAATAGCCCAAAGCATCCACCGCTGTTTGTTTGTTTTTTCAGCCAACTCCGGTTGTTGCCCCCGAACAAGTGAAGCGCAGACCAAATAATATGCAGCGCACTCGTCGAGTTCCTGCGCAAAGCTGTAGGCTGCTCGTTCGAGTTCGAAAGCTGATGCTGAGCCCATCGAAAACAACAAGAAAAGAAGAAAATATCGAACCACAGCAGAGCGTCCTTTCACGGCTTGAGATAAGCAGGGTTTGCAACACATCCGTAGAGGGCAAAACCAACGCCCACCCTGGTCGCCACTAGTCATGCAAATCATGACTTATGACCGAATTCGCTCTTGCGCCAACGCCCCCACTTCAACAAATCACGTCAGCCGGCGAGGCAGATACCTGACTGGAGATAGCCCTGAGCCCTCCCCGTAAACGCCCAAATCTGTGGCGATCAAAACCTGGGGAGATCACCAATTTGCTCAAGCTCGGATACATGAGCCTCTAGTTCTATAGTCCTCTCGCCGGAGGCATTGACTCCCAAAATACCCTGCCTCGGTTTTCACCGAAGTCATCTCCAGCAAAAACTTCATCGCCTCGAGCAAGCGCATCGCAAACATGATCGAAACTGACGACCTGGCTATCTCCGATAGCCTGCATGTGCCCATCCACCTTTACCCATACGAACTCTACAAACTTGCCGTCATGGTCCTTCCGTGCCGTGGAAACGATGTACGTATCCATATCGCTTGCCTCATTGAATGCCCCATAGCTAATCCTAGCCCCATTTCCTGGTGCCATTTGTTTGCACGCCAGCCGGTGAGGATCAACAAAGGGAGGCGACATGAATCACCTATGCTCAGAAGATCGACCGATCTCCTCACGAGTAGGCATGGTCCAGTCCGAAGATCGTCTTTCATAAATCGAGTCGTCGCGTTTATATCCGTCATAGGTGAACATCAATAGGTAAAACGCGAACGCAGTTGCAGCTAAAGCAGCCCTAGCTATGGGATTCGCATCTTTGGATAAGCCACCAGGACCAATGGCAACCCTACCTCCTCGAAGGTAGGAAAACACTGCCTGACCGAACCAAGCCTGTAGCGCCAGCGCCTCCCAGAAATGCCCCCAATCCCCTACGAAGCGCACAATAGCGTTTGTCAGAGAAGCTACGACCAACAGGGCCAGCATCAAATACCGAAATTGCTTGAGAAAAACCAGGACGCGGTTCTCCGGCTCCATATTCCCCCTGCCTCCCAATCGATTAATTGAGCTACCAACACTATCCGAGTCCTGATATCGGTTGATTCGAGCCGATCCTAAGTCACGACTAGCAGTACCCCCCTTCAAAGTCAGCCGCTATTGCGGCAAGGAATCGGCATCAGGGATAGGGAACAAAATCTCCTAACCACTCTCGGGCTATTGGGACCGCGTATTCAAGCAACTCAAGCGGAACATTCTCTACGAACAGGGTGACCTCAAAACGAAGCGTTTCGTCGTTTCGAAAGATTTCAAACAACAGCCCGTTGTTACCTCTCCAGCATTCCATCGCAAGGCCATCGTGACCTTCAACAACGCTTGAAGCACAGCAAAACCGATATTCAACTCCGTGTACGACCACATCGCACCTCCATTTATTAATGGCCGCAACCATACCCCTCCCCCATGAGCCAGGCATGGACTCAACGTACTCATCCAATAATTCCGGAAGTTGCTCACCAAAACTGGCGGCAATATTTCGAGCAAGCGCGATCTCCCGCTCCACCGACTCGATGATTCGAGGGTCAACATCGGGTGACGCAGAGTAACGGTCTTGCCCACGGTGTCCAGTTTCGAGCCGATCTGTGCGGCGATGTTGGCAAGGGCAAATGTGGCGAATGGGACTGGTCACCAGCATTGCCAACCTGGTAGCCAGGTTTGGCATCTCGGCATCCTCCCAGCATGGGAGTGAAGGAATAAAAAGGCCTGTGCAGAGTGTTTTCGCGAGATGCGCAGCAGGACACGCCCGAACCCAATACCACCCACCGCCCCCAGTGCTTCAGCAGATCTTCAGCAGTGTGTTCGGTGAAGCACTATCAGGAGTGGGCACGACGAAAAGAAGATCGAGTACCTGGAGGTGGGCGCCGGGTTGGCGTTTTGAGTGGGGTTTTGCAAAAGTTTTGCAAATCACAGACAACAAAAAAGGGCCCACCTTTCGGTGAGCCCTTCTAGACCGCCCAGCAGAGCGGATTTTGTTTGGTAGGCGCGATTGGACTCGAACCAACGACCCCCACCATGTCAAGGTGGTGCTCTAACCAACTGAGCTACGTGCCTGCTGTGAGGCGGCATTCTACGGAATTCCGGAGGGGTGTCAACACCTTTTTTCGAGCTAACCCTATGAATATGCAAAATATTTAATTTTGCGGCCGAGAAGCAGAATTTCCGGTGGCTGGCGGTCGATTTTTAACTCGGGTAGGATCAATGCACTCGTAAAATATATTAAACAGAGGCAGCAGGATGGCGAACATTCCCTACCCAGAGTCCTATTACGCCGCATCGGCCAATGCGGTCCCGCCGCGTCCGGCCTTGCAGGGCGAAGTAGAGACTGATGTCTGCGTAATTGGCGCCGGCTACACCGGCCTGTCCTCTGCCCTGTTTCTGCTGGAGAGCGGTTTTAAAGTCACGGTCCTGGAAGCGGCCAAGGTGGGTTTTGGTGCGTCGGGCCGTAACGGCGGCCAGATCGTCAACAGCTATAGCCGTGACATCGACGTGATCGAGCGCAGCGTCGGCCCCAAGCAGGCTCAACTGCTGGGACAGATGGCGTTCGAGGGCGGTCGGATTATTCGTGAGCGGGTCGCCAAATATAATATCCAGTGCGACTTGAAGGACGGCGGCGTGTTCGCAGCCATCACGGCCAAGCAGATGGGGCATCTGGAATCGCAGAAGCGCCTGTGGGAGCGTTTCGGCCACACGCAGCTTGAGCTGATGGATCAACGCCGCATCCGTGAAGTCGTGAACTGTGATCAGTACGTCGGCGGCATGCTCGACATGAGTGGCGGGCACATTCACCCGCTCAACCTGGTGCTGGGCGAGGCAGTGGCTGTTGAGTCGCTGGGCGGCACTGTCTATGAGCAGTCGCCAGCGGTGCGCATCGAGCGCGGCGCCAATCCGGTGGTGCATACGCCACAGGGCAAGGTCAGGGCCAAGTTCATCATCGTCGCCGGCAACGCTTATCTCGGTAATCTGGTGCCGGAACTGGCGGCCAAGTCGATGCCTTGTGGAACCCAGGTCATCACCACCGAACCGTTGGGTGACGAATTGGCGAAAAACCTCCTGCCACAGGATTACTGTGTCGAGGACTGCAATTACCTGCTCGACTATTACCGCCTCACGAGCGACAAGCGGCTGATCTTCGGCGGCGGCGTGGTGTATGGCGCGCGCGATCCGGCGAACATCGAGGCGATCATTCGGCCGAAGATGCTCAAGGCGTTCCCGCAGCTCAAGGACGTGAAAATCGACTACGCCTGGACGGGCAACTTCCTGCTGACCCTGTCGCGCCTTCCGCAGGTCGGGCGACTGGGTGACAACATTTACTATTCCCAAGGCTGTAGCGGTCATGGCGTGACGTACACGCACCTGGCAGGCAAGGTGTTGGCCGAAGCGTTGCGAGGTCAGGCCGAGCGTTTTGATGCGTTTGCTGATCTGCCGCACTATCCGTTCCCCGGCGGACAATTGCTGCGCACACCGTTTGCGGCGTTAGGCGCCTGGTACTACGGGCTGCGGGACAAGTTCGGATACTGATACAAAAAAGGGCCGCTGAATGCGGCCCCTTTTTGTATCAGCCTGGAAAGTCAGCACTATCCCTTGTAGGAGTGAGCCTGCTCGCGATGGCGGAGTGTCAGTCTATGAAGTATTGACAGGAAAACCGCTATCGCGAGCAGGCTCACTCCTACAAGAAGAATCGGGGGGTCAGAGTCGATCCCGCGCTATCCCGCTGCGAATCCGCAGGATGTCGGCGAGTACGGCGAGGGCGATTTCAGCGGGGGTTTTGCTGCCCAGGTTCAGGCCGATGGGTGCATGAATCCGCGACAGCTCCAATTCCCCCAAACCACCAATCCGACGCAATCGCTCGAAGCGCTTTTGCGAGGTTTGCATAGACCCCATCACACCGATGTAAAACGCCTCGGTGCGCACCGCTTCCATCATTGCCAGGTCATCGATGCGCGGATCGTGGGTCAACGCCACCACCGCGGTGTCGCTGTGGCAGCCGCCGTCAGCGATGAATACCGAGGGCAGTTGGCGACGAATCTCGACGTTTTCCAGCACCACGCCTTCCAGCACCTCGTCGCGCGGATCACAGAGAATGACTTCGAAACCCAACCCGACGGCAAACTCCGCGCAGGCCTGAGCGACTGAGGAATACCCCGCCAGCAACAATCGCTGTGCCGCACCGATGCGCACGCGCACCCGATCGATCTCACGTTCGATTCGCACACCCTGCTCGCGATCATCGAACAGGCTGCGCGCACCATTGGCCAGATCGATCTCGCGGATCAGTCGACGCTGCCCCAGCAGCGCCGACTCCAGCTCCCGCAGGTGTGCCTGAACCTCGCAATCGGGCTCAAGCTTCTCCACCAGCACGTCGAGCACACCGCCACAGGGCAAACTCACCCGGGAGCGCGGATCGTCGCCCTCGCCATAACGGACGACGCTGACCGCTTCAAGGAACGCCCCTTCGGCGACTCGCTCGAGAAAATCCTCCTCGACACAACCGCCCGACAGCGAACCGATCCATTGCCCGTCGGTGTTCACCGCCAGCAGCGAACCCGGCGCACGAGGCGCCGAGCCGTAGGTGGCAAGCACCGTACAGAGCCAAAGGCGCTTTCCGGTCGTCGACCACTCCAGCGCCCGGCGCACCACTTGCAGGTCGAGATGCTGCATGTCAGTGCGCCTTGTGCTCGAGCGGCGGCGCATCGGCGCGCAACGTCTGCACATCATTGACCGCCAGATCACCAGCCTGACCACCCCACGCTTGACGCAGGTAGTTCAGCAGATCAGTGAGTTGCTCGTGACTGAGCTTCTCGGCAAACCCCGGCATCGGTTGCATGTGTTCGAACCCGGAAAACTTCTGCTCACCAATACCGTCGTCGATCACCCGGACCAGGTTGCGCGGATCTTCCAGGCGCAGCGTGGTGTTGCCCCGCATGGCCACGGCAATGTGCGGCTTGCCTTCGCCACCGACAGCGTGGCAACCGGCGCAGACGTTGAGGTATTCCTGCCGCCCACGCTGGGCGCTCGCCGTGAGTTTGTCCAACGGCATGTCTGTCAGCACTTTCGCCGCCGGTGGTTGATCGCCGAGCAGGAAGGTCGCCATCGCCGCCAGGTCCGGATCTGTCAGGCCCTGGGTGCTGTTGTGAAACACCGGGAACATTTCGTTGAACATCGTGCCCTGGGCGCTCATGCCGTGCTTGAGGAACGAACTCAGGTCCTGATGATTCCAGCCGCGAGCCGCCAGGTCATTGGCCAACAGGCTTGGCGCCAGATAGCCATTGAGCAGGCCGCCCGTCATACGTTTGTCCTGCTGCATCGCCCCCGGTAAACCGCGCGGGGTGTGGCATTCGCCGCAGTGGCCGAGCACGTCGACCAGATACTGGCCACGCTTGAAGGCGTCACTTTTGCCTTCGGTGGGCGCCAATTTCACGTCCTTGCCGTAAAGCATGTTCCAGCCCATCAGACCGAGGCGCACGTTGAATGGAAAGCTCAGGCTGGTGACCGGGGCTGCACGCTCAATCGGCTCGACGGTTTTCAGGTACGCATGAATCGCATCGGAATCTTCACGCGGCATCAAGTGATACGAGGTGTACGGCATCGCCGGATACAGGTTCGCGCCGTCGCGACGCTTGCCTTCGGTGAGCGCAGCAAAGAACTCGTCATCGTTGTAAAGGCCGATGCCGTGCTCTTTGCTCGGGGTGATGTTGGTGCCGTAGATCGTACCGAACGGCGAGACAATCGGCAGACCGCCCGCATACGGCGCGCCACCCGGCGCGGTGTGGCAAGCCATGCAGTCGGCAGCGCGGGCGAGGTATTCGCCGTGCTTGACCTGATCTTCCGCGTGGGCCAGCAACACCGGCGCAGCCAGACCAACCGCCAACGCCAGGCGGGAAAGTAGTTGCTTCATGCTTAACCCTCCTTGACCAGGCCGAGATCGGTCAGCACGTTGCGCGTCGCGCTGTAGTAGCGCACGTAGCCGGTGCAGCGGCAGATGTGGTGACCGAGGCTGTCCTCGATGACTTTTTCCAGTTGGCTTTTGACGATGGGCTGACGCTGCAGCTTCTCGACCAATACCGTCGCGGCATTCACAAATCCGGGGGCGCAGTAGCTGCACTGGAAAGCGAATTCATCGACGAAACGCTGCTGGATCGGGTTCAGCTCAGTGACTTTCCCTTCCTCGTCACGTTTCGCATGGCCTTCGATAGTGCGTACTTTTTTGCCTTCGAAGTAATGCGCGCCGGTGATGCAGGTGCGCACTTCTTCGCTGGTGCCGTCCGGGTTGTCGACGATCACCACGCAGGCGTGGCAGATGCCCTGGCCGCAGCCCAGACGCGAGCCGGTGAGGTTCTTGTATTCGTGCAAGTAGTCGATCATCGGCAGATCATCAGGGATGTCCACCGGGCCGACGGATTGACCGTTGAGGGTCAGTTGAAGCGGACGGTTAGCCATTGAGGGCCTCCTTGATGCGAGCAGAAGTGATAGGCAGGTCGCGGACCCGTTTACCGATGGCGTGCGCCACGGCGTTACCGATGGCACCGACCACCGGGATCATCACCACTTCGGCAATGCCCTTCGATGGATCGCTCGGCGACAACGGCGGCAGGATTTCAGCTGTCTGCTTCCACACCGCAACGTGGCGCGCCATCGGCAAGCGGTAACGGTTGAAGTTCCAGTCACCCTCCCCCGGTCCGCCTTCGTACAACGGCATCTCTTCCATCAACGCATGGCCGATGCCCATGGCGATCCCGCCTTCGATCTGGCCCCTGACCAGTTCTTCCACCAGCACCCGACCGCACTCGACCCACGAGTGATGATCGAGCACCTGCACTTCGGCCGAGCCCTTGTTCACTTTCACTTCCACCAGCGTCGCCACCGGGCTGTAGTAAGTCACGGCCGCGTTGTTCAACTGAGTGTCCGGGTAATGCACATTCTGGCGATCCAGCAGGTGGAAACCGGCGCTGTTCATTTGCGCCTTTTTCACGTTTGGAGCGCCGTCGCCATACTTGACCGCCAGGGCGTCGAGCGGCAGACGCTCACGCACGCCGTCGATGCTGAACTCGGCCTCGGCCCAGCTCCAGCGGTTGAAACCGTGCACGGTCGCGCCAGTGACCAAACCGCGTTCGTGGGCATGTTTGGCCAATTGCTCAAAGCTCAACGGCTGCATGCCGTTGGCGGTAAGTTTGCCGTCGACCCAGTGCGCATCTTCGCGACGCACCACATAAGGGTTGGCCGAACCGCCGTAAGGGCCCTGACTCCAGATCTGCAACGCCGCCGGCCACAAACCGTGGTTGAACAGCACGCGTGCCGCTTCACGGGTGGCGTGGCTGAAGTAGTACGCAGAGTTGGTCGCCGACGACGCCGAGGCAATCTTGCCGACCCAGCGCGGATTACGCAGCAAACTGTCCTGCTCGGCCTGACTCATGATGTACGGGTTGCCGCCGCTGATGAGCTGCAACTCCTTCCATTCGGTCTCGCCGGTCTTCACTTCAGTCGCCGCGATGCCGAGGAAATCGGCCACGACCAAGGCTTGAGAAGTGGACATGCCCGTGCCGATTTCGATACCGATGTGGCGCAGGGTGATATGCCCTTGCGCGGTGAATTCGATACTGGCCATCGGCGCTTCGGAACCGGTGCCGAAGTCTTTCTGGCAGATGGCAAAACCCACGCCATACCAGTTATCCGGATCCTGCGCTTCGCGCTGCTTTTTGATCGCGTCGCGGTTTTTCCAGACTTCGTGAACGGCGGCCTTGTCGAGAATCTCGTGCAAGCGCAAGGCACCCGCCGGCACCGCGCCCTGGGTGTTTTTCATGCCCGAGACCATGGCGTTTTTCTTGCGCAGGTCGATGGCATCGATGCCGAGGCGATCGGCAATTTCGTCGACCATCATCTCGGTGGACGCCATGCTTTGCAGGGTGCCGTAGCCACGCATCGAACCGGCTTCAACGGCGCGAGAATGGTAGGCCGTGACCTGCAAATCGTTCTGCGGCATGTAGTAGATCGACTGCGCCGCCGTGGCGCCAACCGCCGCCACCGATGGGCTGTAGTTGACTCGCCCGCCGCCGTCGACGCTCATCTCGGCGCGGAAAATCTTGAAGCTGTGATCGGTCTTGTCCACCGCCAATTGATAGCGGATATCGAACGGGTGACGCTTGATGCCGCTCTGGAACTGCTCATAGCGATCGTTGGCCAGGCGCACCGGCACACCCGCGCCGTACAACGCCGCGAGGGCCGCGTAGTAGACGAAAATGTTGTGGTCCTTGGAACCGTAGCCGACGGTGTAGCCTGGGTGCATGTTCAAGTGCGCCAGACCGAAGCGAGACGGCGCGATCATCTTCGCGGTTTCGGTCGCGGTTTCCAGCGGGCACTGGGTCGCTACCACGAAATGCAGGGTCTTGGTCGCCGGGTCGTACCAACCGTTGCCGTTGTCCGGCTCCATCGCGGCGGGTTCGATCGATGGGGTTTTGTAGCGTTCGTCGAACACCAGCCAGTTGTCCGGCGGCGTGTCGATCTGCTGTTTCATGCGATCAGCGTAGAACAACCCGCGCTCGGTCAGGTTGCCGTGTAGGTTCGGTTGGGAATTCCACACCGGGCGACGGTTTTTCAGCATCGGAAACAGGATCGAGTCCTTGAGGCTGGCGAATTCGTCTTCGTCTGCCGAGGTCTTGCCGCCCACACGCACGTAGCGGAAGCTGCCGTAGGGATCGCCTTCGTAGAACGGCACTTGGGCGCCGTAGCGGATTGCTTTGTCATTGAATTTGAGTTTGGCCTTGGCCTGGCGAAAACGCTCGAAGTCGTTCCAGATCAGGATCGCCACCGGATGACCGATGAACATCGGCACCTTGCCTTCCGGCAGCAGCGGATCAGGCGCGTGATCTTCCGGAAAGGCGATACCGTCTTTCTCCAGGTCGGCGGCGGTGACGATGCGGTCGGGCTGCAATTCGGCGCCAAGCCACGACAGGTCCATGCCCGCGTAGATGCGGTCGGCCTTGATGGTTTTCAGCAGCATGGCGTGGCCTTGTTGCTGCGGCCAGCCCGGCATGTCCTTGGCGCGGATGTCGCGGGCAAAGACTTTGCTGCCGCAGACCTTCGACAAGGCATCGTTACGCGTGCGTGCCTTGCCGTTGTTGCCGAGCCATTGCTCGGAGGGCACGGTCACGCTGTTTTCCATCAAGGCTGCCAGCGCCTGGCTGCTCAGTGGCGTGAGCGTCACGCTCACACCCGCTACCAGCCCGCCCTGAAGGAACGAGCGCCGGGATATATCACGGTTGGACATGGATCATCCTCTGGGCGGTTATGGGCCCGCCCTTCTGGTTATGTACTGGAAATCTCGAGTCTAGCGGAAGCCCTTTTTGACGATTCAAAGGGCTGAGTTTGACAGCGCAAAGCTGACCGAAAGGTTAAGTTTATAGACTAATGCCATTGCGGCAAACAAAAAACTGACCGGCGAATCAAAAAACCGCGACTGTTCGACGCAGCAAATCGATGATGCCTTAGGACAGGCGGGCGTCCAGTCTGAGCAGGAACTCCGCGCGGCGGCGTTGATCGGTTTCTTCCTTGGTGATTAATTCGGGCAGCAGTTCGGCCGCTCGCCGGGCATCGAGAATGTAGATGCCGTCATCGTCGCCAATGGCCAAGTCCCCTGGCTGCACCCGAACCTCGCCCACCTGGATCGGCTGATTGACTTCACCCTCGGCGCCAATACCCCGAGTGGTGAACGCACTGACGTCGCGACAAAACACCGGCAACCCATGAAGACGCAAGGCGCCGACATCAGTAACCGCGCCCGATACCACCACCCCGGCCAGTCCCTTGATCAAGCCGGCCAAGGTCCGAAGCTCACCCCAGCAGCCGCACTCTGCGTCGCCCACACATTCGATCACCAGCACGTCGCCGGGCTCACTCAGCAGCAACGCTTCACGCAAAATGCTGCCGTCCGGTGGGAAAACTTTGACGGTGACCACATTGCCGACTATGCGGATATCGTTGAACAGTGGCTTGATTCCCCGCAGAAAGCCGCGGTCGGAAAAATGGCCTATCGTGGACGACGGGATTGCCCGGTACTGGTCGATCAACTCTGGACTGACGAGCTGCTGGCGAGGGCTTATCTGGTAACTCATCGGCATTTCCCCGGACGTAGCAATGGGCAGGTCGAGCAGTATTCAGCGGGCTCGGTGGCCAGGTAGTAAAAGCAACAGGTTCGGCGAAAGCGAATGCTGCGCTGCCCGTCGTCCACCAGCGTCGGTGGTCGGCGGAAGTGGCTCAGCGGGTTGTAGTCGAGGCCGAACAGTGCGGGTTCGGCTTGGGTCAGCAGCCACTGGAAGTCCGCTTCATAACGCGCCCGTATCGATGGATCGTCGATTTTCGCCATGCGCTTTTCATACAGCGAATAAACGCGCACGGCGGTGTTTTCCCAGAGGATGCGCCGGGAAACACCGGTAACCCGATTGAAGGTGTGCCACAACGGCTTCAGCAGTCCAGCGAACAGTCCCTGCACCAAGGCTTCCCGCCAGGCTTCGCGTTCATTGACCCCATACGTCAGCGGCTGGCCGTGATGCAGCGGCATCGAAGACGTCCACAACCCGTCATCGTGGCCGTATTCAATCACCGAGTTGTCGAGCGTCAGCAGCAGCCCTTTGTCATACACCGACATCGCATACAAGCAGGCGCCGGTCGCCAGGAAGGACAAGCGCTTGCCCAGCAGCGAGGCCGTGATCGCCCGGGTGGGCGAGCCAATCACCGGACCCAGGGCGTCCAGCAGTTGCTCGCACACGTCCTCCTGCAACAAATCCCGGGCCAGCAACGAGCGCAACGGGTCGCGCTCGTCGCTGCCCTTGAGCCGCAAGCCTGCGGACAACACCGCCCACTCCGGCGCCGTGAAATGTCGCGCCAGACTCATTGCGGCAACTCCCGGCCAAACGGAATACACAGCGGCGTCCCGAAGAACGGATCGGGAATGATCCGGCAATTGAGGTCGAACACGGTTTTGACCAGCGCCTCGGTCAGCACTTCGTCGGGCCGGCCTTGGGCAAACGCGGTCTGGTTGTGCACCGCCACCATATGGTCGGCATAACGACAGGCCAGATTGAGGTCGTGCAGCACCATGATGATGGTTTTGTTTTCCAGCCGATTGAGGTCGCGCAGCAGGTCCAGCACTTCGATCTGGTGCGCCAGGTCGAGAAAGGTGGTGGGCTCGTCGAGCAGCACGATGCCGGTGTCCTGGGCCAGGGTCATGGCGATCCACGCACGCTGGCGTTGCCCGCCGGACAACGCGTCCACCGGTCGATCCGCCAGGGCCTGCAGACTGGTTTGCGCCAGCGCGCGGTTGACCATGGCTTCGTCTTGCGCCGACCACTGTTGCATCCAGCTCTGATACGGGTAACGCCCCAGCGCCACCAACTGCCGGACGGTGATGCCCTCCGGCGCGCTGGGGGTCTGGGGCAAAATGGCCAACTCCCGGGCCACGGCAGCCGTGGACTTTTGCTGAATATCCACACCGTTGAGAATCACCGAACCCTGCTGCGGTTTCAGCAGTCGGGCGAAGGATTTGAGCAAGGTGCTTTTGCCGCAGCCGTTGCTGCCAATCAGTACCGAAATCTTGCCCTGGGGCAGTTGCATGTCCAGCGCGTCAATAATCACCTGGCGCTGATAACTCAGGGTCAGGCCGCGACTTGCAATCGACGTCATACGTTGAATTCCTTAATGACGTTGTTTAATCAACAAATAGAGAAAAAAGGGTGTGCCCAGCACGGCGACAAAAATGCCGGCCGGCAGATCCAGCGGCAAAAACAGCACACGCCCGGCAAGGTCGGCCAGCACCACTAGGTTCGCCCCGACGAGCGCCGCCATCACCGCCTGACCGCCGAAACCCGGGGCCACCAGACGCTTGGCAATGTGTGGCGCAATCAACCCGACAAATGCAATCGCCCCGCCCCAGGCAATCGCTGCCCCAGCCAAGGCCACGCTCACCAGCAACAAACCGGCGCGCAACCACTGCACGCGAACGCCTATGCCCTGGGCCAGGTTGTCGTCCAGTTGTTGCACCATCACCTGCCGGGCCAGCAGCACCAGCAGCGGGCAAATGCCCAACAACCAGCGACCCAGCGCCAGCGGTTCCGGCCAACTGGCGCCATACACGCTGCCGGTCAGCCAGACATAAGCCGACAGGGTCGTGGTCAGCGGGCTGAAGACCAGAATGAAGGTGGTCGCCGCCGTCAACATCGCGCAGACGCCGACGCCAATCAACACCAGTCGCAGCGGTGAAGCGCCCTGTTTCCAGGCCAGCAGATAGATCGCCAATGCTGCCAGCCCCGCGCCGAGCATCGCCGCCAGCGGCAGATACTGTTGGCCCAGCGCCACGGAGAAAAACGACAAATACAGCACCGCCGCCGCACTGGCGCCACTGGTGATACCCAGCAGGTCAGGGGACGCCAGCGGGTTGCGGATGATGCTTTGCAGAATCAGCCCCGACACCGACAGCGCCGCCCCCACCAACGCTGCCAACAGCATGCGTGGAAAGCGCAGTTGCTCGACGATGAACGTCAGGCTGGCGTCCTGGCTCGACAGCAAAATTCGCAGCACCTCCAGCGGCGACAGCATGACTTTGCCCAGTGACAGCGAACCGAGCATGATCAGCACCGTCACCATCAACGCCGCCAGTAACCGCCACAACGTGATGACGTTGATCCGCCGGGAAAACCCGCTGCGCCGCCAGGTCAGGACCTTATCCATAACGACCTCCACGTCGGGCCAACAGAATAAAAAACGGTGCGCCGAACAACGCCGTCATCACGCCCACCGGCACTTCCTGAGGCAGGATCAACACCCGCGACAAGGTGTCCGCCAGCAATAGAACAATCGCGCCGAGCAGCGCACACCCCGGCAGCAACCAGCGATGATCGATGGACAACCCCTTGCGCACCATGTGCGGCACCAGCAAACCGATAAACCCGATGCTGCCCGCCAATGCCACGGCACTGCCCGCCAGGCAGACCACCAGCACGCTCATCAATAGCCGGATCAAACCGGTTCGCTGGCCCAGGCCGGTGGCAATCTCCTCGCCTGCGTTGAGCACGTTGACCTGCCCCGCCAGCAACATCGCGCCGAACAGTCCGAGTACGCCACACAGCAGCAATGGCGCGGCGACCGACAGGCTGCGCTCCGTCAACGATCCCGCCAGCCAGAACAGCACGGTGTCCAGCCCATCCTGATTGACCACCAGCAACGCCTGGCTGAAGGCAGAGAACAAAGCCGCCATCGCCGCACCCGCCAGCACAATGCGCAGCGGGCTGAGACTGCCCTGGCCCATGTTGCCGATCAGCCACACCAGACAACCGGCCACGGCCGCGCCCATGAACGCGCACCACAGCCAGGCATCCGGGGATGACAGGGAAAACAGCGAGGAACCCAGAATGATAAAAAACGTCGCGCCGGCATTGATCCCGAACAACCCGGGAGACGCCAGCGGATTGCGCGTCAGCGCCTGCATCAAGGCCCCCGCCACTGCCAGGCTCGCGCCCACGGCCACGGCCATCAAGGTGCGCGACAGGCGCGTAGTGGTCACCAGCACATGACTGACGCTCAACGGATCGGGATGCGCAAACGCCGCCACAATCTGCGACAACGGAATCCAGGTCGCGCCGACCGCCAGGCTCAGCACGCAACTCATCAGCAACACGACACCGGCAATCCACAACTTCAAACCATTGCTCATGAGGCCGCGTCCGCCGTGACCAGCCGCGCAACGTCATCGAGCATCAGGTTCGCCCCCAAAATTCCCCCGGACAGGTTCCAGGTCACCCCGTCGACCCGCCACACTTGCCCCTGTTGTGGCGCACGCATTTGCTGCCACAGCGGATGCTGCACCAGGTGTTCATAGTTTCGCTGCACTGCCGGTTTCTCCGCGCGCATGAAGACAAAGAAAATGTCGGCATTCACCACCGCCAGGCTCTCCTTGCTGGTGAGTTTGATAGATGCCCCACTCGCTGCCCGACTGGCCTCACTCCAGTCGAAACCTAGCTCGGTGATCACCGAACCTGGAAAGCTGGCCGGCAAATAACTGCGGATATGGTCTTCACGGACATCCAGAATCGACACCGTGGGCGGCCAGCGCCCGGCAAACTTCTTCTGCAGTTGTTGGCGCAGTTGCGCCGTGCGCAGCTGCCAGCGGGCCAACACTTCGTTGGCCTGCTGCTGGCGGTGCAAGGCGACGCCCATCAATGCCAAGGTCTGTTTGAACTCGAACACTTCCTCCACCATCACCACCGGGGCGATCTGCTTGAGCAACGGTGCGATGCGTTCATGGCGAAAGCGCGAGGCGAAGATCACGTCCGGCTTCAGCAGCGCGATGTCCTCAAGACTGGGCTGGGTTTCCAGCCCGACATGGGGCGCCGGCTCCAGCGTCGAACGCAGATAGCGATAGGTCGGTTTTTCGCTCCAGGAATCGACGATGCCGCACGGTGTGATGCCCAACGCCACGGCGCTGTCGGTGGCGCCCTGAAACAGGGTGATCACCCGCAGCGGCGCGGCGTCGGCCTGGGCCCACGCCGATGGGGTAAACCTGAGTGCAAGCACGCCCAACGACAGGCGCAGCAGCGTGCGCCTGGAGGGATGGCAATGAAGGTCAGGCTTCACGATGCAACCGGTGGAAAGGGTTCACCACCTGGCCTTTACCGAACGGCATGCTGCCGGGACCGCCCGCCCGCTCGATCATTGGCGTGAGCAGCAGTTTCTGTGGCCAGTGAGGGGCTTCGAACAATTGCTGCTTGATCATCGCCCGGGCTTCAGTGTCGAACTCGATAGTGTCAATCAACTCGTTCAGCACTTCGCCCATCGCCGTCCACAAGGTACTGGCCGGCAGCGAGTAAACCTGCGCCAGCGTATCGATGATCGCCCGGAAGTTGACCTGGATCCCCAGTGTCTGCAACCAGAACAACAGGTCTTCGGGACGCTCGTGATACAGCGTGTTGGCGTGCCCTTTCTTGAGCCGGTACGCCGGATCGGCCAGGCCATTGCGTTCCAGCCACGGCACGTAAATGCGCAACGAATCGTGATCGCGCAGCAACAGCCCTTGGGCGTAGCCGGCCTTCCAGACCAGCACCGCGTTCTGCCCGTGAACTTCACCGAGCATGCCGATGCGGAACATCCGCAGGTTGATCTCGAAGAAGCTGTGGCACAACTCGCGGAACAGCGTCATCACCGACGCGGTGTTGGCCGGCAGTTGACGGTAGCCCATCCAGTCATCGAAAAAGTGCTGGTTGTTGCCGGGCAATGGCGTGCCGAGGGCCGCCATGGGCACCAGTCGGGTGTCCGCCTCTTCGAGCAGCACCGAAGGATAACTGCGAACCATGGCTGCCAGATGACGCGGCGCTTCGTCGAACAGTGTCGCGTGCGGCGGCATGAACGCCCACCACTTGGTTTCATCGCACAGGTGCAGGGACTGTTGCAGCGTCTGATCCTTGCCCAGTGCCCGGCGCAACAGCGCTTCACTCAAACCGCCGTTGATCATTTTCACCGCAGGCAGGTAACGCGAGGCACCCAGCGAATAGATCGCCATCGGTAACTTCAGGTAATCAGCGCTGTTGAAGCAGGGGGTCATCGAACGCAACGATGAGGTGGCGAAGAAATCGCCGTCGGTGAATTTCAGTCGCTGGCAGTCGCCCTTGGCGAAAGCATCGCCGAGTTGCGCCTCCAGTACATGGTCGAACTGCCATGGGTGCACCGGCAGTGCGATGTGGCTCTGGGCGATACCCCGTTGTTGCAGTTCTTTATGCAAGTCGGCCTGCAACGCCGGCGGCAACAGGTAGCGGGCGGGATAGCTCTGCTCCAGGTCCACCACACCGTCGCCGCATTGCAGCAGCGCGCGGTCGATCGCGACCCAGTTCAGCGCCACTGGCTGGGCGAATTCCGCTTGATACTGCTGATATTCCGCGTCATCCAAACCTTGCTTGGCTTTGGCCAGTGGATGGTAAGGACGATCACGCAGCGAAGCCCACTGCTCCATGGTCAGGAAAAAATCCGCGTTACTTTTTTCCAGCAAGCGCTGGCTGTCGACCCGATGGGCCAATGACATTTCAGTTTGGCTAACGCTGGTGCGCAATACATCAAGGAACAGCGCAAAGCCCTTTTCATTGTCCTCGTAGCGATCGGTCATTCCGGCCAACACTTGGGTCATGAACGCTTCAGGCGACAGTTCTCTCAGTTGCCCATTCTCCCGACCCACGACGGGCGTACCCGGTACCTTTTCCCATTGCTGAGTGATGCCGGGGCGCAGTGCCACAAAGATCGAAGCCTGCGGCGCGCTGTGCCATTGCCAAATGCGCTGCTCGGCGCTCAATCCGCTGAACGGCTGATCGACCGATGACGCGGGCGCCATCAGGTTCAGCGGTTCGGTCCCGAAAAAATGTTCGGCCAGCAAGCAATCGACCAGATCCTGCATCACCCTGTCGGCGGCCATCGTGGTGAAGTTCATCGGATTATTTTCCTTCTGCTGAAGTGGCGGCCAATCTGGCCTGGAGGGCACGAAAAGCGATGCCACGCTCGTCACCCAAAACAAAACTTTTTACGCCCCGGCTCAACCACCGTTCGTGGTCGCCCGGTTGGCGTGGAATCGCGCAATACGGCACGCCCACGGCACGGGTTGCTTGCCAAGCGGCGAGCAACGCTTGCTGCACCTCGGGCCGGTCGATCTGCCAGGGCAGGCCCATCGATTGCGATAAATCGGCAGCGCCTTCGAGAATCATGTCGAGGCCGGGAACGGCCGCAATCTCTGCGGCGCGCCGCACACCTTCGGCGCTTTCGATCATCGCCACGATCATGATTTGCTCGTTGGCCAGCTCGATGTAGTTCGCCAGGCTGTGTTTACCAAACGCGCCGGGGCGCCCGGCATTTAGGCTGCGAGTGCCCTGCGGGTGGTATTTGCAGGCGCGGATGCTCTGGGCCAATGGCTCGGGGGCTTCGATCATCGGCAACACAATGCCCTGGGCACCCCCATCGAGCAGGCGCAGCAGGGTTTTCGGGTTGAGGTCCGCGACCCGCACCAACGGCGTGATCGCGTAGCTCTCGGCGGTGCGAATCATGTTCTCCACAGTTTCGGGATTGATCAGCACGTGTTCCATATCGATGATCACGAAATCGAAACCGGTTTCGGCAATCAACTCGATGGCCGCCGGTGCCGGAATCGAACTGATCAACCCATACACCGGCGCACCCGCCGTGAGTTTCTGCTTGAGTAGGTTGGTCCTCAGCATGATTGCGGCCGGAAGGCATGCAGCGGATTCGGCACTGATTTGAAACGACGTTCGCCATCGCCCAGCAAGCGGCGCTTGGTCAGTTCTTCGACTTCATAGAACGGCGCGAACACATCAAACGTTTCATAACGCACACGGTGTTGCGGGTGTTCGGCCTGGTAAGCCGAGATCACTTCGGCGGTCATCTGCCAGAACAGGGCTTCCTCCAGTTGATAGTGCTGATGCAGGAAGATCGCCATCTCGGCCAGGCAGATGAAGAAGAACGAATCACAGGAGAAATCCCGTACCGCATCCACGTCATCGGTGAGGATGAACGAGTTGCGGTTGAGCTTGGCGTGGCTGGCTGGCAGCGGTACCAGGGTCGGGCACAGCTCGGGGCGCCCGAGATGCTCGGGTGAATAGCGCACACCGTCGTGGAAATCTTTCAGGGCAATACGCTGCGGCCAGCCCTGCTTGACGATCAGGACGATATTCTGACCGTGGGACTCCATGCCGATGCCTTCGGCGTAGAGCATGTGAATGATCGGCGACACCGCGACCTGCAACAGTTGGCGGGTCCAGGCATGCAGCCCGTATTGTGTGATCCAGGCATCGATGAACGGGATCTGTTCACCGCTGCCGTAGCGGTTGTCCACAGAACTCAGGCCATTGAACGGCACCGCTTGCTCATCTTCCTGCAGGTATTGATGGATGCTTTCGCGCCACAGAGTGCCCATCGTGCCGTAGGCCTGGGACATGCGCGTGGCCGGCAGGTGCTCGTAGTCAAAACTGACGCCGACCACCTCGCCGAGAATCACAAAACCCAGGTCGCGCGCCGTGCTGTCACTGCGGATCAACTGGTGCAGCCAGTCGGTGATGATCGGGCCGTTCATCACGGTGTGCCGGGCCAGAATGCGTGTGCTGGACGTGTTGGTCATGCTCAACGCGAGCTTGACGTAAGGCCGCTGTTTTTCAGTGACATTGGCCAAGGTGCGGATCGACTGCTGAGCCTGGTAGCGATCATCGGTGGTGCCCAGATAGATCACCTCTCCGCTGACCAGCTCTGGGTAAAACACCGGGACAATGACGTTTTCCCACTGCCACGGGTGCACCGGCATCAGCCAGTAATCGCCCAGCGACTTGCCTTGATCGATGAGGTTTTCGGCGAGTTGCTGCCAGCGTTGCAGGCCAAATTCCTGCTGGATGAATTCGTCGAAATCCAAGTGCCGCGAGACGTTCATCGCCCCACAGGATTTGGCCACCGCCAGCCAGACAATCGCGACAGGCGCGGCAAATTCCGGCCCATAGCTGGCGTTGTCCTTGAGCGAGAAACCGATGCGCGATTTGTAGCAAGGGTGATAGCTATGGGCGTCCATGAAGTGCTGTTCCAGCGCATCGACATCCAGTTGATGGGATGGCTGGGCCGCCTGATAACCCTGACTGCGCGATTGCAGGTCCTTGAGCAGCGTCTGTTCCAGTTCATGGGTAAAGCGTGGCAGGTGCGGGCTGTCCTGAAGATCGACCAGCAATTCGGCCAGCGCTTGATGCAGGCGCACACGGCTGTGTTCGCCCGAAGCATTGACGCGTTCAAGGGTGGCGTAATCAAGGCGGATCAGTTCGAAGCTGGCGCTCAGCAAGCCTGTGCAGTGGTATTCCACCGGTTGTTGCTGTGCATCGAGGCCGCTGACGACAAACCGGCATTGGCTGCCGCTCAATGGAGAATGGCGGTAAGGCAGCACGTTTTCATACAGCAGGGTTTGCAGCAATTGACCGACCACCCGCTGTTCCACTTGTTGGTAGTGCCGTGTGTCAGCGCTCGCCAGCCAGACGCCTGGCGCGTGATCTTGAGCCTGATGGGTTGCCTGAGAAGAGGTCGCCATTGTCATACCTTGTCGATTAGATAATTAACGTTGTTCGAGGGCCGAGGGCAGTGCCTCGACCGGCTCGTCGGATGCGTGAACGGGAAAACGCCAGGCGCAGGGCAGCGCCAACAGAACCAGGATGCCGGTGGCCATGAACACTTCGCTGACCGCCCCAGAGGTGCTCGCCTGTTGAATCCCGGCCCCGGTCTCGGCGGCCAGACGAAACTCCAGCCAGAGCGACGCGATGACGATGGCCAATGACGACACCAGTCGACGGGAAATGTTGTTCATCGCCGCGCCCTGGGTCACCATCGGTTCAGGCAACGCGTTGAGCCCGGCGGTGGTAACGGGGATGTAGGACAAACCGATCCCGGCGCCGCGAACCATCATCAGGAAAAACACCACACCGATGGAGGCGCCAGCGCCGAGCATGCCCAGGCCCAGCGTCGACGCACCGGTCAGCAGCAACCCCCAGAACACCACGCCCCGCGGCCCGTGCCGATCCAGCCAGCGACCTCCGATATGCCCGAACAGGCTGGCAAACAACGCTGTGCACAACAGCGACAGGCCAGTCCAGATCGGGCTGTAGCCCATCACCACTTGCACCAGCAGCGGCAGCAATACGAGGCACTCGAACATCCCGACCGATTGCACCACCGCGATAATCACGCTCAAGCGATAACCGCGCAGCGCGAAGATGCGCAGGTTCAACAGGGTGAAGTCCGGTTCAGTTCCAGCCGTACGAACGCGACCAGGCACACGATCGCCACCAGCAACATGCCGAGGTTGAGAGGATCAGCCAGGGCTTCGGCGTGACGTAGACGACCCACCGCAATCATCAGCAAGCCAATGCCCGCCGCAATCAGCAGATAACCCGCGAGGTCGAACGGTTGGCGCTCGGACGGTTCAGAGGCTGGCAGCACCGCCACGCCGAGGATCAGCGCCACCAAACCGATCGGCACGTTCATCAGGAACAGCGAACGCCAACTGAACCACTCCAGCATCAGGCTGCCGCATAGCGGCCCCAACGCCGGCGCCAGCATGACCGCCGCGCCCCACAAACCGGTGACCCGACCCCGCTCGCCTTTGGCGTACACCGAGAAAATGATCGCCAACGACAACGGGATCATCAGCCCGCTGGCAATGCCTTGCACCACGCGGGCCGTGATCACCAACGCGATGGAGTCGGCCAGCGCGCCCATCAGCGAACCGCAGACAAATAACGCCACCCCCCACAGGTAGAGACGCTTGCGCCCCACCCGCTGGCTGAGAAAACTGGTGAGCGGCATGGTCATGCCCATGCTCACCATGAACGCGGCCACGATCCAGGTGGCCAACAGCGGTCCGATATCGAAGGCACTCATGAAGGCCGGCAACGCCGGGTTGAGCGAGCTGTTGTTCAGGCTGACGGTCAAGGTACCCAGCAGCACATTGACCACTACCAGCCAGCGCGGCACTGCAAACGTCAATCCCAAGGTGCGACTCCTGCCGCTTGCACAAACACTTGCGGCGGTCGCGGATGGCAAAGGAAGTCCGCATGGGAAATGTTGTAGCCGTAAGCCCCGGCCAACGGCAGCACCAGCATGTCGCCGACTTCGACGCCGGTCAGCGGGCAATCGCGACTCAGCACATCCTTGGGCGTACACAATTGCCCGACCACGGTCCACGCCTGCTTCAACGCACCCGATGTTGCCGGGTGCCTGGGCAGATGAATGACCGGGTGATCGTGCCCCTGTGCCACTGGCAAGCGAAACTGATGTGTGCCGCCGCGACAAACCAGGAAGTGCTTGCCGTGACTGGTTTTGGTGTCCAGCACTTCAATCGCGTAGTAACCGCAGTAAGCACTGATGAAACGGCCGGGCTCAAAGCGCACGATCGGCGCATCGACACACGTCGCCAGGGACCGGCCCAGATGCGCGCACAAACGCTGCCAGTCGAACTGCTGCGGGCCGAGGTAATTGACCCCGATGCCACCGCCCACATTCAGATGGGTAATCGTCGCCGGGCCGGCGGACAGCGCCTTCCATTGCGGCCAGCGTTCCAGGTACAGGTCGAGCAGTTGTTCGTGACGCTCCACTTGCGACTGATGGGACATCGCATGGACATGGAAACCCTTGAGCCGCAGATGGCTGGCGCTGTCGACCCAGCTAACGGCCTGGGCCAATGCCGACTCGTCAATCCCGAACGGCGTAGCCGTGCCAGCCATCGCCAGTTTGCTCGACAGGGGTGACGGCAGTTGCGGGTTGATGCGCAGCAACACGTCCTGCACTCGCCCCGCTTCCCGTGCCAGCCGTTGCAGGCGGACGATTTCATTCAGGCTTTCGATGTGAACGGCTTCGACCTGATGTTGCAGGGCCAAACGCAGATCGGAATCCAGTTTGCCGGGGCCGGAAAAGATAAACGGCTTGATGGCCGGGCAAGCCTGGAGTCGATCGATCTCGCCGCCAGACGAAATTTCGAAACCGTGCACCAGCGGCGCTACGGCGGTGAGAATTTGCGGGTCGCTGTTGGCCTTGATCGCGTAGTAAAGCTCCACACCTTCAGGCAGTGCCGCCATCACCTGGGTCACGTGGTGTTTCAGTGCGTCCAGGTCATAGATGAACAGCGCCAACGGGTCTTCGTGTCGCGTGCGGGCTTCGCCGATGGCGGCCAAAACCGCGGCTGGCAGCTTACCCATGGGTGGCCTCCTTACCCCACGGGCACACCAGACTGACGTAGCTGGCCTGACGATCCGCCTTGGCCGCCAGACGGACTTTCAAGTTGGTTTTGCAAGCAATCGGCTGACCGGCGATCAGCGCATCCAGCTCCGGCGCAGCGCGGGACAATTCGGCGCGGATACTGATCAATTGCTGCTCCACCCGCTGCCACATCAGCGGCGCCAGGTGCGCACGCTCCCAACTCAGGGCCAGCACCGCCTCGGACAAGTTGTTGACGAACAGGCAGTAGACGATGCGATTCCAACCCTGCTGGCGGGAATACAGCAGCGACTCACGCACCCGCGGATGAATGTCGGCATCGATTCGGGAAGCACCCAGTTCCTCAGTCAGTTTCACCCCTTCAAAATCCCGCAGCAGCAGGCGCTGCGGGCGACCGTTGTCATGCACCAGCACGCTGTTCTGCAAATGCGGCTCCATGACGATGCCATGGTTGAAGAACAGCGACAGCACCGGCCTCAGCAACAGCGCCTGATAGTCGTCAAACCAGCTCAACAGCTGCTGGTCATCGATGTCGTTACCCTTGAAGCGACTCAGGAACTCATGCACCAACGGCCGCAAATGCAGGCCCCGGGCGAACAGTGTGCCGGCCATGATGCTGCAGTCAGTGCCGGTGTCGAGGCAGAAATTCTCCCGCAGGATCGCGCCGGTCTGCTCGCGGAACCAGTGTGTATCAGCTTCGCTGGACTGCTGTGGTGCCCAGCTCAACAGGCCCGGTTCGCCCACCACCGACAACCCGCCGAGCGTCTCGGGCTGGGTCAGTTGCAGGTTGCGGAAGACACGGTCGATCATCAGCGCGCTTTCCAGCTCATACCAGGCGTTTTTCCTGACGCAATTGGTGATGCGCACATTCAGCGAGCCCTTGATAAAGAACTCATGCCCCTCGATGTACCAAGTGCGGATCGATGCAGTGGGATTGGCCATCAGGCCAGTGGCGCCCAGATCGACGATGGCCGCGGATTTCAGCAAGCGCTGCACCCGGCCGTCCTGCATGAACAACTGCGCCTGTACCGGGTGCATGCTAATCACTGCATACCCCGGCCGTGCTTGCGCCTGATCGGCAAAACCCGCCAGTACCTGGGCTTTGCTCAAGCCGTTGGCCCCGACACTCAACCCTTCCAGCGGCACCTCGAACAGGTGCAACGGCGTGCGGGCCTGGAACTCAGGGGCGTAGGTTTCCTGGGCCAGATGAGCGGGCCACAGCCGCGCTTTCGGTGCCGGGTGGTTCGGATGACCAAACCACAATCCTTGCTCGCTGGCCAGGTAGCTGCTGAGCGGGTCCGAGTCCTTGGGTGTGTTGTGGCCAACAATGGCCGCGGTCAGCAACTGGCTTTGCAACACCTGATCCAGCAACTCGTCGTTGCTGGCGCGGGTCATGTGTTCGCACGCCGCGAGCAACTGCTCGACGAACTCGCCGAATCCAAGGCACGACCATTCGCCCTCATCGCGCCGGGCATAAACGTCCGACAGGTAACGGTGGCTGCCCAGCCCATCACGGCGGTCCACCATCACAAAAAACTGCTGCTGATTGGGCAGCTTGATGGTCAGGGGAATGCCCTTCCATTTCAGGCCCTCAAGGTAACTGCCCGGGGCGATGCCCTGCATCTGTGTCGGCCAGCTATAACTGACGCAGTTTTCCGGCAAGGCGAACTCTTTGATCAAACAGTTAAGCAGCGCGCACGTTGTCGCCAACTCACTGACCATATTCGGTAACACATTGCGATTTGGATGATTCATGGGTGCTCCACAGTAGCCCGCGAGGTCACTGAATACGTTATGTCGCGAAAAAATTAGTGACTGATCGACTTAATTAAAAATCGACGAATCCCCACACAGCGACTTCACTTCGCTAAGCCTTTTAAAAAACTGGATGACGATAAAAGTGACTTACGCCAACATCATCAAGCTGCAACTCGAGGAATTAACCATTCAGCGTCGATTGATTCATTCAAGGGCGCAACTGCAATAACGCAGCGGCCACAGCGTTATCAAAACGCTGTATCACTTGTTGGCATTGTTCATCGTCGATAATCAATGGCGGCAACAAGCGGATGACATTGCCCTTGCGCCCACCGCGCTCCAGTAACAGACCTTGCTTGAAGCACTGCTGCTGGATGGCCACGGCCAGCGCCGGGTCCGTCGGGAAATGCCCGTGGCGATCAGCCGGCTCGCGCTCGTCGACGATCTCGATGCCCAGCATCAGGCCACGACCGCGCACCTGGCCAAGGGCCGGATAGTGCGCTTGCAACTCGACCAGTCGGTCCTTGAGCCACTGGCCACGGCGCTCGGCCTGAGCGGCGACGTGTTGCTGCTGCAACACCTGCAACGTGGCCAGCCCGGCAGCCATGGCCATCTGATTGCCGCGGAAAGTGCCGGCGTGATTACCTGGCTCCCAGGCGTCGAACTCACGACGAATGCCCAGCACCGCCATAGGCAAACCGCCACCGAGCGCTTTGGACATGACGATCAGGTCCGGCTCGATCTCGGCGTGCTCGAAGGCAAACATCTTGCCGGTGCGGGCGAAACCGGTCTGCACTTCGTCGAGGATCAGCAGGATGCCGTGCTTGCGCGTCACCTCGCGGATCGCCCGCAGCCAGTTCACTGGAGCACAGTTGACCCCACCTTCCCCCTGCACCGCTTCAAGAATGACTGCCGCCGGCAACGACACGCCACTTTCGACGTCTTCGATGAACTGGGTGAAATAGTGGGTCAAGGCCTCTACCCCGGCCTCACCGCCAATGCCCAACGGGCAACGGTATTCGTGAGGGTACGGCATGAACTGCACCCCGGGCATCAGGCTGGCGATGGCATTTTTCGGTGCGGTATTGCCGGTCAGGGCCAGGGCGCCATGGGTCATGCCATGGTAGGCCCCCGAGAAACTGATGATGTTATTGCGCCCGGTGTGGGTCTTGGCCAGTTTCAGTGCGGCCTCCACCGCGTCCGCCCCGGACGGCCCGCAAAATTGCAGGCAGTAATCGCGGCCCTGGTTTGGCAACAGGCTGAGCAGGGTTTCGCAAAAGGCATCCTTGACTACCGTGGTCAGGTCCAGGGTATGCATCGGCAGGCCCGAGGCAAGGAAGCTGTCGAGGCTGGCCATGATGGCCGGGTGATTGTGCCCCAGAGCCAAAGTGCCGGCGCCGGCCAGGCAGTCGAGGTACGTTTTACCCTCGACGTCAGTCACCCAGACCCCGTGCGCCTTGGCAATTGCCAGCGGCAACTTGCGCGGGTAACTGCGCACATTGGATTCAAACTTGCTTTGTCGAGCCAGATAGTCGGCATTGGTTTTTTGCAAAGGGTTAGAGTGCAATACGCCATCATTCAACATCGGTTTATCCTCGATAAGTTTCGATATGCAAATTATTCTCATTTGCAAATTAACGCAACTACTTGCTCGCCATTTTTTGAAAACTTACATAGTTTGCCAGTCAGCTATTAAAATCGTTCACGCACACAAAATCCCAAGTTATAAAAAACCTGAGAAACGATCATCAGTGCCATTATCCGGCCATGCTTTTATTATAAAAATGACAACTTTTTAATACCCTGCAACAGGCACTAACTTGTAGAAAAGTATCGCAATGGGTCATTCACGTCAGATGGGCGAGCATTTCTTTCTCTGCAGGAATCAATTCATGAACACAACCCGGCGGCGCCCCTTCCCTGTGGCGCAACGCGCGGTTGATCGACTCAGAAGTCGACGGTCGCTGAAAGGAGGTAGGTACGTGGGGTCGCGAGCGTCAATCCCGGCTCGCTGTCATCCGAGGCCCCGGCAGAACTCCAGTAGCGCTTGTCGGCCACGTTCTCGACATTGGCACGCAGGGTGATGTTCTTTTCTTCGACCTTGAAGGCGTAGCGTGCGCCGACGTCGATGCGCGTCCAGGCATCGATTTCCTTGTCATTGGACTGGTCCAGATACTGCGAACTGGAATAGATACTGCGGCTGGTCAGGGTCAGGCCTTGCACGCTCGGTACATCCCACTCGGCGCCCAGGCTGACGTTGTATTCCGGCGTGGCAGGAGCGCGGTTGCCGTCAAAGGTGCCGTTGGCGGTATTGGTCAATTCGCTGTCGATGTACATGACGCCACCGAGCAGGCGGAAACCTTTGAGCGGCTCACCGAACACACTGACTTCCACACCGTTGTTTTCGCGTTTGCCGTTCGGGCCGAACACTCGCGTTATGGCGTTGGTCTCATAGGCCGGCTGCTTGATCCGGAACACTGCAGTGGTGATAGCGAACGCACCCGCGTCGTACTTGGCACCGACCTCGACCTGCCGACTGATGAACGGCGGGAAGATCTCGTCCTCGTTGACCGAGGTCGACGGCGCAATCTTGCCTTGGCTCAAGCCTTCCATGTAGTTGGCATACAGCGACAGTTTATCGGTTGCCTTGAACAGGATGCCGCCCGACGGAGAAACCTTTTCTTCATCATAGGCCGTGTCGCCTTTGACATCATCCGACCAGTCGTCAACCTGCACTCGCTGCCAGCGGGCGCCGAGGGTCAGTAGCACTCGATCATCGAAGAAACCCAACGTGTCGGATAACGCCATGCTGCTAAAGCGGTTCTCGGTATACACCTTCGGATCGAATCGCGTGGGGGTGATCGGCGTCCGTGTTTGCACGGGGTTGTAGATATTGCTGGGGGCAGCGGCATAACGGGCGCCGCCATTTTCAAAGTCCATGTAGAAATAGCTGGCAGCCAGATTCACTTCATGGCTCACCGGGCCGGTATGGAACCAGTTGCGCACCCCGGCATTGGCCGTCCGGACATTTTCGTCACGGGTGAAGTCACGTGGCAGAACGCTGAAATCACCCGCGTTGTTGGTGACCGATACGGCGTGTCGGAGAAAATCATGATCACTCCTGCGCGCGCCCACACCGCCATACAGCATGACGGCGTCGCTGACATCGAATTCGCCGGTCACCGTCCCGAAGGTATCCCTGGTACGCGCCTTGCTCCATGGCTGCGCGTAGTTGCTGCGAACCTCGCTTGCATGCGGAACCTGCGCCTTGGCGCCCACCTGCACACGCTCCTGCGGGGCGTCGGTATCACGCTCGGTATGCCCGACGTCCGTCGCAAGTCGCAGGCGTTCACCGCGAAAATCCAGGCCCAGCACGGCCATGTCACGGTCGACACTCTGATGATCCCACTCGGTGTCGCCGGACTGCTTCACGCCGTTGAAGCGAACGCCGAACATGTCACCTTCACCAAAGCGCCGGCCGACATCCACGGCCCCGCCGACCTGGTTGTTGGAGGCATAGTTGGTGGTGAACGACGTAATGGGTGCATCGGTGGCGCGTTTGGGCACCACGTTGATCCCTCCACCCACGCTACCCCGCGGCGAGATGCCGTTGATGAGCTGGCTCGGACCTTTGAGGATGTCGACGCGGTCGGCCATTTCCATATCGATCGTGTAAGTCGGCAAGACGCCGTAGAGACCGTTGTAGGAGACATCACTATTGAACAGGCTAAGCCCGCGAATGGTGAACTGCTCATACCGCCCACCCGCCGGGTTGGTGGCGCGAACCGAGGGATCGCTGGCGATAAGGTCACCCAAGGTACGAGCCTGCAGGTTTTTGACCGTTTCACTGGTGTAGGTGGTCTCGCTGAACGGCGTTTCCATGAAGTCTTTGGAGCCCAGCAAGCCTTGCGACCCAAGGCGCGCGACCTGCCCGCCAGCATACGGATCACCGTGCGCCGTGTCCGCAGCAGCGAAAATAGAGGTAGCGCCCAGTTGCAGGCCGCTGCCCGTTGGCGCCGGGGTCAGCATGTACGCCTGTTCACCCACCGGCTGCAGTTGCAGACCGGAACCCTGTAGCAACTGGGTGAAGCCCTCCTCCACCGCGAAGTCGCCGGAAAGACCAGGGCTGGTGCGCCCCCTCACCAGTGCCGGGTCCACCGACAGATTGACCCCGGCCAGCCCCGCGAAACGGGTCAACGCCGCGCTGAGGCTACCGGCCGGCACCTGATAGCTGCGGCGCGGCGCGTCTTCGGCCCAACCGGCAGTGATAAACAATGGACAGGCACTCAGACTCAACAACAGACTCAAGTGCAACAAGGGGGGCGCAACCGGGACGGAGCCAGACGCGTACTACAAGGCATCACTACAGGCATTGAGAATCTCTCTGATTTCGTTTCACTTGCCTTGAATGACAAGCGGCGCGAAAAAAGGGGACACGCTTTAAACATTATTTTTGCGCGCCACCAGCGTTACCCAGTAACGCGTACGCGAATGCACCTCCAGCGGCAGGCTGGCCGCTAGCAGCGCGAGGATGCGATCGGTGTCTTCCAGGCGAAAACTGCCAGTGATGCGCAGCGATTCCAGTTCTGGCTCCCAACGCAATACGCCTGGACGATAGGTACTGAGTTCGCGCAAAAAATCCCCCCAAGGGTTGGTTCTGCGCCATCAGCACACCGTCACGCCAGCCTGGGGCCAGCACGTCGAATGGCTCCACAGCGCCGGCACCCGCCGCTTGAAGGCTGACTTGCTGGCCGCCGCGCAATGAAAAGACCGGCCCGCGCAGGGGCTGTAACTGCACGGTGCCTTTAAGTACTGACACCTTGTAGCCCGCCTGCCCCTGACGAACGCACACTTCGCTCTGACCGACGACCACTTGCCCGAAGCGCGTGAGGATCGTCAGCGGCGAAGTCCCGGGTACATTCAGTGCGATTTCGCCTTCCACCAGTTTCAGACGCCGGTTCTTAAGGTCGATATCGACGGCGCTGGCGGTGTTCAACTGCAGAGAGCTGCCATCAGCCAACTGAACTTTTTTGCTTTCCCCAGTGGCGGTCCGCAGGTCGGCACTCCAGACATCCAGGGGCAATTGCTGACTGATCAGCCACGCGGCCGGCACCAAAGCTACCGCCCCGACGGCGCGCTTGAGCACTGTACGTCGACTGGTTTGCGGCCGGTCCAGACTGGCCATGGCGAGGGCCGATGGCAGTTCTGCAAAGCGTTGGCGTAAGAGTTGCGCTTTCTGCCAGGCCTGTTCGTGACTGGAATGGCTGTCGCGCCAGCTCTGCAGCTGTGCCCGGTCCCGCTCATTGGCGCAGCCGGATTCCATAAGGGCCAGCCATTGCGCGGCGGCCCGCACGACTTGTCGGGCTTGAGCCGAAGGTGCCGAACCGTTCACAGCTCCACCAACAGGCAATGTTCGTAGGCTTGAGCCATGTAGCGCTTGATCGTGCGCTCCGAGACTTGCAATCGCTCGGCAATTTCTTGATAACCCAGGCCTTCCAACTGGCTCCAGAGAAACGCCCGCCTTACCGGCCGCGGCAATCCATCGAGCAATTCATCCAGGGCTTGCAGGGTTTCCAACAGCATCCAGCGCTGCTCAGGGGACGGCACGCAGTCCTCAGGGAGTAATGCCAAAGCAGACAAATAGGCTTGCTCCAGGCTGCGACGCTTGTAGAAGTTGGTCAGCAGCCGCTTGCCGACGGTCGCCAGGTAGGCGCGAGGTTCTTGCAGATCGGCGATGCGTTGGGAGCTGGCAAGCAACCGCACGAAGGTATCCTGACTCAGATCTGCCGCATCGCTGCCGTTACTCATGCGTCGTCTCAACCAGCCTTCGAGCCAGCCACGGTGGTCGCGGTACAGGTCGTGGAAGGTTTGCTCCGGCGGCGTAGCTACATCACTCATCTAAAGAAACCCTGCGCGAAGAAATATTCTAAATGAGATTAATTCTAATTTGTGTTGAGGCGTCACACCAAGTCCTTTGTGCAAATTGCATCGAGTAAATGCTTGAATTGTTTAGTGACGGAGAGGTAATTCGGCCGCGCAGGCGCCGATTCATCGGGGCTGCGGATTAAAAAAGGGGGGGGTGGAGAGATTTTCGAGAGGGATCGGAGCTCACTGAGCGCTCGCGCTTGGCCGGCAGATGCGGATCCATGAGGATGACGGGAAGGAGACAAAGCCAAATCGCAGACACAAAAAACCCCGGTCTTTCGACCAGGGTCTTTGCTATCGACTCGAAGCAGTCACTGGCTTTACCAGCATCTTTCTTCGTAGCTTCAAGGCGTTCAGTGGGCCTTGAAGCAGATATGGCGCAGCGGACGGGACTCGAACCCGCGACCCCCGGCGTGACAGGCCGGTATTCTAACCGACTGAACTACCGCTGCGTATCGCTTTGGACTTTCGCCCAAGTAACTCGTCTGATTGAAAACTCAGTAGCTTTTCAATCTCGAACCAGATAAATCTGACTCGGAAAATATGGCGCAGCGGACGGGACTCGAACCCGCGACCCCCGGCGTGACAGGCCGGTATTCTAACCGACTGAACTACCGCTGCGCGTCGGTGGAGGCTTTTACAGCTTCCATCTTGCTTTCGCAAGACTCTCGGAAGTGGTGGGTGATGACGGGATCGAACCGCCGACATTCTGCTTGTAAGGCAGACGCTCTCCCAGCTGAGCTAATCACCCGTTTGCATCTCCGAGGCCGCGAAATTTACGCAGGTACCGAACCTAAGTCAATAGCAGGATTGAAGTTTTTCTGAAAAAGACAAAATCGTGTCAATTCCTGCGGCACTGACAACCAGCGCCTTCAACCTCAAGCCCTGTCTGTCATGGGTCCGCTGGAACTACTCGCTGTAAATCATCTTCTTGGTCATGCCGCCATCGACCACAAACTCCTGGCCCGTGACAAAGCCGGCATTCTTCGACAACAGCCAGGCCACCATCGCCGCGACATCTTCGACCGTCCCTACCCTGCCCGCCGGATGCTGGGCATGATCGGCATCCGTCAGCGGCTCGGCACGTCGCACCGAAGGGTCGCGCGTGTCGATCCAGCCAGGGCTGACCGCATTGACGCGGATCTCCGGCCCAAGACTGATCGCCAATGCGTGAGTCAGGGCCAATAAACCGCCCTTGCTCGCTGCATAAGCCTCTGTATCCGGTTCCGACTGCCCGGCACGGGTCGAGGCGAGGTTGACGATCGCGCCGCTGTGAGCGCGCAGGTACGGCGCACAGTGTTTGGCCAACAACATCGGCCCACTGAGGTTCACCGCCAGCACACGATTCCAGTAAGCCAGATCGAGGCTTTCCAGCGTAATGTTGTGCGGCTCGGCCACTGCCGCGTTGCAGACCAGCGCATCCAGTCGCCCGAACTGCCCCAGCACTTCAGCAACACCCAGCGCCACCTGCCCTTCGTTCGAGACGTCCATGGCGATAAACCAGGCATTGTCGCCGAGCACTTTCGCCACTTTCGAACCACGCACCCGATCAAGATCGCTCAGCACCACCTGCCAGCCTTCGCTGATCAGCCATGCCGAGATTCCCAGACCGATACCGCGCGCGGCACCGGTGACCAAGGCCACTCGGCCATTGGACCCGGTGGTCGGCGTGGACAACTCGATCACAAGGCTGCCAACCCGCGTGCCAGATCGGCTTGCAGATCAGCCACGTCTTCAAGACCGACCGCAATACGGATCAGGCTGTCACGAATGCCCGCCGCTTCACGCTCTTGCGGCGCCAGACGACCATGAGAGGTAGTGCTTGGATGGGTAATCGTGGTCTTGGTATCACCGAGGTTGGCAGTGATCGAAATCAGACGGGTCGCATCGATAAAGCGCCAAGCGCCGTCTTTGCCGCCCTTGACCTCGAAACTGACCACCGCACCGAAACCCTTCTGCTGACGCAACGCCAACTCGTGCTGCGGGTGGCTCTTGAGGCCGGCGTAATGGACTTTCTCGATACTGTCCTGCTGCTCCAGCCACTCGGCCAGTTGCTGGGCGTTGGCGCAATGCGCCTTCATCCGCAGGTTCAGGGTTTCCAGGCCCTTGAGGAAAATCCAGGCGTTGAACGGGCTCAGGGTTGGCCCGGCAGTACGCAGGAAACCGACCACTTCTTTCATCTGCTCGCTACGACCGGCCACCACACCGCCCATGCAACGGCCCTGACCGTCGATGAACTTGGTTGCCGAGTGCACGACGATGTCCGCGCCCATCTTCAGCGGCTGCTGCAACGCCGGGGTGCAGAAGCAGTTGTCGACCACCAGCATCGCGCCTTTGGCGTGTGCGATTTGCGCCAGCGCGGCGATGTCCACCAGCTCGGCCAACGGGTTGGATGGGGACTCGACAAAGAGCAACTTTGTGTTGGATTTGATTGCCGCATCCCAACCGGACAAGTCCGCCAGAGGCACGTAATCGACTTCGATACCGAAGCGCTTGAAGTACTTTTCGAACAGGCTGATGGTCGAACCGAACACACTGCGCGAAACGATCACATGATCACCCGCACTGCACAGGCTCATCACCACCGCCATGATCGCAGCCATGCCGGTGGCCGTGGCCACGGCTTGCTCGGCGCTTTCCAGCGCAGCAATGCGCTCTTCGAACGCACGCACCGTCGGGTTGGTGTAACGCGAATAAACGTTGCCCGGCACTTCACCGGCAAACCGCGCAGCCGCGTCGGCAGCGGTACGGAATACGTAGCTGGAAGTGAAGAACATCGGATCGCCGTGTTCGCCTTCCGGCGTACGGTGCTGACCGGCACGAACGGCCAGGGTATCGAACGCTACGCCTTCGAGGTCGCTGTCCAGCCGACCGGCATCCCAATCCTGACTCATGCTCACACTCCTTGCCTTGCTGCTTGATATAGAGAGTCTTTAGTAGATACAAAACCGGCCCCTCAGGGCCGGTAGAAACTCAGTTGTTGTACAGATCGATGATCGCACTGACTGCCTGCGTCTTGACCTTGGAGGCATCGTTACGTGCCTGCTCAATCTTGTTCAGGTAAGCCTCGTCGACGTCGCCGGTGACGTATTGGCCATCGAACACCGCGCAATCGAACTTGTCGATCTTGATCTTGCCGCCACCGACGGCTTCGATCAAGTCAGGCAAATCCTGATAGATCAGCCAGTCAGCGCCGATCAGGTCGGCAACGTCCTGAGTCGAACGGTTGTGGGCGATCAACTCGTGGGCGCTCGGCATGTCGATGCCGTAGACGTTCGGGTAGCGAACGGCCGGTGCGGCGGAGCAGAAGTAGACGTTTTTGGCGCCGGCTTCGCGAGCCATCTGGATGATCTGCTTGCAGGTCGTGCCGCGAACGATCGAGTCGTCCACCAACATGACGTTCTTGCCGCGGAATTCCATTCAATTGCATTGAGCTTCTGGCGTACGGACTTTTTCCGTGCGGCCTGGCCCGGCATGATGAAGGTCCGGCCGATGTAGCGGTTCTTCACGAAGCCTTCGCGGAACTTGACGCCCAAGTGGTTCGCCAGCTCCAGGGCCGCGGTACGGCTGGTGTCCGGGATCGGGATGACCACGTCGATGTCGTGCTCAGGACGCTCGCGCAGGATCTTCTCGGCGAGCTTCTCGCCCATGCGCAGACGAGCCTTGTAGACAGAAACGCCGTCAATGATCGAATCCGGACGCGCCAGGTAGACGTGTTCGAAGATGCACGGAGTCAGGGACGGGTTGGTCGCGCACTGACGGGTGTGCAGCTTGCCGTCTTCAGTGATGTAGACCGCTTCGCCTGGCGCCAGGTCGCGAATCAGGGTGAAACCGAGTACGTCCAGGGAGACGCTTTCGGAGGCAATCATGTACTCGACGCCTTCGTCGGTATGACGCTGACCGAAGACAATCGGGCGGATGCCGTGCGGGTCACGGAAACCGACGATGCCGTAACCGGTCACCATCGCCACGACCGCGTAACCACCCACA
Source organism: Pseudomonas sp. S2_F03 (assembly GCF_054668335.1). NCBI lineage: Bacteria > Pseudomonadati > Pseudomonadota > Gammaproteobacteria > Pseudomonadales > Pseudomonadaceae > Pseudomonas > Pseudomonas sp. S2_F03. The sequence continues at coordinate 5,202,514 of NZ_CP162759.1, read as the reverse complement.
CAACGGTTGTGCACGTCGGTGACGGCGGCGAACACGTCCTCTTCGGTTGGCTGCAACTTGCCGCGCTGGGCCAGTTCGTGCGCGAACACGTTCAGCAGTACTTCCGAGTCGGAGTTGGTGTTGACGTGGCGCAGGTCAGATTCGTAAATCTCCTTGGCCAGTTGTTCAACGTTGGTCAGGTTACCGTTGTGCGCCAACGTGATGCCGTAAGGCGAGTTGACGTAGAACGGCTGAGCTTCGGCCGACGTCGAGCTGCCTGCGGTCGGGTAACGCACATGGCCAATGCCCATGTGGCCGACCAGACGCTGCATGTGACGCTGATGGAACACGTCACGCACCAGGCCGTTGTCCTTGCGCAGGAATAACCGGCCATCATGGCTGGTCACGATACCGGCAGCGTCCTGGCCGCGGTGCTGGAGCACGGTTAGCGCGTCATACAGCGCCTGATTGACGTTCGACTTACCGACGATACCGACGATGCCACACATGCGACGCAACCCCTACTTAATGGATCTGAACTGAACAACACTCACTGAGGCGTTTTGGCCATCGGCAAGAGTTGCTCCTTGAACGGTATCTCAGCGGGTACGCTGATACCGCTGGCAAGCCACTGACTGCTCCACCCGAGAATCAGGTTTTTGGACCAATCTGCAACCAATAGAAATTTTGGCACGAGCTGCGACTCTTTCCACCACCCGTCCTGCTGTACCGGCCCCAGGCTCAACAGCCCGACCGCCACGACCACCAGCAATACGCCACGCGCGGCGCCGAAGGCCATGCCGAGGAATCGATCGGTCCCGGATAGCCCGGTGACGCGAACCAACTCGCCGATAAGATAATTGATCATTGCGCCTACGATTAACGTGGCGACAAACATGATGGCACAGCCCGTGATTACACGAGCCGACGGTGTTTGAATGTATCCGGCGAGGTACTCGGACAATGAACCACCGAACATCCAGGCAACGGCTCCTGCGATAATCCAGGTCACCAGCGACAGTGCTTCTTTGACGAAGCCGCGGCTCAGACTGATCAATGCGGAGATGGCGACGATTGCAACGATCGCCCAGTCAACCCAGGTAAATGGCACAGTGCAGCCTACAGACGGATAAGGCGGCGCATTTTAGCAGAGCGCAGGGCTATCGGTAAGCTGCGATTGTCAGTGCTTTTCAAATCGGGGCGATAGTATTTAACCGCGCTTAGCAATGTAGCCGCTGGCGAAGCCTGCGTCCGGCTGCGCAGCAGCCGTAAAATCAGGCAACTCGGTGTATCAGGTACACCGTACAGGCAGGTTTTACGACGACTGCGCCGCCGGACGCAGCCTCGCAGGCTCGGCAGCTGCTACAAAGAGTCGATTGGTCGCTCGTTAACCGCGCTCAGGCTGGAAGCGCACGACGAAGCCCTTGAGCTTCTTCTGGCGGTCCAACAAGTCACGCAGACGGTCGGCTTCGGCGCGCTCGATCAGCGGACCGACAAACACTCGATTCTTGCCATCAGAGGATCGGATGTAAGCGTTGTAGCCCTGACTGCGCAGGTCTTTCTGCAGGCTTTCGGCATTTTCTCGGCTCGCAAGACTCGCCACCTGAACCGACCAGCTGACCGACAGGCCGTTTGCGTCGATACGGCTTTGCGTGGTGTCAGGCTTGCCCGGCGCTGCCGAGATAGGCTGCGACGGCGCGGCAGCAGGCTTGGCGGCCAAAGCAGGCACCGGAGCCGGCTTGGCCACAGGCGCAGGGGCTACACGGGCAACCGGCGCAACAGGTGCCGAAGGCACTTCTTGCTGAGCGATTTCATCATCGCTCGGCACAGGCTCTTGAGGCAGCGCTTGCGGCTCAGGCACCACCACCGGCTCGACCTGAACTTGCGGCATTGCCGGCGCCTGCGGCGCAGCCGGCGCATCGACCGTCACCTGCCGCTGCTCATCCTGCCGGGAAAACAGCATCGGCAGGAAAATCACCGCCAACGCCACCAGCACCAGAGCGCCAACCATGCGCTGTTTGTAGGCCTTATCCAGCAATGCCATTTGCCGCTTCCTCCGTGGAGCGCCGAGCCAACCATTCAAGGGCTTCGGCGACACAATAAAATGATCCGAACAACAGAATCTCGTCGTCGCTCGTCGCCAGCGCACACTGACCTTCCAGCGCGGAGGCCACACTTGAATAAGATGCTACGCAAGCACCAAGGTTCTTCAACGCCTTGTGCAAATCAGCGACCGGACGGGCGCGCGGCGAATCCAGCGGCGCCACAGCCCAATGCTGGACACTAGCATTCAATTCACCGACAACACCATCCAGATCCTTGTCAGCCAGCAACCCGAACACCGCCAGACGCTTGCCGGCTGGTGGTCGACTGGCCAAACGGCGAGCCAGATACTCGGCGGCATGCGGGTTATGGCCCACGTCCAGCAACAGGTTCAGGCGCTTGCCCTGCCAGTCGAACTGCCGACGATCGAGACGACCGACCACCCGCGTCGCTTTCAGGGCATCGACAATCTGTGCATCCACCCACGGCAAACCCAGCAGCAAGTAGGCCTGCAACGCCAGCGCAGCGTTTTCCATTGGCAGATCGAGCAAGGGCAAATCACGCAATTCCACGGCGCGCCCCTGCGCATCAAGTCCGCGCCATTGCCAGTTGTGATCGGTAATGCCGAGGTCGAAATCACGCCCACGCAGGTAAAACGGGCAAGCCAGCTCGCGCGCCTTGTCCAGCAGTGGTTGTGGAGGATTCAGATCGCCACACAGCGCAGGCGCGCCCTGGCGGAAGATGCCGGCTTTTTCGTAAGCCACGGACTCACGGGTATCTCCCAGATAGTCCGCATGATCGACGCCGATGCTGGTGACTAGCGCCATGTCGGCATCCACCACGTTGACCGTGTCCAGACGCCCACCCAGACCAACTTCCAGCACCACAGCATCAAGCCCGGCCTGTTGAAACAGCCAGAACGCTGCCAGGGTGCCCATTTCGAAATACGTCAGGGAAGTATCGCCACGACCGGCCTCGACAGCCGCGAAGGATTCGCACAGCGCGGCATCCGTGGCTTCGACGCCATTGACCTGCACCCGCTCGTTGTAACGCAGCAGGTGCGGAGAATTGTAGACACCGACGTTCAGGCCCTGCGCCCGTAGTAACGAGGCCACAAATGCGCAGGTAGAACCCTTGCCGTTGGTGCCAGTGACCGTAATTACCCGAGGCGCCGGCTTGCCCAGTCCCATGCGGGACGCTACCTGTTGCAGGCGCTCCAGGCCCATGTCGATGGCCGAAGGGTGCAACTGCTCAAGGTAGGCGAGCCACTCGCCAAGGGTACGTTGGGTCATAGGTTGGCAGGTACCGGTGGAACCACGATCGGCTCGATTGGCGCAGCGACGAATTTCGGCGTCGGCAGGCCCATCATTTGTGCCAGCAGGTTGCCCAGGCGCGGACGCAGCTCCTGACGGTGAATGATCATGTCGATGGCACCGTGCTCCAGCAGGAACTCACTGCGCTGGAAGCCTTCCGGCAGTTTTTCACGCACGGTTTGCTCGATTACACGCGGGCCGGCAAAGCCGATCAGGGCTTTGGGCTCACCGACGATCACATCACCGAGCATCGCCAGGCTGGCGGAAACGCCCCCGTAAACAGGGTCAGTCAGCACGGAGATGAACGGAATGCCTTCTTCACGCAGACGCGCCAGTACCGCGGAGGTCTTGGCCATTTGCATCAGGGAGATCAAGGCTTCCTGCATCCGCGCACCACCGGAAGCGGCGAAGCAGATCATTGGGCACTTGTTTTCCAGCGCATAGTTGGCGGCGCGAACGAAGCGCTCTCCGACGATGGCGCCCATCGAACCGCCCATGAAGGAGAATTCGAAGGCCGAAACAACGACTGGCATGCCCAGCAATGTGCCGCTCATGGAAATCAGTGCGTCTTTTTCGCCGGTCTGCTTCTGGGCAGCGGTCAGGCGATCCTTGTACTTCTTGCCGTCACGAAACTTCAGACGGTCAACCGGCTCCAGGTCCGCACCCAGTTCGGCACGGCCTTCGGCATCAAGGAAGATATCAATGCGGGCGCGGGCGCCGATACGCATGTGGTGGTTGCATTTTGGGCAAACATCCAGGGTTTTTTCCAGCTCCGGACGATACAGCACAGCCTCGCAAGACGGGCATTTGTGCCACAGACCTTCAGGCACCGAGCTCTTCTTGACCTCGGAACGCATGATCGAAGGGATCAGTTTGTCTACTAACCAGTTGCTCATGCTTTCTTTCTCCAGTACCGGCGGCCCGAACGCTTTGTTCGCAGCCCCGCGTATGCCCTTGAGCTAAATTCATGTGTGTGGCGATGATTGATCGGGTGGCCGGGTCAGCGAAAAGCGACCTGCGTACAACCCGAAACATCCTCAGCCGTGCCTGCTTTGTGCAAGTGAAGTTATGGACGGCGGCAGTCTGCCAGCCGTCACATCAACCTAGCTCCTACGCACCGCTTCTATAAATGCCCGAATCTTTGCGTGATCCTTGATGCCCTTGCCCGCCTCTACCCCGCCGCTGACGTCCACGGCGTAAGGCTTGACCCGGGCAATCGCTTCGGCGACGTTTTCAGGCGTCAAACCGCCCGCCAGAATGATCGGCTTGCTCAAGCCCTGCGGTATCAGGGACCAGTCGAACGCCTCACCGGTTCCACCGGGAATGCCTTCGACATAAGCGTCAAGCAAGATACCGCTGGCAGTAGGAAACGCATCGCAGGCCGCCGCGATGTCGTCACCCGCCTTGACCCGTAGCGCCTTGATGTACGGCCGGTTCCACCCTTCACACTCGGCAGCCGTTTCATCGCCATGGAACTGCAACAGGTCCAGCGGCACGGCGTCGAGCAACTCACCCAGCTCGCACCGACTGGCGTTGACGAACAACCCCACGGTTGTGACGAACGGCGGCAGCACCTTGATGATGTCGCGCGCCTGTTGGAACGTCACAGCCCTCGGGCTTTTGGCGTAGAACACGAACCCGATGGCATCGGCCCCCGCCTCGACCGCCGCCAACGCATCTTCTATGCGGGTAATCCCGCAAATCTTGCTGCGAACGGCTGACATGTCGATAAAACCTCAGGGTAAATCCGGGGAAGTCCCGGATGGTAACAAATGCATTCGAGGGCGTCAGCCGTCAAGTTCCGTGAAACCGGTCAGGAAGTGTGGGCCGATGTAACGCTCGGGCAATTGAAACTCATCGCGATACTCGACCTGCACCAGATACAGGCCGAACGGATGCGCCGTGACCCCGCCGGAACGGCGAATGCGGCTTTCCAGCACTTCCTTCATCCACTCCACCGGACGCTCGCCGGCGCCGATAGTCATCAGCACGCCAGCAATGTTGCGTACCATATGATGCAGAAATGCACTGGCGCGGATGTCCAGCACAATCATCTTGCCGTGACGCGTGACCCGCAGGTGATGCAGTTCCTTGATCGGCGATTTGGCTTGGCACTGACCTGCACGGAACGCACTGAAATCGTGGGTACCCAACAGATACTGCGCTGCCTCGGCCATGCGCTCGACGTCTAGCGGGCGGTGGTTCCAGGTGATCTCGTCGTTCAAATGTGCCGGACGGATCTGATCGTTGTAGATCACATAACGATAACGCCGGGCGATAGCCTTGAATCGCGCATGAAAATGCGCCGGCATGACCTTGGCCCAACTGACGCTGACATCGTGGGGCAAATTGATATTGGCGCCCATCACCCAGGCTTTCATCGAACGCTCGACCTGCGTATCGAAATGCACCACCTGACCACACGCATGTACGCCAGCGTCCGTACGCCCGGCGCAGAGCAGCGATACCGGTGAGTCGGCGACTTTGGACAAGGCGTTCTCAAGGGTTTCCTGAACCGTGAGCACGCCGCTGGCCTGGCGCTGCCAGCCGCGATAACGCGAACCTTTGTATTCAACGCCCAGTGCGACGCGGAAAAAGCCGTCGGCCGCCATTTCGGCGGCCGGATTATCTATATTTGCCAAGGGGTGCAGCCTGCTGATGTGCGCAAAGGCGGGCATTATAAGGCGGCTGGACCGGGACGCCAGAGGCGCGTGTCTTTTGTGCCGCTGCACTACACGTGCGAGCCTCGCTATATAGACAACCACATAACGCGCGAAACGATAGAGTCCCCAGCTCATCACGCGAACAAAAACGGCAGCCTCACCGGGCTGCCGTTTTGTTTACTGCGCAGCGACCACTCAAGCCAGACGCGAAAGCATTTCCCTGGCTTCGCTCTTCTGCCCGGCATCACCCTCGGTCACCACCTCATTGAGGATGTCCCGTGCGCCGTCATTGTCACCCATGTCGATGTAGGCCTGAGCCAGATCGAGCTTGGTAGCGACCTCATCCGTACCGGAGAGGAAGTCGAAGTCCGGCTCGTCGCCTGCAGAGGCCATCGCGTCCTCTGCGGTAAAGCTCGGTTCGCCAATGCTCTGGGACAGACGATCCAGCTCGGCGTTGACGTCATCCAGCTCAGCCTCGAAGGCGTCCGGAAGTTCGTCAAGGCCTGCCACGGTCGGAGTCGGTGCCGGAGCCGCGTCCATTTCATCAGCCAGCGACAGGTCGAAGTCGGCAGGCAATTCCAGGTCATCCTGCGGCACTTCAGGTACAACCGGCAGATCCTTCAGGCCTTCGTCCAGGCTCAGATCCAGCAGGAAGTCGTCTTCAGCGAGGGTCGCCGGCGACGGATCCGCCCCCAGGTCCATGTCCAGATCGAAGTCCGCGAGGTCGTCGAGGTTCTCCTTGATTTCGGTTTGCTGCTGCAACACCGATTCAAAGCTCAAGTCGTCATCCAGCGGGAACTCTTCCAGCTCGGTCGACGTGTCTTCTTCTGGCGTAACCACCGCCGGGGAGGTGGCCTCCAGATCGTCCAGGCTCAAATCGAAAGCGCTGTCGAAGTCGTCATCGGCAGCCGCCGGGGCTTGCGGCTCGTCCAGCAGCAGGTCCTTGACGTATTGCGCATCCAGTTCCGCAGCGATAGCCGCGGCAGCCAGGCCACCTGCGGCAACCAGGGCCATGGCCGGGAAACGAGCCTTGAGCTTTTCGACCTGAGCGAAGTTGTCGCCGTTGGCGACCAGTTGACGCTCCTGACCCACGAACGCATCGCGGTCGCCTTGCTGGCCATACACTTCCATCAGCTTCAGACGCAGATCACTGCGTTGCGGCTCTTGCTTGATGCCGTCTTCCAGCAACGCAGCAGCCTGGTTCAGACGACCGGCCGTGATGTGCGACTGCGCTTTGCTCAGCACATCGTCATCACGCTCGGCGGCGAGGCGACACCAGGGGGTGCTGCGATCGGTGTCGTCATCACAACGGGCGCAACCACTGGAGCAGGCTCTGCTTTAGGAACAGGAGCAGGCGTCGGCGTCGGCGCCGTGGCGAGCTTTACGCTGGGCGGTGGAACTTCCAGGCCTTCAAAGCTGCTTTCCGGCAGGTCGTTGCCATAGGACAGGTCCTGTTCTTCGGACAATGCACGGGCCATGCGCAGATGCTTCTCGGCTTCTTGCTGAGCTTTGCGACGACGCGCCAGCAACAACAGCAAGAGCGCAAGCACCACCGCACCGCCGCCGATCAGACCCAGCAGGATCGGATTGGTCAGCAGTTCGTTGAATTTCTGATCGTCCGAGACGGCCGGTGCAGGCTCGATTGGCGTTTCAGCAGATGCTGGTGCAGGAGCGACAGCGGCTTCTGGCGCCGGGGCGACTTCAGCAGGTGCCGTCGCAGGGTTGGCGGCCAGCTCGGCAGACATGGCCGGAGCGGTCGCTGCAGGTGCACCCGCGGCGCCATCGGCCTGCATCTTGGCCAGTTGATTGTTCTTCAGCTCGATCAGTTTTTGCAGCTTGTCCAGCTGACTTTGCAGATCGGTCATGCGGCTTTTCAGTTCGGCATTGTCACGACGGGTCGTGTCGAGGCTTTCCTGAGTAATCGCCAGTTTGTTGCTCAGATTCTTGGCATCGCCCGCAGCACCTTTGGCACCCGCCTTGCCGGATTCGGCCGAGACCAGGCTCAACTTGTCCTTGGTGGATTGTGCGTTGCCGGTGTCAGCGCTACCACGCTTGGTGGCATCGAGTTGCTGTTGCCCCGCTCCGGGCTTGGCCACATAGCGACGCCCCTGGCGCCACGCCTTGTTCTGTGCGGCCACTTCGGCAATCGCCTTGGGCTGCGGCAGGCTGGTAGCCGAGGCCTGCTCGGGCATGCGCAGCACTTGACCGGTTTTCAATCGGTTGATGTTGCCATCGATAAAGGCATCCGGATTCAGCGCCTGGATGGCCAGCATGGTTTGCTGAATCGAGCCGCCATTGCGCGCCTTCGCAGCGATCTCCCACAGAGTATCGTGCGCAGTGGTGGTGTGCTGAGCCGGCGCGGTGGCACCGGTCACTGGCGCCGTGACTGATTGAGTCGGCGCTGGCTGCGCAGCCGCTTCGGCGGTCTGCGGCGAGAATTTGGACGGATCGAGCAACACACTGTAATCGCGCAGCAGGCGACCGTTCGGCCACATCACCTGAACCAGGAACTTCACCATGGGTTCGGACAGTGGTTTGCTGGAGGTCACACGCAGGATGCTTTTGCCGCTGGCGTTGAGCACCGGCGTGAAGGTCAAGTCATTGAGAAATGCCTGACGGTCGACACCGGCCTTGGCAAAATCTTCAGGCGAGGCCAGGCTCGGCACCACTTCGGCCGCCGTCAGGTCCTTGATGTCGAGCAACTCGATTTCCGCCACCAAGGGTTGGTTCAGCGTCGACTTCAGGGTCAATTCCCCGAGCCCGAGGGCATGCGCCATACCAGAGGACAGCGCCGAGGCGGCCGCAATTGCTAACACCAGTTTGCGAACTTGAACCATAGCCTCATCCTTTGTTTGAACATTCCTCGGCCAGCGAGAAGGTCTTGATAGTCGCTGCCGTAAGGCGTTGCGCGCAGCGCTGAAGTGTCACCGCGCGCGATCATTTCTTGTCTGCCCCGGAAAGCCCCGCACGGAGGCTTTCTTTCAGCACTGCGGCCAAGCATAGCGCTCGGCTAGAATCATTCTGCGAATTGTTGCCAAGTATCTTTTACAGCTGGTCTTTTATCAACAATTCAGCCACCTGCACAGCATTGAGCGCAGCGCCTTTGCGTACGTTATCTGACGTCAGCCACAAATTAAGTTCCGACAGGTCGTCGACTCCACTGCGAACCCGACCGACATAAACCACGTCCTGCCCCACCGCATCGCCCACGGCAGTCGGATAATCGCCCGCCTCTACCAACTCGATTCCCGGTGCATCTTCAAGGGCTGCGTTGACTTTCGTCAGGTCGACAGCGCTCGCGGAATGCAAGGTCACGCTAAAGCTATCGCCAAAAAACACCGGGGCTTGAATGCAAGTGGCGGAAATCTTTAATAAAGGCAGCGCCATGACCTGACGCAACTCACGCACCAGGCGTTTTTCCAGCAGCGTATGGCCTTGCTCATCCGGCTTGCCGACCTGGGCCAACACGTTGAAGGCCATCTGCCGATCAAAGAATGTCGGCTCCAGCGGACGCACGTTGAGCAACTCGGCGGTTTGCCGGGCCAGCTCTGTTACCGCTTCGCGGCCTTGAGCGGAGACCGCCAGGCTGGCGGTCACGATTGACCCGCTGCAGGTCGATCACGTCGAGCAATGGCGCCAGCACCACGGCCAGTGTGGTGGCCGAAGGGCTTGGGCTGCTGACCTGGAATGGCTTTTTCAGGGTGGCCAATACCTCGGCATTGGCTTCCGGCACCACTTGCGGCGCTTGATCGGCCGGCAACGCACCGGACAGGTCGATCAACGAGCAACCGGCAGCGCTAGCGCGAGAGGCGAAGCTGAGCGTCACCGCCGGCCCGGCCGCGAAGAACACCAATTGGACTTTGCTGAAATCGAATTCGTCGACTTCCCGCACCCGCACGTTCTTGCCGCGAAAAGGCACCGAGTGCCCGGCGGATTCGCTGCTGGCCAGCAAGTGCAGGTTGCCGACCGGAAAATCGCGCTCTTCAAGAATCTGCACCAGCGTTTCGCCGACAGTACCGGTGGCGCCGATCACGGCGATATCAAAGGACTGGGTCATGGTTCTACCTCTGGCGAAACGGGGGAGCGGCACTTTACCGGGTGGGTGACGTACAGGCAATTCGGCTGGGATCTGCGGTGCCTGTTCCGGCCTCATCGCGAGCAAGCTCGGCTCCTACAGGTTTGGTATCGCACTTGTAGGAGCCGAGCTTGCTCGCGATGGCGGCTTAACAGTCACCCAATAACCAAAAAACCCGCGCCTCTTTCAAGGCGCGGGTTGTTTCATTGCTTCAACCGATCAACGCTCGAGCAGAATCCGCAGCATGCGGCGCAGCGGTTCGGCCGCGCCCCACAGCAGTTGGTCGCCAACGGTGAAGGCACCGACGAATTGCGACCCCATGTTCAGCTTGCGCAGACGGCCAACCGGCACGTTCAGGGTGCCAGTGACCTTGGTAGGGCTCAGCTCCTGCATGCTGATGTCGCGGTTGTTCGGCACCAGTTTCACCCAAGGGTTGTGCTGGCTGATCAGCCCTTCGATGTCGGCGATCGGTACGTCTTTGTTCAGTTTGATGGTCAGCGCCTGGCTGTGGCAGCGCATGGCGCCGATGCGCACGCAGATGCCATCGACCGGAATCGGACTCTTGAAGCGACCGAGAATCTTGTTGGTCTCGGCCTGGGCCTTCCACTCTTCACGGCTCTGGCCGTTCGGCAGTTCCTTGTCGATCCACGGGATCAGGCTGCCGGCCAGCGGTACGCCGAAGTTCTCGGTCGGGTACGCGTCGCTGCGCATGGCTTCGGCGACACGACGATCGATGTCGAGGATCGCGCTGGCAGGGTCGGCCAGTTGATCGGCGACAGCGGCGTGGGTCGCGCCCATTTGCTTGATCAGTTCACGCATGTTCTGAGCGCCGGCACCAGAGGCTGCCTGATAGGTCATGGCGCTCATCCACTCCACCAGACCGGCTTCAAAAAGGCCACCCAGGCCCATCAGCATCAGACTGACGGTGCAGTTGCCGCCGATGTAATTCTTGGTGCCCGCGTCCAACTGCTGGTCAATGACCTTGCGGTTGACCGGGTCCAGCACGATGACCGCATCATCCTGCATACGCAGGCTGGAAGCGGCATCGATCCAGTAACCCTGCCAGCCGGCTTCGCGCAGCTTGAGGAACACTTCGCTGGTGTAGTCGCCACCCTGGCAAGTCAGAATCACGTCGAGGGTTTTCAGCTCTTCAATGCTGTAAGCGTCCTTGAGCGGAGCAATATCCTTACCCACGGACGGGCCTTGGCCACCAACATTGGAAGTGGTGAAAAACACCGGCTCGATAAGATCGAAATCCTGCTCTTCCAGCATCCGCTGCATGAGCACGGAACCGACCATACCGCGCCAACCGATCAGACCTACACGTTTCATCGCAACTACACCTTCTTGAAATGTGGGCCGCTGCTTTGTCTTGAATTTGGCAGCGGGCCCGAGAGATACAGATTCCGCAGCGCGGCGACTACTGCGTCACCCATTTCCTGCGTACCGACTTTAGTGCAACCCGCCGACCAGATGTCACCCGTGCGCAGCCCTTGATCCAGCACCAGGCTCACGGCTTTCTCGATGGCATCGGCCGCCGACTGCTGGTTGAAGCTGTAACGCAGCATCATCGACACCGACAAAATGGTCGCCAACGGGTTGGCAATGCCCTTGCCCGCAATGTCCGGCGCGGAACCGTGGCACGGCTCGTACATACCTTTGTTGTTGGTGTCCAGGGACGCCGACGGCAGCATGCCAATGGAACCGGTGAGCATCGAGGCCTGGTCGGACAGGATGTCGCCGAACATGTTGTCGGTGACGATCACGTCGAACTGCTTCGGTGCGCGCACCAGTTGCATGGCGGCGTTGTCGACGTACATGTGGCTCAGCTCGACTTGCGGGTAATCCTTGGCCACTTCCTCGACGATTTCACGCCACAGCTGGCTGGATGCCAATACGTTGGCCTTGTCCACCGAGCACAGCTTCTTGCCGCGCACCATGGCCATGTCGAAACCGACACGGGCGATGCGGCGGATTTCGCTTTCGCTGTACGGCAGGGTGTCGTAGGACTGACGCTCGCCGTTTTCCAGGGTACGGGTACCGCGTGGTGCGCCAAAGTAGATACCGCCGGTCAGTTCACGGACGATCAGGATGTCCAGGCCCGCCACGATTTCCGGCTTCAGGCTCGAAGCTTCGGCCAGTTGCGGGTACAGGATCGCCGGACGCAGGTTGCCGAACAGGCCCAGTTGCGCACGGATTTTCAGCAGGCCGCGCTCAGGGCGGATGTCACGCTCGATGGAGTCCCATTTCGGGCCGCCCACGGCGCCCAGCAGTACCGCGTCGGCCGCGCGGGCGCGCTCCAGGGTTTCGTCGGCCAGAGGCACGCCGTGCTTGTCGATGGCCGCGCCGCCGATCACGTCGTGGCTCAGTTCAAAGCCCAGGGCGAACTTGTCACTGGCCAATTCCAGCACCTTGACCGCTTCGGCCATGATTTCCGGGCCAATACCGTCACCTGGGAGAATCAGAATCTGCTTGCTCATGCTTTCCTCATGTCTTCAGTCGGTGCGCCATCAATCAGCGCGCCCGGAAAATGCTTATCGCTCTGCGCTTATCGTTCAGCCATCAGCACCAGCACATCAGTACTGAACGAGCCATCGGCTTCTATCTCAAAATATTCACGTACTTCGTTGCCCATCGACTGCTGCAATTCGCGGATCGCCGCGCGCATCACTTCAGGTGTACGCATGCGCTCAACCCAGGAGGTGTACTCCAGGCGCAGCCGCTGACGCGTGGTGCTGCGCGTGTGTAACCCCGCCTCGCTGACCTGTCGCAACCACTCACCGGCCGAATAATCGCGCACATGGCTGGTGTCACGCAGCACTTCGACGCTCTGCAGGTAAGTGTCGAACAGCGGGCTACCCGGTGACAACACGTCAATGAACGCCGCCACGCCACCCGGTTTCAGCACCCGACGAACTTCGCGCAGGGCTACACCGAGATCGCTCCAGTGGTGCGCCGAATAACGGCTGAACACGAAGTCGAACTCGCCATCGGCAAACGGCAGACGCTCGGCGGCGCCGTTGACCGTGGAAATGTTGCTGATGCCGCGATCAACAGCAGCGGCAGCGACCACGTCGAGCATCTGCTGCGACAGGTCGTAGGCGACCACTTCCTTGACCAGCGACGCCACGTGAAAACTCACATGACCGGCGCCGCAACCCAGGTCCAGCACCCGGGCATTGCCCTGCCCTGCCAGTTCGGCCTGTAGCAACGCGAACTCAGCGCCTTGAGCGTGTACGGCGCTGCTCAGGTAGGCCGAAGCCTGTTCACCGAATTGCTTTTGTACAACCTGACTGTGTTGGGCGGTGCTGGTCATGGGGACTTCCTTTTTGGGGTGAGTCTTGGGGTGTTTATTCGGGCCTCATCGCGAGCAAGCCCGGTTCCTACAGGGATTGTGGCGCTCACATAACCTGTAGGAGCCGGGCTTGCCCGCGATGAGGCCAGCCCTGACTACATCAATTCCAATCTTGCTTACGCGTCGCGAAACAACCAAGGCTGGCTCGCACGATGCTTGGCCTCAAACGTCGCAATTGCTTCGTGGTCTTGCAAGGTCAGGCCGATGTCATCCAGGCCATTGACCAGGCAATGCTTGCGAAACTCGTCCAGTTCGAAGCTGTAGACCTTGCCGTCCGGCCGGGTCACCGTCTGGGCTTGCAGATCGACCGTCAACTGATAGCCAGGATTGGCTTCGACCTGCTGGAACAGCTCATCCACTTCAGCGTCGCTCAGGATGATCGGCAGCAAGCCGTTCTTGAAGCTGTTGTTGTAGAAAATGTCGGCGTAGCTCGGCGCGATGATGCTGCGGAAACCGTACTCTTCCAGTGCCCACGGCGCGTGTTCACGGCTGGAGCCGCAACCGAAGTTCTCACGGGCCAGCAACACGCTGGCGCCTTGATAACGCTCGGCGTTGAGCACGAAATCCTTGTTCAACGGGCGCTTGGAGTTGTCCTGGTAGGCATACCCCACGTCCAGGTAGCGCCACTCATCAAAAAGGTTCGGGCCAAAACCGGTGCGCTTGATCGACTTCAGAAACTGCTTCGGAATGATCTGGTCGGTATCGACGTTCGCTCGATCCAATGGCGCGACCAAACCGGTGTGTTGGGTAAAAGCTCTCATGTGCGGTTCCTCAGATCAGTTCGCGAACGTCGATGAAACGACCGTTGACGGCAGCCGCCGCGGCCATGGCCGGGCTGACCAGGTGCGTACGGCCACCGGCGCCCTGACGCCCTTCGAAGTTGCGGTTGGAAGTCGATGCGCAATGCTCGCCGGACTCCAAACGGTCCGGGTTCATCGCCAGGCACATCGAGCAACCCGGCTCGCGCCATTCGAAACCGGCCTCGAGGAAAATCTTGTCCAGGCCTTCCGCCTCTGCTTGTGCCTTCACCAGGCCCGAGCCCGGCACAACGATGGCCTGCTTGATCGTCGAAGCGACTTTGCGGCCCTTCGCGATCACCGCAGCAGCACGCAAGTCTTCGATCCGCGAGTTGGTGCAAGAGCCGATAAATACGCGATCCAACTGAATGTCGGTGATCGCCTGATTGGCGCTCAACCCCATGTACTTCAACGCGCGCTCGATGGAACCGCGTTTGACCAGGTCCATTTCCTTCGCCGGGTCCGGCACGTTCTGATCAACCGCCAGGACCATCTCGGGCGAGGTGCCCCAGCTGACTTGTGGCTTGATCTGGGTCGCGTCGAGCTTGACCACGGTGTCGAATACGGCGTCAGCGTCGGAGACCAAATCTTTCCAGGCTTCGACGGCCATATCCCATTCCGCGCCTTTCGGGGCGAATGGACGGCCCTTGACGTATTCCACGGTTTTTTCGTCCGCAGCCACCAGCCCCACACGAGCGCCGGCCTCGATGGACATGTTGCAGATGGTCATGCGGCCTTCGACGGACAGGTCGCGAATCGCGCTGCCAGCGAACTCGATAGCGTGGCCGTTGCCGCCGGCGGTGCCGATCTGGCCGATCACGGCGAGAACGATGTCCTTGGCGGTCACGCCGAACGGCAATGTGCCCTCGACCGAGACCAGCATGTTCTTCATTTTCTTGGCGACCAGGCACTGCGTCGCAAACACGTGTTCAACCTCGGAAGTACCGATACCGTGCGCCAAAGCGCCAAACGCACCGTGAGTCGAGGTGTGCGAGTCGCCGCAGACTACGGTCATGCCCGGCAAGGTTGCGCCCTGCTCCGGACCGATCACATGAACGATGCCCTGACGCACGTCATTCATCTTGAATTCGGTGATGCCGTATTCGTCGCAGTAGTCATCGAGGGTCTGAACCTGCAAACGCGAGACCTGATCGGTAATCGCTTCGATGCCGCCCTTGCGATCCGGGGTGGTCGGCACGTTGTGGTCCGGGGTGGCGATGATCGAGTCGACTCGCCAAGGCTTGCGCCCGGCCAGGCGCAGGCCTTCGAAAGCTTGGGGCGAAGTCACTTCATGGATGATGTGGCGGTCGATGTAGATCAGCGACGACCCATCGTCGCGCCGTTTCACTTCATGGGAATCCCAGAGCTTGTCGTAAAGCGTTTTGCCGGCCATCAGACGGTTCCTCATCAGCTTTTTACTATTTTCTATGCCTTGGGTTTTGCACGGTTCAATAACCCCTTGGCTTGTGAGGTCGATCCTAGGGGGTTACATTAAATAACTCAAATTCATATTTTTTATGCTTTGGATAACCAACTGGAATACGACGATGGATCTGGCCAACCTCAATGCTTTTATCGCAATTGCCGAGACCGGGAGCTTCTCCGGCGCCGGCGAACGACTGCACCTGACCCAACCCGCCATCAGCAAACGCATCGCCGGGCTGGAACAGCAATTGAAGGTGCGCCTGTTTGACCGTCTGGGCCGCGAAGTCGGCCTGACCGAGGCCGGCCGTGCCCTGCTGCCACGGGCCTACCAGATTCTCAATGTGCTGGACGACACCCGCCGCGCCCTGACCAACCTGACGGGCGAGGTGTCCGGCCGCCTGACCCTGGCCACCAGTCACCACATCGGCTTGCACCGGTTGCCGCCCTTATTAAGGGAGTTCACCCGGCGCTACCCCCAAGTCGCGCTGGATATTCAGTTCCTCGATTCGGAAGTGGCCTACGAAGAAATTCTCCATGGCCGTGCGGAACTGGCGGTCATTACCCTGGCGCCGGAACCGCACACTGGTCAAGGCGACGCCGGTGTGGGACGACCCGCTGGATTTCGTGGTCGCCCCGGAGCATTCGCTGATCAGCAACGGCGCCGTCAACCTGGCCGACATTGCCCTGCACCCGGCAGTCTTCCCCGGTGGTAACACCTTTACTCATCACATCGTTCAGCGGCTGTTCGAGGCGCAAGGCCTGACACCGAATATCGCCATGAGTACCAATTACCTGGAAACGATCAAGATGATGGTCTCGATCGGCCTGGCCTGGAGCGTATTACCGCGCACAATGCTGGACGATCAGGTTGCGCGAATACCTTTACCGGGCATACAACTGACTCGCCAGCTAGGCTATATCTTGCACACTGAACGGACTCTATCGAATGCTGCAAGGGCTTTTATGGCTTTGCTGGACGCACAAATCGATTTGCCAGGGACTCAAGGCTAACCTGTGCTACTCCTGTAGAGTCACGAATACCTGCGCTTAACGCCCATTTCCGCCCAAGGCCAGCTGCCAATGCCGAAGTCTGTTGACCGTATTCCGCCGATGCCCCGCATCCAGGCGCTAGACCCCAAACGGTCCGAGTTGAGCTGGGAAAGCGCGCCACAATTGCTCGCCGCCCTCAACGGTGCGCGTCTGGGGGCCTGGTATTGGGACATCGAACGTGGGCAGATCAGTTGGTCGCGCGGGACTCAGGCGCTGTTTGGCTTCGACCCGCACATGCCGTTGCCAGAGGATCTGGAATACCTCGACTTGCTGCCGCCGGAAGACCGGGCGAAAACCGTGCGCGCCTTCCACGCGGTGATTGCCGGAGCCCCGCTGGAGCAGGCGATGCATCACCGCATCCGCTGGCCCGACGGCAGCCTGCACTGGCTGGAGATCAACGGCAGCCTGCTGCCGGATAAAAACGGCCGGCCGCGCATGATTGGTGTCATCCGCGAAATCACCCACCAGCGCCAGCGCGAACAAGCCCTGAGCAGCTCGGAAAAACGCTTCGCAACGCTGTTTCACCTGTGTCCGAACATGGTGTTGCTGACCCGCCAGGAAGACGGCTTGATCACCGAAGCCAATCAGCATTTCGAAAGCCTGTTCGGCTGGCCGGTGCAAAACGCGATAGGCCGTACCACGCTGGATCTGGGCCTCTGGGTGCACCCGGAGCAACGCGCCAAATTGGTCGCAGCCACCAAGGCCAAGGGCGACCTGGTCAGAATGGAGGTGCAATTTCGCGCCAGCAACGGGCAAATCCACGACGGCATCCTCAGTGCGCAAAATGTCGAACTCGAAGGCCAGCCCTATCTGCTGAGCACCTTCCTCGACACCACCGAACGCAAAGTGGCCGAACAAGCCCTCAAGGACAGCCAGGAGCGTCTCGACCTCGCCCTGGACTCGGCGCAACTCGGCACCTGGGACTGGCACATTCCCAGCGGCATGCTCTACGGTTCGGCGCGGGCCGCTCAATTGCACGGCCTGGAAGCCAAACCTTTCCACGAGTCGTTCGAGGAGTTTTTCGAAGGTGTGCCCGGCGAAGAGCGCGACACCATGCGCGACGCCTACCGCAGCCTGCGCGAAGGCCCGGCCGGCAATTATCAACTGACTTACCGCGTTCAACTGCCGGACGGCAGTTCGCGCTACCTGGAAAGCCGCGCCCGCCTCTACCGCGATGAAAACGGCGTCCCGCTGCGCATGGCCGGCACCCTGCTGGACATCACCGATCAGGTGGAGCGCGAACAGCGGTTGGTGGCCTCGGAAGAAAAATTCGCCACGCTGTTTCAGGTCAGCCCGGATCCGATTTGCGTGACCCGCCAGGACACCGGCCAGTTCATCGAGATCAACTCCAGCTTCACCCAGACCTTTGGCTGGAGTGCCGACGAAGTGATTGGCCGCAGCGCCGACGAAATTGACCTGTGGGACGCCTCGGCGAAAAGCCTGCAGCGGATCGAACAGGTCATCCGCGAACAAGGACTGAACAATGTCGCCATCGTCGCCCAGCACAAGGACGGGCAATCCCTGACCTGCGTGATTTCCAGCCGCCAGATCAACGTTGGCGAAGAACCCTGCATCGTCACCACCTTGCGTGATATCACCCAGCAACAACGCTCTGAAGCGGCGCTGAAGGCCAGTGAAGAGAAGTTTGCCAAGGCGTTTCATTCAAGCCCCGACGCCATCACCATTACCGAACGCGACACCGGGCGCTACCTGGAGGTCAACGACGGTTTCTGCCGCCTGACCGGCTATCGCGCGCAAGAGGTCATCGGCCGTACGGTGTATGAGGTGGGCATCTGGGCCGAAGAGAACAACGTGCGGCGCTGCTCGCCGAGCTACAGATCAAGGGCCGCGTGCATCACCAGGAAATGCTCGGACGCAACAAGCGCGGAGAGTTGCTCACCGTCGAGAGTTTCGGTCGAACCCATCACCCTCAACGAAACCGCCTGCCTGCTGCTGACCGCCCGCGACGTCAGCCTGCTGAAAAACGCCGAAGCGCAGATCCGTCACCTGGCCTACCACGACCCCTTGACCAACCTGCCCAACCGCGCCCTGCTGATGGACCGCCTGAGCCAGCAGATCGCCCTGCTCAAGCGCCACAACCTGCGCGGTGCGCTGCTGTTTCTCGACCTCGATCACTTCAAGCACATCAACGACTCTCTCGGTCACCCGGTCGGCGATACGGTGCTGAAAATCATCACCGCGCGACTCGAAGCCAGCGTGCGCATGGAAGACACCGTGGCGCGGCTCGGCGGTGATGAATTCGTGGTGTTGCTCAGCGGCCTGGAAGGTTCGCGCAACGAAGTCAGCACCCAGGTACGGGAATTGGCCGACACCTTGCGAGAATTGTTGTCGGAACCGATGTTCCTTGATGGCCAGCGCCTGCAGGTGACGCCGAGCATCGGCATCGCACTGATCCCCGACCACGGCTCGACCCCGACCGATTTGCTTAAACGCGCCGACATTGCGCTGTACCGCGCCAAGGATTCGGGTCGCAACACCACGCAGATGTATCACAACACCATGCAGAAGGCCGCCAGCGAACGCCTGCGCATGGAAACCGACCTGCGTCTGGCCCTTTCCCGGGGCGAATTCCATGTGCATTACCAACCCCAGATCGACGCCCGGGGCAATCGCATTGTCGGCGCCGAGGCACTGGTGCGCTGGGACCACCCGGAACTCGGCGCACAGGCACCTGCCGAGTTCATCAAGGTGCTGGAAGACAGCGGCCTGATTCTTGAAGTCGGCACCTGGATTGTCGACGAAGTGTGCAGAGACTTTAAAAAACTGGTCGACAAAGGCCTGGTCAACCCGCTCCGCTTCAGCCTGTGCGTGAACATCAGCCCAAGACAATTCCGCCAAAACGACTTCGTCGAACGCATCGAACACAGCCTTACCAGCCACGGCCTGCCCTGCTCGCTGCTGAAACTGGAAATCACTGAAGGCATCGTCATCCAGAACCTGGAAGACACCATCAGTAAAATGCGTCGCCTGAAAAAGCTCGGCGTGAGTTTCGCGATGGACGACTTCGGCACCGGCTACTCCTCACTGACCTATCTCAAGCGCTTGCCGGTCGACACCCTGAAAATCGATCAGTCGTTCATCCGCGATGCCACGACCGACCCCAACGACGCCGAAATCATCCGCGCCATCGTCGCCATGGCGCGTAGCCTGGAGTTGAAGGTGATTGCCGAAGGGGTGGAGACGGCGGAGCAATTGGAGTTTTTACAGGGACTGGGCTGCCATTTTTACCAAGGGTATTTGCACAGTCGGCCGTTGCCGGCAGAGGCGTTGCAGAAGCTCCTGAAATGACGGGACACAAACACAAAAAAGGGCGCCGATGGCGCCCTTTTCATTACTCTGCCTTAGTGCTGCAGAGCCGGTTTTTGCGTCCCGTTGATCGGGATGCGCTTGGCTTTCGCCTCTTCTGGAACGATGCGCAACAGATCAATGCTCAACAGACCGTTACGCAGGTCAGCGGCTTTGATCTCGATGTGATCCGCCAGGCGGAACGACAGCTTGAACGCACGCTGGGCGATGCCTTGGTGCAGGAAGGTCACGCCTTCGCTCGCGTCACGTTTGCCACCACTGATGGTCAGCACACCTTTCTCGACTTGCAGGTCCAGGTCTTCTTCCTGGAAACCGGCGGCGGCGACGACGATGCGGTATTGGTCATCACCGTGTTTTTCCACGTTGTAAGGTGGGTAGGTGCTGCCTGGCTCATTACGCAGGGCGGTTTCAAACAGGTCGTTGAAACGGTCGAAACCCACCGAGGAACGGAACAGTGGGGCCAGGGAAAATGCAGTAGTCATGGTTCAAATCTCCTGAAAACATCAGCAAGGTTTTTGTCTCCGCGACCCGAATTCGGCATCGCGTAACCCTTAGATAGGGACCGCTGATTGCATTTCAAGAGATTATTTCGAGATTTTTTCAGGCCGCTTCCGGGAGTCTCAGGCCCAACAAACGGCTGACCTGATCCAGTTCGGTCTCGCGACGCAGGACAGTAAACAGCTCGACGGCTTCCGGATAATTGCGCGTCAACATGGCCAGCCACTGCTTCAAGCGACCGGGGGATTGGCGGGGAGTCATCTGCGCCTTAGCTTGCAGCCAGAAGTCTTGGATCAGTGGTAACAGCTCGGCCCAGGTCATCTCGACGACGGCTTCACCGGCGCGTGCCGCCGCGATTTGCCGGGCCAGGTCCGGACGCGAGACCAGGCCGCGACCGAGCATGATGTCTTCCACGCCGCTGATTTCGCGGCAACGACGCCAGTCTTCGACACTCCAGATGTCGCCATTGGCAAACACCGGCACCTTGACCACCTCTTGCACTCGCGGGATCCACTCCCAGTGCGCCGGTGGTTTGTAGCCATCGGTTTTGGTCCTGGCATGCACCACGATATGCGCCGCGCCGCCTTCGGCCAGGGCTGTGGCACACACCAGCGAGCCGTCCGGGCTATCGAAACCAAGGCGCATCTTGGCGGTCACCGGGATGTGCGCAGGCACCGCACGACGCACGTGTTCGACGATTTCGTTGAGCAGTTCAGGCTCTTTGAGC
Organism: Pseudomonas sp. S2_F03; assembly: GCF_054668335.1. Lineage (NCBI taxonomy): Bacteria > Pseudomonadati > Pseudomonadota > Gammaproteobacteria > Pseudomonadales > Pseudomonadaceae > Pseudomonas > Pseudomonas sp. S2_F03. Next base: position 5,181,262 of record NZ_CP162759.1, on the reverse strand, counting down.
AGCACCGCGCCGCCGCGAGACTTGTTGACTGTCTTCGCCGGGCAACCGAAGTTCAGGTCGATGACTTCAGAACCCAGTTCACACGCCAGCGCGGCGTTTTCGGCCAGGCACACCGGATCGGAACCCAGCAGTTGCACGCGCAGCGGCACGCCGGAGGCGGTGCGGGCACCGGTCAGCAGTTCAGGGCCGAACTTGTGGTAGTAGGCAGGCGTGAGCAGTTGATCGTTGATCCGGATGAACTCGGTCACGCACCAATCAATACCGCCCACACGGGTCAGCACGTCCCGCAGGATGTTGTCGACCAACCCCTCCATGGGCGCCAAAGCAATTTGCATGAAAAACACACTCGACGAAAAACGTGCGGCAGTTTACTGGTTTCGGCGCGCAGAAGGTATTTCGTCAGACCGGACGGTGACGATTGTGCAGACGCCATCGCGGGCAAGCCCGGCTCCCACAGGGTTAGCGTCGTACACAAATCTGTGCCCAGCACCGAACCCTGTGGGAGCCGGGCTTGCCCGCGATGAGGCCAGCGAAGACAGGTTAGATCGCGACTGCCAGCGCCGGGCCGTAGCCCTCGATGAACTCGGCCGGCATGCGCTTGGGCTTGCCGGTCGACAGCTCGATGCAGACGAAGGTGGTTTGAGCCCGCAGCAAGGTGGTGTTGTCGCTCGGGCGCTTCAACTGGAAGTGTCGGGTCATTTTAAGGCGCTGATCCCAATCGACGATCCAGGTCGCCAACTGCAATTCGTCATCCTCATAGGCCGCGGCCAGGTAATCGATCTCGTGCCTCACGACCGCCATTGCCCTGTCCAGCCGCCGGTACTCGACCAGATCAAGGCCCAGACGCTGCGAGTGGCGCCAGGCACAGCGCTCGAGCCACGTCACGTACACCGCATTATTGGCGTGACCCAGCCCGTCGATGTCCTCGGCGCCTACTTGCAGATCAATGATAAATGGCGTTGCCCGATCCCAACTCATGCCCCACTCCCGGTCAGATAATGTCCACCGGGGCAGTGTAACGGATGCCTACGCCGATTGGCGCGATTGCAGACTGCGACCGGCCAACAGTGATAGCACGCCATCAATGACCCGAGGATCGGCCAGCACCCGCTGATGGCCACCCTCTTGCAGACGCAACAAGCGGCTGTCGAACCAGGCTTCGTGGATCAGCTGGGATTCCTTGACCGAAACGTAGCAGTCATCCTCGGCATGGACGATCAGACCGGGCATGTCGAGTTGATAGTGCGCCACATCCAGTGCCGCAGCGCGCATGCCCACATCTTTCTCAACCTGACGAATAAATGCCGAGCGGGCTTTGGGGGGCAGTCGTACGTACTTGGCGAAACCGCGCAGCACCCCGAGAATTCGCGCCGGAGCAGCGATAGTCACCAGGGTTTCGGTACGCAGGCCCAACTGCACGGCGAGCATGGCACTGGCGCCCCCCATCGAATGACCAATGACCGCTTGCAGCGGGGGCAGTTCGGCAGCGGCTTCCAGCATGGCCCGGGCGAACAGAACGACGTTGGCTTCTTCACCGGGTGAGCGACCATGCGCCGGGCCGTCGAGGGCGACCACGGTGTAACCGGCCTCCACCAGCGCGGTGATGAGGCTGGCGAACTGCGTCGGCCGACCTTCCCAACCGTGCATCAACAACACCGCAGGGCCTTGCCCCCAGCGCAGCGCCGAAAGGCCGAAACGCAGCGTGATGCGTTCGGACTTCGCCAGCAACGGCAGCTCCCAATCACGCGGCGGCAGTTCTCGCGGCGTCATGAATGCCAGTCGCATTTTACTCGCGACCAGTTTCGGGGCGAACCAGCCCAAGGTGCCATTAACGCCACGAACCCACTTCAACGTGCTCATCGCATTCTCCCCAGGCCGCAGCCTTCAGGTCACTGCACCGCAGATTTGGCGGCGCGCAGTAATCGATCGGACAACTCTCCCGGCCCCAGCGCCCGCGCCAGAGCCAGACCACCCACCATCAACGCCATGTCAGCCAGGGCCTTGTCGGTGTCTTCCGGGCTGGCCGCCAACTGCGCGACCATCATTTCCACATGCTCATTGAGTGCGACACGAAACGCGTCCGGCAGCCGCCCCAGTTCACCAACAGAAGCCGGAATCGGGCACGCCGACTCGGAGGAATCACGGTGTTTGCGTGACAGGTAAAAAGCCGCCACCAACGCGCGACGCTCTTCGCCAGTCAACTGGGCGTCCATGTCAGCAATCAGGTCACGACGGTGACCCAGCAATTGCTTGAAGGCCTCCAGCATCATGGCGTCCTTGCTTTCGAAGTGGGCGTAGAAGCCGCCGACGGTCAGGCCGGCTGCGCCCATGACTTCGCCCACGCTCGGCTCTGCCGGGCCGCGCTGGATCAGCGCTGCACTGGCAGCCTTGAGGATGCGTTCGCGGGTTTGTGCTTTTTTATCGTTCATCGTTGCCTCCGAATATTACGACTAGAATATTATTCTCATAATAATTTTACGCAAGTCGTGGATGTGACCGCTGGTCTGAAGAACAGTTTGAAAGAATTAGGGGGATTTGGCCAAACGCCAGACAAACAAAAGGGCCATTCAATAATTGAATGACCCTTATAAAAATCCCGCAGAGCGGGTAATCGTGGCGTCCCCTAGGGGACTCGAACCCCTGTTACCGCCGTGAAAGGGCGGTGTCCTAGGCCACTAGACGAAGGGGACGCAAAACCTTCTATACAACTGATCAGTGCTGAGAGCTGATCGATTCAAAGTCTGCGTGGCCAGACCTTGAACTGTAAAATTGGTGGAGCTAAACGGGATCGAACCGTTGACCTCTTGCATGCCATGCAAGCGCTCTCCCAGCTGAGCTATAGCCCCGATTTATCGCCTGGCGGCGGAGCAGCATCTTGCGACACTGCTTCTGTAAAACTGGCGTCCCCTAGGGGACTCGAACCCCTGTTACCGCCGTGAAAGGGCGGTGTCCTAGGCCACTAGACGAAGGGGACGCAAACCCTTCTATACAACAGATCAACGCTGAGTGTTGATCGCTTCAAGGCCGGTGTGGCCAGACCTTGAAGTGTAAATTGGTGGAGCTAGACGGGATCGAACCGTCGACCTCTTGCATGCCATGCAAGCGCTCTCCCAGCTGAGCTATAGCCCCTCATCGCTGAGGACGGGGCGAATCTTAATGGCGGATCGAAAAGCTGTCAAACTTATTTTTAAAATATTTCAAAGTTTTTTGCCGACATAACAATCACTTACCGCCGAACCCCGTAAATCCGAGGCCAGATCCGTCCCTGTAGCAGCTGCCGCAGGCTGCGTTCGAGTGCGCAGCACTCGCGATTCGGCCACCCTGCCCTTTCAGACAGAATGTGTAGCGGCCACAAAGGGCCGCTGCGCAGCCCAACGCAGCCTTCGGCAGCTGCTACACGGGAACGGAGTGGATCAGGCGATGTTGCCCAAGAGTTTTTCCCATTCCTTGTTTTCTTTCTTCGACACGCCGCCCAACAAGTCAATTGCCTGGCGCAGACGGAAACGGGTCAGGTCCGGACCGAGGATTTCCATCGCATCCAGCACCGACACCGAGCTGGCCTGGCCAGTGATCGCGGCAAACATCAGCGGCATGGCGTCACGCAGCTTCAATTCCAGCGATTCGACCACTGCCTGAATCGTCGCGGTGATGCTGTCCTTTTCCCACTGACGCAGGCTTTCCAGCTTCCACAGGATCAACTGCATCAACTGACGCACCTGATCGCCCGAAAGCTTCTTGGATTCGAACAATTTGGCATCCGGATTCACGCCGCCGGCAAAGAAGAAACCGGCGAGCGGAGCCACCTGGCTGAAGGTTTCAACGCGGCCCTGAACGTGCGGCGCGATCTTCATCATGTATTCCGGGTTCAGCGCCCAGGTCTGCAGGCGCGAGGCGAACTCTTCCACCGGCAGATCACGCAGCCATTGGCCGTTGAGCCAGGACAGCTTCTCGATGTCGAAAATCGGCCCGCCCAGCGAGACTCGGCTCAAGTCGAAGTTGTCGACCATTTCCTGCAGCGAGAACTTCTCGCGCTCGTCCGGCATCGACCAACCCATGCGGCCCAGATAGTTGAGCATCGCTTCCGGCATGAAGCCCATGCGCTCGTAGAACGTCACCGAGGTCGGGTTCTTGCGCTTGGACAGCTTGCTCTTGTCCGGGTTACGCAACAGCGGCATGTAGCACAACTCCGGTTGTTCCCAGCCGAAGTACTCGTAAAGCAGGATCAGTTTCGGCGCCGACGGGAGCCATTCTTCGCCGCGCAGCACGTGGGTGATACCCATCAGGTGGTCGTCGACCACGTTGGCCAGGAAGTACGTCGGCAGGCCGTCGGTCTTCATCAGCACTTGCATGTCCATGCGATCCCACGGGATCTCGACATCGCCACGCAGCATGTCCGGCACCACGCACACGCCTTCGCTCGGCACTTTCATGCGGATGACGTGCGGCTCGCCTGCCGCCAGGCGACGGGCGACTTCTTCCTTGGACAGCAACAGCGCACGGCCGTCGTAACGCGGGGTTTCGCCGCGTGCCATTTGCTCGGCGCGCATCTGGTCCAGCTCTTCGGCGGTGCAGAAGCACGGGAAGGCATGACCCATTTCAACCAGTTGCTGGCAATACTTCTGGTAGATATCGCCGCGCTCGCTCTGACGGTAGGGACCGTGCGGGCCACCGACGTCCGGGCCTTCGCTCCAGTCGATGCCCAACCAGCGCAGGGCGTCGAAAATCTGCTGTTCGGACTCGCGGGTCGAACGCAACTGGTCGGTGTCTTCAATCCGCAGGATGAACTCACCGCCATGCTGCTTGGCAAAGCAGTAGTTGAACAAAGCGATGTAAGCGGTACCTACGTGGGGGTCCCCGGTAGGCGATGGCGCGATGCGCGTGCGGACGGTGGTCATGGCAAGTCTCGAAATGAAGATAAAACAAAGGGCGAATGGTAACAGGCGATACCCGCCCCGCTCCAGTGAACAGGGCATTTAAGCCAAGTTTGCGTCTACAGAGCGCGTATGGCGTGGTGAATGGCCGAATATCAACCGATGGCATTTACCGCTTGTCGGCTGTATGACAGATTCACCTGCTGATAACTTTCCTTACAATTTCTCGACTACAGTCTGCCCCATGCCTGCCCAACTCAAGCGTCGCCTGTTTATTTTCTTGTTGCTCGTCCTGCTGATTGCCGGGGCCTTCTTTGCCCAGTGGTTCTTCAAGGGGCGATTTTATGAAAGCACCGATAACGCCTATGTCCAGGGCGAGATTACCCGCGTCTCAAGCCAGTTGAGCGCGCGCATCGACCAAGTCTTGGTACACGACAACCAGCATGTCGAAAAAGGCCAGTTGCTGGTCAAGCTTGAAGGCGCCGACTTCCACCTCGCCGTTGACCGTGCCAGCGCTGCCCTCGCCACTCGCGAGGCCGAACGCCTGCAAGCCCAAAGCAAGCTGACCCAACAATCGAGCCTGATCGCGGCCAGTGAAGCGCAAGTCGCGTCCAGCCAGGCGAGCCTCGGCCGGTCGCTCATCGATTTGACTCGCGCCCAAACCCTGCGCAAACCCGGTTTTATTTCCGAAGAACGGGTGACCACCCTGTCCGCCGATAACCACATCGCGCGCTCGCAGGTCGTCAAGGCTCAGGCGGACGCCCAGAGCCAACGCCAGCAGGTCAACGCCCTGACCGCTGAGATCAAACGTCTTGACGCGCAGATCGCCAACGCCAAGGCCGACCTGGCGCAAGCCGAACTGAACCTGACCCGCAGCGAAATCCACGCACCCATCAGCGGCCTGATCGGCCAGCGCGCTGCCCGCGAAGGCCAGGTGGTGCAGGCCGGCGCGTATTTGCTGTCGATCGTCCCGGACCAGGACATCTGGATTCAAGCCAACTTCAAGGAAACCCAGATCGGCCACATGGTGCCTGGCCAGAGCGCCGAACTGATTTTCGACGCCTACAGCGACACACCGATCAAGGCGCGAGTCGACAGCCTGTTCGCCGCTTCGGGCGCGCAGTTCAGCCTGTTGCCACCGGACAATGCCACGGGCAACTTCACCAAAGTCGTCCAACGGATTCCGGTCAAACTGACCTTCGCCGCGGACAATCCGCTGCAAGGGAAGATCCGCCCGGGCATGTCTGTCACCGCCAAAGTGAACATCAAAGACGCCCCTGGCGATGGCCGGTGATCAACTGATCCGCCCGGTCGGCGAACCGACCCGGCGGGACTGGATCGCAGTCATGAGCGTGATGCTCGGCGCCTTCATGGCCGTACTTGACATCCAGATCACCAACTCCTCGCTCAAAGACATTCAGGGCGCCCTGTCGGCCACCCTTGAGGAAGGTTCGTGGATTTCCACCTCGTACCTGGTGGCGGAAATCATCATGATTCCGCTGACCGCCTGGCTGGTGCAATTGCTCTCGGCGCGGCGACTGGCGGTGTGGGTTTCACTGGGATTCCTCGCCTCCTCGCTGCTGTGTTCCATGGCGTGGAGCCTGGAAAGCATGATCGTCTTCCGCGCCATGCAAGGCTTTACCGGCGGCGCGCTGATCCCGCTGGCGTTCACCCTGACGCTGATCAAACTTCCGGAACATCACCGCGCCAAGGGCATGGCCATGTTCGCCATGACCGCCACCTTCGCGCCCTCCATCGGCCCGACGCTGGGCGGCTGGCTGACCGAGAATTGGGGCTGGGAATACATCTTCTACATCAACGTGCCGCCGGGCCTGATCATGATCGCCGGCCTGATGTATGGCCTCGAAAAGAAGGAAGCGCACTGGGAGCTGCTCAAAAGCACCGATTACATGGGCATTCTCACCCTTGGCGTCGGACTCGGTTGTTTGCAGGTGTTTCTGGAGGAAGGCCATCGCAAGGACTGGCTGGAATCGAACCTGATCGTAACCCTGGGCAGCATCGCACTGATCAGCCTGATCACCTTTGTGATCGTGCAGTTTTCCAAACCCAACCCGCTGATCAACCTCGGCATCCTGCGCAATCGCAACTTTGGCCTGTCGAGTATTTCCAGCCTGGGGATGGGGGTCGGGTTGTACGGCTCGATTTATCTGTTGCCGTTGTATCTGGCGCAGATCCAGAACTACAACGCCCTGCAGATCGGCGAAGTGATCATGTGGATGGGCGTGCCGCAGCTGTTTTTGATTCCGCTAGTGCCCAAGTTGATGAAGTACATTTCGCCAAAGTGGCTGTGCACCCTGGGATTCGGGTTGTTCGGGCTGGCGAGTTTTTCATCGGGAGTGCTGAACCCGGACTTTGCCGGGCCACAGTTCAATCAGATCCAGATCATCCGCGCGCTGGGCCAGCCGCTGATCATGGTCACCATCTCGCTGATCGCCACCGCGTATATCTTGCCGCAGGACGCGGGGTCGGCGTCGAGCCTGTTCAACATCCTGCGCAATCTCGGCGGCGCGATTGGCATCGCCCTCCTCGCCACCCTGCTGGATGCGCGAACCAAGACGTATTTTGATTATTTGCGCGAAGCCATTGTGCCGAGCAATGCGCAGGTGGCCGAGCGGCTGTCGTCGATGGCGGACAGGCTAGGCAATGAGACGGCGGCACTGGCGAAAATCAGCGAGATTGCGCACCAACAGGCGTCGATCATGGCCTACAACGATGCGTTTCACTTTGTCGGGATTGCGCTGGGGGTGAGCATGCTGGCGATCTTGTTGACCAAGAAATTGCCAGAGGGGATTAAGGCTGGGGAAGCACACTAAGACCGAGTACGCCCCTATCGCGAGCAAGCTCGGCTCCTACATGTAGGAGCCGAGCTTGCTCGCGATGGAGGCCTGACAGGCACCGCAAATCTCAGACAGTAATCAACCGCTCCCGCAACTTGCCAATCTCATCACGCATCTGCGCCGCCGCTTCAAACTCCAGGTCACGCGCGAGCTGATACATCTTCTCTTCCAGGGCTTTGATACGCTTGGCAACCTCGCCCGGCGAGCGCAATTCCGCTTCGTACTTGGCGCTTTCCTCGGCAGCCTTGGCCATGCCCTTGCGCTTCTTGCTGCGCGAACCCGGCACGGTGGCGCCTTCCATGATATCGGCGACGTCCTTGAACACGCCCTTGGGCGTGATGCCGTTGGCCAGGTTGAAGGCGATCTGCTTGTCGCGCCGCCGCTCGGTTTCGCCAATCGCCCGCTCCATAGAGCCAGTGATGCGGTCGGCGTACAAAATCGCCCGGCCGTTGAGGTTACGTGCCGCCCGGCCGATGGTCTGGATCAGCGAGCGCTCGGAGCGCAGGAAGCCCTCCTTGTCCGCATCGAGAATCGCTACCAGCGACACTTCCGGCATGTCCAGGCCTTCACGCAGCAGGTTGATCCCCACCAGCACATCAAAGGTGCCCAAGCGCAGATCACGAATAATTTCGACCCGCTCTACCGTGTCGATGTCAGAGTGCAGATAACGCACGCGAACGCCGTGGTCGGCCAGGTAATCGGTCAAGTCTTCGGACATGCGTTTGGTCAGGGTCGTGACCAGAACCCGCTCTTCGAGCGCAACGCGCTTGGTGATTTCCGAAAGCAGGTCGTCGACCTGGGTCAGCGCCGGGCGGATTTCGATTTGCGGATCAACCAGCCCCGTCGGACGCACCAACTGCTCGACGACGCGGCCGGCATGCTCCGCTTCGTAATTGCCCGGCGTCGCCGAGACGAAAATCGTCTGCGGGCTGATGCTTTCGAACTCGTCGAAACGCATCGGCCGGTTATCCAGCGCCGACGGCAGGCGGAAACCGTATTCCACCAACGTCTCTTTACGCGAGCGGTCGCCCTTATACATGGCGCCAACCTGCGGCACGCTGACGTGGGATTCGTCGATCACCAGCAAGGCGTCAGCCGGCAGGTAGTCGAACAACGTCGGCGGCGCCTGGCCGGACTCACGGCCGGACAGGTAGCGCGAGTAGTTTTCGATCCCGTTGCAGTAGCCCAGTTCGAGGATCATCTCCAAGTCGAAGCGGGTGCGCTGCTCCAGACGCTGGGCCTCAACCAGTTTGTTGTTGGTGCGCAGATAATCGAGGCGTTCCTGCAACTCGACCTTGATCCCTTCGACGGCGCCCAGCAGGGTTTCACGCGGCGTCACGTAGTGGCTTTTCGGATAGAAGGTAAATCGCGGCAGCTTGCGGATCACTTCGCCGGTCAGCGGATCGAACGCCGACAGGCTCTCGACCTCGTCATCGAACAGTTCGATGCGGATCGCTTCGAAATCGGATTCCGCCGGGTGGATATCAATCACATCGCCACGCACCCGAAAAGTCGCACGAGCGAAGTCCATGTCGTTGCGGGTGTATTGCAGGTCCGCCAGGCGACGCAGCAACGCACGCTGATCGAGTTTGTCGCCGCGATCCACGTGCAACACCATCTTCAGATAGGTCTCCGGGCTACCCAGGCCGTAGATGCACGACACGGTGGTGACGATGATCGCGTCTTTGCGCTCCAGCAACGCCTTGGTTGCGGACAGGCGCATCTGCTCGATGTGGTCGTTGATCGAGGCGTCTTTCTCAATGAAGGTATCGGACGACGGCACGTAGGCTTCGGGCTGGTAGTAGTCGTAGTAGGAAACGAAGTACTCCACCGCGTTGTTCGGGAAGAACGCCTTGAACTCGCCGTACAACTGCGCGGCCAGGGTCTTGTTCGGCGCCAGCACCAGGGTCGGACGCTGCACTTGTGCAATCACGTTGGCGATACTGAAGGTCTTGCCGGAGCCGGTCACACCGAGCAACGTCTGGTGCGCCAGCCCGGCTTCGATGCCCTCGACCATCAGGCGGATGGCTTCTGGCTGATCGCCGGCGGGCTCGAAGCGGGTGACTAGCTGGAATTCAGACATTCAATACCCCTGGATTCGCGCCTGCCCGGTCAAATGGGACAGCAACGAAAAAGACCGCAAACGGCTAAAACCGCCCGAGGAAAAACTGGATTGTGCTCAATGTGGAGTCGATTGCCTGCTCTTTCAAGGCAAACGTCCTACATCCGGCGAATCGTTTGACGTCAGCATTCGACTAACGGTCGGAAAATAATCGGAAAAACTTAACGGAAAAGCCCAATCGTCTGTCGCCATCGATCGCAGATGGCCTCTATACTAGCTCCCCGTTTGTGCACCGCTCTAGTGCATTCGGCTGGAGCGCGACACGTCCCTCCATTCTCCATTCAGAGCCGCCGCAAAAATGAGCCTGTTCTCCGCTGTCGAAATGGCACCACGCGATCCAATCCTGGGCCTCAACGAAGCATTCAACGCCGATACCCGTACCAACAAGGTCAACCTGGGGGTCGGTGTTTACTGCAACGAGGAGGGCGAATTCCACCCTGCGCGCCGTTGTCGAAGCCGAGACGATTCGCGCCGCTCAACACGCTTCCCGCGGCTACCTGCCAATCGACGGTATCGCTGCCTACGACCAGGCAGTGCAGAAACTGCTGTTCGGCAACGACTCGCCACTGATCGCCGCTGGCCGCGTCATCACCACCCAAGCGGTGGGCGGCACTGGCGCACTGAAAATCGGTGCCGACTTCCTCAAGAAACTGCTGCCGAACGCCGTTGTGGCAATCAGCGACCCAAGCTGGGAAAACCACCGCGCACTGTTCGAGACCGCCGGCTTCCCGGTACAGAACTACCGCTACTACGATGCCGCGACCCACGACGTTAATCGTGCCGGCCTGCTGGAAGACCTGAACGCCCTGCCAAACGGCTCGATCGTTGTGCTGCACGCCTGCTGCCACAACCCGACCGGCGTGGACCTGAGCCCTGCCGACTGGAACAACGTGCTGCAAGTCGTCAAAGCCAAGGGTCACGTACCGTTCCTCGACATGGCCTATCAAGGTTTCGGCGATGGCATCGACGAAGACGCCGCCGCTGTGCGCCTGTTCGCCGAATCGGGTCTGACGTTCTTCGTATCCAGCTCGTTCTCCAAATCGTTCTCGCTGTACGGCGAGCGCGTTGGTGCGCTGTCGATCGTCAGCGAGTCCAAAGAAGAAAGCGCGCGCGTACTGTCGCAAGTCAAACGCGTCATCCGTACCAACTACTCCAACCCGCCAACCCACGGTGCAAGCATCGTCGCCGCTGTGCTGAACAGCCCGGTATTGCGCGCCCAGTGGGAAGAAGAACTGGCTGAAATGCGCCTGCGGATTCGCGGCATGCGCATCCAGATGGTCGACACCCTGGCAAAAAACGCGCCTCAGCGCGATTTCAGCTTTGTGGGCCGCCAGCGTGGCATGTTCTCTTACTCCGGCCTGACGGTTGAGCAAGTCACCCGCCTGCGCACCGAGTTCGGCATCTACGCCCTGGACACCGGCCGCATCTGTGTGGCTGCGTTGAACCAGAGCAATATCGACGTGGTGACCAAGGCCATCGTTCAGGTGATCTGAGTCGTCGCGTGATTGAAAACGGGAAGCCTTATGGCTTCCCGTTTTTTTATGGGTTGCAGATATCTCTCGACCCGACGGCCAAGCCCTCTAGACTGCACACCATCCCATTGTGGGAGCCGGGCTTACCCGCGATGAGGCCATCATATTCAACATTGATGTTGGCTGATCGACCGCTATCGCGGGCAAGCCCGGCTCCCACAAGTTATGAGTAAACACGAGAATTCTTGCGAGAACCCCATGAAAAACGATGACCTACGCGCTGACCGCGATGAGCTGGACCACTTCGTGCCTCGCACCCCAGCCAAACGCGGCAACAACCTGGTGCTGCAAGTCGCAGCGGGCGTATTTCTTGGCGGCCTGGCCTTGTGGCTGGTGCAACTGGGCGCCACGATGCTCTATGCCAAACTGATGCTCGGCACCCTTACCTTCGGCGGTTAAGCCAGTTCGGTGGCACGCTGACTGGCGGCGTCGTCATAGGCGACGTAGAGCGATTCCGCCACCTGACTCTTGATGGCCTTGGTGCTTTCAAGCCCCAGAACAAACCCTTCGGCCTTGCCGCCAGCACGGTTCAACTCCTCGGCGTTGCTGGCCTGAGTGATTGCGTCGAACAGTTTTTCGGCGTGCGGGCCAACCCCTTTGGGCAAGCTGATCTGAGCGATGCTCATGCGAACACCCCGTTGTTGAGAGGTGTAAGGATTGAATGGTTCATGGCGCGTACCTTTTCGGCGAATGGCCGGCAGCGCGTGTGACCACTTCCGGGCGGCCATGGTAGACCCCTGAAACGATTCTGGTAACCGCCCACGACCGATTAACCGCCGTCTGTCCCGACGAATCGGTCAAGTTGCTATCAGACGCTTGACTTCTCTTTTTGAATCAGTAACATAGGCGCCATTCCGCGATAGCTCAGTTGGTAGAGCAAGTGACTGTTAATCACTGGGTCCCTGGTTCGAGTCCAGGTCGTGGAGCCATACAAGGTTCCAGAGAAGGCTTTTAAAATCTCTGAAACCCCCGAAAAACCCGCCTTCTGGCGGGTTTTTTCGTTTTGGCGTTCTGTCGGATTCCGGTGGATACCAGCCATTTTAAGGGTAGAGTTTGGGATAAAGGTCAGTTCGATAAAAGGGAGTACCCTTATGTCGCGTACTACTGCTCCACTCTCCGACGCCGCTTGCCGTTCGGCCAAGCCCACAGACCGCGCCTACAAGCTTTTCGACGGCGACGGCCTTTACCTTCTAGTCCAACTCAATGGCCGAAAAGGCTGGCGTCTCAGATACGTCAAACCTGATGGCCGGGAAGGACTGACCTCATTCGGCAACTATCCCATCGTTGGCCTCGCGGATGCGCGCCGCAAGCGCTTGGAGGTCAAGCGAATGCTGGCGGATGGCATTGACCCTATAGGAGCCAAGAACCAAGCCAAGACGGACGCTCTGATCAAAGGCCGCACCTTTGAAAGCGTTGCCCTCGGCTGGCACACGGAAATGTCAGCCAAGTGGGCACCGGACTATTCCAAGACAGTGATGAGTCGCCTCAAAACTCACCTCTTCCCGCTGATCGGCGCTCGCGCCATTGTCGACCTCGACACCCACGACCTTATGCGGCCCTTGGACGTGATCAAGAAGCGCGGAACGATAGACGTTGCTTTAAGGGTACAAAACTACCTGCAGAGCATCATGCGCGAGGCAAAGCGCCTCCGGCTTATCACCGTAAACCCTGCTTACGACCTCGTAGGCTCGATCAAAGCCTCGCGGGTCGTCCACCGCCCCGCCTTATCCTTATCGCGCTTGCCTGAATTGCAGGAACGGATCGACACCTATAAAGGCCGCGCACTTACCCGGCTGACGGTCTTGCTGTCGCTGCACGTGTTTGTACGCTCCAGCGAGCTGCGCTTCGCGCGCTGGAGCGAGTTCGACCTCAAACGTTGCGTCTGGGAAATACCCGACACGCGACCAGCGTTGGAAGGCGTACCCTTTTCCACAAGGGGTACGAAGATCGCAGGCGATATCCATCTTGTACCCTTATCGCCGCAAGCGATCGCCCTACTCGAGCAGATCCACGCAATCACAGGCAAATTTGATTTGGTGTTCGCAGGCGATACCAAATCTTGGAAACCAATGTCCGAAAACACGGTGAACAGCGCGCTTCGGAAGATGGGGTACGACACCAAATCCGAGATCTGTGGGCATGGGTTTCGTTCCATGGCCTGCAGCGCACTAATCGAGTCAGGCTTGTGGATGGATACAGCCATCGAGCGGCAGATGAGCCACAAGGAACGCAACAGCGTCCGCGCCGCTTACATCCACAAGGCCGAGTTCATCGAGGAGCGCAGGCTGATCATGAACTGGTGGAGTCGCTACCTTGAGGCTAATCAGCAGAAGCATGTCAGCCCACGCGAATTCGCCAATCAGACGGGTGCGAATGTCACTCGCCTAAAAGCAAAACGTGGCGCACTGAGTAAGCGCTCGGTCCTCATATCTCAGTGATCCGCTTGTCCACGCGGGTCCACGCAAGCAGGGCTGCAAAGCCGCCCTGCTTGCATGGACCTCACTTAAAAATCTAAAGCCAACGCAACTATCTGTGGAAAACCACGGTTTTCCATTAGTGGATAATTTCATCCACAGCCGCAGAACTCCCAAAAATTCGAGCATTGACCCGAACTCTTCACAGGCGTAGAAAAGTTCGGGCAAAGCGCTGTCGTTGACAGCAACCCAGGTAGCCAGAACCTTTAAGGCTACGCCACACCGTGGTGGTTCTCCCAAAGTGCGATTAGCGTCCGGCGGCTCGCACAGTCACAGCGATGTGATGGATGCCTACTTTTACCAGCGTACCCACTGCGGCAACTCATTCCCTTTCATAGCTGCTCTGCAGCAACCTATCCGCTTGGCCATTTCCTTGCGCCAACCTGCGCCCGTCTCTTTCTTCCGGAAAGAGACGGGCGCTCCTACCACTGCTGCAGCCCAACTCGTACAAGGCTTTGCGGCATTTCCCCTCGTGACAATTGGCGTGACAAACACCGAAGTTACCCGCAACAGCGATGCAGATGATGGTGCCGCAGCCCACGGAATGGACTGCACCTGACTGACAGTCAGGTATGCCCCGGTCATCGCTTCACTGCCTTCACCCGACTCAGGATCTCGCGGCGCAGGTCTCGTCAGCCAGTGCAGCCTCCACCCGCCCACTTCCTCGGAAGTGTTCAGGAGGCCAGATCATGAGATGCCCAAGCTCCCGGTCGTAAGGAGCCGCCAGTCCTGCGTTAGAGGACAACCCTCACAGGTCGCAGGGGCCTTGATCCCTGATAACACTCAACATTCTTGGCGGGATGACGTGGGGACGGTTTCAATAGTTTTGGCTTCGAGAGGAGTTCGATCATGGCACTGGTAGGTAAACGTGACGGGCGCAATTTTGGCTATGGTCGGCAATTGAGTTATGCCGGGCCGCAAGCGCTGAAAGATCTATTTGGCAGCGGGCATTTCGGCACGGTCAAGGCGCACAGTGATCGCTGGCAGGCGTTTGTACGCTGGTGCCGGTCGGAGGAAGGGCCGGGGTTTAACGATGCGCGGCAGATTAGTTGGCAGACCTTGCTGGACTACGCCGGACATCTGCGTCAGCAAGTTGAACAAGGTGAACTCGCCATCTCCACTGCACAAAACCGATTGTCCAGCGTGAACCGGACCCTGGCCGCGCTTCGCGGTGATCAGTATGTAAAAGTCGTGAGTCCGAGCAAGGCGCTGGGAGTGCGGCGCACCAGTGTTCGTCGTTCTGTGCCGCAAGGCCAAGACCGCGAACAGGTGAAGCGGGTCGTAGAGGTGCTTTGCGAAAACCAGCAGGCACGCGCCGCGGCCATCGCTCAGTTAGCGCGAGCCACCGGTATGAGCTTACGCGAGGCGATTTTGGCCGACCTTCCGCGCCTGAAGCGTGAGTCCGAACAATACGGGAAGATCAACATCCAGGATGGCACCAAAGGTGGCCGTTCAGGCGCGTCAGCACCTCGTTGGATTACGGTAAATGATCATATTCGTGACGCACTGAGGTTTGCCGAAAAGGTCTCGCCTGACGGTAGCCACAACCTGTTAGCCCCGCACGAAAGCTACCTGGATTTCATACAGGGCAGCGTCCGTCCCATTCGAGACCTCCTCCATATGCACAACCTCAAAGGCTTTCATGAATTACGGGCGGCCTTTGCATGCGAACGCTATGAGCAAATCACCCAGCATCCCGCGCCTATCAATGGCGGCCATTGCCAGCAACTCGACCGACGCCTCGATCAAGAGGCCCGAGTGCAAATCAGCTATGAACTCGGACACGGCCGTATCGACGTAGTGTCGGCTTACATTGGTGGTCGAGCATGAGCAGGGCATTCGATATGGAGCTTTTCCTAGCGGGCTTCCTGACCGGAGCGCATGCCACACGCCAACGCCATCTTCGTCAGGCGAAGGCTATCCAAACAGCAATCGCTGAACGCTGGCAACGCGACAATCCATGGACTTGGCAGAAAAAGCATCTCACATGGTTCCTAAATCACCATGTGTACCAGCACGCTGAATCGACGCGCTACTACTATCTGCTGACCGTGCACTTACTTGCTCATCGTCTAGGAAAGGCCTGGCAGTTCAACCGTCAGGCGAAGGTCAACAACCGGCCGAGGTTGTGTAAAAACGTTTTTGAGCGCGACAGGTACTCAAAAACGGACTGGAAATCGCGCATCTACTCGAAACCCACATGTGCTGACGTGCCGATAAATTTCAGATTTAACATAGACTCGCACACTTCAATTTGGTGAAGCTTTTTACACACTTTTGGCCAAAAGCTGCCGTTAGGTCACTGTTACTAATCGCTCCAATCTGCCCCAAGGTATTGTCCATACGCAACTGTCATCCTGCACTTGTGAATGCTGTAGGCACGCATTCCTACAAGCACTATCCGATGGAAAACTCGTAAGCATTCAAGGTAAGGAAGTTACGGCGCGCGGAGCATCTCCTTGAGCACCGTAATGAACTCCAGAGCGACCTGGGATGGTTCTTCCTGGATTGGAAGTAATAACGCAATTTGGTACTTGATGGCCGGAAAGAAAGGTTTCGTCACCAAATTCTTAGTGAATGGGAGGCTCACGACAGGGTCGATGATGCCCACCCCCATCCCGCAGCACACCAGCTCACAGGCCGTTGAGAAAAACTCGGTTTCAGCTACTACATTCCAAGCTGCCTCATAGTCGGAAAAGGCAGTAGCCATTTGCTGATAAATCGGGTCACCTTTAAAAAGCGATATAAAGGGTACACCGTCAAGGTCGGTGGGTGTAATGACGTCCAGTTTGGACAGTGGATGATCCATCGGCATCATGCATTGGCATTCGTATGAAATCACCTCCATGTTTGATGACGGATAGTCGAGTGGCAGTTCGGCAATGGCGAGATCAAATTGCTGCGTGGACATAAGTTCGCGTATCGTCTGGGAATTGCGCGTGATGATTTTTATCTGAAGGCCAGGACGCTCTTTTGCGAAGTTGGCGATCAAGCGCGGCAGTACGTTAATGGAGACACTGGCATAAGCGGCGATAGCCAAATGTCCTCGTTTACCCGTCCGAATTTCCTTTGCGATGCGCGTTGTTCTTTCTACCGCCTCCAATGCTCTCTCAGTTTCGACAAAAAACAGGCGAGCTTCCGGTGTCGGGTGCAGTCGCCCCCCTTTTCGGACAAATAATGACAAACCCGTTTCGTGTTCCAGGGTCGCGATAGTGGTGCTTATAGCCGGCTGAGATACTCTGAGCAGCTCTGCCGCTCGGGTCATTGTGCCGTGAATCATCAGAGTTCTGAAGCACTCAAGCTGACGTATACGCATCTCAACCTCTTGCTAATGTCTCGCGCATTGGCCGCGGAGGACAACGATTTCTCAAGATGCCTCCGGCAGTAAGAACTCATACCGAACCGCTCTCGAAATCCCTTCCACCACATCATCTACAAGTAGCTTCCCCTTCTGAGCCGTCGAGCCCTTAGCCGATGACAGAACACCACTTTCTGGAACCCACTCAATCCGCGTCGGGTAAATATCGTAGACGGGGAATTCTGCAGGTCCGTGTTCCGGGATTTTATGCAGCGCCACCATATCCGGGTGATAGTGCAGCATCATCGAGGTTTCGATGACGGCGGCATGTTCAAGGGCAATACCTGGGAAGCCATTGGGGAATATCGTTGCCAGAGTCGATGCGTTGACGAACTCCCAGTGCTCCAGGCGCATGACTTCCAATCCGGTGTCGGACCCAATGTCGCGCAGCGCCAGCTCAATGCCTTCGGTGACGAACCACTGGTTCTCGTAATGGCCGATCACCAAGACCAATCGTTTGACGCCATGGCGATGAAACTCTTTGACGGCATCGCGAACTATAGCCGTCAGCGTCGCCCCGTCGACACTAGTGGTACCGCAGAAATGCTGCCCGCCGCCACACTTGGGCTGCGATTTATAACCGTAGGACAGCGCGGGAGCGACGATGCCATTTATAGCAAGGGCAACGTCCTCACTGATCGCGCTGGCCAGCAAAGCATCCGTGCCAAGTGGCAGATGCGGACCATGTTGCTCGGTAGCGCCGCAGGGCAGAAAGACAACCGCACCAGCCTTGACCCGACTTTCGTATTCAATCCAGCTCATGTTGTCCATGCGCACGTTGTTCATGGTGAAATCTCCAGAAGCATCAGAGGCAATTCCGGTGCGCCTGCCAGGCACACCGGAAATGGATATCAGCCGCGCGCGGGGTACCACTCGTCCGGCTCTGGGTATACCCAGTCATCGGGGAAGGCATAGGTTTCGAAAACGGTGGTTGTGTCCGCTTCAGTGCCAAAGAAAGCAAAGTGGTTACGACCCAACCAGGAACCAGACTGCACGCATTTGAAGCCACGACGCTCCAGTTCAGCGATTCGATCCTCGAACGGGATGTTGTTGCAGTCATAGGCAACGTGCTGAATGCCCTCTCCATGCTTTTCCAGGAAGTCGGCGAAGATGGTTGGGCCCGAGACCGGCTCCATCAATTCCCACACCATGTTGCCGCTCTGGGCAAAACAGACCGTGAGAACAAACTCCGCAGGCTGTCCGTGATAGGTCTGATTCTCGGTGTTTTTAGGGCTGAAGGTATAAACGCGCCAAGGCCCGATACCGAGTTTAAGGAGTCCGTCCATGGTACGTTTATGGTCAGCCGTGACGATTGCTATCTCCACGACGTTGCCCAGAAACGGGTCGACCTCAGCGCCGTCGGTCAGTGCGTTGAGCACGTTGTTCTGTAGTAGGGTGGACATGGGTTACCTCAATGTCGGATGGGAACAGAGGTATTTAAGCGGCTGGGCAAACTAAGCGAAATCGAGTAATTCTCAAGCAGGGTTGAGAAAATCTTTTTCTTCAGGGCGACCTAATAAGCAGATCCGTGACTTGAGATAAATTGCACTCATGCAAAAAAAAAATCGAATGTGATACCTCCCGGGGTCATGGCCCACTTCGCTTCTACGGTAGGGAAAGTACCTGCCGTCCATTGAGGAATGTGCCATGACCCATCTTCTACACATCGATGCCAGCGCCCGGGGCGAACGATCCCTAAGCCGAAAGCTATCCAGAGCATTTATCCATGCGTGGATTGAGGCCGATCCGAACGCCCAAGTGATTGTGCGCGATATCGGAGCCAACCCTCCGCCCTTCATGACCGAAGACTGGATCGGCGCTGTTTTCACTCCAGAAGAAGATCTCACCGTCGTGCAACGTGAACGGATCCATCTGTCCGACGAGTTGATCGATGAGATTGATCGTGCCGATGTGATTGTCATTGGTAGCCCCATGTACAACTATGGAATGCCTGCCGCATTGAAAGCCTGGTTCGATCAAGTGATCCGAATCGGCAAGACGTTCACATTCGACCTGGCGCGCGGCGACTTCCCGCTGGAGCCGATCATGAGCGGCAAAACCTTGGTAATTTTGAGTTCACGGGGTGAATTCGGCTTCGGCGCGGGCGGCATCCGCGAAAAAATGAATCATCTGGAAACGCATATTCAAACATGCGCTCATTATCTTGGCGTCGAACAGACCCACGTCATCACCATCGACTTTCAGGAGTTTAACGACGCGCGTCACGAAGTCTCGATTGCCGAAGCGTTCGAGGCAATTCAACAACTGGTGGGTGAGTTGGTGCATTGCCATGAATAATTCTGAGAACAGGATGGATACGGTCGTAGAGACCCTGAAAAAACTGCACGACGGAAGCATCAGCGCGACTCAGTTGGTGCAAGCCGCCTTTATCCAAGCGCGGGAGGCCGACTCAGTATTCATCTCGCTGCTCGAAGAATCGGCATTGGCAATGGCCCATGACTCCGATGTTCGACGCCAGCATGGGCAACCCTTGAGTCCGCTCGACGGGTTGCCGCTGGCAATCAAGGATCTGTTCGACATCGAAGGCACCGTGACCACCGCAGGTTCCACCACCCGAAGCGCAATCGCGCCAGCCACACGGGACGCTGCTGTAATAGAAAAACTTCGAGCCCTTGGCGTGGTGTTCATTGGCAAGACTAACCTCAGCGAATTTGCCTACTCTGGACTCGGGCTAAATCCGTACTATGGTACGCCCACAGCACTGTTCGCGAACTGTGATCCTCGAGCGCCAGGTGGTTCATCATCGGGATCGGCCATCGCGGTCCAGCGAGGGATTGTGACTGCGGCCCTGGCCACGGACACAGCCGGGTCAATTCGTGTGCCGGCCGCGTTCAATGGGCTAGTCGGTTTTAAGACATCCACCAGTCGCCATGACATGAGCGGTGTCCATCCGCTGGCCGTGACTCTCGACAGCCTCGGCCCCATCGCCCAAACAGTGGAAGATTGCAGGTTGCTGGACAATGCAATGCGTGGCCTCTCAGACTCTCCCGCCAGCGCTGTCGACCTGAGCGAAGTTCGCTTCATCGTCGACACCAAAGTCTTGCAGGACCCTCGACTCCAACCTGCAGTAGCACGCAATCTCGAGCGCGTCATGGACATCCTGCACCAATGCGGAGCTCAAATAGAAAGGCGCCCGGTGCGCGCCGTCGAGCGTGCTCGGGAGCTGATTTCGTCGGTGGGCTGGCTCGGGGCGATCGAGGCCTGGAAGCTATTAATTGCCGTGGTTGAAGGGCCTGATGCAGAGCGCATGGATCGCCAGATCAGAACCCGCCTGTTGAAGGCACGGGACCTAACCGTCGAAAAAGAAGTTCAGCTACGCGTTGTTCGTCAGCAGTTGATCGCAGACATGGCCGAGGAACTGGGTGATTCCATTCTGGTACTGCCTACGGTATTCCATGTGGCGCCTGCCTTGGCACCGCTGGAAGCTGACGACGCGTTGTTCGCTCAACTCAATCTGGACACGCTGGCAATCACCATGGTCGGCAGTCTGCTGGACATGCCTGGCGTCGCGATGCCTTCGGGCGTCAATGAATCAGACCTGCCGACCTCCATCCTGTTCTCCAGCATTACCGGGAAAGACGATCGCTTGCTAGACATCTGCTGCGCCATCGAACGCGCGCTCTGATCACCCCGGCTCGGCATCACGACCACGATGCCGAGCCGGTTCCAGCACTCAGGATTTGACCGGGAATCGCCGCTGGAAAAGGACGCGCCTGAATCAGGATCAAAAACACCCCAGAGGCCAACGTCAGCGCTCCAAGATACCAAGCGGTGTATTGATCCTCGGGTGAAACCGGGTTGGCGCCAGCGGTATAGCCGATGTAACCGAGCATCAGCATCGCCAGCACCGCCGGCACACTAAGAAAGAACGACACCCAGCCGCCTTGCCGTTTCCAGGTCATCGCAATGAACGCCGCAATCGCGGCCATGTAAGACATCACCAAAGTGATTGTGACCACGTCGTAATACCAGACGATTTTGTCCAGTGGCTTCCACCACAATAAACCGATGGCAACCAGCGAGACGATCACGTTGGCCAGCCATGGAGACTTCGCCACATTCACCGAGCTCAACGCGGTAGGTAAACGACCCTCCTCGCTCATGCGGTACAACGTCCGCGCGGCAGCACTGGAGGATATCTGCAGTCCGGCACACGCCGACGTAATAACCACGAACAATGCAATCCAGGCCATAGACGGCGGAAGATAAACATTTGCTACGGCAGCGATAGGGCCGCCATTGCCGTCCTCGACGATAGCTGCCAACTTCTCTACCGGCACCGCGAACTGCCAGCCAATCGCGGCTAGGCTGTAGATCACGAAAGCCGCTGTCAGCACCAGCAACAGTGAACGCTGAACCGTGCGCACAGGAATCCGCGCTTCTTCGATGTAGTTAATAGCCGAGTCGAAGTTGGCCAGCATCCACACCCCGAACAACACGCCGGGACCGATCACCGACCAACCACCCGCGTCTTCCAGCGAATACATCGACAACACTGAAAGGTCTGGCACTTGTGGATTCACCAGCCCGAGCACGCCCAGCCCGGCGACGACAGCAATCTCGAATACCAAAAGCACACTCGCCACTTTGGCAGTCAGGCCGACGCCTTTGCAGGAGATTCCCAAGAACACCACCACCAGTGCTGTGCCGATGCATTTAGCCGCCAGCGCGCCTGTGAGCGAAGGGAATAGCGCCTGGATATATTCAGTGCCGATGATCGCGCACATCGGTGTCACTGCCATGCAGGCCACGGCGTACGCCCAGCCCAATACACTGCCTATGTGGGGGTGCAAAAATCGGCTGGCGAACGTGAAAATTCCGCCCGCCGACGGCGCCTGCCGAGTGAGCGCAACCATGCACAGTGCCATGACCAACATTGGGAAGAAATACGCAATAAGGATCGCCAGCGGTGCGTGGTGACCGGAGATCGAGTACAGAATCGACATGGAGGACGCCGCGATCCAGCCCCGGAGCGTTGAAGCCCAGCGCCGAGAATGTTACATCACGAGTCGTCAGGGTACCCTTGTCGAGGTTGGTGTCCAGTTCGCGGACCGTGCCATTACGGTCGTAACCAATCAATTGTGAAAGATTCATTTTTCGAGACTCTGATTCTGTGCAAAGAGGGAGTGTTACGCCTACGACAAAGCCGTCGACGCACAGTTTTTTATGGTCCAGCTCAGCAGTACGGTACGAATGCCGAGAACAGCTCCGTAGAAGAAATCAAATCGTCGAGTCAGGCTCGGTGATTGTTATTTTTGAATCAGGCGTCAAAGGGCGTGACGATTTTGCTCAAGTACCTCATGTTTGAGCCAGTCGATGAAGCGCTAGACACCACGCTTTTGGGTGGGAGCGAGGCGCTCGATTTTCACGAGTAAACCTCGCAAGTACGGTCCCTCGATTCTGCACATGCGGTCGATGCGCTATTCCTCAGCAAACAAAAATTCCCTACACAACAGCAATCCCAATCCGCGCACTGCAGCATGTAGCGCGAGCGTTTCGTCGCGCACTCGAGTTGGAATTGCTTACGTACAGGTGATCATGGGGCACCACTAAAATCCAATAATATAATTTAGGTTAGTTATAAATTTAATTTATAGAGTGAGGCCATGCGCCCCTCCTTTAACTTCACACCCTCCTACTTCTCTGATGTTTTATGGTTATCAGTGAACTTACGCGGACAGGCAAGCTATCTAGCTCGCCTACTTACACCTATAAAATCCTCTTATACAGAGGCTAAGTTTTATTATTGTATTTAGGTGTTGCGCTGTGATTTCCTAGGCTTCTCAGTGCAGGATCGTTGGCACATTGACGAATTAGGAGAATCAGAATGAACGCAATCTCGGCAGTCCAGCACGATGAACTCGTGTGCCTTCCTGCTCGTCGTGGTACAGCGATCAAGCTCGAAAAGGGGCAAATAATTAAGGTGATCAATACACACGGTAAGCAGGTCGTCGACACTTGGGCTTTCAACCCTAATGACCTTCACGAGGCGATGTCGATGGAGCATTGCCGCGCTTCGTGGCTGAAGGTCAACCCTCAAGTTGGCGACACCCTGATCACCAACAATCGTCGTCCCATTCTCACCATCGTTGAAGACACCACTCCTGGAGTGCATGACACCTTGATTGCAGCCTGCGATCACACTCGCTACCAGCAGCTCGGAGTTGTTGGCCATCACGATAGTTGCAACGAGAATCTGTTCCTCGCACTGGATGCTCTGGGTCTGGTCGCAGAGGCCCCCCTAGCCCACTGAACCTTTTCATGAACGTTCCCTTATCTGCCAATGGCCAAATTAAGTTTGCTGAGCCTGTGAGTAAACCGGGGCAATACGTGGCACTGCGAGCTGAAATGGATTTGATCATTGTGTTATCTGCGTGCCCTCAGGACATCACCGCAGTCAACGGGATGATGCCCGCTGACGTGCATTACGCGGTCGTCTGTCGTTCACATGAGCAATAGAAATACAGGCCAGGCAAGCGCCAGAGGTTTAGGCTATTGACAGTTTGATTGACGTTCGATCGTCGGGAGTCTAGCCATGCGTAAATTACCCCCCTCAATTCGGTACGAGCATTTGAATCCGCGGCCCGGCACCAAAGCTTCACTGCTGCGGCAGCTGAGCTTTGTGTAACCGTTACCGCTGTGAGCCATCAGGTTCGTCAGCTCGAATCGTGCATCGGGCACAAGCTGTTTGAAAGGACGGGGCGGAACGTGGAGCTTACTCCGGTAGGGAGGACGATTTACCCGTTCCTGCGTGATGGCTTTGATCAGATCGCGCATGCCTTCTCGATAATCAGCGCTCCGAAAGACGGCGATGCTATTCAGCTCTCCACCACCCGCGCATTTGCCGAGCGCTGGCTGATGCCTCGTTTGGCTCGATTCAATCAGCTCTATCCAAACATCGTCGTGCACATCCATGGCTCAGAAAAAGCAGTCGACTTGCGCTGTGAAAGTATCGACCTTGCTATTCGATACGGCCCAGTCGAAGACTGTGATCGGGGTTCGGTAATATTGGAGGACTTTTACATTGCAGTCGCGGATCAAAGTCTTTGTCCTGCGGACAGATGTCCAACCATTGATGATTTTAGAAACCGCCCACTGCTTGCCTATAAGTGGAAGAACCAGGATTTGGAAGCGCCTGCCTGGTCTGCATGGCTGGCGCGAGTTAATTATCGTCAGGGTACGGATTTCCGCATTTCCTGGTACAGCGAGGAGACTCTCGCGCTCCACGCCGCTGAGCGTGGCCTAGGCCCATTGTTATGCAGTGACGTGCTCATTGAGGACGAGATCCGATCCGGGCGTATGCGTCAGATTGAAGGTCCGCGCATGCCTGGCTTTGCATACCGATTGGTTGAGGTTTCCTCTCCTGGTCGCAAGCAAAGTCTCGCGGTATTTATCGATTGGTTGAGACAAGAGGCGGATCTGTGTCGAGGTATGCCAGCACTTTCTGTAGTCAAGTAATTAAAGGCTCTGAATAAAATAAACGACATCGAACATCCTTTTTGACGCTTTTTGGCATACCCAGATGTGCTTTCGGATAGTTATTGGGTTTTATTAATTCCCAGTGCGGACAACTATAATTTGTCATGGGCGACTAACATGTTTAACAACGTATCTTTTCGACTCAAAGTAGTTTCTATGACAGGATTTTGTCTGTTTGTAGTTGTTGCGCTTGTTGTGAGTGTGAATATTTATCAAGCCAACTCCAGCACTAGACAAGTGAGTACCGAGAGCGAGCAGATGATTGCCAAAAAAGTCAAAGACATTCTTAAAAGTAACGCAAGCGAGAAGGCGGCCAAGTTACAGAACAAGTTTTATGCGAGTCGTGCTGTTGTCAGTGCACTGGCGGATCAGCTACTAAATATCCGCGCTCAGGGACTGCGTCGCGGTTTAGTCCACAGCCTTGAGAGAGGACCTCAATGAAGCACTTAAGAAAGTATTTGACCGCAACACAGACGTCCCTTGGCGTCTGGATGGCATTTGATCCTAACGCATTAGACCCCACCGACTCAAAGTTCAGAGACGATATGGCACACGGTTCGAACGAGGCCGGAAGGGTATCGAGTTATTGGAGTCGCCCCGATGGGAAGGGCCAGAATACAGCATTTCCTGAAAGTTATTTTAGCGATGCCTCTGTAGGTGCCGACGGAACTCCGTACAACAACTGGTACCTCTGTTCTAGGAGCAGCGGGAAAGAGTGTTTGTTACAGCCTTACTCGGACACGGTAGGCGGTCGTTTGTTGCTCCTAACCACCATCACCTATCCACTGGTCGTGGATCAGAAAGTCATCGGCACTGTTGGCATCGACATCACCCTGGACTCCATTCAAAGCGAAGCGCAAACATCCCAACGTGATTTGTTTGATGGTGCCGGCAATGTTCTGATTGTCTCTGGCAGTGGAGTTCTTGCCGGGGTTGGAACCAACCCAACAATGGTCGGTAAAAACATCAAAGAGGCAACAGGCCTTGAAGCAACCATGATTGCAGAACTCATGAAAGCGGTGACACCCGAAGTGGCCGATACAGGCGATCAGATATCCGCTTTGCATACATTCACTCCTGTCGAAGGTACGCCGGCGTGGAGAATCATTATTAGCCTGCCCAAGAAAGTCGTCCTGGCCGACGCGCTAAAACTGCAAAAGACGCTCGACGACTCCTTAAGCGCCAGTACACGCCAATCCGTATCCGTTGCTTTGCTGGTCGCAGGTATGGGTCTACTCATGATGTGGGTGGTGGCGTCTGGCGTCTCTCGGCCGATTAGTGTTGTGGCGGCAATGCTGAAGGACATCGCGAGCGGCGACGGCGATCTTACGCAGCGTCTGAAGTACTCAAAGCGAGATGAACTTGGCGAGTTAGCCGACTGGTTCAATCGCTTTCTAGACAAACTGCAACCCACCATCTCGCAGATCAAGCGGAGCGTTGTTGATGCCCGATTTACGGTGACTAAGTCCTCTGAAATATCTCAGCTCACCAGTGGTGGTATGCAGGCACAATTTCGGGAGATTGATCAGGTCGCTACCGCTGCAAATGAAATGAGCGCGACAGCGCACGAAGTCGCTTTTAGCGCGTCAAACGCAGCTAGTGCAGTGCGGGGTGCAGGCCAATCAGTCAAGGAGGGTGTTGCGATATTTGAGCGAAGTACGCATGAAATCGATAGCCTCGTTCAAGAGGTAAGCAAGGCTGTTCGAGAGGTTGAGGAACTCGCGAAGAACAGCGAAGAAATCGGTTCGGTGTTGGAGGTCATCCGTAGCGTTGCCGAACAAACCAATTTACTTGCATTGAACGCAGCTATCGAGGCCGCAAGAGCCGGGGAAAGTGGACGTGGATTTGCAGTGGTTGCCGATGAAGTCAGAAGCTTGGCCAAGCGAACTCAAGATTCTGTGGGAGAAATCGGTAGCGTCATTGAGCGTATCCAGAACGCGACGCAAGGAGTAGTGACAACGATGCACTCAAGCCAGACCAAAGCTCTCGACAGTGCTAAGCAAATTCAACTGGCATTGTCAGCGCTAGGCAGCATCAACGATGCAGTCACCATAATTAGCGATATGAACTTGCAGATTGCTAGCGCAGCTGAAGAGCAGAGTGCAGTCGCGGAAGAGGTTAGTCACAATGTTTCCGCAATCCGGGGCGTTACGGAAAGTCTAGCCGAGCAAGCATTGGAGTCTGCCAATGTCAGCAGCCAACTTGATGCGTTGGCAAATCATCAATTTAGTTTGGTAAACCAGTTCAAGGTTTAACATCTTGGACCATCGTCCCGCGGCGCAATAGCGTAATTCCGAAATAGAAGTAGCTGTTATTGACCGAAGCCTGGTTGTGATTCCTTAGTTAAAACTGGCCATCAATTTTGTCTGCCTGCCTTCACTGAACCTGCAGCTTTATTTCGGCATCCGATTTTCACACAGAAAATCATCAGTGATATGAGGCTCACGACTTCGACTCGTGAATGGCATTGCGACATCAGTCATGTCCAGCACGCTTCAATCTACCGTATTTAAAACAATTCAGGCCATTGTCTATTTTTATATGGTCTATTTTTTCTCAACCATTCTTGAGAACTACTCAATACCGCTACCTTCCGCTTCTCACTTAAAATAGCCCCTGAGCGATTCGTTATTGCCGACCAGCGAGGAAAATAAAAATGTCAGCAAATCGTGCCACTGAGTTTAGTACAACTGCTAGAGTCGCATTATGACGCCTCGGGAATTGAGAAAGTTCCTGACAAATATCGAACTTCGAGTCAACTGGATCAATTCTGGATATGGGCTGGAGCTAACGTTGCACCCATTAACTGGATTCTGGGTGCTATTGGGATTCAGTCAGGTCTTAGTCTAGTTGAAACTTTAGTTGTGATCTTACTTGGCAATCTTTTGGGAAGTGCGCTGTTTGGAGCAATGTGCATAATGGGGCATCGTACTGGTGTGCCACAGATGGTTCTTTCTCGTCTCGCATTTGGTCGTCGAGGAGCATATCTCCCGACGGTCATGCAAGTGCTCATGCCGATGGGCTGGGTTGCGATGAATACTTGGATTGTATTGGATCTGGCGGTTGCTGCTCTTGAACGCATGGATATCAGAGGTGGAATGGAGTTGAAATTTGGTATTGCTCTAGTAGTCATGTTCATCCAAGTAGGAATCGCGGCTTGGGGGTTCAACGCCATCAAATACTTCGAGCGCTACTCGATGCCTTTCATCCTGCTAATCATGGTGGTGATGACCGCATTAGCCTTTACGCACGTAGACGTACGCTGGCAACAGTCGACAATCCAAGGAATCAGCAAACTCTCAGCGATGAGCAGCCTCATGACGGCTATCGGGATTGGATGGGGTATCTCGTGGTTGGTGTATGCATCGGACTACACTCGTTTTACGCAGACCAAGCTCACTGACCGTCAGGTCTTCCGCTCAACTTTTCTGGGCATGTTCGTGCCAACGGTATGGCTGGCATTCCTAGGGGCTGCAATTGCCTCTGCTGGTGGTGGTTCTGACCCCGCCCAACTGATCATCGCAGTGTTTGGCGTGATGGCTCTTCCTGTTCTGCTGGTTCTGCTTCACGGCCCAATCGCTACCAACATCGTTGTCATTTACTCCGCAGCGCTAGCAACGCTTTCTCTCGATATGCGTGTGCCACGTTGGATTGTCTCAATTATCTCTGGCATTGTGGCCTTGTTCATTCTCTACCTGTTCGTTCAGTCCGGAGAGCTTGTCCATGCGTTTGAAAACATGATGATTTTCTTCGTTGTGTGGATTAGCCCATGGGCAGGAATAACACTTGTCGATTTTTTCATGCTTCGCCGTGGAGATATTGATGTCAACTCTCTCTATTGTCATCACTCCACAAGTCATTATGGGGATGTCAACTGGCGGGGAATTATTTCGTTGGCATTTGGCGTCGTTGCGGCTTGGCTTTTCCAAGTTGGAACTATCGAATCAATGCAAGGGCCGATCGCTATGGCAATGAGTGGTATAGATCTCTCATGGCTTGCCGGCTTCAGTGTCGCTGGCGGTATTTATTACGCACTACATCGCTCTAGAAATTCAAAAATCAACAACCAGGCTCTACTCACAGAGTAACTAATAACTAAAGCCGCATGCATTTAATCCACCCACTTCAAGAAGAGACAACTATTGTTTCATCACCAACAGAAAAGCACTTTCGATTCTCTATCTAAATTGTTTTGAGAGGAAAATAATGACGGACTTCGACGCACTCCCATTTCAGCACCTCTCGTATATTTCGTTGTCAACCGTGGCTTCATGTTTACAGCTCAGCCAAGTTTCACGAAATTTTTATCCCGGTGGGGAACGTGTGTCTTCGTCATTCTCGGGCCTTTCATCCAGCGTATTAATGCTAATGTATCGTTACGCATTTAATACGAAACGTTAGCACGGTCTCCTAGCGTCGATATTGAAAACCCAATCTGATATTTTTATACACTCTGGGTTGTGGCCATTGGCGAAAGACAGCTATCGGCCGATTGTGTTGAAAAAGTTGGCTTCTGTTTCCACAGCAGTAAAGTATGCGTCTGAGATTGAAATTTGTGTTTTATACAGAACGTTCAGGACTCAGATTTGACGTAGCTGCGTGAAAAAAGGCGCTTTCACCTCTTAATGCATGGATAGCCGGGCCGGGTCGACTTTTTCAACACAATCGGTCAAAAGCAGTCACTTGGATGTGTTTTCCTGATCCAGCACAGAATTGCCTGCGTACGCCACCTCTAGACTTACTGCTGCCGTGTGCTAATGGGGTATCGAAAGAATGCCAATAAAATACGGGCTAGATTAGGATAATCGTAGGGATATATACTTTACAAACAAGAATAATTTTATTATAAAACAAATACTTACTTACCTATTCGAGTCCAGGTCGTGGAGCCAGACAAGGTTCCAGAGAAGGCTTTCAAAATCTCTGCCCCCCGAAAAACCCGCCTTCTGGCGGGTTTTTTCGTTTGCAGGTCAAGCGAATACTGGCGGATGCCATTGCCCCCCATAGAAGCTAGAAGCCAAGAACCAAGCCAAGACGGAGGCCCCATCAACGGCCGCCACCTGGAAAGCGTTGCCCTCGACTGGCATTACGGCACGACCAAAGCACACAGTGATCGGTGGCAAGCGGTACTCAAGCAACGTGAGTGTTCGCTGCAAGCTCATGCGCGGGCTCAGGCTTGATCTTGAACCAGAGGGCGTACATCGCTGGCAGGAACACCAAGGTCAGCACGGTGCCGGCAAACGTACCGCCAATCAGGGTGTACGCCAGCGTTCCCCAGAACACCGAATGGGTCAGCGGAATGAACGCCAGCATCGCCGCCAATGCCGTGAGAATCACTGGCCGTGCACGCTGCACAGTGGCTTCGACCACTGCGTCATAAGGCGACAGACCGGCTTGCTCATTTGAGTGAATCTGGCCGATGAGGATCAGCGTGTTGCGCATCAGAATCCCTGACAAGGCAATCAATCCCACCAAGGCGTTGATCCCGAACGGCTGCTGGAACAGCAGCAGAATTGGCACCACACCAATCAGGCCCAAAGGCGCGGTGGCGAACACCATCATCATTGCCGACATCGAGCGCACCTGAATGATGATAGTCAGCAACATCAGCGCGATCATGATCGGGAACAACGGCAACAATGCCTTGTTTGCTTTACCCGACTCCTCGATCGCGCCGGCAAACTCAATGCGGTAGCCCGCCGGCAGTTTTTCGGTGATGGGCTGCAACTGCGTTATCAAGGCGTTGGAGACATCGGGAGGCTGAAGACCTTCAGCCACGTCACCGCGCACGGTTATTGTCGGCGTACGATCACGACGTCGCAGGATGGGCTCTTCCATGCGCACATCCACCGCCCCTACCTGGGACAGCGAAACGCGCTGGCCTTGGACGCCGGTCAGCGTGAAGGCGGCAATTTTCGATGGATCCAGACGCGTCTCACCCGCGGAGCGAGCGACCACCTGAACCGAACGAATGTCCTCACGCACCTCGGTGACAGGCACCCCTGTGAGTAGAAATTGCAGCTGTTGCGCGACATCGGTCGAGGTCAAGCCGAATGCTTGCAGGCGATCCTGATCCAGCGTGAGATGAAGTGCCGGCACGCGCTCGCCCAAGTCGATGTTGACGGTCCTCATCATGGGGCTGGCGGTCATGATCTCACGCACCTGCGCGGCGATATCCCGCAACACTGCGGGGTCGGCGCCCATCACCCGAAAGGCCACCGGATACGGTGAATAAGGACCAAATACCAACTGCGTCACTCGGACCCGAGCTTCAGGCGCCAAACCATCGGCCGCCGCTTGTCTGAGGCGGAGCTTGAGCGCCTCACGCTCTTGCTGATTCACCGTCAGGACGACGATTTTTGCGAAGGATGGATCGGGTAGTTCAGGGGCCATCGCCAAGTAGAAGCGCGGCGCGCCCTGGCCAATGTAAGCAGTGACGATCTTGGCCTCCGGCTGCTGAGCCAACCACGCCTCGACCTTGGCCGCCGCCACATCAGTCTGTTCGATAGAGGTGCCGTAAGGCATCTGCATCTCAACCAGCACCTCAGGTCGGTCGGACGTGGGGAAGAACTGCTTGTTGACCACGCCCATGCCCAAAATCGCAACAACAAACAAGCCCACGACGGATGTCGCCACCAGACCTTTGCGGCGGATCACACTGCCCAGCAGGCGCCTGAAACGCTGGTAGTTCGGTGTACCGTAAATCGCCGTATGTCCGCCTTCAGGCACCTTGATCTGCGGCAGCAGTTTGACGCCCAGGTAAGGGGTAAACACCACGGCCACCACCCAGGAAGTGATCAGCGCGATGCCAACGATCCAAAACATGTTCGCGGTGTACTCACCAGCGGTCGACTTGGCAAAACCGTTGGGCATAAAGCCGATCGCTGTCACCAACGTTCCCGACAACATCGGCGCGGCCGTGTGGCTCCAGGCATAAGCGGAGGCCTTGATTCGGTCGTAGCCCTCCTCCATCTTCACCACCATCATTTCAATGGCAATGATTGCATCGTCCACCAGCAGTCCCAGCGCCAGAATCAACGAGCCCAGGGTAATTCGATCAAAGTCTTTGCCCGTGGCCGCCATGACAATGAACACGGCCGCCAGGGTCAGCGGCACCGCCGCGGCAACCACAACGCCGACACGCCAGCCCATGCTGAGAAAACACACCAGCAGCACCACGCCCAAGGCAGCAAAAAACTTCACCATGAACTCGTTGACGGAGGCGCCAATATTCACCGCCTGATCCGTGACCTTGGTCAGGCTCATGCCCAAAGGCATCTGCTCGTTGATCGCTGTGGCCTCAGCGTCCAGCGACTTCCCCAAATCCAGGCCGTTCCAGCCGTCGCGCATGACCACGCCGAGCAACAGTGCCGGCTCGCCGTTGTTACGTACCAGGAACGTCGCGGGGTCCTCATAACCACGCTTGACCTCAGCCACATCGGACAACTTGAGGGTTCTGCCTTGCACCGTCAGTGGGGTATTGCGAATCTTCTGCAGGTCATCAAACGCGCCATCCAGGCGGATGAAAACCTGTGGGCCCTTCGCTTCTGCCGAACCTGCCGGGGTTATCATGTTTTGCGTGTTCAACGCACTGAAGATGTCTCGTGCGGAAATGCCCAGTGTCGCCAAACGCTCGTAGGACAGCTCGACAAAAATGCGCTCGGCCTGTTCACCGATGATGTTGACCTTCTTGACACCCGCCACATGCAGCAGACGCTGGCGCAAGCTCTCGGCTTCGCGCACCAATAGACGTTGCGGCTCGCCCTTGGCCTTGAGCGCATAGAGCGCGAAGGTGACATCGGAATACTCATCATTGACCATCGGGCCGATCACCCCAGACGGCAACCCCTTCTGCTCATCCAGGATTTTCTTGCGCGCCTGGTAAAATTCCTCCTGGACGGCTGAGGGGGGCGTGCTGTCGAGCAGGTACACCGTAGTGAATGCCAAGCCGGGCCGGGTAAAGGTCTCGGTTCGATCGTACCAACGCAGTTCCTGCATGCGTTTTTCCAGCTTTTCTACCACCTGGTCTTGCATCTCCTGGGCCGTCGCCCCAGGCCAGGCAGTGACCACCGTCATTTGTTTAATGGTGAATGCGGGATCTTCCGCACGCCCCAGTTTGAAGAAGGCGTACAACCCACCCACAGAAATCAGCAGGATCAAAAACAGGGTGATTGAGCGCTCGCGTACGGCCAGCGCCGAAAGATTGAAGCCGCTCATCGACTTACCTCAACCACTGAATTTTGCGGAGCATCGGCGAGTTCAGTCCTGACCTTCTCTCCCTCGCTCAGCAAGTGAGCACCCAATGCGACAACTCGATCACCCACCTGCAGATCCCCCGTCACGCGCACGCTGGCCTCATTATTCAGGCTGCGAACCTTGATCGGGCGCCATGCCACCTGCTCCGGTTCCCCGCCCACCACCCAGACCCCCGGGCCTTTACCGGCGTCGTAGAGGGCCCCCATGGGCACCTGTAATTCCTTGGCATCAGCAACATCCGTGTCAGCGATAACCACTGAGATCGTCGAACCCAGGGTGGCGTTGGAGAGCGCCCCCTCCAGCACATAACGCGCTTCAAACGTTCGGGTCTGTCGGTCGGCAGAGTCGGACAACTGGCGTAAACGCGCGCTACCTGCAGTCTGGTGCTGGCCGTATAACTCAACCGTCGCCGCCGAGCCCAGCGCAGGACGTAACGTCTCGGGTAACTGGATCACGGCCTCGCGCTGCCCTGAATGGGCAACGCGTACCACCACCTGCCCTGCGCCAACTACCTGCCCCGGCTCCGCCAAGGTATCCACTACCACCCCGTCAGCATCCGCCAGCAACGTCGAATAACCGGTCGCGTTTTTCGCCACATCAGCCTGGGCCTGGGCAGCGTTGAGTTGGGCTTTCGCCGAGTCGGCAGCTGCTTTGAACCCTGCGTAAGCTGAAGCAGATACCGCTCCGACGGACACCAGATCACGGTAGCGAAGCTCGTCATCGGAGGCCTGCCGAGCTCGGGCCATGGCGGCCAGTACCGCTTCCTGCTGTGCCCGCGCGGTCAGCGTCAGGTCGTTGGCATCGATTCGCATAAGTGACTGCCCGCGCTTGACACTTTGTCCAGCATCCACCAAACGCTCCAAGACCTTCCCAGGTACCCGAAAACCGAGATCGCTCTGAACTCGGGCCGCGACGATACCGGTGAATACCCGTGCCGCAGGCGCGGAGGGTTGAACCACGCCGATACGCACCAAGGGCACTTGAAGGCGAGGATCGGCAGGCGTGGCCTCGTTGCAGGCCGCTAGGGCAAACGGCAACAAGACAATGAAAATGGCTGACATGCGGTGGCGCTGGATCATAAAGATCTCTCGGTAGCGGATGCACCATGCTTATTCAAGTGACCTTTTATGTCAATAGTCACTACCGAGACGAATGAACATCGCCCACTTGATCAGAGCAAAGCAAAGAGGCTCGATATCTAGTTTTTTCAGGCGCACACGCTGATACGGATGCGCAGCGCATCCGTCAGCAGAGGTTTAAGGCATCAGGCTGCGCAGAACAAGATTGGAGATAAGCGAGGGGGGCTTCTTCAACAAAATCGAGGTTGTACTGCAATAGCAGAGGATTGATGAAGGGCCGCAGAGCGAGATGAATCGCCTCTACCGTCTCGTCCAGCGGAGTCTTGCGTTCAAACTCACCGAGCTCTCGCCCCTCACGCACGATTTGCAACACGAAGCTCTTGATCTGAGCGTCATAGACTTGTGAGCAGGGCCATCGCTCCGACGCGGCGAACGCTGCGATGTCGTAGAGTTTACGGTCGTTAAAGAACAGGCTCACCCCTGTAGCGATTAAGGTTTTGACCAGGCGCCGAAAACGTTCAGTCGGCGAGATGCCGTCTACATTGATGGCTTGCTCCACTGCCGCAACGATTTCAGTCAGGCAATTTGTACAGATTGCTTCACCAATCGCCTGCTTGGATTCAAAGAATTTGTAGATGTAAGCCTTTGAAAAGCCGATGGCCTTGGCTAGGTCAGAAACCGTTGTTTTGCCATAACCGTATTGACTGAAATGTTCGTTGGCCGCCGCGACAATCTGGTCTCGAATGTCGTGATCGGCTGGGCCACGGGCGCTGGGCGAAGAAACTGATGGCTGATTCATGCGAGCAGCTTACTCATCCCAAAGGTGGTTGACAACTTGTGACCAATTTGTAATATCGTCACAAACCGACCCTTTCGCAGGTATCGCATGCACCCTCCTCCTCGTTTCGCCGTTTTGCTGTGTTTGGGTATGGTTGCAGGTTGCGCAGTGGGCCCTGACTACTCAAAACCCCGTGTGGAATTGCCCGAGCATTTCTCCGCGCAAACGTCCAAGGCACGACAACTGGGCGCCGCAAATGACGATCTCGCCGCTTGGTGGAACGCATTTAATGACCCAATACTCAGTCAGCTGATAAATCGAGCACTTGAACAGAACCTCGATTTAGCCCAGGCAAACGCAAGGATCGAGCAGGCTCGCGCCGGTTTGGGCGCAGCTAACGCAGCCCTCCTGCCGTCGGCTACCGTCAATGGTCAAGCGGCCCGAGCCCGTCAGTCATTGGAGACGCCGTTGGGCCAAGCGCTGAATTCAGACCCTTCCTATAATCGCTACGGCAGTGCCTATGAGGCGAACTTGAATGCCGGCTGGGAGCTGGATGTGTTTGGTGGGCTGCGCCGAGGTAAAGAAGCCGCCTTCGCCGATTATCAGGCCTCGCAAGCCGGAGCGATTGCCACACGCCTGGCAGTGGTCGCGCAGACAGCCGATCTTTACATCAGCATCCGTGGCCTTCAAGCACGCCTGGAAATTGCCCGGCAGCAAGTAGACACACGACAACAACTGCTCACCACCATCGAACACCTCTACGCAAAAGGCCTGGCGGCTGAATTGCAGTTGAACCAGACCCAAGGCGCGCTGAACCAGGCGCAGGCCACCGTGCCGGTACTGCAAGCAGGCATTGACACGGCAATGAATGCGCTGGATGTCATGTTGGGCAAGGCGCCCGGCACTTACAGCGCGCAGTTGACTAAGCTGGCGCCCATCCCTGAGGTGCCAGGCGTCTCGGACATGGGCGCTCCAGCCGACCTGCTGCGTCGGCGTCCAGACTTGATCGTCGCGGAGCGCCGTCTTGCGGCATCCAGCGCGCGCATCGGCGAAGCCATGTCCGAGTACTACCCCAAACTGTCTGTGGCTGCGCTGCTCGGCAGTGCTACATCGGTATCCAGCGCAAACCTGTTCAGCAACGGCGCCAGTCAGGCTTCGGCGGCACTGGGATTACGCTGGCGGCTGTTCGATTTTGGCCGCATCAACGCCCAGATTGATTTGGCAAAGGGCCAGGAAGCCGAAGCCTTGGCCGCTTACCGCCAGTCCGTTCTGCGGGCCTGCGAAGATGTGGAAAGCGCTGTTTCGGCACGGATCAACCGCGAGCAACAATCGACCCAGCTCGCCCAGGGCGAGTCGGCGTATGCGAAAGCCAGAGCGACATCGTTTGCCGCCTATGAAAAAGGCGTGGTCAGCTTGATCGAAGTGCTGGATGCCGATGAACATCTCCTAGCGGCATCTGATGGCAGAGCCCAGGCACAAACTGAATCGGCTCGCGCTGCAGTGGCCACGTTCAAAGCATTGGGCGGCGGTTGGCAGCGAGATGACTCAGATGCTCGCGTTGTCTCAAAAAGAGCGGAAACTCGAATGTTTTTTCCTGATCCAGGGATATCGAAAGAACTCCAATAAAATACGGGCTGGATTAGGATAATCGTAGGGATATATATGCTAAAAAACATTGTAGAACAAATGCTTATTTTTCTGTTCGAGTCCAGGTCGTGAAGCCAGACAACGTTTCAGGGAAGGTTTTCAAAATCTCTGAAGCTCCGAAAAAACCCGCTATTTGGCGGGTTTTTTCGTTTCTGGCTACCGAGCCTACTGCTGCAGTATGAACGTTGCCAGGGTTTGCAGATTGTCCGGACTTATCTGTGCGAACGGTGGCATCGGGATATTCCCCCATTTGCCGGTACCGCCGTGCTGGATGCTGGATGCCACCTTGACCAGTGCCTGCGGGTCACCGGCGTACTTGGCAGCTACAGCATGATAGGCCGGCCCTACGACTTTTTGATCGATCGAGTGGCAAGCCAGGCAACCGTTGCTCTGGAGCAACGCCATGGCATCGACTTTTGCTGCCGGCGCCGCCGGGGGCTGCCCCGCCGATGGATTCAAAGCAGCCTGCACATCGGCATCGCTCGTTTGGGCACTCCCGTAGGTCACCGCCAGGTAGGCGCCGATAGTGCTCACATCCTGATCGCTGATCGGAGCCCCGTACACGTGCTGCATCTTGCCCGCCTCAGCGGTCCACTGCGCCAGCGTCATGCCCGGAGGCTGGAAGTTGATGTAATCGGCCGAATGGCAGGTGGAGCATTTCTGCTGGGCCAACGGATAGCCAGGCAGCGCACTGGGTTTGAGCACAGCCGTTTCGGGCGGCAAGGTGATCGATAGTGGCGCTGCGTTAGCCCAGCCAGCCAAACAAACCTGAGCCGCACAGAGCAAAGTCATCATGTATTTCATGCGTTTCATGCGAGCCCCTCAGGCGACAGTCACGTGGCTGGTTTCTACGACGTGGCGGCGGTAGCCAGCCGGGTTCCAGTCGGCCTGCAGCGGCTGCGTCTCGCCCGCACTGTTACTGGCTCGCACCATCAACTGGGTGGCACCCGCGCTGGTAAAGGTGATCGGCAGCGTCCACTCACGGAAGGAGAAACGGCCAAGGTCCTGCCCAAGCGCGGCTTCGCGCCAGACTTTTCCGCCGTCGATCGAGATTTCCACCTTGTTGACGCCAACACCGCCGTCGAACGCAATACCCTTGAGCACCACGCTTTTTTTCAGCGGCAACACATCGCCATG
Organism: Pseudomonas sp. S2_F03; assembly: GCF_054668335.1. Lineage (NCBI taxonomy): Bacteria > Pseudomonadati > Pseudomonadota > Gammaproteobacteria > Pseudomonadales > Pseudomonadaceae > Pseudomonas > Pseudomonas sp. S2_F03. Next base: position 5,143,650 of record NZ_CP162759.1, on the reverse strand, counting down.
TTTAACGCTGGTGAAGAAACTGCGCACCGCCAACTTGGAAATCGGCAGGGTTTTTGCCGCTGTGGTGCCAGGGGCAATGCAGAAGCAATCGTTGTCCGGCAGGCGGTAACCTTTCGCCATGAAGAAACCTTCATAGGTATGGTCGACGACTTCAATCTCACTGAGGTGCTTGACCCAATAGGTGCCGAAATAACCGGGTACGACCAGACGTATCGGGTAACCGTTGAGGAATGGCAGATCGGTGCCATTCATCGACCAGGCAATCATGGGCTCGCCGTCCATGGCATGGCTGATGTCCAGCGCCTTGATGAACTCCGGCGTACTTGGCAGCACGGGCTTATCGAGCCCACGGAAGGTCACTTGCCTGGCATCGGCTGTCACACCCGCCTTTTCCAGTACCGCCTTGAGCGGCACCCCCACCCAGCGCGCATTCCCCATCGAACCATTGCCCAACTGAGCACCAAACACGCGGGGCATCGAGAAGCCGCGGCTGTTACCTGAGCACTGATTGACGGCCACCACTTCTACCGGCTCGGCAAGGGCCTTGAGCTCTGCCAGGGAAAGTGACAGCGGCGTGTTGACCGAGCCCTTGATCGTCAAGCGGTAGCTGTCTGGATCAATGCTGGTAGGGAAATTGGCCAAGTGGTAACGCACGAAAAACGCGTCATTGGGCGTGATGGGCCCTTCGTTGAAGACCGGAAACGGCGTCTCAAGGTGCGGCGGGCGTGTGGTCACCAAGGTCAACGGGCGTTTTTGCGGATACTGCACCAGTGGCCGGGGGCCGGCGGCAAAGGTCACCTCTTCGGCGGTTTCGTCGGCCTTGGTTTCGTCGGCTGCCCTGGCCAGGCTCGCCAACGGAGAAGCGGCCAAAGCGAGGGTGAAGGCATCGCGCAGAACGCGTCGGCGGCTCGGCTTGCTGTTATCTATAAAACTGAACTTCATTCGGTGCTCTCTATAATTGTTTTACTGAGATGCAACTGTCAGCCCGGCCAAGGCACGCAGGCCTCGGGCTCGATGTTTTTTTAAGGGTTTCGCTTCACGGTTGGACTTCGGTGCGAAACCAGTATCGTCACGCCAAAGTCGACCGCTTTTCATTTGACGTCAGCGGCTTAACATTTGACGACAGTCGTTGCCGACGCATGCGGTCGAGCGTGGTATCTCAACAGACTTGTCCCAAGCCACACATTCAGCCAAAAAAAGGCGTCCCGAAGGACGCCTTTTTTATATTTCCATGCCTTGAATGTTGTCAGACATGCTCACTGCTTTTCGCATGCAGCGCTCGCGGCTCTCCATGCCCATGGTCGGTTTCCACCACCGGGATTTCTTTTCCGTCGCAGTCATGCAGTTTGCCTTCGCTGAAATAATCCCCTTCGCGCAACGCCGCCAGGTCCTGATAACGCAACACGCGCTCAGTACCGGCCGCGAACACCGACTGCTGATCCGAGTTACCCGCCGTGAGGTGGTTGAATGTCAGGTTCAGCACGATGGCCATGATCGCCGACGAGCTGATGCCCGAGTGGAAGATGGTCGCGAACCAGCTAGGAAAATGGTCGTAGAAGTTCGGTGCAGCGATGGGGATCATGCCGAAACCGATAGAGGTAGCGACGATGATCAGGTTGACGTTGTTGCGGTAATCGACCTTGGACAGCGTCCGGATACCACTGGCCGCCACCGTACCGAACAGCACGATACCGGCACCGCCCAGAACAGACGTCGGCACAGCGGCGATGACCCGGCCCATGAACGGCAGCAAGCCGAGAATCACCAGGAACAAACCACCCGTGGCGACCACGTAGCGGCTCTTGATCCCGGTCACCGCCACCAGCCCGACGTTCTGGGCGAAGGCACTTTGGGTGAACGAACCGAAGATCGGCGCAATCATGCTCGACAGCATGTCGGCGCGCAGACCGTTGCCCAGGCGTTTGGAGTCGACTTTGGTGCCAATGATTTCACCGACGGCGAGGATGTCCGCCGAGGTTTCCACCAAGGTCACCATGACCACGATGCACATCGACAGGATGGCGGCGAAGTGGAAGGTCGGCATGCCGAAATGAAACGGCGTCGGGAAGCCGAACATCGGACCTTGGGTGACGGACGAAAAGTCCGCCATGCCGAGAAACACCGCGATGACCGTGCCGATGACCATCGCCAGCAGAATCGACAATCGGGAGATGGTCGCGCTACCGATCTTGCTTAGCAGCAACACCAGCACCAGCGTCACCGCCGCCAGGCCAATGTTCGCCACGCTACCGAAGTCCGGCGCGTGGCTATTGCCACCCATGGCCCAACGCGCAGCCACCGGCATCAACGTCAGGCCGATGGTCGTGATCACAATACCCGTGACCAGCGGCGGGAAGAACTTGGTGATGCGCGAAAACACCGGCGTGATCAGCAAACCAATCAACGACGCGGCAATCACCGCCCCGAGAATCGACTGGAATCCGCCCTCCCCGCCACTGCTGACTATCGCCACCATGGTCGCGACACCCGAGAACGACACGCCCTGTACCAGCGGCAACTGACAACCAAAGAACGGTAAACCGAGGGTTTGCAGTAATGTCGCCAAGCCCCCCGCAAACAATGAAGCTGCAATCAACAAACCGATGTCCGCCGGCGAGAGTCCGGCCGCCTGACCGATGATCAAAGGCACCGCGACGATGCCTCCGTACATGGTCAGAACATGTTGCAGGCCGTAAGCCATATTCGCGCCGATCCCGAGATTTTCATCCTCGGGCCGTTGGTGTGAAACATGGGGCGTTTTCATGGTTGGGGGGTTCCCTGGTTTTTGTTGTGCGCACACTGTATTCAAGACACAGGACAAATGTCTATAGAGTTGTATACAACTTATCAGTCAGATTATGGACAGGTGTCCATTTTGCTCGTCGAGTGACGAACCTGGCCGCACAAAAAACCTTGAAATACATCCCTCCAGGTACACGCCCCTTCTGCCGCTAATCTTTTTCGTTCATGGCGACCGCCGGCACGGATGCCCTCTTTTTTATACATATAAAGTATGCATAATGAAGCCATTCGACATTCAGTATGACAAGGCAAAGAACGCGGCCAACAAACTCAAGCATAGGGGCATCAGCCTGGCGGAAACCGAACCGGTGTTCGATGACGAGCGGGCCCTGACGCTGCAAGACCACGATCACGACGAACAGCGCTGGATCATCATGGGGCAGGATGCCAAAGGTCGTTTACTGGTGGTTGCCTACACGTGGCGCGAACCGAATTTCGTTCGAATTATTTCCGCACGCGTCGCCACCAAAAACGAGCGTCGCCACTACAGGGATGCATGACCATGAAAGACGAATACGACTTCAGTAACGCCAAGCGCGGGGCCATTGCCTCCAGCAAAGGCAAGACCCGCATTACCATCATGCTGGATGATGCCGTCATCGAGGCGGCTCGCTCGCTCGCGGAGAACGAAGGGTTTGGTTATCAAACAGTCATCAACAACACGTTGCGCCAGAGCTTGCTCAGCGACAAAGGACAAGGCGCGAAGGTCGATCAACCCAGCGGCGCCACTGCCGGCCAACTCAAAAAAGGCGTAACGGCCACCGACCTCAAGAGCCTCGAACAGAAACTCGCAGAGGCCCTTAACGAAATCCGTCGTGTGATGGAGCCGGGGATTCGGCCATAGGGGATAGGATCATGAAGGCAAGTCAAGATCAGCATTAGTGCGCAAGGCAGATCGGCAGATCTGCCTTGCGCAGGCTCGGTCAGACCTCTTCCTTCGGCGCGATCAAACGCTCGATCACCTGCCTCAACCGGGCGCTCTCAGGTACCAGAATTCCGAACTCGCTGCCCAGCAGCTCGATCAACTCATCCACATCCGTCACTTGGCGCCGCGCACTCTCGTGACCGATCCGATGTATTGCAAAGTTGCCGTTGTTGAGCGTACGGCGCCAGCCCTCCCCGGTCCGGGCAACCATCAGTTGTTTGGCAAACGAAGACTCGGGATGGGTCGAGACGTACCAGTTGCCGAGGGTGTAATCGATGTCTTCCTGGCGCTGCAGGTCGAAGATGTACATCGCCCGCCACTCGCCGCCGACGTTGGCGCGCAAGGTGTAGCCATCCGCATGTTGTTCAATGCGATACGGCTCATGAGGGTGGGTTGCCCGGCTTCGGTGTCGAGCATCAGTGGTGCCGTGGGGACCATGCCGCCAAAGCCGACGTCGGTGATGTAGCGCACACCGTCCAGAGTGACCAGGCTCAAACGGTGAGTGCGAGCGGTCCACGCGCCTTCGGGCTGCCCCATCACAACCCGTCCGGTGATGCCACGGGCGTCGAAGCCCAGCTCCTGAAGCAAAGCCAGGAATACATGGTTGAGCTCATAACAGTAGCCACCGCGACCGTCGAACAGGACTTTCTGTTCAATGGACGGCAGGTCTATCCGCACCGGTTCGCCCGACAATGTGGTGAGGTTTTCAAACGCGAAGGCACCGGTGTGGCGCAACTGCAACTGGCGCAGGGTTTCCAGGGTGGGTGACGGGGGCGCATCGAAGCCCAGGCGCTGCAAATACAACTCAAGGTGGGTCAGGCGTGGCTCGCTCATTGCTCAGTCCTTATGCATGGGGCCGCGGATCGCTCCGCCGATGGCCGCCATGTATAAGGGATAAAGCGCTTCGACTGACAATTGATTTCGCCAATCACTATCCTCGCCGAAATCAATGTTACTTGCGCGAACTCACACGAATCCATGTCGGCGCATGGTCACTGGCATGCGGCTCGTTGCGCACCCAGGCGTCGACACCGGCCTCTTGCAAATAAGGGCTCAGCACCGGGTTCAGCAACAGGTGATCGATGCGCAGCCCGGAGTTTGTCTGCCAGTGCTGCCGGAAATAATCCCAGAAGGTGTAGAGCCGGTCCTGCGGATACAGATGTCGCAGGGAATCCTTCCAGCCCTGATCCAGTAAACGTTGATAACACTCGCGGCTTTGCGGTTGCAGCAGCGCATCCTTGAGCCAGGACCGAGTGTTGTAGATGTCCAGATCGGTGGGTACCACGTTGTAGTCACCGGCCAGCACCACCGGGTGTTCACTGCCTTGCAGTTCCTTCGCATAGGCGATCAGCCGCTCAAACCACGCCAGTTTGTAGTCGAATTTCGGCCCCGGTTGCGGGTTGCCGTTGGGCAAGTACAGGCACCCCACCAGCACGCCATGCACCGCCGCTTCCAGATAGCGACTGTGGGTATCGGTGTCATCGCCTGGCAAACCGCGCCGACTCTCCAACGGTTGCGCATCTCGCGCCAGAATCGCCACCCCGTTCCATGAAGATTGACCCTGCCAGATGGCACCGTATCCGGCCGCCTCAAGCTCGGCGGCAGGAAAGGCTGCGTCCACCGATTTCAGTTCCTGCAAACAGGCGATGTCCGGTTTTTCCCGTTCCAGCCATTCCAGTAAATTGGGAAGCGCGCGCGCAGGCCGTTGACATTGAACGTGGCGATTTTCAGGTTTTTCATGGTCCGACACTCGCTACGGATTGACGGTATCCAGTTCTGACCGGAGTGCGTGGCAACAGTTGCCCTCGCACACCCGGCGGTCGATTAAAGGTGTCGCAGCGGGACTTGCCAATCGACGGCGGCTCCCTTGTAATGCCCCCTGCGATTCTTTTCCGAGACAGCCTCGAACATGGACACCCTGGAAGGTCACCGAATCAGCCTGCGTCCCCTGCAACTGAGTGATGCCACCGCCCTGCTCAATGCCGCGCAGGACGGCGAATTATGGAACCTGACAGTTACCGTCGTGCCCTCGCCCACCACCATTGATGGCTACCTGAAAAAGGCGCTCGATGGTCGAGATGCCGGCACCGTCCTGCCTTTCGTCATCGTGCTCAACGAAACCGGCAAAGTGATCGGCTCTACGCGCTTCTGGAAAATCGACCGCCTCAACCGCAAGCTGGAAATCGGCAGCAGCTGGATCAGCGCCCGCTGGCAGAAAACCTTCGTCAACACCGAAGCCAAATACCTGATGCTGCGCCATGCGTTCGACGTGCTGGACTGTGTGCGGGTGCAGTTCACCACCGACGAAAACAACCAGAAATCACGTCACGCCATTTTGCGGCTGGGTGCGCAACAGGAAGGTATCGTGCGCCACGAACGGATCATGCCGGACGGTCGCAAGCGCAACTCGGTGCGGTTCAGCATCATTGATGATGAGTGGCCGTCGGTGCGCAGCAATCTGGAACAGAAAATGACCGAATACAGCCTTCGATAGTGCTCCCGCATTGAATAGCGACCACCGACCGCTCGTCATCCAACCGGTACCCATCGACCCGCCTTCGGACCAACATCAGGTAACGACTCACCTTGGGGAGACGGACCATGATGACCACAAAACTCACTTCACTCTTACTGACCGGGTTGTTATGCGTCGCAGCGACGGCCTCGTTTGCAGCGCCCTACGACAGCCCCCCCATCCGGCGGACACACGGCCCGGCGCCACCCGCGGATCAACCCTGTCCCCCGACTACACCCGCAGCGCGCCTTCGGCCGGCAACAACTCAGGCTCGGTTAGCGGCACCGGTACTAATGGCGGGGCCAGCGGCTCGGGCTCTGGCGCAGGCGGCGGCACAGGGGGCGGCTGGCGGCGGAACCGGTGGTGCGGGAGGCGGAACAGGCAGCTGGACGAATAAAAGCAAGCCATGAAGCACTTCATGGCTCTGCTTTCGCTATAAGTCCATCACAGTCGTTTGACGACTGGCGGGTTCCATTTGCCGTTCAATGCCTCGGGTTTTGGGCCGTACAGGCGCATGGTCAGGTTAAACGGGCCTTTGGGGGCGGGAAGCCAGTTGGCCTCAAAGTCTTTGCCGGGGCTTTCGTTCTGGAAATAGATGTCCAGGGAACCATCGGCGTTAGTCTTGAACGGCATCCAGCTGCTGACTGCAAAACGGTTTAGCGTATTACCCACCTGGAATCCTTCCGGATCGTACAACGTGATCGACCAGAAAGCGTTCACCGGCGGTACTTCAGCTTTATCAAAATGCAGGACGTACTTGTTGGCCCCATCGAGCGACTTGCCCTTGTCGTCCCCCATGTTCAGCGGATAAATCGCATCCTCGGGCAAGTTCGCCCCCAACCCGACCTGCGCCACGATCGCGCGTTTAAGGTAGTAATTGCCGTAGACCCCCATGGTGTCGGTGTTCATCGACCAGCCGTTGACCACCCGAGCAAGCGTTTCAACCTTCCACTTCATCAGTGTTTGCGCTTCTTCAGGCACGGTCTGCAATGCGGCTTTCACGGCCGGGTCCAGTGTCTCGATGTTGAACGATTTACCCACCTCGATACCGATGCGTTGCATCTGCGCCAGGATCGGCTGATCGGTGAGGTGAGGCGGATGCACTTTGAGCAATTCGGCGGCGTAGGCAAAGTATTTTGCCGCCGACAGCGTATCGACCTGAATCTTCGGCGGCGTTTTCATGTCCACCGCCGGGTCGATTTTCACGGTGACCGGTTCAGCTTTTTTACCCAGCTGCGACAACGGCGTCACGGTATAGCCCGCCTGAATACTGTGCACTGCCGCGTAGTCGGCTTCCCCGTCGGTCTTGGTCCGGCCGATGATCCAGACGAAAGGCGTCGGCGCTGGCAAATGACTCAATCCGGCAGGTACCGTTCCCGTCCAGCCCGGTGGTGTCACCAGAAACTGACTGGCCTGTGTGCCGGTGGTGCGCCAGCCGGGCGACGCGAAGACGTCGCTCCACATGTCGAGCATCGGCAACAGATAAAAACGCCCCGCGGTGTCCGGCGCGGAAATCACCAACGGCTCCTTGGTCAAATCGAGCCAGGCGATGGAATACAACGTATCGAAGTTCGCCCGCACCACCCCTTTGAAACTTGCGGGAGGATACTGCGGCACACTCACAAACATGTTCATCGGGCCTTTACCAAACTCCTTGCCGGGTTCGATATTGGTGAACTGCTTGCGGGTGATGTCCATGGTCAATAGCGGATAAAAATACAGGTAGGCCTCAACGCCGATGGCATGTGCTTCTTCAGGGGTGACTTTGGTTTGAGCCTGGCTGGCCAGTGGAAAAACGGCGGCGGCCGCAAGGGTTAGAGCAACGGCTGTCAATGCTTGAGTAATCAACATTTAGGCGATCGTCCGTGCTATGGGGAACGCTGCCGGGTTCGGCAGGGCTAACGGAACTCTAGACGATCGATTCAGGAAGAACTGACAGGCGGACGACCGGTTGTCCGGTGTTGCAAGGCTCAAACAACAGCACTGAACGACTCAACGATCCGAGCGCATCAGCGCCTCTACGCCCCCTTCCATGGACAACACCGCAGAACGATTGCGCCCCGAATGCTTGGCTTGATACAGCGCTGCATCGGCACGCTCGATGAACACTTCGATGCTGTCGCGCCCTGACGGTATGAACGCGTAACAGCCAAGACTGACCGTCACATAGCCGGTGGGTGAGCCGCTGTGAGTGATGTTCTTGTCCATGACGCTGCGGCGGATTTGTTCGGCAATCGCAAGCGCGCCGTGGATATCGGTATTGGGTAACAACACCGCGAACTCTTCACCGCCATAGCGCACCGCCAGATCAGCTTTGCGATGACAGCAACTCTTCAGCGCTCGCGCCACTTCGGCCAGGCAATGATCGCCGGCGACATGGCCGTAAGCGTCGTTGTAACGTTTGAAGAAATCGATGTCGAGCATGACCAGGCTCAATGAACTCAACTGCCTGGCACCGCGCGCGAACTCGATGTCCAGCGCTCGCTCGAACAATCGACGATTGGCCAGCCCGGTCAGGCTGTCATGGGTGGCGATCAGCTCCAGGGCTTCTTGCGCTTTGCGCAAATCGGCCTCGATCCGCTCGCTATCGCGCACTTGATGGATGAACACCCAGCCAAACAGCCCCACCCCAAGGATCACCAACGCCACGATGACGCTGGATTGAAACGCCGTGTCGTACCAGCCCTGCAAAACCGCGTCCCGCGAAGAAGCCGCAGAAACCACCAGTGGATAACCCTCCAGCTGACGATAACCATGCAATCGAACGATGCCATCCACCATCGAACTGATCATCGCGTTGCCGGCGGGCGCGTTGGGCAGCAGGTTCCGGAAAATGTCCCCCTGGGCCAATGACGTATTGATCTGCGACTCCACAAACGGCCGTCGCGCCAGCAGCGTTCCATCGGTCAGCGCCAAAAACATCGACCCCTGGTCATCGAGGCTGAAGCTTTTGAAGAACTGATCGAAGTACGCCATCTTGATCCCGGCCAGCAATACCCCTTGGAAGTTGCCGTTTTTGTCATTGATGCGCCTGGAAACCGGAAGGATCCACTCGCCATTCTCCCGACTGCGGATGGCCGGCCCGATGTGCGCAACCGAGGACACATTCTGCTGGTGAAACTTGAAGTAGTCCCGATCGGCCACTCCAGCGCCCCGAGGCAGGTCCTCGAACGAAGTCACCACCCACTGCCCCTGCTTGTCGAACAGGAAAATCCCGTGCAACTGGTCCAGCGCCAGCACCCTGCGGGCAAAGGTTTTCTGCAAGCGCGAGTGTTGCGCAGGGCCATAGCCGTCAACCTGAATCCAGTCCACCAGACTGGTCAGCACCAGATCGGCCTTCATGAAGGTGTCTTCAGCTTGCTGCGCCATGGCTCGGGTCAGGTTCGACGACGCCACTTGCGCCACTTCCAGGTCGTGGCGCTGCGACTGCTGTAGTTGCAGGTACAGCAAACCACAAAGACACAGGCACACTGCCGCGATAAACAGCACCGCGGCTTTAAGCAGCGGTAACCGTTTCAACGTGCCACCGGGGGCGTGATGCGGGTCGTGAATGGGGATAGGCAAAAACTCGTCCTGTAAGGGCATGCGCGGGCGAAGACCCAAAAACCCTTATTTTTTGTGAGCTTAGTCTACGCCTTAGTGAGGAACAATTGTCCTGTGGAGCGTCGGCAGTCGCGCAAACCGGAGCGCTCACCAGGAAACGAATTGTCACGCTTGTATCGCGGGCATGACCCAAGGCAAGACCTGGATGACGTTGTAGCAGCTACGATTACTCTTACATCACGACAGGGAATCGAAATGAGCAAGGCAGACGAACTCGCCGCGAAGTTGAAACACACAGGGTCTACCAACGCAGATCAGATCATCGATAGTTGGCCGGGCCAGGTTTACGACCTGTATCGCCAGATCGAGCATTGGCTGCTGCCGCTGACGGAGGTTGGCCTGGTTTTGCGGCGCAATCCTGTTCACATATTCGAGAGCGATCCGACTGGGGAAACGTTCGACTATTCCATCGACCAACTGGTGATCGAGGGCAACCGCTACTCGCTGACTTTCGACCCGGTCGCACGATTCACCGCGGATGGCGCGGGTCGGGTAGAGATCCATTCCAAAGAAAAGGAGCTCGCACTATTGCGCACTGTGGATGAGCACGGCGAGACGCATTGGTGGCTGCAAACGATTGAGCAATCCGGTCAACAGGAGGATGCGGTAGCGCTGACAGAGCACACCTTGCTCTCGGTGGTGCAGGAAGGGCTGGAGCTCTGAACCCGAGGGATTTATAGCGGGCAGACTCGGTTCATTGAGCCTGCCCTTTGCGGTTACAGATCCGGCCTCACCGCGACCACAGACCCCGTCGCCGCGCGCAAATCCAGCGCCGGTACTGGCGAAGGCCGGTTCAGCGCCTGCAACACCGGCGCATCGTAGCCATACACATCCGGCTTGAACGCCACCCGCCCGTCACTCTCCAGATCCACCGTCCAGTACGCCAACAACACCGGCACTTTCACAGGAAGCATGATGTTCTCGGTCTTGCCATTGGCCAGTTGTTTTTGAATGCCGGCGCTGTTCCATTTAACCGGATCGTTGAACAACAGCTCCACCAATTGCAGCGGGTTCTCTACGCGGATGCAGCCCGAACTGGTTGCCCGGACCGTTTTGGCAAACAGTTCGCGATGCGGTGTGTCGTGCAGGTAAATCGCATAGTCGTTGGGGAAGCGGATCACCACCTGCCCCAACGAGCTGTCGGGCCCGGAGTCCTGACGCAGGGTGAGCCCGCGTGCGTTGCTCCAGTCGACGGAAGATGGGTCGAGCACATTACCCTCGCGATCAAGTACTCGCATCCGGTTGGCGGCCAGGTAACCGGGATTGGCCTGAATTTTTGGCAGCACGTCTTCCTTGAGGATCGTAGGCGGCACGGTCCAGGTCGGATTAAACGTGATGTAGGTGATCTGCGCCTGGAAAATCGGTGTATTGCGCGCCGCTTTACCGACCTGTACCCGGGAACGCCAGATCGGCTTGCCATCGCGGTACATCGCCACCTTGTAGCCGGCGATATCGACAATAACGAACGTGCCCTGAAGTTTATAAAGCAGCCAGCGCGCCCGTTCCAGGTTCACCCGCACCTGGTCGATACGCGCATCAACGGGCACATTCAGCGCCGCCAGCGTCGTCGCCCCCGCCACGCCATCCGCCCCCAGGTATTGCTCGGTCTGATACTTCTGCACCGCAGCAGTAACGGCGCCGTCGTACTTCGTGCCGCGGATCAATCGCGGATCGAGAAAGCCTGCCGCGACCATCCTCGCGCGCAGTTGGGCGACAGCAGGTTCGTCCATGCCGGGTTTGAGCGAATGGTCTACAACCACTTTCGGCCAGCCGCCCCTGTCCCGAATCCCGCGCAATTGCGCAAGCGCCTGGCGCAAACCAACGTATACCGCTGCTTGCGGTGGCGCCTGAGCAAAGCGCTCGCCACGTCGTGATGGTCGAGTGCGACGAAGAAGGCATTGACGTCCTCACGGGGATCGACGCCATTGCCGTCAAAATTCCAGTGATTATCGAGCCGCGACGGATCGACTTTGCCGCGCCGCAATTGCAGCAGCGCAGTAATAAAGGTGTGGGTGGTGGCGATATCAAACGCGGCCCGCTGCTCAGGTGTGACCGTCAAGGTTTGTACTGAGGGCTGCGTACGGACAATTTCATCGATATGGAAATCCGCCGGGTTCAAGCCGTCGGCCTGCGTGTCGTTCAGGCTTTTGATCAACTGCGCGACATCGCTGTCATTCGTCCACGCCGCGCGATAGGCGCGATGGGTGTAAAAATCCATCACCAGACGACTGACATCCACCCCGCCGATGGCGCTTTGAGGTGAGCAAGGGCGGGAAGGCGGTTTTCAGAGGGGCGAGCGAGGCCTGAATCGTTTGAGCGACGATGTCGTCCGCTGCGGCGTCCATAACGGTGCTCGGCGCAATTGCCGACTCAATCGGCGAAGTTTCAGCAATCGCTGCACCACTTATCAGAAAGCCCATAAAAAGTATGCGGCTTATGACGAATAACCTTGTTAATTGCACCATAGATAATCCTTAATCTCCCGCATTCAATCGCTAGCTTCCCATGCAGCTAGACTCGAACTTAACATGATGAGACATCTATATGGCGCTACTACGTATTGGCCTTCCATTCGCGGCCCTGATACTGACTGCAATGTCCGTACCGTCAGCCTACGCCGATTCGCTTGCCGCCGCCCTCGTCAAAGCAGCGCCGAGCGCCGACGCCAAGGTCATTGACCTGGCCGTCCGCGCTTCAAAATGCAGCATCGCTCAAGGCAGAGCCCCCGTCCAAAGGCTCGCCATTATCGACTATTCCTTGCCTTCGACTGAACAACGTTTGTGGGTCTTTGACCTGAAAAAACGCAAACTGCTGTTCCATGAACTGGTAGCACACGGTCGAAACAGCGGCGAGAACATGGCCGTTAACTTCTCCAATCAAAACGAAAGCTTCGCCACCAGTCTCGGCTTGTACCGTACACAGTCAAGTTATGTCGGCCAAAATGGCTACTCGCTGCGCATGGAAGGCCTGGAGCCGGGTTTCAACGACAACGCGTTCGACCGGGCGATCGTGATTCATGGCGCCCCCTATGTCAGCCCGATGCTGGCCCGTGTGAATGGCCGGATTGGCAGAAGCCTCGGTTGCCCGGCCGTTCGGCCGGCGATTGCGCATCGGCTGATTGATTCGATGAAAGATGGGCAACTGTTGTTCTCCTACTATCCGGATCAGCGCTGGTTGAAGTCGTCTTCTTATATCAATTGCGGTAGCGGCACGGTTGCTTCGGCATTCAAGCCAAATAAAGGCTGACAACAAAGGGCAGCCTTTCATCACCGTCCTCCCCCGATATCACACAAAGTGATATCGGTCCCACAAGAATTAATTCTGTGCTTCACGCAGAAACAAACATTTGTGGCTACTCCGTGGAAGAAAACACCGAACGGTACTAGCGTATGAGGACGGATAGCACATTTAAGCCGTTTTTGTTCTACGCTTCCATCACGAACAGAAGTCACAGAAGGTGATCACAGTCAACAACCCGGTCTTTACTTAACCTAAAGTCACGGGCCGTTATGCGCGCATACAACTTGGAGGCACGCTTATGAAAACAGGCTTGTTAATACTACCTGCCCTCATATCGCTAACTTCTGGCTGCGTATCATTGGACTCGGTCAAAAACTACGCCTCCTATTCAAAATTAACTGTAGAAAGCACCAGGCCAATTGCACAAGACTACTTTGATTCCTGCATGAGGGCCAACAATTACAAACCTTATAGCCATGCCAGCAAATGCCAAAGCGAAAGAGCTACTTCAAACGCAATCTCCGAGATCGCAGAAGTATTGGCCGCTTATAGCGATTCGCTCGGCGCTCTTGCCTCTGACGAGCTCGTTAGCTATGACGACAATCTTAACGAAGTCGCATCCGAACTAAAAAAAATCAAGGGCACCTCTCCGGAAAAAGTTGACGCAATCAAAACTCTTTCAGCAAAAATTGCATCAGCGACGACTAACGCCTATCGACAGAAGCAAATTGTAAAATACATATCAGAAAGTAACGATGCAGTGGTTTCGGTTTCCGACACATTGGCATCAGTCATTGAGCAAAATAACTCCTTTGCAATTTCTCTAGAAATTGATGCTTGGAGTGACAGCTATCGTAAAGTAGAAATAGTTGAGCGTGATGCTCACCCCTTAGCGTGGGACGCCTTTGCGACAAGCAAATGGCAGGAGAGAGAGAATCTGGAGAAAAAACAATCTGCCGCCACTGCTTTGGCAGACAGCATCAGAAAAATCGGCTCAACACATGCAAAATTAAAAAAAGATGCAGAACATATTACCGGCGATGAGGTTTATGCATCGGTCAGATCCTTTATTAGCGATGTCAAACCAGCCATTAATCAGGTTAAGGCAGCCTATACTGAAAAATAGAGGTCTTCACAATGAGCATTACTATATCTTCAGAAAATATTCTCGCTTTGAGCCGGGCATATCATGATCTATCTACGGGCTTGGGAAACTACAGATTTGACAACTGGAAGACTCTGTCCGACGATGAGCGTAAAGATCTGGAGGACAAACAGTGGACTTTATTTAACCTCTCCAGCGACCTGAACGCCCAATCCGCGTTATTAGCGTTGAGCGCTACGCGCGAAGATATAGAAACTCTACAAAAATGCACCAAAGGCATGAAAAAAGCCGCCCAGACCATAGAAGACATTAAAGACGCCATTACTATCGCGAGTAAAGCTATCGCTTTAGGCGGAGCATTTTATCTAGCAATGTCTACAGGCCAGTTGAGCGTCGCCGTGATAGCGGCAAATGAATTGATCGCGCAGATGTCGAATTAACACCTATTCATCACCTCGACCGGAGTGAGCTGACATCATGATGTATCGCCCTAGAACGCCGTGAACTACTCCGTGTCACTTAAAGCCGGTGGGGGAGATGCGTGGTTCATCTCAAAAACGCTCAGCAGTCGTGAGACTTTGCTCCAGAACCACGGGCATACGCCTCATTGCCCCACTCGATAATCGATGGCCTTCGCCAGCAATATCCCGCGAACCTGTCAAATCTGTAATCCCCGCCTCAGTTTTCTGAAAGGCTGCGCTCGTTAGTCTCGGCGTCAACTACACGTTGACGGACCGGGAACAACGGCATGCATTCCACTACTTCAAGACGCACCTTCGTGAAGGGCCTGGCCGCCGGCGGGTTGCTCGGCGGCCTCGGTTTATGGCGCACGCCTGTCTGGGCGGTCACCAGCCCCGGCGAAACGCAGGTCCTGGCGGGTACCGATTTCGACCTGTTGATCGGCGAAACTTCAGTCAACATCACCGGCAACCCGCGCACCGCCATGACCATCAACGGCGGCATTCCCGGCCCGTTGCTGCGCTGGCGTGAAGGCGACACCGTCACCTTGCGGGTGCGCAACGCACTCAAGGACGACACCTCCATTCACTGGCACGGCATTTTGCTGCCGGCCAACATGGACGGCGTGCCGGGGTTGAGCTTCCACGGCATCGAACCCGGCGGAATGTACGTCTACCAATTCAAGGTTCGGCAAAACGGTACTTACTGGTACCACAGCCATTCTGGCCTTCAAGAACAGTCCGGCGTCTACGGCCCGTTGGTGATCGACGCCAAAGAGCCGGAACCCTTCCAGTACGACCGCGATTACGTGGTGATGCTGACCGACTGGACCGACGAAGACGCGGCCGGTCTGATGAAGAAACTGAAAAAACAGTCCGACTACTACAACTACAACAAACCCACCGCGGGGGATTTCATCCACGACGTCGGCGAGAAAGGTTGGGGCGCGACGGTCGCGGATCGAAAGATGTGGGCCGAGATGAAGATGAACCCCACCGACCTGGCCGACGTCAGCGGCGCCACTTATACCTATTTGATGAACGGCCAGGCGCCGGACATGAACTGGACCGGTGTGTTCCGGCCAGGTGAAAAACTGCGCCTGCGCTTCATCAACGGTTCCGCCATGACCTACTTCGACGTGCGCATTCCCGGCCTGAAAATGACCGTGGTGGCAGCGGATGGATTGCACGTCAAACCGGTGAGCGTCGACGAGTTTCGTATCGCGGTGGCGGAGACGTTCGATGTGATCATCGAGCCGACACAAGAGGCCTACACCCTCTTCGCCCAGTCAATGGATCGCAGCGGTTATGCGCGCGGCACGCTGACCGCGAAGGCCGGGTTATCCGCGCCAATCCCTGCGCTGGACCCTCGCCCGCTGGTGACCATGGATGACATGGGCATGGGCGGGATGGACCACGGCAGCATGGGGGATATGGCGGGCATGGATCACAGCAGCATGGCGATGCCGGGCATGCAATCTCATCCAGACACGGAAAAAGACAACCCGCTGGTGGACATGCAAGCCATGACCACGTCGCCAAAACTCGACGACCCGGGATTGGGCCTGCGCAACAACGGGCGACGAGTCCTCACCTATTCCGACCTGCGCAGCACTTTCGAAGACCCGGATGGCCGCGAGCCCGGTCGCACCCTTGAGCTGCACCTCACCGGCCACATGGAGAAGTTCGCCTGGTCGTTCAACGGCGTGAAATTTTCCGATGCCGAACCGCTGCGCCTCAAGTACGGCGAGCGGGTTCGGGTGGTGCTGGTCAACGACACGATGATGACCCACCCCATCCACCTGCACGGCATGTGGAGTGATCTGGAAGACGAGAACGGCCAGTTCATGGTGCGCAAACACACGATCGACATGCCACCGGGTTCCAGGCGCAGCTACCGGGTGACCGCCGATGCGCTTGGTCGTTGGGCCTATCACTGTCATCTCCTGTACCACATGGAAATGGGCATGTTCCGTGAAGTTCGCGTGGAAGAATGAGGCGCTCATGACCAGACTTATCCCGATTTCTTTCGCACTCATGACTGTGGGCCTGCCGCTCTCATCGGCCATGGCCGCCACCCCCGACATGCAGGGCATGGACCACAGCCAAATGACCGGCATGGACCCCAGCCAGATGCAAAGCATGGACGACTTCCAGATGCAGCCCGCCGCGCCGACCGAAAGTCGCACGCCGATCCCGGTGCTGACCGACGCCGACCGCGCCGCCGTGTTCGTCAGCCCCGGCGGCCACAATGTGCATGACAGCGCGCTCAACTATTACTTCCTCGCCGACAAACTCGAATGGCAGGACGCCGACGACGCCAGCACGCTCGCGTGGGATCTCTCCGGCTGGGTCGGCGGCGACATCGATCGCCTGTGGTTGCGCTCCGAAGGCGAGCGCAGCAACGGCAAGACCGAAGACGCCGAAATTCAGGCCCTATGGGGCCACGCTATTTCCCCCTGGTGGGACGTGGTGAGCGGCGTTCGCCAGGACTACAAACCCGGTGCCCCGCAAACCTGGGCGGCATTCGGTGTACAAGGCATGGCGTTGTACAACTTCGAAGCCGAGGCCACTGCGTTCATTGGCGAAGCAGGTCAAACCGGCGCGAGGCTGGAAGGCGACTACGACATCCTGCTGACCAACCGGCTCATCTTGCAGCCGACAGCCGAACTGAATGCCTATGGCAAAAACGACCCACAACGCGGCATCGGCTCCGGCCTGTCCAACACCGAAGCCGGCCTGCGCCTGCGTTACGAAATCCGCCGAGAGTTCGCGCCATACATCGGTGTGACCTGGAACCGCACGTACGGCAAAACCGCCGATTACGCCGCTGATGAAGACGAAGATCGCAGTGAAACGCGCCTCGTCCTCGGCGTTCGACTGTGGTTCTGAATGCATCAAATAAAAATCAAAATCAAAAAAACAACCGCTTAAAGAGGCCTTGCATGCGCACCATCAAAATCACCGCTATCACCCTCGGACTGCTGATGAGCACACTCGCTCAAGCGCACCCGAAATTGCTCTCCTCCACCCCCGCTGAAGGTGCCGACGGTACGTCGCCGAACACCATCGAACTGCATTTCTCCGAAAACCTCATGACCCAATTCTCCGGCGCAAAACTGGTCATGACCGAAATGCCCGGCATGGCCCACTCACCGATGCCGATGAAAGCCAAAGTCGCCGCTGGCAGCGACCCGAAAACCATGCTCATCACCCCGCTCTCGCCACTGCCCACGGGCAGCTACAAAGTCGAATGGCGCGCGGTGTCTTCGGACACGCATCCGATAACCGGCAACGTTTCGTTCAAAGTGAAGTGATTGATGAGCGAGTCGTTCAGCGTTGCCCTGCGGTTTGTGTTGTATCTGGACTTGATGTTGTTGTTTGGCATAGCGGCATTCGGGTTGTACAGCCTGAACGGACGGGAACGTTTGTCCGGGGTGGTGTTGCCGTTTCGGTCGATGCTTGCGGGGGCGGCGATGCTGGGTGTGTTGCTGTCTGTCGCGAGCATGGTGGTGATGGCGAGCGCCATGAGCGGTGAAACGGACTTTACCCAATTGCGCCCGCACATCGAGATGATGGTGCTGGAGACGGACGTCGGGTTGGCCTGGGTGGCGCGAATCGTTGCGCTGACTGTCTGCGGTCTAGCCATGGCGCTCAACACTCGCGCACCCGACTTGAGCTTGCTGATTGCCTCTATTGCCGGCGGCATCGCCCTCGCTTCCCTGGCCTGGAGCGGACACGGAGCAATGGACGAAGGCAGCCGGCGCATTTGGCATTTCACCAGCGACATCCTTCATTTGTTGGCGGCAGGTGCCTGGCTTGGCGCGCTCGTGGTGTTTGCGATGATGGCGCAGATCAATGCGCTGCAATCGCAAGAGCCCGTCAGGCTGCTGGCTCGTGCGGTTGCACGATTTGAAACGGTGGGTGCGGTGATCGTCGTCGTCATTTCGGTGACGGGAGTCGTGAATTACCTGTTCATCGTCGGCCCCAAACTGGATGACGTTTTACTCAGTACTTACGGGATTTTGCTGTTTATCAAAGTGGCACTGTTTGCCGGGATGCTGGTGCTTGCTGCCTTGAACCGGTTTCACTTGGGGCCTTTTTTGGAGCAGTCGTTGCGCGACGGCCAGTATCGAGTCGCGGCGAAGGCGTTGCGGCGCAGCGTGATCCTGGAATTGGCAGCCGCCGTGTTGATTTTGGGATTGGTAGCGTGGCTGGGGACGTTGAGCCCTGAAGTAGAGACGAGCAATCTTTAGCAAATCAAGTTCTACTCTGAGTCCCAAATCCATCATGGAAGCCGGACAACAATGAAACACATAAGCAGCACAATCATGCTCGGGGGCTTACTCGCTCTATCGTTTGGCGTTCAGGCAGAACCTTCGCACCTGGACAGCGTCATTCAACAAGGCCAACTACGGGTTTGTACGACAGGCGACTACAAACCCTACACCTACAAAGCCGAGACCGGCGAATACTCAGGCATCGACATTGCCATGGCTCGTTCACTGGCGGACAGCCTGGGCGTCAAGGTTGAATGGGTGCAGACCACTTGGAAAACCCTGATGCCCGACTTGCTGGCGGGCAAATGCGACATCGGCATGGGCGGGATCTCGGTCACCCTGGAGCGTCAGAAAAAAGCCTTCTTCAGCACCACACTGGACGTCGACGGCAAGATCCCGCTGGTGCGCTGCGAAGATCAGTCGCTGTACCAGACCGTAGAGCAAATCAACCAGCCTTCAGTTCGTCTGGTTGAACTGGCCGGTGGCACTAACGAAGCCTTTGTTCACGCCTTCTTGCCCAAGGCGCAATTGAGCCTTCACGACAACGTGAGCATCTTCCAGGAGCTACTGGACAAGAAGGCGGACGTGATGATTACCGATGCGTCGGAAGCGCTTTACCAGCAGAAACTCAAACCCGGTTTGTGCGCGGTTAACCCGAGCCGGTTTATGCAGTATGGGGAAAAGGCCTACCTGCTGCCGCGCGACGACATCACCTGGAAGTTGTATGTTGATCAGCGGCTGCACCTGGCCAAGGTGACGGGCAACTATCAGAAAGTCCTAAGCCAGTGGATAGCCACACCGGAAACTAAATAACCCACAACCTGCCACGCCCCCCCCTGTAGCAGCTGGCGAAGCCTGCGTCCGACTGCGCAGCAGTCGCCAGCCCTCAAGTAAAACGCAAAACGGCGGAAACACTTCCGCCGTTAATCAATCATCGTGCAACAACCCCGAACTGTACTCGCCAAAGCTGTTGCCGAGCGCACTGCCATGGAAATTCAACTTACCGGGATTGTTGGTGGGGCCCGGGCCAAAGCCGGCAGAGGGCACGGATTCTTCCGAATAATTGCTCTGGGTGCTCACACCCGAACAGGCGCTCAACAGCAACGCACCACCGATCAGCACGACTTTGAACAGTTTCGAGATCATTTTCAGTTCCCTCTATGGGATGGGATGCAAGCGCGGTGATACGACCTTAAGTGGTCATCCTAGACTGCCATTTCGCCGGGCATCATGAAACTTTGCGCGCCGACAGCATTGGTTCAGCTTCGGCGGCCCGGGAGGTGAAAAAGGGTCGTTCAACGGTAGCAGAACGTTACAAAGCAGCCTCGCCAACGGGTGACCTCGTCCAGCCAGATGACATCACACGTTGCCGTCGGTGCTTTGGCCCATGCGGGCCACGTGCGACTTATTTGGGCTGACGTCACCCTTACTCTTTTCCGAGACACGATGAATGAAGCAATGGCGAACATGGATACCTGTATTGATGCTGCTGATCTTGACGGGCTGCACAACGTCGCCACCCAAGGACCAAAACAACCTCTGCAATATTTATCGTGAATACCCTGACTGGTACGAAGACTCGCTGGAGATGCAGGAAAAGTGGGGCACGCCTCAACATGTGGCGATGGCAATCATGAAGCAGGAAAGCAGTTTTGTTGCCGATGCGCTCCCCCCTCGCGACTACCTGCTGTGGGTCATCCCTTGGGGTCGAGTCAGCTCCGCCTACGGCTATGCGCAAGCGCAAGACCCCGTGTGGGGCGAGTACAAAGACGGCACCGGCAATGGCGGTTCGCGCGACAACTTTGATGACGCAATCATGTTCATCGGCTGGTACACCACCGGCACTCAGCGCCAACTCGGGATCTCCAAATGGGATACCTATAACCAGTATCTGGCGTACCACGAAGGACGCGGGGGATATCGCAACGGCACCTATCTCAGCAAGCCCTGGCTAATGCAGGTAGCGCGCAAAGTAGAACAACAATCACAGAACTACAGCTCGCAACTCAAGCAATGTCGCCAGGAACTGGAAAGTGATCGCAGCTGGTTTTTTTGAGCTGCGCACTCGTCTAGTGTCCAGTCCTGAAATAGGTGTAACCCTATTTCAGGACTGGACATAGAACCGCGAAACCTAAACCTGCGCCTGTAATCGCCGCCCCACTACATCCATAAAATCACAGCCATCACGCAACGGAATCGCCAGCACCCGTGCGAAGTCTTGCAGCAACAATGCGTCGCGACCGATGCCCTCGCCGAGAGACAGCGTTTCCAGCAGTTGTGTCACGGCACGGATGCGGTACGCGGCGGTGTCGTGCAACACGTCGACGGGCGCTTCGGTATCAATCAGCAGCGACGGGACGGTGCAGTCGATGCCGGTGATGGGCATGTATCTAGCCATGGTTGAACCTCCATTGAATAAACGAGCGTGACCGCTTAGGCCTGGCTGGCGGATGGAACTTCGGACACGCCTTCGGGCGGGTCGAGGTTGTCCAGGGCTCGATTTATCAATAGCTCGCCGATTACTGCTAGTTGCTGGATTGAGAGGGCGAGGCTGCGGTTTGAACCTTCGAGCTTGCAGGCCAGATCAGTGGTCAAGACGTTTAGCGACGCGAGCGTTTCGCAGGCGTGGCTCAGGAGAGATTCGGTGTCGATGTTGGGGAGGATGGTGAAGACGTGGCTGACAGGGTCGGCGTGGGTTGGGTTGCGGAGGCGTTTGCTGACGGTGCGCTCCGTGGCTTCAGAAAGTTTGATTGGATCGAGGGACTCGGAAGTGGTTGGTTTTTCGGGCGTGATTTTTTTCATTGGGTTGTTCCTGAGTTTGAATAAGGAACTAGATCTGAGAAGGGCTTCCACACCCTGTCACTGATTTTGCAGCGACGAGAGGAAGGTCATCTGGCTCGTTCGGGAAGTGCTAGATGGTCAATGGGGACAGGGATTGTGGGAAGTCTCCGACATCGGTGCGCTCTCATCACATACCGTTTTGCGGTCTGATGATGGATTGGACTTACCAAGCTCTCACGCCTCGTATTTAAAGGCCTATGGCAGACACCTAAGCCGCCCGTACCATTTTCGTACCATCCTCTCCGTAAAAAACAATTCCACCAGCGCCGAGTTCGAATATTCGTACCAATTTTCGTCCGACTCATTTCCAGGTCGAGCGAATCGATAGCGAAAAGTGCCTGGAACCTTGGTTAGCCTGTATAAGCAGAGCATCGAAAGACACAACCAAGGAATGGCAATGAGTGACACGACCTTCAAAATCGTCACGGATCCAGTGAAGATCCGCCAGCTAAACACCAAGCTGGCCAAGATCATTTCCGCGCGATTTCCGTATAAACAGAGCCGTGAACTGACCTACCCAGCAGGCCACCACACGGGCCGAGTCTACTTCGAGGAAGAGCACGGAACGCGCGTGCGCGGGTGGAGCCCCAAAGTTTCGGATGCGAAAAAGCATGTCAACCACTTGCTCTTTGGAGATCCCGGAAACGACTCGTGGCTTGAACTGGCCGTACAACTGAATTTCCCCAAAGAGAAGTACAGCCGGGCACCTGCAGGTGCATTTGTACAGGACGCTTTCGGTGAAATTTTCGTCGCACACCGGGGCAAGCTAACCAAGGGCAATGCAGGTCTGCCAAAAGATCTGGTGCTTTCCCAATTCAAAACATGTGTTCTTGCCCAAGACGGGAAGAAGAAAAATCCCGTCATTTTGATCGCTGGCCTCGAACATGAAGAAATGGTCGACAAGCTTTTCGAATTTGCCTTAGAAGCTCGAGAAGTGGCTACACGTATTGCTAATGGCTTGGTAGACATAGCGAACACCTCTGCGAATTCCGCTGCCGGCGGAGATCGACAAAAAGGCAAAAAAACCAAAGCCGAGCCAATGGCCAAACTTTCCAAATATGTGGACGAATTCTACGGCGAGTCCACGATTAACCCTCCGGTGGTGAGCGGTACTCGCATCGTTACACATGGCGCTATTGTTTCAGCCCTTCACAAAGCGTTGGGCGGGGGAGATAACTTACGTAAAAGCCAAGCCGTGGATCTTGCTGCTATCCGTGGAGGAACTGTAGATCTGTTCGAGGTGAAGACGTCAGCCTCTACGCAGGACATATACACGGCTGTAGGTCAGCTACTGATTCATGGCGAAGGCATCAGCGCCCTCCTGGACATGCCTGTGAGGCGCTTTATGGTATTGCCACAGAATCCTCGCGATGACTTCCTCAAGCCGATCGGTGAAGAACTGGGAGCGAAGATCATCATCTACTGCGAGCAAGCGGATAGCTATGTCTTTGATGGGTTGTAGTTTCGGTTACTGCGGTGGAGATTCGAAACCGCCCGATACGATGCATCGGGCGTTGGGGTGAAACAGGTGTAACCCTACTTCAGGACTAGACAGCCCCCCTCAGCACCAATATCAGAAAGCCTCAACCGGCTTCTTAGCTGCCTGAATAACCTTATTAGCCTCCAACTGCGGAAACGAAAACCGAATCAACAACCCTGCATCAGCCCCCTCCCCCGCAAGCACCAACTCAGCAGACCTCGTATTTTCAGGTGATGCGCTCAACGCGCCAACTGCATTTGACTGCCCTCTGGCATTCACACCTTCCAGAAACGTATAGGTCAGACTCCCAGAGGTCAGACCGACCTGTTCGAAGTTGGACAACTTCGCTGTCAATTCGTCTTTGTTACTCACTTTCTTCGCGACTTCGACCACGTCCAGCACCGACTTATCATCGCTCATGGAAACCAACGTGAATGTCTTGGAAAGCCGTGCGATGGCTTTGCCATACAAATCCTGATCGAACGGGCTGATTAACGACACCATGATCAACTTGTCACTCGAGAATACCAACGCTACGGTGAATTTCTCCTCCAGAAAATCGACGTCGTCGATGCACCTTGCCGTCCCGCCGACATCTTCGGAGCAGTCGTAGTAACCAGTGGCTTCGGTGTAGTTCGCGAGGGGGGATTGATAGACGTAATTCTTGAAGAGCTTGTCTTCGGCAGCTGCGCCTTGCGCAAATACAAAAATGCTGGCGGCGACTAAAGCAAATGACGCAAATTTCTTCAGCATGGGATCCCCTTCCTCGAACAGCTTTGTAGTTAGTAGCCAGATGCTATCAGCCTACCTGATAACTGTCTCGCTCAATCCCACCAACAGGCTTGCCCTTGGCACAAGAGGATGACTGCCGTAGGACTCGCCTCAACCCAACTGACCCATTCCTGATAAACTCCCGTCTTTCGCCCCACCGATTCCAGACCGCCAATGCCCCCAATCACCGCCACACCCGCCCCACTTTCCCGCCGCTTCAGCGTGGCCCCGATGATGGATTGGACTGACCGCCATTGCCGTTTTTTCCTACGCCTCTTGTCGAAAAACGCCCTGCTCTACACCGAAATGGTCACCACCGGCGCGCTGCTCAACGGTGATCACGACCGTTTCCTGCGTCACAACGAAGCCGAACACCCGCTCGCCCTGCAACTCGGCGGCAGTGTCCCGTTGGACCTGGCCGCCTGCGCCCGCATGGCACAGGAGCACGGTTACGACGAGGTGAATCTGAATGTCGGCTGCCCGAGTGATCGGGTGCAGAACAATATGATCGGCGCGGTGCTCATGGGGCATCCGCAGTTGGTGGCTGATTGTGTGAAGGCGATGCGTGATGCGGTGTCGATTCCGGTGACGGTGAAGCACCGCATCGGTATCAATGGGCGGGACAGTTACGAGCAACTGTGTGACTTCGTCGGCACAGTGCGGGATGCCGGGTGCACGAGTTTTACCGTGCATGCGCGAATTGCGATTTTGGAGGGGTTGTCGCCGAAGGAGAATCGCGACATTCCGCCCCTGCGTTATGACGTGGCAGCGCAGTTGAAGAAGGATTTTCCGGACCTGGAGATTATTCTCAACGGCGGGATCAAGTCGCTGGAAGCCTGCCATGAACATTTGCAAACGTTCGACGGCGTGATGCTGGGCCGCGAGGCTTATCACAATCCTTATGTGATGGCTGAAGTGGATCAGCAACTGTTTGGCAGTACGGCACCGGTGATCACTCGGGCCGAGGCGCTGGCGCAGTTGCGGCCTTATATAGCGGCGCACATTGATGCGGGCGGTTCGATGCACCACATCACTCGGCATGTGCTAGGGCTGGGCACCGGGTTTGCGGGGGCGCGCAAGTTTCGGCAGCTGTTGTCGGTGGATATTCACAAGGCCAAAGAGCCTTTGGCGTTGCTGGATCAAGCAGCGGAGTTACTTGAGGGACGTTAACGGTTAGCCGTCTGGATTTACGAAAACCAGGCTGTATGTCCTCAGCCTGGTGCACGTATCAGAGTGCTGCCGCCTCAGTCCAGTTAACCCAACCGAATACCCACGTTGCCAGAATCAACAAACCGAATGCGATCCGGTACCAGGCAAATACAGCGTAACTGTGGCTGGCGATGAACTTGAGCAAGCCGCGCACAGCAATCATGGCGAAAAAGAACGCGGTCACGAAACCCAAGGCAAACACCGGCAGGTCGCCGGCCTGGAACAGTTCCCGATATTTGTAGCCTGAGTAGACCGCGGCACCGACCATGGTTGGCATTGCCAGGAAGAACGAAAACTCGGTTGCGGCCTTGCGTGACAGCCCAAACAGCAGTCCGCCAATAATGGTCGATCCAGAACGTGAGGTGCCCGGGATCATCGCCAGGCATTGGGCGAAGCCGACTTTAAGGGCGTCGGTCCAGCGCATATCATCAACGTGATCGACATACACCACATGTTCTCGTCGCTCAGCCCACAACATGATGATGCCGCCCACTACCAATGCCACCGCCACGGTGATTGGATTAAACAGATATTCATGGATCTTATCGGCGAACAACACGCCCAGGACAACAGCCGGTAAAAAACCGATCAATAAGTTCAAAGTAAAACGTTGTGCATTACGTTGAGTCGGCAAGCCTGTGATGATCTCGAGGATCTTGCGACGAAACTCCCAGACGACCGCGAGTATGGCGCCCAGTTGAATAATGATATTGAAAGCCATCGCTCGTTCGCCGCCAAAATCGAGCAAGTCTGCAACAATAATTTGGTGCCCAGTACTTGATATGGGCAAAAACTCCGTCAGCCCTTCGACCACCCCTAAAATCAATACCTTTACGGTAGTCAAAAAATCCATTGTTCCCCCTCATCGTCAAAAGCACACACTGACGTGCTTTTTAATGTATCGCCAAGGAGAAAGTAAACCGCATCCACTCCAAAATTAAAACCCAATGTTAATAATTGTCCAGCGCCACAAATAACATACTCGATGTTATGTATCGGCACAAAGTGGATAGATCATGACTGTAGAAAAACTCAAACTAACCAATTAAGCAATCACGCAATGGTAATTCATAGCACCCCAACAACAATCCAAGTAACAGCAGCATTACCCGACCCCATAGCGAATCGATCTGAAAATGCAGGACATCACAGCAAAAGATGGCACAATGACACTCTCGCCTCAATCGTCACCTCTCACACACGAGCGCAAAGATTCACGTCCTCCTCACCAGCAATGTTAAAAAAACTATGCCGTCCGCTAGGAAAACCAATGAAATGTTACCAATTGTCAGTCACAAATGAGAATTGGTGCTTTAACATTCAAATGTCAGCACCCAGCCGAGTCAAAGCATGATGCTTACAAGGAAAATAACGACTACCCGTCACAACCATACAAAGGAAATGACCGGTATTCTCACCATCGGACGGACCCATACGTTAGTGGAGAGCTTTAAGACTTTAGTAGTACACCACGTCACCGATGATATATCCGTTGATACGATGTGCTACAGCAACCCCTTCAAACAAAACAAGGACCTCCACTCGTATCGCGCAGTTTTTATTGTCATTGACAGCCCTCAGGCGTTTGCTGAAAGCCTCACCCTGGTTGAAAACATTCGCGCCGGTAACCATGCACTTATTATTGTAGTAGCCATCACCGGAAAAGGCACCTTCAACAAGATGAAATATTATCTTGCCGGCGCCGATCACTGCATTAAATTTGACACTGTAACTGAGGAAAACCCGGACGTGATTTCCGAGTTTTTTAATAGCGCCGAATGGAAAAAGCAGCATAATCTACTCTTGGATCCGACTCGCATGTGTCTGATCGGAGACTGTAAAAAACTAGATGTTTCGTTTTCTGAAATGAAGATTCTTGAAGCATTCTCCGAAACTAAAAACCAAATATTGAGTCATGATGAAATCGCCATAATCATGGGCCTCAATATAACTTTTTATGACCCAAGGGCCTTGGAAAAGTCCATTAGCCGCCTTCGCGGAAAAATAAAAGGCCTGTATGGCACGAACGCTATTCAAAGTATTCGTGGTCATGGATATCGTTTAATCAGGGGTCTGATCTCGACCGCCTGATGATTAATGTGCAAGGGAGTTACTGCTGTATGAACGCAGCGTGAAGTCGTGTCTCACGTCAATCGTGCAAGTCATTACTTGTCTCGACAACTGATCCTCGCTCGCGATGACTGCCCATTTGGCAGTGAGATCAGAATACAACTTGACGACAGTCAGGTTTCGCCTACTCGTGCATCCTGTACGCCACCGCTGCATCAGATGAGTGGCATCTACAGTGAAGTACTCATGCAGACCCGACTGATTGCCTTCTCGCTAAAAGATCAAAATGCCACTAGCGAAAACAAGTACTTAAGCCGACGTTTTGTATGCGTAGCACAATCGGATCTCACCAGTGCGGCCCTCACCGAAGAGTTGATACAGTGCAACGATGCGCTGCGCAATTTCGGTCAGACATTGGCTATCGCTCTCAATGAGCTGCCTCTTTCGGCGATCAGCTTCACCGACAAAAAGAAAATCCTCAACAACGTATATCTGTTGAAAGATCACGGCATAGAAATCGCTTTCGATGGCTATAACATCCACGACGAAAGTATCGAAATCTTTACAACCCTGAATCTATTCGACTATATAAAAATCTCCCTTTCAACCCTAGACTCTGGCCTTAAACTGACTGGCAACCCCGAGTTATTCAATCGACTGCATGAACGTATGACCATGCTGACTCACACTACAAAAGTCGTCTTTATAGCTGACCGAGTCGAGCATGCCGCCAGCCACATATTGGCCCGTGCACTGCCCTTTGATTACTTCCAAGGGAGCCACTACTCCCCCGCCGACATACTTTTAAATTAAAACCGAGAGTGCACTTCAGGAGAGAAGACATGGAAAGCCGCACACCCCTCCCCAGAAAATATTTTGTCGTAGTTACTCATAGCCCGGCATTACAACTTGAGCTTGAGGAATTACTGTCAAGCGAGCGATACAACTCATTTGGCACGTCACAGGCAAAATGTTTGTCGAAGGTGTTGTCATGCCCTCTTCCGCCCCTAAACTCATGGAATTCATTCCCCCTCACTTGGACAACATTGTCCCACCTGTTATTAAACACGATACGCAACGCATACTTTCGATGTTTGAATCCGAATGGCTAGTGGCTCATTCCGATTCTCGGTTTGACAACATCCATTCACTTGCAGTTGAAACCAGAGACACCCTCTCCAAAACGGCCAAACCGCACACCCCCTATGCAGATGCCTGGCGACTGAGCAATGGCAACGGCGCCTTAATCAAAGATGACATCGAGATTGTCTTGACGGGCCTGGAGGCCACACTGGTCAAAAGAATGTTGCACCATGACGATCGCGTGGTCAGCAAGGATGATCTTATTCGGAGCATTGGCAGAGAGCCCGAATATTATCGAGGTCTCGAAATGTGCCTTAGCCGATTACAGGAAAAGTTTAAAAATGCCAGCAATGGCGAGCGTCTTTTCCGCGCGGTCAGGAACCGCGGCTACTGCCTTATACAAAAAATCATTCGAGGAAAAGGCCTCAACTGAGCAAACATAACAACCAGACTGATCGTGCATTACAAAAATAAAAAGCACACTAGTCCTCCTTGGCGCCAAAACAAACTCCTCTAGTAATACTCCGCCGCCCTCCGCACATTATCGACTATTTCTAACACTTTACCGTCCAGGCTAATGGACGCAGAAACTAACTACTCGTTAGAAGTCGTCAGACAGCCCTCTCCCCAATAATTTAACCTATTCACTGACGAGTACGCCGCACAGTGGCGTTTCGGTCGTCAATGTTTTGCCAACTTATAAAAATAATAACGCCTGTTTCATCAACTTTGGCTGTTGTCTGTCGACGCGCAAATGGACGTATTTTGGGGATATCGCATGGTTAACAATCTTCGTATCAATCGAAATACCCACCTGCAAAGGATTGACCTTCTGGGGACAATGGGCACTGGGTCAGGGCTTTGTTATTGCCCTGTTATTTTCATTGGTTTATTACAAGACCGGAACGGTAGAGTTTTATTATCGAGTGTGCGCAATTCTTACTGTGCTTGCCTCGGTTCCCGCCTATTCGTGGTGTGGTGTCTATGCAAA
The DNA here is from genome assembly GCF_054668335.1 of Pseudomonas sp. S2_F03. NCBI lineage: Bacteria > Pseudomonadati > Pseudomonadota > Gammaproteobacteria > Pseudomonadales > Pseudomonadaceae > Pseudomonas > Pseudomonas sp. S2_F03. The sequence goes on along the minus strand of NZ_CP162759.1, from coordinate 5,114,277 downwards.
AAAGGATAACTACCTGACAGGCTTGGGACGATTGCTGATGGGGTGGTCAATGACCTTGGCCGCGTTAGCCTGTGTGGCGTTTATCTGTAAGGCTGACGAACTGTTTTCTCGTCAACTTATCCTGATATGGGCCGCCTGCGGCTACATCGGGCAAGCCCTGCTGTACGTCCCACTGCACGGATTCTCGCAATACTATCGACGGTCACTACAACGCGAGCATAAGACCCTGATCGTGGGTACTGGCGAGTTGGCGCTGGGACTGGCCAGGAACCTTCGTAGCCTGGAACACTCCCCACTCGTGGGACTGGTCAGCACGGATACCTCACTCCCGCCAGGAATGGGTTCACCGCGTATTGTGGGTACCGCAGGAGCAACTGCTGGAATTGATCAAAGTCCATGACATCCGACGCTTGTACATTACGCTGCCCCTGAGTGAAGCGGCAAAAATCGAGGCCATGTATATCGATTTGCTGGGAGCTAACGTAGACGTGGTATGGGTGCCGGACTTGAATAGCCTGACACTGCTTAATCATTCTGTGAGTATCGTGGACGGCTTGCCGGCGATTTACTTGAATGAAAGCCCGTTGACCAGCCAGCCCACCGCTGCATTGAGTAAAAGCCTGCTGGAAAAGGGCGTTGCGCTCTTGGCCATTGTTCTGCTGAGCCCACTACTGTTGCTCATTGCCTTGGCCGTGAAATTCAACTCGCCTGGCCCGGTGTTCTTCAAGCAGGACCGTCACGGCTGGAACGGCAAGGTGATCCAGGTCTGGAAGTTTCGCTCGATGCGCGTGCACGATGATCATGAAGTAAAGCAAGCCAGTCGTAACGATTCACGGATTACTTCAGTGGGACGTTTTATCCGCCGCACCTCGATCGATGAACTGCCGCAACTGTTCAATGTATTGCAAGGCCAAATGGCGCTTGTCGGGCCACGTCCGCACGCCGTTGCACACAATGATTACTACTCAGGGAAAATTCTCGCCTACATGGCGCGCCACCGAATCAAACCGGGGATTACCGGGCTGGCTCAAATCAACGGTTGCCGCGGCGAGACCGACACCCTCGACAAGATGCAGAAACGCGTCGAGATCGACCTCAAGTACATCAACAATTGGTCGTTGTGGCTGGACCTGAAGATCCTGGTGAAGGACGCCCTTCACCCTGCTGTCTAAAGATATTTACTGATGGCTTGGTAGTTGGACACAGGCAAGCTCGACAAGGGGACGCAAGTCCCCTTTTTCGTGGGCGCCGATTGGGCTCTCTGATGGCCACTCAGGCACGACCAACCACCTCAGGATTCCCGGGCTTAGTGTTGCATTGGTGTCTTGGGGGGAGATAGCGCAGAGAACTCTGCGCCACATCTTGCGGTTGTTCCGGGTGCGATCTACAGCGCTGATTGCCCTGTAGATCGCCCGCAGTCACTCAGTGATCTTGTCAAAGTTGCGATAGAACAGATCGGTGTCACGGCTATCGGTCATGGCGTGCAACGAGTAACTGCGATTGAGCCGTGCACCACCGTCCCGGGTCAGTGGGGACCAGACGATATTGGCGCGACGCATCGTCGACATACTCATCATTTCGTCGAACGGTATGGAGATGTAAATGCCCTTGTCGAAACTGCCCTCGCCGTATTCCTCACTCGTTGCGGTGGTCAACGTGGCCCAGGCCCCGAATCGCACACCATTGGCGAACTCCCGTGACAGATCGACCGTAGCGCCCCAATCCCGCGCCAGGTAACGACCGACACTGACAGCCGCCTGAGCCTCGAAAGGCAAGTCGGTATAACCGGTGATGTGGCCCGTAACGGTCGAGTAATCCCGCAGGCCGAAGCCTTGGTCAAACTCGCGCTGACGCACGAAATTCAGGTCCGCGCCGACAGACCAGCGCTGCCCCATTGGACGAAACAGTACCTCACCGCCAACGCCGGCAAACATCGACTCCAGGTAGCCGCCATAGACCATGCCATACAGGTCTTTATCCAGCCGTTCAGCGTGATTGAGTTGGAACGTCGGCATGGTGACATCCGAGGTCGTCAGGTACTTGCGCAGGTCCGTCCTCACCCGGGGTAAACCACTTGGCGCGTCGTAGGTGAAGTGATCGTAGTTGTTGGCCAGATTGGTACTGAGCAGGCCACTCCACCAGATATTGCGCGTGAAGCGGTACTCGGCGTCCACATCGGCAGTCAACTGATAGAGCAACCCATCAGGGCCGCCCACGTTCTGTTTGTAGCCCAGCCCGATGCCATATTTGAATGGATCGAGCGCCCCGGTATAGAGCGTGGTCTCCGTGTGCGGGAGCGGGTTATTGACCTCAGTCGCACGGTGCAGACTTTGCAATGGCTCCTCATTGTTGACCACCTCGCGAAAGGTCTCGCGAGGGCACACTGGTTTCGTCCAGCGGCATGTCGTAGCGCTTGTTGACCACGGTAAACCAGTCGATATCGTCGTTAACGCTGTTGTCCAGAATCCGGCTGGCCCGGCCGACGGCTTTTGCCGAATAGAAATAATTCGACTGTTCGCCGTACACCAATAACTCTGAGCCGCGCTGGGCAATGCGCTCAACGTTGTAGCCCGCATTTTTTTGCAGCCGTTGAGACACGTTGGCCCAGTTGACCTGGTCCGGCGCAGTCGCGGGTGCATGCGCCGGCAGGCGCTCCGCTGGCGGATCGTAGGTCTTGGCCGGCGCCTTGCGGCTGACAAAGTTGGTGTGCAGGGTGATGCCGAACATGGCCGTATTGCCACGCTCCCAGCCAGCGCTTAGATCAACCGAATCGGTCAGCTTGAACACTGCGCCAATGTTGATGGGCGAGTCTTGCTTGATGTGGTTGTCCTTCGGCTCGTTTTTATAGTCGTTGCCTTCGTACTCGAGTTTGAGACTGAGCGGGTCCCAGGGCGTCTGGTAGGTCACGCCACCGAACAAAGAGGGTCGACCACGGAAGTAGGCGTTGGTATTGACGTCGCCCGTGCCTTCGCTTTGTGGCCGGGTATTGAAGCGGTCATCCACCCAACCTGGCGGGTTTTCAAAATCGCCTCGATTCCCCAGATAACCCCAGGCAACACCCGCGCTGAAATCAAAGTCGTCATAGCGCTTGTTGGCCACCACGTATTCGCTGGAAAACAGACCGGTACCACCGACGTCGCGAAAACCCACGGCCAATTCAGGTGCCCAATGGCTTTCTTGCCAAAGGCGCAGCTTGACGTCCACAGCCTTGTCTTTATAGCTCTGGTCACCACTCAACGACTCGGGGCCATACTTACGGTTGGTGATCGCGGTATAGCGAAACGAGCCTTCCAGCCATTCAAATGGCTGCAGTGAAACGCTGTAACGACTATAGGGACTGGTTCGACTGGCATTCACGCTCAGCTCGCCGGCCGGCGTCATCCGGGCAGTCGGTGTCTGCATCAAGCCCACACCGCCAAAATCACTCTGAGTAAATCGCGGTTCTCCATGAACCAAACCACATGGCAACAACAATACCGCTGCAAAACGTAAATTCAAGGAACCACCTCAGCCAGTTGCGTGGCAAGAAATTCGGCCAACTGCTGATTCAGTTCAGGTATAGGCGGATTAAGATCATCGTTTTTGATAGGGACCAGGATTTTGCTACCCGCGGCAGGCACCTGCCCGCTTTCGCGATTCCACGGCGCAATGCCGACCCGGCGGATAACGCCATCGGGCTGAATGATCCAGAGGTAATCGGCTTCAGCATCGGCAAGCGGTGCACACCCTTGCAGGTAGTCACGCGCTTCCTGCATGGGGCGATACGCGAGCCGGCACGGTTCGGCGACAGCACCCAGCACTTCAACCACACTGGAGCGCATCGGGTAGATCAGGCTGTCGCCGTCAGCGAGGCGGAAATTGCGAGCGAACCCGACCTCTACCGCGACCGGATCCAGGACGGCCACCTGGCGCCCCGTGACGGGCAAGTAGCTGACTTGCTCGTACATCCGCAACGCCAACGTCGCCCGGCTGGTTCGCTCCAGGAGCAACGCGGTACGTTGCAATACCTTCAAGTCGAACAAGACTCCGGCTTTAAGCCGAGTCTGCTCTTCGAGCAATGACCGTCGCAGCCACCCTGCCGCCATCCAATAGCCTTCAGGATTGGGTTGCGCGACGCGGATCACGTCCAGCACTCGACCATCGGGTTGCAGTTCGACCACTCCCGGATTGCGCACATCACCGCTGACGGTGACAGCTGCACTCACGCCGCCGGAGATCAACCACAGGCACGTCCATAACACCTTGGGAAACTTCAACGGACAGCCCTGCGTTCAGAGGTCAGTTGAACGATCGTCACCCTGAGTTGCGCTGTCAGTTGCTGCTCGCTCTGCAGGATGAAACCGTTATCCGGATTGACCCAATAATGATTGGTCGCGTGCAGTCCAATAAGCGGCGCATCAATATGCTCATCAACACGCATCACAGCGTATTCCTTGTCCAGAATCCTGATGGTTTCCATGGGTTGTCGCGTGAAGCGACTGTTCACGACAACACCCACTTCGTAGCCTTGATAAAGATCGATCCAGCGCTGGCTGGTGTATCCATCGGGCAGCCGATGAAGCCCCTGTTTGAACGGCGAGACCGCTTCAAAACGGGTCCCGTCCAGATCCCCTCCGACGCCAAGACCGACACTGCGAATTGCCAGGCCATCGCGCAGCAACAACACCTGCTTGCCGGACGCGACCCAGTACTGCAAGTCACCTCGTTCACGCACCATCGCCAACACCCCTACGCCGGAAGGGGTGGTCAATTTGAGTTGGGGGTAGTGAACTTCGGCTACTTGAGCCGGGGTCAACTCCAGATCATCAGGTCCGCCGGCCACGGCTTTGAAGTTCGCCAGCGTGGCCTTCATCAGCGGATTACATCCACACAACAGCAACGCCGCCATCAAGCAGACGCTAACTTTCAACGCTCTCACAGTTGGACCAGACCTTATCGGTTGTTAGCTTCGCTTAAGTTGTTTTGTGCGGCAGCGCCTATGCCCAGAATCGCGGCCGAAGGCACCAATTGACTGATGAAGCGGTTCCAGCGGGTGACGTTGGCAGGTCCCACATAAACGATGTCCTGGGGGCGAACATCGAAGTGAGTGGCGAGTGCCATGGCGGCAGGCGACTCAGCTTGCAGCTGAAAGATTTTGGCGGGTTCTACATCGAGGTTTTCTACGCCCCTGATGACGTACACGGCGTTGCCATTCGAGGTGGCCTGATTCAATCCCCCTACCGAACCTATAACGTCAGAAAGATTCATGGTGCGTGTCTTGAACGTCAACGCGCGTGGCTGATTGACCTCGCCCATTACATAAATCTTTTTGCTGTCGTTGTACGGCAGGTACAACTGATCGCCGCCTTTGAGGTAGACCTTTTGCAACGCCGCATCCTGTTGATTGAGCGCATCAAGGTTGAGCGGATACACCCGCCCGTTTCGCGTCAACAGCAACCCGGACAAGTCAGCATTCAGCGGGTCAATGCCGGCGGAACCCAAGGCTTCAACAACATTGAGCGGGGTGGTGGAAATCGCTTGAGGACCTGCTTTCAATACGGCGCCCGACACCACCACTTTCTGGCTGGCAAAACGCAACACGGCGACATCCACTTGCGGATCAGAGATGAAGATCGACAACTTTTCTGCGATATCGGATCGCAGTTGCTGGATGGTTTTGCCGGCGGCCTGGACTTCCTTGATATAGGGGTAGTAGAGCGTGCCATCGGAACGGACAAGTCGTCCGTTTGCATCGATCTGCTGCTGCGCCCCTGAGGGTGCAGTCAACTCGGGGTGATCCCACACCGTGATGTACAAGACATCGTTATTACCGATGCGGTACTCGGCGGGTGCCGTCAGTAATTCCGGGGGCAGTGGCTTATCGATCTGTGCGGCCCTGTCCATGGCGATGAGCTTGGGGGTAATTGGAATCAGCTCGACCCGACTGCTTTCGCTGGCCCCTTCGCGAGTGATATCACTGGTGCTCAGATGTTGACCCGGCGAAAACATGCAACCTTGCAAAGCAATACTTGCCAGCATTAAAAAAGGAACACTACGAATCATAAAGGCACTACGCTATTCAAGGGCAAATACAAAACAAGATCGCCCAGTGTTAGCCGGGCAATCTTGTATTACACCTGCGAAATTTCTTAGTTACTGGTGCCGGTCGTCCCGGTAGTACCTGTTGTCCCGGTGGTGCCGCCATTGGAACTTCCACCACTGTTGGAGGCGGCCACTGCACCTGCAACCAGTGCAGTACTTGCCAGTACGGCTTGTCCAGCGGTCACGTCACCCAACACTTTTGTTTCCAGAGTGAGAGGTTCTTCTACGGCGAGTACCCAGCTGCTCATCATGGACAACAAGGCTATTACCATCATCTTTTTCATATCAAACTCCTTCCTGCGAGTTCTTTATATCTACGGACTTGCCGGATGGGTTTCCAGTCAATTTTCCCGACCATAAATAACATCGAAGCCTGATATAACAGTTCAGCAGAAAAACAGGCCGTTGAAGGCCCGCCCATCAGTTTCAATCGACGTATCCCCGGGGATGATTCGATTGCCAACGCCAGGTATCGGTCATCATCTCCTGCAAATTCCGTGTGGCCTTCCAACCCAACTCCTTCGCCGCTTTAGAGGGGTCGGCCCAACACTCGGCGACGTCGCCCGAGCGTCGCGGCATCATCCGATAAGGCACCGCTCGCCCCGACGCTTGCTCAAATGCCCGCAGTACTTCAAAAACGCTGTAACCATCGCCAGTGCCCAGGTTCCAGATATTGATCCCGGTGCGCGCCGAGATCGACTGCAACGCTTTGAGATGACCATCAGCCAAGTCCACGACGTGGATGTAATCGCGTACGCCGGTGCCATCGACGGTGGGATAATCGTCACCAAATATCGACAACTCCTGCAGACTGCCGACGGCAACCTGGCTGATGTACGGCACCAGATTGTTGGGAATACCGTTGGGGTCTTCCCCCATTTGCCCACTTGCGTGAGCACCGATCGGATTGAAATAACGCAACAGCGCGATGCTCCAGCGCGGGTCCGCCGCACACAGGTCATGCAATACGTTTTCGATGATCAGCTTGGATTGCCCGTAGGGATTGGTGGGCGTGCCCGTCGGAAAGTCTTCACGAATCGGCATCTGCTCAGGCGCGCCATACACCGTGGCCGATGAACTGAATACCAACCGCAATACACCGGCCGCAGACATCGCCTGGCAAAGCGTAATGCTTCCGCAAACGTTGGTTTCGTAATACTCAAGCGGCTTGCGCACGCTTTCACCTACGGCTTTGAGCCCGGCAAAATGCAGAACAGCATCAATGGAGTGCTGCTGAAAAATCCGGTCCAGCAACGCTCTGTCGCACACGTCCCCGTGAATCATTAAGGCGGATTTTCCGCAAATAGCTTCAACCGCATGAAGGGCGGCATCAGAGCTATTGCAAAGGTTGTCCAGCACAACCACTTCGAAGCCTGCTTCAAGCAGCGCAAGAGTGGTGTGCGAACCGATATAACCGGTTCCACCCGTTACCAGAATCTTCATAGAGCGGTCCATAGTGGGGTATTGAAGTATTCAACTGCATGCCATATTTAAAGCAATTAGCGCACGCAAGAAATTGACGCCAACGACTTATTAGCACTTCACAAGAACCGACACTATTAATAGACACCGACTAAAACTAACCAAATACAGGCAGACCCGACAACTAATAACATTTACCCCATTCTGCACATGCCATTAATTGCCATCAAACCACGCCTCAGGTATTAAAGTACAACCATCGTAAAACATCCAAACTCATGGCCACCCTCTTCTGTGTGGCTGTGAACAATGACTTTCCAGGAAATATCTATGATTCGTAAATGCTTGTTCCCCGCCGCCGGCTATGGCACGCGTTTCTTGCCTGCAACAAAAGCAATGCCAAAGGAAATGCTGCCGATCGTCAACAAGCCTTTGATCCAATACGCCGTTGAAGAAGCACGGGACGCCGGTTTGCAGAACATGGCCATCGTTACCGGTCGGGGCAAGCGCGCACTGGAAGACCATTTCGATATCAGCTATGAACTGGAACACCAGATTCGCGGCACCGAGAAAGAAAAGTTTCTGGCCGGTACACGAGAGCTGATAGAAACCTGCACCTTCGCCTACACCCGCCAGGTCGAAATGAAAGGCCTGGGGCACGCGATTCTCAGCGGTCGCCCCTTGATCGGTGACGAACCCTTTGCCGTGGTGCTGGCGGATGACCTGTGCCTGAACCTGCAAGGTGACGGTGTGCTCGCGCAGATGATCAAGCTCTACAATAAATTTCGCTGCTCGATCGTGGCCATTCAAGAAGTCCCGCGGGATCAGACACACAAATACGGGGTGATCGCCGGCGAACTGGTTTCCGAAGGGATCTACCGCGTCAACAGCATGGTTGAAAAACCCGCCCCCGAGGACGCACCGTCCAATCTGGCAATCATCGGCCGGTACATTCTGACCCCCGACATTTTTGATTTGATCGCCGATACCCAGCCCGGCAAGGGCGGCGAAATCCAGATCACCGATGCGCTGATGAAGCAGGCGCAAGATGGCTGCGTGCTGGCCTACAAGTTCGAAGGCCTGCGCTTTGATTGTGGTGGTGCAGAAGGCTATATCGACGCCACCAACTTTTGTTATGAGCAGCTGTATCTCAAGGGCCTTTAACCAATCGGCTCAGCACACTCACCGCTCACCTTGCGGAGCCCTCCGTCACACTCTTTCATCCAGGCAGGCCACTATGACCACTGCAAAACGCTCGGTAGACACCGAACTGAAAGCGAGCAACTTCGGAATGATGGCCTGGCTGTCAAAAGCGCCATCGTTATCCTTCGACACTGCTGCCTGGCTGGGCACAACCCTGCTGGTTGAACGTATCGGGGTGTTCCCCTCTTCGGGCGATATCCATCGCCCGATCAGGGACCCGCTTTCCCTCCTGGCTCACCTGAAAAGTCTGTATGCCGACAAGGCCCTGGATATCGATGAACGCGAAGGGCTTAAAGTGATTTTCAACGATTGGCGATTCCGGGTTCGCATTCGCTACAGCGACCCGGCGATCGTCATCAATGTTGAAACGCGGTGTGATCCCGAACTCATGCCTCTGAAAACCGCAGAACTGCTGAGTCAGCTGGAGCACTTTGAACGGTGAAGGATTACTTTGAAGCGGCACCACACGGCAATTCACCGACAAGCAGTCGATAGAAGTAATCGGCAATAAGCCGACCTCCCGAACCCGGGATGGGGTGAATCTTGTCCGGGCCGATCATGGGGGTCGGCCCGTCACTGGCATAGCGTTTGAAGTCGGCACCGAACGCACACTGCAAACTCCAATAGGCGACGTTCTGCGAACGCGCCCACGGTTCAAGTACTTGGGCATAGTCCGACATCGGATAGGTACTGGAACGTGTTGTGTCCTGACGCAAGATCACATTGATGCTCGCCGCCGGATGAACCTCGCGAACCATCTGCACCAAGCCTTTCATGTTCTCAAGATAATCCTTGGGCTTAACGCCAAACCCTTGATCATTGCCGCCCAACATAATCAGGTAAACGTCTGCCGGTATCTTTGAAACGACGGCCTTCCACTGGGTCTGCCATTGGTTGTCGCTTTTAAAAAAGTCACCGGAGGTGGCACCTGAAGCAGCGAGTTTGGAGACCCTGATGCCGCCCCGGTCATTGGCCAGCCACAAGCCAAATAATGTCGGCGCACCTTTCACCACTTCGAGCCTTAGCGCCCAGTCAGCACTGGCGGGGACACTTAGTTGCACTTCCTGAACACCGGCCCCCGCTATCGTCAATGGATGCCACGGGCCTGAAGGTGTCCACCGATACCTCATCTCGCTGGTTTTGCCGTTTCCCAAGTAGAGTAAGTTGGCGTGGGCAATGGACGTATCAATCGCAGCCGTCTGGCTGGAATCGATCTCAAGATAAGCACCCGCCTTCCCGGTAACAGTGCGACTGTCCGGGCTCGCTTGCCCAAGACTGGAAACGCTCCAATCACCACCGAAGTACTGCTGATTGCTGCGGGTGTACTTGAAGTTCGTACCGCCGAGCGCTACGCCGTGGTTAAACCCGACATAACCAGGCCCGGCGAAACCAAAGTCTTTCGCCAAGCGTTGAGTGAGGCCATTCAGATAAAAGTTCTGCCCGGCGCTATAGCTGTCGCCAATCACCGAGATGTCCAGCACCATCCCCTGCTTTACCCTTGCCCAGTCCGGCAAGCGGTTCGCGTGAGCTTCTCACCTCGATGACCGGAGCCGGGACAGGACGCACATCATCGACATAGACCATTGGCTCATCTATCTATCAGGAAACCTGCTTTGGTGTTCAGGTGCGAGACACCTTCAGACCTTTCGCCGGGGTCTTTTTGCTGATCGCACGTTCGCCCAAAAACAAAGTCGATGTGATGGCGAAACGGCTGAAAACATTCGACAGCACCACGGGCCCCAACAATCCGAACAGCACACCGCCAACAACCAAAACGCTTTCATCGGTGACACCCAAACGACGTAACGCGACCCGTGAACTGCCCGCAAACAGAACATGAAAGAGGAAAATCGCGTAGGAATATCCACCGAGCCAGATCAGCGCTTTCGAGCGCATGTCACTCGACAACAACGCGATGCAGGAGGCACAGCCAACGAGCAATCCGACAAGGCTTCTGCGATCGACAATGAGCTCGCGATCCACGGCGGCAATGTAGAGCAGTGCGACCGATATCAAGACGAACACGACGGGCCCGATCACTTTCAGGGACTGCTTTAATTCATTGCCCTTTTCGTGGCAAATCATCCCCGTCACGAAGAACGGCAGCAAATAGATGGCGCCATTGATGCCAAAGGCATCGACTGGAAAAAGCGGCATCAAGAACACCACTGCGGAAAACAAAAACAACAGGTACAACCGTGTCGCCGTCTGCAACCAGCCGCGCCACTGAAGAAATCCGACAAACATAAAGATGATAAAAACCGCCTGCAAGAACCAGAAGTGGTTAATCGGCACGTAAAACGACAACAAGGCGTCTATTAACCCGAAGTCGTTGTTTACCCCCGGCCCGACAACCTGCAGCACCGAAAATGGAATACCGACAAAAAACAATGGCACGATCAATCTTCTTACCTTGCCACGCCAGTAAGCGGAAAAGTCGTTGCCTCTGATTTTGTAAATCGAATAGATGTAGCCCGATATAAAAGTGAACAACGGCATCCGGACGTACACCATCGAATCGGCCAGGATTCGGAAAGGTGATCCCAGGTCGATTTTCAATCCGCCGCCTAATGGCCCTATCACGTGATAGAGCACCAGCAGCAGGCATGCCAGCCCTCTGAGTGTTTCTATTTCCAACGACTTCTTATTGCTTTGCATAAACCACAAACCTCAGTTCAAGACGTTTGATTCAAGCGACTCAGGTTTTTTTGAGCGCAACTGCAACCCCAGCCCCACAAACAGAACCGGAACCACCATGGAGAAATGTCGGGCAAACGATCCGAAGTCAGGTTCAAACAGGCCCTGCACCAATAAAAAGGACAGCGGAATAGCGATAAGCTCTTTGACTTTGGGTTGGATGATTGAGCCCTTGTAGTGACTCGACGTCATCATTTTGAACATCAGCAACGAGGTCATCATCATCAGGACGACAAAGATGATCTGCCCCAGGCCGGAAAGAAGGATTAACTCCACCGGGAAAGACAACCTGAAAAAGATGCTCATCGAATCCACGGCCTGCGAAACGAAGTCACCGCCGTTAATCCACGACACAATCAATGACTTTGAGCCCTCTTCGCCCAGTGTGCGCTGCTCGTTACTATTGGCTCGAATGGACGAAACCGAATAGCCGGCGAGCATCTGAATCGCTGTCGCGATGGCCAAATAGAACGTGAACAACATCAGGAAAAAGCTGAAACGTGACACACGCTTCTTCATGACACACACGCCAACCCAGACCAGCGAAAACAGTATCCAGTAGGGTCGAACCAAGATGCCGTAAAACAGCGCAGAGAGAAAAAAGCCCGCTCTGTATTGCTTCGAAAATGAAAAAACCAGGATGGTAATCATCGCCACCGAAACAATGATTTCCTTGGTCAGGTTATCGAGAAAGAACGACCTGACCACCCCCCACAGACACAGGGTCAGAAAAATCGTCAGCGGTATTCTTCTGAAGATAAAGATCGGGATAGACGTGAGAAACAAGTTGCACATCATCCCGTAGGCCCAGGCATTGTCCAGATTGATGCCGGTGGGACGTAGCACGTAAGCAGTGCAATCGTAAGAAGACCGGTCTGGCGAAAAGGGATTCCAGAAATTGCAGTAGTCTGAACGAGCGTATGACGACCACAACGTCATCGCATCCGGGCCCGGTTCTCGGTGAACCAGCAGCGGCATTGCTACGGACAGAAAAAGACCGCACATCAAAATCAGGAGTGAGATCGACGAATCCAGTTTTGTACCGCGAAATTCTATGGAAGGCAGAGATAAAGCCATTACAACGCCCCCTTCGCCTGGGCAAACCTGGCCAGCAAAGCAACAACGACCAGCTGCACCGTAATCGAGAAAACGTTCCCCCAGGCCGCCCCATAAATTGAATAGTGTTTAATAAGGACATAGCTGACAGGCAGTGAAATCAGCAGGCAAATCACCGCACTGGCCAACGACACCCGATTGTTCTTCGACGCAATAAGACCTCCCCATACGATGTCGCCGACTGCTCGCAGCGCAAACGAGAAAATCAGGATGCACAAAACCCCGTTATCCGGACGCGGAACTGCCGCGTCCACATAATCGAGCACAACATTAAAGAAGGCATAAATCAGCACAGCAACTGCGCAGGAAACGACCAGCGAGCGCAACACCCATTGATTGAAGAACAGTTGCCGGACCGTCAGTGCCTGTTGATTATTCTTATAACGCTTGGCGAGCACGGGAATGCCAACGACGGCAACAACGGCAAAAGACAGCGCTTGCAGGGTGTTAGCGGCAGACCAGGCATACACGTACTTGCCAAGGCTGTCGTACGGCTCAAGGTCCACAATCAGAAAACGCTCGGCAAACTGACTCAATAACATCAAACCGTCGCCCAGATAAAAGGGCAATCCGGCTTTCCAGACAGAAGCCGTCGTGAGGGCACTGACCTCCCTCCCTTATGTACATTCACCACAATAAAGTATCCGGCCACGATCACCAGAAGGTTGCTGATCACCCACAACCAAAGAACACTGGCAATGCTGGACACCACGCCCGTCATTAGCCCTCCCACAGCAATCAGCGCCCAGAGCCCGGTTTTTATGAAGAACAATAACGCTCCCCAATTGGCTTTTGCGCAGAAAAAACAAAGGAGTTAATTTCGAAGGACAGATGCTCCGTGATCAGGAGCAGCGTGACGCAGGCGATCAACGCGGTGCTCGCCGGAACATCGCTGAAGAGTGAGTAGAGTACGACTGTGACCACCGAAAACAACGAACCAACGGCCAGGTACAAGACCAGTACTTTATCGATGACGAATCGGGAGCTGCCTCCGATGCTGATCAACCGATTGATTTCAGAGCTGAACCCGACGCTGTAAAACTTCGAGGCTAACAAAGGGGCGATCACCACGACGCCGTAGAAGCCCAATGCGTCATAACCCAGGTAATGAGTGATGGCCAACACCAGCAAAAACTTCGCGCCTAATGCAGTCCCCCTTAGCAACAACCGAAATATCATCGAACAACCCCTTTGATGATATTGTCCATCAGCACCGTTTTGGCTCCGATGTCTTTACAGGTATCCGTGAGTTTCTTGGCAAACCTCGATAGAGCGTTGGGGGCGTAAACAGTGTCGATGATGGTATCGACATTGATATCGCCTTCGTTGATCACCCAGTCTTCCACTCCCATGTCCTGGTACGCCCCAAAACCTTTGCGTTCATAACTGATATGGAACGCGGGTACACCGGCCAGGAGCGCCTCGATAGCCCCGTGTAACCTCACGGAAATAACCAGATCCGGCTGATATTTCGCAAGTGTTGCCTTCAACGGCAGCAGGTCTTCGGTAATGCCAAGTTCGCGATAAAACGCGCCATCGTCGTTGCCGCGGACGGTGCTTTGCACAGCGCAGACCACTTTGCTTTTCGCCCTTAATCTCCTCAATAGAAGCTTCAGGTTTGCAACGTAGGCGACTTTCTTCTCTTTGCTCCAGTGCGACGGCTTGCGTAGAACAACACAGACCACGGCAGGAGCTGATCCACAGTGGATAAACTTGGGCTGCAGCAGTATCTTTTTCGCTAACGCCTGGATCGCCAGGTCCGGCGCCCGGTAGACATTCTCATTGGACTGGAAAATTTCCGAAGACCTGTTGTCTCTGACAAATACCGCATCGGCGCTGGCGTAATGCTCTACGATTTTGCTGCTCTCGCCATGGAACGGACCGATACTTTGTGGGAGGTAAACAGTCGGTACCTTGCTCAAAATCGCGGTTTCAAGCTGTTTGGCATGACCCAGTTTCAGCTTGAGGTGTTCAAAGGTACTTTTGAGCGCATGTATCCACCGCCCACCCCTACAACCAGATCGCTGGTATTCAAAAGATCGGCAAGGGGGACATAAGACTGTTTAAGGAAAATCGCTTCCCTCACCCTTCCGAATCCCTTAGCCGCCATGACCGGCGCCTCATATCGCTTACAGGAAAGATAGCTAAATGATTGAGGGTCTGACGCAACTACGTTGATTAAAGTGCCGGCGCCAAAGTTGCGCTGCACCGTGGCTATTGCCAAATCCACGAGTAGACCATCACCCGAACTGGACGCACTGTAGCCATGCAAAATAGTTACGTTCATCATCTGATTGTCTACTTAATAAGTTTTAGCGGAGTACACGTCATAGGTTTGCTGAATCATCAACGTTGCACTGAACCGCTCGCGCACTTTCTTGCGGCTTTCTGTACCTAGTTCCAGCAGCTTATGTTTTTTGATATTCACTAATATGCTGGCAAGGGCCTGGTAGTCGCCGGTCGAGAACAGGTAGCCGGTGATGTTGTCCGTCACCAATTCAGGAAGCGATGTACAGTCACTGGCAATCACCGGCACGCCCATGGCCATCCCTTCGAGGGGAACCATGGCAAAGCCTTCCCAGCGACTTGGAACAATCAAGGCATCCGCCGTTTTGTACAGTTCGTTGACTTCAGCCGGAGTCACCCAAGGCAGGTACTCCACGGCGTCAATATCGGGGCACTCGACGAAGTCTTCATTGACAGCACTCCCAACGACAGTGAGTCTCAAGTCAGTTCGCTCGACTTCAGCAAACGCCTTGAGCAAAAGATCGAAGCCTTTCTGGTAATCCAGTCGGCCTACAAATAGAAGCTGAATGTCCGTGCTTTCGCTGGACTTGTTCTCATCACTTTTATAATGAATCCCGTTGTAGATCAGCTTCATGCGGTGACGATCAATACCAAACGACGCGGCTTTATCCATTTCATACTGACTGACGCAGATAATGACGTCCGTTACTTTCTGCAAGAGTCGCTCCACCAGCGAATACACTTTCTGCTTGACTGTCGAGCTCTCCATCAAGAAGGAAAATGCGTGCGGGCAGTAGACAATTTTAGGTGACCGCCAAGGGCGCAGTAGCAGACAGACACATCGGCCAATGACCCCGGAAAACGTGCTGTGCAAGTGCACGACATCCGGTTTTTCCTTGAAGATCACGCGGGCCAATTGCCAGGCAAACCGCAACAGGGACATGACATCGCGCTTGTTCCGGGAAAAGGTCCTGATGTTTTTTTCATCAATGCCATGCAACTCTTTCTTCTGGTCGTACGGAACCAGATAAACCAGTTCATACTTCAGAGCATGGTCCCGAGGGGGGTTGATATCGTACGAATGACCGTCGCAACGCCACCCTTGATAGTTTCCGCCACATGTAATATTTTTTTCATAATCCACCTATCTCCATGAACTTAGTCACAGGCAAAACACGATTAAGAGTGGTGAGTTATCACCCACTCACTCCCAACCGATTAC
Organism: Pseudomonas sp. S2_F03; assembly: GCF_054668335.1. Classification (NCBI taxonomy): domain Bacteria; kingdom Pseudomonadati; phylum Pseudomonadota; class Gammaproteobacteria; order Pseudomonadales; family Pseudomonadaceae; genus Pseudomonas; species Pseudomonas sp. S2_F03. Next base: position 5,098,289 of record NZ_CP162759.1, on the reverse strand, counting down.
CTGGTAGATAGAACTCGCATCAGGACTTGTCAGAGGCGTACTCATAGTTGTAATAAGCGCCATTACCGTAGTAACTGGATGCCCGCTTCTCGACACCATTAAAAATAGCGCCCTTCAACTCGATACCGTTTTGCGCAAACCGACGAATTGTCAATTCAATCTCTTTGGCCGGATTTACACCAAAGCGAGTCACGATCAAATTAATGGCAGCTTCACGCCCAACGATTGCAGCATCTGTTACTGCCAGAAGAGGTGGCGTATCGATGATGACGACGTCGTAGAGTTCACTCAGTTCTGCCAGGAGTTCTCTGAAGTTGGCATGCATCAACAGCTCTGATGGATTAGGCGGTACCTGTCCACGACTGATGAAATGCAGGTTATCAACCTCGAGCCTATTGATTGCCTGCTCAATGCTGCAACGTTTGGTTAAAAGATCGGATAAGCCGTTGCTGATTGGTGTAGCCAAGGTTTTGTGCAGGTGACCTTTGCGCATATCGGCATCGATCAGTACGACCCTCTGCCCGCTTTGAGCAATGACCGCGGCCAGGTTAGAGGAAACAAACGTTTTGCCCACCTGCGGGCTCGGACCGGAAATCATGATCCGGTTGTTGGTCGCATCCAGCCCCGCAAAATGCAAACAGGTTCGCAGGCTGCGTATCGACTCAATGGACAGGTCAGTAGGGTTGCGCAGCGCCAATAGGAAAGCCTGGCGGTTGACGCTATCGCCCAACCGAAGTTTTTTATTGTCTTCTTCTTGTTGCAGGGCGCTGTAGGGAATAGAGGCATAGACGGGCAGCCCGAGTTGTTCGATGGCTTCCGGCCCCTCAAGTCCTCGGCTCAACGATTTACGCACCAACACCAAGGCAACGCCGACAAACCCGCCCAGCAACGTTGCAATAATAATGAGCAAGGCTTTGCGCGGTTTGACCGGGGATGTGATGTCGACATCGGCGGTATCGATCAATCGAGCATTCCCGACCGCCCCCGCTCTTACGATGTCCAGCTCCTGGGATTTATTCAGCAGTTGGGTATAAATCTGTGTCGCCACTTCCACATCACGAGTGAGGTTCAAAAGCTCCTGTTGCGTTGCCGGAAGATCCTGAACCTTCTTCTCCAAACCGTGGCGCTGATTATTCAAATCCCCCAACTGGGCCATCAAGGCGCGGTAGGCCGGATGCTCACGGGTGAACTTTCGATCCAGTTCTGCTTGCTGGAGTTTTAAATCGGAGATGCGCGTATCCAAAACCACCATCTGCTCCAGGACAGACTTGGTTTCGAGTGAGATATTTACTGTATTTCCGCGGGTTTGATAGCTGTTCAGCGCATTGCTGGCCTTGACCAGATCCTCTTTGACTTGAGGGAGCTGTGACTGCAGGAAATCCAGACTCTGAGCCGCCTCGGCAGAGGTGCGTTGCACATTCTGCTCGACATAAAGCGTCGAAATCTTGTTCAGAATTTTCACAGCCAGAGAGTAGTCGGTGCTGGCTAGCGCCAGACTTATAATGCCCGACTCCTTACCTTGTTCGGAGACTTCAAGGATGTCCTGGTAATTCTGAATAGTGACAATTCGTGGGTTGCGTACGACTTCGAATTTAGTGCCAGGGTTCGCAATCATGTTCGCGACCAACACCTCGACCCCGTTCTCTACCACGGCGACGCCTGTGGTTCCATCGGCCAACAATCCACCCTCTTCATCGTAAAGCTTGAAGCGGTTCTGCTCTCCGGCAATCAGGGTCAGTTTTTCACCTAACAGTTCATCGGGCAGTTTGAGTTTTTCGATTTCAAGCTGCTCGCCACCCCAAGCGAAACTGTTCATGCCAAGGAGTGGAGGCGAAATAGTTTGGCCGGGAGTACTTTTATATCGCCGCGCAATAAAACCACCCACGACGGGAAAGGTGTTCGGCGTGATCACAATATCCAGACGCAGGTCATCGACTGTTTTGCCGATGACTGCGCGAGACTTGATAATTCCGATCTCGGTAGCCGCCGGGGATTGCCCACCCAGCATGCTGCTGATATCCGAAAAGCCCAACATGTCGTTCTTTTTCGGCTCGACCTGCACCAGGGCGTTTGTCAAATACACGGGCGCCGACAAAATCGAATACGCGGCACCGGTCACCATGAACGCTCCGGTAATGGCGCCTATTAACCATTTGTGATCAATCAATGTGCCTAGCAAACCGAGAAGATCAATCTCGTCTTTATCGTTATCTCGGCCACTGACTACTGACGGTAACTGCATAAGGTCTATTCTTTTACCATTAATACTAATCTGAAAATCATCCATCAACGTCCGAGGCGCTGTGCCCATGAGCAAACAGCATCTTCAATCAATGCATGGGCATGGACAAAAGCAGCTTTTCCTTGACGATACGGATCCTTTATTTCGCGCTCACTCTGCCACTTGCCCAGAAGAAACACTTTGCCCCTCGCGTGCGAGGCAATACTCAGCACGCCTTTTACATGCTCTTTCTCCATGACCAGAATGAGGTCTGACTCATTAACAATGGCTGGAGTGATCTGCCGCGCTTTAAACTCTTGGGCGGCGCCACCCTGTTCTTCGAGAACTGAAAGTGCGTTTGGCTCCATAGACTCCCCCACCCGCGCGTTGAGTCCCGCGGAGGTCACCGAGATATCTGAAGGATCCAGCGCGTTGCGGAGCAACATTTCAGCGGTTGGACTTCGGCAAATATTACCAACGCATACGATAAGAATCTTTCTGAACAAGGCTACTCTTCCCGTGTAGTGTCGATTCGGCCAATGTGTAGCGGGGACATGAGTGAACCGACAAAATCGGTCCCGCATTCAGAGATGAATCCATCATAAAAATACAAGTGCATTAAATAGCACGACATACAAAAAACGCCCAACAAGAATAGCTGGACCAAAAATAACGACAACAATCCCGCCGCCACTTATCCGACAAAAAATAACATTGGGGCGTCTGCATGAGAGGTTTGGTGATATTGCTGTATTTGACTAGCCAAATCTATTTTGACTCCGCCCCCGCCCGGCCAAACATCGTAATTATCAAGAAGCTTGCACTGTCAAGACGTTATTAAAATCACAATAGAAAATTACGCTCACCACTTAATGCAGGCGCTTACTAATAAATTCTGAATAACACGCTACATTCATTGCCAACGCCCCTTCCACCAGAACTTTCAGCAATACGACCTGCGCTTCGAAGCGCAGGTTCTGATTACATTTCTGCGCGTCGTCCATTTGCCCCTTCATCAAGCTGGTCACTTTACAGGGATCACTGTACTTCACTCTTTTTAACCAGACGGGAATTTTCGCTGCGGCTTTAACCCGTCCCATCTCAAGCACACCACTCATATTGTCCGGGTAGTTTCTTTTCGAGACCGTCATCAGCTCTTCCAATACATCGGTCAACTTCTTCAAGACATAAGCGAGTATAAAGTCATCGAAAGCCTCCACAATTCCAGACACTTGTGTTTCCTGTGAAGTCATCTTTCCATCCGCTACCTACGTTAATCGGCAGCACATTACACTTCATCGGCCTTGATTATTTGACATATTATAACGGTCAAAATCGACACTTTTTAACAGCGCTAAACGATCAAAGGCCTGCCCGTAAGAACCGGCGGCGACATTGTTGGCGCGGGGTCAACGGTCAGTTACGTTGAACCTGCGCCCCGTTTTGGCATCGTATAAACCGACACCGCGCCCCTCACCTTTCAAACACCTGTTTTCAGGTTGTTGCCGCTGGGGCCATCGATACGTACATGCGCCCTTGAGTGGCTGTCAGCGCTCGGGTAATGTCATTAGACCCACAGGACAGAGCACGCCCATGACTTCCAAGCTGGAACAACTTAAACAAATGACCACCGTAGTTGCCGACACCGGCGACTTCGAAGCTATCGCCCGCGTTAAACCGGTGGACGCCACCACCAACCCTTCCCTGCTGCTCAAAGCCGCGGCAATTCCTGCGTATGCCGAATTGCTGGATGCTTGCGTTCACGACTGCAAGGGCGATGTGGGCCTGGCCAGCGACCGTTTTGGCGTAGCGGTCGGGCAAGAGATCCTGAAGGTTGTACCGGGTCGTATATCTACCGAAGTGGATGCACGCCTCTCGTTCGACACTGACGCCGTATTGAAGCGTGCGCACCGTCTGATCGAGCTGTACGACAAGGCCGGTATTGGCCGTGACCGCGTGCTGATCAAGATCGCCTCCACCTGGGAAGGTATCCGCGCGGCAGAGACGCTGGAAAAAGAAGGGATTCAGACCAACCTGACGCTGCTGTTCTCGTTTGCTCAAGCAGCGGCGTGTGCGGATGCCGGTGTGTTCCTGATTTCACCGTTCGTGGGCCGGATTTACGACTGGTACAAGAAAGCCAACGGCAACGACTATACCGGTGCGGATGATCCGGGCGTGCAGTCGGTGACACGCATCTACAACTACTACAAGGCCAATGACTACAAGACGGTGGTCATGGGTGCGAGCTTCCGCAACCTGGGCCAGATCGAGCAACTGGCAGGTTGTGATCGCCTGACTATCAGCCCGGATCTGCTGGAAAAACTGGCGGCTGACACTGGCAAGCTGGAACGCAAGTTGTCACCTGGGCATGCCGGTGAAGCGCGCTTGAACTTGAATGAAGCGCAGTTCCGTTGGTTGTCCAACGAAGATGCGATGGCGACCGAGAAACTGGCTGAGGGGATTCGTCAGTTTGCCCGGGATCAGGAGAAGCTTGAGGCGTTGTTGCAGGCCAAGCTGTAACAGCTGACAGGCCAACGCAAAAAAGGGCGAACCCTCACAGGTTCGCCCTTTTTTGTATGTGTCTGGTGACTGTCAGGACGCCATCGCGAGCAGGCTCGCTCCTACAGGGAATCAGTGTCGCTCCAGCGCATTTACCAAGTCATGGAACGCTTCACGATTGGAGTCGTTAAGACCCATGAGGATTTTGTGCGCTTCGAGGACTTTGATCCGCACCACTTCTTCGGACTGATCCTGGTCTGGCAAGTCGTCCAGGCATTCGGGACAGGGCACGGGCTGGTCAACGATGTTGAACACTTGCTCGAAGCCCATGGACTCCAACAGACGCGTAATGTCTTCGTGGGTGGTGACGACGGTCGGCAGCAGGCCGACCTTTTGCCGCGACAGGATCGACAGCTTGGCCAGCAGGCCCAGCGTGGTGCTGTCGATGCTGCGGGTTTCGGTCAGGTCGATCACGATCGCATTGAAGTTCAACGCGGTGAAGATCCGATCAATAGTCGCATCCAACGCCGAACACAGGGTCAGGCGAACTTCACCGACGAATTTCAGGACGAAGGTGCCGTCCTGCTCGGCGAACTGGATTCTACCGGTACTCATTAAAGATTCCTGCTCAACACCAACAGGGCGATATCATCCGGCATCTCCCCAAGCGTGGCCAATCCAAAAACCTGCCGCAGCCCGTCCAGGGTGCCGCCCGCAGCCTTGACCCGTTGGGGCAACGCCGCTTCTTTTTCTTTGAGTGTGGGTTCTGGCAAAAGATCCAGAATGCCATCAGACATCAGCGTCAGGCTGAACGTCGGCGGCAGTTCCAGTACGTGGTCTTCGTAGGTGGCTTCATTGAAGAGGCCTACCGGCAGACCGCGCCCTTCCAGATAACGAACACTGTCGGGTGTGTACAACACTGGCAACGGCAGGTGACCACCGATGCTATAGGTCAACAAACCTGTCTCCTCGTCGATGACTCCACCGACCATTGTGACGTGTTTGCCCAGCTTACAACTGATCAGGCCCCGGTTGATATGACCAAGGACCTCTGAAGGCTTGAATTCCGGCAATGTGCCGCTGCGTTTGGATTCAAACAGCAAGCGCGTGGTCATGAACTTCAGCAGCACGGTAACGAAGGCTGAAGAAGCACCATGACCGGAAACGTCCGCCAGGTAGAAGGCTACCCGGCGCTCGTCGACCCGAAAGTAGTCAACGAAATCACCCGACAGGTACAGCGACGGGATGATCTGGTGAGCAAACTGGAACTCGTCGATGGCCCAGGGGCTGACCGGCAGCATGTTCATCTGTACCTGGCGACCGGCGTTCTGGTCTTCCTGGAGCAGGTTCAGGCTGGCAGCGAGCTCACGGTTGGCCTTTTCCAGCTTCTCGCGGTAGCGCTGGTTCTCCAGCAGCAGGCGCGCACGATCCAGGGCTCGGCGAACAGAATGCTCGAGCACGGCCAGATCTTCGAGAGGCTTGATCAGGTAGTCCGCTGCACCCAGGCGCAGCGCCTCGACCGCATCGTTCATCACGCCGGCACCCGAAACCACAATCACAGGGGTTTGCGGTGACCGCTCGGTGACCTGGCGGATAAGTTCGAGTCCGCCCATCTGCGGCATGCGCAGATCGCAGATGACCAAGTCGGGCTTGTCTTGCTCGAATACCTGAAGACCCTGCTGACCATTACTGGCCTGCAGGACACTGAAACCACTGTCTTCCAAATAGGCCGCGAGGCTCGCGCGCACTACTTCGTCATCATCGATTATCAGCAGCGTGGCACTGGTTTTTGGCATGTGGGCAAACGGCGCCAGAATTAGGTTGGCGTAGCAGGCAAGGCCTTTAGCCCGGCTCACACTACTGGATTCGCTTTCTAGCCTCTCTATTGCACCGTTTTCGAGCGTTTGCCCTACTCACACGTACACCAGAGGTGCCCTTCTAAGGCGCAGACGGTACTCCCATCCGCGGGGCGTTTCAAGCTCACGCCGATGGTCGCTTGGCGTCTTTACTTGTCAAATCACCGGGAGTTATAAGAACAGGCAAATCCGTAACCCAATGGAAGGATCGAGCCCATGAGTCAAACCGGTCGGGACTACAGCGAAAAGCGTGATTTCATCCGCATGCGAGTCGATGCCGATGTGTCGCTGATTCATGAGGGCGATGAGGTGCCAGCCGTCTGCATCGACCTTTCCAGCAGTGGTATGCAGGTTGAAGCGAAACGAGAGTTCAAAGTCGGTGACCGGCTCAATGTGCGCATCGATTCCGATCACGCAGCGTTGAAGGGGCTCGAAGCCGACACCGAAGTGGTGTGGGTGAAGTCATTGGACGGTGATGCTCAGAAACTCGGGCTTACAATCTTGAAAATGAAATAAACCGGATCCATACGAAAGAAGGCGGCCAATGGCCGCCTTCTTCGTTTTTACCGGTCGAGATTAAAAATCGTCTTCAACCTGGCCGTCTTTGACTTTGAACTCACGGTTCTGCAAATACGCATTACGGATAAAGGTGTACTTGTCCCCAGTGATCAGTTTTTCGCTCGACAGCAAGCTGGCACGCGTGTCGACGATATTCAGGCCGAAGACCGAGTTACGCACCGGCACGTCGTTGATGTACGGGTACGGGCCCGTGTAGCTGTCGACGAGTTTCGACGGTGCATCACGCAAGGTGCTTGGACCCAACAGCGGCAGCATCACGTAAGGACCGCTACCCATACCCCAATAGCCAAGGGTTTGACCGAAGTCTTCGTCGCTGCGCTGCAGGCCCATCTTGGTGCCCACATCGAAGAAACCGAGCAAGCCGAACGTGGTGTTGAAGATGATGCGTGCAGTGTCGGTGCCCGCTGCAGCCGGCTTGGCTTGCAGAATGTTGTTCACCAGGTTGGTGACGTCACCGACGTTGCGGAACATGTTGTGAATGCCGTCTTCCAGAAACTGCGGCGTGATGAACTCATAGCCCTGAGCCACAGGCTTGAGTGCATACGTGTCGATGACGTCGTTGAATTTATAGATTGGACGGTTAACGCTTTCCCAAGGATCGTCTTCCGAAGCAGCCTGAGCCACAAACGGAACCAGCAACAGGCTGGCACACACAAAAAGCTGAGCGAAATGATTGCTCCAGCGCATAGAAAAACTCCTTGGATTTGTACTGGCGCGAGCACTTGGCCCGGGCATTAAGCTGATTAGTATAAGACGGAAAACCCGGTTTAGGCAGCATCGCGCGCATTTCGACTATAGATGACTCGCGCTGACTGAGAGCGTTTCACATCAATGTCACTCAACTGTCACTCACGCCGCCTAGCCTTGTTGCTATTTCAGGGACGTTGATATGCCGCACGCCGAAACTTTGCCTCTCGCTGCCCCCAGTTTGACCGCCGTCTTGTTCGGCCTCAGTGGTTGCCTGGTGGATTTCGGCGCCCGGACGCGCCAGCACGGGGCGTATTCTGCGGAGCACGCCGAAGCCACGCCCGGCGCGCTGGACAGCCTGCGCAGTTTGCAGCGCCAGCAAATCCCCTGCGCCTGGCTCGATGAACTACCCCCCGCCCTCAGCCATTCTCTGGCCGTTACCCTGCCGTCCTGGATTACATCGACGCAACACCCGGCAACAATCAATCCATGGCCTGCACCAAACGCTTGCTGGCAAGCCCTGATGGCGTTGAATGTCGATCGCCTGGATGGCTGCGTGCTGGTCAGTGGCGAACCACGCTTGTTGCAATCGGGTTTGAACGCCGGCTTGTGGACGATTGGCCTGGCGTCCTGCGGCTCGCTCTGCGGCCTGGCGCCCAGCGAATGGCACGCATTGAGCCAAAAGGAACGTGAACACCTGCGCGGCAAGGCGACGATGCAGTTGTTCGGCCTGGGCGTGCATTCGGTGATCGATCACCTGGGTGAGCTCGACACCTGCCTGGCCGATATCAGTCTGCGCCGGTTCAAGGGCGAAAAGCCCTGACCGAGATCATGCAGGTTGCGCGAGAGTGGATTAATCTAAAGGTCAGCCATAGACCTTTGGCGCACTGCCGCGGTCTATGCCAGTGCCAATCGAGAGAAGGAAGAACGCCATGCCTGCCCGCGAACTGCAAGAACAGCTCAATGCCCTGCGCGAGCAATTGGAACAGAATCCTCCACTGTCCGAATCCGAACGCGAAAACCTGCATGAACTGATGCAACAGATCGAACTCAAGCTTGAGCTAGAAACCAAAACCCAGGACGCCAACCTCGCCGATGGCGTTAACCTGGCAGTTGAACGCTTCGAACTCGAACACCCTACCCTGGCTGGCACCCTGCGCAACATCGCGCAAGCCTTGGGTAACATGGGCATCTGAACCCGCCAGACGCAAAAAAGCCCCGCCATCGCTGGCAGGGCTTTTTCATTTCCACAATTTGAAACGCAGTCCCTTGTAGGAGTGAGTCTGCTCGCGATACCGGTGGATCAGACGACATCAATATTGAATGTCAGTCAGCTATCGCGAGCAGGCTCACTCCTACATTGGATTTTATTGACGCACCAACCGATGATTCGGCAGTTGGACGGTTTCGGTGCTGCGGTACGGGTTGATATCCAACCCGCCACGGCGCACATAGCGCGCATACACCGTCAACTTCTTCGGTTTCAACAACCGCTGCAAGTCGAGGAAAATCCGCTCCACGCACTGCTCGTGAAAGTCCGAGTGCTGACGGAAGCTCACGATGTATTCCAGCAAACTCGCGTGATCCAGTGCCGCGCCACGGTATTCCACCGCCACACTGCCCCAATCCGGCTGACTGGTAACCGGGCAGTTGGATTTGAGCAAATGGCTGTGCACGCTCTCCTCCACGATGCGCGATTCATCGCAACGCAGTAGTTCCGGGCGCGGATGCTCGTAGTTGCTGACGCTGATGTCCAGGTCATCAATGCACACGCCGGGCAGCGCCACGACGCCTTCGGCTTCGACATCTTTCAAGCTGCGAATGCGCACACCGACCGGTTTGCCGGCAGCGGCCGACAGGTCTTTGGCCAGTGTCGCCTCAAGGCTTGCCGTGTCGGCAAACGGTGTCTGGTTCAGTGAGTTCAGGTACAGCTTGAACGACTTCGATTCGATGATATTCGGCGAATCCGCCGGGATGCTGAACTCGCCAATCGCCACCACGGGCTTGCCCGACGGCAACAGCCACGACAGCTCAAAGCAGTTCCAGAAATCCACGCCTTTATACGGCAGGGTTTCAGCCGTCAGGCCCAACTCGGCCCATTTCGCAGTACGCGGGATCGGGAACAGCAAAGACGGCGTGTAAGTGGCGATGTATTCGCTGGATTTGCCCAGCGGCGAATGTTCGGCTGCGGGATGCATGGCGGAAACCTGACTGAAGAATCAGCGGATTCTACCAGCCTTTGCTCCCGCCATTGAGTCCTTACTGACTGACAGTCAACTTGCCGACCATGCCAGCCTGATAATGGCCAGGGATATTGCAGGCAAATTCCAGGTTGGTGGCCTTGGTGAAGGTCCAGGTCAGCTCGGCGGTCTTGCCCGGCTCCACGAGCACGCTGTTCGGGTCGTCATGCTTCATTCCCTGCCCGGATGAGTGGTCCATTCCGGCCATGGCGCTGTGGTCCATTTCCTTCATGGCGGTAGGCGCCAGCATGCCGCTCTGTTGCATCTGCAACATTTCCTGCTGGTGTTTGGCATGCATCGCTGCATCACCGAGGTTGAATTCGTGCAGCAACTGGCCTTTATTCACCAGCACAAAACGAATGGTCTCACCGGCCTTGATATCGATGTCCTTGGGCGAGAACGACATATCACCCATCACCACTTCAACACTGCGAGTCGCCTTGGCCGCCGGCGCAGGTTGGCCGAAATCGTAGGTGTTTGCCGGGCCGGCCCACACTGGCGAGCTCAGCGCCAACAAACACACCACCGGCAGCAAAGATTTGCGCAAAAACATCGTCGTACTCCAACAAGATAAGGTTCAGCCTGTGGAAAACTCTAAACTGCTGTCACTGCCCGCAACCTGACAGCCAGATTACAACTTTGTCAGGTTGACCTGAATTAACGCTGCCCACGGTATAAAGCGTTCGTTCCATTTATCTCGAGTTGCCCATGAAACTGCTGATAGTCGAAGACCAACCGAAAACCGGCCACTACCTGCGTCAGGGCCTGACCGAGGCCGGGTTCAACGCAGAACTGGTGGCTGACGGCAACACCGGCCAACAACTGGCGCTGAGCGGTGACTACGCCTTGTTGATTCTCGACGTGATGCTGCCCGGCCGCAATGGCTGGCAGATTCTGCAAGCAGTGCGCAGTAATGGCCTGGACACACCGGTACTTTTTCTGACCGCACGAGACGCCGTGGAAGATCGGGTTCATGGCCTCGAACTGGGCGCCGATGATTACCTGGTCAAACCATTCGCCTTCTCCGAACTGCTGGCCCGGGTCCGTAGCCTGCTGCGTCGCGGCAGCGCCTCACCTCAGGAAACCCAATTACAACTGGCAGACTTGCACCTGGACTTGATTCGGCGGCGCGCTGAGCGCGGCGGCCAGCGCATCGACCTGACGGCCAAGGAATTCGCCCTGCTGGAAATGCTCCTGCGTCGCCAGGGTGAAGTGCTGCCCAAATCGCTGATTGCCTCGCAAGTGTGGGACATGAACTTTGACAGCGACACCAATGTGATCGAAGTCGCGATCCGTCGGTTGCGTCTGAAGATCGACGATGAGTTCCCCAACAAACTGATCCACACCGTGCGCGGCATGGGCTACGTCCTCGAAGAGCGTGCAGCCTGATGCGGCACCTTTCGTTGAGCAGCCGTCTGGCGTTGCTGTTTGCGGCCTGCACGGCGGTGGTTTCGCTATTCGCCGGAGTATTGTTCAGTCGCGCCAGCGAAGCGCACTTCGTCGAACTCGATCAGCAATTGCTGGACGGGAAATTGATTGGTTTACGCCGGGCGCTTCAGGACATTCAATCCAGCGAGAGCGAAATCAGACTGGCCGATGAACTCAGCCGCCAGGCTGATTTGTCGCTGCGCATCACCGGCAGTGATGGCCAGCGCTGGTATGACAGTTCCGCGCACCTGCCGGAAAAACTCCCGCAACAGCCCGGTTTATCGACCCTGAACAACGACGGCACCGACTACCGCGTGCTGATTGCGCCATTGTTTGACGATAGACCGGATTCCCCACAACTGACGTTATTGCTGGACATCACCCATCACCAGCACTTTTTGCAACGCATGCAGCACCTGATCTGGCTGACCGTGGGTTTGTCAGCCCTGGCCACCGCCCTGCTCGGCGCCTGGGCTGCGCGTAGCGGGTTGCGCCCGTTGCGGCGCATGAGCGCGGTCGCCAGCGGTGTGTCGGCGCAATCGCTCAATGCTCGACTGCCCGAAGAAGACATGCCGCCTGAGCTCGCGGAATTGGCCCACAGCTTTAACGCCATGCTCGGACGCCTTGATGCCTCTTTTCAACGGCTCTCGGCGTTCTCCGCTGACATCGCCCATGAATTGCGCACGCCGCTGTCCAACCTGCTGACCCACACCCAGGTCACCCTCACCCGCCCACGGCCCCTCGAGGATTACCGCGAAGCGCTGCACAGCAACCTCGAAGAGCTGCAATGGATGGCACAGCTGGTCAACGACATGCTGTACCTGGCCAAGGCTGATCACGGGTTGCTGATGCCCAAGCGCGAACCGCTGGATCTGGCACAAGAAACCGATGTGTTGCTGGAGTTTTTTGCGCCGTTGGCCGAAGACGCTCGGGTCAAGCTTAGCCGTGAAGGCAATGCGCACATGGAAGGTGATCGCAGCATGCTCCGTCGGGCATTGTCCAACCTGCTGGACAATGCGTTGCGGTTCACACCGGCCCAGGGTGAGGTTCGAGTGCGGATTGTCGAGCAGGCTAAAGGGTTGAGCCTGGTGGTTGAGAACAGTGGCGATGGGATTGACGGGGCGTTGCTACCGCGATTGTTTGACCGGTTTTATCGGGCCGATCCGGCGCGCCAGGAAGGCAGCAGCGAACATGCGGGGTTGGGGTTGGCGATTACGCAGTCGATCGTGCGTGCCCATGGCGGGCAGATTCGTTGCGAATCGGCGAATGGGTGGACGCGGTTTGTGATTGAGTTGCCAAAGGGAGATTGAGGCCAGCAGTACCGGCCTCATCGCGGGCAAGCCCGGCTCCCACAGGGTTTGGAGTCGTTCACAAATGTGTGATTCAACTCGATCAACTGTGGGAGCCGGGCTTGCCCGCGATGGCGATTTCAGGAGTTACGAATACCGCAACGCGTGAGCTGGCTCAATTTTCGCCGCACGCCAGGCCGGGTAGACGGTCGCCAGAAAGCTCAAGATGAACCCCGCCGAGCAAATCAGCAGCACATCGGCGCCCTGCAATTCCGAAGGCAGGTTACTGACAAAGTACACATCAGAACTGAAGATGTGCTGACCGCTTACCCGCTCGATCCAGCCCACCATTTCACTGACGTTCAGCGCCGCGATCACGCCGAGCACGCCGCCGATAAAGGTCCCGAAAACACCGATCACCGTCCCCTGAACCATGAAGATCGCCATGATCTGCCCAGGCGTAGCGCCAATCGTGCGCAGGATCGCGATATCCGCGCCTTTGTCGTTCACCACCATGATCAAGGTGGCGATGATGTTGAACGCCGCCACCGCGACAATCATCAGCAACAGCAGGCCGATCATGGTTTTTTCCATCTTCATCGCACTGAACAGGCTGCCCTGGGTGTGGGTCCAGTCGTCAGCCTTATAGGCAGCACCCAAACCACTGGCGATATCGCTGGATACTTGCGGCGCCGCGTACAAATCCTTCACCGCCAGGCGCACGCTCTGCACCTGATTGGGCTCCCAATGCTGCATCTGCGCGGCATCCGCGACGTGGATCAACGCCATCGAACCGTCGAGCTCGGCACCGACCTTGAACACGCCGACCACGTTCAGGCGCTGCATGCGCGGGGTAATCCCGCCCGGCGCAGTACTCACTTCCGGCACGATCAGGGTGATCTTGTCACCGACGTTCAAGCGAAAGCGCCGGGCCGTGATTTCACCGATTACCACGCCGAACTCACCCGGCTTCAGGGCATCGAGGCGCCCTTGAACAATGTGCTTGGCGACAATTGAAACCTTGCCTTCGAGTGCCGGATCGACACCGCTGACCTGGATCGGCTGCATCGAGCCCTTGTAGGACAGCATGCCCTCCATTTCGGTGAACGGCACGGCGGCCGTCACTTCCGGGTTTTTCATCGCGGCCGCCGCAACGGGCTGCCAATCGTCGATCGGGTTAACGCCGACGATGGTTGCATGCGGCACCATGCCAAGGATGCGCGAGCTCATTTCGCGCTGAAATCCGTTCATGACCGACAACACCACGATCATCGCCAGCACACCCAGGGCGAGGCCGATCATCGAGGTCATCGAGATGAAGGAAACAAAGCGATTGCGGCGCTTGGCGCGGGTATAGCGCGTGCCGATAAAGATCGATAACGGTCTGAACATTCGCTGGGGCACCGTATAAAAATAAAAGACCCGACGCACTGTTCAGCACACCGGGTTTCAGCCAATCAGATGGGTGTCAGGCAACCTTCCTGCAAATGCAGGACGCGATCCATCTGGCGGGCCAGGTTCATGTCGTGGGTCACCACCAGGAACGCCGTGCGCATCGAGGTGCTGAGTTCCAGCATCAAATCCTGAATACCCTGGGCTGTGTGGGAGTCGAGGTTGCCGGTCGGCTCGTCGAGCATCACCAGGCCCGGGTTGTTCACCAAGGCACGAGCGATGGCCACACGCTGGCGTTCACCCCCGGACAATTCGGCCGGTTTGTGCTCCAGACGATGGCCCAACCCTACGCGCTCCAGCAACGCCGTGGCACGCTGACGCGCCTCGGGGATCGACGTCTTGCCGATCAGCAGCGGCATGCAGACGTTTTCCAGGGCCGTGAACTCCGGCAGCAAGTGGTGAAACTGGTAAACGAACCCAAGGGCGCGGTTACGCAGCAGGCCGCGATTCTTCTCGCTCAGCGCTGACAGTTCTTCACCGTCGAGCCAGACGCTGCCCTTGGTCGGCGTATCGAGCCCGCCCAGCATATTGAGCAAGGTGCTTTTGCCAGAACCCGACTTGCCGACAATCGCTACGCGCTCACCCGGGTGCAGTTCCAGTTGCAGACCGGCCAGAACCTCAACCGACTCCGGACCTTCCTCGTAGGATTTGCCCAGGTTGCGGCAGCTCAAGATTGCTTTATCACTCATGCCCGACTCACTCATAACGTAGCGCCTCCGCAGGCTGGGTGCGCGCGGCACGCCAGGCTGGATACAGGGTGGCGAGGAAACTCAGGACCAACGCGGCGGCGCAGACCATCAACACATCCTGGCTTTGCACTTGCGACGGCAGGTAATCGATGAAGTACACGTCGGCGTTAAGGAATTTGTGGCCGATCAGGCCTTCAAGCGCCGAGATCGCGGCGCTGACATTCAACGCGGCGAAGATCCCGACCACAGCGCCGATCAGCGTACCGACCACACCGATGACCGTACCCTGCACCATGAAGATCGCCATGATCGTGCGCGGCGTGGCACCCAGTGTGCGCAGAATCGCGATGTCGCCCTTCTTGTCGTTCACCACCATCACCAGCGTGGAAATGATGTTGAACGCAGCAACGGCGACAATCAGCAGCAACAGCAAACCGATCATGGCTTTTTCCATGCGGATCGCCTGATACAGGTTGCCGTGGGTGCGCGTCCAGTCACGGGCGTAGAAACGGTCCTCGCCGAGCTGCTGGGCGATGCTCCACGCGGTGCGCGGCGCCTGGAACAGGTCGTCGAACTTCAAGCGGATGCCCTGGACCTGATCCGGCTTCCAGCGGTGCAGCCGGGCCAGGTCCTGCAGGTTGGTGATGCCCAGGTAGCCGTCCAGCTCACCGGCGCCCACATGGAAAATGCCCACCACGGTAAAGCGTTTCATGCGCGGGAACATGCCAGCCGGGGTCACGGTGACCTCTGGCGCGACAAACGTCAGTTTGTCGCCGATAGCCGCGCCGAGCTTGGCTGCCGCCTTGTCGCCGATAACGATGCCGAATTCGCCCGGAACGAGATCGTCGAGTTTGCCCTGCTGCATGAAGTTATCAATGATCGAGACCTGCCGTTCCAGCGCAGGATCGATGGCGTTGAGCAGGACTTTGGAGACTTTGCCGTTGTTGGTCAGCAAACCCTGCATCTGAGTAAACGGCGCAACGGCCGTCACCTGCGAGTTCTGCTTGACCTTGGCGGCCAGGCTTTGCCAGTCGCTGATCGGTTCACCGGACTCGATGGTCGCGTGGGGCACCATGCCCAGCACACGGGTGCGCATCTCATGATCGAAGCCGTTCATGACCGACAGCACCACAATCATCACGACTACGCCAAGGGCGAGTCCGATCATCGAGGTCAGGGAAATGAACGACACAAAATGATTGCGACGCTTTGCACGGGTATAACGCGTGCCAATAAATGCGAAGAGAGGTCTGAACATGTCGGGGCTTGTTCGGAGGGAAAAGGAACGTCCTTGTGGCGGGGGTCGATAACCAGCTTTACACTCAGACCACCGCCGCTACCATGGGTTCGCCATGTCGACATTAGATGAAGAAGATCGCCGCGAATACTACCGTATCGAGGACACGATCGCACTGGAAATTCGGACCCTGTCCGCTCCCGAGGCCGCAGGCCTGGAAGTGTTGCAGGATGCTTCTCCACTATTCAACTTGCTCAGCGAACTGCACCTGAGCGAATTCGAGTCACAACACCTGTTACGCCAGATCAGTGAGCGCGAGCGCAACCTCGCAGCCTTCCTGAAATCCCAGAACAAACGTATCGATTTACTGAGCCAGGTGATCGCGATCACCGTGCTCGGACAGATCGGCGAACCGCAGCCGGTGATCATTTCCGAAGGCGGCATCGACTTCCAGCACCCGACATCTATATCCGTAGGTGCACACCTGTCCGTCAAAATGGTGCTGATGCCGCAAGCCCTCGGCCTGTTGCTGCGAGCCCGCGTCACCCATTGCGACCGCAAGGCTGGTGCCTTTGATATCGGCACCGAGTTCGAACGCCCGACCGATGCTCAACGGCAGTTGCTCGCCCGCTATATTTTGCAAAAGCAGGCCCAGGAACGACGACTGGCCCGCGAAAACGAATCAGGCATTTAATTTAAGGAAGAACCGTGACCCTCATCTACGGCCATCGCGGCGCCAAGGGCGAAGCACCGGAAAACACCCTGATCAGTTTTCAGGAATGCCTCAAGCACGGCGTGCGCCGCTGCGAACTGGACCTGCACTTGTCCATGGACAACGAGTTGATGGTCATACACGACCCGACACTCAAACGCACCACTGACCGTCGCGGCAAAGTCGTCGAACACACGGCGGCCGAATTGGTGACCTACGACGCACGCAAGGGTGGCCCGGGCTGGATCAAACCCTGCCCTATCCCGACGCTGGAAGAATTGTTCGAGAAGTGCGACTTCGATCACTGGCAACTGGAAGTCAAGAGCGCCTCACGCACTCGCGCTGCGACGACGGTACTGGCGATTCGTGAAATGGCTCAGCGTTTCGGTCTGCTCGACAAGGTCACGATCACCTCAAGTTCACGCGAAGTGCTGAAAGCCGCGCTGGACCTGGTGCCGGACGTGTCTCGCGGATTGGTGGCCGAATACGCCTGGCTCGACCCGTTGAAGGTTGCGGCAAGCTACGGCTGTGAGATTCTGGCGTTGAACTGGACCCTGTGTACGCCGGAGCGCCTGCAGAAGGCGCAGCGCCAGGGGTTGCATGTGTCGGTATGGACAGTCAACGAGCCCGCGCTGATGCGCAGACTCGCCGACTTCGGCGTTGACAGCCTGATTACAGACTTTCCCGGTTTGGCCAGCGCCACGCTCGAGAATTGCTGAAATCGGTCTCCCCGGCCGGCTCAGGCCACCGGCCGGAGCCCGTCAAAAAAGCCGGTTGAGGCCATCGTACGCCGCTACCCGATAGGCTTCGGCCATGGTCGGGTAGTTGAACGTCGTGTTGACGAAATACTTCAGCGTGTTCAGTTCGCCCGGCTGGTTCATGATCGCCTGACCGATGTGCACGATCTCCGACGCCTGATAACCGAAGCAGTGAACGCCCAGCACTTCCAGGGTTTCACGGTGGAACAGGATTTTCAGCATGCCTTGCGGCTCACCGGCAATCTGCGCCCGCGCCATGCCCTTGAAGAACGCCTTGCCCACTTCGTACGGCACCTTGGCCTGAGTCAGCTCCTGCTCGTTCTTGCCGATCGAGCTGATCTCCGGAATGGTGTAGATGCCGGTCGGCACGTCATTGACGAAGCGCCAGCTGCCGTTGTCGACGATGCTGCCAGCAGCCGAACGCCCCTGGTCATGCGCGGCACTCGCCAGGCTCGGCCAGCCGATGACATCACCGGCACCGTAGATGTTTGGTACGCAGGTGCGGTAAGCCTCGTCGACTTCGATCTGGCCACGGCTGTTGACCTTCACGCCGATGTTTTCCAGGCCCAACTGATCGGTGTTGCCGGTACGGCCGTTGCACCAGAGCAAGGCGTCGGCCTTGATCTTCTTGCCGGACTTGAGGTGCAGGATCACACCGCTGTCCACGCCTTCAACGCGATCGTAGTCTTCGTTGTGGCGAACCGTGATGTTGTTGTTGCTGAAGTGGTAGCTCAACGCCTGGGAAATTTCGGAGTCGAGGAAGCTCAGCAACTGACCGCGGTTGTCCACCAGCTCGACCAGTACACCCAGACCGCTGAAGATCGACGCGTATTCGCAACCGATCACACCGGCGCCGTAAACGATGAGTTTGCGCGGGGTGTGGCCGAGGCTGAGGATGGTGTCGCTATCGTAGATACGCGGGTGGTGGAAATCGATGTCCGCCGGGCGATAAGGACGCGAACCGGTGGCAATGATGATGTGCTTGGCTACCAGCTTTTCGACCACACCGTTGGCGCAGACCACTTCGATGGTTTGCTCGTCGGCGAAGCTGCCGGTGCCGAAAAACACGTCGACGCGGTTACGGGCGTAGTAGCCGGTGCGCGAAGCGACTTGCTTGGAAATGACTTTCTCGGCGCTTTTCAGTACGTCCGGAAACGAGAACCAGCGCGGCTCACCAATGGCCCGGAACATAGGGTTGGTGTTGAACTGCATGATCTGCCGGACCGAGTGACGCAGTGCCTTGGACGGGATGGTACCCAGGTGGGTGCAGTTGCCGCCGACCTGGCGACGGCTATCGACCATCGCCACCTTGCGCCCTGCTTTGGCGGCATTCATTGCCGCGCCTTCTCCCGCCGGGCCGGAACCCAACACCACCACGTCGTAGTTGTAGACAGCCATGCGTACTCCTCAGAACAGGCCGCGATGCCATCGGCACCCTGCGGCTAAATCACGCCAATCTGTGGCGTGAAGGAACAATTTGGGGCCAGTGCAGAACCCGGACACAGTCTATAGAAGCGTCAACGCCGCGCACATTAACCCTTGGTCGCGTCGTAGGCTACTTTTGCCTGCACTACAACGCCAGCTTTCGTATTGTCCTCAGTCAGTTTTTGCGCCGCTGAGCCGCTCGAAAGCCTGATTGGTTCGTGTGACGAAACCTGTATCGGCACGAATCACAAAGAATGCACCGATGTCATGTGCCTGGGCATAGTCCCACCCCCGTTCAGGGCCGAGAATCAGCAACAGCGTAGATAGTCCATCGGCCATCAATGCCGAAGGATGAATCACCGTTACTGACGCCAGGGTGTGTAGGACCGGAGCACCGGTGCGGGCATCGAAGGTGTGGGAATAACGCCTTCCGTCCTGCTGAAAGTAATTGCGATAGTCACCGGAGGTGGAAACGCCATAGCCATCGACAGCAATGATGCGCTCCGCCACTTGCTGGTCGTCACGAGGCTCTTCCAGGGCGACGCGCCACGCTGAGCCATCGATTTTTTTGCCGGCAGCCTTGAGCTCGCCCGTGGCTTCGGCGAGGTAATTGTGGATACCCATGGCTTCGAGTTTTGCGGCAATGGTGTCGACGGCATAACCGGCGGCGATGCTGTTGAAGTCGACTTCGACGGCGGCATCCTTGCACAACTGATCACCGTCGATGCGCAGGTGCTGGTATCCGACACGCTGTCGCACCTCTGCCTGCGCCTGGGCAGATGGGACAGTTTCCGCTCGCGCCTGCGGGCCGAACCCCCAAAGGTTGAGCAATGGTTCTACCGTCAAGTCGTAGGAGCCTTCGCTTTGCTCTGACAGTTGTTCGCCAACGCGGATCAACTTGAGGATTGGCGGGGGCATTTTTTGACAGCGATTGGCGGGTAGGTCGTTGAAATGCTCGATGTCCGAGTCGCTGCGGTAGGTCGACATTTGTTGATCGACCTCAGCGAGGATTTTCTCGACTTCGACCTTGACGTCTTTGGGGGCAGGAAGACCTTCGCTACGCACGTACTTGATCGAATAAGTACTGCCCATGGTCGGGCCGCCGAAACTCTCCATGGAGTCGCTGTTGCCGCAGCCTGGCAACGCGGCGATCAATGTGACGAGACTGAAAAGCCGCCATTTCAACAAATCCTGCATCCCCTGAAAAAAGCCCAGACACGCCGTCAAGGCCCGCCATTATGCGATAGAAATGAGGCTATGATCACCGCACAAACAAAAACGCCCCGACCTAGGTCGGGGCGTTTTCATTTGCAGCGGGTAGCGCTTAGCGCGGGAAAGCTGGCGGGTTTACACCGGCCATGTCTTCCATTACGCGAACTACCTGGCAGCTGTAACCGAACTCGTTGTCGTACCAAACGTACAGAACAACGCGGTTGTCTTGGGTGATGGTCGCTTCAGCGTCCACAACACCTGCGTGACGCGAGCCAACGAAGTCGGTGGAAACCACTTCCTGCGAATTGACGTAGTCGATTTGCTTATGCAGATCGGAGTGCAGCGCCATGTAGCGCAGGTACTCGTTCATCTCTTCGCGGGTGGCGGCTTTCTCAAGGTTCAGGTTGAGAATGGCCATCGACACGTTTGGCGTCGGAACGCGGATCGCGTTACCGGTCAACTTGCCAGCCAGTTCAGGCAGAGCCTTGGCAGCAGCAGTGGCAGCACCGGTCTCGGTGATAACCATGTTCAGCGCGGCGCTACGGCCACGGCGATCGCCTTTGTGGAAGTTGTCGATCAGGTTCTGGTCGTTGGTGTACGAGTGAACGGTTTCAACGTGACCATTGATGATGCCGAACTTGTCGTTGACAGCTTTCAGCACCGGCACGATGGCGTTGGTGGTGCAGGAAGCGGCAGAAACGATCTTGTCATCAGCGGTGATTTCACCGTGGTTGATGCCGTGAACGATGTTCTTCAGCTTGCCTTTACCTGGCGCGGTCAGAACAACGCGATCGATCCCCGGGCAAGCCAAGTGCTGGCCCAGACCGTCGGCGTCACGCCATACACCGGTGTTGTCCACCAGCAGCGCGTCTTTGATGCCGTACTGGGTGTAGTCCACTTCAGTCGGGTTTTTCGCGTAGATAACCTGGATCAGGTTGCCGTTGGCGGTGATGGTGCTGTTGGCTTCATCAATGGTGATGGTGCCATCGAACGGACCATGAACCGAGTCACGACGCAGCAGGCTTGCACGCTTGACCAGATCGTTCTCGGCGCCCTTGCGGACAACGATGGCGCGCAGACGCAGGCCGTCGCCACCACCGGTTTTCTCGATCAGGATGCGCGCCAGCAGACGGCCGATACGACCGAAGCCGTACAGGACAACGTCGGTGCCTTTGCGCGCGGCAACGTTTTGCTGACCAACCACATCAGCCAGTTCTTCACGGACGAACTGCTCGGCAGTACGGCCTTTGCCTTCGGTCTTGAACTTGACCGCAAGCTTGCCCAGGTCTACCGAAGCGGCGCCGAGCTTGAGCTCGCTCATCGCTTTGAGCAGCGGGAATGTTTCGTGGACGGACAATTCGCTGTCATCGGACTGACGATGACGAGCAAAGCGGTGAGCTTTGAGAATCGCAATGACTGAACGGTTGATCAGGCTGCGGCCATAGATCGAGCTCACCACGTTGTTATTGCGGTAGAGCTGACCGATAAGCGGAATCATCGCTTCTGCGAGTGCTTCACGGTCGATCCATTCACCAAGACACTGGTCGGGCTTCTGAGTCACGGGAACCTTCCACATGTAGGGGCAGAAAAAAGGGGCTACATTATGCCGCCGACTCCCTCCCGTAGCAATGCGCGCTTGTCGTGCGATCCGTAACATTTTCCTGTTCAAAAAAATCACGCCTCGCCAAAGCCCAATAAAACCGGGGCTTTCAGCGCAGTCAATTTTTTGGAGACAGCGCGACCTTATCCGTAACCCTCCGTAACACTCGTTGGTTTTTCCACTACATATCCAGTCATTCCCAGTAAAAAACCGCCGAATTTTGTCTTTACCACTACATTTCGCCAAACCTGCGTAATAGACACAGTCTGCAACTGACAGGCGGCACCCGGGACCGCTACAATTACCGACTTTGTCGCAACGCTTGGAGCTCAACCTTCCGTGCCCGTTCTGCGTCTACCGCTTCTCCCTGCCGCGGCAGGTAAACAGCATTGGGGCAACCTGCCCGGTGCTGCCCTCAGCCTGGCGATTGCCGAGGCTGCCAGCGCTGCCAAGCGCTTTACCCTGCTGCTGACCGCCGATAGCCAAAGCGCCGAACGGCTGGAGCAGGAGCTGAGCTTCTTCGCCCCGGATTTGCCCGTGTTGCATTTCCCGGACTGGGAAACCCTGCCCTACGATCTGTTTTCGCCGCACCAGGACATCATTTCCCAGCGCATCGCTGCCTTATATAGGCTGCCGGAGCTGAACCATGGCGTTCTGGTGGTGCCGATCACCACAGCCCTGCATCGCCTGGCGCCGACCAAATTCCTGCTCGGCAGCAGCCTGGTGCTGGATGTTGGCCAGAAACTCGACGTTGAACAAATGCGCACGCGGCTTGAAGCCAGCGGTTATCGCTATGTCGACACGGTGTACGAGCACGGCGAATTCACCGTGCGCGGCTCGCTGATCGACCTGTTCCCGATGGGCAGCAAACTACCGTTCCGCATCGACCTGTTTGATGACGAAATCGAGACGCTGCGCACATTCGATCCGGAAAACCAGCGTTCCATCGATAAGGTCGACACTGTCCGCTTGCTGCCAGCGCGGGAGTTTCCGCTGCAAAAAGACGCGGTCACCCGTTTCAAGGCACGCTTTCGCGAGCGCTTCGATGTCGATTTCCGTCGCTGCCCGATCTTTCAGGATTTGAGCAGTGGCATCACACCAGCAGGTATCGAGTACTACCTGCCGCTGTTCTTTGAGGAAACCTCGACGCTGTTCGATTACCTGCCGCAGGACACGCAAGTGTTTTCCCTGCCGGGCATCGAACAGGCGGCGGAGAATTTCTGGAACGACGTGCGCAATCGCTACGAAGAACGCCGTGTCGACCCGTCCCGTCCTTTGTTACCGCCGGCCGAGTTGTTCCTGCCAGTGGAAGACTGTTTTGCACGCCTGAAGACCTGGCCCCGCGTCGTCGCCAGCCAACAGGACGTGGAAACCGGTGTCGGTCGAGAGCGCTTCCCGGGGCGGGAATTGCCAAACCTGGCCATCGAAGCCAAGGCCACTCAGCCATTGGCGGCACTGGCCGGCTTCCTCGATGAATTCCCCGGACGCGTGCTGTTTACCGCCGAGTCGGCGGGCCGTCGCGAAGTATTGCTGGAATTACTTGAACGCCTGAAGCTACGGCCGAAAACCGTCGACAGCTGGCCGGACTTTGTCTCCAGCAAAGAACGCCTGGCGATCACCATTGCCCCGCTCGACGAAGGCTTGGTGCTCGATGATCCGGCGCTGGCGCTAGTTGCCGAAAGCCCGCTGTTCGGTCAGCGCGTGATGCAGCGCCGTCGTCGCGAAAAACGCGCCGACGCCAACAACGACGCGGTCATCAAGAACCTAACCGAACTGCGCGAAGGCGCGCCGGTGGTGCATATCGATCACGGTGTCGGTCGATACCTCGGGCTGGCGACGCTGGAAATCGACGATCAGGCGGCCGAATTCCTTACGCTGCAATACGCCGAAGGCGCCAAGCTTTACGTGCCGGTGGCCAACCTGCACCTGATCGCTCGCTACACCGGCAGCGACGATGCCTTGGCCCCGCTGCACCGTCTCGGCTCCGAAACCTGGCAAAAAGCCAAACGCAAAGCCGCCGAACAGGTGCGCGACGTGGCTGCCGAACTGCTCGACATCTACGCACGTCGTGCCGCGCGCGAAGGCTATGCCTTCGAAGACCCGAAAGCCGACTACGCGACCTTTAGCGCCGGTTTCCCGTTCGAAGAAACCCCGGACCAGCAAACCACCATTGAAGCGGTACGCGCCGACATGCTCGCGCCGAAGCCGATGGACCGCCTGGTCTGCGGCGACGTTGGCTTCGGCAAGACCGAAGTGGCGATGCGCGCCGCCTTCATCGCCGTGCATGGCGGTCGTCAGGTCGCCATTCTGGTACCGACCACCCTGCTCGCCCAGCAACACTACAACAGCTTCCGCGACCGGTTTGCCGATTGGCCGGTGACCGTGGAAGTGATGAGTCGTTTCAAGTCGACCAAGGAAGTGAACGCCGCGGTCGCGGATCTCGCCGAAGGCAAGATCGACATCGTCATCGGCACCCACAAGTTGCTGCAAGATGACGTAAAGATCAAAAACCTTGGGCTGGTGATCATCGATGAAGAGCACCGGTTCGGTGTTCGTCAGAAGGAACAGCTGAAGGCGTTGCGTAGCGAAGTCGACATTCTTACCCTGACCGCCACGCCGATTCCGCGCACGCTGAACATGGCAGTGTCGGGCATGCGCGATCTGTCGATCATCGCAACCCCGCCGGCTCGTCGCCTGTCGGTGCGCACCTTCGTCATGGAGCAGAACAAGAGCACGGTCAAAGAGGCCCTGCTGCGGGAATTGCTGCGTGGCGGTCAGGTTTACTACCTGCACAACGACGTGAAGACCATCGAGAAATGCGCCGCCGACCTCGCCGAACTGGTGCCAGAGGCGCGGATCGGCATCGGCCACGGACAAATGCGCGAACGCGAACTCGAACAGGTGATGAGCGACTTCTACCACAAGCGCTTCAACGTGCTGATCGCCTCGACCATCATCGAGACCGGCATCGACGTGCCGAGCGCCAACACCATCATCATCGAGCGCGCCGACAAATTCGGGCTGGCACAACTGCATCAGTTGCGCGGCCGTGTCGGGCGCAGTCACCACCAGGCTTACGCTTACCTGCTGACGCCGCCGCGCCAGCAAATTACCCCGGACGCAGAAAAACGCCTGGAAGCGATTGCCAACACCCAGGACCTCGGCGCGGGCTTCGTGCTTGCCACCAACGACCTGGAAATCCGTGGCGCAGGTGAGTTGCTGGGCGACGGTCAAAGCGGGCAGATCCAGGCGGTTGGCTTTACGCTGTACATGGAAATGCTCGAGCGCGCGGTGAAATCGATCCGCAAGGGCGAGCAACCCAACCTGGATCAGCCGTTGGGCGGTGGCCCGGAAGTCAATCTGCGCGTTCCGGCGTTGATTCCCGAAGACTATCTGCCGGACGTTCACGCCCGGTTGATTCTCTACAAACGCATTGCTTCGGCCACCGATGAAGACGGCCTCAAAGACTTGCAAGTTGAAATGATCGACCGTTTCGGCCTGCTGCCGGAACCGACCAAGAACCTGATGCGCATCACCGCGCTGAAGCTGCAGGCCGAACTGCTGGGCATCAAGAAAGTCGACGGTGGCCCGCAAGGTGGCCGCATCGAGTTCGCGGCGCAGACGCCGGTCGACCCGCTGACACTGATCAAACTGATTCAGGGCCAACCCAAACGCTACAAATTCGAAGGTGCCACGATGTTTAAATTCATGGTCCCGATGGAAAGCCCGCAAGAGCGCTTTAATACTGTAGAGGCGCTGCTTGAGTGCCTCATCCCGAAAACTGCTTGAAGGACGCCGCATGCGCCTGTTTCGCTTACTGACCTTGCTGACAACCCTGGTCGCTCCAACGGCGTTTGCCGATGACATGTATCAGATTGAAATGATTCTGGTCCGCCAGAACGCTGTACCCGCTATCGTTAGCCGCGCTGCACCGGAAGACTGGGCCGCCGGCGCACAAAGCATCAAACCCGACAGCCTGCGCACGCCAAGCCTGAATGGCGAAGTGGAAAAACTCACCGCCAGCACCGACTACACTGTGTTGCTGCACAAGGCCTGGCAACAGAACCTGGGTGAAGAAGGCAGCAAAGTCGCGATCAGCGACGGCAAGGAACAGTTCGGCCAATTCCCGATCGAGGGCACGCTGAACCTGAAACTGGGACGATTCACCGACGTAGACGCCGATTTCTGGGTTAACCAGATCGACGCCAACGGCATGGTCACCGCCAGCGAGCGCCTCAAGCAAGAAAGCCATACCAAGAACGGCCAGCTGAACTTCCTCGACAACGGCCACCTCGGCTTGCTGATCAAGATCACCTCGCTTACCGCCCCTGCACCTCGGCCAGTCCCCGATGAAATTCCGGACTGATTGAAGTCCCTATGACCTCGACCCTGAGCAAACCCCTGGGACCTTCCTGGGTCAGCCGGTTCAAAGAGCAAAGCCTGGAGCGTGGCCGTCGCTACGCCCTGGAGAATCGCGTCAGAATCGTCGAGGTCGGCGATGCTACGATTATCGCCGCGTGCGAAGGTTCTGGCGGTAACGTTTACCGTCAGACCATTCGCCTGCGCGAGTCGGCCAAAGCCACCTTGCTGATGGTCGACGCGACGTGCACCTGCCCGGTTCACAACAACTGTAAACATTGCGCAGCGGTACTGCTGAAGGTCCAGGAAACCCTGGACTACCCCGCCGCCGCGCAGGACGCCGAGCTACTGGAAAAACTTCAGGCCGTGCTGGAAAACCGCAGCCCGAAAGCACCTCCGCAAATCCTGGTGGATAATGTCCAACCGGTGCCGCGACTGTGGCTGGCGAGTATCGAGTTCAGCGCTTTCGAACCGCGCAACGGCAAAATGCAGCGCTATATCCAGCATCGCGCGGCGTTGTCTTTCAGCTATCTGGATGAATACGTCTGCGGACAAAAGAACACCGACATCCTGATTCGCCAGGAAACCCAGACGTTGCGGATAAAACGTCACCCGGACGTCGAACAAACCTACAGAGAACAGCTGCGAATCCTTGGCTTCAAGATTGCCACCCGGCAAAGTAAAGCGTTGCCGGAAAGCGCCGGCGAGCTCTACGAGATGGCCAATGACAGTGCCTGGCTGACGTTCACCCTGAATGAGTTGCCGAAGCTGCGCACCCAAGGTTGGGAATTGCAGATCGACGAAGACTTCGGTTTCGACCTGACCGCCGTGGACGACTGGTACGCCACCGTCGAGCAGGCACCGGAGCGCGACTGGTTTGATCTCGAGCTGGGGATTATCGTCAATGGCGAGCGCCTGAGTTTACTGCCGATCCTGTTGAACCTGATGCGCTCCCACACCGAAATCCTCAACCCGGAGCGCCTGGCCCGCCGGCGCGACGACGAGCTGATTCTGGTGAACATTCCCAATCGTCCGAACTCCGAATACGGCCCACTGCAAGTCGCCCTGCCCTTCGGGCGCTTGAAGCCGGTACTGGCGACGCTCGGCGAGTTCTATCTGCAAGAACCCGGCGAAACCACGTTGCGCTTGAGCAAGGCTGACGCCACGCGCCTGAATCCGCTGGAAGACATGCCGCTGCTGTGGGAAGGCGGGGAACAGATCCGCTCGTTCGCCCAGCGTCTTCGCGACATCAAGGACTACACCGCGACCGTACCGGAAGGCTTGAACGCAACCCTGCGCCCCTATCAGCTGGAAGGCCTGAGTTGGATGCAGTCGTTACGGCAACTGGAGGTCGGAGGGATTCTCGCGGACGACATGGGCCTGGGCAAAACCCTACAAACCCTGGCGCATGTTCTTACCGAGAAAATGCAGGACGCCTGGATCGGCCGTGCATGGTGGTAATGCCCACCAGCCTGATCCCGAACTGGCTCGACGAAGCGGCGCACTTCACGCCGCAACTCAAAGTGCTGGCACTGTACGGCGCCAGTCGCAAAAAACATTTCGACCATCTGGCCGATTACGACTTGATCCTGACCACTTATGCGCTGCTACCCAAGGACGTCGAACGCCTCGCCGCGCAGCCATTGCACGTACTGGTGCTGGATGAAGCGCAGTACATCAAGAACCCCAACAGCAAGGCCGCCCAGGCCGCCCGCGAGCTCAATGCGCGCCAGCGCCTGTGCCTGAGCGGCACACCGCTGGAAAACCATTTGGGTGAGCTGTGGTCGCTGTTTCACTTCCTGCTGCCCGGCTGGCTGGGGGATGTAAAAAGCTTCAACAGCGACTACCGGGTGCCGATTGAAAAACGCGCAAGCGAAGTCAGGCTTTCGCACCTCAACGGCCGGATCAAACCGTTCCTTTTGCGCAGGACGAAGGAACAGGTCGCGAAAGAATTGCCGCCAAAGACCGAGATCATTCACTGGGTCGAGCTCAACGAAGCCCAGCGCGATGTGTACGAAACCATGCGCCTGGCCATGGACAAAAAGGTCCGCGACGAGATCACCCGCAAAGGCGTAGCGCGCAGCCAGATCATCATTCTTGAGGCGCTGCTGAAGCTGCGTCAGGTGTGCTGTGATTTGCGCCTGGTCAACGATGCCGCCCTGCCGTCTCGCGGCAGCACATCGGGCAAGCTCGACAGCTTGATGGAAATGCTTGAGGAATTGTTTGAAGAAGGTCGGCGGATTCTGCTGTTTTCACAGTTCACGTCAATGCTGGCGCTGATTGAAGTCGAACTGAAGAAGCGTGGCGTCGAGTACGCGCTGCTGACGGGACAAACGCGCGACCGACGTGCGCCAGTGAAGGAATTTCAGAGCGGCAAGCGTCAGATTTTTTTGATCAGCCTGAAGGCCGGCGGTGTTGGTTTGAACCTGACTGAAGCGGATACGGTAATTCACTATGACCCTTGGTGGAACCCGGCAACGGAAAACCAGGCGACTGACCGGGCTTATAGAATTGGCCAGGAGAAACCGGTGTTCGTCTACAAGATGATTGCCCGGGGCACAGTGGAAGAGAAGATTCAGCATCTGCAAAAAGAAAAATCCGACCTGGCTGCCGGCGTTCTGGATGGACGCAAGGCCGGGGACTGGAAGTTGCAGAGCGATGATATTGAAGCGTTGTTTGCGCCACTGCCGGATAAGCTGGAGAAGCGCTGACGTCTCTGCGTCTGATCGATTGCTTTCGCGGGCAAGCCCGCCCCCACAAGGTCAACATCAATCCTGTGGGAGTGGGCTTGCCCGCGATTGGGTCAACTCGATGCAAAGCCTGCCTTACCCTTTCAGCACCCGCGCCAACGTCGACTTCACCTTCCCCATCCCGTCATGCAACGCCTGCTCGATTTCAGCCATGGTAATCACCGCCGTCGACTTGCCCGCCGCCGGGTTCACCACCAGCGCCAGGCAGGCGTAATCCAGTTCCAGCTCACGAGCCAGTGCCGCTTCCGGCATGCCGGTCATGCCGACGATGTCGCAGCCATCACGCTCAAGCCTGGCGATTTCCGCAACAGTTTCAAGCCGCGGCCCCTGGGTGCAGGCGTATACGCCATGACTGCTGTAGCCGACGCCTTCAACCGCCAACGCCGCGATTAACTGCTGACGCAATGGCTCGCTGTAGGGATAGCTGAAGTCAATGTGTGTGACGTGTTCCAGCTCATCGGCGAAAAACGTGTGTTCACGACCGCTGGTGTAATCGATCAACTGATGCGGCACGCAGAAATGCCCGGTGCCCATCGCCGCATGAATCCCGCCCACGGCGTTGACCGCGAGGATCGCTTCGGCGCCCGCCTGCTTCAACGCCCAGAGGTTGGCGCGGTAGTTCACCTGATGTGGCGGGAAACGGTGCGGATGACCGTGACGGGCGAGGAACAACACTTCCTTGCCGGCGTATTCGCCGATCTGCACTTCAGCCGAGGGCGCACCGTACGGAGTGTCCACTGCCAGTGACTGGCGAATGCTCAGGCCTTCGAGTTGAGTCAGGCCGGTGCCACCGATAATCGCGTAAACCGTCATAACGTAAAGTCCTTATTCAATCAGTTGAGCGTCTTTGAGCGCGCCGACAGCCGTCAGCCATCGCGGGTTCTGACGGTATTCGGTATTGGCGTATGACTGGCCGCGCATTCGCGCAATACGCTCAGACGGTTTGACCTTCAGCCGCTGGGCAGCGCTGAGCGCCAACTCCGCAGCAGCGCGATCGTTGCACACCAGGCCCATGTCGCAACCGGCGGTCAGCGCGGCTTCGATCCGGCTGGCCGCATCGCCCACCACATGAGCACCGGCCATCGACAAGTCGTCGCTGAAGATCACACCATCGAATTGCAACTCACCGCGCAGGATGTCCTGCAACCATCGACGAGAGAAGCCGGCAGGCTGGGAGTCGACTTGCGGGTAAATAACATGGGCCGGCATGACGGCAGCCAGTTGCTTGCTCAATTTGGCGAACGGCACCAGGTCGTTGGCGCGGATCTCGTCGAGGCTGCGCTCATCGTTCGGGATGGCGACGTGGGAATCCGCCTCAGCCCAGCCATGACCGGGGAAGTGCTTGCCAGTAGCGGCCATGCCGGCGCTGTTCATGCCCCGGATAAAAGCACCGGCCAGCAACGCGGCACGCTCGGGGTCCCCTTCGAAGGAACGGGTTCCTACCGACGGCGCTGCGCTGATAATCAAGGTCCAGCACCGGGGCAAAACTGAGGTCGAGGCCAACGGCAAGCACCTCGGTGGCCATGATCCAGCCGCACTGCTCGGCCAGGTATTCGGCGTTTGGATTGTCGGCGATGGCGCGCATCGCCGGCAGTCGCACAAAGCCTTGGCGCAAACGCTGGACGCGACCGCCCTCCTGGTCCACCGCCAGCAGCAGGTCGGGGCGAATTGAACGAATCGCAGCGCTCAACTCGCGCACCTGGCGCGGAGTTTCAATGTTACGCGCAAAAATGATCAAGCCGCCCACTTCGGGCTGGCGCAACAATTGGCGATCTTCAGCCGTCAGCCAGGTACCGGCGACGTCCACCATCAACGAGCCTTGCAGGCCAGCAGTCATAGAAATTCCTTGATAACGAGAAACCCGCCCCACACGAATTCGCCGCCTTGGGCAAAGCCCGGCAGGTCGGCGATACAAATGGGGAACGGGTTCATAACGAGAGTCGGCATGGGCGGCTAGCTTAGCGGATGTCAGCTGCCGCGCCCACCCGTGAGCGGTTAAACCTTGGCGGGAGCCGGGGCCGACTTGCTGCGAGGACGCAACTGCGCGGTGGCCATGGCGGTATCGGTCACACCGGTTTCGGCACGCATGCCGGCAGCCAGGAACGGCACCATGAGGCGCATGACTTGCTCGATGGAGGTGTTGACGCCGAAATCGGTTTCGGCAATCGCGCGCAGAGCCTTGATCCCCGACATGCTGAACGCTGCGGCACCGAGCATGAAGTGTACGCGCCAGAACAGCTCGATCGGTGGAATGCGCGGTGCGGCTTCGTTGACCAGCATCATGTAGCGACGGAACACCTTGCCGTACATGTCTTCCAGATAACGCCGCAAGTGGCCTTGGCTCTGACTGAAGGCCAGACCCAACAAGCGCATGAAGATCGAAAGATCATTGCCGCTACGAGGTTGCACGACAAGGGCTTGCTCGACGAGGATTTCGAGCAGCTCTTCAAGAGTCGGCTTGTTCTCGGGCTTGGCCTGACGCCGCTCGAGCTCTTTATCGAGGCTAATGCAGAACGGCCCGAGGAAGCGCGAAAAGACCGCTTGAATCAGCGCTTTCTTGGAACCGAAGTGATAGTTCACCGCCGCCAGATTGACACCGGCCTTGCTGGTGATCAGGCGCAACGAGGTTTCAGCGAAACCTTTTTCCGCGAACAACTGCTCGGCAGCATCAAGAATACGTTCAACGGTTTCCGACTGGGCCATGGCTACTCCGCCTGACAAACACTTGTTTGAAACATACGTTTCAGCCTATGCATTGTCAAGCCTGGCAGTTCGATTTGGGAATGGTCGGTCAGCTATTTAACCATACAACGGCAAAGCTTCAATCAGCGGGTCGATCGACCGTCGGGCAGTCGGCGAAAAAAGGGGCATTGCCAAGACGCTTTCACTGTATATAATCCCAGTCACTGTATAAAAAGACAGAGCGATCAAAATGCTAAAGCTGACGCCACGCCAAGCAGAGATTCTGGCCTTCATCAAACGCTGCCTCGAAGACAACGGCTATCCACCAACCCGCGCGGAAATCGCTCAGGAGCTGGGTTTCAAGTCGCCCAACGCGGCAGAGGAACACCTTAAGGCGCTCGCTCGCAAGGGTGCTATCGAGATGACTCCGGGTGCGTCCCGTGGCATTCGCATTCCAGGCTTCGAAGCCAAAGCCGATGACTCGACGCTGCCAATCATTGGACGAGTCGCTGCCGGTGCCCCCATTTTGGCCCAGCAGCACATCGAAGAGTCTTGCAACATCAACCCCGCCTTCTTCCATCCGCGCGCTGACTACTTGCTGCGGGTTCACGGCATGAGCATGAAAGACGTCGGTATTTTCGACGGGGACCTGCTGGCCGTGCACACCACACGTGAAGCCCGTAATGGTCAAATCGTGGTCGCTCGAATTGGCGACGAAGTGACGGTCAAGCGTTTCAAGCGTGACGGCAGCAAGGTCTGGTTGATTGCCGAAAACCCTGAATTTGCCCCTATCGAAGTGAACCTGAAAGATCAGGAACTGGTGATTGAAGGCTTGAGTGTCGGCGTGATTCGCCGCTAAAGGAGGCTTTATGCAGTTCCCACACACATCACAGCAAGCCCAATTACCGCTGTTTGAGGCGTTCATGGCGCAACCATTGGCGCCGATCCTGAAAGACGTGGTCGAGTCGCCGTGGTGCGCCGAGCCCGAAGCCTTCAGTGAGCTGTCGCTACGTGGTGCAGCCGGGAACTGCCTGAACCTTCTGGCACCTATTCTCAGGAGCTGAGCCAGGATCAGGACGCACGCTGGCTAACATTGATTGCCCCGCCAGCGAGCCTGACCCAGGCTTGGCTGCGGGATGCAGGTCTTAACCGCGAACGCATCTTGCTGTTGCAACCTCGCGGCACCCAAAGCGCCCAGCAGTTGACCTGCGAAGCCTTGCGTCTGGGCCGCAGCCACACAGTGGTCAGCTGGCTCAATCCGTTGAACACGACTTCACGGCAACAGTTGATCAGCGCCGCCCGAACCGGGGACGCACAGAGCTTGAATATTCGATTGGGCTAGCCGAGTAACAATGTGCGCGTTGAACTGCGCGGGGCTTCTCCAAGGATAGAGAAGCCGACCTGTAGCGATTCCTGCAATCCGACGGGCGGGATCAATGAAGGACGCGAGATCCCTGATCTTTATCAAATTCGCCTTCAACCAGGCGCCCTGCCATCTGAACACCGACGCTCAACATCGCCTTGGCGACTTCCACGTACTGACCTTGAAGGAACGCTTTGGCATCCTCGGAGAAATCCAAAGTGACCAGAGAACCCTCGTCCTCGGCCCTGCGCAGCTCGATACGACCGTCTGGTAACTCGACAATTTCTAGAAAGGACGTTGGCATAAAGGTCTGTTCTCCACGAAAGGCGGGGATTATATAGGCATCGGTCAGGCTTCGCTCGGCAACTTGACCAGATGTCATGGCAAGGAAATATCTTTCAGCACCCATCCTTGAGCGGACACCTTTCAAGGCATCCGTCTTACCGGCTAATCCGTCAGCACTCGTTCAACCCTTCTCGAAACCGGATTGCCAGCCCTTTCAGGTTCTGACGCCAGCCTTCCAACTCCTCCCGACTCAGTTCCTCAGGCGCCTCTTCTTCATCGAGGTTAACAGCCAGAATCAATGGCTGAGTCACGTCACCCTTAGGCTTGTGCGGCGCGCGCGGAGGTTGAAACAACGCCGCATGGGCCGCCAACAACTTGGCCAGCCAGGTTTCAGGGTTTTGCGCGAGCTCGACCATTTCAGCCATTTCAGGAATTGCGATGGTCTCGAGTATTTCGCGAGTCAGCAACAACTCAGCCCGAGGCGCATTAGCTTGAGGCAAACGATAGAACCCGGCGATTTCATGGCATAGCCCCAACAAAGCACCGTACAGGTGAAACAACGCCGATTCGCGACCCGCCTGGATCAGCGCCAGCGAGTTCATTGCCCGCCCCTCTTCAGCTCTGGCGAGCGCCTCCAGCGACAGACCGGCGAAATAAATCTTCTGATTGGTACGGGTATAGAGTTCGTGGGCCATGACGGCAGTCTCCACAACGAAATAATTGCTTCACACAGGTCAGACAGTGTCGTGGATCACCTCCGCTTCCCGCAAGCACAAAACAAAAGGCCGCATGAAAACCCGAGGGTTGTCATGCGGCCTTTGTAATGTGGCGAGGGAGCTTGCTCCCATTGGCCGACGGCGTCGGCCCACTATCCTTTAAGCCTTTGCAGCGGGACGCTTGTCTTCAACCTTCCACTTGCCGCCGTCGTAGTACGCCTTCCAGCCAGTCGGCTTACCGTCGACTTCTGTCTGCACATACTGCTCTTTGGTCTTGCGGCTATAACGAATCACCGCCGGGAGACCGTCCGGATCCTTCTTCGGCGCTTCGCAGAGGAAGTGGTACTTCGGATCGATCTCGTCCTTGTGCGGCACGATTTCCATGACCAGCGGAGCACGGGTTTCGCGGTTTTTCGGGAATTGGCTCGCCGCCAGGAACAGACCGGAAGCACCGTCGCGCAGGATATAGGTGTCGTTGACCTTCTCGCACTTCAGCTCAGGCATCTTCACCGGATCCATCTTCGGCGGCGCCGCATCACCGCTCTTCAGCAGCTTGCGGGTGTTCTTGCACGCTGCGTTGGTGCAACCGAAGAACTTACCGAAACGACCGGTCTTGAGCTGCATTTCGCTGCCGCACTTGTCGCACTCCAGGCTCGGACCTTCATAGCCTTTAATGCGATAAGTACCCTCTTCGATTTCGTAGCCATCGCAATCCGGGTTGTTACCGCAGATGTGCAACTTGCGCTTCTCGTCGAGCAGGTATGCGTCCATCGCCGTGCTGCAGATCGGGCAGCGATGCTTGCCACGCAGCACCAGCGACTCCGATTCACCTTCGTCGTCCGCGGCAATCTCATCACCGGGCACCAGATTGACGGTGGCCTTGCAGCGTTCTTTCGGCGGCAAACTGTAGCCCGAGCAGCCGAGGAACACGCCCGTCGAGGCCGTACGAATCTGCATTGGGCGACCACAGGTCAGGCACGGAATGTCCGTCATGACCGGCTGGTTGGCACGCATGCCACTTTCTGGGCTTTCGGCTACTTCCAGCTTCTTCTTGAAGTCACCGTAGAACTCGTCCAGTACGTTTTTCCAGTCGCGCTCGCCTTGGGCCACGTCATCGAGGTGCTCTTCCATGCCGGCGGTGAAGCCGTAGTCCATGAGATTGGAGAAACTCTCGGACAGACGCTCAGTGACGATGTCACCCATCTTTTCCGAATAGAAACGACGGTTGTGCAGCGCGACGTAACCACGGTCCTGAATGGTGGAAATGATCGCTGCGTAGGTCGAAGGACGACCGATGCCGCGTTTTTCCATTTCTTTAACCAGGCTCGCTTCCGAGTAGCGCGCCGGCGGTTTGGTGAAGTGCTGGGTCGGATCAAGCTTGATCAGCTTCATCGCATCGCCCTGAGCCATATCTGGCAACACATCATCATCGCCCGGCTTGGTAATTTGCGGCATGACGCGGGTGTAACCGTCGAACTTCAGGATGCGACCCTTGGCACGCAGCTCGAAATCACCAGCACCGACGGTAACCGTGGTCGACAGGTATTGCGCCGGCAACATCTGGCAAGCCAGGAATTGGCGCCAGATCAGCTCGTAGAGGCGCTCGGCATCACGTTCCATGCCCGACAGCTTGCTTGGCTCGGTATTGGCGTCGGAGGGACGAATCGCTTCGTGAGCCTCTTGTGCACCTTCTTTGCTGCTGTAGACGTTCGGGGTTTCCGGCAGGTACTTCTTGCCGAACTCGCCTTCAATATAAGTGCGCGCCATCGTCACGGCATCGGCCGAGAGGTTGGTGGAGTCGGTACGCATATAAGTGATGTAGCC
This sequence comes from Pseudomonas sp. S2_F03, assembly GCF_054668335.1. Classification (NCBI taxonomy): domain Bacteria; kingdom Pseudomonadati; phylum Pseudomonadota; class Gammaproteobacteria; order Pseudomonadales; family Pseudomonadaceae; genus Pseudomonas; species Pseudomonas sp. S2_F03. Next base: position 5,062,426 of record NZ_CP162759.1, on the reverse strand, counting down.
GGCTTCGTACAGACGCTGGGCCATCATCATGGTTTTCTTCACGCCAAAGCCCAGGCGGTTGCTCGCAGCCTGTTGCAAGGTGGACGTGATGAACGGAGCCGACGGTTTGCTGCTGGTCGGTTTGTCTTCGCGCTTGACGATGCTGTAGCTGGAAGCCTTGAGCTTTTCCAGCGCGGCCATGGCCTGGGCTTCGTTAAGAGGCTTGAAGGCTTCGCCTTTCTCGCGAGCCACGTCGAAGCGCACGGTCGCGCCCTTGGCGGTACCGAGGTCAGCATGGACTTCCCAGTATTCTTCCGGGTTGAACGCACGGATTTCACGTTCGCGCTCGACCACCAGTTTTACCGCAACCGACTGCACGCGACCGGCGGACAGGCCACGGGCGATTTTGGCCCACAGCAGCGGCGAAACCATGTAACCCACCACGCGATCGAGGAAGCGACGCGCCTGCTGAGCATTTACACGATCGATGTCCAGCTCGCCCGGCTTGGAGAAGGCTTCCTGAATCGCCTTCTTGGTAATTTCGTTGAACACCACGCGCTTGTAGCGGCTGTCGTCACCACCGATGGCTTCGCGCAGGTGCCAGGCAATGGCCTCCCCCTCGCGATCCAAGTCGGTTGCGAGATAGATGGTGTCAGCATCTTTGGCGAGCCGGCGCAGCTCTTCGATGACTTTTTCCTTGCCCGGAAGGATCTCGTACTTGGCTTTCCAGCCATGATCGGGATCGACCCCCATGCGCGAGACCAGCTGCTTGCGCGCTTTCTCTTTCGGCGAGAGCACCGGACCTTCGCCCGCGGCAGCCTTACCGCGCTTGGCGGCTGGCTCTTTGCTGGCGCTAGCCGAACCGCTGGTGGGCAGGTCTCGGATATGGCCGATACTCGACTTCACCACGTATTGGTTACCCAGATACTTGTTGATGGTCTTGGCCTTAGCCGGGGATTCCACAATGACCAGCGATTTGCCCATGGATCAGAAAATTCCTGAATTCTAGAAGTGAAAGGCGGTTGGCGCCTGACGCGGCACCGCTATATATAGTGGCTACAAGGTGAGGTCAAGCGCAGGGTTTTGCGCGCACTCAGCTTATGGCTTCGAAAAAAGGCTCGGTTCGGCTTGCACCAAAGCAAAGCGTGGCACCTGTTCGCCGTCAACCTCGACCGACTCAAGAAACATGCTCAAGGGACGTACCCAAAAGCCGTAATCGCCATACAGGGCTTGGTAGAAGACCACTTCTTCTTCAGTTTCCGAATGCCGCGCAAGACTGAATACGCGGTACTGCGGACCTTTGTAATGTTGGTAGAGCCCAGGTTGTATCGGCATGGTTTGGCCCTCACTCAAATCTTTTCAAAATAAAAACAAAAATAAATTCAGAAAAACAAAAACCGGGGCACTTGGCCCCGGCTTCCGTCAACGGAACGCTTAAACGCGTTCGAAGACGGTGGAGATGCCTTGGCCGAGACCAATGCACATGGTAGCCACCCCGAAGGTGCCGCCATTTTGCTTCATCACGTTCAGCAGAGTGCCGGAGATACGTGCACCGGAGCAACCGAACGGGTGACCCAAGGCGATCGCGCCGCCGTGCAGGTTAACCTTCTCGTTCATCTTGTCGAGTACTTTCAAATCTTTCAGCACTGGCAGGGCCTGTGCGGCGAAAGCTTCGTTGAGCTCGAAGAAGTCGATATCGTTAATGCCAAGGCCCGCGCGCTTCAGTGCTTTTTGTGTAGCCGGTACTGGACCATAGCCCATGATTGCCGGGTCCACACCTGCCACTGCCATCGAACGAATCACGGCCATAGGCTGGATGCCCAGGTCCTGAGCACGCTGCGCCGACATCACGATCATGCACGAAGCACCGTCGGTGATTTGCGACGAAGTACCCGCAGTCACGGTGCCGCCCTTCGGGTTAAACGCTGGCTTCAGAGCCGCCAGGCTTTCCAGGGTGGTTTCCGGACGAATGGTTTCGTCGTAGTCGAACAGTTTCAGGAAACCGTTCTCGTCGTAGCCCTGCATCGGGATGATTTCGTCTTTGAACTTGCCTTCCAGGGTCGCCTTGTGGGCGAGTTGGTGGGAGCGCACGCCGAAAGCGTCCTGCTGTTCGCGAGTGATGCCGTGCATTTTGCCCAGCATTTCAGCGGTCAGGCCCATCATGCCCGAGGCTTTCGCCGCGTACAGGGACATGTGCGGGTTCGGATCGACACCGTGCATCATGCTCACGTGACCCATATGCTCGACGCCGCCTACGACGAACACGTCACCGTTGCCGGTCATGATCGCTTGCGCAGCAGTGTGCAGTGCGCTCATCGACGAGCCACACAGACGGCTGACGGTCTGACCGGCAGCAGTGTGCGGGATCTGAGTCATCAGGGATGCCATGCGCGCGATGTTCCAGCCCTGCTCCAGGGTCTGGTTTACGCAGCCCCAGATCACGTCTTCGACTTCGTTCGGGTCAACCTTGACGTTGCGTTCCAGCAATTTGCTGATCAGGTGCGCCGACATGTCTTCGGCGCGGGTGTTGCGGTGCATGCCGCCCTTGGAGCGGCCCATCGGAGTACGACCGAAGTCGACAATCACGACGTCTCTTGGATTCAAGCTCATAAAATTTCACTCTCGCTCAAGTGTTGGGACGCTTAACCGAAGAACCGTTGGCCGGTTTTGGCCATTTCACGCAGTTTTGCGGTCGGGTGGTACAGCGCGCCCAAATCAGCGTACTGGTCAGCCAGGGCAACGAACTCGGCAACACCGATCGAGTCGATGTAGCGCAGCGCACCGCCGCGGAATGGAGGGAAACCAATACCGTAGACCAGACCCATGTCGGCTTCGGCAGCGGTTTCGACGATGCCGTCTTCCAGGCAACGCACGGTTTCCAGGCACAGCGGGATCATCATCCAGTTGATGATGTCTTCGTCAGTGACTTCGCGCTGCTCGTAAACGATCGGCTTGAGCACCTCCAGTACCGATGGATCGGCAACTTTCTTCTGCTTGCCGCGCTTGTCGGTCTCGTAGGCGTAGAAGCCCTTGCCGTTCTTCTGACCCAGGCGCTTGGCTTCGTAAAGCACGTCGATCGCGGTACGGCGGTCGTCTTTCATGCGATCCGGGAAGCCTTCAGCCATCACGTCACGACCGTGGTGACCGGTGTCGATGCCGACCACGTCCATCAGGTACGCCGGGCCCATTGGCCAGCCGAATTTTTCCATGACCTTGTCGATACGGACGAAGTCCACACCGGCGCTGACCAACTTGGCGAAACCGCCGAAGTACGGGAACAGTACGCGGTTAACCAGGAAGCCCGGGCAGTCGTTGACGACGATCGGGTTCTTGCCCATTTTCTTGGCGTAGGCAACGGTGGTGGCAACAGCCAGCTCGCTGGACTTCTCGCCACGGATTACTTCAACCAGCGGCATCATGTGCACAGGGTTGAAGAAGTGCATGCCGACGAAGTTTTCCGGACGCTTGAGGGCTTTGGCCAGCAAGGTGATGGAAATGGTCGAGGTGTTGGACGCGAGGATGGTGTCCTCTTTGACCTTGTCTTCGACTTCGGCCAGTACGGCTTGCTTGACCTTAGGGTTTTCAACAACCGCCTCAACCACCAGGTCCACGTGACCGAAATCACCGTAGGACAGGGTTGGACGAATGCCGTTGAGCACTTCAGCCATTTTCGCGGCGGTCATGCGACCTTTATCAACGCGGCCGACCAGCAGCTTGGCGGCTTCAGCCAGGCCTTGCTCGATGCCGTGCTCGTTGATGTCCTTCATCAGGATCGGCGTACCTTTGGAGGCCGACTGATAAGCGATACCGCCACCCATGATGCCGGCGCCCAATACGGCAGCCTGCTTCACGTCTTTGGCGATTTCGTCGTAGGCCTTGGCCTTTTTCTTCAGCTCCTGATCATTCAGGAACAGACCGATCAAGCTCTGCGCGGCAGAGGTCTTGGCCAGTTTGACGAAACCGGCGGCTTCGACTTCCAGCGCTTTATCGCGACCGAAGTTCGCGGCTTTCTGGATGGTCTTGATCGCTTCAACCGGCGCCGGGTAGTTCGGGCCAGCCTGACCAGCTACGAAACCTTTGGCGGTTTCGAAAGCCATCATTTGTTCGATTGCGTTCAGCTTCAGCTTTTCCAGCTTCGGTTGACGCTTGGCCTTGTAATCAAACTCACCGGAAATGGCGCGCTTGATCAGTTCCAGGGCCGCTTCCTGCAGTTTCTCAGGAGCAACCACTGCGTCCACTGCGCCGACTTTCAGCGCGTCTTCAGGACGGTTTTCTTTACCAGCGGCAATCCACTCGATGGCGTTGTCGGCGCCGATCAGGCGCGGCAGACGCACAGTACCGCCGAAGCCTGGGTAGATGCCCAGTTTGACTTCCGGCAGACCGATCTTGGCCTTGGTGGACATGACGCGGTAGTCCGCCGCCAGGCACATCTCCAGACCGCCACCCAGGGCGATGCCGTTGATTGCGGCGACAGTCGGGACGTTGAGGTCTTCGAAATCGCTGAAAATCTTGTTGGCTTCCAGATTGCCAGCAACCAGCTCGGCATCAGGCAGCTTGAAGTTTTCGACAAATTCGGTGATGTCGGCGCCGACGATGAACACGTCCTTGCCACTGCTGACGATCACGCCCTTGATCGAAGCATCTGCCTTGATGGTGTCCACAGCCTGACGCAGTTCGTTCAGGGTTAGACGGTTGAACTTGTTGACGGACTCACCTTTGAGGTCGAACTTCAGTTCGACGATGCCACTTTCAAGAGCCTTAACCGTGATGGCTTTACCTTCGTAAATCATCAACTGATCTCCACGATATGGAAGCTGAACAGTACACGTCGGACGCAAGTGAATGGCTCGGCAGGACGTTAAACGTCGATGCTACGCCAATCCACCTGGCACACCCTCCAACGCGATAGTCGGGATTCTGTAGGAGCGATCTGAAATACAAACGCTCAATTCATACGCCCGTTTGATTTGGGTACGCCACCTTCACGGAATTTCCGACAATTGTCAATCGCCCAAAATACGGGTTGAAACGCGACTTTGCGGTCACTTCCGTACTGCGAAGATCTTCAACACGCAGATGCATGTGGATCCATTCATAGAATCAATAGTTAGAAAAGTCGCCCTAATTCGCTGCAGCCCGTGTTTAACAAGCTACGCTGGCAGGAATCTGAAGAAAAAAGATGAACGTGTTTGGCGAATACCGGGCGTAAGATCAGCCCTACAGCGAATTACCGGCCTGCCTGGCCAACCCCAGCCCGATGATGATGTCGGGCTTTTTATTGCCTGTCTGCCGGACATTTCGCGCCATTGCAGTGCGAAATATCCTCGGCTCACGCCAGCGCTTTCAGTACGGCGTCGATGTCTTGCAAAACCGTCGCCTCGCCCTTCTCGCCCCAATACAACGTGATCATCTGCTTGTCTGCCTCAACCTTGTAGACGTTTTCTGGCAACTTTTCGAAATGAATCAATAACGCCGGATCCTCGCAAACCTCCTGCCACTGATTCACCCACACACCCGGCGATTTTTGCCAGTAACTCCAGCATGCGGGTTGATTGCCACGACGCGGGCGATGGTACTGGGCACAGGGGCTCGGCGGCTCCTTGCTCAGCCAATGCGGCCACTCTTGAGGCGCCAGTTGCATGGCCAGACCGATACGTCGCGCCTCCATGCGCAGGGCCATTCGCCCGCTCTGACCACGAGACGGCCGCAACCATGCGAGCGGACTCAGTACCACCAGCAGGATTGACACCACTATCCAGACCGTCATATCTGTACTCCCGAATCTTGATGAGCGCTTTGAGCCACATAGAAACCAATGCGCTTGAAACCAGCCATACTTACCAATATTGCAACCCTCAGGAGGAGCACCTCATGCCCTACAACCACATTCTGGTCGCTGTAGATCTAACCGAAGAGTGCGACCCTGTAATCCACCGGGCTCGCGAGCTGTCGGTGAGCAACGGGGCAAAGCTGTCCCTGGTGCACATTGTCGAACCAATGGCCATGGCCTTTGGCGGTGACGTCCCCATGGACCTGTCACAACTGCAACAGCAGCAGTTCGATCAGGCCAAGGAGCGCCTTGAGCGCCTGAAGCACAAGTACACTGAACTCGAAAGCGCCAATTGCCACCTGACCTATGGCCAGCCACGCCAGGAAATCCATCACTTCGCCAAGGAACAGGAATGCGACCTGATCGTGGTGGGCAGCCACGGTCGACACGGCCTGGCCTTACTGCTGGGTTCGACCGCCAATGACGTGCTGCACGGTGCGCCTTGCGATGTGCTCGCGGTGCGCCTGATCAAAAGCTGAAACACGAACCCCCTGTGGGAGCGAGCTTGCTCGCGATGAGGTCCTGTCAGCCGACATCAATATTGACTGGCAGACCGCCATCGCGAGCAAGCTCGCTCCCACAATGGATCGCTGTAGCCTTGTAGATCTCACTCCATATGAAAAGCCCGGCGTTCATCACTGAACGCCGGGCTTTTTTTACAGCAGGATCAATCAGGCATCCAGTTCGGCCCAGCGCTCGACCATCACGTCGAGCTCGGCCTGCAACTGCTCCAACTGAGCAATTACGGCGGCGGTCTCGGCAGCAGGACGCTGATAGAAAGCGGCATCAGCCATTTGCGCTTCAACCACAGCAATCTGCTGCTCCATGGCTTCGATCTGGCTCGGCAACATTTCCAGCTCGCGCTGCAACTTGTAGCTGAGTTTCTTCTTCGCCACCGGCGCTTCAACTGCAACGGCAACCGGCGCAGCTTCTGCGGTCACGACCGCCGAAGTCAGGTCAGCTTTGCCGGATTTGCTCTCGGTCACGCCCAGCAGACGCGGCGAACCGCCCTGACGCAGCCAGTCTTGGTAGCCACCGACGTACTCACGAACCTTGCCCTCACCTTCGAAGACCAGGGTGCTGGTGACCACGTTATCGAGGAATGCCCGGTCGTGACTGACCATCAGCACGGTGCCGTTGAAGGTCAGCAGCACCTCTTCCAGCAGCTCGAGGGTTTCGACGTCGAGGTCGTTGGTCGGTTCGTCGAGGACCAGCAGGTTCGCCGGCTTGCTGAACAGCTTCGCCAGCAACAAACGGGCACGCTCGCCACCGGACAGCGCCTTGACCGGCGTGCGGGCACGCTGCGGGCTGAACAGGAAGTCGCCGAGGTAGCTCAGCACGTGACGGCTCTGACCATCGATGTCGATGAAGTCGCGACCTTCGGCCACGTTGTCGATCACGGTCTTTTCCAGGTCCAGCTGATGGCGCAACTGGTCGAAGTAGGCCACGTCGATGCGCGTCCCCTCTTCCACTGTGCCGCTGGTAGGTTGCAGACCGCTGAGCATCAGCTTCAGCAGTGTGGTTTTGCCGGTACCGTTGGCGCCGAGCAGACCGATACGGTCGCCGCGCGTCAGGACCATCGAGAAATCCTTGATCAGGAACGGGCCACCCGGGTGAGCGAAGCTCACGTTCTCGAGGACCATCACCTGCTTGCCGGACTTGTCAGCGGTATCCAGCTGAATGTTGGCCTTGCCGGTGCGCTCACGACGTTCGCTGCGTTCGACGCGCAGGGCTTTCAACGCGCGGACACGGCCTTCGTTACGGGTGCGACGGGCCTTGATGCCCTGGCGGATCCAGACTTCTTCCTGAGCCAGCTTCTTGTCGAACAGCGCGTTGGCAGTTTCTTCAGCCGCCAGCGAGGCTTCTTTGTGCACGAGGAAACTGGCGTAGTCGCCGTTCCAGTCGATCAGGCCACCGCGATCAAGTTCCAGAATGCGAGTCGCGAGGTTTTGCAGGAATGAACGGTCGTGCGTGATGAACAGCACGGCGCCCTGGAAATCCTTCAGCGCTTCTTCAAGCCAGGCAATTGCACCGATGTCCAAGTGGTTGGTCGGTTCGTCGAGCAGCAGCAGGTCCGGTTCGGAAACCAGGGCCTGGGCCAGCAGGACGCGACGACGCCAGCCACCGGATAACTCGGCGAGGGTCTTGTCGGCTGGCAACTGCAGACGGCTCAACGTGCTGTCGACCAGTTGCTGCAGACGCCAGCCATCGCGGGCTTCGAGGTCGTGCTGGACGTGCATCAGCTTGTCCAGATCGGCGTCGGTGACGATGTTCTGGCTCAGGTGGTGATACTGCGCGAGCAGCTCGCCCACGCCGTCCAGGCCTTCGGCAACCACGTCGAACACGGTCCGCTCGTCGGCTACCGGCAATTCTTGCGGCAATTCGCCAATCTTGAGGCCAGGTGCACGCCAAACGGAGCCCTCATCGGGCTTCTGGTCGCCCTTGACGAGCTTCATCATGCTGGACTTGCCAGTGCCATTGCGGCCGATGATGCACACCCGCTCACCACGGGCGATCTGCCAGGACACCTTGTCCAACAACGGCATAGCGCCGAAAGCAAGGGACACATCGCTGAATTTGAGCAGGGTCATGAGCTTCTCCAAAAACCGGGCGCGCATTCTACCTGACTTGAGGCTTCAGAAGGCCGGCAATTTCACTCTCGAAGCACTCTGCACAACAAATGTTGCGAACTTATGCTGACAGGCCCGCAAAGCTTTCGCCTGCTGCTGGCAAAAGGCTAAGCTACAACAATTCAGTGCGGGCATTACCCGCACTTGTCATGATTTCTCTGCCCGGACGTCTCATGCGCAGTCGCCTTTTCAGTCTTTTATCTTGTCTGCTTCTTTCTGCCACTGCCGTCCAATCAGCCCAGGCGGTGGACCTGTCCACCCAGCGTCAGTATTACGATGAAGCCAAGCGAGCCTTGGCCAAGGGCGATTCCGGTCCTTACTTCCGTTACAGCCAGGCCCTCAGCGATTACCCGCTGGAGCCCTACCTGGCCTATGACGAATTGACCGCGCGCCTAAAAACCGCCAGCAATGCCGAAATCGAGAAATTCCTCGCCGAGCACGGTGACCTGCCGCAAGCCAACTGGATGAAATTACGCCGGCTGCGCTGGCTGGCTGACCGTGGCGAATGGGCGACCTTCGTCAAGTATTACGACCCCAAGCTCAACTTCACCGAACTGGACTGTCTGAACGCGCAGTATCAGATCAGTCATAACCAGAAGGCCGAAGGTTATGCCAACGCCAACAAGCTCTGGCTGACCGGCAAATCCCAACCTGAGGCCTGCGATGCACTGTTCGGGCAATGGGCCGCCGAAGGTCAATTGACCGAGCAAAAACGCTGGGAGCGCACCAAGCTCGCCGCCCAGGCGCGCAATTATCCGCAGGCCAAAAGCCTCGTTAACGGCCTGACCACCCTCGCTCCTCGCGGTCGATTACTGATTGATGTGGCGCAAAAACCCGAGCTGCTCAACCAGCCTTCGCGCTTCACCCCGGCCGACGAACCGATGTCCGACATCGTCAGCCTCGGCCTGCGCCGCCTGGCCAAGCAAGACCCGGACAAGGCCATGGACCTGCTCGACGGTTATGCCAGCAGCATGCACTTCTCCCGCGATGAAAAAGTGGCGATCGCCCGGGAAATCGGACTGACACTCGCACGACGTTACGACAGCCGCGCACTGGACGTGATGACCAAGTACGACCCGGAACTGCGCGACAACACCGTGTCCGAATGGCGCATGCGGCTACTGTTGCGCCTGGCCCGCTGGGACGATGCCTATCAATTGACCCGGCGTTTGCCGCAGGACCTGGCGACCACCAATCGCTGGCGTTACTGGCAAGCCCGCAGCCTTGAGCTGGCCCAGCCTCAGAACGCGGAACCGCAAACGCTTTATAAAACCTCTCTCGCGAGCGCGATTTCTATGGCTTCATGGCGGCCGATCGTTCGCAGTCGCCCTATTCGCTGGTCAACAAACCGTTGGTATTGAGCCAAGCGTTGACCAACAAGGTGCGCAACACTCCTGGCGTACGCCGCGCCCTGGAGCTGCACGCCCGTGGACAGATCGCCGACGGGCGCCGGGAGTGGTACTACGTCAGCCGTCATTTCAGCCGCGACGAAATGGTTGCCCAGGCCAAATTGGCCTATGACCTGAAATGGTATTTCCCGGCGATTCGCACCATCAGTCAGGCGCAGTACTGGGACGATCTGGACATCCGCTTCCCGATGGCCCACCGCGATGCGCTGGTCCGCGAATCCAAAAACCGCGGTATCCATTCGAGCTGGGCATTCGCCATCACCCGCCAGGAAAGTGCCTTTATGGACGACGCCCGCTCTGGTGTCGGCGCCACAGGCCTGATGCAATTGATGCCTGCCACCGCCAAGGAAACCGCGCGCAAGTTCAGCATTCCGTACTCCTCGCCGCAGCAGCTGCTTGACCCGGACAAGAACATCCAGCTCGGCGCCGCTTATCTGAGCCAGGTCCACAGCCAGTTCAATGGCAACCGCGTCCTCGCCTCCGCCGCCTACAACGCCGGCCCGGGCCGCGTACGCCAGTGGCTACGTGGTGCCGATCACTTGAGCTACGACGTGTGGGTGGAAAGCATCCCGTTCGACGAAACCCGCCAATACGTACAGAACGTGCTGTCGTATTCGGTGATCTACGGTCACAAGCTCAATACGCCCCAACCGCTGGTGGAATGGCATGAACGGTTCTTCGACGATCAGTGACCGGTAGCGCCCGTTAAACAGGAACAGCGCGGAACCGGTGTTGTAGGAGATGTGTAGGAGCTGTCGAGCGAAACGAGGCTGCGAATTTTTGATCGCAGCCTCGTTTCACTCGACAGCTCCTACACATCTCCTACACGACGCTTACAGGTGAAGACCAAGCTCGGCCTTGCCATCACTGAACTGCAACGCCGCCAACCGCGCATACAGCGCATTGCTCGCAATCAACTCCTGATGCGTGCCCACCGCCACCAACCTACCCTGATCCATCACGGCAATCCGGTCGGCGTTTTTCACGGTGGCCAAACGGTGGGCGATCACCAGGGTGGTGCGGTTTTTCATCAAGCTCGGCAGGGCCTGTTGGATCAGGTGTTCACTTTGCGCATCGAGTGCGCTGGTGGCTTCGTCGAGCAGCAGGATGGGTGCGTCCACCAGCAACGCCCGAGCGATGGCCAGGCGTTGGCGCTGACCACCCGACAAGCCCAGCCCTGCGTCGCCGAGATGGGTCTGGTAGCCATTGGGCATGTGTTCGATAAATTCATGGGCGTAGGCAATTTTTGCGGCCTCCTGAACTTGCGCGGGTGTCGCCGCTGGATTGCCGTAGCGAATGTTCTCCTCGATGCTGCCAAAAAACAGTGCCGGGTTTTGCGAAACCAGGGCGAAGCAACGGCGCAGGTCGAGTGGGTCGAGCTGGGTCAATGGCACGCCATCGAGCAGGATTCGCCCTGCGGCCGGATCGTAAAAACGCAGCAGCAGGTCATACACGGTGGATTTACCGGCACCGGAGGGGCCGACCAGGGCCAGGGTTTCGCCCGCGTTAATGGTCAGGCTCAAACCATCGACCGCGTAGCTTTGCGGACGCGACGGGTAGGAAAAACGCACATCTTGTAGAACCAGATCGCCCTTCACCCGCTCCGGCAAGGTCACCAGGCCAGAGCTCGGCGGCTGGATGATGTTTTCCGAGCGCAGCAACTCAGCAATCCGCTCGGCCGCGCCCGCTGCACGCTGCAACTCGCCGATCACTTCGCTCAAGGTGCCGAACGCACTGCCCACGATCAGACTGTAGAAAACAAATGCCGCCAGTTCACCGGACGAGATCCGACCGGCAATCACATCCATGCCGCCGACCCACAACATGACGCCCACCGCGCCCAACACCAGCACGATCACCAGCGTAATCAGCCAGGCTCGCTGGAAAATACGTTTACGAGCCGTGTTGAACGCCTCTTCCACCGTCACGGCGAAACGCTGCTCGTCCTGGACCTGATGGTTGTAGGCCTGCACCGTCTTGATCTGGCCGAGGGTTTCAGCGACGTAGCTACCGATGTCAGCGATACGGTCCTGGCTCAGGCGCGACAGACTGCGCACCCGACGCCCGAAAATCAGAATCGGGGCGATGACCAGCGGTAATGCGACCACCACGATGCTGGTGAGTTTGGGGTTGGTGATGAACAGCAGCACAATCCCGCCGATGATCATCAGCGTGTTGCGCAGGAACAGCGACAACGAAGAGCCGATCACCGATTGCAGCAACGTTGTATCGGCGGTCAGCCGCGACTGGATCTCGGAACTGCGATTGTTTTCATAGAACCCCGGATGCAAGTAAATCAGATGGTTGAATACTTGCCGGCGGATGTCAGCGACCACGCGCTCGCCGATCCACGACACCAGGTAAAAACGCGCAAAGGTGCCGACCGCCAGCCCGACCACCAACACCATGAACAAGCCGATGGACTGATTGAGCAAGTGCGGTGATCGGGTCATGAACCCCTGATCCACCACCATGCGAATGCCCTGCCCCATCGACAAGGTAATGCCGGCGGTGACAATCAATGCGAGCAGCGCGCCAAGGGCTTGCCAGCGGTAAGGCACAAGAAAGCGACTGGTCAGGCGGATCGCACGGCGGTAACGGGCAGAGAGCATCGGAGTATCCAGTATGCAAAGGTTGTAGCCAGCCTACACCGCCAGCGGTTGAACCCTGTAAATCACAATGAGTCAGGTTAAATATGACCGCGACGACTAGTCTCTAGACGCTATTGGTCTAAAGTCCGGGTAGCAACGTTTTTAAATTTCTGGTGGACTGATGTTTCCGTCGGGAAAGATCGCAGGGAGTTGTCATAGCCCGGTCACCTGAGGGTTTTAGAGTAAGCACACAACCTGATGAGGAGACAGGCCATGTCCTTGCAACACAGCAGCGATGACAAGATTCAAGTGATCCGCACGCAGCCAGACCAGTCTCTGGGTTGCTCGATTATCGATGAACAGGGCCGCGAAGTACCGATCACTGAAGACATGATCCAGCAAGCGTGCAGCGAACTGGAAAAGCGATTGGTCAAGCCTGCCAAACAAAAGTGATATAGCCACCGTCTTCTTGACCCGGCCCTGAAGGGCCGGGTTTTTTTATGGGTGATTTTTGAGGGTGCTGCGCACCCTATCGCGGGCAAGCCACGCTCCCACAGGTTGGGTGGATGACTCAAGATCTGTGGGAGCGTGGCTTGCCCGCGATAGGGCCGACTCGGTCCCTAGACTGTCACAGCACCCAACGCCGCCACGATCTTGTGCAATTGAGCTGACTCGCCCTCAATCCGCACCTGCAACCCATCAATCTCCCGACGCGACGGATAGTGTTTGCGCAGCGCATCAAACGCTGCGCGCTGTTCGCTCACATTACCGACCAGGCTGCGCCGAAAGTCCGCATCGTCACGGCGCGGGTCGTACACGCCACGGCACAACATGGCCAACGCCCACGCCGGGTCTGTTTGCGCATTCAAGGTCACTTGCGACAACCACGGCGCCGGCAGCAAATCATTCAGGCTGATGGGCGCCGGTTGCCCGAGAAACTCGCAATACGCTTGATAAATCTGCGCCGTCCCACGCTGTTTGCCATCAATGCTGTATCCGGCAATGTGCGGTGTTGCCAGTACACACAGCTCAGCCAGCGCTACATCGACTTCAGGCTCGCCTTCCCAAACGTCGAGCACGGCTTGCAGGTCTTCGCGCTCCAGCAACACCTGGCGCAGGGCGGCGTTGTCGACCACCGGGCCACGACTGGCGTTGATCAGCCAGGTGCCAGGCTTGAGCTGGTTCAAACGGTTTTGATCGAACAGATGCCAGGTCGATTGCGCGCCGCTTTTCTTCAAGGGGGTGTGCAGACTAATGACATCGCACTGCTCGATGATCTGTTCGAGGCTGACGAAGTCGCCGCCTTCAGCCGCTTGCCGGGGCGGATCGCACACCAGCACTTTCCAGCCCAGGCCTTTCAGGACCTTGACCAGTCGCCCACCCACTTCGCCGGCACCGACCACGCCATAGGTGCGCGGGGTCAGGTCGACCCCTTCGATTTCAGCCAGGGTCAACAGGCTGCCCAGCACATAGTCGACGACGCCCCGGGCGTTGCAGCCGGGCGCGCTGGACCAGGTGATGCCGGCGCGCTGAAAGTAATCCAGGTCCAGGTGATCGGTGCCGATGGTGCACGTACCGACAAAACGCACGTTGCTGCCTTCGAGCAAGGCACGATTGACGTTGGTCACTGAGCGCACCAGCAACACATCGGCTTGTTCGACGGTGGCGCGGTCGATGGACCGTCCCGGTACCCGGCGGATTTCACCGAAACCTGAGAAGAAGGCATCGAGCAGCGGGATATTTTCGTCGGCAACAATCAGCATGGCAGGCTCCTTTGGCGGATCGGCAGTGTAGGCGCAGATGCCTGTACTGAGCCAGCAGGCATTGCGCATCCTTGTAGCAGCTGGCGAAGCCTGCGTCCGGCTGCGCTGCAGTCGTAAAACCTGAGTTTGCGGTCTTACTGAAACACCGCATCGTCTGACTTTACGACTGCTTCGCAGCCGGACGCAGGCTTCGCCAGCTGCTACAGGGCATGTCGCAACGTCCGGAATATGATTACAAATCCCTAACACAGGACTTTTCCTGACCACTGCGTCAGGGCGTAGAATGCGTCGCCTTGCGCATTAAAACCTTTGGACGTTTCGCCCTTGAATTCCGTGACTGACCACCCCGCCACACTCTCCCTCACCCGCCCGGCCCGGGTTCGCCTGGAGCTGAAAAACCTGCTCACGCTGGCGCTGCCGATCATGATCGCGCAACTGGCGACCACTGCCATGGGCTTTGTCGATGCGGTGATGGCAGGCCGGGTCGGGCCTCGCGATCTGGCGGCCGTAGCGCTGGGTAACTCGATCTGGGTCCCGGTGTTTCTGCTGATGACCGGCACCCTGCTGGCAACCACACCCAAAGTCGCCCAGCGTTTTGGCGCCGGCACCCACAGCGAGATCGGCCCGATTGTGCGTCAGGCCCTTTGGCTGGCCTTGGTGGTCGGTTTGATGGCGACCGGCATCCTGTTCAGCGCCGAGCCGATCCTGCACATCATGAACGTCGATCCCGAATTGATCGGCCCCTGCATGCAGTACTTGCACGGCATCGCCAGCGGTTTGCCCGCCGTCGCCTTCTATCATGTATTGCGCTGTTTCAGTGATGGCCTGGGCCGCACGCGCCCGGCGATGGTGCTTGGCCTGTGCGGGCTGGCGCTGAATATCCCGCTGAATTACGTCTTCATCTACGGCCACTTCGGTGTGCCGGCCATGGGCGGTGTCGGCTGCGGGTGGGCCACCGCGATTGTGATGTGGGTGATGGCGCTGGGCATGGCCGGCTGGGAGCGCTGGGCGCCGGCTTATCAGTCGAGCCAGTTGTTCAGTCGTTTCGACTGGCCACAATGGTCGGTGATCAAACGCTTGCTGGGCATCGGCCTGCCGATCGGCATCGCAGTGTTCGCCGAGTCGAGCATTTTTGCGGTGATTGCGCTGCTGATCGGCAGCCTCGGCGCCACCGTGGTGGCCGGGCACCAGATCGCCCTGAACTTCAGCTCGCTGGTGTTCATGATCCCTTATTCCCTCGGCATGGCCGTGACGGTCCGGGTCGGCCAGGCCCTCGGTCGCCAGGAGCCACGCGAGGCACGTTTCGCCGCCGGTGTCGGCATGGGCACGGCGCTGGCGTATGCCTGCCTTTCCGCAAGCATGATGTTGTTGCTGCGCGAGCACATTGCAGCGATCTACACCGCTGACCCGACGGTGATTCGCGTGGCTGCCATGCTGATCGTGTACTCGGCGTTGTTCCAGTTTTCCGATGCGATCCAGGTGACAGCGGCCGGCGCTTTGCGCGGTTATCAGGACACGCGCGTGACAATGATCCTGACCCTGTTCGCTTACTGGGGGATTGGTTTGCCGGTGGGTTACGCGCTGGGCCTGACCGATTGGTTCGGCGCGCCGAGCGGCCCGAGCGGCCTGTGGCAAGGTTTGATCGTGGGCTTGAGTTGCGCAGCCGTGATGCTGTCGATCCGCCTGGCGCGCAGTGCACGCAAGCGGATTCGCATCAGCCATTCGGCGGGATGAGCGAATACAAAAAAGGGCCTGCGTTTGCAGGCCCTTTTTTTGTGCCCGTTAATCGAGCTTCTTGCGAATCCAGTAGAGGTAGGTGCCAGCCTCTTCGTGCTGCCCCACCAACTCGTGGTCGAGAAACACACAGAACTTGGGAATGTCGCGACGGGTCGACGGGTCGGTGGCGATCACCTTGAGCAGACCGCCAGGCACCAGGTCACGGATGTGCTGGTGCAACATCATCACTGGCTCCGGGCAATTGAGGCCGGTGGCGTCGAGCGTGCCGTCGACCGGCGTATCAAACATTTCACTCATGATTAACTCCTGAAACTGGCCGGCATTGTCGCGCATTGCCGGGTGTTCGGTCATCTGTGGCATACCGCCGCCCCTGTGGGGGTCAGCTGTTGTGGGAGCTGGGCTTGCCCGCGATGGCATCAACCGGGTTCGACGTCAAACCGAGTCGCCTGCATCGCGGGCAAGCCCGGCTCCCACAAAGCTCTTTCCCACAGGGGTCCGTGAGAATCAGCGGGACTTGGGTTTCTTCACATCCAGCCGACGCAAATGGCAGGTCACTTCTTCGCGATCGTGGTACAGCTGTTTGCAGCCGATCTCGACCCGGATACCGCGCTCCTTGAAGCCGTCGGCGATGCGTTCCAGCAAACGCTTAACTTCAGCGTAACGCTGTTTCATTGGCAGTTTGAGGTTGACCACCGCTTCCCGGCAATGCCCCTCGCCAATCCACTCCTCCAGCATCGCAGCGTTACGCGCCGGCTTCTCGACGATGTCACAGACCATCCAGTCCACCGGCTGGCGGGGCTTGAAAGTAAAACCGTCGGCCATCAAGTGTTGCACCAGCCCGGTGTCCATCAAGCTTTCGGCCATCGGGCCGTTGTCGATAGCGGTCACCAGCATGCCGCGATTGACCAGTTGCCAGGTCCAGCCGCCGGGGGCAGCGCCAAGGTCAACGCCGGTCATGTCACTGTGCAGACGCTCATCCCACTGATCGCGTGGGATGAAGTGATGCCAGGCCTCTTCCAGCTTCAGCGTCGAACGGCTCGGGGCCTCACGCGGAAATTTCAGGCGCGGAATGCCCATCGGCCACATCGCCGAGTTGTTTGACTCGGCCAGGCCCATGAACACTTCACGGCCGCTCTTGAACGTCAGCAGCAGACGCGGCTTATGCGCATCTTCCACCAGCTTGCCGGCAGCCATCAGCGCCTTGCGCAGGTGACCTTCGAATTTCTTGCAGAAGTTCGACAGCTCCTTGCCATCGTTGGTGTCGACCATTTCCAGCCACAGGCTGCCGCACAGCGGAAAGTCCGCCATGTGCGCGAGGATTACGCTGATGCGGTCGGTTTCCGGCAGGTCGATGAAAATTCCGCGAGCCCATTGGCGCGGGAAGATCAGCTCGGCGAAACGCTGGCCACGCATCAAGCGCTCGGCGCCGTCTTCTTCGGTGCAGATGAACTCGGCGCAGGCGCTGGCGGTTTTGGCCTTGGCATAACCGGCCACGTTCAGACGCGCCGCGTGTTCAGAAATCTCAGAACAGACTTCGCCTTCGAAGCCCGGCCGGCAATGCATAAAGAGGGTGTTCATTTTTACTCCTGGGCAGATGGCGAGACATTCAACCACTGCGCGATGCCCAGACTTGCGTTGAAGCAAAGCCTGTCACGAAAACCGGCGCATGATAGCCGAGTTCGGAACCTTGGACTTGGCCATAGAGTCCAGTTATTAGCCAGCTACTTAAAACAGGGCTAGGTTTAATGCTCTGCCCATCCCCTCAGTCCGTAGCCGTGAGGACTTAAAGGAGTGATCGTAATGCCCTCTCTCGATAGCCTGAAAACCCTTAAAACCCTGCAAGTCGACGACAAGACCTACCACTATTTCAGTCTGCCCGAGGCCGCCAAGAGCCTCGGTGATCTCGACACATTGCCCATGTCGTTGAAAGTACTGCTGGAAAACCTGCTGCGCTGGGAAGATGAAAAAACCGTCACCGGTGCCGACCTCAAGGCGATTGCCGCGTGGCTCAAGGAGCGTAGCTCCGACCGCGAAATCCAGTACCGCCCCGCCCGCGTACTAATGCAGGACTTTACCGGCGTTCCCGCCGTGGTCGACCTGGCAGCCATGCGCGCCGCCATGGCCAAGGCCGGCGGCGATCCGCAGCGCATCAATCCGCTGTCGCCGGTGGACCTGGTGATCGACCACTCGGTGATGGTCGACAAATTTGGCAGTTCCAGCGCCTTCGAACAAAACGTCGACATTGAAATGCAGCGTAATGGTGAGCGTTACGCATTCCTGCGCTGGGGCCAGAGCGCATTCGACAACTTCAGCGTAGTGCCACCGGGCACCGGGATCTGCCATCAGGTCAATCTGGAATACCTGGGCCGCACGGTCTGGACCAAGGACGAGGACGGCCGCACCTATGCCTTCCCCGACACGCTGGTCGGCACCGACTCCCACACCACCATGATCAACGGCCTTGGCGTCCTCGGCTGGGGCGTCGGTGGAATCGAAGCGGAAGCAGCGATGCTCGGCCAACCCGTGTCGATGCTGATCCCCGAAGTGATCGGCTTCAAGCTCACAGGCAAACTCAAGGAAGGCATCACCGCCACCGACCTGGTGCTGACCGTCACCCAGATGCTGCGCAAGAAAGGTGTGGTCGGCAAATTCGTCGAGTTCTACGGTGACGGCCTCGCCGACCTGCCGCTGGCCGATCGCGCGACCATCGCCAACATGGCCCCGGAATACGGCGCCACCTGTGGCTTCTTTCCGGTAGACGATGTGACGCTGGAGTATTTGCGTTTGTCCGGCCGGCCGCCGGAAACGGTGAAACTGGTCGAGGCGTATAGCAAGGCTCAAGGCCTGTGGCGCTTGCCGGGCAAGGAACCAGTGCTCACCGGCAGCCTGGCGCTGGACATGGCCAATGTCGAAGCCTGCCTCGCCGGGCCAAAACGTCCACAGGATCGCGTTTCATTGCCCAATGTCGCGCAGGCGTTCACCGACTTCATCGACCTGCAATTCAAACCCACCAGCAAGGAAGTAGGTCGCCTGGAAAGTGAAGGCGGCGGCGGTGTCGCAGTGGGCAATGCCGATCTGGCCGGTGAAGCCGACTACGAACACGGCGGTCAGACCTATCGATTGAAAAACGGCGCGGTGGTGATTGCCGCGATCACCTCCTGCACCAACACCTCCAACCCGAGCGTGATGATGGCGGCGGGTCTGGTGGCGAAAAAGGCCATTGAAAAAGGTCTCATGCGTAAACCGTGGGTCAAGAGCTCACTGGCGCCGGGCTCCAAAGTGGTCACTGACTACTACAAGGCAGCGGGCCTGACACGCTATCTCGATGAGTTGGGTTTTGCCCTTGTCGGGTACGGCTGCACCACCTGCATCGGCAATTCCGGCCCGCTGTCGGAGCCCATCGAAAAAGCCATCCAGGCCGCTGACCTGACCGTTGCCTCGGTTTTGTCGGGCAACCGCAACTTTGAGGGACGTGTGCATCCACTGGTGAAAACCAACTGGCTGGCCTCCCCGCCGCTGGTCGTGGCGTATGCGCTGGCCGGTACCGTGCGCATCGACATCAGCAGCGAACCGCTGGGCAACGACAAGGAGGGCAACCCGGTGTACTTGCGCGACATCTGGCCGAGCAGCAAAGAGATCGCCGACTCGGTGAATCAGGTCAACACCGCCATGTTCCACAAGGAATACGCCCAAGTATTTGCCGGCGACGAACAATGGCAGGCCATCCAGGTCCCGCAAGCAGCGACCTATGTCTGGCAGGATGACTCGACTTACATTCAGCATCCGCCGTTTTTCGATGGCATCGGCGGACCGCCACCCGTGGTCAAGGACGTCGCCGAAGCCAGAATCCTTGCCCTGCTGGGTGACTCCGTGACAACCGACCACATCTCCCCGGCCGGCAATATCAAGGCCGACAGCCCGGCCGGACAGTACTTGCGCAACAAAGGCGTGGAGCCGCGCGACTTCAACTCCTACGGCTCCCGCCGTGGCAACCACGAAGTGATGATGCGCGGCACCTTTGCCAACATTCGTATCCGCAACGAAATGCTCGGCGGCGAAGAAGGCGGCAATACCTTCTATATCCCCACCATGGAGAAAATGCCGATCTACGACGCGGCCATGCGTTATCAAGCGTCGGGCACACCGCTGGTGGTGATTGCCGGCCAGGAATACGGAACCGGCTCAAGCCGCGACTGGGCAGCCAAGGGCACCAACCTGCTGGGCGTAAAAGCGGTCATCGCCGAAAGCTTCGAACGGATTCACCGCTCCAACCTCGTCGGCATGGGTGTGTTGCCGTTGCAGTTCAAACTCGATCAGAACCGCAAGATCCTGAAACTGAGTGGTAAAGAGACGCTGGATATCCTCGGATTGACTGGCGTAGAGCTGACGCCGCGGATGAACCTGACACTGGTCATCACCCGCGAAGATGGCAGCAAGGAAAAGATCGAAGTGCTGTGCCGGATCGACACACTCAATGAAGTCGAGTACTTCAAGTCCGGGGGGATCTTGCATTACGTGTTGCGGCAACTGATTGCCTCTTAAGCGCTTGCTGACACAGACACCGCCTTCGGGCGGTGTTTTTGTTTGTGTCGCGCGCGCCCCTATAATCCCCCCGCTTTTGTAGGCTCGGCACAAAACCACTGAGGCCCGAGGCGTTCCGCAAAATTTGTACACAAGGACTTCATATGCTCGCCCTGCCATGGAGCTACCTGGCCCTGCTCTCCCTCGGCTACACCCTCGCTTTGACCTACGGCCAACTTGGCTGGATGGCCGTTGTTTCGGTGGCGTTGCTGCTAGTGGCCGGTGTTGCCGTCCGCCAACAAAAACTCCTCATCGCGCACTACCTCGGTCACGGTCTGTTCGTGATCCTGGCCCTGGCGCTGGCATTGCACTGGCTTCCCGGTTTCTATAACGGTCGCGGCATTGCCCCTCAACGCCTCACCGACGATGCCGTGCCTTTTTCAATGTATTTGAATCAGGACAAACCCCTGATCGGCTTCTGGCTGCTATTGGCTTGTCCGTGGATTGTCGGCCGGCATTCTTTACGACTTGGAATCTACGCCACTGCCCTCGCCCTGACGCTCAGTGCCGCGCTGGCCTTGGGTGGCGCGTTGCTGTTGGGCATGATCAGTTGGGCGCCGAAGTGGCCGGATCACGCCTGGCTGTGGCTGCTGAATAATCTGCTGCTGGTCACCCTCGTGGAGGAAGCCCTGTTTCGCGGGTATCTGCAGGGTGGCCTGAGTCGTCGCTTCCAGCACCTGCCCCATGGCGAAAACCTCGCCTTGTTAATGACCTCATTGCTGTTTGGCCTCGTGCATCTGGGGGCGGGCTGGCAATGGGGGCTGCTGGCCAGTCTCGCCGGTGTCGGGTACGGCCTGGCCTATCGCTTCGGCGGCCTGGGTGCAGCCATCGCCACCCATTTCGGCCTGAACCTGCTGCACTTCGCGTTCTTCACTTATCCCATGCTCGCGGGCTGAGGCAATTCTCGTTTTGCGACGCACTGCTGATTATTAAAAAATAATTTCAACTAATGCCTGCCACCGCCGACAACCTTTCAAAGCCTTGCAGATTGAGAAAGCCATGCGTAACAACCAGCCCATTACACAACGCGAACGGACCTTCCCGGCCCAGCAACGGTTGATTTCCACCACCGATGCCAAGGGCGTGATCACCTACTGCAACGACGCGTTCGTGGAGATCAGCGGGTTTTCTCGTGAGGAACTGGTCCGCGCACCGCACAACCTGGTCCGTCACCCCGACGTTCCGGCCGCGGTATTCGCGCACATGTGGGACACACTCAAACAAGGCTTGCCATGGATGGGCATCGTCAAGAATCGCTGCAAAAGCGGTGATCACTATTGGGTTAACGCCTACGTGACACCGATTTTCGAAGGCAAACAGGTGATCGGTTACGAGTCGGTGCGGATCAAGCCCACTGCCGAACAGATCCAGCGTGCCGAAGCACTCTACCAACGCATCAACCAAGGCAAGTCGGCCATCCCCTCCACTGATAAATGGCTGCCGGTGCTTCAGGACTGGCTGCCGTTCATTCTGGTCAGCCAGCTAAGCTTCATGATCGGGGCCACGTTGACGTCGCAATGGGGTTTTGCCCTGGCCGCCGGCCTGTCGGTGCCGCTGGGCCTGATGGGGTTGAGCTGGCAACAGCGCGGCCTCAAGCGCCTGCTGCGCCTGGCCGAACAGACCACGTCCGACCCGCTGATCGCGCAGATGTACACCGACAGCCGTGGCGCTCAAGCGCGACTGGAAATGTCGATCCTCAGCCAGGAAGCTCGCCTGAGAACCTGCCTGACCCGTCTGCAGGACACCGCCGAGCACCTGACCGATCAGGCGAAACAGTCCGACGCCCTGGCGCACAACAGCTCCAGCGGCCTGGAACGCCAGCGCGTGGAAACCGAGCAAGTGGCCACCGCCGTCAACCAGATGGCGGCCACCACTCAGGAAGTCGCCAGCCATGTACAACGCACCGCCGACGCCACGCAGGAAGCCAATCGCCTGACCGGTCGCGGCCGCGACATCGCCGGGGAAACCCGCGAAGCCATTCAGCGCCTGTCGGTGGTAGTCGGCGAAACCGGCCTGACCGTGACCCAATTGGCCAAGGACAGCGACGAAATCGGCGGCGTGGTCGACGTGATCAAAGGCATCGCCGACCAGACCAACCTGCTGGCTTTGAACGCGGCCATTGAAGCGGCCCGCGCCGGTGAAATGGGGCGTGGTTTTGCGGTGGTGGCTGACGAAGTCCGCCAACTGGCGCAACGCACCAGCGAATCCACCGGGCAGATCCATAGCCTGATCGCCAAGCTGCAACAAACTGCCAGCACGGCCGTGCAGACCATGGAAGCCGGGCATCGTCAGGCTGAAGAAGGCGTGGCACGGGTGCTGGAAGCGGACCAGGCGCTGGTGGGCATCAGCGAAGCGGTGGCCAACATCACCGACATGACCACCCAGATCGCGGCAGCGACCGAAGAGCAAAGCGCGGTGGCCGAAGAAATCAGCCGCAACATCAGCAACATCTCGCAATTGGCGGACCAGACGTCCGAGCAAGCGCAGAACTCGGCATTGCTGAGTGAAGAACTGACGAAGACCGCGAATACCCAGTATTCGTTGGTGGAGCGGTTTAACCGCTGATTGCACTGGTGAGACCAAAAACCCGGACAGCGAAAGCTTCCGGGTTTTTTGTGGCCGCTCTGAAAGGTGTGCATCCAGGACTGGCCTCATCGCGGGCAAGCCCGCTCCCACAGGTTCTGTGTCGGGGATGCGATGTATGCCACGCAGTGAAAAACTGTGGGAGCGGGCTTGCCCGCGATGAGGCCATAACGGCTGGCGACAATCTCACTGAAGAAACGCGACAACCTTCCCCGCCGCAGCCGCCAAATGCTGCTCATGCGTAAACCCGGACGCCTTCAACGGCTTCAAGTCATGATCCCCCGCCGCCAGCCACATCACCTCGATGTTCGGCGATAGCGCGTAACCCTCGACCGCCTCCCGATTGCCCAGCGCATCCCGCTCGCCCTGCACAATCAACGTCCGCGTCTTCAACCCGGCCAGATGTTCGACCCGCGGTTTCTCGGGCTTACCCACCGCATAGAACGGATAACCCAGGCACACCAGCGCCTCCGCGCCCAACTCATCCGCCAGCAAACTGGCCATCCGCCCGCCCATGGACTTGCCACCGATGGCCAGCGGCCCAGTGACATGACGTCGCACTTCGCCATACACCTCGCGCCAGCATTCCAGCAGTTTCGGCGCCGGATTGGGTGGGCGTTTACCGCCGTCGGTGCGCCGCTGCGCCATGTACGGGAACTCAAAGCGCAACACGTTGACGCCTTGTGCAGCAAGGCGTTGCGCCATATCGCTCATCCAGTCGCTGTCCATCGGCGCACCGGCACCGTGGGCGAGAATCAGCGTCGCCGAGGCCGGCGTGACAGCCGCATTCCATAACCATCCATGATCGCGCGTGCACTGCGCCCATTGATCCCCGTCAATACTGGCCTTGTGCTGTTTGTCCATGCTTGCCTCGCTTTTAGTCTGCCTATAACTCCAGGCGAAGGGAGCGTCATTGCCTTGCGAGACGCCTTCACTTCGGCTGAACCGTGGATGGGGAACCATGAACACTTCTATCAGTACCGCCTACAACTACAAGGTGGTCCGCCAATTCGCCATTATGACGGTGGTGTGGGGCATCGTCGGCATGGGGCTCGGGGTTTTTCTCGCGGCCCAATTGGTCTGGCCCGAACTCAACTTCAATCTGCCGTGGACCAGTTTCGGCCGGTTGCGCCCGTTGCACACCAACGCGGTGATCTTCGCCTTCGGCGGTTGCGCCCTGTTCGCCAGTTCGTTTTATTCGGTGCAACGCACCTGCCAAACGCAGCTGTTCGCGCCGAAAATTGCCGCGTTCTGCTTCTGGGGCTGGCAACTGGTGATCCTGCTGGCGGCGATCAGCCTGCCGCTGGGTTACACCAGTTCCAAGGAATACGCCGAGCTGGAATGGCCGATCGACATCCTGATCACCATCGTCTGGGTCGCCTACGCCATCGTGTTCTTCGGCACGCTGGTCAAGCGCAAGACCAAGCACATCTATGTCGGTAACTGGTTCTTCGGTGGGTTCATCATCACCGTGGCCATTTTGCACCTCGTCAACAACATGGAATTGCCGGTCAGCTTCACCAAGTCCTACTCGGTGTACGCCGGTGCGACCGATGCCATGGTGCAGTGGTGGTACGGTCACAACGCCGTGGGCTTTTTCCTCACCGCCGGTTTCCTCGGGATGATGTACTACTTCGTTCCGAAGCAGGCCGAACGTCCGGTGTATTCCTATCGCCTCTCCATCGTGCACTTCTGGGCGCTGATCACCCTGTACATCTGGGCCGGCCCGCACCACTTGCACTACACCGCGCTGCCGGACTGGGCACAGTCGCTGGGCATGGTGATGTCCTTGATTCTGCTGGCACCAAGCTGGGGCGGGATGATCAACGGCATGATGACCCTGTCGGGCGCCTGGCATAAGTTGCGCAGCGACCCGATCCTGCGCTTCCTCGTGGTGTCGCTGGCGTTCTACGGCATGTCGACCTTCGAAGGCCCGATGATGGCCATCAAGACCGTCAACGCACTGTCTCACTACACCGACTGGACCATCGGCCACGTTCACGCTGGCGCTCTGGGCTGGGTGGCGATGATTTCCATCGGTGCGCTGTACCACATGATTCCGAAAGTCTTCGGCCGCGAGCAGATGCACAGCATCGGCCTGATCAACGCGCACTTCTGGCTCGCTACCATCGGCACCGTGCTGTACATCGCCTCGATGTGGGTCAACGGCATCGCTCAGGGCCTGATGTGGCGCGCCGTCAACGAAGACGGCACGCTGACCTACTCCTTCGTCGAAACGCTGGTGGCCAGTCACCCAGGCTTCATCGTGCGGCTGGTAGGCGGGGCGATCTTCCTCAGCGGCATGTTCCTGATGGCTTACAACACTTGGCGCACCGTGCGGGCCTCGCAGCCTGCCGACGTCGCCGCTGCCGCGCAGATGGCTTGAGGAGTCCGCCATGAAACACGAAACAATCGAAAAAAACGTCGGCCTGCTGCTGTTGCTGATGGTACTGGCAGTGAGCATCGGCGGCCTGACCCAGATCGTCCCGCTGTTCTTCCAGGACGTGACCAATAAACCAGTGGAAGGCATGAAGCCCTACACCGCCCTGCAACTGGAAGGTCGCGATATCTATATCCGTGAAGGCTGCGTCGGCTGCCACTCGCAGATGATCCGCCCGTTCCGCGCCGAGACCGAACGCTACGGCCACTACTCGGTCGCCGGGGAAAGCGTCTGGGATCACCCGTTCCTGTGGGGCTCGAAACGTACCGGTCCGGACCTGGCCCGGGTCGGCGGACGTTACTCGGAAGACTGGCACCGCGCGCACTTGTACAACCCGCGCAACGTGGTGCCGGAATCGAAAATGCCCGCCTACCCGTGGCTGGTGGCCAATCAACTCGACAGCAGCCACACCGAAACCAAGATCAAGGCAATGCGCACCCTTGGCGTGCCGTACACCGACGACGACATCACAGGCGCCGTCGCCTCACTCAAGGGCAAGACCGAAATGGATGCCCTGGTCGCCTATCTGCAAGTGCTCGGCACTGCCATCAAGAGCAAGAGGTGAGCCATGGTCATTGAAATGAGCACTGGAATGATCCGCGGCCTGGGCACGGTCGTGGTGTTTGTGGCTTTCGTCGGGCTGACGTTGTGGGTGTTCAACAGCAAGCGCAATCCGGAATTTGCCGAAGCACGCCTGCTGCCGTTCGCCGACGAACCGAAACCCGATGACGCCACCCAAGAACCTGAAACAAGGAGTACCCGGCCATGACCACCTTCTGGAGTACGTGGATCTGCGTGCTGACCATCGGCAGCCTGATCGGCCTGACCTGGCTGCTGATCGGCACCCGCAAGGGCGAAACCAAGGGCAGCGTCGACCAGACCATGGGCCACAGCTTCGACGGCATCGAGGAATACGACAACCCGCTGCCGCAGTGGTGGTTCATGCTGTTTGCCGGCACGTTGGTGTTTGCCGTGGGTTATCTGATCCTTTATCCGGGCCTGGGTAACTGGAAAGGCATCTTGCCGGGCTATGAAAACGGCTGGACCGGCGCGCATGAATGGGAAAAGGAGATGGCCAAGGCCGACGCGAAGTTCGGGCCGATCTTCGCCAAATTCGCCGCCATGCCCGTGGAAGAGGTGGCCAAGGACCCGCAAGCGCTGAAAATGGGCGGCCGCCTGTTTGCGTCCAACTGCTCGGTCTGCCACGGCTCGGATGCCAAGGGCGCGTTCGGCTTCCCGAACCTGGCCGACAGCGACTGGCGTTGGGGCGGCGCGGCGGACACCATCAAGACCACCATCATGGGCGGGCGCATGGCCGCAATGCCTGCCTGGGGTGAAATCCTCGGCGAGGCGGGTGTGAAGAATGTCGCCGCGTATGTGCGTCATGACCTGGCCGGCCTGCCGTTGCCTGCCGACAACGGCGCCGACCTGCAAGCCGGACAGAAACTGTTCAGCACCACCTGCACCGCGTGTCACGGGGCAAACGGCCAGGGTACGCAAGCCATGGGCGCGCCGAACCTGACGCACCCGACCGGTTTCATTTACGGTACGAGCCTGACGCAGCTTGAACAAACGATTCGTCATGGCCGCCAGGGCCATATGCCGGCGCAGAACGAATTGCTCGGCAACGACAAAGTGCAATTGCTGGCGGCTTACGTGTTCAGCCTGTCCCACGGGTTGAACACCGAGCGTTTGCAGGCTGAAGGCAAGAACGAATAAATCTGGACCGCTCTGCTGCCGCATTCTGCGCAATGCGGCAGTTCCCTGCCCCTTTGCGACTCATTGTCGCACCCTCCCCCTGCTCTTTCTTTCGGTTCGCCAGATTCGGGTCTAAGCTTGCTCCGTGCGGACTGGCATGAGCCGGTTCCGGGTCGTTTTTAGCCGATGTGTTCGACAATTCTGTCCGATGACAACCCGCAAAGGCTGGTAGATACCGGCTGTCGCGCCAATTGCCATCGGTCACTGGATCGTTGCGTTTCAACACACTCCGTTACATCTGACCTGGCCCCCTCATCATTTTCGTTCGCTGCGACATTTTGCCCACGGGCAATTTTGTCCTTACGCGGCGCATGGAAAGGCCGCAGAATCAGCTTTTGAAAGCATTGACCCAGGTCATGGCGCGTTGCAATGACCCCCTGCTTTCTCCATACTTGCGGCCGATTTTTACTCCTAATAAAACACCCAAACCGTGGAACCTTAGAATGAGCACAGCAATCAGTCCGACTGCTTATAACTATAAGGTAGTCCGCCAGTTCGCCATCATGACGGTGGTCTGGGGGATCCTTGGCATGGGGCTCGGTGTCTTCATCGCCTCACAGCTCGTATGGCCGGAATTGAACTTCGGTCTGCCGTGGACGACTTTTGGACGCCTACGCCCGTTGCACACCAACCTGGTGATTTTCGCCTTCGGTGGTTGTGCACTGTTTGCCACTTCTTATTACGTCGTGCAGCGAACCTGCCAAACGCGACTGATTTCCGACAGCCTCGCAGCCTTCCACTTCTGGGGTTGGCAAGCGGTGATCGTCGGTGCAGGCATCACCTTGCCGTTGGGTTACACCACCACCAAGGAATACGCTGAGCTGGAATGGCCTCTGGCAATTTTGCTGGCCATTGTCTGGATCGTTTACGCACTGGTGTTCTTCGGCACCATCGTCAAGCGCAAGACCAAGCACATCTATGTCGGTAACTGGTTCTACGGCGCGTTCATTGTCGTGACCGCGATGCTGCACATCGTCAACCACATGTCGCTGCCGGTCAGCCTGTTCAAGTCCTACTCGGCCTACTCGGGTGCGACTGACGCGATGATCCAGTGGTGGTACGGCCACAACGCCGTAGGTTTCTTCCTGACCACCGGCTTCCTGGGGATGATGTACTACTTCGTTCCGAAGCAGGCCGAGCGTCCGATCTACTCCTATCGCTTGTCCATCGTGCACTTCTGGGCGCTGATCACCCTGTACATCTGGGCCGGTCCGCACCACCTGCACTACACCGCTCTGCCGGACTGGGCACAATCGCTGGGCATGGCGATGTCGATCATCCTGCTGGCTCCGAGCTGGGGCGGCATGATCAACGGCATGATGACCCTGTCGGGCGCCTGGCATAAGCTGCGCACCGACCCGATCCTGCGTTTCCTGGTCGTGTCGCTGGCGTTCTACGGCATGTCGACCTTCGAAGGTCCGATGATGGCCATCAAGACCGTCAACTCGCTGTCTCACTACACTGACTGGACCATCGGCCACGTACACGCCGGTGCCTTGGGCTGGGTAGCGATGATCTCGATCGGCGCGATCTACCACATGATTCCGAAGCTGTTCGGTCGCGCGCAGATGCACAGCACTGGCCTGATCAACACGCACTTCTGGCTCGCGACCATCGGTACCGTTCTGTACATCGCGTCGATGTGGGTCAACGGCATTACCCAGGGTCTGATGTGGCGTGCAATCAACGATGACGGCACCCTCACCTACTCGTTCGTCGAAGCGCTGCAAGCCAGCCACCCTGGTTTCATCGTTCGCGCCTTGGGCGGTGCGTTCTTTGCCAGCGGCATGCTGTTCATGGCCTACAACGTATGGCGCACCGTACGTGCCTCGAACCCGGCTGAAGCTGCAGCCGCCGAACAGATTGCTGTAGTTGGAGCTCACTGATGAAGCATGAAGCAGTCGAGAAGAATATTGGCCTGCTGGCCTTCTTCATGGTTATTGCCGTCAGCATCGGCGGCCTGACCCAGATCGTTCCGCTGTTTTTCCAGGACGTCACCAACAAGCCGGTCGAAGGCATGAAGCCGCGTCCCGCCCTTGAACTGGAAGGCCGCGACATCTACATCGCCAACGGTTGTGTCGGCTGCCACTCGCAGATGATCCGCCCGTTCCGCGCTGAAACCGAACGTTACGGCCACTACTCGGTTGCCGGTGAAAGCGTCTGGGATCACCCGTTCCTGTGGGGTTCCAAGCGTACCGGTCCGGACCTGGCCCGTGTCGGCGGTCGTTACTCCGATGACTGGCAGCGTGCGCACTTGTACAACCCGCGCAACGTCGTGCCTGAGTCGAAAATGCCGGCGTACCCGTTCCTCGTGGAAAACAAGCTCGACGGCAAAGACACCGCCAAGAAAATGGAAGTCTTGCGCACGCTCGGCGTTCCTTACACCGACGAAGACATCGCCGGTGCCAAGGATGCTGTGAAGGGCAAAACCGAAATGGACGCGCTGGTGGCCTATCTGCAAGGCCTGGGCACCATCATCAAAAGCAAACGGTGATTTAGATGGATATCGGGATGATTCGTGGCCTGGGCACCGTTGTTGTGATGGTGGCCTTCATCGGTCTGGCGTTGTGGGTGTTCAGCCCCAAGCGCAAGTCGGAGTTTGAAGACGCGACCTTGCTGCCTTTCGCGGATGATCCCGAAGCCATCAAGCACGTCGAGCAAGCTTCTAGGAGTAACAAAGAATGACTACGTTCTGGAGTCTGTACGTCACAGTCCTCAGTCTCGGCACCATCTTCGCCCTGACCTGGCTGCTGCTGTCCACCCGCAAGGGTCAGCGCACCGAGCAGACGGATGAAACGGTTGGCCACTCCTTCGACGGGATCGAGGAGTACGACAACCCACTGCCAAAATGGTGGTTCATGCTGTTCGTGGGCACCATCATTTTTGCCCTGGGTTACCTGGTCCTGTACCCGGGCCTGGGCAACTGGAAAGGCTTGCTGCCGGGTTACAACTACCTGGATAACGAGAAGCAGACCGCGTTCGCCAACGGCCAGGCCGGCTGGACCGGCGTTCACGAATGGGAAAAGGAAATGGCCAAGTCGGACGCCAAGTTCGGCCCGATTTTCGCCAAATTCGCGTCCATGCCTATCGAAGAAGTCGCCAAAGACCCGCAAGCCTTGAAGATGGGTGGCCGCCTGTTCGCCTCCAACTGCTCGGTTTGCCACGGTTCCGACGCCAAAGGCGCTTATGGCTTCCCTAACCTGACCGACGCCGACTGGCGCTGGGGCGGCGAGCCGGAAACCATCAAGACCACCATCATGGGCGGCCGTCACGCGGTCATGCCGGCGTGGGCTGACGTGATCGGCGAGCAAGGCGTTTCCGACGTCGCGGCGTTTGTCCTGACCAACCTCGATGGCCGCAAACTGCCGGAAGGCACCAAGGCTGACCCGGTTGCCGGTCAAAAGCTGTTCGCTGCCAACTGCGTGGCCTGCCACGGTCCGGAAGGCAAAGGTACGCCAGCGATGGGCGCACCTAACCTGACTCACCCGGCCGCGTTCATCTACGGTTCGAGCTTCGCTCAATTGCAGCAGACCATCCGTTACGGCCGTCAGGGCCAGATGCCTGCGCAAGAGCAACTGCAAGGCAACGACAAGGTTCACTTGTTGGCTGCTTATGTCTACAGCCTCTCTCACGGTGAGAAGGCTCAGGCGGCAGACGCTCAGTAAGGCAAGCACTGAGGCAAAAAAGGCCCCGCCAGTGATCTGGCGGGGCCTTTTTCATGGGCGATTGGCCCAAATCGATTTAACCGGCACTGTCGCCACCAACTCGCGCTTTTGCCACTGATTATTTTCGACCAGATAGACGTGCAGCTGTTTGCGATCGCTGGAAAAACTGGCGATCAGATAGGTTTGCTGGGAAGCACTGCCGCTAAGGAAAGCGGGCACACTGCCCATGTTCAACGTAGTACCACCATCCCAATGAAGATGACCGGCGAATATGGCCGTCACTTTATATTTCTCGACCATATCCCGGAAACGTCTTTCCTGACTCCAGTTACCCTGCCAGTCAATGGGTTTATGCATATTGATGATGATCGCGTATCCCTGAGCCCGAGCGATATCCAAGTCCGTCTCAAGCCAATCCAGTGCATGAGTAATGTTAAACGTCGTAGGGTTCAAAAAATGGGAAATACGGGTCTCGTAAGTAGGTTCATTATTAAGCTGCACCAGATGCACCTCACCTATATTTTTCGAATAGGCGAGGCTACCCGAATACAGCCTATTCAAAATGCCGCCTGTAATTTTCAAATCAAACCTATCAACAACACCAGCATGATGCTCTTGAAATTCAACAATACTGCCCGCCGCACAGTTATTACTAAAGCAGTCATCAACATTGTTTTGATAGTCGTGATTACCCAACCCGTACAAGTACTCCTTGTTGAAATATTTATTTAGCATCGAATTGATGTACGAGCGCTGCCAACCATGACCGAACGCAGACATATCACCATTAATCATCAGCGGCACTTGCGTCTGGCCGCCCATTTTATTTCTGAAATCTGCAATACTCCCGAACTGAGCCTCTACCAGCCATTTGGCGCGCTTTTCAAAATCAGCGTCTGTCTCAAATTCATTATTATCCGTTTTATCAGTCCACGGATACTGTGGATCGGACGCGAAGACCATATGTTGAGGGGTGCCCTCAATTGAATGCGCTAAAGATACCAGTGACAGAGCCCACATACACACAAGTAACCTTACAACCTTTGTAATATTCATTGAAATTCCATTTTCCGCCAGTATTAGATAGGCGCGCAGCTATTTGACAACTGCACACCAAAACAACTTATTGCAGAAAAAACAAAACCGCAAACTTCAAACGACAAGCTTTTAAGTTAATATGTTTCAGACCCATTTATAACAACTAACAATCGCCAGCTTCAATCCAGACACACTCGCGCTCATGGCGCGACAATCGGCCAGTACTTTCCGGCCTTGAAGATTGAGGAGTACCGGCAAGTGATCGGCAGTAACTCCGGCATCGTGGACCTGACTTGATGTATCAACTGGTATTTTTTCCTAACTGCGCAAAAGCCGAGCCGATAAGCAGATCGCGGCACAACGCCACCCCATGGATTAACGGTGGTCACACGTAATGTCGCGCATTTTCAATCCAGCGGTGTGCGGTTGATTAACCCTGGGCAAAACCTGCACCCACCGTAAAACCGTCCATAATTCACATGTCAATTGATTCAAGTCATTACACCGTCAGTTGAATTCCACCAACGTGACCAAAGGTCGCACCCTTGAGCTAGAGCTTCAGGCGTATCATTGGGCCACTGCAACAGCCCTTTTTGACCGCGGTCGGCATGTACTGACCGGGGCATTTTTCCACTGCCGTGGGATGCAACGATGAGCAATCAGATTCCGGTACACGACGTTACTCCACCCAACAAGAACGCGAACAACAGCGTCGACCTCTACGCCTCTCGGGAAAAAATCTACACCCGCGCCTTCACCGGTTTGTTCCGCAACCTGCGAATGATGGGCGGCGCCTTTTTGTTTTTGTTGTATTTCGGCACGGTGTGGCTGAATTGGGGCGGCCATCAAGCCGTCTGGTGGAACCTGCCGGAGCGTAAATTCTTTATTTTTGGTGCAACCTTCTGGCCTCAGGATTTCATCCTGCTGTCCGGCATCTTGATCATCAGTGCCTTTGGCCTGTTCTTCATCACCGTCTACGCCGGCCGGGTCTGGTGCGGCTATACCTGCCCGCAAAGTGTCTGGACATGGATTTTCATGTGGTGCGAAAAGGTCACTGAAGGCGACCGCAACCAGCGCATCAAACTGGACAAGGCGCCCATGAGCGCCAACAAGCTCCTGCGCAAATTCAGCAAGCATTCGATGTGGCTGTTGATCGGGTTTGTCACCGGCCTGACCTTCGTCGGTTACTTCTCGCCCATCCGCGAACTGGTTTTCGACTTTTTCACCGGCGAAGCCGATGGCTGGTCGTACTTCTGGGTCGGCTTCTTCACCCTTGCCACTTACGGCAATGCCGGCTGGCTGCGCGAACAGGTGTGCATTTACATGTGCCCCTACGCTCGTTTCCAGAGCGTGATGTTCGACAAAGACACCCTGATCGTCTCCTACGATCCGCGTCGTGGTGAGTCCCGTGGGCCTCGCAAGAAAGGCATCGACTACAAGGCGCAAGGCCTTGGCGATTGCATCGATTGCACCATGTGCGTCCAGGTCTGCCCGACCGGCATCGACATCAGAGACGGCCTGCAAATCGAGTGCATCGGGTGCGCGGCCTGTATCGACGCCTGCGACGCGATTATGGACAAAATGGACTACCCGCGCGGCCTGATCAGCTACACCACCGAGCACAACCTGTCCGGGCAAAAAACCCATAAACTGCGTCCGCGCCTGATCGGCTATGCCGTGGTGCTGCTGGCGATGATCTCGTTGTTGATCACCGCGTTCTTCATGCGTTCGCTGGTCGGTTTCGACGTCAGCAAAGACCGCGTGCTGTACCGCGAGAACGCCGAAGGCCGGATCGAAAACGTCTACAGCCTGAAAATCATGAACAAAGACCAGCGCGACCATACCTACGTGCTGGAAGCCACTGGTTTGCCGGACCTCAGGCTGCAAGGCAAGCGCGAGATCAAAGTCGCCGCCGGGGAAATTTTCAGCCAGCCGGTGGAACTGTCCAGCGCACCAGAACAACTGCCATCGAGCACCAACGAGGTGAAATTCATCCTCAAGGATGCCGATGACAACAGCGTTCATGTTGAAGCCAAGAGCCGATTCATCGGCCCACAAATTCGTTGAGAGAAGTGATCATGCCCGCAGCAACTGCCGCAAGTCCTTGGTACAAGCACCTTTGGCCGTGGATCATCATCGGGATTCTGGCCTGTTCGGTGACCCTGACCTTGTCCATGGTGACTATCGCGGTGAACAACCCGGACAACCTGGTGAACGACAACTACTACGAGGCTGGCAAAGGCATCAACCGCTCGCTTGACCGTGAACTGCTGGCCCAGACCCTGCAACTTCACGCCAGCGTTCATCTGGACGGCGTGACCGGCGAAGTCGACCTGCACTTGAGCGGCAACAGCCAACCGAAAACCCTGGAACTGAACCTGATCTCGCCGACGCAGCCGGAGAAGGATCGCAAGATCACGCTCGCGCGTAGCGAAACAGAGCAGGGCCGCTACATTGGCCAAGTGAACGACAAGGTCGATGGCCGTCGCTTTGTGGAACTGCTGGGGGTTGAGGGTGACAAGACCTGGCGCCTGTTCGAAGAAGAACAGGTCAGCCACGACAAAGACCTGCTGCTGGGCGATGAGCCGCTGCAAGGCGCGGAAGACCTGAAGAAGTAAGACCCTGCGCTTCGCGCATCGCGGGCAAGCCCGCTCCCACAGTGGATCGCGGTCTCCTGTGGGAGCGAGCTTGCTCCGGGCGGCGTTCCGACGATGAAGCCCTCCCGAACGATATAGACTCCACTTCATGACCAGTCCAACCCCCTGCTACCACTGCGCCCTGCCCGTCCCGGCCGGCAGCCGCTTTACCGCTGCGGTCCTGGGTGAAACCCGTGAGTTCTGCTGCCCGGGTTGCCAGGCCGTGGCCGAGGCCATTGTGGCCGGTGGGCTGGAAAGCTATTACCAGCATCGCAGCGAGTCATCGGCCAACCCCGAAGCCTTGCCGGTGCAGTTGGTGGATGAACTGGCGCTGTACGACCGCGCCGACGTGCAAGCGCCGTTCGTGCGCCACGACGGCGAACTCGCCGAGACCACGTTGTTGATGGAAGGCATCAGTTGCGCCGCGTGCGGATGGTTGATCGAGAAACACCTGCGCAGCTTGCCGGCCGTGGCCGAAGCACGCTTGAACCTGTCCAACCATCGCTTGCACGTACGCTGGGCTGACGCACAATTACCGTTGAGCCAGATGCTCAGCGAATTGCGCCACATCGGTTATGCCGCCCATCCGTATCAAGCCGACCGCGCCAGCGAACAATTGGCCAGTGAAAATCGCCTGGCCTTGCGTCAGCTCGGTGTCGCGGGGCTGCTGTGGTTCCAGGCAATGATGGCAACCATGGCCACCTGGCCGGAATTCAACATCGACCTAAGTCCCGAACTGCACACCATCCTGCGCTGGGTCGCGCTATTTCTGACCACGCCCATCGTGTTTTACAGCTGCGCGCCGTTTTTCAAAGGCGCCATGCGCGACCTGCGCACCCGCCACCTGACCATGGACGTTTCGGTGTCATTGGCGATTGGCAGCGCCTACCTCGCCGGAATCTGGACCTCGATCACCGGCGTCGGCGAGCTGTATTTCGATGCCGTGGGAATGTTTGCACTGTTCCTGCTCGCCGGCCGCTATCTGGAGCGCCGAGCCAGAGAGCGCACCGCCGCCGCCACCGCACAACTGGTCAATCTGCTGCCCGCTTCCTGCCTGCGCCTGGGCGCGGATGGCCAGAGCGAGCGTATCCTGCTCAGCGAATTGCGCGTGGGCGATCAGGTGCTGGTGCACCCTGGCGCGATTCTGCCGGCTGACGGCAAGATCCTCGACGGCCATTCGAGCATCGATGAATCGCTGCTGACCGGCGAATACCTGCCGCAACCGCGCACGCCGGGCGATGCAGTGACCGCCGGCACACTGAACGTTGAAGGCGCGTTGACGGTGAAAGTTTTGGCACTGGGCCACGACACGCGCCTCTCCGCCATTGTCCGTCTGCTGGACCGGGCGCAGGCCGAAAAACCGCGCTTGGCGGAAATCGCCGACCGCGCCGCCCAGTGGTTTTTGCTGCTGTCGCTGATTGCCGCCGCCGCCATTGGCCTGTTGTGGTGGGAGCTCGATTCATCCCGGGCCTTCTGGATTGTGCTGGCGATGCTCGTCGCCACCTGCCCCTGCGCCTTGTCGCTGGCAACCCCGACGGCACTGACCGCGGCCACCGGCACGTTGCACAAACTCGGCCTGCTGCTAACCCGCGGCCATGTTCTGGAAGGCCTGAACCAGATCGACACGGTGATCTTCGACAAGACCGGGACCCTGACTGAAGGGCGCCTCGCTTTACGTTCAATCCGCCCGCTGGGCGTGCTCGACAGCGACCAGTGCCTGAGCCTCGCCGCTGCACTGGAAAACCGCTCCGAACACCCGATCGCCCGTGCGTTCGGCCGTGCGCCACTGGCCGCCGAAGAAGTCCACAGTACGCCGGGGCTGGGTCTTGAAGGCATGGTCGGCGTACAACGATTGCGCATTGGCCAACCAGGTTTTGTCTGCGAACTCAGTGGTGCAGCCGTGCCATCGATGCCCGATGAAGCGGGTCAATGGCTGCTGCTCGGCGACAGTCAGGGCCCCCTGGCATGGTTTGTCCTCGACGACCGTCTGCGCGCCGATGCCCCAGCGTTGCTGCAAGCCTGCAAGGCGCGTGGCTGGCGCACCTTGTTGCTGTCCGGCGACAGCTCGCCGATGGTCGCCAGCGTCGCCGCCGAACTGGGCATCGACGAGGCCCGAGGCGGTTTGCGTCCGGACGATAAATTGCAGGTCTTGCAACAATTGCACAAGGAAGGCCGCAAGGTGTTGATGCTCGGTGACGGGGTCAACGACGTGCCGGTACTGGCCGCTGCCGACATCAGCGTGGCGATGGGCTCGGCCACCGATCTGGCGAAAACCAGCGCCGATGCCGTGTTGTTGTCCAACCGCCTCGACGCGCTGGTGCAAGCCTTCAGCCTGGCCCGGCGGACACGTCGGGTGATCATCGAGAATCTGTTGTGGGCCGGGTTGTACAATGGCCTCATGTTGCCGTTCGCCGCCCTTGGCTGGATTACTCCGGTTTGGGCCGCCGTCGGCATGTCGATCAGTTCGCTGACCGTGGTGCTGAACGCCCTGCGCCTGACTCGCCTGCCGAGTGCGCCTGCTGCCCACACCACGCCAGAAACCCGCCCGCTGCCGGCCTGAGCCGCGCGGGCATGGAGTCCACCCATGCCAGCTCTTTACGTGATGATCCCGGCCGCGCTACTGATCGTGGCCATCGCCGTGTACATCTTCTTCTGGGCAGTCGACAGCGGTCAGTACGACGACCTCGACGGACCAGCCCACAGCATTCTGTTTGACGACCAGGATCCGGCACACAAGGCGGCGGTCGACGAAGCCAGCGGCCATCCGGCCAAACCCGACGACAAGGCGCCGCCTCATGCTTGAATTGGCGCCCCTGCTGGTGTCTGCGGTGATTCTCGGCGTGCTCGGGGGCGGCCATTGCCTGGGGATGTGCGGCGGCTTGATGGGCGCGCTCACCCTGGCGATTCCCAAGGAGCAACGTAGCCGGCGCTTTCGACTGCTGCTGGCCTACAACCTGGGACGAATTCTCAGCTATGCAACGGCCGGGTTGCTGATCGGCCTGGCAGGCTGGGCCGTGGCCAACAGTCCGGCGGCGATGTTTATGCGGGTGATTGCCGGCTTGCTGCTGATTGCCATGGGCTTGTACCTGGCGGGTTGGTGGAGCGGCCTGACCCGCATCGAAAGCCTGGGTCGCGGCCTGTGGCGGCATATCCAGCCGATTGCCAACAAATTGTTGCCGGTGTCGAGCCTGCCCCGCGCCTTGCTGCTGGGCGCGCTCTGGGGCTGGCTGCCGTGCGGGTTGGTTTACAGCACATTGCTGTGGTCGGCGAGCCAGGGCAATGCGCTGGACAGTGCGTTGTTGATGCTCGCGTTCGGCCTGGGCACCTGGCCGGTGCTGCTGGCCACGGGCCTGGCGGCTGAGCGGGTGACGGCGCTGTTACGCAAACGCAGCGTGCGCATGGCTGGCGGGTTACTGGTGATCCTGTTCGGCATCTGGACCTTGCCGGGGCCACATCAACATTGGCTCATGGGCCACTAGTTCGCAGTCCTGTAGCAGCTACCGAGCCCGCGAGGCTGCGTTCGGCGGCGAAGCCGTCGCAAACCCTGAGCCCCAGATCCTCCTGAAAGACCGCGCTGCCTGATTTCACGACGGCTTCGCCGCCGAACGCAGCCTCGCGGGCTCGGCAGCTGCTACAAGCCCATGCTCACCGTTGATGCAAATCAAGATGCCCCATCGCCGCACCCCCTAGACTCGCTGCCACTGCCAGCCTATCCGGGGGAATGCCCGCATGATGCTCGACGCCATTCGTTGGGACACCGATTTGATCCGCCGCTATGACCTGGCGGGACCGCGCTACACTTCCTATCCGACCGCTGTGCAATTCAATGGTCAGGTCGGCACGTTCGACCTGCTCCATGCGCTGCGCGACAGCCGCAAAACCCTGCGTCCACTGTCGCTGTACGTGCACGTGCCGTTCTGCGCGAACATTTGCTACTACTGCGCCTGCAACAAAGTCATCACCAAGGACCGCGGCCGAGCCCGACTCTACCTGCAGCGCCTTGAGCAGGAAATCCAGCTGATCGCCTGCCACCTCGACCCGACACAGAAAGTCGAACAACTGCACTTTGGCGGTGGCACCCCGACCTTTCTCAGCCACGATGAACTGCGCCAACTGATGGCGCAGTTGCGTAAAAGCTTCAACTTGCTGGACGACGATTCCGGCGACTATGGCATCGAGATCGACCCTCGCGAAGCCGACTGGTCGACTATGGGCCTGCTTCGCGAGCTGGGTTTCAACCGGGTCAGCATTGGCCTGCAAGACCTCGACCCGGCCGTGCAACGGGCCGTCAATCGCCTGCAAAGCCTGGAAGAAACCCGCGCGGTGATCGACGCAGCCCGGACTCTGCAATTTCGTTCGATCAACATCGATCTCATCTACGGCCTGCCAAGACAGACACCGGAAAACTTTGCTCGCACGGTCGATGAGGTTATCAATCTGCAACCGGATCGGCTCTCGGTGTTCAACTACGCACACCTGCCGGAACGCTTCATGGCGCAACGGCGCATCGACATTGACGAATTGCCGACACCGGCACAGAAACTGGAAACGCTGCAGCGCACCATCGAACAACTGACCGCGGCCGGTTACCGCTACATCGGCATGGACCATTTCGCCCTGCCCGACGACGAACTGGCGATTGCCCAGGAAGAATCGACTTTGCAGCGCAACTTTCAGGGCTATACCACCCACGGTCATTGCGATTTGATCGGCCTTGGGGTATCAGCCATCAGCCAGATCGGTGATCTGTACTGCCAGAACACCAGCGACCTGGCGCAATACCAGAACACCCTGGCCACGGCTCAATTGGCCACTAGCCGCGGCCTGGTGTGTAACGCCGATGACCGGTTGCGGCGGGCGGTGATACAGCAGCTGATCTGTAATCTCAGCCTGGAGTTCGTCGACATCGAACACGACTTCAACATCGACTTTCGCGGCTACTTCGGCCAATTGTGGCCGCAACTGCAGATCATGGCCGATGATGGCTTGATCACGCTCGACAACGAACGAATCAGCGTGTTGCCGGCCGGTCGCTTGTTGGTCCGCTCGGTGTGCATGGTGTTTGATGCGTATCTGCAACACCTCAGCCACCAGCGGTTTTCCCGGGTGATTTGACTTCTTTGCCAGGGAGGCAGCGTTCAGCATTGACTCAAGGCCAGGTTGAGATGCGACAAAGTGGCACACTCTGGCCTGAATGCCCTTCCGTGGGTTACCCTTACGTCTTATGTGTGTTTTCCCACAAGGATTGAAGAAATGTCTGAGCCAGTCAAATTGCGCGCTCATAACCAGGTCCATTGCAAGGACTGCAGTCTTGCCCCCCTGTGTTTGCCGCTTTCGCTGAATCTGGACGACATGGATGCGCTGGACGAAATCGTCAAACGTGGCCGCCCGCTGAAGAAAGGCGAGTTCCTGTTTCGCCAGGGCGACGCCTTCGATTGCGTCTACGCGGTACGTTCCGGCGCCCTCAAGACCTTCAGCCTGAGCGACGGCGGTGAAGAGCAGCTCACCGGTTTCCACCTGCCGAGTGAACTGGTCGGCCTGTCCGGCATGGATACCGAAACGCACCCTGTTTCCGCGCAAGCGCTGGAAACCACCTCGGTCTGCGAAATTCCTTTCGAGCGCCTCGACGAACTGGCACTGCAACTGCCGCAATTGCGCCGCCAGTTGATGCGCGTCATGAGC
Organism: Pseudomonas sp. S2_F03; assembly: GCF_054668335.1. NCBI lineage: Bacteria > Pseudomonadati > Pseudomonadota > Gammaproteobacteria > Pseudomonadales > Pseudomonadaceae > Pseudomonas > Pseudomonas sp. S2_F03. The sequence continues at coordinate 5,022,104 of NZ_CP162759.1, read as the reverse complement.
CGCGAGATTCGCGACGATCAACAAATGATGCTGCTGCTGTCGAAAAAAACCGCCGATGAGCGCATTGCCACTTTCCTGGTCAACCTGTCGGCACGTTTTCGCGCCCGCGGCTTTTCGGCCAACCAGTTCCGTTTGAGCATGTCACGCAACGAAATCGGCAATTACCTTGGGCTGGCGGTCGAAACCGTGTCCCGGGTCTTTACCCGCTTCCAGCAGAACGAATTGATCGCCGCCGAAGGCAAGGAAATCCGTATTCTCGACCCGATCCAGCTCTGCGCGTTGGCCGGCGGCACCGTCGAAGGTTGATTGTAACCATTGCGGCTGAGCGAAACGGTTCAGCCGCCGTTATACTGCGACGTTTGCAGCCTGCCAGGACACCTCGATGATGGTCTTCGACTCCTTCGACATCAAATCCCTGATCCGCCCCGTGATCGACTTCCCCAAGCCGGGCGTGATCTTTCGTGACATCACCCCGTTGTTCCAGTCGCCGACGGCCCTGCGCCTGGTGATGGACAGTTTTGCTCATCGCTACGTCGAGGCCGATTTCACCCACATCGGTGCGATGGACGCGCGTGGATTCCTGATCGGCTCGGTGCTGGCGTATCAGTTGAACAAGCCACTGGTACTGTTCCGCAAGCAAGGCAAGCTGCCGGCCGATGTGCTGGCCGAAGGTTATGCGACCGAATACGGCGAAGCGTTCCTCGAAGTCCATGCCGACAGTCTGTGCGAGGGCGATTCGGTGGTGATGTTCGATGACCTGATCGCCACCGGTGGCACGTTGATTGCGGCAGCAAACCTGATTCGGCGCATGGGTGCGCGGGTGCATGAAGCGGCAGCGATCATTGATTTGCCGGAGCTTGGCGGATCGCAGCGACTGGAAGACATGGGCATTCCTACGTTCTGCCTGACGCAGTTTGCGTTGAGCGATAAGTAAACGGTGCCTGTACCGACGCCATCGCGAGCAAGCTCGGCTCCCACAGTGATCTATGTCGTATACACGATTTGTGTCCGGCGACATTCTCCTGTGGGAGCCGAGCTTGCTCGCGATGACGCCAGCCACTACACCGCCGATTAAAGCCCCATCTGCTTACTGATGATCTCGTTCATCACTTCCCGCGTCCCGCCACCAATCGACAGAATCCGGTTATCGCGGTACAGCCGTTCCACCAGGCTTTCACGCATATAGCCCAAACCACCCAGGATCTGCACCGCATCGTTGACGATCCGGTCAGCCGTGTCGGTGGCAAAATTCTTGGCCATTGAAATTTCCTTGATCACACTCTGCCCCGCCGCCATTTTCGCCGCCTGGCGATAGGTAAATTCCCGGGACACTTCCAGCGCTGTCGCCATCTCGGCGAGGCGGTGTTTGATGACCTGGAACTTGCCGACAGGCCTACCGAAGGCTTCGCGCTGGCGGGCCCACTTCAGGCTCTCCTCCAGCGCAAGCTGCGCGGTCATGTTGGCCATCAACGCCAGCGCCAGTCGCTCACTTTGAAAGTTACCCATGATGCAGGCGAATCCCATGTTTTCGACGCCGATCAGATTACCCACGGGCACACGACAATCGTCAAAGAACAATTCGGCGGTGTCCGACGCCCACCAGCCCATTTTCTTCAATTGACGACCGACAGAGAAACCGGGCGTGCCCTTCTCGATCAGCAACAGGCTGATACCGCCAAAACCCGGCTCGCCGGTGCGCACCGCGACGGTGTAGAAATCGGCGCGAATGCCGCTGGTGATAAAGGTCTTGCTGCCGCTGACCCGGTAAAACTCGCCGTCACGCACGGCGCGGGTTTGCAGGTTGGCGACGTCGGAACCGCCGCTGGGCTCGGTGACGGCCAGGGCACTGATCTTCTCGCCGGCCAGCACTTGCGGCACCACGCGATCACGGACTTCAGGCCTGGCCCACTTGAGGATCGGTGGCAAGCCGATGTCCAGCGAACCGAGACCGGCTACAAGCCCGCCGGAGCCACAGCGCATCAGTTCTTCGCTGGCCGCGACCTTGGCAAACAGATCACCTTCATGACTGCCGCCGAGTGCCTCGGGGTAGCCAATGCCCAGAATCCCGGCAGCACCGGCCTTGAGGTAGAGCTCACGGGGAAAGCTTTCAGCTTCCTCCCACAGATCAATGTCCGGGAGAATCTCACGCTCGACGAAACGTCTGACGCTGTCTCGGACCAATTGGTGGCAGGGATCGAAGTATTCCTGAAAGGCAGGCATCGGCGAACTCCACTGAAGGTTCAGCGAAGTTAACCGAGCGCTTGCTTGGTTTTCAACAGGAATGTGTGGAACAGGGTGACCGAGGTAAGCCTTTCGCGAGCAGGCTCACTCCTACAGGGGCTCTGTGAATGCCACAAATCCCGTGTGGGAGCGGGCTTGCCCGCGAAGAGGCCCGTTCAGGCACTAGAGGGCTATCGGCTTACGCCCGGCAAACGAATGCGCCAACGTCCCGCCATCCACCAGCTCCAGCTCGCCACCCAATGGCACACCGTGGGCGATACGCGAGGCAATCAGGCCTTTATTACTGAGCAACTGCGCAATGTAGTGCGCCGTCGCCTCGCCTTCTACCGTCGGGTTGGTGGCGAGGATGACTTCAGCAAAGGTACCGGCCTCTTCAATCCGCGCCATCAACTGCGGAATACCAATCGCCTCAGGCCCGAGGCCATCAAGCGGCGACAAATGCCCCTTGAGCACGAAGTAGCGGCCGCGGAAGCCCGTCTGCTCCACCGCATAGACGTCCATCGGCCCTTCCACCACGCACAACAAGGTGTCGTCGCGACGGGTATCCGCGCACTGCGGGCACAGGTCATCTTCAGTCAGCGTGCGGCACAGGCGGCAATGGCCCACCCCTTCCATGGCCTGGCTCAAGGCCAACGCCAGTCGCGAACCACCGCTGCGATCGCGTTCAAGCAGTTGCAGCGCCATACGCTGGGCGGTTTTCTGACCCACGCCCGGCAAAATTCGCAGGGCGTCGATCAGTTGGCGAATCAAAGGGCTGAAGCTCATGGGGAAACGTCCGACAAAACAACGAGACGCGGTTTATACCCGCGCCTCTCATTAGCGTCAAATACTCAGTCTTGCGCGACCCGCACCACCAGTTTGCCGAAGTTGCGCCCTTCCAGCAGACCGATGAACGCTTCGGGTGCCTGCTCCAGCCCGTCGACCACGTCCTCGCGGAATTTAACCTTGCCGTCGCGCACCCATGGCGCCATGGCACTGATGAATTCCGGCTGGCGGTCACCGTAGTCGTCGAACACGATGAAGCCCTGAATACGCACGCGTTTGGTCAATAGCGTGCGCTGCAACAGCGGCAGGCGATCCGGGCCTTTCGGCGCCTCGGAGGCGTTGTAACCGGCAATCAGGCCGCACAGTGGAATGCGGGCCTTGGCATTGAGTAACGGCACTACCGCGTCGAACACATGACCGCCTACGTTCTCGTAATAGATGTCGATGCCATTGGGACAGGCTTTAGCCAGTAGCTCGGCGAAATCAGCCGCCTTGTGATCGATGCAGGCATCGAAGCCCAACTCCTCGACCACGTAACGGCACTTCTCTGCACCACCGGCCACGCCCACTACGCGCAGGCCCTTGATTTTCGCCACCTGCCCGACCACCGAGCCCACCGCGCCGGATGCCGCCGCGACCACCAGGGTTTCGCCGGACTTCGGCTGACCGATGTCCATCAAGCCCATATAAGCCGTCATGCCCGGCATTCCCAGTACACCGAGGGCCATCGACGGACTCGGCAATCCGGACGGCACCGGGATGATGTTGCGACCGTCACTGATGCTGTGGCTTTGCCAGCCGGTAGCGCCTACCACGATATCCCCTTCCTGGAATTTTGGATTCAACGAGCGCTCGACCCGGCTGACAGCCCCACCGGTCATGACCTCGTCGATTTCTACCGGTGCTGCGTAGGACGGCGCGTCACTCATGCGCCCGCGCATGTAAGGGTCCAACGACAAGTAGAGGGTTTTGAGCAATAACTGGCCGTCAGTGAGGTCCGGCAACGCCTCCCTTTCCAGGCGGAAATTCTCTGGCGTCGGCGCGCCGACCGGGCGGGACGCCAGGACGATACGTTGGTTGAGGGTCAATGCTTGAGGCATGTGAGCGTCTCCTTTGATCGAGAATTGGGCGGTATAGGGAAGCAGACCTTTGTGGCGGTTTAGTGTTCGATGTTTTTGATCCTGATCGTCCTGATCGTTCCCACGCTCTGCGTGGGAATGCAGCCCGGACGCTCCGCGTCCCAAAGCGTGACGCAGAGCGTCACAAGAGGCATTCCCACGCAGAGCGTGGGAACGATCAGTCGGAGCTGGAACGATCAGTGTGGGCCAGAAACAAAAATGCCAGGCGCGATGCCTGGCATTTTTTTGTAGCTCATCCGACGCGCTTTAGCGAATCAGAATGGCAGCTTCATGCCCGGCGGCAATTGCATGCCAGCGGTCATGCCGGACATTTTGTCCTGGCTGTTGGCTTCGATCTTGCGCACAGCGTCGTTGACGGCGGCGGCAACGACCGCTTCCAGCATTTCCTTGTCGTCTTCGCTCAGGCCTTCGACCAGGCTTGGGTCGATGGTCACGCTCTTGACGTCATGACGACCGGTCATGACCACGGTGACCATATCGCCGCCGGCTTTACCGATGACTTCAGCATTGGCCAATTCTTCCTGCATCTTGGCCATTTTTTCCTGCATCTGCTGCGCCTGCTTCATCAGGCCGGCCATGCCACCTTTCATCATGGGAATCACCTCGAAAGTACTTGGATTAAAACAGCGCCCGGCCCATGTGACCGAACGCCTTCAGTTATTAGCCCTGACTGACCAGAGCGTCGACAGGTTCAATAGTATCGTTACGGATCACCGCACCGAACTGCTGCATCATTTGCTGGATGAACGGATCACCGTGGATCGACTCTTCGGCTTCGCGCTGACGGTTGGCACGGCGCCTGGACGCGGCCTGGGCCGGGGTTTCCTGTTCCGGCTTGATCAGTTCCATGGTCAGGGTCAGTGTGCGCCCGTGAAACTGGTTCAGTGCATCGTTGAGACGACGCTGCTGGGTCGCGTTGAACAAGGCGCTGTGGGCCGGGTCCAGGTGCATCAGCCAGTGATCGCCCTCGACGGATATCAGTGTGCAATTGGCCGCGATGCTGCCCGTCATGCCGGAGATCGGCAGTTTCGGGAACAGCTCCAGCCATTGCAGCGCCAGGCCCGTGGCCGGCATTGCAGCGGGTTCCGGCTCCGGTTCCGGCGCGGGTTCGGCGGTATGTTCGCTCGCCAGCTCATCGAGATAACTGTAGGCCGAATCCATGTCCGGCTCGATGTAATCCTCGTCCAGCGGCGGCTCGTCGTCCAGGTCCATGCCCGGCGTGGCGGCATCGACTTGGGCCACGGAAGGTTCCGGGATGGGCGCAGCGGCCCATTCCTGCGCATCCGGCACCACGCTGTCCGGCGTCGGCAGCGGCATCGGTGGCAAATCCGGCTGCTCGCCAGCAGTTTCCAGAACTGGCTCAACAGCAGGTTGCTGGACAACTTCAGGCTCGACCGGATCATTCCACGGCAGGTCGACGACGGCTTCGACCGCCACCGGCGCAACGACTGGCTCGGGCACCACAACGGGTGCAACCGGCTCAGGCTCGGGTGCTGGAGCGGGCGCAACAACGGCCGCGACTGGCGCAGGCGAAGGCATAACAGGTGCTACTGCCGCAGCGACTACCGGCGCAACAACCGGCGCGGCAGCCACTGAATTTGCGGAATCAACTGTGGCCTGGCTGATCCCCACTGGCTTTAGCGGTTGCCTCGGGGCGTCGGCGGTGTCTGCCGGGCGGAAGGCAAGCATCCGCAGCAGGACCATTTCAAAGCCACCACGCGGGTCGGGGGCCAGCGGCAAATCGCGGCGACCGATCAGGCCCATCTGATAATAAAACTGCACGTCTTCGGCCGGCAATGCCTGGGCCAGCGCCAGCACCCGGTCACGGTCGCCGTGACCATTGTCGACGCCTTCAGGCAAGGCCTGGGCGATGGCGACACGGTGCAGCACGTTGAGAATTTCCGAGAGCACGCCGTTCCAGTCCGGGCCTTGTTCAGCCAAATGACGGACACCTTCGAGCAACGCCTTGGCGTCACCTTCGATCAACGCATGCAAAACGTCGTAGACCTGGCCGTGATCCAGCGTGCCGAGCATCGCCCGCACGTCGGCGGCCATGACCTTGCCTTCACCAAAAGCGATGGCCTGGTCGGTGAGGCTCATGGCATCGCGCATCGAGCCATCGGCGGCACGGCCCAGCAACCACAGTGCATCATCTTCGAACGGCACGTTCTCGACACCCAGCACGTGGGTCAAATGCTCGACCACACGTTCCGGCGTCATGTTCTTCAGGGAGAATTGCAGGCACCGCGACAGAATGGTTGCAGGAAGTTTCTGCGGATCGGTCGTCGCCAGGATGAACTTGACGTAGGGTGGCGGCTCTTCAAGGGTTTTCAACAACGCATTGAAGGAATGGCTGGAGAGCATGTGCACTTCGTCGATCAGGTAGACCTTGAAGCGCCCGCGGCTTGGGGCGTATTGCACGTTGTCGAGCAGTTCGCGGGTGTCCTCGACCTTGGTCCGGCTCGCGGCGTCGATCTCGATCAGGTCGACAAAGCGCCCCTCATCGATTTCGCGGCACACCGAGCACTCGCCACACGGTGTCGACGTGATACCTGTTTCACAGTTCAGGCATTTGGCGATGATGCGTGCGATGGTGGTCTTGCCGACCCCCCGCGTACCGGTAAACAAGTAGGCGTGGTGCAGCCGCTGGCTGTCCAAGGCATTGATCAGAGCCTTGAGCACATGGGTCTGGCCGACCATTTCGCGGAACGAGCGCGGACGCCATTTACGTGCAAGAACCTGATAACTCATCGAAAACCGTCGCAACTAAGGAACAGAAGCGGCTAATGCTAGCGGAGCAAGGCCAAAATTGCATCCGGTGTGCTCGTCTAATCTGGCTAAGCTGCGCGTTTGGGGCTTTAATCGGCTCGGGTTTCAGTTGTACTGGAGCGTTTATGCGTTGTGCCTTGGGGGCATTGCTGTGGATAAGTCTGAACGTCGCCGCCGCCGAGACGCCGCTGCGTTTTGTCATCCCCGACAGTTGGGCCATGCCAATGGTGCAACTGGATCACGGCCGCCCGACCCAGGGCATCCTGTATGACGTGATGCTCAGCCTCGCCACCCAGGTCGGAGTACCCGCCGAGTTTCATGTAATGCCTCGGGCACGTGTACAAGGCGCCATGGAGCATGGCGACGTTGATATCCGCTGCTACGCCGCGCAGTCCTGGCTTCCGAATCAGTCCGGCGACTACATCTGGAGCATTCCGCTGTGGTTTCAACGCGACGTGCTGACCAGCCAGCAAGACCCTCCCGCCTCCGTGCTGCCTGCCAATTTGTCACGCCAACCCATCGGCACAGTGCTGGGCTATACCTATCCGACGCTGCAACCATTGTTTGATGCCGATCGCCTGCACCGCGAAGACGCGCGCAATCAGGAACAAGTGCTGGAAAAACTCAACGCCGGGCGCTATCGCTATGCCGTGAGCAATCAATGGACACTGGATTGGTTCAATCAGCGCCTGCTGCCCGAGCGGCAGCTCAAAGCAGTGGCCGTGGTGCAGGAACAACGTGTCGGTTGCTACATACGCAATGACCCCAAGGTGCCGGTGCAACGAATTCTTCGCACCTTGTTGCGAATGAAAATGTCGGGGGAAATCGATGACTACATTCGTCTGTATATTGGCACCCCCGCAAGCCTGTAGCAGCTGGCGAAGCCTGCGTCCGACTGCGCAGTAGTCGTAAATCCTGTATCCACGGTACATCTGGAAAACTGCGTCGCCTGATTTTACGACTGCTGCGCAGTCGGACGCAGGCTTCGCCAGCTGCTACAGGGACGTCACCAGCCGCCATTGCGCCGGTGCGACAAACGCCGCCACCCAGCCAGGCACCTCTTCAGGTGGCATGGGTCTCGCGATGAAATAACCCTGGGCAATCTCGCAGCCCATTTGCAACAGCAATTCACCGTGCTCAACGCTTTCCACCCCCTCGGCGATCACTCGTCGGCCAAACGCCCGGGCCAGCCCGATCACGGCAGTGGTCAGCGCCAGATCATCGCAGTCATCAAGCATGTCGCGAATGAACGACTTGTCGATCTTGATCGTTTGCGTGCGCAAACGCTTGATGTAGCTCAGCGACGAATAACCGGTGCCAAAGTCGCCCAGTGAAAACTGCACCCCCAGCGCCTGACAGGCCTGCAAACATGCCGTGACATGATGAATGTTCTCAATGGCGACTGACTCGACGACTTCCAGGTCAAGCATCTGCGGGGGAACGTGGGCATGCCTTGCCAGCACCTGTTTGAGCCGCTCAACAAAATCCGCTCGCTGAAAATGCCGTGCCGCGACATTGACGCTGATCGGCCAGCTCTGCCCCATCTGCTGCCAGCGATGCAGCTGCAACAGGACCTGATCCATCACCCATTCGCCGATGTCGATGATCAGGTCCGTCTCTTCTACCGGCGGCAGGAAATCCCTGGCCCGCAGCATGCCGTTTTGTGGATGGTCCCAACGCAACAGCGCCTCGAAACCGACCACCTCGCCCAACCGCATGTTGACCTTGGGCTGGAAATGCAGGCGCAACTCACCGGCCGTCAGCGCCTGACGCATGCGCTGGACAGTCTGGTGAGTTGCCTTGATCTCACGATCCCGGGACACATCAAACAGATGAAAACGGTTGCGTCCACGCTGCTTCGCCACGTACATGGCCTGATCGGCATGACGCAACAGGGTTTCGGCGTTTTCGTTATCGAGGGGAAACAGCGTGACACCAATGCTGGCGAACACATGGATGTCCTTGCCGTGCAGCGAGTACGGCGCCGAAACCGCCCCCAGCACCCGGTTCAACGCCGCACGCAATTGCGGTAGATCGCGAATATGACGCAGCACCAGCACAAACTCGTCGCCGGCCAATCGCGCCACCACATCCTCGCCGCGCACGATGTCGCGCAAACGCCGGGCCACCTCGACCAGCAACACATCGCCGCTGGCATGACCGTAGCCATCGTTGACCGCCTTAAAACCGTCGAGATCAAGCATGCACACCGCCAACGGGATGTCTTCCTGTCGGGACATCGCCAGTGCCTGATCCAAAAGGTCCGAGAGATACGCTCGATTGGGCAATCCGGTCAGCGCGTCATGCCCTACCCGCCATTGCAAGACGTGCAGCAACTCGCGCTTTTCACTGATGTCGAACCGAATCGACAGGTATCGATCGACCCGTCCGGTGGCATCGTCGAGCACCGGCACCATGGTGCTGTCGACCCAGTAAAGGCTGCCGTCCTTGGCGCGATTGCAGATTTCCCCCTTCCACACACCGCCCAACGCAATGGTGCGCCACATGGCAGAAAAGAAATCGGTGGGATGTTGGCCGGAATTGAGGAGACGATGATTCTGGCCGATCAGCTCTTCACGGCTATAGCCAGACACGTCACAGAATTGGTCATTGACGTAGGTGATCCGTCCTTCCAGATCCGTCTCGGAAAAAATGGCGGCGGCATCCACGGCCCTTCGGTATTTATCATCCATGAATCAGGCTCGTTGTCGCTGGCGGAGGGGTGGCGCAAACACGTTTCATCCCGAGACCCGTAGGCGATGGTTCCCGCAGAACCGCAGATCAATCAGGCGAAAAACCTCGTGCAAGTCTGACGAGGGAGCGCAATGCTGACAGCTTCACATCGCCCAATCTCCGGAATGGCGTCACCCAATGCCGCTCAAGGGTGGCAATTCTACGAAACGCATCACATTTTGCAAGACAAGGTGATGAAACATGCCGTTGTCTAATGTAAAAATCTATCGTTAAGTTCTTGATTCTAAATTGGAATTGAGCAATGCAAATTTCAAGTTTGGGTCCAGCCATCCGACGCTACCGCAAGGTCGCGGGGCTTACTCAGGCTGAACTCGGTGAAAAGACCGGCTTTGACCCCAAAACCATCAGCCGCTTTGAAACGGGCACCTATACCCCCAGCGTGGAAGCGTTGTTCCTGCTTGCCGACGTGCTGGGTGTGAAGCTGGCCGCTTTTTTCGCAGACCTGGGCGATGAAGATGAGCAGCGGGCGTATCTGTTCGGTGTCATACACAAAGCCACCCCGAAGGAACTGGGAAAGCTGATTGCAGCGGTTGACCAGGCCTTGTCCAAGCCTTAGTGCATAAATGACAAAAGGAGGCCGACTTGTCTGATGCGACAGGTCGGCCTCCTTTTTTATTGTGCGCTCCGAAAATCGGAAACGACGAAACACCGCCCTGGACGTGATCCATGGCAGAGAAGACAAATAAGTATTTTCAAACCGATAACGCGAGAGAGGGCTCGCGTGGCGTTAAGGTGGTAACCCCACCAGCCACACCCCGGCACACAATGTTCCCGCTGTGGCTGCTGCCTTCCGGCTCTGACCAGGTTCACGGGTAATCGTTGCGGGGGGACCGATGGGGTCACCATAACGACGCTCACCTGACGGCGAGCCGCGCCATTGTACCTATCTGAGACGAAGTTACAACCGTTGGTGCGGATTAAAAAATATGAGCCGCTTCAAGGACATGCAATGCCTCTGAAACACCGCTGTCTGTAGCAGCTGCCGAGCCCGCGAGGCTGCGTCCGGCTGCGAAGCAGACGTAAAATCAGAGGACGCGGTTTTTCAGATAAACCACGATCACCCAACAGGCGACTGCTTCGCAGCCGGACGCAGCCTCGCGGGTTCGACAGCTGCTACAAGCGGACGTCCAATTGAGCGATCGTCACAGCTCCTGCATCACCTCATCCGCCCTGCCGCCCTCTTGCTGGATCACCAAGTGAATAAAATGCAGCTTGACGATCACCGCCGGCGGCAACACGAACGGATAGAAATCCGGCTGCCCCATGCTGCGCGAAAGCTCATTGAGCATGCCGGCCAGTTCGATCCATGCATTGACGAACGACAGGAACGCCCCACCGCCGGGATGCTGTGGATCGTAGAGTGTGCTTAGGGGAAATGGCTGGTAATCAAGATCCATTTCCCGCGCACTCATGCCGAATCCCAGAGCGGTGTCCACCGCATCCATCATGTGCAGGTAGTGCGCCCAGGTTTCCGCCCAGTCTTCCCAAGGGTGCATGGTCGCGTAAGCACTGACGCACTGTTGCTGCCAACCCTGCGGCGCACCTTGCTGGTAATGCCGCTCCAGCGCCGCTGCGTAACTGGCGCGCTCGTCCCCGAACAGCCCGCGAAAGGGTTCCAGCCAATGGCTGTTGGCGATCAGCCGATCCCAGTAGTAATGCCCGACTTCGTGGCGAAAATGCCCGAGCAACGTGCGATACGGCTCGTGCATTTGCACACGGACCTGCTCACGGTGGGCGTCATCGGCTTCTTTGATGTCGAGGGTGATCAGGCCATTGGCGTGACCCGTGGTCGGCAGCTTGCCTTCGAGGTCGATACCGACGAAATCAAACGCCAGACCGCTTTGCTCGTCGACCGTTTTGGGAGTTACCTGCAAACCCAAGTCGAGCAACTGCGCGACCAGGCGCCTCTTGGCCGTTTCCACCTTGCGCCAGCGTTCGTGATTTTCGGTAATCGACAGGTCCGGGATGGTGTGATTCAGGCTGCAAGCAATGCATAGCGCATCGTGGTCGTTGGCCGGGAGCAGCCAATTACATGCGGCAGCGGAGTCGAGATTGGCGCAGCGGCGAAACACACCGGCTTGCGGATCGGCGTCGACCAGCCAGGTATCCGCCTGTAAACCCGGTTGCAGCGACGACAGACGCCCCTGCTCGGGCTGATAACCGAGCGCCGCCGAACAGGCCAGGCACTGACTGTTGCGAAAGAACAGCGATTGCCCGCATCGACACTGCCAGACCTTGCTGTTGCGCGCGCTTTCGCCCATGAAAGGCGCGGCGATGCGCGAGCTGAGCTGTTCAAAGAAGCGGTACATGGCGATCTCTCCCTGGGGCTTGCCAAGACTAGATCATTGTCGCGCGAAGATCGTTCCCACGTTCTGCGTGGGAATGTCGCCCCGGACGCTCCGCGTCCGCTGTGACGCAAAGCGTCACGGGATGCGCTACCACGCGGAGCGTGGGAACGATCGACTAAACAGAAATACCGTGTTGTTTCAGGAATTCGACAAACGCTTCTTCATCCAGCACTTTCAAACCCAACTCATTGGCCTTGGCCAGCTTCGAACCGGCGCCCGGCCCGGCCACCACGCAATGGGTCTTGGCCGACACCGAGCCCGCCACCTTGGCGCCGAGGCTTTCAAGCTTGTCCTTGGCGATGTCGCGGCTCATCAACTCCAGCGAACCGGTCAGCACCCAGGTCTGCCCAGCCAGTGGCAAGCCTTCGACGACTTTCTTCTCGCTCAGCCAGTGCATGCCGAAATCGCGCAACTGCTGCTCGGCCGCCTGCGCAAGCTGGCGATTGTCTTCAACGGCAAAAAACTCGCGAACTGAATTGGCCTGCTTCTCTGGCAGCGCCTGACGCATGTCCAGCCAGTCAGCGCTCATCACCGCTTCCAGCGACCCAAACTTGTCCGCCAGCTTCTGTGCCCCGCCCGGCCCCACCGACGGAATGTGCAACTTGTCGAGGAAGCCGCCCAGCGTGGTACTCGCGGCAAACTCAGCACCGAGCTCGCCCTGATCCTGAATCTGCAGGCCGTGCTTGAGCAGTTCCGCGATCACCTGCTGGTTGTGCGCATCTTCAAAGAAACTGTGGATCTCATATGCCACTTCCAGGCCGACATCCGGCAAGTACGTGAGCACTTGCGGCAACGCCTGCTGAACCCGCTCCAGCGAACCGAGAGAGCGCGCCAGCACCTTGGCCGTCTCCTCACCGACATCAGGAATCCCGAGCGCATAGATAAAGCGCGCCAGGCTTGGCTTCTTGCTGTCCTCGATGGCGCTCAGCAGTTTGTTGCTCGACAGTTCGGCAAAACCTTCCAGGTCGACGATGTCGTCGAACTTCAGGGCATACAGATCGGCTGGCGAACTGACCAGGCCTTCGTCGACCAGTTGCTCGACGCTCTTGTCACCCAGGCCTTCGATGTCCATCGCGCGACGGGAAACGAAGTGAATGATCGCCTGCTTGAGCTGCGCCCCGCAGGCCAGACGACCGACGCAACGGTACACCGCGCCTTCGCTGACGGTCTCGCGACCTTTACTGCGCTTGACCAATTGCGTGCGCTCGACGTGTGAGCCGCACACCGGGCACTGTTCGGGAATCTGCACCGGCCGGGCATTTTCCGGACGGCGCTCGAGCACCACTTGCACCACTTGGGGAATCACATCTCCGGCGCGACGGATGATCACCGTGTCGCCGATCATCAGGCCTAAACGCGCGACTTCGTCCATGTTGTGCAGCGTCGCATTGGCCACGGTGACGCCGGCCACCTTGACCGGTTTCAAGCGCGCCACCGGCGTGACAGCGCCGGTACGACCGACCTGAAATTCCACGTCGAGCAACTCGGTGAGTTCTTCCATGGCCGGGAATTTGTGCGCGATCGCCCAGCGCGGCTCGCGAGCGCGGAAGCCCAGCTCACGCTGCGAGGCGATGCTGTTGACCTTGAACACCACGCCGTCGATCTCATACGCCAGGGCGTTGCGGCGCTCGCCGATGTCGCGGTAGTAATCCAGGCATTCGTCGATGCCGTGCGCCAGTTTCAGCTCGTGGCTGATCGGCATGCCCCACACCTGGAGTTGCTTGAGATTGCCGATGTGCGTGTCGGCGATGTCCGCCGAAATCTGGCCGATGCCGTAGCAGCAGAACTCCAGCGGGCGGTTGGCGGTGATCTTGGAGTCCAGCTGGCGCAAGCTACCGGCGGCGGCGTTACGCGGGTTAGCGAAGGTCTTGCCGCCGACTTCCAGTTGCGTGGCATTGAGCCGCTCGAAACCGGCCTTGGACATGAACACTTCGCCGCGCACTTCCAGGGTCGCAGGCCAGCCAGTGCCGTGCAGCTTGAGCGGAATGTTGCGCACGGTGCGCACGTTGATGCTGATGTCTTCGCCAGTGGTGCCGTCACCGCGCGTCGCGCCGCGTACCAGCACGCCGTCCTGATACAGCAAGCTGACCGCCAGGCCATCGAGCTTAGGCTCGCAGCTGTATTCCACCGCCGCGCCGCCACCGAACAGATCACCGACCGGTAGATCCAGGCCTTCTGTCACCCGGCGGTCGAACTCGCGCATGTCGGTTTCTTCGAAGGCGTTGCCAAGGCTGAGCATCGGTACTTCGTGACGCACTTGCGTGAACGCCGACAACGCTGCACTGCCCACGCGCTGGGTCGGCGAATCGCTGGTGATCAGTTCGGGATGGGCCGCTTCAAGGGCTTTGAGCTCGTGGAACAAGCGGTCGTATTCAGCGTCCGGAATACTGGGCTCGTCCAGCACGTGGTAACGGTAATTGTGCTGATCCAGCTCAGCGCGCAGTTCTAGAATGCGGTTTTTGGCGGCGGTCATGGGTGTTCTCTCATAAAGCAAAAGAGCAGCCGAGGCTGCTCAATCTGTTAAATCATTGTAGGAGCACGGCTTGCCGGCGATGGCGTCTTTGAGATCGCCATCGCGAGCAAGCTCGGCTCCTACAGGGTACGGGAGACGCGGCGCAGTCCCCCATACGTTGTCAATTTCAACGCTTCTGGGTCAGGGCGCGACGCTCGAATTCAACGATGCGCTGACGGTAGTGCTCAATCGTCTGGGCGGTCAGCACGCTGCGCTGGTCGTCTTTCAGTTCGCCGTTCAGTTCCTGGGACAGTTTGCGCGCCGCGGCCACCATCACATCGAAGGCCTGCTTGGGATGACGCGGGCCTGGCAGACCGAGGAAGAAGCTCACCGCCGGGGTGCTGAAATGATCGATGTCATCCAGATCAAAGACGCCCGGCTTGACCGCATTGGCCATTGAGAACAGCACCTCGCCATTGCCGGCCATGCTTTCGTGACGGTGGAAGATGTCCATTTCACCGAAACGCAAACCGCTTTCCAGAATATTCTGCAGCAACGCCGGGCCTTTGAAACCGGCAGCGTCGCGGCAAATTACGCTGATCACCAACACTTCTTCCGCTTGCGGCTGATCTTTTTCGCTGACCGCTGGCGAGGCCTTGGTGTCATCCGGGAAATCGTCGTCACGGCTGCTGAAGCTCGGGCCGCCGTCCAGATCCAGGCTGAGGTTCATGTCGCCTTGCGACGGCTCGCCATGGCCGCGCTTGCCACGCTTGGAACCCGATTCGCGGGGCTCACGGGCAGGCATGCTCACCGACGGCAGATCGTGCTCGTCCAGTTGTGGTTCTTTGTGGTTGTCCAGCACGCGCGGCGGGCCCAACAGCTCGGCGCTGGTGTCCTCGTCCGGCAGATTGGACAAACTTCGGTCAAGACGGAATTTCAGTTTTCCCTTGCCACCGCGCATACGGCGCCAGCCATCAAAAAGAATACCGGCAATGACAATAATGCCGATGACGATCAGCCACTCGCGCAGACCGATTTCCATGTAATCCCGTGCCTCTATAAAAAATGCTGAAAAATAAGGGGTTTACAACCTGTAAACCGCTTTAAAACGTGGCGCCAACTCTATGTTCTGACAGGCGTTTTGCCCACGTATACGAAAAATTGACATTAAACTAGCACGACCAAAGGCAACTTTACACCGTCTGTCACAGTGGCTTTAGCGAATATGTCGATTGGCCAGCAAGTCAGGGCAAGTAAAAACATCCTACAGCCTTGTAATACCTGCCCTACAGACGCCAACTCAGGCATCCACCATCGCCATCGCCTCCTCGACATCCACCGCCACCAGACGTGAGCAACCCGGTTCATGCATCGTCACACCCATCAGTTGTTCAGCCATTTCCATGGCGATCTTGTTGTGGGTGATGTAGATGAACTGCACCGTCTGTGACATTTCCTTTACCAGCCGTGCGTAGCGTCCAACGTTAGCGTCATCCAGTGGTGCGTCAACTTCATCGAGCATGCAGAACGGCGCCGGGTTCAACTTGAAGATCGCAAAAACCAGAGCCAATGCCGTCAGCGCTTTTTCGCCACCGGAGAGCAAATGGATGGTGCTGTTCTTCTTCCCTGGCGGCTGCGCCATGATCGTTACCCCTGTATCGAGTAGATCTTCGCCCGTCAGTTCCAAATACGCGCGACCTCCACCGAAAACTTTTGGGAAAAGCGCCTGTAAACCGCCATTGATCTGATCAAAGGTATCTTTGAAGCGGTTACGGGTTTCCTTGTCGATCTTGCGAATCACGTTCTCGAGCGTGTCCAGCGCTTCCACCAGATCATCGTTCTGCGCATCCAGATAACGTTTACGCTCCGATTGTTGCTGGTATTCGTCGATGGCCGCGAGGTTGATCGCACCGAGACGCGAAATACGCGCGGCAATGCGTTCGAGTTCTTCTTCGGCATCCTTCTCGTTGGCCTCGGCCGTCAGCGTGGCGAGCACACCGTGAAGGTCGTAGCCGTCTTCCAGCAACTGCTCTTCAAGGGCCTTGCGGCGCACGGTCAGGGCTTGCCATTCCATGCGCTGGCCTTCCATTTGCCCGCGAATCAATTGCGATTGCTGCTCGGCCTGATTACGCCGTTTTTCGGCATCGCGCAGTTCGCGGTCGGCGTCTTCCAGGGCGATCTGCGCGGTCTTGAGTTCTTCGTCGACGGTCATGCGCTTGTCGAGCAACTCTTCCAGTTTCAACCGCAACTCTTCCAGGGGCGCCTCGCCCTCTTCCAGGTTCAGGTTGAGTTGTTCGCGTTTTTCGGTCAGGCGCTCGGATTGCATTTCCAGGCGCTCCAGCGCCTGTCGCGTCGAGTCGTGTTGGGCCTTGAGCGAACCGAGGCGCACGGCCAATTGATGCGCGTGATCCTTGTGCTGCCGGGCTTCCTGACGCACCCGATCCAGTCGCTCGCGCAAGCTGTCGCGCTGGGCCAGCAGCAACTCGCGCTGTTCGGTGTCCAGCGCCATGGCGTCGAGGGCTTCCTGCAATTGCAGGCGCGCTTCACCGATATTCTCGTGCTCCAGCGCACGCTGCTCGCTCAGCTCGGCCAGCTCCTCGTCCAGACGTGTGCGCCGCAACGTCAGTTGTTCGACCTTGGCTTTGCCGGCAGACAGTTGCGCTTTCAATTCGCCTTGCTGACGCGCTTCGTCTTGCAGCAGACGACGCAAATGCTCGCGCCCGTTTTCCTGCTGACGCTGTTGCGCCCGCAGATTTTGAAGTTGGGTTTCCAGTGTTTCGACCGTGGCTTCGCGTTCTTCGCGTTCCTCGGTCAGGCGCTGGATTTCCTGCCCTCGCGCCAGCACACCGCTTTCCGCTTCGCTGGCCCGGCGTACGCGTAAAAAGTGCCGGCCGACCCAGTAGCCATCACGGCTGATCAGGCTCTGCCCGGCACTCAATTGACCGCGCAGTGCCAGTGCCTGTTCGAGGCTATCGACCGGTTTGACCTGCCCCAGCCACGGCGACAAATCAATTCGCGCCTCGACCTTGTCGAGCAAACTGCCCGGTACGCGCACGCCGTCGGTGGCCGGGCTGAGCAAGCGCAAATCGCCTTGGGCGAAACCCGCCAGATCGAAGTCGCCAAAGTCGTCCACCAGCACGGCTTGCAGGTCGGCGCCCAGCACGGTTTCCACCGCCAGCTCCCAACCCGCTTCCACCTTCAAGCCTTCGGCCAGGCGCGGGCGATCCGCCAGGTGCTGTTCGCGCAACCATTCGGCGGTGCCGGTGCCCGGATCGAGCGCGGCCTGCTGCAAGGCTTCAAGGGAGGCCAGTCGACCGTTGAGGCGCTGCAAATCGCCTTGAGCCTGTTGCTGATTGTGCAGGGCCAATTGCAACTCTTGACGCAGTTGCTCAAGGCGTTCGACCTGAGCCTCTTCACTGGCCTGCAAATCTTCAAGCGTGGCTTCACTGGCGGCCAGCTGCTCGCTGAGCTCCATGATCGCCGCATCTTCCGGGTCCGCCGAGAGCAACGCACGCTCTTCGCCCAGCCGCTTCTGGCGGTCGGTCAAACGCTCTAGGCTGGTTTCCAGCTGCTGGATGCGTGACTGCTGCACTTCGGATTGGCGACGCGGCTCGGCGGCAGTGAGGTTGAACGTGTCCCACTGCTCCTGCCAGCCGTGCATGGTGGTTTCAGATTCTTCCAGCGCGGCGGCGGCCTCTTCGGCGGCGGCGCTGGTGACTTCCTGTTCCGGGGCGAGCAGGTCGAGCTCTTCGCCCAGGGTCAGCAACAGCGTGCGGTCGTGGCCCAGGTGAGATTCGGTTTCCAGACGCGCGCGCTCGGCCTCCTTCAAATCGTCTTGCAGCTGACGCAGACGCTGTTGGCCGTGCTGGATGCTCTGCTCGACCCGGGCGATATCGCCGCCGACCGAATAGAAACGTCCCTGCACCAGATTGAAGCGTTCAGACAGGTCATGGTGCCCGTCGCGAAAGCGTTCGATGCTCGCATCGGCATTGCGTTGCTCGGCGACCAAGGCTTCGAAGGTGACTTCCTGGTTGCCGATCACCGCTTCACGCTGACCGACCTGCTCGTTCAGCGCCTGCCAGCGCAAGGCTGACAACTGGGCCTTGAGCTGACGCTCTTCGCCTTTGTATTCCTGATACTTCTTCGCGGCCTCGGCCTGGCGGTGCAGGCGTTCGAGTTGTCGCTCCAGCTCTTCGCGCAGGTCAGTCAGGCGTGCGAGGTTTTCGTGAGTGCGACGGATGCGGTTTTCAGTTTCGCGCCGGCGCTCCTTGTACTTGGAGATGCCTGCCGCTTCTTCAATAAAGTTGCGCAGGTCTTCGGGCTTGGATTCGATCAGCTTGGAGATCATCCCCTGCTCGATAATCGAATAGCTGCGCGGGCCCAGGCCGGTGCCGAGGAAGATGTCGGTGATGTCGCGACGCCGGCATTTGGTGCCGTTGAGGTAATAGGTGGTCTGGCTGTCGCGCGTCACTTTGCGGCGAATGGAAATTTCCGCATAGGCGGCGTATTCGCCGAGCAGGGTGCCGTCGGAGTTATCGAACACCAGTTCGATACTCGCCTGGCTCACCGGTTTGCGGCTGGTCGAACCGTTGAAGATGACGTCGGTCATCGACTCGCCGCGCAAGTTCTTCGCCGAACTCTCGCCCATCACCCAGCGTACGGCGTCGATGATGTTGGACTTGCCGCAACCGTTCGGCCCGACGACCGCCGCCATGTTACTGGGGAAGTTCACCGTGGTTGGATCGACGAAGGATTTGAACCCCGCCAGCTTGATGCACTTGAGCCGCACGCTTAGGCGTCCGTCAGGGCAGAGATCACCAGATCGCAACTGCGCTGGCCGTAAGCGGTCAGCACTTCACGGATCTGCGCAAAATCGCGGGCAATCACGGCTGCGAGCAAGCGCTCGAACAGTTCCAGATACTCGCTCATCGACGCCTTGCGCTGATCCAGGGCAAGGAAGTAAGCACGGCTCATGGCTGGCTGCAGATTCTCGACGGTTTCCTGCAGATACGGATTGTTGGCAAATGGATACGTGGCGCGCATCACGCTGAAACTGTCGTCGACGAAGGTGTGGATGTCCTGGCGTTCGTAACTGGCAGCCAAACGCTGCTGTATTTGCACGAACGGCGCCAGGTCGGCCTGGACTTTCCAGCCACTGGCCACGGCATTGGCGAGCAGGATGTACATCTCGCCCATCAGCGTGCACAGGCTCTGCACCTTGTGCGGGGTGAGCTCGGTCACATGGGCGCCACGTCGCGGCAGGATCGCGATCAAGTGACGGCGCTCAAGGATCAGCAAGGCTTCGCGGACCGAACCGCGGCTGACATTGAGAGCCAGCGTGACCTTCTGTTCCTGAATGCGCTCCCCGGGCTTCATTTCGCCGCGAATGATGCGTTCGGCGAGGTGGTGAGCAATTTGCTCGGCGAGGCTGTCCGGCGCCTTGAACGTCATGGTTGTCCTTCAAACTCTTCGATCTGCACAAGCGGCGCAGTGTAGCGCACTTGATAGGTCATGGCGCAGGGCCCACTCGGCGGTTTTGGCACGATTCAAGCAAAAAGCAGGCAAGTGCGCGAGGGTCAATAATGAATAAATGAGGTGTTAACCGACAAAATGCTTTTTCCTGACCTTCAAGTCAGAAAAACATTGACCGAAAAGTCAGACCTGCTAAATTCGGTTCAAGTGGGTTAACAACAATAATGAGTCTGCGAGGCCTTCCGTGATCCAGTTTTTACTTAACCAGGAACTCCGTAGTGAGCACGCCCTGGACCCAAACCTGACCGTGCTCAATTATCTGCGCGACCATGTGGGCAAACCCGGCACCAAAGAAGGCTGCGCCAGCGGTGACTGTGGCGCCTGCACCGTGGTGGTCGGCGAGTTGCAAACGGATGACGATGGCCGCGAACACATTCGTTATCGCAGCCTCAATTCGTGCCTGACGTTCGTCTCGTCACTGCACGGCAAACAATTGATCAGCGTTGAAGACCTCAAGCACAAAGGCCAACTGCACAGCGTGCAACAAGCCATGGTCGAGTGCCACGGTTCGCAATGCGGCTTCTGCACCCCCGGCTTTGTCATGTCGCTGTTCGCCCTGCAAAAGAACAGTGATCAACCGGACTCGCACAAGGCCCACGAAGCGCTGGCCGGCAACCTGTGCCGCTGCACCGGCTACCGACCGATCCTGGAAGCGGCCCAACAGTCCTGCTGCGGTAAAAAACCGGATCAGTTCGACGCCCGTGAAGCAGAGACCATCGCGTGCCTGAAAGCCATCGCCCCCACCGCCATCGGCGAACTCAACAGTGGCGACAAGCGCTGCCTGGTGCCGTTGACTGTCGCCGACCTGGCGGACCTCTATGACGCTTATCCACAAGCCCGCCTGCTGGCCGGCGGCACGGACCTGGCGCTGGAAGTCACGCAGTTCCACCGTACCTTGCCGGTGATGATCTATGTCGGCAACGTCGCCGAGATGAAGCGCATCGAGCGCTTCGACGATCGCCTGGAAATCGGCGCCGCCACCACCCTCTCCGATTGCTACGAAGCGCTGAACGTCGAATACCCGGACTTCGGCGAACTGCTGCAACGCTTTGCGTCCCTGCAGATCCGCAACCAGGGCACCCTCGGCGGCAACATCGGCAACGCCTCGCCCATCGGCGACTCACCTCCCTGCTGATCGCCCTCGGTGCGCAGATCGTGCTGTGCAAAGGTGAAACCCGTCGCACCCTGGCGCTGGAGGATTACTTCATCGATTACCGGGTGACGGCGCGCCAGGAAAGCGAGTTCATCGAGAAGATCATCGTGCCGCGTGCCAGCGCCGAACAACTGTTCCGCGCCTACAAGGTGTCCAAGCGTCTGGACGATGATATTTCCGCGGTCTGTGCCGCGTTCAACATCCGTGTGGAAAACGGCGTGATCGCCGATGCCCGCGTGGCTTTCGGCGGCATGGCGGCCATCCCGAAACGTGCCAGCACCTGCGAAGCCATGTTGGCTGGTGCACCGTTCAACAGCGCCACCGTCGAGCGCGCCTGCGCCGCACTGGCCGAAGATTTCACCCCGCTGTCGGACTTCCGCGCGAGCAAGGAATACCGCCTGCTCAGCGCGCAGAACCTGCTGCGCAAATACTTCATCGAACTGCAAACACCGCACATCGAGACTCGGGTGACCGCTTATGTCTAATCATCACGCTGTAGAGAAGACCCAAGCCGAACTGGCTGAACTGTTCGCCAAGGACCTGACCACCGGTGTCGGCCGCAGCGTCAAGCACGACAGTGCCGCCAAGCATGTGTCCGGTGAAGCGCAGTACATCGATGACCGCCTGGAATTTCCGAACCAGTTGCACGTCTATGCGCGCCTGTCAGACCGCGCCCACGCGAAAATCATCAGCATCGACACCGCGCCCTGCTACGCCTTCGAAGGCGTGCGCATCGCCATCACTCATGAAGACGTGCCAGGCCTGAAAGACATCGGCCCGTTGCTGCCGGGCGACCCGTTGCTGGCCATCGACACCGTGGAATTCGTCGGTCAACCGGTGATCGCCGTCGCGGCGAAAGACCTGGAAACAGCGCGCAAAGCCGCGATGGCCGCAATCATCGAATACGAAGATCTGGAGCCGGTGCTGGACGTGGTCGAAGCCCTGCGCAAACGCCACTTCGTGCTCGACAGCCACACCCATCAACGCGGCGACTCAGTCACTGCATTGGCCACCGCTGAACATCGCATTCAGGGCACGCTGCACATCGGCGGCCAGGAACACTTCTACCTCGAAACCCAGATCTCGTCGGTGATGCCCACCGAAGACGGCGGCATGATCGTTTACTGCTCGACCCAGAACCCCACCGAAGTGCAAAAACTGGTGGCCGAAGTGCTGGACGTATCGATGAACAAGATCGTCGTCGACATGCGCCGCATGGGCGGTGGTTTCGGCGGCAAGGAAACCCAGGCAGCGAGCCCGGCGTGCCTGTGTGCCGTGATCGCGCACCTCACCGGTCAACCGACCAAGATGCGCCTGCCGCGTGTCGAAGACATGCTGATGACCGGCAAGCGTCACCCGTTCTACGTCGAGTACGACGTGGGCTTCGACAGCACCGGTCGCCTGCATGGCATCAACCTCGAACTGGCTGGCAACTGCGGTTGCTCGCCGGACCTGTCGGCGTCGATTGTCGACCGTGCGATGTTCCACTCCGACAACTCGTACTACCTGGGCGATGCGACCATCAACGGTCACCGCTGCAAGACCAACACCGCGTCGAACACGGCCTATCGCGGCTTTGGCGGCCCGCAAGGGATGGTCGCCATCGAAGAAGTGATGGACGCGATTGCCCGTCACCTGGCCCTCGATCCGCTGGCCGTGCGCAAGGCCAACTATTACGGCAAGACCGAGCGCAACGTCACCCATTACTACCAGACCGTCGAGCACAACATGCTCGAAGAAATGACCGCCGAACTGGAAGAAAGCAGCCAGTACGCCGAACGCCGCGAAGCGATTCGTCGCTACAACGCCAACAGCCCGATCCTGAAAAAAGGCCTGGCGCTGACCCCGGTCAAATTCGGCATTTCGTTCACCGCCAGCTTCCTCAACCAGGCGGGTGCGCTGATCCACGTCTACACCGACGGCAGCATCCACTTGAACCACGGCGGCACCGAAATGGGCCAGGGTTTGAACACCAAGGTCGCGCAAGTCGTGGCCGAAGTGTTCCAGGTGGAGATGGACCGCGTGCAGATCACCGCGACCAACACCGACAAAGTGCCAAACACCTCGCCGACAGCCGCTTCCAGCGGTGCCGACCTGAACGGCAAGGCTGCACAGAACGCCGCCGAAACCATCAAGCAGCGCTTGGTCGAATTTGCCGCGCGCCAGTACAAAGTCAGCGAAGAAGACGTGGAATTCCACAACGGTCACGTGCGGGTTCGCGATCACATCCTGACGTTTGAAGCGCTGATCCAGCAGGCGTATTTCGCTCAGGTGTCACTGTCGAGTACCGGCTTCTACAAGACCCCGAAAATCTACTACGACCGCAGTCAGGCCCGTGGTCGTCCGTTCTACTACTTCGCCTTTGGCGCCGCGTGCTGCGAGGTGATCGTCGACACCCTGACCGGCGAGTACAAAATGCTGCGCACCGACATCCTCCACGACGTCGGCGCCTCGCTGAACCCGGCCATCGACATCGGCCAGGTCGAAGGCGGATTCATTCAGGGCATGGGGTGGTTGACCATGGAAGAGCTGGTCTGGAATGCCAAAGGCAAACTGATGACCAACGGCCCGGCCAGCTACAAGATCCCGGCCGTGGCGGACATGCCGCTGGACCTGCGGGTGAAGCTGGTGGAGAACCGCAAGAACCCGGAAGATACGGTGTTCCATTCCAAGGCCGTGGGCGAGCCGCCGTTCATGCTGGGCATTGCGTCGTGGTGCGCGATCAAGGACGCCGTGGCGAGCCTGGGTGACTACAAGCATCAACCGAAAATCGACGCACCGGCGACGCCGGAGCGGGTGTTGTGGGGCTGTGAGCAAATGCGCCAGTTGACGGCAGTGAAGGCTGTTGAGGCCGAGACCGAGTTGGCTTCGCTTTAAGACCGCAGTGCGGCCATCGCGATCAAGCTCGGCTCCCACAGGGATTGCACGAAACCTGTAGGAGCATGGCTTGCCAGCGATGAGGCCCGAACAGACAACAAAAGATGTCGAGGTGAATATGTACAACTGGATCGACGCCCTCGCCGACCTGCAATCCCAGGGTGAACCCTGCGTGTTGGTAACCATCATCGAAGAGCTCGGCTCGACGCCGCGCAATGCCGGTTCGAAGATGGTCATCAGCGCAACCCAGAGCTTCGACACCATCGGTGGCGGGCACTTGGAATACAAAGCCATGCACATCGCCCGCGACATGCTCGCCAGCAGTAAGCAAGACACACATCTGGAGCGTTTCAGCCTGGGCGCCAGCCTCGGCCAGTGCTGCGGTGGCGCGACGGTGTTGCTGTTCGAACCGATGGGCCAGGTCCAGGCACAGATCGCCGTATTCGGTGCCGGCCACGTTGGCCGCGCATTGGTGCCACTGCTCGCCAGCCTGCCTTGCCGGGTACGCTGGATCGATTCGCGCGAAGACGAGTTCCCGGAACAGATCCCCCACGGCGTGCGCAAAATCGTTTCCGAAGAACCTGTGGATGAAATCGACGACCTGCCCGCCGGCAGCTACTGCATCGTCATGACCCACAATCACCAACTCGACCTCGAACTCACCGCCGCCATCCTCAAGCGCAACGACTTCGCCTACTTCGGCCTGATCGGTTCGAAGACCAAACGGGTGAAATTCGAACATCGCCTGCGCGACCGTGGTTTCGATAGCGGCGTCGTGCAACGCATGCGCTGCCCGATGGGTATCGGCGAAGTCAAAGGCAAGCTGCCTGTGGAAATTGCCATCTCCATCGCCGGCGAAATCATCGCCACCTATAACGCGAATTTCGGCCAGCAGACCGCCAGCGCCGGATCATCGATTGCCAAACTGCTGCCTGCTTCACGCCGCAGCCAAGCCTCCAATTGATAAGCCTAAAAACCGAGAGCCCCCATGCCTTTGACTCGCAAAGCTTACCGCGCCGCCATCCTGCACAGCATTGCCGACCCTGCTGAAGTCGGCATTGAAGCCTCGTACGAGTATTTCGAAGACGGCTTGCTGGTGGTCGACAACGGCCAGATCAGCGCGCTCGGCCACGCCAGCGACTTGCTGCCGACCCTGCCGGCCGACATTGAAATCACCCATTATCAGGATGCGTTGATCACCCCGGGTTTCATCGACACCCACATCCACTTGCCGCAAACCGGCATGGTCGGTGCCTACGGTGAACAACTGCTGGACTGGCTCAACACTTACACCTTCCCGTGTGAAAGCCAGTTCGCCGACAAGGCCCATGCGGACCAGGTGGCGGACATTTTCATCAAGGAACTGCTGCGCAACGGCACCACCACCGCACTGGTGTTCGGTAGCGTGCATCCACAATCGGTGAACTCATTCTTCGAGGCCGCCGAACAGTTGGACCTGCGCATGATCGCCGGCAAGGTGATGATGGACCGCAACGCCCCGGACTACCTGACCGACACCGCCGAATCCAGCTACGTCGAAAGCAAGGCATTGATCGAGCGCTGGCACGGCAAGGGTCGCCTGCATTACGCCGTCACCCCGCGCTTTGCGCCGACCAGCACCCCGGAACAACTGACCCTCGCCGGCCAACTGCTCAGCGAATTCCCTGACGTGTACATGCAGACCCACATCAGCGAAAACCTGAAGGAAATCGAGTGGGTCAAGGAGCTGTTCCCCGAGCGCAAGGGCTACCTCGACGTTTACGATCACTACCAATTGCTGGGTGAACGCTCGGTGTTCGCTCATGGCGTGCACCTGTGCGACGACGAGTGTGCGCGGCTCGCGGAAACCGGCTCGGCCATCGCCTTCTGCCCAACGTCGAACTTCTTCCTCGGCAGCGGTTTGTTCAATCTGCCGATGGCCGAGAAGCACAAGCTCAATGTCGGCATCGGCACCGATGTGGGCGGCGGCACCAGTTTCTCGCTGCTGCAAACCCTCAACGAAGCCTACAAGGTCATGCAACTGCAAGGCGCGCGCCTGAGCCCGTTCAAGTCGCTGTACCTGGCCACACTCGGCGGCGCTCGCGCGCTGCGCCTGGAGGACAAGATCGGTACGCTGAAACCGGGTACCGATGCCGACTTCCTGGTGCTGGATTACAACGCCACGCCGCTGCTGGGCTATCGCTTGAAGCAGGCCAACAACATTGCCGAGACGTTGTTTGTGTTGATGACGCTGGGGGATGACCGGACTGTTCTGCAGACGTATGCGGCGGGGAATCTGGTGCATCAGCGCTAAGGTATTCCGGGCTGATCGTTCCAACGCTCTGCGTGGGAATGCCTCTAGGGACGCTCCGCGTCCAGTGACGCGGAGCGTCACGGGCTGCATTCCCACGCAGAGCGTTGGAACGATCAGACGCTCAAAAAATCCCCCGCAGTCTTCAGGCTACGGGGGATTTTTTTGTCCCGGGTCTATCAGAGTTTCGCGGCCGACCGCCCTGGCTTTTTGGTCTGCAACAAATGCGAGAACACCGCGTGCAAATCATCCGACGCGCTTTCTTCGTCGAGGTTGAGTTTGCTGTCGATGTGATCCATGTGATGCATCATCAAATTCACCGCCAGCTCAGCGTTGCGCGCTTCGATGGCATCGATCAGTTGGGTGTGTTCATCGTAGGAACAGTGGGAACGGTTGCCACTTTCATATTGGGCGATGATCAATGAAGTCTGCGATACCAGGCTGCGCTGGAAGCTGATCAATGGCGCGTTCTTCGCCGCTTCGGCGAGTTTGAGGTGGAATTCACCCGACAGACGGATGCCCGCACCGCGATCGCCACGGGAGAAGCTGTCACGTTCATCGTTGACCATTTGCCGCAACTCGGCGAGCTGCTCGGCGGTGGCATGCTCCACCGCCAGTTCGGTGATGGCCCGCTCCACCAGACGTCGGGCGAAGAACACCTGACGGGCCTCTTCGACGCTCGGGCTGGCGACGACCGCGCCACGGTTCGGACGCAGCAGCACCACGCCTTCATGGGCCAGGCGCGAGAGTGCGCGACGAATGATGGTGCGACTGACCCCGAAAATTTCCCCCAGCGCTTCTTCGCTCAACTTGGTGCCGGGCGCCAGGCGCTGTTCGAGGATGGCCTCGAAGATATGCGCGTAGACAATATCGTCCTGGGTACCGCTGCGGCCGGCTTTGCCTGCTCGCGGTTGTTTCTTGAGGGGCTGCAACTGTTCGTTCATGGGCACTCGAGTCGGGGGAGAACTGCGGCGAATTGACGGTGACTGTAATACGGCACAGTGGGTCGCTGGCAAGTATCGCGTAAAAAACACCGCGATTGTACACAATGGATGGTGGCAACACGACTGTACGGCTGTTTGTCGCTTCCGCTGTATTGCAACGATCCGCTACGTTTGAGTTTAGGCTTGAACGCAGAATCCGCGCGTTAACCCGATCCCTGTAGCAGCTGGCGAAGCCTGCGTTCGGCTGCGTAGCAGTCGTAAAACCTGAATACGCGGGCTCCCTTATACGCCGTGCCGGCTGATCTCACGACTGCTTCGCAGCCGAACGCAGGCTTCGCCAGCTGCTACAAAGGGCCTGGGCATCTCCACTAGAACAAGGAACACCGCCGTCATGAACGACGCCACGCACACGCAGCTCCGTCCCTTGGCCGACACCTCGCCTTCGGCCATCGTCGCCGGTTTCATTGCGATGATGACCGGCTACACCAGCTCCCTGGTCCTGATGTTCCAGGCCGGACAAGCGGCGGGCCTGACCAGTGGGCAGATTTCGTCGTGGATCTGGGCGATCTCGATTGGCATGGCGGTGTGCTCGATCGGTTTGTCCCTGCGTTATCGCACCCCCATCACCATTGCCTGGTCGACCCCCGGCGCGGCGCTGCTGATTACCAGCCTGGGCGGTGTGAGTTATGGCGAAGCCATCGGTGCCTACATCACCTGCGCGGTGCTGGTGACGATTTGCGGCCTGACCGGCAGCTTTGAACGATTGGTGAAAAAGATTCCGGCATCCCTGGCCGCGGCGCTGCTGGCAGGGATTCTGTTCAAGATCGGCAGCGAAATCTTCGTCGCCGCCCAGCACCGCACCGGGCTGGTGCTGGGCATGTTCTTCACGTACTTGCTGGTCAAACGCCTGTCGCCGCGTTATGCCGTACTGGCCGCGCTGTTGATCGGCACCGCATTGTCAGGGGCCATGGGGCTGCTCGACTTCACTGGTTTCCATCTGGAAGTGGCCACGCCGGTCTGGACCACCCCGCATTTCTCCCTGGCTGCAACCATCAGTATCGGTATTCCGTTGTTCGTGGTGGCCATGACCTCGCAGAACATGCCGGGCATCGCCGTCCTGCGTGCCGATGGCTACACCGTGCCGGCCTCACCGCTGATCACCACCACCGGCATCGCCTCGTTGCTACTGGCTCCGTTCGGCTCCCACGGCATCAACCTCGCGGCCATCAGCGCGGCGATCTGCACCGGGCCGCACGCCCACGAAGATCGCAACAAACGCTACACGGCAGCAGTGTGGTGCGGGATTTTCTACGGGATTGCCGGAGTGTTCGGCGCGACGCTGGCGGCGCTGTTTGCCGCATTGCCGAAAGAGTTGGTGCTGTCGATCGCGGCACTGGCGCTGTTTGGCTCGATCATCAATGGCTTGAGCATTGCCATGACCGAAGTGAAGGAGCGGGAAGCGGCGTTGATTACCTTTATGGTCACGGCGTCAGGGCTGACACTGTTTTCCATCGGTTCGGCGTTCTGGGGGATTGTGGCGGGGGTGGTGACGCTGGTGATTCTGAATTGGCGTAAAGTTAAACGCTTCGCAGCCTCGTTTCACTCGACAGCTGCTACAGGACGACAAAATCCATGTAGCAGCTGTCGAGTGAAACGAGGCTGCGTGCATTTAATCTGCACATAAAAAAAACGGCGACCCTTGGGTCGCCGCTTTTTTTAAGACAAAAATCTATGACATCAAGCTACCGGATTGATCGGCTTTTCCGGGTACCAGACGTCCAGCAGCGGGCTGACTTCAACGCTGGTCAGCTCGGTGCGGCCTTTGAGCCAGGCTTCAACGGCAGCGCGCTGTTCAGCGCTGACCGAGCCACGCTTCTGCAGGCAAACCAGACCGTAGTCGTCGCCGCCAACATAGCCCAGACCGTTGGCTTCCATGGCTTCTTTGAGGAACGCGTCGAGGAAAGCATCAATGGCTTCATCAGCCAAATCTTCTTTGAAATCCAGGTTCAGTTCGAAACCCAGCTCTTGAAATTCATCGACGCACAGTTTTTTGCGCAGACGCTGGGAACGGTTAGTCGCCATTGGAACAATCCTCAAAAGTAATAACGGGCGGCACTTTAGCAGTTTAAGCCGCTTATTGCCCGACTCTCTGGCCGCCAATGCTGACCGTCGGTAAAAAATAGCGGTTTAGAGGGGTATCGCAAGGCACAAGCCATCAAGCCTTGGGGCATAATGCCGACACGTTCATGACCACTGAGGGATTTTTATCGCCATGCCCTCGTCTTTTTCCCCCTCGCCTGTAGGGTTTTACTGCACATGATCAAATCTTTGCGTCCATTGCTGCTGGCCGGTTTCATTCTTCCCCTGGCCCTCTCCGTTTCCGCCGCTCCAATCAACACTGCGCTCTCGCCCAACGTCGAAAAAGCCCTCAAGGCCAGCAAATTGCAGGACAGCGCCTTGTCGCTGGTGATGATTCCGCTCACCGGCCCAGGCACTCCCACCGTTTTCAACGCGGATGTTTCGGTCAACCCAGCCTCGACCATGAAGCTGGTCACCACCTATGCGGCGCTGGAAATGCTCGGCCCCAACCACCAGTGGAAAACCGAGTTCTACACCGACGGCACCCTCAGCGGTGGCATCCTCAACGGCAACCTCTACCTCAAGGGTGGCGGCGATCCAAAGCTGAACATGGAAAAACTCTGGCTGCTGATGCGTGACCTGCGCGCCAACGGCGTGACGCAAATCACTGGCGACCTGGTGCTGGACCGCAGTTTCTTCACGCAACCGCAATTGCCCGAGTTCAACGACGATGGCAATGACGAGAACAAGCCGTTCCTGGTCAAGCCCGACTCGCTGATGGTCAACCTCAAGGCGCTGCGCTTCGTGGCGCGCAACGACAATGGCCGTGTGCTGGTGTCCGTCGAACCGCCGATTGCCAGCATCCGCATCGAAAACCAGGTCAAGGCCCTCAACTCCAAGCAATGCACCGGTGGCGTGCGTTACAACCCGGTAACCCAGGCCGATGGCAGCGTGACCGTGACCGTCGGTGGCCAGTTGGGCGATGGTTGCAGCTCCCAGACCTACCTGTCGCTGCTTGACCATGCGACCTACACCGCCGGCGCCGTGCGGGCAATCTGGAAAGAGCTGGGCGGCAGCATTCAGGGCAAGGATGTATTGGCGCCGACCCCAAGCAATGCCAAATTGCTGGCCCGCGCGTTTTCGCCGGACCTGGCGGAAATCATCCGCGACATCAACAAATACAGTAACAACACCATGGCTCAGCAACTGTTCCTGAGCCTGGGCCAGAAGTACCGCACGGACGCCGACGGTGACGACGCCAAAGCCGCGCAGCGTGTGGTTCGTCAGTGGCTGGCGAAGAAAGGCATCACCGCGCCGCACCTGGTGATGGAGAACGGTTCCGGCCTGTCCCGCGCCGAACGCGTCAGCGCTCGTGAAATGGCGTCGATGCTGCAAGCCGCCTGGCACAGCCCGTACTCCGCCGAGTTCATTAGCTCGATGCCGATTGCCGGCACCGACGGCACCATGCGCAAACGCCTGAAGACTACTGCGATGCGCGGTGAAGCCCACGTCAAGACGGGCACCCTGAACACTGTGCGCGCCATCTCCGGCTTCAGCCGCGACGTCAATGGCAACACGTGGGCCGTGGTGGCGATCCTCAACGACAAAGCACCGTTTGGCGCATCGTCGGTACTGGATCAGGTCCTGCTGGACTTGTATCGCCAGCCGAAACTGCCGGAAACGGCTTCGGTGTTGTAACCCCCGATCCGATCGTTCCCGCGCTCTGCGTGGGAACGCATTCAAGAGCGGACGCAGAGCGTCCATTGAGGCATTCCCACGCAGAGCGTGGGAGCGATCAAATGTTGGCGCGGGCTTGCTCCCACATCGACTGTTTCCGGTCTTAGCTTATCTGCGTCTCGACCCGATCCCGACCGGCCTGCTTCGCCGCGTAAACCCCCGAATCCGCCCGCAACAACAGCGCATCCGCGCCCTCTCCGACCTGCCAACTGGCAATCCCGAAACTCGCGGTAACGAACCCCACACCCTCGATCGGTGAACTGCGCAACCCTTGCCACAACTGCAAGGCCAGCACTTGCGCCTGCTCGCTGTCGGTGTCCGGGCACAACACCATGAACTCTTCGCCTCCGAGGCGACAGAACACGTCTGTGCGTCGCAGTCGATGACCGATGCGCTCGCACACCACCTGCAACACCCGATCCCCCACGGCATGGCCATGTTGATCATTGATGCGTTTGAAGTGGTCGATGTCGAGCATGATCACCGACAACTCGCCCCCTCCGCGTTCGACGCGGGCCATTTCGGTGGTCAGGCGCTCCTGGAAGTAGCGGCGGTTATGAATCCCGGTCAGCGAATCGGTGATCGACAGCGCACGCAATTCTTGTTCTACCCGTTTCAAATCGGAGATGTCGGAAACGTAGCCATGCCAGAGCACGCCGCCACCGGGCTGCTCTTCAGGGGTCGCCTCACCGCGAACCCAGCGCAGGCCGCGCATGGGCAACTGCACGCGGTATTCCTCGCGCCACGGGCTGAGGGTGTCCGCCGACGCCCGGATCGAGGCTCGGACCCGGGTCGTGTCTTGTGGATGAATGCGCGTGAAGATCGATTCGGCGTTGAACAGCAGCACGTCCGGCTCGAGTTCGTAGATCTCGCGGATACCGTCGCTGGCATAGATCACGCTGAAGCGCCCGTCGAATTCCATCTTGAATTGATAGATGCCGCCGGGGACATGGGCACTGAGTTTCTTCAACAACAGGTCCCGCGCCGCCAAGGCCTCATGGACGCGTTTGCGTTCTGTAATGTCGATGCAGATCGCCAGGTGACCGACCCACAGACCTTGCTCGTCGAGTACCGGGGTCGCCAGCATGTTGACCGCCAAATGGCTGCCATCGCGGCGCACCAGCGTCCACTCCCGCGCGGCGTTACCAATTTCATCGCCGTCTTTGACCAACATCGCCTGACAGGTTGGAATCGGTTTTCCATACCGCGCGCTCAACTCCGCCGCCCGTGCCACCAGCTCTCGAGGGAAATGCAGGTTTTCCAGAGTCATGCGCCCCACGACCTCAACGCCGGCGTAACCCAGCATCTGCTCGGCACCGGCATTGAACGTGGTGATGACCCCGCGCAGATCGGTGGCGATGATCGCCACCTGGGTCGCCGCATTCAACACACCACGCAACTGGCCGTGAGTGCCACGTAACTCCTGCTCGCGGGCGCGCAACTCCTCGGTCTGTTGCTCAACCATTTTCAGCGCTCGCTGACGCTGGCTGACCAACACGTACAGCAATGCGCTGACCAGCAGACTGAGCAAGCCGCCCAGCACTATCAGGGTCGTCACCGAGGAATGGTTGGCTTGTATAAAGGCTTCGCTGGGCTTGATGTCGACCTGATAGTCGTGATCGGCCATTCGCAATAGTCGGCTCGCGGACAAATCACTGGCCGCCGGTCCGTTGAAGGACTCGTAAAGCACTTCGTGCTGGTTGACGATCGACAAGTCGAGAATGCGGACCGAGAGATAGTCGTAATTGGCATCGGGCAAGCCATCCGCCAGCAACTGACGCATGCTGATCACCGCCATGACATAACCGTAGGGTTTTACCCCTGCGCCGCTTGGCGTGTTAGGCACAATCACCGGGGCCACCAGCAGCACGCCACGCGCATAGGCCTGCTCGATACTGACCAGATGCATGGGCTGCGACACCGCCAGGCTGCCGCGTTTATCCGCCCGCTCAAGGGTCGCCCGACGCATCGGCTGAGCCCATAAGTCGTAACCCAGCGGCGAGCCCAGTCGGCTTAGCGTCTGGCTGTAAAGCACCACCACGTATTCATCGCGTTCAGCGGCCAATTGCAATTGACCATCGCTGGCGAGTTCACGAACGGTGAAATCGCTAAAGCCCTCGTCACGCACCTTGCGCTCGAACTCTGCGCGCTCGGCACGCGTCACGCGGGCCGCGAATGAATAGGCTTGAGCGCGGTGCAACAGGGGTTTGGTGAAACCGTCGAACTCCTCGCGGGAGACCGAGTCGGAATTGGCGAAGAACCGGCGCAGGCTGTCGAGGCGCTGCTCCTGGTCCTGAAATCGTTCTTCAATGCGGCTATAGCGTTCACTGGCCAGCAGTTGGAAGCGTTGCTTGAGTTGATGGCGAAACACGTTGACCGTCGACCAGGCCAACAACCCCGTCAGAACACACCCCATAAGCAATACCAGCAGCGCGACCAGCCAGGCCGACACATCTTCGCTGATAAAACCCAGGATCTTGGGGCGCACGGCGTGTAACGACATAAACGCAACTCACAACGCCAGGTGCGGGAAAGCCCATTGGCCATGAGAGAGTTATAGCTATTAGCCACTAATTTGACCAGCACTGAAAGAAGCCACAGAGCCTTTAAAAATCAAGGCTCTGTGGATCCAATCCACACAGCTATCAACGTGCGGTGATTTTCCATGCGCGGTGGATCTTGCCGTTGCGGGCGAAATCCGGATCGATGGTCTGGGCGGTGATTTCTTCGACCGCGTAACGCTGCGTGAGGTTTTCCTCAAGGGCGAACTTGCGGAAGTTGTTGGAGAAGTACAACACGCCACCGGGTGCCAGGCGTGCCATCGCCAGGTCGATCAGTTGCACCTGATCGCGCTGCACGTCGAAGATCCCTTCCATGCGCTTGGAGTTGGAGAACGTCGGCGGGTCGATGAAGATCAGGTCGTACTCGTCACGGCAGGCGTCGAGCCAGACCATCACATCGCCCTGCTCCAGACGGTTCTTGTCAGAGAAACCGTTCAGCGACAGGTTGCGACGCGCCCAGTCCAGATAGGTTTTCGACAGGTCGACGCTGGTGGTGCTGCGTGCCCCCCTTGGCGGCGTGAACGCTGGCCGTCGCGGTGTAGCAATACAGGTTGAGGAAGCGCTTGCCGGCCGACTCTTTTTGAATGCGCATGCGCATCGGGCGGTGGTCAAGGAACAGCCCGGTGTCAAGGTAGTCCGTCAGGTTGACCAGCAGCTTCACGCCACCTTCGTTGACCTCGACGAACTTGCCCTGTGCGGCTTGACGCTCGTATTGCTTGGTGCCGCTCTGACGCTCGCGACGCTTGACCACCACGCGGCTCTTGTCGATGTTCAAGGCCTGCGGAATAGCGGCCAAGGCATCGAACATGCGTGCCGAGGCTTTTTCCGGATCGATGGATTTCGGCGCCGCGTATTCCTGAACGTGGACCCAATCCTGATACAGGTCGATGGCCATCGAGTATTCCGGCATGTCGGCGTCATACACGCGATAACAGTCGATGCCTTCGCGCTTGACCCACTTGCCCATGGCTTTCAGGTTTTTTTGCAGGCGATTGGCAAACATCTGCCCGCCTTCGCTCAAACGCGGCTGCTCGATCACCGGCGCAGGTGCTGGTGTCGGTTTGATCGGGTTGCCGTTTTTGTTGTACTTGCGCTCTTCTGGCTCGCTCGGTGCCTGATCGTAAGCCGCCTGCTCGCGCTCGACCTGACGTTGCTCAGGGGTGCGACGCTCGCCCGTGACGAACTGGTCTGGCGTGACCTTGATCAGCAGCAGCTTGCACGGCAATGCGCCGTTCCAGAACGAATACTGCTTGTGACTGCGAATGCCCATGCGCTTGCCCAGATCCGGGGCGCCGGTGAACACCGCGGCTTCCCAGTTCAAGCAGGCCTGACGCAGACGCTCGCCGAGGTTTTGATAGAGGTAGAGCAAGCTCGCCTCGTCACCCAGACGCTCGCCGTAGGGAGGGTTGCAGATCACCAGGCCTTTCTGGTTCTGGTCCGGACGCGGCTCGAACGTACCGACTTCGCCCTGGTAGATCTTGATCCACTCGCTCAGGCCGGCACGCTCGACGTTGTTGCGGCCCGGTTGAATCAGGCGCGGGTCGGCTTCGTAACCGCGAATCCACAGCGGTGGCTTGGCCAGGCCGGCCGCACAACGTTCGGTGGCTTCCTCGTGAAGCTTTTTCCACAGTGCCGGAACGTGACCCAGCCAATGGGTAAAGCCCCACTGCTCGCGACGCAGGTTCGGCGCCATGTCGGCGGCGATCATCGCCGCTTCGACGAGGAACGTACCGACACCGCACATCGGGTCAGCCAGCGCGCCGCCTTCGGCCGCAATGCGTGGCCAGCCGGAACGGATCAGGATCGCGGCCGCCAGGTTTTCCTTCAGCGGTGCCGCGCCTTGCTGCAAGCGATAACCGCGCTGGTGCAGGCTGTGGCCGGACAAATCGAGGGAAAGAATCGCTTCGCCACGGTCCAGGCGCAGGTGAATGCGCAGGTCCGGGTTGAGTTTGTCGATCGACGGACGGTCACCTTGCGGGGTGCGCAGTTTGTCGACGATGGCGTCCTTGACCTTCAAGGCACCGAAGTGGGTGTTGTCGATGCCCGAACCGTGGCCGCTGAACTCGACGGCCAGGGTGCCGGCGTTGAGCATATGGTCTTGCCACTCGATATCCAGCACGCCGTGGTACAGGTCTTCGGCGTCCTTCATCGGGAAACGCTTGAGCACCAGCAGCACCCGGTTCGCCAGACGCGACCACAGGCACAAGCGGTAAGCGGTTTCCATGGTGGCCATGCCGCGCACGGCCGAGGTGTGCTCGCGTGCCTCTTCAAGGCCAAGCCCGACGGCTTCCTCGATGAGCAGGCCTTCAAGGCCTTTTGGGCAGGTGAGGAAGATTTCGAATTGGTCGGACATGGGAATTTCAGAGCCTTTGGCGAAGTGAACCGGCAACGCATTGCCGATCCGGTTTTCAATCAGGCGCTTTTCTCGAAGAGCGCCCGCGTGGCACGAAGGTGTGCCGTCCCACCCCTGCTGCTCGGGTTAAAAGAGCTTAGATGCAAGGACAGATAAAATAGTTGATGCAACAAAATGTCATAAAGCGACCCTTCGTCGAATAATGCTTCCACCAACAGAAGTCATTCTCACTAAGGGATTACTCCCGTCATCCTGCGGGGGCCGATCATACAGGGCTTTTGCCAATCAACACCGGGCATTCATCGTGATGCTTATGGCCTTAGCATCTTTATGGTTACGTTCTTATGACAAAACGATCATTCCCTCGATGTGACGCATTGGTTAGAACTCAACACAGGTTGACGCCGCAACGACGTCAACACCTTGGCTCGTCACGCCGGCAGCGAGCCCCCAACGGCAGAGTTTTTCTGCCAGACCTCAATAGAGGTCGACGCGATAAATACAGTCAACAAGTGAGGGCAACACCCTATGAGAAGACTTAAGCGTGATCCGTTGGAAAGAGCATTTTTGCGCGGATATCAATATGGCGTTGGTGGCAAATCCCGTGAGCTTTGCCCATTTACTCTACCGTCGGTACGCCAAGCCTGGATTAACGGCTGGCGAGAAGGACGCGGCGACAACTGGGACGGTATGACCGGCACTGCGGGAATCCACAGACTCAACGAACTTCACGCCGTCGGCTAATTTACAGGGCCAAACACTCCGACACGACAATCTGATGACTGACTGAATTAACCACGCACGTCCCATCCGGACGGCGGGCTCCGGCCCAGGGGCTCCTTCGAGGAGCCCTTTTTTATGCCTGCGTTCTAGCCAAACACCATCCCTGTAGCAGCTGCCGAGCCCGCGAGGCTGCGTCCGGCTGCGAAGCAGTCGTGAAATCAGACACCGCGATTTGCAGAGGCACCGTGCATGCAGGTTTGACGACTGCTGCGCAGCCGGACGCAGCCTCGCAGGCTCGGCAGCTGCTACACAATCAGCGCAGGGCTGCGATGGCGTCTACAGACTCACGAATCAGCGCCGGGCCTTTGTAAATGAAGCCGGAGTAAATCTGTACCAGGCTCGCACCTGCCGCGATTTTCTCTGCCGCGTGCTTGCCTTCGGTGATACCGCCCACGGCAATGATCGGCAAGCGACCCGCCAGTTCCGCCGCCAGTACTTTCACGGTGTGAGTGCTCTTGTCGCGAACCGGTGCACCGGACAGACCGCCCGCCTCGTCACCGTGCTCCATGCCTTCGACGCCGACGCGGCTGAGGGTGGTGTTGGTGGCGATCACTGCGTCCATGCCGGTTTCAATCAGCGCTTGTGCGACCTGCGCCGTTTCTTCGTCGCTCATGTCCGGCGCGATCTTGATCGCCAGCGGCACGTGTTTGCCGTGGCGCAAGGCCAGTTCTGCGCGGCGCGTGGCCAGATCAGCGAGCAACTGCTTGAGCGAATCACCGAACTGCAGGCTGCGCAGGCCCGGTGTGTTGGGCGAGCTGACGTTGACCGTCACATAGCTGGCATGGGCATAGACCTTGTCCAGGCAAATCAGGTAATCGTCGACCGCACGTTCAACCGGAGTGTCGAAGTTCTTGCCGATGTTGATACCCAGCACGCCCTTGTATTTGGCGGCGGCGACGCGGGCCAGCAGGTGATCGACGCCCAGGTTGTTGAAGCCCATGCGGTTGATGATCGCCTCGGCTTCGGGCAGGCGGAAAATCCGTGGCTTCGGGTTACCGGGTTGCGGACGCGGGGTGATGGTGCCGATTTCGACAAATCCAAAGCCCAACTGGGCGAAACCGTCGATGGCCGCGCCGTTTTTGTCCAGGCCGGCGGCCAAACCGACCGGGTTCGGAAAATCCAGGCCCATGACCGACACCGGCATGTTCGCCGGAGCTTTGCACAGCAAGCCGTTGAGGCCCAAACGCCCACCCGCGCCGATCAGGTCCAGGGACAGATCGTGGGAGGTTTCCGGGGAAAGTTTGAACAACAGCTGACGGGCCAGGGTGTACATGGGCGGGTTTGACTCTGGGCTACGAAAAGTGGCGGCAATTATAGCCGCGCATCGGCGTCGCAGGCGAGGCACGCGACAAAATCAGCCCGCGATGGCATATGCCTTGCACCACCACCGCTATCAGCACTCATGCCAACGGCGGGATGGGTCGAAAGACAAAGGCGTCGTCACTGGCCCTTGCTCTGGCAAGCCGCCCGGTACGGCGTTTTTTTATGGAAGGTGCTTAACGATGATTGAAGTTCCAGCCACCCCCCTGGCCTGGGTCAATGGCAGCGATGCCCCGGAAAAGACCGACATCAATCTCGGCTTCATGGCCCTGAGCGACTGCGCCTCGGTCGTGGTCGCCGCCACCCAGGGTTCGCCCAGCCCTACGGCCTGACCCTGAACCTCAAGCGCCAGTCGTCCTGGGCCAACCTGCGCGACAAACTGGTCAGCGGCGAACTCGACGCCGCGCACAGCCTGTACGGCCTGATTTATGCGGTGCACCTGGGCATCGGCGGCGTAGCCTCGACTGACATGGCCGTGCTGATGGGGCTGAACCAGAACGGCCAGAGCATCAATCTCTCCCACGGTTTGCAGGCGCTGGGCGTGACCGGTCCTGAAGCACTCGACCGACACGTGCACCAAACTCGCCCAAAACTCACGTTCGCCCAGACATTTCCCACCGGCACCCACGCCATGTGGCTGTATTACTGGCTGGCGAGCCAGGGTATCCATCCGTTGCAGGATGTCGACAGCGTGGTGGTACCGCCACCGCAAATGGTCGCGCACCTGCAAGCGGGGCGTATCGACGGTTTTTGCGTGGGTGAGCCATGGGCCGCCAGCGCGGTGCAGCAAAACCTGGGGTTCACAATGGCGACCTCCCAGACCATCTGGCCCGACCACCCGGAAAAAGTCCTCGGCTGCACCCGTGCGTTTGTCGAGCACTACCCCAACACCGCGCGGGCCTTGGTGATGGCGATCCTGGAAGCCAGCCGCTTCATCGAGCAAAGCACGGAAAACCGCCGCAGCACCGCGCAACTGTTGAGTGCGCCCGACTACCTCGACGCCCCTCTGGACTGCATCGAGCCGCGTCTGCTGGGCGATTACGCCGACGGCCTGGGCAATCGCTGGCAGGACCCGCATGCACTGCGTTTCCACGCCGGTGGCGAGGTCAACGTTCCGTACCTGTCTGACGGCATGTGGTTCATGACTCAGTTCCGGCGCTGGGGTTTATTGCGCGACGACCCGGATTACCTCGGCGTGGCCCGTCAGGTCCAGCAGTTGGACCTGTACCGCGAAGCTGCCACTGCCGTCGGTGTCGCCGCTTCGGATCAAGACATGCGCAGCAGCCAGTTGATCGACGGCAACGTCTGGGACGGTTCCGATCCGGTCGGCTATGCCCGCAGTTTCAAGCTGCACGCGATGAGCGACAGCTCTTACCGATTCGCCCACCGCTGACAGGAGACTGCGAACATGTTGCGTATCCTGCTGATCAACGACACTGCGAAAAAAGTCGGTCGCCTGAAAGCCGCGCTGACTGAAGCCGGATTCGAGGTGATCGACGAATCGGGTTTGACCATCGACCTGCCCGAGCGCGTCGAAACGGTGCGCCCGGACGTGATTCTGATCGATACCGAGTCACCGAGCCGCGATGTGATGGAACAAGTGGTGCTGGTCACCCGCGATCAGCCACGGCCGATCGTCATGTTTACCGATGAACATGACCCCGGCGTGATGCGTCAGGCGATCCAGTCCGGGGTCAGTGCCTACATCGTCGAAGGCATTCACGCACAACGCTTGCAGCCGATTCTCGACGTGGCCATGGCGCGGTTTGAAAGCGACCAGGCACTGCGCGCCCAATTGCATGCCCGCGACCAGCAACTGGCCGAGCGCAAGCGTATCGAGCTGGCCAAGGGCTTGTTGATGAAGATGAAGCATTGCAACGAGGAAGAGGCCTACACCCTGATGCGCCGCCAGGCCATGAGCCGCCAGCAGAAACTGATTCAAGTGGCGGAGCAGATCATTGCCATGAGTGAGTTGCTCCAGTAACCGATCTCCCGAACCTGGCACAGATGATCGTTCCCACGCTCCGCGTGGGAATGCATCCCGTGACGCTCCGCGTCACAGCGTGAAGCGGATGCAGAGCGTCCACGGCGGCGTGACCACGCGGAGCGTGGGAACGATCTCCACCAGGTCTCGGTTGTTGGCACAGATTTGGCTATGTAATCACCACAGGTAACCAACGGCGGTTGCCCCACCTACGACAAAGACGTCGCTCACCTCATTTGCCCCTGGCGAATCGGGTAGCGGCGTTTTTTCGTTTTGGCCCCACAGCCCGGGGCCGGTGGTGCGGCCCAAAGGCGCCCCACCTGCTAGCTCATGACTCCTTCTCGAGACTCTTCACAGCTGAGGTGCGCGATGAATTCAAGCTTCTGGAAATCCGGCCATACCCCGACCCTGTTCGCGGCCTTTCTCTATTTCGACCTGAGCTTCATGGTCTGGTACCTGCTCGGCCCGTTGGCTGTGCAGATCGCCGCCGACTTGCACCTGACCACCCAACAACGCGGGCTGGTGGTGGCCACGCCAATCCTGGCCGGGGCCGTACTGCGCTTTATCATGGGCATGCTGGCGGATCGTCTGTCGCCAAAAACCGCCGGGCTGATCGGCCAGGTGATCGTTATCTGCGCACTGTTCGGCGCCTGGAAACTCGGGATCCACAGCTACGAGCAAGCGCTGGTGCTGGGCCTTTTCCTCGGCATGGCTGGTGCGTCCTTCGCCGTCGCCCTGCCGCTGGCCTCGCAGTGGTATCCGCCACAGCATCAAGGCAAAGCCATGGGCATTGCCGGTGCCGGTAACTCGGGCACCGTGCTTGCCGCACTGATTGCTCCGGTGCTGGCCGCGGCATTCGGCTGGAGCAACGTGTTCGGCTTCGCCCTGATCCCGCTGATCCTGACCATTATCGTCTTCGCCTGGCTGGCGAAAAACGCACCGGAGCGGCCGAAAGCCAAATCCATGGCCGACTACTTCAAGGCCTTGGGTGACCGCGACAGCTGGTGGTTCATGTTTTTCTACAGCGTGACTTTCGGTGGTTTCATCGGCCTGGCCAGCGCCCTGCCCGGCTACTTCAACGACCAGTACGGCCTGAGCCCGGTGACCGCCGGTTACTACACCGCGGCCTGCGTGTTCGGCGGCAGCCTGATGCGTCCTTTGGGCGGCGCACTGGCCGACCGGTTCGGCGGTATTCGCACGCTGCTCGCGATGTACACCGTGGCCGCCGTCTGCATCGCGGCGGTGGGTTTCAATCTGCCGAGCTCCTACGCGGCGCTGGCACTTTTCGTCTGCACCATGCTCGGTCTGGGTGCAGGTAACGGCGCGGTTTTCCAGTTGGTGCCGCAGCGTTTTCGTCGGGAGATTGGTGTAATGACCGGTTTGATCGGCATGGCCGGCGGCATCGGCGGCTTCGCGTTGGCGGCCGGCATGGGCGCGATCAAGCAAAGCACCGGCAGCTACCAACTGGCGTTGTGGTTGTTCGCCAGCCTCGGTGTTCTGGCCTGGTTCGGCTTGCACGGGGTGAAACGTCGCTGGAGAACCACCTGGGGTTCGGCCGCCGTGACGGCGGCTCGGGTCTGACGCCTCAATGAGCCTGCAATTGAGTTTTGCCGAAGCCAGCGCCACGGGGCCGCGCGAGGAAAACCAGGACGCCCTGCGCCTGGTGACGCCCGCCCCGGCCTTGGCGGCGAGCAAGGGTTACCTGTTCGCCATTGCCGATGGTGTCAGCCAATGCGCCGACGGCGGCCTCGCCGCTCGCTCGACCTTGCAGGCCCTGGCGCTGGATTATTACGCCACCCCGGAAACCTGGGGTGTCGCCCAGGCATTGGACCGTCTGCTGCTGGCGCAAAATCGCTGGTTGCAGGCCAATGGCGGTGGGCAGCCGCTGCTGACCACCGTCAGCGCCCTGGTCATGCGCGGCAGGCGTTTTACCTTGGCCCATGTCGGCGATTGCCGCGTGTACCGCTGGCACGCGGATCAGTTGCAGCGCGTCAGCGAGGATCACGTCTGGGACCAACCGGGCATGCAACATGTGCTCAAACGGGCGCTGGGCCTCGACCAACATCTGGTGCTGGATTTTCTCGATGGCGAATTGCGCCTCAATGAAAGTTTTGTCCTGCTGAGCGATGGCATCTGGGCCGTGCTGGGCGATACGGCCATTGCCGCTATTTTGCGCGATCAGCCCGATCTGGACAGTGCCGCACAGACCTTGGTCAGCGCGGCGCACCTGGCCGGCAGCCAGGACAACGCCAGCGCCCTGCTGGTGCGCGTTGACGCCCTCGGTGAAACGAGCATCGGCGACGCACTGATTCATTTGCAGCAATGGCCGCTGCCTCCTGCACTGAAACCCGGTCAGTCCTTCGAAGGCTGGCAGGTCGAGGGGATCGTCGGCCAGAGCCAGCAGTCACTGCTCTACCGAGTGCGCGATGGGCAACAGCAACCCTGGCTACTGAAAACCTTGCCCGGTGCGCTGCGCGACGATCACTTGGCCGGGCAGGCACTGCTGTCGGAGGAATGGTTTCTCAAACGCGTGGCCGGACGGCATTTCCCTGAAGTCCATGCCGCCAGTCAGCGTCAGCATTTGTACTACGTGATGCGTGAATATTCCGGATCGACGCTGGCAGAACTGCACGCAGGTGTCGGACCACTGCCACTGGCTCAATGGCAAGACCTGGCCGAACGCCTGCTCCGCGCCGTGGGGCTGCTGCATCGCCGACAAATCCTGCACCGCGACATCAAACCGGACAACCTGCTGCTGGGGGACGACGGTGAGCTACGCCTGCTGGACTTCGGCCTCGCCTACTGCCCGGGCTTGTCCGAGGATCAACCCTCGGCCCTGCCCGGAACACCCAGCTATATCGCACCGGAAGCCTTTCGCGGGGGCATCCCGACGCCGCAACAAGACCTGTATGCCGTCGGCGTGACGTTGTACTGGCTGCTGACTGGGCACTATCCCTATGGCGAAATCGAAGCGTTTCAGCGGCCCCGGTTTGGCGTGCCGGTGAGCGCCAGTCGCTACCGGCCGGATGTGCCCGACTGGATCGCGCAGTGTTTGCAACTTGCCGTCACGGCGGATCCGCTTGCGCGCTTTGAAACGGCGGAGGAATGGTTGCTGGTGCTGGAGCAAGGCGAGCGGCGCAGTTTGAGCGTGCGCCCCAAGCCGTTGCTGGAGCGCGAGCCGTTGAAAGTCTGGCGCACGATGGCGCTGGTGTCGTTGGTGGTTAATCTGGCGTTGCTGTTTCTAGTGGTTCATGGCTGACACAGATCCCTTGTAGCCGCTGGCGAAGCCTGCGTCCGGTTGCGAAGCAGTCGTAGGCCCTGCACATAGGGTGAACCTGGCACACCGTGTCGTCTGAAATTGCGACTGCTTCGCAGCCGGACGCAGGCTTCGCCAGCTGCTACAGAAGCCGCGCCAATTGCGGGCGACGTGCATTGAATCGGTGCAAAAACGCTCCTGCCAAAGTCCGAAACCACGACTAAACCCAACAAACCCGTTGACCTGGAGCACTTGGCACAACCACTGCATTACCTTCTTCACCACACATAAAGCCCGGCCTTCAACGTAGAAGGCTGCGCTGCCCGAGAGAACGGGACAAGGACAAAGGCGTCCTCGCTAGGCAACTAGCGGGACGCCTTTTTTTGTTTGCGCAAAATTGTCGAGCAAGACCTGAAAGCCCTGATGAGGCGGGTCTGAACTCCCCGGAGAACCTGATGAAAAAACTAAAACTGGTGATGATCGGCAACGGCATGGCCGGGGTTCGCACCCTGGAAGAACTGCTCAAGCTGAGCAACGAGCTGTACGACATCACGGTCTTCGGCGCCGAACCTCATACCAACTACAACCGCATCCTGCTGTCGCCAGTACTGGCCGGTGAGCAGACGTTCGAAGAGATCGTGCTCAACGACCTCGACTGGTACCTGGAAAACAACATCAAGCTGTTGCTCAACCGCAAAGTCGTGGAGATCGACCGGGTCAAACGCCGCGTCATCGCCGAAGACGGCACCGAAGCCGAATACGATCGCCTGCTGATCGCCACCGGTTCGACCCCATTCATCTTGCCGATCCCCGGCAACACCTTGCAGGGTGTGATCGGCTACCGCGACATCGCCGACACCCAGGCCATGATCAACACCGCCAAGACCCACAAGCACGCCGTCGTCATCGGCGGAGGCCTGCTGGGCCTGGAAGCCGCCAACGGCCTGATGCTGCGCGGCATGCACGTGACCGTCGTACACATCGGCGAGTGGTTGCTGGAACGACAATTGGACAAGACCAGCGGTCAACTGTTGCAAACCGCCCTCGAAGCGCGCGGCCTGCACTTTCGCCTGCGCGAGCAAACCCAGGCGCTGCACGACGGGGGCAATGGCCGGGTCGGGTCGGTTGAATTCAAGAACGGCGACATCATCCCCGCCGACCTGGTGGTGATGGCCGCTGGCATTCGCCCCAACACCGAACTCGCGGAAAAATCCGGCATCCCCTGCAACCGCGGGATTCTGGTCAATGACACGATGCAAACCTACGACCCGCGGGTCTACGCCATCGGTGAATGCGCCAGCCATCGCGGCATCGCCTACGGCCTCGTCGCACCACTGTTCGAGCAAGCCAAGGTCTGCGCCAACCACCTCGCCCAATTGGGCTTCGCCCGCTATCAAGGTTCAGTGACGTCGACCAAATTGAAAGTCACCGGCATCGATCTGTTTTCTGCCGGCGACTTCATGGGCGGCGAAGGC
Organism: Pseudomonas sp. S2_F03; assembly: GCF_054668335.1. Taxonomy (NCBI): domain Bacteria; kingdom Pseudomonadati; phylum Pseudomonadota; class Gammaproteobacteria; order Pseudomonadales; family Pseudomonadaceae; genus Pseudomonas; species Pseudomonas sp. S2_F03. Next base: position 4,977,292 of record NZ_CP162759.1, on the reverse strand, counting down.
ACGGAAACCATCACCCTCTCCGATCCGATCGGCGGGATCTACAAAAAACTGGTGATCAAGGATGACGTGCTGGTCGGCGCCTGCCTGTACGGCGACACGGCCGATGGCGGCTGGTATTTCCGGCAGATTCGTGAGAGTCACGCCATCGACGAGATCCGTGATCACCTGATGTTCGGTGAAAACGCTCTAGGTGACGTCGGGCATCAAGGTCAGGACAAAGCCATGAGCATGGCCGATACCGCTGAAGTGTGCGGTTGCAACGGCGTGTGCAAAGGCACCATCGTCAAGGCGATTCAGGAGCACGGACTGTTCAGTGTCGACGAGGTGAAAAAACACACCAAGGCTGCAAGTTCATGCGGCTCCTGCGCAGGGCTGGTGGAGCAGATCCTGATCAACACCGTGGGTGGCGCGGCGGACGTCAAACCGAAAAGCGAAAAAGCCATCTGCGGATGCAGCGACCTCAACCACGGCCAAATCCGCCAGGCCATCCGCGAGCAACATTTACTGACCATTGCCGGGACCATCAGCTACTTGAACTGGCGCACACCGAATGGCTGCGCCACGTGCCGCCCGGCCCTCAACTACTACCTGATTTCCACCTGGCCGGGTGAGGCAAAGGACGACCCGCAATCACGCCTGATTAACGAACGCGTCCACGCCAACATTCAAAAAGACGGCACCTATTCGGTTGTCCCGCGGATGTGGGGCGGCGTGACCAACCCTTCGGAACTGCGGCGCATCGCCGACGTCGCCGACAAGTACAACGTACCGATGGTCAAGGTCACCGGTGGCCAGCGCATCGACTTGCTGGGGATCAAGAAACAGGATTTGCCGGGCGTCTGGAAAGACCTCGACATGCCATCCGGTCACGCCTACGGCAAATCCATCCGCACCGTGAAGACCTGCGTTGGCAGCGAGTTCTGCCGCTTCGGCACCCAGAACTCCACCCAATTGGGCATCGAACTGGAGCATGACCTGTTCAACATGTGGTCACCGCACAAAGTGAAACTGGCGGTCTCCGGTTGCCCACGCAACTGCTCGGAAGCGGGCATCAAGGACGTAGGAATCATCGGCGTGGATTCCGGCTGGGAGATGTACATCGGCGGCAATGGCGGGATCAAAACCGAAGTCGCCGAGTTCTTCGTCAAGCTGAAAACCGCTGAAGAAGTTCGTGAATACAACGGCGCGTTCTTGCAGCTCTATCGCGAAGAAGCCTTCTACCTGGAGCGCACCGTGCATTACCTGCAACGGGTCGGCATGGAACACATCAAGAAAGCCGTGCTGGAGGACCCGGTGCGGCGCAAGGCACTCAATGATCGCCTGCAATTCTCGCTGTCGTTCGAGCAAGACCCGTGGAAGGAACGCCTGGCGCAGCCGCAGCTGAAAAAAGAGTTCGACGTCATTCCGTTGAAGAACCTGGAGGTGCTGGCATGAACTGGCTGGATATCTGCGCACTGGAAGACATCAATGCCCTGGGCTCGCGGATCATTGCCGGGCCGAAAGGTGATATCGCGATTTTTCGTACAAGCGACGATGAGGTTTTCGCCCTCGACGACCGCTGCCCACACAAGGGCGGGCCGCTGTCACAAGGCTTGGTGTACGGCAAACGCGTGGCCTGCCCGCTGCACAACTGGCAAATCGACCTGGAAACCGGCGAAGCCCTGGTCCCTGACATCGGCTGCGCCCACCATCACTCGGCACGGGTCGAGAATGGTCGGGTGCTGCTGGCCCTGCGGGAAGCAAGCTGATGAACCGTCAAATCACCGCTTCTACCTGCTGCTATTGCGGCGTCGGCTGCGGTGTGCTGATCGAACATGACGGCGAGCGCATCCTCGGCGTCAGTGGCGATCCGGCCCACCCGGCCAACTTCGGCAAATTGTGCAGCAAGGGATCAACCCTGCATTTGACCGGTGACCTGACTGCGCGAGCGCTCTATCCCGAACTGCGCCTGGGCAAAGGCCTGGCACGCAGCCGCACCGACTGGGACACCGCCCTCGATCATGCCGCCAGCGTTTTCGCCCGGACCATTGCCGAACACGGCCCGGACAGCGTGGCGTTCTACATTTCCGGGCAATTGCTGACCGAGGACTATTACGCCTTCAACAAACTGGCGCGGGCGTTGGTGGGCACCAACAACATCGACAGCAATTCGCGACTGTGCATGTCGTCGGCGGTGGTCGGCTACAAGCGCAGCCTGGGCGCCGATGCGCCACCGTGCAGTTATGAAGACCTGGAGTTGAGCGACTGCGTGATGATCGTCGGCAGTAACATGGCCTACGCCCACCCGGTACTTTTTCGTCGACTGGAAGAAGCCAAATCCTGCCGACCACAGATGAAAGTCATCGTCATCGATCCGCGTCGCACCGACACGTGCGATCTAGCTGACCTGCACTTGGCGATTCTTCCCGGGACCGATGTCGCCCTGTTCCACGGGATTTTGCACCTGCTGCTGTGGGAAGACTGGATCGACCGAGACTTCATCAAGGCCCACACCGACGGTTTGACCGAGCTGAAAAACCTGGTGCGCGATTACACACCGCAAATGGTTTCGCAGCTGTGTGGAATCAGCGTTGAGCAATTGCAGCAATGCGCCGAATGGGTCGGTACGACACCGAGTTTCCTGTCGTTGTGGTGCATGGGGCTGAACCAGTCCACCGCCGGCAGCGCGAAAAACAGCGCGCTGATCAATTTGCACCTGGCGACCGGGCAAATTGGCCGCCCCGGCGCAGGACCTTTCTCATTGACCGGTCAGCCGAACGCCATGGGCGGGCGGGAAACCGGCAGTCTGTCGAACCTGCTGCCAGGGCATCGCGACGCCGCCAACCCTGAGCATCGTGCCGATGTAGCGGCTTACTGGGGCGTCGATCAACTGCCTGAGAACCCTGGGCTGACGGCCATCGAGTTGTTTGACCAGGTCGGCCGCGGAAAAATAAAAGCACTGTGGATCGCTTGCACTAACCCCGCACAATCACTGCCTGATCAGACGGCTGTGCGTGCGGCACTTGAAACCTGCCCGTTCGTGGTGCTGCAAGAAGCGTTTCGTACCACTGAAACCGCCGGGTTTGCCGACCTGTTGTTGCCCGCTGCGAGCTGGGGTGAAAAGGAAGGCACCGTCACCAATTCGGAACGGCGTATTTCCCACGTCCGCCGGGCAATCGTCGCACCTGGTTCCGCGCGCCCGGACTGGGCGATCACGGTGGATTTCGCGCAGCGGCTGGAAAAACATTTACGCCCCGAATCCTCAAGCCTGTTTGCCTTTGAAACACCGGCGCAGGTGTTCGACGAATACAAATTACTGACCCGCGGCCGTGATCTGGACTTGTCCGGGGTCAGCCATGCGCTGATCGACCAGCTCGGCCCGCAGCAATGGCCATTTCCGACCGGCGCCCGCCAAGGTACCGCCCGCCTCTATCTCGACGGTATCTTCCCGACTGCCAGCGGCCGCGCGCAATTCGTCGCCGATCCGTATCGCGCCGCCAAGGAACAACGGGATGCGCGTTTCCCACTGACGCTGATCACCGGTCGCCTGCGCGATCAATGGCACGGCATGAGCCGTACCGGCACTGCGGCGCAGCTGTTCGGTCATGTCAGCGAAGCGGTGTTGAGCCTGCACCCGGACGAGTTGCGCAGGCATCGCCTGCAACCAGGTGACTTGATCAGCCTGAAAAGCCGTCGTGGCGCCGTGATCGTGCCAGTCTCCAGCGATGACAGCGTGCGCCCGGGGCAGGCGTTTTTGCCGATGCATTTTGGTGACCGCTTCCTCAAGGGAGGTGTAAACACCCTCACCCTTGCGGCCTTCGATCCACTGTCGAAACAACCGGAACTCAAGCACAGCGGTGTGCGCCTTGAGCCCGTGCATTTGCCATGGCACCTGTTTGCGCTGATCGAGGGAGACATCCCACAGCATTTTGAGAGCCTACGCACCCTCTGCGAGGCGTTTTCCTACGCCAGCCTCAGCCTTGCCGGCCGTGAGCGCCCCGCGCTGCTGATACGCGCTGCCAGCGCCTTCGCGCCAGACCCGAAACTGCTGCGTGACATTGATGAGTGCCTCGGGCTCCTCGATGGACCGGTTTTGGCATACGACGATCCACGGCGCTCCATCGGCAAGCGAGTGCGGATCGAGAACGGGCGCATCACCGCTATTCGCCTGGCGGGTGAAACTCTCGCCCAACACTGGTTGCAAAGCCTGTGGCTCGAAGGTCGCGCCGATGAGCAACTGCGGCGCTGGCTGCTCGCGCCCCTGAGCGCACCACCGGGGCAGATCGATGCCGCCTCGATCGGCAACAAAACCCTGTGCAACTGCAAAAACGTCAGCCAAAACGCAGTCTGCGCCGGTATCCGCCGTGGCCTGGACTTGCAAGGTTTGAAACAGGAATTGGGTTGCGGCACGCAATGCGGTTCGTGCGTCCCGGAAATCAAGCGTTTGCTGGCTGCTACTGCGCAGCCGATCGCCGTCATCTCGTGAGGAAAACACTATGAGCGCAAAAGTCTGGCTGGTGGGTGCGGGTCCCGGCGACCCTGAATTACTGACGCTCAAGGCTGTGCGGGCACTGAGAGAAGCGGATGTGGTGCTGATCGACGATCTGGTCAACGAAGCGGTGCTGGAACATTGCCCCGATGCGCGGATTATCCCGGTGGGTAAACGTGGTGGCTGTCGCTCAACCCCTCAAGCGTTCATTCACCGCCTGATGCTGCGTTATGCCCGACAGGGCAAATGCGTGGTGCGGCTCAAGGGTGGCGATCCGTGCATCTTCGGTCGAGGTGGCGAAGAGGCGCAGTGGTTGCGCGAACGCGGGGTCGATACCGAATTGGTCAATGGCATCACCGCCGGGCTGGCAGGCGCGACGCAATGCGATATTCCGTTGACCTTGAGGGGCGTTGCCCGAGGAGTGACGTTGGTCACCGCCCACACCCAGGATGGCAGCAGCCTGAACTGGCAGGCACTGGCCCAAGGTGGCACGACGCTGGTGGTTTACATGGGGGTGGCGAAGCTCAGCGAGATACGCGAGCAATTGTTGGCAGGCGCGATGGCGGCGGATACGCCGGTGGCGATGATCGAAAACGCATCGCTGCCGCATCAACGGGAATGCCGCAGCACCCTGTCAGCCATGGAAGAAGATGCCGGCGCCTTTGAGTTGAAAAGCCCGGCCATTCTGGTGATCGGCGCAGTAGCGGCCAGTGCAACTCAAGCTCTGTGGGGGTGTGAGTCACCGCAAAAGCAAGTCAATCAGTCTGAGTATTTTTGACCTGCCTCACCAAATCGCAGACAAAGAAAAGCCCGGCCTAAGCCGGGCTTTTCTCAGAGCTGAAGGCTAATTACTTGCCTTGAGCTTCAACCTGCGCTTCTACGCGACGGTTTACAGCGCGACCTTCTGCAGTTTTGTTGTCAGCAACTGGGCGGGATTCGCCGTAGCCAACAGACTGAACGCGGGAGGATTCAACACCGTACTGGTTGGTCAGAACTTGTTTAACGGCGTTTGCACGACGCTCAGACAGTTTCTGGTTGTAAGCGTCAGGACCGACGTTGTCGGTGTGACCTTCAACAGTAGTGGTGGTCGATGGGTACTGCTTCATGAAATCAGCCAGGTTCTTGATGTCGCCGTAGCTGTTTGGCTTGACTACCGACTTGTCGAAGTCGAATTTCACGTCCAGCTCAACACGAACAACTTCAGCAACTGCCGGGCAGCCATCAGCGTCAACAGTTACGTTGGCTGGGGTGTCTGGGCACTTGTCAACGTTGTCGCACACGCCATCGTTGTCGCTGTCGGAGCAGACTTCTGGAGCTGGGGCTGCAGCGACTGGCTTGTTGCCGCCACCGAAGTTCACACCCAGACCAACGGATGGGATGTAGTCCCACTTGCCGTTGTCCAGTTTGTAGTCAGCTTCTACGCCAGCACGTGCGTAAACGTTTTCTACGAAGTAGTACTTAACGCCAGCGCCAGCAGTCAGGAAAGTCGACTGGTCACGGCCAGTGTGGCCGTTAGCGGCTACGTTGGTCATGCTGCCGTGCTTAACACCACCTTGAACGTAAGGACGCAGAGCGTCGCCAGCGTTGTTGAAGTGGTACTGAGCGTTCAGACCGAAGCTGTCGCCTTCGATTTTCTGGTTGCCAGTGTTGTTGTTCGAACGGGTGTAATCTTCAGCGTTGTAGGTCAGGTTCAACGATACGTCGTCGGTCAAGAAGTAACCGATGGAGGCGCCAGGAGTGTAACCGTCTTCAACGTCTTTAACGCTGTCGTTGTACTTCTTCCCGTAGTTGAGCTCGCCTTCAACTGCGCCTTGGCCTTGTGCCAGAGCGCCGAAAGAAGTAGCGGCAATAAGAGTACCAATGGCCAAGCCCAAGGTGTTTTTCAGTTTCATCCGTTAAATCCCCATCTGGTGATTGTAAAGCAGTCCCTCAAACCGGGGGACAACTCGGCGGCAAGTCTATCAGAACTTGCCTACACGTAAGAGATATTTGCGCTGAACTAAGTTTCAGCAATGCCTGCAAATTTCTCACGCAATTTATCTAGAGCACGTTTATACCGCATTTTTGTCGCACTCAAACCCATATGCATGATATCCGCGATCTCTTGAAATTCCAGCTCTGCGACAAATCGTAGCACCAGAATTTCACGGTCAATCGGATTTACATACACCAGCCAGCGATCAAGTCCACCCTTATCCTCGGGTTTCGGCGTCTTCTCTTCAGACGCTTCCTCGAGGGGTCCAGACTCAAAGCGTCCATCAAGCGACGCTTTCGCCGTTCCTTCCGATACTGTGTGATGCATTCGTTGTACGTGATGCTATATAGCCATGTCTTGAACTTCGATTTACCCTCAAAGTTCTTCAGGCCATACAGCACCTTCAACATGACCTCCTGACAGACATCATCTGCGTCGCGATCGTTCCCAAGGTATCGGGCACAGACGTTAAATAATGTTCGCTGGTAACGCCGCATCAGTTCTTCATAAGCGCGCGTTACGTGAAACAGCTCGGTGTGCGAGCGCGCGACCAACTCCTCATCAGAGAGCTCGCGGGGGTCGTAGCGCGTGGAGAGCGATTGAGCTTTATTCAAAACAAGTCGGGCCGACAGTCAGGTCAATGTCCGCCGCAGCCCATTCAGGGCATTTTGCGGCGGCGTACATTAGCAGGGTTTGCCGGGTTAGCGGCTACTCACATGCTGCTCCAAGAGAATCCGATTGGAGAGAGAGACTAGCTCACCTTCATCGGTCAGCAATGTGGTTTTAACCGTGCCGATCTCTTCGATCTGGCCTTCGACCTCACCAACACGCACTTGTTGCCCAACCTGATACAACTCACGCACATAGATTCCCGCAAGAATCTGACCGGCAATTTCCCGGCTTCCCAAACCCATGGCCAACGCTACCGCCAGACCAACGGTAATCAATACGATAACGATCACATGGTTGAGCAGGTCAGTCTTGACCTCCAACTGGCTGATCGCTACCGAGATACTGATGATGATCACCAGGCCCTGAGCAATACGTCCCAACCCGGAAGCATAGTCCAGACCTACGCCTTCTGCTGCGCCGCGCACCAATCCATTGGCCAGTTGTGCCAGCAAGACACCTACCAGCAGGACCAGCGCCGCACCGAATACCTTCGGCAAATAGAGCGCAAGCATATCCAGCGTAGCTGAAACTCGTTCAAGTCCAAGGGATTCTGCTGCAGAAACCAGAAAAATAAGCAGAACGAACCAATAGACAATCTTGCCGATCAAGGTAGAGATCGGTACTTGAAGACCGGCCCGGGACAGTAATTTAGTCAGACCGGTACCGCCCATCAGGCGATCAAGACCCAGTTTGGCCAGCAGCTTGGACAGCAAAGTGTCCAAAAGTTTCGCCACGACAAAACCCAACAGCAGCACAACCAGTGCGCCGAACAGGTTCGGAATGAAGTTCGCAACCTTGGTCCATAACGCAGTCATTGCAGTGACGAGGCTCTGAGTCCAGAGATCAAGTTCCATATTCAATCAGCCTTATCAGCAGTGCGAACGGTAGGTTTACGGTGACGGGATACCGGCGAGATGTGGGCCGAGCCGTTATTGAGGGCGATCATCAGCGCGGGCAACCAGCGGCCCAGCAGGCTGAACAGATCACCGGCGCCGACCTGGCGATTGGCGGTTTTCAGTACACGCCCAAGGCACGCATCGTCGTCCCGGGTGGACGGTGATGCATTGAGCATGTCGCGCAAAGACTGTTCAAACGGATCGTGCATACGCACCTCTCGTGATGTCTGTGAAAGACGCGGTCAAATTTGCTCGGGTCACATGCCGCATGCTCAGACCCAGCGCAAACGTCGAAATAACCACCACTGCCCGACCGCCACCGAAACCATCATCAGGCACGCAATCAGGAAGCCATACGGACTGGCCGAGAACGGAATCCCACCCACATTAATCCCCAGAAGACCGGTCAAAAAACTCATCGGCAAAAAGATCCCGGTGATGATCCCGAAGCGGTACATCGTGCGATTCATCCGCACGCTCAAGCGTCTGTCTTCAGCCTCGAGAACCAGGCCCACCCGCTCGCGGGTCAATTCCAGCTCTTCCAGATACCGGGTCAGGCTGTTGTTCAATTCGTTCCAGTAATCCGCATCGTCGTCGACGAACCAGGGCAATTTGATCCGTGTCAGCTGACCGAATATATCTCGCTGCGGCGCCAGGAATCGTTTCAGCGCTGCGGCCCTGCGACGGATCTGCAAAATGGCTCCGTGCTCGGGAGTATACCGTTCGTCGGCATCCAGTTTTTCCTCTTCGTCATCGACCACTTCCGAGAGGCAACTGACCAGATCCTGCACTTTGTTGGTGAGGTACTGCGCCATATAGAGAACGAGTTCGGAGGCCGTTTTTGGCCCTTTGCCTTCGGCGAGCTGCACCAGCAATTCATCGGTTGCGCGCAATGGGCGCAATCGCAAGGAAATAACACGCTGGGCCGATGCAAAAATCCGCACCGAGACCATGTCTTCCGGTTCAGCGCCGGGGTTCAGGTTGACCCCGCGCAGAAACAGCAACAGTTCGGCATCCGGCAACGGCAACAGGCGCGGCCGGGTGTTTTCTTCGAGCAGAAGGTCACAGCTGAATTCACTCAAACCACTGGATTTACGCAGCCAGGTCTGAGTTTGCGGGTGACTGCGATCCCAGTGCAGCCACAGACTTTCATAAGCCTGAAGCTGCAAGTCATCGAGTTCAGTCCGGGCTATCGAACGCGCACCGCCTTTACCGTCCAGCACCAGGGCATGCACCAGGCCCCATTGCGCGTTTTCTTCCTCGAACATCCTCACTCCTTTGTTGGCAACGCTTTATTCAGGCATTTTCAGCGGGCTTGGCGAGATAATCACGCCATTGTTGTCCGCATAGATGTAATGGCCTGGATGGAACGTCACGCCCGCAAAGGTCACCGCAACATTGAGATCGCCAATACCGCGCTTGTCGGTTTTCATCGGGTGACTGGCCAGCGCCTGAACGCCCAGATCGGTCTGTGCAATGACGTCGACATCACGAATGCAACCGTAGATCACCAGCCCTTCCCAACCGTTTTTCGCAGCTTTCTCGGCCAGCATGTCGCCCAGCAAAGCACGACGCAGTGAACCGCCACCGTCGACGACCAATACTTTGCCATTACCCTTGAGTTCGACCTGCTCTTTGACCAGCGAGTTGTCTTCGAAGCACTTGATGGTCACGATTTCGCCGCCGAAAGAATCACGGCCACCGAAATTGCTGAACATCGGTTCCAGCACCTGCACCAGCTCCGGATAGGCGTCGCACAGGTCAGGCGTGAGGTAATGGTTCATCGAGAAACTCCTGTAAAAAAGAAGACAGTCGAGTTGGCCGCGCTGAATGAAACGTTAATTCAGTCACTGAAAATGACCAGAACAGCACAATGCGTCATATCTTAGCCTCAAGCCGATCAGAGCGAAATGCCCTTGTTAGAGCATCGGGCTCAAATGGCCGCGGCCAGATCCGGCTTGTCGCCCAACAATGGCGTCAGTTGATCGCCCAGCCAACGGGCCACCAACGGCCAGACCTCTGCCTGAGCCGCTTTGCTGACGAGCATTTCCACGTGACCGAAATTGTCGCCAAAGCCATGCTCACGCCCAAGGTTCATGAACCGCTTGTGTTCGCTACCAATCTGCTCGAACAGTTTGTGGCATGCCCACGTCGGGTCCTGATGATCGCCAACCGCGCTCACCGCCAACACCGGCACCTGAACGTTGGCCAATCCAGCCCACCAGTCCTTGTCGGCATCGCCAAAGCGCCCGAACAAACCGTACCAACGCATGCTTTCCAGGGCCAGGCCAATCGGCTCGTCTTCCGGGCCACGTTTGAGCCGTGAGCCCGACAGCTGCGCAAAGCGCTTGAGAATGAAGCGTCCACCCCACTCCACCGGCGGTATTTTCAACGGCCAGTAGGTGCGGCTGACTTGCGTGCCGAAAAACGCCGCAGACGCCACCACAGGCTCACCGATGTACTCACCGCCCAATGCCGCCGCCAGGGTAATCCCGCCCAGCGAGTGACCGATCCAATGCGGGACCTGGCCACTTTGCTCGCGCACAAAAGCACCGATGGCCGGCAGGTCGTAACGAGCGTAGTCGGCGACGCGGTTCTTGCGGTAGTTCTGATTGCGCTGGGACAGGCCATGGCCGCGCATTTCCGGAATCCATACATCAAATCCCAGACGCGTCAGATAAGCGCCCAACCCCAAGCCTTTGGGGGAAAACCAGAAGCGTCGATTGGAAAAGCTGCCGTGCAACAGAATCACCGGCACGCCACGCACCGCCGTTTCATCGGCCATGCCCAGTCGCGTGACGGCCAATTCAACGGTGCCATCAGGGCTGTTGCCCGGCTTCAAACGGTAAACGTCTTCGCTCAGATCGCCGCGCCGTTCGGCGCTGATCAGGGCGACAGGAAATAGGTTGCTGCTGCTTTGCATAATGCTCTTGCACAAAAAAGGGCGGCATCCAGAGGAGCCCGCCCTACTCAAATCTTAAAGCCCCGGCCACTTGACCGGGGCTTCATTCACATCAAGCCTGCGCCTGACCCTCAGCCAGGAAGAACCAGGTTTCCAGTACGGAATCGGGGTTCAACGAAACGCTTTCAATGCCCTGCTCCATCAGCCACTTGGCCAGGTCCGGGTGGTCCGAAGGACCCTGACCGCAAATGCCGATGTACTTGCCGGCCTTGTTGCACGCGGCGATGGCGTTGGCCAGTAGCTTCTTGACCGCCGGATTACGCTCATCGAACAGGTGCGCGATGATCCCGGAGTCACGGTCCAGGCCCAGCGTCAGCTGAGTCAGGTCGTTGGAGCCGATCGAGAAGCCGTCGAAGAATTCGAGGAACTCTTCAGCGAGGATCGCGTTGGATGGCAGTTCGCACATCATGATGATGCGCAGACCGTTTTCGCCGCGAGCCAGACCGTTTTCGGCCAGCAGATCGATCACCTGGCTGGCTTCGCCCAAGGTACGGACGAACGGCACCATGATTTCGACGTTGGTCAGGCCCATCTCGTTGCGCACGCGCTTGAGGGCACGGCACTCGAGTTCGAAGCAGTCACGGAACGATTCGCTGATGTAACGCGAGGCGCCACGGAAGCCCAGCATCGGGTTTTCTTCTTCCGGCTCGTAGAGCTTGCCGCCGATCAGGTTCGCGTATTCGTTGGACTTGAAGTCCGACAGACGCACGATGACCTTTTTCGGGGTGAACGCTGCAGCCAGGGTGCTGATGCCTTCCACCAGTTTGTCGACGTAGAAGTCGACCGGATCGTTGTAACCGGCGATGCGCTTGTCGACGCTGTCCTTGATGTCCTGCGGCAGGCCGTCGTAGTTCAACAGCGCTTTCGGGTGAACACCGATCATGCGGTTGATGATGAACTCCAGACGGGCCAGGCCCACACCGGCGTTCGGCAGCTGCGCGAAGTCGAAGGCACGGTCGGGGTTGCCGACGTTCATCATGATCTTGAACGGCAGGTCCGGCATGGCGTCGACGGAGTTCTTCTTGATGTCGAAGCCCAGTTCGCCTTCGAAGATGTAACCGGTGTCGCCTTCAGCGCAGGAAACGGTCACGCCCTGGCCGTCTTTCAACAGCTGGGTGGCGTTGCCGCAACCGACCACGGCCGGGATGCCCAGCTCGCGAGCGATGATCGCCGCGTGGCAGGTACGACCGCCACGGTTGGTGACGATGGCGCTGGCGCGCTTCATGACCGGCTCCCAGTCCGGGTCGGTCATGTCGGAAACCAGCACGTCGCCCGGCTGGACTTTGTCCATCTCGGACACGTCCTTGATGATGCGAACCTTGCCGGCGCCAATGCGCTGGCCAATGGCACGACCTTCAACCAGCACGGTGCCGGTTTCTTTCAACAGGTAACGTTCCATGACGTTGGCCTGGGTACGGCTCTTCACGGTTTCAGGGCGAGCCTGAACGATGTAGAGCTTGCCGTCGTCGCCGTCTTTGGCCCATTCGATGTCCATCGGGCACTGGTAGTGCTTCTCGATGATCATCGCTTGCTTGGCCAGCTCGCTGACTTCGGCGTCGCTCAGGCAGAAACGTGCGCGATCAGCCTTGTCGACGTCGATGGTCTTGACCGATTTACCGGCCGTGGCGACTTCGCCGTAGATCATCTTGATGGCTTTGCTGCCCAGGTTGCGGCGCAGGATGGCTGGACGACCGGCGGCCAGCGTGCCTTTGTGGACGTAGAACTCATCCGGGTTCACCGCGCCTTGTACGACGGTTTCACCCAGGCCGTAGGCGCCGGTGATGAACACCACGTCACGGAAACCCGATTCGGTATCGAGGGTGAACATCACGCCGGCAGTGCCGGTTTCGGAGCGGACCATGCGCTGAACGCCGGCCGACAGGGCCACCAGCTTGTGGTCGAAGCCCTGGTGCACGCGATAGGAAATCGCACGGTCGTTGAACAGGGAAGCGAACACCTCTTTGGCGGCGCGGATAACGTTTTCCACACCACGGATGTTCAGGAAGGTTTCTTGCTGACCGGCGAAGGAAGCGTCCGGCAAGTCTTCGGCGGTAGCGGAAGAGCGCACGGCCACGGCCATATCAGGGTTGCCGGCCGACAGCGTGGCGAACGCGGTGCGGATCTCGGCGTTGAGCTTCTCGGGGAATTCGGCTTCCATGATCCATTGACGGATCTGGGCGCCAGTGCGGGCCAGGGCGTTGACATCGTCGACATCCAGGGCATCGAGGGCGGCGTGGATCTGATCGTTCAAGCCGCTCAGTTCCAGAAAATCACGATAAGCCTGAGCTGTCGTGGCGAATCCACCGGGCACCGAAACACCGGCACCTGCCAGGTTACTGATCATCTCGCCCAGGGATGCGTTCTTGCCCCCCACATGCTCAACATCGTGTTTGCCGAGCTTATCGAGGGAAACTACGTACTCTACCAAGGTGATCTCTCCACTAACTGTGTTGGAAAAGCTCAGGAGCCGGCTGCTCGGAGGAGCGTTTGCCAGCTGTATGGCCTGGACCTGGAAAATAAGTGAGAATGCGGGCCACTGGCGGCCAACAAACCGCGCCTATCATATCCAAGATTCGTCTTTAGCTTAAGGCCCAAGGTGCAAATGAAACGATCTGCTTTCTTTATTTCCGACGGGACAGGCATCACAGCCGAAACCCTGGGTCAAAGCCTCCTGGCGCAGTTCGAAAACATTACCTTCAGCAAATTCACGCGACCGTATATCGATAGCGTGGATAAAGCGCGGGCCATGGTACAACAAATCAACAAAGCCGCCGAAAATGACGGCTTCCGGCCGATTATTTTCGACACCATCGTCAACCAGGACATTCGTGAGATTCTCGCGACCTCAAATGGTTTCATGATCGACATTTTCTCGACGTTCCTGGCACCGCTTGAACAGGAATTGACCGAGCATTCTTCCTACACCGTCGGCAAATCCCATTCCATTGGCGCCAACACCAACTACATGGAGCGTATCGAGGCCGTGAACTTCGCCCTCGACAACGACGATGGTGCCCGCACGCACTATTACGACAAGGCCGATTTGATCCTGGTCGGCGTGTCGCGTTGCGGCAAAACCCCGACATGCCTGTACATGGCCATGCAATTCGGTATTCGCGCGGCCAACTACCCGCTGACCGAAGACGACATGGAGCGCCTGACACTGCCGAACGCCCTGCGCGCCCATCAACACAAGCTGTTCGGCCTGACCATCGACCCGGACCGCCTCACCGCGATCCGCAACGAGCGCAAGCCCAACAGCCGCTATTCGAGCTATGCCCAGTGCGAGTTCGAGGTGCGAGAAGTGGAAAACCTGTTCCGCCGCGAGAACATTGCGCACATCAACTCCACGCATTTTTCCGTCGAAGAAATCTCGGCGAAAATTCTCGTGGAGAAAGGTGTGGAGCGGCGGTTCAAGTAAATTTTTGGCGCCTGTCAGGGCGCCTTCGCGAGCAAACCCGCTCCCACATTTGACCGAGTTTCTTCAGGATTAATGCGGTCAAATGTGGGAGCGGGCTTGCTCGCGAAGAACGATTACGCGGTCTCTGCCAATGCCCCGGCCAGCGCTTCAAACCCTCGCAACAACAATCGATCATCCCCCGCCGAGTTACACACACTCGCCCGAACACACTGCGCAACGGCGGCATGCCCAACCGCAAACGCCTCCGCGGTCGCCACCCGATAATTTTTCTCCTTGAGCTCCGCCGCAATCTGCGACGCCCGCCACGGCTCAGGCACTTCGATCCAGAAATGCGGACTGTGGGAATGAGTCTTGTACACCGCCCCTTCCAGCAACCCCGCCACCAATGATTTACGACGGCTGATCTCGGCAATTTGCTGCGCCAACAACTGCTCGGCCATGCCGTTTTCTATCCACAGGCTCGCCACTTCCAACGTCAACGGACTGGCCATCCAGCAGGTCCCGCGCACCGCGGCGCTCAAGCGTCCGATCAACGGCTGCGGCGCGTGCAGATAGCCAACCCGTAACCCCGCTGAAACAGCCTTGCTCAAACTGCCGATCAGCACCGAGCGCTCCGGGGCGAAATAGCTCAGCGGCAACGGTCGCTGTTGAGCCAATACCGCGTGGGCTTCGTCTTCGAAGATCAGCAGATTGTGCTGACGACACACCTGTGCAATCGCCTGGCGTCGTGCGACGGACATCACCGCAGCCGTAGGATTCTGGATCGTCGGCGTGCAGTACAGCGCAGAAACCCGGTGCTGACGGCAAATGTCCTCCAGCGCTTGCGGCATCAGCCCTTCATCGTCCATCGCGATGCCGATGAGTTTGATCCCCAGCATCCGCGCAACACTGATCAACCCCGGATAGGTCAGGTGTTCCGTCACCAACGTATCACCGGATTTGAGCAGCGCCATCAGGGCACACAACAGACCGTGCTGGCCGCCATTCACGCAGACAATCTGATCCGCGTGCGGCGCAAACGCACCGTGCTGAAGCCAACGTGCACCCGCCTCGCGGTAGTGCTGCAAACCGACATCGGCGGTGTAGCCGCTGACGCGCTGCATCGCTGCAGAATCGAGCGACACGGCGTGCAGACTCTGGGTCAGAAACAGCGCCTCCTGCCCCGGAATCGGCTGATTGCGGCTCATGTCAAAAA
Source organism: Pseudomonas sp. S2_F03 (assembly GCF_054668335.1). NCBI lineage: Bacteria > Pseudomonadati > Pseudomonadota > Gammaproteobacteria > Pseudomonadales > Pseudomonadaceae > Pseudomonas > Pseudomonas sp. S2_F03. Next base: position 4,961,703 of record NZ_CP162759.1, on the reverse strand, counting down.
ACGGCTGCGGTTCGTCGCTGACATTGCGAAAGCCTGCGTCTCGCACACGCTCCATCCCTTGCTGACGCACATACGTCCCGTCACCGACGCGAGCGACTACCACACCGATTCGTTCGAGTTCGCCGTAAGCGCGACTGACGGTGCCGATGGTCACACCGACGCTATCGGCCAGCAGTCGATGGGGCGGCAATTTGCAGCCGGGTTCGATCAAGCCGTCGACAATGCTTTTGTGCACGGCATCGGCAAGGCGCTTGTACTTCACGCCCACACCATTGGCGAGCCCGTCGCGCAGAATTGACACCATGGCAATACTTGTTTTGACAGTCATTGATGCCCCGAATAGCGTGCTGAAAACAGGTGCAATCAGGGATAGACCGTTTACAGATCCAGGTCAATTCCGCCGACTCCGGGAGCTCGATCATGTCCGTCGCCATCAGCACGTCTTCAACCCCTGCAAAACCCTGGCTGGCCGCGCTCGTTACCAGTGTGTTGTTCCTGATCGTGTGCCTGAGTTGGGGCACGACCTGGCTGGGGATCAAGATTGCCGTTGAAACGGTACCGCCATTGACCGCGGCCGGGTTGCGCTTCCTGATGGCCTTTCCACTGTTCCTGACCTTCGCGCTGTTGCGTCGTGAACCGCTGCGATTTCCGAAAAAAAGCCGCTGGTTTTTTGTGTTCGTCACGCTGTCGTACTTCAGCCTGCCGTACTACTTGCTCAACTACGGCGAGATGCACGTTTCGTCCGGGCTGACCGCCCTGCTGTTCAGTTGCATGCCTGTGTTCATCCTGGTGTTTTCGGCGTTGTTCCTGCGGGAAAAAATCTACCCTTCACAGGTACTCGGCATCGCCATTGGCTTCGGCAGTTTGTTCATGATTATTCGCAGCCAGGGCCTGCATCTGGACCATGCCGAATTGTTCGGAGTGTTGGCCATTCTCTGCGCCGCAGTGATGCATGCGTTGTGTTATGTGGTGACCAAAAAACACGGCACGGCGATCAGCGTGATCACCTACAACACCTTGCCCATCGGCATTGCCGGATTGATGTTGTTCGTCGCCGGACTGACGGTCGAAGCGCCGGTGTTTACGGCGATCAGCCTGCGTTCATGGAGTGCCCTGCTCTATCTCGGGCTGGTGGCCTCGGTGGGTGGTTTTATCGTTTATTTCCTGCTGCTCAAACGGCTGAGCCCGATCATTTTGTCGTTCGTGTTTATCATCTTTCCGGTGTTCGCCGTGATCATCGGCGCCTGGTACGAGGGGCAAACCTTGTCCCGGGAACTGATGATCTACTCGGCGATTTTGCTGACGGGGTTTGCGATCACCAAACTGCCTGTGGAAAAGTGGCTCAGATGACCAACAAATCCATGAAGCGGTTGACCGGCATGGCTTCGAGGGCAGTCTGATCCTTGCACAGCGTAACAATCTGCGCACTGCGCTGAGCGGTAAAACGCGTGGCCAGATTCGCTTTGAACTTGTCTTCCAGCAGCGGGATACCGTCGGCGCGACGACGGCGATGACCGATTGGAAACTCCACCACCACGTTCTCGGTGCTGGAGCCGTCCTTGAAGAACACTTGCACCGCATTGGCAATGGAGCGTTTGTCGGCTTCCAGGTATTCACGGGTGAAGCGCGGGTCTTCGACGATGACCATTTTCTCGCGCAGCACATCGATGATCGGATGCGCCGCGTGGAAGTCGTCTTCGTAGTGCTCGGCCACCAGAGTGCCGAACGCCAACGGCACGGCGGTCATGTACTGGAGGCAGTGATCGCGGTCAGCGGCGTTGGCCAGCGGGCCGACTTTGGAAATGATGCGGATCGCCGACTCGTGGGTGGTGATGACGATGCGGTCAATCTCGTGCAGACGATTGCGAACCAGCGGGTGCAACGTCACGGCGGCTTCACAGGCGGTTTGTGCATGAAACTCCGCCGGGAAGCTGATTTTGAACAGCACGTTTTCCATCACATAACTGCCGTACGGCCGCGAGAAACTGAAGGCTCGTTTGTCTTCAGGCTTGAGCGCCAGATCGTTGTTGGTGTGGCTGAACAATACGTCGTAAAAGCCCCATTGCTTGGCCGTCAGCACACCGGGAATTCCCATCTCGCCACGCATCGCGATGTCTGCCAGCCGCACGCCACGACTGGTCGCATCCCCGGCCGCCCAGGACTTACGCGAGCCGGCATTTGGCGCATGCCGATAGGTGCGCAGCGCCTGGCCGTCGGCGAATGCATGGGACAACGCCGACAACAATTGCTCGCGATTGGCGCCCATGAGTTTGGCGGTGACGGCAGTCGAGGCCACTTTCACCAGCACGACGTGATCGAGGCCTACGCGATTGAAGGAGTTTTCCAGGGCGATCACGCCTTGAATTTCGTGGGCCATGATCATCGCTTCCAGCACCGCGCGAACAGTCAGCGGCGCCTCGCCATTGACCAGACGTTTTTGCGAGAGGTGATCGGCCACCGCGAGAATCGCGCCAAGGTTGTCTGACGGATGCCCCCATTCGGCGGCGAGCCAGGTGTCGTTGTAATCGAGCCAGCGCACGGTGCAGCCGATATCCCACGCCGCTTTGACCGGATCAAGTCGATAAGGGGTGCCCGGCACACGAGCACCGAACGGCACGACGGTGCCTTCGACGAGAGGCCCCAGGTGTTTGGTGCATTCGGGAAACCGCAGGGCCAGAAGACCGCAGCCGAGTGTGTCCATCAGGCAGTTGCGGGCGGTGTCGAGGGCTTCTTGGGATTCGATTTTGAAGGTAAGGACATAGTCGGCAATGTCCTGTAGGACACGGTCGTACTCGGGGCGGATGTTCTGGTCGACGTTGGCACTCATGTTCGATTCACTCTTGAAGTGGTTCGTTGATGGGACCTCGGTTCAGGGATCAGTCTCGGTTGGTGTAACCATTCTTGTTATTGAAATGCAATAACCTGTGGGAGCGGGCTTGCCCGCGATAGCGGTGTATCAGCCGACATCAATTTCGGATGTGCGGGCCTCATCGCGGGCAAGCCCGCTCCCACAGGGTTTAGCGTTTATCTCAGAACGAATCACCCGGCACGCGAACATAACCTTCCATCAACACCCGCGCACTGCGGCTCATGATGGCTTTTTTCACGACCCATTCACCGTTGACCAGACTGGCTTCGGCACCGACACGCAGCGTGCCCGACGGATGCCCGAAGCGCACCGCGTTGCGTTCGACACCGCCGGCGGCGAGGTTCACCAACGTGCCGGAAATAGCGGCCGCCGTGCCGATGGCCACCGCTGCGGTGCCCATCATCGCGTGGTGCAATTTGCCCATCGACAGCGCACGCACCAACAGGTCGACATCGCCCGCCGCAATCGCCTTGCCGCTGGACGAAACGTAGTCCGCCGGTTTGGCCACGAAAGCCACTTTCGGGGTGTGTTGACGCTTGGCCGCTTCGTCGATGTTCGAAATCAGGCCCATGCGCAATGCGCCATAAGCGCGGATGGTTTCGAACATCAGCAGCGCTTTCGGATCGCTGTTGATCGCGCCTTGCAACTCGGTGCCGGTGTAACCGATGTCCTGGGCATTGACGAAAATCGTCGGGATGCCGGCATTGATCATGGTCGCCTTGAAGGTGCCGACGCCGGGTACTTCGAGGTCATCCACCAGGTTGCCGGTAGGGAACATCGAACCGCCGCCGCCCTCTTCTTCTGCTGCCGGGTCCATGAATTCGACCTGCACTTCGGCGGCTGGAAAGGTCACGCCATCGAGTTCGAAATCACCGGTTTCCTGCACTTCACCGTTGGTGATCGGCACATGGGCAATGATGGTCTTGCCAATGTTGGCCTGCCACACGCGAACCACGGCCACGCCGTTGTGCGGAATGCGGCTGGCTTCGACCAGGCCGTTACTGATGGCGAACGAACCGACCGCTGCCGTCAGGTTGCCGCAGTTGCCGCTCCAGTCGACGAAAGGCTTGTCGATGGACACCTGACCGAACAGGTAATCAACGTCGTGATCGGCCTTGAGGCTTTTCGACAGAATCACGGTTTTGCTGGTGCTGGACGTCGCGCCGCCCATGCCGTCGATTTGCTTGTCGTACGGGTCGGGGCTGCCGATCACGCGCAGCAGTAAAGCATCGCGGGCCGGGCCTGGAACCTGTGCCGCTTCGGGCAGATCTTGCAGGCTGAAAAACACGCCTTTGCTGGTGCCGCCACGCATGTAGGTGGCAGGGATTTTGATCTGAGCTGCGTGAGCCATGTGCTCGTTACTCCTTACCTTGAAAACAGACACGGGACTTGAAGTCCCGTGTCTGTACAGCGTGTGTTAAACGGCGACTGCCGACTCTTCGAGGAAGTCCTGGGCAAAGCGTTGCAACACGCCGCCCGCTTCGTAGATCGACACTTCTTCGGCGGTGTCGAGGCGGCAGGTCACCGGCACATCGACGCGCTCGCCGTTCTTGCGATGGATCACCAACGTCAGCTCGGCACGCGGTGTGCGCTCGCCGATCACGTCGTAGGTTTCACTGCCGTCGATGGCCAGGGTGTGACGGTTGGTGCCGGCCTTGAACTCCAGCGGCAACACGCCCATGCCCACCAGGTTGGTGCGGTGAATGCGCTCGAAACCTTCGGCGGCAATCGCTTCCACACCTGCCAGACGCACGCCCTTCGCGGCCCAGTCACGGGACGAACCCTGACCGTAGTCGGCGCCGGCAATGATGATCAGCGGCTGCTTGCGTTCCATGTAGGTTTCGATGGCTTCCCACATGCGCATGACCTGGCCTTCCGGCTCGACACGTGCCAGCGAACCCTGCTTGACCTTGCCGTTTTCCAGAACCATTTCGTTGAACAGTTTCGGGTTGGCGAAGGTTGCGCGTTGCGCGGTCAGGTGGTCACCACGGTGAGTCGCGTAGGAGTTGAAGTCCTCTTCCGGCAGGCCCATTTTCGCCAGGTATTCGCCGGCGGCGCTGTCGAGCATGATCGCGTTGGACGGCGACAGGTGATCGGTGGTGATGTTGTCCGGCAGCACTGCCAGCGGGCGCATGCCCTTGAGCGGACGAGCGCCGGCCAGCGCGCCTTCCCAGTACGGCGGACGGCGGATGTAGGTGCTCATTTCGCGCCAGTCGTACAGCGGCGCGACTTTCGGGCCGGTGTCTTCGTGGATGGCGAACATCGGAATGTAGACCTGGCGGAACTGCTCCGGCTTCACCGATGCCTTGACCACGGCGTCGATTTCTTCGTCGCTCGGCCAGATGTCTTTCAGGCGGATTTCCTTGCCATCGACCACTGCCAGCACATCTTTTTCGATGTCGAAACGGATGGTCCCGGCAATGGCGTAAGCGACCACCAATGGCGGCGAAGCAAGGAACGCTTGCTTGGCGTACGGGTGAATCCGGCCGTCGAAGTTACGGTTACCGGAGAGCACCGCCGTGGCGTACAGATCGCGGTCGATGATTTCTTGCTGGATCACCGGATCGAGTGCGCCAGACATGCCGTTGCAGGTGGTGCAAGCGAAGGCGACGACACCGAAGCCGAGCTTGTCCAACTCATCGGTCAGGCCGGCTTCATCCAGATACAGGGCGACGGTTTTCGAACCCGGGGCCAGGGACGACTTGACCCATGGCTTGCGGGTCAGACCGAGCTTGTTGGCGTTGCGCGCCAGCAGGCCGGCAGCGATCACGTTGCGCGGGTTACTGGTGTTGGTGCAGCTGGTGATGGCGGCGATGATGACGGCGCCATCGGGCATTTGACCCGGTACATCGTCCCATTGGCCGGAGATGCCTTTGGCGGCCAGATCCGAAACCGCCACACGGGCGTGCGGGTTGCTCGGGCCAGCCATGTTGCGCACGACCGTGGACAGATCGAAGGTCAAGCCGCGCTCGTATTGCGCGCCTTTCAGGCTGTCGGCCCACAAGCCAGTGGTCTTGGCGTAATGCTCGACCAACTGCACCTGATCGTCTTCACGGCCGGTGAGTTTGAGGTAGTCGATGGTTTGCTGGTCGATGTAGAACATCGCAGCCGTGGCGCCGTATTCCGGGGCCATGTTGGAAATGGTTGCGCGGTCGCCGAGGGTCAGCGCGGCGGCGCCTTCACCGAAGAATTCCAGCCATGCGCCAACGACTTTTTGCTTGCGCAGGAACTCGGTCAACGCCAGCACCATGTCGGTGGCGGTGATGCCCGGTTGCAGCTTGCCGGTCAGTTCAACGCCGACGCTTTCCGGCAGACGCATCCAGGAAGCACGACCGAGCATGACGCTCTCGGCTTCCAGGCCACCCACACCGATGGCGATCACACCCAGCGCATCGACGTGCGGGGTGTGGCTGTCGGTGCCGACGCACGTGTCGGGGAACGCCACGCCGTCACGTACCTGGATCACCGGAGACATTTTCTCCAGGTTGATCTGGTGCATGATGCCGTTGCCTGGCGGGATCACGTCGACGTTCTTGAACGCCTTTTTGGTCCAGTTGATGAAGTGGAAACGGTCTTCGTTGCGACGGTCTTCGATGGCGCGGTTCTTCTCGAACGCCTCTGGATCGAAACCACCGCGCTCGACGGCCAGGGAGTGGTCGACGATCAATTGAGTCGGCACCACCGGGTTCACTTGCGCAGGATCGCCGCCTTGCAGGGCGATGGCGTCACGCAGGCCGGCGAGGTCGACCAGTGCGGTCTGGCCGAGAATGTCGTGGCACACCACACGGGCCGGGAACCACGGGAAATCGAGGTCGCGCTTGCGTTCGATGAATTGCTTCAGGGAATCGGTGAGCGTGGCCGGGTCGCAGCGACGCACCAGGTTTTCCGCCAGCACGCGGGAGGTGTACGGCAGGGTGTCGTAGGCGCCGGGCTGGATGGCCTCGACCGCCGCGCGGACGTCGAAATAATCCAGATGGCTGCCGGGAAGCGTTTTACGGAATTGTGTGTTCATCGTCAGGACTCGGGTCACGGTAGTTACAAAGGGTGGGGCCTGGCATTGCATTGAAACCGATCCCCTGTAGGAGCCGAGCTTGCTCGCGATGACGGACTGACATTCAACATTGATGTCGACTGATACACCGTCATCGCGAGCAAGCTCGGCTCCTACAGGTTTGCGGTTAGCCGGCCGCCACCATTCAGCGTTGTTCGATTGGCACGAACTTGCGCTGCTCAACGCCGGTGTACTCGGCGCTTGGGCGGATGATGCGGTTGTTGGCGCGCTGTTCGTACACGTGTGCAGCCCAGCCAGTCAGGCGCGAGCAGACGAAAATCGGGGTGAACAACTTGGTCGGAATGCCCATGAAGTGGTACGCCGAGGCATGGTAGAAGTCGGCGTTCGGGAACAGTTTCTTTTGCTCCCACATGGTCTTGTCGATGGCTTCGGAAACCGGGAACAACACCTTGTCGCCCACTTCGTCCGCGAGTTTTTTCGACCAGCCCTTGATCACTTCGTTGCGCGGATCGTTGTCCTTATAGATCGCGTGACCGAAGCCCATGATCTTGTCCTTGCGCTCGAGCATGCCGAGGGTGCCTTCGATCGCCGCTTCCGGCGAGCTGAAGCGCTCGATCATTTCCATCGCCGCTTCGTTGGCGCCGCCGTGCAGTGGACCGCGCAGCGAACCGATTGCAGCCGTGATGCAGGAAAACAGGTCCGACAAGGTGGACGCGCAAACACGCGCAGTGAACGTCGAGGCGTTGAACTCGTGCTCTGCGTAGAGAATCAGCGAAACGTTCATCACCTTGACGTGCAACTCGCTCGGTTTCTTGCCGTGCAGCAGGTGCAGGAAGTGGCCGCCGATGGATTGCTCGTCGCTCACGCAGTCGATGCGTTTGCCTTCGTGGCTGAAGCGATACCAGTACGTCATGATTGCCGGGAACGCGGCCAGCAGACGGTCGGTTTTGTCGTGTTGCTCGGAGAAGTTGTTCTCCGGCTCCAGGTTGCCCAGGAACGAGCAGCCGGTACGCATCACGTCCATCGGGTGGGCGTCGGCGGGGATGCGTTCCAGTACTTCTTTCAAGGCTTGCGGCAGGTCACGCAGCTTGCTCAGTTTGGCGACGTAGGCGGCCAGTTGCACTTTGCTTGGCAGTTCGCCGTAGAGCAGCAGGTAAGCGACTTCTTCGAATTGCGCGTCCGCCGCCAACTCACGAACGTCATAGCCACGATAGGTCAAACCGGCGCCCGACTGGCCCACGGTGGACAGTGCGGTTTGCCCGGCAACCTGGCCACGGAGCCCGGCGCCACTGAGTACTTTTGCTTCGGCCATTGCTGTCTCCAGTATTTTTTGAATTTGTCAGGGAATCTGCAATTTCTTTCAGATTTACATCGCACATCCGTAGCAGCTGTCGAGCACCGCGAGGCAGCGTCCGGCTGCGAAGCAGTCGTAAATCATCGCCTGATTTGGCGAGTCCTTCGGGCTCGGCAGCTGCTACATGATTGCGTCCTTCATTACTTCTTCGCGGCGAACAACGCATCGAGCTTTTGCTCGAAGGTGTGGTAGTCGATGCGATCGTAAAGCTCCATGCGGGTCTGCATGGTGTCGATGACGTTCTGTTGCGTGCCGTCGCGGCGGATAGCGGTGTAGACGTTTTCCGCGGCTTTGTTCATCGCACGGAAGGCGGACAGCGGGTACAGCACCAGCGATACATCGGCACCGGCGAGTTGCTCGGTGGTGTACAGCGGTGTTGCACCGAATTCGGTGATGTTGGCCAGGATCGGGGCTTTCACACGGCTGGCGAACAGCTTGTACATGTCCAGTTCGGTGATGGCTTCCGGGAAGATCATGTCGGCGCCGGCCTCGATGCACGCAGCCGCGCGATCCAGGGCAGACTCCAGGCCTTCGACGGCCAGGGCGTCGGTACGGGCCATGATCACGAAGCTGTCATCGGTACGCGCATCAACGGCAGCCTTGATGCGGTCGACCATTTCCTGCAACGACACGATTTCTTTATTTGGGCGGTGACCGCAGCGCTTGGCGCCGACCTGGTCTTCGATGTGAACGGCTGCGGCGCCGAACTTGATCATCGACTTCACGGTGCGGGCAACGTTGAACGCCGAAGAACCGAAACCGGTGTCCACATCCACCAGCAGCGGCAGGTCGCAAACGTCGGTGATGCGACGCACGTCGGTCAGCACGTCATCCAGGCCAGTGATGCCCAGGTCCGGTACGCCGAGGGAGCCGGCAGCCACCCCGCCACCCGACAGGTAGATCGCCTTGAAACCGGCGCGCTTGGCCAGCAACGCGTGGTTGGCGTTGATCGCGCCGACCACTTGCAATGGATGCTCGCTGGCGACCGCATCGCGGAAACGCTGGCCTGGAGTGCTCTTGTTCAAACTCATGACTCACCTCGTTTGGCTGTCGGGTTAGCGCCGTCCTGGTAATGACGGGCGATATTGCGTTTGGAGGCGCCGATGTGACGGCGCATCAACAACTCGGCCAGCTCACCGTCACGGTCGGCGATGGCATCGAGAATTCGGTGGTGCTCGGCAAACGCCTGATGTGGGCGATTGGGTACGGTGGAGAACTGGATGCGGTACATGCGCACCAATTGATAAAGCTCGCCACAGAGCATTTGGGTCAGCGTGCGATTGCCGCTGCCCTGGATAATCCGGTAATGGAAGTCGAAATCGCCTTCCTGCTGGTAGTAGCCACGTCCGGCCTGAAACGCCTCATCGCGCTCATGGGTTTCGAGGACCCGACGCAGTTCGTCGATTTCTTCAAGGGTCATGCGCTCGGCAGCGAGACGGCAGGCCATGCCTTCAAGGGATTCGCGGATCTCGTAGAGCTCCAGCAGCTCGGCATGATTGAGCGAAACCACCCGTGCCCCGACGTGCGGCACACGCACCAGCAGGCGCTGGCCTTCCAGGCGATGGATCGCCTCACGCAGTGGCCCGCGGCTGATGCCGTAGGTACGCGCCAGCTCTGGCTCGGAGATCTTGCTGCCCGGGGCGATTTCACCCTTGACGATGGCCGCTTGAATACGCCGGAAGACGTTTTCGGAAAGCGTCTCCGAATCGTCTTGCGTTGTGAGCGGGGGATCCAGTTGATCCAGCATATTGTCGACACCTTGAAAGCTGATGCGGCAAAAACTAGCGAAAACCGGCCGCGCAGTCAAAGGTTAATTGGATATTGTCGACAATCGTCTAATAACCTGCCGCACCATAACAAAGCAGCACTACCATTTATAGCCGCCTGCCAGCGCTGGCGCCATCAAGCCACCGTGCTAGAATGCCGCCCGCAATTGTTTGTGACATCTGCATTGTTTGTCACAAATGGCTGATAGGCATACGAGGGAGCTTGCGCAGCGATGCCAGGGCCTTGAATCAAGTACGGACCGCTGCGCGCCAGGATTTATGAGACTCAAGCTTCTCCCGACATTCCTTTATCTACTGTGTCTGCCCGGTTTTGCCGCGGCGGCGGGGAAAACGGTGTACGGCCTCAACGAGTACGCCTCCCTGGATGGCATCAACCTTGAAGTCGCGGCCAAACTCGACACCGGGGCGAAAACCGCTTCATTGAGTGCGCGCGACATCAAACGCTTCAAACGCAATGGCGAATCCTGGGTGCGCTTCTATCTAGCCATCGACACCGCTCATTCGCACCCGATCGAACGGCCACTGGCCCGGGTCAGCAAGATCAAGCGCCGGGCCGGTGACTACGACCCGGAAGAAGGCAAGAAGTACACGGCCCGCCCGGTGATCGAGCTGGACATCTGCATGGGTTCGGCTTTACGCAGCATCGAAGTGAACCTGACCGACCGCAGCGCCTTCCAATACCCGCTGTTGATCGGCTCCGAAGCGCTCAAGCGCTTCGACGCGCTGGTTGACCCCAGTCTTAAATACGCTGCTGGCAAACCCGCCTGCGCCACCGACGCTCATACCGCAGAGTAATTCCAATGCGCTCTCTTACCCTCCATCTGAAACTGCTGATCACCATCCTGGTGGTGCTGGGCATTTCAGTTACGGCCTATCAGATCTTCGTGCTCGGGATTCCCGTGACCGAAGACGCCACCGACGACTTGTGGAACATCGACGCCAAGGTCGAGTTCGTCGCCAGTGCCAAGGATCCGGTCAAGATCCAGATGTTCGTACCGCCACTGAGCCGCGATTTCGTCAGCCTCAACGAGAGCTTCATTTCCAACAACTACGGCGTCGCCGTGAACCGTATCGACGGTAACCGCAAGGTCACCTGGTCGGCGCGTCGGGCCAAAGGCAATCAAACCCTTTATTACCGCCTGGTGCTGACCAAACGCTACACCGGCGAAAAATCCAAGATCAAAGGCCCGACCTTCCGCGACAGCATCGCCGTCGAAGGCCCGGAAAAAATCGCCGCAGAAGCCCTGCTCGCCCCGATTCGCCAGCACTCGGCCGACGTCGAAACCTTCATCGGTGAAGCTATCAAGCGGGTCAACAACGTCAGCGACGACAATGTGAAGTTACTGCTGGCCGGCGATCCTTCCTCCGCCCACAAAGCCAAAATCGTCGAACTGGTGCTGTCCATCGCCCACGTGCCGGTGGAAAAAGTCCACACCATTCGCCTGGTGGCCGACCAGCCGCAAATCCCTGAACTGTGGTTGCGCAGCTTCAATGGCACCGACTGGCTGTACTTCAACCCGGAAACCGGTGAACAAGGCCTGCCGACCGACCGCCTGCTGTGGTGGACGGGCGATGAAAACCTGATCACGGTCGATGGCGGCAAAAAAGCCAACGTGACCTTCAGCCTGAACAACAGCGAAATGAACGCCATTCGCCTGGCCAAGCTGACCGACGAAAACACCGACGCCAGTTTCCTTGAGTACTCGCTGTACGGCCTGCCGCTGCAAACCCAGCAGACATTCATGATCATGGTGATGATCCCGATTGGCGTGCTGGTGATTCTGATCCTGCGCAACCTGATCGGCATTCAGACGCTCGGCACCTTTACCCCGGTGCTGATCGCCCTCGCCTTCCGCGAAACCCAGCTCGGTTTCGGCATCATGCTGTTTACGATCATTACGGCGCTGGGGCTGTCGCTACGTTCCTACCTTGAACACCTGAAGTTGCAAATGCTGCCCAGACTCTCGGTGGTACTGACCTTCGTGGTGGTGCTGATTGCGGCCATCAGCCTGTTCAGCCACAAACTGGGCCTGGAGCGCGGGCTGTCGGTGGCGCTGTTCCCGATGGTGATTCTGACCATGACCATCGAACGCCTGTCGATTACCTGGGAAGAACGCGGCTCTGGGCACGCCATGAAAGTGGCCATCGGCACCCTGTTCGCAGCGTCCCTGGCGCACCTGATCATGACCGTGCCGGAGCTGGTTTACTTCGTGTTCACCTTCCCGGCGATCCTGTTGATCCTGGTGGGTTTCATGCTGGCGATGGGTCGCTATCGCGGCTACCGCTTGACCGAACTGGTGCGTTTCAAGGCTTTCCTGAAGAAGGCTGACGCCTGATGTTCGGCTTCTGGAAGACCTGGAAGGCCCTGGAAGCCCGGGGCATCATGGGGATCAATCGGCGTAACGCCGACTACGTGCTCAAGTACAACAAGCGCAGCCTGTACCCGATTGTCGATGACAAGATCATCACCAAGGAACGTGCCATCGCCGCCGGCATCCATGTGCCGGAACTGTATGGCGTGATTTCTACCGAGAAAGAAATCGACAACCTCGACGAGATCATCGGCGGGCGTACCGACTTCGTGATCAAACCGGCCCAGGGCGCGGGCGGTGACGGCATCATTGTGATTGTCGACCGTTTCGAAGGCCGCTACCGCACGGTGTCCGGCAAGATCATCAGCCATGAGGAGATCGAGCACCATATCTCCAGCATCCTGACCGGCCTGTATTCCCTGGGCGGTCACCGCGACCGTGCGCTGATCGAATATCGGGTGATCCCGGACCAGATTTTCAAGAGCATCAGCTACGAAGGCGTGCCGGACATCCGCATCATCGTGTTGATGGGCTACCCGGTGATGGCCATGTTGCGCCTGCCGACCCGGCAATCCGGCGGCAAGGCCAACCTGCACCAGGGCGCCATCGGCGTCGGTGTCGACCTCGCGACCGGGGAGACACTGCGCGGTACCTGGCTGAACAACATCATTACCAAGCACCCGGACACCACCAACGCCGTCGATGGCGTGCAACTGCCCTACTGGGACGGTTTCATGAGACTCGCTGCCGGCTGTTATGAGCTATGCGGGCTGGGTTATATCGGGGTCGACATGGTCCTGGACCAGGAAAAAGGCCCGTTGATCCTTGAACTCAATGCCCGACCGGGCCTGAACATCCAGATCGCCAACGATTGCGGCCTGACATTGCGCACACACGCGGTTGAAGCACGCCTGGAAGAATTGAAGGCGCGCGGGATCACCGAGACGGTTCGTGAGCGGGTGGAGTTTGTGCAGGAGATGTTTGGGCATATTCCGGCGGTTGAGGGCTGATCAGAGACCGAGTCGCGGCCTTCGCGAGCAAGCCCGCTCCCACACTCGATTTGTGTAGCACCGAAGATCAAATGTGGGAGCGGGCTTGCTCGCGAAGGCTGACCGCCAGTCACTACCCCCAACCCTGCCTCCAATCTGTCCAACACCGACATCCCCTCTAGGAGCAAATCCTGCAGAGGACTACAATCGCCACCCCGCCTCGATGGCTGACCCGCCCCGCCCATGTTGACCTGTTCCGTACACCCGCTCCCCTATCGCGCCAATCCCGCCGAGTATTTCGCGGCGATTCGTCATGCACCCGGCGCCGTGCTGCTCGACAGTGGCCGGCCGAGTGCCGAGCGTGGCCGCTTTGATCTGCTCAGCGCCTGGCCGCTGGCGCAATTGGCCGTGCTGCCGGACGAAAGCGGCAACGACTTCCTGCAACGCCTGCGCGAGAATCTGGCGCAACTGGGCGAAGCGAATGTTCCGTTTGACCTGCCCTTCGCCGGCGGCCTGATCGGTTATCTGAGCTACGACTTCGGTCGGCACCTGGAACATCTGCCGAGTCAGGCACAAGACGATTTGCAATTGCCCGACGCGCGTTTCGGGCTGTACGACTGGGCCTTGATCAGCGATCACCACTTGAAGACCAGCCAACTGGTGTTTCATCCGTCGTTGATCGACAGCGAATGCCAGCGTCTGATCGCGCTGTTCAGCCAGCCGACGGCTGATGCCGTGGCCCCCTTCAAACTGAACGCGCCGATGAGTGCCGACCTCAGCGCTGACGAATACCGCCAGGCGCTGGAGCGTATCCAGCAATACATTCAGGCCGGTGATTGCTATCAGGTCAACTTCGCCCAGCGCTTTCGCGCACCCTGCGAGGGCGATTCATGGACCGCTTACTGCGCGCTGCGGGCGGCGTGCCCGACACCCTTTTCCGGTTTCCAGAGCCTGCCCGACGGCGGCGCGGTGCTGAGCCTGTCACCGGAGCGCTTCGTCAAAGTCAGCCAACGCCATGTGGAAACCCGCCCCATCAAAGGCACCCGCCCTCGCGGCCTGACCGCCACCGAAGACGCAGCGAACGCCGCCGAATTGCTGGCCAGCCCCAAGGATCGCGCGGAAAACCTGATGATTGTCGACCTGCTGCGCAACGACCTCGGCCGCACCTGCCGCATTGGCTCGGTGCGCGTACCGGAATTGTTCAGCCTGGAAAGCTATCCGAACGTGCATCACCTGGTCAGCAGCGTGACCGGTGAACTGGCCGATGACCGCGATGCGCTGGACCTGATCGCCGGCAGCTTCCCCGGCGGCTCGATCACCGGTGCGCCGAAGATTCGTGCGATGCAGATCATTGATGAGCTGGAGCCAACCCGTCGCGGCTTGTACTGCGGCTCGTTGTTGTACCTGGATGTGCGCGGCGAGATGGACAGCTCCATCGCGATTCGCAGCTTGTTGGTCAAGGATGGGCAAGTGTGTTGCTGGGGCGGCGGCGGGATCGTCGCCGACTCCGAGTGGCAGGCTGAGTACCAGGAGTCGATTACCAAGGTGAAGGTGCTGCTCGATACCCTGCAGAACCTTTAAAAGCATCGTCGGAACGCCGCCCGGACCAAGCCTTGCTCCTACGGGTTCTGAGTCGTTCCGACTTCCGGCGTACGACACAAAATCTGTAGGAGCAAGGCTTGCCCGCGATGGCGTCCTCGAAAACGATTACAAACTCAATGCCCGGTTCGAAGCCTTGATGAACTCCTGCTTCAAGTCCTCAAACGTATGCACCGCCGGGAACTGCGGGAACTCGCGGATCACATTGTCCGGCGCGTGGAACAGAATCCCGGCGTCCGCCTCACCCAGCATCGTGGTGTCGTTGTAGGAGTCGCCCGCCGCAATTACCCGGTAGTAAAGGCTCTTGAAGGCCAGGACCGACTGACGCTTGGGATCTTTCTGACGCAACTGATAGCTCGTCACCCGACCGGAATCGTCAGTAATCAAGCGATGGCAGAGCAGCGTCGGAAAGCCCAGTTGGCGCATCAGCGGCTGGGAAAACTCGTAGAACGTGTCCGACAGAATCACCACCTGAAAGCGCTCACGCAGCCAGTTGACGAACTCAATGGCGCCATCGAGCGGCTTCAGCGTGGCAATCACTTCCTGAATGTCGGTGAGTTTCAAACCGTGCTCGTCGAGGATGCGCAGGCGTTGTTTCATCAGCACGTCGTAATCGGGAATGTCCCGAGTGGTGGCCCGGAGCGATTCGATCCCGGTTTTTTCGGCGAAAGCGATCCAGATTTCCGGGACCAGTACACCTTCAAGATCCAGACAGGCAATTTCCACAAGACACTCCCATTTGTATTGATTATTGAGTCGAGCGAGCAAAAAGACTGCCGAACTCTAGCGATTCAAGCTGACGGGCGCAACGCAGAGGGCGCGCCAGTAGCCGCAGGATTTTGTTACCATCTGGTCCATATAGAGCGCCCAGCGCCACCGACCTGTAGGAAGCCGCCCTGATGAGCCCAACGTTCGACGTCGTGGAACTCGCCACGACCTATGCCAACAAATCCGCCCAGGACATCCTGAAACTCGCGTTCGCCGAGTTTGGCGATGACCTGTGGATATCTTTCAGCGGTGCCGAAGACGTGGTGCTGGTGGACATGGCCTGGAAACTGAACAAGAACGTCAAAGTGTTCAGTCTCGATACCGGCCGCTTGCACCCGGAAACCTACCGTTTCATCGATCAGGTGCGTGAGCACTACAAGATCGACATCGAATTGGTGTCGCCGGACTACACGAAACTTGAACCGTTCGTGAAGGAAAAAGGCCTGTTCAGTTTCTACAAGGATGGCCATGGCGAATGCTGCGGCATCCGCAAGATCGAACCGCTGCGCCGCAAGCTGTCCGGCGTAACCGCTTGGGCCACTGGTCAGCGCCGCGACCAAAGCCCAGGCACTCGCAGCGCCGTAGCGGTGCTGGAGATCGACACCGCGTTCTCGACACCCGAGCGCACCCTGTACAAATTCAACCCGTTGGCGCAGATGACCAGCGAGGAAATCTGGGGCTACATCCGCATGCTGGAGTTGCCGTACAACAGCCTGCATGAGCGCGGCTTCATCAGCATTGGCTGCGAACCGTGCACTCGCCCGGTGCTGCCGAACCAGCACGAACGCGAAGGTCGCTGGTGGTGGGAAGAAGCAACGCAGAAAGAATGCGGGCTGCACGCGGGGAATATCATCAGCAAATCCAAGGCCTGATTCCGCCTGACAGACTGCCCTTGTGGGATCGGGGCGGGCAAGAGCCCGGCTCCCACAATGGATCTGTGACGTTCACTAATTCCTGTGGGAGCCGGGCTTGCCCGCGATGGCAGCACCTCGGTTCCAAGGCAGGCTCAAACCGCACTAAACCGCCGGCTCAACCCCTGCTCCGCAAACTGCTCAATGATGAAATCCACAAACGCCCGGGTCTTGCCCGGCAACAGTTTGTGTTCCGCGTAATAGATCGAAATGTTGCCATCGTCGACATACCAGTCCGGCAACACCCGCTGTAGCTTCCCGCTTTCCAGATAGCCCGAGGCAAACGGCATGCTCACCAGAGCGATCCCCAGTCCTTGGGCCGCCGTTGCGCACGCCGCTTCCGAATCGCTCATGGTCATTCGCGCCTTCAGCGTCAACGGGCTGTGTTGCTGCGTGCGGCTGGTCAACTGCCAGGAACGCACCCGGCCGGTCTGCGGGGAACGAATCAGGATGCCATCGTGGCGCTTCAAGTCGTCTGGCTCGATGATCGCTTCGTGTGTGCTCAAGTAATCGGATGACGCCACCAACACCCGGTGCGCCGGTGTCAGCTTGCGTGCCACCACGCCTTGGGGCAGTTCGAATCCACCGCCAATGGCCGCGTCGAAACCTTGCGCGATCAAATCGACCTGGCGGTTTTCGAAATGCCAGTCCGGATTGATCGCCGGAAACCGCCGCAAAAAACTCGCCCAGAAACGGCACCACATACAATCGTCCAAACACCGTGCCCATGCTGACCTTCAACGTCCCCGCCGGCCGCCCTTCGGCGCTGGCCAGATTGGCGACGGCATTCTGGATGGTGTGCAGGCTGGAGCTGACTTCGTTGAGAAACAGCTGGCCGGCCTCCGTCAGTGTCAGGCTGCGCGTGCTGCGCTGAAACAGCCGCACGCCGAGCCGCGCCTCAAGTTTGGCAACACTCTTGCCCACGGCGGCCGGGGTCAGACTCAAGCGCCGGGCGGCTTCGGCAAAGCTGCCCACCTCGGCACTGCGCACGAAGCATTCGATACTGCTGAAGGTTTCCATAGGCGCCACTATAAACTTTTGGTTTACACAGACTATCGTAATTACCGTCTACTCAGCGTGTAATCCGCAATCGATACTAGGCTCCATCAACCGGGGCATCTCGCTTCGGGACTTTGGAGATCGATATGACTACTCAGAACCTCAGCGGCAAAGTGGCTTTGATTCAAGGCGGATCTCGGGGTATCGGCGCAGCCATCGTCAAACGCCTGGCCGCTGAAGGCGCGGCAGTTGCCTTCACCTACGTCAGCTCCACGGCCAAAGCCGAAGAACTGCAAAACAGCATCACAGCCAACGGCGGCAAAGCCCTGGCCATCAAAGCGGACAGCGCCGACGCCGAGGCCATTCGCAACGCTGTGAGCGCTACCGTCAAAGCCTTCGGTCGCCTGGACATCCTGGTCAACAACGCCGGCGTGCTGGCCGTTGCCCCCCTGGAAGACTTCAAGCTCGAAGACTTCGACCAGACCCTCGCCATCAACGTGCGTAGCGTATTCATCGCCACCCAGGCCGCCGCCCAACACATGACTGAAGGCGGTCGCATCATCAACATCGGTAGCACCAACGCTGACCGCATGCCCTTCGCCGGTGGCGGCCCGTACGCCATGAGCAAGGCAGCGCTGGTCGGCTTGACCAAGGGCTGGCCCGCGACCTCGGCCCACGCGGCATCACCATCAACAACGTGCAGCCCGGCCCGGTCGACACCGACATGAACCCCGCCGACGGTGACTTCGCAGAAAGCCTGATCCCGATGATGGCGGTGGGTCGTTATGGCAAAGCCGAAGAAATTGCCAGCTTCGTTGCCTACCTCGTCAGTCCAGAAGCCGGCTACATCACCGGTGCCAGCCTGACCATCGACGGTGGTTTCGGCGCCTGACCCTCGGCTTGATCAAGACAAAAACGCCGGCAACCCTGATCAGGTTGCCGGCGTTTTTTGTTTATCGCTTCAGGTCCATTCCAGGGCCGGCAAACCACACGCGCTCGGCGTGAAGGCTTTCAGCGAACGAAGAATGCCATCGGCATGTGCGTATTTTTCGTCAGCCATGGCCGCGTCCGGGATCGCAATAGCAGTCATCCCCGCCGCCTTCGCCGCAGTGACCCCGAACGGCGAATCTTCAAACACCAGGCAGTCCTCAGGAGCAACACCCAGGCGGCGCGCCGCCGTGAGGAAGATATCCGGTGCCGGCTTGGCTGCGCCTACTTCCGGGTCATCGGCCGTCACGATGAAATCGAACAGCGCGAACCAGTCACGGTGCAACGTGGTTTTCTGGCCGAACGACTGGCTCGAAGAACTGGTACCGACTGCGATCGGAATACGGTTGGCCTTCAAGTGCCGAACCAGCTCCTGCGCACCGGGCATCGCCAGCGCCGTAGGAAAACGCTCACGCATCAGCGGCTCGCGGATCACCAGGAACTCTTCGGCGGTGATCGGCAGATCAAGCGCCTCGACCACGTACCGCGCCAGATCACCCGCCCCACGCCCGATGATGTTCTGCTTGATGCTCCAGTCGAACACCCGGCCGTAACGCGCGGCAATCAGGGACGTGACCTCGGTATAAATGCCCTCGGTGTCCAGCAGCAAACCGTCCATGTCGAAAATCACAGCCTTGATCGGGCCGAACGTGTTGAGCGGTGCATTCATCGCATCTGATCCGTTTTCAAATGACACCCCAGAGACGGCTCAGGTACGGCCGGGTCCGTGATCGATTAAAGGATTCAGCAGCATAGCGAGCGCGGCTGACGTTGGGCAACGGGCAATGCCTGGCCGTTACAAAAAGTGCTCGTCGTCATTTAGCGAATCCCCCTACATAAAACGCCTCCTTTCCCGACTTCTTTACCCGTTGATCCCAAGCAAAGTCTCGCGCTCATCTTGATCTGCGCGAGGGACTGCGAATGTTCGTACCTGACAAGGTACTGGCCTTGAATAACGCCATCGGCTTGCTGGTGGTCGCCGCCATGGACCCCAAACAGCCGAACGTCGAGGCGCTGCTCGCTGACTTTCGCCTTTGTCTCAATGATTACGACGCGTGGGCCGAGAGTTTCTGGACTGGCAAGGCACTGGAGATCGAACAGGTATTCAAGGTCGGCAACGATGTCCGGCTGATCGCACCGAAGCACTCCACTGCGCCCATCAGCTCAACCGTCGGCGCATGCCCGGTCAGCGGCCCGTTGACGCTGGTGCACATGTTCGAGGCCGCGCGATTCGTCCCCATTGGCAATACGCCCGTGACGCTGGAGCCGTTGAACGCTGACGGCACCTATGGCGAGCCGGTCAACCACGAGATCGGTCCCAGCGGCATCCTCGAAATTCCCAAGTGTGAGCGCGGCCAACGTTACCGCATTACCTTCTTTCCAAACGTTTCCACCGAACACGTCAAAGCGCTGTACGCCTCTTATCAAAGCGTCATCGGCGAGCTGGAAGGCTGGCTGCGCAACGAATGGGCGAATGAATTCGAGGCTTCCTGGGTCGAATTCGCCGAGGCGGGTTTCATCAAACGCTACGGCCTGCTGCAACAGGCTGACTGGCGAGGTTTCGAGAATGCGCTGAACGGTTTGTGGGACGACGTGAAGCAGATATACGAGCTGATCGCGGACCTGCAAGCCAACAGCCAAAAGCTCCTTGAGTACCTGACCGAGACCGAGCTTGAAACACTGCTGAAGGCCTCGGCGGAGTCGATCGCCAATCTGTTGCTGATGCTGAGTGACGAGCCGTTGATGTTCATTCATCTCGCGGCGTTTACCAGCTGGGTGCGGATGCTGCCGCCACATCACGCTGCAGAGGTTGTGGCGGAAATTCGCACAGGCATTTTGATCGGTTTTCTCCTGGCGCGATTTACCGGCACCAAAGGACTGAAACTCGGCATCAGTGCCAAGGTGCTGAACAAGCTCAAATCGGAACGGGCGCGCAAATGGCTGGCTGCCGCGAGTTTGCGGCTGGCCGCTCAATCCGACCTGACGCCCCATGCGGAGGTATTCAAACCCCTTGCGGTCAACGCCCGCACTGCTGCGCTGAATCCCGCACCTGCGCTGCCATTACAGATAAGTGCCGGCTCTGCGCCCATAACGCAGGTGGAAAATCCGCTCGCCATCGCTCGCAAAAAATCCGCAGCCACCACCCGCCTCAGCCGTCACGAACACCGTGACGACGCCTCCGAACAGGCGAAAAACCCCAACGGCGACAGCGCCGACTGCGGGCCGCTGACCTGTACGAACGGTTGCCCGGTGTCGATGGTCACCGGCGAAGAGTTGCTGACCCTGGAGGATGGTTCACTCAATGGTTTGCTGCCCTTTGCGTTCACCCGGTTGTACCGAACCAGCGCCGTGGAAATCGATTGCGGGCTGGGCTGGGGCTGGAGTCATTCGCTGGCGCATCGGCTGGAGCTGGACGCTGAACACGTCGTCTGGATCGACCATGAAAACCGCCGTACGACGTTTCCGCTGCCCAGCCAGGAACGCCCGGCCATCCATAACAGTCTGTCGCGGGCCGCGATTTATCTCGGGGATCAGCCAGAGGAATTAGTGCTCGCATTGGCTGGCGAGACGGTGCGGTTTTATCACTTTCGCACTGGGCGGCTGACCACGATCAGCAATGCCTACAACAACCGGGTGCACATCACCCGCGATCGTCAGGATCGCATTCAGCGCCTCGACAACGGTGCAGGCCGTTCGCTGCTGTTGCGCTACGAGCGCCGGCACATTGTTGCCGTCGAGTATCAATCGTTTCATCCCGCCGACACGGCCAATGACGTCTGGCGTACTGAGCAAACGCTGATTTCCTACCGCTACGACGCCCGCCAGCGACTGATCGAAGCGACCAATGCCGCCGGTGAAAGCGAGCGGTACGACTACGACGACCACCACGTGATTCTTCAGCGGCAACTCGCCGGCGGGGCAAGTTTCTTTTGGGAATGGGAACGGTCCGGCAAAGCGGCCCGATGCATTCGGCACTGGGCGACGTTTTCGCAGATGGATACGCGCTATGCCTGGGACGACAACGGTGGCGTGCAGGTTAAAAGCGTCGATGGTAGCGAAGAAGTCTACGTCCATGACGATACGGCGCGGTTGGTGCGTCGGGTTGAGCCAGACGGTGCCGAGCATCTCAAGACTTATGACCACAAGGGTCATCTGATTGCCGAACAGGGGCCGCTGGGAGCGATCACTCAATACCGCTACGACGAAATCGGGCGGCTGATAGCGCTGATTCCGCCTGAAGATGAACCAACGTCCTACGAATACCGCAACGGTTTCCTGCATGCGTGCTCTCGCGGTAAAGCCGTATGGAAATATCAACGCAATGCTCAAGGCGATGTCACCGAGGCCATCGATCCCGATGGCCAAACCACCCATTACCACTACGACGCCCAAGGACGGCTGCTCTCGATTCGTTTTCCGGACAGCAGTCGCCAGATTTTCGTTCGGGATGCGCTTGGGCAACTGATCGAAGAAACCCTGCCGGACGGCGGTCAGCGGCGGTTTTCCTACGATGTTCTGGGACGGAAAATAACCTTTCAGGACGAATTCGGCGCTGTCACTCACTACCAACGGGACGCCGTTGGCCGACTGATCCAGACAACTCTTCCTACTGGCGCCAGTCGAGCCTTCAGTTACAACGCCTACGGCAAGATCACTGCCGAACGGGATGAACTGGGTCGTGTCACGCGTTTTGAGTACGACGATGACTTGCACCTGGTCAGCCGCCGGATCAACCCCGACGGCACACACCTGCGTTACCGCTATGACAACGCACGGCTGCTGCTGACCGACATCGAGAACGAGTCCGGTGAACGTTATCGACTGGACTACACCGCCAGTGGATTGGTCCGACAGCAAACCGGTTTTGATGGTCGACGCACGGCGTATGCCTACGACCTGAATGGCCATTTACTGGAGAAAACCGAGTACGGCGATGACGGCTCGAAGCTGATTACGCGCTACCAGCGGGACTCGGCCGGTCGGTTGCTGATCAAAACCCTGCCTGACGGCACCAAGGTTGAATATTGCTACGACAGCCTCGGTCGGCTGGTCAGCGTCGACGACAGCCAAGACCACCCACTGGAGTTCGAATACGACACCCAGAACCGCCTGATCACTGAACACCAGAGTTGGGCCACGTTGCGTTATGGCTACGATGCCTGCGGCCGGCTCAATCACCTGCGCCTGCCGGACAACAGCAAACTCAGCTACCACCGCGCCAAAGGTGGCGCGCTGACCGCCATCGACCTTAACGGCACACGCCTCACAAGCCACACCTCCCGATTCGGTCGCGAGTTACAACGCCAGCAAGGCCTGTTGCGCAGTCAGTACGACCACGACGAACAAGGCCGCCTGAAAGCCCACGCTGTCAGCCAACACCAACAGTCGCTGTACCGGCGCGACTACACCTACACCGCCAACGGCAATCTCGACTACATCGCCGACACCCGTCATGGCCAACGCAACTACCAATACGACCCTCTCAACCGCCTGATCCGGGTCCGTCACTCGCGCGATCAACAACCCGAAAGCTTCGCCCACGACCCCGCCGGCAACCTGTTGATGCAGGACCGACCCGGCCCGGCAGCCGTCAAAGGCAATCGTCTGTCGATGCAAGGCGACCGTCACTTCGACTACGACGCCTTCGGCAACCTGATCCGCGAACGCCGCGGCACCGCGCAAAAACTCGTCACCGAATACCGCTACGACTGCCAGCACCGGCTCATCGGCGTCACGCTGCCCAATGGCACCTGCGCGACCTACCGCTACGACGCCTTCGGCCGCCGCATCCGCAAAACCGTCGACGGCAAAACCACCGAGTTTTTCTGGCAAGGCGACCACCTCATCGCCGAACACAGCCAGGAGCATCACCGCAGCTACCTCTACGAACCCGGCACCTTTCGCCCCCTCGCCATGCTCGACGGCAAAGGCCCGCGCCAGGCCTGCCCGTTCTACTACCAACTCGACCACCTCGGCACCCCGCAAGAACTCACCGATTACAGCGGCGACATCATCTGGGCCGCGCAATACACCGCCTACGGCCGCCTGACCCGACTGAACCGCGATACCCACCAGGTGCTGGACCAACCGTTGAGGTTTCAAGGGCAGTACTTCGACGCGGAGACAGGCCTGCATTACAACCGGCATCGTTACTACAACCCGGATATCGGGCGGTACCTGACACCGGATCCGAGTGGGTTGGCGGGCGGGATTAACGGGTATCAGTACACGCGGAACCCGACGGGCTGGGTTGATCCGTTGGGGTTGAATGAATGTCCTGGGGCGGATGGGTGCAAGAGGCCGGGGTTTGGGGAGGAGGATCCGGCGGGGAAGGTTAGGGTTGATGGAGGTGAAGCTCAACTCCCGTTGTATCCGGAGGAAAAATATTTGTATCGTGGGGACAGTCGGCACCCAGATGAGATTTTTGAACACGGATTTAGACCGAAGGGTGACAGCAACAATTTGCTACTCCACTCCCTTGACAGTAATAAACCTCCGAGCAATTTTGTAAGCACCTCTCCCGATAGAGAAATAGGAATAAATTTCGCGACGAATTTCAATATGAGAGGCGGCTTTTTGTACTCCATTCGGATGATCCCGGGGAGGGATCTGAAGTCGGAGTTGGGGGCCGCATACAAATTTGATAGCGAACGAGAGCTGGCAATCCAGGGTGGAGTCAAAAGGGAAGATATTCTCGGAGTTACACCTATGGGCGCTAACGGTCGCCCATCTAGCCACACCACATTAAATCCGAACAGGAAATAGCACATGAATAGCGTAGAGATTACGATAGCCAAAAACGGCAAGCGTCAAACGGCTGAACTCCTCTGCGACTCAGAGAACCTGACCATCACTATTATCATGAAAGACGGATATCAAAAATCATATACAGGTGACGACTTTTACAAATGCCTCGGTAATGTAAGAAGAGATCATCCCGATATAATTTTCATGTGTAAAGGCGCAAAAATAAACGTGCACCCTTCTACCATGTCTTCACAGATGACACTCGGAGTAAAAGCGTACGAACTCACGCTCGGAAAGCGAGCGTTATTAGGCGATATCGTGAACATCTTTGATTATGAAGAAAGTAATCTAACTAATAATCCCGATCTGCAGGAAGATTTTTTCATTCGATGGTATGAGTCTGATCCCATCAAGGAGTAGCTCCCTACCTCAGGAAAAGCCCAGTTCGATTACTGGGCTCCGACTCCCGTGGACGTTCAGCGTTAGCCACCAGAACCACTCGTCCCACCCCCAGCACCACCCGTCCCTCCACCTGCACTACCAGAACTCCCGCCTACCCCGCTTCCACTCATCCCAGAACTACCAGATCCTCCAGACCCACTCCCACCACCACTCCCCATCGAACTTCCACCACTTCCCGCCCCCGGGGAGATGCTACTCCCATTGGCATCACCTCCATTCCCACTATTAATAGAGCCTGGCGGCAACGCATTACCATTCGCAGAATTCGCATTCATTTCAGTGGACGGAGGCATCCCGCCTTTATCCACAGGAGCATCGTTCCCGTAAGACTGGGCAAACACGGTCAGCGAGCTGACTGACAACAGCCCTGCAATGGCCAAGGCCGCAAACTTTGAACCGATCCTGGTGCGTATCCTTAAAAAGGTGCCGCACAATCAACGAACGGTTTTTAACTCGGTTCACCCGAGTAATCATCACCTGCGATGTCTGGATCTTCTGGCTCAGCCTCAACATCACCGCGCTTCACATCATCAGCGGGCACTTGTTCCACCGCTGTATCGTCATCCGGCGGACGTTGATCGCGACTCAGCGAGTCGGTCGGCGAAGGCAGCGGATACTCTGGAGTGTCATCAATGTCGGGGTTTTTCGGATCAGCGTTCATAAGCACCTCTCCAAGGACCTGAAGAGCAGGTCCTGATATTTCGAGGTGGCAGGTTATGCATGGGTTCGATGAAAGAGACGTTCGGTCAACGAGACCGCACAAAGATCAATCTTCGTCGTCTTCATACTCGTCTTCGTACTCAAGATTTCCCACATCACCCGCGTCATCGGAATCATTGAGCGGCACCGTGGCGTCGTCAATCAATGAACCTGGATCTTCATTGCCAGGATCATTGATGAACGGAAGCCCACTCGGGCCTTTTTGTTCTTTGCCTTCGGTTTCCGGCGTCATGGCAGGCCTCGCAATTATTGGGGGGTATATAAAGTTCGAGAGTAGCTGCCGCCATTCGTTCCGGCTTGCCAGGCACAGATACGAAAAGCCCGGCGCTAGGCCGGGCTTCTACTCGTTGGCGAGTTAGTGATGCTTGTTTTTGTGCTTATGCTTGTGTCCGTTACCGGAATGGGAGCTGCCATGATTATTGTCGTCGCCCAGGTTGTTACCGACGGCACCACCCGCGGCACCACCCAGGCCAGCACCGATGGTCGAACCGGTAGAGCCGCCTAGGCTGTTGCCAACCACCGAGCCGCCTGCTGCGCCCAAGCCGCCGCCAATGGCCGCCTCATTGCGATTGCCTTTTTCCGCGCCGACCGCGCTCCCTGCCGCGCCGCCGACACCGGCGCCGATGGCCGCGCCCGTGCTGCCGCCCAATTGTCCGCCGACGACATTACCCAACGCCCCGCCCAGGCCGCCGCCCACCGCAGCGGTGCCGTCGTTGGCCGCCATTGCACCTTGAGCCGCCAACAGTCCCACCACAAACACGGACAGCGCCAAACGTCGAGCGTTGATGCTTGTACACTTTTTGCCATTGTTAACCGGGGTCATGGGAAGCCTCGTATTCTTCTGGGGTATATGAGCTTCGAGGCTTTGTTTAAAGAATCGTTCATAAACGAAAAAGCCCGGCATTTAGCCGGGCTCTTCAATAGGCCGATCAGGATCAGTGACGCTTGTGACCTTTGGCCATGTTGCTGCCTACGCCGCCGCCCAGTGCACCACCCAAACCTGCGCCGATGGTAGAACCGGTCTTGCCACCCAGGCTGTTGCCGATCACCGAACCACCCGCTGCACCCACACCGCCACCAATGGCGGCTGAAGTGCGGCTGCCTTTGCGTGCGGTAGCAGCACTGCCGGCTGCGCCCGCTACGCCAGCACCAATCGCTGCGCCGGTGCTGCCGCCCATGCTTTGGCCGACCACATTACCCAGCGCGCCACCCAGACCACCGCCGATTGCGGCGGTGCCATCGCTGGCAGCCATCGCACCTTGAGCAACCAGAAGCCCAAGAACCAGGGAAGGCAGTGTTAAACGCATGACGAAACCTCAAAAATAGGGGGAAAAAGAAAGCCGGGGATTAAATGCTGTCACGCAGTAAACGTCCACACAAAAACCACCGCACCGCTCAATCAGCGACGGTTGGACAGCTTTTATGGGAAAGGTTTTATGACAGGCAAAAAAAGCCCGCTGGGGAACGGGCCAGGTACTGCTTTCTAACGGATGGTTTGAGCCTACGGTGGTGGCTGTGAAAAGTATGTGAAAAAGTAAACGGCATCATTACCGAACGTCGGCACTTCAGGTTTCAACCGGTAATCGAGATTTCACACATGAAAAACCCCGCTCGATGGCGGGGTCTGTCCGGTTAACGATTACTTCCTGGAAGGCGCCGCCACTCTCGGCAGAAATTTGGCCTTCGGCCCTCTGGGCGTCGTCGATTTCACTTTGCTGGTCTGGATCGGGTCTTCCCCAAAGCCCGCCACATACTCTGTCTGGCCGCATTTAACGCAATTGTTGATCGGAAATTCAGCCCCGTCGTCTTCGATATACGGATCAGCCATACCTCTTCCCCTCTCAAATGGATCGACACCGGCAAAGCCCTTTGCCTGAAAAATATCGATCACCAAGGGTTTTGAGACTAGTCGGTCATTACCGGACTTGGAATTCAGATTTCCGCGTGCCCGACGAATGGCCCACGTTTCACCTCATCTCAGTTTCACCGCCGTCCCTGTCACAAACACCACCACCATCCCGCCCTTGCCTGCCGGCATGCTGATCTCAAAATCAAGCCCCACCACCGCGTCCGCCTGAAGTGCTCGCGCCCGCTCCTTGATTTCGTCGGTCGCCTGAATCCGCGCTTCCTTCAACGCTCGCTCCAACGTCTGGGAACGCCCACCAAAAAAATCCCGCATCCCGGCAAACATGTCGCGAACAACGTTTATGCCCTGCACCGACTCGGCGCTGACGATGTCCAGGTAAGCGGTGATCTGGCGGCCTTCGATGGCGTGAGTTGTGGTGGTGATCATGGCGTCGTTTCCTGGAACAAAAAATATAATTAGGGGGAGACACTCTGGCCATCAGAGATGGAAGGGACGTTACACGCAGGGGTCGTTCCTCGCGCCGTCCTTGTAATACCAAGCGTTTCAGCAACTGCTGACAGGGGAAGTACAAGAACCGCATATTTCGGAATGAAATGGATTAGGTTTGCCTGTCACCCCACGATCAAACTGAAGAAGCCATTGTTCAAGTCGCAAGATAACCTCGGCGGAGGAGGTACATTTGTGACCTGGCCCGGCTTTCACTATCGGCTGTAAATCGTCGGGCAGCAGTTTTGCCTCTGCACCGAAATACCAAAACTCCTTTGAAACCAGCACATTTAAACCTTTCAAATCCCTCGTTATGTGCGATTCGTCATGGTGAGGATTACTACGCTGATACCAACGGCCATCCTCGTCCAACACATAGATATTGTCCCCGTGAAAGCTCCACTCTGTTTTTATGGAGGACGGGATTTTCACCGCGTATTGAGGGTCTAGCCCGTACTGCTCAAGTGTACAAACGGTATGAATCTTTGCCGCATAAATAAGCTTTCCGCGCAAACCAGCCTTGGCGGAGCCAGTGCCCACAAGCCAACTCCCCTCCTTGGCATGCATTCTTATCGCAGGCTTGCACGTCGCCAAAGTGCAGATCCCGCCAAAAGGATTGGGAGCAAAACCGAAGTCATGGGTAATCACATAAGAATAAATGCGGGACATAGGTCATCTCATAAATAAAGAGGAGAGCTATCCAATCAGAAAAGGGGCCGCGAGGGATTGATCCCAGGTCACTGGCTTTTTAGCGGCAATACAAATGACTTGGCGCCCAAGCGGTACGAGGAGGGGACATGGCATCGATCCATTCGAGGGGTACGGGCAGTCTAACAGGTAGGTGGCGAGGCTGAAGACCGGTTCGCCAACCTGCGAACAGCCGCCACATTTCGTTTGGCGACGAATGTGTGATGGTTCTCCCTAATTCAATTGGAACCTCACTCCGAACTAATATTTGGCGCTTATCAGTAACACCGACGATCAAACTACCTTGTTCGTCGATACCACCAAACCTCTGCATATCCTGCTCGACGCCGCAGGCTATCGAATCAGAACTTTCACTCAACTGCTGGAAAACCTCACGATGCGCGGTGATATAGCCAGCGACTCGGTAATCCTCAGCGACTTCGCATTGCTTTGCGCTATCCCATCACGGGATGGGTGTGATGTGATGTGATGTGATGTGATGTGATGTGATGAACGTGATTGGGCGGCTGGATAAAATACCGGGGGGATAAACAATAGGCGACCATCAAGTCGCCCATTTTTGATATAAACAGACATTTGACGCGCCGAATCTAAAATATATCTGTCATCATTTTTGTCCGGTCACTTTTTGGTCCGAAGTTTAATTAGCCCACCCTTGAATGGGTTATATTTTTTATCAGCCCGGATACCCCCTAGCCCAGAGTCAATACGCCGTCAGTGGCGATAGTCCCCAAAATCACTTACAAGGGTAAGCTTCCTTGAGAGCAGACCATACCAAGCCTGTTCTATATAAATTTAACTGCGCCGGATGATTTTTCAAATACTTAACCACAACACGCACTAGCTGACTGTTCGTCACACTACCAGGCACACAAAATTTAATACCATCATTAAGTTCCTCACTGAGCAAAGAAAATGTGCCGTAAACTCCCTGCACAAAGCCCATGCACATACCAGCATCGATGCGATCATAGTCTGGTTCTGAGTCTGCTACCTTAATGTACTGCTGACACTGGCTCAGCAACTCATTACCATCATACTTAGGGTCTTCTGCATTTGCAGTGCTACTAACCCCGGCAAGCACCGCCCCTACAATGCCAACCACCATCAAGCCTGCTTTCATCGTGCATCCCTATCTTTATTTATGCTGGCGTCAACATCGCCCCACTTCGGAGAACCGAGTGTAGAGCATAGGCTGAAATCGGACCAACGGTAGCTATCGAGGGATTTGGCGAGCAAAACGAGAGTGTCGGAACAGCGAAGGGACTGGATCGGAGTGACGGAAGGCGGGATGGGATGAGTAGTACAATTGAGTAGTGCGACTGAAAAATAAAAACCCCCGTAACTCATCGAATTACAGGGGTTTTCTGAATGTGGCGGTGAAGGAGAGATTCGAACTCTCGATACAATTTCTTGTATACACACTTTCCAGGCGTGCTCCTTAAGCCACTCGGACACTTCACCGTATCTCGTCAAACATGTTCTGTCTGTCGAGGCGCGCTAATGTAGTCGAAACCTTTTCTGATGGCAAACTTTTTTTGCAGAATTTTCATGCGCTTAGCGTTTTAGTCGTTCCGGCGGGTTCCGGGCCATGGCAAACCTGCCAATCTCTGGCTTCGCCCTTCCTTCTATATAGAGAGGAATACGCGACGGGTGTGGCCGGCTACGCTTGCCCGACGGGGAAAGGGTGACTGGCGGGTCAGTCACGGCGCTTTACCTGGCCTGCCGTGGTGGGTAACGTCAGCCCCAACTTTCATACAAGGAATAGCGTCATGAGTGAGTTGATTTCCTACCATCTCGAAGACGGTATCGCGACCCTGACCTTGAGCAATGGCAAGGTCAATGCCATCTCTCCGGACGTGATTGCTGCGTTTAATGCTGCGCTGGATCAGGCCGTGACTGATCGTGCGGTGGTGATCATTACCGGTACGCCCGGGATTCTGTCGGGTGGTTATGACTTGAAGGTGATGACGTCCGGCCCTAAAGAAGCCGTGGCGTTGGTCACGGCCGGTTCGACACTGGCCCGTCGCCTGCTGTCGCACCCGTTCCCGGTGATCGTCGCGTGCCCTGGGCATGCTGTGGCCAAGGGCGCGTTCCTGCTGTTGTCGGCGGATTACCGCATCGGTGTCGATGGCCCGTTCAGCATTGGCCTGAACGAAGTGCAGATCGGCATGACCATGCACCACGCCGGTATCGAGATCGCACGTGATCGCCTACGCAAGTCGGCGTTCCACCGTTCCGTGATCAATGGCGAGATGTTTAACCCGCAGAGCGCTGTCGATGCCGGTTTCCTCGACGCGGTGGTGTCGGCCGAAGAGCTGCAAGGCGCAGCGTTGGCGGCGGCTCGTCAGCTGAAGAAGATCAACATGACCGCGCACAAGAACACCAAGTTGAAAGTGCGCAAGGCGTTGCTGGAGACGCTGGACAACGCGATCATCCTGGATCAGGAGCATTTGGGTTAAGCCCAAAACTCGCTGCACCGAAAAGCCCGACCGTCGTGTCGGGCTTTTTCTTACACATCGCGATGAAAGGTCTGTAACCGCTCTGGTATGCGACTGACCAACAAGTCGGAAACATGCGCACAAATATCGCCTATCTCCCCCTTCTATAGCGGCAATTGCCGAAAACAGTGCACATCCGTACACTGCGCCACCTTTTGTCCCGGTGGGGCCTGTAAATGCTGTTTGTGTTTCGTATGTTCTTGATGGGCCTGCACTTTATTCTGGCCGGAGTGCTTGGGGTGCTTCTGGGCCTGTGTCGCCCGTTCAACCCGGACAACAGCCGTTTGTGCGCACGCCTGTATGCGTGGCCGGCGATGTGCATTTTGCGTTTACGGGTGAAGGCTGACGTCGGGCCATTGATGGATAAACCCGAGAGCTGCGTGATTATTGCCAATCACCAGTCCAACTACGACCTGTTCGTATTCGGCAACGTGGTGCCCCGCCGCACCGTGTGCATCGGCAAGAAAAGCCTCAAGTGGGTGCCGCTGTTCGGGCAGTTGTTCTGGCTGGCCGGGAACGTGTTGATCGACCGCGGCAATGCGCACAAGGCGCGCCAGTCGATGCTGACCACCACGCACACCTTGCAGCATGAAGACACGTCTATCTGGGTGTTCCCGGAAGGCACGCGCAACCTTGGCGAAGAGCTGCTGCCATTCAAGAAAGGCGCGTTCCAGATGGCGATTGCTGCCGGTGTGCCGATCGTGCCGGTGTGCGTCAGCAGTTACGTCAAGCACATGCGATTGAACCGCTGGCGCAGTGGGAAGATTCTGATTCGTTCGTTGCCGGCAATTCCGACGGTGGGATTGAGCCTGGACGATATGCCCATGCTAATGGACCAGTGCCGCGAACAGATGCGCGAGTGCATCGCTTCGATGGATCGGCAACTGCAAGCCGCGTAAAAAGAAACCCGCCTGGTGCGGGTTTTCTTTTACCTGCGAACGATGCAGAGTTTGCTCACTCTCAAGCAGTAGACAAGGCTAAGCTGAAGATTGCCTGCCATTGCCACCTGCTAAAAAGAAGTGAACTTGAATCATGGGTAGAGTTGTTGCTGCTGCGGTTTACAGCGCCGGTAAGAAAGTCACCAATATCACCTTGGATGAAGGCGCAGCCTGGGCCGCAAAGCCCGGCCATTTTGTCTGGATCGGCCTCGAAGAGCCAGACGCCCAGGAACTGGCCAACCTGCAACGCCAGTTCAACCTGCATGAACTGGCCATCGAAGACGCCCTGGAAAAACACAGCCGACCGAAGCTCGAAACCTTCGGCGATGCACTGTTCATCGTCACCTACTCGCCGATTCGCAAGGAAGGCAAACTCGAATTCATCGAGACGCATATCTTTGCCGGCAACGGTTACATCATTACCGCACGCAATGGTCACTCCGCGTCCTACGCCTATGTCCGACAGCGTTGTGAGGCGCGTCCGTTATTGCTTGAGCACGGGGAAGATTTCGTCCTCTATGCCCTCCTCGATTTCGTGATTGAAAACTACCAGCCGATGGGCGAAGCGATTCATGCCGAGATTGATGAGCTGGAGCGCAACGTGTTGTGCAGCGCGCTGAATGAGCATGACATCCAGAAGCTTCATGGCCTGCGCCGGGACGTCTTGCGCCTGCGTCGTTATGCGGCGCCGATGGTGGAGATCGGTGAAGAGCTGCAGAAGCTGAGCTTTCCGTTTATCGACAAGAACATGCGCCCCTACTTCCGCGATGTGCAGATCCACGTCACACGACAGATGGAAGACCTGACGACTTTGGCCGACATTGCCAGCCAGACGATCGAAATTGGCGTGCTGCTGGAGGCTTCACGTCAGAGCGTGGTGCAGCGCAAGTTTGCAGCGTGGGCGGCGATTCTGGCGTTTCCGACTGCAGTGGCCGGGATTTACGGGATGAACTTCCAGAACATGCCGGAGCTGGCGTGGCAATACGGGTACTTCGGGGTACTGGGGTTTATTGCCGTGGGGTGTACGGGTTTATGGGCGAGTTTCAAGAAGTCGGGGTGGCTTTAGTCAATACCGAGCCGTCTGTGACAATCGCGAGCAGGCTCGCTCCCACAGGAAATCAGCATTGTGGGAGCTGGCATGTGTTGGCATTAAACCGTTTCTGGCTTGTGCGCCACAAACCGCATCATCCACTCCGCCACCGTAGCGCCATGATGCTCATGCTCAAGGCTGGCTACACCTTTGGAGTAGATTTGCTCGCCCAGTGCTTGCTGGCGGATTTCCAGCAGCGCTCGCGAGTAATCGTGAATGAATTCCGGATGCCCTTGGAAACACAACACCTGATCGTTGATGTGGTAAGCCGCGTACGGGCAGAAATCGCTCGAGGCGATGACTGTGGCGTTTGCCGGTAGCGTCGTCACTTGATCCTGGTGGCTGATCAGCAAGGTCAACTCTTCCCTGACCGGGCTCATCCACGGTGCTTTCGCCGCCAGTTTGTAACTGTGGGTGCCGACGCCCCAGCCTTGGCTGGCACGTTCGCTTTTGCCGCCCAGCAACAACGCCAGCAACTGGTGGCCGAAACACACGCCCAGCAGTTTGTCGCCGCGCTCGTAACGGGTCAGCAGGTACGTCTTGAGGGTTTCGATCCACGGGTCGGTGCCGAAAGAGTCGGCCTTGCTGCCGGTGACCAGATAAGCGTCGAAGATCAGATCATCGCTGGGGTATTCGCCCTGCATCACGTTGTAGACCGTGAACTCGGCCGCGATAGGCTGCTGCGAAAACAGGTGTTTGAACATCTGCCCGTAGCCCTGATATTGGTCGACCAATTCTGGACGCAGGATGTCGGTTTCCAGAATGCAGATGCGTAACGACATAAAAAATACCTGACACGTGATGGGAATAATGCACACCCCAGAGCCTGCCTCGAAACACCGTTCCAAGGCAAGCCCCGCGAGGCGTCATCGGTCCCTTAAAACGTCTCCCCTTTGGCGGCTTTATCCAGCAACAAGGCCGGCGGATTGAAGCGCTCGCCATACTGCGCGGCCAGGTATTGGGCTCGGGCGACGAAGTCTTTCACCCCGTACTGATTGATGAATTGCAGCGCGCCCCCGTCCACGCCGCGAAACCGATGCCGAAGATCGAGCCGATGTTGGCATCTGCCGTCGACATCAGCACGCCCTCCTCCACGCAGCGCACGGTTTCCAGGGCTTGCACGAACAACAGGCGATCACGCACATCCTTGGGCGATATCTGCCTGTCTGGCTGCTCGAAACGGCTTTTCAGCTCGGGCCACAAATGTTTCTGGCCAGCGGCCGGGTAATCGTAGAAACCGCCTCCTGCCGCTTTGCCGGGCCGTTTGTATTCGTTGAGCAGCAAGTCAATCACGGCAAAGGCCGGGTGCTCAATCAGCGGTTTCCCTTCGGCTTGCAGGTCTTTGGCCGTTTGCTGGCGGATATGGCTCATGAGGCTGAGGGAAACTTCGTCAGAGATCGCCAGTGGTCCGATGGGCATGCCGGCCTTGCGGGCTTCGGTTTCAATCATCGGTGCACTGACGCCTTCGCCGAGCATGGCGATGCCTTCGTTGGTGAAGGTGCCGAACACCCGCGAAGTAAAGAAACCGCGACTGTCGTTGACCACAATCGGAGTTTTCTTGATTTGCAGGACGAAATCGAACCCGCGAGCCAGGGTTTCGTCGCTGGTGTTCGCGCCTTTGATGATTTCTACCAGCGGCATTTTCTCTACGGGGCTGAAGAAATGCAGGCCAATGAACTTGGTCTGATCCGGTACAGCCGTGGCCAGGCCGCTGATCGGCAAGGTCGAAGTATTGGAGGCGATCACCGCCGCCGGGCCGACGACTTTTTGCGCGGCCGAGGACACTTTGGCCTTGAGCTCGCGGTCTTCGAATACCGCCTCGATGATCAGGTCGCAACCGGTCAGGTCGGCATCGCTTTCAGTGGTCACGATCCGCGCCAGAATCGCCTCGCGCTGCTCGGGGAGTAGCTGGCCCCGCGCGACTTTTTGTCCAGCAGCGCCGCCGAATGGGCCTTGCCCTTCTCGGCTGCCGCGAGGTTGATGTCCTTGAGCACCACTTCAATGCCCGCCGATGCGCTGACAAATGCAATGCCGGCGCCCATCATCCCGGCACCGAGCACGCCGACTTTTTGCGTCACATAAGGGGCAAAACCCTGTGGACGCGAACCACCGGCGTTGATTTCGTTGAGCTGGAACCAGAACGTGCCGATCAGGTTTTTAGAGGATTTGACCGGTGGTCAACTCGGTGAAATAGCGGGTTTCGATCAGGTGCGCGGTGTCGAAGTCCACCTGAGCACCTTCAACGGCTGCGCAGAGAATTTTCTCCGGCGCCGGCATGCAGCCTTGGGTTTTACTGCGCAGGATCGATGGCGCGATGGCGAGCATCTGCGCGACTTTCGGGCTGGACGGTGTGCCACCGGGGATCTGATAGCCCTTCACGTCCCAGCGTTGTACCGCCGTCGGATTGGCCAGAATCCAGGCCCGTGCCTTGCTGAGCAGCTCGCCAGAATCTTTCGCCAACGCGTCAATCAAACCCGCTTGCAACGCCTGTTGTGGCCGGACTTTTTTGCCCTCCAGCAAATAGGGCAATGCTTTCTCAATACCCAGCATCCGCACCATGCGCACCACCCCGCCTCCGCCCGGTAACAGACCCAGCGTGACCTCCGGCAAGCCAAGTTGTACGGACGGATTGTCCAGCGCCACGCGGTGGTGGCACGCCAGGCAGATTTCCCAGCCGCCGCCCAATGCTGCGCCATTGATCGCCGCCACCACCGGTTTGCCGAGGGTTTCCAGGGTGCGCAATTGACCTTTGAGGGTCAGCACCATGTCGTAGAACGCTTTGGCTTCGGGTTTGCCGACCTTGATCAGTTCATTGAGGTCGCCACCGGCGAAGAACGTCTTCTTCGCCGAGGTGATGATGACCCCGGCAATGCTGTCTTTTTCAGCGACCAGGCGAGCGACGGAGGCCTCCATGGCTTCGCGGTAGACCGCGTTCATGGTGTTGGCGCTCTGGCCCGGCATGTCGATGGTCAGGACGACAATCTGGTCCTGACCCTTTTCGTAACGAATGGCTTCAGTCATGAACATGTTTCCTTGGAAGTCGGGGGGCTCAGAGGCGTTCGATGATGGTGGCGATGCCCATGCCGCCGCCGACACATAGCGTCGCGAGGCCAT
This sequence comes from Pseudomonas sp. S2_F03, assembly GCF_054668335.1. Lineage (NCBI taxonomy): Bacteria > Pseudomonadati > Pseudomonadota > Gammaproteobacteria > Pseudomonadales > Pseudomonadaceae > Pseudomonas > Pseudomonas sp. S2_F03. Next base: position 4,925,482 of record NZ_CP162759.1, on the reverse strand, counting down.
AGCGCAGGCGCCGGGTTTCCAGCTCATCGAGCAGCGTGCCGAGAATCGCGCACCCCGTGGCGCCCAGCGGGTGGCCCATGGCGATAGAACCGCCGTTGACGTTGACCTTGTCCGGGTCGATGGCCATGTCCTTGATGAACTTGAGCACTACCGAGGCAAACGCCTCGTTGACCTCGAACAGGTCAATGTCTTCGACCCGCAGGCCGGCCTTGGCCAGTGCTTTGCGGGTAGCCGGCGCCGGGCCGGTGAGCATGATGGTCGGGTCGGTGCTGGTGACCGCCGTGGCGACGATCCGTGCCCGCGGCTGCAAGCCCAGCGCCCGGCCCTTGGCTTCGGAACCGATCAGCATCAGCGCCGCACCATCGACGATCCCGGAACTGTTGCCGGGCGTGTGTACGTGACTGATCCGTTCGACGTGGCTGTAGACGCGCAACGCCGTGGCGTCGAAGCCCATTTGCCCCATCATTTCGAAACTCGGCTTGAGCTTGCCCAGGCCTTCCAGCGTGGAATCGGCCCGAATGAACTCATCGTGATCGAGCAGGATGATGCCGTTCTGATCCTGCACCGGTACCAGTGACTTGTTGAACGAACCATTCGCCCGCGCCCGCGCGGCTTTCTGCTGCGAGTGCAACGCGTAGGCATCGACGTCCTGGCGGCTGAAACCTTCAAGGGTGGCGATCAGGTCAGCACCCACGCCCTGCGGGGTGAAATGGCTGTGCAGGTTGGTTTCCGGGTCCAGCGCCCAGGCCCCACCGTCGCTGCCCATCGGCACGCGAGACATCGACTCGACGCCACCGACCACCACCAGATCTTCGAAACCGGAGCGCACCTTCATCGCGCCAAGGTTCACCGCCTCCAGCCCCGAAGCGCAAAAGCGGTTGATCTGCACGCCCGAGACGCTGACGTCCCAATCCGCCACTTGGGTCGCGGTCTTGGCGATATCGGAGCCTTGATCGCCAACCGGCGTCACGCAGCCAAGCACGACGTCATCGACCTGGCTGGTGTCGAGCGAAGTACGCTGCTGCAACGCCGTCAGCAACCCGGCCACCAGATTGACCGGTTTGACGCTGTACAAGGCGCCATCGGCTTTGCCTTTACCACGGGGCGTGCGTAATGCGTCGAAAATCAAAGCGTGGGTCATGACGTCCTCGAACCTGGGCAGTGGGTAAATGCGAGTTCTTACCTCCCCCCTTATGCCGAGCCGCCGCGGATTCAATGACCGCAGCGCTCATCGACGTTGACGCACACGCTCAGACGGACGGTAGTGAACTACCGAATTAACCGATTCAGGAGACGGAGCTGTCTAGCGAAACGGGCGCCCAAGAAGCTGGCAATAGGCCTCATGCCTTTTTAAGAGCTTTAATGGCAGCCTCATACGAAATGGATCTAAACCGCGGCTGACGCGGGCTCTAAGGTGAAGTGTACGAAGTTGTCGTCGGGTTTTGCCGAGGCGCTCGTCTGACAGGAAGTGCAACGCTCTGCCGTCATGGAGATATGCAGGCAGGCATCAGGAAATAACAAAAAAGGCGGTCAAGCCATGTTCAAACATCTCGAAAGTACGTCAAGCCGGGCTCATTCTTTTCGCCACTACGCTGTTGTTGATTTTGCCGAACCTGACCAAGGTGATTGGCTGACTCAAGCGCCAAGAATTTATCGCCATCTTAAAATTGTGACCGGCTCGCTACCCGGGCCAGCGTGGGTGTGCCAACCTTTATGGCACTTGCACGACATGGACGGCGATCTATTGAAAACGCTCACACTGCTCGGGGCCTTGCTGCTCAGCACGCCTCTGTTTGCCGCACAGCTGAACCTTGAGCTGGGCGCGAACAGCCGCACCTGGCAAACCGGGGAACTGCTCAAGCACCCTAAAATCCAGACCCTTCACATTGCCGACGACGTTTCCTATAAACGCGAGATGAACTATCAAGCTGTGCCGCTGGCGGCGTTGTTGACCGGCATCAAGCCTGATGACCACCTGCAAGCCGTGGCGCTGGATGGATTTGCCGCCGAGCTGGCCGCCGCCCTGTTGCTCAACACTCAGGGCGCGCAGGCGTGGCTGGCGATTGAAGACCCGGCCAAACCATGGCCGGCATTGTCTGAAGGCAAACCGGGTGCCGGGCCGTTTTATCTGGTCTGGACGAATCCAAAAGCCGGCAATATCAGCCCGGAGCAATGGCCGTTCCAGGTCGCCAGCATCAAGCGCCTGGCGCCGGTGGCGGAACGCTTCCCTGCCCTGCTGCCTGATCCCGGGTTAAAAGCCGATGATCCGGTCAATCAAGGTTTTGCACTGTTTCAGAAGAATTGCCTGGCCTGCCATCGACTGAACGGTGCCGGGGATGCGCAGTTCGGGCCAGATCTGAATATTCCGTACAACCCGACCGAGTATTTTGGAGCGGATTTCCTGAAGCGGTATATCCGTGATCCGCAGAGCTTGCGCCAGTGGCCGCAGGCGAAGATGCCGGGGTTTTCCGCGCAGGTATTGCCGGATGGGGATCTGGAGAAGTTGGTGGGGTATTTGAAGCACATGGTCGGGCGCAAGGTTAAACCGTAACCGATCGTTCCCACGCTCCGCGTGGGAATGCCTCAATGGACGCTCTGCGTCCGCTTCGGTGGGACGCGGAGCGTCCGGGCTGCATTCCCACGCAGAGCGTGGGAATGATCAGCGTGCAGGTTTATTGCTGCTGGACAGAGATAACCGGCATCGGTGTCGGCGACACAAACACTTTCGCATGCATCTGTTCACACCCGCCGCCCCGGCGCATCCCGCGCACCGGGCAGGCATCCAGATAATCCAGGCCTACCGCCAGTTTCAAGTGACGTTCCGGCCGGGCCAATTCGTTGGTCACGTCGAAGCTGTACCAGGCGTCATCCAGCCAGGCTTCCGCCCAGGCGTGACTGGCCAGGTGTTCGCTGTTCTCGCTGTACAGATAACCCGAGACATAACGCGACGGAATGCCCAGGCTACGCGCGCAGGCGAGAAACGCATGGGTGTGGTCCTGACAGAACGCCGGAGCGCCCGGCGAAGGCCTGAGCCGCACTGGTGTCGACTTCGGTTGAGCCCGGCGTGTAGGTCATGTGCTGGTTCAAGCCATGCATCAAGTCGATCAGCGCCGTGCGATCCCGGCGTGTTTTGCACTCTTTTTGCGCGAATGCGCGCAAGGCTTCGTCGGGCTCGGTCAGGCGAGTAAAACGCAGGAACGGCAGCGCCGATTGGCTTTCATGCTCGGCTTCACTCAGTTCGTCGATGTCCACCTGGCCACGGGCGCCGATGATGATCGCCTCGTGCGGCTCGTCCATGGTCAGCACGTGCAGGATGTTGCCGAACGGATCGAGTTGCGCGCGCACCGGGCGCGGCAGGTCGAGTTGCCAACTGAGCACGTGCTGGCGCTCGCTGTCGTGGGGTGTCAGTCGCAGGTACTGGATGCTCGCCCGCACCTGATCTTCATAGTGATAGGTGGTTTCGTGGCTAATGGAAAGTCTCATGCAGCCTCCAGGTAAGAACTGTGAATGGCGTTGCCCAACTGGCGCACCAGCGGGATGAATTCGGTCAGCCAGGCGTGCAGGCCTTCGTCGAGAATTTCGTTGATACCGGTGTAGCGCAGGCGCGCGTCGATTTCAGCGGCCAGACGCTGTGCGGGACGGCCATTGGCTCCCGGCGGACTGGCAAGGATCTGGTCGATTTCTTCGGTGCAGGCGCGCAGCGAACGCGGTACATCCGCCCGCAGTAACAGCAACTCAGCCACATGCCGGGCACCGGGCGCGTCGCGGTAGATCTCGGTGTACGCCTCGAACGAAGACAGCGCCCGCAGCAAGGCACTCCACTGGTAATAGGCGTGCGCCGTGCCGTCACCGACGGCTTCGGCCTGATCGCCGGCCATTTCGTAGCGAGCGTCGAGCAGGCGCAGCGTGTTGTCCGCCCTTTCGATAAACGTCCCCAGGCGAATGAAGCGGAACGCATCGTTACGCATGATGGTGCCGTAGGAAGCACTCGCGAAACAGATGGGAACGTTCCTTGATCCACTCGCAAAAGCGACTCATGCCGTAGCGACTCAAGCCCTGCTCGGCAATCCCGCGAATTTCCAGCCAGGTGGCGTTGATGTTTTCCCACATGTCGGCGGTGATTCGCCCACGCACCGCATGGGCACCGGCCCGCGCCGCGCCGAGACAGCTGTAGATGCTGGCCGGGTTGGCGGCGTCGAGGGCGAAGAAGTGCAGCAGCCGTTCGGCATGCAACTCACCATGGCGCTCCAGGTAATCGTCCAGGGTGCCGGTGATCAGCAACGGCATGGCGAGTTCGTGCAGGCCGTTGCCGCGATCATCCTGCGGCATCAACGACAGCGAATAACTGATGTCGAGCATCCGTGCGAGGTTTTCCGCCCGCTCCAGGTAACGTGACATCCAATACAGATCCGAGGCAGTTCTACTTAACATGGCAGGCTTCCTTCAATCCTCGACCACCCAGGTGTCCTTGGTTCCGCCACCCTGGGAGGAATTCACCACCAGAGAGCCTTCACGCAGGGCGACACGGGTCAAACCGCCGGGCACGACCCGGGTTTCGCGGCCAGACAAAACAAACGGACGCAGGTCGATATGGCGTGGCGCAATGCCGTTTTCGACAAAGGTCGGACAGGTCGACAGGGACAACGTCGGTTGCGCGATGTAGGCGTGCGGCTTGGCTTTGATCCGCTCTCGGAACGACTCGATTTCCGCCGTCGTCGCCGCCGGCCCCACCAGCATTCCGTAACCGCCCGAGCCCTGGGTTTCCTTGACCACCAGATCCGGAAGATTGGCCAGTACGTGGGACAGCTCAGACGGGTTGCGGCACTGGAACGTCGGTACGTTCTTCAGGATCGGTTCTTCGTCGAGGTAGAAACGGATCATGTCGGTGACAAACGGATACACCGACTTGTCGTCCGCAACGCCCGTACCGATGGCGTTCGCCAGCACGACATTGCCGGAGCGGTACGACGACAGCAGCCCCGGAACGCCCAGCATCGAGTCTGGATTGAAGGCCAACGGGTCGAGGAATGCATCGTCGAGGCGACGGTAGATCACGTCGACGGCTTTCGGGCCGTCCGTGGTACGCATGAATACTTTGTCGTCACGCACAAACAGGTCCGCGCCTTCCACCAGTTCAACCCCCATCTCCCGAGCCAGAAAGGCATGCTCGAAAAAGGCGCTGTTGAAACGACCCGGCGTCAGCACCACCACGCTCGGATTGTCGATCGGGCTGGAGCTTTTCAGCGTGTCCAGAAGCAGATTCGGATAGTGATCGATGGGCGCGATGCGTTGTGCCGCGAAGAGTTCGGGGAACAGCCGCATCATCATCTTGCGGTCTTCGAGCATGTAGCTCACGCCGCTGGGTGTGCGCAGGTTGTCTTCGAGCACGTAATACGTGCCGTCACCGTCGCGCACCAGATCGACGCCAGAGATGTGCGAATAGATATCGCGATGCAGGTCCAGCCCCTGCATTGCCAACTGGTATTGCTCGTTGGCCAGTACTTGCTCGGCCGGAATGATGCCGGCCTTGATGATGCGCTGCTCGTGATAGAGGTCGGCAAGGAACATGTTCAATGCCTTGACCCGCTGAATGCAGCCGCGTTCGACGACCCGCCATTCGCTGGCAGGGATGCTGCGGGGGATGGTGTCGAAGGGAATCAGGCGCTCTGTCCCCTGCTCGTCCCCGTAGAGCGTGAAGGTAATCCCGGCGCGATGAAATAACAGATCGGCCTCGCGTCGCCGTTGTGCCAAAAGCTCGTCAGGCGTTTCGGCCAGCCAACGGGCAAACTCCCGATAATGCGGGCGGACCTGGCCGCCGGCATCGTACATTTCATCAAAATAGGTGCGGATCATGCCGTACTCCTTGTCACCCGGACATCCAGACCTTCGCAAGGCCCGTGCCAGCGGCATAAACGCTTTGATATCAATCAGTTGGATTTTCACACCGCCAATACCGCACCAATCCTGTGCAGCAAACGCCCCAACCTGATTGCCCCCGCTTCATTGCAAGGCGACGTTGTCGCCTATCACCAGCATAGTCAGAGTTGATTTCACTGCCCGGTTTCGGCCCGGGATAATCCGCGCATTCGCTGGAAAAACAGCCCGAACTTCCCTTTAGCCGCCTGCTCAGGCGGTTTTTTTGCCTCGGATTCTTGTTTCAGGGTTTTGCCAGCAGCGGTTTACTGCGCCCATAAACCAAAACGGCCAACCCGAAGGTCAGCCGTTAGTGCGTGTCACTGTTCATAGGATTATGCGAGTAGCCCTCGTACCTCCTGCTTGACGCCCCATCCTTCAATGATGCCGCCCAGAGGCTCGACCACGGCCTCGAAACCTTGCTCGAAATCGCCGATGTCATCATAAGTGGCGTACATGACCTTGCTCAGTTCGAGTGCCCATGCGCCATCGTCGCGCACACTGATTTGCGCATTCAGCGATTCGCCACGGTAATGACCTGCTGCTCTGCGGGCCCGCTCCTCGTCGGGAAAAATGGCGTAGAACTCGATGGGGTGGAATCTTGAAAAGTCGAAACCGCCTTCTTTCATGCGGCGCAGCACCGGGCTGCTGATGTCTTCTTGATAGGCTGTGCTCATGAAACGTCCCCCTCATAGTGATGGATAGACTTTCCGTATTCCCGGCACACGCAACCGAATGGTGCGTGCGATGCGGCAACCTCGTTGCCGGTGGGAAGCTAAGCATGTAGCTGACAAGACCAGACCTTAGCGATCCATTCGCTGATCTCGATTGCAGAGTAGCCTCAAGAGAGAGCCGCTGCCAAGAGCCTGGATGAGAATGAGACAGGAGGTGTTCAGATTGGCGTGATGCCGAGGATTTGGATGCTGTTCTGGGCTTTGAGGCTTTTGACGCCGGCATCAACGGTTCGTCCTTCCAGATCATTCAGATCCAGTTCGGCGGCCACAGGAAGAAGCCTGGCCTTGATGAGTTTGGCGGCTTCCTCGTTGTCCGGGCACTCGTCGCACTCAAAGACTTCGTCGATGGTTTCGCCGTGATCATCCACGAAAGTGATTTTCCACTTTTGCATCAGTGCCTCCTCGATAAAACCCATGGATGGGCTTACAAGCATCTCGACCTTGTTAGCAGGCTAATTGTTCCACTGACGCGCTCCAGGACAGATGAAAAAAAGGGCCGGCAGCGGTGTGTTTTCCACACCACCGCAAACGGCCCTTTCTGATTGACGCGGGATCAGTCGTTGCTTGGCTTGTTCACAGCCTGCAGGACGTATTGCGGCAAGGCAAAAGCGCCGATGTGGATCTCTGGATTGTAGTAACGGGTGATGATGCCGCTACCGGCAAAGCGCTGCTGCAGGGTTTCGCGGGACAGTTTGCGATAAGCGGTATTGGTCGCGCCCCAGGCAAACGTCATCGAGCCGCCGATGTAGGTCGGCACGGCCGCCTGGTAGAAGTGCCAATCCGGGAACAGGCTGCGCAGGCGCCCGGCGGTGGTTTTGACTTCTTCTATCTGCATGAACGGCGTGCCGTTCTGGGTGACCAGAATGCCGCCTTCGTTCAGGCAGCGGCGGCAGGCCTGGTAGAAGTTTTCCGAGAACAGCACTTCGCCCGGACCGATCGGGTCGGTGGAGTCGGAAATGATCACGTCGAACTTTTCAGTGGTGGTGGCGACGAAACGCATGCCGTCGTCGATCACCAGGTTCAGGCGAGGATCTTCGTACGCACCTTTGGAGTGGTTTGGCAGGAATTCCTTGCACATGTCGACCACGGTACCGTCGATTTCGACCATGGTGATGTGTTCGACGCTGCGGTGCTTGGCCACTTCGCGCAGCATGCCGCCGTCGCCGCCACCGATGATCAGCACACGCTTGGCGCTACCGTGCGCCAGGATCGGCACGTGGGTCAGCATTTCGTGGTAGATGAATTCGTCGGCTTCGGTGGTCTGGATCACGCCGTCCAGTGCCATTACCCGGCCCATGCGCGGGTTTTCGAAAATCACCAGGTGTTGATGTTCGGTGCGCACTTCGTGCAGCAGTTTTTCCATGCGAAAACGCTGGCCATAGCCTTCGTAGAGGGTTTCCAGGTAGTCGCTGGTAGGGGTGGTGCTCATGGGAAGTGCTCCGATGAATGCGGGTGGCAACGGACGGTTACCCGCCCATGATGGCCAATCGATTGGCTCGATTGACCGGGAAAGGCGCGCATTCTACGTCGCCGAAGATGACAGGTCGAACCTCTTGATCGGCTCACCCCAATCCTGTGGGAGCGGGCTTGCCCGCGAAGCAGACGACGTGATCTGTCAGTTGCACCGCGATATCGTTCATCGCGGGCAAGCCACGCTCCCACAGGTTCAGTGTCGTTTTTTGGGAGACCCGTCAGGAATTTGACGTTGCCCCGTGGCCCGGCGATGGCCCAGATGATCAGGCCCAGCACCGGCAGAAAGGCGATCAACAACACCCAGAGGGATTTTCATCCCGGTGGTGGCACCACTTTTAAACACGTTGATGATGGCCCAGATGTCCAGGACAAAAATGATCAACGCAACAAGGCTGTTGAACGTGGAACCCATGGTGACGCTCCCAAAGAGTGATAAGCCCTCTTAGGATAGACGGTCGTCGCGAGGGTTCCTTTTTATTGACAGTGTCTGGGTGTCGGACGTGGATGGCCACTTTCAGCGCTTCCAGCGATGGCGCGGCAGCGATGCCGACTTCGGCGCACAGCTCCAGCACGCGAGGAATGTCGTTGCCGTAGACCAACACCACTTGCAGCTCATCGTCGAGCAACTGGCTGAAATTCATCAGCGTGTAGCCGCCGTTTTCCTTGTTCATGCTGCCCATCTGCACCTGAATGCGGTTGAGCGCGGTCAGGGCTTCGGTTTTGGCCAACTGCTTGGGTTTGATATTGAAATCAACGCCTGGGCCGAACGAGGCGACGATCTGCGCGAACAGGTCCACGTAGGTATCAGCCTGGAACAGCACCGTCTCCGGCAGGCTGCCGACCACCACCCATTCGCCCAATGGAATCGGGAACGTGTCGTCGTAGTTGATATCCGGATTGGCCGTCAGAAAAGCTTCAGGATCGGCGTAGGCCTGGGCCGCTTCGTCCGCGACCTTGAGGATTTCGTCGTCGCTCATGCACCCGGAGCTGATTTTGCTGATGAGTTCGACGAGTGCGGCTTTCATGGCGACGGATCCTGTAGCGAGTGAATTTTGGAGGGCGCGAAGGATAGCGCATTCAGGAGGGATTGCGGACCTGTGGTGAGGAGCAAGCTCCCTCGCCACAAAAGGTCAGCCGAGCAGCTTTTCCAGCTGAGCGATGGTATCGACAGCGCCCAGGGTTTTCGCCGCATCGAGTGCCGACACGCCATTGGCGTCCTTGGCTTCGGATCGGCGCCTTTGCTAATCAGGTAGTCCACGATGGCAACGCGGTTGAACATCGCGGCCATCATCAAAGCAGTACGGCCATCAAACGATGAACCTTCCACTTGCGCGCCACCGTCGACCAGTGCCGTGACCACTGCCAGATCGCCCTTGAACGCCGCACCGGCGATCGGGCTCTGGCCGTTGTCGTTGCGAATTTCCGGGTCGGCCTTGTGTTCGAGCAGGACTTTCACGGTCTCCACGTGGCCATGGTAGGCGGCCAGCATCAGCAAGGTGTCGCCTTTGTGGTTGCGCAAGTTAGGCGGCAGGCCTTTGGTCAACAGCGCAGCCATCATGGCCGCATCGCCCTCGCGCGCCTTGTTGAATACCTGTTCGGCAAATTCAGCGGCTTCTTCGGGGGTCATCTGGCGGCTTTGGTCTGACATCGGGGGCTCCCTGTTGGGTTATTCGCAAAGCCGACAGTTTCCCGAGCGGCCCCCACGCTGTCACTTGTTTTTTCTCAAGGGCCGCCATAGCCACATTCAATAGCGGTACTTGCCACCCTGGATATCCGCCAGCACCTGCTCGGTCACTTGTACGTAAGTCTGGGTGCCGGGTAGCCAGGCATAGATCGGGTCGTCGCCGGTTTTGCCTGGGTCGAAGGCTTCGTCCTTGAGCCGGGTCTTTTGGTATTTGAACGTCCCGGTGGTCTCCATTTTCACTTTCACCCGCAAGAACAGCGGCACCGCATAGGCCGGCATTTGCTGGCGAGCAAATTCCAGCAGTTCGCTGAAGTCCAGGGTGGCCAGGGATTCAGCCGGCGTAATTGCCGCCATCCCGGCACGCCCGTTGGTGTTCTGGACTTCCACGCCATACGCCACGGCTTCGGCGATGTGCGGGTGTTGCAAGAGGATATTTTCGACTTCCGTGGTCGATACGTTTTCGCCCTTCCAGCGGTAGGTATCGCCCAGCCGATCGACGAATTGCGCATGGCCGAAACCGATGTTGCGCAGCAGGTCACCGGTGTTGAAGAAACGGTCGCCCTTCTGGAACACGTCATGCAATACGACTTTTTCGGTCTTTTTCGGATCGGTGTAGCCGTCCAGCGGCGCCTTGTCGTCGATCCTGGCCAACAGCAAACCCTGTGCACCCTTGGGCACTTTGCTCATGAAACCCTTGGCATTGCGAATCGGCTGACCGCTGTCGTGGTCGTAAGCCACCAATTCCCAGGCCATCAGCGAGAAACCGATGGTGTGGTCAAAGTTGAGGATATTGGTGAACCCGATGTTGCCGTCGCTGGCCGCGTACAGCTCGCAGATGTGGTCGATGGCAAAACGGGTTTTGAAGGCGTCCCAAGCGCCGGGACGCAGACCGTTGCCGACCATTTTTTTCACGGTGTGCTGGCTGTCGTCGGCGCTCGGTGGCTGATCCACCAGATAACGGCACAGTTCGCCCACGTAGCCGAGGGTGGTCGCGTGGTATTTGCGGACGTCGCTCCAGAACTGGCTGGCGCTGAACTTGCGTCGAATGGCAAACCCCGAGGCGCCACTGATGGCCGAGCCCCAGCACACGCAGAGCCCGGTCGCGTGATACAGCGGCAAAGTGCAATAGACGATGTCGTGCGGCTGCATGTCGAGGGCGATCAGGCCGAAACTGGCGGAGCTGCGCATCCAGCGCCCGTGCTTGAAGACACCGGCCTTGGGCAATCCGGTGGTGCCCGAGGTGTAGATATAGAAACAAGGATCGTCGAAAAAAACCTGCTGGCTGCTGGCCGGGTTGTCGTCGATCGCGTCGGCACTGGCCGTCATCAGGTTGACGAAACCATCGGGGGCAATGCCCGGATGGCTGTAGGTGTCTTGATCGGCGACGTACCAGGTTCGCGCTGGCGCGATGGACACCCGTTCGCGGACTTGCGAAAACGCCGGGACCAGTTCGCCACCGACAATGATCGCCACGGGCGCCACCAGGTTCAGGCTGTGCGCCAGCGTATCGCGGGTCTGCGAGGTATTGAGTAAGGCGCTTATCGCGCCGACCTTGGCCACCGCCAGAATCGTTACCAGCAATTCCGGGCGGTTCTCGATGAAGACTGCGACCACGTCACCCTTGCCGATGCCTTGGGCAATCAGATGATGCGCAATGCGGTTGGCCCATTGGTTGACCTGCGTATAGCTCAGCGTGACATCGCCCTGCAGTAATGCGGGCCCCTCGGGGTTGCGCAATGTCGCCTGCTCGAAACTCCAGCCCAGGCCACACGGTTGGGTCGGATCCTTGACGTTGGCGACTTTCAGGCCCTTCACCACGCGGGGAATGGCTTTGGCGATCGTCGGCAGTTTGCGGAGCATCATGCCCCAGGTAATCGTGTCGTTCGACGTGCGTTTCATGCGTGCTCCCGCTGATTTTTTTATTGTCGGGCGGCGTTTATAGAGGCCGAAAATACGTCAGCGGTTCTGGCGCTGTACACGCGGTTTTTGCAATGTTTTGTATCCGCCCAGCGACGGATGAATCGTGAACATCGACGCGCCGATTGGTTCCATTCAATCATCGCTCATCTTTCAAAATGCAGGATGCACGATGGCCATTCATGCAGATTGCACGAAACCGAAAAACAGCAAGATTATTAACTTATTGATTTACAACGACTTTATAAAAATCAGGTACTGGCACAATCACTGCAACCTCCTCTCCATGCTTGCCAATCATGTGCAAATGGAGCTGATCGACATGAACCTGATCCAAGAAAAATTTTCGTCCCTGTTCTCCAACTTCGAAGTCACCACCCAACCGCGCCCGGACGGCGGGATTCTGCTGACCCTGCGCAGCACAGAAGGCAAAGTGTTTAAACGTTCGATTTCCTACCAGCAATTGCACGCTGGCGATCAGCTGTCGTGGGTAATCAGTGCGATTCGCCGTGACTTGGCCGAACAGGCCAGCGAATTGCCGCAGATCTCCATGCTGCAAAGCCAGCAACGGTTTGCGCTGCCGACTTATCACACGGCGTAAACCGCGCCAGCGCTAAAACAACTCAGGCCGTGAGAGCTTTCGCTTCACGGCCTGAGTTGTTTCTGGCGCTGCAGACAATATCTGGTTGCACACCAACCCTGTAGGAGCCGAGCTTGCTCGCGATGGCGGTGTGTTATTCAACAACAATATTGAATGACGGGGCCTCATCGCGAGCAAGCTCGGCTCCTACAGGTTATGAGTTGTGGGCTTTAGAAAGTGGTGGGGTTTATCCGCTCGAAACTGTCGACGGTTACATGGCCCGCCAACTCCCCGCCCTCTCGCGCCAACCCGCAGGTCGCCATCCCGGCCGTGCGCGCAGCGTCCAGCTCTTCGACGATGTCGGACAGAAACAGAATCTGCGAAGGCTCAAGGCCGATGGCCTGGGTGATGCGCTCGTAAGACTGCGCTTCACGCTTGGGACCGGACGTGGTGTCGAAATAACCGCTGAACAGCGGCGACAAGTCACCCGCCTCCGAGCAACCGAAAATCAGTTTTTGCGCCTGAATCGAACCCGACGAATAAACAAACAGTTGATAGCCTTCCTGATGCCAGCGCTTGAGCGCTTCAACAGCATCCGGGTAAACGTGGCCCTTCAACTGCCCCGCCTGATAACCCTGCTCCCAGACCATGCCTTGCAATGCCTTGAGCGGCGTGGCTTTACGGTCTTCGGCGATCCAGCCCAGTAGTATCTCGATCACGCGCTCGACATCAGCATCGGGCTCATTGCTATCGCGGCGAACGGCAGACAGCTGCTGCGCCACATCGGCGCGCCCGGCGTGCTGACGGACAAAATCCGGCAGGTGTCTGGCGGCGTAGGGAAACAACACGTCGAACACAAAACTCACCGCGCTGGTGGTGCCTTCGATGTCGGTGAGCATCGCTTTGATCGGCATCGGTTCAGTCCTCAAGACGCGGGAAGCGGTTGGCGATGTCTTCGCCGGTGAAATTGGCCACCCAGCCTTCAGGGTTGTTGAACAGGCGGATCGCGACGAAATGCGGATGCTCGCCCATGTCAAACCAGTGCGGCGTGCCCGCCGGCACCGAAATCAGGTCGTTCTTTTCGCAGAGTACCGCGTAGACGTAATCACCGATGTGCAGGGTAAACAAACCACGACCGGCCACGAAAAACCGGACTTCGTCTTCGCCATGACGGTGCTCGTCGAGGAACTTGGCACGCAGTTCGGCTTTTTGCGGGTGATCGCTGTTCAGGCTGATGACATCGACGGTGATGTAGCCGCGTTCGGTCATCAGCTTGTCGATTTGTTCCTGGTAGGCGGCGATCACTTCTTCCTGACTGGCGCCAGGCTGGATCTTCGCCGCCGCTTGCCAGCGGTCGAAGCGCACGCCCTGCTCGGCCAGCGTCGAGGCGATGTCTTCGAAATGGGTCAGCACCTTGTTCGGTAAGTCAGGGCTTGAGACGTGGTAAACGGACAGGCTGCTCATCAGGGCAACTCCTTAACGGTTAAGGATCGCGCGCGTCTTCAACTCGCACTCGAACAAAAATTCAAAGGCCTCGATCTGCCGCAACGCATCGCTCATCCGTGCGCCCCAGGTATAGAGGCCATGACCGCGAATCAGGTAGCCGACGCAATCGGGGTGGGCGTCCAGCCAAGGCTGCACCTCGGCGGCAAGGCGCGCAATATCCTGATCATTGTCGAAAATCGGTACCCGTACCCGAGACTCGTGGGTTGACACGCCGCTGAAGGCTTTTTGCAGTTCGTAGTCTTCGAACTCGATGAAGTCTTCCGGCGTCAGGCGCGACAACACCGTGGCGTTGACCGAATGGGTGTGCAGCACCGCGCCGATCTCCGGGCGCCAGTTGTAAAGCTGGGTATGCAGCAAGGTTTCGGCCGACGGTTTTTCCCCGGCTCCAGGCTGTTGCCCGCCAGGTCGGTGGCCAACACATCATCCAGACCCAACTGACCTTTGTGCTTGCCGGACACGGTCAGCAGCGCTTCGCTCGGCGACAGGCGCGTCGAATAGTTGCTGCTGGTGGCCGGTGACCAGCCGCGGCCATACAGAAAACGCCCGGCGTCGATGATTTCCTGGGCAAGGTGTTCACGGGTAAGGCTCATGGCCTGTCCTCTTGCAGAAGTGTGGCAATGATAACGGCAGCCGCCAGGGCTGCGAGGCTTGCAATACTAAAGGTCAATGTGGCGCCCAAGGCATTCCAGCTGTAGCCGGAATACAGCGCGCCCAATGCGCCACCGGTGCCGGCCAGCGCGGCGTACAACGCCTGGCCCTGGCCCTGCTGGCGTGCGCCAAAGCTGCGTTGCACGAACTGGATGGCAGCTGCGTGAAAGCTGCCGAAGGTCGCCGCGTGCAGCACCTGGGCAAACAGCAACACCCACAGATGGTCGGCAAATGACCCCAGCAGCAGCCAGCGCAGTGCCGCCAGCAGAAAACTCGCCATCAACACCCGGCGCACCGAGAAGCGCATAAGGATTTTGCTCATGGCCAGGAACATCAGGACTTCGGCGACCACGCCGACCGCCCAGAGCATGCCGATCACGCCACGGCTGTAGCCCAATCGCTCCAGGTGCAAGGTCAAAAACGTGTAGTACGGACCATGGCTCAACTGCATCAACGCCACGCAGCCATAAAACGCCAACACGCCGGGGCTGCGCAATTGCGTGAGGAAGCCCTCGCCCGCCAGCCGCTCACCCTGGACCGGTTGCGCGTTGGGCACCCACAGGCTGCTGAGCACGATCCCGGCCATGATCAACACCAGCGCGGCCGGATAGATGTCGAGGCTGAGCCATTCGAACAACCGCCCCAGCGCGACCACGGTGATGATGAAGCCGATCGAACCCCAGAGGCGAATCTGGCTGTAGCGCGCAGTCTGGCCTTTCAAGTGCGCCAGGGTGATGACTTCGAATTGCGGTAATACCGCGTGCCAGAAGAACGCGTGCAACGCCATGACCATCGCCAGCCAGGCGTAGGTCTTGCTGACGAAAATCAGCGAAAACGTCAGCAACGTGCACACCGCGCCGAAGCGCACGATGGCCAAGCGTCGGCCGGTGTAATCACCCAGCCAGCCCCAGATGTTCGGTGCCACGCAGCGCATCAGCATCGGGGTCGCCACCAGCTCGCCGATCCGCGCGCTGGAAAAACCCAGGTGATCGAAATACAGCGCCAGAAACGGCGCCGTCGAACCGAGCAAGGCGAAATAGAACAGGTAGAAACTGGAGAGCCGCCAGTACGGGAGCGCCGCCACAGTCATCAGACTGCAGCGGCTTCAAGGCCAGCCATTAAAGCTGACCCAGCACCGGTGTGCTCACACGCACATCGGCGTTCTGCCCGCGATGGCGCAGCAGATGATCCATCAGCACGATGGCCATCATCGCTTCAGCGATTGGCGTTGCACGAATACCGACGCACGGGTCGTGACGGCCCTTGGTGATGACTTCCACCGGGTTGCCATGGATGTCGATGGAGCGACCCGGCGTGGTGATGCTTGACGTCGGCTTCAGCGCTAGGTGCGCAACGATCGGCTGACCGGACGAGATCCCCCCAGAATGCCGCCAGCATTGTTGCTGAGGAAACCTTCCGGGGTCATTTCATCACGATGCTCAGTGCCGCGTTGGGCGACGCTGGCGAAACCGGCGCCGATTTCCACGCCTTTGACCGCGTTGATGCTCATCAGCGCATGGGCCAATTCAGCGTCGAGGCGGTCGAAGATCGGCTCGCCAAGGCCTGGCATGACACCTTCAGCCACAACGGTGATTTTCGCACCGACCGAATCCTGATCGCGACGCAGCTGGTCCATATAGGCTTCCAGCTCCGGGACTTTGTCCGGATCAGGGCTGAAGAAGGCGTTCTCTTCGACCGAATCCCAGGTCTTGAACGGGATTTCAATCGGGCCGAGCTGGCTCATGTAGCCGCGAATGACGATGCCCTGGGTCGCCAGGTACTTTTTCGCAATGGCGCCTGCCGCCACGCGCATCGCCGTCTCGCGCGCCGAGCTGCGACCTCCACCACGGTAATCGCGCTCGCCGTATTTGTGGTGGTAGGTGTAGTCGGCGTGGGCCGGACGGAACAGATCCTTGATCGCCGAGTAGTCCTTGGACTTCTGGTCGGTGTTGCGAATCAGCAGGCCAATGGAGCAACCGGTGGTGCGACCTTCGAACACGCCGGAGAGGATTTCGACTTCGTCGGCTTCCTGGCGTTGAGTGGTGTGACGGCTGGTGCCGGGCTTGCGCCGATCCAGGTCGCGCTGCAGGTCCTCAAGGGAAATTTCCAGGCCCGGCGGGCAGCCGTCGACAATGGCGACCAACGCCGGACCATGGCTTTCGCCCGCGGTGGTGACAGTGAACAGCTTGCCGTAGGTATTGCCGGACATGCAGGACGCTCCGTGAAATAGAACCTGAATACGTAATGCGCGCCAGTATACGCAGGCTACCCAAGTAGTTCATCCTCGAACCTTATGGGTGCCTGCGAGTCCAACCGGCATCTTTGTGAATGATGGCGTGATGATGCTGCGAGTTCTAGCCTTGAGCCTTACCCTGATATCTGGCTTTGCCCAGGCCACTGTGTTGCAACGGCCCATTACATTGGACACCGGCAGCGGTGAGCTATTCGGCTCGTTGTTGCTGCCAAAATCCGACAATCCCGTACCGGTTGTCCTGATCATTTCCGGCTCCGGCCCTACGGATCGTGACGGAAACAATACCGATGGCGGGCGCAATGACAGCCTCAAACGGCTGGCCTGGGTGCTGGCCAAACACAACATCGCCAGCGTGCGTTACGACAAACGCGGCGTGGCGGCGAGCCTTGCAGCCACGCCGGACGAGCGCAATCTGTCGGTAGAGGCCTATGTCGCCGACGCTGAAGCCTGGGGCGAGAAACTCAAACATGATCCACGTTTCGGCCCATTGATTTTGCTCGGCCACAGCGAAGGCGCCTTGATCGCCACGTTGGCGGCACCGAGTGTCGATCCTGCGGCGGTCATTTCCCTGTCCGGCAGTGCTCGACCGGTCGATCAGGTGTTGCGCCAGCAGTTGAGCAATCGCCTGCCGCCCGCCCTGATGCAGCGCAGCAATGAGCTGCTCGACAGCCTCAAGGCCGGGCACGTTGACGAAAACGTGCCGCCACCGCTCCAGGTGATTTTCCGCCCAAGTGTACAGCCGTACCTGATTTCGCTGTTCCGTCAGGACCCGGCGGCAGCGTTCGCCAAGTTGAAGATGCCGGCGCTGATCATTCAGGGCAGCAACGACATTCAGGTCGGCGTCGGTGATGCCAGGCTGCTGAAGGCCGCCAAACCGGACGCCGAACTGGCGCTGATCGAAGGCATGAACCACGTCATGCGCATCGTGCCCAACGATGTAAAACGGCAAATGGCCTCTTATAAAGATCCGCAATTGCCGCTGGCGGCCGAACTGGGCACTCGCATCCTCGGGTTTATTGACGGACTTCGCACCAGTTAAGCGCCGTTTGCCCTCCAGTCCTGTCAAAAACGGCCGATAAGCCTTTGTCGCCAGCGCAATGGCTGGCGGCAGGGCTTGGACAGGATCTCGCCGTTATGACTGATACCCAGACTTCACCCGACACCACCGCTGAAAAAGACGCTCCCACAGCGGTCGAGCTGCCGTGGGCGGACGTCCACGTCGAGCACCACAAGATGCTCCGTCTGGCGCCGCTGAAAACCGACCGCAACACCGGAGGTCGGCCACTTCGCTTTGTCGAATTCGGCTATGCCGAACGCAACAACAAAGAGCAGAGCCTGATGCGCATGAGCATCACCCTGCCCGGCCAGCGTGTGCGCAAAGAACAGAATCATCTGGACGTGTGGGTCGATCACACCACCAAACGTGTGCATTTCGGGCCCGACAGCGGCTTGCAGATTGAACCGATGAACCGTGGCATCGGCCGCTTCATGGCGGCTCAAGGGATCACCTGGGCGAAGAAGCGCTGGTCCGGCTACACCGTCGACGGCACGGACCTGAACAACAAAGATGCGTTGAACGAAGACACTCGCCTGCGTCGCGATCACTTCCTGAAGGCGCATGGTTTTGAAGTGGTGTATGCCGATGCCCAGCATTTGAAGGGCAGCGTCAAAGACGTGCAGGTGGGTGATCTGTCGGGCGAGTGGAACACTGAAAAACTGCAACTGGTGGAAATTCTCGAAGCCGCGCAGATGCTTCAGCAGGCCGAGCAGAATCTGGCCGAGCAAGAAGTGAAGCTCAAGACGCACGAAGAAAAGGTCAGCAAGTACAAGCGTGAAGACGCCGGGCTGCGCTTTACCATTACGTGTCTGGTGGCGTTTGCGGTGTTTCAGGCGGGGTTGTTGATCTGGATTGCGACACACCGGTAAAGATTCAGGACCGAGGCGTGCCCATCGCAGGCAAGCCGTGCTCCCACAGGTTTTATGTTGTGCTCAAGTTATGTGGCACACCCAAAACCTGTGGGAGCACGGCTTGCCCACGATGGCGCCCTCAGGTCAGACGCGGGAAGCGAACAAGGCCTGATGTTCGCGGCATTGTTCCGCCGTCAACATGAACACCCCATGCCCGCCACGCTCGAAATCGAGCCAGGCGAAATCGACTTCCGGGTACAGCGCCTCGACGTGAACCTGGCTATTGCCCACTTCGACAATCAGCAAGCCCTTCTCGGTCAGATGATCCGCCGCTTCTGCGAGCATGCGGCGCACCAGGTTCAAACCATCATCGCCACAGGCCAGTCCCAGCTCGGGCTCGTGTTGATATTCGTCCGGCATGTCGGCGAAATCTTCCGCATCGACGTAGGGCGGGTTCGACACGATCAGGTCGAAACGCTGACCCGGCAAACCATCAAAACCATCGCCCTGAACGGTGTACACCCGCTCATCGACACCGTGGCGCTCGATGTTCTGATTGGCCACCTCCAGCGCTTCGAACGACAGATCGGCCAACACCACTTCGGCGTTCTGGAACTCGTAGGCACAGGCGATGCCGATGCAGCCGGAACCGGTGCACAGGTCCAGAATGCGCGCAGGCTCGGTGCCCAGCCATGGCGTGAAGCGGTTTTCGATCAGTTCGCCAATCGGTGAACGTGGAATCAGCACACGCTCGTCGACAATGAACGACATGCCACAGAACCATGCTTCGCCCAGCAAGTAGGCGGTCGGGATGCGTTCTTCGATGCGGCGCTTGAGCAAGCGTTGCAGATTGACCAGCTCGTCTTCTTCCAGCGCGCAGTCGAGGTAGCTGTCGGCAATTTCCCACGGCAAGTGCAAAGCCCCCAACACCAACTGACGGGCTTCGTCCCAGGCGTTGTCGGTCCCATGGCCGAAAAACAGATCCTCCCCATGGAAGCGGCTGACGGCCCAACGGATATGGTCACGCAGGGTACGAAGGCGGGAAGTGATCACGGCGGCAAACTCCAGAAAAAACGACTGGCAATTCTAACAGCCAAAACGCGCCACGACGACGCAGGAAAAACACCGGAGCAGATGTAGGACCGATCCCTTTTTCCGCTGGCTATTGAACAAATCGAGTAACTTGACAAGGCTGCAAGCCAGCAAAGACGGCGCCTACGATAGTAGCGATTCACAGAACCGCTCAGCCAGAGGACAATGTCGCAAAAGCCCCACTCCAAGGAGCCCCAGAATGTCCGTTCCAAAAACGATGTTTCAACTCAGCGGCCGCGGTTATGCAGCCGCCAATCTGAGCCATGCGACGCTTGTTATTATCGATGCCCAGAAAGAGTACCTCAGCGGCCCGCTGGCCCTGAGCGGCATGGACGCTGCCGTCGCGAACATCAAGCAATTGCTCAACGCTGCCCGCGCCGCCGGCCGGCCAGTTGTGCATGTACGCCACCTCGGCACGCTGGGTGGGTTGTTTAACCCGCAAGGCGTCGGTGGCGAGTTCATCCCGGGGCTTGAGCCACAGGCTGACGAAACCATCATCGGTAAAATGCTGCCGAGCGCGTTCCACGGCACCGAACTGGCCAAACGCCTGGAAGACCTTGGTGCCCTTGACCTGATCGTCTGCGGTTTCATGAGCCACTCCAGCGTCAGCACCACGGTGCGCGCCGCCAAGAACCTGGGCTTTCGTTGCACCCTGGTCGAAGACGCCTGCGCCACGCGCGACTTGCCTTACAAGGGTGGCGTACTGACTGCCGAGCACGTTCATCAGACCGAAATGGCGATCATGGGGGATAACTTCGCTACCCTCGCGCTCACTCACGAACTGATTTGATCGGCACTCGATGAGCGGCCAATACTGCCGCTCATCCGCAAAAGTCTCTCATTTGCCGCAATTGTCTTAGCCTCAGGAACATCCCGGTCAACTCCCGGTCGAAGGGCCGATACCCATTGAGGAAGGTCGGAATGAAGTTATCCGATGGTTTTGACGCTCGGCGCTTGCGGCTAAAGGCCAACGCAACTGGCGTTTTCGAATTGGCGCCGCGTTTGCCGCATTGCTGGCAACCTGCGGTGTGTTGCTCGCCATGGCCGCCGCTGCCAGCCTGTTTGGCCACGTACCCGCGCTGGGTGAATTGAACGCCAGCCGGACCGCAGCGGCAGTGATTCTGGCGGTCGGCCTCTTCGTGCTGTACCTGGGCGTGTGGCTGTGGCGGCGCTGCCGGCGGCGTGCACGTCAGTCGCGCGAGCTGAACATGTCCCCGCACCTGATGAAAAAACACGACTGAACCGACGGCCTGGCTTTTTGCCGGGCCGTTTCGTGATTACTTGGGTAAACTGGCCGCCCTTCGCGGAGGCTGACATGCAAGACGACGATTTTTCCCTGTTCAAAAGTGCGATCCAAGGCGTCAAGCCGATCAAGCACGATCGCGCCGAAACCGGCAAACCCAAGGCCGACCGCGCGCAAATCGCCAAGCTGCGTCAAGCCGCGACCATTCGCACCGATGCCACCACCGTTGATGGGCTGTCCGATCAGTTCGTCATCGACGTCGGCCCGGAAGACGAATTAATGTGGGCCCGTGACGGTGTGCAGGAAAGCCAGATGCGCAAACTCAAGATCGGGCAGATTCCGTTCGAGGGCAGCCTCGACCTGCACGGCATGAACGTGGAAAAAGCGCGAGAAACCCTTTGGGCCTTTCTCGCCGAAGCCACCAAATTCGAAATTCGCTGCGTGCGCGTCACCCACGGTAAAGCCGTGCGTCTGGACGGCAAGCGGCCGATGATCAAGAGTCACGTCAACACCTGGCTACGCCAGCATCCACAGGTGCTCGGTTTCACTTCATGCCAGGCAAAACATGGCGGCGCGGGAGCAGTGTATGTAATGCTCAAACGCACCATGATGGAAGGTCGCGACGAGTAAAGCTGTCGCATCGCTCTTGCAGCACCGTGTTTGCCACCGTACCCTTGCCCTTTGCGTAAAATCCCACAGGTAGTTTCATGTCCCTGGAACAGAATTACACCGCGATCCTTGGCCAACTGGGCGAGGACGTCTCCCGCGAGGGCCTGCTCGACACGCCAAAACGTGCCGCCAAAGCCATGCAGTACCTCTGCCGCGGTTATGAACAGACGCTCGAAGAAGTCACCAACGGTGCCTTGTTCAGCTCCGACAACAGCGAAATGGTGCTGGTCAAGGACATCGAGTTGTACTCGTTGTGCGAACACCACCTGCTGCCGTTCATCGGCAAGGCCCATGTCGCTTATATCCCGAGCGGCAAAGTATTGGGCCTGTCGAAAGTCGCGCGCATCGTCGATATGTACGCCCGCCGCTTGCAGATCCAGGAAAACCTCAGCCGCCAGATCGCGGATGCGGTCCAGCAGGTCACCGGCGCCCTGGGCGTTGCGGTGGTGATCGAGGCCAAGCACATGTGCATGATGATGCGCGGTGTGGAGAAACAGAATTCGTCGATGATCACCTCGGTGATGCTCGGTGAGTTCCGCGAAAACGCGGCCACCCGCAGCGAGTTTCTCAGCCTGATCAAGTAACGGGCCGCACGAAGAAAACCGGCATTCATCGCCGGTTTTTTTTCGTCCGCAAAAAATCAGGTAAGCTGCGCGCCCTTCTTCATTCGCACCGTGAGGCTTTCAACGTGTTCGTAAAAGCGCTTCGTGTCGGCCTTGGCCAACTGATCATCTTCATCGACTTCATCACCCGTCCGGGCAAGAAGCAGCGCCCTGCCGCTGCTCAGGCTCAGGTCGAAGCGGCCGCCAAGGGCCTGACACTGTATCAATTCCACGCCTGCCCGTTCTGCGTGAAGACCCGCCGCTCCCTGCGCCGCCTGAACGTGCCGGTGGCCCTGCGCGATGCGAAGAACAACGAGCAGGATCGCCAGACTCTGCTGGAACAAGGTGGCAAGATCAAAGTGCCGTGCCTGCGTATCGAAGAGAACGGCCAGACCACCTGGATGTATGAGTCCAAGGTGATCATCGACTATCTGGATAAGCGATTCGCGGCTGCCTGACACCGCAAACTCCAGACAAAATTAAACCGGCCCTTGAGCCGGTTTATTTGTTTCTGCCCCCCTCAGGCTGCTTTAGCCGCCAGAGCCTGACGCACGACCGCCGCCAATCGCTTCAGCCCTTCATCCAGTCGAGCCGGGTCAATGTGACTGAAGTTCAGCCGCAGATGCCCGTGATGGTTGTCCGGCTCGGGAAAGAACGGTTCCCCCGGCATGAATGCCACGTCATTGTCCAACGCCGCATTGAGCAGGGTTCGTGTGTCCATTGGCTGTTTCAACGTCAGCCAGAAAAACAACCCACCCTGGGGCACGTTCCAGTCCGCCAGATCGGCAAAGTGCGTTTGCAGTGCTGCTTCAAATGCGTCTCGACGGCAGCGGTAGAAGTTGCGCAACTCACTCAGGTGTTGCTGGTATTTCTCGGTGCCGATCCATTGCAGCGCTTGCCATTGGCCAATCCGGTTGGTGTGCAGGTCCGCCGATTGCTTGAGCTTCAACAAATGCGGAAACAGGTCTGGGCTGGCAATCAGGTAACCGACACGCAGGCCCGGCAACAGGGTTTTCGAGACGGTGCCGGTGTAGATCCAGCTGGCTTTCTTCAAGCGACTGACAATCGGCGTGGCGCTGGCGCCGTCGAAGGTCAATTCACGATAAGGCTCGTCTTCGATCAGGGTCACACCGAACTCGTCGAGCAATGCCGCCACGGCATCGCGCTTGGCCTCGCTGTAACGCACTGCCGATGGGTTCTGGAACGTTGGAATCAGGTAGATGAACGCCGGACGATGTTTTTCCAGGCGTGCGCGTAACTGCATCAGGTCCGGGCCATCCGCTTGCTGCGGCACGGTGATGCAGTCGGCACCGAACAGCTGGAAGATCTGCAACGCCGCCAGATACGTCGGTGCTTCGAGCAATACCTCGGTGCCTTTATCGATATAGAGCTTGGCCGCCAGATCGAGGGTTTGCTGGGAACCGCTGACCACCAGCACCTGACTCGCCTCGCACGGCACGCCCAGCCCCCGTGCCTCTGCTGCCAGGGCTTCACGCAATGCGGGTTCGCCTTCGCTCATGCCGTACTGGCCCATGGACAACGGCAAGTCGGCCCATTCCACCTTCGGCAACATGGCTTCGGCCGGCAAGCCACCGGCAAACGACATCACTTGCGGACGTTGAGCGGCCGCGAGGATTTCTCTGATCAAAGAACTTTTGAGGCGCGAGACACGTTCGGAAAAAGCCATGAGAGTCACCGGTAGCGAGGCCTGAGGAAAATGAGTCAAACTTGTTGACCGAAATTACGACAGACCTGGCGGATACGTCAACATGATTGACCTTAAAAACCCGACATCCCAGCAACAGGCCATGGAAGCGTTTTTCTTTGGCTACCAGGCGTTCACCGCCAAAGCCGATGAAATGCTCGAACGTCGCGGCTTGAGCCGGGTGCATCAACGCATCGTGTTTTTCATCGCCCGTTATCCGAACCTCAGCGTGAAGGAGTTGCTGGCGCTGCTCGGCGTGAGCAAGCAAGCGCTGAACATGCCGTTGCGTCAGTTGGTAGAGATGCATTTGGTGAACAGTGTTGCGTCAGAAACTGACAAGCGGAAACGCCTGCTGGAGTTGACTGAGGATGGCGCGCGGTTCGAGCAATCGCTGCGGCGTGAGCAGGTGAAACTGCTGGAGCGGGTGTTTGCTGAGGCTGGGGAGACGGCGGTGAATGGGTGGTTGGCGGTGAACAAGGCGCTGGGGCAAACCCAGGTGCTTGCGGACTGAGTGTTCTGGTTGATGGATTTGTAGTGGGTGGTTTGGCCCCTTCGCGAGCAGGCTCACTCCTACAGGGGAATGCGGTCAACTGTGGGAGCGTGGCTTGCCCGCGATGGCGTCCTTCCTGGCGATATACCCCTATCGCCAAATATTTCGTCGACAAAATCAAAAACATTATTTGCTTTCTTTGTATACAAAAGCATAATCCACTTCGTGCGAGTTTCTGACCGTACGGTCAACAAATTCGCAAGTGCCTCAAAGGGCCGCTGCCACCCTCATGGGTCCGGCCCTGGAAATAACAATAAAACTCTTGAGGAGTACTCGCTGTGGAAAGCCGCAAATCCGAAGCATCGACGCTGGAACTCTCGCCGCCGTTACGCAATGGCTGGCTTGAGCGCATCTTCAAACTCACCTTGCATGGCACCACGGTGAAGACCGAGCTGATTGCCGGTCTGACAACCTTCATCACCATGGCTTACATCATCTTCGTCAACCCGAACATCATGGCCGACGCCGGCATCGATCACGGCGCCGCGTTTGTCGCCACCTGCATCGCCGCTGCATTGGGTTGCCTGCTGATGGGCCTGTACGCCAACTGGCCGGTCGGCCTGGCGCCGGGCATGGGTCTGAACGCCTTCTTTACCTACACCGTGGTCGGCACCATGGGCTACAACTGGGAAACCGCCCTCGGTGCGGTGTTCGTGTCCGGTGTGTTGTTCATGATCCTGACCTTTTCGCGGATTCGCGAATGGCTGCTCAACAGCATTCCGGTCAGCCTGCGCTTCGCCATGGGCGCCGGCGTGGGGTTGTTCTTGGGCCTGATCGGCCTGAAAACCGCAGGCATCGTCGTCGATAGCCCGGCAACCCTGATCAAGCTCGGCTCCCTGCGCGAACCCGGCCCGCTGCTCGCCGCCGTTTGCTTCTTGATGATCGCCATCCTCAGCTACCACAAAGTGTTCGGCGCGATCCTCATCAGCATCATCACCGTGACCCTGGCTGGCTGGGGTCTTGGCCTGGTGCATTACGAGGGCATCATGTCCGCCCCGCCGAGCCTGGCCCCGACCTGGATGGCCATGAACCTCGCCGGCGTCTTCAACGTCAGCATGATCAGCGTGGTCCTGGCCTTCCTCTTTGTGCACATGTTCGACACCGCCGGTACGCTGATGGGCGTGGCCCAGCGCGCCAACCTGGTCGGCGCTGACGGCCGGATCGAAAACCTCTCCCGCGCGATGAAAGCTGACAGTGCCTCCAGCGTATTTGGTGCGGTTGTGGGTGTTCCGCCGGTTACCAGCTATGTGGAAAGCGCTGCGGGTGTTGCGGCGGGTGGGCGCACAGGCCTTACTGCGGTGACCGTCGGCGTGCTGTTTATCGCGGCGATGTTCTTCGCCCCCCTGGCCGGGATGATTCCCGCCTACGCCACCGCTGGCGCGCTGATTTATGTGGCGATGCTGATGATGGGCGGCATGAAGCACATCGAATGGGACGAAGCGACCGACAGCATTCCGGCGATCGTCACTGCCATCATGATGCCCCTGACCTTCTCGGTCGCCGACGGCATCGCACTGGGTTTCATCACCTACGTGGCGCTGAAGGCCGGTACCGGTAAATACAAGGAAATCTCCGTCAGCTTGTGGGTGCTTTGCGCGATCTTCATCGCCAAGTTCATCTTCTTGTAAGCGGTCCTCGTTTCAACCCGCCTCACCCACCGGGTGGGGCTTTTGCACATTTGGAGGAAAGTGATGAGTCTGGAAACCTGGCTGCTGTTCAGCGGCGCTGCGCTGGTAGTGATCCTGATCCCGGGGCCGCTGTCTTTGCTGATGATCAGCAACAGTCTCAATTACGGTTTGCGCCGTTCTTACCCGGCGTTTCTCGGCGGTGTCATTGCCTCGATTTGCTTGCTCAGTGCCTCGGCGCTGGGCCTGGGCGCCTTGCTGTTGGCGTCGGAACAACTGTTCAGCGCGCTGAAAATCGTCGGCGCGCTCTATCTGTTCTACCTCGCCTGGCAGAGCTGGCAGCAATCGCGCCAGCCATCGGTGGGTGCCGAAGTGCCTCAGGCGGCGCCAGTGCCGCGCTTTCGTGCGCTGTTCGGGCGCGCGTTTGTGTTGGGCGCGAGCAACCCGAAAGACATTCTGTTCTTTGCCGCCTTCCTGCCGCAGTTCCTCAGCGCCGAGCAGCCGTTCCTGCCGCAGTTGCTGGTGATGATTGCGACCTGGACCGTACTCGACCTGCTGTGCAAGTTGGCCTATGGGCTGGGCGCACATGGCGCGGCGCGGTATCTGCGTAGTGGCAAGGGGCAGAGCTGGTTTAACCGGGTGAGTGCGGGGTTGTTTGGTGGTGCAGGCGCTGCATCTTTGTTGAGTCGCTAAGAGCATCGCGAGCAAGCCCGCTCCCACAGGGTTATGTGAGCGCCACAACTCCTTGTGGGAGCGGGCTTGCCCGCGATGGCGTCGGCACAGGCAACATTTCTCCAGACGAAAAAAAGCCCGCAGTGTGAGCGGGCGAAAGACCAAAGAAGCTATATGCGCAGTCGCTTCCAGGTTGTGGCAGCTGCTTGGGGGATCAGCTGCCGCGGTACGTGGAATAGCTATAGGGCGAAATCAGCAGTGGCACATGGTAGTGATCCTGCTCGGCAGAGATGCCAAAACGCAGCACCACCACATCCAGAAATGCCGGCTCCGGCAGCGCAACGCCACGGGCGCGGTAGTAATCGCCCGCATGGAACTGAACCTGATAGACCCCGGTACGGTAGTCATCGCCTTGCAGCAGGGGTGCATCGACCCGACCGTCGCTGTTGGTTATCGCGCTGGCGACCAATTCCAGCTGCGATCCTTCAACGCGGTACAACTCGACCTTGATCGAGCTGCCCGGGCAACCGTGTGCTGCGTCCAAAACGTGTGTAGTCAAACGTCCCATTGATTCTGCGCGCCTGCCTGCGTCAAGCAGTCAGACCTCGCGCCTCCCGAAGTCAGTTAAAAAAGGAGACCGCACCGGTTCGGAGCACGAAACGCTGCGGCGAGCGATTGATTAAGACACTTTTCAAAAAAATTGTACACAATAAAAACGACATATTTACCTCGACGCCCGCCAGTCGGGAATTTCCTGCGAATTTGCGCCACCTCATAAGATCAGAGGAGCCTCTACCATTTAGCTGACCGGTCAGGCAGGTTTCTTGCAGTATCATCAATTCATGACAGTTCGCGAAAAATGCAAAAATTCAGGCTTACAAAGTGAATATAAAGTTGTATACAATCAGCCCATCGCTGTGACGCCAGCCTGGCACTCAATGTTCAGGCACGTCGCGCCAACGTCATCACCGAATTAAGAAGGAAGACTGCAGTGAGCGCTGACTACCCACGCGACCTGATCGGTTACGGCAGTAACCCTCCTCACCCACATTGGCCGGGGAACGCCCGCATTGCCTTGTCTTTCGTACTCAACTACGAAGAAGGCGGCGAGCGCAACATCCTGCACGGCGATAAAGAATCCGAAGCCTTCCTCTCCGAAATGGTCTCGGCGCAGCCGCTGCAAGGCGCGCGCAACATGAGCATGGAATCGCTTTACGAGTATGGCAGCCGTGCCGGTGTCTGGCGGATCCTGAAGCTATTCAAGGAATTCGACATTCCACTGACCATCTTCGCCGTGGCCATGGCCGCCCAGCGCCACCCGGACGTGATCCGCGCGATGGTCGATGCCGGCCACGAGATCTGCAGCCACGGCTATCGCTGGATCGACTACCAGTACATGGACGAAGCCCAGGAACGCGAGCACATGCTCGAAGCGATCCGCATCCTCACCGAAATCACCGGTGAACGTCCGCTGGGCTGGTACACCGGTCGCACCGGCCCCAACACCCGCAAGCTGGTGATGGAAGAAGGCGGTTTTCTCTATGACTGCGACACCTACGACGACGACCTGCCCTACTGGGAACCCAACAACCCGACAGGCAAGCCGCACCTGGTGATCCCGTATACCCTGGACACCAACGACATGCGCTTCACCCAGGTCCAGGGTTTTAACAAGGGCGACGACTTCTTCGAATACCTCAAAGATGCGTTCGACGTGCTGTACGCCGAAGGCGCCGACGCACCGAAAATGCTCTCGATCGGCCTGCACTGCCGCCTGATCGGCCGTCCGGCGCGTCTGGCGTCGCTCAAGCGCTTTATCGAATACGCTAAGAGTCATGAACAGGTGTGGTTCAGCCGCCGCGTCGACATCGCTCGTCACTGGCACGACACCCATCCGTTCCAAGGGGCCGCGAAATGAGCACCTTTCAAACCGTCAAACCTTCGAGCCTGAGCCGTGACGCGTTCGTTGCCGCTTTCGCCGACATCTACGAACATTCGCCATGGGTGGCCGAGAAGGCCTTTGACCTGGGCCAGGACGCTTCGATCGACGAGATCGAAACCCTGCACCAGCGCATGAGCGACATCCTGTTGAGCGCCGATCACGCAAGCCAGCTGGCCCTGATCAACGCTCACCCGGACCTGGCCGGCAAAGCTGCCGTCCAGGGCCAGCTGACCGAAGCCAGCACCCATGAACAGGCTGGCGCCGGTATTCACCAATGCACGGCCGAAGAGTTCCAGCGCTTCACCGAGCTGAACGACGCCTACAAAGCCAAGTTCAAGTTTCCCTTCATCATGGCGGTAAAAGGCAGCAACCGGCATCAGATCCTCGCAGCGTTCGAAACGCGCATCCACAACTCGGTCGACACCGAATTCAAATGTGCGCTGGCAGAGATCAACAAGATTGCCCTGTTCCGATTACTGACCCTATAGCAAGCCTGGCCCGAGTGGATTCAAGAACGCTGATTCACCCAGGGCCTCGCAAGCATCCCAAGCCAACTTATTAAAGGCAGACAAGAAGAATGAAAGCTTACGCCGTACCTTTCGAGAAGTTCGTCAACCTGGCCGATGCCCGTTTGGGCACCAAAATCATCTCGGTCACCGATGACTGGTTCGCAGACGCCAACCGTCTGTTCCAACCGACCCCGGCCGTATGGAAGGAGGGCGTGTTCGATGACAACGGCAAGTGGATGGACGGCTGGGAGTCGCGCCGCAAGCGCTTCGAAGGCTACGACAGCGCGGTGATCCGCCTGGGCGTACCGGGCTCGATCAAAGGCGTCGACATCGACACTTCATTCTTCACCGGCAACTTCCCGCCGTCGGCCTCCCTGGAAGCCTGCTTCCTGGCTGAAGGCGAGCCGACCGAAAACACCCAGTGGGTTGAAGTTCTGTCCGCCGTCGAACTGCAAGGCAACAGCCACCACTTCCACGAAATCAACAACGATCAGGCGTTCAGTCACCTGCGCTTCAACATCTACCCGGATGGCGGCGTGGCCCGTCTGCGTGTGTACGGCGTGCCGCACCGCGACTGGTCGGCTGTTGGCGACAACGAGCAAATCGACCTGGCCGCAGCCCTGAATGGTGGCCGCGCCCTCGCCTGCTCCGACGAACACTTCGGTCGCATGAGCAACATCCTCAACCCGGGCCGAGGCATTAACATGGGCGACGGCTGGGAAACCGCACGTCGTCGCACGCCAGGCAATGACTGGGTGATCGTCGCGCTGGGTCATGCCGGCGAGATTGAAAAAGTCATCGTCGACACCCTGCACTTCAAGGGCAACTACCCGGACACTTGCTCGATCCAGGGCGCCTTCGTGAAGGGCGGCACCGACAGCCAGATCGAAACCCAGTCGCTGTTCTGGCGCGAACTGCTGCCGGCTCAGAAACTGGAAATGCACGCCGAACACACCTTCGCCGAGCAGATCAAGGCGCTGGGCCCGATCACCCACATCCGCCTGAACGTGTTCCCGGATGGTGGTGTGAGCCGCCTGCGCGTTCTCGGCAAGGTCGCTAAATAAGCGCTGAACCCAATCGCGGGCAAGCCCGCTCCCACAAGGAACTGTGGTGTACACAAAACCTGTGGGAGCGGGCTTGCCCGCGATAGCAATAGAACAGACAACAACGAATTCAAGGTAAGAAGACCAGCATGCGCACACTGACGATTGAACCGCTGACCAAAGAAGCCTTCGCCCCTTTCGGTGACGTGATCGAAACCGACGGCAGCGATCACTTCATGATCAACAACGGTTCGACCATGCGTTTTCACAAACTGGCGACGGTTGAAACCGCGAAGCCAGAAGATAACGCGATCATCAGCATCTTCCGCGCTGACGCGCAGGACATGCCGCTGACCGTCAGCATGCTGGAGCGTCACCCGTTGGGCAGCCAGGCGTTTATTCCGCTGCTCGGCAACCCTTTTCTGATCGTGGTCGCGCCACTTGGCGATGAACCTGTATCAGGCTTGGTCCGCGCCTTCGTCACCAACGGCAGGCAGGGCATTAATTACCATCGCGGCGTCTGGCACCACCCGGTGCTGACGATCGAAAAGCGGGATGACTTCCTGGTGGTTGATCGCAGTGGCACAGGCAATAACTGCGATGAGCATTTTTTCAAAGAGGATGAGCGTTTGATCCTCGCCCCCCACCAATAAGAGAAGGTCTGATCACTCGACAACAGAGTGACAGGCGAGAGGTAAAGACTGTGGAAGCACATCTGTTGGAATGGCTGAACCTGAGCGTGCGCTGGGTTCATATGATTACTGGCGTGGCCTGGATCGGTGCGTCGTTCTATTTCGTCTGGCTGGAAAACAACCTCAATCGGGTCAACCCGAAAAGTGGGCTGGCTGGCGATTTGTGGGCAATCCACGGTGGCGGTATCTACCACCTGGAAAAATACAAACTGGCTCCACCGACCATGCCGGACAACCTGCACTGGTTCAAATGGGAAGCCTACTTCACCTGGATGTCGGGGATCGCGCTGCTGTGCGTGGTGTTCTACTCCAACCCGACGCTCTACCTGCTGGCACCGGGCAGCGCCCTGAGCGGTCCTGAAGGCGTACTGTTGGGCATCGGCTCGCTGTTCGTCGGCTGGTTCGTCTACTCCTTCCTGTGTGACTCGGCCCTGGGCAAGCGCCCTGCCCTGCTCGGGTTCATCCTGTTCGTACTGATCATTGGCGCGGCCTACGGCTTCAGCAAAGTGTTCAGCGGACGCGGTGCTTACCTGCACGTCGGCGCGATCATCGGCACCATCATGGTCGGTAACGTGTTCCGCATCATCATGCCGGCGCAACGCGCACTGGTGGCGGCGATTGCCGAGAACCGCACGCCCGATCCGGCCCTGCCGGCCAAAGGCCTGCTGCGTTCGCGTCACAACAACTACTTCACCTTGCCGGTGCTGTTCATCATGATCAGCAACCACTTCCCGAGCACTTACGGCAGCCAGTACAACTGGCTGATCCTGGCCGGGATCGCGGTGTTGGCGGTGTTGGTGCGTCACTACTTCAACACCCGTCACGACAGCCACAAGTTCGCCTGGACATTGCCAGTCGCGGCAGTTGGCATGATCAGCCTGGCTTACGTCACCGGTCCCGCACCGATGACCAGCCCGGACGTGGCCAAGGCTCCGGCAAAAATCGAATACCAGCCGCTGCCGGAAACGGCGCTGGGTGGTGGTTTGAAACCTGCTGAAGCCAAGCCCGCCGAAGCACCCGCCGCCGCACCGGCCGCCGCACCGGCGCAAGCGTCCAACGCAGGCCCCGGTTTCGACAAGGTGCACAGTGTGATTCAGGAGCGTTGCGCGGTTTGCCATTCGGCCAAACCAACCAGCCCGCTGTTCAGTGCCGCCCCGGCCGGCGTGATGTTCGACACCCCCGAGCAAATCCGCCAGAACGCGGCGCGGATCCAGGCTCAAGCCGTCACCAGCCAGATCATGCCACTGGGCAACATCACTCAGATGACCCAGCAGGAACGTGATCTGATCGGTGCCTGGATTGTTCAGGAGCACCGACCAACTAAGTAGCAAAAGCATCGCGAGCAAGCTCGCTCCCACAGGTTTTGCATTGTCTGTGTGGGAGCTGGCTTGCCTGCGATTGGCCGCAACGCGGTCTACCTGATGCACAAAATCACAAGAATAAAAAAGATCCGAGGTGTTGCATGTCCGAGCTATCCGCAGCGCGCATCCCCGATGCACCCGCCATTCAGCGTTTGCCCCTTTTGCAACTGATCCTGGTCGGTCTGCAACATGTTCTGCTGATGTACGGTGGCGCGATCGCGGTGCCGCTGATCATCGGACAGGCCGCTGGCCTGAGTCGTGAAGAAATCGCCTTCCTGATCAACGCCGACCTGCTGGTCGCCGGCATCGCCACCATCGTTCAGTCGCTGGGCATCGGCCCCATGGGCATTCGCATGCCGGTGATGATGGGCGCCAGTTTCGCTGCGGTCGGCAGCATGGTCGCCATGGCCGGCATGCCCGGAATCGGTCTACAAGGGATCTTCGGCGCAACCATCGCCGCCGGGTTCTTCGGCATGCTCATCGCGCCGTTCATGTCCAAAGTCGTACGCTTCTTCCCGCCGCTGGTGACGGGCACGGTCATCACCTCGATCGGTTTGTCGCTGTTCCCCGTGGCCGTGAACTGGGCCGGTGGCGGCGCGAGCGCCGCTCAGTTCGGTTCCCCGATTTACCTGGCCATCGCCGCGCTGGTGCTGGGCACCATTTTGCTGGTGCACCGTTTCATGCGCGGTTTCTGGGTCAATATTTCCGTGCTGATCGGCATGTGCCTGGGCTACGTGATCTGCGGTGTGATCGGCATGGTCGACCTCAGCGGCATGGCCAACGCGCCGTGGGTTCAGTTCGTCACCCCACTGCATTTCGGTATGCCGAAGTTCGAACTCGCGCCGATCCTGTCGATGTGCCTAGTGGTGGTGATCATCTTCGTCGAGTCCACCGGGATGTTCCTCGCGCTGGGCAAAATCACCGGCCAGGAAGTCTGCCCGCGAATGCTGCGTCGCGGCTTGCTGTGTGATGCCGGCGCCTCGTTTTTCGCCGGGTTCTTCAACACCTTCACCCACTCCTCTTTCGCGCAGAACATCGGCCTGGTGCAGATGACCGGCGTGCGTTGCCGCTCGGTCACCATCGTTGCCGGCGGTTTGCTGATTGTGCTGAGCCTGCTGCCCAAGGCCGCGTTTTTGGTCGCATCGATTCCGCCAGCAGTGCTGGGCGGTGCGGCGATTGCGATGTTCGGCATGGTCGCAGCGACCGGAATAAAGATTCTCCAGGAAGCTGACATCGGTGACCGTCGCAATCAGTTGCTGGTGGCGGTGAGCATCGGCATGGGGCTGATCCCGGTGGTACGCCCGGAGTTTTTCGCCCACCTGCCCCTGTGGATGAGCCCGATCACCCACAGCGGTATCGCGATGGCCACCCTCAGCGCGCTGACGCTGAACCTGCTGTTCAACATCCTGGGTGGCGCAGAACGCGCAGCCATCAACGACTGCCACGCACACACCCATTGATCTGACGAACAACCAAGGGGGCCCGCCTGTGGTCAGCCCCCTGGCCACAACCTGCGCCTCGAACAATAAAAACAAGAGGGAGCAACAGATGATTCGGACGCAAACCAACGTGCTGTTGAGTGGTGGCCTGCTGGCCGCGAGTCAGGCCATGGCTGGCGATTTACTGCTGTGGCAAACCAACAGCCTGAGCTACCTGTACGGCAAGGATTTCGTGGTCAACCCGGCGATCCAGCAGACGATAACCTTCGAACACGCCGACCGCTGGAAGTACGGCGATAACTTTCTGTTCGTCGACAGCACCTGGTACAACGGCGAAAAAGACCGGAACAAAGGCGCCCACGCCTATTACGGCGAGTTCAGCCCACGCCTCTCCTTCGGCAAAATCCTCGATCGCCGTTTCGAATTCGGCCCGATCAAAGACGTGCTGCTGGCCATGACCTACGAAAGTGGCGAAGACGACACCGAGGCCTACCTGATCGGGCCCGGCTTCGACCTCGCTGTCCCGGGCTTCAACTTTTTTACCTGAACTTCTATTACCGTCAGACCGAAGGCTCGCGCCCCGGCGACGATGTCTGGCAAGTCACCCCGGCCTGGTCCTACACCCTGCCATTGGGCAACTCGAACGTGTTGATCGACGGCTACATCGATTGGGTGGTGGACAACGACCAGAACTCACACGGCACCTATCACGCCAACCTGCACTTCAACCCGCAGATCAAATATGACCTGGGCAAAGCCCTGGGCTGGCGTGAGAAACAGGTGTACGTCGGCGTCGAATACAGCTACTGGAAAGACAAATACGGCATCGAGAACACCTCTAACTTCGACACCAATGAAAACACCACCAGCCTGCTGGTGAAGGTGCATTTCTAAGATGACCGGCAACCGTGCCCCAAACCTGTCGTCGGTGCGCTGTTGCGGGGCACTCGAGACCTGGCCAAGGAGTCAGTATTCTCCGCGGCCGCCTGAATCCGCTTTAAAAAAAAGCCCGGATTTAATTCCTGACCAGAAGGCCAACTTATCCCGGCTCTGGACGGTACCAAGGCATTCCACCCCCTCTCAATCGACTGTTCTTGAGCAGCCGAGCGGGAGTTTTTTTTGCTTTTTGAAAGCCTTGGCGCAGCTCTTGCTAACAGCATTAAAGCTGACCGATTGGATGATTTTTTGCCGCTACAGA
This sequence comes from Pseudomonas sp. S2_F03, assembly GCF_054668335.1. Taxonomy (NCBI): domain Bacteria; kingdom Pseudomonadati; phylum Pseudomonadota; class Gammaproteobacteria; order Pseudomonadales; family Pseudomonadaceae; genus Pseudomonas; species Pseudomonas sp. S2_F03. Next base: position 4,890,523 of record NZ_CP162759.1, on the reverse strand, counting down.
AACAGGCGCCACACCAGAGCGCCGACCTTAAAAAAATAACGTGGAACCACCTACTTTTTGGGAGCAACCGAATGAAACGTACGTGCACTAGCCTGATGTTGGCGGGATCGATGCTGGCCGGGGGCCAGGCCATGGCCGGCGACTTGCTGCAATGGCAGACCAACAGCCTGACTTACCTCTACGGTAAAGAATTCAAGGTCAACCCTGCCATTCAGCAGACCGTGACGTTCGAACACGCCGATGGCTGGAAATACGGCGACAACTTCTTCTTTATCGACAAGATCTTCTACAACGGCAAGGAAGACGCCTTTGCGGGCAAGAACACTCACTACGGTGAGCTCAGCCCGCGCTTGTCGTTCAACAAGATTTTCGACCAGAAATTCGAACTCGGCCCGATCAAAGATGTACTGCTGGCCATGACCTACGAGTTTGGTGAGGACGATACCGAGTCCTACCTGATCGGCCCGGGTTTCGACCTGGCTATTCCGGGCTTCGACTACTTCCAGTTGAACTTCTACAACCGTCACACCGAAGGCGATCGCCCAGGCGACAACGTCTGGCAAATCACCCCGGTCTGGTCTTACACCATTCCAGTGGGCAGTTCGAGTGTGCTGATCGACGGTTACATGGACTGGGTCGTCGACAACGACGTCAACAGCCGAGGCGAATACCACGCCAACCTGCACTTCAACCCACAGGTCAAATATGACTTGGGCAAGGCGCTGAATTTCGGTGCGAAGCAGCTGTATGTCGGTGTTGAATACGACTACTGGAAAAACAAATACGGGATCGAAGATTCCGGTGCCTTTACGACCAATCAGAACGTGACGAGCCTCTTGGTGAAGTTTCACTTCTGATCCGGCTGTAAGTGGCGTCTGCGAGGACGCCATCGCGGGCAAGCCACGCTCCCACAGGGTTTCAGGTCGTTCTCAAATTGTTTAAACGACACAAAACCCTGTGGGAGCGTGGCTTGCCCGCGATGGCCGCACCACAAGTCTCAAGCCGGGACCACAGACTCCACCAATCCCAGAAACCGGCAAAGCTCCCCACGCTTGGCCAACGCATCGCGTCGCCCCAGCTCAATCAATTCGCTGCAATACCCCGCCTCGAACAGCAAATAGCTCAACACCCCGCCCCGCTCGTCTTCGTAGCCCCAGGTCCACGCAGAAACAGGCGCAACGCTGCCGGTAATTCCTGCCGATGCCGCGCCGCAATCTCGTCGATCGGCTGACTCGGCGAAATCACCAGCACGTCTACCGGCGCCACGCCCAGCGCACGGGTCGGCGTACCATCGGGCATCAAGTGACTGAACTGATTCAGACGCTGCAACAGCTCGATGTCGCTTTCCAGGCTATCAATGAACGTACTGTTGAGCATGTGCCCGCCAATCTGCGCCAGCGTCGGCTGTTGCCCGGTGTAGGTGCGTTGCAGCGGTTGCTGCGGGTCGACGCCACGCGGGTTGCCGCTGACACCCACCACCAGCACGCGGCTGGCGCCCAGGTGCAGCGCCGGGCTGATCGGGGCGGATTGGCGCACGGCGCCGTCGCCGAAGTACTCCTCGCCGATTTTCACCGGGGCGAACAACAGCGGAATGGCGGAGCTGGCCAGCAAATGTTCGACACTCAATGCAGTCGGAACGCCGATGCGCCGATGACGCAACCACGAATCGATAGTGCCGCCGCCCTGATAGAAGGTGACGGCCTGACCGGACTCATAGCCAAACGCAGTCACCGCCACCGCCTGCAATTGCTTTTGCGCAATGGCCTCGGCGATGCCGGCCATGTTCAGTTTGTCATTGAGCAAACCGCGCAGCGGCGAACTGTTCAGCAATGCCACCGGCACCTGAGCGCCGATGCCCAACAAGCTATGACTGACAAAGCGGCTGGCCTGGCTGATCACGCCGGGCCAATCGCTGCGCAATACCAGATGGCTGCGAAAGCCCTGCCAGAACGCCGTCAGTTTTTCGATCGCGCCGCGAAAATCCATCGCCCCACTGGCGAGGCTGACGGCGTTGATCGCCCCGGCCGAGGTGCCGACGATCACCGGAAACGGGTTACTTGCGCCCACCGGCAACAGCTCGGCAATCGCCGCCAGCACACCCACTTGATACGCCGCCCGAGCCCCACCGCCGGAAAGAATCAACCCTGTAACCGGTTCAGCAGGACTCATCGCAACACTCCATGGCGCTTAAAGGGATCGGTCACTCAACCGCGTTTTTGTACAGCTTCGGCTCGCCCGGTGGACGGCTCTTGAAGCGGCGGTGAGCCCAGAGGTATTGCTCCGGGCATTCGCGCAAGGCGCCTTCGACCCACTGATTGATGCGGATGCAATCGGCCTCTTCGGTTTCGCCGGGGAACCCTTCGAGTGGCGCATGAATCACCAGTCGATAGCCGCTACCGTCCGCCAGGCGCTCCTGAGTGAACGGCACCACCAACGCCTTGCCCAACCGGGCAAACTTGCTGGTGGCGGTGACCGTTGCGGCCTGAATGCCGAACAGCGGCACGAAAATACTTTGTTTGGCGCCGTAATCCTGGTCCGGCGCGTACCAGATCGCCCTGCCCGCGCGCAGCAATTTGAGCATGCCGCGCACATCGTCGCGCTCTACGGCCAGCGAATCGAGGTTGTGCCGCTCGCGACCACGGCGCTGGATGTAGTCGAACAGCGGATTTTTGTGTTCGCGGTACATGCCGTCGATGGTGTGCTGCTGCCCCAACAGCGCCGCGCCGATTTCCAGCGTGGTGAAATGCACCGCCATCAGGATCACGCCCTTGCCCTCGAGCTGAGCCTTTTTCAGGTGCTCCAGTCCTTCGACATGGGCCAGTTTGGCCAGGCGCTGACGCGACCACCACCAACTCATCGCCATTTCGAAGAAGGCGATACCGGTGGAGGCAAAGTTTTCCTTGAGCAGCCGCTTGCGCTCGGCGGGCGATTTCTCAGGGAAACACAGTTCGAGATTGCGTTTGGCAATGCGCCGTCGGTCGCCGGCCAGGCGATACATCACGGCCCCCAAGAGGCGACCGATAAACAGCAACGCCGGATACGGCAACTGCACAACCAGCCACAACAGCCCCAAGCCACACCACAGCGGCCAGAAACGCGGAGAAAGAAATGCTGTTCGAAAACGCGGGCGATCCATTAAAGGTTCCGGAAAGACAATGGCCGGGCATTCTACATCGTTCGACCCGGCTTGCGGCTTGCGGGCGTTCTCGTTATAAGTCTCGGCACTTTTAGTGACAAGCCGTTGTATGCCGACCATGAGCCAAACCGAACTGCAAGACCAGGATCCCGTGTTCCAGTTGAAGGGCAGCATGCTTGCCATTACGGTGCTGGAACTGGCCCGCAACGACCTCGAGAACCTTGATCGGCAACTGGCCGCCAAGGTCGCACAGGCACCCAACTTTTTCAGCAACGCCCCGCTGGTGCTGGCCCTGGACAAGCTCCCGGCCAGCGAAGGCGCGGTGGACTTGCCGGCCCTGATGCGTGTCTGCCGTCAACACGGCCTGCGTACCCTGGCCATCCGCGCCAGCCGCATCGAAGACATCGCTGCCGCCATTGCGGTCGATCTGCCGGTGCTGCCGCCGTCCGGTGCCCGTGAGCGCCCGCTTGATCCGCTCGAAGGCCAGGTGAAGAAAAACCGGAAAAACCACCGGAACCGACTATCAAACCGACGAAAATCATCACTTCGCCCGTACGCGGCGGTCAGCAGATTTATGCACAAGGCTGCGATCTGGTGGTGATTTCCTCGGTCAGCCCGGGTGCGGAACTTCTCGCCGATGGGAACATCCATGTATACGGCCCTATGCGCGGCCGGGTATTGGCCGGCGTCAAAGGCGACACGAAAGCCAGGATTTTTTGTCAGCAAATGAGCGCTGAACTGGTGTCCATCGCAGGCCACTACAAGGTTTCCGAGGATCTGCGTCGCGATCCCTTGTGGGGTGCGGGCGTACAGGTCAGCCTGTCCGGCGACGTGTTGAACATCATTCGGCTTTAACGGATACTGCCGCATTTTCCAAGCATCTCTAAAACGTAGCGAAAACGGCTCAAACGAAGTAGGAAAACGGCCAAAGGCAGTGTTTACCGGAGGTAAACCCCGCCCAGGACCGAATTCCAGCCAAGGCTGTCCGACTGCAGTAGTTTTTCAAGAGATGTTTTTCAGGGGCTAAAAGTCCTTTTTCCTTAGGGGTGAAACACCTTGGCCAAGATTCTCGTGGTTACATCCGGCAAGGGTGGTGTGGGTAAGACCACCACCAGCGCCGCTATCGGTACCGGCCTCGCTCTGCGTGGTCACAAAACAGTTATCGTCGACTTCGACGTCGGCCTGCGTAACCTCGACCTGATCATGGGTTGCGAACGCCGCGTCGTGTATGACTTCGTCAACGTGGTCAATGGCGAAGCCAACCTGCAACAGGCGCTGATCAAAGACAAACGCCTGGAAAACCTTTACGTACTGGCCGCCAGCCAGACTCGGGACAAAGACGCGCTGACCACTGAAGGCGTGGAAAAAGTCCTGATGGCGTTGAAAGAAGACTTCGAATTCGTGGTCTGCGACTCTCCGGCGGGCATCGAGAAAGGCGCCCACCTGGCCATGTATTTCGCTGATGAAGCGATTGTCGTGACCAACCCGGAAGTGTCCTCGGTACGTGACTCGGACCGCATGCTCGGCTTGCTGGCCAGCAAGTCCCGTCGTGCCGAACGTGGTGAAGAGCAGATCAAGGAACACCTGCTGATTACCCGCTACCACCCGGAACGTGTCGAAAAAGGCGAAATGCTCAGCGTCGAAGACGTCAAGGAAATCCTTTCGATCAAATTGCTCGGCGTGATTCCGGAATCCCAGGCGGTGCTCAAGGCTTCCAACCAGGGCGTGCCAGTGATTCTTGACGACCAGAGCGATGCAGGTCAGGCCTACAGCGACACGGTTGATCGCCTCTTGGGCAAAGAAAAGGAACATCGTTTTCTCGATGTAACGAAGAAGGGATTCTTCGAGCGCCTGTTTGAGGTAGGTAATGAACATTTTTGACTTCTTTCGTGCCAACAAGAAGCCAAGTACCGCATCGGTAGCGAAAGAGCGTCTACAGATTATCGTGGCGCATGAACGCGGCCAGCGCAGTACCCCGGACTACCTGCCAGCCTTGCAGAAGGAATTGGTCGAAGTGATCCGCAAGTACGTCAACATCGGGTCCGATGACGTGCACGTCGCTCTGGAAAACCAGGGCAGTTGCTCGATTCTGGAACTCAACATCACCCTGCCGGATCGTTAATCGATCCAGCGGTAGCCACGGCGGCTCAGGCTTGCCCCTGCAGGAGCCGAGCTTGCTCGCGATGACGGTTTTACATTCAACGACGATGTTGAATGAACTACCGCTATCGCGAGCAAGCTCGGCGCCTACAGGGTGCGAGGTTCTGAGCCGCCGTTGGCGTTTGTTACGAGGCTGTTTTAATGCCGTTGTCCAACGTTCACATCATCCATCAGGACGCCGCCGTACTGGTGGTGAACAAACCGACCCTGTTGCTCTCCGTGCCCGGCCGGGCCGATGACAACAAGGACTGCCTGATTACCCGCCTGCAGGAAAACGGCTACCCGGAAGCGCGAATCGTCCATCGTCTGGACTGGGAAACCTCCGGCATCATTCTGCTGGCCCGCGACCCGGACACCCATCGCGAGTTGTCTCGGCAATTTCACGATCGCGAAACCGAAAAGGCCTACACCGCCCTGTGCTGGGGCCAACCGGAACTGGACAGCGGCAGCATCGACTTGCCACTGCGCTACGATCCGCCGACCAAGCCTCGTCATGTGGTCGACCACGAATTCGGTAAAAACGCCCTGACATTCTGGCGTGTGCTGGAGCGCTGCGGCGACTGGTGCCGCGTCGAACTGACGCCGATCACCGGCCGCTCGCACCAACTGCGCGTGCACATGCTTTCCATTGGCCACCCGCTGTTGGGTGACGGGCTCTACGCCCACGAGCAAGCCCTGGCCGCCTGGCCGCGCCTGTGCCTGCACGCCAGCATGCTGAGCTTTACTCATCCGCAAACCGGCGAACGTTTGCGCTTCGAGTGCCCGGCACCGTTCTGACAGCCGATGATTAACCTGTAGGAGCTGAGCTTGCTCGCGATAGGCGGTCTGTCAGCCGACATCCACGTTGAATGTGGCATCGTCATCGCGAGCAAGCTCGGCTCCTACAAGTGATTTTCCACACCCGCAGCCCACCGCCAATTCTCTGACCAATACGTTAAACTGGTGCCACTGCTGTCTGGAGCTTCTTATGCGCGAAGAGTTGAACCAAGGCCTGATCGACTTCCTCAAGGCCTCCCCTACCCCGTTCCATGCCACCGCCAGCCTTGTTCAACGGCTGGAAGCGGCGGGCTATCAACGCCTCGACGAACGCGAGCCATGGACCACCGAAGCCAACGGTCGCTACTACGTCACCCGTAACGACTCCTCGATTGTCGCGTTCAAGATGGGCCGTCATTCGCCACTGCATGGCGGTATTCGCCTGGTGGGCGCGCACACCGACAGCCCATGCCTGCGGGTCAAGCCCCAGCCGGAGCTGCAACGCCAGGGTTTCTGGCAATTGGGCGTCGAAGTCTATGGCGGTGCGTTGCTGGCGCCGTGGTTCGACCGTGACCTGTCCCTTGCCGGCCGCGTGACCTTCCGCCGTGATGGCAAGGTCGAAAGCCAGTTGATCGATTTCAAGGCGCCCATCGCCACCATCCCCAATCTGGCCATTCACCTCAACCGTGAAGCCAACATGGGCTGGGCGATCAACGCGCAAACCGAACTGCCGCCGATCCTTGCGCAATTCGCCGGTGACGAGCGCGTGGACTTCCGCGCCGTACTGACCAATCAGTTGGCGCTCGAGCATGGTTTGAACGCCGATGTCGTTCTTGACTACGAGTTGAGTTTCTACGACACCCAAAGCGCTGCGGTCATCGGTCTGCATGGTGACTTCATCGCCGGGGCGCGCCTGGATAACCTGCTGTCGTGCTACGCCGGCCTGCAAGCTTTGCTGACCGCCGAAACGGACGAAACCTGTGTGCTGGTCTGCAACGATCACGAAGAAGTCGGTTCCTGCTCGGCCTGCGGCGCCGATGGCCCGATGCTCGAGCAGACGTTGCGTCGCCTGTTGCCTGAAGGTGACGAGTTCGTGCGCACCATCCAGAAATCCCTGCTGGTGTCGGCCGACAATGCCCACGGCGTGCACCCGAACTACGCCGATAAGCACGACGCCAACCACGGCCCGAAACTCAACGCCGGCCCGGTGATCAAGGTCAACAGCAACCAGCGCTACGCCACCAACAGCGAAACCGCCGGCTTCTTCCGCCACCTGTGCATGGCCGAAGAAGTACCGGTGCAAAGCTTTGTGGTGCGTAGCGACATGGGATGTGGCTCGACCATCGGCCCGATCACCGCCAGCCACCTGGGCGTACGTACCGTGGACATCGGCCTGCCGACGTTTGCCATGCACTCGATCCGCGAACTGTGCGGCAGCCACGACCTGGCGCACCTGGTCAAAGTCCTGAGCGCGTTCTATGCCTGCCAGGAATTGCCGTAGCCGCTGAAAGGCTTCGCGAGCAGGCTCGCTCCCTACTGGTTGATACGAATCATGTGGGAGCGAGCGCTCTGCTCAGACCGGCTCATTTCTGATACACATCACCCTCGGTCACCCAAAAGCCACCTAGACTTAAATTATCCCTCCTGACAAGGCTGTCTCCATGATCTCGTTGTCTTCGTTTCACGCCATGCTGATCCCGATCCTCGCCGGGATGATCCTGCTGGCCCTCGGCTTCAACTTTCGTGACAAAAACGCCGGCGTGTTTGCCATGTGGATCGGCATGATGACGATCCTCGCCACCGTGGTGATTAAAATCCTCGCCAAACTCAACGAATAAATCCTCCCCTGGCTCGCATTGATTTAGACGGGCTCGTACACTCGGCCAATCCGTTCATCCCGAGGTTGACCGCCTAGTGCTCGCTCGTCTTTTCGCCCTGCCGTGTTCTCTTCCTTGCCTGCCCTCTTGGTGCTGCTGCCGATGGCACCTGCCCAGGCGGCCGGTTTGCCGAGCTTGCTCGGCGGTTCGACGAAAGCCCAGCCAGAGGCGCAAGTCCCGTTGGGGCAATCGCTCGACGAAGTCATCAAGTCGCTGGAAAACGATCAGCAGCGCACCAAGCTGCTCGCGGACCTGAAGAAGCTGCGCGACGCCACCAAAAAAGCCCAACCCGCCGCCGAAGAAGGCGTACTGGGCTTGATCGGCGGCACGTTGGCCACGTTTGAAAAACAATTCTCCGGGGCCGATAGCCCGCTCAATCGCTGGTCTGAAGAGTTTGGCCTGGCTCGCGATGAGCTGTCTGCGTTGCTGCTTCCCGCCAGTGAATGGCTGCCGATCATCTTCGCCTTCGCCATGATCCTGATGGTCTGGAGCCTGTTGGCAGCAGCCCTGATCTGGGTCAGTCATCGGGTGCGGATGCGCTTCGGCCTGACCGAAGAATTGCCGCAACACCCCAAGGCGCTGGACATGTTGCGCTTCGCCCTGCGCAAGCTCGGGCCATGGATGATCGCGTTGGTGATCACCGTCTACATGAGTTACGCCCTGCCCTCATCGCTGGGCAAAAGCCTGGCCATGGTGCTGGCTTATGCGCTGGTGGTCGGCACCTGTTTCTCGGCAATCTGCGTGATCGCGTTCTCCCTGCTCGATGGCCCACACCGCCACCGCGCCTTGTACATCCTGCGACACCAGGCGTTCCGGCCGTTATGGCTGATCGGCAGTTTCGCCGCGTTCGGTGAAGCGCTGAACGACCCCAGACTGGTCGCCGGCCTTGGCAGTCATCTGGCCCATACGGCCGCGACGGCCGCCAACGTCATGGCGGCGTTGTCCACCGGGCTGTTCATCATGCGGTTCCGCCGGCCGATCGCGCATTTGATCCGCAATCAGCCGCTGTCCCGACGCCTGACCCGGCGCGCGCTGAGCGATACCATCGAGATCCTCGGCACCTACTGGTATGTCCCGGCACTGGTGCTGGTGGGCGTCTCGCTGTTCGCCACGTTCGTCTCGGCCGGCGACACCAGCACCGCCTTGCGTCAGTCGCTGATCTGTACCGTGCTGCTGGTGTTGTGCATGGTCATCAACGGGCTGGTGCGGCGCCATGCCCTCAAACCGCAACGCGGTGTGAAGCGCCACGCGCTGTATTCGGAACGGCTGAAAAACTTCTTCTATACCCTCGCCCACTTGCTGGTGTGGCTGGCGTTCATCGAACTCGGCCTGCGGGTCTGGGGCATGTCGTTGATCTCGTTCACCGAAGGTGAAGGCCATGAGGTCAGCGTCAAACTGTTCAGCCTTGCCGGCACGCTGATTTTCGCCTGGCTGATCTGGATCCTCAGCGACACCGCCGTGCACCACGCGCTCACCCGTTCACGCAAAGGCCTGGCCAATGCCCGCGCGCAGACGATGATGCCGCTGATCCGCAACGTGTTGTTCGTGGCGATTTTCATTGTCGCGCTGATCGTCGCGCTGGCGAACATGGGCATGAACGTCACGCCATTGCTGGCCGGTGCCGGTGTCATCGGCCTGGCCATCGGTTTCGGCGCGCAGTCTCTGGTGGCAGACCTGATCACCGGACTGTTCATCATCATCGAAGACTCCTTGGCCATCGACGACTACGTGGACGTCGGCGGTCACCTGGGCACCGTCGAAGGGTTGACCATCCGCACCGTGCGCCTGCGGGACATCGACGGCATCGTCCACACCATTCCGTTCAGCGAAATCAAAAGCATCAAGAACTACTCCCGGGAATTCGGCTACGCCATTTTCCGCGTGGCCGTGCCCGCCAGCATGAACATCGATGAGGCCATCAAGTTGATGCGCGAAGTCGGCCAGAAAATGCGCACCGACCCGCTGCAACGGCGCAACATCTGGTCGCCGCTGGAGTTCCAGGGGGTTGAAAGCTTCGAGTCCGGCAACGCGATTCTTCGCGCCCGGTTCAAAACCGCGCCGATCAAACAGTGGGAGGTTTCACGGGCATTCAACCTGTCGCTCAAGCGTCATCTGGACGACGCAGGGATGGACCTGGCGATGCCGCGCATGAGCGTGCAGGTGGTGACCGCTGGTGGTGGACCGCAGACCGAAAACGATCAGACCACATCCACCCCGACGTGAATCGCATCATGACGCCAAAACTCCAGGTCACAATCGATCAGCCGCTCATGCTGATCGTAGTTGACCCGGGCGATGCGCAGTCCCGGGCTGCCCACTGACACCCGTAGCGCGGCGGCCGCATCCGCCGAGAGCGACGTTGGCACAATTTCGAAACGCACCCGCCCGTAGTGCAAATCGTAATGCCGTGCGTACAACTCGGTGATCGACTGATTCAAATCAAACTCGAGAATCCCCGGAAAATACTGCGGGTTCAGATAGTGCTCCACGTACAACACCAGCCGCTCATCAATGCGTCGCGCGCGGCAAATCTGGATCACGCTCGACAGCGCCGGCAATTGCAACCAGGCGCACACCGCCGCTGACGCCGGCTGCAACCGCGCCGAAATCACCTCGGTGGACGGCACCCGCCCCTGCGCACTGACCATCGCGTGAAAGTGACTGCGCTGCATCAGGTTATAGGCCAGGCGCGGTGGTGAAACGAACCAGCCGCGACGCTCCTCGCGATAAATCTGCCCCTGCGCTTCCAACTGCAACAGCGCCTCACGCACGGTAATCCGCGTGGTCCCGAACAACTCACTGAGCTTGCGCTCGGCCGGTAGCTTGCTGCCGGGCGGCAACAGACCGTGGTCGAGCTGTTCCTGCAGGACCTGACCTATGGCTGTCACCGCTTTTGTTGCCTCATCACGCATCAACGTTACCTATCTGGACTAGACCAGCACAGTTTCGGGGCAGAACCGCACTGTAACCCCGGCTCATTTTCATCCTGCAAGCGTAGGCAGTGCAGATGACTGATCGATGACAAAGCTACCCAACGGTCATGCCCACGGTCGCTTCAAGCCCTGCAATACATCGGCCAAGTCCCTTGTTCACCGGGCCTTTGCCCATGGTCTACGCTTATCTGGCACCTGCCAATACCGGGCAAATAATTGTGCTGCCGGGCGACGACCGACATGAAAGTGTCATCGAGCCCACCTAAATTGGCTCAGGTATTGCTGACCTAGACCAACACAACCGCAATCGCAGCGTTGAAAACGCCCAAAGGAGCTTCGGATGAAAAAGCTTTTCCTGGCATCACTGTTAGGCTCGACCATTGCCATGTGCACCGCCGCCATGGCGGCTGATGATTTGAAAACCCTCGAAGCCGCTGCGAAAGCGGAAGGCGCCGTCAACAGCGTCGGCATGCCCGATGACTGGGCCAACTGGAAAGGCACCTGGGAAGACCTGGCCAAAACCTACGGCCTCAAGCACATCGACACCGACATGAGCTCGGCACAGGAAATCGCCAAGTTCGCCGCTGAAAAAGACAACGCCAGCGCCGACATCGGTGACGTGGGCGCAGCGTTCGGCCCGATCGCGGTCAAGCAAGGTGTGGTTCAACCGTACAAGCCGACGACCTGGGATCAGGTTCCCGCCTGGGCCAAGGACAAGGACGGCAACTGGGCACTGGCCTACACCGGCTCCATCGCGTTTATCGTCAACAAAAAACTGCTGCACGGTTCCGAAGCACCGACCAAGTGGGCTGACCTCAAGGGCGGCAAATACAAGGTTTCCATCGGTGACGTGAGCACGGCGGCCCAGGCGGCCAACGGTGTATTGGCAGCGGCATTGGCCAATGGCGGTAACGAGGCAAACCTTGAACCGGCCCTGAAACTGTTCGCCGAAATCGCCAAGCAGGGTCGCCTGTCCATGGCCAACCCGACGATTGCCACCATGGAGAAGGGTGAAATCGAAGTCGGCGTGGTCTGGGACTTCAACGGCCTGAGCTACAGGGCCAAGATGGCCAACCCGGATGACTACGTAGTGCTGATTCCATCCGATGGTTCGGTGATTTCCGGCTACACCACCATCATCAACAAATACGCAAAAAACCCGAACGCCGCCAAGCTGGCCCGCGAATACATCTTCAGCGACGCCGGCCAGATCAACCTGGCAAAAGGCAACGCGCGTCCGATCCGTGCCGAGCACATCACATTGCCGGCCGACGTGAAGTCCAAGCTGCTGCCTAACGAGCAGTACAAAAACGTGACGCCGATCAAAGACGCGGACGCATGGGAAAAGACCTCCAAAGCCCTTCCTCAGAAGTGGCAAGAAGAAGTCATCATCAATATGCAGTAATGCGGTAGATCCCCATCTGGAGATCTAATGGAGATCCCTGTGGGAGCGAGCTTGCTCGCGATGGCGGACTGACCGTCAACATTGATGCTGACGGGTCCTCCGCCATCGCGAGCAAGCTCGCTCCCACATGGGATTGAATTGACTTCAAGATTTTCGACATCCTGTTTCGCGGAGTTTTTGCCCCTATGAAGCACAACGTCATCCTTGTCGTGCTCGACGGCCTCAATTACGAGGTCGCGCGCCACACCATGGGGCACCTGCAGGCCTACGTCGGCGCAGGACGCGCAGCGCTCTACAAACTGGAGTGCGAACTGCCGGCCCTGTCTCGCCCCTTGTACGAATGCATTCTCACCGGCGTCCCGCCGATCGAGAGCGGCATCGTTCACAACAATGTCTCGCGCCTGTCCAACCAGCGCAGCATCTATCACTACGCCACCGACGCCGGCCTGAAAACCGCTGCGGCGGCTTATCACTGGGTCAGTGAGCTGTACAACCGCTCGCCGTTTATTGCCGCACGGGACCGTCACACCGACGACGAGAACCTGCCGATCCAGCACGGTCACTTTTACTGGAACGACCACTACCCGGATTCGCACCTGTTCGCCGACGCCGAAAACCTGCGCTTGCGTCATGCGCCGAACTTTCTATTGATCCACCCCATGAACATCGACGACGCCGGGCACAAACACGGCCTCGACACCCCGCAATACCGCAACAGCGCCCGTTCGGCCGACATCATCCTGGCCGACTACCTGCGCACCTGGCTCGACGCCGGTTATCAAGTACTGGTGACGGCCGACCACGGCATGAACAACGACCGATCCCACAACGGCCTGTTGCCGGAAGAACGCGAAGTGCCACTGTTTGTCCTCGGCGATGCGTTCAGCTTGAACACCAGCGCTACGCCGAAACAGACTGAAATCTGCGGCACCGTCTGCGAACTGCTGGGCGTCGCCCACGACAAACCTGTGTGCCGGGAGCTGCTCAAGTGAATGCCAATACCCGTGGCAAGTGGCTGGCGGCGTTGTGTCTTGTGCCCTTTGTAGTGTTCTTTATCGTGTTCGAAATCGCCCCGCTGATCTGGGTGATGATCAACAGCCTGGAATCGGAAGAGTTTGGCTGGGGCCTGGCCAACTTCACCAAGATCTTCAATTCAAAGTTCTATTTGCAGGCGATCCAGTACAGCCTTGAGATCAGTTTCTGGTCCAGCGTATTCGGGATCATCATCGCGGTGCTGGGCGCCTACTCCCTGCGTCGGGTCGACTCGAAACTGCGCAACTTCGTCAACGCCTTCGCCAACATGACCAGCAACTTCGCCGGCGTGCCACTGGCCTTCGCGTTCATCATTCTGCTGGGCTTCAACGGCAGCTTCACCATCATGCTCAAGCAGGCCGGGATCATTCAGGACTTCAACCTGTACTCGAAAACCGGGCTGATCATTCTCTACACCTACTTCCAGATTCCGCTCGGCGTGTTGCTGCTCTACCCGGCGTTCGATGCCTTGCGCGAAGACTGGCGCGAGTCCGCCGAACTGCTCGGAGCCAGCGACTGGCAGTTCTGGCGGCACATCGGTTTGCCGGTGCTGACGCCAGCGCTGCTCGGCACATTCGTGATCCTGCTGGCCAACGCCCTCGGCGCCTACGCGACGGTGTATGCACTGACCACCGGCAATTTCAACGTGATGACCATCCGCATCGCGGCAATGGTGTCCGGAGATATTTCCCTCGATCCGAATCTGGCCAGTGCCCTGGCGGTGGTGTTGGTGGCGTTGATGACCCTGGTGACCATCGTGCATCAGCTGCTGTTGAAGAGGAGTTACCATGTCTCGCGCTGAACTGGGCCCCGTGGGCGTTTACCACCGCGTCGTGGTGTACCTGCTGTTTGCCATTCTGTTGTTGCCGCTGCTCGGCACGTTCATCTATTCGATCTCCAGCAGTTGGTCGGCAACTATCCTGCCCAGCGGCTTCAGCATCAAATGGTACGTGCAGCTGTGGAGCGATCCGCGCTTTCTGAACGCTTTCGGTCAATCGCTACTGGTCTGCGTCGGTGCGCTGATCCTGTCGGTGGTGCTGATTCTGCCGCTGCTGTTTGTGGTGCATTACCATTTCCCGAAACTCGACGCATTGATGAACATTCTGATCCTGCTGCCCTTCGCGGTGCCGCCGGTAGTGTCTTCGGTGGGGCTGTTGCAACTCTACGGGTCGGGGCCTTTCGCGATGGTCGGCACGCCGTGGATTCTGATTGGCTGCTATTTCACGATTGCCCTGCCGTTCATGTACCGGGCCATCACCAACAACTTGCAAGCGATCAACCTGAGCGACTTGATGGACGCCGCCCAACTGCTCGGCGCCAGCACCTGGCAAGCGGCCTTCCTGGTGGTGCTGCCGAACCTGCGCAAAGGCTTGATGGTGGCGTTGCTGCTGTCGTTCTCGTTCCTGTTCGGCGAGTTCGTGTTCGCCAACATCCTCGTCGGCACCCGCTACGAAACCCTGCAGGTCTACCTCAACAACATGCGCAACAGCAGCGGCCACTTCACCAGCGCACTGGTGATTTCCTACTTCCTCTTTGTGCTGGTTCTGACCTGGGCGGCCAATATCTTGAACAAGGACAAAAGCGAATGAGCTATGTGAGCGTCCAACATCTTCAAAAGAGCTACTCATCATCAAGGCAGGCCGGCACCACAGTATTCAGCGACATCAACTGCGAAATCCAGAAAGGTGAATTCGTTACCCTGCTCGGCCCGTCCGGTTGCGGCAAGTCCACGCTGCTGCGCTGCATCGCCGGCCTGACCTCGGTCGATGGCGGCAAGATCCTGCTCGATGGCCAGGACCTCGTTCCCCTGAGCCCGCAGAAACGCGGAATCGGCATGGTGTTTCAGAGCTATGCGCTGTTTCCGAACATGACGGTGGAACAAAACGTCGCCTTCGGCCTGCGGATGCAGAAGGTCAACGCCGACGACAGCCAGAAGCGCGTCGCCGAAGTGCTCAGTTTGGTGGAGTTGAACGACTTCGCCGCTCGATATCCGCATCAACTGTCCGGCGGCCAATGCCAGCGCGTCGCCCTCGCCCGTTCACTGGTGACCCGGCCACGCTTGTTGTTGCTGGACGAACCGCTGTCAGCCCTCGATGCACGGATTCGCAAGCACCTGCGCGAACAGATCCGTCAGATCCAGCGTGAACTGGGCCTGACCACGATCTTTGTCACACACGATCAGGAAGAAGCGCTGACCATGTCAGACCGGATTTTCCTGATGAATCAGGGAAAGATCGTACAAAGCGGCGACGCCGAAACCCTGTACACCGCCCCGGTGGATGTCTTTGCCGCCGGTTTCATCGGCAACTACAACCTGCTGGATGCCGACAGCGCCTCGAAGCTGCTGCAACGGCCAATCAGCCACCGCATCGCCATTCGCCCGGAAGCCATCGAGCTGAGCCTGAACGGCCAACTGGATGCCCAGGTGCGCAGCCACAGTTTGCTGGGCAACGTGATTCGGTACCGGGTCGAAGCCCGTGGTGTGGAATTGGTGGTAGATGTGCTCAACCGCTCGGCGGCCGACCTGCATCCCGATGGTCAGCGCCTGGCGCTTTCCATCGATCCGACGGCCCTGTGTGAGGTAGCCTGATGACCTTGCTGATGTTGAAGAGAGAACTGCACTAATGGCCCTGGCAATTTTTGATCTGGATGAAACCTTGATCCACGGCGACTGCGCCACCCTCTGGAGCGAGCAAATGGGTCGACTGGGCTGGGTCGATCCCGAGTCGTTCATGCGTCAGAACAACGAACTGATGGACGCCTACAGCCACGGCAAGTTGCGAATGGAGGACTACATGACCTTCAGCCTGGAACCGATGATCGGCCGCACGCCGGAAGAGGTTGAGCACTTGGTCGGGCCTTGGGTGGAGGACTTCATCGAGCCGATTATCTTCAGCGACGCGACCAAGGCCATCGCCGCCCACCGCAAGGCCGGCGACCGGATTCTGGTGATCTCGGCGTCCGGCACGCACCTGGTGAAGCCGATTGCCAATCGCCTGGGCATCGACGAGATTCTCGGCATCGAACTGGAAGTGGCGCATGGCGTGTACAGCGGCCACACCGTGGGCACGCTGACCTACCGCGAAGGCAAGATCATCCGATTGCTGGAATGGCTGGATGCGGAAGAGGAAAACCTCGAAGGCGCGAGTTTTTATTCCGACTCTCGTAACGATTTGCCGTTGTTGCTGAAGGTAGATTTCCCACACGTGGTAAACCCGGATCCGGTGCTGCTTGGGCACGCCGAAAAAGCCGGCTGGCCGATCCATCTCTGGAAGTAACATAAATTACCTTGTGGGAGCGTGGCTTGCCCGCGATGAACGATGACGCGGTCTGACTGATACACCGCGTCGCCTGAATCGCGGGCAAGCCACGCTCCCACAGGTTTTGTATTGTCAAACCAGGCTTTCGTCGATCACCAGCACCAGCTTCCCCGCCACCGTGTTGCTCGCCAATTCGGCAAACGCCGCTTCGGCATCCTTGATCGGGAACGTCCTGGCCAACTGCGGGCTCAAACGCCCCTCGGCAAACAGTGGCCAGACGTGCTGGCTCAAATCGCTGAACAAGTCCGCCTTGAACTGATCGTCGCGACTGCGCAAGGTCGACCCCAGCAGTTGCACACGCTTGGCCAGCACTTGCGCCAGGTCCAGCTGCGCCTCACGGCCGCCCATCAGGCCGATCAGCACCCAACGTCCATCTCGGGCCAGCAGCTTGAGGTTCAGCGCCGCGTAATGACCGCCAACCGGGTCGAGGATCACATCGAATGGCCCCAGGTCATTCAAACTGTCCAGGCCACCCTTGCGCACCACCCCGCCCTGCGCCCCCAGCGCCTCACAGTAAGCCAGACGCTCGGCAGAACCGACGCTGACCCAGCACGGGTTGCCAAACGCCTTGCACAGCTGAATGGCGGCTGAACCAATTCCACTTGCTCCGGCGTGCAGAAGAACTTTCTCACCCGGTTTAAGCGCCGCGAGTTGATACAAATTCAGCCAGACGGTTGCATACACTTCGGGCAGTGCTGCCGCCTCGACCAGTGACAAACCGTCTGGCACTGGCAACACATGCCGTCCGTCGACAACTACCTCTTCGGCCATCCCGCCCCCGGCCAGCAAGGCGCAAACCCGATCTCCGACCTGCCAGGAAGACCCCGGGCCGACCTCGCTGATCACCCCTGAACACTCAAGACCCAGTACTTGACTGGCCCCGGGCGGCGGCGGATACAGACCCGCTTTCTGTAACAAATCGGCGCGATTGAGACCCGCAGCCGCCACGCGAATGCGAACTTGTCCTACATCGCATGTAGGACTGGGCTCTTCAAGCCACTCCACTTGACCGTCAACGCCTTGCAATGCTTTCACAGTGCCTCCATAGTGAGTCTGGACTGAGCCCGTAGCTGTAGCCTCGGGCTTTCTTGCATTATGCGACCGGCCCTTGTGGATCCGGCGACTTCAAAGACGGCCTAATATGCGTGATCAATTGTCCCCGCGTCGAATCAGCATGAAGCATTTTTTCCCTGGCACCGCCCTAGCCCTATTCATTGGTATCGGCCTGTTGCCGCTATCGACCAATACGTTTGCAGCCAATAGCTGGGACAAGCTTCAGCCTGATCGTGACGAAGTAATCGCCAGTCTGAACGTCGTCGAATTGCTCAAGCGCCATCACTACAGTAAGCCGCCGCTCGATGACGCGCGCTCCGTGATCATCTACGACAGCTACCTCAAGCTGCTGGACCCGTCGCGCAGCTACTTCATGGCCAGCGACATCGCGGAATTCGACAAATGGAAAACCCAGTTTGACGACTTCCTCAAAAGCGGCGACCTGAACGCCGGGTTCACCATCTACAAGCGCTACCTGGACCGCGTCAAGGCGCGTCTGGACTTCGCCCTTGCCGAGTTGAACAAAGGCGTCGACAAGATCGATTTCACCACCAAGGAAACCTTGCTGATCGACCGCAAGGACGCGCCTTGGCTCAAGTCCACCGCCGAACTCGACGACCTGTGGCGCAAACGCGTCAAGGACGAAGTGCTGCGCCAGAAGATCGCAGGCAAGGACTCCAAGCAAATCCAGGAAACCCTGACCAAGCGCTACAAGAACCAGTTGGCGCGCCTGGACCAGACCCGCGCGGAAGACATCTTCCAGGCGTACATCAACACCTTCGCCATGTCCTACGACCCGCACACCAACTATCTGTCGCCGGATAACGCGGAGAACTTCGACATCAACATGAGCCTGTCCCTGGAGGGCATCGGCGCTGTGTTGCAGAGCGATAACGACCAGGTGAAAGTCGTGCGTCTGGTGCCGGCAGGCCCGGCCGACAAAACCAAACTGGTTGCTCCGGCCGACAAGATCATTGGTGTTGCCCAAGGCAACAAAGAGATGGTCGACGTGGTCGGCTGGCGTCTCGACGAAGTGGTCAAGCTGATCCGCGGCCCGAAAGGCACCGTGGTGCGCCTGGAAGTCATTCCGGCCAGCAATGCGCCTAACGACCAGACTTCCAAGATCGTGCCGATCACCCGCGAAGCGGTGAAGCTTGAAGACCAGGCCGTGAAGAAGTCCGTGCTGAACCTGAAACAGGACGGCAAGGACTACAAGCTCGGCGTCATCGAGATTCCGGCCTTCTACCTGGACTTCAAAGCCTTCCGTGCCGGTGATCCGGACTACAAGAGCACCACGCGCGACGTCAAGAAACTGCTGACCGAGCTGCAGAAGGAAAAAGTCGACGGCGTGGTCATTGACCTGCGTAACAACGGCGGCGGTTCCCTGCAGGAAGCCACCGAACTGACCAGCCTGTTCATCGACAAGGGCCCTACTGTTCTGGTGCGTAATGCCGACGGCCGTGTCGACGTGCTGGAAGACGAAAACCCGGGCGCGTTCTACAAAGGCCCGATGGCGTTGCTGGTCAACCGCTTGTCCGCCTCGGCTTCGGAGATTTTTGCCGGCGCCATGCAGGACTACCACCGCGCGTTGATCATCGGCGGCCAGACCTTCGGCAAAGGCACCGTGCAGACCATTCAGCCGCTGAACCACGGCGAACTGAAACTGACCCTGGCCAAGTTCTACCGGGTTTCCGGCCAGAGCACCCAGCATCAGGGCGTACTGCCGGACATCGATTACCCGTCGATTATCGACACCAAGGAAATCGGCGAAAGCGCCCTGCCGGAAGCCATGCCGTGGGACACCATCCATGCGGCCATCAAGCCTGCGGTCGACCCGTTCAAACCGTACCTCTCGCAACTCAAGTCCGAGCATGACGTGCGTTCGGCCAAAGACGCGGAGTTCGTGTTTATCCGCGACAAACTGGCCCTGGCGCAGAAACTGATGGCAGAAAAAACCGTCAGCCTCAATGAAGCGGATCGTCGTGCACAACACACCGATATCGAAGCCAAACAACTGGCCATGGAAAACATCCGTCGCAAGGCCAAGGGCGAAGAGCCGCTCAAAGAGCTGAAGAAAGAAGACGAAGACGCCATCGCGGCCGAGCCGGACAAGACCAAGCCAGAAGACGACGCCTACCTGAGCGAGACCGGTCGGATCCTGCTGGACTACCTGAAACTCAACAGCGCGGTCGCCAAGCACTAAGTTGTTACAATCACGATGATGGCAATTTAATGCTGACGCTCCCCGGAGCGTCATCAAACAGTCATCATTCTGTCGTGAAATAAGGGACTGGGAGCACCTCTGAAAAGAGGCTGCTCCCAGTCCTTTTTTATCGCCCCGAGATTGCCATGACCATGACAGAACAGCTGAGTGCCTTGAGTTCCATACTGGCTCAAAGCGGCTTGCACAGCCTGTTCCAGCCGATCATTTCCCTCTCCGAGCGACGCATTGTCGGCTATGAAGCCCTTACTCGCGGCCCTTCGAACAGCCCGCTGCACTCCCCCATCGCCTTGTTCTCCGTGGCGCGCCAGGCCGGTCGCTTGAGCGAGCTGGAAATCGCTTGCCGTGAAAGTGCTTGCCGACGTTTCAACGAACAGCAACTGCCAGGCAAGCTGTTTCTCAATGTCTCCCCGGAATCCCTGCTCGAAGCCGCCCACCAGCCTGGGCGCACGCTGCAACTGCTGCAGGATTTCGGTATTCCACCGAGTCAGGTGGTCATCGAACTCACTGAACAGACCCCGACCGACGATTTCCAGTTGCTGCAAAACGCGCTGCATCACTATCGGGCGATGGGCTTTTCCATCGCACTGGATGATCTGGGGGCGGGGTATTCAAGCTTGCGATTGTGGTCCGAGCTGCGTCCGGATTACGTGAAGATTGATCGCCATTTCATCGACGGGATTCACCAGGACGCGCTCAAACGCGAATTTGTCGGCTCGATCCTGCAAATCGCCAAAGCCTCGCGGGCCCAAGTGATTGCCGAAGGTATCGAATTGCCGGAAGAGCTCGCGGTGTTGACCGAGATGGGCGTCGACCTGGTCCAGGGCTATTTGCTGTGCCGTCCTCAGGAGCACCCGCCCCGGGATGCACGTAACCTGATGCCCAAACACGACAGCACCGCCGTCGCGCTTAACGACGAAGGCAGCGACCTCAGTGCCCTGCTCAACGACCAACCGGCCGTGTCGCGCGATACGCCGACCGCCACCGTGCTGGAAGCGTTCCGCCGCCAGGCCAACCTGAACTCCCTGGCGGTGCTCGACGAGCAAGGCCACCCCTGCGGCATCGTTCACCGGCATTCGCTCTCAGACGCGCTACTCAAGCCGTTTGCCACCGACCTGTTCGCGCGCAAACCGATCAGCCGCTTGATGAACGACGACTTTCTGGCCGTGGAAATGAGCCAGTCACTGCAACAGGTCAGTCGCCTGATCACCAGCCGCGCCCGCCAGCGCATCGAAGAAGATTTCATCATCACCCTCAACGGCAGTTATCTGGGACTGGGTCGGGTCATTGATGTACTCAAACTGATTACCGAACTAAAAATCCAGCAAGCCCGCTACGCCAACCCGCTGACCCTGTTGCCCGGCAACGTACCGATCCAGCAATGCCTGACGCGGTTGCTGCAACAGGAGCGCGAGTCGATCATCTGCTACGTCGACATCGACAGCTTCAAACCCTTCAACGACATCTACGGCTACGGCCGTGGAGACGAAGTCCTGTTGTGCCTGGCGCAATGCCTGAATGACCGCGTCGACCCTTCCCGCGACTTCGTCGGCCATATCGGCGGCGACGACTTCCTGCTGGTGCTCGGCCCGGAAGACTGGCGAAAACGGTTGAACCAGTTGCTGGACGACTTCCACAGCCAATGCCGACGCTTCTACCGTAGCGAACATTTGGAAGCCGAGTGCTTTATTGCGCCGAACCGTCAGGGTGTGCGGCAGGAGTTTCCATTGTTGTCATTGTCGATCGGCGTGGTCCATTTGCATCCACAGGCCTGTGGACAACTCGATGCGAGCCAGTTGGCGGAGATGGCATCGCAGGCTAAACACCATGCGAAGAATGTGCAGGGGTATAGCGTGCATGTGATTGATAGTTTGGCGGTGCCAGCAGCCGAAGAAACGCTAATGGCCGGACACCGCTAACCCGACCATTCCCACGCTCCCGCATGGGAATGCCTCCAGGGACGCTCCGCGTTCCAGTCACGCCACCGGTGTCGAGCCGGGCACCCGATTGACGCAGAGCGTCATGGGCTGCATTCCCACGCAGAGCGCGGGAACGATCATTCAAAAAGCAGTGAGTCGAGACGCCTAAGGCGTTGCCCGCAACCGCCGCCCGATCACATCCAGCACATCACAGCCATCGCGCAACGGGATGGCGCACAGCAAGGCAAAATCGCTGAGGATGAAGGACTCGCACTCGACCGAACCACGCATCGACATGTTCTCCAGCACCTGCGTGACGGCGCGAATTCGATAGCTGGCAGCGTCATACAAAACATCGAGCGGCGCGTGGGTATCGACGAACAGCGTGGGCATGTCGGTGCAGTTGCCGGTGAGGGCCATGAAGCGGCTTTTGGGGTGGGGGATTGGTTTTTCGTAGGGTGGATCGGGGTGAAGATTTTTCATTATTGAAGCCTCTGGTAGTGAACGGTCGCTACCATCGGCCTTCCTACAGGCTTGGGTGGCAGCTATGCACGGGGTAGGAATATCGAGACCAGAGAACTCGACCACACCGAAGCGTGCCCGCGCACGGCCGCCGCAACTGATCTTACGGACGCATGTTGACGGCCGCAATTCAGGTGTCGACGCCAAAGCGTCCTCTCTAGTCTTGAAGGGTTCCTACACCCTGCCACTGAATGTTCAGTGACCACCAGAGACTATCGATGGAAAACATTTCACACCAGTTCATGGAAACCGCCGCGACTTGAAGGAAACTTCCGACGGTCTTGCCCAGAAATTTCGCGTCCGTCTCAAAAACGCCGACTACCAAGTGGATTGGTCTTCAAGACTGGCTTTTTTAAGGTCTTCTTCCACTCTTCTCTTGCGTATTTATATACATCTTCAAAGAAGCCTCGAGGATCGACTATCTCCGTCTCATCCCAAGCCATAGACGTATTTGCCTCATAATCACTTTCAAACTGTGTAGAAAAATCAAAATTCGACTGTGCTAGAGCATCCTCAAGAATCTTAAACATCAAAAATCGATGCCTATATGGCAAATACTCAAGCTTACCTAACAGAAACACCCTAATAATTTTTTCTCTATCAGCACTATCATTCGGGTTATATACCCACAATGCCTCACCAAGTGTTTCCTCACGATCAAAAATAGAGATACCTCCCAACCAGTACAAAAGCGTTGGCTCAAAAGGAAGGTCATACAAAGGCCACTTCAACATTTCATTATCCTAATCCGGGAACGCAGTATAGGGTTTGACAAGACCACCCTGACGAAACCTGACCTCTGAGTAATTCAACTCATCTACATACTGCGGATTATCTAGATCTTTTTTATTTGGTTTATAGCCTCTACCACCTGCCGGCATTTCCTTCCTTACAACGGGATCCCCTGTTTGGGTAAAACCCGTGGGAGCAGGTGGATTTCGACTCATCCTAGAAACCGCATCATTTATCGCATTCATCTGGAGTAACCAGCTTCTGAACTGGGAACTTGGATTAATTCTCTCCTTTTTTCCTTTTTTTGTTGGATGACTCCCATCAATCGATCTCTGCTTTAGCGCCGCGTCTGGAATTTCGGGATTATGCTTCGCGACAGTATGCATGTCGTAATCTTCCTCCCATTCCAAAACTCGCCGCTTCGCATTTGCCTCTGCCAACTCATCAATCCGCACCCTCCGCTGATTTCCCCTCAGCTTTGGCAGCGGCGGCTCACCTTCATCAACCCTAGCGCCAGTCGTATCATCCGGCGCCGAACACCCAGGCTTATTCGGCGGCGGGCAGTTCCCGCTCAACCCCAACGGATCAACCCACCCCGTCGGGTTCGGCGTGTACTGGTACTGATTCAGCCCACCCGCCAACTTGATCGGGTCCGGCGTCAGGTACCGTCCAACATCCGGATCATAGTACCGATGCCGGTTGTAGTGCAGGCCGCTCTCGGCGTCGAAGTATTGCCCCTGAAACCGTAGCGGCTGCTCAAGCTGCTCGCCTCCGCCGAACGCCAGGCGCGTGACTTTGCCGTAGGCGTTGTACTTCGCCGACCAGACGATTTCGCCGCCAAAATCGGTCAGTTCCTGCGGCGTGCCGAGGTGATCGAGTTGGTAGTAGAACGGGCAGGCCTTGCGCGGGCCTTTGCCGTCGAGCATCGCCAGCGGGCGGAAGCTGCCGGGTTCGTAGACGTAGCTGCGGTAGTGTTCGCGGCTGCTTTCGGCGATGAGGTTATCGCCCTGCCAGAAGAATTCGGTGGTGTGGCCGTCGACGGTTTTGGCGATGCGGCGGCCAAAGGCGTCGTAGTGGTAACTGGCGGTGCGACCGTCCGGGGTGGTGACGCCGATCAAGCGGTGCTGGCAGTCGTAGCGGTAGTCGGTGACGAGCTTTTTTGCGGTGCCGCGGCGTTCGCGGATCAGGTTGCCGAAGGCGTCGTAGTCGTAGTGGCGGTCGCCTTGCAGGAGCAGGCGATTGCCCTGCACTTTGGCGGCGCCGGGGCGGTCCTGCATCAGCAGGTTGCCGGCTGGGTCGTGGGCGAAGCTTTCCGGTGGGTCGTCGCGGGTGTGGCGCACGCCCGTCAGGCGGTTGAGCGGGTCGTATTGGTAGTTGCGCTGGCCGTGGCGGGTGTCGGTAATGCTGTCGAGATTGCCGTTGGCGCTGTAGGCATAGTCGCGGCGGTACAGGTTTTTTTGCTGTTGACTGACAGCGTGAGCCTGCAAACGGCCCTGATCGTCGTAGGCATATTCGCTGAGCAACTGGCCTTGCTGGCGCCGCTGCTCGCGACCGAAGGCAAACTGATGGCTGGTGAGCCGCGTGTCGTTGAGGTCGACGGCGGTCAGCGTACCGCCCTTGGCGTGGTGGTAGTCGAGTTTGCTGTTGTCCGGCAGGCGCAGGCGCGTGAGCTGGCCGCAGGCGTCGTAGGCATAACGCAGCGTGCCCCAGCCCTGATGTTCGGTGATCAGCCGGTCCTGTCGGTCGTACTCGAATTCCAGCGGATGGTCGTGGCCGTCGTCGACACCAACCAGCCGGCCGAGGCTGTCGTAGCGGTATTCGACCTTGAGGCCGTCGGGCAGGGTTTTGACCCGCAACCGACCGGCCGAATCCCGCTCGTAAGCGGTGATCAGCTGCGAGCCGTCAGCGCCGAACTCGGTTTTCTCCAGCAGATGGCCATTGAGGTCGTAGGCGTACGCCGTGCGTTGGCCGTCGAAGCCGGTTTCCTGTCGGATCAATCCGCTGGCGGTGTAGTCCAGCTGATATTTTTCACCGGATTCGTTCTCGATTTCCGTGAGTAACAGCTGCGCGTTGTCGTAGCGATATTTCAGCTGAGTGCCATCGGCGTTGAGACGGCGGCTGACCAGGTGCAGATCGTCGACGTACTCGTAACGCGTGACGCGCCCCAGTTCGTCGCGTTCGGCGGTGATTTTTCCGTAGGCGTTGTAGCTATAGGCGCGACTGGCACCAGTAGGAAGAATCGTCTGGGTCAGTCGGCCAACGGCGTCCCATTGGTACTTCGTGACGGCGCCATGTTCGTCCTGACGGGTAAGCTGCCGCCCCAAGGCATCGTAGGAAAAGCGCCGTTGACCACCGTCGGGCAAGGTCTCTTCGAGCAATTGCCCCAAGGCATTCCAGAGGAATACATGGCGGCTGGTGTCCGGGTAGCGGGTCGACAGCAAACGTCCTTGGGCATCGTAGTGGTAATGGGTGGTTTGGCCATCGGGGTCAGTCGCTTCGGTGACGTCGCCCTGAGCGTTACGGTGGTACTTCCAAATGGCTTGGCCGCGATAGCGCGCATGCAGGAAACCGTTGCGGTACTCGTAGGCCGTTGGCTCGTCTTCTGGCGGAATCAGCGCCACCAGGCGTCCGACTTCGTCATAGCGGTATTCGGTGACGGCGCCGAGCGGGTCCTGTTCGGCGATCAGCCGCCCTTGCTCGTCGTAGGCCTTGAGCTGTTCGCCACCGTCCAGGTCGACCTTGCGCACCAGCCGCGCACGCTCGTCGTGGACGTAAACTTCTTCGCTGCCATCGCTGTTGTGGACGGTGACGCTGCCAGCGTCATCCCAGACATAGCGCGCGTCCATCTGCGCAAACGACGCCCAGTGACGGATGCAGCGCGCGGCCTTGCCGGAGCGCTCCCACTCCCAGAAAAACTCGCCCCCCCAGCCAGTTGCCGCTGGAGGATGACGTGTTGGTCGTCGTAGTCGTAGCGCTCGCTTTCGTCGGCGGCGTTGGTCGCTTCGATGAGTTGCGCGCGTTCGTCGTAGGCGTAACTGACCAGGGTTTGCTCGGTCTGCCAGGACTCGTCGTGGGTCTGCGCCGGGGTAAACACCTGGTAGTCGACGGCAACCAGATGGCTGCGTTCATAGCGCAAGCGCAAGGCGCGGCCGGCACCGTTGTCGAGGCGCTGAATGCGTTCCTGGCGGTCGCGGGTGATGCGCAAGCGGTTGTCGTACGCATCGCTGATCGCCGTGAGTCGGCCGTGGTGAAAGTGGTAAAAGCGCGTGTCGTCACCGGCCTGGGCGAGGATCAGTTCTTCCGGTTCGGCCCCGAGGTAAATCGCGGCGCGCGACAGGCTGTTGTGGATTGCCGGGCGCTCGGTGCTCGGCAGCGGGAACGGAGTGCTACGGTTTTCGTGGTCGATCCAGGTGACAGTGTCGGCGTCGATTTCCAGTCGATGGGATAAGGAATGACTCCAGCCGAAACCGAGGCCGCTATCGAGCTCGGCAGCGCTGGTGCGATAGAGCCGGGTGAAGTCGAACGGCAGGAGGCCATCCAGCGTACCGTCAGTGAGGGTCAGCAGTTCTTCGCCGGTGACCATCGACACCGGACACTTGTTGGTGGCGGTGTTAGCGGCGGAATCGGCACTGTCGCCGTTGGGGTTTTTCGCCTGATCCGGGACGTTGTCGTGGTGTTCGTTTTGCTTGAGGGCGGTGTTGCGTTTGGCATTCCAGCGCAACTGCATGCGGCCCTTTTTAAGACCCGCCGCCACACCACGTGCGGCGACGGTTTTGTAGCGGTCGACGTAGGTCGTGAAGCGGTTGATGATCGTGAAGATCGCTTTGACGAAGCCCGTTACTGCGCTGACGAACCGCGCACCATGGTGGGCCAGGCGCAGGCCCAGATAGGCAATGCCAGCGCCCGCACCGGCGAAGGTCAAGACGATCCCGATCAGCAGGTCGATGAGCAATTGCACCACGGCTGCCGAAACAACTTCGGCGGTTTTACCGACGATCTCGCTCGGCGGCAGCATCTCCAACCACAGGCTGGCCGTGCGCAGCAGCAAACACAGCGCCGCTTCGTCACTGGCCAGCAGTTGGACCGTTGCCATCACCTCCGGCGCGGTCTTCGCGAGTTTGACCAGCTCGGCAGCACCACTGCCCAATCGCTTAACGAACTTACCGGGATCTTGAAGGATGTCCGACAGCAAGCTGATGCTGTCCCACACGCCGACCACCGCCGCCCAACTCCCGGCGAGCATGCCGTTCCCCGCCGCGGCAAAAGTCGATTGCGACCACTGCGGCTTGAACCCCTCCCACTCCTTGCGCAGCCACCCGTCCAGCTCTTTGCTCAGGCCGTCGTAGGCGGAAAAAAGCTCATCAATTTGCTCAGGCGCCACTTCGCTTTGAACTTGAACGCGGTAGAACTTGCCGGGTGTACCTTCGAACTGCCCTTTGCCGTTTTCATCGAGCCTGACCGGCGTGATCTTGCCGCCCTCCACGGCAATGACATCTACCTGAATATTCCCCAACGGAATGTCATAAACCGACTCGAACTTGCTCTCGATCTGCAGAATGCCGCCTGCCGGACACTGCGCCACATTGGACAGAAAATCCGCATCGCCACTGCTCACCGCCGTCGTGGTACTGCCCAGTTTGATCAGCCGTTCCATACCCATCAGCGCAGGCATATCCACGGCGTGACTGGCCGTGTCCGCCGTTCGGTTAAACCAGCGCTTGAGCTGTTCGCGGTATAGCGAAAGCGTGTCTGGAAAACTGTCGAGTTCCTGCTCGATGCGGGCGATGTGCGGGTGAACAATCGGGTCAATCATGGGCAATCCCTCGCGCAGAAAATGGGCGCGCGAGACTGTGCCGGGGATCAAACCGGAAAGAAGTCAGGGAAGTAGGCGATGGCCGTAGGGAAAATCTCTAATTCGCCCTCACAAAACGTCAGACAGGCACAAACAAAAACGTGGCGTGAGGTTTCCCTCACGCCACGTTCATTTATCAGACAGTTTTTGGGGTTACTGCGTAGGGCCGCGAGCCGCCAACTCTTTCAATTTGAGCTCGGCCAATGGATGCCCGGCCTTGGCGGCCATGCCCCACCAGCGCGCGGCTTCGAGTGGGTCCGGCGCCTTGCTCGGCGTGCCGGCCAGGCTGATCACACCGACCTGGTAGGCGGCCTTGCCGTCACCCGCCAACGCCGCCAGGCGCAGCAGTCGAACGCCCTCTTCACGAGCACCCAGCCCGACACCGCGAAAGGTCAAAATGTGGCCATAGAAGCTCTGAGCGCCAACGTCACCCAGGTTCGCCATGCGTGCGAACTGGCCTTCGAGCCAGTGCCAGCCCCGCGGCTGGCGCACAAACCATGACCAATGAAACAAACGGCGAGCCAGCCAGTAACCAGCCCGCGCCTTGAGCTTTAAAAACACTCAGGCCTCTGCCGATTCGGGGTATTCGTATTCGAACACTCGCACCACTTCCGATGCATGCCAGGACGCGGCGGCGACACCGTCAGACGGCCCGGAAAAACGCCCCAGACGCTCGACACATTCGAAGAAGCCGGTGCGCGGAAGACGGCTGGCACCCTGGCTGATCACCAGCGAACTACGCAACGGCTGTTCGGCCCTCGCATCCAGTGCGGCCAGATGTTCAAGGGCTGCCGTCAGGGTTTGCATGGCCGGCGTGGGCAATTGCAAGCGCTCCAGCAACGCTCGATACGTCAAGAGATGGCGCTGACGTCGCGCCTGATCCAGCTCCCCAAGCAATCCGTCCCAATGTTGACGACTGATGCGTACGCTCACGATTCATCCCTCCACCCTGGCACCGTCAATTCCCAGGCCAGGCTGCGGCGAATCGCAGCGTCGGGTTGACGCTCGCCACTTTCGATCAAGGCCAGATAAGACGGGCTGATGCCTACCGTGCGGGCCAACGCTTCAATGGCGATGCCCTTCCCTTCGCGCAAACTGCGTAGTTGATCCAGACCGGGAAGAAACGGGTCTGGTGTTGCCACGTGAGGCACTGGCGCTTCGCGTGGCGGTTGCTCGTTGATGCCTGCTGCTTTCAGTAGAGCCTGATATTGAGCCCACGGTAAAACTGCATACTCGGGCTCGCCTTCGCGTGTGATTATCTGAATATCCATGACTTCCCCGTAGGACAACGACACTTAGCGAGTCGGCACTTTTCCCTAGAAGTGTAATCCTAACAGCGGCCAAGGTCGCGCGGGGGTATGAATAAAGGGGGATTCTCAATCAGTTCAGTGTTTTCTCGGGCCCTGAAGCTGAAGTTTTTCCGGGGTGTCAGGCAGACGCTCGACCACCGCCAGCTTTTCCGGCACCTGACGTTTGCGCCAGAGGCGGAAGGCGTTGAGTTCGTCGTCGAGCACTTTCATCAGCCAGGCCAGCACTGCGATGTCATCGAGCATGCCGAACACGGGAAGGAAATCCGGAATGGCATCCACCGGACTGAGGAAATACATCAGGCCTGCGACCACCGAGATCAGCGCCTTCGGGCTGATGGCACGGTACTCCCCACGCCAGTAGGCCAGGCACAGTGCCTGCAACAAGCGCAAATCGTCTTTGACCTTGCCCAGACGATTACCCTGGCTGGCACCTTTGCTGGCAACAGCGAACAGCAGCGTCGGCAAACGCCCGCGTGCGAGCAGGCGCCCGGCGAGTGGCAAGAATCGAGCGAAACTCCAGGGTGCTTTCATCATTCCTCCCACTGAAATGTTATCCACACAAATTGTGGATAACCTTGTGAACAGAGCTGCATTTCACGGCTGAAACCCCCGTTTCATAAGGGTCTCGCTCAGATCGGGCGTTTTTTACTCACATAAAAAAACCCAAGATTTCATTGACTTGGAGCGCCGGCGCCGCTAGCACGGGCCTCTTCAATGGCTATGACTCCAGCGTACAGCAACCGTTCGCTTTGTTTACCTTCGCTAAACGCCAGATGCAACAACGCCCCGCATTAAGCGAGGCGTTGTTGTCAAAGCAGACGCAGATTACTTGGCGGCGTCTTCTTTGGCTGGATCTTTGATCGCCAGCAGTTCCAGGTCAAATACCAGCACCGAGTTGGCTGGAATTGCCGGGCTTGGGCTTTGGGCGCCGTAAGCCAGTTCGCTAGGGATGTACAGTTTGTACTTCTCGCCAACGTGCATCAGTTGCAGGCCTTCGACCCAACCCGGGATCACACCGCTAACCGGCAGATCGATCGGGCTACCGCGCTCGACGGAGCTGTCGAAAACGGTGCCGTTGGTCAGCTTGCCGGTGTAGTGAACGGTCACTACATCAGTCGGCTTAGGCTGTGCGCCATCGGCTTTCTTTTCCACTTCGTATTGCAAGCCCGAAGCGGTGGTCACTACGCCGGCCTTCTTGGCGTTTTCTTCGAGGAACTTCTTGCCGGCAGCGGCCGACTCTTCGCTCATCTTGGCCATACGCTCTTCAGCACGCTTTTGCAGCGCGGCGAAGGCTTCGACCAGCTCCTCGTCTTTGAGTTTCTGCTCTTTCTTGCCGACGGCATCTTCGATGCCCTGGGCTACGGCCTTGGAGTCCAGGTCATCCATGCCTTCTTGAGCCAGGCTTTTGCCCATGTTCAGGCCAATGCCGTAGGAAGCTTTTTGCGCCGGAGTTTTCAGCTCTACGCTGGTCTGCGAATCACAACCCGCGAGTACCAGGCTAACCAGGGCTACCGCCGCCGCCAACCGATGCTGTTTCATGCTATTTCCTTGTTCATGCGCCTAAAGGGCAATCGAGTAAAGCCGCGAGCTTATCAGGCGGCCACGACCAATGGCTACCGGCATGAGAGCGGGAAACTTCTGATAAGTTCAGGTGTTTTAACCCATTTGAGCAATGGGATGATGAAGCTTCTGTCATCTGACTCCTACAGACACTGATCCCGGATCCCATAACATGGCGTAATGGCCACTTGCCGCACCTCAGACACTGAGGCATAAGAGAGCTACAACTCGACAAGGAAGTTCATCTTGCGCCTCTTATCTCGCCTCTTAATGCTGGTCGCTGTATTGCTGGGTCTTGGCCTGACCGTAGCGTTGTACTACGTCGCCAACCCCAAGTTACCGAGCTGGTCGCCCGCTCAACAGGTGCATTACCTGGAGCAATGGAGCGCAGCGGACCGCCAGACTTACTATTTCACCCCTCAAGGCACTCAGGTCAAAGGCTTGCACTATGACTGGTTCAACGCCCTCGAGCTGCCCTTCTCGCAGCAACGATTCGCTTCGCCGGACTACCTCGCACGCTTTGGTTTCCTGATCGACCCTGGCCTGAAAGCCACACCCGACAACCCCGGCAATCTGCCCGTCGGGTTTGCCCGTCACAAAAACCCCGGCAGTCAGGACGAGTTTCTCGACATCACGTGCGCGGCCTGCCACACGGGCGAATTGCGCTTCAAAGGCCAGGCGATTCGCATTGACGGTGGCTCGGCACAGCATGTGTTGCCTTCCAGTGTGCCTACATTGAAAGGGGGTAGTTTCGGACAAGCGCTGGTCGCCAGTCTGACCTCGACTTACCTCAACCCCTGGAAATTCGAGCGCTTCGCCCGCAACGTGCTGGGCGAGGACTACGACGCCCGACATCAACAGCTGCGCAATGACTTCAGGGCGTCTCTCCTGACCTTCGTCAAAGTTGCCTGGAACGACACCCACCGTGGGCTCTACCCCACCGAGGAAGGACCGGGCCGCACCGACGCCTTCGGGCGCATCGCCAATGCGGCCTTCGGCGATGCGATTTCCGCCGACAACTACCGCGTGGCTAACGCCCCGGTGGACTACCCGCAGCTGTGGGACATGTGGACGTTCAATTGGGTGCAATGGAACGGTTCGGCGCAACAACCCATGGCCCGCAACATCGGCGAATCGTTGGGCGTGGGCGCCACCCTGAGCTTCTTCGATGCCAGCGGCCAGCCGCTTAAAGGCGATGAGCGCTACCCGTCGAGTGTCCGACTGCGCGACCTGCACCATATCGAACAAACCCTGCAACGACTCAAACCACCGGCCTGGCCTGAAGCACTGCTCGGCGCAGTCGACAAGCCCCTGGCCGCCAAGGGTCGCGAGTTGTTCAGTGAAAATTGCGCCGGTTGCCATATACCGCGCTCGGTCGAAAGTGACGGACGCTGGGTGCAGCATCTGAAAATGCTGCCGGTGGATGTCATTGGCACAGACCCGGGGGCCGCCAACAACATTGCCGACCATCGTTTTAACTTGAGCGCCTTGCAATGGGATGTGACTGAGCTGAAACAACTGGACGTTCACCTACAGCCGACACCCACTGAACCGCTGGACTTGAGCAAGCTGTCGTCGGCCAAAGGGTTGGCCTACATCACCGCTTTCGTCGGCAACCGCGCCTACCGCGACGCGAAAATTCCCACGGCGGAACAACCTGCCATGAATGGTTTCGGCCTGCCGATTGGTGTGCGGGAATTGCGCGCCTACAAGGCACGACCGTTGGCGGGTGTCTGGGCGACGGCGCCCTTTCTGCACAACGGCTCAGTACCGAGCATTTATCAATTGCTCTCGCCTCAGGATGAACGCGCCACCACCTTCTATAAAGGTACGTTCGAGTACGACCCCCAACACCTTGGTTATCGCACCGAGGCCTTTACCGATGGCTTTGTGTTCGACACACGCATCACCGGCAATCACAACAGCGGCCACGAGTTCCGTGCCGGCCAGCGCGGCAATGGCGTGATTGGTCGTCTGCTGCTGCCAGAGGAACGCTGGGCGCTGCTGGAATACCTGAAAGTATTGGGCGGCCCGCTGGAGACACAATTGCCATGAGCACACTTTGGATGCGCTTGGGCGCTTTCCTCGGCAAAACCCTTCTGTGGCTGCTGGGTCTTGGCGTGCTCGCCTGGGCGCTGGCCACGGCATGGTTTGCCTGGCAGCACAGTGGCCCGGTTTCGGCAGATGAATTGATTCCGGAAGGCGAAGCCGCAATGACCCAGGACGTGATTCAGACGGCCGTGCGCATTGTCGATCAACACCGCGAGCCCACCCGCTACCTGCGCGACGCCCATGCCAAGGCGCATGGCTGCGTGAAAGCCGACGTTCAGGTGTTGCCGGACCTGGCTGGAGAGATGCGCCAAGGTGTGTTCAGCGAGCCCGGCAAAACCTGGCAAGCGACGATGCGCCTGTCCAACGGCAATGCGTATCCGCAGTTCGACAGTATTCGCGATGCCCGGGGCATGGCGATCAAATTGCTTGATGTGCCTGGTAAACAACTGCTCGCCGACCAACAGCGTCGCGCCGAACAGGACTTCGTGATGTTCAGTCACCCGAATTTTTTCGTCAGCGATGTCGCCGAGTATCGTCAGAATGTGGCGGCTCAGGCTGACGGCAAGAAGCTGATGGCGTTTTTTCCGGGTTGGGACCCGCGCAGTTGGCAAGTTCGCCATCTGTTTATCGCGTTGGCGACCTTGTCGCCTGCTCCGGAAAGTCCAACCCGGACCACCTACTTTTCGGTGTCGCCCTACAAGTTTGGTGAAGCCAATGCCAAGTTCCGGGTGATACCGGACCCGGATAGCTGCCCGGCCTACACCCTGCCCGCGCAAAACCAGAAATTGCCGAACTTTCTGCGCAACGCGCTGAACCAGCAATTATCTACGGATCGGGTGCCGGCCTGTTTCGTCTTGCAGATTCAGCGCCAGGACCCAAGCCACTACATGCCCATCGAAGACACCAGCATCGAATGGAGTGAAAACGAGGCGCCGTTCCAGACCGTGGCGCGGATCAAAGTCCCCGCGCAGGACTTCGACACGCCAGCGCTGAACCTGCAATGCGACAACCAGTCGTTCAATCCGTGGTTTGGCCTGGAGGCTCATCGGCCGATTGGCGGCATCAACCGTCTGCGTAAGGCGGTGTATGAAGCCGTGAGCGACTACCGGCACAGTCGCAACGCTCAGCAATAAGCCGATAGAAACGAAAAAAGCGACCCGTACAGGTCGCTTTTTTTGTGGAGGCCCGGCAATTGCCAAACCCCGGACAGCAAAAAAGCCCGCATTAAGCGGGCTTTCTGTGTGGTGACCTGGCGTTCAGTGTTCCAGGTTACCGAATATGGCGCAGCGGACGGGACTCGAACCCGCGACCCCCGGCGTGACAGGCCGGTATTCTAACCGACTGAACTACCGCTGCGCGTAGCGTTGAAAGTAATGGTGGGTGATGACGGGATCGAACCGCCGACATTCTGCTTGTAAGGCAGACGCTCTCCCAGCTGAGCTAATCACCCTTTACCTTCGTTGCGGGGCACATTATGCCACAGGTTTTCGTAAAGTGTTGATTTAATTGAATAATTTTTCAAATAAATCTGAAAACCAGTGAAACGACGCAACCCACAGGAACAACATGCAAACTTCAGACAGAAAAAAACCCGCGTTAGCGGGCTTTTCCGTGGTGACCTGGCGCTCAGCGTTCCAGGTTACCGAATATGGCGCAGCGGACGGGACTCGAACCCGCGACCCCCGGCGTGACAGGCCGGTATTCTAACCGACTGAACTACCGCTGCGCGTAACACTGAATGCGAATGGTGGGTGATGACGGGATCGAACCGCCGACATTCTGCTTGTAAGGCAGACGCTCTCCCAGCTGAGCTAATCACCCTTCACGTTCGGTGTGGCGCGCATTCTACGGAGCGACCTCACCTCTGGCAAGCACTTTTTTAAATAATTTTCTCAGGCCTTCCAAAGGCTTAGCGAAGGGTTGGCCTATGGCGCCGCTAAGAGAATAATGCCCACCTTTGTATATAAGGAGAGACTTACCCCATGTGGTTCAAAAACCTGCTTATCTATCGCCTGACCCAAGATCTGCCTGTTGATGCCGAGGCGTTGGAAACTGCACTGGCCACCAAACTGGCGCGTCCATGTGCAAGCCAGGAGTTGACCACCTACGGTTTCGTCGCGCCATTCGGTAAAGGCGAAGATGCGCCGCTGGTTCACGTCAGCGGCGACTTCCTGCTGGTCTCGGCGCGTAAAGAAGAACGCATTTTGCCGGGCAGCGTCGTGCGCGACGCTGTGAAGGAAAAGGTCGACGAGATCGAAGCCGAGCAAATGCGCAAGGTCTACAAAAAGGAACGCGACCAGATCAAGGATGAAATCATCCAGGCTTTCCTGCCTCGTGCCTTTATTCGCCGCTCCTCGACGTTCGCCGCCATTGCACCGAAGCAGGGCCTGATCCTCGTCAACTCGGCCAGCCCGAAACGTGCCGAAGACCTGCTGTCCACCCTGCGCGAAGTGATCGGCACCCTGCCAGTACGTCCACTGACCGTAAAAATGTCGCCGACCGCCACCATGACCGAATGGGTCACCACGCAGAAAGCGGCGGACGATTTCTTCGTGCTGGACGAATGCGAGCTGCGTGATACCCACGAAGACGGCGGCATCGTGCGCTGCAAGCGTCAAGACCTGACCAGCGAAGAAATCCAGCTGCACCTGAGCACCGGCAAAGTGGTCACTCAGTTGTCGCTGGCCTGGCAGGACAAACTGTCTTTCGTGCTCGACGACAAGATGGTGGTCAAGCGCCTGAAGTTCGAAGACCTGCTGCAAGACCAGGCCGAACAGGACGGCGGCGAAGAGGCCCTGGGTCAACTGGACGCCAGTTTCACGTTGATGATGCTGACTTTCGGTGACTTCCTGCCGGCACTGGTAGAAGCGCTGGGCGGCGAAGAGACGCCGCAGGGGATCTGATAACAACCGGTTTCTACTAATGAAACCGAACTAATTGTGGGAGCCGGGCTTGCCCGCGATGGCGATCAGTCAGCTATCAATCGGCTGACTGATACACCGCTATCGCGGGCAAGCCCGGCTCTCACAATGATTGAATTCCACCCTGGGATTGCTACTGAATAATAAGGATCAAGCCATGCGCGCACTGGCTGCATTGAGTCGTTTTGTCGGCAACACTTTTGCTTACTGGGTACTGATTTTTGCAGTCGTGGCGTTCCTGCAACCGGCCTGGTTCATCGGCCTCAAAGGCGCGATCGTGCCGCTGCTGGGGTTGGTGATGTTCGGCATGGGCCTGACCCTCAAACTTGAAGACTTCGCCGAAGTCGCCCGCCATCCGTGGCGCGTGGCCTTGGGCGTGGTTGCCCATTTCGTGATCATGCCCGGTGTGGCGTGGTTGCTCTGCCAGGCGTTCCACCTGCCACCGGATATCGCCGTCGGCGTTATCCTGGTCGGTTGCTGCCCAAGCGGTACCTCGTCGAACGTGATGACCTGGCTGGCGCGCGGCGATCTGGCGCTGTCGGTGGCCATCGCCGCCGTCACCACCCTCCTCGCCCCACTGCTGACCCCGACACTGATCTGGCTGCTGGCGTCGGCCTGGTTGCCGGTGTCCTTCATGGAGCTGTTCTGGTCGATTCTGCAAGTGGTGCTGTTGCCGATCATTCTTGGCGTGGTGGCTCAACGCGTGCTCGGCGCCAAGGTGCGTCATGCCGAGGAAGTCTTGCCGCTGATTTCGGTGGTGAGCATCGTGATCATCGTCACCGCCGTGGTGGCCGCCAGCCAGGCGAAGATCGCCGAGTCCGGCCTGCTGATCATGGCGGTGGTGATGCTGCACAACAGCTTCGGGTATCTGCTGGGTTACTTCACCGGGCGCCTGTTCAAGCTACCACTGGCGCAACGCAAATCCCTCGCGCTGGAAGTCGGCATGCAAAACTCTGGTTTGGGCGCTGCGTTGGCCAGTGCCCACTTCTCCCCGCTGGCGGCGGTGCCGAGCGCTTTGTTCAGCGTGTGGCACAACATTTCCGGGGCGTTGCTCTCAACGTATTTCCGTCGCATGAGCGAGAAAGAAGATCGAAAACTGGCGGCACAGCCCGTCGCCGACTGAGCCACAACTTGATCCCCGGATTAATGATTGGCACTCTATGGCGCATTGCGAGGACGACCTCGCGGCTCGATCGAGTCATTAATCTGGGGACGACCCCGTCAATCGATGGAGGTCTTTCATGTCCTGGATCATCCTGTTTTTCGCCGGCCTGTTCGAAGTCGGCTGGGCCGTCGGCCTGAAGTACACCGACGGTTTCAGCCGCCCCCTGCCCACCGCTTTGACCGTTGCAGCCATGGCCATCAGCCTTGGCTTGCTGGGCCTTGCCATGAAGGAATTGCCGCTGGGTACGGCCTATGCGATCTGGACGGGCGTGGGTGCCGTGGGCACGGTGATCGCGGGGATCATTCTGTTTGGTGAGTCGATGGCGTTGTTTCGGCTGGCCAGTGTGGCGTTGATCATTGCCGGGTTGGTTGGGCTCAAGGTTAGCGCCTAGGCCACTGACGCCATCGCGGGCAAGCCCGGCTCCCACAGGGTCCTTGGAGCGCCTAAAATCTGTGGCACAACACAAAACCTGTGGGAGCCGGGCTTGCCCGCGATGAGGCCCACACAAACTCCAACTATCTAACGGTGCCGCGCAACTCGCCGACCATCGCCTGCAACGCCGCCGGCTGCGCCGCCTCGACCGCCACAGCAGGCCCCGCCACCAACGTCACCCGCGACCACAACCGGCGAAACAACCCCTTGCCCGGATCACGGCTGAAGAAACTCCCCCCACAAGCCCTGCAACGCCAGCGGAATCACCGGCACCGGTGTCTCTTCGAGAATCCGCGTCAACCCGCCCTTGAATTCGTTGATCTCCCCATCCGCAGTCAATTTGCCTTCCGGGAAGATGCACACCAACTCGCCATCCTTCAGATACTGCGCTATCCGCTTGAAGGCTCTTTCGTAGATTTGAATGTCTTCCTGACGACCCGCTATGGGAATTGTCCCGGCCGTGCGGAAGATAAAGTTCAGCACCGGCAAGTTGTAGATTTTGTAATACATCACAAAGCGAATCGGCCGACGCACTGCGCCGCCGATCAGAAGTGCATCGACAAAGGACACGTGATTGCACACCAGCAACGCCGCGCCCTCATCGGGAATCAGATCAAGATTGCGATGCTCCACGCGGTACATGGAGTGACTGAGCAACCAGATCATGAAACGCATGCTGAATTCGGGGACGATTTTGAAGATGTAGGCGTTGACGCCGATGTTCAGCAGCGACACCACCAGGAACAGCTGCGGAATCGACAGTTTGACCATGCTCAACAACACGATCGAGACAATCGCCGACACCACCATAAACAGCGCGTTGAGAATGTTGTTGGCGGCAATCACTCGTGCCCGTTCATTCTCGGCGGTGCGCGACTGGATCAGCGCATACAGCGGCACGATGTAGAAACCGCCGAAGATCCCCAGACCCAGGATGTCGATCAGCACCAGCCAGGTGTGGCCAAACCCGAGGATTTCGACCCAGCCATGGCCCGTCACGCTGTCCGCAATTCCACCGGAATGCCACCACAGCAGCAGGCCAAACACGGTCAGGCCAAACGAGCCGAACGGCACCAGGCCTATCTCGACTTTGCGCCCGGAGAGCTTTTCGCACAGCATCGAGCCGAGCGCGATACCGACCGAAAACACCGTCAGAATCAGGGTCACCACGGTTTCGTCGCCGTGCATCCATTCCTTGGCATAGGCCGGGATTTGCGTCAGATAAATCGCCCCGACAAACCAGAACCACGAGTTGCCGACGATCGAACGCGACACTGCCGGGGTCTGCCCCAGGCCCAGTTTCAAGGTGGCCCAGGATTGACTGAAGATGTTCCAGTTCAGGCGCATTTGCGGTGAAGCCGCCGCCGCCCGTGGAATGCTGCGACTGGCCAGGTAACCGAGCACCGCAACGCCAATGATCGCGCTGGAGACGATCGGCGCGTAGTGACTGGACGACATCATGATGCCAGCGCCGATGGTCCCGGCGAGAATGGCCAGGAAGGTCCCCATTTCCACCAGCCCGTTACCGCCGACCAGTTCTTCTTCGCGCAGGGCCTGGGGCAAGATCGAGTATTTCACCGGCCCGAACAGCGCCGAGTGGGTGCCCATGGCAAACAGCGCGACCAGCATCAATGACAGATGATCGAAGAGAAAGCCGACTGCGCCGACCGCCATGATGACGATTTCGCCGAGCTTGATCAGACGGATCAAACGGTCCTTGGCGAACTTCTCGCCGAACTGCCCGGCCAGCGCCGAAAACAGAAAAAACGGAAGGATGAACAACAGCGCACAGAGGTTGACGTAGATCGAGCGGTCACCGTCGATGGTCAGTTTGTACAAAATGGCCAGGATCAACGACTGCTTGAAGATATTGTCGTTGAACGCCCCGAGGGACTGCGTCACGAAAAACGGCAGGAAACGCCGGGTGCGGAGCAAGGTGAACTGTGAGGGGTGACTCATCTTCCATGTGTCCCTGATGTTAGGTAGCGAGTGGCGTGGATACGGTTATTGGAATGTCGAACGTCGATCCAGGCCACACATTACCTAATCTTGGCAGGTTATTTCTTTAATCCTGCAATGCATGGCGAGACAAACAGCTCACCGCGCCAGGCGCCTTTCAGCGTGCGTTGGGCAACGATCATCCACATCACCATCAGCAGGGCCACCAGCACGCAGCCAAAGACACTGAAGAACGTCAGGTTCAAGGTGCTGGCCAGTTTCAACGTCGTCAGCGAGTAAACACCCAACGGGAAGGTAAACCCCCACCAGCCGAGGTTAAACGGAATGCCGTCGCGCAGGTAGCGCACGGTGATCAGCACCGCGATCAGCATCCACCACAAGCCAAGCCCCCACAGCGTGATCCCGGCCACCAGCCCCAGGCCGGCGGCGACTTCCCCTATGCCCGGCAGACCGTTGGCGGCGAAGATTGCCGGTGCGTCGGCCCCCAGCAGCAACATGCCCAGTGCCCCGGTACCAATCGGGCCCAGCGCCAGCCAGCTCGAAGCAGCCATGTTTTCGTGGGGCAGTTTATGCAGCGCCATGCGCAACAACAGGATCGTCAGAATGCTGAACGCGACCGGCAGGGAAAAGGCCCACAGCACGTAGCTCGTCACCAGCACCACCAGTTGCGAATGAGCGTCCACCAAGTGCGGCGCCAGCAAACCACCGCTGGCCGCCGCGACTTCTGCGGCCACCACCGGCAACAGCCAAACGGCGGTCATCTGGTCGATGCTGTGTTCCTGACGAGTGAACATCATGTAAGGAATCAGTACGCCGCACGCGAGCGACATCGCCACATCCAGCCACCAGAGCATTTCGGCGACATGAATCACACCGTCGCCCCAGCGCGGCAGGCCAAACACCAGGAAGCCATTGATGATGGTCGCGAGGCCCATCGGGATGGTGCCGAAAAACATCGACACGGTGGAGTGGCCGAAAATGCGCCGGGCTTCGTCGAAGAACAGTACCCAGCGGGCCGCGTACATGACGCTGAACAACACGAACAACAAAATATTGAACAGCCACAGGCCTTCGGCGAGCGCGCGCAAGCCGGGTATGGCGACGGGCAATTGCGCCAGCGCCAACGCGAGCACGCCGGTGCCCATGGTCGCGGCAAACCAGTTGGGTGTGAACTGACGGATGACTTCACGCGGGTGCTGCAAATGGCTTAAGGGTTTGAAACCGGTTTTGACGCTATTGGGGCATGTCATGGCGAACTCCTGTCCTCTGATGAGGTAGAGCCCATGGTAGAACCGAATAGAATATCTATATAACGGGTAATATCTCTAACTGTTATCTGTTTTGCAGATATAGAGTCAAATACTGCCTTCTGATTCGATCACCAATATCCGTGCCGCGCCCTGCGGATGGGCCACATGCTCGGTGCCGACGGACGCATAAAAAATGTCGCCGACGTCGAGCAGCGCTGCCTTCTCGATGCCCTCTTCGCGGTAACGCATCTGCACCTGCCCATCCAGCACCACGAACACTTCCTGGCCATCGTTGACGTGCCATTTATAAGGCTGATCGGTCCAGTGCAAACGCGTGGTGATGCCGTTCATGTTGGCGATGTCCAGCGCCCCCCAGGCACGGTCAGCGGTGAAGGATTTGCTGCGGATGATTTTCATCGGGGCGGTCCGTCGAATGAGTGGCGAGGCCTAGGCTAACGATCAACGCACATCAGCGCCACAGACTTTCAATGAGCGCTGAAGCATCAAGGCCAGTAACGCGCCAACGGACAACACAATCAAAATCAGGCCATACCCATCGGTTGTTGCGACCAACCCGAAGGCTCGGATCAGATTCCCCGCCAGCAACGATGGCAAACAGAACGCCAGGTAACTGAGCACATAAAACGCCGACATCAACCCTGCGCGCTCATGGGGCAAAGCCAACGGCACCAGACTGCGCACGCCCCCCAGAAAACCGGCACCGAAGCCACATCCAGCGACAAGCGTACCCAGGAAAAACAGCGACAGGCTGGCGCTGTGCACGCCCAGTAACACCAGGACAATGCCCATCGGCAGCAGACTCGCCCCCAACCGTAGCGCCAGGGCGGCAGGTCGATTGCGCAGGATGAAAATCATCAATGCCCCGGTGAGTGTCAGCGCGGCAACGGTCGAGCCGGCAATCAGGTTCGAGGTGGAACCGGTGGCCGCGCGTACCAACGAAGGCGCCAGGGACGCATAAAAACCACCGAGCGCCCACGTCGCGGTGTTGAGCGGCAACACCCGCCACAAGGTGGGGCGCGCCTGAACCGGCACATGCAGGGTCGGTCGCAATGACGCCCATGCCCCGGCCTGTCGCGAGACACTTTCCGGTAAACGCCAGCTGTACAACGCCTGCAACGCAAACAGAACCAGCAGCAGCCAGTAGGTCAAGTGCAGCGGCGCCGGGGCAAATTCTGCCAGTAAGCCGCAGCCCATACCGCCGAGGGCCATGCCGATCAACGGCGCAACGCTATTGATCAACGGCCCTTGCTGGCGGTCAGTGTCCAGCAGCGTGGCACTGAGCACCGCGGTTGCCATGCCGGTGGCAAACCCTTGCAGCACCCGCGCGCTGATCAGCCACGTGACGCTGTCAGCGTAGATAAACAGCAACATCGCCAGAGCATTCAGCACGACCGCGGTGAAAATCACCGGTTTGCGCCCGAGGTAATCCGACAGCGACCCGACCGTCAGCAGCGCGGCCAGCAGGCTCAAGGCATAGACGCCGAAAATCAGGGTCAGGGTGGCCGCCGAAAAATGCATCTGCTCCTGGTACAAGCGATACAACGGCGTCGGCGCCGTGGAAGCCGCCAGAAAACTGAGTAAAGTGATCGCCAGGAACCCCAGGCTGGCACGGTTTGAATGGGAACTGGACATCAGCACACTCCGCAAAAGCTAATTTTTTGCTTTTGCGGAGTGTTACCGACCAAGGCTTAAAGCAAATTCTTTGTGTTAAGGTCCGCTGCATGGCTTTACCACCGATGCCCACCTAGTCAGCGGGTTGCGGCGAGAACAGGAAACACGCAATGACAGGCCCCACTTTACGTCCCGGCGGCCGAAGCGCCCGGGTGCAGGAATCAATTCACAAAGCCGTGCACGCACTGCTCGAAGAGCAGGACCGCGCCAGCGTGACCGTGCCGCAAATCGCAGCGCGCGCAGGGGTTACGCCGTCCACCATCTATCGACGCTGGGGGGATTTGTCAGCGCTGCTGGCGGACGTCGCGCTCGCCCGTATGCAACCGGAAACCGAGTCGGCCAATACCGGCAGCCTCTCGGGTGATGTGCAGGCCTGGGCGGAACAGTATCTGGACGAGATGAGCTCCGAACCCGGTCGCAACATGCTGCGCGACGTGCAATCAAGCCTCAAACCCAGTTATTGCGCGACGATCATTGGCGGACAGTTACAGCTGATTCTGGATCGCTACCCGAATGAGCCCAAACCGGATGTCGATCGGTTGATCAACATGGTGGCGGCGCCCATTGTGTTTCGTATCCTGTTTGCGCAGGCGCCGCTGGAGGTTGAGGAGCTGCATCGGTTGATCGCGATTGCGTTGAACCAGTAAGGGCTTGCTCGCAAAGGGACCCGAAAAGACACCCTTGATCCCCCTGCGCCCCCGCGCCAAGTCTCGACCTTGGTCGACACTGACTAACCGGGGCGGTCGTGCGAGACTGTCTGACCGGGCGGGAGTCCCGGCTGTCTTTTGTCTGGAGTTCCCATGTCGCTGTCCAGCGGGCTGATCGCCGCCGTCGCCCTGGCCTATATGGCCATCATGTTCGCCATCGCCTTTTACGGTGACCGTCGCAGCACACCGTTGCCGCCGCGAGTGCGCGCCTGGGTGTACAGCCTGTCGCTGGCCGTTTATTGCACCAGTTGGACCTTCTTTGGCGCCGTGGGCCAGGCCGCGGAACAGCTCTGGTCGTTCCTGCCGATTTACCTCGGGCCGATCCTGCTGTTAGTGGGCGCGCCCTGGGTCCTGCAAAAAATGGTGATGATCAGCAAGCAGGAAAACATCACCTCCATCGCCGACTTTATCGCCGCCCGTTACGGCAAATCTCAGTCGTTGGCGGTGGTGGTGGCGCTGATTTGCCTGGTGGGCGTGCTGCCCTACATCGCGCTGCAGCTCAAGGGCATCGTGCTTGGCGTGAACCTGCTGATTGGCGCGGGCGCCGACGCCATGGGGGTTCGCGCTCAGGACACGGCGCTGATTGTGTCGCTGGTGCTGGCGCTGTTCACCATTGTCTTCGGTACCCGCAACCTCGATGCCACGGAACACCACCGTGGCATGGTGCTGGCGATTGCATTTGAATCACTGGTCAAGCTGTTCGCCTTTCTTGCCGTCGGCGCGTTCGTCACGTTTGGTCTGTACGACGGTTTCGACGATCTGTTCAACCAGGCCATGCTCGCACCGCGCCTGGAGCAATACTGGAAGGAAACCGTCAATTGGCCCTCGATGGTGGTGCAGACCGGCGTGGCGATGATGGCGATCATCTGCCTGCCCCGGCAGTTCCACGTGACGGTGGTGGAAAACATTGATCCTCAGGATCTGCGCCTGGCCAAATGGGTGTTCCCGGCCTACCTGGCGTTGGCTGCACTGTTTGTAGTACCCATCGCCCTCGCCGGCCAGATGCTGCTGCCCAGCTCGGTGTTGCCGGACTCCTTCGTCATCAGCCTGCCCCTGGCGCAGGCTCACCCCGCCCTTGCCTTGCTGGCGTTTATCGGTGGCGCTTCGGCGGCAACCGGCATGGTGATCGTCGCCAGCGTGGCACTGTCGACCATGGTGTCCAACGACATGCTGTTGCCATGGTTGCTGCGACGCAATAATGCCGAGCGGCCGTTCGAAGTGTTCCGCCAGTGGATGCTCTCGGTGCGCCGCGTGAGCATCGTGGTGATTTTGCTCCTGGCCTACGTCAGTTATCGCCTGCTGGGTTCGACCGCCAGCCTGGCAACCATCGGCCAGATTGCCTTTGCTGCCGTGACACAACTGGCACCGGCCATGCTCGGCGCGCTGTACTGGAAACAGGCCAACCGCCGCGGTGTATTTGCCGGCCTCGCTGCCGGGACATTCCTGTGGTTTTACACGCTGATCTTGCCGATTGCGGCCCGTGGCCTCGGCTGGCCGCTGGAGAGCTTTCCGGGCTTGGCCTGGTTGCAC
Source organism: Pseudomonas sp. S2_F03 (assembly GCF_054668335.1). NCBI lineage: Bacteria > Pseudomonadati > Pseudomonadota > Gammaproteobacteria > Pseudomonadales > Pseudomonadaceae > Pseudomonas > Pseudomonas sp. S2_F03. The sequence goes on along the minus strand of NZ_CP162759.1, from coordinate 4,846,027 downwards.
AGCAACCCGATGAACCTGCCGATCACCCCGCTAACCCAAGGCGTGGTGCTGTCGCTGGCCGGTAATTTCACGTTATTTGCCTGGGTGTCGGTGTTGTCGCGTACACGGGTGTCGGAGCACTGGCAGGCCGGTCGTTTCATCGGCCAGGAAATCAGCGCACGCCCCAGCGCCCGTTCGATGCTGGCGGTGCAGATCGACGATTTGCTGCAACTGGCGGCGCGTTTCGTCGGCGAAGAACGGGCGCGCCAGAGCTTCATCCGATTCGCCTACCGTCAGGGCAAAGGCTTCAACCCGAACCAAAACGCCGACAGTGAATGGATCGCCCACACCGAACGTTTGCTGGCGGGTGTACTCGGTGCCTCCTCGACACGCGCAGTGGTAAAAGCCGCCATCGAAGGTCGGGAAATGCAACTTGAAGACGTCGTGCGGATCGCCGACGAGGCGTCGGAAGTGCTGCAGTTCAACCGCGCCCTGCTGCAAGGCGCCATCGAAAACATTACCCAGGGCATCAGCGTGGTCGATCAGTCGCTGAAACTGGTGGCCTGGAACCGGCGCTATCTGGAGCTGTTCAATTACCCGGATGGACTGATCAGCGTCGGCCGGCCGATTGCCGACATCATTCGCTACAACGCCGAGCGCGGTTTATGCGGCCCCGGCGAAGCCGAGGTGCACGTTGCCCGCCGTCTGCACTGGATGCGCCAGGGTCGCGCCCATACCTCTGAACGGCTGTTCCCCAACGGGCGGGTAATCGAGCTGATCGGCAACCCGATGCCCGGTGGTGGTTTCGTCATGAGTTTCACCGACATCACCGCGTTCCGCGAAGCCGAACAGGCGCTGACCGAAGCCAACGAAGGCCTGGAGCAGCGGGTGACCGAGCGCACCCACGAGCTGTCGCAACTCAACGTCGCGTTGACCGAAGCCAAGGGCACCGCCGAGTCCGCCAACCAATCGAAAACCCGTTTTCTCGCAGCCGTCAGCCACGACTTGATGCAACCACTGAACGCCGCGCGCCTGTTCTCCGCCGCCCTGTCCCACCAGGACGATGGCTTGTCCGCTGAGGCACAGAAGCTGGTCCATCACCTGGACAGCTCATTGCGCTCTGCCGAAGATTTGATCAGTGACCTGCTGGACATTTCCCGTCTGGAAAACGGCAAGATCAACCCTGACATCAAGCCATTCGCGCTCAACGAACTGTTCGACACGCTCGGCGCCGAGTTCAAGGCGCAGGCTCAGGAACAAGGGCTGACGTTCAACGTTCGCAGTAGCACATTGCGGGTCGACAGCGACATCAAACTGCTGCGACGAATTCTGCAAAACTTCCTGACCAATGCATTTCGCTACGCCAAAGGGCCCGTGCTGCTCGGCGTTCGCCGGCGCAAGGGAGAGTTGTGCCTGGAGGTCTGGGATCGGGGACCGGGCATTGCGCCAGACAAGCTGCAGGTGATTTTCGAAGAATTCAAACGCCTCGACAGTCACCAGACTCGTGCCGAGAAAGGCCTGGGGCTGGGTCTGGCAATTGCCGATGGCCTGTGTCGCGTCTTGGGACACACGCTGCAAGTTCGCTCCTGGCCGGGGCGCGGCAGTGTGTTCAGTGTCAGCGTGCCGCTGGCCCGGGCGCAAACCGTCGTGGCGACACCGACCGCTGAACTCAACGGCCATGTGTTGAGCGGCGCGCAGGTGCTGTGCATCGATAATGAAGACAGCATCCTGATCGGCATGAACAGCCTGCTGACGCGCTGGGGTTGCCAGGTCTGGACCGCGCGCAATCGGGATGAATGCGCAGCGCTGCTCGAAGACGGTGTACGCCCGCAACTGGCGCTGGTGGACTACCACCTCGATCATGGCGACACCGGGACGGAGCTGATGGCGTGGCTGCGCACCCAAATGGGAGAGCCGGTGCCAGGCGTGGTGATCAGTGCCGATGGCCGGCCGGAGATGGTGGCACAAGTGCATGCGGCGGGGCTGGATTATTTGGCCAAACCGGTGAAACCGGCGGCGTTACGGGCGCTGCTGAGTCGGCATTTGCCGTTGTAGCGCGACAGGCCGCGCCCTAACTGAAAATTTACTCGGGCAACTCGACCAGGCCATCCACATCGGTCATCGCCCGCTCCAGCAAATCGGCCGGCAAACTCTTGCTGGCTCGCGCGCCGAGCAACTTCAATTGTTCGCTGCGACTGACCAGATTTCCGCGCCCCTCTGTCAGCTTGTTGCGCGCAGAGCTGTAGGCTTTGTCCAGTTGCTGCAAGCGATTGCCGACTTCGTCCAGGTCCTGGATGAACAACACGAACTTGTCGTACAGCCACCCCGCTCGCTCGGCGATTTCACGGGCGTTCTGACTTTGCCGTTCCTGCTTCCACAGGCTGTCGATGACCCGCAGCGTGGCCAACAACGTGGTGGGGCTGACGATCACAATGTTGCGGTCGAAGGCTTCCTGGAACAGTGTCGGCTCGGCCTGCAAGGCGGCGGAGAACGCGGCCTCGATCGGTACGAAGAGCAAAACAAAATCCAGGCTGTGCAAGCCGTCGAGCCGTTTGTAATCCTTGCCGGCCAGGCCTTTGACGTGATTGCGCAGTGACAGGACATGCTGCTTGATGGCGATCTGGCCGATGGTGTCATCTTCAGCCGCCACGTATTGCTGATAGGCCGTAAGGCTGACCTTGGAGTCGACCACCACCTGCTTGTCGCCCGGCAGGTAAATAATCACATCCGGCTGGAAACGCTCCCCGTTCGGGCCCTTGAGGTTGACCTGGGTCTGGTACTCACGACCCTTCTCCAGGCCCGCGTGCTCCAGCACTCGCTCGAGAATCAGCTCGCCCCAGTTGCCTTGGGTTTTCTGCCCTTTGAGCGCACGAGTGAGGTTGGTGGCTTCGTCGCTCAGGCGCAGGTTCAGCTGCTGCAGGCGCTCCAGCTCCTTGGCGAGCGAGAAACGCTCGCGGGCTTCGGCCTGATAACTTTCCTCGACGCGCTTTTCGAAGGACTGAATGCGTTCCTTCAGAGGATCAAGCAACTGACCCAATCGCTGCTGGCTGGTTTCGGCAAAGCGCTGCTCGCGCTCGTCGAAAATCCTGCCCGCCAGTTCTGCAAACTGCGCCCGCAGCTCATCTCGCGAACCTTGCAGGTCACTGAGGCGCTGCTGATGGCTTTCCTGCTGCTCACGCAGTTCGGCCTTGAGGGAGGCCGCCTGGGTGTCCAGGCGACGCAGCTCAGCCTCTTTGCCGGAGCGTTCAATGTTCCAGGCATGGGCCGCATCGCGGGCGTCGTCGCGCTCGATTTGCAGCAGTTCGACTTCACGGCGCGCGGCGGCGAGGTCTGCTTGTCTGGCGGCGTTAGCCTGGCTCAGATCAGCGACTTCATCGCGACACGCATCGAGTTGGGCGTTCAAGCCGTCCTGCGCCAGTTGGGCCATGGCCAGCCGTTCTTCCAGCAGTGCAACCTCGGCCTGCGAGGAGCTCGCACGGCGCTGAATTTGCCAAGCCAGTACCAGCAATGGCAGGCCAGCGCCCGCCAGACCGAGTAATAGGCTGGTCAAGTCCATAGCCATAGAGATTCCTGCTGATGAGATAAAGCTTGAAGGTTAACCAAGGCAACCGGACTTGGACAGCTCAGTCTTCGATCAGGCCCAGTTCCTGTAGGGCGCGTGTATCTCCTGCTCGCGCGGCTTGGCGCAACAGGTCCTGGCCGATGCGGCGATCACGGGCATTGCCGCATTCGCGGCACATCAATTGCCCGAGACGGCTTTGCGCGGCCACGACGCCTTCACGGGCAGGCTGTTTAAGCAAACGCCCGGCGAAGTGCTTGATGTTGGGGTTATCCCCAAGGCGTGGACTGTCCAGCAACCACTCTGCCACGCGCATTGAAAAGCGCTTGGGCGGGGTAACACTTGAGGGCGTTGAGGTAGCAGGGTTTGATACTGAGCGAAACTTCATAAAGCACTGTAGGGCAAATCCGAAGGCGCGCAACTCTACTCTTTTTTCTTACAGGTAAAGCCCAAAAAAACCCGGCACGCCCGTGCTAGAGCAAGCGCTCGGGACAATCCACAGAAGCTGTGGATAACTCAGTGGACAACCGCCCTTGAACTCGCGCAAAGCCCTGTGGAATGGGGCTCGCAGTCAAACTGACGATTTTTTCACCAGTAAAAAAAAGCGATGTTTTTCATTGACTTAAATTTTCAACACAGGCACCCACTGCGACTGAGGCGTGGATGACAGTGGGGTTACAGTCTGCGCAACTTATGTGCACAAGTACCTACGAGGCGGTTATATCGCTGCCCTTTTTCGGCGCATATTTGCCTGGCTTCTGGGGATAAACCGGGAAAACCCTTGATCCAGGCAGATCGCGGCCCGATGAACGACCGCCACCACCGGTCGGAATGTGGACGATTGCGGGGCACATCGTCCGACCTCACGAATTCTTTTTGCTAACACACTTCCTTTCTGAAATTCAATCCGTTAGTATCCGCGGCGTTAGTACCAAGCTGAAAGTCAATTCTGGTCGAACAAATCCTCGCGGTCAGCCTTCCCTCAAGAGAAGCCTCCACCGACAAAACAGGATCGACCACCTCGATGGTTTCCAGGTAAACCTTGCGCCAACACAGCCTTCGAACAAAAGCGAAGGGTGTTGCGAAGCTCACTTACTCTGACCGAACCAGCCTGCAAATTGATCAGGATCTTCACCCCGGGCCCAGAACCTTTGCCCTTGATGTGTTGCCTGCCCTCCTAAGTACCTACCTGCCAGCCCAAGCGCGCCAATTATCAGCGCTTCAAACTGGCTGCTTTGTTCCAGTCGGGTTCTTCGTTCGACCAACGGTGGTCGTCGTCACTGGAACGTTTTAATTTTGCACGGCTCTTATCCGTGTCGCTTGTAGGAACACCAACACTATGTCTACTCAAATCCACACTCAGGATGCCATCCGCACCCTAACCAACGCTTTTGCACCAATGAACTGCCTGATCATGGCCGCTCGCAAAGGCTGCTTCAGTTTCACTCTGGTCAACGAACACGGCATCGCTCGTCACAGCGAACGCCTGTACCCCGATCAATACTCCAGCGCAGAACCGCTGCAGGCCGTGATCGAGCGTACCCGCCAGGCATTGATCGCCTGAGACGCCAGAAAGACTGAAAAACCGAAAAGCCCTGCTCAAAAAGCGGGGCTTTTTTATTGCCCGTTATTTCTCTTTTCACCCCCTGCGGCTAAGCACTAACCGATATAACGGTTATAACTCGAAGCTGGAAATATTTTAAAAACAGTCCTTTACAACGCGAATATGACACTACACTTCAACTCAAGCGGCGTGATCCGCTTCCGGCGAGCCTGATTCGATCCACCGCTGCCAAGGCCCCTTCAGGTATCGCCGCCCACTTCATGTTTCGAGGGCTTTATGGGTATCGCTGCCAGCGAACTGTGCCGTTATGTGATTCGTCCGACACTGATTTACCTCGGACGCCATAGCGCAACTGCCGAATCCCTGCTGCTGGGCATCGCCGCCAGCCAGTCTGCCCTTGGTTCCGCCCTGCATGACCGCCGTGGCCACGGCCTCTACCGAATCGCCGAACCCCGCCACCAGGCACTCTGGGATCATTACCTGGCCCTGGACCCCGAACGCGCGAGCCTCGTGCGCGGCCTGGCCAGCCAACATGCCTTTCTCAGTGGGCCGCACCTGGAATTGACCGTTAACCTGCGTTACGCCACCGCCATCGCCTGGCTGCTGGTAGAAGAACAGAACACACCCCTCCCCGCCGCCGATGACTTGTTGGGCATGGCCCGCATCTGGCGTCAGACCTTTCAGCCTCAAGGACGCCTGCGCGACTTCACCTGCGCCTGGCAAACTTGTGTTTCACCACTGAATCAGGTCGCTTGCTGACCCACCAGTTCTGAAAGATCGTGCAACCGGTCGCGAATCTGGTCGGATTGTCCTACAAAACCGCTCTAACTCAAGCCATACAGCCTATAGCGCTGGGACGAAAATGTTGGTAGTTTTCGCCCCGGTGATCACCAGGAGTTCTAATAATGAAAAAAGTAATGCTCAAAACTACCCTTAGCCTCGCCGTTACCCTGGCATCCACCCAGATCTTTGCAAGTGGCTTCGCCATTAACGAACAAAGCATTAGCGGGATGGGTACAGGTTTTGCCGGGCGATCTTCCGCTGCCGATGACGCAAGTACAATTTTTGGCAACCCTGCCGGCATGTCCCGCATCAAGCGTGAACAAGTCACCGGCGGTGTTGCGATGATCGACGCACACACTGACATCAGCCACGCAAGCTCCTTCCCGAACGGCGGCAGCAACGACGGCGACATGGTACCGTTCATCGCCGTACCTATGGGCTACTACGTCAAGCCAATCGACGACCACTGGGCCTTCGGTATTGGCGTGTACGCGCCGTTCGGTCTGGTAACCGACTACGAAAACAACTTTGCCGGTCGTTACTTCGGTAGCAAGAGCGAAGTAAAAATCGCCACTCTGCAACCGACTGTCAGCTACGCCTTCAACGACAAGGTTTCCATCGGTTTCGGCCCGACCATCAACCGCATCGACGGCACCCTGGAATCGAATCTGTCGATCACCCAGGCCGCGCCAGATGGCAAGGTCAAGATCAAAGGTGACGACACCGCGCTGGGCTACAACATCGGCGTGCTGGTTCAAGCCACCGACAGTACTCGCGTCGGCCTGACCTACCACTCGAAAGTGAAGTACAAGCTCGAAGGCAGCACCAAGGTCAACTACGGCGTGCTGGGCCTGATCGGCCAGAACCCGAATCAGAAATACGACGCTTCGCTGGACGTGACCACGCCTGAATCGGTGGACTTCTCGGTTACTCACCAGCTCGACGACAAGTGGACTCTGTATGCAGGCAGTACCTGGACTCGCTGGAGCCGCCTGAAAGACATCACCGTCGAAAACAGTGGTGTTCCAACCGTTCTGAACGGCCAATTCGGTACCATCACCGAAGAACAGAACTGGCACGACACCTGGGCTCACGCCATCGGCGCGTCCTACCAGCTGAACAAGGAATGGGTACTGCGTGGTGGTCTGTCCGTTGACCAGGCACCGACCAACAACGTCGACCGTTCCCCACGCATCCCGACGGGCGATCGCAAGGCATTCAGCCTGGGCGCTGGCTGGAGCCCGACCAACGACCTGACCATCGACCTGGCGTATTCGTACCTGCGTGAAGAGTCGGTCAAGATCAACAACTCCAACGACCGTGGCCAGACCTACAACGCCAAGTATGAAAACTGGGCGAGCGGTTTCGGTCTCGGCGCAACTTACCGCTTCTGATGATTCACGGCGAACCTGAACCACTCGCCGGCTGAATCAAAAAAGCCCCGCTCTCTGGTTACAGAGGCGGGGCTTTTTAGTGGGCGTCGATCAGGGCTGGGAAGCCAGGGCTTGCTCCACTGCAGCGATGAACTCGGGATCGTCAGGCTTGGTCAGGCTGGAGAAATTGGCGATGACGTTGCCTTTGCGATCAACCACGTATTTATAGAAATTCCATTTGGGCGCGCTGGTCTGTTTGGCCAGAACCTTGAACAGGTGCGTCGCGTCTTCGCCTCGCACTGACTGCGGTTCGGTCATGGTGAAGGTCACGCCGTAATTCACGTAACAGACCTTGGCGGTCTCGGCGGGGTCCTTGGACTCTTGCTTGAAATCGTTGGACGGAACGCCAATCACCTCCAGCCCCTGCCCCTTGAAGCGCTGATTGAGCGCCTCAAGGCTTTTGAACTGTGGGGCGAAACCGCAGTGGCTCGCGGTATTGACCACCACCAGCGGCTTACCTTCAAACCGTTGGCACAGGTCGATGGACTCCTTGGCGCGCAGCTTTTGCAGTGATCCTTGCAACAGCTCCGGGCACTCGGCCGCGCAGGCCAGCCCGGTAAACGTCACCAGCAACGCGGGGACTGCAATCCAGCGCATCAGCATGTCGGTGCATCCTTGATAAGTCGTCAATAGCGACGTTACTCGCCCTCGCCGCTCGCTAGCAAGCACCCATGCCCAGCTGCATCAACGCGAGCCCGCCCTGATGCCAGCCCCACCATGACAACGCCAGCAACAAGGCGCAGACAACCGCTAGAGCGATCCGCGGCCACAGACTGTTCATATCGCACTCATTAGTGATTGCAGCCGCGCTACCGGTCGCTCACGCACCGGCCAGTTGAGGGCAGCGGCCGCCAGACTCAAAGAGAATTGCCACTTGCCAAATCAAGTCGTAACTCCCGGTTCGGTCATACACCACCCCGCCCAACCAGCCGCCCAGAAACGAGCCGAGCTGGTGAAACAGGAAAACAATCCCGCCGAGCATGGACAGGTTTCGCACACCGAACAAGGTCGCCACGGTGCCGTTGGTCAACGGCACGGTCGATAACCACAGGAAACCCATGGCCATGCCGAACAGGTATGCCGTGGTCGTGGTGACCGGCGCCCACAGGAACAGCGCAATCACCACCGCCCGCAGCAAGTACAAACCGGTGAGCAAGCGCGGTTTTGACATGCGCCCGCCAAGCCAGCCTGCGGTGTATGTGCCGAAGATGTTGAACAACCCGATCAGCGCCAGCACCGTCGTGCCGACCGTCGCCGGCAGGTGCTGATCCACCAGATACGCCGGCAAATGCACGCCGATGAACACCACCTGGAAACCACAGACGAAAAAGCCGAACGCGAGCAGCCAGAAACCCGAATGGGAACAGGCTTCACGCAGCGCTTCGCGGAGGGTTTGCTCGTGCCCCAGTGTCGGCAGCGGCTTGTCCTTGAGCATGCTCACCAACGGCACGATTAACGCCACCAACAGGCCCAGCACCAGCAACGCGGCGGACCAGCCGAGCCAACCAATCAACCCCAGCGTGCCCGGCAACATCGCGAACTGACCGAACGAACCGGCGGCACTGGCGATGCCCATGCCCATGCTGCGCTTCTCGGGCGGCACCGCACGCCCCACCACGCCGAGGATCACCGAGAACGAGGTGCCCGACAGACCGATGCCGATCAGCAGGCCGGCGCTCAGGGACAGGGTCACGGCGGAATCGGACAAGCCCATGAACACCAGGCCCAGCGCATACAACACACCACCGACCAGCACCACTTTGGCCGCACCGAAACGGTCGGCCAGCGCGCCGGTGAAGGGCTGCGCCAGGCCCCAGATCAGGTTTTGCAAGGCGATGGCAAATGCAAACGTCTCACGCCCCCAGCCGAACTCCGCGCTCATCGGCGCCAGAAACAGCCCGAAGCCGTGCCGCACGCCCAAAGACAACGCAAGGATCAGCGCACTCCCCAATAACACCCAACCGCAAGTACGCCACATCGATGTCATTTCTTATTCTCCGGTAGCGGGTATATACCCGCTTAAGATCGGAAAAACCGGCCTTACGCCAGTTCGTCCAGCAGTCGCAGCAAGGTTTCACGTTTCTCGGCGCCCAGGCGGTCAACCAACCGCTGTTGCGCCGCCTCCCAGGCCGGCAAGGCGGCCTTCAGTCGCTCGGCACCGGCCTCGGTGAGGCGAACAATGCGATTGCGCATGTCCTCGCCCTCGGCCAGCGCTACCAGCCCTTCGCCTTCAAGCACGCGCAAATTGCGCCCCAAGGTGCTGCGGTCCAGGCCCATGGCCTCGGCCAAGGTGGAAATACTCGGTTGATCCAGTCGTTGCAAATTACACAGCAAAGAATACTGGGCAACGTTGATTCCGAAGCCGTCCAGAGCGCCGTCGTAATGCCTACTGACGCCACGGGCGGCGCGACGCAGGTTGATGCATAAACATTGGGAGTCGAGCATGGTGCGTGTATATACCCGTGGTTGTGTTAAATCAAGTTACATGATGTGGGAAGATTAGAAGATCGCCAAGCCCACCAGCACCGCCACCTCCAGCAATTCCAAGAGTGCGCCGGCGGTGTCGCCAGTCGTACCACCCAATCGCCGCACCATTTGCCGCCGTAAGCAGGCGAACACCACCGCCGCTAAAACTACCGCGACGACACCGCTCAGACCCGCGATCAATACACAGGCCAATGCGCTGACCGCCAACACCTGCTTACCGGCCAATAGCGGCAGATGATCGGCCAGCGCTTGCCCCAACCCGCCAGCGCGCACGTACGGCGTGGTCAGGAACAAACCCAGCATCGCGCTGCGGCCGATCAGCGGAACGATGACCAGGAAAATACTGTGCGGCTGCTCGATCAACGCCAGCAATGCGGCGAACTTCAGCAGCAGCACCAACACCAGCGTCACCACGGCAATCGGGCCGCTGCGCGGGTCCTTCATAATCGTCAGTGTGCGCTCACGGTCGCCGAAACCTCCGAGCCACGCGTCGGCACTATCGGCCAGACCGTCCAGGTGCAACCCGCCGCTGAGCAAGACCCAAACCGTCAGCAACAACGCCGCATGCAGCAACAACGGTGTGCCCAGCAACAGCCCATTCAGCGCCCACAGAATCGCGCCAAACAGCAGCCCCACCAGCGGATAAAACAGCAGCGACCGGCCCAGCTCCTGAGGCGTCGGCATGCCGGGCAGACGAATCGGCAGACTGCTCAAAAATTGCAGGGCGATCCAGAACGGCAGCATGTTCAGTTCGCTTCCTTGAGAATGACGCCGGCCTCGACGCTCAACGAAAACAACGCACCATGAGCGACTTCGACATTGAGCAACTGCTCCCGAGGCAACCCGCGCGCTTGCGCCAGCAACAAACGCATGACGCCACCATGGCTGATCAACAGAATCCGCTCGCCAGCGTAGGCCACGGACAGGCGTTCGATGGCCGCCAATACCCGAACGGAAAAATCCGCCACTCGCTCGCCATCCGGCGGTGTAAACGAATAGGGATCAGCCCAGAACTGCCCCAACGCCTCGGCATCGGTGTCCATCAACGCCGCTGCGCTCTGCCCTTCCCAGGCACCGAAGTGCAGCTCTTGCAGGTCTTTATCCAACTGCACCGGCAAACCCAGTTGCACACCGAGCTCTTCAGCGAAGCGCGCACAACGCTGCAACGGCGAACTGACCAATCGATCCCACGGCCCCTGCTCGATCACCGCCGCGCGCATCTGCTCCCAGCCCTTGGCGGTCAGCGCGTCGTCGAGACTGCCGCGCAACCCGCCACCGAGTTCGGTCTCGCCATGGCGCAACACGTCCAGGTGCAATGTCATACCGGACGATCCGCAACCGCCGCTTCGGCGAAGGTCGCCATCTGCCCGTGCAGATCGCAAGCCAGACGCAACAACGGCACGGCCAACGCGGCACCGCTACCCTCGCCCAGTCGCAGGCCCAGGTCCAACAGAGGTTCGGCGTTCAGGCTTTCCAGTACATGGCGATGGCCCGGCTCGGCACCTCGGTGACCGAACAGCAACCACGGCCGACACTCGGGGTTCAAACGCACCGCCACCAATGCCGCGACGCTGCAAATGAATCCGTCTACCAGCACGGCCACACCTTCTTGCGCACACGCCAGGTACGCCCCCACCAGCGCGGCTATTTCAAAGCCGCCCAGATTGAACAGCGTCTGCAAAACGTCCCCGCGTTGAGCACTGTGCAGCGCCAACGCACGCTCGATAACCTGGGCTTTGTGATTGACACCCGCCGCGTCCAGACCGGTGCCCGGCCCGGCCAGATGCGCTACCGGGCAATCGAGCAAGGCACAGGCCAACGCACTGGCTGCGGTGGTGTTGCCAATGCCCATTTCGCCGCCGATGAACAACTGCGCTCCTGCCGCGAGGGCGCGCCGCACGCTGTCACGACCGGCGTGCAAGGCGAGTTCACCCTGGGCGGCGGTCATGGCCGGGCCTTTGACGAAATTCGCCGTACCGGGGCCAATGTTCAGATGACGCACACCCGACAGATTCAGCGTCGGCGTCACCGTACCCAGATCCACCACTTCAAGGGACGCGCCCAATTGCCGCGCCAATACGCTGATCGCTGCGCCACCGGTGACGAAGTTGTGCAGCATTTGCCCGGTGACTTCCTGAGGAAACGCCGACACGCCTTCCGCCACGACACCATGGTCACCGGCAAAAATCGCGATCCACAGTTGATCCAGACTGGGTTTGACTTGCCCCTGCAATCCGGCCAATTGCACCGCCACCGATTCCAGTCGACCGAGCGAGCCGGCCGGTTTGGTCAGCTGTTGTTGGCGCGCCATGGCCTGTTCGATGGCGTGAGCATCGATCGACTTGCACGGGTTCAGCCACCAGGATTGAGTCATAACGCAGTTCCTTTCAGGGTCAGGGGCAGGCCGGCGACGGTCAGGACGACACGTTGGCAGCGCTCGGCCAGAGCTTGATGCAGCCAACCGGCTTCATCGACGTAGCGGCGAGTCAATTCGCCCAGCGGCACGACACCCATTCCGGTTTCGTTGCTGACAAAAATGATTTCACCCGGCAATGAGGCCAGGCAGTCCAACAAGGCTTCGCGTTCAGCGTTGAGGCATTCGACGTCGTCGAGCATCAACAGATTGGTTAGCCACAGCGTCAGGCAATCGACCAGCAGGCAACGGTTGGCGCCAGCGGTTTCGCGCAGTACGCGGGCGAGCTCGATCGGCTCTTCGATCAAGGCCCATTCGGCGGGACGACGGGCGCGGTGATGGGCGACCCGGTCGTTCATTTCGCCGTCCAGCGGTTGGCTCGTGGCGATGTAGGTCACGGCCAGTTGGCTGTCTGTCGCCAGTTTTTCAGCCAGACGGCTCTTGCCGGAACGGGCGCCGCCGAGGATTAGTTGCAGCATGTTCATTCCTTTAAATCATCGGTGTCGTTGGGGGCCTCATCGCGGGCAAGCCCGCTCCCACAAGGATCGAGCCTGTTCGCAGATTTCTTGCCCTCCCACACAACCTGTGGGAGCGGGCTTGCCCGCGATGGCGGCCTCTAACTCAGCTCAAAACCCGCAGAGCTCTCGCAACAGCCCGGTATCCAGATGCTTCTCCACCAGATCCGCCAGCCGTTCGATATCGCGCTCGCGCAAGGCGTGGTAATCGACGTCCTGCACCTGCTGCAAACCGGCCCAACGCAACAACGCACCGCACGCTGCCGGCGATTCAAACAGGCCATGCAGGTAGGTGCCGAAAATCTGTCCATCGGCACTTTGCGCGCCATCGCAGCGACCATCGTCCAACTGCACGGCCGCGTTTTCCAACGCCGGCCCGGTGGTTACGCCCGCATGGATTTCATAGCCGCTGACCACTGCATCTTCCAGGGCCAGGCGACCGCGCACATTGCGCAATTGTTTCTCTTCTTCGAGTTGGGTCTGGAACGCCAGCAACCCCAGGCCAGCGCTGGAGCCCGGTGCGCCTTCAAGGCCCAGCGGGTCATGCACCTGTTCACCGAGCATTTGCAGTCCTCCGCAAATCCCCAGCACTTTACCGCCGTAACGCAGATGACGACGGATCGCCGTTTCCCAGCCATTGGCCCGCAGGTACGCGAGGTCGCTGCGTACGCTTTTCGAGCCCGGCAGGATGATCAGGTCGGCCGGTGGAATCGCCTGGCCGGGGCCGATGAATTGCAGGTCCACTTGCGGATGCAGGCGCAGCGGATCGAAATCGGTGTGGTTGCTGATGCGCGGCAACACTGGCACCACCACTTTGAGCACGTGGTCAGCCTTGTCGGTCTGGCGCTGATCGATGCCGTCCTCGGCCTCTAGGTGCAAGTCCATCACGTAGGGCAGCACGCCGATCACCGGTTTGCCGGTGCGCGCTTCCAGCCAGTCTAACCCCGGCTGCAGCAAGGCGATGTCGCCACGAAAGCGATTGATGATGAAGCCTTTGATCCGCGCCTGTTCAGTCGGTGACAGCAGTTCCAGCGTGCCCACCAGATGCGCGAAAACCCCGCCGCGATTGATGTCGGCAATCAGCACCACCGGGCAATCCACCGCTTCGGCGAAGCCCATGTTGGCGATATCACCGGCACGCAGATTGATCTCGGCCGGCGAGCCCGCGCCTTCGACCATCACCACCGGATACGCCGCACTCAAGCGTTCGTGGGAGGCCAGCACCGCTTGCATGGCGATGGTTTTGTAGTCGTGATAGGCGACCGCGTTCATCGTCGTGACGGCGCGACCATGGATAATCACTTGGGCGCCGGTGTCGCTGTTGGGTTTGAGCAGCACCGGGTTCATGTCGGTGTGGGGTTCGAGGTTGGCGGCCTGGGCTTGCACGGCTTGCGCGCGACCGATTTCGCCACCGTCAGCGGTCACCGCGCTATTGAGCGCCATGTTCTGCGGCTTGAACGGCACGACGCGCACGCCGTGGCGGGTCACCCAGCGACACAGCGCCGTCACCAGCGTACTTTACCGGCGTCGGACGTGGTGCCCTGCACCATCAACGTCGTCATTTTGTTTCCTTGGCGTAGGCTTCGAAGGCTTGCTTGAGGCGCGCCCAGTCCGCTTCGTCGGCGGGCAAGCCAAAACGCAGGCTGCTGTTGTGAGCAAACAACCGCAGCAAAATGCCCTGCCGCGCCATGAACTCATGCAGTTGCTCAGCCTGTTCGGTGATCAACCACTGAAACAAAGCGCATCCCCCCTGAGGTTTAAAGCCCTGCTGTTCAAGCAGCCGCGCCAGACGCTCGCTGGCCTCCTCGCTGCGATGGCGTTGGCGGGCATGCCCTTCGGTGTCCAGCAAACATGCCCGGCCAATCACCCGGGTCGGTCCGCTGACGGCCCAGGGCCCGACTTGCTCGGCGAGCAATTTGAGCAACTTGCGTTCTGCCAGCACAAACCCCAGCCGCACACCGGCCAGGCCAAAAAACTTGCCAAACGAACGCAACACGATCAAGCCAACCTGATGAGTAAACGGTGCCAGGCTCAGCTGCGGCGTGTTGTCCATGAACGCTTCGTCCACCACCAGCCAACCACCGCGCGACGCCAGTCGAGTGTGCCAGTCGAGCAGACGGCCTGGCGTCAGGCTCAGGCCAGTCGGGTTGTTGGGGTTGACCACTACCAGCACGTCAAGGCTGTCGAGAAAGAAGTCGACTTCCTGCTCCAGCACTTCGCGCACGATATAGCCGCAGCGCCGCCAGGCTTCGGCGTGCTCGGCGTAACATGGCGACAGCACCCCGACCTTACCGGCACGGCGCAAACGCGGCAGCAGTTGGATAGCCATTTGCGAACCAGCCACCGGCAGCGCGTGCGCCGCACTGTAATAGTCGCAGGCCGCCTGCTCCAGGCCGTCATCGTTTTCCGGTAAACGGGCCCAGGCGCGCGGCTCGATATCCGGGATCGGAAAAGGCCACGGCGCCAGACCGGTGGACAGGTCGAGCCAATCGGTTTCCGCGATGCCGTATTCGAGCGCCGCCTTGCGCAACCGGCCGCCGTGCTCAAGCATAGAATTCAGCCCCCACGCAGAGAATCAGTAACCACAACCATACCCCGCGCTGGACCAATTGCCAGCCACGGTCAATGGAGTCGGCATCCGCCGGCACACCTTCGCCCAGTTGCGGACGCTGATGCAGTTCACCGTGATAAATCGCCGCTCCGCCCAACTCGACACCCAATGCACCAGCACCCGCCGCCATGACCGGGCCGGCATTCGGGCTGTCCCAGGTAGGGCCTTGCGTGCGCCAGCATTTCAACGCCAGACGGGTTTTACCCAGCAGCGCGTAGGTCAACGCCACCAGACGTGCCGGAATGTAGTTGAGGATGTCGTCGATCTTCGCCGCAGCCCAGCCGAATCGTTCAAAGCGTTCATTGCGATAACCCCACATCGCGTCCAGCGTATTGCTCAAACGGTAGAGCACCACGCCGGGCGCACCGGCCACGGCAAACCAGAACAACGCAGCGAACACCGCATCGCTGCCGTTCTCCAGCACCGATTCGGTGGCCGCGCGGGCGACTTCAGTCTTATCCAGTTCACTGGTCTGGCGGCTGACCAGATACCCGACACGCTTGCGCGCCTCTTCCAGATCATCACTGCGCAATGCCTTGGCCACCGGCTCGACGTGTTCACCGAGGCTGCGCAGACCAAGGGCACAATACAACGCAAGAATCTCGACGACCCAGCCAATATAAGGCGCCCAGGACAATGCCGTCGCCAGCAAGGTCAGCGGCAACACGGCCATCACCCACGCCGTGACGCCATGACTGCGCCAGCCGCGCCCGGCGGAATTGAAACGTTGCTCGATGCGATCGGCAAAACGACCGAACGCCACCAGCGGATGCCAGCGTTTGGGTTCACCCAGCAGCGCGTCCAGCGCAACCGCGGCGACACTCAATAACGCCACACTCATTGACTCACTCCCCAATAATTTTCATACAGCAACTCACTCAGCGGACGCGCTTGCGCCCAACCTTCGAGTACCAGCATCGGCGCCGGATAGAATTCCTTGACCGGCCCCAGGCAAAGAACCGCCAGCGGCTTGGCCCCGGCCGGCAGACCCAGCAGGTCCGCCAGCGCTTGCGGCTCGAACAGCGACACCCAGCCCATGCCCAGACCTTCCGCGCGCGCAGCCAGCCATAAGTTCTGGATGGCGCAGGACAGCGAGGCCATGTCCATTTCCGGCAAGGTGCGACGCCCGAAGATGTGGCGCTCGCGATCGTCCATCAGCGCGGCGACCAGCACTTCGGCACAGTCATTGATGCCTTCGACCTTGAGCTTCATGAATTCGTCGGTGCGCTCGCCGAGGGCTTCGGCAGTGCGCACGCGTTCTTCTTCCACCAGCAACTGGATCTTGTCGCGCAAGTCTCGGTCGCTGATGCGGATGAAACGCCAGGGCTGCATCAGGCCGACACTAGGGGCCTGATGCGCCGCTTCGAGCAGGCGTCGCAGCAGCTCGGGCTCGACCGTGCCGCCGCTGAAGTGACGCATGTCGCGGCGCTCGCCGATGGCGCGATAGACCGCTGCGCGTTCGGCATCGGAAAAAGCGTTGTCGCTCATGGCCGCTTCGCGAGCAAGTCGGCCTCAAGGTCCGGCGCAAACAGCGCGGCAATGGCCGATGGATTGGATGGAAAATAGAAGTGCACGTAAGACGCGGTCATCCGCCCCTCACGATAAACCGCCTCGGCGCCGCGACCGCCGTTCGGACTGAGGCCGCGCGCGATAGGCTCAAGCTCGGTGCTGGTCAGG
Organism: Pseudomonas sp. S2_F03; assembly: GCF_054668335.1. Classification (NCBI taxonomy): domain Bacteria; kingdom Pseudomonadati; phylum Pseudomonadota; class Gammaproteobacteria; order Pseudomonadales; family Pseudomonadaceae; genus Pseudomonas; species Pseudomonas sp. S2_F03. The sequence continues at coordinate 4,829,006 of NZ_CP162759.1, read as the reverse complement.
GAGTGGTGATACGTGTGGCCGCGCAGCGAACCTTCAGGCAGTTCGACCGCTTGCAAAGCCAACGCGGCCAGACGCTTTTGCATCACCGCGTCCCCTTTCAACAAACCGACCAGCTCTGCACGAGTGCCCTCGACATCGGTCAACGAGTCGAGCAAGTACAGCATGCCGCCGCACTCGGCCAACAACGGTTTACCGGCCGCATGGTGCGCACGGATTGCGTTGAGCATCGGGGTGTTCTGTGACAATGCGACATGGTGCAATTCGGGATAACCGCCCGGCAGGTAGAGGCTGTCGGCGTCCGGTAATTGGCGGTCACGGATCGGCGAGAAGAACGAGAGTTCGGCGCCCATGGCTCGCAGCAAATCCAGGCTCGCGCCGTAAGTGAAGGCGAACGCTTCGTCACGGGCTACCGCAATGCGCACGCCCGCGAGCAACGGCTCGGCAACAATCACATCCGGGGCGGCAAACTCCACCGCCGGCGGCAATGCCACTTCACAGCTGCTGGCCAGCGCATCGGCTGCCGCGTCGAGCCGCAGGTCCAAATCATTCAACTCGCTGGCCTGAACCAGCCCCAGATGACGGCTCGGCAACTCGATTCCGGTTTCTCGCGACAACGCGCCATACCAACGCAAGCCTTCGGTCAGGCTGCCTTCAAGCAATTGCGCATGCCGCAGCGTGCCCACGCGGTTGGCCAATACACCGGCAAACGGCAAATCCGCTTGATAGCGCGCCAGCCCTAACGCCAGTGCACCGAAGGTCTGCGCCATGGCAGTGCCGTCGATCACCGCGAGCACCGGCACTCCGAAGTGCCGCGCCAGGTCGGCGCTGGACGGCGTGCCGTCGAACAGCCCCATGACGCCTTCGATCAGGATCAAGTCGGCTTCAGCAGCGGCTTCCCACAGCAGTCGCCGACTTTCCTGCTCGCCGACCATCCACATGTCCAATTGATACACCGGCGCACCGCTGGCGCGTTCGAGGATCATCGGGTCAAGAAAGTCCGGGCCACATTTGAACACGCGCACCTTGCGCCCCTGATTGCGATGCAAACGGGCCAGCGCGGCAGTGACGGTGGTCTTGCCCTGACCGGAAGCCGGGGCGGCAATCAGTACCGCCGGGCAACAACGTGGCTGATTCACAGCTCGACGCCTTTTTGCGCTTTGATCCCGGCCTGGAACGCGTGCTTGATCACGCCCATTTCGGTGACGGTGTCGGCCAGTTCGATCATTTCCGGCTTGGCGCCGCGACCGGTGACCACTACGTGTTGCATCGGAGGACGAGCTTGCAAGTCGCTGAGCACTTGATCGAGATCGAGATAACCGTGCTTGAGCGCGATGTTCAGCTCATCCAGCACCACCAGGCCAATGGACGGATCGCTGAGCAATTCGCGGGACACCGCCCAGGCCGCTTCGGCGGCAGCAATGTCACGCTGGCGGTCCTGGGTTTCCCAGGTAAAGCCTTCGCCCATGACATGGAAACGCACTTGCTCCGGGAAGCGGCGGAAGAACAGTTCTTCGCCGGTGCTGTTGCGCCCCTTGATGAATTGCACCACGCCGCACTGCATACCGTGCCCCATCGACCGGGCGAGCATGCCGAATGCCGAACTGCTCTTGCCTTTGCCATTGCCGGTCAGCACCAGCAACAAGCCGCACTCGTTGGGGGAATTGGCAATGCGTTCGTCGATCACGGCTTTTTTGCGCTGCATGCGCGCCAAATGGCGTTCGTCACGATCAGGGGGGGTATCGGTCATGGGGGAGCTCTCCGTTGAGGCTGGATAACGGCGGGCGGGCACAAGAATAGACGGCAAGAAGCCTGGCATCGCCCACCGTGATGCCGCTGGATGAATCAGGCCGGTCTCCGGGCTCATGAGCGGCGTGATGCCGGACTGCGCGCCTTCCCATGTCGACAATAGACACAGTGGCTCAAGGCGCAGTTTTCACTCATTTACCGTTGCGGGGGCAGCGCCGGGATCGTGACGTTTCGTCGTTTTACGATAGTCACTCACCGGCTTCCCTGTTTCACTCTGTCGGCCACTGCCACAGAGCACCTGAAACAAGCCGCGAAGGTTAGAGGGTTGGGGGTGGAGCGTCAAATGAAGACAAAGCTGCGGCGAGCGATATACTGCCGCCGATCAATTTACTGACGCCAATCTTGCACCACACTGTCAGCAGTGATATCAAAGCGCCACAAAACCCAACAACACAATTACAAGGGTGAGCAACATGCAAGGCATGATCATCAGCAATCCGAAGCTGGAATTCCTGCGGCCGGTGCTGGAGCGCTGGTTTGACTGTATCGACCGCTACAACACGGTGCGCGGTGATAACGACTCGCCATATTGGCACGATGAAAAAGCCAACCTCGGCCTGCTCTCCGCAGCAGCCTGGATGGCGGAAATGGTCACGCTGCCAAACACGTCGACGCGCAAACAGAACGAAGAAGGCGAGCGCAACGCCCGCGCCGATCTGTTTATCGCAACCGCCGAAGAGCGCGCCTACCTTCAGGCCACTCAACGCTGGCCCAAGGTCAACAGCCTGAACCTGACGCAGGCACTGCAGGACATCACCAGCGATGCCAAACGAATCAGCTACGCCAGCGACCTGAAACTTGGTTGCCTGTTCGTTGCCCCGCAAAAAGCCCAGCAAAGCGCCACCCCTGAAGAACTTCAGGACATGGTCGACGATCTGCAAAAAGAACACTGCTGTGCCGTCGCCTGGTATTTCCCCTACGCCTATCGCAAGTTGCGCAACGAAGCCGGCAACTATCACCCAGGCGTTGCCGTGTTGTTCAAGGAAGCCCGCGGCTAATCGACGGAACCATCGCACGCTGAAGCTTCTCTATGATTAAGTCAGAGCAATCATAGGGAAGACCAGCATGCGCAAGTCCCCGCTCGCTATCGTCATAGTGCTCGCCGGAGGGCTTGCCGCCTGTGGTGAGACCTCCATACTGCAAGTCTCCGACGGCACCGGCCCGTCACCCAAGCTGCCTGAACCCAACAAAACCCTGATCCCGACGGTGAATATCGCCCCGGCGATCGGCTGGCCGAAGGGCGCGAAACCTACTGCCGCTGCCGGCACTCAAGTGGCCGCCTTCGCCGAAGACCTCGATCACCCGCGCTGGCTCTACGTGCTACCCAACGGCGACGTGCTGGTAGCCGAAACCAGCGCGCCACCCAAACCCGATGACGGCAAAGGCATTCGTGGCTGGGTCATGGGCAAAGCCATGGGCCGTGCCGGCGCCAAAGTACCGAGCCCGAACCGCATCACCCTGCTGCGTGACAAGGACCACGACGGCATCGCCGAAACCCGCACGGTGTTCCTGGAAAACCTCAACTCACCCTTCGGCATGACGCTGGTCGGCAATGACCTGTACGTGGCCGACACCGACCGATTGCTGCGCTTTCACTACGAAAGCGGTGACACCGCGATCAAGTCGCCGCCTACCAAGGTGGTCGATCTGCCGGGAGGCACGCTGAATCATCACTGGACCAAAAACGTCATCGCCAGCAAGGACGGCCGCAAGCTGTACGTCACGGTGGGCTCCAACAGCAACGTCGGTGAAAACGGCCTGGATCAAGAGGTAGGTCGCGCAGCAATCTGGGAAGTGGACCGCGCCACCGGCAACCACCGGATTTTCGCTTCCGGCATTCGCAACCCGAACGGTTTGGCCTGGGAGCCCCGCAGCGGTGCATTGTGGACGGCGGTCAATGAGCGGGACGAAATCGGCAGCGACCTGGTGCCGGACTACATCACCTCGGTCAAGGATGGCGGGTTCTATGGCTGGCCGTTCAGCTACTACGGCCAACATGTCGACATTCGTGTCGAGCCACAAAACCCGAACCTGGTGGCCAAGGCCATTGCGCCGGACTACGCAGTGGGTCCGCACACGGCATCGCTGGGGCTGACGTTCGCTGAAGGCACCAGCCTGCCCGCGCAATTCAAGGAAGGGGCCTTTATCGGTCAGCACGGTTCGTGGAACCGCAAACCGCACAGCGGCTACAAAGTGATCTTCGTGCCATTCGCAGGCGGCAAACCGACCGGGAAACCGGTCGATGTACTGACCGATTTTCTCAATAAAGACGAAGAGGCCATGGGTCGGCCGGTAGGCGTCGTGATCGACCAGCAGGGTGGCTTGCTGGTGGCGGATGATGTCGGGAACAAGGTGTGGCGCGTGTCAGCCGCTAAATAACCGCAACCCTCAATTTATAGGGGGGCAGCAGCGTGACTAGGGATTGCGTGCCAAGTGCTCGGGTTGCAGAACGCGCTTGGCGCTCAGGTAAGCCCGCTGCCAATAGGCTTTGGACAAGCTGTCGAGCTTCACCGTGCCGCCCGTGGCGGGTGCATGAACGAAGCGGCCCTCGCCCACGTAAATCCCGGCATGGCTCACCTGAGAACCGCCATTGGTAGCGAAGAAGATGAGATCACCGGTTTGCAGACCTTCCTTGCCCACATTGGCGGCTTGCATGCTGATCATCTCGTGCGTGGTACGCGGCAGGGAAATGCCGGCGGCATCACGATAGACAAAGCCGATTAACCCACTGCAATCAAAACCGGAGTCCGGCGTATTGCCGCCCCAACGGTAAGGCGTGCCCACCAGGCCCAACGCGCGAAAGAGCACCTCTTCTGCTTCAGGGGAAGATGCCTGGGAGGAACCAAAGACGATCGGCGCGCGATTCACCGGCGCAGTAGGCGGTGTGCGGCTGGCGCAGGCGCTGAGCAGCGCTGCGAAGAACATGAGTGCAAGGCGGGCCGACATCGTCATAAGCAGAGCATCCTGATCTGGCTGCGGCTTTTTCCTGCTGGGAGTGCAGAAAGAAAACCGCCTGCGCGTGACGCAGGCGGTTTGCCATCATTAAGATCAGAATTCTAGCGCCTACGCAGCAAACTTCAAGTAAGACTTTAACTTCGCCTTACAACTTGTACGTTTACTTGCGAGCGGTGACCACTGTCGGTGCCATCGCGAGGGCGCGTTTGGCTTCGATGAAGGTCTTGCTCCAGTAGCTGTCACCCAGGCTGTCGACCCGGACGCCACCGCTTTTGCGGCTGCTGGAGTGGATGAACTGGTTGTCACCCAGGTAGATCCCGGCGTGACTGACGCGACCACGACGACCATTGGTCGCGAAGAACAGCAGATCGCCTGGCTTCAGCGCGCTGCGAGCCACCAGTGGGGCGTCCACGTTAATCATTTCGCGAGTAGAACGAGGCAGGTTCATGCCCGCTTCCTCACGGAAGAGGTAACCGATGAAGCCGCTGCAATCAAAACCGGCTTCAGAAGTGCCGCCGAAACGGTAACGGGTACCGATCAGGGACATGCCGCGCTCAAGAATGCTGTCGGCCAGAACCGGTAGCTGGTAGGCCTTGCCGTCGGCAAAGTCGGCCAGTTCTTTATCGGTGGCCAGTTCTTCCTGGAAAAGAACGGAAGAAGATTGTGCGGTAACTGAATTTTTAGCCTGCTGTTGTTGCTCTTGCTGGGACACTGGAGAGTGAGCAGCGCAACCGAACAACAGGGTGACGAGTGCGAGAGGCACGAGGGGTGCGAAGCGCTTTAGCATGGGCACGACCGTGGCTGATAGTTGTAAAGAAGTCGAGACTATGCCCGCTATCATCCTCATTTGCAAATTCAATCGAACTTTATGTGACTTATCGGTTTCTCGTTAACATCTAAGCGCTTAAGCCCATTTTAAACGCTTGCGCAGCCTGCAGCCCTGTAGGAAAGCCGATTTCCTGGCGCCTGAAATATGCCGAAACCCCTGCCAGGCTTTGGTTTTACCAGCCCAGCGTTTCCTTCAGGAAGGGGATTGTCAGCTTGCGCTGAGCTTGAAGAGAGGCCTGATCGAGACGTTCAAGCAGCTCGAAAAGCGCACTCATGCTGCGGGTACCGCGAGTCAAAATAAAATGGCCGACTTCATCGGTCAGGTGTAGGCCGCGACGCGACGCACGCAATTGCAAGGCGCGCAATTTGTCTTCGTCAGAGAGTGGACGCATCTGAAAGATCAGCGCCAGGGTCAAGCGGGACTTCAAGTCTGCCAGCTTCACCGGCAGTTCACGCGGGGATGTCGACGCGGCGATCAGCAAGCGCCGACCACTGTCACGCAACCGATTGAACAGATGGAACAGCGCCTCTTCCCAATCCGCCCGGCCGGCAACCGCCTGCAAATCATCCAGGCAGACCAGTTCGTATTGTTCGAGGTTATCGAGAATCGAGATGCCACGATCCAGCAGCTCGGCCAACGGCAGGTACACCGCCGGCTCCCCCAACTGCTCGAAGCGCAGGCAGGCCGCCTGCAACAAATGCGTACGCCCTACCCCGTCCTTGCCCCAGAGATAAATCAGGCTTTCGGTCCAGCCGGCGTCGGCTTCGCATAGCCGCTCGACATAGCCGAGTGCTGCGGCATTGGCGCCAGGGTAGTAATTGATAAAGGTAGCGTCATCACGCAGACGCACACCTAGGGGCAGCTGAATCGGTTTCATGCTGACTGAACAGTTCCAAAGGAACCGTTAGTGGCCTCTGTGTAAAGTTTGCGAAGTTTATACCCGTGACGCTGGTCGCACAATGCGACAGACCACAAGCAAAATCAAAGGTTTGCGTTAACGCACCGGTTTTATGACAGTTTCTTTGACAGCACCGGCCTCTGGCACACCCGGGATGCAGGCCGACCTGGCACGAAAACAGGCCGACCTCTGTGAACCGTCGACAACCGTTGCAATCAAGGTTTGTCGACACCGCCGTACATATCTGAATCCCTATACAAATCCTGTACATGGCGCACCAGCACCATGATCACCGCCGCCACCGGCAATGCCAGCAACACGCCAGTAAAACCGAACAATTCTCCCCCTGCCAGAATCGCGAAGATCACCGCCACTGGATGCAGGCCGATCCGGTCCCCGACCAACAAAGGCGTCAGCACCATACCCTCCAGCGCCTGCCCGACCATAAACACCGCGACGATCCCCAGCATGGGATACAGTTCGCCGCCGAACTGAAACAGACCGGCAATCAACGCCGCGCCAATCCCGATGACAAACCCCATGTACGGCACGATCGCGGCCAGACCGGCAATCAGGCCGATCAGCAGCCCCAACTCCAGCCCCACCAGCATCAGGCCCGACGCGTAGATCACGCCCAAAGCCACCATCACCAGCAATTGCCCACGCACGAACGCACCGAGCACTTCGTGACATTCACCGGCGAGCTCGACGACGCGCTCTTCACGATCACGCGGCAGCAGGCTGCGGATTTTTGCCATCATCAGGTCCCAGTCCCGCAGCAGGTAAAAACTTACCACCGGGATCAACACCAGATTGGCCAACCAGCCAATCAATGCAAGACCGGACGCTGTGGCCTGGCTCAACACCACACCGACAATATCGCTGGTCTGCCCCATGTGTTCACTGATCGCGGCCTTGAGCTTGTCGAATTTCCAGAACCCCTCCGACAACCCGAACTTCGACTGCGCCCACGGCAATGCGGTGTGCTGCAGCCAATCGAGCATTTGCGGCGCCAGCTCATACAAACGAAACAACTGCCTGGCCAGCAGCGGCACCAACACCAGCAGCAGCGTGGTGAAAATCAACGTGAACAGCGCGAACACCGCCACCACGCCCCACGTCCTTGAAAGTCCGGCTTTCTCCAGCCGATCCACCAGCGGATCGAACAGATAGGCCAGCAGCAACGCCACCAGGAACGGTGTCAGGATCGGATGCAACAGCCAGATAAACGCGCAGAGCAGAACCACTCCACCCAACCAGAACCAACGCCGCGTATCGGCCATGTACCACTCCATATGCATCTATATAAAGAAAGAAAACTTACCAACGGAAGCGCAATTGCGGCACCGGTGCCGGCGCTGGGGCCACGGCTGGCGTCGCACCCTGCGCCACGGGCTGAACCGGTGCAACGGGCGCGGGCATTTCACCGGCGGGCATTTCCTGCAACTTCGCCAGCGACAACTGCGAGCGCAATTGCTCGGCGCTGCCGTTAACCCGATAAAGAATGCGATCACCGTCAACACTTTGCAGACGCGCACCAAAAGGGTCGAGCAATCGCCCCAGCGCCGCATAGCGCTCCAGGTTCATGCCCTGCACTTCCAGCAATTGCTCGCCAGAAGCGCCCGGCTTGACAACAAACCGTGGCGCCAGTCGCTCGCTGACCGCCAGCATCACGGCGTCAGCCACAGCGGCCTGATCCGCGCCCTGTACGTTGCCCGCTTCCTTCTTGTCGCCCATCCACAAATTCCATTTGGCCTGCCACTGGCCGCCCTCTTCGCGGGCATGCACGGCGAGCAAGGCGTCAGCGTTGTAACGTTCCGAGACCCCGCGCAGTGGCGTTGCGTCGGTGCCTTCCAGGTTGGGCGCCGTAGCGACCAGTTGCTCACTCAGGTCCGCCAGCGGCAAACGCAGCGGCAAACCACGGTGCTGCGCCGCTCGACGCAACGGTGTAGCGGCGGCCTGGCCATCGCCCACCAAACTTGAACCCTCGGTGGCATCGTTCAACCACCAACCGAGGATCGACGGTCGATTGGCACCCCACAACGACAACCCGGCACGACGCAATGCTTGCTCGGTAGTGTTCGGATCAAAATCGACCTTCAGTACTTCTGGAGGGCCCGCGTCAAAACCAAATTGGCTGATGATTTGCTGCGGATCTTTGCGCAGGGCTGCCAACCCCGGACTCTGCACCGCCTTGGGATCGCCGGTCAGACGCAACACCAGCGTGTCCAGCGCCCGCTGGATCGCTTGATCACGCTCCGCGGGCGCCTGACTGGTGACAGGCTCGCGCACCTGATAAAGGCCTTTCACGTTTTCGGCATGACTCGTGAGGCTGATCAGGGAAAAACAGCTCAAACACAAAAATTTAGAAAAAAAACGCATGGAAGATTCCTGACGACAAGAGCGGCTGGAACAGACCGCATGAAGACGATCGAACAGGGCTGTGACCACTTCCCTGTGCAAAACATTCACACGGCCGCGATAAGTTTTCGCACTGTCATAACGATAGACGGTTAATCGCGTTACCTTATACAGCCCACTAACACGCTCAATATCAATTTTTTTAATAGGATATGCCCCTGCCGTCGGCGTGAGGATGGCCGCTGCCCCTCAAGCCTGATAAAATCGCGCGCCTTCGCAGACCGGCAACAGCCGGGCACATCGAATTTCGCGTGAGGCAATCGCCCCCGTCGATTTCGGCGTCCCCCGCTGGACTCGGTCGTTACCCCTGAATCCCCCCTAAAGGCCTGGATCATGAGCAAGCAACCCTCCCTGAGCTACAAGGACGCCGGTGTAGACATCGACGCCGGTGAAGCATTGGTCGAACGCATCAAGAGCGTCGCCAAGCGCACTGCGCGCCCGGAAGTCATGGGCGGTCTGGGCGGTTTCGGCGCCCTCTGCGAAATCCCGGCTGGCTACAAGCAGCCTGTGCTGGTTTCCGGCACCGACGGCGTGGGCACCAAGCTGCGCCTGGCCCTGAACCTGAACAAGCACGACAGCATCGGCATCGACCTGGTGGCCATGTGCGTGAACGACCTGGTGGTCTGCGGCGCCGAGCCACTGTTCTTCCTCGACTACTACGCTACCGGCAAACTCAACGTCGAAACCGCGACCCAGGTCGTCACCGGCATCGGTGCTGGCTGCGAACTGTCCGGTTGCTCCCTGGTTGGCGGCGAAACCGCTGAAATGCCGGGCATGTACGAAGGCGAAGACTACGACCTGGCCGGTTTCTGCGTCGGCGTCGTGGAAAAATCCGAGATCATCGACGGTTCCAAAGTCGCAGCCGGCGACGCCCTGCTCGCCCTGCCGTCTTCCGGCCCGCACTCCAACGGCTACTCGCTGATCCGCAAGATCATCGAAGTGTCGGGTGCCGACATCGAAAACATCCAGCTCGACGGCAAACCGCTGACCGACCTGCTGATGGCCCCGACCCGTATCTACGTGAAGCCGCTGCTCAAGCTGATTAAGGAAACCGGCGCTGTCAAAGCCATGGCCCACATCACCGGTGGCGGCCTGCTGGACAACATCCCGCGCGTTCTGCCAAAAGGCGCACAAGCCGTGGTTGACGTGGCGAGCTGGAACCGCCCAGCTGTGTTCGACTGGCTGCAAGAGAAAGGCAACGTCGACGAAAACGAAATGCACCGCGTGCTGAACTGCGGCGTCGGCATGGTGATCTGCGTCGCTCAGGAGCACGTTGAAACCGCGCTGAACGTTTTGCGTGAAGCCGGCGAGCAGCCTTGGGTCATCGGTCAGATCGCCACCGCTGCCGAAGGCGCGGCCCAGGTTGAACTGAAGAACCTCAAGGCTCACTGATGTCAAAGACCTGTGATGTCGTGGTGCTGCTCTCCGGCACCGGCAGTAACTTGCAGGCCTTGATCGACAGCACGCGGAACGGCGACAGCCCGGTCCGCATTGCTGCGGTGATTTCCAACCGCGCCGATGCCTATGGCCTGCAGCGCGCCAAGGACGCGGGTATCGACACCCGCGCCCTGGATCACAAGGCTTTCGAAGGCCGCGAGGCCTTCGATGCCGCGCTGATCGAACTGATTGACGCCTTCAATCCCAAACTCGTGGTACTGGCCGGTTTCATGCGCATTCTCAGCGCTGACTTCGTGCGCCACTATGCGGGTCGCCTGTTGAATATCCACCCGTCGCTGCTGCCCAAATACAAAGGGTTACACACTCATCAGCGCGCGCTGGAGGCCGGCGACACCGAGCACGGATGCTCCGTGCACTTCGTCACCGAGGAACTCGATGGCGGACCACTGGTCGTACAGGCAGTAATACCGGTAGAGTTGCACGATTCGCCGCAAAGCCTGGCGCAGCGAGTCCACGTTCAGGAACACCTGATCTACCCGTTGGCAGTACGCTGGTTTGCCGAAGGTCGCTTAGCACTCAGCGAACAAGGTGCTTTACTGGATGGGAAGTTACTCGCGGCCAGCGGCCACTTGATTCGAACTTAGGAGATATTATGCGTCGCGCCCTGCTCTTCGCTTGCGCTCTGTTTGCCCTGCCCCTGGCACAGGCTTCGGAACTTCAACCTTTCTCCGCCAGCTACACCGCCGACTGGAAGCAGTTGCCCATGAGTGGCACGGCTGAACGCAACCTGACCAAGGAAGCCAACGGCGTCTGGAAACTCAGCTTCAAGGCGTCGATGATGATCGCCAGCCTGACGGAAGAAAGCACCCTGACCGTCGACAAGGAAACTCTGCTGCCTCAGACCTACCACTTTGAACGTGGCGGCCTGGGCAAAGCCAAGAAGTCTGATCTGGATTTCGACTGGGCCACCAAAATGGTCACCGGCACTGATCGCGGTGACGCAGTCAAGGTCCCGCTGAACCCTGGCATGGTCGATAAATCCACTTACCAGTTGGCCTTGCAGCACGATGTCGCCGCCGGCAAGAAAAGCATGAGCTATCAGGTAGTCGATGGCAACGAAGTCGACACCTATGATTTTCGCGTGCTGGGCTCTGAAAAAGTAGACACCAAGGCTGGCAAGATCGATGCAATCAAGGTCGAGCGTGTGCGCGACCCGACACAAAACAAGCGCATCACCGTCCTGTGGTTTGCCAAGGACTGGGATTACCTGCTGGTCCGTCTGCAACAAGTTGAAACCGACGGCAAGGAGTACAACATCATGCTCCTCGACGGCACGGTCAACGGCAAATCGGTCAAGGGTAGCTAATCCAGGATCGACAAGAAAATCCGGAATCCGATAAGGGTTCCGGATTTTTTTTGTCCGCTGAAACTCAGATCAGCGCCAGCGCTTGTGCCAGATCGGCACGCAAGTCTTCGACGTCCTCAACGCCCACGGACAACCGCACCAGCGCATCGCCAATGCCAAGTTGTGAGCGGGTATCGGCGGGGATGCTGGCGTGAGTCATGATCGCCGGATGCTCGATCAGGCTTTCCACCCCGCCCAGACTCTCCGCCAACGCAAATATTTGCACGTTCTCAAGGAAGCGCTTGGCGCCGGCCAGGTCGCAGTTCAGGTCGAGGGAGATCATGCCGCCAAAACCGCGCATTTGTCGTTGTGCCAGTTCGTGCTGCGGATGTGACGGCAGGCCTGGGTAGTAGACACGCGCCACTTGCGGTTGTTGCTCCAGCCATTGCGCCAGCGCCAGTGCGTTGCTGCAGTGGCGTTCCATGCGCAACGCCAGGGTCTTCACCCCGCGTAACGTGAGGAAGGCGTCAAACGGCCCGGCGATAGCGCCCACGGCGTTTTGCAGAAAGCCCAGCCGTTCGCCCAGCTCCGCGTTCTGCCCGACCACCGCAATGCCACCGATGACGTCAGAGTGACCGTTCAAATACTTGGTGGTCGAATGCACCACGATATCGAAGCCCAGTTCCAGCGGACGCTGGATCCACGGGCTCGCAAAGGTATTATCGGCCACACAAATGATGCCGCGCTGGCGACAGATGCGCGCGATGGCTTCGAGGTCAGTCAGGCGCAACAACGGATTGCTCGGCGTCTCGACGCAGACCATCCGCGTGTCCTCCTGCAGCGCCGCTTCAAAGGCCGCCAGATCCGTCAGGTCGACGAAACTGAAGCGATGCCCGGCGCTGCGCCGGCGTACTTTGTCGAACAGGCGAAACGTCCCGCCATACAAATCATTGCCCGAGACGATATGCGAGTCGGCATCGAGCAATTCGAGCACGGTGGAGATCGCCGCCAGCCCGGACGCGAACGCGAACGCCTGGGTGCCGCCTTCGAGGTCCGCCACGCAGCGCTCCAGCGCCCAACGTGTCGGGTTGTGCGAGCGCCCGTAGTCGAGGCCTTTGTGTACGCCGGGGCTTTGCTGCAAATAGGTGGAATTGGCGTAAATCGGCGGCATCAGCGCCCCGGTGGAAGGGTCCGGCGTCTGCCCGGCATGAATCACCCGAGTAGCGAACCCACGTGGCGCAGCGTTTTCATCGTGTTGACTCATGCAAGAGATCTCCGTAAATGATTGAGTAGGTCAACGCGGGTAATCAGGCCATGGAAGCCTGAGGCATCGGCAATGATCGCCACCAACCCACGGTCGAGTTCGGCTTGCAGCTCAGCCAGGCTGGCAGCGGCCGGCAAGGTTTGCAGTTTGCCCGTCATGGCGCTGGCGACGGTCAAGCGGAAGTGCGATGGGTCTTGGTGCACCCCCAGCAAAATGTCGGATTCGTCGATGACGCCGACCAAACGCTGCCCCTCTACCAGCACGGGCAGTTGCGACACATCGGCCAGGCGCATGCGCTGAAAAGCGGTGAGCAACGTGTCGTCCGGGCCGACGCTGATCACCCGCCCGTCCTCGAAGCGCCGCGAGATCAAATCGCGAAGATCACCGTAGCGCTTGTATTGCAGCAGGCCCTGATCGTTCATCCATTGATCGTTGTAAACCTTCGACAGGTAGCGGGTGCCGGTGTCACAGACAAAACTCACGACCCGTTTCGGCTCGGTTTGCTCACGGCAATAACGCAACGCCGCCGCCAGCAACGTGCCGGTCGATGATCCGCCGAGAATACCTTCGGCGCGCAGCAGCTGGCGGGCATGATCGAAGCTTTCCTCGTCGCTGATCGAATACGCGTGGCGCACGCTGGACAGGTCGGCAATCGAGGGAATGAAATCTTCGCCAATGCCCTCCACCGCCCACGAACCGGGTGTCCCAAGGGTGCCGCTGCGGCTGTATTCGGCCATCACCGAGCCCACCGGGTCGGCCAGAACCATGACCAGGTTTGGCTGCACGCGGCTAAAGAACCGGGTCAAGCCGGTCAGCGTGCCGGCTGAACCGACGCCGACGACGATGGCATCGACATCATGCTGGGTCTGTGCCCAGATCTCCGGCGCGGTGCTGCACTCGTGCGCCAGAGGGTTGGCCGGGTTGTTGAATTGATCGGCAAAGAACGCGTCGGGAATTTCCTTGGCCAGCCGCGCGGCCACGTCCTGGTAGTACTCGGGATGGCCCTTGCCGACATCGGAACGGGTGATGTGCACCTCGGCGCCCATCGCCTTGAGGTGCAGGACTTTCTCGGTCGACATCTTGTCCGGCACCACCAACACCACGCGATAACCCTTGGCGCGGCCGACAAGGGCCAAGCCCAGGCCGGTGTTGCCGGCCGTGGCCTCGACGATGGTGCCACCGGGTTGCAGGCGACCATCGCGCTCGGCGGCGTCGATCATCGCCAGGCCGATGCGATCCTTGATCGATCCACCGGGGTTTTGTGATTCGAGCTTGAGGAACAGCGTACACGGGCCGGTATCGAAGCGGCTGACGCGCACCAGCGGCGTATTGCCGATCAGCTCAAGGACGGCAGGGCGGGAGTCGTTCGGCATGTCGTCACCTCGCTGCAGTGATTCGTACTGGATGGACACAAACCTGCGGCGCGTCATTGTGTGACAGTCGCAGGCAATACTTCGCTTGGACCATAGGCCGCGATGGCGTCATTCGCAACCGCGCGCGGCCAGCCGGTAACCCGCTCGTATGAACCCCGCAAGAAAGTGGAACGCGCCGCTGGCGCAATGCTCTATAACTTCACAGTCTTTTTTGATCGAACGACTTTTCCAGCCTGGGAGGCTTTCCATGACCGTTACCGTCAATACCGTTTCCGCCGAAGGTTTTCGTCATAGTGTGCAGATTGATGACCATGAACTGTTTGCCGATGTGCCGACCACTTCCGGCGGCGAGGGGCTCGGCGCCAGAACCCCACGATTATTTCGATGCCGCTCTGGGTGCCTGCAAAGCCCTGACCCTGAAGATGTACGCCAAGAAGAAGGACATCCCATTGACCGGCGTCACCGTCGAGGTCAAACGCGACAACAGCCAAGAGCAGAAAGGCAAATACGCCCTGCATGTCAAATTGACCCTCAAAGGCGTGCTCACCGATGCACAGCGCGAAGAACTGCATCGCGTGGCTGACCGTTGCCCGGTCCACAAACTGATGACGACCACTGACGTCAGCATCGAAACCCACTTGTCCGAAGGGGCGTTCAGCCAATAGCGGCAACGGCTGCGCAAGCGGGTTATGCTCCACGCATCACCCGCTCAGCCTGGAATGCAGCATGAACACTCCGCTCGTGATCCGCCCCCGCGCCGAAGATGTAGAAGGCCAGCCGATATTTCGCCCGTTGCCGTCCGCCAAATGCCGCAGCGTCGGGCCTTTCGTGTTTTTGACCACATGCTCGAAACCGTTTATCCGGCGGGCAAAGGCATGAATATCCGACAACATCCGCACATCGGCCTGTCGACCCTCACCTACTTGTTCGAAGGGCAAATCCAGCACAAGGACAGTCTCGGCTCCGACCAGGTGGTGAGCGCCGGTGATGTCAGCTGGATGACTGCCGGCAGCGCAATTGCCCACGTAGAGCGCACGCCTATGGCATTGAAGGAGAGCGGCTTTACGATGCACGGCTTGCAGATCTGGCTGGCCTCACCCAAGGACCATGAGCAGGGTCCAGGCCACTACAGCCATCACCCGGCGGCCACCTTGCCGGTCAGCGATAACCTTGGCGTGAAGATCCGGATGATTGCCGGGTCAGGCTTTTGCCTGGAGTCGCCGGTGCCAGTGCTGTCCCCTACGTTGTACGCGGAACTGAACCTGCAAACGGCGACCACACTGCTGATTCCCACCGAACATGAAGAGCGTGCGTTGTATGTCTTGAGCGGTGAAGCGCAGCTGAATGGCGACACGCTGGAGGTGAATTCGCTGGTGGTGTTGCCTGCGGGGGAAGAAATGACCCTGTTCGCCGAAAGCGACTGCCACGCCGTGTTGTTCGGCGGCGCGCCGCTGGACGGGCCACGGCGGATCAACTGGAATTTTGTGGCCAGCGATCCGGCGGCCATCGATGAAGCGCGGCGGCGCTGGGCGGCCGGGGATTGGCCGACGGTGCCGGGGGAAAGTGAGCGGATCGAACTGCCTTAGCTTTTTGTTCGTTCCCACGCATCATCGTTCCCATGCTCTGCGTGGGAATGCAGCCCGTGACGCTCCGCGTCACTGGACGCAGAGCGTCCCTAGAGGCGTTCCCACGCAGAGCGTGGGAACGATCCGAAAATCAGTGGTCAGCCTTTAAACACTTCATCCAGCAAATTGTGCATCGACGTAAACGCCCGTGCAGCGATCTTCGCGTCGTACATCATCATGCCTGGCACATTGGCATGCGGATCGGTAAAGGAATGCACCGCCCCGCCGTAGCTCAGCAATTGCCAGTCCACACCCGCCGCATTCATTTCCGCTTCGAATGCCGGCAGTTGCTCCTTGGGCACCAATGGATCGGCGGCACCGTGCAGCACCAGCACCGAGCCCTTGATGTTTTTGGCATCCGCCGGGTTGGGTGAGTCCAGCGTGCCATGGAATGACACCGCCGCTTTCAATGGCGCCCCTGTGCGCGCCAGATCCAGGGCGCAGCAACCGCCGAAGCAAAAACCGAATGCCGCCAGTTTCGAGGTATCGACCGCCACCTCGTCCTGATTTTGCAGTTGTTCAAACGCCGCCTGCAGGCGTTTGCGCAACAACGGACGGTCATGTTTGAGCGGCATCATCGCCGCGCCCGCCTCGTCGCCGTTCTGCGGGCGAACCGACTGACCGTACACATCCGCGATCAGCACCACGTACCCCTTGGACGCCACCGTCTTGGCAATCACTTCGGCCCCGGCGCTCACACCCATCCAGTTCGGCGCCATCAGCAAGCCCGGGCGCGGGCCTTTGTGGTCGGCGTCGAAAGCCAGGCGGCTTTCATACGAGTGGCCATTAATTTGATAAACGACCGAACGAACAGTGATTTGACTCATGACTCTCTCCCAGCAAAAGGCACCAGAATGAAAAAAACCCGCCGAAGCGGGTTTTTTTTACAACGCAGTTAAACCGACAGTTCAACCAGCAGCTTATTCAGACGGCGCACGTAGGCGGCCGGGTCTTTCAAGCTGTCACCGGCAGCCAGTGCCGCCTGATCGAAGAGAATGTGCGACAGGTCGCCGAAACGCTCCTCGCTCTGCTCGTTGTCGAGCTTCTCGATCAGTGGGTGGGCCGGGTTGAATTCGAAGATCGGCTTCGAGTCCGGAACCTTCTGACCGCTGGCTTCCAGGATCTGACGCATTTGCATGCCCAGGTCCTGCTCGCCGATGGCCAGAATCGCCGGGGAATCGGTCAAACGGTGGGAAACCCGTACTTCAGCAACCGAGTCACCCAGTGCGGTTTTCAGACGTTCAACCAGACCTTCTTTGGACTTGGCGACTTCTTCTGCGGCTTTCTTGTCCTCTTCCGAGTCCAGATTGCCCAGGTCGAGGTCACCGCGCGCCACGTCAACGAAGCTCTTGCCGTCGAAGTCGTTGAGGTAGCTCATCAGCCACTCGTCGATACGATCGGTCAGCAGCAGCACTTCGATGCCTTTCTTGCGGAAGACTTCCAGGTGCGGGCTGTTTTTGACTTGCGCGTAGGTTTCGCCGGTCAGGTAGTAAATCTTGTCCTGACCTTCCTTGGCGCGAGCCAGGTATTCGGCCAGGCCAACCACTTGCTCGCCTTCCTCACCATTGGTCGAGGCGAAACGCAGCAAGCCAGCGATTTTCTCTTTGTTGGCGAAGTCTTCTGCCGGGCCTTCTTTCATGACCTGACCGAAGTTCTTCCAGAAGCTCTTGTATTGCTCAGGCTCGTTCTTCGCCAGTTTTTCCAGCATGTCCAGAACGCGCTTGGTCAGCGCCGACTTCATCGAATCGATGATCGGGTCTTTCTGCAGGATTTCCCGCGACACGTTCAGCGACAGGTCATTGGAATCGACCACGCCTTTGATGAAGCGCAGGTACAGCGGCAGGAACGACTCGGCCTGGTCCATCACGAACACACGCTGCACGTACAGCTTCAGGCCTTTCGGCGCTTCACGCTGGTACAGGTCGAACGGAGCACGGGCCGGCACGTACAGCAGCGAGCTGTATTCGAGCTTGCCTTCGACCTTGTTGTGGCTCCAGCTCAGCGGGTTCTCGAAATCGTGAGCGACGTGTTTGTAGAACTCCTGGTATTCCTCGTCTTTCACTTCAGTGCGAGGACGAGTCCACAGGGCGCTGGCACGGTTGACGGTTTCCCACTCAACGGCTGGCTGCTCTTCGCCTTCAGCAGCGGCCGCTTCCTTGGGTAACTCGATCGGCAGCGCGATGTGGTCGGAGTACTTCTTGATGATGTTGCGCAGACGCCAGCCATCGGCGAATTCGTCTTCACCGGACTTCAGGTGCAGGACGATGCGAGTGCCGCGCTCGGCTTTCTCAACGGTGGCGACTTCGAAATCGCCTTCGCCCTTGGACGACCAGTGCACGCCTTCGCTGGCCGCATCACCGGCACGACGGCTGAACACGTCGACTTTGTCGGCGACGATGAATGCAGAGTAGAAACCCACACCGAACTGACCGATCAGGTGCGAATCTTTCTTCTGATCGCCGGACAGGTGTTTCATGAAGTCAGCAGTGCCGGATTTGGCAATGGTACCCAGGTGGGTGATCGCTTCTTCGCGGGTCATGCCAATGCCGTTGTCTTCGAGGGTGACGGTTTTGGCGTCTTTGTCGAAGCTCACACGGATTTTCAGTTCGGCGCCACCTTCCAGCAACTCAGGCTTGGACAGGGCTTCGAAACGTAATTTGTCGACAGCGTCAGAGGCGTTCGAGATCAATTCGCGAAGGAAAATTTCCTTGTTGGAATACAGCGAATGGATCATGAGGTGCAGCAGCTGCTTCACCTCGGTCTGGAAGCCCAGGGTTTCCTTTTGAGTTTCCACACTCATGGTCATCAAACTCCAATCAGATGGCTAAGCCGCGACCTTGAGGGTCGGCGGCGGGATGTCATCAGAGTTGGGGGCTGTGTTCAGGATTTCAAGGGCTCTTCAATTTTGAAATGCGCGCGGGCCGTGGCAATGGGCTCGGATTCGGTGCTTTGCCAGGCAGTCACGGCCACGTTGGCAACCCGGCGCCCCTGCCGGCAAACCTGACATTTGGCCCAGGTATCGCGAAACTGCCCGGCGCGCAGGTAGTCGAGGGAGAAGTCGATGATTTTCGGCACACCCGGTGAGCCGGTAAAAATCAGCAGGTGCAGCGCAGCCGAGAGCTCCATGAACCCGGCGATCACGCCGCCATGAATCGCCGGCAATAAAGGGTTGCCAATGTTGTCCTTGTTGGCCGGCAGGCGAAACTGCAGGTCATCCCCTACCCGCGAACATTCGACGCCGATCAGTTTGGCGTAAGGAATCAGGTGCAGCAGCGAGGCGTAGTCACCCTGCTCATGGGCCAGTTGAAGTTGTTCCTTGAAAGCGTCCGTCATTGCGCACCTCCGGCAATCGCGCCGCCAAAACTTTTGGTGCCCTTAATGCCTTTGCCCATGCGCATGAATGTACCGACAACATGAGCGATAGGTTGCTCGGGATCATCCTGATAGGCAAAGCCGCGAGCGAAGATCACGTCAGTGGTCACCCGATAGCATTGGGCAAAGCCGTAGACATCTTTATGTGGCTCGGCGGCATGCATGTAATCGATGCGCAAATCGAGGGTCGGGCAGACTTCGAATTCGGGCAGCACACACAGTGTCGACATACCGCACGCGGTATCCATCAACGATGTCAACGCCCCGCCATGAATGACCCCGGTTTCTGGATTCCCCACGATTTGCGGACTGTAAGGCAAGATGACCGTTAGTCCGTCACTGCTGGCGCTGTGAACCCGCAGCCCGAGGACCTGACAATGACGCAGCGCCGACAGGAATCGCGTCGCACGCTCAAAAACGGGGTTTTCGGCCATGTGTTTAAAACTCTTCTTAATGTTCGGTCAAAGTAGCTCGTCAGCGGGGAAAAGTTCCATCACCTAACAAACTTATATATCTGAACGAATTGAGGAACTTAACGCTATGGAGCGTGCTCGAAAGGCCAGTAGTTATTTCCATAAGGAGAAACACCCCATGCGTAAGACTTTAGCTATTGCCTTGATGTTGACCGCTACCCTCGGTCTCGCTGCCTGCGATAAAAAATCCGAGGACAAAGCTCAAGATGCTGCCAAACATGCTGAGCAAGCTCAGCAAGATATGAGCAAAGCTCAGGATAAAGTGAACGACGCGGCAAAAGAAAACGCCGAAGCTGCCAAAGCTCAGGCTGAATCGAACGAAGCTGCTGCAAAAGAAGCACCTAAAAACTAAAACAGTTTTTAGCGTGACAAAAGAAAACCCGCCAAGTGCGGGTTTTCTTTTATTTGTGATTTGCTGCGTTAGAGCAAAACGCTTCTAAAAGTCGGACTAATCATCAGTAACAACGAACAGACGAAACCCACAAACCAGACCAGACTGCGCTGCCAGGCCAAATCCCCCCAGTAACACAGCAAGTAAATAACACGTGTGATCACAAAAATGATCGCCAACACATCGATCAACCATCCTGCAGTTTGTGTGGTGTGCGCCATCAACACGCCCACCGCAAACAATATGAATGCCTCAAAACAGTTTTGATGCGCAGCCACCGCCCTGGCGCCGAAACCGGTAAGTTGTGCCTGTTGCTGGCGTGGCGAGTGATTGTTGTAACCACCCTGCTCTTTCATCGCCTTGGCCACCGGCATGCGGGCCACGTAAATCAGTAGTGCGCTGATAAACACACACCAGAACGGAATACTCATCAAGCGGCCTCTTTGTTCGCCTCAGGCAAGGGTGCCTCTGTAGGGGTATAGACCATCACGTCGAGCACGTCGGAATGGAATTCCCGGCGATACAACACCAGCACCACGCCGGCACTCATCAACATGAACAACCACGGGCTGACAAACCAGGCCAGCATGGTCATGCCGAAGTAATAGGAACGCAGGCCAAAGTTGAACTGGTTCGCCGCCATCGAGATAACGCGAGCCGCTCGGGCAGCAAAGGCTTTGCGCTCCTGTTCGGACACATGGCGCTCACCCACCATCGGCGCCGAGCCAATCAGGATCGCCGCAAAGTTGTACTGACGCATGCACCAGCTGAACGTGAAGAACGCGTAGACAAACACCATTGCCAGGCACAGCAACTTGATTTCGGACATGCCCTGGGACGCCTGCTGCACCATCGGGATATCCGCCAGTAACGACACTGCTCTTTCGGATGCACCAAGTACCGTCAAAATACCCGCCAGGATAATCAATGTGCTGGAGGCAAAGAACGAAGCGTTGCGCTCCAGGTTGCCGATCACACTGGCGTCGGCAATGCGGTTATCGCGCAGCAACATGCGACGCATCCAGTCTTCCCGGTAAAGGTGCAACACACTGGCCAGGCACGCGGTGTCGCGGCCCTTCCACGAGGCATAGCGGGTGTAACCGCCCCAGCAGATGACAAACCAGAGCGCGGCGAGGATGTGGATCAGGTTGGCGTGGATGAACGACATGCAATTCCTTGTGAGACGTTGGCATTGGTAATCCCCGTAGGAGCAAGGCTTGCCCGCGATAGGGCCTTGGAAATCGCCATCGCGGGCAAGCCTTGCTCCTACAGGTAGTGCTTCGACGTTAGCTCAAGGAAAAAGACACTGCCTGACGCCCATAAAAAATGCCCCGTATCGATTGATACGGGGCATTTCTGTTTTAGCGTGACAGCCCGTTTGTGGCGGGCCATTGCGCGACTTAAGCCAGCACTTCTTCGCGCTTGCCCAGCAGACGATCGCAAACCACTGCGACGACCAGGGTCATGACCGATGGCACCAGCCACGCCAGGCCCTGCTCGCTCAGCGGCAAGTGGGACAACTGAGTCGGCATCCAGTCTGCCAGACCGGCGCCCTTGAGCGCGTCGATCAGGCCGAAGATGAACGACACCAGCATCACCGGACCGACAATGCGGCCCTGCTCATGCCAGAAGTCCTTGCAGAAGCTCAGCGCCACCAGGGCGATGCACGGCGGGTAAATCGCGGTCAGTACCGGGATCGAGAACGCAATCAGCTTGGTGAGTCCCAGGTTGGACACCAGCAAGGAGAACGCCGCCAGGATGATGACCAGGGTCTTGTAGGACAGTGGCAACACGCGGCTGAAGTACTCGGCGCAGGCACAGGTCAGGCCGACCGCCGTCACCAGGCAGGCCAGCGAGATCAGCACCGCCAGGAAACCACTGCCCAACGAACCGAAGGTGTGTTGAACGTAGGCGTGCAACACGGCCGCGCCGTTGGTGGCACCGGCGGCCACTTCATGGCTGCCCGAACCGAGGCGGAACAGGCTGACATAAACCAGCGCCAGGCCCACGCCGGCAATCAGGCCGGCAATGATCGCGTAACGGGTAATCAGTGCCGGTGATTCCACACCGCGGGAACGGATCGCGTTGACGATGACAATGCCAAACACCAGCGCGCCCAGGGTATCCATGGTCAAGTAACCGTTGATGAAGCCCTGAGAGAACGGTGCCGCCACATATTCAGGCGTGGCCATGCCGATATCACCGGCAGGCAATGCAAACGCAGCGATACCGAGCGCGGCCAGGGCGATGATCTTCAGCGGCGCGAGGAAACGTCCGACGGTATCCAGCAAACGGCCCGGATAGAGCGAGATGAAGAACACCACCAGGAAGTACACGGCACTGTAGATAAACAACGCCAACGGGCTCTCGCCGGTCAACGGCGCCAGGCCTACTTCGAACGATACGGTGGCGGTACGTGGTGTCGCGAACAACGGGCCGACGGCGAGGTAGCACGCGGCAGCCAGCAGGCCACCGGCGATTTTGCCGATAGGACTGCTCAGGGCATCCATCGCCCCGCCGACTTTTGCCAGCGCAACCACCGTGACCACCGGCAAACCGACTGCGGTGATCAGAAAGCCCAGCGCCGCCATCCAGACATTAGGCCCGGACTGCAAACCGACGATAGGCGGGAAGATGATGTTGCCAGCCCCGACAAACAGGGCAAACGTCATAAAACCAAGTGCCAGGATGTCCTGGCCTTTCAACACTTTCATTAAGGAAATACCACACTACTGAATCGGAATTTAGAGAGGGACTTCCCTTGGGGGTGAGGGAAATGCTGTCGGTCCGTATAGGACTGACCCTTTAGCGCGTAGCAACCTTGTGGGACGCGGACGCAAAAATGGCGAGTAGCCTAACGAATTTGCCCGACAAACGCACTGTTAGAGGGCGAACTATCCGATACGCGACGTTTCTGTGTCGCGTTTATGCATGTAAATGGTGGGTGCCTGTAAATTCGTCTTCGCGAGCAAGCTCGCTCCCACAAGGATTTGGGCCGTTCAACCGATGATTGATCGTTCCCACGCTCTGCGTGGGAATGCATCGTGTGACGCTCTGCGTCACTTTCAAGAGTGGGACGCGGAGCGTCCCCGGCGGAGTTCCCACGCAGAGCGTGGGGACGATCACCGGAAACGACAAAGGCCACCCGAAGGTGGCCTTTTGTTTGGTGAAGCATGAATTAAGCGCGAGGCTTACTTCATCGCCCAACCGGTCAGCTCGGACAAAGCCTTGCCGATGTCTGCCAGCGAACGCACGGTTTTAACGCCTGCGTCTTCCAGGGCAGCAAACTTCTCGTCTGCAGTGCCTTTGCCGCCAGAGATGATTGCGCCAGCATGGCCCATGCGCTTGCCCGGAGGAGCAGTCACACCAGCGATGTAGGAAACAACCGGCTTGGTCACGTGTGCCTTGATGTAGGCTGCCGCTTCTTCTTCAGCCGAACCGCCGATCTCACCGATCATCACGATCGCTTCGGTCTTCGGGTCTTCCTGGAACAGCTTCAGGATGTCGATGAAGTTCGAACCCGGGATCGGGTCACCGCCGATGCCGACGCAAGTCGACTGACCGAAACCGGCGTCAGTAGTCTGCTTCACAGCTTCGTAGGTCAGGGTGCCGGAACGGGAAACGATACCGACCTTGCCTGGCAAGTGAATGTGACCTGGCATGATGCCGATCTTGCATTCGCCTGGAGTGATCACGCCTGGGCAGTTAGGGCCGATCAGGGTGATACCCAGCTCGTCGCACTTGACCTTGGCATCCAGCATGTCCAGGGTAGGAATGCCTTCAGTGATGCAAACGATCAGCTTGATGCCGCCGAAGGCTGCTTCCAGGATGGAGTCCTTGCAGAAAGGAGCTGGAACGTAGATCACGCTGGCGGTGGCGCCAGTGGCAGCTACAGCGTCTTTCACGGTGTTGAACACTGGCAGACCCAGGTGCTCGGTGCCGCCTTTACCCGGAGTTACGCCGCCAACCATCTTGGTGCCGTATTCGAGCGCTTGCTGGGTGTGGAAACTACCTTGCGAACCGGTAATACCCTGGCAGATAACTTTGGTGTCTTTATTGATCAGGACGCTCATTATTTGCCCTCCGCAGCTTTAACAACTTGTTGAGCAGCGTCGGTCAGGCTGGTAGCAGCGATGATGTTCAAACCGCTTTCTGCCAGTACTTTAGCGCCCAGCTCAGCGTTGTTGCCTTCAAGGCGAACAACAACCGGGATTTTCACGCCGACTTCTTTCACAGCGCCGATGATGCCTTCGGCAATCATGTCGCAACGAACGATGCCGCCGAAGATGTTAACCAATACTGCAGCGACGTTGGTGTCGGACAGAATGATCTTGAACGCTTCGGTAACGCGTTCTTTGGTAGCACCGCCGCCCACGTCGAGGAAGTTGGCTGGTTTGCCGCCATGCAGGTTGACGATGTCCATGGTACCCATGGCCAGGCCAGCACCGTTGACCATGCAACCGATGTTGCCTTCCAGTGCTACGTAGTTCAGTTCGAACTTGGCAGCGTGCGCTTCGCGCGGATCGTCTTGCGACGGATCGTGGAAAGTCTTCAGCTTAGGCTGACGGTACATGGCGTTGGCGTCGATGTTGATCTTGGCATCGAGGCAATGCAGATCGCCGTCAGCCTTGATCACCAGCGGGTTCACTTCCAGCAGAGCCAGGTCGTGATCCTTGAACAGCTTGGCCAGACCTACGAAGATCTTGGCGAACTGAGCAACCTGCTTGCCTTCCAGACCCAACTGGAATGCCAGCTCGCGACCCTGGAATGGCTGAGCGCCAACCAGTGGATCGATAGTGGCTTTCAGAATTTTTTCTGGAGTGTCGTGAGCGATTTTCTCGATGTCCACGCCACCTTCGGTGGAAGCCATGAACACGATACGACGGCTCGAACGGTCAACGACAGCGCCCAGGTACAGCTCTTTAGCGATATCAGTGCACGATTCAACCAGGATCTTGGTGACTGGCTGACCATTGGCGTCAGTCTGGTAAGTCACCAGACGCTTGCCCAGCCACTGCTGTGCGAATGCCTTAGCGTCTTCTTTGCTGCGAACCAGCTTTACGCCGCCCGCTTTACCGCGACCACCAGCGTGGACCTGGGCTTTGACAACCCACTCGGTGCCGCCGATTTTATCGCAAGCTTCTGCTGCTGCTTCCGGGGTGTCTACTGCATAACCGGTGGAAACTGGCAGGCCGTATTCAGCGAACAGCTGCTTACCCTGATACTCGTGAAGATTCATGCTTATTACCGTCTTCGTTAGGTACTGCGCATTCGGTGCTGCACTCGTTCAAGTGCCGCACCACCTGTGACTGCTGCTTGCGTAGCCTTTCCGGGCATCCGGTGCAGCTACGCAAGACTGCGTCCAGCGGATATTCCGCGGTGAGTCTTGCATGCAAGGCTCACGACGGGCCATTCCGCCGTGGTTTCTTATTGTCTTAACGCTTCTTGCGGTTGGCGATGTGGATGGCGCCGCCATTCACTGCCAGAGCAGCTTCGTGCAAGGCTTCAGACAGGGTCGGATGGGAGAAAACCATCATGCCCAGGTCTTCAGCGCTGGTGCCGAATTCCATACCGATCGCGCCCTGCTGAACCAGTTCTGCAGCGCTCGGGCCAATACGTGGACGCCCAATACGCGGTCGGTCTTGGCATCGGCGATAACTTTTACGAAACCGCCGGTATCGTTGGCAGCCATGGCACGGCCACTGGCTGCGAACGGGAAGGTGCCAACGTTAACTTCAACGCCTTCTGCCTTCAAGGTCTGCTCGGTTTTGCCGACCCACGCGATTTCCGGGTGAGTATAAATAACAGACGGGATCAAATCATAGTTCATCTGGGCTTTGTGGCCCTTGATGCGCTCGACGACCATGATGCCCTCTTCCGAGGCCTTGTGTGCCAGCATCATGCCGCGAACCACGTCGCCGATAGCGTAAACGCCCGGTACGGTGGTGGCGCAGTGATCATCAACGTGCACGAAACCGCGCTCGTCCAGGGTCACGCCGCAATCAGCGGACAGCAGATCAGTGGTCACTGGACGGCGACCAACGGCTACGATCAGCTTGTCAAAAGTGATGTTCTGCTCGCCTTTGGCATCGGTGTAGTTCACAACGACTTCGTCGCCGTTCACTTTGGAACCGGTAACGCGAGCGCCCAGCTTGATGTCCAGACCTTGTTTGGTCAGGGTTTTCAAAGCTTCTTTGGACACAGCAGCGTCGGCAGCCATCAGAAACGTGTCCAGGGCTTCCAGAACAGTGACTTCAGCACCCAGACGGGACCATACCGAACCCAGTTCCAGACCGATCACGCCAGCGCCGATCACGCCAAGACGCTTAGGTACGGACTGGAATTCCAGTGCGCCAGTCGAATCGACGATCACATTCTGGTCAACCGGAGCTGGTGGAATGTCGATCGGACGCGAACCTGGAGCCAGGATCACGTTCTCGGCTTCAATGATTTCTACCGAACCGTCAGGCTTGGTGACTTCGACTTTCTTGCCGGCCAGCAGTTTGCCGTGGCCCTGGATCGAGGTCACGCCGTTAGCCTTGAACAGGGTGGCAACACCCGAGGTCAGGCCTTTGACGATGTTGGCTTTACGGCCGACCATTGCTGGCACGTCCATGGTCACGCCAGCGTGGTTGATACCGTGGATCGCGAAGCCGTCTTGGGCTTCGTGGAACTTCCAGGAGCTGTCCAGCAGCGCCTTGGATGGAATGCAGCCGACGTTCAGGCAAGTACCGCCGAGGGCCAGTTTGCCTTCCTTGTCGGTGTACTTCTCGATGCAGGCAGTGGTGAGACCCAGCTGGGCTGCTTTGATGGCAGCAACGTAGCCGCCAGGGCCCGCGCCGATCACTACTACGTCAAATTTCTGCGACATTCAAAAATCCTCTTTTTTGCGGCAAGCTTGAAGCCGCAAGCCTCAAGCCAGACTGCCCTTTCGTGCAGCCTGGACCTTGAAACCTGCAGCCGCTTCTATCAGATATCCAGCAACAAACGAGCCGGGTCTTCCAGCAGGTTCTTGATGGTAACCAGGAAGGTCACAGCTTCTTTGCCATCGATCAGACGGTGATCGTAAGACAGAGCCAGGTACATCATCGGACGGATAACGACCTGACCGTTGATCGCCATAGGGCGCTGCAGAATGTTGTGCATGCCCAGGATAGCCGCTTGCGGCGGGTTGACGATCGGGGTCGACATCATCGAACCGAAGGTACCACCGTTGGTGATGGTGAACGTGCCGCCGGTCATTTCGTCCATCGACAGTTTGCCGTCACGAGCCTTCTTGCCGAAGGTGGCGATGCCGCCTTCGATTTCAGCCAGGCTCATCAGTTCGGCGTTACGCAGAACCGGTACAACCAGACCACGGTCGCTGGAAACAGCAACACCGACGTCGGCGTAGCCGTGGTAAACGATGTCGCCACCGTCGATCGACGCGTTGACAGCCGGGAAGCGTTTCAGTGCTTCGGTAGCGGCCTTGACGAAGAACGACATGAAGCCCAGGCGTACGCCGTTGTGGGACTTCTCGAACAGGTCCTTGTACTTCGAACGCAGGGCCATGACTTCAGTCATGTCGACTTCGTTGAAAGTGGTCAGCATCGCCATGTTCGACTGAGCTTCTACCAGGCGCTTGGCCACGGTAGCGCGAACGCGGGTCATCGGTACGCGCTTCTCGACGCGGTCGCCGGCGGCGAACACAGGAGCAGCGGCAGCCGGGGCAGCAGCCTTGGCAGGCGCGGCAGCCGGAGCGGCTTTCTTGGCAGCGACAGCGGCTACTACGTCTTCCTTGGTCACACGACCGCCTTTGCCGGTGCCGGCAACGGAAGCGATGTTGATGCCGTTTTTCTTCAGCCAGCTTGCGAGCAGCCGGTGCAGCAACAGGATCGTCTTCGCCATCAGCAGCTGGAGCAGCCGCTTGTGCAGCGGCCGGAGCGGCAGCAGGAGCAGCGGCTGCAGCGCCGCCTTCTACGATGGAGCCCAGAACTTCGTCGGACAGGACGGTCTCGCCCTCGCCCTTGACGATTGCGCCCAACACGCCATCAGCGGTAGCCAGAACTTCCAGTACGACTTTGTCGGTTTCGATGTCGACGATCAGTTCGTCACGCTTGACGGCGTCGCCCGGTTGCTTGTGCCACGTGGCAACGGTGCCATCGGCAACCGATTCCGGGAAAGTGGGGGCTTTGATTTCGATAGCCATTATCTGTGAGTCCTTAAATTCGGTTTCAGGTGCGCGAAGGCGTTAAACAGTAAAGGCGTCTTGCAGCAGTTTTTCCTGCTGTTCGGCGTGCATCGATGCATAACCACATGCCGGTGCAGCAGAAGCCTCACGGCCCGCGTACTCGAGTACGAGAGACTTGTTGAGGGTACTGATGCTGCGACGCAAGTGGTGTTGGCTGCAGTACCAGGCACCCTGGTTCATCGGCTCTTCCTGACACCAAACGGCATGTTTGGCGTTGGTGTAAGGAGCCAGGACTTCTTTCAAGTCGTCCTCAGGGAATGGGTACAGCTGCTCGATACGCACGACGGCGATGTCGTCACGACCTTCGGCACGGCGTTTTTCCAACAGGTCGTAGTAGACCTTGCCGCTACACAGAACAATGCGCTCGACCTTTTTCGGATCTTGAGCATCGATTTCCGGGATCACGGTCTGGAACGAACCTTCGGCCAGATCTTCCAGCGTCGAGATGGCCAGTTTGTGGCGCAACAGCGACTTCGGAGTCAGAACGATCAATGGCTTGCGCAGCGGGCGAATGACCTGGCGACGCAGCAAGTGATAGATCTGAGCCGGCGTAGTCGGTACGGCTACCTGAATGTTGTGCTCGGCGCACAATTGCAGGTAACGCTCCAGACGTGCCGAGGAGTGCTCAGGACCCTGACCTTCGTAACCGTGCGGCAACAGCATGGTCAGACCGCAGAGACGGCCCCACTTGTGTTCGCCACTGGTGATGAACTGGTCGATAACCACCTGGGCACCGTTGGCGAAGTCGCCGAACTGGGCTTCCCAGATCACCAGCGCATCAGGCGTGGTGGTCGAGTAACCGTATTCGAACGCCAGTACGGCTTCTTCGGACAGGAACGAATCGTACAGGTCGAAACGTGGCTGGCCGTTGTACAGGTTTTGCAGCGGGATGTAGGTACCCGCGTCTTTCTGGTTGTGCAAGACAGCGTGACGGTGCGAGAACGTACCGCGACCGATGTCCTGACCCGTCATGCGAATCGGGTGACCTTCGAACGCCAGGGTCGCGTACGCCATGGTTTCGGCGTAACCCCAGTTAATCGGCAGGCCGCCGGCTTGCATTTTCTGACGGTCTTCGTAGATTTTTGCGACCTGGCGCTGAACCACGAAACCTTCTGGAATTTCCAGCAGCTTGGCGGACAGTTCCTGCAGGGTCTTGAGGTCGAAACGAGTGTCGTGACGCGCAGTCCAGGCATGGCCCAGGTAGGGACGCCAGTCCACGAACAGCTCTTTGTTCGGCTCTTTGACCAGGCTTTTTACAACATGCAGACCGTTGTCCAGTGCGTTGCGGTATTCGTCGATTTTCGACTGCACACGCTCTGCGTCCAGCACACCGCTCTGTGTCAGGCGATCGGCATACAGCTCACGGGTGGTGCGCTGTTTGGTGATCTGCTGATACATGATCGGCTGGGTGCCGCTTGGTTCGTCGGCCTCGTTGTGGCCGCGACGACGGTAGCAGACCAGGTCGATCACCACGTCACGCTTGAACTGCATGCGGTAGTCGATGGCCAGCTGGGTCACGAACAATACAGCTTCCGGATCATCACCATTCACATGGAGGATCGGTGCCTGGATCATTTTCGCAACGTCAGTCGCGTACTCGGTGGAACGCGAGTCCAGCGGGTTGCTGATGGTGAAACCGACCTGGTTGTTGATCACGATGTGCACGGTACCGCCGGTTTTGAAACCGCGGGTCTGCGACATCTGGAACGTTTCCATGACCACGCCTTGACCTGCGAACGCAGCGTCACCGTGGATGGAGATCGGCAGGACTTTTTCACCGGTAGGATCGTTACGACGGTCCTGACGGGCGCGAACCGACCCCTCGACCACCGGGGAAACGATTTCCAGGTGGGACGGGTTGAACGCCATGGCCAGGTGAACTTCACCGCCGGCGGTCATCACGTTGGACGAGAAGCCCTGGTGATATTTAACGTCACCAGAACCCAGCTCGACCTTCTTCTTGCCTTCGAACTCGTCGAACAGCTCGCGCGGGTTCTTGCCGAAGGTGTTGACCAGCACGTTAAGACGACCACGGTGGGCCATGCCGATGACGATTTCCTTGGTGCCGTAGGAGCCGGAACGCTGGATCAGTTCGTCGAGCATCGGAATCAGGCTTTCGCCGCCTTCCAGACCGAAACGCTTGGTACCCGGGTATTTGGTGCCCAGGTATTTTTCCAGGCCTTCGCCGGCGGTCACGCGCTCAAGCAAGTGGCTCTTGATGTCAGCGGAGTACGTCGGACGACCGCGCACGCTTTCCAGACGCTGCTGGAACCACTGGCGCTGCTCGGAATCGGTGATATGCGTAAATTCAGCGCCGATGGTGCGGCAATATGTCTGCTGCAACGCTTCGTGAATTTCGCGTAGGCTCGCCTCCTCTTTGCCGATGAACAGGTCGCCGGCACGGTAGGTCGTATCAAGATCGGCATTGGTCAAGCCGTAGTGATTGATTGACAGGTCTGCAGGTGCAGGACGCTGCCACAGCCCCAGCGGGTCAAGCTGGGCTGCCTGGTGGCCACGCATACGGTAGGCCTGGATCAATCGCAGCACTTCAACTTGCTTCTTCTCGTGCTCACTGCTCACGCTGCCGGCGGAAACCGGTTGGGCGCGGCGCTGGTTCTTTGCCAGCAAGACGAAATGATCGCGAATTGTGGAGTGCGAAACATCGGTGGCAGTGTTGCCGTCAGCAGGCAACTTCTGGAAGTAGGTGCGCCACTCTTCTGGCACAGCGTTAGGGTCGTGCAGGTAGAGCTCGTAAAGCTCTTCCACATAGGCAGCGTTACTACCGGACAGGTAGGCGCTGTTCCACATGCGCTGCATCACGCTTTCTTGCATGCTTGGTCACCCTCGGTTAGGGGAACACCACCGGCGTCGACACCGAGCAAACTTGCAGAAGTCCGAATGCAGCGACCAAAACAAGCCACTTAGGATCACGCTGATAGTCCGGGTACCAGCCCGGATGCCCCTGCTTGTCTCATTTCTTCAAAATAAGAGCTGCAGCTTTGTGAGCTGCTGCTCAGGTTAAAACTACGGCGCCGGTTGAAGCCTGCGCCGTAGCATCTACGGGTACAGCGGTCTTACGGGTACAACAGCTGAATCACACGCCGCTTTGCAGAAGCATGTTACGAATGTGACCGATGGCCTTAGTCGGGTTCAGGCCTTTCGGACAAACGTTGACGCAGTTCATGATCCCGCGGCAGCGGAATACGCTGAACGGGTCATCCAGCGAAGCCAGACGCTCGGAAGTCTTGGTGTCGCGGCTGTCTGCCAGGAAGCGATAAGCTTGCAGCAGAGCAGCTGGACCCAGGAACTTGTCCGGGTTCCACCAGAAGGACGGGCAAGAAGTCGAGCAGCAAGCGCACAGGATGCACTCGTACAGACCGTCAAGCTTTTCACGCTCTTCAGGGGACTGCAGACGCTCGATGGCCGGAGCCGGCGTGTCGTTCTGCAGGTAAGGCTTAACCTTCTCGTATTGCTTGTAGAAGATGCTCATATCGACGACCAGGTCACGGATAACCGGCAAACCTGGCAGAGGACGAACGATCAACTTGTTACCTTTTACGACGGCGGACAGCGGCGTAACGCACGCCAGACCGTTTTTGCCGTTGATGTTCATGCCGTCGGAACCGCATACACCTTCACGGCAAGAGCGACGATAGGAGAAACCTTCGTCCTGCTCTTTGATCAGGGCCAGCACGTCCAGCACCATCAGGTCTTTACCACCGGTATCGACCGAGAATTCCTGCATGAACGGCGCGGCGTCCTGATCAGGGTTGTAACGATAAACGCTGACTTTCAACATGGCGGCCACCCTTAATAAGTCCGAATCTTAGGTTCAAAAGTCGGAACAGTCTTCGGCGAGAAGTTCACAGCACGCTTGGTCACGCGCTTGTCACCCGGGAAGTACAGGGTGTGGCACAGCCAGTTTTCGTCGTCACGGTCTTCGAAGTCTTCACGGGCGTGAGCACCGCGGGACTCTTTACGTACTTCGGCAGCGATGGCAGTAGCTTCAGCCACTTCCAGCAGGTTCTGCAGCTCCAGAGCTTCGATACGTGCAGTGTTGAACGCCTGCGACTTATCGTTGATCTTGACGTTGGCGATGCGCTTGCGCAGGTCGGCCAGCTGGGCAATACCCTTCTGCATGTATTCGCCAGTACGGAATACACCGAAGTAGTTCTGCATGCAGTTTTGCAGCTCGCGACGCAGGGTTGCC
This sequence comes from Pseudomonas sp. S2_F03, assembly GCF_054668335.1. NCBI lineage: Bacteria > Pseudomonadati > Pseudomonadota > Gammaproteobacteria > Pseudomonadales > Pseudomonadaceae > Pseudomonas > Pseudomonas sp. S2_F03. The sequence goes on along the minus strand of NZ_CP162759.1, from coordinate 4,796,416 downwards.
ACGTCTTCGCCTTCGGTACGCTCGTTCAGAGCAGACAGACGCGCCAGGGCCGCATTGATGTCGGCGTCGGTGGCGTCGTCGTATTCGATACCGTCGGTCAGTGCTTTTTCCAGGTGCAGGCCGGCAGCGCGGCCGAATACCACCAGGTCGAGCAACGAGTTGCCGCCCAGACGGTTGGCACCGTGAACCGATACGCACGCCACTTCACCCACTGCGAACAGGCCAGGGATGATTTCGTCGACGCCTTCGTCGTTCTGGGTGATTGCCTGACCGTGAATGTTGGTCGGAACGCCGCCCATCATATAGTGGCAAGTCGGAACAACCGGAACCGGAGCAACAACCGGGTCAACGTGAGCGAAAGTCTTGGACAGTTCGCAGATGCCTGGCAGACGGCTGTGCAGCACTTCCTCGCCCAAGTGGTCGAGTTTGAGCATTACGTGGTCGCCATTCGGGCCGCAGCCGTTGCCAGCGATGATTTCCTTAACCATCGAACGGGCAACAACGTCACGACCTGCAAGGTCTTTGGCGTTCGGAGCATAACGCTCCATGAAACGCTCGCCGTGCTTGTTGATCAGGTAACCACCTTCACCACGGCAACCTTCGGTAACCAGTACACCAGCGCCGGCGATACCGGTCGGGTGGAACTGCCACATTTCAATGTCTTGTACCGGCACGCCAGCACGCAGAGCCATGCCGACGCCGTCACCGGTGTTGATCAGGGCGTTGGTGGTGGACGCGTAGATACGACCTGCACCGCCGGTAGCCAGTACGGTGGCCTTGGCACGGATGTAGGTGGTTTCGCCGGTTTCGATGCAGATGGCGATCACGCCGACGAACTCGCCTTCGCCGTTCTTCACCAGATCGACAGCGTAGTACTCGTTCAGGAACACGGTACCGGCTTTCAGGTTGCCCTGATAAAGGGTGTGCAGCAGCGCGTGACCGGTACGGTCGGACGCAGCGCAAGTACGAGCAGCCTGCCCGCCTTTACCGTAATCCTTCGACTGACCGCCGAATGGACGCTGGTAGATACGACCTTGCTCGGTACGCGAGAATGGCATGCCCATGTGGTCCAGCTCGTAAACGGCAGCCGGGCCTTCCTGACACATGTACTCGATAGCGTCCTGGTCACCGATGTAGTCGGAACCCTTGACGGTATCGTACATGTGCCAGCGCCAGTCATCGTTCGGATCAGCCGAAGCGATGGCGCAGGTGATGCCACCCTGGGCAGATACAGTGTGCGAACGGGTCGGGAAAACCTTGGTGATCACGGCAGTCTTGTGACCGCCCTGTGCCAGTTGCAGCGCAGCGCGCATGCCGGCACCGCCACCACCAATGATGATGGCGTCGAAAGAAATCGTTGGAATGTTAGCCATGAATCAGATACCCCAGAGAATCTGCACACCCCAGACGAAGTAAGCGAACATCGCAACGCCGCATACTGCCTGGAAAAGGAAACGTACTGCAGTCGCGGACTTGCCCAGCGCCATTGGCGTCAGGTAGTCGGTCGCGATGGTCCACATGCCGACCCAGGCGTGAGCGCCGAGGGCTACAAGGGCCAGCAGACTGAAGATACGCATCCCGTTGTGGGCGAACAGGCCATGCCATTGGTCGTAACCAATGCCCGGATTCGCCGCGAGGTATCCGATCAGGAAGATGAAATAAGCCGCGAGAACAACCGCAGACACACGTTGTGCCATCCAGTCATAGAGGCCCGAACGCGAAAGGTTCGTAACGCTGGTTACCATATCCAAACTCCTGCCAGAACGATCAACACCACGGAAACGGCGATGATAATTTTCGAGCCCAGGCGGCCGCCTTCAAGCGTCTCGCCGATGCCCATATCCATGATCAAGTGGCGCACACCGGCTACCAGGTGATACAGAAGAGCGGACAGGAGGCCCCATGCTACGAACTTGGCCAGCGGGCTGGTCAAGCATGCCTTCACCTCGGCAAAACCTTCCTCGGAACCCAGGGATTTGCCCAATGCATAAAGCATGAAGCCAAGGCCCAGGAAGAGGATGATGCCGGAAACACGGTGAAGAAACGACGTAACGCCGGTGATGGGGAGTTTGATGGTCCTTAGGTCTAGGTTTACAGGTCGTTGGCTTTTCACGGCTTTTTTCACACTGAAGAGCCCCTAACAATCAGGGCAAAGTTGTTGGGGAGTGCACTGGTCAGGTAACCACCACCCAGGGATGCGACCCCCAATAAAGCAGGCCCAAAAGCCCCTGGCGGTCGGTGGCCGAGTATAGACAGTTAGGCTACTAATGACAACGCGTTCACCTTCCCTAATAGCTGATTGCACAAGTTGGATAAAAGGCGTAAATGGCAGTCAATTTCGAGGAAAAAGTCCGGTTAAAGCCTTCTGGAGCAAGACTTTAGGCAAATTGACATTCGAATTTATCTCACTATAGTGGTGCGGGCCCTGCGTGGGGGGTCTGTCTGATGATTTCAAGCATAAATAGGAGGCCACATGGCTGACAAAAAAGCGCAGTTGATCATCGAGGGCGCAGCCCCCGTCGAGCTGCCCATTTTAACCGGCACCGTTGGTCCCGATGTTATCGATGTTCGGGGCCTGACGGCCACGGGCCGTTTCACCTTTGACCCTGGTTTCATGTCGACAGCCTCCTGCGAGTCGAAGATCACCTATATCGACGGCGACAATGGCATCCTGCTGCACCGCGGTTACCCGATCGAACAACTGGCTGAAAAGTCGGACTACCTGGAAACCTGCTACCTGCTGCTTAACGGCGAATTGCCGACCGCAGAACAGAAGGCCCAGTTCGTCAGTACCGTCAAGAACCACACCATGGTTCACGAGCAGTTGAAGACCTTCTTCAACGGTTTCCGCCGCGACGCCCACCCAATGGCTGTCATGTGCGGTGTAGTCGGCGCCCTCTCGGCCTTCTACCACGACTCCCTCGACATCAATAACCCGCAGCATCGCGAAATCTCTGCGATCCGCCTGGTTGCCAAGATGCCGACCCTGGCAGCAATGGTTTACAAGTACTCCATGGGCCAACCCATGATGTACCCGCGCAACGACCTGACGTACGCGGAAAACTTCCTGCACATGATGTTCAACACCCCGTGCGAGATCAAACCGATCAGCCCGGTGCTCGCCAAGGCCATGGACCGGATTTTCATCCTCCATGCCGACCACGAGCAGAACGCATCGACGTCAACCGTACGCCTGGCCGGTTCTTCGGGTGCCAACCCGTTCGCCTGTATCGCCGCCGGCATCGCTGCACTGTGGGGCCCTGCCCACGGCGGTGCGAACGAAGCCGTTCTGACCATGCTGGATGAAATTGGCGATGTATCGAACATCGACAAGTACATCGCCAAGGCCAAGGACAAGAACGATCCGTTCAAGCTGATGGGCTTCGGTCACCGGGTTTACAAAAACCGCGACCCACGCGCCACCGTGATGAAGCAGACCTGCGACGAAGTACTGAAAGAACTGGGCATCAAGAACGACAAGCAGCTCGAACTGGCCATGCGCCTGGAAGAGATCGCCCTGACCGACCCGTACTTCATCGAACGCTCGCTGTACCCGAATGTCGACTTCTACTCGGGGATCATCCTCAAGGCGATCGGCATTCCAACCAGCATGTTCACCGTTATCTTCGCCCTGGCGCGGACTGTTGGCTGGATCTCCCACTGGAAAGAAATGCTCTCCAGCCCGTACAAGATTGGCCGCCCGCGCCAGCTGTACACCGGCTACGAGTCGCGTGACATCACCAAGCTGGAAGACCGCAAATAAGACCTGTCTTGCGATAACGTCTTAACTGCACCGGAAACGGCCTCTATTTATATAGAGGCCGTTTTTGTTTGTGCGCTTTGAAAGTCTTCATCCCACCTCCCCTCCTCGCCGCGCCGGAAAAGCGGGACGCAGAGCATCCTGGCAGCATTCCCACGCAGAGCGTGGGAACGATCATCCTGCACATCTGTTAGGGATGGGTCGGCTGGCAGGCCGCCATCGCTGGCAAGCCATGCTCCTACAGGGAATGAGTACATCTGCAAAAGGCTGGTCGGCTGGCAGGCCGCCATCGCGGGCAAGCCCGCTCCCACAAAAAGCAAAACAACACACATCCGCTGTTGCCCCTCACCACTCATCAGGCCGAGCGTTAGCTCGCCTACAGCTTTTGATCTTGATCCACCCGCCCCTTCGGGAGGCTGAGTAGAGGTGTTCATCCGGGGAGTGGCGCGCAGCGCCGTTCGACGCAGTCGAACACGCTGCATGTAGGTCGAAGCGAAGCCGACCGGAGGGCAGTGTCCCCGGAGGGATACCGGAGCGAAGGAACGCCGAGCCTTAGCGAGGGGCCGGACGCTCGGGGCGAGCGCTTTTGGTTACTTTTAAGGCGTTTGTTAAAAGTGACTCGCCGTAAGGGCGAAACCCTAAGCCGCCATTACCGCAACAACGGATATGTACTCAACCAACCAAAACACAGGCCGGCTATCAGGCCGCCTCGACAAAAAAACCAAATTCAGACCGATAACCGCCCAATAAAAAATGCCCCGATCTCTCGACCAGGGCATTTCATATTTAACGCAACTTACATAAACACCACTGAAACCTTAGTGCGCAACCGCCCCACTCGCCCCCAACCCAGTCTGCGAACGAACAAACTGCGGGAAGAACAGCGCACGCTCATTGTCAGCTGCGGTCGATTTGTCAGTAACCGAGAAGAACCAGATACCGACAAACGCAATCGCCATCGAGAACAGTGCAGGGTACTCATACGGGAAGATCGCCTTCTCGTGATGCAGGATCTGCACCCAAATGGTTGGCCCAAGCACCATCAAGCCCACAGCGCTGACCAGCCCCAACCAGCCGCCAATCATCGCACCGCGCGTGGTCAGCTTCTTCCAGTACATGGAAAGCAGCAGCACCGGGAAGTTACAGCTCGCCGCGATGGAGAACGCCAGGCCCACCATGAAGGCGATGTTCTGGCTTTCGAACAGAATGCCCAGGCCGATCGCCAACACACCGAGTGCGATGGTGGTGATTTTCGAGACGCGGATTTCATCCTTGTCGTTAGCCTTGCCCTTCTTGATCACACTGGCGTACAGGTCGTGAGAGACCGCAGTAGCACCGGCCAGAGTCAAACCAGCCACTACAGCCAGAATGGTTGCAAACGCGACCGCCGAGATAAAGCCCAGGAAAATACTGCCACCCACCGCGTTGGCCAGGTGCACCGCCGCCATGTTGTTACCGCCCAACAGTGCGCCAGCCACATCTTTAAAGGCCGGGTTGGTGCTGACCAGCAAGATCGCGCCGAAGCCGATGATGAAGGTCAGGATGTAGAAGTAACCAATGAAGCCGGTTGCGTACAGCACGCTCTTGCGAGCCTCTTTTGCGTCACTCACGGTGAAGAAGCGCATCAGAATGTGCGGCAGGCCAGCGGTACCGAACATCAGCGCAAGCCCTAAGGAGAATGCCGAGATCGGGTCTTTCACGAGGCCGCCTGGGCTCATGATCGCTTCACCTTTAGGGTGAACCTTGATCGCCTCGGAAAACAGCGTGCTGAAGTCGAAGTTGACGTGCTTCATCACCATCAGTGCCATGAACGAGGCACCGGACAGCAGCAGCACAGCCTTGATGATCTGAACCCATGTGGTCGCCAGCATGCCGCCAAACAACACATACAGGCACATCAGGATGCCGACCAGAATCACCGCAACGTAGTAGTCGAGACCGAACAGCAGCTGGATCAGCTTGCCGGCACCCACCATTTGCGCGATCAGGTAGAACGCCACCACCACCAGCGAGCCGCAAGCAGACAGCGTGCGGATCTGGGTCTGCCCCAGGCGATAGGACGCCACGTCGGCAAAGGTGTATTTACCCAGGTTACGCAGGCGCTCGGCGATCAGGAACAGAATGATCGGCCAGCCTACCAGGAAGCCGATCGAGTAGATCAGGCCGTCGTAGCCGGAGGTGAATACCAGGGCGGAAATCCCCAGGAAGGACGCCGCGGACATGTAGTCACCGGCAATCGCCAGACCGTTCTGGAAACCGGTGATCTTGCCGCCCGCCGCATAATAGTCGGCAGCAGAATTATTGCGCTTGGAAGCCCAATAGGTGATGCACAGGGTCAAACCGACAAACGCCACGAACATCAAAATGGCGGAAACGTTGAGCGGTTGTTTATGCACTTCGCCGGTCAGGGCTTCACCCGCCCAAACGGCCGGGGCAAAGGCTGCGATGCTCAATAGAGCCATTAGACGCCGGATCATTGCTGAGCCTCCTTGAGAATCGCATTGTTCAGGTCGTCGAATTCGCCATTGGCGCGTCGTACATAGATTGCAGTCAGGACAAAGGCCGAGACAATCAGCCCGACACCAATGGGTATCCCCCAGGTAATCGAAGACTCAGGGCTGATTTTCGCCCCCAGCAGCTGCGGCCCGTAAGCAATCAAAAGGATGAATCCGGAGTAAAGCCCAAGCATGATTGCCGAAAGAATCCAGGCGAATCGCTCCCTCTTGCTGACCAGCTCCTTGAAGCGCGGGCTGTTTTGAATCGAGAGGTAAATGCTGTCGTTCATTGTTTTTATCCTCGCAGCACAGATTATTGTTAGAACGTTATCCACTCTATGCGGCTGCGGAACAGGTTCCAGACGACCTTAGTATTAGAACGACATGACAGAATCGTCATTTTCCAGCAGACACTAAACAATGTGGGAGCGAGCTTGCTCGCGATAGCGGCGTGTCAGTCAACATCAATATCGACTGATACACCGCTATCGCGAGCAAGCTCACTCACAGAAAAACGCAAAAGGCCGCTTGGCGGTTATGCCAAGCGGCCTTCAGAAGTGCTGACCAGACGCGTCAAATCAAATCATTTGGTCCAGTCGGCAACACGTTCCGGGTGTTTGGCCACCCAATCCTTCGCCGCGGCTTCCGGCTTGGCACCATCCTGGATTGCCAGCATGACTTCGCCGATTTCATCTTTCGACGCCCACTGGAAGTTCTTCAGGAACTTGGCCACTTCCGGTGCCTTGGTGGCGAGTTCTTTGCTGCCGATGCTGTTTACGGTTTCAGCGGCGCCATAAACGCCTTTCGGATCTTCCAGGAAGCGCAGCTTCCACTTGGCGAACATCCAGTGCGGCACCCATCCGGTCACGGCAATGGATTCGTTTTTCTTCTCGGCACGGGTCAGCTCGGCAATCATGCCGGCGCCGGAACTGGCCTTGAGTTGATACCCGGTCAGGTCGTAATCCTTGATTGCCTGTTCGGTCTTGAGCATCACGCCTGAACCGGCGTCGATGCCGACAATGCGGTTTTTGAAGCTGTCGTCGGTTTTCAGATCGCCGACGGTTTTGGCTTTGACGTACTCCGGCACGATCAGGCCGATTTTTGCGTCTTTGAAGTTCGGACCGTAATCGACGACCTGATCCTTGTTCTTGGTCCAGTAATCACCGTGTGTTACCGGCAACCAGGCCGACAGCATGGCATCGAGTTTGCCCGTGGCCACACCCTGCCACATGATCCCGGTCGCGACGGCTTGCAGTTTCACGTCATAACCCAGTTTCTGTTTGATCACTTCAGCCGCTACGTGGGTCGTCGCGACGCTGTCGGACCAACCGTCAACGTAACCGATGCTCAGGGTCTTGCTCTCGGCATTGGCCATGGTGGAGCCAATCGCAAGCACCAGAGCGGCACCTGCACCTAAAAGTCGTCGCATCTTCATCGTTACTTCCCCGAAAGTGCTGCGCTCGACGGATGCCGAGTCGCGTCAACGTATTGTTATGGTGCACAGCGCCCTCATCACGCCCACCGCAAACTCGTTCGAACATCAGCGTGATTTATCTATGAGAGCACTGATGCTTCGATAATCAACCTCGCGACAATAGCGACCTGCTCTGCCAGCGACATCAAGGCATCGAGAAACGACATCAGAACGCCATTAATCTTGAGCGGCGCAAACGCCTCGACCGCTCCGCCCGAACTTTGCATGTCAAAACCATGCAGGCCACCTGAGCCGGGAGAAATGCAGGTAACATGCGCGGCTTTGCTCTCAGACGGCCTGACCATGCCCGCGACATCACGCTTTCCTTTTTTGCTTACCTGTTCGCCTGTCTGCTGGGGTTGTTTGCCTTCGGCGGCTTTTGGTACGGCCTCGGCAAACCGGTGATTCTGCCGGACGTGGCCAGCGCGACACACAAACTGCAATGCGCCTCCTACACCCCGTTCGACAAAGATCAATCGCCGTTCGATGTGCCGTTCAAATTGCGCCCGGAGCGCATGGACGCCGACCTCGCGCTGCTGGCCAAAAGCTTCGAATGCATCCGCACCTATTCCATGACCGGCCTCGAGGCCCTGCCCGACCTGGCGCGCAAACATGGCTTGAAACTGATGATCGGCGCCTGGGTCAACAGCAACCCGGTGGACACCGAGAAAGAAGTCGACCTGCTGATCGCCTCGGCCAATGCCAACGCCGACGTGGTGACCTCGGTCATCGTCGGCAATGAAACCTTGCTGCGCAAAGAAGTCACCGGCGCGCAGCTGGCCAGGCTTATTAACAAGGTCAAAAGTCAGGTCAAGCAGCCGGTCACTTACGCCGACGTCTGGGAGTTCTGGCTCAAGCACCCGGAAATCGCCCCGGCGGTGGACTTCCTGACCATCCACTTACTGCCGTACTGGGAAGATGATCCCTCGAACATCGACGCGGCCCTGCAACATGTGGCCGAAGTGCGCCAGGTTTTCGGCAACAAGTTCGCGCCCAAAGACGTGATGATTGGCGAAACCGGTTGGCCGAGCGAAGGCCGCCAACGGGAAACAGCCCTGCCGAGCCGGGTCAATGAAGCCAAGTTCATTCGCGGTTTTGTCGTGATGGCAGAACAGCATGGCTGGCATTACAACCTGATCGAAGCCTTCGACCAGCCATGGAAACGTGCCAGCGAAGGTGCGGTCGGTGGCTACTGGGGATTGTTTGACGCTGATCGCCAGGACAAGGGCGTGCTCGCAGGCCCGGTGTCGAACGTGCCGTACTGGTCGCAGTGGCTGGCGGTGGGCGTGGTGATTTTTTTCGGCACGTTGATGCTTGGCAGTCGCGTTCGCAGCACTCGCGCCGCGTTGGTACTGCCACTGCTCGGCGCACTGGCGGCTTGTTCGATTGGCGCGTGGGGTGATCTGGCTCGCGTCACCACACGGTTTGCCAGCGAATGGCTGTGGGTGGCGCTGCTGACGGCGTTGAATTTGCTGGTGTTGACCCATGCCGCACTGACGCTGAGCGCCCGCACGGGTTGGCGTGAGCGCGCCTTCAATGCGCTGGAGCGCCGGGCTGGCTGGTTACTCGCGGCGGCAGGATTTGCCGCCGCGGTGATGATGCTGGAACTGGTGTTCGATCCGCGCTATCGCAGCTTCCCGAGTGTCGCGTTCATCCTGCCGGCGTTGGTTTACCTGTGCCGCCCGGTGAGCGTGCCACGTCGCGAGATTGCGTTGCTGACCTTCACCATCGGGGCTGGCATTGCGCCGCAGTTGTTCCGTGAAGGTTTACACAACCAGCAAGCCTGGGGCTGGGCGCTGGTGAGCGGGCTGATGGTTGCAGCGTTATGGCGCAGTTTGCGGGTTCGCAACAGGTAAACGTCAGCGAAGCTTCTGGCCTCATCGCGGGCAAGCCACGCTCCCACAGGACTCTGCAGCGAATGCAGCATTTGTGTACAACAAAATCCCTGTGGGAGCGGGCTTGCCCGCGATGACGACTTATCAGGCGCTGCGAGACGCCCTAACCAACCGCAAACCCGCAATCACCACCGCAAAAACAGCCAGCGTCGTGTTGTACAACGCCAGTGCCGGGAACCCGAACACCAGCGCCAGCACCGCCAGCCACCAACCTGCCCGGCCCGGCAGCACGAAGCCAAGCACCGCTGCCGAAATCGCCGACCAGCCCAGCACGTTGAAGTGAATCATCAAGCCCAGATTCGAACGCACCCCACATTCCCAGCGGTTAGCCTCGTCCACGCAGATGCCCACCCACTGCCCATCCTCCATGAAGCCATAACGCGCGCCGTAACTGGCGGCCAGCCATAAAGGCAGCAAAACGAGCAGCAAAAACACGGGCAGACGGCGGGACATGAAACACTCCAATAGGGGAAAACGGCGGCCAGCTTAATCCCCCGACAGCGGTATGCAAACGCGAGCAACAGATATTTGGTAAGGAAACCGCTGCAAAGTGTATCGTCCAGCTACTATTACCCAAAAATAAGCCTCTTTGGTGCCGATGCGTGGCACTTTGGCGCAATACAAGTGGTCTTAGCCTGCGAACTTTATTCAGCACCTTCTTCTAAGGGATCTAGTCATGCTCCGTTCCTTGCGCTTCGCCGCCCTGTTTTGCGGCCTTATATTGAGTGCGTCCGCACTGGCAGTCGATATCGACGCCGCCAGTTATGGCTACCCCTTGACCAACCCGTTCGAGGCGACCATCGCAACGACACCTCCGGACCTGCGTCCGGAATTGCCGCTGGACGACGACATCAATCAGCGGGATGAAACCATCACGCTACGCCCGGAGACGCGCCTTCGAACTGCCAGACAACTTCTGGGCCGTGAAGAAGCTGACCTACCGCATCGCTACGCAAGATAAAGCCGCACCGCTGATCTTCCTGATTGCCGGCACCGGTGCCCGTTATGACAGCACCCTCAACGAATACCTGAAAAAGCTCTACTACCAGGCCGGCTATCACGTAGTGCAACTCTCGTCGCCGACCAGTTTCGACTTCATCGCCGCCGCCTCTCGCTTCGCCACCCCCGGCATAACCAAGGAAGATGCCGAAGACATGTATCGAGTGATGCAGGCCGTGCGGGCACAAAACCCGAATCTGCCGGTCACCGATTACTACCTGACCGGTTACAGCCTGGGCGCCCTCGACGCGGCGTTTGTCGCGCATCTGGACGAAACCCGCCGCAGTTTCAACTTCAAGAAAGTGTTGCTACTCAACCCGCCAGTCAACCTGTACACCTCGATCACCAACCTGGACAAACTGGTCCAGACAGAGGTCAAGGGCATCACCAGCAGCACTACGTTTTATGAGCTGGTGCTGAACAAGCTGACCCGCTACTTCCAGCAGAAAGGCTACATCGACCTCAACGATGCTCTGCTCTACGACTTCCAGCAGTCCAAGCAACACCTGACCAACGAACAGATGGCCATGCTGATCGGCACTTCATTCCGTTTCTCGGCTGCCGACATTGCCTTCACCTCGGACCTGATCAACCGTCGCGGCCTGATTACGCCGCCGAAATTCCCGATCACCGAAGGCACCAGCCTCACGCCGTTTCTCAAGCGTGCGCTGCAATGCGACTTCGACTGCTACATCACCGAACAGGTCATTCCGATGTGGCGTGCCCGCACTGACGGCGGCAGCCTGCTGCAACTGATCGACCAGGTCAGCCTGTATGCGCTCAAGGACTACCTGCACGACAGCCCGAAAATCGCTGTGATGCACAACGCCGACGACGTGATCCTGGGCCCGGGCGACCTCGGTTTCCTGCGCAAGACCTTCGGCGATCGCTTGACCGTTTATCCACTCGGCGGCCATTGCGGCAACCTTAACTACCGCGTCAACAGCGACGCCATGCTGGAGTTCTTCCGTGGCTAAATATCTCCTGCTTATCGCTGCGTTACTCTGTGCAGGCGTCGCCAATGCCGACAACAGCAAAGCCAACGCCCCCGTCGTGATCGACAATGACGGCTTCAAGGAGCCGCTGAGCAAACTCAAGTTCAACCCCGGGCTGGACCAGCGCGAGTTCGAACGCTCGACGCTCAACGCACTGGCCGTCTATGACCCGCTGGAAGAGTGGAACCGCCGGGTGTATCACTTCAACTACCGCTTCGACCAATGGGTGTTCCTGCCCGTGGTCGACGGCTATCGCTACGTCACGCCAAGCTTCCTGCGTACCGGCGTGAGCAACTTCTTCAACAACCTGGGCGATGTACCGAACCTTGTGAATAGCCTGTTGCAGCTCAAGGGCAAACGCTCGATGGAAACGTCAGCGCGCCTGCTGCTCAACACCACCATCGGCATTGCCGGCTTGTGGACCCGGCCACCGCCATGGGCCTGCCGCGCCAGAACGAAGACTTCGGCCAGACCCTGGGCTTCTACGGTGTACCAGGCGGCGCCTACTTCGTCTTGCCAATTCTCGGGCCGTCCAACATCCGCGACACCGGCGGCCTGGCAGTCGACTTCACCGTAGAGTCAGCGATCAACTACCTGAACGTCTCCGAAGTCAGCTCCAATCATCCTGAAGTGTGGATCCTGCGCGGCATCGACAAACGCAACCAGACCCGCTTCCGCTATGGCCAGCTGAACTCGCCGTTCGAGTACGAGAAAGTGCGTTACGTGTATACCGAGTCACGTAAGTTGCAGATCGCCGAGTAATTCCGGCGGCAACAAAAAAGGCCATTCGATGCGAGTCGAATGGCCTTTTACATTCCCGCCGCACGACAATTCCCCTGTAGGAGTGAGCCTGCTCGCGATGACATCAGCACAGTCAAAATCTCTACTGACTGACCCACCGCAATCGTCGGAACGCCGCCCGGAGCCGGCTCACGCCTACAGGACAGTGTTCGGCTTTAGCCTTTCAGCGCTTTCCAGATTTTGCTGGCTACCAGCACACCCGCCAACACCACCGCGCCGGCCACAATCCCCGCGACCCCATTGAGCAAGGTCGGCACGATAAACCCGGCGCCACCGGCCGCTGCGCCAACACCTTCAATCCAGTGATGAATCACCGGCACCCCGTGAGTCAGGATCCCGCCGCCGACGAGGAACATCGCCGCCGTCCCGATCACCGACAGGCTTTTCATCATGTACGGTGCCGCTCGCAGTATCCCGCCGCCGATGCTTTTGGCCATCTGGCCGGGCTTCTGGGTCAGCCACAAACCGAGGTCGTCGAGTTTGACGATGCCGGCGACCAGGCCGTAGACGCCAACGGTCATGACGATGGCAATCCCCGAGAGCACAACCACTTGCTGGGTCAGCGAGGCACCCGCCACGGTGCCCAACGTGATGGCGATGATTTCTGCCGACAGGATGAAGTCGGTGCGGACCGCGCCCTTGATCTTGTCCTGTTCGTAAGCCACCAGATCGACCGCCGGATCGGCAACAGCCTCGACCAGTTCCGCATGTTCAGCCTGATCCTCGGCCTTGCTGTGCAAAAACTTGTGGGCGAGCTTCTCGAAGCCTTCGAAACACAGGTACGCGCCGCCGACCATCAACAGCGGTGTGACCAGCCACGGAATGAACGCGCTGATGGCCAACGCCGACGGCACCAGGATCAGTTTGTTGCGAAACGAGCCCTTGGCGACCGCCCAAACCACCGTGATTTCCCGCTCCGCCCGCACGCCGCTGACCTGCTGGGCATTGAGCGCCAGATCGTCGCCCAGTACACCGGCGGTCTTCTTGGCGGCCATTTTGGTCATCAATGCCACATCGTCGAGCACAGCGGCGATGTCATCGATCAGCACCAGCAAACTGCTTCCTGCCATGAATCAGGTTTCCTTCTTGAATGAATGCTGCGCAGCATAGCGCGGCCGAGTGCCACACGGGGCATTCTTGAGCGGCGCGCGAGGCCGGTGATACCATGCGCAACCGCCAGAACAGGCAAGGAACCCCCTGGTTTATGAGCACTATCCGCGAGCGCAACAAAGAACTGATCCTGCGTGCCGCCAGTGAAGAATTTGCCGACAAGGGCTTCGCTGCGACCAAAACCAGCGACATCGCAGCCAAGGCGGGATTGCCCAAGCCCAACGTCTACTACTACTTCAAATCCAAGGAAAACCTCTACCGCGAGGTCCTGGAAAGTATCATCGAGCCGATTCTGCAGGCCTCGACACCGTTCAACCCTGAAGGTGTGCCCAGCGAAGTGCTGAGCGGCTACATCCGCTCGAAAATCCGTATCTCCCGCGACCTGCCTTTCGCTTCCAAGGTGTTCGCCAGCGAAATCATGCACGGCGCCCCGCACCTGAGCGCCGACCTGGTCGAACAGCTCAACAGCCAGGCCAAGCACAACATCGACTGCATCCAAACCTGGATCGACCGCGGCCAAATCGCCGCCATCGACCCCAACCACCTGATGTTCAGCATCTGGGCCGCAACCCAGACCTATGCCGACTTTGACTGGCAGATCACCGCCATCACCGGCAAAGCCAAACTGGATGAGGCCGATTATGAAGCAGCGGCGCAGACGATTATCCGGTTGGTGCTCAAGGGGTGTGAGCCGGATCGGTAGACCGCGTTGTCCCCATCGCGAGCAGGCGCACTCCTACACGGGCTGTCGGCGTACGCAAAATAGGTGAACACCGCTAATCCGTGTGGGAGCGGGCTTGCCCGCGATGGCTGCAACTCGGTACTTGATCAGACCCAAATCGCATCCCACAACGGATAGTCGCCCAGTCGTTCTACCAACCTCGCCCGCAATGGATTGGCCACAACATACCGCGCCATCTTCACCAAATCCTCATCTCGCCTTAACGCCCGGTCGTGATACCCCTGCTGCCAAAGCGGCCCTTTCCTGTTACTGAAAAGGTTTACGTCTCGAGCAATCAATGACTTGGTTTGACGCATCAAATTGCTGAGCGAACACTTCTGCAGCTCGACCAGCCAGTGAAAGTGGTCAGGCATAACGACCCAGGCCAGCGAGTTTACGAAACCCAGTTTTTGAGCCTGACGGAATTGGTGAACCACCAATCGGCCCAAAGCGAAATCGGTAAAAACCGGTTCTCGGTCAAGGGTATTGGTGGTCAGTAAGTAGATTCGATTGGGTTCGGCGTAGCGACCTGTTCGCAGGCGATGTGAAGAAGGTACATCGGGCATTCCTTTGCCACTCTCGTGATGAAGTCATGAAAAGGCTAGACCCGGAATTGGCAGCGGGCGGTACAGACCTTTAGCAGGATGTGTCTGATGAGAGCCATCGCGGGCAAGCCCGCTCCCACAGTGTTTGATGGCGTACGCAAAAATGTGAGCACCTCCAATTCCTGTGGGAGCGGGCTTGCCCGCGATGGCAATTACTCAAACGCTACAGATCAAGCAGTAACCCCAGCATCCGCCGTCAACCCCAACGCCTCGATCGCACTAATCGCGCACTGTTCATCAACATCCGACAGATCCCCGCTGATGCCCACCGCCCCCAGCACGTTCCCTGCCAGATCGCGAATCAGCACACCACCCGGTGCCGGCACGATGCTGCCCTGCCCCAGGCTGTTCAACGCCGCGATAAACGCCGGGCGTTGTTGTGCGTCCAGCGCCAGCAGACGCGAGCCTTTGCCCAGGGCAATGGCGCCCCAGGCCTTACCGATGGCGACCTGCGGGCGTAGCAGGCTGGCGCCGTCTTCGCGTTGCAGGGTGATCAGGTGCCCGCCGGCATCCAGTACTGCAATGGTCAATGGAGCCGCCGAGATTGCACGCCCGGCAGAGATGGCCTGATCGATCAGGTTGACTGCGACTTTCAAGGTTAAAGCGCTCATGGTGCCGTCCTCATTTTGTTTTCGGAAAGCCGTTGGGCTGCGCCGTTGTGCCGCAGCCCGATGCAACAAATAGAACACAATGAATTATTTTTTTGTATACAATAATTATCGAAAAGCGCCACATGCGACGAAAAGCCACACGTTAAAGGGCTTCCGACGAATGAAACAGTCGCTTGAGAAAATGGATTGACCTGCGCCGTCCGCCGTGAATACACTCTGCGCAAAGCCACTTGTATACAATTACAAAACGTAAGAGGCACAAAACCATGAGCAAAATGAGAGCAATCGAAGCCGCCGTTCTGGTGATGCGCCGTGAAGGGGTTGATACCGCTTTTGGCATCCCGGGTGCTGCAATCAACCCGCTGTACTCCGCCCTACAGAAGGTCGGTGGCATCGATCACGTCCTCGCTCGCCACGTTGAAGGCGCCTCGCACATGGCCGAGGGCTACACCCGCACCAAGGCCGGCAACATCGGCGTGTGCATCGGTACTTCCGGCCCTGCCGGTACCGACATGGTCACCGGGCTCTACAGCGCCTCGGCCGACTCGATTCCAATCCTTTGCATTACTGGCCAGGCACCCCGCGCCCGTATGCACAAGGAAGACTTCCAGGCTGTCGACATCACCACCATCGTCAAGCCAGTGACCAAGTGGGCAACCACCGTCATGGAACCGGGCCAGGTGCCTTATGCGTTCCAGAAAGCCTTCTACGAAATGCGCTCCGGCCGTCCAGGCCCGGTGCTGATCGACCTGCCGTTCGACGTGCAGATGGCCGAGATCGAATTCGACATCGACGCTTACCAACCGCTGCCGCTGGCCAAGCCCACCGCTAACCGCGTGCAAATCGAGAAGGCCCTGGCCATGCTCGATCAGGCTGAACGTCCTTTGCTGGTGGCCGGTGGCGGCATCATCAATGCCGACGCCAGCGACTTGCTGGTCGAGTTCGCCGAGTTGACCGGCATCCCCGTCATCCCGACCCTGATGGGCTGGGGCACCATTCCGGACGATCACCCGTTGATGGTCGGCATGGTTGGCCTGCAGACCTCGCACCGCTACGGCAACGCGACGATGCTCAAATCCGACCTGGTACTGGGCGTCGGCAACCGTTGGGCCAACCGCCACACCGGCTCGATCGACGTGTACACCGAAGGCCGCAAGTTCATTCACGTTGATATCGAACCGACGCAGATCGGCCGCGTGTTCAACCCGGACCTGGGCATCGTTTCTGACGCCGCTGCCGCGCTGACCGTGTTCATCGAAGTCGCTCGTGAATGGCAAGCCGCCGGCAAGCTGAAAAACCGCAGCGCCTGGCTGCAAGACTGCCAGCAGCGCAAAGCCAGCCTGCAGCGCAAGACGCACTTCGACAACGTGCCGGTCAAGCCGCAACGCGTCTACGAAGAAATGAACCAGGTGTTCGGCAAAGACACCTGCTACGTCAGCACCATTGGTCTGTCGCAGATTGCCGGCGCGCAGTTCCTGCACGTCTACAAGCCGCGCCACTGGATCAACTGCGGTCAGGCAGGTCCCTTGGGCTGGACCATTCCGGCGGCACTGGGCGTGGTCAAGGCGGATCCGACCCGCAAGGTCGTGGCGCTGTCGGGCGACTATGATTTCCAGTTCATGATCGAAGAGTTGGCGGTGGGCGCGCAGTTCAAGCTGCCGTACATCCACGTGGTGGTAAACAATTCGTACCTGGGGCTGATTCGTCAGGCTCAGCGCGGTTTCGACATGGACTACTGCGTGCAGCTGTCCTTCGATAACCTGAACGCTCCGGAACTCAACGGTTACGGTGTCGATCACGTCGCAGTGGCCGAAGGCCTGGGCTGCAAGGCATTGCGCGTGTTTGAACCAAGCCAGATCCAGCCTGCCCTGCGCAAGGCTCAGGAACTGATCGAAGAGTTCAAGGTGCCGGTGATTGTCGAGATTATTCTGGAGCGCGTGACCAACATTTCCATGGGCACCGAGATCAACGCCGTCAACGAATTCGAAGACCTGGCGCTGGTCGGCAACGATGCGCCAACGGCGATTTCGTTGCTTGATTAAGAAGACCTGATACCTGTAGCAGCTGCCGAGGTACGAGGCTGCGTTGCGTGTCCGCAGGACCGCCCTCGGGGGCCGCTTCGCAGCCCAACGCAGCCTCGTGCCTCGGCAGTTGCTACAGGCAACTATTTTTACAGGAGACCACCATGCCGCGTTTCGCAGCCAACCTGTCCATGCTGTTCACAGAGCAGGATTTTCTTGCCCGTTTCGAAGCGGCCGCCAAGGCCGGCTTCAGTGGTGTCGAATACCTGTTCCCGTACGACTTCAGCTCTGCCGAGATCAAGGCCAAGCTGGATGCCAACGGTCTGACCCAAGTGCTGTTCAACCTGCCGGCCGGTGACTGGGCCAAGGGCGAACGCGGTATCGCGTGCCTGCCGGATCGGGTTGAAGAGTTCCGCGCCGGTGTCGACCTCGCCATTGCCTACGCGCAAGTGCTGGGCAACACCCAGGTCAACTGCCTGGCCGGTATTCGCCCACAAGGCGTGGACGATGCCACCGTGGAAAACACCTTCGTCGCCAACCTCAAATACGCAGCAGACAAGCTGCAAGCGGTGGGCATCAAACTGGTGATGGAAGCGATCAACACTCGCGACATCCCGGGTTTCTACCTGAACAACACCGCGCAAGCCCTGTCGATTCGCGAACAGGTCGGCAGCGCCAATCTGTTCCTGCAATACGACATCTACCACATGCAAATCATGGAGGGTGACCTGGCCCGCACCATGGCCACGCACCTGGGCGAAATCAACCACATCCAGTTGGCCGACAACCCTGGGCGCAACGAACCGGGCACCGGTGAAATCAACTACCGCTTCCTGTTCGAACACCTTGACCGCATCGGTTATCAGGGTTGGGTGGGTTGCGAATACAAGCCGCTGACCACGACTGAAGCGGGCCTGGGCTGGTTGAAAACCCATAACGCGATCTGACACCGATCCCTGTAGGAGTGAGCCTGCTCGCGATGAAATCACCTTTGGTACACCTGATGTACCGCAGCGCCTGAATCGCGAGCAGGCTCACTCCTACAAAAAGCTACGCACCTATTTGCTTGAGCAAGACAAAAACAAGAGGATTTTCTCATGGCTAAAATCGGATTTATCGGCACCGGCATCATGGGCCACCCAATGGCGTTGAACCTGCAGAAAGCCGGCCACAGCCTGTTCCTGTCGGCGCACCACGACGCTGCCCCTGCCGACTTGGTTGCTGGCGGCGCCGTTGCTCTGGCGAACCCGAAAGAAGTCGCACAAGAAGCCGAATTCATCATCGTCATGGTGCCGGATACCCCCCAGGTCAATGACGTGCTGTTCCGCGCCGACGGCGTTGCAGCCGGTGTTGGCAAAGGCAAAGTCGTCATCGACATGAGCTCGATCTCGCCGACCGCCACCAAAGCTTTCGCCGCCAAAATCAATGAAAAAGGCGCCCAGTACCTCGACGCACCAGTGTCCGGCGGTGAAGTCGGCGCCAAGGCGGCGAGCCTGAGCATCATGGTCGGCGGCGATGCCGATGCCTTCGAACGCGCCCTGCCGCTGTTCCAGGCCATGGGCAAGAACATCACCCTGGTCGGTGGCAACGGCGACGGTCAAACCGCGAAAGTGGCGAACCAGATCATCGTGGCCCTGAACATTCAGGCGGTGGCTGAAGCCCTGCTGTTCGCTTCGAAGAACGGTGCTGATCCAGCCAAGGTGCGTGAAGCACTGATGGGCGGTTTCGCCTCCTCGAAGATCCTCGAAGTACACGGCGAGCGCATGATCAAAGGCACCTTCGATCCGGGTTTCCGCATCAGCCTGCACCAGAAGGACCTGAACCTGGCCCTGCAAGGGGCCAAGGAACTGAACATCAACCTGCCGAACACCGCCAACACCCAGCAAGTGTTCAGCACCTGCGCAGCCATTGGTGGCAGCAATTGGGACCACTCGGCGCTGATCAAGGGCCTGGAGCACATGGCGAATTTCTCGATTCGCGATAAGTAAGCCCTGCGCTACAGAGGGCCTGACTGGCCCTCTGTAGGAGCAAGGCTTGCCCGCGATGGAATCGCCTCGGTGCAGCAGAAACACCTCAGCGTCTGCATCGCGGGCAAGCCTTGCTCCTACAGGGATCGTGCACGTTCGATAACCCCAATAACAAGAATTCCGGGAGCCCGCCATGTCGGTCGATCCGCAACAATTCCTGCGCGAGCTGTTTGCCACAGCCATCGACGCCGCCCACCCACAGCAAGTCCTCGAAGCCCATTTGCCCAAAGACCGTAGCGGTCGGGTGATCGTCATCGGCGCCGGCAAAGCTGCGGCCGCCATGGCCCAGGTGGTCGAGCGTTGCTGGCAGGGTGAAGTCTGCGGTCTGGTGGTGACCCGTTACGGTCACGGTGCCCCGTGCGAAAAAATCGAAGTGGTCGAAGCGGCCCACCCAGTGCCGGACGCTGCCGGTCAGGCCGTTGCCAAACGGGTCTTTGAACTGGTCAGCAACCTGACCGAAGACGACCGCGTGATCTTCCTGCTTTCGGGCGGCGGCTCTGCCCTGCTGGCATTGCCGGCGGCCGGCATCACCCTCGTCGATAAGCAATCAATCAACAAAGCCCTGCTCAAATCCGGCGCGACCATCGGCGAGATGAACTGCGTGCGCAAGCACCTCTCGGCGATCAAGGGTGGCCGTCTCGGCAAAGCCTGCTGGCCTGCCACTGTTTATACCTATGCGATTTCCGATGTACCGGGCGACCTCGCCACGGTCATCGCCTCCGGTCCGACCGTGGCCGACCCAAGTACCTCTGCCGAAGCGCTGGCGATCCTCAAGCGCTACGACATCGAAGTCCCGGTCTCGGTGCGCAACTGGCTGCAAAGCCCGGAATCGGAGACGGTCAAACCTGGTGATCCGAGCCTGGCGCGCAGTCATTTCCAATTGATTGCCCGCCCACAGCAATCGCTTGAAGCGGCCGCCGTGAAAGCGCGGCAGGCCGGTTTCAGCCCGCTGATCCTCGGTGATCTGGAAGGCGAATCCCGTGAAGTGGCCAAGGTTCACGCCGGCATTGCGCGGCAAGTGGTCCTGCACGGCCAGCCACTGGCGGCGCCCTGTGTGATTTTGTCGGGCGGTGAAACCACCGTGACCGTGCGCGGCAATGGCCGTGGCGGGCGCAACGCCGAATTCCTGCTGAGCCTGACCGACAGCCTCAAAGGCCTGCCCGGTGTGTATGCCCTGGCCGGTGACACCGACGGCATCGATGGCTCCGAAGACAACGCCGGCGCCCTCATGACCCCGGACAGCTACGCCCGTGCCACGGCGCTGGGCCTGAGCGCCAGCGACGAGTTGGACAACAACAATGGCTACGGTTATTTCGAGGCACTGGACGCCCTGATCGTCACTGAGCCGACCCGCACCAACGTCAACGACTTCCGCGCCATCCTGATTCTCGAGAACCCAAAAAATGACGCCTGACAAGAAGGTTAAAATCCTCGCCACCCTCGGCCCCGCCACCGACGGGATCGACGACATTCGCGAACTGGTGCAGGCCGGGGTCAACATTTTCCGCCTGAACTTCAGCCACGGCGATCACGCCGACCACGCACAGCGCTACCAGTGGATTCGTGAAGTCGAGCGCCAGCTTAATTATCCGCTGGGTATTCTGATGGACCTGCAAGGCCCGAAACTGCGGGTCGGCAAGTTTGCCGAGGGCAAGGTGCAACTGCATCGCGGTCAGGCCCTGCGACTGGACCTGGACCCGACGCCCGGGAACGAGCGCCGCGTTAATCTGCCTCACCCGGAAATCATCGCGGCGCTGGAGCCGGGCATGGACTTGCTGCTGGACGACGGCAAGCTGCGTTTGCGAGTGGTCACCAAGTACTCCGACGCCATCGACACCACCGTGTTGAATGGCGGCGAACTGTCGGACCGCAAAGGCGTGGAACGTGCCGCAAGCGGTGCTGGAACTAAGCCCGCTGACCGCCAAGGATCGCCGCGACTTGAGCTTCGGTCTGGAGTTGGGTGTGGACTGGGTCGCGCTGTCATTTGTGCAACGTCCGCAAGACATTCGCGAAGCCCGCGAACTGATCGGCGACAAGGCCTTTTTGATGGCCAAGATCGAGAAGCCATCGGCCGTGACGCAACTGCGGGAAATCGCCGAGTTGAGCGACGCGATCATGGTGGCGCGTGGCGACCTCGGCGTGGAAGTGCCCGCCGAAAGCGTGCCGCAGATTCAGAAAAACATCATCACCCTCTGCCGCGAGCTAGGCAAACCGGTGGTGGTGGCCACGCAGATGCTGGAGTCGATGCGCTTCTCCCCGGCCCCGACCCGGGCCGAGGTTACCGACGTGGCCAACGCCGTGGCCGAAGGTGCGGATGCGGTGATGCTGTCGGCGGAAACCGCCTCCGGCGAGTACCCGCTGGAAGCCGTGCAGATGATGAGCAAGATCATCCGCCAGGTGGAAAACGGCCCGGACTATCAGGCACAACTTGACGTGAGCCGACCGAAAGCCGAGGCGACGGTGTCCGATGCGATCAGCTGCGCGATTCGTCGCATCAGCAACGTGCTGCCGGTGGCCGTGCTGGTGAACTACAGCGAGTCCGGCACCTCGAGCTTACGTGCGGCGCGGGAACGGCCGACGGTGCCGATCCTCAACCTGACACCGAACCTGCAAACCGCGCGCCGCTTGACCCTGGCGTGGGGCGTGCATTCGGTGGTCAATGACCGACTGCGGCAAGTGGATGAAGTGTGCTCGACGGCGCTGGAAATCGCCCAGGCACAGGGCATGGCCAAGCGTGGCGATACATTATTGATCACCGCAGGTGTGCCGTTTGGGCAGCCTGGATCGACTAACTCACTGCGTATCGAGACATTGATTTAGCGCCTGTACTGGCCTCTTCGCGAGCAAGCCCGCTCCCACATTAGATTTGTGTCGATCACAAATTTATAACTGAACATAGATTCAGTGTGGGAGCGGGCTTGCTCGCGAAGCAGGCAACTCGGTCCTCCAGACACACCACAGACTCCTTCATGCCTGCCCACCATTTCAACACCCACTGTCCCGACTGGGCCGAAGCGTTGCTCAACGGCTTCAGTCAGATCTTCCTCCAGCGCAATCCGCTGTGCGGCCTGCTGTGCCTGTTGGCGATTCTGTTTACCGCGCCGACGTTGCTCGGCGGTGCGCTGCTGGGCGGTGTCGCCGGTTTGCTCACTGCGCAACGCCGCAACTATGCCAAGGCTGATCGTCAGGCCGGGTTGTTCAGCTACAACGGCGTTCTGCTCGGTCTGTTGCTGAGTTTGTATTTCCCTTGGTCGGCGATGATGCCACCGCTAATTCTGGCCGCCGGCGGTCTGAGCGCGATGATCACCCAGCAGTGGCTCAAGCGCGTCCGGGTCAGCCAATGCCTGCCGGCCTACACGGCGCCCTTCGTCGGGCTGGGCTGGTTGCTGCTGTGCTTCGCCACGCCCTCGACAACGGCGCATTTGATCGAAATCAACACGCTGAACATGCTCGCCGCCCCCTTCAAAGGCGTGGGTCAGGTGATGTTCCTCGGTCATCCGCTGGCCGGTGCGATGATTGCCGTCGGTTTGCTGATCGCAGATCGCCGCGCATTCTGCTGGGCGTTGTTGGCGTCTGTCGCGGGCATGAGCTGGAGTATGTTGCACCACGACTTCTACAGCGCATTGCTCGGTCTCGGGAGCTATAACGCCGTACTCGCCGCCCTCGCCTTCAGCTCACAGCGTCGCCAACCGTGGCTGCCGTTGGTGGGCATCGGCCTGGCGCTGTTACTGACGCCGGTCTTTGCCGCCATCGGCCTGCCCACGCTGACCGCGCCGTTCATTCTCGCAGGCTGGTTGATCCGCACGGTTGTGCAGATGCTCGGCAAAGCCACGGTCGAAAGCGCGCCTTGCGTTCCCGGGGAGAATCAACCTAGGCTGCGCTGATTAGCAGCCAAGGCGATTTGAATGAACAGCAACGACACGT
Source organism: Pseudomonas sp. S2_F03 (assembly GCF_054668335.1). Classification (NCBI taxonomy): domain Bacteria; kingdom Pseudomonadati; phylum Pseudomonadota; class Gammaproteobacteria; order Pseudomonadales; family Pseudomonadaceae; genus Pseudomonas; species Pseudomonas sp. S2_F03. The sequence continues at coordinate 4,772,978 of NZ_CP162759.1, read as the reverse complement.
GGCGTAATCGCCTTTACGTGATTATTTTCCAGACCGACACCATCGCCGGACGGCGCTTCGACTCGAGCCTGCTGCTGATTATTTTCGCCAGCCTGGTGGTGGTGATCCTCGACAGCATCGATGACGTTCATCAGAACTACGCCGGCCTGCTGGCGGCCATCGAGTGGGGCTTCACGGTGATTTTCCTGGGCGAGTACTTCCTGCGCCTGTATTGCTCGCCCAAACCCATGCGTTACGCGTTCAGTTTTTACGGCCTGGTGGATCTGCTGGCCATCGTGCCGGGCATCCTCGCGCTGTATTACAGCGACGCCCAGTACTTGCTGATCATTCGGGTGATCCGGATGCTGCGCATCTTCCGCGTGCTCAAGCTCGGTCCCTACCTCAAGCAAGCCCATTACTTGCTCGATGCCCTGCGCGGCAGCAAGCAGAAAATCCTCGTGTTCCTCCTCAGCGTCTGCACCCTGGTCACGGTGTTCGGCACCCTGATGTATGTGGTTGAAGGCCCGCAACATGGCTTCACCAGCATTCCCAAAGGCATCTACTGGGCGATCGTGACGCTGACCACCGTCGGCTATGGTGACATCGTGCCCAAGACCGCGTTGGGCCAGGTGATTTCGTCGATGGTGATGATCACCGGTTACTCGATCATCGCCGTACCCACCGGGATCTTCACCGCCGAACTGGCCACGGCCATGCGCGGTGGCCAGTTACATCACGATTGCCCGGTGTGTACCAAAGACAACCATGAACAGGAAGCATCGTTCTGCTCTCGTTGCGGCAATGCGCTGTTCAAAAAACAGGAATAAGCAAAGAGCTTTTTAATCTTTAAGGCTCTATGCGAGCCCAGTTATAGTCGCTGGCAAATTGCCTCAATTTAAATAGAACAAGGACTGCGCAGTGAAAAAACTCTTTGGCGCCTCACTTCTGGCCGCTGGCCTGGCACTGACCAGCATGGCCCAGGCCGCACCGACCCTGCTCAACGTTTCCTACGACGTGATGCGCGATTTCTACAAGGACTACAACACTGCCTTCCAGAAACACTGGCAAGCCGAACACAACGAAAACATCACCCTGCAGATGTCCTTCGGCGGCTCCAGCAAACAAGCGCGCTCGGTCATCGACGGCTTGCCGGCTGATGTCATCACCATGAACATGGCCACCGACATCAACGCCCTGGCAGACAACGGCAAACTGGTGCCGGAGAACTGGGTCACGCGCCTGCCGAACAACAGTGCGCCGTTTACTTCCGCCACGGTGTTCATCGTCCGTAAAGGCAACCCGAAAGCCCTGAAAGACTGGCCTGACCTGCTCAAGGACGGCGTTCAGGTGATCGTGCCCAACCCGAAAACCTCGGGCAATGGCCGCTACACCTACTTGTCCGCCTGGGGTTATGTGCTGAAGAACGGCGGTGACGAGAACAAGGCCAAGGAGTTTGTCGGCAAGCTGTTCAAGCAAGCACCGGTGCTGGACACCGGCGGTCGTGCCGCTACGACAACGTTCATGACCAACCAGATCGGCGACGTCCTGGTGACCTTCGAGAACGAAGCGGAAATGATTGCCCGCGAGTTTGGTCGCGACCAGTTTGAAGTGATCTACCCAAGCGTTTCCGCCGAAGCCGAGCCACCGGTGTCGGTGGTCGACAAAACCGTCGACAAGAAAGGCACCCGTGCCGCCGCCGAGGAATACCTGAAGTACCTGTGGTCGCCGGAAGGCCAGGAAATTGCGGCAGCCAATTACCTGCGCCCGCGTGACCCGGCGGTGCTGGCCAAGTACACCGATCGCTTCCCGAAAGTGGACTTCCTGTCGGTGGAGAAGACCTTCGGTGACTGGCGCACCGTGCAGAAGACCCACTTCAATGATGGCGGGATTTTCGATCAGATTTACACCGGTCAGTAATCGCTGAGCGGCCATGAAAAAGGCGACCTTTGCAGGTCGCCTTTTTTGTGGGTTTCAGCGGTTACAGTTTCCTTGTACGACGTCAATCCTGTGGGAGCGGGCTTGCCCGCGATGGCGGTTTATCAGTCACATCAATGCTGAATGTAGCGCCTTCTTCGCGGGCAAGCCCGCTCCCACAAGGATTTCGCCAAGCCCTTACATCGGCGGCGTCACACCCTCCTTACCCGCAGAAATCGACTGAGCCGTCAGCGTCCCGTCCGCACTCTGTGTCACAAATGTCACGATCTTCACCCCCACTTTCAACAAGCTGCGATCCCCCGGGATCAGGTTCACAATCGGCACGTCCTCCGGCACCAGAATCTTCTGCTGGCCGCCCTTGTAGTTGACCGTCAAGACCCGGCCGTTGCTGACCACCAGATCGCCGACGCTGCCGTTGGTCATGCTGCTGCCCTTGACCAGGTCGAACGGTCGATGCCCGTCGCCGCTGCCCGCCAGTTCCGGTGGGAAGACATGGACTTCCAACGCCTTGAGAGTGCCATCCTCCTGAGGAATAGCCGCCGAGCCGATGTAGCTGCCCGGTTTGATGTCGTCGATATTGGCCAACGTGACAGCGCGGACTTTGGTATCCGGGGTCAGGTTGATCACGACGTTTTCGCCGCTGTTGACGTGAACCTTCAACACATCAGGGCTGACCCCGGTGATTTCGCCACGAACACCGATACGCAATCCCGGCGCGTCGGCGGCCTGGGCCAGGCCTGTGGTGAACAATGTGATCAGTGTCAGGGCCGAAGCGCCGCGAATCAGGTGACGGAACATCGTATTCATGGAAGTGCCTTCCGGTGATGAAGCGTGAGAGAGAACATAAGCACGCTATCGAACAGGATGTAAGTGAATGTATCATCGGGCCTGATTATTTGGACGCAAGGTGCATGGGCCAACCGCACATGCCGGCGCCACTCATTCCGCAATGGAATGATTACTATCACTTCAATCCCTCTTCCGCCGTCCAGGCTTGCCGCTTAGCCTTCGCGCATTCCCTTCTGTTCAGCGAGACACGTTATGAAACCAGCGACGCAGGCGCCCCACGGTGCCACGACAATGACCAAAGGCATGGTGCTGCTCTTCGCCTTCTGTTGCGGCGCCATTGTGGCCAACCTCTACTATGCCCAACCGATCATCGGCCTGATCGCGCCGGACATCGGCCTGACCAGCACCATGGCCAGCCTGATCGTTTCCCTGACACAGATTGGCTACGCACTGGGGCTTTTCTTCCTCGTGCCGCTGGGCGATTTGCTGGAAAACCGCCGACTGATGATCATCACCACCGTGGTGGCGATTGCGAGTTTACTGGGCGCCGCGTTCACCGATCAGCCCAATGTGTTTTTACTGATTTCGTTGCTGGTGGGCTTCAGCTCGGTGTCGGTGCAAATCCTGATTCCACTGGCCGCGCACCTGGCTCCGGAAGAGTCGCGTGGCCGCGTGGTCGGCGGGATCATGGGCGGGTTGCTGCTGGGGATTCTCCTGGCTCGCCCGGTGTCCAGCGTGGTGGCTGACTATTTCGGCTGGCGCGCGATGTTTGTGATAGCAGCGGTGTTGATGGCGGCGATCAGCATCGTGCTGGCGCTGACCATACCCAAGCGCCAGCCTGATCACAGTGCGTCTTATGGGCAATTGCTGGGTTCGCTGTGGACATTGCTGCGCCAACAACCGGTATTGCGTCAGCGTGCGTTTTATCAAGGCTGCATGTTCGCGACCTTCAGCCTGTTCTGGACCGCCGTGCCGCTGGAGTTGGCGCGCAATCACGGCCTGTCGCAAACCCAGATCGCGATCTTCGCCCTCGTCGGCGCCATCGGCGCTATCGCGGCGCCCATCGCCGGGCGCCTGGCGGATGCCGGCCACACGCGCATCGCCTCGCTGCTGGCCCTGCTATTCGCCAGCCTGAGCTTTCTGCCGGCATTCATCCATCCGCTCTATAGCGTCATTGGCCTGGCCGTGACCGGCGTGGTCCTCGACTTCTGTGTGCAGATGAACATGGTGCTCGGCCAACGCGCGGTCTACGCCCTCGACGCCAAAAGCCGCAGCCGCCTGAATGCGCTGTACATGACCAGCATCTTCATCGGCGGCGCCTTCGGCTCTTCGGTGGCCAGCGCCGTGTACGAGCACGGTGGCTGGTTGTGGATCGTGATAGTCGGCAGCGCGTTTCCACTGTTGGCGTTGCTGCGGTTTTTGAGTGTTTCGCAGAAGGGCTCGCTGGCGACGGCTTAAGTGTTCAAAAACAACTTCGCAATGCCGGCCGGAGCAAGATCCGGTCGGTGTTCCGACAAATGTGACGTATCCGCCACCTCATTCCCCCCAAGAATGAATCCTATGCCCCCCACCTGCGTTCCGCCCTCCCCGCCTCAAGGTCACCATTGATCCCAGCCAACCGGCTTTCCCACCAAGGATTACGATCATGACCCTGCAAGCAAAACTCGATGCCTTCAAAGCGGACTTCAAGGCTGGCAAGCCGCCCTATAACGCCCCGGCTGACATCCACCCGATCATGGAGCGCGCGACTGCCGAGCTGATCGCCTCGGGTGCGGCGAACAAAGCGCTGAAGGTCGGTGACAAGGCGCCGCTGTTTACCCTGAAAGATCCCGACGGGCATCCAGTGTCCTCCATCGATCTGCTGGCCAAGGGGCCTTTGGTGCTGACGTTTTACCGTGGCGTGTGGTGCCCTTACTGCAACATGGAGCTGCAAGCGTTACAGGATTTTCTACCAATGTTGCAGGACGCCGGCGCCAGCCTGCTGGCGATTTCGCCACAGATCGCCGCCAACAGCCGCAAGTCGATGCGGACCAATGGCCTGACGTTTCCTATCCTCAGCGACACCCACAATGACGTGGCGCATGCATTGGGTTTGCGCTTTGAGTTGCCGGATTACCTGATCGAGCTGTACAAGAATCTGCGTAACGATTTGCCAACTTTCAATGATGATCCGTCGTGGACGCTGCCGATACCGGCACGCTATGTGATCGGTCAGGACGGTGTGATTCGTTACGCCGAGGTCAACCCGGATTACACTCAGCGTCCTGAGCCTGAAGCGATGCTGGATGCTATTCGCGGCTAACCGATCAAATGCCGCCTGACCCGCGGCATGTTTTTCAAGGAGTGTGAAATGACCCGTCGTACCTTCCTCATCACCGGCGCCAGCAAAGGCATTGGCCGCGCTGTGGCCGAGCACCTGGATCGTGCGGGCCACCGGGTGGTGGGCATCGCCCGCACGCCCGACCTGACGTTCCCCGGCATCCTGTTTCCGCTGGACCTGAGCGACCGCGTCCTGACCCAGGAAGTGCTGGCCGATCTGGCCCGGACTTACGAATTTGACGGGCTGGTGAACAACGTCGGCCTGGTGCGCCCACAAGTACTGGGCGAGATTGACCTGGACACCTTCGACGACGTGATGCGGGTCAACCTCCATTCGGCGTTGCAGGCCACTCAGGCGCTGCTGCCCCACATGCGCGACAAGGGGTGGGGTCGGGTGGTGAACATCTCCAGCCTGACCGTCCTCGGGATTACCCAACGCACGGCCTACGCGGCGGCCAAAGCAGCGCTGATCAGCTTCACGCGCTCCTGGGCGCTGGAACTGGCAAAAACCGGCGTGACGGTGAACGCCGTGGCGCCAGGGCCGACCGAGACCGAACTGTTTCGCACCAATAACCCGCCGGGCAGTGAAGGTGAAGCACGGTATCTGGCGGGAGTGCCGATGGGTCGATTGGGGCAACCACAAGAAATCGCGGCGGCGATTGCGTTTTTGTTGTCCGAGCAGAGTGGGTTTATTACCGGGCAAACGTTGTTTGTCGACGGCGGCGCCTCAATAGGAAAAGCCGCTTTCTGACCGACAATTTTCGGTGAATTTCAGAACTTCATAAGGACCTTCGATGGACCGCCTCGGCGCAATGGAAACCTTCGTCTACGTGGTGGAAACCGGCTCGTTTTCCGCCGCCGCCCTGCGTCTGAATATCGGCCAGCCCGCCGTGTCGAAAGCCATTGCGCAGCTGGAAACACGTCTTGCCGTGCGACTGCTGTTGCGCTCAACCCGAGGCCTGACACCGACCGAGGCCGGCCTGGCCTTTTTCGAGCGTTCCAAACGCGCCCTCGAAGAAGCCGACGAGGCCGACAACGCCGCCCGCGGTGCCGCCAGCGGACTCACTGGCAACCTGCGCATTTGCGCCGCCGTGACCTTCGGCCGGCTGCACATCGTGCCGCACCTCGGGCCGTTTCTCGAACAGAACCCGGACTTGAACATCGACCTGATGCTCGACGACCGTAACGTCAATCTGGTCGAGGAAGGCGTCGACATTGCCCTGCGCATGGGCGCCCTGAGCGACTCGGGGCTGACGGCCCGCAAAATCGCCGAGTGTCGACGCGTGGTACTGGGCACACCGGCCTACTTCGAAAAATACGGCGAACCCACCTGCCCCGCTGACCTGTGCAAGCATCAGGCGGTCGTCTACTCCTTGGGCGGCGGCGCCAATTGGCAATTTCGAAACGCCTCTGAAGAACAGGCCGTGATCATCAGCGGCCGAATCCGCGTCAACGCCGCCGAGGGATTGCGAGAAGCAGTGCTGGCTCATCAAGGGCTGACCATGGCGTCGAAATGGATGTTTGCCCCGGAGTTGGCCAACGGGGCGGTCAGGGAAGTGATGACCGACTGGACGCTGCCCAACCTGGACCTGTGGGCAGTGTTTCCGACCGGAAGAATGGCCAGCGCCAAGGCGCGGGCGTTTGTGGAGTATGTGCAGGGGTTGCTGACAAAAGAGAACTGAGGTTCGCCGGTTTCGTTTCCTGACAGTACGCGTGGACTGATTTCACGACTGCTTCGCCCGAGCGCGGACCGGCCGAACGCAGGCTTCGCCAGTTGCTACAGGTTTGGGGTGAATCGGGAATTTCAACAGGCACAAAAAAGGCGACCCGAAGGTCGCCTTTGCTTACTGCCCGAATTGCCGTCCCAACCCACCCGGCACGCCGTGAATATCCGTGTCTTCCCATGGCCCGTTGGGGCTGATCGAGCGGCTCCAGCCATTGTTCCAGCGGTAGTAGGTGCGCTGGCGGTAGAAGGTGTTGGTCTGGTCATCCAGCACGTAGACGCCGAGTTTGGCATCCCAATGGCTGTTGCCACCCGGCGGCGGCGCGAAGCTGGCGGAAGTGCGCGGCATCGGTTTGGCAGGCTTGGCCGGAATGCCCGGTTTACCTGGCGTGGGTGTTGGCGACGGAGTAGGCCTTGGCTGTGACGGCGGAATCGGTGGCGGCGATGTTCGCTCCGGCGGCTGGACCGCACAAGCACTTAACCCCAAGACCAGACTGAGCAGGGTGATACGAGCGATGGCGGTCATGGGGCGTTTTCCTGTTATTTGTCCGGGCTGTCGATGGTCAGTGTCTGCGGCGCCGTCGTGTTGCTGGCCAGAGGCTGGCTGCGACCGACCCATTCACCGGCAGTCGGTTGGCCGGCACGGGAGACGCGCGCAACCAGTTGGACTTCAGGAAAGTTCGACAGTTTCAACTGCGGCATCATGGCGTCGGCATCGCCCAATTCGACGGTCACCGGCAAGTCGGCCACGGTCAGGCGCTTGGCGGCCAACGGTGCAGGTGGACCGGAGGTGGCGCGGGCGAAAATGAACACGCTGTCGCCCGGCTGGACCTTGGCTTTGAGCGCCGGGGCCAGGTCAACGGTGACTTTCAACAACGCTGCAGCTTTGGCCACAGGTGCCTGAACCACCTTGCCGCCGCTGGCTTCGAGCTTCTCGGTGGCCCGGGCAATCCCGCCTTGCAGCGCAGCGCGGGAGTTGTCATCGGGTGGCAGTTGCGCCAACAGACGATTCCAGTAGTTGATGGCGTCCTGGTAACGCTGGCTTTCAAACGCGGCGATACCGAGCAGGCCCAGGCTGGTGACTTCTTTCGGATCGGCTTTCAGCGCTTCATCGGTCAGGGCCTGAATCTTGTCCGACCACTTTTTACCTTCGGCAAAATACAGCGCCTGAGCCCATTGGCCGAGCAGTTCCGGTTGGCGACCGGCCAGGTTCACGGTGCGTTCGAAAATCTTCGCCGCGTCGCCCGGACGATCCTGAGCCATGTACGTGCGGCCGAGGAAATACAGGCCTTCAGCCGACTCCGGTTGAGCGGCGACGGCGCGTTCCAGCCGACGGGTCATCTCTTCCATCGACTGCGGCGCCTGAGCGAACTCGCGGGTCAGCTCGACTTTGTCGCTGGCACCGAAATGCAGGTACAAACCAAGGCCCAACACCGGAACCAGAACCGCCGCCAGCAAAGGCAACGGCTTGCCCAGGCGGGTCACTCGCGGCGCCCCAACGCCTTCGGTGTCGGCGAGCAGCTCACGGGCCGCTTCGGCGCGGCCGGCGTCCATTTGCGCCGCGTCGAGAACGCCCTCTTCCTGCTGAACCTGCAGCTCAGCCACGCGCTCTTGATACAGCGCGACGTTCAGGGCAGTACGATCCTCTTCACGCTGAGCGCGGCGACCGCGCAGAACCGGGATCAACAGAAAACTCAGGGCAACCAGAAGCAGCAGACCTGCAGCGAGCCAGAAATCAATCATTCTTGGTTTTTATCCAACAGGTGGTCGAGGCGCTCACGCTCATCGGTGGAAAGCTCAGTCTTGGTTTCGGCGCGTTGCACGCGACGACGGCGGACGATCACGGCGATGACCACAAAACCGCCCAAAAGCAGACCGGCCGGGCCGAACCAGAGCAGTGCAGTCTTGGCGTTCAGTGCAGGTTTGTAGCGGACGAAATCGCCGTACCGATCAACCATGAAGTCGATGATCTGCTGGTTGTCCTTACCCTCGCCCAGCATGCGAAAAATCTCTTTGCGCAGGTCGGCGGCAATCGGTGCGTTGGAATCGGCAATGTCCTGATTCTGGCACTTGGGGCAACGCAGCTCTTTGGTCAGCTCGCGAAAACGCTCGCGATCACCTTCTTTGGCGAACTCGTAGGTGTCGATGGCCGCGTGTGCCACGCCGGCCAAGCTCAAGCCCAACACCACGGCGGCTATCCAGCGCTTCATGGCTTGGCCTCATCGACCAGCGCCTGATACTTGGCGGCCAGTTTTTCACGCCAGACTTGCTCGTCGATCACGCCGACGAACTTGTCGCGGATGATGCCCTTGGCGTCGATGAAGAAGGTTTCCGGCGCGCCGTAGACACCGAGGTTCAGACCCAGGGTGCCGGCATCGTCACGAACATCCAGTTGGTAGGGGTTGTGAAACTCCACCAGCCACTTCAAGGCGTCGGCATTGACGTCCTTGTAGTTGATGCCATAAATCACCACGCCCTGCTGGGCCAGCTTATTCAGCACCGGGTGCTCGACCCGGCAGGAAATGCACCAGGTGCCCCAGACATTGACCAGCGCCGGTTTACCGACGATGTCAGCGCGGGTCAGGGTCTTGTCGCCCTGCACCGAAGGCAGGGAAAACTCCGGGAACGGCTTGTTGATCATCGCCGAAGGCAGCTCGGCCGGGTCCAGGTACAACCCACGGTAAAGGAATACAGCGACCACTAGAAAAATCGCCAGTGGCAACAACATCAACCAACGCTTCATGCAGTGGCTCCCGACATGCCCAGTGCTTCACGCACCCGGCTTTTCACCTTGACCCGATAACGACGATCCAGCGCCGCCAGCAACCCACCGAAACCGGTCAGCAGTCCGCCGAACCAGATCCAGCGCACGAACGGTTTGACGTGAACGCGCACGGCCCAGGCGCCATCGCCCAGCGGTTCGCCGAGGGCGACGTAGAGGTCACGGGTGAAACCGGCGTCGATCCCGGCTTCGGTCATCACCGAGTTCTGCACGGTGTACAAGCGTTTTTCCGGGTGCAGCACGCTGACTTCCTTGCCGTCACGGATCACCCGAACGGTGCCCTTGTCGGAGGTAAAGTTCGGGCCTTCGAAGTGCTTGGCGCCTTCGAACACGAAGTGATAACCGGCCAGGTCCATGGACTCGCCCGGCGCCAGGCGCAGGTCACGCTCGGCGCTGTTCTGGCTCGACAACACGACGCCCAGTGCGCACACGGCAATGCCCAAATGCGCGACCTGCATGCCCCAATAGCTGCGGGTCAGGGTCGGCAAGCCTTTGATCAGGCCTTTGTGGCGGGTCTTGTCGAAGATGTCGCGCACGCCGGCCAGCAATACCCAGGCCGCGAGCATGAACGTCGCGATCACCGCCCAGTTGAAATCGCCGTAAGCAACGCCGGCCACTACGGCCAGTGCGGCACTGCCGAGCAATACCGGCGTGAGCATGCTGGCCAGCCATTTCACCGGCGTGTCTTTCCAGCGCACGATCACACCGACGGCCATCACCATCATCAGCAACGCCATCAATGGAATGAACAACGCGTTGAAGTACGGCGGGCCGACCGACAGCTTGGCGCCGGTCATTGCGTCGAGGATCAGTGGGTACAAGGTGCCGAGCAGGATCATCGAAGCCGCCACCACCAGCACCAGGTTGTTGCCCAGCAGCAGGGTTTCCCGGGACCAGAGGTTGAAGCCCACCTGACTCTTGACCACAGGCGCGCGCAGGGCGAACAGCGTCAGCGAACCACCGACCACAAACAACAGGAAGATCAGGATGAACACGCCGCGCTCAGGGTCAGACGCAAACGCGTGAACCGACGTCAGCACGCCGGAACGCACGAGGAACGTACCCAGCAAGCTCAACGAGAACGCGGCGATGGCCAGCAGCACGGTCCAGCTCTTGAACACGCCACGTTTTTCCGTGACCGCCAACGAGTGAATCAGCGCGGTGCCCACCAGCCAAGGCATGAACGAGGCGTTTTCCACCGGGTCCCAGAACCACCAGCCGCCCCAGCCAAGTTCGTAATACGCCCACCACGACCCGAGGGTGATGCCGATGCCGAGGAATGCCCAGGCGACGATGGTCCACGGACGCGACCAGCGAGCCCACGCGGCATCCAGGCGACCGCCCATCAGCGCCGCGATGGCGAAGGCAAAGGCCACTGAGAAACCGACGTAACCCATGTACAGCATCGGCGGGTGAACGATCAGGCCGATGTCTTGCAGTAACGGATTGAGGTCGGCGCCATCGCTGGGCATCTGCGGCAGGATGCGCTTGAACGGGTTGGACGTGAGGATCAGGAACAACAGGAAACCGGTGCTGATCATGCCCATCACGGCCAGTACCCGGGCCAGCATGACTTGCGGCAATTGGCGGGAGAACACCGACACCGCGAAGGTCCAGCCGCCGAGGATCAATGCCCACAACAGCAATGACCCTTCGTGGGCGCCCCATACCGCGCTGAATTTGTAGTACCACGGCAAGGCACTGTTGGAGTTGCTGGCGACGTAGCCGACCGAGAAGTCGTCAGTCATGAACGCGTAGGTCAGGCACCCGAAGGCGAACACCAGGAAGGTGAACTGACCCCAGGCGGCCGGCTGCGCCAGGCTCATCCACAAGCGGTCACCGCGCCAGGCACCGAGCAACGGCACCACGGCCTGAACCAGCGCGAAACACAGCGCCAGGATCATGGCCAGGTGGCCCAGTTCGGGGATAAACAGCCCTGAATTATAGAGAGCGGATGTCATCAATTAACCCTCTTTGGCTTGTGTGGGCGCCGACTGGCCGCTGTCTTTCAGGGCCTTGGTCACTTCCGGCGGCATGTACTTCTCATCGTGCTTGGCCAGCACTTCGTCGGCCACCACCACGCCGTCGGCGTTGATTTTGCCCAAGGCCACGATACCCTGCCCTTCACGGAACAGGTCTGGAAGAATGCCGCGATAGGTGATGGTCACGGATTTGTTGAAGTCAGTGACGACAAATTTCACGTCCAGCGAATCACCGGAACGTTGCAGCGAACCTTTCTCGACCATGCCACCGGCACGGATGCGCGTGTCTTGCGGCGCTTCGCCATTGGCGATCTGGGTCGGGGTGTAAAACAGATTGATGTTCTGCTGCAGGGCGCTCAGGGCCAGGCCGACGGCAGCGCCGACACCCACCAGGATCGCGAGAATGATGATAAGACGCTTTTTGCGCAGCGGATTCACTTGCCGTTCTCCCGGCGCAGACGACGCGCCTCTTGTTGCAGATACCGCTTGCGGGCCAGGATCGGCGCCGCCACGTTGAGGGCCAGCACCGCCAGGCAGATGCCATAGGCTGACCAGACATACAGGGCGTGATGGCCCATGGCGAGGAAGTCGCCAAATGAAGCAAAACTCATCGAGCGACCTCCAGACTGTTCTGTACTTCGGCCTTGACCCAACTGGCCCGCGCTTCGCGCTTGAGTACTTCAAGGCGCATGCGCAGCAACAGGACCGCGCCAAAGAAACAGTAGAAGCCCAGCACCGTCAGCAGCAGAGGCAGCCACATTTCGGCCGGCATGGCCGGTTTTTCGGTGAGGGTGAAGGTCGCGCCCTGGTGCAGGGTGTTCCACCACTCCACCGAGTATTTGATGATCGGGATGTTGATCACGCCAACAATCGCCAACACCGCACACGCCTTGGCGGCGCTGTCACGATTGCTGATGGCGTTGCCCAGCGCAATCAGACCGAAGTACAGAAACAGCAGAATCAACATAGACGTAAGTCGCGCATCCCAGACCCACCACGAACCCCAGGTCGGCTTGCCCCAGATCGCGCCGGTGACCAGCGCCACGGCAGTCATCCAGGCACCGATGGGCGCCGCGCATTGCAGGGCGACATCGGCCAGTTTCATCTTCCAGACCAACCCGACAATGCCGCACACGGCCAGCATCACATAGCAGGATTGCGCCAGCATCGCGGCAGGAACGTGGATATAGATGATGCGAAAGCTGTTGCCTTGCTGGTAGTCGGGCGGCGCGAAGGCCAGGCCCCAGACTACGCCAACGCCGATCAACAGCAACGCCGCGACGCTCAGCCAGGGCAACAGTTTGCCGCTGATGCCATAAAACCATTTGGGCGAGCCGAGCTTGTGAAACCACGTCCAGTTCATACTGTTTCCATCACGGTTGCCCTTCGCTGTGAAGAGCTGGGTCTTTACTGGTCAAATTTTAACCAGACCTCATTATTCGCCGACGCTGATCTTCAGGCCAGCAGCTATTGCAAACGGTGTCAGGGTTATCGCCAGGGCGGTCAGGCTACCAAGCCACAAGAGATAACCGGTCGCCGGCATGCCCATCAAGGCTGCCTGCAAGGCGCCACTGCCGAGAATCAACACCGGGATGTACAGCGGCAGAATCAGCAGCGCCAACAACAGGCCGCCACGCTTCAATCCTACCGTCAGGGCTGCGCCCACCGCACCGAGCAGGCTCAGTACCGGTGTACCCAGCAATAACGAAAGCAGCAACACCGGCAGACAAGCGGCAGGCAAACCGAGCATCAACGCCAGCAGTGGAGCGAGCAAAACCAGTGCCAGGCCCGAGAAGGCCCAGTGTGCCAGTACCTTGGCCAAAACCAGAAGAGGCAGAGGGTGCGACGAAAGGACCCACTGTTCGAGGGAACCGTCCTCGAAATCACTGCGGAAAAGCCCGTCCAGCGAGAGCAAAACCGATAAAAGGGCCGCGACCCAGACCAACCCCGGAGACAAGGTTTGCAACAATTGAGCCTCGGGGCCGACCGCTAGCGGGAACAGCGCAACCACGATGGCGAAGAATACCAGCGGGTTCGCCAGCTCCGCAGGACGGCGGAACAACAAACGGGCCTCACGGGCGACCAACAGGCCGAAAACACTCATACGGCCCAATTCCCCAGATCAATGTCGCGATAACCGGCCGGCATCCGTGTCAGCGTGTGGTGAGTGGTCAGAACGACCATGCCGCCGCGCTCGCAGTGTGCGGCCAGGTGCTCTTCGAGCTGCGCCACGCCTTGTTTGTCGAGTGCGGTGAACGGTTCATCGAGAATCCACAGCGGCGGGCTGTCCAGGTACAACCGCGCCAGCGCTACACGGCGATGTTGGCCGGCAGACAGCGTGTGACAGGGAACGTCCTCGAAACCGCGTAACCCCACCGCCGCCAAAGCTTGCCAGATGGCGTCATGGGACGCCGGATGATGCAGGGCGCAGAGCCAGCTGAGGTTTTCCTCAGGGGTCAGCAACTCCTTGATACCGGCGGCATGTCCGATCCACAACAGGTTGCGCGCCAGCTCAAAGCGTTGCTCATTGAGCGGCTGGCCATTGAGCAGCACTTGACCGGCGGTCGGTTGCATCAGACCGCACAGCAGGCGCAACAGGCTGGTCTTGCCACTGCCGTTGGGGCCGCTGATTTGCAACATTTCGCCACTGGCCAGTCTCAAATCGAGATTTTCGAAGAGCAGCCGAAGGTCTCGCTCACAAGCGAGGGCAACGGTTTGCAGGACAGGACTGGTCAAGAGATCACGGGCCTTTTGCGGTTCAAGTCGGCAGTAGTACGGCCGCTAAAGAGATGCAGAATAGATGCATTGGCGGCCCGTCATAGAGAGCTGGGTCAAACATTTGCAATGTTTTTAGCGCCCCAGTGATAACGGGGCGGCATTATACATGCCATGCCCTACTCTCAAGAGGGCAATTTCCTCAGGTTGTGACCGCGTATGACAGGCGAAATGAACATCCTCCCGCTACCGCAGACCCCGCCCGCGACTTCGCGGCCGCTGGTGGTGAGTGGCGACCTGCTCAAGTTACTGACGCCGATGGAGGGCCTGATCTCCGTCGGGCAAACCGCCAAGGCTGAAGTGCTGTCGCTCAAGCAGACGGATCAGACCTTTCAATTGTTGCTCAAAGTCACCCTCGACAGCGGTCGCCAGACCACGGTCCAGGCCACCAGCAGCCAGCCTCTGCCCCAAGGCACCAGCCTGGCGATCACCCAACCGTCGGCCAGCAACCTGGCGATCACCGTGCAACAGGCCGTCGCGGCGAGTGTCGCCACCCTCACCCGCATCGACACGGCACAACTGCCCGCTGGCACGCTGTTGCAGGGCAAAGTGCTGACCTCACAAGTCCTGCCACAAGTACCGGGGCAACCCACGGTGTTCCGCTCCATGGTGAATTTGCTGAACACGGTGCTGAGCGGCAGCACGCTGAGCATCGACAGCCCCACGCCCCTGCGCATTGGCACGTTGTTGAGCGCCATGGTGCAAGACACCCAGACGCTTAAATTCGTCCCGCTGAGCAGCCGTCAGGAACAGTTGGCGGTGACGCAGCAACTGGTCAGCCAGCAAAGCCGCCAAGGTTCGCTGGATGGCTTGATCAAAGCCTTGCAAAACCTGACGCCGACGCCACAATCGTCACTGCAGCCGCCATTGCAGCCATCGCCACTTGCGTTGGACCCAACCTCCAGCGACCTGCGCCTGGCCGTGGAAAAACTCCTCGCCGGCCTGCCGGACGTTCAGCAACTGAGCACGCCAAAGGGCCTGGCTCAAGCGCTGGCAAACAGCGGACTGTTCCTGGAAGCGAAATTGCTCACCGGGCAAAATCCGACATTGGCGCCGGACATGAAAGGCGATTTGCTCAAGCTGATCGCGCAACTGACACCGGGACTACCGGCCAATACCAACCTCAACGCGATCATCGCCGCCAATACATTGGTGCAGACGATGCCGAGCTTCGTGCGCAGCGCCCTGGGGATGCTCGGGCAAGTCAGCGCCAAGCCGCTGCCGACCAGTTTCCCGCTGCCCGAACGCCTGCTGCAAAGCCATGACGGTGAAGGTGATCTGGAGCATTTGCTGCGTTTGGCGGCGGCAGCCGTTTCGCGCCTGCAAAGCCATCAACTGTCGAGCCTGGAGCAAACCGGCGTGACCGACGATGGTCGGCTGCTCAGCACCTGGCAACTGGAAATCCCGATGCGAAACGCGCAGGACATTGTCCCGCTGCAGGTCAAGTTCCAGCGCGAAGAAGCGCCCGAGAAAGAACACCCCCACGAACGCCGCGACGAACACGAACCCAAGCAACCGCTGTGGCGTGTCGACCTGGCCTTCGACATGGAACCGCTGGGCCCCTTGCAGGTTCACGCGCAACTGATCAAGGGCAGCCTGTCCAGCCAGCTCTGGGCCGAACGGCCGTACACCGCCAGCCTGATCGAAAGTAACCTGGCCGGCCTGCGCGAACGCTTGCTGGCATCGGGCCTGAACGTCGGCGATCTGGATTGCCACCTCGGCACCCCGCCACAAGGACCGCAAACCCGTCTGGAACAACGCTGGGTCGACGAAACCGCATGAAAACCACCAACGCCCCACGCCAGGCCATCGCCCTCAAATACGACGGCAGCCACGCCCCTACCCTCACGGCCAAGGGTGACGAAGAACTGGCCGAAGAAATTCTGCGCATTGCCCGCGACTATGAAGTGCCGATCTATGAGAACGCCGAGCTGGTAAAGCTGCTGGCGAGGATGGAACTGGGGGAAAGTATTCCGCAGGAGTTGTACCGCACGCTGGCCGAGATCATCGCGTTTGCGTGGAGTTTGAAGGGCAAGTTTCCAGCGGGGCATGATCCGCACGCGCCGATGATCGAGAAGGATGTCACCGATCGCGGGGATGATTATTGAATCTTTGTTGAATGCAAAAAATCGCAGCCTCGTTTCACTCGACAGCTCCTACATTGGAATGGCGTACGCCTTGTAGGAGCTGTCGAGTGAAACGAGGCTGCGATCTTTTGATCAGTTCAGTTCAATTCTTGTGCAACTTACGCATCAACTCCGCCTCAGCCTGGGTCAACCCGCAAGACTGAGTCAGTTCATCAACCGTCGCCCCCATTCCCACCAATCGCGCCGCCTGGGCGAACGACAGGCTCGACGGGTCGCGCTGTTCCAGCTGTGCCAGTTTGTCCGGCAAGGGACCAACCACCGCGCGCAGTTCGTGCAGGTCTTCACCCATGCGCACGTTGCCGCTCTGGTAGTCGTCCACGCGTTTGGCCAGGTCCTTGATGCGCTGATCCCGCAGCGCATCGCCCTGGGCCTGTTGAGCGGCGATCAGTCGTTGACCGCGAATGTACGCCAGAAACATCGCCAGCGTGCCTGCCCAGAAGAGGAACAGGACAATGACCGCAACCTCAAGAATCAATCAGATGTTCTCCAGGTCCGACCATTCTTCTTCGCTCATCATCTTGTCCAGCTCGACCAGGATCAGCAGTTCGTTGTTCTTGTTGCACACGCCTTGAATGAACTTGGCGGATTCTTCGTTACCGACGTTTGGCGCAGTTTCGATTTCCGACTGACGCAGGTAAACCACTTCGGCCACGCTGTCGACCATGATCCCGACAACCTGCTTGTCGGCTTCGATGATGACGATACGGGTGTTGTCGCTGATCTCCGCATTCATCAGGCCGAAGCGCTGACGGGTGTCGATCACGGTGACCACGTTACCGCGCAGGTTGATGATGCCCAGCACGTAGGTCGGGGCACCCGGAACCGGGGCGATTTCGGTATAGCGCAGGACTTCCTGGACGCGCATCACGTTGATGCCGTAGGTTTCGTTGTCCAGCTTGAAGGTTACCCATTGCAGGATCGGATCTTCGGAACCCTTTGCAGCCGTCGCCTTATCATTCATACCCTGACCCCTCAAAAAACCGCCCTGGCGGTGTGTGTTCTGTGCAGCGGCATTCACTGCCGTTGCGTGTTTTTTATGCTGGTTTGTGAGCCGGCTTGATACTGCTCATGTGCTTTGCCCCGCCACTGGCGATCAACTCGGCCAGCGCGGAGACGTCGAGCAATGCACACATGTGTTCAATCACAGTGCCCGCCAGCCATGGCCGTTGACCACGGTGGCTGCGCCATTTGATTTCGTTCGGGTCCAGGCGCAACGAGCGGCTGACCTGATGCACCGCCAGCCCCCACTCGTAGCCCTGAACCGAAATAACGTATTGCAGGCCCTGCCGGAAATCGTCGCGGTAGCGGTCGGGCATGACCCAACGTGCGGTGTCCAGGACTTTCAGGTTGCCGGCCTGGCTAGGCAGAATCCCGAGGAACCATTCTGGCTGGCCGAACAGCGGTGTCAGCTCGTGGCCCGCCAACGAATAAATCGAACCCAGGCACACCAGTGGCACCGCCAGGGTCAACCCGGCGACGTCGAATAACAGACACTCGAACGGCTCGGCGGCCCACGACGGGCGACCATCGGTTTCGACCGGTGGCGGCGTGTTGCTCGGTGGCAAGTGGACTTCGACGACGGGCGGCACCAATGTTTGCAGCAGGGGTGCAATGGTCGATACCGGTGCGAAGATCGGTGCCGGCGCCTCCATGACCGGCGCTGGCGCCTTGGCCACGGCGGCGATCACGGGCGCTGCAACCACAGGTGCGGCAACTACAGGCGCAGCAACCGCCGCCGGGCGTGCATCGCGCGCTTGTTCTTCGAGGACCGCGGCCTGGAATTCGTCCAGGGTGTTATCCGGTTCGAGCACTTCGGCGGGCGCTTCGATGATCGGCTCAAGCTCCTCCGTCGCGTCCTGCAGCAAGCTGTCCAGATAATGCTGGAGCGCCAGTTGCGGGCGAGAGGTGATCTTCACCGGCCGATTCATTTAAGCACCACGCAAGGAAGGTTCATCTCACGCCACCTGCGCGACAGATTGCTGCGCCAGCAAATGCTTGAGCAGCGCACGGTAAGCGAGAACTCCACGGCTCTTGCCGTCAAATTGCGAAGGCGTGAGGCCGGCCCGGCTCGCATCCCGCAAGCGGGTGTCGACCGGGATGTAACCTTGCCAGATTTCTTCCGGGTACTTGTCACGCAGCACACGCAGGGTCCCGAGGGACGCCTGGGTACGACGGTCAAACAAGGTCGGGATGATGGTGAACGGCAGCGCCTGTTTGCGTGAACGATTGATCATGTCCAGGGTGTTGACCATGCGTTCCAGGCCTTTGACGGCCAAGTGCTCGGTCTGCACCGGGATCACCAATTGCTGGCTCGCCGCCAAGGCATTGACCATCAGCACACCGAGCAACGGCGGGCTGTCGATCACCGCGTAATCGAAGTCCTGCCACAACTGCGCCAGGCTCTTGGCGATCACCAGGCCCAAGCCACTCTGCCCCGGCGATTGACGCTCAAGCGTGGCCAGTGCGGTGCTCGAAGGCAGCAGCGAAATACTCTCGTGACTGGTGGGCAACAACAACTGACCGGGCAAGCCTTGCGGCACACTGCCCTTATGCAGAAACAAGTCGTAGCTGCTGTGTTCCAGGCTGTCGGGATCGTAGCCGAAGTAGCTGGTCATGGAGCCGTGCGGATCGAGATCGACCACAACCACGCGCTTGCCCGCCTCGGCCAGCAAACCGGCTAAAGCGATAGAGGAAGTGGTTTTACCAACACCACCCTTTTGATTGGCAACGGCCCAGACTCTCATTTGAATGTTTCCTCCCGGCCGACGAGGTCAGCCGAGAAATAGCTCAACGTTTTAATGCGGGTGACGGAGAATTGACGGCGCTCTCTCGTACCGGCGACTTGACCGCTGACGGTGCAGTTTGTGTGCCAGCACGCTTCAACGCGGCGTCCGGTTGCGCATGAGCGGTTCCGGTGCCGGTGAGGCTGCGACGTACATCGAGATTGCGCGAAACCACCAGCACCACACGACGGTTGCGTGCCCGGCCTTCGGCGGTGGCATTGTTGGCCACGGGCTGAAACTCGCCATAACCCACGGAGGCCATTCGGCTCGGGTTCACACCCTGCATCGCCAGAATGCGCACAATGCTCGCCGAGCGGGCCGAGGACAGTTCCCAGTTAGTGGGGTACTGCGCGGTGCGGATCGGTTGATCGTCGGTAAAGCCTTCGACGTGAATCGGGTTGTCGAACGGCTTCAGAATCCCGGCCACCTTGTCGATGATATTGAACGCGTTGTCGCTGGGCATGGCATCGCCGCTGCCGAACAACAGGCTGGAATTGAGTTCGATCTCGACCCACAACTCGTTGCCACGCACGGTCATCTGATTGGAGCTGATCAGGTCGCCGAACGCCGCGCTGATGTCGTCTGCAATGCTTTTGAGCGGGTCGTTGGAACCGGCAACACCGGCATCGACCTGCTCGCTGTCTTTCACCAACGGCTTGGCCGGCGTCACTGTCATCGGTCGCTCTTCACCCACCGGGATCGGTTTGAGAGAGCGATCGGCATCGGTGAAGACCCCGATCAGCGCTTGCGAAATGATTTTGTACTTGCCTTCGTTGATCGACGAGATCGAGTACATCACCACGAAGAATGCGAAGAGCAAGGTAATGAAGTCGGCATAGGAAACGAGCCAACGTTCATGGTTTACATGTTCTTCAGGTTGCCTGCGACGAGCCATAGTCCATCACTCCCTCAATCCATGAAGCCCTGAAGCTTCAACTCAATAGAGCGAGGGTTCTCACCTTCGGCGATCGACAGGATCCCTTCCAGCAACATTTCGCGGTAACGCGATTGGCGCAATGCAACGGATTTGAGCTTGGACGCAATCGGCAGCAACACCAGGTTGGCACTGGCCACGCCGTAGATGGTGGCGACGAAGGCCACGGCAATGCCGCTGCCCAGTTGCGTCGGGTCAGCGAGGTTGCCCATGACATGGATCAGGCCCATCACCGCACCGATAATCCCGATGGTCGGCGCGTAGCCGCCCATGCTTTCGAAGACTTTGGCGGCCTCGATATCGCGGCTTTCCTGGGTGTAGAAATCCACTTCCAGAATGCTGCGAATCGCTTCCGGCTCCGCACCGTCGACCAGCAACTGAAGGCCTTTGCGCGAGTAGCTGTCGGGTTCGGCATCGGCCACCCCTTCCAGGCCCAGCAATCCTTCCTTGCGCGCGGTCAGGCTCCAGTTCACGACACGATCAATGCCACCGGCCAGATCAACGCGAGGTGGAAACAGAATCCAGCCAACAATTTGCATGGCGCGCTTGAAGGCGCTCATCGGCGACTGCAACAAGGCTGCGCCAATGGTCCCACCGAGAACGATCAGCGCCGCCGGGCCGTTGGCCAGCGCGCCAAGGTGGCCACCTTCAAGGTAGTTGCCGCCAATAATGGCGACGAACGCCATGATGATGCCGATAAGGCTTAAAACATCCATCAGATACACGCCTCGACCAAGTGCTTGCCAATATCTTCCAGCCCATAGATCGCATCCGCGAGATCGGCTTTGACGATGGCCATCGGCATGCCGTAGATCACGCAACTGGCTTCATCCTGAGCCCAGATCGCGCTACCGCTCTGTTTGAGCAGGCGAGCACCTTCACGACCGTCGGCGCCCATGCCGGTGAGTACGACCGCCAGAACTTTGTCGCCGTAGGACTTGGCTGCCGAACCGAAGGTGATGTCCACGCACGGTTTGTAATTGAGACGCTCGTCGCCCGGCAGGATTTTCACCGCGCCACGGCCGTCGATCATCATTTGCTTGCCACCCGGTGCCAGCAACGCCAGGCCCGGACGCAGGATGTCGCCATCCTCGGCTTCCTTGACGCTGATGCGGCAGAGCTTGTCCAGACGCTCGGCGAAGGCCTTGGTGAAGGCTGCCGGCATGTGCTGGACCAACACGATCGGTGCCGGGAAGTTGGCCGGCAACTGAGTCAAGACTCGTTGCAGCGCAACCGGACCGCCCGTGGACGTGCCGATGGCAACCAGTTTGTAGGCTTTGCGCTTGGGTGCAGGCGACGATGGGCCGGGGGACGCAGGGGCATGATGCGTACGTGTCGGGATCGGTGCCGGTGCAGGGCGCGAAGGTGTGCTGCTGCCGTAACTGCTGACGCTCGAAGGCGCGGGCGTCGGGGCTGGCGCGGCAACCGGTGCCGGCGCGCTGTAGGCGCTGGCGCGACGGTTACTGCGTGAAATGCTGAGAATCTTCTCGCACAGCAGTTGCTTGACCTTCTCCGGGTTACGGGAGATGTCTTCAAAATTCTTGGGTAGGAAATCGACGGCGCCGGCGTCCAGCGCATCAAGGGTGACCCGGGCGCCTTCGTGCGTCAGCGACGAGAACATCAACACCGGCGTCGGGCAGCGCTGCATGATGTGCCGCACGGCGGTGATGCCGTCCATCATGGGCATCTCGTAGTCCATGGTGATCACGTCCGGCTTGAGGGCCAGGGCCTGATCGATCGCCTCTTTTCCGTTGGTCGCCGTACCGACGACCTGGATATTCGAATCCGCTGAAAGAATTTCCGAGACGCGGCGGCGGAAAAACCCCGAATCGTCCACCACCAGGACTTTAACTGCCATAAACACTCCGTTAGACGCAGCGGGGCCTCAGTCGCCCCGCTCCACCAGAATCAAATACGCCGTGTGGCGTAACGCTTGAGCATGCTCGGAACATCGAGAATCAGCGCAATACGGCCGTCACCGGTGATGGTGGCGCCCGACATGCCCGGGGTTCCCTGGAGCATTTTGCCCAATGGCTTGATGACCACTTCTTCCTGGCCCACCAGTTGATCGACGACAAAGCCGATCCGCTGCGTGCCCACCGAAAGGATCACCACATGGCCTTCGCGCTGCTCTTCGTGAGCGGCGGAGCTGACCAGCCAGCGCTTGAGGTAGAACAGTGGCAGCGCCTTGTCTCGCACGATCACCACTTCCTGGCCGTCCACCACGTTGGTGGTCGACAGGTCGAGGTGGAAGATCTCGTTGACGTTCACCAGCGGGAACGCAAACGCCTGGTTGCCGAGCATGACCATCAGCGTCGGCATGATCGCCAGGGTCAACGGCACCTTGATGACGATTTTCGAACCCTGGCCCTTGGTCGAGTAAATGTTGATCGAACCGTTGAGCTGGGAAATCTTGGTTTTCACCACGTCCATGCCCACGCCACGACCCGACACGTCGGAGATCTCGGTTTTGGTCGAGAACCCTGGCGCAAAAATCAGGTTGTAGCACTCGGTATCGCTCAAGCGATCGGCCGCATCCTTGTCCATCACACCGCGTTTAACCGCGATGGAACGCAGGACGTTCGGGTCCATGCCTTTGCCGTCATCGGAAATCGACAGCAGGATGTGGTCGCCTTCCTGTTCGGCAGCAAGGACCACCCGGCCGCCACGGGACTTGCCCGAAGCTTCGCGTTCTTCCGGCGACTCGATGCCGTGGTCGACCGCGTTGCGTACCAAGTGGACCAGCGGGTCGGCCAGGGCCTCGACGAGGTTCTTGTCGAGGTCGGTTTCTTCGCCGACCAACTCCAGGTTGATCTCTTTCTTGAGCTGGCGAGCCAGGTCGCGAACCAGGCGCGGGAAGCGCCCGAACACTTTCTTGATCGGTTGCATCCGGGTCTTCATGACCGCGGTTTGCAAGTCAGCCGTGACCACGTCGAGGTTCGACACAGCCTTGGACATGGCCTCGTCGGCACTGTTGGCACCCAGGCGAACCAGGCGGTTACGCACCAGCACCAATTCGCCCACCATGTTCATGATTTCGTCGAGGCGAGCGGTATCGACCCGCACGGTGGTCTCGGCTTCGCTGGCCGGTTTTTCCGGTGGCGGCGCGGCTGGAGCACGGACCGGGGCCGGTGCAGCAGCGGCGGCTGGTTTCGGTGTTTCAGCTTTCGGTTCAGGCGCCTTGGCGACCGGGGCCGGTGCGGCAGCCTTGGCGACGGGTGCTGCGACATTCGATACAGCAGAACCTGTGCCGACTTCGCTGAACTTGCCTTTACCGTGCAATTCGTCGAGCAGCGATTCGAACTCGTGATCGGAGATCAGATCGCCACCCGCCGCCGCTGCAGTTGGCGCAGCAGGAACTGGCACAGAAGCAATGGCCGACTCCAGCGCATCCACCGCAAAGTTGCCTTTGCCGTGCAACTGGTCGAGCAGTGCTTCAAATTCGTCGTCGGTAATGTCGGAGCTATCGCCTGCCGCTTTCGGGGCGGCTGGTGCAGCTGGCGCGGCGGCCACGGCATCGACAGCGAACTGGCCTTTACCGTGCAGTTGATCGAGCAAGGACTCGAACTCGGCATCGGTGATTTCGTCGCTCGCAGCGGCGTCGCTCGCAGCGGCGTCGCTGGAAGGCGTTGGTGCAGGTGCAGCCGCCGGAGCCTCAGCTTGAGCCTTGACGGCATTGAGCGAGTCCAGCAGTTGTTCGAATTCGTTATCGGTGATGTCGCCCGATTCGGCTTCAGCGGCAGGCGCTTCAAACACTTCAGCGACCGGTGCAGCTTCATCAGCCGTTTGCGGCTCGGCCAGTCGGGCCAGAGCTGCCAGCAATTCAGGTGTGGCAGCCGTGATCGGGCTGCGCTCGCGGACTTCGCTGAACATGCTGTTCACCGCGTCCAGCGCTTCGAGCACCACGTCCATCAGTTCTGAATCAACGCGACGCTCACCCTTGCGCAGGATGTCGAACACGTTCTCGGCGATATGGCAGCACTCCACCAGCTCGTTGAGCTGGAGGAAGCCGGCGCCCCCTTTTACAGTGTGAAAACCGCGAAAAATTGCATTGAGCAAGTCCGCATCATCCGGTCGGCTCTCAAGCTCGACCAGCTGTTCGGACAGTTGCTCTAGAATCTCGCCGGCCTCAACCAGGAAATCCTGAAGGATCTCTTCATCGGCGCCGAAGCTCATGTATGGGGTGCTCCTAACAGGTTTAAAAACCTAAAAAACCTAGAATGCTAAAACTCTAAAATCCCAGGCTGGATAGCAAATCGTCCACATCGTCCTGACCGGACACAACGTCTTCTCTTTTATCGGCATGAATCTGCGGACCTTCACCCTGAGAGAGATGTTTTTGCGGATCTTTTTCAGCCAGCATCGATTCACGGTCATGTTCGATACCCGCAAAGCGGTCTACCTGGCTGGCCATGAGTACGAGCTTGAGCAAATTGCTTTCAACTTCGGTGACCAATTGGGTCACACGCTTGATGACCTGACCGGTGAGGTCCTGGTAATCCTGAGCCAGCAGGATGTCGTTGAGGTTGCTCGACACCATGCGGTTGTCTTCGATACTGCGAGTCAGAAAACCGTCGACCCGACGGGCCAGTTCACGAAACTCTTCAGCCCCGACTTCACGACGCATGAACCGGCTCCAGTCGGTGCTCAACGCCTGGGCTTCTTCGCTCAGGTTGTTGACCAGCGGCGTGGCGCTTTCCACCAGGTCCATGGTGCGGTTGGCCGCGGCCTCGGTGAGCTTGACCACATACCCCAGGCGCTCGGTGGCGTCCGTGATCTGTGACACTTCCTCGGCTTGCGGCATGTTCGGGTCAATCTGGAAGTTGACGATCGCGCTGTGCAGCTCGCGAGTGAGCTTGCCCACTTCCTGATACAGGCCGCGGTCACGGGTCTGATTGAGCTCATGGATCAGTTGCACAGCTTCGCCGAACCTGCCTTTTTCAAGGCTGGCGACCAGTTCGACGGCGTGTTTTTTCAGGGTCGATTCAAAATCGCCCAGTGAAGATTCTTTATGCTCCATAGCTCCCCCGTGGCGCAGTGGATCAACCGATGCGTTCGAAAATCTTCTCGATTTTTTCTTTCAACGCCTGGGCCGTGAAGGGTTTGACCACGTAGCCGTTTACACCGGCCTGGGCTGCTTCAATGATCTGCTCGCGCTTGGCTTCAGCGGTCACCATCAGCACCGGCAGGTGCTTGAGCTTTTCATCGGCGCGCACGTGACGCAGCAAGTCGATACCGGTCATGCCAGGCATGTTCCAGTCCGTTACCAGAAAGTCGATGCTCCCGCTGTTGAGAACCGGAATGGCAGTAGTGCCATCGTCGGCCTCGACCGTGTTGGTGAACCCAAGGTCACGCAACAGGTTTTTTATGATCCGCCGCATCGTTGAGAAGTCATCAACGATGAGGATTTTCATGTTCTTGTCCAATTCGACCTCCAAGCAGTCTTAAACGCGCCCAGCACCTGGACGCGCCATTTCAATCAATCCGGCAATGCATTCGATGACTGTCTGGAGCACAACAGATCGCAACCGGTGCCGTTCAAAACCGCACCAGCCACGTTCGCAGTGTCCCCACACTGCCTTCAGCGCGCTCGCCACTCCCCCAAACGCCCCCGCAAGCGGGCCGCGCACTGGCTGTGTAACTGGCTGACCCGCGATTCGCTGACCCCCAGGACCTCACCGATTTCCTTGAGATTCAACTCTTCGTCGTAGTACAGCGCCAACACCAGTCGCTCGCGCTCCGGCAAATTGGCAATCGCGTCCGCCAGCGCCGCCTGGAAGCGTTCATCTTCCAGATCGCGTGACGGTTCGAGATGAGCACTCGCGCCATCCTCGTGCAGCCCTTCGTGTTCGCCGTCTTGCAACAGATCGTCGAAACTGAATAGGCGGCTGCCCAGGGTGTCGTTCAAAATCCCGTAATAATCGTCGAGACTCAATTGGAGTTCGGCCGCAACCTCGTGATCTTTAGCGTCACGGCCGGTTTTAGCTTCAATAGAGCGAATTGCGTCACTGACCATGCGGGTATTTCGGTGGACCGAACGTGGCGCCCAGTCCCCCTTGCGCACTTCATCGAGCATTGCGCCGCGGATTCGTATGCCCGCGTACGTCTCGAAACTCGCGCCTTTGCTGGCGTCGTATTTGGTCGATACTTCCAGCAGGCCGATCATCCCGGCCTGAATCAAATCTTCAACCTGCACACTGGCTGGCAGACGCGCCAGCAAGTGGTAAGCAATGCGTTTGACCAGTGGCGCGTAACGCTCGATCAGCTCGTACTGCGCGTCACGCGCCGACTTCTTGTAGAGGTTGTAGCCACTGGCTGTCATAGGACGGGTCCTGCGGTCTGTTGCACGAGGCGCTCGACGAAAAACTCCAGGTGCCCACGCGGGTTGGCAGGCAACGGCCAGGTATCGACCTTCTGAGCGATGGCCTTGAACGCCAGGGCACACTTGGAACGCGGGAAGGCTTCGTACACGGCGCGCTGTTTCTGCACGGCCTTGCGCACACTTTCGTCGTAAGGCACCGCGCCGACGTATTGCAGGGCGACGTCGAGGAAGCGATCGGTGACTTTGGTCAACTTGGCGAACAGGTTGCGACCTTCTTGCGGGCTCTGGGCCATGTTGGCCAGGACACGGAAGCGGTTCATGCCGTAATCGCGGTTGAGCAATTTGATCAGCGCGTAGGCGTCAGTGATCGAGGTGGGCTCATCGCAGACCACCAGCAATACTTCCTGGGCCGCTCGAACAAAACTGACTACCGAGTCACCAATACCTGCAGCGGTGTCGATGACCAGTACGTCGAGGTTGTCGCCAATATCACTGAACGCCTGGATCAGGCCGGCGTGTTGCGCCGGGCTCAGGTGAACCATGCTCTGTGTACCGGACGCCGCCGGAACGATTCGAATACCGCCCGGCCCTTGCAACAGAACGTCGCGCAGCTCGCAGCGGCCTTCGATCACGTCGGCCAGGGTACGTTTGGGTGTCAGTCCCAGCAGGACGTCAACGTTCGCCAGGCCCAGGTCAGCGTCCAACAGCATGACGCGACGGCCGAGCTCAGCCAGGGCCAGCGACAAATTCACTGACACGTTAGTCTTGCCGACGCCACCCTTGCCGCCGGTCACCGCGATCACCTGTACGGGATGCATGCTGCCCATGTTATTTCTTTACCTTGTCTTGCATAGACGGAGGCCACATTACTGGCTGCGCGTTCGCAATTGGAACAATGCATGGCAGACCATCGATGTAGGTACAAAAACTGTTCATTACTACCTTAGCCAACCTGCTTGGTCGGGCTGTGGTAAATATCAGCGAACATGTCAGCCATGGCTTCTTCGCTGGGTTCTTCCTGCATTTGTACGCTGACGGCACGGCTGACCAGTTGATGACGACGCGGCAGATGCAAATCATCCGGAATCCGCGGACCGTCAGTCAGGTAGGCCACCGGTAACTCATGACTGATCGCCAGGCTTAACACCTCGCCCAGACTTGCCGTTTCATCCAGTTTAGTCAGGATGCAGCCAGCGAGCCCGCAGCGCTTGTAACTGTGATAAGCGGCTGTTAGAACCTGTTTCTGGCTGGTGGTTGCCAATACCAGATAATTTTTTGATTTGATGCCACGTCCGGCCAGGCTTTCAAGCTGCATGCGCAGTGCCGGATCGCTGGCCTGAAGGCCCGCGGTATCGATCAGCACTACGCGTTTGCGCAGCAGCGGCTCCAGTGCCTGAACCAGGGACTGGCCCGGGTCGACGTGGGTTACCGACACATTGAGGATACGCCCCAACGTCTTGAGCTGCTCCTGGGCACCGATGCGGAAGCTGTCCATGCTCACCAGCGCGATGTTCTGCGCGCCATACTTGAGCACGTAACGGGCCGCGAGCTTGGCCAGCGTGGTGGTCTTGCCCATGCCGGCAGGACCGACCATGGCAATCACACCGCCCTCTTCCAGTGGTTCGACTTCCGGCGTGGCAATCATCCGCGCCAGGTGCGCCAGCAACATGCGCCAGGCCTGACGGGGCTCATCGATGTCGGGAACCATCGCCAGCAAATCGCGGGACAACGGGCCGGACAAGCCGATGCGTTGCAGGCGACGCCACAGATTGGCCTGGGCCGGACGGCTGCCTTGCAGTTGATTCCAGGCCAGCGAGCCGAGCTGCACTTCCATCAGTTCGCGCAGGCTGTTGAGTTCGAAACGCATCGAGTCGAACGCACGCGGATCCACGCCGCCCGCGGCAGGTGCCGGTGCTGGCGCAGCGCGACGCGGCTCGGCGTAGGTCGGCTCGATCAGCGGCTCGGCGGCGGTCAGCGGCAGACCGGCGAACAGCTGGCGATTGGTGGTCTTGTCGCCGTCAGTTTCGCCATCGCCACGCAGGCTCAGTTCGGCCTGGGCGGTGACGATCCGCGACTGGGTCTTGCGCAGCTCATCCTCGAGTTCCATGTTCGGAACACGCGGGGCCAGCGCCGACAACTTGTAATCCAGGGCAGCCGTCAGCTCGACACCACCGGCGATCCGGCGATTGCCAATAATGGCCGCATCGGCGCCCAGCTCATCACGAACCAGTTTCATGGCCTGACGCATATCGGCGGCGAAAAAACGCTTAACTTGCATAAACCACTACCTCAGCCGTTGGGCCCTACTGTCGCAACGATGGTCACTTGCTTGTTGTCAGGGATTTCCTGATAAGCCAACACATGCAAACCCGGGACTGCCAGTCGGCCAAATCGCGACAACATTGCGCGAACCGGACCGGCCACCAGCAGAATCACCGGTTGACCTTGCATTTCCTGACGCTGCGCCGCATCGATCAACGAGCGCTGCAGCTTCTCCGCCATGCTTGGCTCCAGCAGAACACCCTCTTCCGAGCCTTGTCCTGCCTTCTGAAGACTATTGAGCAATATCTGTTCCAACCTTGGCTCCAGAGTGATCACTGGTAGCTCGGAGTCAGTGCCTACAATGCTTTGCACGATTGCGCGCGATACGCCGACGCGCACTGCGGCCACCAATGCGGCAGTATCTTGACTCTTGGCCGCATTGTTGGCGATCGCTTCGGCGATGCTGCGAATATCGCGCACGGGCACCTGTTCGGCCAGCAGCGCCTGCAACACCTTGAGCAGTTGCGACAGCGAAACCACGCCCGGCACCAATTCCTCGGCCAGTTTAGGCGAGCTTTTGGCCAGCAACTGCATCAGTTGCTGGACTTCTTCGTGACCGATCAGTTCGCTGGAGTGCTTGTACAGAATCTGGTTCAAGTGGGTTGCCACGACCGTACTGGCATCGACCACGGTGTACCCGAGCGATTGCGCCTGGGCCCGCTGGCTGATTTCGATCCAGACCGCCTCCAGGCCAAATGCCGGATCTTTGGCAGTTATGCCATTAAGCGTACCGTAAACCTGCCCCGGGTTGATCGCCAGTTCGCGATCCGGATAAATCTCCGCCTCGGCCAGGATCACCCCCATCAACGTCAGGCGATAGGCACTCGGCGCCAGATCGAGGTTGTCACGGATATGCACGGTCGGCATCAGGAAGCCCAGATCCTGGGACAGCTTCTTGCGTACGCCCTTGATCCGCGCCAGCAACTGACCACCCTGATTGCGGTCCACCAGCGGGATCAAGCGGTAGCCGACTTCAAGGCCAATCATGTCGATTGGGGTGACGTCATCCCAGCCAAGCTCTTTGGTTTCCATGGCGCGGGCCGGCGAAGGCAGCAGTTCCTGCTGACGCTTGACCTCTTGCAGCGCCTGAACCTTGACCACGTTCTGTTTTTTCCAGAACAGGTAGGCACCACCGGCGGCGACGGCGGCCATGCTCAAGAACGAGAAGTGCGGCATGCCGGGCACCAGGCCCATCACCGCCATCAAGCCAGCGGCCACCGCCAACGCTTTGGGCGAGGCGAACATCTGGCGGTTGATTTGCTTGCCCATGTCTTCCGAACCGGAAGCACGGGTCACCATGATCGCCGCAGCGGTGGACAACAGCAGTGATGGCAATTGCGCCACCAAACCGTCACCGATGGTCAGCAGCGCGTAAACCTTGCCTGCGTCGGCAAATGACATGTTGTGCTGGAAGATACCAACCGCCATGCCGCCGATCAGGTTGATGAACAGAATCAGCAGGCCGGCGATGGCGTCACCGCGCACGAACTTACTGGCACCGTCCATGGAACCGTAGAACTCGGCCTCCTGAGCGACTTCCATCCGGCGCAGCTTGGCCTGGTTCTGATCGATCAGGCCGGCATTGAGGTCGGCGTCGATCGCCATTTGTTTGCCGGGCATCGCATCGAGGGTGAATCGCGCACTTACCTCGGAAATCCGCCCGGCGCCCTTGGTCACCACGACGAAGTTGATAATCATCAAAATCGCGAACACTACGATACCGACCACGTAGTTACCGCCGATCACCACCTCACCGAAGGCCTGGATCACCTTACCGGCGGCAGCATGACCGTCCTGGCCGTGGAGCATCACCACTCGCGTCGAGGCCACGTTCAGCGCCAGCCGCAACAGCGTCGCCACCAGCAGAATGGTCGGGAACACCGCAAAATCCAGCGGCCGCAAGGCGTAGACGCAGACCAGCAACACGACGATGGACAGCGCAATGTTGAACGTGAAGAACACGTCCAGCAGGAACGGCGGCACCGGCAGCATCATCATGGCCAGCATGACCAGCAGCAGCAACGGCACGCCCAGATTGCCCCGACTTAAGTCGGCAACGTTTGTGCGGGCACTGTTGAGTAACTGAGAGCGATCCACCGGTTTTCCCCGTTCCTTTAAAGCAAACTTTTGACGCCTGAAGCAGGCGCAGGGCGGCTACTGCAAGAAGCCTTCCAACTTTTGCAAAGGTCGTAAATAGAGGGGTTTATTAGGGTTTGTAGCAGCTGCCGAGCCTGCGAGGCTGCGTCCGAGGACGGAGTCCTCGCAAAGCCTTACGACTGCTTCGCCCGAGCGCGGACCGAGCCGGACGCAGCCTCGCAAGCTCGGCAGCTGCTACAGGCGTAGGGATCAGGAATCGCGGCGCAGATCCGGTGGAATCGGCAGATCATCCTTGAGCGGTTCCGGCGGCTTGCCCTTGCCTGCGCGGTGCTGGCGGATCTGGTAGACGTAGGCCAGGACTTGGGCGACCGCCAGGTACAGCCCGCCGGGAATTTCCTGCTCAAGCTCGGTGGAGTGATAGATCGAACGCGCCAGGGCTGGCGATTCGAGCAGCAGCACCTCGTTGGCCACGGCGATTTCACGGATCTTCAAGGCCAGGAAATCAGTACCCTTGGCCAGCAGCACCGGCGCACTGCCTTTGTCCGGGTCGTACTTGAGCGCGACGGCGTAGTGGGTCGGGTTGGTGATAACCACATCGGCCTCGGGAATGGCTGCCATCATCCGGCGCTGCGACATCTCGCGCTGCAACTGGCGAATGCGCTGCTTGACCTCCGGCCGCCCTTCCTGATCCTTGTGTTCGTCGCGCACCTCCTGCTTGGTCATCAGCAGCTTATTGTGGCTTTCCCACAACTGCACCGGCACGTCGACAGCGGCGATGATGATCAGCCCACAGGCCATCCACAACGTGCTCCAGCCGACGACTTGCAGACTGTGAATGATCGCCATCTCCAGCGGTTCGTGCGCGATACGCATCAGGTCGTCGATATCGGAAGACAACACCGCCAGCGCCACGAACAGCACGATCAAAAACTTCGCCAGCGCCTTGAGCAGCTCGACGATAGCCTTGGCCGAAAACATTCGCTTGAGGCCCGCACCGGGGTTCATTCGACTGAATTTCGGTGCCATCGAGCCTGCCGCAAATAACCAGCCACCCAGGGAAATCGGGCCAATCAAAGCAGCCAGCAACAAGGTGATCATCACGGGTTGAATCGCGACCAGGGCAATCTGCCCTGAATGCAGCAGGAAGGTCCCCATGTTGCGCTGATCCAGAATGACTTCCCGCGACAGCGTGAAGTTCATCCGCATCAATTCCATCATCTCCTGCGCCAGGGCACCGCCGAAAATCAGCAATCCGCCCGCGCCGGCGAGCATGATCGCCAGGGTATTGAGCTCCTTGGAGCGCGCAATTTCACCCTTGTCCCGGGAGTCCTTTTTGCGTTTCTCCGTGGGGTCTTCTGTTTTGTCCTGACCGCTTTCGCTCTCAGCCATGACTCAGCGCGCCCGTGCCAGTTCGCGTAAAAACTGCAAGGCCTCGCTGGCCAGCGGTTGATACTGATTGATGATGTCCGCCAGCCCGACCCAGACAATGAACAGCCCGAGCACCAGCGTCAGCGGGAAACCGATAGAGAAAATGTTGAGCTGCGGCGCAGCCTGGGTCATCACGCCAAACGCGATGTTGACCACCAGCAGCGCCGTAATCGCCGGCAGCACCAGCAACAACGCGGCACCCAGGACCCAGCCAAGCTTGCCGGCCAGCTCCCAGAAATGATTGACCATCAACCCGCTACCGACCGGCAGCGTGGTGAAGCTTTCTGAGAGAATTTCGAAGACCACCAGATGCCCGTTCATCGACAGGAACAGCAGCGTGACCAGCATGGTGAAGAACTGCCCGATCACCGCCACCGAAACGCCGTTGGTGGGGTCGACCATCGACGCGAAACCCATGCCCATTTGAATCGAGACGATCTGCCCGGCGATCACGAAGGCCTGGAAAAACAACTGCAAGGAGAAGCCCAGCACCGCGCCAATCAGGATCTGCTCGGCAATCAGCAGCAACCCGCTCAGGTCCAGCGCATTGACCGGCGGCATCGGTGGCAGGCCCGGTGCAATCACCACGGTGATTGCCAGCGCGAAGTACAAACGCACTCGCTTGGGCACCAGCGTCGTACCGAACACCGGCATGACCATCAGCAACGACCCGATGCGAAACAGCGGCAACATGAAAGTCGCCACCCAGGTACTGATCTGGATGTCGGTCAGCTGCAACAACGAGGGCATGGTTCAGCCAATGACCTGAGGAATACTGCCGTACAGCTGCAGGATGTATTCCATGAACGTCTGCACCAGCCACGGACCGGCAACGATCAGCGTCACCAGCATGACCAACAGGCGCGGCAGGAAGCTCAGGGTCTGTTCGTTGATCTGCGTCGCGGCCTGGAACATCGCCACCAACAGGCCAACCAGCAGGCTGGGGATCACCAGCACGGCGACCATCATGGTGGTCAGCCACAGCGCTTCGCGAAAGATGTCTACCGCGACTTCCGGCGTCATGGCGACACACCGCCGAAGCTGCTCGCCAACGTACCGATGATCAACGCCCAGCCATCCACCAGCACGAACAGCATGATCTTGAACGGCAGGGAAATGATCAGCGGCGACAGCATCATCATGCCCATCGCCATCAGCACACTGGCCACGACCAGGTCGATGATCAGGAACGGAATGAAGATCATGAAGCCGATCTGGAACGCGGTCTTGAGCTCCGAGGTGACAAACGCCGGCACCAGAATGGTCAGCGGCGCCTGATCCGGCGAAGCGATGTCGGTGCGCTTGGACAGGCGCATGAACAGTTCAAGATCACTGCTGCGCGTCTGCGCCAGCATGAAATCCTTGATCGGCACCTGAGCCTTGGCGACAGCATCCTGGGCGGTGAGTTTTTCCGCCAGATACGGCTGCAAGGCGTCCTGATTCACCCGGTCAAACACGGGCGCCATGATGAACAGCGTCAGAAACAGCGCCATGCCGGTGAGGATCTGGTTCGAGGGCGTCTGCTGCAGGCCCAGGGCCTGACGCAGGATCGAGAAGACGATGATGATCCGGGTGAAACTGGTCATCAGCATGACGAACGCCGGGATGAAACTCAGCGCCGTCATGATCAGCAGGATTTGCAGGCTGACCGAATATTCCTGAGCGCCATTGGCGTTGGTGCCCAGGGTGATCGCCGGGATCGACAACGGATCGGCGGCGAACGCCAGCGGTGCAGCCAGCATCAGGGCCAGCGTCAAGACGATGCGTAACGCACCCATTACTTCTTATCCTTCTGATCCTTGCCGAGCATCTTCAACAGATGCTGGGCAAACTCGGGGGTCGCTTTCTCAGTCCCGCCCGGCACTTGCACCGGCTCCTTGAGCACATGCAGCGCAGTGATGGTGCCAGGGCTGAGGCCGAGCAGAATCTGTTCGTTACCGACTTGCACCAGCATCAAACGGTCGCGCGGGCCCAGCGCACGGGAACCGATCAACTCGATCACCTGCCCTTTACCGGCCGGCCCGGCCTGCTGGACCCGGCGCAGCAGCCAGGCGAGGAAGAAGATCAACCCCAGCACCAACAGCAAGCCGAACACCAACTGTGTCAATTGCCCGGCCACACCGCTGCTGACGGCGGGCGCTGCGGCCACCGTCGCGGTCGTTACCGGTTCGGCAGCCAGCACGCTGAACGGCAACGCCAGCGCGAATGCCAGCAAAGAACCCAGGACCTTTTTCACTTAGCGCAGCTTCTTGATGCGTTCGCTTGGGCTGATCACGTCGGTCAGGCGAATGCCGAACTTCTCGTTGACCACAACCACTTCGCCATGAGCGATCAATGTGCCGTTGACCAGCACGTCCAGCGGCTCGCCGGCCAGACGATCCAGCTCGATCACCGAACCCTGGTTGAGTTGCAGCAGGTTACGAATGTTGATGTCGGTGCTGCCCACTTCCATGGAAATCGATACCGGGATATCCAGGATCACGTCCAGGTTCGGACCTTCCAGGCTTACCGGATCGTTGCTTTTCGCCACGCCGCCGAACTCTTCCATCGGCACACGGTTGGACGACGAGCCAGCGGTATCGGCAGCCAGCAAGGCGTCGATATCGTCCTGACCGGCGTCACCGGTTTCTTCCAGGGCCGCAGCCCACTCATCAGCCAGCGCCTGGTCGTCCTGGGCGTTCATATCGTCGTTCATCATTTGTCCTCGGCGGGCAACTATTCAATCAAGAGCAGTCAATTAATAGGGAAGTGGAGCGCCGGTCAGCGGCGCTCGATCGGCTCGATCACTTGCAACGCGAGGTTGCCTTTGTGCGAGCCCATCTTGACCTTGAAGGCCGGCACGCCATTGGCGCGCATGATCATGTCTTCCGGCATCTCGACCGGGATAACGTCCCCCGGCTGCATGTGCAGGATGTCGCGCAAGCGCAACTGGCGACGGGCAACCGTGGCGCTGATCGGCACGTCGACATCCAGCACGTCCTGACGCAAGGCATTGACCCAGCGCTCGTCCTGATCGTCGAGGTCGGACTGGAAACCGGCGTCGAGCATTTCACGCACCGGCTCGATCATCGAGTACGGCATGGTGACGTGCAGGTCGCCGCCACCGCCATCGAGTTCGATGTGGAACGTGGACACCACTACCGCTTCGCTCGGGCCGACGATGTTGGCCATGGCCGGGTTCACTTCCGAGTTGATGTACTCGAAGTTCACTTCCATGATCGCCTGCCAGGCTTCCTTCAAATCGACGAAGGCCTGCTCCAGCACCATGCGCACCACACGCAGTTCGGTCGGGGTGAATTCACGCCCCTCGATCTTGGCGTGACGGCCGTCGCCACCGAAGAAGTTGTCCACCAGCTTGAACACCAGCTTGGCGTCGAGGATGAACAGCGCGGTACCGCGCAACGGCTTGATCTTGACCAGGTTGAGGCTGGTCGGTACGTACAGCGAGTGCACGTATTCGCCAAACTTCATGACCTGCACACCGCCGACGGCAACGTCCGCCGAGCGGCGCAGCATGTTGAACATGCTGATGCGGGTGTAACGGGCAAAACGCTCGTTGATCATTTCCAGGGTCGGCATGCGTCCGCGGACGATGCGATCCTGGCTGGTCAGGTCGTAGCTTTTGACGCTGCCGGGTTCAGCAACGTTATCGGTCTGTACCAGACCATCGTCGACGCCATGCAACAGCGCATCGATCTCATCCTGGGACAGCAGGTCCTGCACGGCCATGTCGTGTTCCTACTGCAGTACGAAATTAGTGAAAAGCAACTGTTCGATAACCACTTTGCCGAGCTCTTTCTGCGCCACTTCCTGCACGCTGGCCGTAGCCTTCTGGCGCAACATTTCCTGACCAACCGGCGTTGCCAGCGTGGCGAAATCCTGACCGGAGAACAGCATGACCAGGTTGTTGCGGATCACCGGCATGTGCACCTTGAGCGCTTCCAGGTCGGCCTGATTGCGCCCCTGCATGGTGATGCTCACCTGCATGTAGCGCTGACGGCCATTCTGGTTGTAGTTGGCCACGAAGGCCGGCGCCATGGGTTCGAAGATCGCGGGCTGCTTGCCAACCACTGCGGGTTCCGCGGCAACAGGCTTGCTCTGGGCGCTATTCATGAAGAACCAGGTCGCCCCCACGGACATGCCGATCGCCAGCAGCAAGGCCACCACGATCAAAATGATCAGCTTGATCTTGCCTTTGGTTGCGGGGTCTTTTACTGCTGCTTCGCTCTTCGCCATGCCAATAATCCGTCACTATTCGGGTTTTCACAGTCGCACGGCAAGGCAAGAGCAAGTGTTATGCCAGAAGTGTCGGAGGCAGTAGGGACCGGGAGCTTCAGCCACCCTAAACGACTGTGGGAGCGGGCTTGCGCGCGATAGCGGTGTGACAGTCAATGAAGATTTTGACTGTCAGACCCTCATCGCGGGCAAGCCCGCTCCCACAGGTTTTTGTTGCGTTTGATCAGGCGTAGTAGTCGACCGCGCTTGAGCCGATCACGCTGCTGGTTTCGGCGGCGGCTTCAGTGATGGAAGCCGAAAGCTCCTCATCCATCGAATCAACGCGACCGCCACTGGCGCTGGTGCGTCCACCCTGCCCCTGTTGAGCCTGCTCTTGACCCTGCCCCTGCCAGCCACGGGACTGATCGGACACATTGACGTCGACCTGCCCCATGCCCTGTTGCGAGAACATGTCACGCAGACGATGCATTTGGCTGTCCAGCGCTTCGCGAACGCTTGGATGGGCACTCATGAAGGTGACCTGGGTCTGCTGGTCCGGAACCATGTTCACCCGAATATCCAGGCGACCCAGTTCGGCCGGTTGCAACTGAATGTCCGCCGCCTTGAGATTGGCGCTGGAGAGGTACATGACCCGGTTGACCACTTCTTCGGTCCAGCCACTTTGATGCATGGCGATCGGCTGATTCACCGGCAACGCGTTGGCGGTCTTGGGTGTGGCTGCCTGAGTCAATGCCGCCAGACGGTTGGCGAAGTCGTCGACACGGGTATCGCTGCTGGCGGAGGTCAGGTCTTTCAGGCCATCGTCGATGAGACCGCTGAAGGCTTTCTCGCCGCCTTGGCTGGTGCTGTCTTTATCGACTTGCAGGTCGAGCATGCTCGCCATGCCGGCGGCAAAATTCTGCGCCGACGTCGGCTCGCTGTTGGCCTGGACTTGGGCCTGGGAAGCTTTTGGCTGGGCCTGGCTGGAAGCGGACACGTGACCACTTTGCTCCATGGCCAGACGCACGGCTGGCAGCGCATCAAGTGGATCGGCTTCAGGATCGAACCCGCTGTCAGCGAGAGGAGCGGCCACTTGCGCGGGAGCGGCAACGACGGCTGCAGCCACCGGCGCTTCAACTTTCGGTGCAACGCTCGCCACAACCGGTGCAGGTGCCGGTGTTACCGGCACAGTCACCAACGGCTGCACGGCTTGCATCAAGACAGGATCGAGGGCCGGATCGAGGGTCGGATCTGCCGGCGGAACATCGGCTACCGGCGTATCAATCGTCAGCAGTGGGTCATCGCTGGCCGTCGTGTCATCTGTCGGCGCCGGTTTATCGGCGGGCAAGGAATTGCCGCTATCGGCAACCGCAGGTTCCACGACGGCAGCCGTATCGGTGCTGGCGCCAGGCTTGGCGGCGTCTTGCGGCGCATTGTCAGTCGTCGGCTTGGCCGATTTATCAGCGACCACAACAGGTGTGTCCTGACCCTGTTTGGCGTAAACCTCAGCAAAGCTGGACGCCTTGTCCCCTGGCTCGGCAGCCACCGCCGGGGTATTGGCGGAAGCGGCGGGAGTCTTGGCCGCCGGGCTGGCCTGAAGAAGTGAATTGGGGGTAACGGGCATAAAACGGTCTCCGCTGCACTGGGATCGTAGGTACAGTTGATCGGTATACATGCAAGTGTCGGGCCAGAATTGCCAGAATAATGTTTAAAACGTCGAGTGGCTGGATAGCCCAGCCAGAGAGCGTTGCTTTTCCGCCCCGTAAAGCACTCGGACGATGGCGAATTCAGCTTCAATTTTCTCCACCAGATTCCCAATGACTTCGGGGCTTTCTTGCTTGGCACGCCGTTCAAGGTCACCGCACAACTCAGCCAGGCGAACGGCGCCCATGTTGCTGCTGCTGCCCTTGAAGCTATGGGCGGTTTCCACGAGCTGCGCGGCATCGCCAGCCTTTTTCAGCAGAAGCAAACGCTCTTCTGAATCGCGAAGGAACGTATCCAGCAATTCGGGATAGTCTTGTTCCATGACCTCTTGCAACGCGCTCAGCACGTTTCGGTCCAGATGTTCGTCAGCCACTTGCTCACTCCTTGATCAAGAATGGGTGAATTATGCCAGAGCCTCCCAGAGAAACTCCACGCGCGCACTTCGACCATCGTCGGACCAGCTCGCGTTACGGCTCAACTGGCGGATAAGACTGATGCCACGACCCGACAGACGGATACCATCAAGCGGTCGCTCCAGCACCCGATCCACATCAAAACCTACACCGCTGTCCTCAACCCGAACAATCAGTCGACCGCCCTCGCCTTCGGGCACCACTTGCAAATGCACCCGCACATAGCCGTCCTGCAGTGCCTCCAGCCGCTCATTTCGCTGAAGATAATAGCGCGCGAACCCCGACGAATCACGCTTGAGGCTTGAATCCAGCCCCAGCACGCCGTGCTCCAGGGCATTGGAATACAGCTCGGCGAGCACGCTGTGAAGCGCGCCACTTTGAGCCCGCAGCCCATGAACCTCAAGCAACAACTGCAAGAGGTATGGCAGCGGGTTGAAACGCTTGAGGGTGGCCGCACGAAACTCGAAACTCACCGACCAGTCCAGCGGGCAGGACTGACCACTGTCGGAATACACCAGTGCCGGCGGGCTCAGTTGCGCCGCCTCCAGCAGACTGACCTCGACCATGCTCACGTCATCACGGGCCTGGCCACCGAAATCGCGCAAGGCCTGTTCGATTTCCTCAAACAGCAGGTCAGGTTGGCGATTGGCGGCAAACACCTGCTGCAACCGGTCCACGCCAAACAATTGTTCGTGGCTATCGCAGGTGTCGATGACCCCGTCGGACAGCAGGAACACGCGATCCCCGACCGCCATCGGAAACACTTCGGTGCGGTCATCGAAGGTTTGCGGACTCAGCACCCCCAGCGGCAGGTGGCGCGCTTTCAATCGTTTGCGCTCCCCCGTGGCGATGGCATGCAGGTAGCCGTCCGGCATTCCGCCATTCCAGACCTCCACCGAGCGGCGCTGAAAACTCAAACACAGCAGCGTTGCGCAACAGAACATGTCCACCGGCAGAATGCGTTTAAGCTTGGCGTTCATTTCACGCAGGGTTTCGGCCAGCCCGTAGCCCTTGGCGGTCATGCCGTAGAACACTTCCGCCAGCGGCATGGCGCCCACGGCCGCCGGCAAGCCATGGCCGGTGAAATCCCCCAGCAGCACGTGCATGTCGCCGGCCGGGGTGAAGGCCGCTAACAGCAGATCACCGTTAAACAGCGCATAGGGAGATTGCAGGTAGCGGATGTTCGGCGCACTCAGGCAGCCGGAATGCGCCACCTTGTCGAACACCGCCTTCGCCACCCGCTGCTCATTGAGCAAATAATCGTGATGTTTGGCGATCAGGTCGCGCTGTTGCAGCACCGTCGCCTGCAAACGACGCAAGCGGTCCATCGCGTTGATCTTGGCGGCGAGAATGACCGGGTTGTAGGGCTTTGCCAAAAAGTCGTCACCGCCGGCCTCCAGGCATCGGGCCAAGGCTTCACTTTCGGTGAGCGACGTCAGAAAGATGATCGGCACCAGGGTTTCCCCGGCCAACAGCTTGATCTGGCGCGCCGCCTCGAAACCGTCCATCACCGGCATCATGGCGTCCATCAAGACCAGTTGCGGTCGCTGTTCACGAAATGCATCGACCGCTTCGGCGCCATTGGCAGCCGTCAGCACCTCATGGCCCTGGCGACGGACGATAGTCGACAGCAGCATGCGATCGGCCGCGCTGTCTTCGGCGATGAGGATCGTCAGGGGGGCGAGCGACTGCATGGCAGTCAACTGATGTCGAACAGCTTGTCGAAGTTGGAGATGGCGAGGATCTTCCTGACGTCCGAACTGCTGTTGACCACGCGAATATCGGAATCGTCGCCACCGGCGTGATCCCGTAGCAGCAGCAACATGCCCAGCGCGGAGCTGTCGAGGTAGGTCGCATCTTTCAAGTCGACCACGACCGCCGAAAGCGCCTTGTCCTCGTAAGACTCACGAAACTCCTGATGCTTGGCGAAATCGAATCGTCCCTTGATCGAAATCGTCAGTTTTTGCCCATCTTTGGACACTTCTGAGATGACTGACATTTATCGGCTTCCTTGTCATGGGGTAGCGTGCTGTACAAGGTTTAGCACTTGGTAGAGAGGGGAGCAAGGCGCAGCGATTGTTCAATACGGATTCTGACGCGGCAAGCGCTGGGACAGCTCATCCAGCAATCTCTGCTCGCGCTTGTCCTCCAACTGCCGCGCCTCGTCCATGTAACGTTGTACAAGTTTGCGCAAGCCTTCAACCCGCGCGAACGCCTGCTGCCAGGAATCGCGCGCTTTGCTCAGGTTGTTTTGATGCCAGTTCAGGCTCTGTCGCTGCTGATCGATGGCCGTACCGAGTTGCGCCAGAAAGCCCTGATAGCCCAGCAGCCATTGGCCAGAAACGCCACTGCTGCCGCGCACGATCCATTGTTCCTGGTATTCAAGGCGGAAGGCTTCGAGGTCGGCGAGTTTGCTTTCCGCCACGCGAACCTGACCCTGAAAGTGCCCGAGGCGCATGACGGCGGTTTTCTCGGCCTTTTCGGCCATTTCCACCACCGGCGCCAGGCGCGCGGCTCGACTCAGGGCCATGGTCGGTTAGCCGCCCGCTGCCGGGGCAAAGACGGAGGCGAGATGGTTGACGCTGGCGCCCATGCCAATGTTGTCGTTCAAACCCTGACGCAGGTAAGTGACCATGGCCGGCTGGAGGGAGATCGCGGTGTCGGTTTCACGATCGCCGCCCGGCACATAGGCGCCGACGCTGATCAGATCGCGACTCTGCTGATAGCGTGACCAGTATTGCTTGAACATTTGCGCACGGGTCATGTGTTCCGGGCTGACCACGGACGGCATGACCCGGCTGATGGACGCCTCGATATCGATGGCCGGGTAATGCCCTTCCTCGGCCAGGCGCCGGGACAACACGATGTGCCCATCGAGCACGCCTCGCGCGGCATCGGCAATCGGGTCCTGCTGGTCATCGCCTTCGGACAACACCGTGTAGAACGCGGTGATCGAACCTCCGCCCTTCTCGGCGTTACCGGCCCGCTCCACCAGTTTTGGCAACTTGGCGAACACGGACGGCGGATACCCCTTGGTGGCAGGTGGTTCGCCGATGGCCAGGGCGATTTCCCGCTGGGCCTGGGCAAAACGGGTCAGGGAGTCCATGAGCAGCAGGACGTTCTTGCCCTTGTCGCGGAAATATTCAGCGATGCGCGTGCAGTACATCGCTGCGCGCAGACGCATCAGCGGTGCATCGTCCGCAGGCGACGCCACCACCACGGAACGCTTGAGCCCTTCTTCACCGAGGATGTGCTCGATGAATTCCTTAACTTCGCGACCCCGCTCACCGATCAGCCCGACGACGATGATGTCGGCCTCGGTGAAGCGCGTCATCATGCCCAACAGCACCGACTTACCGACGCCGGTACCGGCGAACAACCCGAGCCGCTGGCCGCGACCGACCGTCAACAAACCGTTGATGGTACGAATGCCGACGTCCAGCGGTTCGCTGATCGGCTCGCGCTTGAGCGGGTTGATCGTGGGGCCGTCCATCGGCACCCAGTCTTCGGCTTTCATCCCGCCCTTGCCGTCGAGCGCGCGGCCGGCGCCATCAAGCACCCGCCCGAGCATGCTCATGCCCATCGGCAAGCGACCGGTATCGGCCAGGGGAACCACGCGGGCACCGGGCGCAATACCGGCAACGCTGCCGACCGGCATCAGGAAAACTTTGCTGCCGGAGAAGCCCATGACCTCGGCTTCGACCTGCACCGGGTGATACGTGTCGTCGTTGATGACCATGCAGCGGCTGCCCATGGCCGCCCGCAAGCCTTCGGCTTCGAGAGTCAGGCCGACCATGCGCAACAAACGGCCTTCCAGGATCGGCGCGCCGGCAAGCTCCGTGGCCTCGGCGTAACCGCCCAGGCGCTTGGCGAAGCTGGTGCGATCAAGGCGCATCGGGGTCGTCCAGTGTCGGCTCGGCAACAGGTTTTTCGTCGACCGGAACGTCCAGGCT
Organism: Pseudomonas sp. S2_F03; assembly: GCF_054668335.1. Lineage (NCBI taxonomy): Bacteria > Pseudomonadati > Pseudomonadota > Gammaproteobacteria > Pseudomonadales > Pseudomonadaceae > Pseudomonas > Pseudomonas sp. S2_F03. The sequence goes on along the minus strand of NZ_CP162759.1, from coordinate 4,730,376 downwards.
CAGATCCGGCGCAGACGGGTGCAACGCCTGATCGTGCAGTTGATCGAGCAACTTGGCCATGACTTGGGCAACGCGGGTTTCGACGGTGGCATCGATGCGGCTGTGTTCAGTCTCGACGCGGCAACCGCCAGGCAACAGCGACTCGTCTTCGACGATGCGCCAGGTTTCTTCATGGCGTTCGCGCAGGGCTTTGACTTGTTCGAAGTCTTGCGGGTTGATGTACAAGCGCACATTACCCACGCCCAATGGCAGGAGCTTGAGCGCTTCACGCATGACGTGTTCGATCTGTGTCGAATCGATGGCCAATTCGCGCTGGATCACCTGTTTGGTGATGTGCTGCACGAGGTCGACCAGCGATTTTTCAATCTGGGTGTCCTGCTCGGCGATGGGCTCGAACAGGTTGACCATCAGTTGCTCCAGCCCGGCGATTTTCGGCGCCAGGGCCGCTTCGGCTTCCTGACGGACCTTGAGCGTGGTGCTGTGGAAACCTTCTTTCTCGCCAACGGCGAAGCCTTCGTTGTAGGCCTCCTGGCGAATGGCTTCGAGCTCTTCGAGGGTCAGTGGCTGGACTTCTTCCAGCGGCACTTCTTCCATCTCCGGTGGCTCGGGCTCAGGTTCTGGCTCGGGCTCCGGGACGAAAGGGTCGAAACTGGGCAGCGCCCAGACGTCGAAACCGGCAACGTGCTTACCGCGAATCAGGTCGGTCTGGGACTCATCATGTTTGGACGACATAGTGACCTTAGATCATCTCTTCGCCGCCCTTCCCGCCGAGAACGATTTCTCCGGCTTCGGCCATACGGCGGGCAATGGTGAGGATTTCTTTCTGCGCGGTTTCCACGTCGCTGACGCGCACCGGGCCTTTGGCCTCGAGGTCGTCGCGCAACAGTTCGGCCGCCCGTTTGGACATGTTCTTGAAGATCTTTTCCTTGACGCCTTCGTCCGAACCCTTGAGGGCCAGCACCAGCACGTCGGAGGACACTTCGCGCAGCAACGCCTGAATGCCGCGGTCGTCGACATCGGACAGGTTGTTGAACACGAACATGAGGTCTTCGATCTGACCGGACAGGTCTTCGTCGACTTCGCGGATCGAGTCCATCAGCTGACCTTCGATCGAGCTGTCGAGGAAGTTCATGATGTCGGCCGCGCGCTTGATACCACCCAGGGTGGTGCGCGAGGCATTCGAGTTGCCGGAGAACTGCTTCTCGAGAATCTGGTTGAGTTCCTTCAGGGCCGCCGGCTGCACAGTGTTCAGCGAGGAGACTCGCAGAATGATGTCCAGTCGTACCTTGTGGTCGAAGTTACCCAGCACTTCGCCAGCCTGATCCGGGTCGAGATACGCCACCACGATCGCCTGGATCTGCGGGTGCTCGTAACGGATCACGTCGGCGACGGCGCGCGGTTCCATCCACTTCAGGCTGTCGAGGCCACTGGTGTTGCCACCCAGCAGGATGCGATCGATCAGGCCGTTGGCCTTGTCTTCGCCCAGTGCCTGGGTGAGCATTTTGCGCACGTAGTCGTCGGAGCCGACGCCCAGGCTGGTCTGGTCGCCGACGATGTCGACGAACTCGCTCATGACCTGTTCGACTTGCTCGCGGTGCACGTTGCCCATCTGGGCCATCGCCACACCCACACGCTGAACCTCTTTAGGCCCCATGTGGCGCAACACCTGGGCAGCATCGGTCGAACCGAGGGACAGCAGCAGAATCGCGGCTTTGTCGACCTTGGTCAGTTTGGCGGCAACGGCTCGGTTATCACTCATCTGCGTTAATCCACTCTTTCACGACCTGGGCCACGCGACCCGGGTCTTCTGCCACCAGACTCTTGATTGCATTCAACTGTGCGTCATAGCCTTCGCTCGGGCTCGGCAGCAGGATGCTTTGCGGGCCACCGAGGCTGACGCGATCGTTGGCCAGTTCGCCGTCCAGGCCGCCCATGCCACCGAGTTCTCCGTCGCTGCCCAAGCCAGCCAGTTGCTTGTCTTTGCCGCCACCGGTGATGTTGTTGAGCACCGGACGCAGTACGCCGAACACCAGCACGAGGATGAACAAGACACCCATCACTTGCTTGACGATGTCCCAGAACCACGGCTGCGAGTAGAACGGAATATCGGCAATCACTTCACCGCGTTCTGCGGAGAACGGCATGTTGATCACGCTGACGCTGTCGCCACGGCTGGCGTCGAAACCGACGGCGTCCTGCACCAGGCGAGTGAAGCGCGCCAATTCGTCGGCACTCCACGGCGCACGGGTGGTTTCGCCGTTGGCGGCATTGACCTTGACCTGATCGTCCACCACCACCGACACCGACAGGCGATTCAATCGACCCTGCTGTTGCTTGGTGTGACTGATGGAGCGGTCGAGCTCGAAGTTCTTGGTGGATTGTTGACGCTTGTCTGCCGGGTACGGCGCCAGCATTGGCTGACCGGTGGCAGGATCCATGATTTGCTGGCCGTTGGCATCGATCAACGGCTGGCCTGGCTGCACCATGCCGGCCGAGGCGGTCGTGCCACCAGTGGTTTGCGGTGCCGAGGCTGGCGACGGCGGCTGGTTGCTCAGGGCACCCGGCACACCTTGCGGGCCATTGCTGGCGGTGCGTTGTTCGTTGACCGACTGCTCGCTGCGCAGCGCCGGTTGATCCGGGTTGAACTGCTCGGAGGTCGACTCGACGGCACTGAAATCGACGTCGGCCGACACTTCGGCTTTATAGCGATCATTGCCCAGCACCGGCTGCAGGATGTTGTGCACGCGCTGGGTCAGCATGGTTTCCATGCGGCGGCTGTAATCGAATTGCTTGCCGGCCATCGTCAGTTCGGAGTTCTCCGCCTGATCCGACAGCAGGTTGCCTTTCTGGTCGACGACGGTGATCTGCGATTTGCTCAGTTCAGGAACACTGGTCGCGACCAGGTTGATGATCGCGATCACCTGACCCGGTTCCAGCGAACGACCGGAATACAGCTCAACCAGTACCGAAGCGCTTGGCTTGCGTTCATCACGCACGAACACCGAGCTTTTCGGAATCGCCAGGTGCACACGGGCACCCTTGACGTTGTTCAGGCTGGAAATGGTACGTGCCAGTTCGCCTTCGAGGCCGCGACGATAACGGGTCGCTTCCATGAACTGGCTGGTCCCGAGCCCCTGATCCTTGTCGAGGATTTCAAAGCCGATATTGCCATCACTGGGAGTGACACCAGCGGCCGCGAGCTTGAGGCGCGCACGGGACAGGTCATCGGCCTTGACCAGCAAGGCACCGGAATTGGGTTCAACGGTATAAGGAATATCGGCGGAGGCCAGGGTGTCCATGACCTGCTTGGCGTCCATACCGGCAAGGCTGCCGTACAGAGGCCGGTAGTCCGGCTGCTGAGACCACAGCACGACGGCAAAACCAATCGCCACGCTCGCAGCCAGGCCGACCAACAGGCCTACCTGACGCAACATGGTCATCTCGGAGAGGTTTTCCAGGAAGGACAACCCGAACAGCGGCGGTTTGCCGTCTATTGGAGTGACCTTGGCCGGAACGTTATCGGCGACTGCTTCTGCCATGACTCAATTCGTCCTTAAACCGGCATCTGCATGATGTCTTGGTAAGCCTGAACCAGCTTGTTGCGCACTTGCGTCAACGCCTGGAAAGACACGCTGGCCTTCTGCGAGGAAATCATGACGTCCGTCAGGTCGACGCCGCTCTTGCCGATCTCGAAGGCACTGGCCAACTGATTGGACGCCTGCTGGGTGTCGTTCACTTTATTGACGGCCTGACCGAGCATGTCGGAAAAGCTGCTGCCACCCAATTCAGGGACTGCGGCAGTCGATTTCGGCGCAGACATGGCATCCATTTGCATGGAACGCATATCCAGCATCAACCGATTAAATTCAATACCTTGGCTCATGGTCTACTCTCATTGGCGACCCGCAATTTTTTGACACTCACTCGGCGGGTAGTGAGGTGTTAGCAACAAGGGTGCCAGCTCCGTGGCCACTCCAAACAAAACCGCATCCTCACAACCTGTAACGCTATCTGTAGCAGCTGGCGCAGCCTGCGTCCGGCTGCGCAGCAGTCGTAAAATCAGTCAATGCGGTGTTTCAGGAAAATCGAGTACTCAGGCTTTACGACTGCTACGCAGCCGGACGCAGTCTTCGCCAGCTGCTACAGGGATCAGGTGGCGAACAAGTAAGCTTCGACGTCCATGCCGGCGTCGCGCATCTGCGCCAGCTTGTAGCGCAAGGTGCGCGGGCTGATGCCCAGTCGTTCGGCGGCCTCTTTTCGACGGCCGCGCTCGGAACGCAAGGTGTCGACGATCATCTGGTACTCACGGCGACGCAGGTCATCACCCAAAGCGCCAGCCGATTCAGCATCAACCTCCACCGCACGCACCTGCACCGGCGCCATTGCAGGCAACGGCGCGCAGGCGACCGGCCCGGACAGGCAGAAATCCTGCGGCTGAATCAAACCACCCTGCTGCAAAATCAAGGCACGCTGGATCGCGTTATCCAGCTCCCGCACATTGCCCGGCCACGGATATCCCATCAGGCAGGCCTGCGCCTCGGGCGACAGCTTCGCCGCGGCATGCTTCATTTTATTGACGTGCTTGGCCAGAAGGCGCTCGGCCAGCGGCAGGATGTCGGCGGTGCGTTCGCGCAGCGGACGCCAGGCCAGCGGAAACACCGACAGCCGATAGTAAAGGTCTTCACGAAAACGCCCCGCCGCCACCTCACCGGCCAGATCCCGGTTGGTGGTGGCCACCACTCGGATGTCGAGCGTGATCGTCTTGCGTGCGCCCACCCGCTCGACTTCGCGCTCCTGCAAAACACGCAGCAACTTGGCTTGAAGTCCAAGGGGCATTTCGGAAATTTCGTCGAGCAGAATCGTGCCGCCGTCAGCCTGTTCGAACTTGCCAGCCTGCGCCGCGATGGCGCCAGTGAACGAACCTTTTTCGTGACCGAACAACGTGGCTTCGAGCATGTTGTCGGGAATCGCCGCACAGTTGATCGCAATGAACGGCTGACTGGCGCGATGGGAATGCTGGTGAATGTAGCGCGCCAACACTTCTTTACCCGTGCCCGATTCGCCAGAGATCAACACCGTGGAATCACTGCGCGCCACTCTGGCGGCCAATTCCAGCAATTGCGCACTGGCCGGCTCGAACGCCACCGGGCCTTCACCCTCGGCCGTACCGAGATTGCCCAGCGCATGCCGCGCCACCAAATCAAGCAATGCCTTGGGTTCGAACGGCTTGACCAAATAATCCGCCGCGCCCTGGCGCATTGCATCGACCGCCCGCTCGACGGCGCCATGGGCCGTCATCAGCAACACCGGCAATTGCGGCTGACGCGCCCGAAGCAAGCCAAGCAGTTGATGCCCGTCCATGCCCGGCATGTTGACGTCACTGATGACCAGATTGAACGCCTCGACAGCCACAGCCGCCAACGCATCCTCGGCCGAGCCGACTGCCTTGTAGTCGTGACCCGCCAACATCAGCGTATCGGCCAACGCTTCGCGCAGCGCGCGGTCATCTTCGACCAGCAGAACCTTGATTGTCATGCCCTTCACTTCGCTCCCTGAGCATTGCGCTTTTCACCCGAGAACAGCGGCAGGATCACTTGCGCACACGTGCCGCGCCCGGGCCGCGAGTGCAGCTGCAATTCTCCCTGATGCGCACGCGCTACCGCCTTGACCACGGTCAGGCCCAGGCCGGTTCCGGTGGTCTTGGTGGTAAAGAACGGCTCCCCCAGACGCGCCAGCACTTTGCTGTCGATGCCACTGCCACTGTCGCTGACGCACACGCGCAGGTTGTTTTCACGGGTATAAAAATGAACCTTCAAACGGACATCGCCGGTACTGGCCTGAATCGCATTCTCGATCAGATTGAGGATCGCCCCAATCAGCGTGTCGCGATTGCACAGCAACTCTCCGGCGTGACTGTCGCACTGCCAACGCACCGGCAAATCCTGAACATGGGTCAATGCCGCCGCTTGCAGCGACCGCATCAACTGCCCGGGCGTGAGGCGATCGGTCAACGGTAACTCCCCACGCGCGAACACCAGCATGTCGCGAACCTGATGCTCCAACTCATGCAAGCGCTCTTTCAGGCGACCGGCAAAACGTTGCTGCGTGGCGACGGGGAGTTCCTGCTCAGTCAAGTGACTGGCGTAAAGCAGAGCGGCCGACAACGGCGTACGAATTTGATGAGCCAGCGAGGCAACCATTCGACCCAGGGAAGACAATCGCTCATGACGGGCCAGTTGATCTTGCAGGTGGCGGGTTTCAGTCAGGTCGTTGAGCAACACCAACTGCCCCGGCTCAGCATCAAGCGAGCGAGTGCCGATCGACAGACGGCGACCGTCCTTTAGCGAAACTTCGTGACCGTCGTCTTCGCGAGGCGCGAAGCAACGGGCGATGACATGGCGCCACAGCTCTCCTTCCAGAGGCAACCCAAGCAATTCGCAAGCCGCCGGGTTGGCTTCGCGCACGATGCCTTGGGCATCGATAACGATGACGCCGCCGGGCAATAGATCGAGGAGGTTTTGCAGACGATTAGCCAGGCGTTCTTTTTCCGCCAGCTCTTGCATGCGCTGGGCACTGACCACGGCCAGCTCGCCCTTGAGCTCAGTGACCCGAGCTTCAAGCATGCTGTAGGAATCGGTCAATTGGCTCGACATCTGACTGAACAGTGCAAAGGCCTGCTCAAGGCCTGGCCGGTTTGCCTGCTCTACGGACGACAGTTGCCCCGAGGTGTCAGGGACAGGAGACATCTGGGCGGCTTGGGGCATCGTGCTCTCTCGCTTGGCTGACCGTCAGTTAAACGGAACGTTGCGAGGGACTTAGCAATACCCGTGCCTAAAAAAAACCGCCCAAATATGAAGGACTTGAAAAACAGGCGTCAATCATCCGCCTGTTCATCACCGTCACGACGGCTCATGCCGTACTTGCGCATCTTTTCCACCAGCGTGGTGCGACGAATACGCAGGCGTTCAGCCGCGCGAGCAACGATGCCATTGGCATCATCCAGCGCCTGCTGAATCAGGCCCTGCTCCAGACCACCGAGGTAGTCCTTCAGGTCCAGGCCTTCCGGCGGCAGCATGGCATTGGCGGTGAAGTCCGGGGTATGACCATTGATGGCCACCCGCTCTTCAAGCTCGCTGCGCAAGCTGTCGACCAGTTGCTCGTCTTCGTCATCGACGTAGCGGAATTTCTTCGGCAACTCGACGACGCCGATTACCCCGTACGGGTGCATGATCGCCATACGCTCCACCAGGTTGGCGAGCTCGCGGACGTTGCCCGGCCAACCGTGACGGCACAGCGACATGATCGCGGCGGAGTTGAAACGGATCGAACCGCGCTTCTCGTGCTCCATGCGCGAGATCAACTCGTTCATCAGCAACGGAATGTCTTCGACGCGTTCGCGCAGCGGCGCCATTTCGATCGGGAACACATTCAGGCGGTAGTACAAGTCTTCGCGGAACGTGCCGATCTCGATCATGCTTTCGAGATTCTTGTGGGTCGCGGCAATGATGCGCACGTCGACGCTTTGGGTCTTGTTGCTGCCCACGCGCTCGAAAGTGCGTTCCTGCAGTACGCGCAACAACTTGACCTGCATCGGCAGCGGCATGTCGCCGATTTCATCGAGGAACAGCGTACCGCCATTGGCCAGTTCGAAACGCCCGGCACGGCTGGTGATCGCCCCGGTGAAGGCACCTTTCTCATGACCGAACAATTCGCTTTCCAGCAACTCGGCCGGGATCGCCCCACAGTTGACTGGAACGAATGGCGCATCACGGCGCTTGGAGTGGTAATGCAAGTTGCGCGCAACCACTTCCTTACCAGTGCCGGACTCACCGAGGATCAGCACGCTGGCGTCGGTGTCGGCCACTTGCTGCATCATCTGACGGACGTGTTGAATCGCCCGGCTGGTGCCGACAAGGCTGCGGAACAGATTGGGTTCACGGTGACGACCGCGCTCACGAGCCTGGTCGTACATCTCGCGATAGACCTGGGCACGGTGCAGCGAATCGAGCAATTTGCTGTAGCTGGGTGGCATTTCGAGGGTCGAAAGTACCCGGCGACGCTGGTCTTCTGGCAGGTCAACGGAAGAATTATCGCCCATTAACAAAACCGGAAGGAACTCATCCCAGGTTGCGAGTGTCTTTAACAAGCCCGTAAGTGCGCCAGGAGCATTGACCGTCCCGATGAGGACACAGATCACTTCACGACTTGATGACAAAGAGCCGACAGCCTGCTGCCAGTCATGGCTACCACAGGGTAAATTTTCTTCGCCAAGAAAATTTAAAATCACCGCCAGGTCGCGGCGACGGACGCTATCGTCATCAATCAGCAGAATTTTGGTTTCACGCCACATGCAATAGCAACTTCCCTAGTCAACTCAATGCCCAAAAATGATGGGGCAAGCTAGACGCTTGCAGACACATTCTGCCTGTAAACGTCTGAAATCTGGAACCAGCCACTAGTTAAGTCAAAAAACCGTGCACAGTCAAATTTATGGCGCACTATCATTGGATTAACTGAGGATTAATTAACCGAACAGATGGTAAACCTTTGCCGCGTTCTGTGCTTGATGGATCTGCGACATCTCGTCGACTATCGCTTGCCTCTCCCCCGTCGCGGCCTCAAGAAGCTGCTTGTACACCCCAAGCAACTCCTCAAGATTGTCGCGCAACGCGGCCTCGTCCACCGACGCTTCACTCAAGACGTCTTCCATGCAGGACCGGCACGCCAGGTCCAACTCACCGATGGCCTCCCAATTACGCTCGGCCAATGCACCGACCAGGGCTTCGCGGGTGTGTTCGATTCGCTGCAATACAAGACTCATGGCGACCTCCTTAAAACTGCGGAACAGGTGCGGCAATACCATCCCAACCGTCTTTGACAGTACGAAGCAAATCAGAGACTTCGTCGAGAATCTTCGGATCAGTCTTAATATTGGCTTCTGCCAGACGCTTCATCATGTAGGTGTATAGATTGTCCAGCTCACCGACCGTTTCGATGGAGTTTTCGAGGTCCAGGCCTTCACGCAAACCACCGATGATGCCGATGGCCTTGCCGATCAGAATGCCTTTGTTCGGAATGTCTTTACGCTCCATCGCGCCTTTGGCCTGGGCAATACGATCCAGGCCACCTTCCATCAGCATCTGCACCAGTCGATGAGGACTGGCTTCGGAAGTTTGCGCTTGAGCGCCAATCTTCTGGTACTGGCGAAGGGCTAACATTGGATTCATGTTGTACCTCATCAAAATTCTGTGTTCGTCTAACCAGTGTATCGACGACGCGTCAAAAAACTTTAGATTCAAATGCAAAAAGCCCGGAGCGCTTGAAAACGCTGCCGGGCTTTTGGCGTTTTGGGTGTTACGAGTTCTTCTGCTGAGCAACCATGGCATCGAACATGCTGGTGATATTGCTGGCTGTCGCCTTCAATTTACCAACGAGGGAATCCATGTCGTTGTACTTTTTAGTCAATAGAGCGGTCAGCGTTTCGACTCGACGATCCAAATCAGCCTGATCGGCGGTCAGCTTGGTTTTGGTTTTATTCAGGCTGGCAGTGCGTGTGTCGATAATGCCACCGGTATCGGTGTAGGGCTTGATCACATTGTTCATGCGCTCAAGCAGACCGTTAGTACCGGTAAACAGGGTCTGAACCTCGCCACCAAGCTTCTTGTCGTTCATGGCAGCGGTGAACTTGGTGCCATCAAAGGTCAACGCACCGGTTTTCTGGTCGGTGTTGATCCCCAGCTGCGACAGAACAGTCAGCTTGTCGCCGGCACCGGTCTGGGACAATGGACCACGAATGGCCGCCAACAGGGCACGAGGCATCGGGTCACCGGTCAGCGCAGCCGGTACGGTTGGCTTGCCATCGTCGTCCAGGGACGGTTTGGTCAGCGAGGTCACAGCGTTGGCGACTGCGTTGTAGGCGTCGACGAACTTCTGGATCGACGCTTTCAGACCATCGTTGTTGGAAGCGACGGTTACAGTCGATGTACCTACGGCGACCAGGTTCAGACTCAGACCAGAGATCGTCTTGTCGATGGTATTGGACTTGCTGGTCATCGCCAGACCGTCGACCGAGAACACCGCATCCTTGGCAAGGGCACTAATGGCACCCGAAGACGTCGCCGTCGGGGTGGCGCCCATTGGGAGCGACCCGTTGATTGCCAGTTCCGCAATACCGCTGACAGAGATATCGGAGCCTGCACCGGTCGTGGTAGAGCCCAACACCAGGCGGGAACCGAAACTGTCGGTCACGATGTTGGCGCTCAGACCACTGGCCTGGTACTGGCTGTTGATCGAGTCACGCACCGATTGCAGCGTGGCGCCGGCACCGACGGTAACAGGGTAGCTGGTGCCGTTCTGAGTAATGGTCAGCGTGCCCGGAGTGATCGCACTGGTCGCACCGCCGGCAAATGCCGCAGAGGCTACTTTGGACGCAGTGGCAAGACTGGTGACGTTGACGACGTAGTTGCCGGCAACAGCCGTGTTACTGGACGTGGCGGTCAGCACCTTGGCGTCGGACGACGTGGCCGCATACCCCGTGAACTGAGGGGTTGTCGTGCTGCCCAGATCGGCGAGCGCTTTCTGGAACGTGGCCAGCAGCGACTTCAGGGTACCGATCCCAGAGATGCTCGCGGTATTGGTAGTGGTCCCACGGTCAATCTGACCTTGCTTGGCCGCTTTGTCAGCGTTCACCAAGGCCTTGACGATAGCACCGGTATCAATACCTGAACCTAAACCCGTGCCCGGTAAAATTGGACTTGCCATGTGGAACTCCCTTCAGTGTGTCGCCGGTCTTTTGACCACTACAACGCCCAAAAGAACATAGCAACAAAATTCGTGCCAGCTGTCAGGCTTTAGCGCTGAACAACAGGCTGCTTGCATCATTCAAACTATTGGCCAGCTTCAGGACTTCTTCGTTGGGGATCTGGCGAACCACCTCACCCGAACTCACTGGCAATGACTTTCACAACTACTTGCCCGGAAGGCTCATCAATCGAGAATTCCAGGTTACGCTTGACCGACTGAACGAACTTTTCAATTTCCTGGACAGCCATCTTCAGCTTGTCCTGTTCAGCCTGGGCGGTCTGGCGCGCGCCCTTGACGTCGACCACTTTCGCGGGCTCCGCTCGAGGCTTTTCCGCAGGCTTATCGGCAACGGTCGTCGCCTGCTTGGCCGCCGGATAAGACAAGTTCAGCTTCACGCTCATATCCATGTCCATCACCTCTAAAAGTGAAAAAGCGAGAGGGCGCCAACAGCGCGCACCCCTCGCCAAAACTCAATCAGCTATTACTGAAGCAGTTTCAGTACAGCGGACGGCAGTTGGTTGGCCTGAGCCAGAATTGCGGTGGAAGCTTGTTGCAGAGTTTGTTGCTTGGTCAGCTGTGCAGTTTCAGCAGCGAAGTCGGTGTCTTGTACACGACCACGAGCAGCTTCAGCGTTTTCGTTGATGTTCTGCAGGTTGGAGATGGTGCTGGTCAGACGGTTTTGTGCAGCACCCAGGTCAGCACGGCTGGCGTTGATGGTTGCCAGAGCAGCGTCGATCTTGGTCACAGCAGCGGTGAACGAAGCCTGAGCAGTAGCCGAGCTGTTACCAGTGATCTGCAGGGCAGCCGAGTTAACGGACAGAGTTGTTGCGTCGAAGCCGCTGGCCAGAGTCAGAGTGATCTGGTTAGCAGTACCGCTGTTGGAACCAACCTGGAAGGTCATGGTGCCGGCGGTGCCGTCGATCAGGTTTTTGCCGTTCAGGTTGGTCGACTGGGCGATACGAGTCACTTCGTCCGACAGAGCCATGAACTCTTTGTTCAGAGCGGTGCGGTCAGCAGTACCGTTCGAGTCGTTTCGTGCCTGAACAGCCAGTTCACGCATACGCTGCAGAATGTTGGTCGATTCCTGCATCGCGCCTTCAGCGGTCTGAGCGATCGAGATACCGTCGTTGGCGTTTTTGATCGCCATGTTCTGACCGCGGATTTGCGAGGTCATACGGGTAGCGATCTGCAGGCCGGCGGCGTCGTCTTTAGCGCTGTTGATTTTCAGGCCGGAAGACAGGCGGGACATCGAAGTCGACAGGGCATCGGAAGCGCGGTTCAGGTTTTTCTGAACGTTCAACGACGTGGTGTTGGTGTTTACAGTTAAAGCCATGACGAATTCCTCGTTGGTTGGGTACTGCGGCTTCCGGCCCTGGCAACCGCCGGGTATGGCCTAGAGAACCTTCGTAATAGTTATCGTCGCCAATGCAACTTGCTTTAGGGGATTTTCAAAAATATTTGCCATCACGTTGCCACCCCCCACAAATCAAGGGGTTGGCAACGATTTGATTGCGAAAAAATGACGTCAGGGAAACGTCGGCGACAGATTGGCGAGCGTTCGCCGGCACCGAAAGAAGAGAAAATTGCTTAAATGGACAGGCTTTCGGTCAACAACTCGACCAGTTCGTATTCCAGATAATCGGCCAGCGCGAGCCAGTTCTGCGCTTCCTGACACGCAAACAGCTGGCCGAGCAGAGATACCCACTGCTGCTGCGCTTGCTGCGACGCCGAATCGAATGCTCGGTGGACCGCACCGACCAGGTCGGTCATCGCCAGCCCGGCTTCGACATCTCGCCCAAGTCGGAACAAGGTGGCGCAGTGTTGCGCGTCGGCAATAAAGGATTCACGAACACTCATGACGCAAACTCCGGATGAAACGTGGTCCCGACGATCATCGCCCCTGCCCGGCTGCTGTTATAGAAGCGCACCTGCGGATGGCCGGCAATAAACCGCTCCAGCTCACACAAGTAGCTGCGGAAATTGAGCTGCGTCTTGATCCGCTGACCGTGACCATCCAGCACCCAGTGCTTGGCCGCGCCCAATTGCGGCCCCAGATCGCCATCGCTCCAGCCGGCGTGGGTCTTGTCGCCGGGGAAGGCGAAATCGGCGCCAAACAGCGTGATCTGCGCCGCTCCCATTTTCACCGCCAGGTCTGCCGCCGGATGAATCACGCTGCCACCGACATACAACTCGCCCTTGGGCAATTGTTCGCGCAACGATTGGTAGATCGGGCTGGAGGAGTAAGCGGCATACCGCGCCCCCTGCCAGGCTTGAAGTACCAACGGGTCCAGCATGGGCATGTACACCAGGCGAATGCCGGCCGAGTCTTCAGAAGGCAGATGGCGAGCCGAGATGCGTTGATCGATGCTGACCACTATATCCGGGTGAATCCCGTGTTTAAGCAAGGGTCGGTAAGCGGTATCGACGCAAATGAACAACGGCCGTCCTTCCTGCCCGCGAATCGCACGCAACGTATCGAAGTGCTGCTCCAGGCTTGGGCCGGTGGCAATCACAAAGACCTCCCGCCCCGCTTGCGAGCCAAACAGTTCAGCCACGTCGGCATCGGCGGTCGCGAGCGGCAAACAGGCCTGCAAGCGTTCGATGATCTCAGGCGACTGCGGGTTGAACTCACGATTATTGAACGTCAGATGAGTTTCGCTGATCAACCGGTCGCGGATCTTGGCATTGAAGTCATCCGCCAGCACCAGCTCGGACGGCAAGGCAAAAAACGGCAGTTGGATTTCCGCCAGGTCGCCGGCATACAACAGCTCGACGCGAGGGTCGCTGAGCCATTGATGTTGTTCGAGCAACTGCAACACCAGCGCAAACACCGCGCCATTGAGAATGTGCACATACAATCGCTGCAGACTGGCGCGCTCAAGCAACTCGACCTGCAGATCGCCAAGCCCGGTGCCGTAGACATGCAGCACCGCACTGTCGACGGGCAAGCTATCGGCCTGGACCCTGGCCTCGCGAGTGCGATCGTGGCGGCTGGTCAATTGAATGCCGTTGATGCTCAACGTCGAACCCAGGCCTTCCACCAGATCAGCCTGCAACAGGCTCGTGTCTTCAACCAGCAAACGCACAGCCAGTGCCGGCCAACGCTGCTGGATGACGTCGACGTTGCGCTCAAAGAACTCGCTCATGCAGCCTCGCTTTTCGTTCGGGCAAAAAAATAGCGCTCAAGATTACACCTTGAGCGCTATTTTTGTGTCTGGCTTTCTATGACTGAAGCGCCGCCGTCACGGGCGATAAAGAATCGCCGAACCCCATGACAATCCAACACCGAAACCACTCAGTGCGACACGCTTCCAACTGGAATCCAGTACATGTTTTTCCAGCAGCAACGGAATGCTCGACGACACGGTATTGCCGGTCTCGACCATGTCCTTGATGAACTTCTCCGGCTCGCCTTCGAAGCGGCGTGCCACGGCGTCGACAATCGCCGCACTGCCCTGGTGAATGCAGAAGGCATCGATGTCGTCGGCGGTCAGTTGCGAATCGGTCAGCAGCTCATGCAAATGCGCCGGAACTTTGAGCAACGCAAAGTTGAACACCTGACGACCGTTCATGAAGAACACGCCATCGGTCACTTTCAAGTGCGGTGCACCGGCACCGTCGGTGCCGAACTTGGCCTTGCCCAACTGCCAGGGGGCGTTTTCACCCATCCAGGTCGCGGTGGCGGCATCACCGAACAGCATGGTGGTGTTACGGTCTTCCGGGTCGACGATCTTGGAGTACGGATCGGCGGTGATCAGCAAGCCATTCTTTAGGCCCGCAGCTTCCATGAAGCCCTTGATCGCGTAGATGCCATAGACGTAGCCGGAGCAGCCCAGGGAAATATCGAACGCTGCCACAGTCGTTGGCAGGCCCAATTTGTCCTGAACGATGGCCGCCGTGTGTGGCAAGCCTTCTTCGTCACCGTTCTGGGTGACCACGATCAGCGCGTCGATCGCTTCACGTTTCAAATCAGGGTTATTGGCGAACAGCGCGTTGGCAGCTTCGACGCACAGGTCCGAAGTCTCTTGCCCGTCGCCTTTGCGCGGCAAGAAAGCCGAACCGATTTTGCCGAGGATGAACTCTTCATCCTTCTCGAATTTTGCACCTTGTGCGTAATTGTCTATGCCGGCTACAGGAACGTAGCTCGCAATGCTCTTTATGCCAATCATTACGGCTTCCCAATAATAAACAGCCCAATACCACCGCTCGTAATGATTCGAGGGGCGCCGACAAGCAGAGAAATACGTCGCCCCGAAAAGGCGACGGCGGGAAGAATAAAAGGCTGTCACTGGGCCAAAAAGCAGGCCAGGCGCCACCTTCCCGATTAATACAATACAGTGAAGATGCGCGTTATGACTCGCAGGTCACGCTAATTTGCCGAATCAACCCGATAAGCTGTTATTCGACCAGCGACCAATCCAGCGGGGTTCCACGCGTGATGGCGTGGCGGGCGCGGCGGCCCAGAAGGGTTTCAGCGTGTTTGGGGGCCAGCCCCAGGCCAGGACGGATGGCTCGCAGGTTGGCTGTGGTGAATGGCTCGCCGGCGGCCATGTCCTGGGTGACATACAGCGATCGGCGGTACACCAGCGATTTGCGCTCGGCGTCAGTCACGCCGTAATGCACCTGCCCCATCGCCTGCCAGGCGCGTTCCGTTTCGATCACCAGGCTTTCGAGTTCGGCCGGTTCCAGCGAGAAACTCGCGTCTACACCACCGGCCGCGCGGTCGAGGGTGAAATGTTTCTCCACCACTGTCGCCCCCAGCGCCACCGCTGCCACGGACACCCCGACACCCATGGAGTGATCGGACAAACCGACCTGGCAACCGAACAATTCGCGCAGATGAGGAATCGTGCGCACGTTGCTGTTGGCCGGGGTCGCCGGATACGTGCTGGTGCACTTGAGCAGAATCAGGTCCTTGCAACCGGCCTCGCGGGCGGCACGCACGGTTTCATCGAGCTCGGCGATGCTGGCCATGCCGGTGGAGATGATCAATGGCTTGCCAGTGGCGGCGACCCGGCGAATCAGCGGCAGGTCAGTGTTTTCAAAACTGGCGATTTTGTACGCTGGCACATCGAGGCTTTCAAGGAAGTCGACGGCGGTGTCATCAAACGGCGTGGAGAAGGCCAGCATCCCAAGCTCTTTGGCCCGGGCGAAAATCGGCGCATGCCATTCCCACGGCGTATGCGCCTTCTCGTACAACGCATACAACGAAGAACCGGCCCACAGGCTGTTTGGATCCTTGATGAAGAACTCGCCTTCAGATAAATCCAGGGTCATGGTTTCAGCGGTGTAGGTTTGCAGTTTCAAGGCATGGGCGCCGGCCTTGGCCGCCGCTTCGACGATGCGTAAGGCCATGTCCAGCGACTGGTTATGGTTACCACTCATCTCGGCGATGATGAAGGGTGGCGCATCCGCACCGATCAAGCGGTTGCCGATCTTGAAACTAGTCATTGCAGTGATCCTTCAATACGCGCGTAAACGCGCAGGCACTCTGGGTAAAACCGGCTTCGCGAAAGACTTTCAGCGACGGCTGATTGGTCGGCACTACCTGGGCGGTAATCACCTGCAATTGCGGCCAGTGGGCTTTCACAAACGTTTCGCCCCGCGCCAGCAGCGCCCTGCCCCAGCCCAGCCCGAAACGGCCTTCAAACAGATAAATCGAGACTTCGGCTTCAACGCCGCGCCGGTCATATCGCAGCACACCCACCGGGCCGTCATCCGCCTCGGCGATCAACAACAAGCGCTGGGCGTTGCTCAAGCTGGCGGTCAGCCAGTTTTGATGCGATTGCCAGTCGATGACCCCGGTCTCCAGCGACCAGCGTCGCACGGCCTCGGCATTGCGCCCCTCGAACAGCAACCGGGCATCGGCCGGTGTCGCCGGGCGCATCTGCAAAACAGCACCGGCCAATGCGGCAGCCACGCGTTGCGCGCCCCGGCCATCGACCAGTTGCCGGGAATGTTGCGCGAGACTCTGGCGCAGCCCCTGATTGCCAGCGACAAAGCCAATGGCCTGACGCAACTGTTCAACGCTGACCTGCTCGCGAGGCCCCAGATAGACATGGGCGCCCGCCGTCGCCATCACCTCGCCGTTGGCCTGCTGATTATTCGACACGGCAATGCAAATCGTCGGCAGTCCCAGGGCCGCCCGCTCCCAACTGGTGCCGCCACCGGCTCCGATAAACAGGTCCGCTTCGGTCATCAACCGATAGAAGTCGCTGACGAAACTGTGCAATCGCCAGTTCGGACGCTTGGCCGCCAGCGCCTGCATTGGCTCCCAGGCCGGGTTATCGGCACCGGCAACAAAATCGACTTCCAAGTCATGGAAATCCGTCAGCGCCAACATCGCATGGTGAGTCTGCAGGGCGGCATCGAAACCACCGAAGTTCACCAGCACGCGTTTGGCCTGCGGTTTGATCTCGATGGCCGGGCAGCTGAATTCTTCGCGCAGCATCGCAAACCGTGGGCCGAGCAAGACCTGGCAACCGGGCGATAGCAGCGAGGCGTAAGCCTCAGGTGTACCGGACAGGTTTTGATTGAGCAGCAGATCGACATCGTAGGTGCGCGTCGCGAGATCATCCACGGCCGCAATCCGGGGCGCCCAGCGCCGTGCTGCGCGCTGCCAGTGATGGTCGAGGCCATAGTGATCGACGACGATCCAGTCGAATACCGGCTGGTTTTCCAGCGCCTGCGCCAACGCGTCGATGTCGGCCTGCCACGGCAGCATGGACTCGATGGCTTGCTGCGGGTCTTCATCGGGATAGCGATCGGGCAGCGCAAAGGTTTCGAAGCCTTCGCCAGCCAGCATGTCCAACCGATGTCCCGGCAGCCGCCGGCACGCAAACACCACGTACACCCCCTGCTTGCGCAAGGTTCTGGCCAGTGGCAACAAACGGGCGATATGCCCGCTGCCAATAGTCGGCGAGGCGTCGGAACGAATCAGCACTCTCATTGCAATTCACCGCCGGCTTTCAACGCGGCGTACAAATATTCGGCGCGTTTCCAGTCTTCAGGGGTGTCGATGTCCTGCACCAGATAGCGTGGCAGAATCACCGGCAGGCTTTGTGGCGAGTACAAGGTGTCGCCCCGCAACCATGCCTCGCGGCGGCCCCAGTAAAACTGGCCGGCGTCCTGATAGGCCGGCGGCAAGTCCTGGGAACGCGTATTGCGAAACTGCGGGTACAACGCGGTCACGGCCCCCTGATCATCAATAGTCAGGGCACGCTGTACAGGGAAACCGAAATCGCACACCGAAAACGCGAAAGACTTGGCCGGGTGCTGCTGCAGAAGCGCCAGCCCTTGTTGCAAAAACCGGGCCTGCAGCAGCGGCGCAGTGGCGTAGATGCAACAGGCAAAATCAAAATCCAGCCCCTGTAACGCTTGCAAGGCATGAGCAATCACCGCCGCCGTGCCGGTGTAGTCATCAGCCAGTTCTACGGGCCGCATGAATGGCACCTGAGCGCCGCACGCCAGGGCCAGCTCGGCAATCTCCTCGTCGTCAGTGCTGACCACGACTTGAGTGAACAAACCGGAATCGAGCGCTGTTTGAATCGAGCGGGCAATCATCGGAACGCCATCGAACGGCTTGAGGTTCTTGCGCGGGATACGCTTGCTGCCGCCTCGGGCCGGGATGATCGCGACGCTGTTCAAGGACGTTTTTCCAGAAGAAACCAAGTGATGTCATCCACCGGGAATTGCGGGTCGCGATGATAGCCAAAACCGTAGTCCAGCAATTGCAGGTCGCTGTAACGATCAAGCATTTCACCGGCGAAATCGCGTTTGAACAGCTTGCCGCTGTTGCCGCGATAAGACACCTCCACCGGTGCCGGGTTGTAGTACTCGGCGATCAGGATGTAACGCTCGCTCAGTTCATACAACTGTGCATAGGCGGCGGGCAGCAGCTCGGGCGCCAAGTGAATCAGCACGCCCTTGCTCAAGGTCAGGTCATAGCGGCGTGTCCGGGGGAAGTCGAACAGCGATCCATGCCAGATCTGCGCAATGTCCAACGCCTGGGCCTGGGTGCAGGCGCTGGCATTGATCTCCACACCAAACAGCTCGCACCGGGGCAACAGTTGACGCAGCGCCTGCAAATTGTTGCCGGCATTGGTGCCCAGCTCCACCAGGCTGTCGATCCGCCCGGCCCGGGTCAGTGCCTTGGCAAACAGCGCCAGGTTAGCCGCCACCAGCGGCTGCCCGACGTTGCGGTCAACGTACTGGTGACCAAAATCGCCCTGCCAGAATTTTTCCTGCTCGGTCAGTCCACGCATCACACATTCTCATCAGCCGCTTTCGCAGTGTTTACTCAGTCATTCGTCGCAATTGCTCGACCACATAATCTTGTTCTGCATCCGTCAGGTCGGGATACAACGGCAAGCTGATGGCCTCGGAAAAATACCGTTCAGCCTGCGGAAAATCGCCGTCCTTGAAACCTTGTCCGCGGTAGTACGGCTGCAAATGCACCGGAATGTAATGCAGGTTCACGCCCACACCGGCAGCCCTCAACGTTTCAAAAACCTGTGCCTGGTTGAGCTTGAACCGAGGCAGCTGCAACCTGACCACATACAGGTGCCAAGCCGACTCGGCACCTGGCTGAGCCACCGGCAATGTCACTGCAACATCGGCCAGCAGTGTTTCATAGCGCGCGGCCAATTGACGACGCTTGGCGACAAACGCGTCCAGGCGCGCCATTTGCGACAACCCCAGCGCGGCGTGCAGATCGGTCATGCGGTAATTGAAGCCCAGCTCCAGTTGCTGGTAGTACCACAACCCCGTCGCAGGCACATTCATCTGTGCCGGATCACCGGTAATGCCATGGCTGCGCAGGCGCCGTAACCGCTCGGCGAATTCCGGGCGATTGGTCAGCACCATGCCACCTTCGGCACTGGTAATGATCTTGACCGGATGAAAACTGAAAATCGTCATGGCCGCGTATTGACCACAACCGACTGGCCGCCCCAGATACGAAGCACCCACGGCATGCGAGGCGTCTTCGATCAGCGTAAAACCGTAACGCTCGGACAGTTGCGCGATGGCGCGCATGTCGCAACTCTGCCCGGCGAACGCGACCGCGACCACCACTTTAGGCAGTTTACCTGTGGCTTCGGCGATCTCTAGTTTCTCCGCCAGCAACCGCGCATCCATGTTCAGGGTGTGCGGGTCGATGTCGACGAAATCGACATCAGCGCCACAGTAACGACCACAGTTAGCCGACGCGACAAAGGTGTTGGGACTGGTCCAGAGTGCGTCACCCGGCCCTAGCCCGGCAGTCAGACAAGCAATGTGCAGCGCCGCCGTGGCGTTGCACACCGCGACGGCGTATTCAGCCTGACAGTGTGAGGCCAGGGCTTTTTCGAAGCGCTCGATCGTCGGGCCTTGTGTCAGCCAGGGCGACTTGAGCACTTCCATGACTGCATCGATATCGGTCTGATCAATGTTTTGCCGGCCGTATGGAATCCGGTAGGGCATCATGGCCGTGACTCAACACAAGGCCCAGCCAGCGAGCACGCATGAGCGTCCTTGAACATCATTTTGCCGTTGCACATGTGATGAGTCCTTTTGCTATTCAGACAGCTCAAGCCAGCAACTGAGCCCAATTCACACCGGACGCTGCGCCGAGGGTAAAGCCCTTGCCGGTCAAGGCCAGGTTCTGGTTGTACGCCACATCCTGAGTGAAGCGTGCGCGCCACTTGTCTTGCAGGGCGGCAGCCGTTTGCGGTGCATCCGGCAACAGGCCCGGGTGCAGCATCTGGGCTTGAGGGCACCAGACAATCAGGTAACCGGCGTCTGCGGCTTTCAGGCACAGGTCGATGTCGGCAAACGCTTCATCGAAATGTTCTTCGTCCAGCCCACCGACGGCTTCATACAGATCCTTGCGAATCATCATGCAAGCCCCGGACACGGCCGAGTAGTTCTGCTCGACCTGGTGGCCGTTCATGTAGCCCTTGGCGTCTTTGCGCTCACCGACAAACACCGAACCGACCACACCATTAAAGCCCAGCACCAGACCGCCTTGCGTGGTGACGCCACGGAAATCCATCAGTTTGGCGCCTACGATCCCGACTTCCGGACGCTGGGCCTGGTTCAGCAAACTGTCGAGCCAGTTGGAGTTGACCACTTCAACCTGGGCCGACATCAACACCACATACTTGCCCTTGGCTTCAGCGACCGCGAAGTTGTGCAGCGCCGAGGCGCTCAGACGTTCACCGGTGCGCAATATGCGCAAGCGATCACTCTTGCCGTCCAGGCTGGACAGCCAGGCTGCCAGTTCTTCGGACTGACTGTGATTGTCGGCGATCAGAATTTCGTGCTGCTGGTAACGGGTACGTTGCAGCACGCTGACCACGGCGCGTTGCAGCGTCTCCAAATTGTCCTGGCTGTGCAGGATGATCGAGACCTTTGGCCGCTCGCTGTGCTGGTAATCGATCTGCCAGGTCTGCGCCAGCTCGGAGCTGACTTGACCGCGGTAGCCGCGGGCCGTCAGGTGTCGGGTCAGGGTTTGACGCTCGTGAGGGTTTTCCTCTGCGGACGGTGCATTGCAGATCAACAGCGGCTCAGCCAGATGCGCCAGGCCACCGAGCCCGCCGTCTTCGATCAGGCGCAACAGCAGGTCGAACTCCAGCGCCGACATGTATTCAGCCGAGTAGCCACCGGCGCCCACCAACACGTCACGCTGGATCAACCAGTGCCGGGCCATCATCGACGGCACGGTTTGCAGCAGATCAAGATTGACGCCCGGACGGAACACATCCACCAGGGAACCATTGTCCTGGCGCTGGATTTCGTCCATCGCCACCGCACGAACGCCTTCGGCACCCATCAGTTCGAGGCTGGCGCGCAGCAGGCCACTGGCGGTGAACTGATCACCAGCCTCGGCCAGCACCAGCCAGTCGGCGGTGGACTGGTTAACGCTCTGGTTGAGGCGTTCGACGTAGTTGTTGGCCGTGACTTTGACGAAGTGCACAGTGTCACGCGACGTGGTGGTCGCCGGCAAATCGCCGGTGGTGAACACCACGACTTTGAACGCCTTGCAGTGACCTCCGGCCAGACTGTCGAAGGTGGCCTGCAACTTGACCATGTTCGCATCGAGATCCAAAAGCATGATGCCGAACTGCGGGCCACCATTGCGTTTGCGCAGCTGCGCCGCAATCACTTTGAGCTGTTTGGCATCCGGGTTGCGAGCCTCCAGCCAGTTCAGCAGACGCCCGGACGGCATGTTTTCGAACAACGATTGTTCGTCCTGTGCCGGCACCGACGCCAGACGGTCTGCCCAGGCTTGCAGCTTGAGGCCTTCTTCCGCTTCTTCTGTGCCCTTGAGCGACTCGACCAGACGCGAAACCACCGTGCGGTTGAACGCATAGAGGCTCAAGGCCTCCCACAAACGACTGCGCAAAGTGCGCTCGTTGTCGTTGGGATGAACGCGCATCAACTCATGCTGTTTGAGCAAAATGCCTTCCAGTTCCTGCAACTGATAATTGGCGGCAGGCATGGTGTGCAGAAGGAATTCGAACTCAGTCAGCAGATCGAAAACCGGCTGGTTATAGAACGGCATCTCGACAAATTGCAGTTGACCAAACAGACGCTCCGGCTCTTCGCCGGCTTTATGCCAGGCCGAATTGAAAATGGCCGTTCCCTTGAGCGAGCGGGTGTTACTCAGGCAGTCAGCCATGGTGGCGAAACTGTCCAGCGCAACCTGCTTGCCCTCGGCCAGAGTCTTGTGGCTCATACCGGTCGGTAGCGACGCCAGAAACTCGGCAAAGCGCTCGCGGTCGGCAACGGTTTTGGCGTCCTTGAACGTCAACACCGTCAGTACGTTGGTGTTGTGCTCCGTGGCACCGTAAGTGATTTCCCGCACAGCGAACGGAATCGGCAGGATCCGCGCCTTGGCACGCGCGAGCATGTAATAGGCATGCCCGATTTCCTGCCACTCGAAGCTGGTGCCCGGCAGTAACGTGTTGTGCCAGTCCTGCAGCAACTCGGTACGGCTGACCGCGTAGAACGGCGGCAGGAAGTGCCCCATGAATTGCATCAGGCGCTCTTCGGCGTTATCCGAGCAGTAATCTTCCGGCCCCTTGCGGTCACGGCGGAAATAATCCACTTGCGTGGCGCGCGCCAGGTACATGATCCCGTAGCCGTGGCACATGCCGTAGTCGGCGTTGTCTTCCAGAAACTCCAGGGACTCGGTCACCGCGTCGTGAATCAGGAAATCATCGTCGGCCGACAGCACCATGTACGGTGTAGTGACCTGATTGACGCCAAAGGCGAGTTTTTCCTGCAACCCGGTATAGGTGAATTGCGGCAGATGCCGGTAATCAACCATAGGGTAATCACGGGCGATGTTCTCGTCGATTTTCAGCGAAGAGTCCAGCACCAGGATCTGGCAGGGATAGCTGCTGTAATACTGCAAGGTGCGCCGCAGGTAGGCGTTGCGGTTGTGGGAGATCACCACCACCGTCAATCGTTCATTCAGCGGTGCCACATCATTTCGAGCAGTGTTTTGAACGCGCATATTTCTATCCCCACAACCGGCCAGACGCCGAGAACCTACTTTCAATAGTGATTAACGAACGCGACGCAGGTAGCCGTCCGGCGCCACGGTGATCAGCAGTTTGTTCTGCAACTGACGGTCGATTTCGAAGTCAGCGTTTTCTTCCAGGTATTTCCATACCGCGGTTTTCGGGTTGTCGCCCGGGCCCCATGGACGGTCCGGGAAGAAGTCGGCCGGCATGTCTTCAACCACGGTGTCCATGACCACGCAGTAGCTGTCCACCGACACCAGTGGTGCGTACAGGCGCAGCTCTTCGAGCACGTGATCGTGGGTGTGGTTGGAATCGAGGACCAGAATGACTTTCTTGCCTTCGGCGGCAGCGCGGACTTGCGCGGCGATGCCGGCGTCGATGCTCGAACCTTCAATCATCTTGATGCGCTTGCTCATCGGGTGGCTTTCGATGGCTTCGCGGTTGTGCGGGCGAATGTCGAGGTCAATGCCCAGCACTTCGCCGTGACCTTGCAGCTCCAGCAACGAGGCGTAGTAGATGATCGAACCGCCGTGAGCGATGCCGCATTCAATCACCAGGTCCGGTTTGACCTGCCAGATAATTTCCTGCATGGCCATCATGTCTTGCGGCAACTGGATGATCGGACGGCCCATCCACGAGAAGTGGTAGCTGTACTTGTGCTTGGCCGACTGATTGAAGAAATCCTGGGCCAGGCCGGTGAGTTTCTGGTCGTCGCCCTGAGCGGCGATTTGTTCTGCGCATTCGGCTTCGAAGGCTTTATTGATGGTGTTGTCAGTCATTTTTCTAATCTCAATAGTCACTGGAACGAAGCGCTGTCGACGGCGTGATAGACGTAGCGTCCACCGGTCATCCGCTTGATCTCTTCGAGGTAGTTGGAATTCATTACAAACAGGTTGGCGCCTTCGGGCAGTGCATCCATGGCCTCTTGCGGTGAGGAAACCCGCGCGCCACTGAGGGGCAGATACCGGCCCTGTTTGGCCGGGTTGATATCCACCACGCGGTCCACCGCCACGCCGGCCCGTTGCAGGAACAGCGAATAGATCACGCCTTTGGATGATGCGCCCCAGATCGCCGAACCTTGCTGCGGCGCGCCTTGAACAATGTGCACCGCACGCTCAAGGCTCGCGGTGAAACCGTCAGGCAGGTCAAGGCGTGGCACCGGTTGTTCCGGGGTCAGGCGCAAGGTTGCAAGGTCTGCAACGATGTACAGGTACTGGCCACCGAAAAGATGGCCGGCCTCGTGCACGGTGCCGAACATCCGGCGCAGGTCATCGAGGCGGAAATAATTGACGTGCTCGTAGAACAGGTCGAACCAGGCTTTGTGCTCCAGGATCCAGTCGAAGCACGGCACTTCGATGTAGATCTGCCCGCCCTGATTGGCGTCGGCGATCTCGGCGAGGAAACTCACCGGGTCCTGAATGTGTTCCAGTACATGGCGCAGCACGATGGCGTCCGCCGCCAGACCGAGGCCACGGGTGAACGGTGCCTTGATCACGTCGGCGTTGCTGCCTTCGTAGGCCGGGTCGATGCCGGTGATGGCGTAGCCCAGGCCTTTGAGCAGTTCGAGGAAGTAGCCCTTGCCGCAGCCGACTTCGATCAGTTCCCGGCCTTTGAAGTGGCGGGCAATGATGCCCTCGACATCGTTCAAGTGCTTCTGGAACTGGCCCGAATGCGCCTGCTCGTTCTGATAGTCGGCGTCGTAGCTGAGCTTGTTGGCATCAAAGGCCTGATTGAAGATCAACCCGCTCTTTTCGTCCTGCACCAGCAGCATGTCGGCGCTGGCCGAAGCCCTGGCTGACACGGGGTCGGCGAAGGTGCGGTTTTGCAACACCGGCAGGTCGGCGACCCGATACAACTCATGCCTCATGCTCTGCTCCCAGTAGCTGTTGCAAACGGTCCGTCACGCCCCAGAACGCCATCGGTTCGTGAGTCGGGTATGGGTAATGACCGAGGTTCAACCGGATTGATGAACCGCGCGCCTGTAGCCGCTGCTCAACCAGCGCCCGCACCGAAATCGGCTGGCCGCTGGCGCAATTGATCACGCCATCGAATTTGCGCTGTTGCAGGATCGCGGCGAGGTAACCGGCAGCGGTTTCAATCGCCAGGTAATCACGCAACTGCTCGCCGGCCGACATGTTGAAACGCTCGTCACCGGCATCGATTGCCCGGTCCAGTGCCGCCAGCAAACTGTTGGGGTTTTGCCCCTCGCCATGCAGGTAAAACAACCGCGCCCATTGCAGGGTGAACGGTTGAGCCTGCTGCAGGTTTTGCAAAAACACACGCAGCGTATTTTTTGCCAACCCGTAAGGGTTGCTGGGTTGCGCTGCGGTTTGCTCGCTGAGCGGGCCGCTTTGCAGGCCGTATTCGAAACAGGTGCCGGTGACTAATACCTGCGAGACACCCGCCTCCACCGCGCTTTTGATGAACCGGTAATCGGCCATCAGGTTGTGCTCGAAGTGAAACAGCGCCTGATAGTTCGGCAAGCCCGGCCACGCCAGATGCACCAGCGCATCGACGCCATCGGTCAGTGCCTGGATGTTCAGTGTCGGGGCGTGAATATCCGCCGCAATGAACTCCACCGCATTGATCCACGACAAATCCGCAGCGGTCTCGGCGTTACGCGCCACGGCGCGGACTTCGCAGCCACGAGCGAGCAAGGCCTGGACCACATGGCGGCCGACAAACCCGGTGGCACCGGTCACGAGCACTTTCACAGGACGGTCAACTCAGGCACGGCGATGACAAAACGACCATCCCACTGCCGCACCTGCGCCAGTTGCTGACTGACTTCGTGCAGCAGGTTCCACGGCAGCACCAGGACGTAATCGGGCTTTTCAAGATCGATCCGCGCCGGCGACACAATCGGAATGCGGCTACCCGGCAAGTACTTGCCCTGCTTGTGCGGGTTGGCATCGGCCACCCACGCCAGCAAGTCAGGTTTGACCCCGGCGTAATTGAGCAAGGTGTTGCCCTTGGCGGCGGCGCCATAACCGACCACACGCTTGCCGTCGGCCTTGGCCTGCAACAGGAAGCGCAGCAGTTCGTGCTTGATGCGTTCAGCGGCGGGCGCGAGGGTCGCGTAGTACTCGGCGGTTTTCACCCCGGCGGTGAGTTCGGCTTGCAGTTGCTGTGCAACCGCTGGCTGCACGTCGCGACGCACGCCATCGGCACGCTGGACGAAAACCCGCAGCGACCCGCCATGGGTCGACAACTGACTGACGTCGAACACGTGCAGACCGTTGCGCTCGCACAAGGTCTGCACGGCCGTCAGTGACAAGTAGGAATAGTGTTCGTGATAGAGCGTGTCGAACTGCTGGCCGGACATCAGCGTCAGCAGTTGCGGAAACTCGAACGTCGCCACACCGGTCGGCTTGAGCAGGGTCGCAAAGCCGCCAAGAAAATCATTGATGTCCGGGACATGGGCCAACACGTTGTTGGCGGCCATCAGGTCGGCGGACCAGCCTTCGCTGACCAGCTGCGATGCGGTGTCGCGACCGAAGAACAGTTCACGAATTTCCAGGCCTTTTTCCCGCGCCGCTTGCGCGGTACTGCGGGTCGGCTCAACGCCCAGGCACGGGATGCCGCGACCGGCGACGTACTGCAACAGGTAACCGTCGTTGGCGGCGATTTCCACCACGCGGCTGTCCGCCGTCAGGCCGAAGCGCTCAGTCATCTCGGCGACGTAACGCTCGGCATGGGCCAGCCAGGTTGTGGAGAACGAACTGAAGTAGGCGTACTCAGCATCGAACAGGCTGTCGGCGCTGGTGTAATCCTCGGTCTGCACCAGCCAGCATTGCTGACAGACCGCGACCTTGAGCGGCACCCATTGCTCGGCTTGCTCAAGTTGATCGGCACGCACGTAAGCGTTGGACGGCGGCGAGGTGCCGAGGTCGATCAGCGGCAAGGCCAGGGAAGTCCCGCAACCACGGCAGTTCATACACGCACTCCAGCGAAGTGTTCATCGAGCAAGAGATGGCTGGAATCCCGAGCCGACAGATTATTGACAGGCAACGGCCAGGTTATCGCCAGCCGTGGATCGTTCACACTCAAACCACCCTCATGCGCAGGCGTGTAATCGGCGCTGTGCAGGTAGAGCAATTCGGCATCGTCAGTCAGGGTCTGGAAGCCGTGGGCGAAACCGGCCGGGATCAGCAAGCTGCGTCCGTCACCGGCACGCAAGTGCTCGGCATGCCAGTGCAGGAAGGTCGCGGAATCAGGGCGCAAATCCACCGCCACGTCCCAGACTTCGCCACGCAGGCAGGTGATCAGCTTGGCTTCCGGCGCACTCGCATTTTGAAAATGCAGGCCTCGCACACTGCCCCGCTCGCGGGTGCAGGAATGGTTGATCTGACGGATATGAAACGGCTGGCCGAAGGCGCTCAGGCTGCCTTCGCAGAACAGGCGCGCGAAGTGCCCGCGCTCATCCTCGAAGCGTTTGTGCTGCACGCTGAACAGACCGGCCAGCGGCAATGGCTTTAACAGAAACTCGCTCACAACGCGCCCCGATACAGGTTCAACTGAGCCAGGGTGATGGCGCGCATGTCGTCGCCGTTTTGCCAGGCCAGGTGCCAGTCCAGCGTGTGGGTCAGGCACTGCTGCAACGACCAGCGCGGTTGCCAGGCCAACAGTTGACGTGCGCGGCTGCTGTCCAGGCGCAGCAGGCCCGCCTCATGCAATTCACTCGGTTCGATGCGCAAGCCACGGGCTTGCGGCCAGCGGTCGGCGAGCAATTCGACGACTTCGCCGACGCTGCACATGTCCGTTTCACTCGGGCCGAAGTTCCACGCACCGGCAAACTTGGGACCGTGTTCGTAGAGACCGGCCGCCAGTTGCAGGTAACCGGCCAGCGGCTCCAGCGCGTGTTGCCACGGGCGCACGGCTTGCGGGTAGCGCAGGGTCACCGGTTCGTCAGCGGACCAGGCCTTGAGCACATCGGGAATCAAACGCTCCGGTGCAAAATCACCACCGCCCAACACGTTGCCGGCACGGGCCGTGGCCAGGGCCAGACCATGCTCGGCATATTTTTCAGCCGGGAAGAACGAAGCCGCGTAAGACTGCGCCAGCAACTCGCAGCAGGCTTTGCTACTGCTGTAAGGGTCATGCCCGCCCAGCGCTTCGTTTTCGCGGTACGGCCACGCCCATTCCTGATTGGCGTAGACCTTGTCGGTGGTCACCAGCACGCAGGCGCGCACACCGCCAACCTGACGGATCGCTTCGAGCAGATTGAGCGTACCCATGACGTTACTGGAGTAAGTCCCCAGCGGGTCACGATAACCTTCGCGCACCAGCGGCTGGGCCGCCAGGTGCAGGACGATTTCCGGTTGGGTCTCGGCGATCAGCTCCAGCAACGCGCCCAAGTCGCGCAAGTCGCCACGCTGATCGTTGATGCCTTCGTGCACGCGCGCCAGTTCAAACAGGCTGGGCTCGGTGGACGGGTCCAGCGAAAACCCGCTGACCTCGGCACCGAGGCTTTGCAGCCACAGCGTCAGCCAACTGCCCTTGAAACCGGTATGGCCGGTCAGCAGAACCCGCTTGCCGCGCCAGAAGTCCTGGCTCAGTCCCATTGCTTCCATGGGGCCTCCCCGCTCTGCCACAGATGCTCGAGGTGGTTTTTGTCGCGCAGGGTGTCCATCGGATGCCAGAAGCCATCGTGCTGGAACGCTTGCAACTGTTGTTCGTTGGCCAGCGCGGCCAAGGGCTCGGCTTCCCAGGAGGTTTGATCGTCGGCGATGTACGGCAGCACTTTGGGCGACAGCACGAAGAAGCCGCCGTTGATCCAGCCACCGTCACCGCGCGGTTTTTCAATGAAGCCCTTGACGCTGTCACCGTCACGCTCCAGGGCGCCGTAGCGTCCCGGTGGCTGCACGGCGGTCACGGTCGCGAGCTTGCCGTGGGTCAGGTGGAAGTCCACCAAAGCGCCAATGTTCAGGTCCGAGACACCATCGCCGTAGGTGAAGCAGAACGCTTGCTCGCCTTCCAGGTAACGGGCGGCACGACGCAGGCGGCCACCGGTCATGGTGTCTTCGCCGGTGTCGATCAGGGTCACGCGCCACGGTTCGCTGTAGTTCTGGTGAACGTCCATGCGATTGTTGCACATGTCGAAGGTGACATCGGAGGTGTGCAGGAAGTAGTTGGCGAAGAAGTCCTTGATCGCGTAGCCCTTGTAGCCAAGGCAAATCACGAAGTCATGAATCCCGTGGGCGGAGTACTGTTTCATGATGTGCCAAAGAATTGGCTTGCCGCCGATTTCGATCATTGGCTTGGGCTTGAGGTGCGACTCTTCGCTGATCCGCGTACCGAGACCACCCGCCAGAATTACTGCCTTCATCGCTGTCCTCTTGCTCTTCACGCGGCTTGGCCACCCCCGCAAGGGTTGGCGAACCGTCAGATGCACATCATTAACCCGCAGCCACTGGGGCCTTCACGCCTTTGAGGTGAAGGATTTATGGCGATATACGGGGGACTTGCAGGAAGTGAGCCAATTGCTTGGGGTGGGCGACTGATGGGGCTTTGTTGGTTTTTCGGGGCTGGAGTACATATCCGTTGTTGCGGTAATGGCTGCTGGCGGTTTCGCTCTTACAGCGAGTCCCTTTTCCAAACGCCGAAAAGGAACCAAAAGGCTTTGCCCCTCCATTCGGTGCCTCGCCTAGGCTCGGCATGCCCTCACTCCGGCATTGCTCCGGGGGCCCGCCGCCATCGGCCATCCATGGCCGGGGGCGGCTACCGCGGCATCCTTGCCGCGGTACCCCCTACGCAACGCCTGCGTTCGGCCTCTGGGAAAGGGGCAAAAGATCAAAAGCAACGGCAACGGCAACGGCAACGGCAAAATCAAAAGCTTCGCGAGCAGGCTCACTCGCACACGGAGATGCGTGCTCTGAGCTCAGGCCGGCCCATAGGCCGCCTCGCTTTTGATTTTGATCTTGATCTTGATCTTGATCTGCTTTTGATCTTTCGCCCCTTCGGCAGGCCGAGTGGAGGTGTTCATCAGGGGGTTAGGCGCGTAGCGCCGTGCGGCGAAGCCGCACACATCGAGAGGAGGTCGTCGCGAAGCAGACCGTAGGCGATGCCCCCTGATGAATACCGGAGCGAGGGAACACTGAGCCTTAGCGAAGTGCCGTACGCCGGGGCGAAGCCTTTTGCTTACTTTTTGGCGTCTGAAAAAGTGAGTCGCTGTAAGAGCGAAACCATAAGCCGCCGTTACCGCAGAAACGGATATACGCACAGACCAACGCTTACACACGAAGCCACTGATTTTGATCTGCCTAAACACCCAAACAGAATGGTGAAAAACGAAGTCGTATGCCGATCCATTGTCGGAGTGAACCCGCTCGCGAAGCATTTGATCTTGTTCTTGATCTGCTTTTGATCTTTCGCCCCTTCGGCAGGCCGAGCGTAGGTGTTCATCAGGGGGTTAGGCGCGTAGCGCCGTGCGGCGAAGCCGCACACATCGAGAGGAGGTCGTCGCGAAGCAGACCGTAGGCGATGCCCCCTGATGGATACCGGAGCGAGGGAACACTGAGCCTTAGCGAAGTGCCGTACGCCGGGGCGAAGCCTTTGCTTACTTTTTGGCGTCTGAAAAAGTGAGTCGCTGTAAGAGCGAAACCATAAGCCGCCGTTACCGCAGAAACGGATATTCACTCAGACCAAAGCGCACACACGAAGCCTTTGATTTTGATCCGCCCCCCATGGACCGAACGCAGAAAATCAGTCCGGCAACCACCCCCACAACCAATGCTGAAGATTATCCCCCCGCAACATGAAGTCCCGATGCACCGCCTCACGCAATTGATCACCCATGCGATAACTGGCATCAGGATCAGCCAGATGCATGCGAATCGCCTGCAACCACTCATCGGTGCTATTGCTCAAAATCTTGGTGCACGGCAAGAAACCGTCATAAGCACGGGTATCCGTGCAAATCACCGGATAACCGCACGCGCCATATTCCAACAACCGCAGGTTACTTTTGCAGTCGTTGAAGATATGGAACTCCAGCGGCGCCAGTGCCAGATCGAGATTCAGGCTCGCCAGTTTGTACGGGTAGTTTTGCAGATCGATGGTGCCATAAAACTCATGAACATACGGGCGCAAGGCGTCCGGGCACATGCCGAAGAACACCCACTCCACTTCATCGGCCAGCTCGCGGACCACCTCGGCAATGATTTCCAGATCACCGGTGTGGCTGGTGCCGCCCCCCCAGCCAACCCGTGGTTTTTTCGACGTGCGGCGTTGACTGGTCAGCGTCGCCCACGGCTCGGGTGGCAGCATGTTGGGCACCACGCGAATTTCACTGTGCATACTCGACAGGGCATCCGCCAGCGCCTGGGTAGTCACCACCACGCGGTCGCATTGGGCAATGCCCTCACGCAGCAACTGCTCGGTGTTGACTGGTTTGTTGCGCGCATGAGTGTTCTTTTTCGGCGTGCTGACGATGTAGTCGTCCAGCTCGAAAATCCGCAAGGCGTTGGAGAATTTCTTTATGCGCAGAATGTCTGCCGCCGAGCCTTCCCCGTAGCGCCCCTGCAAAACAATAGTGTCAGGCGACAGGCGCTCGATTTCCACGGTCGATGGCGACTCGTAGGCCACACGTGAAATAACTCGCCCAGCCGACTCAAGTGCCGCCAGGGGTGCTGTCACGCGGTAATACCCGATCGCCGACTCGTTGACCGGCAACCCGAGAATCACCGGCAGGTCGCGATGGCAGAACGGATTCCAGTTATTGCGCAGCGAAGGCTCCAGACTGAAACTCGACACACCGAGTGTCAGCGCCGGATTGTAGGCCGGATCGCGAGATATTTTCGGCAACCACTTTTGGTAGAAAATTTCCTGTTCAAGTACCAGCGCCTGCACATCGCCCGGCGACGCTGCTGGCGGGGCATCCTCCCCAATCACGACGCTCGCAAAAGGCGTCCAGACGATCAAGTAGCCGTTTTTATCCGCCTTGAGGCACAGATCAGTAGCGCCGAGTTCCAGATTGAATTCGGCGTCATCCAACCGACCCAGGCTGTCGAACACTTCTTTACGCACCATCAGGCAATCACTGCTGACCGCGCTCCAGTTCTGCACTACTTGCAGACGCTGCATGTAGCCACGCGCACTGACATGTTCGCCAAGGAACGGCGAGGTGGCGGGCCCGGCCAGCCCCAGAATCAAACCGGCGGAGACAATCGCACCGCTGGGGTTCATCAGGCGCGCGCCGACCACGCCGACTTCCGGACGCTGGGCGTGGTTGAGCAGTTCGGCGAGCCAGTCGCCGGCGCAAATCACACTGCGCGGGTTGAGCGTCAGCAGATACTCGCCACGCGCCTGGCTGGCTGCGAAGTTGACCAGGGACGCTTCACCGGTACGACCGTCAAAAGGCAGCACTCGCAACATCGCGGCGCCCAGCTGAGACATCGCGCCCAGCCAATCGGCCATCGCCGAATCGCCGCGCCCTTCATCGACAATCAGGATTTCGTATTCGGCGTACGTCGTCTGCTCGATCAGGCTTTCCGTGCAGCGTTGCAAGGCTGACAGCGAGGCGCCCGCCGCAATGATGATCGAGACCACAGGTCGGTGAGAGTGCAGGTAGTCGATGCGCTTGAGCAGCGGCAGCTCTTGATCGCGAATCCGGTGTTCGAGACCGATGCGGGTCAGGTGTGCGCTGACCAGCGCCTCACTGCCTTCGATCACTTCAGGCAACGACAGCCAATCGGCGTAGGTCTGTGTCGACTCCACCTGAATCTCGCTGATGTGCTCAATGGTGTGCAACCCGGCCTCTTCCACCAGCCGCCAGAGCAAATCATGCGGCGCCAATTCGCCATGAGCCGAATCGAAACCGCCCACCGCCAAAAAGCGCTGGCGCTCAAACGCCAGGGTGCGCCCGACGTATGGGTAGGAACGCATCAGGTCGAGATTGAAGCCTGGCTTGAACACCGGCTCCACGGACTCCCCTTCCACCAACGCGCCTTCGTCACTGTAGGCGCAGAGCATGCCCGGCGTACCGGCAATGCGTTCCGCGAGCACCACCAGTGACGACTCACGCAACGTGTCGCCGGCGCGCAGCAAGTAGAACCAGTGCGCGCCTTCCAGCTGCGGTATCACAGCATTGAGCTGGCGCGACCAATTTGCCTCAAGCGGCAATGGCAGCACGTTATCGGCGGCATCGAATGGCGTGTTGGACAACACCACGATGGCTTGCGGTGCGTAGAGTTGAGTGGCGAGGCTGTCCAGCGTGGCTTTCAGCGCGACGCCATCCGACTCGGTGTCGATGATGATTGGCACCAGGTTCGGACGCACAGCCCAGCGGCTGATTGTTTGCGGCATGTGCCGCGTTTCCGCCGAGGTAAATCGGCGGCTTGCCAGCCATTCGCGATAGAACTCGGCATAGCTGTCGCTCTGCCCGCCGACTCGGCCGTTGACCACGGTGTTGCGGCCGCCCAGCACGCGTACCACGCACAACTCTTCCCACTGACGAGGCTCATCAGCAGCCTTGTTTAAATCAACCATGCGCACCCAACCCGAGGCCGGTGCCGACTCCCCCTCGCGAGGTGAGCATTTGAATCAACCATTCCAGTTCCTGAGCGCCGGCGCGGACCATTTCCGACGTCTTGCTCAGACGTTCCGGGTACATACGCTCGGTGCTCATTACCGTGTTGAGCGCCGCCATATTGCCGCGTCGCAGCAGGCACACGAATAAAGCGAAATCGAGCATCGCGACAAAACCGGTGCCTTCCTGGACCAGCGCAGGCAACACTTCCAGCACATCGGCACGGCGCATCAGGGTCGAGCTGAAGTTGCCGATGAAATTCTTCGTCGTGTTCTCGAAAATGGCCAACATGTCATCGCCCTTGAGCAACGCATCACCATACGTGAAACGGCAGTTATCGAGCCGCGGCGGCAGGATGAAGTTACCGGCATCGCTCAACATGCGCAGACCGCAAACGAGGTTGACCTCGGGATGATCAATCAGTACCCGGGCCTGCAACTCGATGCTCGGCGCAAACAGACGGTCGTCGTCGCACAGCACTTTGATGAACTCGCCTCGAGCTTCCTTGACGCAGCGCAATACGTTCTTTTGCAGGCCCAGACGCTTTGGGTTGCGCAAGTAACGAACGGTGTGTGCAGGGTCGGCAAACGACTCGACGATGCGCTGTATCTCGGTGGAGGACGAATCGTCACAAATGACGATTTCAACGTTCTCGTAAGTTTGAGCAAGCGAGCTTTCCAGCGCCTGACTGAAGAAGCGCGGGTTGAAGGCAGGGATGACGATACTGACTAGAGGGCGTTGATTCACGACAGAACTCTCGAGCGGCGAGCCTCTGCCCTTTCAGGCAGAGGCTGCGGAACCGCTTAGGAAAAGACGGCTGGTAGCTCGGCAGCCACAGACTCAGATTTTGTTGAACAAGCCCAGTTGAGCAATCTTGCTGAAAGCCAGTTGCGACGCTTGCAACATGGTTTGCTGCAAGGTCAGGCGGGTCATGACTTCGGCTGGATCAGAATCGCGGATCGCCGACTGGGTCTGGGTGTTGGCCATGACCAGACTCTGATTGGTTTCGCTCTGGGTAGACAGGGCTGCACCACGACCGCCCACCGAACTCAGGGAGCTGGACAACTGATCGCTGCCGCTCGCCAGGTTGCCGATGCCCGAGGCCAACGCAGCCTGAAATTTCTGAATCTGGATCGGATTGCCGCTGATTGGCGTATTCAGCGCAGTCTTCAACTGGTTCACGGTATCCAGGATGTTCTGGGTTTCGTGGGTATTGACGGCCACGCTGAACTGATCGCCCGCGCCCGGCGTACCGGCCAGGGTGAAGCTCACGCCCGAAGCGGTGGCGATGCCAGCCGCTACAGTGCCGGAAGACACTGGCTGGCTGTTGGCGGTCAAAGGTGCGGCGTACAGGTCGAACGCCGTGGCGCTGGTGAACTTCATCACTGCCGATCCCGTAGGGAAACTGGCGTGATAAGCCACTGGGTTGGTGATGCTGCTGCCAGTGACCTGAGTGGCTGTCGGGTTGCCCGGGCTGCGGGTTGCCGTGAAGGTGTCAGGCTTGGCCGCAAGCGTAAAGCTGTGGCCCGGCAGCACGGTGGCTGCGTTGTCACCGACCGCCAGATTGATGTTCAGGTTCAGGTCGACGCCACGGAACGACACGGTCTGGCCAACCGTGGTAGCCGGGTTGAACGCGCCCCCCTGACTGGCTTCAGCGGTCACGTCGTTACCGCCCGAGTCGGTGATTTTCAACTGGGTGCCGCTGACGAAATCGACGGTGTACGGCTCGCCCGAACGGAACTTGCTGTTGTAGGTCACGCTCGACGACACCTGACCATTGGACAGGACCACGCGACCGTCATCCACGGCCGGCGCGGTCATGGTGACCTGGCTGCGGCTGGTGTTGATGGCCTGCTGGAACACTTCCCAACCGGTGCTGTTGGTGGCCATCGACATGGTGTCGCCCACTTTCAGGTCGAGGGTGACCTGGTCGCCGTTGTAGCTGTAGGTACCATCGGCGTTGCGGGTGAACGGCACGGTGTCGCCCTTGGAGCCGGAGAAGATGTACTTGCCGTTCTCGTCCTGGCTGTTCATCAGGCTCAGCAACTGCTCTTCGATCTGCCCCAGCTCCGAAGCGTTAGCCTGACGGTCGGCGTCGGTGTAACCGGCGTTGCCGGCACCGATCGCCAGTTCCTGGGCGCGCTGCAGTACGTTGGTGATGCTGGTCATGACCGACTCGGTCTGACCCAGGGTCGACTTCAAGGTATTGGTGTTGGCTTTGTACTGGTCGAGCATCGAAGCCTGTTGGCCGAGCTGCAACAAACGCGAAGCGCCAACCGGATCATCCGCAGCAGTGTTGATGCGAACCAGGCTGCTGGCCTCTTCGCTGCTCTTGACCACGTTGGAGAAGTTCTTCTGATAGTTGGCAGCAGAGGACTCGTAAAACTGGGCGGTAGAAATGCGCATGGGCTACGACTCCTTAAAGACTGTTGATCAGTGTGCTGAAGATTTCTTGCGCAGCTTTAATGATCTGCGAAGAGGCGGTGTAGTACTGCTGGTATTTGACCAGGTTGCCGGTTTCCTCATCGAGGTCGACACCGGACAGCGAATCGCGAGCGCCCTTGGCGTTGTCCAGGATGGCGCCGGTCGCGGCGCTGTCGAGCTTGCCCTGAGCAGCTTTGGCGCCCACACCCTCGACCAGTTTGCCGTAGGCGTCGGTCAGGGAAATGCCTTTGCTCGCGGAGCCGGTGTCGACCACCTGCTTGGTCTGCAAGCCGGCCAGTGCGGTGCCGTTACGGTTATCCATCGTGCCTGGTTGCGCGATGTTGATGTCCACCGCTGTGCCAGTGGCCGGCGAACCGGCCACGGTCATGTCGAAGCTGACCGTACGCTGCACGGCAGGTGGGCCCGGATCCATGATCGGCGCACCCGTGCCATCTTGCAGCGGCACGGTCAGACTCAGGGTGTTGTTCTGGTTCGGTATGATGGTGCCGGTGCTGATCTGCACGCCTTTGGCATCGAGCAACTGGTAAGGCTGGCTGGCACCACCGGCCGCCGGGGCACCGAACACCACTTTGACCGGCATGGAGGTTTTCATGCCGTTCTGGATGAGTGCGGTGGTGGCCGTGTCGTAGATGTCGAACTTCGTGGTCACGGTTGGCTGACCGCTGGACGAAATGGTCAGGGTACCGCTGCCGCCCGGCGCAATGGCCGCGCTCAACGGTGCCGCGATCGCCAGACGCTTGGAGTCGGTCATCTCGGTCTTGATGTTCGCCGCCGCGTTGCGGGTCGGGGTGATCTTGAACGTGTCACCGGCGGCAGCAGTACCGCCGCTGAGCGTCAACGAGAAACCGTCAATCACTGGCGGCGGCGTGGTCAGGGTGCTGAATGCGCCCATGGACGTGCCGTCCGGCAGACGTTGTACGGTGTAGTTGGTGCCGCTGGTGAAGGTGACTTTGTAATCGTTGATGGTCAGTTTGCCGCTGTCCTCGATGCTCACATCGAAGTCGCCTGAACCGGCGCTGTTGCCGACGGTGGCAACACTGCGATCGGCCATCTGTGCGGCACTGTTGACGCTGTTGAACAGGTTGGAACCGAACGCACCGTTCTTGTCGATGCCCTGGGCCTGGAGGCCGTTCATCTGATCGGCGACGACCAGCGCCACGCGTCCCAGCTCGTTCATGGCCGGATCGAGCACGGTGCTGCGGTAGCGCAGCAGACCGCCAATCTCGCCACCGGTGATCACCGAGGTGATGTCGACAGTGCTGCCGCCACGGTTGAGCTGAATGCCCATGCGCGAAGGATCGGCCAGGCTCGGCACCATTTGCAGGGTGCTGGCGGTGCCGCCCATGACCAGCGGCTGGCCGCTGCCCAGATACACATCAAGGTTGCCGTCGCGCTCGATGACTTGCGCGCCGGTGAAGGTGGAGAGCTGACGCACGGTTTCGTTGCGCGCATCGAGCAACTCGTTCGGCATGCCGCCGGCCTTGGAAACCTCGGAGATTTTCTGGTTCATCTGGGCCACGGTGGCGGCCAGTTTGTTGATCTGGTCGGCCATGTTCGTCAGGTTGCCGTTGATGCTCGCGTTCTGCGCGGTCAACTGGCTGGACACCGAGTTGAAACGGGCGCTCAAGGCCTGAGCATCGCTGAGCAGCAATTGACGAGACGCATCGTCACCCGGCTTGGCGTTGACGTTCTGCACCGAGGCGAAGAACTTGGTCAGCGCGCCGTTGAGGCCGGTGCCGCTGTCCGACAGCAAGGCATCGAGCGGGCTGATCTGCCCGGCGTACGCGGCCGCATCGCTGTTGAGCGAGGTGGTGGTCTGCAGTTGTGCATCGAGGTAGCTGTTGTACACGCGACGCACATCGGCCAGGGTCGTGCCGGTGCCGATGTAGACGTTGCCGAATTGATTCGAGGCTTTGCTGCTCTGCACGGTTTGCTGACGCGAATAACCGGCGGTGTCGGCGTTGGCAATGTTATTGCCGGTAGTCATCAACGAGGATTGGCCAGCGGCCAGACCCGACATCCCGATATTGAGCAAACTCATGGTTCAGACCTTATGCCTTGTGCCTATAGAGGCGTGGTGGAAGCGCCCGCCGCAGCGTAGTTTTGGTAACTCGTCATCTGCTTGGCTATCTGCGAGATCTTGCTTGCGTAATCCGGGTCGGTTGCATACCCGGCTTTCTGCAACTCGCGTACAAACTGTTCTGGGTTATCGGCCGACTTCACAACATCTTGATAGCGATTGTTGGTTTGCAGCAAAGTCACAAGGTCATGGAAGCTGTCTTTGTACGAGTCGTAGGAACGGAACTCAGCCGTCTCCTTGACCATCTCGCCATTCCTGAATTCACTGGTGATGGCCCGCGCCGAATCGCCCTTCCAACTGGTGCCGGCCTTGATGCCGAACAGGTTGTGGCTACTGCTGCCATCCTGGGCGCGCATGACCGATTTACCCCAACCGGTTTCCAGCGCCGCCTGGGCTACCAGGTAACGCGGATCGACGCCAATGCGCTCGGCGGCTTCCTTGGCCATCGGCAGCATGGTGTTGACGAATTCGTCGGCGGAACTGAAGGCTTTCTTCGGCGGTGCCAGGGGAATCTGCGCCATGGCACGGCCGTAAACCTGCATGCGTCCGCTCGATTTCGTGTCCGTTTGCGAGGCCAGCCAGTCACCATTGAACAGCGGACCGGCACCGGTCGCTGCCGCAGGCGTCGCGACGCCACGCTCAGGCAACAACGGTTTGTTGGCGGTCGCAGCAGTCGTTGCCGAAGGCACCAGACCGGCGAGCAAGCGATCCGCCAGTTTCGGTGGCAAGGCCAGACGACGCTGATTGATCAGCTCCATGTCATTGCGATGTGTGCCCTCGCCTGCCGGCGCTTTCACCGAGCGCGAAGCCCACAACGGACGCTGACCATTGAGCCGCGACAGCGGACCGTCGGTGGCCACGGTGCCCGCCGCAATCGGCGTCGGCACGGCGGCTTTCGCCGCTTCCTGCTTGGCCGCGGATGCCGCTGCCGCCTCACCCGGCGCCAGTGGTTTGTTCTTCGACATCTGACGCATCAGCACGTCCGCCAGACCAATACCACCGCCCTCACGGGACATGGAAATGGCCAACTGCTGGTCGTACATTTCCTGATACTGCTTGGCCGCCGGCGTGTTGAGCGGATTGTCCTTGCCCAGCGCTTCGGTGGCCGAGCGCATGGATTTGAGCATTTCACCAAGGAACAGCGACTCGAATTCCTGCGCAACCTTGCGCATGTTGCCGTCACTGTTCTTGTCGCCCACCTTGAGCTGATTCAAGCGATTCAAGTCCGAATAGGAACCGGAGTCGCTGCTGCTGACCAGACCGCTCTTGCGCATATCCATGACGACGGTCCCTTAGATCACGATCAGGTCGGCTTGCAATGCGCCAGCCTGTTTCAGTGCTTCGAGGATCGCCATCAAGTCGCCCGGTGCCGCGCCGACCTGGTTCACCGCACGCACGATTTCGTCGAGGGTGGTGCCCGGGCCGAACTTGAACATCGGCTTGGCTTCTTGCTGTGCGTTAACCCGCGAGCGCGGCACAACCGCCGTCTGACCATTGGACAGAGGGCCGGGCTGGCTGACAATCGGGTCTTCGGTAATGGTCACGGTCAAGCTGCCGTGCGTCACGGCGGCCGGCGAAACCTTGACGTTCTGGCCGATCACGATGGTGCCGGTACGCGAGTTGATGATGACTTTCGCCACCGCCTGCCCCGGATCGACTTCAAGGTTTTCCAGGAGCGACAGGTAGTCGACCCGCTGACTTGGATCAAGCGGTGCGCTGACGCGGATCGAACCGCCGTCGATGGCCTGGGCAACGCCCGGACCGAGCATGTTGTTGATCTTGTCGACGATGCGCTTGGCGGTGGTGAAGTCCGAACGGTTGAGGTTCAGCGTCAGGCTGTTGCCTTGGTTGAAACCGCTCGGCACTGAACGCTCGACCGACGCACCACCAGGGATACGACCGGCCGACGGAACGTTGACGGTGATCTTCGAACCGTCACGGCCTTCGGCATCAAAACCACCCACCACCAGGTTACCCTGGGCGACGGCATAGACGTTGCCGTCGATACCCTTGAGCGGCGTCAGCAACAGGGTACCGCCGCGCAGACTCTTGGAGTTACCGATGGACGACACGGTGATATCGACTTGCTGACCCGGCTTGGCAAACGGCGGCAGGTCCGCGCTGATCGATACCGCGGCCACGTTCTTCAACTGCACGTTGCCCGAACCCGGCGGCACCTTGATGCCGAACTGCGAGAGCATGTTGTTGAAGGTCTGCAGGGTGAACGGGGTTTGCGTTGTCTGGTCACCGGTGCCGTTAAGCCCCACCACCAGACCGTAACCGATCAATTGGTTGGAGCGTACGCCGGAAATACTGGCGATGTCCTTCAGCCGCTCGGCTTGAACGTTGAAGGCTGCCGACAGCAAAAACGCAGCCACCATAAGGCTTTTGAAATTCAACGTAGCCACCTAGAAAGGGAACAGCGGGCTGAGGAAGAAACGGTCGAACCAGCCTGGCTGACTCGCATCGGCAAACGAACCGGTGCCCGAGTAGGTGATGCGTGCATCGGCGACACGAGTCGACGACACAGTGTTATCGGTCGAGATGTCATCGGCGCGCACCAGTCCGGCAATCCGCACCAGTTCATCGCCCGTGTTAAGGGTCATCCACTTCTCGCCACGTACGGCGATGATGCCGTTAGGCAACACGTCGGCAACGGTCACGGTGATCGAGCCGGTCAGGGTGTTGCCCTGCGCCGCCTTGCTGTCACCCTTGGTCGCGCGGTCGCCTTCATAGCTGGCGTCCAGGCTCAAGTCACCACTGCCAAACGGGTTGTTGGTATTGGGGGTGGAACCGAACAGCGAACTCAGGCCGATGCTGGCCTTGCTGTTCTTGCCAATCTGCGAGTTGGCGTTTTTGCTGGCCTGGGTCTTCTCGTTCAGCGTGATGGTGATGATGTCACCCACCCGGAACGCCTTGCGGTCGCTGTACAGGTTCTGTTCGAAACCGGCCTGATAGATCGAGCCATTGTTCGCGGCCGCCGGCAACGGCGTGCGCGGCAACACCGGGGCGTAATAAGGGTCATTGGGCTTGGGCGTCGTTGGGACGCAGCCCGCGAGCACAACAGCCCCACTCAGTGCCAGAACAGATACAAAGCGATTCATGACCCTACCTCACGGTGTTGCAGGCGACCTCATGGCCGCCTCATAGACTTGATTACAGATTCTGCGTTACGAACGAGAGCATCTGGTCGGCGGTGGAGATCACCTTGGAGTTCATCTCGTAGGCACGCTGAGTGGTGATCATGTTGACCATCTCTTCAACGGTGCTGACGTTGGACGTTTCCAGGGTGTTCTGCAGCGTGGTACCGAAACCGTTCAAGCCCGGGGTACCGACTTGCGGTGCGCCGCTGGCCGCAGTTTCCAGGAACAGGTTGTTGCCCACTGCTTGCAGACCGGCCGGGTTGATGAAGTCGGCGGTTTGCAGGTTGCCGATCACCTGGTTGGCCGGGTTACCCGGAACGGTGATGGACACGGTGCCGTCGCGACCGACCGTGAAGGTCTGCGCGTCGTTGGGAATGACAATGGCCGGCTCAAGGGCGAAGCCGCTGGCGTTCACGACCTGACCGTTGGAGTCGAGGTGGAACGTACCGTCGCGGGTGTAAGACGTGGTGCCGTCCGGCTGCAGGATCTGGAAGAAACCGCGACCGTCGACCGCCAGGTCAAGTGGCTGCTCGGTGGTTTGCAGGCTGCCGGCGGTGAAGTTTTTCTGGGTGCCGACGATGCGCACACCGGTACCCACTTGCAGACCCGACGGCAGTTCGCTGTCCTGGGTCGACTGGGCGCCTGGCTGGCGCTTGATCTGATAGAGCAAGTCCTGGAACTCGGCACGATCACGTTTGAAACCCGTGGTCGACACGTTGGCCAGGTTGTTGGAAATGGTGGTCAGGTTGGTGTCCTGGGCGGACAGACCTGTTTTGGCAACCCATAGAGCCGGAAGCATTCGATTCTCCTCGTGCGCCTGTTTTACGGCGCGACGTTCTGATAATTAGCTGATCTGCAAGACCCGAGCCATGGCCTGGTCATC
Organism: Pseudomonas sp. S2_F03; assembly: GCF_054668335.1. Lineage (NCBI taxonomy): Bacteria > Pseudomonadati > Pseudomonadota > Gammaproteobacteria > Pseudomonadales > Pseudomonadaceae > Pseudomonas > Pseudomonas sp. S2_F03. Next base: position 4,687,982 of record NZ_CP162759.1, on the reverse strand, counting down.
GTCTTTGGCGGTGTTCATCATCTTGATGTGCAGCTCGAACTGCTTGGACAAAGCCAACACCGAGGTCATTTCTTCCACGGCGTTGACGTTGCTCGACTCCAGGAACCCGGACACCAGTTTGACGCCGGAATCGGCTTGCGCCGGCTTGCCGTCCTTGGTGTGGATCGAACCATCCAGGCCTTTGGTCATGTTCTTCAGGTCAGGGTTGACCAGCTTGATGCGGTCGACTTCAGCCATCACGCGCGGGCCTTCGCCCATCGCACGGATGCTGATGGTGCCGTCCTCGCCCACTTCGATTTGCTGCTCGGGCGGCACGGCGATCGGTCCGCCATTGCCCATCACCGGCATACCGTTGCCGGCCCGCAGTACGCCTAGGGCGTCCACGTTCAGGCTGCCGGTGCGCACGTAAGTTTCTTGACCTGCAGGGTTCTGCACGGCGATCCAGCCATTGCCTTGCACGGCGACGTCGAGGTCGCGGCCGGTCTCGACCAGCGAGCCAGGGGAGAAGTCGGTGGCCGGGCGCTCGGTCATGGCAAACGCACGCGCCGGAAAGCTGTCACCAAACACCGGCATCGAACGGGCCTGTTCCAGGTCCTTCTGAAAACCGTTGGTGGAGATGTTTGCCAGGTTGTTGGCATGAGCCTTCTGCGCCAGTGCATTCTGGCTGGCGCCGGTCATTGCCACATAAAGGTACTTGTCCACACTCTTTCCTCTGCATGCCGGACGTTTGCCGCCCACCGCTGTACTTCGCAGGCTGTAGCAATTTGCAGACCAACTTGCACGCAGAGGCTCAAAGCCCTTTAAAACACTGGGCTTGAGGGTTATCAGGGGAGGATGACGGATTGTGTCAAAGTCGAAAAACCGGCGCGGATATGCCGCTTCGCGGCAATACGGTGAAAGCCCTCGGCCGGATTTGCTACCAGCCTTTGACTCCGCTCATGTCGGGCAACTGGTGGGCAATGCCCTTGTGGCAGTCGATACAGGTCGCCTGGCCGCTGGCCAGTGACGTGGAGTGCATATTGGCGGCGCGTTTGCCCTGACGGGTGAAATCCATGAATTCGAAGTTATGGCAATTGCGGCACTCCCGGGAGTCGTTGGCCTTGAGCCGCCCCCACTCGTGTTCGGCCAACTCACGCCGCATATCGAGAAACTTTTCACGGGTATCGATCGTGCCGAACACCTTGCCCCACACTTCCTTGGAGGCCTGCATCTTGCGGGCAATCTTGTGCGTCCATTCATGGGGAACATGGCAGTCCGGGCACGTGGCTCGAACGCCGGAGCGATTGGTGTAGTGAATGGTTTCCTGCAACTCGACAAAAACGTTGTCGCGCATTTCATGGCAGGAAATACAGAACTTCTCGGTATTGGTCGCTTCCAGTGCAGTGTTGAAACCGCCCCAGAAAATCACCCCGGCAATAAACCCGCCAAGCGTCAGGAAGCCCAGGCTGTAATGCACGCTGGGCCGACGCAGAACACCCCAATAATCCTTGAGCAGGGCAAGCAACGATTTCATGTCCTCTCCTCAGGGTTTCGACTGGCCGTTGATTTCGTCTTGCAGCACCTGGTCAATGTTCTTGAAGCTGTTGTTCACCAGAGGTTTCACGTCTTTTTGCGGCACATGGCACTGATTGCAGAAATACCGGCGTGGCGATACCGCGGCCAGCGCCTGACCATCACGGTCCATGTAGTGGGTGATGCTGATCATCGGCGCCTGAGTGCGAGCGCTATTGGCGCGGCTATGACAAGACAGGCACTTGTTGCTGTTCTTGTCGATGCGGTATCCCCGAGTGCTGTGCGGGATGGTGGGCGGTTGCTCGGGATAATTGCGCTCGCGCTTGAGGTCCTTGTTCTCGTCTTCAGCTATCGGCGGGGCCGGGAACTCCTGCGTCAAGGTCCCTCCGGGTCGCCGACCATCCGGCGCCGGGGCGTCCAGCGGGTAACCCGGCTGCGCCGCGAATGCCGCTGGCAACCCAACCAGCAGAGCAGCAAGCAAGGACAGCGAACGACAATTCATCAGAACTCTCCTTATGCCGTCTTGATCACTTCAATCCTGATCGCGCATTTTTTGTAATCAGTTTGTTTGGAGATAGGGTCCGTCGCATCGAGCGTGACTTTGTTGATCAGCCTGTTGGCATCGAAGAACGGTACAAACACCAGGCCTTCGGGTGGCTTGTTACGCCCTCGGGTTTCGATGCGCGCACGCATCTCACCGCGCCGACTGATCAGTTTCACTTCGCTGCCACGGCGGGCATTCAAGGCTTTCGCATCCGCCGGATGCATGTAGACCAAGGCGTCGGGGACCGCTTTATAGAGTTCCTCAACGCGCTGCGTCATGGTCCCGGTGTGCCAGTGCTCAAGGACCCGGCCGGTGCTGAGCCAGAACGGGAAGTCCGCGTCCGGGGACTCTGCTGGCGGCTCGTAAGGGAGCGCGAAGATGATCGCTTTCTTGTCGGGATAGCCATAGAACTGCACACCGCTGCCCTTCTCCACGTAAGGGTCATACCCCTCTCGGAAACGCCAGAGTGTTTCCTTGCCCTCGACGACGGGCCAGCGCAATCCACGTTCGGTGTGATAGCGATCAAACGGAGCAAGGTCATGACCGTGGCCACGGCCGAACTGGGCATATTCTTCGAACAGCCCTTTTTGCAAGTAAAAACCAAAATCCCGGGCCTCGTCGTTTTGATAACCCGCCGCCATCTGATCCAGTGGGAACTGATCGACCTGACCGTTCTTGAACAGCACCTCATACAGGGTCTTGCCCTTGTACTGCGGTGACGTGGTCAACACCTCTGCCGACCAGACCTCATCGGTTTTAAAGCGCTTGGAAAACTCGACCAGTTGCCACAGATCAGACTTGGCCTCACCCGGTGCCGAGACCAATTGATGCCAGAACTGCGTACGCCGCTCCGCGTTGCCATAAGCGCCCTCTTTCTCGACCCACATCGCGGTGGGCAGAATCAGATCGGCCGCTTGGGCGGAGACCGTGGGGTACACGTCCGAGACCACCACAAAGTTCTCGGGGTTGCGCCAGCCCGGCAACACTTCCTGCATGATGTTCGGACCGGCCTGCATGTTGTTGCTGGCCATCGTCCAATACACGTTGAGCACACCGTCCTTGAGCATGCGGCTCTGCTGCACGGCGTGAAACCCGACCTTTTCATTGATGGTGCCCGGCGGCACTTTCCAGATCTGCTCGGCCTTGGCGCGATGCGCCGGGTTGGTGACCACCAGGTCGGCGGGCAAGCGATGGGAGAACGTGCCCACTTCGCGCGCCGTCCCGCAGGCCGAAGGCTGGCCCGTCAGGGAGAATGGACTGTTGCCCGGCTCGCTGATCTTTCCGGTCAACAGGTGGATGTTGTAAATCAGGTTATTGGCCCACACGCCACGCGTGTGCTGGTTGAAGCCCATGGTCCAGAACGAAACCACTTTGCGCTTGGGGTCAGCATACAGTTCGGCCAACGCCTTGAGGCGCTCGGCTGGCACGCCGGTTTCCTTGGCCGTGCGCTCAAGCGTGTAAGGTTTTACGAACGCCGCGAATTGCTCAAAATCGATATCGGTCCAGGTATTCGCCTTGGCGGCATTGCGCGCCTTCATCTCCAGCGGATTATCGGCACGCAAGCCGTAGCCGATGTCATCCGTACCTTTGGCGAACTTAGTGTGCTTGCTGACAAAGTCCTTGTTGACCGAGCCGCTTTCAATAATGTGATTGGCAATGTAGTTGAGGATAAACAGGTCAGTCTGTGGCTTGAACACCATGGGAATGTCGGCCAACTCAAAACTGCGATGCTCGAAGGTAGAAAGCACCGCGACCTTGACGTTGGGCTGGCTCAATCGGCGATCCGTCACCCGACTCCAAAGAATCGGATGCATCTCCGCCATGTTTGAACCCCACAACACGAACGCGTCGGTGACTTCGATATCGTCATAACAGCCCATCGGCTCATCGATACCGAACGTACGCATAAACCCCATGACCGCGGACGCCATGCAATGACGTGCATTGGGATCAATGTTATTTGTGCGAAACCCGGCCTTCATCAACTTGTTGGCCGCATACCCTTCCCAGACGGTCCACTGACCAGAACCGAACATGGCGATTGATTCAGCCCCTTTGTTTTTTATCGCCTCCTTAAACTTCAATTCCATCACATCAAACGCTTGATCCCAGGACACCGGCTGAAACTCGCCCTGCTTGTCATACTGCCCGTTGGTCATGCGCAACAGTGGCTGAGTCAGGCGATCAACGCCGTACATGATCTTTGACAAGAAGTAGCCTTTGACGCAGTTCAGCCCGCGATTGACCTCGGCTTTCACATCACCGTGAGTGGCGACCACCCGATTGTCCTTGGTCGCCACCATCACGCTGCACCCGGTACCGCAAAAACGGCAGGGTGCCTTGTTCCAGTCCAGGGCCACCCGGTCTTCTTCGGTGATGAGATTACTGGCAGAGGTAAATACCGGAAGTCCCGCAGCCGCCGCAGCAATCCCGGCAGCCTGGGCTTTGACAAATTCTCGCCGCGTCATAGGCATGTGCTTTCTCCCGTCACATCGAGAATCTCGTGATAAACGAGGGAGGCATTGAGCACACCCGGCAAGTTGTTGATCTGGTTTATGCGCTGGGAAATCTCGCTTTCCTTTTCCATCTCCAGCACCACCACCAGTTTGCCGGCGAGACTTTCCTGATGCAGTTCAACGCCATTGAGCAAACGCAAGTTAGCCTTCACCGCCTCGAACAACTCAGGACGAGCAAGCACTACCAGACTGGCAATATGCAGCGTCTTTTCCATGATCAGTACTCCCCGTCATGCCACTAAGAGGGACAACAATCAATTGGGTGGTCCGGGAGGGCCAAGCAGCATTTGCAGAAACCAGACAAAGAAACCGTAACCACCCACTATCGCCACCGACAGCACTGGAAAAAGAACAACAATCAGAAAAAAGAACAGGCGAGTTTCTTTGCGCACTTGCTGGGTAGAGTCATCCGCTGATGGCATGGTGATCGCTCCTGCCAAACTTTGAATTGAGCCTAGATGGCCTGCCTGGGAAGCTCTACGATTCGGATCAACGGTAAGGGTAAAGCGCTTCCAATGCGATTTAGAAGCGCTAGATAACAACTAACAGCCGATAATTATTCTTGTTTTGGTTGCTCGCCGACTAACGTTAACGCTCAACTTTGCCAATTTCATAATCACGCAACTTGTTGGCAATGGTGGTATGAGAAACACCCAGGCGCTTGCCCAATTGCCGGCTGCTGGAATGCTCCGAATACAGGCGTTCCAACACCGCTTTCTCGAAACGCCCGACAATCTCGTCAAGCCCGCCTTCCAGCGAAAAATCGCCAAGCGGCTGACGCACACCGTAATCCGGCAGACGAATATGTTCGGCCTTGACCGTCCCGCCCTCACACAACGAAACCGCCTGGAACAACACGTTTTCCAATTGCCGGACGTTACCCGGCCAGTGGTAATGACTGAGCCGCTCCATCGCGGCCGGTGCCAGTTTCGGCAGCGGGCATCCGATTTGCCGGCTGGCCTGATCGAGGAAGTGCTCCACCAGCGGCGTCAAACCATCAAGGCATTCACGCAGTGGCGGGATGTGCAGCGACAACACATTCAAGCGGTGATAAAGGTCTTGGCGAAACTCGCCCCGCGCGCACAGTTCGGACAAATCCACTTGGGTCGCGCAGATCACGCGCACATCGAGGTAGACCTCTTCATCACTGCCCACACGACGGAAGCAACCGTCCTGCAGGAAGCGCAGCAATTTCACCTGCAAGCGCGGGCTCATTTCTCCCACGCCATCGAGAAACAGCGTACCGCCCGCCGTCAGTTCCAGCAGCCCGAGCTTGCCTTCGGCGCGTGCGCCTTCGAAGGCACCGGGGCCATAGCCGAACAATTCGGTCTCGGCCATCGACTCCGGCAGCCCGGCGCAGTTGAGTGCCATCAGGGGTGACTGCCCGCGCGGGCTGGCCAAATGACAGGCCCGGGCCAACAATTCCTTGCCGGTGCCGGTTTCGCCTTCTATCAAAAGCGGCGCATCCAGCGGCGCCATGCGCCGGGCTTCGCGCACCACGGCCGCCATGACTTTCGAGCTTTGGAAGATGCTGTCGAACCCACGCAGTTCCTGCTTGCGCACGTTATAGATGCGCTCCCCTACCCGGTCCGCGCGGTGCAGCGTCAGGACCGCGCCGGCCATGGCTTCGCTGTCGTCATGTTCCGATTGCAGCGGCGCGATGTCCGCCAGAAACACGTCGCCCTTGACCTTGACCCGCAGCCCGTTGATTCGCGACTTGTTGGCGCGCACCAGTTCCGGCAAATCGAAATCCTCGGCATAACGCGACAGCGGAATCCCCGGCACTTCATCCACCCGCACCCCGAGCAACTGCGCCGCCGCGCGGTTGGCCGCAACGATGGAACCGCCCATGTCGATCGACAACACCGGAAACTCCAGGGCACCGAGCAACGCATTGAGTTCCATGTGCCGACGCTCGCTGGGCATCAGCCCTACGCGCTTGACGCCGAATACGCCGGCAATCGATTCAAATTTCGGACGCAGCGCCTGGAACTGAATGTTGATCAGGTTCGGGCAATGCAGGTAGATCGCGTTGCCATGTTCGCCGCCGACCTCACCGCGGGCGACGTTGATCCCGTACTCAACCAGCAAGTTGAGAATGTCGCGCAGGATACCGATACGGTTCTGGCAGTGGACTTTGATACGCATATAAATGGCCCGAAAAACGATAAATGAGGTCAGTGCCTGCACACATTCCCTGTGGGAGCCGAGCTTGCTCGCGATAGCGGTGTACCAGCCGACATCCATGCTGAATGTGGCCCCCTCATCGCGAGCAAGCTCAGCGCCTACAGGGGAATCGCAGCGCTCAACTGAACGTGCCGGCAGAATTTTTCTGTCGAGCGTGAAGATAGTCGTCAAGATTATGTGACACCTTTGCACCATTTCAAACCCGCGAATCTCAACAGCTAGGCCATAGCCGTCAATCCGTAACGAATTCTTTACGAAAAATAGCGAATTTTCCTACGCAATAAGCCGTCACCCTGCTGCAACGCCGCAATCCTTGGGGTATTTCTAGGTCCATAGCAGTACATAACAAGAACGAATCCCCTCGCAGGAGAGCAGCATGAAGCAGACGCAATACGTGGCTCGCGAGCCCGATGCGCAAGGTTTTATCGACTACCCCGCTGAAGAGCATGCGGTGTGGAACACGCTGATTACTCGTCAACTGAAAGTGATCGAAGGTCGTGCGTGCCAGGAGTACCTGGACGGTATCGAAAAACTCGGTCTGCCCCACGACCGCATTCCGCAACTGGGCGAGATCAACAAAGTCCTCGGTGAAACCACCGGCTGGCAAGTGGCCCGGGTTCCGGCGCTGATCCCCTTCCAGACTTTTTTCGAGTTGCTGGCCAACAAGCAGTTTCCGGTGGCGACGTTTATTCGTACCCGCGAAGAGCTGGATTACCTGCAAGAGCCGGACATTTTCCACGAGATTTTCGGGCACTGCCCGCTGCTGACCAATCCCTGGTTTGCCGAATTCACCCACACCTACGGCAAACTGGGCCTGCAAGCGACCAAGGAAGAACGCGTTTACCTGGCGCGCCTGTACTGGATGACCATCGAATTCGGTCTGGTCGATACCGCTGAAGGCCTGCGCATTTACGGCGGCGGCATTCTTTCTTCTCCAAAAGAAACCGTTTACTGCCTGTCGAACGAACCTGAGCATCAGGCGTTCGATCCGCTGGAATGCATGCGCACGCCGTATCGCATCGACATCCTGCAACCGCTGTACTTTGTCCTGCCGAACCTCAAGCGTCTGTTTGATGTGGCTCATGAAGACATCATGAGCATGGTCAAACAAGGCATGCAGCTGGGCTTGCACACCCCGAAATTTCCGCCAAAGGCTGCGTGATCCGCTGCTTTTAGAAACAAGTGAGCCTGTCAGGAACCGACGCTTTGGTTTAGCGTGGTGTTACTGACGGCCGATTTCCAATCATTCGATTTCAGGTACACATCATGTCCACATTGAACCAAGCCCACTGCGAAGCCTGCCAAGCCGGTGCCCCTCAGGTCAGCGACGAAGAGTTGCCGGTACTGATCAAGCAGATCCCAGACTGGAACATCGAAGTACGCGACGGCGTGATGCAGCTGGAAAAGCTGTTCCTGTTCAAAAACTTCAAACACGCGCTGGCGTTCACCAATGCCGTTGGCGAGATCTCCGAGGCCGAAGGTCACCACCCGGGCCTGCTGACCGAATGGGGCAAAGTCACCGTCACCTGGTGGAGCCACTCCATCAAGGGCCTGCACCGCAACGACTTCATCATGGCTGCGCGCACTGACGAAGTGGCCAAAGACGCCGAGGGCCGCAAATAATGCATTTCGACGCCATAGGTCGAGTCCCCGGCGACCCGATTCTCGGCTTGATGGAGGCTTATGCGCAGGACCCCAACCCGCGCAAATTCGACCTCGGCGTGGGCGTCTATAAAGATGCCCAGGGCCTGACGCCGATTCCGCAGTCGGTGAAGCTTGCCGAGCAGCGTCTGGTGGATCGTCAAACCACCAAGACCTACATTGGCGGTCACGGCGAACCGGCCTTCGGCAAAGCCATCAATGAGCTGGTGTTGGGTGCCGATTCCGCCTTGATCGCCGGGCAACGGGCCGGGGCGACCCAGACCCCGGGCGGCACCGGTGCATTGCGCTTGAGCGCCGACTTCATCGCCCAGTGCCTGCCGGGCCGTGGCGTGTGGCTGAGCAACCCGACCTGGCCGATCCACGAAACGATTTTCGCGGCGGCCGGGGTCAAGGTCAGTCACTACCCGTACGTGGGCAGCGACAACCGCCTCGACGTCGACGCTATGCTCGCGGTACTCAGCGAAGCGCCGAAGGGCGACGTGGTGTTGCTGCACGCCTGTTGCCACAACCCGACCGGTTTCGACTTGTCCCACGACGACTGGCACCGAGTGCTGGACGTGGTGCGCAGTCGAGACCTGTTGCCGTTGATCGACTTCGCTTACCAGGGCTTCGGCGATGGCCTGGAGCAGGATGCCTGGTCGACCCGGTTGTTCGCCGCGGCGTTGCCGGAAGTGCTGATCACCAGTTCCTGCTCGAAGAACTTCGGTTTGTACCGCGACCGCACCGGCGCACTGATTGTCTGTGCAAAAACCGCTGAAAAGCTCGTGGACATCCGCAGCCAGCTGGCCAACATCGCGCGTAACCTGTGGTCGACGCCACCGGATCACGGCGCGGCCGTAGTCGCGACCATTCTTGGCGATCCGGAGCTGAAAAGCCTCTGGGCCGACGAAGTGGAAGCCATGCGTTTGCGCATCGCCCAATTGCGCAGCGGCCTGGTCGAAGCGCTGGAGCCACATGGCTTGCGCGAGCGCTTTGCCCACATCGGCGTGCAACGCGGGATGTTTTCCTACACCGGGCTGTCGCCGGAGCAAGTAAAAAACCTGCGGGACCATCACAGCGTGTACATGGTCAACTCGGGCCGGGCGAACGTGGCGGGCATCGATGCTACGCGTCTGGATCTGTTGGCCGAGGCAATCGCCAAGGTTTGCAAATAACCCCCCGCCTTACGCTGATCGTTCCCACGCTCTGCGTGGGAATGCAGCCCGGGACGCTCCGCGTCCCTTCCAGAGCCGAACGCGGAGCGTCCGTTGAGGCATTCCCACGCAGAGCGTGGGAACGATCAGCGCAGGCTGCGCCAACTCCTACACAGACCTGTCTAGACAACCCCTTCCGTCGCAACAATTGGATATAAAAGTCCGATTGTCATTTTTACTGCTGTATTCTGCCCAAGCTTTTTAAAAGCGCGGATCTACCAGATCTATCAACAGACTTTGCGAGGAGCGCGAAACATGCACGAGATTCCTAATCTCCCCTTCCCAAGCCTGCACGAAACTGAGCAGACAACCACGCAACAAGCCGGCGCCCAACAGCCCGAGCCAAAAAAAGAAGCCACTGAACGCCGCCAGGCCGACAGCGAAGACTGAAACACCTGCAATGCCAGACCGTGTGGAAAGCGCTAACATGCGCTTTCCACACCGCCTGAACCCTTGAGCTACACACCATGACCGATGAATTCAGCGAGACCCAAGCCAGCGTCCTGATCGGCACCGCCGAGAAGATGATCGATATCTGGAATCGCCTTTCCCCCGAGAAACAAGCCGCGTTGCTCGCCCGTTTCGGCAGCGAAGAAAACGCCTTGGCCGCCCTGGTCACGACGCAACTGGTTGCCCCTGCCAAGCCCTGATTCACCCCGTCCGGCAAATAGTTTTACTTTTTCCACGACCCGCAGCCGCTCGCGCCGCTATCATAAGCAGCCTATCTATCCTGCTTTCCCGTGGACCTTTACCCATGTCTGAAAACCAGCGCCCCCTGGCGGTCACGCTGCAAGTCGTTTCCATCGTTCTGTTTACCTTCATCGGCTACCTGAATATCGGCATCCCCTTGGCCGTATTGCCCGGCTACGTCCACAGCGACCTGGGTTTCGGCGCAGTCATCGCCGGCCTGGTAATCAGCGTGCAATACCTGGCCACCCTGCTCAGCCGCCCTTACGCCGGGAAAATCATCGACAACAAGGGCAGCAAACTGGCGGTGATGTACGGCCTCGCCGGTTGCGGCTTGAGCGGCGTGTTCATGTTGATTTCGGCCTGGACCCAGAGCCTGCCGACCCTGAGCCTGATCAGCCTGCTGATCGGCCGCCTGGTACTCGGCAGCGCGGAAAGCCTGGTCGGTTCAGGCTCGATTGGCTGGGGCATCGGCCGGGTTGGCGCGGCGAACACCGCCAAGGTGATTTCCTGGAACGGCATCGCCAGCTACGGCGCATTGGCCGTCGGCGCGCCGTTGGGTGTGCTGTTGGTCCATCAATTAGGCTTGTGGAGCATGGGCGTGAGCATTGTGCTGCTGGCCATTCTTGGCCTGGCACTGGCCTGGCCAAAAACCGCTGCGCCAATCGTGGTCGGCGAACGCCTGCCGTTCATGCATGTGCTGGGGCGCGTGTTGCCGCATGGTTGCGGTCTGGCGCTGGGCTCGATTGGCTTCGGCACCATCGCCACCTTCATCACCTTGTATTACGCCACGCAACACTGGGACAACGCGGTGTTGTGCCTGAGTTTGTTTGGCGCCAGCTTCATTGGTGCACGCTTGCTGTTCGGCAACTTGATCAACCGCCTCGGCGGCTTTCGCGTGGCGATTGCCTGCCTGTCCGTGGAAACCCTGGGCTTGTTGCTACTGTGGTTGGCACCGGACGCCCATTGGGCGTTGGCCGGCGCGGCGCTGAGCGGTTTCGGGTTCTCGCTGGTGTTTCCAGCGCTGGGCGTGGAAGCGGTCAACCTGGTGCCGGCCTCCAGCCGTGGCGCGGCCGTCGGTGCTTATTCGTTGTTCATTGATTTGTCGCTGGGGATTACCGGACCGCTGGCGGGGGCCATTGCCGCCGGATTTGGTTTTGCCTCGATCTTCCTGTTCGCCGCCCTCGCCGCGTTGAGCGGTTTGATGCTGAGCATTTACTTGTACCGGCAAGCACCGAAGCAACGCGAAGCGCGTGAGTCGCGTTAAAAATCGACCTTGCCGCGTCCGGCCTTGATACTCCCGCGCTGGCTCTTCGATTCGAGCCGACGCTTTTTTGAACCCAGCGTCGGTTTGGTCGGGCGGCGCTTCTTTTCGACTTTGGTCGCGCTGAGGATCAGTTCGGTCAACCGTTCCAGCGCATCGGCGCGATTGGCCTCCTGCGTGCGGTATTGCTGAGCCTTGATGATCAACACGCCTTCGCTGGTGATGCGACTGTCGCGCAGTGCCAGCAACCGCTCCTTGTAGAACTCGGGCAAGGACGAGGCCGGAATGTCGAAACGCAGATGCACGGCGCTGGAAACCTTGTTGACGTTCTGGCCGCCGGCACCCTGAGCGCGAATGGCCGTCAACTCGATCTCGGCATCCGGCAGATGCACGTTGTTGGAAATTACCAGCATGTAAAAGCGTCCGGGTTCAGAGTGCGCAGGATACCGCGAATAGACCGGTGCAACGCGCCCCTGTAGGAGCATGGCTTGCCCGCGGTGAACGAAAACGCGGTGTACCTGGTAAACCACGGTGTCTGAATCGCGGGCAAGCCATGCTCCTACAGGGATTTTGTGTGAACCCTGAAAACAACAAACCCGGCACATGGCCGGGTTTGTTGTTTCTGCGCCCTGCGCTTATTTAGCGCTGGAGCCTGTCGCCTGCAGCGCATGCTGCGCACTGCGCTTGTTCTTGATGCCGTAGCAAATCCACATGAACACGACCCACACCGGAATCGCGTACACCGAGATCTGGATCCCCGGAATCAGCAGCATCACGCACAGGATAAACACCACGAACGCCAGGCAGATGTAGTTCCCGTACGGGTACCACAGCGCCTTGAACAGCGGCGTTTGTTTGGTCTTGTTCATATGCTGGCGGAATTTGAAGTGCGAGAAACTGATCATCGCCCAGTTGATGACCAGGGTCGCGACGACCAGTGACATCAACAGTTCCAGCGCATTTTGCGGGATTAGGTAGTTCAGCAACACCGCAATCAGCGTCACCGCGGCCGAAGCGAGGATCGAACGCACAGGCACGCCGCGCTTGTCGATCTTCGACAAGGCTTTCGGCGCATCGCCCTGCTCGGCCATGCCCAGCAGCATGCGGCTGTTGCAATAGGTGCCGCTGTTGTACACCGACAACGCCGCGGTCAATACCACGAAGTTGAGGATGTGCGCGGCGGTGTTGCTGCCGAGCATCGAGAACACTTGTACGAACGGGCTGCCGCTGTAGGAATCACCTGATGCATTCAGGGTGGTCAGCAGGGCGTCCCATGGCGTCAGCGACAACAGAATGACCAACGCGCCGATGTAGAAAATCAGAATCCGGTAGATCACCTGGTTGATGGCTTTCGGGATCACGGTTTTCGGCTTGTCCGCTTCTGCTGCGGTGAAACCGAGCATTTCCAGGCCACCGAAGGAGAACATGATGATCGCCATGGCCATCACCAGACCGCTGACACCGTTCGGGAAGAAACCACCGTGGGACCACAGGTTGCTGACCGACGCTTGCGGGCCGCCGTTACCGCTGACCAGCAAGTAGCTGCCCAGGGCAATCATGCCCACGATGGCCACAACCTTGATGATCGCGAACCAGAATTCGGCCTCGCCAAAGACTTTGACGTTAGCCAGGTTAATCAGGTTGATCAGGACGAAGAACCCGGCTGCCGAAACCCAGGTCGGGATCTCCGGTGCCCAGTAGTGGATGTATTTGCCGACTGCGGTCAGCTCCGACATGCCCACCAGGATGTACAGGATCCAGCAGTTCCAGCCCGACAGGAAGCCGGCGAAACCACCCCAGTATTTGTGCGCGAAGTGGCTGAAGGATCCGGCCACGGGCTCTTCGACGATCATTTCGCCGAGCTGGCGCATGATCATGAAGGCAATGAAGCCGCAGATGGCGTAGCCGAGGATCATCGACGGGCCGGCGGACTTCAGCACCCCGGCCGAGCCGAGGAACAAACCGGTGCCGATCGCGCCACCGAGGGCAATCAATTGAATGTGGCGGTTTTTCAGGCCGCGCTTCAGCTCGCCTGAATTCGAGTTTTGTCCACTCATGAAAAGGCTCTCACGTTCTGCATAGTTACAACGGTCATGCGTCACCTGTTTGTTTTTATCTGTGACGAAATCGAACCCGACACACTCGTGGCGTGGCGGAGTGAACAAGACGGGTAGCCTTGAGGTTTGCGCATTTGCGCAGGAGGTCACAGTTAAAACGCGGCGCATTGTACACCCGTAACCCCCTGCTGCCAGACCCGCTGGATCAGCGTGTTGTAAGCCGGGATTGCCTGTGTCCGCCCCGAGTGTCCCGGGCGGCTGCAAATAGAGAGTCAGACCCTTGCGGGCCATCGACGGGAACGATTGAAAAATCGCCCCACGGGGAGAGATGGAGATGAATCACGGCGTACATTGCGCCTCCTTCTTGTTATGCACCTGCACGACAGGCATGCGGCGCATCTGACCCTGCATGGCGTGCTGAAACAAGCGGGGGAGAGCCTTGGAGCGAGAATGGAGCGGTCACGAAATGGAAGAATTTTCTTACAGTTCCCGGGAGAAGGGAGTTTCATGGGGTTAATGGGTGGTTTTCGTAAAGTATTCGTTACAGGGCGTAACGACGGTTTTCCATTCTGGAAATGGCGGAGCCTGAGTTGACGCCTTCGCGGGCAAGCCCGCTCCCACCATTGGCGCGATCGTTCCCATGCTCCCCGTGGGAATGGCTCACCGGAGGCTCCGCGTTCGGCTTTGAAGGGACGGGCTGCATTCCCACGCGGAACGTGGGAACGATCAGTCAGCCAAAAAAAAACGCCATCCCGAGGGATGGCGTTTTTATGCAGCGCTTACCGATTACTCAGGTTTGCGACGACCGAAACCCGGACGCTGGCCCGAACCGGCTGGCGCGCCGCGGCGCTTGCCCGATGGTGCGTCCTTGTCGACCAGGACGATGCCCGGGCGTTTCTTCGGCGCAGGCTTGGCCGGGCGCTTGGTATCAGCAGGACGGTCTGCCACTGGCGTTCCGCGACCGGCTGGAGCACCGCGATCGCTGCGGCCGCCGCTTGGCGCACCACGGCCTTCGCCACGTTCAGTGCGGCCGTTGGCCGGGCGTGGAGTGCGTGGACCGCGCTCGCCGTCTGCACGAGGTGCAGCAGGTTTGCGGGCCGGGCGCTCGCCTTCGATCTGCGGCTCGCGAGAATCACGCGCCGTGGCCGGGGCACCCGCCGCTGGACGCAACGTACGCACGCGCTCGGTCTTGCCCATCGGACGCGACGATTTACGCTGCATACGATCGAGCTTGTCTTTGCTCTTGGCGTTCAACTGTGGCATCGCGACCGGCGTCAGGCCAACCTCGGCACTCAGAATGTCGACTTCGTACTGGCTCATTTCGCGCCAGCGGCCCATCGGCAGGTCGGAGTTGAGGAACACCGGACCGAAGCGCACGCGCTTCAGACGGCTGACCACCAAGCCCTGGGATTCCCACAGGCGACGAACTTCGCGGTTACGACCTTCCATCACCACGCAGTGATACCAGTGGTTGAAACCCTCACCACCTGGCGCTTGCTTGATGTCGGTGAACTTGGCCGGGCCGTCTTCGAGGACAACGCCTGCTTTCAGACGCTCGATCATCTCGTCATCAACTTCGCCACGTACACGTACCGCGTATTCACGATCCATTTCATAGGAAGGGTGCATCAGGCGGTTGGCCAATTCACCGTCGGTGGTGAACATCAGCAAGCCGGTGGTGTTGATGTCCAGGCGACCGATGTTGATCCAGCGACCTTCTTTCGGACGCGGCATCTTGTCGAATACGGTCGGACGGCCTTCGGGGTCGACACGGGTGCAGATTTCACCGTCGGGCTTGTTGTACATGATCACGCGGCGTACCGACTCGGCGGCTTCTTCGCGCTTGATCACCTTGCCATCAATGGTGATGGCGTCATGCATGTCGACACGCTGACCGAGCGTGGCGTCTTTGCCGTTGACCTTGATGCGGCCGTGGCTGATCCAGGCTTCCACGTCACGGCGCGAGCCGACGCCGATACGGGCGAGGACTTTCTGCAGTTTTTCGCCTGCTGGGCCGATTTCCTGGTCGTCTTTCTGGTCGTCTTTCTGGTCGTTGATACTCATCTGGGCACCTCCCGGTGTGGTCTGTTCAGGCTTTGCCTGAAGCGATGTAAATCTGTGCACTTGGGCGAAGGGATCGCCGAAGGGTCGCGAATCATACGCTCATGCGGGCGATTTCGCATCAGAGACTAGCTGATGATCACAGCGTTACTGGTTTTTCCGCCGACCGGTGGCACCGTACGCGTATTGAGCTTGTGTAGGAGCCGAGCTTGTTCGCGATAGCGGACGTCCATTCACTTTGATGTTGAATGTGCTGACGTCATCGCGAGCAAGCTCGGCTCCTACAGGACTGGGGTCAGTCGTCGAATTCGCGGCGTTCGGCTTCGATGGCCTCGGCGAGTGCCCGGGCTTCGGCTTCTTCGTCGCTCAACTCGGGCTCAGGCTCGGGTTTCGGCTGTTCAAGGGCCGCGACGGCAGCCAGGAGTTTTTCGCGAGCTTCGGCGACGCCTAGCACGTCGTCTTCAAGCTCTGGCTCCGGCTCCGGCTCTTCTTCGACTGTGGCTTCTGGCTCTACCTGAAGTTCATTGTCGATTGGCGGCTCAACCGCGGTCATCTCGCCGTCACGCAACAAATCATCGAAATCAGTCTTGAGCCCCTCCTCCATGGTGTCCAGTTCCAGCAACAATGTGTGGAAACTGGTTTCTTCCTTGGGTTCTTCCGGCTCGGCGCTGGCGTCCGCCAATTCCTGCAGGCTGGCAGGCACGGGGGCGTCGTCGAAATCGAGAACCGGGTCCGGTTCAAGTTCGCGCAGTTCGGCCAGCGGCGGCAGATCGTCGAGGTTCTTCAGGTTGAAGTGGTCGAGAAATGCCTTGGTGGTGGCAAACATCGCCGGTTTGCCGGGCACATCGCGGTAGCCAACAATGCGAATCCACTCGCGTTCCAGCAGCGTCTTGACGATTTGGCTGTTGACCGCCACGCCCCGCACGTCTTCGATTTCGCCCCGGGTGATCGGCTGGCGATAGGCAATCAGGGCAATGGTTTCGAGCATGGCGCGGGAATAACGCTGCGGGCGCTCCTCCCACAAGCGCCCGACCCACGGCGAAAATTTCTCGCGGATTTGCAGGCGGTAGCCCGACGCCACTTCCTTCAGCTCGAAAGCGCGGCCGTCGCAGGATTTGGCCAAAATCGTCAGCGCTTTCTTGAAGACCGGCGGCTCTGGTCGCTCGCCCTCTTCGAAGAGTTCGAACAGTCGTTCAAGCGATTGCGGTTTTCCCGAGGCCAACAGAAAGGCTTCAAGCAGTGGCGCCAGCTCGCGGGGTTCAGTCAGGTTCATGATTCAACTCGTTATTCGGCTCGGGCCCGCACATGGATCGCTGCGAACGGCTCATTCTGCACCAGCTCGACCAAGGATTCCTTGACCAATTCGAGGATTGCCATAAAGGTCACCACCACCCCGAGCCGCCCTTCCTCCGCCGTGAACAGCTCGACAAAGGGCACGAAACCACCACCCTTGAGCCGATCCAGCACATCGCTCATGCGTTCGCGGGTGGACAGCGCCTCGCGGCTGACCTGGTGACTTTCGAACATGTCGCCACGGCGCAGGACCTCGGCCATGGACAACAGCAATTCCGACAGACGCACATCCGGCAAGAGCTTGCGCGCCCGGGCTTCGGGGGCATCCAGCTTGGGCACGACGACATCGCGACCGACCCGGCTCAGGCCGTCGATGCCTTCGGCGGCCGCCTTGAAGCGCTCGTATTCCTGCAAACGACGGATCAGCTCGGCGCGCGGGTCGTCTTCTTCGTCTTCAATGGTTTCGGCGCGGGGCAAGAGCATCCGCGACTTGATTTCGGCCAGCATCGCGGCCATCACCAGGTATTCGGCGGCCAGTTCCAGGCGCACCGACTGCATCAACTCGACATACCCCATGTACTGACGGGTAATTTCCGCCACCGGGATGTCGAGGATGTTGATGTTCTGTTTACGGATCAGGTACAGCAACAGGTCGAGCGGGCCTTCGAAGGCTTCGAGAAACACTTCGAGCGCATCCGGCGGGATGTACAGGTCCAGCGGCATTTCCAGAACCGCCTGGCCATAGACCATCGCGAAGGGCAGCTCTTGCTGGGCTCCGGCTTGACTGTCGACAACGGGTTCTACTGCAGACATCTACGCCTCGGCCATGAACGGCGAAGGGTCGCCGCAACCGACACGGATCACTTCCGGCTCGCCGTCGGCGAGATTGATCACGGTGGACGCCTTGATCCCGCCGAAACCGCCGTCAATGATCAGGTCGACCTGATGCTCAAGCAATTGACGCATTTCGTATGGGTCGGTCAACGGGTCGATGTCGCCGGGCATGATCAGGGTCACGCTCATCAGCGGCTCACCCAGCTGTTCCAGCAGCGCGAGGGCAATCGGATGGCTCGGGACACGCAGGCCGATGGTGCGCTTTTTCGGGTGCAGCAACAGGCGCGGGACTTCGCGGGTAGCGTTGAGAATGAACGTGTACGGCCCCGGCAGGTGCGCCTTGAGCAAGCGGAACGTGCCAGTATCGATTTTGGCGAACAGCCCCAGCTGGGAAAGGTCGCTGCAAATCAACGTAAAGTTGTGTTTGTCATCCAGCCCGCGCAAACGGCGCACGCGATCCACGGCATTCTTGTCGCCGATCTGGCAACCAATGGCATAGGACGAGTCTGTGGGATATACCACCACTCCGCCGCTGCGAATGATCTCGACGGCCTGTTTGATCAGGCGTGCTTGTGGGTTTTCCGGATGAATCTGGAAAAATTGACTCACATTCTCTACCTGTTCAGACGGCGGCAATATTTGGGTCATGTTTGAATCGACACCACAGTGGTGGCAGATCCTCCGGCAGAGGTCGGTATTCACCGATCTCGGACCAGCCTCCAGGGCCATGAAAATCACTGCCGGCGCTGACCAGCAGACCGAACTCGCGAGCAAGAATCGCCAGGCTGCCCACTTGCTCGGCGGGCTGATGGCCATTGACCACTTCAATCGCATGGCCCCCGGCTTGAATATAGTCAGAAATCAGCCGACGACGCTTGCTGCGTGTGAAATCGTAATGCCAGGGATGCGCCAGGCTGACCCAAGCCTTTGCCGCGCGCAGGGTTTCGACGGTCTCTTCCAGGGTCGGCCAGTGTTGCTTGACGTCGCCCAGCTTGCCGGCGCCCAACCATTTGCGGAAGGCTTCGGCGCGATCCTTTACATACCCTTCACGCACCATCCAGTCGGCGAAGTGCGGGCGGGCCGGCGCGTTGCCGCTGTCGCCCAGTTCCTGCTGTATGGCCCGGGCACCGTCCAGCGCGCCCGGCATGCCTTTCAATGCGAGTTTTCGGCCAATTTCCTCGGATCGCAGCCATCGGCCATCGTGCAACTTTGCAATCGCCTCGACCAACGCCGGCGCGTTTACATCAAACCCGTAACCCAATACGTGAATGGTCGCGCCGCCCCAGGTGCAGGACAATTCGACGCCGTTGACCAGCTGCATCCCCAGCGCCGTTGCCGCGGTGCGGGCCTCATCAAGGCCCTCGAGGGTATCGTGATCGGTCAAGGCCAGGACTCGCACGCCTTTCTCGAACGCACGCGCAACCAGTACCGCAGGCGCCAGGGCGCCATCGGAGGCCGTGCTATGGCAGTGCAAATCAACATTCACAGGACTTTGTTACCTCAAATCAGCTGGCGCTATCGCGCGCCCATATGTTTGTTATTATGCCGCCACATCCTGCTTCTGGCTGCCACTGTGAAACAATTCATCGATTTCATCCCGCTTCTTCTGTTTTTCATCGTCTTCAAACTCGATCCACGGGTCGTCGACATCGGCGGTCATGAATTGACTGTAGGCGGTATTTACAGCGCCACCGCGATGCTGATCATCAGCTCCCTGGTGGTGTACGGCACGCTGTTCATCAAGCAGCGCAAGCTTGAAAAGAGCCAGTGGCTGACGCTCATCGCCTGCCTGGTCTTCGGTAGCCTGACCCTGGCGTTCCACAGCGAAACCTTCCTGAAGTGGAAAGCGCCGGTGGTGAACTGGTTGTTTGCCCTGGCATTCATTGGCAGCCATTTCATCGGCGACAGCCTGTTGATCAAACGCATCATGGGCCACGCGCTGACCCTGCCGGAACCGGTCTGGACGCGTCTGAACATCGCCTGGATCGCCTTTTTCCTGTTTTGCGGTGCCGCCAACCTGTTCGTCGCGTTTACCTATCAGGACTACTGGGTCGACTTCAAAGTCTTCGGCAGCCTGGGCATGACGCTGCTGTTCCTGGTCGGCCAGGGCATTTACCTGTCCCGCCACCTGCACGACGCCGATACCACAACGCCAAAAACCGAGGACTGACATGCTTTACGCAATCATTGCCACAGACGTCGCCAACTCCCTGGAAGCCCGACTGGCCGCGCGCCCTGCCCACCTTGAGCGCCTGCAAGTGCTCAAGGGCGAAGGCCGCATCGTATTGGCCGGTCCACACCCGGCGGTCGACAGCAATGATCCGGGCGCGGCGGGTTTCACCGGCAGCCTGATCGTTGCCGAATTCGATTCCCTGAGCGCCGCGCAAACCTGGGCCGACGCTGATCCGTACATCGCGGCAGGTGTCTACGCCAACGTTCTGGTCAAGCCGTTCAAGCAAGTCCTGCCGTAACTTTCCCCCACAAATGCCCCCGTGCGGTGAACCTTGTCGGTTCATCGCGCTCTCAATCGCTCATTATTCTCGTTTGCCTGCCGATAACCTGCCCAATCACTCGATTGGAATCAGGAGTCGCGATGCGCAAGGGTCCGTTATGTCTGTTGTTGGTGACGTTGTCGATCATGGCCCCGGCTCATGGTGAAGAAGGCGTCGAGAGCGGTAATTCAACGCCGCTGTCCCTAAGCGCCGGCAGCCAGATCAGCGAGTTGCAGCAGCGCTTGAAGGCGAGCGAACAACAACGAGAAGAACTGAGCAAACAATTGCAAAATGCCGATGGCGAACGCGAAAGCGCTCAACTGAGCCGGTTGCGCCAAGAGAATCAGCGCCTCAAGCTGCAGCTCAAGGAAGTGCAGGCCAGCAGTCCGCTGCCACGCTTTCTGTCTGATCAGCAGCAGTGGTTTGTTATCGGCGGTGGAGTAGCGCTATTGGCCCTGCTCTGCGGTATCTTCGCCAGTGGTGCCACCAGAAAACGTCGGCAATGGCTGAATTGAGTGATTCATGAGCGAGCTGTTACTAATTGATGATGACCAGGAACTGTGCGAGCTCCTGGTCAGTTGGTTGAGCCAGGAAGGCTTTCAGGTCCGCGCTTGCCACGATGGCCAGAGTGCCCGCCGCGCGCTGGCCGAAACCTCCCCGGCCGCCGTGGTGCTGGACGTCATGCTGCCGGATGGCAGCGGTCTGGAATTGCTCAAGCAATTGCGCAGCGACCACCCGGACTTGCCGGTGCTGATGCTTTCAGCACGCGGTGAGCCACTGGACCGCATTCTCGGTCTGGAACTGGGCGCCGATGATTATCTGGCCAAACCCTGCGACCCACGAGAACTGACAGCCCGTCTGCGCGCCGTGTTGCGCCGCAGCCATCCGGCGGCCGTGTCTAGCCAGATGGAACTGGGAGATCTGTGTTTCAGCCCGGTGCGTGGCGTGGTCAGCATCGATGAACAGGAGTTCACCCTCACCGTCTCCGAAAGCCGCCTGCTTGAAGCCCTGCTCAAGCAACCCGGCGAGCCGCTGGACAAACAGGAGCTGGCGCAGATTGCCCTGGGCCGCAAGCTGACCCTGTACGACCGCAGTCTGGACATGCACGTCAGTAACCTGCGTAAAAAAATCGGCCCACACCCCGACGGCCGTCCTCGCATCGTTGCCCTGCGTAGCCGCGGCTACTACTACAGCCTCTGAAGCGTGTAGCAGCTGCCGAGCCTGCGAGGCTGCGTCCGGTGGCGCAGCCGTCGTAAACCCTGAGAGCGCGGTTTTCCTGAAAAACCGCAGCGGCTGATTTCACGACTGCTTCGCAGCCGAACGCAGCCTCGCAGGCTCGGCAGCTGCTACGTCTTGTGTTGTCAGTGAAGTGTTGGTTTTGTCAGGTCAGTACAAACCCGTCTTTACCCAAGCTTTACGCTCAGCTGACCGCCGCTGACCTTGATCTGCGTAATCTGTACTCATCCGGAACGTACCGGGAACGAGACAAGGAGATTCACCATGCGCAAGACTCTTATCGCTCTGATGTTTGCTGCCGCCCTGCCGACCGTTGCCATGGCCATGCCTGAAGGCACCGGCCCGATGGATGGCTCGATGGACGGCTCGCGCCACGGCGGTCAGATGCACGGCATGCACGGTAAAGGCCCGTACAGCCAGCTGGACCTGAGCCGCGAACAGCGCGAGCAGATCCGCAAGATCATGGGCGAACAGATGCACGAGCGTAAGCAACTGGTCGACAAATACCTGGAGAAACTCTCCCCGGCTGACCAGAAAGCCTTGAAAGACGAAATGACCGCCAAACATCAGAAAGCCGAAGCCGATGTGCGCGCCGTACTGAAGCCGGATCAACAGAAGAAATTCGACGAGATCCAGAAAAAACAGGCTGAGCATCGCGCCGAATGGGCCGAATTCAAGGCGTGGAAAGCGCAACAACCGCAAAAAGCGCAATAATGCGCTAACCCCGGACCCAACGGCTCAACCCCGTTGGGTCTGATTCCACTTAGTCAAATGTGGGAGCGGGCTTGCTCGCGAAGGCGGTGTGTCAGTCAACAGTGATTTGCCTGAGACACCGCCTTCGCGAGCAAGCCCGCTCCCACATGGATTTGCGTTTGTTTGAGGATTTTCTGTGCGCTCATTGTTCTGGCGTATCCTGGCCAGTTTCTGGCTGGCCATCGCTCTGGTGGCAGGGCTTTCCATTCTGCTGGGGCATATGCTCAACCAGGACGCGTGGATTCTCAGTCGCCATCCGGGCCTCAATACCTTGGCCGAACAATGGACGCAAACCTATGAATCCCAGGGTGAAGAAGCCGCTCAGGACATTCTGGAACAGCGCAAACGTCAATATCACATTGACGTTCAGGTGCTGAACGAGAGCGGTGACCCGGTGGTTCGAGGCACCTTCCCTCGTCGTGCTGCGGCGTTCGAAGCGCGGCAGAACAACGATGACCGGCGCCTGCCATGGCGTCGTTTGACCGCGGAATACACCAGCGAAAAGACCGGCGATACCTACCTGCTGATCTATCGCATCCCGCACCCTGAACTGGATTCATGGCACCGCGAAAGCCTGTTGTGGCCGTTGAGTGCCTTGGGCATTGCTCTGGTGGTGCTGACCTTGTTCAGCTTGTTCGTCACGCTGTCGATCACCCGCCCGCTCAGTCGTCTGCGCGGCGCAGTGCATGACCTGGGGCAAACGACCTATCAGCAGAACAGCCTGGTGAAACTGGCCAATCGCCGCGATGAATTCGGCGTACTGGCCAACGACTTCAATCGCATGGGCTCACGCCTGCAAAGTCTGATCGGTAGCCAACGGCAACTCCTTCGCGATGTATCGCACGAATTGCGCTCTCCGCTCGCCCGGCTGCGCATTGCACTGGCGCTGGCTGAACGGGCCACCCCTGAAGAACGGGAGAAGCTCTGGCCGCGCCTGACCCGAGAATGTGACCGGCTGGAAGCGTTGATCAGCGAAATTCTGGTGCTGGCGCGAGTCGACGCCGACAACGCCAGCGCCGAAGAGGTCGACCTCAACGCGCTACTCAATACGCTACACAAAGATGCGCAACTGGGCTCGCCGGAGCAGAGCGTGCGACTTGAAGCTGAGCCGCAACTGAACCTCAAAGGCTGGCCGACGATGATCGAGCGCGCCCTCGACAATCTGCTGCGCAATGCTCAGCGTTTTAACCCGGTTGGGCAGTCGATTGAAATGCAGGCCGTGCGTCAGGGCGAGCGGATTGTGGTCAGCGTGCGTGACCATGGGCCGGGTGTAAGCGCCGAGTATTTGAACCAGTTGGGTGAGCCGTTTTATCGGGCTCCAGGGCAGACAGCCGCCGGGCATGGCCTTGGATTGGCCATTGCGCGCCGCGCGGCAGAACGGCACGGCGGGAGCCTGGTGCTGGCCAATCATCCGCAGGGCGGGTTTATTGCCAGCCTGGAGCTGCCGTTGGTGCCGGGTGCTGTCGTCCAGCCATAAATGCAGTGATGATGCAAAAAGCACACAGCCTCGTTTCACTCGACAGCTGCTACAGGTGTACACATATCTCTGTAGCAGCTGTCGAGTGAAACGAGGCTGCGATTTTTTGAACGTCAGGATTTAGCGGGCCAGGCGCTGACAAATTCGGCCAGATCGACTTTCTCCGCCACTCGCGGTTCTTTCTGCGGCGTGCCCAGGTAGAGGAACGCAATCACCTCCTCCCCTTGCGCCAACCCCAACCCATTGGCCACATGCGCGGAATACGCCAAATCACCGGTGCGCCACACCGCGCCAATCCCCTGCGCATACGCCGCCAGCAAAATCCCGTGTGCCGCGCAGCCCGCTGCCAGCAGTTGTTCGGATTTCGGATATTTGACGTGATCCTGTAACCGCGCGATCACCACCACAACCAGTGGCGCCCGGAGTGGGCCGTTGCGCGCCTTGTCCAGCGCGGCCTCGGACACCTCGGCGTCTTGTAGCCTGGCGGCTTCAGCCAGCAACTCGCCCATCTGCTCACGCGCCGCACCCTCGACCGTCAGGAAGCGCCACGGCTGCAAATGACCATGGTCCGGTGCACGCATGGCGGCGCCAAACAGGACTTCGCGCTGCGCTGCGGTCGGTGCCGGGTCAAGCAGTCGTGGAACGGAAACACGGTTGAGCAAAGCGTCGAGAGCCTGCATCGGCCACCTCCTGAAAAAATGTTTGGCTATTCTAGCTGCAAGTGCACAAGCGGCGTCGGTTTACATGCCCTGCCCCGCAGGTAGAATGGCGCCCTCCTCCACAACAGCCCGAGCGGATTTCATGGCGTTGCCGACCTTACGGATTATTGGTTTTATCATCGGCATCTTCCTGATCACGCTGGCGATCTCCATGATCGTGCCCATGGCAACCCTGGTGATCTTCGACCGCACCAACGACCTGCCGTCGTTCCTGTGGTCGAGCATGATTACGTTTGTGGCTGGCCTGGCGCTGGTCATCCCCGGACGTCCCGAGCATGTTCACCTGCGTCCACGGGACATGTATTTGTTGACCGTCAGCAGTTGGCTGGTGGTGTGCATCTTCGCCGCGCTGCCATTTTTGCTGACCCAGCACATCAGCTACACCGACTCCTTCTTCGAAAGCATGTCCGGCATCACCGCCACCGGCTCCACAGTACTCAGTGGCCTGGACACCATGTCGCCCGGCATTCTGATGTGGCGCTCGCTGCTGCACTGGCTCGGCGGCATCGGCTTTATCGGCATGGCAGTCGCCATTTTGCCGCTGTTGCGTATCGGTGGCATGCGCCTGTTTCAGACCGAATCGTCGGACCGCTCCGAAAAAATCATGCCTCGCTCGCACATGGTGGCGCGCTTGATCGTGGCCGCCTACGTCGGCATCACCATTGTCGGCAGCCTGGCGCTGTGGTGGGCCGGAATGAGTCTGTTTGATGCGATCAACCATGCGATGTCCGCGATCTCGACCGGAGGGTTTTCCACGTCGGACCAGTCACTGGCCAAGTGGACACAACCGGCGGTGCACTGGGTGGCGATCGTCATCATGATTCTCGGCAGCCTGCCCTTCACCCTGTATGTGGCGACCTTGCGCGGCAACCGCTGGGCGTTATTCGGGGATCAGCAGGTTCAAGGGATGCTCGGCATGCTGCTGGTGACCTGGCTGGTGCTCGGCACCTGGTACTGGTGGACCACCCAACTGCATTGGCTCGAAGCCTTGCGGCACGTGGCGTTTAACGTGACGTCGGTGGTCACCACCACCGGTTTTGCGCTGGGGGATTACAGCCTGTGGGGCAATTTCTCGCTGATGCTGTTCTTCTACCTGGGCTTTGTCGGCGGCTGCTCCGGCTCGACGGCCGGCGGGATCAAGATATTCCGCTTCCAGGTCGCCTATATCCTGCTCAAGGCCAACCTTAACCAGTTGATTCACCCGCGCGCGGTGATCAAGCAAAAGTACAACGGTCACCGTCTCGACGAAGAAATCGTGCGTTCGATCCTGACGTTTTCGTTCTTCTTTGCCATCACCATCTGCGTCATCGCGTTGCTGCTCTCACTGCTCGGCGTGGACTGGATGACCGCCCTGACCGGTGCGGCCAGTACCGTGTCCGGTGTCGGGCCGGGGTTGGGTCCGACCATCGGGCCGTCGGGTAACTTTTCATCGTTGCCGGACGCCGCCAAGTGGATTCTGTCGTTCGGCATGCTGCTCGGCCGACTGGAGATCATTACGGTGTTTGTTCTGTGCATTCCTGCGTTCTGGCGGCACTGACCAGCCCTGCCGCGTCCGTCAGATGCGCCCGGTACTCGCCGGGCGTGGCGTCAAACCAGCGGCGGAAGGCGCGGAAGAAGTTGCTCGGATCGGCGAACCCCAGCAAGTAGGCAATTTCAAGCAGGGTCATGGTGGGCTGGGCAAGGTATTGCTCGGCCAATTCACGTCGCGTGTCATCGAGCAACGCCTGAAAACTGGTGCCCTCCTCCTGCAAGCGCCGCTGCAAGGTGCGCTGTGACAAGTGCAGCGTTTGCGCCACGGTATCGCGCTTGGGTTCGCCCTGCGGCAGCAGACGACACAACACTTGACGCGCATTGTGCGTCACGCGGCTCTCGGAGAACCGTGCCAGGTACTCGCCGGCAAACCGGTCATGCAGCAGCGCCATCGCTTCGTTGGCAGTTGGCAGGGGGGCTTCCATGTCGGCACGTTCAAAGATCAACGCATCGTAAGCCGCGTTGAACACCAACGGCGCATGAAAGGCTTGTTTATACGGTTCGAGGTCGACGGGTTGATCGCCCTGCACCAGCACCTTGCGCGGTTGCAGCGTGCGCCCGGTCAACCAGCCGCACAACGCCAACGCACAGGCCAGCGACGCTTCGGCACTTTGCCGGGTGGGTGGCAAGTGGTCGCCATGCACCGTCAGAATCAGCGCATAACCCTCATCCAGCAGGCGGAAACTCAAATCGGCACTTTCGGCAATGATCCGCTGATAGCGCACCAGTCGCTGAAAGCCTTCGGCCAGGGTCTGGCTGGACATCAAGGCGTAACCCGCCACATGGAAGGAGGCCGGTCGCACCACTTTGCCCATGTTCAGGCCTATCGCCGGGTTGCCGGACAGCTCGACCGCGCGCTGCCACAGACGCGTCATGGAATCTTGCGTGAAGCGCGCATCCGGATCATCCAGCGATGCGTAGTCGAGCCCTAGCTGCTTGAACAGAGCCCGGCAATCCAGACCGTCCATCTCCAGTGCTTTGACAATCCCCATCGCCCAGCTTGCAGAAGTCGTTCGTTCGCTCATGGCGTTTACTTCACGTTCGGTGAGCCGTCTGACGCGGCTGATTTCCAAAGGATACTAAAGTGGCGCCTATTGTCACTGGCTGATGCCATTGATCACTCTAGACTCAAATAAGCTACCCGCAGAACAACTTGCAATCAGAACAATAACCACAGAGATCGCAGTCGTGGAAAACATCAAACGTTTCAACAGTTTTGCTGAGTTCTACCCGTATTACCTCAGCGAACACAGCGACAGTACTTGCCGACGACTGCACTTTATCGGCACGACGCTGGTCATTTTCATCCTGGCCCTGACCATCGGCAAAGGCGCATGGCTGTTGCTTTGGGCCCTTCCGCTGGCCGGTTACAGCTTCGCCTGGGTCGGGCATTTCTTCTTTGAGAAGAATCGACCTGCAACCTTCCAACATCCTCTTTATAGCCTGCTTGGCGACTTTGTCATGTACCGCGACATGATTCTGGGTCGCGTGCCCTTCTAGGCTCCACTGGCCATAAAAGCGACCTGTGTGGCCAATGCAATATTGGATCCAAGTTCTACACTCAAGACATCCCATTCGATTAGAACAAGAGGATAGCTGATGAATGCCCATGCCCGATTCACGCACATGCAGGATGGCACGCAGGAGGACTGGGCGATCATCGCCGCCGACTTCAGTGCCTACGCCAAACAATTACCGGCACGGATTGTGGCGCACCTGAAGTTGCTGGCGGGTGATTTTGGCGGCTTCCCGGTAGATCGCCTGACCCATTCGCTGCAAACCGCCAGCCGCGCCTGGCGCGATGGCCGTGATGAAGAATACGTGGTCTGTGCACTGCTGCACGACATCGGCGACACCCTTGGCTCCTACAACCACCCGGACATTGCAGCGGCGATCCTCAAGCCGTTCGTCAGCGCCGACAACTTATGGATGGTGGAGAAACACGGGATTTTCCAGGGCTACTACTTCTTCCATCACCTGGGGATGGATCGGCACCTGCGCGAGCAATTCAGCGGACACCCGCAATATCAGGCGACCATCGAGTTCTGTGCCAAGTACGATGCGGCGGCGTTCGACCCTGAGTATGAGACGCTGCCATTGAGTTTCTTTGAGCCGATGATGGAGCGGGTGTTCGCCCAACCGAAGAACTCGATTTATACAGCGGCGATGGAGCAACATTCGCCGGCCTGACAGACCTCAGGGGACCGCTGCGCGGTCCATCGCGGGCAAGCCCGCTCCCACAGGCTTTTCTAGCAGTCACAAATCTAGTGTTCACCTTGCTCAATGTGGGAGCGGGCTTGCCCGCGATGAGGCCTGCCCAGACACCGTATTCCTAGGCCGGTTCGGCGACCTTGATGGCCCTCAATTCAGCTTCCCGCGCCTGAGCATCTGCCAGGCGATACAGCTCGATCGTCCCGTCCCAATGCTCGATCAGCGCCGTGCACGACTCCACCCAGTCCCCGCAATTGAGGTAATCCACCTCGCCGACCTTGCGAATCTCGGCGTGGTGAATGTGCCCGCACACCACGCCATGCAACTCGCGCTTCAGGCATTCGTGAGCGATAGCTTCCTCGAAGTCGCTGATGAAGCTGACCGCGGTTTTCACCTTGTGCTTGAGGTACGCCGACAGCGACCAATAGCCATAGCCATAACGGGCGCGCCAATGGTTGAGCCAGCGGTTGAGGGTCAGGGTGAATTCGTAGGCCGAGTCGCCGAGAAAGGCCAGCCAGCGGTGATACCGGGTGATGACATCGAACTGATCGCCATGGATAACCAGCAGGTGACGGCCATCGGCGGTCACGTGCACGGCTTCATCCACCAGTTGGATGTTGCCCAGAATCAGCTTGGAATAGCGACGCAGGAATTCGTCGTGATTGCCGGTCACATAAATGACTTCGGTGCCGCGCTTGCTCATGGTCAGCAAGCGCCGGATCACGTTGGTGTGCGCCTGCGGCCAATACATGCCGCCGCGCAGTTTCCAGCCGTCGATGATGTCGCCGACCAGGTAAATCTTGTCCGCGTGGTAGCCCTTGAGAAACTGCGACAGGTGTTCGGCCTGGCAATCCCGAGTGCCCAGGTGCACATCGGAAATCCATAAGGTGCGCACACGTTGCTTACGACTGGGTTTGGCGAGCTCGGCGCTGGTCATGGGCAACCCTCTGCGATGGTTTTTCCAAGGTTGCGCCGATCGGGTTAATTGAGCATGACAGTGGCGAGTCATTCCTGTGACAGCGGCAGGCCGGTGTAGACTGGCCCCATCTTGCCAGGAGACCTGTGATGAGACCGATCCTCACACTACGCCAGTACACCGAAGACTTGATCGTCCACAGCCACGACCACGCTCAACTGGTGTTCGGCTTGTCGGGTGCGCTGGACTTCGAAGTCGATGGCCATGGCAGCCAGGTGGTGCAGCAGAGTTTCGTGGTAGTCCCGTCCGGTTTCCATCACGCGTGCGGCAGTAGCAATGGCAGCCGTTGCCTGGTGCTGGATGTGCCGAGCGATCAATGGATTTCACAGTCTCTGGGTGACCACGCCGAAGCCAGTCACCGCCTGCTCGGCAACGCCGGGCGCCTGCCGCTGGATGCAGGGCAAAGCCAATTGGTCAATTGGCTGGCAGGCAGTCAGGTCAACGATCCGTTGATCGCGCAACAAGGTGCGGTGCTGTTGCTGGCCAGCCTTAATAACGCCAAACCTGACAGCGTCGGCGGACGGCGCCTGCCGTATGCGGCGATGAATGCGCACATCGATCAATACGCGGCGTATCCGCTGCAAGTGGCAGATCTGGCCCAGGTGGCCGGGCTGTCCAGCGCTCGCTTGCACGCACGGTTTATCGCCGAATGCGGGCAGACGCCAATGGACTACATCCGCAGCCGGCGGCTTCATCTGGCGGTGGGATTGCTGCGCGATTCACCATTGCCCATCGGCGAGATTGCCAGCCGGGTCGGCTATAGCTCCCAGAGTGCTTTCGCCGCGGCGGTATTGCGCGAGTTTGGCGCTTCCCCCGGCAAACTGCGGCGCGAGGCTGGCGATAAATGACGCGAGTCTGACGACAGACACGCCAAGCCTCACGCGATTTAATGTAGCAGCTGGCGAAGCCTGCGCCAGCTGCTACAAGCCCGTGGACTCTGTCGGTTTGGCTTACTACGTTAATCAAGGATTGTAATGACTCCCCGTACCGCCCTTGGCGCTTTGCATATCGGCGCACTGATGTTCGGCCTGACCGGTGTGTTCGGCAAACTCGCTGCCGCCTCCCCCGCTGTCATCGTCTTTGGCCGTGCCGCGTTTGCGGTGCTGGCCCTGGCGGTGTTTGCGCGCTTCGCCAGCAACACCCGCTGGCAAAAGCTTGAAGCCGTGGACTGGCGCCGTCTGCTGCTCAGCGGTTTGTTGCTGGCCGGGCACTGGGTGAGTTTCTTCATTGCGGTGAAGGTGGCGGGTGTGGCGATTGCGACCCTGGGTTTTGCCAGTTTCCCGGCGTTTACCGTCATTCTCGAAGGGCTGGTTTTCCGCGAGCGGATTCGCGCCAACGAAATCCTGCTGGTCGTGCTGGTGAGTGTCGGGTTGGTGCTGGTCACCCCGGACTTCGATCTGGCCAGCGGCGCTACCACCGGCCTGCTTTGGGCCGTCGGTTCCGGGCTGTTGTTTGCCTTGCTGTCACTGACCAACCGGGCCAGCTCCGGGCGAATCCCGCCGGTGCAGGCCGCGCTGTGCCAGAACGTGGTGGTCGCGGTGTGCCTGCTGCCCGTGGCGGCACCGCAATTGAGCGAAGTGCGCGGCATCGACTGGCTGTGGATCGGTCTGCTCGGGGTGTTCTGCACCGGCGTTGCACACAGCCTGTTCGTCGCCAGCCTGGCGGTGATCAAGGCACGCACTGCGGCGGTGGTGTTCGCCCTGGAACCGGTTTACGGGATCTCCATGGCCTGGCTGCTGTTCAATGAAAACCCGACGCTGCGCATGCTGATCGGCGGCGCGTTGATCATCGTCGCGATCGTGGTGTCCAGCCGGTTGTCGGGTGGCTCAAGCAAAAAGACCGTGGTCGCTGAAGCGGCGTCTCACTGAGTCCGGTCGTTGTGGCCCAGGTCGCGGTCCGGGTCAATCTGATCGCGGACCCGCTGCTTGAGCACCTTGGCCTCCGGGAAACCGCCATCAGCCTTGCGCTCCCAAAGCTGCACCTCGTCACAGAAAATATGGAACACCCCGCCGGTGCCGGGCACCAGCGACACTTTGCCCAAGTCATCGCCAAAGGTACTGAGCAGTTCCTGGGCCAACCAGGCGGCACGCAATAGCCATTGGCATTGCGTGCAGTAGGTGATGACGATTTCCGGTTTGTGCGCGGTCATGACGGGCGAGTCTCTGAATCTGAGGGCGTCGCTATCATAGAGCCTCAGCGGATACCGGCCAACAGACTGCGGGCGGTCTGGCGAAGTGGCTCGTCGCCGTCCTTGAGCAATTCATTCAGCAGCGCGATGGCGTTGTCGAGATCACCATCGTCAATGCAGGTCTGGGCCTGCTCGAGTTTACCGGCGTTGTTCGGCTCCAGCGGCGCAAGGCTCAGCGGTTCAAGTTGCAGCGGCTCATGTTGCAATGACTGACCGACGTCGCTGAATTCATCGAGAAAATCGACAGCCTGCAACGGCAGATCAGGTACCGGGTCCCATTCCAGTTCGGGTTCCGGCAGCAATGACGCGTCGGGCAATGGGTGCACGTCGGGCGTCGAACTGTCGAAGGGACTGACGAGATCCCAACTGGAATCCATCGACAAATCATCCAGGTTCAACTGGAAACAGTCGTTGGGTGAGGCTTGCTCAGGGGCGACGACCGGTGCCGCGACCGCAGGTACCGCACTGTTCAGTTTCGGGTGACGGGTGCGGATGTCCTGAAGTTTTTGTCGGTCAAACCCGGCTTGTCGCAGGCTGTTTTCCTGTGCCTCATAGGCGGGCACATCACCTTGTTTACCGAGCACCTCCAGCAGTTGCACGGCCAGGTCCGAGCGTTGAGGCTCTTTGCTAAGCGCCTCTCGCAACAAGGCTGCGGCTTCGGAAAAACGACCATAGGTCAGGTAGATGCCGACACCTTCCAGCACATCGCCTGCTGACGTTGCTTCACGGTGGTCGGTGGCCGGTTTAAGCATGGCGGTGTGTGCCAATGGTTGTGCTGGACGATCGTGTACCAGCTCCTGCCGTGACGGCAAATCGGTGAAAGCCTCGGGCAACACCAGAACTTGCTGGCGTCGATGACGAACGAACCACCCCAGCAGTGCCAACGCCACCAGCGCCAGCAATCCAATGATCAACTGCCAGTGGGTCGCTCCCTGCTCCTCGACAACGACGGGTGTGGGCGCGACAGGCACTGGCGCCACGGGCTCGGCGGCGGCGTGAGTGACTTCAGCCAATCGGGTTTGCAACTCGGTCACCTGTTTTTTCTGACCGGTGATCTGCTCGTCCTGTGCTTGAAGCTTTGAATTCAACTCGTCGACAGTGGTTTGCAGCTGCTGGATGTGCAGCACGCTGGCGGCCAGTTGTTCGGCAATAACGGGATCATTCACGGGGACGGTGGCAGGTGGCACCGCTACCGGGACTGCGGCGGATTTCTTCACCGGGTTTGATGGCGCGCGGGGTTTGACGACGGGGAAGGCAGAAGACTGAGACGTGGTGACCGGCTCATCCGCGACGGGTTCGACACCCGGAGTACCCGGTGGATCAATCAGTACCGTGTACTCACGCAACACGCGCCCGTTGGGCTGATTGAGCTGCACCACAAAATTCAGGAAAGGTTCGCTGACCGCTTTGCTGGAGGTGACCCGGATCAGGCTTCGATTGCCCCGCAGGATCGGGGTGAACTTCAGGTTGTTGAGGAAGAACAACCGCTCCACGCCAGCGCGACTGAATTCATCTGCCGTCGCCAGACTGACGGACAACTCGCCCTCCTCCAGCCCGCCGACATCCACCAGGGCGATGTCGGCACTCAATGGCTGATTCAGCGCGGAGTGAAGCGTGATATCCCCCAATCCCAGCGCGGGCGCCAATGCAGAGTAAGTGATCGCACCACCGACCAGAAACAACCTGGCGCCACACCGTAAAACCAACGGCCAACTCTCAAGCATGAGCATCCCTTAGATAACAGAACCAACCTATGCGTGTTCGCACATCCGTTACGAACACGATATTGCGTAGTAGTTCTTTATAGTCTGCCCAGCGGGGGTATCTCAAAAGTCTGGCGAGGGGTTATGCATCAAGATTTTTCCAGGTTGGCCAGAATGTGCCCGTGAACCCGCATGCAGACCTTTAGATCGGCCTCGTCGACGCCTGCGAACAGTTCTTGGCGCAGTTGGGTGGCAATAGTTTCAATTTGTTCGATCAGGGGAAGGGCCGGCGCGCAGAGAGCGATTTTTTTCGCCCGGCGGTCTTCCAGCACCGCTTGGCGCTGCACCAGTCCCTGGGTTTCCAGGCTGTCGAGCAATCGGGCCAGGGTCGGCCCTTCAACACCGACGCTTTGCGCCAGTTCACGCTGGGTGGGGGCTTGTTCGAAGCGTGCCAGGTGCAGCAGCACTAGCCAGCGAGCCTGGGACAATCCCAGCCCCGCCAGTCGACGGTCCAATTCGGCACGCCAGCCTCGCGACATCTGGGCCAATTGCATGCCAAAGCGGTGTTGATCGGTTAACGGCATAAAACACTCATGATTAGACTGAAGTAATAAAAACTAATTATTAGCCAGCTAAGCATGACCCTTGGCTTGAGGCAAGGCTCGGTCTGTAGTGAATCGTTACATCAACCTACAAAACCGCTTAAACCTCAAACTCCGATTGCAGGGCCGCCCGCACACAGTACAGAACACCTTCTGGCACTCGCCCGGCAAACAGCGCGGCAATCTCAGAAACTGCCGGCAACTCACCTTCGCCGTCGAGGAAGGCATCCTGGACTTCGCCCATCAGTTCTTCAGGCAAATCCAGCGCCTGCTCCAGCGACAACTGCTGCTTGCCGATGGCCTCGGCGAGCATGGTGTAGACGTTCTTCTCCGAACACTGCAACTGACCGGCGATTTGCAGCGGCGTCATGCCGGCTCGGGCCAGGGTGATCAATTCGTGGCGCACGTCGGCCACGACTTTCGGCGCTTCGACCTGACCACCGAGCACTTCGAGGAACGCTTCGCCGTAACGCTCCAGCTTGCGTGCACCGACGCCGCTGACCGTGGCCATTTCCGAGAGTGAGGTGGGCTGGCTGCGGAGCATTTCCAACAATGTCGAATCGGGGAAAATGACATACGGCGGCACGCCATGTTCTTCGGCGAGTTTGCGGCGCAGGGCGCGCAAGGCTTCCCACTGCTCGCGCTCTTCGCCCCGCACCAGTTGGCTCGCCTGGCTCTTGCTGCTTTTGGCGGTGGTTTGCGGCTTGAGGTCGCGGCGCAGTTCCAGGGTCACTTCGCCCTTGAGCAGCGGCCGGCAAGTGTCGCTCAGGCGCAGGCCACCGTAGCCTTCGAGGTCGATGTCGGCCAGGCCACGGGCAACCAGCTGTCGGAACAGCGAGCGCCATTCGCTCTCGCCCATCGCCTTGCCGACCCCGAACACTGAAAGATGCTGGTGACCAATGCTGCGGATTTTTTCGTTGTCCTTGCCCAGCAACACGTCCACCAGATGCCCGACGCCATAACGCTGGCCGGTGCGATAAATCGCCGACAGCGCCTGACGCGCAGGTTCAGTGGCGTCCCAGGTCTGCACGCCATCGACACAGTTGTCGCAATGGCCGCATGGTTCAGGCATGTCTTCATCAAAGTAGGCCAGCAACGTCTGGCGACGGCAGCGGGTTTCTTCGCACAGCGAGAGCATGGCGTCGAGCTTGTGCTGCTCCAGACGCTTGTGGCGCTCATCGCCTTCAGAGTTTTGCAGCATTTGCTTGAGCATCACCACGTCTTGCAGGCCGTACGCCATCCAGGCATCCGCCGGCAGACCGTCACGACCGCCGCGACCGGTTTCCTGGTAATAGGCCTCAAGGGACTTCGGCAAATCGAGGTGAGCGACAAACCGCACGTTGGGCTTGTCGATGCCCATGCCGAACGCCACGGTGGCGACCATGATCAGGCCTTCCTCGTTGAGGAAGCGTTTCTGGTGATGGGCCCGGGTTTCGTTGGGCAAACCTGCGTGATACGGCAGCGCCGGGAAACCTTGTTCACTGAGGAACACCGCCACTTCGTCAACCTTTTTGCGCGACAGGCAGTAAACGATGCCGGCATCGCTGCGCCGCTCGGCCAGGAACGCCAGCAACTGCTTGCGCGGCTGCTCCTTGGGCACGATGCGGTAGAAGATGTTTGGACGGTCGAAACTCGACAGAAAACGTTCGGCATTGTGCAAGTGCAGGCGATCGACGATTTCTTCGCGGGTACGTTTATCGGCGGTGGCCGTCAGGGCGATACGCGGGACGTTCGGGAACAATTCCGCCAATTGGCCCAGTTGCAGGTATTCACGGCGGAAGTCGTGACCCCACTGCGATACACAGTGCGCTTCGTCGATGGCGAACAGGGCAATTTCAAGGCTTTGCAGGAACGCCAGCATGCGCGGCTGGACCAGACGCTCGGGCGCCAGGTAGAGCATTTTCACTTCGCCGCGCTTGATGCGGGCCGCCAGGTCGCGCTGTTGTTCAGCGCTCAGCGTGGAGTTCAATGCAGCCGCCGCGACACCCAGCTCTTCGAGGGTGGCGACCTGGTCGTCCATCAGTGCGATCAGCGGCGAAACCACCACCGCCAGGCCTTCACGCAGCAGTGCCGGGACCTGGAAACACAGGGATTTGCCGCCACCGGTAGGCATCAGTACCAGGGCGTCGCCGCCACTGGCCACGCGCTCAATGATTGCACCCTGACGGCCACGAAAACTGTCGTAGCCGAAGATGTCCTTGAGGACGCGTTGAGCCTGTTCGAGCATAAAAACTCCAAAAATCACAAAAACATCCCTGCAAGGCTGGTTCAGAACCACGCACGCTGCACCGAAAAATCGTAAGGGCGCGTTGCATGACGCTTCACATTTCAGCCGGGACGCCAGCAGGGCATCACAAAACGCGCGAGTATACCCGAGGCCTCCCTCGCACAGGGCACCGCTGATAAGACACATGAAGCAAATCCAATGAAGAACCCTGTGGGAGCGAGCTTGCTCGCGATGGCGGTGGGCCAGTCAACATTGATTTTGAATGTGGCACCGCTTTCGCGAGCAGGCTCACTCCTACAGGGATTGCGGGGTTGCCTGTTCTTGCGAGGGTGCAAATATGCCGCGCGGCTGGCCTGAGCGCTCAAGAAGGCCTAGAATTCCCGCATCGAACATTCCCCAAGGTAGCCCTTTAATGTCCTTCGCTGAGCAACTAACCCGTTTGCAAGTCTTCCTCGACGCCGACGAACTGCATGACGAGGCGCTGGACTATGTGGCCGCTCACGGCTACCTCACCGCGCTGTCGATCTGTTCCGAAACCGTTCCTGACCGTGAGTGGATCGACGCCCTCTTCGCCGAAGAACCGCATTACAGCAGCGAAGCGCAGCGCGAAGAGATCG
Organism: Pseudomonas sp. S2_F03; assembly: GCF_054668335.1. Taxonomy (NCBI): domain Bacteria; kingdom Pseudomonadati; phylum Pseudomonadota; class Gammaproteobacteria; order Pseudomonadales; family Pseudomonadaceae; genus Pseudomonas; species Pseudomonas sp. S2_F03. The sequence goes on along the minus strand of NZ_CP162759.1, from coordinate 4,651,441 downwards.
AAGCCACACTGATCGGCCTCAAGGCTCACATTGCCCGCCAACTGGCGTCCGATGAAGAATTCGAACTGCCATGCGACCTGGACCTGGGCGAAGAGCCGGATGATTCCGACCTGCGCGGCTGGTGCATCGGTTTCATGGAAGGTGTGTTCCTGCGCGAAGCAGCCTGGTTCGAAAGTGCCGAAGATGAAGTCAGCGAAATGCTGCTGCCGATCATGGTTGGCTCGGGCCTGTTCGACGAACAGCCAGAGTTCGAAGACATCGCCAAGGATGCCAACCTGATGGACGACATGATCGTTCAGATCCCGGAAGCCCTGACTGCGCTGTACCTGCTGTGCAACGCACCAGACGAAAAACCGGCGATCCTCAAGCCACGTCACCACTAAGGTCTTGCCTATGGACAATCCCATAGGCAACCGCCCCCTGATGTTGCGCTATGTGCTGCTGGCCATCGGCTGGTTGAGCGTAGCGCTGGGGGTGATCGGGATTTTCCTGCCAGTTTTGCCCACCACCCCCTTCCTGTTGCTGGCCGCCGCGTGCTTCGCCCGCAGTTCGCCGCGTTTTTATCAGTGGCTGGTGGAGCATCCACGGCTCGGCCCGTGGATTCGCGACTATCTCGACGGTAACGGCATCCCGCTCAAGGGCAAGGTCTACGCCATCGGACTGATGTGGGCGAGCATCCTGTTCTCCTGCTATCTGGTGCCCCTGCCGTGGGCGCGCGGGTTCATGCTGACCAGCGCCGTGCTCGTCACGGCCTACATCCTCAAGCAAAAAACCCTGCACAAACCCTGAACACCCCCGCCCCTGTAGCAGCTGGCGAAGCCTGCGTTCGGCTGCGAAGCAGTCGTGAAATCAGGCAATGCGGTCGTTCAGTTGAATCCGGGGTTCTGGGTTTACGACTGCTTCCCAGCCGAACGCAGGCTTCGCCAGCTGCTACAGGTCCGTGTATGCAGGTCCGTGCACCCACCCGACAATTTGTCCGCCCTCGCTGAAAACTCCGCCTAGACTTCAGGCATCTGCACGCGAGCAGCCAGACATGTCCCGTCGTCCGCGAAGTCCAGGATGGTCAACGCTCCGACTTCGGCTCGGCGGGTGGCTACTGCTGGCCAGTTTTCTGCTGGCGGGGCTGGGCACAGTCCTGGCCGACTGGGACTTTACGCAGATCCTGCAAACCGCCGAAAAGCGCTATGGCCCCCTCGGCCCGGCCCAGGGAAGAATCGAGGCATGGAGTCAAATGCTCAAAAGCGAACTCAAGCAACCCGAGCGCGAGCAACTGAATGCGGTCAATCGGTTCTTCAATCAGCAGCTGAATTTTCAAGACGACACGCGCATCTGGCGTCAGACCGATTACTGGGCCACGCCAGAAGAATCGTTGATCAAGGGCGCCGGCGACTGTGAAGACTACGCGCTGGCGAAATATTTCAGCCTGCGCTACCTCGGGATTCCCAGCGAAAAACTGCGCATTACTTACGTCAAGGCGCTGGCCCAGAATCAGGCGCACATGGTGCTGACCTTCTACAGCACCCCAACGGCCGAACCGCTGGTGCTGGACAACCTGATCAGCGAAATCCGCCCCGCGTCCCAACGCAAGGACCTGTTGCCGGTGTACGCCTTCAATGCCGAAGGCCTGTACTTGCCGGGGGCCAATGGCGGTAAACGCAGCGGCGACACTAAAAAACTGTCGCGCTGGCAAGACGTGTTGAAAAAGATGCAAGCCGAAGGATTCGCCGTAGGCGAAGGCTAGCCGTCACAGCAAGGAGCGATTTATGTCACTGCGCAAACAGTTATTTCTCGCCATTTGCCTGTTCCTGCTGGTGGCCTTCAGTGGCAGTTTTTTTGTCAGCCTGGAAAGCTCCCGCGAACAAACGCTCGGCCAGTTGCGCTCCCACGCCCAGGACGCCGCCACCGCGCTGGGTTTGTCGCTGACCGCACAAATCGACGACCCGGCCATGACCGAACTGATGGTCAGTTCGATTTTCGACAGCGGCTATTTCCGCAGCATTCGCGTGGTCAACATCGTCGATGAAACGGTGTTGGTGGAGCGCAATGCCTCCGCAAAAATCGACGGCGTTCCGCGCTGGTTTGTCCGCCTCGTCAACCTGAGCCCGGAAGGGGGCGACGCGCTGATCATGCGTGGCTGGGAACAGGTAGCGCGGGTCGAAGTGTTGAGCAATCCGCAGTTCGCCCTGGCCAAACTCTGGGACAGTACGCTCGGCAGTCTGATCTGGCTGCTGCTCTGTGGATTGCTCAGCGCGGTGTTCGGTGGCTGGTTGTTACGCCGGCAATTGCGCCCGCTCGACAAAATGGTCAAACAGGCCGAAGCCATCAGCAAACGCGAGTTCCTGAGCCTGCCGAAACTGCCACGCACACCGGAATTGCGGCGCGTGGTGCTGGCGATGAACCAGATGGTCGAGAAACTCAAGGCGCTGTTCGCCGAAGAAGCCACCCGCAGTGAAAAACTGCGGGCCGAGTCCTATCAGGACAGCCTCACGGGCCTGGCCAATCGCCGTTTGCTGGATGAACAATTGGCCGATCAGTTGCTGATCAGCGAACAGAGCAGCGCCGGCCATTTACTGATGTTGCGGGTCAACGACCTGATCGGCCTCAACCAGCGCCTGGGTGGTCAACGCACCGATGCATTGATCAGCGCTGTCGGCGAACTGCTCAAGCGTCTGACGCATTTGCCGGAACGTCGCACCTGGTTGGCGGCACGCAATCGCGGCGGGGAGTTCAGCCTGCTGACGCCGGGCCTGGATGGCGCCGACGCCGAACGCCTGGCCTCGGAAATCAGTGCGACCCTGGAAAACCTGCGCCTGACCGGCGCCAGCGATTGCATGCCGGTGGCGCATTTGGGCATCGTCCCCTACCACCCCGGCGAACCGGCCAGCGACGTGCTGCTGCGCCTCGATCAAGCACTGACGCAAGCCCGGCAACATCCCGAGCGGCCGTGGGTCCATCTGGCCGACACCGCCACCGCGAATAACCACTCCCAGCATGACTGGCGCAGCTGGATCGACGACGCCCTGACCCACGGCAAACTGCAACTGTATTTCCAACCGGTCGTGCAATGCGCCGACACCAGCCAGGTGCTGCACCACAAAGTCCTCGCGCGTCTGCTCCACCCGCAGGGCGAGGCGATTGCGGCCGGGCATTTCCTGCCGTGGATCGAGCGTCTCGGCTGGTCCGCGCGGTTCGACCTGACGATGCTCGAAGCGACCCTCGACTATCTTGTCGTCAACCGCTGGCCCCTGGCGTTGAGCCTGTCCGGTAGCACCCTGCGTGACCCGGCGCAGCTGCGACAAATCATCGACCTGCTTGATTCACTGCCGGAACTGGCACCCCTGCTGACCCTGGAGATCGACGAACGCCAACTGCCGCCGCCGGAAGAGTTGCAGCGCCTGAGCCATAGCCTGCTCGATACCGGCTACCGCATCGGCTTGCAGCACTTTGGTGGCAGCTTCAGCCAGATCGGCAACCTGACGCAGCTCGGGTTGGCGTATTTGAAAATCGATGGCGCGTACCTCCGCAGCATTGACGTGCAGCCTGACAAGCGGCTGTTTATCGATGCGATTTATCGGGCGACCAACAGCATTGATCTGCCATTGATTGCGGAGATGGTGGAGACGCAGGGGGAGTTGGAGGTGATTCGGGAACTGGGGTTGTTTGGGGTGATGGGGCGGTTGATCGGGCCGCCGGAGCCGATGTGAGCGGTATGACCGCACGTCTTAAATCTGTGTGTACCTGTCAGATCTGACAGTAGCCGGCTGCTCCGGACCGGGTGTCTGATACCCATCAGCCCATCCTATCCTTCAGGAGTTACCCCATGACCAGCGTTCAAGCCGACGCTTTCGATAACACGGTTTTGGTGCTCTATGCCCCCAGAGTGCCCGAAGCCACCGAGCCGGTCGTGGGCGCAGATGTTGGCGTACCCCTGCGTATTTATGACCTGGCCCCCATGGGCGCTACTGTTTTGGTTGATCCCTACCTGGGTCAAGAACCGGGCGATACCGTCTCCCTCAATCTGAACGGTCAGCCCGGCATCGACAGTCAACTCACTCAGGCCGAGGACGACACCGTCACCCTCTACATTCCGAAAAAGTTGCTATTCGCCGACATCATCAATCGCCTGACCTATACCGTCACGCGCAGCAGCCAGAACATGGGCACTTCCGAGCCACCGCTGGAGCTACTGTACAACGCCATTCGGCCCGGCAATCAGGACACGGATCCCGGCGAGGATGGCCACTCCCGGCTGGAGCTGATTTTGCCGGATGCCATTAAAAATGGTGTCGGCCCGGACTTTCCCGCAACGGGCGCTCAAGTGTGCGTCTCCTACCCGTTTTGCCGGGCCCACGACCTCATCCGCCTGAACTGCAATGGCCACGATGTGTTTCACAAGGTCACGGAACTGCAAGCGCCCAGTCCCGGTTCCGACGAGCCTGTCACCGTGTGTTTCACTGTGAGCCGCGTCGATCTGGAGACTGCCAGGGACCATCCGCAATTCAAGTTTTCCTACACGGTCACCGACCAGCTCGGTAATGGGCCCGATACCGATTCCCCCTGGTCGGAGACGCAGATCGTGGATGTGGACCTGGCCGGCAGCCGCTTGCCGAGGCCCATCCTGCGGGAAATCCAGAGCGACGCGGCAGACGACCCCAGCCTCATCGACCTGGAAAAACTGGGCAAGAATCCGCTGCTGCTGATTGTGCTGACCAACGATCCGCGCTTCCTGCCCGGCGATACTCTCAGTGCGACCTACACCGCCAAAGTCACCGGCCAGCCAGACGTGGTGGTGACGGCAAATGGCGTCGTCGACGCGGACGAGTTCGGGCAGAAAAAACCTTGCGTGTTGCAAGTGCCCAACGACAGCGTCATTGCCGGCAGCCTGGTGACGGCAACGTATCAGTTGTTCAGAAACGGCACGCCGATCGGCACCTCCCGAGTGGCCTCGGCCCGGGTCATCGGCGAAGGCTTGCCGGACCTGTTCGCGCCAAGGCTGCAGAAATCCGTCAATGCCGTGCTCGATCCGCTGGACGTCGCCAACCTGCAAGGCGCCAACGGCCAGGTTGAAGTGCTTGGCCACCGCGTGGGCGACACAGTCCAGCTCATTGTGGAGGGCGCCCCCGGTGCGGGCTCTCCACCTTCACCGCCCAGCCTCTGAACGCCAATAGCCGCGCCAACTTCCCGCTGGACAAGGCGTTCGTTGCGGCGAACATGGGTAAACCGGTCAAGCTCAGTTACCTGCTGTTTCGTGACGGCAAGTCCTATGTGTCGCCAGTGTTGAACGCGTCCATTGGCCGGACCCCGGATAGCCATCCCGGTTTACCGACACCGCACGTCGACGGTTCACCGGGTACGACACTGGATGTGAGCAAACTGCAGGCCACGGATCAGCTCCGGGTGGCTGAGTGGCCCCATCAGGTGCTGGGGCAAAATGTCTGGTTGCGGTATGACGGATTCGATATGAATGGCGCCCCGGTTTACTTCGACGACCGCACTGGCGAGCCCCATGGCACGCTTCCCGGGTTGGGTCGGCCAGTGCCGCTTGATTGGTTGAAAACACTGAAGGATGGCAGTGCGCTGACGATCAGTTTCAGGGTGAATTTTGAGGGTGTTGCCGACAATGCAACAGCAGTGTTATTTCCGTCACGCGGGTACATCGTTAAATCCGCTGTCCTGATCATCGACCCATCCGACATGATTCTGGACGGCTTCGCAGTTCATGCCGATGTCACCTGGACATTTTCTGGCTTAGACGCACCGAACAATACCGCTACTCGCATTCCAACGGGGGGACCCCCTCCTTACACCTATACCTCCGACAACCCAACGATTGCATCAGTCATGGATGGCAAGGTGGTTGGGACGGGCAATGGCCGCACAACGATACGGATCACGGACAACAGCGGTATTACCGCCAATTTCCAGGTGCAAGTATCCAATGTGTATCGATTGATCGTTAGTCCCAAAAAAATGAACCATGCCGAAGGCACCGCCTGGGCAGCGAGCCACGGCCAAATTGTCGATTTCCAGGATGTCAGCCTAAGAGAGATCCTGTTAACCGATATCTACAGAAAATGGCCAAAAACATCCGAATACCTGGATAACACTGGGGCTAATACAATCCGAATCGCTCGCATTCCGGTACCGGCACAAGGTAATCAAGATTCGCACCTGTCGATTAGGTACAACACAAACGAACGACCCGTTTGGTACTTTCATTCAACTCCACTCCCCTACACCGTCACCACATGGGTGTTGAAGCAATAACCCCTCTGCATGGCGTTATGGATATTGGGCAAATAAAAACGAAATGTTTAAAAGACATCTCCAGACACTCACTCAGGCTACACATCCTTGCGCCGTTACCTACGACTGCGCCAGAATCCGCCGGCTTGTGCGCCTAAGGGCCGGGCTCTATTGTTTCCCGGTCGCTGACGAATCAGCGATCGGGTTTAGCGACCCGAACCTTTGTAGGCGCAACAGCGCTCCAAACACTCTTGCAGACAGTTCATGTTTGCGATTGTTGTCATGGCGGCTGTGCGCGGGAGATCTTTGGATCTGCCGGGCGCCTACACCCGGTTCGCTAACCTGCGTGCAGCCGCCACCCTCACTTGTTTAGCGACAAGTATTGGTGGCTCCATTTTCTGTAGGAGTTTCACCATGTTCAAAATCACACCCAACCCACCCGAAACCGACGACGTTTCCCCCTACGAATCCACCGATTCCAAAAAGCTCAACAACGCCGTCGACCGCGCCCTCGATTACTACCTCAAACCGGTCATTCCCAAAGACACGCCGCGCAAGCCCAGCACCATTTTCTTCATTGCTCCCGAGACCGATGACGAAACCTTGCTGGTCAACGCCTGTGAGTCATTGGCGTCCGCCAGCGTCATGCTGAGCGATTTCGCCGGGCAACTGAACGGTACACAACGCCACACCCTGCTCGGCATTCAACACTCCGTGATGTTGGGTGAACTGGCAGTGAACCGGATGCTGGATAACGTCGACCCGCAAGGCTAACGAAGTCTCTGTACCGAACGGACAACAAAAAACCCGCCATTCCTTACCCAGGAATGGCGGGTTTTGTCGTTTCAGACGTCAGGTCACACGGTGTCCACCTTCAACGAATGGTCATTGAGCATGCCAGTGATGATGGTCGCCGTGTCATGCCCCCCGGCCACCACACCGCCCGCCCCCGGCGTGACACCGTAGTGGCTGGCGAGGTCGACGCCCGCCAGGTCGATGGTCTGGTTCGGCGTGGCGCCGGCCATGGCGCTGACATCAATGCTGGTGATTACCGAGGCACCGCTGCCGACCACTTTGAAATGCAGGTAGTCATCCAGCGAGGCCGTGGTGCTGTTTTCTCCTTGCAACAGTTGCGACAAATCGAGTTTGTCGGTGCCTGGGGTGAAGTCGGTGACGACGTCGTGGCCGCTGTTGCCTTTGAGCCACTGGAAGGTGTCGGCCCCTGCCCCGCCCGTGAGGGTGTTGTTACCCAACCCGCCAATCATGAAGTCGTCACCACCGCCACCCTTGAGGATGTCGTCGCCCAACCCGCCGTTGATGACGTTGCTGTTGTTGTCACCCGTGAGGGCATCATTGAAATTGGAGCCGACCAGGTTTTCGATGCCGGTGAGGGTGTCAGTGCCAGCGCCTCCTGTGTTTTGCGGGGTGAGCAAGCTCAGGTCAACCGTGACCCCGGCAGTGGCGTGGGTGTAATTCACGGTGTCAATACCCGTGCCGCCGTCGAGCAGGTCATTGCCCGTGCCGCTGAACAGCAAGTCATTGCCAGCGCCGCCATGCAGTTCGTTGTTGCCGGTGCCAGCGGTGAGCACGTCGTTGCCGTCGCCAGCGTTGATGATGTTATTGCCGGTGCCCGCCACCATGACGTCGTCGCCCGCAGTGCCGGTGAGGGTGTGGCCGTCCTGGTAGGTGATGGTCACGGCCGCGGTATCGCTGCCGCCGTGGTTGTCGCTGGCGGTGTAGGTGCCGTGGGCGTCCGGTGTGCTGTCATGGGCGCCGGCGTAGTTGACGGTCATGGTCAGCTGGTAGTTCTCGTCTCCTTTGGCGTTGCCGCCACTGGTGTTTTCGATGTTGGTGATGTGGACCCGGTAAGTCCCATCCGCCGAGGCGGTGATCGTCTCTCCGTCCCCGATGCTGATGAAGGCGCCGCCATTGAGGGAGTACTCCATGGTGATGTGCCCGGCCGCCAGGTTGTGATCCAGATTGAGGGTTTCACCCGCTTTCAGCTTCACGGTGATGAGGTCTTCATCGTTGGCGTTGTTGCCAGTCACCTGCCCCAGATAACCGCTGACCACCAGCAATGCCGTCATCGCCGCAGTGTTGCCCGCAAAAGCATTGCGCACGTCGGCCAGGTTCTGGTTGGCCGCGGTGTCATTGGTGCCTTTGAAATTGATCGCGCCGGTGCCGGTGAAGTCCGCGCCCTTGGCCACCCAACCGGTAGCGAAGTTGGTGGGCGATGCGGTCAGCGGATCCTTGTCGGCATCGGTGTCGTTGGCCAGCAGCAACTCGCCCGGCACCACGATATTGCCCGACATCACGTTGGTGATGATGTGGTCATCGACGGCCACCGGTGCCGCGTTCGGAATGACTTTGACCGTCAGCGTGGAGCTTGCCAGGTCGCCGTCGTTGTCGCTGACGGTGAAGCCGATGTTTTCGGTGATTACCACCGACGTGAATTTTTGCGAGGTGTAGGTGTATTCACCGGTGTCGAGGTTAACCACCAGCGTGCCGCCATTGTTGGTGGCGATACTGATGCTGTTGTTCACCGTGTTGAACGTGCCGTGGTTGACGCCGCCACTGAAGGTCAGCGAACCCTGGTTGGTGTTGCCTTTAGGGTCGAAGGTGTACGTGGTGCCGTCAACCGTAAGGGTTTTGATGAAGCCGCCATCAGCGCCGAATGTGCCGCCCTCCAGCAGCGTACCGGTGACCGGCGCGCCGACCACTGTGCCCGAGAGCACCGAGTTGAGTTGGTTGAGGTCGGTTACCACCACCGCGTTGTTGTCGGTGTGGGTGCTGCCGTCATAGGCGATCGGGTTGAGGTTGGCGTTGCTCACGCCGCTGCCCAGGCCGATCGCATAGTTCTTGATGCCGTTGGCGTCGAGGAAGGCTTTCAACGTTGCCTCGTCCGACGCACCGATGTCCTGGCCGGTGGTCGGTTTGCCATCCGAGAAGAAGTACCCGACGTTCTGCGCACCGGTCAGTTTGCCGGACGTATTGAACGCTGTCTGAAGCATTGCCACGGCAGCATCGTAGTTGGTGCCACCGCCCGCGGACAGCCCGGCAAGCAGTGTCTTGGCGGTTGCCACGTCGACCCACACCGACGTCCTGTCAGAGGCGGTGCTGCTGAAGGTGACAAGCTGCACTTTCACATCGCCCAGGTCATCGTATTTGTCGAGCAAGGCGCTGATGGCCTGCTTGGCCAACTCCAGCCGCGACAGGCCCGGCACGCCGGAGTCGTCGGCCATACTGCCGGAGATGTCGAGCACGATCAGAATGTTGGAGTCGATCTCCACCGCTGCCACAGAGCGATCCGAGGCCACCGCTGTGGGCACGTCATCGACAATGTTGACGATGATGGTGCTGGTGACGCTGTTGCCCGCGGCATCGGTGGCTTTGTAGGTGAAGCTTTCGCTCAGGGTGTTTGGCCCGTCATTGGCGTTCGGCGAGGTTTTGGGCGCCGAGGTGAGCGTATAGGTGTAAGTGCCGTTGGCGTTGAGCAGGATCTGCCCGTACGAGCCAGTGGCGCTGCCGACCAGGCTGTAGGTGAGCCCGCCGATGCCGCCGGTGACTGAACCGACCAGCGTGCCGGCGGCGGTTTCCCCGGTGTTGCCCGGGTCGCTGCCGGTGACAGTGCCCGCCGCCAGGTCCTGAACGTCCTGGTTCAGGTCGAGGGCTTTTTCGTAGACCGTCACGTCCTGGTCAATCACCGCTTTGAGGCTCGTGTCAGTGATATTGATGGTGATGGTGGTGGTGCTTTCGTCGCCATCGGAATCGCGAATGGTGTAGGTGAACGTGTCGGTGGCACCTGCGTCACCCACTGAGTTCGGGTTGCTGTGGTACACGGCGTTACCGGCCGCATCCAGCGTCAGGTAGCCGTAGGTGCCATTGATATTGAGGCCCACTCCCCCGCTCGCCGGGGTCCCTGTGTTGCCGCCGGCCCGTACACCCACCACCGCCCCACCCGCTGCGGCACCATCGGCGCCGAGGACGTCGTTGCCCAGGACGCTGATGTTGACCGTTGAACCTTCGGCCGCGTTGGCGGTGTTCGGGGCAGCGGTAGGCAAGTCATCGACAATGTTGACATTGATCTGACCCGACGCAGTGCTGCCGTCGCCGTCCGTGGCCACCACGTTGAAGTTCTCGGTGAGGCTGTTGGCGCCGTTGGCGTTTGGATGCGCTTCGTTGTCGACCAGGGTGTAGCTGTAGCTGACCACGCCTGTCGTCGGGTTGTAGCCAGTGATGGTCAGCGTGCTGCCCAACGGCGTGACGATCGATTGTGGGAAGCCGGCGGCGACACCACCGACCACCACATGAATACCGCCGACGTCGAGGGTTTGCAGTCCATCGAGCGCGGTCACAGTGAAGGTGCCGTTTTGAGTCAGCGCCGGAGTGTTCGGGTTGCTGCCGTCGCTGAGGTTTTTCTCGTAGACGGTGAGTTCGCCGCCGTAAACATCCAGCCCACTGATGGTCACCGGATCGTCGTTGTTGTGGATGTTCAACACCAGATTGGCGGTGCTGGTATCGCCGTCAGCATCGGTGATGGTGTAGGTGAAGGTTTCCGTGCCATTGCCATTGCCGTGCAGCGCTTTGAAGTCGGCATCGCTGGTGTTCAGGGTGTAGGTGTAGGTGCCGTTGGCATTCAGCACCAAGGTGCCGTAAGTCCCAGTGAAGGTGCCGGCGGTGATCGGGCCAGCGTTGGGGCCGGTCGGCACGCGGTCGGCGCCCTGGACGTCGTTGGTCAGCACGTTGCCGTTGAGGGTGAGCAGGGTTTCCGAGGCGGTCCCGGCGTTGCTGTCGTTCACGCCTTTTGGCAAATCGTCGACGATGTTGACGTCGAGGTTGGCATTGGCAGTGGTGCCGTTGTCGTCGACCACGGTGACGGCGAACTGCTCGGACAGCGTGTTGGCGCCGTTAGCGGTTGGGTGCGCTTCGTTATCGACCAGGGTGTAGCTGTAACTGACCACGCCGGTGGTGGCGTCGAACCCGGTGATGGTCAGCGTACTGCCCAACGGGGTGACGATCGATTGTGGGAAACCGGCGGCCACGCCACCGACGACCACATGCAGACCACCGATATCCAGCGTCTGCACACCGTCGAGGGCAGTGATAGTGAAAGTGCCGTTTTGCGTCAGCGCCGGGGTATTCGGGTTGCTGCCGTCGCTGAGGTTTTTCTCGTAGACGGTGAGTTCGCCGCCGTAAACATCCAGCCCACTGATGGTCACCGGATCGTCGTTGTTGTGGATGTTCAACACCAGATTGGCGGTGCTGGTATCGCCGTCGGCATCGGTGATGGTGTAGGTGTAGGTGAAGGTTTCGGTGCCGTTGCCATTGCCGTGCAGCGCTTTGAAGTCGGCATCGCTGGTGTTCAGGGTGTAGGTGTACGTGCCGTTGGCATTCAGCACCAACGTGCCGTAAGTGCCGGTGAAGGTGCCGGCAGTGATCGGCCCGGCGTTGGGGCCGGTCGGCACGCGGTCGGCGCCCTGGACGTCGTTGGTCAGCACGTTGCCGTTGAGGGTGAGCAGGGTTTCCGAGGCGGTCCCGGCGTTGCTGTCGTTCACGCCTTTTGGCAGGTCATCGACGATGTTGACGTCGAGGTTGGCATTGGCGGTGGTGCCGTTGTCGTCGACTACGGTGACGGCGAACTGCTCGGAGAGCGTGTTGGCGCCGTTGGCGGTTGGGTGCGCTTCGTTATCGACCAGGGTGTAGCTGTAACTGACCACGCCGGTGGTGGCGTCGAACCCGGTGATGGTCAGCGTACTGCCCAACGGGGTGACGATCGATTGTGGGAAACCGGCGGCCACGCCACCGACGACCACATGCAGACCACCGATATCCAGCGTCTGCACACCGTCGAGGGCAGTGATAGTGAAAGTGCCGTTTTGCGTCAGCGCCGGGGTATTCGGGTTGCTGCCGTCGCTGAGGTTTTTCTCGTAGACGGTGAGCTCGCCGCCGTAAACATCCAGCCCACTGATGGTCACCGGATCGTCGTTGTTGTGGATGTTCAACACCAGATTGGCGGTGCTGGTATCGCCGTCAGCATCGGTGATGGTGTAAGTGAAGTTCTCGGTGCCGTTGCCATTGCCGTGCAGCGCTTTGAAGTCGGCATCGCTGGTGTTCAGGGTGTAGGTGTACGTGCCGTTGGCATTCAGCACCAACGTGCCGTAAGTGCCGGTGAAGGTGCCGGCAGTGATCGGCCCGGCGTTGGGGCCGGTCGGCACGCGGTCGGCGCCCTGGACGTCGTTGGTTAGCACATTGCCGTTGAGGGTGAGCAGGGTTTCCGAGGCCGTGCCGGCGTTGCTGTCGTTCACGCCTTTTGGCAAATCGTCGACGATGTTGACGTCGAGGTTGGCGTTGGCAGTGGTGCCGTTGTCGTCGACCACGGTGACGGCGAACTGCTCGGACAGCGTGTTGGCGCCGTTAGCGGTTGGATGCGCTTCGTTATCGACCAGGGTGTAGCTGTAACTGACCACGCCAGTGGTGGCGTCAAACCCGGTGATGGTCAGCGTGCTGCCCAATGGGGTGACGATGGATTGCGGGAAACCGGCGGCGACACCACCGACGACCACATGCAGACCACCGACGTCGAGGGTTTGAACGCCATCGAGCGCGGTGATGGTGAAGGTGCCGTTTTGCGTCAGCGCCGGGGTATTCGGGTTGCTGCCGTCGCCGAGGTTTTTTTCGTAGACGGTGAGCTCGCCGCCGTAAACATCCAGCCCACTGATGGTCACCGGATCGTCGTTGTTGTGGATGTTCAACACCAGATTGGCGGTGCTGGTATCGCCGTCAGCATCGGTGATGGTGTAAGTGAAGTTCTCGGTGCCGTTGCCATTGCCGTGCAGCGCTTTGAAGTCGGCATCGCTGGTGTTCAGGGTGTAGGTGTAGGTGCCGTTGGCATTCAGCACCAAGGTGCCGTAAGTGCCGACGAACGTGCCTGGGGTGATCGGTCCGGTATTTTCCCCCGTGATCACGCGATCGGCGCCCTGCACGTCGTTGGTCAGCACATTGCCGTTGAGGGTGAGCAAGGTTTCCGAGGCCGTGCCGGCGTTGCTGTCGTCCACGCCTTGGGGCAAGTCATCGACGATGTTGATGTCGAGGTTGGCGTTGGCGGTGGTGCCGTTGTCGTCGACTACGGTGACAGCGAATTGCTCGGACAGGGTATCGGGGCTGTTGGCCGTTGGGTGCGCCAAGTTGTCGACCAAGGTGTAGCTGTAACTGACCACGCCGGTGGTGGCGTCGAACCCGGTGATGGTCAGCGTGCTGCCCAACGGGGTGACGATGGATTGCGGGAAGCCGGCGGCGACACCACCGACGACCACATGCAGACCGCCGATATCCAGCGTCTGTACACCGTCGAGGGCGGTGATGGTGAAGGTGCCGTTTTGCGTCAGCGCCGGGGTGTCCGGGTTGCTGCCGTCGCCGAGGTTTTTCTCGTAGACGGTGAGCTCGCCGCCGTAAACATCCAGCCCACTGATGGTCACCGGATCGTCGTTGTTGTGGATGTTCAACACCAGATTGGCGGTGCTGGTATCGCCGTCAGCATCGGTGATGGTGTAAGTGAAGTTCTCGGTGCCGTTGCCATTGCCGTGCAGCGCTTTGAAGTCGGCATCGCTGGTGTTCAGGGTGTAGGTGTACGTGCCGTTGGCATTCAGCACCAACGTGCCGTAAGTGCCGGTGAAGGTGCCGGCAGTGATCGGGCCGGCGTTGGGGCCGGTCGGCACGCGGTCGGCGCCCTGCACGTCGTTGGTTAGCACATTGCCGTTGAGGGTGAGCAGGGTTTCCGAGGCCGTGCCGGCGTTGCTGTCGTTCACGCCTTTTGGCAAATCGTCGACGATGTTGACGTCGAGGTTGGCATTGGCAGTGGTGCCGTTGTCGTCCACTACGGTCACGGCGAACTGCTCGGAGAGCGTGTTGGCGCCGTTAGCGGTTGGGTGCGCTTCGTTATCGACCAGGGTGTAACTGTAACTGACCACGCCAGTGGTGGCGTCAAACCCGGTGATGGTCAGCGTGCTGCCCAATGGGGTGACGATGGATTGCGGGAAACCGGCGGCGACACCACCGACGACCACATGCAGACCACCGACGTCGAGGGTTTGAACGCCATCGAGCGCGGTGATGGTGAAGGTGCCGTTTTGCGTCAGCGCCGGGGTATTCGGGTTGCTGCCGTCGCCGAGGTTTTTTTCGTAGACGGTGAGCTCGCCGCCGTAAACATCCAGCCCACTGATGGTCACCGGATCGTCGTTGTTGTGGATGTTCAACACCAGATTGGCGGTGCTGGTATCGCCGTCAGCATCGGTGATGGTGTAAGTGAAGTTCTCGGTGCCGTTGCCATTGCCGTGCAGCGCTTTGAAGTCGGCATCGCTGGTGTTCAGGGTGTAGGTGTAGGTGCCGTTGGCATTCAGCACCAACGTGCCGTAAGTGCCGGTGAAGGTGCCGGCAGTGATCGGGCCGGCGTTGGGGCCGGTCGGCACGCGGTCGGCGCCCTGCACGTCGTTGGTTAGCACATTGCCGTTGAGGGTGAGCAGGGTTTCCGAGGCCGTGCCGGCGTTGCTGTCGTTCACGCCTTTTGGCAAATCGTCGACGATGTTGACGTCGAGGTTGGCATTGGCAGTGGTGCCGTTGTCGTCCACTACGGTCACGGCGAACTGCTCGGAGAGCGTGTTGGCGCCGTTAGCGGTTGGGTGCGCTTCGTTATCGACCAGGGTGTAACTGTAACTGACCACGCCAGTGGTGGCGTCAAACCCGGTGATGGTCAGCGTGCTGCCCAGCGGGGTGACGATCGATTGCGGGAAGCCGGCGGCGACACCACCGACGACCACATGCAGACCACCGATATCCAGCGTCTGCACACCGTCGAGGGCGGTGATGGTAAAGGTGCCGTTTTGGGTCAGCGCCGGGGTGTCCGGGCTGCTGCCGTCGCTGAGGCTTTTCTCGAAGATGGTCAGCTCGCCGCCGTCGACATCGAGACCATCGATGGTCACCGGGTCATCGTTGTTGTGGATTTGCAGCACCAGCGTCGCACTGCTGGTGTCGCCGTCCGAGTCGGTGATGATGTAGGTGAAGTTCTCGGTGCCGTCGCCATTGCCGTGCAGGGCTTTGAAATCCGCATCGCTGGTGTCGAGGGTGTAGGTGTAGGTGCCATTGGCGTTGAGCACCAGGGTGCCGTAAGTCCCGACGAACGTGCCTGGGGTAATCGGTCCGGTATTTTCCCCCGTGATCACGCGGTCGGCGCCCTGTACATCGTTGGTCAGCACATTGCCGTTGAGGGTGAGCAGGGTTTCCGAGGCAGTGTCGGCGTTGCTGTCGTCGACGCCTTGAGGCAGGTCATCGACGATGTTGATGTCGAGGTTGGCGTTGGCAGTGGTGCCGTTGTCGTCCACTACAGTGACAGCGAATTGCTCGGACAGGGTATCGGGGCTGTTGGCCGTTGGATGCGCCAAGTTGTCCACCAGGGTGTAGCTGTAACTCACCACGCCGGTGGCGGCGTCGAACCCGGTGATGGTCAGCGTACTGCCCAACGGCGTGACGATCGATTGCGGGAAGCCGGCGGCGACACCACCGACGACCACATGCAGACCACCGATATCCAGCGTCTGCACACCGTCGAGGGCGGTGATGGTAAAGGTGCCGTTTTGCGTCAGCGCCGGGGTGTCCGGGCTGCTGCCGTCGCTGAGGCTTTTCTCGAAAACGGTCAGCTCGGCGCCTTCGATATTGAGGCCGTCAATCGTGACCGGGTCATCGTTGTTGTGGATTTGCAGCACCAGCGTCGCACTGCTGGTGTCGCCGTCCGAGTCGGTGATGATGTAGGTGAAGTTCTCGGTGCCGTCGCCATTGCCGTGCAGGGCTTTGAAATCCGCATCGCTGGTGTCGAGGGTGTAGGTGTAGGTGCCATTGGCGTTGAGCACCAGGGTGCCGTAAGTCCCGACGAACGTGCCTGGGGTAATCGGTCCGGTATTTTCCCCCGTGATCACGCGATCGGCGCCCTGTACATCGTTGGTCAGCACATTGCCGTTGAGGGTGAGCAGGGTTTCCGAGGCAGTGTCGGCGTTGCTGTCGTCCACGCCTTGGGGCAAGTCATCGACGATGTTGATGTCGAGGTTGGCGTTGGCGGTGGTGCCGTTGTCGTCGACTACGGTGACAGCGAATTGCTCGGACAGGGTATCGGGGCTGTTGGCCGTTGGGTGCGCCAAGTTGTCGACCAAGGTGTAGCTGTAACTGACCACGCCGGTGGTGGCGTCGAACCCGGTGATGGTCAGCGTGCTGCCCAACGGCGTGACGATCGATTGCGGGAAGCCGGCGGCGACACCACCGACGACCACATGCAGACCACCGATATCCAGCGTCTGCACACCGTCGAGGGCGGTGATGGTAAAGGTGCCGTTTTGGGTCAGCGCCGGGGTGTCCGGGCTGCTGCCGTCGCTGAGGCTTTTCTCGAAGATGGTCAGCTCGCCGCCGTCGACATCGAGACCATCGATGGTCACCGGGTCATCGTTGTTGTGGATTTGCAGCACCAGGTTGGCGGTGCTGGTGTCGCCGTCCGCATCCGTCAGCGTGTAGGTGAAGGTTTCCGAGCCGCTGCCACCGCCATGCAACGCTTTAAAATCGGCACCGCTGGTGTCGAGGGTGTAGGTGTACGTGCCGTTTGCGTTGAGCACCAGGGTGCCATAGGTCCCGGTGAAGGTGCCGCCAATTACCGGGCCGCTGTCAGGGCCGGTGGAAATGCGGTCCGCGCCCTGAGTGTCGTTTGGCAGGACGCTGCCGGTCAGGGTCAGCAAGGTTTCCGACGCAGTGTCGGCGTTTCCGTCATCGACCGCCTTGGGTACGTCGTCAGTGATGTTGATGTCCAGCGTGCCAGTGGCAGTGTCGCCGTTGCTATCGCCCGCCACCACAGTGAACTGTTCGCTGAGGTTGTTGGCGCCATCGCCGGCCGAATGGGTGTCGTTGCCGTTGAGGGTGTAGCTGTAACTCACCACGCCCGTGAGCGAGTTGTAACCGGTGATGGTCAGGGTATTGCCCAGTTGAGTGGTGATCGACTGCGGAAAACCAGCGGCCACCCCGCCACTGATCACATTGATGCCGCCGATGCTCAGGCTGTTCAACCCGTCCGGTGCCGACACGCTGAACGTTCCGTTCTGAGTCAGCGCGCCCGGATTGCTCGCAGAACCGTCAGCCAGGTTGGCTTCGCTGACGGTCAGTTCGCCGCCCGTCACCGACAGGCCATTGAGCGTGACCGGGTTGTTGACCGGGATTAGCGGAGCTACCTCGACGGTCGGAGTTAGCGGTGGTGCCACGACGGCCGGGGTGCCGTCGGCGTTCTGGATATCGGCGTTGTGCCGTTCTTCCGGGAATTCGGGAATGCTGCCAAACCCAGCCGTCCGGGAAGCCAATGGTCGGGTCAACCCGCCCGCCCACTTCTTCGAGCATGACAAAACTGTGGCCGCCGCCCAAAGCACCGCCGGCCGCCCCGGTCGAACCACCTGGCCCGGCCGCCGTGGCTTCACCGGTCTGGGTCGGGTCAGCGCCGGCCGCGATGGCTTTTTGCAGTTGCTCGACATCGGTCAGTTGCGCTTCGCTCGGCGTCACCGCCTCAGAGGTGCCGACGTGCGGCGACTCATTGGCGAGGAGCTGCGTGGTCATTTGCAGGCTGCTGTCACGCCCGAGGGTCAGTTCCTGGCCATTTTTCAGATGAACGGCCACTGCGCCTTCGGCTCCGGTAACCAGTTGCTCGCCGGCGAACAATCGATCGCCCTCGACCAACGCACGCCGGGTGCCATCGCTCGCAACCGCGAACACCTGACCAATGACTTTACTGACGATACCGATGAGCGTAGCCATGTGCATTTCCTCCGCTGCCAACAGCTGTCGTCGGCATCCTGTTTGTCAGCGAAGAATGTGCTCATGGTTAAAAGCAGGTGGCTGCGCGGCTCGCCTGCAGGGAGGGTTTACCGGAGTAAACCGCCGCCCTGGCGATGAACTCGCCCAGCGTGTCGATCAACGGCAATGTTTGCGACTGTGGGATAAACCCTATGCAATCAATGGCTTCAGGGCCCATTAGTGTCGCGATTTGCCTGATGAACGATGCGTAACAGTCCTGATCCAGTCGAGTGACAAAAAACCGTCACTCCCTACCGTTACGCCTCCCTCCCCTTCAGCACTTCCCCGCCCCATGTCGATAAGTGGATGGAACTTTTGTTAAAACCCCTGCAAGCTCCCTAAAGCTCATAATTCAAGGGCTTTCGTATTGAACAATGTGCTGGATTTTGCTGACGGCATAAGTTTTTTTGGCATAAGGATTATGAAAAATATTTCTTAGCTACGCTCTAGAATGTTCTTAGCTCTGTTGTTACAAGGGTGAAACGGTTTTACCTATAAATGCCGTCAAATAATTGGCGACTAATAAGCACCATCAGGAATTCAGGGAGATGCACCCATGCGCGTTTTAACCCCCCTTTGCAGCGCGGTTCTGCTGGCCATGGCCTGCACTTCCAACGCTCAAGCCATGTCGTTGACCGAGGCGATCCAGAGCACTATCGCGACCCACCCGGAACTGGCCTCGCGAGTGGACGCGCGCCTGTCCGCGGATGAGCAGGTGAAAGTTGCCAAAGGGGGCTTTTATCCATCAGTTGATCTGAACGCCGCCTACGGGCGCGGGTACAGCGACAACACCAACACCCGGGCATTCGGCAATCACCACACTGAAACCCTCAATTACACCCAGTCGGAACTGCGCCTGCGGCCAATGCTGTTCGACGGTTTCAACACCTCGAACGAAGTAGCGCGCACCAAAGACGTGGCCAACTCCCGCGCTTATTACGCGCAAGGCACCGCTCAGGACCTGGCGCTGCGCACCATCGAGGTTTACCTTGAAGTCCTCAAGCGCCGTGAACTGGTGACCCTGGCCACGAACAACCTGCAAGCCCACTTGCGCGTCAACGACCAGATTGGCCTTCGCACCCAACGTGGCGTCGGCAGCAACGCTGACTCCGATCAATCCGGCGCCCGTCGCGCACTGGCACAAAACAACCTCGACACCGCCGAAGTCGATCTGGCGGATGCCGAGTCGAACTTCTACGCCGTTGTAGGGCGCATCCCCGATGAGCTCGAAACACCGCCATCGATCCGCGGCGAAGTACCCACCGCCCTGCCGGAAGCCCAGCAGAGCATGGTGGAGAACAACCCGTACCTGAAATCCGCCCAGGCGGACGTGCAATCGGCCGAGAGCCAGTACGAAGTCGCCAAATCGCCGTTCTACCCACGCTTCGACGCCGAAGCCGCGGTGGGCGCGAACAACAACGTGCAAGGCGATGAAGGCCATGACAACGAGTGGCGTGTGGGTGTAGTGATGAACTACAACCTGTTCCGAGGCGGCAGCGACAAGGCGCGCCTGGCTTCCGATGCGCACCAGATCAACCAGGCAATGGACATCCGCAACAACGCCCTGCGCCAGCTCAACGAGAACATTCACCTGGCCTGGAACGCCATGGTCAATGCGAAGAAACAAACCCCGACCGCCCGCGAATACGCCGAAACCAGTAAACGCGTGCGCATTGCGTATCAGGATCAGTTCGGCCTCGGTCAACGGACACTGCTCGACTTGCTCGACAGTGAAAACGAGCTCTACAACGCCAACCGCCGCTACACCGAAGTGCGCTATACCGAGGAGTTCTCGATGTACCGCGTACTGGCTAACATGGGCCAGCTACTGAGCAAGCAACGGGTGGTATTGCCCGCCGATGCGATCGCCTCCACCGAAGTGAAGAACGAAGCCCGTTTGCCTGAATTGAAGTAGCTCACTGGAGCGATCAATGTGACCAGCATGGAATCCGGCAACACCGGTGTCGATCCGCGCCTGAGCTTCGATGACCCGCTTCTGGACGGTCTGTTGATCCTCTGCAAACTCCACGGCGCGACCGTCAGTCGCGCCAGTCTGAGTGCGGGGCTACCGCTGGACAAACAACGCTTGAGCCTGGACCTGCTGCCCCGCGCAGCGGCCGGGCCAGTCTGCAGGCGCGTTTGTTGCGCCGCGAGCTGGGGGACATTTCTGCCCTCAACCTGCCCGTGATGTTGATCCTCAATAATGGCCGCACGGCCATCCTGCGCCGCTTCGGCGATGACGGTCAGGTGTTGATCCTGCCCAGCGAAGCCGACGGCGGCGAACAATGGGTCAGTCGTGAAGAACTGGCCGAAAATTACAGTGGCCAGGCCTTGTTTGCCCGGCCACGCCATGAACTCGAAGACTTGCGCTCGCCCTTGGTGCCGCGAGTGCATGCCTGGTTTCGCGACACGTTGAAACTGTCGAAATGGCTGTACAGCGATGCGATTCTGGCGAGTTTTTTGATCAACCTGCTCGGGTTGATGGTGCCGCTGTTCGTGATGCAGACCTACGATCGGGTGGTGCCGAACCAAGCCACTTCGACCTTGTGGGTGCTGTCGATCGGTTTGCTGATCGGCACCGGTTTCGAACTGGTGCTGCGCGTCGTGCGTGCGCATTTGCTGGACACCGCCGGGAAGAAAACCGACGTAATCCTTTCGGCGACCTTGTTCGAACGCATCACTGGCATGTCGATGAAGGCACGCCCGGCGACCATCGGTGGCTTCGCCCAGAGCATTCATGACTTCCAGGGCCTGCGCGAGTTTCTCACGGCAGTCACCCTGACCAGCCTGATCGACCTGCCCTTCGCTGTATTGATGCTGGTGGTGATCGGCTTGCTCGGCGGCTGGCTGGTGGTGATTCCGTTGCTGGCGTTTCCGATCACGATCCTCTTCGCGATGGTGATCCAGGTGCGCCTGCGCGATACCGTGCAAAAAAGCCTGAGCCTGGGCGCCGAACGCCAGGCCTTGCTGATCGAAACCCTCGGCGGCCTGGAAACCCTGAAAGCCTGTAGCGCCGAAAGCGAGCGCCAGCACAAATGGGAAAGCACCCACGGCGCCCTCACCCGCCTCGACAGCCATGCGCGCAACCTTTCGGCGCTGGCCACCAACGGCACCTTGTTCATCCAGCAGTTCTCCGGCATGGCGACCATCGTCGCCGGGGTCTACAGCATCATCGCCGGCAACCTCAGCGTCGGTGCGCTGG
This sequence comes from Pseudomonas sp. S2_F03, assembly GCF_054668335.1. Classification (NCBI taxonomy): domain Bacteria; kingdom Pseudomonadati; phylum Pseudomonadota; class Gammaproteobacteria; order Pseudomonadales; family Pseudomonadaceae; genus Pseudomonas; species Pseudomonas sp. S2_F03. The sequence continues at coordinate 4,630,125 of NZ_CP162759.1, read as the reverse complement.
TGGCGACCTACATGCTCGGTAGCCGTGTGCTCGCGCCGCTTGGGCAGATTGCCGGTTTGATCACCCGTTACCAGCAAGCGCAACTGACCATGAAAAGCACTGACGCGCTGATGGGTCTGCCGCAGGAGCGTGACGCCAAACAGCGGCCGCTGGAACGCACGCAACTGCAAGGTGCCCTTGAGGTCAGCGGCGTGACCTTCCACTACAACGGCCAGAACGCTCCGGCACTGGCCAACGTCAGCTTTAGCATGAAACCGGGTGAACGCATCGGCATCATCGGCCGTAGCGGTTCGGGCAAAAGCACCCTGGCCCGGCTGGTGATGGGTTTCTATGAGCCGGAAGAAGGCCAGTTGTTGCTCGACGGTCTCGACTTGCGGCAACTGGATGTCGCCGACCTGCGCCAGCAAATTGGTTACGTCGCCCACGACCTGCCGCTGCTGGCGGGCAGCCTGCGCGACAACCTGACCCTGGGCGCCCGCTACATCAGCGATTCACGGATGCTCGAAGTCGCCGAACTGACAGGCGTCACCGAACTGGCTCGCCAGCATCCTCAAGGCTTCGACCGGCCGGTGGGTGAACGCGGGCAGTTGCTGTCCGGCGGTCAACGCCAGGCAGTGTTGCTGGCCCGGGCCTTGTTGCTCGATCCGCCGATCATGTTGCTCGACGAACCGACCAGCGCCATGGACAACAGCAGCGAAGACATTCTGCGGCAAAAACTCCACGGCTGGGTCCAGGGTAAAACGTTGCTGCTGGTCACTCACCGCACCTCGATGCTCAGCCTGGTGGACCGGCTGGTGGTGCTGGATAACGGGCGGATCGTCGCCGATGGTCCGAAGGAAGCAGTCATCGATGCACTGCGCAAGGGCCGTGTCGGCTCTGCGGCTGTCTAGGAGCTCCCCATGGCCCGTTCCTCATCCGACACCTCGCTCCCTGATTCGAAGCCGCGAGGCTACTTCGGCAGCTTCGGCAAAACCGCCGAAAGCGAATTCATGCCGGAAACCGCCGGCGCCTCGTTGCAGGATTCCCCCCGCTGGTCACGGGTCACCGTGTGGCTGGCCGCCGGGCTGATTATCAGCGCACTGGTCTGGGCCAAGTTCGCGGTGCTGCAAGAAGTCACCATGGGCGAAGGCAAGGCGATTCCATCAAGCAAAGTCCAGGTGATCCAGAACCTGGAGGGCGGCATCGTCACCGAGATCTTTGTTCGCGAAGGGCAAATGGTGAACAAGGGCGACACCTTGCTGCGCCTGGATGACACACGGTTTCTGTCGAACAAAGGCGAGAGCGAAGCGGATCGCTATGCGCTGACCGCGCAGGTTGAACGTCTGTCGGCGGAAGCCGAGGGCAGGCCCTTCAAGCTGTCAGAAGAAGTGATCGCCAAGGCGCCGCAAGTCGCTGAAGACGAGCGCTCACTGTACGACCAGCGGCAACGTCGGCTCGCCAGCGAACAGCGCACCCTGAGTGAACAACTTCGGCAAAAAACCCAGGAACTGGCGGAGTTCCGTTCCAAACAGGGGCAATTCAGCTCCAGTCTGGCGTTGCTGCAACAAGAGATGAACATGTCCACGCCACTGGTGGGCACCGGCGCGGTTTCACCGGTGGAAATCCTGCGCCTCAAACGCAGCGCGGTGGAGATTCGCGGCTCATTGAATGCAACGACGCTGGCGATCCCTCGAGCCGAAGCGGCGATCAATGAGATCAAGAGCAAGATCGACGAGTCGGAGCAATCCTTCCGTTCGGAAGCAGCTAAAGAACTGAATGAGAAACGCACCGACCTGTCGAAAATCACGGCATCGAGTATCGCCATTGATGACCGTGTGACGCGCACGACCGTGGTGTCGCCGGTTCACGGCATTATCAAAGTGCTGAAGGTCAATACCATCGGCGGCGTGGTCCAGCCCGGCAGCGACATGGTGGAAATCGTGCCGCTGGAAGACAACTTGCTGATCGAGGCCAAGGTGCGACCGCAGGACGTGGCGTTCCTGCATCCGGGCCAGAAAGCGATGGTGAAGTTCAGTGCGTACGACTACACGATTTATGGTGGGTTGAGTGCGAAGCTGGAACTGATCGGGGCCGATACCATCACGGATGACAAGGGCAACAGCTTCTATCTGATTCAGGTGCGCACTGACAAAAACCACCTGGGCGGGGATGTGAAACCGCTGCTGATCATTCCCGGCATGGTCGCCACGGTGGACATTATTACGGGTGAGAAAAGTGTTTTGGATTACCTGCTGAAACCGGTGCTTAAAGCCCGGACGGAGGCGATGCGGGAAAGGTAGTCATTCTGAACCGGCCTCTTCGCGGGCAAGCCCGCTCCCACAGGTTCAGTGGCGTTCGCAGAGTTTGTGTACACAACGGACACTGTGGGAGCGGGCTTGCCCGCGAAGAGGCCCGCACATACACCGATCACCTGTCGGCATGATTACGCTGGTAGGTCTCCTCCCCCATCGCCGCAATCTGCCCCTCGATCAACGCTTCAAACGGTTTCAACAACGGCTCGAACGAGCTCGGCGCTTCCAGGGTTTGCAACGCCCGCACAATCGCTTCCACCGTCGACAACGCGCCCGGCCCCGGTGCCTTGCGCAGCCGATAGCGCGACACTGCGCCGTCCGCCAGCGTCACCCTCGGCAACGCCGCCAGCAGCGGATTGAGGTGCAGCAGCTTGCGCGCCTTACGCCAGGTGCCGTCCGGAACCACCAGCAATAGCGGCTCGTCAGTCGCCGTATAGGTTTGCATCGGCTGAGCGCCCTCGCCGGGAAACAACAAGCGCGCCTGATATCCCGGCTGATTCAGCAATGTCGGCAAATCCTCGAAGACCTCGCCCACCATCAGCTCGGCATTCTTCAGCCCCAACGCCGCCAGCCGCGCAGTGTTCAGCGCATGATTCACTTCGCTTGGATGTTGCAACAGCAATACCCGGGTTCGGCTGTCGAGGCTCGGGATCAGCGGACACAAGCAATGGGTTTGTGGGCGCAGGCAACGGGGACACTGGATTCTGGACATCGATCAAGCCTGATTCAGTTGTGCTTTGAGCAGATCGCGAAAGGTCTGGATCAACGGTTCGCGACTGCGGCCACGGCGCACGATCATCGAAAACGGCGCCTGATAACCGAACGTTGCCGGCAGTAATACGCGCAGATCACCCTTGTCCGCCCAGGCCTGGGCGTAGTGCTCCGGCAGGTAACCGATGTAGGCACCGGACAGCACCAGAATCAACTGCGCCTCCATACTCTCCACCGTGGCCGCACTGTGTTTGAAACCGTGACGCGCCAGTTCGGCCTGGCTCCAGTAACCCCGGCCGACCATGCGCTGCTGGGTAATCACTTGCTCCGGGATGCGCCGCTCGGTAAATAGCGGATGACGGCTACTGCAATACAACCAGTGTTGCTCGCGATAGAGCGGCATGTAGACCAGGCCGCTCATGCGCGTGGAGAACGCACCGATGGCCAGGTCCAGGCGGTTGTCCTGCACGCCGAGTTGCAATTCGTAAGGGCTCATCACCGACAGGTGTAAATGCACGGCCGGGTGTTCCTGGCTGTAGGCGCCGATGGCTTCGGCGAAGGGCAAGGCCTTGTCGCTGACGGTGGAGTCGATGACGCCCAGGTTCAATGTGCCGCGCAGCTCACCTTTCAACGCTGCGGCGTATTGCTCGAAACCTTCGAGTTCACCGAGCAGGCGCAGGGTTTCCTGATGGAACAACTCGCCCTTGCTGGTCAGGCTGAAACCACCGCGACCGCGATGACAGAGCACCAGGCCGAGGGCCGCTTCGAGCTGGCTCATGTAGGTGCTGATGGCCGAGGTCGAGAGGTTGAGCTCTTGCTGGGCGTTGGCAAACCCCTGATGGCGAACCACGCTGACGAAAATGCGCAATAGTTTCAGGTCGGGTAAAGCGTTGGCCATGGGGGCTCTCCAGCAAAAACACAGTCAGGCATAGAACCCGTAGCAGCTGACGAGCACCGCGAGGCTGCGTTCGGCGGCGAAGCCGTCGTGAGATCAGATAATGCGGTGTCTCTGGAAAACCTCGCATTCAGGTTTTACGACGGCTACGCCGCCGAACGCAGCCTCGCGGTGCTCGTCAGCGGCTACAGGAACACTGCGAGTCTATCGCCACCGCCGCCATTAGTTTAGAAAAATCTGAACTAAGTATTTGCCCGTAGCGATTCTTCCCGGCCACTACATTTCGCAGAATCGCCCCACAACGGAGCCTGTGTCTGTCCTGACCTGCGCATCCGACATAAATAAAACAACGACGATGAGGCCCTACCCGTGGACAAGATTCTTCACCAACCACTGGGCGGCAATGAAATGCCGCGCTTTGGCGGCATCGCCACCATGATGCGCCTTCCCCATTTGGATACTGCTGCCGGTCTGGACGCTGCCTTCGTTGGCGTGCCACTGGACATCGGCACCTCGCTGCGCCCCGGCACCCGTTTCGGACCTCGCGAAATCCGCGCGGAATCGGTAATGATCCGTCCGTACAACATGGCGACCGGCGCTGCGCCGTTCGATTCGCTGTCGGTGGCCGACATCGGCGACATTGCGATCAACACGTTCAACCTGCTGGACGCAGTACGGATCATCGAAGAGTCCTACCACAAGATCCTCGAACACGATGTGATCCCGCTGACCCTGGGCGGCGACCACACCATCACCCTGCCGATCCTGCGTGCCATTCATAAAAAGCACGGCAAGATCGGCCTGGTGCACATTGATGCTCACGCCGATGTGAACGATCACATGTTCGGCGAGAAAATTGCTCACGGCACCACCTTCCGTCGCGCTGTCGAAGAAGGCCTGCTCGATTGCGATCGTGTCGTACAAATTGGCCTGCGCGCTCAGGGTTACACCGCTGACGACTTCAACTGGAGCCGTAACCAGGGCTTCCGTGTGGTTCAGGCCGAAGAGTGCTGGCACAAATCCCTGGCCCCATTGATGGCCGAAGTTCGCGAGAAAGTCGGTGGCGGCCCGGTGTACCTGAGTTTCGACATCGATGGCATAGACCCTGCCTGGGCACCGGGTACCGGCACCCCGGAAATCGGCGGTCTGACGACCATTCAGGCAATTGAAATCGTTCGCGGCTGCCAAGGCCTCGACCTGGTCGGTTGCGATCTGGTAGAAGTCTCGCCCGCTTATGACACCACCGGCAACACCTCGCTGCTGGCCGCCAACCTGCTGTACGAAATGCTCTGCGTACTGCCAGGCGTGGTCCACCGCTGAGGAATGGTCGTGAACGAACGTGATCAGGTTCTGAAAGCCGCCGCCGATCTGGTGTCGGCGTTTGCCCGTAACGATCGCGAAGCCTACTTCGGTGCGTTCAGCACCGATGCCAGCTTCGTGTTCTACACCCTCGAGCTGCCTCTGCTGTCACGCGATGCCTATCAGGCGTTGTGGGACACCTGGCGCTCGGAGGATGGCTTTGAGGTGCTTTCGTGCACCTCGAGCAACGCCTTCGTCAGCCTGCAGGGTGATGTGGCGATTTTCATTCATGACGTCGCCACCGAGCTGCGCATGCAAGGGGAGCAGCACTTTAGCCAGGAGCGCGAGACGATTGTTTTCAAAAAACAAACGTCTGGCCAAGAACAACAAGGCCTATGGCTGGCCTGCCACGAACATTTATCCGCAATGCCGGAAGGGCTGCCAACCCCTTAGCCAAACAGGCGACGCTCACACACGATGAGCGCGCCTTTATGATCGGAGCAGATCATGAATAACAACAACAACGACCAAAGCCTTACGCAAATTGAAACCCACGGGGTCGAACAGATCCCGGACAACGAACGCACCGCAGGCCCGACGGACTTGTTCCGGATGATCTTCGGCGGTTCCAACACCTTTGCCACCGCCGTGCTCGGCAGTTTCCCGGTATTGTTCGGCCTGTCGTTTCAGGCGGGCGTCTGGGCGATTGTGCTGGGCGTATTGCTGGGTTCGCTGATCCTCGCGCCTATGGGCCTGTTCGGCCCGATCAATGGCACCAACAACGCCGTGTCTTCCGGTGCGCACTTTGGCGTGCACGGACGGATCGTCGGTTCGTTCCTGTCGTTGCTGACCGCCATCGCCTTCTTCTCGCTGTCGGTGTGGAGTTCCGGTGATGCGTTGATCGGTGGTGCCAAACGCCTGATCGGCCTGCCGGAAACCGACCTGACCCTGGGCCTGGCCTACGGTCTGTTCGCGATTCTGGTGCTGACCGTTTGCATCTATGGCTTCCGCTTCCTGCTGTGGGTCAACAAGATCGCCGTGTGGAGCGCCAGCCTGCTGTTCCTGCTGGGCGTCTTCGCCTTCGCCGGTCCTTTTGATGTGAACTACGCCGGCACCGTCGGCATGGGTCAACCCGGTTTCTGGGCGGCGTTCATCGGCGCTGCGCTGGTGGCCATGAGCAACCCGATTTCCTTCGGCGCGTTCCTCGGCGACTGGTCGCGCTACATTCCGCGTGAAACCTCCAAGCGCCGGATCATGGCAGCGGTGGTGATCTCGCAGATCGCAACCTTCATTCCGTTCCTGTTCGGCCTGGCCACCGCGACCATCGTGGCAATCAAGGCGCCGGACTACATCGCGGCCAACAACTACGTCGGCGGCCTGCTGGCGGTATCGCCGAGCTGGTTCTTCCTGCCGGTGTGCCTGATTGCAGTGATCGGCGGCATGTCCACCGGCACCACGTCGCTGTATGGCACCGGGCTGGATATGTCCAGCGTGTTCCCTCGCGTGCTGTCGCGGGTTAAAGCGACGCTGCTGATCGGTGTGTTGTCGATTGCCTTCATCTTTATCGGTCGCTTCGCCGCGAACCTGGTGCAGAGCGTGTCGACCTTCGCCGTGATGATCATCACCTGCACCACCCCGTGGATGGTGATCATGATCATCGGCCTGTTGGTCCGTCGCGGCTTCTATTGCCCGGATGACCTGCAAGTGTTCACCCGTGGCGAGAAAGGTGGCCGTTACTGGTTCACCCACGGCTGGAACTGGCGTGGCCTGGGTGCCTGGATCCCGAGCGCGGCCGTCGGCCTGTGCTTCGTGAACCTGCCGGGTCAGTTTGTCGGACCACTGGGCGAAATGGCCGGCGGTATCGACATCAGCCTGCCGGTCACCCTGGGCCTGGCCTCGCTGGTGTACCTGGCACTGCTGAGCCTGTTCCCGGAAACGGCAGCGGTGTTCGGCCCGAACGACTCCCGCAGCAAGGGCACGCATTCGCTCGCTAAACCAGCGATGCGACAAGCTGCCTGATTCAACGCATTACCTGTGATCAATGCAGTACCTGTGGGAGCGAGGCTTGCCCGCGATGAACGATGACGCGGTCTGCCTGACGGACCGCGGCGCTCCCATCGCGGGCAAGCCACGCTCCCACAAGGGATTGATGTTCCCACAGGGATTGATTTCTGCTTCACCATAAAAAAGACAATTGGAGACACGCAACAATGGCTTTGGATTTATTCGTCGTACTCATCTACGCCGCCGCGATGCTGATACTCGGCTATTACGGCATGCGCAAGGCCAAGACCAACGAAGACTTTTTGGTCGCCGGTCGTAACCTCGGCCCGAGCCTGTACATGGGCACCATGGCTGCCACCGTTCTGGGCGGCGCCTCCACTGTCGGCACCGTACGTTTGGGTTATGTGCATGGCATTTCCGGTTTCTGGCTGTGCGCAGCCCTCGGTTGCGGGATCGTGGCGCTGAACCTGTTCCTCGCCAAACCGCTGCTGAAACTGAAGATCTACACCGTTACCCAGGTGCTGGAAAAACGCTACAACCCGATGGCCCGCTCCGCGAGCGCGGTGATCATGCTGGCGTATGCGCTGATGATCGGCGTGGTCTCGATCCTGGCAATCGGCACCGTGCTGCAAGTGCTGTTCGACCTGCCGTTCTGGCTATCGGTATTGGTCGGCGGTGGCGTGGTGGTGATTTATTCGGCGATCGGCGGCATGTGGTCCCTGACCCTGACCGACATCGTCCAGTTCGTCATCAAGACCGTGGGCCTGATGTTCATCCTGTTGCCAATCTGCCTGTACCGCGTCGGTGGTTGGGATGAGTTGGTGTTGAAGCTGCCGGCGTCGAACTTCAGCTTCACGACCATCGGCTGGGACACCATCATCACCTACTTCATGATCTACTTCTTCGGGATCCTGATCGGTCAGGACATCTGGCAACGGGTGTTCACCGTCAAGACCGCTAAAGTGGCTCAGGTTGCCGGTACCGCTGCCGGTATCTACTGCATCCTCTACGGCCTGGCCTGCGCGCTGATCGGCATGGCTGCACATGTACTGATCCCGGACCTGGACAACGTCAACAACGCCTTCGCCGCCATCGTCAAACTGTCCCTGCCGGACGGTATCCGTGGCCTGGTGATTGCGGCTGCCCTGGCGGCCATGATGTCCACCGCCAGCGCCGGCCTGCTCGCCGCCGCCACTACCCTGACCGAAGACCTGCTGCCGAAACTGCGCGGCGGTAAACAGTCGACTCTGGGCATCAACCGCCTGTTCACCCTGTTGACCGGTATCGTGGTGCTTGGCATCGCACTGGTGGTCAACGACGTGATCAGCGCCCTGACCCTGGCCTACAACCTGCTGGTGGGCGGCATGCTGATCCCGCTGATGGGTGCGATTTTCTGGAAGCGCGCGACCACCGCCGGCGCTATCGCCAGCATGGGCATGGGCTTCGCCACCGCGCTGGTGTTCATGTTCAAAGACGGCCTGGACGCCAACACCCCGATCTACTACAGCCTCGGTGTAGGCCTGGTGAGTTTCGTGCTGGTGAGCTTGATGTCCCGCCGCCCAGCCTTGGTGGCGAACGCCGCCTAAGCTGAACATAACGACTTGATGCTTTCTTCGACGGGTGTGGCGTCGGTTGCCACACCCGTTTTTTTTCGTCTGGAGAAAACTGCTTATGAAGATCGTCAGCCGCGATCAGTGGTTCGAGGTGAAACAGCTCAGCGATGGCATCCGCCTGATTCACGAGCCTTACATCCGCCCTTTCTACCGCTGCAACCTCTGGCACATTCAGGGGCGTGACAAGGATCTGCTGCTGGACAGCGGCTCCGGACTGGTCAGCCTGCGCGAGCAACTGCCGTGGATCACCGAGCGGCCGTTGGTGGCGGTGGCCAGTCATTGCCATTTCGACCACATCGCCGGGCATCACGAATTCCCAGAACGGCTGGTGCATCCGGCTGAAGCGGACATCCTCGCCGCGCCCGACGGCGACAACGATCTGAGCAAAGCCTTTGTCGGCGATGACATGTTCGAAGCCCACCCCGATTGCCCGTTGTGCTACGCCGAATACCGGGTCAAAGCCGCGCCGGCCACGGGCATGATTGAAGAAGGCGATGTGCTGGACCTGGGGGATCGCGTGCTGCAAGTGCTGCACACACCGGGGCATTCACCGGGCGGCATCAGCCTCTACGAAGCGGCGACCGAGACGCTGTTCAGCGGCGACATCATTTACGACGGGCCGCTGATCGAAGACGCCTACCACTCCAACCTCGACGACTATGCCCGCAGCCTGCAACGCTTGCGCGCGTTGCCGATCCGTACCGTGCATGGCGGGCATTTCGGCAGTTTTTCCGGGGAACATTTGCGCACGATGATTGACGAGTGGCAGCGCTTGCACGGCTGAAGCCTGCTGTACTCATGCGCAGGAAAACAACAATAACGCCCTTGAAGAATTTCCATGAAAAGAGTCGCCGTGCGTGCCGCCGTTCACCAATTCATCAGCCGGTTACTGGAAGGTCGGCAAGACTTCGACGACAACGCCAGTCTGGCGCAATTGGGTCTGGATAAAGCGGATATCGAAGATCTGATCTTCCATCTGGAAGATGAGCTGGGGTTGACGGCGTTTACCGCCGAGGAAGACCAGATGCTCAAGACCGCCAGGACGGCGAATGACTTGAGCCGGTTTTTGATTGAGATCGGGCGGCATTGAGTGTGCCCGGTCTCAGGAACGCATCTGAACCCTGTAGCAGCTGCCGAGCACCGCGAGGCTGCGTTCGGCGCAAGCCACATTCAGACGAAGCCGTCGGTGGGTTCAGATCCTGCGTGCAGGGATTGCGACTGCTGCGCAGCCGAACGCAGCCTCGCAGGCTCGTCAGCTGCTACACCGGCCGCATCGCCATTACCGGCGGCGTGGCTGGCGTCGGCGCTGTTCGTCGTCCGTACGGATGGGCACAGGTTGCAGAGGCGGTTCGATCAAACCGAGTGCGACACCCAGGTCATGCAGCCAGTTTTGGATTTTCTCTTTCATGGTGCCCCCTTCAGGGTAGTGCCGAGCGACCGGAATTCTGAGGCCGCTTCGCACTGATAATAGTCCGAAGTCCTACGCAATGCTCATCAAAAGTAGCAATGATCTGTTACTGAATTGAACAGAATACCTGACCGATCGTTCAAGCCAGCGCCTGCGCGAGAACCGGCGCCAACGGATAGACCGTCTGCTGCTGCTCGATCCACGCGTTCAAGTTGGCCCCGACCATCCCCTTGCGCCACATCAGCCACGTCGTCGCACGGGCGAACGGCTCGGCCAGCGGATGCACCGCGACGCTTTCACGGCCCGGCAGGCTGGCGAGCATCGATTCGGACATCAACGCCACGCCCGAGCCGGCAATTACGCAGGCAAGCATGCCCGGATAGGATTCGATCTCCATCGCCCGGCCCATGGCGGCACGGTCATGCGCGAACCAAGCCTCCAGGCGCATCCGGTAGGCACAGCCCTGGCGGAAGGTGAACACCGAGCGCCCTTCCACATCCAGCGCACTGTGCACCGGCGGGTGATCGGCCTCTGTGATCAGCACCAGCCGTTCGTCGCACAAGGGCACACCGTCCAGCCCAGCAAGCTCCAGCGGGCCATCCACCAGCGCTGCATCAAGCCTGCCGGTGAGCAGGCCTTCAAGCAATTCACCGCTCGGCCCGGATTGCACTTGCAGGTTTACCGCCGGGTAAAGGCGGTGGTAACGCGCCAACAATCCCGGCAGATGAATCGCCGCCGTGCTGTACATGGTGCCAAGCACGAAGTCCCCCGCCGGTTGCCCGCCTTGCACTGCCGCCTGGGCTTCGTCGTGCAGGTTGAACAGCTTGGCGGTGTAGTCCAGCAGGACTTTTCCCGCAGGCGACAACTGCAAACGCTGACGCTCACGGACGAACAGTTCTACGCCGAGTTGCTCCTCAAGCTGTTTAAGTCGTGTCGACAGGTTGGACGGCACCCGGCTCATACGTTCGGCGGCACGGGTAATCGAACCCTCCTGTGCCACAGCCTGGAAGATGCGCAGTTGGCTGAATTCCACGACATTCTCCAATACAGAACAAGTTGCTCACTATTATTCATTTTTAAAGAAAGTCAATCAGCCCTAGCCTGACGGTCATTGATCTCCGATTGGAACTCAGGCTATGTCCCCTCTGATTCGCTTGTCCGCCAGTTTTATCGCTCTGATGATGGCCATGGGCATCGGGCGCTTTGCCCTCACCCCGCAAATGCCGCACTTACTCAGCGAAGGTCAGATCGACTTGACCGCGGCCGGGCTGATCGCCGCTGCCAATTACCTTGGCTACTTCCTCGGCGCGCTGGATGCCATGTTCTCGCGCAGACCGACGCAAGTCCGTCAGCGTCTACTGGGAGGGTTGTGGCTCTGTGTGTTGCTGACCCTGGCGTCGTTCTGGGCCAACGGGTTCTGGTCGCATTTGCTGCTGCGCTTCGGCACCGGCGTGGCCAGCGCCTGGGTGTTGGTCATGATCACCGCGCTGAGCCAGCCATTGGCGGCAGCGGCCGGGCGTCCACGATTGGGCGCCCTGGTATTGCCGGACCGGGCCTGGGGATTTTCCTCACCGGTTTATTGGCCTTGGGGTCGAACTTGATGCAGCAGACTTCCGCCACGTTATGGCTGGTGTATGCCGGTGTTGCGCTGGTGATGCTGCTGGGGATTCTGCCGTTCCTGCCACAACCTGCGCCCACCGTGAGCACGGTGCAAAACCCGGCCCCTTCTGGCAATCAGGGTATCGCTCGATTGGGCCTGATCTATGGCTTGTACGGTCTGGGCTACATCATCCCCGCCACGTTTCTCTCACAAATGGCCAACGCACAGTTTCATGGGCAATGGCAGGCTGACCTGTTTTGGCCATGCTTCGGCCTGGCGTCGGCGGTCGGCGTGGTGCTGGTGAGCTGGCGTCGACAATCCATGAATGGCACCCGCCACTGGCTGATGATCACCTTGTGGCTGCAAGCTGCCGGGGTCTTCGCTTGCCTGTTGGGCAGCGGTGCGGGGTTGGCGCTGGGCGTGTTGCTGTGCGGCACGCCGTTCCTGGCTTGCATGCAGCTGGTGATGCAACGCTCCCGCGAACTGGCCCCCCATGCCACCCAGCGCAACGCCGGGCTGCTGACCGCGTGCTTCGCCGTCGGTCAACTCGCCGGGCCTTTGCTGGCCGCGCTCAGCAGCCATTTCAGCGGGGGTTTGCAGCCAGCACTGGTATTCGCCGGTGTCGGCTTGGTCATCGCGGGGATTGTTACTGCGTCCGGTCAGTGCTGCCCAAGGGCTTTGCGCAACCGACGGCGCACCCACTGCTCAGCGCTGACAAACGTGATGCCGAGCAGCACCAGCACCGCGCCGATGACGAAATTGAGGCTCAGTTCTTCACCCAGCAACACCACACCGAACGTGACACCGAACAGCGGCGTCATGAACGAAAACACCGCCAGGTTCGCCGCCAGATAACGCCGCAACAGCCAGAACCAGGTCAAGTAGCTGAAGAACGACACCACCAATCCCTGGAACAACACACTGGCCACCGCCACGGGGGTCAGGCTGACGTGAGTGACCTGGCCACTCAGGATGGCGATCAGGATCAGGCCAACAAAACCGACGATCAATTGATAGAACAAGGTGAGTGTCACCGGCGCTTCCGAGAGCCGCGAAGCGCGCACCACCACCGTGGTTGCGCCCCACGCTGCGCCGGCCAGTACGCCCAGCGCATCGCCCATCAACATGCGGTGATCAAGGTTGTCCCAGGACACACCACCGGCAAACGCGATGGCGATTCCGACGAAGGCGAGGAATATCCCCAGCCACTGCACAGGCCTTAAACGTTCACTGGGCAACAACCAGTGAACGCCCAGTGCGGTGAAAATCGGTGCGGTGTAAAGGAACACCGACATGTGCGCCGCCGTGGTCAGTTGCAAACCTTCGGAGATGAAGAAGAACTCCAGACCAAACAGCACACCGGCCAGCAAACCACCGCGCCAGGTCGTGCCGACCTGATCCCAGCCGCCCTTCCAGCAGATCAGCAATCCTACGAGCAATGCGGAAATGCCTGACCGCCCCGCCGCCTGCATGACTGGCGCGATGTCGGGTGCCGCCCACTTGATCATCACCTGCTGCACGCCCCAGATCAGGCACAACCCGATCATCACCTGCAGGGCAAACCCGTCGGCGCTACGCCGGCTGGCGCTCACCGTGACACCTCGACAACACAATCCATGGCAGAAACTCGGCAGGAAAAAACAAAGCCCGACACTGGCCCCCTGTAGCAGCTGTCGAGCCCCACGAGGCTGCGTCCGGCTGCGTAGCAGTCGTAAATCCTGTACACGCGGACTTTCTGAAACACCGCATCGTCTGAAATTACGGCCGCTTCGCAGCCGGACGCAGCCTCGCTGGGGCTCGACAGCTGCTACGGGCTGGACGGGCGGTGCGGGGTCAGCTTAGTTCAATGCGATCCGCGTGAATCACGATCTGGCCATTCTTGTACAACGCACCGATGGCCTTTTTGAAGTTGCCTTTGCTGACGCCAAACATACTGCTGATCACCGTCGGGTCGCTCTTGTCGCTGACGGGCAGGCTGCCGTTGTTTTCACGCAACTTGGCCAGGATCTTCGAGTTGAGACTGGTCGCAGCTTCTTCACCCACCGGTTGCAGGCTCAGGCTGATCTTGCCGTCGGCACGGACTTCTTTGATAAAGCCCTTCTCTTCTTTGCCGGCACGCATGAACTTGAAGATTTCGTTCTTGTGGATCAGGCCCCAGTGCTTGTTGTTGATGATTGCCTTGAAGCCCATGTCGGTTGCTTCGGCCACCAGCAAATCAACTTCCTGGCCCGGGGTGTAGTTGGCCGGGGTCTTGTCCAGGTAGCGATCCAGACGCGCGGTCGCGGTGATGCGACGGGTGTGCTTGTCGAGGTAGACATGCACCACCACATACTCACCGGCGGTCATCTGACGTTTTTCTTCGGAGTACGGCAGCAGCAGATCCTTCGGCAAACCCCAATCCAGGAAAACGCCGATGCTGTTGACTTCAACGACTTTCAAACTGGCGAATTCACCGACCTGAACTTTCGGCTTTTCGGTAGTTGCGATGAGTTTGTCATCGCTGTCCAGATAAATAAAAACGTTGAGCCAGTCTTCATCTTCGCTTGGAATATCTTTGGGAATATAACGATTAGGCAAAAGGATTTCGCCATCCGCCCCACCGTCCAGATATAAACCGAAGTTAGTGTGTTTAACCACTTGCAAACTGTTGTAACGCCCGACTAAAGCCATTTCAAATACCCTCATTACGTGGGCGGCATTCTACCCGGTTTTGCGGGCGACGTTCGGTGGCCGGCCCGGTGGCGAAAAATACTCTGCGAGCTTTGATTTTCCTGGGGGGTTGCCCCGATGGGCGTGCCGCTCGTCAGCCCGACAGGGTAATTTTGCCCTCTCCTTTCCCCTCCAGGAGCGGCCTCTTTTGATCAGAAGTTCTTAGTTAAAACAGCGAGTTATAGACCTATTGCAGATGACCGTTTGTGATAAACCCAGGCCCTGCGACGTGTATTTCGAGGGGATATTAGCCAAGCAATTGTCAAGTATTTCCTGTACGATGCCTGGCCAAGTTAATTTTCTACAGGTTAATGGCCGCCATGCGTGTAAAAGCATCCAACAGCAAAGCAAAGCCAGCTCCAGCCGTTGAAACCAGCGAATCGATCAACAGCCAGATCGCTGCGTTCCTCAAGTCCGGCGGTGAAATTCAGCAAATTGCCAAAGGCGTCAGCGGCCAGACGTTCGGCCCGTCCAAGCAGATCACTTTGGGCAAGAAGTAACACCCCCGCAGCAACTGGTCCATAGGCGCTTTGAGCTTCGAAGCGCTTGGACTGGAACCCTCCCGCAACACCCCGATACTCCCATCCTTCCAAAAATCGACGAACGGCCCACCATGCCGAGCATTCGCCGGTATCCTTGCACACGTCTAGAACAAGCGTTTCGGTAGGTTTTCGATTCCTGCTCCTCGCTGTCAATGGAGTGACGCATGCTCAAACCCTCTTATTTATTACTCAGTCTCCTGTTGTCGAGTTCGCTCGCCAATGCACAAATCTTTCAGCGTGAACTGGGCGATTTCGACCTCAAGCTCGGCACCACGCCCAGCCGCAGCATGGCCCAAGGTTTGGTCAAACCGTCCAGCTCCGGCTCATTCCATGGTGGCCTCGACCTGACGCACGACAGTGGTTTTTACGTCGGCCAATGGGCACCGAGCATGGGGTTGAGCCCGGGCAAGAACCTTGAAGTCGATTCCTACGTCGGGTTTAAACAACCCTTCGATCAAACCCTCGGCTACGAAGTCGGCATGATCCACTACAGCTATCCGAAAGTGGACACCCTCGACAGCCAGGAACTCTTCGGCGGCCTGACCCTGCTCGGCAGTCGCTTTGGGGCGGCCTTCAGCAACGACCCCGACAAACTGAACCAAACGTTGTTTGCCGACCTCCGAGGCAACCAACCGTTCGGCATTGGGATCAGCATGAAATACACCACCCACCAGCTCTACACACCAGTGACGGTCGACGGTGGGTATGTCGGCAGTTTTACCGACTGGTCAGTGCAACTTTCGCGGCCGTTCATGGGCATCGACCTGGACCTGATCTACAGTGACTCTAACCTCAGCGGCAGCCAGTGCTCGGCCTATTCCGGGCACAACAGCCAATGCGACGGGCTGGTCACCCTCAAGGCCGAACACGCGTTTTATTGAGCGGCTGAACGGCCAGGCTCATCCAGCGTTCACATGAGAACTACGCATTCGCAAGGATCCGCCCATGTCGTACTGGCCAGTTCGTTTCGCCACGTTGATCATCCTGGTCCTCGCCCTCGGCGCGTGCAGCCGAATGGGCCTGGCCTACCGCAATCTCGACGTGATCATTCCGTGGACGCTCAACGACTACCTGGACATGAACAGCGAGCAAAAAGGCTGGTTCAACGAGCGCCTCAAGGAACACCTGAGCTGGCACTGCACCACGCAACTGCCGGGCTACCTGGATTGGCTGGACCGCTTGCAGACCATGGTCGAAACCAACCAGGTCACCGACGCAGCTCTGCAAGCCCGCACGCAGGAAGCCAAAGCCGCCATCGCCCAGACCGCCCGGGAAATCACCCCGTCGGCCATCGAGTTGTTGCAGGGGCTGGATGACAAACAAGTCGCGGAAATGAACGATGCCTTTGCCAAGGATCAGCGCAAACGGCAGGAGGAATACCTCAAACCGTCCCTCGATCAGCAAATCAAGCAGCGTGCCGAACGCATGGAGAAACGTCTGGATAACTGGCTTGGCCCGCTGAGCCCCACCCAGCAACAACGGGTGCTCACCTGGTCGAAAGCCCTGGGTGATCAGAACACGCAATGGATCGCCAACCGCGCACATTGGCAGAAGCAGTTCAGCGCAGCCGTTGCCCAGCGCCATAGTGCGGATTTCCCACAGCGAATCGAGACGCTTCTGGTCAATCGCGAGAGTTTGTGGACGCCGGCCTATCGTCAGGCCTACGCCAATACCGAAGCCCAGGCGCGGGGATTGATCGTGGATCTGATGGCCGAGAGCACACCGCCCCAGCGTCAGCGGTTATTGAAAAAGATTGAAGGTGTGAGGAAAGACTTCAACGACCTCAAGTGCCTGAAGGCCGCCAAACAAACTTAACCCCCCTGTGGGAGCGAGCTTGCTCGCGATTGCGGTACATCAGTCACATCATAGTTAACTGACACACCGCAATCGCGAGCAAGCTCGCTCCCACAGGGTTATGCGCTGTCTTCAGGCAATCTGCGCTTTAGACGCGACGTGATCAAACGTCACTTCATCCAGCGCATCGTCCTGCTCATCCAGCACCTGCCGAGGATGATCATTGCCCGGAATACTGCTGTCGATCAGGCTTAATAAGCTGGAGCCGCGCGGGGTCAAGATGTAATTCGAACCGGTGCCGCCCTGCTCCTCAGGCCGAGGCTCGATGTAGCCTCGTAGCAGAAGTAACTTTTCGTACCCGCCCGCCACCGCTTTGAGGTGATCCAGGTTTTCCGTCTGTTCGCCCTCCGCCGTTTTTTGTGCCACGTACTGCTCGGCATAGGGCCGCGGCGTGAAACTGCTGGCGCCGTTCTGCACTTCGTGCAGCAAGCGTTCAATCAAATCCCAGTTATAAGTCGTCATCCTGATTCAACCTCCGGACCGCGTGATTCAAAGGGCCTTCTTAAGTTGTGACCGGTGCCGCGCGCAGCCGTTCAGCCGAGGTCTTGAACAGCACCGACCGGCGGTATGTCGAATCGGGCGCAGGTCAAACGACTAGGCTGTGTAAGTCACCTCCCCGCCCCCCGCAGGAGAAAAGCCAATGAACATTCAGAATCATCCCGTCGTGTCCCGCGAAGAATGGCTCGCCGCGCGCAAACAACACCTGACCCACGAAAAAGCCTTCACCAAGGAACGCGACAAACTCAGCGCCGAACGCCGCGCCCTGCCCTGGGTGAAAATCGACAAGGACTACCACTTTCAGGACCCCCACGGCGAACTGAAACTGGCCGACCTGTTTGGCGGCCGCAGTCAATTAGTCATCTACCACTTCATGTTTGCCGAAGGCTGGGACGAAGGTTGTCCCGGCTGCTCGTTCCTGTCTGACCACATCGACGGCGCCAACCAACACTTGGCGCACCATGACATCGCCGTTGTAGCGGTTTCCCACGCGCCGTTCGCCCAATTCCAGGCCTTCAAGCGGCGCATGGGCTGGAAATTCGACTGGGTGTCGTCAGAGGGTTGCGATTTCAACTACGACTTTGGCGTCACCGCCCGAGCCGAAGAGGTGGCGGCTGGCAAAGCCACCTACAACTACGAAAAAACCGACGGTGCCGAAGAAGAACTCCCCGGCTTGAGCGTGTTTTATCGCAATGAAGCCGGCGACATTTTCCACACCTATTCCACCTATGCGCGAGGACTGGACATGTTGGTCGGGGCCTACAACTACCTTGACCTCACGCCCAAAGGCCGCAATGAAGAAGAGATCATGGAATGGGTGCGGCATCACGACAAATACGAAGACAAAGCCGCAGCCAGCTGCTGCCATGGCGGCTAGCCTCTTAGACAGAGTCGCGGCCATCGCAGGCAAGCCAGCTCCCACATTGGATTTGCGTGCACCACCCATCCCCTGTGGGAGCGAGCTTGCTCGCGATGAGGCCCGCCCAGCCACCGCCCCCTCAAACGAACCAGACTCCAAGGCCCCAGACAATGAACGTCACCTTGAAAACCCTCCCCCCAGCACGCGTCGCCTACCTGCGCTACACCGGCCCCTACGGCCCGGAAATCGGCACCTTCTGGCGCGAAACCGTCGCCCCGTGGATGATCGAAAACAACCTGCTCAACCGCGTGCGCTACGGCATGGGCCACGACGACCCAAGCACCACACTTGCGCAATACTGCCGCTACGACGCCTGCGTCGAAGTACCCGCCGACTTCGAACCGAAATACCCGTTCGCCGTCACCAATCTGCCCGGCGGCCGCTATGCCGTCGCCCACTTCAAAGGCCCGGCCAGTGAAATTCCGGCGGCATGGGGTGAGTTGTGCGGGCAATGGATGCCGGAAAGCGGATTGGCCTACGACCAGCGTCCGGGTTTCGAGCGGTACCCGGTGGAGGCTTCTTACGATGAGAGCACTGGCGTGATGGAAATGGATATGTGCATTGCCGTAAAAGACCAGTAACCCATAATCCACTGTGGGATCGAGCCTGCTCGCAATGACGGATTAACATCCGTCCCTTATCTATTACGTTTCAGGCAGGCTCATCACCGGAATGCACTGTTGAGCTTGGGTAATGTCGTAAACATGCTGTTCACAGCGCTCACTGACGGACTGAAACTCCACCAGATACACCTTACTGCTTTCTGGAGTGAATGAACTTTTCAGTGGGCCGCAACGATAAGTACTTCCTATGCTCTCGCCACTCGCGTAACCCGAGACTTTAAAAATTTCATTTAAATCGGCTTGCGTCTCCGGTCATCCAAACAAATAAATCCGTCCCGTTTACCCCCTTTTCCGTCCAACACATCAGCATTTTCAGACGATGGGAACCGACAGTGGAAAGTGCTTGAGCGAGCGTGCGTAAGAATCGAATGGTCTGCATGGGATCGGGATCTTGTTTTTGTGTGGTGCAATACAAGCTGCCGACCCATGCAGGTCTCTTAAATCCCCAACCTCTTGATTTCTCGTAGGAAAAATCGGTGATTTCTCAGAATCCGTCCCCTTTCCGAACTTCTCCAGGGGTTCCACCCTCAACCGGTTAACCCGCCTTAATCAGAACAATAGTAACGGGACAGATTTATTCTCCTGGCCATTGCTCCATACCAAACAATAAATCCGTCCCCTTTTCCGCTTTACCACTTCCCTTTTCGCTTTTCCGGTCTCTCTTGCATCCATTACTTCAAAAGTAAACTTGGTTCCGCCCTTCCCGTTGCCAAATCAACTTCATACATTCCGCCATCCCACCTATACCCTTGAAGCCGACCACCGACACAAATGATATTAGTAAACGGCCCACCATTAGAATCAAAATCTGAAGTTACCTGCCAAACAACATTCCCTTCACGATCAATCAGAAAAATATTTCTTGCACACTCAACACTCCCGAAAACACCATCTTGACCAAGCCGATCAAACAGAATGACGCTTAGCTCAGTTGAGAGCTCAATGATTTGGGAAGCCACGCTTTTATCGATATATTGGCTCATTATAACGGCCTCGGAACACCAAAATTAGTACTTGGAATCTGATCTAGCAGCTGATACTGAACTCCGCCTTTATTGTTCACGCCAAACTCTGGCTGAGCAGCGACACGCCCAACCTGCATATTGGTTCCCATAGGAACATTAACATCTGCAATCTGAGTCGGGATTTTTGGCAAAGCCAAATGCTGCTGAATTTCCAAAGGGGTCATTCCTGAAATCTCATCAGCTCGAACAAGGAATGCTCCTTGGGGGTTGTCCATAGTAGAAACCCGTACAAACTGAATATCAGTATTCGTTGTAAAGGTTCTGACCTGTGAACCCACATCATATGGTGGGTTCCAGCCTCGTGCGACAAACGGGGCATTTGCCTGATCGGCACTGATCGCTCGCACATTAATAATCGAGCGGTTGGGTAAAAAAGTCCCATTGATAGTATCCAGGTTTTTCGTGGTATTGATTTCAATCGTCGCAACGCGCTCGCCAAGATCAGCACCCTCCTTGACAAGCATCTTACTCAAGGTTTTGCTCGATACCTCAATCCCTATTTTTGCCAGGGTCAGCCCTGCTTTAGCTGCCCCACCGACACCGGTTACCACACTCCCCACGGTGTAAATCAACAGGCCCAAATCGCGTCCCAATTGGACCGCCTGATCATCCCCACCGGTTTCAAACGCGAGCTTCATCCGGTCAATACTGGCCAATAAGCTATCCGTCGCCGCATCGCCTAACTTGGCGCGCACGGCCGGATCACTGACTGCTGACGCGAGACCACTCAAACCATCGATGGGATGAGCCAGGAATTGCGCCATGCCTTCAATGTCTTGCATGCCCCCCTCAGAGAGGCCCTGCCTAAGCCCACCAACGGTGAGAATATCTTGCTTAGCAGAGACACCGATCCATTTGGCATAGACCAATGCTTGGGCTATCAATCCCTTGCTCTTGGCTTCTTCCAACTCCTTTTGCATCTGTACAATTTGTTGCGTCGCCAACCAATTGTTATCGACGTTCGCCGTAGCCGCGTTGTTAGCAGTTGCCGCCCCATTCGGGTTGCTCATTGCCGCAATGCCGGTCACCAGGCTGGTGATAATGTTGCGTTTGGCCTCTCGCTCTATGGCGGTTTCATTCGGGTCGGAGTCTGCGAACAGTCCCGCCAGCAAGCTAGCGGCAGAACCTCCCAAAGCACCGGCCGAGCAGCTCTGATTACTGGCCGCCGCGCCGGCACAGCCGAGAATCGCATGGAGTGCCGCGTGTTCAGGACTTCCTTCTTTCAGGCCCTTTTTCACCAGTTCGCCGATGTACGCCGAGCCTTGCTGCTGAACGAAGTTGACCACCATGTTCTGCGCAAACTGGGCGCCGCTGCCGGCGACATTGCCGCTGATACCCGCGACCAAGGCGGTTGCAATTTGCCGGTAGGTGCCACCCGCGCCCCAGTTTTCATCGATGTTCTTGATCTCCTCCTTTAGCGCCTGATAATTCTGAAGGTGCTTGCGCTGATCGGCCTCAGACGCTCCGACCGCAATCATCAGCAGCCTTTCCTTCTCAGCCTGCTCCTTCAAGCGGTCTATTTCCCGCGCACGACTCTCAATGTACTGAGATACGTTCTGCACAAACTTGCCGACAATCTCGAAATCCACGCCGATCTCTTGTTCGTCAAAGATCGGTTTGAGTTTGTGAGTGCCGTCACGATCGCTGGAGACATCGGTATTGATCGCGGCAATGGCTTGTTCTGCCGTCTGGCCGGTCAATTCCTGCTGCTTGACGGTATTGGTGATGGTGACCGCTGCTCCACTGATCCCGCTGTGGGTGGTGCTGCGGGAGCTATCGCCGGCGAACAGGACGATTGGTGTTGTTGAGCTCACGCCGTTCTTACTGGCAACGACAGGACCGCCTCTATTGGCCGTCGCGCTGGCATTGCCGTTTGCATCACGGCCCATGTCGCCGCCGTAACCGCCGCTGAGGTTGATGCTGCTGGCGTCGTAATCAGCCTTGTTTTTGATATCGGAAGTGGTCAGTGTCCCGGTGCTCAGGGTGTTTTGGCCGTCGGCAACCGCTTTGTCGGTACTGGCGATGATCGCCCCGACCAGATCGGTATTGCCGGTAACCTCAACCTGGAAACCGCCATCACCGGCCTTGATGCCCGATTGTTCACTGACACTGGCGTAATCGCTTTGCATGTGTTGCTGGGCGATGCCGCCGCTGACGCTGCTGGTGCCAACACAGAACGGTGGAACGCACAGACTCACCCCAATGTTGGCGCTCGACTGCTGCGATTTGTAGGTGCTGGTGTCCTGCAAGCTTTCGATATTGAGGTCGCCGCCCACCTTGACCTTGACCGTCTCACCGCTGGCGACCGCGCCCTTGATGTTGGTGTCACCACCACTTTGCAGGTTCAGCGTATGGCCGGACTTGATCGACGTATTGGTTTGCGTGACATCATCGCCATCAGCACTGCCGCGTCCCTTGTTGGCGGCGAGTTCAAAGGTGATGCCATTGCTTTCACCAAAGCCGAAACCAATGCCGGCGCTCCAGCCGCTGTTGCTGTTGCTGCTTTCCTGATGCGCCGTATTTTGCGCGGACAATAAATTGATTGCGCCGTCGGCCTTGAGGGATACATCGCCCCCGCCTTCGATCCGGCTTCCGACCACATTGATATCGCTATCAGCACCGGCTCCCATGGAGACGATGTTGATGTTGCCTCCGGCAATCACTCCGCTGCCGACAACGTTTCGACTCGGAAAGAGGACCGGACATATTTTCTACCAAAATAAATCAGCTCCCTATCTGTTATGTTTCAGGCAGGCTCATCACCGGAATACGCTGTTGAGTTTGGGTAATGTCGTAAACATGCTGTTCACAACGCCCGCTAACGAACTGAAACTCAACCAGATACACCTTGCTTCTTTCTGGAGTGAACGAGTTTTTCAGTGGGCCGCAACGATAGGTACTTCCTATGCTCTCGCCACTCGCGTAACCCGAGACTTTAAACGGCTCATTGGAGTCGGCTTGCGTCTCCAACTGCGGGAAGTGTTTAAGAGTTGTGCTGTTGGCCACTTCGTTGAGCTTGGCAATCCAGCCGAACACCTTTTCCTGTCCCGAATCCACCACGGTTCCAAGCACCTCGGCACGCTGATCGGGATCCGCTGCGCGGCTGATCGCGAACTCTACAGGGTAGGTGCTGCCCGATGCTTTCATGATAACTTTGGCGTGCTGCGCATCGACAGTCACTGTGTTTTGGTGCAGCTGGATGCCGTCCTTCCACGGGCTGGATGAAGAGACCCTAGCGTTGGAATGGCAGCCTGGCAATATCAGAACCAACGTCACTGTGGGAGCGAGCCTGCTCGCGAAGACTGACTACCATTCAACACAAATACCAGCAGACGCATCGCTTTCTCGAGCAAGCTCGCAACCACGATGGTGTAGTGATTATTGGCTCTATTCATTAACTGACAACAACCTGGCATACGCCCTACAGACCAAGAAAATAAATCCCCTTTTCCTTCTATTCAACCCGTAGGCGGGAGTTTGCTCTCGCTCCTACAGGTCCAAAGTCATACTGACCGGGTCACTTGATCAAGTCTGGCCGAGTGGACTTGAGCATCGCTGCGCTGACCGTGCCTTGAACCGAGCAGGTGATCATACCTTTGCTGGTCTTGGTCACGTCTTGCGAAGCAGGTTCTACCATCAATATCCGTTCTGCCGTATCGGTCACCAACTTGCCTGCATTGTCATCGCCGTTTTCCGGTACCCAGCCTGACTGCTTGTGCGACCAGATTTGCGCGCGGGCGTAAATCCCGTTGGCGCTCTCCAAGTTGCTACCCGGTACTTTATTCAACTGTGCGTAAAGCTCATCGGGCGCCTGCTGTGTATAGAACCCCCAGCCAATGATGCGCGAGCCCATCAGATTCTGGTCTTCCGCAAAAAAGCCGGTCAACGCAACGCCGTTGAGAGTGACCGGCGTGTCGAACACCCAGCGCTGCCCCATTTCGGTTTTGGTTCCGCCACTCAACGTAATCTTCCCGTTGTCCAGCGCACTGGAAATGCGTTCCTTGAGACCGGGCTGATTTACCACTGCTAGGGAGTTTTCGTCACAGGCGAGAAATGTTTGCAGTGCAGGCGAGACGGCGAAGCTGCTGGTGCAAGTAACCAGCGCTGCGAAAGGGATGAGCAGGTAATTCCATTTCATTGAGTTACTCCTAGCCTCAAAACGATGATCGTCTATACGGCACAGTGGGAACAAGCGAGTCTTAGTGTGAAGGGTGACTGCGTGGAGCCGGTGGTGGAAGGGGCAAGTTTTTTCCCTGTTAAGCGGCCAGCGGTTGCCGGCACACGTCTTTGAGGCTTCCAGTTATCACCAGTGTGTCGGCAAGGGAGGTGAAGACATGAGTAAGCGCACATTAAACCTCCTCCACAAATAGATTCGGGTAGCTGTGATGTTGGACTAAAAGGGACACCCGCCGGTCTCAAGTCAAGGCTAAAACCAAAAATAAAAATAAAAACAAACCCTCCTCCCTTTTCTTTTCACTACAGTCAAATATCTTCCTTAGGTAGATCACCAATTTACGAAGCAAAAAACAAACCATTTTCATCGATCCAAATCACACCCGGAATTTCATAAAAATAAATCGTCAATTCGCCATCGCACTCAGACACTACTCCTTCCGGCCAACTTTCCTTTAAACAAGATACGATCTGTTTTGCGTCCAAATCCCAGTGAGACCTTTTATCATCAATAGAAAATTTCGGATGCGGATTATCTGGAGAGATGTAGCAATCAGCACCTGGCTTAATGAACTTTATTTTCCCATTAACGAGCAGATATTCAATCATGTAAAAAAAGGCATCTTTTTGCTGATCAAAAGTCAAACCAGGATTCCATGAACCAATTGCGCTAAAAAGAGCGGACAACCACAAACCAAACGAATCGCGCTCTATTTCCTTAACAAATTTAATATTCATTACGGGTTTCCTATAAGAAATTTTATTTCTGGATTGTATGTAGTACCTGCCGCTGCCTTAGGGATGTCAATAGTCCAAGCAGGACCAGTTTGACCGGATGATGACGAGAAATTTCGTAGAGTAAAATTCCCCTCAGGAGTACTAACAACATATATATCACCCTTCCCAGAAATAGTACGAGGAGGAGGCAAGGAGGTGGATCCTGTTAACTCCGAAAAATACTGCTTAATTTCCACATCAGTCGCACCGGAGAATATTTTAGCATTGCCTGAGTTTGGAAGCTCAATGAGAGAGCGGTTTCCAATTTGAATACCACTTCTAGCGCTGGCAGAGCTAAATAGCTCCGCTAATTCCGTGCGGCGATTTATGTATGGAATGCCTTTTGCTTCATCGATCACTTGTGGTGGCGAATCGCCCTCTTTCGGAGGCATGACGCCATCCTTCGGCGGTGTTACATCGATTTTCGGCGGAGTAACCGTTGTCGGTGGATCAAGCACTGGCACATCCGAATCCCGCACAACGCCCTGCAAATTACTAATCTTGGTTTTGATGACATTGATATCAAACGACGCGCCCATTTTTTTGACGGTGTTGACGGAGACGTCGATCCCCATTTCCGAAAGTCTCAACGCGCTGGCTGCAGAACTGCTCCCCCCCGCCAAGCATGAGCTGTGCGACAAGCGCAATCACCTGTCCCATTTGGTTGCCGAGGTTTTCCGCATTGGCATCGCCACCTTCGACGACTGCTTTTGCAATCTGATCAAGTTGTGACTTGAGCGCTGCAGCGACTGCATCACCTAACAACGCTCTAGCTTCCTTGGAGGATGCAAACTCCACGGCGGCATCAAAACTTCGCTCCGGGTCGGCCATGAGCGAAACGGCACTGTCCAGAGTCCCTAAGCCCGCACCGGCCATTCCGTCCGTGAAACCTTTGAGAACACCCGAACCGGTCAGTAAATCCTGGCGCAAAGAAGTGATCTGCCACTTCCCAGCGATAGCCAGTTTTTTGAGGATATTGGGTTCTGCATCAATTTCTTTCTTTGCCTGAACATATTGCTGCGTCGCCAACCAGTTGTTATCGACGTTCGCCGTCGCCGCGTTGTTCGCGGTAGCCGCACCGTTCGGGTTGCTCATGGCCGCAATACCGGTCACCAGGCTGGTGATGATGTTGCGTTTGGCTTCACGCTCTACAGCGGTTTCGTTCGGATCGGAGTCTGCGAACAGCCCCGCCAGTAAGCTGGCGGCCGAACCACCCAAGGCGCCGGCCGAGCAACTCTGGTTGCTGGCAGCAGCGCCGGCACAGCCAAGAATCGCATGCAGGGCCGCGTGTTCAGGGCTACCTTCCTTCAAGCCCTTTTTCACCAGTTCGCCGATGTACGCCGAGCCTTGCTGCTGGACGTAGTTGACCACCATGTTTTGCGCGAACTGGGCGCCGCTGCCGGCCACATTGCCACTGATACCAGCAACCAGCGCTGTTGCGATTTGTCGGTAGGTGCCGCCTGCGCCCCAGTTATCGCCGATTTCCTTGATCTGCTGAGTGAGCGCCCGATAATTTTCGAGGTGCTTTATTCGAACGTCGTCATTCGAATTCCTATCAATCGAGGCAGCCAGTTCCTGATCGGCCAGTTTCTTCTTGGTATCAATTTCCCGCGCGCGACTCTCAATGTACTGCGATACGTTCTGCACAAACTTGCCAACAATCTCAAAGTCCACGCCGATTTCTTGCGCGTCGAAGATCGGTTTGAGTTCGTTAGTGCCGTCACGATCGCTGGAGACATTGGTATTGATCGCGGCAATAGCTTGCTCGGCCGTCTGACCGGTCAACTCCTGCTGCTTGACGGTATTGGTGATGGTGACGGCTGCGCCACTGATCCCGCTGCGGGTGGTGCTGCGGGAGCTATCGCCGGCGAACAGGACGATCGGTGTTGTTGAGCTCACGCCGTTCTTACTGGCAACGACGGGACCACCTCTATTGGCCGTCGCGCTGGCATTACCGTTTGCATCACGGCCCATGTCGCCGCCGTAACCGCCGCTGAGGTTGATGCTGCTGGCGTCGTAATCAGCCTTGTTTTTGATATCGGAAGTGGTCAGTGTCCCGGTGCTCAGGGTGTTTTGGCCGTCGGCAACCGCTTTGTCGGTACTGGCGATGATCGCCCCGACCAGATCGGTATTGCCGGTAACCTCAACCTGGAAACCGCCATCACCGGCCTTGATGCCCGATTGTTCACTGACACTGGCGTAATCGCTTTGCATGTGTTGCTGGGCGATGCCGCCGCTGACGCTGCTGGTGCCAACACAGAACGGTGGAACGCACAGACTCACCCCCAATGTTGGCGCTCGACTGCTGCGATTTGTAGGTGCTGGTGTCCTGCAAGCTTTCGATATTGAGGTCGCCGCCCACCTTGACCTTGACCGTCTCACCGCTGGCGACCGCGCCCTTGATGTTGGTGTCACCGCCACTTTGCAGGTTCAGCGTATGGCCGGACTTGGCTGTACGGGTTTGGCTTCCTTGCCGGGCAATTCCTTGAGTTCTTCGAGACGCCGGCGCTGCTCTTCGAGCAGGCGATCTTGACGTTCGCGGATGAGATCCGTATCACCTGGGGTGGTGACAGCATTAGCAAAATTCAGCGGAGAAAGGCACAGCAAAGCCAGGCACAACCTCGCCACAAGGGCGGGTGAGTACATGTTCGATCCCTCGAAACGGAAGGTGACGGCAAAATAGTGGCGCACTATTAGTGAGCCATCATCCTGACGTCAAATAATGGATCCATTCGAAAAGTATGGGGGACGAACGGTAGAGGTAAAATCGGGCGCTTCCGACCGGTATGCAGGATGTTTCTTGATGCCATGAAGAAAAGTGACGGCCAGAGTGACGGCATTTCCGAATGCGTATTTGTCCTACAGAAGCAACGGTATGAACTTTCCGAACAGTGCAGCCTCAACCGTTTAACCGCCCAACACGGATACCGAGGCCCCCCATGAAAACCCTTCTGACGCTAACTTTCGCCACCACCCTCGCCTGCGCCCTCCCCGTTTGGGCCTGCACCCCCGAGGAAGCCACCGCCAAACGCGAGCAACTGGCTCAGGAAGTGGCCAGGCTCACCGAGCAGAATCCGGCCAAAGCCAAAGAGATCAACGACGAGTTGCAGAAGATGGACCTGGGCACAGCCGCCAAGGATTTGCCGGATAAATGCCAGTTGATTGATCAACGTTTGAAAGAGTTGCAGACGGCGGACAAGAAAGCCGAGAGCTGATCGATACAGGAATTTCGAGCATAAAAAAACCGGACATCCGTCCGGTTTTTTTGGGTCACGACATCGGCTTATTCAGCAGCCGGCGCTTCCGGCTTGCGGCGCTTGAGCGGCGCCATGCCGTCCTTGCTGACCAGCGACAGGGCGTCGGTCTTCGGGCGGTTGGCGATTTTGCGCTTGGTCGGGGCCTTGGCGCCGGTTTTTTTCTTGTCGCCTTTGGCGTCGACTTTTTCTTCTTCACGCCAACGGCTTTGCCCGAGGCCTTGACCTTTTTCGGTCCGCCGTAGGTGCCTTTGACTTCCTTGATGGTGCGGCGCTCGAAGCTCTGCTTGAGGTAGCGCTCGATGCTCGACATCAGGTTCCAGTCGCCGTGGCAGATCAGCGAGATCGCCAGGCCTTCATTGCCAGCGCGGCCGGTACGACCGATACGGTGAACGTATTCGTCGCCGCTGCGTGGCATGTCGAAGTTGATCACCAGGTCCAGGCCTTCGACGTCGAGGCCGCGAGCGGCAACGTCGGTGGCGACGAGGATTTTCACGCCGCCCTGCTTCAGGCGGTCGATGGCCAGTTTGCGGTCTTTCTGGTCTTTATCGCCGTGCAACACGAACGCTTTGTATTCCTGCGCCACCAGACGACCGTAGATGCGGTCGGCCATGGCCCGGGTGTTGGTGAACACGATGGCCTTCTGATAGGTCTCGTTGGCCAACAGCCAGTTGAGGATCTGCTCTTTATGCACGTTGTGGTCAGCGGTGATGATTTGCTGACGGGTAGTCGCGTTCAGGTCGCTGACGTTGTTGACCTGCAAGTGCTCAGGGTTGTTCAGCACTTTGGCGACCATGTCGCGTAGGCCCGAACCGCCGGTGGTGGCGGAGAACAGCATGGTCTGCTGACGGTTGGTGCACTCCTCCACCAGACGCTGCACGTCTTCGGCAAAGCCCATGTCGAGCATGCGGTCGGCTTCGTCGAGCACCAGCACTTCCACTTCTTTCAAGTCGAGGTTACCGGCGTTCAGTTGCTCGATCATCCGGCCTGGCGTGCCGATCAGGATGTCCGGCACCTTGCGCAGCATGGCAGCCTGGACCTTGAAGTCTTCACCGCCGGTGATCAGACCGGATTTGATGAACGTGAACTGCGCGAAGCGCTCGACTTCCTTGATGGTCTGCTGAGCCAGCTCGCGGGTCGGCAGCAGGATCAGGGTCTTGATGCTGACGCGGACTTTCGCCGGGCCGATCAGACGGTTGAGGATCGGCAAAACGAAAGCAGCGGTTTTGCCGCTACCGGTTTGCGCTGTCACCCGCAGGTCACGCCCTTGGAGCGCCAGCGGAATAGCCGCTGCTTGCACTGGCGTTGGCTCGACAAATTTAAGCTCGGCCACGGCTTTGAGCAGGCGTTCGTGCAGGGCGAATTGGGAAAACACGGGTGCTACCTCGAAGAAATACAAAAAAACAGCTGCATAGGGTAACGGTTTCGAGCGCTCAGGCCGAGTTTCTTTATACAAACGACAGTAAACAGTGGCTTTTTGTTGCCTGATTTGTCTTCAAATGTCATCCCAAGTGTCTTAAATGCTCTAATCGCCCCATCGCGTCCTACAGGAAAATCGTTTTAGCCCATGGATATCAAACAGCTCTGGCTCAACGCCCAAGACCTCTGGGGGGCCCTTGATCAGCACCCGCTCCTGCATTCAAGCCTGGCATTGGTGTTGTTACTGGTCATTGCGCTAGTCCTCGGACGAGTGGCGCGCTTCCTCATTCTTCACGCCACCAAAATGCTGGGTCGTCAGCCGGCGCTGCACTGGATCAACGACTTTCTGCACAACAAGGTGTTTCATCGCCTGGCCCAGATAACGCCGTCGCTGGTGATTCAGTTCGGCCTGCACCTGGTGCCGGAGTTGAGCAAGAGCAGCCAGAACTTCCTCGGCAATGTGGCGCTGTCCTTCACCATTCTGTTCCTGCTGCTGGCGTTCAGCGCCCTGCTCAGCGCCTTGCTGGACATCTACGCGCGCACCCAATACGCCCGCACCCGCTCGATCAAAGGCTACGTGCAACTGGCGCAGATGGTTTTGTACGTGCTGGGCGCGATCATCATTGTCGCCACCCTGATCGACCGTTCGCCGCTGTTGCTACTCTCGGGTCTGGGCGCCATGTCGGCGGTGATTCTGTTGGTCTACAAGGACACGCTGCTGTCGTTCGTGGCCAGCGTGCAATTGACCAGCAACGACATGTTGCGCGTAGGCGACTGGATCGAGATGCCGCAAGTCGGCGCTGACGGTGACGTGGTCGATATCACGCTGCACACCGTGAAAGTGCAGAACTTTGACAAGACCATTGTGTCGATCCCGACCTGGCGCCTGATGTCCGAATCGTTCAAGAACTGGCGCGGCATGCAGCAATCCGGGGGGCGACGGATCAAGCGCAGCCTGTTCATCGACGCCAGTGGCGTG
Source organism: Pseudomonas sp. S2_F03 (assembly GCF_054668335.1). Classification (NCBI taxonomy): domain Bacteria; kingdom Pseudomonadati; phylum Pseudomonadota; class Gammaproteobacteria; order Pseudomonadales; family Pseudomonadaceae; genus Pseudomonas; species Pseudomonas sp. S2_F03. The sequence goes on along the minus strand of NZ_CP162759.1, from coordinate 4,599,532 downwards.
CGTTTCATCCGCGATGATGAAGAGCTGAAGTTGTCGCAGGTGCATTTGCTGACCGATTACATCGGCCGCAAACAGGCAGAACTCAAAGCCTGGAATGAAGCACAGGGCAATGTGGCGGCCATGGCGGCCAACCGGCGGCGGATGACCAACATCGGCACCTTCCGCGCTTACGCATTGGCGTATTTGAAAAGTCACCCGGGGATCCAGCCAGACATGACGTGCATGGTCCGCCAGATGCAGGCCACTGCGCAGGGAATCCCACTGGAAATCTACTGCTTCACCCGCACCACGGCGTGGGCCGATTACGAGCGGATTCAGGGGGATATTTTCGATTACTTGCTGGCGGTGCTGCCGGAGTTTGGCTTGAGTCTTTATCAGCAGCCGAGTGGTGGGGATTTACGTGCCGGGTTGTTGCCCGCAATGCTGGGCGCAAGCCACATCCCCGGACCCGAAAAACACATCATGTAAACACCACAGAACCCAATGTGGGAGCGGGCTTGCTCGCGAAGGCGGTGTGTCAGTCAATGTAGATGTCGACTGACACTTCGCCTTCGCGAGCAAGCCCGCTCCCACAGGGGTTTGCATTTGTTTCCAAGGTTGGCGGGTTACTTGACCTGACGCTGCGGCGCCTTGTGCACCATGGTGTAAGCGTAATCCACGCCCATGCCATACGCACCGCTGTGTTCCAGCACCAGGCCCATCACGGCTTCGTAAGTGTCTTTGTGTGCCCAATCGCGCTGGTACTCAAGCAGTACCTGTTGCCAGGTCACCGGCACCGCACCGGCCTGAATCATCCGCTGCACCGACATGTCGTGCGCTTCCTTGGTGGTGCCGCCGGAAGCATCCGTGACGATGTACACCTCGTAGCCTTCTGCCAACGCTTCCAGTGCCGGGAAGGTCAGGCAGACCTCGGTCCACAGCGCCGCAATGATCAGTTTTTTACGGCCGGTGGCTTTCACTGCATCAACCAGCGCCTTGTCTTCCCAGGAGTTCATCGAGGTGCGCTCGATCGGCTTCTGATCCGGGTGAACAGCCAGCAACTCAGGCCAGATGTAACCGCTGAAGCTTTCAGTTTCGACCGAGGTGTAGATGGTCGGAACGTTGAAGATCTTCGCAGCCTTGGCCAGACCGATTGTGTTGTTCTTCAGGGTCTGACGGTCGATCGACTGCACGCCGAACGCCATTTGTGGCTGGTGGTCGATCAGGATCAGGGCGGAGTTGGTTGGATTGAGCAGTTCACGGATAGACATGGCGCGTTCCTTTTGATGTCGATATTCAGGTGAGTAATGAGTGAGTCGACCTTGCCGTCAGAGGCTTTGTTGTCGGCTTGGATGTCACTTTAGGGGCTAGCCACAAAAGGGACAATTACCTAAAATCGAGAATCATTGATTCTAAAATAGGGACAATCATGGATCGCATCGAATGCATGCGCGCCTTCGTCGTCACGGTCGGCGAGAACGGCTTCGCCGCCGCTGCCCGGGCAATGGATGTGCCGCGATCAAAAGTCAGCAAACAGATTCAGGCGTTGGAGGAAGCCATCGGCGTGCAACTGTTGCAGCGCACCACCCGCAGCCTGCACCTGACCGAGGCGGGCGCCGAGTACTTCGACGCGGCACGCGAGGTGCTGGCGTCGCTGGACGAGGCTGAACAGCGAGCGCGTAATGGCATTGGCGAATTGCGCGGGGTGTTGCGGGTCAATGCGCCGATGTCCTTCGGCTTGCGCCGGCTGGGGCCGCTGATTCCGCTGTTTCATGAACAGCACCCGAACATCGAACTGCAACTGGTATTGAGCGACCAGCAAGTGGACCCGGTACGCGGTGGTTTCGACGTGACCATCCGCATCGCCAGCCTGCCGGATTCGACGATGATTGCCCGGCAACTGGCACCGGCACCACGAATCATGGTGGCGTCCCCGGCTTATCTGGCACGTGCCGGTATACCGCAGACCCCGCAAGACCTGCGCGCCCATCAGTGCCTCAACTACGGGTACCTGCAAAGTGGCGTCAGCTTGCAGCTGTGCAATGGCACGGAAACTCAACGGGTCAACGTGACCGGCCCCTTGCATGCCAACAATGGCGACTTGCTCGCTCAGGCGGCCGAGGCTGGAATGGGCATCGCTCTGCTACCCAACTTTATCGTCGAGGATGCGCTGGCCGCTGGCCGCCTGGTGCCGGTGATGTGTGAATGGCAGGCGCCCGCGATCACGATCAACGCGGTGTACCCTTCGGCACGTCGAGTCCCGCAGAAGACCCGGACGTTTATTGAGTTTCTGGTGACGCAGCTGGCGGAGAAATAACGCAGATTCCCTGTGGGAGCTGGCTCGCCCCCACAGGGCAAGTGTCTATTTTCCGAAGAGTCGGCGCACCTGCTCCGCGTCGGCGCTACCGTTCTGCTCAAGCGCGACGAAATACTTCAGCTGCCATTGCTGCGTCTTGATCGCCTGTTTTGCGACGGGCCTGGCCCAGGGCGGGTAGACACGAATTGCGCGTTTGCCACCGTTACCGTCAATCGACATGACCCCTTTGGCGACCAGAATCTTCTGATCGAACACGAACTGCCCGCGGAGCGTGTCATCAGCAACGCTCACCACCACAAAGGCGACGCCATCGCCGGTGTCGAACGGTGCAATCTCGCTGGTCGACGTCGGCCGCTTCCATAGCGTAACGAACTGGCCAATCTTGGTTGGCGTGGTTTTCGCCACACGGAAGACCACTCCCTGATGATCGAGGCCAAGGCGACAGGCTCCGTACTCGGTACTCTCCAGCTCGCGTTGAGCCTGCTGCGTCAATGCCATGCCTGCTGGCTTGTACATCTGCTCAATGGCGGCGGCTAGTTCGTGTGGAAGGTCCGTCACGGTCGCTCCCGCATCGCCTGAATGTCTTGTCTGATGCCCAACCGGCTGACCCACACCGCCAGCAAAATCACCGATCCTCCGAGAAACAACCGACCCAGCTCTTCATGCTGATTCCAGATCAGCAGATTGATCAACAACCCCACCGGCACGTGCAGGTTGTTCATCACCGCCAGCGTCCCGCCACTCACCAGGCAGGCGCCCTTGTTCCACCAATACAAACCCAGCGCCGTCGAGACCAGGCCGAGGAACACCAGCACGCCCCATTGCAGCGGCGCTTCGGGCAGGAAGTTTTGTTTGCCAAACAGCAGGAATGCCGGCAATGCCACCGCCAATGCCCCCAGGTAGAAGTAACCGAATCGCCGGTAATGCGGCAGATCGCTCGGATGGCGGGCCACCAGATGTTTGTAAAGCACCTGGCCGGCAGCGTAGGTGAAGTTGGCCAGTTGCAGCAGCAAGAACCCCATGAAGAAATCCGGGTTGATCCGGTCGTAGCGAATCACCGCTGCGCCCATCACCGCCACCACTGCGGCAATCAACGCCCACGGATTGAAACGTCGGTTCAGCGCGTCTTCGATCAAGGTCACGTGCAATGGCGTGAGGATGGTGAACAGCAACACTTCCGGCACGGTCAGTACCCGGAAGCTCAGGTACAGGCACACGTACGTCACGCCGAACTGCAACGCGCCGATCAACAGCATGCCGCGCATGAACGCAGGCTCCACCGAACGCCAGCGCGTCAACGGAATGAACACCAGTCCCGCAAGCACTACGCGCACCAGTACCGCGAAATAACTGTCGACGTGACCGGCCAGGTATTCGCCGATCAAACTGAAGGAAAACGCCTGGATCAGCGTGACAAAAAGTAGATAGCCCATGCTCGCCTCATTTCGAATGGCGGCGACGATAGCGGGTTTTACCCGTCACAGCGAATCGTCAGGCGACACACAGCCCTGTAGGAGCTGAGCTTGCTCGCGATGAGGGGGCCACATTCAACATGGATATCGGCGGGTACACCGCTATCGCGAGCAAGCTCAGCTCCTACAGGGTTATGTGTGTGCCCATCAAATCGCGGGCAAAAAAAAAAAAGCCCGATCTCGCTAAAGCGTTCAATCGGGCTACAGCACTCAGGAGCAAAAAGTGCAAAGGGAGGTTCGATGCGCGTAAAACCGTGAAGGGGTTGCGCCAGGTCACTAGACCATCCAGTGATTATCTGGCGATTAAAGGATCAGGCGACCTGAGAAAGCTTGGCGTTGGCCTGGTTCAAGCCCTTCTCCTGGAAGTCGCCGCCCAGGTTCATGCCTTCGGCATGAATAAAGGTCACGTCGTGGATGCCGATGAAGCCCATGACCTGACGCAGGTACGGTTCCTGGTGATCCGATGTGCTGCCTGCGTAGATCCCGCCGCGAGCGGTCAGCACGTAGGTACGCTTGCCGCTGAGCAAACCTTGCGGGCCGGTCTCGGTGTATTTGAAGGTCACGCCGGCACGCAACACATGGTCGAGCCAGGCTTTGAGCGTGCTGGGAATAGCGAAGTTGTACATCGGTGCGGCCATGACCAGCACATCGGCGGCCAGCAGTTCATCGGTCAACTCGTTGGAGCGTTCCAGTGATGCCTGTTCGATGTCGCTACGTTGCTCAGCCGGTTTCATCCAGCCGCCCAACAGGTTGATGTCCAGGTGCGGCACCGGGTTGACGGCCAGGTCACGAACAGTGATCTGGTCAGCCGGATGGGCGACTTTCCACTGGCTGATGAAGGTCTGGGTCAGCTGACGGGAAACCGAGTCTTGCTGGCGGGCGCTGCTTTCGATGATCAGAACGCGTGACATAGGTTGTAGGCTCCATCTGAGAATGCTGTAAGTCGATGGAGTGAAGATTAAACAGAGTCAAATCGATGAAAAAGCGCAAATAACTGCTATAACCCATCAATAAATTCGTTTATAAGCTGAGCATGCCCTTGCAGGAGCTGAGCTTGCTCGCGATAGCGGTGTGTCATTTAATTTGATGTCGGCTGACACACCGCTATCGCGAGCAAGCTCAGCTCCTACAAGAGATTGCAGTCATTTCGGGGTGCAGGTCAGCTCAATACGCAGCTTGATAATGCTACGGGTGAACTTCGCGGTGGCGTTTTTGTGTTTGCCGGCAGGCACATCGATCGTGCGCGTACGCGGTGCTTCCGGGCCATTGCTGAAAACCGCCTTGCAGGTAGCATCGACGTCGCCGTAGTTAGCCACCCGGATGGAGCCGATGTCGTTATCCGTATCGAAGGTCTCGTAATCGATCTTCAAGCCGTTGAGTTTTTTCTGCACATCGATCGGATAAGCAAACGCCGTCAGCGGCAGCATCGCCAGCAGCACACAACCCGATACCACACAGCAAAGCTTTTTCATTCAGCAGTCTCCAAAAGGGCTGCCAGCTTAGGACAAGAGGAGCCATTCATGAAAGCGCCCCGCGTGACCCTTGATCAATGGCGAACATTGCAAGCCGTGGTCGACCACGGTGGTTTCGCCCAGGCCGCCGAAGCGCTGCACCGTTCGCAATCGTCGGTGAGCTACACCGTGGCCCGCATGCAAGACCAGCTCGGCGTGCCGCTGTTGCGCATTGACGGTCGCAAAGCGGTCCTGACCGAAGCCGGCGGCGTGTTGCTGCGTCGCTCCCGGCAACTGGTGAAACAGGCCAGTCAGCTCGAAGACCTGGCCCATCATATGGAGCAAGGCTGGGAAGCCGAAGTGCGGCTGGTGGTCGACGCGGCATACCCAAGCGCCCGCCTCGTCCGCGCCTTGACCGCGTTCATGCCGCAAAGCCGCGGCTGCCGGGTTCGCCTGCGTGAAGAGGTGCTTTCGGGCGTGGAGGAAGTTTTGCTCGAAGGTGTGGCCGACCTGGCGATCACGGGATTGAGCATCCCGGGTTATCTGGGAGCGGAGTTGAGCGACGTAGAATTCGTCGCAGTGGCCCATCCCGAACATGCGCTGCACCGCCTCAACCGTGAGTTGAATTTCCAGGACCTGGAAAGCCAGATGCAAGTGGTGATCCGCGACTCCGGTCGGCAACAACCGCGCGACGTCGGCTGGCTTGGAGCCGAACAGCGCTGGACCGTCGGCAGCCTGGCCACCGCCGCGACGTTTGTCAGCAGCGGCCTGGGGTTCGCCTGGCTGCCCCGGCACATGATCGAACGAGAACTCAAGGAAGGCACGCTCAAGCTGCTACCGTTGGATCAGGGCGGCAGCCGCAACCCGAGTTTTTACCTGTATTCGAACAAGGACAAACCCTTGGGGCCGGCGACGCAGATTCTCATTGAACTGCTGCGCACCTTCGACACCGCACCGCTGGACGCGCCTTTCGCCGCCCCTGAACAAGCCTGATAAGGAGTATCTGCATGGCCTATTTCGAACATGAAGGTTGCAACCTGCACTACGAGGAATATGGCCATGGCACGCCGTTGCTGCTGGTCCACGGCCTGGGTTCCAGCACGCTGGACTGGGAAATGCAGATCCCTGCACTGTCTGCGCGCTACCGGGTGATCGTCCCGGATGTGCGTGGCCACGGTCGCTCCGACAAGCCCCGCGAGCGCTACAGTATTGCCGGTTTCAGCGCTGACCTGATCGCGCTGATCGAACATTTGAACCTCGGCCCGGTGCACTACGTGGGGCTGTCGATGGGCGGCATGATCGGTTTTCAACTGGCCGTGGATCAACCGCAATTACTCAAGAGCCTGACCATCGTGAATAGTGCGCCACAGGTCAAATTACGCAGTCGCGACGATTATTGGCAGTGGTTCAAACGCTGGAGCCTGATGCGCGTCCTCAGTTTGGGTACCATCGGCAAAGCCCTCGGCGACAAGCTGTTTCCGAAACCGGAACAGGCGGACCTGCGACAAAAAATGGCCGCGCGCTGGGCAAAAAACGACAAACATGCTTATCTCGCCAGCTTCGATGCCATTGTTGGCTGGGGAGTCCAGGAACGACTTTCGAGGGTCTCCTGTCCAACCCTCATCGTCAGTGCCGACCGTGATTACACCCCGGTTGCACTGAAGGAAACCTATGTAAAACTGCTGCCCGATGCGCGGCTGGTGGTGATCGCCGATTCGCGCCACGCCACCCCGCTGGACCAGCCCGAACACTTCAACCACACACTGCTCGAGTTTCTCACCGCAGTCGACACCACCCCACTCAGGATCACTGACCCATGCTGAAAAAAATCGCCCTCGTCGCCGGCTCCGTGCTGTTTGCTGCCAACCTGATGGCTGCGACGCCTGCCAAGGCGCCGCACGTTCTGCTGGAAACCACCAACGGCCAGATTGAAATCGAACTGGACCCGGTCAAGGCGCCGATCAGTACCAAGAACTTTCTTGATTACGTCGACAGCGGCTTCTACAACAACACGATTTTCCACCGTGTGATTCCTGGATTCATGGTCCAGGGCGGCGGGTTCACCCAACAAATGCAACAAAAAGAAACCAAGGACGCGATCAAGAACGAACACAAGAACGGTCTGGTCAACGTTCGTGGCACCTTGTCCATGGCACGCACCTCGGCGCCTGATTCGGCCACCAGCCAGTTCTTCATCAACGTCAAGGACAACGATTTCCTTGATCAGGGCGATGGCTACGCAGTGTTCGGCAAAGTGGTCAAAGGCATGGACGTGGTCGACATCATCGTCAACTCGCCGACCACTGTACGTGGTGGCATGAAAGACGTGCCGGCCGACCCGGTCCTCATCAAGTCGGCCAAGCGCATCGACTGAGACTAAGCTGGACAGGGATGTCAGAGCCGTTGCCGGTTTTGCCGGCAACGCTCAAACCGTTTAAAGGAGAGCCCGTTTACGGGCGAGAAACTGATGCTTTATCGCCGTTTTGAACAACTGATCGACGTGTTTCGCGACGCCCCGACGGCCGCTCCGCCGGATCGCGTTCTCCTTTTATACCTACTACCTCAAGCAGGTCTGGCCAAGCTTCGCCGCCCTGCTGATCGTCGGCCTGTTCGGCGCACTGATCGAAGTGGCGCTGTTCAGCTACCTGAGCCGCATCATCGACCTCGCCCAAGGCACGCCCGGTGCCGACTTCTTCAAGGAACACGGCATTGAACTGGCCTGGATGGCCGTGGTGGCGCTGATCCTGCGCCCGGTGTTCGTTGGCCTGCATGACTTGCTGGTGCACCAGACCCTGAGCCCCAGCATGACCAGCATGATCCGCTGGCAGAACCACAGTTATGTGCTCAAACAGAGCCTCAATTTCTTCCAGAACGACTTCGCCGGGCGCATCGCCCAGCGCATCATGCAGACCGGCAACTCGCTGCGCGATTCGGCCGTGCAAGCGGTGGATGCGCTCTGGCACGTGCTGATCTATGCGATCAGTTCGCTGGTGTTGTTTGCCGAAGCCGACTGGCGCTTGATGATCCCGTTGCTGAGCTGGATCGCGGCGTACATGGGCGCGCTCTGTTACTTCGTGCCACGGGTCAAGGATCGTTCGGTGGTCGCCTCCGATGCACGCTCCAAACTCATGGGGCGGATCGTCGACGGCTACACCAACATCACCACGCTGAAACTGTTCGCCCACACCAACTTCGAACAGCAGTACGCCAAGGAAGCCATCGAAGAACAGACGGTGAAGGCCCAACTGGCCGGTCGCGTGGTCACCAGCATGGACGTGGTCATCACCAGCATGAACGGCTTACTGATCGTCACCACCACCGGCCTGGCGCTGTGGCTGTGGACGCAGTCGCTGATCTCCGTGGGCGCGATTGCCCTGGCCACTGGTCTGGTGATCCGCATCGTCAACATGTCCGGCTGGATCATGTGGGTGGTCACGGGCATCTTCGAAAACATCGGCATGGTCCAGGACGGTTTGCAGACCATCTCGCAACCGGTCAGCGTGACCGATCGGGATGAGGCCAAACCGCTGGCCGTCGCCCGTGGCGAAGTGCGTTTCGAGCACGTGGATTTCCACTACGGCAAGAAGAGCGGGATCATCGGCGACCTCAACCTGAGCATCAAGGCCGGTGAAAAGATCGGCCTGATCGGGCCCTCCGGTGCCGGGAAATCGACCTTGGTCAACCTGCTGCTGCGTCTGTATGACGTGGAGGGCGGGCGAATCCTTATCGATGGCCAGAACATTGCCGATGTCGGCCAGGAAAGCCTGCGCGAGCGTATCGGCATGATCACCCAGGACACGTCGCTGTTGCACCGTTCGATCCGTGACAACTTGCTGTACGGCAAACCCGACGCCACCGACGCAGAGCTCTGGGACGCGGTCCACAAGGCCCGCGCCGACGAGTTCATCCCCTTGCTGTCCGATGCCGAAGGCCGCACCGGCTTCGATGCGCATGTCGGTGAACGCGGGGTGAAACTCTCCGGGGGTCAGCGCCAGCGTATTGCGATTGCTCGCGTGCTGCTCAAGGATGCGCCGATCCTGATCATGGACGAGGCCACGTCGGCACTGGATTCGGAGGTGGAAGCAGCGATCCAGGAAAGCCTGGAAACCCTGATGCAGGGCAAAACCGTGATTGCCATCGCTCACCGACTTTCGACCATCGCCCGGATGGACCGGCTAGTGGTTCTGGAAAACGGCAAGATTGCCGAAACCGGCACCCACGCCGAACTGCTGGCCCATGGCGGGTTGTATGCACGGTTGTGGCAGCACCAGACCGGAGGCTTTGTCGGCATCGATTGAGTCTTGTTCTCACCACAGATCCTGTCTGATCGTTCCCTCGCTCTGCGTGGGAATGCAGCCGGTGACGCTCCGCGTCACTGGACGCAGAGCGTCCCTTGAAGCATTCCCACGCAGAGCGTGGGAACGATCGGCCCTCGGCTACCTGCTGGAATTCTCTTGAAACCCTGCTGTACTCAGCCAAGGTTCTGGTGATGGTTCTGCAGTCCATCTGCTGGATGCGATAGGCAGTAAAACCTCGAAAGGGCACGCTCTATGTCTCTATTCAAACGTTCAGCGACAGAGTTGGTTGGTACGTTCTGGCTGGTGTTGGGGGGGTGTGGCAGTGCGGTGCTGGCCGCCGCTTTCCCGGAGGTGGGGATCGGTTTGCTGGGGGTGTCCCTGGCGTTTGGGTTGACGGTGCTGACCATGGCGTTCGCTATTGGCCATATCTCCGGTTGTCACCTTAACCCGGCCGTGTCATTGGGGTTGGTAGTCGGTGGACGCTTTCCCGCCAAGGAGCTGCCGGCGTACATCATTGCGCAGGTCATCGGCGGGATAATTGCAGCCGCATTACTGTACTTCATTGCCAGCGGCAAACCCGGTTTCGACCTGGCCGGTGGCCTGGCATCCAACGGTTATGGCGAACATTCTCCTGGCGGCTATGCCATGGCGGCAGGGTTTGTCTGTGAACTGGTGATGACGACGATGTTCATCCTGATCATCCTCGGCGCCACCGACAAACGCGCCCCCGCGGGACTGGCCCCCATCGCCATCGGCCTGGGGCTGACCCTCATCCACCTGATCTCGATCCCGGTCACCAACACCTCGGTCAACCCGGCGCGCAGTACTGGCCCGGCACTGATCGTCGGCGGCTGGGCGATTCAACAACTGTGGATGTTCTGGGTGGCGCCACTGCTGGGCGCGATAGTCGGCGGTGTGCTCTATCGGTGGCTGGGCAAGGAAGACACTTAAGGCCTGGGACGAGGATCAGTCTTGCCGATAAGGCAAGGCGGTCCTCGCCTCCTCGGCATACGCCAACACCCCAACGCGTTCTTGCTGCAGGAAGTCTTTGACCGCTGCTTTCAGGCCGGGATGGCGCAAGTAATGCCAGGAATGCGTGATCACCGGTTCAAACCCGCGAATCAGTTTGTGCTCGCCTTGGGCACCGGCATCAAAACGCTGAAAACCGTTGGCAATCGCATAATCCATACCTTGATAGAAACAGGTCTCGAAATGCAGTCGATCAAACTCGGCCAGACAGCCCCAATAACGACCGTAAAAACTGTCGCCCCCCACCAGACTGAACGCCATGGCCACCGGTCTTGAGCCCTGTTTGGCCAACACCACCCGAATCGATTCCGGCATGCGCTCGGCCAGCAGGCTGAAGAATTCGCGCGTCAAGTAAGGCCTTTGTCGACGTACCGCATAGGTATTGGCATAGCAGGCGTAGACGAAATCCCACTGCGCCTGATCCAGTTGCCGCCCCTCAAGCCATTCGAACGCAATCCCCTGCCCCGCTACCTGTTCACGTTCTTTGCGCATCTGCTTGCGCTTGCGTGAACTCAGGACGTCGAGGAAGTCCTGAAAGTCCCGATAGCCGCGATTTTGCCAGTGGTACTGACAGCCTATTCGCTGCAACCAGCCGGGTTGTTCGGCCAGTGCCGCGTCCGTAAACGCATCGGTGAAATTGATGTGCGCGCTGGAGAGTTCTTCAATCTCCAGATACCCCGGCAAGCTCTTGAGTAACTCGAAACCGTCCTCGACGCTGGCCGCCAGCAGCCGTGGCCCGCTGACCGGGCTGAAGGGCACGGCGGTCAATAATTTGGGGTAATAGTCGATGCCAGCTCGCTCACAGGCATCGGCCCAGGCGTGATCGAACACGTACTCGCCGTAAGAATGCCACTTGCGGTAACTGGGCAGCGCGGCGATCAGCCGATCACCTTCCATGTGCAACAAATGCTCGGGCTGCCAGCCGGAATGCGGCCCCAGGCTGCCACTGTCTTCCAGCGCACTGAGAAAGGCGTGGCGCAGAAATGGCTGATTCTCAGGCACCAGGGTGTCCCAGGCCTGGGGTGCGATTTCAGACAGATTTTCCAAACGTTGCAGCGGCATCAACTTCCTCTCCACTTCTTGCGTGAAAGCCTCGCGAGTATCGCTTATCGCCACCGGTTGCACACACGCGTTTCGCCGACAAACGTCCGAAGAAAAAGTTCAAACAGCCTTTTTATCGTCATCTAGACGCCATCACTTCGCCACTGCTTTGTCATAAACCATCGCGATACTGGCGCCTGTTTTTATAGCGCCGGGTTATACCCGGCCACTGTTTTCCGTCCATCAATGGTCGGTTGTGCCCTGGATGGCTCAGTCATCCACTCTCATCTTCGGAGATTGATATGCGTCTTGCTTCCACGAAAACTGCGGCGGCCCTGTGTGGCGGGCTGTTGCTGGCCATGAGCGTTTCGGCCAGCGCCGCAGTCGACGCCAAACTGCTCGACATGCTCAAGGCAAACGGCTCGATTACCACTGCGCAGTACAGTGAACTGCAAGCTGAACTGGCCCGGGATCAGAAAGATCAGCAAATCGCCCGTCAGGCTCAGCAAGAGACCAACGAGCAGATCGCAGCAACCGCGAAGAAAACCACTGAACTGAGCACCTTCGACCAGAAACTGGCGTGGGCTGCCAAGACCCAATTCAAGGGCGACGTGCGCTTCCGTGAGGAAACCGTGCACAACGATGGCGTTCCAAACAACAAAGACCAGGATCGCCAGCGCATTCGTGCCCGCCTGGGTGCCTACAGCGAAATCAACCCGCAAGTCGACACCGGCATCCGTATCGCCACCGGCAACAACGACGATGCCCGTTCCACCAACCAGGACCTGAACAACTACTTCGACAAGAAGTCGATCTGGCTGGACCAGGGTTACGTCGACTACCACCCTGACGCGATCAAGAACCTGCACCTGGTTGGCGGCAAGATGCCACAGCAATGGGTGAGCATGGGCGACATCATCTGGGATAGCGACATCAACCCGGAAGGCCTGGCTGCGACCTACAAATACCCGCTGAGCGGCAGCACCGAGTTGTTCGGTAGCGCCGGTCACTACACCCTCAAGGACAACGTCGACGGTGAAGGCGTGCAGTTCAAGCATGACCTGCGTCTGTACGCCGGCCAGTTGGGTGCACGCTTCGCCATCACCGACAGCATGAAAATGACGTTGGGCGGCAGCATCTACTCGTATGACAACGACAGCAACAGTGCTTGCCCGACCACCGGCACCGTCACCGCGCCGTGCGCACTGGCCGTCAATGGCAACAGCCCGGGCGAAACGTTCAAGCTGTATGAAGGTTTTGGTCAGCTCGACTTCACCAACCTGCCAGTACCGCTTTCGTTGTACGGTCAGTACGTCAACAACAAAGACGCGAGCAACGATCAGGACACTGGCTGGTTGGCCGGCGTCAAGTCCAAGTTCTACGGCTTCGCAGTGGACTACAACTACCGCGACGTCCAACAGAACTCTGTGGTGGGTGCCTTCACCGACTCCGACTTCGCCAACGGCTACACCGGTTCGCGCGGCAGCAAGCTGAAAGTGAGCTACGAGTTGGACAAGAACTTCAACCTCGGCGCCACGTACTTCATGGCTAACTCCGACTACACCAACGCCAGCATCAAGAAGACCGACTCCGACATCAACACCCTGCAGCTGGATGCTGAAGCGAAGTTCTGATTTACCTCGCTACGACCCGGGCAAGGAAGCCCGGGCCGCTTTCTACAGTCTGGCGTGGATGGATTGATCCCCATCATCCGTTCGGTTCATCCACGCGAGCCTGTTTCTTGATCCGCGCGATAAATATCCTCTGCTACGGATTGTCCTTGCGACGCTCGGCAGCGAGACGTTCAGCCAGTGCATCGACGTCTGGTACCGTTTCTTCCGGCATGGCACGCAACGTCGCCTGCATCAGCCGCATCTGACGAATGAACCGCCGGCAATTACGGCAGAACATCAGATGATGGCGAACCATCAACTTCTCGCGAAAGCTCAACTGACCGTCGAGATAATCGCTGGAACGTGCCACTTGTTCCTTGCAGGTCAACATTCCCCTGTCTCCTCAAAATGCTCCACGGTCGCAAATACCTTCAACCGTGCCCGATGCAGCAGCACGCGAACATTGGAGAGCGAGATTTCCAAAAGATTACAGATCTCTTCAAGCTCCAGGCCCTGACGCTCGCGCAGTGACAATACGCTGCGTTGCAGTTCCGACAGGCTGAGCAACGTATGCTCCAGGCATTCGCGCAGCTCGTTTTCGGTCAGCAGTGCTTCCGGGGTGTCCTGGTGCCAGGCAAACGGCGCCACCAGCCAATGACCATCGCCAGACGAGAAACGATCGTCATCAATGGTCCCGTGGGGTGACGGTAGATCATCAAGCAACACCTCGCGGCGATTTTGCTTGTAGCGACCTTTGGCCGCGTTGGCGGTGATGGTCAGCAACCAGGTCTTGAGGCTCGAACGCCCTTCAAACTTGCTCAGGTTGCGCACCACCGACAGCCACGCATCCTGCACTATTTCGTCGGCATGCCGACTGCCGACAATGGCATACGCCACCGCGCGCATGGCGCTCTGGTAGGTGCTGACCAGCTCTTTGAAAGCGCGTTGTTCCCCTGCCAGCAATCGTTCCAGCAATTGCGTGTCATCAGCCGCCATCAAACAGTTTCCTTGTTCTGAACTCGAATTTGACTACAACAGGACGTCACCCAAAGGTTGTCCTGCTGTCATTTCCGAAAGTTACAGCGTCCTGACGGTTTCGAATGTAGGGAAATTTCATTACAGCTCAAGGAAAAGGAACACAAACTCTCGCTTAACGCTTACGCAGCAGCACGCTGCCAATCGAGTAACCGGCGCCAAACGAACTGAGCACCGCCAGGGAACCGGCAGGCAGATCATCCTGGTTCTTGTGAAACGCAATCACGGAACCGGCGGAACTGGTGTTCGCGTAAGTGTCGAGAATCACCGGTGCTTCTTCTTCGGTGGCCTCGCGACCCAGCAGTTTCTTGACGATCAGGTGGTTCATGCTGAGGTTGGCCTGGTGCAGCCAGAAGCGCTTCACGTCGCTGACGTTAAGCTGGTTTTCTTCCAGGTGCGTAGCGATCAACTCGGCAACCATTGGGCAAACATCGCGGAATACCTTGCGGCCTTCCTGCACGAACAGTTTGTCCTTGGCACCGATGCCCTCTTCCGCCGCGCGGTTGAGGAAGCCGAAGTTGTTGCGAATGTTGTTGGAGAACTTGGTTAGCAGCTTGGTGCTGACGATGTCGAACTGGTACTTGGACGTCGCCAGGTCTGCACGCTCGATGATCACCGCCGTGGCCGCGTCACCGAAGATGAAATGGCTGTCGCGGTCGCGGAAGTTCAGGTGGCCGGTGCAGACTTCCGGGTTGACCATCAGGATGGCCCGGGCCTGGCCCAGTTGCACGCTGTTGGCGGCCGCCTGAATGCCGAAGGTCGCCGAGGAGCAGGCAACGTTCATGTCGAAACCGAAACCCTGGATGCCCAGCGCTTCCTGGACTTCGATGGCAATGGCCGGGTAGGCGCGTTGCAGGTTGGAGCAAGCGACGATCACACCGTCGATGTCCGCAGCAGTCTTGCCGGCGCGTTGCAAGGCTTGTTCGGCGGCGCCGATGGCCATTTGGCACAGCACCGACCACTCGTCGTTCGAACGCTCCGGCAGGCGTGGTGCCATGCGTTGCGGGTCGAGAATGCCGTCCTTGTCCATGACAAAGCGGCTTTTGATGCCAGAGGCTTTTTCGATAAACGCCGCGCTGGACTCGGTCAGCGCCTCGATCTCGCCACGGGCAATGGCCTGGGCGTTGTCGGCGTTGAATTGCGCGACGTAGGCGTTGAAAGACTGCACCAGCTCTTCGTTGGAGATGCTGTTGGCCGGGGTGTACAGGCCGGTGCCGCTGATGACGACGTTATGCATGGTCGTTTCTCTAATCTGTTCAGGCAGAAAGCATTGGCACCGACGTACCAACACACAAAGGGTCTATTCCCATCCGGGGGACGCAAACCTGGCATCGCTTTATCCCGACCTGCCCGCGGCCGTAGAGGCTCAAAACCGTGGGGCCGGTGTTTATAGGCGCGAAGTTTGCCATAAACGTTAGAATTTGGCGCCTTTTGCTGGATAAAGCACCTTCCTCAAACGCAAGGGCGTATCGGTAGGAGCACGGCTTGCCGGCGATGGCGTCCTTGAGGCCGCCATCGCGAGCAAGCTCAGCTCCTACAACCCGAGGGTTCTACGGTTCGACCTGGGTCCACTGTTTATTCAGGCGCTTGTCGGAGATCGGCACCTTCGTCCCCAATTGCTGAGCGAACAGCGAAACCCGGTATTCCTCCAGCCACCAGCGATAGAGCTCCAGCTGCGGATCGCGTTTGCCTTCCTGGGCATGTTTATTGGCGCGAGTCTGGTACTGGGTCCAGAGGCCGGACAATTCGCCGCTCCACACCCGGTCTTTCTGCACCTGAGCGCCCAGCTTCTCGAAACGCTGCTCGATTGCCTTGAGGTAGCGCGGCAATTCCTTGAGCCACTGCATCGGCGTCTCCCGAACGAAGCCCGGATACACCAGGTGACTGAGCTGCTGCTTGATGTCGTTCAGGGCCACCGCTTGCGCCAGGTCGATCTTGCCCTTGAAGCGTTTTTGCAGGCCATGCCACAGCTTGAGGATTTCCAGTGTCAGCTTTGCCAGACGCTCCGCGTGCTCGGTCCAGCCGCCACGTTTGCGCTCGGCCAACGCCGCCAACCCGGCGCCGTCGCGCGGCAATGGGTCTTCACCGTCGAGAATGCAGCTGTCGAGGCTGGCCAGCAGAATGTCTTCCACCAGGCTATCGACGCGCCCCATGTCGCGGTACATCAGGCCCAGCTCAGTCAGGCCCGGCAACTTACTGCGCAGGAACTTCGCCGGTTCGGCCAGTTGCTGCATCAGCAAACGCTGCAAGGCGCGGCGATGCTGGAACTCGGCTTCGGCCGGCGTCGAGAATCGACCTTCCTTGACCGTGCCGCCCTCTTCCACCAACGCCGGATAAACCGTCATCGACAGCCCGGCGATCTTTTGCTGGGTTTTCTCGGCCACGGCGGCAAAGACTTTCGCCTCCACCGGCTGCTGGCTTTTCGCGGTTTGCGGTACCGCCAACGCCGCCTGACTGGCTTCGGCAAATCGTGCGGTCAGTTCCGCCAGATCACGCCCTTCGCCCAGGAACTTGCCCTGGCCGTCGACGATTTCCAGGTTCATCCGCAAATGGCTGTCGACCTGCTGCGCCGCTTCGGCCCACGCCTCATCGCTGACCCGCGCGCCGGTCATGCGCAGCAATTCACGGCCCAGCGCCAGCGGCAATGAACCCTCGGCGAAGGTCATGCGCTGCAACGCGGCTTTGACGAAGTCCGGCACCGGCACGAAATTCTTGCGTAAAGCCTTGGGCAGGTTGCGCACCAGCGCGATGCATTTGGCTTCGATCACACCCGGCACCAGCCATTCCAGACGTTCCGGCGGCAGCATCGGCAACAGCGGCGCCGGCACCCGCAAGGTCACACCGTCGCGCGGATGATTGGGTTCGAAGTGGTAACTCAGCGCCAGCTCCAGATCGCCGATGTGCAGCGTGTCCGGGTAATGCAGGGCGGTGACTTCGCTGGCCTCGCGAGCCAGCACGTCTTCTTCGCGCATGATCAGCAACTGCGGGTCTTTCTGGCTGTTGATCCGGTACCAGCTGTCGAAGGTCGCCGTCTGGTGGATCTCTGCCGGCAGCCGTGCATCGTAGAAGGCGAACAGGGTTTCTTCGTCGGCGAGGATGTCGCGACGACGGGCCTTGGCTTCCAGTTCGTCGAGTTGTTCCAGCAACTGCGCGTTGGCCGACAGGCATTTGGCTTTGGATTGAATCTCGCCGCGCACCAGGCCTTCACGAATGAAAAACTCGCGCGATACCACCGGGTCAATCGGCCCGTAATGCACCGGCCGGCGACCGACCACGATCAGCCCGAACAAGGTGATCTGCTCGAACGCCACGACCTGGCCGCGCTTCTTCTCCCAGTGCGGTTCGAAGTGGTTTTTCTTGATCAGGTGCCCGGCCAGCGGTTCGATCCAGTCGGCGTCGATCTTGGCGACCATGCGCGCGTACAGCTTGGTGGTTTCCACCAGTTCGGCGGTCATCAGCCATTGCGGGCGCTTCTTGCCGATCCCCGACGAGGGGTGAATCCAGAAGCGTCGCTGGCGGGCGCCGAGGTAATCGCCGTCTTCGGTTTTCTGGCCGATCTGGCTGAGCAGCCCCACCAGCACCGCTTTGTGCAGTTTCGGGTAGTCCGCCGGCTCTTTATTAATGTGCAACTGCATGTCGCGGCAGATCAGGCTCAACTGCCGGTGAGAATCGCGCCACTCGCGCAGGCGCAGGTAGTTGAGGAAGTTCTTGCGACACCAGTTGCGCAACGGGCTGGCCGTCAGCGCCTGGCGTTGTTCTTCGAAACCACGCCACAGATTGACCAGCCCGGCGAAGTCCGAGTCCACGTCTTTCCACTGCGCGTGCGCCTGGTCCGCCGCTTGCTGACGCTCCGGTGGACGTTCGCGCGGGTCTTGAATCGACATGGCGCTGGCGACGATCAGCACTTCCTGCAAACTGCCGAGTTTCGCTGCTTCCAGCAACATGCGGCCCATGCGCGGGTCCACCGGCAAGCGTGCCAATTGACGCCCGAGCGGAGTCAACTGGCTGTTGCGGTCAACGGCCGAGAGTTCTTGCAGCAGGTTGAAACCGTCGCTGATGGCTTTGCCGTCAGGTGGTTCGATAAACGGGAAATCGGTGATCTCGCCCAGGCGCAGGTGCAGCATCTGCAAGATCACGGCGGCGAGGTTGGTCCGTAGGATCTCCGGGTCGGTAAATTCCGGACGACCGATGAAATCGTCTTCGCCATAGAGGCGGATACAGATACCGGGCTCGACCCGACCACAGCGACCTTTACGCTGGTTGGCGCTGGCCTGGGAAATCGCTTCGATGGGCAGGCGCTGGACCTTGGCGCGATAGCTGTAACGGCTGATGCGCGCGGTGCCGCTGTCGATCACGTAACGAATGCCCGGCACCGTCAGCGAGGTTTCGGCAACGTTGGTCGCCAGCACGACGCGGCGTCCGGGGTGCGACTGGAAAATCCGCTGTTGCTCGGCCGGCGACAGCCGTGCGTACAACGGCAGGATTTCGGTGTGCTTGAGCTGGGCCTTGCGCAGCATGTCGGCCGCGTCACGAATCTCGCGCTCACCGGGCAGGAACACCAGCACATCGCCGGGGCTCTTGCGCTCACTGCGTTCGAACGCGGCGATTTCGTCGAGGGTGGCGAGGATCGCCTGGTCCACAGTCAAGTCATCTTCGACGCGGTTGCCCTCTTCGTCCTGCTCCAGCGTCAGCGGGCGATACCAGGTTTCTACCGGGAAGGTACGGCCGGAGACTTCGACAATCGGCGCGTCGTCAAAATGCTTGGAGAAGCGCTCCAGGTCGATGGTCGCCGAGGTGATGATCACTTTCAGGTCCGGGCGACGCGGCAGCAGGGTTTTCAGGTAACCCAGCAGGAAGTCGATGTTGAGGCTGCGTTCGTGGGCTTCGTCGACGATGATCGTGTCGTAGCGTTCGAGGTAGCGGTCATTTTGGGTTTCCGCCAGCAGGATGCCGTCGGTCATCAGTTTGATCAGGGTGTTGGAATCGCTCTGGTCCTCGAACCGCACCTGATAGCCGACCAGCGCGCCCAGCGGCGTCGCCAATTCTTCGGCGACCCGGCTGGCGACGCTGCGCGCCGCAATTCGACGGGGCTGGGTGTGGCCGATCAGGCCATGCTGGCCGCGACCGATTTCCAGACAGATCTTCGGCAACTGAGTGGTTTTACCCGAGCCGGTTTCGCCGGCAATGATCAGCACCTGATGCTTGAGCAGCGCTTCCTTGATTTCGTCGCGCTTGGCGGCGATGGGCAGGCTGTCGTCGTAACGAATCACCGGCAGGCTGGCGCGTCGCGCCAACACCTGATCACAGGACGCCTGCAGGCGCGTCACCCACAGGGCCAGCTTGGCCTCGTCAGGTTTCTTGCGCAGCTCAAGCAACTGCCGCCGCAGCCGGTGACGGTCGGCGAGCATGGCGTGATCGAGGTTTTTCAGCAGTTTGTCGATGGAGGGCGATTCGTCGGTCATCAGGTACGCAATTCAGTCGTCTAGTGGCGCAGGGGGGCGATTGTCGCAGATTTAAAGGACGAACGAGATCCCTTGTAGCGCCGACGTTCGGTTCCGTAGCAGCTGTCGAGCCACGGCGAGGCTGCGTTCGGCTCCGTAGCAGCTGTCGAGCCCCGGCGAGGCTGCGTTCGGCTCCGTAGCAGCTGTCGAGCCCCGGCGAGGCTGCGTTCGGCTCCGTAGCAGCTGTCGAGCCCCGGCGAGGCTGCGTTCGGCTGCGAAGCAGTCGTCATTCGGGCTACCCCGGTTTACCTGAAACACCGCGTGTGCTGATTTTACGACTGCTTCGCAGCCGAACGCAGCCTCGCCGGGGCTCGATAGCTGCTACGGGCGTGCAGGTCTGGTTATTCGTTATCGAGGCCTTTGCGTCGATACGGGAACACATCAATCACCTTCCCCGCCCGAATCGCCTCTTGCAGGCTTTTCCAATAGTCGGCGTTGTACAACTCACCATGCAGCTGATCAAACAGGCGCCGCTGCCCCCAATCTGCAAACAGGAACGGCGGAAACTCCTCGGGAAACACATCCAGCGGCCCGATCGAATACCAGGGCTCGGACGCCATTTCGTCTTCCGGGGTGCGCGGCTGCGGGATGTGCCGGAAGTTGGCTTCAGTCAGGAAACAAATTTCGTCGTAGTCATAAAACACCACGCGACCGTGCCGGGTGACGCCGAAGTTTTTCAGCAACATGTCGCCGGGAAAGATATTCGCCGCCGCCAGTTGCTTGATCGCCAGGCCGTAATCCTCCAGCGCCTCATGCACCTGCGCCTCGTTGGCGTTTTCCAGGTAGAGGTTCAACGGTGTCATCCGTCGTTCGGTCCAGCAGTGGCGAATCAACACGGTGTCGCCTTCGAGCGACACCGTAGAGGCTGCCACGTCGAGCAATTCCTCCAGGCACGCCGGATCGAACTTGCTCAGCGGAAAACGGAAATCGGCGAATTCCTGGGTATCCGCCATACGCCCGACGCGGTCAACGCTTTTGACCAAACGGTATTTTTCGATCACCGTGGCGCGGTCGACGTTCTTCGAGGGCGAGAAGCGGTCCTTGATGATTTTGAACACGGTGTTGAAACCCGGCAGGGTAAACACGCTCATGACCATGCCGCGCACACCGGGGGCCATGATGAATTGGTCGTCGGTGTTGGCCAGGTGATTGATCAGCGCCCGGTAGAACTCGGACTTGCCGTGCTTGTAGAAACCGATCGAGGTGTACAGCTCGGCGATGTGCTTGCCCGGCAAAATGCGCTTGAGGAAACCGATGAACTCCGCCGGCACCGGCACATCGACCATGAAATACGAACGGGTGAACGAGAAGATGATCGACACATCCGCTTCATCGGTGATCAGCGCATCGATCTGAATCCCGCGGCCTTCACGGTGCAACAGCGGAATCACCAGCGGCCACTGTTCGTCCTGGGTGTAGATGCGCCCGACCAGGTACGCGCCTTTGTTGCGGTAGAGCACCGAGGAAAACAGTTCGACGCTCAATTCCGGGTCCTTGCACACCCAGTCCGGCAGATTCTCGCGCAACTGCGCTTCGAGGCGGCTCAAGTCGCCGGCCAGATCAGCGTAATCCTCACTGAAACGGTAGTCGGCAAAAATGCTCGCGAGCATGCCGGACAACTGGCCCTGGGGTTTGTAGGTGCGGGTTTGCGCGGCGCGAGCCCGGCGCAGGCTTGGGCGGGTGGTGTGGATGAACATGCAGCCGTCGCTGATCAGGTCATGGCTGAACAAGCCGCAGAAGATCGAGTTGTACCAGGTCTCGGACAGTTCATCGTCGAAACGCAGGTCGATCAGCGTGATGTACGCGCTTTTGACCAGCGGCCAGCAACTGACGTCCAGCGTGTCGGCGTCAAACGCGATGCGCAGGCGCTCGACCGTTTCGCCGACTTTCTCTTCGTAAAGATTGATCCGCGCCGCCGACGCGATTTGCGTCTCCTGCCACTGGGCCTGTTCGAAGCGGGCCCGGGCGCCGTCGGTAATCTGACGGAAATGCTCGCGGTAATCGTCAAAGCCATCGAGGATCATTCGGGCGATATCGGCGGCTGGCCATTGCTGCGGCATGGTGAGACCTCTGCGGGAATTTTCGAGCCCTGAGCTTAGCCAGTGAACCGGGTCGAGGAGAAGCGTAATTTTCGGCCCGGATTGATTGCTCGTTTTTCGGTTGCCATCAATCGGGCGCTCGGCAACACTCTCGTCCCGATCAAGGAAGGAGTGCACCGTGAGCCCCGTCGATATCGTTCGTTTACTGTCACTGGCGGCCATTTGGGGTGCGAGCTTTCTGTTCATGCGCATCATCGCCCCAGTGATTGGCACAATCCCCACGGCTTTTTTCCGTGTGTCGATTGCCGCCGTCGGCCTGCTGGTGATTGTCGCGTTGATGCGCATCAGCTGGGATTTCAAAGGCAAGCTCAAGACCGTGATGCTGCTCGGGGTAATCAACTCCGGGATTCCAGCGACCCTGTATTCCGTGGCCGCCCAAGTGTTGCCGGCCGGGTACTCGGCGATCTTCAACGCCACGACGCCGCTGATGGGCGTGCTGATCGGCGGGTTGTTCTTCCATGAAAAGCTCACCGCGGCCAAGCTCGGCGGGGTGTTTCTCGGGCTGCTCGGAGTTGGCGTGCTGACCCGTGCGGGCCCGGTGGCGTTCGACATGCAATTGCTGATGGGCGCCCTCGCCTGCCTGATGGCCACGACGTGCTATGGCTTCGCCGGCTTTCTCGCCCGCCGCTGGCTGGACCAGGCCGGTGGTCTCGACAGCCGTTTGTCTGCGTTGGGCAGCATGCTGGGTGCGACGCTGTTTCTGTTGCCGTTGTTCGGGTACAGCGCGATCAGCCAACCGCCGGCGAGCTGGGGTGGCTGGAATGTCTGGTTGTCGTTGCTTGGGTTGGGGCTGGGATGTACCGCGCTGGCGTACGTCATTTACTTCCGGTTGCTGAGCTCGATCGGGCCGGTGAGGTCGATGACCACGACCTTCCTCATCCCGCCGTTCGGGGTGTTGTGGGGCGCGTTGTTGCTGGATGAGCCGCTGTCCATGGCGCATATCTATGGCGGGGTGTTGATTGCGGCGGCGTTGTGGCTGGTGTTGAAACCGGCCAAAAAGGTAACCCAGTAATTTTGTGGTGCTGCTGATGACGCCATCGCGGGCAAGCCCGCTCCCACAGGGTTGGGTATTGAACACAGAATCTGTGCACGACACCCATCACTGTGGGAGCGGGCTTGCCCGCGATGGCGTCAATTCAGACACTACAGAGGTGAATCGCTAACCTCCCCATCCACCAACCGCCGAATCCCCAGCGGATTGGCGTTCTGCAACGGCTCAGGCAGCATCGCATCCGGGTAATTCTGGAAGCACACCGGCCGCAGGAATCGATCGATCGCCAGCGTCCCCACTGACGTTCCCCGCGAATCGGACGTGGCCGGGAACGGCCCGCCATGCACCATCGCCTCGCACACCTCGACCCCGGTCGGATAGCCGTTGAGCAAAATCCGCCCGACCTTTTCCTGAAGCGACTCCGCCAGCCAGCGGTACTCCAGCAACTCCCCGGCCTCGCCAATCAGCGTCGCCGTCAATTGCCCGCGCAATCCGTGCAACGCCGCCGCCAACTGCGCCCGATCTGCAACTTCAATGACGATAGTCGTCGGCCCGAAGACTTCTTCCTGAAGCAATCCATCGCCCTTGAGCAACAGACTGACATCCGCCTTGAATATCTGCGGCTGCGCCTGATTGCCCTCTTGCGGTCGGCCCGCCAGATGCATCACCCCCGGATGTTCATGCAACTCTGCGAGCCCTCGGCTGTAGCTGACCAAGGCACCGGCATTGAGCATGGTCTGCGCCGGTTGCTGGTTCATGCTCGCGCAAAAGGTTTCCAGGAAGGTGCTGAACTGCGGCGAACGCAGGCCAATGACCAGGCCGGGATTGGTGCAGAACTGACCGCAACCCTGGGTCACCGAACCGGCGAGTTGTGCGGCGATTTGCTCGCCGCGTTCCGCCAGCGCTTCGGGCAACAGGAACACCGGGTTGATGCTCGACATCTCGGCAAACACCGGGATCGGTTGCGGGCGGGTCGCGGCCATGTGGCTCAGGGCATTGCCGCCCTTGAGCGAGCCGGTGAAGCCCACCGCCTGAATCGCCGGGTGCTTGACCAGCCACTCGCCGACGCCCCCGCCGTAGATCATGTTGAACACGCCGGCTGGCATTTCGGTGCGTTCGGCCGCCCGGATGATGGCGTCCGCTACCCACTCAGCCGTTGCCATGTGACCGCTGTGAGCCTTGAACACCACCGGGCATCCGGCGGCCAAGGCCGACGCGGTATCGCCGCCGGCCGTGGAGAACGCCAGCGGAAAGTTACTCGCGCCAAACACGGCGACTGGCCCTAAAGCGATGCGGTACTGACGCAGGTCCGGACGCGGCAACGGCTGGCGGTCCGGCAGTGCCCGATCAATTCGCGCACCGTAGAAATCCCCGCGACGCAGGACCTTGGCGAACAAACGCATCTGCCCGCTGGTGCGCCCCCGCTCCCCCTGAATGCGCCCGGCCGGCAGCGCGGTTTCGCGGCACACGGTGGCGACGAAATCATCGCCAAGTGCATCGATTTCGTCGGCGATGGCGTCGAGGAAGCGAGCGCGCTTTTCAGCGCTCAGGTTGCGGTAGACCGGGTAAGCGGCGGCCGCAGCGTTGGCGGCGGCGTCCACTTCGGCTTCGGATGCCTGAAAGAACGTGCCCGGCAGCGGTTCGCCGGTGGTCGCGTCGAGGCTTTGCAGTTGCAACGTGCCGTTGGCGCTGCGGCGACCGCCGATGTAGTTGTGTCCCAGTGGCAATGTCATGAAGGGTTCCTTTTGAAAGGCTTAAAGCGCACGCACCTGACCGATGGCCAATGGCTGGGCACTTTCGCCGATACCGTTGACTAAAGGCGCGCCGAACTCGTCGAGGCTGATCTGGAAACGATCCCCCGGCCGGGTTTTGACCCCATCGGCAAACGACAACGTGGCGGTGCCGAAGTAATGCACATGGACATCGCCAGGGTGCAAAAACTGCGCATATTTGAAGTGGTGGAATTCAAGGTTGGCGAGGCTGTGGCACATGTTGTCTTCGCCGCTGAGAAACTCCTTCTCCCAGATCGTTTCGCCGTTGCGCTTGATCCGGCTGGTACCTGTCAGGTGTTTGGGCAGCTCACCGATGCGCAGTTCCGGCCCATAAGAACAGCAACGCAACTTCGAATGCGCGAGGTACAGGTAATTGCGCCGTTCCATCACATGGTCAGAGAACTCGTTGCCCAGCGCATAACCGACGCGATACGGCTGGCCGTCATCGCCGATGACATAGAGGCCGGTCAGCTCCGGCTCCTCACCGGCATCTTCAGCGAACGGCGGCACCGGGAAGTCCGCCCCGGGGCGCACGACGATGCTGCCGTCGCCTTTGTAGAACCACTCCGGTTGCGCGCCCACCTCACCGGCCGCCGGTTTGCCGCCCTCAAGACCCCACTTGAAGATGCGCATGGTGTCGGTCATGCCGGCTTCGACTGCGCCGTCATGCTGGTGCATTTTGTCCCGCGCCGAAGCACTGCCCAGGTGAGTCAGGCCGGTGCCGCTGATCAGGCAATGGGCCGGGTCTTCGTGGTCCAGCGGCGGCAGGACGCTGCCTTGGCGCAATAGCTGCGCATAGTCCGGGCCGGGCTCGGTGCCGCGCAGGGCCACTTCTTCTTGCAGGCTGCGCTGGCCGCGGATCGCCGCGAGCGCCAGTTCGCGAGTGTTGCGGGTGTCGCGCAGCACCTGAATCTGTGCCCCATCAACCAGGCCAACCTGGCGCTGCCCGGCGGTGTTTTCAAATTGAATCAGGCGCATGACGGCCTCCAGAAAGTCGGGGATGGCGCCGCAGGCATGCGACGCCTCAAGGTCACTCGATGATGTTGAAGTCACTCAGGTATTCATCGGAGATTTCCAGGCCCAGGCCCGGCGTGTTGTCGTCGAGCTGGATGTAACCGTTGACCGGTTGAGGCTCGCCCTTGAATACGTAGTAAAAGAGTTCGTTGCCGACTTCGACGTCGAATACCGGGAAGAACTCGGCCATCGGCGAGGCGGTGGTGGACATGGTCAGGTGATAGTTGTGCATCTGCCCGGCATGAGGAATGACCGGCACCGACCAGGCTTCGGCCATGGCGTTGATTTTGCGTGCGGCGGTGATGCCGCCAACGCGGTTGGTGTCGTACTGGATCACGTCGACGGCGCGGCGTTCCAGCAGGTCTTTGAAACCGTAAGAGGTGAATTCATGCTCGCCGCCGGAGATCGGCATGATCCCCATTTTTTTCAGCTCGATGTAGCCTTCGATGTCGTCGGCGATCACCGGTTCTTCGAGCCAGCGCGGTTCGAATTCGGCGAGTTTGGGCAACATGCGCCGCGCATATTCCAGGGTCCAACCCATATAACACTCAAGCATGATGTCGACATCGGGGCCAGCCAGATGACGCAACGCGCGCACTTGCTCGATGTTCTTGCGCATGCCCGCCGGGCCGTCTTTCGGGCCGTAGCCAAAGCGCATCTTCAGCGCGGTGAACCCCTGATTCAGATAACCCTGGGCTTCTTCGAGGAACAGGTCGAGGTTGTCGTTGGCGTAGAGCTTGGAGGCGTAGGTCCAGATTTTTTCCTTGGTGCGTCCCCCGAGCAACTTGAACACCGGTTTGTTCACGGCTTTGCCCATGATGTCCCAGATGGCGATGTCGATCGCCGAGATCGCCGCCATGCCGATGCCTTTGCGCCCCCACGCGTGGCTCTGACGGTACATTTTCTGCCAGATGTATTCGTTGTCGAACGGGTCTTCGCCGATTGCAATCGGTGCCAGGTAGGTGTCGATGATTTCCTTGGCCACACGTGGCGCGAGGGCGCAGTTACCGATGCCGACCAGACCGGTATCGGTCTCGACTTCCACCACCAGCCAACCGTGAAAACGGAACGAGCCCATGGCATCGCCACGCTCGAACAGGATGTCGCTGGCGTTAGTGCAGAAGTGCGCCTGAGGCGGAACGACTTTGCCTTTCCACTCAAAAACGCGGGTACGGATTGCTTTGATTTTCATGAATACAGTTCCTTGCGCTGCCGGCTTCTTGTAGTTGTCAGGTCGTGTACGCAGAGCCGCTCGGGGGCGGGTTCCGGGCATTCGATGGAGCGACTTTAGCCAGCGCTCGGGGGGGCGCGGATAATCACTTATGCGTATCCGGCGATAACCTGGGGTGATCGCTAAAAGTGTTTTTCAGATAGATAAAGTTATCGACCACACACAAACAACTGTGGGAGCGGGCTTGCCCGCGATAGCGGTAGTACAGACACTTTGGTAGTGACTGTCAGACCGCCATCGCGGGCAAGCCCGCTCCCACAGGGTCCAGGGTGGACAGGGGATTTATGATGTTGAGATCAGGGATCAGTAGTTGTTGGCGCCCATCCGGCACGCGATCTCGAACGCCTGCCGAATCGCCCCGACATTCGCCTTGCCCTGCCCCGCGATATCAAATGCGGTGCCATGCGCCGGGGTGGTAATCGGAATCGGCAAGCCGCCCTGCACCGTCACGCCGCGGGAGAAGCCCATCAACTTGATCGCGATCTGGCCCTGGTCGTGATACATCGTGACCACCGCGTCGAAGGCACTGGCATCACCCTGCACCTTAAGAAAAATCGTGTCCCCCGGATACGGTCCTTCCGCCGCAATCCCCAGTGCCTGGGCGGCGCGTACGGCGGGGCCGATGATGTCCAGTTCTTCGCGTCCGAACGAGCCGTTGTCGCCGTTATGCGGGTTCAACCCACAGACGCCGATACGCGGTTTGGCCAGGCCGTTGCGCTTGAGCGCGGTGTCGATCAACTGGATGGCTTCCACCACCCGCGCCTGCGTGAGCATGCCCGGCACTTCAGCCAGCGCCACGTGGGAGGTCACCCGCGACGTCCACAGGTTATCGAGCACATTGAACTCGCAGAACGGCCCGTGAAAATCCAGCAGTTCGGCGAACCAATGCAATTCATCGCTGTGGGCCATGCCGGCCATGTGCAGCGAGGTCTTGTTCAGCGGCCCGAACAGCACGGCATCAGTGATACCGGCCTCGGTCAGGCGCAAGGCTTTCTCCAGGGTATCGAGGCTATAGCGACCGCCGATGTCACTGGCTTCACTGCGTGCGAATTCGCCGACCGTGTCGCCGCGATAGTCGTAGAACAGCGGCGTGTCATCGACGAACGACAGTTGCTCCAGCGACTCCACGCGACGGTAAGGAAACTCCATCCCGGCGATGCGCATGCCGCGACGCATTTCTGCCTCGTCGGCGATCAGGATCACATTGGCCTGACTGCGCACCTGGGGTTCGGCGAGCAGGCGTGCGATCAGTTCCGGGCCGATGCCCGCCGGGTCGCCCAGGACCATCGCGATGGTGGTTTTGTTCATGCTTCACTCCTCAAGGGTTCGGGCCATGTCCGGTCAATGGCGCAAGGCTCGCAGCGATAAACCTGCTGCGCATTGCTGTAGAAAAGACGTTGCTGATCGGCACTCGGAAAATCGGCAACGATGGATTTGAAACCGCTGTAGATGTCGTCGAACGAGCCGCACAGGCTGTCCACGGGGAAGTTGCTGGCGAACATCGCGCGGTCGCAGCCGAACATCGCTATGACTTCGCGCACGATCCAGGCGTTGTCCTTGGCGCGCCAACGCTGACCGCCCTGCCCCAGGCCGGAAATCTTCACCCGCACGTTCGGCCACTGCGCCAGCCGCGCCATCGCCAGGCGCCAACCCGCCAGGCCTTCGGCACTGCGGTCGTTGGGCAATCCGGCGTGGTTGAGAATCAGCGTGGTGCCGGGAAAATCCCGGGCCAGGCGTTCGGCTTCATGCAAATTCCACCAAGGCGTCTGTAAGTCGAAATGCAGGCCCAGGCCTTCGAGCGCGGCGTAGCTGCGGCGCCAGTGTTCGTCGCTCATCAGGCTGCGCACGTGCCCAACCTGCTCCGGTGCGATAGGACCGCCAGGCTTGTGGCGTACGCTGCGCACACACTTGAAACCCGCTTGTTCGGTCAGCACTGCGATGGCGTCCGGATGGTCGAGCCAGGCTTGTGCGACGATCGCGTTCGGCACGCCATAGCGAGCGGCCAGTCCCTCGATGAAACGGGTTTCGCCAATCGGGTCTTGCGGGTTCCATTCGGTCTCGACATACACCGTTTGCACGACGTTATGGGCACCGGCATCGGCGAAGTAGTCATCGGGAAAATAGCGACGCTTGATCGCGCTGTAATCACCGTAGCGAAATGGGATGTTGGCCTCAGGCGCCAACCAAGGATGGTCATTGATCGCCGGGTCCCAGAAATGGTGATGCGCGTCTACGATCGGGCCGTCCCACACCTTAGTCATGACGCACCTCATCCAGGCTGATAAACAATGTGGCCAACACGAAGACCGCCGAGCACGCCGCAAAGAACCCCAGCACCGGCGCGAAACCGCCGGCCATTTGCACAATGACGCCCACCAGAATCGGCACCGCGATACCGCCCGTGCTGCCGGCCATGTTCATCACGCCGCCGATCAAACCGACCCTGGCCGGGGCTGCCAGCAATGCCGGAAAGCTCCAGTAAAGACTGCCCCACATCAGGAAAAACGCCGTCATGGCCAGCAACGCCACGGCGGCAAAAGGATCGCTCAGGGTCGGCAGCAACAGGAACGCTCCCAACGCCACGACACCGGAAAACGCCAGCAGACTCTTGACCGCCACACCGCGGCTCACACCTTTGCGAATCAGACCGTCGCAGAGGAAACCACCGGTCAACGACCCCAACGCACCGCAGATGAAAATCACGAACGTCGCCGCGCCAATGCCCTTGATATCGAAGCCGCGAGCCTGCGCCAGGTAACTCGGGCCCCAGGTCAGCAAGCCGAAATAGACCATCGCCCAACTGGCGCGACCGATCAGCAGCCCCGTCAGTGAACGGGCCGCGATGCCCAGGCCCTTGACCGGCGCACGGGCGGCTTCGGCAGCCGGTGTGGCGCGTCCGGCGTTGATCTTCTCCAGCTCCTGGGCATTCACTTGCGGATGTGTGGCCGGGTCATCGCGCAGATAACGCCGCGCCAGCCAGGCCAGTACCAGAGTGGCGATGCCGGCAATCACGAAGGCCAGGCGCCACGAGTCCAGCGAAGCAATCAGGTAGGCAATGATCAAACCGCCCAGGGCCACGCCCAACGGGCTGCCACTGTCCATCAATACCGCGCCGCGACTGCGCTCACTCGGCGCCAGCCACAGGGAAATCAGTTTGCCACCCGAAGGAAATAGAGGCGCTTCGGCGGCGCCCAACGCCACCCGGGCAAACAACAATGACAAGCCGCCCGTGGCAAACGCCGCCAGCACCTGAAACGTGCCCCACAAACCGGTGGACCAACTGATGACCCGGCGCGGGCCGAAACGGTCGATCAGCCAGCCGCCAGGTATCTGCAACAGCGCATACGCCCAGAAAAAGCTGCTGAGGATCAGCCCTTGCAGGCTCGGCGACAGGGAAAATTCATGGGCAATGGTCGGCATCGCAATGGACAGCGACACCCGGTCGATCAGGTTGACCATGGTCAACGCAAAAATGATCGCAAAGATCCGCCAGCGCACGCTACTGGCTTTGATGGTGCCGGTGAGCGGAGTTGCGGCTGCCGGTGACTGAGCACCTGCGCCGGGCAGATGCAGGGAAGCACTGGAACGAGCCATGGTGCGTACCTCGATTTTTTATTTTTGTGGTGACGACATTGCCGCTGCCTGGCGGCGTTGGTGAGCACTATCGAAGGCTCAGTGATAACCGTCTAATCAAAACTTGAAATCAGGCGATAGCCTTGAGTTATGGCATACCCCTGCTTTCAGACAGCTTTCAATGAGTATCGCCTTTTCGACTTTTCTCGAAAAAGGCTCTGGCGCAAAGTCTTGTGCGATAGTCGCCACTTTCATTGACCGGACCTATAACCCCAGGCTATCGGTGTATGTATTGTTTTGACTAGACGCGGAGCCGGAGGCTTCCCACACTCGGGCCAGGCTTGCAGCTTTACCGCTCCGACAAGTCACTCATAACAACTACAAAAACGAGGCCCTTCCATCATGCGAAATGCATTCGTCCGTCGCACCTCCCGTTTGTTTCTCGGCTGCACACTGATCGCCGCAGGCGCCCTTCCCGCTCTCGCCAACGCTGCCTGGCAGCCGGACAAGAACGTCGAAATCGTCGTCGCGGGTGGTCCCGGCGGCGGCACTGACCAACTCGGTCGCCTGATCCAGTCGATCATCACCACCCACAAGTTTCTCGATGTGAATACCATCGTCCTGAACAAGGGCGGTGGCAATGGTGCCGAAGCCTTTCTCGACCTGAAAATGAACAAGGGCGACCCGGAAAAACTGGTGATCGGCACCAACAACATCTACCTGTTGCCGCTGGTGTCCAAGCTCGGTTACCAATGGCAGGAACTGACGCCCGTCGCCGCCGTGGCCGAAGATGACTTCATTCTCTGGAGTTACAAAGACGCCCCCTGGAAGGACGCTAAAGGCTTCTACGCCGCAGTCAAGGCCGACCCATCGAACCTGCGCATGGGCGGCAGTCAGTCCAAGGACGTCGACCAGACCCTGACTTTGCTGCTGAACCAGACCAACAACAGCAAACTGGTGTACATCCCGTTCAAGAGTGGCAGTGAAGCCGCGACCCAACTGGCCGGCAAACACATCGCCGCCAACGTCAACAATCCCAGCGAAAGCATCAGCCAATGGCGTGGCGACCAGGTCGAGCCGCTGTGTGTCTTCAGTAAAGAACGCATGAGCTACACCGAGAAAGTCGCCGGTGACAAATCCTGGGCCGACGTGCCGACCTGCCACGAAGAAGGCCTGGGCATCGATCAGTACCGCTTCCCGCGCACCGTGTTCATGCCGGGCGACGTCACTGCCGAACAGCGCGCGTTCTATGTTGAGCTGATGCGCAAAGTCACCGAGACGCCGGAGTTCAAGGCGTACGTGAAGCAGAACGCGCTGGTACCGACCTTCCTCGAAGGTGAGCCACTGACCGCCTACATTGAGAAGGACACCGCCCGCGTGACCCCGGTGTTTAAAGAAGCCGGCTGGCTGAAAAACTGAGTCGCCAACGGCCGTCCGCACGCGCACGGCCGTCATCTGCTGGAGGTGTTTTCATGTCCCAAAATTCGGATTCACCGGCGCTGGTCGGCACCCGCTGGGTCGAACTCGGCCTGACACTCTTCACCACGCTGATCGGCGTGGTGGTGATGTTCGGCAGCGTCGAACAAGGTATTGGCTGGGGCGATTCCGGCCCCGAGCCGGGTTACTTTCCCTTTTACATTGGCCTGCTGTTGAGCGCCGCCAGCGTGGGTAACGGCGTATTGACCGTAATTCGCTGGCAAGCCCTGAGCGTTTCATTCGTCAGCCGCAGCGCCTTCAAACAAGTGCTGTCGGTGTTCATCCCGATTGCGCTATTCGTCGCGGCCATGCCGTTCACCGGCATCTACGTGGCCTCGGCCTGTTTCATTGCCTGGTTCATGTGGCGTGACAAGGTCCGCGTCAAACCGTACGGCAAACTGATGATCGGCACGGTGTCGCTGGGCGCTGTACTTGCCAGCTACCTGATTTTCGCGCTGTGGTTCAAGGTCCCGCTGGATGCCGGCCC
Organism: Pseudomonas sp. S2_F03; assembly: GCF_054668335.1. Lineage (NCBI taxonomy): Bacteria > Pseudomonadati > Pseudomonadota > Gammaproteobacteria > Pseudomonadales > Pseudomonadaceae > Pseudomonas > Pseudomonas sp. S2_F03. The sequence goes on along the minus strand of NZ_CP162759.1, from coordinate 4,567,153 downwards.
GATGGGCGACTGGATTGCCCTGGCCGGGAGAAATTTCAAATGAGCGAGTTCGATTCCCTGCTGCAAGGCATGAACCTGATCCTGACACCGGGCCACATCGGCCTGATGGTGATCGGCGTACTGCTGGGCATTCTGGTCGGTGTCTTGCCGGGCCTCGGCGCCCCCAATGGCGTGGCGTTGCTGCTGCCGCTGACGTTCACCATGTCGCCCGTGTCGGCGATCATCCTGTTGTCGTGCATGTATTGGGGAGCGCTGTTCGGCGGCTCGATCACCTCGATTCTGTTCAACATCCCCGGCGAACCCTCATCGGTGGCGACGACATTCGACGGCTACCCGATGGCTCGCGAAGGTCGCGCCGCCGAAGCCCTGACCGCCGCCTTCAGTTCGGCGCTGATCGGTGCCTTGGCCGGGGTGTTGTTGCTGACATTCCTGTCGACAAAAATCGCCGCGTTCGCCATGTCGTTCAGCTCACCGGAGTTCTTCGCGGTGTACTTGTTGGCGTTCTGCACCTTCATCGGCATGAGCAAGAACCCGCCGCTGAAAACCGTGGTCGCGATGATGATCGGCTTCGCCATGGCGGCGGTCGGCATGGACACGGTTTCGGGCAACCTGCGCCTGACCTTCGACCAGCCGATCCTGATGACCGGCATCAGCTTCGAAGTGGCAGTGATTGGCCTGTTTGGCATCGGTGAAATCCTCTGCACGGTGGAGGAAGGCCTGGTGTTTCGTGGCGAACATGCGCGCATTACGCCAATGGTGATCCTGCGCACCTGGGCCAAGCTGCCGCGCTACTGGTGGACGATTGTGCGCAGCACACTGGTCGGTTGCTGGATGGGCATTACGCCCGGCGGCCCGACCGCCGCATCGTTCATGAGCTACAGCCTGGCACGGCGTTTTTCGAAGAACCGCGACAACTTCGGCAAAGGTGAACTCGAAGGCGTGATCGCCCCGGAAACCGCCGACCACGCGGCGGGTACCAGCGCCCTGCTGCCGATGCTGACCCTGGGCATTCCCGGCTCGGCCACGGCGGCGGTGATGCTCGGTGGCTTGATGATCTGGGGCCTGCACCCCGGGCCGACACTGTTTGTCGAGCAGCATGATTTCGTCTGGGGCCTGATCGCCAGCATGTACCTGGGCAACGTGGTCAGCCTGATCGTGGTGTTGGCCACCGTGCCGCTGTTTGCCTCGATCCTGCGGATTCCGTTCTCGATCATTGCGCCGATCATCATCATGGTGTGCGCCATCGGCGCCTACTCGGTACACAACTCGTTCTTCGACGTGGTGCTGATGCTGGGCTTCGGCGCGCTGGGTTATCTGTTCAAGAAGCTCGGCTATCCGATTGCGCCACTGGTTCTGGCCGCCGTATTGGGGGACAAGGCTGAAGATGCGTTCCGTCAGTCGATGCTGTTTTCCGATGGCCATTTGGGGATCTTCTGGTCCAACCCGCTGGTGGGCAGCCTGACCACGGCGGCGCTGCTGATGCTGTTCTGGCCGCTGATTTCCAAGGCGCTGGGCGGCCTGATGGGCCTGCGCAAATCCCACGTCGCCAAACCCAAATCGGTGCTGTGACACAGCAATGCTGGCAACGCCTGACATTTGTTGTCAGGCTTGCCGCAGACTTCCTTGCGAGCCACGGCCCATGACCCGAATTCCTGCTGCCAATGTGATCCACAGTCGACTGCGCCTGCGCCAACTGCGGTTGATGCTGGCATTGCAGGAATTCGGCTCGTTGCGCCGCGCGGCCGACCATATCGGCATGACTCAACCGGCTGCGACCAAGATGCTCCACGAAGCCGAGGACTTGCTCGGTGTCGAACTGTTCGAACGACTGCCACGGGGCATGCGCTCTACCGCGTTTGGGGAAACCGTTATCTATTACGCGCGCATGGTGTTTGCCGAACTCAGCGGCATGCGTGAGGAACTGGTGGCACTGGAATCCGGCAACCTGGGGCGAGTCGCGGTCGGTGCGATTCCGGCACTGGCGTCGGGGCTGTTGACTCGCACCATCGCCACGCTGAAACAAAGCCATCCCCGACTGTCCATGAGCATCCAGGTCGATACCAGCGACGTGTTGGTCCAGGCGCTTTTGCAGGATCAACTGGATATCGTGCTGGGGCGGATTCCGGCCGGTGCACGCGCCGAAGAGTTGCTGTTTGACAGCCTCGGTGAAGAAGCGTTGTGCGTGATCGCCGGCGCGAAAAACCCACTGGCGCAGGAAAAACAACTGAGCTGGGCGGAGCTGCAGCACATGACCTGGGTACTGCAACAGCATCCCAGCCCGATGCGCGCCATCATCAATCAGGTGTTTCACAACGCGCGGGTCGATATCCCCAGCAGCATCGTCGAAACCACGTCGATCATGACCTTGCTCTCCCTGGTCCAGCAAACCGACATGCTCGGCGTCACACCGGTGTCGGTGGTTGAGGATTATCCCGGTCGTGATCTGCTCGCCATACTGCCGATCAAGTTCGAAGCGCGGCTGCCACCCTACGGGCTCATCACCCGCCGCCATCGCATTCAATCATCGGCGATGCAGGCGTTCATGAATTCGGTACGGGCCGAGCATGCGCTGGCCAAATAAAAAGACCCGGAGCCAATGCTCCGGGCCTTTGGGTGTTTACGCTGTCTTACGGAAGACGAAGACCAAGCCGACGATGATCAGCAGCATGCCCAGCAGGCTCAACGCCGCCAGCCTGTTGCCGAAAATCAGATAGTCCATCACCGCCGTCACCGCCGGCACCAGGTAAAACAGACTGGTGACATTCACCAGATTGCCCCGGGCGATCAGGCGATACAGCAGCAACGTCGCCAGCACCGACACCACCAGCCCCATCCACAACACCGGCACGATAAAACCTGTGCTCTGTTCGAAATGAAACGGCTGGAACGGCACGAAGATCCCGCACAGCAACAGCCCCGCAAGGTACTGCACCGGCAAAGTGCCCAGAGGATTGTCGGTGATGCGCTTCTGCATGATCGAGCCGAACGTCATGCTCGCCAGCGCCAGCAAGCCGTAGAGCATGCCGGCCAGTGACATGCCGGCCAAACCGATGCCCTGATACACCACCATGATCAATCCGGTCAGGCCCAATGCCAGACCGAACATCCGGCTGATGGAGCGCTGACGCTCCATGATGACCACCGTCAGAATGGGCTGTACACCCATGATGGTCGCCATCACACCCGGCGTGACTTTCAGGTCCAGGGCCAGCAGATAGAAAATCTGATAAGCCCCCAGCAACACCATGCCCGTGGCCATCGCATACAGCATCGGCTTACCGCCCTTGGGCAACTTCAGCTTGAGCAACGGCACCAGCAACACCAGACCGCACAAGGCAATCACGAAGCGAAACAACAGAAAGGCAAACGGTGACGCGTGGGCCAGGCCCCATTTGGAGAAGATCGCCCCACTGCTCCACAGCAGGACGAACAGGCTCGTGGACGCCGCCGCGAGCGCGGTTTTTTCGAAAGGACAAACATGAAAACCACCTGTAGTCAGGCAAAAGGCCAACTCAGCCGAAGCTGAAATTCAGTTGTTTTTTCTGGGGGCACAGGGGAACAGCAAAGAGACGCTGATCAGCCCGAAATGCCAACACCCGGCGGCGATACGACTGCACACACCGGTGTGTTACTGACAGGTGGGGGGTAATGACTGATCTGCACAGGCTGCTGATTCCCGCACGGCACCACGACAGCGTTGACCGCTGAATCGACTACCGCGTTGATGAGGGAAACTGGCATGGGCTGATCTTTTTTGATGAGGTTGACGGTGGGTTGGGCATCACCGTGCGCCGACTATAACCAGCGACAGACATGGATTGCAATGACTTGGACAAAGGGCCAGTAACGACAGCCATCGAAGTGCTGCCCACCCTGGGAGCCTGCTCGCCGGACGCCCTTGAAAAAGGCGAAAAAAAACCGCTCCAGGGAGCGGTTTTTCATTTCTTGACGGGGCTCACCCAAACAACCAATACCCCAACAACGTCAGCACCACCACCGCCAACACCGGCCGCAGCACGCGGTAGGCCTTGGGGTTGCGACGTTTCCACTTTTTGATCACGCCGCTGAACTTGTCGCTGGAATTCTTGCTCCAGGCATACGCCCGGTTAATCCCGCCGACGCGTTCATCATCAAGGTTTTGAGGTGCTGTGGCGCGACCGAGCTGACTGCTGATCCAGCGGTTAATGCGGGTCATGACGCGGTTGCTCAACGGACGTTCGATATCGCAGAAAAGGATCACCCGGGTTTTCTCGGTTTCGTTCTTGACCCAATGCACATAAGTCTCATCGAACATCACGTCTTCGCCATCGCGCCAGGCGTATACCTGGCCATCCACAAAGATGCGGCAATCATCGGAGTTGGGGGTCGACAGCCCCAGGTGATAACGCAAGGAACCGGCAAACGGATCACGGTGCGGATTGAGGTGACTGCCACCCGGCAACAGCGCGAACATTGCACCCTTGACGTTGGGAATGCTGCTGACCAACGCCACGGTTTTCGGGCACAGGGTTTCGGCCGATGGCAGTGGTTTGTCATACCACTTGAGGTAAAAACGCTTCCAGCCTTTCTTGAAAAACGAACCGAAACCGGCGTCGTTATTCTTCTCGGCAGCGCGAATGTAACCCTCGTCGAACAGGTGCATGGCCTCGTCGCGGATGACTTCCCAGTTGTCCTTGAGTACGTCCAGTTCCGGAAACTTGCTGCGGTCCAGATAGGGTTTGGATGGCACGCCGGAAAACAGGTACATCAAGGCGTTGTAGGGCGCAAACAAAGCCGAGTGGTTGACGAATTGACGCAAGACCGGCAGACGCGCCTTGCCACGCAAATGGACATAGAGCGTGCTGCAGAAAAATAGCAGCAACACCGACGTTTTCGCGGCAAACGAAAAACTCATCAACGACTCCTTGAGAATAGGCTCATTGCTCAACGCCTTTTACCCGACGTGGCAGTCGGCCATGATAAACATTCCCGACCTTGGGAAATACCCGCCCGTCGCAACATTCAGTATTAAAGATTGCGCAACAAAGCCCTTCTTAGCATAAGTTCCCTGAACGGAGGCTGACCTGAAGTCCTCTGTCCATTATCAATGGCTACTTAGCCGCAGCCGCTGTTACTGCTGATTCTCCTGCTCGGTAAACAGATCGCTGAACAGCATGCTCGACAGGTAGCGCTCACCGGAGTCCGGCAGGATCACCACGATGGTCTTGCCCTGCATTTCCGGGGTTTCCGCCAGACGGACAGCGACCGCCATGGCAGCGCCGCACGAGATACCGCACAAAATCCCTTCTTCCTGCATCAAGCGCAGGGCCATGGCCTTGGACTCGTCGTCAGTGGCCAGCTCCACCCGATCAACCATCGACAGGTCCAGGTTCTTAGGTACAAAACCGGCACCGATACCCTGAATCTTGTGTGGGCTCGGCTTGATTTCTTCACCGGCGATGGCCTGGCTTATCACGGGTGAAACAGCAGGCTCCACGGCCACCGAGATGATCGGTTTGCCCTGTGTATTCTTGATATACCGCGAAACACCGGTGATGGTTCCACCCGTTCCGACCCCAGCCACCAACACATCGACCGCGCCGTCGGTATCGTTCCAGATTTCCGGACCGGTGGTCTTTTCATGAATGGCCGGGTTGGCCGGGTTGTCGAACTGCGCCGGCATGAAGTACTTGGCCGGATCGCTGGCAACGATGTCGCCCGCTTTTTCAATCGCGCCTTTCATGCCCTTGGCCGGTTCGGTCAGCACCAGTTCGGCGCCGAGTGCCTTGAGCACTTTGCGCCGTTCGATACTCATGGACGCCGGCATGGTCAGCATCAGCTTGTAACCACGTGCTGCGGCAACAAATGCCAGGCCGATGCCGGTATTACCAGAGGTGGGTTCGACGATGGTCATGCCAGGCTTGAGTTTGCCGCTGCTCTCGGCATCCCAGATCATGTTCGCGCCAATCCGGCACTTGACCGAGTAACCGGGGTTGCGCCCTTCGATCTTGGCCAGGATGGTCACGCCGCGCGGGGCGATGCGGTTGATCTGCACCAAAGGCGTATTGCCGATGGAGTGGGCGTTGTCAGCGAAGATACGGCTCATGACTGGGTCCTTAGCTACAGCATGGAATTAGCGCATCAAGGTAAGCCTCTTGCCCTTGGGCGTCCAGTCAGGTCGAACGTCCGGCTGTCAGCGCAGTCAATGGTTTTACATCGCCAGAGATTTGCCACCATGAAACGTCGATACAGCTGGCCCCTGTGGATCTTCGTCGGCCTCGTTGTGCTCCTGATTGCCCTGCACATCGCCCTGCCCTACATGGTGCGCAACTACCTGAACGACAAACTGGCGAATATGGGTGACTACAGCGGGCAGATCACGGACGTAGACCTGGCCCTGTGGCGCGGCGCCTACAAAATCAACGGACTGAAAATCGTCAAAGTCGACGGCAAGGTCCCTGTGCCTTTCGTTAACGCACCTTTGATCGACCTCGCGGTCAGTTGGCACTCGCTCTGGTACGACCACGCGGTGGTGGCCCATGTGCAGTTCTTCAATCCCGAGGTGAACTTTGTCGATGGCGGTGCCAATAAGCAGAACTCTCAGACCGGTCAGGGCACCGACTGGCGCGCACAACTTGGCAAATTGTTACCCATAACCCTGGATGAGGTGCAGATCCACGACGGCAAGCTCAGTTTTCGAAACTTCAACTCCAAGCCACCGGTGAACATGAACGCCACGCAGGTCAACGCCAGCATCTATAACCTGACCAACGTGGTCGACACTAAAGGCAAGCGAGACGCCCGCTTCGACGGTAAAGCCCTGCTGCTGGGGCATGCGCCACTGGAAACCAGCGCAACGTTCGACCCATTGAGCAATTTCGAAGACTTCCAGTTTCGCCTGCGCGCCAAGGACATCGAACTCAAGCGCATGAACGATTTCGCCGCGGCCTACGGCAAATTCGATTTCAATGCGGGCCACGGTGATGTGGTCATTGAAGCGCAAGCCAAAAAAGCCCAATTGACGGGCTATATCAAACCATTGCTCAAAGACGTCGACGTGTTCAACTGGCAACAGGACGTGGAAAACAAGGACAAAGGGATCTTCCGGTCCATCTGGGAGGCCATCGTCGGCGGCTCCGAAACCGTGTTGAAAAACCAGGGCAAAAACCAGTTTGCAACCCGAGTGGAACTGCGCGGCAATGTGCATCGGCAGGATATCAGCGCGTTTCAGGCGTTTTTGCAGATTTTACGCAATGGTTTCATCCAGGCATTCAATGCGCGCTATGAGCAGCCGAAGCCGGAAGCGGGCTAAGGTTTGCGTGTGACGGTATAGCGCCCCGTTATTTCTGCGGCCCGTGTAGACGTTGATTGCTGTTGCAAGAAATCCCATCCCAGACAGGCCAAGGCTAACGATCGTGGCACCGCTTCACGGCCACTACTATATCGGGTGATGCTCCGCGCACTCACCCCAAGCGCCTCCGCTGCCTGATTGAGTGACAAACCGGTGCGAGCGCGCCATTCAATGAACGTTCGCGTGTTTTCATCGGGAGAGTTTTGAGCGAGCGCACCCAGATACAACGTATCAGCCCCTATCTGGATGTCCAGGTCAGGCCACTCGACGCTCCAGCCATCATCGCCCAACGCGGCGCCTTCAAACGCATCCTGCGCCTGCAATGGCTGCAACCCTGGATAGGCTTGCAGGTCACGGCTCAAATCGAGTGTGAGTTGTTGGCCATCGATAAAGGTCAGCGCCAGACGGTTTTCCGGCAATGCCTGAACGGCCAACAGCCGCGGTCGCTTCATGGGTAACATCGTTTCCAATCCTCCAATAACGGCACTTGATGGGCGCTGCCCCACTCGAGCGCTTCCTTGATTATCAGCGGCGGTGCCTTGCCCACCATGACTTCTACGGTTTCAAGGCTGAGCATTACATCCAGCCCACCCCCTGTCAGGTGGACATGGGGGTGGCGGATGATCCTTCTCGCGCAACTGAATACGGTACGTGTCGCGAAATCGATATTTAGTAGACATGCCCCGCAAGCTATCGCCAAAATGGCGATAGTTCAATACTGGCCAGCAGCCGAGACTGAGTCAATATGTGACGTGCCATTCAGAGACTGAATAAGTCGTCTGCGTTCACAGTCGACCGGACAGCGCGGTATAGTCGGGCATCACAATTATTGCGTCCCGGCCTGCATTACTCAGGTCGGCGTCACCGTTCGAGGATTAGCAGATGAAGTTCGAAGGCACCCAGGCCTACGTCGCCACCGATGACCTGAAGCTGGCGGTCAACGCCGCCATTACCCTGGAACGTCCACTGCTGGTCAAGGGCGAGCCAGGTACAGGCAAAACCATGCTGGCCGAGCAATTGGCCGAGTCGCTTGGCGCCAAGTTGATCACCTGGCACATCAAGTCCACCACCAAGGCGCATCAGGGCCTGTACGAGTACGACGCGGTCAGCCGCCTGCGCGACTCGCAACTGGGCACGGAAAAGGTCCATGACGTTCGCAACTACCTGAAAAAGGGCAAGCTCTGGGAAGCCTTCGAATCCGAAGAGCGGGTGATTCTGCTGATCGACGAAATCGACAAGGCTGACATCGAATTCCCGAACGACCTGCTGCAAGAACTCGACAAGATGGAGTTCTACGTTTACGAGATCGACGAGACCATCAAGGCCAAGAAGCGCCCGATCATCATCATTACCTCCAACAACGAGAAAGAGCTGCCGGACGCCTTCCTGCGTCGCTGCTTCTTCCACTACATCGCCTTCCCGGACCGCACCACGATGCAAAAGATCGTCGACGTGCACTACCCGGACATCAAGAAAGACTTGGTCAGCGAAGCGCTGGACGTGTTCTTCGACGTGCGCAAAGTGCCGGGGCTGAAGAAGAAGCCATCGACGTCCGAACTGGTGGACTGGCTCAAGCTGCTGATGGCCGACAACATCGGCGAAGCGGTACTGCGCGAACGCGATCCGACCAAAGCCATCCCGCCGCTGGCCGGCGCGCTGGTCAAGAACGAACAGGACGTGCAACTGCTTGAACGCCTGGCGTTCATGAGCCGTCGCGGCACCCGCTAAGAGGCTGATGCCATGTTGCTCAACCTGTTCAATGAAATGCGTGCCGCCAAAGTGCCGGTTTCGGTGCGCGAGCTGCTGGACCTGATCAACGCGCTGAAACAGCGCGTGACCTTCGCCGACATGGACGAGTTCTATTACTTGTCCCGGGCGATTCTGGTGAAGGACGAAAAGCATTTCGACAAGTTCGACCGGGCGTTCGGGGCTTACTTCAATGGCCTGGAAAAACTCGACGATCACCTTCAGGCACTGATTCCCGAAGACTGGTTGCGCAAGGAATTCGAACGTTCGCTGACCGACGAAGAGCGGGCGGCGATCCAGTCCCTCGGCGGCCTGGACAAACTGATCGAAGAGTTCAAGAAGCGCCTCGAAGAGCAGAAAGAACGCCATGCCGGTGGCAACAAGTGGATCGGCACCGGGGGCACCAGCCCGTTCGGCTCCGGTGGCTTCAACCCGGAAGGCATTCGGGTCGGCGATGCCGGCAAACGCCAGGGCAAGGCGGTCAAGGTCTGGGATCAGCGCGAGTACAAGAACCTCGACGATTCTGTCGAGCTGGGCACGCGCAACATCAAGGTTGCCCTGCGCCGCTTGCGCAAATTTGCGCGTCAGGGTGCAGCAGAAGAACTCGATATCGACGGCACCATCGACCACACCGCCAAGGATGCAGGGCTGCTGAATATCCAGATGCGGCCGGAGCGGCGCAACACCGTCAAGTTGTTGCTGCTGTTCGACATCGGCGGCTCGATGGACGCCCACGTAAAGATCTGCGAGGAGCTGTTTTCGGCCTGCAAGACCGAGTTCAAGCACCTGGAGTACTTCTACTTCCACAACTTCATTTATGAATCAGTGTGGAAGAACAATATGCGTCGCACCTCCGAACGCACATCGACCCAGGACTTGCTGCACAAGTACGGCGCCGACTACAAAGTGATCTTCATCGGTGATGCCGCCATGGCGCCTTATGAAATCACCCAGGCCGGCGGCAGCGTCGAGCACTGGAACGAAGAAGCCGGTTATGTGTGGATGCAGCGGTTCAAGGAGAAGTACAAGAAACTCATCTGGATCAACCCGTATCCGAAAGATACGTGGGGCTATACGTCGTCGACCAACATTGTGCGGGACTTGATTGACGACCAGATGTATCCGCTGACCCTTCGTGGGTTGGAAGAAGGGATGCGGTTTCTTTCCAAGTAATCTTCGCTGTCCGTTCGGGCCTCATCGCTGGCAAGCCAGGCTCCTACAGGGATTTAAGTGGTTCACATGTTTTGTGAGCGACCTCAATCCCTGTAGGAGCCTGGCTTGCCAGCGATGCTTTTAGCGTTTTGAAAACCGCCGCAAATACTCGACCTGCTCCCGATGCGCCACATCCTGCACCACCGGCCGCAGTCGCACCTTCGCTCCCGGCAGGCACTGCGCCAATCGTGCCAGCGCCAACGGCGTCAACGCGCCCAATCGTGGATACCCGCCAATGGTCTGCCGATCATTGAGCAACACAATCGGCTGCCCATCCGGTGGCACCTGCACCGCGCCGAGCGGGATGCCCTCGGAGATCATTGGTTTGCCCTGGTACTGCAACGCCATACCCAACAGGCGAATGCCCATCCGGTCGGCGCGGCTGTCGAGGGTCCAGGCGTTGTTGAACGCGTCGAACAGACTCTGCCCGCTGAACTCGCCGATCTGTGCGCCCAGCACCAGATCCAGCGGCGAATCGTTGGTGAGGTCCGGTCGATGCTCCTCCGGCAATTCTCGCAGCAGTAGCAATGCACTCCCGGAGTAACTCAATTGCGAACCTTTGGCCAAGGCCCGACCCATCCCATCCAGGCCGCCAAGTTCCTCACGGACCACCGTCGAACGGCTGCCCAGTACGTTTGGCGCATCAAACCCACCGGGTGCCGCAAGATAAGCCCGAGCCCCGAGCAGCGGCTGGGTGAAGTGCAATCGCTGGCCCTTTTGCAGCCTGAAACTGCGCCACGGCGCCAGTGCCTCGCCCTGCACCTGTGCCCCCAGATCCGCCCCGACCAGTGCCAGCACGCAATCCTCTTCGGCCACCACCGTGAACCCGCCGAGGGTGATTTCGATCACCGGCGCGTTCAGGTCATTGCCCAGCAGCCAGTTGGCCCAGGACATCGATCGCCAATCCAGCCCGCCCCCCTGGGTCACGCCCAAGTGCCGCACGCCAAAACGACCGGCGTCCTGCAACAGGCACAGCGGCGTACTCGCTTCAATGGATAAGCGGCTCATGCCCTGCGCCTCCAATGGCGTATCGTCACCGCCCAGATTGATGAATTCGGCATGGTCGACCGCTTCGAAGCGCACGGTGTCTCCCGGTTGCATCAGGCTGTAGCCGTCGCGCTCACGGTCGAACAGTTTGGCCGGGGTGCGCCCGATCAGGTTCCAGCCTCCGGGCGAAACCACCGGATAAGCCGCCGTTTGCCGCTCGGCAATCCCGACACTGCCCGCCGCCACCTTCTTGCGGGGCGTATTCAGACGTGGAGCCGCCAGCACTTCTTCTACCAGCCCCATGAATGCGAAACCTGGCGCAAAGCCTAGCGCGAACACCTGATATTCACGCTCGATGTGGCGGCGGATGACGTCGCCCACCGCCAGCCCACTGCGCCTGGACAACAGGCTCAGTTCCGGGCCGACGCTCAGGTCGTACCAGACCGGCAACACATGGCATTTGCCACGGCTACGGGCGTTGGGCGACAAATCGATCAAGGCTTCGGCAATCAGTTCCCGAGCCTGAGCCGGGGTTAATGCCAGCAGATCGTAATGCACCATCAGCGTCGTATAAGACGGCACCAGGTCAATCAGTTGCTTGCCAAAGGCTTCGCGCAAGCGCTCGCTGGCGGCGAGCATCCACGGCATGTTGGCCTCGTTGATCTCGTCGAACAGACGCAGCATCAGGCAATCCAGCGCCACCACTTCCACGCGCGGTTTCATGGTGCGCTCTGCTCATCGAGGGCTTGGCGAATCCGGCGCACGGCAGCCACGGAACTGGCGTTGTCGCCGTGCACACAGAGGGTGTTGGCCTGCAAGTGCAAGGCACTGCCGTCGCTGGCGACAAGGTGATCGCCACGGGCAATGGTCAGCGCCTGCTCAATGATTTTTTCCGGGTCGTGATGCACCGCCCCCGGCAGTTGTCGAGAGACCAGCATCCCCGCGCTGTCGTAGGCACGGTCGGCAAAGGCTTCGAACCACAAGGTCACGCCATATTCATCGCCCAGTTGTTGCGCGGCGCTGTTGTCGCGGGTGGCCATCAACATCAGCGGCAACGTCCGGTCATAAGACGCCACGGCCTGAAGCACCGCGCGCAATTGTGCCGGGTTGGCCATCATGTCGTTGTACATCGCGCCGTGAGGTTTGACGTAGCTGACACGTGCGCCCTGAGCCCGGCAGATGCCGTCGAGAGCGCCGATCTGGTAGTGCAGAATGTCTTGCAGTTCCTGGGGGGTGTAGGCCATGGAGCGACGGCCGAAACCGACCAGGTCTTGATAGGCCGGGTGTGCGCCAATCTGTACGCCATTGCCAAGGGCCAGGCTGACGGTCTTGCGCATGATGCTCGGGTCGCCGGCGTGGAAACCGCAGGCGATATTGGCGCAATCAATGAAGGGCATGACCTCGGCGTCCAGACCCATGGTCCAGTTGCCGAAACTCTCGCCGATGTCGCAGTTCAATAGCAGGCGGCTCACGGTGAACACTCCTGTAGGCATTGTTCTTTTCAGATGCAGGCAGATTACTGCGCATCCAGTTGTTTGCCACGGGTTTCCGGCAGGCTCAGCGCTGCAAGGATCACCACCCCATAGGACACTGCCGCAAAAGCCCCGATGCCCACGCTCAGCGGCACACGCTGGCTAAGCAAACCAATCAGCAGCGGGAACAATGCCGCCAATGCGCGGCCAATGTTGTAGCAAAAACCCTGGCCCGAACCGCGAATCCGCGTCGGAAACAACTCGGTCAAAAACGCGCCCATGCCGCTGAAAATCCCCGAAGCGAAGAAGCCCAGCGGGAAGCCCAGCCAGAGCATCACAGCGTTGCTGACCGGCAGTTGGGTGTAGAGCAAAACGATGGTGAACGAGCCGACCGCGAACAGGATGAAGTTCTTCTTGCGCCCCAGGAGGTCAGTCAAATACGCGCTGATAACGTAACCGACGTAGGAACCGACAATCACCATCGCCAGATAACCGCCTGTGCCGAGTACGCTCAAGCCCCGCTCGTTCTTCAGAAACGTCGGCAACCATGAGGTGATCGCGTAGTAACCGCCCAGTGCGCCCGTGGTCAGCACCGAAGCACGAATCGTGGTGAACAGAATGCCGGGGGCAAAAATCTCGTAGAACTTCGCCGGGTTGCTCGGTTCCTGTCTGGCTTTGGCTTCACGATAGATTTCCGGGTCTTTGACCAGACGACGAACGAAGATCACGAAAATCGCCGGCACAATGCCGAGAATAAACAGGGCGCGCCAGGCGTCTTCCGGCGGCAACACTGAGAACAGCAGCGCATAGAGAATCGCCGTCAACCCCCACCCCAACGCCCAACCCGATTGCACCATGCCCACGGCTTTGCCACGGTCCTTGGCGCGAATCACTTCGCCCATCAGTACGGCGCCGGCGGTCCATTCACCCCCAAAACCGAATCCCATCAGGGTGCGACTGATCAACAGTTGTTCATAGTTTTGCGCGAAGCCACAGAGGAAGGTGAAGAAGGCGAACCACAGCACCGTCAGTTGCAAGGTGCGCACACGACCGATGCGGTCAGAGAGAATCCCCGCCACCCAACCGCCGATGGCCGAGGCGATCAGGGTGCTGGTGTGAATCAGCCCGGCCTCGCCGGTGGTAATGCCCCACATTGCAATCAGGGTCGGCACCACGAAGCTGAGCATCTGGGTGTCCATGCCGTCCAGGCCGTAACCGATCTTGCAACTCCAGAAGGTGCGACGCTCCTGCTGATTGATGTTGCGGTACCAGTCGAAAGGTCCCGGGCGGGCCTTGGCATTGGGGATGTCGAGCGTGTCGGGCGCACTCATGGCAACTCTCCGTGCAAATTTTATTGGTATTGTTCTAAGCCCCGACGACGCCTATCGTGGGAACCGGATACGTCGATTTTTGGCGCGTGGCCCTGCTGCGTCCAACTAATAAAAACCCGGTTTAGGCATAAGAAAAAGTTGATCCCATGAACCTGAAGTTTCTCGAGACCTTTGTCTGGGTCGCTCGACTCAAAAGTTTTCGTCTGACCGCCGACAAACTCTTCACCACCCAGGCCTCGATTTCCAGCCGAATTGCGGTGCTTGAAGGTGAACTGGGGGTGAAGCTGTTTTTGCGCGATTCCCGCGGCGTCAGCCTGACGCCTGAAGGCTTGAAAGTGCTCGACTATGCCGAGCAGATGATGGACACCATGCAGGCACTCAAACAATCGATCGAGACCCGATCGAGCAAGGTCGGACGGGTGCGGATCGGCGTCATGGACACGGTAATCCACACCTGGCTGAGCCCGCTGGTGGCGCAGATGACGGATCTCTATCCGTTGGTGGAAATCGAACTGGTGGCCGATACCTCGCTCAACCTCTGCGATCAGCTGCAAAAAGGCTTTCTCGATCTGATCCTGCAAACCGACCTGATGCGTCAGGAAAGCGTCCGCAGCCTGGAGCTGGCCAGCCATCCCATGGGTTGGATCGCGGCGAGTAATTCACTCTACAACCGCGAATATTCGGGCATCGCCGATCTGGCGCGCGAGCGGATCATTACCTACTCGAAAAACTCCCATCCACACCAGGAAGTGCTGGCCCTGATGCAGGCCAATGGCGTAATGGCCCCGCGCCTCAACTGCGTGAATTCGGTGTCGGCGATAACCCGCTTGTTGCGTGATGGTTTTGGCATTGGCGCGCTGCCGCCGGTGCTGGTAGCCGAGGAATTGGCGCGCGGGGAATTGACGCTGTTGGCCATTGATCAACGACCGCCGGATTTACAGGTGGTGGTGTCGTGGCGCACGGGCGTTGAGTGGGTCGAGGAGATTGTGGCGTTGTGTCAGCAGGTGCTGAAACGGTATGCGCAGGAGATGGGCGAGGATTACATCGTTCTGGCGCGCCAACCTATGTAGCAGCTGGCGTAGCCTGCGTCCGGTTGCGCAGCAGTCGTAAAATCAGCCTCCGTGGTGTTTCAGGTAAATCCCGGTCGCTGGATTGACGACTGCTGCGCAGCCGGACGCAGGCTGCGCCAGCTGCTACAGGGGGCCGATTCGGCCTAGAGGCCGCGCACATCGCGGTCTTCAATCGGTCGGCTCTGGCGCAGGCGTTTGCCGCCCAGCACCACCCAGTCGATCAGGCGGAACAGGCATTCAATCCCGAACGACAGCAACAACGCGCCGCTCATCCCCCAGATCATCGCTTCGGGCGTCAGCAGGATCTGATAGCTGTAGCCGTTCCAGGTTTCCTTGCGAATATCCAGGTCAGCCGCCAGTACCACCTGCAGGAAGCGGATGTACCACGGGCCTTGCATGGCCTGGAATTGTTTATCCAACGCCAGCTGACGGGTCAGCAGGTTGCTCAGGCTGTCGGCATCGCTGCGAAAGATCGGGTCTTCGCTGGCGCGGTAATGGGCGACCAGTGCCTGCATATCCCCCTTGAAGAACTGATTGGCGGTGCCCTGAAAACCGCTCAAGCCTGTTTGCGCCTCTATCAGATGCGCCTCGACCCGCTTGGCGTAATCATTGATAAACCCCGGCACCTGAACACCGACCAACAGACCCGCCGCAAACAACACCAGGCGTAGATAACTGAGCAACATCGGGGAGATCCTTATTCGGTCTTGCCCTGGCTGACGCATTCGCCGCGTCGCCAAAGGCTCCATTGGCCCGGTTCGTAGCGGGTCCAGGTTTCGTTTTCGGTCAGGGGTTCGGTGGCAATCACCGTGACCACGTCGTTGGGCGTGGTTTCGGCCTGGAAGTCGACAATCACATCGACATCCTTCAAGCGCGCAGGGCCGAAAGGTGCCCGACGAGTGATCTGGGCCAATTTGGTCGAGCAATAGCAGAACAGCCAGTCGCCGTCGCTGAGCAGGCAGTTGAACACGCCTTTGCTGCGGTATTCGGCGCAGGCCGCCACCAGGTCGGGTAGTAATTCTTCAACCTCGACCGGTTCCGGGAAGGCTGCGCGCACACGGTTGAGCAAATCGCAGAATGCCGCTTCGCTGTCAGTGTCGCCGACGGGGCGGTAGAAACTGGCGGTCGGTTGAAAGTCAGCGAGTTGGCCGTTGTGCGCGAAACACCAGTTACGCCCCCACAGTTCGCGCACGAACGGGTGGGTATTGGACAGGCAGACCTTGCCGACATTGGCCTGGCGGATATGCCCGATCACCACTTCACTTTTGATCGGATAACGCTGCACCAGGTTCGCCACCTCAGACTCGCAGCTGGCAGCCGGGTCCTGAAACAGGCGCAGGCCGCGCCCCTCATAGAACGCGATCCCCCAGCCATCGCGGTGCGGCCCGGTACGGCCGCCGCGCTGCATCAGCCCGGTGAAGCTGAACACGATATCGGTCGGCACATTGGCGCTCATGCCCAATAACTCACACATGCTCGGGTTCTCGATGAAAAGGCAGGGGCAAGGTTACAAACGTGGCTCGACCCGCAATCGCTGAGGATTGCTCGGGACCGGCGGTCGGCCGTAACGATCATCGCCGGCACCGCCGAAGGGATGATCATCGTCAGGGTCTTCTGCCTTGGCAGCAGCCTTGGCGGCAGCCGCCTGTTCCTTGCGAGCGTTGGAAGCGCGCTCGATCGGGAAGCGGATCGCCACCATCACCAAGTAAAGTCCGAAGGCGATCATGCCGTACATGAACAGATCGGAAATTGCCCGCCAGGCGTTGTTGCCGACCTTGAATAGCAGGTCGAGCGCCGTGATGGCGATGGCCGGTGCGACTTTGTCCTTCACCGGGTCGATGATCGTCGGGCTAAACAGCAACACCGCCACCAGCAGCCGCAACGGCTCGCGCAGCCAACGCCACATCCAGCGGGTCAATCGCATCCACACCAACAGGCAGCCCAAAGCGGCGAAGGCGTAGAGGCCCCAAGCGATCAGATAGTCGTTCTCGGTCATGGTGTCCATGGCAAGGCAGGCAAAGAGGCGCTTATAGTAACGACTTTTCGCACATCAGGCTTGCCCGCTGTCTGCGACCCGCCAATTTCGTACAACGTTCGAGAGTCTTTCATGCCCCTATCCGCCAACGTTTCCGACGCGCCCATTGCCCACAAGGCGGAAGGCGATGACCCGTATGCCTGGCTACAGGAGCGCGACACCAACGCGGTGCTCGACTACCTCAAGGCTGAAAACAGCTATCAAGAGGCACAAACCGCCGATCAGGCCGGCCTGCGCGAGACCCTGTTCGAAGAGATCAAGGGCCGGATTCTCGAAACCGATTTGTCGCTGCCCTCCCCTTGGGGGCCGTACCTGTATTACACGCGCACCACGGCCGGTGACGAATATGCCCGGCACTACCGCTGCCCGCGCCCGGCCGATGACAGCCTGCAACTCGACGAAAGCCAGGAACAGCTGCTACTGGACCCGAACGAATTGGCCAACGGTGGCTTCTTTTCCCTGGGGGCGTTCAGCATCAGCCCGGACCACCAGCGCCTGGCCTACAGCATCGACTCCACGGGTGATGAAATTTACACCCTGTTCGTGAAGGAATTGTCGGACGGTCGCGTCAGTGAACTGGAGTTCCAGGACTGCGACGGCAGCATGACGTGGGCCAACGACAGCCTGACGCTGTTTTTTGGCGAGCTGGACGACACCCATCGCCCGCACAAACTGTTCCGTTATCGGCTGGACGGCACGGCGGCCGAAGAAGTGTTCCACGAGCCGGACGGCCGATTCTTCATGCATTGCTACCGTTCAAGCTCCGAGCTGCAACTGCTGCTGTCCCTGGGCAGCAAGACCACCAGTGAAGTCTGGGCGCTGGACGCCTCCCTGCCGCATCAGGCCTTCACCTGTCTGGCGCCACGGGTTGAGGACCATGAGTACGACGTCGACCACGGCGCCCTCGATGGCCAATGGGCCTGGTTCATTCGTACCAACCGCGACGGCATCAACTTCGCGTTGTACAGCACCGTCGATACCGGCGTGGCGCCCACCGAGGCCGAATGGCAAAACCTGATCCCCCACAGCGACACGGTGATGATCGACGGCATGAGCCTGAACACTGGCGCCATGACCCTGAGCCTGCGCGAAGGTGGCTTGCCGATCATCGAAGTCCACCCACAAGGCCAGTCGCCTTATCGCGTGCAATTGCCGGACGCGGCCTACAGCCTGCACGTACAGAACAGCCTGGAGTTCGCCAGCGACAGGATCCGCCTGCGCTACGAGGCGTTGAACCGTCCGGCGCAAATCCGTCAGCTCGTACTGGCGAGCGGCGAGCAAAAAGTCCTCAAGGAAACGCCGGTACTCGGCCCGTTCGACGCCGATGCCTACGTCAGTCAGCGCCTGTGGGCAACGGCACCGGACGGTACGCAGGTGCCTATCAGCCTGGTGGTCAAGCGCGAGCACCTCCGCAAACCGGTGCCGCTGTATCTGTATGGCTACGGCGCTTATGGCGAAAGCCTCGACCCGTGGTTCTCCCACGCTCGCCTGAGCCTGCTGGATCGCGGCATGGCCTTCGCCATCGCGCACGTGCGTGGCGGTGGCGAATTGGGTGAGGCCTGGTATCGGGCCGGTAAACAGGAACACAAGCACAACACGTTCAGCGACTTCATTGCCTGTGCAGAGCATTTGATTGCCAACGGTTTCACCAGCGCAAAACAATTGGCGATCAGCGGCGGCAGCGCCGGTGGCTTGCTGATTGGCGCCGTGCTCAATCAACGGCCGCAATTGTTCGGCGCGGCGATTGCCGAAGTGCCGTTCGTCGACGTGCTCAACACCATGCTCGACCCCGACCTGCCACTGACCGTCACGGAATACGACGAGTGGGGCAATCCTGAAGAGCCGGACGTTTATGATCGGATCAAGGCCTACGCCCCGTACGAAAACGTCACCGCACAAGCCTACCCGGCAACGCTGGTGATTGCCGGCTACAACGACAGCCGCGTGCAGTACTGGGAAGCGGCCAAGTGGGTGGCTAAATTGCGTGCGACCAAAACCGACGCGAACCCTCTGCTGCTCAAGACCGAATTGGGCGCCGGGCATGGCGGGATGAGCGGTCGTTACCAGGGATTGCGTGACGTAGCGCTCGAATATGCATTTTTGTTCAAGGTATTGGGTATTGCCTGAGGAACTTGGCCCGGTGTGTCGGTCTTAAGACCAGACACTTGGCCCCAAGGCACACACATCCCCTCCTACAAGGGGTTGGGGATCTCCCGAAAACCGGAATCAGACACAAGAAAAAAGACCGTGACGACATGTCAGAACCAACCTTACTGAACAACGAAATTCGCGACTGGCTGATGGATTGCGGCCTGTTCGATCAATTGCTGCCCGCAGACTTCGCGGCCGCCTCGGGCTATTTCAGCATCAGCACCGTGGCGCAAGGTGAGGAAATTTTCCACGAGGGCGATGCCGGCAGCTTCATGTGCATCATTCACACCGGCCAGGTGGCGGTGCAAAAAACCAATGGTGACGGGCAACTGGTGACCATGGCTACATTGCGCAGCGGCCGCTCGTTCGGCGAGATGGCGGTGCTGGACGGTGAACGACGCTCCGCCAGTTGCGTGGCCGCCAGTCACTGCCAACTGCTGAACCTGGGCAAGGACTCGCTGGAAAAGATGATCAACGACGCACCGAAAATCGCCGCCAAGATCATCCGCGCCCTCGCCGTCTCCCTCTCCAAACGCCTGCGCATGGCGGATGGACAACTGCTTTCGCAACAGGTTTAGCCGCCCGGCGATTTGGCTTTCGTCGGGGTGGGCTCGATCCCCGGCACAGGCTGGTCCTTGGTCGGCGGGCTCGGCATTTCAATCGGCACCAATGGCGGACCACTGCTGCCCGGCCCCGTTTTTGGCAAGGAAGGCGCGGTGATTTGCGGGTACGGCGTCGGCGTCGCGGTGCCGGGCGAACCGGGCATGGTTGGGGGGCTGACGGGGATGGATTGCAACTGTTGCGCCTGCACTGCAGTAATCGAGAGCGCGGCCAGAGCAATGGCCGTTAGAATGGTGCGCTTCATCAATGGCTCCGTTGGCGATTTCGTCACATTCAGGCTACTCCCAACTGCGCCCGTTTGCCCTCCCAGTTTATGCAAGACTTTCTCAAGAGAGCCCCATGAAACGTTTCGTCCTGCTCGACACCACGCCCATTCCTGAAAACGGCGGTGCCCTGTGCCTGTTCGAATACGGTGAGGACTTCGTCATCAAGATCCAGGGTGGCGACGGCGGGCAGTTGATGAACACGCGCATGCACGGCTCCGAGGATGCACTGGCCGAGATCCCCTGCCGCAAAGTGGCCGGCCGGCCGAATTCGCGCGTGCTGATCGGCGGCCTGGGCATGGGCTTCACCCTCGCCTCGGCGCTCAAGCATTTGGGCAAAAGCGCGCAAGTGGTGGTCGCCGAGCTGGTGCCGGGCGTCGTGGAGTGGAACCGTGGGCCGCTGGGCGAAAAAGCCGGCAACCCGTTGCTCGACCCGCGTACCGTCATCCGCATGGAAGATGTCGCCCACGTCCTGCAAGCCGAACCACAAGGGTTCGACGCGATCATGCTCGATGTCGACAACGGCCCCGAAGGCCTGACCCAGAAGGCCAACAGCTGGCTCTACTCCGCCGGCGGCCTCAGCGCTTGCGCCAAGGCCCTGCGGCCCAAGGGCGTATTGGCGGTGTGGTCGGCGAGTGCAGACCGACAGTTTTCCGACAAATTGAAAAAGGCCGGTTTCAAGGCCGAGGAAGTCCAGGTCTTCGCCCACGGCAACAAGGGCACACGCCACACCATCTGGATTGCCGAGAAGCTCAAGGGCTGAGCTAAACTCTGAACATAACCGTCATTAGTCTTTTACAAAGGTGAACCCATGAGTTCGTCCACCCCGACCAACACTTCGAAGCTGGATCGCATCCTCGCCGACAACCAGCGCGACAAGGAAATGGGCTACCGCGACAAAGCCCTGAAGATGTACCCGCACGTGTGCGGCCGCTGCGCCCGTGAGTTTTCCGGCAAGCGCCTGAGCGAACTGACCGTGCACCATCGCGATCACAACCACGACAACAACCCGCAGGACGGCTCGAACTGGGAATTGTTGTGCCTGTACTGCCACGACAATGAACACTCGCGCTATACCGACCAGCAGTATTTTGGCGAAGGCTCGCTGAGCACGCCGAAGATCGCCAAGGCGACACACAACCCGTTTGCGGCGTTGGCGGGGTTGATGAAGAAGGAAGACTGAAGGTCTTCGGCGCCCTTACTGGCCTCATCGCGAGCAAGCTCGCTCCCACAGTTATTGTGTACACCACGAATCCTGTGGGAGCAGGCTTGCCCGCGATAGCAATTGTCCAGACACCACCAATCTCAAACCAAACACCCCTCCCCCCAATCCCCGTATAATCGCCGTTTTTTCCCCGAAGGCACCCCGCTCGTGGCAGACAAACGGTACAGCTGCATTGGTTTGTATAACCCCAAATCACCCGAAAACGTCGGTTCGGTCATGCGCGCCGCCGGCTGCTATGGCGTGGCGTCCGTGTTCTACACCGGCAAGCGCTATGAACGCGCTGCCGACTTCGTCACCGACACCAAGCGCGTGCACTACGACATCCCGCTGATCGGCATCGACGACCTGAAAAAAATCCTGCCTCTGGGCTGCGTGCCGGTTGCCGTGGAACTGGTCGATGGCGCCCGTTCCCTGCCGGAATACACCCACCCGGACCGCGCCCTCTACATCTTCGGCCCGGAAGACGGCTCGCTGGATAAAGACATTCGCGACTGGTGCGAAGACGTGGTCTACATCCCGACCACCGGTTGCATGAACCTGGCGGCCACCGTCAATGTCGTGCTCTACGACCGCATGTCCAAAGGGCTCAACACCCGTTCCGGTGCGAAATTTCGCTGAATCAATGCACATCCAATGGAACAAGCCGCCGGCCTCGGCAGTCAGCTTAACTATCCACGACTGAATCAGTGATTTCTGCCAGGAGAAAGATCATGAGCGAACTCAAACGTGTAGAGCGCATCGAATCCACCCCGTTCCAGACCCCTTCCGAGCAGAACGTTCACGGCTGGGAACGCGCCGGCTCCGTGGCCGGTGGCGTGGTGATGATGGGCAAGGGCCTGCGTCGCGGCGGTATTTTCGGCTTGATTCAGGTGGCGATCGGCGGCGTGGCACTGGCTCGAGGGATTACCGGCCACAGTTCGCTCAAAAGCATGATCGAGAAAAGCCGCCAGGACATGGACATCGTGCGGGCGAAGATCGAGCGAGCCGGGGAAGAGTTGAGCAAGCTGAAGGCGAATGCCGAGGCGGCGACCAAAACCGCTACGGTGACGGGTAATGATTCGTTGAAGTCGCCGAAAGCCGGGGTTTGATCCTCAAGATGTACTGAAGCTGAGGGCCTCATCGCGGGCAAGCCCGCTCCCACCTTGGAATGCGTTTCCCTGTGGGAGCGGGCTTGCCCGCGATGGCGGTGTTACTGAAGCAACGCGGTATCAAGGACCTTGGAAGGTTCACCAATGACGCTCTCGGCCAACTGAACAAACGCCTTGGTATCCACACTTCCCAGATGCATCGCCTCGCGCAGTACATCATCCAGCGAACGCTTGTTGCGGGTTTTCAAGCGTATCTCGCGATCCAGCTCCTGTAACAACACCACGGCTTTCGACACTTGTGCCGAGTTGACCTGTTCGCCGCGCAGGGTCGTGACTTTCTGGCTGTCCTTGATCAGCTTGCCGTGCAAGCTTTCATACCGCTCATCGCTCATGCCGCCGGCGCGGCGCACCAACTCAATGGCGTAGTACTCGGCGAACCCTTCGCGGATCCAGTCGCTGCGCTGAGTATCGTTGAGCCGTGCGAACACCTGCACCAATTCACGCACCAACGCACTGCTGCCGCTTTCGCTGACCAGCGGCAGACGCGTATTGAGGTAGATCGATTCATGCGCCGCGAGGCTACCGCGCCACATCGGGTCGTTGGCACCGACAATCAGCAATTTGCCTGGATGGCTCGGGAACACGGCTTGAACTTGCGGCCAGACAAAGGTCAGCAGCGTCAGTACGTCCATGCGATGCATGCCCTGGCCCTGAGGCGAAGCGACGGTGACTTCGGTTTCCCCCAACCGCGTGCGGCGGCTGCCGAGGTGGCCGGCGAGCATCCACCCAGTCGGCCGGTCGAACAGCCGGGACACGTTGTCGATGCGGAATTTGTTTTTGCCGATCCGCGGCCAGGCGGTTTCGACGCTTTTCCAACCGGTGGGCAACTCGAACTCAAGGCGTGATACCAGCTCGACGCCGTCCTGTTGATCGAGCTTGGCGGCCGGCACCAGATCGTCACCGCGCATCAGCGCCCAGGTCGGCGTCATGCGCGTGTCGAAACTGCCGCTTTTGCGCCCATGGCTGATGCGCACGCGGTAGGTCAGGCTGGCCTTGTCGGCGGCGGGATGCCAGACACCCCGCGCCACCTTGCCCGGCGTGAGCTGCCACTGGCCATCAGCCTTGAAGTCGCTGTAGCGGCTGCCATCGCCCAGGTCAAAATCCAGGCTGCGCACCGACGAACCCTGCGTCAGCGTCAGGCGCACCTCAGCCTGATCACTTTGCGGCAACAGGCGCACGTGATAATCCAGATCGACTTTCATCGCCGCCCACACGGACGAATTCAGGGCCAGTAGCCCAACGACCAACGCCAGCCGCAATCCCACAGCCATACACACTCCTTCGTGAAACGTTAAAACCCTGGTGCGATCAGCCCGCCCGGAAAATCAGGTGATCTTCCCAATCATCTTCAGGCACGCTGCCTTCGGCCAGCATGCGTCCGGATTGTGAAATACGTTCGTGGTGCACCGCATCGCGGTCGCCGCACACCAGATGGTGCCAGAGCGGCAGGTCCTTGCCTTCACTGACCAGGCGATAGCCGCAGGTCGGTGGCAGCCATTTGAATTCGTCCGCCTTGCCCGGCGTGAGCTGGATGCAGTCCGGAACGAAGTCACGCCGGTTCGGATAATCGGTGCACTGGCAGGTTTTCAGGTCGAGCAATTTGCAGGCGATACGCGTGTAGTAGACGCTGTTGTCGTCTTCATCTTCGAGTTTTTGCAAGCAGCACAGGCCACAACCGTCGCACAGCGACTCCCATTCCTCTTGATCCAGTTGATCGAGGGTTTTGCGTATCCAGAACGGTTCGACTTTGGCGGCCATGGCTCAAGCATCAACATCAGGTGGTGAAAAGGCCGCCAGTCTAGTGCCAAGCCCCCTGTGGGCCAAGCATTGGCGACTGCCGGTAGAAACGGGCTTGTCAGTTTTTGCGCCGGCCAGTAGGGTTTCGCCTCGCCCCCTCACTTTCAAACGTAGCAAGGAATCTCTTGATGAGTGCTAATCCACGCGTTGCCGACTATGCCATCCACCCTCAGTTCACTGATCGCTGGTCGCCCCGCGCCTTCACCGGTGAAGCGATTCCAGAAGAGACACTGCTGAGCTTCTTCGAAGCAGCACGCTGGGCGCCGTCGGCCTACAACTCGCAGCCTTGGCGCTTTCTTTACGCGCGTCGCGATACGCCAAACTGGCAGCGTTACCTGGGGCTGCTGAACGAATTCAACCGCAGCTGGGCCCAACATGCCTCGGCTCTGGTGATCGTGATCTCGAAAACCACCTTCGCCGTGCCGGGCGCCACCGAAGAAACCCCGGCCCTGTGGCACACCTTCGACACCGGTTCAGCTTGGGGCCATTTGGCGCTGCAAGCGAGCATCAGCGGCTGGCACACCCACGGCATGGCCGGTTTCGATCAGGAATTGACCCGCAAGGAGCTGAATATTCCTGAAGGTTATGCACTGCATGCGGCGGTCGCCGTCGGCAAGCTGGGCGACAAGGCATCGCTGGCCGATTACCCGCAAGCGCGTGAAGAGCCGAGCCCGCGCCGCCCGTTGAACGAACTGACGGCTGAGGGCGACTTCACCCTCTAAGTCCCACTGAAGATCTACTAATGAAATGGCTACCCCCGCTGCCCCCTGTGATCGCCCACTAAGCTTTCACAGGGGGCTCATCGGAGATCGTTGCCATGAACAAAGTAGCTATTGCCGCCATCGACTTGGGAAAACACTCCTTTCATCTGCATGCTCAAGATGATCATGGTCATGAGCTTTACCGCAAAAAGTTTACGCGGGCAGCGCTCACCCAATATCTGGCGAAACTGGAACCCTGCACCGTCGTGATGGAAGCCTGTGGCGGCGCCCATTTCATGGCGCAGGAAGTCGCCAAACTGGGGCATACGCCCAAGCTCATTGCTCCTCATCTCGTGCGCCCTTACGTGAAAAGCAACAAGAACGACTTCGCTGATGCCGAAGCGATCTGCGAGGCGGCGTCTCGCCCCACAATGCGCTTCGTGCCCCCAAAAACCAGGCTCAGCAGGCGCTGGCGATGCTCAATTCGGTGCGTGAGTCGTTCATCAAAGATCGCACCGCCACTGTCAATCGCATTCACGCCGCCCTGCTGGAGGTGGGTATCAGCCTGGCTCCCGGCTTCAAATCCATCAAAGAACTTCCAGCGTTGCTTGAGATGAGTTCATTTTCCGGCTCCATCAAAAAAATCCTGATGGGGCTGCATGAGCACTTCAACTATCTGGATGGGAAGGTCAAAGCGCTGGACAAGGAGGTGGAATGCCAGGCCGCTGAAGATGATCTGGCGGCTCGTTTGATGACCATGCCATGCGTCGGCCCGATCACCTCCAGCGCCCTGGCTGCCGAGTTGGGCGATGGCAAACAGTTCAAATGCGGTCGAGGCTATGCGGCGTCGATCGGGCTGGTACCCAAACAGCACGGCACGGGCGACAAGATCGTGTTGCTGGGCATCAGCAAGCGCGGCGATCGAAATCAGAGGCGCCTGCTCATCCAGTGCGCCCGGGTTTACTTGATACAGCTGGAACGACAGAAAGGCGCTCTGGCGGACTGGGTCCGTCAACTATTAGCCTCCCGCCATCACTCCAATCTCGTGGTCTGCGCGCTGGCCAACAAGCTGGCAAGAATCGCCTGGGCGATAGCCGCACACCACACTGAATTCGATGCGGGGCCAGCCGCGATGAACGCCTGACCCCGCTGTCACCCGAGCACCACCCACCTGGTTTTGCGATGCTGGATAACTGATGACGTGAACGGCCAACCGGCCTGACGACAACCCTGAGCTCCTACACGGCTGTAAGGCCGTTCAACTAATTAGGGTCGTTGGGCATCGATTCTCATCGAGGCGCGGGGTGACAGCCCCACTCAGACGCCGGATAGATGAAAGCAAGCCAAACACGACATCAAAAACAGTATTGCAGAAAAGGGGGTAACCAGAGAAGTAGGAGCCGCCCGGACCAAGCTCGGCTCCTACAGTGTTTTTGCATGTTTAATAACCGCGTTCGAAATCCACTTCCCCGCGCAATGCCTCACCGGCCTGATACGCCCGCAGGTTCTCGACAAACAGGTCCACCATCATCGAAGGCGACGTCGGTGCCGAGCTGTGGCCGGTCAGCAGCAAGCCCCAGGCGGTCCAGAATGGATGGCGCTGCGGCAGCGGTTCCTGACGGCAGACATCAATCACCGCGCCCGCCAGATGCCCTTCTTTCAAGGCTTCTACCAAGTCAGCATCGACCACGGCCACACCGCGCCCGACGTTGATGAACAACCCCGTCGGCTTGAACTGCTTGAACAGCGCCGCGTCGTACAAGTCATGGGTTGTGGGGGTGTTGGGCAGCAGATTGACCACGTAATCCACTTCACCGACCAGTCGCGGCAAATCGGCCAGCGAACCCACTTCAACAAACGGCGCCAGCTCGCGAGCTTCGCTGGCGATGCCGTACAACTTGACCCCAAACGGCACGAGGAACTGCGCCACGGTCTGACCGATGTCACCGGTACCGACGATCAACACCTTGCGTCCGGCCAGGCTTTGGCCGTGGCGGCTGTCCCATTTGCGCTCGACCTGGCTAACCAGCCGCGCCAGTACTTCACGCTCGTGGCCAAGCATATAAGTCAGCACATACTCGGCCATGACCTGACCGAAAATGCCTACCGCGCGAGTCAGTCGATAGTGCCGGGGCAAGCCGTCGGCCAGCAGCGGCGTGATGCCCGCCCAGGTCGATTGCAGCCACTGTGGTTGGTGGCCCTGACGCAGGAGTGTCGCGAGTAAATCCGGCTGGCCCAGCCACACCGGGCAGTCCGCCGCCTGACGGGCCAGCTCGGCGGAGTCGCCACTGGTCAGCACTTCCAGCTCTGGCGCTGCCTGACGCAACAATTGGGCGTACACAGGGTGATCGTGTTCAGCAATCAGAACGCGCATGGTTAAACCTTTCAAAAACAGTGCAGACGGCCACCGAAGGCAGGTCGCGCCCTCGCTATAGCCATCATCAAAAATTGTTCCAGTGTTTCATGAAGGTCCTGAACAGAACCTGTCAGCCCCTCACATCGGGTCGTTGCGTCGCAGCAATTCTTCCGGCAAGTGCTCGATGTACTCGTCCTCGGCGGGCGGCATTTGCAGGTGATAACCCTGCGTGTCGAGATTTTCCAGAACCACGGCGATGTCTTCGCGCGACAACTTGCGCTCGGGGGTCAGCACCAGGTCGAACGCATGGATGGCTTTGCCGAAGGCCGCCATCAATGAGTCCGGGACGCGCTCCAGTGCATCGCTTTTGAGCACATAGAGGTACATTTCACTTCTTTTCGAGCTGCGGTAGATCGAGCAAATACGTTTCAAGGCTGTTCTCCGGCGGTGGCCAGGCTGTCGAGCAGCGCCTGGCCCATTAATTCGCGGCGCCAGCCACGCAGCGAATCAGGCAATTGGTAAGGACCATTGGGGAAGCCGCTCTTGAGCAGCGCTTCCAGGGTTTTCTTGCGCAGCATCAGTTCCGGCGCGATGTTCAAGCGTTCGGCTTCGGCCTGGCCGATAGCGCGCAATTGTTTGACCAGTGCGGCGGCATCCACCGGCAACGGCTCCGGCACGGTTGGCGGCCATTGATCAGGCGACACACTGCCGGAACGCTTGATCAGATCAAGCAGAAACTCGCCATCCTGACGCACGGTACGCGGGTGCATGTCTTCGATTTTCGCCAGCGCGCCGAGGTTGTCCGGCTGAGTCCGCGCCAGCGGCCACAACGAATGCTCACGAACGATACGATTGCGCGGCAGATCCCGGGCGCGGGCTTCGCGCTCGCGCCAGGCGCACAGTTCACGCAACACGGCGAGTTGGGCGCGAGACAGCTTCCAGGCCAGTTTGGCGTCGCGGTAGACCTCGTAAGGGTCGACCTCGCGGCGCAGGTTGGCCACCAGTTCGGCGCCGTCTTCCAGGACCCAGGCATACTTGTCGTCAGAAAGCTTCGGACGAAGCTGTACGAAAACTTCCGCCAAATGCAAAGCATCTTCGGCGGCGTAGCTGATTTGGGTGTCGGAAAGCGGACGTTGCAGCCAGTCGGAACGGGTCTCGCCCTTGGGCAGGTCGATGCCGAGCACCTCTTGCACCAACCGCGAATACCCCATGGAAAAGCCCAGGTTCAGGTAGGCCGCCGCAAGTTGCGTATCGAACAACGGCGCTGGCAGGCTGCCGGTCAGGCGCAACAGCACTTCGAGGTCTTCGCTGCAGGCATGGACGACTTTGACCACGGCCGGGTTTTCCAGCAACGCGGCCAAGGGCTGCCAATTGTCGATGGTCAGCGGGTCTATCAGGTAAGCGCGTACGCCATCGCCGATCTGCAGCAGGCCTGCGATCGGGTAAAAGGTGTCGACCCGCATGAATTCGGTGTCGAGGGCAACGAATGGCAACTGCTGCCACTCGGCGCAAAACTGACCGAGGCTATCGTTGTCGCGAATCCAGTGAATATCGATGGCCACACGGCTCTCCCTTGAAGAATGGCGCGCAGTATATATCGCCCCCGGCGATTTCCGCGCATCCACTGAACAAGAGCTTTAGCGAAAAGACCTACCCGACGGCAAGAAAAGTCTGACAAGTGGAGACTAGCTGGTCTTACTCAGTACGTAGACCCGCATCCACGTGCAGCCCGGGAGGAAATCTTTATGACGCAACACGCGAAAACCCGCCTGTTTGAATTCGGCTTCAATCTCGACCTTGCTGACCAGCTGTGGAGCGTTAGCGGTCGCTATTTCGGGTAGCCGCAGCTTGAACAATCCGTCCACCCGCACTGCAACAATGACCGTATCGCGACTGACCCGATGGAACTCCTCAAGCATCGCCAATCGATGTTCGGCGCAGGTGATGTGCTGAAACAGGTGCATGCAAAAAATGCAGTCCACTGCATTCGCCGACAGTCCAAGGGTGAAGGCTGAACTCTGGAAGGTCTTGATCCGCTTGAGCAAGCTCTGCGGATGATGAGTCTGCGCATGGTTGAGCATGTCCTGAGACGGGTCCGACGCGAGGATCACGCGGTTCGCATGCTCCGCCAGCACCGGCCAGAAACGCCCGGCGCCGCACGCCACGTCAAGGATCAACCCCGGCTCGCCCGCAACCTTGAGCGCATTGCGCACCAGGTTTTCCTCGCGCCAGAACGTCAGACGCCCCGTCAGGCTACGCGGTTGCGGCTGCTGGCAGACGCGGGCGTGTTCCTGATCGTAGCGCCGGGCGAACTCAAGCTCGATGGCGGATGTGGGTTGCGCAGACATGTGCAATGACTCTTGGTAGTGACTCTACCGGCTGCCTGTTAGCGGCCGGTGCGTAAAAAGCTTGAAGCCTTCATTTCTTGGCCAGCACACCGTCGCCAGCTGCACCACGACACCCGGCGAACATATCCAGGTCCGGGTTGTAGACCTTGCTACTGACTTCCAGCAGCCCCAGCATCGAATGGAACAGGTTGTCCTGGCTCAACGGTTTGTCGCGAGTCAGCTGCAGGCATTGGGTGTCCACCGAGAACGATTTCTGAAAGCTGTCGGAGAACCACGCCAGCATGGCCACGTGCTTCTGTTGTTCCGGCGCCAGCATGTAAGGCGTGCCGTGCAAGAACAGGTTGTATTCACCCAACGACTCGCCGTGGTCGGACAGGTACAGCATCGCGGTGTCGACTTTTTCCTGGTTCTTGCGCAACAGATCGATCAGGCTCGACAGTACGTGGTCGGTATACACCAGCGTGTTGTCGTAACCATTGACGATACTTTCGCGACTGCAATTGTTCAGTGCGTTGCTTTCGCAAACCGGGGTGAAGCGCTCGAACTCCTTCGGGTAACGCTTGAAGTACTCAGGGCCATGGCTACCCATTTGATGCAAGACCAGCACGGTGTCTTTATCGAGTGTGTCGATAAAGTGTTGCAAACCTTGCAGCAGGATTTCATCGCGGCATTCGCTGTTGGCGCACAGTACCGGGTCTTTCAAGTTGCTCACATCGTCGAGGGTGACCCGATCGCAAGTGCCTTTGCAGCCCGACTGGTTATCACGCCAGATCACTTCCAGGCCGGCACGTTTGAGCACATCCAGCAGGCCTTCTTCATTCTTCGCCTTGCTGGCGTTGTAGTCCTTGCGGCCCATGTTGGAGAACATGCACGGCACGGACACGGCGGTTTCCGTGCCGCAGGAATGCACATCGGTAAATGCGATCAGGCCGGCTTCTTTACTCAGCTTCGGGGTGGTGTCGCGGTCATAGCCCAGGATGCCGAAGTTCTCGGCCCGGGCGCTCTCGCCCACCACCAATACCGTCAGGGATTTGCGATCGCGGCCCTGCCAGGCCGGATTCTTCTGCGCGTCTTCGCCGATTTTGACAAAGGGTTGATGGGCCGAAGCAACCTGTTCGCGCAAATAGCCAGCGGAGGCACCGATGTAGTTGCTCGGCACGACCATCAGGCGCAACTCGTGATGATTGCGGAACAATGAGGACAAGCCCTGATAGTTAATCAGTGCCACACCACCGATGACGGTAGCCGACACAACACTCACCAAAACTTTACTTAATAACTCATGGTGCCAACGGCGATAATTAACCGGTGTTTTCCATAATAACCATGACGGCAAAACACCCAGGAACAGGATATAAGCCAACAACTTCAACGAGAGTAAGTCTCGTACTTCCGTCGCATTGGTTTGTGCGAAGTTACGCAACATGCCGGTGTCAATCAGTACACCGTATTGACTCATGAAATACGCCACCCCGGCGCTGATCATGAAGATCAGCATCAGCACCGGCTTCAACACACGCTTGAACGCCAGCAAGGTCAGCACAATGTTGAACGCCGCCAGAATCATCGCCCCGAATGCCACGCGCATGACGATGCCTTTACCGTCGGACGTCGTGATTTCAAACAGGTGTTGCCAGAGCACAAAATTGAAGGCGGTTAACAAAAAGGCACTGGCAATCAGTGTCACCCATTCCGGGCGCACGGCTTTAATCTTCAACATGGTGATCGGCTGTTCCTAAAAAGAAGTGCCTACGGCAAATGTGAAAATTTCATTGACCGTGACAACACTTATGTTAGGTACCCAACCATCAATTTTTTGTGAAAAAGAAGCCAACGAATAGTTGGCTCCTGATATCACGACTGTTTGAGAATGATTCAGGCCTGGTTCAGGTACCAGCGCCAATCCTGTTCACCGACCTCGCCCATGAATTGTCGGTACTCGGCGCGCTTTACGGCCAGGTAAACGCCAAGGAAGGGGCCGCCGAACGCTTCACGTGCCCAGGTCGAACCCTCAAGCGCACGTAACGTGGTCAGCCAATCGGTCGGCAACAACTCCGTGGCCTGGGCGTACCCGTTGCCTTCCACCGGCGCACCCGGGTCCAATCGTTCGCGGATACCGCGATGGATGCCGGCCAGGATCGCCGCGGCGGCCAGGTACGGGTTGGCGTCGGCACCGCAAATACGGTGTTCGATGTGCCGGGAAAACGCAGGCCCGCCCGGCACGCGCAAACTCACCGTACGGTTGTCCACACCCCAGGTCGCCGCCAGGGGGGCGTAGCTGTTGGTCTGGAATCGGCGGTAGGAGTTGGCATTCGGGCAGAACAACAGCAGTGAATCGAGCAAGGTGCTGAGCATCCCGCCGACGGCGTGCCTGAGCAGCGGTGTGCCGTCTGGCGCTTCGCTGGCGAACAGGTTGTTGCCCTCTTTGTCCGCCAGGCTGACGTGCATGTGCATCCCGGTGCCCGCCAGGTCATCAAAGGGTTTGGCCATGAAGCACGCCGTCATCCCGTGTTTATGGGCCACGCCCTTGACCAACCGTTTGTAACGCACCGCTTCATCCATTGCCTGTAGGGCATCGGTGCGGTGTTCGAGGGTAATTTCCACTTGCCCCGGCGCATATTCGGAAATTGCCGTGCGCGCCGGAATTCCTTGCAGCTTGCAGGCACTGTAGAGATCGGCCAGAAACGGCTCCATCTGCTCCAGCTCACGCAAACCGTAGACTTGAGTCGTGCGAGGTCGCCCGCCATCGACATCGCGCGCCGGTTGCGGTCGCCCCTGACTGTCGCGCTGTTGGTCCAGCAGATAAAACTCCAGCTCTGCCGCCATGACCGGGTAATAGCCATCGGCCTGCAAGTCTTCGATCACTTTCGCCAGGAGGTGCCGAGGATCAGCGATCGTCGCCGGCATGCCTTCTTTGGGGTGCATGCTGACTTGCACCGCCGCTGTCGGAATCAGCCGCCACGGCATGCGCGTCAGACTGCCGCTGACCGGGTAGGCGCGGCAGTCAATATCGCCGACATCCCAGACCAGTCCGGAGTTTTCCACGTCATCGCCATTAATGGTCAGGCCGAGAATGGTACTCGGCAATGGCCGGCCACTTTCGTAGACCGCCAGCAGCTCATCGCGATGCAACAACTTGCCCCGTGGCACACCGTTGTTGTCGAGAATGAACAGCTCGAACATTTCGATATCCGGGTTCTGTTCGAGAAAGGTCAGGGCTTCTTGCAAGGTGGCGAACGATGTCGTGGCACTACTCATGAGCATTCTCTTATTTCCGCGTCAGGCGAACGCGCAGGCGTCGCCGATTTGATCCAGCGCCGGGCGCGGGACCTGTCAGAACAATCAACGGGAAATGCAGGAATCCGGTGGGCGTGCGTGACGACAATGCCACAGCGCCCAGAAGGCCAACTCGGAGGGAAGTGCGACGGGACAATCGCCCATAGAAAAAACCGCAGAGAACAGATGAGCAGCAGCGTCACACGGGCGGTTGAGTCTTTAAATCTGGATTTGAAGAACCTTGGTTACGGATTGGCTAAACAATCATTCGCGCCCTACCCCACGCCTTTCAATGAAACTTCCTACAAGGCATTCTCCTGGTACGGTCGTTCCGTTAGGATCGTTCGCACACGTTTGCGCACTGTCAGCGCAAGGAGCACAGCGAGTCAGAATGGATGCTGAACAGTAATTTGCTTAGAAAGCTCGACATGCAAGACCTCATGGTATTTGTCGCCGTGTACGAGCAAAGCAGCGTCACCGGTGTGTCGGCGGCACTCTGCGTCAGCCAGTCCACGGTAAGTTACTGCCTGAAAAAGCTGCGTATCAGTTTTGAAGACGAGCTCTTCACCAATACCCGCACCGGTATGCGCCCTACCTACAAAGCCAGCACCATGTACACGCATGTGCAGAAAATTCTCGAAAGCATCAACTTGTGTCACGTCAGTGCCCCGGCGTTTAACCCGACCTTGCAAGCGGTGACGTTCAATATTTGCGCGCCGGAGTATTTCGAGCAGCTGATTCTGCCGCGCCTGTTGAAGCGCTTCGACTTCGCCGACCTGCCGGTGATGGTCAACCTGCACACATTCGAAACCGATATTCCGGTCGAAGAGTTGCGCGATGGCAGTCTCGATCTGGTGATCTGTTTCGGCCCAAACTTCCATCGCAGCCACACCGACTTCAAATCCCGAATGTTGCTGGAAGATGACTTGGTCTGCGTGTTCGACAAACGCGCCACACCCCTGGAACCGCGTTTAAGCCTGCAAGCCTTTGTCGAACGCCGACATGTGTTCCCGACCCCATGGACGTCCACCGCCAACAGGGTCGACGGCTGGCTGGCGCAACAGGCGCACAAACGGCAGATCGTCGCGCGCGCCAACAGCTACAGTGCGGCACTGAAAACCATCACCGGCACAGACTTCATCCTGACGTTGCCCCGTCGCATCCAGCAATTGCTGGCCAACAAAGCGATCTTCAATCACTGCGAAGCCCCCAACGGGCTGCCGGGTTTCACCCTGGACATGCAGTGGAGTCAACGTGCCGATCAGGACAATGCCAACACCTGGTTGCGCGAGCAGGTGATCGAGGTCTGTGCCGAGCAGGCAATGGCTTGAAGCTCAGCGGCTGATGGCGGTCTTGGCGTAGGACTCGCGATCAATGTCGAGAATCTCGACACACAGTTGCACTTCAACCTCCGCCGGCCACTCGCAAAGGTCCTGTACCACCGCCAGCAAGCTTTCAGACAGTTGCTGCTTGATCTGCGGCGAGCGACCGCTCAACAACGCCAGCTTCACATGGACGAACCCCCGTTCAGCCAACGCGGTACCCACCTTGAAAGTCTCGACCTTCATCGCTCGGCTCTTGATGTCGAACTCCGCAGCAAACTGACCGGAAGCCACCAGGGTGTTATTGAGCCGGATCAACGCCACGTCGGCGTTCAGCCCGGGCAGGTTGGCGGTGTATTCCATGTGCAGGTGTGGCATGACGCGGCTCCAGAAAGGGTGTGCAGAAAGAGTGTGCAGAAAGGTCCTACGTATAACACAGCGTTGACCGACGGCTCACTGGGCCAACGGCAGTGACGAACGTTCACTCATGAACCCCTCAAGACGCGAACGCAACCAGCGTTCAGCGGGGTCGGTATCGACATGGCTCAGCCAGACCATCGACAAGTCCAGCGTCGGGGTCTTGAACGGAAAGGGTTCCTTGAACAGCAAGCCAGAGGCGGCCATGGCTTCGGCGGTGTAGTCCGGCAGGCTGGCAATCAAATCAGTGCCGGCGAGCAAGGCCGGCAACGCACTGTATTGCGGCACGGAAAGGACGACCTGGCGCGTGCGGCCAATCTCCGCCAGCCACTCATCGGCGTAACCACTGACGTTCGCGGTGTGGGAAACCAGCACATGAGGGCGTGAGCAATATTCATCGAGCGTCAGCGGTGTGTCGGACGCATCGGCGCGCAAGATGCTCGGTTGAATGTGCCGCAACAGCTTGCGCTTGGCATTGGCTGGCAGGCCGCGGGTCTGGCTGATGCCGACGGTGATGTCGCCGGACGCCAACAAGTCCGGTATGCGCCAGTAGTCGACGTGCTGAACCACGAACACCACCTTCGGCGCTTCCTGGCGCAAGGCCCGCAACAGCGGCGGCAGCAGGCCGAACTCGACGTCATCCGACAACCCGATGCGAAAGGTCATGGTGCTGCTGGCGGGGTCGAAATCGTGGGTCAGGCTCAGGGCCACCGACAGCGAATCCAGCGCCGGCGACAGGTACTGAATCAGTTCCTCGGCGCGGGCCGTCGGCTCCATGCGATGGCCGACGCGAATGAACAACGGGTCATTGAACATCGTGCGCAGGCGATTGAGCGCGGCACTGATGGTCGGCTGCCCGAGAAACAGCTTCTCCGCAACCCGCGTCACGTTGCGCTCGAGCATCAACGTTTCGAACACCACCATCAGGTTGATGTCCGCCTTGCGCAGTTCATTGCGATTCATTCATTGCCCCCGGTCCCCGACACTCACGGCAGTGTAGAAAGGCGCGAGGGGAGCGTCTACGTGCAACGGCCATCAATTGACCGTCAAGGCCTTCAATCCGAGTGCGAGTTGTCGCACGTCCTGGCCCATTGCGAACTGTTTTGGACTGACCGCATCGGCAAACTGAAATTGCAGCCTCAGTACACCCTGACTCGCTACCCGCGCTTGCATCTCGGTGGTGAGCGGCATTTCGATAACGTTGCCATCGGCCTGCTCAAGCAGAGTATTCATGGCCGGCAGGTCATTGATGCTGATGGCGACACGTTGGCGAGCATGCCCGGGAGGAAGGAACGCCGTGGCCTCCAGACGCAAGGAATGCACGGGCGCCGGGACCCGGAACATGACTTCAGCTTCAGGCTCCTTGGACCAGGTCCCCCAAAGCTCGGTATCGGACCACCCCTTGGCCAGCAGCGCCCCGCCTTTGCTGCCGGTGTTGAACAGCGTTTTTTGTCCGGGCTCCAGCGATGGAACCAACTCCAGCGGATTGATTTGCGAGGTAGCCTGTGTGCAGGCGCTGCACTGTTTCCAGCCCGGAGCAAGCACCGTGAACCCGTCAATCCTGGCGAACAGATCCGTTGGGGTATTCACGTTTCTCACGGCCTGCATCCAGGCACGGTCATCGAACAGGTACAACGAATCAGCGTCGTACTTGCCCGACGCCATTTCACGCCCGGTGTCCTGCCCGGATTTTATCCAATTGCCCGTGTCCACCCGCCCCAGGTAAACGGCATTCGTGGCAAGGCCATGGGCGCTGGCAAAATCAGCCACTGCCATCCAGTTTGGGGACTGGTTTTGCGGAACCACCCAACGAATGTTCCGGTAATGAGCCGCTGCACTGTTCCAGAAAGGATCGACCATGGGCGAGGCCCACTTCGATGCGGGTTCAACCATCAACTGCTTGCGAACGCCGGCCCAGCCGGCATGGGTGTCCAGCACCTGTATCAGCAATGCCAGGGACAACAGACTCACGGCGGTGCGGGAGGTATTGGCGCGGATCACCAGGAAAATCATGGCGAAGATAAACGCGTAGTACAGCGGCCAGAACATCCGCCCGGAAGCACGGAAGACGTTGGCGATTGAAATCACCCAAGGCGGCAGTGGAAAGGTTATATCGAGCGAGCCTAACGCCACATGGTTGGAAATCGAGAACAGGCCCAGTCCCACCAACGCTACCAGCAATAACGGCCAGCGCCGCAGTCGCTGGAAAAAACCTGTACGGCCTTGAAGTAACCCCACCAGTGCGCAAATGCCCAGCGTCATCAGCCCAAGGCCCAGGAAAAGAAATCCTTCAACCTCACCGAGCCCTTGAACACCGGGTAAATCCTTCAGCACATAGGACCACTGCCCCGCCCAGTTCCCCGGATCGATCAGCGACAGCAGGTTCATGGCGTACAGACCAAAACCGGCCGATATCGCACCCTCGCTGCCCACCGAAAAATAGCCCGCCTGCCAGCAGCACACAGTGACCAGCGAAAACAGCCCTATCAATTCGATGGCAGCAGACTGCAGCGGCAGTTTTTTCTTGAAATAGCCGCTCGTGAGATCGGCGATCCAGATCACTGCAACCATCGCCAAAAAATACGCATGGATCAACGCGGCCGCCGCTAGCAACGCCCCCCAGGCCAGGCGTCGACGACGCAATTGCGGGTGCAGCGCCAGATACAACGAGGCCAGCACCAGAAAATGCCCACCCAGGGACAAATGGAAAGGCATGCGCATGAGCATGGGCGGAACAAACAGGAACAGTGCCGTACTCACGGCACGCACACCCACGTGGGTCGACACCAGCCCTACCAGTTTCCAGGCAAACCAGGCCTGCAAAACGAAGCAGGCCAGGAACCAGAGTCCGAAATACTGGAAAGGCGTTGGCAACAGAGAGGCGAACGGTTTGAACAAGAATGCCAGCAGTGGATTGGAGTCAGAGAAAATGATGCCATTGCTCAATTCCAGCCCATAGGAAGGATTGAGTCCGATGGGAAAGGTCCAGGGCGACTGTCGGAAAAACACCCAGCCCAGGTAATGCGTCGCCGGATCACCATTACCCAGCCATGCAATGTTTTGAGGGTTCAGCGCCCTTGGCCCAACGACGATGAAAAAGGCCAGAACACCGATCAACACAGGTAACAGGTTGATCGGCAACTGCTTAACCAAGTCCTTCATCGATACGTCCAGAAGTTATGCAGTACAAAGGTAAACGCCGGAATAGTCAGCGCCACCGCGCCAATCCCCAGCAAATAATGCAGCCCGGCCATTTGCGCGGCCCACGCCACCAGCATCGCCAGCAGAAAACCGGCACCGGACACCATCATGAAACGCAGCAGCGTTCGGCCGTGCAACCGTGCGGAAAAACTCCAGGTGGTGTTGATCACGTAAGACACCACCGTCGCCACGGCAAAAGCCACGCCGTTGGCCAGTGGTGGCTGCGCCACCACGAAATTGATGAACAGCACGGCCACCAGCGCATGCAGCGCCGTGACGAACAACCCGGTCACGGCAAAACGCAGGCCACGCTTGATCAGGGCGGATTTTTCGGCCGACGTCACGGCTTCTGCGCCAGTACAAACACCGTCAGACCCGCCCAGCGATTGGCGCCCATAAGCGGCAATTCGAGGCGGCACAGCGTCTTCAGGATCGAATTGACCAACGGGTGATGTCGCTTGAGTTGCGAGCGCGGCGGTGAAGGTTGCGCGCCTTTGGGCAGCAGCCGCAATGTGGCTGCTATCGGGAACACCAGGCCGAAGTAGTAAGCACCCTGCTTCACCGTCAGCCCGGCATCGCGCGCCACGGTTTCCAGCTGCGCCAAGGTGTATCGGCGTTTGTGTTCAAGAAAGTCATCGTGTCCGCTCCACAGAAACTGAAACGCGGGCACCGTCATCAGGAATCGACTGCCGGACGGGACTTTATCCACATACGCCTTGAGCAAACCGACGTCGTCATCGACATGCTCCAGCACGTCCATCAGCAGCACCAGGTCGGCATCCAGCGCGTCGACTGCGCGTCGGTAATGCACGGGTTTTGCGGCGGTGGTCGTGTCCGAGTCAGCCTCATAACTAATGTCTACGCACCACGCCTCGGTGGCCGGTGAATGCTTGAGCAAGTGGTGAGTAAAGAACCCGGAGCCTGCGCCCACATCGAGAATCTTTGTGAAAGGTGTGTTCCCCAACAAGCGCATGGTCGCCGCCGCTTTGGAGGCGTAATACCAATGCTGGTCAATGCTCGAACCGAGGATGTCGGTTTCCTTGAGGTCCATGCTTCAGTCCTTGGGGTCGTAGACACGACGCACCAAGAAAACCGGGCGGCGCTTGGATTCGATGTAGGTCCGGCCCAGGTATTCACCCAGCACGCCGATGCCGATCAATTGCAAGCCACCCAGAAAAGTCACGGCGACCATCAGCGAGGCGTAACCCGGCAGATCAATTCCGGAAATCAAGGTGCGCAGGATGATGAAAATGGCGAACGCGAAAGAAATCAGCGAAACAACCAGACCAAGGTAGGTCCAGACCCGCAGCGGTTCAGTGCTGAAACTGGTGATGCCTTCCAGGGCGAAATTCCACAAGCGCCAGCCGTTGAACTTGGTCGCCCCCGCCACCCGTTCGGGGCGCTCGTAGTTCACGTAAGTGGTGCGAAATCCGACCCAGGCGAACAGGCCTTTCATGAAGCGTCGCGACTCGGGCAGTGTCTGCAAGGCATCGACCACGCAACGGTCCATGAGCCGGAAATCACCGACGTTTTCCGGCAGGTGTTGTTCGGCAATCTTGTTGTGCAGGCGGTAGAACCAGTTGGCCGAGGTCTGTTTGACCCAAGAGTCGGTGTTGCGACTCAGACGATGGCCCAGCACCACTTCATAGCCTTCACGCCAGCGGGCGATCATTTCAAGAATGACTTCAGGCGGGTCCTGCAAATCGACATCGATCGGCACCACGACCTGTCCGGTAGCCGTCTGTAAACCCGCAGTCAGCGCCGCTTCCTTGCCGAAATTACGACTCAGGTCGACGATGCGCAGGCGTGGATCTGTCTGCTGGCGTTCCAGCAGCAGGTCCAGTGTGGCGTCGGTGCTGCCGTCGTTGACGAAAACCAGCTCCAGACCAATCAGCGTCTCTTGGTTGAAGACGTCATTGATCCGCGCGATGAACAAATCGACGGTCGCTGCTTCATTGAACACCGGGATGACGAGCGACAACGCCAGAGGCCCGGTCAGATGCGTTCCGTGCTGATGAGTCAATTGATTGCTCTTTTTTATAGTGGTTTTACGACAATCCGGGGGCATCGACAGGTGCTCGACGCATGAACCGAATCGTATTAAGCAGGACCGAGGAAGGTGATGCAAGGGCGAATCCGAGGGGGAATTGGCCATTCCCACCGGCCCGCTGGCGCCGGCAGAAATATTTTCAAATGCCTGGAAACAAATGCTGGATGGCCAAAAAAGCCAGCTCCGCTAGGCTTGCCCCCGATGCGTCACACAGGTTGTCGCTATAACCCATCGCATGGAGCGAGCAGTATGTATTTCGAGATCTACAGGCAGTCCAAAGGCACCCCGAGCACCGGCAAAGGACAATGGCGCTGGCGGTTGAGGGCGGGGAATCACGAGACGATTGCCAGTGGTGAGTCGTATGTGAACAAAGCCGATTGCCTGCACGTCATCGGGTTGATCAAAGGGGTCGAGGGTGAAACGCCGGTGAAGGAAATCTAGGCCTGGTAGCCAGTGCCCGAGGCAGATAGCTGATTCTTGGGCTGATTTCACTGGCCTCATCGCGGGTAAGCCCGCTCCCACAGTGGATTGCATTCGTTCAGGAAGAATGCGGTCTACTGTGGGAGCGGGCTTGCCCGCGATGGAGCCCGAAAATGCACCATCAAATTCCTGGGTAACAATCCGCGTCAAACAGGCAACGGATTCAGCGCCTCATCAAACTGCGACAAGCGCGGAAACTGCATCGGCAGGTCATCG
The DNA here is from genome assembly GCF_054668335.1 of Pseudomonas sp. S2_F03. Lineage (NCBI taxonomy): Bacteria > Pseudomonadati > Pseudomonadota > Gammaproteobacteria > Pseudomonadales > Pseudomonadaceae > Pseudomonas > Pseudomonas sp. S2_F03. The sequence continues at coordinate 4,526,398 of NZ_CP162759.1, read as the reverse complement.
CTCAAGTGTTCCAGACGCTGCTGATAACCCTGCAGGAACTCCTTGCGCGCTTCATCGCTGATGTACGGCACATGCCAGGCCACGAACGGTTCCAGCACCTCGAAGCCGACATACGCCAGCGTGCCGCGCAGAATCGGTCGCAGCATGTCTTCCAGCGGACCGTGAATCGCGCCGTCACCGAACATGTGCTCGCGCCCGCCCAGGGTAACGGTCACCAGCGCTTTCTTGCCGCTCAAGCCACCCTGGTCGTAAAAGCGTTTGCCGCCGTAGCAGATCCCCGACACCAGCACCCGGTCAATCCAGCCCTTGAGCATGGCCGGGGCCGAGAACCAGAAAATCGGGAAATTGAGGATCAGCAGGTCAGCCCACAGCAGTTTGTCGAGTTCTTGCTGGATGTCCGGCGCCAATGACTGGCTCTTCACCCCAAGACGTTGCTCCAGCGCATACACCAGATACTCCGGATTCTCTCGCGAAGAAAAGTCATCGGCGCTTGCCACCGGGTTCCAGTTCATCGCGTACAAATCGCTGACCTGAACTTCATGCCCCTGGGCTTGCAGGGTTGCGACGGCCTGGTCACGCAACGCGGCGGTGAAGGACTTCGGCTCCGGGTGGGCGTGGACGATCAGTACTTTCATGGCAATTCCTTAAACGTTTACACACGTTGAATTTGAAGGCGGTAACGCGCGGGGTCATTGGACGATTACACCTGAATCGCCTTCACTTCAACGAACTCGTTGAGCCCTTCCTCGCCCCATTCCCGGCCATTGCCCGATTGTTTGTAGCCACCGAACGGCGCCTGATAATTGAAGGCGGCGCCGTTGAGGAAGCACTGCCCGGCACGCAGTTGCCGCCCAAGCTGCAAGGCGCGCTCGGCGCTGCCGGCCCAGACGCCGCTGGACAGGCCGAACGGCGAATCGTTGGCGATCTGGATTGCCTGCGCTTCATCGGCGTAGGGAATCAGGCACAGCACCGGGCCGAAGATTTCTTCCTGAGCGATGCGCATACGGTTGTCGACATTGGCGAACAGCGTCGGGGTGACGTAGAAACCACGCTCGAACTCGCCCGCCGTGTCCCCGCCATACACCAACCGTGCGCCCTCCTGCTGGCCGACCTTAATGTAATCAAGCACGGTACGACGTTGCGCCGCCGAGCACATGGGCCCGAGGAAACTGTTCGGGTCCAGAGGATCGCCCATGCGCAGGTTCCGGGTTTCGGCGATGGCCAGTTCCACGGCTTCAGCGTAACGACTGGCCGGCAGCAACATGCGGGTCAACGCGGTGCAGGTCTGGCCGGAGTTGATCATCACGTCCTGCACGCCGTAACGCACGGCGGCGGCGAGGTCCGCGTCTTCGGCAATCAGCAGCGGCGACTTGCCGCCGAGTTCCAGGCACACGCGCTTCACCGAAGGCGCCGCCGCTTGCGCCACACGAACCCCGGCGCCGGTGGAGCCGGTGAACGACACCATGTCGACGTCCGGGTGTTTGGCCAGGGCTTCACCGACCTTCGAGCCGGGCCCGCTGACCAGGTTGAACACCCCCGGCGGCAAGCCGATGGCTTCGATCATCTGCGCCAGCAAAAAGGCGTGCAGCGGGGTTTCCTGACTTGGCTTGACCACCACCGTACAGCCAGCGGCCAGCGCCGGGGCGAGCTTGCCGATCAGTTGATGCAGCGGGTAATTCCAGGGATTGATGAAGGCGCACACGCCGACCGCTTCACGCATCACCAGCGAGTTGCCGACCTCACGCACTTCGTCCATCAGGCCTGCGAGTTCGACGTAGTGCTCCAGCCCGATGATCGGCCCGTCGACTTGCACCGAGCGGCACCATTGCACCGGCATGCCCAGTTCAGCGGTAATGACCGAAGCCATCTCGTCAGCCCGCGCGCGCAACTGCTCGGCGAGGGCGCGGACGTAACCGGCACGCACGCTCGACGGCGTGCGTGACCATGAATTGAACGCCTTGCGTGCGGCGGCCACCGCGTTGTCGACATCGCGCTCATCGCCCAGCGGCACCGAGCCTGCGACTTCTTCTGTGGCCGGGTTGATCACTTCGGCAATGCCCCGCCCCGACGGGGTTTGCCAGCGACCATCGATAAACAGCGTGGTGTGGTTATGCATGAATGGGGGACTCCAGCAGTTCAATGGCGCAGCGGGTAATGCGCTGGCAGGCGTCACGCAACGGCTCCGCACCCAACACCAGGCCCAGTCGAATGTGCCCTGCGGCGCTCGGACCGAAGGCTTCACCGGCCAAAACTGATACGCCATGGCGGTCGAGCAAGCAGTCGGCAAACGCCTGGGCACTGAGGCCTGTGTCACGAATGTCGACCATCACGAACATGCCGCCATCGGGTTTCAAGGCGCGCACGCCGGGGCAATCAGCCAGGCATTCGCAGACCAGATCACGGCGTTGGCGATAGGCTTCGCGCATCGCGTCCAGTTCCGGCAAATGGCTTTCGAGGGCGACGACGGCGGCGTCCTGCACGAAGTCCGGCAAGCCGTACAGCATGCACAGCGCAAGGTTTTCCAGATGTGCCGCCAGGGCCGGTGGTACGACAGCCCAGCCGATTCGCCAACCGGTCATGGCGTGGGATTTCGACAAACTGTTGAGTGTCGCGGTGCGCTCGGCCATGCCCGGCAAACTGGCCGGGCTCACATGCTCGCCGTCGAACAACAATTCGCTGTAGACCTCATCGGAAATCAGCCACAGGTCGTGGGCGATGCACAGGTCTGCCAGCGCTTGCCAGGTGGCCCGCGATAAACTGGCCCCGGACGGATTGTGCGGGCTGTTCAGTGCCAAGGCCCGAGTGCGCGGCGTGATGCGGGCGGCGACGTCTTCAGGCAACACGCGAAAACCGTTTTCGGAACGCACCGGCACCGGCACCACCACCGCGCCACACGCACCAAACACGGCTTCATACGTCACGTACATCGGTTCGGCGACAATCACTTCATCACCGGGGTTGAGCACGCATTGGGCAACGCTGAACAACGCGCATTGCGCGCCGGCCAGCACGATGACTTGATCGGCCGAAACCTGTTGGCCGCTGCGGCGCCCGTAGTGCCGGGCGATGCTTTCACGCAGGGCACGCTTGCCACGCACGTCGGCGTAGTGAGTATGGCCGGACAACAGGCTGTCGATGGCGGCTTGCACAATCGGCGCCGGCGTATCGAAATCCGGGTCGCCGACCGACAGCAGCAGGATATCTTCACCCTGCTCCTGCAGCGCCAGCGCGCGGTAATGAATGTCCCAGGCGGCAGCGCCGTCTCCGGCGATGCGTTGTGTCAGATCAGAAAAGCGCATGGCGATACCTCTGCCAAAAAATGAAAATCAGTGCGCGCACGCATGCTTGAGTTCGATCAGGGTCACGCCGTTGCGCTTGAAGCCGTGGCGCAAATCGGTTTGCAGCTCGGCCAGGCTTTGCGGCTGGCTCACTGTGCAGCCGAACGCGCGACCGAGGGCGGCGAAGTCCGGGTTGCGCGGCAGTACGCCAATCGGTTCGATGTCGAGCCCGAGCATGTCGTCGCGAATCTGCCCCAGCGCGTCGTTGTTCCACAGCAACACCACCAGCGGGCTGTCGAGTTCTTCGACGGCGGTCGCCAGTTCTTGCGCGGTGTAGAGGAAACCGCCGTCGCCGACCAGCACCAGACCCGGCCGCTGCGGCGCGCCGAACTTGGCGCCGATGCCCGCCGGCAAGCCATACCCCAACGTGCCGTAGCCGGTCGGGTGCAACCAGCTGCGGGTTGCCAGGCTGTTGAAGGCGTAGTTGCCGGTGTAGGCCAGCTGGGTCATGTCGGTGCTGATGAACGCGTCGTCCGGCAGCTCGGCGGCGATACGTTCGAGTATCGCCTGGTGAATCGACTGCAACGGGCCGTGGCCCTGCTTCACCGCTTCACGCATTGCCGCGACGGCGGCAATCGCCGCGCTGGCATCGCGCGTGGCGGGCGACAGGCGTTCCAGCAACGCTGCAAGGGTTTGTTGCGCGTCACCGTGCAACGCCACCGCACAAGGGTAAAAGTCGTTGAACTTGCGCGGGTCGATGTCCACGCGCAGCAGTTCGGCATTCAGCGGCAGACGCTCGCGCCAAAAGTCGGTGTCGGCCATTTCGGTGCCGACCGCCAACACCACGTCGGCCTCGGCGATCAGGTTCCAGCCAGGCTCCACGCACAAGGTCGAGCCCGCATTGAGCGGCGCATCCGGCGGCAACAAGCCTTTGCCGGCGACGCTGGTGAACAGCGGCGCAGCAAGGCGGGTGCTGATGTCGTGCAGTGCTTGCTGCGCATTCAGCGCGCCGCCACCGGCAATGATCATCGGCCGCTTGGCGTTTTGCAGTTTGGCTACGGCCTCCTCCAATGCTGTAGTTGACGCGGCGCCGCGACCCGGACGGCGCACGACGTCGTTGCTCCAGTCACGGCTGATTTTTGCCGAGAGCACGTCCAGCGGCACCGAGATGTGCACCGGGCGCGGACGCTCGCTGTCGAACACCGCGTAGGCGCGGGCGATCAGTTCAGGCAGGTCCTCGGCGCTTAATGCGACCGCCGAGAACGCGGTGATCGGTGCGGTGATCGAGCGTTGGTCCTGGGTTTCGTGCAGGCAACCCCATCCCTTGCCGAGGCTGGCGGTGTGGTTGACGCTGGAAATCACCAACATCGGAATCGAGTCGGCATACGCCTGGCCGATGCCGGTGGCGGCATTGGTCACGCCCGGCCCGGTGATGATGAAGCACACGCCCGGTTTGCCACTGACCCGGGCGTAGCCGTCGGCCATGAAACTGGCGCCTTGCTCGTGGCGGGTCAGCACATGGCGAATGCCACTGCCGGGCAAGCCGCGATACAACTCCAGCGTGTGCACGCCGGGAATCCCGAACACGGTGTCGACGCCGTAGTTGGCCAGCAATCGCACCAGTGCCTGGCCGCCCGTCAATGTTGTGGTTTGCATGTTCACATCCTCACTCGTGGCCAAGGCGAATCAACGCATCGACCGCAGTCGTGCCAGCGGCACCGACCAACAATGGGTTCACATCGAGTTCCAGCAGTTGACCGGCGTTCTCACAGGCGTAATCGGCCACCGCGCGGATCGCCGCGACCAGCGAGTCCAGGTCCGCTGTTTCGCGCCCGCGAAACCCTTGCAGCAATGCAGCACTGCGCAGGCTCGACACGGCCTTGCGAATGGCGCCGTCGGTGGTCGGCAGCAGCAGGCTGCGACTGTCCTTGAGCAACTCCACCAGTATCCCGCCCGCGCCGATGACCAAGGCGAGGCCGAAGTCGTTTTCGCGTTTGATGCCGACGATCAATTCGGCCAACGGTGGCTTGGCCATTGGTTCCAGCAGCACCTGATCGAACGGCACGTGCGGCGCATAATCGGCAATGCTCGCACGCATTTTTTCCAGCGCGGCGCTCAGGGCCGCGGCGTCCTTGAGGTTCAGTGCCACGGCCCCGGCTTCGGTTTTGTGGGGCAGTTGCGCGCTGACCGCTTTGAGCACCAAGGGGTAACCCAGTGCATTGGCATCCGTCAGAGCGTTGGCTGGCGTGCTCAAGACACCGTTGGGCGTCGGCAGGCCAAAGGCGCGCAATGCCGTTTTGGATTCCCACTCGTTGAGCAGGTGACCATCACTTTCTAGCGCCTGTGGGCACAGCGGCACCAGCGCCGATTCACCGAGCGCCAGCAGTGCCTGACGATTGCGCTGATAACCGGCAATGCGCCCCCACGCGGCCAAGCCGTCTTCCACGCCTTGCAACGCTGCCACACCTTGCGCATGCAGGCGTTCACGAGCGTGGGCCGGTAGCAATTCGGGAAACGCCGAGGTGACAAAACCGGTCTTGCCGTGGCGCACCAGTGCGGCGCAAAACAGCTCCAGCAGCAGGTCGCATTCTTTGCGTTCGCCGGTGGATTCAGACGGGTAATCCAGCACCAGCATCGCCGCGTCCGCTTCGGTGCGCAGGGCGCTGTCGAGCATGCGGTTCAACGCTTCGCCGTCACCCCAAATTGCAGTGGTGAAATCCAGCGGATTGACCAGGTTGGCGTAGCTGGGCAGCACCTGCGCCAGTTCGTTGATTTGACCGGCATCGAGCTTGGGCAAGCTCAGGTCATTGCGTTCGGCATAGTCAGCAATCAGCCCGGCATCGCCGCCAGAACAGGCGAGCGCGATCAGGCTGTTGCCTGCTGGTAGCTTGCCGCACGCAGCAGCCTTGAGGGTTTCGACAAAACTCACCGGGCCACTGACGCGGATCACGCCCAGACGCGCAAACAGGCTGTCATACAGCGCATCGGAACCGGACAGCGAACTGGTGTGGCTGAGCGCCAGTTCGGCGCCGATCTGCGACACGCCGGTTTTCAGGGCGATGATCGGAATGCCCTTCTCCAACGCCTTGTGCGCGGCGCGGGCGAAACCCGGCACGTTTTTCAGGCCTTCGAGGTGCAAGCCGATGGCGGTGACGCGCGGTTCATCGAGCAGCACGTCCATCAATTCGGCGATGCCCAATTGCGCCTGATTACCGACCGACGCCATGTAGGCCACCGGCAGCGAGCGGTCGCTCATCGACAGGTTGTAGGCGAAGTTGCCGCTCTGGGTCAGGACGGCGACGCCCTTCTCCACCGGTTTGCCGCCATGGGCCACCGGCCACAACGCGGAGCTGTGCAGGTAATCGAGCAAGCCGTAGCAGTTAGGGCCGAGCAACGCCATGCTGCCGGCCGTTTTCAGCAACTGTTGCTGCAAGGCCTGGCCTTCGGCGCCGGTTTCGGCAAACCCGGAGGCGTAGCAGATCGCGCCGCCCGCGCCTTTGGCGGCCAGTTCGGCCACGCAGGTCAGGGTCAGTTCACGGTTGGTGGCGATGAACACCGCGTCCGGGCCGCACGGCAGTTCGGCGATGCTGCGCACACACGGCACACCTTCAAGGCTTTCATGCTGCGGGTTCACCAGCCACATCTGCCCCTGGTAGCCACCTTCGGCGCAACGCTTGAGCGCGCGGGCCATGCTGCGGCCACCGACAAACGCCAGATGACGCGGCGCGAGCAGGCGTTTGAGGTTGTCACGAATCGTCTGCGACATAGAAATTCTCCGGGGCGATCAGCGCAGCAGCGGCCGCAGTAATTCGCGGGAAATGATGTGCCGCTGGATCTCCGAGGTGCCTTCCCAGACGCGCTCGATCCGGGCGTTACGCCAGATGCGTTCCACCGGGCATTCATCCATCAGGCCCATGCCGCCGAAAATCTGCACCGCTTCATCGGCGACTTTGCCGAGCACCTCACTGGCGAACAGCTTGGCCATGCCGGCCTCGCCATCGGTCATGGTGCCCTGGTCCATTTTCCAGGCGGTGTGCAGGGTCAGCAGTTCGGCCGCGCGGATCTGCGTGACCATGTCCGCGAGCTTGAACGAGATGCCCTGATAGGTGCCGATCGGCTGGCCGAACTGCTTGCGATCCGCCGCCCATTGCAGCGACACATCCAGCGCGCGTTGCGCCTGACCGACGCAGTTGGCGGCGACCATCACCCGCCCGGCGGTGAGCCAGGCGTTGGCCACGTCCCAGCCCTTGCCGACTTCGCCCAACACTTTGGAAGCCGGTACGCGGCAGTCGTCGAAGAACATTTCGTAGGTGTGATATCCGCGGTTGCTCACGCACTTCGGACCACGGCGGATGGTCATGCCCGGCGTGTTGCGATCGACCAGGAACGAGGTCACGGCGTTACGCTTTTTGCCGTTGTGTTCGTAGGTGTCAGTGACGGCGAAGACGATGGCGAAATCGGCGTGGCCGGCGTGGCTGATGAAGTGCTTGCTGCCGTTGAGAATGAAGTCATCGCCCTCGCGCACGGCGCGGGTCTTGATCGCATTGGCGTCGGAGCCGGCGCCCGGTTCGGTCAGTGCGAAGCAATCAATCTTCTCGCCCTGAATGCACGGCAACAGGTAATCGTTGATCTGGTCGCCGGTGCAGGCCATGAGGATTTTCGACGGGCGAGCGACGAACACGTGCAGCGCCCAGGAAACCTTCGACAGCTCACGCTCGATCAGCGCCTGAGACAGGTAATCCAGACCGCCACCGCCCACCTCCTCCGGCATGTTGAAAGCATAGAAACCGGCGGCGATGGCCTTGCCGCGAATCTGTGCCGCCAGCTCTGGGGAGACTTCGTCGGCACGGTCGACCGCTTCCTCATGAGGCAGCAGTTCCTTGGCGACAAAGCTGCGTACCGCGTCCACCAACATTTCTTGTTCTTGGGTCAGTTGGAAATTCATGGGGCTACCTGTTGTTCGTGTGCTGAAGGTGGTGTTCGGGCTTAGCGGCCGATGAAACGGGCCGGGCGTTTTTCAATGGAGGCGCGCAGGGCTTCGTTGCCGTCTTCGCTGCGACCGCACAGCAGGCCGGCAGCCAACTCGGCTTGCAGTTGCTCCGGCAGGTTGCGCTGGGCGCCTTCACGCATGAGTTTTTTGGTCTGGGCAAACGCGAAGGTCGGGCCGTTGGCCAGGCGTGTGGCCAGTTCGGTGGTCACCGCCAGCAGTTGTTCATCGGCGCAGACTTCACCGACGAGGCCTGCGGCCAACGCGCGATCGGCGCCCCACAACTCGTCGAGGAACAACAGGCGTTTGGCTTGTTCAGTGCCGATCAGCCGTGGCAGGTGCCAACTGGCACCGGCGTCCGGCGAGTAGGCCATGCTGGTGTAGCCGGCCTTGAAGCGTGCCGATTGCGCAGCGATACGCAGGTCGCAGCACAGCGTCAGGTCCATCCCGGCGCCGACGGCGGTGCCGTTGATGGCGGCGATGGTGGGTTTTTCCAGGCTGTACAAACGACTCATCAAGGCGTGGGCCGTTTCCGTCCAGCCGTAGGTTTCGAGGGCACCACGGGCTTCAGCGTCGGCCCACTCGGCGAGGTCGGCGCCGGCGCAGAAGCTGCGACCGCTGCCGGTCAGGACCACCACTCGCACGGCGGGGTCGGCGCTGAAATCATCCAGCAACGCGTGGAGGTTTTTCAGGGTCGGGATGTCCAGCGCATTGCGCTGGGCGGTGCGATTGAGGGTGATCCAGGCAACGCCGGCTTCAACCTGACTGAGCAGAGAAGATTGAGTAGTCATGCGAATCCTCGAATTTTTGTGATTGGTCTGAGGTGATGCGACTTGAGGCCATACTAAACGAGTGTTCAGTAAGGCGGCAATTGGCAAGGAAATGAGCTGTAACAGCTTAAAAATGTGTCTATCTATTTGTATTTAAATGATTTATTTGAAAACACCGGCACTATGAGGATAGCGCTGTTACAACTTCGAACAACTGCCTACAGCCCGCCGCAAAACAACTGTGGGAGCGACGGTGCGACGATTCGACTTGCTCGCGAAGAGGGCTTCACATTCAACATCTCTGTTGACTGATCTACCGCTATTGCGAGCAAGCTCGCTCCCACAGGGAATGCGTTTTGAATCAAGGAATTAAACAGTCGGCAAGCTCGGTGCCAGCACCGCTTCGCGCTTGCGATGGATCAGGAAGTACGCGCCATAGCACAGCGCAATAAATCCAAAGCCCCAGTACAACGAAGGCCGTTGCGTTTCATCCAGCGCCAGGAACACGAACAGCGAGCAGCACAACGCAATGCACGTCAGCGGCAGTAGCGGGAACCATGGCGCGCGGTATTTCAGATCGCTGAGCTTGCCGCCATCACGCAGATACGCCTTGCGGAATTTGTACTGCGCCAGCGCAATCACAATCCAGGTCACGGTGCCCGACATGCCGCTCACTGCCATCAACACCATGAACAACGTGTCTGCCGCGACGAAGCTGGTCATCAGCGACACCAGCGCAAAACACAACGTGATGCTCAGTGCCCGCAGCGGTACGCCGCGCTTGCTCAACGGCGACAGGCTTTTCGGTGCCATGCCGGTTTTCGACATCGCCCACAGAATGCGCGTCGAGGCATACAGGCCGGAGTTGCCCACCGACAGAATCGCCGTGAGGATCACGAAGTTCATCAGGTCGGCGGCGTACGGAATGCCGACCATGTCGAACACCTGAACGAACGGACTTTCCATCAACCCGGCCTGCTGCCACGGCACGATCGCCGACAACACCACGATCGCCAGCACATAGAAAATCAACACGCGAAACACCACGTTGCGCACCGCGCGCGGGATGCTTTTTTCCGGCTGATCGGTTTCGCCGGCAGCCACGCCCATGATCTCGCAGCCCTGGAAGGCGTAGACCACGGTCATCATTACCGCGAACACCGCTGACAGGCCGTTGGGGAACAGTGAATCGCCGATCAGGTTGTTCATCATCGGCGCCGGTGCACCGCTGGTCAGCGGGATAGCGCCGAAGATCACCAGCACGCCGACCACGATAAAGCCAAGAATCGCCGCCACCTTGATCCCGGAGAACCAGTATTCGGCCTCACCGAAGGCGCGAGTCGCCAGTGCGTTCAAACCGAACAGCACCACCACAAACAGCGCCGACCAATACCAGATCGGCACCGCCGGAAACCAGCGTGTCATCAACATGCCCGCTGCCGTGAACTCCAGGCCCACGGTGGTCGCCCAGCTCATCCAGTACACCCAGCCGATCATGAACCCGGTGGCCGGGCCGATGAACTTGGTGGCGTGGGTCTGAAACGAGCCGGACACTGGCATTTGCACGGACAGTTCGCCCAGGCAGACCATCACCAGATACATCAAGAAACCAGCGACCAGGTACGCCAGAATCGCGCCCACCGGCCCGCCCTGATTGATCGTTACCCCGGAGCCCATGAACAGCCCGGTGCCGATCACGCCGCCCAGCGACAACATGAAAATGTGCCGGCTTTTCAGGGCGCGGGTGAGTTGGATGCCTTTGGTTTCGGTAGATTCGCTCATGTCCGCACCTCAATAGTCAGCAAGGTGTGCGGCATGGCGCGGGGAAGGATCAGCTTTACGGCAGTTCATTATTATTATCTCCAATAAGCTTCGAAGACCGCGCTGTGGCGGTTGCCTCGATTATTGGAAGACCTTGTAAGGTCCCGTTGACCGTAAAGATCAAAGATGTAAAAAGTCGTAACGAACTTGTACGTCAGCTGCGCAAAAGGTCCGCCAGCGTCTGTTGCGCGTTGTGCAGTTGCGCCTGAACCTTCGGCGCCATGGCGCGCAATGCCGACTCGTCGTTGACCAGCGCGGCCTCCTCCAGGGCCCGCAACACATTGGCCAACGCGCGAAAGCCCAATGAATCGCTGCTGCCGGCCAGTCGATGGGCCAGCTGTGCGACTTCGGTGCAGTCGTCGGCCTCGATGGCTTCGGTGAGGGCTTCGCGATGCTGACTGATCGAGTCGAGCAGCACTCGCAACAAGCCCCGAAGTTTCTGTTCACCCAGCAACGTGCGATGGGTCTCTAGCAACGGCCAATCCATGGCCTCGTCATCCGGCTGTGGCGCGGATACCGGCAACTGCCCGGCCAACGCTTGTCGCAAGTTTTCGAGTTTCAGAGGCTTGGCGAGAATGCCATCCATCCCGGCATCCAGATAACCGCGCATCAAGGCCGGCTGTACGCTGGCGGTCAGGGCGAAGATGCGGGTGTGACGGTTCGGCCCGTTGTTGCGCCGGATCAGTTTGCACAGCTCGACGCCGCTGATACCCGGCAGGTGCACATCGAGCAGGATCAAATCAAAGGTCTGTTCGGCACATTGCACCAGCGCCTGCTCGCCTTCTTCAGCGAGCCAGACCTGATGCCCGTCACGCTGCAACAAGCCGCTGACCACTTCGCGGTTCAGCGCCACATCCTCGACCACCAACACCTTCAACGCCTCACCCGGCGCGCTGCTCAGCGCACTCGCCGCCACGCCGATTGCCGGCTGCAACGTCAACTCGAACCAGAAACAACTGCCGCGCCCGACGTCACTGTCGACGCCAATTTGCCCGCCCAACTGCTCGACCAGATGTTTGCTGATCGCAAGGCCAAGCCCGGTGCCGCCGAAGCGTTGCGCCACTTCTTCGCTGGCCTGGGTGAAGCGCTCGAAGATCTTTGCCTGCATGGCAGGAGCGATGCCGATGCCGTTGTCCGTCACGCTCACGCGCACGTGTTGCCCGGTCTGTTTCGCAGCGTGAGCCAGCAGCGTTATTTCCACATTGACGTCGCCGCCCTCAGTGAACTTGATCGCATTGGCCAGCAAGTTGCTCAGCACCTGACGCAGGAATTGTTCGGCGCCGTGATGGCGCTCGGCGACGTGCGGATCGATTCGACAGCGCAGCGTCGTGTCGTTGCTCAGCGCGCGCGGTTCCAGCAGTGTCAGCACTTCGTCGAGCAGTTGCCGGATTGAAAAGTCCACCGGTTCCGGGTGGCTGACGCCCTCTTCCAGTCGGGCGAAATACAGCACTTCGTTGAGAATCGACAGCAAGCCTTCGCCGGCCTTGTACAGCGCATCCAGACGTTTGCCGTCGCGCTCATCCAGACTCGCGCCGCGCAGCAGTTCGGCCATGCCGAGAATGCCGTTGAGCGGGGTGCGCAACTCGTGGCTCATGGTCGCCAGAAAACGCGACTTGGCAAGGTTGGCGGCCTCGGCTTCATCCTTGGCGCGCATCAGGCTGGCGGTGCGGCGTTCGACCAGCCTGAGCAACTCGTCGCGATTGTCTTGCAGGGCCAGCCGATCGGTTTCGCGACGGTCAATGTCGCTGAGAATCGCCCGGCGCATGTCGTCCAGTGCATGCGCCACGGTGTCGATTTCGTCTTGCTGAGCGTGGCGGCGCTTGTCCAGGTGCAGGGGCTCGTGCCAGTCACCGGCGGCGATGCGCCGGGCAAACTCGGCCATCACTTGCAGGTGCCGCGTGACCAAGCGGTAAAACAGCCCCGACAACGCCACCGCCAGACCGCACAGAAACACACTCATCCACAGCAGGCTGGTCAAACCGGTGGCGAACAGGCGCTGATGCACTGCGCCCAAATCGGTGCTGACTTCCAACTGCCCCAAGTGCCGTGAAGGCCCGGTCGGTGGCTGATAATCCAGTTCAAAACGCTCGATGCGCAACGGCCCGACCGGGTCCGAACTGCCGTGCAGCAGATCGAAATCGGGGCTGATCAGATGAACCCGCGCCACGTCGGAAAAGTCCACCAGCCCTCGCAGTTGAACGTTCAGTTGTTCCTGGTTCAAGTCCCAAAGACTGCGCTCCAGACTGGCCAGGTAACCGGCCCGAATCAGCTCCATGCGCGAATCGATATCGCGCATCTCGCGGCGGTATTCAAAGTACAGCTGCACGGTGCTCGCCAGCACGGTAAAGCACAGGCTGAACAACAGAATGAACAGCAACAGACGCCGTAACAGTCCACCGGGTCGGGCGCGGATCATTTCGAGTTCGCCGGCAGGTTGATCATGTCGCGGTACGTGACCTCGCTTTCGCTGAGTAAACGATCGACCTCCCCGGAATCGACCATGCGCTTCAATTGCGCGTCGATCTGCGGCATGCGCGTGGCCAAGGAGGATTTGCGCGAGACGGCCACTCGCAAATAGTCGACGCTCAAGGCATTGGGTAGCGCGACGATGTCTTGCGCGCCCGGCAGGTTCTCGACGTAAAGCTGCCCGGTGCGGCGTTCCGAGGTGATGAAATCGATGCGCCCGCGAATCAGCTTGCCGAAATTCTGGCCGCTGTCAGACACCCATTCAATGTTCTGATGCTCGGCCACCAAGCGGTCGAAATCCACGCCGTAACTTTCGCCGAACAACAGCCCGCCACGGTAATTTGCCAGGTCTTCCAGGCGCTCGAATTTCACCGGGCGCTGACGGTTGATGAATAACGCCACCTCCTCGCGCAACACCGGCACCGTCGAAAACACCATGCTCTGCTCGCGTTGCGCGGTGCTGTAGGCCAGCACCACATCGACCCGGCCTTCGGCGGCGTCGAGCAGGCAGCGTTTCCAGTTGCCGAGCACGACGATGTCGACGTCGTAACCCAAACGCCCGAAGAGGTTTTTAACGACGCTGGGGGCGAGGCCGCGAACCTGTTTGCCGTCGCTCCAGGAAATCGGCGGGTACACCGGGTAATCGCAGTAGCGAACTGTTTCCGCCGCCATCGCACCGTTCGCGACCAGCGCCAACAGCAGGCCAAACACCCGCCGCATGGTATTCAGGCCGCCACGCTGGCAGTGAACAGGTAACCGGCACCGTGAATGGTAATGATCAGTTGCGGCTCGGCCGGGTCGTCGTGCAGCTTGCGGCGCAAGCGTCCGACCAACACGTCGATGGAGCGATCGTTGGGCACCCATTCGCGATTGCGGATCTGATCCATCAGTTGATCGCGGCTCAAGGTGTGGCCGCTGTTGCGCAGGAACACGCTGAGCAACTGGTACTCGCCGTGGGTGAGCAGGGTTTCGGCGCCGGTCTGGTCGATCAACCGTCGACGGTCAGTGTCCAACGCCCAGGCGGCGAATTTCTTGACCGGTTTGGCGATGGCCGCTGCAGGTTGCGGTGTCTGCGCGTGGCGAACCCGGCGTATCAGATTTTTCGCCCGTGACACCAGTTCGCGTGGGTTGAGCGGTTTGATCACGTAGTCATCGGCGCCGCATTCAAGGCCGACGATGCGGTCGATTTCGTCGTTGCGCCCGGTGATCAGAATGATCCCGACTTCCGAACGGACCCGCAGCTCCCGGGTCAGGGTCAGGCCGTCCTTGCCCGGCAGGCGGATATCGAGCATCACCAGGTCGACCGCCTGGCTCGCCAGGAAGGTTTCGGCCAGCTCCGCCGTGGCGGCGCAATGCACCTCATAACCCTCTTGGGACAAGTAGGCCTGCAGCAGTTCGCGAATCAGCGGATCGTCGTCGACGATCAATACCCGAGGAGTCATCGCATGGTGTCCCGCGTATGCCCGAAGGCGTGTTTCTTATTAGAGTGTTTTACTGCTTTGGCGCCAGAGAGTATCGACAGCTGAACGACCGATCAACAGCCCGTCGTCTGGACGCAAAACCGCTGCCGCCCGCCCGCCTGCAATCCGTCGACCCATGCTTCGCAAATCTGGATGCCCTGTTCCGGGGTGAACGTACCGGGGTTGAGCCCCGACTCCAGCCACAAGCCGTCGAGCAATGCGCTGAGGCTGATGGCGGCTAGATCGGCGTCGAAGTTTTCCCAGCTTTCTTCCTGCGCCAACTCGGTCAGCACCTTGCGCAAAATGCCGCGGTACTCGCCATAGGAATGCTCGTGCGCAAGGTTGATCGACTCCGCCGTGCGTACCGCGCCCCAGAACGCCAGCCAGGCATCGATCAATTGCGGGTCGAGCAATTCGGCGGAAAACGAACCGCGGAAGAATGCCGACAGCCTTTCGCGGGCGTTGGGTGCCGCGTGGGCCATAGCGTCGCGCAACAGGCTCATGACCCGACCGGTAATCGCCCGGTAGGCCTCGGCCACCAGTTCATCCTTGCCGGAATAGTGATGGCTGATCAGCCCGACCGAGACACCGGCTTCGGCGGAAATCTTGCGGATCGAGGCCCCCTGGAATCCGTGGCGCTTGAGGCACACCAGCGTCGCCTCGATCAGATTGGCCTTGCGCAACTCCGGCTCCATGCGGGAAAAACGGGCTTCCTGACTCATGCGCGACACTCTCTGTGGATCAATCGTTGGGGATGCGGCTGGCTAAGCCGCGCGCTGAACGACTGTACAGCAAGAGGGTGGCAAGTCTCTAGTCGGTTGCAGGGTTCTGGGACCGTGTCGCGCCCATCGCGGGCAAGCCACGCTCCCACATTTGATCTGTGTGTTTTCATTGTTTGCGTCCAACACACAACCCTGTGGGAGCGAGCTTGCTCGCGATGGGGCCAGCCGATTAATACATGAACATCGGTCAATCCCGATAACCCGGTGCCACCCGATCAAGCAATCGCAGCATCGCAGCCCAAGCCAATTGCATGGCATCCGGGTCGCTCAACTCGCCTTCGTCCAGTGGTCGGCCAGGGTCGTTGAACTGGCGTTCGGTGTGTTCACAGACCTCGGCAGGCGGCAACAGCAACTCACCGGCAGCTTGTGCGGCGAGCTGGATTTCGCAGGCCTTTTCCAGGTAATACATGCGCAAAAACGCCTGGCTCACGGTGTCACCCACGGTCAGCAAACCATGGTTGCGCAGCATCAACACCGGTTTGTCACCGAGGTCCTGCACCAAGCGCTGTTGCTCGCTCATGTCCAGCGCCACGCCTTCGTAGTCGTGGTAAGCGACCCGGCCATAAAACTCCATGGAAATCTGGTTCACCGGCAACAATCCGCACTTCAACGCGGCCACCGCACAACCGGATTTAGTATGGGTGTGCAGCACGCACTGCGCGTCTTCACGAGCCCCGTGAATCGCGCTGTGAATCACAAACCCCGCCGGGTTGACCGGGTACGGCGACGCCTCGACGGCCCGGCCATCGAGGCCGATTTTCACCAGATTGGACGCGGTAATTTCATCGAACATCAACCCGTACGGATTGATCAGGAAGTGATGCTCAGGCCCCGGTATGCGCACCGAGATGTGAGTGAAGATCAGATCGGTCATGCGAAAGTGCGCGATCAATCGATAACAGGCGGCCAACTCCTCGCGCAGGCGCTGCTCGGTGGCGCTGCGCTGAGAAAACGTGGCGATATCGTTCATTGTTTTAGTCTCCAGGCTGATCGGCTGCGCAGACAGTAAGGCTGGACGCCTTGAGGCGTCCAGCCGCGTGCGATTACTTGCTGGCCCAGGCGTTGAAGCGCTCCTCAAGTTCTTCGCCATGATCGACCCAGAACGCCACGTCCATCGACAGCGCGCCCTTCAGGTTTTGCGGCGCGGTGGGCACCCATTGCGCGAGTTGGCTATCGAGTTTGGCGGCCGCTTCGGTATTGGTCGGGCCGTAAGGAATCTGCTCGACGTACTTGACCTGAGCGTCCGGCTGATTGGCGAAGGCGATAAAGCGCTTGGCCTGATCGACATGTTTGGAGCCCTTGATGATCGCCCAGTAATCCATGCCATACAGGCTGCCCGGCCAGACCAGCCCGAGGTGACTGCCGCTTTGCGCGGCGGCGGCCACCCGTCCGCTGTAGGTTGAAGTCATCACCACATCCCCGGCGGTCAACCATTGCGCCGGTTGCGCGCCGGCCTCCCACCACTGGATGTAAGGCTTGAGTTCTGTGAGTTTGGTGAATGCACGGTCGACGCCTTGCGGAGTGTTCAGCACGGAATACACGTCTTCGACTTTCACGCCGTCGGCCAGCAGGGCGAATTCCAGGTTGTACACCGCGCGTTTGCGCAGCCCGCGCTTGCCGGGGATTTTTTGCACGTTCCAGAAGTCGGCCCACGAGGTCGGCGCCTGCGCCAGTTTCTGCGTGTCGTAGGCAATCGCCACGCTCCACACCAACGCCGCCGAACCGCACGCCTGGGCGGCGTCGGGGATCAACTGTTCGGCGCGACCGAGTTTGGTCCAGTCGAGCTTTTCGTACATGCCTTCGTCGCACCCGCGCATCAGGTCCGGGCCTTCGATCTGCACCACGTCCCAATCGGCATTGCCGGTGTCGACCATCACTTTGATCCGGGCCATCTCGCCGTTGTATTCACTCTGGATCAGCTTGCTGTGATCCGCGACGCTGAACGGCTGGAAAAACGCCACATCCTGGGCTTTCTGGCCGGCGCCGCCGTAACCCACCACGACCATGTCCGGGGCGGCCTGAGCGCTACCGAGCCCCATGGCGAGGGACAGGACCAAAGGATAAAAACCGTGCTTGAGCGTATTCGATTTCATCGGTGGTTCCTCTTGCAGGTGCCACGCGACCCACGCCGCCGTGACCCATTTTTATTGTTGTGAGGTTCGCCCCAGGTGCGGGCGCCAAATGAATCTACTGCGAGCACCAGTAAAAAAACAAGTTGATTTTTTACTGAAGGTAAATTTCTATAGGCAAATAATAACAACGCCGAAAACCCGGCCTTTCGGCTTCAGCCTGCCTGGAGTAACCGCACCATGCCGTCCTCTTCCGCCGCTTTTGCACACCTGTTCGAACCCTTGCAGTTGCGGGGCAAACGCCTGAAAAACCGCATCATGTCCAGCGGTCACGACACCTCGATGCCCACCGACAACCTGGTCAATGAGCAGCTGATCGCCTACCACACCGCACGAGCCGAAGGCGGTGTCGGGCTGATCGTGTTGCAAGTGGCCGGGGTGCATGACAGTGCGCGGTACACCTCGCACGTGCTGATGGCCACTGACGATGCCTGCATCGAGGGATATCGCAAAATCGCTGAGCGTTGCCATGCACATGGCACCGTGGTGCTGTCGCAGATCTTCCATCCGGGTCGGGAAATCATGGAGTCTAGCGATGGTCTGCTGGCGGTCGCCTACTCGGCTTCGGCGGTGCCTAACGAACGATTCCGGGTGATGCCGCGTGCGCTGGATCAGGCGATGATTGACGAGATTGTCGCCGGTTATGCCGCCGCCGCCCGGCGTTTGCATCAGGCCGGGATCGACGGAGTGGAAGTGGTCGCCAGCCATGGTTACCTGCCGGCGCAGTTCATCAACCCGCGGGTCAACCGTCGCACCGATGGCTACAACGGCGACCTGGAGCAGCGCCTGCGCTTTTTGCGCGAAGTGATTGCCGCCGTGCGCGCCAGCACCGATGAACACTTCATTATCGGTCTGCGCATCTCCGCCGATGAGCGCGATCCCGAGGGGCTGACTGAAGACGAGTCCTTGTCGGCCGTGCAATTGCTGCAACCGAGTTTGGATTACGTGCACATCGTCGCGGGCACCTCGGCATCCTTGGGTGGCGCGGTGCATATCGTGCCGCCGATGGCGATCGAGGCCGCGTATCTGGCGAAGGAAGCCGGAACGTTCAAGGCCGGCCTGTCGATTCCGCTGTTCGTGACCGGGCGCATCAACCAGCCGCAGGAGGCCGAGTTGATTCTGTCCCGCGGTCAGGCCGACGTTTGCGGCATGACCCGCGCCCTGATCTGCGACCCGCAAATGCCCAACAAGACCGACACCGGCCACCTCGAAGATGTGCGCGCCTGCATCGCCTGCAATCAGGCCTGCATCGGCCACTTCCACAAAGGCTTGCCGATCTCCTGCATCCAGCACCCGGAAACCGGGCGCGAGCTGATTTTCGGCCAGCGGCAAATGACGGGGCAACGTAAACGCATCATGATCGCCGGCGGCGGCCCAGCCGGGATGAAAGCCGCTGCCGTGGCCGCTCAGCGCGGACACGACGTGACCCTCTACGAGGCCAGCTCACAACTCGGCGGCCAGGTCTTGCTCGCGCAACTTTTACCGAAACGCGCTGAATTCGGCGGCGCCAGCACCAACCTGCAACGTGAAATGGAACTGGCCGGCGTGCGCGTCGTGCGCAACACCCGCGTCGACCGCGCGCTGGTGGAACGCGAACGGCCGGACGTAGTGATCGTCGCCACCGGCGCCGAGCCGTACTGGCCAGCGTTCGAGCGCGGCGGCGAATTGCAGGTGGTCGACGCCTGGCAAGTGCTGCGCGAGGAAGTGCCAATCGGCCGCTCCGTGGTGGTGATCGACTGGCGCTGCGACTGGATCGGCCCCGGCATCGCCGAACGCTTGGTACGCGCCGGGCATCAAGTGCAACTGGCGGTCAACGGCACCCATTGCGGGGAAAACCTGCCGCTGTACGTGCGCGACCAACTGGCCGGCGAACTGCACAAACTTGGCATCCCGATCACCCCCTACGCCCGCCTGTATGGCTGCGACGACAACACCGTCTACCTGCAACACACCGCCAGCGGCGAACCGATGATCTTCGAAAACATCGACACCCTGGTGCTCTGCCAGGGCCATCAACCGGTCGACACCCTCGGCGCAGAACTGCAAGGCCTGGTGGAGTTTCGACGCATCGGCGACTGCCTCGCCCCGCGCACCGCCGAAGAAGCCATTTACGAAGGTTTGAAAGTCGCCTGGGAGCTTTAAGGCTGTTTATACTCCGGGGTTTTGACAGATCCCGGTTTGGAGCACGCCATGAGCAACAGCAGCAAGATGCAGCCTGCCACCGGCGCGTCCACACCGGACAGCGCCAGCGCTGAGCCGCACTTCCTCGGCACGCGAATTCGTGGGTTGCGTAAACGCCGGGGCATGACCCTGGCCGAATTGGCGCAGATGAGCGAATTGACGGCGGGGTACATCAGCCAGCTCGAACGCAACCTCGCCTACCCTTCCATTCCGGCCCTGTTCAACATCGCCCGGAGTCTGGGCGTGACCATTCAATGGTTCTTTGCCAGCGAAACGCAAACGGCGCCGGAGGATGACGGCATCGTGGTGCGTAAAAACTCCCGGATGAGCGTGCATTACGAAGACGGCATCGTTGATCACCTGCTGACACCACAGCCGAATCGACAATTGGAAATGCTGCATTCGCGGTTTCCCCCTGGGACTTATAGCCAGCAGAGTTATAGCCATGAAGGGGAAGAAGCGGGGTATTTGCTGTCGGGGAGTTTTGAGTTGTGGGTCGGGGAGCGGCACTTTTTGCTGGGTGAAGGCGATAGTTTCAGCTTTTCCAGCCAGGAACCGCATCGGTATGGGAACCCTGGAGATGTGGATGCGGTGGTGATTTGGGTGGTGACGCCGCCTACGTTTTGAGAGGGGCTGAATAACACCCTCTCACCGTTGTTTCTGCTGGGTTGAATCACCAGCGGGCAGTATCAACGTTTGTTCCTCAGTCAGCGCCACATCGTTCTCATGCTCCGCTTGAGGCGCGGGCTTGGCAGGGACAAAACGGGCCACTAAACGCTTCACCGTCCTTTCAATCAGTGAAAGGAATCCAAAAATGATGAAGCCGAAGATCAGCCCGGTCACCAGAATGCTCAACGGATGTATTCCCGTGGCGTCAGGGCTGTCCAGCATGTAGTAAAAAAGCCTGGAAACCAGCAGCCGCACAGGCCGCTACGGCTGCAGCCAGCTTCACTCCCAACCAAAACCGTTGCCATTTGTTCATGCACTCCCCCGCTATCCGGTGATTTGCTCTGTGTGCATGATAGCTAATGACGTGGAGGTGTCTTGTTTCTGTTGTCGTCAGGCATGCGCCTCACGATCTGGAACGTCCCGGGTTAGCCCTAGATATAAACGACATCTTCGCTCGGTACCCAATGCAGGATGCGGGCAAGATCATGCCACGGGTAGTGCTGGGGGTCCGCGCGAAGACAACTGCTCTCATGGGGGAATGGCAAGTTGGCTTCACTGGCTTTTTGCCCGCTGCCACAGGACGTACAGCGCAGATAGACACCACTCAAATACCAGTGACGGGAAAACTTCAATACTTGGTTATCTAGCCCTGTCAGTCTTGGCGGTGGGAGCTTTTCAGCCAACTCGAACTCGTCATTCATTGCGTGAACGTCCCCAGAATTGCGCCGCCAGCAGTTGAAGGCGCTCGGCCAGTTTGGCGACATGGGCAGCAGTCGTGTGGCTCTGGCTACTGGCAAGCACGTTACTTTGGGTGGCTTGACTGATACTTTTCAGGTTGCACTGGATACTGTCACCTACCGCGCTCTGCTCCTCCACGGCGGTGGCTATTTGCACACTCATGTCGCTTATTTCACCGACTCGTTGGGTGATCCCATCCAGCGCCCGGGCGGCAAACAGTGCCTGTTCAACACTGGTTTCGGCCTTGCTGTGGCTACGCTGCATCGCGACCACCGCATCCCCCGTGGAGCGCCGTAAGGTATTGATGGTTCCCTGGATTTCTGCGGTGGATTGCTGGGTGCGCGTAGCCAGCCCGCGCACCTCGTCGGCGACCACGGCGAAACCACGCCCAGCCTCGCCGGCGCGAGCGGCCTCGATAGCGGCGTTGAGGGCGAGCAGGTTTGTCTGTTCGGCGATGCTTTGGATGACCTCGACTACACGGTTGATTTCTTGGCTATGTTGTTCCAGTTGATAAATCACTGCGCCGCTCTGTTGCACCTCGCTGGCGAGGCTGTCGATGTGCTGGCGGGTTTGCTCGACCAGTTGTCGACCTCGGTCGGTTTCTTGATTGGCCAGACTCGCGGCGCTGGCGGTGAGCTGAGCGTTGCGCGCCACTTCCTGCACACTGCTGGCCATCTGGGTTATGGCGCTGGACACCTGAGCAGTTTCCCCTTGCTGCTGTAGGGTCGCGCAGTTGTTGTTGTCCACTGCGGCGACGAGCTCTTCGGCTTCTTTGTTCAGCTGACGGGCCGAGTCGGCAATGCGGCCGACGACTGCCAGCGTCTCGGCTTCAAGCATTTTCAGGGTGAAATCGATCTGTCCAAATTGGTCGCTGCGGCCGCTGTAGAGCATTTGGCTTAGTGGGTTATCGGCGATATTTTTAGCTTTTCTGGCAAGGGCGTCCAAGGGGCGCAGGCTGTAGCGCAGCATGCCTGCGAGCAACAAACTAAGTAGTGGCGCAGCGATAACCACCATGTTCCAGGCGAGGGCACCGACCATGCCAAGGACGGTAAAACCGAGTAGGTTCAGCCCAGTGCCGGCGAGTGCTACGCGCATGCCGACAGACAGTCGTGACGGCGTCAGGTAGCGTATTTTTTTACCGTTGCGCAACTGTGCATAGAGATGTTCGGCGGCGACTACCAGTGCTTTCGGCGGGAGCGTTCGAACCGACTGGTACTCTACTATTTCACCATTGCGCTGCATCGGCGTGACGTAGGCGTTGACCCAGTAGTGGTCACCGTTTTTACAACGATTTTTTACAAGGCCCATCCACGAGCGTCCGGCCTTGAGGGTCTGCCACAGGTGTGCGAAGGCTTCTGGCGGCATATCCGGATGACGCACGATGTTGTGATTGACGCCGACCAACTCGGCCTCACTGAAACCGCTGATGTTGATGAAATCCGGATTGACGTATGTGAGGGCGCCCTTGGGGTTGGTAGTTGAAATAATGTTCGCATCGACGCTGAACTCGACAGCACGACCACTGACCGGAAGATTGATTTTCATTATTTGCCTCCTTAGCTGATGGATACCGCTGGGTGCCTGCTGTACTTACTGCAACGGGCACCCAAGCCCCTCGAAACTGTCTTCGCCGCTGAATAACCGTTGCATCTGCGCAGCCGGTCGTGCTCGGCTGAACCAGTAGCCTTGGCCGTAGTGGCAGCCTTCACTGATCACAAAGTCGAGTTGTGCCGGGCTCTCGATGCCCTCAGCCACCACTTCCAGGCCCAGGCTACAGCCGAGGCCGATGATCGCCTGGCTGATCGCGCTCTTTTTGTGGTCGTACGGGATGCCGCCGATGAAGCTTTTATCCAGCTTGAGGATGTGCAGCGGAAAGCGCGTGAGATAGCCAAGCGAGGAGTAACCGGTGCCAAAATCGTCCAGCGCCAACAACACGCCAAGGCTGGCCAATTCGTTCAGACAGGCCAATGTGTCCTCGTCGTCGTGCATCAGTTGGCTTTCAGTAATCTCCAGGATCAGGCTGGCGGGTGGCAGGCCGCTTTCTTGCAAGATGTCGATTAGCCGGAGGGTGAAGTCGACTTGTTGCAATTGGAGGCTGGAGATGTTCACCGAACAACGCAGGCTTTCATGACCGGCCAGTTGCCAGAGGCGGGTCTGCTGACAGGCTTGGCGCAATACCCATTCGCCGACGGGGATGATTTCCCCCGACTCCTCCAGCGCCGGGATGAACTCCAGTGGTGAGATCAAGCGTTCGCCATGGCGCCACCGCAACAGCGCTTCGACCCCAGACACGAGGGGTGCCCCTTGATCAAGACGATAGATCGGCTGGTAGTGCAGTTCGAATTCATTGTGTTTCAGCGCCTGGCCCAGAGCGGACTCCAACTCCAGATGGTGCTGTGCGGTGTCTTGCAACGCCTCGCTGTAGTGGGCGAACCGCGCCTTGCCGGCAGACTTGGCTCTGTAGAGGGCCAGGTCGGCGGCCTGGAGGACATCCAGCGCCTTGCCGTTATCATGTAATGGCGCGATCCCGATGCTGGCACTGACCACCAGGGTCCTACCGTCCATGTGCAGCGGTTGATGCAGGTTGTCGAGAATGCGCTGGGATATTTGCTCGGCGTCGCGGCCGCAAGTGAGTTCATGAAGCAATACGATGAATTCATCTCCACCGAAGCGGAATAGCTGATCACTGGGGCGCAGAGAGTCTCTTAAGCGCTGTGCCACTTCTACCAGCACTCGATCACCGACGTTGTGGCCAAGGCTATCGTTGATCAACTTGAAGCGGTCGAGGTCGATGAACAGCAGCGCCTCCTGGACACCTCCCTTGCGCTGTTTCATGAAGGTTTTCTGCATTTGCTCATCAAGGCGCGTTCGGTTGGCCAAGCCGGTCAGCGGGTCATGGTGGGCGGCATGTTTAAGGCGCTGCTCGGCATCCTTTTTTGCACTGATATCGGTCTGTGAACCGGCCATGCGCAGTTGGCCCGGTGTCGTCGCTTCGGCGACCCCACGCACCAGTACCCAAATATAGCCACCGTTGTTTTGGCGGATGCGGTACTCATGGTGAACAAAGGAAGTCTGCCCCTGTAAATGGGCATCGATGGCTTGGCGAAAATCCGGCAAGTCGTCCGGATGCACACGACCGAACCAACTGGCGCTACTCTCGCCGACGCTGTCGCGGCTGAGGCCGAGCATGTTGGCCCAGCGTTCGGAAACATACAGTCGATCCAGATCGACATGCCAATCCCAGATACCGTCGTTGGCACCGCGTAGCGCTCGGGCGAAGCGAGCCTCACTGTCCTCCAGAGCCTTGTGCTGGGCCGCACTGTAAGTGTCGATGGCCAGAGTCATGTCGAAAAAAACCGCTTTCAACAGACTTGAATAGAGCGTGGTGTTTTGGCAGTCGCCGAACACACTTGCAAGCATGTCGTTGAGGTATAGACGATAGGCGCCCAGATACCACTTCAACTCCAGGCCGACCTGCTGGTGGATCACACCGATGCGCAGACGGCCGTTGACGTACTCGTCATCGTAAGGCCCGCCCCACAAACACTGGTAATACTCGACCTGGCTGTGCTTCAGTCGGGCGGTGACGTCCGGCGCGCGAAGCAGCACAGACGGAGTAGGAAATTTCGCCAAGTGACCGTACAAATGATCAACGAAAGCCTGCTGAGCCGAGGCCATATGCGGGGCTGCTGCGCCGAGACGTTCGCCATCTTCGGCACTCCAGTCGAGAAAGCGGAAACGCTCGACGATCTCCTCGTGATCGAGACGGATGCGCCTGAGCAACTCCGTCAGATCTTTTGTCACCTTCATTCTCACTCCCCGGTGTTTGTACGGATGACTTTTTGCTGACAAAAAAAAACGCCGTGACAACCAGTTCTTAACCAGAACTGGTTGTCACGGCGCTTCGTCTTCCAGGCCCATTGTCCTGCTCGGCAAAGCCGGTCCCCGCCTTGGGCGGAACCTACTAATGGCATATTTACATCATTCTGGGCTGTCTGACAATTTATCTAGCAATGCCTGCAATCGTCGTCGTAGCAACCCCAGTTCGCGAGATTTGAAGGCATGTCTTGTCTGCTCTAAAACCTCTGTAGCTTCGAGCAAAGCGGACTGTATCCGCCCGGTTGGTCCCAATTGCCCTTCACCGAGCCAGCGGCAAAACGGCGCGGCAGTGCAATTACCCGGCGCGCTCAGCACCTCGCAATCTGGCGCTATCTGAACCAAGAGAGGGCGCAATTGATCGGCTAGTTCACGATCATTGCAGATAACTCTGGCTGTCTGGTTGGGCTCGTACATAACACATCATCCCCATAAGGTTGATGTGCTGTTTACAGCACTGTTCTTGTCATTTTATTGACTAAAATCAATGTTATAGCCGTTGCTTTGGATTCTCTATTTACCCTGTGAAACTCATCACTCTTCATTCCATTCAGGGAGCCCGGAGGGGAGTCCGCGAAAGCACAAAGCCATGCGGGTCCAAAGTATGGGCCGGGATTTTTTCAGAAACACAGAAACGAAAAAGCCCTGAATAATCAGGGCTTTTTCGTATATGTAATGGCGGAGAGATAGGGACTCACCATACGTAGACACGAAGCCCAACAAACGCTGCATTTACTGGCTTTAACGGCAATTTTACGTAGAATAGTTACGTAGAATGAGCGGAGAAATCGACCATGCCTAAGGCCAACAATCTTGAACTTCAAGGTGGCACCTACCACGTGCGATTGGACATTCCGAAGGATGTACAAGGAGCCTTTGGCGGTCGCCGTATCCTGTCACAGACGCTCAAGACAGGATCACGCTCAGAAGCCCTACTGAGGCGATTACCCATCCTGCACGCATGGAAGATCCAGATAAAGGCCATTCGCGATGGCCGAGAACTGGCAGACGGCTGGCAGGATGAAGTAGTGGTGGCGCTAGAGAAAATCGATCAAGTAACGCGTGACCAAAAGCGTGCGCTCCTTGGGGAATCTATTCCGCCCTCGCAACCCCTCGCCCCAGAAATGGCGGCAAATTTTCTAAAAGATCTTCAATACGCCGTGAACGTAGCCATTGACTTCAAAGCGCTGCGCGAGAATGGGTTAGCGGGGGAAATACACACGCAAGATGAATATAATCGAGCACTTAAAACATCGATGCAACACCGGCTTTCTACGGATTTCAAGCTTACCAACGAGCAGGGCCAGGAACTGGAAACACTGGTGAAAGATCCTGCCAATTATAAAGCTCGTTCGCCGATTACGAAGCTACGGTTAGCCTCATTCCGCACCTACAGGCTTGAGCATCACGTTGCACTCAAGACAGTCAATCAGCAGGAGTCGAAGCTGTTGAATCTGTCGGAGCATCTGCAAACGACTGGCACCAAGCTCGACTTTGATTCGGTAAATACATGGCTCCACGCCATGACGCTCAGCTCCAAAACCAAGCAACAATATTTGCTTGCTGGTAGTCAGTTTTGGCAGTGGGCGCAGCAGCATGAGCCACAGTGGCGACAGACCTTCAAAGGGCATCCGAACCCTTTCGAGAAACACATCTTACCCACGCTCAAGGGCAAGGCCAAACTCGACGCGAAACGGAAGGCTTTCACCATTGCAGAGGTTGGCACCCTATACGTAGCAGCAAAGGAACAGAACATAGGCGCGCTGCCAGATTTGATACTGTTGGGTGCGTATACCGGCGCTCGAATCGAGGAACTTTGCCAGCTTCGCACGGAGCATTTGATTACCGTTGATGGGGTGCAGATGTTCGATATTGTCGATTCAAAAACCGTAGCAGGGATTCGACAGGTGCCGGTGCATCCCAACCTAACGGTGTCGGTGAATCGTCTCGCCAAAGCGTCCACAGACGGCTATCTGGTGCCTACTGACAGCAACAACAAATACGGGATTCGGTCGGACGCATTGAGCAAGGCTTTTGGCAGGCTGAAAACCAACATGGGGTTTGATCGCACCCGAGTTTTCCACAGCATCAGGGCGACGGTCATAACCTCGTTGGTGAGGGCAGACGTAGCAGATAGGCTGATCAAGGAACTTGTTGGCCATGAAACGGGCACGGTGACGTTTGATGTGTACTCGGATGGTTCATCACCAAAGCAGAAGCTCAAAGCTATATCGAAGCTCCCTACCCTACCGACTGTTTAAACGTCAGCTCCGCTGACAGGAATACACCCTCGACATCACAAGCATGAGCACGGAGCCACCATGAAAGAAACGGTGTACAACTTTTACCTGATCGCTGATGCACAGGAACGAGTCCTTTACTTCGGACACATTTTCTATGACGTGGACGGCACCGACGAAGAGAAGGAAACCTTCTTGCGAACGGCGGCTGAACGAGATTACAAACAAGCGAAGCTAACCAAGGCTCCCATCGGTTTCACCATCGACGCATACAATGCAAGGACTCGTGTAGGCAAAGGATTAGAGCTGTTCGAGTATGCGTTTCAGGAGCATCAACCAGTGGCGCCGCTCGCCATAATCACAATCATTTTGGATGGGAAGCCAGCAATCAACTACAAAACGGATTTCGCACCACTGGATATGGCGGATGTAAACAAACAGCTTGGAGCGGTTGGCGTTATGGATGATTGGCTAGTCGAATACAGCAAAACCGGCACCTTCGACTTTGCAGAACTCGTTAATGACGACTACCTCAAAGCCTACAAGCTCTTGTTCAGCAATCAGTACTACACATCTGCAACCAAGCTTTTTCTGTCGTGCATCGACAGCCTTGCCTATGTCGAGTTTGGCGGCATCAAAGTCGGTAGAGACGAACCAAGCATTTTTTGCCAATGGCTGGACACTTATGTAGATCTAAGCCCCGTAGGCGTCACTGCCGAAGAACTCTGGGAACTGCGAAACGGTCTCCTACACATGTCCAACCTGCACTCCCTCAAGGTGCAGAAGAAAACGGTCCGAAGGATTTCGATATCCATTGGGAGCCTGCCGCCAGAGAAACGCAGCCCAAACGACGACACCCACTATTTCAATCTGGTGGATTTGTACAAGGCTGTAACGGACGGAATAGGGATTTGGCTGGGGACGTACATTGACAACCATGAAAAATTTCTAACGTTCGTTGAGCGATGGGACAAAACGATTTCTGACGCTCGCCTCACGAAATACCACAATGAGTAAACCCTAGAACCTGGCCCAATGCGTGACGTAATGGCACCAGGTCAACTCAGACGGTAAGCTCAGCCATCTAATAAAAGGACTGCACCGATGAAGGCATGGGCGATTGCACTGGCAACAGCGCTTGGGTGTGGTGAAGCCATGGCCGCAACAGACTATCGATGCACCGTTGAACGGACAGACTCAGCAAGCGAAAGCTCTGTAGGTAACTTGTTCATCGGCAAACAGTTCACCGTAGAAAGACGAACCGGAGTGATGGCCGGGGCACTGAAAAACTCCTACGTCACTGCGCCTGAGGTCATTGATCCCGGATCGACAGAAAACAGCTTCAAGGTGGTGACGACCATGCGGCTAGATCAGAGCCTAGGACCCGGGTCGGCGGTGTTCACACTAGTAATCAACGAATACCAAGATGGCCCTAGAAAGAACTTTGTTTTTCTGGAAGGTGACGATGTGTATTTTGGCTGGTGCGAACACTTCTAGGGGCGATTGACGCTCAACTCCTGACCGAGCGCGTGACGATGGCACCCGGCTATACGTGTCGGTTACATTGCCGAATCACACACGCAGATAGAGAGCCATCATGAGAGCAGGGACAGCAGCAGTGGTTGCACTGGTAGCATCGTTGGGGTGTGGTGAAACTATGGCCGCAAGCGGGAATGAGCTGCTTGAGTGGTGCAAAAATGTCGAAAATCCTGCTGTAGAAAATCTAGCCAAAACCGGGTTTTGCTTTGGCACCATGCAAACCGTTCTCGAACTGATGGTGGGACTGGATAACTACCTCCCCTCCAGAGTTGAGGCTCTGCGTGCCACCAAAGATAACAACCGGGCAAGCTGCGAAGATTACCGTCAAGTACATGCAGGAGAATCCAGAATTACTCCACAAGGGCGGCGTTACCCTCACCTTAATGGCGATGCAGCACGCATACCCCTGCAAGAAGTGACAACCGTTAGCAGCGCTGTAGGGGCAATAATATTGGCGAACCCATTTTTCCCGCCAATTTTTTTGACCACTTGCACGAGCGTCTTGGATTCACATCTGGAATTTCCAGAGAACCAGCCACGCTGTCAAACGCCATTGGCACTGGGCACCGCTATAAGCGAATGCCCATGAAATAAGCTACTCAGTTGTTAAAGAGCGGTGTTGCATTGCTGGCCCTGTACGGCGCCAAACGTGAATACGTCATCTACTGCACTCCTAAGGTGCTACACCCACTGATGCCACGCTGCATCAGGCGTTAGTGCGGTTCCAGTGGCGTTTAACTGTCGCAATCCCTATACCCAGCTCAGCAGCCACCTCTGCCTGTGACTTGTTGTTGCTCTTCCAGAAGAGAACCCTCTTCGTGGTGTCCATCGCCTCAGGCCGCCCCAGCTTCTTACCCTCAGCCTTTGCACGCATCAAACCTTGCTGGGTACGCTCAATCAGTAAGTCACGTTCAAATTCCGCTACAGCGCCCAACACTTGCATGGTCATCTTGCCCGCTGGCGAAGTCAGGTCTACCCCACCCAGCGCCAGACAGTGGACGCGGATACCGTTAGCCGCCAAATGCTCAACGGTCTGACGTACATCCATGGCATTGCGGCCTAGGCGGTCGAGCTTGGTAACGAGCAACACGTCTCCACTCTCCATACGATCCAGCAACTTCTGGAAGCCGGGGCGTTCCTTGGCGGCAACACTGCCCGATACGGTTTCCTCGATTACCCGGCTGGCTTGCACATCAAAGCCAGCAGCCTTGACCTCTTGAGTCTGGTTCTCGGTGAACTGCCCCGAGGTCGAGACCCGGGCATACAAGAAGGTACGGGACATGGTGGCTTTCCT
The DNA here is from genome assembly GCF_054668335.1 of Pseudomonas sp. S2_F03. NCBI lineage: Bacteria > Pseudomonadati > Pseudomonadota > Gammaproteobacteria > Pseudomonadales > Pseudomonadaceae > Pseudomonas > Pseudomonas sp. S2_F03. The sequence continues at coordinate 4,496,168 of NZ_CP162759.1, read as the reverse complement.
TGGTATCGCTTAACGTGGGATCACCATAACTCAGGATCACCTAATCCACAAAGCTATTTTGATGATACCAAGAAGAAGTCCGACAGACGGTATCGTTTAACGGTCGTTTGATGATACCTACGATTGCCGAAGCCGATTGATCGCGTCTGTAATGGCGGATGCATTTGTATCGAGGGTTTGCAGCGCCGTGACGGCGTTGTCATGCGTGTAGGGCGAGCCACTGGATTTAGCCCATAGGGCCACTTCCTCAATAGCAGCCGCTAGGGCGTGTTGGTTGTATAACAGGAGGGTCAGGGCGTCTGCTGTGGCGACGTGGGCGTCTGTATTGGCTGGCATGGTGGTTCGTCCTTGAGGATCGTGAGGGCGTCTCACCCCCACGGTGAAGCTATTTACTTCTTAGGCTTCGTTGGTTTCTTCGGTGGCGGGATTGTTTCCACCGTCGTTGTCCCCGGATTCTTCTTGGCCTTGTCGATAGGGATGAATTGTCCGTTACCAGAGTCTCGGCCACGCTTGTTAACCATATCCTACTCCTTAATAGCCTATCGCCACGTTAGCGACACCATCAAAGCTAGTTCAGGAAGCTCTTTCCGCAAGGGGATGGAAGGCAGAGTGTGCTTTTGCAGAAATCGGTGATTCCAGCTCAAAACTGCCGTTTTGGTGCGGAAAACCCAAGCTGAAGCGGAATCACCGTTTCCAGCTAGGCTACAACTAGCCACACCCCCCGCAAACACTGACTTATAGTCAACCGGACTAACTAGCGATATTTTCATAACCGATGCTAGTTACACCCTTTACATGGCGTTTAACCGGGGTTTTTAGGGGGTTCCTGATGATCATTCACACAGACACTCCCAAACTGCCTGCCGAGGCTGGTAACAACTACCGCCTTCCTATCAAACCTGCAAACACGCTCTTCTTGAACCTGCTCAATGTATTGCTTCATTGCCACTACGCTTTCGCTGCCCTCTAATTCATCGTATACGCCGGGGCCTGTGTAGCTGTAACTCTCTGGAATTTGAATCAGGCCAAGTCGACGAAGATTATCTAAGTAGCTCGGAATCAAGTTCGATATTTCCAAGTTTGCCTCTCGCCCAAACAGAGAAACACTCTTCATGGCATCAAACCCACCCCCATTAGCTTTTGATTCTGAACGCACGGTAATCAATGGAAATGGCTTTGGCTCCATGAAATAAGCTATCAGTCTCGCCTCATCGGGTGTGAGCTGCTTAATGATTTCCACGAAAGCAGGGTGAGCACCATCCGAAGTATTCTTGTCCATGGCAGTGGCAAGAAGATTGGCGTACATGTCGCGAAGCGATTCCTCGTGGCCGGTGAACCGAAGCGCCTCAATTGCTGGGCCAGCCACATTCGGTTTTGGCGTAATGATGTCTTCAGGCGGGACATCTTTCAGGCGGTCTGCAACCTTGGTTGATATGAACTCTTGGCACTTTTCATAGCCCCAGACCAACATGCCAACCGGAGCAAGCGCCACATTGATTGCTTTACCAATTGTCTCTAAAGATTTACCAATCTGTTTGGCTGCTGGCTGCACTGCGTCCTCGTAAACTGGTACAGCTTTCACCAAGCCCGTTACTGCCTCGATTGTCGCCTTGACGTTGTTATCCCCACCAGCCTCTTCGCCCATGCTGCACCCAATCCCTGTAATGAAGTTTTACCGCAGCATGCCATGATCATAGGCTATGAAACAGGGGGAAAACCACGCAGAACTGGTACAACGCCCGGCACTGCCCATTGAGCACCAGCTCAGCGGCAAAGCTGAGAGGCGCTTGCAGGGTTGCCAGCACCCTTGGAGCCTTAGCTTCGTAGTGGATTTCCTTGCACCGCTTGCTGAAGGCTTTCAGTACCGGACGAATCGCGTCTACTGATGCCCCGTGCAACACATCGAAAGCATATAGGCCATATCTATCTAGACAGCTACCCTGATAGGCTAAGTTATCAGCAGGGATTTAGATAGATTTCCGGTAGTTTCAAGAGGTATTTCTGTTTACCAACTGGCGCCCCGCCACCATGTACAATGCAGCCATCAGGACGCGGCCGACCTTGGCCAAAGCAAGCGATCACACGAACGAGGTGGTAATGGATTTTTCGCAGCGTATTGGTCTAACACCAGCGACAAAGGTCATACAAGCTAACGGCATGGATATGGACCTTCGTATATCGTTGTGGAATGCACTTATTGAAACGTATTGGAACAAGTTTCGATCAGGACATAAGGTGTATGATTACGTTAAAGATTCTAACTTTGACACGTTTTCAAAAGTGTTATACTCGCTGCACTATAAAAAATCGATAGACACCATAAATTCTCGATGGCGTGATTTTTTGCCTGTCATCCGCCAAGATTTTTTTAGTTGCACCTGGGATAGAGTTTACGCCTTCATAGAATTTACAGCCAAGCACGGACCAGAGTACAACCTAGGGTCTACAGTAAGAGCGGACTCCTTCATTAAACTCTGTAATTTAGTTTTGGAAAGGGAAAGTTCCGCCTATCGATTTGTTGCAGGCAAGATCACACCTATTACATCAACCGACGAAATTGAAGAAATTGAAAGAGCTATATCAGGATCAGACCAATATGCAGGGGTTAGAACTCACCTGCAAACATCTCTTGGTTTTTTGACCGATAGAAACAACCCAGATTACCGCAACTCGATCAAAGAAAGCATCAGCGCCGTTGAGTCACTTGTAAAGAAACTTGTCGGCGATGACAAGGCTTCTCTTGGCCAAGCATTAAAGGTGCTGGAGAAGAAACACCACCTCCATCCAAGTCTCAAGACAGCATTCTCCGCACTCTACGGTTACACCAACGATGCCGATGGTATACGCCACGCGCTGATGGATAACGAATCCCAGCTAACCAAAGCAGATGCTCGTTTCATGCTCATCTGTTGTTCAGCCTTTATCAACTTCGCTATCGACAGCGTAGAAGACTGAGCCCTCAGTGCTGGCCCTACATCGTAGGGCCAGGAACAAACCACGCTAATCATCCCCATGGATCACTTTCGCCAGAGCTATCAACAAGCCCTCTAGGCAACACAGGAACGCTACACTTAATCTCTTCATCCAATGTATCAGCGAACCCTCTGATCCTCTCACGCACGATCACAGGCGTCTTGTGTGGAGTGTCGATATACGCCTCTAGCGGAACATCTTCAAAGACCGGCACTAGTTGTACAGCTACCTCCTGTGGCGCGATTACAGCCTCGTTACCCTCAAGGACTACTAATGCACCACTTGGAGCTTTAACATCGCTAGAAGACTGCACGGGAGCGCTTGCAGAAGCATGCTTATTATGTAGTTTTAGCGAAGCAACGATCTTGTAACTATTCGAGCTTACAAAGCCACGGAGCCTCTTTCGTTTAACCGTAATATAACCATGCTTAACCAACAGTCTGATGAATGCCTTCACGGTACTAACATCGCATCCAGTGGCAAAGGCAATATCTTCCTGCGAGTCAAACCACTCCTTACCTAGCAAGCGGAAAAAATTGTAACGATCAATCATCTGCACCCAGATAATTTTCTGAACAGCACTGAGTTTTAAATGCTCACCAGTTGTCTTACTGATCCAGTGTGTAGCACGCATCATTTCATGTGTGAATTGGCAAAATTGTTCGGTCATCGTATTCCTCGTATTTTCGATTATAGGTTTTTCATTTGTTCTAGGAACTTGGATTCTTCCATTGCCCCAGTTCGGTAGAGGGCAATCATCTCAATCATCTGTGCAACACGAGCTGCTGCACTAGGGCCACCATTGCCGTTACCGGCCTTTAACCATTCACGACTGTGTTGACGAAATTGAATATTCATTTCAACTCTCCTTGCACGGTAAAATCTCACAAGGGCCAAGATGGCCTGTGAACTCAATACATCTTCTATAGGGTGTGTACACCGCTGATTTATGATCCTTGCACGATCAATCACCATTCCTTACACAGAACAGAAAAGTTCTTCTGCTTTGTAGGGGCAAGAAAACCCAGAGGGTGCACTCGGTGCAGCGAACGCAGTGAGCGAACTCACACAGCATTCAGTCTTACTGCTTTCAGTTTTATTATTATCAGTCTTATTAGCAGTGGAATTTCCACCGTGTACATAGTGGATCCCCCCCCCCTTGCACATAGGGGAAACGCCCCCCTGTGAGATATCCAGCGCACTCGCTAGGATCAAATCCAACACGAACGAAAACCGCCGCCTAACACCACACTAGGTAGGATCGAGATACGTTCGGTGCGAATTGCTTGAGAAGGTGGCGACCATACCCCGACTTCATCCTCTTTTTCAAGCTGTTTAGGGTCATAAGTAGCTATAAAGCATGATGAACAAAGCGAATCTTTAAGGGTTTCACAGCTGCCCCAGTTCCAACTTTTGCTAAAAGAGCGCAAAATACCACTGGATGCATTTTCACTTCTATCGAGACTAGTACTTCATGGAATTAGATATTACCTTTACTTGTGCTTGCGGTGGCTTTCTAGATGAAACATTACCGCATGAGGGGCCAGACTATACTGCAATCACAGATGAAGAAAGCTCACGCGAATACTGGCATACGATCATTTGCACAGATTGTGGAAAAGACTACGACATTCAAATAGTTTCAAAAGTGTCGGAAACAGATGTAATCCTAGGACACGTTCTTGACCTGCACTATGAAAACAGAATAAATACTGACCTTTCAGAAATAAATGCGGAAATTGAAAGCACTCATCAGCTTGAGATATATCAAAAAGTATCAACCGATGTTATATCTCTTCTCAGACACTCGCACCCCGCAGAAGTAAAAGCAACTTTAAATAATATGTTATTCGCCCAAGTCGTTACTGCGATCGAAGCGTACCTATCTAGCAGCTTCATCTCCACCGTAATAAATTCAGAAAATTCAGACGATTATATTAGGCGATTAGTGGAAACCGATCCTGATCTCGCAAAAGGCAGTTTTCACTCAAAGAAATTTTCACTCAATGGGCAGATTTGAAACGTCTGGTTGCACAGCATCTCAAGGATTTAATTTTTCACGACATTAAAAAAATAAAACCCATGTACAGATCGGTTCTGGAAATTGATTTTGGCAATGTTGGTTGGCTTTTCAAAGCCATATTAATTCGGCATGACTGCATACACAGAAACGGCTTCGACAAAGATGGAAACCAGCATCAAATTAATGAAGATGAAATTATCACCCTAGTAAGACAATGCACACATCTTGTGGCCCAGATTGAGGAGCATCTTACGAACAGAACATAGAACCATTTGCACAAAGAATATTAGCGTACATCGTAGGTGTTAAGGCCCGCGAGGGACGGATACTGTCCAATTTCCGCATCGGTCTGCCGCCCTCACCATTACTGCGAATTTCGTCAATCCGCCTAGGTCGGCGATAAAGTTTAGTGTGCCCGTCAAGATAGCTATCTTCTCATGGATATCAGTCATTTGATTTCTCCACGAGCGGAACGGCCATATTTCATTGCAAACAACTTATCGAAAGCACGAGTGAATTTAATTGTGTTACGTCCGTACTGCGTAACGGTTGCACTACTGTAGTAGTCGCCGTGGTTGTTATCCAAGTATGCGGCGAATACATCTTGAACACTGCGAGAGCCTGACAAAGCGAAATACAGACTACCGTCTTCGTGTCGGCACCAACGGTAGCTAAAGCTGACACGGTGGCCGTGATACTTGTGAAGGTGTTGCTTCATTGCGTTAACAAAGTCGCGGATCTTTGGTTGACCACACATCAGTGTTAGGGAGTGGTATTGCTGTGAATCATTTTTCAGATTCTTCGGTGTAGCGCTCTCTGTCATTGTTTTCCTTTGTTCAAATTGGCTTGTTTAACTGCCTCAACAATCTTACGGGCGTGCTCCTTAGCTTCAAGTAATTCTATGGCGGCCTTGAATGCGCTTACAGCCTCTTCGGAGGCTTCTTCATCTTCTGCTTGCACTTGTTTAGTTACGGCCTCTACAGGAGCTTGTAGAGGCTCCGTGACAAGTGTATCTGGACGGCGCTTTTGTCTTAGTAGCAACTCCGTACCTGACAGAGTGCTTGGATTGATTTTATCGGTCATTGTTGTTCTCCAAGATCAAGGGCATGCAATACTTCGGAGTGTACACGGTCATACTCTTCTTGCTCTTTCGCTGCCTGAGCCTCTTGCTCAGCTTGTTTACGTTTACCGCGTTCACGGTCGAGCAACAGTTGCACTTCCTTCGCTACAGCAGCGGATTTCTCAGCTTCCAAACGGGCAAGATAATCAAACTCCACTTGGGCCAGGATTTTGGCGATATCCTTTTCAACTTCGGCGGCTGGACGTTTCAATGAGAGAATCACGAAATCAATGGTGGGCGATGCTACCAGTTTCGGGAGATGAGTAATCTCGCCGGTTGCTGTATATCCAAGACCAACAAGTTCAACGTATCTGTCGAGAGCCTGTTGTAGTCCTTGCACTTCGAAAGTCTCCATCAAGCCTGATTGCTCACGACCTTGGATGTTGCATTGTGTACGGGTGTTGTAGAAGCCCACTTCGATTTCTTGTAGGCGTTTTAGATGCGCGGCATCTGGTTGGAACAATTGCGATGTTTTCATTAACGGTGTTTCCTCTTTCATTATTGTAGGTACTACGGTTTGTTTCTCTTGGCGGTGATGCTGCATTCTGCACTTGGTAGAGCAGAACTTCGCATGTGGTGCTTGGGGTCTTACTGGAAACTTGGTACTACACACAGCGCAGGGCTGGTAGGTAACGGTGACTCTTGCCATATTGGCTCCTTGGTCTTAGATACTGGGTATGTGTTGTTACGCGGATAACTGAGCACGAAAAAGTGGCCAGAATTTTTAGGCTCTGGCCGAAGTTGTTACGCCGTTAAATGTTTTAAGCCCATACCGTCGCTACAGTTAATGCTGAGGGCAGCAGCAATGACAATCAACTCACAAAGGGAGCAAAGTTCATCGTCAATTTTAAGTAGTGCAACTCGTGGCCTATCGGAGTTGCCACAATGCGAAAAAAGCTTCCCTTCCGAGAAGAACGGCCAGTTGACAGAGTTTCGATCAGACTGCCCTGTCACAGTATAAGAGGTAACAAACCCTGATCTTGCAAGTATCAGCCATCGTCTTGCATGAACGACTGGAGAAGCTTGTGGGAGCCTCGGCCTACAACTACACCAAACTCCATGGCAACACAGGTTCGATGTGGATGTTCTGGAAACGACTTTACCGAACTCAGCTTGGCGGCTGGCCCGGTTGGGTGTTGCTGGATTTGGTTTGGTGCTGGTGTTGCGGGTTGAGAATCCGAACAGAGAAGAGTCAACTGTCCTATTCACTACCATTGTAAACGATGAATTCAAACTTGTCACAAAATTTGTGCCAACTCTTAAAACATGTGTAACAAGATGTGTATGACCCTATCCCACCTTGGTCGGCACGAGCTGCACAGGCGTCTCCCATGTCACATCATTGAGCCCCTCTAGTGCGCCTGATGCGATGGCGAAACGACGCTCTACAGCTCTACGGGGACGCTAAGGGAAATCTGTTGGGCGACGGGTACGGACAATAGAGAAAGGCGCTACAGGAGCGCTCAGGAGGGTCTGTGGCGGCAGATATTTTACGTAGAATTACTACGTAGAATCCGAGAATGAAAAAAGCCCCGAGACCAGAGTCTACGGGGCTTTTCAATGTATGGCGGAGAGATAGGGATTCGAACCCTAGGTACCGGTGAAGGTACAACGGATTTCGAATCCGTCCCATTCGGCCACTCTGGCATCTCTCCAACGGCGCGCATCATAACAACACTTTCGCCGGAAGCGAACCCCTTTTGCGATTTTTTTCCGTGCTATCAGATGCTTGCGTCGATTAAAGCGGTACGCCCAGACGATTGGCGACTTCTTCGTAGGCTTCGATGACGTCACCGAGGCCCTGACGGAAGCGGTCCTTGTCCATTTTCTTGCCGGTGGCCTTGTCCCACAGGCGGCAGCCGTCCGGGCTGAATTCGTCGCCCAGGACGATGGAGCCGTCGTGGAACACGCCGAATTCGAGTTTGAAGTCGACCAGCAGCAGGCCGGCGTCGTCGAACAGTTTGCTCAGGACTTCGTTGACCTTGAGCGACAGTTCTTTCATGCGAACCAGTTGCTCGGCGGTGCCCCAACCGAAAGCCACAACGTGGGATTCGTTGATGAACGGGTCGCCCTTGGCGTCGTCCTTCAGGAACAGTTCGAAGGTGTAAGGGTTGAGCTTCATGCCCTCTTCGACGCCCAGGCGCTTGACCAGGCTGCCGGCGGCGTAGTTACGCACGACGCACTCGACCGGGATCATGTCGAGTTTTTTCACCAGGCACTCATTGTCGCCCAGCAGTTTGTCGAACTGGGTCGGCACGCCGGCGGCTTCGAGTTTCTGCATGATGAAGGCGTTGAACTTGTTGTTCACCATACCTTTGCGGTCGAGCTGCTCGATGCGCTTGCCGTCGAACGCCGAGGTGTCGTTGCGAAACAGCAGGATCAAGCGGTTAGCGTCGTCGGTCTTGTAAACCGATTTGGCTTTGCCGCGGTAGAGTTCTTCACGTTTTTCCATGATGGGCTCCGCTTGCTAAGTAGGTGGGCTAGGCGATGTGTCGCCAGTCGAGCCCTGAATCTTGATCGGCCAGTTGCAGCCAGTCCGGATCGCACCCGAGGGTGTCGACAAAACATTGCCGGGCCAGCTGCGGCAGGTTGTTCTTGCTGCTCAGATGGGCCAGGACCAGGTGTTGCAGGCCTTGCCAGCCCAACTCGGCCACCAGGAATGCCGCCTGATGGTTGTTCAAATGTCCCAGTTCACCGCCCACCCGCTGCTTGAGGAAGTACGGGTAGTGACCGCGAGCCAGCATGTCACGGCAATGGTTGGACTCGATCATCAACGCATCGAGGTCACGATAGCCGTCCAGCACCTTGTTGCAATACGAGCCCAGGTCGGTCAACAGGCCGAAGCGCCGCTCACCGTCACTGAAGACGTATTGCGTCGGTTCCTGTGCATCGTGGGCCACGGCAATGACGCCGATGCTCAGTGCGCCGATCTGCAGTTGCTCGCCGCCAGCCAGAAGGCCAGCCGGTTCAATTGGTTTGCGCATCCCGCGCAGGGTCCCGCGACTGAGGTAGACAGGCAGATTGTAGCGCCGAGACAGCAAACCCACGCCATGCACGTGGTCGGCATGTTCGTGGGTCACGAGTATCGCGCTCAACTGCGCCGGATTCACACCCAGGCGCAGCAGGCGTTTTTCGGTTTCTCTCAAGGAAAAACCACAATCCACCAGCACGTACGTGTCATCGCTGGCTACCAGCGTGCCGTTCCCTTGGCTACCGCTGCCGAGAACGGCAAAACGCATGTGATCAGCCCAGTTTGTCCTGAATCTCACTCAACACTTTACGCGCCACGTCTGCCGGCGCCACGGTGTTGATGTTTTTCTCGACGGTGACCTGGACGTTTTCACCGACCTTGCTCAGGCGAACCTGATAACGCTCGGCACGGGCTTCAACTTCTTCCTTGCTCGGCGCGCTGCCGAACAGGCTGGCGAAGAAACCGGGCTTCTCGTCTTTCTTATCGGCTTTCTCGGACAGGTTGATGTAGTACAGGCCCAGGCTGCGGTTGATGTCTTCAACACGCCACTCGCCCTGTTCCAGCGCACGACCGACGCTCGACCAGGCACGATCCAGGTCTTTGCCGACGTTCAGCACCGGGTTACCGCTGCCGTCTTCGCTCAAGCTGACGCGACTTGGTGTATCGAAATCACGCGAAGCCAGCATCGAGACCGAACCGCCCTTCTCCGAAATGCGGCTCATGCTCGCGAGCATGTCGTCGACCAGTGCTGCGTCCAGGCCGGTGTTGACCGAACGGTTGGTGAAGTCCACATCGGCGGTGCTGCCGGCAGGACGCTCCGCGCTGACCACGTAGATTTCACTGGTGTTGCGCTGCACGCCCGGCTCGATCCGCACTCGCACGCGGGTTTCGCTGTCGGTGCTGACGCCGGCTGCACTCAGGCGTTTAGCCATCGCTGCAGACAGTTCGTCGGCATGCTGCCAGGTCGTGGTGAATTCGCCGGTTTGTGGCTTTTGTTCATCCAGACGGAAACCGTTGTCCTGGAAGAACTGCACCGCCACTGGCCAGGCTTCGGCCGGAGGGTTCTGCGCCAGGATCGAACGCGAATCGCCGACTTTCTGCAGGGAGTAGGCACTGGCATCGGCCGAGCGCCGACAACGGCTGCGGACGAGGAACGATGTATTCGCCCTTGACGGTGTCATCGGCCACGTTACGCGGGATCGGCAGCAGCGGATCCAAGCGTTTGGCGTCGGTGATATTCGGTGGCAATTGCATTGGTGCAGTCTGTTGCGCTTCCAGGTAATCGCTACCACGGTCACGGAAATAACCTTCCGGGCCCCAGACCCATCCACAGCCACTGGTGCTGGAGATAATCAAGGCAAGTGCGGAAAGTCCGGCCATTCGCTTCATGCGTTGTACTTCCTCAATTAAACCAGGACGCTGCACTGGCGCAGGGCCGTGCGAAGCGTTTCATGACAAGGTGCGCTCAGCCAGGTCAGCGGCAGGCGAATGCCTTCGTGCATCAGGCCCATCTCCACCAAAGCCCACTTCACCGGAATCGGGTTGGCTTCAATGAACAGGTCCTTGTGCAGCGGCATCAATTTTTCGTTGATAGCCCGTGCGGTTTCGGCGTCGCCCTTGAGCGCGGCCTCGCACAGGTCGGCCATTTCGCGCGGTGCGACGTTGGCGGTGACGGAGATGTTGCCCTTGCCGCCCATCAGGATCAGCTCGACAGCAGTCGGATCATCGCCGGACAGCACGATGAAGTCCTTGCTCACGCCATCAAGGATTGCCTTGGCACGCTTCAGGTCGCCGGTGGCTTCCTTGATACCAATGATATTCGGCACGGTAGACAGGCGAATCACGGTCTCGGCCTGCATGTCGCAGGAGGTGCGGCCTGGAACGTTATAGAGGATCTGTGGAATGTCGACCGCTTCAGCGATGTGCTTGAAGTGCAGGTACAAGCCTTCCTGGGTCGGCTTGTTGTAGTACGGAACGACCAGCAGGCAGGCGTCGGCGCCGGCTTCTTTGGCATTGCGGGTCAGTTCGACGGCTTCGCGGGTCGAATTGGCGCCGGTGCCGGCGATAACCGGAATGCGACCGTTGACCTGCTTGACCACTGCCTTGATGACAGCGATGTGTTCATCGACATCAAGGGTTGCCGACTCGCCGGTCGTACCGACCGCGACAATGGCATGAGTGCCGTTTTCAAGGTGGAAGTCCACGAGTTTGCTGAGGCTGTCCCAGTCAAGACGCCCTTGTGCATCCATGGGTGTGACCAGTGCCACCATACTGCCCGCAATCATGAAACCGCTCCTGCCGGAAAAAGAGAGCCGTAATGGTACTGGCGCCAAGATGCTTGCACAAGCAAAGTACTGCGCTGCCGCCATTCCCCTTGGCGTTGCTTTTCGCTACCCTTCAGACTTTGATCGGTACTGACTAAGGTCGTACGCCAGATTCCAGCCTCCAGTTACGACATCACAAGCCCTGATCCAGCGTTGCCGCCCCGCGCTCCTGCCACACTGGAGCATATTGCAACCTTGGGCCCGGGCCTTTTGAATTCGCATCCGCAGGCTCGTTCCCGGTAAAAACCCTCTTGGACGTATCGACCGCTCATCGCTTTAGGAATGCTGCATGTCCACCCCCACAGTTCGCGAACAATTCCTTGTCATCAGTGCCCTCGGCGCCAACCCCATGGAGCTGACTAACGTCCTGTGCCGCGCCAGCCATGAAAACCGCTGCGCCGTAGTCACGTCCCGCCTGACCCGTCATGGCGAGTGCAGTGCGTTGATCCTCGAGATCTCCGGTAGCTGGGACGCCCTGGCACGCCTGGAAGGCAGTTTGCCGAGCCTCTCCAAAAAGCATGCGTTCACCGTCAACGTGGTGCGCAGCGCTGCCCTGGAGAACCGTCCTCAGGCCTTGCCTTACGTGGCTTATGTCAGCTCGGCCTATCGCTCGGACATCATTAACGAGCTGTGCCAGTTCTTCATGGACCACAACGTCGAGCTGGAAAACCTGACCTGTGACACGTACCAGGCACCGCAAACCGGTGGCACCATGCTCAACGCCACGTTTACCGTAACCTTGCCGGCCGGCGTGCAGATCAGCTGGCTGCGCGATCAGTTCCTGGATTTCGCCGACGCGCTGAACCTGGATGCCCTGATCGAGCCGTGGCGCCCACAAACCCAATGTAAGGAAGCTTTCATGGCCGTTGCCATCGACCAACCGGTTGCCGACTTCGAAGCACCCGCCACCAATGGGCAGACCGTCAGCCTCGCGGGCCTGAAAGGCAAGCAGGTGGTGATTTACTTCTATCCGAAGGACAGCACGCCGGGTTGCACCACTGAAGGCCAGGGCTTTCGCGATCAGCTTGAAGCGTTCAAAACGGCCAACACCGAAGTGTTCGGTGTGTCGCGTGACAGCCTCAAATCCCATGAAAACTTCAAGGCCAAGCAGGCGTTCACCTTCGAGCTGATCAGCGACAAGGAAGAAGCGCTTTGCCAACTGTTTGACGTGATCAAACTGAAAAAGCTGTATGGCAAGGAGTACATGGGCGTTGATCGCAGCACGTTCCTGATCGACAAGGACGGCGTGCTGCGTCAGGAATGGCGCGGCGTGAAGGTGCCGGGGCATGTGGATGCGGTGTTGGCTGCTGCTCAGGCCCTGAACAAGGCCTGATTTCTTCGAAGTCTTTTCGGACGCCTTCGCGAGCAAGCCCGCTCCCACATTAGACCGAGTTTTTCCTGAAGGAATACGATCAAGTGTGGGAGCGGGCTTGCTCGCGAAGAGGCCATCAGCCTCACTAAAGAATTAAAGCAGCGGCGCCACTTCCGGCTCTTTGCGTGGCCACGCATCCAGCACGGCTTTGAACAGCGTCGCCAGCGGAATCGCGAAGAACACACCCCAAAACCCCCACAACCCACCAAACAACAGCACCGCACAAATGATTGCAACCGGGTGCAGGTTGACCGCTTCCGAAAACAGCAACGGCACCAGCACGTTGCCGTCCAGCGTCTGGATAATCCCGTAGACCGCCATCAAGTAGATGAACTGGATCACTCCAGCCCCACTGGAACAGGGCAATCAGCATGACCGGCACGGTCACCACCACGGCACCGACGTACGGCACCACCACCGACACGCCCACCAACAAGGCCAACAGCGCTGCGTAGTTCAGCCCAAGAACCACAAAACCGATGTAGGTCACGCCCCCGCAAATGAAAATCTCGATGACCTTGCCGCGAATGTAATTGGCGATTTGCCGGTTCATTTCGTGAGCGACGCGGGTGATCAGCGCCCGTTCACGGGGCAGGTAGCCCCGCACCCACTGGCCGATCATCTCCCGGTCCTTCAAGAAGAAGAACACCAGGATCGGCACCAGGACGAGGTAGATCATGATGTTGACCAGCAGCGGCAAACTCGACAGAGAGAACGTCAGCGCCCACTGGCCGAATTTGCCGATTTCGCCGCGCGCCACTTCAATGGCCCGCAACACCTGCTCATCGGACACCAGATGCGGATAGCGCTCGGGTAGCAGCAATAACAGCGACTGCCACTCTGACGAGCATGCCGGGCAACTCGTTGAACAGCGTGATCAGTTGATGCCAGAGCAGCGGCACGACGACAACAATGAAAACCAGCAACACCCCCATGAACAGCGCAAAGACCAGCCCCACCGCCACGGCGCCGGGTATACGCAGACGTTCGAGGGTGACCACCAGACCTTGCATGAGATACGACAGCACCATCCCGGCGAGCACCGGCGCGAGCATGCCACCCAAAGTGAGGACCGCCGTGAATGCCAGAACCAGCAGCACGGCCAGCACCACGGCTTCTTCATCGGAAAAGTAGCGCTGAATCCAGTCGCGTAACACCTTGAACATCGATATTCCCTAGAAACGAACGCAGCCGGTTTCAGGCTTTTTTTAACCAGTAGCGGTAAACACCCGCCTCATCTTCTTCGCGAAGCAGCGTATGACCGGCCAATCGGGCAAAGGTGCGAAAATCGCGCTGAGAACCTGCATCCGTGGCGATGACCTTGAGCACCGCGCCGCTGGCCAGGCGATTGAGCTCCATCTTGGCCTTGAGCAGCGGCAATGGACAATTCAGGCCGCTGGCGTCCAGTTCGGCGTCATGGGCTACTGTGTCAGTCATTGCTTCACTCCGGGTCTGGTGGTTGAGTTGCCTAGAATATCTGGTCGCAAGCCAAGTGTCCGGCTACAGTAAGGTCTTTGTCGACTAAGGCTTTGTGCATGACTTTTTTGCGCCCTACCCTGCTGACGCTCGCTTGCCTGCTCGCCTCACCGGGCTTTGCCGACGACCTGCCGTCACTCGGCGACGCCAGTTCTGCCATCGTCTCGCCGCAACAGGAATATCAGTTGGGCCGTGCCTGGCTGGCGCTGTTGCGCAGCCAGGTCGCGCAGCTCAACGACCCACAACTCAAGGATTACGTCGAATCCAGCGTTTACCGACTGGTGGAAACCAGCCAGGTCAATGACCGGCGCCTGGAGTTCATCCTGATCAACAGTCCACAGCTCAACGCCTTCGCGGCGCCCGGCGGGATTGTCGGGGTCAATGGCGGCTTGTTCCTCAATGCGCAGACCGAGGGCGAATACGCGTCAGTACTGGCTCACGAATTGGCTCACTTGTCGCAACGCCACTTTGCCCGTGGCGTTGAAGCCCAAAAGCGTATGCAGGTGCCGATGATGGCCGCCCTGCTGGCCGGGATCGTGATTGCGGCGGCCGGTGCTGGCGATGCGGGGATTGCGACCATTGCCGGTACGCAAGCGGCGGCGATTCAGGAACAGCGGCGTTTCTCGCGTCAGAATGAACAGGAAGCCGACCGGATCGGTATCCTCAATCTGGAAAAAGCCGGTTACGACCCACGCTCAATGCCGAGCATGTTCGAGCGCCTGGGGCGCCAATACCGCTATGACGCCAAGCCACCAGAATTTCTGCTGACTCACCCGGTTACCGAATCGCGGATCGCCGACACCCGCAACCGTGCCGAACAAGCCCCACAGGGCGGCATTGAAGACACGATGCGTTATCAGCTGATTCGTGCGCGGGTCCAGTTGATTTATGAAGAAACCCCTGGCCTGGGCGCCAAGCGCTTCCGTGCCTTGCTTGAGGAAAACCCGAAAAACGATGTCGCGCGCTACGGTTTGGCGATCGCACAAATCAAGGGTGGCCAGCTCAATGAAGCTCGGGAGAACCTCAAGCTGCTACTGGCAAAATCACCGAATGAGATCATCTACAATCTGGCGCAGGTCGATTTGGACATCACCAACAATCGACTGCCCGACGCTCAATCACGCGTCGAGCGGATGCTCACGCAATACCCCGGCAACTACCCGCTGAATCAGATACGTGTCGATTTGCTACTGAAACAGAACCGCACCGCCGATGCTGAGAAGGCCCTGGAAGGCCTGCTCAAGTCGCGTCCGGACGATCCGGATGTTTGGTATCAGGTGGCGGAGACTCGCGGCCTGTCGGGCAACATCATCGGCTTGCATCAGGCTCGTGCAGAATACTTTGCGCTGGTTGGCGACTATCGCCAGGCCATTCAACAGCTCGATTTCGCCAAGCGTAAGGCCGGCAGCAACTTCCCGCTTTCTTCGCGTATCGATGCACGTCAACGCGAGCTGATGGAACAGGAGCGCATGATCAAGGACATGATGGGCTGACGCTCAGCAAAATCCAGGCACAAAAAAACCGCCTCTTTCGAGGCGGTTTTTTATTCAGCCGACAACCGGTTTATTCAGCCAGTTTGAAGGTGATGAAGCTGGCACGACCTTGACGCAGAACCCGCATCGATACCGAACGGTTCTTCGGCAGTGCCTTGGCAATCTCGGTGAACTCCTTACTGGAGCCGATGGCCTGGTTGTTCAGGTGAGTGATGATGTCGCCCGATTGCAAGCCAATCAGGGAGGCAGGGCCTTCCTGCACTTCCTTGATCACCACACCACCTTTGAGGTCGTAGGTTTTCTTCTGCTCATCGGACAGTTCGGCGACGGAAACACCCAAACGATTACTGCTGATTTCAACGCCCGATTTAGGCATTGAATCCAGCTCTTTGCCTTCGTCAGGAATCGCACCAACCGTCAGCTCGACGTTCTTGCGCTTGCCTTCGCGAATGACCTCAAGATTAGCCTTGGCGCCTGCTTTCAGCGCGCCCACCAGGTGTGGCAGATCGGCCGACATGATGATCGGTTGACCGTTCATGCTCAGAATGACGTCGCCGACTTGCAGGCCACCCTTGGCCGCCGGGCCGTCGTCCTGGATTTGAGCCACCAGCGCACCGGCCGGTTTCTCTAGACCAAACGACTCGGCCAGGTCCTTGTTCACTTCCTGAATCACCACACCCAACCAGCCCCGGCTGACTTTGCCGCCGTCTTTCAACTGGTTGGAAACATCCATCGCGACATCGATAGGGATCGCGAACGATACACCCATGAAGCCCCCGGAGCGGGTGTAGATCTGCGAGTTGATCCCGACCACTTCGCCATTCAGGTTGAACAGCGGACCACCGGAGTTACCCGGGTTGATCGGCACGTCAGTCTGGATGAACGGCACATAGTTTTCGTTCGGCAGGCTGCGCCCGATGGCGCTGACGATGCCTTGGGTCACGGTGTGGTCGAAACCAAACGGCGAACCGATGGCGACAACCCACTGACCGGCTTTCAGGTCCTGGGATTTACCGAGTTTAAGAACCGGAAGGTCCTTGCCTTCGATTTTCAGCAGCGCCACGTCGGAGCGCGGATCAGTGCCGACCAGTTTGGCCTTCAGCTCACTGCGATCAGCCAGACGGACGAGGATTTCGTCGGCATCGGCGATCACATGGTTGTTGGTCAGAATGTAGCCATCAGGCGAGATGATGAAACCCGATCCCAGAGACTGCGCCTCACGCTGGCGATCACCGCGAGGGGAGCGCGGCTGAGGCATGCCCCGCTCGAAGAACTCGCGAAGCGCTGGTGGCAGGCCTTCAAGGTCCGGCATTTGCCCGGACACTTTGCGGTCCGGCAGTTTCTGGGTGGTACTGATATTCACCACGGCAGGCGAGGCCTGCTCGACGAGCTGGGTGAAATCAGGCAATTCGACTGCTTGAACAGCAGCCGCCTGACCGAGGACCAACACGGTGGCAAACATGGAAAGATAAGACTTCAAGCGTGGTATCGACATACGGCTCCCGTTACGACGAGCATGGTTAAGCGATATGGAGCAAGGAACACCGGGAACAATACGCCGGTATTTTTGTTCCGGGAACAACAAAACAAGGCCAGAGCCGTGAGGCTCTGACCTATAGAAAAATTCTGGTTTGTTTGCAACTTGAAATGCTCACCAAACATTTCGAAATCGGCTCACTACTTGGTTGCAGTGGCATCGTTGCGCATGGAGAGCGCGATCCGTTCAGCTGTGCCAATCGGGATCTCACCGACCACCGTCACCATCATTTCGCCTTGAGGCGTGGTCAGGCGCCGGGATACAGCAACGGTTGGTCCCAATTGTGTGCGAGTGTCCGTCACAGTTGCGCCATTCAATGGCTCGAGAAATACCGAGAACCGCGCCAGACCGTCGTCATACATCAGGCTATTGACCTGGGTCTTGGTCTGCGGATCCTTTCGAGCACTGCTGCTGGTCAATTCGAAACCCGGCGGTAACCAGTCCGAATGCCAGACCTGAGCGACTTTGACGGCGGAAGCCTTGTCACTGTCAAAAGTGATGGCCTTACATTCGGCGCCGGGCTGTAAATCCTGGTCTGATGGCACTTCCGCGGTGTCCAGTTGTGTGAACTGGAATCGCTCCAGCAACTGCCCTTTGTCATTGAGTAGCAATGACTTGAGCGGCAGGCCGGTCTCTTTATCCAAATGAAGCTCAAAACCGTATCGGTGCTGATCACGTGGCGTCAGTGAAACAATCACCGCGGCACGCCCAGCCACACGCGACTTGCCAATGACGGCAAGGTCATACCAATTCTTTAACTTTTGGGGATCCAGTGCACGAGCAGCGGAGTTGGGAGTATCCCCAAGTCCTGCTATCAGGGTGCCGCTAACGCATTGAGTATGCCCATCAATGCGTACGACTTCCTGTGCGGAGCCGTCAAGCTGGAGTAAACGCTCTCGGACTTTGCCATCCTGGACGCGATGCCAGATGTTATGGGTAGAAAAACTACCGTTACGCTCGTAAACGAATGTGCCGTGAAAGCTTTGCTGTTGCTCGGCCTGACCCAAGCGGGTCAACCAGTCCTGGGCTTCATCAGCGTGGGCTGGAACAACAATCCAGCCTGCGAGCAGAAGCGAAAGTAGAGGTATGGAGCGCATGATCCTCCTTAACGGTTTTCCAGGCTTGCTGCACGAGCATAAGGCAGCGCACTTTCAGTGCCTTTCAATGCAGCCTGTTGAGCATGTTGGCGCAAGTAGCTTGGCAGACGCTGATCGTGCCAGCCTGGCTGACCTTGCAATACACCGTTGGCCATAGGGCCAGTGGCTTCCGAACTCTCATTGTAGCCTGCCAATACAGCTGGCCCCTTGACCTGAGGAACGGCCAGACCCGGTTGATTGGATTGCTGAGCCAGTTCTACACCAGCGATCTCGTCCTGATTGTACAAACGAACGCCAGCCAGCACAGCAAGTGTTACCGATGCAGCGACTGCCAGACGACCCAGGCTGCGCCAAGGACCACGGGAGGCTTTTGCCGGCACGGCTTCATCGGCCAATGCAGCCGATACTGCCGCAGCGATATCCAGGCGTGGAAGCAACAAGTCCTTGTGCATGACTGCCCGAGCGATTTGGTAACGAGCCCAGGTTTCACGGGTTTCAACATCGTCAAAGGCATTCAGTACCCGACGCAATTCCAGTTCGTCCGCTTCGTTATCCATCACTGCGGACAGCGATTCCTGCAGGGCTTCACGACTCATGGCGTTCCTCTCTTGGCTATCGCCGCTGTCTCAGTTTTCCTGCAACAACGGCTGCAGGGCTTTATCGATGGCCTCCCGGGCGCGGAAAATCCGGGAGCGCACGGTACCCACCGGACACTGCATGACTGCCGCAATGTCCTCGTAACTCAGACCATCGAATTCACGTAAAGTTAATGCCGTACGTAAATCTTCTGGCAGTTGCTGAATGGTTCGATGGACGGTGCCTTCGATCTCATCCCGCAGCAACGCGCGTTCTGGCGACTCGAGATCCTTGAGGCCATGATCGCCATCGTAGAACTCTGCATCCTCGGAACTGACATCGCTATCCGGCGGCCGACGGCCGCGTGAAACCAGATAGTTTTTCGCCGTGTTAATGGCGATGCGGTAAAGCCACGTGTAAAACGCGCTGTCCCCGCGAAAATTTCCAAGTGCACGGTATGCCTTGATAAAGGCTTCTTGTGCCACATCCTGGGCTTCATGGGTGTCGTGCACGAAACGCACGATCAACCCGAGAATTTTGTGCTGGTATTTCAGCACTAGCAGATCGAAAGCACGCTTGTCGCCGCGTTGAACGCGTTCGACCAGCTGCTGATCCTCTTCCTGGGTTAGCATGAACACTCCTCGATAAGCTCGGAGGAGGCTTGCATTACTAAACGACCGGACTTGCAAACATAGACTCGGGCTTTTCGCAAAAGTTCTCCCCCTCCAAGCAAGTTTCCTGCGCGCTCTGATTCGGCACGCACGAAAAGCGCAGCGCGAGATTCCCCGGCTGCGCGAATAATCTTGTCATCGGATTCGCCGGCAAGGATCCAACCCGCAGATCCTGCACCTGAAGCCGACACTGTCCCTTGAATCAGGCAACCGTCTATTGATCTTGAGCCTTTGGCAAAAGTTCCAAATATTTATAACCAGACGGCACCGACATTGTGCAACCGTGAATAGAAAAATACTGTTAAATCGACGATACAGTCGTCTTGTCGTCGAACCGTTCAAAAAACCATCCGACGAAGCGTCAGGTTTTTCCCGTCACAGTAGTTTCACAATGCCATGTGCGCACGGGTATTGTGCCGCCCCACCCCTCTATATACTAGTGGGCTGTGTGGCCGCCCTGACTCGCCGTTACAGCAGTCTCGCGCCAACCCCGACCCGGGTCGCTTTGAGCGGAATCCTGAAATGAGCCAACAGTTTCAACACGATGTTCTGGTCATTGGCAGCGGTGCTGCCGGTTTGAGCCTTGCGCTGACCTTGCCTGGTCATTTGCGCATTGCGGTACTGAGCAAAGGCGACCTCGCCAACGGCTCGACATTCTGGGCCCAGGGCGGCGTTGCAGCCGTTCTGGATGACTCCGATACCGTCGAGTCCCACGTCGATGACACCCTCAACGCCGGCGGTGGCCTGTGCCATGAAGACGCTGTGCGTTTTACCGTCGAGCACAGTAAAGAGGCGATCCAATGGTTGATCGACCAAGGCGTGCCCTTTACCCGTGATGAACAATCCGGCACCGAAGACGGCGGCTTCGAGTTTCACCTGACCCGCGAGGGTGGCCACAGCCATCGGCGCATCATTCATGCCGCGGATGCAACGGGCGCCGCGATATTCAGAACGCTACTGGCCCAAGCCAGGCAACGCCCGAATATCGAATTGCTGGAACAGCGGGTCGCGGTGGACCTGATCACCGAAAAACGCCTCGGCCTTGAGGGCGACCGCTGCCTCGGCGCCTACGTCCTCAATCGCGGGACCGGCGAAGTCGATACCTACGGCGCACGCTTCGTCATCCTCGCCTCCGGCGGCGCGGCCAAAGTCTACCTGTATACCAGCAACCCCGACGGAGCCTGCGGCGACGGCATCGCCATGGCCTGGCGCTCTGGCTGCCGGGTGGCGAACCTGGAATTCAACCAGTTTCACCCCACCTGCCTTTACCATCCGCAGGCAAAAAGCTTCTTGGTCACCGAAGCCCTGCGCGGCGAAGGTGCGCACTTGAAGCTGCCCAATGGCGAACGCTTCATGCAACGCTTCGACCCGCGCGCAGAACTGGCACCACGGGACATCGTGGCCCGGGCCATCGACCATGAAATGAAGCGCCTGGGTGTCGATTGTGTCTATCTGGACATCAGCCACAAGCCCGAAGCGTTCATCAAGACCCACTTCCCGACGGTATACGAACGCTGCCTCGAGTTTTCCATCGACATCACCAAGCAACCGATTCCGGTAGTGCCAGCGGCGCACTACACCTGTGGCGGCGTGATGGTTGATCAAAACGGTCGCACCGACGTACCGGGGCTGTATGCCATTGGCGAAACCAGTTTTACCGGACTGCACGGCGCCAACCGCATGGCCAGCAACTCGTTGCTGGAGTGCTTCGTTTATGCCCGTTCGGCGGCAGCGGACATTCTTGAGCAGTTGCCACACGTGTCGATTCCAGCCGCCCTACCCATCTGGGATGCGAGCCAGGTGACCGATTCCGACGAAGACGTGATCATCGCGCACAACTGGGATGAACTGCGGCGATTCATGTGGGACTACGTCGGCATCGTGCGCACCAACAAGCGCTTGCAACGAGCCCAGCACCGCGTGCAGCTATTGCTGGACGAAATTGACGAGTTCTACAGCAACTACAAGGTCAGCCGTGATTTGATCGAATTGCGTAACCTGGCTCAGGTAGCAGAACTGATGATCCAGTCAGCCATGGCGCGCAAGGAAAGCCGGGGCCTGCATTACACCCTCGACTACCCCAACATGCTCCCGGTCGCCCTGGACACTATTCTGGTGCCGCCCACCTACGCCGACTGAACGTGAGGCGAACCCGCAGGCGTCGGTGCACATCCGCCGCCTGCGAGTCGCGGGGTACGCAGATCGACCTGATCCGCCGTTCGCCGCGCAGGCGAAACCGCAGCACCACGATCAATGGCAGCGCCAGGCTGTCCGGGCGCAACTGCACGGCTTGCCAACCCGCGGCCCGATTCCACAATTGCCAGCCATCGGCGTCCCGGCGCAAGCCGCAGAAGGCCTGTGGGTGTTTGAGCAAGATCTGTCTGGGTAACACCCAAAAACCGTGAGCCGCGCACAGCGCAATGCCGAGCAGGCTGGCCCAGGCCGGTATGGATAGAAGAATCAACGAACCCAGCGCGAACAGCTGGGCCACACCATACGCCGCCAGCAACTGCCGAGAGGCATGCCAGCGGCATTCGAACATATTACTTGGGCTGGACACGGTCCAGGATCATGCGAACCATGCGCTGAAGCTCTGGATCTTCCGATTCGGTGCGTTCCATGAACCAGCCGAACATGTCCTGATCTTCGCATTCGAGCAGCCGGACGTAACAGGCACGATCTACTTCGTTGAGGTGCGCATAAACTTCTTTCACAAACGGCACCAGCAACACGTCCAACTCAAGCATGCCGCGGCGGCTGTGCCAGTAGAGGCGATTCAGTTCAACATCTTCGACCATGGAGCGCTCCTCAAATAGGCGGCAAGTATACAGCCCCGGACAGTGTCGAACAGTCGGCTTTGGTCGGGCACCACCTCCTTTTGTGAACTACCCATTTCCAGGGCGCCACCTTATGATGTCCCCCAGACTCTTTACCCTGCGATGACTCATGGCCGATTCTGCTTTTTTCTGCACCCTGTCTCACGAAGGCGTTCTCGCGGTCCGCGGCGTGGATGCTGGTAAATTCCTGCAAGGCCAATTGACCTGCAACCTCAATTACTTGAGCGATACCCAGGCTAGCCTTGGCGCACGCTGCACGCAAAAAGGCCGGATGCAGTCGAGTTTCCGCATCCTGCTGGAAAGCGACGGCGTTGTGCTGGCCATGGCCACCGAACTGCTGGAACCGCAGTTGGCCGACCTGAAAAAGTACGCCGTGTTCTCCAAATCCAAACTGACCGACGAAAGCGCCGCCTGGGTCCGTTTCGGGATCGACCATGGCGATACCGCGCTGAGCAGTCTCGGTCTTGAATTACCGGCAGACACCGACAGTGTCGTGCGTCACGAAGGCCTGATCGCCATCCGCGTCTCGCCGGATCGCGCTGAACTGTGGGTCGCCGCCGATCAAGCCGACGCAATCAAAGGCAAGCTGTCCACCCTGTTGGCCGAAGGCAATCTGAACCAATGGCTGCTGGGCCAGATCCGCGCAGGGATCGGTCAGGTCATGCCGGAAACTCGCGAGCTGTTCATTCCGCAGATGCTCAATCTGCAAGCCGTCGGCGGCGTGAGCTTCAAGAAAGGCTGCTACACCGGCCAGGAAATCGTCGCCCGCATGCAGTACCTGGGCAAACTCAAGCGTCGCTTGTATCGTCTGACCCTGGAGGCCAGCGAACTGCCGGCCCCTGGCACGCCGTTGTTTTCCCCGAGCCACGGCAGTTCCATCGGCGAAGTAGTCCTGGCTGCCAATGCTGAACACACCATTGAACTCCTGGCCGTGCTGCAAGCCGAAGCGGCCGAGGGCGGGGACATTCATCTCGGTGCCCTGGAAGGACCTGCACTGAACTTGCTCGACCTGCCTTACTCACTGGATCGCGATCTAGAAATCCAGCGCTAACCGCAGCATTTGTTGCAACACCTAGAGAAAAGAAATGAGCGATCTGGCGGAAAAGGTCCAACAGGATTTGGTTGAGGCCATCGATAACGATGACCTGGTTCTGCCAACGTTACCGGAAGTGGCCCTGCAGATTCGCAAGGCCGCTGAAGACCCGGAAATCAGTGTCAGCACCCTGAGCAAAGTGATTGGCCGCGATACGGCGCTGTCGGCGCGCCTGATCAAAGTGGTCAACAGCCCGCTGCTGCGCGCCACTCAGGAAGTGAACGACCTGCACACCGCCATCACGCGGCTGGGCATCAATTACAGCAGCAATCTGGCGATCGGCCTGGTGATGGAACAGATTTTCCACGCCCGCTCCGAGGTGGTCGCACAGAAAATGCGCGATGTCTGGCGCAAAAGCCTGGAAATCGCCGGGGTCAGCTATGCGCTGTGCCGCAGTTACACACAACTCAAACCCGACCAGGCGGCACTCGGCGGCCTGGTGCATCAGATTGGCGTGTTGCCGATTTTGACGTACGCCGAAGATCACTATGAACTACTGTCCGACCCGGTCAGCCTCAACCATGTGATCGACCACATTCACCCTTTGATCGGCGTAAAACTGCTCAAGGTCTGGGAGTTTCCGGAATTGCTGGCGAAGCTGCCGGGGATGTACCTGGACTTCAACCGTCAATCCGGGCAGGTCGATTATGTCGATCTGGTGCAAGTGGCCAGCCTGTACTGCCACAAGGACACCGACCATCCACTCGCAAAAATCGATGCGTTCAACGTGCCTTCATTCAAGAAGCTTGGGATTGATCCGCAGAACGAGGCGATGTGCAAGGAACTGGAAGAGTCGCGTTCGATGTTTTACTAGCCTATATAGCGAGGGGGGCTTACCTCCATTGCTCCCCTTCACCACACACGATGCGTTCACTCTCCTGCAATAAAACTCACCCGAACCTTCAATCCTGACGGTTCACCATCGTGCAGGCTGATCTGCGCCAAATGCGCACGGCAGATCTCGCCGACAATCGCCAGGCCCAGCCCCGACCCGGCCACCTGCTGATTGCGCCGGTAAAAGCGCTCGAACACTCGATCCCGCTCATCGACCGGAATCCCCGGGCCATCATCTTCGACCTCCAACACCGCCGGCGTCATGACCCGCAAAATCACATTGCCGCCCGACGGCGTATGAGCCAGGGCGTTATCCAGCAGATTACTCAGCAGCTCGTTCAACAGCGTCGGCTCACCGCGCAGCCACACCGGCTCGTCCGCTTCCAGTGCCAGGGCAACACCGCGCGCGTGGGCCAACGGCGCCATGGCCATGCCCAATTCGCGCGCCAACTGACTCAAATCCAGCAACTGGGCACCGCCCTCGGCAATCGCCCGGGCACCGTTTTCGACCCGAGCCAACGAGAGCAATTGGTTGGCAAGGTGAGTCAGGCGATCCGTGCCCTGGGCGGCGCTTTCCAGGGTGCTGCGCCAGGTTTCGGGTTCATTCGTGCGCAGGCCAAGCTCAAGGCGCGCCTTGAGCGCCGCCAGCGGCGTACGCAGCTCATGGGCGGCATCGGCGATGAACTGGGCCTGGCGCTCAAACTGCTCGCGCAACCGCTCGGTAAAGTGATTGAGCCCGCGCACCAGCGGCCACAACTCGCGCTGCACTTCCACCAACGGCAACGGTCGCAAATCGTCGGGCTGGCGCTCCTCCACGGCCGTGCGCAAGCGCTCCAGCGGACGCAACGCCGCACTCACCGCAAACCAAACCAACAGCAGCGCACCAATCGCCAGCATGCCAAGGCGCAGCAACGTGTCGGCGGCCAGACTGCGCGCCATGCTGACCCGCGCCTCATCGGTTTCCGCCACACGAATTTCCGCCATGCCATTCATGTTCGGCTCGCTGACCGGCTTGAGCAGGCTGACCACCCGCACGTTCTGCCCCCGATACGTGGCGTTGTAAAAACGTGCCAGCGCCGGGTAGTCATCAGTGCGAGGCGTTCCCGGAGGCGGCGCGGGCAGGTTCTCGTAACCGGAAATCAAATTCTGGTGGATGTCATTGACCAGGTAAAAAATGCGCCCGGCACTGTCGTAGGCAAACGTATCCAACGCCACGTAAGGCACGTCGGCGCTAAGCGTTCCATCACGCTGGGAGACACCTGCCGCGATCGTTCGCGCCGACGCCAGCAACGTACGGTCATAGGCGGTGTCGGCCGCTTCGCGACCATTCCAGTACGCACTCAAGCCGCTGGCCAGCATTAACACCACCAGCAACAGCGCAAGGTTCCACAGCAACCGCCAGCGCAGGCTGCTGGGCTTATGCATCGCGGCTTTCCAGCAAGTAGCCAAGACCACGGAAGGTCACGATGGCGACCGGCTGGCCATCGAGTTTCTTGCGCAAGCGATGCACATAGATTTCGATGGCGTCCGGGCTGGCTTCTTCGTCCAGACCAAACACCTGGGAGGCCAACTGCTCTTTGCTCATCACCCGACCCGGCCGGGCAATCAATGCCTCCAGGACAGCCTGTTCGCGCGAGGTCAGGGTCAGCAACTCTTCGCCCAGCGTGAAACGCCGGGTGTCCAGGTCATAGGCCAGCACACCGCAACGCTGCTGACGCTCACCGCCCAGCACACTGCGGCGCAACAGGGCTTTGACCCGCGCTTCGAGCTCGGTCAGTTCAAAGGGTTTGGCGAGGTAATCGTCAGCGCCTAGGTTCAGGCCATGAACCCGATCCTTGACGTCACTGCGAGCGGTCAACATCAGCACCGGCAGGTTTTTCCCCCGCGAACGCAAGCGCGCGAGCACTTCAAAACCATCCATGCGCGGCAGGCCGACATCGAGAATGGCCATGGCGTACTCCTCGCTGCTCAAGGCCAGGTCTGCGGCCACGCCATCGTGCAGCACATCCACGGTCAGCCCTGTGCTCTTGAGCGCCTGGGCGACACTTTCGGCTAACTGCAAATGGTCTTCGACGAGCAGAACACGCATGGATCTTTTCCTCATTCAGGGATGGTCGACGCCATTCTTTGGCGCGGAGTTTACAGCCGCAACCGCTGCTGTGAAGCCCGAAAACCGTGAAAGTCTGCTGAAAGGCTAGCGAAAGGTTAGCCCGTTAGAGTCGAGTCACGGACAGTTTCGACTGCCGTCGCTGCTGCCACACAGCGATCCGAAAAACGCCTCGAAGCGTTTTCGACAAATAAGAACAATAAACGGAGTACGACACCCATGCAGTCCTTGCAGACCCAGGCTCTTGCGCCTGCCCGCCTCTCCCGTTTCAGCCACACCGCGCTTGCCAGTGCCGCCGCTCTTGCCGGCTTTTCGCCGTTGAGCCAGGCTGCCTTCTTCGAAGACAGTACGGCAACACTTGAAACCCGCAACATGTATTTCAACCGCGACTTTCGCGATGGCACCAGCGTCCAGCAATCCAAGCGAGACGAATGGGCACAAGGCTTCATGCTCAATCTGCAATCGGGCTACACCGATGGCACCGTAGGGTTCGGGGTGGATGCATTGGGCATGCTGGGGATCAAGCTCGATTCGAGCCCCGACCGTACCGGCACCGGCCTGCTGCCGACCGATGACGGGCGCGCGGTTGGCGAGTACTCCAAGCTGGGCCTGACCGGCAAAGTGAAAATCTCCGCCACGGAACTGAAAATCGGCAGCCTGATTCCGGAAATGCCGATCCTCAAGCCCAACGACGGGCGCATCCTGCCGCAGACCTTTGAAGGCGGGCTGCTGAACTCCAAAGAGCTGAAGAACCTGAGCTTCACCGGCGGGCGTCTCGACAAAGCCAAGGATCGCGACAGCACTGACTACCAGGACATCGCCCTCAACAACAAGAACAGCCGTTTTGCCGGCACCGTCACCGGCAACCACTTCGACTTTGGCGGCGTGGACTACAAGTTCACCGACAAAATCACCGGCAGTTACTACTTCGCGCAACTCGATAACGTCTACAGCCAGCACTTCCTCGGCATGGTGGCCTCGGAAAAATTCGGCCCCGGCACTTTTGGCACCGACCTGCGCCTGGCCATCAGTGATGATGACGGCGAAGCCCGTGGCGGCAAGATCGACAACACCTCCCTCAATGGCCTGGTGAGCTACGCCTTGAGTGGGCACAAGTTCAGCGCCGGTTATCAGCACATGTCCGGTGACAGCGCGTTCCCTTATGTCGATGGCGCCGACCCTTACCTGGTCAACTTTGTACAGATCAACGACTTTGCCGGTGCCGAAGAACGCTCCTGGCAAGCACGTTATGACTTCGACTTCGTCAGGCTCGGCATTCCCGGCCTGACCTTCATGAGCCGTTACGTGAGCGGTGACAACATCAAGCTCAAGAACGGTGACGAAGGCAAAGAGTGGGAACGCAACTCCGAGATTAAATATGTAGTACAAAGCGGCGCTCTCAAGGATGTCGCCGTGCGCCTGCGTAATGCCACCTACCGCTCCAACTACTCCGCTCGCGATGCCGACGAAGTGCGTCTGCTGGTGAGCTATAGCGTTGCCCTTTGGTAATTCAGCACGTCCATAACAACAACTCCCAAGGAGACTTGAATGAACCTATCAATGCGTAAAGTTGCTCTCGCCGCCAGTTGCATGCTGTTTGCCGGTCAACTGATGGCCGAACCCAAGCGTCCGGAATGCATCGCCCCGGCCTCGCCGGGCGGTGGTTTCGACCTCACGTGCAAACTGGCGCAGAGCGCGCTGGTCAACGAAAAACTGCTGACCAAACCGATGCGCGTGACCTACATGCCCGGCGGTGTCGGCGCGGTAGCGTACAACGCGGTGGTCGCCCAGCGTCCCGCCGATGCCGGCACGCTGGTGGCC
The DNA here is from genome assembly GCF_054668335.1 of Pseudomonas sp. S2_F03. Lineage (NCBI taxonomy): Bacteria > Pseudomonadati > Pseudomonadota > Gammaproteobacteria > Pseudomonadales > Pseudomonadaceae > Pseudomonas > Pseudomonas sp. S2_F03. Next base: position 4,467,843 of record NZ_CP162759.1, on the reverse strand, counting down.
TGGTCCAGCGGTTCGTTGCTGAACCTGGCCCAAGGCAAGTTCGGGCGTTTCGATGAAACCAACGTGCGCTGGCTCGCCGCCGTTGGCACCAGCTATGGCGCCATCGCGGTTAAAAGCGATTCGCCTTACAAGACTCTGGACGACCTCGTTCAGGCGCTGAAAAAAGATCCGAGCAAAGTGGTGATCGGTTCCGGCGGCACCGTCGGCAGCCAGGACTGGATGCAAACCGCACTGATCGCCAAGGCCGCCGGAATCAACCCGCGTGACCTGCGTTACGTGGCGCTCGAAGGCGGCGGTGAAATCGCCACCGCCCTGCTCGGCGGCCACATCCAGGTCGGCAGCACCGACATCTCCGACTCCATGCCGCACATCCAGAGCGGCGACATGCGCCTGCTCGCCGTGTTCGCCGAAAAGCGTCTGGACGAGCCGGAAATGAAAGACATCCCGACCGCCAAAGAACAAGGCTACGACATTGTCTGGCCAGTGGTTCGCGGCTTCTACCTCGGGCCAAAAGTCAGCGACGAAGACTACGCCTGGTGGAAAGCTGCCTTCGACAAGCTCCTGGCTTCCGAAGACTTCGCCAAGCTGCGCGATCAGCGTGAACTGTTCCCGTTCGCCATGACCGGCCCGGAACTGGACACCTACGTGAAGAAGCAGGTAGCGGACTACAAAGTGCTGGCCAAAGAGTTCGGCCTGATCCAGTGATCGCCTCTGTCTAGCGGCTGCGGCCCCGTTTCGCGGGGTCGCGGCACAGGAGTTTCCCATGCTCTTACAACGCATTTTTGCTGCGGCGCTGTTGCTGGCCTGCGCTGGCCTGGCGCTGATGGCGTGGCCGTACCAAGCGGCATTTTCCTACGAACCGGTGGGGCCTCGGGCCTTTCCACTGTTGATGCTCGGGCTGATGGGCCTGGCGCTGCTGTACATGGTATTTCGTCCGGCGCCGATCAAACATGACGACGATGCACCACCGATGGACCGCGAAACCTTGACCAAAATCGGTATCTGCGTCGTGTTGCTGTTGGTATTCGCCGGCACCTTCGAACCCTTGGGTTTCATTGTCGCCAGCACCTTGATCGGTATCCCGATGGCGCGCCTGTACGGCGGCCGCTGGTTGCCCAGCATCGTGATCATCACGCTAATGGCCGTCGGCCTTTATCTGCTGTTCGACAAGTTGATGGACGTGCCGCTGCCGCTTGGCGTGCTCGACGTTCTGGAGAACTGATATGGATACTCTTGGCTATTTGGGTCAGGGTTTCGGCGTTGCGCTGAGCCCGTACAACCTGGTGACTGCCCTGTGCGGCACCCTGATCGGCACCGTCGTTGGCCTGTTGCCGGGCCTGGGTCCGATCAACGGCGTGGCGTTGTTGATCCCGATCGCATTCGCCCTCGGCCTGCCACCGGAATCGGCACTGATCCTGCTGGCGGCGGTTTACCTGGGCTGCGAATACGGCGGGCGGATCAGCTCGATCCTGCTGAACATTCCCGGCGAAGCCTCTACCGTCATGACCACCCTCGACGGCTACCCGATGGCCCGCAAAGGCCTGGCCGGTGTCGCACTGTCGTTGTCCGCGTGGAGCTCGTTCATCGGTGCGTTCATCGCCACCTGCGGCATGGTGCTGTTCGCCCCGCTGCTGGCGAAATGGGCGATTGCCTTTGGCCCGGCGGAATACTTCGTGTTGATGGTGTTCGCCATTGTCTGCCTGGGTGGCATGGCCGGTGACCGACCGCTGAAAACCTTTATCGCTGCGTTGATCGGTCTGTTTCTGTCGAGCGTCGGTATCGATGCCAACAGCGGCGTGTACCGGTTCACCGGGGACAACATCCACCTGACTGACGGCATTCAATTCGTGGTGTTGGTGTTGGGGCTGTTCTCTATCAGCGAAATCCTCCTGCTGCTGGAAAAAACCCATCATGGCCAGGAAGCTGTGAAAGCCACCGGCCGCATGATGTTCAACTTCAAGGAAGCCTCGGCAGTGTTCGTGGTGAACCTGCGTTGCGGCGTGCTGGGCTTCATCATGGGTGTGTTGCCGGGGGCCGGCGCAACCTTGGCCAGCGCCGTGGCCTACATGACCGAGAAACGCATCGCCGGGGCCAAAGGCACGTTTGGCCAGGGTGATATGCGTGGCCTCGCGGCACCGGAAACCGCCATCGGTGGCGCAGCATGCGGCGCTCTGGTGCCAATGCTGACCCTCGGCGTTCCGGGGTCGGGCACCACGGCGGTGATGATCGGCGCTCTGTCGCTGTACAACATCACGCCGGGGCCGCTGCTGTTCCAACAGCAACCCGACATCGTCTGGGGCCTGATCGCCTCGTTGTTCGTCGCCAACATCATGCTGGTGATCCTCAACATCCCGATGATCCGCATCTTCACCCGCATCCTCGCCGTGCCGAACTGGGCGCTGGTGCCGGTGATCGCAATCATCACCGGGATTGGCGTCTACGCGGTGCACGCCACCACGTTCGACCTGTTCCTGATGATCGGCATCGGTATCTTCGGCTACATCCTGCGCAAGCTGGATTTCCCGCTGTCGCCGATCCTGCTGGGCTTCATCCTCGGCGGCCTGATGGAACAGAACCTGCGTCGCGCCCTGTCGATTTCCAACGGTGCACTGGAAATCCTCTGGTCCAGCCCGATCACCTTCGGTTGCTGGGTCCTGACCGCGATCATGCTGCTGATGCCACTGCTGCGGATCTGGCGCAAACGTTCGGCCGCTCAGCGCGCGATCGCCGATGTCTGATCGAACACCGCTCAAAGCCTGGTGGGGAACACCGCTGGTCGGTCTGCTGGGCGGTTACCTCGCCAGCCAGATCGGCTGGCCGCTGCCATGGATGGTCGGCTCGTTGCTGGCGATCATCCTGGTGCGCTGCCTGACGCCCTGGCAATTGGCGGAAATCCCTGGCGGCCGCAAGTGCGGCCAGTGGATCGTCGGAATCGGGATCGGCCTGCACTTCACCCCGGTGGTGATGGAGCAGGTACTCAGTCACTTCGGCTTGATCTTCTTCGGTGCGTTGGTCACCAGCCTGTCCGCCGTGGTCGGCGTATGGTTGATGCGGCGTACCGGTGAGGATCGCGCCACCGCATTTTTCTCCAGCATGCCCGGCGGCTCCGGCGAGATGGTCAACCTCGGCGCGCGCAATGGCGCAGTGCTCAGTCGCGTGGCGGCAGGGCAAAGCCTGCGGGTGCTGGTGGTGGTGCTGTGCGTACCGGCAGCCTTCAAATACTTGCTGGGTGACGGCGCGCCGGTGTTGCACGCAACGGCCGTCGACTGGCGGTGGCTGGCCTTTTTATTCCCGGCAGGCGCCCTGGCGGCGTGGCTCTGGGAGCGTTTGCGTCAACCCAACCCATGGTTGTTCGGGCCGTTGCTGGTGAGTGCGGCGGTGAGCATCGGTTGGGATCTGCATATCGGTTTGCCACACGGCGGCAGCCAGATCGGCCAATGGCTGATTGGCAGCGGCCTGGGTTGTCACTTCAACCGTCAGTTTTTCCGGCGCGCGCCTTCCTTCATGGGCCGAACCTTGATCGGCACAGTGCTGACCATGTTGATTGCCACGGCGGCTGCCTTGGGGTTGAGTGCGTTGACTCATCTGGATCTGCGTTCATTGACGTTGGGCATGATGCCCGGCGGGATCGCGGAGATGAGCCTGACGGCAGAGACCCTGCAATTGTCAGTACCGCTGGTAACGGCGATGCAGGTGATGCGGTTGTTGTTTGTGTTGTTTCTGGCCGAGCCGTTGTTCAAATACTGGAACCGCGAGAGCATGCCTTAGCGGAGGCTTGTGATACCCGCCAGGAAAGAGTTTGCTACCATCTCTGCTTCGGGAGAGGTGATTAGATGCACATCAGCAAACTACAGATAGAAAACTTGCGGTCTTTCGAGAAGGCCACCCTTGAATTCAATCTGCCGGGCACCAAAGACCTCCAATACCCTAACGTCAACGTATTGCTGGGGGACAATGGTCTCGGCAAGACCAGCATTCTAAAAGCTGTTGCACTTGCGGTACTCGGACCGTTGCTGAGCGGCAACTCTGGTTTTGTACCTGAAGGCTTGATCCGGCGTGCTCCGGCGAAGATCGCCGGTAAGGTCAACCTCAAGAAAAACACAGCCATTCTGACCGCCGACATCATCTCGACCGTAGAAGAACGACCGCTGAAAGCTGCGACGGACCTCATGCCCGAAACGTTTTCAGTGAGTACCGAAGTCCGCACGGTCAGCTCGGTAGAGCGGATGAGCTGGCATATGTCGCCAAAGAGCGCGGATGAAACGATCGAGGCGATGCAGCTCGATGAAAAAAGCCCGGCCTTTTTCATTGTCGGATATGGAGCTACCCGCCGTGTGGAAGCATCCGCACGGGTGGATGAAAGTGCCCGAACCCGATCCCGTCTACGTCGTTACGAACGCGTTGCAGGCCTTTTCGAAGACCACCTGACGCTCATGCCGCTGTCTTACTGGCTGCCGGCCTTTTCCGTGGAAAACAAGGGCCGTTACAAGCAAGTTATCAATCTGATCAATGAACTGCTGCCACCGGCCTGCCAAATTCAAACGCAACCAACGGGCCGTGAACACTTGTTCGAAATGAACGGCATCGTTCTGCCCTTCCGCGCCTTGTCTGATGGTTACAGGGCCTATATCGGCTGGATCGGCGACATGCTGTTCCACGTCTGTAAAGGTATCGCCAGTGGCTTGAAACTGAGAGAAATGCGCGGCGTGATCATGGTCGATGAAATCGATCTGCACCTGCATCCCGAATGGCAGCGCAGCGTAGTGCCCACACTGGCCAAGGCACTCCCGAATGTTCAGTTCATCCTGACGACCCATAGTCCGTTGGTCGTCGGCTCATTGATGTCGCAAAACCTGTTTGTGCTGGCAGAGGAAAACGGCTCGACCATTGTCAAGCGGCTGCCCGAACATGTGCGTGGGAAAAGCGCCGAGCAAATTCTGCTGTCGCCCTACTTCGGCCTTGATAGCACTCGGGCGGCGCCCGTGGCGGATAAGCTCAACGAACTGGCTCGCCGAGCGGTGTCGGGCAATGTTAAAGCCTCTGTCGACTACCTGAGAGTGCTCGCCGAAGGCATGTCCTTCGAAGACATGGCAAAACCGCAAAAGGTCCAAGTGGCCACTGCTCGTGTTCGACGCCCGCGCGCTGTCAAAGCCAAGCCTGAAGTTGTTGCTCAACCGCAGCGCAGTAAGCAGGCAGAGTCCAAAGAATGATTCGTTACCCCATTTCGGAAGCTGAGCTGATTGCATTAATCAACGGCAAAAAACCGAACTGGTTGGGTCGTGCCCAGCAGCGAACCCAGCACTACGTCGATGCGGGCGGCTATACCGATGACTCGGACTTCTGGGGAGAAATCAAACAGGTCTACATTACGCTGCAGCACGAAAAATGCGCGTACTGCGAGACCAAGCTTCAAGGCGCGGTATTGGCGAGCAAAGTCCATGAAGTGGAACACTATCGCCCCAAAAGCGAAGTCAAGACCTGGCCCAATCACAACGTCGAGCACTGGAAAAAATTCAAACCTGCCTGGACGACTGGTGCAGGCAGCAAAGTCGGGTATTACAAGCTCGCTTACCATCACTTGAACTATGCCATTGCCTGCACCCGCTGCAACTCCACGCTCAAGTCGAGCTACTTTCCGATTCGCGGCAATCGCGACACTCAGAACGGCGATCCGGCGGACATGCAGGATGAGTCGGCGCTGTTGCTCTATCCGGTTTCAATGACCGACGCCGACGACCCTCAAGACATCATCACCTTCAATGGCGTGCTAGCCGTTCCGAAACACAACTCCGGCCCCGCCTATGAACGTGCAGTCACCAACATCGAGTTCTTTCAGCTTAACCATGAGGACCTCACTTCACGCCGGGCCGAAGAAATCAGGACATGTTGGCTAGCACTGCAAATGTCGAGAAACGTCCCGCAAGACAAGCAAATGTATGACGACACAATCGCATTGATGTGCAGCCCTGAAAGTGCATTCAGTTCATGTGTGTCCGCCTTTTTTTACTCAGTCAAACCGATTATCCAGTGGCGGAAACAATGGCCAGATTCATCATCAAGGCGCTGTTAACAAAACAACCGCTGACGCCCTGATTTATTGCCTACGCGAAACCGAAACCTCTCAAACTGGCGGCAACCGCCACTCAATCGGCGTCTCGCCATTCTGCTCAAGAAACTTGTTGGTGCGGCTGAAGTGTCCACATCCGAGAAAACCGCGATAGGCCGACAGCGGTGACGGGTGCACCGAGGTCAGCACCAGATGCTTGGTGGCATCGATCAGCTTCTGTTTGCTCTGGGCATGGGCGCCCCACAGCATGAACACCAGGTGCGGTTGCTGCTGGCTGACCACTTCAATGATCCGGTCCGTGAAAAACTGCCAGCCCTTGTCCTTGTGCGCGTTAGCGTTGGCGCGCTCCACGGTCATGGTGGTGTTGAGCATCAGCACGCCTTGGTCGGCCCAGCTCTGCAAATAGCCATGGTTGGGAATATCGATGTTCAGGTCGCGTTTCAATTCCTTGTAGATGTTTACCAGCGACGGCGGCGCCGGCACACCCGGTTGCACCGAGAAGCACAAGCCGTGCGCCTGGCCCGGGCCGTGATACGGGTCCTGACCGAGGATGACGACCTTGACCTTGTCCAGCGGCGTAGAGTTGAGTGCGTTGAAAATCATCGGGCCCGGTGGATAGATCTCCTTGCCCGCCGCGCGCTCCTGTTGCAGGAAATTACGCAACTCTGCCATGTAGGGCTGGTCGAATTCGGCACGCAGTGCCTCCTTCCAGCTCGGTTCGAGTTTGATACGGTCGTCAGCAGTCATGGTTACATCCGGCAAAAACAATGGGGCGAACCCTAGGAAAGCCCATCACGCTTGTCAATTGATCTGACGCACATCCGGCACTTTCCCACACAGCGATCATACTTAACCCTCAAATTCCCGATCGAGGTCACGATGAATCTGCACTTCGAAGAACTCACTGGCACCGACGGCGCTCGCATCGGCGTCGCCAGCCTCGATGCCGAAAAATCCCTCAACGCCCTGTCCCTGCCGATGATCAACGCCCTGCGCGATCAAATGGACGTCTGGGCCAAAGACCCGCAAGTTGTCTGCGTGTTGATGCGTGGCAACGGCGCCAAGGCATTCTGTGCCGGCGGTGAAGTGCGCAGCCTGGTGGAGGCCTGTCGCGCCCATCCCGGGGAGGTGCCACCGCTGGCCGCGCACTTCTTTGCGGCGGAATATCGCCTGGACTTCAAACTGCACACCTACCCGAAACCGTTGATCTGCTGGGGCCATGGTTATGTGCTCGGTGGCGGGATGGGGTTGTTGCAGGGTGCGAGTATCCGGATTGTCACGCCAAGCAGTCGGCTGGCGATGCCCGAGATCAGCATCGGCTTGTACCCGGACGTCGGCGCCAGTTGGTTCCTGTCGCGGCTGCCCGGCAAGCTCGGATTGTTTCTGGGCCTGACCGGCGCCCATATGAACGGGCGCGATGCAATCGACCTGGACCTGGCCGACCGCTTCCTGCTCGATGAACAACAGGAGGAGCTGATCGAAGGGTTGCTGCAATTGAACTGGCAGGAACAGACGCCGATGCAGCTCAACAGTTTGCTCAAGGCCTTGCAGCAAGAAGCGGTTGCGCAACTGCCCGAAGCCCAGTGGCTACCGCGGCGCCAGCGCATCGACGAACTTTTGGACGTCAGTGATGTGAGTTGCGCCTGGAAAGCCATCAGCCTGCAACGCGACAGCTCCGACCTGCTGCTCAATCGTGCCGCAAAAACCATGAGTGAAGGCTCGCCGCTGACCGCTCATCTGGTCTGGGAGCAAATCGCCCGGGCCCGGCACCTGTCGCTGGCTCAGGTTTTTCAGATGGAATACACCATGAGCCTCAACTGCTGCCGACATCCGGAGTTCAGCGAGGGCGTGCGCGCACGGTTGATCGACAAGGATCAGAAACCGCACTGGCACTGGCCGGACATCAACAACGTGCCGGATGCCGTGGTGCAGGCGCACTTTCATAAAGTCTGGGAAGGACGGCACCCGTTGGCGGATTTGTCGGAATACTGAAATCCGGGCATAAAAAAAGCGGCGCTTGATGCGCCGCTTTTGTTTGAGCGATTACCGGTTGCCGCCTCGGCCCATGTGATCGCCGCGCCCGTCGTGATGGCGTCCACCCCCTCGATTGTCATTATCCCAGCCTCCTCGGCTGCCATTGTTCCAGTTACCTTGGTTACCTTGGTTACCTTGGTGGTCATTATTCCAGCCACTTCGATGATGACCGTCCCAGCCCTGATTCTGATGAGACCGGTAATAGCTCCGGGATTGGTAATAGCGCGGGGCCGGTTGATAGACGCGCGGCTGATAGTAATAACGCGGTGTTGGCTGGTAATACCGCGCGGGGGCGCGTAGTACCGGGGCGGTGGCGAGTAATAACCACCGCCACCTGAATAGTAGGAACTGCCACCAGCGTAATAGGCGGGTGCAGGCGAGGTATAACCATCTGAATAGTAGCTGTCTCCTCCATCGGAATAGGGCACGCACGCACCAAGAGACAATCCCGATAAAGCAATCAGCAGAATTTGGCGGAGCTGTTTTCGACAGAGCATGGCGGCCTCCTGGACCGCGAGTGAGCCGTACCAGCGACGCTGGCAGGCGGCAGTCAATTATTCGGTGACTGTCGAAAGATCAGACCTCCGTTTCCTGAATCTGGTGCGTTCACGAAACAGATTGAAACATCTGTCCGATGAAAGGTTTTTCATCTATTCACACCCTGATTAATGGTGCCCGCCGTGATATCCACCGCCGTAATAACGCGAGCCGTGACCGCCGTGATAGCCGTGGTTGCCGTGGTTGTAGTAGCGATAACCCCCGTAATAACGCGGGCCGTAATAGCCGTGGTAGTAGTAAGGCGAGTAGTAATAAGGCGAGTAATAACCGGGGTAGTAATAAGGTGCGCTGTAGGCATCGTAAGGGTCTGCGTAGTAGTAGCAGCCAGACACCCCCAGACCGAGCAACACATAGAACACGATTCGACGCAGCATGACGGCCTCCGAAAAGACCCGGGACAGCAGCCGACAATGGCCGGCTGACACTGCTTTTGACTGAGAATCCGCCATCAAGTGCTGTGCCGCAAAATCCTTCAGATCAGCGGGCGATGCGTCCCATTGCGGTGCAATCGCGCACCATCACAAGGCAACCGTAAGCCTCTTTTCCGACGCGGCTACGCGCCATCCCCCACGTTAGAGCGCTCAAGACGAGTTGGCACGCCTCTCGCTTTAGCAACTGCGTGCAGGAGTTCATCACAGGTTCGCGGCACCACAATTTGCAATGGCTGACTAGGGTTCCGGCTCGCTTGTGCGAGTGGCTGGTCCGAGAGTTGGCGACCTCCAGTTGAGGTTACACGGCGGGACAAAAGCCCGGGAGACAAGCCACCGTTCGCGGTGCCGCGTTGACTCCTGCCCGCCCCTGATCAACTGGAGAACCACCATGTCCCAGCTTCGTATACCCGCCCTGCTCGCCGCTGCGTTCGCAGCTTTCGTGAGTCTCTCGTCCCAGGCCGCCCAGAAAGACCACTTCAGCGTCTGCTGGACGATTTACGCTGGTTGGATGCCGTGGGAATACGCCGGCAGCCAAGGCATCGTCGACAAATGGGCAAAGAAGTACGGCATCAAGATTGATGTGGTGCAGCTCAACGACTACGTCGAATCGATCAATCAGTACACCGCCGGCCAGTTCGACGGTTGCACCATGACCAACATGGACGCGCTGACCATTCCGGCCGCCGGCGGCGTCGACAGCACCGCGCTGATCGTCAGCGACTTCTCCAACGGCAACGACGGCATCGTGCTCAAGGGTGATGGCAAGAAAATCACCGACCTCAAGGGCATGGACGTCAACCTCGTCGAGCTCTCGGTTTCCCACTACCTGCTGGCCCGCGCGCTGGATTCGGTCGACCTCACCGAGAAAGACCTGAAAGTGGTCAACACCTCCGACGCCGACATCTCGGCCGCCTTCAACACCGAGCAGGTCAACGCCGTCACCACCTGGAACCCGATGCTCTCGGACATCAAGGCCAAGCCTGACGTGACCGAAGTGTTCAACTCCAGCCAGATCCCCGGCGAGATCATGGACATGATGGTGGTCAACAGCGCCACCCTCAAAGACAACCCGGCCCTGGGCAAAGCGCTGACGGGTGCCTGGTTCGAAGTCGTCGAGTTGATGAACGCGAAAAACGCCGCCAGCAAAGCCGCGCTCGAACACATGGCCAAGGCGTCCGGGACCGACTTGCCGGGTTTCCAGGCGCAACTCGACACCACCAAATTGTTCGCCACGCCCAAAGAGGCCCTGGACTTCTCCACCAGCAAGCAACTGCCGGAAACCATGCGCAAAGTCGCCGAGTTTTCGTTCCAGCACGGCTTGCTCGGCGAAGGAGCCAAGGACACCAGTGCTGTGGGCATGGCGTTCGCCAACGGCGTGACCAGCGGCGACAAGTCCAACCTCAAGCTGCGCTTCGACCCGACTTACGTGCAGATGGCTGCTGACGCCAAGCTGTAATCACGAGGAGCTGGCCATGCGCCTGATCAATCGCCACCCGGATCGCCCGAGTCGCCTGTTGCTGGTGATCCTGCCGTTCGCCCTGGTGCTGTTCGCCTACTTCATGGGCTCGGCCGAGCGGCTGATGGACAACCCCAACGACAAGCTGCTGCCGAGCGCCGTGCAGATGACCGATGCAGTGAAGCGCCTGGCCTTCGTGGCCGATGCACGAACCGGCGAATACCTGCTCTGGCAGGACAGCGCCTCCAGCCTGCGTCGGTTGGCCATCGGCCTCGGTATCAGCGCCCTGGCCGGGCTGTGCCTGGGCATGGCGGCCGGGACCCTGCCGCTGTTCGGCGCGCCGTTGTCACCGTTGTTGACGGTGCTGTCGATGGTGCCACCGCTGGCCATCCTGCCGATTCTGTTCATCGTCTTCGGGCTGGGGGAATTGTCGAAAGTGATGCTGATCGTGATCGGCATCACCCCGGCCCTGGCCCGTGATCTGGAACAGCGCGCCCGGGAAATTCCCGTGGAGTTGCTGATCAAGGCCCAGACCCTTGGCGCCTCGACCTGGACCCTGATGCTGCGCGTGGTGCTGCCGCAACTGTTGCCGCGCCTGCTGATCTCGATGCGGCTGATGCTCGGCTCGGCGTGGTTGTTCCTGATCGCCGCCGAAGCCATCGCCTCCACCGACGGCCTCGGCTATCGGATTTTCCTGGTGCGCCGTTACCTGGCGATGGACGTGATCCTGCCTTACGTGGTGTGGATCACCCTCCTCGCCTGGCTGATGGACTGGGGCCTCAAGCGCCTGACCCAGCGTGCGTTCCCTTGGTATGAAGGAGCACGCGCATGAGCTTCATCACGGTGAAAAACGTCTGGCAGCAATACGCCGATCAGGTGGTGCTCGAAGGCCTGCACCTCAACGTCAACGAGGGTGAATTCTGCACCCTCGTGGGCGCCTCCGGTTGCGGCAAATCGACCTTCTTGCGCCTGTTGCTCGGCCAGGAACGCGCCAGTCGCGGCGAGATTCTGCTCGACGGCCAAGCCCTGGCCGGCGAGCCGGATTCGAGCCGTGGCGTGGTGTTCCAGCACTACTCGGTGTTCCCGCATTTAACGGTGCTGGACAACGTCATCCTCGGCCTCGAACTGCCGCGCTCGCCCCTGCTCGGACGCCTGTTTGGCAGCGCCAAACGTGACGCTCGGGAACAGGCCGCGGTGTTGCTGCACAAAGTCGGCCTCGGTCATTCGCTGGACAAATACCCGGCGCAATTGTCCGGAGGCATGCAACAACGGTTGGCCATCGCCCAGGCGCTGATCATGAAACCGCGCGTGTTGCTGCTCGACGAACCCTTCGGCGCACTCGATCCGGGCATCCGCAAAGACATGCACGCCTTGCTGCTGGAGCTGTGGTGCGAGACGCAACTGACGGTGTTCATGGTCACCCACGACCTGTCCGAAGGTTTCAGCCTCGGCACGCGCCTGCTGGTGTTCGACAAGGTTCGTGTCGACCCGCACGCCCCCGGCGCCTATGGCGCACGCATCACCTACGACATCCCTTTGAACAGCGACCGCCGCGCCACCCGCGCCGCCGTCGACGCCCTGCCGATGCCGCTGGCAGGCACGCTTCGTACCGCTTAGAGGAATCTGCAAATGACTGATTCGACCTTGCTGTTCACGCCCTTCGCCGAAGAATTGCTGCCCGGTGGTGGCCACCGTTCGTTCGTGTTGAAACGCGGCCAACTGCTGCGCCTGACCGATCTGCGCGGCGGGGCCAACGTCAGCCTGACGCTGCTCAACGCCAACGAAAAAACCGAACGCCTGAACCTGCCTGACAGCCTCAAATGCCAACACACCGCCAAGCTCACTCGCTGCCATTGCCTGTACTCGGACATGGGCCGCGTACTGGCCGCCATCACTGCCGACACCTGCGGCTGGAGCGACAGCCTCGGCGGTGTGCTCTGCGCTGAAGAAGTCGCCGAAAAATACGGCGCGGGGCGCTATCAGGAACTGCGCAACGGCTTCTTCCGCAACGGCACTGACAACCTGCTGGTGGAACTCGGCAAGTGGGGATTGGGCCTGTCGGATTTGCTGATGACCCTCAACCTGTTCAGCCGCGTCGATGTCGACGAAGCCGGGCGCTTCCACTTCGTCGAGGGCAACTCACGGGCCGGCGACTACATCGAGTTGTACGCGCCGATGGACACATTGGTGGTGCTCACGGCCCTGCAACACCCGATGGACCCATCGCCTGAATACGCGCCAAAACCGCTGAAGCTCAGCTGGATGAACGCCGACGCCAGCGTTGCCGAACACTGCCGCACCTCGCGCCCGGAAAACGAGCGCGGCTTCATCAACACCGACCGTTTGTTCGCCTGAGGATCGCTGCCATGTCACTCGCAATCGCTACCGTTCATAACGAACCCGACACCGCGATCTACCGCGCCACCATCCCCGCCGGCGAACCGTGGCTGATGGAGGTCAAGGCCGGACAGACCTTGCGCATCCTCGACCTGGAAGGCAACCAGGCCGTCGACACCTTGTTCTACAGCGTCGCCAATCCCAAGGAACGCTACGACGTGCAACGCACGCTGCGTCGGCAAAACAGCGTGTACCTGAGCACCGGCAGCTTGCTGTATTCCAACCTCGGCAAACCGATGCTGACCATCGTCGCCGACACCTGCGGCCGTCACGACACCCTCGGCGGCGCCTGCGCGCAAGAGAGCAACACCGTGCGCTACGCCCTGGAAAAACGCTACATGCACAGCTGCCGCGACAACTACCTGCGTGCCTGCGTCCACGACGGGCGACTGGGCAAGGGTGACATCGGGCCGAACATCAACTTCTTCATGAACGTGCCGGTCACGGCGGACGGCGGGCTGACCTTTGAAGACGGCATTTCGGCGCCGGGCAAGTACGTCGACCTGCGGGCCGAGATGGACGTGATCGTGCTGATTTCCAACTGCCCGCAACTGAACAACCCGTGCAACGCCTACAACCCGACCCCTGCGGAGCTGCTGGTATGGAACTGAAATTGTTGAAGCTGCGGCGGTGGCTGTTTGCCCTGTGCCAGGCCCGCTCAGGCCAGTGCCTGAAACAACCCTGACACCGCCGAACCTGTGGGAGCGGGCTTGCCCGCGAAGGGGCCAGCACATTCGATATTGATGTCGACTGACCCACCGCTATCGCGAGCCGGCTCGCTCCTACAGGGGGACGGCGGCGTTTGAGAAATCTGATTTTTCATCCGGGACGGCCCGGATGCATCTCGAAAAACTGCGGGACGGCCCGCATCCCAGGTCGAGGCTGATGCGCTATCGCCTCCGGGGGTTATGCCATGTTCGAAAAAGTCCTGATTGCCAACCGTGGCGCCATCGCCTGCCGCATCCTGCGCACCCTGCGTGAATTGCAGGTTAAAGGCGTCGCCGTTTACTCCGAGGCCGATGCGGCCAGCCTGCACATCCTGCAAGCCGATGAAGCCCACAGCCTCGGTGAAGGCGCGGCGGCCGGCACTTACCTGGCGGTCGACAAGATCCTCGCCATCGCCAAAACCACCGGCGCCACGGCAATTCATCCCGGCTACGGTTTCCTCTCGGAAAACGCCGCGTTTGCCCAGGCCTGTGAAGACGCCAACATTGCCTTCATCGGCCCCACACCCGAACAGCTGCGCGTGTTCGGTCTCAAGCACACCGCTCGCGCCCTGGCCAAACAACACGGCGTGCCGATGCTTGAAGGCACTGAACTGCTCGACAGCCTCGACGCGGCCCTGATCGCAGGCGAACAGGTCGGCTACCCGGTGATGCTCAAAAGCACCGCCGGCGGTGGCGGCATCGGCATGCGCGTGTGCCGCAGCGCTGCGGAACTGAGCGAATCTTTCGAAGCGGTGAAACGCCTCGGCCAGAACAACTTCAGCGATGCCGGCGTGTTCATCGAGAAGTACATCCAGCGTGCGCGGCACCTTGAAGTCCAGGTGTTCGGTGATGGTCGCGGCGAGGTGATTGCCCTCGGCGTGCGCGACTGCTCGGTGCAGCGCCGCAACCAGAAAGTCCTCGAAGAAACCCCGGCGCCGAACCTGCCGGAAGGCATGGCCGACGACCTGTGCGCGGCGGCGATCAAACTGGCCAAAGCGGTGAACTACCGCAGCGCCGGCACCGTGGAGTTTGTCTTCGACAGCGAAGATCAGCGCTTCTACTTCCTTGAAGTGAACACTCGTTTACAGGTTGAACACGGGGTGACCGAGCAAGTATGGAGCGTCGATCTGGTGCGCTGGATGGTGGAACTCGCGGCCGGTGATTTGCCACCGTTGAGTGAGTTGAGCCAAGGTTTGAAAGCCGAAGGGCATGCGATTCAGGCGCGACTGTATGCCGAGGACCCGGGACGCGATTTCCAGCCCAGCCCGGGCTTGCTCACCGCGGTGAATTTCCCGGCCGCCAACGGCATTCAACTGCGCATCGACACCTGGGTCGAGGCCGGTTGCGAGATCCCGCCGTACTTCGACCCGATGATCGCCAAGGTCATCAGTTGGGCGCCGACCCGCGAAGAAGCACGCGCCGATCTGCATCAGGCATTGAGCGACAGCCTGCTGTATGGCGTGGAAACCAACCGCGATTACCTGCGCCAGATTCTGCTGGATGCGCCGTTCGCCAGTGGCCAACCGTGGACGCGTTGCCTGGAAGGCCTGAGCTATCAGGCCAACACTTTTGAAGTGTTGAGCGCCGGGACCCAGACCAGCGTTCAAGACTATCCCGGTCGCCTCGGCTATTGGGCGGTGGGCGTGCCGCCGTCGGGCCCGATGGACAGTCGCGCATTGCGTCTGGGCAATCTCCTATTGGGTAACGAAGAAGGTGCCGCCGCCCTCGAAATCACCATGACCGGGCCGTTGCTGCGCTTCAACTGTGATGCGGTGGTGGCGGTCACCGGCGCGGTTATCCCGCTGACGTTGAACGGCGAAACTGTCGCGATGTACACCGCGCTGTTGATTCCGGCCGGTGCCACGTTGAGCCTCGGCACGATGGCCGGCGCCGGCGCCCGCAGCTATCTGTGCGTGCGCGGTGGCCTGCAGGTTCCGGATTACCTGGGCAGCAAAAGCACCTTCACCCTCGGTCAGTTTGGCGGGCATGGTGGTCGCGCCTTGCGCGCCGGTGACGTGTTGCATGTGCCAACGTTGAGCGACCGTAGTGTCGGTGCGGAACTACCTGAAATCGCAGAGCTGCCCGCGGTGCGGCAAATCCGCGTGATCTACGGCCCGCATGGCGCACCGGAATACTTCACCGAACGCTACATCGGCACGTTCTTCTCGACCCAATGGGAAGTGCACTTCAACTCCAGCCGCACGGGTGTGCGGTTGATCGGGCCGAAGCCTGAATGGGTGCGCGCCGACGGCGGTGAAGCGGGTCTGCATCCGTCGAATATTCATGACAATCCGTATGCCATCGGCGCAGTGGATTTCACTGGGGACATGCCGGTCATCCTCGGCCCGGATGGCCCGAGCCTGGGTGGGTTTGTGTGCCCGGTGACGGTGATCGAGGCGGACCTTTGGCAGTTGGGGCAATTGAAGGCTGGAGACAAGGTTCAGTTCATCCCGGTCGATATCAAAACCGCCCGCAATCTCGCCTGCAAGTGGAATACCTGTGGGAGCTGGCTTGCCAGCGATGGGGCCCGTCCAGACACCGCTTCAACTTCATCGCTGGCAAGCCAGCTCCCACAGAGTCTTATGTCGCCTGTGGTGTTGGATATTGGTCAGGGGGATACGCGGCTGGTGGCGCGTCTTTCTGGGGATACTCATCTACTACTGGAAATCGGCGCCCCCGAACTCGACCTCGTCCTGCGTTTCCGCGCCCACGCCCTCATGCAAGCGCTGGAAAGCAAACACCTGCACGGCGTGATCGACCTCACGCCGGGCATCCGCTCGCTGCAAGTGCACTACCAACCCGAGCAACTGCCGCTGGCCGATTTGCTCGGCATCGTTGCCGGGGAATGGGACGCCGTGTGCGCCGCCAAGGACCTGCAAGTGCCGTCGCGCATTGTCCATCTGCCGCTGTCCTGGGATGACCCGGCCTGTCAGTTGGCGATCGAAAAATACATGACCACCGTGCGCAAGGACGCGCCGTGGTGCCCGAGCAATCTGGAGTTCATCCGCCGCATCAACGACCTGCCCAACCTCGATGAAGTGCAGCGCACGGTGTTCGACGCCAGTTACCTGGTGATGGGCCTGGGCGACGTCTACCTCGGCGCACCGGTCGCCACGCCGCTCGACCCGCGTCATCGCCTGGTGACCACCAAATACAACCCGGCCCGCACCTGGACCGCGGAAAACTCGGTGGGCATCGGGGGCGCCTATATGTGCGTCTACGGCATGGAAGGCCCCGGCGGTTATCAGTTTGTCGGTCGCACGTTGCAGATGTGGAACCGCTACCGCGAAGTCGCCGCGTTCGACGGCAAACCATGGCTGTTGCGCTTCTTCGACCAGATCCGTTTCTACCCGGTGAGCGCCGATGAACTGCTGCGCATCCGCCGGGATTTCCCGCTCGGTCGTTTCGATCTGAACATCGAGCACAGCCAGTTGAACCTCGCGGATTACCAGGCATTCCTGAGCAAAGAAGCCGACACCATTGCTGCGTTTCGTGATCAGCAAAAAGGCGCGTTCAACGCCGAGCGCGAGCGCTGGATCGCCAGCGGCCAGGCGCACTTCGACAGCGAAGAACGGGTCGCCGAAACCACCGAAGATGCGCCACTGGCCAACGGTCAACAGAGCGTCGACAGCCACATCGCCGGCAACCTCTGGCAGGTTCAGGTGCGAACCGGCAGCCGCGTGGCCGTCGGTGACGTGCTGGTGATTCTGGAGTCGATGAAGATGGAAATCCCACTGCTGGCGCCCATGGCCGGCGTGGTGCGCGAGATTCGTTTGCAACCGGGCTCGGCGGTACGTGCCGGGCAGCGCGTCGTGGTGCTGGAACTCGACTGAACCCATTTCGAAAAGGATTAACGCCATGAACATCAATCTGCAACTCGACGCCCTGCGCAGCGCTTACAGCCACGGGACCCTCACGCCCCGGCAATTGCTGCTGAGCCTGCGCGATAAAGCGGCGGCGCTGAACCCGGACTATCACCTGTTCATCCATTTGCTCAGTATTGAAGAACTGGAGCCGTACCTCGCCGCCCTCGACGGCCACAGCATCGACAGCCTGCCGCTGTACGGCGTGCCGTTTGCAATCAAGGACAACATCGACCTGGCGGGCATTCCCACCACGGCGGCGTGCCCGGAGTTTGCTTACGTGCCCGAGCGTTCGGCGACCATCGTCGAACAGTTGTTGGCGCTGGGGGCGATCCCGTTGGGCAAGACCAACCTCGACCAGTTCGCCACCGGCCTCAACGGCAGTCGCTCGCCGTATGGCGCGTGCCCCAACAGTGTGTTGCCGGAGTATCCGTCGGGCGGTTCCAGCGCCGGGTCTTCGCTGGCGGTGGCGCTGGGCGTGGCGAGTTTTTCCTTGGGCACCGACACCGCAGGATCGGGGCGTGTACCGGCAGGTTTGAACAATCTGGTGGGCCTGAAAGCCACCAAAGGTTTGATCTCCACGGCGGGTGTGGTGCCGGCCTGTCGCACGCTCGATTGCGTCACGACCTTCACCGCGACCGCTCGCGAAGCCAGCCAATTGCTCGCGCTCACGGCACACCTCGACCCGCGCGATGAATACAGCCGCAGCAACCCGCAATGGAATGACGGCGCGGCATTCGGCACACCGCGCCCGTTCCGCTTTGGCGTACCCCGTGCGCAAGATCTGGAGTTCTTCGGTTGCCCCGAAGGCCCGCTGTTGTTCGGTGATGCCATCGACCAACTCAAGGCTTTGGGCGGTGAAGCCGTCGAACTGGACCTGTCGCCGTTTCTCGAAGCCGCACGTCTGCTTTACGAAGGGCCGTGGGTGGCCGAGCGTTACAGCGTGGCCGGCGAATTGATGGAACAAAACCCGGAAGCGGTGCTGCCGGTGATCCGTGCGGTGCTGGCCAAGGCTCCGGCGGTGACGGGCGTGCAAACCTTCCGCGCCCAGTATCGCCTGCAAGCCTTGAAGGCGCTGTGCGACACCGCACTGGCAGACCTCGATTGCGTGGTCACACCGACCATCGGCCGCCCGGTGACACGGGCGCAACTGGACGCCGAACCGGTGCTGCGCAATTCGGAGTTGGGTTACTACACCAACTTCATGAACCTGCTCGATTACGCCGCCGTCGCCGTGCCCAGCGGTTTCATGGGCAATGGCCTGCCGTGGGGCGTGACCCTGTTTGGTCGGGCGTTCACCGATCAGTACTTGTTGAGCGTGGCGGACGCTTTCCAGCGTCAGCACGGTGTGACGGCGCCCACGCCAACAACCGTTGCGCGCAATGACCGGGCGCGGTTGGTGGTGTGTGGTGCGCACCTGGACGGGTTGGCGTTGAACTGGCAATTGAAGCGGCGCGGGGCGCGGTTGATCGAGACGACTTACAGTTCGCCGGACTATCAACTGTATGCGCTGGCCGGTGGCCCGCCATTTCGTCCGGGGATGGTTCGCGTAAAGTCCGGTGGCGTGGCGATTGCGGTGGAAGTCTGGGAACTGCCAAGCAGTGAATTGGGCTCGTTTTTGACCGGAATTCCGGCGCCGCTGGGGTTGGGCAAGGTGCAACTGGCGGATGGGCGATGGGAGAGCGGGTTTATCTGTGAGGCGTATGGGTTGGAAGGTGCCACCGATATCAGCCATCTTGGCGGATGGCGAGCTTATCTCGCTCAATGATCGTCCCCATGCTCTGCGTGGGAATGCATGCTGTGACGCTCCGCGTCACGCTCGCAAAGGGACGCAGAGCGTCCGGGCGGCATTCCCACGCAGAGCGTGGGAACGATCATTCCGTTGAGGCCCGTGAGCGATCATTCGCGTTCGACATAGAGCAGTTATTTCCCGGCGGTGCCATTAGAATGCCTGCTTTGGACCATTGCCCACGGAAGTGTCATGTCGCCCCGCTCGCCTCTGTATTCTCAACGTTCGTTGGTCCTCACGCTGATCGCGCTGCTGGGCGCCGGGTTTCTTGCCACGTCCTTCCTCAGTTACTACGCCTCTCGCGCGTCGATTCGCGACAACATCGTCAACACTGAACTGCCGCTGACATCGGACACGGTCTACTCGGAAATCCAGAAAGACCTGGTCAGACCGATCCTGATTTCCTCGATGATGTCCCGCGACACCTTCATGCGGGACTGGGTGGTGAACGGCGAGCACGATCCCGAGAAAATGACTCGTTACCTCAACGAAGTCATGACGCACTACGGCGCCAACACCTCGTTCTTCATTTCCAACAGCACGCTGACCTACTACCACGCCAAAGGCGTGCTCAAACAGATCAAGGCCACCGAACCCCGTGACACTTGGTATTTTCGCGTGCGGGACATGGCCGAGCCTTACGAAATCAATGTCGACCCGGACATGGCCAACAAGGACAACCTGACCTTCTTCATCAACTACAAGGTCTACGACTACAACGACCGTTTCATCGGCGCGGCGGGTGTCGGCCTGACGGTCGATGCGGTGATCAAGCTGATCGACAAGTACCAGCAGCGCTACCAGCGCAGCGTGTATTTCGTCGACAACTTCGGGCGCCTGGTGCTCACTGGCGCCGAGGGTGGCCCACAAGGTGCACACATCGGGCAGAGCCTCAGCGAGCTCGACAGCATGAAAAGCCTGGTCAGCCAATTGCCCAAACCCCACAGCGGCAGCTACGAATATTCCGTTCAGGGCCAGGGACATTTCCTCAATGTGCGCTTCATTCCGGAGCTGAATTGGTACCTGTTCGTCGACAAACGCGAAGACGGCGCCCTCAGTGAAATCCGCCAGTCGCTGTACCTCAACCTGCTGATCTGCCTGCTCGTCACGCTGATTGTGCTGGCCCTGCTGAACCGGGTAATCAAGCGTTTTCAGGGCAAGATCCAGGCCCAGGCCACCCTCGACACACTGACTGAACTGCCAAACCGTCGAGGCTTTGATCTGTTGGCTGCACAGGCCATGCATGAAGCCCAGCGCGAGCCGAAACCGCTAACCGCGCTGCTGCTGGATCTGGACCACTTCAAGGTGTTGAACGACACCTACGGGCATCTGGCCGGCGATCAGGTGCTGATCGGCTTCGCGCGGGATCTGGAGAGCTGTCTGCGCCATTCCGACATCGTCTGCCGCTGGGGCGGTGAAGAATTTATCGTGCTGCTCAAGGACACCGACGGTGAGACCGGCCTGATGATCGCCGAGAAAATTCGCCAGCATGTCGAAACACAACGTTATGCCTACAACGATCAAGCCTTGCAGCTGTCCGTCAGCATCGGCTTGACCACGTTGCAGCCGGATGACACCTTGCACACCCTGCTCTCACGAGCCGATCATGCGATGTATCGCGCCAAGCAATCGGGCCGTAATCGCACATGCGTGGAAATGTCTCACTCCAGCTATGAATGACCTTTATGAACCGGCCTGAACACTGCCCGGCCTGCGGCGCCTCCAACGACTGCAGCCTGGCCGACCCGCGAACCGCTGATCGCGCCTGTTGGTGCTACGGCGTCAGCATCGACCCGGCCGTGCTCGAAGCACTGCCGGCCGAACTGCGCGACGCCTCCTGCCTGTGCCCACGCTGCGCGCAGGTCGAGGCACAGCTGTAAGCAGGCCTCCGGCCGATCACGTAAGATACGCGACCCTTTTCCCACCGATCCCTTGCCATGCGCGTTGACCGTTTCCTCAGCAATCTGCCGTGCTTCAACCGTAAGCAGGTGCGCCTGTTGCTGGTGGAAAAGCGCGTGCGGATCGACGGAAACATCGTCAGCGACCCGCACGCCGACGTCCGCGAATTCAGTCGTGTTGAAGTGGACGACGACGTGCTGCAAGCCGGCAAGCCGCTGCGCCACTTCATGCTGCACAAGCCCGCCGGCTGTGTCAGCGCCACCCGCGACCCGGAACACCGGACAGTCCTCGACCTGATTCACGAGCCCGACAAGGATGAGTTGCACATCGCCGGTCGCCTGGATTTCAACACCACCGGCCTGATGCTGATCACCAATGACGGCAGCTGGTCACGACGCCTGACCCAACCGCAGACCAAACTGCCCAAGGTTTATTACGTCGAGACCGAGCAGGAGATCGGCCCGGAATATGCGTTGAAATTCACAGAAGGGCTGTATTTCGCTTTCGAGGACCTCACCACTCAACCCGCCGGGTTAGAGCTGTTGGGGCCGAAGTCGGCGCGCCTTAGCATTGTTGAAGGTCGCTATCACCAGGTGAAGCGCATGTTTGGCCACTTCGACAACAAGGTGCTACGCCTGCACCGCGAGCGCATGGGCCCGCTGGCGCTGGACAATGCGCTAAAACCGGGCGAGTACCGCCCATTGCGCACCGAAGAGATTCATTTGATCTAAGCAGGCAACCGCTCAGCAGAAGTTGTCGAACAATTTACGAAAGACACTTGCGCGATGCCGCCTCCCCTGCTTGAATCAGGTCGTCAGCCGAAATGTGACTGACGAGTCACAACATACTTCTAAGAAACTTTTTGCCGGTTAGAGAACCCTCAGGTTCCGCCTCAGACCGACAGACTGCCCGCCAATAATAATACCCGTCGACCTGCTGCATGGATCGACATGGGCCTCCAAATTCCAGGCGTATGCCTACCTGTCACAAAGCTCGTGCAATCTCATTTGCGCGCATACCCGCTTGCCAGGAGTCTTATGACATGAGGCCAGAAATCGCTGTGCTGGATATACAAGGTCAGTATCGGGTTTACACGGAGTTCTATCGCGCAGACGCCGCAGAGAAGACCATTATTCTGGTCAACGGCTCGATGGCCACGACTGCGTCGTTTGCACAAACCGTGAAAAACCTGCACCCGCAATTCAACGTGGTTTGCTACGACCAGCCCTACGCGGGCAAGTCCAAGGCCCACAACCTGCACGAGAAATTGCTGACCAAGGAAGTCGAAGGGCAGATCCTCCTGGAGCTGATCGACCACTTCGGCGCCGAACACGTTCTGTCGTTTTCCTGGGGCGGTGCCGCGACCCTGGTCGCCCTCGCCCACCGGCCACGACGGATCGAAAAAGCCGTAATCAGCTCGTTCTCCCCGGAGATCAATGCGCACATGCTCGACTACCTCGAGCGCGGCGTCGATTACCTCGGCAGCCGGGACGGCGACCGGGTCGGCACCCTGGTGAACAGCACCATCGGTAAACACTTGCCGACTCTGTTCAAGCGCTTCAACTATCGGCACGTCAGCAGCCTGGCCGATCATGAATACGGGCAGATGCACTTCCACATCAGCGACCTGCTGCACAGTGATCGCCAGTGCTTTCTGAAGGCCGCGGAGAAAATCAACGTGCCGGTGCTGTTCATGAACGGCGAATGGGACGAATACACCGCCGCCGATGGCGCGCGATTGTTCGCCAACCATGTGCAACACGCCACCTTCACGACCCTGGAAGCGACCGGCCACTTTCTCGACATGGAACACAAAGCCGCCTGCCGAGACAGCCGCAATGCACTGATGGGGTTCCTGAAACCGGCACAGCATGAAAGCCGACCGCGTTACCACTACGTTCAGGACCACCATGCACTGGCTATCTGAAACAGCGTCCTCGCGAGCACGCCCCGCCCTACAGTGTTGAATGCAGTCCTGTAGGCGCGAGGCTTGCCCGCGATAGACCGTGTTGTCGTTTCGTGGGTGCTAAATGCAGCGTGCATAAAGAAAAACTTCAAATCCGTGCGCACATCTGGTACAAAGTCAGCCGCTCTGAGCGGGTGTCGTATAATGGCATTACTCCAGCTTCCCAAGCTGATAACGAGGGTTCGATTCCCTTCACCCGCTCCACTCAGATTTCAGTCTCACGTCGTTTTTTGACGGGGGATAAAAAACCGGCCTTGATGGCCGGTTTTTTTATGTCTGGGGTTTGGTGGACTCGGGTATGTGGTCAACTTGGCCAATCATTGATAAATAGATCAGTCCCCAATTTTCCACAGCTGAATAAGCATGGTTGTGCATCTCTGGCTTATCAACTCCCGCCGCATGCCCCAGGCATGACCTTGCTGACATCTTCGCGAGCCATTTCTCAGAGTAGGTCTGATACAGTCGTCCCCGTTAAATTCGTTGACAGGGAGTCAAGCATGGCAAAGCCAGCTGCACGTATCACCGACCCAACCAGTTGTCCCATGCCGGGGCACGGCTCCAAAGCTATCGCCTCTGGCTCTCCTGATGTGTTCTTCGACGGCCTTGCAGCCGCTCGCAAAGGTGACACCTGCACCTGCGGTAGTGCGTTAGCTTCAGAAGTGTCCGGCACAGTGTTAATCAACGGCAAAAATGCCGCGCTGGTCGGTACTGTCGGCACATCATGGCGATGTCGTGATCGGCGGTTCGGGCACGGTCATCATCGGAAGCTCCCATACCCCTGCCCCCTTTATTCCTCCTATGCCCATGGTCATTCACGGCAACTGGATCGGCTTTAAGATTCCCGCAGAAGAAAGCTACGAAGGGTTTGCTTGCACGGCTCACTTTGACGATGGGTCTTCCATGCCCGGCGTCTTTGACGCAAACAACTCGGTCAAATTTTCCAACCCCACCGGAAAGGCATGCCATACCTTGGCATTTGCCCAACACGAAAACACCTGCACAACCGCAGGTATCGACGGACTGCTGAACGACATTTTGGGATAAGGATATTCTAGTGACGGAACCGAACCTGGTAACCGGAAGTTATGTTGTTAAAAGCGAACATACGCTCGACCGGTCTCCCCTTGAGATGGTGGTTGCAGGCATGGAGGGGGCGGCCAGTCGTTTTTCCATCGATGCCATCAAGGACGAACGCATCCGCGCAAGCTACGAGAGCAATATTCGACGAATGTCACAGCAGATATTCGCTGAGGTGAGAGCTGGCAATATCAGCGTCGAGGACGCGACAAAGTTCAGCAATGAGATGCGCAACAAAATCATGTTCGAACACCGCAAGCTGACCTCTGCACAGGGTTTGGCCATCGTGCAAAAAAAGAAAAGGCCGGCGGAACACACAGCGACATCCTGAACGAAAAATCTCAAACCCAGTTCCACAAGAACTACGAACAACTTTCTAAGGCTCAACAGAAAGAGGTCTTGTACAGAGCTCTGGAGCGGTCCGGCAGTGCCAATGCCAAGTTCACCTCTGGCACAAAAATCATGTCTGTCATGGGCAAGGTTGGCATCATCATGACAGCGGTGCTGGCCACTTACCAAATACTGAACGCAGACGACAAGGCCAAGGAAACCACTCGCCAAGCCACCATCCTGGGTGGTGGTGCGGCGGGTGGATTTCTGGCAGGTTTGGGCATATCCGCTCTTTGTGGTCCTGGAGCTCCGGCCTGCGCCATCGCCGTAGTTCTCATCGGTAGCGTTGTTGGCGGCATCGCCGGCGGGGTCGCGGCTGACACGTTCGACGCAGAGCTAGAGGAGCTGGCCCATTGGGACATATTCTGACGCCTACGGAACGAGCGAACATCCAGATCGCGCTGGCAGAGGCCTTTGTAGACAGCACTGTCGACTACGCCTCTATCGCAGAACGAATTCGAGGCTATGACCCAAAGGACGTTGAAGAAATCTTGTACTCAGAGGTCGCGCCTGTCTGCTTCAGCAACCTTGAAACGCCCGTCCCTCCTGTTTGGAGTGGTTTTAAGGATGAATGGTTACTAGAGGAAATAGCCAAAGAACTCAAAGCGCGAGAACACAGTTGGTTTCGACGTCGCTTCGACCAGTTAAAAGTGGCATGGCTACGCTACAGCTACGGTTACATCTGGAAGGAGCTCATGAAATTTCATCGTTTCCAGTAACTGCCCCCCTAAGAATGAATTACGAATTCCTTATGAGAGTTTGTTCCCTGCTGTTGCCTGACGGGCGACCATAACGAAAAAACCGGTCCTGTGTGGCCGGTTTTTTTGTGGGCGGGATTTAGTGAAACGCTGATTCTTCATCCTGAACAAAGCAGTCAACGTCTGCCCAATCACGCGTCGATCACCCAATTCCCTGATGGCACGAAAGTGGCCAATTTCCGAAAAGGCAACGTCCTACACGACGCTGGGAATTGTCCGTACACTTGCGCATTGCTGTGCCTTTGTCACGAGGCCTATAGTCCGAGCGCGCCCAAATGGCGTATCGGGTTTGGCGACTCGATGCCTTGGTACAGGAGCCTCCGAGAATTTCTCGGAGCGCTTTTGAACGTACGTTGCTACCTCATTTTTGGTGGCTGTGCGTGGGAGACCTTAGGGTCTGCCGGTTTTACCATGGCCCGGTTCGCCAACCCGCGTACAGCTACCACCCTATTGTTTGGCGACGATTGAGTGGTAGGTCTTCCTCCTATCATGGTGATCAATCTTGAAAGAATATATGGCTCTAACCAGCAACGCCGACGATCTGCCCTCCCTCTTCGTCAACACCACCCAACCGCTGCACTCACTGCTCAGCACGGCCAGCTACAGAATACGAGCCGTGACGCAGATCCTCGAAAACCTCGCCATGCGAGGCGACATCACCACCGACGCGGTCATCCTCAGCGACTTTGCATTGCTCTGCTGCGTGCCCTTGCGCGACGGTTGCGATGTGCTGGACGTTATCGCTCGACGCATGGATGCCGAACCGTCCTGAGGTGATACCGGGCGCCTTTCGGGGCGCCCTTTGCCTTTCATGGCCTGACAGCCAGTTAAAGGAGGGCGATGAACATGCTTTATCCAATTGCGATTTCAGCAGGCGATGACCAACACGCGTGGGGCGTAGAAGTGCCTGATGTCCAGGGTTGTTTTTCGGCTGGAGAAGGACTGAACGATGCAATAGCCATGGCGCGCGAAGCCATTGAAGGCCATTTCGAAATTCTCGCGGACCAAGGATCCCCGATTCCACTGGCAAACAATGTCACCCTGCACATATCCAATCCGCAGTACGCGGAATGTGTATGGGCAGTTTTGGACATCGACAGGACTAAATACTCGGGGGAAGCCCGGTAGCATTGATAGTTGACGCCCTTCCGTCAGAATGACCGAAGCACCACTGTGGCGAGGGAGCAAGCTCCCTCACCACAGGTTCAGTGTGCTTTTACCGAGTCGCAACGATAAACAACCGTGGAAACGGCAGCAGCACCGAACCATCGCTCAACGCTGGATAGGCCTGCTCGATCGCGGTTTGATACTGCTTGAGGTACTGAGCCTTTTCCGCATCATCCAGCGGTTCGAGAAACGGCCGCAAACCGCTGCCCTTGAACCACTCGACCACGCCCGAAGCCCCGCCCGCCAGCGGGTGATGGTAGGTGGTGCGCCATACATCGACGCGCGCGCAGTGCGGTCGCACCATCGAGTAGTAATCGCTGGCACTGGCCATTTCGGTGCGCTGCCCGGCTGCGCTCGCCAGTTTGTCGGCCCACGGGCCCTCGGCGGCCACTTCACGCATCAGGCGATGGGACGGTTCGTTGAGGTTGTCAGGCATCTGGATGGCCAGGCTGCCGCCCGGCGTCAGTCTGGCGGCCAGCGAAGGCAGTAACGTCGCGTGATCGGGCAGCCACTGCAAAACCGCATTGGCAAAAATCACGTCGAACGGTCCGCTATCGTTCCAGGTACCGATATCGACGGTGTCGAACTGCACGCTGGGCAAGCGCTTGCGAGCCGCATCGATCATGTCCGGCGAACTGTCCACGCCACGCACCGTGGCGCCGATGAAGCGCTCGACCAGCAGTTCGGTCGAGTTGCCGGGGCCGCAACCGATATCAATGGCCGAGCGCGCCTCCACGGGCGGGATGGCAGCGAGCAAGTCTCGCGCCGGGCGTGTGCGTTCATCTTCAAAAGCGACGTATTGTTTGGCGGACCAACTCATTGCGTTCTCCTGCAGGTGCTGTGTTGTGGCCCGAGGCGCACAACCGGTTCGCTACGATACCTCGACCAACCTTCAAGGCCCTATCCCCGACCTTTGTCCAACCACGACAACTTGACCGCTCGTCGAGCCATACACGAGGTAGTTTTGACAGCCTCAATTTCGCATCTATAGTCCAATCGCGGCCCGTCGGAAGGAACCCGAACCCGTTAGTTTGCACGCAAGGAGCAAGGCCAGCTCATGTTCGTGACAGGTGGGTTCCGCCCGTAGTGTTTGCGCAACGACCGCAAGGCAAGCAAGCGTTGTTGTGCCTGGAAAGATGCCAGGCGTTCACTATGAAGAAGGAGCTTTACTATGTCTCGAGTCACGGACGTACTGGTTTCGATCGACACTGAAACCATCCTGAAAAACTACCCGAACATCAGCAAAAACCCTGCCGCGCCGACGATGATCGACGTCAATCATGTGTACATGGTTACCAACCAGAACAACGTGATTAATGGTCAGGCGGGTGGCGAACTGAACTTGAAAGCACAAGTGGGCGACCTGATCCGCTGGCGGGAAACCAGCCTGTCGCAGAGCTTTGAAACAGCGGTGATTTTCTACAAATTCATCGGCAATGTCGGCAACGAGCTGATCTCCACCCCCACGCCACGCAAGGCCACTGCTTGCGTGGCCGTCCCTAACACCAGTAATCCTTCAGTGCCGAGCTGCCAGAAAGTCGACAACTATTACTGGTCGTCGGAAACACTGGCGTGCGGTAGCGTGACCTACCATTTCAACTTTTTGATCGTGGATCGCGAGTGCAAGATTGTCGGCTGCTGTTCGTGGGATCCGTTCATTACCATCCGTAACTGACGAGGGTCTGGCCCCTTGGCGACAAGGGGCTTGCCGAACACGTTGCCGCCTCGACAGGAACCGGGATGTCTTGCATGAACCGACGCGGCTGCCGTCATGTACCACCATCATGAAAGGAATCCATGATGACTTCCGAACCGATCAACGCCCCCTCCTCCGCGAACAATATATTGCTGATCGTGGATGCCGAATCACTGCTTTCACGTTATCCGCAACCCAGTCTGAAACCGCCATTACCAACGGTGATTGAAGAGGGTTTCATCCTCGTCATCGGTGGAGGCAAAAGTACAATAAATGACAGTAAAATTACGTTACACACGAGTAACGAAACGACATTCCATCTCCGTGGAAGGACCATCAGCCTACTGGCCGAACACAGCGTGGTGTTTTACGAGATATCAGTGGGCGATGCCGGCGTACTGTCAGCGCCCGAATTGGTGGTCCATGGCAACCTGACGGTGCCTGTGCCCGACCCGGCAACGCCGACGGAGCCGGGTAACCACCAGGCCGATGATCATTATTGGAAATGCACTCGACGGTCCTCAGGCGTGGAGACGTGTGAGCTGAATTTCATGCTGATCGACAAAAACTGCGAGGCGCTGGGCTACTTTAGTTGGGCGGTTGAAGTGGAGTTGACGTAGCAAACAGCACTCGCGAGAAATCGGCCGCATAGAGCAATGCCGTTTGATTAATAAAATGGGAGAGCGAAGAAGGGGCCTGTGGCGAGGGAGCTTGCTCCCGCTGGGGAGCGAAGCGTCCCTAAAAATGGGACTGCTGCGCCCGAGCGCGGACCAGTCCAACGGGAGCAAGCTCCCTCACCACAAAATCAATATCACCTGACAGGTTTTTACAGGCATAGAGCAAGAGTCGTTAATCGTAATACCCAACAGTCTTCTTCAAGTGATCCGAATACTCGTAGATGTCATCAATTGAGTTGATCGCATGCCGGGTTTCATTCTTCTCTTCGTCAAATATGCCGATGTATTTCTGTGAACGATTGAAGTGCAGACGGCAGATCGGTTTACGGTTGTTATCGTCCAGCAGAATGCCGAAGTAACTTTGAGTATCGCGCTGAACAATCCGCTTGGCGTCGACAACGGAGCGCACCACAGCCCGGACGATGTGATAACCCTCCAGTTCTTCCAATGTCGTCAGCACCTTGTCCTCTGACTCGTCCCGCACATCCGCCTGCTCAGCACCGCCAGAAGTAACAGGTAAAGAGGCTAAAGCGGGTTGGATTGCACCGCTCATCGCCGACTTGAGCCGTTCGTTGATTTGGTCATTGAGAAATTGCATGACTGCTTTTCTCGTCAGCTCATGAAACTGCTCGCGGACCTTCTGAGTAATCACTCCGTCGTAGACACGCGAAGCGAACACTTTCACAAAGTCGTCATCGGGTTTGCTGACCTGTGCAGCAATGACCTTTTTGATTTGACTGACGTATTTCAACTCACCGGCGGCGCTGATGATCGAGTCCACATCGAAAGCGGATTTAGTGAGCTTCACCAGTTCCGGGACCGAGTACTCGTCGATGTCCAACAGGTCGAGTTCAAGAAATGGTTTCTCATCCATTTTGTTAGGCGCATCCAGGTCGGTGAAAAATTTGTAGACCTGACCGTTAGTGAGGATGGAGATACGAGCGCTCGTGACATGGAAGTAACGAAACAACTGAGATGCATGATTGATGTGCAGTGGCTCGCCTATTTTTTTGCACTCGATAAGGATCTGAACCTCTCCAGCTTTCATGATGGCGTAATCAATTTTTTCTCCCTTTTTCGTTCCGATATCGCAAACGAATTCAGGAGTTACTTCAGTCGGATCGAACACGTCGTAGCCCAACACCGTGCTGATAAAGGGCATGACAAAGGCGTTCTTGGTCGCTTCTTCCGTCTGAATTGCAGCGCTCTGCAAACGAACTTTTGCGGCCAGGCTTGCTAACTTTTCGAAGAATTCCATGAGTGACCTCTTAGCGGGTGTCTATCCGTGTGTTTGGATGCTGGCAAATTGACTGCCTTTGATACTAGACACAAACCGGCACAAAGAAAGATTCCAACCAGGATTGGCGAATTAAAGACGTTTCCTTCATCTGAATCCGACGCAATGCAGGTTTCCAATCAATCCACAAAGCCAATCAGAATTTTCAACCCGCCCGCACTGTCACACCTTCAGGTACTTCCCCAATAAGGAACACGGCCATGAAATTCGCAAAGATTTCGCAGAAACTCGCCCTTTGGGCCGGTAGCCCAAAGACATTCATGGGGGCGCTGATTCTTATTGGCTTGTGGGGCCTGAGCGGGCCGATTTTTGATTTCAACGACACTTGGCAACTGATCATCAACACGTCGACCACCATCATCACGTTCCTGATGGTGTTCCTGATCCAGAACACGCAGAACCGCGATACCGACATCTTGCACTTGAAAATCGATGAGTTGCTGCGGGTGAACAAGGAGGCGCAGAACGCCATGCTGGGGCTGGAGTTGCTCGATCTCAAGCAACTGGAAGCACTGCGCAGACACTATCGCGCCATGGGCGAAAAAGATGTGCATGGCCTGGCAGGGCTGGCGACGTCGAGTCAGCGCAAGCAGGATTTGAACGAGTGCTGAATCCAAACAAAACGGCGCGTGATGTGAATGACGCGCCGTTTGCTTTAAACACCCCCAAACCTGGTGCTAGCGACCGGCTTGCAACGCCTTGGCCATCTGCAGGTGGTTTTGCAGTTTGGGCAGGGTCTCTTCAGCAAACGCCTTGATTTGCGGGATGTCGGTGGTCTGCGCTTCTTGCTGAAGTTGCTCGATGGCTTCCTGCGTGGTTTTCACCTGACTGGCGGCGTACGCCTCATCGAAGGTTTCGCCGTCCATCACTTGCGGCATCAAGGCTTTGGCCTTGTCGACCACCTCTTCGCGCGGGGCTACCGGCAAATCCAGCTGTTTGGCGATTTTCGCCAGGTGCTGGTTGGCGGTGGTGCGGTCGTTGATGACGACAATGGTGTAGTCCTTGACCTCTTTGGATTCGGTTTTCTGATGGGCCAGGCGACTGGTTTCAATATCGGCCATGCCTTGGGCCGAGGCCTCGTTGATGAATTCTGCGGGGGACTGGGCAAAGGCACTGCCGGCACACAGGCCCAGCAACGTAGCAAAACATACATATCGTATTCGGGTGGCCATCCGGATCATGGTCGCGCCCTCCTTCTGAAAAATTCAAGCGGGAGCTTTCGCCCCCGCCTCTCATCAAAACCACCTTCAATCACTACTTGGATTTCTGACCTCCTTTGCGGCCCATTTCGGGCTTCGAAGGGTCTTTGTCGACAGTCGTAGTGGTGGTTTTCCCACCCTTGCGACCGGCTTCAGACGCCTTCGTTCGATCGTTAGCGAAGTTTCCCGAGTTCGAGTTTCTTGAGTTAGGCATGATTCTCTACCTCTTGGTAATGACCCAGGCGAGCAGCAGCCCGCATAGAATCAGAATTGAGGCGCACTGAAAGGTTTAGAAAACCTGATAACGCCGCGACGAACGGCAGCGGATATTTCAGGTGTCGAGCCGCAGGTGATGCCGGCGCTTGGCGGTGTACATAGCTTCGTCGGCATGCCGGAACAGCTGCTTTTCTTCGGTACCGTGCTCGGGGTAATGAGCGACACCGATACTGACCTGGATGTTCAGGCTGTGCCCGTCCAGACGCAGCGGCTGCGCCAGAATCTGAAGGATTTTCCCCGCCACGCTGTCGGCGTCTTCCGCGGCCTGGATGCTGTGCAACAACACCACAAACTCATCCCCGCCGATGCGCGCCACGGTGTCAGTTTCGCGCACGCAACCCTTGAGCCGATTGGCGACCGCTTGCAACAGCATGTCGCCCACCGCATGGCCGTGTGTGTCGTTGACGTTTTTGAAGCGGTCAAGGTCGACGTACAGCAACGCCATGCGCCCGCTATCTGCCCGAGCCAGCGCCAGTGACGCTTTCAGACGATCACGCAGCAGCTCGCGATTGGGCAGTTGCGTCAGTTGGTCGTACTGGGCCATTCGCTGCAACCGGGCATGCAATTGCTTGCGCTCGATGGCAGTCGCGACCTGGGCGCAGACATATTGCAGCAATTCCTTGTCCCGCTCGGTGTAGCGCTCTCCGCCGGGAATGCTTTTGACGATGAGCGCGCCAATCGTTCCGTTTTTCGAGTTCAGCGGAACGCCCAGCCAACACGGCGAATTCGGCCCGGAGACCAACATCTCAAAACCTTCGTGCGAATTTTCCTGGCCCGGGGTCAGCAAAATCGGCAGGCCACTGCGGATCACTTCCGCACACAGACGCCCGGTCATGGTGCCGGGCTGTTCGGGTTGCAGTTCCTGATCGTCGACGTGATACGGAAAATTCAGCTGCGCGCAGTGTTCGTCATACAGCGCCACCGAGAAATTAAGCGCCGGCAGCCATTCGCCAATGATCAAGTGAATGCGCTTGAACAGCGCCAGCAAATCTTCCGCCGCGTGAGCCGCTTCGGAGATCGCGTACAACGCCGCTTGTCGGGACTCGGCCAGCTTGCGTTCGGTGATGTCCCGGGCCACGGCGATGCGTAACTGATCGACTTCCGACCAACGCGCCGACCAGAGGATATGCACCACCTGGCCGTCCTTGCGTACGTAGCGGTTTTCGAAATTGAGTTTGGGCTCACCGCCCATGATCTCCCGCGCGGCGTCGAGGGTGCGCTGGCGATCGGCCGGGTGCACCAGATCAATCATTGGCTGGCCGATCAGTTCGTCGGGGGTGTAACCGAAAATGCGCTCGCAGGCCGCACTGACAAAAACGAAGCGACCTTGCTTGTCGACGGCACACACGGCGTCCAGCAAAAGATCGATGTAGCTCGCCAACGGCGCGGAGTTTCTGGATGCCATGGTGCCCTGCATGTGGCCTCAAGCCTTGTTCGTGACCAGCCCCGGCAACGCGTGCGCCAGGGCATTAATGGCAAAACCGATAAACATTACCCCGCACAACCGGGTGATCGCCAGTTCATGGCGCTGATACAAGGTGCGGACCTGCCGCGCGCCCACGATGCCGATGAGAATAGCGTAGGCGATCAGGCCTCCAACAAAGCTCAGGACGATCAGCCACGGCAGCATCGACCAGTGCAACAGTTCTGCGCGGCTGGACAACAATGCGGTGAAGGTGGCCACCGCCACCGGGTAAGCTTTGGGATTGGTCAAACCGAACATGATGCCGTGCCAGAACGGCTGGCGAGCCGGGCCCTGAGGCGCTTCGGCACTGCTGCGCTTGGCCCGTACTGCGCGTAAACCCAGCCAAAACAAATACAGTCCGCTGAGCACACCCAACACATCAAACGCAGTACTACCGATTTCGCGTGCGCCGACAATCGCAATCAGTGCCGTGCTGCACCAGACCACATCCCCCAGCAAATGCCCGCACAAAAACCCCGCCCCCGCCCGTCGCCCATGCGCCGCACCGATCCCGAATACCGCCAGCACACCCGGCCCGGGGGTGATGCCGTAGATAAAACCCGAGGTAAGAACGGCCATTAGCAGGGATGGGGTCATAGAAAAACTCTTTTGAACCACTTAGTGAATGGACGCCAGTCTATATCAGGTCCAGCAACATCGACTTACAGATCGTCGAAGAACTTCATCCCCGCATACGGCCGCTGCCGGCAGGCCGCCAGGCGCGACGCCAGGTCACCCACATGGGCTTCCAGCTTGTGACCGTCCGGATCAAGGAAGTAGAAGGACGCGCCCTCGCTGCGATTGTCGCGCCATTCCTGCACGTGGGCAGCTCGAAGGCGCTCGACGAAACACGGAAAATCCGCCACCTCGAGGCTGAAGGCGTAATGGGTGTAGTCGGCGGCAGGCTCGGGATGGCGCAGCGGGTCGAGGGATAGACACAACCATAAACCCGGCAGCGACAGGTAGGCACCGGTATCCCAAGTGGCTTCGAGGCGCAGTTGCAGGAGGTTCTGATAGAACGCCACGCTGCGGTTGAGGTCGGTGACGGCGAGGGTCAGGTGGTTGAGGCCTGTGAGCAATTTGATCGCCTCAAGAGTTTGGAGTTGAGTCAGTGGACATGTCACCGCGCACTATCCCCTGCGCAATCCGCCCATTCAACCAATTCAACGCCTGATCCCCACCCCGCCGTTTGTGCCACGCCAACACAAAGGTGAACGACGGAATATCAAACGGTGGCGGCACGACGACCAGCGACTGTTTATCAATATCACGCAGCCCACGGGACGCCACCGTCAGAATCAGATCAGTACCGCTGATGAATACCGGGGCGACGCTCCAGTGCGGCAGGCTGATCGCCACGCGACGGCGTTCGCGCAGTGCGGTCAGGGCCCGTTCGATTTCCGGGGTGCCGCTGCCGCGCATTTCCAGCAGGACGTGCGGTCGCGCGAGGTAGGTTGGCAGGTCGAGGATGCCATTGGCGGGCAGGCTGTAACGGTCGACGAGGCACACGTAGTGCTCTTCGAACAGCGGTGTGCTGCGCAACTCATTCGGCAATTCGGGAAAGACCCCCACCGCGACGTCGATATCACCATTGAGCACGCCCTCGATCATGCCTTCGCGGCTGGCGTGGCTGATTTGCAGGTCAATGCCCGGCGCTTCCCGGCGCAAGGTTCGAATCAGCCCCGGCAAGATAATCGCCGCGCCGTAATCCGACATCGCCAGGCGAAAGGTGCGCTTGGCGGTGGCGGGATCGAAGGTGTTTGGCGCCAGCAGTGATTGCACCTGAGCCAGGGCTTCGGCCAACGGTGCGACCAGTTCCAGCGCACGTGGCGTCGGCACGAGTGTGGCGCCCGCGCGCACCAGCAGCGGATCGCCGAGCATGTCGCGCAGTCGGGCCAGCGCGTGGCTGACCGCCGGCTGGCTCAGGTGCAGGCGCTCGGCAGCCCGGGTCACGTGTTGTTCGCTGAGCAATGCGTCGAGAATCACCAGCAAGTTGAGGTCGATGCGTCGAAGATCATTCATTTGATGCATGTTCTGTATAGCAAACCGGAATTTAAATTTGCGTGACGAATACCCTACAGTCCAGCGAATCCTGTTGGAGAACACATCATGAGTACATTGCACTGGACCGGTCTGTTGCTGCTGGCGCTGATTGCCGGGGCGGTGGTGCCCTTTCAGAGCGCGATCAACGCCAACCTCACGCGAGGCCTGGGCCATCCGTTGTGGGCGACGCTCGCCTCGTTGCTGGTGAGTATTGTGGTGTTGCTGCCGATCATCGTGGCGCTGCGCTTGCCGTTGCCGTCGCTGGCCTTTATCACCCGGGCACCGCTGTGGATGTGGGCAGGAGGCGCGTTTGGGGTGTGCTTTATTTCGTTGGCGTTGATGCTGCTGCCCAAGCTGGGAGCGTCAGGCTTTATTGCGCTGGCGTTGGCGGGGCAAGTGGTGGCGTCGCTGGTGCTGGATCACTTTGGGTGGTTTGGATTGATGGAGCGGCACATGACGTTGCCTCGGGCGTTCGGGGGCCGTCTTGTTAGTGGCGGGGGTGGTGTTGATTCAGTTGGGCGGCATGACGGAAAAAGCCATCGCCGCAACGCCTTGAAAACCTAAAGATCGCACCTCCGGCAGCGCCTGCGTGGATGCGTGGTCCACGTAGGTGCTGCCGGAGGACGATCTTTAAAACTTGTCCAGCGTGCGCAACTTCTGCGGCAACCCCCACAACAGCAGCGCCACCGCGATCAACGCGCAGACACCGATGACATACAGGGCCGGTGTGGTGCTGCCGGTCAGGTCTTTGATCCGCCCGACCATCACCGGGCTGACGATGCCGCCGAACTGGCCCAGGGTGTTGATCACCGCAATCCCGCCGGCGGCCCCTGCGCCGGCACCGGCAAGCAGTTTGGGCGGCAGGGTCCAGAAGCTCGGGATGGACGCGATAATGCCGGCACCGAGCAGGCCCAGCGCGACAATCAGAAAGGTCGTGTGGTTGGCGAAGATCCCGGCGCAGAAGAACCCCACCGCCCCCACCGCCACCAGCCCTGCGACAAACTTGCGCCGCTCGCCGGTCGAGTCAGACAACCGCCCGATCACCACCATGCTGATGGCACCGCAGATGTAAGGAATGGCGGTCAGCAAACCGATCATCACCGGGCTCTCGGTGCCGGCACCTGCGAATCAGTTGCGGGGCCCAGAAATTCAAGCCGTAGGACGCCACCTGGATCAGGAAGTAGATCAGCCCCAGCGTCAGGAAACCCGGAATTCGCAGCGCGGCGAGCAACGAGCCGCCACTCTTGTGCGGTTCATGCTGAGCGATGCGGCTGGCCAGCAGCGTCTTCTCGGACGGCGTCAGCCAATGGGCATCTTCGATGCGGTCCTTGAGCAATGTCAGCACCAGCAAGCCGAGGCCGATGCAAGGTACGCCGCCGAGCAAAAACAGCCAGTGCCAGCCTCGCATATCGAGGAAACCGTCGAGGTGTTGCAACACCAGCCCGGAGAACGGTGCGCCGACCAGGCCGGCAAATGCCGACGATAGAAACAGCATCGACGTGATGCGTCCGCGATAGTGCTGCGGGAACCACAGCGTCAGGTAATACAGCACGCCCGGCGCAAACCCGGCTTCCATTGCGCCAATCACAAAGCGCAGCGCGTAGAACTGCCATTCGCTGTTGACGAAGACCATGGCCGCCGTGGCCAGGCCCCAGGACATCACTGATCCGGGCGATCCAGCGCCGCGCGCCGACCTTGTACAGCATCATGTTGCTGGGCACTTCGAATATCACGTAACCGACCACGAACAACCCGGCACCCAGGCCGTAAGCGGTGTCGCTCAGGCTCAAGTCGGTTTGCAACTGGAACTTGGCGAAGCTGATGTTGATGCGGTCGAAAAACGCGAACAGGTAGCAAACCATGATCAGCGGCATCAGGCGCCAGGCGACCTTGCTGACCAGGGCTTTTTCTTCGTCGTGGCTAACGGACGGGCTCACGCCCGCCTCCAGTACATTGAGGCTCATGATGATTCTCCAGGCGGACTTCCCGTGGGTGTCCGATTGTTTTTGTTGTCTGGTTGAGATGCTTTTTTGCAGGAGCCGAGCTTGCTCGCGATAGCGGTGGTTCAGTCGACATCAATGTTGGATGCGACTCTGTCATCGCGAGCAAGCTCGGCTCCTACAGGGATTAGGTGTGGTCAGGAAGGCACGGGATGCAGGTCGCAATTGCGTCCCGCCTTGGCCAGTTGACCGGGCACTTCGTGACCCAGCAGCGCCGGCAATCCTCGGGACAGTTTCAGCAGCAGAGGCAAGTCGATGCCAGTTGGAATACCGATTTCATCGCACAGGTTGACCAGGTCTTCGGTGCAGATGTTGCCCGACGCACCCGGTGCAAACGGACAACCGCCGAGCCCGCCCAGCGCGGCATCGAAACGTCGGGCGCCGGCCTCGTAGGCGGCCAGCACATTGCACAAGCCAAGGCCGCGAGTGTTGTGGAAATGCAGGGTCAAATCCGCTGGCGAGACCCGTTGCAACACCCGGCGCACCAGCCTGTCGACCTGTCGCGGGTTGGCCATGCCAGTGGTGTCGGCCAACGTGATGCCCTGGATGCCGAGTTCCTGATAGGCCTCGACGATTTGCAGCACCCGGTCCTCATCGATCTTGCCTTCGAACGGGCAGCCGAAGGTGGTGGCGATGCTGGCGTTAAGGCGCACCGGCGTGCCCTGAACGTAGTGCACAATCTCACCGAATGCGGCCAACGAGTCTTCGCAACGCATGCGCATGTTCGCCAGGTTGTGCGTCTGGCTGGCGGACATCACCAGATTCAGCTCATCGGCCCGCGTCGCCAACGCCCGTTGCGCGCCTTTGAGGTTGGGGATCAGCGCAACGTAGATCACGCCCGGTTGGCGGGTGATGCCCTTGAACACCGATTCACCGTCACGCAACGCCGGGATGGCCTTGGGCGACACGAACGAGCCGGCTTCGATCCGGCTGAAGCCGGCCAGCGACAGCTGATCGATCAGGGCAATCTTGTCGACGGTTTCAACCCAGGTTGGCTCAATCTGCAAACCATCGCGCGGGGAGACTTCCTGAACGATCAGGGTCTGGGAGTAATCAGTAATCATTGCACCACTCCTTCAGCTTTCAGGCGTTCGATGTCTGCCCTCGTGAGGCCAAGCGTCCCGAGGATGTCATCGGTGTGCTGGCCCAGGCCAGGTCCCGACCAGTTCACGCCGCCGGGCGTTTCGGACAGTTTGGGCACGATCCCCGGCATTTTCACGGTGGCGCCACCCGGCAGTTCGGCGCTGAGCAACATGTCCCGCGCCTGATAATGCGGATCGGCGACGATATCGGCCACTGAATAGATACGACCGGCCGGGACTTCGGCCGCTTCCAGCGCCGCCAACACGGCATCGATCGGCAGGCTGCTGGTCCAGTGGGTAATGGCGGCGTCGAGCACATTGCTTTTCAATGCACGCCCGTCGTTGTGAGCAAACTCGGGGGCTTCGGCCAGATCATGCCGACCGATGACCTCCATCAGACGCTTGTAAATCGGGTCGCTGTTGCCGGCGATCACCACGTAAGCGCCATCGGCCGTCAGGTACGTATTAGACGGGGCGATGCCCGGCAAGGCGCCTCCACTGCGTTCACGCACATGGCCGAGCATGTCGTATTCCGGCACCAGGCTTTCCATGACGTTGAACACGCTTTCAGCCAGCGACACATCGACCACTTGCCCACCGCCCTGCCCGGTCTTGACCCGCAGCAACGACATCAAGGCGCCGATCACCGCGTGCAGCGAAGCGAGGGAATCGCCGAGGCTGACACCCACCCGCGCCGGTGGTGAACCGGGTGTACCGGTGGTATAGCGAATCCCGCCCATGGCCTCGCCGATGGCGCCGAAGCCCGGGCGATCACGGTACGGGCCGGTCTGGCCGTAACCGGAAATGCGCACCAGCGTCAGGTTGGGA
Organism: Pseudomonas sp. S2_F03; assembly: GCF_054668335.1. Lineage (NCBI taxonomy): Bacteria > Pseudomonadati > Pseudomonadota > Gammaproteobacteria > Pseudomonadales > Pseudomonadaceae > Pseudomonas > Pseudomonas sp. S2_F03. The sequence continues at coordinate 4,428,721 of NZ_CP162759.1, read as the reverse complement.
TTGAGGGCGTGCAACACGTCCCAGCCCAGGCCGAGTTTTTCCAGGGCACCGGGGCGCAGGTTTTCGATCAGCACGTCGGCACTGGTCGCCAGTTGCTTGACCAGTTCGATGCCTTCAGGGGATTTGAGGTTGAGTGCCAGCGACTTCTTGTTGCGCGATTGCAGGTACCACCACAGCGACGTGCCTTCGTGCAGCTTGCGCCACTTGCGCAGTGGGTCGCCCTGGCCCATGGCTTCGATCTTGATGACTTCGGCGCCGAACTCGGCAAGCATGCGCGCGGCGAATGGCGCGGCGATCAGCGTGCCGATCTCGATCACTTTGATGGCGCTTAAAGGGGCAGACATCGCAAGTTACCTCTTATTCTTGGAATATGTGCCAAGGCTAGAGGAGCGGGGGTCAAGGAATCCAACCTTCAGTTGGCAACGGGCGTTCGTGAAACGCGAACGCTCGGTTGGAGATTGTCGGCAAACTCAGGTCAGTCATCGCGGGCAAGCCCGCTCCCACACTGGATTTATGTCACGCCAGAAAACCCTGTGGGAGCGGGCTTGCCCGCGATGAGGCCCGCCCATTCAACCGAGAATGATCAGACCTGCCCGCGCAACTGTTCAAACAACATCCGGCTCACCGGCGACAACGCCGCTTCGTCCCGCACCACGATGATCAACGCTCGATCCGACCAGTCATCCGTCAACGGCACTGCGTGCAACCCCAGCGCCCGGCCAAACAATTCATAAGCCTTTAGCGGAAGAATGCCGATGCCCATGTTGGCCTGCACCATCCGGCACATGGCGTCGAATCCCGGCACATGAATGCGCAACCGCAGCACTTTGCCGGCCTTGCGAGCGGCGGCATGGGTGCGCATGTTGATCGAACTGGCGGCATGCAAACCCACGTAATCGCTGTCCAGGGTGTCGGCAAACGCCAGGTTCGAACGGCTCGCCAACGGGTGATCGGGCAGCATCAACACCACCAGCTTGTCTTGCCGGTACAGCACGCTGTGCAAACCCTTGGTGTCGCTGTCGATCGAGCAAATGCCCAGGTCCGCCACACCGTCCAGCACCCCTTGAATCACGCCGCTGCTGGGGCGCTCTTCGAGGTCGGTCTTGACCTGCGGATGACGCTCGGAAAAGTCGCGCAAGTCCTCGGGCAAAAACTGAATGATCGCCGACAGGTTGGCGAGCATCCGCACATAGCCGCGAATGCCGTGGCTGTGCTCGCCCAGTTCAAGGCCCATTTTCTCGACGTTGAACAGCATCTGCCGCGCGTGGTGCAGCAAGGTTTCGCCGGCCGGCGTCAGGGTCATCCCCTTCGCCTGGCGCACGAACAGGCTGATGCCCAACGCGTCTTCCAGCTCCACCAGGCGCTTGCTGGCCGCCGACACCGCGATGGCTTCACGCGCGGCGGCACGGGTCAGCGTGCCCTCTTCATGGACGGCGACGAACAGTTGCAGGGTGAGCAGGTCGAGACGGCGGATCAGGCTTCTTTGCAGCATGGAGGGCTCGATGACTTCTGCGCGGCTGAATGGGCAGGATAACCGGGTTTTGCCCCACATCCACACCGCTATCGCCCTACACATAAATCTCTTGTAACACTCGACCGAAGCGGAAACGGCCGATTCAGCGGCAACGTCGCACTCTGTAAAGTCTGGCAACACACACGGACGGCTTCACCACTCAAGGACAGACACTTCAAATGGACCAGACAACGCACGCGGCAAATACCTTCACCAACTATCGAAAACTGGTCGCGCTGGCCGATCACGACTGGGAAACCGCAGAAGCGGGGAAAGTCACGGGACTGAATGTCGACATCAGAAGCAGCAACCGCATGGTTGACCAGCACGGACGTGCGTTTCATCACTTCTGCACCACCTCCTACCTGGGCCTGGATCACCACCCTGATCTGCTCGACGGCGCCATGACCACCTTATGGGAAACCGGCACTCTGCGCGTCGCCAACTCAAAAAACCGCTGCAAACTGACGATCCTCGATCAGTACGAAACCGAGCTATCAGCATTGTTCGGCGCCACCTGTTTGAGCACCTTGTCGTGCAGCGCAGCAAGTGCCGGCATCCTGCCGCTACTGGCCAGCGGCGTGTTCACCGAGAACCGGCCGCCGGTGATGGTGTTTGACCGTTTGGCGCACTACTCGATGAATCACCTCAAAGCCGCCTGCGCCGATGAAACCAGGGTCGTGACCAGTCCGCACAACGACATGGACTTCCTCGAAACCCAGTGCCAGCAAAACAGCAGGGTCGCGTATGTTGCCGACGGTGCGTACAGCATGGGCGGGGTCGCCGACATGGACAGCCTTTTGTATCTGAAGGACCGATATGGGTTGTTTCTCTACCTTGACGACTCCCATGCTCTATCCACCGTTGGTACATTCGGTGCCGGCCTGGCGCGCCCCAGGTTTCAGGCCCTGGAAGATGACGGCCTGATCGTCGCCTCATTGGCCAAGTCATTTGGCGCCAGCGGCGGGCTGGTGATGCTGGGCAATGAACGGCAGAAAAAGCTGATTCAACGCTACGGCGGCCCCAGCAATTGGTCGCAAAGCCTGAACAGCGCGGCCATCGGCGCGGGCAGAGCCTCCATCCAGCTGCATCAAACGCCGGCATTTGCTGCGTTACAGGAAAAACTTCAGGTTAATATCCGCCTCTTTGACAGCCTGATCCGAACCGCACAGCACGGCAGCAACATGGCGATTCGCTTGATCCACTGCGGGGATGCGGCGCCGGCCAACCGCATCGCCATCGAATTGGCCAACCTCGGTTTCTTGACCTCGGCGGTATTTTTCCCTGTGGTTGCACAAGGCAAGGCCGCTCTCAGAATCACTTTGCGGGCGGACATGGAACCGATGCTGATCCGCCACTTTTGTCAGCTCCTCACCGAGCTTTTATGTACACCCGCCGCAGTCCTCGGCGACTGAACACCAGGGAAGATGTCATGAAGAGCCGCACCACCCTCCTCGTCACCTGCAGCACGGTTTTTCTCGCTCAACTGGGCATGAGCATTTACCTGCCGGCGCTGCCGGAGATGGCTCGGCATCTGTCCGCCGACGCCTCGCAAGTATCCTGGGGCCTGGCGGTGTACTTGATCGGGATGGCGCTGCCGATGTTGTTCTGGGGCAGCCTCGGTCAGCGCATCGGTCGTAAACCGGTATTGCTCGCGGCGCTGGGCATTTATGGGTTGGGAAACCTCGCACTGCCGCTGGGCCAAACACTTGAATCGTTTCTGTTTTTTCGGCTGCTTCAAGGCATTGGTGCCAGCGGGATTTCAGTCATGGCACGGGTGTTGATCCGCGACAGTTTCCGCGGCGATCTGTTGGCCAAGGCGTTGTCATGGATTTCGATTTCATTCGTGGTGGCGCTGGGAATCGGCCAGTACCTGGGGTCGGTGATTCAGGTGGCGCTGGGCTGGCCGGCGATTTTCTATCTGCTGGGTGGCGTGAGCCTGCTGATGGCGGCGGTCGTGGCGCGGGTCCCGTTTGCGGTTTTGACCGAGGGTAATGTGCAGTCGTCTGCTTGGCCGAGTTACAGGCGCATTCTGCGCGATCGTGCCTTCTTGCTGCCGGCCCTCACCGGCGGCCTCGGTTATGGGGTGATCGTCGCCTTCAACACTGCCGCGCCGTTGATTCTGCAAGGACCGTTCAACTGGTCGGCGGTGGAATACGGGCTGTTGGGCTGGCCGATCAGCGCGGCGTATTTTTTGGGGGCGTTGGGGGTCAATGCCTTGGTACTGCGCACTGGTCAGCGTCGACTGATGGAAGCCGGCGTGGGGCTGGTGCTGACCGGGAGTGCGGTGATGTTATTGGGCAGCATCGCCGGCACCTCCATTGCCCTGCTGTTCTGGTTGCCCTATTGCGTGGCGGTGTTCGGGCAGTCGCTGACCTACCCGATCAGCCTGTCGCTGGCCAACGACGGCTCACCGGTCGGCGGCGCTTATGCGATGGCGTTGAGCGGTTTCATTCATCAACTGATGGCCGCGTCCATTGGCGCGATTGCCAGCCTGATCGCCAGTGTACAGGCCTGGCCGTTGTCGTTGCTCTGCACCTTGCTGGCGTTGGGCGCGATGCTGTGTGTCATGCTCGCGCCCGGTCGCAAAACGGCCTAAAAGGCGCTACGGAAAATCTCCTCGATCTGGCTCTGATCCGCCGCCCGGGGATTGGTAAAACCGCAGGCGTCTTTCAGCGCATTGGTGGCAAGCATGGGGACGTCGTTGAGGTTGACGCCTAGCTCACGCAACCCGGCAGGGATTTCCACATCACTGGACAGTCGACGGATCGCTGCAATAGCCGATTGAGCACCCTCTTCAGGGCTCAAACCACGAATGTCGGCGCCCATCGCATGAGCCACTTCGGTCAGGCGTGGGGCGCAAACCTGAGCGTTGAAGCCCTGAACGTAGGGCAGCAGTACCGCGTTGCAGACTCCATGAGGCAAGTCATAGAACCCGCCCAGTTGGTGAGCCATGGCGTGGACATAACCCAGAGACGCGTTATTGAACGCCATGCCAGCGAGGAACTGCGCATAGGCCATGTTTTCCCGCGCAGCCATGTCACCGCCGTTGCGTACCGCCAGTCGCAGGTTGTTGCTGATCAACGTGATCGCCTTCAGGGCGCAGGCATCGGTGATCGGGTTGGCTGCGGTGGAGACGTACGCTTCGATGGCGTGGGTCAATGCATCCATACCGGTGGCTGCCGTCAGCCCCTGGGGCATGGCGACCATCAGCGCCGGGTCGTTGACCGACAGCAGCGGCGTGACGTTGCGGTCGACAATGGCCATTTTCACGTGGCGCGATTCGTCGGTGATGATGCAAAAACGTGTCATCTCGCTGGCGGTGCCGGCGGTGGTATTGATTGCGATCAGCGGCAGCTGTGGTTTGCTCGATTGATCGACACCTTCATAGTCGCGAATCTGCCCGCCGTTGGTCGCACATAACGCGATGCCCTTGGCGCAGTCGTGGGGCGAACCACCACCGACAGACACCACAAAATCACAGCGGTTTTCCTTCAACAAGCCCAGCCCGAGCTCGACGTTGGCCATGTTCGGGTTTGGTTTGGCGCCGTCGAAGATCACCGAGTCGATGTCCTGCATCGCCAGTTTTTCCGCAAGCATTTTCGCTACACCGGCCTTGGCCAGCCCAACGTCGGTGACAATCAGCGCTTTACGAAAGCCGTACTTGCCAATGGCGTCCATGGCTTCGTCGAGGCAACCAGTGCCCATGATGTTCACGGAGGGAATGAAAAACGTGCTGCTCATGAGCGATTCTCCTGGCTGGGCCGAATCGGCGACGCCGATCCAGCGGTACGCCCACAGCTTCGACCCTTCGCTCACGCAGTAACTTGATCTGGCTCAAGTCATGGTCGTGATAAAGTCGCCGCCCATCCGACCTTTTGCTTTGAGACATTGACCGCAATGACCGATTTCCAGGATGTTGATGCCCAACTTGAAGACTGGAACGCCTTGCGCGCCACCGCCTCGTTCAGCGGTTTGCTGGTGGGCAACGGCGCCAGCCGCGCCGTGTGGGACGATTTTGGTTACGACTCGCTGTTCGAGAATGCACGCACCGTCGAAGAAAAACCGCTGAGCCAATCGGAGCTGAGCGTGTTCGAGGCGATGCAGACACGCAGTTTCGAGCAAGTGCTGAGCGCGCTGAAAACCACCAGCCGCGTGAATAAGGCGTTGGCTGTCAGCTCCGCCGCACCGCGCAATCGCTATTACGCGATCAAGGAAGCGCTGATCAACACCGTGCATGCGGTCCACATTCCGTGGCGACTGGTGGTGCCTTCGACCCTGGCGGCTATCAACCAGGAACTGGCCAGCTACCGGACGGTGTTCACCACCAACTATGACCTGCTCAACTACTGGGCCATCCAGCATCAACCGGGCGCGATCAACGACCTGTTCCAGGGCACCGAGCCGGGCTTTGACCTGAGTGCCACGGCGACCGATAAAACCCGTTTGCTGTACCTGCACGGCGGCCTGCATCTGGTGCGCAACCAGGACGGCACGGCGCGCAAACTGATGTCGACCGAGGGCACGCTGCTCGGCAGTTTTGCGATCAACAATACGATCAAGACCCTTGATGACGTGCCGCTGTTCGTCAACGAAGGGCCGGCGCAGGACAAGCTCAAGACCATTCGCAGCTCGGACTATTTGTCGTTTTGTTATGAGCAGTTATTGGGGCACGCAGAGGGGTTGTGCCTCTTCGGTCATGCCCTGGGCGAGCAGGACAGCCACATTGTTCATGCGTTGCGCCAGGCGCAGCCGAAGGTGGTGGCGATCTCGATCTACCCGCGCAGCAAGGCGTTTATTGAGCATCAGAAGCGCCATTACGCGAAGGTGTTTGAGGGGACTGGAAGTGAGCTGCGGTTCTTTGATTCTAAAACCCATGCCCTGGGCAGTCCGAAGCTGACGGTTCCGGTTGAGGTTTAGCGTTGACGGGCTCGACGCCTTTGTCGCAACACCGCCCGGAACAAGCCCGCTCCCACAGAGGATGTGAACACCTCAGATCCAGTGTGAGAGCAGGTTGTTGTTTAGAGCACCGGTAACGTCTTGTCCTTGATCACCGTGGTCGGACCGTTGGCCTTCACGCTGGCGATGCCTTTTTCCTGCGCGGCCTCGGAGGAATAGGCTTCGCTGCTGCCGATGATTTCGTGGTTGGCCGCCTTGAGGTTGAAGTAAGGATGGCCATCCTTGGTGGTCTTTTTCTCGTAGCGCTCATCCAGCGGGCTGTTTTTCTGCACCGAGGCAATGCCGTTTTCGGCAGCGCCACGGGTCGTGTAATGCTCGCTGCTCAGAATGGTTTCGGCATTGGCCGCTTTCAATACAAAGCGAAACTGGCCGCTGCTGGTTTTGCTCAATTCGTACCATCCAGACATGCTCTTTCTCCTTGGCAATTGAGAGGTTTGGCGCTTCAGAGTAAAGACCCGCCTGCAGATTCTGTCGCCTGTACCGGCCCCTTCGCGAGCAAGCCCGCTCCCACATTTGAACGCGATCTCCCTGTGGGAGCGGGCTTGCTCGCGAATGAGTCAACACGGTTAGCGCTACTTCGTCACCGCCCGGACCACTGACAACTCCGGCAAAGCCACCCGCCGCTGACTCAGATACCGCATGCAACTCACCCGCAAGAACGACGCAAAGTTCACCACTTCCCCCCGGTAATCCATCACTTCTTCGTACAGCTTGGCGATCAGTTGGTTGGTGCTCATGCCGTCGACCTCGGCGATTTCACTGAGGATGTCCCAGAACTGATTCTCCAGCCGCAGGGTCGTCACCACCCCGCAGATGCGCAGCGAGCGAGAGCGCGACTCGTAGAGGATCGGATCGGCCTTGACGTAGAGCTCGCACATGGACAATTCCCTCGTTACAGCGTGATTTTGGTGCCCAGCAAACCCAGGAAACCCGCGAGCCAGCTCGGGTGTGCCGGCCAGGCCGGGGCTGTGGCCAGATTGCCTTGAACGTGGCCCTGTGTCACCGGGATGTCGATGTACGTACCGCCGGCCAGACGCACTTCCGGAGCACAGGCCGGGTAGGCGCTGCATTCGCGACCTTCGAGTACGCCAGCTGCGGCCAGCAATTGCGCGCCGTGACAAACGGCGGCAATCGGCTTGCCGGCCTTGTCGAACGCTCGCACCAGGCCCAGGACGTTTTCGTTCAAGCGCAGGTACTCCGGCGCACGACCACCCGGTATCAGCAGCGCGTCGTAGTCCGCTTCAGCGACCTTGGCGAAATCGAAGTTCAGGGCAAACAGGTGGCCGGGCTTTTCGCTGTACGTCTGGTCGCCTTCGAAATCGTGGATGGCCGTGCGCACAGTCTGGCCGGCGGTTTTGTCCGGACAGACGGCGTGAACGGTATGACCGACCATCAGCAGTGCCTGGAATGGCACCATTACTTCGTAGTCTTCGACGTAGTCACCGACCAGCATCAGGATTTTTTTAGCCGCCATGGGGAGAACTCCTCTGGGAAATGCTTGGGAGTATTCAAGGTAGTCCCTATCCGGCAGGTCGGGTAATAACCAGCTACTACCTGACGGATCGCGTCATCGTTCATCGCGGGCAAGCCATGCTCCCACAGTTGACCGAGTCTCCCTTTGGAATGCGGTCAACTGTGGGAGCATGGCTTGCCCGCGATAGCGTCCTCAAACTGTACGGATAACTCTGCGCCTAGCTGTAACAGCGCAGCTGGCGCGGTTTGTGGCTAGATGAAGACTCTTCCCGCCACCCTCGATTCTGGTTGCCATCATGTCCTCGCGCGAAAACACCGGCATGGCCCTCGGCCTGCTCGGCGTTGTGACCTTCAGCCTCACCCTGCCCTTCACACGCATCGTCGTGCAGGAACTGCATCCGCTGCTCAACGGCCTGGGCCGGGCGCTGTTTGCGGCGGTGCCGGCGGCGTTGTTGTTGCTGTGGCGGCGGGAGAAATGGCCAACCTGGAAGCAGGTCAAAGGCCTGACGCTGGTGATCGCCGGGGTCATTCTCGGTTTTCCGGTGTTGTCGGCGTGGGCCATGCAAACCTTACCGGCGTCCCACGGGGCATTGGTCAACGGCCTGCAACCGCTGTGCGTGGCGCTGTACGCCGCGTGGTTGTCCCACGAACGACCGTCGAAAGCCTTCTGGGCCTGCGCCGCACTGGGCAGTGCGTTGGTGCTGGGTTATGCGTTGATCAGCGGCGCCGGCAGCATTCAGGCCGGTGATTTGCTGATGCTCGGGGCGATTGCAGTGGGTGGTTTGGGCTACGCCGAGGGCGGTCGGCTGGCCAAGGAAATGGGCGGCTGGCAGGTGATCTGCTGGGCGCTGGTGCTGTCGACGCCGCTGTTGATCGGGCCGGTGGTGTACCTGGCGTTGCAGCATCAGGGCGAGATTTCGGCCAAGACCTGGTGGGCGTTTGGTTACGTCTCGCTGTTCTCGCAGTTCATCGGTTTCTTTGCCTGGTATGCCGGGCTGGCGATGGGCGGTATTGCCCGGGTCAGTCAGATCCAGCTGCTGCAGATCTTCTTCACCATCGCCTTCTCGGCACTGTTCTTCGGCGAGCACATCGAGCCGATCACCTGGCTGTTTGCCGCCGGGGTGATTGTGACGGTGATGTTGGGGCGCAAGACAGCAGTCAAACCGGCGCGTGTGGCCACCGCGTAATCCCGTAGGAGCACAGCTTGCTGGCGATGGCGCCTTTGAAATCGCCATCGCCAGCAAGCTGTGCTCCTACAGGAGTGTCGTGTTTAGAGGAAGCCGTCAGACCGCAGCAGGGTCTCCAGGCAATGCTCGCTGATGTGGTAGAAATCCTTCAGCGCTTCAATCTTCACCAACAGCTGAGTCGGGTCCACCGGCTCGGCGCGTTTGACCGCCAGAATCATCTTGTTCTTGTTGGTGTGGTCCAGCGAGATGAACTCGAACACCTTGGTTTCGTAGCCGCAGGCTTCAAGGTACAGCGCACGCAGGCTGTCAGTGACCATTTCCGCCTGCTGACCCAAATGCAGGCCGTATTGCAGCATCGGCTTGAGTAATGCCGGGCTCTGGATTTGCAGGCGAATCTGTTTATGGCAGCACGGCGAGCACATGATGATCGACGCGCCGGAACGGATGCCAGTGTGAATCGCGTAGTCCGTGGCGATGTCGCAGGCATGCAGCGCGATCATCACGTCCAGCTCGCTCGGCGCCACGCTGCGCACGTCACCGCACTTGAACGCCAACCCTGGATGCTCAAGCTTCGCAGCCGCGGCGTTGCACAGGTTGACCATTTCTTCGCGCAACTCGACGCCCGTCACCATACCTTCGGCGTTCAAGGTGTTGCGCAGGTAGTCATGGATGGCGAACGTCAGGTAACCCTTGCCCGAACCGAAATCCGCCACTTGCACCGGTTTGTCCAGCGCCAGCGGCGAGGTGGTCAGTGCATGGCTGAAGACTTCGATGAACTTGTTGATCTGCTTCCACTTGCGCGACATCGCCAGGATCAGCTCGTGCTTGCTGTTGGTCACGCCAAGGTCGGCGAGGAACGGACGGCTGAGGTCGAGGAAGCGGTTTTTCTCGCGGTTGTGCTCGGCGGACGGTACTTCACGTAATTGCTGAGGTTTGCTCTTGAACAGCGAAGACTTGCCCTTTTTGCTGTATTCGAGCTGGGCTTCGTCCGTCAACGACAACAAATGCGCATTTTTGAACGAGGCCGGCAGCAAAGCGGCAATGGTCGCGACGCCTTCGGCCAGCGCCAGGTTTTTGGTGATATCGCGGGTTTTATAGCGGTAGACGAAGGACAGGCAAGGCTGATCCTTGACCGTGGTTTGCTTGATGATCAGCCGCTGCAAGTCCGCTTCGGTGCCGACGTACTTGGCCAATACCAGTTTGATGAATGCGTTGGCGTCGAGGCTGGTTTGCAGCAGGTCGATGAACTGGGCGTGGTGATCCGGCGCGAGGCTGGCGGGAGTGGCGGTGACGGACATGTAAAAACGGCCTCGGACGGGGCGAATCGGGGAATGGCGGGTATTTTAGGGGGGATGTGGATGCAGGGCACGGGTAATTTCCCGAACGGTGCGATCTGTAGCAGCTGGCGAAGCCTGCGTCCGACTGCACAGCAGTCGTAAACCGGTTAGCACGGTCTACCTGATGCACCGCGTGTGCTGGTTTTACGACTGCTGCGCCCGAGCGCGGACCGGCCGACGCAGGCTTCGCCAGCTGCTACAGGGAATGAGTTGCGGCCTGCATTTAGCCCAACACCACCAACCGGTTCGGCAGTTCATTTCGCACTTGCGTCACCGGCACATGCACTTTGAGCAACTCACCACAGGCCTCGATACAGGTCACAAACCCTTGCAACGTCTGGCCCTGTTTCACTTGCTGGGTGAACGCCGCCACAATCGAATCCCAGTTCTTGTTGTCCAGCCGACTGGAAATCCCTTCGTCCACCAGGATTTCTACATAACGCTCGGCTTCGCAGACAAAAATCAGCATGCCGGTGCTGCCGACCGTGTGGTGCAGGTTTTGCTCCAGGAATTGCCGGCGCGCCAGGTTCGATGCGCGCCAGTGCCGCACCGAGCGCGGGATCAGGTGGGTGGTGACTTTTGGAATGCGGAATACCAGGCACAGCGCGATGAAGAGGATCCATTGCACCAGCAGCAAACTGTGCAGGGTCAACCAGCCGGTCAGGTAATGCACGATTCCCGGCACCATCAGCGCCAGCAGGCTGGCCCACAGCAGCGGGATGTACGCGTAGTCATCGGCGCGGGCCGCGAGGACCGTCACCAGCTCGGCGTCGGTGTCACGCTCGACCCGGGCGATTGCCTCGGCCACCTTGCGTTGTTCGTGTTCAGTCAGTAATGCCATGTTTAAAAGTGCCTGATCATTATTGTTATCACCAGCCGCCCGACGAACCGCCGCCCCCGAAACTGCCCCCGCCGCCGCTGAAGCCCCCGCCTCCACCGCCGCCACCAAAACCACCACCGCCAAAGCCACCGCTGGAACCGCCCGAGCCTCCTCGCCCGACCGGCAGAATCCCGAGCATCTGCAAGACGAAAATCGTCAGGATGAACAGCATTACCAGAAACACGAAGACACCGGGATGGCGCGCAACGAAGTCACTGTCCTCGTCACCTCGCGGCTCGTAAACCGTGGACGGTTCATCCAGCGAGCTACCGCCCAGCACCACCAGCATCGCCGCGACCCCGTCGCTGATGCCTTTGCTGAAGTTGCCGGTCTTGAATGCCGGGGTGATCACCTGGTTGATGATCACCGAACTTTGCGCGTCGGTCAGGCGGTCTTCGAGGCCGTAGCCGACTTCGATGCGCAATTTACGCTCATCGCGCGCGACGATCAGCAGCGCGCCGTTATTTTTATCTTTCTGGCCGATGCCCCAGTAACGCCCCAGTTGATAGCCGAAGTCCGCAATGTCGGTGCCCTGCAAGTCCGGGAGCGTGACCACCACCAGTTGCTCGCCGGTGGCCGATTCATGGGCCTGAAGTTGCTGCGTCAACTGCTCGCGCACCGACGGTTCGATCATCTGGGCGTTATCGACCACACGCCCGGTCAGCGATGGAAATTTCAGTTCAGCCTGGGCCGCCAGGGCAAACACCCAAAACAACAACATCAGGCCCACTTTCAACACGCGCATTGGCAACCTCATCCGTGGTGATGCGTTGAGTCGCTCAGCACTTCAACCGATCAAAATTTCACTTGGGGCGCTTTGTCGGCATCCGGCGTGGTCGCCTCGAAGGTTTCGCGGATCGGCAAATCGCTGTACATCACGCTGTGCCACAGGCGCCCTGGAAAGGTGCGGATTTCAGTGTTGTATTTCTGCACCGCGAGGATGAAATCACGACGCGCCACAGCGATACGGTTCTCGGTGCCTTCCAGTTGCGACTGCAAGGCCAGGAAGTTCTGGTTGGCCTTGAGGTCCGGATAACGCTCAGACACCACCATCAAACGGCTCAAGGCACCGGTCAGTTGATCCTGGGCCTGCTGGAACTGTTTGAGTTTTTCCGGATTGTCGAGGGTCTTGGCATCCACTTGAATGGACGTTGCCTTGGCCCGTGCTTCAATCACCGCGGTCAGGGTTTCCTCTTCATGCTTGGCGTAGCCTTTGACGGTTTCCACCAGGTTTGGAATCAGGTCGGCGCGACGCTGGTACTGGTTCTGAACCTGGCCCCACGCGGCTTTGGCCTGTTCGTCGAGGGTCGGAATCGTATTGATGCCGCAGCCCGTCAACACGCTGGCCAGCAACAACAAGGCGGCCACCTGCAGGCTCGACCGATAGTGGTGTCGTACATTCATTTGGGTCACTCCCTGGCACATTCCGTTGAATAACAACCTGCACCCCTCTGACCGGGCACTTGGGGCATAATCTGCCGCCGCCACTGGATTGCATCGAGCCAATGGGCTAAAAGATGCCCCCAGCGCAAAACGCTGGGCAAGTGTGCATGCATTTACCTGAACAACAATAGTCGCTCCCTAACTTTTGGCTGACCGGCGCGTATTCACAGCCGTTTGGGCTTTTGAGAAAAAAATTCATGAAGAAGCTGTGTTTGCTGGGCCTGTTCGTCGGCCTGGCCAGTCATAACGTATTGGCCGCCACGACGCCCGCACCTCTAGAGAACAAGGACGCTTTCATCAACAATTTGATGAAGCAGATGACCCTCGATGAAAAAATCGGCCAGTTGCGCCTGATCAGCATCGGCCCGGAAATGCCCCGCGAACTGATCCGCAAGGAAATCGCGGCCGGCAACATCGGCGGCACGTTCAACTCGATCACTCGCCCGGAAAACCGTCCGATGCAGGACGCGGCCATGCGCAGCCGGTTGAAGATCCCGATGTTCTTCGCCTACGACGTGATCCACGGCCATCGCACCATTTTCCCGATTCCGCTGGCCCTGGCCTCGAGCTGGGACATGGACGCCATTAGCCTGTCCGGGCGCATCGCCGCCAAGGAAGCCTCATCGGACGGCGTCGACCTCACCTTCGCACCGATGGTCGACATCTCCCGCGACCCGCGTTGGGGCCGTACTTCCGAAGGCTTTGGCGAAGACACCTACCTGGTGTCGCGCATTGCCGGCGTCATGGTCAAGGCGTTCCAGGGCACCGGCGCAAATGCGGCCGACAGCATCATGGCCAGCGTCAAGCACTTTGCCTTGTACGGCGCCGTCGAAGGCGGCCGCGACTACAACGTCGTCGACATGAGCCCGATCAAGATGTACCAGGATTACCTGCCGCCTTACCGCGCCGCGATTGACGCGGGTGCTGGCGGGGTGATGGTTGCACTGAACTCGATCAACGGCGTGCCGGCCACCGCCAACACCTGGCTGATGAATGACCTGTTGCGCAAGGAGTGGGGCTTCAAAGGCCTGGCCGTCAGTGACCATGGGGCGATTTTCGAGCTGATCAAGCACGGCGTTGCCGCCGATGGCCGCCAAGCCGCGAAGCTGGCGATCAAGGCCGGTATCGACATGAGCATGAACGACACCCTCTATGGCAAAGAGCTGCCTGGGCTGTTGAAGGCCGGCGAAATTGAACAAAGCGACATCGACAACGCCGTGCGTGAAGTGCTGGCGGCCAAGTACGACATGGGCCTGTTCAAGGACCCGTACCTGCGCATCGGCAAGGCCGAGGATGATCCGGCCGACACCAATGCCGATAGCCGCCTGCACCGCGCCGAGGCCCGCGACGTCGCGCGCCGCAGTCTGGTGCTGTTGAAAAACCAGGGCGAAATCCTGCCGCTGAAAAAACCGCGAAAATCGCTTTGGTGGGTCCGCTGGCCAAGGCACCGATCGACATGATGGGCAGCTGGGCCGCCAACGGTCGCCCTGCGCAATCGGTCACGCTGTTCGACGGCATGACCACAGCATTGGGTTCGCAATCGACGTTGATCTACGCCCGTGGCGCCAACATCACCAGCGACCCCAAAGTCCTCGGTTACCTCAACTTCCTCAACTTCGATGCCCCGGAAGTGGTAGACGATCCGCGTTCGGCGCAAGTGCTGATCGACGAAGCGGTGAAAGCCGCCAAGGATGCCGATGTGGTGGTCGCAGCGGTGGGCGAGTCCCGCGGCATGTCGCACGAATCATCGAGCCGCACCGATATCAACATCCCGCCCAACCAGCGCGAATTGATCAAAGCCTTGAAAGCCACCGGCAAACCGCTGGTGCTGGTGTTGATGAACGGCCGTCCGCTGTCGATTCTCGAAGAGAAGGAACAGGCTGACGCGATTCTGGAAACCTGGTTCAGCGGCACCGAAGGCGGCAACGCGATTGCCGACGTGCTGTTCGGCGACTACAACCCGTCGGGCAAACTGCCGATCACCATCCCGCGCTCGGTAGGCCAGATTCCGACCTACTACAACCACCTGAGCATTGGCCGACCATTCACACCGGGCAAACCGGGCAACTACACGTCGCAGTATTTCGATGACACCACCGGCCCGCTGTTCCCGTTCGGCTTCGGCTTGAGCTACACCGATTTCAGCCTGAGCGACATGGCCCTGTCGTCGACCACGCTGAACAAGACCGGCAAGCTCGACGCCAGCGTCACGGTGAAAAACACCGGCAAGCGTGACGGCGAAACCGTGGTGCAGTTGTACATTCAGGACGTGACCGGTTCGATGATCCGGCCGCTCAAGGAGTTGAAGAACTTCCAGAAAGTCATGCTCAAGGCCGGCGAACAGAAAGTCGTGCACTTCACCATCACCGAGGACGACCTGAAGTTCTACAACGCACAGCTCAAGTTCGCAGCCGAGCCGGGCAAGTTCAACGTGCAGATCGGCCTGAACTCCGAGGACGTGACGCAGCAGAGCTTTGAATTGCTGTAATCCTGTAGGAAACACATAACAACTGTGGGAGCCGGGCTTGCTCGCGATGAGGCCATCACATTCAGCATCTTCGTTGAATGTTAAGCCGCAATCGCGAGCAAGCTCGGCTCCCACAGTGGTTTTTTGGGTGTGGCTGAGTAAGCACTAACCCCGGCCACCCAGCAAATTCACCACCACCCGATCCACCCATCCCCAGATCCGTTGCTTGATCCGCTTCCACAGTGGCCGGCGTTGCCATTCTTCGAGGCTGACTTCCAGGCTCTGCGCAAAGTCGTGCTCGAAACCCCCGCCACAGCCCGCGTCAGCCCAAGGTCGAGCGCTTCAAGGTTGGCTTCAAGGTTGAAGCGCAGATTCCAGTGATCGAAATTGCACGAGCCGATGCTTACCCAGTCATCGATCAAGACCATTTTCAGGTGCAGGAAACACGGCTGGTATTCAAAAATCTTCACGCCGGCCTTGAGCAATCGCGGGTAGTAGCGATGCCCTGCGTAGCGCACCGAGGGGTGATCGGTGCGCGGTCCGGTGAGCAGCAAGCGCACATCGACACCCCGGGCCGCGGCCCGGCGTAACGAACGGCGGACTTTCCAGGTCGGCAGGAAGTACGGGGTCGCCAGCCAGATCCGGCGCTGGCCGCTGTTCAACGCCCTGATCAGCGATTGCAGAATATCGCGATGCTGACGGGCGTCGGCATAGGCCACCCGGCCCATGCCCTCGCCCATCGACGGCACTCGCGGCAGACGCGGCAAGCCGAAATGCGAGGCCGGTTTCCAGGCACGCCGATGGCGGTTGGCGATCCATTGGCGATCGAACAGCAACTGCCAGTCGATGACCAAGGGCCCGGTGATTTCCACCATGACTTCATGCCATTCGCTGGTGTCTTCACCCGGCGTCCAGAACTCGTCGGTGACGCCCGTGCCACCGACCACGGCCAGGCTCTGATCCACCAGCAACAGCTTGCGGTGATCGCGGTAGAAGTTGCCGACCCAGCGCCGCCAGTTCAGGCGATTGTAGAAACGCAGTTCGACCCCGGCCGCCGTCAGACGCTGACGCAAAGTCAGCGTGAACGCCAGGCTGCCGTAATCATCGAACAGGCAGCGCACGCGAACACCACGCTCAGCCGCCTGGACCAGTGCCTGGACCATGGCTTCGGCGCAGGCACCGGCCTCGACCAGATACAGCTCCAACTCGACCTGTTCTTCGGCGCGGGCAATCGCGACCAACATGCGCGGGAAGAACTGCGGACCGTCGACCAGCAGTTCAAAGTGGTTGCCTTCACGCCAGGGGAAAATTGCACCGGCCATGTCAGCGCGCCGTGAAAATCAGTACCGCACCCACCGGTACCGACAGACTGATGGCCGACAAATCGGCGAGCTTGCGCAGCGCTTCCAGTCCGGGTACCAGATCAAAGTCTTCGGCATTGATCACCAGTGGCTCCAGTGTCACCACCTGAAATCGCCGGTCATCGAGCCGCGTCGCCAGCAGTTCGGCGTTGTACTCGTGGGTTTTACCGTGAAGGTTGACGGTCAGCGGCAAACGCAACTCCAACTGCGCACCGGGCGCGAGATCGTTGATCGGGCGCAGATCGATCTGCGCGGTGATCAGTGCTTCGGGAAATTTCTCAATCTCGAACAGCTGCTTGCGCATGCGTTCATCGCGCAATGGAACGCCACTGTTCACAGATTCCAGCTCCACTTCCACTTCGGCCAGGCCATTGGGATCGACCTTGCCGTGCAACACCAGAAAGCGCTGCACTTCAGAGATGTTGGCGTTTTTGGTGCTGACGAACGACAGCCGCGAAGACTCGCCGTCCAGGTACCAATCGGCGTGGGCCGACAGCGTGGCACCGGCCAACAGCAGGAAGGCGAAGGTTTTGGCGTGGAAGCGGTTGAACATAAAGACTCATGGGGGCAGATAAACCTGTGCTGAACCTTAACCGTCCGTGAGCAAGATGCAAGCCTGTAGCAGCTGGCGAAGCCTGCGTCGGCCGGTCCGCGCTCGGGCGCAGCAGTCGTCAAACCCTGCCTACCGGGGGCAACCTGAAGTACCGCGGCGCCTGGTTTTACGACGGCTTCGCCGCCGAACGCAGCCTTCGGCAGCTGCTACAAAGGTTCGTGGGAGTCAGGGATTCAGGCGGCAGCCCTGGCGTTCGCCGACCCACGCGGCGCTGTGGGTGCGGCCCATGCCGCTGACCGTGATGCGTTTGCTGGCAGAGTCATCGATGAAGCTGCTGGTGGGCAGCCACTGCTTTACATAGCTGCGGCAATACTCGGTCTCGTTGTTCATTACATACCGGCACGAGCAATATTCCTTGGCGGTGTAGGCGCTGATGATGTCGGGGAATGCCCACAGCGCCACCCGCTCCTGCCAGCCCCAGCCGAGCAAGGCGATCAGCAGGATCACCAGCAACGTGCTCAACGGTCGGCGGCGAACAACACATTGGCGGCTCATGGCTGCACCTGTTGGGCAAACGCCTTGAGTGCGAGTTTGAGCAAATCGTTGTGCCGATAGCTGCCGTCGCGATCATCGCCATAGCGCACGATCACCAGGTTTTCGCTGGGGATCACGTACATTGCCTGGCCCCAATGTCCCAGCGCGGCGAAAGTATCGGCGGGAGCATCAGGCCAGGGTTGTGGCGCGCCCGCCACCGCACGATTGAGCCACCACTGACCACCGGGCACGCTGTCATCCTGATGGGCTTGATAGTGGGCGAACGGTTCGCGATTGAAGGCGACCCAATCCCGGGGCAGTAATTGGCGCCCCTGCCAGCGCCCGTCGCGCGCCATCAACAAACCGACCCGCGCCAGATCGCGAGCCGTGAGGTAAGCGTAAGACGAAGCGACGAAGGCGCCCGTGGCATCGGTCTCCCAAACGGCATGGCGAATGCCAAGCGGCTCGAACAGTGCGGTCCACGGATAGTCCGGATAACGGGCAGGGCCGACGATGTTTTTCAGCGCGGCGGAGAGCAGGTTGCTGTCACCACTGGAATAGCGAAAGGCCTGACCGGGTGTGGCGTATTCAGGGTGATCGGCAGTGAACGCAGCCATGTCCTGATGGCCACGGGTGTAGAGCATGGCCACCACCGAGGATTTCAACGGGGCGTATTCGTAGTCTTCCTGCCAGTCCAGTCCCGAGGCCCAGTGCAGCAGGTCGGCCATGGTCACGCCGGGGTGTTGTTTCATCGGCGGATAAAACGTCTGCACCGGGTCCTGGAGTTTGAACAGGCCTTCGCCATAGGCCACGCCCAGCACCGTGGCCATGAGGCTTTTGCTGATCGACCAGGTCAAGTGTGGCGTGTCGGCGCGGGCCGGGCCGGCGTAGCGTTCGTAGATCAATTGGCCGTCGCGGATCACCAGCAACGCATCGGTGCGAATGCCTTTTCGGGTGCTGTCGTCGCGGGGTGGAAAGGCGTAGGTTTCCAGGGCTTGAAGCGCCGGCCCGGTAACCGTCGGGCGGTTCGACCATTGCTCGCCGGGCCAGTTTTCGGCGTGGGCCGGGAGGCTGAGCAACAGCATGAAAGTCAGGGACAAGCCTTTGAACATGGCGGGGGCTCGGCGGGATTAACTGGCAGAGCGTAGTTGAGGTTGATGACAGTTTTGGGGTTTGTGTTGCTCTGGAGGCTGCCTTCGCGAGCAAGCCCGCTCCCACATTAATCGCATTCTTTCTGGAGTAACGCGATTGAAATGTGGGAGCGGGCTTGCTCGCGAAGGGGCAGGTCAATCCAGTGAAGATCCAGCAAGTGCCTTGGCCAACCGCTTCCCCCGCGCGCCCGCAGCCAGATCCATCACCGCCCGATCGCGCTGCCACATCTGCGCCCAATGCGCCGGACCATCGGCCATTGCCTGATCAATCTCGGCCTTGAGCCCGTCGAATTGTGCAAACAACCCGCCCAGCAATACATGCCCGGCGGCATTGTTCGGTGCCTGACGGCTGGCTTCCGCGCACCCGGCCAGCAACGCCAGTAACCGCAACTGCAAGGCTTGCGGCCAGTCGCAGTCCTGGCCGATGCCATACAGCCACGACGTCATCGCACTCAGCACATAAACGTCTTCAAGGGTGCGGAACGGTTTGACGTACGC
This sequence comes from Pseudomonas sp. S2_F03, assembly GCF_054668335.1. Taxonomy (NCBI): domain Bacteria; kingdom Pseudomonadati; phylum Pseudomonadota; class Gammaproteobacteria; order Pseudomonadales; family Pseudomonadaceae; genus Pseudomonas; species Pseudomonas sp. S2_F03. The sequence goes on along the minus strand of NZ_CP162759.1, from coordinate 4,409,365 downwards.
ATCCCAGCCATCCCCCGCCAGCAACTCGCACAGGGTGTTGTCGAGAAACAATCGGCCATGGCTGATGTCCGGCATCAATGGGATCGCCGGGAGTTTTTCCAGACGTACGCCCGGTTCGCCGGGATAGACCACCGCCAGGCTCAGGCGCGGCGATTCACCGGTTTCTTCGCTGCGTGCAGCGATCAGCAGCCATTCCGCGGCATCACCGGCCGTGACGAAATCCTTGCGCCCGCTCAGGCGCAGGTCGGTAAGGCGGGTTTGCATGTCTGCCGGTCGCAGGCTGCGCTGTTCGGTTGCACACAACGCGCCGAGGCTCAACGGTGCGCTCGGCCAGAGCATGCGCAACGCCGCCTGATACCCCACCAGAAATGCCAACCCCGGCGTCGCCATCAAACGCCCGCCAGCGACGGCCAACTCAAACGGCGTCACCGTGCCCAACTGGTGCAACAAGGTCACGAAACCTTCCGCCAGATCCGGGTTGGCGGGCAGGCGGTCGTGGCGGTTCAACAGGTTTTGCCAGGGCATAAGAGGCTCCTCGTGGGCTGTCATATAAGCATCACCAAAGCTTAATGGCGATGACACCGGGGCTACATAGCCTGACCTTGCACAAAACGGCTGCATAAAGAAAGTCGATCCGCTGTAACCCAAGACGGGTGAGCAGCCCGCACGGAGAATCGCCATGACTCAGATCGCCCGCATCCGCGACACCGGCAACGACCGCCGCCTGCAAGCCGAACGCCTGATCGGCAGCCAAGCCTTGCAGGAAGCCCAGGCCTTACGCTTCAACGTGTTCAGCGGCGAGTTCAACGCCAAGCTGAAGGGCGCAGAGTTGGGTCTGGACATGGATGACTATGATGTTCACTGCGCCCACATTGGCGTGCGTGACTTGAACACCGGACGTCTGGTGGCGACCACACGTTTACTCGATCACACGGCGGCCAGCAGCCTGGGCAAGTTCTACAGCGAAGAAGAATTCAGCCTGCATGGCCTGGTTCACCTCAAAGGCCCGATTCTGGAAATCGGCCGCACCTGTGTCGACCCGGCGTACCGCAACGGCGGCACCATCGCGGTGCTGTGGGGCGAACTGGCCGAGGTGTTGAATCAGGGCGGCTACAGCTATTTGATGGGCTGCGCGAGCATTCCAATGCAGGACGGCGGCATCCAGGCCCACGCGATCATGCAGCGTTTGCGCGAACGCTACCTGTGCACCGAACACCTGCGCGCCGAACCGAAAAAGCCACTGCCGACCCTGGATATTCCTTCCAACGTCATCGCCGAAATGCCCCCGCTCCTAAAGGCCTACATGCGCCTGGGCGCAAAAATCTGCGGCGAGCCGTGCTGGGATGAAGACTTCCAGGTGGCCGATGTCTTCATCCTGCTCAAGCGCGACGAACTCTGCCCGCGTTACGCCAAGCACTTCAAGGCGGCCATGTGATGATCCGTTTGCGGGTGTACGCGCGGATTGCGCGAGTGCTTGTCGTGGTCGCACTGGGTTTGAGCATGGCCAGTATATTTGGGGCTTTCGAGCGTATGGGCATCGCCCATTCGATGGTCCGCCGCCAGCGCTGGTCGCGATTTTTCATGGCGCGGTTGAGCAATGCCCTGCCCTTCCAGGTCACCGTTCATGGTGAACTGCCCAAGCAACCGATGCTCTGGGTCAGCAATCACGTGTCCTGGACCGACATCCCGCTGCTGGGCATGCTTACGCCGCTGTCGTTTCTGTCCAAGGCCGAAGTGCGCACCTGGCCGGTCGCCGGTTGGTTGGCAGCCAAGGCCGGCAGTCTGTTTATCCGTCGTGGCTCGGGTGACAGCCAGTTGATCCGCAAACAAATGACCCGCCACCTGGAACAAGCGCATCCGCTGTTGATGTTCCCGGAAGGCACCACCACCGATGGCCGTTCGCTGCGCACCTTCCATGGTCGCTTGCTGTCAGCGGCGATTGATTCCGAGGTGCAACTGCAACCGGTGGCGATCCGTTACCTGCGTGACGGTCAACTCGACACGCTGGCACCGTTCATTGGCGATGATGATTTGCTCTCGCACTTGATGCGTTTGTTCGCCAACGACCGGGGGGATGTGGAGATTCACCTGCTCAAGCCGATTGCTTGCGAAGGTCGCGAGCGCGCGGCGCTGGCGTTCGAAGCGCAGCAGGCGGTGCAGAAGGCGTTGTTTGGTGAAGTGGCGAAACCTGCCGAACCGCGTCGTGCTGGCGAACTGATCGCCGCCTAACCGCTTTTCTGTAGGAGCAAAGCTTGCTCGCGATTGGGGCACCGCGGTTTGACTGATGACCGCGTTATCGTTCATCGCGAGCAAGCTCTGCTCCTACAAAATTTGTGTCAGCGGTTTTGGGCGAAATCCTGGAGTTGTGGGTAGAACAACCTGAAGTCCTCGCTCAACGGTTCATACAACCGTCGCAATTCCTGCATCGCCCCCGCCAGTTCCTCAGGTCGGGTCAACCGCTGAGAAATCCCCCGCAGCACCTGCTCCAGCACCTCGAATTCCCGGTAAGAACCCAACCAGTCATTGGCCACCATGTGCGGTGCGATCCTGGCCAGGCGTTCCGGCAATTGCGGCTCGGCGGTCAGTATCCGGTACACATCTGACGTGAACAGTTCCAGCGGCCGATCGGCGTATAGCGTCCAGTCCCGTGCCAGGCAATGGTCGAAAAACACATCGAGCACGATCCCGGCGTAACGCCGGCGCGTCGTGGAGAACCGCGACAACGAGGCATCCACCAGCGGATGGCGATCCGTAAACACGTCAATGCTGCGATGCAGCTGGATGGCTGCTTCGACATCGGGTTCAAACTGCCCCTGCAACCGTCCTTTGACGAAATCGCCATACAGACTGCCGAGCAATTGGCCGGGACGCTGGCCACCAAGGTGAAGATGTGCGAGATAGTTCATGGGCGCAGCTTAGCACTGCGCCTTTGTTTCTTTACACCCAGCGTATCGTTATAACCCGATATACCGATTTACACGGTCATCAGATCGAATGCGTATTGGTATATCGCGAAATACCGATTTAAAGTTCGCTTCATCGCGATATAGCGTTTTACACATCACGAGCCCCCGACCATGAACCTTGACCTCGACGAAATAATAAAAGCCCTGGCACACCCGGTACGGCGAGAAATCCTGCACTGGCTCAAAGACCCGACCGTCGAATTCCCTGACCAGTCCCACAGCAACGAGCACGGCGTTTGCGCCGGGCAGATCGATCAACGTTGCGGCCTGTCGCAGTCCACGGTGTCTGCGCACCTGGCCACCCTGCAACGCGCCGGCCTGATCAGCAGCCGCAAAGTCGGCCAGTGGCATTTTTTCAAACGTAATGAGGAAACCATTCAGGAGTTCCTCAAAACCTTCAGTAAAGAGCTCTGACCCTTAACGTCAGCCAGCCCAAAAGGAATTCAACAATGCCCCTCTCGCTCCTCATCCTGGCCTTGAGCGCCTTCGCCATCGGCACCACCGAATTCGTCATCATGGGCCTGCTGCCCGACGTGGCGGCGGATCTCGGCGTGTCGATCCCCGGCGCCGGCTGGTTGGTGACCGGTTACGCCTTGGGCGTGGCCATTGGTGCGCCGTTCATGGCACTGGCCACCGCCAGGCTGCCGCGCAAGGCTGCGCTGATCGCGTTGATGGGCATTTTCATCATCGGCAACTTGCTCTGCGCCCTGGCCAGTGACTACAACGTGTTGATGTTTGCGCGAGTCGTCACCGCGCTCTGCCACGGTGCCTTTTTCGGTATCGGTTCGGTGGTAGCAGCAGGCCTGGTGCCGGCCAACAAACGTGCGTCGGCCGTGGCGTTGATGTTCACCGGTCTGACCCTGGCAAACGTGCTCGGTGTGCCGCTGGGTACTGCGCTGGGTCAGCAAGCCGGCTGGCGTTCGACTTTCTGGGCTGTGACCGTGATCGGTGTCATTGCCCTGATCGGCCTGATCCGCTTCCTGCCGGCCAAGCGCGACGAAGAAAAACTCGACATGCGCACCGAGCTCGCAGCCCTCAAGGGCGCCGGGATCTGGTTGTCCCTGAGCATGACGGCGCTGTTCGCCGCCTCGGTCTTCACCCTGTTCACCTATGTCGCACCGCTGCTGGGCGAAGTCACCGGCGTCTCGCCCCGTGGCGTGACCTGGTCGTTGATGCTCATCGGCCTGGGCCTGACCGTCGGCAATATCATCGGCGGCAAACTGGCTGACAAAGGCATGGCCGCGACGCTGATCGGCGTGTTCATCACCATGGCCGTGGTCTCCACCGTACTGACGTGGACCAGCGTTGCGCTGATCCCGACCGAAATCACCCTGTTCCTCTGGGCCACGGCGTGTTTTGCCGCCGTACCCGCCCTGCAAGTGAACGTGGTGACCTTCGGCAAAGCGGCGCCCAACCTGGTGTCGACCCTGAACATCGGCGCTTTCAATATCGGCAACGCACTCGGTGCCTGGGTCGGCGGCAGCGTCATCGCCCACGGCTTCGGCCTGACCAGCGTGCCACTCGCCGCAGCGGCACTGGCGGTACTCGCCCTGCTGGTGACCCTGATTACTTTCCGTCAGAGCGGCAATCCCGAACTGGCACCTGCTACCAACTGATCTCCATAAGAGAGCTACTTCATGACGACTATTTTCGATCCGATCAAACTGGGCGACGTTGAGTTGGCCAACCGCATCATCATGGCACCGCTGACCCGCTGCCGCGCCGACGAAGGCCGCGTGCCGAACGCGCTGATGGCCGAATACTACGTCCAGCGCGCCTCCGCGGGCCTGATCCTCAGCGAAGCCACCTCGGTCACGCCAATGGGCGTCGGCTACCCGGACACCCCGGGCATCTGGTCCAACGACCAGGTACGTGGCTGGGCCAACGTGACCAAGGCAATCCACGGCGCGGGCGGCAAGATTTTCCTGCAACTGTGGCACGTCGGCCGGGTTTCGCACTCCTCGTACCTGAACGGCGAAGCACCGGTCGCACCGAGCGCCATCCAGCCTAAAGGCCACGTCAGCCTGGTTCGCCCATTGGCTGACTACCCGACGCCGCGTGCCCTGGAAACCGCAGAAATCGCCGACATCGTCGACGCTTACCGCACCGGCGCCGAGAACGCCAAAGCCGCTGGTTTTGACGGTGTTGAGATCCACGGTGCCAACGGTTACCTGCTCGACCAGTTCCTGCAAAGCAGCACCAACCAGCGCACTGACAATTACGGCGGCTCCCTGGAAAACCGTGCGCGCCTGCTGCTGGAAGTGACCGACGCGGCCATCGAAGTCTGGGGCGCCGGCCGTGTCGGTGTGCACCTGGCACCGCGCGCCGATTCCCATGACATGGGCGACGACAACCTGGCAGAAACCTTCACCTACGTCGCCCGCGAACTGGGCAAGCGCGGTATCGCGTTCATCTGCTCGCGCGAAAAAGAAGCCGGCGACAGCCTTGGTCCACAATTGAAAGAAGCGTTCGGCGGCCCGTACATCATCAACGAACGCTTCACCAAGGACAGCGCCAACGCGTGGCTGGCCAGCGGCAAGGCCGATGCGGTCGCCTTCGGTGTGCCGTTCATTGCCAACCCTGACTTGCCTGCCCGCTTGAAGGCCGACGCGCCGCTGAACGAAGCGCGTCCGGAGTTGTTCTACGGCAAAGGCGCGGTTGGCTACATCGACTATCCGACGCTGTAAACGTTAGCCATTGAAATGCAAAAGCCCCGACTCGTGAGAGCCGGGGCTTTTGGGTTTTCGGAGTGGAGTGCTCACGCTCATTCACACCCAAGACACAATTTCCCTACAAAATACGTAGCTCGCTACCTGTCAACCTGGCGAGCGTCCGTATATAAAAGCACCCCTGGCCATAAATCGAGCCGGCGAAGGATTCAGCGCCCGCCTTGATCGTTGATACAAACGAAGCCAATGACTGACTTTTGTTTCATTTGCGCAGGCTTGGGCTCAAGCGCAGCATGTCCAGCCCGGCCTCGACCCAGCGTTCGGCTTCGGTGTGCAATTGAAAACTGTCGGGCGCCAGCAACCACTGGTACAGGATGCCATCGATGTAAGCGTGCAGGCTGATGGCAGCGCGCGCCGTGTCAAGGTCTTCGGGCATTTGCCCCCGATTCACGGCATTACTCAGGGCCAGGCTGATGCGCACATTGCAATCAAGGCTGGCCGTTCGACGCTGCTGACGCAGGTCACACATTTCATCGGTGAATTCGCACTTATGAAACAAAATCTCATTAATGCGTCGGGTTTTCGGGTCCAGTGCAATTTGATGAAACAAATGAATCAGCAGCTTGCGCATGCAGCCCAGCGGATCGAGTTCCTCTTCGCTTTCACTGGCCCTGGCCAATTCATCCAGTGGCTCATGCAAGGTATCCAACATGGCCTGCACCAGATCGGCCTTGTTGCTGAAATGCCAGTAGATAGCACCGCGAGTCACGCCGGCCAGGGTAGCGATGTCCGCCAGCGTCGTGCGCGCCACGCCCCTTTCATAAAAGGCTTTCTCTGCCGCTTCAAGTATCTGGCTGCGGGTTTCTTGAGCTTCCTCTTTGGTACGACGGACCATGGCAGTAAAACCTCAATCAGGATGCTTCAGCGATGTCTGAACATCAGCTGAATAAAAGTGGAGCGAGCGCTCTTGGGCGCAGTCCCCGTCTTACAATTCGAAGCTTTGAACGGCTTTTGTAATGAATCGGGTACGCAGCCAAGGTGTTTACAAACAACCATGAACGTAAGTATATTCCTTAGCAAGCTACTTATCCACTCAGCACCCTATTTTTAACCTTCCACCTTTCTAGTGCGCATGTTGCGCGCCTGACCCGAGGATTTTCATGCAATTCAAGCCAGCTGTTACCGCTCTGGTCACTGCCGTCGCCTTGGCATCGCTGCTCAGCGGATGCAAAAAGGAAGAAGCGCCACCAGCCGCACCGCCTCCTCAGGTCGGCGTCGTTACCCTGCAACCTCAAGCCTTCACCCTGACGTCCGATCTTCCGGGCCGTACCAGCGCGTACCGCATCGCCGAAGTTCGCCCTCAGGTGAACGGCATCATTCTCAAGCGCATGTTCAAGGAAGGCGGCGACGTCAAGATTGGCCAGCAGCTGTACCAAATCGATTCGTCGGTCTATGACGCCACGCTGAAAAGCGCAGAAGCCAACCTGCAACAGACCAAGTCGATCGCGGACCGCTACAAGCAACTGGTCAACGAACAAGCCGTGAGCCGCCAGGAATACGACACCGCCGTGTCTAACCGGATGCAATCGGAAGCGGCCCTGCAAACGGCCCAGATCAACGTGCGCTACACCAAGGTTTACGCACCGCTCACCGGTCGTATCGGTCGCTCAAATGTGACCGAGGGCGCGCTGGTCACCAGCGGCCAGGCCGACCCGATGGCGGTGATCCAGCAACTCGATCCGATCTACGTCGACGTGACGCAGTCTTCGGTGGAGTTGCTGCAACTGCGCCGCGAACTGGAAAGCGGTCGCCTGCAAAAGTCGGGCGACAACGCGGCGAAGGTCAAGCTGACCCTCGAAGACGGCAGCGAGTACAAGCTGGACGGCAAGCTCGAGTTCTCCGAAGTCTCGGTTGACCAGACAACAGGTTCCGTCACCCTGCGCGCCGTGTTCCCCAACCCTGATCACACCCTGCTGCCGGGCATGTTCGTGCACGCGCAATTGTTGGCCGGCGTGAACGCCGCAGCAATCCTGGCCCCGCAACAAGGCGTGACGCGCGACCTCAAAGGCACCCCGACCGCTCTGGTCGTTGGTCCTGACAACAAAGTCGAGCTGCGTCAGCTCAAGGCCAACCGCACCGTCGGCAACCAATGGTTGATCGAAGATGGCTTGAAGGCAGGCGATCGCCTGATCACCGAAGGGCTGCAATTCGTCAAACCTGGCATCGAAGTCAAAGCCAGTGAAGCGACTAACGTTGGCACAAAGAACCCGGCCCCCGCACAGACAGCTGATAAGGCGTCCAGCGGCAAAGGGGAGTAACCCATGTCGAAATTTTTTATCGACCGTCCGATTTTCGCCTGGGTAATTGCCCTGGTGATCATGCTGGTCGGGGCTCTATCGATCCTCAAGTTACCGATCAACCAATACCCGAGCATTGCGCCTCCGGCCATCGCCATTTCCGTTGCCTATCCGGGTGCTTCGGCACAAACCGTACAGGACACCGTGGTGCAGGTGATCGAGCAACAGCTCAACGGTATCGACCACCTGCGATATGTGTCCTCGGAAAGTAACTCCGACGGCACCATGACCATCACCGCGACCTTCGAGCAAGGTACCAACTCCGATACCGCGCAGGTTCAGGTCCAGAACAAGCTGAACCTGGCCACCCCGCTGCTGCCGCAAGAAGTACAGCAGCAAGGTATCCGCGTGACCAAGGCGGTGAAAAACTTCCTGCTGGTAATCGGTGTGGTCTCGCGTGACGGCAGCATGACCAAGGACGACCTGTCCAACTACATCGTGTCGAACATGCAGGACCCAATCTCGCGGACCGCCGGTGTCGGTGACTTCCAGGTATTCGGCTCCCAGTACGCCATGCGTATCTGGCTCGACCCGGCCAAGTTGAACAACTTCAACCTGACCCCGATCGATGTCAAAACCGCCATCGCCGCGCAGAACGTCCAGGTGTCGTCCGGCCAGCTCGGCGGCTTGCCTGCCCTGCCCGGCACACAGCTGAACGCGACGATTATCGGCAAGACCCGTCTGCAGACCGCCGAGCAATTCGACAAGATCCTGCTCAAGGTCAACAAGGACGGCTCTCAGGTTCGCTTGAAAGATGTCGCCGATGTCGGTTTGGGTGGTGAAAACTACAGCATCAACGCCCAGTTCAACGGTGCTCCGGCGTCCGGCCTGGCAGTGAAGCTGGCCACTGGCGCCAACGCCCTCGATACTGCCAAGGCCTTGCGCACCACCATCGACAGCCTCAAGCCGTTCTTCCCGCAAGGGATGGAAGTGGTGTTCCCGTACGACACTACTCCGGTGGTGACCGAGTCGATCAAGGGCGTGGTTCACACCCTGGTCGAAGCGGTCGCACTGGTGTTCCTGGTGATGTTCCTGTTCCTGCAAAACTTCCGCGCCACCATCATCACCACGATGACCGTGCCGGTGGTATTGCTGGGTACGTTCGGCATCCTGGCGGCAGCCGGTTTCAGCATCAACACCCTGACCATGTTCGGTATGGTCCTGGCCATCGGCTTGCTGGTGGACGACGCCATCGTTGTGGTGGAAAACGTCGAGCGGGTGATGAGTGAAGAAGGCCTGTCGCCCAAGGAAGCCACCAAGAAATCGATGGGGCAGATCCAGGGTGCATTGGTGGGTATCGCCCTGGTGCTGTCGGCGGTTCTGCTGCCGATGGCATTCTTCAGCGGCTCCACCGGTGTGATCTACAAGCAATTTTCGATCACCATCGTTTCGGCCATGGCGCTCTCGGTTCTGGTTGCTCTGATTTTCACCCCGGCGCTTTGCGCCACCATGCTCAAGCCTATTCCCAAGGGTGAGCACGGCATGCCAAAACGCGGCTTCTTTGGCTGGTTCAACCGCAACTTCGACCGTGGCGTCAAAAGCTACGAGCGCGGCGTGGGCAATATGCTCACCCAGAAGGCGCCGTACCTGCTGGCCTATCTCATCATCATTGTCGGCATGATCTGGCTGTTCACCCGTATCCCGACGGCGTTCCTGCCTGAAGAAGACCAGGGTGTACTGTTCGCCCAGGTGCAGACGCCGGCCGGTTCGACCTCCCAGCGCACCCAGGTGGTCGTGGACGAGATGCGTGAATTCCTGTTGCGTCCGGGTAAGGATGGCGGTGAAGGCGATGCGGTGAACTCGGTGTTTACCGTCACCGGCTTCAACTTCGCCGGTCGTGGCCAGAGCTCGGGTATGGCGTTCATCATGCTCCGTCCATGGGACGAGCGTAACGCCGACAACAACGTGTTCAAGGTGGCGGCCCGTGCCCAGCAGCACTTCTTCACCTTCCGTGATGCCATGGTGTTTGCCTTCGCGCCACCGGCGGTACTGGAACTGGGTAACGCCACCGGTTTCGACGTGTTCCTTCAAGACCGTGCCGGTATCGGTCACGAAAAACTGATGCAAGCGCGCAACCAGTTCCTCGGCATGGCAGCGCAAAGCAAGATTCTGACTCAGGTGCGTCCGAACGGCCTGAACGATGAACCGCAATACCAACTGGAAATCGATGACGAGAAGGCCAGTGCCCTGGGCATTACCATCGCGGACATCAACAACACCCTGTCGATTGCTCTGGGCAGTAGCTACGTCAACGACTTCATCGATCGTGGTCGAGTGAAGAAGGTTTACGTGCAAGGTCAGCCCGGCTCGCGTATGAGCCCTGAAGACCTGAAGAAATGGTATGTGCGCAACAGCGCCGGCACCATGGTTCCGTTCTCGGCGTTTGCCAAGGGTGAATGGATTTACGGCTCGCCGAAGCTGGCCCGTTACAACGGCGTCGAAGCGATGGAAATCCTCGGTTCCCCGGCGCCGGGCTACTCCACCGGTGAAGCCATGGCCGAAGTCGAGGCCATTGCCGCCAAACTGCCGGCGGGTGTCGGTATTTCCTGGACCGGCCTGTCGTACGAGGAACGGTTATCCGGTTCGCAAGCGCCCGCGTTGTACGCCCTGTCGTTGCTGATGGTGTTCCTGTGCCTGGCAGCGCTGTATGAAAGCTGGTCGATCCCGATCGCGGTGATGCTGGTGGTGCCTTTGGGGATCATCGGTGCGTTGATGGCGACCAGCCTGCGTGGTCTGTCCAACGACGTGTACTTCCAGGTGGGCCTGTTGACGACTATCGGTCTGGCGGCGAAAAACGCCATTCTGATTGTCGAATTTGCTAAGGAGCTGCATGAGCAAGGGCGTAGCCTGCGCGATGCCGCGATCGAAGCCAGCCGCATGCGTCTGCGACCGATCATCATGACCTCGCTCGCGTTCGTTCTCGGTGTGGTACCCCTGGCGATATCCACGGGTGCGGGTTCCGGTAGCCAGCATGCCATCGGCACCGGCGTGATTGGCGGTATGATCACCGCCACCGTTCTGGCGATCTTCTGGGTCCCACTGTTCTTCGTCACTGTGTCGTCCATCGGTCAGCGCAAAATAGTCGACCAGGATGACGCCACTGAAACTCCTAAAGAGGCTGGCCAATGAGCAAGTCGCTACTCTCCCTAGCCGTCGCCGCGTTCGTGCTCGGTGGTTGCTCGCTGATACCCGATTATCAGCAGCCTGAGGCACCGGTGGCGGGCCAATACCCGCAAGGTCCGGCGTACTCGCCGGCCCAGGCGCCGAGCCAGGCTGCTGCGGAGCAAGGCTGGAAGCAGTTTTTCCATGACCCGGCACTGCAACAGCTGATCCAGGTTTCCTTGGAAAACAACCGGGACCTGCGTGTCGCGGCCCTGAACATCGACGCCTTTGCGGCCCAATACCGCATCCAGCGTGCGGATCTGTTCCCGGCCGTATCGGCCAATGGCAGCGGCAACCGCCAGCGCGTTCCGGAAAACTCTTCGCAGACCGGTCAGTCAGGCATTGTCAGTTCGTACTCGGCCACCGTCGGCATCAGCGCCTATGAACTCGATATGTTTGGTCGGGTTCGCAGCCTGAGCGAAGAAGCGCTGCAGAAGTACTTCGCCACTGAAGAAGGTCGTCGCAGCACGCAGATCAGCCTGGTGGCCAGCGTGGCCAATGCCTACCTGACCTGGCAAGCCGACAAGGAACTGCTGAAAGTCACCCAGGACACCCTCGGTGCGTTCGAGGAGAGCTACAAGCTCACCGCGCGCAGCGCCGAAGTCGGTGTAGCGTCGGCGCTGGACCTCGCTCAGTCGCGGACCTCGGTAGAGAACGCCCGGGCACAACTGGCGAAGTACACCCGTCAGGTCGCGCAGGATGAAAACAGCCTGGTGCTGCTGCTCGGCACTGGCATCCCGGCCAATCTGCAAGCAGCCAAGCCGCTGTCTGACGATTTGCTGAGCGACGTGCCGGCCGGTCTGCCATCGGACTTGCTGCAACGTCGTCCGGACATCCTCCAGGCCGAATACAACCTCAAGGCCGCCAACGCCAACATCGGCGCGGCACGGGCTGCATTCTTCCCGAGCATCAGCCTGACAGCCAACGCTGGCACGCTCAGCCCGGACTTGTCCGGTCTGTTCAAGGGCGGTTCCGGCACCTGGTTGTTCCAACCGCAAATCAACCTGCCGATCTTCAACGCCGGCAGCCTGCGCGCCAGCCTGGATTACTCGAAAATCCAGAAAGACATCGGCGTGGCGAACTACGAGAAGTCCATTCAAACGGCCTTCCAGGAAGTCGCCGACGGCTTGGCCGCCCGCCAGACCTACACCGATCAGTTGCAGGCCCAGCGTGACTTCGTCACCGCCAACCAGGACTACTACCGCCTGGCTCAACGTCGCTACCTCATTGGTGTCGACAGCAACCTGACCTTCCTCGATGCCCAGCGTCAGTTGTTCAGCGCCCAACAAGTGCTGATCACCGACCGTCTGGCGCAGTTGGTCAGCGCGGTCAATCTGTACAAGGCGTTGGGTGGTGGCTGGAATTCGCAGACTGCCAAGCTCGAACCGCTGAAAGAAGAAGCGCCGAAGATGAAGTTGTTCTGATAGCGCTGTGAACACAAGAAGCCCACCGATTGGTGGGCTTTTTGTTGGCTACAGGAAAATGTGTGGCGTGATCACTGCCCTCATCGCGGGCAAGCCCGCTCCCACAGGTTTTAAGCTCGCCACAAATTGCATAAACGCAAACGGCCCACTGTGGGAGCGGGCTTGCCCGCGATGTGGCCAGTACAGCCACCCAAAAAACCAGGCTAATGTTACGTTCGATAATCGCCCAAAACCCGCTTTCGCCGATTGAACCATTCAGTACATTCACCGCACCATTCGCCCCACAAAACCAATAACAACAGGTTCGATGTCATGCCCCCACGCCCTGCCCTGTCCGGCTGATCTTCAGGTTTCACCCTCATATTTCGATCATTTGTCTGCACCTTCAAAAGTCGCGGCATCGCCCCGTTTCATCCCCAAGAATTAGAGAGACCCGAGCTCATGAAGCCTTCCACCGCGCAGTATTTGTTTCCCGGCCTGATCGCCATCGCCGTGGCCTCAGCGGTCTTGCCCGCCCAGGCCGAGGAATCGGGTTTTGTCGAAGGTGCCAAGGTCAACCTGAACCTGCGCAACTTCTACATCAACCGCAACTTCACCAACCCGACCAAGGCTCAGGGCAAGGCTGAAGAGTGGACACAAAGCTTCATCCTCGACGCCAAGTCCGGTTTCACTCAGGGCACCGTCGGTTTCGGCATGGATGTGCTGGGGCTCTACTCGGTGAAACTCGATGGCGGGAAAGGCACTGGCGGTACGCAGTTGCTGCCGCTGGATCACGACGGACGCCCGGCGGACAATTTCGGGCGCACCAACGTCGCGTTCAAAGCCAAGCTGTCGCAGACCGAAGTGAAGGTTGGCGAATGGATGCCAGTGCTGCCGATCCTGCGTTCGGACGACGGTCGTTCGCTGCCGCAAACCTTCCGTGGCGGGCAGATCACGTCGAAGGAAATCAATGGCCTGACGCTCTACGGCGGCCAGTTCCGCCAGAACAGCCCACGGGACGACAGCAGCATGGACGACATGTCGATGACCGGCAAAGCCGCGTTCACCTCTGACCGTTTCAACTTTCAGGGCGGCGAGTACGTGTTCAACGACAAGCGCACCCAGGTAGGCCTGTGGAATGCCGAACTCAAGGACATTTACAGCCAGCAATTCATCAACCTGACGCACAACCAACCGATTGGCGACTGGACCCTGGGTGCCAACCTTGGTTATTTCTACGGCAAGGATGACGGCAGTGCCCGCGCCGGCGAGCTGGACAACAAAACCATGTACGGTCTGTTCTCGGCCAAATACGGCGGCAACACCTTCTACGTCGGCCTGCAAAAACTCACCGGCGACAACGCCTGGATGCGCGTCAACGGCACCAGCGGCGGGACCCTGGCCAACGACAGCTACAACTCCAGCTACGACAATGCCCAGGAGAAATCCTGGCAAGTACGCCACGACTACAACTTCGTCGCACTCGGCGTACCGGGCCTGACCTTGATGAACCGCTACATCAGCGGCGATAACGTGCACACCGGCACGATCACCGACGGCAAGGAATGGGGGCGCGAATCAGAGCTGGGCTACACCGTACAAAGCGGCGCGCTCAAGGACCTCAATGTCAAATGGCGCAACTCGACCATTCGCCGCGACTTCAGCAACAACGAGTTCGACGAGAACCGGGTGATCATCAGCTACCCGATCAGCCTGCTGTAAATCTCAAGTACGCCATCGCGGGCAAGCCCGCTCCCACAGGTTTTGTGTGTGTCCCAAGATTTGGGCATGACATAAAACTTTGTGGGAGCGGGCTTGCCCGCGATGGCGTTAGTTCAATCAACGCAAATCACCGGGATCACTCCCGGGATTCAACTCCCAACTCATCCCAAACCGACTCGGCCAGATGGAACGTCGCATTTGCCGCCGGGATGCCGCAATAGATCGCGCTCTGCATGATCACTTCCTTGATCTCGCCACGGCTCACGCCATTGTTGGCGGCGGCGCGCAGGTGCAGTTTCAGCTCTTCGTTGCGGTTCATGCCGATCAGCATGGAAATGGTGATCAGGCTGCGGGTGTGGCGTGGCAAGCCTGGACGGGTCCAGATGTCACCCCAGGCGTGACGGGTGATCATCTCCTGAAACTCCGAGTTGAACTCGGTCAGGGCATTCAGGCTGCGGTCGACGTGGGCGTCGCCGAGCACCGCGCGACGGACTTTCATGCCTTCGTCGTAACGTTGTTTCTCGTCCACAACAATCCCCTTATTCCGCTGACAAAAACGCCAAGACGCGCTCGCTGAACGCAGCGCCGGCCTGGACGTTGGACAAGTGCGCAGCGTAGAACTCGGCGTACTCGGCGCCCTGCACATGTTCTTGAATGAAGTGCCCGCCGGACGGCGGTGTCACGGCGTCTTCGGTGCCGGCGATCACCAGCAGCGGCACCTTGATCAAAGGCAACTGATCACGGAAATCGGCATCGCGCACTGCCGCGCAATTGGCCGCGTAACCTTCAGGCGAAGTGGCCGCGAGCATGTCGGTAATCCGCTTGGCCGCGGCCGGGTTGGCCTGCGCGAAGTCCGGGGTAAACCAGCGCGCAATCGAGGCATCGCGCAGGGCAACCATGGCCGCTGGACCGTCGCGCAGCACCGTTTCAATGCGCGGGTTCCAGATCGACGGATCGCCGATTTTCGCGGCGGTATTGCACACCACCAGCTTATGCAAACGCTGTCCGGCGTTGATCCCCAGCCACTGGCCGATCAAACCGCCCATGGACAAACCACAGAAATGCGCACGCTCGATGTGCAGCGAATCCAGCAGTGCCAAAACGTCTTGGCCCAGTTGCTCGATGCTGTACGGCCCCGGCGTCACCAGCGATTGACCGTGACCACGGGTGTCGAAACGCAGCACCCGGAACTGTTCGGTGAACGCCGCCATCTGCGCGTCCCACATGTGCAGGTCAGTGCCCAGCGAGTTGGACAGCACCAGCACTGGCGCATCTTTCGGGCCATCCAATTGGTAATGCAGTTCGCCCTCGGCGAGTTGTACAAAAGCCACAGCAATCTCCTTCAGGCAGTCAACGCAATATGTTCAGCCACCGCTCGCTCGACCCAGGTACGGGCCTGACCGAGGTAATGGGCAGGGTCCAGCAAATGATCGAGTTCAGCGCCAGAAAGCTCGGCAGTCACTTGCGGCTCGTCACCGAGGACGGCACGCAGATGACGCTGTTCAGCCACCGCACGCTTGCAGCACTGTTCCAGCAGATGATGCGCAGTGTCGCGGCCGACCCGCTGGGCGAGGACAATGCTCACCGCTTCGGCCAGCACCAGGCCCTGGGTCAGATCGAGGTTGCGCGCCATGCGCTGCGCATCCACTTCCAGGCCCTGCGCGACCAGCAGCGCTTGCTTCAGGCTGCCGGACACCAGGCAGCAAATCTCGGGTAGGGTTTCCCATTCGGCATGCCACAAACCGAGGCTGCGCTCGTGTTCCTGCGGCATTGCGCTGAACAGCGTCGAGAGCAAACCGGGCACGCGAGTCGCCGCGCCGATCAGCACCGCTGCGCCCACCGGGTTGCGCTTGTGCGGCATGGTCGAGGAACCGCCCTTGCCCGGCGCCGAAGGCTCGAACACTTCGCCGGCTTCGGTCTGCATCAGCAAACTGATGTCGCGGCCGAGTTTGCCCAGGCTGCCGGCGATCAATCCCAGCACGGAGCCGAACTCCACCAGACGATCGCGCTGGGTGTGCCAGGGTTGTTCCGGCAAGGTCAGTTGCAACTCGCCGGCCAGCGCTTCGGCAATCGGCATCGCTTGCGCGCCAAGGGCTGCCAGGGTTCCAGAGGCACCGCCGAATTGCAGCACCAGCAGACGTGGCTTGAGCTCTTGCAAGCGCTGACGGCTACGGGTGACCGCGCCCAGCCAACCGGCGATTTTCATGCCGAGGGTGACCGGCGTTGCGTGCTGCAACCAGGTGCGTCCCGCCAGCGGAGTGGCGATATATCGCTTGGCTTGAGTGGCGAGGGTATCGCCCAGTTGCGCGAGATCGCTTTCGATCAATGCCAATGCCAGACGCAGTTGCAACACCAGGCCGGTGTCCATCACGTCCTGGCTGGTCGCGCCCAAATGCACATAGCGCTCGGCTTGCGCATCACGGGTTGCGATCTGTTTGCCCAATGCCTTGACCAATGGAATGGCGGAATTGCCCGCCGTGGCAATCGCCTCGCCGAGGGCGGCGAAGTCGTAATGCCCGGCCGCACACGCCGCTTCAATCGGGGCGACCGCGGTTTGCGGAATCAGACCGACACGCGCCTCGGCCCGGGCCAGCGCGGCTTCGAAATCGAGCATGGCCTGAACCCGGCCTTGATCGCAAAACACGTCACGCATATCGCGGGCAGTGAAGTAGGCATCGAACAATTGATTGCCCGGTCGCTCGTTCATAAACAGTCCCTGGAGGCGCGGGCCGGTCAGGCCCGCGCGTAAAGATCAAAGGTCGTGGTGCAAATATTTCGCCTGCCGGGGCAGACGCAGACTGAACAGGAACGCCACCGCCATCATCACCGTGACGTACCAGTAAAAGGAGTTTTCCATGCCAACAGCCTTGAGGCTCAGCGCCACGTATTCCGCCGAACCACCGAAGATCGCGTTCGCCACCGCGTACGCCAGGCCAACGCCCAGTGCGCGCACTTCCGGCGGGAACATCTCGGCTTTTACCAGGCCGCTGATCGAGGTGTAGAAACTCACGATCGCCAGCGCCAGGGTAATCAGCCCGAAAGCCATGAACGGACTGCTGACACTTTTCAGGCTCAACAGAATCGGCACGGTGCACAAGGTCCCGAGGGCACCGAACCAGAGCATCGAGTTACGCCGGCCGATCTTGTCGGCGAGCATGCCGAAGAACGGCTGCATGCACATATAGAGGAACAGTGCGCCGGTCATGATGTAACTGGCGGTCTTGGCCGGCATGCCGGCGGTGTTCACCAGGTACTTCTGCATGTAGGTAGTGAATGTGTAGAAAATCAGCGAACCACCGGCGGTGTAACCGAGCACGGTAATGAACGCGGCTTTGTGGTCACGGAACAGCGCGCTGATGCTACCGGCGTCCTTGTTTTCGCGCATTTCCTTGCTGGAGGTTTCTTTCAGCGAACGCCGCAGGTACAGCGAAATCAGCGCCGCGCACGCACCGACCACGAATGGAATCCGCCAGCCGTAGGCACGCAGGTCATCCTCGGTGAGGAACTGTTGCAGGATCACCACCAGCGACACCGCCAGCAACTGCCCACCAATCAGCGTCACGTATTGGAACGAGGCGAAAAACCCGCGCTGGCCCTTGAGGGCGACTTCACTCATGTACGTGGCGGTGGTGCCGTATTCGCCGCCCACCGACAAACCTTGAATCAAACGCGCGAACAGCAGCAGGATCGGGGCCCAGACGCCGATGTCCTTGTAGGTCGGCAGGCAAGCGATGAGCAACGAACCGAAGCACATCATCAGAATCGAAATCATCATCGAGCTCTTGCGCCCGTGCTTGTCCGCCAACCGGCCGAAAACCCAGCCGCCAATGGGGCGCATCAGGAACCCGGCGGCGAATACGCCAGCGGTGTTGACCAACTGCACCGTGGGGTTGTCAGACGGAAAAAAGGCCGGCGCAAAAAAATCGCGCAAAAGGCATAGACGTAGAAGTCGAACCATTCCACAAGGTTGCCGGACGAGGCACCGACAATGGCAAAGATCCGCTTGCTGCGTTCTTCACCGGTGTAGTGATCTGTAATAGCCGTGGGCGTTGTCATTGTTTTTCACTCAATGGGGACAGTGAGAGTCTAGACACACTTCGCAACAGTCCCGTTCCCCAGATGCATTACCAACGCAGATCCCCTGTGGGAGCGGGCTTGCTCGCGAAGGCGTCGTGTCAGTCGATGTAAATGTTGCCTGACACACCGCTTTCGCGAGCAAGCCCGCTCCCACAGGGATTGGCGGTGTTCTTAATAGTCGAAGAACACCGTCTCGGCATCAGTGCCTTGCAGGATCACATTCCACTGGTAAACACCGGACGCATCCTGCTTCGCCAGCAAGGTACTGCGGCGCTCGGCCGGCACGCACTCCAGCAACGGGTCCGACACGTTCGCCGGCTCGCCATCAAAGTAAATACGCGTCAGCAAGTGCTTCACCAATCCACGAGCAAACACCAGCACCACCAGGTGCGGTGCCTGGGTCGAGCCTTTCAGGCCTTCAACCGTGCCCGGCTTGATGGTGGTAAAACGAAAGCGCCCTTCGGCATCTACCGGCACCCGGCCAAAGCCTTCAAAGTTCGGGTCCAGCGGCTTGTCCTGATCATCCTCCGGGTGGTCGTACTTGCCGGCCGCGTTGGCCTGCCAGACTTCCAGCATCGCATCATTGACGAAGTCGCCATTGCCATCGACGACTTGCCCGGTGATCGCCACGCGCTCACCCAGGGTTTGTGCGACGGTCAGGTCTTCGCGGTTCAGCCAGGTCAGGCCGATGTGGTAATACGGCCCGACGGTGTGGGACGTGGTCGCGTTCAGCGTCATCTTATTTCTCCATCGGCGTGGCATCGCGGCCGCGCAAGACGATGTCCCAGCGATAACCGAGGGCGTAGGAAGGGACGGTTTTTTCCAGATCGAACGTGGCGATCAAACGCTCCTTGGCGCGGGTGTCGGGTACGCAATTGTAGATCGGGTCATACGCCAACAGCGGGTCGCCGGGGAAATACATTTGCGTCACCAGGCGCGTCAGGATGCTCGGCCCGAACAGCGAGAAATGGATGTGCGCCGGGCGCCACGCGTTGTGGTGGTTACCCCACGGGTAGGCGCCGGGCTTGATGGTCTGGAACTGATACCAGCCATCGGCGTCGGTCACGGTGCGGCCGGTGCCAGTGAAGTTCGGGTCCAGCGGCGCGTCGTGCAGGTCGCGAGCATGGTTGTAGCGACCGGCGGCGTTGGCCTGCCAGATTTCCACCAGAATGCCCGGCACCGGTAGACCGTTTTCATCCAGCACGCGGCCGTGAATGATGATGCGCTCACCCAACGGCTCGCCTTTGTGCTGAGCCGTCAGGTCGTTGTCCGTCTCGTTAACGCGTTCAGCGCCAATGGTCGGTCCGGTGATTTCCGACAACGAATGAGGCAAAAACACCAACGGTTTGGACGGTGAGCGCAGGTTGGTGGATTGATACGTCGGGTGCAGGTACTCGGGCTGGGTGCCCTCCTGCGGACGACGGTAACCAGGCTTGTCAGTCATTTCGCTTTCCTCTGTTCTTATTAGTCGACGCAGCGTGTCAGACGCGTTCGATCGCCAGGGCCAGACCCTGACCGACGCCAACACACATGGTCGCCAGACCTTTCTTGCCACCGGTTTTTTCCAGCTGATGCAACGCGGTCAGCACCAGACGCGCACCGCTCATGCCCAGCGGATGGCCGAGCGCAATGGCGCCGCCGTTCGGGTTAACCTGGGCTGCATCGTCGGCAATTCCCAATTCACGCAGCACCGCCAGGCCTTGGCTGGCAAAGGCCTCGTTGAGTTCGATCACGTCGAAATCGCTGACAGCCAGACCGAGGCGCTCGGTCAGTTTGCGCACCGCCGGCACCGGGCCAATACCCATTACCCGAGGGGCAACGCCGGCGCTGGACATGCCCAGCACTTTGGCGCGGGCGGTCAGGCCATGTTTCTTCACCGCCTCACCGGAGGCGAGAATCAACGCCGCCGCGCCGTCATTCACACCGGACGCATTGCCAGCCGTGACGGTTTTGTCAGGGCCGTTGACCGGCTTGAGTTTGGCCAGGGTTTCCAGGGTGGTATCAGCGCGAGGGTGTTCGTCCTGCGTCACCACGGTTTCACCCTTCTTGTGGGCAATGCGCACTTCGACGATTTCTTCGGCGAAAAATCCTGCGGCTTGCGCGGCAGTGGCGCGTTGTTGGCTGCGCAGTGCGAAAGCGTCCTGATCCTCACGGGACACTTCGTAATCGTCCGCCACGTTGTCAGCGGTCTGCGGCATCGCATCCACACCGTATTGCGCTTTCATCAACGGGTTGATGAAACGCCAGCCGATGGTGGTGTCTTCCAGCTTCATGTTGCGCGAGAACGCCGCGTCAGCCTTGCCCATTACGAACGGCGCGCGGGACATCGACTCGACGCCGCCGGCAATCGCCAGCTCCATTTCGCCACTGGCGATGGCGCGGAACGCGGTGCCGATGGCATCCATGCCCGAGGCGCAGAGGCGATTGAGGGTCACGCCCGGAATGGTTTCCGGCAGGCCCGCCAGCAACAACGCCATGCGTGCGACGTTACGGTTGTCTTCGCCGGCCTGGTTGGCGCAGCCGAGGAACACCTCGTCCACTGCGTTCCAGTCCACCGACGGGTTGCGCTCCATCAGGGCCTTGATCGGCACGGCGGCCAGGTCATCGGCACGAACGGTCGACAGCCCGCCGCCGAAACGGCCAATGGGGGTGCGAATGGCGTCGCAGATATAAACGTCACGCATCAGGCTTCTCCGGGGGCTTGGCCGTGGGCGGCAGCGGTACGAGCTTCCAGATCGCGCAACGCGGTCAGCTCGACTTCAGTCGGCTCGGCGGTTTGCTCAACAGTGTCGGCAAAGCGAATCGCCCAACCGGTGGCGGCGACCACTTGCTCGCGGGTCACGCCCGGGTGCAGTGCGGTGACCACGAATTCATGGGTACCGACTTCCGGTTCCATGATGCACAGGTCGGTAATAATGCCGACCGGCCCGGCGCCCGGCAGACCGAGACGTTTGCGCGAATCACCGCCCTCGCCATGGCCGACCGAGGTGATGAAGTCGAGTTTATCGACGAAGGAACGCGCCGACTGCTTGAGGATGATCAGCACGCTCTTGGCCGAGCCGGCAATTTCCGGCGCGCCACCGGCACCCGGCAGACGGACTTTCGGCGAATGGTAATCGCCGACCACGGTGGTGTTGATGTTGCCGAAGCGGTCGACTTGCGCGGCGCCGAGGAAGCCGACGTCAATGCGCCCACCCTGCAGCCAGTAACGGAAAATCTCGCCGGTCGGCACCACGGTGTCGGCGGTTTCGGCCAGTTCGCCGTCACCAATCGACAGCGGCAGTACGCTCGGCTTGGCACCGATCGGGCCCGATTCGTAGATCAGGACAACGTCCGGCGACGAGGTCAGACGTGCCAGGTTGGCTGCTTTCGATGGCAGGCCGATGCCGACGAAGCACACCGAGCCGTTCTTCAAACGGCGTGCGGCGGCGACGGTCATCATTTCATTGGTGGTGTAAGTCATTACTTGGCCTCCGAAGCAGCGGCCAGCTTGGCCTGGAACTCGCTGAAGTCAGCGCTACCGTGGATGTATTCGTTGATCCATGCGGTGAAAGTTTCACGGTCGCGGGCAATCGGATCCCAGGCCTGGTAGAAGCGGTTGTCACGCTCGTTGTAACCGTGCGCGTAGGAAGGATGCGCGCCGCCCGGTACGTGGCAGACCGCGCTCAGCGCCCAGGTCGGCAGCACACAGGAGTTCATCGGGGCATTGAGGTCGTCGACAATTTCCTCGACGGTGACGATGCAGCGCTTGGCGGCCAGTGCGGCTTCTTTCTGCACACCGAGAATGCCCCACAGCAACACGTTGCCTTTACGGTCGGCTTTCTGCGCGTGAATCACGGTGATGTCCGGACGCACCGACGGCACGGCGGCCAGCACTTCGCCAGTGAATGGGCAAGTGACGGTCTTGATCAGCGGGTTGACCTTCGGCAGGTCGGAACCGGCGTAGGCCCGCAGCACCGCGAACGGTAAGCCGGAGGCGCCAGCGACGTAGGCATTGGCCAGGTCGGCGTGGCTGTGTTCTTCGATCTCCAGCGGATGCGGCCACTGTTTCTCGACGGCGTCACGCAGACGGTGCAGCGACCCCACGCCCGGATTGCCGCCCCAGGAGAAAATCAATTTGCGAGCACAACCGGCGCCGATCAACTGGTCGTAGATCAGGTCAGGAGTCATGCGTACCAGCGTCAGGTCTTTCTTGCCCTGACGAATGATTTCATGACCCGCCGCCGTAGGAATCAGATGGGTAAAGCCTTCGAGCGCGACCGTATCGCCGTCGTTTACGAATTGCTTCACCGCGTCGTGCAGCGAAAGGATTTCAGCCATGGGGCAGGCTCCCGTTTTGTTATGAACCGACAGTGGAAGAAAAAGGCGCGATGCGCAGCGCCGGAATGCCTGAAGGTTAAGCCTGTGCAAAACGCCAAACAATCCGATAATCGACTGAGTGTTCGTTTATCGAACAGATTGTTGTCTCGCTACCTATCCCAAAAGCATCGTCGGATCGCCGCCCGGAGCAAGCTCACTCCCACGTGGATCACACCTACCCTGTGGGAGCGGGCTTGCCCGCGAAGAGGCCATCAAATTCGCTATAGAGTCTGGAGCCTGAAGTCAGGTCGCATCCGCATGACTGACCATGCCTTTGATCACCACAGCCGTGGTCGCCAACGCCGCCGGAATCACCAGCGCTGTCAGCACTTGCTCGAAGTTCCAGCCAAGGCCCAGCAGCGTCGCGCCCATCCATGCGCCGAGAATCGCGCCGAAACGGCCAATCCCCAGCATCCACGAGACGCCGGTCGCCCGCCCTTGCGTCGGATAGAACCGCGCCGCCAGCGATGGCATTGCCGATTGCGCACCGTTGACGCACATACCCGCCACCAGCACCAAGGTCGCCAACAAGGTGATGTTGCCCAGGCTCTGCCCCACTGCGTAGGCAAACACCCCGGCCATCAAGTAGAAAATGCCGATGACCTTGTGCGGATTGAACCGGTCCATCGCCCAGCCCACGCCCACTGCACTCAGCACGCCACCAAACTGGAACAACGCGCCAATGAACGCGGCCTGCTCCATGCTGGCGCCACTGTCGCGCATCAGCGTCGGCAGCCAACTGGTCAGCAGGTACACAATCACCAGCCCCATGAAGTAGGTCAGCCACAGCAATAACGTGCCGGCGCTGTAGGTGCCCGAGAAAATCACCGCCAGCACGTTGCGGGCCTTGACGGTTTTCTGTTCCGGTACGCTGAAGCTCGACGCTTGGGCGACGAGGCTCGGGTCGATCGGCGCCAGGGCCTTGCGTACTTTGTCGGTGCCGCGATTGCGCACGACCAGGTAACGCGCCGATTCCGGCAGCCATAACAGCAGAACGACGGCGAGGATCAGCGGCAGAACCCCACCGATCAGCAGC
Source organism: Pseudomonas sp. S2_F03 (assembly GCF_054668335.1). Lineage (NCBI taxonomy): Bacteria > Pseudomonadati > Pseudomonadota > Gammaproteobacteria > Pseudomonadales > Pseudomonadaceae > Pseudomonas > Pseudomonas sp. S2_F03. The sequence continues at coordinate 4,385,614 of NZ_CP162759.1, read as the reverse complement.
AGGCTGTGCCAGCCGAACGCCGGAATCAGTTTGGCGGAAATAAACCCGCCGCCGGCCATGCCGAGGTTGAAGCCGCAGAACATGCTGGTCACCAGCAAGGACTTTGCGCTCCGGGGTGTATTCCGACAGCAATGTCGTGGCGTTGGGCATGCCCGCGCCAAGACCCAGGCCGGTGAGGAAGCGCAACACCAACAATTGATCGACGTTGGTGCTGTAGGCCGACGCCAGACTGAAGGCACCAAACAGAAACACCGCGCCGACCAGTACGACTTTTCGCCCGAAACGGTCAGCCAACGGGCCGGAACCCAATGCGCCGAAGACCATGCCGATCAGCGCCGCACTCATGACCGGGCCGAGACTGGCGCGGTCGATCCCCCAATCCTGCGACAACGCAGGCGCAATAAAGCCCATGGCCGCGGTGTCGAGGCCATCGAGGAAGACAATCAAGAAACACAGGATCACCACTCGCCACTGATAGCGCGAAATGGGTTGAGCATTGATGAAGGACTGCACGTCGAGGCAGTTACCTACAGCAGACTGGGGCTGGTTCATTATTTTTATTCCACGCAAGAACGCAGTCGGACAGGTGCCAGCCAAGGGCTGGCGCTGCCGCGACAGTAATGATCAAGGGGAAAGAGCGTCAATTCGATAAACGCGAGTCTGTGCGTTTATCGAACAGCTTAAACGGACGCTTAAGCGAAAAGCTGTGCGCTGAGGTCGCGGCTGGCGCTGAGCAGCCCTGGCAGAAACCGTTGTTCCAGCTCATTACGACTGACACGGCCAGCATGGGTGCTGACGTTCAAGGCGGCCACCACCTGGCCGGAGGCGTCATACACCGGTACGGCAATCGAACGCAGGCCCTGCTCCAGTTCCTGATCGACGATGCACCAACCCTGTTGCCGCACTTCTTGCAGGCATTCGAGCAACGCCTCGGGCGTGTGCAATGTGCGGCTGGTCTTGGCTTGCAGCTCGGCATGATCGAGGTACTCGCGCAGCGAAGTGTCATCCAGTGCGGCGAGCAGAATGCGGCCCATTGACGTGCAATAGGCCGGCAAGCGACCGCCCACTGAAAGGTCGACCGAGATCAGGCGCTGAGTGGTGGCCGAGCGCGCGATATAGAGAATATCGTCACCTTCCAGCGTGGCCATGTTGCACGCCTCATGCAGTTGCTCACTCATGCGGTCCAGGTACGGCTGGGCAGAAACCGCCAGCGGCGTCGAAGACAAATAGGCATGGCCCAGCGTCAGCACTTTGGGAAGCAACGAATAGGTGCGACCGTCAGTGGTGGCGTAGCCGAGTTTGATCAACGTATGCAGGCAGCGTCGCACGGCGGCGCGGGGAATTTCGGTACGGTGGCTGATCTGGGCAATCGTCAGGTGTCGCTTGCGCTCTTGAAACGCCTGCACCACCGCCAGCCCACGGGCCAGGGACGTCATGAAATCGGGATCACCGGTCAGGGCCTGGATTCGCTTGGCGGGCGAGGCGACGATGGGCGGCGCCACTGAAGCAAAGGAGTTGCGCATTTGATCATTCATATCAGGTCCTTTCCTACACGGATCAGCGGCTATTACAGGCAGCTCCAGGCCTGGCACACAAGACAGGTACTGCCGAGATTGGGCGATTATCGAACCATCGACCGGTAATCGCAATCCATGCCACGCCGGGCTTACCGCCACTCACACCATCAAGTGCCGGCTTTTATTCTTGACTGCACACCCTCTAAAAAGTCGAAGTAACAATCAAACTTATTTACCTTAATGACGTCAGAAAGACATCGCTCACCGTCAGGTCATCGACGTTATAGTTGCCGCCGAAACTTGCGAGTAACAAAACGATCACACACGACGAACTACTTTTAACGCCTCGGAGATAGTGTTCTTCGAATCGACCGCTATAATACAATTCAGTGGCGTAACGGTTTTTTATCCGCCGAGTCCGCCACCCGGTAACACGATCTCCCATCGTCGTTGCCCACAGCAAGCGCCTGACGCTCATTCATATGCACCGCCAATGCGCTTGCTGAAACAGGAACCTGATGCTGCGTCAGCTGTTTTCTCTGGTGTCGTGGCCGCCTGCAACATGGAAGTATTGTTCGCATGCCGTCAAAAAGGTTGCCTTCTTTGGCAATAGCCTTTCTACGAGCGTGGTCAATCGACTCGATGCAGCGCGATTCACCGGAATTTATCTCAACTCAAACAGGTAGCACTGTGACGAAAGACGAACTGCGCGCGGAACTTGAGCGCCAGGAACAACGTTACAAGGAAGTTTACGGCGGAGAAGTCACCACCTACGCCGCCCAGCCCGAGCCGGAACGTAAACCCTGGCGTAAACGCGCCACCGTTCAGGATCAGGCGTTTACTCAGGAATTGCAGAAGATGGAAAAGGAACTCAAAGCCGAAGAGCCCTGACTGCCTCGGCCCGAATCCCTTCAAGGGTCTGCGTCTGCTCCCGTTAAAAGCGGGTTGCATCAATGAAGCCTTTCGCGCCTGCTACAAGCGGGCAGCGGCTCCCTCACCCATCGGATGAGGCAAAAGGCTCATTTCTGACCCTCTTCTCAGATATTTCACACAAGCGTTCAAGCCTCTCGACTTCACGGGAGAAACCCTTGTGGCTGCTGCATTCCCCAATGAATTCAATGGTTTGAAAAACCCGGTAAAACGCTGGGAGATAGGCGTTCGTCACAAACTATTTCGTTGAAGAATGTTACCGATGAGCACCTAGTGCATTGATTAGCAGTCTTTTCTGGCATAATCGCGCCCCCTTACGACCGGGTCAGAAAACCTTCATGATCGATTTATTCAGCGGACTGGATGCTTGGGTGCTTGTGAGCCTCTTGCTCGCCCTGGCCTTTGTCCTCGCCTTCGAGTTCATCAACGGCTTTCATGACACCGCAAACGCGGTGGCCACTGTTATCTACACCAAAGCCATGCCGCCTCATTTGGCGGTGTTCTTTTCCGGGGTATTCAACTTCCTCGGCGTGCTGCTGGGCGGTGTTGGCGTGGCGTATGCCATCGTTCACCTGTTGCCGGTAGAACTGCTGATCAATGTGAATACCGGTCACGGACTGGCGATGGTGTTCTCGCTGCTTGCTGCCGCCATCACCTGGAACCTGGGCACCTGGTACTTCGGTATCCCGGCCTCCAGCTCCCACACCCTGATCGGTTCGATCCTCGGTGTCGGCCTGGCCAACGCATTGATCAACGATATTCCGTTGGCGGATGGCGTGAACTGGCAGAAGGCGATCGATATCGGTGCTTCCCTGGTGTTCTCACCAATGGCTGGCTTCCTTGTCGCGGCCTTGGTGTTGATCGGCCTTAAATGGTGGCGTCCCCTGTCCAAGATGCACAAGACACCGGACCAGCGCCGCAAGCTCGATGACAAGAAGCACCCACCGTTCTGGAACCGCCTGGTATTGGTGATCTCGGCCATGGCCGTGAGCTTTGTGCACGGTTCGAACGACGGCCAGAAAGGTATCGGCCTGATCATGCTGGTGCTGATCGGTATCGTGCCGGCTCAATTCGTACTCGACCTGAGCAGCACGACTTACCAGATCGAACGGACTCGCGATGCGACCCTGCACCTGAGCCAGTTCTACAAGCGCAATGCCGACACCCTGGGTGAATACCTGGCGCTGGGCAAAAGCATAGAAGGTGATCTGCCGGAGAAATTCCGTTGCAACCCGCAACAGACCGAACCGACCATCACCGCCCTGCTCGGCACCCTGAATGGTGTATCGGACTACCACTCGTTGACGTCGGAAAGCCGCATCGAAGTACGTCGCTACCTGCTCTGCCTGGATGACACCGCAAGGAAAGTCGGCAAGCTGCCTAATCTCAATGCCCGCGAAAAGGCTGACCTGGACAAACTGCGCAAAGACCTGACCACGACCACCGAATACGCGCCATTCTGGGTGATTCTGGCGGTAGCACTGGCATTGGGCCTGGGCACCATGGTTGGCTGGAAACGCGTGGTACTGACCATCGGCGAGAAAATCGGCAAGCAAGGCATGACTTACGCACAAGGCATGTCGGCGCAGATCACCACCGCGTGCATGATCGGCCTGGCCAACATTTTCAGCCTGCCGGTCTCCACCACCCACGTGCTGTCCTCGGGCGTGGCCGGTACCATGGTCGCGAACAAAAGCGGCCTGCAAGGCGGCACGGTAAAAACCATCCTGTTGGCCTGGGTCCTGACCCTGCCGGCGACCGTGGCCCTGTCGGCCGGCCTGTTCTGGCTGGCGTCGAAGGCACTCGGCAGCTGATACACAGCCGCACAAAAAAGGCGCGTTCCGTGAGGTTCGCGCCTTTTTATTGCCTCCGGAACCCCCAAAAAACCCCATAACCTGTAGGAGCCGAGCTTGCTCCGGGCGGCGTTCCGACGATCGCGGCCTTACAGGCAACATGAATGTTGAATGGTATGGCCCCATCGCGAGCAAGCTCGGCTCCTACAATAGGTCGGCTTATTCCGATAGATTTGCAGGCAAAAAAAAGGGCAACCGAAGTTGCCCAAAATGCCTTGCGTGCTCATTACATCCAGAAGGAACTACGGTTTGCGCTTATGCGAATCCTTCCAGATAAAAAATCCAAAACCTGCGAAAAACACAACCATGAGGCTGACAGTCAGCACCCCGGCGATCACCACGTTGTCGAAAAACATGACTGGCCTCTTGGACTTGCCCTGTTGCGATAGGGCTAAGTTAACCAAACAGGCGGAAGAAGAAATTGACTTGGATCAAGATCGCCCGAGACCGGACTTAAAGGAGGGGTAACAGCTGACCTGCATCAATAAGTGCAGGGTACTTCAACGCTTTTTCGGCTTGTTCTTCGGTTTCTTCTTGGCTTTACCCAATGGCATCGCCTGCTCAAACGCCTGACGAACTTCGTTCAGACGTTTTTCATTAAGGTCGTGAACCCGTTTTGCGCGTTCAGCGTTGAGATCAATCAGTTTGTCGTCTTGGCTCATGGTGCTCAGTGCATCGTTTGGCAGGTGTGTCGCAATAATGCGGTCTGGCGGTCGCGCTGACCAGCCACAACCTCAAATCTGGATATCGACCCACAAGCCCTGGCGCGGTTGATCTTCCATCAATGGCGCCACCGGTACTGTGTTGTCGGCATTCAACTCATCACCGGGTATCGCCAGGTGTTCTTCAGGGTCTTCATCGGCTTCGCGACGACGACGCTCGCGCTCCAGCTGGCGACGCTGTTCCTCTCGCAGCTGAAACGCCGCTTCTTCAGGGTCGCGCTGCTGCAGGTCGATCGTGCTTTCGTTCGAGCTCTCCTGCACCGCCACCACCGGCGGAATATCCGGGCGCTGGCGAATCGGGTCCTGCTGTGAGGTGATCGGCACGGCACTCAAGGGGAGCATCGGTAGCAGCATGATTATTGGTCTCCTGTCAGCAAGCTGTCGGCTGCGGCGATGGCGACTTGAGCCATCGGTCGCAAACTGTGACCCGTTTGGCACGATTTGGTGCCCCGACCTGCGGGCGCGGCATCGTTGGGCTAACGTAAGACTGCGAGTTTTTATGAGAGTCCTTTGGCCCTGAAGGTCTCATTCCGTTAAGATAGCCCGCTTTTTCAAGGTGGGAGTCAGGCAGCATGGCGCAGCAGTATCAACCGGGGCAACGCTGGATCAGTGACAGCGAAGCCGAGCTGGGTTTAGGCACCGTTCTGGCACAGGACGGCCGCTTGTTGACCGTGCTCTATCCGGCCACTGGCGACACTCGCCAGTACGCGCTAAGGAATGCGCCTCTCACCCGTGTGCGGTTTTCGCCCGGTGATTCCATCACTCACTTCGAAGGCTGGAAACTGACCGTCCAGGAAGTCGACGATGTCGACGGTCTGCTGGTCTACCACGGCCTCAACGCGCAGAACGAAGTGGTCACCCTGCCGGAAACCCAACTGTCGAACTTCATTCAGTTCCGCCTGGCCAGCGACCGCCTGTTCGCCGGGCAGATCGACCCGCTCGCCTGGTTCTCCCTGCGCTACCACACGCTGGAACACACCAGCCGCCAGTTGCAGTCCTCGCTCTGGGGCCTGGGTGGCGTGCGTGCGCAACCTATTGCACACCAATTGCACATCGCCCGCGAAGTTGCCGACCGCATTGCGCCGCGGGTTCTGCTGGCGGACGAAGTAGGCCTGGGTAAAACCATTGAAGCCGGTCTGGTGATCCATCGCCAACTGCTCTCGGGTCGCGCCAACCGCGTGCTGATTCTGGTTCCCGAGAACCTGCAGCACCAGTGGCTGGTCGAGATGCGCCGCCGCTTCAACCTGCAAGTCGCGCTGTTCGACGAAGAACGCTTCATCGAAAGCGATGCCACCAACCCGTTCGAAGACACTCAGCTCGCACTGGTTGCGCTTGAGTGGCTGGTGGAAGACGAGAAGGCCCAGGACGCGCTGTTTGCCGCCGGCTGGGACCTGATGGTCGTCGACGAAGCCCACCACTTGGTATGGCACGAAGACAAGGCCAGCCCGGAATATACCCTTGTCGAGCAACTCGCCGAGACCATTCCCGGCGTCCTGCTGCTGACCGCGACCCCGGAACAACTGGGCCAGGACAGCCACTTTGCCCGTCTGCGCCTGCTCGACCCGAACCGCTTCCATGACCTGGCCGCCTTCCGCGCCGAGAGCGAAAATTATCGCCCGGTGGCCGAAGCCGTTCAGGAACTGCTGGACAAGGGGCGCCTGTCGCCTGAAGCACACAAAACCATTCACGGTTTTCTTGGCAACGAAGGCGAAGCCCTGTTGACGGCCGTGAATGACGGCGACACCGAAGCCAGCGCCCGCCTCGTGCGCGAACTGCTGGACCGCCACGGCACCGGCCGCGTGCTGTTCCGTAACACCCGCGCCGCCGTGCAGGGTTTCCCGGAGCGCAAACTGCACCCGTACCCGCTGCCATGCCCTGACGAATACCTCGAATTGCCATTGGGCGATCACGCCGAGCTGTACCCGGAAGTCAGCTTCCAGGCCCAGCCGGACGCCAGCGAAGAAGAGCGCTGGTGGAAATTCGACCCGCGCGTCGAGTGGCTGATCGACCAGCTGAAAATGCTCAAGCGCACCAAAGTGCTGGTGATTTGCGCCCACGCCGAAACCGCCATGGACCTGGAAGACGCCCTGCGCGTGCGCTCCGGCATTCCGGCCACGGTGTTCCACGAAGGCATGAACATCCTCGAACGTGACCGCGCCGCCGCTTACTTCGCCGACGAAGAATTCGGTGCACAGGTACTGATCTGCTCGGAAATCGGCAGTGAAGGTCGCAACTTCCAGTTCTCGCACCACTTGGTGCTGTTCGATCTGCCATCGCACCCGGACCTGCTGGAGCAGCGTATCGGTCGTCTGGACCGGATCGGTCAGAAACACGTGATCGAATTGCACGTGCCGTATCTGGAAACCAGTCCGCAAGAGCGCCTGTTCCAGTGGTACCACGAAGCGCTGAACGCGTTCCTCAACACCTGCCCGACCGGTAACGCCTTGCAGCATCAGTTCGGCCCGCGCCTGCTGCCGTTGCTGGAAGAGGCCGACGACGGTGAGTGGCAAGCGCTGATCGACGAAGCCCGCACCGAGCGTGAACGTCTGGAAGCCGATTTGCACACGGGTCGCGACCGCCTGCTGGAACTCAACTCTGGCGGTGCCGGCGAAGGCGACGCGCTGGTTGAAGACATTCTTGAGCAAGACGATCAGTTCGCCCTGCCGATCTACATGGAAACCCTGTTCGACGCGTTTGGCATCGACAGCGAAGACCATTCGGAAAACGCACTGATCCTCAAGCCGAGCGAAAAAATGCTCGACGCCAGCTTCCCGCTGGGCGACGACGAAGGCGTGACCATCACCTACGACCGCAACCAGGCACTGTCTCGCGAAGACATGCAGTTCATCACCTGGGAACACCCGATGGTTCAGGGCGGCATGGACCTGGTCCTGTCCGGCTCGATGGGCAACACCGCCGTGGCGCTGATCAAGAACAAGGCACTGAAACCTGGCACCGTATTGCTGGAACTGCTCTACGTCAGCGAAGTGGTTGCACCGCGCTCGCTGCAACTGGGCCGTTACCTGCCGCCGGCCGCCCTGCGCTGCCTGCTCGATACCAATGGCAATGACCTCTCGGCCCGGGTGTCGTTCGAGACCTTGAACGATCAACTGGAAAGCGTGCCGCGTGCCAGCGCCAACAAGTTCATTCAGGCTCAACGTGACCAGCTGACGCCACGGATCAACGCGGGCGAAGACAAGATCTTCCCGCGTCATGCAGAGCGTGTTGCCGAAGCGCAGCGTCGCCTGGCCGCCGACACCGACGAAGAACTGGCTCGCCTGACGGCGTTGCAAGCCGTGAACCCGACGGTGCGCGACAGCGAACTGGTTGCCCTGCGCAAGCAACGCGAGCAAGGCTTGGCCATGCTTGAAAAAGCGGCGTTGCGCCTGGAAGCGATTCGGGTGTTGGTGGCGGGTTAAGTCCCCTGCTCTACCCGGCCAAATAAAAAAGGCCCGCAGTGATGCGGGCCTTTTTTTGTCTGCTTGATTGTTAAGTTGTTGCTGATGGCCTCATCGTCGGAACGCCGCCCGGAGCAAGCTCGGCTCTCACAGGGGGTCTGAGTTGCCCACAATTTTGTGGTTCCACTCGATCAGTGTGGGAGCCGAGCTTGCTCGCGATGGCGATTAGGCAGTCGCCACAGAAATACCCGGCTCAACCACCGCCACCAACCCCGCCTTCATCCGCTTGGCATCGCGCACAAAACACCGCGACGCCAGAAACAGAAAGACCATGGTGAAGAACAACGCCACCGGGATCAGGTACATCGCATCGTGCAAGCCGACCGCTTTGAACGCCTCGGTCATCTGTTCGGCTCCTGCCGCCAGCATCGCCGTGTGCGCAAAGTGATCGGACAAACCGCCCACCACCACCGGCCCCAATCCACCGCCCAACAGGTACAGCCCGGCAAAGAACAGCGCCATCGCCGTGGCCCGCAAACGCGGCTCGACCACATCCTGAATCGCGGTGTAGACGCAGGTATAGAAGTTATAGGCAAACAACCAGCCCACGCTGAAGACCGCCACAAACACGCCGATCTCGATGCGCCCGGAGTGCAGCGCCCAAGCCGTGCACACGGTGGAGATAATCAAGCTGAACGCTGCAAACAACAGCCGCCCGCTGGCTACCCGCTGGTGAATCTTGTCAGCCACCCAACCGCCAATCGTCAGGCCGAACAAACCGGTCACACCGACGATCACTCCCGTCGCCACCGCCGCTTCCTGCAATGGCATCAGGAAGTAGCGTTGCAACATCGGCACCAGGAATGAGTTGCAGGCGTAAGTCGCGAAGTTGAAGCACAACCCCGCCATCACCAGCCACAGGAACGTCGGCACCGCCAGTACCCGGCGGATCGGCCGCTCTACGCGCTCCTGCGAAACCTGTACGGTTTCTGCTGCACCGCGTTTCGGCTCTTTAATGAAGAACATGAAAATCGCCAGGATCAGCCCCGGCACTGCCGCGATAAAGAACGGCGCGCGCCAGCTGTCGAACGCCTTGACCATGGCGCCAATGGTGAAGAATGCCAGCAGCAGCCCCAACGGCAGACCCAGCATGAAAATGCCCATCGCCCGCGCCCGGCGGTGGGCCGGAAACAGGTCGCCGATCAGCGAATTGGCGGCCGGTGCATAACTGGCCTCACCGATGCCGACGCCCATGCGCACAATCAGGAAGCTCCAGAAGCTGCCCACCAACCCATTGACCGCCGTCAACCCGCTCCACACCGCCAGGCCCCACCCCATCAATTTTCTGCGCGAACCGGTATCGGCCATCCGCCCCAGCGGCAGACCGGCAATCGCATAGACCAGGGTGAACGCGGTACCGACGATCCCCAACTGAAAGTCGCTGAGGTGCCATTCCATGCGGATCGGCTCGATGATGATCGCGGGAATGGTGCGGTCGAAGAAGTTGAACAGGTTTGCCAGAAACAACAGGAACAGAATGCGCCAGGCATTCGCCGCTTGGGTCGAGTTCTGCATGGGTCCGTCTCTTTTATTGTTATTGGGGCCTCACTGCCCCCGGAATCTTCAATCTAGAGAGGCCCGGCAAAGCTGTCTGTCATTATTTGTAAGGCTGATATCAGCCCATGGCATTCACGCAACTCATGCCGACCGCCAGGCCCGGAACTCACGGGCATCCAACGGCACTTTCACGGTACCGACAGCCGGTAAAAAATACCTTTCGCCCCCCCTTCCAAAGCCCGTTGCGAAGCCTAGAATAGCGACCTTCGCCGCCCCCCTGCGTGCCCACTCCTCTTAGATAATCGCCCATGTCCGAAGTCAGTCCGTGTCTGAATTGCGGTGCCTGCTGTTCCCATTTCCGTGTGTCTTTCTTCTGGGGTGAATGCACCTCGGCCGGGGGAACGGTGCCTGACGATCTGGTCGCTTCAATCAGCCCCAGCCGGGTAGCGATGCTCGGAACAGACTGCAAACCCACCCGCTGCGTCAGCCTGGTGGGCAACGTCGGCAGCGAAACGAAATGCTCGATTTATGATCAACGCTCCAGCACCTGTCGGGAGTTCGAGGCATCGTGGGTCAACGGTGAAGCCAATGTCGATTGCGACGCCGCCCGGGCTGCATTTGGCCTGCCGGCCCTGCAACCCGAGTTCGAAATCCCCTACGAACAAAGTGCCTGAGACTTAGTACACAACGCGATTAGCGCCGCGGGGTGATTTGCGTCCAGCGCGGAACGAAATCAACCAGCGCAAGCAAACGTGCAATGTCATGCCTTTGAATTTGGCTCGCGGTACATCTGCACCAGCGTCGACGGATCTTTTTCCAGGAAACCCTGGCTCCCATGCAGTCGCATCAATTGCGCAGCCAATCCGCTGAGTGGCGTCGCCGAGCCCTGTTCGCGGGAAAACTTCACCGCAGTGTCGAGATCCTTGAGCAGCGTGCGCACATGCCACTTCACCGGTTCGAATCGGCTTTCGGCCATTTGCGGGGCGAGAATTTGCAAGGGTTTTGAATCGGCAAAGCCACCGGCCAACGCTTCGGCGATCAACCGCGCGTCTACCCCGGAACACTCGGCCAGCGCCACCACTTCAGCAATGACCAGCGCATTGCACGCCACGATCATTTGATTGCACGCCTTGGTCACCTGCCCGGCCCCGACGCCGCCCATGTGAGTAACACGCTGGCCCAGGTTCATTAACACCGTATGCACTCGCTGCAAGTCCTCGGTCTCGCCGCCGACCATGATCGCCAGGCTGCCGGCCTCGGCACCGATCACGCCGCCAGACACCGGCGTATCCAGCCAACTCATTCCGGTTGTGTCACTCAGCTGTTTGGCCATGTCTCGTGTCGCGCCGGGCTCGAGGCTGGAAAAGTCCACCAGCAACTGGCCGCTTTTCGCTCCCGCCGCCACCCCGGCCGGGCCAAAAACCACTTCACGTACAACGGCGGTGTCCGCCAGGCACAGCATGACGATGTCGGCGTGCTGACCCAGCTCAGCCGGAGTTGCCACTTGTCGGGCACCGGCCTCAACCAGCGGCGCGCACTTGGCCGGATTGCGGTTCCACACGGTCAGCGGATAGCCCGCAGCCAGCAGACGCCGGCACATTGGCAGGCCCATCAAGCCGATCCCGGCGAACCCCAACGAAGGTAGCGTTGACATCATTTAGCCTCCTTTTGGATTAAAGATCGCCGAATAGTGGCCGATTCATCATGACTAAGGAAAGGATTCCCCCCAGTGTTGCTCAGGCCCGTTCCTGAGTCTTGGGCCAAATACGCGCAAAAAAAGACGCGAGATCCCATTCCGTGAATGGTTCGACGACAGCTGTCGCTCAGCCAACAAGTCCAGGTAGATGGCGCACAATGACTTCTAAAAATAACCCGGCCACTACGGTCTCCGATCTGACACTGAGCCCCGCGGCGAACAGCCCCTCATCGTCGAAGCCATTGACCCCGGCGCGCCCGCTGGCCACTCAGCAGTACCTGTATTTCACCGAAACCAACACCGACCGTATCCTCGATAACCTCGATGGCCTGCGCGACATGGTGTTCCCGCGTCCGCCCCATCTGGAAGGCGTCAGCGAGCAGCACAACGACCAGGAATTCCCGTCGGTGTGCCTGATTGGCCTGGGTCGTTGCGGCTCCAACATCGCCCTGGACGTCGCGGAGCTGGTGTACAACGCCCGCAAGTTTTATCTCAACGAATTCAATAACGAAGACCGTCTGTCGCCGGACAAACGCTTTGCGGAAAAGGGCTACAGCCCGGCGCAATGGATTCGTAACAACCTGCGTCTGGGTACCAACAAGGGTGCCAAACCGGTGTTCCTGGTAGAGCCGCTGGTCATGCTCGGCGACCTGGACAAGGACATTGCCGGTCGCATCCGTTTCTCGCGCAAAGGCGAAAAGAGCGGCTTCCTGCGCGACTACAGCAAAATGAAAATCATGGACTTGTCGGAAGTCCACGCCGGTGGCGCCGGTAACGCGCCGATTCTCGGTCAGTACCTGGCCAAGATCATCCTGAACAAGGACACCCAGCGTTTCTCCAGCCCTGACTGGAAGATGATTCACTCGTACCTGATCGACAGCTGCGGGATCAAAGCCAACCAGTCGCGCCTGTACTTCTCGATCTTCAGCGCCGGTGGCGGTACCGGTTCGGGCATGGCTTCGGAATTCGGCCTGGCCCAGCAACACTCGTACATGAACAAGACGTTCGACACCAAGCCGATGGATGAACACGACGGCAAAAGCGGTCACTCCTTCGTCTTCGAGCCGATCTTCACCAGCGGCATTTGCGTGCTGCCGAACATTTCCGATCACCGCAGTGAAATGTCTGAGGCGCTGCACATCAACGCCGGACGCCTACTGTGTAAATACCTGTCGGAAGAGTGGGACTTCTCCTACAACTTCGCCAACGAAGACAGCAGCGAAGCCAGCGTCATGGGCCGTATCCGCCCATGGAACGCCATGATGCTGATCTCCAATGACATCATGCGTTATGCCGAAGAAAGCGATGACGGCAATATCCAGAACATTGACGTCAATGCGATGGAAAAACACGCCAACCAGTACATCTCGCAGCAGATATTCAACATTCTGACAGCGCAGGCGGTCACGACTGACTACGACCAGAACTATTTCCGTCGTGCCGGCATCGACATCGGCGAAACCATTCGCCTGGACGCCAACGACCTGTTCATGAGCCTGGCCGGCCCGGTGGCGATTGCCTACGCCGAATCCGTCGTCCCGGAAACCCCGCCGCCGAGCAGCGACAAGTTCAAGGTGTTCGAGAAAGAGCCGCAGCGCCTGAACATCGACGACCTGTTCTTCCGCTCCATCGACCTGCCGCACTTCAACAAGGTGACCCAGGCGATCGAGGGCATCAGCCTGCTGCCGATCGAGTCCAAGCGCTATCGCGCCTCGCTGGAGCAGTACAAGAATTCGGGTTACGACGCCGCGGCGCTGCACGACCTGCACTTCTTCAAGAACTGCTCGTCGGTGGTGTCGATTGTTTCGCTGCCAAAAGACTACAAGCTGTCCTACATGGACCTGAACCGGTTGAAGACTCACCTCAACAGCCTGTTCCCGAACACCACGCTCAAGCGTTATGCGCTGGTGATTGGCGCTTCGGCCAACTTGTCGCTGACCACCCTGATCGCCAAGAGCCCGTGCCTGTCGGACGACTTCCTGACGCTGATCGTGGCCTTCATCAAGCGCTGCTTTGCGAAAAACCCGTACCGCTTCGACGAGACGCTGGACAACTCGATCCTCGATTTCATCATTAATGAAGAGTTCGACGAAGACCGGATCGATGACTTGCTCAACGAGTTCGAAAACCCGGCGAAGATCCTCGATACCAACTGGTACGCGATCAAACCGATGTACGAGAAGAAGTACCGCGAGCTGATCAATGACAAAGACAAGTTTGTCTCGATCAACGACATTCGTCTGTCACGCGATTGCGTGAAGAAGGCGATCAAGTACCTGCGCGAGATCTACCGTCACCGCATCGGCAAGACCAAGGTTATTTCGCTGAATAACCATACGGGCAAAACCGCTTAATCAGCGGCGCCCCAATCGCGAGCAGGCTCGGCTCCTACAGGGACGATGTCGATCACAAATTTTGTGAACGCCATCGAACTCTGTAGGAGCCGAGCTTGCCCGCGATAGCGGCCTCAGATTCGCCACAAACCCAACATTCAGAAACAATTAAGCAGCCCTTCGGCTGCTCACTGAACTGTGCCCGTTACGTTTACGTTACCGTGATGCTGGCCCTGTACGTGGCCTTTCTCCACGGCAACGTGCCATCACGCTACTCACCTACACACTTTTTATCATCGGGGCCGAGCACTACTTTGGTGCGACGCTTTCGCTCGCTGCCCTTTCCTGGATCAGAATCCACGGGGAAACCACCACGGCCCACAGCTGCGGATCACGTTCAAAAAGATCCAGCGCCCGCGTTTCAGACAGCTTGGCGACCTTGTCGGCGGCCAGCCAGGCAGCCACTTTCTCGCCTTCATCCTGGGCCAAGGCCTCCGCGGCGGCGATCAAATCCAGGCCGGGGTCGACCCACAATAGGGCACCCTTGGCGAAGAACGGCTCCAACTCTTTCCAGGTAATAGATGCGGTTTCACCAAGCAGCTTGGCATAGAGGGTGCTAGGTTCTTGATTCATGGGACTGTCCGGAAATGAAATCGACGCAAATGATAACGTCGATAATCTGGCAGAAAAACCCGGATGCAATTGAGTCACTGAATTGAAAAGCGCAGGAACGCCAAGGAATGCACTGGATCCGGCTATAAGCCCCTCAATGCCCCGCCGCAATTCTGTCTTTTTCATTCAAAAAAGCGACACCCGCAGGATTTGCCCCCCGGCGCCGCCTTCCCAGGCTGACAATCGGCGCTCTACACTGTACCGGTACAGTTGCCGAGGGGCTTTTCCGGGGAATGTCGCAGATATCTGACCCGGTTCTGCTGCTTTCGGCGCCAGGACTATAAAAACTACAACAGTAAGAGTGGAGCACTATGACTAAGGCTACTAAGCAGATTTCCAAACTGTTTGCCGCTATGGTTCTGGCCGGGGTTGCCAGCCATTCGTTCGCAGCTGACACCATCAAGATCGGCATCGCCGGCCCTAAGACCGGTCCTGTAGCCCAATACGGCGACATGCAGTTCAGTGGCGCCAAAATGGCCATCGAACAGATCAACGCCAAAGGCGGCGTAGACGGCAAGAAACTCGAAGCCGTTGAATACGATGACGCCTGTGATCCGAAACAAGCGGTAGCGGTCGCGAACAAAGTCGTCAACGACGGCGTCAAGTTCGTGGTCGGTCACCTGTGCTCCAGCTCCACTCAACCGGCTTCGGACATTTACGAAGACGAAGGCGTGATCATGATCACCCCGGCTGCCACCAGCCCGGACATCACCGCTCGTGGTTACAAAATGGTATTCCGTACCATCGGTCTGGACAGCGCCCAAGGCCCTGCCGCCGGTAACTACATTGCCGATCACGTAAAACCGAAAATCGTTGCTGTTCTGCACGACAAACAGCAATACGGTGAAGGCATCGCCACCGCCGTGAAGAAAACTCTGGAAGGCAAAGGCATCAAGGTTGCCGTGTTCGAAGGCATCAACGCCGGCGACAAAGACTTCTCTTCGATCATCGCCAAGCTCAAGCAAGCCAACGTCGACTTCGTCTACTACGGCGGCTACCACCCAGAGCTGGGTCTGATCCTGCGTCAATCCCAGGAAAAAGGCCTGAAAGCCAAGTTCATGGGTCCGGAAGGCGTGGGTAACGACTCGATTTCGCAGATCGCCAAAGACGCTTCCGAAGGTCTGCTGGTAACCCTGCCGAAATCCTTCGACCAGGATCCAGCCAACGTTGCCCTGGCTGACGCGTTCAAGGCGAAGAAAGAAGACCCGAGCGGTCCGTTCGTATTCCCGGCCTACTCGGCTGTGGAAGTGATCGCCGACGGCATCAAGGCTGCCAAGTCCGAAGACACTGCCAAAGTGGCTGCTGCCATCCACGCTGGCACCTTCAAAACCCCGACTGGCGACCTGGCGTTCGACGACAAGGGCGACCTGAAAGACTTCAAATTTGTGGTTTACGAGTGGCACTTCGGCAAACCAAAAACTGAAGCTTCGCCTCAGTAAGGCTTTGCCTGACTGACTGCCAATAGAGCCCACGGCGTGCCGTGGGCTTTGTTTTACGAACGTTTTGGGCCGCGCTGGCGTGATCCGCCAGTCTCCCCACCTGAAAATCTCAAAACCGTCATCAGCGGTTCGCTGGCAAACCTCGCGTTCGAAGTGGATGCAGATCCACGGGGCTCGAGCGGGAAAATGACTCCACCAGTGAAATGCGTATCAGGTTTTTAGGAGCGCTGTAATGCCTGACATCTATCACTTTTTCCAACAGCTGGTTAATGGTCTGACCATTGGCAGCACGTATGCCCTGATCGCCATCGGCTATACGATGGTTTACGGCATCATTGGAATGATCAACTTCGCCCACGGCGAGGTGTACATGATTGGTTCCTACGTGGCGTTCATCGCCATCGCGGGCCTGTCCATGATGGGACTCGACAGCGTTCCGCTGTTGATGACTGCCGCTTTCCTCGCGACCATCGTCGTGACCAGTGCCTACGGCTACAGCATCGAACGGATCGCCTACCGCCCCTTGCGCGGCAGCAACCGTCTGATTCCGCTGATTTCCGCCATCGGCATGTCGATCTTCCTGCAGAACACGGTTCTGCTGGCGCAAGACTCCAAGGACAAATCCATCCCCAACCTGATTCCGGGCAACTTTGCCTTCGGGCCAGGTGGCGCACATGAAGTGCTGATTTCCTACATGCAAATCGTGGTGTTCGTGGTGACGTTCGTCGCCATGCTCGGCCTGACGCTGTTCATCTCCCGCTCTCGCCTGGGTCGCGCCTGCCGTGCCTGTGCCGAAGACATCAAGATGGCCAACCTGCTGGGTATCAACACCAACAACATCATCGCCCTGACCTTCGTCATCGGTGCTGCACTGGCGGCCATCGCGGCTGTGCTGCTGAGCATGCAATACGGTGTGATCAACCCGAACGCCGGTTTCCTCGTCGGCCTCAAGGCCTTCACCGCAGCGGTATTGGGCGGTATCGGCAGCATTCCCGGCGCCATGCTCGGCGGGATTGTGCTGGGGGTAGCGGAAGCCTTTGGTGCCGACATTTTCGGCGACCAGTACAAGGACGTCGTGGCTTTCGGTCTATTGGTTCTGGTGTTGTTGTTCCGGCCAACCGGCCTGTTGGGCCGTCCGGAGGTTGAAAAGTATGACTAGGAATCTTGAGACAGGCGTTGTTCAGCGCACTGTTAGTTTGGGCTGTGGCGTATCCGGTACTCGGGCTGAAGTTGACCATCGTCGGCATCAACCTGGAAGTCCATGGCACCAGCACCACCACGCTGATCACCATTGCCCTGTGCTCGGTACTGATGTTCCTGCGAGTGTTGTTCGACAAGTCGATCAGCGCGGCATGGAAATCCTCGCCGAACATGCCGGTGATGCCGGCCAAGGCCAGTAATTTCCTGACCCTGCCGACCACCCAACGCTGGATCATCATTGCGCTGATCATCGGTGCGCTGGTCTGGCCGTTCTTCGGCTCGCGCGGTGCGGTGGATATTGCAACGCTGGTGCTGATCTACGTGATGCTGGGCCTGGGCCTGAACATCGTGGTCGGCCTGGCCGGCCTGCTCGACCTGGGTTATGTCGGTTTCTATGCCGTCGGTGCCTACAGTTATGCGTTGCTGTCGCACTACTACGGTCTGAGCTTCTGGATCTGCCTGCCGATTGCCGGCCTGATGGCGGCCACGTTCGGTTTCCTGCTGGGCTTCCCGGTGTTGCGTTTGCGTGGTGACTACCTGGCCATCGTGACCCTGGGCTTCGGTGAAATCATCCGGCTGTTCCTGCGTAACCTGACCGACCTCACCGGTGGCCCGAACGGCATCAGCAACATTCCCAAGCCAACACTTTTCGGACTGACCTTCGATAAAACGGCCGCAGAGGGATTGCAGACCTTCCACGAGTACTTCGGTCTGACCTACAACCCGGTGAACAAGGTGATCTTCCTTTACCTGATCGCGGTGTTGTTGTCGCTGTTCGCCCTGTTCGTCATCAATCGCTTGCTGCGCATGCCTCTGGGCCGTGCCTGGGAAGCACTGCGTGAAGACGAAATCGCCTGCCGGGCGCTGGGGCTGAACCCGACGGCGATCAAGCTTTCTGCGTTCACCCTGGGTGCCTGCTTCGCCGGTTTCGCCGGCAGCTTCTTCGCTGCGCGTCAGGGCCTGGTGACACCGGAGTCCTTCACCTTCATCGAGTCGGCGACCATCCTCGCCATCGTGGTGCTGGGCGGCATGGGTTCGCAACTGGGCGTCGTACTCGCCGCCACGGTGATGATCCTGCTGCCGGAAATGATGCGTGAGTTCAGTGAATACCGCATGTTGATGTTCGGCGCCTTGATGGTGCTGATGATGATCTGGCGCCCTCAAGGCCTGCTGCCCATGCAACGTCCTCACATGGAGCTGCGCAAATGAGCCGCGAGATCCTGAAAGTAGAAAACCTGAGCATGCGCTTCGGCGGCTTGCTGGCGGTCAACGGCGTGGCCCTGACCGTGAAGGAAAAACAGGTCGTGGCATTGATCGGCCCCAACGGCGCCGGCAAGACCACGGTGTTCAACTGCCTGACCGGCTTCTACAAGCCGAGCGGCGGTAGCATCCTGCTGGACGGCGAGCCGATCGAAGGCCTGCCGGGCCACAAGATCGCCCTCAAAGGCGTGGTGCGCACCTTCCAGAACGTGCGGTTGTTCAAGGACATGACCGCGGTCGAGAACCTCTTGATCGCCCAGCACCGTCATTTGAACACCAACTTCCTGGCCGGCCTGTTCAAGACGCCGGGCTTTCGCAAAAGCGAACGCGAAGCCATGGAATTCGCCGAGTACTGGCTGGAGAAGGTCAACCTCAAGGCCTTCGCCAACCGCCCGGCCGGTACCCTGGCTTACGGTCAGCAACGTCGTCTGGAAATCGCTCGCTGCATGATGACCCGTCCGCGGATCCTCATGCTCGACGAACCGGCTGCCGGCCTGAACCCGAAGGAAACCGAAGACCTCAAGGCGCTGATCAGCGTGCTGCGTGAAGAGCACAACGTCACTGTGCTGTTGATCGAACACGACATGAAACTGGTCATGAGCATTTCCGACCACATCGTCGTGATCAACCAGGGCACGCCTCTGGCCAACGGCACGCCGGATCAGATCCGCGACAATCCCGAAGTGATCAAAGCCTACCTGGGGGAAGCGTAAATGCTGCAATTCGAAAACGTTTCCACCTTCTACGGCAAGATTCAGGCCCTGCACAGCGTCAACGTCGAAGTCCGTCAGGGCGAAATCGTGACGTTGATCGGCGCCAACGGTGCCGGCAAGTCGACCCTGCTGATGACGCTTTGCGGTTCGCCGCAAGCCCACAGCGGCAGCATCCGCTACATGGGTGAGGAACTGGTCGGCCAGAGCTCGTCGCAGATCATGCGCAAAAGCATCGCCGTGGTCCCGGAAGGTCGTCGGGTGTTCTCCCGCCTGACCGTGGAAGAAAACCTCGCCATGGGCGGTTTTTTCACCGACAAGGGCGACTATCAGGAACAGATGGACAAGGTTCTCGGACTTTTCCCACGCCTGAAAGAACGCTTCGCCCAACGCGGCGGCACCATGTCCGGTGGCGAACAGCAAATGCTCGCCATCGGCCGTGCGCTGATGAGCAAACCCAAGCTGCTGTTGCTCGACGAACCCTCGTTGGGTCTGGCGCCGATCATCATCCAGCAGATCTTCGACATCATCGAACAGCTGCGCAAAGACGGTGTGACAGTGTTCCTGGTTGAGCAGAACGCCAACCAGGCACTGAAAATTGCCGACCGTGCGTACGTTCTGGAGAACGGCCGGGTGGTGATGCAAGGCACGGGTGAAGCCCTGCTGACCGATCCGAAAGTGCGTGAAGCGTACCTCGGCGGTTAAGCCATTGCGGTAAACAGAAAACGGCCTTCGGGCCGTTTTTTTGTGCCTGCCATTTACATTGCAGACAATGCCCCCCTGTAGGAGCCGAGCTTGCTCGCGATAGCGGTGGATCAGACAACAGTGATGTCGAATGACAAACCGCTATCGCGAGCAAGCTCGGCTCCTACAAGGGGTTGATGGTGTTTTGAGGTTTTTTTAAAAATTTTGGGCGCGGCTGTAACGCATCGCCATGACCTTTCTCTAGTGGGGTAAGCAAGCACAAACGCGTTCTTGCCAATCCTCAAAAACCGGAGAAACACCATGACTGCTACCACCCGCACCCTGTCCGCCACCGCACTGGTTCTGGCCCTCGGTTCTGCTTTGAGCATGGCCGCTGTTTCCACCGCCCACGCCGCCGACGACATGGAAAAATGCTTCGGCGTAGCCATGAAAGGCCATAACGATTGCGCAGCAGGCGCTGGCACCACGTGCGCCGGCACCTCGAAAACCGACTTCCAGACTAATGCCTGGAAACTGGTCCCTAAAGGCACCTGCACGACGACTGCAAGCGAGACCTCGCCGACCGGTTTCGGTCAGATGGAAGCCTACAAAGCTAAAGCCAAAGCCTGATCTGAACCCCGCCTGAGTGTCGACCATGAACGCTTCAACGTTCGGGCTCCCGCCCCGCTCCGGGCTGGGGCTCAAGACCGAGCACTTCCGTGAAGTGCTCGGTTCACACCCGGACATCGGTTTTTTCGAAGTCCACGCCGAAAACTACATGGTGGCCGGCGGCCCGTTTCATCACTTCCTGGGTTTGATTCGCGAGCAATACCCGCTGTCATTGCATGGCGTAGGCTTGTCGATCGGTGCTGAAGGTCCGCTGGACACTCAGCACCTCAAGCGCCTCGCCGCACTGATTGAGCGCTATCAACCCCACTCTTTTTCCGAACACCTGGCCTGGTCCAGTCATGGCCCGGCGTTTTTGAATGACCTGTTGCCTCTGGCCTATGACAACGCAACGCTAGACCGCGTCTGCGAACACATCGACCAGGTGCAGAGCACCCTGAAACGCCCGATGTTGCTGGAGAATCCGGCCACTTACCTGGCGTTCGAGCGTTCGACCATCGATGAAGCCGACTTCATCGGCGAAGTCATCCGCCGCACGAGCTGCGGGCTGTTGCTGGACGTGAACAATGTCTACGTGTCGTGCATCAATCATCGTCGCGACCCTTTGGCTTACCTCAACGCCCTGCCCCTTCAAAGCATCGGCGAGATTCATCTGGCCGGGTTTGCCGAAGACACCGACAGCCTCGGTGACCGCCTGCTGATAGATGATCACGGCGCCCCCATCGATAACGCCGTCTGGTCGCTGTACCAGCACGTGCTGGAGCGAACAGGCCCGATAGCGACTCTGATCGAACGCGACAATCAGCTGCCGGCCTTCAGCGTCTTGCACGCAGAGGCGCGTCAGGCCGATGAGCTATTACTGCGCACCGGAGGCCGGTCATGAGCACTCAAGCCGCATTTGCCGCCGCCCTGCTTGATCGCCAATTGACGTGCCCCGAGGGCTTGTTCAGCGTCAACGGTGCCGATCCCGCCAGCCGTTTCGCGGTGTATCGCAACAATGTGCAGAGCTCGCTGATCAACGCCTTGGCGCACAGCTACCCCGTAGTGGCGCAATTGGTCGGCGATGAATTCTTCCGCGCCATGGCCGGGATCTATTTGCTCGGCAATGCGCCCCGAAGCCCGCTGATAAAGGATTACGGCGACGATTTTGCGGACTTCGTCGAAGGCTTCGAACCGGCGGCCAGCCTGCCCTATCTGGCCGACGTCGCGCGATTGGAACGCTTGCGCACTGTCGCTTACCACGCCGCCGACGCTCAACCGCTGAGCCACCAACAGATCGGCGCAGCACTCGCCAATCCGCAAGCCCTGGTCGAATTGACTGTCGAATTTCATCCCTCCTTGCACCTGTTGACGTCAGCCTTTGCCGTGGTTTCGATCTGGGCGGCACATCAGCAAGACGCAACGCTGGCGGGGATCGATCTGAACGTTGGGCAACACACGCTGATCGTGCGCAACGAACTGGACGTGGAAGTCTTTGCCATCGACCCCGGCGCCAGCGCTTTCATCCAGAACCTGCAAAACGGCCAGCCCCTGATTCAGGCCGTGGAGTCCGCTCCCGCGTTCGACCTCAACCAGACCCTGAGCCTGTTGATCACCCACAACGTCATTACTCACCTTCATCACAACAAGGTAACGCCATGAACACTCAGAACCCGATCAGCCGCGCCATTGCGCTGCTGGAAATGATTCCACAGAGCCTGATCGCCTTCATTGCGCGGTTCTCCATCGCGGCGGTGTTCTGGAAGTCCGGGCAAACCAAGGTCGAAGGCCTGGCCATCGACTTGATCGATGGCACGTTCGAGATCAGTTGGCCACGCCTGGCCGACTCAACCATTCCATTATTCAAGAGTGAGTACCCCGTGCCGCTGCTCTCGCCCGAGGTCGCGGCACACATGGCGGCGTTCGCCGAACACTTCTTCCCGGCCCTGATTCTGATTGGCTTCGCCACGCGATTTTCGGCGCTGGCGTTGCTGGGCATGACCCTGACTATTCAACTGTTTGTGTACCCGGATGCTTACCCGACGCACGGCACCTGGGCGGCAGTGCTGCTGTATCTGATGGCAACCGGGCCGGGTAAATTGTCGATCGATCATCTGATCGCCCGGCGCTACTCCCGCTAACTCAGATCCCCTGTAGCAGCTGCCGAAGGCTGCGTTCGAACGCGAAGCGGTCGCAAAACCTGCAAACGCGGTTTACGTGTCAGACCACGGTGACTGACTTCACGACTGCTTCGCAGTCGAACGCAGCCTCGCAAGCTCGACAGCTGCTACAAAGGCCGTGCGAGGCTAAGCCGATCCAGCGCTTCGCCGCTGCGCTTGAACCAGCCGATCAGGTAATCCGCCAGCACTTGAGTACGTTTTGGCAGCCCGCCCTGATACGGGTGAACCAGGTACATCGGCATACGCCGCGTCTGATAATCGCGCAGGAGCCAGCGCAAACGCCCGTCAGCCAATTCAGCCTGCAACAAGTAGGACGGCAAGCGGGCGATACCGGCGCCGGCCAGTGCCGCTTTCTTCAGCAAGCTGTAGTGATTGCTGGCAAACGGCCCCGACACCCGCACCCGCAACAGTTCGTGTTGCTGGTGATACAACCATTCTTCGCGACCGCTGTAATGGCTGTTGAGCAGGCAACGATGTTCGGCCAAGGCCTGGGGCGTTTGTGGCTCTCCATACTGTTCAAGATACGCCGGGCTGGCACAGGTCATTTCGTGCCAGGCCAGTAGCGGCCGGGCCACCAGGCGCTCGTCGTTACCTACCTCGGAGCGAATCGCCAGGTCGAAACCATCCCGGGACAAGTCGTGAAACTGGTTGTTCAGATCAAGCTCGATCTGCACGCCAGGGTACTTGCCGGAGAACTCCAGCAATAAGCCATCGAAGAACGTTTCTCCCAGCGATACCGGCACCGTCATACGCACCGGCCCTGCCATATCGTCCTTCAACCGTGCCAATGCCTGACGCGCCCTCTCCACTTGTACGACCAGCGCCTGAGCTTGCGGCAACAGCGCCGCCCCCGCTGCTGTCAGGCTCAAACGTCGAGTGGTGCGTTGCAACAGCACCACCGAAAACCGCGTCTCCAACAGGCTGATGCGCTTGGATAATTGGCCCTTGCTGCAACCCAGTTGCTGCGCCGCCAACGTGAAACTCCCGGCTTCAATCAATACCGCAAACGCCGCCAGATCATCCATCTCACTCATGGATTGTTTCCAATTGAAAACCAAAGGTTGCCTATTAGTGCGCTTATCAACAAAAAAAACCACTCTAGACTGAGACCTCATTCAACCCATCGAGGAACAGCATGATGAAAATTCTATTGATCGGCGCAGGCGGCACCATCGGCTCAGCAGTCGACAAGGAACTGTCCCAGCGTCACGAGATCATTCGTATCGGTCGCAACAGTGGCGACTTTCAGGTGGACATCAGCGACAGCGCCTCGATCCGCAAGCTGTTCGAACAGACCGGCAAGTTCGATGCCCTGATCTGCGCCGCCGGCAACGTTACCTTCGCACCGTTGAACGACATGACCGAAGAAAGCTTCGCGCTGGGCCTGAAAGACAAACTGATGGGCCAGGTCAATTTGGTGCTGATCGGCCGTGAGTTCGCCAACGATGGCGCCTCGTTCACCTTGACCACCGGCGTGCTCAGCCACGACCCGATTTACAGCGGCGCCTCGGCGGCGCTGGTCAACGGCGCGCTGGACAGCTTCGTCCGCGCCGCCGCCATCGAACTGCCCCGCGGCCTGCGCGTGAACTCGATCAGCCCGAATGTGCTGGTGGAAGCCATGGGCAAATACGCGCCTTACTTCCGTGGTTTCAAACCGGTTCCTGCAGCCGATGTGGCATTGTCTTACGCCAAAAGCGTGGAAGGCTTGCAGACAGGTCAGACTTTTCACGTCGGCTGAGCCGGTTCAGGCTCAATCAACTAACGTGGGCAAGAGGTCTTTGGCGATGGCTGTCGGGATGGACACTCTGAACTGCGAGCCCAAGACCGATTGCACTGTCGCCGTAGAAACCTTCCAACCATTGATCAATAGCGTCAATTTCTGGCCTATCGACTCACGGGTAATACGCTGCATACGCTCAGTTGCTTCAGGACTGAGCGTGACATTCATTTCAAATTCTGAATGAAGTCTGTCGTTGTCCTTCAATAACAACTCCATTCGAGTGAAGTCGGTTGCCGAAGAAAAATTGATCTCGGCAGCCTGAGTGCCCGTGGCCCCCGTCATCACAATTAAAAACAACCAGAACTTCCAGCCCATTGTGTTCTTCATATCCGCTCCCTGTAAAAACGTGGCAGCTTACCTTTGGCACTCTGATACTCGGCATCGAAATCATTCACAAGATGTTGCCGGAAATCACCCTCTACTTTGTCTGAGAACAACTCCAGCCTTGTGATGAACGGTCAGGCTGAGTAACGTGACGGCACTTGTCTGGAGAGCCAAAGATGCGTGTTGCCCGTTCCTTAGTCCTTGTTGCCCTGCTGCCGCTGTTTGCCGCCTGTCAGTTGTTTGATGGCCCGCGTGAAAGCGCCTCCCACGTGGGCCAGACCCGCATGCAGGGCCAGTTGACGGCGGCGGGCGGCAACTTGCTGTTCCAGCCATGCAATGAACAGCGCAGTTATGTGGTCAACGACACCGGCGGCACCAGCGTTCTGCAACAGGCCGCGTCCCTGGCTGATAAACAGGGCAAGTTGTTCGCCGATGTGCGTGGGCGCATTGTGGCCAGTGGTGCCGAGAGTCGCCTCGATCTGGAACAGCTCTACCGCGTCGAGCGCTCGGGCACGGCGTGTGACGATCCCAATTTCAAACTGCTGATTTTGCGCGCGGCCGGCCACTCGCCAGAGTGGAGCGTCAAAGTCAGCGGTAAAGGCATGGTGATTGATCGCGCCGGTCAACCGCCTCTGGCCCTACCGTACGTGGAAGAACAACTGGGCGATGGCCGTTTCAACCTCGGCACCGAAGCCAATAACCAGCACATCGAACTGTGGGTCACGCCGCAACGTTGCGTCGACAGCACCACCGGCAGCGTCCAGCACATGAGCGCAGAACTGCGCATCAATGGTCAGGTACAGCGCGGTTGCGGCTATTTCGGCGGTTCGCGTAACGACTGATCGTTTAAGCCTCACGGGAATCTCCTTTGGGGCTTATAATCACCGGTTTCAAACGCCTTGGCGCAGTTGTGCGCCCCGCGAACCGGGTCCTGCCATGTTACGAATCACCGAACTCAAGTTGCCGATCGACCATCCCGAAGAAGACCTGCGCCCTGCCATCGTGCAGCGCCTGGGCATCGCCAGTGATGACCTGCTCGATTTCACCTTGTTCAAGCGCAGCTACGATGCGCGAAAAAGTCCTCCGAACTGTGCTTCATCTACACCATCGACCTCACCGCCAAGGATGAGGCGACGTTGCTGCACAAGTTCGCCGATGACCGTAACGTCAACGTGGCGCCGGATGTCAGTTACAAAGTGGTCGGCCAGGCACCGGCCGATTTGCAGCAACGCCCCGTGGTTGTGGGTTTCGGGCCGTGCGGGATTTTCGCCGGGCTGTTGCTCGCGCAAATGGGCTTCAAGCCGATCATCCTCGAACGTGGCACCGAAGTGCGCCAGCGCACCAAGGACACTTGGGGCCTGTGGCGTAAAAGCGTGCTCAACCCTGAATCCAACGTCCAGTTCGGTGAAGGCGGCGCAGGGACGTTCTCCGACGGCAAGCTCTACAGCCAAATCAAAGACCCGAAATTCATCGGCCGTAAAGTGCTGCACGAGTTCGTCAAGGCCGGCGCCCCGGAAGAGATTCTCTACGTCAGCAAGCCACACATCGGTACGTTCCGTCTGACTGGCGTAGTGGAAAACATGCGTGAGCAGATTCGCGCACTGGGCGGCGAAGTCCGCTTCCAGCAACGTGTCACCGATGTGTTGATCGAGGATGGCCAACTGGTCGGCGTCGAGCTAAATGGCGGCGAGCAGATCCACTCCAAACACGTGATTCTGGCCCTCGGCCACAGCGCCCGGGACACCTTCCGCATGCTCCACGGCCGTGGCGTGTTCATGGAAGCCAAGCCGTTCTCGGTGGGTTTCCGCATTGAACACCCGCAGTCGCTGATTGACCGCGCGCGATTGGGCAAGTACGCCGGCCACCCGAAACTCGGGGCGGCCGACTACAAACTGGTGCACCACGCCAAGAACGGTCGTTCGGTCTACAGCTTCTGCATGTGCCCGGGCGGCACCGTGGTCGCGGCGACGTCCGAGCCGAACCGCGTGGTCACCAACGGCATGAGCCAATACTCGCGTAACGAACGCAACGCCAACTCCGGGATCGTCGTCGGCATTACCCCGGAAGTTGATTATCCGGGCGGCCCGCTGGCCGGTATCGAGTTGCAGGAACGCCTGGAATCCCACGCCTTTGTGCTGGGCGGCAGCAACTACGAAGCGCCGGCGCAACTGGTCGGCGACTTTATCGCCGGCAAGCCGTCCACCGAACTGGGCAGTGTCGAACCCTCCTACAAGCCAGGCGTTGCCCTGGGTGATTTGGCCCTGGCCTTGCCGGAATTTGCCATTGAGGCGATTCGTGAAGCGTTGCCAGCGTTCGAGAAGCAGATCCGCGGTTACTCGCTGCATGACGCCGTATTGACCGGCATCGAGACACGCACCTCGTCACCGTTGCGCATTACCCGTAACGAATCGATGCAGAGCCTGAACGTGAAGGGCTTGTTTCCGGCGGGTGAAGGCGCGGGTTATGCGGGCGGGATTCTGTCGGCGGGTGTGGACGGTATTCGGATTGCCGAAGCTGTGGCCCGCGACATCCTGGGCCTTGAGGCCTGACATAATTCTTTGCCACAACACAAGACCTGTGGGAGCCGGGCTTGCCCGCGATGGCGGCAGATCAGTCAACATCTTTGTTGAATCTGAATCCGCCATCGCGGGCAAGCCCAGCTCCCACAGGGATCTTCAGTGTTTGAAAGATCTCAGATATTGGCGCGCAACACGCTGGCCGGCAGCGGCTCACCGCGCTCGACACTCGCCGCCACGGTAGCCATCAAGCCACTCAACTCATACCCCTGGCCCTTGAGCCAATCCTGATCGTAATAGGTGGTGGCATAACGCTCGCCACCATCGCACAGAATCGCCACGATCGATCCCGACTCCCCCGCCGCGACCATCTGCTGCGCCGCCATCAGGGCGCCGATCAGATTGGTCCCGCTCGATCCGCCAACCCGTCGCCCCAGGCGCTGTGCCAGGTAGTGCATGGCCGCCAGCGACAACGCGTCCGGCACTTTGACCATGGCATCAATCACCTTGGGCAGGAACGACGCTTCCACCCGAGGCCGGCCGATGCCTTCGATCCGCGAACCGCACTCCAGGCGCAGGCTGGCATCACCCGTCTGGTAGTAATCGAAGAACACCGAACGCTCGGCATCGGCGCACAGCACGCGGGTGCAATGCTGGCGATAACGCACGTAACGACCCAGCGTTGCGGTTGTACCACCCGTGCCAGGGCTGGAAATCAGCCAGCTCGGCTCGGGGTGCTGCTCGAAACGCATCTGGTGGAAGATCGATTCCGCAATGTTGTTGTTCGCTCGCCAGTCAGTGGCGCGTTCGGCGTAGGTGAACTGGTCGATGAAATGACCATCATGCTCTCGCGCCAGCCGTTCGGACTCGGCGTAGATCTGAGTCGGGTCGTCGACCAGATGACTCTTGCCGCCATAGAAAGCAATTTGCGCGATTTTTTCCTTGGAGGTGGTCGCCGGCATCACCGCAATGAACGGCAGTCCCAGCAAACTGGCGAAATACGCCTCGGAAATTGCCGTAGAACCGCTGGACGCCTCGATCACCGGTGCACCGGGCTTGAGCCAGCCGTTACACAGCGCATACAGAAACAGCGAGCGCGCCAGGCGATGTTTCAGGCTGCCGGTGGGGTGGCTGGATTCATCCTTGAAATACAGTTCGATGCCCGGAAAACCCGGCAGCGGCAAGGGGATCAGGTGGGTATCGGCGCTGCGCTGGAAGTCCGCTTCAATGATCCGGATAGCTTCGCGGGCCCACTGTCGATTGTCGCTCATGATGGTTTTCTCGTGGAGTCAGGCAAAAGTCGGCCTTTGCGTAAGGCCTATCCCTCGAAGCTTAGGAAAAACCTACATCACGCACAGGTACAGCTGAGGCCCAATACGGCCGACAACTGCTAGGCTCAAGTCCGGCCCCGTCCTCCACCTTGTTACGCCATATAACAAAAAGAATATAACTTTTGTTTTAACAACTAACAGTACGGGTTAGGGTGTGCCACCTTTTGAATTTATCGATGGAGAGCGACCTTGCCTCTGCGTAGCACTTTCACGCGTTTCTTTCAGTTGGAAGCTGCCAGCGGTCTGTTACTGATCGCCGCGGCAGCCCTGGCTTTAATCATCAACAACTCGTCCCTGTCGTGGCTCTATAGCGGGCTGCTGGACACCCCTGTCGTCGCTCAGATCGGCGCGCTGAAAATCGCCAAACCGTTGCTGCTGTGGATCAACGACGGTCTGATGGCGATGTTCTTCCTGCTGATCGGCCTGGAAGTCAAACGCGAAGTCCTCGACGGCCAGTTGTCGCAGCCCTCGCAAATCGTCCTGCCGGGCGCCGCTGCCATTGGCGGGATGGTCGTGCCGGCGCTGGTCTACTGGTTCTTGAACCGTGATGACCCGACCGCCTTGGGCGGCTGGGCCATCCCGATGGCCACCGACATTGCCTTTGCCCTCGGCGTGCTCGCCTTGCTGGGCAAGCGGGTACCGGTGTCGCTGAAGCTGTTCCTGATGACCCTGGCGATCATTGACGACCTGGGCGCGATCATCGTCATTGCCATCTTCTATTCCGGCACGCTGTCGACGCTGTCCCTGGCACTGGCTGCCGCCTGCATCATCGCGTTGATCACCATGAACCGACTCGGTGTGGTGAAGCTCGGGCCGTACATGATCATCGGTTTGATTCTCTGGGTCTGTGTGCTCAAGAGCGGCGTCCACGCAACACTCGCCGGCGTGACGTTGGCGTTCTGTATTCCGCTGCGCACCAAAAACGCCGAGCCTTCACCGCTGCTGACCCTTGAACACGCCCTGCACCCATGGGTGGCTTACGGCATCCTGCCGCTGTTCGCCTTCGCCAACGCCGGCTTGTCCCTGAGCGGCATCACCGTTGAAAGCTTTACCCACCATGTGCCGATGGGCATCGCGATTGGCCTGTTGCTGGGTAAAACGGTGGGCGTTTTCGGCCTGACCTGGCTGGCCGTGAAAATCGGCATTGCCACCCTGCCCCAAGGTGCGAACTGGGGCCAGGTGCTGGGTGTGGCGATGCTCTGCGGGATTGGTTTCACCATGAGTCTGTTTGTCGGTTCCCTGGCATTCGAACCAGGCGTCAGTGACTACGCCGGGATGGACCGGATGGGCATCTTGACCGGCTCGATTCTGGCCGCACTGATCGGATACGCGGTGACGGCAATGGCCAGTCGCAAGAGCCTCGTTCTGCAATCCTGAGCGTTAGAGAACGCTCTTAGCGATATTCAGGACTCGTCCTACAGCCACGATTAGCCTCCTTCGTTAACGTCGCACAGCTCCTTTTTCGGGAGCTGTCGACGGACGAACGCAAGGAAGCTCAGTGGCTGGCAACAAGGACGTTCCCAGGGTTAAAAACCCACCCTCCGGTGACGGTCATCACGTCACCCACCGCTTCATGACGGCTACTGAACTGGCCGAGCGGGATGCACGACAATCCGCTTACGACGCCATGCTCGCCCGCCAGCAAGCCTTTGAAGATCGCCTTCAAGGCTCGGCGAAAAAGGACGAAACCGTTCGCGCCGGATGCGTCTTCGCCAAGTCCTGCAACTTGCCGGACGCCATCATTGATTACTCGAACCCTTCTGGCGTCGTTCCGACTGACAGCCTCAAGGATTACGGTGAAATCGCCTGGCTTGGCGCTCGTGACGTAGGCGATGCCGGGCTACTGAATCTCGAAACCATCAGTGGCAGTACCCTCTCGCTCGGCATCGGCCGGCTCGCCCTAAGCGCCCCCGCTCTTACTGCTCCGGTCCTGGGCCTTGGCGCTGCCGGCGCCGCGACATTGGCCGGTGTCGTCGCCTTGTTCTGGACGCCGGGCCTGGGTGACAGCGCGCTGTATACCGAAGACCAACTGCGTGCCCTGAAACAGGCCAGAACCCGCGTTCGATTGCAGGTCGAGCAACAGGCTGATGGCAGTCTCAAGGGCTACGGGTTCTACACCGGGAAAAATCGCGACTGGGAAATGGTGGATGTCGTGCAGTTCACAGCGCGCGGCAGTCAGCAGGTGGCGGATCTCGGGGACGGTGTTGAGCTGATCTGGACACCGGCTGTGGATGGTTCAGACATCCTTGGCATTCCTGCGCTGGAGGCCGCACCGCAAGCGCCGCACATTTGGGTGTATCCGCCTACGCCAGCGGCGGACAGCATTATCGTCAACCCGATGTATCCGCCTGAGTACAAGGACTTCATTCTTGTGTTTCCGGTGGGGTCGGGGGTGAAGCCGTTATACGTGGTGGTGGCAAGGCCTATCAGTGGTGACCACAGCTATCATCCCCCACCAAAAACTCTACCGGCATTCCCCGACGCGATTCCGGTTCAGACTAAAGGAAATCGAAAACGGTGGGAAAGTAAGAAGCGCATTTATGAGTGGGATTACCAACATGGCGCCGTCGAAGTGTACAACTGGGCAGGGGATCACTTAGGGGAGTTTGATGCAAAAACTGGCAAACAGACCGGAAAAGCAAAACCTGAAAGACGGACATCAACGAAGTAATGATGAGGGACAAGAATGATATTTATCGCGATCAGTGGATTTTTCCCGGAGCCGAATCCCGACAATTCGTTGCAATATGAAAAGGATGTGCCGCAAGTCTTAGAGGCTGCAGTTTTGAAAGTCATGGGCTGGTCAACCTTGCGGGATGTGCCTATGGGTGAGCACTCACTCTCTCCCGATCAAGCCAGCGTGATTATGAATTTGGTGGGGGATCCCTTACGAGAGGACCTGACGTACTACATGGGACTTTGTAGCCAAGACTAGTGGCATCGAACCAGCCACAGCGGGAAGCACAGACACAAAAAACCCCGACCAGTCACCTGATCGGGGTTTTCTTTTACCCGTTCCCGCTTAGTGCGAAACGCGGCTAGTCCCGTCAACAGTCGCAATCCGTACCCGCTCACCTACACGGAATACTTCATTCTCCTGCACCTGCTGGACATAGGCGCGCATGCTGCCGTCGTCTTCGCGAACGGTGATTTCTACGCCTTGAGTACGAGTCAGGCCTTCTTCAGCTGCCGAACCCACCAGGCCGCCGGCGACTGCGCCGATAACAGCAGCAACGATGCTGCCTTTGCCGCCACCGATGGAGCTCCCGCCAACGCCGCCGACCGCTGCACCGGCGAGGCCGCCAATCGGGGTTTTGGTGCCTTCGATTTTCACCGGACGCAGCGCTTCGATGGTGCCCATACGAATCGTTTGAACACGACGCGCTTCATCACGGGAGTAGGAGTCACCGGTCAGGCTCGATTGGCAGCCAGTGAGTAACATCGCCATCGTGGAAAAGGAAGCAACCAACAAAACAGACTTACGCATAGCATCAACTCCAAAAGACAGGTATTCATTAAACTCCGCAGCTTGACGCCTGTCACGGCATCGCCCGGATAAAAATGGTTTGATTCAGGCCCGGTACAGGCGCTACCACGAACTCACCACACAGTAGCGGCATTATCCGGAATCTGCGCCGCTGCCCCAAGGATTGTCATGGATTACTTCATCATCGTCGTCACTACCGTCGCGGGTCTGTATTTCCACTGGTGGTTGTACGTGCGGATAAAGCGCTGGATGGACCGCGACCTGGCGTTGGCCCTGGCGGGTAAAGACGAGCAGAAAAAAGCTTTCATGCTCCAGCAACTGGCGAACGCTCAGGCGCAGAAGATCAAGCGCCGGGACCTGCCGCAGTGGCTTGAGGCCGCTGCGGAAGGCTATCACGATCGGTAGACTGTTTCAGGGTGCCAGACGTTCAAGAATCCAGTCGGCGCCCTGTAAACGGTAGTTGAGGCGGTCATGCAGACGGCTTGCGCGGCCTTGCCAGAACTCGATGCGCTCCGGCAGCAAGCGATAACCACCCCAGTGATCCGGACAATGCGGTGCCGTGTCGCTGAAACGTTGCTCGGTGTTCTTGAGCAGCGCCTCCAGTTCCGCACGATCAGCAATCACCCGACTCTGCGGTGATGCCCAGGCACCGAGCCGACTGCCCAGCGGACGAACCTGGAAATACGCATCAGACTCTTCAGGCGAAACCTTCACCACCCGACCTTCGATACGCACCTGGCGCTCCAGGGCCGGCCAGAAAAAGGTCATGGCCGCGAACGGATTCGCCGCCAGATGCTGACCCTTGGCACTTTCGTAGTTGGTGAAGAACGTAAAACCCTGCTCGTCCAGGCCTTTGAGCAACAGAATGCGGCAATGTGGCCGACCGTCCTGATCGACGGTCGCCAAGGTCATGGCGTTCGCCTCCACCGGCACCTGCTCGGTTTTCACCGCATCGGCAAACCATTGGTGGAACAGCCCGAACGGCTCTGTCGGTGCTTGAGCCTCGGTCAGGCCATCACGGGTGTAGTCACGACGCATATCAGCCAGGCGCTGGGTCATGGCGCATTCCTTTTGGTTAACGAATCACTTTTTAGTGGCGTCTGCGGTGACGGCGACTTTCTTGGTGTCGGCAGCTGCTTTGGCCGGTGTCGTTTTCTTTGCCGGCGTTGCGGTTTTAGCGGGTGCTTTCTTCGCAGTGGCTTTCTGGGCCGGAGCCTTTTTAGTGGCAGGCACAGTCGCTTTTTTCGCGGCTGGCGCAGGAGTGACCGGTGTGGCCACAGGCTTGATGTCCTTGGCCGCGATCATGGTCACCGGCGCAGGGGCCGGCATGTTGTACTTGCTCAACAGCGCCACCATGGTGTTTTGCGGGGTCACCAGCAATTCCACGCGACGATTCAAGGCACGGCCTTCGACGCTGTCGTTGGCGGCACGCGGGGCTTCACCGCCCATGCCGCGCAGCATCAAGCGATCACGCTGCAAACCGCTGAGACGGAAAATCGCGGCTACCGCTTGTGCACGCTCCTGGCTCAGTTTCACGTTGGCCGGTGCAGCACCCGACGTATCACTGTGACCGAGTACCAGCACGGCAGTTTTTGGGTCGACCTCGAGGATTTTCGCAACACGCGTGAACGGGCCGAGGGTGACCGGCAGCAGCATGGCAGGACGGTCCGGGTTGAAGGAGCCTTCTACCGGCGCGATCACCACCAACACGTTTTCACGGCGTTCAAGTTTCAGGTTGCTGTCCTTGATCGCTTCACGCAGGCGCGGCTCGTAATCGTCGAGCCAGGCCTGGGTGACTTTAGGGTCTGGCATCGGTACGGCTTTGGCGCCGCTCTGCTCCTTACCACCGAACGGCCACCACCAACTGTTACCCGTCTCAGCCTTGGCCACCTGGGTCGGTTTGGCTTCAGGTTTCACTTCCGGCTTTACAGCAGCCTTGTCGACAGCGTCATCGGAACCGAACGGCCAGTACCAAGGGCTGGTGCTTTCGGCTTTGGCAACCGGGGCCGTGGCAGCAGGTTTGAGTGGGACCGGAGCCGGAGTCGGTTCTTTAGCGGCGACTTTGTCGGAGGAGCCGAACGACCACCAGCTACCGCCATCGGAATCACTTTTTGGTGTCTGTGCACAACCGGTGATAGCAAAGCACAGGGCCAGGGCGAGGGTTTGTTTGGATGACATTGGATATCCACAAATATGAAGTAATGAAAAGTCAGACCGAACCGGCCTGCACAAACTGACGCTTTGAAGCCGAAAACACTGTCGGGTTCCGGTTGCGGAACCCTCGAGCGGGTTTTACAGACAAGTGGCCAATACTCGCGCAAGCTTTTGCGCGCGTGGATCCATCAAGACGTACGGCCCCAGGGTATTTGTCACAAAGCCGAAGGCCACATCGTATTCCGGGTCGGCAAAGCCGATGGAGCCGCCAGCGCCCGGATGCCCGAACGCGCGCGGGCCGAGGCCGTAAGTCGCGTTAGGGTACGTCCGGTTGATCGAGCATGCACCCCAGACCGAAGCGGGTCCGGGTCAATAAAGTCTTGTCTTCGCCAAGGCTGTGTTCGCGGGTCAGCTCCTCGAGCATTTCGCTTTCCAGCAGACTGCCGTCGAGCAGGCCGGCGTAGAAACCTGCCAGGCTACGAGCGTTGCCGTGACCGTTGGCGGCAGGTTGCTGCATGCGCCGCCACTCGGGCTTGTTTGTGCTGGTCATGATCGACGGCGGGTTGATGAAGGCACGCGTGGTCATGGCTGTCGGCTCGCGCAGGGTCACTTGCAGCAGGCGTTGGGCAGCGGCGTCGCCGACGTTCCCCTTGCCTCGGGCGATATGCGCCACGCGGTGGAATTCTTCATCGGCCAGGCCGACATGGAAATCCAGTCCCAAAGGCTTGGCCACACGCGCCACGATGGACTCGCCCGGCCCACGACCGTCGGCACGTCGCAGCAACTCGCCGACTAGCCAGCCGTAAGTGATCGCGGCGTATCCGTGGCCTTGGCCCGGCGTCCACCAGGGGGCTTCGGCCGCCAGGGCATCGACCATGGTTTGCCAGTCGTAAAGGGCTTCCAGGGGCAGCAATTCACGTAACGCTGGCAAGCCGGCTTGATGGCAGAGCAATTGACGCAGGGTTACGGATTCTTTGCCGGCTGCAGCAAATTCAGGCCAGTAACGCGCAACCGGGGCGTCCAGTTGCAGCTTGCCTTCGGCCACCAACTGCAGGGCCGTGACGGCGGTGAAGGTCTTGGTGCAGGAGAACAGGTTGGCGATGGTGTCGCTGTGCCAGGCTTCGCTGCCATCCTTGTCGGCGGTACCGGACCAGAGGTCGAGGACGGTTTCACCGCCAACCTGGATGCACAAGGCTGCGCCACGTTCCTGAGGATCGTCGAACAGCGCCGCGAACGCTTCGCGCACTGCTTCGAACTTGAGCTCGTAATGACCCTGAATCTGCACCCGCATTGCTCCCGGATATTCGCTATACAAAGTGGCCCGCATTGTTCCAGCCATTAGCCGTTTTGGGAACAGTGTTGGGCTGGGCGGTTACCTATTGAAATGACTCCCCACAGGAAGCCTCAGTGACCTTGGCCGGAATGCCCACCGGCACCCTTGCCCGGGCCTTTGCCGGCCTCGGCCTTTCTGCCGCCTTCAGCATCGTGACTGGCTTTGTCTGCCTCGGTCGCGGCCTTCTCGGCCGCTTTGCCCAATTGATCCACCGTCGCCAGGTTGCTCTTGCGCACCGATTCGACAAAACCCTGGAACGGCAGATCGGTGATACCCACCAGCCCGAAGTGACCATTTTCGCCATCCAGCAAACGCCCGGTCACCGGTTGGTCGAGGAACTGGAACCAGTGCACGCCGACAATCGACGGTTCGCTCAACGCCTGTTTCAGGAAGTTCGCGTAGGCCGGCCCACGGTCTTCTTCCTTGGCCAATGGCGTCACGCCGCCCCAGAACGGGCCGCGATCCGCCGAGCCCACGTTGAACTCGGTGATCAACACCGGTTTGTCCAGACTGCGCAGTTTGGCGAAGTCATAACCGTCCTGCGGTTGCAGGGTGTACATGTTGAAGCTCAGCACATCGCAATACTGTGCGCAGGACTCCACGGCTTCCGGGGTGCTGACGGCGAAACGACCGCCCAGCAACAGCTGGTTCGGCGCGTGCCATTTGAGCGAGTCGGAGAGGGTCTTGAAGTAGGTATCCGCAAAAACTTTCTGGAAGTATTTGAAGTCGGCCTCGATTTCCGGGTGTTCGGCGCTCGGCAGCGGTGGCACGAAGCCTGGGTCTTCCATCAATTCCCAGGCCGGCAAGTCAATGCCCCAGGCTTTGGACAGACCGGCCTGATTGCGATACTTGTCGCGCAGTTGCTTGAGAAACGCGCGTTTGGCCGGCACGTCGGTGGTCATTTTCAAGGTGCCATAGGCCAAGGCGTAACGGGCTTTTGGATCGTCACCAGGACCAGCCCAGGCCAGTTCATTGTCGGCGTAGTAGCCGATCAGCCATGGATCGTCGCGATGGTCGCGGGCAGCAATGGCCACGGCGCGCTCGGTGGCCATGGCAAAACGCGGGTCGAACGGGTCGGGCATGCCGCCCCACCAGTCGGTGCCGGTGCTGATACTGGCGTAATCGCCGACGATCGACAGCGGCAAGGTGTACGCCACGCGGTCGGCGTTGGCCAGCGCCGGGGCGCTCCAGTTGCCAACGGTGTTGAAGCCCCAGGCTTGCAGGCGATCAAGCGTGTGACTGGCCCAGCGTTGTTCATCAACCAGCGCTTTGCAGGGTTCGGCAGGTTTTGCTCAATCGCTTTTGCGGCGGACGCATCAACAGCGTCGGCCTTGACGGCTTCGGCGACACCGGACTCGGCCGTCGAAGGCACGACGGGTTGCTCGGCAGCTCTGTCGGACGTGGCTTCTACCGCGTCAGCCTTGGCCGCTTGCGCGACACCTGCCTTGGTGTCGCTGCCCTGTGCGCAAGGTGCGCCGTACAGACGTTGCAGGTTGGCACCATAAAAGTCGTACCACTGGCCGGCGTTGTAGCCACGACCCTGATCGGCGCCGTTGCCGCCACGGTTATCGCCTTCGCCAAAGTGGCTGACCAACGGCTCGTCGGATTTTGGCAGGGACTCGAACATCCACTCCCGGCCGGCGACGTAAGTCTGGTTGACGTCCGGGGCAACGGTATTGACCCCAAGTGAATAGAACGGGTGCCCTTGCGGGGTCACCAGGTACCAGCGACCGTCACGCTTTTCGGTTCGAAAAAAACCGCTGGCCTTGAACGTCGGGCCTTTGGTCCAGCCACCAAACGTATCCAGGGAAGATTTTTCGCGCTCGGCCAGCCAGGTTTTCAGTTGTTGCTGTTCCTTGGCGGCGGCGCTTTTCAGTTGCTCATCGCTGCTGACCTTTTCTGGCCATTTGGCCCGTGTCGACTGGCCGTAAGCATCCACCAGTCCGCCATAAACGGCCCGTGTCACAGCCTCTCCGTCTTGCACACCAAAACGTTCCAGCAAGATGTTCTGCGCCACTTTCGGTTGATCCATCGACAAGGTCACCGACACCACTTGGCTGCGATCCAGGTCACCGGCGCTGCTGGCCAACAAAATGCGCTGCCCGTCGACCGTCATCGGCATCGGCGGCCCGGCTTTCATGCCCTGACTCAAGGGGGAGCTTGCCACCAGCGGCACCAGCAAGGTCTGCGCAGGGCCCGCCGGCAAATCGACACGACTGAACAGTGTCTTGCCGTCATTGCTCTGGATTTTCACGTACAGGGTCACGGCCCAGTCCATCGCACTTTGAATCCGCAGGCTCATGACGCCCGACTGCGACCAGTCCCAGGCCCCCGTTTGCGGGGTCAAGCGCAAACTCGGCTGAGCCACCGGGTTGAACGTGACCCGGCGCAACACTTCGCCTTCGGCTGTTTGCTCCGCATTGGATTGCGGCAGGCTGGCATCCTGAGTCGCCACCTGGACCACGTCGGCAGGGCGGACAAAGTTGAACAGCGTCTGCTGGCCAGCAGGGGCCGCCAGCAAAGGGGCTGCGAACATCAGGGCAAATACAGCGGGTAACGAACGGCGAATCATAGGAACGTGGTTCTCCCTAACGACCTTCAATGGGCCAATGGAAAAGCGATGGCAGAGAGATAGACAACGCGGCGGGCAAATGTGCCCACCGGTGTATCAGGAAATTTCGCGGCGGAAGGGTGGCAACGCATTGAGGATGGCTTTGCCATAACGCTGGGTGACCAGACGCCGGTCGAGCAAGGTGATGGTGCCGCGGTCTTCCTCGGTACGCAGCAAACGACCGCAGGCCTGGACCAGTTTCAACGAGGCATCCGGCACGGAGATCTCCATGAACGGATTGCCGCCTCGCGCTTCGATCCATTCCGCCAACGCCGCTTCGACGGGATCGTCCGGCACCGAGAACGGAATCTTCGCAATTACCACGTGCTCGCAGTAAGCACCGGGCAAGTCGACGCCTTCTGCAAAACTCGCGAGGCCGAACAGCACACTGGAATCCCCGCCATCGACACGCGCCTTGTGCTTGTTCAACGTTTCCTGCTTCGACAGGTTGCCTTGAATGAACACTTGCTTGCGCCAGTCGCGGTCGAGGCCGTCGAACACGTCCTGCATCTGTTTGCGTGAGGAGAACAGCACCAGCGTGCCTCGCGAGCCTTCAACCAGGTCCGGCAAATCGCGAATGATCGCCGCCGTGTGGGCTGGCGCATCCCGTGGATCGGCTTTCAGATCCGGCACCCGCAGCACGCCGGCATCGGCATGGTGGAACGGGCTCGGGACCACGGCGGTCACGGCTTTTTTAGGCAGGCCGGCGCGCATGCGGAAACGGTCGAACGTGCCGAGCGCAGTCAACGTCGCCGAGGTCACCAACGCGCCGTAAGCCACGTTCCACAGGTTGCGCCGGAGCATTTCCGCCGCAAGGATCGGGCTGGCATTGACCTCGATGTCGAACAGCGAACCGCTTTCGGCCAGCGTCAGCCAACGCGCCATGGGCGGATTGTCTTCCGGGTCTTCGGCGGTGAACGCGACCCACAATTCCCAATTGCCCGAGGAGCGCGACAACAGGCTGCCGAACAGTGGATACCACTCTTCGGCCTGATTACTGGCGATGCCGATGTTGACCTCGCCGTCCATGCCTTCCTTGAGCAACTCGGTGAGCCGGGTGAACAGGTCGGTCAGGCGGGCAAAGCCCTTCTTCAACTCGATGCCCATCTCGCGCATGTGCTCGGGAACCACCCCGCCGACGAAGCGGTGACGCGGCCGTTCCCGGCCTTCGACGTCTTCGCCCGGCTTGAAATCGGCAACCTGTTCACACGCGCTGAACATGAACTGCTGTTGGGTCTTGATCTCGCGGGCCAGTTCCGGCACTTGTTCGATCAGCTTGCCCAAGTCGCCCGGCAGCGGGTGCTGGGCCAGCAGTTTGGTGAGGTTTTTGGCGGTGGTTTCCAGCCAGTCGGCCGTGGAGCGCAGGCGCGTGTAATGGGCGAAGTGGCCGATGGCCTTGTCCGGCAGGTGATGACCTTCGTCGAAGACGTAGAGGGTGTCTCGTGGGTCGGGAAGCACCGCACCACCGCCCAGGGCCAGGTCAGCCAGCACCATGTCGTGGTTGGTCACGATGACGTCAACCTTGCCCATGCCTTCGCGGGCCTTGTAGAAGGCGCACTGGCCGAAGTTCGGGCAATGACGGTTGGTGCATTGGCTATGATCGGTGGTCAAGCGCGCCCAGTCGGCATCTTCCAGGGCGGTGGACCAACTGTCGCGGTCACCATCCCATTTATTGCCGGCGAGTTTTTCGATCATGCTGGTGAACAGCTTCTGACTGGCCTCGTCGACCTCGATCTTGAAGCCTTCTTCTTCGAACAACTGCGCGGTAGCGGTTTGCGCGTGACCTTCTTGCAGCAACATGTCGAGCTTGGACAGGCACATATAGCGCCCACGTCCCTTGGCCAATGCGAAGCTGAAATTCAGCCCGCTATTGCGCATCAGGTCGGGTAGATCCTTGTAGACGATCTGCTCTTGCAGGGCCACGGTGGCCGTGGCGATCACCAGGCGTTTGCCGGCAGCCTTGGCGGTAGGGATCGCCGCCAGGCTGTAGGCCACGGTTTTGCCGGTACCGGTGCCGGCTTCCACCGCGACAATCGCGGGGTCGCCACTGCGCCGGCCTTCGTCATCGGTGTCGATGTCCCCGAGAACCTTGGCAATTTCGGCGATCATCAGGCGTTGACCGTAGCGCGGCTTGAGGCTCTTGGCTTCGAGAAAACGCGAGTAGGCGCCCTGGATCGTGGTTTTGAGTTCGGTGCTGATCATGGATTGTCGGGCGCAAAAAACGCTGGATAAATTTTCAGTAGTTCGGTTCGGCCGCTATCATACCCCGCTAATGAATCCCGCGCAGAACGGAGTACCTCAATGACACCTTTTGGCATCGTTTATACCCTGCATGTCCTGTCCGCCCTGGTGTGGGTGGGCGGCATGTTTTTCGCCTGGATGGTCTTGCGTCCCGCTGCCGTGAAGGCGCTGGAAGGCCCCGCGCGGTTGAAGCTGTGGGTGGAAGTGTTCCAGGGTTTTTTCCGCTGGGTCTGGGTCGCGGTGGTGCTGTTGCCGATCAGTGGTGTCGGCATGATTCATCTGCAATTCGCCGGTTTCGAGGCCGCACCGCGCTATGTGCAGGTGATGATGGGGCTGTACGTGGTGATGACGGCGCTGTTTATCCGGATTCAGGCGTTGATGCTGCCGGAGTTGCGCACAGCGGTGACGGCACAGGATTGGCCGGCGGGTGCTGCGGTACTCGGAAGGATTCGACGGTTGGTGGGGATCAATTTGATCGTGGGTCTGTTGTTGGTGGCCATTGCCGCGGCCCGGCCGATGTTCTGAGTCGATCG
The DNA here is from genome assembly GCF_054668335.1 of Pseudomonas sp. S2_F03. Taxonomy (NCBI): domain Bacteria; kingdom Pseudomonadati; phylum Pseudomonadota; class Gammaproteobacteria; order Pseudomonadales; family Pseudomonadaceae; genus Pseudomonas; species Pseudomonas sp. S2_F03. Next base: position 4,344,547 of record NZ_CP162759.1, on the reverse strand, counting down.
TTCCCACGCTCTGCGTGGGAGCAACCGGTCGTTCTTTAGAGACGCTGAATCGTCACCGAACCCGCCGCGCCGGCAGGACCAGGCTGGCCGTCCGCACCCGAACGGCCACTTTTGCCGCCATCAGTCTTGTACACGAGACAGCCTTTGGCTTTGCCACCTGCTCCCGGCTTGCCGCCAGGACCTGCCAGGCCACCGGCACCGCCAGCGACCTGCACCTTGATTTTATCCGCCGGGTAATCGCGCGGCACTTCCAGCCTTACCAGCGCACCTGCGCCCCCCGGCTGACCATCACTGCCGTTGCTGCCATCGGCGCCGTGACCGGCCTGCCCCCAGGTGCAACCCGCTGCCTGGCCATTGGCGCCATCAAGACCAAAAAAACCTGGTGCACCGGCGCCGCCACGAGCATCGACCGACAATTGCGGGGCATTCAACGCCTTGATCTGCAAGTTCAGGTTGCGTCCCGAGCGTGCAGCCTTCTGGAAACTTCCCGGTGCGCCCCTCGCGGTAATCTGGCTGCCTTCAGACATTTCGGCGCGATGGACTTTCAGCTCCAGCGCTTGCTCACTCGGCACAATGGCAATTCGCGCTTCACGCCCCAGGTGCAATTCACCCACCGTCACTTCGGTCACGTTCGAAGGGATCAACAGCGTGGCGTAATCGGCGACTTCCAGACGCTCCAACTGCAGCGTGCTGGCCGTGTTGGGCAAGCGCATCAACGAGTTGGCTTCGACACTGACAACCTGAGCGCAGGCCAATGGACTGATAAAAGCGGCGAGCAGACAGAGATTACGCATGGGAAGCCTTCGATGCGGAGGGAGCCGGGATGGTTTGCAGGTGGAACACGCCGAACAGGGCAATCTTGAGGCGATCGCGCCAAGGGTGGGCACGGCCTTTGAGGCTGCGGTTGCAGAACACCAGTTCCAGCAGATGGAGCAGTGCCAGCAGACCACCCGCCAGATTGACCAACAGGTGCAGCGGATAAATGAATGGCATGAGCAGATTGACCAGCACCATGCACCAGAACAGCAGGGTCAATAGCTTCCCCAGCCCCCAAAAACCTTCATACGCTCCCCCGCTGATCATTATTCTTTGCGCGCACAGTAACGGCTTGTGCGAGGGGTGCGCCAGAGGGCAACGGAAAAATCTTCATGAAGTCCGCCGAATGGCCATCGGCCCGCCGCATTGACCGACCGATGGCTCTAGTTAGCGGCTTAGCGGTTGATGTGCAATTCCACGCGACGATTTTTCGCGCGGCCTTCATCAGTATCGTTATCGGCCACAGGCTCACTTTTGCCCTTGCCTTCACTGGTGATTTTGTTCGGGTCCAGGCCCTGGTCCATCAGATAGGCCGCCACGCTGGTGGCACGACGTTCCGACAAGTACTGGTTGTAGACATCCGAACCGACGCCGTCGGTATGTCCAACGACCTTGATACTCACCACATCGGCACTTTGCAGTTTGGGCATCAACGCATCCAGCTCACTCTTGGCAGCGGGAGTCAGGTCGGATTGGTTGAATGCAAACAACACGTTGCCCGCATCGCTGAGGGTGACGACTTCCGATTGTGCAGGTTCGGCAGGCGCGCTGACCGGGGTTTGCGGCAACGGACAACCGTGATGTTCAACGGGCGTGTTGGCTGGTGTATCGGGGCAACGATCACGTCGATCGAAGACGCCATCGCCATCTTCGTCGCCATCCTGTGCATAACAGATCAAGCCACCGGTCAAGATTCCGAGCGCTGCGCCTCCGGCCGCCCAACTGCCACTTTCGATAGCGCCCAAACCACCTCCGACCAGTCCGCCAATGAGACTGCAGATCGGCCAGGTACGTTGATTGAGGGGGGCGGTGCCATCACTGTGAGTAGCGCAACCGGTCAGCAGGCTGCCAAGCAGCAGAACCGGCAAGACGGTCCTTGTGAGAACGCTCATATTGAAAGCTCCTGTGTTACCGGCTTATACCGGTTACACAGGAGTAAAGACCCGCATCCGCGACTATGCAAGCCGCGGAGCGGACGAGATTTAACGGTTGATTTTGATTTCCGTGCGACGGTTCTGCGCGCGGCCGTCAGCGGTTTTGTTATCGGCAACCGGCTGGCTTTCACCGGCACCGACGACAGACACGAAGCTGCTGCGTGGTACGCCTTCCTGGATGAGGTATTCAACCACCGAGTGAGCGCGTTTATCCGACAGTTTCTGGTTGTAGGTATCGCTACCCACGCTGTCAGTATGACCAGTAACGGTCAGTTGAGCGGTAGGCGCTTCCGCTTTCAGGCGAGTCGCAATCTTGTTGAGTACCTCCTTGTCCGATTCGGTGAGTGTGGCTTTATCAAACTGGAAGTGAACATCGCGGATGACGATGGTTTCTTCCTTGACCACAACGGCTTCCTCGACCACGGGTGCCGGTGGAGGGCAACCGTTGGCATCGACGGTCACGCCATGAGGTGTGCCCGGGCACTTGTCGCGGCTGTCCGGTACACCATCACCATCTTCGTCGCCATCACCGTGCACCCAGCAATAGGCTGCTGCCGTGCCGCCGACAAGCAGCGCACCATAGCCTGCCCATGCCGAGCTCTCGGTCGCGCCGAGACCCGCACCCACGACACCTCCGACCAGTGCACAGGTCGGCCAGTCGGTTTTCTGCAAACCTGCGCAACCAGTCAACACACTGGTGAGCAGAACCAAGGGTAATGCTGTCCGAACTATGCTCATCTAGTTTTCTCCTGAGGGATCGGCTTAGAACCGATTCAGGTAGTAAAGACCCGAGTTTTAAACTCCGCCAGCAATAGGCCATGGCTGTTTCATCTCGCATTGACGCCAGATTGGCGTATTTGCTGCAAACCCGCTCTAGGCCCGCACGTTCGGGCAGGCTAGTCTTGGCGTTCTGAATGAGGATCTTTGATGATTGCAGGTATTTCTTCGCGCACGCCCCAGCAAGCATTGGCCGCTTTGCTGGATCGCTACGCCCCCGCGCAGCTGTTGCTGATCGGCGCCAGTGAGTTCCCCGCGCTGGAAGCTTTCAAGCTTGCCCATCCGGATACATGTGTAGCGCACGCTGCACCGGGCCCGTTGCCGGAAGAATTGGCGGCGCGCCGCTTTGATCTGGCGCTGGCCGTCGACTGCCTCGAACATTTGCCCAAGCGCGATGGCCTGAACCTGCTCGGCGGGATTCGCAACCTCAACGCCAGTCGTATTGCCGTGCTGGCGGACTTGTCGGCCAGTGGTTGGCAGGAGACGGATTTTTTCTCTCTGGCCCTGCAAGCCAGCGAACGCTTCCAGCGCGACGAACAGGTTTTGACCCTGTTTACCTACGATCTGCTTGAATACAAACAAGTACCCGACTGGCTCAATTCACGCTTTTGGGCCAATCCGGAAAACTTCGGGAAATACTGGTGGTAATGCAATGAGTACATCCATTTGCCCTTGCGGCAGCGGCACCCTGCTTGATGCCTGCTGCGGTCATTACCACGCAGGGCAACCGGCGCCCTGTGCCGAAGCCTTGATGCGTTCGCGCTACAGCGCCTACGTGCTGGGGTTGATCGACTATCTGGTGGCAACCACCCTGCCCGCCCAACAGGCCGGCCTGAATCGTCAGTCCATCAGCGACTGGAGCGCCCAAAGCACCTGGCTGGGCCTGGAAGTGGAAAGCTCAGAGGTATTCGGCGGACAACCGGAACACGCCTTCGTGACCTTCACCGCGCGCTGGCACGATGGCGGTGGTGAACATAGCCACCGCGAGCGTTCGTCATTTGTGCAGAACGCCGGCCACTGGTACTTCATCGACCCCACCGTGACACTCAAGACCGGACGCAATGACGCCTGCCCCTGCGCCAGTGGGCAAAAATTCAAGAAATGTTGCGCGGGGTATTTCAACAGTTGAGTGACACCCTGTAGCAGCTGCCGAAGACTGCTACAGGTTCAAGGGAGATACACGACCATGATCACCCGGCGACACACACTTTATCTGTTAAGCCTGCTCCTGTTTCTGGGGCTTACAGGGTGTGCGTCCTGGTTTGACGACGATGAACCGGACCCCGAGGTGCATCTGGTCAAGGTCGAACTCGTGCGGGCAAAACTGTTGGAGCAAAAATTTCTCCTGCACTTTCGTATCGACAACCCCAACGACAGCGACTTGACCGTGCGCGGCCTTGAATACCGGATTCACTTGGGCGACATCCTGCTGACCGAAGGCGAGCATGATCACCGGTTTACGGTGAGCCCCAAGCACAGCGCCTATTTCAAAGTGCCGATCCGTACCAATCTGTGGCCCAAGGTGCGAGACCTGGTGAAAATGCTGAAAAAACCCGATCAACCCATCCCCTATCGTCTGGAAGGTGAACTGAAAACCGGTTTTTTCATCCCTCACGACGTGCACCTGGCGCGCAATGGCGTGATAATCCCCGCCGATTTAATTCCGGAGCGAACCCGATGACCCAGCAACCCCATGTCCATGGCCCTGACTGCAACCACGATCATGACCATCACGACCATCACGACCACCATGATCACGACCATGGCCATGTTCACGGCCCGAACTGCGGCCACGCCCACCAGGAACCGGTGCGCAATGCCCTGAAGGACGTCGGCCGCAACGACCCTTGCCCATGCGGCAACGGCAAGAAATTCAAGAAGTGCCACGGCGCTTGATGCTTCGGGCGAAAGTTTTTTTCGCCTGTTGAATCATCTTCGCGAGCGAGCCTGCTCGCGAAGAGGCCCCAAAGATCAATCTCAAGCCAGGATCTGCGCAGTACTCACCACCGTCGCATATTCGCCCTGCAAATTCCCCAGCGACATCGCATGCACGTCCTCGGCTGAACGCACGTTTCCAAAATAGTCCGCCTTGTCGAAGGTAAAGCACGCATCCTCCGCAACCCACGTTTCAAACCCCAGATTACCGGCGGTTCGCGTCGTGGACTCCACCGAGTTATGGGTCGCCACGCCAACAATCACCAGTTGAGAAATCCCCACGTCACGCAAACGACCCTCCAGCCCCGTGGCACAAAAGGCATCCGGCACCTGTTTCTGGATCAACTGTTCGCCGGCCTGTGGCTCAAACCGCTCCTGGAATTCCACGCCTGACTGTTGCGGCCAGAACACCGAATCCGGTGAACGAGACAGATGCTGCACATGAATCACCGGTCGCCCGGTTCGACGCCAATGGCTCAATAAATCCAGAATCCGCGCCTCGGCCTGAGGATTATTTCGGCGACCGAGCCCGGGATGCAAAATACCTTTTTGTTGATCGATGATGATCAGCGCTGCGTTGGTCTTGAGCTCCATGCCGGTTTTTCTCAAACAGTGGTGATTGAATTTCACACACTTCAGCATCACCTCTTCTTACAGGCAAGGCATACCCATGCAGAGCGTGGGAACGACCGTCATAAAGAAATAACCCCGTCGCCGCTTGCGCGCCCTCCTCCTGCTCACTAACGTAGCGCCTTTATTGCGCCTTTACCCCCGCAGGAGCTTTGCCATGGCCTCGCCAGCCCTCACACATTTTCTTCCCCGGTTCGGCGTTGCCGCAGCAGTGGCCGGTGTTTTGAGCCTGACCGGTTGTCAGACCTGGAACGCTCAGGACACCCTCCCCGCCCACCACCGGCGTGCAGCCGCTCAAGGGGCTGGCGCAGAATGTTTCGGTGCGCCGCAATGCCATGGGCATGCCGCTGATCGAAAGCAACAGCTTCCACGATGCGTTGTTCGCCCTGGGTTACGTTCACGCCAGTGACCGCATCACGCAAATGGTCACCCTGCGCCTGCTGGCCGAAGGTCGCCTGGCAGAAATGTCCGGTGCCGACCTGTTGGACGCCGACCGCTACATGCGCGCGGTCAATCTGAAGAAAAACGCCGGTGAGTTGTACAAAGCCTCTTCGCCGCGTCTCAAGCGCTTCTTCGAAGTGTATGCGCGCGGCGTCAACGCCTACCTGTTCCGCTACCGCGACAAGCTGCCAGCCGATCTCGCGGCCACCGGTTACAAGCCTGAATACTGGAAACCGGAAGATTCGGCGCTGATTTTCTGCCTGTTGAATTTCAGCCAATCCGCCAACCTGCCGGAAGAAATTTCCTCGCTGATGCTGGCTCAGACTGTCACCACCGACAAACTTGCCTGGCTGACACCGTCCGCGCCCGATGAAAAACTGCCACTGGCCGAAGCCGAAAAACTTCAGGGCATCAAGCTCAACGGCGCCATCCCGGGGCTGGCTGAAATCAGCAAGGCCACCGGCCAACTGTCCGACCTGAATCTGTCGGGCACGACCTCGTCGAACAACTGGGCGATCGGCCCGCAACGCAGCCGCAGTGGCAAAAGCCTGCTGGCCAGCGACAGTCATGGCCCCTTGGGCGTGCCGTCGCTGTTCAGTTACGTGCAGATCCGCGCGCCGAAATATCAGGCTTCGGGCGTGACCATTGCCGGTTTACCGATGGTGCTCGGTGGTTTTAACGGCAAAGTAGCCTGGAGCATGACCACCGTCATGGGCGACAACCAGGACCTGTTCCTGGAAAAGATCAAACGCCAGGGCAACGGCCTCACCTATGAAGTGGCCGGCAAATGGCAACCAGCGATCGTGCGTAACGAAACCTACTTCGTCAAAGGCCAGCGTCCGATTCGCGAAGTGGTGTACGAAACCCGTCACGGTCCGCTGCTCAATAGCGCCCAAGGCACGACGCTGGCCAATGGTTTCGGCCTGGCCCTGCAAATGCCGAACTTCACCGACGATAAAACCCTGGATGCGTTTTTCGACCTGTCCCGCGCCCAGACCGTCGAGAAAGCGTCGGACGCCAGCCGCGAAATCCGCGCCATCGCCCTGAACCTGGTCTTCGCCGACGCCAGCAACATCGGCTGGCAAGTCACCGGTCGCTACCCGAACCGCCGTGAGGGCGAAGGCCTGTTGCCGTCGCCGGGCTGGGAAGGTCGCTACGACTGGGACGGCTACGCCGATCCGATGCTGCACCCTTACGACCAGGACCCGGCGCAAGGTTGGCTCGGCACCGCCAATCAGCGCGTCATTCCCCATGGCTACGGCATGCAATTGTCCAATTCGTGGGCGGCACCGGAACGTGGCGAGCGTATGGCCGAATTGGCCGGCGCGGGTAAACACGACACGCGCAGCGTGATCGCGATGCAATACGACCAGACCACCACGTTCGCCGCCAAACTGAAGAAAATGTTTGAAGCACCGGGCATGTCCCAGCCGCTCAAACAGGCGATCGAAGCGCTGCCGGATGCCGATCGCGGCAAGGCTCGCGAGGCCTATACCCGCCTGATGGCGTTCGACGGCAAGCTCAGCACGACCTCTGCCGATGCAGCGATTTATGAATTGTTTCTGCAAGAAAGCATGAAACAGATCTTCCTCGACGAACTTGGCCCGCAAAGCAGCCCGGCGTGGAAGGCCTTTGTGGCCAACGGCAAGTTGTCCTACGCCGCTCAAGCCGATCACCTGCTGGGGCGCGAAGACAGCCCGTTCTGGGATGACGCGCGCACACCGCAGAAAGAAGACAAGCCGGCGATCCTCGCCCGCAGCCTGGCAGCGGCGATCAACGCCGGTGACAGTCAGTTGGGTGGCAATCACAACGCCTGGCAGTGGGGCAAACTGCACCGCTATGAATGGAAAAACGCCAGTGGCCAGACCGTTCGCGGTCCCGTTGCGGCGGGCGGTGACCACACCACGCTCAACACGGCGGCCTTCGCCTGGGGTGAGGACTTCAACACGACGCAGGCGCCGGCCATGCGCTTTATCGTCGACTTCGGCCAGGCCGAACCGCTGATGGGCCAGAACGGCACCGGCCAGTCGGGCAACCCGGCAAGCCCGCACTACCTCGACAGCATTGATCCATGGCTCAAAGGGAATTACATGAGCCTGCCGATGCAACCGCAGAACTTTGACAAGGTGTACGGCAAGACTCAATTGACCCTGACTCCGGGCAAATAACCCCCGATCACTGTAGGCGTAAAGATCGTTCCCACGCTCTGCGTGGGAATGCGGCTCGTGACGCTTTGCGTCACTGGACGCGGAGCGTCCCTTGAGGCGTTACCACGCGGAGCGTGGGAACAATCAACACCCTTGAAAAAACAATAGAACTTCTGGCTTCACGCCAACCTCATAGCTAACAAGTCCCTCCATTTTGGCAACAGCATGGAACTTGTTATCGCGCGTCCTGAAGGTTTGTACTGCCCGGCCGGGGATTTCTACATCGACCCGTGGCGCCCCGTCGAGCGCGCAATCATCACCCATGCTCACAGCGATCATGCCCGAAGCGGAAATCGTCACTACCTGACGGCGTCAGCCGGCGAAGGCATCCTGCGTGCTCGCCTGGGTGCAGACATCAATCTGCAAACCCTGCCTTACGGCCACGCCTTGAAACATCATGGCGTCACCGTCAGCTTTCACCCCGCCGGGCACGTGCTCGGCTCGGCCCAGGTGCGACTGGAATACGGCGGCGAGGTCTGGGTCGCCTCGGGGGATTACAAGACCGAAGCCGACGGCACGTGTGCGCCCTTCGAGCCGGTGCGGTGCCACACCTTCATCACCGAGTCGACCTTCGGCCTGCCGATTTATCGCTGGCAACCTCAGGCGCAGGTGTTTGCCGAGATCAATCTGTGGTGGCAGGCCAACGCCGCCGCCGACAGGGCCAGCGTGCTGCTCTGCTACTCATTAGGCAAAGCGCAGCGCATTCTCCATGGCATCGACGCCCTTCTCGGCCCGATTCTGGTGCATGGCGCCGTGGAGCCGATTAACCAGATGTATCGCCAGAGCGGCGTTTACCTACCGCCCACTCTCTATGCCGGCGAGGTAAAAAAGAGTGACCCGATGATGCGTAAAGCCCTGATCATCGCGCCGCCATCCGCGGGCGCCAGTACCTGGATGCGTCGTTTCGGTGAGTACAGCGACGGCTTCGCCAGCGGCTGGATGCGCTTGCGTGGCCCCCGTCGGCGGCGCGGTGTCGATCGGGGATTCGTGCTCTCCGACCATGCCGATTGGCCGGGCCTGCTCTGGGCGATTGAACAAACCGGGGCCGAGCGGGTGATGGTGACGCATGGCTCGGTCGAGGTTCTGGTGCGCCACCTGCGTGAACAAGGTCTCGATGCACAGGGTTTCAACACCGAGTACGGCGACGACGAGGAACAAAACACCCTGATCGCCCCCCAGAAAGACAAGGTGTTGGCATGAAGGCGTTCGCCGAGTTGTATGCCGAACTCGACGCCACCACGTCGAGCAACGCCAAGCTGGCGGCCATGCAAATCTACTTTGCTCAGGCCTCGCCGCAAGATGCCGCGTGGGCCGTGTACTTTTTAGCCGGAGGACGCCCTCGGCAATTGGTGCCCGTGCGCATATTGCGAGAGTTGGCGGTGACCATTTCCGGCCTTCAACCCTGGCTGTTCGAAGAGAGTTATCAGGCGGTGGGCGATCTGGCAGAAACCATCTCGCTGGTGCTGCCCGTAGCCCACCACCGTTCCACTGAGGGACTGGCGACCTGGATCGAAGACAAGCTGCTGCCCTTGCGCGGCGAATCCCCCTCTGTACTCGCCCAGCAATTGCCAAATCTCTGGTCGCAACTGGATCGCGCCAGCCTGATGCTCTGCATCAAACTGATCACCGGCAGTTTCCGTGTCGGCGTTTACAGGCAACTGGTGACCCGAGCCCTGGCAGCCATGGCCGGGCTCGACAGTAAACGCGTGGCCCAGCGAATGGTCGGTTACACCGACTTATCTAATCGCCCGAGCGCTGCCAGCTACCTGAAATTGATCGCGGCTGAGTCCGGTGATGAACACGCGCAGCGCGGGGGGCAACCTTATCCGTTCTTCCTGGCCCATGCCTTGTCGCAACCGGCCGGGCAATTCGACGCATTGCTCGGCCCCGCCAGCCAATGGCTGGTGGAGTGGAAATGGGATGGCATTCGCGCGCAAGTGATCAAGCGCGACGGGCGTTTGTGGATCTGGTCGCGGGGCGAGGAATTGGTGACCGAACGCTTCCCTGAGTTTGATCACCTCGTGCACGGCTTGCCCGACGGCACGGTGATCGACGGTGAAATCGTGGCATGGAAATCCGCGCCTCACGGCACCGATGCCAGCCTGCCCGGCATTCCCGCCGTGCAACCTTTCGCCTTGTTGCAACAGCGCCTTGGACGCAAAACTCTCGGCAAGAAAATCCTCGAAGAGGTGCCCGTGGTGATCCTCGCCTACGACCTGCTGGAATGGCACGGCGCGGATTGGCGCAATCAATCGCTGGCCAAGCGTCGCACTCAGTTGGAAACGGTCGTAGCCACCTGTAACAGCCCGGTGTTACTCGCCTCACCAGTGCTCATCGGTGAGAACTGGCTGGGCCTCGCCCAACAAAGGGAGGCCTCCCGCAGTCTCGGCGTCGAAGGCATGATGCTCAAAGCACGGAATTCGCTGTACGGCGTCGGCCGGACCAAGGACATGGGCGTGTGGTGGAAATGGAAAGTCGACCCGTTCAGCGTCGACGCGGTGCTGATTTATGCCCAGCGTGGCAACGGACGACGGGCGAATCTCTACAGTGATTACACCTTCGCGGTCTGGGATGGTCCGCCTGATGCCAGCGAACGCACGCTGGTCCCCTTCGCCAAGGCCTATTCAGGGCTGACCGACGAAGAATTGCGCCAGGTCGACAGCATCGTGCGCAAAACCACGGTGGAAAAATTCGGCCCGGTCAACAGCGTGAAACCCAGCCTGGTGTTCGAGTTGGGATTCGAAGGCATTGCCCTTTCAAAACGCCACAAAAGCGGAATTGCCGTGCGCTTCCCCAGGATGTTGCGCTGGCGTCAGGACAAGTCGGTTGAGGACGCTGACGACCTCGGCACATTGCAAAAATTATTGGGCTGACCCACTGGTTTTTGTGTCCGCTCGAACAAAGTTGGTGCACCCCACTCATCAAGCCCGTTTTCGTGCACAATTCCTGCGCCGTCACTTCTTGTATGACCTTTTAAAACGCTTGTTCGGGACTCTGGTTCGGAAATTGCTACTTTCATTAGGTCTTACGCTTTCCAGTAACAATAATTCTGCGCCACAAGCGCTCATATTGGTTCTTAGGGATTGAATAATGAAAAAAGCATTGCTGACCCTTTCTGCACTGGCTTTGTGCATGGCTGCCGGCTCCGCGCTGGCCAAGGAATACAAAGAGCTGCGTTTTGGTGTTGACCCTTCCTATGCACCTTTCGAGTCCAAAGCGGCCGACGGTAGCCTGGTAGGCTTCGACATCGATCTGGGGAACGCGATCTGCGCCGAGCTGAAGGTCAAATGCAAATGGGTCGAAAGTGACTTCGATGGCATGATTCCAGGCCTCAAAGCCAACAAATTCGACGGTGTGATCTCGTCGATGACCGTTACCGAAGCCCGTGAAAAAGTCATCGACTTCTCCAGCGAGCTGTTCTCCGGCCCAACGGCCTACGTGTTCAAGAAAGGTTCTGGCGTGACGGCGGACGTCGCTTCGCTCAAGGGCAAAACCGTCGGCTACGAACAAGGCACCATTCAGGAAGCCTATGCCAAAGCCGTTCTGGACAAGGCCGGCGTGAAAACCCAGGCCTACGCCAACCAGGATCAGGTCTACGCCGACTTGACTTCCGGTCGTCTCGATGCAGGGATTCAGGACATGCTGCAAGCCGAACTGGGCTTCCTGAAGTCGCCACAAGGCGCCGACTATGATGTCAGCAAGCCAGTCGACAACGCTTTGCTGCCAGCCAAAACTGCCGTCGGCATTAAGAAAGGTAACACCGAGCTGAAAGCGCTTTTGGATAAAGGTATCAAAGCGTTACACGATGATGGCACCTACGCCACCATCCAGAAGAAACACTTTGGCGATCTGAATCTGTTCAGCGGCAAATAATGCCCGGCGCCCATCTCGCGATGGGCGCTTTTTTCATCCGATCAGGTTGCTGATTTATGTTCGAAAACCTATTACAAAATCTGGGGCTCTCTGCCTTCAGCCTCAAGGGCTTCGGTCCGTTGCTGATGCAAGGCACCTGGATGACGATCAAGTTGTCGGCGTTGTCGCTATTGGTAGCCGTGTTGCTCGGGCTACTCGGTGCCAGTGCCAAGCTGTCAAAAGTCAAACTGATGCGCGTGCCTGCCCAGCTTTACACCACACTTATTCGCGGCGTTCCGGACCTGGTCCTGATGCTACTGATTTTCTACAGCCTGCAAACCTGGCTGACGTCCCTGACCGATTACATGGAATGGGAATACATCGAGATCAACCCGTTCAGCGCCGGGGTCATCACCCTGGGCTTCATCTATGGCGCGTATTTCACCGAAACCTTCCGTGGCGCGATTCTCGCCGTCCCACGGGGTCAGGTCGAAGCGGCCACCGCCTATGGCCTCAAGCGCGGCCAGCGTTTCTGGATCGTGGTGTTCCCGCAGATGATGCGTTATGCCCTGCCGGGTATCGGTAACAACTGGATGGTGATGCTCAAGGCCACGGCCCTGGTCTCGATCATCGGCCTTGCCGATCTGGTCAAGGCTGCCCAGGACGCCGGCAAAAGCAGCTATCAGCTATTTTACTTCCTGGTACTTGCCGCGCTGATCTACCTGGTGATCACCAGCGCGTCCAATTTCATTCTGCGCTGGCTTGAACGTCGTTACTCCGCCGGTACCCGGGAGGCCGTACGATGATCGAACTTCTGCAGGAATACTGGAAACCCTTCCTCTATAGCGACGGCAACAACATCACCGGCCTGGCCATGACGATGTGGTTGCTCAGCGCTTCGATCTTCTTCGGTTTTATCGTGTCGATTCCGCTGTCCATCGCCCGGGTGTCACCGCACTTCTACATCCGTTGGCCAGTGCAGTTCTATACCTATCTGTTTCGTGGCACGCCGCTCTATATCCAGCTATTGATCTGTTACACGGGGATCTACAGCCTGGCCGCCATTCGGGCTCAGCCGGTACTGGACGCATTCTTTCGCGATGCGATGAATTGCACGATCCTGGCCTTCGCCCTGAACACCTGCGCCTACACCACGGAAATTTTCGCCGGTGCCATTCGCAGCATGAACCACGGTGAAGTCGAAGCCGCCAAGGCTTATGGCCTGACCGGCTGGAAGCTGTATGCCTACGTGATCATGCCCTCAGCCCTGCGTCGCTCGTTGCCGTACTACAGCAACGAAGTGATCCTGATGCTGCACTCGACCACCGTGGCGTTCACCGCAACCATTCCGGACATTTTGAAAGTCGCTCGGGACGCCAACTCGGCGACCTTCCTGACCTTCCAGTCGTTCGGCATCGCTGCGCTGATCTACCTGACCGTGACCTTTGCGCTGGTCGGCCTGTTCCGCCTCGCCGAACGCCGATGGCTGGCCTTCCTCGGGCCGACCCACTAGGACCCGCTTTAGGAATAAAGAAACATGCGCCACCAGACTCATGACTTGCTGGCCCCAGTACCGGGGACTGCACGACAGATCCACAGTTTCCATTACGGCCCTGCATCGGCCAAAGGCAAGATCTACATCCAGTCGTCACTGCATGCCGATGAACTGCCCGGCATGCTCGTGGCCTGGCACCTCAAGCAACGCCTGGCGGAACTGGAAGCCGCCGGCCGGCTGATCAGCGAAATCGTGTTGGTGCCCGTGGCCAATCCGGTCGGCCTGGAACAAGTGCTGATGGAAGTCCCTCTGGGCCGCTTCGAACTGGAAAGCGGTCAGAACTTCAACCGCTGGTTCATCGATCTGAGCGAAGCAGTCGGCAATGAAATCGAAGGCCAACTCAGTGACGACCCGCAGCGCAACCTCGAGTTGATCCGCGAAAGTTTGCGCAACGCCCTCGCCCGGCAGACCGCCAGCACTCAACTGCAATCCCAACGCCTGACGCTGCAACGCCTGGCCTGCGATGCAGACATGGTGCTGGACCTGCACTGCGACTTCGAAGCCGTCGCGCACCTCTACACCACACCGGAAGCCTGGCCGCAGGTCGAGCCGCTGGCGCGCTACATCGGTTCCGAGGCGAGTTTGCTAGCCACCGATTCCGGCGGCCAATCGTTCGACGAATGTTTCACCCTGCTCTGGTGGCAATTGAAGGAGCGCTTCAGCGAGCGCTTTGACATTCCGCCGGGCAGTTTCTCGGTGACCGTCGAATTGCGCGGCCAGGGTGACGTCAATCATCCGCTGGCCAGCCTCGATTGCCAGGCGCTGATCGAGTACCTGATTCACTTCGGCGCCATTGCCGGCGAGCCGGCTCCGCTGCCCGAACTGCCCTACCCCGCCACACCATTGGCGGGCGTCGAACCGGTAGCCACGCCGGTCGGCGGCTTGCTGGTGTTCACCGCACTGCCGGGGGAATACCTGGAAGCCGGGCAACTGATCGCCGAAATCATTGACCCGATCAACGATCGCGTCACCCCCGTTCATTGCACCGCCGCCGGGTTGATGTACGCCCGTTCGCTGCGGCGCATGGCCACTGCAGGCATGGTGATCGCGCACGTCGCGGGCGCCGAAGCCTATCGCAGCGGCTACCTACTTTCGCCTTGAGGATGCATGCCCCATGTACAAACTGACGATCGAAGGCCTGCATAAAAGCTATGGCGATCACGAAGTCCTCAAAGGTGTTTCGCTCAAGGCCAACACCGGCGACGTCATCAGCCTGATCGGCGCCAGCGGCTCGGGTAAAGTACGTTCCTGCGTTGCATCAACTTTCTCGAACAGCCCAACGACGGCGCCATGAGCCTGGACGGCCAGAACATCCGCATGATCAAGGATCGTCACGGCATGCACGTGGCCGATGCCGATGAACTGCAACGGATCCGTACCCGCCTGGCCATGGTGTTCCAGCATTTCAACCTGTGGAGCCATATGACGGTGCTGGAAAACATCACCATGGCCCCGCGCCGGGTGTTGGGCTGCAGCAAAGAAGAGGCCGAAGACCGCGCCCGGCGTTACCTGGACAAGGTCGGCCTGGCCGCCCGCGTCGCCGACCAGTACCCGGCTTTCCTGTCTGGCGGTCAGCAGCAGCGGGTCGCCATTGCCCGGGCGCTGGCCATGGAACCGGAAGTCATGCTGTTCGACGAACCGACGTCGGCGCTCGACCCGGAACTGGTGGGTGAAGTATTGCGCGTGATCCAGGGCCTGGCCGAAGAAGGCCGGACCATGATCATGGTGACGCACGAAATGAGTTTCGCCCGCAAAGTCTCCAGCCAGGTACTGTTCCTGCACAAAGGGCTGGTGGAAGAAGAAGGCGCGCCGGAAGACGTGCTGGGCAATCCGAAGAGTGAGCGGCTCAAGCAATTCCTCAGCGGCAACCTGAAGTAACGCCGAGCCTCATCCCCACAACAAAAAATGGCCAGTCAGCTGACGTCTTTACGGACATCAACTGCACTGGCCATTTTTTTTGGCGGCAGATCAGGCGACAGGCGCCGGAGGTGGCTCATCCGGCAGGGTGGGTTCGCCAGGTTCCGTCGGTTGTTCGTTCGGGGTATCGGGGTCTGGTTGACCGGGGATGCCCCCCGCCATGCTGACGGGTGGATGTGCCAACAAGGACCAGGCCAAAACGCCAATCTGATTGGGCTCAAGCCTTGCCAGCTCGGCACTTATTCGCGGATCGATCTTCATAAAGCACTCCTGAGCAATGGCCCCGTCCGCTGTGCGCGAACCGGGCAGTACACCCCATAGAGTGTCTACCCGCTCAGGAATTCCCGCTGACTGGCCAGATGAACGGATCAGGTGCGCGGCAGGGTAACGCCGAGCTGGCCCTGGTACTTGCCACCACGGTCCTTGTAGGAGACTTCGCACTCTTCGTCGGATTCGAAGAACAGCATCTGTGCGACGCCTTCATTGGCGTAGATCTTCGCCGGCAGTGTCGTGGTGTTGGAGAACTCCAGCGTCACGTGCCCTTCCCACTCAGGCTCAAGCGGCGTCACGTTGACGATAATGCCGCAACGCGCGTAGGTGCTTTTACCCAGGCAGATGGTCAGCACGTTGCGCGGAATACGGAAGAACTCCACGGTGCGCGCCAATGCGAAGGAGTTTGGCGGAATGATGCAAACATCGCTTTTGACGTCGACGAAGCTCTTCTCGTCGAAATTCTTCGGATCAACGGTCGCCGAGTTAATGTTGGTGAACACCTTGAACTCATCGGCGCAGCGCACATCGTAGCCGTAGCTCGAAACGCCGTAGGAAATCACACGCTCGGCGCCTTCGCCACGCATCTGGCGCTCAACGAAGGGGTCGATCATGCCGTGCTCTTGCGCCATGCGGCGAATCCACTTGTCCGATTTGATGCTCATGGCGTGTGTCCTGAATAGCGAGGTGGAAAAATTCTGTCCGGCATCTTACCGGGCGCGCGCCCCGGGTTCAAAGTCCGGGGCATAATTCTCCCCGCTCCCCCGTGAATTCAGGACCTTTCGCCCAATCCAAAGGACCGTCAGTCCTGAAAAGAGAGAAACCTTCGCAAGAAGCATTGGCACGTCCCGGAAAAGGGTTAAGGTGGCGCCACTGTGCTGCTTGTGTCACTGAGAATCTCTACACGATATGTTGAATTTCGATCCAACCATCTACAAGAATTTTTCCTGCTCTTTGCACTCAGTCTCGGCCAGGGTTCTTCCTGAGTCGCAGTTATCTTTGTTCAAGGAGTTACACCATGTCTAATCGCCAAACCGGTACCGTTAAGTGGTTCAACGATGAAAAAGGCTTCGGCTTCATCACTCCACAATCCGGTGACGACCTGTTCGTTCACTTCAAAGCTATCCAATCCGACGGCTTCAAAAGCCTGAAAGAAGGCCAACAGGTTTCTTTCATCGCTACCCGCGGTCAGAAAGGCATGCAAGCTGAAGAAGTTCAAGTTATCTAACTTGTACTTGCTTTAGTAAAAAGCCCCGCCCTTAAAAGCGGGGCTTTTTTGTGCCTGACAGTTTTTCAGGCAAAAAAATCGCAGCCCCATGGCTGCGATTTTTGCGTCTTACCAGGCCACACCGAACCCTGCGGTGTAGCGCGTCTTGTTCAGGTCACTGTCATCCGTACCGCTGATGACGTCTCGCTCCGCCTTGAGATTGAGCGAAGCCCAGTCTGTCACCTTGTATCGCAATCCCATTTCAGCATCCAGCGCGTAATCCGCCACACCCGACAACGGCTTCGCCACCTCACCATGGGTAAAGAACTCCACCGTCTTGCCGACCAGGTAACGGTTGTAATCCCACTTCATCGCCAGGGCATAGAAGTTATCCTTGTTGCCGTCCGAGAACTCATAGTCCGTGCGGTTGACCAGCGACCCCAAGGAGAATGCACCCAGCTCGTCGTCCCAGAACTGGTAACCAGGGCCTGTACCGACAGTGCGTTGACGGGAAAGGTCTTCGACTTTGTCGCGCTTGTACACCAGTCGCCCCTCCCAGAACCATTTCTCGGTCAGGAAGCGGTCGAGCGAGTATTCAGCACGCCAGTTGTCCGCGGTCACATCTCCATCCTGGAATTCGCGGTTGTATTCACCTTCCGCGATATGCCGCCAGCGGCCATGACGCGCCGTGGTCCTGAAGTCGATGTCGTAATCATCGGTGTCGTTCTCAGCCCTTTGGTAGTCCAGCGCCAGGTCGACGTTGCCCTTCCACACCAAATCCTCGACCACCGGCTTGGGCTTGAGAATTTGCTGAATACTGGCCAACTCCACCGTCTTAGGCGCGTCGCCGTTGGCCAGCGTGACCTTGCCGCCCTCGGCCGCACGCAACGACTTGGCTTTTTCGCCGGTATAGGCATCCTGCTTGACCAGCAACTCCTGATCACTCTCCAGGGTTTTGACCTGCTTCCAGTCGATCGGGATTGCACCGGCGTACTCGGTCTGGATCAACAGCTTGCCGCCATCGAATAGCGTGATCTTGCCGCTCAACTTGTCACCGTTCTTCAACCAGACAGTGTCAGCGAGCGCCGGCATGGAAGCACTCAGGACAGCGAGACAGAGCAGGGTTCTGGACAACATAAGTAAATACAGGCTCAAGATTGCGAAAAAAAGTCGTCATTATCCTTAAGGATAAGGCCCGAACAAGGACTGACCCGACTAATTCTATTGAGTTCATTTCTCAATCCCTGATCCCGGACTTACTCTACAAACGGTAACGCGAACCTCCTCAGGAACCCCGGACATGCCCAACCCCACCTCTGAAACGGAAAGCCAGGCGCAAATCCGACGCACGGCGCTCTACCTGACCCTGGCCCAAGTGCCTGAAGGCAAAGTGGTGAGCTATGGTCAACTGGCGGAGCTGGCCGGACTCGGTCGCGCCGCCCGCTGGGTCGGACGCACGTTGAGCCAATTGCCGGGTGACACCAAACTGCCCTGGCATCGGGTGCTCGGTGCCGGTGGTCGGATCAGCCTGCCTGTGGGCAGCCCTTCGGGGGATGAACAGCGCGCGCGTTTACGCGCCGAAGGCATCAGCATCCTGAACAATCGTGTTGATATTCAGCGCCATGGCTGGCGTCCGGTAGAGCACAGCGGTTAGAGTGCGCGCTTTGTTTCCGTAATTCTTGAGGCAGACTCCAGCCCATGCCCCGTAAAACCTGGCGCGCCGCGCTCGCCGCCTATGCCAGCCCTTCGACGCTCGTGTTGTTGCTGCTTGGTTTCGCCGCCGGCCTGCCCTACATGCTGGTGTTTTCGACGCTTTCCGTCTGGCTTCGCGAGGCCGGAGTTGCCCGCGAAACCATCGGCTATGCAAGCCTGATAGGCCTGGCCTACGCCTTTAAATGGGTCTGGTCCCCGCTGCTCGACCAATGGCGCCTGCCATTTCTCGGCAAGCTGGGTCGACGACGCTCGTGGCTGGTGTTGTCCCAGGCGCTGGTGATCCTTGGCCTGATCGGCATGGGCTTCTGTGACCCACAAAAGCATTTGTCCTGGTTGATCGCTATCGCAGTGGTCGTTGCCTTCGCCTCGGCGACACAAGACATTGCTGTAGATGCCTATCGCCTGGAAATTGCCGAAGACAGCCGTCAGGCAGCGCTTGCCGCCAGTTATATGTCAGGCTATCGGATCGCCGCGCTGCTAGCGACCGCCGGTGCACTGTTCTTCGCCGAGGGCTTCGGTTCCACCGGTTTCAATTATCAGCATTCAGCCTGGGCCGGCACCTACTTGCTGTTCGGCGCCCTGATGGTTCCGGCATTGATCACCTCGCTGTTCATGCGCGAACCACCTGTGCCGCTGCGCACTCAGCTTCAGGCCGGACGCTACAAATTCGTGCATCAACTGGCATCGGTGTTTGTACTGATCGTGTTGCTGGTGTCCGTTCCCGCGATGTTCACTCAGTTCTATTACACCGACTTCGCCAGTGTGCTGTTCGAAGGCGTGAGTCTGCTCGACCTACTGCTCGATGACCGTGCATTCCTGCGGGCAATCCTCTACACCACGCTAACGCTGCTTTGCCTGTCGTCCATGGGCCGCCGCGGCCTGGCGCCCGTGCTGACCCCCATCAACGACTTCATTTCGCGTTACCGCTGGCAAGCCCTCCTGCTATTGGGGCTGATCGCCACGTACCGGATGTCCGATACGGTCATGGGTGTGATGGCCAACGTGTTTTACATCGACATGGGGTTCACCAAGGACCAGATTGCCAGCGTCAGTAAAATCTTTGGCTTGATCATGACGCTGGTCGGTGCCGGCATGGGCGGCCTGCTGATCGTACGTTTCGGCATTTTGCCGATCCTGTTCATCGGCGGCGTTGCGTCCGCGGCGACAAACATCCTGTTCCTGATGCTCGCCGACATGGGCGCCAACCTGAACATGCTGATCCTCACCATTTCCCTGGACAACTTCAGTTCCGGCCTGGCGACTTCGGCGTTCGTCGCTTACCTGTCGAGCCTGACCAACCTCAAGTTTTCCGCCACACAATACGCCCTGCTCAGCTCGATCATGCTGCTGTTGCCACGCCTGATCGGCGGTTACTCAGGGGGTCATGGTCGAGAAGTTCGGCTATCACAATTTCTTCTTGATTACCGCCTTGCTCGGCGTTCCGACCCTGCTGTTGATTGCCTTGCACTGGTTCCAGGAGAGCCGTCGTGCAGGTCCGACACCAACGCCGGAGCCGGTTCCGAGCCAGATCGTGGAAGAATCGTAGGAAGCGTCGCAAGGGGCGGTGTGATTCCCGCCCTCCTGCCACCCCACCGACCGCACGCCTGTACGCCAGCGGATCTCGCCCGTACAATGCTCCGTCATTTCTCGTCATCAGCAACCGACAACGGCCAACCATGCGCACCAGTCAATTTTTGCTCGCCACACAGAAAGAAACGCCTTCCGACGCGGTCGTGATCAGCCATCAGCTGATGCTGCGCGCCGGCATGATCCGCAAACTCGCCTCGGGCCTGTACACCTGGCTGCCGATGGGCTTGCGAGTGATGCGCAAGGTCGAAGCCGTCGTTCGTGAAGAAATGAACGCTGCGGGCTCTCTCGAAGTGTTGATGCCGAGCACACAACCGGCTGAGCTGTGGCAGGAATCCGGTCGCTGGGAAGAGTACGGCCCTGAATTGCTGCGCTTCAAGGATCGCCACGGTCGTGATTTCTGCGCGGGCCCGACCCACGAAGAAGTCATCACCGACCTGATGCGCAACGAATTGAGCAGCTACAAACAGCTGCCGATCAACCTGTATCAGATCCAGACCAAATTCCGTGATGAAATCCGTCCACGCTTCGGTTTGATGCGCGGTCGTGAGTTCATCATGAAGGACGCCTATTCGTTCCACGCTGACCAGGCTTCGCTGCAAGTTACCTACGACCGCATGCACCAGGCGTACTGCAACGTCTTCACCCGTCTGGGTCTGAGATTCCGCCCTGTAGAAGCCGACAACGGCTCCATCGGCGGCGCCGGCTCCCATGAGTTCCACGTACTGGCCGAATCAGGCGAGGACGACATCGTCTTCAGCAACGGTTCCGACTACGCAGCGAACATCGAGAAAGCCGAAGCGGTGCCACGGGAAACTTCCCGTCCAGCCCCCGCCGAAGAGCTGCGTCTGGTCGACACGCCAGACACCAAGACCATCGCCGCGCTGGTGGAAAAATTCAATCTGCCGATTGAAAAAACCATCAAGACCCTGATTGTGCGCGCCGAAGAAGAAGGCAAGCTGATCGCCCTGGTCATTCGCGGTGACCACGAGCTCAACGAGATCAAGGCTGCCCAGCAACCTGGCGTTGCCAGCCCGCTGGTCATGGCCACCGACGCAGAACTGCGCGACGCCATTGGCGCCGGCGCCGGCTCCCTCGGCCCGCTGAACCTGCCACTGCCGATCATCATCGACCGTTCGGTTGAGCTGATGAGCGACTTCGGCATCGGCGCGAACATCGACGACAAGCACTACTTCGGCGTGAACTGGGAGCGCGATCTGCCAGTTCCGACCGTTGCCGACCTGCGCAACGTAGTAGCTGGCGACCCAAGCCCGGATGGCAAGGGCACGTTGGAAATCAAGCGTGGCATCGAAGTCGGGCACATCTTCCAGCTGGGCAACAAGTACAGCAAGGCGATGAAGTGCGAAGTGCTGGGCGAGAACGGCAAGCCGGTCACCCTGGAAATGGGCTGCTACGGCATCGGCGTTTCCCGCGTGGTGGCTGCCGCCATCGAGCAGAACAACGACGCCAACGGCATCATCTGGAGCGACACGCTTGCGCCCTTCCAGGTTGCCCTGGTGCCATTGCGCTACGAAACCGAACAGGTTCGTGAAGCCACCGACAAGCTCTATGCAGAACTGACTGCAGCCGGTTTCGAAGTACTGCTGGACGACCGCGACAAGAAAACCAGCCCGGGCATCAAGTTCGCGGACATGGAGCTGATCGGCATCCCTCACCGGATCGTGGTCAGTGACCGCGGCCTTGCCGAAGGCAATCTGGAATACAAGAGCCGCACCGAACCTGAAGCGCAAGCGCTGCCGGTCGCTGACGTGTTGTCTTTCCTCCAGGCCCGTATCCGCCGCTGACACCAGATAGAGAAGTCATGTTCAAGCGAAACACCTTAGGCCTCGGTGGTGCCGCCCTGTGCGGTACCCTGCTGGTCAGCGGCTGCGCCAATCACATGTCGCAACGTAGCGAGAACGAGGAGCGTGTCGAGCGCAAATTGCTCGATCACAGCCTGCAGATCGATGTCGGCGAGCCGAAGGTGCTGGATCTGCCGCAACGTCGGGTGAAAATTCACGAGCAGAAGACGTTCGAAGTCACCGAGTTCGAAGTCACGCGCCACTATGATCGCTACACGCCTTATCAACCCTGGCGGGAGGCCTATGAGATCCCGCTGGGCGCGGTGGCCGTCGTAGCCGGTGTCGGGGCGAATGTCGTCAATGTGTTCGCCCTCGGTAACTTGCCGGACAGCGTGACCAAGGATTGGCTGAGCTATGGTTTCGCCGGGCTCAACCCGTTCATGAACGTGCAATCGCACGGTCGTGCGCAGCAAAACCTGGCCGGCATCGACGAAGTCCAGCGCGATAAGCGCACCGAGTACTCGAGCCTGCCATGGAGCGAGCGCCCGGTGCAGGTCAAGGCCGGCAAGGAAACGTTCGAACTGAGCACCGACAAAAACGGCGTTTTGCGCCTGAATCTGCTGGACAGCCCGTTCGCCGAGCATGACATCAACCATCTGACCCGATTGTTGATCAGTGCCGAAGATGGCCAGGGTGATGTGCGCACCAATTCATCCTTGGCGGTCAGCAGTTCATTGCGCGGCAAATTGCTTGAGGCCCACGAGCTGATTTACGAGGACCTCGAAGACGACGAAGTGAGCCAGTGGGTGCACCGGGTCAAGCGTCTGTCGGACCTGGGCCTGGAAGAAGAAGCCAGCGAACTGGAACAAAGCCTGATCGAGCTGACCCGCAACGATCCTGAGTTGCAGGCCGAGTTCCTCAAGTCGTTGAACCGCAATGCAGGGCGCCTGGTTGCGAATCCGGGACTGAACTAAAAGCAGAAGCATCGCGGGCTTGCCCGCGATGAGCCCCTTGAGTTCACGGCAGAACTACCGCTCAAACAACTCCATCTGCTCAAACCCACCGCGCAAATCCTCCAGCCTGACCCCAACCCCCAACAACCGCACCGGTTTCCCGCCGCGATTGAACGCCTGGGTCAGCAACAACTGATAACTACCCAAGTCCCGCCCTGCCCCGGCCTGTTCCAGCGTGGTCTGGGTAAAGTCATGGAATTTCACTTTGACGAATGGCTTGCCCGGCCGATAACTGCTGTCGATCCGCGCCATACGTCCCGCCAGGGTTTCCAGCAACTCGGGCAATTTATCCAGGCAGCTCACCAAATCCGGCAGATCCACGTCATAGGTATTTTCGACACTGATCGACTGCCGACGACTGTCGTTATGGACCAGACGCTCATCGATCCCACGGGCCAGGCTCCAAAGTCGTTCACCAAAACTGCCGAATTCGCGCACAAGCGCCAATTTGTCCCACTCGCGCAACTGCGAGCAATCGACGATGCCCAGCCGGCCCAATTTATCGGCAGTGACCTTACCCACACCGTGCAGCTTGCTCACTGGCAAACCGCTGACAAAGTCTTCCACTTGATCTGGCGTAATGACGAACAAGCCGTTGGGCTTTTTCCAGTCACTGGCGATCTTGGCCAGAAACTTGTTCGGCGCCACGCCC
The DNA here is from genome assembly GCF_054668335.1 of Pseudomonas sp. S2_F03. NCBI lineage: Bacteria > Pseudomonadati > Pseudomonadota > Gammaproteobacteria > Pseudomonadales > Pseudomonadaceae > Pseudomonas > Pseudomonas sp. S2_F03. Next base: position 4,321,019 of record NZ_CP162759.1, on the reverse strand, counting down.
GCCGACACGGTGATATGCAATTGATTGGACACCCTGCGACGGATGTCCTGAGCGATACGCGTGGCGCTGCCCCCGAAATGCGCGCTGTCCGATACGTCAAGGTAAGCCTCATCGAGGGACAGCGGCTCGATCATGTCGGTGTAATCGCGAAAGATCGTGTGAATTTCCTTCGACGCCTCTCTATAAGCGTCCATGCGTGGCTTGACGATGGTCAGGTCCGGACACAGCTTTAACGCATGCCCGGACGACATGGCCGAACGTACGCCATAGGCCCGCGCTTCATAGTTACAGGTCGCGATGACTCCCCGCCGATCCGCCGAACCACCCACTGCCAACGGTTTACCGGCCAGACGCGGGTCGTCACGCATCTCGATGGCGGCATAAAAGCAGTCACAATCGACGTGGATGATTTTTCGCTGAGTCATATAAAAGCGGCGTTCATGACGAAGAAATGGGACGTTGGCCAGTCGGATAAGCAGTATCTCACTGACACCTGTATATAGCACCAGTAGTCTGAATGTTCTTTTCCGCACGTAGGAAAGTGCGCTTTGCATTTATTTTATCAATCGAACGCACCCCACCAATAGAGCTGAAAGCCTTGCCACGCCTGCCTTACAGACGATCGCCAAACCCCATTTACAAGCTAAGCGGTTGAACAGGAAGAGGTTTTTCCGGAATTGCAGGTTGACACCCCGGCGATCCTCTGTAGAATGCCGACACACAGACGCGGGATGGAGCAGTCTGGTAGCTCGTCGGGCTCATAACCCGAAGGTCGTCGGTTCAAATCCGGCTCCCGCAACCAAACATCAAAAAAGGCTACTCGAAAGAGTGGCCTTTTTTGTGCCTGCTCGTTTTGTACTCCTAGTGGTAGTCAGGGCGAAGGAAGGGACATTTAGGCTGATGCTGCCCAAAATGAGAAATCGTTCTGATTCCGAAACTTAGCTCTCCCCTGCGACCGTTCGCCGCTCTTCTATACTTATTTAACCCTTCTTGGGATTAACGGTTGACACCTCGCCGTTCGCCTGTAGAATGCCGCAACACAGACGCGGGATGGAGCAGTCTGGTAGCTCGTCGGGCTCATAACCCGAAGGTCGTCGGTTCAAATCCGGCTCCCGCAACCAAACATCAAAAAAGGCTACTCGAAAGAGTGGCCTTTTTTGTATCCGCCGAAAAAGTCCTTTCGCAACAATGATCTGTCACAGTGTCGTGAAGCGTCGGGGATCATCAAACTGCCCAGTTCAGACTATGCTGGAACGCAGGCAGCCCCTCTACGACGCATGATGCGCCATCGCCGGAACCCGGTGAGAGGCGTTAATATTCGTGATTATTTTTTTCTACAGGGATTGGTAACTTGGCTCGATACCTCCATCCTGTCGCGCACAATCCAAGAGGTGATTGATGCGCGCCAACTCGTCTGATCCACAGGACACCGTCACAGCGACACAACCGATCAAGGCCGGGCGTTTGCACCTGCTTGATCTGGTCAGCAAGTATCGTCAGCCCATTGGCCTGGCGGTTACTCTGCTGCTGTTCGCGATCGCGCTGATTGCCTGCCGTCACCTGTTGAGCGAACTTGATCTGTACGCTTTGCACGACTCGATCCTGGAAGTACCGAAACCGGCGCTGCTGGGCGCATTGGGTGCGACCGTCGTTGGTTTCATCATATTGCTGGGTTACGAGTGGTCGGCCAGCCGCTATGCGGGTGTGACGCTGGCGCCGCGAATCCTGGCACTCGGCGGTTTCACTGCATTCGCCATCGGTAACGCCATTGGCCTGTCGATGCTTTCGGGGGGCTCGGTTCGTTACCGCTTATATGCACGTCATGGCCTGGGGGCTTCTGAAGTCGCCCACATGACACTGTTTGCCAGCCTGTCGCTCGGGTGCGCCCTGCCGCCACTGGCCGCGCTGGCAACCCTCAGCGACCTGCCTGCCGCCTCTGCAGCCCTGGGTCTATCCGAAACATTGCTCGGCGCGATCGCCGCGGCGGTTCTGCTGCTCTTCAGCGTGCTGGCCATCGGCATCTACCGCCGTCGCCTGCCGGATCAACCTTCGTCGGACAACCTGTTGGTCAAAGTCGGCCGCCGCACCTTGCGCCTGCCCGGGCGCCGCCTGACTTTCCTGCAACTGATCATTACCGCCCTGGACGTGGCTGCCGCCGCGACCGTGCTTTATCTGTTGCTGCCAGAGGCACCGCCCTTCGGCGCCTTCCTGCTGGTGTACTTACTGGCATTGGCCGCAGGCGTGCTCAGCCACGTGCCGGGCGGCGTCGGTGTATTCGAAGCGATCCTGCTGGCCGCGTTCGCCGACACCCTCGGCGCCGCACCACTGGCGGCCGCCCTGCTGTTGTATCGGCTGATTTATGTGATTTTGCCCTTGCTGGTGGCCTGCGTATTCTTGCTTATCAACGAAGGCCAGCGCCTGTTTCAGACGCGCCAGTCCCTGCGCGCGGCGTCCGGCCTCGCGGCACCGATTCTGGCGGTACTGGTGTTTCTGTCCGGTGTGGTGTTGCTGTTTTCCGGCGTGACCCCGGAAATCGACACCCGCCTGGAACACATCGGCTTTCTGATCCCGCATCGCCTGGTCGATGCCTCGCACTTCGGTGCCAGCCTGATCGGCGTGCTGTGCCTGCTGCTGGCTCAAGGGCTGCGTCGGCGCCTGTCTGCGGCCTGGATGCTGACCACCATTTTGCTGCTGGTCGGCGCCCTGCTCTCGCTGCTCAAGGGGTTTGACTGGGAAGAAGCCTGCCTGATGACCCTCATTGCCAGCCTGCTGGGGGTATTCCGCCGCTCGTTCTATCGCCCGAGCCGCCTCACCGAACTGCCGTTTTCGCCGCTGTATCTGGTGTCTAGCCTGTGCGTTCTGGGTGCCTCGATCTGGTTGCTGCTGTTTGCGTATCAAGACGTTCCGTACAGCCATCAACTCTGGTGGCAGTTCACCCTTGATGCCGATGCGCCGCGTGGCTTGCGCTCGTTGCTGGGCGCCGCAGTGTTGCTGGTGGTGGTATCGCTGACATGGTTGCTGCGCACCGCCCGCCCGGTCATCCATTTGCCGGCGCCCGATGAACTGGAGCGCGCGCACAAGATCCTCATGGCGTCCGCCCAGCCGGATGGGGGCCTGGCCTTGACCGGTGACAAGGCGCTGCTGTTCCACCCTAACGACGAGGCGTTTCTGATGTACGCACGCCGTGGGCGCAGCCTGGTGGCGTTGTACGACCCAATCGGCCCGACGCAACAACGGGCGGAAATGATCTGGCAGTTCCGCGACCTCTGCGACGTCCATCACGCCCGTCCTGTGTTCTATCAAGTGCGTGCCGAGAACCTGCCGTACTACATGGACATCGGCTTGACTGCGATCAAGCTCGGCGAAGAAGCCCGGGTCGATCTGCATCGCTTTGATCTCGAAGCCAAGGGCAAAGAGATGAAAGACCTGCGCTACACCTGGAACCGTGGCACTCGTGATGGTCTGTCACTGGAAATCCATGAGCCGGGCCAGGCGCCGATGGATGAGCTCAAGGTGATTTCCGATGCCTGGCTGACCGGTAAGAATGTCCGCGAGAAAGGCTTCTCCCTGGGTCGCTTCAGTGATGATTACCTCAAGCACTTCCGCATTGCGGTGATCCGTTTTGAAGGTCGCCCGGTCGCGTTCGCCAACCTGCTCGAAACATACGGCCATGACCTGGCCAGTCTCGACCTGATGCGCGCGCACCCGGACGCCCCCAAGCTGACCATGGAGTTCATGATGGTCGGCCTGATACAACATTATAAAAATCATGGATACGCGCGTTTCAGCCTGGGCATGGTGCCGTTGTCGGGGTTGCAACCCCGTCGTGGCGCCCCCTGACCCAGCGTCTGGGCTCGATGGTATTCCGCCGTGGTGAGCAGCTCTACAACTTCCAAGGCTTGCGCCGCTTCAAAGACAAGTTCCAGCCTGACTGGGAACCCCGTTATATGGCCGTGCCCGCCGGACTCGATCCGCTGGTTGCCCTGGCCGATACTGCTGCCCTGATTGCGGGCGGCTTGACTGGATTGGTGAAACGCTGATGATTCAACGCTCCTTGCGGTACGTACTGGCCACACTGGTAGTGCTGGCCCTGATTGTCGGTGGCGGCTACTGGTACCTGAAACGCCCGGCACCGGCACCGACGCTCGAACAGCTGACGCCCGCCAATGGCGCGGCGATGACCCGCGTGATTCCCGGCACCACGCCGAAGGCTCAGGTGCTGGTAGCGGTCAATGAAGACCAGAAGCTCAGCGACCAACAACTGATGACCCTGAGCCGTTCCGGTTCGGCGCAGATTGTTCAAGTGATCCTGCCTAAAGACTGCCTGCTGCAAAGCCGCGCCCTGCAATCGGGCCTGCGCGAACTCAAAGGCCCGGCAACCCTGGTCAGCGGCATCGGCCCTGGCGCCGTGCTGGCCTGGCGCTGGTTGTCCGAGCAGAAGAATGACCTGACCCAGGCCGTTTCCGTCGACCTGGCGCTGGAAAAACCAGGCTGCACGCACCTGCTGCCAAAAGTGCTGCCCATGGCCACTGGCTGGTGGCGTGGAACGATAACCCGGACGACACCAGTGCCGGCTTCGTGCGCGACCAACCCAACGCCGAAACCAGCATCAGCGACTACGACATCAACCTGCCGCAAGTGCTGAACAACGAACTGCGCAAAATCCTCGTGGGTGGCGACAAAGCCGCCGGCGGCCTGCAAATTCCAGTGGTCGAAGTGCCAGCCGGTCAAGCCAAGGACACCGTCACCCTGTTCCTCTCCGGTGACGGCGGTTGGCGCGACCTGGACCGTGATGTCGCGGGCGAAATGGCCAAGATCGGTTACCCGGTGGTCGGCATCGATACCCTGCGCTACTACTGGCAACACAAGAGCCCGGAGCAAAGCGCCCTGGACCTCGCCGAACTGATGCAGCACTACCGGCAGAAATGGGGCACCAAACGCTTCATCCTGACCGGTTATTCGTTCGGCGCTGATGTGCTGCCGGCAATCTACAACCGCCTGGCCGAATCGGAACAACAACGCGTCGACGCCATCATCCTTCTGGCCTTCGCCCGCACCGGCAGCTTCGAAATCGAAGTTGAAGGCTGGCTCGGCAACGCCGGCAAAGAAGCCGCCACCGGCCCGGAAATGGCCAAGCTGCCACCGGAAAAAGTGGTGTGCATCTACGGTGAAGAAGAAGTCGACGAAAGCGGCTGCACCGACAAGAGCGCCGTGGGTGAAGCGATCAAACTGCCTGGCGGCCACCACTTCGACGAGAACTACCCGGCGCTGGCCCAGCGCCTGGTGGACATCATCGAGAAGCGGCAAGCCAAGGAAGAGGCGACGGCGCAGGAGTGATCTGAGCGCAGCGCACAAAAAAGCCCCCGCAGTTGTTTGGTTGCGAGGGCTTTTTTACATGTACAAACTTGAAGCGCTTCCAGCTAGCCGGACTTTATGTCGATGATCTGTGTTTCCAAGGCTAAAGCTGAACATCTATCCACGTTACGTCATCTTCAACAGCGACAAATTCACTACCCGGTGCTGCCAGCAAGCTGCTTTGTTGCGACTCCGTTAACTCCGCCCAGAAGCCATCGGTTACGAACATCAGTCGCTCACCGACGGCCAATGGGTAAAAAACGAAGTCAGGGTCCGGAGCACGATTAACCTTCAGGCATCGGGTTACCCGGTTTCGAGCAGGATCTTTCGCTAACTCATGGTGCGAACGGTCGCGCCTCCAATTGGCCTTGCAGTGGGGCGGCGTAATCCACTCGATTGTGCCTGCTGTCACTACACCGCACGAACAGTCACCCTCATACGCAAGCGTGAGCTTCCCATGAGCAGCAAAACCGATCAGGTAACACGTGGTCCCTGTCTGGTCCGCAAACAAAGTGGGGTGAAGCTCGGCCAGCACTGAACGAAGTAACTGCTCAACTGCTCCGTGCTCGGTGATATCGCCCCCTCGATCCATGTGTTTCGGGTAGGCCGCTAAAACACCTTTTACGAAGCATTCAGCCAGTTGGCCACTGCCGGGCTTCGACGTACCGTCCGTAATGACGAACAACCCTCTGCCACCGTCGCAGAGAGCGCCTGCAGAGTCATGATTGGCTTTCCTGGTCCGCCCTATCACCGATCTGGTGATGTATCTCATGCGTTGCTCAGGTCTTTCATGCGCATGTAAATGATTCGACCTCTATCCGGATTGGCCTGCACCGAGCCCGAACTTTCAATCACATAGTCGATACCACTGAGCACCATGAGTTCTCGAATTCCAGTCGTGATGAATTCCTTGAGCTCAGACTCAGTTTGGCGAACTTCCTCCAAAAGCTCTGTACGACCATCAATCAAGATGATGATGTCTTCGACGTCTTTGTGGTAAGGGTCGCCCTCACCGCGACCACTAAAAGCCTCTAGTTTCGTCGCAAGGAAGTAGGTCGGTTTAAATATCTGGATGACGGTACCACTGGGCAACGTAAATTTATCGGCCTTCGCCAGCCCCTCCACGAACCAACGGTTGGCATATCCGAGAACAGCGGGGTCAGAAGGCATTACATCAACGACGACGTCGTTGAAGCGGAAACGACAGTTGACTTCATCCTCACCGGTGATCTTGAAGTTCTTGGCTGCCAGCCGCTCTATGAGGTGTTGCCAGGCGCTAATGCCCGCCAGCTCGATCACCAAGTCAACATCATCAGTGAAACGAATGTCGTCGAGCACAGCAGTATCAGTGACCAGCATGGCTGTGGTGCAACCGCCGACAAAAGCAACCTCAGCGAGAAACGCCTCCCCCAAGCCGTCTGCAACAAATTCTATGAGCTCGTAGTTGTGATCGGCGTTTGATGACATGTTATTTCAACCCCATCCCTGCTTTTAGAATGTTAATCGCCACACCACACTCTCGCGGACCACCCAGACGGATCGCATCAGCAAGAGCAAGATAGTGATAAAGAATCCTGTCTCGCTTCACCGCTTCCGGCACTGTCTTGTAGAGCGGCTCTATCGCCTGGCCACGCTCAGTTCCGAGCGCATCAGGCCAAACCGGAATCAGCCCGCCAGCGCTCTTGATGCTTTTGGACAGCGCGGGGGCAGCGAAGCCTGTTGGAATACCGCGAACCATCGCGCCCGGTTTCACGGGGAAAAAGTACTTCAGAGCGTGCTCGGTAATTTTCAGCAGCTCTCGCCGATTAACTTTCGGGAGCCCGGTGTCGTAGTCATTGGTGAGCAATCCGGACTCGCGGCACCTGGCTATAGCGTTTGAAATCTCGCTTTTGCTTAGCCCAAGAGACGCAGACAACGCACGCAACGAGTAGCCTTCACTCCAGCTCGCCAGCGACGTAGAAGGTACAGACTCCGACCACCCTTCCCAGCCATCCTCATCACCCAAGGATGAGCCGAACTCCTGGCGGTGGAATACAGTTTCTTCACCGTCAGCGGGGTGGGTAACTAGCGGCTGCCCCACTCGCCCCGCTGCCGTCATTCGGTTTATCTGCTGGGGCTTCAACAATTCCTCAACCGTGTTCGAATTCGACTCTGACTCCATCTTACCGATGAGGTTTTCCTCCTGGGCGTGCAGGCTGACCATCTTGAACAAAAGCAAAATGTCTTGACTCTTCATGAAGCTAGAAACTCCAAGTGTCCACATTCCATAAAACGTGGACACTTGTCTCATTGGAAATATTGAGCCGTCAAGACCTTTCGATATTTGCAACAACGCGAAATCTCCCGCGACTTGTCAAATCCCTCACCGCGTTTAGTTTCGTTTACTTTGAGGTGTCGCAATATCGGATGACGCCCGCAGACCTTGTAGGCAAACTCCGAATCTCGCGTTTGGGCACTTTGATGCCTTGTTGCGCTTTTCTTCGACGGGGTAGTCTCCGGACGTCGCTGACCATTCAGCGATCGGGATTGGAAACCCGACGAGCGAATAGCAACAACGTGCCCAACATGACCGCAGACCTTCACGGCTGCAATCTTGTGTCATGGTGGCTGTGCGTGGGACGTCTTCGGACGTGCCGGTTTCCTAGGCTCCCGGTTTTCCAACCTGCGCACAGCTGCCACCCATTCGCTTGGAAACGAACGTGGCAGCTCCTCAAGCTTAGGGAATAGACATGACTAAAATTGATGTTTCCGCGATTTCAGAATTAAAGACTATCGGCTTCACCCCTCTCATCTACTGCCAGGATGAGGCGTTGTTCAACGTCCGCGCTGGCGTCCCCATCGTTGCTGCATTGTCACAAGCCTCAGACCTGCTGTTTCTCGCCAAATCATTCAGCGAAGACGCCGCGTACGCAAAAGACACCGACCGGCATGCCTGGGCCGCGCACTATCTGACGGCAATGGGTAAGGCAGTCATTGATGATGTGCTGAAGGTCCTGACCCCGCGGCCAGCCCGGACAAAAACCGAATCCGAAGAAGAGCGTCCCGTAAGCTAGTAACACCGCAATTCCCTTGTGGGAGCGGGCTTGCCCGCGATGACGGCGGCAGATCCAGCATTGATTTGACAGACATACCGCTATCGCGGGCAAGCCCGCTCCCACAGGGATTTTCATTGGGTCGGGATCAAATGCCAGACACAAAAAACCCCCGCCACCTTCACGGCAACGGGGGCTTTTAGTTGGGCTTACATTTCTACCTGAGTACCCAGTTCAATCACCCGGTTCAGCGGCAGATTAAAGAACCGCAAATTGCCATTGGCATTCTTCAACATGAACGCAAACAACCCCTCTCGCCAACGGGCCATGCCTTCCAGCTTGGAGGCAATCACCGTCTCGCGGCTGAGGAAGTAGGTGGTGCGCATCGGGCTGAAGTCCAGGTCATCGAGGTGACACAGTTTCAGCGCTTGCGGCACATCCGGTTCGTCGACGAAGCCAAAGTGCAGGATCACCCGGAAGAACCCTTCTCCGTAGGAATCGACTTCGAAGCGTCGGGTCGGCGGTACGCGCGGGATGTCTTCGTAGACCACGGTCAGCAGCACCACTTGCTCGTGCAGCACCTGGTTATGCAGCAGGTTGTGCAACAGCGCGTGTGGCACGGCGTCCGGGCGAGCGGTCAGGAACACGGCGGTGCCTTGCACGCGATGTGGCGGTTGCACGGCGATACTGCTGATGAAAATCGGCAGAGGTAGCCCGCCTTCGTCCATACGCTCCACCAGCAATTGCTTGCCGCGTTTCCAGGTGGTCATCAGCACAAACAGCGCGATACCGGCGATCACCGGGAAGGCCCCGCCCTGAATGATTTTCGGCACGTTGGCGGCGAAGTAAACGCCGTCCACCAGCACAAAGCCGAGCAGCACAGGCACCGCGAGGACCGGAGGCCATTTCCACAACAGCAGTATCACCGCCGACACCAGAATGCTGGTCATCAACATCGTCCCGGTCACCGCCACGCCGTAGGCCGAGGCCAGGGCACCGGAAGATTCGAAACCCAGCACCAGCAGCACCACACCGACCATCAGCGCCCAGTTCACCGCGCCGATGTAGATCTGGCCTTGTTCGGCGCTGGAGGTGTGGCGGATGTGCATGCGCGGAATGTAGCCGAGCTGGATCGCCTGACGGGTCAGGGAGAACGCGCCGGAAATCACCGCTTGCGAGGCAATCACCGTGGCCAGAGTCGACAAGCCCACCAACGGGATCAACGCCCAACTCGGTGCCAACAGATAGAACGGGTTACGCGCGGCTTCCGGGTCACCGAGCAGCAGTGCGCCCTGACCGAAATAGTTCAGCACCAGCGCCGGCAGCACGAGGATGAACCAGGCACGGGCAATCGGCTTGCGACCGAAGTGGCCCATGTCGGCGTAAAGGGCTTCGGCACCCGTCAGTGCCAGCACGACCGCGCCGAGGATCGCCACGCCCATGCCCGGATGCACGATGAAGAAGCGCACACCCCAGATCGGGTTCATCGCTTGCAACACTTCCGGGTGTTGCAGGATGCCGTAGACGCCCAGCGCCCCCAGCACCACAAACCAGGTGACCATGATCGGCCCGAACAGAATGCCGATTCGCGCCGTACCGTGGCTCTGGATCAGGAACAGCGCCACCAGCACGACCAACGACAGCGGAACGACCCAATGGTCAATGCCATCGAACGCCAAGCCGAGACCTTCAATGGCCGAGAGGACGGAAATCGCCGGGGTGATCATGCTGTCGCCGTAGAACAGCGCCGCACCGATCAACCCGCAGACCACCAGCAAGGTGCGCAACTTCGGGTGCCCCGCCGCCGCCCGTCGGGCCAGTGCGGTCAAGGCCATGATCCCGCCTTCGCCCTGGTTGTCGGCACGCAGGACAAACATCATGTACTTGATCGAAACGACCCAGATCAGCGACCAGAAGATCAGCGCCAGAATCCCCAACACGCCGTCATGGTTGACCGGCACGCCATAGCCACCGGAAAACACTTCTTTGAGGGTGTACAGCGGGCTTGTGCCGATATCGCCGTAAACCACTCCGACCGCCGCGACCAGCATGCCGATCGGCTTCGCCGCCGAATGCTCGGCGCCCGCCACCTGACTACTTGCCTGACCCATCCACCACTCCTGATTCCCAGACCCGGCTTCTTTGAAAGAAGCACTATGCTTTGTCGTGCAGCATGCGCTGTTTTACTTCACGTTACAGACGTTTTGTTGACTGTAAAAATTCGGTAAAGCCTAACGGCGCGAAGCATAGCGCAGCACTCGTCGTATTTCCCTGCATAAAGCTGGTCAAGTGAGCGACTCATCGCTAGAATTGCGCACTTTTTGACCAGAGGCGTACCAAGCGCCCGTCTGTCGCCTTGCCGTCTTCGGCTGGAGGCGTCCCAAATACCGAGGTTAGACATGTCCACCACTCCTGCGCCGGCCAATCCAAAGGTTGGCTTCGTATCCCTGGGTTGCCCCAAAGCACTGGTCGACTCCGAGCGCATCCTTACCCAGCTGCGCATGGAAGGCTATGACGTTGTGTCCACCTATCAGGACGCTGACGTCGTGGTGGTCAACACCTGCGGTTTCATCGACTCGGCCAAGGCAGAATCGCTGGAAGTGATCGGCGAAGCCATCAAGGAAAACGGCAAGGTCATCGTGACCGGCTGCATGGGCGTCGAAGAAGGCAACATTCGTAACGTGCACCCGAGCGTGCTGGCCGTGACCGGTCCGCAGCAGTACGAGCAAGTGGTCAACGCCGTGCACGACGTCGTGCCGCCGCGCCAGGACCACAACCCGTTGATCGACCTGGTGCCGCCACAAGGGATCAAACTGACCCCGCGCCACTACGCCTACCTGAAGATTTCCGAAGGCTGCAACCACAGCTGCAGCTTCTGCATCATCCCCTCGATGCGCGGCAAACTGGTCAGCCGTCCGGTCGGTGACGTGCTCGACGAAGCCCAGCGCCTGGTCAAGGCCGGCGTCAAAGAGCTGTTGGTGATCTCGCAAGACACCAGTGCCTACGGCGTCGACGTCAAGTACCGCACCGGTTTCTGGAACGGCGCGCCGGTGAAAACCCGCATGACCGAACTCTGCGAAGCCCTGAGCACGCTGGGCGTCTGGGTTCGCCTGCACTACGTTTACCCGTACCCGCACGTCGACGAGCTGATTCCATTGATGGCCGCCGGCAAAATCCTGCCGTACCTGGACATCCCGTTCCAGCACGCCAGCCCGAAAGTGTTGAAGTCGATGAAACGCCCGGCGTTCGAAGACAAGACCCTGGCGCGCATCAAGAACTGGCGCGAGATCTGCCCGGACCTGATCATCCGTTCGACCTTCATCGTCGGCTTCCCTGGCGAAACCGAAGAAGACTTCCAGTACCTGTTGAACTGGCTGACCGAAGCTCAGCTCGACCGCGTCGGCTGCTTCCAGTACTCGCCGGTTGAAGGTGCGCCCGCCAATGACCTGGACCTGGACATCGTTCCGGACGACGTCAAGCAGGACCGTTGGGACCGCTTCATGGCGCACCAACAAGCGATCAGCTCGGCGCGCCTGCAAATGCGCATCGGCCGCGAAATCGAAGTGCTGGTCGACGAAGTCGACGAGCAAGGCGCGGTTGGCCGCTGCTTCTTCGATGCCCCGGAAATCGACGGCAACGTGTTCATCGACAACGGCAGCAACCTCAAGCCAGGCGATAAAGTCTGGTGCAAAGTGACCGACGCCGACGAATACGACCTGTGGGCTGAACAGATCTAAACGCAAAAAATACGAAAAGCCCTGCTCTCTTGACGAGATGCGGGGCTTTTTTACGTCTATCGTTTTGTGGGAGAAAGGACTCGCACCCTCCACGCACATAAGGCATCCGGCCATGCGCCATCATTCGGTCATCCTCACACCGAAACAGAGTGACTACAAAGAACTCACCCGGGTCTGGGAGGCCTCGGTACGCGCCACCCATGACTTTCTGCCAGACAGTTACATCCTGTTGTTGAAAGATCTGGTGCTGACCCGCTACCTCGATGCGGTGATGCTGATTTGTACCAAAGACTCACGCCAGCGCATCACCGGGTTCGCCGGCGTTGCGGCCGGCAAGATCGAAATGCTCTTTATCGATCCGGCGCATCGCGGCCAGGGCCTGGGCAAACAGTTGCTACGCTATGCCATGGAACACCTGAATGCCGATGAACTGGACGTCAACGAACAGAACCCGCAAGCGCTGGGGTTTTACCTCAAACAAGGCTTCGAGGTGATCGGTCGCTCCGAGTTTGACGGCATGAAGCAGCCTTATCCGCTGTTGCATATGCGCCTGCGCCAGGCGCAACAATTGACGCGTAATGGCTGACACAACTTAGATCAAATGTGGGAGCTGGCTTGCCTGCGATGCAGGCGACGCGGCAGGTCAGTTAGACCCGGCTGATGCCATCGCAGGCAAGCCAGCTCCCACAAAAAGCACCAGCACTGAAATGGAGCCGGGATTAACCGGCGCCAGGCAGGTACAATGCCCACCCCTTTTTTGTTACGGCCCTGTCATGACTGACCCGATTCGTCTCTCCAAACGCCTCATCGAACTCGTCGGCTGTTCCCGTCGGGAGGCTGAGCTGTTCATCGAGGGCGGCTGGGTGACCGTGGACGGTGAAGTCATCGACGAGCCGCAGTTCAAGGTCGACACGCAAAAAGTCGAACTCGATCCTGAGGCCAAGGCCACTGCGCCAGAGCCGGTGACTATCCTGTTGAACGTGCCCGTGGGCATGGACGCGGACACCGCCATGGCCACCCTGAGCGCCGAGACCCTGAGCGAAGAGCACCGCTTCAGCAAACGTGCGCTCAAGGGCCACTTCCTGCGCCTGACCGCCAGCACCGACTTGCAGGCCAACGCCAGCGGGCTGCTGGTGTTCACCCAGGACTGGAAGATCCTGCGCAAACTCACCGCCGATGCCAGCAAGATCGAGCAAGAGTATGTGGTCGAGGTTGAAGGCGACATGGTGGCTCACGGCCTCAACCGCCTGAACCACGGTCTGACTTACAAAGGCAAGGAGCTGCCGCCGGTCAAAGCCAGCTGGCAGAACGAAAATCGCCTGCGCTTTGCCATGAAGAACCCGCAACCGGGCGTGATCGCCCTGTTCTGCCAGGCCGTAGGCTTGAAGGTCGTTGCCATCCGCCGCATCCGCATAGGTGGCGTGTCCATCGGCAAGGTGCCGTTGGGGCAATGGCGCTACCTGTCCGGCAAAGAGAAGTTCTAAAACCTCTCCCGCCGCCACACATTTCGGTGCCGCTGTTTGATGCGGCGCCCACTGCTGAATATCAGGATTGCACACCATGATTCACAACGACGTATTGCGCAGCGTTCGCTACATGCTGGACATCAGCGACAAGAAAGTCATCGAGATCATCAAACTCGGCGGCATGGACGTGTCCATGGAAGACCTGTTGACTTACCTCGACAAAAAAGAGGAAGACGAGGAAGGCTTCGTGCGTTGCCCGGATGAAGTCATGGCGCACTTCCTTGATGGCCTGGTGATCTTCAAGCGCGGCAAGGACGAAAGCCGTCCACCGCAGCCAATCGAAGTGCCGGTGACCAACAACATCATCCTCAAGAAACTGCGCGTGGCGTTCGAACTGAAAGAAGACGACATGCACGCGATCCTGAAGGCCGCCGAGTTTCCGGTGTCCAAGCCGGAGTTGAGCGCGTTGTTCCGCAAGTTCGGCCACACCAACTACCGCACCTGTGGCGACCAGTTGCTGCGCAACTTCCTCAAGGGCCTGACCCTGCGCGTTCGCCCGCAGTAAGCGCCCATCCCTGTAGGAGCACAGCTCGCTGGCGATGGCGATCTTCAAAACGCCATCGCCAGCAAGCTGTGCTCCTACAGAGGCCGTTGCAGGCCACGCTGTATAGATCCTCATTCCCGGCAAAAATAGTGGCTCCGCTTAACGCGGCTGACGACTAGGGTGTAGTCACCCTTAAGCGCTCAGGATTTGCCATGCACCCGTACTTTTCCCTTCAAGGTCGCACCGCCCTTGTAACCGGCGGCACCCGTGGTATCGGTAAAATGATCGCCAAGGCTTACGTCGAGGCTGGGGCGAAGGTGTATGTCTGCGCCCGGGACGCCGAAGCCTGCCAGCAAACGGCGGATGAATTGAGTGTGCTCGGTCGTTGCCACGCGATTGCGGCCAACCTGGCCACCGAAGAAGGCGTGCTTCAGTTGGCCACGCGACTGGGTGAACAGATCACCCATCTGGACATCCTGGTGAACAACGCTGGGACGACTTGGGGCGCACCACTGGAAAGCTACCCGGTCAAAGGCTGGGAAAAGGTCATGCAACTCAACGTGACGTCGGTGTTCAACTGCATTCAGCAGTTTTTGCCACTGTTACGCAAGGCAGGCTCCGCCGCCAATCCGGCGCGGATTATTAACATCGGCTCGGTGGCCGGGATTTCTTCCTTTGGTGAACAAGCTTATGCCTACGGCCCGAGTAAAGCGGCCCTGCACCAACTGTCGCGGATTCTCGCGAGGGAACTGGTGAGCCAGCACATCAACGTCAACGTGATTGCGCCGGGGCGTTTCCCGAGCAAGATGACGCAGCATATTGGCAGCGATGAACAGGCGCTGGCACAGGATACCGCGATGATTCCGATGAAGCGTTGGGGCCGGGAGGAAGAAATGGCGGCGCTGGCGATCAGCCTGGCGAGTACGGCGGGGGCGTATATGACCGGGAATATTATTCCTTTGGATGGTGGGTTCAGTCTTTAGATCGGCGGCGCGGCTTTCGCGGGCAAGCCACGCTCCCACAGGTTTTATGCCGTACACAAAATGTGTATACACCCGAGAACCCTGTGGGAGCGTGGCTTGCCCGCGATTGCGGACTGACAGGCACCAACGATCCCGTGGCCGCTCGGGTTATCATGCCCACCCTCACCCCGCCTCGACCCAGATCATGACCTACAGCGTTTCCCCCATCGGCTTCGTGCGCTCCTGCTTCAAGGAGAAGTTCGCTATCCCGCGCCAACCGCAACTGGCCCCAGCCGCTCGCGGTATTCTGGAGCTTGTCGCGCCGTTTGATCAGGGGGATGCGGTACAGGGCCTGGAACAGGTCAGTCACGTTTGGCTGCTGTTTGTGTTCCATCAGGCGCTGGAAGAAAAGCCACGCCTGAAAGTCCGCCCGCCGCGTCTGGGCGGTAACAAATCCATGGGTGTGTTCGCCACCCGCGCCACGCATCGGCCCAATGGCATTGGTCAATCCGTGGTGAAGCTGGACAAGGTCGAAGCCAATCGCCTGTGGATATCCGGTATCGATCTATTGGACGGCACGCCGATTCTCGACATCAAACCCTACGTGCCTTACGCCGACATCATCGACACCGCCTCCAACAGCATCGCCAGCGCCGCGCCGCAATTGATCCCCGTGCAGTGGACGGATGCCGCGCTGCAACAGGCTCATGGCCATGCTCAGCGCCTTGAAGAGCCCTTGGTAGCGTTGATCGAGCAATGTTTGGCACAAGACCCACGCCCGGCGTACCAAATTCCTACACCCGAGCGGGAATATGGCGCGCAGTTCTGGGACCTGGATGTGCGCTGGCATTACCCCGAAGCAGGGGTTATCCGCGTTCTCGAAGTCATCCCTGTACCTGACTTGTAGGAGCAAAGCTTGCTCGCGATGGCGAACTCAAGGACGCCATCGCCGGCAAGCCGTGCTCCTACAGGGATTGCGTCGGGCATAAAAAAGCCCCACTGCCTGCAAGGGCAATGGGGCTTTTTAGTGATGCGTTTGCTTACTTCTCGACGAACGCTCGCTCGATCAGGTAGTCACCCGGCTCGCGCATCCGCGGCGAAACTTTCAGGCCGAAGCTGTTCAACACTTCGCTGGTCTCGTCGAGCATGCTCGGGCTGCCGCACAGCATGGCGCGGTCGTCCTGCGGGTTGATCGGTGGCAGGCCGATGTCGCTGAACAGCTTGCCGCTGCGCATCAGGTCGGTCAGGCGGCCTTCGTTCTCGAACGGCTCGCGGGTCACGGTCGGGTAGTAGATCAACTTGTCACGCAGCGCCTCACCGAAGAACTCGTTCTGCGGCAGGTGCTCGGTGATGAACTCGCGATAAGCGACTTCGTTGACGTAACGCACGCCGTGGCACAGGATCACTTTTTCGAAACGCTCGTAGGTTTCCGGGTCCTGGATGACGCTCATGAAGGGCGCCAGACCGGTACCGGTGCTGAGCAGGTACAAATGTTTGCCAGGCTTCAAGTCATCCAGCACCAGTGTGCCGGTAGGCTTCTTGCTGATGATGATCTCGTCGCCTTCCTTCAGATGCTGCAACTGGGAAGTCAGCGGGCCATCAGGCACCTTGATGCTGAAGAACTCGAGATGCTCTTCCCAGTTCGGGCTGGCAATCGAGTAAGCGCGCATAAGCGGGCGGCCGTTGGGCTGTTGCAGGCCGATCATCACGAACTGACCGTTCTCGAAGCGCAGGCCCGGATCGCGGGTGCACTTGAAGCTGAACAGAGTGTCGTTCCAGTGATGAACACTGAGGACACGCTCGTGGTTCATGTTGCTCATGTACGTGGGACTCCTGGAGATTTTGCCTGCGCCAGTGATATGCGCAATTGCATCGCATTCTAAAGGCAGAGACAATATCTGTTAAATGGATTATTAAGATAAGGGTTATCGGTTATATCGATATGCGATTTACTCTCCGTCAACTTCAAGTTTTCGTCGCCGTCGCCCAGCAGGAAAGCGTATCCCGTGCTGCGGGCTTGCTCAACCTCTCACAATCGGCGGCGAGCACCTCGATCACCGAACTGGAGCGCCAGTCCAGCTGCCAGTTGTTTGACCGCGCTGGCAAACGCTTGAGCCTCAACGCCCTCGGCAAACAGTTGCTGCCACAGGCCGTGGCATTGCTCGATCAATCCAAGGAAATTGAAGACCTGCTCAACGGCAAGTCCGGGTTCGGCTCCCTGGCGGTCGGCGCGACCCTGACCATCGGCAATTACCTGGCCACCCTGCTGATCGGCAGCTTCATGCAGCGCCACCCGGAAAGCCAGGTGAAGCTGCACGTGCAAAACACTGCCAATATCGTGCAACAAGTTGCCCACTATGAAATTGATCTGGGTCTAATCGAAGGCGATTGCAGTCATCCCGACATCGAAGTGCAGAGTTGGGTCGAGGATGAACTGGTGGTGTTTTGCGCGCCTCAGCATCCACTGGCCAAACGCGGCACCGCGACCATGGAAGAACTGACCCACGAGGCCTGGATTCTGCGAGAACAAGGCTCTGGCACACGGCTGACCTTTGACCAGGCCATGCGTCACCATCGCAGTGCGCTGAATATCCGGCTCGAACTGGAACACACCGAAGCGATCAAGCGCGCCGTGGAGTCGGGATTGGGGATCGGTTGCATTTCGCGCCTGGCACTGCGCGATGCGTTCCGTCGTGGCAGCCTGGTGCCCGTGGAGACACCGGACCTGGACCTGGCGCGGCAGTTTTATTTCATCTGGCACAAACAGAAATATCAGACGTCGGCGATGCGCGAATTCCTCGAGCTGTGCCGCGCGTTCACCGAGGGGGTTCAGCGCAGCGACGAGATCGTTCTGCCAAACATCGCTTAAAGCAGGATGACTGCCCAGACCAGCGCGATCATGCTCAACGCCACGAATTGAGCTGCGCTGCCCATGTCCTTGGCGTTTTTGGACAGCGGGTGCAGTTCGAGGGAAATGCGATCGATGGCTGCTTCCACCGCCGAGTTCAGCAGTTCGACGATCAGCGCCAACAGGCAGACGGCGATCAGCAGCGCCTGTTCGACGCGGCTGACGTTCAAGAAGAACGAAATCGGTATCAGGATAACGTTGAGCAACACCAGTTGCCGAAAGGCCGCTTCACCGGTGAAGGCAGCGCGCAGGCCATCCAGCGAGTAACCGGAGGCATTGAGGATGCGTTTGAGGCCGGTTTGGCCTTTGAAAGGTGACATAGAATGGGCAACTGACCAGGTAGGAATGGGAACGCTAGATCAAGCAAAGTCAAAAAAGCGTGAACATGTAATAGTTTAGTGGCTGGAAATTGACTCAAGTTGTTGCAAGAGCAACGCCGCCTGAGTGCGGGTCCGCACATTCAGCTTGCGGAAAATCGCCGTGACATGGGCTTTGATCGTCGCCTCGGAGACGCTTAGCTCGTACGCAATCTGTTTATTCAGCAAGCCTTCGCAAACCATGGTCAACACCCGGAATTGCTGGGGCGTCAGGCTCGCAAGGCCTTCGCTGGCCGCTTTGGCCTCATCGGAAACACTGACCGCTTCAAAGGCTTGAGGTGGCCAGAATACGTCGCCGTCCAGCACCGCACGGACAGCCTTCTGGATGACACTCAGGTCGCTGGATTTTGGAATGAACCCACTGGCGCCGAACTCACGGGACTTGACCATGATTGACGCTTCTTCCTGCGCGGAAACCATCACCACCGGAATTTGCGGGTACTGACCGCGCAACAGCACGAGCCCGGAAAAACCGTAGGCGCCGGGCATGTTCAGGTCCAGCAGCACCAGATCCCAGTCGGACTTTTCATCCAGGCGGGCTTCCAGCTCGGCAATGCTCGCCACTTCCACCAGCCGAACATCCGGGCCCAGGCCCAGCGTCACGGCCTGATGCAGCGCACTGCGAAACAGTGGGTGATCATCGGCAATCAGGATTTCGTATGTGGCCATTTTTCAAATGATCCTGTTTTTCAAACAACTCAAGGCACAGCCACGAAGCTGCACTAACAGGGCACGTTCAACGCCAATCACGTAGCTATTAACTAACGCAAGAATTCGGCGTATCAAACCTGGCCGCGCCCTAATCGGCGCCAAGCATGCCCAGCGAAGCCGGGGTGGTCAAGGTGCTTGGCCGGTACAGTTCTTTGCAGTATGGGTGACAATCAGCAGATGACCGGGGCCGTGTTTTGCACGAACGGCATCAGGTCGGCGTGAGCCGGCGTTGCCACATTCATGTCCAACTGATGCTTT
Organism: Pseudomonas sp. S2_F03; assembly: GCF_054668335.1. Taxonomy (NCBI): domain Bacteria; kingdom Pseudomonadati; phylum Pseudomonadota; class Gammaproteobacteria; order Pseudomonadales; family Pseudomonadaceae; genus Pseudomonas; species Pseudomonas sp. S2_F03. The sequence continues at coordinate 4,301,669 of NZ_CP162759.1, read as the reverse complement.
GCGTCCAGGTAATGCTGGCTGAACACGTCGAAATAAGCGTCCAGCGCCGATGCAGCGTCAGTGTCACCGGCCAGATCCAGACACAGTGCCGCCACTTCGGCTGTGCACAAATGCTCGCTGCGGGTCGACCTGCGCAACCGATACCGTGACAGTCTCTCGGGCAGCAGGCTCAAGATCGGAAGCCGGTCAAAATAGGGGCTTTTGCGGAAAATCTTCCGGGCCTCTGTCCAGGTGGCATCCAGCAAAATGAACAGCGGACGTTTCGAGCTATCCGTGTCGACGCTGTTGGTGACACGCTCGGGCTCGACGTACTCACCCGGAAACACCAGATACGGCTGCCATTGCGGGTCGGCCAGCAACGCCAACAGTTGTTCATCGACCTCCGTGCGCGACCAGATAAACGCATGGTTGTCGCGCACTACATCGGCAATCAGCCAACCCGTGTTGCTCGGTTTGAACACTTCCTTGTTGGTCATGATCAGGCACACACCAGAACGCGCCTCGACCTGCGGGCGCCAGGCGCACAGGCAGTGGCTCTCGATCACGCGGCAGGCACGGCAACGCGCTGCCCGCCAGCCTCGGGCCTGAATCGGCTTGATACCCTCTTCCTCTCGCATATCGCGCAAGCGGGCCACGGCGTTGGCAGCAAAGTGAGGAATTGCAGGGTTCATCGCAGGCAACGCCGGCAAGGGAAGTAAATCGACACGAAAAACACTCGGCAGGGCAAAAAGTGGCGTCAGTTTACCAGAGCAGTCGGTGCAAGCCTGTACCGTCTGTTGCCCGTCCCCTATAATTCGCCGCCACTGAACGCACAGTCATGTGGCGGGTCGAAGCACCAGTCACTGAACCAGGAGAGTTTCATGCTGCGCCTTATCGTTCCCACCGTTGCCATTTTGCTGGCGTCGTCCTTCAGTGCTCAGGCGGCGTCCTTGAAAGAGCAGAACCTCAACAAAGAGCTGCAAAATGTCGCGGCACAAAGCAGCGTCGGCACGCCACGGGCGATCAACGAGGACATTCTCGATCAGGGCTACACTGTCGAAGGCAATGTACTGATCAACCACCTGAGTGTGCAGAGCAGCCACGCCGAAAAGATGCGGTCTGACCCGAAAGCGGTTTACTTCCAGCTTGGCGCGTCCGTCTGCAGAAACCCGGGGTTCCGCAAGCTGATGGCAAAGGGCGCGATCATGCGTTATGACTTTGCCGAGGTGAAGTCCAATCGCCCGATCGGCTCCGCAAGCTTCCAGGAATCGGATTGCCCGAAAGCCACACCGGTGAAGAAAAAGTAATCAACGAGCATTTGCGCGCCGCTGTTCATCCTCGGCGCGCAGTTCAGCCAATAATGCCTGCAAGTAACGTGAGCGCCGTTCGGCTCCCCTCTAAACGCCGACAGCACTCCTCTTCGAGACTCACATGATGGGTCTCGGCCGATGATTTCAGTAATCGATACAGTTGCGCATCGATTTCCAGAATGACTCTGGCCATAACATCCCGCCTCCCTGCTCCTCGCCCTGCTTGAGCGAAACAAATCCTTCAATCTCTTGAACCGCGCGCCCTGCCTTTGACGCAAAGTTGTCGTGTTACGCCTGTAACTTAGTAAATCAGAGCGCCAGAGACTCGGCTCGTGTTCAGACGAGCGGTGAAATCACCTTGCAAACCGTCAATAAGCGATTGCCAGGAAAGACTTTGCGGCGCAATGATCAAGGCAGCGTAAATCTCTGCAAGGGTCTAGATTCATAGTGTTCCCATTCACTTTTCCGGGCTGGAAAGGGGCCGCCCGCGACGCGTCTTGATGTGCGAATGTTTCCTTCATCCAAGGGAAAACAGAGCCTGTATGGAAGGAGAAATTGATGCCTTACCAACCGAATGATCTGCTAAGCCGTCATTTTGAAGAAAGCGGCCACGACCTCACCAGCAAGGTCGAAGAACAGCTCAACCTGGTTTCACCCAACAGTCCCAACCTCCCCATTTACCGCGACATGATCCTGACCGTGCTGCGCATGGCCCAGGAAGATCACAACCGCTGGAATGCCAAGATCACCCTTCAAGCCCTGCGCGAACTGGAGCACGCCTTTCGTGTTCTCGAGCAGTTCCGGGGTCGGCGTAAAGTCACCGTGTTTGGCTCCGCCCGAACACCGATCGAACACCCGCTGTATGGTTTGGCCCGAGAACTGGGGGCGGCGCTGGCGCGCTCCGACCTGATGGTGATCACGGGTGCTGGCGGCGGCATCATGGCGGCCGCTCACGAAGGGGCCGGCAGGGAGCACAGCCTGGGATTCAACATCACCCTGCCCTTCGAACAGCATGCCAATCCCACCGTGCAAGGCACTGCCAATCTGCTGCCCTTCCACTTCTTTACCCGCAAGCTGTTCTTCGTCAAAGAAGCCGATGCGCTAGTCCTGTGCCCAGGTGGTTTCGGCACCCTGGATGAGGCGCTGGAAGTACTGACATTGATTCAAACCGGTAAAAGCCCTTTGGTGCCGGTGGTACTGCTGGATGCGCCGGGCGGCAAGTTCTGGCAAGGCGCGCTGGACTTCATTCACCATCAATTGGAGGAAAACCGCTACATCCTGCCGACCGACATGAAGCTCGTGAGCCTGGTCTACAGCGCCGAAGAGGCGGTGGAACAGATCAACCAGTTCTACAGCAACTTCCATTCCAGTCGCTGGCTGAAGCGTCAGTTCGTGATTCGCATGAATCACAGGCTCAGCGAGCAAGCGCTCGAACACATGCAGAAGGCCTTTGCCGACTTGTGCCTGAGCGATCGTTTTCATCAGCATGCCTACAACGAAGAGGAACACGACGAAGCACAGTTCAGCCACCTGGCGCGACTGGCCTTCAATTTCAACGCGCGTGATCATGGCCGTCTGCGCGAACTGGTGGATTACATCAACCTGCCGGAAAACCGGGCTCAGCCCAAACCCCAGACACAACAACTCACGCGCAAACCTTCCAAGGTGACGTAAGGCAAAAAAAATGGCCCGCTATCGAAATAGCGGGCCATTTTTTATCAATCATCCATTCCCCGGCCACTGAACAAGCGACCGATCATCTCCATGGAGTATCCCCGATAACTCAGGAAGCGCCCCTGCTTGGCACGCTCCCGAGCGTCTATAGGAAGATGCCCGGAAAATTTACGCCGCCAGGTATCCTCCAGTTGCTCCTGCCAGTTGATACCACTCTCGCGCAACGCCAGTTCGATATCGACTCGTTGCAGACCGCGCTGGCTCAGCTCCTCGCGAATACGTAAAGGGCCATAGCCCGAACGGGCACGGTAGGAAACAAAGCTTTCGAGGTAACGGGATTCAGACAGCAGGCCCTCTTCCGTCAAGCGGTCGAGTGCTGTGTCGATCATTTCAGGGAGGGCGCCGCGCTGACGCAGTTTACGCGTCAGCTCGACTCGACCGTGCTCGCGTCGTGCGAGCAGGTCCATTGCGGTTCGCCGCACCGCGACGAGTGTATCGAGTACGGCGGTCATCGGATCAATCAGATATCAGCATCAGCCAGGTCATCAGCAGTCTCTTTGACTGGCGATGCTTTGACGTCCGGCGCCGGGGTCAGCAGTTTGTCACGCAGCTGCTTCTCGAGCTTCGCGGCGATTTCCGGATTGTCTGCCAGGAACTTGGCCGAGTTGGCCTTGCCCTGACCGATCTTGGTGCCTTCATAGGCATACCAGGCACCGGACTTCTCGACGAAACCGTGCAGCACGCCCAGGTCGATCATCTCGCCATTGAGGTAGATGCCTTTGCCGTAAAGAATCTGGAACTCGGCCTGACGGAACGGCGAAGCCACTTTGTTCTTCACGACCTTGACGCGGGTTTCGCTACCGACGACTTCATCACCTTCTTTCACCGCGCCAGTACGACGGATGTCCAGACGAACCGAAGCGTAGAACTTCAGCGCGTTACCACCAGTGGTGGTTTCCGGGCTACCGAACATCACGCCGATCTTCATACGGATCTGGTTGATGAAGATCACCAGGCAGTTGGCGTTCTTGATGTTACCGGTGATTTTACGCAGCGCCTGGGACATCAGACGGGCTTGCAGGCCGACGTGCATGTCGCCCATTTCGCCTTCGATTTCTGCCTTTGGCACCAGTGCCGCCACGGAGTCGACGATGATCACGTCAACCGCGTTGGAACGCACCAGCATGTCGGTGATTTCCAGGGCCTGTTCGCCGGTGTCCGGCTGGGAAACCAGCAGGTCGTCGACGTTGACGCCCAGTTTGCCGGCGTACTCAGGATCGAGCGCGTGTTCGGCATCGACGAATGCGCAGGTCGCGCCAGCTTTTTGAGCCTGGGCGATCACGGACAGTGTCAGTGTGGTTTTACCGGAGGATTCAGGACCGTAGATTTCAACGATACGACCTTTTGGCAGACCGCCAATACCGAGCGCGATGTCCAGACCCAGAGAGCCAGTGGAGATGGATGGGATCGCCTGACGGTCCTGATCGCCCATACGCATTACGGCACCCTTGCCGAATTGACGTTCGATCTGACCCAGGGCCGCAGCCAAGGCTTTCTTCTTGTTGTCGTCCATTAAAGTCCTCACGTAATCAATAAGGCCTGACGGCCAACACCTGTATAAGTAGCCAGTATTATTCCACAGCGATTCAGGATCGCCTACCCCTGATTTGAGATTTCTGCGGCGGCATGGCGCAGCAGCCCCTCTAGCGCGGCCTTCACCGTTTGTCGGCGGACCTCATCGCGGTTTCCAGGGAAGTGCTGCACCTCGCTGAACACCTGCTCACCGACGCCCCAGGCCAGCCAGACCGTGCCCACCGGCTTGCTTGCAGAACCGCCATCCGGTCCGGCCACGCCGCTGACCGCCACGGCAAAATGCGCCCGGCTTTTTTCCTGGGCGCCGCGAACCATCGCCTCGACCACCTCCCGACTGACCGCCCCCACCGTCAAAAACAACTCCACCGGCACATTCAATTGCTGGGTTTTCTGCCGATTGGAGTAGGTGACATAACCGGCCTCGAACCAGGCCGAACTCCCCGGAATACGAGTGATTGCCTCCGAGATGCCGCCACCGGTACAGGACTCGGCAGCCGTGACGTGAGCATTGAGCACCTGCAAGCGTCTGCCCAGTTCTGCGGCCAGTTGGGTAATTTCTTTCACGGTCATCTCCTGAGCGAGCGCAAGCGGAATGAGCACTACCGTACACGAGCATATCGCGCTTGCAAGGCGCAGGATCAATCAAAATGTGAGGGGACCAAGGCTCTGATACAGGCCTGACAAGCCTGCAAGGCAGTCAGTGCGCGACCGCCGGTGTTGATTGATTCAAACCGAGGGTTTGCAAAACACCGCCCTCGCCCGCGCCCACAGTTGCAGGCGATCCTGCAGGCCGTTCAACCCGCCATTGATGCGCCGGGTGATGCTGTTGAATTGGTCGTGATCAGCCAGTTCGTTAAGGCCGTTTTGCTCCCAGAACCAGGCGGCCGACCCGGCTGCCCATTGGGGCTTTTCCAGCAGCTCAGGGATGAACAGCAAACGATCATCGCCGAACAGTCCGAGACTGCATTGGCGGTAGTTGTCGCGGCCGGTGATCTGGATCAGGCCTCGACCCCGGTATTTTTGACCGTCGCCGTCAAGCGCGGGGGTGTTGCCCAAACGAGCGGCCAACGTGCCGGTGTCGTATTTGCTCAGGTACTGCTCACTGCCGAACTCACGTACATATTGCAGTTGCCCGGACTCATGCCCGACTTGGGCGAGAAAGGCAGCGATGCGTTTCGGGGTATTGATGTTGAAGCGGGACATGGCGGTGTTGAGGGCCGAAATGAAAACGCCCGCTTGGGTGCCGGCGTTGGGCATGATCTCTTGAAGGAGGTGTTGCGTAACATTCATGGTGGCACCCAATGACAGGATAAAAATCGAGGTTGTTCATTCGTCACCGGCACGAATCGGGAACGGCGCGTTATGACCGGACATCCAGACACGTCGCCTCGTTCGAACAGCGATGCAGGATCACTGTTTATCCGAGTGAGAGTCGCGCGGTGGCACTTCGCAAACCCCGATCCGCTTGGCGGCCCAGCGCTCATAAAGCCCGATGGCGACATCCGCCCCGGCCATCGCGGTGAGGCATCCAAAAGCTCCCGCCGCCCAGATTGACACGCCCGCGGCGTACAGCAGCATGAATGCCGAGACCCTGCAAATCATGCAGGCCCCGGAGCGCAAGGCCAGGCGCCGCAGCAGTGACCAGCCGCGAGCGCCGTCCTTGTCGGCGCGCCACATTTCGCCAGACACCCCGCCCACCAGGGCGAGGACGATGACGAGCCAGATCGGCATGTCCAGCAACGCTTGCTGCTCGATTGTCATGTCACGCCTCCTGGTGTGATTGATGAGTAAGAAGTGGGGCTTTGAAACGGTGTCTCTTGAGGTGCCTGACGGTAGGTAGGCATTCCAAAAACGCCCGGTGATTAACGGGCTTTTCAGTAATGCGGTCCTGCGTATTTGAATGGGCCGAGGAGGCGAGTTAGAAGGGCGCTACGGGCCAGTTGATGGTGTATGGATAGTCGGGTTGATTGATGACTTCACTCACAGCCACAAAGTACTGCTTATATGCCAACAGCAGCGCCTGATCAGTTGGGGTGGCAGAACCGATGTCAACTTTGTAGTGCAATGGGTTACTTAGCAGCCAAGTAACCGCTTCGTTGAGCATCTTCATCTTTTGGGCGTCTGCATCGTTGCGCAGTTCTTGCTCCGTTGGCTTGGTAAAAGTCCAGACGCCGTTCATATACAAAACGCGATAAGACAACCCGATATCAGTGACACCTGTCACGTCGACCCATTGAAACCATGGAAAAGAGTCAGCAGGCTGACCTTGATCGGTTTCCAGCAACTGAGAGACCATTCCAAATTCGATTTTTGCGTAGAGGGACATATTCAAACTCCTTGATTTTCATATTCAGCAAATGCTGATCGCTTCTGCATCCCTGCTTGCGTGAATACAGCCGCTTCACGCACTCGCCCGGTGTGGCGATGTCAGTAATGCGGTCCTGCGTTGATCTTTCGGCGCTACTGGCGCGGTACGGATCCATTCCTATAGTTTTTCCGACCGCGGTCCCTGCCCGCCGGATCACTGCTTGTGGTGCTTTACGCTGCACACCCGGGCCAGTTGCCAACCCTCTGAACCGTTGAGGCCGGTTCATCGCTGCCTTTGTGGTGGAACTAAAGAGCTTCGTTTCGAGCTGCTTTGTTGAGCGGCTTGAGACAAAGAATATGCACGGATGCATATACAGTCAATGCACAAATGCATTTATTTATGCGTTTTAAATGCACTGCCGCATGAGAACCCCACAAACGAAGGCTCAGGCGGTATTTGACAGGCGAAAAAACCCCCTCGATGGCGGGTTTTATTTGAAGGTGGCGAGGTTAGCGGGCGTACATGCCCCACCAGAAAACGTGGCCGAGGATGACGATCTGTTCTTCCTGGATTTCCTGAAAGGTGTAGTCCTCGTCCGGATGCTCATCGCGATTGAAGCTGCGCAGGCGAATGCCGGTCGGCAGGCGATATAGCTGTTTCACCCGCAGCTGACCATTATGGTTGATCGCATAAAGGTCGCCATCCACGATGTCGCCGATCCCGCACTTGCCCGCGTTCACCCCAACGGTTGCGCCATCGCGCAGCACCGGCAACATGCTGTTGCCACGCACCGTTACGCATTTTGCCTGGTCGAATTGCACGCCGTTGTGGCGCAAGCTGCGCTTTCCGAAGCGCAGGCTAGAGCGCTCACTCTCTTCGATGACGAATCTTCCTGATCCAGCAGCCAATTCAACCTCGCGAAGAAAGGGAACCGACACCTCGTCATCATCGACGGGCGTATCGTCGTCCCACAGACTTATGTCCTTGAGTTCGGAATGCGATTGATCGCGTCCGGTATTGACGGTCGCCGACACGTCCGTACGCCCGCGCAACTGATCGGTGCTCACAACGAAGTACTCGGCGATCTTCGAGATGTGTTTATCCGAGGGATCGACGATCTTCCCGCTGAGGATCCGCGAGAGAGTGGATTGAGGCACGCCGGTACGACGGTGAAGCTCCGTGGGGGAGATCCCGTGCTGATCGAGCAGCGCTCTTAGAACGGTAGAAACATTGCGTTTTTGCATAACGCGCATAGTGCTTGTTCTTTTCACTGAAGACAAATGCTGTTTTGCATAAAACGTGCATATCCTTCGAAAATGCGCCGCCGGCGCCTTCCAGCCTGCGTCGGGCGGACCGCTCATGGTAATCTTGCGCCCGTTGCGATTTTTGTAGATGGATGCTGCATAACGCGCCCCAAATTACCCGCTCCGCTACCACGCCGCTTGGCTTTGAAAAGAAATCAAAAGACATGAAGAAAAATTTAGACATTGAAGTCATGCGCGCGTACGCGATAACGATAACAATCATCGCTCATCTAGGTCTTCTTAATCCTACATGGGATAGCTGGACTGGTTACTTCTGGCTTGGTGGTGGCGTTGATTTGTTTTTTTGCATTTCAGGTTTTTTGATCACTTCATCCCTGCTCCTGTCACTGAGCAGTAAACAATCATTTATTTCATACGCCGGAGAGTTCTGGATCAGGCGCTTGTTCAGGCTATGGCCTGCGGCTCTTCTTTGGGCAACGGTCACGCTGATAATTTCAGAAGTGTTCGATGTTTCTAAAACCTTCGGGCCACAAGAAGATGTAAGGCTTTCCTGGATTTATGGAGTCTTGAACGTAGAGAATATTTACATCTGGGCTTCCCACCTTACAACTAAACCAACCCCTATCTGGCACTACTGGAGCCTTTCGCTTGAAGAGCAGTTTTACCTGGTGCTGCCAATATTGCTTTTTTTCTCTTCCATAAGAAAATATGTCATTGCACTGATGCTGTCCTTCGCCGTCTACCAGTCCACCCATGTTCGACCATGGGGGAACTTCTGTGGTTCATCAGGAGTGACGCGCTGATATACGGATCACTGATCGCTTTTGCCTGGCATTACAGAAGTGCAGCAATAAACAATATCTTTAGCTACGGAAAAAAACTCCATTGGCAGATCGCCTTTGCGGTTGCTTTGCCAATGCCTGTACTGCTATCGAAAATCAGCCTCAGCCCCTACTACATGGGACTCGTCGCTGCGAGTGCCGGCCTGGTAATTTTTATGTGCTCAGCCAACAGAAACTTTACTGGTGATTCCGGGCGAATCAAAAACACGCTGGTTTATATAGGTTCAAGATCATACTCTATTTACCTTATTCATTTTCCGATGTTCGCCATCACACGAGAGCTGTTTTTGAACTTCGAATTTCCGAACTAACAACCGAGCCAGCTAAAGTCATCGCAACCGCTATTGCCATGACGGCTACTTTGTTGCTGTCGGAAGTATCATTCAAGTTTGTAGAAACGCCGTTGCGCAATTTCGGCCGACGCCGCTCGCAACTCTGGCTTGAAAGGAAACATGAAAGCTCAATCGCCTCAAGCGCCATCTAGACAAGACAATGCCTACGCCACGATGACGGCGCGCTACCCGCGCCCGAGGGAAACCGTCATCGATGAGCCTCCGACAATGGCGAATAAATCCCTGTACTATTAGATGTTTGACCATTGTCATATCGACAAACAGAGCAAAGCCCTTTGAATATGGACCTCTCCAGCCACACCCCGATGATGCAGCAGTACTGGCGTCTGAAGAACCAGCACCCTGATCAGTTGATGTTCTACCGCATGGGCGACTTCTACGAAATCTTCTATGAAGACGCGAAGAAAGCCGCCAAGTTGCTGGACATCACCCTGACCGCTCGCGGGCAGTCTGCCGGCCAGGCGATTCCGATGTGTGGGATTCCTTACCATGCAGCGGAAGGTTACCTCGCGAAACTAGTCAAGCTTGGCGAGTCGGTGGTGATTTGTGAGCAGGTGGGTGACCCGGCCACCAGCAAAGGGCCGGTGGATCGTCAGGTAGTGCGGATCATCACGCCGGGCACGGTCAGTGATGAAGCGCTGCTGGATGAGCGTCGGGACAATCTGATCGCCGCGGTACTGGGTGACGAGCGTCTGTTCGGCCTTGCTGTACTGGACATCACCAGCGGCAATTTTACGGTGCTGGAAATCAAGGGTTGGGAAAACCTGCTCGCTGAACTGGAGCGGGTCAATCCAGTAGAGCTGATGATCCCGGACGACTGGCCGAAGGACCTGCCAGCGGAAAAACGTCGTGGGGTTCGTCGCCGTGCGCCGTGGGATTTCGAGCGCGACTCGGCGTTGAAAAGTCTTTGCCAGCAGTTCTCGACCCAGGACCTTAAAGGCTTTGGCTGCGAGAACCTGACCCTGGCCATCGGCGCCGCCGGTTGTCTGCTCAGCTACGCCAAGGAAACCCAGCGCACCGCCCTGCCGCACTTGCGCAGCCTGCGCCATGAGCGCCTGGATGACACCGTGGTGCTGGACGGCGCAAGCCGTCGCAACCTGGAACTGGACACCAACCTGGCCGGTGGCCGCGACAACACCCTGCAATCGGTGGTCGATCGTTGCCAGACCGCCATGGGCAGCCGTTTGCTGACCCGCTGGCTGAATCGTCCGCTGCGGGATCTGACCGTATTGCTGGCGCGCCAGACCTCGATCACGTGCCTGCTCGACGGCTACCGCTTTGAAAAGCTGCAACCGCAGCTCAAGGAAATCGGCGACATCGAGCGGATTCTGGCGCGGATCGGCTTGCGCAACGCCCGCCCTCGCGACCTCGCTCGTCTGCGCGATGCACTGGGCGCTTTGCCTGAGTTGCAAGTGGCGATGACCGAGCTGGAAGCACCGCACATCATTCAACTGGCCAAGACCACCAGCACCTACCCGGAACTGGCGGCGCTGCTGGAAAAAGCCATCATCGACAACCCGCCTGCGGTGATCCGTGACGGCGGCGTGTTGAAGACCGGTTACGACAGCGAACTCGACGATCTGCAATCGCTCAGCGAAAACGCCGGGCAGTTCCTGATTGATCTGGAAGCACGCGAGAAAGCCCGCACCGGCCTGTCGCACCTGAAGGTCGGTTACAACCGCATTCACGGCTACTTCATTGAACTGCCAAGCAAGCAAGCCGAATCCGCGCCGGCCGACTACATCCGTCGCCAGACGCTCAAAGGTGCCGAGCGTTTCATTACCCCGGAACTCAAGGCGTTCGAGGACAAGGCGCTGTCGGCCAAGAGCCGTGCCCTGGCCCGCGAGAAAATGCTTTACGAAGCGCTGCTCGAAGACCTGATCGCCCAATTGCCACCGCTGCAGGACACCGCCGCTGCGCTGGCCGAACTGGACGTACTGAGCAACCTGGCCGAACGAGCGCTGAACCTCGACCTGAACTGCCCGCGTTTCGTCGACGAGCCCTGCATGCGCATCACCCAGGGTCGTCACCCGGTGGTCGAGCAAGTGCTGAGCACGCCGTTCGTGGCCAACGACCTGAGCCTCGACGACAACACGCGGATGCTGGTGATCACCGGTCCGAACATGGGCGGTAAATCCACCTACATGCGTCAGACCGCGCTGATCGTGTTGCTGGCGCACATCGGCAGCTTCGTGCCGGCGGCCAGTTGTGAACTGTCGCTGGTGGACCGGATCTTCACCCGGATCGGCTCCAGTGATGACCTGGCGGGCGGGCGTTCGACCTTCATGGTCGAAATGAGCGAAACCGCGAACATTCTGCACAACGCCACAGAGCGCAGCCTGGTGCTGATGGACGAAGTCGGTCGCGGCACCAGCACCTTTGACGGTCTGTCCCTGGCGTGGGCTGCGGCCGAACGCCTGGCGCATCTGCGGGCTTATACGCTGTTCGCCACCCACTACTTCGAGCTGACGGTGCTACCGGAGGCGCAACCGCTGGTGGCCAACGTGCACCTTAATGCCACCGAGCACAACGAACGCATCGTGTTCCTGCACCACGTGCTGCCAGGGCCTGCCAGCCAGAGCTACGGCCTTGCGGTTGCGCAGTTGGCCGGTGTGCCGAGCGAAGTGATCGTGCGCGCTCGCGAACACCTGGGCCGGCTGGAAGCGACCGCCTTGCCTCATGAAGTTCCCAAGACTGCCAAAGGCAAACCGGCCGCGCCGCAACAGAGCGACATGTTCGCCAGCCTGCCGCATCCGGTGCTGGATGATCTGGCCAAACTTGATTTGGACGACATGACACCGCGTCGCGCGCTCGAAATGCTCTATACACTAAAGACACGGATCTAACGCACTTGCCTGCAAGCTGTTAGAATCTCGCGCGGTTTGGGATGCTGCTGGCTTATAGCCTGACCAGCAGACTATCGCTCCCAAACCTGGCGACCCCAACGTGAAGGGGCTCCGCTGCCGCCGCCTGAGGAGAAAATTAGAAATGACCTTCGTCGTCACCGACAACTGCATCAAGTGCAAGTACACCGACTGCGTAGAAGTCTGTCCGGTGGACTGCTTTTACGAAGGCCCGAATTTCCTGGTGATTCACCCGGATGAGTGCATCGACTGCGCACTGTGCGAACCCGAATGCCCTGCCGTGGCCATCTTCTCCGAAGATGAAGTCCCGGAAGACATGCAGCAATTTATTCAGCTGAACGTTGAGCTGGCGGAAATCTGGCCCAACATCACCGAGAAGAAAGAATCGTTGCCCGATGCCGAAGAGTGGGATGGCGTCAAAGGCAAGATCAAAGATCTCGAACGCTGATTACCCCCGCGTTCTCGAAAAGGCCCCTCGTGGGCCTTTTTGCTTTTCTGCAGGCAAAAAAAGGGGCGGTTTGACCCGCCCACATTTTTTCCCTATTCCCTGTGTTCCTTTTCATCGTCCTGATGAATCGCTTCCTGCGATGTCCTTTCCCTCATCCTGAAGGGTGTGTCTCGTCCGTCGACACAGTTCAGATACTAGAGAAATCCCTACCAAGAGCAATCACCCCCGTTAGCTGAAACTGGCTGTCACACGCTATTAATCTTAAAAAATAACCATATAAATCAATCAGTTAATCATCTCTCACGTAGGAATATGTACGACTGCTACTCATTGAATTAGCGAACACTTACGAAAGAGTAAGCAAACACTTACAGCGAGAGACTACAAACCAGAGATGATGCCGGAGGGAACTCGCAACTATCTCCGAGGCAATAAAAAACCCCGAACCAGTCGGGGTCTTTCAATGCCAGCCAGCAAATTGCTTATTGAAACAGCGACTCACTCGACAGACCATTCTTCTCGAGAATCTCCCGAAGACGCTTCAGGCCTTCAACCTGAATCTGTCTGACCCGCTCCCGGGTCAGGCCAATCTCCAGGCCTACATCTTCAAGCGTGCTGCTCTCGTGACCGCGCAGGCCGAAGCGGCGTATCACCACTTCACGCTGCTTGTCGGTCAGCTCCGAGAGCCATTGATCGATGCTCTGGGACAGGTCGTCATCCTGCAACAGTTCACATGGATCGGTTGGACGGTCATCGGTAAGGGTGTCCAGCAGGGTTTTATCCGAATCCGGACCCAGCGAGACGTCGACCGAAGAAACCCGCTCGTTCAGGCCGAGCATGCGCTTGACCTCTCCCACTGGCTTTTCCAGCAGGTTGGCAATTTCTTCGGGCGAGGGTTCGTGATCGAGTTTTTGCGTCAGCTCCCGTGCAGCCCGCAGGTACACGTTGAGCTCTTTGACCACATGAATCGGCAACCGGATGGTCCGGGTCTGATTCATGATCGCGCGTTCGATGGTCTGACGAATCCACCAGGTCGCGTAGGTCGAAAAGCGAAAGCCGCGTTCGGGGTCGAACTTCTCTACCGCCCGGATAAGCCCGAGGTTGCCCTCTTCGATCAGGTCCAGCAGCGACAGGCCACGATTGACGTAACGCCGGGCGATTTTCACCACCAGCCGCAGGTTACTTTCAATCATGCGTTTGCGCCCAGCCGGATCTCCACTTTGCGACAAGCGCGCAAAATGAACTTCTTCTTCGGGGGACAGCAGAGGGGAAAAGCCAATCTCATTGAGGTACAGCTGCGTGGCATCGAGCGCACGTGTGTAGTCAATGTACTTGTGCTGCTTTAGCGAAGCGGAGTGTTTGGATTTGGCACGAACGGAAGGTGGAGCTGCCCCTTCATCATTCGACATCGAATCCGTCCCGATGCCGGTCTCCATCAGGAGAACCTCATCGTCGATGTCAAACTCCGGCACTTCTTTACTGAGAGCCATTGTTATAGTCCTTTGGTGAGTTCGACCTCAGGCTCAAGCGGCGCCTTTATCCTTGGCAACGCTGGAACCTGTTCCCTCTACGCGACGGAACAGGCTGGAAAGCGATCAACGACGCGGCAGGAATTGCAGCGGATCTACAGGTTTACCTTGTCGGCGAATCTCAAAATGCAGCTTCACCCGGTCTGTACCCGTTGACCCCATTTCGGCAATTGTCTGTCCGACCTTGACCTGCTGCCCCTCCCGAACCAACAGCCTGCGGTTATGTCCGTAGGCACTGACGTAGGTATCGCTGTGTTTGATGATGACTAATTCGCCGTAGCCCCTTAAGCCACTCCCGGCGTATACCACCGTCCCATCAGACGCAGCTAAAACAGGCTGTCCCAAATCCCCGGCGATATCAATTCCTTTATTCAAACTGCCGTTTGAAGAGAATTTTCCAATGAGAATGCCATTAGATGGCCATCCCCAGCCGGTCGGGGCCGGTCCCGCAGGCGGCAATGGAGCGGGTGCCGGCTTGCTGGCGACGGACGGTGCAACCACCGTTGTCGTCGTAGTTGCGCCATTCGCCTGGCGTCGGATTATCGTGGTTTTACTCGACGACGAAGGCGCCGAATCGGATGGGTTGGTCACCGCTGTCGGCGTTGATCCGGTGCGACCATCGAAGCGAATTATCTGACCCGGATGGATCGTGTAGGGCGTAGGAATGTTGTTCCGTGCGGCGAGGGCTTTGTAGTCCCAGCCGTAGCGAAAAGCGATCGAGAACAGGGTGTCTTTTGGCCGAACGACATACTGACCCGTGGTCACTGCCGGACGTTGGGGCGTAGCGTTATTGCGATCGACGACACCGACGCTACTCGATTTGGTGCTGGAGCAACCGACCAGCAAGGTGCTCAAGACAAGGCCAGTCACCAGGCGCTGAAAGCTCGTTGTACTCATACGCTGCGCAATGACTGTGAGACTCACCCGCCGCTCCCTATGTGGTGGCTGAAATTGTGGTTTGCCGTGTCCCGGCTCGAGATGTCGCAAGTATAACGGGCCGAACAGGCTTTACCTTTAATGAAGCGAAATCGCGACGCGCACACGTTTGCTGACTGACGATAAATACCGTTTAACCAATCGATGCCGCTGTAAGACACGGCCAATCGAAGAGAATTCAGCGCGCCAAAAACAAATGCTCAGGCCAGTGGCCCGTTGAGCAATGGCACGAAACGCACCGCCCCCAAAACCCGCCGGGAAAAGCCTTGTTCTTCGCGAATGATCAGCATCAGCTGTTGCACCTCGCCGGAGCCGACCGGGATCACCAGCCGCCCACCCGGTGCCAACTGATCGAGCAACGCCTGAGGCACATCGGTGGCCACTGCCGTGACGATGATGCCGTTGTAAGGCGCCAGCGCTGGCCAGCCCTCCCAGCCATCGCCCCACCGAAACACCACGTTGCGCAGGTTCAGCTCCACCAGGCGCTCCTTGGCCCGGTCCTGCAAAATCTTGATGCGCTCAACGGAAAACACCCGCTCGACCAACTGCGACAGCACCGCTGTCTGGTAGCCCGAGCCCGTGCCGATTTCCATCACCTTGTCCAAGGGACCTGCCTCCAGCAGCAACTCACTCATGCGAGCCACCATGTAGGGCTGGGAAATGGTCTGGTTGTGCCCGATAGGCAATGCCGTGTCTTCGTAAGCGCGATGGGCCAGCGCTTCATCGACAAACAGGTGACGCGGTGTACGACGGATGACTTCCAGCACCTTGGCATTGGAAACACCTTCTTCATACAGACGCTGAATCAGGCGCTCGCGGGTCCGTTGAGAGGTCATCCCGATGCCGCGACGCAGCATATCGTCTTGTTCACGAGACATTAGCGCAGCCCCTCCAACCAGCCATCGAGACTACTGAAGGCATCATTGAAGGTGCGATCCAGTTGCAGCGGGGTGATAGAAACATAACCCTGCATGACGGCATGGAAATCGGTGCCCGGGCCGCCATCCTCAGCATCCCCGGCGGCGGCGATCCAGTAACCGGACTTGCCGCGGGGGTCGACCACTTTCATGGGTGCCGCGGCCCGTGCGCGATGCCCGAGGCGGGTCAGCTGAATACCGCGAATATGGTCCAGCGGCAAATTGGGAATGTTCACATTCAGTACCGTGCGCGGCGGCAGGTCGAGATCGCCATGGGCTTCGACCAGCTTGCGTGCAAAGTAGGCGGCTGTGGGAAGGTTCTCTACTTGTCGTGAGACCAACGAGAAGGCAAACGAAGGGCGCTCAAGGAAACGCCCCTCAAGGGCTGCCGCCACGGTGCCGGAATACAACACATCATCGCCCAGGTTGGCGCCCAGGTTGATCCCCGAAACAACCATATCCGGTTCGCGCTCCAGCAAGCCGTTCAGGCCCAGGTGCACACAATCGGTGGGAGTGCCGTTCACGCTGATAAAGCCGTTGGCCAGAGTTTGCGGGTGCAACGGACGGTCGAGCGTCAGCGAGCTGCTGGCGCCGCTTTTGTCCTGGTCCGGGGCGATAACCACGCATTCGGTGTAATCCGCCAGCGCAGCATAAAGCGCGGCGAGACCGGGTGCGGTTACCCCATCGTCGTTAGAAATCAGAATACGCATGGGCTGTCCGTCTGCCCCACCGGCACCAGATCAACAAGCTCGCGCACCAATACGGTGGCAAAGCATCCGGCCGGGAGGACGAATTCCAGTTGCAGAATGTCAGGCTCGGGATAATGCCACGTCAACCCACCAATGGGCAGCCGCAGAATGCGACGTTCGTGGCTCATACCGGCGTTAATCAACCAATCACGCAAGTCCGCTTCGCGAGCGGCGATTTCCTGCTCCAGTACATGGACAACGCCGGTCGCCGGCGAGTCACCTTCGCCCCACTGCGGGCCTGTCGGATGCAGATCGAGTATCGCCAGTCGCGGGTCGTTGCATTCGGCCTCACCGGCTGGAAAGAAGCTGCGACTGTCGGTGAAGGCCAGCAGATCGCCGACCTGGGCCTGCTGCCAGGTACCATCAGCGACGCGTGCCGCCAACACCTGATTAAACAAAAAGCTGCGCGCGGTGGAGAGCAGACGCGAGCGCACGTTGCGCTGCTCAGGCAACGCTTTGCGCGCGGCCCAGGCACGGGCATCGACCACATTGCCGCCGTCGAAGCCGAAACGTTGGGCACCGAAATAATTGGGAATACCCTGCTTGGCGATCAGTTGCAGTCGCTGTTCAATCGCCGTTTTGTCGCCAGCAAATTGAGTCAGGCGCAAGGTGAAACCATTGGCCGAATGAGCGCCGCGTTGCAGCTTGCGCTTATGCCGACCGGTCTTGAGAATTTTCAGCGTGTCGTTTTCGGCGGCCGCCAAATCAGGATCAGCCTTGCCCGGCAGTTGCACGCTGAACCATTGGCGCGTCAGCGCCTGACGGTCCTTGAGCCCGGCATAACTGACGGTGCGCAATGGCACGCCCGCGGCCTTGGCGATACGCCGCGCCGCTTCCTCGGTATTCAGTCCGCGCTTTTCCACCCAGATCCACAAATGCTCGCCATCACCGCTGAGGGGGATATCGAGCACTTCATCGACCTGAAAATCTTCTGCCGTGGCTTTCAGAACCGCGGTACCAAGCGCCTCACCATAGGCCCGCGGGCCAAGCAATTGCGATTCGTTCATGCGCGCAGCAACAAGGCAACGGAGTGCACGGCAATGCCTTCTTCGCGCCCGACAAAGCCAAGCTTTTCGGTGGTGGTAGCTTTCACGTTCACTTGATCCAGTTCAATTTGAAGATCCGCGGCAATCAGCGCGCGCATCGATTCGATATGCGGGGCCATTTTTGGCGCTCTGGGCGACGATGGTGTTATCAACATTGCCGACTTTCCAGCCTTTGGCATGAATCAATGCGACGACATGACGCAACAGCACACGGCTGTCGGCGCCCTTGAAGGTCGGGTCGGTGTCCGGGAAATGCTTGCCGATATCACCCAGCGCGGCCGCGCCGAGCAAGGCATCGCTCAAGGCGTGCAGCAGGACGTCACCGTCGGAGTGAGCGAGCAGCCCGAAGCCGTGTGCAATGCGCACGCCGCCCAGAGTAATGAAATCGCCTTCAGCGAAACGGTGCACATCATAGCCGTGGCCAATACGCATAAAAAAACGCCCCGATTTTTGTCAGGGCGTGATTCTACCTGCTTTGTCGATCATTAGGCGCCTAGTGCACGCCCATGATGTTGCAAGTGATCGCCGATAAAACTGGCGATGAAGAAATAGCTGTGGTCATAGCCCGGTTGCAGGCGCAACGTCAGCGGATGACCGGCCAGTTTGGCCGCCTGTTGCAAGGCTTCAGGCTTGAGCTGGGTGGCAAGAAAATCATCGCGATCGCCTTGATCCACCAGCAGCGGCAACTGCTCGTCAGCCTCGGTAATCAATGCACAGGCATCCCATTCACGCCACTTCGAACGGTCTTCACCCAAATAACGACTGAAGGCTTTCTGACCCCATGGGCAATCCATGGATTGTTGATCGGCGAGAACGCCGACACCGATTGATAACGCCCCGGGCTGCGCAGCGCGCAGACCAGCGCGCCATGCCCCCCCATGGAGTGCCCGCTGATGCCACGCTTGTCCGATGCAGGGAAATGGGCTTCAACCAATGCCGGCAATTCCTGCACGACGTAGTCATGCATCCGATAGTGCCGCGACCATGGCTCCTGCGTGGCATTCAGATAAAACCCGGCACCCAGTCCGAAGTCCCAGGCCCCCTCCGGATCACCCGGCACATCCGGACCGCGCGGGCTGGTGTCCGGCGCCACAATAATCAGCCCCAACTCGGCGGCCATGCGCATGGCGCCGGCCTTTTGCATGAAGTTCTCGTCGGTGCAGGTCAGGCCGGACAACCAGTACAGCACCGGCAATTTGCCGCCCTGCTCCGCTTGCGGCGGCAGATACACGGCAAACACCATGTCGCAGCCGAGCACTTCCTGAACGGTGTCGATAGCGCTTGTGCCAGCCGCCGAAGCTTTTCTGGCAGGAGATATTTTCCAGGCTCATGACCGACCTCAGAAATGGATGACGGAACGGATGCTCTTGCCTTCATGCATCAGGTCGAACGCCTTGTTGATATCTTCCAGGCCCATGGTGTGGGTGATGAACGTGTCCAGCGGGATCTCACCGGTCTCGGCCATTTCAACGTAGCTTGGCAACTCGGTACGACCACGCACGCCGCCGAACGCCGAACCGCGCCAGACGCGACCGGTGACCAGCTGGAATGGACGGGTGGCAATTTCCTGACCGGCACCGGCAACGCCGATGATGACAGACTCACCCCAGCCCTTGTGGCAGCACTCAAGTGCCGCGCGCATCAGTTGCACATTGCCGATGCACTCGAAGGAAAAGTCGACGCCGCCA
The DNA here is from genome assembly GCF_054668335.1 of Pseudomonas sp. S2_F03. Taxonomy (NCBI): domain Bacteria; kingdom Pseudomonadati; phylum Pseudomonadota; class Gammaproteobacteria; order Pseudomonadales; family Pseudomonadaceae; genus Pseudomonas; species Pseudomonas sp. S2_F03. The sequence continues at coordinate 4,282,168 of NZ_CP162759.1, read as the reverse complement.
TCGGTCATGTCGACGATGACGTCCTGAATCGGACGGTCGAAGTCTTTCGGGTTCACACAATCGGTTGCACCCAGCTGCTTGGCGATCTCGAATTTGGCCGGGTTGATGTCGATGGCGATGATCCGCGCAGCCTTGGCTTTTACGGCACCGATTACCGCCGACAAACCAATGCCGCCCAAGCCAAAAATGGCCACGGTATCACCCGGTTTCACCTTGGCCGTATTGAGTACTGCGCCGATGCCGGTGGTGACACCGCAGCCCAGCAGGCAGACCTTTTCCAGTGGCGCTTCTTTAGCAATTTTGGCGACGGAGATTTCCGGCAGCACGGTGTACTCGGAGAACGTCGAAGTCCCCATGTAGTGGAAAATCGGCCGGCCCTTGTAGGAAAAACGAGAAGTGCCGTCGGGCATCAGACCTTTGCCTTGAGTCGCGCGAATCGCCTGACACAAGTTGGTTTTGCCCGACAGGCAGAATTTGCATTGACGGCATTCGGGGGTGTACAGCGGGATCACATGATCGCCCACCGCCACCGAGGTCACGCCTTCGCCAATGGCTTCAACCACCGCGCCACCTTCGTGACCGAGGATCGACGGGAAGATACCTTCCGGATCAGCGCCGGACAGTGTGTAGGCATCGGTATGGCAGACACCGGAAGCCACCACCCGCACCAATACTTCACCGGCCTTGGGCATGGCGACATCGACTTCAACGATCTCGAGGGGTTTCTTGGCCTCGAAGGCAACGGCAGCGCGCGACTTGATCATGTGGGTTCTCCAGTGAATAAAAACGAGACAATGAGTGTAATACACCGTCGTTCGGTGAATAATCCGGACAAAAGCAAAACATTATTGCTACACAGGGATAATTCTAGGTGTCCGAGAATCGCTGGGAAGGTATCGACGAGTTCGTCGCCGTCGCCGAGTGCAGCCAGTTCACGGCTGCCGCCGAACGACTTGGGGTTTCTTCCTCCCATGTCAGTCGACAAATCGTACGCCTGGAAGAGCGCCTTCAGACACGACTGCTGTATCGCAGCACCCGCCGGGTCACGCTGACCGAAGCCGGGCAAACGTTTCTGCAGCATTGCCAGCGTTTGCAGGATGGTCGCGAAGAGGCGTTGCGCGCGGTGGGCGACCTGACCAGCGAGCCCAAGGGCATGTTGCGCATGACCTGCGCCGTGGCGTACGGCGAACGTTTTATCGTGCCGCTGGTGACGCGGTTCATGGGGCTTTATCCACAACTGCGTGTCGACATCGAACTGAGCAATCGCCCGCTCGATCTGGTGCATGAGGGCCTCGACCTGGCGATCCGCCTTGGCCGCTTGCAAGACTCCCGGCTGGTCGCCACTCGCCTGGCACCACGACGCATGTACCTGTGCGCATCGCCGTCCTATCTGGAGCGTTATGGTCGGCCACACAGCTTGTCGGAACTGAGCCGCCACAACTGCCTCATCGGCAGCTCGGACCTGTGGCAACTGGAACAGAACGGGCGGGAATTTTCGCAGCGGGTCCAGGGAAACTGGCGCTGCAACAGTGGGCAAGCGGTGCTGGATGCAGCGCTGCAAGGCGTAGGGTTGTGTCAGCTACCGGACTATTACGTGCTGGAGCACTTGAAAAGCGGCGCATTGATTTCGTTGCTGGACGCGCATCAACCACCGAATACCGCCGTATGGGCGCTTTATCCACAGCAACGGCATCTGTCGCCCAAAGTGCGCAAATTGGTGGATTACTTGAAGGAAGGGTTGGCCGAACGGCCGGAGTACGCGGCTTAGCGGCGATTGGCCCAACGCTGGCGCAGCCATTCAAGGTCTTCGGGACGAGTGACCTTGAGATTGTCGGATCGACCTTCTATCAACCGTGGCGCCATGCCCGCCCATTCCATGGCCGACGCTTCATCGGTGATGACCGCATCAGCGACGAGACTGTCCGCCAATGCCCGATGCAATGCGCCCAGACGAAACATCTGCGGCGTATAGGCTTGCCAGATCACACTGCGATCCACGGTTTCGACGACACGACCGTGCTTGTCGACCCGCTTGAGGGTGTCGCGTGCCGGCACCGCCAGCAGCCCGCCTACCGGATCATCGGCTAATTCACTCAGCAACTTGTCCAGATCATCACGATTCAGATTCGGCCGAGCAGCGTCGTGAACCAGCACCCAGTCTTCATCATCAGCACCCAGCGCATGCAAATGCAGCAAGGCATTAAGTACCGAACCGGAACGCTCGGAGCCCCCCTCAACCCGCTGAATACGCGGATCGCAAGCACTTGCAAGGTTCGGCCAATACGGATCATCAACAGCAAGACTGACCACCACCCCCTTCAGGCAGGGATGATCAAGGAAACAGCCGAGGCTGTGTTCGAGAATAGTGCGCCCGCCCAGTTGCAAGTATTGCTTGGGACGGTCTGCGGCCATACGGGCACCGACACCCGCGGCAGGGATCACGGCCCAGAAGGCCGGTAACGAGGTGTTCATTGAGCCAACTGGTAAAGGGTTTCACCGTCCTTGACCATGCCCAACTCATGGCGAGCCCGCTCTTCAACCGTCTCCATGCCTTTTTTCAGCTCGCTGACCTCGGCGTCCATGACCCGATTGCGTTCCAGCAACCCTTCGTTCTCAGCCTGTTGATCCGCGATCTGCTGAGTCAGCTCAGCCACTTGCGCCAGACTGCCATTACCTACCCACAGGCGGTATTGCAGGCCAGCCAGCAACAGGAGCAAGACGAGGAACAACCAATTGGGACTGCGCATCGAATATCAGGTTTCCAGTGAAAAAAGACAGCCATGCAAAAACTTTGAAGCTTCTGATAGCACGAAGCCTGGAAAATCCAGGCTTGTGCTTATAAGGCATCAGATTAGTGGCAAAAACGTCGCTGTAGCGATTTTTCCGACACAATCCGGTGTCTTTTTACCATTTAGCAATTAACCGCGGAACTCGCTGCGGCCATTGTATTTGGCTTTGCCATTCAACTGCTCTTCGATACGCAGCAGTTGGTTGTACTTGGAAACGCGGTCCGAACGGCACAGGGAACCGGTTTTGATCTGGCCAGCCGAAGTGCCCACAGCCAGGTCGGCAATGGTCGAGTCTTCGGTTTCGCCGGAACGGTGCGAGATCACAGCCGTGTAACCTGCAGCCTTGGCCATCTGGATGGCTTCCAGGGTTTCGGTCAGGGTGCCGATCTGGTTGAACTTGATCAGGATCGAGTTGGCGATCTTTTTATCGATGCCTTCTTTCAGGATCTTGGTGTTGGTCACGAACAGGTCGTCGCCCACCAGTTGAGTCTTCTCGCCGATCTTGTCGGTGAGGATCTTCCAGCCAGCCCAGTCGGACTCGTCCAGGCCGTCTTCGATCGAGATGATCGGGTAACGCTCGGTCAGGCCTTTCAGGTAGTCAGCGAAACCTTCAGCGGTGAACACCTGGCCTTCGCCGGACAGGTTGTACTTGCCGTCTTCGTAGAACTCGCTCGCAGCGCAGTCCAGGGCCAGGGTCACGTCGGTGCCCAGCTTGTAACCTGCGTTGGCCACGGCTTCGGAGATCACTTTCAAAGCGTCTTCGTTGGAAGCCAGGTTCGGTGCGAAACCACCTTCGTCACCGACAGCAGTGCTCAGGCCACGGGCCTTCAGAACAGCCTTGAGGTGATGGAAAATCTCGGTACCCATGCGCAGACCTTCCGAGAAAGACTTGGCGCCAACCGGCTGAACCATGAATTCCTGGATGTCGACGTTGTTATCGGCGTGCTCGCCACCGTTGATGATGTTCATCATCGGAACCGGCATCGAGTAAACACCCGGGGTACCGTTCAGGTTAGCGATGTGAGCGTACAGCGGCAGGTCCTGGTCCTGTGCTGCTGCCTTGGCCGCGGCCAGGGAAACGGCGAGGATCGCGTTAGCGCCCAGGGAGCCTTTGTTTTCGGTACCGTCGAGCTTGATCATCGCGTGATCCAGCGCTTTCTGGTCGCTTGGGTCCATGCCTTTCAACAGGTCGCGGATCGGACCGTTGATGTTGGCCACGGCCTTCAGAACGCCTTTGCCCAGGTAACGGCTCTTGTCGCCATCACGCAGCTCGAGTGCTTCACGCGAGCCAGTGGAAGCACCGGACGGCGCGCAGGCGCTGCCGATGATGCCGTTATCGAGAAGCACGTCCGCTTCCACGGTGGGATTGCCACGGGAGTCGAGAACTTCACGACCTTTGATGTCGACGATTTTTGCCATTGTTGTAAACACTCCAAAGTTGACGAAAACGCTGTAGGAGCACGGCTTGCCGGCGATGGAGCCCTCAAGGACGCCATCGCTGGCAAGCCATGCTCCTACAAGAGCAGTGCGGCCAGCGGGCCAGAGCATAAATTCGTGCGGTACTTTACCGGAGAATTGAGGTTTACGCGGTTTCTACCGTCGGAAAACTCTTCACCAGTTCGTCCAACGCTTTGAGCTGGGCCAGGAATGGCTCCAGTTTGTCCAGACGCAAGGCGCAAGGGCCGTCGCATTTGGCGTTGTCCGGGTCCGGGTGGGCTTCGAGGAACAGGCCGGCCAGCGACTGGCTCATGCCAGCCTTGGCCAGATCCGTCACCTGGGCACGACGACCACCGGCGGAATCGGAACGACCACCGGGCATTTGCAGCGCGTGAGTCACGTCGAAGAACACCGGGTATTCGAACTGCTTCATGATACCGAAGCCGAGCATGTCGACGACCAGGTTGTTGTAGCCGAAGCTCGAACCGCGCTCGCAAAGGATCAACTGATCGTTGCCCGCTTCCACGCACTTGCTGAGGATGTGTTTCATCTCATGCGGTGCGAGGAACTGGGCTTTCTTGATGTTGATCACCGCACCAGTCTTGGCCATCGCGACCACGAGGTCGGTCTGGCGCGACAGGAAGGCCGGCAGCTGGATGATGTCGCAGACTTCAGCGACGATCGCGGCCTGATCAGGCTCGTGGACATCGGTGATGATCGGCACACCGAAGGCTTGCTTGATGTCCTGGAAAATCCGCATGCCCTCTTCCAGGCCGGGGCCACGGTAAGAGGTCACGGAGGAACGGTTGGCCTTGTCAAAGCTGGCCTTGAACACGTAAGGGATGCCGAGTTTTTCGGTGACCTTTACGTACTCTTCGCAGACCTGCATCGCCATGTCGCGGCTTTCCAGCACGTTCATGCCACCGAAAAGCACCATTGGCTTGTCGTTGGCAATCTCGATATCGCCTACGCGGATGATCTTCTGCGCCATCGGATTTACGCCTTCTTCTGGTGTTGAATCAACGCTGCTTTAACGAAACCGCTGAACAACGGGTGACCGTCACGCGGTGTCGAGGTGAACTCAGGGTGGAACTGGCAAGCGACGAACCATGGATGATCCGGAGCCTCAACCACTTCAACCAGCGCACCATCACCGGAACGACCGGAGATTTTCAGGCCGGCTTCCATGATTTGCGGCAGCAGGTTGTTGTTCACTTCATAGCGGTGACGGTGACGCTCGACGATGACGTCTTTGGCGTAGCAGTCGTGTACCAGCGAACCCGGCTCCAGCAGGCAATCCTGAGCGCCGAGGCGCATGGTGCCGCCCAGATCGGACGATTCGGTACGGGTTTCGACCGCGCCGGTAGCATCTTCCCACTCGGTGATCAGGCCCACGACCGGATGGCCGCTGGCGCGATCGAATTCGGTGGAGTTGGCGTCTTTCCAGCCCAGCACGTTACGAGCGAACTCGATCACGGCCACTTGCATGCCCAGGCAGATGCCCAGGTACGGAACCTTGTTTTCGCGAGCGTATTGAACGGCGGTGATCTTGCCTTCCACGCCACGCAGACCGAAGCCGCCCGGTACGAGGATCGCGTCAACACCTTCGAGCAACGCAGTGCCCTGGTTTTCGATGTCTTCGGAATCGATGTAGCGCAGGTTGACCTTGGTGCGGTTGCTGATGCCGGCGTGACTCATCGCTTCGATCAGCGACTTGTAGGCGTCCAGCAGTTCCATGTACTTGCCGACCATCGCGATGGTGACTTCGTGTTCCGGGTTCAGCTTGGCGTCAACCACCGCTTCCCACTCGGACAGGTCAGCGCTGCCGCATTGCAGGCCGAAACGCTCGACCACGAAATCATCCAGGCCCTGGGAGTGCAGGATGCCCGGGATCTTGTAGATGGTGTCGGCGTCTTCCAGCGCGATCACCGCACGTTCTTCAACGTTGGTGAATTGCGCGATCTTGCGGCGCGAAGAGATGTCGATCGGGTGATCGGAGCGGCAAACCAGTACGTCTGGCTGCAGGCCAATGGAACGCAATTCCTTGACCGAGTGCTGGGTCGGCTTGGTTTTGGTTTCGCCGGCAGTAGCAATGTACGGCACCAGCGTCAGGTGCATCAGCATCGCGCGCTTGGCGCCGACTTCGAAACGCAATTGGCGGATCGCTTCCAGGAACGGTTGCGATTCGATGTCACCCACGGTGCCACCGATCTCGACCATCGCCACGTCGGCATCGCCGGCGCCCTTGATGATCCGGCGCTTGATTTCGTCGGTGATGTGCGGAATCACCTGGATGGTTGCACCCAGGTAGTCACCACGGCGCTCTTTGCGCAGCACGTGCTCGTAGACACGACCAGTGGTGAAGTTGTTGTTCTGGGTCATGGTCGTGCGGATGAACCGCTCGTAGTGGCCCAGGTCCAGGTCGGTCTCGGCGCCGTCGTGGGTGACGAACACTTCACCGTGCTGGAACGGGCTCATCGTGCCCGGGTCAACGTTGATGTACGGGTCCAGCTTCAGCATGGTGACCTTAAGTCCCCGCGCCTCCAGGATGGCCGCCAATGAAGCCGATGCAATGCCTTTCCCCAATGAAGAAACAACACCGCCCGTGACGAATATGTAGCGCGTCATGAAAAACCCTAGAAGTCTGCGTTAAAGCGGTCCGAGCCGCCGGGGAAAGCGAAGGAAGGCCGAAGCCCCCGATCACCTGCATTAATCACAGTGCACCTTTCAAAAAAACCGCCGCGTTGGGACAGACCGGCAGATGAAACACCGGTACGTTGCTCGCTACACATTTTTTGGAATCGCCCAGCAAAGACTGCTTGGTAATCGGCAACTCCTGCAATTCAGGCGAATCCACAGAAGTTGTATCAAGAAGGGAGCGTAGTCTACCGGAAAGCCCCTTTCAGCTCAAACCTTGATCTTCGCTCGGCGGTTGCCAATGCAAATGCCAGCCATCTTGCCCACTGCCATTCAAGCCCCGTACGTTGGCCACTGCCAGCAATTGCCCCTCGCGGTAGACCAGCGGCAATCTGCCACGGATGAAGCCCGGAACCCCGCGTTCATTGAACAAACGCTTGAGATCGCGATGACCGCGATCGGGCAAATTCATGACCTCGCCTCCCTGACGATAGCGGATTTGCAGCGAGCCATCGGGGATTTGCCCGGTGAGTGTGAGCACGCCGTTATCCGGCAATTCCAGCGGTGTCGAAGGATCCGGCCAATCCACGGCAGGCGGCGAATTGCGGAGCCAACAGCCCGAGAGCCACCAGATACGTCCAGCCGAACGATGCACTTCGCCATCGGCCAGCCGCCAGACCGGACGGGCATCACCGGTGGCATCACGCAAATTCTCCCAACCCGACCAATGGTCACTGTCCGGCAACCGCGTCAGTGCTGTGAGCCAGTGGCTCAGCGCGTTACGCTGGCGAGCGGCAGAGTGCCTTGCAAGGCAAGCCAGCTCCAGAGATTGCACGCCCAACCAGTCGAAGTCATGGGTTGTTGCCGCTTCGACCAGATCAATTTCTGCCAACTCATCCAGCAAAGCCTGCGCTTCACTCAAGTGAGCAGCGCTACGTGCCATCGTCACCGCCGCTTGCGGCCAGCGCTCGGTCAATACCGGAAACACCTGATGCCGCAGGTAATTGCGGGAGAACTGGCGATCCTGGTTCGAAGGGTCTTCGATCCAGCTCAGCCGGTGTTCGGTTGCGTAGGCTTCAAGTTCGGCGCGTGAGACATCCAGCAGCGGGCGCAGAAGATGTCCACGGCCCAAGACCCGCTCACGCGGCATTCCCGACAAACCTCTCACCCCGGCTCCGCGCAACAGTCGGAACAACAGGGTTTCAGCCTGATCGTCACGGTGCTGAGCGGTCAGCAGAATGTCCTCGGCATGAATCACCGCGCTGAACGCCCCATAACGAGCCTCACGGGCGGCGCGCTCGATACTGGCGCCAGGTTGAACCTGAACGCGAACCACCTGTAGCGACACACCGAGCGCATCACAGACCGACTGACAATGCTCCGGCCAGGCATCCGCCGCCGCTTGCAGGTCGTGATGAACATGAATGGCGCTGAGCGCCGGCAGGGATTCGGTTTTTGCCAGGTCGGCGAGAAGGTGCAGCAGGACGGTGGAGTCGAGACCACCGGAGAACGCGATGTGCCAGGTTGTGGCGTTGCGCCATGGAGCGAGTTGTTTGAGAAGCGTTGCACAAAGTGTCATTGACGCACCAAAACCTGTAGGAGCCGAGCTTGCTCGCGATGAATGTTAACGCGGTCGGTCTGTTAAACCGAGGCGTCCCAATCGCGGGCAAGCCTTGCTCCTACATGATGGAGGAGCGATCGATCAGAGACCGTAGCTCATCAGTCGCTCGTAACGACGGGCCAGCAGCGCATCATTGTCGAACTTCTTCAGCATCGCCAGTTGCGAGCTCAGTTCGGCGCGGATCGAAGCAGCCGCAGCGGCCGGATCACGATGAGCGCCGCCCAATGGCTCGCCGATCACTTTATCGACAATGCCCAGGCCCTTCAGACGCTCGGCAGTGATGCCCATGGCTTCAGCAGCGTCCGGCGCCTTCTCGGAAGTTTTCCACAGAATCGAGGCGCAACCTTCCGGCGAAATCACCGCATAGGTCGAGTATTGCAGCATGTTCAGCTGATCGCAGACACCGATCGCCAATGCACCACCAGAACCACCCTCACCGATCACGGTGGCGATGATTGGGGTTTTCAGGCGAGCCATGACGCGCAGGTTCCAGGCAATCGCTTCGCTCTGGTTGCGCTCTTCGGCGTCGATACCCGGGTAAGCACCCGGGGTGTCGATGAAGGTCAGGATCGGCATTTTGAAGCGTTCGGCCATTTCCATCAGGCGGCACGCCTTGCGGTAGCCTTCCGGACGCGGCATGCCGAAGTTGCGGCGAACCTTCTCGCGCACTTCGCGGCCTTTCTGGTGACCGATGATCATGACCGGCTGGTCGTCCAGACGGGCGATACCGCCAACGATGGCAGCGTCATCGGAGAAATGACGGTCACCGTGCAATTCATCGAACTCGGTGAAAATGTGTTCGATGTAGTCCAGGGTATACGGACGTTTCGGGTGACGCGCCAGGCGTGCGATCTGCCAGCTGGTCAGCTTGCCGAAGATGTCTTCGGTCAGCGTGCTGCTTTTGTCCTGCAGGCGGGAGATCTCATCGCCGATATTCAGCGAATTGTCGTTACCGACCAAGCGCAACTCTTCGATCTTGGCTTGCAGGTCGGCGATCGGCTGTTCGAAATCTAGAAAATTCGGGTTCATAGGCGTCCGTCTTGGGTCGACGTCCAAGAGAGCTTGGGCCGGCCGGTTGTCTATTCGCGCCCTACCTTAAGGGACAGGCGCGTTCAGGTCGAGATTAAAAATTCGGGTCGAGATCAGGGCACGTTCCAAGGGGGACGAATGGCACCTGACCGTCAACGGTATTGGAGGAAGACGTTGTCTCGCCCGAACTGGTCACGCAAGGCTTGAATCAACGCATCCGCCGGATCGATTCGCCAGGTCTCGCCAAACTGCAGCAAGGCCTTAGCATCGGGGCTCGTGTACTCCATGGTGATCAGGCATGCGCCGCGGTGACGCTTGAACAGTTCACCCAGCCAGCGTAGCTGATCACCCTTCAAATCCTTGGTTTGCAGCTTCAGGCGCAGGCTCTCGGCGAGGTTGGTGCGCGCATCTTCCATGCTCATCACCCGCTTGACCCGCAGCTTCAGGCCACCGGAGAAGTCGTCATTACTGACCTCTCCCTCGACCACCACCATCGCGTCCGTCTGCAACAGCGACTGCGCCGTATGGAACGCCTCGGCAAACAACGACGCCTCGATCCGACCGGAGCGGTCATCGAGGGTGATGAAGCCCATCTTGTCGCCTTTTTTGTTCTTCATAACCCGCAGGGCGATGATCATGCCGGCGACCGTTTGGGTATCGCGCGCAGGCTTCAAATCGATGATGCGCTGACGGGCAAAGCGACGGATTTCACCTTCGTATTCGTCAATCGGGTGGCCGGTCAGGTACAGGCCCAGGGTGTCTTTCTCCCCCTTCAACCGCTCCTTGAGGGTCAGTTCCTTGGCCTTGCGATGACTGGCGTAGACGTCCGCGTCTTCTTCGACAAACAGACCGCCAAACAGGTCGGCATGGCCGCTGTCCTGGGTGCGTGCGGTTTGTTCGGCGGCTTTGATCGCCCCTTCCATCGCGGCCAGCAAGATCGCACGATTCTGGTCGATACTCGCCTGATAAGCCTTCGGTTCGTCATGGAAACAAGGCCCCAGACGATCCAGCGCGCCACTGCGGATCAAACCGTCCAGGGTGCGCTTGTTGATACGCTTGAGATCGACACGGGCACAGAAGTCGAACAGATCCTTGAACGGACCGTCCTGGCGCGCCTCGGTGATCGCTTCCACCGGACCTTCGCCCACGCCCTTGATCGCCCCGAGGCCGTAAATAATCCGGCCTTCGTCATTCACCGTGAACTTGAACTCGGAGGCATTCACATCCGGCGCGTCGAGACGCAGCTTCATGGTGCGAATTTCTTCGATCAAGGTCACAACCTTGTCGGTGTTGTGCATGTCCGCCGACAGCACCGCCGCCATGAATGGCGCCGGGTAATGCGTTTTCAGCCACGCCGTCTGGTACGACACCAGGCCATACGCCGCGGAGTGGGATTTGTTGAAGCCGTAGCCGGCGAATTTTTCTACCAGGTCGAAAATGTTACCGGCAAGGTCAGCGTCGATGTTGTTGGTCGCGCAACCTTCAATGAAACCGCCGCGCTGCTTGGCCATTTCTTCCGGTTTTTTCTTACCCATGGCACGACGCAGCATGTCCGCACCGCCAAGGGTGTAACCGGCCATGACCTGGGCAATCTGCATCACCTGTTCCTGATACAGGATGATGCCGTAAGTCGGCGCCAGTACGGGCTTGAGGCCTTCGTACTGGTAATCCGAGTGCGGGTACGCGAGTTCGGCGCGACCGTGCTTACGGTTGATAAAGTCGTCCACCATGCCCGATTGCAGCGGGCCCGGACGGAACAGGGCCACCAGTGCGATCAAGTCTTCCAGGCAGTCGGGCTTGAGCTTTTTGATCAGCTCCTTCATGCCGCGGGATTCGAGCTGGAACACCGCCGTGGTTTCGGCTTTTTGCAGCAGTGTGTAGGTCGGCTTGTCGTCCAGCGGAATGAACGCAATGTCCAGCGGCGGTTCGTCGACCTTCGCGCGGTCGCGATTGATGGTCTTCAACGCCCAATCGATAACGGTCAGGGTCCGCAGGCCGAGGAAGTCGAACTTCACCAAACCGGCCGCTTCAACGTCATCCTTGTCGAACTGGGTCACCAGACCGTCACCGGCCTCATCGCAATAAATCGGCGAGAAGTCCGTCAGTTTGGTCGGCGCAATAACTACGCCACCGGCGTGTTTACCAACGTTACGCACAACGCCTTCGAGCTTGCGGGCCATCTCCCAGATTTCGGCGGCTTCTTCATCGACCTTGATGAAGTCACGCAGGATCTCTTCCTGCTCATAGGCCTTTTCCAGGGTCATGCCGACTTCGAACGGAATCATCTTCGACAGACGATCCGCCAGGCCGTAGGACTTGCCCTGCACCCGCGCCACGTCCCGGACCACAGCCTTGGCCGCCATGGAACCGAAGGTGATGATCTGGCTAACCGCATTGCGACCGTATTTCTCGGCCACGTATTCAATCACCCGATCGCGACCGTCCATGCAGAAGTCGACGTCGAAGTCGGGCATCGATACCCGTTCCGGGTTGAGGAAACGTTCGAACAGCAGGTCATATTCCAGCGGATCGAGGTCGGTGATCTTCTGTACATAGGCCACCAGCGACCCGGCACCCGACCCCCGGCCCGGACCTACCGGCACGCCGTTGCTCTTGGCCCACTGGATAAAGTCCATCACGATCAGGAAGTAACCGGGGAACCCCATCTGGATGATGATATCCAGCTCGAAATTCAGCCGGTCGACGTAGACCTGACGCTTGGCCTCGTAGTCTTCCGTGGTGTCTTTGGGCAGCAGAACGGTCAGGCGATCTTCCAGGCCATCGAACGACACTTTGCGGAAATATTCATCGATGGTCATGCCATCGGGAATCGGGAAGTTGGGCAGGAAGTGCTTGCCCAGCTTCACTTCGATGTTGCAGCGCTTGGCGATTTCGACGGTGTTTTCCAGCGCCTCGGGCAAGTCACTGAACAGCTCGGCCATTTCCTCGGCGCTTTTGAGGTATTGCTGATCGCTGTAATTCTTCGAACGTCGCGGATCGTCGAGGGCGCGGCCCTCACCGATGCACACGCGGGTTTCGTGAGCGGCGAAGTCTTCCTGCTTGATGAAACGCACATCGTTGGTTGCGACCAGTGGCGCGCCGATTTTCTCGGCCAGGGCCACGGCACCGTGCAGCTGCTCTTCATCGTTGGGGCGATTGGTGCGCTGGATTTCCAGGTAGAAACGATCCGGGAACACCGCCATCCATTCGCGCGCGAGGTTTTCCGCTTCAGCCGGGTTGCCACTGAGCATGGCCAGGCCGATTTCGCCCTCTTTCGCCGCCGACAGCATGATCAAGCCTTCGCTGGCTTCGGCGACCCATTCGCGCTCGATGATCACCGAGCCATTGCGCTGGCCGTCGATGAAACCACGGGAAATCAGTTCGGTCAGGTTGCGATAGCCGACAGCGTTCATGGCCAGCAGACTGATCCGGCTCAGGGCGTTGTCCGGGTCCTTGTTCGACAGCCACAAGTCGGCGCCGCAGATCGGCTTGATCCCGGCACCCATGGCGGCTTTGTAGAATTTGACCAGGGAACACATGTTGTTCTGGTCGGTGACCGCTACGGCAGGCATGTTCATGCCGACCAGGGTCTTGACCAGCGGTTTGATCCGCACCAGACCGTCGACCAGGGAATATTCAGTGTGCAGGCGTAGGTGAACGAATGAAGCCGGCATAGTGATCCTGTCTAGAAACGTGAAGACAACAAGGCCCGGATTGTACCGGGCCTTGAGTAAAACATCAGCCTTGCGACTAACTCTCGATCAGACTTTCCCGCGCCTCGTACGCCAGGCGCACCGGGGCGAACGAGCGGCGGTGAATCGGCGTTGGCCCCAAGCGGGCCAGCGCTTCCAGATGAACGGGGGTCGGATAGCCTTTGTGCCCGCCGATGCCGTAACCCGGGTAAATCAACTCAAAGGCTGCCATTTCGCGGTCGCGGCTGACCTTGGCCAGAATCGATGCCGCGGCAATGGCTGGCACCTTGCCGTCGCCCTGCACCACCGCTTCAGCGCGCATCGACAGTTTCGGGCAACGATTGCCGTCGATCATGGCCAGTTTCGGCTGGATGTGCAGACCTTCGATCGCGCGCTGCATCGCCAGCATGGTGGCGTGCAGGATGTTCAGCTCGTCGATTTCCTCGACTTCGGCCCGGGCGATGCACCAGCTCAGGGCTTTTTCGCAGATTTCGTCGAAGAGCTTTTCGCGACGGGCTTCGGTGAGTTTTTTCGAATCGTTCAGACCAAGGATCGGACGGTTCGGATCGAGGATCACCGCAGCCGTGACCACTGCACCGCAGAGCGGGCCGCGACCGACTTCGTCGACACCGGCCACGAGGTCTTCGACTTCGGCGACCAGGGTGAAGTCCAGGCCCATCTGTGTGCTGGTTTTGCTCATTGTGTTTTGCCGATCAAGTTCAGTACTGCATCCGCCGCCTGATTGGAGGCGTCCAGACGCAAGGTGCGGTGAATTTCGTCGAAGCCGCGAGTCTGTTCCTCGCCGCCTTCGATCAGAGGGGACAGCGTTTGCGCCAGCGCTTCGACTGTCGCGTCGTCTTGCAGCAACTCAGGCACCAACAGGCGCTGGGCCAAGAGGTTCGGCAAAGACACGTAAGGGCTTTTCACCATCCGCTTGAGGATCCAGAACGTCAGCGGCGCCAGACGATAAGCCACCACCATCGGTCGCTTGTAGAGCAACGCTTCCAGCGTAGCGGTCCCGGAGGCAATCAGCACCGCATCACAAGCGGCCAGGGCCAGATGGGATTTGCCGTCAAGCAAGGTCAGCGGCAGATCGCGACCGGCCAACAGCTCTTCAAGCTGCGCGCGCCGTTCAGGGTTGGCGCATGGCATGACAAAGCGCACACCTGGGCGCATGGCCCGCAAACGCTGGGCAGTATCAAGGAACAAGGCGCCGAGACGGCCCACTTCACCGCCACGACTGCCGGGCATCAACGCGACCAGAGGTCCCTCTGGCAATCCGAGCTCAGCCCGCGCGGCAGCCCTATCGGCCTCCAGCGGGATCGCATCGGCCAGGGAGTGCCCGACAAAACGCACCGGCACGCCCTTCTCTTCATAGAATTTCGCTTCGAACGGAAACAGCGTCAGCATCAGGTCGCAGCCTTCGCGGATCTTCAGCACGCGCTTCTGACGCCATGCCCACACCGACGGGCTGACGTAATGCACGGTCTTGATCCCGGCCTGACGCAGCTTGAGTTCGATATTGAGGTTGAAGTCCGGAGCATCGATACCGATGAACACGTCCGGCTTCTCAGCGATCAGGTCGGCGATCAGCTTCTTGCGACGCGCCAGCAGCTCACGCAACCGTCCCAGCACTTCCACCAGGCCCATGACCGAAAGCCGTTCCATGGGGAAGTATGAGGTCAGCCCCTCGGCCTGCATCAACGGACCACCGACACCGATGAATTCCACCGCCGGATGTCGAGCCTTGAGTGCGCGCATGAGGCCTGCGCCCAGAATGTCGCCGGAAGCCTCACCCGCTACCAGCGCAATACGCAGATTAGCCATGATTAACGAGTAATGCCGCGGGTCGAAGACTGGATGGAATCACGGAACACCGCGACTTCCGGGAACTGATCCGAAGGTTCGGCCAGTTCGGCAAGCGCTTGCTCGACGGTCAGGCCCTGGCGATAAACCACCTTATAGGCGCGGCGCAGCGCGTGGATCGCGTCTTCACTGAAACCGCGGCGACGCATGCCTTCGAAGTTCATGCTGCGGGCTTCAGCGGGGTTGCCAAACACGGTGACGTACGCTGGAACGTCCTTGCCGATGGCTGTACCCATACCGGAAAAGCTGTGGGCACCAATGTGGCAATACTGGTGAACCAGGGTAAAACCGGAGAGGATCGCCCAATCTTCAACGTGTACATGGCCAGCCAACGCGGTGTTGTTGACCAGGATGCAGTGGTTGCCGATGACGCTGTCGTGGCCGATGTGGGCATAGGCCATGATCAGGTTGTGATCACCCAGGGTCGTTTCCGAACGGTCTTGAACGGTCCCGCGGTGAATCGTCACGCCTTCACGGATGACGTTGTGGTCACCGATGACCAGACGGGTTTCTTCGCCTTTGTATTTCAGATCGGGCGTGTCCTCACCTACCGAAGAAAACTGGTAGATGCGGTTGTGCTTACCGATACGGGTCGGGCCTTTGAGAATCACGTGCGGCCCGATCACTGTCCCCTCGCCGATTTCCACACCTGCGCCGACGATCGACCATGGGCCGACCTCAACGTCGTCGGCCAGTACAGCCGTCGGATCGATGATTGCGCGAGGGTCAATCAAACTCATAGTTTGCGTTCCGCACAGATAATTTCAGCAGAGCAGACTGGCTTGCCGTCGACCGAAGCCTGGCATTCGAACTTCCAGATCTGACGCTTGCAGCTCAGGAACTTGGCTTCAAGGATCAACTGATCGCCCGGCAGCACAGGCTGGCGGAAGCGCAGCTTGTCGGAGCCGACGAAGTAGTAAAGGGTGCCGTCCGCCGGTTTCACGTCGAGCATTTTGAAACCAAGGATCCCGGCAGCCTGAGCCATCGCTTCGATGATCAATACGCCCGGCATGATTGGATGCGCAGGGAAGTGACCATTGAAGAACGGTTCGTTGATGCTGACATTCTTGTAGGCGCGAATGCGCTTGCCTTCCACATCCAGATCCACAACCCGGTCCACCAGCAGGAACGGGTAACGGTGAGGCAGGTATTCGCGAATCTCGTTGATGTCCATCATTTCGGGGGGAAGCCTATGTAAAGATTGGGAACGCACGAGTGACGCGCGCTCCTCTAGCAAATCAAGGAGGCAGTCTAACGGCTGTGCACACTTGATATGGAAATGGTATCAGCCATCTGAAGAAGCATTACCGTCAGGGGTCACTTCCCCTACGTGCTTTTCCAGTTGTCGCAGTCGCCGCGCGATGTCATCGAGCTGACGGATGCGTGCCGCGCTTTTGCGCCACTCGGCAGCCGGTTGCATGGCTGTACCGGAAGAATAGGCGCCCTTTTCGGTAATCGAGTGGGTCACCATGGTCATCCCGGTGATGAAAACGTTGTCGCAAATTTCGATGTGCCCCACCAGCCCCACACCACCTGCGAGCATGCAATGCTTGCCGATCTTGGTGCTGCCGGAGATCCCCACACAAGCGGCCATGGCGGTGTGATCACCGATCTGCACGTTGTGGGCAATCTGGATCTGGTTGTCGAGCTTCACACCATTACCGAGAACGGTATCGGCCAACGCACCGCGGTCGATGGCGGTATTCACGCCAATCTCCACATCGTCACCGACCAACACGCCACCGATCTGGGCGATTTTCTGCCAGACACCTTTTTCGTTGGCAAAACCGAAACCTTCGCCACCGAGCACGGCACCCGACTGAATGACCACTCGCTTGCCGATGCGCACGTCGTGATACAGCGTGACGCGCGGGGCCAGCCAGCCGCCTTCGCCGATTTCGCAACGCGCACCGATGAAGCAATGAGCGCCGATGGTCACGCCCGCCGCAATACGCGCACCGTTTTCGATCACCGCAAAGGCACCAATACTCGCCGCTGGATCAACCACTGCATCCGCGGCCACTACCGCTGTCGGGTGAACACCTGCGGGCGCCTTGGGCTTGGGATCGAACAAATGGGAAATACGCGCGTAGGCCAGGTACGGATCCGGCACTACCAGCGCATCACCGGAAAACCCTTCGGCATCAGCGGCCTTCAGCAACAGCGCTGCGGCCCGGCAGTCGGCCAGGTATTTACGGTATTGAGGATTTGCGAGAAAGCTCAACTGAGCTGGGCCAGCCTCTTGCAAAGTGGCTAGCCCAGTAATTTCTTTCTCCGGGTCGCCACGTAGCGTGGCGCCGAGGAACTCGGCCAATTGGCCGAGCTTAATAGTCGCTGTCATGGTTACTTCAGCTGATTCATGCGCTCGATAACCTGGCGAGTGATGTCGTACTGAGGCTTGACATCAATCACTGCACCACGCTCGAAGACCAGGTCAAAAGCACCTTTCTTGATGACTTCTTCCACAGCGCTGTCCAGTTTCGGCTTGAGCTGCTTCAGCATTTCACGGTCGGCAACGGCTTTGGCTTCGTTCAGTTCCTTGGACTGGAACTGGAAGTCACGGGCCTTTTGCTTGAACTCGAGTTCAAGGCGCTCACGCTCACCTTGTTGCATCTTGTCGCCTCCGGCCATCAGACGATCCTGAATACCTTTGGCGCTGCTTTCCAGCGTCTTGAGCTTGGTCAGTTGCGGGCCAAATTTTTTCTCGGCATCCACGGCATACTTCTTGGCCGCGTCGGATTCCAGCAGAGCCATCTGATAGTTCAGAACGGCGATTTTCATGTCGGCAAAAGCCGGACCTGCTACCAGTACGGTCGCCAGGAGAACCAATTGAGTCAACTTACGCACGATGTACTCCTACAAAATCCATTGTCGTTATTTTGGGACAGACGCTTAGAACGTCTGGCCAAGAGAGAATTGGAACACCTGGGTTTCAGCGTTATCCGGTTCTTTTACTGGCATGGCCAATGCAAAGCTCAGAGGACCCAGCGCGGTGACCCATGTCACACCCACACCGACGGAACTGGCCAGGTTGCTCAGACTGATATCGTTGCACTGCGTGTTGGACTTCGAGTTCGGGTCGGTGTTGGAAAACTGAGTGCACTTGGAGTCAAACACGTTACCCACGTCCCAGAATACCGAAGTCCGCAACGAGCGCTGATCTTTGACGAATGGCAGCGGGAACAGAATCTCCGCACCACCTTGAATCAGGACGTTACCACCAAATGGCAGTGGATCCTGATCCGGGTCAGCGAGTGTGCCCGGGTTGCCTGTGACGCCTTGACCGCGGCTCGGAGTACTACGCGGCCCCAATGTGCTGTCCTTGAAGCCACGAACCGAGTTGAAACCACCAGCATAGTAGTTTTCATAGAATGGCAAGCCAT
This sequence comes from Pseudomonas sp. S2_F03, assembly GCF_054668335.1. Lineage (NCBI taxonomy): Bacteria > Pseudomonadati > Pseudomonadota > Gammaproteobacteria > Pseudomonadales > Pseudomonadaceae > Pseudomonas > Pseudomonas sp. S2_F03. The sequence continues at coordinate 4,263,714 of NZ_CP162759.1, read as the reverse complement.
CGGTCGAACCGTAACCATCGCCATAACCCAACTCGGTGTGCAGGCGCATGGTGTAGTTTTCAGACAAAGGCTGGAACAACTGGCCACGGTAATCGAGCTTGAAGAACGACAGGTCGCTACCCGGTACAGTCACTTCCGCGGTCAAGCTTTGAGAATGACCACGGGTCGCCAATACGCCTTTGTTCAGGGTGGACTCCGACCAGCCGGCCGATGCCTTGAAGTTCAGGTACTGATCGCCTTCACGGTTAACGAAGTCGAAGATTTCGTCGACGGTGTACTGACCGGTCTTGATCTTGTCTTGCTGTGCAGTCAGGCCAAAAGTCAGACGCGAGGTCTCGCTGATCGGGTAGCCGACACTGATACCTGCACCCAGGCTATCTACGGCATAGCTGGCTACGTCGACATCGAGATCTTTGTAGTCAGTAGTGCGATAGAAAGCGTTGTAACCCAGGCTCACGCCATCGGCTGTCCAGTACGGGTCGACATAACCGAAGTTATAGCGGCTCTGGTATTCGCTTTTGGTCAAGCCGATGCTGACCTTGTTACCGGTACCCAGGAAGTTGTTCTGAGTGATGGAACCGCCGAGGATCAGGCCGGCACTTTGAGCGAAACCAACGCTGGCAGTGATCGAACCGGAAGCCTGTTCTTCAACGCTGTAGTTCACATCAACCTGGTCATCGACACCTGGCACAGCAGGTGTTTCGACGTTCACTTCCTTAAAGAAGCCCAGACGCTCAAGACGAGTCTTGGATTGGTCGATCAGGTAGGTCGAAGCCCAGCCGCCTTCCATCTGACGCATTTCACGGCGCAGCACTTCGTCTTCAGACTTGGTGTTGCCACGGAAGTTGATACGGTTCACGTAAGCACGCTTGCCTGGATCGACCGCGAAAGTAATGTCGACGGTGTGGTCGTCTTCATGCGGCTGAGGCACACCGCTTACGTTGGCGAAGGTATAGCCCTCGTTACCCAGACGGCGAGTAATCAGCTCCGACGTGGTGGTCATCAGCTTGCGCGAGAACACCTGGCCTTTCTGCACCAGCAGCAGGGACTTGATCTGGTCTTCAGGGACTTTCAGATCGCCGCTCAACTTGACGTCACGAACGGTGTACTTATCGCCTTCGTTGACGTTGACGGTGATGTAGACGTGTTTCTTGTCCGGAGTAATTGATACCTGAGTCGAAGCGATATCCATATTGATATAGCCGCGGTCCAGGTAGTAGGAACGCAGGCGCTCCAAGTCACCGGAAAGTTTTTCCCGCGCGTACTTGTCGTCGTTCTTGAAGAAGGACAGCCAGTTGGTGGTCTTCAGTTCGAACAGGTCGATCAGGTCTGCTTCAGGGAAGACGGTGTTACCCACCACGTTGATGTGCTGGATGGCAGCGACGGTGCCTTCGTTGATGTTGACCTTCAATCCGACACGGTTACGCGGCTGCGGGACCACCTCGGTGTCGACGGTGGCCGAGTAGCGGCCCTGAGCGACGTATTGGCGCTGCAGCTCGTTACGCACACCTTCAAGGGTGGCGCGCTGGAAGATTTCACCTTCGGCCAGACCGGACTGCTTGAGGCCCTTCATCAGGTCTTCAGTAGAGATCGCCTTGTTACCTTCGATCTCGATACTGGCGACCGATGGACGCTCGACTACCGTGATGACCAGGACGTTGCCATCGCGGCCCAGCTGGATATCTTGAAAGAAACCGGTTTTGAACAACGCACGAGTGGATTCCACCAGGCGACGATCGTCCGCCTGTTCGCCGACGTTCAACGGCAAAGCACCAAAGACGCTACCCGCGGAGACCCGCTGGAGGCCATTGACGCGAATATCAGAGATAGTGAAGGACTCGGCGTGAACTTCGGCGATCATCAATACGGTGAGAACCGCAGTTAGCAGCAGACGTTTCATGAAGTCCTTTCTTATTCCAACTGGCAATAAACAAACTGCCGCAAAATGCGGCAGATTCGCAATTCAGCGAAGTGTTACAGACGGCCCAAATCATTGACCAGAGCAAGCAACATCACCCCGACCACCAAACTGATACCGATCTGTATCCCCCAACCCTGCACCCGATCTGACAAGGGACGACCACGCGCCCACTCGATCAGATAAAACAACAAATGCCCCCCATCCAGTACAGGAATGGGCAACAAATTCAGAACTCCCAGGCTAATACTCAGATATGCAAGGAAATTCAGGAAATCAGCTACGCCCGACTGGGCAGAAGCGCCCGCCACTTTAGCAATGGTTATCGGTCCACTCAAGTTTTTTACCGAGAGCTCACCGAACAACATTTTCTTGAGTGAATCGAGGGTCAGCACGCTCATGGTCCAGGTGCGTCGCGCGCCCTCTCCAATCGCAGCCAATGGACCGTAACTGACTTCTCGAACCATCTCTGGCGGCCAATCGACCGCTTTCACTCCGGCCCCCATGTAACCGGTAGGTGCCTTGCTCTCGCCGCGAGAGGCCAACGTCACAGGGACGTCGATTTGAGCACCATCGCGCTCGATGCGCAGCATGATTTTGGTATCTGGATGCATACGCACGGTGTCGACCACTTGCTGCCAGTCATCCAGCGCCTTGCCGTCAAGGGCAAGCAAGCGATCACCGGTTTTCAGGCCCGCAGCCTGTGCCGGCCCCTTCGGATCGAGTTCGGCGAGCACTGGCGGTAACGCCGGGCGCCAAGGACGAATGCCCAGCGAACGAATCGGATCTGGCTCGTCGGCGCCTTTAAGCCACTTATCCAGTACCAGCTCTCGTGGGGAATCCGTCGTGGAACCCTGCTCACGCACCAATAATTGAAGGGTTCCGCTCTCACCAAGACGACGAACCAATTGCAGATTCACCGCAGCCCAACCGGTCGTTGGTTCGCCATCAATGGCAATGATTTCCTGACCGACGCTCAAGCCAGACCGGGCGGCAAGACTGCCAGACTCGACCGCACCAATGACGGGCCGCACCTGCTCGCTGCCGAGCATGGCCAACACCCAGAAAAACACCATTGCCAACAAGAAGTTGGCGATCGGGCCAGCCGCCACGATCGCAATACGCTGACGGACAGATTTGCGATTGAAAGAATGTTCGAGCTGATCGACCGGCACTTCGCCTTCACGCTCATCGAGCATCTTCACGTAGCCGCCCAATGGAATGGCAGCCACTACAAACTCAGTACCTTTCTTGTCGTGCCAGCGCAGCAGCGGCATACCGAAGCCTACGGAGAAACGCAGCACTTTGACCCCACAGCGACGTGCGACCCAGAAATGGCCGAATTCGTGGAAGGTAACCAGCACACCCAAAGCCACCAGGGTGCCGACAATCATATAGAGCGCGCTCATCTACTTTCTCCCGCAATTCTATCCGGTGCTGCATGGGCCAACATATGGCAGCACTTACCGCCCGTGACGACTCAACCATTGCCCGGCCAGCACTCGCGCTTTCTCGTCAGCCGTAAACACGGCCTCGAGATCTCCCACTGCGACGACAGGCTCGAGGTTCAACACTTCTTCGATAATACTCGCGATTTCCAGGTAGCGGACCCGCCCGTCGAGAAAGGCTGCAACAGCCACTTCATTCGCTGCATTCAGCATCGCCGGCGCGCTGTTGCCAGCCTCGGCTGCCTGGCGCGCAAGGCGCAGGCAAGGGAAACGCTCTTCATCGGGCGCCTGGAAATCCAGACGCGCAATAGCGAACAGATCCAGCGGTGCCACGCCGGAGTCAATACGTTCTGGCCAGGCCAGAGCATTGGCGATAGGGGTGCGCATGTCCGGATTGCCCAACTGAGCCAGCACCGAACCATCGATATAGTCGACCAGGGAATGGATCACGCTCTGAGGGTGAATAACCACTTCAACCTGGGACGGCTTGGCGTCGAACAGCCAGCAGGCTTCGATCAACTCGAGCCCTTTGTTCATCATGCTCGCCGAATCGACCGAAATCTTGCGTCCCATGGACCAGTTCCGGGTGCGCACAGGCTTGCTCAGGGGAAACATGTGCCAATTCGGCCATCGGCGTCTGTCGGAACGGACCACCAGAGGCTGTCAGCAAAATCCGGCGTACGCCGACCACGCCAAGCCCACGGGCGAAATCCTGCGGCATGCACTGGAAAATCGCGTTGTGCTCGCTGTCGATCGGCAGCAATACCGAACCGCTTTTGCGCACGGCTTGCATGAACAGCGCCCCGGACATCACCAGCGCTTCTTTGTTAGCCAGCAGGATTTTCTTGCCGGCCTCAACTGCTGCCAGGGTCGGGCGCAAACCCGCCGCACCAACGATGGCCGCCATGACGGCATCGACTTCAGGATCGGAGGCCACCTGACACAACCCCTCCTCCCCCACCAATACCCGGGTCGACAGGCCGGCAGCACGCAAGTCGTCCTGCAAGCCACGGGCAGGGCCCGCCTCAGGCACGACGGCGAATCGCGGAGTGTGGCGCACACACAGCGCCAGCAGTTCACTCAAACGAGTAAAACCGCTCAAGGCAAAGACTTGATAACGCTCGGGATGGCGAGCAATGACATCCAGAGTGCTCAGACCAATCGAACCGGTCGCCCCCAGAACAGTAATCTGCTGAGGGCGACTCACGGTGCAGCCATCCACAACAATACGGCAAATACCGGGATCGCTGCCGTCAGGCTATCGATTCGGTCAAGGACACCGCCATGCCCTGGCAGCAGGTTACTGCTGTCCTTGATGCCTGATTGACGTTTGAACATGCTCTCGGTGAGGTCACCCACCACCGAAATGAAGACGATGACTGCAGCACCGACCAACCCCATGAGCATCTGGGCGAAACTCCAGTCGCGCACCAGGCCGACGATCGCTGTGATCACCAGGCTCAGCACCAGGCCACCGTAAACGCCTTCCCAGCTCTTGCCGGGACTGACCTGTGGCGCCAGCTTGCGCTTGCCAAAGGCACGGCCGGAAAAATACGCACCAATATCCGCGCCCCATACCAGCACCATCACGGCCATGATCAACCAGTTACCCAAGGGTTCCTGCTTGATCTGGACCAGACCTTGCCAGGCCGGTAACAGGATCAGCAAACCGATCACCAGCTTACAGGCGGCACTGGCCCAGTGTTCGCTGGAACGCGGGTAGGTCAGCACCAGATACGTCGCCACGCCCCACCAGAGCACTGAAGCGCCCAGAACCCAAGGCGCAAGCCCCGGCAGGATGTGCATGACAAACAGCATCAATGCGACCACGACGGCATAGGCAACGCGAACCGGCTGAGCGTTGAAACCGGCCAGCCTGGCCCACTCCCAGGCACCGAGCGTCACTACTAGCCCGATAAACAGCGCAAAGCCGGAACCTTCGAGCAGGAAAAAACCGCACAAAGCGATCGGCAGCAGGATCAGCGCAGTAATGATTCGTTGTTTAAGCATTAAAACCGGGCTCCAGCCTCGACCTGCTCGCTCGTTTTACCGAAGCGGCGCTGGCGAGAAGCGAAATCGGCCAGCGCGTTTCGCATGGCGTCGTGTTTGAAGTCCGGCCAGAACAGGTCGGAGAAGTACAACTCGGCGTAGGCTAACTGCCACAGCAGGAAGTTACTGATGCGGTGCTCGCCACCGGTACGGATGCACAAGTCCGGCAACGGCAGATCACCGGTGGCCAGACAGGTCTGCAGCAATTCAGGGGTGATGTCTTCCGGGCGCAGATGCCCGGCCTGAACTTCCCGCGCCAGACGCTGGGCAGCTTGCGCGATGTCCCACTGACCGCCGTAGTTGGCGGCGATTTGCAAGACAAAGCGGTTGGCCCCGACGGTCATCGCTTCCGCTTCACGCATGGCAGCTTGAAGTTCGGGGTGAAAACGCGAGCGATCGCCGATGATGCGCAGACTGATATTGTTGTCGTTGAGGCGCTTGGCCTCACGACGCAACGCTTTGAAGAACAAATCCATCAAGGCACTGACCTCATCGGCCGGGCGCTGCCAGTTTTCACTGGAGAAGGCGAACAGGGTCAACACCTCGACCTTGGCCTCAGCGCACACCTCGATTACCGCACGCACCGCATCCACACCCGCTTTATGCCCGGCAACACCCGGCATAAAGCGCTTCTTCGCCCAGCGATTATTACCATCCATGATGATCGCGACATGGCGCGGCACCGCGGACGGTACAGTCTGCTTGGTCTTATCCATGAAAACTCGACCCTTATACGGCCATCAGGTCTTTTTCTTTCTCTGCCAGCTTCGCGTCGATTTCAGCCACGAATTTCTTGGTCAGATCATCAATCTCGCCGGTGGCACGACGCTCTTCGTCTTCACTGATTTCTTTTTCCTTGACCAGGTCCTTGAGCTGACTGTTCGCATCACGACGGATGTTGCGCACTGCAACACGGGCGTCTTCAGCGACATCGCGAGCCTGCTTGGTGAAACCGCGGCGGGTTTCTTCAGTCAAGGCCGGCATGCTGATCAGCAGCAACTCACCCAGGTTGGTCGGGTTCAGGTTCAGACCGGCACTGCCAATGGCTTTGTCGACAGCACCCAGCATGTTGCGCTCAAAGGCAACGACTTGCAGGGTACGGGCGTCTTTGACAGTAATGTTCGCCACTTGCTTGATCGGCGTGTCGGAACCGTAGTAAGGAACCATCACACCCTCCAGAATGCTTGGGTGCGCCTGGCCCGTACGGATACGGCCAAAGTTGTGCGCCAGCGATTCCACGGATTTTTGCATACGCTCTTTAGCGTCTTTCTTGATTTCGTTGATCATTGTTGGCCTTCCTCGATCAGGGTCCCTTCAGCGCCGCCATGCACGATGTTCAGCAAGGCGCCGGGCTTGTTCATGTTAAAGACGCGCAACGGCATCTTGTGGTCGCGACACAGGCAAATAGCCGTCAGATCCATCACGCCCAGCTTGCGATCCAGCACTTCATCGTAAGTCAGATGATCGAACTTCTCGGCATGCGGGTCTTTGAACGGGTCAGCGGTGTAGACGCCATCGACCTTGGTCGCCTTGAGCACGACATCGGCGTCGATTTCGATCGCTCGCAAGCAAGCTGCCGAATCCGTGGTGAAAAACGGATTACCGGTACCGGCCGCGAAAATCACGACCTCTTTGGCGTTCAGATGGCGCATGGCTTTGCGGCGATCATAGTGATCGGTCACGCCTACCATGGAAATGGCCGACATCACGATGGCCGAGATATTGGCACGCTCCAGCGCATCGCGCATGGCCAAGGCGTTCATCACAGTGGCCAGCATGCCCATGTGGTCGCCAGTTACCCGATCCATGCCGGCCGCGCTCAGCGCCGCACCGCGGAACAGGTTACCACCACCGATCACCAGACCAACCTGAACACCGATACCGACCAATTGGCCGACTTCCAGCGCCATGCGATCCAGAACTTTCGGATCGATCCCGAACTCTTCCGAGCCCATCAGGGCCTCGCCGCTAAGCTTGAGTAGAATGCGTTTATAGCGAGCCTGATAACCACTGCCCTGCTGAGCCATTGCGAATCTCTCCTGCGGCGTATTTTAAAAATTCTTTGCGAGCTGTTTACAGCTGCGCTCACTCTAGCTTGGCGCTGCTTCAGCGCCATCGGAACATGGCTTTGTAAGCCAGTTCCAAAGGAAACCAATTAAAAATTGGTGCCCCATCTGAAAAGAGGCTGCGCGCGTAAGCGGGCAGCCTCTTCAGGGCGACAGTTAAAAAAACCGTCTTACTGCTTGGCAGCAGCCAGTTGAGCGGCAACTTCTTCAGCGAAGTTGTCGACTGGCTTCTCGATGCCTTCGCCTACTTTGAAGTAGGTGAAAGAAACGATTTCAGCACCGGCTTTCTTGGCCAGCTCGCCGACCTTGATTTCAGGGTTCTTGACGAACGCCTGCTCAACCAGGCTGGCTTCGGCCAGGAACTTGCTGATACGGCCTTTGACCATGTTTTCAACGATGTTTTCTGGCTTGCCTTTGATTTTTTCTTCGTTCAGCTGCAGGAACACAGCTTTTTCACGCTCGATCGCTTCGGCAGAAACTTCCGAAGGCAGCAGGAACTCTGGGTTGCTGGCCGCTACGTGCATAGCGATGTCTTTGGCCAGTTCAACGTTGCCGCCTTTCAGGACAACTGCAACACCGATCTTGTTGCCGTGCAGGTAACCACCAACAACATCACCTTCAACGCGTACCAGGCGACGGATGTTGACGTTTTCGCCAACCTTGCCAACCAATACCAGGCGATCAGCTTCTTGAGCGGCGATCAACGGAGCGACGTCAGTCAGTTTGTCGGCGAACGCTTTTTCAACGCTAGCAGCAACAAATGCCTTGAAGTCGTCCTGCAGGGCCAGGAAGTCAGTCTGCGAGTTTACTTCCAGCAGAACAGCAGATTTGCCGTCTTCTTTCAGAGCGATAGCGCCTTCTGCAGCCACGTTGCCTGCTTTCTTGGCAGCCTTGATTGCGCCGGAAGCACGCATATCATCAATGGCTTTTTCGATGTCGCCGTCAGCCTTTTCCAGGGCTTTCTTGCAATCCATCATGCCTTCGCCGGTACGCTCACGCAGTTCTTTAACCAACGCTGCAGTAATTGCTGCCATTTTCAAAATCCTCTTGGATAGGTTTTCAACCATTCCACCCGATCGAACGGGCGATCAATTCTTCCCGAACCACCGTTGTAAGCCGCTGCACGTTACAGCTCTGCAAGTGCGGGGCCGACAAACGGTTTTCGAGGTGGCAAAAAAGGGGGCCAAGCCCCCTTTTTGCTTACTGAGTCAACGCCAAGGCGTCAATTACTCAGCTGCTGCTACCGGAGCTTCTTCAACGAACTGCTCGGTGCCGCCAGCAACGTGGTTGCGACCGCGGATTACAGCGTCAGCCATCGAACCCATGTACAGCTGGATAGCGCGGATTGCGTCATCGTTGCCTGGGATGATGTAGTCAACGCCTTCCGGGCTGCTGTTGGTATCGACTACGCCGATAACCGGGATGCCCAGCTTGTTGGCTTCGGTGATCGCGATGCGCTCGTGATCAACGTCGATAACGAACAGAGCGTCTGGCAGACCGCCCATGTCCTTGATACCACCCAGGGAACGATCGAGCTTCTCAAGATCGCGAGTGCGCATCAGCGCTTCTTTCTTGGTCAGCTTGGCGAAAGTACCGTCTTCGGCTTGTACTTCAAGGTCACGCAGACGCTTGATGGAAGCACGGATGGTTTTGAAGTTGGTCAGCATGCCGCCCAACCAGCGGTGATCGACGTACGGCGAACCGCAACGTGCTGCTTCTTCAGCAACGATCTTGCCAGCGGAACGCTTGGTGCCGACGAACAGAATCTTGTTTTTGCCCTGGGCCAGACGCTCTACGAAAGTCAGAGCTTCGTTGAACATTGGCAGGGTTTTTTCAAGGTTGATGATGTGGATCTTGTTACGCGCGCCGAAAATGTATTTACCCATTTTCGGGTTCCAGTAACGGGTTTGGTGACCGAAGTGCACACCGGCCTTCAGCATATCGCGCATGTTGACTTGGGACATGATAGTTCCTTAATAAGTCGGGTTTGGCCTCCACGTATCCCAATGACCAACCAGCAGCATCAGCTGAAGGCACCCAGGTCATCGTGTCGACACGTGTGTGGATTTAAGCCTTTCGGGGTATCCCCGGAAAGCGGCGCATTTTATACCACAAGGCTCGCAAAAACGGAACCCGGATTCTCAAATCCGGACGCGCGTCTTAAATCGCCCCTTGGAATCATCAAGAATGCGCCTATCTATAGAGAGATGCTAAGCACTGAGGCTCAGATTTGCGCTGATCGTCTGATAGAATCAGGTTTTTCAGGGCTGCGCAGATCAATCGCACACCGCCCATTTCGTTTTGACAAGCGCCATTGAGCGCAGAGAGAGCCTGTATGACCGTCACCCTCAAAACCCCAGAGGACATCGCAAAAATGCGCATCGCCGGCAAACTGGCCGCCGATGTGCTGGAAATGATTGCCGAACATGTCAAACCGGGCATTACCACCGAAGAGCTGGATCGCATCTGCCACGACTACATCGTCAACGAACAGAAAGCCATTCCTGCGCCGCTCAACTACAAGGGTTACCCGAAGTCGATCTGCACTTCGATCAACCACGTTGTCTGCCACGGCATTCCGAACGAGAAGCCGCTGAAGGATGGCGACACGCTGAACATCGACGTCACCGTCATCAAGGACGGTTATCACGGTGATACCAGCCGCATGTTCCACGTCGGCACCGTGCCGGTCTGGGCCGAGCGCCTGTCGCAAGTGACCCAGGAATGCATGTACAAGGCGATTGAAATCGTCAAACCCGGCTGCCGCCTTGGCGACATCGGCGAAATCATCCAGAAGCACGCGGAAAAGAACGGCTTCTCGGTGGTTCGCGAGTTCTGCGGTCACGGTATCGGCAAAGTGTTCCACGAAGAGCCGCAGATCCTGCATTACGGCCGCGCCGGCACCGGCATGGAACTCAAGGCGGGCATGACCTTCACCATCGAACCGATGATCAACCAGGGCAAGGCCGACACCAAAGTGCTGGGCGATGGCTGGACCGCGATCACCAAGGACCGCAAGCTGTCGGCCCAGTGGGAGCACACCCTGCTGGTTACCGAAACCGGTTACGAGATCTTCACCCTGCGCGCCGACGACACCATCGCGCGCGTTTCGGCCTGATCCGTTCCGCAAAGCTCTCAGCCTTATAGACAGGAAAGCCAATCGATGCCGCAGGTGGATCCCGAACTCTTCGACCGCGGCCAGTTCCAGGCTGAACTGGCCCTGAAGGCAAGCCCGATTTCAGCCTTCAAGAAGGCGATCCGCCAGGCCCGCGAGGTGCTCGACGGGCGCTTTCGCAGCGGCCGCGACATTCGCCGGCTGATCGAGGACCGCGCCTGGTTCGTCGATAACATCCTGCAAAAGGCCTGGGAGCAGTTTAACTGGAGTGAAGACGCCGACATCGCGCTGGTCGCGGTCGGTGGCTATGGTCGCGGTGAACTGCACCCTTATTCCGACATCGATTTGCTGATCCTTCTGGACAGCGCCGATCACGAAGTTTTCCGCGATTCCATCGAACGTTTTCTGACCTTGCTCTGGGACATCGGCCTGGAAGTCGGTCAGAGCGTGCGCTCGGTGGACGAATGCGCCGTTGAGGCCCGCGCCGACCTGACGGTGGTCACCAACCTGATGGAAAGCCGCACCATCTGCGGCCCTGAGCGCCTGCGCCAGCGCATGCTGGATGTCACCAGCACCGCGCACATGTGGCCGAGCAAGGACTTCTTCCTGGCCAAGCGCGCCGAGCAGAAGGCCCGCCACCACAAATACAACGACACCGAATACAACCTGGAACCCAACGTCAAAGGCTCGCCGGGCGGATTACGGGACATCCAGACGATTCTCTGGGTAGCCCGTCGTGAATACGGCACCCTGAACCTGCGTGCACTGGCTGGCGAAGGTTTTCTGGTAGAGAGTGAAAACGCCCTGCTCGCCTCGTCCCAGGAATTCCTGTGGAAGGTCCGTTACGCGCTGCACATGCTCGCCGGTCGCTCCGAGGATCGCTTGCTGTTCGATCACCAGCGTTCGATTGCCGGGCTGCTGGGCTTCGTTGGCGATGACGCCAAGCAAGCCATCGAAAACTTCATGCAGCAATATTACCGGGTGGTCATGAGCATTGCGCAGCTCAGCGACCTGATCATTCAGCACTTCGAAGAAGTCATCCTCGCCCCGGACGATGAAGCGCCGCCGCAGCCCATCAACTCGCGGTTCCAGCTGCACGACGGTTATATCGAGGCACGCAACGACAACGTGTTCCGTCGTACGCCGTTCGCCATGCTGGAAATCTTTGTGTTGATGGCCCAGCAACCGGAAATCAAAGGCGTGCGCGCCGATACCATCCGTCTGCTGCGCGAGAACCGTCACCTGATCGACGACGAATTCCGTAACGACATTCGTAACACCAGCCTGTTTATCGAGCTGTTCAAGTGCAAGATCGGCATCCACCGCAACCTGCGCCGGATGAACCGTTACGGCATTCTCGGGCGCTATCTGCCGGAGTTCGGCTTGATCGTCGGGCAGATGCAGCACGACCTGTTCCATATCTATACGGTCGACGCGCACACCCTGAACCTGATCAAACACCTGCGTAAGTTGCAGTACAGCCAGGTATCGGAAAAATTCCCGCTGGCCGCCAAGCTCATGGCCAAGCTGCCCAAGCCCGAGCTGATCTACATGGCCGGGCTCTACCACGACATCGGCAAGGGCCGCCATGGCGACCACTCGGAAATCGGCGCGGTGGATGCAGAGGCTTTCTGCCAACGCCATCAGTTGCCGGTGTGGGACAGCCGCCTGATCGTCTGGCTGGTGCAAAACCACCTGGCGATGTCGACCACCGCCCAGCGCAAGGACTTGTCCGACCCGCAGGTGATCCACGATTTCGCACAGGCCGTCGGTGACGAAACCCGCCTCGATTATCTGTACGTGCTGACCGTAGCCGACATCAACGCGACCAATCCGACCCTGTGGAACTCGTGGCGCGCCAGCCTGTTGCGCCAACTGTATACCGAGACCAAGCGCGCCCTGCGCCGCGGCCTGGAAAATCCGGTGGATCGTGAAATGCAGATCCGTCAGACCCAGAGCGCCGCCCTGGACATCCTTGTGCGCGGCGGAAACGATCCGGACGATGTCGAACAGCTGTGGTCACAACTAGGCGATGACTATTTCCTGCGCCACACCGCTGGCGACGTCGCCTGGCACACCGACGCGATCTTGCAACAACCTGCCGACGGCGGGCCGCTGGTGCTGATCAAGGAAACCACGCAGCGCGAGTTCGAGGGCGGCACTCAGATCTTTATTTATGCGCCGGACCAACACGATTTCTTCGCCGTGACCGTGGCGGCGATGGACCAGCTCAACTTGAACATTCACGACGCCCGGGTCATCACCTCCAGCAGCCAGTTCACCCTCGACACCTATATTGTGCTCGACACCGACGGCGACTCGATTGGTGATAACCCGGCGCGGGTCAAGCAGATCCGCGATGGCCTGACCGAAGCCCTGCGCAACCCGGACGACTACCCGACCATCATTCAGCGCCGGGTGCCGCGCCAGCTCAAGCATTTTGCCTTTGCGCCCCAGGTCACGATTCACAACGACGCTCAACGTCCGGTGACCGTGCTGGAACTCACCGCCCCCGACCGTCCGGGCCTGTTGGCGCGGATCGGCACGATCTTCCTGGAGTTCGACCTGTCGCTGCAAAACGCCAAGATTGCCACGCTGGGTGAGCGGGTGGAGGACGTGTTCTTCATTACCGACGCCAATAACCAGCAGTTGTCTGACCCGCTGCTGTGCAGCCGCTTGCAGGATGCAATCGTTGAACAACTGAGCGTCAGCCACGAACCCGATATCAAACTGTCACGACTCAGTATCTGAATTAACCAACTTTCCCTGTGGGAAAACGCTTATGTAGGAGCCGGGCTGGCCCGCGATAGCATCACCTCGGTGCACCTGACAAACCGAGGCGCCTGCATCGCGGGCAAGCCCGGCTCCAACAAAAGCCAGCCCCCACACCGAACGAGATTTACGATGAACAACGCTCTGACCCAGTTGCAGCCCTACCCGTTCGAGAAGCTCCGCGCCCTGCTCGGCAGCGTCACGCCAAACCCGGACAAGCGCCCTATCGCGTTGTCCATCGGCGAGCCGAAACACCGCTCGCCAAGCTTTGTCGCCGAAGCCCTGGCCAGCAATCTGGATCAGATGGCCGTGTACCCGACCACCCTCGGCATCCCGGCCCTGCGTGAAGCCATCGCCGCATGGTGCGAACGGCGTTTCAGCGTTCCGGGCGGCTGGCTCGACCCGGCGCGCAACGTGCTGCCGGTCAACGGCACCCGTGAAGCGTTGTTCGCCTTCACCCAAACCGTGGTCAACCGTGGCGAAGACGCGTTGGTGGTCAGCCCGAACCCGTTCTATCAGATCTACGAAGGTGCTGCGTTCCTCGCCGGCGCCAAGCCGCATTACCTGCCATGCCTTGACGAAAACGGCTTCAACCCGGACTTCGACGCCGTTTCGCCCGACATCTGGAAGCGCTGCCAGATCCTGTTCCTGTGCTCCCCGGGCAACCCGACCGGCGCACTGATTCCGGTCGAGACGCTGAAAAAGCTGATCGCACTGGCCGACGAATACGACTTCGTAATCGCCGCTGACGAGTGCTACAGCGAACTGTACTTTGACGAGCAAACGCCGCCGGCCGGCCTGCTCAGCGCTTGCGTGGAACTGGGTCGCAAGGATTTCAAGCGCTGCGTGGTGTTCCATAGCCTGTCCAAACGCTCCAACCTGCCGGGCCTGCGCTCGGGTTTCGTGGCGGGCGATGCCGACATCCTCAAGGGCTTTTTGCTGTATCGCACCTACCACGGTTGCGCGATGCCGGTTCAAACCCAACTGGCCAGCGTGGCCGCGTGGAATGACGAAGTGCACGTGCGCGCCAACCGCGTGTTGTATCGCGAGAAATATGATGCCGTGCTGGAAATCCTCAGCCCGGTGATGGACGTACAGCGCCCGGACGGCGGCTTCTACTTGTGGCCGAATGTTGAAGGCGATGACGAAGCGTTCTGCCGTGACCTGTTTGTCGAAGAACATGTAACGGTGGTGCCAGGTTCTTATCTATCCCGTAACGTCGATGGGGCCAATCCGGGCGCGGGTCGTGTGCGGTTGGCACTGGTTGCGCCACTGGCCGAATGTGTTGAAGCGGCCGAGCGAATTCGCGATTTCATCAAACGCCGCAAGTAAGTATCCCGGCCCGCATTACGCAAGGTAGTGCGGGCTTTCTTTTATAGTCAGTTACATATCACCTGAAAATAAACCTTACCGAACTGCAGAGCGCCCATTACTCTCATGCAGCACATTACTGTGCGCAAAAACATCACAATCACTCTCACTTCATGGAAGAAGTAGCCAATGAACAGCATTGAAAACTGCACACTTATCCAATGGTACGACGACCAACAAGCCTATGACACGGCCATTAACGAAAACCCGCAGAATGCCGGCACCGCCAGCGGCACTCGACGCAAACGCTCGCTGGTTGACTACTCAAAGCTCTGGGCAAATGGGCGCACACTTAAAATCGCCTTTATCGACGCACCCAACGATGAACACAAACAGAAAATCATCAAGGCGGCCAATCAATGGTTGCCGTACATCAACCTGACCTTTGAGTTCGTTGAAGGGCTCAAAGGTGACATCCGAATAGCCACAAAGAATAACGACAACAGTTCAATGCTGGGTACCGACGCACTATTGATTCATCCGGACTGGCCGACCATGAACCTGGGGGTCCCTCCCGAACATGAAGATTTCGACGTGATCGTCACTCACGAGTTCGGGCATGCATTAGGTGCGATGCACGAACATCAGCATCCCGACGCCAGGATCCCCTGGGACAAACCAAAGGTGTATGAGTTCTATCAGAACCGAGCGATGAACCCATTAAGCAAAGAAGAAGTCGATAGAAACATTTTCACTCCATTCAACTCCCTGTCAGCGCTTTATACGCCGTATGACAGAAAGTCCATCATGCACTACCCCGTCGCCAATACATTAACGACAGGCAACTGGAAAATCCTCACCAACCGCACAATCAGTAAAAAAGACAAGCGCCTTATGAAGTTGCTTTACCCGAAGCACTGACAAATACAATCGCACTGACAACACCTATTTCCACTCCGCATTACTTAATGCGATGCGGAGCTTTCCAAATCAAACACACACCGAAACACCCTCGCTCTTTCTATCCGCGCAGATACCACTTAAAAATAGCCCAACGCACACTTCATCAACTTCGTATCGCGTACAACCTGCAAAACACACTTCAACTACTCAACATCAAAGACCAGGCAAATAAATAACCATGACGTTTCCAACACCTTGCACTCCTCCCGACACCACTGACACGAGCTCAACTCGATCAACACGAAGCATCGGGATAAGTAATAAATTCTGGACTAACGGGCAAACTTTGCGTATCGCCATCACTCGCTATGACGAAGCGATGTTTCAAGCCGTCGTCAATGCAATCAACCAGTGGGCACCCCACGTCAATCTGAAATTTGAATTCATTGAACTTGACGATAATGATGAACTGTATGAAGGGGATATCCGGATACTACTCTCCCACCTGAAAAATGGCGCGGGCTCCTCGGAACTCGGAACAGATGCGCTAAAAACGCCGAAGCACAGTCCCACGATGGTAGTGGGGATCGATTATGAATCTCCGTTATTCGCCACTATTGTCATGCATGAGTTCGGTCATGCCCTCGGAGTCGAGCATGAACACCAACACCCTGACGCGACGCTGGACTGGAATACACCGGCCATTTACAGAGAATTCAAAAAGGCTGGCTGGACCGAGGAACAGATTTACCTGAACGTTCTGAAAAAATTCCATCGAAGCCAGGGTCATCAATTGACCTATGACCCAACATCAATCATGCATTACTCCTTTCCCGCCAGTGTCATGTGGGACAAAAAAGCCATCCCCCGCAACATTGGGCTTTCCGAACAGGACATCCAATTCATCAGCTCGATTTACCCGCGTTAGAACACTGTCGAATCGGCCGCTGATTACTTTGAACACTGCCAGCAGATGCCGATTTCCAGACTTGATCCACGCCTTGAGCTCAGCCGCCAACGCGGCTTGAGTCGCGCTCACCGCCCTCCGATCAAGCGCGAAACGCCGACCCCACATCAGGATGTAGTCGGCGCTTGCATAAACCGTCGCCCCCCAGGCAATCGACAGCATTGAAGTGCCACATTAGCCGCTTAGACTGCATCCTGGCCGCGGCACCCATGCCGCACTCCAGCGCAGACCACCTTTCAACACCGAAATCCCTGCGGAAGGGAGCCTGCTCGCTTCCACAGGTTTTGGGTTTTAACCGAGAGGCCATGGCATAATCCCAGACCTTTCATTTCCAGCACCTGCAAAGGGGGCAATTCCTTGACCGTTTCAAGTAAAACGTTGCACCTTTTCGGCATCAAAGCCTGCGACACCATGAAAAAGGCGCGCACCTGGCTCGATGAACACGCTGCCAGCTATGACTTCCATGATTACAAAGCGGTCGGCATCGACCGTGAACACCTGACCCAATGGTGCGATGAGCACGGTTGGGAAGTGGTGTTGAACCGTGCAGGCACGACCTTTCGCAAGCTCGACGACGAACGCAAAGCCGATCTCGACCAGTCGAAAGCCATCGAACTGATGCTCGCACAACCCTCGATGATCAAGCGCCCGGTGCTTGATCTCGGTGACCGAACCCTGATTGGCTTCAAGCCAGATATCTACGCGGCAGCGCTCAAGTAAGCCAGCCCGTTCAATTTTGTTAGAGGTATTCACATGTCCAATTCCCTGTTCAGCGTGGCCTTCGGTGTCGGCACCCAAAACCGTCAAGGCGCATGGCTGGAAGTGTTCTACGCCGCCCCTGTCCTGAATCCATCGGCTGAAGTCATCGCCGCCATCGCGCCTGTTCTTGGCTACACCGAAGGCAATCAGGCCATCGCGTTCAGCACCGCCCAGGCTTCGCAACTGGCCGAGGCACTCAAAGGCGTCGACGCTGCCCAGGCTGCACTGCTGACCCGTCTGGCCGAGAGCCACAAGCCGCTGGTCGCGACGATTCTGGCCGAAGACGTTCAACTGACTTCCACGCCTGAGGCTTACCTCAAGCTGCACTTGCTGTCCCACCGCCTGGTCAAGCCACATGGCCTGAACCTGGCCGGTGTGTTCCCGTTGCTGCCGAACGTGGCATGGACCAGCCAGGGCGCGATCGACCTGGCCGAGCTGGCCGAGCATCAACTGGAAGCCCGTCTGCGCGGCGAGCTGCTGGAAGTGTTCTCGGTGGACAAGTTCCCGAAAATGACCGACTACGTGGTACCGGCCGGCGTACGTATCGCTGACGCGGCACGTATCCGCCTGGGCGCCTACGTGGGCGAAGGCACCACCGTGATGCACGAAGGTTTCGTCAACTTCAACGCCGGCACCGAAGGACCGGGCATGATCGAAGGTCGTGTTTCGGCAGGCGTATTCGTCGGCAAGGGTTCGGACCTGGGCGGCGGTTGCTCGACCATGGGCACCCTGTCGGGTGGCGGCAACATCGTGATCAAGGTCGGCGAAGGCTGCCTGATCGGCGCGAACGCCGGTATCGGTATCCCGTTGGGCGACCGCAACACCGTGGAGTCTGGCCTGTACGTGACCGCCGGCACCAAAGTGGCGCTGCTGGACGAAAACAACAAGCTGGTCAAAGTCGTCAAGGCGCGTGAACTGGCCGGTCAACCTGACCTGTTGTTCCGTCGCAATTCGGAGACCGGCGCCGTGGAATGCAAAACCCACAAATCGGCCATCGAACTGAACGAAGCGCTGCACGCTCACAACTAAGCAGCGTCACGATCACCTGTGTAGGAGCAGAGCTTGCTCGCGATGGGGCCCTTAAGGCCGCCAAAAAGCTTCGCGAGCAAGCTCTGCTCCTACATGGTCAGGCGTCTACCCGCCCATGTTTACCAGGGCCGAATAACATGATGATCCCCTCTCCCTGGCGCGCCGATTTTCCGGCCATCGCCGCTTTGCAACGGCAAGACCAGACCTATCTGGACAACGCCGCCACCACGCAAAAACCTCAAGCCCTGCTGGATGCCCTGACGCATTACTACGCCAACGGCGCGGCCAACGTGCATCGGGCGCAACACTTGCCCGGCGCCCATGCCACCCAGGCGTTCGAGGCCAGCCGCAGCAAAGTCGCGCAATGGCTGAATGCCGGCGATTGCGGGCAGATTATTTTTACCCATGGCGCGACGTCAGCGCTGAACCTCCTGGCGTACGGCCTGGAACATCTTTTCCAACCGGGCGATGAGCTGGTCATCAGCGCTCTGGAGCATCACGCCAACCTGCTGCCATGGCAGCAACTGGCACACCGCCGCGAGCTGAAACTGGTGATCCTGCCGCTGGATGCCGACGGTTTGATCGACCTTGAGGCCGCCGCACGCCTGATCGGTCCGCAAACCCGTTTGCTAGCCGTCAGTCAGTTGTCTAACGTGCTCGGCGCCTGGCAGCCGTTGCCCGCCCTATTGGCGATGGCGAAGGCACACGACGCGTTGACCGTGGTCGATGGCGCTCAAGGCGTGGTGCATGGTCGGCATGACGTGCAAGCACTGGGTTGCGACTTCTATGTGTTTTCCAGCCACAAGCTCTATGGCCCCGATGGCCTGGGCGTGCTGTTCGGGCACAACGAGGCGCTCAAGCATCTGCGTCATTGGCAGTTCGGCGGCGAAATGGTGCTGGACGCGGATTACCATGGCGCACGCTTTCGCCCTGCCCCATTGGGTTTCGAGGCAGGAACGCCGCCGATTGCCAGCGTGATTGGTCTGGGCGCGACGCTGGACTACCTCGCCGGGCTCGATCAGGACGCCGTTAACGCCCACGAAGCGGCGTTGCATGACTATTTGCTGAAAGGACTTGAAGCCCGAAACGGCATTCGCCTGCTGGGCAAACCGCAATTGGCGCTGGCCAGTTTTGTCGTCGAGGGTGTGCATAACTCTGATCTGGCGCATCTGCTGACCGAACAGGGGATTGCCGTGCGTGCGGGTCATCACTGCGCCATGCCGCTGCTCAAGAGCTTCGAGCTGGCCGGGGCGATCCGGGTGTCGTTGGCGCTTTACAACGATTCCGAAGACCTGGAGCGGTTCTTTGAAGCGCTGGATCAGGCGCTGGAGTTGCTGCGATGAACTTGCCTGCCGAGGCTGTGACGGCGCTGGACACGTTCCAGAACGCTGCCGGCTGGGAACAACGGGCGCGCCTGTTGATGCAATGGGGCGACCGCCTGCCGGCGCTGAGCGATGTGGATAAGGTGGATACCAACCGGGTGCATGGCTGTGAAAGCCAGGTGTGGCTGGTGGGTTCACTGAATGACGGTCACTGGCAGTTCGCGGCGAGCAGCGATGCCCGGTTGATTCGCGGATTGGTGGCGTTGCTGCTGGCGCGGGTCAACGGGTTGTCGGCAGGTGAGTTGCGGCAGGTGGATTTGCCAGAGTGGTTCAATCAGCTCGGCCTTTCGCGGCAGCTGTCACCGTCGCGCAGCAATGGCCTGAATGCCGTACTCCAGCGGATGAATGAGTTGGCTCAGTAAAAGGGGCTGCTTCGCAGCCCATCGCGGGCAAGCCCGCTCCCACAGTGGGTTGAGGTGAACTCAAATCTCGCATTCAATCCGGATTCATGTGGGAGCGGGCTTGCCCGCGATGGGGCCATCAGCCCCACCCATCAAACCTCAGGCTTGACCCGATCCGAAGGCCGCCGAACCCCGGCAACAATCTTATCCACAGCCTTGGTCGCCGCGACCATGCCGAACGTCGCCGTCACCATCATCACCGCACCAAACCCGCCGGCACAGTCCAGCTTCACGCCATCACCGACAAAACTCTTCTGCAGACAAATGCTGCCATCCGGTTTCGGGTAGCGCAGTTGCTCGGTGGAGAACACACACGGCACGCTGTAATGACGGGTCACGGTGCGGGAGAAGCCATAATCGCGGCGCAAGGTGGAACGCACTTTCGACGCCAGCGGATCGTTGAACGTACGGTTCAAATCGCACACCTGAATCAACGTCGGATCAATCTGCCCACCTGCCCCGCCAGTGGTGATGATCTGGATCTTGCGGCGCTTGCACCAGGCAATCAGCGCTGCCTTGGCGTTAACGCTGTCGATGCAATCGATCACGCAGTCGATGTTCGGCGTGATGTACTCGGCCATGGTCTCGCGGGTGACGAAATCCGCCACGGCGTGCACCGTGCAGTCCGGGTTGATCCCGCGCAGACGCTCGGCCATCACCTCAACCTTGGGTTTGCCGACCGTGCTGTCCAGCGCGTGCAACTGGCGATTGACGTTGCTGACGCAGACGTCGTCCAGGTCGAACAGCGAAATCTCGCCCACCCCACACCGGGCGACAGCTTCCGCCGCCCAGGAACCGACGCCACCGACGCCGACAATCGCCACATGCGCCGCGCGCAGGCGCGCCAGGCCTTCGATGCCATACAAACGGGCGATGCCGGCAAACCGCGGATCTTCTGTACTCATGACCATTACCCCAAAAACCGGCGCGCATTATAGGGCTTCGCTGCGCCAAGTTCTGAATTTCAATCTACAAGTGTAAGAACTTATGTGAAAGCAAATTGCCCAATGTCCGGTAATTCCCTGTCCGCTATACGAAAAGAGAATGCCCGGTGTAGGATGCGCGCCCCTTGGCGACCGCCAACCGTTCCTTCGTTCCACAGTCTTTGGAACCTGAAATAGCTATGTCATCCCGCAAATTTGGACTCAACCTGGTCGTGGTGCTCGCCATCGCAGCCTTGTTTACCGGCTTCTGGGCGCTAATCAACCGCCCGGTTACCGCCCCCAACTGGCCTGAACAGATCTCCGGCTTCTCGTACTCGCCGTTCCAGCAAGGCCAGTACCCACAGAAAGAGCAGTACCCGAACGACGATCAAATGCGTCGTGACCTGGAGATCATGAGCAAGCTGACGGACAACATCCGTACTTACTCGGTCGACGGCACGCTGGGCGACATTCCCAAACTGGCTGAAGAATTCGGCCTGCGGGTCACTTCGGGGATCTGGATCAGCCCGGACCAGGAACGCAACGAACGCGAGATCACCCGCGCCATCGAAATCGCCAACACCTCCCGCAGCGTGGTTCGCGTGGTGGTCGGCAACGAGGCAATCTTCCGTAAGGAAATTACCGCTGCCGAACTGAGCGTGATCCTCGATCGCGTGCGCGCCGCCGTGAAAGTGCCGGTGACCACGTCCGAGCAATGGCACGTCTGGGAAGAACACCCGGAACTGGCCAAGCACGTCGACCTGATCGCCGCCCACGTTCTGCCTTATTGGGAATTCATCCCGGTGGACAAGGCCGGTCAGTTCGTCCTCGACCGCGCCCGCGACCTGAAAAAGATGTTCCCGAAAAAACCGCTGCTGCTCTCGGAGGTTGGCTGGCCGAGCAACGGCCGCATGCGTGGCGGCACCGATGCGAGCCCGGCGGATCAGGCGATCTACCTGCGCACCCTGGTCAACAAACTCAATCGCCAGGGTTTCAACTATTTCGTGATCGAAGCCTTTGACCAGCCGTGGAAGGCCAGCGACGAAGGTTCGGTGGGCGCGTATTGGGGTGTGTTCAACGCCGCGCGCCAGCAGAAGTTCAACTTCGAAGGCCCCGTGGTCGCGATCCCGCAATGGCGCGTGCTGGCAATCGGCTCGGCCGTGCTGGCCTTGCTGTCCTTGACCTTGCTGATGATCGACGGCTCGGCCCTGCGCCAACGTGGCCGCACGTTCCTGACCTTTATCGCGTTCCTGTGCGGTTCGGTTCTGGTCTGGATCGGTTACGACTACAGTCAGCAATACAGCACCTGGTTCAGCCTGACGGTGGGCTTCTTGCTCGCCCTCGGAGCGCTCGGGGTCTTTATTGTGCTGCTGACCGAGGCACATGAACTGGCCGAAGCGGTCTGGACCCACAAGCGCCGACGTGAATTCCTGCCGGTGGTGGGCGATTCGGACTACAGACCAAAAGTCTCGATCCACGTCCCTTGCTACAACGAGCCGCCGGAGATGGTCAAACAGACCCTCAATGCCCTGGCCAACCTCGACTATCCGGACTTCGAAGTCCTGATCATCGACAACAACACCAAGGACCCGGCGGTCTGGGAACCGGTGCGCGATTATTGCGAAACCCTCGGCCCGCGCTTCAAGTTCTTCCACGTTGCACCGCTGGCCGGCTTCAAGGGTGGTGCACTGAATTACCTGATCCCGCACACCGCCAAGGATGCCGAAGTGATTGCGGTGATCGACTCGGACTACTGCGTCGACCCGAACTGGCTCAAGCACATGGTGCCGCACTTCGCCGATCCGAAAATCGCCGTGGTGCAGTCGCCGCAGGATTACCGCGACCAGAACGAAAGCACCTTCAAGAAGCTTTGCTACGCGGAATACAAAGGCTTCTTCCACATCGGCATGGTCACCCGTAACGACCGTGACGCGATCATCCAGCACGGCACCATGACCATGACCCGGCGCTCGGTGCTCGAAGAGCTCGGCTGGGCCGATTGGTGCATCTGTGAAGACGCCGAGTTGGGTCTGCGTGTCTTCGAAAAAGGCCTGTCGGCGGCGTATTACCACACCAGCTACGGCAAAGGCCTGATGCCCGATACCTTTATCGACTTCAAGAAACAGCGTTTCCGCTGGGCCTACGGGGCGATTCAGATCATCAAGCGTCACACCGCCAGCCTGCTGCGCGGCAAGGACACCGAACTGACCCGTGGCCAGCGTTATCACTTCCTCGCGGGCTGGTTGCCGTGGGTCGCGGACGGCATGAACATCTTCTTCACCGTGGGCGCCCTGTTGTGGTCGGCGGCGATGATCATCGTGCCGCAACGGGTCGATCCACCGCTGCTGATTTTCGCGATCCCGCCGTTGGCGTTGTTCGTGTTCAAGGTCGGCAAGATCATTTTCCTCTACCGCCGGGCGGTCGGGGTCAATCTGAAGGATGCGTTCTGCGCGGCGCTCGCGGGCCTGGCGCTGTCGCACACGATTGCCAAAGCGGTGTTGTACGGCTTCTTCACCAGCAGCATTCCGTTCTTCCGCACCCCGAAAAACGCCGACAACCACGGCTTCTGGGTGGCGATTTCGGAGGCGCGTGAAGAGGTATTCATCATGCTGCTGTTGTGGGGCGCGGCACTGGGGATTTTCCTGGTGAACGGCTTGCCGAGCAACGACATGCGCTTCTGGGTGACCATGTTGCTGGTGCAGTCGCTGCCGTACCTGGCTGCGCTGATCATGGCGTTCTTGTCTTCGCTGCCCAAACCGGCCGCCGAGCCTGAGCCGGCGCCAGCCGTCTAAAACTGTACAGATGCACTAAACGGCGGCCAATGGTCGCCGTTTTGCTTTAAGATAACCGCCATTTTGCAGGCCTTGGCCGGGCCCGGTTTAACGGCCGAACGCCTTACCTGTGGGAGCGGGCTTGCTCGCGAAGCTTTTGGCGCCAGTGACGGCCCCTTCGCGAGCAAGCCCGCTCCCACATTTGGTCCGCGCCCAAATTCATGTTTTCCGGAGTTTTCCATGACGGCCCACGCCGACCTTTCGCCGACCCTTCAACTCGCCATCGACCTGATCCGCCGCCCGTCCGTGACGCCGGTCGACGCCGATTGCCAGAAGCAGATGATGCAGCGCCTGGGCGATGCCGGTTTCATGCTGGAACCGATGCGCATCGAAGATGTGGATAACTTCTGGGCGACCCACGGCAAACACGACGGCCCGGTGCTGTGCTTCGCCGGCCACACCGACGTGGTCCCGACCGGCCCGGTGACCGCTTGGCAGATCGACCCGTTCAACGCGCTGATCGACGAACACGGCATGCTCTGTGGCCGTGGCGCAGCTGACATGAAAGGCAGCCTGGCCTCGATGACCGTGGCCGCCGAGCGTTTTGTCGCCGACTACCCGGATCACAAGGGCAAGGTCGCGTTCCTGATCACCAGTGACGAAGAAGGCCCGGCGCACCACGGCACCAAGGCAGTGATTGAACGCCTCGCCGCGCGCAAGGAACGTCTGGACTGGTGCATCGTTGGCGAGCCGTCGAGCACCACCCTGGTGGGCGATGTGGTCAAGAACGGTCGTCGCGGTTCCCTCGGCGCCAAATTGACCGTGCGCGGTGTGCAAGGTCACGTGGCCTATCCGCACCTGGCGAAAAACCCGATCCACCTCGCCGCCCCGGCCCTGGCCGAACTGGCCGCCGAGCACTGGGACCACGGCAACGATTTCTTCCCGCCAACCAGCTTCCAGATCTCCAACGTCAATTCCGGCACCGGCGCGACCAACGTCATCCCGGGTGATCTGGTGGCGGTGTTCAACTTCCGCTTCTCCACCGAGTCCACCGTCGAAGGCCTGCAAAAGCGCGTGGCCGACATTCTCGACAAGCATGGCCTGGACTGGCACATCGACTGGGCGTTGTCCGGCCTGCCGTTCCTCACCGAACCGGGTGCGTTGCTGGATGCTGTTGCGTCGAGCATCAAGGACATCACCGGTCGCGAAACCAAGGCTTCCACCAGTGGCGGCACCTCTGACGGTCGTTTCATCGCGACCATGGGCACCCAAGTGGTTGAACTGGGTCCGGTCAACGCGACCATCCACCAGGTCAACGAACGCGTACTGGCAGCTGACCTCGATGTGTTGACCGAGATCTACTACCAGACCCTGATCAAGTTGCTCGCCTGATGCTCGCGTGCCCGATATGCAGTGAACCGCTGAATGCGGTGGACAACGGCGTGGCCTGCCCCGCCGGGCATCGTTTCGACCGCGCGCGGCAGGGTTATCTGAACCTGTTGCCGGTGCAGCATAAAAACAGCCGCGACCCTGGGGATAACCTGGCCATGGTTGAAGCCCGCCGCGACTTCTTGAACGCCGGCCATTACGCGCCAGTGGCCAAGCGCCTGGCGGAACTGGCAGCCGGCTATGCACCGCAGCGCTGGCTGGACATCGGCTGTGGCGAGGGTTACTACACCGCGCAAATCGCCGAGGCTTTACCGAACGCCGACGGTTACGCGCTGGATATCTCTCGCGAAGCGGTCAAACGAGCGTGCAAGCGTAACCCGCAGCTGACTTGGTTGATCGCCAGCATGGCACGGGTGCCATTGGCCTCGGGCAGTTGCCAGTTTCTGGCGAGCGTCTTCA
Source organism: Pseudomonas sp. S2_F03 (assembly GCF_054668335.1). Taxonomy (NCBI): domain Bacteria; kingdom Pseudomonadati; phylum Pseudomonadota; class Gammaproteobacteria; order Pseudomonadales; family Pseudomonadaceae; genus Pseudomonas; species Pseudomonas sp. S2_F03. Next base: position 4,238,052 of record NZ_CP162759.1, on the reverse strand, counting down.
GCCCTCTGGACTGGGAAGAAGCCAAACGCCTGCTCAGCCCCGGTGGCGGTTTGATGAAAGTCGGGCCGACCAGCGGTCACCTGATGGAGTTGCGCGAACGGCTGTACGACGAAGTCCGTGAGTACACCGATGACAAGCATCTGGCCCTGGTGCCGGAAGGCATGGCGCTGCAACACAGCGAAACCCTTGAATTCAAACTGACCCTGGAAAGTGGTCAGGATCGCGCCAACCTGTTGGCGATGACCCCTCACGGTTGGCGCGCCAGTGCCGAACGCCGCACAGCGGTGATCGAGCAGGTCGAGCCGTTCGAGGTCACCGTGTCGATGCGCTACGATTATTTCGTACTTCAATAATTTTGGTCTTGAGCAACGGCTTGAGGCCGGCTAAATCCGCGAATGGATTTTTCAGACCCGCAGTGAGGACATCCATGCGCCAACCCGATATCGAGATTTACCTGAAAGACGCCGACGTTGACCACAAAGCCATTTCGGCCTGGCTCGGCGCGGCTTTAGGCCCGTGCACCGACTGGGTCCAGAAAGGCCAGACCTACAAGTGCAAGGCCGGCAACGTGCCCGTCACCTGGCTGCCCAAAGCCGTGGGCAAGTGGAACAGCCTGTTTCTGGACAGCGACCAGACCCCGTGGGAAGACGACATCGCCTGCGCCCGCGCAGCCTTTGCCGCGCTGAACGTGGAAGTACGTTGCGCGCCGGGGACGTGGGTCGAAGAAGAAGGCGAAGAGACAGCGGATCGCTGGATGCGCATCAGCGCTGATGGTGAAGAAGAAATCACCTGGAAAACCGCTTAACAACGACACGCATAACCTGTGGGAGCGGGCTTGCCCGCGAAGGCGGCGGCACATCCAGAATAGATGTGACTGACAAACCGCTTTCGCGGGCAAGCCCGCTCCCACAGTGTTTTTTGGTGATCCAAAGAGTGCGAGTTACAGCCCCACCACATCCTCAGCCTGCAAACCCTTCTCGCCGGTCACCACGGCATATTCAACCTGCTGACCTTCAGCCAGCGAACGGTGCCCTTCGCCACGAATCGCGCGGTAGTGCACGAACACGTCCACCCCGTCCTCGCGTTGAATAAAGCCGTAGCCCTTGGCGTCGTTGAACCACTTCACGTTGCCGGTTTCGCGTGTTGCCATTTGTTCATACTCCCTTTTTATTATTGATCGGGCTTTTCGCAGGAAAGCCTTCAGGAACGTCAATCTGCGCGCGACGTCCCAGCAAGGGCTTCGACGGCAGACGGCCGAGTATATGACAGGCAGCGAAACTCTCAACTCAACTTTACTTAGGCGCTTTTTTGCCGATTTTCGACGAATCCGGCACACTGTCGCCCTCCCGAGCAAACGCTCGGTTTTACTCACTCACGCAGAAGCCGTATGACCCGCTCCCCGTTCCGCCGTCTTGTGTTTGGCACCCTGCGTCGACTGTTGTACCTCTGGGTTCGCTCGGAGACGATCAACCAGTCGTCGTTCACCCTCAACCTCGACCGCAGTCGTCCGGTGTTCTACGTCCTGCAAAACCCTTCGCTGACCGACCTCGCCGTGGTCGACACCGAATGCAGCAAGGCTGGCCTGCCCCGCCCGGTACTGCCGGTTTCAGTGGGTAACCTGCTGGAACCCGCCGCGTTCTTTTACCTGACACCGGAGCCCGACTGGCTCGGTCGACAGGACAAACGCGGCGCGCCGCCAACCCTGACCCGCCTGGTCAGCGCCCTGAGCCAGAATGGCGCCGAAGACGCGCAGATCATTCCGGTCAGCGTGTTCTGGGGTCAGTCGCCGGACAGCGAATCGAGCCCGTGGAAACTGCTCTTCGCCGACAGTTGGGCCGTCACCGGTCGCCTGCGCCGCTTGCTGAGCATCATCGTGCTGGGGCGCAAGACGCGTGTGCAATTCTCTGCGCCGATTCACCTGCGCGAGCTGATCGATCACAACAAGGGCCACGAGCGCACCGTGCGCATGGCCCAGCGGATCCTGCGGGTGCACTTCCGCAATCTCAAAGCCGCCGTCATCGGCCCGGACATTTCGCACCGACGCAATTTGGTCAAAGGTTTGCTCAACCAGCCACTGGTCAAGCAAGCGATCCTCGATGAAGCCGAGCGCGAGAACATCTCCCCGGAGAAAGCCAAGGCCCAGGCCCTGCGTTACGGCAACGAAATCGCCTCGGACTACACCTACACCGCAATCCGCTTCATGGAAGTGGTGCTGAGCTGGTTCTGGAACAAGATCTACGACGGCATCAAGGTCAACAACATCGAAGGCGTGCAAAAAGTCGCCCCGGGTTACGAAGTGATCTACGTACCCTGCCACCGCAGCCACATCGACTACCTGCTGCTGTCCTATCTGCTGTTCCGCAATGGCCTGACCCCGCCGCACATCGCTGCCGGGATCAACCTCAACATGCCGGGGATCGGCGGCCTGCTGCGTCGCGGCGGTGCGTTCTTCATGCGCCGTACTTTCAAAGGCAACCCGCTGTACACCTCGGTGTTCAACGAATACCTGCACACCTTGTTTACCAAAGGCTTCCCGGTCGAGTACTTCGTCGAGGGCGGCCGTTCGCGCACCGGGCGCATGCTGCAACCGAAAACCGGGATGCTCGCGATTACCCTGCGCAGCTTTCTGCGTTCGTCGCGCATGCCCATCGTGTTTGTGCCGGTATACATCGGCTACGAGCGTGTGCTGGAGGGCCGGACCTACCTCGGCGAACTGCGTGGTGCGACCAAGAAGAAAGAGTCGATTTTCGATATTTTCAAAGTCATCGGCGCGCTCAAGCAGCGCTTCGGCCAAGTGGCGGTGAACTTCGGCGAGCCGATCAAACTGGCGGAATTCCTCGACAGCGAACAGCCGGACTGGCGCCAACAGGAGCTCGGCCCGCAATTCAAACCGGCCTGGCTCAACGAAACCACCAACCGTTTGGGCGAGAAAGTTGCGCAGCATCTGAACGAAGCCGCAGCGATCAATCCCGTGAACCTGGTGGCCCTGGCGTTGCTGTCCACCAGCCGATTGGCGCTGGATGATCGCGCCATGGCGCGAGTGCTGGACCTGTACCTCGCACTGTTGCGCAAGGTTCCGTATTCGCCGCACACCACACTGCCGGAAGGCGATGGTCGCGCACTGATCGAACACGTGAAGGACATGGACTTGCTGTCCGAGCAGAGCGATGCCCTGGGCAAGATTCTGTATCTGGACGAGCAGAACGCCGTCCTGATGACCTACTACCGCAACAACGTGCTGCACATTTTTGCGTTGCCGGCACTGCTCGCGAGTTTCTTCCAGAGCGCGTCGCGCATGAACCGCGAGCAGATCCTGCGTTACACCCGCGCACTGTATCCGTACCTGCAATCGGAACTGTTCATTCGCTGGTCCATGGATGAACTGGACGCGGTGATCGACCAATGGCTGGAAGCGTTCGTTGAACAAGGCCTGCTGCGTTTCGAAAACGATGTCTACCTGCGCCCCGCACCAAGCTCACGGCATTTCGTGCTGCTGACCTTGCTGTCGAAGAGCATCGCCCAGACCTTGCAGCGCTTCTATATGACCGTGTCCCTGCTGCTCAACAGCGGCCAGAACAGCATCAGCGCCGAAGAACTCGAAGACCTGTGCACAGTCATGGCCCAGCGCCTTTCGATCCTCCATGGCCTGAACGCCCCCGAGTTCTTCGACAAGAGCCTGTTCCGTCACTTCATCCAGACGATGCTTGATCTGGAGGTGCTCAAGCGCGACGAAGCTGGCAAGTTGAGCTATCACGAATTGCTCGGCGAACTGGCCGAAGGCGCGGCCAAACGGGTGTTGCCGGCGGAGATTCGATTGTCGATCCGTCAGGTTGCGTTGCACCGCAGTGAAGATGCGGCGGATCAGGCTTAGTTGGGTCAACAGTAACTTCCTGACAACAACTATAAGAACAGGGACGTTCTTATAGTTGTCCGATTATGGATTAATAGATCACTCCAAATAACCCACCACGATATGGATATCGCGATGAACTCATTAGATAACCCCACCCACTACATCACCCTGACATTTAGTTTGCCTGACGACTTTATGCCTCCCACCAGTGGTGAGGCCGAGACTTATATAAGCGTTCATACGGCAAACACTCAGTCCCCCATCAAAGTGGCGCAATCCCGTAAACCGATGCTGTACAGCGGCCGCTGGAATTTTTCATTTGCACACAGTTTTTCCGACGTCAGCGTCAAATACCGCGTGAGTGTCAGCATGACCCACAACGGTGTGCCACTCCTGATCGACCTGGACCACTTCATCATTGTTCACCGCACGCCACACCGCCAAACACTGCACCTGAGTCCGATCGGTCGCCTCTACATCCAGGCGCAAGAACCTCAAGCGGTGGAACCCGAACACGCGGTGACCATTGTTGCCCATGAGCACGACAATGCGACGGTGCAACTGACTCAAGTGCATATCAGTGAACAAATGGCAGAGGCGTTTTATCTGGAGTACGATCCGGACACTGTTGTGCCCGGTAAACGCTACACCCTGACGGCGACTGAAAATGAATACCGCAATGCAATCGAAGTCTATCCCGGCTCTGTTGTATTAAAACCCTTCAGCAAAGCCTGATAACCTTCGCGCCCACAATAAACCGGCGAAACGGCTGTCAACATCCGTTCCTCCTCAACCCGAACAAGGAAGCTGCCATGTTCCGCCCTACCCTTCGCTTCGCCGGCCTCTGCGCAGGCTTGATGATTTCTGCCAGCGCACTGGCGCTCTCGTTCAGCGACCTGTCGCAAAAAGACGCCACCGGCGGCCTCAAGGATGCCCTGACCCAAGGCGCGCAACTGGCCGTGAAACAGCTCGGCACACCGGGTGGTTTCAGCAACAACCCGGACGTGAAAATCGGACTGCCGGGCAAACTCGGCAAGGTCGCCAGCAAGATGAAGCAGTTCGGTATGGGCGATCAGGTCGACGAACTGGAAGCCAGCATGAACAAAGCGGCTGAAACCGCCGTGACCCAGGCCCAGCCGATCCTCGTGGACGCAGTAAAGAAGATGAGCGTGGAAGATGCCAAGGGCATCCTCAGCGGTGGCAACGACTCCGCCACTCAATACCTGAACAAAACCAGTCGCGAGCAGATCCGCGCCAGGTTCCTGCCCATCGTCAAGCAAGCCACCGACCAGGTTGGCCTCGCCAAACAGTACAACACGTTCGCGGGGCAGGCGGCGACCATGGGCGTGCTGGATGCGAAGAACGCCAACGTCGAAAACTACGTCACCGAGCAGGCGCTGAACGGCTTGTTCGAGATGATCGGCAAACAGGAAGAAACCATCCGCCAGAACCCGGCAGCGGCGGCGACCAGTCTGGCGAAGAAGGTGTTTGGCACGCTGTAACGTTCAGCGAATACCACACAAGAAAAAGCCCGCGGACCTTTCAGGTTCAGCGGGCTTTTTTACTTAAATGGCTTCCATGACGGATGAAGTGACGGGTGCGGGCCGTAAAAAGAACACCCACTCACGCCCCATCTTGCGCTTCTCAAACACCTTCAGATCAACCAACCCGTTCAAGGTCGCCGAAGCAGTGTTGTAAGAACAGTCCAGGTTCTCCTTCACATTGACCGCCGTAAATTCCTTGGCCATGCCGCTCTTGGCCACTTGATAGACGGCACGCTGCTTTTCGGTGAGCTGGTTGAAAAAACCGGATGCCATCAACCAGCGATCAAAGCGTTCGGTGTAAGCCAGACTGTTGCGATAGGCGCTGGTAAAACCACTGACCGCCCGAAGGATCACCGAACACTGGAAATCGATGAAGTAGGTCAGGTCCAGTTCATCGGCCTCGGTATTCAAATACGAGCGTCCGTATTTCACCGGCGCGTTGCGTAGCAAAATGCTGATCGCAATGTATCGAAAGGCCGAAAAGTCATTCTTGAACATGAACCAGTAAAACAGCGCCCGCGCGACACGCCCGTTGCCATCGCGAAAAGGATGTTCATAACCCAAAGCAAAATGCAGCGCGATGCCTTTGATCAGCGGATGAAGATAGTCCGCACGGTTGGGATCGTTGTGGGGTTGATTGATCCATTTCGACAGCACCTGTAACCGTGCCACCAGCCCCGCTGCGGGCGGCGGGGTATGCACGGTGTTGCCCTCGCCGTCCTGTACCACCACATCATCGTTGCCTCGCAATTCTCCCGGCGAGTACTGCACGTCGTCGATGCCCTCGACACCAACACGATGCATCGCGGTGATGAGCTCAACACTCAGAGGCTCATAACGCTGCTCCCAAGCAAAGGTCATCATTTGGTAATTGCCAATGACCATTCGCTCATCTGGCGTTCGCGGCTGGCGATGACGCTTGAGCATATCCTTGGCCACCCGAGTGGTCGTTGCCGCGCCTTCGAGCTGGCTGCTGCTGATGGCCTCGTCTTCGATCAGATCATTGAGCAGATAACTGAAATGTGCGCGCTCACCAATCTGGCTGGTCATGTATTCCAACGCAGCGGTTGTGGCTTGCCGATCGACGGCTGAAATAGCCTTCTGCGCCAGCGGTGTCAGCAGGAAGTTGCCCCACTGGACCGGCTCGCCCAAAGGTAGAAGGCGGGAATACTGAGCCGTGCGGGCTTTTTTTGACCAAAGCCCAGCACAACCTGGAATCCAGTCCTGGTGCCCAGCGGTAACGCAATTCATCGAATGGAAGATAGCGCCCCTGATCATCCAGCGGCTTGAGCAGGGCCAGGTAGTCCGAGAGGCGTTCCTTGTGGGGCGAGGTCATCAACAGGTCGAATACCGGATCGGTCCTCCCCGCCACAACAGGTGGTTTTTTCATGACGACTGTCTCAAAAACTCGTGAAATCGAGATTCGAGTACAGCATTCAGCCCCCTCTGACTCAATATCAGAGGGATCTGAAATACACGTAGGAAGTCAGACCGGTTCTTTCTTGACCCTGAACCACGCCGCATACAGCGCCGGCAGGAACAACAGCGTCAATGCCGTCGCCACGATCAGTCCCCCCATGATCGCCACCGCCATCGGCCCGAAGAATACACTGCGTGACAACGGGATCATGGCCAGCACCGCCGCGAGCGCGGTCAACACAATCGGGCGGAAGCGGCGCACGGTCGCCTCGATAATCGCTTGCCAGGGCTTGAGGCCTGCCGCGATGTCCTGCTCGATCTGGTCGACCAGAATCACCGAGTTGCGCATGATCATCCCGGACAACGCGATGGTCCCGAGCATGGCGACAAAACCGAACGGCTGACGGAACACCATCAGGAACAGCGTCACGCCGATCAGCCCCAACGGCGCGGTCAGAAACACCATTACCGTGCGTGAGAAACTGCGCAGTTGCAGCATCAGCAACGTCAGCACCACGACGATGAACAGCGGCACGCCGGCCTTCACCGAGTTCTGTCCGCGGGCAGAGTCTTCTACGGTGCCGCCCACGTCCAGCAAGTAACCGTCCGGCAATTCGGCGCGTATCGGATCAAGCGTCGGCATGATCTGCTGCACCAGTGTGGCCGGTTGTTCCTTGCCATAAATGTCGGCGCGAACCGTCACGTTAGGCAGGCGATTGCGGTGCCAGATGATGCCTTCTTCGAAGCCATATTCCAGCGTCGCGATCTGCGACAGCGCAACGCTGCGGCCGTTGTCGGTCGGCACCGCCAGGCTCGGCAGCAACGACAGCTCGGTGCGCTCGTGCAGGGTGCCGCGCAGCAGAATCTCGATCAACTCGTTGTCTTCGCGGTACTGGCTGACACTGGAGCCGGTCAGTGAACTTTGCAGGAATTTCGACAAGTTCGCCGTGCTCACGCCAAGCGCTCGGGCGCGGTCTTGATCGACGTTCAGGTACACCACTTTGCTGGGCTCCTCCCAGTCCAGGTGCACGTTGACCACGTGCGGATTCTCGCGAACCTTGGCCGCCACTTTACGGGCCAGTGCGCGAACTTCTTCGATGTGCTCACCGGTCACCCGGAACTGCACTGGATAACCAACAGGCGGCCCGTTCTCAAGACGCGTGACCCGTGAACGCAGGGCCGGAAATTTTTCGTTGAGGGTTTCGATCAACCAGGTGCGCAGGGTCTCACGCTCCTCGATGGTCTTGGCCAGAACCACAAACTGCGCGAAGCTCGCCGCAGGCAGTTGCTGATCCAGCGGCAGGTAAAAACGCGGTGAACCGGTGCCGACGTAAGCCACGTAATTGTCGATACCGGCGTGATCTTTCAACAAGCCTTCAAGGCGTTTGACTTCATCGGCGGTGTTACTCAGGGACGCGCCTTCGGCCAGTTTCAAATCGACCATCAGCTCCAGTCGACCCGACGCCGGGAAGAATTGCTGCGGCACGAAGCGGAACAACACCACCGAGGCAACGAACATCATGATCGTCAGCACGATCACCGTTTTGCGGCGGCGCACGCACCACTCCACCAGACGCCTGACCCGCTGATAGAACGGCGTGGCGTAAGGGTCCGGCTGACCCGCACCATGTTTGGCGGCATGAATTTTCGCCAGATCCGGCAGGAGTTTTTCCCCCAGGTACGGCACGAACACCACGGCGGCCACCCACGAGGCCAGCAACGCAATGGTCACCACCTGGAAAATCGAGCGGGTGTATTCGCCGGTGCCCGACTGCGCAGTGGCAATCGGCAGGAACCCGGCGGCGGTGATCAGCGTACCGGTGAGCATCGGGAATGCGGTGCTGGTCCAGGCATAACTGGCCGCTTTGACGCGGTCGAAGCCCTGCTCCATTTTGATCGCCATCATTTCCACGGCGATGATCGCGTCGTCCACCAGCAAACCCAGCGCCAGCACCAGCGCACCAAGGGAAATCTTGTGCAGGCCGATTCCCAGGTAATACATGCAAGCAAAAGTCATCGCCAACACCAGCGGAATCGCCAGCGCCACCACCATGCCGGTACGCACGCCGAGTGAGAAAAAGCTCACCAGCAACACAATCGCCAAGGCTTCGACCAGCACTTGAACGAATTCGCCGACCCCGGTTTTCACCGCGGCAGGTTGATCCGATACTTTGCGCAGTTGCATGCCGGCCGGAAGGTTTTTCTGGATGCGGTCGAACTCGACTTCCAGGGCCTTGCCCAGCACCAGAATGTCGCCGCCGTCCTTCATCGCGACGGCCAGACCGATGGCATTTTCCGCCATGAAGCGCATGCGCGGCGCTGGAGGATCGTTGAAGCCACGGCGAACGTCCGCCACATCGGAAATGCGGAACGTACGATCACCGACGCGGATAGGGAAGTTCTTGATCTCGTCGACTGTCTGAAAATTCCCCGAGACCCGTAGCTGCAAGCGCTCACTGGTGGTTTCGAAGAACCCCGCCGTCGACACTGCGTTCTGCTCTTCCAACGCTTGCTGCACAGCGGCCAACGGCAAGCCTAGGGTGGCGAGTTTGACGTTGGAGAGATCGATCCAGATCTTCTCGTCCTGCAGCCCGAGCAACTCGACCTTGCCCACGTCCTTGACCCGTTGCAGCTGGATCTGGATACGGTCGGCGTAATCCTTCAACACCGCATAGTCAAAACCGTCGCCAGTCAGGGCGTAGATATTGCCGAAAGTGGTGCCGAATTCATCGTTGAAAAAAGGCCCCTGAATGCCCGGCGGCAGGGTGTGACGGATGTCGCTGATCTTCTTGCGGACCTGATACCAGAGCTCGGGAATGTCGACCGAGTGCATGGAATCGCGAGCGATAAACGTCACTTGGGACTCACCCGGGCGCGAGAACGAGACGATGCGCTCGTACTCGCCGGTTTCCATCAGCTTCTTCTCAATGCGCTCGGTCACCTGGCGCGACACTTCCTCGGCCGTGGCCCCCGGCCAATTGGTGCGTATAACCATCGCCTTGAAGGTAAAAGGCGGGTCTTCGCTTTGGCCGAGTTTGGTGTAGGACAGTGCGCCGACGATTGCCAGCAAAAGCATCAGAAACAGTACGATCTGGCGATTACGCAACGCCCATTCGGAAAGGTTGAAGCGCATCGGGGATTACTCCTTGTCCGCCAGATTGACCACGCGATTGGAGCGATCCACCGGGCGCACTTGCTGCCCGTCATGAAGCACATGAACACCGGCGGCCACGACCCAGTCGCTGGCGTTCAGGCCTTCGAGCACCGGCACGGTTTTCTCGCCGAACGCACCGACCCGCACCGGGGCTTTTTTCAAGGTGTTATTGGCGTTGAGTACCCAAACGTACGTCGCGCCGTTTTCTGCGGTGACGGCCGACAAAGGCACCGACAACGCCACCACTTCAGCGGTCTGGATAAACACCCGGGCGCTCTGGCCGAGTTCAGCGGTGACCTTGCCGGAGGTGAACGCGATGCGCGCGGCAAAGGTGCGCGACTTCGGATCGGCCGCCGGTGACAACTCACGAATGCGGCCACTGAAACGTTGATCGGGCTGAGTCCAGAGTTCTACCGACACCGGCTGCCCGACCTTGAAGCGACCGAAGCTCTGTTCCGGCAGGCTGATCAACACTTCACGTTCGCCATCGGTGGCAATGGTGAACACGGTTTGCCCAGCGGCCACCACTTGCCCGACTTCCACAGCCCGTTTGGCCACCACGCCATCCTGAGGCGCGCGCAGCACCGCGTAACTTGCCTGGTTGGTCGAGACGTTGAATTCGGCTTTGATTTGGTTGAGGCGTGCTTCACCGGATCGGTAAAGGTTTTCGGCATTGTCGTACTGCGAGCGGCTGACCATCTGACGGTCCATCAGGGTCTTGTAGCGATCCCGCTCGGCGCGTACCAGGCTCAGATTGGCCTCGGCGGCGGCGACTTGGGCGCGGGCGGCATCCAGTTGCAGGCGTACGTCTTGCGGATCGAGTTCGGCCAGAGGTTGGTCGGCCTTGACGCGCTGCCCTTCCTCGACCAGTCGTCGGCTGACCTTGCCGCCAATGCGGAACGCCAGGTCCGGCTCATAACGAGCCCGTACTTCACCGGGATAGCTTTCCATCGCCTGCGCCGAAGGCTCTGGCTGAACCACCATGGCCGGGCGCACGCTGACTTGAGGCGCCTCTTCGTGACCACACGCAGACAGAAAAAAAGCCAGGGACACTGGCAACGCGAGGGGCAAGGCATAGCGGAACATGGTGAAGGACCTTTCGCTAATGGTGCTTGGAATAATTATACTGACGAGTATGTTATTAATAGCAAACTCACCAGTCCAGTAATAAAAGCGAATATGCCGAACAATCTTTCAGCACCCAATGGCCCAGGCAGACCCAAGGATTTGGCCAAGCGCCAGGCCATTCTCGATGCGGCGAAAACGCTGTTTCTGACCAAGGGCTATGCCAACACCAGCATGGATGCCGTCGCAGCTGAGGCCGGTGTGTCAAAGCTGACCGTGTACAGCCACTTCAACGACAAGGAGACGCTGTTCTCCACCGCCGTTGTCGCCAAATGCGAGGAGCAGCTACCAACGCTGTTTTTTGAACTGCCGGACGGCGTTGCGGTAGAAACGGTACTGCTGAACATCGCACGCGGTTTCCATCAACTGATCAACAGTGATGAATCGGTGAACCTGCACCGATTGATGATGAACCTGGGCAGCCAGGACCCGAAACTCGCGCAGATCTTCTTCGAAGCCGGGCCGCAACGCATGCTGCATGGCATGGAGCGGTTGCTGGCCAAGATTGATCAAAGTGGTGTGTTGAGCATCGATAAACCGCGCAATGCGGCCGAGCACTTTTTCTGCCTGCTCAAGGGCGCGGGGAATTTTCGGTTGCTGTATGGCTGCGGCGAACCTGTAGTCGGGGACGCGGCCGAGGAGCACGTGCAGGAAGTGGTGGGGTTATTTATGCGGGCTTATCGACCCGAGCCAGCCTGATAGAAATCGGGGGTCTGGTCTGGTCTGGTCTGGCGCCTGCGCGAGCAGGCTCACTCCTACTCTGGATCTATGCAACACCGTAAATCCCCTGTAGGAGTGAGCCTGCTCGCGATAAAGGCGACTCGGTTTTAAGGCTTGAGCGCCTTCTTCGGATAAATGTCATACCGGCTGGATTTACCGTCCAACGCATGACTCGGCTTCGGCCCGGCAATGCAGGGCGCCTTGCGCGGCCGCTTGACCACCACCCGATGACTGGCCAGCGCCAGCGCGGCTTCCAGCAGTGCTGGCGCATCCGGGTCGTCGCCCACCAACGGCCGGAACAGACGCATTTCCTTTTTCACCAACGCGGTTTTCTCACGGTGCGGAAACATCGGGTCGAGGTAGATCACCTGCGGCGGCTCGCCTTCCCAATTACGCATCACCTCAATGGAATTACCCTTGAGCAAATGCATCCGCGCCACGATGGGCGCCACGTCGAAATCTTCCGCACCGCGCGCCAGGCCATCCTCAAGCAAGGCCCCGATCAGCGGCTGACGTTCGATTAGACTCATCTCGCAGCCCAGGCTCGCCAGCACGAACGCATCCTTGCCCAGCCCCGCCGTAGCATCCAGCACGCGGGGACGCACGCCCTGCGCGATGCCAACGGCCTTGGCGATCATCTGCCCCGTGCCGCCACCGAACAACCGGCGATGAGCCGCCCCGCCTTCGACGAAGTCCACCCGCACCGGGCCCGGCGCATCCGCCCCAAGCTGTTGCAACTGCAAACCCTGCTCGCCGACCTGCAAGGCAAACTCGCCATCATCCACTTGCAGCGGCAAGCCCAGGCGCTCGGCCCATTGCTCGGCTTGTGGCTGAAAGGTCGTGCCCAAGGCCTCGACATGGATGCGGCAAACCGCCGGTTGATCAATCATCAGAAAACACGCTCAAAAAATTAATGATCGGCAAAAACGGCCGATAACAAAACTAACGGGCATTTTGCCAGAGCTGAGCGTCGACCGAGAGAAATGTCAGACTTTCAACCCACAATCACAGGTTTTATCTCGCCCTACGGCGATTACAACCTGCGAAACACCCAGGCGTTGGGCGGTGTCAGTCACCTGTGGCAAGATTTTTTTGCCCGGGCGATGGCCGATCAGCCGGGTGACGGGGTTCCTGAATCGCTCAAATTTCCACCGGTTGATCTGGAAAGCCCGGTCGAACCCACGGTGGGCAGCGAGTTGTTGGCGCACATCGTCTCGCAGCGTGAATGCAACGTGACAGAAACCGTGGTTCGCCCGCCAGAGCCGCTGTTCTTGCCGATTGCCGAGTTCGAAATGGACCTGGCCGACAAACCGGCCCCACCCTTCCCGCCTGAAGAAATCGTCGCTCAGCAAAAACAGCAGGACTTCGAAAGCGGCTGGGTCCGTCCAATCGTGCTCACCGCCGGTCAACCTGTACCGCAAGCTGGCCCGGCGCCACAACCGCGCCCGCTGCACCTGCCGATCGCCGAATTCGAAATGGACCTGCTCGACAAACCGTTCCCGCCGTTCTCCCCCGAAGAGCTGGTGGAACAACAGAAACAGTTCGATTTCGATAACGGTTGGGCTCGCCCGATCGTTCTGCAAAACCTGCGCATCGCCGCCTGACCTTCAATAACAGGCCCTCAGCGACACCCCATCGTCAGCCTTTGAACAGTTGATTGGCCTTCGCGTACGGCATAGATCGCGAGGTAAACCCGAAGGTGCCCGATGTCTTGATCTCTTCGGCCGCACGGAAAAACTCGCCATACGCTGCCAACGCCAGCGCCGAACCGACGCTGATACGTTTGACGCCCATCTCGCTCAACTGCTCGACCGTCAACTTGAGCCCGCCAGACATCAACACATTGACCGGTTTGGGCGCCACGGCACGAACCACCGCCAAGACGTCTTCGGCACTGCGCAGTCCCGGTGCGTAGAGCACGTCGGCCCCCGCCTCGGCGAACGCCTGCAAGCGGCGGATGGTGTCGGCGAGATCGGGATTGCCGTGCAGGAAGTTCTCGGCACGCGCGGTCAGCATGAAGGGGAAAGGCAGGCTGCGCGCCGCGGCCACGGCGGCTTCAACGCGCGCCACCGCATGTTCGAAACAGTAGATCGGCGCCGCTTCACGGCCCGTGGCATCTTCGATAGAACCGCCGACCGCACCGGCCTCAGCCGCGCGCAGAATGCTCTTGGCGCATTCGACGGGGTCATCGGCAAAGCCATTTTCCAGATCCACCGCCACGGGCAGATTCGTCGCTGCGACAATCGCGCGGACATTTGCCAGCGTATCGTCCAGAGCCATTGCGCCATCGGGGCGCGCATTGGAAAAGGCATAACCGGCACTGGTGGTGGCCAGCGCCTCGAAGCCGAGACTGGCGAGCATTTTCGCCGAGCCGGCGTCCCACGGGTTGGGAATGACAAAAGCCCCGGCGCGTTCGTGCAGTGCTTTGAACGCCTGGGCTCGAAGGGTTTGCGCATCCATTGGGCAGGCTCCTGAAAAGGGGAAAAAACCGCCTCAGAGCAAGCCAAGTTGCTCCACTGCGGGTTCTCTGTATAGCTCAGGCAGCGGCGGCAGGCCAGGCAAACGCAGCATCAGTTGTGCGTGAAAACGTTGCGCCAGCTTGGCGGCCAGCAGGTTGTCTGCGGTGTGCAGGAAGATGTACGGCGTACGGCCCTCTTCGATCCACGCGGCGATTTTCTCGACCCACGGCACCAGGAACGGATCGTTGGCTTCCAGCTGCGGATGGCCGATGAAGCGCACTTGCGGGAATTGTGTGAACGCCGCCGGACGTGGCGGCACTTTGGGCTTTTTCGATTGGGCGTGGAGCACCGACGGATCGGTCGACACACAACTGAACAGCGCTCGCGGATCGAGGCAGATGCGCTCGACACCGCGATCCATCAACAATCGATTGAGCATTCGCTCGGCATCGCCTTTGGCGAAGAACGCGTCATGGCGCACCTCGACGGCCAGAGGTCGCTCCAGCCCATCAATGAAAGCGGCCAGTTCCGGCAACCGTTGCGGCGTGAAGCTTTTCGACAATTGCAGCCACAACGGCGAAACCCGCGCGCCCAAAGGGCTGAGCAACTTCACGAAAGTTTCGGCGGCGGTCAGTTGTTCGCGCAGGTCACCACCATGGCTGATGTCACCGGGGAACTTGGCGGTAAAACGAAAGTGTTCGGGCATGACCTCGGCCCAACGCTGCACAGTCGAGGCAGCCGGGCTCGCGTAGAAGGTCGTATTGCCTTCTACGGCATTGAATACTTGGGTATAGAAATTTAGAAATTCAGCAGGTTTGGCGTCTGGCGGATAGAGGTAATCGCGCCAGGCGTTTTCACTCCAGGACGGGCAGCCGAGGTAGTAAGGCTGCCCCATCAGATGTACAGGTCGAGGCCCAGCACATCCGTATCCCAATCGACAAAAGTGGCCGTGCTCAGGTAGCTGGCGAGTGCCGTAGCAACGCTTTTGCTCATGGCGCGGTGGTAGATCATGTCTTGTTGGCGAGCCGGGAGATTGCTCAGGCGTTGCGCGGAGGCTTTGGCGGCACGGGCAGCCATTTGCTCTTCGGATGGAATTTCCAGCTCGCCGTCGATATCAACGTAATCGTCTTCCGCCACAGGGCCTTTGCGAGCCTTGCGCTTGATGGGGTAGGACTGAGAGGAAACGCCGTCTATACGCATGAGTACATGTCCGGTATCAGTGATGGCAGTTTAGTGGCGCATTTCCCACTTCGCAAACCGCCGAGTGATAACTAGAACACAGAAAACGGAAAAGGTTTAAAAACAGGAGGTATAAATCGACGATTGGCTGCGCTGGGTAGATCGCCATCGCGGGCAAGCCACGCTCCCACAGGATTTGTGTGGTTCACAAAATCTGCGGTTGGCTCAAAACTGTGGGAGCGTGGCTTGCCCGCGATGGCACCCACTCGGTGCCGGAAATCAGCGCGCTTTGGGCGTCGCCACTTTGTCGCGCAGGTAAACCGGCTGAGCCTGATCCGCGACAATCGCCTCGCCGCGCTCCCAGGCAAACCGCGCCAGTGTCAGCAGGTCTTCGGCATGCGGCAGCATGCCCGCGTCCTGCCCGGTCAGGTTCACGGCAATGCGCTCGGCATAACCCCAACCCGTGCCGGCACCGAACCACTCACCGCTGGCATCCGCCGGCAACGCCGCCGCTTCGGGTGGCAACACGGCTTCATTGCCCGCCAGGCGCATTTCCCCGGCCGTTTCGCGATAGCAGCCCCAGTACACTTCATCCATCCGCGCGTCGATTGCCGCAGCGACCTGGCTCACACCGTGTTCGCGATAGGCGCGTTGCGCCAGTACGGCCAGGTTCGACACCGGCAACACCGGGCGATCCAGCGCAAACGCCAGGCCCTGGACCACGCCGATGGCGATCCGCACACCCGTAAAGGCGCCCGGCCCGCGACCAAATGCGATGGCATCGACGGCTTGCAAGGTGGTCCCGGCGTCGGCGAGCAATTGCTGGATCATCGGCAACAGCTTCTGGGCATGCAGGCGCGGAATCACCTCGTAATGGCTCGTGACTTTGCCGTCATGCAGCAAGGCAACGGAGCAAGCTTCGGTCGCGGTGTCCAGGGCCAGCAAGGTGCTCATCGATGTATCCGTAAGAGAATTCAGAAAAAGTTCGCCAGTATAAACAACTACGGCCCGCAAGCGGGCCGTAGAAGATGAAGCGGTTATCAGCTCAGTGCTTCAAGCACCTTGGCCGTGATCGCTTCAACCGAACCGACGCCAGGGATGTGGCTGTACTTCGGCTTGCCATTGGCAGCGGACAGATTCTGGTAGAACGCTACCAGTGGTTTGGTCTGGGAGTGGTAGACCGACAGGCGATGACGCACGGTTTCTTCAGTGTCGTCCTTGCGCTGCACCAGCTCTTCACCGGTGATGTCGTCCTTGCCGGCAATTTTTGGCGGGTTGTAGACGATGTGGTACACGCGGCCGCTGGCTTCGTGAACACGGCGACCGGCGATGCGCTGGACGATTTCTTCGTCTTCGACGGAGATTTCGACCACAGCATCCAGCTCGACGCCAGCGGTTACCAACGCTTCAGCCTGAGGAATGGTGCGCGGGAAACCGTCGAACAGGAAACCCTTGGCGCAGTCGGCTTGAGCGATACGGTCCTTGACCAGTGCGATGATCAGGTCATCGGAGACCAGACCGCCAGCATCCATGATGCCCTTGGCCTTGAGGCCCAGCTCAGTGCCGGCCTTGACGGCTGCACGCAACATGTCGCCAGTGGAGATTTGCGGAATGCCGAATTTCTCGGTGATGAACTGTGCCTGAGTACCTTTACCGGCCCCGGGAGCTCCCAGCAGAATGACGCGCATCGATGTGCTCCTCAATTTTTTATATGGATATCGTCAGATTCGCCTCGTGGGGCCAATCTCAAAAATAGGGTCGTGGCCGCCCAAACGGCCAAAGGCTGCTCAAGATACACAGCAGTTCCTGCCCACACAAGCCGCCGAAAGTCGGAGAAACCGGCGCCTGTCATGCCCCTTCGATGAAGTGCTCCAAGTCGCAACCCCATCATTAACTGTCGCCTGACCGACCTTTCAACACCTTCAACGACAGGCACTCGACGCCTGCGCCGAGTGCCTCGCCCCACGGCAAAAACCTTAGCCGGTATTTCGCAAACCGGCGGCAATCCCCGCCACAGACACCAGCAGCGCCTGTTCTACAGGGCTGCCCTGCGCCACGTCCTGCTGCCGCGAACGTGCCAGCAACTCCGCCTGCAATAGATGAAGCGGGTCGAGGTAAGTGTTGCGTAACCGGATGAATTCAAGGGTGTCTGGGCTATGTGCCAGCAGCTGCGACTGACCGGTCAACCCCAGCACCACTGCGCAGGCCTGCGACAATAGGTCGCGTAAATGCACACCTAAAGGAAGCAAATCCGGCTCGACCAGGCGTTCATCGTAGGATCGGGCGATGTCAGCGTCCGCTTTGGCCAGGACCATTTCCAGCATGTCGATGCGGGTGCGGAAGAACGGCCATTGCTCACGCATCTGCCCTAACAACTCGCCTTCACCGCGCTCCAGCGCCTTGCTCAATGCCGCTTCCCAACCCAACCAGGCCGGTAACATCAGGCGGGTCTGGGTCCAGCCGAAAATCCACGGAATGGCGCGCAGGCTTTCGATCCCGCCGGCGCGGCGTTTGGCCGGGCGGCTGCCCAACGGCAAACGTCCCAGTTCCTGTTCAGGGGTCGACTGGCGGAAATACTCGACGAATTGCGGGTTCTCCCGCACGACGGCGCGGTACGCCTTGACGCCATCGTCGGCCAGTTCGTCCATCAAATGACGCCATGCCGGCTCAGGTGGCGGCGGTGGCAGCAGGGTCGCTTCCAGCACCGCCGCCAGGTACAGATTGAGGTTTTGCTCGGCGATGTCCGGCAGGCCGAATTTGAATCGAATCATTTCCCCTTGCTCGGTGGTGCGGAAACGCCCCGCGACCGACCCCGGTGGCTGCGACAGAATCGCCGCATGCGCCGGACCGCCACCACGCCCCACGGTGCCGCCGCGACCATGGAACAACAACAATTCCACTTGCTGTTCACGGCAGATGTCGACCAGACGCTCCTGCGCCCGGTACTGCGCCCATGCCGCAGCGGTCGTGCCGGCATCCTTGGCCGAGTCGGAGTAACCGATCATCACTTCTTGCGGGCCTTGCAAGCGCGCGCGATAGCCCGGCAGCAGCAACAGTTTTTCGATCACCGGACCAGCGTTATCAAGGTCGGCCAGGGTTTCGAACAACGGCACCACGCGCATCGGCCGCAGTACGCCGGCCTCTTTGAGCAGCAGTTGCACGGCGAGCACGTCGGACGCGGCACCGGCCATGGAAATCACGTACGAACCGAGCGATGCACCGGGGGCGGCGGCCACTTCCCTGCAGGTCGCCAGCACTTCGGCGGTGTCGGCCGACGGTTTGAAATACGCCGGCAGCAATGGCCGACGATTGTTCAGTTCACGCATCAGGAACTCGATACGCGCATCCTCGCTCCAGTCTTCGTAGCGACCCAGGCCCAGGTAATCGGTTATTTCAGTCATGGCCGAGGTGTGCCGCGACGAATCCTGACGCACATCGAGGCGCACCAGAAACAGGCCGAACGTCACCGCCCGGCGCAGGCAATCGAGCAACGGGCCATCGGCGATCACCCCCATGCCGCACTCATGCAGCGAGTGGTAGCACAGCTCCAGTGGATCCAGCAGTTCGCGGTTGTTTTGCAGTACATCGGGCGGTGCGGGGGTGGCGGTCGTCAACGACGCATGCGCCCAGTTGCGCGTCGCACGCAAGCGTTCACGCAGCTGTTTGAGCACGGCGCGATACGGCTCGGCGCTGTCCCCGGCCTTGGCTTTCAACGCCTCGCTGGCTTGTTGCATCGACAGCTCGGCCGCCAGTTGATCGACATCACGCACATACAAATCGGCCGCCATCCAGCGCGCCAGCAACAACACTTCACGGGTGACGGTCGCGGTCACGTTGGGGTTGCCATCGCGGTCGCCGCCCATCCACGAGGCGAAGCGAATCGGCGCGGCCTGTAGCGGCAAGCGCAGGCCGGTAGCGTCATACAGGGCTTTATCGGCCTTGCGCAGGTAATTGGGGATCGCCTGCCACAGCGAATGTTCGATCACTGCGAAGCCCCACTTGGCTTCGTCTACCGGCGTCGGGCGGGTGCGGCGGATTTCTTCGGTATGCCAGGCTTCGGCGATCAGGCGCTGTAGTTTCGCGTGGATCTGTTCGCGTTCGGCTGGGGTCAGGTCGCGGTGATCTTGTGCGGCCAGTTGCGCGGCGATGGCGTCGTACTTCTGGATCAGTGTGCGGCGCGCCACTTCGGTGGGGTGCGCGGTCAGCACCAGCTCGATGTCCAGTCGCCCCAATTGCCGGGCCAGGGAATCGGCACTGTGGCCTTCGGCGCGCAAGCGAGCGAGCAGTTCCGGCAGCACGCGCGCCTCGAACGGCGCGGGTTGCGACGCTTCGCGGCGATGAATCAACTGATATTGCTCGGCAATGTTGGCCAGGTTGAGAAACTGGTTGAACGCCCGCGCCACCGGCAGCAATTCGTCTTCGCTCAATTGGTTGAGGCTGGCGCTCAGTTCGGCGTCCACCGAACCGCGACGGTCGGCCTTGGCGCCCTTGCGGATCTGCTCGATCTTGTCGAGAAAGCCGTCCCCGTACTGTTCACGAATGGTGTTGCCCAGCAGCTCACCCAACAGGTGAACGTCTTCGCGCAAGCGTGCATCAATATCGGTCATCAGCAGTTCTCCAGCAAAAAATCCGGGCGGCCATGAACATCATGCTTTGCCCAAGAGTGCCGCCGTAAAGCCGTTCTTACAAGCAAACGACGAAGGGACTTTAAACTCACGGTGCAGAAGCTAGTCTGAAGAGGAAGCCGCACAACGGCTTTCGCCGGCCACTGCCGGACTCTGAAACGGCCTGCCACGAGCAGGAACGCATTGAGGTCACTATGAAAATTCGCGAGCTTGCCCAGCATTGGGAAGAAAACGCCAAGGGTCGCCTGACCGAGACGGGCTACACGATTCATCTGGACGTGGAGGCCGCCGCACGGCTGGCGGCGATCACCGAGATGTACCCCAAACGCCAACCCGAAGAACTGCTGGGCGAGTTGATCGGCGCCGCTCTGGAAGAGCTCGAAAAAAGCTTTCCGTACGTGAAGGGCTCGACGGTTGTGGCCACCGATGAAGAAGGTGACCCGCTGTACGAAGACGTCGGTCCGACGCCGCGTTTTCTCGCGTTGTCCCGTCGTCATCTGCACGATTTGTCGGCTGGTAACGACAAGCAAAAACACTGATCCAGCCGCGATGAAACGGTGGGAGCGAACGTGCTCCCACACTGGATCTTGGGTGATGACAAATCCCGGTTACTGTTCCAGTTTCTGCGGGGTTTCCTGGCCCATGCAGCGCACGGCTTTTTTCTTGCTGTCGATCAGCACACCGGTCAGGCCTTTTTGCTCGGTGTCGAACAATACCAGCACGCCGTCGACGCATTGCGCGACCTGGGCCGCCGGTTCCAGCGAGACTTTGTAGTCTTCGCCCGGAATGGTTTTAAGCATCGTGAATTCGTTGAGCAGCAACGCATCCTCAGGCTTGGCGAAATGCAGGTAGCCGTACCACCACAGGGCACCGACAGTGCCGAGGATGCTGCAGATACCGGTGATGATCAGCGGGATGGCGTTACGTTCTTCACTCATTGCGGACTCTCTGGTGGTTCATCTTCAGAATGTTTGGGCGCCGGGTAATTGGGGATTTCACCCAGGCGGCGCAGGCCGTTGAAATGCTGCGGATCGTCGAGATAACGCAACATGACGGTTCGCCAGACCGGGTCGGCGAACGTCTGCACATGCCCCCTCGGGTCAGTTGCAGCACCCGTGGCGGCGGCGCAGCTTGATACAGACGGATGCCGTTGGAAAGGGGCACGATCGGATCGTCGATGCTGTGGTAGAGCAGTTTCGGTACGCCGTTGAGCTGTGGCATCGAGTTGATCGCGCTGTCGCCGTCCGGCACCAGCCACGACAACGGCACCTGGACTGCCCAGGTCAACCATGAGGTACTCAGGGCAAACTGGCCAACACTTCGATAGCTGGCGGGCGCACCGTCAAGGACCAGCGCCTTGAGTTGCTTCTGGCGCTCAGGGTGTTGAACAAGGTAGTGCACGGCCATCGAGCCACCGAGGCTTTGACCGAGCAGGATCAATGGTTTGCCTTTGACCTCGGGTGCCTGATCAAGCCATTTGAACGCCGCGTCTATGTCCAGATAGAGTGCCGGCAGGCTCGGTTTCCCTTCGGATAAACCATAGCCGCGATAGTCGATCAGCAGCACTTGATAGCCTTCCTTGGGCAACCACCAGCTCCCCCCCAGATGCATCGGCAGGTTGCCACCGTTGCCGTGTAAATGCAGGACAGTGCCTTTGACCTCGACACCTTTTTTCGCCGGCAGCCACCAGGCATTCAGCTTGACGCCGTCGGCGGTGACCAGGGTGACATCGCGGTACTCGAGATCAGCTTTTTCCGGGGTGAACAACTGCCCGGGCTCAGGGTAGAACAGCAGCGAGCTGCAACCGTTCAAGGTCAGAAGCAGACAAACAATGCCGAGGAATCTCATCCGTTGAAACCTCGCGAGAATAAGAGTTGAAACACTGGGTCTGTAGGAGCCGAGCTTGCTCGCGATAGCGGTATGTCAGGCGATACACAGGTTGAATGTAATTGCGCCATCGCGAGCAAGCTCGGCTCCTACAGGGGATCTCATGGTTCACAGGATGTTGGAGTAATCCGCCTCGATCCGGTCCAGGCTCAGGTGGTTGAGGAAGTTGGAGAAGCACATCCATGCGGACAGCGCGTTCAGGTCGCGGAACTGTTCGGGCAAGTACTTGGGTGGCACCACCAATCCTTCATCGACCAACTGGCGCAAGGTGCGCATGTCTTCCAGCGTGGTCTTGCCGCAAAACAGTAGCGGTATCTGCTCCAGCTTGCCTTTGCGCACCGCCAACTGAATGTAGTTGTAAATCATGATGAAGCCCTTGAGGTAGGACAAGTCTTTGGTAAATGGCAGACCTGTCGGCACCGAGCCACGGAAAACGCGACTGGTGTTGCTGTAGCTCTCGGGCATTTCAAACCCTTGCTCACGGAAAAACTCGAACACCTGCAGGAAGTCCGCGCCCTCCTCCACCATGTGAATGGCGCGGGTGCGGTTGGTCAGTTTGCGCAGGCGACTCGGGTAGGACGCGAAGGTGATGATTTCCATCAGGATCGCCAGGCCTTCCTGCGTCACCGTCGAGGACGGCGGGCCCTTGGCCAGAAAGGTGCAGATCGGCTGGTTCAGACCATTGAGCGTGGTGCCTACGTGCACCAGCCCTTCGTGAACCTCCAGGGCTCGCACGTCGCGGTCGTTGAACATCGCGTCGGAGCGGATCTTGATGTAGTCGGCCCCCGCTGCCGCATCGGCGACGATGCCGTCGGACTCAAACACCCGAATGGTTTCCTCGGCCTCGCCAAACACCTTGTTCAAACGATGCTGCAGCATCGCGACAGCGTCCTTGGCGGTCAGCGTCTTCGGTTCATCCTTGAGATCGCCACGGCCATCAATATTGTTCAGGTAATCGGAGAGCATCAGGCCCAGGTCGGACAAGGTCGGGTCGCCCGCGTGAAACGCATCGGACGCGGCGCCATACAGCTCCTGGGAAATCAGCCCGAAATCCTCGGTGCCGCGCGCTTCGAGCATGCGCACCACCATGCGGTATTCCTTGCACATGCGACGCATGATCTGGCCGACCGGATTGAACTGGCCGAGCTGGCGGGTGATGTCGCGCTCGATGTTCTGGAACTCCAGTTTCACCTGGCTGGAATCGAACGCCAGCGGCCGGTTCAGGTAATAGTCACGGTCCACGGCAGGCAATTCCTTGCCCTTGGCCTTGAGAAATTTCTGACGGATAGTGTCGTCCCACTTGACCGCATCAAGGACCCGAATCGGCGTCTGCGCCAGCACAATGCGATCGGACAAAATGCGTATCGTCTGCTGGTAATCGTCCACCCGAAACTCCTGTAGAAAAGCCGTTATGTACTGGGTTTATTTGCGTTTGGCCATGCGCTGATAGCGCACCGCTTCGACGAAGACATCGGAATTGGCCGGATCGTCGAGGTAAGTAAACACCTGATCCATCGAGTTGTTGACCAATACGCCGTCGCCGTCATCGGTCTGGAAGTCTTCGCCACTCAAGACTTTTTGTCCGAGGGCCTGGTTGATCTGCTCGAGGTCGAGGTTGTAGACCACCAGTTCATGTTGTTCAGTGAGCTCGAAACCGGCAATGGTGAAATGCCCGCCGAATTTGGCCGGCACCTTCGCCGACAAGTACCAGCGGCTGCCATGGCGCGAGACGGTGAAGAGATAGGCTTCACGTTCGCCGGGGGTTGCCTTGAAGTAACTGACCGCCTGATAGCGATTGTCGCCGATGCGCGTCAACTCAAGGTTCATCGGTTCGCCCCAGGCGTTGGTGCTGGTCCATTTGCCGAGTAAACCTTTGGGCGCGGGGTCGCTTGCGGGCAGAGGCTCCTTGAAGGTCACCAGACAGCCACTGAGCAGCAACAACGACAAGGCGATCACTACGCCACGCCAGGCTTTCATTCAACACTCCCTATGAACACACGCAGCCCTGAACTGAACACCTGCCCCTGTGGGAGCGAGCTTGCTCGCGATAGCGGTGTGTCAGCCAACAGAGATGTTGAATGTCAGGCCGTCATCGCGAGCAAGCTCGCTCCCACAGGGTTTTGTGGCGCCCTCAGGGATTACACCGACGCGAGTACCAAGTGCATGTAACGATTGAGGATACCGAGCATTTCTTCTTCGCCCACAGGCTCCGCGTCGTTGAGCAAGCCCTGATACTCCATCCGTCCGATAATCGCCGTCAACACTTTGGCATCCTCTTGTGGCTCACGAGAACCCAATACCTCGAAAAGCTGGCACGTGCCCTGAAGGAGGATTTGCTGATGCGAGCGCACCAGTTCCGCCAGGCGCGGGTTCAACAAGGCCTCCTGACGGAACGCCTGTTCCGCCATCAAGTGTTCGCGACGGTTGATCAATTGCCGGTGAACGTAGTCCGCCATCAGTCGAGCGATATCGTCCGCCAGTTGCGCGCGAGCCTGTGGGCTGCCGTCGCCGCTGACCACCATCTCGCGCAGCAGGCCTTCGTTGTTCACCCACAACTTGGCCATGAACGCCGCACTGCGTTCCACGTATTGAGCGAAGGTATCGGTGAGCAAGTCATCGATATCCTTGAAGTAATAGGTCGTCGCCGACAACGGTACGCCGGCCTCGGCCGCCACCGCCCGGTGGCGTACGGCCTGCACGCCATCGCGCACGACAATGCGCATCGCCGCATCGAGAATGTCCTGTCGACGCTGCTCGCTGCCCTGTCGGCTGGCCTTGCGGCCCTGGTACTGAACACTTTCAGCGACCGCAGTGGCGATACCCGCTGCACCTTCTTGAGCCATTGCACGATTCACGACAGGTCTTTCCTCTCAGATGAAAGCAACAAATTGATACGTTTGTGCCAGACAGGCAATAAAAAGCCGCCTGAAAAGGCGGCTTCTTAATTGAAACACTTACGCTTGCGGCCGCATGTGCGGGAACAGGATCACGTCGCGGATCGACGGCGAGTTGGTCAGCAGCATCACCAGACGGTCGATACCGATGCCTTCACCCGCCGTTGGCGGCATGCCGTATTCCAGCGCGCGCACGAAGTCGGCGTCGTAGTGCATGGCTTCGTCATCGCCCGCGTCCTTGTCAGCGACTTGCGCCATGAAACGCTCAGCCTGGTCTTCCGCGTCGTTCAACTCGGAGTAGGCGTTGGCGATTTCACGGCCGCCGATGAACAATTCGAAACGGTCGGTGACGTTCGGGTTGTCATCGTTGCGACGAGCCAGCGGCGACACTTCGAACGGGTACTGGGTGATGAAGTGCGGCTGCTCCAGCTTGTGCTCGACCAGTTCTTCGAAAATCATCACTTGCAGCTTGCCCAGACCTTCGAAGCCCAGCACCTTGGCGCCGGCCTTCTTGGCGATGGCGCGAGCCTTGTCGATGTCGTTCAGGTCGTCAGCGGTCAGCTCAGGGTTGTACTTGAGGATCGAGTCGAACACCGACAGACGCACGAACGGTTCGCCGAAGTGGAACACTTTGTCGCCGTAAGGCACGTCGGTGCTGCCCAGAACCAGCTGCGCCAGCTCACGGAACAGTTCTTCGGTCAGGTCCATGTTGTCTTCGTAGTCGGCGTAAGCCTGGTAGAACTCCAACATGGTGAATTCAGGGTTGTGACGAGTCGAAACGCCTTCGTTACGGAAGTTGCGGTTGATCTCGAACACTTTCTCGAAACCGCCAACAACAAGGCGCTTGAGGTACAGCTCTGGCGCGATACGCAGGAACATGCCCATGTCCAGCGCGTTGTGGTGGGTTTCGAACGGCTTGGCCGCCGCACCGCCAGGAATGGTTTGCAGCATCGGCGTTTCGACTTCCAGGAAGTCACGCTGCATCAGGAAGCTGCGGATGTGCGCGATGACTTGCGAACGAACGCGGAAGGTCTGGCGCACGTCTTCGTTGACGATCAGGTCGACATAACGCTGACGGTAGCGCTGTTCGGTGTCGGTCAGGCCGTGGTGCTTGTCCGGCAGCGGGCGCAGCGACTTGGTCAGCAGGCGCACAGTGGTCATTTCAACGTACAGGTCGCCCTTGCCGGAACGGGCCAGGGTGCCTTCGGCGGCGATGATGTCGCCCATGTCCCAGGTCTTCACGGCGGCCAGGGTTTCTTCGGACAGGGTTTTACGGTTGACGTAAACCTGAATCCGCCCGGTCATGTCCTGAATCACCATGAACGAGCCACGGTTGAGCATGATGCGACCGGCAACCTTGACCGGAATTGCAGCCTCTGCCAGCTCTTCCTTGGTCTTGTCCGCGTATTTCTTCTGCAGATCTTCGCAGTAGTTTTCGCGGCGGAAGTCGTTCGGGAAGGCATTGCCCTTGGCGCGCTCGGCAGCAAGCTTTTCCTTGCGCAGGGCGATCAGGGAGTTTTCTTCCTGTTGCAGGGCTTGCGGGTCGAGTTCTAGGTCGCTCATGTCTTTAAATATTCCATCACAGGTTCGTTGCCCCCAGGCCTGCGGCCTGGGGATCGCCGGCAGGCCGGCTCCTACAAGGATCGAGGTATGTCAGTCGATCCTGTATTGCATGGCTTACAGGCCTTGTTTCAGGCTGGCCACCAGGTATTCGTCGATATCGCCGTCGAGCACCTTGTCGCAGTCGCTGCGTTCGATGTTAGTGCGCAAATCCTTGATTCGCGACGCATCGAGTACATACGAGCGGATCTGGTGACCCCAGCCGATGTCGGACTTGGTGTCTTCCAGGGCCTGGGAGGCGGCATTGCGTTTCTGCACTTCCTGCTCGTACAAGCGCGCCCGCAACATTTTCATCGCGGTGTCTTTGTTGGCGTGCTGGGAGCGTTCGTTCTGGCAGCTGACCACGGTGTTGGACGGTACGTGGGTGATACGTACGGCCGAGTCGGTGGTGTTTACATGCTGACCACCGGCACCGGAGGAGCGGTAGGTGTCGATGCGCAGGTCCGACGGGTTGATGTCGATTTCGATGTTGTCATCGATTTCCGGCGACACGAACACGGCCGAGAACGAGGTGTGGCGACGGTTACCGGAGTCGAATGGGCTCTTGCGCACCAGACGGTGCACGCCGATCTCGGTACGCAACCAGCCAAAGGCGTATTCGCCCTTGATGTGCACGGTAGCGCCCTTGATCCCGGCGACTTCACCGGCGGACAGCTCCATGATGGTCGCGTCGAAACCGCGCTTGTCAGCCCAACGCAGGTACATGCGCAGCAGGATGTTGGCCCAGTCCTGAGCCTCGGTGCCACCGGAGCCGGCCTGGATATCCAGGTAGGCGTTGTTGGCATCCATTTCACCGCTGAACATGCGACGGAATTCGAGTTTTTCCAGCGACTCGCGCAGGCGCTCGACTTCGGCAGCGACGTCATCGACGGCGGCCTGGTCTTCTTCTTCGGCGGACATCAGCAGCAGGTCTTTGGCGTCGGCCAGGCCTGAGTGCATTTCGTCGAGGGTTTCGACGATCTGCGCCAGCATGGACCGCTCGCGGCCCAGTTCCTGAGCGTACGTCGGGTTGTTCCAGACAGACGGATCTTCAAGCTCGCGATTGACTTCAGTCAGACGCTCATGCTTTTGATCGTAGTCAAAGATACCCCTGAATAGTTTCGGAGCGCTCGGACAGGTCCTTGATACTGTTAAGGATCGGGTTGATTTCCATGGCGGGCAGCACTCGTTGGCGAACTTTTGAAAGCCGGCGAGTATAACGTAATCAGGCTGTCACGGCAGCCCGCCTGGCCGCTTTACCGGCGAATGGTTTTGATTGAAACCATGGAACATCCCTGTAGCAGCGGTCGAGCCCCGCGAGGCCGCGTCCAAGGACGAAGTCCTCGCCAATCCTGCGCACGCGGTTTGCCTGGTAGACCGTGTTGTATGGTTTTACGACGGCTTTGCCGCCGGACGCAGCCTCGCAGGCTCGGCAGCTGCTACAGGACGCGTATTACTTCACTCAATCCCCACCTGATTTCGCCCATTGTTCTTCGCCAGATACAGCCCTTTATCCGCCGCCGAGATCAATTGCCGGCAATCGCTGCCCTGCTGCGGGACCATGGTGGACAGGCCGATGCTGATGGTCAGGCATGAGCCTTCGGTCGGTGAAATGTGCGGAATTTTCAGCGCGGCCACGGTTTGACGCAGTTTCTCCGCCACCAGCCGCGCACCGCCCGGCGTGGTATTGGGCAGCACCAACGCAAACTCTTCGCCACCGTAACGGGCTGGCAGGTCGGACGGGCGAGCGCTGGCCTCGCGAATCGCCGTCGCCACCTTGCGCAAGGCTTCGTCGCCCTCCAGATGGCCGAAGCTGTCGTTGTAGGACTTGAAGTAATCCACATCGATCATCAGCAGCGACAATTGGCTCTGGTCACGCAGCGAACGGCGCCACTCCAGTTCCAGGTACTCATCGAAATGCCGGCGGTTCGACAGCCCGGTCAGGCCATCGGAGTTCATCAGGCGTTGCAACACCAGGTTGGTGTCGAGCAGTTGCTGCTGGCTGACCCGCAACGCCCGGTACGCCGCATCGCGCTGCAACAGCGTCATGTAGGAGCGCGAGTGATAGCGGATGCGCGCCACCAACTCGATGTTGTCCGGCAGCTTCACCAGATAATCGTTGGCCCCGGCCGCAAACGCCGCGCTCTTGATCAGCGGGTCTTCCTTGGTCGACAGGACAATGATCGGAATGTCCTTGGTCGCCGGATGATTGCGGTACTCGCGCACCAGGCTCAGGCCGTCCAGACCGGGCATCACCAAATCCTGCAGGATCACCGTCGGCTTGATGCGGATCGCCTGGGCAATGGCCTGGTGCGGGTCGGCGCAGAAGTGGAAGTCGATATTGTCTTCGTTCGACAACCCGCGACGCACCGCTTCGCCGATCATCGCCTGATCGTCCACCAACAACACCATGGCGGCGTTTTCGTCGGTTTTGTAGTCGTCGAGCTGTAATTCATTCATGTGCGGTCACCTGAATACTGCCTTTGCCAGGATTACTGCTAATGGTGGTCATTTCGGAAAGATCTCCAGCAATCGTGGTGCGATCTTGTTCAGTGGGCGGACTTCCACAGCTGCGTCGATGGCGGCGGCCGCCTTGGGCATTCCAAACACCGCACTGCTGCTCTGGTCCTGAGCGATGGTCAGGTAACCCTGTTGGCGCATGAGTTTAAGCCCCTGCGCGCCATCGCGCCCCATGCCGGTCAACAAAACCCCCACGGCGTCACCGTTCCAGTAATTGGCAACGCTTTCGAAAAACACATCAATTGAAGGACGGTAGATTTCGTTGACCGGTTCAGCGGTGTAGGCCAGCGTGCCGTTTTTCAGCAAGCGAATATGGTGGTTGGTACCGGCCAGCAACACCGTGCCAGCCTGGGGTGCCTCACCTTCTACTGCCAGGCGCACGTTCAAGCCACTGGCGCTGCCGAGCCATTCGGCCATGCCGGAAGCGAAGACCTGATCCACATGCTGGACCAGCACGATCGCTGCCGAAAAATCTCGCGGCAAACCCTTGAGCAGAATTTCCAGCGCTGCCGGCCCGCCGGCGGATGAGCCGATGGCGATCAGGCGCTGGCGCGAGGCGGAACTGCGATGCGGGCTCGGTGCCTTCGGGACTTGAGCGTTGCGGCCACCAATCAGCCAGCCGATGTTCATGATCTTGCGCAACAATGGGGCCGCCGCCTCTTGGGCATTGCCGGCACCGAGGGCCGGGGTGTCGACCACGTCCAGCGCGCCGTGGCCCATGGCCTCGAACACCCGATGCACGTTCTGCTGGCGGTCAACGGTGACGATGACAATGGCGCACGGTGTTTCTGTCATGATCCGCCGGGTCGCTTCCACCCCGTCCATGACGGGCATGATCAGGTCCATCAAAATCAGATCCGGCGTATTTTCGGCGCAAAGCTGCACCGCCTCCGCTCCATTGCCAGCCACCCAAATCACCTGGTGCGCCGGCTCAAACGCCAAGGCCCGGCGCAAAGCCTCTACCGCCATGGGCATATCGTTGACGATTGCGATTTTCATGCCTTTGCTCCTCCGATGAGCTCAACCACTGCATCAAGCAGGGCATCGTCATGAAAACTGGCCTTGGCTAGATAATAGTCGGCCCCGGCGTCCAGTCCACGACGACGGTCTTCCTCGCGATCCTTGTACGACACCACCATCACCGGCAGCGATTGCAGGCGATTGTCCCGGCGCAGCAGCGACACCAGTTCGATGCCATCCATGCGCGGCATATCAATGTCGGTGATCAGCAGATCGAAATCCTCCGAGCGCAGGGCGTTCCAGCCATCCATACCGTCAACCGCCACGGCCACATCGTAGCCGCGATTGAGCAGCAGCTTGCGTTGCAACTCGCGAACCGTCAGTGAGTCATCAACCACCAGAATCCGTTTACGCGCCGCCTCGACCGCTTGATTGCTGTGGCGGGCAATGCGCTCCAGGCGCCCGGTATTGAGCAGTTTGTCCACCGAACGCAGCATGTCTTCGACGTCGACGATCAGCACCACCGAACCATCGTCGAGCAAGGCCCCGGCGGAGATGTCCTGCACCTTGCCCAGACGTTCGTCCAGCGGCAATACGACCAATGTCCGCTCGCCGATAAAACGCTCGACCGCCACGCCGTAAATCGCATCGCGCTCGCGGATGACCACGACTTTGAGCGTCTGCTGACTGTTCTGGCTGACCGGGCGCTGCAACAGCTGACTGGCCGCCACCAGGCCGACATGCCGACCTTCATGCCAGAAATGCTGACGCCCTTCGACCTGCACGATGTCCGCCGACTCCAGGTCGCACATGCGTTCGATATGAGCCAGCGGAAACGCATAAGCCTCGTCACCGACTTCCACCACCAGGCTACGGACCACCGACAGCGTCAGCGGCACTTCGAGGTGGAAGCGGCTGCCTGCGCCCGCCGTTTGCTCCAGCACCACCGCTCCGCGCAATTGGCGGACCATGTGTTGAACCGCATCCAGCCCGACACCACGTCCGGAGACTTCGGTGACCTTGTCGCGCAGGCTGAACCCCGGCAGGAACAAAAACGTCAGCAGCTCTTCTTCGCTCAATTGCGCGGCGGTTTCGGCTGGGGATAACTGCCGCTCGACGACGGTGCGGCGGACCTTTTCCAGGTCGACGCCGTTGCCGTCATCGCTCAACTCCAGCACCAGCAGACCGGCCTGATGGGAGGCACGCAGACGAATCACCCCCTCCGCCGGTTTGCCGGCCAGCAACCTTTGTTCCGGGGATTCGATGCCGTGATCCACGGCGTTGCGCAACAAGTGCGTCAGTGGCGCTTCGAGTTTTTCCAGGACGTCGCGGTCGACCTGGGTTTTCTCGCCCTCGATCTCCAGCCGCACCTGTTTACCCAGGTCCCGGCCCAGATCGCGGACCATGCGCACCTGCCCGCTCAACACGTCGGCAAACGGGCGCATGCGACAAGCCAGCGCGGTGTCGTACAGCACCTGCGCCCGCTGACTGGCCTGCCAGGCAAACTCATCCAGCTCGGCGTTTTTTTCGATCAACAGTTGCTGGGATTCCGCCAGCAACCGCCGCGCATCCTCGAGCGCCTCCTGAGCTTCAAGGCTCAAGGCGTGCTCCTTGAGATGCACGTTGAGGTTTTCCAGTGCCCGCAGACCGTTGTTTTGTATGCGTTTGAGGCGCTGCATGGTTGCCAGGTGCGGCTTGAGCCGCTGGGTTTCCACCAGGGATTTACTCGACAGGTCGAGCAGGCTGTTCGAGCGCTCGGCCGTGACGCGCAGCACGCGCTCACCGTTTTCGGTGGTGCGTTTAGCCTTGCGTGGGGTTTCAACCGGGGCGGCTGGCGGCTCAATGACAGGAGCCGGCAACTCAATGGGCGGCGGTTCAGGCTGACGCTCGACTCTGAGCGGCTCGGCGGGCGCCAGTGGGTCGAGCACATGGGCCATCAACGCCACATAGGCCTCGATATCCGCTGGTGTCAGGTTGTTGTTCGGCGTGGCGATGCGCATCAGCAGATCGGTGCCTTGCAACAACGCATCGATGTGCTCGGGCCGCAAGTACAACTGCCCTTCCTGAGCGCTGACCAGGCAGTCTTCCATCACATGCGCAACACTGACCCCGGCATCGACACCGACGATCCGTGCCGCGCCCTTAGCGAGTGCGCCGCGCGCATGCACGATTCGAGCTGATCGGCCTGAGTCGGGTTGCGCTCCAACGCCAACAGCCCGGCGTTCAGGACCTGGGTCTGGGCCTCGGCTTCCAGGCTGAACAGTTCGAGCAACGAAGCGTCGCGCATTTGCTCGGGGGTCATGTGAGGCTCCGGGTCACGGCGGACAGCAACTGTTCTTCATCCAGCCAGCGCAAACTGCGACCTTTGAACGGCAACACGCCTCGGGTGTATTTGCCGCTGGCCTGAGTGCCCGATTGCGATGCGGCATCCAGAATTCGTTCGTCGATGGCATGAATCCCGTCAACCTCGTCCACCGGCACCACCACCGGCCCACCGTGGGCGGCGATGATCAGCATGCGCGGCATGACCCGCGCACCGGTGGCCACGTTGTTGGTGGCGTCGAGCCCGAGCAATTCCACCAACGACAGGCAGGCGACCAACGCTCCGCGCACATTTGCCACACCGAGCAACGCCCGGGAGCGCTGGTGCGGCAACGAATGAATGGCTTGCAGGGGCGCCACTTCCACCAGGCTGCGAGTGGCCAGGCCCAGCCATTCCTCGCCGAGTCGGAACATCAGCAGCGAACGGGTTTTCACCTCGGTTTCAACCGCTGCCGAATGTTGCACGCGGTCGTCCTGCTGCAAGGCGTAGCGGTCGAGCAAACGCGTAGCGGCGGCCGAGTACACCGCGCAATTGCGGCAGTGAATGTGCTCGGTCAGCAGCGGGCAGGACTTGTCACCGTGAATACCGATGCGGTTCCAGCAATCGTCGATGGCCTGGGCGTCTTCATGGGTAACGTTCAAGGTGTCGGAGGCGCTCATCGTTTACGCTCACTGTCGGCGCGCTCGCTGCGGGCGGCGCGGTCCTGCAATCGTCTGGCACCCGCCGCATCACCCTGGGATTGCAGCAAGGCCGCCAGGTGCATCAACGCGTCGGGATGTTGCGGTTCAAGGTACAACGCCTTGCGATAAAAACCTTGGGCTTCGAAGGTGTTTCCACTGACATCGCTGAGCAGCCCCAGCCAGTAAAACACTTGGGCGACCGGCTCGTGGCTGCGCAAATACCCTTCGCACGCGGCGCGGGCTTCGACACTTTTGCCTTCGTTGGCCAGCACCGCGATGTTCGCCAGCAACGCAATCGCGTCCGATGCTTTCGCCGCGATTGGCGACGTGAGGGGGGGTGAACGGGCGGTTACGCACGGTTGGCGGTGTCACGCTGCGCACGGGTTGGCGTACCGGCAGCGGCGCCGGCACGAACACGGGAAACGGCTCAGGCTGTGGCGCACTCTGGCGGCTGAACGCAAACGACTGCGCAATGCCAATCGAGCGCATGCCAAAACGCCCCAACAAACCACCTTCGGCCGGGCCGATAAACAGCACGCCGTCGACATGCGTCAGGTGCTTGAGTACTTCAAAAACCTGCTGCTGGGTTGGCTGATCGAAATAGATCAGCAAGTTGCGGCAGAACACAAAATCATAGGGTTGCGCGTTAGCGAGCAAGGCCGGATCAAGCAGGTTGCCGACCTGCAAACGCACCTGCTCAAGCACGCGCTCGCTGAGGCGATAACTGTCGTCTTCGGCACTGAAATGGCGGTCGCGAAACGCGATATCGTGACCGCGAAACGAGTTTTTCCCGTAGACCGCACGCCTGGCCTTTTCCACCGACAGTGGGCTGACGTCCATGCCTTCTACCTTGAACTGATGCGGTTCAAGCCCGGCATCAAGCAGGGTCATGGCGATGGAATACGGCTCCTCACCCGTGGAACACGGCAGGCTGAGAATTCGCAGCGCACGCATGTTGTTGATTTCGGCCAGCCGTTTTACCGCCAGTTTCGCCAGGGTCGCGAAGGATTCCGGATAACGGAAAAACCAGGTCTCCGGCACGATCACCGCTTCGATCAATGCCTGCTGCTCATCCTGCGAGCCTTGCAGTGTGTGCCAATACTCATCGGCCGTCAGCGCATTGGACGCCGTGCTGCGCTGGCGCACCGCGCGCTCGATGATCGCCGGGCCCACCGACGTCACGTCGAGGCCGATACGTTCCTTGAGGAAATCGAAAAAACGCTGATCGCTGCTCATGACCGCTCCTCAAGCGATGCCAGGTCCAGCGGTGGCGAAGGAAACAGCAGCGCGCGAACCTGATCATCGAGCAAATCGACGACCCGTACCCATTGCAGCAGTCCCTGCGCATCCTCCCGAACCGGCCCCAGGTACGGCGCCTGGCGGTTGTCCAAACCATAGGGTTTGAAGTCCGCAGCGTCACAACGCAAGGTATCGGTGGCCTGCTCAAGGATCAGACCCAGCAACATCGAGGGTGTCGTGTCATCCGGCCGATAGTGCACCAGCACCAGCCGCGTACTGGTACGGGCCTGCGCCGGTTGACCGAACGTCAGCGCACAAAGGTCGATCACCGGTACGACGGCGCCGCGATAAGCAAAGACCCCGGCGACCCAATCAGGCGCCCGTGGAATCGGCTTCAAAGGCAGGCGTGGCAACACTTCCGCCACTTCGATGGCCTGCAAGGCAAAACGCTCGCTGGCGATGCGAAACACCAGGAACAACGATTGCTTCGCCGGCACCACGGCGCCGCGTTTGCCCGCGAGTTCGCTCATCAGACTTTGAATCGCGAAACGCCGCTGCGCAGCCCGACGGCCACCTGGCTCAGTTCGTCGATGGCGAAACTGGCCTGGCGCAACGACTCGACGGTCTGGCTGCTGGCATCACCCAACTGCACCAGCGCATGGTTGATCTGTTCGGCGCCGGTGGCCTGCGCCTGCATGCCTTCATTGACCATCAACACCCGCGGCGCCAGCGCCTGCACCTGATGGATGATCTGCGACAACTGCTCGCCGACCTGCTGCACTTCGGACATGCCCCGGCGCACTTCCTCCGAGAACTTGTCCATGCCCATGACACCCGCCGACACCGCCGACTGGATCTCACGCACCATCTGTTCGATGTCGTAGGTGGCGACGGCCGTCTGATCCGCCAGGCGCCGCACTTCGGTGGCGACCACGGCGAACCCGCGACCGTATTCACCGGCCTTCTCGGCTTCGATTGCAGCGTTGAGCGACAGCAAGTTGGTCTGGTCGGCGACTTTGACGATGGTCACCACCACCTGGTTGATGTTGCCGGCCTTCTCATTGAGGATCGCCAGTTTGGCGTTGACCAGATCGGCCGCGCCCATCACCGAGTGCATGGTGTCTTCCATGCGCGCCAGGCCTTGCTGCCCGGAACCGGCCAGCACCGAAGCCTGATCGGCAGCAGTGGAGACTTCAGTCATGGTGCGCACCAGGTCCCGGGACGTCGCGGCGATTTCTCGGGAGGTCGCGCCGATTTCCGTGGTGGTGGCGGCGGTTTCCGTGGCGGTGGCTTGCTGCTGCTTGGACGTGGCGGCGATCTCGGTCACCGACGTGGTCACTTGCACCGACGAACGCTGGGCCTGAGACACCAGCGACGTCAGCTCGGTCATCATGTCGTTGAAGCCGGTTTCCACGGCGCCGAATTCGTCTTTGCGCTCCAGGTTCAAACGGCCACTAAGGTCGCCGGTGCGCATAATTTCGAGGATGTCCACGATCCGGTTCATTGGCGCCATGATCGCGCGCATCAGCAGCAAACCGCACAGGCCGGCGGCCAGCACCGCAATCAGCAGGGAAATGCCCATGATGACCTTCGCGGTGACCACGGCGTCATCGATGTTCGCCATGTCCTGGTCGGCCACTGCTTTGTTTTCGCGGATGATGTCGTTGAGTTTCATCCGGCCCGCCGTCCACGCCGGGGTCAGCTGTTCATTGAACAGTTTGATGGCGTCGGCTTCCTGATTGTTCTTATGCAGGTCGAGGACTTTCGCCAGGATCTTCTGGTACTCCTCATGCAGCTTTTCGAACGCGGCGATTTCGACCTTGTCTTCCTCCGTGGTCACCGTGCGTCGATAGTTATTCATCTGCTCCAGCAGTCGCGCCTCGAACACCTTGAAATCGGCGGCGTCTTCGACACTGACGCCCTGCCCTTCCTTGAGGCCGAGCATCTCCTGGGTCTGGATAAAACTGTCGACCCAGGCACTGCGAATCATCGAGCTGAAATACACCCCCGGCAGCGCATCATCGCGAACGCTTTCTTCACTGGCTTCGATCTTCAACAGCCGTGAATACGAGACGACGACCATCAACAGCATGATGGCGATGATTACCGCAAAGCTCGCCAAGATGCGTTGGCGCAACGTCCAGTTTTTCACAGTCAGTCCTCGGGGCGGTTCAAATGCTGGGGAGTATAGCCGAGGGCGTTGTTTCATTTATAAGACGGTGTGCGGCGGTTCTCAATCCAGGACTTACAGGGAAACCTGTCGCACCTGCTTCTCCAGCTCTGCCTTCAACCCCGGCTCCAGCTTCAACTGCCGCGCCAGCTCATCGAGGTAGGACTTCTCCATGAAGTTCTGCTCATCCACCAGCATCACGCTGGCGATGTACATCTCGGCGGCCATTTCCGGCGTGCTGGCAGCCCGGGCAACGTCCGTCGGGTCCAGCGGTTTGTTGAGTTCGGCATGCAGCCAGTGCTGCAACGCCTGATCGTTGTCGAGCTTGCTGAACTCACTTTCAATCAGCGCACGCTCGCGTTCATCAATGTGGCCGTCCGCTTTCGCTGCAGCCACCAACGCCTTGAGAATCGCCTGGCTGTGCAATTCGACTTGCGCCGGGGGCAAGCGATCGAGGGTTTGCGGTTCAGTGTTCGGCGCCGTGCCTTGCTGGGCCTGCCAGTTGCCAAAGGCCTTGTAGGCAATCACGCCCAACGCGGCGAGGCCGCCGTAGACGGCGACTTTGCCGCCGACGCTACGAGCCTTTTTGCTGCCGAGCAACAACCCCATGGCGCCCGCAGCTATCGCACCGCCGCTCGCGCCCGAGAGCAAACCGCCGAGGCCACCGCTGGACGCCTTGTTCTGATTGCCGCCGGCCTTGTTCTGCAGCAGGTCCTGACCGGACTTGAGCAGTTGATCGAGCAATCCACGGGTATTCATTTTGCTGCCTCCAGGAAAGGGGTTAACCGGACACTTAAGGCCCCGAGCCTAATTCGAAAGTGCCCCGCGTCTGCTGGCGAGAGTGCTTCTGAATGTTGCCAGGATAAAACGAGCCATCGATTAAAAAGATATACACTCGAGCAAATCTATAAAAACCGCCCACCGGGTACTGTCCCATGATGACCCTGCGTCAGATTCGTCACTTCATCGCCGTGGCCGAGACCGGCTCGATCTCCGCCGCCGCACAAACCGCGTTCATTTCCCAATCGACATTGACCCTGGCGATCCAGCAACTGGAAGAGGAGATAGGCGTAGGCCTGTTTAACCGGCATGCCAAGGGGATGAGCCTGACTCATCAGGGCCATCAATTCCTGCGTCAGGCGCACTTGATCCTGGCCACGGTGGACAACGCCAAGCGCAGCCTGCAACAGAGCACCGATCAGGTGGCCGGGCAGTTGATCGTCGGGGTGACCAGCCTGGTGGCCGGCTATTACCTGGCGGACTTGCTGACAAGATTCCAACGCGCCTACCCCAACGTCGAAATCCGCGTAATGGAAGACGAACGCCCCTACATCGAGCATTTGCTGGTCAGTGGCGAGATCGACGTCGGCGTGTTGATCCTCTCCAACCTCGAAGACCGCCACGCCCTGCAAACCGAAGTCCTGACCCATTCGCCCCATCGCTTGTGGCTGCCGGCGCAGCATCCGCTACTGGAACACGACAGCATCAACCTCGCCGATGTGGCGCGAGAGCCGCTGATTCAACTGAACGTCGATGAAATGGACCGTAATGCCCAGCGCATGTGGTCCGCCGCGTCGCTGCAACCACGCATCACCCTGAGAACCGCGTCGACGGAAGCCGTGCGAAGCCTGGTGGCGGCCGGTTTGGGCGTATCGATCCAGCCCGACATGACCTATCGCCCGTGGTCGCTGGAGGGCGACATCATCGAAGCGCGCCCGATTGCCGACCTGAGTCAGACCCTCGACGTCGGCCTGGCCTGGCGTCGCGGCACGGCGCGGCCAGCGCTGGTGGACCCGTTCCTGACGGTTGCGCGCGAGCAGCCCCACGGCGGGCGCAAGCCATCTATTTAATCGAACGCCACCTTCAGTATTTAGTATTTGTCGACCTCGGGTCCGCGCACTAGTCTTGTTGCATCTATATAAGACGGCCGGCCCCAGTCACAGGGAGCAGCATGGCCACACAAGAAAAGAGAACCCGAAAGATGGCTGGCGCGCAGACCCCGTTGTTCACCGCGTTGTTGATCGATGGCGAATTGGTCGCGGGTCAGGGTTTTGTCGAACCCATCCTCAACCCCGCCACCGTGGAAGTGCTGACGCACATCGCCGAAGCCAGCACCGAGCAAGTGGAAGCCGCGATTCTCGCCGCCCATCACGCGTTTGCCAGTTGGTCGCGGACCACGCCACAGCAACGTTCGAACCTGTTGCTGGACATCGCCAACGCGATCGAAAAACAAGCCGACCTCCTCGCCCGTCTCGAATCCCTGAACTGCGGCAAGCCATTGCACCTGGCCCGTCAGGATGACTTGAGCGCGACGGTCGATGTGTTCCGTTTCTTTGCCGGCGCCGTGCGCTGCCAGACCGGCCAGCTCAGCGGTGAATATCTGCCGGGGTATACCAGCATGGTGCGCCGCGATCCTATAGGGGTCGTCGCCTCTATCGCGCCGTGGAATTACCCGATCATGATGGCCGCGTGGAAAATCGCCCCGGCCCTCGCCGCCGGCAACACGCTGGTGTTCAAGCCGTCCGAACACACGCCGTTGTCCATCCTCGCCCTGGCCCCAGCCCTGGCCGAGATCCTGCCGCGTGGTGTGATCAATATTGTCTGCGGCGGCGGTGAAGGGGTCGGCAGCCACTTGGTCAGCCACCCGAAAATTCGCATGGTGTCGTTGACCGGCGATATCGTCACCGGGCAAAAAATCCTGCAAGCCGCGGCGAAAACCTTGAAGCGCACGCACCTCGAACTCGGCGGCAAAGCGCCGGTGATCGTCTGTAACGATGCGGACATTCAAGCGGTGGTCGAGGGTGTGCGCACTTACGGTTATTACAACGCCGGTCAGGATTGCACCGCCGCGTGCCGGATTTACGCACAGGCGGGGATTCATGATCGTTTGGTGGCTGAGCTCGGCGCGGCGGTCAGCAGCCTGCGTTTCGCCGGCAAGCGCGATGCCGATAACGAAATCGGCCCGCTGATCAGCACCCGCCAGCGCGACCGCGTGGCCAGTTTTGTTGAACGCGCCCTCGGCCAACCGCACATCGAGCGGGTGACCGGTGCGGCGGTGCATTCCGGTGCCGGCTTCTATTACCAGCCGACGCTGCTGGCCGGCTGCAAGCAGAGCGATGAGATCGTCCAGCGCGAAGTGTTCGGGCCGGTGGTCACCGTGACCCGTTTTGACGGGCTCGAACAAGCCGTGGACTGGGCCAACGACTCCGAATACGGCCTCGCCTCCTCGGTCTGGACCCAAAACCTGGACAAGGCGATGCAGGTCGCAGCGCGCTTGCAGTACGGCTGCACCTGGATCAACAGCCATTTCATGCTGGTCAGCGAAATGCCCCATGGTGGCCTGAAGCGTTCGGGCTACGGCAAAGACCTATCCAGCGATTCGCTCCAGGACTACAGCGTGGTGCGGCACATCATGGCGCGCCACGGCCAACATCTCTGACTACGCTAATAACAAGCCGCTAACGGCATGCTTCACCACGTTCACAACTGCCCCGACCATAATTAAAGAAGAGGGAATTCCCATGTTCGTGCACAAGACCGCACTGCTCAGTGCAATCACTACAGCGCTGCTGGCCAGCGCCAGCCTCCAGGCCGCTGAACCGCTGAAAGCGGTCGGCGCCGGCGAAGGTCAGCTGGATATCGTGGCCTGGCCCGGCTACATCGAACGTGGCGAAAGCGACAAGGCCTACGACTGGGTCACCGGTTTCGAGAAGGAAACCGGCTGCAAAGTGAACGTGAAGACTGCGGCCACTTCCGATGAAATGGTCAGCTTGATGGCCAAGGGCGGTTACGACCTGGTGACCGCGTCGGGCGATGCCTCGTTGCGGTTGATTGGCGGCAAGCGTGTGCAGCCGATCAACACGGCGTTGATCCCGAACTGGAAGAACATTGACCCTCGCCTCAAAGACGGGGCTGGTACGTCGTCAATAAACAAACCTATGGCACCCCGTACCAGTGGGGCCCGAACGTGTTGATGTACAACACCAATGTGTTCAAGACCGCGCCGACCAGCTGGGGCGTGGTGTTCAATGCGGAAAACCTGCCGGACGGCAAGCCAAACAAGGGTCGCGTGCAGGCTTATGACGGCCCGATCTACATCGCCGATGCGGCGCTGTACCTCAAGGCCACCAAACCGGAGCTGGGCATCCAGAGCCCTTACGAACTGACCGAAGCACAGTACAAAGCCGTGCTGGATCTGTTGCGCGCCCAGCAGCCGTTGATCCACCGCTACTGGCACGACACCACCGTGCAGATGAGTGACTTCAAGAACGAAGGCGTGGTCGCGTCCAGTGCCTGGCCGTATCAGGTCAACGGCCTGATGAACGAGAAGCAGCCGATCGCTTCGACCATCCCGAAAGAAGGCGCCACCGGTTGGGCCGACACCACCATGTTGCACGCCGAGGCCAAGCACCCGAACTGCGCTTACAAGTGGATGGACTGGTCGCTGCAACCGAAAGTCCAGGGTGATGTGGCGGCCTGGTTCGGCTCCTTGCCAGCGGTGCCGGCGGCGTGCACCGGCAGCGAACTGCTGGGCGCCGAGGGCTGCAAAACCAACGGTTTCGACCAGTTCGAAAAGATCGCCTTCTGGAAAACCCCGCAGGCTGAAGGCGGCAAGTTCGTGCCATACAGCCGCTGGACCCAGGACTACATCGCGATCATGGGCGGCCGATAAGCCCCCCGTAGCAGCTGCCGAGGCACGAGGCTGCGTTGCTGTGTCCGCAGGACCGCCCTCGGGGCCGCTGCGCAGCCCAACGCAGCCTCGTACCTCGACAGCTGCTACGACGCTGTTCATTAAGTTTCAGCTTTTTCAGAAGTCCTGGCAGGGCCGCTGCGACGGCCCTCGCCTTTTTGGAGCACCGCACCATGACGCTTGCAGTCCAGTTCACCAACGTTTCCCGTCTGTTCGGCGAAGTGAAAGCCGTAGACCGGGTTTCCATCGACATCCAGGACGGCGAGTTTTTCTCCATGCTGGGCCCTTCCGGCTCGGGCAAAACCACCTGTTTGCGCCTGATCGCCGGTTTCGAACAACCGAGCGCAGGCTCTATCCGGATTCACGGCGAAGAGGCCGCCGGGTTGCCGCCGTATGAGCGTGACGTCAACACGGTGTTTCAGGATTACGCCCTGTTTCCGCACATGAATGTGCGCGACAACGTCGCCTATGGTTTGAAAGTCAAAGGCGTCGGCAAGGCCGAGCGCCAGAAACGCGCCGAAGAAGCCCTCGACATGGTCGCCCTCGGTGGCTACGGCGAGCGCAAACCGGTGCAACTGTCCGGCGGTCAACGTCAGCGTGTGGCCCTGGCCCGCGCACTGGTCAATCGCCCGCGTGTGCTGCTGCTCGACGAACCCTTGGGCGCCCTCGACTTGAAGCTGCGCGAGCAAATGCAGAGCGAGCTGAAGAAACTGCAACGCCAGCTCGGCATCACGTTCATTTTCGTCACCCATGACCAGACCGAAGCGCTGTCGATGTCCGACCGCGTGGCCGTGTTCAACAAGGGCCGCATCGAACAGGTCGACACCCCGCGCAACCTCTACATGAAACCGGCAACGACCTTCGTCGCCGAATTCGTCGGCACCTCCAACGTGATTCGCGGCGATCTGGCCAAGCAGTTGAGCGGCAATCCACAGCCGTTCTCGATTCGTCCCGAACACGTGCGTTTCGCCGAAGGCCCGCTGGCCGGCCACGAAATCGAAGTCAGCGGATTGCTGCACGACATCCAGTACCAGGGCAGCGCTACTCGCTACGAACTGAAGCTGGAAAACGGCCAGACCCTGAACATCAGCCAGGCCAACAATCAATGGCTGGACGTCAGCGCCCAGCACCAGACCGGGCAACGCATCAGCGCACGCTGGGCACGGGAAGCCATGATCCCGTTGCATCGACACCGTTGCCGGCGGGGTGTGAGATGACCAGCGTGGTTATCCCTCAAACCCCGGCCGGCGGCTCGCCGTTGCGCAGGTTTTCCAACCTGCTGTATCGCCGGCCGAATTTTACCTGTCATTGCTGCTGGTGCCGCCACTGCTGTGGTTCGGCGCGATCTATCTCGGCTCGTTGCTGGTGCTGCTGTGGCAAGGCTTCTACACCTTCGATGACTTCACCATGGCGGTCACACCCGACCTGACCCTGGCGAACTTCGCAGCGCTGTTTCAGCCGTCGAACTTCGACATCATCCTGCGCACCTTGAGCATGGCTGTCGTCGTGTCGATTGCCAGCGCCATCGTCGCGTTCCCGATTGCCTACTACATGGCGCGCTACACCACCGGCAAGACCAAGGCGTTTTTCTACATCGCGGTGATGATGCTGATGTGGGCCAGTTACATCGTCAAGGCGTATGCCTGGACCTTGCTACTGGCCAAGGGCGGCGTCGCGCAGTGGTTCGTTCAACACATGGGGCTGGAGCCGGTGTTGCAGTTTGTGCTGGGCATTCCGGCCGTGGGCGGCAGCACCTTGTCGACCTCGCACCTGGGGCGCTTCATGGTGTTCGTCTACATCTGGCTGCCGTTCATGATTCTGCCGATCCAGGCATCGCTGGAACGTCTGCCGCCGTCCTTGCTGCAAGCCTCGGCCGACCTTGGCGCCAGCCACGCCAGACCTTCATGCCAAGTGATTCTGCCGCTGTCGATTCCCGGCATCGCCGCCGGTCTCGATCTTCATCGATTCTCGCTGACCCTGGGCGACTTCATCGTGCCGCAACTGGTCGGCCTCGCCGGGCTACTTCGTCGGCAGCATGGTGTACGCCCAGCAAGGCGCGATCGGCAACATGCCGATGGCCGCGGCCTTCACGCTGGTGCCAATTGTGCTGATCGCCATTTACCTGTCCATCGTCGAACGACTGGGGGCCTTCGATGCACTCTGACAAAGCCTCTTGGGGCCTGAAAATCGCAGCCTGGGGCGGATTGGTGTTTTTGCACTTCCCGATCCTGATCATCTTCATGTACGCCTTCAATACCGAAGACGCGGCTTTCAGCTTTCCGCCCAAGGGTTTCACCCTGAAGTGGATAGGCGTGGCGTTCTCGCGCCCCGACGTGCTGGAAGCGATCAAGTTGTCGTTGCAGGATCGCTTCGATCGCCACGCTGATCGCCATGGTCCTCGGCACGCTGGCTTCAGCGGCGTTGTACCGGCGCGACTTTTGGCAAGCAAGGCATTTCGCTGATGCTGATCCTGCCGATTGCGTTGCCGGGGATCATCACCGGGATCGCCTTGCTGGCGACCTTCAAGACCTTGGGGATCGAGCCGGGGATGTTCACCATCATCGTCGGCCACGCGACCTTCTGCGTGGTGATCGTCTACAACAACGTCATCGCCCGCTTTACGCCGTACTTCACACAGCCTGATCGAAGCGTCCATGGACCTCGGCGCCGATGGCTGGCAGACCTTCCGCTACATCGTCCTGCCGAACCTCGGCTCGGCGTTGCTGGCCGGCGGCATGCTCGCCTTTGCCTTGTCGTTCGACGAAATCATCGTCACCACCTTCACCGCCGGCCATGAAACGCACCTTGCCGCTGTGGCTGCTCAACCAGCTCAGCCGCCCACGGGACGTGCCGGTGACCAACGTCGTCGCGATGCTGGTGATGATCGTGACCATGCTGCCGATCCTCGGCGCCTATTACCTGACCCGGGGCGGTGAGAGTGTGGCCGGTAGCGGCGGGAAATAACTGAAAACCCTTACTCCCGGTAGGAACCGGCTCCCACATTTGAGCCGGTTCCCACAGAAGAAAACAACAGTTGCGATGAGGACAATGCCATGCAAACCAAACTCTTGATCAACGGCCAACTGATCGACGGCGAAGGCCCCGCCCAATCCGTGTTCAACCCGGCCCTGGGTCGCGTACTGGTCGAAATCAACGAAGCCAGCGAGGCCCAGGTCGATGCCGCCGTGCGTGCGGCGGATGCCGCGTTCGACAGCTGGTCGCAAACCCCGCCCAAAGAACGCTCGCTGCTGCTGCTCAAACTCGCCGACGCCATCGAAGCCCTATGGCGAAGAACTGGCCGAAACTGGAATCGGACAACTGCGGCGAACCGTCACAGGCGCCGCGTTGAACGACGAGATCCCGGCGATTGCCGACGTGTTCCGCTTCTTCGCCGGCGCCAGCCGTTGCATGAAGCGGTTCGGCGGGCGGTGAATACCTGCCGGGCCATACCTCGATGATCCGCCGCGATCCGGTGGGCGTGATCGC
This sequence comes from Pseudomonas sp. S2_F03, assembly GCF_054668335.1. Lineage (NCBI taxonomy): Bacteria > Pseudomonadati > Pseudomonadota > Gammaproteobacteria > Pseudomonadales > Pseudomonadaceae > Pseudomonas > Pseudomonas sp. S2_F03. The sequence continues at coordinate 4,193,526 of NZ_CP162759.1, read as the reverse complement.
CTCCATCGCGCCGTGGAACTACCCGCTGATGATGGTACGCCTGGAAAATCGCCCCGGCCCTGGCCGCCGGTAATACCGTGGTGCTCAAGCCGTCGGAACAAACCCCGCTGACCGCCCTGCGCCTGGCCGAACTGGCGTCGGAAATTTTCCCGGCCGGCGTGCTCAACCTGGTGTTTGGCCGTGGTCCTACCGTGGGCAGCCCGTTGGTCACGCACCCCAAAGTGCGCACTGGTGTCGCTGACCGGTTCGATCGCCACCGGCTCGAACATCATTTCCAGCACCGCCGATACGGTTAAACGCATGCACATGGAACTGGGCGGCAAAGCCCCGGTGATCATCTTTGACGACGCCGACATCGACGCCGCCGTGGAAGGCATCCGCACCTTTGGTTTCTACAACGCCGGTCAGGACTGCACGGCGGCATGCCGCATCTATGCGCAGGCAGGCATCTACGAAAAATTCGTCGAGAAGCTCGGCGAGGCGGTCAGCAGCATCAAGTACGGCTTGCAGGATGATCCGTCGACCGAACTGGGGCCGCTGATCACCGCCCAACATCGCGACCGCGTGGCCGGGTTTGTCGAGCGCGCCATTCGCACAACCGCACATCCGTTTGATCACCGGCGGCAAGTCGGTGGACGGCAATGGCTTCTTCTTCGAGCCGACCGTACTGGCCGACGCCCAGCAGGATGACGAAATTGTTCGCCGCGAAGTGTTCGGACCTGTGGTGCCGGTCACAAAGTTCAGCGATGAAGCCCCGTGCTGGGCTGGGCCAATGATTCGGACTACGGCCTGGCGTCGTCGGTCTGGACGGCGGATGTCGGTCGCGCGCATCGCCTGTCTGCCCGCCTGCAGGTACGGCTGCACCTGGGTGAATACGCACTTCATGCTGGTCAGCGAAATGCCCCACGGCGGTCAGAAACTGTCCGGTTATGGCAAAGACATGTCGATGTACGGGCTGGAGGACTACACCGTCGTCCGGCATGTGATGTTCAAGCACTACAAGCTTCCGCGAGCAAGCCCGCTCCCACATTTGACCGCATTCCCCGTGGGAGCGGGCTTGCTCGCGAAGGCGTCACCTCGGTTTCAAGGCAGAAACCGGCAGTACGCACCACCCAGGTTCCACCCCAAAGAAGTCAAACAATAACCACCGATCCGGGCAGTGCCGTCATGGCCCCGCCACGGTTTCGGACATCCGAAATCTGCCGATTTTCCGGAGCTAACACCATGGATACAACACCCGAACTCGCTGTCCCCGTCGCTGACAGCGACGCCGAGCAGTTACGCAAACTGGGTTACACGTCGAACTTCAATCGCAGCATGAGCCTGTGGGAAAACTTCGCCCTGGGCTTCACGTACCTCTCGCCCGTCGTAGGGGTTTATACCCTCTTCGGCCTGTGCCTCGCCAGCTGGCGGACCACCGATGTTCTGGGCCTATTTGCTGGTCGGATGCGGCCAGTTGCTGGTGTGCCTGATCTTCGGTGAAGTGGTTTCGCAATTCCCGATTTCCGGTGGCGTCTACCCGTGGGCCCGTCGTTTAGTGGGCAAGCGCTGGGCGTGGATGGTCGGCTGGATCTACTCCATCGCCCTGTGCGTGACCATCGCCGCGGTTGCCGTGGGTGCCGGTCCGTACCTGGCGGCCATGATGGGTTTTGAACCGAGCAACAACACCAACATCATCATCGCGCTGTTGCTGACGCTGTTTGCCACGTTGGTCAACCTCAGCGGCACCAAGGTGCTGGCGCGCATCGCCATGTTCGGCTTCCTGTGCGAATTGGTGGGCGCGGTGATCGTCGGCATTTACCTGCTGGTCTTCGAGCGTCATCAACCGCTCAGCGTGTTGTTCAACACCTTCGACATCAGATGTTGACGGCTCCTGTACCTGCCAGCCTTCCTGACCGCTTCGCTGGCGGGGATGTTCCTGTACTACGGCTTCGAGGCCTGCGGCGATGTGGCCGAAGAAACCCCGAACCCGAGCAAGAAAATCCCGGTGGCCATGCGCATGACCATCCTACATCGGTGGCATCGCGGCGATGTTCGCCTGCCTGGCGCTGATCCTCGCCGTGCCAGACATGCAAGCCGTGATCAATGGCACCGACAAGGACCCGGTCACCACCATCCTCAACAACGCCTTCGGCCCGGTCGGTTCGAAAGTGGTGATGGGCGTGGTGATGATTTCCTTCATCTCCTGTGTCATCAGCCTGCAAGCGGCGGCGAGTCGTCTGCTGTATTCCTACGCTCGGGATGAAATGGTCATCGGCAGCTGACTGCTGAAGAAGATTTCTCCTACGACCCAGGTTCCGGTTGCAGCGCTGTTCAGTGTCCGGCGTCCTGCCGGCGCTGATCGTCGTGCTGGGCTTCTTCCTGCAGGATGCGGTGGCCACCATCGTCAGCTTCGCTTCCGCCATCGGCATCTACCTGGCGTTCCAGATGATCGTGCTCGGGGCTCTCTACGCCCGTATGAAGAGCTGGAAACCAAGCGGCAAATTCACCCTCGGTGCGTGGGGCTGGATCGTGAACATCGGCGCGCTGGCGTATGGCATTGGCGCAATCATCAACATGGCCTGGCCACGTACGCCGGATGCGGCGTGGTACATCAACTACGCCGTGGTGCTGGGCACGGCCATCGTGATTGGCCTGGGGTTGTTGGTGCATGAGGATTGCCAAGCCGTATGACCACGGGACTGCGCCTGCGGGGATGCGTGGAAGGTTAGTCGGTAAAGATGACTTTCTCAGCCCGCAGCGATGCGGGCTGGTTGGTGGTGTTAAATCGGTTGAGGTTTGGAGAGACTTTCAAACTCGTCCATCAATAGATGGATTTCGGTACTCAGGTTGGCTTCGCCGCTAATGGCGACATCCTCGATAATCTTTGGCGCTAAAGCTCTTGCCCTTTGAAATGGCCTCCCAAGAGTTTGGCGAAATAGTTGATGTCTTCGCCCTTCGCATACTTATCCATGTTGGGCTTTTCTCTGAGGCTCTTGGCTACCAAGTCGCCTGGAGAGCACTTCCCGACCGCACGAAAAGGCTTTCGATTGAACCCAAAATGCAGAAGAAGCCAAAACTCAAAACAGGGGTATGAAGCGATGACCTTGATTTTCGGATGCGGCTCTAGCCAGATTAATTGCTCGCTCAAAACACAAATGCGTATCGCGATCCAAGGCACAAAACACCTTATCGAATCCTTTCTGACGGGCGATGGCTGTTTTTACAATGCCACTTGGTGTGTGATGCCGCAGTGGGCAATGTCCACTTGAGCATTGGCGCGAAAATGAAATGCGGCCTCTTCCAGGTATCGTTTTCCTGGACTTGCTGTCTTCACAGAGAATCAGCACTTTGGGTTGAGGCTTGAACCGGGATGCCTTTCGATCAAACAGCCGTATAGGGCGTGCCATGATCAGCCCTGCCTTATCAACGGTAATCCGCGATAACGGCCTTCAAAGTAGCGCTTCTCGACGTCCTTCCTTCTCGTCCTTCAGAAATCAGTGAACCGAATAAAGACAGGTTGCACCGTTGGCATCGCGCTCGGTGATCCAGAACTGATCGCGCCGAAGTGTTTTGGCGTTCATTAGATGAGTGTCATGGGTGGTAAAGATCAGTTGAGTATCCAGCCCACTGTCCAAGTGTTTCTCAATCAGGTCATCAACGATTGAAGGGTGAAGGCTGCTGTCCAACTCATCGACAGAAAGAATCCCGCTCCCATCGGCGTGATTGATCATGAACCAGGGCAGCCAGAATCCGATCAGGTTTTTTGTACCCCCGACTCCTCTGAAAAATCGAATTCGGCTTTTCCAAGAAGGCTCGTATGCGTCAGGGTAACTTTGTCTTTTTGGGCGGCCGCAAAGAACTCTTTCAGCGTGAGTTTTTTGCAGGTTGAACAGATTCCGCGTCTTCGGTGTTGAGGTGGATAGCTGACACAGGGATATCCACATCCTTTAGAAAATCTCGCAAATTGCCGGTGTGATCCGAAGCAATCTTCAGAAATCTGATGGACGCGGCTGACAGCCCCATGAAGTTGTTCTGCTCGATCACGAGTAGACCGGTTTGAAACCAGCCAAAAACGGACCCCGCAACTGGGTCAGCTCTTCGCTACTGTTCGCTATCGCCTGCGAAATAAACAATGTTTTGGGGCTCGTCAGTCGCCGCCACGCATTGTGGACTTCTTTACCACCCTCAAGGTGTGCTCCAAAAATATACTGCTCACCCTCCTCCGCAAAACGACGCTGATACAGCAGCACTTCCTTGCCTTTGGGGTATGAAACCAGTTGTTCCTCGATAATCCGCAGAGCAGTCAGGCGCAGAACAAACCGATATCGGAGCCCGCGTTGAATGAAGTTGTACTCAAAACAACTGGGTTCATGTTGGAGTTTCGGGTCAAAACGAAAGGGCGAAACCGGTAGCGGTTCATCATTTGAGGACGGTAATGCTGTGAGCAACTGTCCGATGATTCCCATCGCCCGAATGAGCGAAGATTTACCAGACGCATTCGGCCCGTAGATCGCCGCCACCTTCAACAAATCCGGCAGTTTTTCTCCATTTACCGGCGGCGCGAACAGGTTGCGCTTTTTGCTCAAGCGCGGCGTCGCAGCCATGGACAGGGTTTGTTTGTCACGGAAGGAGCGATAGTTGGAAACAGAGAATTCGATCAACATGTAGCAAACCTGCAGTTCGTTCCTGAAAACGAAAAAACTATAGGAAAAACCTGGGCTGGGATGCTGCATCAGTGCATTTCAAGTAAAAACAGGAAATTCCTACAGCCCGAGCCTTCAAGTTAAAAGCCCCATTCCTACGGCATGCGTCGCCAGAGTAGACTTGGCGCCGCGAGCGCCTGAGAGATAGGCTTTACCTCGTCGCTGCCAAATCAGCGACCCGGGGTCGAAGCCGGAACACTATCAACATGGCGCATCCGCGCCCCCATATGAACTGGGGCAATTTTTTGCCTTTCAGTTTCGCTTTATGGTGGGCCGTGTGGCGCGGGCCTCTTGGCTTCATGTTGATCGAGAATGTCCCGACTTCGAACGCCGCACGGTCCGCCACCCAAATCTGTCGAAGGATCAGTGGCGGCTCCTTTTCAACATGGAGTCGAAAATGCTTGAGCACACGCTAAATCCGTCCAAAATCCATCCTCATTTCACCCCTACCGTCTTCACCCGCCACAACCGCTTTCTTCACACCTTCATGCACGCCAACCAGGCTTGGTTCTGCGTCCAGGACCTCGGTCGCCTGATGGGCCGCCCTCTGGATCAACGCCTCACCCTGAAGCTCGATCCCGATCAGCGCCAACAGGTCTTGTTGCTGAGGAACGGCAAAACCATTGAATCGTTGATGGTCAGCGAATCTGGGATGTACGCCCTGCTGGTTCACCATTTCGTCCCGGAAAACCGAAACTTGCGCCAATGGCTAAGCAACGAGGTCATACCTACCCTGCGTGAGTCGAAAGCTGCTGTGGATAACATTCCAAGCCTGAGTTCATTGCAATGGGCAGGCATCTCGGTGCCGCTGCTGCATTGGCAACATCAAGCCTGGATCAAATGGCGGGACATGCCTGACCTGATGCAAGTACAACGACCCTTCAAGATCATGGGCACTTGCAGTTGAAGACAGGGTAAAAAATGAAAAAGGGGCGGACTTCACAGTCCGCCCCTTGGCTTTCCAACAAGACTTAATCTCAAACCTTCAAAACCGCGAAACACTCCGCATCGCATCCACCAGATACCGCATCGCAATCCGGTCGCTCTCCGACAGCTCGCGATACCGTTGCAGCAACTTCAGCTCGTCCGGGCTGAGCCGACGCCTTCGTCGGCCGCTCGCCAAGCACGGAAGGATTCCTAACATATCGGTGAGTCCTTGTACTTTCGTCATGGACGATGTCCTTCTATAGGTCTGTGGAAACTTCAAAAACCGCATCGCCCTTTCCTCTTCATCAGTCGCCGGCCTGAAGGGCAGAAACCGGTCATGACCACAGAATAGAAACTATCTGCGCGCTGAAAAGCGATTTTAGAGTAATTAGTCAAAAAAAGCAGGAATGCCCTATAAATCAGAAAGTACTGTCGGAAAACTTCACCGACATTTCTTGTTTCATTGCCACACTGACAAAGTGTTACCCATCAATTCTTGTCTGCAACCGAACGGTTTAAGCTATTTGGCATCTGTTTAGGGGGCGTTCTCAATTAGTTTCCCCGGCACGGTGGGGAAACTAATTGAGAACGCCCCAAGTCTGTTGCGTTTGGCCGAAGGCATGTCCGAACCGATATTTTTGATCCAGCACGTGCCAGGAACGGCGCGGGATTGTTCACGACAGGTTGTACTTATGCATCGCAGGAACTTGCTCAAAGCGTCCATGGCCATCGCGGCTTACACCGGTTTGTCTGCCACCGGCCTGTTGGCCGCCCGCGCCTGGGCGGGCAATGGCACAGCGGATGGCGAGGCCCAGGCCTTCGATTTCGAAGCACTGAAAATTCAGGCCAAGCAACTTGCCGGCAACCGCTATCAGGACACCAAGCAGGTGCTGCCGCCAACGCTGGCGACCATGACGCCGCAGAATTTCAACGCCATCCGCTACGACGCGAACCATTCGCTGTGGAAAGACCTGAACGGTCAGCTGGATGTGCAGTTTTTCCACGTCGGCATGGGGTTCAAGCAGCCGGTTCGCATGTACAGCGTCGATCCCAAGACGCGTCAGGCGCGCGAGGTGCATTTCCGTCCTTCCCTGTTCAACTATGAAAAAACTACGGTCGACACCAAACAACTGACGGGCGATTTGGGGTTTTCCGGGTTCAAGCTGTTCAAGGCCCCGGAGCTGGACAGGCACGACGTGCTGTCCTTCCTTGGCGCGAGTTATTTCCGTGCGGTGGATAACACCGGGCAATACGGTCTATCGGCACGTGGCCTGGCAATCGATACCTACGCGAAGAAGCGCGAGGAATTTCCGGACTTCACCAAGTTCTGGTTCGAGACTCCGGACAAGGACAGCACCCGTTTTGTGGTCTATGCCCTGCTGGATTCGCCGAGCGCCACCGGCGCTTACCGTTTTGATATCGATTGCCAGGCCAATCAGGTGGTCATGGCGGTCGATGCCCACGTCAACGCGCGTACTGCCATCGAGCAACTGGGGATCGCACCCATGACCAGCATGTTCAGCTGTGGCACCCATGAACGGCGCATGTGCGACACCATTCACCCACAGATTCACGACTCGGACCGTCTGGCGATGTGGCGTGGTAATGGCGAGTGGATCTGCCGCCCACTGAACAACCCGGCGAAACTGCAATTCAACGCCTTCGCCGACACCGATCCCAAAGGCTTCGGCCTGGTGCAGACGGACCATGAGTTCGCCAGCTATCAGGACACGGTCGACTGGTACAGCAAGCGTCCGAGCCTGTGGGTAGAACCTACAACCGCGTGGGGCGAAGGCTCTATCGATCTGCTGGAAATTCCTACGACCGGTGAAACACTGGATAACATCGTCGCGTTCTGGACCCCGAAAAAACCGGTCGCGGCCGGTGACTCCCTGAACTATGGCTACAAGCTGTACTGGAGCGCGCTGCCACCGGTCGGCACGCCATTGGCTCGGGTCAACGCCACCCGTTCGGGCATGGGCGGCTTCACCGAGGGCTGGGCGCCGGGCGAGCACTACCCCGAAGTCTGGGCGCGGCGTTTTGCCGTGGACTTCACTGGCGGCGGCCTCGATCGCTTGCCCGAAGGTGCCGGGATCGAGCCGGTGGTGACGTGCTCGAACGGGCAGGTGAAGGATTTCAACGTGCTGGTGCTCGATGACATCAAGGGTTACCGCATCACCTTCGACTGGTTCCCGACCAATGACAGCGTCGAGCCGGTGGAGCTGCGGTTGTTCATTCGAACCAATGACCGGACGTTGAGTGAAACCTGGTTGTATCAGTATTTCCCGCCAGCGCCGGATAAGCGTAAGTACACCTGACAGTTAATGGTTGTCTGGGCTGGCCCCATCGCGAGCAAGCTCAGCGCCTACAAGTGTATGCGTTCGATACGATACCCTTGTAGGCGCTGGAGCTTGCTCGCGATGAGGGCCTGACAGACAACAAACCTCAGTGCACAGAAACGCAAAAGCCCCAGTCAACTCGACCGGGGCTTTTTGGTTTTACAGCGTCAATCAGTCACGCAAATCCGACTCATGAATCGGCTGCTCCCGATGGGTCGCGCGTTGGTATTGCGCCGGCCAGATGGCCTTGCGTCCACCCAGGTCATCATCGGCATGCAGCGGCCAATACGGGTCGCGCAACAACTCGCGGGCCAGGAAGATGATGTCCGCCTGACAGGTGCGCAAAATGTGCTCGGCTTGCGCCGGCTCGGTAATCATTCCTACCGTGCCAGTGGCGATGCCTGACTCCTTGCGCACACGCTCAGCGAAGCGGGTTTGATAACCGGGCCCTGTCGGAATTTCGGCATTGGCTGCCGTACCGCCCGAGGACACGTCAATCAGGTCCACACCCAACGCCTTGAGGCGGCGCGCCAGCTCTACCGTTTCATCCGGGTTCCAGCCGTCTTCCACCCAATCGGTAGCCGACACCCGCACGAACAGCGGCAGCTCTTCAGGCCATACCGCACGCACCGCTTCAGTGACTTGCAGCACCAGCCGAATCCGGTTCTCGAACGAACCGCCAAATTGATCGCGTCGCTGATTGCTCAGGGGCGAAAGAAATTGATGCAACAGGTAACCGTGGGCGGCGTGTATTTCGACCACTTTGAAACCAGCGGTCAGTGCGCGCCGGGCCGAGTCAACAAAAGCCTGGACGACCTCGGCAATCTCGCTTTCATCGAGCTGCCGTGGGTGGGTGTGCTGCGGGTCAAATGCAATCGTCGAAGGCCCCACCGGCACCCAGCCACCGTCTTCGGGCTTGACGCTGCCATGTTTGCCGAGCCACGGCCGATGGGTGCTGGCCTTGCGCCCGGCGTGCGCCAACTGGATACCGGCCACAGATCCCTGGGCGGCGATAAAGCGCGTGATGCGTTGCAGGGGTTCGATCTGTTCGTCGTTCCACAGGCCGAGGTCCTGGTCGGTGATGCGCCCGTCGGCGGTGACCGCCGTGGCTTCGGTAAACACCAGGCCGGCACCGCCGACAGCGCGACTGCCGAGGTGGACGAGGTGCCAGTCATTGGCCAGCCCATCGACGCTGGAGTACTGGCACATCGGGGATACCGCGATACGGTTGAGCAGGGTCAATTGACGCAGGGTATAGGGTTCAAGCAGCAGACTCATGGGTCACCTCTCGTATCAGTGGGCAGGCTCCAGGGTTCTGTTTGAAAAGTCGACGAGTGACATGAAAAAGGCGCAGCACCCGCCCCCGCGGGCAAAAATTCGACAAGACGTCACAAGGATAATCAAGCAGTGATTAGAGCCTAGTCGACATCGGGGGATGAGGGAGGGTTCAGATGAATTGGGGGTCAGAAAGTTTGCTATCGCGGGCAAGCCCGCGATGGAGTCAACGCGGTTCGATGTGGACAATCATCAGCTGAACGGTTTCGTTGCCACGGAACTCGTTGAGGTCGAGCTTGTAGGCCAATTCCACCCACTTGATGGTCGGGTTCGGCCAAATATCGCGGTCGACGCCGAAGGCGATACCGTCGAGTTTGACCGAACCGCATTCGCTTTCAGTACCACTTTGAGGTGACGTTCGCCGACCACGCGCTGCTCGACCAATTGGAACACGCCATGGAACAACGGCTCCGGGAAGTGCTGCCCCCCTAAGGACCGGCATGTCGCAGGGCACGCGCCAGCTCGAGGTGAAACTCTTCGACCGCCAGCGTGCCGTCCGACAGCAGGCGCCCGGTCAGGTCTTCTTCACGCAATTGCCGCCGCACTTCGGCGTCAAAGGCCTCGGCGAACAGCGGAAAATTCGCTTCCGGCAGCGTCAGGCCAGCCGCCATGGCATGACCGCCGTATTTGCTGATCAGGTTCGGATGCTGCGCTGCCACCACGCTCAACGCGTCGCGAATGTGGAAGCCCTGAACCGAACGCCCCGAGCCCTTGAGCAAACCATCGCCCGCATCGGCAAAGGCGATCGTCGGACGGAAATAGCGCTCTTTCATACGCGAAGCGAGGATCCCGATGACCCCTTGGTGCCATTCGGGGTCGAACAGGCATAAGCCGAACGGCATCGACTCGACCGGCAAATCCTTCAGTTGCGCCAGCGCTTCACGCTGCATGCCTTGCTCGATGGATTTGCGGTCCTGGTTCATGCCATCCAGCTGGACGGCCATTTCCCGCGCCATTCCCGCGTCTTCGGTGAGCAGGCATTCGATACCCAGGCTCATGTCGTCCAGCCGCCCTGCCGCGTTCAGGCGCGGGCCGACAATGAAGCCCAAGTCCGTGGAGGTGATGCGTGCAGGTTCGCGCTTGGCCACTTCCAGGATGGCCTTGATTCCCGGCCGGGCACGGCCGGCGCGAATTCGCTCCAGGCCCTGGTGCACCAGAATCCGGTTGTTGGCATCCAGCGGCACCACGTCGGCAACGCTGCCCAGCGCCACCAGGTCGAGCAGTTCACCGATGTTTGGCTGCGGGCGGCTCTCGTACCACCCGAGGCTGCGCAGACGGGCGCGAAGAGCCATCAGCACATAAAAATCACCCCGACGCCGGCCAGCGCCTTGCTCGGAAACTCGCACCCTGGCTGGTTCGGGTTGACGATGGCATCGGCCAGCGGCAGTTCATCGCCCGGTAAGTGGTGATCGGTAACCAGCACGTTCAGGCCATGCTGCTTCGCCGCCGCGACACCTTCGACGCTGGAGATCCCGTTGTCCACGGTAATCAGCAGCTGTGGCGAACGGGTCAACGCCACTTCGACGATTTCCGGTGTCAGGCCGTAGCCATACTCAAAACGGTTCGGCACCAGGTAGTCGACATGAGCGGCGCCCAGCAGGCGCAATCCCAACACGCCCACGGTGCTGGCGGTCGCGCCATCGGCGTCGAAGTCGCCGACGATCAGAATCCGCTGCCGCTGCTCCAGCGCCGTCACCAGCAAATCCACGGCGGCATCGATGCCTTTGAGCTGCTGGAACGGAATCAGCCGCGCCAGGCTCTTGTCCAGTTCAGCCTCGGTGAGCACGCCCCGCGCCGCGTACAGGCGGGTCAGCAGCGGTGGCAGATCACCGAGAAATGGCAGAGTGGCAGGCAGTTGGCGAGGATCGATACGCATGGGGTGACGGAGGCTTCTCTTGAATACGTGGGATTAATCGGGTGTCGGCGCAGGATCAGCCGCGCTCACCTTGCAGCCATTGCAACTGGACTTCGTGCTGACCACGGTCGTCGGTCACGAAAATCGTCCCTTCGCTGATCATCACGTCCCACTTGATAACGCGTGGCATGTCCTTGGCCAGGGTTTCCAGGACTTCCTGCGGCACGGCGGCGATGTTGACGTTTTTCAGGGTTTTGATCGCCGGGATCACTTTGGTTTCCCAGACACGCAGGCTGCCGTAGGCCAGCAGGCTGGTGCGTTCGGTGCGACGCGAGCACCAGGTCAGGCGATCGGCATCTGGCTGACCGACTTCGATCCAGTGCAGGACACGGTCGTCCAGGCTCTTTTCCCACAGAGCGGGTTCATCCACGTCTGACAGACCACGACCAAATGACAGCTGCTCGTTGTACCAGAAGGCGTAGGCCAGCAGCCGCACGGTCATGCGCTCTTCGGTTTCCGAAGGGTGACGGGCGATGGTCTGCTTCACAGTCTGGTAAACGCTGCGGTCGAGGTCGGTGAGGTTCAGTTCAAACTTGTAGGTCGTGGACGGCTGGGCCATGAACGGGCTTCTTGATACGAGGAAAGGCGGCAAGTCTAACCGATGCTGTAGGCAATCAACGAATTGAAGGCGATGAACCTTGGTCGTCTGACGTTCGGCTATGTTAAAACGCTGTATCCGCTCAGCCTTTGTCCTACAGGATCCCGCATGCCGCTTACAGGAAAACCGCTCTCAGGTTTGAAAGTCATTGAATTGGGTACGCTGATCGCCGGGCCGTTTGCCTCACGCATTTGCGGCGAGTTTGGCGCTGAAGTGATCAAGATCGAATCCCCCGACGGCGGCGATCCGTTGCGTAAATGGCGAAAACTGTACGAAGGCACCTCGCTGTGGTGGTTCGTTCAGGCGCGCAACAAAAAATCCCTGACACTGAACCTGAAACACCCTGACGGCCTGGCGATTCTGAAAAAGTTGCTGGGCGAAGCCGACATCCTGATCGAGAATTTCCGCCCTGGCGTGCTGGAAAAACTGGGCCTCGGCTGGGAGACCTTGCACGCGCTGAACCCGAAACTGGTGATGGTGCGTCTCTCCGGCTTCGGTCAGACCGGGCCGATGAAAGACCAGCCAGGTTTTGGCGCGGTTGGCGAATCCATGGGCGGTTTGCGCTATATCACCGGTTTCGAAGACCGACCACCGGTACGCACCGGGATTTCCATCGGCGACTCGATCGCGGCGCTCTGGGGCGTGATCGGCGCACTGATGGCCCTGCGTCATCGCGAAGTGAACGGCGGTCTCGGCCAAGTGGTCGACGTGGCGCTGTACGAAGCGATCTTTGCCATGATGGAAAGCATGGTGCCGGAGTTCGATGTGTTTGGTTTCATTCGCGAACGCACCGGCAACATCATGCCGGGCATCACGCCCTCCTCGATCCACACCAGCGCCGACGGCAAACATGTGCAGATCGGCGCCAACGGCGATGCGATTTTCAAACGGTTCATGCTGATCATCGGCCGCGAAGACCTGGCCAATGACCCGGTGCTGGCCAGCAATGACGGGCGTGACAGCCGTCGCGACGAAATTTATGGCGTGATCGATCGCTGGGTCAACTCACTGCCGCTGGACACGGTTATCGAACAGCTGAATCAGGCCGACGTTCCGGCCAGCCGGATCTTCAGTGCCGAAGACATGTTCAGCGATCCGCAGTACCTGGCCCGGGAAATGTTCCTGCAGGCCAAGCTTCCGGACGGCAAAGATTTCAAGATGCCGGGAATCGTGCCGAAACTCTCAGAGACACCCGGCACTTCGCAATGGGTTGGGCCGCAACTGGGCGAGCACAACGCACAGGTACTCCAGGAACTTGGCTATGACGCGACGCAGATCGCACAACTGCGCAAAGACGGAGCTATCTGGGCTGAGGCGCCTGCTTGCGTTGCCCTTTACACCTCGCACGTCGTCCGACGCGCGGGTGACAGGCGCGTTGCTGTTGATATTTCTGCTCGGCGGCCTGGTCTCATCGGCGATGGCACAACCCAGGAAACCCTGGTCTGGTTGATGCGAGATCTACCGCCCCTGACCATTTTCGAAGGACCGAAAAAAGGCCAGGGCGTCATCGATCAACTGTTGCCCCTATTGATCGCCGGCATGCCGCAATACGAACACACCGTGATGCGGGTCAATCGCGCTCGCGGCCTGCAAATGCTCCACGAGCCTTCCCTGACCTGCGATGCGGCGTTGAACTGGAGCAAGGAGCGTGAAAGCTGGATCGCATTTTCCCTCCCGGTTTTTCGGGCCATGAGCAATGGTTTGGCGGTCAGACGGATAGATCAACCGGTGCTGGAGCCCTTTATTCGGGACGGTGAAGTAGACCTGGCGGCCCTGCTGGCCAGTGGTCGCGAGAAGTTGGGGATTATTGCCGAGCGCAACTACGGCGAATACCTCGATGCATTGCTCAAACAAGCACCGCCCGGTGCGTTGACGTTGCACTACGGAAACGACGCCTTGGGCAGTCTGTTGCAAATGCAACGCCTGGGGCGCTTGCGACTGTTGTTGGGCTACCGCCCGGAAATCCGCTATCAGGCCCAACAGCAAGGAATAGCGGAAGATGAATTGCAGTTTTATCCGATTCGCGGCACCGGCAAATACCTCTCCGGCTACATCGGTTGCACCGACACTCCCAAGGGTCGGCAGGCCATCGTCGAGATCAACCAATTGCTGCGCAAAATGCCGCGCGATCATTTGAGCGAGGCCTATGCGGCCTGGCTCGATCCGGAAAGTCGCGGCGCCTATCTGGAAGATACCCGGGCCTTTTTCGAGCATCAGGCCGGGCAGTGATAAATCGCAGGCAAAAAGAAACCCCGAGCAGTGGGGAGACAACTCGGGGTTAAACGTGGCCTACATAAAGACCCGTAACAGCAAGCGACAAGCACCGGAGCACAATGCTTGATCCTGCTGCTGTAGGGTCTGACTGATCTGTGCGCAGGAAGGTTCCCACAGATGTCACTTCAATTTCGGCTAGCCAGCATTTTGTCCTGAGCGGCATTGCGCAATGCCGCGATAACGCAAGGCTCCAGCCGTCCTTCGGCAATGAGCACGTCGCGGTGCAAGCCGTCGACGACGTCGGTCAGCAGACGTTTGTCGGTCAACTGAGCCTGATTGAAGGCTCGTTCGACGCATCAATGACGCCGATCGCATTTTTCAGTGTTACCAGGCATTCGCCATGGGCACCCGACGGGGACAGCGTGACCTGATACGGGCTCAGCGCTTCACCGAGCAACAGACTGATACTTTCCATCTCGATCACCACTCAATAGTCCGAAAACAAAGTGCCTGGGGCGTGCTCACAATTAGTGACCACTGGCCCGAGTAGAAAGTTCTGGATTCCAGTGTACACGCGCGTCGGCGCCTCTGGTTGTTAGAGCATGCACGGCAAAGATGACAGGGAAAAAACAAGCGCATCACCCGTCGCGGCTCCGCCCCCTGTCCGTCCAGCCGCCCAACAAACCACGCAATTGGCCATCGGCGCTATAGAACGGCACCGTCCACTGGTAGATATCCCTGATACCGTTCTTGAACTGCAATTGACGCTCGCTGAACCGCGCCTGCGCGTACTCAATTGGCTGATGAACTCGGCATGCAAACGTTCAGCAGTCGCTTTGGGCAAGACATCCAGTTCAATCAACTGTCGGCCCTGAATCTGCTCGAAACGGGTCGCCAGGCTCTCCTCGTAACTTTTGTTGCACATGATCAAACGCCCTTCCAGATCACGCACAAACATCGGATCGGGCATGGCATCCATCAAGGCGTGCTGAAAGGCGAGTTGGTCGCCGAGGCTTTTCTCCGCTTCCAGCCGTTTCTTGATCAACACCGTGAAGCGACGACTCCACAGCAACGACAGCAAGCCAAACAGACTGACGAAGACCACTCCCCAGCAACCCCACTGGCTTAGCCGCTGCCATACAGTGGGCGCGTGCACCGGGCTGATACCGTCGAGCCACTTCAAACGAATGGCGCGCAACTCGGCAGGCGGAAAAGCTTCGAGCGCTTTGTTGAGGATACTCAACAATTGCGCCTGGCCTTTGCGGACCGCCAGGTAATCGGGGTCCCACTTTCCCTCCAGGGTATGCCACACCTTAAGCTGTCCCGCGGGATAGAGATGCGCACCGATTTCGTTTTCGATGGTGGCATACGCTTCACCGCTCTCGACCAGCGCCCGGCCTTCGGCATAGGTTTTCACCGAGCGCAACACGATCGCCGGATGGTCACGACGAATCGTCGCCTCCAGCGCATGCCTGGCCGGTAGCACCAGCACCCGTTTTGCCATTTGATCCAGAGACTCAACGACAGGCATCCCCGCGCGCCCGATCAGCACCCAGCCAGCGCCCCCGAACGAGTGACTGAAATCCATAAACGTCTTGCGCTCGTCATTCATTGCCAGCGTCGTGGTCATGTCCGCGGCTCCACTTTCCAGACGCCCCATCAACTGATCAGTGGAAAACGTCTCTTCGTGAACAAATTGCAAGCCTGTCATGGCGCTGATGCGGTTGAGCAAATCGTTGTTCAAGCCGCTCCATTGACCGAGCTCATCCTTGAACAGATACAGCGGGTACTGCGCCGACGCGACAATCACCCGAGGGTGTGCAGCAATCCATTCACGTTCTTGGGCATCGAGCTCGATCATCGCTCTGACGGCAGGCTCCGCGGACTGCGGCACTGCCAATTGCGCTGCTGTTGCCCCTTGAGCAAAACCCAGGGCAATGAGTAAAAACATCCAGCACACGGCTGGTTTTAATCCTTTGAAAAACTGCATCACCACTTCCTTGCTGTTCAACTCGTCTGTCCGTCATAGGCGGCTCTTCATTAACGAAGTGGGACAAGTGTGGCATGCAGAAACGAGAAAGCCCGTCAGGAGACGGGCTTCAAAATGTGACAGCTTTTAGCGCTTACAAGGGTTTACCACGGTTGCCATGCTGACTGACAAAGGCCTGTACAGCTTTCAGGTCGTTCGGCAACACGGTGCAACGCTCATCTCGCTCAAACAAATCAGAAAGATGCAGGGAGCTCTGGCGCTTTTCCTACGCCAGCCTTCTCCACCGCGTCCGGGAATTTGACCGGATGGGCCGTCCCCAGAATCACCATTGGAATATCCAGGCTACGACGGCACTCGCGCGCAGCTTTCACGCCGATGGCCGTGTGCGGGTCCAGCAATTCGCCGGTCTGCTCGTACACTTCGGCGATGGTTTCGCAGGTTTGTGCATCATCCACAGCCAGCGAATCAAACAGCTTGCGGGCTTCGGTCCAGCGCTCCTCTTCAACGCTGAAACCGCCACCCTGTTTGAAGCTGTCCATCAGGCCGGCAATGGCTGCACCGTTGCGACCGTGCAGGTCAAACAGCAGGCGTTCGAAGTTCGACGACACCATGATGTCCATCGACGGTGACAGCGTGGCGTGCAGGGTTTCCTTGACGTACTGATTACCGCTCATGAAGCGGTGCAGGATGTCGTTGCGGTTGGTAGCGACGATCAACTGGTTGATCGGCAGGCCCATGTTGCGCGCCAGGTAACCGGCGAAGATGTCGCCGAAGTTGCCGGTCGGCACCGAGAACGATACCGAACGCGCCGGGCCACCCAGCTGCAGCGCTGCGTGGAAGTAGTAAACGATCTGGGCCATGATCCGCGCCCAGTTGATCGAGTTCACCGCCACCAGACGTGTGCCTTTGAGGAAGCTCTGGTCAGCGAAGCTCGCCTTGACCATTTCCTGGCAGTCATCGAAGTTGCCTTCGATGGCGATGTTATGGATGTTCTCGCCGAAGATAGTGGTCATCTGGCGACGCTGCACTTCCGACACGCGGTTATGCGGGTGCAGGATGAAGATGTCGACGTTTTCGCAGTGCTTGCAGCCTTCGATGGCGGCCGAACCGGTGTCGCCGGAAGTAGCGCCGACAATCACCACGCGCTCACCGCGCTTTTCCAGCACGTAGTCGAGCAAACGACCGAGCAGTTGCAGGGCGAAATCCTTGAAGGCCAGGGTCGGGCCGTGGAACAGTTCCAACACCCATTCATTGCCGTTCAGCTGACGCAACGGTGCCACGGCGTTGTGCGAGAACACACCGTAGGTTTCTTCAAGGATCTTTTTGAAATCGGCGTCGGGAATGCTGCCGGTAACAAACGGGCGCATGACGCGGAAAGCCAGCTCGTGATACGGCAGGCCGGCCCAGGAGGCAATTTCTTCCTGGGTGAAACGTGGCAGGTTTTCCGGGACGTACAGACCGCCGTCGGTGGCAAGACCTGCCAGCAGGACGTCTTCGAAATTCAGGGCCGGTGCCTGGCCGCGGGTACTGATGTAACGCATGACTGACTCCAATGGACAGTGTTCGTAGTGCGCGGCCCGCAAGCGGGCCCGGTCAACGATATCGGCTTAGTTCAGGTGCTCGACGCGGATCCGTACAACCGGACCGACGACGCCCGCCAGGGCTTCGAGAGCGGCGATCGCATCGTTGATGTGCTGTTCCAGCACGCGATGGGTCAGCAGGATCATCGGCACCAGGCCGTCGTGTTCCTCGGCTTCCTTCTGCATGATCGACTCGATGTTGATGCCGCGCTCCGACAGGATGCTCGCCACCTGGGCCAACACGCCCGGATGGTCCTTGGCCTGAATGCGCAGGTAGTAGGCGCTTTCGCAGGCTTCGATCGGCAGGATCGGGTGAGCCGACAGCGAGTCCGGCTGGAAGGCCAGATGCGGCACGCGGTTTTCCGGGTCGGACGTCATGGCGCGAACCACGTCCACCAGGTCAGCGATCACGGACGACGCCGTTGGCTCCATGCCGGCGCCAGCACCGTAGAACAAGGTCGAACCGGCAGCGTCGCCGTTGACCATGACCGCGTTCATCACGCCGTTGACGTTGGCGATCAGGCGATCAGCCGGGATCAGCGTCGGGTGTACGCGCAGTTCGATACCGCTGGCGGTGCTGCGTGCAACGCCCAGGTGCTTGATGCGGTAGCCCAGCGCTTCGGCATAGTTCACGTCAGCGGTGGTCAGCTTGGTGATGCCTTCGGTGTAAGCCTTGTCGAACTGCAGCGGGATACCGAACGCGATGGACGCCAGGATCGTCAGCTTGTGGGCTGCGTCGATGCCTTCAACGTCGAACGTCGGGTCAGCTTCGGCGTAACCCAGGGCTTGCGCCTCGGCCAGCACGTCTTCGAAGGTGCGACCCTTCTCGCGCATTTCGGTGAGGATGAAGTTGCCGGTGCCATTGATGATCCCGGCGACCCAGTTGATACGGTTGGCGGACAGGCCTTCACGGATCGCCTTGATCACCGGAATGCCACCGGCCACCGCCGCTTCGAACGCCACGATCACGCCTTTCTCACGTGCCTTGGCAAAAATTTCATTACCGTGAACGGCAATCAATGCCTTGTTCGCGGTGACCACATGCTTGCCATTCTCGATGGCCTTGAGTACCAGCTCGCGGGCAACGGTATAGCCGCCCATCAGCTCTATAACGATGTCGATCTCAGGGTTCGTGGCCACTTCGAAGACATCGTTGGTAATCGCAATACCGGTCGTCTGGAACTGAGGCTTTGGCGTGCGCATGGCAATTTGTGCCACTTCGATTCCACGCCCGGCACGACGAGCAATTTCCTCGGCGTTGCGCTGAAGTACGTTGAAGGTACCGCCACCGACGGTTCCTAACCCACAGATGCCTACTTTGACCGGTTTCACTGTGAACTCCCCATAAAACGGCCGACGCAAGGTCGGCCGTGAAAACAACCGCGTGCTCGCGGTTCTCTATTAATGGCCCGGCGATGTGGCTGCCGGACCATGATCGTCAATGGCTGACCGTGACGATGCGAATTTACTTCGCGCCCAGTGCCAGTTTGGCGACTTGTGGCGCCGGCTGGTAGCCCGGAATGACCTGACCGTCGGCCAAAACGATGGCCGGTGTACCGTTCACGCCGATCGACTGACCGAGGGCGAACTGCTTGGAAACCGGGTTATCGCACTTGGCGGCCTTGATTTCCTTGCCATCGACCATTTTGTCCATGGCCGCTTTCTTGTCCTTGGAGCACCAGACCGCTTGCAGCTGTTCGTCACCCGGCGAACCCAGGCCCTGGCGTGGGAACGCAACGTAGCGCACTTCAATGCCGCGCTTGTTCAGCTCAGGCACTTCGGCGTGCAGTTTGTGGCAGTACGGGCAGGTGGTGTCGGTAAATACGGTGATGTGCGACTTGGTTTCGCCAATGGCCGGGTAGACCACGGTTTCAGCCACAGGAATGTCGTTGACCAGTTTGGAAATACCCAGGCGCTCGGTCTTCTCGGTCAGGTTGACCGGTTTGCCATCCTTGAGCTGGAACAGGTAGCCCTGAACGACATACTGGCCGTCGGCGCTGGCATACAGCACACGGCTGCCCTTGAGTTTGACTTCGTACATCCCTGGCAACGGGCTGGCCGTAATGGTTTCGACGGGCACGTCGAGCTGGAGGTTTTCCAGGCTTTTACGAATGGCTTTGTCGGCCGCGTCATCGGCGACGGCAAAGGTGCTGACCAACGCAATGGCGGCGGCGGCGAAAATCTGGGTCAGACGCATGAGAACTCCTGAAGGCGGACAAATGGGACGATCAGAACGCCCGTGCCGAAACACCGGGTCATAAACGCCCATCGTGCAAACCGGCAAAGCCTACCACATAAGGTCCGTGTGGCCGAATGCGCCTGTCGTAAGTCATCTCACTCACCGTGCACGACGCTTTTATGTAGCAGCTGGCGAAGCCTGCGGCTACACAGTCCTGTGTTAACCGCGCGGGTGATGTTTGGCGTGCAGGTCTTGCAAGCGCGCCCGGGCTACATGAGTGTAGATCTGGGTGGTGGACAAATCGCTGTGGCCCAGCAGCATTTGCACCACCCGCAAGTCGGCACCATGGTTGAGCAGGTGCGTGGCGAAGGCATGGCGCAACGTGTGCGGCGACAGCGACTTGCCGATCCCGGCGACCTTGGCCTGGTGCTTGATGCGGTGCCAGAAGGTCTGGCGGGTCATTTGCTCGCCACGCAGACTCGGGAACAGCACATCGCTGGGGCGCCCGCCGAGCAGTTCGCCACGGGCATCGCGCATGTAGCGCTCAACCCAGACAATCGCTTCCTCCCCCATCGGCACCAATCGTTCCTTGCTGCCCTTGCCCATCACCCGCAACACGCCTTGACGCAAGTTGACTTGCTCCAGGGTCAGACTGATCAACTCGGTCACCCGCAAGCCACAGGCATACAGCACTTCGAGCATGGCGCGGTCACGCTGGCCGATCGCTTCGCTCAAGTCCGGCGCCTTGAGCAAGGCTTCAACGTCGGCTTCCGACAGGGATTTAGGCAAAGGCCTGCCCAACTGAGGCATGTCGACGCGCAAGGTCGGATCGACAGCGATCAACTTTTCCCGCAGCAGATAGCGATAAAAGCCACGCACACCCGAGAGAAATCGCGCGGTGGAACGGGGTTTGTAGTTCTGCTCCAAGCGCCAGGCCAGATGATCGAGGATCAGCTCACGACCGGCGTTGATCAGCTCCAGATCCTTCTCCTGCAGCCAACCGTTGAACAGGGCCAGGTCGCTGCGATAAGCATCGCGGGTATTGTCGGAAAGACCTTTCTCCAGCCACAGGGCGTCGAGAAACTGGTCTATCAGCGGATGATCGATAGCAGGCATGGGCGCTCTAGGCACACAGTCTCGGGACTGCGCGCGAAAAAAGGTGAACTGTAAAAATGGCCGCTAGTCTTTCATAGCCCGCCACTTCAAGGAACAGGAGCTTCAATGAGCGAACAGCAGATTCTGTTGGTTTTTGGCGGTATCGGTGCGGCAGCGTTGGGCTGCCAATGGTTGGCCTGGCGCCTCAAGTTACCGGCGATTCTGTTTCTATTGTTGACCGGGATTCTGGTCGGGCCGGTTCTGGGTCTGCTCGACCCGCTGGAAATGTTCGGACCATTGCTGATGCCGCTGGTATCGCTGGCGGTGGCACTGATCCTGTTTGAAGGCAGCCTGACCCTGCACCTTTCAGAATGGCGCGAGATTGGCCGCGTGGTGCATCGACTGGTCACCATCGGCGCGCTCTCGACCTGGTGGTCATCGCCGTCGCGACCCATTACTTGCTGGGTTTCGACTGGTTGCTCGCCATACTCTTCGGCAGCTTGACGCTGGTCACCGGCCCCACGGTGATCGTGCCGATGTTGCGCGTAGTGCGGCCGAAAGCCTCGATCGCCAACATCCTACGCTGGGAAGGCATCGTCATCGACCCGATTGGTGCCCTGCTCGCCGTGGTGGTTTACAGCTTTATCATCGCCCGCGCCTCGGGTGATGGCTGGAGCCAAAGCCTGCTGACTTTCGGTGGCGTGATTGTGTGCGGCAGCTTATGCGGGATCGCCGGGGGCTGGGTGCTCGGCACGATCATCCGACGCCAATGGCTGCCCGAATACCTGCACAACCTGGCAGCGCTCGCGGCGGTGCTGGGGATTTTCATTGCGGCCAATGAAGTCATGAACGAATCCGGATTGCTGGCGGTGACGTTGATGGGGATGTGGCTGGCCAACATGAAGGGCGTGGATGTGCGCGACATCCTGCACTTCAAGGAGAACCTCAGTGTGCTGCTGATCTCCGGGCTATTCATTCTGCTGGCCGCGCGGCTGGACTTGAACGCCTTGATTGCACTGGGGCCGCTGGTGCTGATTCTGCTGCTGATCATTCAGTTGATTGCCCGGCCATTGAACGTGATGCTTTCCACGGCGGGTTCAAGCCTGAGCTGGCGTGAACGTGCGCTGCTGGCCTGGATCGCACCGAGAGGGATTGTGGCGGCGGCGGTCTCGGCGATTTTCGCGATTCGTCTGGATGAAGCCGGCCATGAAGGTGCCTTGCTGCTGGTGCCGCTGACGTTTGCTGTGATCATCGGCACGGTGGTACTGCAAAGTGCCACGGCTCGACCGTTAGCCCGGTTATTGAAAGTCGCTGAACCAGCGCCCAGCGGCTTCCTCATCGTCGGCGCCAACGGCCCGGCGCGAACCGTGGGCAAAGCCTTGCAACAACTGGGCAGTCGAGTACTGCTGACGGATTCAAGTTGGGAGAACATTCGGGCGGCGCGAATGGACGGTCTGCCCACCTACTTCGGCAATCCGGCATCACAGCATGCCGATGCTCATCTGGATCTGGTTGGCCTGGGGCATTTGCTGACCCTGTCACCTTCGGGCGAATTGAACACGGTGGCGACCATGCGCTTTCGTCATGACTTTGGTCATCAGCGCATGTTCGGCGTAGCCAGCGGCCAGGACAGCCGCCGCACCGACAAGCATCGGGCGAGCCGCAAGCATCGTGGGCGCTTGCTCGGCAGCGAGGGAATGACCTACGGCAAACTGGCCAGTCTGCTCAGCCAGGGCGCCGAGCTCTACAGCACGCATCTGACAGAGGAATTTGATTTGGAAGACTACCGGGAACTGCACGGGGATCGGGCAACGTTGTTGTTCATCCGCGATGCCAGCGGATGGGTGCATGTGGTGACGCCTGGCAGTTCGCTGAAACCTTCGGCGGGGTGGACGCTGCTCGCGCTGATTCAGCCAGACACCGTCTGCGCCTGAGAAATCGCAGGCAACAAAAAAGCAGCCCGCAGGCTGCTTTTTTTGCATCGGAAGCTGGACTTAAGCCAGTTTTTCCTTGATGCGAGCTGCTTTACCGGACAGGTCACGCAGGTAGTACAGCTTGGCTTTACGTACGTCACCGCGACGTTTAACGGCCATGCTGTCGATTTGCGGGCTGTAGGTCTGGAAAGTACGCTCTACGCCAACACCGTTGGAGATTTTACGAACGGTGAATGCACTGTTTACGCCGCGGTTACGCTTGGCGATTACAACGCCTTCGAACGCTTGCAGACGTGCACGGTCGCCTTCCTTCACTTTCACCTGAACGACAATGGTGTCGCCCGGGGCAAAGGTAGGGATTTCTTTGGTCATCTGCTCTGCTTCGAGTGCAAGGATGATTTTGTTAGTCATGCTGTGCTCCTAAGGTAAATCAACGGATTTACCATCGATACGTTGTTAACTATCGTCCCGCTCGCGGATGTATTCCTCGAGCAGCTTCTTCTCTTCTCCAGAAAGCGAGCGGCTTTCCAGAAGATCGGCGCGTCGTTCAAAGGTCCTACCAAGGGACTGCTGTAAACGCCAACGCCGGATGTGCGCGTGATTGCCACTTAGCAATACGTCGGGAACACGCTGATCCGCATACACCTCCGGTCGGGTGTAGTGCGGGCAATCCAGCAAACCATCCGTAAAGGAATCTTCCTCGGCGGAGTCCGCATGCCCTAAAGCTCCAGGCAGCAGTCGTGTAACCGCATCGATCAGGACCATCGCCGGCAGCTCGCCGCCAGACAGTACATAGTCGCCAATCGACCACTCTTCATCGACATGAGCTTCAATAAAACGCTCGTCAATGCCTTCATAGCGGCCGGCAATCAGGATCAATGCATCCAGATTCGCCAACTCGCGCACCGCCGACTGAGTCAGTTGACGGCCTTGGGGGGACAGGTAAATTACCTTCGCCGCCTCCCCCGGCTGCTGCCTTGGCCTGAACCAGTGCATCTTCCAGGGGCTTGATCTTCATCACCATGCCCGGACCACCGCCAAATGGGCGATCATCCACAGTGTGATGTCGATCCGTCGTGTAGTCTCGCGGGTTCCAACAGGTGAGCTGCAACAGCCCCTGTTTCACCGCCCGACTGGTGATGCCGTACTCGCTGATGGCGGAGAACATCTCGGGAAACAAACTGATCACTTCTACGCGCAAGTTAGTCACGCTTAGAAATCCGCGTCCCAATCCACCTTCATCTCGCCTGCGGCCAGGTCGACAGCCAACACGCATTGCTCCGTATAGGGCAACAGACGTTCGCGATCATCCAGGCTGCCAGCGCAAGGCTTGACCACCATGACATCGTTCGAGCCAGTCTCTAACAGGTGATCGATCTTCCCGAACAATTGCCCGAGTGTGTCGATAACCTTGAGACCTTCCAGCTGGTACCAGTAGTACTCGCCGTCGGTCAGTTCAGGGAACAGGTTGCGCGGCACGCAGATCTCATAACCGGCCAGAAGACGAGCTTCTTCGCGATCATCGAGATCCTTGAGCTTTGCGACCAGGAATTTGTCATTCCCGCGTCCGCTGACCAGCTCTACCTGCTTTACATTACCGTCACGCTTGAGCGTCCAGGTTTTGTATTCCAGCAGGTTTTTAATTGGATCAGTAAAGGAGTACACCTTCACTTCGCCGCGAACGCCATGAACAGAATAAATTTTGCCAATAACGATCAAATCATCGGCAACAGCTGGCGTCGCGTTCATATTGCTCAGGCCGCAGCCTTAGCAGATTCCTTCAACAACTGAGCAACACGCTCAGAAGGTTGTGCACCAACGCTCAGCCAGTAGGCTACGCGCTCTTGGTTCACGGACAGACGGACTTCTTGACCACGAGCAACAGGGTTGAAGAAACCAACCTGTTCCTTGTGCGAACCGTCGCGCGGGTTGCGGCTGTCGGTTACGGTCAAGTGGTAAAACGGGCGCTTTTTGGAGCCGCCAAGGGCAAGACGGATTGTTAGCATGTGAACATCGTTCCTGTAGTCGGTGCTGCAAATCTAAAGGCACAGCGGGCATAGGTGCCTGAAAGGCCGCATATTCTAAGGAATATCCGGACTTTTGCAAATGACTTTTTCCGGCGGCCTATCGGACGCCATCCAGATTTGCTATAGAGCCGTCGTTGAAAACGGCCGGTCAGCTCCCGCCAAGTGCGGGTTTGCTGGAGATCCCGCATCCTTGCGGGTCTGCGCCGGTGCGATGACCGGCGCGGATTCTTTACATCTTCGGCATGCCGCCGCCGGGCAACATACCGCCCATGCCGCGCATCATTTTGGCCATTCCGCCTTTCGCGGAGAATTTCTTCATCATCTTCTGCATCTGCTTGTGCTGCTTGATCAAGCGACCGATGTCCTGCACCTGAGTGCCGGAACCCATGGCGATCCGGCGTTTGCGCGAACCACTGATCATCTCAGGGTCGCGGCGCTCGGCCGGGGTCATGGAGTTGATGATGGCTTCCATCTGCTTGAATTGCTTCTCTGCCGCACCCTGGGCGTTGCCCATCTGCGCCAGATTCACGCCGCCCATGTTCGGCAGCTTGTCCATGAGCCCGCCGAGGCCGCCCATGTTCTTCATTTGTTGCAACTGATCGCGGAAGTCTTCGAGGTCGAAGCCCTTACCCTTCTTCAGTTTCTTGGCCAGTTTGTCGGCCTTGTCCTTGTCGAGGGTCGCTTCGGCCTGTTCGATCAGGCTGAGCACGTCGCCCATGCCGAGGATGCGTGAAGCAATACGCTCAGGGTGGAACGGATCGAGCGCTTCGCTCTTCTCGCCCATACCGATGAACTTGATCGGCTTGCCGGTGATGGCGCGAACCGACAGGGCGGCACCGCCACGGGCATCGCCGTCGACCTTGGTCAGGATCACACCGGTCAGCGGCAGCGCATCGCCGAAGGCCTTGGCCGTGTTGGCGGCATCCTGGCCGGTCATGGCGTCAACCACGAACAGGGTTTCAACCGGGTTGATCGCGGCGTGCAGCGCCTTGATCTCGCCCATCATCTCTTCGTCGATGTGCAGGCGACCGGCGGTATCGACGATAACCACATCAATGAACTTAAGCTTTGCTTCTTTTATAGCCGCTTGCGCGATGTCGACCGGCTTCTGGCTCAGGTCGGACGGGAAGAAGGTAACGCCGACTTCACCCGCGAGCATTTCCAGCTGCTTGATCGCCGCCGGACGGTAAACGTCCGCGGACACGACCATGACCGACTTCTTCTTGCGCTCCTTTAGGAAGCGCGCAAGTTTGCCGGCGGTGGTGGTTTTACCCGCGCCCTGCAAGCCGGCCATCAGGATCACGGCGGGTGGAACGGCGCTCAGGTTCAGGTCTTCGTTGGCTGCGCCCATCAGGCTTTCGAGCTCGGCCTGGACGATCTTCACAAAGGCCTGGCCCGGCGTCAGGCTGCGCGACACCTCGGTGCCGACAGCGCGCTCCTTGACCGAGTTGACGAAGTCTTTGACCACGGGCAAGGCGACGTCAGCTTCGAGCAACGCCATGCGCACTTCACGCAGGGTGTCTTTGATGTTGTCTTCGGTCAGCTTGGCCTTGCCGGTGACATGGCGCAGCGTCTGCGAGAGACGGTCGGTTAAGTTTTCAAACATTGCGCGATCCTTTCAGGCCCTGTGTAGACCGGGATAATGGCGGCCCAGACCGGAATAAACATGTGCTCGGCGAGCCTGCGGCGTGGGCAGGTCGCGGATTATAGCGAAGACTGCGTCTGGCGGACACCTCGCACTTTCGTGCCGCGGGGGTTCTATGCCAAACTCAGCGCCTTTCGGGCCTGCCTAACAGGATTTATGCTCCCCTTGTCACCCAGTTTGCTTACTACCCTCGCCGCCGCCTGCTTATATGCCGCTGCGACTCTTTATCAGGGCTCTCGTCTGGCCACCGGCGCCAAGGCGAACAAGCGCCTGCTGGTCACGCTCGGCGTGCTGGCCGTCCTGGCTCACAGCGCCAGCCTGTTCACCCATCTGCTGACGCCGATCGGCCTGGGCCTGGATTTTTTCAGCGCCGCCAGCCTGATTGCCGCAGCGGTCATCGCACTGACCCTGCTGGCCTGTTCACGGATCCCGGTGGAAAACCTGCTTATATTGCTGTTCCCGCTGGGGGCCGCGACCGTGTTGCTGGCGCAGCTCGCCCCGGCCGGCACCGTACAGGTCATCGACGAAGAACCGGGCATCCTCGCCCATATTCTCTTGTCGATACTCGCTTACGGCATGTTTACCATTGCGGTGTTCCAGTCGTTGTTGCTGCTGGTTCAGGACCATCAGCTCAAGCACAAACATCCGTCAGGGCTGATCAAGAACTTCCCGCCGCTGCAAACCATGGAAAGCCTGCTGTTCGGTTTCCTGTGGGCTGGCTGGACCCTGCTATCGTTGTCGTTGATCTCCGGCTGGTTGTTTGTCGACAACCTGTTCGCCCAGCATCTGGTGCATAAAACCTTGCTGGCGTGCCTGGCCTGGGTTGTCTTCAGCGTTCTGTTGTGGGGCCGTAACCGCCTCGGTTGGCGCGGCCACAAGGCGATTCGCTGGACCCTCGCCGGTTTCTGCCTGCTGATGCTGGCGTATTTCGGCAGCAAGCTGGTTCGTGAATACATCCTGCATATCTGACGAGCGGCATTAATGGACGACTTGCCCATAGGGCCGATGCTCGCGGTATTGGCCCTGCTGATTTTATGGTCGGGGCTGTTTACCGCTATCGAAGTGGCACACCAGCATTTGCTGGCCCAGCGGACCGCATCGCGCTCGAGCGACAAACCGGTGGCGAAGCTGAGCTTTCCACTCAACAGCCTGATCTTCTGTAATACCCTGTGCCGCGCGCTGGTCATGGTCATCAGCACCTTGCTGGCGATCTTCACCTGGTCGGCCAATGGTCCGTGGGCTGCCTGCATCGGCGCCGGCGCCGCGCTGCTGATATTCGCTGACTACCTGCCACGCACCCTCGCCACTCGCTATCCGGACGCCGTGCTGAACCTGGGCAACACCTTGCTCGGCGCGCCCCTGAAAATCATCTACCCGCTCGCCTGGATGCTCAATGGCATCAGCCAGTTGCTGATGCGACCGTTCGCCCGCAAAGTCAAAGTGGTGCAGCAGAGCGAAGACGAAATGCCCACGGATCGCCATGACGATCAGGACCACGGCGTCTGCCGCCCGCATCCACTGTCCGGCATCCACGCGCTGGACAACATCACGGTCAACGACATTCTGGTGCCGCGCAGCGACGTCGACGGCATCAACCTCGACGACCCGATTGAAGAAATCATCGAGCAGTTGCGTCATAACAAGCGCACGCGCCTGCCGGTATTCCACAGCGATATCAACCAGGTCGAAGCCGTCCTCAACACCCGGCACATCCGTCACTTGCTAGGCGATGCAAGCTTGACCCTGGATGCGCTGATGGCGGCCAGCCACGACCCTTATTTCGTACCGGAAAGCACGCCGCTGCAGCTGCAGCTGCTGAATTTCCACAAGCAGCAGCGACGCTTGGGCATGGTGGTCGACGAGTACGGCGAAGTGCTCGGTATCGTGACCCTGGAAGACATTCTTGAAGAGATTGTCGGCGAGTTCGAAAGCCAACACAGCCTGAAGAATCCGCACATTCATCCACAGGCCGACGGGCGCCTGGTGATCGAAGGGGCGGCATCGATTCGCGAACTGAACAAGAGCCTGGGCTGGCATTTACCCAGCGATGGTCCAAAAACCCTTAACGGGTTGGTGACCGAGGCCCTGGAGACCATTCCGGACAGCGCCGTATGCCTGAAGATCGGACGCTATCGCCTGGAGATTCTGGAAACCGAAGATAACCGTGTCACGCGGGTGCTGATCTGGCATACCAGCTCAGTGCCAGCAATCCTCTAGCCTCAACCCCTGTAGCAGCTGCCGAAGGCAGCGTCCGGCTGCGCAGCAGTCGTAATACCGGACAATGCGGTGTTTCAGGGCGTCCGCGTGTACAGGGTTTACGACTGCTGCGTAGCCGGACGCAGCCTTCGGCAGCAGCTACAAGGATTTGCGCTTGTTTGATCGTTAGCAGCCTTCCTATAATCGAGTCGCTTACCCAAGCCCCGCCTTACTCCAGTGCTACCCGCACTCTGCGTTAAGCCCACATCCCTGGGTGTTCGACCATAATAACTCGCTCCACTGGGGCACATGACTGTCAGGGATAACCGCATGACGACCAGCACGACTTACACCCAAACCACACCTGCACAACCGACCAACTCCGCCACCCGCGTGGCCACCGCGAGTTTCATCGGTACCGCCATCGAGTTTTACGACTTCTACGTCTATGCCACGGCGGCCGCACTGGTGATCGGTCCGGTGTTCTTTCCGCAGACCTCCGGCACCGCGCAAATGCTGTCGGCATTCCTAACTTTCGGCATCGCCTTTCTTGCACGACCACTGGGCTCAGCGCTGTTCGGCCACTTCGGTGACCGTATCGGCCGAAAATCGACACTCGTTGCCTCGCTGCTGTTGATGGGCGTCTGCACCACGTTGATCGGCGTGTTGCCGGGCTACGACAGCATCGGTGCCTGGGCGCCGATCCTGCTTTGTGTGCTGCGCTTCGGCCAAGGCCTGGGACTGGGCGGCGAATGGGGGGGCGCGGCGTTGCTGGCGACCGAGAATGCCCCCAAGGGCAAACGCGCCTGGTTCGGCATGTTTCCGCAGCTTGGCCCTTCGATTGGCTTTCTGGCGGCGAACGGCCTGTTCCTGACACTGGCCATGACCCTGAACGACGAGCAATTCCGCTCGTGGGGCTGGCGCATTCCGTTCCTGCTCAGCGCCGCACTGGTCATGGTCGGCCTGTATGTGCGTCTCAAACTCCACGAAACCCCGGTGTTCGCCAATGCCATGGCCCGCCAGGAAAGGGTGAAGATCCCGCTGATCGAGTTGCTCAGCCAATACTGGGCGCCGATGCTGTTGGGTGCCGGCTCGATGGTCGTGTGCTACGCGCTGTTCTACATCTCGACCGTGTTTTCGCTGAGTTATGGCGTGTCGACCCTCGGCTATACCCGTGAAACCTTCCTCGCCTTGCTGTGCTTCGCAGTGCTGTTCATGGCGGCAGCCACCCCACTGTCGGCGTGGGCCAGCGACCGTTACGGACGCAAGCCAGTGCTGATCATCGGCGGTGTGCTGGCGATTCTGTCGGGGTTCTTGATGGAGCCGCTACTGACCCACGGTTCGACCTGGGGCGTGGCATTGTTCCTGTGCATCGAGCTGTTTCTGATGGGCGTGACGTTTGCGCCGATGGGTGCGCTGTTGCCTGAGCTGTTTCCGACTCACGTTCGCTACACCGGCGCATCGGCAGCGTACAACCTGGGCGGGATCGTCGGAGCCTCGGCGGCACCGTTCTTCGCACAGAAACTGGTGGCGATGGGGGGACTGAGTTATGTCGGCGGGTATGTGTCGGGGGCGGCGGTGCTGAGCTTGATTGCGGTGCTGTGCCTGAAGGAAACGCGTCACAACGATTTGAATCGGGTGGCCTGATAGTCAGTCATCGTCGGAACGCCGCCTGGAGCAAGCCCGGCGCCCACAGGAACCGCATTCTTTCTGACGGAATGCGATCTCTGTGGGAGCCGGGCTTGCCCGCGATGGCCTCGCCTCGGTTACAGCTCTACAACAACAGCCTGAGAAGCACGAGTCGCCTTGGCGCGAGCCGCTTCAATCGACTCATCACGCGCCAACGCCACACCCATCCGGCGCTGACCGTTCACTTCTGGCTTGCCAAACAAACGCAACGCCGTGTCCGGCTCGCTCAACGCAGCACCCAGGTTAGCGAAAGCGGTCTGGGTCGACTGCCCTTCCACCAGAATCACCGCAGAAGCCGAAGGACCGAACTGACGGATCAATGGGACCGGCAGGCCCAGAATTGCCCGTGCGTGCAGCGCGAACTGCGACAGGTCCTGGGAAATCAAGGTGACGAGGCCCGTGTCATGCGGACGCGGCGACACTTCGCTGAACCACACCTGATCGCCTTTGATGAACAACTCGACGCCGAAAATCCCACGACCGCCCAAGGCTTCAGTCACGGCTTTGGCAACACGCTCGGACTCAGCCAGGGCAACCGGGCTCATGGCTTGTGGCTGCCAGGATTCCTGATAGTCGCCTTTCTCCTGACGGTGACCGACTGGCGCGCAGAACGTGGTGCCGCCCACATGACGCACGGTCAGCAGGGTAATTTCGTAGTCAAAGTCGATGAACCCTTCGATGATCACCCGACCTTTGCCGGCACGACCGCCTTCTTGCGCGTAATCCCAAGCGGTCTTCACGTCATCAGCGCTACGCAGCAGGCTCTGGCCTTTACCCGACGAGCTCATGACCGGTTTGACCACACAAGGGAAACCGAGGTCTTCGACCGCTTTGCTGTAGTCCTCGAAGGTATCGGCGAAGTGGTACGGCGAAGTCGGCAGGTCCAGCTCTTCGGCGGCCAGGCGACGGATACCCTCGCGGTTCATGGTCAGCTGTGCAGCACGAGCGGTCGGGATCACGGTGAAGCCTTCGGCTTCCAGTTCGACCAGGGTGGCCGTGGCGATGGCTTCGATTTCCGGCACGATGAAGTGCGGCTTCTCGGCTTCGATCACTGCACGCAGGGCGGCGCCGTCGAGCATGTTGATCACATGGCTGCGATGGGCGACTTGCATGGCGGGTGCATTGGCGTAGCGATCCACGGCAATCACTTCAACGCCCAGGCGTTGCAGCTCGATCACCACTTCCTTGCCCAACTCACCACAGCCACACAGCAATACGCGGGTCGCGGTTGGCGACAATGGAGTTCCGATACGGGTCATCTCAGGTCCTCAAGAAGCGGATCATCGAGGGATGCGCCACGCGCTTCCCATGGGGAGAAAGCGCGGCATTTTACATGAACCAGAGGGTTTGGCTTCAGCTGACGACGGCCTGTTTGCGCAAGCGCCAGGCCATGATCAGCCACACGGCGGTCACGCCCGCGAACTTCGAGCCCATGGCCGTGAGGATCACGGCCGGGGTGAAGGCGTCGATCATGCCGAAGAAGATGAAAGTATCGAGGGGAATGCTCAGCGCCGAACTTATCCACAGGCGGTCGTGCAGCGGGCGCTTGGTGATGCTGAACACCAGCCAGTCGATGCACTCGGACACGGCAAACGCCGTGGCGCTGGCCAAGGCAATGGACGGATCGGAGGTGACATAGGACAGGACCAGCGCCGCCAGCATCGCGGCGATGGCGCCGTGACCGAAACGGGTCTGCACCATGTCGCGCAACACGAACACCAGACCACCCCAGGCCGACCAGATGATGTCCAGGTGCGGAGCGGTGGAAAAGGCGTAGTTGATCAGCACGACGCTGCTGATGTAAGCGATCAGGAAGAGCATGGGGCGTGGGGATACCTGTCAATTTGGCGCACAGATTACTTCAGCCCTGCCCAACAACCAAACCCGAACACGAACCTGTAGCAGCTGGCGCAGCCTGCGTCCGACTGCGAAGCAGTCGTAAAAACAGGCCATCGAGTCATTCAGGCAAACCTCACGCTCAGGATCTACGACTGCTACGCAGCCGAACGTCCGAACGCGGCCCGAGCCTTCGGCAGCTGCTACAGGTCCGGGGTTTTACCGATCATCCAGACCAGCCCGCTGGACTTGGCCCGTTCATGACACAACCCCAACACCGCGCGGCGCTCGTCGTTGGTCATCCGGCTCCAGCGGGTAATCTCTTCCACCGTGCGCTGGCACCCGGTGCAAATATCATCCTCGTCCAACGCGCAAATGTTCACGCAGGGCGATTGCACCGGTCGTTCAGTGGCGCTCATTCTTCCTGCTCGACCAGATCACGGGCATAGCGTTGCGAGTTATGCACATAGTGAGCGGCGCTGGCCTCCAGCATCTTTTTCTGCGGCTCAGTCAATTCCCGCACCACTTTGCCCGGCGAGCCCATGACCAGCGAGCCGTCCGGGATTTCCTTGCCTTCGCCGATCAGCGAATTGGCGCCAATGATGCAGTTTTTGCCGATTTTCGCGCCGTTGAGAATCACGGCATTAATACCGATCAAGCTGTAGTCACCCACGGTGCAACCGTGAAGCATGGCATTGTGGCCGATGGTCACGCCGGTGCCGATGGTCAGCGGGAAGCCCATGTCGGTGTGCATCACGGTGCCGTCCTGGACGTTGCTGTTCTTGCCGATCAGGATCAGTTCGTTGTCGCCGCGCAGTACGGCGTTGAACCAGACATTGGCACCCTCTTCCAGTTTGACCTTGCCCACCAGTACGGCATTGGGTGCGACCCAGCTCTGCGGGTGGGTTTCGACGCGGGCGTCGCCCAGGCGATACTTCATCTTGTTGTCCTCAAGGCCAGGCAGGCTTATGCACAGCACGGTTCACGCCATACGAACGATGGCTTCAGGTGTTGATAAAACTCTTGGGCGGTTGATGCAGGCTGATTTTCGCGTCATAGAGCAGATTGATCAACTCGACGATCATAATCGCCGTGAGGCCCCAGATTTTGTATTCGCCATACCGATAGCTCGGAACGTACCAGCTACGGCCCTGGTAATCGATGCGATGGGTGTGTTCGCGCGGGTCCTTGCGGAAAAACTCGAGCGGCACGCTAAAGACGGCGGCGATCTCGGCATCGTTGGCCCGGTACTCGACAAAATCCGGAATCACCCCGACATAGGGTGTGACCTTGATACCGTGCAGGGAGATCAGCGGGCTAAGCGGGCCGATCACTTCAACCAGACCCGGCGGCAAGCCAATTTCTTCTTCAGCCTCACGTAGCGCGGTGAAAATCAGGTCGGGGTCCTCGGGATCGCGACGACCACCGGGAAAGGCCACTTCGCCACCATGGGTCGAGAGCCCGCTGGCGCGCAGGGTCAGAACCAGTTCCGGCTCATCACTGCGAGTGATGGGCACCAGTACCGCGGCTTCCGGGAAACGCTTGTCGGTTTCCAGTGTGCGAGGGGTGTGGTTACTAACTCGATGCAGTAGCTCGTCCAGCATGAGACTTCTCGATTTATTCGCTACTTTGCATCA
This sequence comes from Pseudomonas sp. S2_F03, assembly GCF_054668335.1. Taxonomy (NCBI): domain Bacteria; kingdom Pseudomonadati; phylum Pseudomonadota; class Gammaproteobacteria; order Pseudomonadales; family Pseudomonadaceae; genus Pseudomonas; species Pseudomonas sp. S2_F03. Next base: position 4,159,705 of record NZ_CP162759.1, on the reverse strand, counting down.
TGCACCAATCGAACCGAGCGCCCAACCCCATAACCATTGCATGTCGCTAAACGACAACTTGCCGACAGACACCGCCGCACGCCAAGATAGGCGCAGCATTCAGGAACCCAAGCATGAAATTTTGCAGTCAGTGCGGCAACCCGGTGACCCAGCGCATTCCCGAAGGCGATTCGCGCCTGCGATTTGTCTGCGACAGCTGTCAGGCGATTCACTACCAGAACCCCAATATCGTCGCTGGCTGTGTCGCGACCTGGGGCTCGAAAGTGTTGCTGTGTCGACGTGCCATCGAGCCACGACTCGGTTACTGGACCCTTCCAGCCGGCTTCATGGAAAACGGTGAAACCATCGAGCAGGCGGCTATTCGCGAAACCGCCGAAGAAGCCTGTGCGCGGGTGCGCAACCTGAAGATCTATACGCTGATCGACGTACCCCACATCAGCCAGGTGCATGTATTCTTTCGCGCAGAGCTGGCGGACCTGGACTTTTCTGCCGGTCCGGAGAGCCTGGAGGTGCAGCTTTTCGATGAAGCCGACATCCCTTGGTCCGAGCTGGCTTTCCGCACAGTGGGCCGTACCCTAGAATGCTTCTTCGCTGACCGACGGACCGAGGTCTACCCCGTGCGTTCCGAGTCGATCCCGCCGCTCGCTCAGCCTGCCAATACTTAAAAAACACCTATAACTAAAAATAGCCGACACCTCCTAGGGATATCGTTTCAATGCGCTGGTTGCTTGCCCTGTTTTGCTTGTCGTTCGTCACGGTATCCCAGGCTTCTGCCGCGGGAACCCTGAACGGCAAAGCCATCGATAAAATTCTGGTCATCAAGTCCACCCACCAATTGCAATTGATCAATGACGGCCAGCCGCTCAAGACCTATCGCATTTCCCTGGGTAAACGCCCCAAGGGACCGAAGCTGATGGAGGGCGACAAACGCACCCCGGAAGGCTTCTACTGGGTGGATTGGCGCAAGACCAGCGACAATTTCAACCTGGCGATGCACATCTCCTACCCGAACATCAGCGACTCTGCGCGCGCTCGACGCGAAGGCGTCGCACCGGGTGGCATGATCATGATCCACGGAACTCCAGACACTGAAGACACCCCTGAAGACCTGTTCCACACCCTGGACTGGACCGACGGCTGCATTGCCATGCGCAACATGGACATGCGTGAAGTCTGGAACCTGGTGCCGGACGGCACGATGATCGAAATCCGCCCGTAATCCGTACCCTCAGTAGAAGCGCTGCATCCATCAATTCGCAGACAATAAAAAACCCGCTGAAATCGCTTTCAGCGGGTTTTTCGTTTAAGCGCTTGAAGGATCAGAAATCCTCCAGCCGCCACACCTCATAAGCCGGCGTCTCGTAGGGATGGCTCTCTTTCAGCGCCAACACCACCGCCCGAATCAACTCATCGCTGACCACCAGCTCAACCTTCCATTCCTCAACCTGCTCGACCTGCCCCGCTTCGCCAATGAACGGCTGACTACCATCCAACGGGCGAAACTGGCCGAGGCCGAGCACTTGCCAGGCGCAATGGTCGTAAGCGCCGATCCGTCCGCCACCGGCGGCGAATACGGCACTCTTCACGTCTTCGACGTGACTGGCTGGAACAAAAAAACTGAGTTTGTACACAGCTGTCAGTTAACCCGCTTTTAGTTTACCCAGACCCGAGCGTTACGGAACATACGCATCCAAGGTGCGTCTTCGTTCCAGTCTTCCGAACGCCACGAGTTCTGCACGGCGCGGAACACACGTTCCGGGTGCGGCATCATGATCGTTACGCGACCGTCGCGGCTGGTCAAACCGGTGATCCCGCGCGGCGAGCCGTTCGGGTTGGCCGGGTATTTTTCGGTGACCTTGCCGTGGTTGTCGACGAAACGCATCGCCACGCAACCCGACAGATCGGCTTCCAGCAGTGCTTCTTCGCTGGCGAACTCGGCATGGCCTTCGCCGTGAGCGATGGCGATCGGCATGCGCGAACCGGCCATGCCTTGCAGGAAGATCGAGTTCGACTCCTGGACCTGAACCATGGCCACGCGTGCTTCGAACTGCTCGGAGCGGTTACGCACGAAGTGCGGCCAGAACTCGCTGCCCGGGATCAGTTCGTGCAGGTTGGACATCATCTGGCAACCGTTGCACACGCCGAGGGTGAAGCTGTCGGTACGTTCGAAGAAACCCTGGAACGCATCGCGAGCACGGCTGTTGAACAGTGCGGACTTGGCCCAGCCTTCGCCGGCGCCGAGTACGTCGCCGTAGGAGAAACCACCGCACGCCACCAGACCTTTGAACTCGTTCAGGTCGACACGGCCGGCCAGAATGTCGCTCATGTGCACGTCGATCGCGTTGAAACCTGCGCGGTCGAACGCGGCCGCCATTTCCACCTGACCGTTGACGCCCTGCTCACGCAGCACGGCAACCTGTGGGCGGATGCCTTTCTTGATGTAAGGCGCGGCGACGTCCTGGTTGACGTCGAAGCTGAGCTTGACGCTCAGGCCCGGGTTTTCTTCTTCCAGCAGCACGTCGAACTCTTGCTCGGCGCAGTCGGCGTTATCACGCAGACGCTGGATCTGGTAGCTGGTTTCGGCCCACTGACGTTGCAGCAGACGACGCTGACCTTCGAACACGGTGTCGCCGTTGAAGGTGATGCTGATCTGGCCGTTGTTCATCGGCTGACCGATCACCGACACGCAGTCGCCCAAGCCAGCCGCGCTGAACTGCGCAAGGATGTCCGGGGTCGAGTCCTGACGAACCTGAATCACAGCGCCCAGCTCTTCGTTGAACAGGATCGCCGCGATGTCGGCGGAAGTTTCCGCCAGGCCGTCGAGGTTCAGGCTCAGGCCGCAGTGGCCGGCGAAGGCCATTTCCACCACGCTGGTCAGCAGACCACCGTCGGAACGGTCGTGGTAAGCCAGCAGGTGACCGTCGGCGTTGAGGCCCTGGATCACGGCGAAGAAGGCCTTGAGGTCTTCGGCATCGTCCACGTCCGGCGCTTGCGAACCGAGCTTGCCGTGAACCTGAGCCAGGATCGAGGCGCCCATGCGGTTCTGGCCACGGCCCAGATCGATCAGGATCAGGTCAGTGGTGCCCTTGTTCATGCGCAGTTCCGGCGTCAGGGTCTGACGGATGTCAGCCACAGGCGCGAAACCGGTCACGATCAGGGACATTGGCGAGGTCACGGTCTTGTCGACGCCTTCATCGCTCCAGCGTGTGGCCATGGACATGGAGTCCTTGCCCACCGGAATGGTGATGCCCAGCTCAGGGCACAGTTCCATGCCGACCGCTTTCACGGTGTCGTACAGACGCGCGTCTTCGCCCGGGTGACCGGCAGCGGACATCCAGTTGGCCGACAGTTTGATGTCGGAAATCTTGTTGATGCGCGAAGCCGCGATGTTGGTCAGGGTTTCGCCAATGGCCATGCGGCCCGACGCCGGAGCGTTCAGCAATGCCAGCGGAGTACGCTCGCCCATCGCCATGGCTTCACCGGTGTAAACGTCGAAGCTGGTGGCGGTGACGGCAACGTCAGCCACCGGAACCTGCCACGGGCCAACCATCTGGTCACGGGCCACAAGGCCGGTGATGGTGCGGTCGCCGATGGTGATCAGGAAGCTTTTGCTCGCCACGGCCGGGTGATGCAGAACGCGCTCGACGCAGTCGGCAATCGCCAGCGTCGACGGATCGAAGTCATCGCCCAGTTCGCTTTCGCGAACGGCCGAGCGGTGCATGCGCGGCGCTTTGCCCAGCAACACTTCCAGTGGCATGTCCACCGGGCTGTTGCCGAAGTGGCTATCCGTGACAGTCAGTTGCGGTTCGGCAGTGGCTTCGCCGACGACGGCGAACGGGCAACGCTCGCGTTCGCAGATCGCTTTGAAACGCTCGAAGTCAGCCGGGCCGACTGCCAGAACGTAGCGCTCCTGGGATTCGTTACTCCAGATTTCGTGCGGGGCCATGCCCGGCTCGTCGTTTGGAATGTTGCGCAATTCGAAACGGCCACCACGGTCGCCGTCGTTGACCAGTTCCGGGAAGGCGTTGGACAGACCGCCTGCGCCCACGTCGTGGATGAAGCTGATCGGGTTCTTGTCACCCAACTGCCAGCAACGGTCGATCACTTCCTGGCAACGGCGCTCCATCTCAGGGTTTTCGCGCTGTACGGAAGCGAAGTCCAGGTCAGCCGAGCTGGTGCCCGTGGCCATGGAGGAAGCAGCGCCGCCGCCCAGGCCGATCAGCATTGCCGGGCCACCCAGCACGATCAGCTTGGAGCCAACGATGATTTCGCCTTTCTGCACGTGTTCGGCACGGATGTTACCCATGCCGCCGGCCAGCATGATCGGCTTGTGGTAACCGCGAACTTCGTCGCCACGCGGGGTGGTGATCGATTGTTCGAAGGTACGGAAGTAACCGGTGAGGGCCGGACGACCGAATTCGTTGTTGAACGCGGCGCCACCCAGTGGGCCTTCGATCATGATGTCCAGCGCGGTCACGATGCGCTCAGGCTTGCCGTATGGCACTTCCCACGGCTGTTCGAAACCCGGGATTTGCAGGTTGGACACGGTGAAACCGGTCAGGCCAGCCTTTGGCTTGGCACCACGGCCGGTCGCGCCTTCGTCACGAATCTCGCCGCCACTGCCGGTGGATGCGCCCGGGAACGGGGCAATCGCAGTCGGGTGGTTGTGAGTTTCGACTTTCATCAGGATGTGCACCGGTTCCTGCACCGCGCCGTACTGGCGGGTTTCAGGGTCCGGGAAGAAACGGCCGGCAACGTTACCGACGATCACCGAAGCGTTGTCCTTATAAGCCGACAGAACGCCTTCGCTGTGCATCTGGTAAGTGTTCTTGATCATGCCGAACAGGCTTTTTTCCTGGCTCTGACCGTCGATGTCCCAACTGGCGTTGAAAATCTTGTGACGGCAGTGCTCGGAGTTCGCCTGGGCGAACATCATCAGTTCGATGTCATGCGGGTTGCGCTTCAAGCCGACGAAGGCGTTGACCAGGTAGTCGATTTCGTCTTCGGCCAGGGCCAGGCCCAGCTCGGTGTTGGCTTTTTCCAGCGCGGCGCGACCGCCACCCAGCACGTCGATCGCTGTCAGCGGTTTCGGTTCGGCGTGGCTGAACAGGCCGGCGGCTTGTTCAAGGTTGGCCAGAACGATTTGCGTCATGCGGTCGTGCAGGGCATCACTGATCAGTTGGGCCTGGGCGTCGCTGAATTGGCCGGCGACGTAGAACGCGATACCGCGCTCCAGACGCTGGATCTTGCCCAGGCCACAGTTGCGGGCGATGTCGCTCGCTTTACTGGACCATGGCGAGATGGTGCCGAAACGCGGCAACACCAGGAACAGACGACCGGTCGGCTCTTGTACCGGAACACTTGGGCCGTACTTCAGAAGGCGCGCGAGCACCTGCTGTTCGTCGCCGGTCAGGACGCCGGTAACTTCGGCGAAGTGAGCGAATTCAGCATACAAGCCGCTGACAGCCGGGACCTTCTGGCTCAGTTGCTCAAGGAGTTTGCTGTGGCGAAAGGCAGAAAGGGCAGGAGCGCCGCGCAGGATCAACATCTTCGGGACAGCCTCGGGAAGGGGTGTGCTTTGAGGCCGTGCATTCTAGCCTAAACCGCCCGCGACATCACCCGAAACGGTACGGGTGGCTGCACCCGGGTGTCGGACCGTAGATCCGGGTCTGCAAATGGCGCTTAAAAAGGGTTATTTTTTCTGTCACAAAATGCGCTGCGGACCCATTCCTGCGGGCTCTGGAGCCGTTTTCAATTGCCTAGCAGACAAGCCCTTCGCTGTCGAGATATGGCGGCCGTGGTCCTTTGCGTATACTGCGCAGATGTTTTCCCCAATGGCTTTGCGTCCGCGGTACGCCAAATGGCTGATCGCAACCGGACTCTTCCTGGTGCTCAGTGGATGTGTTGATAAACCCAACACGCTGGAGCGCGTAAAGGAGGATGGCGTGCTGCGGGTGGTTACCCGAAACAGTCCCGCCACCTACTTCCAGGATCGCAACGGTGAAACCGGCTTCGAATACGAGCTGGTGAAGCGCTTCGCCGACGATCTGGGGGTGGAGCTCAAGATCGAGACCGCCGACAACCTCGACGACCTGTTCAATCAGGTGGGCACGCCTAACGGCCCGGTGTTGGCGGCTGCCGGCCTGGTCAGCAGCGAGGCACGCAAAAAGCAGGTCAGGTTTTCCCACTCTTACCTGGAGGTCACCCCACAGGTCATCTACCGCAACGGTCAGTCACGGCCAACTGATGCGGGTGATCTGGTCGGCAAGAAGATCATGGTGCTCAAGGGCAGCACCCACGCCGAGCAGCTGGCTGCGCTTAAACAGAAATATCCCGGCATTGAATACGAAGAGTCCGACGCGGTTGAAGTGGTCGACCTGTTGCGCATGGTCGATGAAGGTCAAATCGACCTGACGCTGGTCGACTCCAATGAAGTGGCGATGAACCAGGTGTACTTCACCAACATTCGCGTCGCCTTCGACCTCGGCGACGCCAGCAACCAGAGCTGGGCGGTGGCCGCCGGCGAAGACAACAGCCTGCTCAACGAGATCAACGCCTACCTCGACAAGGTGCAGAAAAACGGCACCCTGCAACGCCTGAAAGACCGCTACTACGGGCATGTCGATGTACTCGGCTACATGGGCGCCACTACGTTCGCCCAACACCTGCAACAGCGGTTGCCCAAGTACGAGCAGCACTTCAAGGCATACGCCAAGAAAGAAAAAGTCGACTGGCGCCTGCTGGCGGCGATCGGCTATCAGGAATCGTTGTGGCAACCGGCAGTCACATCCAAGACCGGCGTGCGCGGCCTGATGATGCTGACCCAGAACACCGCGCAAGCCATGGGCGTGTCCAACCGCCTGGACCCCAAGCAAAGCATCATGGGCGGCGCCAAGTACCTGGCCTACATGAAGGATCAACTGGACGAGTCGATTCAGGAACCAGACCGCACATGGTTTGCCCTCGCGGCCTATAACGTTGGCAGCGGTCACCTGGATGACGCGCGCAAACTGGCGGCGAAGGAAGGGCTGAACCCGGACAAGTGGCTGGACGTGAAGAAAATCCTGCCACGCCTGTCAGAGAAGAAGTGGTACAGCAAAACCCGTTACGGCTACGCCCGTGGCGGCGAGCCGGTGCATTTCGTGGCGAACATCCGTCGTTACTACGACATCCTGACTTGGGTCACGCAGCCTCAGCTTGAAGGTGACCAAGTGGCTGAGGGCAAACTGCTTGTGCCTGGGATCGACAAGACCAAGCCTGCTCAAGAGCCTGCGCCGCTTTAACTATCACCAAAATACAATGTGGGAGCGGGCTTGCCCGCGATAGCAGAGTGTCAGTTAACGATTCTATTGACTGACACGACGCCATCGCGGGCAAGCCCGCTCCCACAGGGTTTTGTGTTTGCTCTTTAAGCTTTGCGGCGGCCAGGATCAACGCTTTCATCTCCGACACCGCCGACTTGAAGCCGACGAACAACGCATGCGCCACGAGCGCGTGGCCGATGTTCAGCTCATTGATGCCTTTGATTGCCGCCACCGCTTCCACGTTGTGGTAGTGCAGACCGTGCCCGGCGTTGACGATCAAACCCTGAGCCAGGCCAAACGCGACACCGTCAGCCACACGCTTGAGTTCCTCAGCCACATCCGTCGGCGTCTCGGCATCGGCGTAACGACCGGTGTGCAGTTCGATGGCGGGGGCACCGACGCGGCGTGAAGCTTCGATCTGCCGCTCATCAGCGTCGATGAACAGCGACACCTCACAGCCAATCTTGGACAGGCGATCGACGGCCGCTTTAATTCGCGCTTCCTGCCCTGCTACGTCGAGGCCACCTTCGGTGGTCAGTTCCTGACGAGTTTCCGGGACCAGGCAAATGTGCGCCGGACGGATGCGCTCGGCGAACACCATCATTTCTTCGGTGACGCCCATTTCGAAGTTCATGCGGGTTTGCAGAACGTCCTTGAGCACCAGAACGTCGCGCTCCTGGATGTGCCGACGGTCTTCGCGCAAATGCACGGTGATACCGTCAGCGCCCGCCTCCTCCGCATCCAGCGCTGCCTTGACCGGGTCCGGATAGCGAGTACCCCGAGCCTGACGCAGGGTGGCAACATGGTCGATGTTCACGCCAAGAAGAATGCGATTGCTGGTGGTCACGGAAGCGCTCCTGAAGAAGGGAAATTCGGTGCACAGCATACGGGGAGACTACGGCTTGCGAAACAACTCGCGACTGACCAGCGGACGACCGCCCAGATGGACAGCAAGCGCCTGACGCATCAAACGCTTGGCCGCTGACAGTGCGCCGGGGGCGGACCAGTCGGCGTCGGCCATGGCCAGCAGTTCGGTGCCATTGAACAGACCGGGTTGCAGCAGGTAGACCCGTTCCAGGCCCGCGTCCACCTGCAGACGGTAGAGCCCGTCCGGGGCAATAGGCTCGCCATGGAGGTCAGTGGTCAGTGCAAAACCGTAACCGAGATCGTCCAGCAAGCGCCATTCGAAGGAGCGCAACAACGGCTCCAGCGGACGACCCTCCGCTAACGCCAGCAACGTCGCAGCATAGTGATCGAACACAGCGGGATGAGGGTCTTCGGCGGGCAGCAGACGAATCAATAGCTCATTGAGATAGAGGCCACTGAACAGCGCCTCGCCATTGAGCCAGGTCGATACACCGGCGCTTTCCATGCGACCGACATTCTTCAACTCCCCCTCCCACGGAACTCGACCTCCAGCGGCACGAATGGCCGCGCCAACGTCCCGGCCTTGCCCCGCGCACTGCGCAACACCGCCCGCAGCCGACCTTGCGGCGTGAGGAAATCCACCAACGCACTGCTTTCGCGGTAGGCGCGGGAGTGGAGAACGTAGGCGAGTTGGCCGATGGGAGGGTGTGACATGGACGTCAGGGTTCTCTGTGAGCGAGCGCAATTTTACAAACAACCAAAACCAATGTGGGAGCGGGCTTGCCCGCGATGGCGGACTCACATTCAACATCTCTGCCGAACATTACATCCTCATCGCGGGCAAGCCCGCTCCCACAAGGTTCTACGGTGTCTCAGCAACCGAGACGTTACAGGTCGCCGTAACCCAACGAACGCAACGCGCGCTCGTCATCGGACCAGCCGCCTTTCACTTTGACCCAGAGGTTGAGCATGATCTTGGAGTCGAACAACAGTTCCATGTCCTTGCGCGCCTCGGTGCCGATGCGCTTGATGCGCTCGCCCTTGTCACCAATGATGATTTTCTTCTGGCCGTCACGCTCAACGAGGATCAAGGCATGAATGTGCAGGGTCTTGCCCTGCTGCTTGAACTCTTCGATTTCGACGGTGATCTGGTACGGCAGCTCGGCACCCATCTGGCGCATGATCTTCTCGCGCACCAGTTCTGCGGCGAGGAAACGGCTGCTGCGGTCAGTGATCTGGTCCTCCGGGAAGAAGTGATCGTTTTCCGGCAGATGCTCGGCGATCACGCGCTCCAGCGTTTCAAGGTTGTGCCCGTGCTGGGCCGAGATCGGCATGATCTGCGCGTTCGGCAGCTGTTCCTGCAACCAGGTCAGGTGCGGCATCAACTCGGACTTGTCTTCGATACGGTCGGTCTTGTTCAGCGCCACGATCAGCGGGCCGGTCACGTATTGGACGCGCTCGAGGACCATCTGGTCTTCGTCGGTCCACTTGGTGCGGTCAACCACGAAGATCACCACGTCGACGTCTTTCAACGCCGCCGAAGCGGTCTTGTTCATGTAGCGGTTCAGCGCCTTTTCGCCGCCCTTGTGCATGCCCGGGGTATCGACGTAGATCGCCTGCACGGCACCTTCGGTCTTGATCCCCAGCATGTTGTGACGGGTGGTTTGCGGCTTGCGCGAGGTGATTGCCAGCTTCTGACCCAGGATGTGGTTCAGCAGCGTGGACTTGCCCACGTTGGGACGGCCGACGATGGCAACATAGCCACAGCGAGTTGCGGTTGTATCAGTCATTGCCATTCTCCACACCCAGGGCAATCAGTGCTGCGGCGGCCGCTACCTGTTCGGCAATACGACGACTCACACCCTGACCTCGGCTTTTTTCGTTCAGTAAGGTGATTTCGCATTCGACGAAGAACGTCCGGCAATGCGGTTCACCCTGGATATCCACCACTTCGTAACGCGGCAGCTCACAGCCACGCGATTGCAGGAATTCCTGCAGGCGGGTCTTTGGATCTTTGTTGGTGTCGACCAGCGTCAAGCCCTCGAACTCCCCGGCCAGCCAGGCCAGTACGCGCTCACGCGCCACGTCCATGCCGGCGTCCAGGTAGATCGCACCAATCAGCGCTTCCAGGGCATCGGCCAGAATCGACTCGCGACGGAAACCGCCACTTTTCAACTCACCGGAACCCAGGCGCAGGTATTCACCCAGATCAAAACCACGGGCCAGTACGGCCAGGGTCTCACCTTTCACCAAGCGTGCGCGCAAACGCGACAGCTGGCCTTCGCGGGCCAGCGGGAAGCGATCGAACAGCGCCTCGCCTGCGACGAAGTTGAGGATGGCATCACCGAGGAATTCCAGGCGTTCGTTGTTGCGCCCGGCAAAGCTGCGGTGAGTCAGGGCCAGGACCATCAGTTCCTGATCCTTGAAGGTGTAGCCGAGCTGACGCTCTAGACGGCTTAAGGAGACGCTCACGGTTTACCCACGCTGAGTTCGTGGTTGGATTCCACCGCCATCGCCGAGAGTCGACGCAGGCCTGGGACAATTAACGCTGTGTTCAAAAATAACGTCCTGAATATCATTGGCTTCATGCTTCCGGCCCCGAAATCTATCGGTTCCAAAAATGCATTCGGCGCTGTGTTCAACAGCGCCGTGTGTGATTACTTGATCAGGCCAACCCGCGAAAAATTCGGCAGGTGACTGAGTTTAGGTTCCGGCCAGCTCATCCAGACTGCGAAGGCCTTGCCGACGATATTCTTGTCGGGAACCATGCCCAGCAGATCCTTGGGAATAGTTGGATCATCCCAATAGCGACTGTCATTGGAGTTGTCGCGGTTGTCACCCATCATGAAGTAGTGCCCGGCAGGCACGGTCCACGAATGGTCCGGTGTTGCGCGATAGCGGCTCATTTCCTTGCGGATCAGGTGCTCGGCAACGCCGAGTTTTTCCTTATAGAGCTCAGCGCTACCCAGCGTTCCCGGCTCGGAGCCGACCATTTGTTCGGCAATCGATTCGCCGTTGACGAACAGACGCTTGTCAGCAGTGTAGCGAATCTTGTCACCCGGCAGGCCCACTACACGCTTGATGTAGTTGACGTTCGGATCGCTCGGGTAACGGAACACCATCACATCGCCGCGCTGTGGATCACCGACTTCGATGACTTTCTTGTCGATCACCGGCAGGCGGATCCCGTAAGAAAACTTGTTCACCAGAATGAAGTCGCCAACGTCCAGGGTCGGTTTCATCGAGCCGGAAGGAATCTGGAACGGCTCCACCAGGAACGAACGCAGGACCAGCACGATGAACAACACCGGGAAGAACGACTTGCCGTATTCGACCAGCATCGGCTCTTTGTTCAGTTTCTCGACCACCTGCACATCAGGCTGGCTGACGCTACCCTGATAGGAGGCAATGGCGGCACGCCGACGCGGGGCCAGCAAAACCAGATCAAGCAACGCCAACAAGCCGCAGACGAACACGGCGATGACCAGCAACAGCGGGAAATTTAGTGACATAGGACCTAACTATCCAACCTGAGCACTGCAAGGAAGGCTTCTTGTGGAATTTCCACGTTGCCGACTTGCTTCATGCGTTTTTTACCGGCCTTTTGCTTTTCCAGCAGCTTTTTCTTACGGCTGACGTCACCACCGTAGCATTTGGCCAATACGTTCTTTCTCAGCGCCTTGACGGTTGTCCGCGCCACAATCTGCCCGCCAATGGCGGCCTGGATTGCCACGTCGAACATCTGCCGAGGAATCAGTTCCTTCATCTTCTCGGTCAACTGGCGACCTTTGTAGTGCGAGTTGTCACGGTGCACGATCAGCGCCAGGGCGTCGACCTTGTCACCGTTGATCAGCACATCCAGTTTCACCAGGCTGGCCGATTGATAACGATCGAAATGGTAGTCCAGCGAAGCATAGCCGCGACTGGTGGACTTCAGACGGTCGAAGAAGTCCAGCACCACTTCGTTCATCGGCAGGTCGTAGGTCACTTGTACCTGGGAGCCGAGGAACAGCATGTCGACCTGTACGCCGCGTTTCTCGATGCACAGGGTAATGACGTTGCCCAGGTGCTCTTGCGGCACAAGAATATTGGCCCGCACGATCGGTTCGCGCATGTCTTCAATCGAGGACAGGTCCGGGAGTTTCGACGGGTTATCGACGTAGATCGTCTCGCCGGTCTTGAGCAGCAGCTCGAAGATTACCGTCGGCGCCGTGGTGATCAGGTCCAGGTTGTACTCGCGCTCCAGGCGCTCCTGGATGATTTCCATGTGCAGCATGCCGAGGAACCCGCAACGGAAACCGAAGCCCAGAGCATCAGAACTTTCCGGGGTGTACTGCAGGGACGAGTCGTTGAGCGTGAGCTTTTGCAGGGCTTCACGGAAATCTTCGAAGTCGTCGGAGCTGACCGGGAACAGACCGGCGTAAACCTGCGGCTGGATACGTTCGAAGCCTGGTAGTACATCAACGTCCGGCGTCGAGCTCAAGGTCAGGGTGTCGCCCACTGGCGCGCCGTGAATGTCCTTGATGCTGGCGATGATGAAGCCCACTTCACCGGCCTTCAGGTCAACGGTAGGGGTGTGTTTCGGGTTGAATACACCGACGCTGTCCACCAGGTGGATCTTGCCGGTGGATTTGACCAGGATCTTGTCGCCCTTCTTCACACGCCCGTGGCGCACGCGTACCAGGGAAACAACGCCCAGGTAGTTGTCGAACCAGGAATCGATGATCAACGCTTGCAGCGGATCTTCGTAGTTGCCAGTCGGCGCAGGAATGGTGGCGACCAGACGCTCGAGCACTTCGTCGACGCCCAGACCGGTCTTGGCCGAGCACTCGACCGCATCGGTAGCGTCGATGCCAATGATTTTTTCGATTTCTTCTTTAACGCGATCCGGATCGGCCTGCGGCAGGTCGATCTTGTTCAGGACTGGCATGACTTCCAGGCCCTGCTCGATCGCCGTGTAGCAGTTGGCAACCGACTGCGCTTCAACGCCCTGACCGGCATCGACCACCAGCAATGCACCTTCACAGGCCGCCAGCGACCGGCTGACTTCGTAGGTGAAGTCAACGTGGCCGGGGGTGTCAATGAAGTTCAGCTGATACTTGATGCCATCGCGAGCGGTGTAATAAAGGGTAACGCTATGGGCCTTGATGGTGATCCCGCGTTCACGTTCCAGGTCCATGGAGTCCAGCACCTGGGCCTCCATTTCGCGCTCGGCAAGGCCACCGCACATTTGAATGAAGCGGTCGGCCAGCGTCGACTTGCCATGGTCAATGTGGGCGATGATGGAGAAATTGCGGATATGACTCAAATCACTCACGGATCAACACTCAAAAAGGCTGCAGGCATAGCCCGCCGAAAAATAGCCGGGAATTGTACCTGATCCACGGTGCAAGCGTCACGTTCACAGGTCAGACGGCAGGTAACAAAAACGCCCCGGTCTTGCGACAGGGGCGTTTCTTCATGACAGGCAACGACAGGAGAGGCCCGTAATCAACCGGCCCGGCGCAACAGCCAGACACCGGCCAGGGCACAGACACCGGCCGGGATCAGCACCGCAAACAGCGGCGAGAAACCGAACACCAGGCTCGAAGGCCCCAGCAAATCCTGGACGATACGGAAGGTGAACCCCACCAGTACGCCGGTGAATACTCGCTGACCGAGGGTCACCGAGCGCAAAGGACCGAAGATGAATGAGATCGCCATCAGGACCAGCGCGGCGGTGACCAACGGCTGCAATACCTTGACCCAAAACGCCAGCCAGTAACGGCCGTTGCTCAAGCCCTGGTCTGCCAGGTAGTGGATGTAACCCCACAGGCCGGAGATCGACAGCGACTCTGGCGCCATGACCACGGTATCCAACAACTGCGGGCTCAGGGCGATTTCCCAGCGCTCGACCGGCGTCGTCACCACTTCGGTGCTTTTTTCATGGAACACCGTGGTCGTGACGTCGGATAGCTGCCAGTGATCCTTGTCGAACTCGGCACGCTTGGCGAAGCTCGATGACAGCATGTGCCGCTCGTTATCAAAGCGATACCGCGTCACGCCATACAGCAGGCCGTTGGGCTGCACGGAGTTGACGTGAATGAACTCCTCGCCCTGGCGATGCCACAGGCCGTGCTTGGCGCTTTGCGCATCGCCGCTGCCTTGAGCCAGCGAGCGATTGGCCTGAGCCGTCACTTCGGTGGCCGGCGCGACGTATTCTCCGATCAGCACGCCTACGGCCATCAGGATCAGCATCGGTTTCATGACCGCCCAGACGATCCGGCCGATCGACACGCCAGCGGCGCGCATGATGGTCAGCTCACTGTTGCTGGCCAGGCTGCCCAGACCAATCAGGCATCCGATCAGCGCGGCCATTGGCAACATGTCGTAAAGACGGCGCGGCGCCGTCAGAAAGACGTAACTGGCAGCATCAAGCAAGGTGTAGGTATCGCTGATTTCCCCCATCTCATCGATGAAGGCGAACAGTGTCGCCAGGCCGAGAATGATCCCCAGTACGGCCAGAATGGCCATGAACACGCTGCTACCGATGTAGCGATCGAGCTTAACCACGAGCCACCTCCAACGCGCTGCGGCGACTCGCCATTTTCAAGCGCAACGGCTCCCAGTACAGCAACCCGAGACCAATGATCAGGAACAACCCGTGAACCCACCACAACCCCAGGGCAGCCGGAATCTTGCCCTTATCAAGGGCACCGCGGGCGGCAATCAGGATGGTCAGGTAAGCCATATAAAGAAGAATCGCCGGCAGCAACTTGAGGAAGCGACCCTGGCGCGGATTGACTCGCGCCAACGGCACCGCCATCAGAGTCACAATGAAAACCAGCAACGGCAGGGACAGCCGCCATTGCAGCTCAGCGCGCAAGCGAGTGTCGTCGCTGCCCATCAATGAACGGGTAGACATTGCATCACGGTCGGTTACTTCGTCGCTGACGTCCGGTTTTGGCAGCAGCACGCCATATTCGTCGTATTTGATCGCACGATAGTCAGCCTGCCCCGGATTACCGTCGTAGCGATAACCGTTGTCGAGAATCAGGTAGCGGTTGCCGTCCGGGCGGATTTCCTGACGGCCTTTTTCAGCCACCAGCACGGAAATCCCGCGATCCTTCTGGTCAGAGTTGGTGTTTTTTTGCGAAATAAACACGCCGCCCAGTTTGATGCGGTCATCTGTCAGCGTTTCGGTGTAGGTCACGCGGGTTCCGTCACGCAGGGCCTGGAAGCGACCCGGCTCGAGGGTGTCGAACTCCGTCAGCGCGTCCTGCTTGTTCAGCAGCAACTGGAACTGATTGGCACCTTGTGGCGCCAGGCTCAGGCTCAACCACGCCACCACCAGCGCAACCAGCGTGGCCGGAAACAGCGTCATGGCGAGCAGACGCTGCTGACTCATACCGGTAGCCGACAGCACCGTCATTTCGCTTTCAAGGTACAGGCGACCGTACGCCAGCAAGATCCCGAGAAACAGGCCCAGAGGCAGGATCAACTGCAGGAAGCCTGGCAGACGGAATCCCATGATCAGGAACAGAGAGCCGGGATCCAGCAGGCCAGCGGCCGCTTGTGCGAGGTATTTGATAAAGCGACCGCTCATGATGATGACCAGCAGCACGGCGCTGACGGCGCTCAAGGTCAACAGGACTTCGCGGGATAGATAACGGAAGACAATCAAACCAGACACTCCAGGGTTGTCAGGCTAAGGCGGCCAAACAAGCAAACGTATCAGGCGACCCACAGGACAGGGCCGCCGAAAAAGATGGCGCATTATCCTGTGATTGAGTGCGCCTGTCACTGCGCATGCTCAAGCTGGCGGTCAATGCGTTGAAGATCGTACAACCGAGGGTTGTCAGGCGCAGGGAGCGAGGTTCAAACTGCGGCCTTTGTCGCAGGCCGTGACCTGCGTCTTCCATCTATATAAGCAAGCGTCTGTGCGTCGCCGTTTTGCCCACGCACGTTGACCATTATTCAGGGACCCGGACATGGAACTGGTTGTAAAAAGCGTTAGCCCAGAAACGTTGAAGACCGCCACTCTGGTCGTCGCCGTCGGCGAAGGCCGCAAACTCGGTGTCGTGGCCAAACAACTGGACGAATTGAGCGGCGGTGCGATCAGCGCTGTACTCAAGCGTGGCGACCTCGCCGGCAAAGTCGGCCAGAGCCTGTTGCTGCACAGCCTGCCGAACCTGAAGGCCGAGCGCGTTCTGTTGGTAGGCGTGGGCAAGGACGAAGAACTGGGCGACCGCCCGTTCCGCAAAATCATTGCCGGCGTACTCAACACCCTCAAAGGCCTGGGCGGCAGCGATGCGGTACTGGCCCTGGATGAAGTCGTGGTCAAAGGCCGCGACAGCTACGGCAAGACCCGCTTGCTGGCGGAAACCCTGGTGGACGGCGAATACAGCTTCGACCAGTTCAAGAGCCAGAAAGCCGAACCCCGCGCCCTGAAGAAAGTCACCTTGCTGACCATCAAGGCTGCACAGGCTGAAGTCGAGCGCGCCGTGGCCCACGCCACTGCCATCGCCAACGGCATGGCCTTCACCCGTAACCTGGGCAACCTGCCGCCAAACATCTGCCACCCGACGTTCCTCGGCGAACAGGCCAAGAACCTCGGTAAAGAATTCAAGACCCTGAAAGTCGAAGTCCTTGATGAAAAGAAGATCAAGGAACTGGGCATGGGTTCGTTCTACGCCGTCGGCCAGGGCAGCGCCCAGCCACCGCGCCTGATCGTCATGCAATACAACGGCGGCAAGAAATCCGAGAAGCCATACGCGCTGGTCGGCAAAGGCATCACCTTTGACACGGGCGGCATCAGCCTCAAGCCTGGCTTGGGCATGGATGAAATGAAGTACGACATGGGCGGCGCCGCCAGCGTATTCGGTACCCTGCGCGCCGTGCTTGAGCTGAAACTGCCGATCAACCTGGTGTGCATTCTGGCCTGCGCCGAGAACATGCCGAGCGGCAACGCTTCGCGCCCGGGCGACATCGTCACCACCATGAGCGGCCAAACCGTGGAAATCCTCAACACCGACGCCGAAGGCCGTCTGGTGCTGTGCGACGCGCTGACCTACTCCGAGCGTTTCAAGCCACAAGCGGTGATCGATATCGCCACCCTGACCGGCGCTTGCGTCGTTGCCCTGGGCGCCCACACCTCGGGCCTGCTGGGCAACAACGACGAACTGATCGGCCAATTGCTCAGCGCCGGCAAGGCTGCCGACGACCGCGCCTGGCAACTGCCGCTGTTCGATGAATACCAGGAGCAACTGGACAGCCCGTTCGCCGACATCGCCAACATTGGCGGCCCGAAAGCCGGGACCATCACCGCTGCCTGCTTCCTGTCGCGCTTCACCAAGAACCTGAACTGGGCACACCTGGATATCGCCGGCACCGCATGGACCAGCGGCGGCAAGGACAAGGGCGCCACTGGCCGTCCGGTTCCATTGCTGACCCAATACCTGCTGGACCGCGCCAAAGCCTGAAACCGATGACCCTGAACGGCGTCACTTTAGGGTGACGCCGGTCAAGGCTCAGGAACCGCAATGACCAAAGTCGACTTCTATATCCTGCCCAGCGCCGATCCTTCGGCTCGGCTGGATTTCGCCTGCAAGCTCACCGAAAAAGCCTGGCGCATGGGCCACCGCATTTACTTGCACTGCAGCGATGCCGCCCAGCGCGAGGAGCTCGATGCACGTTTGTGGGCATTCAAGGGCGAAAGCTTCGTGCCTCATGGTCCTGCCGAAAGCGAACCGCAGAGTTTGATTGTGCTGGGGCTTGGCGATGACTGCGGTCAGCACCAGGATCTACTGGTCAATCTCGATCTGAAAGTGCCGGCATTCGCCAACAAATTCGCCCGCGTGGCGGAAGTGGTGGTGGAAGAGCCGACGATTCGTGCGGCTGCGCGGGAGAGTTTCCGTTTCTACCGCGAACAGGGCTATCCTCTGCAAGACCACCGTTTACAGCGACTCTGAGCATTCCGATGGACACTCCGAAACCGCAACAACAGTCCGCGCACCTGCTGGACGACCTCGAGTCGATCCGCCAACTGCTCGGCGATGACAACCTGCAACCACCGCTGCTGACCGACACGGTCGTTGACGGTGACCAGGAGCAGATTCCCATGTTGTTCGAATCTGTCGACAACGCGCCACAGCCCGTCGAACCCCCTTCACCGCCAGCCGCAGCCGCGCAACCATCACCGCCCCCGAGCAAAGGTCCCGACGCCCTGCTGCATCTGGACAGCGAATTGCGCGCTGCCGCGCTGTTGATCATGCAGGACGTGATCGACGACTTCGCCCCGCACATCGAAACCGAAATCAAACGCCGGCTGGATGCGCGGATGGAACGGTTGCTGAGCCAGTACGAATAACACCACCATTCCAATGTGGGAGCGGGCTTGCTCGCGAAAGCGGTTTCACATTCAGCATCGTTGCTGACTGGAAGACCGTATTCGCGAGCAAGCCCGCTCCCACATTGGATCTATGGTGCTGCTGGTGGTCAGGTTCATCCCGCGATCAACTCGCCCTCTGCCCCTTGCCCCGCTATACTTGCCGGCTTTTCCTGAATAAATGCCAATAGGGTCCCGCCGCGCATGGATAAGACCTACCAGCCGCACGCCATTGAAGCTTCCTGGTACAACACCTGGGAGTCAGAGAATTACTTCGCCCCGCAAGGCGCGGGCGAGTCCTACACCATCATGATCCCGCCGCCGAACGTCACCGGCAGCCTGCACATGGGTCACGGCTTCAACAACGCGATCATGGACGCCCTGATCCGTTTCCGCCGCATGCAGGGTCGCAACACCCTGTGGCAGCCGGGCACCGACCACGCCGGTATCGCCACCCAAATGCTGGTGGAACGCCAACTCGAAGCTCAAGGCCAGAATCGTCACGATCTGGGCCGCGAGAAGTTCCTAGAGAAAGTCTGGGAGTGGAAAGATCAGTCCGGCGGCAACATCAGCCGTCAGATCCGCCGCCTCGGCTCGTCCGTGGATTGGAGCCGTGAGCGCTTCACCATGGACGACGGCCTCTCGGAAGCCGTAAAAGAAGCCTTCGTACGCCTGCACGAAGACGGTTTGATCTACCGCGGCAAGCGTCTGGTCAACTGGGACACCAAGCTGCACACCGCGATTTCCGACCTTGAAGTGGAAAACCACGACGAGAAAGGTTTCCTGTGGAACCTCAAATACCCGCTGGCCGACGGCGTAAAAACCGCGGAAGGCAATGACTTTCTGATCGTCGCGACCACTCGCCCGGAAACCATGCTCGGCGACGCCGCCGTGGCCGTTAACCCGAACGACGAACGCTACAAAGCCCTGATCGGCAAATTTGTCGAGCTGCCTCTGGTTGGCCGCCGCATTCCGATCATCGCCGACGATTACTGCGACCCTGAATTCGGCACCGGCTGCGTGAAAATCACCCCGGCCCACGATTTCAACGACTACGAAGTCGGCAAACGCCACAACCTGCCGCTGCTGAACATCTTCGACAAGAACGCGGCCGTACTGCCGGCCTGCCAGGTGTTCAACCTCGACGGCACGCTGAACGACAGCATCGACGGCAAGATCCCGGCCGAGTACGCCGGCCTCGACCGTTTCGAAGCGCGCAAGCAAATCGTTGCTGCATTCGACGCTGCAGGCCTGCTGGTCAGCGTCAACGATCACGCCCTGAAAGTGCCGAAAGGCGACCGTTCCGGCACCATCATCGAGCCGTGGCTGACCGACCAGTGGTACGTGTCGACTAAGCCATTGGCCGAGCCGGCCATCGCCGCCGTTGAAGACGGCCGCATCGCCTTCGTGCCAAAACAGTACGAGAACATGTACTTCTCGTGGATGCGTGACATCCAGGATTGGTGCATCAGCCGTCAGCTGTGGTGGGGCCACCGGATTCCGGCCTGGTACGACGAGTCGGGCAAAGTCTACGTCGGTCGCGACGAAGCCGAAGTTCGCGCCAAGAACAACCTCGGTCCGGACGTTGTACTGCAACAGGACAACGACGTTCTCGACACCTGGTTCAGCTCGGGGTTGTGGACCTTCTCCACACTCGGCTGGCCTGAGCAGACCGAATTCCTGAAGAAATTCCACTCCACCGACGTGCTGGTGACGGGCTTCGACATCATTTTCTTCTGGGTTGCCCGGATGATCATGCTCACCATGCACTTGGTGAAAAACGAAGACGGCACACCACAGGTTCCGTTCAAGACCGTCTATGTTCACGGCCTAGTGCGTGATGGCCAAGGCCAGAAAATGTCCAAGTCCAAGGGCAACGTCCTGGACCCACTGGACATCATCGACGGCATCGAGCTGGAAGAGCTGGTGCAGAAACGCACCTCCGGCATGATGCAGCCGAAACTGGCGAAGAAGATCGAGAAGCAGACCCGCGAGGAGTTCGCCGACGGCATCGCCAGCTATGGCACCGACGCCCTGCGTTTCACCTTCTGCTCGCTGGCGTCCACCGGTCGTGACATCAAGTTCGACATGGGCCGCGTTGAAGGCTATCGCAACTTCTGCAACAAGATCTGGAACGCCGCGCGCTATGTTCTGGACAAGGGCGAAGACTGCGGCCAGAACGGCGAAGCCTTTGAGCTGTCCCTGGCGGATCGCTGGATCATTTCGCAGTTGCAACGCACCGAAGCCGAAGTGACCCGTCAACTCGACCAGTTCCGCTTCGACCTGGCGGCACAAGCCTTGTACGAGTTCATCTGGAACCAGTATTGCGACTGGTACCTGGAACTCTCCAAGCCTGTGTTGTGGGACGAGAACGCACCGGTCGAACGCCAGCGTGGCACCCGTCGCACGCTGGTTCGGGTACTGGAAGTTGCGTTGCGCCTGGCGCACCCGTTCATGCCATTCATCACCGAAGAAATCTGGCAGCGCCTGGCGCCGCTGGCCGGTATCGAAGGCAAGACGATCATGCTGCAACCTTGGCCAGTGGCTAACGAAGCACGCATTGATCAGGCCGCCGAAGATGACATCGAATGGCTCAAGGGCTTGATGCTCGGCACGCGCAACATCCGTGGCGAAATGAACATTGGCCCAGGCAAGCCGCTGCCATTGTTCCTGAAGAATGTCAGCGCCGAAGACCAGCGTCGCCTCACCGAGAACGATGCCCTGCTGAAGAAACTGGCGCGTCTCGAATCGATCACTGTTCTGGCTGCCGGCGAAGAAGCACCGCTGTCCGCCACGGCACTGGTTGGCGAGATGGAAGTGCTGGTACCAATGGCCGGCCTCATCGACAAAGGTGCGGAACTGGCGCGTCTGGACAAGGAAATCCAGCGTTTGCAAGGTGAAGTGCAACGCGTCGGCGGCAAGCTGTCCAACGCTGGCTTCGTCGACAAGGCCCCGGCCGAAGTGATCGACAAGGAGCGCGCCAAACTGGCTGAAGCCGAACAGGCTTTGAGCAAGTTGGCCGAGCAGCATGCGCGGATTGCCAGCCTGTAACGGCAAATCGCAATGAAAAAGGGAGGCCCGCAACGGCCTCCCTTTTTTGTGCCCGCCCCTTTCCCTAATCCACCAAAAATCCCTGTGGGAGCGGGCTTGCCCGCGATGGCGGAGTATCAGAAAACCACTTTATACCCTGACACACCGCCATCGCAGGCAAGCCAGCTCCCACAGGAAAGCTTTTCAATGCGAGGAATGTGGGACAATACCCCCCACTTTTAGCCATACCCGAATCGACCTCGCCCATGAACGCCCCCCGCACACCTAGACCTGCGCGTAAAAGCCTGACACCGCGACCCCGGCCAAAGCCGTGGAACCGCGCGAAAAAGCCAGCCTTCACCCGCGCAACCGCCATCAGGGTCGTTACGACTTCCCGGCGCTGATCAAAACCACGCCGGAACTGGCGAAGTACGTGATCATCAACCCGTACGGCAAAGAAAGCATTGACTTCGCCAGCCCCGATGCGGTGCGTGTGTTCAACCGGGCGTTGCTCAAGTCGTTCTATGGCATCGCGCATTGGGACATCCCGGCTGATTACCTGTGCCCACCGGTTCCGGGTCGTGCCGACTACGTGCACTTCCTCGCCGACCTGTTGGCCAGCGTCAATGACGGTGAAATCCCTCGCGGCGCGCCAGTCAAAGTGCTCGATATCGGCATGGGCGCCAACTGCGTTTATCCGTTGATCGGCTACAGCGACTACCGCTGGCACTTCCTCGGCTCGGAAATCGATCCGACGGCCGTGGCCGCTGCCAAAGCCATCGTGCAGTCCAACGGGCTGAACAAAGCCATCCAGCTGCGCCAGCAAACCAACCCCAAGCACATTCTGCTGGGCCTGCTGGAGCCGGGCGAACGTTTTGACCTGACCATGTGCAACCCGCCGTTCCACGCCTCGATGGACGAAGCGACCAAGGGCAGCGAGCGTAAGTGGCGCGCCTTGGGCCGTGCCGACCCGAAACGTAAATTGCCGGTGCTGAACTTCGGCGGACAATCGGCTGAGCTGTGGTGCGAAGGGGGCGAGGCGCGGTTTGTCACGCAACTGATCGCCGAGAGCGCCCATTTCCAACACAAAGTGCTGTGGTTCAGCACCCTGGTGTCGAAGGCTTCAAATCTGCCAGCGATCCAGACCGCCTTGAAAAAGGCCGGCGTCCTGGAAAGCCAGGTGGTGGAAATGTCCCAAGGACAAAAGCAAAGCCGCTTCGTTGCCTGGACCTTCCAGACAAAATCCGAACAGCAAGTGTGGCGCGAGCGCTGGGTTAAAAAAAGCTGATTACCTGACCGCCGCAAATCAAATGTGGGAGCGGGCTTGCTCGCGAAGGCGGTGGGTCAGTCGACTTCAATGGTGACTGACCCACCGCTTTCGCGAGCAAGCCCGCTCCTACATTGGTTTAGCGGTGCTGCAGGACAATCGCTGAATCGCAGACACAAAAAAACCGTGCCCGGATTGCTCCGGAGCACGGTTTTTTTTAACAAGTCTTACTTGTTAACAGCGTCGGTCAGGCCTTTGGCCACAACCAGCTTGATAACTTTCTTGGCAGCGATTTCGATGGCAGCGCCAGTCGAAGGGTTACGGCCAGTACGGGCAGGACGCTCAGTCACTTTCAGTTTGCCGATACCTGGCAGAGTGATTTCGCCGCCGTTTTCCAGCTGATCAGCAACGATTTGGCCCAGTTGGTCCAGAGCGTTACGCGCGGTGGTTTTTGGCGCGTCGATGGCTTCAGCGATGTCGGCGATCAGTTGGTCTTTAGTAAGAGCCATGTAGTGTTCCTTCCCTATCAAATTCATATGGATTGCAGAGTGCAGTGTCAGCCATCGAGCCCGATCTTCTGGATCTGGCACCCTCGGCCAATAACCACTGGATCGGGGTTATAGATACCGAAATCAGGGTTTGGTTCGACCTGACAAATGCTGAATGCACGCTTAACGCAGTGACTTCGCGTAAGACGGGGCAAAACTAGCACAGAGACGGGGAAATATCCGCCTCTAGCTACCCATTTGGTCAGCTTTATTGCTCTAAATCGGGAAAAAAACGCATAAGCACCGTCGGTCGCCCGGGATTTGCCCTTCATGCCGCGCCAAAACCAGTGGTTGCGGTACACTTGGCACTTTTTCGGGGAGCACGCCCTCCTCTCTTCATTCAGCCGAGAAGCCCATGCCGATCCGTCATTGCATCGTCCACCTGATCGACAAAAAACCCGACGGCACACCCGCAGTTCTTCACGCCCGCGACTCTGAACTCGCCGAGTCGAGCGCGATCGAGAACATGCTTGCCGACCTCAATGAGAGCTACAACGCCAAACAAGGCAAGGCGTGGGGGTTTTTCCATGCCGAATCCGGCGCGCACCCGTTCAGCGGCTGGCTGAAGGAATACTTCGAGGGCGGCAAGGACTTCACGGCGTTCAGCCGGGTGGCAGTAGAGCACCTGCAAAAGCTGATGGAAGAGTCGAACCTCTCGGTGGGCGGCCACGTGCTGTTTGCCCATTACCAACAAGGCATGACCGATTACCTGGCCATCGCGCTCCTGCACCACAGTGAAGGCGTTGCAGTGACCGATCAGCTGGATGTCACCCCGTCCCGCCATCTGGATTTGGGCCAATTGCACCTCGCGGCGCGGATCAACGTGTCCGAGTGGCAGAACAACAAGCAATCCAAGCAGTACATTTCGTTCATCAAAGGCAAGAACGGGAAAAAGGTTTCGGAGTATTTCCGCGACTTCATCGGTTGCCAGGAAGGTGTCGACGGCCCTGGTGAAACCCGCACTTTGCTCAAAGCCTTCAGCGACTTCGTGGAAAGTGAAGATTTGCCGGAGGAGTCTGCCCGCGAGAAGACCAAGACCCTGGTCGATTACGCCAGCAGCCAGGCCAAACTCGGTGAGCCCATGGGCCTGGAAGAACTCTCGGAGCTGATCGACGAAGAGCGCCCGAAAGCCTTCTACGATCACATCCGTAACAAGGACTACGGCCTGTCCCCGGAAATCCCGGCGGACAAACGCACCCTGAACCAGTTCCGCCGCTTCACTGGCCGCGCCGAAGGCTTGTCGATCAGCTTCGAAGCACACCTGCTGGGTTCGAAGATCGAGTACGACGAAGAAGCCGGCACGCTGATCATCAAAGGCCTGCCCACCCAACTGACCGACCAGCTCAAGCGACGCAACTGATGCTGAACAGCATCCTGAAGAAATTCCTGCTGATCGTGTTGGTGGTCGTGGTCTACCAGAACTGGGGCAAGATCGAGCGGGTGTTCAACCCCTCACAAGTCGTGTCAGAGCAGACGCAGGCCAAGGCCAACGTCGTGCTCTACGCGACCGACTGGTGCGGCTACTGCAAGCTGACCCGGCGTTTTCTCGACCAGAAAGGTATTCCGTACAAGGAATTCGACATCGAGAAAGATGCCGAGGCGCGCAAGGCTTATGAAGCCTTGGGGGGTGGCGGAATTCCGATCATCGACGTGAATGGTACGTTGATTCGCGGGTATGACCCGGATGCGATCCTCGCCGCATTGAAGTAACTCTTCGCCTCACACAATTCCTGTAGGAGCCTGGCTTGCCCGCGATGGCCGCGACTCGGTCTAACAGTCACACCGCGTAATCGTTCATCGCGGGCAAGCCACGCTCCCACAGGGGCAGGTCAGTGTTTCTCGATGCGGAATCCGAACCGTGGAAAGTGCACATGCACCACGCCGCCACGCTCGTCTTCACGACGCAGAATCAATTCCTCGCTGCCCGCGAACACTAATTCCCCGGCCACCGGATCAACGCCATAATCGGTTGCGGCAATGACCACCTGCTGGCCCGCCTCAAATCCATTGGGCTCATCGAACTGCTCATCCGGCAGTGCCGCTGGCGTGCTATTGCGCGCGATCTCCAGCGCCTCTTCGGAGGTCATCTCGCTGAAGGCACCGTGCCCGAAACCCAATACTCGCGCGTGCCACGCGGCAACCGCCGGGTAAGCATCCACCAGCGGTGCAGTGACCGGGGTGGCTTTGAGGAACCAGAGGCAATGCGCCAGGGCGAAGTCGGCAATCGACGGTTCGCCGAACAGGAAGTCACCCTGCTCGCGCTGCAATTGCAGCTCCAGCCGCGACATGATCGTGGGCCACTGGTGCCGCGCCTGCTCGGCGGACAATCGGGTCGCACTACCGCCACTGAACAATCCAGCGCGGTCAGCGAGAAACGCCTTGATTGCTTCCGGCGACAACCTGCCAAATCTGACGGCGATCGATTCCGGCTGAAACACCAGGCTGACCGCATGCTGGAACACCACCGAATCGGCCCATGCAGCGAGGGTCGCGGCAATCATTTCCTGACCTTCCGGGAAGAACGCCGGCAAGGCTTTTTCCTGTTCCAGTCGACGGGCGATCAGCGACGTGTCGCAGTAAATATCCGCCCCGATCTGCAATACCGGCGTCTTGCGGTAACCGCCCGTCAACGCCGTCAGATCGGGTTTTGGCATCACCGGCGAGATGTTCACCGAGCGCCAGGACAGCCCCTTGAAGCCCAATAACAGACGGGCCTTTTCGGCAAAGGGGGACGTCGGGTAATGGTGAAGAATCAACTCGGACATGCTCGGCTCCGCCGCACGGATTAGGAATCCGCAGCTTAGCGCGCAATCCGCACGCGGCCTACAGATCTGCCTGATGGGAACCTATCAGTCAGGTTGATAAGCCCGCAGCAGCGCTCGCCACCAGACATTCCTTGGCACTTTTCTTGAGTTTTTTGATCAGCCGTTCCTGTCGTAGCGCTTCGCTTTTATCGCGACAGATTTCGGTGTAGACCAAGGCCATGGCAGGGCTGGACAGGAAAAACCGCGCGCCCTTGCCGCTCTGGTGAGTGGCGAAGCGACGCACGGGATCGTCGCTGATCCCGCAGTAGAGCGAGCCATTGGCCGCACGAACGAGGTAGACGAACCAGGGTTTGCTGACGGGCAGCGCCGGCTCGGCGGCAATGTCGGAAGATTCGCTCTGGGTGTTCACGTGACGATCAAGGCTTGTAGGAAACAAGCCGCGATCTTATCAGCGACTGGCCTGGAATGCCTTCAGCCCCTTCAGGGCTTGCGCACGCACGGCGTTTCTGACCAGAGGTGTCCAGCCCAGAATCAGCCCTTTGAAACCCAGCGCCTGGCGGGACCAGGTCCACAGGTCGAAGCTGTCGTGATGTTCGCAAATCTTGCCATCGCGAAATATGAAGCGGGCCTGAATGTCGTTGACCACGGTGTTGCCAGTCTGGCTGAACAGATACGTCGCGACCCAATGCGCACCGCCGGTGCGCTCGTCGGCCCGCACGTTATCGAACGTCAGGGAGAAATCCTTCGCCCGAGTGGTGAGCATGCGCCACATGTCGCCGGCGTCGCGGCCGCGCAGTTCACCGAACGCCGGATCACTGAACACCACGTCGTCGGTATAGCAGGCACTCATGGCCTCGGCATCCAGACGCTGGAAAGCTTGATAGAACCGGGTGATCAATTCGTTGTGGGCATCACTCATGGGCAGACTCCCTGTGCTTGCAAAATGGCCTTGAAAGATTGCCTGCACGATAGTCTGCAACGGAGCGAAACACTATCGGCATTCGCGGGCCGAATACCGACAGTGCGCAGGCGTCAGATTTTTTCGCTTTCGACTCGAACGTACAGCGAACGTCCTGCACCGAGCCCGGCAATAATCGCACCGAGACCAATCACGCCAAAGATCCAACCCAGCGCCGTCCAGCCGCCGGTCCAGTCATGCACGATACCCACCGCGAACGGTCCCATTGATGCCAGGGTGTAGCCGAACCCCTGGGCCATGCTCGACAGGTTGGCCGCGACATGCGAGTCCCGCGAGCGCAGCACAATGAGGGTCAACGCCAGGCTGAACGTGGCACCCTGCCCCAGACCGAGCAGAATCGCCCAGCCCCACAGGCCTTCAATCGGCGCATACAGACAGCCGAACAGGCCGCCGAGGGTCATCAGCATCACCACCACAATCGCCAGGCGCTGATCCTTGCCGCGTGTCGCCAGCCAAGGCGCCGCCAGTGAACTGACCAACTGAACAATCACCGAACCTGACAGCACCAGACCGGCTTGTGTCGGCGTCAGGCCACGGCCGATCAGGATCGACGGCAACCAGCCAAACACGATGTAGGCCAGGGAGGATTGCAGCCCCATGTACAAGGTCACTTGCCACGCCAACGGATCACGCAGTAGCCCGCGAACCCGGTAAGCGACATTGTGTGCACCGTGTTTCTGGCCGCCCACTTGCGGCAACCAGAAGATCGCCGCGATCAATGCTGGCAACACCCAGAAGCCAAGACCCAAGGCCCAGCTTTTGTCGAAATGCTCGCTCAGTGGCACGGTCGCACCTGCGGCCATCGCCGCCCCCAGACACAAAGCCATGGTGTAGACACCGGTCATGGTGCCGGCCTGTTTCGGGAAATCTCGCTTGACGATACCGGGCAACAAAACACCGATCACACCAATGCTCGCACCAGCCAGCACACTGCCGGCGAACAAGCCTGTCTGGCCAAATGAGCTGCGCAAAATGATCCCGCCCGCCAGCATCAGCAGAATGCCCAACACCACCCGCTCGGCACCAAACCGTCGCGCCAGCACCGGCGCCAACGGCGCGAACAAGCCGAGGCACAGCACCGGTAAAGTCGTCAGCAGGCCGGCCTGGGCAGCCGACAAACCGAGGGTCTTCGAGACCTCGCTGAGCATCGGCGCCATGCTCGACAACGCCGGGCGCAAGTTCAACGCCACCAGGATCAGACCCAGTAACAACAGCCATGGCCGGCGCAGTATCGGGTGACTTTGCTGGACTTGTTCGTCATCCGCTTCGGCGTCGATCAGCAGCTCTTCGAGCTCCGTCGTGCGCTTGGATTGGGCGAGGTTGTTTTCGCTGCTGGACATGGGCTTCCCGGTTTCAAGGTTCATTGATCAACTGCCTCGACAAGGCTTTGGCCCGCTCCGGGTCACGTTGTTCGACGGCATCCAGCAGCTCGATATGCAGGTCGAATACTTCCTGGCGTCGCGGGGTGATATTCAGGGTCTGGCGCAATTGCGCGCCGATGACGCTGGAGAAATAGCGATACAGCTCGCTGAGCGTCGGGTTGTGCGCGGCATCCACCAGACGGCGGTGGAAGACCAGGTCGCAGGCGATGTAACTGTCGAGATCGCCGTGGTAATGACGGCCGCTGACGCCGAGTGCCTCGCGCAACGCCACCAGGTCTTCATCCGTTCTGCGTAACGCAGCGAGACCGATGGCTTCAACTTCGAGGATGTGCCGCGTTTCGCGGGCCTGCTCATGGGAGCAGCGGGACAAGGCTTTCATCGTGTCCAACGGATCGATCACGGCCCGCAGGTAACTGCCGTCGCCCTGGCGGATTTCGATCAAGCCTGAAAATGCCAACACGCGCATGGCTTCACGCACGGTATTGCGGCTGATGCCCAGCTCGGTCGCCAGTTCCGGTTCGGTGGGTAGACGTTGGCCGACGACCCAGACGCCTTGCGTGATGCGAAGGCGTAACTGGTCCAGCGCTTGGTCGACCAAGGATCGCTTGGTCAATGGAGAAATGTCTGACATGGAATTCGCCCTTTCATCCAATCATAGGATGAATTTTCTGACATGTTAGTCAGCTACCTGTAGGACGGCAACCGCCTACGGTCAGAGAGAAGGAAATGGAGCGGGATTTTCGATTGGTCAAAATTACCCTTTAAGGGTAATTTCAGGGATAGGGTTCACAGCTTCTTATGGAAAAGAACACACCCCACTACGCCTTGTCAGTCATCAAGGACGAGGTAAGAAGGCAAGGAGCCAAAGCGTTTACTCAAGTCGCATTGAGATCTGGCACGCAATTGGGATTGCACCTGCGAGATATGGAATCAATCATTTGCTCGCTGGAACGCCGAATGCTCTACAAGTCAATGACGTGCTACTCCGATCACCGAAGGTGGCAGGATGTTTACCACACTACATTTCGTGAAATGGAGCTCTACATCAAAGTGACCTACTGCCCCAACGGTGGGCCCCCGGTGATCTCTTTCAAGGAGCGGAACTTATGAACACGCGGCAATGCATGAGTTGTGGCACTCGACATGCCATGCAACATTTCGAAGGTCGCAGCCTCAGTGTCGACTACAAGAACGTATCACGCTGGGTGCACGATATCGCCGGCTGGGAGTGCAAGGTATGCGGTGAAATCATTTTCGATAATGAAACTGACAGCGCCGAGCGCTATTCCGACGCTGGCGATAAATTGCTCGAAGACTGCTTTCAGACCATGGGCGCGGAGATGAAACGCATCCGCCGAAAATTACATCTCACGCAGAAGGAAGCGGTGAAGCAGCTTTCCGGTGCTGGCCACAATGCGTTCTCACGTTACGAACGCGGCGAACTTCCCCCACCTCAAGCGTTATTCACGCTAATGCGTCTGTTGGATCGTCATCCGCATTTACTTGCTGAAATACAAGCGATGAACGAAGGCACTGACTTGAGGCGATTGCTCGCTGCTCGATTCCCGGAACAGGAAACAGTATTGGCGTCCTGACCTCAAACCCCAGCCAAAAAATAAACCCGGAACACTGTCCGGGTTTATTTTACTGCCTGGCTTCGATCAATGCAGGATCTGGCTCAGGAACATCTTGGTCCGCTCATTCTGCGGGTTATCGAAGAAGTCGTTCGGCGCGGCCTGTTCGACGATTTCACCCTTATCCATGAAGATCACGCGATTGGCCACGGTACGGGCGAAGCCCATTTCGTGGGTTACGCAGAGCATGGTCATGCCGTCTTCAGCCAGGCCGATCATGGTGTCCAGCACCTCTTTCACCATCTCGGGGTCGAGCGCGGAAGTGGGTTCATCGAACAGCATGATTTTCGGTTTCATGCACAGCGCGCGGGCAATCGCCACACGCTGTTGCTGACCACCGGACAGTTGCCCCGGGAATTTATGCGCCTGCTCCGGAATGCGTACGCGCTCCAGGTAATGCATGGCGATTTCCTCGGCCTGGCGCTTGGGCATTTTGCGTACCCACATCGGCGCCAAGGTGCAGTTCTGCAGGATGGTCAGGTGCGGAAACAGATTGAAGTGCTGGAACACCATGCCGACTTCACGGCGCACCGACTCGATCTGCTTGAGGTCGTTGGTCAGTTCCACGCCATCGACCACGATGCGCCCCTGCTGGTGTTCTTCCAGACGGTTGAGGCAACGGATGGTGGTGGATTTGCCCGAACCCGACGGGCCGCACAACACAATACGCTCGCCCTGTTTCACGTTCAGGTTGATGTCTTTCAACACGTGAAACTGGCCATACCACTTGTTCACGCCCTGCATCTGAATAATGCCTTCAGGGCTCACAGGCTTTTTGATTGCTTCGCTCATTACAGAACTCCTAACGCTTGTGGCCAGTGTCGAGCTTGCGTTCCAGATGCATGGAATAGCGCGACATACCAAAACAGAAAATCCAGAACACCAGGGCCGCGAACACATAACCTTCAGTAGCCATGCCCAGCCATTTCGGGTCGGCGGCGGCTTGTTTGACGCTGTTTAGCAGGTCGAACAGGCCGATGATGATCACCAGGCTGGTGTCCTTGAACAGCGCAATGAAGGTGTTGACGATGCCGGGAATGACCAGCTTCAGGGCTTGCGGCAGGATCACCAGGCCCATGCTGCGCCAGTAACCGAGGCCCATCGCGGCAGCCGCTTCGTACTGACCTTTTGGAATCGCTTGCAGACCACCGCGCACCACTTCGGCCACATAGGCCGACTGGAACAGGATCACGCCGATCAGCGCCCGCAACAGTTTGTCGAAGCTCATGCCTTCAGGCAGGAACAACGGCAGCATCACCGACGACATGAACAGCACCGTGATCAACGGCACGCCGCGCCAGAATTCGATGAAGGTCACGCAGACCACGCGAATCGCCGGCATGTTCGACCGACGGCCCAACGCCAGGACAATCCCCAGCGGCAACGCACCGGCAATCCCCACGGTGGCGATCACCAGGGTCAGCATCAGCCCGCCCCACTGGCTGGTTGCCACGTTGGTCAAGCCGAAGATGCCGCCATGCAACAGGAAGTAGGCAATGATCGGGTACAGCACCAGGAAGCTCAGCGCGTATACCGCTTTACGGTGAAAGCGCGAGATGAACAACGGTGCAATGCCGATGACGGCCAGCCACACGGTCAGGTCCACGCGCCAGCGCAGTTCCGGTGGGTAGTAGCCGTACATGAACTGACCAAAACGCTGTTGGATAAACACCCAGCAGGCGCCTTCCTTGGTGCAGTCGGCGCGGGTCGTGCCCACCCAGTTGGCGTCGAGGATGGCCCAGTTCAGGATCGGTGGGACGACCAGGTAAATCAGGTAAAACGCGAACAGGGTCAGCAAGGTGTTGAGCCAGCTGGAAAACATGTTCGCGCGCATCCATGCGACCACACCGATGCTGCTGCTCGGTGGAGGCATGTCAGGTTTGAAAGTATGAGTACTCATGCGCTTTTCCTTACCGCTCGATCAGCGCAATGCGCTTGTTGTACCAGTTCATCAGCAGGGAGATGCTGATACTGATCGCCAGGTACACGCTCATGGTGATGGCAACCACCTCGATCGCCTGCCCGGTCTGGTTCAGCACCGTACCGGCAAACAACGAAACCATTTCCGGATAACCGATACCGGCCGCCAGCGAGGAGTTTTTCGCCAGGTTCAGGTATTGGCTGGTGAGCGGTGGAATGATCACGCGCAAGGCTTGCGGGATGATCACCTTGCGCAGCGTCGGACCGTTGCGCAGGCCAAGCGAATGCGCCGCTTCGGTCTGGCCGTGGCTGACCGACTTGATGCCCGAACGCACGATTTCGGCGATGAACGCCGCGGTGTACACCGTC
Organism: Pseudomonas sp. S2_F03; assembly: GCF_054668335.1. NCBI lineage: Bacteria > Pseudomonadati > Pseudomonadota > Gammaproteobacteria > Pseudomonadales > Pseudomonadaceae > Pseudomonas > Pseudomonas sp. S2_F03. The sequence continues at coordinate 4,127,274 of NZ_CP162759.1, read as the reverse complement.
AGGGCCAGGGTCAACGCCAGCAATTCCGGGATCAGTACCCAGCCACCGACGAAGTTGAAGCCTTGCAGCTTCGGCATTTCCCAGTGCAGCGGTGCACCGAAGATCAATGCGCACAGCGCCGGGATCACCAGGAACATCGCCAGGCCAACCCAGAACTTGTGGAACGGAACGCCGGTCTCTTCGAAGCGCTTGGTCGCCCAGCGGCTCATCAGCACGATGGCGACGATGGCCACCACAACGCTCGCCACAAACGGCCAGAACCCGTCCGACATCTGGGCGGCCGGCATATTCAGGCCACGGCTGCTGACGTAGAAGGTGTCGCCGAAATTATGACTGTTACGCGGCCCCGGCATGGTCAGGAACACCGCGAAGTACCAGAACAGGATTTGCAGCAGTGGCGGAATATTGCGGAAGACTTCCACATACACCGTCGCTACCTTGCTGATGATCCAGTTCTTCGACAGCCGTGACACGCCGACGATGAACCCGAGGATCGTCGCCAGGATCACGCCGATGAAGGTCACCAGCAGCGTGTTGAGCAAGCCGATGACAAACACTCGGGCATAGGTGTCCGATTCGGTGTAGTCGATCAGGTGTTGAGCGATGCCGAAACCGGCACTGCGCTCCAAAAAGCTGAAACCGGAGGTAATGCCCCGGTGCTGAAGATTGGTCTGGGTGTTATCAAACAGATACCAGCCCATCGAGACCACCGCCACGATGGTGATGATCTGAAATAGCCACGCACGCACTTTGGGATCGCTGAGGCTAAGCCTCTGCTTTGGTGCGCCGATTGAATTTTGCATGAAGTGCCCCGGATGTAATGGAACAGAACATCACCCGGTGGTTGGCCCACCGGGTGATAGAACCATCAGCGCACTGGTGGTGCGTATTGAATGCCGCCAGCGTTCCACAGAGCGTTCAGCCCGCGGTCGATTTCCAGCGGAGTGTTCTTGCCGAGGTTCTTCTCGAACACTTCGCCATAGTTACCGACTTGCTTGACGATCTGGACGACCCAGTCTTTTTTCACTTTCAGGTCTTTGCCGTATTCACCGTCGGTGCCCAGCAGACGAGCAACGTCCGGGTTCTTGGTGCCTTTGGCTTCAGCTTCGACGTTTTTCGAAGTGATACCGGCTTCTTCAGCGTTGAGCATGGCGTAGCCAGTCCAGCGCACAATGGCCAGCCATTCGTCGTCGCCGTTACGCACGACAGGGCCCAGAGGTTCTTTGGAAATGGTTTCCGGCAGAACCACGTAGTCCTTCGGCGAGGCCAGCTTGCTGCGCTGGGCGAACAGCTGAGACTTGTCGGAGGTCAGTACGTCGCAACGACCGGACTCGAGCGACTTGGCGCTTTCGTCAGAGGTGTCGAACGTGATCGGGGTGTATTTCAGACCGTTGCCGCGGAAGTAGTCGGAAACGTTCAGCTCGGTGGTGGTACCGGCCTGGATGCAGATGGTTGCACCGTCCAGTTCTTTGGCACTCTTGACGCCCAGCTTGTTGTTAACCAGGAAGCCGATGCCGTCGTAGTAAGTGATGAAGCCAGGGAATTTCAGGCCCATGCCCGCGTCACGAGAGCTGGTCATGGTGGTGTTGCGCGACAGGATGTCGATTTCGCCCGACTGCAGCGCAGTGAAGCGCTCTTTGGCGTTCAACTGGCTGAACTTCACTTTGGTCGCGTCGCCGAAAACGGCAGCGGCCACAGCACGGCAATAGTCAGCATCGATACCAACGATCTTGCCAGTGGAGTCCGGAACCGAGAAACCCGGCAGACCGTCACTTACACCGCACTGTACGAAACCTTTCTTCTGCACTGCATCCAGGGTTGCACCCGCCTGAGCGAACCCGCTGACACCGAGTACTGCGGCTGCAGTCACGATGGCCAGGGTGGATTTCAACATCTTCATTCAAACCTCCAGTTTTGCTCTTGTTGTGTCGGAGCTTGAGTCCTGCCGCACCCTTTTGAGGCGTAATTGACCCCTGTTGATTTTTTTTAGGGTCAACCGACGTAAGGACCTGCGCTATGAGTCTAGTAGGAGAAAACCCACATCATGGATTACTCACTTCTCACCAATCGGCCGAACGGGCTGTAGCCCTTTCACGCTCGCTAAGCCCGTAACGGCCACTGGCGAACATCCATCACCGGATTCTTTGCTATCCCACCACCAACAATGGCCTGATAGTGTTACCGACAGGCGTGGGATTGTTCGTGCAGGTTTTCCCATAGCAAGGCCCGTACCAGACCGCCTGCTGAAGCGTTTACGCGACAGGTCAATAGCAAAACTTGTAGCCTTGCGACATCTTATTAACTGATCAACCAGACGCGCACCCGGATCTCGCACTCAATGAGAGCGCGCGCACAACTATGGAGCAGCCATGACCGAGCCCCTTATCCTTGAACCCGTGAAGGCCGCAGACGCCTGCGTTATATGGCTTCACGGCCTGGGTGCCGACCGTTACGACTTCCTGCCGGTGGCGGAAGCGTTGCAGGAAACCCTGCTGAGCACCCGATTCGTTTTGCCCCAGGCGCCGACCTGTACCGTCACCATTAACGGCGGCTACGAGATGCCGAGCTGGTACGACATATTGGCCATGAACCCAGCGCGCGCGATCAATCGTGATCAACTGGAAGCATCGGCGGACAAGGTCATTAAATTGATCGAAGCACAACGAGCCAGCGGAATAGACGCCTCGCGGATTTTTTTGGCAGGTTTTTCCCAAGGCGGCGCCGTGGTGTTGCACACCGCATTCCTGAAATGGCAGGGGCCATTGGGTGGCGTACTTGCCCTCTCCACTTATGCCCCGACGTTCAGCGATCAGCTTGAGCTTTCAGCCAGCCAGCAACGCATTCCCGTGCTGTCGTTGCACGGTCAATACGATGACGTGGTGCAAAACGCCATGGGCCGCTCTGCCTATGAGCATTTGAAGCAGCGTGGTGTCACCGTGACATGGCAAGAGTACCCAATGGGTCACGAAGTGTTACCCGAAGAGATTCACGACATCGGCACCTGGCTTACAGAGCGTTTGCGTTAACGTTCAGGTGAAATACCGCCCTTTGATCATCCCACTACGCCGCGCCCGATTCTTGCATTACACTGGCCGGCGTACATTCCTTAACCAATTGATGAGATGACCGTGCTCAAAGCACTCAAGAAAATGTTCGGTAAAAGCGAGGCTGAGCAGCTCGCGCCAGTTCCCAGCGCTCCGTCTCATACTCCCAGCCACCGCACCGACGGTAATCAGCCTGGCCGGACCGCAACCGTAGCGGCACCGAAACACGAGCCGATGACCACACCGGCCACTCCTCTGCCCCGGCGACTGTCGATGAGCAGCCGCGTAGCGAAGCGCCAAAACCGGCAAAACCGCGTCGCGAACCCAAGCCAAAGGCCTCTGTCATTCCCTGGAAACTCGAAGATTTCGTCGTCGAACCCCAGGAAGGCAAAACCCGCTTCCACGATTTCAAACTTGCCCCGGAACTGATGCACGCCATCCAGGACCTTGGCTTTCCGTACTGCACGCCCATTCAGGCGCAGGTGCTTGGCTTTACCCTGGCGGGCAAAGACGCCATCGGTCGCGCCCAGACCGGCACCGGCAAAACCGCGGCGTTCCTGATTTCGATCATCACCCAACTGCTGCAAACCCCGCCGCCGAAAGAGCGCTACATGGGTGAGCCGCGGGCGCTGATCATTGCGCCAACCCGCGAACTGGTGGTGCAGATCGCCAAAGACGCAGCGGACCTGACCAAATACACCGGCCTCAACGTCATGACGTTTGTCGGTGGCATGGACTTCGACAAGCAACTCAAGCACCTCGAAGCCCGCCACTGCGACATCCTCGTCGCCACCCCGGGCCGCTTGCTCGACTTCAACCAGCGCGGCGACGTGCACCTGGACATGGTCGAAGTCATGGTGCTGGACGAAGCCGACCGCATGCTCGACATGGGTTTCATCCCGCAAGTGCGTCAAATCATTCGCCAGACGCCGCCGAAGAACGAGCGTCAAACGCTGCTGTTCTCCGCAACCTTTACCGAAGACGTGATGAACCTCGCCAAGCAATGGACCACCGACCCGTCGATCGTCGAGATCGAAGCGCAGAATGTGGCCAGCGAAAACGTCGAGCAGCACATCTACGCCGTTGCCGGTGCCGACAAATACAAATTGCTCTACAACCTGGTCAACGACAACGGTTGGGAGCGGGTGATGGTCTTCGCCAACCGCAAGGATGAAGTGCGACGCATTGAAGAGCGTCTGGTGCGTGATGGCGTCAACGCCGCGCAACTGTCTGGCGATGTACCGCAGCACAAGCGCATCAAGACCCTGGAAGGTTTCCGCGAAGGCAAGATCCGCGTTCTGGTCGCCACTGATGTGGCCGGTCGCGGCATTCACATCGACGGCATCAGCCACGTGATCAACTTCACCCTGCCGGAAGTCCCGGACGACTACGTGCACCGCATCGGCCGTACCGGTCGGGCGGGCGCTGATGGCGTGTCCATCAGTTTTGCCGGGGAGGACGACTCCTACCAGTTACCGTCCATCGAGGCGCTGCTGGGTCGCAAGATCAGCTGTGAAACACCACCGACGCATCTGTTGCGGGCGGTTGAGCGCAAGCGCCCATAACCGGGCACTTGAAGAAAGAGGCGCAGCCGGCAACGGACTGCGCTTTTTTTTCGTCTGGTTTTTTTCAACAGGAGCTTGCCCGATACAACTAAAAGTCCATAATGGACAAATTAGTTTAGTTCAGTGTCCGGAGCCGACCATGTCCAGTACGCCTTATGTGATCACCCAACCTCAGGCTCGCGAGCTGCTGGCCAGGGTCGATGTGCCGCAAATTCTGCGCAAGCTGTTCCGCGACCTGGCTGCCGGGCAAGCGGTGCAACCGGCACAGCAACTGGTGGAATTCCCTCAGGGCGCGGGCGATTTCATCAACTACCTCGGCGTACTGGCGCAAGACGGTGTCTACGGGGTTAAAAACCTCACCGTACATCGTCCGCGAACAAGGCCCGCTGGTGACCGCGTGGACCCTGCTGATGTCGATGCAGACCGGCCAGCCGCTACTCCTTTGCGATGCCGGTGAATTGACCACCGCACGCACGGCCGCCACCACCGCCGTGGCGGTCGATGCACTCGCCCCTTTAAAGGCTCGGCGTCTGGCGATCATCGGCAGCGGCAAAGTTGCCCAGGCACACCTGCACTACGTCAAAGACCTGCGCGACTGGCAGAGCATCACGCTGTATTCGCCAAGTCTGAGCGACAAGCAACCCGAAGTATTGGCGCACCTCAACAGTCTCGACCCACGCCTGGTCATCGTCGACAGTCGCGAAGCGGCCACCGGGGACGCCGACGTGATCATGCTGTGCACCTCGTCCGCAGGGCCGGTGATCGACCCGTCAAGCTTGAGTAAACCGGCGCTGATCACCTCCATCAGCACCAATGCCCCACGCGCCCACGAAGTCCCGCCGCAGAGCCTCAATGACATGCAGGTGTTCTGCGACTACCGTGTGACCACACCAGGGTCGGCCGGCGAAATGCTGATTGCCGGCGAGCAACATGGCTGGGACAAGCAGGCGATTGTCGGCGACTTGCCTGACTTGCTGAGCGAAAAGGTACAGCGTCCTGATTACAGCCGGCATGTGTTCTTCCGCTCCATCGGCCTGGGCCTGGAAGACATTGCGCTGGCCAATGCCATTTACCAATTGCAGCGCTAACACCTGACCCTGTGGGAGCGGGCTTGCCCGCGATGCAGACGCCGCACGCTGCCAGGCACACGCGGTGATGCAATCGCGGGCAAGCCCGGCTCCCACAGGTTTCCTCTATTTCAATGGCATTTGCGCCCCATCAGGAGACGTTCATGAGCCAGGCAGACTTCATCATCATCGGCGGCGGGATTGCCGGGGCTTCCACCGGTTTTTGGCTCTCGCAGCAAGCCAGGGTGATTGTGCTCGAACGCGAATCGCACCCGGCCTATCACTCCACCGGACGTTCCGCTGCGCTGTACACCGCCGCCTACGGCACTCCCCAGGTTCGCGCACTGACCCAGGCCAGCCGCGACTTCTTCGACGCACCACCGCCCGGTTTCTGCGAACACCCGTTGTTGACACCACGGGGTGAGATGACCGTGGATTTCACCGGCGATCCCACTGAATTGAACAATCAATACCTCAGCGCCAAAGCCACCGTACCTGAGATGCAACTGCTCAGCGCCGACGAAGCCTGCGCGCGCCTGCCGATTCTGCGCCGGGAAAAAGTCCATGGCGCGATCTACGACCCCACCGCCAGCGACATCGACACCGACGCCCTGCATCAGGGGTACTTGCGCGGCATTCGACGCAACAAAGGCGAAGTCCTGACCGACACCGAAGTGCTAGGCCTGGCCCGGAACGCCGAAGGGATGTGGCAGGTAACCACTAACGGCCAGACCTTCAGCGCCCCCGTCATCATCAATGCCGCCGGTGCCTGGGCCGACAAAATCGGTGCACTGGCCGGCGCCCGGCCGCTGGGCCTGCAACCGAAACGACGTGCCGCGTTCATCTTCGCCGGTCCCGACGGCGTGGACATCCACCATTGGCCGATGCTGGTCAGTCTCGACGAATCGTTCTACATGAAACCCGACGCGGGGATGTTCCTCGGTTCGCCCGCCAATGCCGACCCAGTAGAGCCGCACGACGTGCAGCCCGAGGAGTTGGACATCGCGATGGGCATCTACCAGATCGAAGAAGCCACCACCTTGACCATTCGCCGTCCGACCCGCACCTGGGCTGGCCTGCGCAGCTTCGTACCCGACGGTGATTTGCTCTCCGGCTTCGACCCGACAGTGCCAGGGCTGTTCTGGGTCGCTGCACAAGGCGGTTATGGCATTCAGACGTCACCCGCCATGGGCCAGGCCAGCGCAGCATTGGTGCGCGGCGAAGCCTTGCCGGAGCCACTCAGCCGTTTCGGGCTGGACGCCGGCATGCTCTCCCCCGCTCGCCTGGGCTGATCACCTGCTCAGGTGACGTGTCGACACGATTGCGGCAAACTTCACGCGCCCTTTTTGCAGGGCGCTGACGCTGCCTGGAGCTCCACTGTATGAACGCACCTGAAAAAGACCCGGCGCTGGACAATTACCGAGCGATCGCCGATGCCATCGCCACGCTGTTTTTCCTCATGCCGAGGTGGTGCTGCATGACCTGCGCACGCAAAAGATCGACTACATCGCCAACAATCTGTCAAAACGCGAAATCGGCGATGACGCCGCGCTGGAGGACATGCTCAGCGACGATGTCAGCGAAACCAACATCGGCCCTTACGAAAAGCTTAATTGGGACGGTCAGAAGATTCGCAGTTTGAGCACGGTATTGCGCGACGCTGAAGGTCACCCGCTCGCGGTGCTGTGCGTCAACCTGAACATCTCGCTGTTCGAAAATGCAAAAGCGGCGCTCGATCTATTCCTGTCGCCGACCAAATTGATCCCGCAACCGGATTCACTGTTTCGAGATGACTGGCAGGAGCGGATCAATACCTTCCTGCACGCCTGGCTGCGCGAACGTCAGTTGAGCCTTAACCTGCTGACGCGCGATCACAAACGCGAACTGGTGCTGGCGCTGCACGCCGAAGGCGCCTTCAAGGGCAAGAGTGCTTCGAACTATGTGGCCAATGTGCTGAACATGGGACGGGCGACGGTTTACAAGCATTTGAAGGAATTGAAGGGCTGAAGATTTGCAGTGATTGCTCCGGCCCAATCGCGGGCAAGCCCGCTCCCACAATGTTCGAGTCGTGCACAACATACATGTGCATCACTGAACCTGTGGGAGCGGGCTCGCCCGCGAAAGCGATTGATCAGTCGCCGTAGATATCGGACTTGAAGTACTTGTCGGAAATCTTCTGATATTCGCCACTGGCACGAATACCATCAATGGCAGTGTTCAGCTCACTGACCAGTTCACCATTGCCCTTGCGCACCGCGATCCCCGCACCCTCGCCAACGTATTTCGGGTCCTTCAACTCTGGCCCGACAAACGCATAGCCTTTGCCGCGCGGCATCATCAGGAAGTCATTGAGGGGAATGGTGTCGGCAAAAATGGCATCGAGACGACCGGCGGCCAGGTCCATGTAGATTTCTTCGTTGTTGCCATAGCGCTTGACGTTGATGCCCTTGGGTTCAAACACCTCGGTGGCATATCGGTCGGTGGTGGTTGCCCGCTGCACGCCGACAGTCTTGCCCTTGAGGCTGGCGTACTGGTCATCCACTACAGCGCCGTCCTTCATGACCAGACGCGAGGAAGTGAAGTAATACTTGTGGGTGAAATCCACCGACTTCTTGCGGTCTTCGTTAATGGTCATGGACGACAGGGCCATGTCGATTTTCTTCACCTTCAGAGAAGGAATCAGACCGTCGAACTCACCTTCGACCCACACACATTTGACCTTCATCTGCGCGCACAGGGCATTACCGATGTCGTAGTCGAAACCGACGATCTCGCCTTTGTCGGTTTTGGAAGCGAACGGCGGATAGGCGGCTTCGATACCGATGCGCAGGGTTTTATCAGCGGCGAACAGCGAGCTGCACGCCAACAGGCTCAGCGCCAGACCGGTAATGAGGGGGAGTTTCTTCATGTTCGTTCTCTCGCAGGTTGTTGTTGGTTTGGCAAGACAGAGGAAAGAGCTGAAACAGGGAAATATCTTTTTTGTACTTATATTTCCATACTGGACTTTAATGTACAAATCGTCAATCAGGCGCGCGCACCTCGCACCGGCCGATGGTCGGGAGGCGAGTCAGCGAGAATTCCGGTGTTATTGATGACGCCATCGCGGGCAAGCCCGCTCCCACAGTTTCTGTGTCGTACGCAAACTTTGCGCTCACTGAACATCATTGTGGAGCGGGCTTGCCCGCGATGACTGACGGGGGAACGCTGCGGGATCTACTGCTTCCAGCGATCCGCCGCCGCATGATCGCTGTCACGCCCTTCCACCCAACGCGGGCCGTCGCTGGTGTTTTCCTTTTTCCAGAACGGCGCGCGGGTTTTCAGGTAATCCATGACAAAGGCACAGGCATCGAAGGCGGCCTGACGATGGGCGCTGGCGGCACCAACGAAGACGATCGGCTCCCCTGGCTCCAGGGCACCGATGCGGTGCAACACTTCCAGCTTCAACAGCGGCCAGCGTTGCTCGGCTTCGATGGCAATTTTGCCAAGCGCTTTTTCGGTCATGCCCGGGTAGTGTTCAAGAAACATCCCGGCCACATCGAGGCCGTCATTAAAGTCGCGCACGTAGCCGACAAAACTCACCACCGCGCCCACGCCCACATTGGCAGCGTGCATGGCGTTGACTTCGGCACCCGGATCGAACGGCGCAGGCTGCACGCGAATCGCCATGGCTCAGCCCCCGGTCACGGTCGGGAAAAACGCCACTTCATCGCCATCGCTGACAGGCTCGTCGAGCTGGCACAGGTCTTCGTTGCGGGCGCACATCAAGTTCTGCTCGCTCAATACATCGGCGCCGTCACGTTGGGCCAGCAGCGCGCGCACGTCATCAACCGTAGCGAAATCGCCTTGAACCTTTACCGAGTCCACACCGAGCGCTTCACGGTAACGAGCAAAAAACTTCACGGTGACGTTCATGATGGATCCGCCTGGAAATGACCGCTCTTGCCGCCGACCTTCTCCAGCAGTCGCACGCTTTCGATGGTCATGCCGCGATCCACAGCCTTGCACATGTCATAGATAGTCAGGGCTGCCACGCTGGCGGCGGTCAGCGCTTCCATCTCGACGCCGGTCTGCCCGGACAATTTGCAGCGCGCAACGATGCGCACGGTATCGTCGCCTTCGGCACTGAGTTCGACTTTGATCCCAGTCAGCATCAGCGGATGGCACAGAGGAATCAGATCGCTGGTTTTCTTCGCCGCCTGAATGCCGGCAATACGCGCCACGGCAAACACATCCCCTTTGGGATGACCGCCACTGACGATCATCTGCAACGTTTCGGGCAGCATGCGCACCAGCGCTTGGGCCGTCGCTTCACGGAACGTCACGGCTTTTTCGGTGACGTCGACCATGTTGGCGCGACCTTGGGAATCGAGATGAGTCAGCACAGGGTTACTCCTGATCAGGAGCGTCGATTGTAAACCTGCGGGTCAATTTTCCGCACGTTTGATTGCAAGATCATATTGAACCCTGTGGGAGCGTGGCTTGCCCGCGATGGGATCAACGCGTTATGCCTGAGGCACCGCGGTGTCTGCATCGCGGGCAAGCCACGCTCCCACAGGGTTTGCATTCATCCATAAAAAAACCGGGCGACCTTCGGGGGCCGCCCGGTTTGGGTTGAGCAGTTACAAATGCGATTCGGCGTATTCGGCCAGAATCGAACGAGGCACCCCTTGCAGGGTGATGTGCACACCGTTGGGGAAGTCTTTGAAGCGTTCGGTCAGGTAGGTCAGCCCGGAGCTGGTCGCGGACAGGTAAGGGGTGTCGATTTGCGCCAGGTTGCCCAGGCACACCACTTTGGAACCGGCGCCGGCACGGGTGATGATGGTTTTCATCTGGTGCGGCGTCAGGTTCTGGCATTCATCGATCAAAATCAGGCTCTGCTGGAAGCTGCGACCTCGGATGTAGTTGAGGGATTTGAACTGCAACGGCACTTTGCTGAGGATGTAGTCGACACTGCCATGGGTGTTTTCGTCATCCATGTGCAAGGCTTCGAGGTTGTCGGTGATAGCGCCCAGCCATGGCTCCATTTTTTCCGCTTCGGTGCCGGGCAGGAAGCCGATCTCCTGGTCCAGGCCCTGCACGCTACGAGTGGCAATGATTCGGCGATAGCGTTTACTGACCATGGTCTGCTCGATCGCCGCCGCCAGCGCGAGGATGGTTTTACCCGAACCGGCTGCACCGGACAGGTTGACCAGGTGGATATCAGGATCGAGCAAGGCATACAGCGCCAGGCTCTGATAGATGTCACGCGGTTTCAGGCCCCAAGCTTCCTGATGCAGCAGCGGTTCCTGGTGCAGGTCGAGGATCAGCAAACGGTCTTCTGCAATTTCCTTGATCCAGCCGACAAACCCCTGCTCATCAATGATGAACTCGTTGATGTGCACCGCCGGCAGGTTGTCGATCAACTGCACCTCGTGCCATGTGCGGCCATGGTCCTGACGGGTTTCAACCTTGCTCACACGGTCCCAGAAAGAGCCGGTCATGTTGTGGTAGCCGTTGGGCAGCAATGAAACGTCGTCAACCAGTTGGTCGGTGCTGTAGTCCTCGGCCGCGATCCCGCACGCCCGGGCCTTGAGGCGCATGTTGATGTCTTTGGTGACCAGCACGACGGGCAGCTTGGGCGAGCGCGCGTGCAGATCGATCAACTGGTTGATGATGATGTTGTCGTTCAGGTGCTCGGGCAGAATGATATTCGGCTCGGTGCGCTTGCTCATCAGAATTGACAGCAAACCCTTGGGCCCACTTTTGCCGCGCTGGATCGGTACACCAAGCTCTACGTCTTCAGGACTGGCATCGCCCAGCGTCTTGTCGATCAGGCGAATCGCCTGACGGCATTCCGCAGCCACGCTGTGATGCCCGCTCTTGAGCTTGTCCAGCTCTTCAAGGACGGTCATCGGGATGGCGACGTGGTGTTCTTCGAAATTGAGCAGCGCGTTTGGATCGTGAATCAATACGTTGGTATCGAGTACATAAAGGATTGGCTGGTTGGAAGAAGAGCTACGTCCGTGATCATCCATACTCGGTCACCTTTGTGGGAGCCAGTAGACGCAATACCTGGGCGGTGCTGCGCCTCGAAGTGGCCGCCGAATCTCACCTGCGGAGAATCCAGTGACTGCAAACAAACGGGTCTTGGAAGACGCCACCTGTGTTGCAGGTTTCGGCGGTCTGTCTTCGTAATACTCCAAAACATGTGACAGAAAAAAGCACTTTGACGTTTTTTTGAAGTTTATTTTTCAGAATGACCAATAGCACTTGGCGGACTGCCACCACCCGTTTAAAGTCGGAAGTCCGCCTGCTGCGAAACCCCTCAAAAAACCGCCTTTAGCCCAATGTTTACGGGCACTTTCCATTTTCAGCGAAACGCGTCCTGACAATCCTCCCAACCGATCCCGCTTTGCGCCGTTTGCGTAATGAGCCAGGGCATCGCCGTTTTCACCGCGTCCTGCTTCACATTGAAATTGATCACGCCGTGGCGCCACAGCAGCATCAGCGTCAGCACGCGCTGCGCACTGGGGTTGCCCTTGAGCTTGCCCGCCCCGTCCTGGGCATCGATATCCCATAACGCCACCTGCAAGCCCTGGGCGTTGAAGAAGCCTTCGGCATCGGAGCGACGTTGACCGTCGGGCGGACGAAACAGTGGCACATAGTTTTCCGGCATTTTGCTTTTGACCAACTCGACGCTGCGTCGCACCGAATCCTGCCAATCCTGCCAGTGGCTGTGGGAGCGGAACTCCCAGCCCTGCACACCGATGCATTGCTGCGAGTACATCGCTTGCAGGCCCGCCACCGAGCGCTCGGCCAGACGCGCCTGAATATCCTTGCCGAGGACGAAGAACGTGCCGCTCATGTTCGATTTTCGCAGGTACTCGGCGACCCAGCCGGTGTTGTCGGGGGCGACGTTGGCCGCGCTGTCGAAGGTCAGCAAAAACAACCGGTCATGCATCGCATCGCCGTTGCGCTCGTAGTCGCCAAAACGATCGACTTCACTGCTGGTCTGCGGAAACAGAGCAGCCTTGCGCAGTTGCTCGTCCAGGTACTGTGCGTGGAACAAACGGCTCGGCTCGGCCCACTTGATGTAGTAGCTCTCGTCGCTGACCTGGAACTTGGCCGCTTGCCCGCGCAGGGTTTCCATGTCCTCGACCAGGAAACAGAACGAAGCATCCTGATCACAGCTTTGCTGGGCGAAGTTGTAGTTGGTCAGCAGGCGCTGCCACAGACGCTGGCGCAGTTGGTTGACCGCTTCCAGATTGATCTTGCGCAACCCCAGGCGCTGGGCCAGTGCCGGCTCATCCAGCGATTCGCTGGCCAGCAGCACCCGCGAAAACATGAGGATTTCGGCCCGCGACGCTACGTCGAACAGGGTCGGGCTGGTGAGCTTTTCAGGCCAGGTGCTGCGATCAAACGTCGCCAGATCGCCCGGCGCCGCCAAGGCACCAAAGCTCAACAGCCAGGCTGAAAAAATAAAAACGATACGCAATGGGATGTCTCCATAACAAAACCCGCGCCGCACTATATATCGAGACGATCAAAAGAGCGCAGCCTCGCGTTGCTCGACAGCGGCTACACCTTGATTGATCGCTCCCACGCAGAGCGTGGGAACGATCACCGTCCGGCACCTATCACGTTGATAGCTGGAGTCATCCGGCTCTACCCCCTGAATCGCGCCCACGATTAAAGGAGACGACTTCATGCTGATGGTGATTTCCCCCGCCAAGACCCTCGATTACGAAACACCGCCGGCAACCCAGCGCTTTACCCAGCCGCAGTACCTCGATCATTCCCAGGAATTGATCATGCAGCTGCGCGATCTGACACCAGCGCAAATCAGCGAGTTGATGCACGTCTCCGACAAGATCGGCGGGCTCAACGCCGCGCGTTTCGAAGCTGGACGCCAGCGTTTACCCCGGAAAACGCCAATCAAGCGTTGCTGGCTTTTAAAGGCGACGTGTACACCGGCCTGAATGCACAAACCTTCAGCGAAGCCGATTTCGACTACGCCCAACAGCATCTGCGCATGTTGTCCGGCCTGTATGGCCTGCTGCGTCCTCTGGACCTGATGCAACCGTATCGGCTGGAGATGGGCACCAAACTGGCCAATGCCCGTGGCAAGGACCTGTATGCCTTCTGGGGGACGCGAATCAGCGAATGGCTGAACGAAGCCTTGGCCGATCAAGGTGATGACGTGCTGCTGAACCTGGCGTCCAACGAGTACTTCTCGGCCGTCAAACGCAACGCCCTGAACGCACGCATCATCAATACCGACTTCAAGGACCTGAAGAACGGCCAGTACAAGATCATCAGTTTCTACGCGAAAAAAGCCCGCGGCATGATGAGCCGCTTCGTCATTGAAGAGCGCATCAACAACCCTGCCGACCTCAAGCAATTTGACGTTCAGGGTTACCGCTACAGCGCCGAGCAGTCCAAACCGGACAACCTGGTGTTCCTGCGCGATCACGCTCCCGAATAGAACCACTCGACGACGCACGACATCCATAACCTCGTCGTGCGCCGACGGCCGATCGTCCAACAATCCCCTCCCGAACAGTCGTTTTATTGGCGTCAAAAATACATCACCTCGTTTTTTAACTTTAGTTTCACTCGACTTCGAACTTTTTTTTCAGTAGTGGCACTGAAAATTTTTATCGGTAGTGGCATAAAACTATCGAACTCGGTTATCACCCTATGTATCAAGGGTGAAACAGCAAGTGCCATCACAATGAAAGTAGTGCCATCTTTCTCAATATTTCAAGAAATTTCAGATTCCGCGATGAGTGGGCTGGAACTATGTCCAAATGCGTCGCTCATACCACCGGTAACGATTATCAACGTGCTTGTACGAGATAACTTACGCAGACAAGCGATTCACGTAGCGAAGTTGTCACATTAACTTCTGAACATGAGTCACTTATTTGGACAACACACAAAGGACAGGAGATACGCATCATAAATATCCCCTGCACGGCCAAGGCAGCGCCCCTATAAACGTGCTCACCTGAGCACCCAACCGCTTGATTTACGGGCTTTTTGCCTGGCATTGAGCGCGCAAGACCTTTGCACAAGCGTCCTCAGGCCAGAGGATCGGCTGCATAACAGGGCACGTCATAATAATAAGGCCTAGTTACGCACATCTTGAGTGCACTTATTTAGACACTCGGAACTTATGTATGCCTGCACACGGCATTGTGTAGCCTGCACGGCGAACTTTCGAGCGCACTATGACCGCTGAACACCATTAACTCCGGCCATCTAATGGCTCGTTGAATACAGTCTTGATAACAGTGAGGTAATTGCGATGCGCATCAGCATATTTGGTTTGGGTTACGTCGGCGCAGTGTGTGCCGGTTGCCTGTCTGCACGGGGCCATGACGTCGTTGGCGTCGATGTTGCCAAAGACAAAATCGATATGATCAACGCTGGTAAATCACCGATCGTTGAACCGGGCCTGGGCGAACTTCTGCGCAAGGGTATCGATACGGGCCGCCTGCGCGGCACCACCAACTTCGCCGAGGCGATTCGTGACACCGACTTGTCGATGATCTGCGTCGGTACGCCGAGCAAGAAAAACGGCGACCTGGAACTGAACTACATCGAAGCCGTGTGCCGCGAAATCGGTTTTGTCCTGCGCGACAAGACCACCCGCCACACCATCGTGGTTCGCAGCACCGTACTGCCGGGCACCGTGGCCAACGTCGTGATCCCGATCCTCGAAGATTGCTCCGGCAAAAAAGCCGGCGTTGACTTCGGCGTTGCAGTGAACCCTGAGTTCCTGCGTGAAAGCACCGCGATCGCCGACTACGACCTGCCGCCAATGACCGTTATCGGCGAGTTCGACAAAGCATCGGGCGACGTTCTGCAATCGCTGTACGAAGAACTCGACGCACCGATCATCCGCAAGGACATCGCCGTTGCCGAGATGATCAAGTACACCTGCAACGTGTGGCACGCCACCAAGGTCACCTTCGCCAACGAAATCGGCAACATCGCCAAGGCAGTCGGCGTCGATGGTCGTGAAGTGATGGAAGTGGTCTGCCAGGACAAAACCCTGAACCTGTCCCAGTACTACATGCGCCCAGGCTTCGCGTTCGGCGGCTCTTGCCTGCCAAAAGACGTGCGTGCCCTGACCTACCGCGCCGGTTCCCTGGACGTGGAAGCACCTCTGCTGAACTCGCTGATGCGCAGCAACGAATCCCAGGTGCAGAACGCCTTCGACATCGTTTCCAGCCACGACAAACGCAAAGTCGCCCTGCTGGGCCTGAGCTTCAAGGCCGGCACCGACGACCTGCGCGAAAGTCCGCTGGTGGATCTGGCAGAAATGCTGATCGGCAAGGGTTACGACCTGAGCATCTACGACAGCAACGTCGAATACGCCCGTGTCCACGGCGCGAACAAGGATTACATCGAGTCGAAAATCCCTCACGTCTCGTCCTTGCTCAACTCCGACTTCGACGACGTGATCAACAACTCCGACGTGATCATCCTCGGCAACCGTGACGAGAAATTCCGCGCCCTGGCGCAGAACGCCCCGCACGGCAAGCAAGTGGTCGACCTGGTGGGCTTCATGACCAAAGCCACCAGCGTCAGCGGTCGCACCGAAGGCATCTGCTGGTAATACGGAATCCCGTCTCTGACACCGCGCTTTCGCGGATGAAACACCTGTAGCAGCCCGGCTTGCCGGCGATGACGTACTTGAGATCGCCATCGCCGGCAAGCCGGACTCGTACAGGGGCGCGGGGCTTGTAACTGACTTTAGGATTCCGATTATGCACAGGCTAAAGCACGGCCTGCTTCAGGCCGCCGGTTGGCTGTTTTACCTAAGTTTACTGATGGGCATCGCCATGGCGTTGCCTGCGTCCACGTTCGACTCCGAGTCGAAGGACTTCATTTTCCTGATCGGCTTCATCGGGATCTGGCGCTACTCGATGGGTGCCACGCACTTTCTGCGCGGCATGCTGTTCCTGTACGTGGTCTACCCGCACCTGCGGCGCAAAGTGCGCAAGCTGGGCAAAGCGGCAGACCCTTCCCATGTATTTTTGATGGTCACCAGTTTCCGTATCGACGCGTTGACCACCGCGCAGGTCTACAGCTCGGTGATCCGCGAAGCTATTGACTGCGGCTTGCCGACCACCGTGGTCTGCTCGATCGTGGAAATGTCCGATGAGTTGCTGGTCAAAAGCCTCTGGTCGCGGATGAACCCGCCGGCCCGGGTCAAGCTCGACTTCGTGCGCATTCCCGGCACCGGCAAGCGCGACGGCCTGGCCTACGGTTTCCGCGCCATCTCGCGCCACTTGCCGGACGACCGCGCCGTAGTGGCCGTGATCGACGGCGACACCGTGCTCGGCGAAGGCACGGTGCGCAAGACCGTGCCGTGGTTCCAGCTGTTCGGCAACGTCGGCGGCCTGACCACCAACGAGTTCTGCGAGGTGCGCGGCGGCTACATCATGAGCGAATGGCACAAGCTGCGTTTCGCCCAGCGCCACATCAACATGTGCTCGATGGCCCTGTCCAAGCGCGTATTGACCATGACCGGGCGCATGTCGGTGTTCCGTGCCACGGTGGTCACCAACCCGGAATTCATCGCCGACGTGGAAAGCGACTCGCTGCAACACTGGCGCCTGGGCCGTTTCAAGTTCCTTACCGGTGACGACAAGTCGAGCTGGTTCAGCCTGATGCGCCTGGGCTACGACACCTTCTACGTGCCGGACGCCGCGATCAACACCGTGGAACACCCGCCGGAAAAGAGCTTCATCAAGGCCAGCCGCAAGCTGATGTTCCGCTGGTACGGCAACAACCTGCGCCAGAACTCCCGCGCCCTGGGCCTGGGGATGAAACGCCTCGGCCTGTTCACGTCGGTGGTGCTGTTCGATCAGCGCGTGTCGATGTGGACGTCCTTGCTGGGCCTGACCGTGGCGCTGATTGCCAGTTTCAAATACGGCACTGCGTTCATCCTGGTTTACCTGCTGTGGATCGGCATTACCCGCCTGATCCTGGCCGTGCTGCTGTCCCTCTCCGGTCACCGGATCGGCCCGGCTTACCCGGCGATTCTCTATTACAACCAGATCGTCGGCGCGCTAGTGAAGATCTACGTGTTCTTCCGCCTCGACCAACAGTCCTGGACTCGCCAGCCCACTTCTCTGACCCGTGATCTCGCCAGCTTTCAACGTTGGTTCAACACCTGGTCGTCTCGGACCATGACCTTCTCCGCCGGCAGCATTTTTGTCGCCGTGCTGCTGATGATGGTCTGACCGCCCCTCTATTGAATTAACCAGGAAATCGCCCCTATGAATACCGCCGTCAACGCCAATGTAGTGCATGAATCCGAAGCCCAGCGCCAACACGCCCGAGTGAAAATTCCGGCCAAGCTGCGTTTCTTCGGTCCAGACCGGACGCCGGTTGAAGCCCGCGTCATCGACCTCTCCGCCGGTGGCCTGGCGTTCAACGCCGGGCAATTGCCGCTCAAAGCCGGCGATGTGTACAAAGCCCGCCTGCAGTTCGTCATCGACAACCTCGGCCTGGCCATGGACGTCGAATTGCAGGTCCGCTCCTATGATCGCGAGACCGGTCGTACCGGATGCCAGTTCCAGAACCTGGAGCCGCGCGATATTTCCACCCTGCGTCACCTGATCACCTCTCACCTGGCCGGCGACATCGTCAGCATGGGTGAAATGCTGGCGACCCTGCAGCGCGACAACTTCACCAAGGCGCGCAAGGTCAAGGATGGCGGCCACGGCATGACCGCGTTCGGTCGTCTGCGTGCAGTGACCTTCAGCCTGGGGATTTTCATCGTCGGCGTGGCGGCGTTCGGCTTCATTTTCAAATCGGTGTACGGCATGTACTTCGTCAGCCACGCCCAGGCCGGCCTGGTCAGCGTGCCCGGCATGAACATCACCATGCCGCGTGACGGCACCGTGCAAAGCCTGATCAAAGCCGACGGCGTTGCCGCCAAGGGCGCACCACTGGCAACGTTCAGCACCAGCATGCTCGACGTGCTCAAAGGTCATCTGGACGAAGATCAACTGCAACCGGCCAAGGTTGAAGAACTGTTCGGCAAGCAAATGACCGGCACCCTGACCTCGCCGTGCGATTGCACCGTGGCGCAACAACTGGTTGCCAACGGTCAGTACGCCAGCAAGGGCGACGTGATCTTCCAGTTGGTGCCACGCAACAGCGAAGCCAACGTTGAAGCCCGCTTCTCCTATCGCCAGTTCCGCGACGTGCGCCCGGGCACCCCGGTCAGCTTCCAGATCGCCGGCGAAGACAAAACCCGCACCGGCAAAATCGTCAGCAGCACCAGCCTGAAAAGCGCTGACCTGTCATCCGACATCCGCGTACTGATCCAGCCTGACGAAGCCCTGGACAGCAGCCTCGCCGGTCGCCCGGTGGAAGTGAACAGCGATCGTGGCCCGAACCTGAACTGGCTGATCGACAAAGCCATGGCTGCCGGTCTTTAAATCGAGGACATGCCTGTGACTATCATCAGCCTCCTGAGAACACCGAGATCCCTGTGGGAGCGGGCTTGCCCGCGATGGGATCACTGCGGTGTTTCTGAAGAACCGCGTCAAGCGAATCGCGGTCAAGCCCGCTCCCACAGGGGTTATATGGTGTGCTCGCTGGCGCTGGCAGTCAGCCTGGCCGGTTGCGCCGGCCTGCCCGACCAGCGTCTGGCCAACGAAGCCCTCAAGCGCGGCGACACGGCGCTGGCTCAGCAGAACTACAAACAACTGGCCGACCTCGGCTACAGCGAGGCGCAAGTGGGCCTGGCCGATATCCAGGTCGACAGCCGTGACCCGGCGCAGATCAAGCAAGCCGAGGCGACTACCGCGCCGCAGCCGACGTCTCGCCGCGAGCGCAGGCCCGCCTCGGTCGCCTGCTGGTGGCCAAACCCGGCTCCACCGAAGCCGAACAGCACGAAGCCGAAGGCCTGCTGAAAAAAGCCTCGGCTGCTGGCGAAGGTAATACGCTGATCCCGCTGGCCATGCTCTACCTGCAATACCCGCACAGTTTCCCGAACATCAACGCGCAGAAACAGATCAGCCAATGGCGCGCCGAAGGCAAACCGGAAGCGGGTTTGGCTCAGGTGCTGCTCTACCGCACTCAAGGCACTTACGACCAACATCTGGATGAAGTCGCCAGCATCTGCAAAGCGGCACTGAACACCACCGACATCTGCTACGTCGAACTGGCCACGGTTTATCAGAAACAGGCCAAGCCCGAGCAACAGGCCGAGCTGATCAAGCAGATGCAAGCCGCACACGCCCGCGGCACCGTTTCCGCGCAGCGGGTGGACAGCGTCGCCCGTGTACTCGCGGACCCGACCCTGGGCAAAACCGACGAGAAAACCGCGCAGTCTCTGCTCGAACCCATCGCCCCGGGCTACCCGGCGTCGTGGGTCACCCTTGCGCAATTGCTCTATGACTTCCCCGAACTGGGCGATCTCGACCAGATGATGAAGTACCTGGACAACGGTCGCGCCGCCGACCAACCGCGCGCCGAACTGTTGCTGGGCAAGCTCTACTACGAAGGCAAAATGGTCCCGGCCGACGCCAAGGTCGCCGAAGAACATTTCCAGAAAGCCGTCGGCCGCGAAGTCGCCGCCGATTACTACCTCGGCCAGATCTACCGCCGTGGTTACCTGGGCAAGGTCTATTCGCAAAAAGCGCTGGACCACCTGCTGACCGCTGCACGCAACGGTCAGAACAGCGCCGACTTTGCCATCGCCCAGCTGTTTTCCCAAGGCAAGGGCACCCGGCCCGACCCGCTGAACGCTTATGTCTTCAGCCAATTGGCCAAGGCTCAGAACACCCCGCAAGCCACTGAGCTTGCGCAAACACTCGAAGCACAACTGCCGCCTGCCCAGCTCGCCGAGGCCCAACGCCTGTTGAAACAAGAACAGGCCGTTCGCGGGTCCTTGAGCCAGAACACGCTGGAACTGCATGCCCTGCAAGAAGAAGACGGCGAGGAATCCCTATGAAGTTGAATCCATTCATGAAGGCCGGCATCGGCCTCACGTTCGCGCTGATCTGGTCTTGCCCGACACTGGCCGCGATCACTGAAACCAAAAACTTCGGCCTCGAAGTGAAAGTCACCGGCCAGTCCGAAGACGACAGCGACCTGGGCACCCAGAGCGGTGGCGACGTCAACGGCGTCGGCCTCGACCTGCGTCCGTGGATCTATGGCGAGAGCGGCGCGTGGAGCGCCTACGCCATGGGCCAGGCCGTGACCGCCACTGACATCATCGAGACGGATACCTTGCAAGGGACCGCCGGCGACGGCACCACGCCGACCACCAACGATGATCGCAAGACCAAGAAAAACTACCTGGCGATGCGCGAATTCTGGGTCGGCTACAGCGGCCTCACGCCGTATCCGGGCGAGATGCTCAAGTTCGGCCGCCAACGTCTGCACAATGCTGACGGCCAATGGCGCGACACCAACATCGAAGCCCTGAACTGGACCTTCGACACCACCCTGTTGCGCGCCAACGTCGGTGTCGCCGAACGCTTCAGCGAGTACCGCACCGACCTCACGGAACTGGCCCCCAAAGACAAGGATCGCCTGCACGTCTACGCCGACGCGGAGTATCAGTGGACGCCGGGTAACTGGGTCGGCATTCGCGGTCATCACACCCACGATGACGGTAAGCTCGACTACCCGCAACCGGGTGTACCCACCGATTCGCTGGACAAAAAACAGAACGGCGACATCAGCTGGCTGGGCCTGACCGCCGACAGCGACGCCTACAACTGGCGCAACACCAACACCGTCAATTACTGGGGCAGCATCACCGGCATGAGCGGCGACACCGACACGGTCAACCCGCTGAACGCCAACGGTACGCCTCCGGCCGAAGCCAAGCGCGGTCAAGACCTCAATGGCTGGGCCACGGATGTCGGCGTCCGTCTGCGCCTCGATCCGCAATGGCAAGTCGGTGCCGCCTATGCCCGCGCCAGTGCCGAGTACGAACAGAACGGCCTGGAAAGCAACCGCTCGAACTACACCGGTACCCGTTCGCGGGTTCACCGTTTCGGCGAAGCCTTCCGCGGTGAAATGCAGAACATGCAAACCGCGACCCTGTTCGGTTCGTGGATGCTCAACGACGAATACGACGCCAGCGTGATCTACCACAAGTTCTGGCGCGTCGACGGCAACAAGCCGATCGGCAGCAACGGCATCAACGCGGTCGAGAACAACACCGACGACCCTACCGGCGCGATTCTCTCCACCACTTCCCTGCCGCTGAACGATGGCGAAAAAGACCTCGGTCAGGAAATGGACCTGGTCGTGACCAAGTACTTCAAGCAAGGCCTGTTGCCGGCGGCGTTGAGCCAGTCGATCGACGAGCCTTCGGCACTCGTGCGTTTCCGTGGTGGTGTGTTCAAGCCGGGTGATGCGTACGGCAAGGAAGTCGATTCGTACATGCATCGCGCGTTTATCGACGTGATCTGGCGCTTCTGATGCGAACCGCGAAGGGAGTGCCCGACATGAACAATTCGAAGCGAGGTTCGCTCACCTTGCTGGCCAGCGCGATGTTGCTGGCCAGTGCGGCTGCCTTCGCCAATGTGGAGCCGGTCACACCCGTCCAGAAAGGACACCCGGCGACCCTTGCCAAAGGTTTGCAACAAGCCAAGACCTACACCGTCAGCAGCGCGCCGACCGCGCCGCTGGAACTGGCCAAACCAAAACTGCCGGACCTGTCCGGTTACACCGCCGAAGCCATTGCCGCGAAGATCGTGCGCAGCAAGGCCGGCAAAATCAGCGTGCGCCGGATGATGCAGGAAGACGCCCTGAAGGACTTCATCGGCGGTGACAACAAGATGGCCGAGTGGGTGGTGCGCCAGCACGGTATCCCGCAGGCAATCTTCGTCGACGACGGCTACATGAACCTCAAGGACCTGGCGAAGAAACTGCCCAAGCAGTACTTCAGCGAAACCTCGCCGGGTGTGTTCCTGGCGAAGTTGCCGATCGTGGTCGGCCGTCACGGCATTCTTGAAATCGACAAGCAGACCCAGGAATTGCGCCTGTCGCAAGAAGCCGGTTCGTTCCTGGTCAACGACGGCCAGCTGTTTGTGCGTGACACCAAAATCACTGGCTGGCGCGAAAAGGACAACGGCCCGGCGACGTTCACTTCGCCGAAGGAATTCCGTCCGTTCCTGCTGTCCTGGGGCGGCACCGAGACCTACATCGCCAACAGCAAGATCGCCAGCTTCGGCTACGCCAACAGTAAGTCCTATGGCGTGAGTATTTCCCAATACACGCCGAACATGGCCAAGGTCCTTAAGCGCCCTGAACCGACCGGCTGGATCGTCGGTTCCGAGTTCTCGGACATGTGGTACGGCTTCTACTGCTACGAGACCCGCGACTTCGTGGTCAAGGGCAACACCTACAAAGACAACATCGTCTACGGCATCGACCCGCACGACCGTTCCCACGGTCTGATCATTGCCGACAACACCGTCTACGGGACCAAGAAGAAGCACGGGATCATTATTTCCCGTGAGGTCAACGACAGCTTCATTTTCAACAACCGCAGCTACGACAACCACCTCTCGGGGCTGGTGATCGACCGTAACAGCGTGAATAACCTGATTGCCTACAACGAGATCTACAAGAACCACACCGACGGCATCACCCTCTACGAGAGTGCCGACAACCTGATCTACGGCAACAAGGTAATCAGCAACAAACGCCACGGCATCCGCATTCGTAACAGCGTGAACATTCGCCTCTACGAAAACCTGTCCCTGGCCAACGGCCTGACCGGCGTCTACGGCCACATCAAAGACCTGAGCGACACCGATCGGGACATCAAGCTCGACCCGTTCGACGCCCAGGTGTCCTTGATCGTGGTCGGCGGTGAACTGGCCGGCAACGGCAGCGGCCCGCTGTCCATCGACTCGCCGTTGAGCGTCGAGTTGTATCGCGTGTCCATGCTCTCTCCGACCAAAGCCAGCGGCATCAGCTTCAGCGGCATTCTCGGCGAGCGTCAGGATGAAATTCTCGACCTGCTGGTGCGCCAGCAGAAAGCCGTGCTGATCGACCCTGTCGAACGCCAGACCGAAATGCGGGACTGAGGATTATTTTATGCACCCACACTTGATCAAATTACTCAGCCTGTCGGCCCTGACCGCCGGCATTCTCGCGGCCAGCGGCGGTGTTCGCGCCGATGAAGCCCAGGCACCAAAATTCACGGCTGATCCGTGCTGCAACCTGTGCCCCGAAGCCCATGACGCGAAGAATTACACCACGCGTTATCAACAAAACTTCACCACCCTGGTGCAGGCTCAGGGCGACTGGCTGTTCCGTACGCAAGAAGACTTGCGCACCGAATTCGACACCACCCCCGCCGGCTACAAACGCATGAAAGAGCTGCACGATGCGTTCAAGAGCAAAGGCGTTGAACTGGTCGTCGTCTACCAGCCGACCCGTGGCCTGGTGAACCGCAACAAGCTCAACCCGGAAGAAAAAGCCAAGTACGATTTCGACAAGGCGCTGAAGAACTACAAGGGCATGCTCGGTCGTTTCGCCGCCATGGGTTACGTGGTGCCGGACCTTTCGCCGCTGACCAACGAATCACTGCCCGATACCTTGCCGGCCCACGATTTCTACTTCCGCGGCGACCAGCACTGGACACCGTATGGCGCCCAGCGCACGGCGAAAATCGTCGCCGAAAAGGTCAAGCAGATTCCGGCCTTCGCCGGCATTCCCAAGCGTGAATTCGAGACCCACAGGTCGGGTCGCATGGGCAAGACCGGAACGTTACACAACATGGCCGGTCAACTTTGTGGCACCAGCTACGCGATCCAGTACATGGATCAGTTCACCACCGAGCCCAAGGGCGAAGCCGCCGACGGCGACCTCTTCAGTGATGCCGGCAACCCGGAGATCACCCTGGTTGGCACCAGTCACAGTGGCAAGAACTACAACTTCGCCGGTTTCCTCGAAGAGGCCATCGGCGCCGACATCCTCAACGTGGCGTTCCCTGGCGGTGGCCTGGAAGGTTCGATGCTGCAATACCTGGGCAGCGAAGAGTTCCAGACCAAGCCGCCGAAAATCCTGATCTGGGAATTCTCGCCGCTCTATCGCCTCGACCAGGAAACCATCTACCGCCAGATGATGGCGCTGCTGGACAACGGTTGCGAAGGCAAGGATGCACAGATGTCCGGTAGTGCCACGCTGAAACCGGGCAAGAACGAATTGATGGTCAACAGCAAGAACCTGAACCTGCAAAACAGCAGTCACCAGGTCGACATCCGCTTCGCCGATCCGTCGGTGAAAACCCTGCAAGCCACCCTCTGGTACATGAACGGTCGCCACGAGGACATCAAGATCGACAAACCGGAAACCTCCGACACCGACGGGCGTTTCGCCTTTGAGTTGCGCACGGACGAAGACTGGGCCTCGCAGAACTTGCTGGCCGTTGAAGTCCAGGGCCCCGAAGCCGGCGCCGCGCCACAAAAAGTCGAAGCGAAAATCTGCAAACGCAACGTGTTCCCGAGCGCCGAGCAGCGTACCGCTCAGGCCGGGCAATGAGGTCTGCTATGCGAAATCCGAAATTGAAGAATCTGTTGGCACCGACGCTGTTGAGCCTGGCGATGTTCGCCGGTGCCACCCAAGCCGCCGCGCCCCTGCGCCCGCCCCAGGGTTACTTCGCGCCGATTGAAAAAGTCAAAACCGGCGACAGCAGCGAAGGGTGTGATGCGATGCCGACGCCGTACACCGGCTCACTGCAATTTCGCAGCAAATACGAAGGCTCGGACAAGGCCCGCGCGACCCTGAACGAGCAATCGGAAAAGGCCTTCCGCGACAGCACCGCCGACATCACCAAAATCGAACGCGGCACCAGCAAGCGTGTGATGCAGTTCATGCGTGACGGTCGCCCGGAACAACTGGAATGCACACTCAACTGGCTCACCGCCTGGGCCAAGGCCGATGCCTTGATGTCCAAGGACTTCAACCACACCGGCAAGTCCATGCGCAAATGGGCGCTGGGCAGCATGGCGTCGTCGTACATTCGCCTGAAGTTCTCCGACTCGCATCCGCTGGCCAACCATCAGCAAGAGTCGCAGTTGATCGAAGCCTGGTTCAGCAAAATGGCCGACCAGGTGGTCAGCGACTGGGACAACCTGCCGCTCGAACAAACCAATAACCACTCGTACTGGGCGGCCTGGTCGGTGATGGCAACGTCCGTCGCCACCAACCGTCGCGACCTGTTCGATTGGGCGGTCAAGGAATACAAGGTCGGCGCCAATCAGGTCGACGCCCAAGGCTTCCTGCCGAATGAACTCAAGCGTCAGCAACGCGCCCTCGCCTACCACAACTATGCCCTGCCGCCACTGGCGATGATCGCCAGTTTCGCTCAGGTCAACGGTGTGGACTTGCGCCAGGAAAACAACGGCGCACTGAAACGCCTGGGTGATCAAGTGCTGGCCGGGGTGAAAGACCCGGACATCTTCGAGAAGAAGAACGGCAAGGAACAGGACATGACCGATCTGAAGATCGACTCGAAATTCGCCTGGCCTGAACCGTTCTGCACGCTCTACACCTGCGCGCCGGATGCGCTGAAGAAGAAGCACGGGATGCAGCCGTTCAAGTCCTTCCGCCTCGGCGGCGACCTGACCAAGGTCTACGACCCGGCCAATGAAAAAGGCAACAAGGGTTCTTGAAGACAGACATAAAACCTGTGGGAGCGGGCTTGCCCGCGATAGCGGTGGGTCAATCGACATCAATTTGAATGTCAGACCCAATCGCGGGCAAGCCCGCTCCCACAGAGTTAATTGTCAGCGGTGAGATGTGAGTTACGCCCCCGGATTTTCGTGGGGGGTTTGGGGGGCCGTTGGCCCTTGACTGTTGGTTAAACATGGAGAGATCAGGATGGTATTTTCATCCAATGTGTTCCTGTTTCTGTTCTTGCCGATCTTTCTCGGCTTGTACTACTTGAGCGGAATACGCTATCGCAACCTGCTGCTGCTGATCGCCAGCTACGTGTTCTATGCCTGGTGGCGCGTGGACTTCCTCGCGCTGTTCGCCGCCGTCACGCTGTGGAATTACTGGATCGGCCTGAAAGTCGGTGCCGCCGGCGTGCGCACCAAACCGGCCCAACGCTGGCTGCTGCTCGGCGTGGCCGTCGACCTGTGCATCCTTGGCTACTTCAAGTACGCCAACTTCGGCGTCGACAGCATCAACGCGATGATGACGTCGCTCGGTCTGTCGCCGTTCATCCTGACCCACGTGCTGTTGCCGATCGGGATCTCGTTCTACATTTTCGAGTCCATCAGCTACATCATCGACGTCTACCGTGGCGACACCCCGGCGACCCGCAATCTGATCGACTTCGCGGCGTTCGTGGCGATTTTCCCGCACCTGATTGCCGGCCCGGTATTGCGCTTTCGTGACCTCGCCGACCAATTCAACAACCGCACCCACACCCTGGACAAGTTCTCCGAGGGCTGCACGCGGTTCATGCAGGGTTTCATCAAGAAAGTCTTCATCGCCGACACCCTCGCGGTGGTGGCCGACCATTGCTTCGCCTTGCAAAACCCGACCACGGGCGATGCCTGGCTCGGGGCGCTGGCCTACACCGCGCAACTGTATTTCGACTTCTCCGGCTACAGCGACATGGCCATCGGCCTGGGCTTGATGATGGGTTTCCGCTTCATGGAAAACTTCAAGCAGCCGTACATCA
This sequence comes from Pseudomonas sp. S2_F03, assembly GCF_054668335.1. NCBI lineage: Bacteria > Pseudomonadati > Pseudomonadota > Gammaproteobacteria > Pseudomonadales > Pseudomonadaceae > Pseudomonas > Pseudomonas sp. S2_F03. The sequence continues at coordinate 4,099,922 of NZ_CP162759.1, read as the reverse complement.
GCCAGTCGATCACCGAGTTCTGGCGGCGCTGGCACATCAGCCTCTCCACCTGGCTGCGTGACTACCTGTACATCACGCTGGGCGGTAATCGCAAAGGCACGTTGATGACCTATCGCAACCTGTTCCTGACCATGCTGCTCGGTGGTCTGTGGCACGGCGCGAACATCACCTACATCGTCTGGGGTGCGTGGCACGGCATGTGGCTGGCGATTGAAAAAGCCCTGGGCCTGAACACTTCGCCGCGCAGCATCAACCCGATTCGCTGGGCCCTGACTTTCCTGCTGGTGGTGATGGGCTGGGTGATCTTCCGCGCGGAGAACCTGCACGTTGCCGGCCGCATGTATGGCGCGATGTTCAGCTTCGGCGACTGGTCGCTGTCGGAACTCAACCAGGCCAGCCTCACCGGCCTGCAAGTGGCAACACTGGTGGTGGCCTACGTGACGCTGGCGTTCTTCGGCATCCGTGATTTCTACACCAACCAGCCGCCGGTCAAGACCAAGCCTGCCGTCAACATCGACGCCGATGGTCCTGCCGCAGCCACACCGGGAATGATCAAAGCCGTACCGGGCGACAACCCGGCCAGCATCCATGAACCGGGTTACAACTTCGGCGTTGATGCGACCGTGCAACCGGCCTACTGGACCGCTGACTGGTCGCGTTACGTGATGCGTGCGCTGGTACTGCTGCTGTTCATTGCCTCGATCCTCAAACTCTCGGCGCAAAGCTTCTCGCCGTTCCTTTACTTCCAGTTCTGAGGGATCTGACCATGACCCGCTCATTACGCATTTTCTACATTGCCCTGTTCCTGCTGACCTTGTTGGCACTGGGCCTGTGGTCCACGCGCAGCTTCTTCGGCTTCAGCACCAACGCCGACGCGACGGTGCTCAACGGTCGCTGGACCAAAGCCGTGGAGACGCACTACGACGACGAGTTCCCGATCAAGCGCCTGGGCACCAACCTCTGGGCCGCGCTGGATTTCAAACTGTTCAACGAAGGTCGTCCGGGCGTGGTGCTCGGTCGCGATCAGTGGTTGTACAGCGATGAAGAGTTCCACCCGGTCGTCAACGAAGAGCTGAACCTGCAAGGCAACTACGCACTGGTCGAAGGCGTGCGCCAGACCCTCAAGGCCAAAGGCGTGCAACTGGTGATGGCGGTGGTGCCGGCCAAGGTGCGCTTGTACCCGGAACACGTGGGTGAGGTGAAACCGGCCAGCATCCACGCCAACCTCTACAAGGATTTCCACCAGCGCCTGGCCGCCGACCGGATTCCTGCGCCGGACCTGCTCGGCCCGCTGCAACAGGCAAAACAGAACGGCCAGCAAGTGTTCTTGCGCACCGACACCCACTGGACCCCGGAAGGCGCCGAGATCGCCGCCAACCGTCTGGCCAGGACCATTGCCGACAAATACCCGTTGAGCGGCGAGCCGCAAAACTTCGTCACCCAAGCGGCAGAGAACATCACGCACAAGGGTGACTTGCGCCTGTTCCTGCCACTGGACCCGCTGTTCGAAAACCTGATGCCGGCGCCGGAGCCTTTGCAAAAGCGCAACACCGTGGCCGCTGAAGATCAACCGGCCGGTGACGACGCCCTGTTCGCCAACACCGAAGTGCCGGTGGCCCTGATCGGCACCAGCTACAGCGCCAACCCGAACTGGAACTTCGTCGGTGCGCTAAAACAAGCGCTGCACAGCGACGTGGTCAATTACGCCGAAGACGGTCACGGCCCGATTCTGCCGATGCTCAGCTACCTGAAAAGCGATGCTTTCAAGAACAGCCCGCCACAGGTGCTGATCTGGGAGTTTCCTGAACGCTATCTGCCTGTGAACAACGAAATCGGTGACGCCGACCCGCAGTGGGTCGCAGAGCTCAAAGAAGCCGGCGCTCGAACCGGGCTGGGTGGAAGCGTCGCGAGCGAAGGCAAGACAAGGCAAAAACAGGCGAGGACGCGGAGTTTACGGGCTGTAAATGAGCAGTCCGAGCCTGTTTTTAACGCCGGATTGCCGAGCGCAGCAGCTTCCACCCAGTCCGGCCAACAAAACGTAGCTGCAAACACTACATCCGAGACGCCCGACCGGGCGCAAAACTGAAAGAGAGGTACACCATGACTTTCACTACGACTACTCCTCGCCGTCTCGCCAAGACCTTTGCTCTCGTCGCTGGCATGAGCGTGCTGTCCATGTCCGCCTTCGCCGGCGACGCCGCGCTTTACGGTCCAACTGCACCGAAAGGTTCGACCTTCGTGCGCATCTACAACGCCAGCAACGCCGAAGTCAGCGCCACCGTCGGCAGCACCAGCCTGAGCGACGTTGCGCCGCTGTCCAGCACTGACTTCAGCTTCATGCCGGGCGGCGATTACAGCGCCAAGGTCGGCAGCCAGACCCTGCCGGTGAAACTGGCCGGTGATCACTATTACACCCTGGTCAACAACGCCAGCGGCGCGCCGCAGCTGATCGAAGAGCCGCCGTTCAAGAACAAGCAGAAGTCCCTGGTGCGCGTACAGAACCTGAGTGACAAACCCCTGACCCTGAAGACCGCCGACGGCAAGACCGATGTGGTGCCGAACGTGGCCGCCAAGGGCCGTGGCGAGCGTGAGATCAACCCGGTGAAAGTCAGCCTGGCGCTGTTTGAAGGCGACAAGAAAGTCGGCGACGTCAAACCGGTTGCCCTGGAACGCGGTGAAGCCGCCGTGCTGTACGTCACCGGCACCGGCAGCAGCCTGTCGCCAGTCTGGGTAAAACGCCCCGTCTCGACGCGCTAACACATTCATCAGGACGGAGATCCCCCTGTAGCAGCTGGCGAAGCCTGCGTCCGACTGCGCAGCAGTCGCAATCCAGACAACTCGGTTTTTCTGAATGACCGCGTTGAACGGATTGCGACGGCTGCGCCGCCGAACGCAGCCTCGCAGGCTCGGCAGCTGCTACATCGGTGAAACGGCCTGGTTACGGAATAAAAACAAGAGTGAAACGACAGAACGTTCGTAGCTCTAACCAATCGATTTTAAAGGAGTAACAACATGATTCCGGTGATCTTGTCAGGTGGTAGCGGCTCACGTCTTTGGCCGCTTTCGCGTAAACAGTTTCCCAAGCAATTCCTCGCCCTGACCGGCGAACACACGCTGTTCCAGCAAACCCTGGAACGCCTGGTGTTCGAAGGCATGGACACGCCGATTGTGGTCTGCAACAAGGACCACCGCTTCATCGTCAACGAACAGTTGAGCAACCGCAAACTGGAAGCCCAGCGCATCCTGATGGAGCCGTTCGGTCGCAACACCGCGCCGGCCGTAGCCCTGACCGCGATGATGCTGGTCAATGAAGGTCGTGACGAGCTGATGCTGGTGCTGCCGGCAGACCACGTGCTGGAAGACCAGAAAGCCCTGCAACGCGCCCTGGCCCTGGCCACCGTTGCAGCTGAAAACGGCGAAATGGTGCTGTTCGGCGTACCGGCCACCAAACCGGAAACCGGCTACGGCTACATCAAGTCGACCAACGATTCGCTGTTGCCGGAAGGCGTCAGCCGCGTCTCGCACTTCGTCGAAAAACCCGACGTGAAACGCGCCACCGAGTTCGTCGAGTCCGGCGGTTATTTCTGGAACAGCGGCATGTTCCTGTTCCGTGCCAGCCGCTTCCTCGAAGAACTGAAGAAGCACGACCCGGACATCTATGACACCTGCCTGCTGACCCTTGAACGCAGCGAGCAAGATGCCGACACCATCACCCTCGACGAAGCCACCTTCGCCTGCTGCCCGGACAATTCCATCGACTACTCGGTGATGGAAAAAACCCAGCGCGCCTGCGTGGTGCCGTTGACCGCCGGCTGGAGCGATGTCGGTTGCTGGTCGTCGCTGTGGGAAGTGAACGAAAAAGACGCCAACGGCAACGTCACCAAAGGCGACGTGGTCATTCAGGACAGCAAAAACTGCATGATTCACGGCAACGGCAAACTGGTGTCGGTGATCGGCCTGGAAAACATTGTGGTGGTCGAAACCAAAGACGCCATGATGATTGCGCACAAGGACAAGGTCCAAGGCGTCAAACAGATGGTCAACACCCTCAACGAACAGGGCCGCAGCGAAACCCAGAACCACTGCGAAGTCTATCGTCCGTGGGGTTCCTACGACTCGGTGGACATGGGCGGGCGTTTCCAGGTCAAGCACATCTCGGTCAAACCGGGCGCATGCCTGTCGCTGCAAATGCACCACCACCGTGCCGAACACTGGATCGTGGTCAGCGGCACCGCTGAAGTGACCTGCGACGAAAACGTGTTCCTGCTGTGCGAGAACCAGTCGACCTACATCCCGATTGCCTCAGTCCACCGTTTGCGCAACCCGGGCAAGATTCCACTCGAGATCATCGAAGTGCAATCGGGCAGCTATTTGGGTGAAGACGATATCGAGCGCTTTGAAGATATCTACGGTCGGTCGACACCGGTCGAGCGCGGCGTGTCGGTGAAAACCATCGCGCAGTAAGCGTTCAGCAAAATAAAAGCCCCCGTCCAGCCCGCTGCGTTCCCTATCCGCAGCGGGTTGGGCGGGGGCTTTTTTTACACGGTCATGCTGCCTTCTTGCCAACAGCCGGCATTGTGTTTTTTTTATGCCAGGTTTTGACGTTTATCGAACCAGGGATTTTGATCTCGAGGCTTCCACCAAACGCATTATCAATAGTATTGAGCAACGACTTCGAATCCATTCGTCCTACTTGTACGGGAGAAATTCCCGAGTTACCCAGCAGCAGAGCCTTCAAATCCATCAAACGTCCTTTTACCATTGCAACCTTGGACAGGTCTGAGGAATGTTTCGGATCCAGAACATCAGGCGAAGCAAAAAACTCTACATTCTCAAAATCTGCTCCCAGCGCAGCTTTCATCCCCACATCATCCTCCAGATCGAATTCCGCGAAATGAGTCATGGAGCCAAGAAATTTACGCTCATTCACCTCACCGTCCACCGCCAGAAGAAAGAAGGTGAAAGCGCTGTTTCCTGCCTTCGTCCAGTCCTTCTCGTTAGTATTCCCACCTTTTCCGCCCAGCGTTTTCACGTTTTTATGGACCAGCGAAAAGTTTGACGCTATTTCCATAAAGGGTGGCGCATCACCTTTACTTCCGAAAACGGTGTAGTGCCTCAAAGTGAAGCGCTTGGTGCTGGTCTTTTCGAGCACTCCGGCGGGTGCTTTGTTTGTTTTGAAAGTCAATTTGTTGCCGGTAATCTCCGCCATCATTTTGAAGGGTAGCTGCCGATCAACATCGTTGTAGTCTTCCTTGTAAGCTTCAAAAATACCGGTCGCGGTTGTTAACGAAGTTTTCGACTGAGGCTCTTTGCCCTGTTCGTCAAAAAACGTCAACGGGTTGTTGCGAACCATTCGATAAAGATTGTGCCCGTCTACCTCACCTGCCGGATCAGGACTGAGCCAGCGCTGCAACCACGGTATGTAGTACCGAAAACCATAGTAATAAAGCCCTGTCGCATCCCTTTCCTTCCCTGAATACCGAACGGTTTTATAGTCAACGTCAATCGCATCCCCGCCGGCAAACCACGCGGTCTCACCGAAGGGATAAAAGATTTCGCGGCTGATGATTTGTGCATCGCCAGACAGCTCCACGGTGCAGGACCCCAGATGATCGACCAGGTTGTAACGGTACTGATCGTTGCTGCCGGACGGAGGGTCGCTTTCCCAGTGCAACACCCGAACGGTGTTGAGCCCGGCCTGGGTGGTGACCACGTGCAGCACCTCCCCGGTACCGCTGTTGGTGCGCAATTCCAGCCCCGGCAAGTAGCGCACCTCGGCCACCAGACTTCGGGCATGGGACTGCAACGAGCGAATTTGCGCACCCGCTGGCCACCGCCATCATAGAAATAGAGCTCAGCGTCATTGCGCCCGGAGTCACGCTCCACCGGACTGACCGATTGCAATTGATTGCGCAGGTCCCACTTCAAGAACCGCCCCGGATCCAGCTCCAGCAAATTGCCGTTGGCGTCGAACGCAGTCGCTATTTCTACTTCAGTCGGCGGAACACCGTTGCGCCAGGGCAGACAGCGATTGCTGTATTGGGCTGCTTTCAGGTCGCGTCCTGGACTTTGGGCACCGACATGCACCAACTTCAGCAAATTACCGCTTTCGTCATAGCGGCAGGTTTGATGATAGTTACTGAATGCCGCAGGATCAGTGCGCCCGATGGACTCCGGCCCTTGGTTAGGAGCGCCCGCCTCCCAGCCAAACGCCTCGATCAATTGATAAAGACTGTCGTAGACAAAGCGACCGACAGGCTCGATGCGCTGATTATTGAAGTAACGCACCGGCAACGCCTTGTCTTCAATGCTCAGCACATTGCCCATTCGGTCATAGGTGTAAGACAGGTGTTGCAGCAGGCCGGTGCGATCGCTGTGTGCCCACCGCTCGATCAGTCGCCCGTCTTGCGGGGAATACGTGAGAACAGTCTGTACGTCGTTACCCGCCACTTCGCGAGTGATCTGCCCGTCAGCGTTGTACTCGATGTCACTCACCAGGGTTTGCCAGGTGGGCAAGCCTGCGAGCTTCAAGGCACTTTGGCGTAGCCGACCATCAAGGGTGAAGCCGAAGGCCTGACTGTTCTGCCGGGCATCGACCGACGCCAGCACATTGCCCAACGGACCAAACCGCCACGTCGAGACCGCGCCATCGCCCGCTTCCAACCATTCATTGCGTTCAGCAATCGGCTGCGGCCAATCTGGAGCAACGGCGTCCTCGGTAAAGTGTTGAATGTGCCTTATGCATAGGCCAGTGACTCCAAACGATTCAAACAATACCGTGCCCCCGGGGCCATCCTGCCGAATGAGCTGGCCAGACCGGTTGTGACCCTGACCGGGCCGAGCATATTCCAGGCGCTGCGCACAACGTCGTGGCGCTGTAGCGAGGTGCTCAAACTCCGCCACGGGACGCAGCAAGTCGTCGTATTCAATCTGGCGTCGAGTGCCACGACTGTCCCAGCTTTGCAGCACCTCATTGGCGAGGCCGAGAAGTTTGATCTGCAAGCCCGCATCCACGCTGAGCGTCGATACAGCAACACCGGACAATGAGTGCACCTTCACTAGATTGGCGGGCGCCAGCGGGTTTTCTATCTGTAGCAACCAAAGCCTTGGGTCCCACTGTTTGACGGCGAACCCCGTGGCATTGTGGAGGGTGCGGTTAATGCGGGCCTGCGTCGGCTCGCCAGCCACCTCGCGCCAATAATCAATTGAACGGATCGGCAGCGCTCGCGGGTCGACGACGGACACTGTGGGGGTTTTGTAGTGCATGCCGGCGCGTCCTTGTAAGCCAGTGATCAGCTAATCGCTTATGGCGCGAGCCGGCTACTGTCAGAAATTACAGTTCCGACCAATGGCACCAGCGCTTGATCCACGAATGTCCATTCGCGCAGCCCTTCGGTAGGATGGAGGCCATGAGTTCAAGGAGCGTACACACATGTTCATAGGCGTCCTGCTGGTCATCACCTGGCTGATCCTGCTGCTGCGCTACCCGTCCAAGGCGTTTCCAGTGTCCGTGGCAGCCGCCGTCGGTTTGGGCCTGGTAGCCACGTGGGTAGTCTGGCTGGACAACCGCGAGATCAAGCAACTGGCGCGACTGGAATTGCGCATCGCCTACGCCCCCGATCAATGCCCGGCAGATCGCCCCTTGCAGCTGAAAATGAACAACGGCAACGACGTGCCGCTGACCGAATTGCGCTGGCGCATCGCGGCGTATGCGCCGGGTGACACGGTCAATCTGGCTGACAATCAATACGAAGCCCCCCGTTATCGCGGCCCCGGCGAACTGCAAGCCGGCGCCAACTGGGAAGACTGTTTGCCACTGCCGCCGCTGCGTCCTGGCTACCGCCCGCAAACCCTGGAGTTTCGCGCCGAGCGATTGCAGGGTAGTTTCTCCGATTAATCCCCTTTTTTCTGCACAAGGACCGCGCCATGCCCGTTGCGTTGATTACCGGTTGCTCCAGCGGCATTGGCCGCGCCCTCGCCGACGTGTTCAAAAACGCCGGCTACAAAGTCTGGGCCAGTGCCCGCAAGGCTGAAGACGTCGCGGCCCTGGCCGCCGCCGGTTTTACCGCCGTGCGGCTGGACGTCAACGACGGCGCGGCACTCGAACAGCTGAGCGAGCGCATCAACCAGCAACATGGCGGCCTCGATGTACTGATCAACAACGCCGGTTTCGGCGCGATGGGGCCGCTGCTCGACGGCGGTGTGCCGGCGATGCAGCGCCAGTTCGAAACCAATGTGTTTGCTATCGTCGGTGTCACCCGCGCACTGTTCCCGGTGTTGCGTCGCGCCAAGGGCCTGGTGGTGAACATCGGCAGCGTTTCAGGAATCCTGGTCACGCCGTTCGCGGGCGCCTACTGTGCTTCGAAAGCCGCCGTTCATGCGTTGAGCGATGCGCTGCGCATGGAATTGGCGCCGTTCGGTGTGCGCGTGATGGAGGTCCAGCCGGGCGCCATCGAATCCAGCTTCGCCAAAAATGCCGGCCACGAGGCGGAACAGTTAATCACCGAACAATCGCCGTGGTTTCCATTGCGCGAAGGCATTCGCGCACGGGCCAAGGCATCGCAGGACAATCCAACACCGGCCAGGGCGTTTGCCGAAGGGGTGCTCAAGGCTGTTCAGCAGAGCAAACCACCACGCTTGATTCGCCTGGGCAATGGCAGCCGGGCGTTGCCGTTGCTGGCGGGGTTGCTGCCCAAGGGCTTGCTGGAAGCGGGATTGATGAAGCGGTTTGGGTTGCGCGGGCAACTCTGAGACCGAGTCGACACCATCGCGGGCAAGCCCGCTCCCACAGGGATCTTGGGTGTGAATGCTATTTATGCCACCCAACAGAACCTTGTAGGAGTGAGCCTGCTCGCGATGGCGTCAGAACTAACACAGAAAAAATTCAGGAAACACGATGACCGATTACACCCACTACTTCGACGAAGTCATCCAGGCCCACATCGCCATCGAACAATGGCTGGCCGAAGAACAAGACCCGTCTGCGCTGGAACACTTGCTGACCCGGTTTTCACCACAGTTCTCCATGGTCTCGCCGTTGGGCCGGGTGTTGGATTTCGAGGCGTTGAGGGAGTTGTTTCAACTGGCGGGCGGCAAGAAACTCGGGTTCAGGATTCAGCTTAGTGAATTGCGCGGTGTCGCCCTGCATGACGGTGGCGCGACCGTGAGTTATCGCGAGCAGCAGACCGATGCCACCGGGCTGCACTCTGATCGGCGCTCGACGGTGGTGTTTGAGAAAGACGCTGATGGCAGGCTGATCTGGCGGCACTTGCATGAGACGTTTTGCAAGGGCTGAGATCGCGTCGCTCCATTCGCGAGCAAGCCCGCTCCCACAGGGAATTTGCGCCGTTCACTGAATCCGCGTCCGACTCGGTCAATGTGGGAGCGGCGGTGCGACGATTCGACTTGCCCGCGAAGGCAGGCGACGCGGTCCAACGACTAGTTAACCACCACCGTGCACGTAATCCCCGCTGCCAACAACACCCCTTCCGGCACTTCATCAATGTGAATCCGCACCGGCACCCGCTGTGCCAGGCGCACCCAGTTGAAGGTCGGGTTCACATCGGCAATCAGCTCGCGACTCTCCGGGTTGTCGCGGTCATAGATGCCGCGAGAAATACTCTCCACGTGCCCTTTCAGCACTTCACCGCTCATCAACTGCATGTCGGCCTTATCGCCCACGCGAACGTGCGGCAACTTGGTTTCTTCGAAAAAGCCGTACACCCAGAACGAGTTCATATCGACCACGGCCATTTTCGCTTCGCCGATGCGCGCGTAGTCGCCGCGATGCACGTTGAGGTTGGTCACGTAGCCGTCCACCGCTGCCCGCACTTCGGTGCGCTTGAGGTTGAGTTCGGCGGCTTCGAGTTGTGCCTGCGCGTGTTGATAATCGGCCAGTGCCGAGTCGGCGATATTGCTGGCGTCGTCACGGTTTTCCCTGGAGATCACCAGGTTGTCCATGTCGGCACGACGATGGGCATTGACCTTGCGCATCTCCCAGGTCGACTTGCGTGAAGCCACCAGCGACTGCGCCTGCTTGACCGCGATGCGGTAGTGCTCGGGGTCGATCTGCATCAGCAAATCGCCCTTCTTCACCAATTGGTTGTCGCGCACCGGCACGTCCACCACTTCACCGGTGACGTCGGCGGCGACGTTGATGATGTCGGCGCGCACCCGGCCATCGCGGGTCCAGGGGGTGTTCATGTAGTGCTCCCACAAGGTCCGGCCGATCCATAGCGCGAGGGCTAGCACCAGCAAGGTGGCGAGCAGGCTGAAAAGCTTTTTCATCAGGGCCTTCTTCAGTGATAGAGGGTCAGTGATAGACAGTCAGCGCCAGGGCGCCAAACAGACAGGTAAACAGGCTCAGGCGCAGCAGCGCCGGGTGCCAGAAGAAGCGGTACAGATCGAACCCGGACAAGAATCGGTCCAGCGCCCAGGCCAGTGCCGCCGCGATGAAAAACATCAGGGTCATGGTCGGCATGTACACGCCGTGGAAGGCGATCTCACGAGGCATGTTCAAGTCCTTTGGGCTCGGTTTTCGTGAAGCCCGCGAGCGGTGACTGCGGGTCCAGCAACGACGTACGAATGAAGTGCAGGTAACTCTTCACCCGGCGTAGGGCCGAGGTGTCGAAGTGCGGCGCGAAAGGCTCATCCGTGGCTTGCACGCGACTGATCGCATGGTCGACCGCGATCAGGCTGCGCTCCAGGTTGCTCTGGCTCGGTTGCAAAAACAGCCGCATCAGTGAACGCCCCATCACCCGGATGGCCTGGCGCCACGGCTGCGTTTCGGCGTAGGCCGGGTGCACCGGCAGAATCGCCTGTTCCTTGCGCAATTCGATGATCGCGTGCCCCACCTCCAGCACCACGAACATCCAGCGCAACAAGTCGCTTTGGACTTGCGGCTGACCCGCCGCAAGGCCGTAAGCCTGGTGCAGCAAGTCTCGTGTACGGCTTTCAAAACTCGACGCCAGCCCCTTGAGTTTGCCGCTGATGGCGTACACCACTTGCCCGCGCAAATCCTGCTCCAGCCGACGCCACAACCAGCGGCTGTTAGGCGGCAAAATGATTGCCCCGGCGGCCGCGCATACCAGCATGCCGAGCACCATGGCGATGTAATCGTTGATGAAGGTGTACGGGTTGTAGACCGTGAGGTTGTCCGGCACTGAACCGGTGCTGAAGAAGATCAACAAACCGAGGCCGACACCAGCGTATTGCGGCCGCGACGTGAGGAACGAACCGAGCACGATCACCGGTGCGAGCATCACGCACAGCAACGGAAAACCATCGATCCACGGGAAGATGAAAAACATCTCGACGAAGCCGATCAACGCCCCGAGCAGCGTCCCGCACGCCATCTGAAACGCCATGCGCTTAGGGTTGGGTGTCGCCGCAGAAAGCCCCACGGTGGCGGCGGCTATCAGGGTCATGGTCGCGCCACTCGGCCAGGCCGTGGCCACCCAGTAACTGCCGAGCACCACCAGAATGAACGCCGCGCGAATCCCCGAAGCGGCGGACGCCATCCAGTTGGTTTGCGGGGTGAACGGCTCATCCCATTGCTCCCGTTCATGGCTGTGTTCAGCCAGCGAGGCGTGGGTCTGTGCATAACTGTGCAGGTCATCGACGAAGCGGTAGAGCAACTCGTACGCGGTGTGGAAATCCAGCAACTCGGCGTCGCTCGGCCGGGTCTCCTGAAAGTGCGCACGCAAGTTGCGCACCCGGGCCGGCAAACCCTCTTTATAAGCGCTCAACTCGGCGACCAGGCGGGCCGCGTCCGCATGGGTCAAGGCCCGGCCACTGAAGCCGTCGAGCACTTCCGCCAAGTCCTGCAACCCCGGTTTGATCGCCGCGACCACGGGGTCGGCACCACTGCTGCGCAAGCGTTCGAGCAACTGATGCAAGGCGTTGAATCGCGTGGTGATGCCCATGAACTCGCTGTTCAAGCGATTGAGCCGTCCGTTGCGTCGACGCATGTGCGGGTCTTCAAACACGGTGACGCTGCGCAGCCCTTCCAGCCCGACCGCCTCGGCGATGAAGCGCACGTTGCTGGCCTCAAAAGCCTCCCGTTGACTGCGACCGCGCAAGCCATCGGTGACGAACAAGGCGAACACGCCGAAGCGCTGATACAAAGCGTTGCGCATCGCGGCGCTGGCGGTTTGCGGCAGGATGGCGGCGCTGACCAGCGTCGAGCAGAGAATCCCGAGGGAGATCTCCAACACTCGCCAGACTGCCGCCATGAAGGCGCCGTCCGGGTGTGCCAAGGCAGGCAAACCGACCATTGCGGCGGTGTACCCGGCGAGCACAAAACCGTAGGCGCGAAAGTTGCGATACCGCGCCGCGCCGGCCGAGCAAATGCCGACCCAAATCGCCAGCGAGCCGAGGAACAGCTCAGTGTTCTGCGCGAACAAGGCGATCAGCGCGACCATCACCGCCGACCCGGTCAACGTGCCGAGAAAGCGGTAAAAACTCTTGGCGAACACCTGACCGCTCTGCGGCTGCATCACGATAAACACCGTGATCATCGCCGTGCGCGGCTGCGGCAATTCCAGGCGCATCGCCAGCCACAGCGTCAGGAATGCGGCGAACAGCACCTTGAAAATGTAGACCCAGGTCACGCCATCACTGCGCGCCCAATCAAAGAACCCCCGGCGCCATTCAAGGGAATACAGCCAGCGCAAAGGTGCGGGCAAGGGCGTCATGAAATCCTGCTCAGTGAGATTCGATTAAGACGCAGAACCTGTGGGAGCGAGCTTGCTCGCGATGGCGGAGTGTCAGGCGACACATGCATTGACTGACACGGCCTCATCGCGAGCAAGCTCGCTCCCACAGGGTCCGTGTTCAATTTGTGAGGCTCTGAAGCAGGGCCGGGGTTTTCGGGGCCTGGGTTTGTTCGGTGGTTGGCACATCATTGCCCGCCCCCAATCCTCCACCGAGCGCCGTCACCAGTTCTGCATGAGCACTCAACCGCGCCGCCTGAACCTGTTGCTGAACCTGTTGCTGTTTGAACAACAGCGTCTGGGCATTGAGCACGTTGAGGTAATCGGTGAGCCCGCGCTGGTAGGCGATCATCGCGATGTCATAGGTCTGCTGCGCGGTGGCTACCGACTCGGCGGCGAAGGCCTGCTGCTTGTCCATGGACTCGCGGCGGATCAACTGGTCAGAGATGTTTTTCAGCGCATTGACCAGCGTCTGGTTGTACTTGGCCACGGCGATGTCATACCCGGCCGAGGCTTCACCCAACTCCGAACGCAAACGCCCGCCATCGAAAATCGGCAACGAAATCGCCGGGCCGACGCTGTAGTTGAGTTTCTTGCCGGTCAAAAACTCCAGCGCCCCGCCGCCCGTGGCCATGTAGCCGAGGCTGCCGACCAAATCGACGTTGGGATAAAAACCGGCGTGCGCGACATCAATGCCCCGCGCTTGCGCGGCCACTTGCCAGCGACTGGCGACCACATCCGGGCGTTGACCAAGCAATTGCGCGGGTAACGCCGACGGCAATTTCAGCGCCATGCCCAACGACAATGTCGGCCGCTGCAATTGCGCACCCGCCCCCGGACCGGAGCCAGCCAATGCCGCGAGCTGGTTGCGGCTGAGGGCGATTTCTTCGTCCAGCGCATCAATCTGCCGATGGGTTTCCGGCAGCGGCGTTTGCGCCTGGCTGACTTCGAAATGCGTGCCGATGCCACCGTTCAGGCGCTTTTGCGCGAGGTCGAGAATCTGTTGTTGCTGTTTCAGCGTCGCTTCGACGATGTCGCGCTGCGCGTAATGCAGCGACAGTTCGATGTAGGCACGCACGATGTTGTTCTGCAATTCGAGCTGCGCCAGGCGCGCTTCGGCGGCGCTCATGTGCGCCATGTCCACGGCGCGTTCCGTGGCATTGCTTTCGCGACCCCAGAGGTCCAGCGCATAGCTGAAACCCAGGGCGGCGTTGTTATCCCAAGTGGTGGTGTTGGCCAGCTCACCCGGCCCGTAGAACTGATCGGTCGGCCAGTTGTGGCGCTTGAGGGTGGATTCGCCATTGATCTGCAACGACTCGGCGGATTCGGCGATGCCGGCCATGGATTTGGCCTGGCGCACCCGTGCGGCGGCCATGGCCATGGTCGGGCTGCCTTGCACGGCGCGGTCGATCCAGCGGTTCAGTTGCGGGTCGCCATAAGCCTGCCACCATTGTGCGGTGGGCCAGTGCGCGTCTTGTGCGGCGCTCTGGATGGCTGCGTCGGTGGCCAATGAATCGGCCTCCAGTGCCTTGCCCTGCGGGGCGATCCCTGCGGTACCGATGCAGCCACTGATTGCCAGGGTTAAAGCCAAAACACTGAGCGGCTGAAGCGCTCTGCTGATGCGACGCGGCACTGCTGCGATTTCCTGAAAGAGGGGAGGTACGAGTTCCTGTAGGAGCCGGGCTTGCCCGCGATGGCATCACCGCGGTGGGTCTGGATGACCGCGGTGATGCCATCGCGGGCAAGCCCGGCTCCTACAGTGGCGCAATTCTAGGGGTGGGTCTGGTTGGCGATAAGCTGGGATTCCTGTGAATCTTTGTTACCGTTAACGCGATAATCCCTTTGTCGGGGGTCTCAGCCCCTGAAACTTCGTGTCACAATTTGCCATCGAACCCGAGAGCACCCCATGGACACTTTGCAAAACATGCGCGCCTTCAGTTACGTGGCCGAGGCCGGCAGCTTCACCGCCGCCGCCGTGCAACTGGACACCACCACGGCCAACGTCTCGCGCGCGGTCTCCAACCTGGAAGCCCACCTGCAAACCCGCCTGCTCAACCGCACCACCCGCCGCATCGCCCTGACCGAAGCCGGCAAGCGCTACTTGTTGCGCTGCGAGCAGATCCTGGCCTACGTCGAAGAAGCCGAAGCCGAGGCCAGCGACGCCCATGCGCGGCCGGCCGGGCAGCTCAAGGTGCACACCATGACCGGCATCGGTCAGCACTTCGTGATCGACGCCATCGCCCGCTATCGCAAGACCCACCCGGACGTCACCTTCGACCTGACCATGGCCAACCGCGTGCCGGACCTGCTCGACGAGGGCTACGACGTGTCCATCGTGCTGGCCAGCGAATTGCCGGACTCGGGTTTTGTGTCCCAGCGCCTGGGTATCACCTACAGCATCGTCTGCGCCTCGCCGGCCTATGTGAAAGCCAACGGCTGCGCGCAAAAGCCCAGCGACTTGCTCAACCACATGTGCCTGCGCCTGGTAAGCCCGGTGATCCCGCTGGAGAAATGGGCCTTCGACGGCCCGGATGGCCAGGAAATGGTGACCATCAACAGCTCACCGTTTTTGGTGAACTCGGCGGATGCGATGAAGACCGCAATCACCAGCGGCATGGGCGTTGGCGTGTTGCCGGTGTACGCGGCGATTGAAGGGCTGCGCAACGGCTCGCTGGTGCGGGTGATGCCCAAGTACCGGTCGCAGGAGCTGAACCTGTACGCAATCTACCCGTCGCGCCAGTATCTGGATGCGAAGATCAAGACGTGGGTCGAGTACTTGCGCGGGTCGTTGCCGGAGATTCTGGCGGCGCATCAGGCGGAACTGGCGGCATATGAATTGAGCGGGAGCCTGGCTGGCGCCCGGGTGGCGAACTGATTTCACGGTCCTACAGACGCGGAGAATTTGGGGAAGGTTTCCGACGGGTTCTGTCGGTTGTTGGGTCAGACGGGAAATGGGTAGGCTTTGGGCGTCGCTGGCTTTTCAGCGATCGGGCCTGGAAAACCCGAAGATAGGGTCACAGCACATGACATAATGCGGCGCTTTTTCAGCTCCGCGATTTAAGTTATGGCGGCTGTGCGTGGGAGACCTTCGGGTCTGCCGGGTTTGATCCTTCTCGGTTTTTCCAGTCCGCGTACAGCTGCCACCCAATCGTCTGGAAAACGGAAAGTGGCGGCTCCTCGACTTCAAGGATCTTTGCCAATGATTAAAGAATCACCGAATCCTCCGGAAACCGACGACGTTTCCCCCTACGAATCCATCGATTCGAAAAAACTCAACGAAGCCGCCGAACGCGCGCTGAATCACTACCTCAACCCCGCTGCCCTCAAATCACCCGCGACTCGCAAGCCCAGCACGATGTTCGTGCTTGCGCCCAATATCAAAGACGAGGACTTGCTGGCCCACACTTGTGAATCGTTGGCCCAGGCCAGTGTGATGGCCGGCGATTTTGCCGCCTATCTGGAAGGCCCGCATCGCAACACCGCCATGGCGATTCAGCAGATCGTCATGCTGGCGGAACTGGCAGCGAACCGGATGATGGATAACCTCGAAATCCCCAAACCCACGCCACACCGCTAATCTCCGGGCAGAAACCAATCCTCCCTGTAGGAGTGAGCCTGCTCGCGATGACGGTGTGTCAGTCGACTTCAATGTTGAATGTGAGTCCGCCATCGCGAGCAGGCTCGCTCCTACAATTGGACCGGGGCCGTCTGGAAGAGATTGGTCGGCTGTCAGGCCGCCATCGCTGGCAAGCCATGCTCCTACAGGGACTGGGTACATCTGGAAGAGACTGGTTGGCTGTCAGGCCGCCATCGCTGGCAATCCTAGTTCCTACAGGGAATGGGGACATCTGGAAGAGATTGGTTGGCTGTCAGGCCGCCATCGCTGGCAAGCCATGCTTCTACAGGGAATGGGTACATCTGGAAGAGATTGGTTGGCTGTCAGGCCGCCATCGCTGGCAAGCCATGCTTCTACAGGAATGGGTACATCTGGAAGAGATTGGTTGGCTGTCAGGCCGCCATCGCGAGCAGGCTCGCTCCTACAATTGGACCGGGGCCGTCTGTTAGAGACTGGTTGGCTGTCAGGCCGCCATCGCTGGCAAGCCAAGCTCCTACAGGGAATGGGTACATCTGGAAGAGATTGGTCGGCTGTCAGGCCGCCATCGCTGGCAAGCCAAGCTCCTACAGGGAATGGGTACATCTGGAAGAGATTGGTCGGCTGTCAGGCCGCCATCGCTGGCAAGCCAAGCTCCTACAGGGAATGAGTACACCGGCCGCTTCTCACCACTCAACAGGCCGAGCGTTAGCTCGCCTACCGCTTTTGATCTTGATCCACCCGCCCCTTCGGGAGGCTGAGTGGAGGTGTTCATCCGGGGAGGGCGCGCAGCGCCGTTCGACGCAGTCGAACACGCTGCATGTAGGTCGAAGCGAAGCCGACCGGAGGGCAGTGTCCCCGGAGGGATACCGGAGCGAAGGAACGCCGAGCCCCAGCGAGGGGCCGGACGCTCGGGGCGAGCCTTTTTTTGCTTACTTTTTTTTGGCGTTTGAAAAAAAAGTGAGTCGCCGTAAGGGCGAAACCCTAAGCGGCCGTTACCGCAGAAACGGATATGTACACAACCCACAAAAACATGGTCGGCCCAAAGGCCGCCAAGTTCAAAAGCTCACAACCACGAAAAAGAATGTTAGCGTGCTTGGCATTCTCCAAGCCAAATCAAGCCAAGCCCGACGAGCCCTCCTCCCATGAAAAAGACCGTCCTCGCCTTCAGCCGCATCACCCCCGAAATGGTCGAACACCTCAAGCAAGACTTCGAAGTCATCGTGCCAAACCCGAAAAACGGCGACATCAACGCCCAATTCAACGAAGCCCTGCCCCACACCCACGGCCTGATCGGCGTCGGCCGCAAACTCGGTCGCGCCCAACTCGAAACCGCCGCCAAACTCGAAGTCGTCTCCAGCGTCTCAGTCGGCTACGACAACTACGACCTCGCCTACTTCAACGAACGCGGGATCATGCTCACCAACACCCCCGACGTCCTCACCGAAAGCACCGCCGACCTCGCCTTCACCCTGCTCATGAGCAGCGCCCGCCGCGTCGCCGAACTGGACGCCTGGACCAAGGCCGGCCAATGGCAAGCCACCGTCGGCGCACCACTGTTCGGCACCGACGTGCACGGCAAAACCCTAGGCATCGTCGGCATGGGCAACATCGGCGCGGCCATTGCCCGTCGCGGTCGCCTGGGGTTCAACATGCCGATCCTCTACAGCGGCAACAGCCGCAAGACAGACCTGGAACAACAACTCGGCGCCCAGTTCCGCACGCTCGATCAACTGCTGGCCGAAGCCGATTTCGTTTGCCTGGTGGTGCCACTCAGCGAAAAGACCAAACACCTGATCAGCCACCGCGAACTGGCACTGATGAAACCCGGCGCCATCCTGGTGAACATCTCACGCGGCCCGGTCGTGGACGAACCAGCCCTGATCGAAGCGCTGCAAAACAACCGCATTCGCGGCGCCGGTCTGGACGTCTACGAAAAAGAACCGCTGGCCGAGTCGCCGTTGTTCCAACTGAAAAACGCCGTGACATTGCCGCACATCGGCTCGGCCACCCACGAAACCCGTGAAGCCATGGCCAACCGCGCCCTGGCCAACCTGCGCAGCGCGCTGTTGGGCGAGCGGCCGCAAGACCTGGTCAACCCGCAAGTCTGGAAAGGCTGACGAAAAACGGGCAGACGTGTCCAAACGTCTGCCCGTACGATCAAGCCAGTTTTCCACTTCCCCCCAGCATCGGTGCCTTGGGTTTACGAAATACCAGCACGTTGCCCAGCATCACCAGCACCAACCCCACCAGCGCCGGCGCGGTCCATTGGTAGCCTTCGGCAAACGCCGACACATTCAGCGCCACCACCGGAAACAACACGGTGCAATACGCCGCGCGCTCCGGGCCCATGCGCCCGACCAGCGTCAGGTAAGCGGTGAAACCGATCACCGAACCCGGGATCACCAGGTACAGCAGCGAACCGATGTAGCGCGCGTTCCATTCCATGTCGAACGGAATGCCTTTGACCAGGCACCACACCGACAGCATCGCCGCACCATAGGCCATACCCCAGGCGTTGGTCGTCAGCGGTTTCAATCCGGCCTTCTGCTGCAAACTCGACAGCATGTTGCCAGCCGAGAAGCACAAGGTCCCGAGCAAGGCCAGGCCCAGGCCGAGCAGCGTTTCCGGGCTGGCGGTATGCCCGGCCAGTTCCGGCCAGAACAACAGGCCAAGCCCGAACAACCCCAGTGCCCCGCCCATCAACACATTGCGAGCGATTTTTTGACCGAAAAACACCCGCGCATTCAGCGCATTCCACAGGGTGGCGGTGGAAAACACCACGGCAACCAAACCACTGGGAATCCACTGGCTGGCCGTCAGGAAGCACATGAAGTTGACGCAGAACAGGCACAGCCCCTGCGCCAGACAGATCAAATGCCCACGCCGGTTCATCACTTGCAGACGCCGACTCAGCAGCAACATCGCGAACAGCACCAGCGCCGCGAGGCCGAAGCGATAGACGATCGACACCGGAATCGCCACCACGCCCAGTTGCCATTTCAAGGCAATCCAGGTGGTGCCCCAGATCAGCACGGTCAGCAAGTACAACGACAGGTTCATGGCAAACACTCCTCAATAGAGGTTCAGTGTCCCGCGCCCGCTCGCCCCGCACTTGCATAAACTTGCGCTTTTGTCGGCGCAGAGGCTGGCAGGCCAACGTCTACGGAGTAGGATGCAAGGCGTTGGAGAGAACCGATCATGCCCGCACTGGAAACACTGCAAGTCTTTCAAGCCCTCAACCGCTCGCCCAATGCTCGCCTTGAGCACAGCGCCGAGCTCGGTGACGGCATGGCTGCAGCCTTGTGGAGCAACCATCACGACGCGCAGGATTACGAAGCGCCGAGTCATCACACGCTGTCGTGCTACATCGCCGGCGGCACCGGCACGTTTCGCCGCGACCAACCCGGCACCAAGGGCGGCCCCGACAAGTTGTGCATTCTGCCCGCCGAGCATCAATCCGGTTGGGTGATCAACGGCGACATTCGCCTGGCCCACGTGTATTTCAGCCCCGAACAATTCGCCCTCGGCTGCGTCACGCTGCTGGACCGTGAACCGCGCGAACTGCAATTGCGCGAAGGCACTTTTCTCGACGATCCGGCGCAAGCCCGGCGCTTTCGGCAGATGCTCACCCTCAACTGGAACGAACCCGGCGAACGCGTGCTGACCAGCAGCCTGGCCCACGAAATGCTCAGTCACGTGCTGCTTGGCCAGGTCGGCTTGCGTGAGGGGTTGCGACTCAAGGGCGGACTCGCGGCGCATCAGCGGCGGCAGTTGGTGGAGTTCATCGACAACCAGTTGGCGGAGGCCATCAGCCTTGGGCAATTGGCCGCGCTGTGCGCGCTATCGGAATACCACTTTGCGCGGATGTTCAGAGAAAGCTTCGGCTTGCCGCCGCATCAATATGTGTTGGCGCGAAGACTGAGCCGGGCAAGGGAGTTGCTGCGCTCGACGTCGCAGCCGTTGGGGGAGATTGCATTGGCCTGCGGGTTTGCCAGCGCCAGTCATTTCACCAATCGGTTTCGGCAGGCATTGGGCGGGACGCCTGGGGACTATCGCCAGGCGTTTTTGCGCTAAGGCCCAAGAGAGTCGGTGCCTGTCAGGATGCCATCGCGGGCAAGCCCGGCTCCTACAGGAATAGGTGTCGGAGCACGCTGCTGTGAACGACACTATTCCTGTGGGAGCCGGGCTTGCCCGCGATGAACGATGACGCGGTCTCGGTCAGAACTCCAAAGTGCTGGAAAACAACACCTGCCGCGAATCGCCCATCGACACAAAGAACCGGCTCGCCGCCGAGGTGTAGTAGGTGCGGTCGAACATGTTCTTCACGTTGAGCTGGAACTTGACCTTCTGCCCTTCGACCTTGGTGTCGTACGTGGCGAATGCATCGGCCACGGTGTAGGCCGGCAGGTCGAAGTCGTTGACGGCGTTACCCGCCCGCTCGCCGACATATCGCGCACCGGCGCCGACGCGCAACTGATCGCCACCGACGATGGCGCCGAAGTCGTAGACCGCCGACAGCGAGCCGCTGTTCTTGGCGACGTTTTGCAGTTGCTTGCCTTTGTAGTCCGGGTCTTCGGTGACTTCGGCATCGGTGTAGGCGTAGCTGCCGATCATGCTCCAGCGGTCCGTGAGCTGGCCGGTCAAATCCACTTCCAGGCCTCTGGAACGCACTTCGCCGGCAGCACTGTAAATCGTCACCGGGCCTTCGGCGTTGGCCACCAGTACGTTGCGTTTCTTGATGTCGAACAGCGCGATATCAGCCGTGATGCGGCCCGGCATGTCGAGTTTGGCCCCAACCTCCCAGGACTTGGCTTCTTCCGGCGCAATGCTGCCGTCGAGCACGGTGCTGCTGCCGCTCAACGGCGCGATGGTGGAGTTGGGTTTGAACGATTCGGTGTAGCTGCCGTAGAACGACAGTTCGTCGGTGTAGCGGTACACCAGGCCCGCACGCGGCACCCATTTCTGGCCGTTGTTGTCCGTGTTGGCCTTGAACGGCACACCTTTGCCGGCGTACTGGTCGTATTCCTGGAAGCGCCCGCCCGCGACGAAAATCCATTGGTCGGTGAGGTGGATCGAGTCCTGAAGGAAGATCGAGTTGCTGCGCAATTCATCGGTTTGATTACTGTCGGCCGCACTGACGGTGGTGCCCGGCACTTCAAGGCCGTAGATCGGGTCGACGTAGCTGAAGATACTCCGGCTTTTCTGGCGGATCAGGTCTTCGCGGTAAATCTTGCGGTACTCGTCATCGAGGCCGAACACCAGGTCGTGTTTCATCCCGGCCCATTCGACATTGCCTTCGAGGCCGACGGTGGTGAAACGGTCGGTGCTGATGGCGTTTTGCGTGCCGTCCATGCTGCGGGTCAACGTGCCTTTGTCGGTGTCGATGGCGGTCACGCGCACCTGGCTGGCGTCGTAGGTTTCACGGTTCCAGCTGTAGCCGAAGTGAGCTTTCCAGTTGTCGTTGAGCTCGTGATCGGCCTCGAAGTGGTACAGGTCCGAACGGCCTTCCATGTTGTTGAACGGCTCGTCGAGGCGCAGGTTGCGCGAGATGTCCAACGGATGATTGGTGTTCGGATCGATGACTGTGCCACGGTCAAACGGGGTCAGAAACTCACGGTGTTCATAGGAGAACAACAGCGTGGTGCTTTCGCCGAACCAGGCCAGCGACGGCGCGATCATCGACTCGCGGTGGGTGCCGAAATTGCGCCAGTAATCTTCGTCTTCATGGTCCAGCACCATGCGATAAGCGAGGCCCGATGTGCCCAGTGCGCCGGTGCTGTCGAGGGTGCCACCGCTGCCGTTCTTGCCATCGTCGTAGGTCGAGCCGCGCAGAGTCAGGGCGTTGTACTGTTCCAGTTGCGGCTTCTTGCTGACCATGTTGACCACGCCGCCCGGGTCCTGGATGCCGTACAGCAAGGACGCCGGCCCCTTGAGCACTTCGACGCGTTCGACACTCTCACTCAGGCCACGCCCCTGCACGATCGGCATGCCGTCGCGCATGATCGAGCCGTTGCGGTTGTCACCGAAACCACGCGTCATCACCGAGTCCTGGGTGCTCGCCAGTGTGTTGCCCTGGGTGATGCCGCTGACGTTGGCCAGCGCGTCATCCAGATTGCGCGGCACCTGATCGCGAATGACTTGGGCCGGGACCACATTGACGGTCTGCGGGACTTCCTGGAGCAAGGCCGAAGAACGCATCACCGAACTGGTGGGCGGCGGCTGATAACTCATGGATTGATCGGCCACCGAGGTGATGGTGGTGGCGCCCAGGTTCAGGGTGCCCGCCGTCGGCACGGGCTCAAGGATCAGGGTGTTGGGGTCGGTACGGCGGAAGGTCAGTCCCGAACCGCTGAGCAAACGCTGCAGGGCTTGTTCGGCGCTCAACGGGCCGTTGATCGCCGGGGCGGTGACGCCGTAGGGCGCTTCATCGGTGTAGACCACACTGATGCCGGTCACCCGGCTGAAGTCGCTCAGGGCCTGGGGCAGCGGTTTGGCGGCAATGGCGAAGTTGAACGGCGCCCGTTGTTGCGTGCTGCCCGTGTCAGCGGCCGAGGCGATGCTCAAGGGCAGCAACGCCAGCGCCGACATACTCAGTGCCGAGGCACCCAACCACTGTTTGACCCAACCCGATTTTGCCCTGGACTTCATTGCTCGATAGACCTGTGTAGAACCGCAACGGATGCGAATGACTCGCAGTTTCAGTCACTACACGGATGGGGCTTGGTTTTACCTCATCAAAATGTTGAAAATAATTTTTGTTCTGAAAGATGCGGTGTCTGATCGGTCCTCATCGCGGGCAAGCCCGGCTCCTACAGGGATCGGGTTCCTTCATGAGAATGCGGTCAAGTGTGGGAGCCGGGCTTGCCCGCGATGGGGCCAGCAGCTTTAACGCAAAATAATCAGCTGCCCCAACACGCTGTGCTGCTCAAACCCCAACACCCCTTGCAACGAACTCAACACGACCTGCGGATCCCTGCTCGGAAAGCTGCCACTGATTCGCCGCGCCGCCAGTTCATCATTGAGCAACACGATCCGCCCCGGGAAGTAACGCCCCAAATCCTGCACCACCTCGGCCAGCGTCGCCTTGTAGTAATTGAGCCAACCCTGGCGCCAGGCCAATTGCGCTTCGCTGTCCACCGCATGGGATTGTTGCGTTGCGCCGTTGCCATAGGCCACTTGCTGGCCGGCGGTGAGGATTTGCTGCTCCGCGTGCTTGTCCGCAGTCACGCCCACCCGTCCGGACAACACCGTGACTTGCGCCCCCTGCGGTTGCAGGCGCACTTCAAACTGCGTGCCCAGCACTCGCGCCTGCCCCTGTTCGGCATCGACCACAAACGGGTCGCCGGTGTGCGTCACGCTGAAAAATCCGGCGCCGCGTCGCAGCTGGACGCGCCGTTCACCGCGACTGAAATCCACGGCAATGGCGCTGTCGGCATCCAGCGTGACTTGCGATTGATCGGCCAGTGTCACGGTGCGAATTTCGCCCGGTGCCGAGACATAATCGGCACCCAGATCATCGACCCAACGCATCGGCTGCCAACCGACCCCTACGCCGATCATCAGCACCAGACACGCCGCCATGGCCAGCGCACCCGACCAGCGCCGCACGCTGTTGCGAGGCGATTGATTCATCGCATTGAGATAACCCTGCAAGGCCAATGCATCTTCATCGGCCAGCGTTCGCGCCGGCGCTTCGCTCAACTCCCACACGACTTGCGCCTGTGCATAAGCCTCGGCGTGGGCAGGATCAGCCTGCAGCCAGTGACTGAACGCAAGTTGATCGCCACTGCTGGGCTGGTCGTGCAACAAGCTCAGCCAAGCGTAGGCGGCCTGCTCCTGAGCGGGCGTCGGGGTGACGCGTTCGGGCTGATTCACGGTGCTTTCCCTGGCGTGCGCATGGGCGATTCCTGCAGGCTGGCCTTGCAGGCATCGAGGGCGCGCATCATATGTTTTTCCACGGCGCTTTGGGACAAGCCCATGGCCTTGGCGATTTCGGCGTATTTGCGACCGTGGATGCGGTTGAGCAGGAAGATCTGCCGCGTGCGCTCCGGCAAGGCACGCAAGGCCGCTTCGACGTGACGCAAATCATTACCGGCTTCCAGCGCGGCTTGCGGTTCGCTGCCGTGGCTGTCTGGCGCCTCCGGCATCCAGCCTTCGTTGACCCGCACCCGCGTGCCTTCGCTGCGCAAATGGTCAATGGCGATGTTGCCGGCGCAGCGCAGCAAGTAAGTGCTGAGCTCTTCGACTTGTACCAGCGGCCGCCGCCAGAAACGCAGGAACAAGTCTTGCACCAGGTCCGCAGCCGTCGCCCGACAGCCCACGCGCCGGTTCACCAAGGCTTCCATCTGCGAACGCTGGGAAAGGAACACCTGCAGGAAATGCGCGCGCGCCCCGCGATGTTCTTCGTCGTGTGGTTCGGGTGGGAGGGTGATCATCGGCTCAGCTCTGCGCAAACGTGGTGACGATAGAGGCACCAACGAGGGCGAGATATTAATGATAAATATTCTCATACGCAAAGAGACCCGATTGCCGGATCCCGTTTTACCGAGGAGGCATGAACCTGTTCCTGATGGTTCCCACACCTGCATGGGAATGCAGCTTGGGACGCTCCTCGTCCCAACAGCGGACGCAGAGCGTCCATCGAGGCGTTCCCACGCAGAGCGTGGGAACGATCAGTATCTGCGTGGGAACGATCAGAAATCAGTGCTCAAACAAAAACGGGCCTGCAATCGCAGGCCCGTTTTTTGGGGAGGGTAAAAGTGAATCAGGCTTCAGCCGTTTTGCGCTGCCTGTTCGTTCTCGAGAAATTCGTCTTCCAGCAGCGCATCGGCTGCGTTTCTCTCGAACGGCACCACCACGGCACGTGGTTTGCCTCGCAGTTTGCCGAACAGGTGCTCTAGCGCGTGTTCGAGTTTTTCGGCTGCACCGTCGATCGCCAGTTCCAGATTGGCGGCTTTATGGGTGACAGAAATCGGTTGGTGGCCTTTTGGCCTCGCTTCCAGTTGGCAGCGTATGTCGTGCGGTCCGGGCTTCTCGCCGTTTTCGTCCCGCAGGTGAACCTCGACGCGGGTCAGGTCCTCTTCATATCGTTCGAGCGTGCTCTCAATGGTCGTACGTACCCACTCCTCCAGTCGTTTACTGCCTTGAATATGGTTATCGCTATTGACTTGGATTTGCATAGTTCTTCCCTTATTTCAGCTAGCTCGCGAGAGGCCGGTCAGCTAAGCCCTTGGGCGTCATCACCGTGACCTCTTAACTACACAATCGGTCTGTACGCTGAACAATTCAACCCCTTAAAAAAGATAAATATCTAATCGCAAAAAAAGCCGGACAACGGCCAAAAGCGCTGCTAAGGTCGGGAGTTGGGTCGCCTCACTTCTTTGTCACAATTACTCACATCTGCTGCTCCGCCAGCGGGTGCACACTTCGAAATATTCCCGCCTCCTCCACCAGCCAGTCATGCACCGCCCGCACGCCTGGATGGCTCAATGCGCCCGGCGCATACAGCAGCATATAGCGCTTGTGATTGGGCACCGTCAGCCCGAACGGCACGATCAATGTCCCTCGCTCCAGCTCATCGTTGAGCAGCGTACGCCGCGCAATCGCCACGCCCATCCCGGCGATGGCGGCTTCGATGGTCAGGTGATTGCGATTGAAGGTGTGCCCGCGCCGCACGTCCGCGCCCTCGAAGCCGATGGCATTGAGGTAGAACTCCCATTCCGCGTATTCGTAGCTGCCGCGCCAGGCGGTGATGTCGTGCAGCAACGGGAAATGCATCAGGTCCGCCGGGCCATGCAGCGGTGGCCGCCCTCGCAACAGGCTGGGGGCACAGACCGGAAAGATCTGTTCGTCGAGCAAGGCTGTGGATAACAGGCCGGGGTAGCTGCCATCGTTCAGGTCGATGGCCAGATCGAAATCCCCCTCGTGCAGCGGCACGCTGCTGTCCTCGGCCACCAGGCGCAATTGAATGTCCGGAAAGCGCTGCTGCAAACGTGGCAGGCGCGGGGTCAGCCATTTACTCAGGAACGACGGAATCGAGCGTAACCGCAAAGTGCCGCTGATCATTCCGGCGTCCAGACGGCGTAATTCGGCATCGATGCTGCCGTACGCCTCGTTGACCGTAATGGCCAGGCGCTGGCCTTCTGCGCTCAGTTCCACACCGCGAGCGCGACGATGAAACAGGCGAAAACCCAAGCGCTCTTCCAGTTGCCGAATTTGCTGACTGACCGCCCCCGGCGTGATGTGCAGTTCTTCGGCGCAACGGGTGAACGACAAGTGCCGCGCGGCACAGGAAAACACGTGCAGCCAGACGTAGGTCTGGGCATGCAATTGACGACTCATCGTTTAGTCCTGCTAAAGGCTGTCTTAGGAAGTTTCGTTGGTCACGATGGACCGAGGGAGTCAGTATCGCCGACATTGCGCTTGTCCTACAAAAATGGCAGCGATTTCTCCTCCATTACTTGTATAGGCTTTAGCATGGCTATCAGTGTTTTCGATCTCTTCAAAGTTGGCATCGGTCCTTCCAGCTCCCATACCGTCGGCCCGATGCGCGCCGCCGCGACCTTCGCCCAGACACTGATTGACCACGGTTTGCTGGACGCCGTGCGCCGGGTAGAAATCCGCCTGTATGGTTCGCTGTCCGCCACCGGCGTCGGCCACGCCACCGACCGGGCCTGCGTTATGGGCTTGATGGGTGAATGGCCGGACAGCATTGATCCGGGCAGCATCGACAGCCGAATCAACACGTTGCTCGAAACCGGTGAACTCGCGCTGGCCGGCAAAAGAACCATCGCCTTCAACTGGCAGCGCGATCTCTTGTTGCTCGATGAGAGCCTGCCCTATCACCCCAACGCCATGTCCCTGACAGCCTTCGGCGAAACCGGCGAATTGTCGGAGCAAACGTATTACTCCGTTGGCGGCGGTTTTATCATCGAAGCGGCGCAAGCCGAGTCCGGCATCGCCCCTGCCAGCGATGTGGTGCTGCCGTATGATTTTTCCAGCGCCGCCGAACTGCTCAGACTCTGCAACCAGCACGGCTTGCGTGTGTCCGAATTGATGATGGCCAACGAATTGGCCTGGCGCAGCGAAGCCGAGATCCGCCAGGGTCTGCTGCACATCTGGTCGGTGATGCGTGAGTGCGTCGAGCAAGGTTTACGTCACGAAGGCATCCTGCCAGGTGGCCTGAATGTGCCACGTCGTGCCGCGAAACTGCACCGCAGTCTGTTGGAAATCGGCAAACCGAATGTCATCACGTCCACCCTGTCGGCCATGGAGTGGGTCAACCTGTTTGCCCTCGCCGTAAACGAAGAAAACGCCGCAGGCGGGCGCATGGTCACGGCACCGACCAACGGCGCGGCGGGGATTATTCCAGCTGTGCTTCATTACTACATGAAGTTCAACCCGGACGCGTCGGACGATGACGTAGTCGCGTTCTTTCTGGGCGCGGCGGCGGTCGGGATTCTGTGCAAGAAAAACGCCTCGATCTCCGGCGCTGAAGTCGGTTGCCAGGGCGAAGTCGGTTCCGCCTGCGCGATGGCCGCTGCCGGCCTGGCCGACGTGCTCGGTGCCACCCCGGAGCAACTGGAAAACGCCGCCGAAATCGGCCTGGAACACAACCTTG
This sequence comes from Pseudomonas sp. S2_F03, assembly GCF_054668335.1. Lineage (NCBI taxonomy): Bacteria > Pseudomonadati > Pseudomonadota > Gammaproteobacteria > Pseudomonadales > Pseudomonadaceae > Pseudomonas > Pseudomonas sp. S2_F03. The sequence goes on along the minus strand of NZ_CP162759.1, from coordinate 4,071,994 downwards.
GCCTGACCTGCGACCCGGTCGGCGGCCTGGTGCAAGTGCCGTGCATCGAGCGCAATGCGATTGCCGCCGTGAAAGCGATCAACGCCACACAAATGGCCCTGCGCGGCGACGGTAAACACTTCATTTCCCTGGACCGGGTCATCCGCACCATGCGCGATACCGGCGCCGACATGCATGACAAGTACAAAGAGACTTCACGGGGCGGCCTGGCGGTGAGCTGGGTAGAGTGCTGATTGCACTGTCTGCGGTCATCGCTTCATTTATGCCCTGAAACGGGCAGGCGCAATAGCACTTCGTAGCAGCTGGCGCAGCCTGCGTTCGGCTGCGCAGCAGTCGTGAAATAAGACGATGCGGTATTTCAGCAAGACCGCACACTCAGGTTTTACGACTGCTTCGCAGCCGAACGCAGGCTGCGCCAGCTGCTACAGAGAACGGTGTGGTTTAGTGAGCTTGGATGAGCCAGGACGTCCGTCGCTTTTTTGCCGAGATAGTTGTTCGACAACTTTGTGCGGCATGCCCCTTGCTACGTCACCGATGAGGCAAATGGACTTTTGAAACCTCAGCGAGCGATCTGCCGATGGTCTGGTGGTGCGAACCAACCCGGACATGGCCGGTCAACAACTGCACGTTCAATCAAGCGGTGACGCATCATGGACAACCCCTTTCAGGTCATTACCGATGCCTTTGCACCGGATTACCAGATCAACCTGAGCATTCAGGGTCTGGACGGCAGCATCATGCTGACCCTTTCCAACGCGGGCCGCGTGGTCGCCAAACGCATGATCAGCGCCGACCAGCGCAATGACCCCAAACGCCTCAAACGCCTCGTGCAAAGCATCCAGTTCGGCATTGCCATCGAACAGGGCCACAGTGCCATGGCCATCCTCGAAGCCATGACCGACGGCGACGATCACACGCTGCCGCCGCCCTACATCAATGGCCAGCCCCGACACGCGGTCCGGCTCTAAAGCTCGCCCTTTTCCACTTCCGGATGCTCACCGGACCCCACACCGATCTTGCGTTGCGGGTGTTCGATTTTCACCGAAGGAAACTGCGACGAAGCGTAACGCACCACCAGGATCGAAAACGCCAGCAGCAAAATCCCGCCGCACAGGTAGATGATCCCCAGGTCCGGCGGGTTGTGGTGCGAGACGTTGGAAATCAGCAAGCGCGTCAGCGCGGTGATCGCCACGTAGATCAGGAAACGCACCGGCATGTGGTTGGTCTTGAAATAAATGCCGACCATCGCACCCAGTTCCAGGTAGATGAACAGCAGCAAGATGTCATCGATCTTGATGTGCCCTGCTTCGATCATCCCCATAAACTCCATCACCGCGGCATACGCGGTCACGGCACCGATGGCGAACAGCGCCAGGTAATGGAAGGTTTCGACGAACAGGTTGCCCAGGGATTCGGCCAGTTGGTGCACGTTCTGCCGCAGGTTTTCGGCCCAGTTGATTTTCACGATGATGCTTCCTTAGCTCGGTTCGAGCGGATGATGCGCGATTGACGTGACGGTTGTTCTGCATGCAGAAAAAAGGCCAGCCGCTCTCGGTGAGAAGATGATGAGTTGTTGCTGGACACTTTTGTGGTGAATTCACTGACGCCATCGCGAGCAAGCTCGCTCCCACAGGGGATCTGTGGTGTTCACAAAACCACTGTGGGAGCGAGCTTGCTCGCGATTGGGGACAACACGGTTCACCTGACAAACGCCAATTTCGGTCTACATTAAAAAGCCACTACCCAAAGCGCAGGGATTCGCTTATCCTTTTCGCTGTATATAAATACAGTGGTCGAAACAGACAACTATTGTGAAGGCATGTGAGGTGGTGAATGGCCGTCGAAGTGGTATACCGCAGCAGCCGAGATCTGGAGCGCTTGTTCATGGATAAAGCCGAAGCTGACCGTCATGACAAAATGCTCGAACTGGCTGAATTGCTGGCTGAAGTGTTGCAAAAAGCCGTTCCGTCCCTGACCGAGCAGCAAGTGGAAGAAGCCGGGATCTACATGGCAAAGAATCGCGATGTATTTGCCAAGGCGTTCAAGAGCCAGCCGGATGCCTTGTCCGAGCTGCTGAATGCGCCGGCTGAAGTCATTGAAACGGCCGAAGCTGTCGAAGTGGCTGTTGACGCGCCTGACGCTGCGCCGACCAAGCCAGCCAAAGCGGCCAAGGCACCGAAGTAAGACACGCCCGAATTGAATAGGCCCTGAGTCGAATGACTCAGGGCCTTTTTCATGTCTTGGGCAATAGCAGAATTCAGCGGTACAACACTTTCTCCGCCAGTTCGTCCGCCACCCTCGCAGGCGAGCGTTTTTCCGCCTGGGCATGGGCGAAGACTTCGGTCAGTCGCGAGGCGATTTTCGACAGGTGCGCGGTGATGGTCGTCAGCTCTTCGCCACGGTGCTTGAGCGAAACGTAGATCAGCCCGCCCGAATTGATCACGTAGTCCGGCGCATACAGGATGCCGCGTCGCTCCAGTTGATCGGCGACTTCCAGGTGCGTCAGTTGATTGTTGGCAGAGCCGGCCACCGCCGAGCAGCGCAGTTGTGTCACGGAGTGGCTGTTGAGCACGCCGCCCAGGCCACACGGCGCGAGGATGTCACACGGCGTGCTGAGCAGTGCGTCGTTGGCAATCGGGTGCGCGCCCAATTGTTCCATCGCCAGTTGCACCTTGCCGTGATCGATATCGCTGACCAGCAGTTCAGCGCCTGCCGCATGCAGTTGTTCAGCGAGCGCGTAACCGACATTGCCCAACCCTTGGATGGCCACACGCAGGCCCTCCAGATTATCGCTGCCCAGACGGGCCATCGCGGTCGCTCGAATGCCGGTGAACACGCCCATGGCGGCATGCGGTGCAGGGTCGCCCGCTGACGTAGTGCTGGTGACGTGTTGGGTTTGCTGGGCGATGCAATCCATGTCGGCGACTGAAGTGCCACTGTCGATAGCCGTGATATAGCGGCCGTCGAGCTGGTCGATGCAGCGCCCGAAAGCTTCGAACAATGCACCGCGATTTTCCACATGGGCCGGGCGAACAATCACCGCCACGCCGCCGCCCTGGGCCAGACCGGCCAGCGCAGCTTTGTAACTCATGCCTTGTGCCAGGCGTATGGCATCCTCGACCGCCGATTCGTCGCTGGGGTAGGCAAGGTAACGACAGCCGCCCAGGGCAGGTCCCAGCCGGCTGTTATGAATGGCAATCACCGCCTTCAACCCGGTGACCGGGTCGACGCTCAGATGCAGCGATTCAAGGCGAGTGCTTTGCATGAGAGCGAACATCGTGGGGCTCCCGAATCACTTCTTGTAGTCGCCAGTATAGGCTTGCGCCCAAAAATTGCAGAAGCGCACCGGAATAAGCGGCGCTACTTTGCAGGCTTTCGGACATAACCTGAAACCGCATGTGTGCAGCACTGGACGAATGCCGGAGACGGGGCTAAAACGAGGCATCCGCCGGAGATTTTGATGACGCCCCGACAATGCTTCTTCGATTGCCTGCAACGTTCACCGCCCGCGCTGTTCGAGGCAGGGCTGTGGATGGCGGTCGAGCACGATGCCAGGCTGGCCCCCGAGGCAGTGCTGGCCGACCTCAACGACCTGACACAGCAGGTCAGCCAGGGTTTGCCGATGTTGCCGGTCGCCGAACTGGCCCAGCCGTTGTTGCGGCGGATGAATGACCTGGGGTTCGCCCAGGACGACTTCACTCCGTTACGCCCTCAAGTCGCCTTGCTCAACAGAGTGCTGGAGCTGCGACGTGGCCAGCCGTTGTCCCTTGGGCTGATTGCATTGGAGTTGGCCAAACGACTGGAAATCCCGCTGGTGGGCGTCAACTTCCCCGGGCACTTCCTGTTGCGGGTTCCCGGTGCCGATCATCTGCTCGACCCTTGTGGCGGGCGCCGGTTATACCCCAACGACTGCCGTGAACTGCTGCATCGACAGTACGGCCCGAACATGAAACTCAGCGCTGACCATTTACTGACGGCTGACCCGGTGCAGATGATGCAGCGCCTGTCGCGAAACCTGCGTCAGCTGCACCTGTCCCACGATGACTACATCGGTGCCCTGATCGACGCCGAACGCGTACTGGAACTGGGCAACGCCAACGCCGCCGACTACCTGGCCAGGGCCAGCCTCTATCAACGGCTGGACTGTCCGAATGCCGAGCGATTTGATCTGGAGCATGCGCTGTTGCTCAGCGACGACCCGATCCAGCGGATTCGCCTGACGGAACGGCTGGGGCATTTGCCGCCCAACTCGATCGTCCATTGATTAATCGCCGGCTCCTACAGGGGTCAACATGAGGCTTTATGGGGTATCAGGCTGGTTGGCCGGGTGGGCCTTGATGAACGCTGGATGGGTGGCTGCCAGTGCCGCTACTCGGCGAATACGTGGATACGCTTCGAGGGAAATATTGAATCGCTCGGCCGCGTACAGCTGCGGAATCAGGTAGACATCCGCCAATCCCGGTTCATCGCCAAAGCAATACCCTTCATCACCGATCAACCGTTCCACCGTCGCCAGCCCCTGGCTGATCCAGTGCCCGATCCACTCCACCACTTGCGGCTCGTCATGACCCAATTGGCGCAGCTTGTTGAGCACGCTGACGTTATGCAATGGATGCACGTCGCAACCAATCACCGCCGCCACACCGCGCTCATGGGCGCGGGCGGCAAGGTCTTTGGACAGCAGCGGCACCTGTGGATAACGTTCTTCCAGGTACTCGATGATCGCTGGCGACTGAATCAACAGATCGCCTTCGTCCGTGCGCAGAGCCGGCACCCGACCCTGCGGGTTGATGCCCAGGTAAGGCGGCTGCCGATGTTCGCCACCTTGCGGTGCAATCAGGTTGATCGGCAGCGCCTGGTAGTCCAGGCCCTTGAGCGCCAATGCGATTCGCACCCGAAAAGACGAGGTCGAACGGTAGTAGGTATAGAGTTCCATGACCCGATCCTCTTAGCGCGCCGACAGCACTTTGCCGCGGCATTCGCCGAAACCGATAGAGGCAAAACCTTCACGGCTGCAACGGGCACGCAGGATGATTTCGTCGCCGTCTTCCAGGAATTTACGCACCTCGCCCGACGCCAGTTCGATCGGCTTTTTACCGCCCTCGGTGATTTCCAGCAGGCTGCCGAACTGACCGCTTTCGGGACCGGACAAGGTGCCCGAGCCGAACAGGTCACCGGCCTGCAACTGGCAACCATTGACGCTGTGGTGCGCGACCATTTGCGCCACGGTCCAGTACATGTGTTGGGTGTTGCTGAGCGTCAGGCGATGGGCCGGCAACTTCTGCTCGCGCAGGCCTTCGGTGAGCAGTAGCACTTCGAGTTCGATGTCGAAACCGCCAGCGGCTTGATCGCGCTTGTCGAACAGGTACGGCAGCGGCTGCGGATCGCCTTCAGGGCGCGCAGCTTGCGGGCGACGGAACGGCTCCAGCGCTTCGGCCGTCACCACCCACGGTGAAATGCTGGTGATAAAGCTTTTCGACAGGAACGGCCCCAACGGCTGGTATTCCCACGCTTGAATGTCACGCGCCGACCAATCGTTGAGCAAGCAGAAACCGGCGATGTGATCAGCGGCATCACCGATGGCGATCGAGTCGCCCATCTCGTTGCCTTGGCCAATCCAGATGCCCAGTTCCAGTTCATAGTCCAGACGCGCGCACGGACCAAATGTCGGCTCGGTCTGACCGGCCGGCAAGGTCTGGCCTTTCGGACGGCGAACGTCGGTACCGGACGGACGAATGGTCGAAGCGCGGCCGTGATAACCGATGGGGACGTACTTGTAGTTCGGCAGCAGCGGGTTATCGGGGCGGAACAGTTTGCCGACGTTTTGCGCGTGCTCGATACCGACGTAGAAGTCGGTGTAATCGTTGATTTTAGCTGGCAGGTGCATCTCGCAATTCGCCGCCAAGGGCAGCAGTTTTGCGCCTTGGGCCTCGATTTTTCCGTGCAGGGTGCTGCCTTCGGTGAACAGTTCCAGCAGACGTTGGCGCAAGGCAACGCGAGCGTCGCGACCCAGTTCGAAAAACGCATTCAGTTGACCGCCACGGGTCGCTTCGACGGCCGCTTTCGCAGCACCATCGAACAGCCCGGCCTCCAGCGCCGCCTCCAGATCAAAAATATGCTCGCCGATCGCCACACCGCTGCGCGGGGCTGAACCGTTCACGCTGAACACACCCAACGGCAGGTTTTGCAGCGGGAAATCGGTGTGGCCGTTGGCGGAGGCAACCCAGCTACGAGTGATGGAAGTCTGAGTCATGGGTTATCTCCGGGTCGGGTCGAAAGTGGCAGGCAGCGTGGCCCAGCAGGCATCGTAGTTTGTTTGCAGTTGCGGGCAATCCAGGGCGAAACGGCTCGGGCGCAATACCTGGCTGGTCTCGAACATGAAGGCCATGGTGTTGTCGATTTTCGCTGGCGCCAGTTCCGCATTGATCGCCTTGGTGCAGGTTTCACCGTCGGGACCGTGTGCACTCATGCAGCTGTGCAAGGACGCACCGCCGGGCACAAAGCCTTCGGCCTTGGCATCGTATTCGCCTTTGATCAGCCCCATGAACTCGTTCATCAGATTGCGGTGGAACCACGGTGGACGGAAGGTTTTCTCGGCGACCATCCAGCGTGGCGGGAAGATCACGAAGTCCAGGTTGGCCAGGCCATGCACACTGGTTGGCGACGTCAGGACGGTGAAAATCGAAGGGTCCGGGTGATCGAAACTGACCGTGCCGATGGTATTGAAACGGCGCAGGTCATATTTGTATGGCACGTTATTGCCATGCCAGGCGACCACGTTCAGCGGCGAATGATCCAGCTCGCAGCCCCACAATTGACCAAGGAACTTCTGCACCAGCGTGGTCGGTTGCTTGAAATTTTCGTAATGCGCAACCGGCGTCAGGAAGTCCCGCGGGTTGGCCAGGCCATTGCTGCCGATCGGCCCCAGGTCCGGCAGACGCAACGGCGCACCGTGGTTCTCGGCGATGTAACCGCGCGCTTGCGGGTCGAGCAGTTCGACGCGAAATTTCAGCCCGCGTGGCAATACGGCGATTTCCAGTGGTTCCAGATCCAGCACGCCGAGCTCGGTAGCAATTCGCAAGCGCCCCTGCTCCGGCACCAGCAGCAGTTCGCCGTCAGCGTTGAAGAAAACGCGCTCCATGGAGCGGTTCGCGCGGTAGCTAAGGATGCTGATCCCGGCCGGTTTTTCCGCGCCCGAGTTGGCGGCCATGCTCACCAGCCCATCGATGAAATCGGTCGGCTCGGCGGGGATGTCCAACGGGTTCCAGCGCAGGCGGTTGGGCGTCACTTCACCCAATGGGCCGCCGGCCAGTTGCCGATCCAGTTTGACGAACGCCGGGTGATTGGCCGATGGCTGAATGCGGTACATCCATGTGCGCCGCGCTTCACTGCGAGCCATGGTAAACGCGGTGCCGGAGAACAATTCAGTGTAGAGGCCATAGGGGGCTTTTTGCGGGGAATTCTGGCCGACGGGCAGTGCGCCGGGCAACGCTTCACTGCTGAACTCGTTGCCGAAGCCTGACTGGTAAGCCAGCGCTGGCGCGGTTGAATCAGGGTTCATGGAACCTCCTGAACAGGGAGTAGGCAGTGGCCTGTCACTCTGTTGCAGAGGTTCGGCACGCCTGGGTTATTTTTATCGTAATTTGATTACGCATAACGTAATTTGATTGGTATTGACCGTCAAGCTATAAAGACGCCCATTCGTCCCGGGATCAGACCGCCTCCATGGAAACGCCGCGCAACAACGACAAGCAGAAAGTCCGCTCGGCCGAGGTCGGCACCGACATCCTCAAGGCCTTGGCACAGTTGTCGCCATCGACCTCGCTGTCGCGCCTGGCCGAACACGTGCAGATGCCGGCGAGCAAGGTCCATCGCTATCTGCAGGCGCTGATCGCCAGCGGCTTTGCCGAGCAGAACACCGCCACCAACCACTACGGCCTCGGGCGTGAAGCCTTGCGCGTCGGTCTTGCCGCACTCAACAGTATGGATGTGCTGAAAGTCGCTGCCCTGCCGTTGGCCGAACTGCGCGATGAACTGAACGAAACCTGCTTTTTGGCGGTGTGGGGCAATCAGGGTGCGACCGTGGTTCACATCGAACCGGCGGTGCGCGCGGTGACGGTGGTGACGCAGTTGGGTTCGGTGTTGCCATTGCTCAGTTCATCCACCGGTTTGGTGTTCGGCGCGTTTCTGCCAAAGCGTGAAACCGTCGACTTGCGCGAGCAGGAACTGCAAACCGCCAACGTTCATACGCTGGCGGACGATCAGGCCTACACGGCATTGTGCGAACAGATCCGCGAGCGCGGTCTGCATCATGTGCACGGGTTGCTGATGCCCGGTGTCGATGCGTTGTCAGCGCCGGTATTCAATGCCGTCGGGAATGTTGCAGCCGTCATGACCATTGTCGGCCCGACGTCGTTGTTCCACGCAGACGAAAACGGCCCGGCGGCGCAGCGATTGCTGGCGGCGACGCGGGCCGTGAGTTGGCGGATGGGGTATGGGACATCCCGTTCTATTTGATCTCTGTCGACCTCAGTATCCAGCCTGCACAGAGTAAAGAGAAAAATTAATGCACTGTGGTTTTGCTGGTATTGACGTCTTGTTCACCCAGCACGTCTTGAACGATTTCGAGCAGTCTTTCATGACCGAGTTTCTGCCCCGTGGCCTTAGATACCATGCTCACAACGGTTTTTGCATCACCAAACAACTGGATCAAACTCTTCTGGGCATTCGTGACCACTTTTGCACCCCGAGTTGCCTGCCCCAGGCTCACCAGTCCGATCAATGCGTCCTTGAAGTATTTAAACGAGGCATCGTAATCGCCATAGTAATGTGCCTTTACGCCATCGTAGAAATTTTTACCCAGCTCTACAATCGTCACCAACACACCGACAGGAGGAATAACTAAACTAATAACAGTGGCAGCCAACATCACATTATCATAAATCAGGCCCGCAATAATCTCATTAAGACTGGTGGTTTGTTCATCGACATCATCAATGACCCGATTCACTTTAATTTCATGTGAAGCTCGCAGATCCCTGACCCTGGACATGTACGAAGGCACAGGCGCCGCAACTGTGTCAGCACGACTCTGAAGCAGATCAAAATAGTCGTTGACCACCTTTTTATCCGCGACTTTTATTCGATTGATGTAATAACTCCTGAACGGACCAAAACGAAGTCTGACAGCGGAAGCAAAATGACCGATGGGGCGAAACGCCGCACCATCCGGTGCATCCGGAGTATAAAGAAAATCTTCAAGTCCTTTAGCAGTCTTAATCCTGAATATATAAACACCCGCCACCTCACGAGTTTTTAAAATATTAAATCTATAGACACTTTCCTCATTGACTACAGGATTCTCATACAATTGTCCTTGCGGAACTTTCAGATCAAGAATAAGTTTTTCAACACTTCTAAACTGATCACCGTCCAATCCAGCATCAAAGAACTGAGTCAGTAAGGCCTGATGCATCTCTACAGTGCACACGTTTGAAGTTTACTTCTCGTCTGAAGGTGTAGGATGAATGACGCTCAGCCAGATAATCAGATTTCAGAAAGTCAATATATTTTCTCCCGAGCGAAGTGTTTTAGACCACGAGGCAATATCTCGTATATCGAGCTTGTCGAGGGGGGTGGACAGCTCTCCAATAAAATTTAGGATACTGCCCTGGAACGGGTTGAGGACTATTATTAGGCTCAAAGCTACGCCCCTCGACAATCAGTTCCGTCAGACTCATCTGCTCATCCGAGCTTATTTGCACATAAACCATATCGGGATCGACATTGACGTAACTCCCGCGAGAACGAAGTACCGCCTCTACCCTTTCTTTAATAAGTTCCCGGGAATATTCCTCAAAGGAAGGAAACGCCGTTTCGCGGGACTCTACAGTGTAAAGCGCTTTGAGCTCTGTATTTAGACGAGCATGTTGCTGACGCAACAGTCGCGGCACATTTCGGTAATAGGCCGGAGCTGCCTGATTGATTTTCGCTAACGACCAATCATAATTCAGCCCCACAAAACGGGTCAGTGGTATTCGCGTCTCTCTATTTAAAACCATGGACTTGAGGTTACTCAGAATCGGTTTTATAACGTGCTGACGCAGCCTTTCCCCCACACTTGGAACATCATTGGCATTCATAAGCGAAGCCGCATAACCAGAATCGCTATTCATCCATTCCCCAAGTTTTTCCTTAAAGGCATTAAACTCAGCAAAACAGAAGGACCTCATATTCCCCTTTTGGGGTTTTCAAGAAGACCAGTTGTGTACCAAACGATTTTTGCGCCCCCCAGAACAGCATGACATCATTCAAACAATGGGACGCTCCGTCGAAGTACACGCCATTAATCTCAACCGCCAATTCACCTTGCAATCCACGCTCAACCAACCGGACATCGTTATCGTTGATCTTTCCGGTGTATCGAGCTATCCACAGTGCGAGTTCCAATTTACTCGACAATCGATTGAGACAGGCATCGTGATAGGCCTGTGACGGATAAAAGGGCGCCGCCTCCACAAAATCACGTCGTACATCGACAGTCTGCAACCAGTATTCAAGCTTTTCGGGAGTCAAGCCAGGAATTGCCTGAGCGCCCTCGAAACGCATCTGGACCCTGTGTCCACCATCGTGCAATCCGAAAATAATCTGTTCTGTCAGGGTCCTTGCGTCCTCCTGAACGATCGTCCGACCACCGATTTTGAGCTCATACCGGCTATGAACTTTTATCGTATCGGGGTTGATTTCAACGCCGAACGCACTGCGGGCCAATCTTTAACCTTTCTGCGAGCATACAAGGTCAGGGAAAAGTGCTCATCGGACTTAACTTGAAACTCGGCGTCGTAATTATCCGCCGATTCTTCAAGTTCCTCATCACCGCAGCTGAACGTTCTTGTCCGACGCTTTTAACCAGTCCGGCCAACCGGCACGATTGACTGCCGCCTTCAACACCTCGAATTGAGCTGTCCAGTTTGATTTCACCGCGTCCAGTCGCTGAGTCGCTTCCAACTCAACGAGCAAATTCGGGCTATGGCTATCACCAAAGTTTAAAAGCCTCGAAAAATCATCGCGCTGTTGCTTTAGACGACTATCGACACAAAATTCGAATATATCCTCTTGCACATTCTTATAGGACACACTGGTTTTCGAGACAGACCATCGCGAACACAATGCCGCATGCATATCATTACTCGTGACGAAAAATTCGAAACCGCTTTCTGGCGTGTACACCACACAAGTGTGCCAGTCGTCATCCAGAGAAAGTTCTGAAGGTGTCAGCCCGTTCATATTGACTACAAAGCTGGAAGGAAACGTCGCCGGAATTTTGTTTGGTACTTCTAATACGATGCGGTATAAAGCAGTACCCTTCCCCGACAGCAGGAGTTCCGAAACCCGTCGCCCTTGGGAAGAGTCCAACACTCCTCCAATAGTACTCAGCGACAGTTGGGCCATCAACGCATGCGCCTGCAATTGCTTCAAGACATCTTTGTTCGTCGAAGCCGGATTATCAATCACTCCGGCATTGGTCAGCCAGTATCGATCAACGCTTGCGCGATGCTCCGACCTGAGATCACTTATTGTTTTTACCAGAATGCGTTCGACCGATTGAATACTGAGGCCTTGAACAGCGTATGCATTATTTGTAGTGTTCGGTCGTGTGTATACACCATCCACCCCAAAAATATAGTTAGGAGATATATTCTTTTCCAAACACTCGAAAAAAACATCCAGCAAAGTACCTGATGGACGAGTTTTCTGCTCAGCTGTGTAAGCACCTCTGGTAATAAAAATATTTTCAGCATTCAGCGCCACATTATACTCATGCACTTTCAGCGCTAACCGGTCACGGGTCATTTCCTTAAATGAAGGAACATCACCCAGAAACGCCAAAAGTTGCTCCCCCACCTGCCGAACCTTCGCCAACTCAGTGGAAGCCTGCACGGTTCCTTGCGGAGCATCGAGCATCAAACTGTTATAACTTGCACTCATCTTAGTTATCCTTGATAGAGAAAGACCAGAAGCAACTTCATGTCACTTCACCTGCAGAGGCCCAACCCTAATAACTTTTCACCGCGCTGAAAACACCAAATCCATTTCAAGTAATTTAGTCATCAAACAATAATATTAAAACAACCACAACCCCCCACATTTAACACAACCTTAATAACTTCGCCTTTGCCACTGCTTGCGTTCTCCGGGCAACACCCAACTTCCCATGAATTCGGCGCGCATGAGTCTTAACCGTATGTAAGGAGATATAAAGCTGCTCAGCTATTTGCTGATTGGAATTCCCTTGAGCAATTAACGCGAGCACTTCCAACTCGCGTCGGCTGAGCGGGCCTGCGTCCACGACAGACGGCAAATCGCTTACTTCACGTTCAAAATCCGGTTGTCGCAATTTCAATTCACGCAACGCTTGGTGGAGACCATGACGCTTAACCAATTGCTGACCGCACTGTAAAGCACGCTCAGCAAGGGAACTATCCCCCATCAACCAAGCGACTTGCCCCAGTGCCAACTGCAGTTCTGCCTCCAGGCTTAACATGCCTCTCTGTTGCGCCTGATCTATCAATCCAAACAGTTGAATTTGCGGCTGGTTTGCTTGGTGCAAACAGGTTTGCGCTAAAATCAGCAGGTATTCAATGCGTGGTATGAGATCAAGGGTGGCGGGTGACGCCTGTCGCGCCTGAGGCCCACGATAATGACGCAAGACCCGCGTCAAGGCCTCAACCGCTAATTCGGGACGGCCCTGCTGGAGCCAGATTTGACTGCTGATTTGCAACAGCACACCGCGGTAAACAGTGTCGGGAATCTGCCGCTGTTGCATCAAGCGTTCGGCGTCGCGCAGATGGACAAACGCCTGGGCATAGTCGCTCTGATTGGCCGCCACCTGAGCCAAACCGAGGAACCCATAAAGCACCCGTTTGTCGTGACTGCGCAGACAGATCTGCATCCCGGCTTCGAAATATTCGGCGGCCTGTGCATCCAGGCCCTGAGACAAGTTCAAGCGCCCACGGCGCAAGGCAATTCGCCCAAGCAAGGGCCCGGCGATCTGCTGCTGTTGAGTGAGTAGGCCATGTACATTCGCGAGCAAACTTTCGGCACGTTGAGGAGCGCCACGTTGCTCCAGTAATTGCGCGTGATCGAGTTCAAGCAGACCTTCGAACACCAGCGAGCCTTGTGCTCGTGCCAGGCACAACGCATCGCGGTTTATCGCCTGCGCCAAATCAAGTTCGCCCCTGAGCAGGGCTTGTTGCGTCAAACCCGACAGGCACATCAAACGTACGGGCCAGAGGTCAGCACCGAGCACGCTTAGCGCGTCGAGAAAATGCGCGCGTGAACCCTCCATGCGCCCTTGCAAATGCAGTAGCCAGCCTTGCTGGGCCTGCCAGCGCGCAATCAATTGCCGCTGAAGGAGCGCCGACGGTTGAGGGGTGAATCGAGACAGATGTTCGATGCATTCGGCCGCTTGCTCGAATCGACCCGCAAACAGCAAGGCTGCGGTGATCAACCCGACCAATTGCGGCGAGCCGAGCGTCAGTTCGTCGCCGTGCTGCTCATGCAAACGCAGCAACAGGACCACTGTCTGCTCCTCGAATAGATGCTCGAAACTGAAGTGCTGCAGCAGGCTGACCGCGACTTCGAATTCTTCGGCCAGCAAGGCCTGCTCGAAGGCGGCTTTCCAGTCCTGTTCAGCCGTGAACCATTGGCAGGCACGTCGATGCCAGGAACGACCGGCCGGCCATTGCTCATTGCGTATCGTGTGAGTGAGCGGAGCGAAAATTTGCAGCCAGTCTGCCGAGTCCTGCCAAGGCTCGATAAAGCAGCCCAGTTCCTGCAACACCTTCAGGTACGCGCAGCCTTCACCGGCCCCAAACAGGTGATCGCAAAGGCTTGCATTGAAACGTGGCAAATGCGCCAGGACCCGCCAGACCTCCGCCAATTCCGGGGTCAGCACAGCGAACAACTCGTGCTCCAGGTAATCAAGCAACGTGTCCGTTTGCCCTTGAAGTGTGTTGTTGCGCGACCAATCACATTTTTGCAGCAGCGCAATCCGTACGCCCGCACACCAGCCGCCACTGCGCTGGATGATTTTACTGGCGGCGTTGTTGGCGTCTGCCTGCGGCAGATGGCGCAACAGTGCGGCGATCTCGGTTTGATTGAAGGCCAGCGTCGAGTGCTCACATTCATACAATTCGTCATCGAGCAGCAACCGCGGCCAGTTGCATTGCGGGCGCCGACGAGCGCCCATCCACCAGGTCAACATCGGGCTGCTGACCGCCAGCATGCGATCCAGCAACAAGTCCAGTTCGGGGTTCGGGACGCGGCAATAGTCGTCGAGAAACAGCCAGGTCGGCGTCTGCAATCGCGCCAGTTGCCCCAGCAATTCAGTTTCGCCTGACGAGGCCAGCCCCAGCGTCTCGGCCAGACGTTGTCGAAAATCAGCGGTGCTCATTGCCACGCCAGACAACGGCAACCAACACACACGACACTGCGGCGGTGCCTGCAACAGGCATTCGGCGAGCAGTGCGGTCTTGCCACTGCCCGCTGGTGCGCAGAGCAATTTCACCCGCGCCGTGGAGGCCAGCAGCGGCTCGGTCAAACGCTCACGCGACAGATGATGGGAGGACAGTCTGGGCAAAAATCCAGAACGGTCCAGACACGGAGTCATGGCGGTCATTGCGGCGTGCCTTTTTATAATTGTCCGCCAACCCTAGACCTGTCCAAGCCGCTTGTTGAGAAGTATTCAGCACGCTGATTGGCGCCCATAAAAAAGGCGACCAAGCGGTCGCCTTTTGTCCTGCGAAGGTATCAGCTCCGTTACCGAACCCCTTCGGCACGCAACGCCGAGGGAGTGAAGTCGTTAACCTTGGCTTCAAAGGCAAACTCAAAACTGTGTTTCTCTTCGTTCTTCATGCCCAGTGCAATGTACCGGCCGGCAATGATGTCGTAGAGCGCTTCCAGCGTGTAGGCCTGGGCCTGGTGATCGTAGTAATACTGAGCGTGACCCTCCGCCACTCGCCACAGTTGCCCGCGACCGTCGTAGTGATCCACCAGCGCCACTTGCCAGCTGTCTTCGTCGATGTACATGTGGCGCTTGGCGTAGATGTGGCGCTCGCTCGGCTTGACCGTGCCGATCACTTCCCAGACGCGGTGCAGTTCATATCGGGTCAGGTCCTGGTTAATGTGGCCGGCCTTGACGATGTCGTCGTACTTGAGGCTCGGCGAATCCAGTTTGTAGCTGTTGTAAGGGATGTACATCTCCTTCTTGCCGACCAGTTTCCAGTCGTAGCGATCGGGTGCGCCGGAGAACATGTCGTAGTTGTCGGAGGTACGCAGACCATCAGCAGCGGTGCCCGGGCCGTCATAGGCCACTTGCGGGGCACGACGCACACGGCGCTGGCCGGCGTTGTAGATCCACGCCAGACGCGGCTCTTTCACCTGATCGAGGGTTTCGTGCACCAACAGTACGTTACCGGCCAGACGTGCCGGTGCGGTCACCGACTGTTTGAAGAAAGTCAGCACGTTGGCGGCTTTGTCCGCGTCCATGTCCTTCATCAGTTGCGGGACGGCGATTTCTTCTTCGAAGCGGATCGGCGTGTAGCTGCCGTTGGTTTGCGGGGTCACCTGGGTGATGATGCGTTTGAGGTTGCCGCCGTGGTAACGGGTGATGTGGTTCCACAACACTTCGACGCCATTCTTGGGAATCGGGAATGCGTAGTAACGGTTGCCGGTGAAACCCGCCAACCCGTTACCGTCATTGATGGTGCTCACGCTCAGTGCACTGCGCTTGGCTGACTCGTAGATCTCTGGCGGCACGGCCACAGTGCGGTGGGTCGGGTAGACCGGAATCTTGTAGGTTTCCGGGTAGCGTTTGAACATCGCCACCTGGCCTTCCGACAACTTGTCCTTGTACTTGTCGACCGTCGCGGGGGTGATTACAAACAGGGGTTTTCGTTGCCGAACGGGTCAGCCAGAAAACCTTTGCTGTCCACCGCACCGGCGTTTTTCGGGATGCCGCCGGTCCAGGCCGGAATAGAGCCGTCAGCGTTGCCGGCCTTCTCGGCGCCCAGCGGCGTGAGGCTGG
Organism: Pseudomonas sp. S2_F03; assembly: GCF_054668335.1. Taxonomy (NCBI): domain Bacteria; kingdom Pseudomonadati; phylum Pseudomonadota; class Gammaproteobacteria; order Pseudomonadales; family Pseudomonadaceae; genus Pseudomonas; species Pseudomonas sp. S2_F03. Next base: position 4,055,907 of record NZ_CP162759.1, on the reverse strand, counting down.
TGCCCAGTTTGTTGGCTTCTTCCGGCGACACCGCCGCCATTACGTTGACTGCCAGCAAGCTCAGGGCCAGGGCGCCACATTGCAGAATCATCTTGCGCATTGAAATCATCCTTTCTCAGCCAGATCAGAAGTTCACGCCGAAGCTCAGCGCCACGAAGTCGCGGTCTTCGAGGACGTTGAAGTCACCACCAAAAAAGTCGGTGTAGCTCAGGCTCGCGGTATAGGTGTTGCGGTAGTCGGCATCGACACCGACGCTGACCGCCTTGGCGCCTTCGTTGAACAGCCCGTTGGGGCCGTAGCCGGCGACATCGTGCGACCAGGACAGGTTGGGTTTGAGGTTGATCCCGGCGAACACGTCGGCGTAATCAAGGATTGCCCGCGCGCGGTAGCCCCAGGAGGTCGAAGTGACAAACCCGTCAGTTTCGCCACCAAAACCGTATTGCCCGTAGACCGAATCACGGCCGTAACGCAAGTGACTGCGTCCCTCCAGGCCACCGACATGAACCACCGCCGCTTCGCCGACCACGGTGAGCCGCTGAGCCCCCAGTACCTGATCGAAGAACTGCGTCAGCGAGCTCTGGATTTGCGTGACTTCCTTGCGACGGTAGCCTTTGTTGTCGGCACCGGGCGTCGAGACGATCGGCGATGCCAGACCACCGGCAATCGGGTTGAGCATCGCCAGTGTCAGGTCGTTGGTGTTGACCTGTACGGGCGCGTTCGGGCGATAGCTGATCTCGCCACTCCACGCGGTACCGGTGGACAACGTGGTGGAGAAACTCGCGCCATAAAGACGAATGTCCTCCGGATAATCGAGGTAATACTGACCGCGTCCCAGCATCACACTTTGCGCCAGCCCCGAGCCGCTGCCAGGTGCCAGCCGGTTGGCGGCGGCGACCATGCCCGGCAGGCTGGCCAGTGTCGATGCGCCTGCGGTGACGGTGCCCACCGTCGGTGAGCGGCTGTGGTAGTTCATGAAATACAGGCCGTACTCGGTGTCATCACCGAGCCAGCGCAATGCCGTACCCCACTGCCCGGAATCCCGCGCATCGCGGTCGCCGCCACGGGGAACGACCACGCCTTCGCGAGTCACCAGAATCGGTTGGCCGAACGCAGCGGCCAGCGGTGCCAACGGGGCAATCGCGGGATTGCCGACGGTGTAATTGTTGTTGCAACCATCGGCCGCCACGTCGACAGCGAAGAACGTGCCGCAGTTGTCGAGAACGGTCTGGTCCCACTCCAGTTGGTAGAAACCTTCCACCGAGGCTGATCCGTCAGGCCTTGGGAAACGTACAACATGTTTACCGGGATCAGGCCTTCCTTGATCTCGGCGCCCGGACGACGAAACGCAGAGACGTCGATCGGGTTGATGCTGTTGATCGAGTTGCCGATGAAGGTACTTTCCCCCAGCTGACCACTTGCTTGCCGGCGCGCACGCTGCCTGGGCGGTCGACAATGTTGTAGTTGTGATAAACGAAGGCGTCGAGGATTTGCCCGCCGGAAGACTTGGCGCCTTCCTTGCGACCCTTGTTGCTGATCGGCTTGAAGTCGCGGTCTTCATCTTCCAGTTCGAAGTCGTACCAGTACTTGCCGCGAACGAACACACCGGTGTCGCCGTATTTCAGTTCGAGGTCGTGAATCCCTTTGAAGATTTTGGAAAAGGTTTCACCCTTGCTGAAGTTCAGCCGCCCGTCATCACCGGTCGATGACTGCCCGGTCCCGCCGTTCACGGTGCCGACCAAAGACTTGTCGGCATCGCGCATGCCCCAACTCGCGCCGATGGACAGCGAGGAGTCAAACGTCCCCTCGATCTCTCCAATGTTGAATGAAACAGCCTGCGCCTGGGCACAGCAACCCAAGGCCACCGCAGCGGCCAGCGCTTGCGGCGTGAAGATGGCGCGCATTGTTGTTTTTGTCATGCGTCTTCCCCGGTGAGTGACAGAAGGCCCCACCCTACTGCCGCAACCCGAGAGCGATAAGCGCACCAAAGAGGTATTCGGGATGTACCTCTAAAGGATGAATGACCCGCAGGGACGCGGGTTTGCGCGGGGTATGGATGGGCTGGATGGTGGGTTATCAGTCAGATGCATGCGACCTCGTAGCCGCCATGAAAATCCGGGACTGTTGCTGGGGCTGCAACACTGCATGTCGCGAATCGCTATTTTTCCTTTTAGGTCAGGGGCTTATTCTTTCCGGGCTTTCAGGGGCAACCCGCTGAAGCCGAATCCAGATGAATCGATGCTTATCGATTGATCGCCCTGTGTACACAGACGTTGTTTTGTAGCTCCTGATCCAACGTCTTATTTGGCCGCTGCGTTTGCAGCGGCCTTTTTTATGTCTGTTGAAAAGCCGATCGTCCTGTTCTACGAGAAACATCCGAAAACCACATGGGAAATTTCTTCTTGTACAGAAGTATTCCGACTCGCTTGCTTTAGCCTGCCGAAACTTCACTCAATCTCACACACACTTACTTACAGCCCAATCAGAATCATGCACCAAAGTTTTGCTGTAACTTAAAACAAGTCGACCGTAAGCCGACAAACAGAAATCAGTACAAACCGAATATTTTCACCACCCCATCAATCCCCCATTCAACAAGCACATTCAAAAGGATATGAATATGCAAAAACCCCCAACATGGGAGTTGACCGAAGCTGTTCACACGACTGCAATTGCCCCTTTACACATGCGCATCGTCCCTGCTACTTCATCAGTCATTCCCCACAGCGGCACGTTTGGCCCTCACAACCCCCAACATATTGTAATTGCGAACTCAGATAAAATAGAAACCACCAAAAAGTCGATTGAACAAGCACATCAAACCCGCGCTCATCAACTACCACAAACCATCGAACATGAACTCGCCACCACAAGACTGGAGTTCTCCAATCAACCTCTTTCTCCAGTAGACGCGATCATTCGTGAACTAGGTGTTCGTAACACTCTTCTGCATCGAAAGACCACTGACCTCCATCAAAAAACCAATCTCGCCAATCAGTTTTATGGCGGTGATCCGTTAGGCCGAAACTTGGTTGAGTTCTATCAAAAAGCAACTACCATGGAACAACGGGTCATGCCCAGCGGTATTGCAATGAACACCTGGGCGGCCTCATACGCTGCTGCATACGAGGCCAGGCTACTCGCGCAATCCATTCAGATACTGAACCAGCAACACGTGCAGGTACTTAATTGGCTGGCTGCAGTACAAGCTAATGACCAAACGCAAGCGGCGGCGGCAGAAGCCCAACGAGTAGCTGCCGAAAGCACCAGGATCGTAGCCGAACAGCAACGCCTGAAAGCAATAGCTGATGCAGCACGTCGGGAACAAGAACAAGTCTGGTTGCGCGAACAGGCTCGGCTTGCAGCACTGGCGGAAACCGAACAGTTAGCTATCGAGCAAGCTAGAAAGGCTGCCGATAAGGCGCGCGCCGCGCAACTTAAGGAGCAGGCCCAGGCTCAAGAAAATGCACGAATCGCAACATTGATAACAGCGTTGGCCGAGGCGCAAGCAAATGCACAAGCTGCCGCAGAGCATTTCGCAGCCGAACAGGCTCGTCTACAAGATGAAATGGAGCAACGAATCGAGCAGATACAAAAGCAACTAGAAACAGAAAGGCAGAGCCAGGAGATTCGCTGGAAAGTCATTGATACCGCTACTGCCGTGGCGCAACGGCAAGCTCAACTCGCAACATTGAAGATACAAGAGCAAAAGGAAAAGCAGGCACAGGAGCACCATCGGCAACAGGCGCTTCTGGAAGTGCAGACGGAGACCGAACAACAACAAAATGAGGACCCGGCGCCTACGCCAGAAGTCCATCATGTTTATCCTGCCTCAGGCGCGATTGCGGCATCCGGCCCGGCATTCTCGTTCGCCTCGACCATCATCCGTCTCACTCCTGTAACTTCTTTCGCGATTGTCACTGCGCTGCGCTCAGGAGTAACGGCTGTAACAGCCGCGGTGGCGCACTGCTAAGCCCGGTATTGGTCGGTTTCGCGGTTCTGCTGATGCCTTCGCGCCTAGGCAACGGGGAGCGCTTCACCATGAGTGTTCCACTTGCAGAGTTGACGTCGGAATCCTCACAGACGCTACGCGAAATTGCGGATCGACGGGGGACACTGGATTTACCCGTGGGGTTGGGCATCAGGTCACTCGGCTCAGGCACTGAAGTGTTCGTCGCCACAACCGACGACTTCCACATTCGCTCTGGCGTTCCGGTGCTGCACGCAAATTACGATTTGCTGAATGACGTCTACGAGACCGCACTGCCAGATTCGCCAACGGATTTCCTGACCTGGACACCCGTCATTACGCCGGGGAACAGTTCGACCGAGCAACCGATTGTTCAAACTGAGACTCCGGCATACTCCGGAGCTCCCATCGTACCCATTGAAGGGCGTCTGGATCTGAATCCGATCTTGGTGGAGGGCTGGGACAGGTTCATCATCGTGTTTCCCGACGACTCGGGGATAGCGCCGCTTTATGTCGTGTTTAGCAGTCCTTACGCGGGGGCGCATGTTAAGGGTAAATACAGCGGGCGATTTTTTAACCCAGAGCAGTCCGGAGGTCCAATACTCGATCTGGATTGGCGCACAGCGGTCATCACCCAATCCGGAATTGATGCAGTGAAATTACATATCGCACGTCTCGACCAGTCGGACGCCAATGACATAATGGTTCGACGTCTAGAAAAATCCTGAGTCAACACGGGAAAATCACTGACACGGATCTGCGCTACTACACTCATGAGATACGAGAACTAGATCGTTACAGGGCATTCGGATATAGCGACAGCGCATCCCCTTCCGACGAGTCTCAAATATGGAACAATGCACATACGGCTACTCTTGAGGACTACAAGCTAGGAAGCGAACTGTCACTTTTGTATAACGAAGAAGCAATTGCAGCAATGAATGAACAAGACCAAAGAGAGTACGAAAAAGACATGAGGAGTTTCGAATGATGAACACTATCGAACAAATCATCAAAAACGAATCGGTAGAAGATGTAGTTTCGTTTTTCGCACTTTTCAGATCTGCCCAAGACGTCGACAGAATGTATAGTCGCCACCGTCAGGAGATAGTTTTAAACGGCGAACTGGTAAACACTTACAACTCGCTTTTCAGCAATGGCGTACTGATTAGCGACAAAAATGGAAAAACCGTTAAGGGACCTAACTGGAAGACCCCAAAATTTATGACCGAAAATAAATACTCTTAACAAGCGATTCAGCCACCAAGCCTGAGCTTGGTGGCTCCACGAATTAAAGCGAATACTTCTGCAAATTCCCCATCATTTCCTTCAGCGCCTCAATATTGTCCTTCGGATGCGCCGCCCCTTCAAAATCACAAATCTGCTGCCAGTGCGCCGCCACATCTTCCGGCGAGAAACCCGCACGCGGATCAAACCCGGCGCCCAGGCTGCGCTCCCAGCGCACCTTGCCCATCCAGCCGCCACCGACTTCAAACAGCCCTGAGGTTTCCTGGCAGTTCTCGCTGGCCAGGTACACCACCAACGGGCTGACCAATTCCGGTTTGAGTTGCTCGAACACTTGTGGCGGGATCAGGCCTTCGGTCATCCGCGTGCCGCCGGTAGGCGCGATGGCGTTGACGAGGATGTTGTTCTTGCGACCTTCGATGGCGAGGGTTCGCGTCAGGCCGTACAGGCCGAGTTTGGCCATGCCGTAGTTGGACTGGCCGAAGTTGCCGTAGATGCCCGAGGTCGACGCAGTGAAGATCACGCGGCCATAGTTTTGCTCGCGCATGTGCGGCCAGGCGGCGCGGGTGACTTTGTAGGCGCCTTCGACGTGGACGCGGTAAACCAGGTCCCAGTCGGCGTCGTCCATTTTGTGGAAGGTCTTGTCGCGCAGGATCCCGGCATTGTTGACCACCACATCGATACGGCCAAAAACGTCGAGCGCGTGCTGGACGATTTTGTCGCCGTCGGTAACGGAGTCATGGTTGGCTTCGGCGGTGCCGCCCGCCTCGCGAATTTCGGCAACCACGCGGTCTGCCGCCGACGCATTGGCGCCTTCCCCTTGCGCCGAACCGCCGAGATCGTTGACCAGCACTTTGGCGCCCTGTTTGGCAAACAGCAGCGCGTGTGCCCGGCCCAAGCCGCCGCCAGCGCCGGTAACGATCACGACTTTATCTTCGAAGCGCACAGACTCATTCATTGGAAAACTCCAGCAGGCCAAGGGGACAATGAGTCCGAGTGTCAGGCACGGCGCTGCTGGTCACAATAAACAGGGGTGAGGCTGAATGGTGCTCGATAAGGCAGGGGGATAATCAGGACCACGCGACCCTGCGCGGCGGCAAAATCAGCCGATCGCGAAACTCAAGGTAATGCTTGAGCACTTGCGTCGGCGCCTCGGTCTGCGGGTAATGGCCAATCTCGGCCAGCAGGACCGTGTCCGGATTGGGGATCAGCTCCCGATAGCGTGTGACCATGTGCGCGCCGGAAATCGGATCGACCTCGCCATCAATGACGCGCAGCGGTACTTCACCGCGTTGCATGGCCGCGACCCAACGCTCGCGCTGGACACGCCGCTCTGGAATATAGGCGATAAGCTTGTGCATGATCCGCGGGCCGTGATTGCTCTCGACCAAGCTCCAGAAGTCATCCATTTCACTTTCAGTTGGCCGGGTCATCCGCCCGAAAATCTGCCGAAAACTCTTCACCAGCGCATCTCGCGTGAACGCGCGGCCAATCATCCAGCCCAAAGGGCTGAGCAACAGTTTTTGCGCCAGCAGCGGGCGATGGGTTTCGGGAAACAGGCCGCCATTGAGGAACACACAACTGGCAATGTGAATGCCGGTTTCGTAATGCCGGGCCAACAGTTCCTGCGCCACGCTGTCGCCATAGTCGTGGGCCAACACATGCACGGGCTGCGTAACGCTCAAATGCGCCAGCAATGCCTGCTGCAAGTCGGCCTGTTGGAGCAGGCTGTATTCGTGATCCACCGGTTTGGACGAGTCGCCAAAGCCGAGCATGTCGCACGCAATCACCCGATAGCGCTGCGCCAGTGGCTGCCAGAGGTAATGCCAGTCCCAACTGGCGGTCGGGAAGCCATGAATGAGCAACAGCGGCTCACCCTGCCCCGCCGTCCAGTAGCGGATAGTCTGACCACGAAAGATGAACGTCTGGCCGCGTTTGCGCCAGACACACAGGGGGATCTCGGCGAGTGGCATTAGAGTTTATAACCCGGGTCTTGTTGATCGAGTTTGCGTAGCAGCGCCGGCCAGGCCAGCGCGCCACCCATCCCTTGAGCACTTTTGGTAACACCGGCAATCATCGCCTTGGCACCCGCCAGAATCTGCGGTTCGATGGCGATCAATTCGGCACCGCCGTTTTGTGCCAGCACCTGGATATCGCAGGCGCGCTGGAAGGTAAACATCATCAGGAACGTGTCGGCGATGGTGCTGCCACAGGTCAGCAGACCGTGGTTGTGCAGCATCAGGAAATTGTTTTCACCGAGGTCGGCTTGCAGGCGCGCTTTCTCTTCATGGTTCAGCGCAACGCCTTCATAAGCGTGATAAGCCAGGCTGGACAGCACAAACAGGGACTGCTGACTGATCGGCAAAATGCCCTGCTTCTGCGCCGACACCGCCACGCCGGCTGCCGTGTGGGTGTGCAGCACGCAGACCACATCGTGGCGAACTTCATGCACGGCGCTGTGAATGGTGTAACCGGCCGGATTGATCTCGTAAGGACTGTCCATCAGTTTGTTGCCGGCTTGATCGACCTTCACCAGACTTGATGCAGTGATCTCATGGAACATCAGTCCAAACGGGTTGATCAGAAAGTCTTCAGTGCCCGGCACCTTGGCCGAGATGTGCGTAAAGATCAGGTCGTCCCAGCCATGGGCGGCGACCAAACGATAACAGGCGGCCAGATCGACGCGGGTTTGCCATTCGGCGGCGCTGACCTTATCTCTGACACTGTGGGGCGACTGGACGGGGGCAACATTCACGGCAAGACCTCCTGTTCTTATTGTTGTGCTGTCGTTACACCAGTCTAGTCAGCCCCCGGGCTTCGTGTAGTTGCATTGGCAGCCAGCTTGATGGCCGTGCGAGTCAGTGACGCAATGAGCTTGGATCCATGTCAAAGGACCGACGCTGGTAACCGTGTAGCAACAGATTCGGCGATTTCGCCAGAACCCTGACGGGCCTCGTTTTCACTGCAGAACGCTGACCAATTCCGCCAGCCACGGCTCGGCGTCGGTTTCCGGGGTCACCGTTTCGCTGGCGTCCAGACGTAGCATCGGCAGCACTTCGCGCAGCCCCAGTTCACTGAACAATTCACGCATCTGCTCGCCGCCGCCGCAGAAGGTGTCGCCATAGCTCGCATCGCCCAGGCCGATGACCGCGCCCGGCAGACCGCGCCATGCTGCGGGCAATTGATCGCGAATCATCGAATACAACGGTTGCAGGTTGTCCGGCAATTCACCCATGCCGGTGGTCGAGGTCACCGCCAGAAACGCTTGCGGTTCGAAAGCCAGGACATCGGCCAGTGACGCACGCGGGTTGTGCAGGGTTTCGAAACCGGCGGCTTTCAAAATATTCGCGGCGTGACGGGCGACTTCTTCAGCCGTGCCGTAGACCGAGCCGGAAAGGATGGCGACTTTCATCAATCTGATCCTGAAACTGAGTGAAAGACCGGATATTAACAGCACGACCTGTATTGTTCTTTTAGAATGCAGGCTCAATCAAACCGGAAAGGATTCTCCGATGATCAATGCTCAACTGCTGCAAATGGCAATCAACGCTTCCAACGACGGCATCGTGATTGCAGAAAAGGAAGGCGACCAGGACAACATCCTGATTTACGTCAACCCGGCGTTCGAACACCTGACGGGGTACACCAGCGAAGAGATCCTCTACCAGGATTGCCGTTTCCTGCAGTCAGGCGATCGGGATCAGCAAGCGCTTCCAACCATTCGCGAGGCGCTGAGCACGAAAGGCTCCTGCCGGGAAATCCTCAGGAACTACCGCAAGGACGGCACGCCCTTCTGGAACGAACTGTCGCTTTCGACGGTGAAAGATCCGGGCAATGGGCAGGTTTATTTTGTCGGGGTGCAAAAAGACGTCACGATTCAAGTCAAAGCGCAGCAGCGTGTTGCACAGCTGGAAACACAGCTGGCCGAGGCACTCGCCGAACTTGCTGCGCTGAAAGCGACGAACGGCGCAAACAAAACCGCGAATTAGTGGTCATTAACTACAATCACCAATGCCTTTGTAACTAATTCTTTCGAGCAAGCCATGCAACGTGACGCACTCCTGACCCAGGATGAACTGGACTTCATCCAGACCATGCAACACAACCCGCAACTCAATGTGCGGGATGCGACGTCGAGCTTGCTCGTTAATGGTGGTTCACAAATCCGTGATTTGCTCACGCGCCTCGCGGCTCATGAGCAAGTCACCATCCAGGCCAATTTCGAAAATCAGCAAATGACCTTTCCGCTGCACCTGGTGGAAGACGAGTTTCATGCGCTGCATTTGCGTTTGGGTGTACCAAGCATTTACGAAGACGGGCCGATGGTCCGACCCTGGCGCCTGGTGCTCGATGAGCCGGTGGCGCTGGAGAATGCCAAAGGCCAGCCCGGCACGATGTATGTGCACGAAGTCTCTTGCAAAGGGGTTTTGCTGGAAGTTCGCAACAAGACCAAACCACCCAAGCACTTCGCCCTGTGGTTCAGCCCCTCAGGCTATGAACGGATTGCGTTGCGCGGCACGTTTGAGCGTGAAACCGAGCACGGTTTCTATGCCTATGAACTGGGCCAGTCCGACAAAGATGAAACAGAGCGCCTGCGCCAGTTCATCCTTCAGCAGCATCGCCTGACACACCCTGCGTTGCATGTCTGAATCTCAGGTATCGAGGTTGCCCGCCAGGAACTGTTTCAGACGCTGGCGCATCACCGCGCCTTCATTACCCAGACAGCCAATCGACGAACCGGCCAGGCTTTCCTGAGCCAGTTCCGACGTATCCCCGGCAAGAAACAACTGGCAATCCAGGCTCATCGCCAGACGATTGAGCCGTCGTGGCAGATCAGTTGAAGGCACGTGATTGGAAAAAAGCACCAGCGCTTGCGGTTTTAGCTGCTGGCATACCAGCGGCAACTCATCGAATGGCTGACCAATCGTCAGCAGCCGAACCCCCATTTCATTACTGCTCACGAACAGAGCGGCCACCAACAACTCTAGTTCTCGGCACTGACCTGCTAATGCACTGACGATCACCCGCCGGGGTTGCGCGTTACGCATCAGCAGCAAACGTTGCAATACGCGAACTCGCAGAAACCCATCAAAAAACAGCCATTCGCTGGTGCAACCGAATTGATCCTGGCGTTGTAACAACAACTTCCAGAGCGGCATCAGAATGTCCTGAAAAACGACTGCCTGGGAGTAGGTGGAAAAAATCTGCCCGTAGACTTGATCCAGTTGAACATCATCAAAGGAACTCACCGCCGCTTGGACCTGTTGCTGCCAATGGGCGTAATCGGCCTGAACGACTTCCTTGGGGATGAACTGCGCCAGTGCCTTGGGAGGTTCGGTCCTGGCCAGAATCTTGCCAACCTTGCTGACCGCGACACCGCGGTCAATCCAGCCAAGGATGCTGCGAACCCTCTCGACATCGACCATCGAGTACAGCCGATGCCCACTTTCGGTGCGGGTGGGCTGAATCAGGCCATAACGTCGTTCCCATGCCCGCAGCGTGACGGGATTTATGCCCGTCAGGCGCGCCACCTCACGAATGGGAAACAGCTCTTCGCGATTGATGGAAGGATCTGCCTCAGTGGCAGGAGGAGCGTCAGTCAGGACAGGCATTGGATGATGTACGTCCGGCGCGCAAAATTGGATCCCATTCTAACTCCATTACCCCCTCCATGTTCAACACATGCAAACCATGAAAGTCTCTGGTGTATTGGTCAGATTCAGGAATAATCCTTGCTTGTCTCAAGACGCAGTCCGACACCCTGGTGCTGCGCCTGGCGAAACGCCTATCCGGTGTAACGCAAATGCCCTACGGAGATACAAAATGTCTACCTCCCCCGTCACGCTGATGGTGGCGCGTCGCGTCGCCGATGGCCGTTATCAGGACCTGATTGCCTGGCTGCGCGAAGGCGAACAACTGGCCACCGATTTTCCCGGTTATCTCGGCTCGGGCGTGCTCGCTCCGCCAGCCGGTGATGACGAGTTCCAGATTATCTTCCGCTTTGCCGATGAGCAGACCCTGCACACCTGGGAGCATTCCGCCTCGCGTACTGCATGGCTAGGCCGTGGCAGCGATTTGTTCGCCCATCCAACCGAGCATCGGGTCAGCGGCATTGAAGGCTGGTTCGGCGCGGTCGGTCAGCGCCCGCCACGCTGGAAACAGGCAGCGGCGATCTGGTTGGCATTCTTTCCGGTGTCCTTGTTGTTCAACTTTGTACTGGGGCCTTTGTTGAGCGAACTGAGCCTGCTGCCGCGGGTTTTCATCAGTACGTTGTGCCTGACGCCGTTGATGGTCTACTTCTTCATTCCCTTGTCGACCCGCCTGTTGGCCAACTGGCTGAACACCACACCGACACGGCCGTTGCCCGCCCAGCCGTCCACGCAAAACCGCTAAGCTCACTACCACAATAGGTGCATGCCTCCCGTCGCTGGTATAGTTTTGCTCTTACCGCGACGCGAGCCGTTCATGACCCCTTCCGCAGCCCCAATCCTCATCACCGGTGCCGGCCAGCGTGTCGGCCTGCATTGTGCGCAGCGTTTGATTGAAGACGGCCATCGGGTGATCTTCAGCTACCGCAGTGAGCGCCCCGGTGTCCAGGCATTGCGTGATCTGGGCGCCATCGCGGTGTTTGCCGACTTCTCCACTGAAGCCGGGATCCTCGCGTTCATCAGCGACCTGAAAACCCATACCGACAGCCTGCGGGCGATTGTCCACAATGCTTCCGAATGGCTGGCCGAAACGCCGGACACCGAGGCCGAAGCCTTCAGCCGCATGTTCAGCGTGCACATGCTTGCGCCCTACCTGATCAACCTGCACTGTGCCGACTTGCTGCAACGCTCAACTCCGGCAGACATTGTGCACATCAGCGATGACGTGACCCGCAAGGGCAGTAGCAAGCACATCGGTTACTGCGCCAGCAAAGCCGGGCTCGACAGCCTTACCCTGTCCTTCGCCGCGAAATATGCGCCGACAATCAAGGTCAACGGTATCGCCCCCGCCCTGCTAATGTTCAATCCCGAGGACGACGCGGCCTATCGCGCCAAGGCGCTGGCCAAATCCGTCCTGGGCATTGAGCCCGGCAGCGAAGTGATCTACCAGAGCCTGCGCTACTTGCTCGACAACCCGTATGTCACCGGCACCACCCTGACCGTCAACGGCGGACGGCACATCAAATAAGAGGCCTCGCGAGGATATTTCATGACGTTATCCCTGTCCCAGAGCTATCGCGAGATCCTCATCGGTCTCGGTGAAAACCCGGATCGCGAAGGCCTGATCGACACGCCGGCGCGTGCGGCAAAAGCCATGCGCTACCTCTGCCATGGCTACGAACAAAGTGTCGAAGAAATCGTCAACGGGGCGCTGTTCGCCTCCGACAATGATGAAATGGTCATCGTCGACAACATCGAGTTGTACTCGCTCTGCGAGCATCACATGCTGCCCTTCATCGGCAAGGCCCATGTGGCTTATATTCCTACGGGCAAGGTGTTGGGCCTGTCGAAAATTGCGCGACTGGTGGACATGTTTGCCCGGCGCCTGCAAATCCAGGAAAACCTTACCCGGCAAATCGCCGAAGCAGTACAACAGGTGACCAATGCCGCCGGTGTTGCGGTGGTCATCGAAGCGCGACACATGTGCATGATGATGCGCGGCGTCGAGAAACAGAATTCGACCATGAACACCTCAGTGATGCTCGGCGCCTTCCGCGAGTCGAGCAATACCCGCCAGGAGTTCCTGCAATTGATTGGACGGAGCAAGTCGTAATGCCACAACTTCAACCAGGTATGGCGCGCATCCGGGTCAAGGACCTGTGCCTGCGGACCTACATCGGAATCAACGAGGATGAAATCCTCAACAAGCAGGATGTGTTGATCAACCTGACCATCCTGTATGCGGCCCAGGAAGCGGTGCGCGACAACGATATCGATCACGCGCTGAACTACCGCACCATCACCAAGGCGATCATTGCCCACGTGGAGGGCAATCGTTTCGCCTTGCTCGAACGGCTCACCCAGGAACTGCTGGACCTGGTAATGACCAACGAATCGGTGCTGTACGCCGAGGTTGAAGTCGACAAGCCTCATGCACTGCGATTCGCCGAATCAGTGTCGATTACCCTGGCGGCGAGCCGCTGAGTGCGTCTGGCGCATTGGCCGTCAGACTTTTATCATCCGCGCCACGATTTGACCGACAGAGCTCGCCATGAACGATCAACAACGCCTGGAACTTGAAGCCGCCGCCTTTCGCCGGCTGGTGGCCCATCTGGACAGCCGCAAGGATGTACAGAACATCGACCTGATGAACCTCTCCGGTTTCTGCCGCAACTGCCTGTCCAAGTGGTACAAGGCCGCCGCCGACGAACGCCAGATCGACGTCAGCCTCGATGACGCCCGCGAAGTGGTCTACGGCATGCCGTACGCCGAATGGAAAGCCCGATACCAGCAAGAAGCCAACGCCGAACAACAGGCGGCGTTTGCCAAAGGAAAACCCAATGAGTGATTTGAACACCCTGCGCGCCAGCCTCAAGAGCGGCGAACACGTTTTTGCCGACACCCTGGCGTTCATCGCCGCCGGTTACGACTATCAACCGCAGGCTTTCAACAACGGTGGTGTGGAAAACGCGGCCGGTCAGAATGAAGGTTCGTGCAAGACCCTGGGTCTGGCGCTGCTGGAAGGTCTGAGCGATGAAGAAGCGCTGCTGGCGTTCGGCGAGCATTACCGTTCGGTGGTCGCAACGCCTGATGGCAGTGATCACGGCAATATCCGCGCATTGATTGCCCATGGGCTGGCCGGGGTGAAGTTCACTCAACAGCCGCTCACTCGCCGCTAAACGCTTTTCTGTAGGAGCAAGCTTGCTCGCGATGGCGATCACAGAGACGCCATCGCCGGCAAGCCGCGCTCCTACAAGAGCCACAACACATCCCGACTTTTAAGATTGACCCGGCAACTTTATTTCGTTTGCCGGGCAGCGCTGCTCACGGCTTAGATAAAAAGAAGCATCCCTTCTTCAGAGTCGGTCATCCATGAGCAGCGAATCCATCAGCCGGTCGATCAACATCGTTCATCCTGTCACGCTCAGCCACGGCAAAAATGCCGAGGTCTGGGACACCGATGGCAAACGCTACATCGACTTCGTCGGCGGCATCGGCGTACTCAACCTCGGCCATTGCCACCCGCGCATCGTCGACGCCATTCGCGAGCAAGCCACCCGGCTGACCCACTACGCCTTCAACGCAGCACCGCATGTGCCTTACATCAAACTGATGGATCGCCTGACTGCGTTCATTCCCGTGGACTATCCGGTCAGCGGCATGCTCACCAACAGCGGCGCGGAAGCGGCGGAAAACGCCCTGAAGATCGTTCGCGGCGCCACCGGCCGCACCGCCGTGATCGCGTTCGACGGCGCCTTCCACGGCCGCACGCTGGCCACCCTGAACCTCAACGGCAAGGTCGCGCCCTACAAACAGAAAGTCGGCGTATTGCCGGGGCCGGTGTATCACCTGCCCTTCCCGAGCCAGGACAACGGCGTGACCTGCGCCGAAGCCTTGAAGGCCATGGACCGCCTGTTCAGCGTCGAAATCGACATTGATGACGTGGCGTGTTTTATCGTTGAACCGGTACAGGGCGAAGCGGGCTTCCTGGCGATGGACGTGGAGTTCGCCCAGTCGCTGCGACGGTTGTGTGATGAAAAAGGCATTGTGCTGATCGCCGACGAAATCCAGTCAGGCTTTGGTCGCACCGGCCAGCGTTTTGCGTTCTCGCGGCTGGGCATCGAACCGGACCTGATTCTGCTGGGCAAAAGCATCGCCGGTGGCGTACCACTGGGTGCGGTGGTTGGGCGCAAGGCATTGCTCGACACCTTGCCCAAGGGCGGACTGGGCGGCACCTATTCGGGAAACCCCATCGCCTGCGCCGCCGCGCTGGCGACCCTGGATGAGATGACCGACACACAGTTGCAAGCCTGGGGGGCGCAGCAGGAAGAAGCGATTGTCAGCCGCTACAAAGCTTGGTGCGACAGCAAATTTTCACCGTATCTGGGTCGTTTGACCGGTGTTGGCGCGATGCGCGGAATTGAACTGGCTCATGCCGATGGCACACCGGCACCCGCCCAGTTGACGCAACTGCTGGCGTTGGCGCGAGACGCCGGTTTGCTGCTGATGCCCAGCGGCAAGTCGCGCCATATCATTCGACTGTTGGCGCCATTGACCACCGAAGCGGCGGTGCTGGAGGAAGGCCTGGATATTCTTGAAGCGTGCCTGAACAAATTGGCCTGAACCCAAAATCCCTGTGGGAGCGAGCTTGCTCGCGATGGCGGAGTGTCAGTCAACATCAATGCTGAATGATTAACTGCTATCGCGAGCAGGCTCACTCCTACAGGTTCTTTGATTGGTCACTGAATCGCGGGCATAAAAAAACCGGCTGCGAAGCCGGTTTTTTCATTTCAACGATCTCAGAACTTGGCGTTCTGCAGGTCGTCCAGGTAACGCTCGGTGTCCAGAGCGGCCATGCAGCCAGCGCCGGCCGAGGTGATGGCCTGACGGTAAACGTGGTCAGCCACGTCACCGGCGGCGAAGATACCTTCGATGCTGGTCGCTGTTGCGTTGCCTTCACGGCCGCCTTGCACCACCAGGTAGCCGTCTTTCAACGTCAGCTGACCTTCGAACAACGAGGTGTTCGGGGTATGGCCGATGGCGATGAACACGCCGTCGACTGTCAGTTCGTCGAAGCTGCCATCGTTGTTCTTCAGGCGTGCACCGGTGACGCCCATGTTGTCGCCCAGTACTTCGTCCAGGTTCGCGTTCAGCTTCAGGATGATCTTGCCTTCGGCAACCCGGGCATTGAGCTTGTCGATCAGGATCTTCTCGGCGCGGAAGGTTTCACGACGGTGGATCAGGGTCACTGTGCTGGCGATGTTGGCCAGGTACAGCGCTTCTTCAACCGCGGTGTTGCCACCGCCGACCACAGCCACCGGCTTGTTGCGATAGAAGAAACCATCGCAGGTCGCGCAGGCCGAAACGCCTTTGCCCATGAACGCTTCTTCGGATGGCAGGCCCAGGTAGCGAGCGCTGGCACCGGTGGCGATGATCAGGGCGTCGCAGGTGTACTTGGCGCTGTCGCCGATCAGGGTGTAAGGCTTGGAAGCAAAGTCCACGGCATTGATGTGATCGAAAACGATCTCGGTCTCAAAGCGCTCGGCGTGTTCTTTCATGCGCTCCATCAGCGCCGGGCCGGTCAGGCCGTGGACGTCGCCCGGCCAGTTGTCGACTTCGGTGGTGGTGGTCAGTTGACCACCGGCCTGCATGCCGGTGATCAGCAGTGGCTTGAGGTTGGCACGGGCGGCGTAGACCGCAGCGCTGTAACCGGCAGGGCCGGAACCGAGAATAATCACTCGCGAATGACGGACTTCAGACATGACCTGCTCCTGTTGACCGGCCCTGAACATCAGGCGCGGAACGCCGGGTTGCCGGCGGGAATAAAAAAAGGACCGTGGTTACCTTGGGGAAGGCTTGAGTTCGACAGTCCTGCAAAAAGATTGGGTGCAGCGTATCGAGGGGGCGAAGATTAAGGAAATACGGTTTAACAATCCAGCTCATAGGTGGTCTCTATCCCACCGCAGCGACTATATAAACGTCTTTGTTACAGTGAATGTCGATTCAGCGACCGCGCTTTCCCCCTTCCGACAAAGCCGGTAAGGTCGGCGCGTTTCCCTCTGCCCGGAGCACGTTATGCCCGCACCCGCCCTGTCCGGCCCGCAATACCTGCGCGAAGGCCTCAAGCTGGTCCTGAGCCCCAGCCTGCGTTTGTTTGTCTTGTTGCCGCTGGCAATCAACCTGGTGCTGTTCGTCGGATTGATTTATCTGGCCGGCCATCAGTTCAGTCTGTGGGTCGATACGCTGATGCCGACCCTGCCCGACTGGCTGAGTTTTCTCAGCTACATCCTCTGGCCGATTTTTGTGGTGCTGGTGGTGTTGATGGTGTTCTTCACCTTCACCATGCTCGCCAACGTCATCGCCGCGCCGTTCAATGGCTTCCTTGCGGAGAAAGTCGAAGTGGTGGTGCGTGGCACCGACGACTTCCCGACTTTCAGCTGGGGCGAACTGATCGCAATGATCCCGCGCACCCTCTCCCGGGAAATGCGCAAACTCGGCTACTTCCTGCCACGGGCAATCGGGCTGTTTATCCTGTCCTTCATCCCGGTGGTGAACATCATTGCAGCACCGCTGTGGCTACTGTTCGGGGTGTGGATGATGGCGATCCAGTACATCGACTACCCGGCGGATAACCACAAACTCGGCTGGAATGAAATGCTCGCCTGGCTGCGGCAGAAGCGCTGGCAGAGCATGAGTTTCGGCGGCAGCGTGTATCTGGTGCTGCTGATCCCTGTGGTGAACATTTTGATGATGCCGGCCGCCGTGGCCGGGGCGACGCTGTTCTGGGTGCGTGAGCGCGGGGCGGAAAATCTGGTGGCCCAGCGCTGACCGAGTCACAAATCCATCATCAAAGCGCCACAATGACGACATGGCCTCAGCCGACACTGAGGTCATGACGACAGCTCTGCATATCACTCTGATCACCGAAACATTCCCTCCGGAAATCAACGGCGTGGCCAACACCCTTGGCCGTTTGTGCGACGGTTTGCGCGCGCGCGGGCACCAGGTGGAATTGGTGCGGCCTCGCCAGGGGGGGATCAGCAGTTGAGCAGTGACGATGATTTGCTGTTGTGTCGAGGCTGGCCGCTACCGGGCTATCCCGGCCTGCAATGGGGCCAGTCGTCGATGCATAAACTGTTGAGGCGCTGGACGCGTCATCGCCCCGACGTGCTGTACATCGCCACCGAAGGGCCTCTGGGCTTGTCCGCATTACGCGCAGCACGGCGATTGGGGATTTCGGTGGTGAGCGGCTTTCACACCAACTTTCAGCAGTACTCCAGCCAATACGGGCTCGGGTTGTTGACTCGTTTGCTGACGCACTACCTGCGCTGGTTTCACAACCGCTCGACCCTGACCCTGGTGCCGAGCCCCAGTCAGCGACTGGAACTTGAACGCCGACATTTCGAGCGTCTGGCCTTGCTTTCCCGGGGTGTCGACAGCCAATTGTTTCATCCGAGCAAAAGGCAGGTATCGCTGCGCGAACAGTGGAGCTTGGCCGAGGATGACATTGCGGTCATTCATGTCGGGCGCTTGGCTCCCGAGAAAAACCTGGGCTTGCTCAAACGCAGTTTCGACTCGCTGAAAGCCACTTATCCACAGCGCAACATACGCTTGATCGTCATCGGCGACGGCCCACAACGAGCGGCGCTGGAGCAGGACCTTCCCGAGGCGGTTTTCTGTGGCTCACAACGCGGTGAGGCGCTGGCCAGTCATTACGCATCGGGGGACGTATTTCTGTTTCCAAGCATGACCGAAACCTTTGGCAATGTGGTGCTTGAAGCATTGGCGTCGGGATTGGGCGTGGTGGCGTACGACCAGGCGGCAGCGGCGCAGCATATCCGCCATGGCTACAACGGCGTGCTGGCGATGCCGGGGGATGAAGAGGCCTTTTGTGATGCTGCGGCGTGGTTGCTGGAAGAGCGCGAAACCTTGCGGTGTGTGCGGCTCAATGCGCGCCAGCATGCGAGTCGCCAGGGCTGGGCCGCGATTGTCGAGCAGTTTGAAGGGCAGTTGCGCGGGGCTTGCATGCAGGGGCAACCCCTGCCCGATGCAGCGTTTTTGCCTTAAAAGCATCGCGGGCAAGCCTTGCTCCTACGGTGTTGTGTCGATTCACACATTTGTATTCGACAAAGAACCGTAGGAGCAAGGCTTACCCGCGATAGCGTCAGTGCGGTCGCCGCTTAAACCAGCGACATCAATGCCTCGCGACTGAACGGCAGGATGTCTTCTTCACGACCGTCGCGTACTTTCTGCGCCCAGTCCGGGTCGACCAACAACGCGCGCCCCACGGCCACCAGGTCGAATTCGTCGTTGTTCAAACGCTCCAGCAGCTTTTCCAGACTGGCCGGTTGAGCGATCTTGTCGGTGTTGACCATGAACTGCAGGAACTCGCCGTCCAGGCCAACGCTGCCCACGGTGATGGTCGGCTTGCCCGTGAGTTTGCGGGTCCAGCCGGCCAGGTTCAGCTCGGAACCGTCGAATTCCGGCTCCCAGAAACGGCGCGTCGAGCAGTGGAAAATGTCCACGCCAGCGTCGGACAATGGCTTGAGGAACTCACCCAACGCTTGCGGGGTTTGCACCAGGCGCGCGGTGTAATCCTGCTGTTTCCACTGCGAGAAGCGGAAGATGATCGGGAAACCTTCGCCGACCGCTGCACGCACAGCCTGAATCAGCTCGATGGCAAACCGTGAACGGTTGGCCAGGCTACCGCCGTATTCGTCGGTGCGCTGGTTGCTGCCTTCCCAGAAGAACTGGTCCACGAGATAGCCGTGGGCGCCATGGATTTCCACGCCGTCCATGCCAATGCTCTGGGCATCTTTGGCCGCTTGAGCGAACGCGGCGATCACGTCCTGGATATCTTGTTTAGTCATGCCGTGAACCACGACCTGACCGTCCTTCAATTTTTCCGATGGGCCGTAACCCGGGACGCTGGCGTCCGGCTCAGTGCCAATACGACGCACACTGCCGACATGCCACAGTTGCGGAACGATCTTGCCGCCTTCGGCGTGGACCGCATCGACCACTTTCTTCCAGCCGGCCAATGCGGCATCGCCGTAGAAATGCGGCACATTGGGGTAGCCGTTCGACGCCTTGTGGCCGACGGTCGTGCCTTCGGTGATGATCAGACCCACGCCGGCCGCAGCACGACGACGGTAGTATTCGATCACTTTGGAATTGGGTACGCCACCCGGCGAAAACGAACGGGTCATCGGCGCCATGACAACGCGGGTCGGCAGCTCAAGGGTGCCGAGGTGGAACGGTTTGAACAAGGCTTTGACGGACATGGGGCACTCCACGAAAACGATATCGACGGGACGTAATTTTATGACGACGATAATATGCGGAGTTGCCAGCGATGCACAGCACTATTGATTTGGGTGATTAAGGGTCAAAAGGCAGGCATAAAAAAACGCAGCCGAGGCTGCGTTTCTTGTGAGTTCAGCTCAACGCTTTTTCGATCGCATGAACGATTGTCGGATCATCCGGCGCCGTGCGCGGGGAAAACCGCGCCAGCACACGACCGTCCTTGCCCAGCAGGAATTTTTCGAAGTTCCAGGTAATGTCACCCGGGAATTCCGCACCCTCGCCCGCCAGCAGGCGATACAACTGATGACGCTCATGACCGTTGACTTCCAGCTTGCTGGACAACGGAAAAGTCACGCCATAGTTGAGGCTGCAAAACTCCTGGATCTCTTGCTCGGAACCCGGCTCCTGCCCGGCAAACTGGTTGCACGGCAGACCCAGAACGCTGAAACCTTTGGCTTTGAACTGCTGATAAAGGTTTTCCAGCGCCGCATACTGGGGGGTCAAGCCACATTTGGAGGCGACGTTGACCACCAGCACGACTTGCCCCTTGAAGGGCGCCAGCGGTAGGTCTTGTCCATCCAGGGCTGTCAACTTAAGGTCGTGAAAAGCACTCATGACGAACTCCAAATTCCCGTGTTCTTCTCGAAACAGCCACTTGGCAATGCCGCCAAGGACAGCCGCGGACTAAAAAGGCGCCCTAGGGCGCCTCTCCAGTACTCTGAGCTTAGCGCAGAAAATCAGTGGTGATGGCCACCTTCGCCATGGACGTGACCATGAGCGATTTCTTCTTGGCTGGCATCACGGATGTTGATGATCTTGACCTGGAAATTCAGGCGCTGACCGGCCAACGGGTGGTTGCCGTCAACGGTGACGTCGTCGCCGTCCAGATCGCGAATGGTGACGATCTGCATCTGGCCGTCCGGAGCGGAAGCGTGGAACTGCATGCCCACTTCGAGCTCATCAACGCCTTCGAACATGCTGCGGCTCAGGGTACTGACCAGTTCGGCAGCGTATTCGCCGTAAGCATCTTCAGGTTCAACGGCTACGGTCAGCTCGTCGCCAACGGTTTTGCCTTCCAGAGCCTTTTCCAGGCCCGGGATGATGTTGCCTGCGCCTTGCAGGTAGACCAGCGGCGCGCCGCCGGCGGAGCTGTCGATGACCTCACCAGCGTCGTTGGTCAGGGTATAGTCGATGGAGACAGCCTTATTGGCGGCGATCAGCATGGGGCGAGACCTTTTGCATAAGAATGATGAAAGGCCAAGTTTAGCGAAGCAATCGCGCGAAAGCGAACACAACCCGGACGGAAGGTTCGCGGCGCAGGGCGTAACGGTCACAGGTTTCCATCAAGATGAGGACGGGCATTGGGTGGCCGAGCTTTCCTGCGGCCACACCGAGCACCTGCGTCACCAGCCGCCGTGGCAATCGCGTGCCTGGGTGCTGGACCCCGCGCAACGTATTGAAAAAATAGGCCAGCCCTTTGATTGCGGTTGGTGCGCACAAGGCTCGGTTAGCGATAACCTTGGCGACTGAATTGCGGCAGATCGTCAGATATAGATGATCGCCATTGCCATGCACCCTTAGAGAATTCGCATGCAAACTTTTTTTATCGCGCCCACCGACTTTGGTGTGGGTCTGACGTCTATCAGCCTTGGGCTGGTGCGCACGCTTGAGCGTGCCGGTCTCAAGGTCGGCTTTTTCAAACCGATTGCCCAGCCCCATCCGGGTGATACCGGGCCGGAACGCTCCACCGAACTGGTAGCGCGCACCCACGGTTTGAAGCCACCGCAACCGCTGGGCCTGGCGCATGTCGAGCGCATGCTCGGCGATGGTCAACTCGATGAGTTGCTCGAAGAAATCATCACCCTCTACCAGCAAGCCGCTGTCGGCAAAGACGTGCTGATCGTCGAAGGCATGGTCCCGACCCGCAGCGCCAGCTACGCCGCACGGGTGAATCTGCACCTGGCGAAAAGCCTCGACGCCGATGTGATCCTGGTCTCGGCACCGGAAAACGAAGTGCTGACCGAGCTCTCCGGGCGCGTGGAATTGCAGGCGCAATTGTTCGGCGGCCCAAAAGACCCGAAAGTCCTCGGCGTGATCCTCAACAAGGTCAAGACCGACGAAAGCATGGATGTCTTCGCCACGCGCTTGAAAGAACACTCGCCATTGCTGCGCAGCGGTGATTTCCGCCTGTTGGGGTGCATCCCGTACCAGCCGGAATTGAACGCCCCGCGCACCCGCGATGTGGCTGATCTGATGGGCGCGCAGATTCTCAATGCCGGTGACTACGAAACCCGGCGCATGACCAAAATCATCATCTGCGCCCGCACCATGCGCAACACCGTGGAACTGCTCAAGCCCGGCGTGCTGGTGGTCACCCCCGGCGACCGCGATGACATCATCCTGGCCGTCAGCCTCGCGGCCATGAACGGCGTACCGTTGGCCGGCCTGCTGCTGACCAGCGACACCCTGCCCGACCCGCGCATCATGGACCTGTGCCGTGGCGCCTTGCAGGCGGGGTTGCCGGTGTTGTCGGTGAGCACCGGCTCCTACGACACCGCCAACCAGCTCAATGGCTTGAACAAGGAAATTCCTATCGATGACCGCGAGCGTGCGGAGATCATCACCGACTTCGTCGCCAGCCACCTCGACGCCAACTGGTTGCACCAGCGCTGCGGTACCCCGCGTGAGATGCGCCTGTCGCCCGCCGTGTTCCGCTATCAATTGATCCAGCGCGCCCAGGCTGCCAACAAGCGCATCGTGCTGCCAGAAGGCAGCGAGCCGCTGACCGTACAAGCGGCGGCGATCTGTCAGGCGCGTGGCATTGCCCGTTGCGTGTTGCTGGCCAAACCGGCGGACGTCGAAGCCGTCGCTCGCGCCCAAGGCATCGAGCTGCCACCCGGGCTGGAGATTCTCGACCCGGACCTGATCCGCGAGCGCTATGTCGAGCCGATGGTTGCCCTGCGCAAAAGCAAAAGCCTCAACGCACCGATGGCCGAGCAGCAACTGGAAGACACTGTTGTGATCGGCACCATGATGCTGGCGCTGGATGAAGTCGACGGTCTCGTGTCCGGTGTCATCCACTCCACCGCCAATACCATCCGACCGGCCCTTCAACTGATCAAAACCGCGCCGGGCTGCACGCTGGTGTCGTCGGTGTTCTTCATGCTGTTCCCTGAAGAAGTGCTGGTCTACGGCGACTGCGTGATGAACCCGCACCCGAGCGCCATCGAACTGGCCGAGATCGCCCTGCAAAGCGCCGACTCGGCGGCCGCGTTCGGCATCACCCCGCGCGTGGCGATGATCAGCTACTCCAGCGGTGAATCGGCCAGCGGCGAAGAAGTCGAGAAAGTGCGCGAAGCAACGTTGCTCGCCCACGAGCAGCAAAACTCGCTGTTAATCGACGGCCCTCTGCAATACGACGCCGCCGCCAACGAAACGGTGGCCCGACAACTGGCCCCCAACAGTCAGGTCGCCGGTCGCGCCACAGTGTTCGTGTTCCCCGACCTCAACACCGGCAACACCACCCACAAAGCCGTGCAGCGCAGCGCCGATTGCGTCAGCCTCGGCCCGATGTTGCAAGGCTTGCGCAAACCGGTGAACGACCTGCCGCGCGGTGCGCAAGTCGACGACATCGTCTACACCATCGCGTTGACCGCGATCCAGGCTGCCAACCGACCTATGGATGTTTAAATGCTGGATTTCCTGCCTGCCGCCGTGCGCGGCGTGATTGCATCGTTGTTGTTGGCACTGAACACCATTTTGCTCTGCTCCTTTCTGTTCTGCGTGGCACTCGTCAAAGTTTTGCCGTTTGCCTTCACGCAGCGGATTGCGGGCTGGTTGATGAGCCATACCCATGAAGCCTGGATCAGCCTCAACAAAGGCTGGATGAATCTGGTCCGCCGCACGCGCTGGCACCTCAGCGGCCTGCAAGGCCTGGACTATCAACATTCCTACCTGATCACCAGTAACCACCAGAGCTGGGTCGACATTCTGGTGCTGCAATACGTGCTCAACCGTCGTATCCAACCGCTGAAGTTCTTTCTCAAGCAGGAGCTCATCTGGGTGCCGGTCATTGGTCTGGCCTGGTGGGCGCTGGGCTTTCCATTCATGAAGCGCTACTCCAAGGCCTATCTGGAAAAGCACCCGGAGAAAAAAGGCAAAGACCTGGAAACCACCCGCAAGACGTGCGCGAAGTTTCGCAATAATCCGGTGGGGATTTTCAACTTTGTCGAAGGCACGCGCTTCACTGAAGCCAAACATGCGCAGCAGAAATCACCGTTTCGCTACCTGCTCAAACCCAAGGCCGGCGGCATTGCCTTTGTGCTGGACGCCATGGGCGAGCAACTCGAATCCATCGTCAATGTGACCATCCACTACCCGGCCGGACGTCCCGGTTTTTGGGACCTGTTGTGCGGGAACGTGGCGGACGTGGTGGTGCATTTTCAGGAACTGAAAATCCCGCCGCAGTACATTGGCAAGAATTACGATCAGGACGGCGATTACCGATTGCAGTTTCAGGGCTGGATCAATCAGTTGTGGCTGGACAAGGATGCGTTGCTGGAGCAGATGCATCGGGAGTATCCGGCCAAGTGAACCAGGTTCCGGAAGGGCCTCATCGCGGGCGAGCCATGCTCCTACAGTTTTTCGTCGTGCCATATGGCGCGGCCACCCGAAATCCGTAGGAGCAAGGCTTGCCCGCGATGGCGATCTTGGGGACACAAAAAAACCCGCCGATGATCACTCATCGGCGGGTTTCTTTTTGCGCTTAGCGCTTAGATCGCGCCGCGCTGACGCAGCAGGTCCAGCACTTGCTTGACGCTTTCTTCCAGCGACAGCGATTGGGTGTCGACCACGAGGTCGGCATCCAGCGGCACGTCGTACGGGAAGGAATCGCCCGGGATGTTGTCGCCAGCCGCCGCGTAAAGGCCTTGTGGATCCCGCTCGGCACACACGGTCGGCGAGGCCTGGACGTAAATCGTCAGCAGACGCTCTTTGCCGATCAGTTCCTTGGCCTGTTCACGCCCTTCGGCACTTGGGGCAACGAACGCCGCCAGGGTCAGCAAACCGGCTTCGTTGAACTGACGCGCAACGTGCGCGGCACGACGCCAGTTCTCGGTACGCCCGGCGCGGTCCTGTGGCAGACCTTTGTTCAGGTCGTGACGCAGGTTCTGGCCATCGAGCACAAACACTGCACGGCCCAAGTCGAACAGCTTGCGTTCAACCGCGTAGGCCAGGGTGCTTTTGCCAGCGCCTGACAAGCCGCTGAACAACACGGTGGCCGGTTGCTGGCCGAAGCGCTGGGCGCGTTCTTCGGTGGCGACGTGTGCGAGTTTGCCGTGATGCGTGCTGCTGCCCTGCGCCACTGGCTGAGCGATGATCATGCCAGCGGCGACGGTGCCATTGGTCAAGCGATCAATGACGATGAACGAACCGGTGGTGCGGTTGCTCGCGTAACCGTCCAGCGCGATGGCCGCGTCGAGGCTGATCTTGACCCGACCGATCTCGTTCAGTTGCAAGGCACTGGCAGGGCCTTCTTCCAGGGTGTTCACATCAACGCGGTTGACGATGCTGGTGATCGAACCCGGCACGTATGTCGTGGCGCGCTTGATGTCGTACTTCTTGCCCGGCAGCATTGGCTCTTCGGCCATCCACACCAGCATGGCGTCGAAGCCGTCAGTCACTTGCGGCAGGTTGTCGGCGTGTACCAACAGATCGCCGCGGGAGATGTCGATCTCGTCTTCCATGGTCAGCGTCACCGCTTGACCCGGACCTGCATGCTCCAGCTCACCTTCGAAAGTGACAATGGATTTCACGCGGCTGCTCTTGCCCGACGGCAGCACAACGACTTCGTCGCCCTTGTGCACAACGCCGCTGGCCAGGGTGCCGGCGAAACCACGGAAGTTCAGGTTCGGACGGTTGACGTACTGCACCGGGAAACGCAAATCGGTGTAGTTGCGATCGCTGGCGATCTCGACGGTTTCCAGAATTTCCATCAGCGACTGGCCGGTGTACCACGGCGAGCGCTCGGATTTGTTCACGACGTTGTCGCCCTTGAGGGCCGACATCGGCACGAAGGCCATGGTGGTCGGCTTGAAGGCGATGCCTTCAGCGAACTTCAGGTAATCGGCCTTGATCGACTCGAAGATGCTTTGGTCAAAGCCATTGATGTCCATCTTGTTGACGGCCACCACGATGTGTTTGATACCCAGCAACGAGGCGATGAAGCTGTGGCGACGGGTCTGGGTCTGCACACCGTAACGGGCGTCGATCAGGATGATCGCCAGGTCACAGGTGGACGCACCGGTGGCCATGTTGCGGGTGTACTGCTCATGGCCGGGGGTGTCGGCGATGATGAATTTGCGTTTGGCGGTGGAGAAATACCGGTAGGCGACATCGATGGTGATGCCTTGCTCGCGCTCGGCCTGCAGGCCGTCGACCAGCAATGCCAGGTCGATGTCATCGCCGGTGGTGCCAACTTTCTTCGAGTCGCGGGTAATGGCTTCCAGGTGATCTTCGTAGATCATCTTGGAGTCGTGCAGCAGGCGCCCGATCAGGGTGCTCTTGCCGTCGTCGACGTTGCCACAGGTCAGAAAGCGCAGCATTTCCTTGCGTTCGTGCTGGCCCAGGTAGGCGAGGATGTCCTCGCTGATCAAATCAGATACGTGCGACATGACAACCCCTTAGAAATAACCCTGACGTTTCTTTTCTTCCATCGAGCCTGCGCCATCGTGATCGATGACCCGGCCCTGGCGTTCGGAAGTTCGCGTCAGGAGCATTTCCTGAATGATGTCGGTCAGGCTGATCGCCTCGGACTCGACCGCACCGGTCAACGGGTAGTCGCCCAGCGTACGGAAACGGACCTTCTTCTTGACGATACGCGCCTTGTCTTCATCGCTCAGGTGATTGAGCAGGCGATCGTCGTCGATCATGATCCAGGTGCCATTCATCTCGATGACGTCGCGCTCGGCGGCGAAATACAGCGGCACGATCGGGATGCCTTCGAGGTAGATGTACTGCCAGATGTCCAGTTCGGTCCAGTTCGACAACGGGAACACGCGAATCGATTCGCCCTTGTTGACGTTGCCGTTGTAGACGTTCCACAGCTCCGGACGCTGGTTTTTCGGGTCCCAGCGGTGCTTGGTGTCGCGGAAGGAATACACGCGTTCTTTGGCGCGGGACTTCTCTTCGTCACGACGGGCACCACCGAAAGCGGCGTCGAAACCGTACTTGTCGAGAGCCTGCTTGAGGCCTTCGGTTTTCATGATATCGGTGTGTTTGGCACTGCCGTGGGTCAACGGGTTGATGCCCTGCGCGACGCCATCGGGGTTAACGTGCACCAGCAGGTCAAGGCCGAGTTCTTCAACCATGCGGTCGCGGAACGCGTACATTTCCTTGAACTTCCACTGGGTGTCGACGTGCATCACCGGAAACGGAAGTTTGCCCGGGAAGAATGCCTTGCGCGCAAGGTGCAGCATCACGGCGGAGTCTTTACCGACGGAGTACAGCATCACCGGGTTATCGAACTCGGCGGCGACCTCGCGGATGATGTGGATGCTTTCGGCCTCCAGCTGTTTCAGATGCGTCAGTTTGTCGACCATGGCTACTCACGAAAACGATCTTATGGACGGCCAGCGGGCCGTGTTCGAGCGAGGAATCCTAGCACAGCGACCTCTTCTAATCAGGACGCCAACTAGATCGAAAGGGTATATGAATATACCCCCTCGTTTGGGCTGGTGAATGGCGATCTCCTGTAGGAGCACGGCTTGCCGGCGATGGCGTCCTTGAGATCGCTATCGCGGGCAAGCCTTGCTCCTACAAGGGAGGCAGGTCATCAGATGGGGTTGGGGCAATCGATGAAGATGTGTTCCAGCGCAAAGCGTCGCGCCAGATAGTCCCCCAGCGCCTGCACGCCATAACGCTCGGTGGCGTGATGGCCGGCGGCGATGAAGCTGATGTCGTTTTCCCGCGCGCTGTGGAACGTCTGCTCGGAGGCTTCGCCACTGAGGTACAGGTCGACACCGGCGAGCACCGCCTGATCGATGTACCCCTGGCCACCACCGGTGCACCAGCCAACCCGGCGAATCATCTCGCTACCTTCGATCAGCAGCGGCTCGCGGCCCATGACTTCCTGGACACGGCGGGCGAAATCACGCGGCGTCATCGGTTCACTCAACGAGCCGACCAGGCCGACGACTTTCAGATTATCCGGATCCAGCGGCCCTTCGACCGTAATGTCCAACTGCCTGGCCAATTGCACGTTATTGCCCACGTCCGGGTGCAGATCCAGCGGCAAATGGTAGGACAACAGGCTGATGTCGTGCTTGAGCAAGGTTTTCAACCGACGCTGCTTCATGCCGGTGATGCACGGGTTCTCGCCCTTCCAGAAATAGCCGTGATGCACCAGTACCAGGTCGGCCTGAGCTTCGACGGCGGCGTCCAGCAGCGCCTGGCTGGCGGTGACGCCGCTGACGATACGCATCACTTGCGGCCGGCCCTCGACCTGCAAACCGTTGGGGCAGTAATCCGCAATCTTGGCACTGGCGAGGTAACGGTCGGCTTCTTCAACCAGGGTGCTCAGGGCGACGGCCATAAAAGACTCCTAAATATCCCGTTCAGAGGCGTGCTCGGCCTCGTATAATGCGCGACATTATGGGCGGTCTCATACTGCCTGCAACCTTTCAGGACGTGCTTAATGCTCAAGGCGCTGCGTTTTTCCGGCTGGCCGCTGTTGGCTGGCGTGCTTATCGCTCTTTTGATAATTCAGCGTTACCCGCAGTGGGTCGGGCTTCCGAGCCTAGACGTGAATTTGCAGCAAGCACCGCAAACGACCGGCGTGCAACAGGGGCCGGTGTCCTATGCCGACGCCGTGGTCACCGCCGCGCCAGCCGTGGTCAACCTGTACACCACCAAAGTCATCAACAAACCCAATCATCCGCTGTTCGAAGACCCGCAGTTCCGCCGCTTCTTCGGTGATAACTCGCCCAAGCAAAAGCGCATGGAATCGAGCCTGGGCTCCGGCGTGATCATGAGCCCGGAAGGCTACATCCTGACCAATAACCACGTGACCACCGGTGCCGACCAGATTGTCGTGGCGCTCAAGGACGGTCGTGAAACCCTGGCCCGAGTGATCGGTAGCGATCCGGAAACCGATCTCGCGGTCTTGAAGATCGACCTCAAGTCCCTCCCGTCGATCACCATCGGTCGTTCCGACAACATCCGCATCGGCGACGTCTCGCTGGCCATCGGCAACCCGTTCGGTGTCGGCCAGACCGTAACCATGGGCATCATCAGCGCCACCGGGCGTAATCAGCTAGGCCTGAACAACTATGAAGACTTCATCCAGACCGACGCCGCCATCAACCCCGGCAACTCCGGCGGTGCGCTGGTGGATGCCAATGGCAACCTGACCGGCATCAACACCGCGATTTTCTCCAAGTCCGGCGGGTCGCAAGGCATCGGCTTCGCGATCCCGGTCAAACTGGCGATGGAAGTGATGAAGTCGATCATCGAACACGGCCAGGTGATTCGCGGCTGGCTCGGGATTGAAGTGCAGCCACTGACTCAGGAACTGGCCGAGTCGTTTGGTCTGTCGGGGCGTCCGGGGATTGTGGTCGCAGGGATTTTCCGTGACGGTCCGGCGCAGAAGGCCGGCCTGCAACTGGGTGACGTGATCCTCAGCATCGATGGTGAACCGGCCGGCGATGGTCGTCGGTCGATGAACCAGGTCGCTCGGATCAAACCGACCGACAAGGTCACGATTCAGGTGATGCGTAACGGCAAGGAACTCAAGTTGACCGCAGAAATCGGTCTGCGTCCGCCGCCAGCGCCGGTCAAAGAGAAAGAAGAAGAGTAAGTGATTGATCGTTCCCACGCTCTGCGTGGGAATGCCGCCATGGACGCTCTGCGTCCACTGTGACGCGGAGCGTCACGGGATACATTCCCACGCAGAGCGTGGGAACGATCAGTCAGAGGGGGCTTTTAGAGATCGCCGAGGCCGTCGATCAGCGCCTGATTCTGCTCCGGCGTACCAATCGAAATCCGCAGGAACTGCGCAATCCGCTCCTGCTTGAAGTGCCGGACAATCACGCCCTGCTCACGCAACTTCGCCGCGAGTCCTGCCGCATCATGCTGCGGGTGACGCGCGAAAATGAAGTTCGCCGCCGACGGCAGCACCTCAAATCCCTTCGCCTCCAACTGCCCGACTACCTTGTCGCGGCTGTCGATGACCAACCGGCACGTTTTGTCGAAGTACTCGCGATCCTCGAACGCCGCCGCAGCCCCCACAATCGCCAGTCGATCCAGCGGGTAGGAGTTGAAGCTGTTCTTGATCCGCTCAAGCGCTTCGATCAAATCCGGATGCCCCACCGCCAGGCCAACCCGCAGGCCGGCCAGGGAACGGGACTTGGACAGAGTCTGCGTCACCAGCAGGTTCGGATAACGATCCACCAGAGTGATCGCCGTTTCGCCACCGAAGTCGATGTAAGCCTCGTCTACGACGACCACCGAATCCGGGCTGGCCTTGAGGATTTGCTCCACCGCATCCAGCGCCAGCAGGCAGCCGGTCGGCGCATTCGGGTTAGGGAAAATGATCCCGCCGTTCGGCTTGGCATAATCCGCCGGGTTGATATGGAAGTGTTCGTCCAGCGGCACCGCGTCGAACTTGATGCCGTACAAGCCGCAATACACCGGATAGAAGCTGTAGCTGATATCCGGGAACAGCAGCGGTTGATCGTGTTGCAGCAAGCCGTGGAAAATGTGCGCCAGGACTTCATCGGAACCGTTGCCGAGGAATACCTGGTTGCTCTGCACCCCGTAGTACTTGGCCACGGCTTGTTTCAGCACATCGCTGTTCGGGTCCGGGTACAGACGCAGGTTGTCGTTCAGTTCGGTCTGCATCGCCGCCAAGGCTTTGGGTGATGGACCGTACGGGTTTTCGTTGGTGTTGAGCTTGACCAGCTTTGCCAGTTTCGGCTGCTCGCCCGGCACGTAAGGCACCAGATCTTTAACGAACGAGCTCCAGAATTTACTCATGTTCAGTTTCCCTTTTGCTCGTCGATGATGCGGTATTCGGCGCTACGGGCGTGGGCGGTCAGTGACTCGCCACGGGCCAGCACGGACGCGGTCTTGCCCAGTTCGGACGCCCCCTGCTCGGAGCAGAAGATGATCGACGAGCGTTTCTGGAAGTCATACACGCCCAACGGCGAGGAGAAGCGCGCGGTGCCGGAAGTCGGCAATACGTGGTTCGGACCGGCGCAGTAATCACCCAGGGCTTCGGACGTGTGACGGCCCATGAAAATCGCGCCGGCGTGACGGATCTTCGGCAACCAGGCCTGCGGATCTGCAACCGACAACTCCAGGTGTTCCGGCGCAATGCGGTTAGCCACTTCGATGGCTTGCTCCATGTCGCGCACCTGGATCAATGCACCACGGCCATTGATCGACGTTTCGATGATCTCGGCACGCTCCATGGTCGGCATCAATTTGCTGATGCTCGCGGCGACCTTGTCGAGGAATTCCGCGTCCGGGCTGACGAGAATGGCCTGGGCGTCTTCATCGTGTTCGGCCTGGGAGAACAGGTCCATGGCGATCCAGTCCGGATCGGTCTGGCCGTCGCACACCACAAGAATTTCGGACGGGCCGGCGATCATGTCGATACCGACCTGACCAAACACATGGCGCTTGGCGGTGGCGACATAGATGTTGCCGGGGCCGACCACTTTGTCGACTTTCGGCACGCTTTCGGTGCCGTAAGCCAGCGCGGCCACGGCTTGGGCACCGCCGATGGTGAACACCCGATCAACCCCGGCAATGCACGCCGCGGCCAGCACCAGTTCGTTGATTTCACCGCGCGGGGTCGGCACCACCATGACCACTTCGGTCACGCCAGCGACCTTGGCCGGAATCGCGTTCATCAACACCGAAGAGGGGTACGACGCCTTGCCGCCAGGTACATACAGACCGGCTCGATCCAGCGGCGTGACCTTCTGGCCCAGCACCGTGCCATCGGCTTCGGTGTAGCTCCAGGAATCCTGCTTCTGCTTCTCGTGGTAGCTGCGCACACGTGTAGCAGCTTTTTCCAGGGCTTCGCGCTGAGGCACGGTAATGCGCGTAAGCGCCAGTTCAAGACGTTCGCGCGGCAGGATCAAGTCCGCCATCGAGGCGACTTCCAGGCCGTCGAACTTCTGGGTGAACTCCACCAGCGCCGCATCGCCACGCTCGCGCACGGCTTTGATGATGTCCAGCACCCGCTGATTGACCGAGTCGTCAGACACACTTTCCCAGCTCAGCAGATGATCCAGATGATGCGCGAAATCCGGATCAGCAGCGTTCAGTCGGCGAATTGCAGTCGGTGCGGTCATAGCGAGAGCCTCATAGAATTGGCAAAAACTCAGGCGCCCTAACTTAGCAGTCGTTTCCGCTTGGGCACCTGAGAATTCTGGCTATGAGGCGGATAGACGGGCGCGACTTAACGTCGCGCAGGTAAATCAGCCGCGGTGTCGAGACTCCACTGCCTTGCGCAGGGTGTCGATCAACGCCTGGATTCGGGCGTGTTGCATTTTCATCGAAGCTTTGTTGACGATCAGCCGGGAGCTGATGTCGGCAATGAAATCCTGGGGTTCCAGGCCATTGGCACGCAGGGTGTTGCCGGTGTCGACCACGTCAATGATCTTGTCCGCCAGACCAATCAGCGGCGCCAGCTCCATCGAGCCGTACAGCTTGATGATGTCGACCTGGCGACCCTGCTCGGCGTAGTAACGCTTGGCAACGTTGACGAACTTGGTCGCCACCCGCAGGCGGCCCTTAGGCTCGACATCGCCGACACGGCCGGCAGTCATCAGCTTGCAGAGGGCAATTCGCAGGTCCAAAGGCTCGTACAAGCCCTGGCCGCCATATTCCATCAGCACATCTTTACCGGCGACACCGAGGTCCGCGGCACCATGTTCGACATACGTCGGCACGTCGGTGGCGCGCACGATCAGCAGACGTACGTCAGGCTGAGTCGTGGGGATGATCAGCTTGCGGCTCTTGTCCGGATTCTCGGTCGGCACGATGCCCGCTTCAGCCAGAAGCGGCAAAGTGTCGTCAAGGATGCGGCCCTTGGACAGTGCGATAGTCAACATGGGAAACGTCAGTCCTTATCAAGGTACTCATGTCCGGTCGCAAATGACGCCGGACACACATCGAGCCGGAAACCGGCTCGACTTCAACAATTCAACGGGCATGTCCTTATGCCCATGCAGCAGAAACTAGCCCGGTACGCGGCGGATCTTGGCGCCGAGCATTTGCAGTTTCTCTTCGATGCACTCGTAACCACGGTCGATGTGGTAGATGCGGTCGATCAGGGTGTCGCCTTCAGCGATCAGCGCCGAAATGACCAGGCTGGCCGAAGCACGCAGGTCGGTGGCCATGACTGGCGCGCCTTTGAGCTTCTCGGTACCGGTAACGATAGCCGTGTTGCCTTCGACCTGAATCTTGGCGCCCATGCGATGCAGTTCGTAAACGTGCATGAAGCGGTTTTCGAAGATCGTCTCGATCACGGCGCCCGTGCCTTCGGCAATGGCGTTGAGGGAGATGAACTGCGCTTGCATGTCGGTCGGGAACGCCGGGTACGGAGCGGTGCGCACGTTGACGGCTTTTGGCCGCTTGCCGTGCATGTTCAGTTCGATCCAGTCTTCGCCACAGGTGATTTCGGCACCCGCTTCACGGAGTTTTTCCAGAACGGCTTCAAGAATGGTCGGATCGGTATCCTTGACCTTCACACGGCCGCCGGTCACGGCAGCAGCGACCAGGTAAGTACCGGTTTCGATTCGGTCAGGCATCACTTTGTAAGTGGTGGTGTGCAGACGCTCGACGCCATCGATGGTGATGGTGTCGGTACCAGCGCCGGAAACCTTGGCACCCATGGCGTTCAGGAAGTTGGCCAGGTCGACCACTTCCGGCTCGCGCGCGGCGTTTGCCAACACACTGCGACCCTTGGCCAGGGCAGCGGCCATCATGATGTTTTCGGTACCGGTCACGCTGACAGTGTCGAAGAAGAAGTGCGCGCCGCGCAGGCCACCTTCAGGTGCCTTGGCCTTGATGTAGCCGCCTTCGACGTCGATGACCGCGCCCATCGCTTCCAGACCACGGATGTGCAGGTCCACTGGACGCGAACCGATGGCGCAACCGCCAGGCAGTGCGACTTCGGCTTCACCGAAACGGGCAACCATAGGGCCCAGTACCAGGATCGACGCACGCATGGTTTTAACCAGTTCGTACGGGGCGATCAGGGTCTTGATGGTGCGCGGGTCGATTTCGACGCTGAGCTTCTCGTCGATCACCGGCTCGAT
Source organism: Pseudomonas sp. S2_F03 (assembly GCF_054668335.1). Lineage (NCBI taxonomy): Bacteria > Pseudomonadati > Pseudomonadota > Gammaproteobacteria > Pseudomonadales > Pseudomonadaceae > Pseudomonas > Pseudomonas sp. S2_F03. Next base: position 4,021,411 of record NZ_CP162759.1, on the reverse strand, counting down.
GCCCATGCGACCGAACAGCTCGATCATGGTGGTGATGTCGTGCAGGTGTGGCAAGTTGGCCACGGTAACCGGGCCATCACACAGCAGGGTTGCAGCCAGGATCGGCAGGGCCGAGTTCTTTGCCCCGGAGATGCGGATCTCGCCATCAAGACGAGGACCGCCAGTAATAATCAATTTATCCATAAGAATCTCGACGCCCTTGGGCTCAGGTGCGCTCGGCCCAGGCCGCGCTGCTGAAAAATTTCATAGTGACCGCATGGATGCTGCCATCGGTGATCCATGGGTTCAAATGGGCATAGATCTGCTGTTGACGCTTCACCGGGCTCAACGCCGCCAGTTCATCGCTAATCACGTTCAGCTGGAAATTGCAGCCTTCGCCCTCAACTTCTACCAACGTTCCGGGCAGCTTTCCTTCAAGGAAGCTCTTCACTTCTACGGCCTGCATGCTCAACCTCAATCGGCGCCCTGTGCGCGCGGGTCGGACATCATACAAAAAAGCCCCGCGCCTGCGAACCCCGCGAAGCAGGACTCTGACGGGGGCTTCTTAATAGATGCGTTTAGGGATGCGCCAACAGCTCGGTCAATTCGCTGACCTGAGCGATTTCACGCATGTCTTCCGGCATCCCGCGGATGCTCAGCGCCTTGCCGGCGGCCTGCGCATCACGGATGAAGCACAGCAGCAGCGACAAGCCGACACTGCTGGACTTCAACACCGCCGAACAATCGACCACCACTTCGGTCGCGGTACTGGCTTTGATCAGCGCCTGTCCCTGCTTGCGCAAGTCGGGGCCGGTCAGGTAATCCAGCATGCCGCTGAGCCGAAGCTCGCCGGTTTCACTCATGCGAATGGCCGACACACTCATTGGTTAGGGGTCTCGGTCGATGCCTTGGCTTTGGCGACTTCCCCGGCCCAGTTGTTGATAGTCTTGTCCAGGTCGTTGCCATTTCGCTGCATCGCATCAGCGAACTGATCGCGGAACAGCTTGCCAATGTTGATGCCATTGATGATGACGTTACGCAGTTTCCACTCGCCGTTGATCTTTTCCAGCGTGTAAGACACCGGGTAGATCGCGCCGTTGTTGCCCTTGACCGTCATGCCAACACTGGTGCGGTCACCCGACTCGTCCTTGGCAGGATCGACGGTGATGCCCTGGTTGTTGTATTCGAGCAAAGCATTGCCATAAAACTGGAACAGGCCCTTCTTGAAGTTTTCTTCGAAGGTTTTCATCTGTGCCGGTGTGGCTTTGCGCGAGTACTTGACCGTCATGATGCTCTTGGAAATACCCTCGGCATCCACCACAGGTCCGACGATGGTGTTCAACGCCGTGTAGAAATCCTGCGGGTCCTGCTTGTACTTCTCTTTATTCGCCGACAGATCGGCAAGCATCCGGGTGGTGGTGTCCTGTACCAGATCGTGCGCGGAAGGCGCCGCCACGGCGTTAGCCACCAACGGCATCGCCGCGAGTAATACCAACAGGCCACGTCGCAAGGTAGAGATCATTCAAAAGCTCCTCATTTGGCGTCTTTACTAACGGTATTGAGCAGGAATTTACCGATCAGGTCTTCGAGTACCAGCGACGACTGGGTGTCATGGATGGTTCCACCATCCTTGAGCAAGGCTTCTTCGCCGCCCACGCTGATACCGATGTACTTCTCGCCCAACAGGCCAGCCGTCAGGATAGATGCAGTGGAGTCAGCCGGCAGGTTATCTACGCGCTTTTCCAGTTGCATGGTCACCCGACCGGTGAAGCTGTCGCGGTCCAGATCGATCGCCGTGACCTTGCCGATGGTCACACCGGCCATGGTCACTTTAGCTCTGACCGTCAAACCGGCGATATTGTCGAAGTATGCATAAAGTTTATACGTGTCGGTGCTCGGGCTCGGGGACAGGCCACTGACCCGCAAAGCCAGCAACAGCAAAGCCAGGATGCCAGCCAGCAAGAAAAGGCCGACACCGATTTCCAGGGTGCGGTTTTGCATCAGAAATCTCCAAACATCAAGGCGGTCAGAATAAAGTCCAGGCCGAGCACTGCCAAAGAGGCATACACCACGGTCTTGGTAGTGGCACGACTGATCCCCTCGGAAGTGGGCTCACAGTCATAGCCTTGGAATACGGCGATCCAGGTCACGACGAACGCGAAGACGACGCTTTTGATGATGCCATTGAGCACATCGTCAGTGAACGTCACGCTGTTTTGCATGTTCGACCAGTAGGAACCTTCATAGACGCCCAGCCAGTCGACGGCCACCCACGAACCACCCCAGATACCCACCACGCTGAAAATCATCGCCAGCACCGGCAGGGAAATGAAGCCGGCCCACAGGCGCGGGGCAACGATGTATTTGAGCGGGTCGACACCAATCATTTCCAGACTGGACAGCTGCTCGGTGGACTTCATGTTGCCGATTTCGGCCGTTAGCGCCGAACCGGCACGCCCGGCGAACAACAAGGCCGTCACGACCGGTCCCAACTCACGCAACAGCGTCAGCGCGACCATCTGCCCCACCGCCTGTTCCGAGCCGTAGCTGGACAGGATATTGAAGCCCTGCAGCGCGAGCACCATCCCGATGAACACCCCGGAGACCACAATGATCACCAGGGACATCACGCCAACGGAATGCAACTGCTTGATCAGCAGGCCAAAACCGCCGCCGATGCCACCGCGACCGAGCAAGGCATGAAACAGGAAAATCGTCGAACGTCCGAACACCGCCAGTGCGTCGATGGCAGAGTGGCCGAACCGGCGCACGCGTTCTATTAATGAAATCTTGCGCATCAACGCTTCCCCAGAAGATCTGCGCGGTAGTCCGTCGCTGGAAAGTGGTATGCAACAGGGCCGTCAGGTTCACCGGTCATGAATTGGCGGATCCGTGGTTCCTGGGAGTTCATCAGTTCCTCGGGAGTCCCCTGCCCCAATACCTGACCTTCGCCGACGACATAGATATAGTCGGCGATGCTCGCTGTCTCGGCCAGATCGTGGGACACCACGATACTGGTGATGCCCAGGGCATCGTTAAGCAGGCGGATCAGGCGCACCAGCACCCCCATGGCAATGGGATCCTGGCCGACAAATGGCTCGTCATACATGAGAATCTGCGGATCGAGAGCAATCGCACGGGCGAGCGCGACACGACGTTTCATGCCGCCGGACAATTCGTCTGGCATCAAGTCGATGGCGCCACGCAAGCCCACGGCCTGCAATTTAAGCAGGACGATGTCGCGGATCATTTCTTCGGGCAGCTGGGTATGAACGCGCAGTGGAAAGGCGACGTTCTCGAACACATCGAGATCGGTAAACAGGGCGCCGCTCTGGAACAGCACCCCCATGTGCTTGCGTGCATCGAACAGATCGCTGCGCGACAACTTCGGCAGGTTCTGGCCGTTAACCCAGACTTCACCTTTGGTGGGTCGCAACTGTGCGCCCATCAGCCGCAACAGCGTGGTTTTGCCACACCCGGAAGGCCCCATGATGCCGGTGACCTTGCCGCGCGGGATACGGATATCGACGTTATTGAAAATGCTGCGCGTTCCGCGCTTGAAGGTCAGTCCCTTCAGCTCGACCGCGTAGGCGTTATCGGCACTCATCTAAACTCCTTGCGATGCAGCCTCTCACTCGGACGCCTGGCTCTCTGACGAAAGCACATACCTCCCCGGGCAGGCCGAACTGGCGGCGAACTATATCACTGCAAAGGCCAAGCGCCAAAGGCCCAAGCCAGACCATCTTGTGGCAAAAAGCCTCGTTTAGAGGGTATTCGGCAAGCGGGAATGACAAAGCGTGACGAACTTGCGTGAGGGTTTTGATCATTACCGCTATAATCGCCGCCTTTTCATCAGGCTATACGATTTCTGACATGAGCCAATCCAGCGACCTGATTCAATCAGCACAACGCACCATCCGCCTCGAACTGGAAGCCGTAGAAGGCTTGCTGCCCCATATCGACGCTGATTTCGTACGCGCTTGCGAGATGATTCTGGCCAGCAAAGGCCGCGTGGTAGTGGTCGGCATGGGCAAATCAGGGCATATCGGCAACAAGATCGCCGCCACCCTGGCCAGCACCGGCACCACGGCTTTTTTCGTGCATCCGGCCGAAGCCAGCCATGGCGACATGGGCATGATCACGCGTGACGACATCATCCTGGCCCTGTCGAACTCCGGCTCCACCAACGAAATCGTCACCCTGCTGCCCCTGATCAAGCGTCTGGGCATCCAATTGATCAGCGTGACCGGCAACCCGGACTCACCGCTGGCCAAGGCTGCCGAGGTCAACCTCAATGTTCACGTCGAACACGAGGCCTGCCCGCTGAACCTGGCACCGACCTCCTCCACCACCGCCGCGCTGGTCATGGGCGATGCCCTGGCCGTTGCATTGCTGGAAGCTCGCGGCTTTACCGCTGAAGACTTCGCCTTTTCCCACCCGGGTGGCGCGCTGGGTCGACGTTTGCTGCTGAAAGTGGAAAATGTCATGCACGCCGGACAAGAGCTGCCACAGGTTCAACGCGGCACCTTGCTCAAGGACGCCTTGATGGAAATGACCCGCAAAGGCCTGGGCATGACCGTGATTCTGGAAGCGGACGGCAAGCTGGCCGGGATCTTCACCGACGGTGACTTGCGCCGCACGCTGGACCGCAGCATCGATATCCATAGCGCTACCATCGATCAGGTCATGACCGCCCACGGCAAGACTGCCCGCGCAGAGATGCTCGCCGCCGAAGCCCTGAAAATCATGGAAGACCACAAAATCAACGCGCTGGTCGTGGTCGACAGCGAAGACCGTCCGGTCGGCGCCTTGAACATGCACGACTTGCTGCGTGCGGGAGTAATGTAATGAGCTCGGACCTGCTTCAACGCGGCAAACAGATCAAGCTGGCAGTGTTCGACGTCGATGGCGTGCTGACCGACGGGCGCCTGTATTTCCTTGAAGACGGCAGTGAATTCAAGACGTTCAACACACTGGACGGCCAAGGCATCAAGATGTTGATGGCAGCCGGCGTGCAGACCGCTATCATTAGCGGTCGCAAGACCCCGGTCGTTGAGCGGCGCGCAAAGAATCTTGGCATTCCCCACCTGTACCAGGGTCGTGAAGACAAACTGGTGGTACTCGACGAACTGCTTGCCCAACTCAATCTAAGCTATGAACAAGTGGCCTACCTCGGCGACGACCTTCCAGACCTACCGGTGATTCGCCGCGTCGGCCTGGGCATGGCGGTCGCCAACGCAGCCAGCTTCGTGCGAGAACACGCCCACGGCATCACCCAGGCCCGTGGTGGCGAGGGTGCCGCTCGCGAATTCTGCGAATTGATCCTGCGTGCCCAGGGCCGCCTTGATGCGGCCAACGCTGCGTACCTGTGAGCCCATTATGCTAAGCAAAAAGTTTCGCAACATTCTGTTGTTCGGTTGCATTGCGGCGCTGTTCGCCGCAGTCGGCTACTGGAACATCAGCCCGGAACGCTTCCTCGACAAACCTGTGGTCAAGGTCGATGAAAGCGCGATCGACTATTACGCGCTCAACGCCCATAGCGTGCAGTTCCTGCCGGACGGCAAATTGCAATACGAAATGACGTCGGACAAGGTCGAACACCTGAAAGCGTCCGAAGTCACGCTACTGACCAATCCCGACCTGAACATGTTCCGCGGCACCCAGTTTCCCTGGCACGTCCAGAGCGATCACGGGGAGGTCAACCCTGACGGCACTCAGGTCGAGCTGATCGATTCGGTACGCATCACCCGTTTCGACGAAAAAAACCGCAGGACCCTGATTACCACCACCCGTATGACTGTGTTCCCGCAGCAACAATATGCGCAGACCGACCAACCCGTTAGAATCGACGGCGCTGGCGGTGTATCGACAGGCAACGGAATGAAAGCGTACTTGAAAGAAAGCAGGATACACCTGCTATCGAACGTAAGAGGACAGTATGAGGCTCGTTAAAACTCTCCCTATTTTGCTCAGTCTGGGCGCAGCACTGGGAAGCGTGAGCGCCTGGGCTCTGCCGACCGACCAATCCCAGCCTATCCGCATACAGGCCGACGACGCCCAACTGGACGACAAGAACGGTATCGCCACCTATACGGGCGACGTAATCATCACCCAGGGCACGATGAAGGTCACCGGCAACAAAGTGACCATGACCCGCACTCCGACTGGCGACATCGACGTGGTGACTTCGGTGGGCAACCTCGCTTACTTCGAACAACTGCAAACCCAGGGCGACACCAAGCCTGTTCAGGGCTGGGGCGTCACCATCCAGTACCACGCCTCGCAAAACCGTGTCGTGCTGATCGACAAGGCAAAAGTTGTCGACAAGGACAACAACGTCACCCAAGGCGAGAAGATCGTCTACGACACGGCCAAAAAGCTTGCGAGCGCTGGTCGCGCCACGGGCAGCAAGGTCACTGAGGCGCGCCCGCGTATCGACATGGTGATCCAGCCGAAGAAGAAAACCGACGAGCAAAAGGCCCAGTAATGGCAACTCTGAAAGCTCAGCATCTGGCCAAGAGCTACAAGAGCCGCCAGGTCGTGCGCGATGTCAGCCTGTCGATCGACAGCGGTCAAATCGTCGGCCTGCTGGGCCCTAACGGCGCCGGCAAGACCACCTGCTTCTACATGATTGTCGGCCTTGTACAGGCCGATCAAGGGCGCGTACTGATCGACGACCTGGACGTCAGCCACCAGCCCATGCACGGTCGTGCGAAAGCCGGTATCGGCTATCTGCCGCAAGAAGCGTCGATCTTCCGCAAACTCTCGGTGGCCGACAACATCATGGCGATCCTCGAGACCCGCAAGGAACTCGACAAGGCCGGACGTCGCAAAGAGCTGGAAAGCCTGCTGCAGGAATTCCATATCAGCCACATCCGCGACAACCTTGGCATGAGCCTGTCGGGTGGCGAACGCCGCCGTGTGGAAATTGCCCGGGCACTGGCGACTAACCCGAAATTCATCCTGCTCGACGAACCCTTCGCCGGCGTGGACCCGATTTCGGTCGGCGACATCAAACAGATTATCTACCACCTCAAGGCCAAGGGCATTGGCGTGCTGATCACGGACCACAACGTCCGTGAAACCCTGGATATCTGCGAAACCGCGTACATCGTCAACGATGGCCAACTGATCGCCGAGGGCGACTCTGCCACTATCCTTGCAAACGACCTGGTGAAAGAAGTCTATCTGGGCCATGAGTTCCGCCTGTAAGCATCGAGGTGTCTGGCTAGTCGACTGAGCTCCTGGCGCAATTAACACAGCAGTGTGTTTTTTATTGTTACGGCGCTCTAGGCAAACACTTCAGTTTCAGGCATATAATTTGCTTATGTTTGGCGCTCCGGCGCCCTGTAGTGGATGGCGCATGTGCGCCGGCGAATAAGGTGTTAAGCCCCTGCCATGAAACCATCGCTAGTCTTGAGAATGGGCCAGCAGCTGACGATGACACCGCAGCTGCAACAGGCCATCCGCCTGCTCCAATTGTCGACCCTGGACCTGCAACAGGAAATCCAGGAGGCTTTGGAGTCCAATCCGATGCTCGAACGCCAGGAAGAAGGCGACGACTTCGACAACGCCGATCCCTTGGCCGACAAAGCCGAGCAGCCACCCAACGCCGACATTCAGGAACCCTCCTATCAGGAAACCGCCCCCACGGTGGACAACCTCGAGGAAGGTGACTGGAACGAACGCATTCCCAATGAACTGCCGGTCGATACCGCATGGGAAGACGTTTACCAGACCAGCGCCAGCAGCTTGCCGAGCAACGATGACGACGAATGGGATTTCACCACTCGCACATCGGCCGGCGAGAGCCTGCAAAGCCACCTGTTGTGGCAACTGAACCTGGCACCGATGTCCGACACCGATCGCCTGATCGCCGTGACCCTGATCGACTGCATCAACAATCAGGGCTATCTGGATGAAACCCTCGAGGAAATCCTCGAAGCCTTCGATCCGGAACTGGACATCGAACTGGACGAAATCGAAGCCGTCCTGCACCGCATCCAGCAATTCGAGCCTGCCGGCATCGGCGCTCGCAACCTGGGCGAATGCCTGCTGCTGCAACTACGCCAGCTACCAGCCAAGACGCCTTGGCTGGCCGAAGCCAAGCGTCTGGTCACTGACTACATCGATCTGCTGGGCAGCCGCGACTACAGCCAGTTGATGCGCCGCATGAAGCTCAAGGAAGACGAACTGCGCCAGATCATCGAACTGGTCCAGAGCCTCAACCCGCGTCCCGGCTCGCAGATCGAATCCAGTGAAGCCGAATACGTCGTGCCTGACGTTATCGTGCGCAAGGATAACGAGCGCTGGCTGGTAGAGCTCAACCAGGAATCGGTGCCAAGGTTGCGGGTCAACGCGCAATACGCCGGGTTTGTCCGCCGTGCCGACACCAGCGCTGACAACACCTTCATGCGCAATCAGCTGCAAGAGGCCCGCTGGTTCATCAAGAGCCTGCAAAGCCGCAATGAAACCCTGATGAAAGTTGCCACCCAGATCGTCGAGCATCAGCGCGGTTTCCTGGAATACGGCGACGAAGCCATGAAGCCTTTGGTCCTGCATGACATTGCCGAAGCGGTGGGCATGCACGAATCGACGATTTCACGGGTGACCACGCAAAAATTCATGCATACCCCTCGGGGCATTTATGAGTTGAAATACTTTTTCTCCAGCCACGTAAGTACCTCCGAAGGCGGTGAATGCTCGTCCACAGCGATCCGCGCGATCATCAAAAAACTGGTTGCCGCGGAAAATCAGAAAAAGCCGTTGAGTGACAGCAAGATCGCTGGTTTACTGGAGGCACAAGGCATTCAGGTGGCTCGCCGCACCGTCGCCAAGTATCGCGAATCCCTGGGGATCGCGCCTTCGAGCGAACGTAAGCGGTTGATGTAGGGCCACGCCACAGCGTTCCAGTGGCAGGCATTTCTGCCTGCCGCTTTATGCACTGGCAACGAAGGAGAAGCTGTATGCAAGTCAACATCAGTGGACACCAACTGGAAGTGACCGAACCCCTGCGCACCTACATCGGCGAAAAACTCGAACGATTAGAGCGGCATTTCGACAAGATCACCAACGTGCAGGTCACGATGACCGTCGAGAAGCTGAAGCAGAAAATCGAAGCCACCCTGCATATTCCCGGCAATGAAGTGGTCGCCAACGCGGAACATACCGACATGTACGCAGCGATCGATTCACTGACCGACAAGCTGGATAAACAACTCAAAAAGCATAAGGAAAAGACCCAGAGCCTCCTCCAGGGTGCAACCGGTCGTTAACACTCCCAACCCATGATCCGACTTGAAAACATCCTGACCCCCGGCCGTTCCCTCGTGAACGTGCCGGGCGGCAGTAAAAAGAAAGCCCTCGAGCAAATTGCCAACCTGATCGCCCGGGAAGTGCCGGATCTGGAGATGCAAGATGTCTTCGAAGCATTGATCGCCCGTGAAAAACTCGGCTCGACCGGTTTTGGTAACGGCATCGCCATCCCCCATTGCCGTCTGAAGGGCTGCATCTCGCCCATCAGCGCCTTGATGCACCTTGACGCGCCCATCGACTTCGATGCCATCGACGGGGCCCCGGTTGACCTGCTGTTCGTACTGCTGGTCCCGGAAGCCGCCACCGATGCGCACCTTGAATTGCTTCGTCAAATAGCCAGCATGCTTGATCGCAAGGAAGTGCGGGAAAAACTGCGTAGTGCTCCGAGTAACGAAGCCTTGTATAAGGTTGTTCTGGAAGAGCAAAACGGTCAGTAATCATGCGCTTGATCATCGTCAGCGGCCGCTCCGGCTCGGGTAAAAGCACCGTACTCGATGTTCTCGAGGATAACGGCTACTACTGCATCGACAACCTGCCCGCCGGACTGTTGCCGGAACTGGCCGAGCGTGCGTTGATTCATACCGAATTGTCGCAACCACTGGTCGCCGTATCTATCGATGCGCGCAATCTGCCGAGCCATCTTTCGCGGTTTCCCGAGTTACTCGAGGAAGTCCGTAGCCGGCACATCAAATGCGATGTGCTGTACCTGGACGCCGACGTAGAAACCTTGCTCAAGCGGTTTTCCGAGACCCGCCGTCGTCACCCGCTGAGTACCGCCAATCGCTCGTTGGCTGAGGCGATCGAGGACGAAAGCAATCTGCTTGGCCCCATTGCCGACCTCGCTGATCTCAAAATCAACACCACCAACCTGAACCTGTATCAGCTACGCGACACCATCAAGCTGCGCCTGCTGAACCAGCCGGAAGCCGGCACTGCATTCCTGGTCGAGTCCTTCGGATTCAAGCGCGGCATGCCGGTGGACGCGGACCTGGTGTTCGATGTGCGCTGCCTGCCCAACCCTTACTGGAAGCCGGAACTGCGAGCGCAGTCCGGGCTTGATCAACCGGTGGCCGAGTACCTGGCGGCTCAACCGGACGTCGAAGAGATGTTCCAGGACATTTCCACCTACTTGCTCAAGTGGTTGCCGCGCTTTGCCGCCAGTAACCGGGCTTATGTCACCATCGCCATTGGCTGCACCGGCGGGCATCATCGCTCCGTCTACCTGACCGAACGTCTGGGCCAGGTCCTGCAACAATCCCTGAAGAACGTCCAGGTCCGCCACCGCGACCTCAGCTAAAGGATCCACATCGCGATGCCTGCTCTGGAAATTGAAATCATCAACAAGCTGGGCCTGCATGCCCGCGCTTCTGCAAAATTCGTTGGAGTGGCGGGTCAGTTCAAGGACTGCACGATCAGGGTAGGACGTGCCCCAGAATCCACGGTCGACGGTAAAAGCATCATGGCGATGATGATGCTCGCCGCCGGCAAGGGCACCACAATCCACCTGAGTACCGAAGGTGAGCAAGCGCAGGAAGCACTGGATGCGCTCGTGGCATTGATCAATAACTTCTTCGACGAAGGCGAGTAACACCTCGCCCTGTAGCAGCTGGCGAAACCTGCTGCTACAGCTCAGCGTTACGCCAGCGCCGTATCCATCACCATCATCAAACAAAATCCGATCAACAAGCCAAGACTCGCGAGTTTGTCATGACCATTGCGTCGCGACTCCGGGATCACTTCGTGGGTCACCACCAACAGCATCGCCCCCGCCGCCAACGCCAATCCCAACGGCAACAACAGTTCGGCAAGGCTTACCAGCCACGCGCACAACAGCGCGAATACCGGCTCGACCAGGCCTGATCCCGCACCAATCAGAAATGCCTTGATCCTAAACATCCCTGCCCCAGCCAGCACCAACGCAATCACCAGCCCTTCCGGCACATCCTGCAGCGCGATGCCCATGGCCAGGCTGTCCGCGTCCGGCATGCCGCCGCCGGCAGAAACGCCGACGGCCATGCCTTCAGGGATGTTATGGGCAATGATGGCGAACACGAACAGCCAGATGCGTGGAGGAATCACCGGATGTTCAAGCGTGCCGATGAGCATTTCCGGTGAAGCGCTCGACACCTTGCGATCAACCAAATACAGACCAAACGCCCCGAGCATGATGCCGAAACAGATCAGTCCACTGGCTGACCACGGCGTCAGGCCGAGGCCTTCAGCGGCGGAAATGCCCGGCACGATCAGCGAAAACGCCGTCGCCGCCAGCATCACGCCGGCACCGAACCCCAGCAATGTGTCACTGAGCGCCTGGGGCATGCGCCGAATGACCAGCACCGGCACCGCACCGAGCGCGGTGCCGAGCGCGCAGATCGCACCGCCCTGCAACGCACGCGACAGTCTCGGCTCAAGGTCCAGCCAGGCGAGCCCTTGAGCCACCAGCAAGGCCATGCCTGCCATCAGTAATAGCGATCCCACAGCGTAACGAAACATCCGCCCACTTCCGATCGCCAGTGTTTCAGTGCCCATAGTCAGCCTTGGATTGTTTTTATAGAGGACTTAAACCAGCACGGCTTGATAGCGCGCAGCGACTTCGGGCCAATTGATGACGTTGTAGAACGCATTGATGTATTCCGGACGGCGGTTCTGATAGCGCAGGTAATAGGCGTGTTCCCACACATCCAGACCAAGAATCGGCGTATTGCCGTTCATCAGCGGACTGTCCTGGTTACCGCTGCTTTCCACCACCAGCGTTTTTTGTGGCGTGACACTCAGCCAGGCCCAACCACTGCCGAAACGGGTCAGCGCCGCTTTGGTGAACGCCTCTTTGAAACTGTCCAGACCACCCAGATGCTCATCGATCGCCTTGGCCAGTGCACCTTCGGGATTGCCGCCGCCGTGAGGTGCCATCACTTCCCAGAACAGCGAATGGTTCGCGTGGCCACCGCCCTGATTGATGACAGCGGCGCGCAGTGTTTCCGGCAGTTGCCGGACGCTGGCGACCAGCTTTTCAACTGACCACTCGGCGAACTCCGTGCCCTCAACCGCGGCGTTGAGGTTGTTGATGTAGGCCTGGTGGTGCTTGGTGTAATGGATTTCCATGGTCTGCGCATCGATGTGCGGTTCCAAGGCGTCATAGGCGTATGGCAAGGCAGGCAAGGTAAAAGCCATTTCAATGGACTCCATGATGTAAAGGCGCAGGCGCGACCGCCGGGCTGTGCAGCAAACGATGGGTGCGCGGATACTCGCCGTGCTCGCTGATGAAATTCAGCAGTTCGACATAGGTTTTGCTGCTTTGGCGCAGTGCGGCATCGCGCAGGGCCGGTGCCAGACGCGGATCCTGCAGGGTCTGCAACAACCGTTGGTGGATCGCACACAAATACTCGGCGCTCTCCTCCGGCTGGTTCAGCCGCAGATGCAGGTCCGCCAGGTTGTGGTGGGAAATCACGCAAGCCGCCACCGCTTCGTCGGCATCCGCCCAACGCTCAAACAACACTTGAGCCAGGGCCAGTGCCTGCAAGTAAGCCTCGCGGGCATCGACCAGTTCGCCCAGCATGAAACAGTGATTAGCCCTTTCGATCGTGCGTTTCCAGTGCTCCATGGTGAGCCTCCAAAGCGGTGGCAGTGATTACACGCCGCCTGCGGTTAGTTTTTCCGGGGCCAGCAAAACCTCAAGCTGGTTGCGGGTCATGTCGGTGTGTTCCAGTGCCACGTCGATAACCGGCCGACCTTGCTGATAAGCCTTCTTGGCAATCTCGGCGGCTTTTTGGTAACCAATGATCGGGTTGAGTGCGGTGACCAGTATCGGATTGCGCGACAGCGCTTCCTTGAGTCTGGCTTCGTTGACCTTGAAGCTGGAGATCGCTTTTTCACCCAGCAGATGGCTGGCGTTGGCCAGCAATTCAATGCTGCTGAGCAGGTTCTGGGCGATGATTGGCAGCATCACGTTCAGTTCGAAATTGCCTGACTGACCGGCGATGGTGATCACGGTGTCGTTGCCGATCACCTGAGCGGCGACCATCGCGGTGGCTTCCGGGATCACCGGGTTGACCTTGCCGGGCATGATCGACGAGCCCGGCTGCAAGGCTTCGAGTTCGATCTCCCCCAGACCGGCCAGCGGACCGGAATTCATCCAGCGCAGGTCGTTGGCAATTTTCATCAAGGACACCGCCGTCGCCTTGAGCTGCCCGGAGACCGCAACGGCCGTGTCCTGGGAGCCGATCAGCGCAAACAGATCGGTACCGGGCTTGAATGGGACGTGGGTCAGCTCGCTCAGTTGTTGACTGAAACGCGCGGCGAACTCGGGATGCGCGTTGATGCCGGTGCCCACCGCGGTGCCGCCCTGCGCCAGGGATTGCAGGCTTGGCAGCAGGTTTTGCAGATGGCCGATGTTGGCTTTGAGTTGCTGCGCCCATCCGTTGAGCACCTGGCTCATGCGCACCGGCATCGCGTCCATCAAATGGGTGCGACCGGTCTTGACGTGATGGTGAACGGTCTCAGCCTTGTGCTCGATCACCTGCACCAGGCGCAGCAGCGCCGGCAGCAGCTGTTCATGCAACGCCAGCGCCGCGCTGACATGGATCGTCGTCGGGATAATGTCGTTGCTGCTTTGGCCGCAATTGACATGATCGTTGGGGTTCACCGGCTCACCGAGTACGCGGCTGGCCAGGGTGGCGATCACTTCATTGGCATTCATGTTCGAGCTGGTGCCAGAGCCAGTCTGGAAGATGTCCACCGGGAAGTGCCGCATGAAATCGCCGGTGAGCAGACCCAATGCCGCCTCGACAATGGCAGCACCCTGAGCTTCGCTGATTTGCTTGAGCTCGACGTTGGCCCGGGCGGCGGCCGCTTTGGCCAGGATTAGCGCGCGGATGAACTGCACGGGCATCGGCTTGCCGCTGATCGGGAAGTTATCCACCGCCCGTTGGGTCTGCGCGCCATAGAGCGCATCCACCGGGACCTGAAGCTCGCCCATGCTGTCGCGTTCAATGCGTGTCTTGGTCATCAGAAAATCCTTGCACCAGTTCTATGAGAGGAATCGAGGGCTGCAACTCGCAGGTCGCCAGTTGCCAGGTGTAGCGTTGCCAGCGCGTGAGGCGGCACTTGCACAGAGAGAGGCGTTCGAGTTCACGCAGCGGGCGCCAGGCCTGGTCGAGGCAGTAAGTGCGCCAGTGCCAGGGCAGCGCGACATCGGCGGCAGTGTCGAGTAACAAACGGAAGGAAGTTTCGGCGATGGTCCAGGGAGACGTTGCCGTGCAACAGGCCAAATACCGGCCTTCAGCCAGGTAATGGGCGATCAGGCGTGGTTCGTCAGGGTCCATGGCGCAACGGATCTGGCGACTCATCCAGCGCCAGCTTTCGAGGTAAGGCTGCTCGTGCAAGGCAGAACTCATGATCCGGGCTCATTCGGTAATGAGATTAATTATTAGATGATAATGAGAACCAAAACAACCCCGATAAAATCGAGGCACAAAAAAAGGCGCGTTTCCCGCACCCGGGTAACGCGCCTTTTTGCGTAACGGTTAAGCGTTAGCTACCCGCGACCGTCATGCGTTCGATCAGCACCGAACCTGTGCGAATGTTGCTGCGCAATTCCAGATCATTACCGACCGCAACGATCTGCTTGAACATGTCACGCATGTTGCCGGCGATGGTCACTTCCTGCACGGCAAACTGGATTTCGCCGTTCTCGACCCAGTAACCCGCTGCGCCACGGGAGTAATCGCCGGTGACCATGTTCAGGCCCTGCCCCATCAGCTCTGTGACCAGCAGGCCACGGCCCATGCGACGCAGCAACGCGGCCTGATCTTCATCGCCATGGGTGACAAACAAGTTGTGCACACCGCCGGCGTTGGCAGTACTCGGCATCCCGAGCTTGCGCCCGGAGTACGTGCCGAGGATGTAGGACACCAACTCACCTTTTTCGACGAACGGCTTGGCGTAAGTCGCCAGGCCATCGCCATCGAACGCGGAACTGCCCATGGCGCGCATCAAATGCGGACGCTCATCGATGGTCAACCACTCCGGAAACAACTTCTGCCCCAGTGTGCCTTCAAGGAACGACGACTTGCGGTACAGACTGCCGCCGGAAATGGCCGAGAGAAAGCTGCCGAACAAACCACCGGCCAGTTCAGCGGAAAACAACACCGGCACTTCGCAGGTCGGTACGGGACGCGCGCCCAGACGGCTCGCCGCCCGCTGCGCGGCACGCTGACCGATGATCGCCGGATCGGTCAGCAAGTTGCCCTGGCGGTTTACGTCGTACCAGTAATCGCGCTGCATCTGGCCATCGGCCTCGGCAATCATCACGCAACTCAAGCTGTGTCGGGTCGACGCGTAGCCGCCGATAAACCCATGACTGTTGCCGTACACGCGGCAGCCCTGATGGGTGCTGAGCGTGGTGCCGTCGGCATTCTTGATCCGGCTATCGGTGGCAAACGCTGCGGCTTCGCAAGCCAGCGCTTGCTCGATGGCTTGTTCCGGAGTGATGTCCCATTGGTGGAACAGGTCGAAATCCTGCAGGTCGCGGGCCATCAACGCAGCATCGGCCAGGCCCGAGGCTTCGTCTTCGGACGTGTGCTTGGCGATGGCGAGCGCCGCCGCGACGGTTTCCCGAATGGCGTCAGGGCCGCTGGCCGAGGTGCTGGCCGAGCCCTTGCGCTGACCGACATACAAGGTGATGCCAAAGCCCTGATCGCGGTTGAACTCGACAGTTTCGACCTCGCGCTGGCGCACCGACGTCGACAGGCCCTGTTCCAGGGACACGGCGACTTCGCAGGCACTGGCGCCCTGACGCTTGGCTTCAGCAATGATCTGCTCGACTTGTTCTTGCAGTGCCGGCAACGCTTGTGGGCCGACGCTTTCAACTGCACTCATGCTGTTCTCCACTCAAATTCTGCTTTCGGTATGGCCTTCGAGCGACCGGGCCGGACAAGCGGCCCCCGACTGGTTATCATGGCGGCGTTTCTTTGCGGACGGCCACCATGGTTGATTCTTACGACGACTCCCTCGATACGGGAGAAAAAAGCAAATCCCAGGTTAAACGTGAGCTTCATGCTCTGGTTGACCTTGGCGAGCGCCTTACAACACTCAAGCCTGACTTGCTGGCAAAACTGCCGTTGACCGACGCTTTGCGCCGGGCTCTGGGCGATGCGCCCAAGCACACCGCGAATATCGCGCGTAAACGGCACCTCATGTTCATCGGTAAACTGATGCGCGATCAGGACACTGACGCCATTCTGACCTTGCTCGATCAACTCGATGCCTCCACTCGGCAGTACAACGAACGTTTCCATGGCCTGGAACGCTGGCGCGATCGCTTGATCGCGGGCGACGATGCAGTCCTGGAGAAGTTCGTGCTCGACTACCCGGAAGCTGATCGTCAGCAATTGCGCTCCCTGATCCGTCAGGCCCAGCACGAACTAGCGACCAACAAGCCACCGGCATCGAGCCGTAAAATCTTCAAGTACATCCGTGAGCTGGACGAGACTCAACGCGGCCTGCGTTAAGTCCCTTCTCGGGTGAGTCGCCAAGCGGCTCACCCGAAGCTTCTCTTTTCTCAAAAGCCACTTATGCGCCTGTGCCACCCACAGTGATCGCATCGATTTTCAGCGTTGGCTGGCCGACACCCACCGGCACCGACTGCCCATCCTTGCCACACGTGCCCACGCCGCTGTCCAGCGCCAGATCGTTACCGACCATCGACACCTTGCTCATGGCTTCCGGCCCGTTGCCGATCAACGTCGCGCCTTTGACCGGGGCAGTAATCTTGCCGTCTTCGATCAGGTACGCCTCGCTGGTCGAGAACACGAATTTGCCGCTGGTGATGTCCACCTGTCCGCCGCCGAGATTGGCGCAGTAGATGCCGCGCTTCACCGAGGCGATGATTTCTGCTGGATCGCTTTCGCCCGCCAGCATGTAGGTGTTGGTCATGCGCGGCATCGGCAGGTGCGCATAAGATTCGCGACGACCGTTGCCGGTACGAGCCACGCCCATCAGACGCGCATTGAGCTTGTCCTGCATATAGCCTTTGAGTACGCCGTTTTCGATCAGCGTGGTGCACTCGGTCGGGGTGCCTTCGTCGTCGACGTTCAGGGAACCTCGACGGCCCGCCAACGTACCGTCATCGACGATGGTGCACAGTTTGGACGCAACCATTTCGCCCATGCGCCCGCTGTAGGCAGAGCTGCCCTTGCGGTTGAAGTCACCTTCCAGACCATGGCCGACCGCTTCGTGCAGCAGCACGCCAGACCAGCCGGAACCCAGCACCACCGGCAACGTACCGGCCGGCGCCGGAATGGCTTCAAGGTTGACCAGTGCCTGACGCAATGCTTCACGGGCGTAACCCATGGCGCGGTCATCGCTGAGGAAATAACGGTAATCGGTACGACCACCGCCACCATGACCGCCACGCTCGCGGCGACCGTTCTGTTCGACGATCACACTGACATTGAAGCGCACCAATGGCCGTACATCCGCTGCCAGGCCGCCGTCAGTAGAGGCCACCAGAATCCGCTCCCAGACACCGGCCATGCTCACAGTGACTTGCTGGATACGCGGATCGAGAGCACGAGTAGCCGCATCGATGCGTTTAAGGAGTTCGACTTTTTCGGCGCGGCTGATCACTTCCAGCGGGTTGTCCGGCCCATACAACTGGGCGACGTCCTGGGTCGTGAAAGCCTGCACCGTGCCGTTCTGCCCGGCGCGGGAGATTGAGCGCGCAGCACGGGCCGCGGCACCGAGGGCTTCCAGGGTGATGGCATTGCTGTAGGCAAAACCGGTCTTTTCACCCGATTGCGCGCGTACGCCGACGCCCTGGTCGAGGTTGAAGCTGCCTTCCTTGACGATCCCGTCTTCCAGCGCCCAGGACTCGGAAATCTGCCCCTGAAAATACAGGTCGGCAGCATCGATACCCGGGCCAGCCAGGTCGCCGAGCACGCCTTGCAGGCTCTCGATCGTTACGCCACCGGGCGCCAGGAGGTGTTCACTGACTGAGGACAACAACTCGCTCATATGCTTTACGCCTTAAATTCATCGTTCTGAGGCAGGACGCTGAGCGCCCTGCGAGAAAAGCGCCGGTGACTGGACACCGGCATCCGCGCCCGGATGGACGCCTGTTCGCTGCTATCGCGTTCGGCCAGCAGCACGGCCTCGCCTTGATCCTGTTGCGCCAGTATCCGGCCCCAAGGGTCGACGATGGCGGCATGCCCCCAGGTTTCTCGCGGCCCCGGATGAGTCCCACCCTGCGCGGCCGCCAGCACATAACATTGAGTCTCGATGGCCCGGGCGCGAATCAGCACATCCCAATGCGCCGCGCCGGTCACCGCCGTAAACGCCGACGGCGCGGTAATCAATTCCGCCCCGGCAGCCCGTAATTCGCTGTACAACTCCGGGAAGCGCAGGTCGTAACACACCGTCAGGCCGACTCGACCGACCGGCGTATCCGCCACGACCACCCCACTGCCATAAGCATAGTCATCGGACTCGCGATAACGTCCGCGATTGTCCGCAACGTCCACATCAAACAAGTGCAGCTTGTCGTAGCGCGCCACTGTTTCGCCATGGTCATTCACCAACAGCGAACAGGCATGCACCTTCGCCGTCGGTTGATCCACCGGCGGCAACGGCAATGTGCCGGCGACTATCCATAACTTGAGGTCGAGGGCGGTCTGTTTCAACCATGGCAGGATCGGCCCGTCGCCCAACGCCTCGGCGCGGCCGATATCGGCGATGTCGCGACGGCCCATCGCGGCGAAGTTTTCCGGCAGCACGGCCAGTTGCGCGCCACCGGCCGCCGCTTGCTCAAGCAGGCGGCGAGCCTGGGCCAGATTGGCCAGCACATCGCTCTGGCTGACCATTTGAATCACCGCTACAGACATGGCCTTTCCTGACTTGAGAAGTGTCCGCCAACCTGTAGCGGCTGGCGAAGCCTGCGTCCGGCTGCGCAGCAGTCGTAACACCGGATTGCACGGTTTACCTGCAAGACCATGTTGACCGGGTTCACGACTGCTGCGCAGCCGGACGCAGGCTTCGCCAGCTGCTACAGGATCTGCGTCGCTGATTGAAATGTGTTCGGCCATGCTACTCCATCGCCTTGGCGAGTGCCTTTTCGAAAAGCGACTCAAAAGGTTTGTCGAAGGTGATTTTCGGCTCTTTCCACGGGCCTTTGACGGTGTATTTCACACTGGCAAACCGCGCCATGCGATCACCAATCAGTTTGTCGATCAGGAACAGCGCGCCGCCAACGGCCGGCGCGCCAACGATCAACGCGGCAATCGGCAAATTGTTGGTAACCGGTAACGTCACCAGCAATTTGGCGTCGATCTGATCACCCACCAGATTGAGCGTGCCATCGAGTTCAACATTGCTGGACGGACCGGTCATCCGGATCGGTTCACGGGTGACGTAGACGCCATTGGTACCGACCAGCAAACCTTTGACCCGGTCATAACTCAACCCTTTGCCGAACAGGTCGGAAAAGTCCAGGCGCAAACGGCGACCGATGGAATTGAAGTTAAGCAAGCCGAAGACTCTCAGCGCCTGGGCACTGCCGTCGACTTCAACAAACTGGCCCTTGGTAAGGGAAGCATCAAGGGTGCCGGAGAACCGTTTGCTGGCCAGCCACGCCGGCGAACCGGGCCAGCGACCGTCAACATCCATATGGAACTCTTCGCTGGTGACACTCGGTGCAAACCCCCAGCCCTTGAGCACATCGGCTAGATTCTTGCCGCTGATTCGCCCCTTGTACCAACTGCTGGAGCTCCCTGGCGCACCTTCCCAACCGCCACTGCCCTGCAACAGAATGCCTTTGAGCCCCATGTCCAGGTTATTGAATGCAATGCCCCGCGGCGTCGGACGGACTTTCAGCGACCAGCCACCCACCAGATCCTGACCCAGGAACAGCTGATTGATGGTGATGTCCAGTGCCGGAATTTTTGTCGGGTCAACCGTGGCCAGAGGGTCGGGCGCATTATCGTCGGTCAGTGCCTTGGGATCCGGCGCGGGTAGCCGCACGTATTGCAGATTGACCGTGATCGGCGCGCCTTTCGCGTCAGGCACACCGACCGTGCCTTTGACCTGCTGGCTGTCGAGTTGCAAAGCCCAGGCGGCGGGCTTTCGGTTTATCTGCACCGATGCCTTGTCGAGGGTACTGCCCAGTGCACTGAGCTTGCCAATCTGGAAGTCTGCACCGCTGAAGAACTGCTTGGCATTACCACCCGGATCCTGGCCAGCGTACTTGTCCACCAAATCCTTCCAGGGGCCGACATCCAGTTCCGACAGTACGCCACGCACGCGCAGGCCTTTGGTACCGGGCAACACGGCATTGCCACCACCGAGGAACAGCTCACCACGACCTTCGGCAAAATTGCCGTTCGGGGCTGCAAACGTGAAGTTTGCCAACTCACCATAATTGACCCAATAACGACGCTCCGCACCTTGCAAGGTCATGCGAAATGTCGTGTCGCGCCCCGCATCGGCCGCCATGCCGAACGGAGCCGGCAGATCAACCGTCACGCCTCTGAGGTTTGAATTGACCATCAACTGGCTGTCGGCGCCATCCAGGGTCAGTTGCAATTGATACGGGATCACCCCGGACACCGGCAACGGCTGAGTCACGTTCAACCACTGAGTGAGTTTTTTGACTTCGACATGACCGGAAGCCGTAACGCGAGTCTTGAGATTGCTGGCGTTGCCATCAGCGAAAATCTGCGCGGTGACCGGTTTATCAAAGGCGCGGGCGCTGATGTTCTGCCCGCTCAGCCCCTTGGTGCTGTCGAAGCGGAAATCGCCCTTGAGCTGAGTCAGCTCCAGCGGTGGCTCGGGAAGTTTCAGGCGCGCCCTGGCCGTCTTGAAGTCGACCAGTATTTTCGGCTTCTCGCCTTGGGCCAGCGGGATATCCAGTTTCAGTTTGCCTTGCAGCTCACCCTCACCTTCCCATTTGGCGAAGGTTTCAGCCGTGCCGATGGGCGCCTCCTGGAGAATCTTCAACCCATCGCCCAAACCACCGGCAAACTCGCCGTCAAGAAACAGGTGGACACTTTTTCCATCCGGCACATGGGGAATATTGACGTAGATGTCCTTGACCTGAGTGTCGAGCAACTGGCCCTTGCTGGCCAGAATCCGCACACCACTGTCTTCGACAAACACATCACCCGTGACTTTGCTGACATGCGGCCAGCCTGGCTGGAACGCCAGCTCGGCATCGTGCACCTTGAAGAACAGGCTGATGCTGCGGGCGGTATCAGCGACGCCATGGTTCAGCGACCCCTGATACTGGAAGAAACCTTCATCCACCGCGCCTTTGAGAATGGCCGTACGCAACCATTCGTCGAGTGCGGGGCTGAGGATGGTCGGCAGGTACTTGGCGGTGTAGCGCCCATCGCCTTCCACCATACCCACCCGCAGGTCCATGTAATCTTCCTTGGCGGGATCAAAATACAGGCGAATCAGAAAATCGCCGGCAATCTTGCCCTCTTCGCCAAGCACCTTGAGGTAGGGCGCGATCAGGGTGAAGCCTTCTTTATCGAGTTTCCAGGTCAACGTGGCGTTGGCCTGGATGTACTGCCATGGCTTGGCGAAAATGGGGTCCAGGTGCAGGACAAAGTCCTTGCTGTCCATGCGCAGCTCACCCTTGCCGAGGTCACCGCTGATGCTGCCGCTTACATTTCGCGCCGCCGGGGCGCCGGCATAGGCATCAAAACCTACCTGGTCAAGGTTCGCGGCGAAGCTGAACTTGCTGTCGTCAGTGGCATTGGGCCGCATGTCGATCAGCACATTACGCAGCCCACCGGTCACTTTGAGTTTCTCGACTGCCGTGGCGACACCTTTGGGCAGTGGGCCCAAGGCGTTCAGCAGCGGCGTGAGCGGGGTGAGGTCGAGTCGATCGGCTTGCAGGTGCCAGAGTTCTTCGACCTTGTCAGTGGCCGACGTCTGTTTGAGTTGCAGATGCGACTCCCAGCGCGTCTCGCCGAAGCTCATGGCCAGCGAATCGAGGGTCACCACGACGCCTTCAGCACTGCGCTGGAAATAACCATTGAGTGCCAGGTTATTGATCTGGATCGGCTTGCGCTCGGCATACGCCCCTTTGAGTTGCGGCGCGTTGAGGCGAATCGCCGCGCTTTGCAATGTGCGCTGGCCCCAATTGATCCAGAGCTCGCCGCCGGCCTTGATCTCGGAAAAATTCCATTGCTGGGTCAGGCGCTCGGGCAGCCATTTTGACCAATCGCTTTGCGGCAGGCTCAGGTAGGCCTCGGCCTCCCCATCCTGCCACTGGCTGGCGCGGATACGGGTACGCAGGCTCATGGCCACTGGCTGACCATCAGGCAAGGTCATTCGGGCATCGAGACGCTGCCGCGAAGCTCCGGTTTTCAGCGTGAAGCCGACGTAGGTCAAGGTCAGCGCCGGTTGATCCAGTGGTTGCAAGGTCACCTGACTGTCGATCACCGACAACTGCTGGACGATCTGCAGGCGATTAAGCAGTTGCTCGGGATCCAGCGGCTGATCCTTCTGCACCGGCAACCCTTCCAGCGCCCACTGCCCGTCGGTGCCTTCCTTGAGGCTGATCTTCAGGCCATTGAGCTCCAGGTGAGCGATGCGCAACTGACGAGCCAACAGGCTGCCCCAAAGGTCAGGCACCGCACGCACCTGATCCAGGCGCAAGGCATTGGCACCTTCGCCGACCGTTACGTCATGGGCGAACAGGATCGGCGCAAAACCACTCCAGCTGCCTTCAAGCGCGCCGATTTGCAATGGCACGCCGAAGGCCTCACGGGCTTTGGTTTCGACCTCGGCCCGGTATTCAGCCACCAGTGGCGTCAGCTCCCGGCCGAGGCTGACGTACAACGCCATCAACACCAATGCCAACGCGCACAGGCCCAGCCCCCAGCGGGTGAGTGCGACCAAAATGCGTGTCAGACGCTCCATGTCAGTTGGCTCCCATGGCAAAAATGCTGCAAAAAGCTGAGGCCAGCCGTTCTAGTAAGGTTGGAACACCGCGATTCAGAGCAACACCACGTCGTATTGTTCCTGGGAATACATGGTTTCCACCTGGAATCGAATGGTGCGTCCGATAAATCCTTCCAGCTCGGCAACGTTACCTGACTCTTCGTCGAGCAAGCGGTCGACAACTTTCTGGTTCGCCAATACACGATAGCCCTCCGCCTGATAGGCGCGAGCCTCGCGAAGAATTTCTCGAAAAATTTCGTAGCAGACCGTTTCCGGGGTCTTCAGCTTGCCACGCCCCTGACAGCTGCTGCACGGCTCGCACAGTACCTGTTCGAGACTCTCGCGGGTGCGCTTGCGGGTCATCTGCACCAGGCCCAACTCAGTGATGCCGATGATGTTGGTTTTGGCGTGATCGCGTTCCAGTTGTTTCTCAAGCGTGCGCAATACCTGGCGCTGGTGTTCTTCGTCTTCCATGTCGATGAAGTCGATGATGATGATCCCGCCCAGATTGCGCAGGCGCAGCTGACGGGCAATCGCGGTGGCGGCTTCGAGGTTGGTCTTGAAGATGGTTTCTTCAAGGTTGCGATGGCCGACGAAGGCCCCGGTGTTGACGTCGATGGTGCTCATGGCTTCCGCCGGATCGACCACCAGGTAACCGCCGGACTTGAGCGGGACTTTGCGCTCCAGGGCTTTCTGGATTTCGTCTTCCACGCCGTACAAGTCGAAAATGGGCCGCTCGCCTGGGTAGTGTTCAAGACGATCAGCGATTTCCGGCATCAGTTCGGCGACGAACTGCGTGGTTTTCTGAAAGGTTTCCCGGGAGTCGATGCGAATCTTCTCGATCTTCGGGCTCACCAGGTCACGCAAGGTCCGCAACGCCAGGCCGAGGTCTTCGTAGATCACACTCGGCGCACTGATGGTTTTGATCTGCTCGTTGATCTGATCCCAGAGCCTGCGCAAGTAGCGGATGTCCATGAGGATCTCATCGGCGCCCGCCCCTTCGGCGGCGGTGCGCAAAATGAAACCGCCAGCCTCCTTGATGCCTTCTTTGGCCACGCAATCGGTGACCACTTGCTTGAGGCGCTCGCGCTCGGCCTCGTCTTCGATCTTCAGCGAAATACCGACGTGGGCGGTACGCGGCATGTACACCAGATAGCGTGATGGAATCGACAACTGAGTCGTCAGGCGTGCGCCTTTGGAGCCGATCGGGTCCTTGGTGACCTGGACCACCAGGCTCTGGCCTTCATGGACCAGAGCGCTGATGCTCTCGACCACCGGGCCTTCACGCAGGGAGATTTCCGAGGCATGGATGAACGCGGCACGGTCCAGGCCGATGTCGACGAACGCTGCCTGCATGCCGGGTAGAACCCGCACAACCTTGCCTTTATAGATGTTGCCGACGATCCCGCGCTTTTGCGTACGCTCGACGTGGACCTCTTGCAGAACACCGTTTTCGACCACCGCCACGCGCGATTCCATCGGCGTGATGTTGATCAGAATCTCTTCACTCATGGCAGGGTCTCGTTCAGGCATGTTCACGATAGTGGCTGCATCTTGTCAGTACGACGCTTAGCGCGCGTTAAGTGTTTGCCAACAGGGTATGCCGAAATGGCCGAGCAGTTCCGCGGTTTCGCACAGCGGCAACCCGACCACCGCCGAGTAACTGCCATCGAGCCCGGCAACAAATACCGCACCCAGCCCCTGAATTCCGTAGCCACCCGCCTTGTCACGAGGCTCACCGCTGGCCCAGTAGGCTGCCGCTTCTTCGCGACTGATGTTGCGAAACCGCACCAGACTGCGCACCACCAGCGACTCGCAGCGCTCGGCGTCGAGTACGGCGATGGCGGTCAGCACCTCATGCTCACGACCGGCCAACAGCATAAGCATGGCGCACGCATCGGCTTCGTCCACCGGTTTGCCCAGAATTTTGCCGTCCAGCACCACGGCGGTGTCGGCACCCAGCACGCAAAAATCGACGTCGGAAACGACAGTTCCGCACCCGACTTCGGCCTTGCCGCGCGCCAGGCGCTCGACATAGGCCGACGGGGATTCTTGAGGCAAAGGGGTTTCATCGATGTCCGCGCTGATGGCGGAGAATGGCACGCCGATCTGCGTGAGCAGTTCACGCCGACGCGGCGAGCCTGAGGCGAGGTATAGCTTTTTCATCAAGACGTCTCCCTGTCCAGTGCCCTGTCTCACAAATACTGTTCCTTTTTGGCGGCGTCTGTTGTTGCCATACTGCGTTGCCGCTTCTCGCCATAGCGAGCTATGACTTGGCGCGGCGCCTTGTCTGGCAACAACAGCCACTCGCCAAAAAAGGAACGTATTTGCGAGACAGGGCACCGGCGCGGGCAAATGCCTGACCGAATTAATTGATTTTGTAGCGTCGACGCAGACCACGCAAACCGTAGCTGACCCAAGGCCAGAGCAACGCACTGACCAGTGCCGGCAGCACCAGCGCCAGGGTTGGCTGGCGATTGCCGGTCAAGGCGCTCAGCCACAGCTGAACCAGCTGTGCGAGGCCGAAGATCACCAGGATCACCAGGCTCTGTTGCCACATCGGGAACATGCGCAAGCGCTGTTGTAGTGACAACACCAGAAAAGTGATCAACGTCAGGATCAGCGCATTCTGGCCAAGCAACGTGCCGTAAAGCACGTCTTCAGCCAAGCCCAGGCACCATGCGGTGACCATGCCGACCTTTTGCGGCAGGGTCAGCGCCCAGAACGCGAGCAGCAACGCCAGCCACAGCGGGCGAAGGATTTCCATGAATTGCGGCAGGGGCGAGATACTGAGCAACAGGCCGATAGCGAACGTCAGCCAGACAATCCAGCTATTTCGGGAAGCTTTGACGCCGACCATTATTCTTCTCTCCCAGTAGAAGCCGGCGCGGGGACAGGCGGTTTGGCGGCAGGCTTCACGGCCGGTTTAGCGGCGGCAGGTTGCGGCGCGTGCGGTTTGGCGGCAGCGGGTTTGGCCGGGGTTGCCGCCGGTGCCGGTGCGGCCGGTGCAGCTGGCGGCGCGACAGGCGTGGCAGGCGCTGCGTTGGCGGCGGGCACCACCGTGGTCGCCGGCACTGGTTTGGGTACGGTGGCCGGAATGATCGGCCCGCCACCATGCTGGTCCAGTGCTTCCTGAGCCTGGGCCGCTTCGTTGGCACGCTCTTCGGCAGTACGGCCGTCGCTGAACACCAACAGCAAGTAGCGACTGCGGTTCAAGGCAGCGGTCGGCACGGCGCGAACAATGGCAAACGGCTGGCCGGAGTCGTGAATCACTTCCTTGACGGTCGCCACCGGGTAACCAGCCGGGAACCGCTGACCGAGGCCGGAGCTGACCAGCAGGTCGCCTTCCTTGATGTCTGCAGTATCGGCAACGTGACGCAGTTCCAGGCGCTCCGGGTTGCCGGTGCCGCTGGCAATCGCCCGAAGACCGTTGCGGTTCACCTGCACCGGAATGCTGTGGGTGGTGTCGGTCAGCAGTAATACACGGGAGGTGTAGGGCATCAATTCGACCACCTGCCCCATCAGGCCGCGGGCATCGAGCACCGGCTGACCGAGGATCACCCCGTCGCGCTCACCTTTATTGATGATGATGCGATGGGTGAAGGGGTTCGGGTCCATGCCGATCAACTCGGCCACTTCGACCTTTTCGTTGACCAGCGCGGAAGAATTGAGCAACTCGCGCAGCCGAACGTTCTGCTCGGTCAGGGAGGCAAGCTTTTGCATGCGCCCCTGCAACAGCAGATTTTCGCTTTTGAGTTTTTCGTTTTCGGCGACGAGCTCGGTACGGCTGCCAAATTGGCTGGCCACACCCTGCCATAGCCGCTGCGGCAGGTCGGTGATCCAGTAAGACTGCATCAGCACCAGCGACATTTGGCTACGCACTGGCTTGAGCAGTGTGAAGCGGGCATCGACCACCATCAGCGCGACCGATAGCACGACCAGCACCAATAAGCGCACGCCCAGTGAAGGCCCTTTGGTGAAAAGCGGTTTAATAAGCCGCTCCTCCCAGGCAAATGTTCTCTTTATTCATACGGCATCAAACCGGCCTGGATGCAGACTGACAGAAGATAAACGCCAACAGGCAGCACTGCAAAGTGCTGCCTGCGCGCCAACAGCATAGATGCAACCGGCGAGATCACTCGCTGGATAGCAGGTCCATGGTGTGTTTATCCATCATTTCCAATGCACGGCCACCGCCGCGAGCAACGCAGGTCAGCGGGTCTTCGGCGACGATCACCGGCAGACCTGTTTCCTGGGCCAGCAACTTGTCGAGGTCGCGCAGCAAGGCGCCACCACCGGTCAGAACCAGGCCACGCTCGGCGATATCGGACGCCAGCTCCGGAGGCGATTGCTCCAGTGCGCTTTTCACAGCCTGAACGATGGTGGCCAGGGACTCTTGCAGAGCTTCCAGCACTTCATTGGAGTTCAGGGTGAATGCGCGTGGAACGCCTTCGGCCAGGTTACGGCCACGAACGTCGACTTCGCGAACTTCGCCGCCCGGGTAGGCTGTACCGATTTCCTGTTTGATGCGCTCGGCGGTGGATTCGCCGATCAGGCTGCCGTAGTTGCGACGCACGTAGGTAATGATCGCTTCGTCGAAGCGGTCGCCGCCAACCCGTACGGACTCGGCGTAAACCACACCGTTCAGGGAGATCAGGGCGATTTCGGTAGTACCACCACCGATATCGACCACCATCGAACCGCGTGCTTCTTCAACCGGCAGGCCGGCACCAATCGCAGCAGCCATTGGCTCTTCGATCAGGAACACTTCACGAGCACCGGCACCAAGGGCCGATTCACGGATGGCACGACGCTCAACTTGAGTCGATTTGCACGGAACGCAGATCAGCACACGAGGGCTAGGCTGCAGGAAGCTGTTTTCGTGAACCTTGTTGATAAAGTATTGCAGCATCTTTTCGCAGACGCTGAAGTCGGCAATCACGCCGTCCTTCATCGGACGAATGGCAGCAATGTTGCCCGGCGTTCGGCCGAGCATGCGCTTCGCCTCGGTGCCGACAGCAACGACACTTTTCTGGTTACCGTGTGTCCGAATAGCCACAACCGATGGCTCATTCAGGACGATACCGCGCTCGCGCACGTAAATAAGGGTGTTGGCAGTGCCCAGGTCAATGGAGAGATCGCTGGAAAACATGCCACGCAGTTTCTTGAACATGGGAAAGGGACCCTAGGCAACGCGTGGGTAAAAAAGTGCGGCAAACTCTAACAACGACAGGGATTTTGGGCAAGGCGCCAATATGTTAAATTGACCGCTTTTCTGTGCACCAACCCCCACAATCGCGGCCTTATGACCGTAGAAATGCGGTAGTGTTCCGACAATCTAACACACGGACGCCGTCCGTTCTGTTTTCCACTGGAGAATCGCAATGGCGCTTGAACGCTCCGACGTGGAAAAAATCGCTCATTTGGCCTGCCTGGGCCTCAATGATGCCGATCTTCCACAAATCACCTCGGCCCTGAATAGCATTCTGGGTCTGGTCGACGAAATGCAGGCGGTCAATACCGACGGTATCGAGCCGCTGGCCCACCCACTGGAAGCCAGCCAGCGCCTGCGCGCAGACGTCGTGACCGAGACCAATCATCGCGAGGCCTATCAGTCCATCGCACCAGCGGTCGAAAACGGCCTGTACCTGGTTCCGAAAGTCATCGACTAAAGGGAAAGAGCCTGCAATGCATCAATTGACTCTGGCCGAGATCGCCCGCGGACTCGCCGATAAAAAGTTTTCTTCCGAAGAGCTGACCAAAACCCTGCTGGCGCGTATCGCCCTGCTCGATCCTCAGCTCAACAGTTTCATCAGCCTCACCGAAGACCTGGCGCTCCAGCAGGCGAAAGCCGCTGACGCACGCCGGGCCAATGGTGAGAGCGGCGCCCTGCTCGGCGCGCCGATTGCGCACAAAGACCTGTTCTGCACCCAGGGCATCCGCACCAGCTGCGGCTCTAAAATGCTCGACAACTTTAAAGCACCGTACGATGCCACCGTAGTCGCCAAACTGGCCGCTGCCGGGACCGTGACCCTGGGCAAGACCAACATGGACGAATTCGCCATGGGTTCGGCCAACGAGTCGAGCTACTACGGCGCGGTGAAAAACCCGTGGAACCTGGAACACGTTCCGGGTGGTTCATCCGGCGGTTCAGCGGCTGCAGTTGCCGCGCGCCTGCTGCCTGCGGCCACGGGCACCGATACCGGCGGCTCGATCCGTCAGCCAGCGGCCCTGACCAACCTCACCGGCCTGAAACCGACGTACGGTCGTGTTTCGCGCTGGGGCATGATTGCCTACGCGTCCAGCCTCGATCAGGGCGGCCCGATGGCACGCACCGCCGAAGACTGCGCGATTTTGTTGCAAGGTATGGCCGGCTTCGATCCGAACGACTCCACCAGCATCGATGAACCCGTGCCGGACTACAGCGCCAACCTCAACGGTTCGCTGCAAGGCCTGCGCATCGGCGTGCCGAAAGAGTATTTCAGCGCCGGTCTCGACCCGCGCATCGCCGAGCTGATCCACAACAGTGTCAAGGAGCTGGAAAAGCTCGGCGCCGTGATCAAGGAAATCAGCCTGCCGAACATGCAGCACGCGATTCCTGCGTATTACGTGATCGCGCCGGCAGAAGCCTCTTCCAACCTGTCGCGTTTCGACGGCGTGCGTTTCGGCCACCGCTGCGCAGACCCGAAAGACCTGATCGACCTGTACAAGCGCTCCCGTGGCGAAGGTTTCGGCCCGGAAGTACAGCGCCGGATCATGGTCGGTGCCTACGCGCTGTCGGCCGGTTACTACGACGCCTACTACCTGAAGGCCCAGAAGATTCGCCGCTTGATCAAGAACGACTTCATGGCAGCCTTTAATGAGGTCGACATCATCCTCGGCCCAACCACGCCGAACCCGGCCTGGAAGCTTGGCGCCAAGAACAGCGACCCGGTCGCTGCTTACCTGGAAGACGTCTACACCATCACCGCCAACCTCGCTGGCCTGCCGGGCTTGTCCATGCCTGCCGGTTTCGTCGATGGCCTGCCGGTGGGCGTGCAACTGCTCGCGCCGTATTTCCAGGAAGGTCGCCTGTTGAACGTTGCCCACCAGTATCAGCTCAACACTGACTGGCACACCCGCACCCCAACCGGCTTCTGAGGAGACACACATGCAATGGGAAGTCGTGATCGGGCTGGAGATTCATACCCAGCTCACCACCCGGTCGAAAATCTTTTCCGGTAGTTCCACCACCTTCGGTTCCGAGCCGAACACCCAGGCCAGCCTTGTAGACCTGGGCATGCCCGGCGTGCTGCCGGTGTTGAACCAGGAAGCGGTGCGCATGGCGGTGATGTTCGGTCTGGCGATTGACGCCGAGATCGGTCAGCACAACGTGTTCGCCCGTAAAAACTATTTCTACCCGGACTTGCCGAAGGGCTACCAGATCAGCCAGATGGAACTGCCGATCGTCGGCAAAGGCCACCTGGACATCGCCATGGAAGACGGCACGATCAAACGTGTCGGCGTGACACGTGCCCACCTGGAAGAAGACGCCGGTAAAAGCCTGCACGAAGAGTTCAACGGCGCCACCGGCATCGACCTGAACCGTGCCGGCACGCCGCTGCTGGAAATCGTTTCCGAGCCGGACATGCGCAGCGCCAAGGAGGCCGTGGCATACGTCAAGACCATCCACGCGCTGGTACGTTACCTGGGCATCTGCGACGGCAACATGGCCGAAGGCTCGCTGCGCTGCGACTGCAACGTGTCGATCCGTCCGAAAGGTCAGGTTGAGTTCGGTACTCGCTGCGAGATCAAAAACGTCAACTCGTTCCGTTTCATCGAGAAGGCGATCAACAGCGAAGTGCAGCGCCAGATCGAGCTGATCGAAGACGGCGGCAAGGTGATCCAGCAAACGCGCCTGTACGACCCGAACAAGGACGAAACGCGTCCGATGCGCAGCAAAGAGGAAGCCAACGACTACCGTTACTTCCCCGATCCGGACCTGCTGCCAGTGGTCATCGAAGACTCGTTCCTCGACGACGTGCGGGCCACCCTGCCGGAACTGCCACCGCAAAAACGCGAGCGTTTCCAGGAGCAATTCGGTCTGTCGGTCTACGACGCCAGCGTGCTGGCCACCAGCCGCGAACAAGCCGATTACTTCGAGAAAGTCGCGAGCATCGGCGGCGACGCCAAGCTGGCGGCGAACTGGGTGATGGTCGAGTTGGGCAGCCTGCTCAACAAGCAAGGCCTGGATATCGAAGACTCGCCGGTGTCCGCAGAGCTTCTGGGCGGCATGCTGCTGCGCATCAAGGACAACACCATCTCCGGCAAGATTGCCAAGGTGGTGTTTGAAGCCATGGCGAACGGCGAAGGCAGCGCGGACGAGATCATCGACAAGCGCGGCCTCAAGCAAGTGACCGACACTGGCGCGATCTCGGCGGTGCTGGACGAAATGCTCGCCGCCAATGCCGAACAGGTTGAACAGTACCGCGCGGCAGACGAAGCCAAACGCGGCAAGATGTTCGGCTTCTTCGTCGGCCAGGCCATGAAAGCCTCCAAAGGCAAGGCCAACCCGCAACAGGTCAACGAATTGCTCAAAAGCAAGCTCGAAGGCTGATGACAATGGAGCCAGTTTCAAAGCCTGGCTCAAATCCCTGTGGGAGCGGGCTTGCTCCGGGCGGCGTTCCGACGATAGCGGTCCGGCACTCAACACCATGTTGACTGTCAGAATGCCAATCGCGAGCAAGCTCGCTCCCACATTTGTTTCGGGAAACCTTTAAATGAAGCGTCTACTCGGCGCCTGCGCCCTGCTCTCTCTGCTGGCCGGTTGCGCCAGCAACGATATCGTCGATCCACACGGCTACGACAAGACCGGCACGGCGTCCTTTTACGGCGCCAAACACCAAGGTAAACGCACCGCCAGTGGCGAGCGTTTCGACAAGAATTCCATGACCGCCGCCCATCGCCAGCTACCCTTTGGCACGCGGGTGAAAGTCACCAATCTGAACAACGACAAGTCCTGCGTGGTCCGCATTAACGACCGCGGGCCACATACCCGTGGACGTCTGATCGACCTGTCCCATGCAGCCGCGGAGCGCTTGGGCATGGTCAAGAGCGGCACCGCCAAGGTTCGCGTGCAAGCCCTCGACGACTGACAGACGGAGCACCCACCATTTTCGGACTTGCCGATATACCCCTGATCAGTGTGATTGAACTGCTCAGTGGCCTGCTTTTACTGATCGCAGGCGCCGAACTGATGGTGCGTGCCGCCGTGCGCCTGGCGGCGCGGTTGCACGTGCGGCCGCTGATTATCGGCCTGACCATCGTCGCCCTTGGCAGCAGTGCGCCGCAGATGGCGATCAGCCTGCAAGCCACCCTGGCGGACAATGCCGACATCGCCGTCGGCAGCGTGATCGGCAGCAGCATCTTCAACATCCTCGTCACCCTCGGGCTTTCGGCACTGATCATTCCGCTGCGTGTCTCGCGGCAACTGGTGCGCCTGGATATTCCGTTGATGATCGGCGCCAGCCTGCTGGTGTTTGTCCTGGCGTGGAATGAAGAACTGACCCGAACCGATGGCGTGATACTGCTGGCAGCATTGGCCCTGTATCTGGGCCTGTTGCTACGCCAGTCCCGGCACTCGGCCCGTCCACCATCGAGCGACCCGCACAGTCACACCGCGCCCTGGATCAGCAGCCTGTTGATGATCGTCGCCGGGCTGGCGATGTTGATCTACGCCGGGCACTTGCTGCTGGGGGCGGCGGTTGTCGTGGCGACCGACCTTGGCCTGTCGGAACGAATCATCGGCCTGACCATCGTCGCCATCAGCACATCCCTGCCGGAGTTGGCCACCTCATTGATCGCCGCCCTGCGCGGTCAGCGGGACATTGCCGTGGGCAACGTGATCGGCAGCAACTTGTTCAACCTTCTGGGTGTGCTAGGCGTGACAGCGCTGTTCGCGCCGTCGCCGTTGTCGGTGTCACCCAATGCCCTGGATTTCGACTTGCCGGTGATGCTCGGCGTTGCGGTGTTCTGTCTGCCGTTGTTCTACACCGGCTATCGGGTAACCCGGGCCGAAGGTTTGTTGTGCCTGGCTTTGTACCTGGCTTACGGGCTGCACGTGGTGTCATTCACCACCGGCATGCCACTGGCCGGCAAGCTTGAACACCTGATGCTGTTTTTCGTTCTGCCGGCGCTCGTGGCGTTTCTGCTGTTCTCGTCGCTGCGCGCCTGGCATCGCCAACACCACAAGAGGGATGTGTCATGACCGATAATAAAAAATCTGGCGTTGAAGTCCGCCGCCAAGTGATGGGCGACGCCTTCGTCGACCGCGCACTGGGCAATGCCACCGAGTTCACCCAGCCGCTGCAGGATTTCGTCAATGAACACGCCTGGGGCGGTGTGTGGAATCGCGAAGGCCTGCCGCTGAAAACCCGCAGCCTGATCACCCTTGCCGCCCTGACTGCACTGAAGTGTCCGCAAGAATTGAAAGGCCACGTACGCGGCGCCCTGAACAACGGCTGCACCGTGGAAGAGATTCGTGAAACGTTGCTGCATTGCGCGGTGTACGCCGGCGCGCCCGCGGCGATTGATGCGTTTCGGGCGGCGCAGGAAGTGATTGAGAGCTATCAGAAGCCGGAGTAAATCTTCGGTATTTGCGGCGGCAGGACTACCGCCATCGCGGGCAAGCCCGCTCCCACAGTTTGGAATGCATTCCCCTGTGGGAGCGGGCTTGCCCGCGATGAGGCCCTATAAAACACTACAAATCCCTGGGCTAAATCCACTCGCCCCACTGCAATAAAAAGATCCCGATATTGGTCGTGATTGCCGCCATCAACGTGGTAATCACAATAATCGCCGCCGCCAGTTCATGATTGCCCTCGGCCTGGCGAGCCATGACAAAACTGGCGGCCGCGGTCGGGCTGCCGAAGTACAAAAACAGAATCCCCAACTCCGCCCCACGAAAGCCCCAGAGCCAGGCCCCAAGGGTCGCCAGCACCGGCAGGCCGATCATCTTCACCAGGCTGGAGCTGAGCGCAATGTTGCCGCTCTTGCGCAACGCAGCCAGCGACAACGTGCCGCCAATACAGATCAACGCCAGTGGCAACGTGGTCTGCGCCAGATACTGCCCGGATGTCTCGAGCCAACCTGGCAAGGCGATCTTGAAATAGGCAAACGGCGCCGCCGCAAACACACTCATGATAAGCGGATTGACCATGACGCTTTTGCAGATGCTCCACGGATCGGACTTGATCACCGGGCTGTAGACTGCCAGCACAATGGTCGAGAGCGTGTTGTAAAACAGGATCACCAGCGCCGCGAGAATCGCCCCGAGGGAAATCCCGTAAGCGCCGTACATGCTCGCCGCCAGTGCCAGGCCGATTACCCCGTTGTTGCCGCGAAAGGCGCCCTGGGTGTAAATCCCCCGGTCTTCACGCGGGCACTTCCAGATCGCCCAGCCCCAGGCAATGGCGAAACTTGCCAGGGTCGCAATCGAAAAGTAGATCAGCAGCGCCGGTTGCAACGCGGCGTTCAGGTCGGCATGCAGGATGCCCAGAAACAACAACGCCGGCATGGTGACGTTGAACACCAGGGCCGACGCGGTGTGGATGAAGTTGTCGTTGATCCAGTTGATGCGCTTGAGCAACACCCCCAAAAACAGCATGGCAAACACCGGCGCGGTGATGTTCAGGGTTTCGAGGAAGATTGCCAGCATGCCGGGGATAACCTTGGGTGAGCGTCGTTAGGGGGCTAATGATAAGCCACCCAGAGCATCGGCGTCTGGTAGACCGCTATCGCGGGCAAGCCGTGCTCCCACAGGTCGGCGTCGTACGCAATGGCGTGAACGACATAAAACCGTAGGAGCAAGGCTTGCCCGCGATGCAGGCGACTCGGTCTCAGGTGATTGGCGCCGGGTTAAACAACGTGATGTCGTTATGCAGCTTGTGCTGCTCGGCCCACGTCTGTTTTTTGCCGCTGGCCACGTCCAGGTAGTAGTGGAACAACTCCCAGCCAAGCTCTTCGATCGATGCCCGCCCGGTGGCAATCCGCCCGGCATCGATGTCGATCAGGTCCGGCCAGCGTTGCGCCAGTTCCGTGCGGGTCGAGACCTTCACCACCGGTGCCATCGCCAAGCCATACGGCGTGCCACGCCCAGTGGTGAACACATGCAAGTTCATCCCCGCTGCCAACTGCAACGTCCCGCAGACAAAGTCACTGGCCGGGGTCGCGCAGAAGATCAGCCCTTTGCGTTTGAAGCGCTCGCCAGGGCCAAGCACCCCGTTGATCGCACTGCTGCCGGACTTGACGATCGAGCCCAGGGACTTCTCGACAATGTTCGACAACCCACCTTTTTTGTTACCCGGTGTGGTGTTGGCGCTGCGATCCGCTTCGCCCTTGGCCAGGTAGCGGTCGTACCAATCCATTTCCCGCACCAGTTCCTGGGCAACTTCCTCGGTTTCGGCACGGGAGGTCAGCAAGTAAATCGCATCGCGCACTTCAGTGACTTCGGAAAACATCACCGTCGCACCGGCACGCAGCAACAGGTCCGAGGCATACCCCAAGGCCGGGTTGGCGGTGATGCCGGAAAACGCATCGCTGCCACCGCACTGCATGCCCAGAATCAGCTCGGACGCCGGCACGGTTTCCCGGCGACGCTGATCGAGCTTTTTCAAACGGGTTTCGGCCAGCGCCATGATCTGCTCGATCATCTCGGTAAAACCGTGACTCGAGTCCTGCAAGCGATACAACCACGGCTCACTCAAATCCACGGAACTGTCGTTGTCGTGCATGACCTGTCCGGCCTGCAATTTCTCGCAGCCCAGGCTGATCACCAAGGCTTCGCCACCCAGGTTCGGGTTGCGCGCCAGGTTGCGCACGGTGCGGATCGGGATGTACGCGTCCGCCGCCGTAATCGCCACACCACAGCCATAACTGTGGGTCAGCGCCACCACGTCATCGACGTTCGGGTACTTGGGCAGCAACTCGTCCTTGATGCGCTTGACCGCATGGTCCAGCACGCCCGTGACGCACTGAACAGTCGTGGTGATACCAAGAATGTTGCGCGTGCCGACGGTGCCGTCGGCGTTGCGATAACCCTCGAACGTGAAGCCTTCCAGCGGTGCCTGCGCAGCGGGCACTTCGGTGGACAGCGGCAAGCTGTCCAGCGGTGGCGCGGTGGGCATGCGCAGTTGATCTTCCTTGACCCAGCTGCCGCGCGGAATCGGCTGCAACGCGTAGCCAATGGTCTGGCCGTAACGAATCACCTGCCCGCCTTCTGGAATATCTTCCAGCGTGACTTTGTGGCTCTGTGGCACGAAGTCCACGGTCACCAGGCCATCGGAAAACTCGGTGCCGGCTGGCACGCCCTGGTCATTGACCACGATCACTACGTTGTCCCGCTCGTGCAGGCGGATGTAGCGCGGCGAGTCGGAATGTTCAATCAACTGCATGACGCCGCTCCTCAGGAATGCGCTTGTGACAATTTGTTATTTGTTTCAGGACCGCTGACTGGCGGCTCTTTGAGCACCACACGCTTGATCGGACCCACGATCACCAGGTAGCTGAACACCGCAACCAGTGCGTTGCAACCGACAAACACCAACGCCCATTTGAACGAGCCGGTGGAGCTGATGATGTAGCCGATCACGATTGGGGTGGTGATCGACGCGATGTTGCCGAACATGTTGAACAGGCCGCCACTCAAACCGGCGATCTGTTTTGGCGAAGTGTCGGACACCACCGCCCAGCCCAGTGCGCCCACGCCTTTGCCGAAGAATGCCAGCGCCATGAAGCCCACGACCATCCATTCGATGTCGACATAGTTGCAAGCCACGATGCTGCTAGACACCAGCAGACCCGCGATGATCGGCGCCTTGCGGGCGAAGGTCAGTGAGTGGCCTTTGCGCAGCAGGTAGTCGGAAATCACACCGCCCAACACACCACCGATAAAACCGCAAATGGCCGGCAACGAGGCAATGAAACCAGCCTTGAGGATGGTCATGCCGCGTTCCTGCACCAGGTACACCGGAAACCAGGTCAGGAAGAAGTAGGTGATGGCGTTGATGCAGTACTGGCTCAAATACACGCCGAGCATCATGCGGTTGGTCAGCAACTGACGCACGTAATCCCATTTCGGGCCTTCAACACGCTTGCCGGCTTCCTGGCCTTTGGTTTTGTCCTGGTCCATGTCGACCATGCCGCCATTGTCAGCAATGTGCTTGAACTCGGCGTCATTGATCATCGGGTGCTGGCGCGGGCTGTGGATGACTTTCAGCCAGATCAGCGAGAACACGATGCCGATGCCGCCCATCACCACAAACACGTGCTGCCAGCCAAACGTGAAGACGATCCAGCCCATCAGCGGAGCAAACAACACGGTGGCAAAGTATTGCGCCGAGTTGAAGATCGCCGAAGCCGTGCCACGTTCAGCGGTCGGGAACCAGGCCGCGACAATGCGTGCGTTACCCGGGAAGGATGGCGCTTCGGCCAGGCCCACCAGGAAGCGCAGCATGAACAGCGCAACCACCGCCGTGGACATGCCGAACTCACCGACATAGCCCTGCAACACGGTGAACAGCGACCAGGTGAAGATGCTGAGCGCGTAGATTTTTTTCGAGCCGAAACGGTCCAGCAACCAGCCACCGGGAATTTGCCCGGCCACGTAGGCCCAACCGAATGCAGAGAAGATATAACCGAGGGTGACCGCGTCAATGCCGAGGTCTTTTTGCAGGCTGGAGCCCGCGATGGCGATAGTGGCCCGGTCGGCATAGTTGATCGTGGTCACCAGGAAAAGCATGAGCAAAATCAAATAGCGGACGTGAGTCGGCTTGGTCGCTTGCATGTAGATGTACTCCCACTGATTATTTTTATGCGCGGGTGAAACTGTTTATCTCGTAGAGCTGTCGAGCGAAACGAGGCTGCGATCTTTTGATCTTTAAAAGCAAAGATCGCAGCCTCGTTTCACTCGACAGCTCCTACAGGGAGTGCGGTATCCGGGGATACCGCGATGTGTCAGGAGCCGATGTAGCTAGTCTTCACGACCGTGTAGAACTCTTGCGCGTAGCGACCTTGCTCGCGAGATCCATAGGATGAACCTTTACGCCCACCGAATGGAACGTGGTAATCCACGCCAGCGGTCGGCAGGTTGACCATCACCATCCCGGCCTGGGAGTGGCGCTTGAAGTGGTTGGCGTACTTCAACGACGTGGTGGCGATGCCCGCCGACAGACCGAACTCGGTGTCGTTGGCCATGGCCAGTGCCGCTTCGTAATCCGCGACGCGAACCACGTTGGCCACCGGGCCGAAGATCTCTTCGCGGCTGATGCGCATCGCGGCTTCGCTGTCGGCAAACAGGGTTGGCGCGAGGAAGTAGCCTTCGGTGTCGCAGGTCACCAGACCACCGCCGCTGACCAGACGCGCACCTTCGGACTGGCCGATGTCGATGTACTTCATGTCCTGTTCAAGCTGCGCTTGCGAAACGACCGGGCCAATGTCGGTGCCGGCTTTCAACGCGTGGCCGACCTTGATCGACTTCATGCGTTCGGCCACGGCTTCGACGAACTTGTCGTGGATGCCGGCGGTGACGATGAAACGGCTCGAAGCAGTGCAACGCTGGCCGGTGGAGTAGAACGCGCTCTGCACCGACAGCTCGACCGCTTGCTTGAGGTCGGCGTCGTCGAGAATGATCTGCGGGTTCTTGCCACCCATTTCCAGCTGAACCTTGGCCTGACGCGACACACAGCTGATCGCGATCTGACGACCGACACCGACGGAACCGGTGAAGCTGATGCCGTCGACTTTCGGGCTCTGCACCATCGCATCGCCAACCACACGACCACTGCCCATCACCAGGTTGAACACACCGGCCGGGAAGCCTGCGCGGGAGATGATTTCGGCCAGGGCCCAGGCGCAACCCGGCACCAGATCGGCCGGCTTGAGCACCACGCAGTTGCCGTAGGCCAGGGCCGGGGCGATTTTCCATGCCGGGATAGCGATCGGGAAGTTCCACGGCGTGATCAGGCCAACCACGCCGAGCGCTTCGCGGGTCACTTCAACGTTCACACCCGGGCGTACCGACGGCAGGTAGTCGCCGGACAGACGCAGGCATTCACCGGCGAAAAACTTGAAAATATTACCGGCGCGGGTCACTTCACCAATGGCTTCAGGCAGGGTCTTGCCCTCCTCCCGAGCCAGCAAGTTGCCGAGTTCTTCACGACGGGCGAGGATTTCAGTACCTACTTTATCCAGCGAATCGTGACGTGCCTGGATGCCCGAAACGGACCAGGCCGGGAACGCAGCGCGAGCGGCGTCGATCGCGGCGTGAACCTGAGCCAGATCGGCCTTGGCGTAATTGCCAATGGTGTCGGTCAGTTCAGACGGGTTGATATTGGCGCAGTACTCACTGCCCGCTACCCACTCACCATTGATGTAGTTATCAAAACGCTTTGCATCTGCCACGAGATGTTCTCCTCACGCAAAAGGCCGCTGACGAGTCAGCGGCCTTGCTTAATCGAAAGTGTTACTGCGCGCCCTGCTTGTCGATCAGTGCGGCGAGCATTTCGTACTCTTCGCGGGTCAGATCGGTCAGCGGTGCACGCACAGGACCTGCGTCATAGCCGGCAATTTTTGCCCCGGCCTTGACGATGCTCACGGCATAACCGGCCTTGCGGTTACGGATGTCCAGGTACGGCAGGAAGAAGTCGTCGATGATCTTGCCGACGGTGGCGTGATCTTCACGAGCGATCGCGTGGTAGAAGTCCATCGCGGTTTTCGGGATGAAGTTGAACACCGCCGAGGAGTAAACCGGCACGCCCAACGCCTTGTAGGCAGCGGCGTAGACTTCAGCGGTCGGCAAGCCGCCCAGGTAGCTGAAACGGTCACCGAGGCGGCGACGGATCGACACCATCAGCTCGATATCGCCCAGGCCATCCTTGTAGCCGATCAGGTTCGGGCAGCGCTCGGCCAGACGTTCCAGCAGCGGCGCGGTCAGGCGGCAGACGTTACGGTTGTAAACCACCACGCCGATTTTTACCGATTTGCACACGGCCTCAACGTGGGCGGCAACGCCGTCCTGGCTGGCTTCGGTCAGGTAGTGCGGCAGCAGCAACAAGCCTTTGGCGCCCAGACGCTCGGCTTCCTGTGCGTATTCGATGGCTTGACGGGTCGAACCGCCCACACCGGCCAGGATCGGCACGCTGGTTTCGCAGGTGTCGACGGCCGTCTTGATGATTTCCGAATATTCGCTGGCCGCCAGAGAGAAGAACTCACCGGTACCGCCTGCGGCGAACAACGCCGTGGCGCCGTATGGGGCCAGCCATTCGAGACGCTTGATGTAGCCCGCGCGATGGAAATCGCCCTGAGCATTGAAATCGGTAACCGGGAAAGACAGCAGACCGGAAGAGAGGATGGACTTCAGTTCTTGTGGATTCATTATTCGAACACCCTGGGTAGCAACGTATATGTGTGTGTGAGAAAACCGTTCAGCCTGCGCCGAAGTTGTAGGTCATCGTACAACTTAAATAACAACCGTCAACTGCATTTCATCGCCGGCTGCATTTTTATGTAGGAGAGGCTCCTTCCTTGACGTAGGAAATTTCTCGGCTAAGATCTATTTAACTGTATATACATACAGTTATTTTGAAATCTGCCTACGACATATCAAGGAGATAGAAATGTCAGGTCTACACACAAAACCTCAGGAAACACCGAAACAGGTCATTGCCAATCTGGATGATCTTTTTACTGAACGCGGCATTACCGTCAGCGCCAACGAACACGTAGTGCTGCACCTTGCCGAGCAACACATCGCGGCTCCTCAACCGCCTGCCTCAACCTCCGCGAGTGCTCTGAAAGGCAAGCCACAGCTACGTTTCGAGGGGGGTGAACACACCGCCATCGGCGACACCACGCTGCTGCGTTTCGTCAAGGATGCCCCGGCCATTCCAGCGGCCCAAGTTGAATTGCACCTGCCCAATGGCCTGGCGCTGACCTATGGCCAGGTGGTTGCGTTGGGGGGTGATTTCTATGGCATTCCCGATCAGCCCGTCAGCGAAGGCGCCACGCCTGCGAAGCGTATCCAGCGCTTTGCCAATGCCTTCAATTCACTCGCTGTGCTGCCGACCGCCAATGCCGAGGCCAAGCAGATCCTCGCCGTGATGC
Source organism: Pseudomonas sp. S2_F03 (assembly GCF_054668335.1). Taxonomy (NCBI): domain Bacteria; kingdom Pseudomonadati; phylum Pseudomonadota; class Gammaproteobacteria; order Pseudomonadales; family Pseudomonadaceae; genus Pseudomonas; species Pseudomonas sp. S2_F03. The sequence continues at coordinate 3,980,035 of NZ_CP162759.1, read as the reverse complement.
AGAAGGAAATCGCCGCCGTTAATCAGGCGATCCGGGAAGGCAAACAACCTCACGAGGTTTATGACGCCTTGGGAGATACGTTGTCGGAAGAGTGGAACAAGATCACCGGCGGCGGCAGTTTTGTCTCGGCCCTGTTCCCGTTGGGGCGCTATCTGAAATTGGCCGCCAACAACACCGACCATTTTGTCGAAGGGGCGCTGGCGGCCTACATCGCCGGGCATACGGCGGCGGTGCAGCAAGCGGTTCTGGCGAGAAGCAGTGGCGACGAAAAACAGCTGGAAATCGCCTACGCGATGAATGCCTTTGCTGATCATTACCTGACCGACCTGTTTTCCGCCGGCCACTTGCGCGTACCGCGCAAGCAATTGGCAGCGGTGGTCACACCCAGCGACCTGGGCTCGTTGATCACCCGTTTCATGCACGATGAAGACAGCAAATTCGGCCTCAATGTGCGCAACGGCAATGGCGACCAATGGCGGGCCTATGGCGACAAACGCTACTTTGACGCGATCGACAGCGCCAACCGCGTGCAGGTCAATCAAGCGGTTCAACTGTCTGCGGATGAGATCTTCGCGACGTACCTCAGCGGAGTCGCTCCATCGCCGAGCAACTTCAGCGCCTTGAAAAAGCTGCCGGACCTGCAAGCCGTGCTGAACCCAGCGGGTAATTTCTCGCCGCTGTTCAGGGTCGAGGGCAGCAAAGTGCTGCGACGCAAGGACGTCAACAACCTGAACGACACCGCCACTGTCGACGACTGGTGGGGGTGGAGCACGTATTTGCTACTCAAGGACTACAACCCTAAAGGCAACGTCTGATAAGGAGATCGAAGATGACTATCAAATTGAAACTGGAACTGGCTTCTGGCCAATCGCTGAAGGGTGCGCCGCTGGAGTTGTTGTCCAAGGGGTGGGTGATTGCGCGGGCGGTGGTGGATGAGCGTGGGGTTGTGGCGTTCGATGCCAAGGCTGGGGCTTTGGAGTTGGCGGTGAGGGTGGATCGGTCAATCCTGCGTACTGGCTGATTTTTTCATCAGGGCTACTGGCTCAATCGCGAGCAAGCTCGACTCCCACAGGTTTTGTGTCGATCACAACCGTGTGAACGCACACAAGACACTGTGGGAGCCGAGCTTGCTCGCGATGGCATTCCAGCAGACAGCAGAAAACTCCGAACCAGAAAATTAACCCCGCTGCGCCTCAGCCTCTTCATGCGCATGACGCAGCCGCTCACGGCTATTGGTCAAGTGCAAACGCATCGCCGCTCGCGCCGCATCGGAATCCTGGCGAGCGATGGCGTCGTAAATCTCTTCGTGCTCACGACTCAGGCGATTCATGTAGTGCTGCTGGTCGTCATGGGCCAGGCGCGCCGAGTTCAGCCGCGTGCGCGGAATGATGCTGGTGCCCAGGTGGGTCATGATGTCGGTGAAGTAGCGGTTTCCGGTTGCCAGGGCAATTTGCAGGTGGAACTGGAAATCCGAGGCGACCGCATCGCTGGCGTGGGAAGCGCTTTCGTTCAGGGCGTCCAGTGCGGCTCTCATCAGACCCAACTGCTCAGGGCTGCGGCGTTGCGCGGCGAGGCCGGCGGATTCGACTTCGAGGCTGATGCGCAATTCCAGAATCGCCAACACGTCACGCAGGGTCACCACCGTCGCCGGGTCAATACGGAAGCCGCTCGGGCTTGGCGTATCGAGCACGAAGGTGCCGATACCATGGCGGGTTTCCACCTGCCCGGCTGCCTGCAAGCGGGAAATCGCTTCGCGCACCACGGTGCGGCTGACGCCATGGGCGTCCATGATCGCCGACTCAGTGGGCAATTTGTCGCCGCGCTTGAGAAGACCGTCGCGGATCTGCTCGGACAGCACCGTCACCAATTCCTGTGCGAGGCTGCGGCGCTTGCGAGGGAGGCGGGGTGCGTCAATCGGGTTTTCCATGGTGAACATCTGTCTCGAAAATTCGGCTGAAACCGCATCATAGCTCAACGCGGTTGTACGATCACCGTCAGCATCCACTATCCATGTGGGAGCGAGCTTGCTCGCGATAGCGGAGTGTCAGACACCTTTGATGTTGGATGTCAGGCCGTCATCGCGAGCAAGCTCGCTCCCACAGGGATTTGTGGTGCTTATGCGGTTACTGTCTGGTCCACCAAATGGCCGTTCTCGATGCGAACATGCCGTGGATGGAAACGCTTCAGGCTGCTGCGATGCCCGACGCTGATAATGCTCAGCCCCGGCAACTCATCGATCAGCGCTTGATACAACGAAGCCTCATCCTCTTCGTCCATCGCCGACGTCGCTTCGTCCATGTACAGCCATTGCGGTGCGTACAGCAGCGCGCGGGCAAATGCCAAACGTTGTTGCTCACCCGGCGAGAGCATGCGCTGCCAGTGGTTGGCTTCATCCAGACGTCCAACAAGATGCGGCAATCGGCAGGTTTCCAGCACGTGAACGTAGCGTTCTTGCGTATAGGTATCGCCAGGCTGTGGATAACTCAGCACTTCGCGCAGGCTGCCAATCGGCAGATAAGGCTTTTGCGGCAGGAACAGGTAGCGCGCCGATGGCAGGCGAATGCTGCCGTGGCCGCGCGGCCACAAGTGCCCCATGGCTCGCAACAAGGTCGACTTGCCGCTACCGGAACGCCCGCTGAGCATGACACGCTCGCCCTCTTCCACCGCCATATCGGCGTTGGTCAGCAAGTGACGACCGTCCGCCAGATCGAGGCCCAGGTTGTGGATCTTCAGTTCCGTGCCCTGATTCTGCACGTCGATGGCCTGTTGGCGCTCTTCATTGTCGGTCATGGCCTGACGGAAGCTGAGCAGACGGTCACAGGTGGCACGCCATGAGGCGAGGTTCTGATACGCACTGATAAACCAGCTGAAGCTTTCCTGCACATTGCCGAATGCCGAGCTGATTTGCATCAGTTCACCGAGTTCGATCTTGCCGGAGAGGTAACGCGGCGAGGCAACAATGAACGGGAAAATGATGGCCGCCTGGCTGTAACCGGCGGTAAAGAATGTCAGGCGTTTGGACACTTTCATGATGTCCCAGAAGTTATGCCAGACCATTCCGAAGCGGCCGCTCAACCGACGATTTTCGTTCGGCTCTCCGTTATATAACGCAATGCTTTCGGCATTCTCGCGAATCCGTACCATGGAGAAACGCAGGTCGGCTTCGAAGCGTTGTTGTTGGTTGTTCAGACCGATCAAGCGGCGACCGATCAAATGCGTCAACCAGCTGCCTACCACTGCGTAAACCAGTACGCACCAGAACATGTAGCCGGGAATAGTGATACCGAAGACTTCAATACTGCCCGACACGCCCCACAGAATGATCGAGAACGACACCAGGCTGACGATATTGCGCAGCAGCCCGATACCCAGCTCAAGGGTGTTGGAGGTGAAGTTGTTAAGGTCTTCGGAAATCCGCTGGTCCGGGTTATCGGTGTAACCGCCCTGCTCCAGCTGGTAGTAGTTTTTGTTGCCGAGCCAACGGGCAAAGTGCTTCTCCGTCAGCCAGGCTCGCCAGCGGATGGTCAGCATCTGTGTCAGATAAAGCCGGTACACCGCACCGACAATCGCCACGGCGGCAATCACGCAGAAATACAGAATCAGCTGCCAGAACGCGGCTTCATCTTTCTTTTGCAAGGCGTTGTAGAAGTCCTTGTACCAGGTGTTGAACCACACCGAGATTCCCACGCTGATCAGCGACAGCGCAATCACTGCAATCAACAGCGTCCAGGCCTTGGTCTTCTCTTCACTTTGCCAATAGGGCGTGATAATCGCCCAGACTTTGCGGAAAAACTGCCCGCGCACGGCATCGTTGACCGCGGAATATTCAGCGTTCTGATTCATGAATAAGGCTCGATAGAGAAAAGAACACGCACGAACCGATCATAGTAGATCGGCTCGGGTTATCGCGAGGACTCTGACGATGATCGTTCAGCGTCCGTTCAGCGACGCACGGGGCGCTTCTGTAGTTTGCGCTGCAAGGTGCGGCGGTGCATGCCCAGGGCGCGAGCGGTGGCAGAGATATTGCCTTCGTGCTCGGTCAGTACGCGCTGGATGTGTTCCCACTGCAAACGGTCCACCGACATCGGGTTTTCCGGCACCAGGGAATCGAGGTCAGCGTGCTCGGACAGCAGCGCAGCCAGCACGTCGTCGGCGTCGGCCGGTTTGCACAGGTAATTGCAGGCGCCGCGCTTGATCGCCTCGACGGCGGTGGCAATGCTCGAATAACCGGTGAGGATCACCACGCGCATTTCCGGGTCCAGCTCAAGCAGTTTGGGCAGCAAGACCAAACCCGAGTCGCCGTCCATTTTCAAGTCCAGCGCGGCGTAATCCGGCAAATCGGCCTGAGCGATGGTCAGGCCTTCTTCGGCAGAGCCTGCAGTGCTGACGCGAAAACCGCGGCGGGCCATGGCGCGTGCCATCACGCGGGTGAAGGTGGCATCGTCGTCGACCAACAGCAAATGCGGCAGTTCTTCGCCTTCAACTTGGATATCGTCACTCATGTTCGTCTCCTCGGGCGACACGGGGCAGGCGCAGCTCGGTGAGCGTGCCGCCTTCCTCATGACTGTAGAGTTTCACTGAGCCGCCGGCGCGTGTCACGCTGGCCTTGCTCAAAAACAGGCCCAGGCCGAAACCTTTGCCCTTGGTGGTAAAAAACGGTTTGCCGATCTGCTCGGCGATGGCCAGCGGCACACCGGCGCCGTGGTCACGAATGCTGATGGTCAGGTTTTCAAAATCCCAGTCCAGCGTCACTTGCAGCCCTTCGGGGCAAGCATCGGCGGCGTTGTTCAGCAAATTCAGCAACGCCTGGGTCAGGTCCGGTGGCGGCGCCATGCGCGGCACGGTGCCCTGCCCCAGGCGCTGGAACCGGTAACTGGCTTCCGGGCGCATCAGGTGCCAGCGGTTCAGCGCTTCATCGAGCCAGTCGGTGACGTCCTGCATCTCCACCGCCAAGCGGCGATTGGCTTCGGCGGCACGCACCAGTTGCTGCAAGGTTTCTTTGCAGGCCTTGACCTGATCCTGCAGCACCTTCAGATCATCCTGCAACATCGGGTCTGGATGATCCTGTTGCATCTCTTTGAGCAACACGCTCATGGTCGCCAGCGGCGTGCCCAATTCGTGAGCCGCACCAGCCGCTTGCGTCGCAACAGCCAGCAATTGCTGGTCACGCAGGCCTTCCTCGCGACGAATGGCACGCAGCTCTTCCTGACGGCGCAACTCTTCGGCCATGCGCGCAGCGAAAAAGGTAATCACCGCCGCAGCCAGCGCGAAGCTCAGCCACATGCCGTAGACCTGCAGGTTTTCCCGGGCAATCGGGAAGGTTTGCAACGGATAGAAACGCGCGAGCAGCAAGGTGTACATCGTCAATGCGATACCGGACAGGATCACCGAATAACGCCATGGCAAGGTCACAGCGGCAATGGTCAGCGGCACCAGGTAATAAGAGACGAACGGGTTGGTCGAGCCACCGGAGAAATACAACAGGGCGCTGTGGATAAACAGGTCGCAGGCCAGCTGCAGCGCGTATTCGAGCTCCGTCACCGGCCACGACGTGCGCAGGCGAACCGCCGTGAATACGCACAGCAGCGTCGAGCAGGCGAGGGTCATTGCCAGTTGCACCCACGGCAGCGGCAGCAGGTCCAGCCAGTAGGCCAACCCCACGGAACCGGCCTGAGCGGCGAGCACTAACGTGCGGATGAACGTCAGCCGCCAGAGGTTCTGGCGAGTGGCAGAAGTGATTTGAACGGGGGCGAGCATGAGCTCTCCTGATGAGCGCTCCAGGCGGATCGCACGGAGTATAACCAAGCACGGGGGCTGGCAGGCAAAAGTGCGGCAAACCGCCACATGGCAATGGCCAACACAAACCCTTGTAGCAGCCTTCGGCAGCTGCTACAGGCGATCGCGTTGATCTGTATAGAAGTTGTAACTGGGCGAACCGGATCATTAAAGCTAGAGTCTGATGGTTTCACGCAGGCTTGGACCTGACACCTGCGCACCGCCCAAGGAGTTTTCATGCACACATTTCGCCGCAGCGCCGCCCTTCTCGCCCTGAGCGTTGGCACCCTCGCCAGCCTCCCGGCCCTGGCCGCCGACGAGCTGCACTACAACCAGATTGCCCTGCGCGCTGAAGTCAGCCAGGAAGTGGCTCGCGACCTGATGATCGTGACCCTCTACACCGAAGAACAAAACACCGACCCGGCCAAACTCGCCGCCGACGTCAGCACCACCATGAACAAAGCGCTGGCCCAGGCCAAACAAGTCAAAGACATCACCTTGCGCCAGGGCAGCCGCAACAGCTACCCGATCTACGACACCAAGGGCCAGAAAATCACCGGCTGGCGCGAACGCGCCGAACTGCGCCTGGAAAGCTCCGACTTTGCCGCCCTGTCGAAATTGACCGGCGAACTGCTGACCGACCTGAAAATGGGCGGCATGGACTTCGCCATCGCCACGCCAACCCGCAAGGCCAGTGAAGACGCGCTGCTCAAAGATGCCGTGACGGCCTTCAAGGCCCGCGCGCAACTGGCGACCGATGCACTGGGCGGCAAGAGCTACAAAATCGTTAACCTGAACCTGAACAGCAACGGTTATCCACAACCCTACATGCGCGGGCCGATGATGATGAAAGCTGCCGCAATGGATTCGGCGCCGGTGACCCCGGATGTGGAAGCCGGCACCAGCCAGGTCAGCATGACGGCGGATGGGTCGATTGAAGTGTTGATGCCTTGATTTAATAGCTCGTACATATAAACGGCGATCACCCAGTGATCGCCGTTTTTTATTGCCCGTCGCGAACCAGTCAGATGTTGTGCCGACTGATCCACGGCTCTCGCGTTTTATGCCGGATCAACGTTATCCAATGCCCGATTCACCGCCAACTCCGCCAGCATGATGATCTGCTGAATCGCCATTGCCGTATTACGCTGCGGGCCGATCAGGTTCGTGGCGAAATCACTGGTCATGACGCTGGCAGATGCCAGTGATTCGCAGGCTTGGGCCAGCAGGCTTTCGGTGTCCATGTTCGGGGCGATCATGTACATCGTGCTGGGGCGGCGGGGGTTTTCGGTGTATTGGGATGGAGGGTCGAGGTAGTAGTCGAGAGCGCGTTTTATGGCTTCGCGGTCTTTGATTAGCGACTCGGTGCGCAAGTCTTCGGCTTCGGCTTCGGGAGTGATGGGTGGATCGGGGACTGACTTATCCATGGAAACTCCTACTGGTAACGGGAGCCATCCTTTCGCCGGATCTCAAGCGGCGAAGAGGTGGCCGCTATGTGCAGAGTGAGATCACCGGTAGTAGGCACCCGGCCAGACCGAAGTCTGCCCGCACACAGCCGCCATAACGCATTTACAGGCAGCAGATAAGCTGGCGCCAATTATGGTGGCATTGGCGCTAGATGAATACTAATAGCCGGGGATCTCACGCCCGGTCGCTGATTTTGCAGCGACAGCCAGAGGTTAGAGACACGGCTTCCTACCCGGCAACCTGAAAAATACGTGGGAAAGCACTGCGCTTCTTACACATCTTTCAACACACAAAAATGGAACGCGGAGCGTCCCCGGCGGCATTCCCACGCGGAGCGTGGGAACGATCAATTGATGCACACCTGTTAGAGATCGGTCGACTGGCAGGCCGCCATCGCGGGCAAGCCTGAACTGGTCAAGTAATCTCGGACACCGATTACGGTGTTTATGCCGCTTTTTGCTCCATGGCTATTGGCGACAGGTAGTCGTTATAGCTATGGAGTCTGGTGCGGTTGTAGTACATGAAGAAGCGCACGATATCGGTTTTGGCTTCCTCGATCAGGCTGTAACCGCCACGAGGCACCCACTCTGACTTGAGCGTGCCGAAAAAGCGTTCTGTCGGCGCATTATCCCAGCACTGCCCGCGATGACTCATGCTTTGCAAAATGTCGTGTTGCAGCAGCTCTTCTTGAAACTTGCGACTGGTGTACTGACATCCCTGATCTGAGTGAAACATCAGTCCAGGAGGACACGTTCGTACCTCTGTCGCCATACGCAGCGCTTTGCTGACCAAGTTGGCGTCATTGACCAGAGAAAATGCCCAGCCAATAACCCTTCGGGCATACAGATCGATCACGATGGCCAGATGAACCCAACGTTTGCCCACCATCAAACTGGTGACGTCGCCACACCAAACCTGATCGATTGCAGTCGGTTTGAAGTTGCGCTTGAGCCGATTGGGCGCGACAAATGCTTCCACTCCTTTGGATCTGAAAGGGTGAGGCTGGCGTTGTTTACTGACGATATTGGCCTCTCTCATCAGCGCTCTGACAAGACTCCTTCCAGCTGTAATGCTTTGGGATTTCAGGCCTTTACTGATCATTCTGGAGCCCATGGCTTCGCGGCTTTCGCTGTGCAGCTCAACTACTTTCAGCTTGAGCTCTTCGCGTTTGCGCCTCGGTTTGGCGCGTCGCTGAATCCACTCATAAAAGCTGCTGCGCTTCACACCGAAAACACGACACACCACAGCCGTCGGGAATGACTCTCTTAGCTCTGCGATCATCGAAAACGATCGGGATCCGACATCAAGAGAGCGGTAGCCTTTTTTAGGATATCGGCTTCCATCTCCATGCGCTTGATCTTGGCTTTTAGTTCCTGGATCTGGCGCTGATCTTCGGTGATTGCCTTGGTGCCTTTGACTGGCTGCCCTTCACGTTCCTTACGAACCTGATCGACCCAGCGCCGTAAAGCGGTGGGCCCGATATCCAGCGATGCACAAACATCTGAAACCGGGCAGTTATCATCAAGCACCATGCTGGCAGCATGAAGCTTGAACTCGCGCGTATAGACCTTTCTTTCGTTCATGGAGCCTCCAAGTTGGCGAAATCATATCGCCCTTAAGAGGTGTCCGAAATTATTAGGCCAGTTCAGCCCGGCTCCCACAGGGAATGTGTACACCGGCAAGAGATCGGTCGGCTGGCAGGCCGCCATCGCGGGCAAGCCCGGCTCCCACAGGGAATGTGTACACCGGCAAGAGATCGGTCGGCTGGCAGGCCACCATCGCGGGCAAGCCATGCTCCTACAGGGAATGAGTACACCGACCGCTTCTCACCACTCATCAGGCCGAGCGTTAGCTCGCCTACCGCTTTTGATCTTGATCCACCCGCCCCTTCGGGAGGCTGAGTGGAGGTGTTCATCCGGGGAGTGGCGCGCAGCGCCGTTCGACGCAGTCGAACACGCTGCATGTAGGTCGAAGCGAAGCCGACCGGAGGGCAGTGTCCCCGGATGGATACCGGAGCGAAGGAACGCCGAGCCTAGGCGAGGGGCCGGACGCTCGGGGCGAGCCTTTTTTTGCTTACTTTTTTTTGGCGTTTGAAAAAAAAGTGAGTCGCCGTAAGGGCGAAACCCTAAGTGGCCGTAACCGCAGGAATGGATATGTACACCAAGGAAGAGATTGGTCGGCTGTCAGGCCGCCATCGAAAAAAGGCGCTACCAATAAATAACCACGGTTGCACCCAGTATTACCCATAAATGCGCAGCCCACGACCGTGCGCCTACTGTCACTACAAATGTACTGATTAGATCAACAACCAAGATGTCCACTGACAAACACCTGCCAGTCAAACTGCATCCGAACCCACAACAAACCCGTTAAACAACAAATACCTACCACACAGCCCCAAACTCAACAGCAACCCACCCCGGCGCAAAACATTCTCAATCCCAAACAGTCCCCCACCCAACACATTCAGCCCGCAAAGCGTGGGTATAAATAAGTAACACCACGCTCCAACCGGGTGCGCAATCCCCGCCAAATGCCCCGCACCGGTGCGCCGGTTGCACCGAAAAAAACCCGCGCAAACGGTCAAATGCGCGTGAATTTATACAAATGCGACATTAAGGTACGTACGTGCCACTGTTTAACGCCTGTGGTCGCTCTGCATCTTGCATTGGGTACGGCCCCTGCATAAGTATCCGCAGGTCGACTCACGAGGTCGTCCTCTAATTCCAAAAATGACAACAATCATGAGGCCACCATGCTTAAACACGCGGTCATTCCGTTTTTAGTCGGCGCCAGCATGCTAGCTGCCGCACCCTTCGCCCAAGCCGCGACTAACCTGGTGTTCTGCTCCGAAGGGAGCCCGGCCGGTTTCGACCCAGGTCAATACACCACCGGGACCGACTTCGACGCCTCTGCAGAAACCATGTTCAACCGCCTCACCCAGTTCGAACGTGGCGGCACCGCTGTCATTCCTGGTCTGGCGACCAGCTGGGATATTTCCCCGGACGGCCTGACGTACACCTTCCACCTGCGCGACGGCGTCAAGTTCCACACCACCCCGTACTTCAAGCCGACTCGTGATTTCAACGCCGACGACGTGCTGTTCACCTTTAATCGCATGATTAACAAGGATGATCCGTTCCGTAAGGCGTACCCGACCGAATTCCCGTACTTCACCGACATGGGGATGGACACCAACATCACCAAGATCGATAAAGTCGACGACAAAACCGTCAAGTTCACCCTCAAGGAAGTTGATGCCGCGTTCATCCAGAACATGGCCATGAGCTTCGCCTCGCTCCAGTCCGCCGAGTACGCAGCCCAGCTGCTGAAAGAAGGCAAAGCCGCCGACATCAACCAGAAGCCGGTCGGCACTGGTCCGTTCGTGTTCAAGAGCTACCAGAAAGACTCCAACATCCGCTACACCGGGAACAAGGACTACTGGAAGCCGGACGACGTGAAGATCGATAACCTGATCTTCGCCATCACCACTGACCCGTCGGTGCGTATCCAGAAGCTGAAGAAGGGCGAGTGCCAGATCACTCTGTTCCCACGTCCGGCCGACCTGAAGGCGCTGAAAGAAGACAAGTCCCTGAAAGTGCCTGATCAGGCCGGTTTCAACCTGGGCTACATCGCCTACAACGTGATGCCTAAGGTCAAGGGTCAAACCGACGCCAACCCGCTGGCTGAACTGAAAGTGCGCCAGGCACTGGACATGGCAGTCAACAAGCAACAGATCATCGACTCCGTTTACCAGGGCGCCGGCCAACTGGCCGTCAACGCCATGCCACCGACCCAGTGGTCCTACGACACCACCATCAAAGATGCCAAGTACGATCCTGAGAAAGCCAAAGAGCTGCTCAAGGAAGCCGGCGTGAAGGAAGGCACCGAAATCGTCCTGTGGGCGATGCCGGTACAGCGTCCATACAACCCGAACGCCAAGCTGATGGCAGAAATGCTGCAGTCCGACTGGTCCAAGATCGGCCTCAAGGTCAAGATCCAGAGCTACGAGTGGGGCGAGTACATCAAGCGCTCCAAAGGTGGCGAGAACCAGGCAATGCTGATTGGCTGGAGCGGTGACAATGGTGATCCGGACAACTGGCTGAACGTGCTGTTCGGCTGCGATTCGCTGGAAGGCAACAACTTCTCCAAATGGTGCGACAAGAAGTTCGACGGCATCGTAAAAGAAGCCAAGCGCACGACCGATCAGGCCAAGCGCACCGAACTGTACAAACAAGCGCAACACGTCCTCAAAGACGCCGTTCCAATGACACCTATCGCTCACTCGACGGTGTTCCAACCTATGCGCAACGAAGTGCAGGATTTCAAGATCAGCCCGTTTGGCTTGAACTCCTTCTACGGCGTCAGCGTCAGCAAATAAGGTGTTGCAACGGCGACGTTTCTGACGTCGCCGTTGTTTTATCTGCCGAGAAAGTAGGAAAACTCTTACATCCAATTCCGCCGCGTACTACTGCGGTGGTGTCGGACGCGTTGCCATTTCCTACGAGTCTTTAGGACTCTACGCATTTACTGCCAGACCCACGGCCCCTACCGTCGGGTTCTGACCAGCTTATGTGTGGGTTCTCGGTTATTGCCGCCCGCAGGGTTTGAAATCAGTGATCCTCCACGTCCCAGGACGGGACGGCGGCTCATTGTCAAAACACTCGTCAATACAAGAGGGAGCGTCATGCGCCATACCTTGGTTTTATCCGCATTACTGGGCACCGGCCTGTTGGCCGCCACTTCCATGAGCCAGGCCGCCAATAACAGCCTGGTGTTCTGCTCCGAAGGCAGCCCCGCCGGTTTCGACACGGCGCAGTACACCACTGCGACCGATAACGACGCCGCCGAGCCGCTGTACAACCGACTGGCAGAGTTTGAAAAAGGCGCGACCAACGTCGTACCGGGCCTGGCCACGAGCTGGGATATTTCCGAGGACGGCCTTAAGTACACGTTTCACCTGCGCGAAGGGGTGAAGTTTCATGGCACCCAATACTTCACGCCGACCCGTGATTTCAACGCCGATGACGTGCTGTTCACGTTTAATCGCATGCTCGACCCACAACAACCATTCCGTAAGGCTTATCCGACCGAGTTCCCGTATTTCAACGGGATGAGCCTGAACAAGAACATCGCCAAGGTCGAAAAGACCGGGCCCTTGACCGTGGTCATGACGCTCAACAGCGTCGACGCCGCGTTCATCCAGAACATCGCCATGAGTTTCGCCGCCATCCTGTCCGCCGAGTACGCCGACAAACTGCTGGCCGAAGGCAAGCCGAGCGATATCAACCAGAAGCCGATCGGCACTGGCCCGTTTGTCTTCAAGAGCTACCAGAAAGACTCCAACATCCGTTACACCGGCAACAAGCAGTACTGGGACCCCAGCCGGGTCAAGCTCGACAACCTGATTTTCGCCATCAATACCGACGCCTCGGTACGCGTGCAGAAACTCAAGGCCAACGAGTGCCAGATCACCCTGCACCCGCGCCCTGCGGATGTGGAGGCACTGAAAAGCGACACAAAACTCAAGCTGATCGAGAAGCCTGGCTTCAACCTCGGCTACATCGCCTACAACGTTCGGCACAAGCCTTTCGACCAGCTCGAAGTGCGCCAGGCGCTCGACATGGCGGTGAACAAACAAAGCATTCTCAAGGCCGTCTATCAGGGTGCCGGTCAACTGGCCGTCAACGCCATGCCACCAACGCAATGGTCCTACGACGAGACGATCAAGGACGCCGCCTATAACCCGGAAAAAGCCAAGGAACTGCTCAAGGCTGCCGGCGTGAAAGAAGGCACCGAAATCACTCTGTGGGCGATGCCCGTTCAGCGCCCTTACAACCCGAACGCCAAGTTGATGGCCGAAATGCTCCAGGCTGACTGGGCGAAAATCGGTCTCAACGTGAAGATTGTCAGCTATGAATGGGGCGAGTACATCAAGCGCACCAAGAATGGCGAGCACGACATCAGCCTCATCGGCTGGACCGGGGACAATGGGGACCCGGACAACTGGCTCGGCACGCTTTACAGCTGCGACGCCATTGGTGGCAACAACTACTCCATGTGGTGTGATCCGGCTTACGACAAGCTGATCAAGCAGGCCAAGGTCGTCACCGACCGTGACCAGCGCACCGTGCTCTACAAACAGGCGCAGCAGTACCTCAAACAGCAGGTGCCGATCACGCCAGTCGCCCACTCGACGGTTAACCAGCCGTTAAGCGCCAAAGTCGAAGGGTTCAAAGTCAGCCCCTTCGGCCGCAACGTGTTCTCGGGCGTCAGTATCGACCAATAACCGATTAGCCAGAACGCTGGGGGCGCAGTGCGCCCTCATGCAAACGTATTGCCGTAATTCGCCGATTCGGCCTACAGCAAACGTTTGCGATGCCTTATATGAGTTCTAAACCAAATAGCCGGATCACCAAAAAAAAGACCGGTATAAAAAAAAGAAAGTAAGGAGCTTCACCCATGAAACTGAGCAGCACCGCGTTATTGGCCTTGGCCATCAGCAGCGTAACCGCCACGGCTTACGCAGAAACCCAGAGCCAGGAATTCACCCCGGTGACGGTCAACACCAAAAGCGCACAAGCCGACGCAACCGGCTTTGTCGAAGGCCAATCCATCAGCGGCACCACGCGCAACTGGTACGCCAACGAACAACTGCACCGCGGCGGCAAGTTCACCTACCGCAAAGACGGTGTAGCCACCCCGACAGATCGTCGTATCAACTGGGTTCAAGGCACCATCATCAAGTACAACTCCGGCTTCACTGAAGGGACCGTGGGTTTCAGCACTGAAGTGGCGGCCTACAACGCTGTCGCGCTTGAACGCGACCGTGAGAACCTGGCCTCCAACAACGGTGGCGCACCGACTTCTCGTCCAGGCGCTGGCAACAACCGTACCCTGACCAAGGAAGGCGGCGACGCTCAAGGCCAGTGGAGCAAACTGGGCCTGGCCAACGTCAAGGCGCGCGTCTCCAACACCACGCTGACTGCCGGCCGCATGAACTTCAGCAGCCCGCAGGTTGATGTGATCGGTAACCGTGCGCTGCCTTCGAGCTTCCAGGGCGTCGCAGTCCACAGCGAAGAGCTGAACAACCTGGCTTTCGACCTGGGCACCTTCGACCGCAACTCACCGCGTACCGAAGAGAGCCTGCGCAAGTTCCGTTCCGAATACGGCACCAGCAGCGCCGAAGCCGACCACGTGAACACCGGCGGTATCACCTACCAGCCATTCGCCAGCCTGACCACCAGCTTCTGGGGCACCCAGGCTGAAGACTTGTGGAACCAGTACTACTTCGGCGCCAGCCACGTATTGGGTGACAGCTCGGTACTGAGCCTGACCACCGGCCTGAACTACTACAAGACCGTCGATGAAGGTAAAAAGCTGCTGGGCGAAATCGACAACCAGGCCGGCTCCCTGTCGTTCGGCCTGACTCACCAGGCTCACACCCTGACCTTCTCGTACCAGGAAATTAACGGTAACGAGTACTTCGACTACCTGCACGAAACCAACGGCATCTACCTGGCCAACTCCCTGTTGTCGGACTTCAACGGCCCGAACGAGAAATCCTTCCAGGTTGCCTACGGTCTGAACATGGCCGAATACGGCGTGCCAGGCCTGAAGTTCAACATCTACCAAGCTCGCGGCTGGGGCATCGACGGTACTCACTACACCGGTACTGCCTACGACGTGAAGAACATGGACGGCGAAACCCACTACGAATACGGCATCGGTTCTACCTACGCCATTCAAAGCGGCCCGCTCAAGGCCACCACTGTTCGCGCGACCTACACCGCTCACCGCGCCAGTGAAAACCAGGGTGATGGCAGCATCAACGAGTTCCGTCTCGTGACCACTATTCCGTTCAATATTCTGTAATGCACCTGCCCACCGGCTGATTCAGTGACGAATCGGCCGTTGGGGTTTTGTCCTTTAACCGATTGCAGAGGGTTCTTGATGAAAATGCTTCCCCTACGTGCGGCCATCGCTGCCGCGTTGCTGAGTGTCGCTGTTGGTGTCTCGGCCAAACCCCTGGTGGTCTGCACCGAAGCCAGTCCGGAAGGCTTCGATATGGTCCAGTACACAACTGCAGTCACCGCCGATGCAGTGGCCGAAACCATCTTCAATCGCCTGGCGGACTTCAAGCCCGGCACCACCGAGGTGATTCCGGCGCTGGCCGACTCCTGGGACATCAGTGAAGACGGTCTGAGCTACACGTTCCACCTGCGCAAAGGCGTCAAGTTTCACACCACCGATTACTTCAAGCCGACCCGCGACATGAACGCCGACGACGTAGTCTGGAGCTTCCAGCGTCAACTGGACCCAAACCACCCATGGCACAAACTGTCGAGCGTGGGCTTCCCGTACTTTGAAAGCATGGGCTTTAAAGAACTGCTCAAAAGCGTAGAAAAAGTCGACGACAACACGGTCAAGTTCACCCTGACCCGTCGCGAAGCGCCATTCCTGGCTGACATTGCCATGGCCTTCTCCTCGATCTACTCCGCCGAGTACGCTGACCAGTTGCTCAAGGCCAACAAGGCCGGCGACCTGAACAACAAACCGGTCGGCACCGGCCCGTTCGTGTTCCAGCGCTATAACAAGGACGCGCAAGTTCGCTTCAAGGCCAACCCGGAGTACTTCCGTGGCAAGCCACCGGCAGACGCGTTGATTCTGGCGATTGCGACCGACAACAACGTGCGCCTGCAAAAACTCAAGGCCAACGAGTGCCAGATCGCGCTGTATCCGAAACCGGATGACATCCCGAGCATCAAGAAAGACACCAACCTCAAGGTTGATGAGCTGAACGCGATGACCGTTTCCTACATCGCGATGAACACCTCGCACAAGTACATGAGTGATGTGCGCGTGCGTAAAGCCATCGACATCGCGTTCGACAAGGCGGCCTATGTCAACGCGCTGTTCGGCAAAGGCAACGCGACTGTGGCGGTCAACCCGTACCCGGACACCCTGCTGGGCTACAACCACAAGCTGACCAACCCGCCGCGTGACTTGGACAAGGCCCGCGCCTTGCTCAAGGAAGCAGGCGTACCGGAAGGCACAACGTTTACACTGTTCACCCGTAACGGCGGCGGGCCGACCAACCCGAACCCGATGCTGGGCGCGCAGATGATGCAGGCTGACCTGGCCAAGGTCGGCATCAAGATCGACATTCGCGTCATGGAATGGGGCGAAATGCTCAAACGTGCGAAAAACGGCGAGCACGACATGGTTTCCGCCGGATGGGCGGGCGATAACGGCGACCCGGATAACTTCCTGACGCCTATGCTGAGTTGCGAAGCAGCCAAGAACGGCGAAAACTACGCGCGCTGGTGCAACGAGAAATTCCAGACGCTGATCGACGAAGCCCGAGCTAAAGTGAACCCGACGGAACGTGCAGCGCTCTACGAGCAAGCCCAGGAGGTTTTCAATCAGGACCAGCCATGGATCAGCATGGCGCACACCCGTATGTTTACTGCAATGCGCAACAACGTAGAGGGCTATCACATTAGCCCGCTTACCACGAATAACTTCGCCACCACCCAGGTGAAGTAAATAAGAAAACTCCCGGTGTCCCTGACTCCAGGGACACCAGGCACGCCTAACCGGCTGATGAGGTACACCACAAGATGTTTAGTTTTATTGCCCGCCGATTGGGGTTATTGATCCCCACGTTTTTCGGCATCACCTTGCTGACTTTCGCGCTGATTCGCATGATTCCAGGCGACCCGGTGGAAGTCATGATGGGCGAACGTCGCGTCGACCCCGAAATGCACGCACAGGCAATGGAACGCCTTGGTCTGAACAAGCCGCTGTATGCCCAGTACCTGGACTACATCGGCAAACTGGCCCACGGCGACCTCGGCGAATCGCTGCGTACCCGTGAAAGCGTGTGGAGCGAGTTCACCTCTCTATTCCCCGCGACCCTGGAACTGTCCATGGCCGCCCTGTTGTTCGCCGGCATCCTGGGCCTTCTGGCCGGGGTGATCGCGGCACTCAAGCGAGGATCCCTGTTCGACCATGGGGTGATGGGCGTCTCCCTGGCGGGGTACTCGATGCCGATCTTCTGGTGGGGCCTGATCCTGATCATGTTCTTCTCGGTGAGCCTGGGCTGGACCCCGGTGTCCGGGCGGATCGACCTGCTCTATGACATCGAGCCGCGCACCGGCTTCATGCTGATCGACACGCTGCTGGCCGATGACGTCGGTGCGTTCCTCGATGCCCTGCATCACCTGATCCTGCCGGCCATCGTGCTGGGCACTATCCCGCTGGCCGTTATCGCGCGGATGACCCGTTCGTCGATGCTCGAAGTGCTGCGTGAAGACTACATCCGTACCGCCCGCGCCAAGGGCCTCTCGCCATCGCGCGTGGTGTTCGTGCACGGCTTGCGTAACGCACTGATTCCGGTACTGACCGTGGTCGGCCTGCAAGTCGGCACATTGCTGGCCGGTGCGGTCCTGACCGAGACCATCTTCTCGTGGCCGGGCATCGGCAAATGGCTGATCGAAGCCATTGGCGCCCGGGACTATCCCGTTGTGCAAAACGGCATCCTGCTAATCGCCTGCCTGGTGATTGTGGTCAACTTCGTAGTGGACATCCTCTACGGCTTTGCCAACCCACGCATCCGTCACCAGCGCTGAGATCATGACCATGACCACTCCAGCTTCAACTCAAAATCAAGCGGTAGCAGTCGATCAAAGCCTGCTGTACCCGTCCCCGTACAAAGAATTCTGGCAAGCGTTCTCCAAAAACAAAGGCGCCGTTGCCGGCCTGATGTTCATGTTGCTGGTGATTTTCTGCGCGATCTTCGCGCCATGGGTTGCCCCGCATAACCCGAGCGAGCAATACCGCGATTTCCTGCTGACCCCGCCAGCCTGGCTGGAAGGTGGGCAGATCCAGTTCCTGCTCGGCACCGATGAACTGGGTCGCGACCTGCTGTCGCGCCTGATCACGGGCTCGCGCCTGTCGCTGATGATCGGCTTGTCGTCGGTGGTGATGTCGTTGATTCCGGGGATCCTGCTGGGTCTGTTCGCCGGTTTCTTCCCGCGCCTTCTGGGCCCGACCATCATGCGTCTGATGGACATCATGCTGGCGCTGCCGTCGCTGCTGCTGGCCGTGGCGATTGTCGCCATCCTCGGCCCTGGCCTGATCAACACCGTGATCGCCATCGCCGTGGTGTCCCTGCCGTCCTATGTTCGACTGACCCGCGCGGCGGTGATGGGCGAACTGAACCGCGATTACGTGACCGCCGCCCGTCTGGCCGGTGCCACGTTGCCGCGCCTGATGTTCATCACCGTGCTGCCGAACTGCATGGCACCGCTGATCGTTCAGGCGACCTTGAGCTTCTCTTCGGCGATTCTCGATGCCGCGGCACTGGGCTTCCTCGGCCTTGGCGTACAACCGCCAACCCCTGAGTGGGGCACCATGCTGGCTTCGGCTCGCGACTACATCGAACGCGCCTGGTGGGTGGTCAGCCTGCCGGGTTTGACCATTTTGCTCAGCGTGCTGGCAATCAACTTGATGGGCGACGGCCTGCGCGATGCGCTGGACCCGAAACTCAAGAACGCCGCCTGAGGAGATTCAAATGTCACTGTTAGAAATCAAGAATCTCAACGTTCGCTTTGGCGACAAAAACGCCGTTCCGGTGGTCGACGGGCTCGACATTACCGTGGAGAAGGGCGAAGTCCTGGCCATCGTTGGCGAGTCGGGTTCGGGTAAGTCCGTGACCATGATGGCGCTGATGGGCCTGATCGAACACCCGGGGATCGTCACTGCCGACGCCCTGAACTTCGACGGCAAGAACATGCTCAAGCTCAGCAACCGTCAGCGTCGACAAATCGTCGGCAAAGACCTGGCCATGGTCTTCCAGGACCCGATGACCGCGCTGAACCCGAGCTACACCGTCGGTTTCCAGATTGAGGAAGTGCTGCGCCTGCACCTGAAAATGTCCGGCAAGCAAGCCCGCAAGCGTGCCATCGAGTTGCTGGAAAAAGTGGAAATCCCCGGCGCCGCCAGCCGTATGGACGCCTACCCGCACCAACTGTCCGGCGGTATGAGCCAGCGTGTGGCGATCGCCATGGCGATTGCCGGCGAGCCGAAATTGCTGATCGCCGACGAACCGACCACCGCGCTGGACGTAACGATTCAGGCGCAGATCATGGACCTGCTGCTGGCGTTGCAGAAAGAGCAGAACATGGGCCTGGTGCTGATCACCCACGACCTCGCGGTCGTGGCCGAAACCGCCCAGCGCGTGTGCGTGATGTACGCCGGTCAAGCGGTTGAAGTCGGTCAGGTGCCCCAGCTGTTCGACATTCCGGCGCACCCTTACAGCGAAGCGCTGCTCAAGGCGATTCCGGAACACAGCCTCGGTGCCACACGCCTGTCGACCCTGCCGGGCATCGTTCCCGGTCGCTACGACCGTCCGCAAGGCTGCCTGCTGTCGCCGCGTTGCCCGTATGTGCAAGACAGCTGCCGCGCCACGCGCCCGGCCCTGGACCCGAAAAGCCACAGCCTCGCCCGCTGCTTCTACCCGCTGAATCAGGAGGTGGCGTAATGGCCGTCGTACTTACCGCCCGCGACCTGACCCGTCACTACGAAGTGTCCCGCGGCCTGTTCAAGGGCCATGCGACCGTGCGCGCCCTCAACGGCGTGTCGTTTGAACTGCATGCCGGCAAAACCCTTGCTGTCGTCGGTGAATCGGGTTGCGGCAAATCCACCCTGGCCCGTGCCCTGACCCTGATCGAAGAGCCGTCCTCCGGCTCCTTGAAAATCGCCGGCCAGGAAGTCACCGGCGCCGACAAGGCCCAACGCAAGCAACTGCGCAAAGACGTGCAGATGGTGTTCCAGAGCCCGTACGCGTCGCTCAACCCTCGGCAAAAAGTCGGTGATCAGCTCGGTGAACCGCTGCTGATCAACACCAACCTGAGTGCGTCCGAACGTCGCGAGAAAGTCCAGGCGATGATGAAGCAGGTGGGCTTGCGTCCCGAGCACTACCAGCGTTATCCGCACATGTTCTCCGGCGGTCAGCGCCAGCGGATTGCCCTGGCCCGCGCGATGATGTTGCAGCCTAAAGTGCTGGTGGCGGATGAGCCGACCTCGGCATTGGACGTGTCGATCCAGGCGCAGGTGCTGAACCTGTTCATGGATTTGCAGCAAGAGTTCAACACCGCCTACGTGTTCATCTCGCACAACCTGGCGGTGGTGCAACACGTGGCCGATGACGTGATGGTGATGTACCTCGGTCGCCCGGTGGAAATGGGTCCGAAGAACGACATCTACGAGCGTCCGCTGCACCCGTATACCCAGGCGCTGCTGTCGGCCACACCGACCATTCACCCGGACCCGAACAAGCCGAAAATCAAGATCGTCGGCGAGTTGCCCAACCCGTTGAACCCGCCGTCGGGTTGCGCTTTCCACAAGCGCTGCCCGTATGCCACCGAGCGCTGCAGCACCGAAGAGCCAGCCCTGCGCCCTCTCGATAACCGCCAGGTGGCTTGCCACTACGCCGAGCAATTCCTCGACGGCGCGGCATAAAAATGTGGGAGTGAGCCAGCTCACTCCCACAGCGATTGAATCGCACACGTCATCAAGAAGCGTTAACCAGAAACCCCTTCTCCCACCACTGCGCATCAGCACGGGAGCAGGGGTTTTCTTTTTTCCGGGCGTTACGACTGGCTGTCGCCTTCGTCATCATCGGAATCCGGCTCGTCAGTCGTCGAGTCATCGTCGTTATCCGCACCACCCTGCCCCTGATCGCCTGGCTCGGATTCGGATTTGGCGAGCATCAAGCCACTGTATCCTCCCTGCCCGCTCGAAGCCTGCTCATCATGTTGCGTGCACTCGGCCCACGCCATCGAAGTGCCGAGTGACAGCATCACCATCACTTTCAACAGCAATAAAACACGTAGCATTCTGTTCATAGTCGATTCCATCCTTTCGTAGAGTGCCTATCTGGCGCTGAGTGAAATCTAGTTCCGATCCGCGTGGTTCTCCAGATAAGACGTTAGCGAAGGGGTGGAATTGCCGTGGATCGACAGAATGGTTTTGAATAATGGTTATTTCCAAACTCCTTAAGCGGCCGTCTCGCTCTTTAGCGAGGATTTGATCACTGGATGCATACAGGGACGTGTCGCTTGGTATATGAGCGGCATAGAACACATCGCCAACACCGCACTTGCGATCCAGACACTATGCCCGCCAAAGTGACCATATAGCTGGCCGCCAAGGGTCGGCGAAAGAAGCGCACTCATCCCCCAACACATAGAGAAAAGGCCAAAATAAAGCCCACTTCTACCGACTTGCGCACGTTGCATGACCAGGACGTTCAAGGTCGGCATAAACAGAATTTCGCCCATAGTCCAGACAACGGTCGATAGGCAGACAAATAGCATCCCGCTCCCCAACGGCAGAACTCCAAGCCCGAAAGCGAGCAAAAAGGCGCCTGCCAACAGTTGCCGCCGCGCCCCCCATGACTCACTCCAATGGGATAACGGAATTTGCAGCAAAACCACGAGCAATGCATTGAGCGCAAATTGCCATCCGACACCCTCAGCTCGCAGTCGATAGTAATCGAGCAAATAGTTGCCCAACATGCTGTAGACCGGTTCGAAGGCAAGGCCGAGCAAACCTGAAGCCGCTAGTAACCATAGGAACGGTTTGTTCTGGAATGGGGACCTGGCGTCCAATGCCGCGGCATAGAACTCATCCGACATCAGAACATCTCGACGAATAGTCGACCGGACAAACCAGACCAAGGCCAGTAACGTCATAGCCGCGCTGACAAAAAACACCCACCGAAAATCAGCCTGTGCCAGAACGCCACCCACCACCCCAGCTATAGCCATACCCAGATTGATGGCAACTCGACTCAATGATTGCGCACGAACATGCCGCTCAACATGGCAATACTCCAGGATCAAACGCTGATGAAGCGTACGAATTGCACCATCGAGAACACCGCTGAACAGCAGCAATCCAGCCAGCCAGGGCACGTCGGTGACCAGCCCCAATAGCACCAAAATCCACACCGAGGCGAACATCAACAATGCAGTAAGCCGCGCCGTGGAGAAATGATCACTCAGCACTCCACCGCCCATTGACCCAATCAGTAATCCTGCACCGTAACCGGACAACAGCCATCCAACTGTTTCAAACGGCAACCCCAGTGCCTGACGCAGGTACAACGCCATGAACAACTTGGCCATGGCGCTCAACCGACTGATGAAAATCAACGCAGCAAGCACCCAGGCCATAGAGCAGAAGTAGCCATCCAACCGAATAAGGTGAGCAAGTCGGCTAACCATGCCACTGGTCCAGATTGCGGTTCACTTGGCTGTAAATACCTTTTGAGGCGTAAGGAATGTCTGAGCGAATCTCGTGATCCGAATCGAAAAAATACTGCGCCTGTAGCCGGCCATCAGCATCCAGACCTATTAGAGGGTTGTTAATCAGAAATTTTCGCACCGCAGCACAAAGCGTCGGCATTCGAATCAAGATCCTCCACTGTCCGAAGCCGTTTTCCGGAACAACAGCTTGAGCCCCAAAGCGCTTTTTGTATTGGAATGTTCCTTTGCTTAAAAATGGCTCACAACCTTGAAAATCGACCCAGTCGATGGATGATTGATTGGAGGCCCATTCAAGGATCGAGTGATAAACAAAATTCTGCGCACCGTTAGCACGATAAACTGCACTCCCACCCTTCATCCCGATCAAACGTGCATTCAAGGTACGCGTAGACCACTCAATCTGAGAAACACTTCCCGCAACCCACTCAGCATGCATCTGGACTCGAAACAAAACGCCTCGTTTGAACAAATTCAAAAAAGCGTCCTGCTCTTCCACACTTCGCGCAAAATCACCGTAACGCGCGTTCATCGTCGGAACATGCATGGTGCGGTAAAAGGAGAAAAAATCCTCATCTTCAATTGACACATCGTACTGAAAGCCACGTTTTATCGATTGAGTCCGGCGTTTGCTTTCACGATTAGATAGTTGCCCCAGCACGTGCTCCCAACCAGCAGAAACATCAACTTTTTGATGAATCCTACTGAGCCCGACAACATCACTTGGTTTTTGGTATTGCTGGATAACATCCGATGAGGTCATCAGCAAACTCATGTCGGCTTTATTTCGTTTTATAAAGTCATCCAGTTGCTCCCACTCCAAAGTCCCTTCTTGGTCTATACACGAACTCTCGAAAAAGCATTGAGCTACAAAAGGAGCGATGTACCGCAGTCCCT
The DNA here is from genome assembly GCF_054668335.1 of Pseudomonas sp. S2_F03. Classification (NCBI taxonomy): domain Bacteria; kingdom Pseudomonadati; phylum Pseudomonadota; class Gammaproteobacteria; order Pseudomonadales; family Pseudomonadaceae; genus Pseudomonas; species Pseudomonas sp. S2_F03. The sequence continues at coordinate 3,956,561 of NZ_CP162759.1, read as the reverse complement.
CATTCACCCCGAGATACGTAAGACGAGCCAGAGTTCCGGCTCGGGAGGCCCCACTGTAAATACGAAAGTGACAGACTGTTTTCTGACTCATCCGAAAATCAGCGTTCATCATTATTTCGGTTACGAAGGGTCTCAATCATCTCATCAGCAGTTGCAATGAATGAAAGCCCATCAAACGGCACAACCTCATAGTCCCCAAGACTATAGGTGCCTGACCCATGAATGGTGCAACCGTCCACCTCCTCCAATAGCTGTCTATCAATCGCATTCAAGCAACCGGTCATCGCCATCACCAATGACCACTCCTTCAGATCGCGAGGGTCGCTGGGCAACCTCACTGAGGTATTGGCGAGCATCTGAACGCATTCACTGTAGCGTTGCATACATTCATACAGCGAAACGACAATTCCAGAGCCTCCATTGGCCCGAACATGCCCAGTCATTTCCACAGCGGTAGGCGGCAAGTGCGTGTAAAAAGTGGATTCGAGAGTCTCGTCGGGACTCCAAGTCGTAGCAGGAAAATGTGCAGACGCCGATTGCACCCACAGACCGTCGTCTGCCTGTGTATAGAGTGGAGTAGAAGTGCCCTCGAAATTTCCATCGAGCAAATGCAGAACCATGTCACTGGTAGCCAAGTGTTGAACCAAAAGAAACGAAGGTGTAGAAACCTGTTTTCCTAGGCGTTTCAACGCCTCTACGCCAGAGCAATATCCCAGAAGCCCATAGGCGCTCGATACCGCGTGCACATGCACTGTTTTTCGATCGGTATCCCAAGCATCACCATACTCGAAATCAAAAAAAGCTCGGGCTTGGTCAGAGAATCGATAATTCTCCAGTCGCAGGGAATGCCACAACTTCGAATCACCAAATGGTTCACGACTGAACAGTTCTTTGAACCGCTGACCAATAACCTTCACAGCCTCCGGCGAGTCGCCATCAAGGACAAATATCGGGTTCAGGGCACGCAACCGAGGGTCATCGTAGAGTTCGGTTCTACGCAATTTATCGGTAGTTTGCGCAGGTGTCAGCGTGACAATACGTAATTGCTCGGGATGAATAAGTTTGGCTTTCAACGCACGTAGAACCGCATCACGCAATGCAATAGCCTTGTTACCGGAAGAAGGGGAAAACAACAAAATGCTTTCGCCAGTTTCCTGAATATGCCGGATAGCACGTGCAACGATCAGCGTGGAGGCAAAGGTCTTCGTTGTTTGCGTGTTTGCGTTTTGCCGCAGGTCGAACAGGCGTAGCGGTACACCTCGATAGTGACCTAACTCAAAAAACTGTGCAGTGGCAACAGAAAGAAAATCCTGCATACGGGAGTCCAGTGCAGGCAACCTCATTGAAGGCTCGAAAGAACCGTCGCTGCTGCTGACTTCGAAATCGGAAGCACCTTTGACGATAAGCTCGTAATAACGCTCGAGAACAGAAACCGGGGGCTTAGGTCCTTGTGTCGCCGTTGCACTTGAGTCGGTTTTCATCAGGTCCATTTGTCTTGCGCTCCTGCACGTGGAAAATCGCTACTTGCGAAATACCCAACGAACGCTAGACCTCAACGAGTGCCGTGTCCCGTGAAAAAAGCCAAGAGAACTTGAAACCGGAGCCGAGCTACAAAAATCGGAAAAAAACCCTACAGAAGCATCTTTCATCCTGATCGACTCGACCTATCAGTCATGTCTCTGTTTAACCGCTATCACAACATAATCATCGGTTTGTGCTCACCCTCCAACAGCCTGCGAAGTTCGATTTTGTGCAAGCAAGACGAACAATGGCGGATCGTTTTCCATCAAGGAACATTAGTTCACCCGAGATGAATTTCCCCCTTTTACAGGCAAACGTCAGTCATAAAAAAACCCCGGTGCTTGCGCCACGGGGCTTGGGTCTTACTGTTCAGCGCTTAGTGATGCTCACGCGTCGCACGGAATTTCACGTCCGGCCAGCGCTCTTCCATCAGTGCCAGGTTGACTCGGGTCGGGGCCAGGTAGGTCAAGTGACCGCCGCCATCGACCGCGAGGTTTTCCACGGCCTTGTTGGAGAATTCCTCAAGCTTCTTCTTGTCGCTGCAATCGATCCAGCGCGCGGAATAAACGGTGATCGGCTCGTAGGAGCACTCAACCTTGTATTCCTCTTTCAAGCGGCTGGCGACCACATCGAACTGCAGCACACCGACGGCGCCGAGGATGATGTCGTTGCTGCGCTCGGGGAAGAACACCTGGGTCGCGCCTTCTTCGGCCAGTTGCTGCAAACCCTGACGCAGTTGCTTGGATTTCAGCGGATCACGCAGACGCACGCGACGGAACAGTTCCGGAGCGAAGTGCGGGATACCGGTGAAGCCCAGGACTTCGCCTTCGGTGAAGGTGTCGCCGATCTGGATCGTGCCGTGGTTGTGCAAACCGATGATGTCGCCGGCGAAGGCTTCTTCCAGTTGCTCACGCTCGGAGGAGAAGAAGGTCAGCGCATCGCCGATCCGCACGTCCTTGCCGGTGCGCACGTGGCGCATCTTCATGCCTTTTTCGTACTTGCCGGAGCAGATACGCATAAAGGCAATACGGTCGCGGTGTTTCGGGTCCATGTTCGCCTGGATCTTGAAGATGAAGCCCGAGAACTTCTCTTCCACCGGTTCGACGGTGCGCTCGTTGGCCACACGGGCCAATGGCTTCGGCGCCCAGTCCACAACGGCGTCGAGCACATGGTCGACACCGAAGTTACCCAGTGCAGTACCGAAGAACACCGGCGTCAGTTGGCCGTCGAGGAACTCCTGCTGGTTGAACTCGTGGCAGGCGCCCTGCACCAGCTCAAGCTGCTCGACAAAGCGGTCGTACTCGTCACCCAAATGGGCGCGGGCTTCGTCGGAGTCGAGTTTCTCGATGATCTTGGTTTCGGTGCGCTCGTGGCCGTGGCCAGCGGTGTACACAATGATGTAGTCATCGGCGAGGTGGTACACGCCTTTGAAATCACGGTAGCAACCGATCGGCCAGGTGATCGGCGCGGCCTTGATCTTGAGGACCGCTTCGATTTCGTCGAGCAGTTCGATCGGATCGCGGATGTCACGGTCGAGTTTGTTGATGAAGCTGACAATCGGCGTGTCACGCAGACGGCAAACGTCCATCAGCGCAATGGTCCGTGGCTCTACACCCTTACCGCCGTCGAGGACCATCAAGGCCGAGTCCACCGCGGTCAGGGTGCGGTAGGTGTCTTCGGAGAAGTCTTCGTGGCCCAGGGTGTCGAGCAGGTTGACCATATGGTCGCGATAGGGGAACTGCATGACCGACGTGGTAATCGAGATACCACGCTGCTTTTCCATTTCCATCCAGTCGGAGGTGGCATGGCGGTCGGATTTTCGAGATTTCACCGTGCCCGCAATCGCAATCGCCTTGCCCATCAGCAAGAGCTTCTCGGTGATGGTGGTTTTACCGGCATCGGGGTGGGAAATAATGGCGAAAGTGCGGCGTTTCGCGACTTCGGCGGCCTGTTTGGTCATGGGAAATCGCCTGGCAGGTGATTCAAAAAAGGGCGGCGAGTATAGCTCAAAACATGACCTACGAACCACCGTTCGCCTGTAGCAGCTGCCGAGCCTGCGAGGGCTGCGTCCGGCGGCGAAGCCGTCGTAAAACCAGGCGCCGCGGTGCCTCGGGCAGATAGCGATGGATGCCTTGACGACGACTTCGTCGCCGAACGCAGCCTCGCCGGCTCGGCAGCTGCTACAGGGGCAAAACGAGATGCGGGGTGGCTAAATGCTGTTAATTATGGAACCTTTTAAAAGGTGCAGACGTCCACTCCCCTGTTACGGCACTCGTACCAGGGGCTGAAAATTCAGCCAGTTAGCCTGACGAGGCTGCGCTTATGGCTCGATCTCATGCGGTTTCATCAGCATGAAGAGCTGCTTCTCGCGAACGTTGATAATCCCGGCAGCCAGGAATGGGATTGCCACTCGGGACTGCGTTCGCCGACAAAGAAAAAGAGTCCGCCTGTGGCTATCCACTATGGCAAAGGGCTGATAGGAGGCGCGCTGGTATTCGCCCTTCTGGCCCTGCTGATCCACTGGATCGGCATCAACACGATCGAACATTACCGCGACGATTTGTTGTTTTACCTGCAAGCTCATCTGGTTCTCGTCCTCGCCTCCATGCTGGCCGCCCTCGTTGTGGGCATCCCCGCCGGCATCTTCCTCAGCCGCCCGACCATGGTTGGCCGTGCTGAACGCTTCATGCAGCTCTTCAATATCGGCAACACCGTGCCGCCTCTCGCCGTACTGGCCATCGCCCTGGGGATCCTTGGCATCGGCAGCGGCCCCGCGATCTTCGCCCTGTTCCTCGCCTCGCTGTTGCCCATCGTGCGCAATACCTATGAAGGCCTGAAAAACGTCCAGGGCTCCCTCAAGGAAGCGGCCGTCGGCATCGGCATGACCCCGACCCAAGTGTTATGGCGGGTCGAATTGCCGAACGCCGTGCCAATCATCATCGGTGGTGTGCGCGTGGCGCTGGCGATCAACGTCGGGACGGCACCGCTGGCGTTCCTGATTGGTGCCAACAGCCTGGGCAGCCTGATTTTTCCCGGCATCGCCCTGAACAATCAGCCGCAATTGCTGCTCGGCGCGGCTTGTGCCGCCCTGCTGGCCTTGCTGCTCGACGGCCTGGTGACACTCGCCAGCCGCCTCTGGCTCGAACGCGGCTTGCGCCCGTCTTAAGCCTCGGCAAAGGAATCAACATGAAAACCTCAAGCTTTTTACTAGGCTGCATCCTGCTGTTCGCAGGATTTGCCCACGCCGCTGAAAAACCGGTCATCCGCATTGGCGCCCGGGTCTTCACCGAACAAACCCTGCTCGCGGAAATCACCTCCCAATACCTGCGCAGCAAGGGTTACGACACTCAAGTCACCGGCGGTTTGGGCAGCAATCTGGCCCGCAGCGCCCATGAAAGTGGCCAACTGGACATGCTCTGGGAGTACACCGGTGTGTCGCTGGTGGCCTACAACCATGTGACGGAAAAACTCGATAGCGAACAGTCCTACGCCCGGGTGAAAGAACTCGACGCGAAAAAAGGCCTGGTCTGGCTGACGCCGTCGAAGTTCAGCAATACCTACGCCTTGGCGCTGCCAAAAAACGTCGCGGATGAATACCCGCAGATCAATACCATCAGTGAGCTGAACACGGCACTACGGGACGAGGCCAAAGCCAACCACCTGGTGGCGCTGGACACCGAGTTCGCCAACCGTTCCGACGGTCTGGGCGGCATGGTGCAGTTGTACGACATGAACCTGACCCGCAAAAACATCCGCCAGATGGACGCAGGGCTGGTCTACACCGCCCTGCGCAATGGCCAGGTGTTTGCAGGTCTGGTCTACACCACCGACGGTCGATTGAACGCCTTCAAGCTGAAACTGCTCGAAGACGACAAGCATTACTTCCCGGACTACACCGCCGCGCCGGTGGTGCGCCAAGCCTTCCTCGATGAGCACCCGCAACTGGCTGAACAGCTCAAGCCACTGGCCCGACTGTTCGACGACGAAACCATGCGCCAACTCAACGCGCGGGTCGATGTCGATCACCAAAGCCCTTCATCCGTTGCCGCAGATTTCCTGCGCCAGCACCCACTCAACTGAGGAGGAAAAGCCATGGAATTTCTGAACGCCTTTTCCCATCTCGACTGGCCGCTGGTCCTGCACCTGACCTGGCAACACATCACGCTGGTCGGCATCGCCGTGACGCTGGCGATTCTGGCAGGCGTGCCGCTGGGCATCCTGATGACCCGCTTCCCGTCGCTGGCCGGCCCGTTGCAAGCCAGCGCCACGGTGCTGCTGACCGTGCCGTCCATTGCGCTGTTTGGGCTATTGCTGCCGTTTTACTCCAAGTTCGGCCAGGGCTTGGGCCCAATGCCTGCAATCACGGCGGTATTTCTGTACTCGCTGCTGCCGATCATGCGCAACACCTACCTCGCGCTGACCAGCGTCGAGCCGGGCATCCGCGAAGCCGCGCGCGGCATCGGCATGACCTTCGGCCAGCGCCTGCGCATGGTTGAACTGCCCATCGCAGTGCCGGTGATCCTCGCCGGCGTGCGCACCGCCGTGGTCATGAACATTGGCGTCATGACCATCGCCGCGACCATCGGCGCCGGTGGCCTCGGCGTCCTCATTCTCGCTTCCATCAGCCGCAGCGACATGTCGATGCTGATCGTCGGCGCCGTGCTGGTCAGCCTGCTGGCCATCTTCGCCGACCTGCTTCTGCAATGGCTGCAACGCTCGCTGACTCCAAAGGACTCCTGAAATGATCGAACTTCAAAACCTCAGCAAGACCTTCCAAAGCAACGGCAAAGATGTGAAAGCCGTGGACTCGGTAAGCCTGACCGTCAATGAAGGCGAAATCTGCGTGTTCCTCGGGCCATCGGGTTGCGGCAAAAGCACCACGCTGAAAATGATCAACCGCCTGATCAAGCCGACCTCGGGCAAGATCCTGATCAACGGCGAAGACACCACCGACCTCGACGCGGTGACCCTGCGCCGCAACATCGGCTATGTGATCCAGCAGATCGGCCTGTTCCCCAACATGACCATCGAAGAGAACATCGTGGTGGTGCCGAAACTGCTCGGCTGGGACAAGCAGAAATGCCACGACCGCGCCCGCGAATTGATGAGCATGATCAAGCTGGAACCCAAGCAATACCTGAATCGCTACCCGCGTGAGTTGTCCGGTGGGCAGCAGCAACGGATCGGCGTGATTCGTGCGCTGGCGGCAGATGCACCGCTGTTGCTGATGGATGAACCGTTCGGCGCCGTCGACCCGATCAACCGCGAAATGATCCAGAACGAGTTCTTCGAGATGCAGCGTGCGCTGAACAAGACCGTGATCATGGTCAGCCACGACATCGACGAGGCGATCAAGCTGGGTGACAAGATTGCGATCTTCCGCGCCGGCAAGCTGTTGCAGATCGATCACCCGGACACCTTGCTCGCCCATCCCGCAGACGACTTTGTCAGCAACTTCGTCGGCCAGGACAGCACCCTCAAGCGCTTGCTGCTGGTGAAAGCCGAAGACGCCGCAGACAACGCGCCGTCGGTCAGCCCGGACACCCCGGTGGCCGAGGCGCTGGAGCTGATGGATGAACTGGACCGCCGCTATGTCGTGGTGACCTGTGCTGACAACAAGGCATTGGGATACGTCAGACGCCGCGACCTGCACCGTCAGAATGGTACTTGCGGCCAGTACCAGCGCGAGTTCAACGCGACCGCAGCGTATGACGAGCATTTACGCATCCTGCTGTCGCGCATGTACGAGTTCAATCGCTCGTGGCTGCCGGTGATGGATGCCGAGCGAGTGTTTTTGGGTGAGGTGACGCAGGAGTCGATTGCGGCTTATTTGAGTTCGGGACGTTCTCGGGGGATGAAGACCAACATCGTGTCGCCTGCCGAGGCGGTGGTAGCCTGATGATCATAAGGGGCTGTCTGACAGCCCCGTTTCTAAACTGACACTGCAATTTTTGATCAATGGATGGCCTGATTGCCTGCAATAACGGCACCTAGATACCATCCCCCGATGGGCGGAGGCCAATACTCCGTAAGTTGAGATCAAAAGGATGCTGTAGTGATCGATCAAATTGTGGCGCTGAACGCATTGCGTAAAGAACTCCCAGATGCAATTGGCTGGACGACCTTAGGCCCTTATCTGTTTCATGCACCTGCAGAGATGGTTGATGGCGAAAATCGCTATGTTTGCACTCACATCGCTATTTACAACGAATCCAATACGACGCTGACAAATGTCAAAGTTCTGTATCGCGGAAACTTTGAGTTCACGCCCAGAGTTGCCTACTCTCGCCACGAAGCCGCGGTCAAATGGCAACACAATTCGGAGGACAAGGAACTCATACTCACGGATATCCCTCCCAACGAAACGGTTGAAATATCGATCTACAATCCGTTGGAGTTCGAGGTCGCGCAGGTTTTGGTGCATGGTAAAAAAATCACCGATTTCATGACTCGCAGAGCTCTGGCCAAAGCCTATCCAATGCCGCTGCGATGGCGGATTGCTTTGCCGCTGATGATCACTTTCGCGCTTTGCCTGCTGTCATACGTCAGTTGGCAGACGTACAACATCGTCAAAAGCAACAGCGATTACGAACTTCTTTCCACCGTGCCAAAGGGTTTTCCCAGCTGCCATCCGTATGTATTTGATAACCCTCCAGACGGCTCAGGTGAAAAAAAGCTCGAACGCTTCTTGAAGCAGCAGAGCCCATGGCTGCATTTCATTTTGGCGATGAACAACGTCACTGACACAGATGAACTACGCCTCAAAGATCGGGTAGTGCTCTGCAAAGCGGTCGATAAACCACAAGACTAAGCCTCTTGCTGGAATTCTTGTGCAGGGAAGTGAAGCGATCTGTCAGCTAGGGGTCCCATTGCACCTTAATCCGGCCTCAACCTAGCAGATTGCCTTCTTTCAAGATGGCGGAAAAAAATATCAACAGTGGCACCGAAAAAATTTATCCGACAGCATCCTTTGAAACAGCAGAAACCCGCTTCATCCTACCTTTTCGCAGCCAACGTCGCCGAAGTTGACGCTATCGTAGTTACTAGCGACTTGGCGCACAAAAGCATCGAACGTGCAGGTATTTTTAACACTTCACAATTCCTCGGGAACATCCGACTGTCATCTGAGTCGGTTACAAAGAGTGATGCTCGTAACGCGCGTCAGAAGAGTGCAAAAACGCGACATTTTTTGTTGATCTCAAGCCCCTCACGCCCTAAAGTTCGCGCCGAACGTCCATGCTGGAAACGATCCATCCGGCTCAAGTACTGACGACGAGACAGCAAGGCCAAGGGAAAGCTGCACTTCCCATGGCCTTTTTGCTTTCGGCGACATGCCTTGGGAAGTAGGCGAACCAAAGTGGGGATACGGAGGACGTTCATTTGCACCCATTGATTACTAATGTTTGCCACTAGGAGTCCCAAGTATGTCGATCAATGTCGAAGACTATTTCGCGCGCGATACTTTCAACAAAATGAAGGCCTTCGCCGACAAACAGGAAACCCCGTTCGTGGTGATCGACACCGCGATGATCAGCCAGGCCTATGACGACCTGCGCGCCGGTTTCGAATTCGCCAAGGTCTACTACGCCGTCAAGGCCAACCCGGCCGTCGAAATCATCGACCTGCTCAAAGAGAAAGGTTCGAACTTCGACATCGCCTCGATCTACGAGCTCGATAAAGTGATGAACCAGGGCGTCGGCCCGGATCGCATCAGCTACGGCAACACCATCAAGAAATCCAAGGACATTCGCTACTTCTACGAGAAGGGCGTGCGTCTGTATGCCACCGACTCCGAAGCCGACCTGCGCAACATCGCCAAGGCAGCACCAGGTTCGAAAGTCTACGTGCGCATCCTCACCGAAGGCTCGACCACGGCTGACTGGCCTTTGTCGCGCAAATTCGGCTGCCAGACCGACATGGCCATGGACCTGCTGATCCTCGCTCGCGACCTGGGCCTGGTGCCGTACGGCATCTCGTTCCACGTCGGCTCGCAACAGCGCGACATCAGCGTCTGGGACGCGGCGATCGCCAAGGTCAAAGTGATCTTCGAACGCCTGAAAGAAGAAGACGGCATCCACCTGAAGCTGATCAACATGGGCGGTGGCTTCCCGGCCAACTACATCACCCGCACCAACAGCCTGGAAACCTACGCTGAAGAAATCATCCGTTTCCTCAAGGAAGACTTCGGTGACGACCTGCCGGAAATCATCCTCGAGCCGGGCCGTTCATTGATCGCCAACGCCGGCATCCTGGTCAGCGAAGTGGTGCTGGTGGCACGTAAATCCCGCACCGCCGTCGAGCGTTGGGTGTACACGGATGTGGGCAAGTTCTCCGGCCTGATCGAAACCATGGACGAAGCCATCAAGTTCCCGATCTGGACCGAGAAGAAAGGCGAGATGGAAGAAGTGGTCATCGCCGGCCCAACCTGCGACAGCGCCGACATCATGTACGAAAACTACAAGTACGGCCTGCCGCTGAACCTGGCCATTGGTGATCGTTTGTACTGGTTGTCGACCGGTGCCTACACCACCAGTTACAGCGCTGTTGAATTCAATGGCTTCCCGCCGCTGAAATCGTTTTACGTTTAAGCGCTACGCGTAGAAATGAAAAAGCCCATGACGAGTCATGGGCTTTTTTTGTGCCTGCGCTACAGAGGCGCCAGCTGTCGTTCAAGCTCGTCAATGCGTCGGTTATACGCCGGTGCCAACTCGCGAAACTTTGGGTTCACGGCGCTCATCAATGCCTTGCTCGCCACTCGCAGGAAATTCAGATTGCCGCCGGCTAATGCCTTGTGCAACCAGGTCATTGCCTCTTCGACGCCCCCCTCCTCGGCCAGTACCGCGGCATAACTGAACTGCCCGCGAAAATCCCCGCCGACCGCCGAACGGCGATACCAGTCACGCGCCAATGCCGCGTCTGCCGGGCACACTTGTCCTTGCTCCAGATAACGCCCCAGCAGGTTCATCGATTTCGCGTGACCCAATTCAGCCGCTCGGCGATAGAAGCTGAACGCCTGTGCCTGGTCTTCGATCACACCTCGCCCGGTGGCCAGCAAATTGGCGTAGTTGTACATCGCCCAATCCAGCCCACCCTGTGCCGCGACCTGGTAATGCCGAGCGGCAATCGAGGCATCCGCCACGCAGCCCCAACCGTGCTCATGACAACGACCCAGCATGTTGCGCGCCATCAAGTGCCCACCTTGAGCCGCAATCGCGAACCAGCGCGTGGCCAGCGGCTGGTCCTGTGCGATGCCATTGCCGTCCAGCAGGATTTGCCCGAGCAGTGCCTGAGCATCGAGTACGCTTTCTCGGGCGGCGATCAAAATGGCTTGAGCCGCTCGCGCCGGACTTTCCTCGAGCATGGATTTGAGTCGGTCACCGTCGAGGACTTCCTCACGGCGCAGTTGATAACTCATACCTCGACCCAACGGCGCAGCAGGTTGTGATAAGTGCCGGTGAGTCGAATCAGCGACGGGTGATCCGGCATGTCCAGCGTCAATTGCTGGATCGCCCCATCCATCTCGAACAGCAAGGCGCGCTGACTGTCTTCACGCACCAGGCTTTGGGTCCAGAAAAACGACGCGTAACGCGTGCCGCGGGTGACGGCGTTGACCTTGTGCAGGCTGGTGCCGGGATACAAAACCATGTCGCCGGCAGGCAGCTTGACGCGCTGAGTGCCGAAGGTGTCCTGGATTTCCAGTTCACCGCCGTCGTAGTCCTCGGGTTCACTGAAGAACAGCGTCGCCGACAGATCGGTGCGCACCCGCTCGATGCTGCCCTTGGGCTGGCGCACGGCGTTATCAATATGAAAATCGAAACTGCCGCCGGCGGTGTAGCAGTTCACCAACGGCGGGAAGACCTTGTGCGGTAAAGCGGCTGACATGAACTGCGGATTTTTCCACAGCCGCTCGAGCATCGCCGCACCGACCTCCTTGGCCAGCGGATGACCTTCAGGCAGTTGCAGGTTGTGCTTGGCTTTGGCCGATTGATAACCGGCAGTGATCTTGCCATCCGCCCAATCGGCCTGTTCCAGAGCCTCGCGGATACGCTGCACTTCTTCTTTCGAGAACAAGCCTGGAATGTGCAGCAGCATGGCAGGGACACCTGAAACCAAAGGGGCGCTAATGGTATTGATTCTTATTGTCCGTGTAAAACCCTCACGACGAACGAAACAGCAAAAAGCGTAAGGTTAAATTGTAAAGAATGTAAATTCCTCGCGAATAGTAACGTTTCGCAATTGATACAAATACGCGTCTACCCTATATTCCGCCGCCTCAAATCCTTGGGGAGGGGAATTCAAATGTCGCGTCAACAAACACAAGTACCGGTCAGTTCACCACGTTTGCTCGCATCGGCCATTGGCATGGCGATTACCGCCGGCTCGGCGGGGCACATGGTTTTCGCGGCGGAAAAAGCTGACGAAAAAGCACCGAGTAATGTGATTTCGCTGGGCGCTACCGCCATCACTGGCGAGGCTCAGGACGAGACTTCCTACAACGTCGAAAAAGCGTCCTCGCCCAAGTACACCGCACCACTGGTGGACACACCGCGTTCGATTACCGTCATCCCGCAACAAGTCCTGAAGGACACCGGCGCGATGAACATGCAAGACGCACTGCGCACCGTTCCGGGCATCACCTTTGGTGCCGGTGAAGGTGGCAACCCACAGGGTGACCGTCCGTTCATTCGCGGCTTCGATGCCCAGGGCGACACTTACCTGGACGGCGTGCGCGACACCGGTTCGCAGAGCCGCGAGATCTTCGCCGTTGAATCGATTGAAGTCAGCAAAGGCCCGAACTCGGCCATTGGCGGCCGTGGCGCCGCTGGCGGCAGCATCAACCTGGTGAGCAAGAAAGCGCACCTGGGAGATTCGCTCGACGGTGGCTTTACCTGGGGCTCCGACCAGACCCAGCGCTACACCTTCGACGGCAACTACCAGTTCTCCGACACCGCCGCCGGCCGTCTGAACCTGCTGACCCACGAAAGCAACGTCGCCGGCCGCCAGAGCATCGATTACGATCGTTGGGGTATCGCACCGTCCCTGGCTTTCGGCCTGGGCACCGAGACCCGAGTCAACCTCGACTACTACCACCTCGAAAGCAACGACACGCCAGACTCGGGCATTCCGTACTCCATCCCGGTCGCTGGCTCGGCTGCGCGTACCAAGGCCAATCCTGACAAGCCTAATGACGGTGGCAACAGCAGCAACTGGTATGGCCTGAACGACCGCGATTTCCGCAAGACCCGTACCGACACCGCGACCTTCTCCATCGAGCACGATCTGAACGATGCGCTGACCGTCAAGAACACCCTGCGCCACGGCACCAGCATGCAGGATTACATCCTGACCCAGCCGGACGACAGCAAGGGCAACGTCAACAATGGCAGCCTCTGGCGGCGGGCGAATACCCGTGTCAGCAACACCGAGACCACCACTAACCAGACCGATCTGTTTGGTGACGTGTACATCGCCGGGTTCAAGAACAGCTTCGCCACGGGTGTCGAGTTCACTCACGAGGAAAACGAAAAATCCTCGTACAACGTCAACACCGATACCACCCCGCGCACCGCAGCGGTGACCACTAACTGCTCTCCGGCCTTGATCGGCGCGCCAAGCGGTTTCAACTGCACCTCGCTGTCCAACCCGAACCAGAACGATCCATGGAACGGTGCAATCTCGCGTAACTACGCCGGTACCGACACCAAGGCCAACACGTACGCGCTGTATGTGTTCGACACCCTGGAATTGTCTGAGCAGTGGCTGGTGAACATGGGTCTGCGTTATGACCATTTCGACACCGACTACAAGACTTTCAACAGTTCCAGCGTGACCACGTCCAAGGGCGATGACACCAGCGAATTCGTCACCGGTCAGTTCGGCGTGGTGTACAAACCGGCTGAAAACGGCAGCATCTATGCGTCCTACGCGACGTCCGCCACGCCACCGGGCAACACCCTGGGCGAAGGTTCGGAAGGCAACCCATTGGGTGGCACACCTGATCGCAACGGCAACCTGCTGAAAAGCGATATGGAACCGGAAACCACCAAGAACTACGAAATCGGCACCAAGTGGGACCTGATGAACGATCGTCTGTCCTTGACCGCCGATATCTTCCGCACCGAGAAAGAAAACGCTCGTGTGCAAACCAACACCACGACATACGAAAACGTCGGCAAGACTCGCGTTCAAGGTGTCGAACTGTCGGCCACCGGCAAGCTCACCGATAAATGGCAGGTCTTCGCCGGTTACGCCTACATGGACAGTGAGCAAGTCGATGGTGGCCCACTGGGTGCGGCCAACGACGGTAACGAGCTGCCTAACACGCCGAAAAACAGCGCCAGCCTGTGGACGACTTATCAAGTCACGCCGAAGCTGACCATCGGTGGCGGTGCGTTCTACGTCGACGATGTGTTTGGCAGCGCTGCCAACACCACCATGGTTGATTCCTACGTTCGTTACGACGCAATGGCGGCCTACAAGCTGAGCAAAAACGTCGACCTGCAACTGAACGTGCAGAACCTGACCGACGAAACGTACTACGACAAAGCGTTCTCGACTCACTTCGCCAACCAGGCGGCCGGTCGTACTGCCTTGCTGAGCACCAACTTCCACTTCTAATAAAAGTGTGAGGAAAAAAGCCCTGCTCATTCGTGAGTGGGGCTTTTGTGTGTAAAAAAGAATGCTTCTCGACAACCCACGGCATAATGCGCGCCGTGAAGATTATTTTTGAACGAACAAGGCGAGCGACGTGTTGAAGAAAACCCTGTTCCAGTTGCACTGGTTTTTCGGCATCAGTGCCGGACTGGTCCTGGCCCTGATGGGCATCACCGGGGCCATGGTGTCGTTTCAGGATGAAATCCTGAGCGTACTGAACCCTTCTGTGTTGCAGGTCCAGAAGCAGGTCGCTGGCGTCCTGCCGCCCGCTGAGCTGGTCGAGCGCATCGAAGCCGCATCCGGCAAAAAGGTCTCGATGCTCAACGTCGAAACCGACAGCGGCCGTGCCGCCAAAGTGTTCTTCACCCCGCCGCCGGGTGAACGCCGTGGCGAAATGCGTTACTTCGACCCGTACACCGCCGACTTCATGGGCGATGCCACCGGCCAGGACTTCTTCGGCTTCATGTTGCAACTGCACCGCTTCCTCGCCATGGGCGATACCGGGCGGCAGATTACCGGGGCCTGTACGCTGATCCTGGTGTTCTTCTGCCTGTCCGGTCTTTACCTGCGCTGGCCGCGCCAGTGGAAAAGCTGGCGTGCCTGGCTGACCCTGGACTGGAAGAAAAAGGGTCGTAGCTTCAACTGGGACTTGCACTCCGTGGCCGGCACCTGGTGCCTGGTGTTTTATCTCCTGGCAGCACTGACCGGGTTGTCCTGGTCGTATGAGTGGTACAACAAGGGCCTGACCCGATTGCTGTCCGACGCGCCACAAAACGAGCGCGTGCGCAATCGCGGCCCGGCCCCCAGTGGTCCGGCGCCGACTGCCGATTACTCGGCCATCTGGAGCAGCGTCTACAGCGCCGCCGGCCCGGCACTGAGCGCTTACAACATCCGAATGCCACCCGTGGCCGGCCAGCCGGCGACCGTGTATTACCTGCTGAAAACCTCACCCCACGACCGCGCCCAGAACCAGATCACCCTCGATCCGGCGACCGGCATCGTCAAACAGCACGACCGTTACAGCGACAAGAGCCTCAAGGCGCAACTGCTGACCAGCATTTACGCACTGCACGTTGGCAGCTACTTCGGCATTGTCGGGCGGATCATCCTGACGATTGCCTCGCTGACGATGCCGTTGTTTTTCGTCACGGGCTGGTTGCTGTACCTCGATCGTCGGCGCAAGAAAAAGCAGATCAAGGACGCGCGCAAAGGTCTCGATCATCCCGACAGCGATGCGCCGGCCTGGCTGATCGGTTTCGCCAGCCAGAGCGGTTTCGCCGAGCAATTGGCGTGGCAAACGGCCGGGCAGCTGCAAGCCGCCGGGTTGCCGGTTAAGGTGCGGCCACTGGCCAGTGTCAGTGAACAGGATTTGCTCGACTCCACTAATGCGTTGTTCGTGGTCAGCACGTTCGGCGACGGCGAAGCGCCGGACAGCGCGCGCGGCTTCGAACGCAAGATGCTGGGCCGGGCGTCGAGCCTGCAGAGCCTGAACTATGCGGTACTTGGACTCGGTGATCGCCAGTATCAACACTTCTGCGGTTTCGCCCGACGCTTGCACGCCTGGCTGGGCGAGCATGGCGGCAAGACCCTGTTCGCGCCGGTGGAAGTCGACAGCGGTGACCCGTACGCCTTGCGTCACTGGCAGCAACAACTGGGCCTGCTGACCGGGCAAGCACCGGTCGACACCTGGCAAGCGCCGAGCTACGACAACTGGACACTGACCCACCGCGAATTGATGAACCCGGACAGCAGCGGCTCGCCGGTGTACTTGCTGGGCCTTACCGCCCCGTCCACCAGCAGTTGGCTGGCGGGAGATTTGGTGGAGGTGTTGCCGCGTAACTGCCCGTGGGCGATCGAGCACTTCCTCGACGGCCTGGGCATCGACGGGCGCGCCGCGGTGGTGTTCGATGGTTTGTCACAACCTTTGGAGCAAGCGCTCGCCACGCGCCAGCTACCTGAAAACAGAGCCCATCTGGTCGGCCTGCACGCTCAGGCATTGGCTGATGCGCTGGTGCCGTTGGCCATGCGCGAATACTCCATCGCCTCGATTGCTGCTGATGGCTTGCTGGAGTTGATCGTGCGCCAGGAACAGCATCCCGACGGCAGCCTGGGCATTGGCTCCGGCTGGCTGACCGAACACGTGCCAGTGGGTGGCAACGTCAGCCTGCGGGTGCGACGCAACAGCGGGTTCCATCTGCCGGCCGAGCCGGTGCCGATGATTCTGCTGGGTAACGGCACCGGCCTTGCCGGGTTGCGCAGTTTGCTCAAGGCGCGCATTGCCGACGGCCAGCAACGCCATTGGCTGCTGTTTGGCGAGCGTCATCGGGAACACGATTACCTGTGCCGCAATGAACTGGAAGAGTGGCTGATCTCAGGCGACCTGGAGCGGCTCGACCTGGCGTTTTCGCGGGATCAGGCCGAGAAGATCTACGTGCAGGATCGCCTGCGGGAGTCGGCGGATGAGCTGAAGAAATGGCTCGCCGACGGCGCCGTGATTTACATCTGCGGCAGCTTGCAGGGGATGGCATCAGGGGTCGATCACGTACTCAACGAAGTGCTCGGGATTGCAGAGGTCGATCGCCTGATCGAACAAGGCCGCTACCGCCGCGACGTTTACTGACACACCCCACTCCGTGTAGGAGCTGAGCTTGCTCGCGATGACGGTTTAACAGTCAACAATGAGGGTGACTGACAGGCCGCCATCGCGAGCAAGCTCAGCTCCTACAGGGGGGCAGGTGTACAAACATTAGACCGGCGTCACCTTCTGCTCAAACACACTCACCCCATCCAGATCCCGCAACACCACACTCATCTCCCCCGTCTGCCCATCAATATTCACCTCGCCAAAAAACTGAAAACCGGCAAACGGTGACGCGTTCTGCACGGGCGGCGCCTTTTCGAACACCACTTCAGGGCCAAAGGTTTTATCCAACTGATCAGGCCCGAAACTCCCCGCGTTCAAAGGCCCGGCGACGAACTCCCAAAACGGTTCAAAATCCTGAAACGCGGCACGATCCGGGTGGTAGTGATGCGCCGCGCAGTAATGCACGTCCGCCGTCAAAAACACGAAATTACGCACCTGCTGTGCTCGCAGGAAACCCAGCAACTCAGCGATTTCCAGCTCACGCCCCTGAGCCGGCCCCGGGTCACCATTGGCCACCGCTTCCCAGCGCGTCACACCGGGGCTGATCTCGCCGTCGGGCGCGCCAAGGCCTAACGACATGTCGGCGGCTATGACTTTCCACTGGGCGGTCGAGCCTTTCAATTCGCGCTTGAGCCAGTCCAGTTGCTCGCGCCCGAGAAAGGGTTTTGCGGCGCCGAGGTTGTCATCATTGGCACCGCGATAACTGCGCATGTCGAGTACAAATACATCGAGCATCGGCCCATAGCCGAGCTTGCGATAAATCCGCCCACCATTGTCGGCGTCCTGCCAACGCATGGGTGCATATTCGAGCCAGGCCTGCCGCCCGTGGCTCACCAGGCTGTGGATATCTTTCTCCTGATAACGCGCGTCGAGTTGCTTGCCCGGCGACCAGTTGTTCACCACTTCGTGGTCGTCCCATTGCCAGATCTGCGGCACCTCGGCATTGAAGCGACGGATGTTTTCGTCCATCAGGTTGTAGCGGTAATTGCCCCGAAAATCGTCGAGATTTTGTGCGACCTTGCTCTTGGCTTCGCTGGTGATGTTTCGCCACACCCGACCGTTTTCGGTGGTCAGTTGCACAGGGATGGGGTTGTCGGCGTAGATCGTGTCGCCGCTGTGGATAAAGAAGTCCGGCAAGCGCAAACGCATGGCTTCATAAATGCGCATACCGCCGATGTCCGGGTTGATACCGAAGCCTTGGCCGGCGGTGTCGCCACTCCAGACAAAACGAATGTCGCGGCGGGTTTGCGGCACGCTGCGCAAATGGCCGAACCAGGGTTCGCTGGCGACACCGCTTTGAGCGTCCTCGAAGGTCACGCGATAGAAAATCGCCTGATCGGCGGGCAACCCGGTGAGCTCGACACGCGCGGTGAAATCGGTGCGGGCATCGGCCAGCGGCGAGACAAATCGGCGCGGGTTGCTGAACAGGCTGCGCGTGTCCCATTCCACGACCATACGGGCCGGGCGATCGCTGCGACTCCAGACCATCGCCCGGTCACCCAGCACATCACCGGACTGCACGCCGTCGCTGAGTTGCGGACGATCCTTGACCGAAGCGATCACCGCCGGTGCCAGGCTTGGTAACAACAGCCCGGCCCCCACCGCTTGGATGACACGACGACGACCGAGGTCGAATTCGCTCATGGTGTTCTCCCTGAAACGGAAAAACATAATGGACTGTGACACACACCTGTAGGAGCAGAGCTTGCTCGCGATGTCGGTTTAACATTCAACGAAAATGCTGGCTGTTACACCGCCATCGCGAGCAAGCTCGGCGCCTACAGAAAAGGGCGTCAGGCGTTGGCGGGTTCCAGTGCCAACTCGACCGTTTCAGGCCTTTTGACCAGCGCATACGCCACCGCCGTCAACAAACTCCCGGCCACAATCGCCAGCAAGTAAAGCAGCGCATGGTTGATCGCATTCGGGATCGCCAGCACAAACAAACCACCATGCGGCGCCATCAGCTTGCAGCCGAAATACATCGACAACGCCCCGGTCAGCGCACCACCGGCAATGCTCGCCGGGATCACCCGCAACGGGTCTTTCGCGGCAAACGGAATCGCCCCTTCCGAGATGAAGCATAGCCCCAGCACCAGCGCCGCTTTACCGGCCTCGCGCTCGGTCTGGGCAAATTTGCGCCGGGCAATGAACGTGGCGATGCCCAGGCCAATCGGCGGCACCATGCCGGCGGCCATGGTCGCGGCCATCGGCGCATAGCTTTGCGAGGCCAGCAGCCCCACCGAGAACGCGTAAGCCGCTTTGTTGATCGGCCCGCCCAAGTCGACGCACATCATGCCGCCCAGCAGTACACCGAGCAGAATCGCGTTGGTGGTGCCCATGCTGTCGAGGAAATGCGTCAGCCCTTCGAGCATCCCGGCCACGGGTTTGCCCACCACGTAAATCATCACCAGTCCGGTGAACAGGCTCGCCAGCAACGGGATGATCAGGATCGGTTTCAGCGCCTCAAGGCTCTGCGGCAAACGCGCATAACGGTTGATCGCCTGCGCCGCGTAACCGGCGATGAAACCGGCAATGATCCCACCAATAAAACCGGCACCCAAAGTGCTGGCCAACAGACCACCGATCATCCCTGGCGCCAGGCCCGGCCGGTCGGCAATCGAGTAGGCGATGTAACCCGCCAGCAGCGGCACCATCAGTTTGAACGCGGTGTCGCCGCCGATCTGCATCAAGGCTGCCGCCAACGTGCCGGGCTCCTTGAACGCGGTGATGCCGAACACGAAGGACAGCGCGATCATCAAGCCGCCCGCCACCACCATCGGCAGCATGAACGACACGCCGGTCAGCAAGTGTTTATAGACGCCGGTTTTCTCTTGCTTGGCCGGGCCTTTGGAGCCGCTGGCGGCGCTTTCCTGCTGACCTTCGACCAACGCTTTGTTCAGCGTCGCTTCGGCTTGCTTCAGGGCAATGCCGGTGCCGCAACGGTAAATCTTCTTGCCGGCGAAACGCTCGGTGGCGACTTCAATATCACACGCCAACAGCACCACATCGGCCTCGGCAATCGCGGCGGCGCTCAATGGATTGCGCGCGCCGACCGAGCCCTGGGTTTCCACTTGCAGGTCATAGCCCAGACGCTTGGCCGCTTGCTGCAAGGCTTCGGCGGCCATGAACGTATGGGCGACCCCGGTGGGACACGCGGTGATCGCAACCAGTCGTGGCGCGTTTTTAGTGATAGCGACAGGCTCGACAACCGTTTCGGGGGCCACGTACACCTGAGCTTCTTCAGCGCCGCGCCGCAGCACCGCTTCAACATCCTGCAGGGCTTGCGCCGGGGTGCTTTGAAACACGCGCTTGCCGACAAACCGCGCCATATCCACCGGCGCGCTGGTCACCAGCAGGACCCACTCTGCGGCGTCGAGAGTGGCCGCCGACAATTGCCGCTCAGGATGCGTGGCATCCACCACTTCAACGCAGGTCATCCAGCCCTGACGCTGGGCCGCTGCATCGAGCAAACGGGCGCACAGCACACTGGTGACCATGCCGTTCGGGCAGGCCGTAACAATGGCTAACTTCATGACAAACCCTCTTATTGTTCTGTCAGGGGACGCACGCGTACACCCTGTTCGAGCTGCGCCAATTGCGCGGTATCGCCGATGCCGAAACCGATTTGAGTGACCGCCATCGCGGCAATCGCCGTGGCGGTGCGCAGGGTCTGCTCTGGCGTATCGGGCTTGAGCAAACCATGGAGCATGCCGGCCAACAACGAATCGCCCGCGCCCACGGTGCTGGCAACGCTGACCTTGGGGTGTGGCATGCAGCGCCGAGCCGACACTGAACCAGTTCACGCCCTCGGCACCGTGGGAAATCACCACGTGCTCGATGCCTTGCGCGTGCAAGCGGCTCGCGGCGTCGGCTTGTGCCGCGACCGACACAACCTCGCAGCCCAGCGCTTCCGCCAGCTCTTCGGTGTTGGGTTTGATCAGCCACGGACCGGCCTTGAGCGCCGCGCGCAATGCCTCGCCGCTGGTGTCGAGGGCGACGTTCAAGCCGAGTTCTTTCAAACGCACGATCAGTGCCTGCAACCACTGCGCGCTGACGCCCAGCGGCAAACTCCCTGCAACGACGACGGCGTCATGACCGGGTGCAATCTGCTCCAGGCGATCCAGCAGCGCTTGCTGCGCGGCGTCACTCACCCTCGGCCCCGGACCGTTGACGTCGGTGATGCGCCCGTCGCTTTCCGCCAGCTTGATGTTGCTGCGAATCTCGCCGGGAACGCGGATAAACGCGTCGACAAAACCGCGTTTGGCAAACAGCGTTTCGAACGCCTGCAGATTGTCTTCCCCGAGAAACCCGCTGACGGTCAACTGATGCCCAAGGTCGGCCAGCACCTGCGCCACGTTTATGCCTTTGCCAGCGGCGTGGGTGTGCATGGCGTCGCTGCGGTTGACCTGGCCGGGTTCAAGGCGCGGCAACTGGACGGTCAGGTCCAGCGCCGGGTTGAGGGTCAGGGTTAAAATCCGGGCCATTACAGAGCCTCCACTAATGCGCGCACTTCATTGGCGCTGCCCACGGCCAAGGCCTCTTGGGCGAGAATTTGCGTCTGGGCGAGGCTGAGTTCGCGAATACGCGCCTTGACCTCGGCAATGCTGCGCCCCGACACGCTGAGTTCGTCCACGCCCAGCCCGACCAGCACCGGCACCGCCAGCGGATCGGCCGCCAATTCGCCGCAGACGCCAACCCATTTGCCATGGGCATGCGCCGCACGCACGGTGATGTCGATCAGTTGCAGCACCGCCGGGTGCAAGCCGTCGGCCTGGGCGGACAAGGTCGGATGACCACGGTCGATGGCCAGGGTGTACTGGGTCAGGTCGTTGGTGCCGACGCTGAAGAAGTCGACCTCTTTGGCCAGCACCGGCGCCAGCAAGGCAGCCGACGGCACTTCGATCATGATCCCCAGTTGCAGATCGGCGACCGGGATTTCCAGGCGCAGGCGCTCGGTCATGTCCCGCGCCTGGCGCCATTCATCGACACTGCCGACCATCGGAAACATGATCCGCAGCGGACGGTTGTCGGCGGCCCGCAGCAAGGCACGCAATTGCGCTTCCATGATTTTCGGACGTTGCAGCGTCAGGCGAATGCCGCGCACGCCAAGGAACGGGTTTTCTTCTTTGGCGATGGGCCAATACGGCAGCGGTTTGTCGCCACCGACATCGAGGGTGCGCACCACCAGCGGCCGACCGGCCAGGCCGTCGAGCACGCGACGGTATTCAACTTCCTGGGTGGCCTCGTCCGGCGCCTGCGGGTGGGCCATGAAAATCAGTTCGGTGCGCAACAGGCCAATGCCTTCGGCACCCTGCTCCACCGCGCTGGTGACTCCGGCGCTCTCGCCGATATTGGCGAATACTTCGACCGCATGCCCGTCGATGGTCAGCGCCGGTTGATGACGTTGTTCAGCGGCCACTTTCAGGCGCTGTTCGCGGGTGTCGCGTTCTTCGGTGGCGCGTTGCAAGGTCAACGCATCAGCGTCTACGTGCAGGCGACCGCGCTGGCCGTCGATCAGCAACGGCGTGCCCGGCGCCAGCAGCAACACCGCCGCACCGGCACCGACCAGCGCCGGAATACCCAAGGCTCGGGCCACGATGGCGCTGTGCGCCGTCGCGCCACCGCGCGCCGTGAGAATACCGGCGACACGTGCCGGATCGAGACGCGCCACGTCGGACGGCCCGACTTCGTCCATCACCAGAATGTAAGGCTGATCAGGCTCTTTCGGCGTTTCGACGCCGCTCAGTTGCGCCAGCACGCGCCGACCGATGTCACGCAAGTCTGCCGCACGCTCGGCGAGCAAGGCGTCCTGCAACGACTCCTGTTGCCGGGCCGCCGCTTCGATCACCGCCATCCACGCCGCTTCAGCGCTTTCACCTTGCTTGAGGCGGGTGTCGACTTCATCGCTCAGTTCCGGGTCGTCGAGCATTTCCTGGTGGGTGATGAAAATTTCGCGGATGGCCTTGGACGTGCTGCGTTCAATCAAGCCTTCGATGTCTTGGCGCACCTGCGCCAGCGCCTGTTTGAGACGCTCGCGTTCAGTTGCGGCGGACTCACCGCGCAGCGCGTAATCAATGGTTTGCAGCACTTGAATATGGGCCGGGCCAATGGCAATTCCGGGCGCCGCGGCGATGGCTTGTATCAGGCTGCCGGACGCCGGGGCGAGCAGTACTTCGGCCATCTCTGCGATTTCTTCGCGCTGTTGGCTCACGGCTGGCAAAGGCTCGATTTCTTCGCCGAGGCCTTCTTCGATGGCGGCCAACAAGGCCGGCAAGGCATCGGCGGCGATGCTCGGTTCGGCAATGAATTCCAGCACCTGACCCCGATGGGCGCCGAGGCTGAGCAGTTTGCTCAGCTTTTTACCGACACCGCGCTGTCTTGGCCGTCGACGATGCGTACGCGAATTTCACCTTCAAAACTTTTCGCCAGTTGCGCGAGGATCTTCGCCGGGCGCGCATGCAAACCATGGGCGTTGGCCAGGGCGATGCGCGCGCTCGGCCAATCCGCCGGCAGTTCGCCGCCGAGGACTTCGAGCACTTTGCGACTGCTGGTGGCGCGGCCCAATTCGTGGCCGCGACCCTCAATCAGCAACGCACACAGACGTTCGAGCAAGGCCTGATGGGCTTCACCGAGGCTGGCCAGGCAGAACAGCCCGCTGAGCGGCTGGCCGAGGTAGCGTATCGGTTTGTCCGGGGTGACGAAGGCCAGGCCCGGACGCTTGACCGTTTGTTCGCTGTGCAACCACCACAAGCCGTCGCCCAGCGGCAACGCTTCGACCTGTTGCAACACGGCGGAGAAGCCGTTGCTCACGCAATCGGCCTGGCGCAACAAGCGCGCACCGCGCCAGACCAGTTCTTCGAAGTCATCGGCGGATACACCAAGACCGATCATCTGTGCATCCAGCGCCAATTCCTGCGGCGCGCCTTGCAGCAGTTTCAACAAGGCCTCGGCGGAACTCGCACGGCGCAAGGCCTGGCCCAGATCGGTTTCGCCGAGGGCGCGGGTCAACAGTTGCAACAAACGCAAATGCTCATCGGACTTGGCCGCGATACCGATCGCCAGGTAAACAATCTGGCCGTCCCCCCAATCCACGCCCTCGGGGAACTGCATCAGCCGCACGCCGGTGGAAAACACCAGGTCGCGGGTTTGCGGTGTACCGTGGGGGATGGCAATACCTTGTCCGAGAAAGGTCGAGCCCTGAGCTTCACGCGCCTGCAAACCGGCCAGATACCCCTTGGCAACCAGGCCATCGGCGACCAGATGCTCGGCCAATAGCTGTAACGCAGCGGACTTATCCACAGCCGACTGGCCCATGGAAATCTGCTCTAGGGTGAGCTCGAGCATGCTTTCTCCTTTTTGGCGTCTGATGGCGCCAGGTATTGTTTTGAATGAATCAGCTTAGGCGCTTAGCCTTCACTTTTGGCGGTATCACGGCAGAACCGGCCAAAGGTGTTTATAACGCTGAAAATACGCCTGCTGAAACGTTTAATCTAGAATACTTGGCACGTTACTCGATAATGTCCCATCCTTGAAGCCCAACTTGTCGGATGTGGTTGGACAATAGTCGTCTGCCTGATTCGGGTAGGATTGGCGAAAATGTCGGGGCAAGCTCGAAAAAACAAGGAAATCCCGAGTTGAAACTCAGTGATATCGCACAGTTGGCCGGTGTGTCCGTAACCACCGCCAGTTATGTCATCAATGGCAAGGCTGAACAGCAACGCATCAGCAGTGCTACCGTCGAACGCGTGCGCGCGGTCGTCGAACAACATGGCTTTACGCCCAATCCTCAAGCGGCCGGTCTGCGCAGTCGGCACACCCGCACCCTGGGTTTTATTCTGCCGGACCTGGAAAACCCCAGTTACGCACGAATCGCCAAATTGCTGGAACAAGGCGCCCGGGCACGCGGCTATCAATTACTGATCGCCAGTTCCGACGATGCGCCAGACAGCGAACGACAATTGCTGCAACTGTTCCGCGCCCGGCGCTGCGATGCACTGATCGTTGCCAGTTGCCTGCCGGCCGGTGACGACAGCTACCGCCAGTTGCAGGCCAAAGGCATCCCGATCATCGCCATCGACCGGGTCATGGAGCCTGAGCATTTCTGTTCGGTGATCAGTGATGACCGCGAGGCCAGCCTGCAATTGACCCGCAGTCTACTGGACCCGCAGCCCAAGCAGATCGCCTTGATCGGCGCGCGCCCCGAGTTGAGTATCAGCCAGGAGCGCTCGGCCGGCTTCAAAGAGGCACTCGAGGGGTTCAAAGGCCAAGTATTGATCGAGCATGGCGAGTCGTTCAGCCGCGAATGCGGCAAGCAGTTGATGGAAGAAATGTTGCAGCGCCTGGGGCATCTGCCTGATGCGCTGGTCACCACTTCCTACGTGCTGCTCCAGGGTGTGTTCGACGCCTTGCACGACTTCCCGTTGAAAACCCGTCCGTTGCGCCTCGGTACGTTTGGCGACACGCAGTTGCTGGACTTCCTGCCGCTGCCAGTCAACGCCATGGCACAACAACATCAACTGATTGCCGATAAAGCCCTGGCCCTGGCACTGGCCGCCATCGAGCAGTCCGATTACCAACCTGGCGTGCAAGCCATCGCACGGACCTTCAAGCAGCGCATTCACCGGGACTGAACCGTGGAGCTGATCGACAGCCACACTCATCTGGATTTTTCCGATTTCGACGAGGATCGTCAGGCGCTGCTTGCCGAAAGCCGGGCCTTGGGCGTGCGACGGATGGTCGTGCTGGGGGTGTATCAGGCCAATTGGCAGCGGGTCTGGGACCTTGTGCAAAGCGATCCCGACCTGCATGCAGCATTCGGTTTGCACCCGGTGTACCTGGAAGATCACCGGCCTGAAGATCTGCGTGAACTGGCTGACTGGCTGACGCGTCTGGCTGGCCATCGACAGGTGTGCGCCGTGGGCGAGATCGGTCTGGATTACTTCATCGAAACCCTGGATCGCGAGCGCCAGCAGGCGCTGTTCGAGGCGCAACTGCAACTGGCGGCGGACTTCCATCTTCCGGCACTGATCCACGTTCGACGCAGCCATGCGGCGGTGATTGCCACGCTTAAGCGCTTTCGGTTGAAACGTGCCGGGATCATCCATGCCTTTGCGGGCAGCAAGGAAGAAGCTCGCGAATACATCAAGCTCGGGTTCAAACTGGGTCTGGGGGGCGCCGCGACCTGGCCGCAGGCGCTGCGCATGCACCGTGTGCTCGCCGAGTTGCCACTTGACTGCGTGGTGCTGGAAACCGACTCACCGGACATGGCCCCGGTCATGTTTCCCGGTCAACGCAACAGCCCGGCGCACCTGCCCGCAATCTGTGGCGCATTGGCGCAAATCATGGCAATCAGCCCCGAGCAGTTGGCCGCCGTCAGCACGGCCAATGCCTGCGAGCTGTTCAACTGGTAATCAATCGGCGTGGGCTTTGGCGGCTTCCAGAATCAGCGTGATGTGTTGCCGGCGCCGAGCAAATTGAATGACCAGAAAGTAAGCCAGAATCGCGATCAGTGAAAAATTCAGCTGTTCGACCACGCTGAGCATCCCGATCCATTCCATAACCAATGCCACCAGAATCGCCGAACACACCGTCACCCGCGTGCTTGCCCGCAGCATGGAAAGTGAGTCCAGCGACTTGAAGCGCTTGATCTGTTTCGGATCACGCAACTGCAAGGCTTTATGGCAGTGAGTACAGGTAAACGATTCGTTGATAGCAATAGCGTTGAGTTGCCAGGCCTCGAGCACACGCGTGCTCCCGCAATGGGCGCAATGCCCCTGGACTCCAATTGTTGCGGCCGACATAACCGGGCCTCCTCAGGGCAGGTCAGAGTGATTGATCTTCCTCCATTGAAGACGAAAAATCTGAACACGCAGGAAATCAGGACCTTACCTACTCACAAAGGTAAAAGTTACTACAGATTATGCGCAAAAACTGTGGGAGCGAGCGTGCTCGCTCCCACAACTTTTACTCAAACCCTGAACGCGCTGATCAGGTGTTTGAGCTCCACCACCTGAGCGGACAATGCGCGGCTGGCATCTTCGGTCTGGTGCGCACCTTCGGCGGTCCGTTCCCCGGCCCGGTTGATCTCGACGATGTTCTGATCAATGTCGTGGGCGACGGCAGTCTGCTGCTCGACAGCGGCGGCGATCTGCTGGTTCTGGTCAACGATCATGCCGACAGCACCGAGGATGTTTTCCAGCGCCTGCTGGACCTTCTCCGACTGCCCGACCGTGCCATCGGCCACCTGATGGCTGATGCCCATGGCTTTCACCGCCGCGCCGACGCCGCTGTGAAGCTTGCTGATCATCTGCTCGATTTCTTCGGTCGATTGCTGGGTGCGCTTGGCCAGCGTGCGGACCTCATCGGCCACCACCGCAAAACCACGCCCCTGTTCCCCGGCCCGAGCGGCTTCGATGGCGGCGTTAAGGGCCAACAGATTGGTCTGCTCGGCGATGCTTTTGATCACTTCCAGTACGCGGCTGATGGACTGGCTGTCGCTGGCCAGTTGATTGATCACCAGCACCGACTGATCGATCTCGCTGGCCAATTGCGCGATGCTGCCCTGCTGGGACGCCACCAGCCCGCGACCGCTGATGGTCTCGTCGTTGACACTGTGGGCACTGCTGACTGCAGCGGCGGCACTGCGCGCCACCTCAAGGGAGGTCGCCGACATTTGGTTCATGGCAGTGGCGACCTGTTCGATCTGACTACGTTGCCCGGCCACCGCCTGGTTGCTCTGGGTAGAAACGCTTTGCACCTGCCCGGCCTGGCGCTCGACCTCGTTGACGGTCTGCCCGACGCGTTCGATCAGGTCATGGATTTTCTTCACGGTGCCGTTGAACACCTCGCCCAACTCACCGAGTTCATCACGACTTTCGGCGCGGAAGGTCACCGTCATGTCGCCTGCAGCGACCGTGTCCATCATGGCGCCAAGTCGTTTGAGGGTGGTGCGGGTGGACGCGTAAAAGCCGCCGTAAAGGTAAAAATCAATACAAACACCACTGACAACGCCACGGCCTGCAAGACCATGTGAGTGCGGTTCTGCTCCAGTCGCTGCTGCAACTGGGGAACCCAGGAACTTCAGCGTGGCTTCGTTGAGTTGGTAGGTCTGGTCCATCAGGGCAGTGACTTGATCGTAAAAACCCTGCCAGGGTGCATCGAGGGTGTCTGCCATCACCACTTTTTCTTCGAACAGCTCACTGGCTTTTTTCAGGGAGGCTTTGCTGCTATCGGCTTGAGCGGCCAGGGTTTCATGCGCCGCTTTGCTGGAGCCCAGTGCATCCTGCAATTTCAGGCTGTATTCGCCCTGGAGTTTTTCGATCTGCGCCAACAACTCATCGAACCGAGTGCTGGATGCCGAGTTGAGAAAGCCCTGCCCCAGGGAATAGGAACCCATCGCCCGGCCATCGCCCAACAGTTGGGTCACAGGCGGGGTGACGTTGGTGATCAGTTCGCTCAGTTGACGCATGTCGCTTTGGCTGTCACGGCTGAGGCCAGCCTGAGTGGCGATGATCTGGCTGAAAATCTGCGCGTTGCCCAGCAGCTTGCCGATCATTCCACTTTTGCTTTGCAGGGAGGTTTCCGATTGCTGGGCCTTGAACGCAGCGATCATTTCATCGCGCTTGCCGTCGAAAACGGTGATCTGCTCCGGATCTGTGGTCATCGCCGTCAGTCCTTGCAGGCGCGCCAGGATACTTTGCTCCAGCGTGCCGATCTTCGACTCGATATTGCCGGCCTTGCCAGACTGCCCGAGTGTGACGTTGATCTGCACCAGATTGTTCAGGGTTTCCAGGTCTCGCCGCAGCGTCAGGCCGCTGCCCAGCAGGTCGAGGCTCTGCAGTTCAACTTGTGTGCCCTGAAACTCACG
This sequence comes from Pseudomonas sp. S2_F03, assembly GCF_054668335.1. Classification (NCBI taxonomy): domain Bacteria; kingdom Pseudomonadati; phylum Pseudomonadota; class Gammaproteobacteria; order Pseudomonadales; family Pseudomonadaceae; genus Pseudomonas; species Pseudomonas sp. S2_F03. The sequence goes on along the minus strand of NZ_CP162759.1, from coordinate 3,927,876 downwards.
ATAGGAATCGCGCACCAGATAGAAGTTGGTGACTAGCATCGGCACCAAAAACAGCACACTGATCAGGCTGAACTTCATGCCGAAGCTCAGTCGATTCATCAGCGCGACGGCGGGATAGAGCAAGCTCTTCACTGGAAGTCTCCCTTTGCATTCTTATTTTTATTTGGCAGGCGCAGCTCAGCGGCAGATAGCCACTATTCAGCGCTATCCCTGTATATCTTAAATCGGCAGGTGGTTTTGTAACTTAAGGTTAACGGGAGGAGGCACAGGCCCGCAGCAGCCTGCGTGCGGCTGCGAAGCATGCACCGTGGTTTGGCAGGTTGAACGCGTCGTTTGGATACATGGTGGCTGTCCAGCCGGACGCAGGCTGCGCCAGCTGCTACAGGCATCGGTGGGTTACGGCAGGACAGTCCACAGCGCGAAACCGGCGTACCAGAGCACCGCCGCGCGCAATAGCAACTCCCAGATCCGGTCCAGATTGTTGATGCCATCCGGCCCGACGACCGGTGCAGGAATTTCACCGGCCACCAGCCCAACCTTCTCGATCAACTGGGCGGCGCTGATGTTCCAGTTCAGCAACTCATGCAACATCACCCGACTAACGGCGACAAAATTGCCGACCAGCGAAAAACTCGCCGCCAGCAACCGCACCGGCACCCAATCAAAGGCATGACGCAATTGTGCCGCGCGTTCGACCACGCCCGGGTTCTGCCCATGCTCTTCGGCCAGCGCCAACAGGCGATAACTCAGGGCCGCGACCGGTCCGAGCAGGAAGTACCAGAAAATCACCGCAAAGAAACTCTGGTAGGCCTCCCACAGCAAGTGCGCTTCGACCCGCTCCAGCAATTGCTCGCCGCTGTCGGCGCAAATATCCAGGTCCCGTTTGGCCACATGCGCGGCAGCTTGCAGGTCTTCGCGGCGCCAGGCATCGCGAAACGGACCGAGACCGGCCAGCAAGTCACCGCGTCCCAAGCTGTAAATCACCACCAGCAAATGCACCGGTAATGCCAGCAGACCGTAAGCCACCGGATCCAGCACCACCAGCAGCAAGCCCAGCAGCGCGACCGGCAACAACACCAGGATGACCAATATCAACCATGGCCGGTCGATCAGACGTGGCGTGACCTCAAGCTTGTTCAGCTCGCGCACCCAACCGCCATCACGCTGGACCCGATGACGCAGGGCCGAGAATTTCTCGATCCATACCGCCAACAGCAACACCAAAAAACTCATTGTCCTTCCTCTTTTGCCAGGGCTGCGCGATAGCGTGCCCAGTCGAACGCGGGTCCTGGATCGGTCTTGCGCCCCGGTGCAATGTCGCTATGTCCGCAAATACGCTGCGCGGTGATGCCGGGATAGGCACTTTGCAGTTGGCGGGTCAAAGCTGTCAGCGCGTGATATTGAGCATCAGTGAACGGCAGATCATCCGTGCCTTCGAGCTCGATGCCCACGGAAAAATCGTTACAGGTTTCCCGGCCCTCGAAACTTGAAACACCAGCATGCCAAGCCCGATCAAGACAAGAGACAAACTGAGTGACAGTACCGTCACGCTCAATCAGAAAGTGGGCCGACACCCGCAAGTCAGCAATACCTTCAAAATAAGGATGCTCCGTGACATCCAGACGATTCTGGAAGAATTCCTGCACTTTGCCAGTGGCGAACTGCGCTGGCGGCAAGCTGATGTTGTGGATCACCAGCAGGGAAATCTCGCCCGAGGGGCGCGCATTGTGGTTGGGTGAGAGGCATACATGCACGTCCTGACACCAACCGCTCGCGAGGTCCAACTGCATACAGGTTCCTTCAACGAAGTCTGTGTTGGCGCTCAGTATGCCGCGATAGCCCCTCGGGACGCGATCATTTGCCGCCATTGAGTCGGCGCTTCGCACTGAAATAGACGCTGCAGGCGGGCATCGACTTAGCCAGCGAATCGACCAATTGCAGCCCTCAGCGTCAACGGAGCACCTCGGACACCTTGGGTTGATTCGTGCCATGGCCCTATAATCGGGGCACTTTGTTTGTGGAGTCCGTTATGCCGAATCTACGCCTCGCCGATTTGACTGCCGAAATCGAAGCCAACGTACGCCGTGCGTTGCGTGAAGACATCGGCAGCGGCGATATCACCGCGCAGTTGATCCCGGCCGAGCGCCTGGCAAAAGCCACCATCATCACCCGTGATGCCGCCGTCATTGCCGGCACGGCGTGGGTCGATGCTGTGTTCCGGCAACTGGACCCGCGGGTTGCGGTGCATTGGCAGGTCAAGGATGGCGAGCGGGTAATACCCAATCAGATTCTGTTCCACCTGGAAGGTCCGGCGCGCTCACTGCTCACCGGCGAACGCAGTGCGCTGAACTTCCTGCAAATGCTGTCGGGCGTGGCCACGCGTGCGCAATACCTGGCGGACTTTGTCGCCAAGACTCAAGTGAAGCTGCTCGACACCCGCAAAACCCTGCCTGGCTTGCGTCTGGCGCAAAAGTACGCAGTCACCTGCGGCGGTTGCCATAACCATCGTATCGGCCTTTACGACGCCTTCCTGATCAAGGAAAACCATATCGCTGCCAGCGGTGGCATCCCGGAAGCCATTAACGCCGCCCACAAGATTGCCCCGGGTAAACCGGTGGAGATCGAAGTGGAAAGCCTGGATGAGCTCAAAGAAGCGCTGGCGGCGGGTGCCGACATCATCATGCTCGATGAATTGAGCCTGGATGACATGCGCGAAGCCGTGCGTCTGAACGCAGGCAAGGCAAAACTGGAAGCCAGTGGCGGGATCAACGAAAGCACGCTGCTGCCCATCGCCGAAACCGGGGTGGATTACATCTCGATTGGCGCGATGACCAAGGACGTGAAGGCTGTCGATCTGTCGATGCGGTTAAGCCTCTGATCGAGCCTTGTAGAACGAAAAACGCCAGCCTTGTTCAGGCTGGCGTTTTTGTCAGACCACCAGATTGTTCATCTCGCAGTACTCTTCCCACTCAACGCCCAACACCTCGGCCGCCTCCTTGTGCAGTGCCAGGCGTGCAGCCTCGTACTCTTCCGGGGTCGAGGTGTACTTGAGCGTCAATTCCCACGGCTGCAAGCCCTGGGCCTCGGCCTCGTCTTCGAACGCCCACTGGATCTGGTCTTTCTGATCATCGGCGGGCAGGTCTTTGATTTCGTCCATCAATTCAGGCGCGTCCAGCACGTACTTCTTCAGCGCTTCTGCGTGCCTGGCTTCCTGGGTCAACTCTTTAACGGTCATGTCGTTCTCGCTGATCTGGGGAATGGAAGATGGATCTGGATCATCAAGGATCTCTCTGACGCAAAAACCGGTTGAAGCCCGGTTTATCTGGCCTTCAGAACCATTCGGGGATCATCTGAAAACTGCAAAGCGGTGCTTGTGCAAGCTTCGAATATAGGACGTTTGCTTGCCGATTTATATGGACTTTTACATCAAATCTACAAAAAAAGACTGGAGGGGCCTTTCTGAAAATTATGTCTCACGTCGCAGGAACAACACGTAAAAGGTAAAGTCATAGCGATGTGCCATATAAGCACTTCACAAGGAACCCTAGTGATGTCCAGTCTTACCAAATGTTCGTCTGCCCTTCTCTCTGCTGGCACGGCCGCCCTTCTTCTTGGCAGCCTGGCGCTGTCAAATACCGCTCAAGCCTTGGAGTACAACACCGACAGCGCTTCGACTTCCGATAAATTTCTCGCTTTCCACAACTATTACGGCAAAGACGTGATGGTCAGATCCAGCGTCAGTACCGAGGATGTGGAGAAATTACAAAGAACCATAAAAACCAATACGGCTGATCTGGAAGAGCTGAAGAAAACCGTCAGTGAACAAGCGCGCCTCATCGAAGAGCTCAAGCGTAACAACGGCTCCAGTTCCAGCTCCAACGCCAGCGAAGTGACCAACCTCAAGCGTACCCTCGGCGAACACGAAACCGGCCTGAAAAATCTCGCCAAGGCAATGGACGAACTCAAACGCAACAGCGGTTCGAGCTCCAGCACCAACACCAGCGAAATGACGGACCTCAAGCGTACGGCCAGCGAACAGGAAAATGGTCTGAAAAACCTCGTGAAGACGGTGGACGACCCAAAGCGCAACAGCGGCTTAAGCACCAGTTCCAATTCCAGCGAAGTGACCGACCTCAAGCGTACCGTCAGCGAACAGCAGAACGGCCTGGTCGCCATGGCCAAGCAGTTGGACGAGCTCAAGCGCAACAGTGGCCAGAGTTCCAGCTCTAGCTCCAGCGAAGTTTCTGATCTCAAACGCAACGTCAGCGAGCAGGATAACAACCTGAAAAAGCTCGCCAGTCAGATGGACGACCTCAAACGCAGCAGCAGTTCGAGCTCGGGCTCCAGCTCCAGCTCCAGCTCCAGCTCCAGCTCCAGCGAAGTGGCCAGTCTCAAGCGCTCAGTCGACGAACAGGATAATGACCTCAAGAGACTCGCCAGCCAGGTCGAAGACCTCAAGCGCAGTGCTGGATCGAGTTCCAGCTCAAGCTCCAGCGACCTGTCCAGCCTGAAGCGGGAAGTCAGCGATCAAGACAATCAACTGAATCAGCTCAAACGCGAGGTGGATGATCTGAGCAGAAAGGTGAAATAAACGGGGGAATGGTGCCCGAGACAGGAATCGAACCTGCGACCTTCGCGTTACGAGTGCGCTGCTCTACCGGCTGAGCTACACGGGCGGTGGGCTAAACCTAGCACCGGTCGCAAGGTCCGGCAACTTGAGGCTCGCCACAGTCATTTCAACAGACAAAAAAATGCCCCGCCGTTTGCACGGCGGGGCATTTTTATTGCGCTAAGGAATTGGGCTGATTAAACGCCCGAAGCCTTGGCTGCTGCTACGTCTTTGATGGACAGCTTGATACGGCCGCGGTTGTCCACGTCCAGTACCAGTACTTCCACTTCCTGGCCTTCTTTCAGGATGTCGGTCACTTTCTCAACGCGAGCGTCGCTCAGCATCGAGATGTGAACCAGACCGTCCTTGCCTGGCAGGATGTTGACGAATGCGCCGAAGTCGACGATGCGCTCAACCTTACCTACGTAGATCTTGCCGATTTCAGCTTCAGCGGTGATACCCAGAACGCGCTGGCGTGCCGCCTCAGCCGCTTCCTTGGTTTCGCCGAAGATCTTGATCGAGCCGTCGTCTTCGATATCGATCGAAGCCTTGGTCTCTTCACAGATCGCACGAATGGTCGCGCCGCCTTTACCGATGACATCACGGATTTTGTCGGTGTCGATTTTCATCGCGATCATGGTCGGAGCGTTTTCCGACAGTTCGGTACGCGACTGGCCAATGATCTGGTTCATCTGACCGAGGATGTTCAGGCGCGCTTCCAGGGCTTGGCCCAGAGCGATCTCCATGATTTCTTCGGTGATGCCTTTGATCTTGATGTCCATCTGCAGCGCGGTAACACCCTTGGCGGTACCGGCTACTTTGAAGTCCATGTCGCCGAGGTGGTCTTCGTCACCCAGGATGTCGGTCAGGATGGCGAATTTCTCGCCTTCTTTAACCAGACCCATCGCGATACCGGCAACCGGTGCCTTCATCGGAACGCCAGCGTCCATCAGGGCCAGGGAAGCGCCGCAAACGGAAGCCATCGAGCTCGAACCGTTGGACTCGGTGATTTCCGACACAACACGAATGGTGTACGGGAACACGTCAGCGGCAGGCAGCATGGCTGCAATCGAACGACGGGCCAGACGGCCGTGACCGATTTCGCGACGACCAGCGCCACCCATGCGACCACACTCACCTACCGAGAACGGAGGGAAGTTGTAGTGCAGCATGAACGGGTCTTTTTTCTCGCCTTCCAAGGTATCCAGCAGTTGTGCGTCACGGGCGGTGCCCAGTGTTGCAACAACCAGAGCCTGGGTTTCGCCACGGGTGAACAAAGCCGAACCGTGGGTCTTAGGCAGAACACCGACTTCGATGTTCAACGGACGTACGGTCTTGGTGTCGCGGCCGTCGATACGTGGCTTGCCGTTAACGATGTTTTCGCGAACGGTGCGGTATTCGATTTCGCCGAAAGCCGCTTTGACTTCGCTGGACGAAGGTTGGCCTTCTTCACCGGACAGCTTGGCAACAACCTGGTCTTTCAGCTCACCCAGGCGAGCGTAACGGTCGGCCTTGATGGTGATGGTGTAAGCCTGGGAGATCGCGTCGCCGAACTCGGCACGGATAGCGCCCAGCAGAGCAGTGGCTTCGGCTGTGGAGCCCAGGTCCAGGTCGGCTTGGCAGCTTCGGCAGCCAGTTCTTTAACGGCGTTGATCACAACCTGGAACTCGTCGTGAGCAAACAGTACCGCGCCCAGCATCTGGTCTTCGGTCAGCTCTTTGGCTTCCGATTCAACCATCAACACGGCTTCCGAAGTACCGGCAACGACCATGTCCAGGCTCGAAGCTTTCTGTTGTTCGTAAGTCGGGTTCAGCAGGTAGCCGGTGCTTTCGTGGAACGCAACGCGGGCAGCGCCGATCGGGCCATCGAAAGGAATGCCGGAGATGGCCAGGGCAGCCGAGGTACCGATCATCGCAGCGATGTCCGGATCGGTCTTCTTGCTGGTGGAAACGACGGTGCAGACAACCTGCACTTCGTTCATGAAGCCTTCTGGGAACAGAGGACGGATCGGACGGTCGATCAGTCGGGAAGTCAGGGTTTCTTCTCGGAAGGACGGCCTTCGCGCTTGAAGAAACCGCCAGGGATCTTACCGGCAGCGTAAGTTTTTTCCTGGTAGTGAACGGACAGAGGGAAGAAGCCCTTGCCTGGATCGGCTTGCTTGGCACCGACTACGGTCACCAATACGCTGACGTCGTCGTCAACGGTGACCAATACTGCGCCGGAGGCCTGACGGGCGATACGGCCAGTCTCGAGGGTAACGGTCGACTGACCGAACTGGAATTTTTTGATTACCGGGTTCACGGTGTCCTACCTTCTTTGTGGCTCTTGGGGAACTTGTCTTCTTGCGAAATTCTTGGGCAACGCCGGGAATCGGCCCGACAGTGATTGTCCAGGGTAAAGCAGGTATCCAGATAAAACTTGAGGCTGGGAGCCTCGCCATGCGCCAGCAGGAAACCCACTGACGAACGACAGACAACCAACCTCTAGCGCAATCGCTTATTAGCGACGCAGACCCAGGCGACCGATCAGAGTCTGATAGCGACCCAGATCCTTGCCTTTCAGGTAGTCCAGCAGCTTACGACGCTGGTTTACCATGCGGATCAGACCACGACGGGAGTGGTGATCTTTACCGTTGGCCTTGAAGTGACCTTGCAGCTTGTTGATGTTGTGGGTCAGCAGTGCAACTTGCACTTCTGGCGAACCAGTGTCACCAACAGCTTGCTGGTAGTCAGCTACGATTTGAGCTTTTTCTTGAACGTCGAGAGCCATGAGGCAATCCTTTTATCAGGAAACTGTTTCAGAAAAACAGTTTCAACAGGCCAGGGACAAATCCCTGTATCTAAAAATGAGTAGTGACCGTGCCTGTTAACAGCCACCCTCGTCCGGTCATTCTGACCGAATCAGTCGACGCGGCGCGATGCGCCCGTCTTCGCTCACTTCACCGATACCGATGAAACGACCGTTGTGATCCTGTACCCGCACCATGCCGAACTTCGGTGCATCCGGGGCTCGTACCGGTTGGCCGTTAAGCCAGTAGAACGAGCTGTGCTCCGAGAACTGCAACAGCGGCCAATCCAGCAAGCCACTGTCCGATGGCATCAGGAAGCGATCAACCGCTTCATTGCCGCCTTCGGCATGTACTGCTTCCAACTCTTCGAGCGTGACCGTCTGCGCCAGCGTGAAAGGCCCGGCCTGGGTACGTCGCAATTCAGCAACGTAAGCGCCACAACCGAGTTTCTCACCGATATCCTCCACCAGGGTGCGGATATAGGTGCCTTTGCTGCAATCCACCGCAAGCCGCGCAGTATCACCCTCAAAGGCCAGCAATTCCAAGCGCGCAATAGTAACAGAACGCGGTTCGCGCTCCACTACTTCGCCTGCACGGGCCAGCTTGTACAGCGGCTGCCCATCACGCTTGAGCGCCGAGTACATCGGCGGTATCTGACTGATTTGCCCACGAAAACCGGGTAAAACAGCTTCGACATCGGCGCGACCAACGGTCACCGGACGCTCCTGCAAAACTTCACCCTCGGCATCGGCCGTGGTGGTGGTCTTGCCTAATTGCGCCAGGGTTTCGTAACCCTTGTCGGAATCGAGCAGGTACTGCGAGAACTTGGTCGCCTCACCAAAGCACAACGGCAAAACACCGGTGGCCAGCGGATCGAGACTGCCGGTGTGCCCGGCCTTCTCGGCATTGAGCAACCAGCGAACCTTTTGCAGCGCCGCGTTGGAGGTGAACCCCAGCGGTTTGTCGAGCAGAATAATACCGCTGACGTTACGACGGATACGTTTGACCTGAGCCACCGATTACTCCTTGGTGTCTTCGGCTTCAGCCGCTACCGGGTGCTGATTGTCTTCAGCGACCGCACGCTCGATCAGGGCCGACAGATGCGCGCCACGCACGACGCTTTCGTCGTAATGGAAGTGCAACTGCGGAACGCTGCGCAACTTCATTTCGCGAGCCAACTGCATGCGCAGGAAACCGGCAGCAGAGTTGAGCACCTTGATGCTTTGCGCGATGTCTTCGGCGTTGTCCTGGCCCATCACGGTGATGAAGATCTTGGCGTGACCGACGTCACGGCTGACTTCAACAGCGGTAATGGTGACCAGACCGACGCGCGGGTCTTTGACTTCACGACGGATCAGTTGTGCCAGCTCACGCTGCATCTGATCGCCGATACGTTGGGTACGGCTGTATTCTTTTGCCATGTCTTGTTACCTGTTACTGCCCCACGGTGAAACCCGAGGGGTCTGAAAGTGGCAAACGCCCGGCCTGACAAAAGCCAGACCGGGCGTTGCGTTTAGAGTCCTGACGCTGCGCCGCGCATCTGCATGCGGCGGCTCGACGTGGCCCTTGAAGTGCGCGAGTTAGAGGCTGCGAGCAACCTGAACCTTCTCGAAGACTTCGATCTTGTCACCGACTTTGACGTCGTTGTAGCTCTTCACGCCGATACCGCATTCCATGCCGGCACGTACTTCGGAAGCGTCATCCTTGAAGCGGCGCAGGGATTCCAGCTCGCCTTCGAAGATAACGATGTCTTCACGCAGTACACGGATTGGACGGTTACGGTGAACAACACCTTCGATAACCATGCAACCGGCGATCGCGCCAAACTTCGGCGAACGGAACACGTCACGCACTTCAGCAGTACCCAGGATGTTCTCGCGAACATCGCTGCCCAGCATACCGGTCAGGGCTTTCTTGACGTCTTCGATGATGTCGTAGATCACGTTGTAGTAACGCATATCCAGACCTTCCTGCTCGACGATCTTGCGAGCGCCAGCATCGGCACGCACGTTGAAGCCGAACAGTACAGCGTTGGAGGCCAGTGCCAGGTTAGCGTCGGACTCGGTGATACCACCCACGCCGCCACCCACAACACGCACTTGCACTTCGTCGTTACCCAGGCCGTTCAAGGCACCGTTCAACGCTTCCAGCGAACCACGGACGTCGGATTTGAGGACGATGTTGAGCGTCTTCTTCTCTGCCTGACCCATGTTTTCGAAGATGTTTTCAAGCTTGCCGGCGTGAGCACGGGCCAGCTTGACTTCGCGGAACTTGCCTTGACGGAACAGAGCCACTTCACGGGCTTTCTTCTCGTCCGACAGCACGCTCATCTCATCGCCAGCGTCCGGGGTACCGTCCAGGCCGAGGATCTCGACAGGGATGGAAGGACCGGCTTCTTTGATCGGCTTGCCGTTCTCGTCGAGCATGGCACGTACACGGCCGTAGTTCGAACCGACCAGCACCATGTCGCCTTGGCGCAGGGTACCGTCTTGAACCAGAACGGTTGCAACCGGGCCACGACCTTTGTCGAGACGCGATTCAACCACGACGCCGCGGCCAGGAGCCGATGGAGTCGCTTTCAGTTCCAGAACTTCAGCTTGCAGCAGAACAGCTTCGAGCAACTCGTCCACACCAGTACCGACTTCGCCGAAACCGATACGAACGGGGTGTCGCCGCCCCACTCTTCCGAGGTCACGCCGTGAACCGACAGCTCGCTACGGATGCGATCGAGATCAGCGCCCGGCTTGTCGATTTTGTTCACTGCAACAACCAGTGGAACACCGGCAGCCTTGGCGTGCTGAACGGCTTCAATGGTCTGCGGCATCACGCCGTCGTCCGCTGCAACCACCAGGATCACGATGTCGGTCGCCTTGGCACCACGGGCACGCATTGCGGTAAACGCGGCGTGACCCGGGGTGTCGAGGAAAGTGACCATGCCGCGATCAGTTTCAACGTGGTACGCACCGATGTGCTGGGTGATACCGCCGGCTTCGCCAGCAGCTACCTTCGCACGACGGATGTAGTCGAGCAGCGAGGTTTTACCGTGGTCAACGTGGCCCATGACGGTCACAACCGGTGCACGGGAGAACGTCTCACCTTCAAACTTCAGGGACTCGGCCAGGGAATCTTCCAGGGCGGTGTCGCTGACCAGGGTCACTTTGTGGCCCAGTTCTTCGGCTACCAGCTGAGCAGTTTCCTGATCAAGCACCTGGTTGATGGTCGCTGGAGTACCCAGTTTGAACATGAACTTGATGATTTCAGCAGCCTTGACCGACATCTGATTGGCGAGATCGCCAACAGTGATGGTCTCGCCAATCTGCACATCACGCACGACAGGGCCGGTTGGGCTCTGGAAACCGTGGGCGTTGCGTTTCTTCAGCTTGGCCTTGCCGCGACCACCACGACGGAAGCCATCGCTTTCTTCGTCGGTAGTACGTGGCGCAACACGTGGCGCAGGCGCTTTCTCTTTGACCGAAGCACGATGCGGAGCGTTTTTGCGCTCGCCATCACCACCGCCGCTGCGACGATTGTTATCGTCGGCACGTGGTTTGTCCGGACGGCGCTGTTCGTTCTGCTTGTTGCGAACGTCAGCAGACGGTGCTGGTGCAGCCGCTACAACCGGCGCGCTTTCACGCACAGGTTCAGCAACTGCAGCAGGCGCTGCAACAGCGTCAGTCGAACCGTTTTGCGCAGCAGCAGCAGGCTGGCGACGCGCTTCTTCTTCGGCGCGACGCTTGGCTTCTTCTTCAGCCTTCTGACGAGCAGCATTTTCTACTGCGCGACGTTCATCCAGTTCGCGTTTGCGCTCGGCTTCGATTTCTTCCGGGCTGCGTTGTACGAAAACTTTCTTTTTACGGACTTCAACGCTGATGCTCTTGCTGCCAGCAACACGCAGGGTGCTGGTGGTTTTACGCTGCAGCGTGATCTTGCGTGGTTCTTCCACTTTCGCCTTGTGGCTGCTTTTCAGTGAGTCAGCAAAGATTGCTTCTCACTGTCAGTCACACTTTCTTCGGCGGCGGTGTGCGGCAGACCTGCCTCACGCATCTGCTGCAACAGGCGCTCTACCGGTGTTTTGACCTCATCGGCCAGTTGTTTCACCGTGACTTGCGTCATGCACTTCTCTCCTCAGGCCGCGCCTAATTACTCGAACCAGTGGGCTCGGGCGGCCATGATCAACTTGCCGGCACGATCATCGTCAATGCCGTCGATGTCGAGCAGGTCGTCAATAGACTGCTCGGCCAGGTCTTCGCGGGTAATTACGCCGCGCACCGCCAGTTCCATCGCCAAATCCTTGTCCATACCCTCAAGCGAGAGCAGGTCTTCGGCCGGATGGGCGTCTGCCAGCTTTTCCTCAGTAGCGATGGCTTTGGTCAACAAACGATCCTTGGCACGAGCGCGAAGCTCGTTGACGGTTTCTTCGTCAAAGCCGTCGATGTTGAGCATTTCTTCCAACGGTACGTAGGCAATCTCTTCCAGGCTGGTGAAGCCTTCATCTACCAGCACCTGCGCCAGGTCTTCGTCGACTTCCAGCTCGTCGATGAAGTTGCGCAGGATGTCGCCGGTTTCTGCTTGCTGCTTAGCCTGGATGTCCGATTCGGTCATCACGTTCAGGGTCCAGCCAGTCAATTGGCTAGCCAGACGCACGTTCTGACCACCACGACCGATGGCCTGAGCCAGATTGTCTGCGCCAACGGCGATGTCCATTGCATGGGCATCTTCGTCAACGATAATTGCCGCAACTTCAGCCGGGGACATGGCGTTGATTACGAACTGAGCCGGGTTGTCGTCCCACAGGACGATGTCCACACGCTCACCGCCCAACTCACCCGACACTGCCTGGACGCGCGAACCGCGCATACCGATGCAAGCGCCCTGCGGGTCGATGCGTTTGTCCTTGGAGCGGACCGCGATCTTGGCGCGCGAACCCGGATCACGGGATGCAGCCATTACTTCGATCAGGCCTTCAGCAATTTCCGGCACTTCGATGCGGAACAACTCGATCAGCATTTCCGGCGCGGTGCGCGACAGGATCAACTGCGGGCCGCGGTTCTCGGTGCGGATTTCTTGAGCAGCGCACGCAGACGTACGCCAACACGGAAAGTTTCGCGAGAAATGATGTCTTCACGAGCCAGCAGCGCTTCAGCGTTGTTACCCAGGTCGACAATCACATTGTCGCGGGTCACTTTCTTCACGGTGCCGGAGATGATTTCCCCCAGGCGCTCGCGATAGGCATCAACGACTTGAGCACGCTCGGCTTCGCGAACTTTCTGCACAATGACTTGCTTGGCAGTCTGTGCAGCGATGCGACCGAACTCGATGGACTCGATCTTTTCTTCGACTACATCACCAACCTTGGCACCAGGATGCGTTTCCGCAACCTTGCTCGGCCAGGTTTCGATGGCCGGATCGTCCAGATCTGCTTCTTCGACGACCGTCCAACGACGGAATGTCTCATAAGCACCGGTGTGGCGATTGATTTCCACACGCAGATCGACTTCGTCCTCGAAACGCTTTTGGTAGCAGTGGCCAGGGCCAGCTCCAGCGCTTCAAAATTACGTTTGCCGGTACGCCCTTTTCATTGGATACCGACTCAACAACCAGCAGTACTTCTTTGCTCATCGTACGCCTCGCCTTTCGCAAGCCATTGGATCCGCGGGATCCGCGTCTCAGTCAAAACTGGGAATAATGTTGGCCTTGTCGATCATATCGATCGGCAACAGGAACTCATGGTCTTCCACCTGCACCACGACGTCCTGTTCTTCTACACCGCGCAGAAGGCCCTGAAAGTTGCGTCGTCCTTCAAAAGGCGAGCGCAGCTTGATCTTCACTTGTTCACCGGCAAATTTTGCAAACTGCTCAATAGTGAACAGAGGGCGTTCCATGCCAGGCGAGGAAACTTCAAGGGTGTATTCAACGGCGATGGGATCTTCAACATCCAGGACACCGCTGATCTGACGGCTGACAATGGCGCAATCGTCCACCAGCACGCCGCCCTCTTTATCAATATAAACGCGCAACATCGAGTGACGACCCTGAGCCGAAAACTCGATACCCCAGCATTCATAGCCCAGGGCCACGACCACCGGGGCCAACAAGGCCTGCAACTCTTCTAGCTTGCTCGACACCTGAACCCCCCTCGTGCATGTATGTGCATGCTATGCAAAATAAAAAAATGGGCGAAACGCCCATCCTTGAAACGCCGTCGAACAGCGGCGTTGAAAGTGTCCAGCTAACAAAAAGCCCCTTAAAAGGGGCTCCTTAAACTGGTTGCGGGGGCCGGATTTGAACCGACGACCTTCGGGTTATGAGCCCGACGAGCTACCAGACTGCTCCACCCCGCGACAAAGCTGGGGCGGAAGTATACGACCGATCCCCTACAGGGTCAATGTAACCTTCCACCTGCAAGAAAGCCCGCAACAGCGGGCTCTCCTGACTAATTGGTACCGAGAAGGGGACTCGAACCCCTACACCCTATGGGCACAACCACCTCAAGGTTGCGTGTCTACCAATTCCACCACCTCGGCGATACTACGTTTGAAACCCTTCTTACTTCTGCTCTTGAGCTGGAGGCACATCAGTCGCTGGAGTAGCCGACTTTTTGCTCTTGAAGCACCGGGACATCATCAGAAGCCGGTTGTTGCTTTGGAACTTCCAACACCGCTGGGTTTGGCAAACCTACTTGAGTCAGCTGGTGAGCTTTCTCTTTAGCAAAGTAACCTAACCCTAAGCTGGTTATGAAGAAACCTGCGGCAAGTATAGCAGTAAACTTACTAAGAAAGGTAGAGGAACCTTGGCTTCCGAACACAGTATTTGAAGCACCTGCTCCGAAAGACGCACCAGCATCCGCACCTTTACCCTGCTGCAGCAATACCAGAGCAACTACGCCCAATGCACCCAGCAGATGAAAAACGACTACGACTGTTTCCAGCATTTTTTCAGTTTCCCGCGGCGCGACAGATCGCACCGAACTCATCTGCATTCAGGGAAGCCCCACCAATGAGACCCCCATCGATATCCGGCATGCCGAACAGTTCGACCGCATTGGCCGCCTTCACGCTGCCGCCGTATAGAAGCCGCACACCTTGTGCGATTTCAGAATTCTTTTCCGCCAACTGCGCCCGAATGGCTGCATGCACATCCTGCGCCTGTTGCGGCGAAGCCGTCAGCCCGGTGCCAATGGCCCAGACCGGCTCGTAAGCGATCACAGCCTTTGCAAACACACCAACACCCAGCTCGTCGATAATGCTGTTCAGCTGAGCTGAGACAACTTCGATCGTTTTCCCGGCTTCACGCTGCTCAAGGGTCTCCCCTATGCACAACACCGGAATCAAGCCAGATGCCTGTGCCGCTGCGAACTTGCGAATCAGCACTGCATCCTGCTCGCCCATTATCTGGCGGCGCTCGGAGTGCCCGACAAGCACCAGGGAACAACCTGCATCCACCAACTGACTCGGCGCAACCTCACCGGTCAACGCACCTTGCTCGGATTCCACCGCAGAGTCCTGCGCGCCGACCGAGATCGACTTTCCTTGCAAGCCATCAATCACTTGATTGATATGCAGGCAGGACGGGAATACCGCTACATCAACACCGCTCGGCAAGGCCAAGTCACGAAGGCCGTTGATCAGCTCAGCGACGCTGGCGCGGGTACCGTGCATCTTCCAGTTACCAGCTACCATAGGGCGACGCATGCTGTACCTCGTCGGTCAAAGTGGGCGCAGATGTTACCCAACACAATCAAGGCTGGCAAGCCGAATTCAGGCAGAAACTTCAGTAACCAGTTTTGCCAGCTCTTCTGCGTAACCACGAACCTGCGTTTCGTCTTCGCCTTCGACCATGACACGTACCAATGGCTCTGTACCGGACTTGCGCAAGAGCACACGACCACGACCCGCCATAGCCTTGGTGACACGGTCGCTGGCTTCCTTGACCGCCGGATGATCGAGCGGGCTGGCACCACCGCCAAACCGGACATTGATCAACACCTGAGGGCACTTGCGAAGCGCTTGACGAGCCTGGGCCAGGCCCTCGGAGCGCCTTTTAAGCGCCATCAGCACCTGCAAGGCAGCAATGATCGCGTCACCTGTAGTGGTGTGATTGAAGCAGACGATATGACCCGAGTTTTCACCACCCACCAGCCAGTTACGCTCCAGCAAGTCCGCGATGACATAACGGTCACCAACATTGGCGCGAACAAAAGGAATCGACAAGTCCGCCAAGGCCAATTCCAGCCCGAGGTTACTCATCAGCGTACCAACCACGCCACCTTGCAGCTTGTCGCGCCCATGCAAATCGCGGGCGATGATGTACAGCAGCTCGTCACCATCAACAATGGCACCGGTGTGATCGACCATCAGGACACGATCACCATCACCATCAAAGGCGATACCCAGATCGGCATGCTCGGCCAATACCGCTGCCTGCAGTTGCCCCATATGAGTTGAGCCACAGTTGTCATTGATGTTCAGGCCATTGGGCTGGGCGGAAAGCACAACGACTTCAGCACCAAGCTCACGGAATACGCTAGGTGCAACCTTGTAGGTCGCGCCATGGGCACAGTCGATCACGATCTTCAGCCCAGTGAAGCTGGTGCCGGTCGGAACGCTGCTCTTGCAAAATTCGATGTAGCGACCCGATGCGTCGTTGATTCGCGAGACCTTACCGATCTTGCTCGACTCAACCACGGTCATCGGAGTATCGAGCAACTCTTCGATCATCAACTCGATTTCGTCAGGAAGCTTGGTACCTTTTCCGGAGAAGAACTTGATGCCGTTGTCGTCGTGAGGGTTGTGCGAGGCACTGATCACGATACCGGCTTCAGCATGAAATGTGCGCGTCAGGTACGCGATCGCCGGAGTTGGCATCGGCCCCAGGAGCATCACGTCAGCACCCGCCGACGTCAGGCCGGCCTCAAGCGCGGATTCAAACATGTAACCCGAGATCCGGGTGTCCTTGCCAACCAACACCTTGCAGGCGCCCATTTTGCGGAACGCCATACCAGCAGCCCAGCCTAGCTTGAGCATGAAGTCAGGAGTAATCGGGTATTCACCAACACGGCCACGAATACCGTCAGTACCAAAATATTTTTTGCTCATAAGTGCTCCATCATTCTTATTCGGCTGATTCCACTGCGGCGATCATCCGCACCACGTCCACTGTTTCGGCTACATCATGGACGCGCAATATACGCGCCCCCTTGGCCGAAGCCAGCGCCGCAAGCGCCAGACCACCGTACAGACGCTCTCCAACCGGACGATTCAAGGCTTGACCAATCATGCTCTTTCGCGAAACCCCGACCAACAGGGGCCGCCCCAAGGCATGCAAGGCTTGCATATGCTTAAACAAGCTTAGATTGTGCTGCAAGGTTTTCGCGAAGCCAAAACCCGGATCCAGAATAATTCGCTCTGGCGGGATACCCACCGATGCACACTGCTCCATGCGCCCGACGAGAAATTCGCCTACTTCTCTGGTTACGTCCTGATAATGCGGATTATCCTGCATGTCGCCCGGCTCGCCGAGCATGTGCATCAGACACACCGGCAGCCCGGTAGCCGCCGCTGCATCCAGGGCACCGTCCCGACGCAACGAACGCACATCATTGATCAACCCCGCACCCAACCGCGCAGTCTCGCGCATGACCGCTGGCGTGGAGGTATCGACAGAAATAATCACATCGAGCTCGCGATTGATTCGCTCAACGATAGGCGCTACGCGCTCCAGCTCCTCAAGCGGTGAAACCGCACGGGCACCAGGGCGGGTCGATTCGCCACCGACATCAATCAGCGTCGCACCCGCCGCCACCATCGACTCGGCATGACGCAGCGCAGCATCGAGCTGACTGTATCGACCACCATCAGAAAAGGAATCGGGTGTGACATTGAGGATACCCATGACATGCGTCTGGGCCAAATCAAGAACCCGGTTGCCGCAAGGCAACCGGGTCGAAGACGGAACTAAAGTCATTTCAAACCTTATACGTCAGCAGCCGGACCGCCGATCGGTGTTTCCGGACGCTCATCCTGCACCACCGGAGGTGTACCGGAAGTACCGGTGCCACCCGACCAGTCACGAGGCTCGCGAGGCGCACGACCCGCCATGATGTCATCGATCTGATCGGCATCGATCGTCTCGTACTTCATCAAGGCATCGGCCATTGCATCAAGCTTGTCACGGTTGTCCGTGAGGATCTGTTTGGCCGTACCGTAGCACTGGTCAATGATGCTGCGCACTTCGGAGTCAATCAGCTTGGCTGTCTCACCAGAGAAACTTGCACTCTGGCCGCCACCGCCGCGACCGAGGAATACTTCACCCTCTTCTTCGGCATACATCAATGGACCGAGTTTTTCCGACAAGCCCCACTTGGTGACCATGTTCCGCGCGATCTGGCTGGCACGCATGATGTCGTTGGACGCACCTGTGGTGACACCATCGAAACCCAAGGTCATTTCTTCAGCGATACGACCACCGTACAGCGAGCAGATCTGGCTGATCAGCGCGCGCTTGGACAGGCTGTATCGGTCTTCTTCAGGCAGGAACATGGTCACACCCAGCGCACGACCGCGCGGGATGATCGAGACTTTATAGACCGGATCATGCTCAGGCACGACACGACCAACAATTGCGTGGCCAGCTTCGTGATAAGCGGTGTTCTGCTTTTCCTTCTCGGACATGACCATGGATTTGCGCTCGGCACCCATCATGATCTTGTCTTTCGCCAGCTCGAACTCTTTCATTTCAACAATGCGCTTGCCGGCACGTGCAGCGAACAACGAAGCTTCGTTCACCAGGTTAGCCAAGTCAGCACCGGAAAAACCTGGTGTACCACGCGCGATCACCGCTGGAGCAACGTCGTCACCCATTGGCACTTTACGCATGTGCACCTTGAGAATCTGTTCGCGACCACGAATATCCGGCAGACCGACCACAACCTGACGGTCGAAGCGGCCTGGACGCAGCAACGCAGGGTCCAGTACGTCCGGACGGTTGGTTGCCGCAATAACGATGATGCCGTCATTCATTTCAAAGCCGTCCATCTCCACCAGCAACTGGTTGAGAGTCTGCTCGCGCTCATCGTGACCGCCGCCCATGCCGGCGCCACGATGGCGACCGACGGCGTCGATTTCGTCGATGAAGATGATGCATGGCGCATGTTTCTTGGCCTGCTCGAACATATCGCGAACACGGCTGGCACCGACACCAACAAACATTTCAACGAAGTCGGAACCGGAAATGGTGAAGAACGGTACTTTCGCTTCGCCGGCAATCGCCTTGGCCAGCAAGGTTTTACCGGTACCCGGAGGGCCGACCATCAGCACACCACGAGGAATACGGCCGCCCAGGCGCTGGAATTTGCCCGGATCACGGAGAAACTCGACCAGTTCGCCGACTTCTTCCTTGGCTTCGTCGCAACCGGCAACGTCAGCCAGAGTGGTTTTCACCTGATCTTCAGAGAGCAGGCGCGCCTTGCTCTTGCCGAAGCTCATCGGCCCACCCTTGCCACCGGCTCCGCCCTGCATCTGCCGCATGAAGAACATGAACACGGCGATGATCACCAGGATCGGGAAGCTTGCGACCAGGAGTTGAGTCCAGATGCTTTGCTGTTCAGGCTGCTTGCCCTCGACCACGACGTGGTTGTCCACGAGGTCGCCGATCAGACCGTTGTCCTGGATTGCCGGACGAATGGTCTTGAAGCTGTCGCCATCGGTGCGTTTACCGGTAATCACGTAGCCGTCAACCGCTACGCGCTCGACCTTGCCATCCTTGACCTGCTGGATGAAGTCGGAATAGTTGAGGGTCTGCGGCTCGTTAGGGCTGGAGAAGTTGTTCATCACTGTCACCAGGACAGCCGCGATGATCAACCACAGGATCAGATTCTTTGCCATATCGTTCAATTAACTACCCTCTGAAGCAAGCTCCGCTAATGGCGCGCGCTTCGCATGATATTCACCGGCCTAACTTACTACATTACCTACGGCTCTGGCAGGCGCCGTCTGTAACCCTTTGTGAAACACTTTCTACACAATATTCGCTAATGCTCACGGGGCGAAATACGAAAAACCTATCGCCCCGCCAAAAAACCTCGTTTTACTCACTACGCCCGCGGTAACCCCAAGCCAGCATGTATTGCTCGCGGGAACTGCCACGAGAAGAGTCTGGCTTGATCATCTGGATCTTGTCGAATTTCCGACGAGCATCCTTCAGGTAAACATCAAACCCTTCGCCCTGAAAAATCTTGATCACGAAATTACCACCCGGCTTGAGTATCCGTTCCGCCAAATCAAGCGCCAGCTCGCAAAGAAACATGGCTTTTGGCATGTCCACTTCAGGCGTACCACTCATATTGGGGGCCATATCGGAAATCACAAGGTCCACCTGCGAATTACCCACGGCTTCAAGGATCCGCGCGAGCACTTTGTCCTCGGTGAAGTCGCCCTGGATGAAAGTCACGTCCGGAATGCTGTCCATTTCCAGAATGTCCGAGGCGATCAGGCGCCCCTGACCACCGATCAGACGGCTAGTCACCTGCGACCAACCCCCGGGCGCCGCACCCAGGTCGACAACGCTCATGCCGGGACGGATCAGATTGTATTTCTCCTGGACCTCCAGAAGTTTGTAACTCGCACGCGAGCGGTAGCCATCCTTCTGCGCCTGCTTCACATAGGGATCGTTGACATGTCTTTTCAGCCAACCAAGGCTTGTCTTGGAACGCGCCATTGGGCACCTCGATGATAAGGGTCGTGATTAATTGGGCGGATCCACGAGCCCTCGGGTAAAATGGCCGCCATTTTACAGAATCCAGACGAAAGGGTCAGATTATGCCGCTCACTCAAGAGCAGAAGAAACAGTACAAATCCATTGGCCACCATCTGAAACCAGTTTTGATTGTGGCTGACAACGGTTTGACTGAAGGTGTGTTAGCCGAATTTGAACGCGCTTTGGCGGATCACGAGCTGATCAAAATCAAGCTCAACATCCTCGATCGCGAATCGCGCCTGGCGACCATTGCAGAACTCTGCAAGGTTGGCAAAGGGGATCTGGTTCAAGTCATCGGCAAGATGGCACTGATTTACCGCAAGAACTTCAGCGTCAACAAGCAGCTGTCGAACGTCCATCGCTTCAAGTGATGACAAGGGTCAAGGGTGTGCCTCGCGCACCCTGCCACTCCCTCCTGGCACCGGTTGTAACACCAGCAGCAGCCCGGAAAACCCCAACACCAGATAGCTGAACACCTGCCAACGCACCGCATCCGGCCAAGCAAAGCGCACCGCGAAAAACATCGCACACGCATACAGCGCCACCAGCAGCAGTTGCCCGCGAATATCGCGCCATAGACTGGCAAGGCCCTTGGTCTGAACCAGCACCAAAGCCTGAAAAATCACACACGCTGCGGCAAATCCCACCATCAGCGCATTCAGCATGCCTGCAATTTCGTCGATCAGCAGCGGCGCCAGGCCTAATTGACCCAGCGCCGGCGCCAGACCGATGTGTAACAGCCACAGGCCGCCAACCCACAACATCTGAGTCAGCTGCCAAACCATCGCGCCCGCACGTAGCGGGCGCAGGTCTTTAGATGTGGCGAACTTCGACAATCTCGTACTCGATGACGCCGCTTGGCGTTTTCACCGCCACCACATCACCCTCTTCCTTGGCAATCAAGGCGCGGGCCAGTGGCGATCCAACCGAAATCTTGCCCAGTTTGAAATCAGCCTCGTCTTCACCAACGATGTGGTAAGTCACGCGCTCATCCGTCTCAACGTTGGCAATCTCAACGGTGGTACCGAAAATCACTTTGCCTGTGTGAGGAATGCTCGTAACGTCGATGATGACCTGATTCTGAATCCGGCCTTCGATGTCACGAATACGCGCCTCGACCATACCCTGCTGCTCACGAGCAGCGTGGTATTCGGCGTTTTCCTTCAAGTCACCCAACTCGCGGGCCGTACCGATGTCCTGGCTGAGCTTCGGACGGACGACCTTGGTCAGGTGAGTATGTTCTTCTTCCAGGGCGCGAGCGCCCTGAACAGTCATTGGGTACTTGGTTATGCTCATGCCTTCAATCCTGCGTGTAGATCCTGCAAGCGGCGCACGGTCTTCTCGGGACCGAACTTCAGCGCTTCGCAGATAGCTTCGCCAGCAGCAATAGTCGTGGTGCAGTAGATCTTGTGCTGCAAGGCATTACGACGAATGGAGTACGAATCAGCGATCGACTGACGGCCTTCGGTGGTGTTGATGATCAGGGTGACTTCGTCATTCTTGATCATGTCGACCACGTGCGGACGACCCTCGGTCACCTTGTTCACACGACGCACTTTCAGGCCTGCGGCTTCGATCAGCTTGGCAGTACCGGCGGTGGCAACCACTTCGAAGCCCAAGTTGATCAGATCACGAGCCACGCCTGCAACCAGTGGCTTGTCGTCATCACGCACGCTGATGAATGCGGTACCGCCGGTCGGCAGCACTTCGCTGGCGCCCATCTGGGCCTTGGCGAATGCTTCGCCGAAGGTATCGCCCACGCCCATCACTTCACCGGTGGACTTCATCTCTGGGCCCAGGATCGGGTCCACGCCAGGGAATTTGGCGAATGGGAACACCGCCTCTTTCACGCTGTAGAAGTTCGGAATGATTTCTTTGGTGAAACCGATTTCTTTCAGGGTTTTACCAGCCATCACGCGAGCGGCGATCATGGCCAGGGACACACCGATGCACTTGGACACGAACGGTACGGTACGGGAAGCGCGCGGGTTGACTTCGATGACGTAGATGTCTTCGCCTTGCAGCGCCAACTGAACGTTCATCAGGCCGACAACGCCGAGTTCCAGGGCCATTTTCTTGACCTGTTCGCGCATCTCGTCCTGGATGTGAGCAGGCAGCGAGTACGGCGGCAGGGAGCACGCGGAGTCACCGGAGTGAACGCCAGCCTGCTCAATGTGCTGCATGATCGCGCCGATCACCACGTCGGTGCCGTCGCAAACCGCATCCACGTCCATTTCGATGGCGCAGTTGAGGAAGTGGTCGAGCAGCACAGGGCTGTCGTTCGACACTTTCACCGCATCACGCAGGTAGCGCTTGAGCTCTTCTTCTTCGTAGACGATTTCCATCGCGCGACCGCCCAGTACGTAGGACGGACGAACCACTAGCGGGTAACCGATCTTGGTGGCAGCACGAATCGCTTCGTCTTCGCTGCGCACGGTGGCGTTTGGCGGCTGACGCAGGTTCAGACGCTCGACCATTTGCTGGAAGCGCTCACGGTCTTCGGCGCGGTCGATGGCATCAGGGCTGGTACCGATGATTGGTACGCCGGCTTCTTCCAGGGCACGCGCCAGTTTCAGCGGGGTTTGGCCGCCATACTGGACGATCACGCCTTTGGGCTTCTCGACGCGAACGATTTCCAGCACGTCTTCCAGGGTAACCGGTTCGAAGTACAGGCGATCGGAAGTGTCGTAGTCGGTGGAAACGGTTTCCGGGTTGCAGTTGACCATGATGGTCTCGTAACCGTCTTCACGCAGGGCCAGTGCCGCGTGTACGCAGCAGTAGTCGAACTCGATACCCTGGCCGATACGGTTTGGACCGCCGCCCAGGATCATGATCTTGTCGCGGCCCGACGGCGCGGCTTCGCACTCTTCCTCGTAAGTCGAGTACATGTAGGCGGTGTCGGTGGCGAACTCGGCCGCGCAGGTGTCAACGCGCTTGTAGACCGGGTAGATTTCCAGCTTGTGACGGTGACGACGCAGCGCCTTCTCGGTCACGCCCAGCAGCTTGGCCAGACGCATGTCGGAGAAGCCTTTGCGCTTGAGGCGGAACATCAAGTCGCGATCGATGCTAGTCAGACCGAGGGTCTTGACCTTCTCTTCTTCCTTGATCAGATCTTCGATCTGTACCAGGAACCACGGATCGATCATGTTCATGCCGAAGATGTCTTCGACCGACAGGCCGGCACGGAAGGCATCAGCCACGTACCAGATGCGCTCGGCGCCCGGCACGGTCAGTTCGCGCTTGAGCACGCTCATGCTTTCCGGGTTGCCCAGGTCGAGCTTCTCGTCCAGACCGCAAACGCCAACTTCCAGCCCGCGCAGGGCTTTCTGCAGGGATTCCTGGAAAGTCCGGCCGATGGCCATGACTTCACCGACCGACTTCATTTGAGTGGTCAGGCGGGCGTCGGCTTTCGGGAATTTCTCGAAGGCAAAACGTGGCAGCTTGGTCACGACGTAGTCGATGGACGGCTCGAAGGACGCAGGCGTAGCGCCGCCGGTAATTTCGTTCGACAGTTCGTCGAGGGTGTAGCCGATCGCCAGCTTGGCAGCGATACGCGCAATCGGGAAACCAGTGGCTTTCGAGGCCAGTGCCGAAGAGCGGGATACACGCGGGTTCATCTCGATCACGACCATACGGCCAGTGTCCGGGCAGATGCCGAACTGAACGTTGGAGCCGCCGGTTTCCACGCCGATCTCACGCAGTACCGCCAACGAGGCGTTACGCATGATCTGGTATTCCTTGTCCGTCAGGGTCTGTGCTGGCGCAACAGTGATCGAGTCACCGGTGTGCACGCCCATCGGGTCAAAGTTTTCGATCGAGCAGACGATGATGCAGTTGTCCTTCTTATCGCGGACAACCTCCATCTCGTACTCTTTCCAGCCGATCAGGGATTCGTCGATCAGCAGCTCTTTGGTCGGAGACAGGTCCAGACCACGGGCGCAGATTTCTTCGAACTCTTCACGGTTGTAAGCGATACCGCCACCGGTGCCGCCCATGGTGAA
This sequence comes from Pseudomonas sp. S2_F03, assembly GCF_054668335.1. Taxonomy (NCBI): domain Bacteria; kingdom Pseudomonadati; phylum Pseudomonadota; class Gammaproteobacteria; order Pseudomonadales; family Pseudomonadaceae; genus Pseudomonas; species Pseudomonas sp. S2_F03. Next base: position 3,903,725 of record NZ_CP162759.1, on the reverse strand, counting down.
GGAAGGACGAATGATGCACGGGAAGCCCAGGCGCTCGAGAACGGCGTTGGCTTCTTCCATGCTGTGGGCGATACCCGAACGCGGGCAGTCCAGGCCGATGGACTTCATCGCCTTGTCGAAGCGCGAACGGTCTTCAGCCTTGTCGATGGTGTCCGCGTTGGCGCCGATCATCTCTACGCCGAACTTCTCCAGGACGCCTTCGCGCTCCAGGTCCAGTGCGCAGTTCAGAGCGGTCTGGCCGCCCATGGTTGGCAGCAGCGCATCCGGACGCTCTTTCTCGATGATCTTGGCAACGGTCTGCCACTTGATCGGCTCGATGTAAGTCGCGTCGGCCATGTCCGGGTCGGTCATGATGGTCGCCGGGTTGGAGTTCACCAGGATGACGCGGTAACCCTCTTCGCGCAGGGCCTTACAGGCCTGGGCGCCGGAGTAGTCGAATTCGCAGGCCTGGCCGATAACGATCGGGCCAGCGCCGAGAATCAGGATGCTTTTAATGTCTGTACGTTTTGGCATGGGTTTGTCACTCAAATCCGCAGGTCAGTCGGCAAGCCGTCTTGTTCAATCTTTGAAGCCTTGAGGGGGCCGCCGGTGTCGGGACCGCCCTCAAGCCTTGCACCAATAAAGGTGAGCGATCAGCGTCGCTTGGCCATCTCATTGATGAAGCGATCAAACAATGGCGCTACGTCGTTCGGGCCAGGGCTGGCTTCCGGGTGACCCTGGAAGCTGAAGGCGCTCTTGTCGGTACGCTCGATCCCTTGCAGGGTGCCGTCGAACAGCGATTTGTGGATCGCACGGACGTTGGCTGGCAGGGTCGCTTCGTCTACCGCAAAACCGTGGTTTTGGCTGGTGATCATCACCACACCGCTGTCCAGGTCCTGGACCGGGTGGTTGGCACCGTGGTGGCCGTGACCCATTTTCAGAGTCTTGGCGCCAGAGGCCAGGGCCAGCAGTTGGTGACCAAGGCAGATACCGAAGACCGGAATCTCGGTTTCCAGCACATCCTTGATCGCCTGAATCGCGTAGTCGCACGGCTCAGGGTCACCAGGACCGTTGGACAGGAACACGCCGTCCGGCTTCATCGCCAGAACGTCTGCGGCCGGAGTTTGTGCTGGCACCACGGTCACGCGGCAACCGCGCTCGACCAGCATGCGCAGGATGTTCAGCTTGACGCCGTAGTCGTAGGCAACCACGTGGTACGGCAGCTCGGAAGCTTCGATCGTCGCGTGGCTGTCGGTTTTCAGATCCCAGACAGTCGAGCGCCATTCGTACTGTTCTTTGGTGCTGACGACTTTTGCCAGGTCCATGCCTTTCAGGCCAGGGAAACCCTGTGCGGCGGCGATGGCGGCGGCTTCGGAAATGTTGTCACCGGCCATGATGCAGCCGTTCTGTGCGCCTTTCTCACGCAGGATGCGCGTCAGGCGGCGGGTGTCGATACCGGCGATAGCCACAACGTTGTTGGCTTTCAGGTAATCGGACAGGGACATCGTGTTACGCCAGTTGCTCGCAACCAGTGGCAGGTCACGGATGACCAGGCCAGCGGACCAGACGCGGTCGGATTCGGCGTCTTCCGGCGTGGTGCCGGTGTTGCCGATGTGCGGATAGGTCAGGGTAACGATCTGTTGGGCGTAGGAAGGATCGGTAAGGATTTCCTGATAGCCGGTCATTGCGGTGTTGAACACCACCTCACCAACGGTTTGACCGTCGGCTCCAATGGCTTCGCCGCGAAAAATGCTGCCATCAGCAAGGGCGAGTATGGCTGGCTTAGTCAAGAAGACCTCCCGTAAATAAAGCCTGAAAGGGCGATCGCAGGTTGTAAAAAAGCGGAGTGACGTATGGACACGTCACCCCGCTTCTTCACTGAATTATTCTGCGCGCTTTTAGTGGACACACTAAAGCTGTAGCTTACAGAAAAAGGCATTTTTGGTCTACCGCCAATGAGCCCGAAAGGCTGGAGAATGCGACAGGACGTCGCTTGGCGGTGTAAAACCGGGCTCAAACACTGTGCTTGAACCCGATTTCGGGCACATCTTAACGCAGATCGAGCACGTCTTGCATGTCGTAAAGGCCTGGCTCACGACCATCCAGCCACAACGCCGCTCGCACCGCGCCTTTGGCGAAGGTCATGCGACTGGACGCTTTATGCGTGATTTCCAGACGCTCGCCCTCACAGGCGAACAGCACCGTGTGATCGCCAACCACGTCACCACCGCGAACAGTGGCAAAGCCGATCGTTTCACGCTCACGCGCACCGGTATGACCTTCGCGACCATAGACCGCGACCTTTTGCAGATCACGATCCAGGGCGCTGGCGATCACTTCACCCATGCGCAACGCGGTGCCTGAAGGCGCGTCGATCTTGTGTCGGTGATGCGCTTCGATGATTTCGATATCCGCCTCATCACCCAGCACGCGTGCGGCCATGTCGAGCAACTTCAGCGACAGGTTGACGCCGACACTGAAATTGGCCGCGAACACGATCGGAATCTCCTTGCCCGCCTCAGCCAGCAACTGCTTCTGCGCCACATCCAGCCCGGTAGTGCCGATTACCATGGCCTTGCCGGTCTTGCGGCAGAACGCGAGGTTTTTCAGCATGACTTCCGGGAGCGTGAAGTCGATCAACACATCGAACTCGTCAGCGACCGCGTCCAGATTGCCGGACAACGGCACACCAATACGCCCCAGCGAGGCCAGCTCACCGGCATCCACACCAATCAGCGTGCTGCCGGGGCGCACGATGGCCGCCGTCAGACCGGTCAGCGGCGCGCGCTGCTGCACGGCCTCGACCAGGATTTTGCCCATGCGCCCGGCAGCGCCCATCACAGCTATACGTCGCATGCCGACTCCTTACAAATCGCCGAAAAAGCGCTTCACGCCTTCAAACCAACCGGTGGTTTTCGGCGAATGGCTGTTGTCGTCCGCCAGGGAGCTACGGAACTCTTCCAGCAATTCACGCTGACGACGACCCAGATTGACAGGGGTTTCGACCGCGACACGGCACATCAGGTCACCCGCACCGCCGCCACGCACCGGCGCGACGCCTTTGCCGCGAACGCGGAACTGCTTGCCGGTCTGGGTCCCCTCAGGGATCTTCAGTTTGACTCGACCATCAAGGGTCGGAATCTCCAGCTCACCGCCCAACGCCGCATCGACAAAACTGATCGGCACTTCGCAGAACAGGTGTTTGCCATCACGCTGGAAGATCGCGTGCTCGCGCACATTGATCACCACGTACAGGTCGCCAGTCGGCCCACCCTGAGCGCCCGCCTCGCCTTCGCCGGACAGACGAATGCGGTCACCGGTATCGACACCGGCCGGCACTTTCACGGAAAGGGTTTTGTACTCTTCAACACGGCCTTCGCCGTTGCAGGAGTTGCACGGGTCGGAAATGATCTTGCCCTGGCCATGGCAACGCGGGCAGGTCTGCTGCACCGAGAAGAAGCCCTGCTGCATGCGGACCTGGCCGATACCGCCGCAAGTCGGGCAGGTAACTGGCGAGGAGCCTTTCTTGGCACCCGAGCCGTCGCACGGCTTGCAGTTGACCAGCGTCGGAACGCGGATGTTCACGGTGGTACCGCGCACCGCCTCTTCCAGGTTCAGTTCCAGGGTGTAACGCAGGTCGCTGCCGCGCTGGGCACCGCCACGGGAACCGCCGCGACCGCCACCGAAGAAGTCACTGAAGACATCGCCAAAGATGTCGGAGAAGTTCTGACCGCCAAAACCGGCACCGCCGCCACCCATGCTCGGGTCGACACCGGCATGACCGTACTGGTCGTAGGCCGCGCGCTTGCTGGAATCGGACAACACTTCGTAGGCTTCGTTAGCCTCTTTGAACATTTCTTCCGACGCTTTGTCATCGGGATTACGGTCCGGGTGATGCTTCATCGCCAAGCGGCGGTAGGCCTTCTTCAGGTCTGCTTCGCTTGAGCCACGCTCAACACCCAATACTTCGTAATAGTCACGCTTTGTCATAAGTCTTTGCACTCTTGAGGACGTTCGGCAAACCTCTCCTGAGCCTTGCCAAACTCGTTGAGCCCCAATACAGGCCCGGACCCAACTCACGTCAATTCAACGATCCTGGTCTTTGATTCATTGCGGTACTTGCGGCTCGAAAAGCAGGAGCATTCCCGGCCATACCAGCAGCACGCGAACGCTGTCGCATGCTGTAAAAATTCGCGTATTCCAGACACGCCAACGCGGGAGCAAGCTCCCGCGCGGCGACATCCTACCAGTCACCGCCTAAAGGCAGTCAACCGGGCGACCAACAACTTACTTGTGGTCTTTGACTTCTTCGAACTCGGCATCGACAACGTCGTCAGCCTTTTCAGCTTTTTCGTCGTGCGGTGCCGCGCCTTCAGCAGGCTGAGCCTGTTCGGCGTACATCTTCTGCGCCACTGGAGCAGAGACTTTCGACAGTTCTTCAACCTTGGCTTCGATTGCAGCTTTGTCGTCGCCTTTGACAGCGGCTTCCAGAGCAACAACAGCAGCTTCGATCGCAGTCTTCTCTTCGGCAGTCACTTTATCGCCAGCGTCAGCGACCATTTTGCGAGTCGAGTGAACCAGCGCATCGCCCTGGTTGCGAGCGGTTGCCAGCTCTTCGAACTGGCGGTCTGCGTCGACGTTGGCTTCAGCATCGCGAATCATCTGCTGAATTTCTTCCTCGGACAGACCGGAGTTGGCCTTGATCACGATCGACTGAGTCTTGCCGGTGGCCTTGTCTTTGGCGCCTACGTGCAGAATGCCGTTGGCGTCGATGTCGAAGGTCACTTCAATTTGTGGCACGCCACGTGGTGCTGGTGGAATGTCGGCCAGGTCGAACTTGCCCAAGGACTTGTTCTGAGCCGCTTGCTTACGCTCACCTTGCAGCACGTGAATGGTCACAGCGCCCTGGTTGTCATCGGCAGTCGAGAACACTTGCGATTTCTTGGTAGGAATCGTGGTGTTTTTCTCGATCAGCGCGGTCATCACGCCGCCCATGGTTTCGATACCCAGGGTCAGCGGGCTGACGTCCAGCAGCAGAACGTCTTTGACGTCACCGGCCAATACCGCGCCCTGGATAGCAGCACCCATGGCAACAGCTTCGTCCGGGTTCACGTCTTTACGAGCTTCTTTACCGAAGAACTCGGTTACCAGTTTCTGAACCAGTGGCATACGGGTCTGACCGCCTACCAGGATCACGTCGTTGATTGCGCCAACGTCGATACCGGAGTCTTTCAGAGCGATGCGGCAAGGCTCGATGGTGCGCTGAACCAGGTCTTCAACCAGTGCTTCCAACTTGGCGCGAGAAATCTTCACGTTCAAGTGCTTCGGACCGGTGGCGTCTGCAGTGATGTACGGCAGGTTCACGTCGGTCGACAGAGCAGAGGACAGCTCGATCTTGGCTTTTTCAGCGGCTTCTTTCAGGCGCTGCATGGCCAGCGGGTCACCTTTGAGGTTCATGCCGCTTTCTTTCTTGAATTCGTCAACGAGGTAGTCGATCAGACGAATGTCAAAGTCTTCACCGCCCAGGAACGTGTCACCGTTGGTGGCCAATACTTCGAACTGGTGCTCGCCATCAACTTCAGCGATTTCGATCACGGAAACGTCGAAAGTACCGCCGCCCAAGTCGTAAACGATCACGGTGTGATCGCCCTTCGCCTTGTCCATACCGTAAGCCAGTGCGGCTGCGGTTGGTTCGTTGATGATACGTTTTACGTCCAGACCCGCGATGCGGCCGGCGTCTTTGGTGGCTTGACGCTGGCTGTCGTTGAAGTAGGCCGGAACGGTGATGACCGCTTCAGTCACTGGCTCGCCGAGGTAGTCTTCGGCGGTCTTTTTCATTTTCTTCAGAATTTCAGCCGAGATTTGTGGCGGCGACATTTTCTGGCCGTTCACTTCTACCCACGCGTCGCCATTGTCAGCCTTGGCGATTTTGTAAGGGACCATCTTGATGTCTTTCTGTACGACTTCTTCGTCGAACTTACGACCGATCAGACGCTTCACCGCATACAAGGTGTTGTGCGGATTGGTCACAGCCTGACGCTTGGCCGACTGGCCAACGAGGATTTCGCCATCGTTGGCGTAAGCGATGATCGACGGCGTGGTACGCGCGCCTTCAGCGTTTTCAATAACTTTGGCTACGCCGTTTTCAAGTACGGAGACGCAGGAGTTGGTGGTCCCCAGGTCGATACCGATAATTTTGCCCATGTTCACTCTCCCGAAACTTTGGATTTGGTTGCCGCAGCAGTGGTGGCTAACTGCGGTAGCACTTAAACGCTTGACTTATAAATGGGGGCCTTGCGGCCAATTTCAAGCCTGCTCGTCAATCGAAGGCGAAACTGGCGCAGGCGCCTTGCTGACCACGACCATGGCCGGGCGCAGCAGGCGGCCATTGAGCTGATAGCCCTTCTGGAACACCTTGAGCACGCTGTTCGGCTCGACATCGGCGCTTTCCTGCATGGCCATTGCCTGATGCTGAACGGCGTTGAACGGTTCGCCATGCGGATCGATCACTTCCAGCTGATAACGCTTCAGGGTGTCCTGGAACATTTTCAGGGTCAGCTCGATGCCTTCGCGCATTGGACGGATGCTTTCGTCGTCCGGGTTGGACAACTCCAGACCGCGCTCAAGGCTGTCGATGATCGGCAGCAAATCGCCCGCGAATTTCTCCAGGGCAAATTTGTGAGCCTTTTCTACATCCTGCTCGGCGCGACGGCGGACGTTCTGCAGATCGGCGGCTACACGCAAAGCCTGATCCTGCGCGCCTGCCAGTTGCTCTTCGAGCACTTGTACACGAGCCGTCAGGTCATCGCCCGAAGCTTGTGGAGCCTGATCGGCGTCTAGATTTTGCGTATCCACTGTCTGTTCGTCAGCCATAGATTTCTCCTTTCAATATCGTCCGCGAGCTCAACTCGCGCTTCTGTCCCGGTATATGGGGCCGCAAAATCCAGCTTCAAGGGGATTCGTGCGATTACCCTTACAAAAAGCGCTGCATTGCGATTACCCGATGCACCGGGCATTTCGTCAGGCCAAGCAAATCGAGCCAAGCGAGGCCATTGTCAGGCACAAATAAAACACTGTATAAATAACCAGACCTAAAGCCTGGGAGCGGCCTTTATGCTGGTGCACCTGTCCGTACATAACTACGCCATCGTTGAACATCTCGATCTCGAACTCGATCGCGGGATGAGCGTGATCACCGGGGAAACCGGCGCTGGCAAGTCGATCATGCTCGACGCCCTGGGCCTGACTCTGGGTGACCGCGCCGACAGCGGCGTGGTCCGCCCAGGCGCAGACAAGGCTGACATCCTGGCCACCTTCGACCTTGTTGATATTCCGGAAGCCAGTGCCTGGCTCGCCGAGCGCGACCTCGAAAGCGATGGTCCCTGCATCCTGCGTCGGGTCATCACTGCCGAAGGCCGCTCCCGCGGCTACATCAACGGTACGCCCTGCCCTCTCGGCGACCTCAAGGCCCTGGGCGAGTTGCTGATCGACATCCATAGCCAGCACGAACACCAATCGCTACTCAAGACCGACACCCACCGCCGCCTCCTCGACGAGTACGCCGGAGCCACGGACCTTGCCCGCCAGGTACAACTGGCTGCCCAGCGCTGGCGCCAGACGCGCCAGGAGCTCGAACGCCTTTCCAACTCCGGCGACGAGCAGCGCGCTCGCCATCAATTGCTCAGCTATCAACTCGAAGAACTCGAAAACCTCGGCCTCGGCGAAAACGAGCTGGAACAACTGGAGCAGGAACACAAGAACCTCACCAACGCCGAAACCCTGCTGGGCATCTGCCGACAAGTCGTCGAGCAATGCAGCGAAAGTGATTCCGGCAACGTCCTGAACGCCCTGACCGCCAGCCTCAACCGTCTTTCGAGCGTGAACAATTCAATCGGCGCCCTGGGCGAAGCCAGCAGCCTGCTGACCAGCGCACAAATCCAGGTAGAAGAAGCCGTGGGTGAGCTGAACCGCTTCCTCGATAACTTCGACGCCGACCCCGCGCGACTGCAATACCTTGAAGAACGCCTGGATGCGATCTACACCATGGCACGCAAGCACCGCATCCAGCCGACTGAAGTCGCGGAGATGCAGCAGCGGCTGCTGGATGAAATCGAAACCCTGAATGCCAACGACGAATCCATCGAGCGGCTCAGCGATGAGCTGGCCTCCTATGCCCGTCATTATCAGGAGCGCGCGCGTGAACTGAGTGACTTGCGCCATCAGGCGTCGAGCAGCCTGGCCAGCGCCGTGGAGCAGGAAATCCAGCGACTGGGCATGCCGGGGGGCCGCTTCACCATCGAACTACGACCCAACAGCAGCGATGAGCTGTTACCCAACGGGCTCGAACAGGTAGAACTGCTGGTGAGCGCCAACCCTGGACAGCCATTGAAAGCCTTGGCCAAAGTAGCTTCGGGTGGCGAACTGTCGCGGATCAGTCTCGCTATTCAGGTGATCACCGCACAAACCTCACGCGTACCAACACTGGTGTTCGACGAAGTGGACGTGGGTATCGGTGGTCCGACCGCCGAAATCGTCGGCCAACTGCTGCGTCGACTTGGGGAGCGGGGGCAGGTGCTGACAGTGACTCACTTGCCGCAAGTGGCAGCGCAGGGTCACCAACACCTGTTCGTACACAAGGTGCGGGGCGAGGATGCAACTCATACGGCTGTCTCCAAGCTGAGCAAAAATGATCGCATCGAAGAAGTGGCGCGGATGCTGGGAGGCATCGACCTCACCAAGGAATCTCTGGCACACGCGAAAAAAATGGTCGTTACCGCAAAAATTTAGGAACAGCAGACAGCACGAAGGCGACCCTGGGGTCGCCTTCGTTCGTTTCGCGAATCTGAAATTCGCGCGACATGCTTACTTTTTCTTGCGTACGTACAGCACCAGATTGTGATCAACCATCTCGAAACCATACTTGTCGACGATGGCTTTCTGCAGGCGCTCGATTTCTTCGTCGAAGAATTCGATCACTTCGCTGGTTTCGACGTTGACCATATGGTCGTGATGCTTGCCGTCATCCAGCTCAAAGACCGCGTGGCCTCCGTCGAAGTTGTGCCGCACCACAAGGCCAGCTGCCTCGAACTGAGTCAGTACACGGTAAACCGTGGCCAGACCGACGTCCTCACCAGCCTCCATCAGCGCCTTGTAAACATCTTCGGCACTCATGTGGCGTTGCTCGGCGGAATCGAGCATTTGCAGAATTTTGACCCGTGGCAGGGTCACTTTGAGGCCGGCTTTGCGTAGTTCGCTATTTTCAACCATGGTCAGCTTTCTCGCGATGCTGCTTCGCAGCTTCTCTTAATGCGGGTATGATCGGCGTTTACGTTGTCCCAGCCAAGATAGTGGAAGTCGCCCACCGATGCAAAACACCAAGCTCTTGCTAACCAGTTTCACCTTTGTGGGACTGCTCGCACTCGCCGGTTGTTCATTCCCCGGGGTTTACAAAATCGACATCCAGCAGGGCAATGTCGTCACGCAGGACATGATAGACCAGTTACGCCCGGGAATGACCCGCAAGCAAGTACGGTTTATCATGGGCAACCCTCTGTTGACTGACACGTTCCATGCCGATCGCTGGGATTATCTGTACAGCCTGCAACCGGGTGGCGGTGAACGCCAACAGGAACGCATTAGCGTTATCTTCAACCCAAATGACCAGCTTGTCAGCCTCTCTGGTGATTTCATGCCAGGCGTGAGCCGCGACGAAGCCATTCTCGGCAAGGACAGCGGCACCACAGTCGCTGCGCCAGTGGAAAACGTCGAGAAGCCGAAACCAGAAAAACCGGCCAAGCCTGGTTCGTTGCTGGATCAGATCCAGAAGGACGTCGACGGTGTAGAAACCGTTCCAGTCCCGACGCCAGAACCGCTGGACACCACGCCGCAATAATTTGCGACGCAATAAAAAACCCGGAATGTCCGGGTTTTTTATTGTCTGGAATTTGATCGAATCACTGATTCCGTGCTTTGGCCTCGGCAGCCTTGGCTGCGCGCAACCGGCGAACCTCCTTCGGGTCGGCCAGCAAAGGTCTGTAAATCTCGATGCGATCCCCAGCCCGAACCCGTCGACTGTCCGGGTCAGCGATAACCTTGCCGAAAATCCCTACAGGACAAGCCGCCAGATCCAGCTCCGGAAACTCTGCACCAATGCCTGAGCATTGCACGGCGGCTCGCACCGTCGATGTTGCTGGCATCGTTACGCAGAGCAATACCTGGCGATCCACGGCGGCATACACCACTTCGACCTCAATCACCGACTCAACCATGTATCTGCTTGGCGCGCTGGCAGAACGCGTCCACCAGCGTGTTGGCCGCCTGATTGAACAAAGGCCCCAACGTTGCGCGAACAATCGGCCCGGCGTAGTCGAACGACAGGTCCAGACTGATCTTGCAGGCCTTCTCAGTCAGCGACTTGAACACCCACACGCCGTGCAATTGGGTGAAAGGACCTTCCTCGAGGTTCATTTCGATCGATTGCCCCGGCACCAGAGTATTTCTGGTGACGAAATGCTGGCTGAGGCCGCCCTTGGCCACACCCACGCTGGCACGCATGTACTCAGGCGAAATTTCCAGCACTTCGGCGGCCGAACACCACGGCAGAAACTCGGGGTAACGCGCTACGTCGTTGACCAGGTCATACAGCGCTTGTGCCGGATACGGCAGCAAGGCCGAACGTTGAATATGCGTCGTCATGTCAGCGTCACTTCCACAGCTGGGCGGCAAACACTACGAGAATGCCGATGGGCGCCACATAGCGCATCAAGAACAGGGACAGACCAAACAGCATCGGGCTGCGGATCGACAACTCGTCGCGCACCGCTTCACGCCCCATGATCCAGCCCGCAAACACCACGAAACACAAACCACCGAGTGGCAACATGATCCGTGAGGTAAAGAAATCGATCACACCAAAGAAGTCCAGACCACCGGTCGCCCCCCATTGGTAGAGGTGGAACATCCCGCCATCGTTCACGAAAAACTTGGCTTGCTTCCAGATATTGAAGGAAAACACGGTACCCAGACCGACGAACCAGCAGGAGAAAGCCAACCAGAACGTCACCCAGGCGCGGCGGATTTTGGTGCGTTCAACCAGGTAAGCCACCATGGGCTCAAGCAGCGAAATCGCCGAACTCCAGGCAGCCACCGCAACCAGCACGAAGAACACTACGCCCATCAACTGACCAAACGCTACGTTGCCGAAAGCAAATGGCAGGCTGACGAACATCAAGCCAGGGCCTTCGCTCGGGTTCAAGCCCGCTGCGAACACAATCGGAAACAACGCCAGACCAGCCACCAGCGAAACGAACGTATCCAGCAGCGCCACGCCCACGACGGTCCCGGAAATCGACGAATGCTTTGGCATGTAGGCGCCATAGATCATGATCGAACCGACACCGACGCTCAGCGAGAAGAACGCGTGCCCCATGGCAGGCAGCAAACCGTCGAGTACTTTTTCCGGGTGGAAGTCGAACATGAAATGCACGCCTTCCATGAAGTGGCCGGTGGTCATGCTGTAACCCAGCAGCACGATGACCATCACAAACAGCAGCGGCATCATGATCCGCAAGCTGCGCTCAAGCCCGGCGACCACGCCTTTGGCGATCACCACGGCAGACAACAGCATGAAAATCGTGTGCCAAAGTGTCAGGCGCCACGGATCGGCGATCACATTGCCGAAGTACGCGCCGACCTGGTCAGCCGTCACGCCCTGGAAGTCGCCTCGCCCCATGTCGATGATGTAATCCAGCGACCAGCCACCGACCACACTGTAGAACGACAGGATCAGCAACGCCGTGATCATCCCGGCAAATGCGCCCCACGACCATTTGGCCGAATGCCCCGCTTCAAGCGCCAACACCTTCAAGGCGTTGGCCGGACTTTGCCGGGCACGACGGCCTATCAGGGTTTCGGCCAGCATGACCGGCACACCGATCAGCGCGATACAGGCCAGAAACATCAGCACGAAAGCGCCGCCGCCATAGACGCCGACCATGTAGGGGAATTTCCAGATACTACCCAGGCCCACGGCCGAACCGGTCGCGGCGAGTATGAAGACCCAGCGGCTAGCCCAACTGCCGTGGACAGAAACCTTGTCTGTCGACATCGTTATCACGCCCAAGCGTTCAAAAAAGAGGCCGCATTGTCCGGGATTCAATCAACCTGCTCAAGCACGTAGCGATACCGTAGCCGACTCGCGCGCAACTCCCTATAATGCCGCCCCTATGGCTAAACAGAAGAAACACCCAACAGGGACCATCGCGCAGAACAAAAAGGCGCGACACGATTACTTCATCGAACATCGGTTCGAGGCTGGTCTGGTCCTGGCCGGCTGGGAAGTAAAAAGTCTGCGGGCAAGCAAGCTGCAACTGGTCGACAGTTACGTGCTGCTCAAGGATGGCGAAGCCTGGCTGCTTGGCAGCCACATTACGCCCCTGATGACCGCCAGCACCCACGTCATCGCTGACCCGACCCGCACCCGAAAGTTGCTGCTCAACCGCCGCGAGCTGGAAAAGCTCGCCGCGGCCGTGCAACAGAAAGGTTATGCCTGCGTATGCTTGTCCTGGTACTGGAGCAAGCACATGGTCAAGTGCGAGATCGCACTGGGCAAGGGCAAGAAGGAATACGACAAGCGTGATACCGAACGCGAGCGCGACGCCGGTCGCGAGTTGCAGCGTGCGGTGCGCAACAAGGGCAAGGAAGATTAATTCTCTTTCTGCCTGAGACCGCTTTCGCGAGCAAGCCCGCTCCCACATTGGATTTGTGAACGACACAAAACAAATGTGGGAGCGGGCTTGCTCGCGAAGGCGATAGCACAAGCACCACAAAGCCCCACTGACTACATCCCCTTGCGCCGCTCCGCCCGAGCCATGCGCTGCACTTCCTGACGCACTTCCTCCAGCACTTCCTGCACATACAAAATGTGCCGGCTGGAGACTTCCCGCGCCTGCTCCGCCCGCCCCTCGATAATCGCCAGGTACAACTCCCGGTGCTGCGTGATCAGCATGTCGCGGGTTTCGGTGCGCTGCTTGTACATGCCGCCAATATTGGTCACCACGTTGCGCTTGAGCAGATCGAACAGCCCGCGAATGGTGTGCAGCAACACCGCGTTATGACTGGCCTCGGCAATTGCCAGGTGAAATTTCGCATCTGCCGCACCCTCTTCAGCCCGACTGACGTCATCGTGACGCGAATAACAGTCCTGCAACTCATCAAACGCGGCCGTCAGCCGCTCACGGTCCACATCGGTGGCACGCAAGGCCGCGTAGTAAGCGCAGGACGCTTCCAGCGTGTGGCGAAACTCCAATAGATCGCGTTGCGCCTCAGGGTTATTTTCCAACAGCTGCAGCAATGGATCGCTGAAGGTCGACCCCAACGAATCGACGACGTAATTGCCACCGCCCTGGCGACTGACCAGCAAACCCTTGGCCGCCAGCTTCTGAATCGCCTCGCGCAATGAAGGGCGTGACACACCGAACTGCTCAGCCAGCGTGCGCTCGGCCGGCAAGCGCTCACCAGGCTTCAGCGTGCCTTCCAGGATCATCCCTTCGAGCCGCTCGACAATATCGTCAGACAAACGGCGCTGACGAATCTGATCAAACCCCATAACTCAATTCTCCACGATCCCGACAGCTTGCCGGGATCTCTATTCTGGCCTATTGGCGCGACGCCAGCATCTGGCAAGACGACGCTCGATCAAACCGATCCGATGCGCTGCACACGGCTTATTCGACAAAAGTTTTAGGGCGGCAAATTGACACGCCGCGCATAAGGCTTTTACCCTAGCCAACAGCGATTGTAAATTGGTATTACCAATTAACCAAAAACGCTGCCCAGTGCCTGACCAACAACAATTAGGGGCCACCCCATATGCAAACCTGGCAACAGCTCTACACCCCGCTCGGCAGTCTCGGCGTCTCCGCCCTCGCAGCCGTCATCCCTATCGTGTTTTTCTTCCTGGCGTTGGCGGTGTTCCGCCTCAAAGGTCATGTGGCCGGCAGCATCACCCTGGCGTTATCCATCGCCGTGGCGATTTTTGCCTTCCAGATGCCGGTCGACATGGCGTTCGCCGCCGCCGGTTATGGTTTCGCCTACGGTCTCTGGCCCATCGCCTGGATCATTGTGGCGGCGGTGTTCCTCTACAAACTGACGGTCAAGAGCGGTCAGTTTGAAGTCATCCGCAGCTCGGTACTGTCGATCACCGACGACCAGCGCTTGCAGGTTTTGCTGATCGGCTTCTGCTTCGGCGCTTTCCTGGAAGGTGCAGCCGGTTTCGGCGCGCCGGTAGCGATTACCGCCGCACTGCTCGTTGGCCTGGGCTTCAATCCGCTGTATGCCGCGGGCCTGTGCCTGATTGCCAACACCGCGCCGGTAGCCTTCGGCGCCCTGGGCATCCCGATCATCGTCGCCGGGCAAGTGACCGGCATCGACGCGTTCAAGATCGGCGCCATGACCGGTCGCCAACTGCCGCTGTTGTCGCTGTTCGTGCCGTTCTGGCTGGTGTTCATGATGGACGGCCTGCGCGGCGTTCGGGAAACTTGGCCTGCTGCCCTGGTGGCTGGACTGAGCTTCGCCATCACCCAATACTTCACGTCCAACTTCATTGGACCGGAACTGCCGGACATCACCTCGGCCCTGGCCAGCCTGATTTCGCTGACCCTGTTCCTGAAAGTCTGGCAGCCGAAACGCGCCGCGGGCCAACACATTGTCGGTGCCGTCTCCGCGTCCGTGGTGACCGCCAGCGCCGGCGGCTTCGGTCAACCGCGCACCACCGTGGCCTCGCCTTACAGCCTCGGTGAAATTTTCAAAGCCTGGTCACCGTTCCTGATCCTCACCGTACTGGTCACCATCTGGACCCTGAAACCGTTCAAAGCCATGTTCGCTGCTGGCGGCTCGATGTACAGCTTCGTATTCAACTTCGCCATTCCGCACCTGGACCAAATGGTGATCAAGGTTGCTCCGATCGTGGCGGCGCCGACTGCCATTCCGGCGGTGTTCAAACTTGACCCGATTTCCGCGACCGGCACGGCGATTTTCTTCTCTGCGCTGATCTCGATGCTGGTTCTGAAGATCAACATCAAAACTGGTCTGACCACTTTGAAAGAGACCTTCTACGAACTGCGCTGGCCGATCCTGTCCATCGGTATGGTGCTGGCGTTCGCTTTCGTCACCAACTACTCGGGCATGTCTTCGACCATGGCTCTGGTGCTGGCGGCGACGGGTGCAGCGTTCCCGTTCTTCTCGCCGTTCCTCGGCTGGCTGGGCGTGTTCCTGACCGGTTCCGACACCTCCTCCAACGCACTCTTCAGTTCGTTGCAAGCAACCACCGCGCACCAGATCGGCGTCAACGATGTGTTGCTGGTGGCGGCAAACACCAGTGGCGGCGTGACCGGCAAGATGATCTCGCCACAATCGATCGCCGTGGCCTGCGCCGCGACCGGTCTGGTGGGCAAGGAATCGGATCTGTTCCGCTTCACCCTCAAGCACAGCCTATTCTTTGCAACGATAGTCGGCTTGATCACCCTGGCCCAGGCCTACTGGTTCACCGGCATGCTGGTGCACTAAGTACTACACGTTAAAAAGCAAAAACCGACGCCGGACCACGATTCCGGCGTCAGCAATTCACAACCCGGTCTGCAAGGCTGCTGAAAGCTTCCCTCTCTATATTCAGCAGCCTCAGCGGACGGATAACCGGGACCACCCGGAGACACGCCTGATGAGCGAGCTTTTTTACAACGCCGTGCCGAATGCGACCCGCGTCGCCCCGCCACTGCACGAGCCTCGGCAATACCCTAGCGAGAAACCGTCACGGGTTTACCTGTTCGGAACCTGCGTGGTGGACTTGTTCTACCCCGAAGCCGGAATGGACGCGATTCACTTGCTGGAACGCGAAGGCATTCGTGTCGAGTACCCGCAAGGGCAAAGCTGCTGCGGACAACCGGCCTACACCTCGGGTTACACCGAGCAGGCAAGGACGGTGGCGCGCTCGCAACTGGCGCTGTTTGCCGGGGATTATCCGGTGGTGGTGCCGTCGGGATCGTGTGCCGGGATGTTGCGCGAACACTACGCCGACTTGTTCAAGGACGAGCCGCAGACGTTGAAACAGGTTCGGGCCTTGGCGGCCAGGACGTATGAGCTGGCCGAGTTCCTGCTGTTTGTCTGCAAGGTGCAGCTCAAGGACAGCGGCGAGCCGGTCAAAGTGGCGCTGCACACGTCGTGCTCGGCACGCCGCGAAATGAACACCCACCTGCACGGTCGCGAGTTGTTGGCGCAATTGAGCAACGTAGAGCGGGTCAATCACGATCACGAAAGTGAATGTTGTGGCTTTGGCGGGACGTTCAGCGTCCGTATGCCAGACATTTCCGGTGCGATGGTGGTGGACAAGACCCGGTCGTTGAAGGAGTCCGGCGCGCACAAGGTACTCAGTGCCGACTGCGGTTGCCTGATGAACATCAACGGCTCGCTGGAGAAACAAAAGGAAGCGCTGCGCGGCCAACACCTGGCCAGTTTTCTCTGGCAGCGAACCGGAGGTGCCCAATGAGCACTTCCTCGATTATTCCTACGGTTGCCGTAGAAGAGGATTTTCGCGCCCGGGCTCACAAGGCTTTGGACGACAAGCAACTGCGAAACAACTTTCGCACTGCGATGGATTCACTGATGACAAAACGGGCAGCGTCCTTCAGCGATGCCCACGAAAGAGAACATTTGCGAGCGCTGGGCAATACTGTCCGCGCCCGTGCGTTATCCAAGTTGCCCGACCTGCTCGAGCAGCTTGAACAGAACCTGACCCGCAACGGTGTGACAGTGCACTGGGCGGAAACGGTGGACGAAGCCAATGGCATCGTCCTCTCGATCATCCGCGCTCACGAGGGGCGGCAAGTGATCAAGGGCAAATCGATGGTCAGCGAAGAGATGGAGATGAACCATGTCCTCGAGGCTCAAGGCATTGAATGCCTGGAGTCGGACATGGGTGAGTACATCGTCCAGCTCGACCACGAGAAGCCTTCACACATTATTATGCCGGCGATCCACAAGAATGCCGGTCAGGTCGCGTCCTTGTTCCACGACAAACTTGGCGTGGAATACACCAAGGACGTTGACCAACTCATTCAGATCGGTCGCAGAGTCTTGCGGCAGAAATTCTTCGAAGCGGACATCGGCGTCTCCGGCGTCAACTTCGCCGTGGCCGAAACCGGCACCCTGTTGCTGGTGGAAAACGAAGGCAACGGGCGCATGACCACCGCTGTCCCACCCGTGCATATCGCCGTGACCGGCATCGAAAAAGTCGTGGAAAACCTGCGTGACGTGGTGCCACTGCTGTCGCTGCTGACCCGCTCGGCGCTGGGCATTCCGATCACCACCTACGTCAACATGATCTCCGGCCCACGCCAGGAGCATGAACTCGACGGCCCCCGGGAAGTGCACCTGGTATTGCTCGACAACGGTCGCAGCCAGGCGTTTGCCGACAGCGAATTGCGCCAGACCCTGAACTGCATCCGCTGCGGTGCCTGTATGAATCATTGCCCGGTCTACACCCGAATCGGCGGCCACGCCTATGGGGAGGTTTACCCTGGGCCTATCGGAAAAATCATCACGCCGCATATGGTCGGCCTGGCGAAAGTACCGGACCACCCCAGCGCTTCATCCCTGTGCGGCGCTTGCGGCGAAGTCTGCCCGGTAAAAATTCCTATCCCTGCATTGCTGCGTCGCCTGCGGGAAGAGAACGTCAAAGCCCCGGACAGCCCGAATCAGGTCATGCGCGGTCAAGGCAGCAAGTATTCGCGCAAGGAGCGGTTCATCTGGAACGCCTGGGCCAGGCTCAACAGTTCGCCGACGCTTTATCGCCTGTTCGGTTTTTTCGCCACTCGCCTGCGTGCCCTCACGCCGAACAATGTCGGCCCCTGGACGCAAAACCACAGCGCGCCAAAGCCCGCCGCCCGCTCACTGCACGACATGGCCCGCGAACACCTGGC
The DNA here is from genome assembly GCF_054668335.1 of Pseudomonas sp. S2_F03. Lineage (NCBI taxonomy): Bacteria > Pseudomonadati > Pseudomonadota > Gammaproteobacteria > Pseudomonadales > Pseudomonadaceae > Pseudomonas > Pseudomonas sp. S2_F03. Next base: position 3,885,774 of record NZ_CP162759.1, on the reverse strand, counting down.
CAAACAGGGAGACCGTTGATGAGCGCCAAGCAAAACATCCTTGCCAAGTTACGGAAAAGTCTGACCGGCACTACGCCCGTGCCTGACGAATTCGACGTCGAACTGGTGACCGCGCCCTACACCTACACACCTGAACAACGCATTCCACAACTGCGCAAACTGATGGAAGCGGTGCACACCGAAATCCATCTGACCTCCAGCGAAGCCTGGCCTGCATTGCTCGCCCAACTGCTGCGTGATCGCCAGTTGCCAAGCCTGCTGATCGCCCCGACGACGCCCCACGGTCAACGCATCACTGCGCACTGGACGAATCATCCTGAGCTGCCGGCGCTCAAAGCCTACGACCGTCCAGTTGAAGAGTGGAAAGCCGAGCTGTTCAACGACACCCCGGCCAGCCTCACCGGCACCCTTGGCGCCATTGCCGCAACCGGCAGCCTGATTCTCTGGCCGACGCGTGAAGAACCGCGCTTGATGAGCCTGGTACCGCCGGTGCATTTCGCGCTGCTCAAGGCCAGTGAAATCCGCGACAACTTCTATCAGGTGCAGCAGGAATTCAATTGGGCCCAAGGCATGCCGACCAACGCTTTGCTGGTATCCGGCCCGTCGAAAACTGCGGACATCGAACAAGTCCTGGCCTACGGCGCGCATGGACCGAAAGACCTCGTGGTTCTGATCCTGGAGGACCAATGAGTCTACCGACGGCGTTCCTCAGAGATGCAGAAAAACTGATCCCCCACGAGCGACGTTTCGACGACCCGCTATCGACCCTGGCCTTTGGCACTGACGCCAGTTTCTATCGGCTGATTCCGAAGCTGGTGATTCGCGTCGAGTCGGAAGACGAAGTGGTCTCGCTACTCAAGTTGGCGCAACGGGATCATGTCCCGGTAACGTTCCGCGCCGCCGGCACCAGCCTGTCTGGTCAAGCCATCAGCGATTCGGTGCTGATCGTGTTGGGGGATAACTGGAATGGTCGCGAGATCCGCGGCCAAGGCACGCAAATCCGTCTGCAACCGGGCGTGATCGGCGCGCAGGCCAACGCCTGGCTGGCACCGTTCGGCCGCAAGATCGGCCCGGACCCGGCCTCGATCAACGCCTGCAAAATCGGCGGTATCGTCGCCAACAATGCCAGCGGCATGTGCTGCGGCACGGCGCAGAACACCTATCACACCCTGGCCGGCATTCGGCTGGTGCTGGCCGATGGCAGTCGCCTCGATACCGAAGATTCGGCCAGTGTCGCGGCGTTTCGCCAAAGCCACGCCTCGTTGCTCGAACGCCTGGCGACCTTGGGCCGCGAGACCCGCGCCAATGCCGAATTGGCTGCGCGAATCCGCCACAAATACCGTCTGAAAAATACCACCGGCCTGTCACTCAATGCGCTGGTGGATTTCGACGAGCCTGTGGATATCTTGAGCCACTTGCTGGTGGGTTCCGAAGGCACCCTCGGTTTTATCAGTGCCGTAACGTACGACACGGTGATCGATCACCCGAACAAGGCGTCCGCGCTGATCGTATTCCCGGATGTGGAAACCTGCTGCAACGCCGTCAGCGTACTGAAAAGCCAGCCGGTGTCGGCCGTGGAACTGCTCGATCGCCGCAGCCTGCGCTCGGTGCAAGACAAACCCGGCATGCCGTCTTTCGTACAACACCTGTCGAACAATGCCTGCGCGCTGCTGATCGAATCCCGCGCCGCATCGTCCACATTGCTGCAGGAACAACTGGCGCAGATCATGGCGTCGCTGTCTTCGTTCCCGGTGGAGAAACAGGTCGACTTCACCGAAGACCCGGTGGAAAACGCCCGTCTCTGGGCGATCCGCAAAGACACCTTCCCCGCCGTCGGCGCCGTGCGCAAAACCGGCACCACGGTGATCATCGAGGACGTGACGTTCCCGGTGGAACAACTGGCCATCGGCGTCAATCGCCTGATCGAGTTGTTTGACAAACATCACTACGACGAAGCGATCCTTTTCGGACACGCACTGGAAGGCAATCTGCACTTTGTCTTCACCCAAGGCTTCAACAACCCGGAAGAAGTCGCACGCTATCAAGCGTTCATGGACGACGTGGCGCAGTTGGTGGCGGTGGAATTCGGCGGCTCGTTGAAGGCCGAACACGGCACCGGTCGCAACATGGCGCCGTTCGTTGAGCTGGAATGGGGCAGCGATGCCTACCAATTGATGTGGCAGCTCAAACGCCTGCTCGACCCCAACGGCATTCTCAACCCGGACGTGGTGCTCAGCGAAGACCCGCAGATCCACCTCAAGCACCTCAAACCATTGCCGGCCGCCGACGAGATTGTGGATAAGTGCATCGAGTGCGGTTTCTGTGAGCCGGTCTGCCCCTCGAAAGGCCTGACCCTGAGCCCGCGCCAGCGCATCGTGATCTGGCGGGATATTCAGGCGAAAAAGCGGGCGGGCGCTGATACCACCGAACTCGAAGCGGCCTACGAATACCAAGGCATCGACACTTGCGCGGCCACCGGTCTTTGCGCTCAACGTTGCCCTGTCGGCATCAATACCGGCGAGCTGGTGAAAAAAGCTGCGCAGCCGTCACGCAACACGTACGAAAACTGCCAACTGGCTGGAAGGCACTTTCGCCACGGCGCTGCAAGGTGCACGTTTCACTCTGCACGTCGCCAATGGCGCACGGATGCTGCTGGGAGCACCACGCCTGGCGAAACTTTCGGCGACGCTGACGAAGCTGTCCAAAGGTCAGGTCCCGCAATGGACCAACGCCATGCCGCAGCCGGAAAAAGCCATTCGCTTCAGCCCCACCGTATCGGACGAACGCCCTCGCGTGGTGTACCTGGCGGCGTGCGTGTCGCGGGTCATGGGCCTGGCGGCGGCGGATAAAGAGCAGATGTCGCTGTACGACAAAACCCGTGGGCTGCTGGAAAAAGCCGGTTACCAAGTGGTCTTCCCGGACAACCTGGACAACCTCTGCTGCGGGCAGCCATTCGCCTCCAAAGGCTACGCCGAACAGGCCGAACACAAGCGCCAGGAGCTGATCGGTGCATTACTGCACGCCAGTCGCGGCGGGCTTGATCCGATTTATTGCGACACCAGCCCGTGTACGTTACGGCTGGTTCAAGACCTGGGGGAAGTTCGACTCGACCTGTACGACCCGGTGCGTTTCATCCGTACGCATTTGATGGATCGCCTCGACTTCACACCGCAGGAAGCGCCGATTGCAGTGCACGTCACGTGCAGCACTCAGCACCTTGGGGAAAGTCAGGCGCTGATCGAACTGGCGCGCAAATGCAGTAAAAACGTGGTGATTCCTGAAGGTATTCACTGCTGCGGGTTTGCCGGTGACAAAGGTTTCACGACGCCCGAACTGAACGCCCACTCGCTGCGCACGCTCAAGGACGCGGTTCAGCAGTGCAGCGAAGGGATCTCTACCAGCCGCACTTGTGAGATTGGTTTGACGCAACATGGCGGCATTGACTACCACGGACTAGTCTATCTGGTGGACCGCGTTACCCAGGCTAGGGTGCCCTGATAGCAGGATCTAAAGGAAGAAGCATAGGCATGCCGTGCTTATGCTTCTTGCTGGAAACGACAGATTTAAAGCAAAAAAAAGAACCCTGACGTGCCGCCGCAGTCCACTGACCAAGTCCCGCTAATGCGGGACCTCCTAAAAAATCGGTAGACCGTTTTGATGGCCAGCAATGCCTGGTCCTTCAGTCCAAGGAGAAACACATGAATCGTTCTGTGCTTTTAGGTTTGTTCGTTACTGCTTCCATGATGGCTTCCACTTCGTTTGCGGCCGAAAAAACCCAATGCGATGTCAACCTGCAAACCATTGAAAACGGCAAGGCACAGGTTCCTCAGGAAATGGCGGACCAGGTGGAGGCCTCCGTCAAGCAGGCCAAAGCCGACCAGGCAAAAGGCACCAAGGAAGGTATTGATGATTGCATCGCCGAGACCAACGACATCATCAAGACCATCACCGACGCGCACAAAGGCGGGAAGTAACTCAGCTCCGGGCCAACCTTCGGGTTGGCCTTCTGGGCCGTGTTGGCGTGCTGCCTCCAGCAAATACGAAGCAAACCAAAACCCGTCAATTGCGGGTTTTGTCGCATCTGGGGTCTGGTAATCCGTTTTAGTGCCATTGCTCCTGTCACACAGTTTTTTCATCGCTTTTCTGCAAAAACCGAATTCCTGTGCCGCTCCGTAGTCTTTTGGATAAGCCCATCAATCGTGGATTATTTTTCAGACTCGGCCGAGCCGCCCGCCCATGCGGCAGCACCGAGACCATCAGTTCGAGGAGATACCCATGAAACGTACCGCACTCGCTGGTCTGTTCATTTCTGCTGCAATGCTGGCCTCTCCCGTATTTGCTGCGGACAACAACCTGTGTACGAGCAAGCTGCAAGAGCTCGAAGCCAAAGTGAATTCGCTGCCAGCGACCTCCAGCAATGCGCCGGAGATCAAAAGACTGTTGGCCAGCGCCAAGGCTTCACAAGCCGCCAACGATGAAAAAAAATGCGCCACCGAGGCCAGCCAGGCATTGTCGATGGCAAATTGAACAAGGAACCACCCCATGATCAATCGAGGCCAACCTTGCGGGTGGCCTTCTGAGGCGTGTTGGCGTACACTGCAGAGGCTTGTTGCTCACTTTGATTCACGGAGCAACAGGCTCGGGGCCGTTTAGGATTCGACGCCGGTTGCGAAACTTTAGGTGCATGCCGAGTTGGTAACAGAACTCGTAAATCCACTGTTGCAACTACTTATAGTTGCCAATGACGAAACCTACGGCCAGGAATTCTCTCTCGCTGCGTAAGCAGCTTTAGATCCTGAGCTTCTGGTACCTTCGGGTCCAGCAATCACCAGGGGATGTCTGTAAACCCAAAGTGATTGTCATATAGAACAGAATCGCCGTGCAGTACGTTGTGGACGAAGCGGCTAAAACTTACACAACTCGCCCAAAGCACCCTGCCCTTCGGGTCGCTGAGGGTTAACTTAATAGAAACGGCTACGCATGTAGTACCGACAGCGGAGTACTGGCGGACGGGGGTTCAAATCCCCCCGGCTCCACCACCACCTGTCACAAAGCCCCGACTTTCGGGGCTTTGTGCTTTCTGGACCTGCTCTTTCCGGCAGGTGTGCCATTGAGGTGTGACATTCTTGTGGGGCATCACTCGGTCCCCCCTGCATGAAACGCAACCCTTCCTACCTGACCCTCAATCGTCATGGCACCTTCTATTTCCGCATCGTGATTCCAGTCTCCCTGCGCACCATACTCAATGGCCAGCGAGAAATTAGACGAACCTTGAAAACAGACAGTCGTCGATTGGCCTGCAAACGTGCCCGGCAGTATGCTGCCCGCTACGAAGCAACATTTGACAGAGTGATTAAGATGGTGATGCGCGACGAGCTCGGCCTTACTGAATCCGACTATGCGGAAATGATGGAACTGATGGAACTGATGGAGCCCATCCCTGACTTTTCTGACCCGCTTGATGCAAACAAGCCTGTTGAACCAATCCTATCGAACGAAGAAATTGAGACTCGACAGCGCCGCCGAGAGGTGGAGCGCTTACTCGCTGGCGCTTACGGGCGATCCATTCCCGTTGAGCTGGAGCCCCTGGCTACACAACTGCTTGAGCACTCACGAACCTATCAGCCAACCGAACTTCGCAGTGCATTACCGAAACTTCGCGATGAGCTTGTTCGGCTCGGCCTCTCCCCACAGCAGGGCACGACAGCGGCTACAAACGCACTCTACACGCCTTCGAAATACGATCCGGAGATGACTGACTGGACCTTGTATGAGGTCTGGAAGCATCAATTGGGGGCGGGACAAAGCCGACACTTCCTCAAAAGGAGGTCAGGCGAACCACGGAGGCACACGCGAAGAGTCAGAACGCCGCGCCCGGGTCATGACTGTTCTCACGCGGCACAAGCCTGTAACACGATTGAGCAAGCTCGACTGGCAGACGGCTTATGACGATGCCAAGAGGATTAAGATCGGCGCCAATGCATCCGTTTCACCAGAAGCGACGGCTGTCGAAGAGATTCTGACTGACGACCCTGAGCAGATGATTGGACATGAGCGAGTGAGTGCGCTCATTACGGCAATGAAGCAGATCCAAAACCATGCAAGGCACCTCGACCTGACATTGGTCAGGGTAGATGATTTGATCATCAAACCGGTGCAAGAGAGGAAGACTGTACGCCTCGAAAAGGTGTGCCGTTTTCACCGGATGACGTAGAAGCGATCTTCTCCGGATACATCTTCCGAGGCGCGATCCCGCCTGAGCGAACGAAGGCATATCCGTTTTGGTTCTGGATGCCGATAGTGGGCTACTACACAGGCGCACGCACGAATGAGATCGCACAGCTTGATGTAACAGATATTAGGGTGATTGAGGGGCACCCATGTTTCGACATCTGCGCCGACGAACCAAAAGTGTTTGAGGCAAAGCGGGTCAAGAAGCATGAAGCCAGACAAGTGCCGATTCACCCACGCCTGATTGAGCTGGGCTTCCTCGACTTTGTTGAAAGCCAGAGACATGCCCGTCAGAAAAAGCTGTTTGGCGATGGCCTCACCTACCTTCGTCCTCGCGACGACGACACCGAGCACAACAAGGAAGGATGGGCCAAATCTGCCGGTAAATTTTTCAATGAAAAACCTAAGGGGTATCTAGTAAAAATAGGTGTTCACGTTTCCAACGACGGAAAAAGTCTCTACTCATTCCGACACACACTAGAGACAAATCTGCGCCATGCACGACGTGACGGCAAACCGGTGGATCAAAGCATCATTGATGCCATCACAGGCCACGCCCCCGACACTATAGCGAGCAAATACTATGATGGAGGTGCGACCATTCAACAAAAATTTGACGCTCTGCTACATCAACCACTGCCAGCATCCTTAGCGAATCTCACCAGCTATCAAGCAGATTTCGTCGATCGGTTCGGGGATATTCTGACCAAAAGTCTTGCGGCTCATCGAAAGAAGCATCCGCGCAACCTATGACTTACCTGACAACCTACTGAGCCACCAAAGAGCCTGCACCTCTGCTGCACGCCCGGATTTGCTTGGCGCGTGCGGCAGAAGAGCACAATCTCTCAAACTGAATATACTGGCTACTTTGCATCCACTTGTCCCGGAAACCACGCTCGCCATGCTGCATCACTACACCACAGTGAAAACCCTCGAATTGATTCTTCAGCATCAAACGCTGCGGTTCACTCGAATGGACCAGTTTGATGACGTAAGCGAAGGCCGGTCGCTGGGCCCCTTACCTTTCGGAGCGCGAATGTTTGCAAGCTGTTGGTCTGCAGCCGATGAGGAAAGCATTCCACAGTGGGCGATGTACGGAGACGCCATGCGGGGAGTCCGACTATCCTTGCGCTCTGACCCTTTCACTTGGCATCCAATCGATATCAGGTGGCACGACAATTTTCAGTTCATTGACCTAGAAGCTCCATACAGCATTGAGGAGATGCTCGCCGCGAACATCACGCTAATCCCCACGCCCTTGATGAAACAGACATTTGGTCGGCCAGTAAACTACGTTTCGGATGTCTCTGCCGCGATTGGACCATTTGTCACGATAACCGGTGACGACAGCATCACACTCCATGGTGAAGGCACTGAGATCGCATTCTTTAAGTCTGACTCGTGGGCATTCCAACAGGAGCATCGGTTCGTATTGGTCGCGGCGCCGGGTCCAACAGAGCCGTTTGCCGGCGACCCATCGGCATATATTGAATGTAGAAAAGCTTGGCATCGGAGTGGCGTCGATTTCATAAGGGGTATCCCCAGCCCCCTTCACATCGATTTGAAGCTTGACCGCAACGCGTTAAAGGATGCAACGATCTTGGTAGGACCTCTTGCACCTCCAGGCACTATGGAAATCGTTGAGTCGCTTATCGCTCGCTTTGCGGTAGGAGCCTCCGCCCGCGAAAGTAGTTTGAGGGGCTCGATTCGCCCAAAGTAGCTAGGCCGTCACCGGCGGATATATGTGATCTCGTAGGGCTCTACCCGCCTCCCTTTAGGCATTAGCTCGGTAGAGCCAGCAGAATGTTGTCACGATAAAGGCGGTATGCCAGCATGGAGTACCTGATCTAAGGACTGCACATGAACAAGCTGCTCACTACCGCGTTATTGCTGCTGATGACCGCTCACACGTCGGCCGCTACTTATGATCCTTGCATTGAAGCTGGCAACCAGATCCGAGAGATCGCAGAAGCCCGCGACGCAGGCGTCATGATGAGCAAGTTTCTGATTGAACGGACCGGGAAATTTAGTGACGACCAGGAACAGGAATCGTATTTTCGCGTTGCCGCCACTGTCTTCCTCAATCCAACTGCAACCGCCGAAAAACTCGAAGCTGCTGCGATTGATGGCTGCAGCCAAGAGTTCTAGTTATATATCGCCATTGCCCCCTCCCAACATCAATCCGGCGCTATCGAAGGAGTAGACGTATCTGGTAGCTCGATAGCCAGGAGAAAGTCACTATCAAATACCTATTGCAGATAGCTATGTGATTCAACTATCATTTGTCTATCGAACTTAACGATAAAGGATAGTCAGCAGTGAAAGCGCACCTCTACCTCAGAGCATCGACAAAAGACCAAGACGCCAACCGTGCAAAAGCTGCCTTAGTGTCGTTCGCTACCGAGAAAGGGTTGAGCATTGCTGGCGTGTATGCGGAGAACATCAGTGGAACCAAGCTTAACCGTGCAGAGCTGATCGCCTTGCTTGATTCGGCCGAAAGTGGAGACGTACTACTGGTTGAGTCTGTAGACCGGCTCAGCCGCCTCTCACAAACTGACTGGGACACGCTTAAAGCCACTATCAAGGGTAAGGGTCTCCGGCTAGTGGTAGCTGACCTGCCAACAAGCCACATGCTGGTTGAAGCGAAGGGAATCACTGGTCAAATAATGGACGTGATTAACAACATGCTGATCGATCTCATGGCAACCATGGCCCGGCTGGATCAAGAGAAACGCGTAGAGCGCATCAAGCAGGGCTTGGAGAACAAGAAGGCTGCTGATCCTGAATGGAAACCAACAGGCAAGAGTAAGAACACAGCAATATGGGCAGAAGTCGAGTCGTTGATTCAGAAGCATCCAACAATGTCTGCGGATCAAATTGCCAAGCTGGCTGATTGCGGAGTGGCAACGGTTTACCGCATCAAGCGCACGCTGAAACCTATGACGTCTCACGTTCTCGTCCCGAAGGAGGTCTGAAATGGCAGGCAAAAAGGCGACACCAGAGCAATGCACTCAAGCAGTCATCCTTCGAGAGGCTGGTTATACGCTCCCGGCAATCGCGAGCCGTTTAGATCTCAGTATTAGCACCGTGCAGCGCGTCCTCAGAGTGAACAAGGTTGTAGCTGGCGCCACCACACAGGCCCTCATCGAGAAAGCCCGAGAAGATATGCTCAATGCGGCCTATGCCCTAGAGCAAGTTCAACGCACCGCCGCTGCTTTGGTCTTGGACGATCTCGCTATCAGTCATCAGATCAGGGCGAAACTGGCGGATTGCGTTGGCCAGCTTGATCCAGCCGACTCCGGGACCCCCAGAGCTCTTGCAGCTAGCGCAACGACTCTGAAGCTCACACAAGACGTAACACGACGCGCTTTACCTCTTGATAAGCTGAACATGGCTCTGGACGTCGAGGAACTACCTGAGCTTCAGATTCATATCATGAGTGAATACGATGTAGCCAGAATGCGAGCGGAGCAACGCAAGGAGGAAGCCGAGCTGAACGGAGACACTGAAACGGTGGGAGATGAGATCGAAACACTGCACTGGCTTGAGCACAGGCAGAAGCAGCACGATGACACGTTGATGCTAAGCAATGACGACATCATCATGGAAGGGTTCTGACCAGCACTTGACCATGCCATGACCGGTCAGTGTCAAAGTCTTAGAACGCGGTGTAAGTATTGAACACCCTGGCGACATCCAGGAAGACATCAATTTGAAAATTCGTCCTTTCAGGACTGCATTCGAGCTAGGCCATGACAGACCCGCAAACCACCAATACGAGCGGTCCTTTTCCAAAATCTGCCACTTTAAAAGCGCCAGCAAAAAATCGCTGCACGCCAGCTGTCGCGGGCGTCGTGGCCGGCTTCTACACGTCCTACGTGAAGAACCCTAGCAGTATTAGCGATATTAGAAGTAGGGAAAGTAAGAGACCAGACACGGATCGACACGCTCATAGCCAACAATGCTCATCTCCAAGGATTAGCTCAAGAGGCTGCTCATGGTCTATCCCTTCCAGACTGGAAGAGAAGGTTGCCTGCTGATACGAAGAGAGCTTTCAGTTTCCTTGGCTTTGCACTGCGGCCTAATGCTCAAGCGTTCACATTTCGTCTAGGGCACGAAATCGCAGATGCTGCATTATCAGCCGCGAAGGGCCCGATAGATTTTCTCTCAGCGCTCATGAGAACGCGTGGGATCAGAGATATCGCCTTCGTCACAGAGTTCACCGACAGTAAAAGCCTAGAAAACCACCCCTTTCATATCCACGGCGTTGCCAGAATTCCGGGTGGCGTCTCAATTCAAAGCATCCAAGAATTGCTCGCCCCCAAACCAGATCTGAAGATAGACCCCCCGATAAAAGGTTACCGGTTGCGCGGAGACAATAAAGCTATCGAAGTTACTCAGCTTGAAACCCCGGGCGCTTGGGTATCGTACACAGGCAAAGAGATTGACTTCACCGCGCACCGGCTTCAGTCCGGTCCAGATTACGCAAGCCGGTCGGCCACTCTCGCAGGCCGCGAACTCTATGAGGCTATGCGCGCGTGGCTGCGCTAGTAAAGCGTCGTAGACAGGAACAGTAAGACAAAATAGAGCCCCTCAAAAACGGCCATCGACTGGCCTGCGAAGATGAGCCCGTGCCGGTTGAATCGCACAGATCTGGCCGACGTAACAGTATCGCCTTGCTCGCTTCCACGAGCTTTGTGCATTCCGGACGACCGTGTATAGGTGGCTCTAGAGGCTCTCAGGAAAGCGGTCGCGACGGATTACAGGCAGCGTCACAAAAACATCGCGGTCGACATTCAGAAGCATCGCAGCCCCGCGCATTAGCTATCTACTGCATCAAAGAACATCACCACAGCTGAAACTGTGACTGCGATGAAGCACAACGCACCCGGACTACAGCCCCCACATACTTCTTGTGAGGCCCAGACGCTCTATAGCGACATCGGAATCTGACTCAGGCATAGTCCTCCTTCGAATGAGAGCCAGTCACGCAGGTGAGCATGTTTTGGAAGAACTTAGCAGTTGTCGGCATAGCAGCATGCTGGCTCGCCGGCTGCGCTACCAGCCCAACCCCGGGAAACGTTGCGACACAAGTCCCGCTGGATCGCATTCTAGAAAAGAGTTATCTCACGCCGGACATTTACCGCACTGAGCTGGTGATGGTGGTACGAGATACGGGCTTTATGGGCAGCGGGCTTCAGCTCATCTTCAAGGTAGACACTCACCCGGTAGCCGCTTTGAAACCCGGGGAAAAGGTCGAGGTGTATCTTGCGCCAGGTAAATACGTTTTCGTGGCAGAGCAAAACCCTAACGTCTTCGACGAGCCTCCCGGCGAATCGGCGGTTGACATCATCCAAGGTCAGGGGAATAAATTCAGGCTACGCCTGATTCCTGAAGATGGCCCGAAATTCGAACGAACAATCCAACCGTAAATGAGTGGGTAAGTGAGGCCGAGAGCCCGATCGGGCAGAGGTCAGCCATGGATGTAAATTTTCAACTACTACCAATCGATGGCGAAATCGTCATTGTTGAAGACGATGTACTATTGCTTGGCTTGATGAAGGATATCCTGCTGGATGTCGGTGCGCAGTGCGTGGCATTTTCTACTGCCGATGACGCACTTATACATATGCTGGGTTCCGACACCCGGTGCGCGTTAATGATTGTTGATCACGGAGTACCGGGGCAGGTGCAAGGGGCTGAGCTTGCAGAACTTGTAAGACACAAGTGGCCAGAGACCCACATCATAATCACCAGCGGATGGACCCAAACGTTCATAGGCATCCCAGCCGGCACTGCCTTCCTTCCGAAGCCTTGGTCGCTGGAGGAACTCGTGAGAGCGGTTGCGAACCAGCTCCAGCCGGGCGTTCCACCCGACCGAAACATCTAGCTAGCGTCCCGTACGCTTTGATTCTGGCACCGTGCATCGAATGCGCAATGGCATACGAATCACGACCGCCGAATACGCAAAATCGCATCTGTAACTGCTCGTGCGTTTGTGTCCAGCGTTTCAAGCGCCTTGGTTGCATTGAACGAGACATCCCCAACGCCATTTTCAGCCAACCAGTTGGTGATTTCCTCCAAGGCAGCCGCAATGGCGTGTTGATTATGCAAAAGCAAGGTTAGTGCATCCGCCGTGGCGATTTTCACTTCTAAGTTGTCCATCGCTACCATCCTGGAATGATGAGCTGAAAATACTAGCTCATCCCACAGCGGCTCAGGCATGGAGCGCAGGCTATTTGAGGATGAAACTATCCAAAGCGCGCATGTCTCTTTTTGCGTCCGAGATCTGACTACGACACAGCCGTTGTTGCAGACTTAGATCTTCAGCCGATGGTGATGGATTACTCTTGATGCCTAGCCTGCCTATCGTCTCACCCTGCGCTTCGACACGTCGAATTAGTGCACGCACCTTCACAGGATCCGTCCCTGGATAGACCCTGAGCGCGTCTCTGAGACTGTCTACATAAGTAGCCCGCATGTCGTCGCGGTCACACTCGATTAAGCCTCCTAAAATCGTTCCAGAGCGTTCTACGATCTGTGAGATCTCATCTTTATCCTTCTTAGAAGGCGCCGATGTTGCGATGAGTGGGACGAGAAAAATTGCACACGCCAACCTTTTCATGACAAATCCTTATGTGTGGGGCCTAGTCAAGGACGCCAGGGGGGGGCAGAACGAGCAGTGACGCTTTGCAGTCAGGCATTACACACCCCATCGCGAAGAGTCCCTGCTTATCTCAGTAGTTCGCAATCAGTTGGCAACGACCTTCGTTGTCATGATGCAGTTGGTAGAGGCCTTCTCCCAGGGATTGTCAGACTCGCAGAAAGCCATGGGGGTCATGGGGGTTCCGTTTGCAGACCAAGAGTTGGATGGGACACGCTCGCGAATGTCACTAGCCTCTACTAGTCCGGAACATATCTTCTCCGAAGTCAGTACAGCGCCCTTTCCGCCGAAAGCAGGGCGGGTGTAGGTTTTAGCGTCGTAAGCTCTGACCACTTCGATAACAACGCAAGAGCTATCTTTTTGCTTGCCCTTATTAGCGAACTCACAGCGAGCCTCGCCGTTCATTTTGGCGCTGCAATCCGCCTGGATGTCGGCAAATACGGGAGTTGAAGCAAGTAGCGATACAACGAGCACGGTGGCTTTTTTCATCACGGAGGAACCTTGGTTCTAGGGGGAGAGGCATATGTGACGGTGGCAAACGACCTGACAAAGCCGAATTATGCTAATCACAGTATGTAGAACCATAGTATGCAGGCAGTCAGATTTGCAAGCATGACTATCAAGCCTCATGACTGCCCTCTCGTTAGTATATTCGCCGCGAACGTGCGACGTAGACGCCTTGAGCTCGACCTCTCTCAAGAGGCTCTTGCTGAGCGGGCCGGAGTCCATCGCACCTACATTGGAATGCTGGAACGCTCTGAAAAGAACGTCACGATCTACAACATCTGGAGGCTCGCCTCGGCTCTGGATGTTGCGCCCTCATCGCTTCTGATTGAATAGATACGCCCTTAGCATAGGAATACGCCGAGTCGATATCTCAGGCTGCCTGGTCCACGCTGAAGAGTTATTACGCGCTCTCGTTCCCTAACCCTAGCTATGAGAAAGCCAACGTCTCAGCTCCGGCCTCAGGAGCTAATGCAAAGCTACTCCTTTGATCTACGGACGGCGGTTCAACTCCCTTTTGAGCATTTCGGAATCGAGCCTATCTTGTGAATATCAAACGAGCATCGTATGGTTAGCGCTCTACCATCATCCAGCTCCACTAGAGTGTGACACTACCGGCGCGAGCGTTATGGCAAAGGCGCGGAATTCGGGGGTATGAGCGGAGCCGCTGTGTAAGGTTTCGAGTCCCCCGGCTCCACCACTTCATCATCTAAAGACGTCCACGGACGTCTTTTTTGTGCCTAAAATCCAGTAAACACGGGGGTTTCAGGGCTACTGGGGGCTTTCCAGATTTTTTGAGTTCCAGTCGGTTTGGTATTCCCAATGGTATTCCCGACTCCCCGGCGCTAATCTTGGGAATACCAAAAGGTGTCATGGAGTACTTCTCATGTGCGCTCAAACCACCCGCCTCTCCGACCGCCAGCTCAAGGCGGTCAAACCGAAAGACAAGGATTACGTCCTCACGGATGGCGACGGGCTCCAGCTGCGAGTCAGGGTCAATCGCTCGATGCAGTGGAATTTCAACTACCGGCATCCCGTCACCAAGAATCGAATCAACATGGCGCTCGGCTCTTATCCCGAGGTTTCTCTGGCACAGGCCAGGAAGAAACCGTTGATGCCAGAGAACTGCTTGCACAGGGCATCGACCCCAAAGCTCAACGCAATGAACTGCTGGACGCCAAACGGGCGGAAACGGAACACACGTTCGAGAATGTGGCCACCGCGTGGTTCGAATTGAAGAAGGATTCCGTCACCCCGGCGTATGCCGAGGACATCTGGCGCTCACTCACACTGCATGTATTTCCAAGCATGAAATCAACGCCGCTATCGGAAGTGAACGCACCAATGGTTATCAAGCTGCTTCGCCCGATTGAGGCCAAAGGCAGCCTCGAGACGGTTAAGCGAGTGAGCCAGCGCCTTAATGAGATTATGACCTACGGCGTCAACTCCGGAATGATCTTTGCCAACCCTCTCAGCGGCATTCGAGCGGTATTCAAGAAACCCAAGAAAGAGAATATGGCCGCACTACCACCTGATGAGCTTCCGGAGCTCATGATGGAAATCGCGAACGCCAGCATCAAGCGGACGACCCGCTGCCTGATCGAATGGCAACTTCATACCATGACCCGCCCTGCCGAGGCGGCCACCACTCGATGGGCAGACATCGACTTCGACAAACACATCTGGACCATCCCTCCGGAGCGAATGAAAAAGCGTCGTCCGCACACAATCCCGCTGACCGAACATGCACTCTCGTTATTGGAGACGCTTAAGCCCCATAGCGGCCACAGGGAATATGTGTTCCCGTCAGATAGAAACCCGCGCACCCACGCGAATAGCCAGACAGCCAACATGGCGTTGAAACGAATGGGCTTTCAGGACCGCTTGGTCAGCCACGGCATGCGCTCCATGGCCAGCACAATCCTGAACGAGCATGGATGGGATCCGGAGCTAATCGAAGTCGCGCTGGCGCATGTCGATAAAGACGAAGTTCGAAGCGCCTACAACCGGGCGGACTACATCGAACGCCGGCGTCCGATGATGGCCTGGTGGAGTGAACATATCCAGAAGGCGGCCACCGGCAGCCTGTCGGCATCGGCCATCAATCAAACCAGGGACCGCAACGTCGTACCGATACGCTGAGCATCCAAAGGTTGGCGACGCCGGCGACAATCCGTGTCGTGCAGCAGGGCGACAGAAGTGACGACTGTCGCTAAATCTCTGGCATGCCTGCGCTTCTTCGGCTAAGCCTCTGAGTATGGGAAGGCTCCGCATTCCCATACTCAGGGGCTCACGCTTAAAAGCGTCTATCAGACAACCACGAGTTGCGCCTTTCTGCGGCGGATCAACCCTGCTGTCAATTCGTAGTAGTAGACGGTAGCTGGAGCTGAGCATCGCAGGTAGTGCTCCAGAAACCATCTCACGTGTTTGTCCCTCCAGGACCAAGGAGTTGCGCAACTCCAGCGCTCACGAATTACCTCGTGCATCCTTTCTGCCTGTCTGATGTGCCTTTGCCGCGTGGCATGCGCACCTTTGAGCACAGGGCTCAGAAACAACGCCATGTCGAATTCAAACTTCATCGCCGGCCTCCGATGTAGGCACTCACCACATCGATGCGGTTATGTCCCAACTCATGGCTGATCTGCTGTCGTGCACGCTGATCAAGCTCTCGATCTTCTCGGTGACCAAACCCGCCATTTACCGGCGCAGAGAGGCCGGTCAGTTGCTCATAGCGCTCACAGGCGTAGGCCGCCCGCAGTTCATGAAAGCCTTTCAATCCATGCTCATGTAGGAGGTCTCGTGCCGGCCGCACGACTGTCCGCATGAAGTCTTTGTAGCTTTCATCGGGCGCCAACAAATTCCGGCTGCCATTGGGTGAGGGTCGCACGGGCCCAATCCAGGGCATCGAGGACTTGATCGGTGACCGCGACCCAACGCGGAGCGGATGCGCCTGACCGACCACCTTTGGTGCCATCCTGAATGTTGATCTTGCCCAGTCGTTGGGCCTCTCGTTGCAGCCGAGGCAGGTCCGCCAAGATCGCTTCACGCAAGCGCATACCAGCCTCCCGGACGAGGAGCACAATGGCACTCACCCTCGATTGCTGTCGCTCAGACAGCGCATGCGCAATCAGTCTGACCTGCACACGGTCCTGCCCTTGCGGTGCCTCAAAACGAACGCTTGAGCGCTGCCGGCCTAGTGCCTTACTCGGACTGGGGATTTTAACGTACTGATCACCGCGCAGCGCGGCCATCGTTCGGTTGACGCTGGACAGGCGGTTTTGCGCGGTGGCAATTCCGACGTTGCCCTGGTCAACTTGCTCCCGCATGTGGGCGGCGTACAGCATCAGGATCTCGCGGTCGATCTGTCGCGCGTCATTGAGCCTCGGTCCTTCCTCGGATCTGCACCAACGCACGAATGCCTGCCAGCGATCGCTATGGGTTTTGACGGTAGCAAAATGGCCGCCCCCAAACAGATCTCTCAGGGCTTCCGGGCCGGCATAGCTGAGTTGGCGACCGAAGCCGAAATTACACCCAGCTCGCTTACCGACCCGAGCCATTTTTCTGCTCCTGATCGACTGCAGTTAGCTCATGCAAGAGGGCTCGCCAGTTCGCACTCACGATGGCGAGCTGGACCCAATCAGTCGGGCTAAAACACAGCGTGTTATTGATGACGTAGAGATGCGCACCCTCCTCTTTCAACCACTGAATGATGGCTGTCGTCGAGACAATAGCTTTATGGGTGGTGGCGACACCGGCGACACCGGCGACAACCCTTGTCCTGCCTGGCTTTGAGGGTGGCGACAAAGTGGCGACAGTAGCGGCGACAAACTGCGCTTTCGGCTCCTTTTGGCGCTGAGCCAGATGGTTACGCAACGCCTCATCAAGATTGAACATGACGCACCTCAAAGGTATGCCCGTCGGTGATCAGCCACTGATGATCAATCAACTCGACCAGCAGCTTGGCGGCATGACGACTGCTCTTACGGGCAAAGCGGGGACCGTTGCGATTCAGCTCTCGAATACTGAAGCGTTTCCAATTCTTGATCTGCAGCCAGCGCAGCAGCCGGTCCGCCTCTTCCTTTGCCCGGCACACCGGCTCCTGTTCGGTCAGGCGCTGGATCTCGGTGAGGTAGTAGCCAACTAAGGTCGAGGCCCGTTGGATATGGTCGACCTCCACGACACAGCTCTCCTCCACCACGGCCAAAATGCCAGCGACGCGCAGCAGGTTGTCGGCGGCCTTCGATCCGCTGGGCTGCACGCTGGCCAGCTCACCAAACTCACCCAACTGGGCTTCGATGGCATCATGCAGATCAATCCAGCGACGACGAGCCAGCGGACTGAGGCTCAGCGGTGACAGCTGCAAGGCACCGTCAGCGGAAAGTGACCAAGGCTGATAAAACAGCGCCGAAAGGCGGCGCTGATATCGCTTTAGGGCAGCGTCTTTGGACAAGTCGACAGCCTGGTAGCTGCGTTGTCCGGCCAGGCTGGTGGGCCAAGTAATCAGGCAGCGACCGAGAATGCCTTGCCCCTGCAGCATCGGATCACTGAGTAACTGCATGGCCAAGTACGGTTGCAGCATCAAGTGCAGGCTCACGCGCCGGTCATAAGCCCGCAGGCTTTCGCCCGCCATGGAGCGCGCACGATCAATCGGGCTACCGTCCCAGAGCGACGATAAGGTCGTGACCGCTTTTAAACGGTTATCCCGACTCATGGTGCTGCTGCCGAGGAACTGTCCGCCTTCGTCACAGAACAGGCCCATGCTGGGCAGGTCATGGCAGAGCCCTTTGATCAGCGCCTCGATAGTTGGATCCGTGGTGATCAGCCGAGGGGCCGAGGGCTCCGCTTCGAGCAGTACGCCGTTTGTGGGGGCGGGACTGGCAGGATTGATACGCTGCGCCTGTCGCTGTGCGGCACGGTACCGAGCAAGTTGTTCGCGGTAGCGCTGCCACTGTTCACGTTCCCATTGTCGTGCTGAAAGCAATGCAAATCGGTCGGCCGCCGTCTTGCGATCACCAGATGCGGCCACTGTGATCAGGTACAGCGACAGGGGATAGTTTCTCCCGTCGAGCTGTAATCCCGCATGGCCTTGAGTGGCCAGCGCCGAGGCAGCCAAGACCGATTGCGCGGCCAGTGCCCGGGGCACACCGATGACCTCGGCCATGCGCTCAACCGCGGGCCCAAGAATTCCACCAAGTGCCTGGACCGGATAGGGTTCAGCCACGGGATTCGACTCGATTAACGGTCGAGGTGATCGTGGGAGTTCAAGCTTCGGATCTAACTGCTGCATGTGCACTCTCCTGGGTGATGGCTGGCTGTCCTCACGTACTCCCGCCACGGCTGTTGAGTGTTATCAGGGATCAAGGCCCCTGCGGCCTGTGAGGTGTTCACTGGCGCGGAACGTGCGGCTCCTTACGACCGGGAGCGAGGGCATGAACCCATGAATCTGGCCTCCTTGGCGCATCCGAAGAGGCGGGCGGGCGGAGGCTGTGCCGACTGACGAGTTCAGCACCTGGAGATCCTGGGTGGGAGAAGGCAAAGACATGGACACCTGGGGCATGCCTGACTGTCAGTCAGGTGCAGCACTTCCATGGGCTGCGGCACCGGTGTCTGTGTCGTTGCGGATAGCGACGAATCGGAGTTGTCAGGTCGATTGTCACGAGGAGAGTTGCGGCAATGCCCCGTACGGCGTGGCTTGCAGCAGCGGTAGAGCGCCCGTCTCTTTCCAGAAGAAAGAGACGGGCGCAGGTTGGCTCAATGAAATGGCCAAGCGGATAGGTTGCTGCAGCGCAGCGAGGAAGGTTCATCGTCTGCCGCAGTGGGCAGATAAGTCGAGTAGGCATCCATCACCCTTGGAGAGTGACCGTGCGAGCCGCCGGACGCTAATCGCACTTCGGAAGAACCACCACGCTAATGGCGTAGCCTTAAAGGTTCTGGCTACCTGGGCTGGTGCTGTCAACGACAGCGGTCCGTGCGCCAATTTTTATACCCACTCGAAACGACGGTCAAGCGTCACGACCAAGGCGTGCGAAAAGTGGCGACTGTCGCCAGTTTTGTCGCCACGCTCCAGGCCTCGTTCTGCATAGGTTGTCGCCGCTGTCGCCGCTGTCGCCACTCCTCCATCCATGGCCCCACGAGCAGATCCGTTCTGACACTGAAGCGGCACTTCGCTAGATAGAGATCGTGGGCAATTTACCGACGTGTAAACGACGGCGTGGCGCCAATTGAAATTTAAAATGGGGTGATGGAATGAGGTGGCTTTGAAAAAGGGCTAGTGAACCCTCCGATCGGCGCGATCAAAGATCGCTGGATCGGAGGGTTTGGCGGAAAGCAAAGTTTCAGACGTCAAATACCGCCTCAAGCATCAAAGTTGGCTGATTGGGAGGTGGGGGCCTCGCGCCGCATGCTCAACGTCTGCTGCAACCGCAGCAGAAAACCGGCCTCGAACGCTTCTTGAGAATCACCTGGGCGATGACGCTTTCGGTTCTGCGCCAGTGCCCACCATAGTGGTAGTGATGAGCCGTCAAGCCAGGTCTCAGCACAAAGAACGCCGTCCTCAATCATCGGGCCGAATTCATTGCCCCATGGGGTTCGAATACCAGGACAGCCTTCAGCGGAGGGGACAGAGAAGTACTCACCGATCTGTTGATGAGCGCGTTGAGCAGGGATACCTGTCAGATATCGGAACGCCTTATCAAACAACACGGCGGCATCATCCAGCAGCTCTACCGCCAGCTCAACGTCCTGCGGAAAATGCAGCAGAATACTCTGTGCTCCATTTAGCCGAAGAGTGGCTGCCTGCCGCAGTTTAATCGCAGCATCTTCAGGGGTAAGCGATGCAGTATCAATGGTGTTGGGTTTGGGCAGACCGACTAGAAGCGAGAGCTCAAACATCACGGAATCCTCCGAGATAGTTTGCGGTATGAAACAAACAGCCAGGGCGGCGCACGAGCTTAAAAGGGGGACAGGTCATTTTCCTTATCTCCTCGGACAGTTAAGGAGCCGTCCACCCAGCCGTTCTGACACGAAATAGGTGGCGGACCGTACGGGG
The DNA here is from genome assembly GCF_054668335.1 of Pseudomonas sp. S2_F03. NCBI lineage: Bacteria > Pseudomonadati > Pseudomonadota > Gammaproteobacteria > Pseudomonadales > Pseudomonadaceae > Pseudomonas > Pseudomonas sp. S2_F03. The sequence goes on along the minus strand of NZ_CP162759.1, from coordinate 3,865,327 downwards.
GTCAGAAACCGGCGTCCGAGGGAACCGGCCAGGCCGAAGCCTGCCCCGCACGGACCGCCATAGAAAAGCAGCAGCTAAGCCTTTGTAAGCGCTTAATCGCTGGCTATGGCGCCATGCGCCTCGAACAATTCAGGTTCTGACACCCGGCCACGGGACTGACCGCGACGGGACAAAGCGTAAATGTGAAGCCGCGACAACACAAGCATGCAGTATCAATAAACTCTGCATCCGATGAAAGCTGCCGGCCAGACGCTGACGCTCCCCGTTATCTGCCGGCCGCCCCCCCGTTTCAGGCCTGACCCAGCGTCTCTCGACTATAGAATCCGGCCATGCTGATAGAATTAGACCGGTTATACATAACGCCCTTAAGAGAAATGGTATGAATACCGAGTTGACGGAAGAAGAAATGCGTAAGGCGCTATTTGGCGTACCGGAGTCCTCTGCCACGGAAACTCATTCACACTTACAAGACACTGTTCCGGATGTCTTGATGGTGCAACCGGTAAAGACAGCGAAGAAACAGAAAGTCTCAAAAGGCTTCACACCCAGACTGAGAGTCACGCTACGGGTGGGAAATGAATTTGAAGGCAAGATGCACGAGATGGTACATGAGGCCGATACGCTGAGCTCCCTAGTTGCGGAGCAAGAAGCTACCAAGACGGCCAGAAAAAAATTCAGGTTCGTGGAAGTGGTATCGATCAAGTCGATGTAATTGCCCCCGTGAATTGGTTCGCTCGCACTGCATCAAACTATCTTCGGTTATCGCGGGCCACCCACCGGCCGGGGGCCTCAAACCTCAGAGTACGTAATCGTATCGCTGACGGGCTTTAACACTGCCAACCTATCCAAACTCTCAATACTTAACCGATCGCCGGTCCGAAGCTCCATAATTGACGGTGGCAACAGACAGAAATCGGCCAAAAGCAATCATTCACTACATGCGTGACGAGGCAATGCAATCGAAATCAAAGCTGCAAACACCAAGAATGCACTCGATATCCATAAGCACGCTTCCAGTCCATACATCTGATAGATCCAACCGGATAGCACCGTGCCGATCAGGCGGCCCATGGCGTTCGACATGTAATAAAAACCCACATCCAACGACACTCCGTCTTCCTTGGCGTAAGAGACAATCAGGTAGCTGTGCAGCGACGAATTCACCGCGAACAGCACGCCAAAAACCATCAGCCCACCCAACAACACCACCTGTTGCGACAGTCCGGTGTTCAGCCCGAGAGCAATTGCCGCCGGCAGACCCGCCAGTGCAAGTGCCCAAAGAAATGCCGCACGACCATCCGGTACATGCCCACGTTTTTTGCCGGTGATGTTGGGTGCAAAGGACTGCACGATGCCGTAGCCGATCACCCAGGCCGCGAGGAAGCCACCAACCTTCCAGAAGTCCCAGCCGAACACGCTGCTCAGGTACACCGGCAAGGCCACCACAAACCAAACATCGCGGGCGCCGAACAGGAACATTCGTGCCGCTGAGAGGATATTGATCGCCCGGCTCTTGGACAGGATGTCCCGAAATTTGGGCTTGGCTTTGGCTTTGCCCAGGTCCTTCTTCAACAGGATCAAGCTGCTGATCCAGATCAGCGCCAAGACACCCGCCATGGCCAGCAAGGCGCCTTTGAAGCCGATGAGTGCCAGCAAGGCCCCGCCAAGAAAGAAGCCGACACCCTTGAGTGCGTTCTTCGAGCCGGTGAGGATCGCCACCCACTTGTAGAGCTTGCCCTGCTGCCCATCAGGAACCAGAAGCTTGATGGAGCTTTTGGCACTCATCTTGTTCAGGTCTTTGGCTATTCCCGACAGAGCCTGGGCCCCCATCACCCAAGGGATGGTTAGCGAGGTTACCGGAACCGTCAGCATCAACAGCGCCGCAACCTGAATGCCCAGTCCGATGTTCATGGTTCGGTTCAGACCCAGCCGGGCGCCGAGATAACCGCCCACCAGGTTGGTGATCACACCAAAGAGTTCGTAGAACAGAAACAACGCCGCGATTTGCAGTGGGCTGTAACCCAACGCGTGAAAGTGCAGCACCACCAACATGCGCAAAGCGCCGTCGGTGAGGGTGAAGGCCCAGTAGTTGCCCGTCACGAGCAGGTACTGCCGCACTTCCGGAGCGAGGGCTGACAACGCTTTCATTACCGCTCCTTAGACTGCCCGACCGACCATTTTGGCCAGTTCGACGGTGCGATTGGCATAGCCCCATTCGTTGTCGTACCAGGCATAGAGTTTGACCTGGGTGCCATTGATGACCATGGTCGACAGCGCGTCGATAATCGATGAGCGAGGGTCGGTACGGTAGTCGATGGACACCAATGGACGCGTCTCGAAACCAAGAATGTCTTTCAGCTCGTTCTCGGAAGCGTCCTTGAGGAACTGATTTACCTCTTCGACAGTGGTGGCCCGCTCGACCTCGAAGACACAGTCAGTCAGCGAAGCGTTGGCCAGCGGCACACGTACGGCGTGACCATTCAGTCGTCCACGCAGCTCCGGGAAAATTTCGGCGATGGCGGTGGCCGAGCCGGTGCTGGTCGGAATCAAACTCATCCCCGAAGCACGCGCACGGCGCAGATCCTTGTGCGGCTGATCGAGAATACTTTGGGTGTTGGTCAGGTCATGGATGGTGGTGATCGAACCGTGGCGAATGCCCAGCTTTTCGTGGATCACTTTCACCACGGGTGCCAGACAGTTGGTGGTGCAAGAAGCAGCGGTGACGATTCGATGTTCAGCCGGTTTGAACAGCTGATGGTTGACGCCCATGACGACGTTCAACGCGCCTTTTTCCTTCACCGGAGCGCAGACCACCACACGCTTAACGCCCTGATCCAGGTAAGCCTGAAGCACAGCGACGGTTTTCATCTTGCCGCTGGCCTCAATCACCAGATCGCAATCCGACCAGTCGGTGTCCGCAATCGCTTTGTTCGCGGTCACCTTGATGCGCTTGCCGCCAATCACAACATGATCGCCTTCTGCACTGGCTTCGTTGTGCCAACGACCGTGCACAGAGTCGAAGTTGATCAGGTGCGCATGGGTTACTGCATCACCTGCCGGATCATTGATCTGCACGAACTCGAACTCTGGCCAGCTCCAGGCTGCTCGCAGAGCGAGGCGACCGATCCGACCGAAACCATTGATGCCAACTTTGATAGCCATGTTGTTGTGCTCTGTATCTGCTGGTCAGTGGGAGTTCGACTGGGTGTCGAACTGGCCGATGTACTCAATGTGGGCTGGATGCTGAATGGCACGCGGACGCAACGACTGAACATCGCGGATGGCATCGCTGAATGGCACACCGCTCTCGATCAACAGTTGAGCGGCGACCAAACCGGTACGGCCCGAGCCGCCCTTGCAATGGATGGCGATGGTTTTCCCTTCGGTCAGCAGCTGCTGGAGTCGCGGATGGTGTTGCGCCCATGCGGCTTTAAATGCTTCGCCAGGGGCTTGATCGTCTTCTACTGGCAGGTGAAACCACTCGATGCCGAGCATCTGGCATTCTTCGGGCAGCAGGTCGATCTCGTTCTGAAGCAACTCCTTGGATGGCATCAGCGTCAGCAACGCCGATGCACCTGCATCCTTAAGGGTTTGCAACGCCTCGAAAGGTCGGGTGTCCTTCGTGCCTGGGCACGGGGTGAAGATCAATTGGCCATTGAACTGTGCCAGAGGCAGTACGGAATAAGGGTGTTGTTGCACGGTGAAATATCCTCAGATGGAGCGCTGATTGACACGTTTCATGAGTTCTTCCGCTGACTCTTTGCGCTCGGAATAACGATCAACCAGATAGTCCTGGCGGTCACGAAGCAGCAGCGTGAATTTCACCAACTCTTCCATCACATCAACGACACGGTCGTAGAACGGAGAAGGTTTCATCCGGCCGTTGTCGTCGAATTCCATATAGGCCTTCGGCACAGAGGATTGGTTGGGGATGGTGAACATGCGCATCCAACGTCCCAGCACTCGTAGCTGATTGACCACGTTGAACGACTGCGAGCCACCGCATACCTGCATGACCGCGAGGGTTTTGCCCTGGGTCGGGCGTACCGCGCCCATCGCGAGTGGCACCCAGTCGATCTGCGCCTTGAACACTGCGCTCATGGAACCGTGACGTTCTGGAGAGCACCAGACCTGCCCCTCGGACCACAGCATCAGCTCGCGCAGTTCCTTCACACGGGGGTGATCGTCGGGAGCGTCGTCTGGCAGCGGCAAGCCCGACGGATTGAAAACCCGCGCCTCGGCGCCGAAGTGCTCCAGCAATCGAGCGGCCTCCTCGACCAGCAGGCGACTGAAGGACCTCACACGGGTCGATCCGTACAGCAGCAAAATGCGTGGCTTATGGATAGAGGTCTTCTCGATGCCCAGCTTGTCAGTCGATGGGAGATCGACCAGTTCGGTATCGAGTTGGGGGATGTGGTCATCAAACATAGTCTTTGTCCTGCGCAATGGCGCTCTTGGATTCATCGAACCAGCGGCGTTTCAGCCAAAGGGCCACACCGACCAGGGAAATCAGTACCGGTACTTCCACCAGCGGACCAATCACCGTGGCAAAGGCGACCGGGGAAGCCAGGCCAAAGGTGGCAATGGCCACGGCAATCGCCAGTTCGAAGTTGTTGCTTGCGGCTGTGAAAGCCAATGCGGTGGTGCGCGGGTAGTCAGCCTTGAGCAGCTTGCCCATCCAGAAACTGATGAAAAACATCACCACGAAGTAGATCGTCAGAGGGATCGCGATACGCAATACATCCAGCGGCAATTGCAGCACCACATCACCCTTGAGGCTGAACATGGCCACGATGGTCAACAACAGTGCCACCAGTGTCAGCGGGCTGATCTTTGGAATGAAGCGCTCCTGAAACCAAGCTTCACCTTTACGGGCAATGAGGATCTTGCGAGTCAGGAAGCCTGCCAGGAACGGCACACCCAGGTAGATCAGGACGGACTCGGCAATGCTGACAAAGCTGGTCTCAATCACACTGCCTTCCAATCCAAACAGCGGCGGCAGCAGACCAAGGAAGACCCAGGCATACACACTGAAAAACAGGATCTGGAAGATGCTGTTGAACGCCACCAATCCGGCGACGTACTGATTGTTGCCACCTGCGATCTGATTCCAGACCAGCACCATCGCGATGCAGCGAGCCAAGCCGATCAGGATCAGGCCAGTCATGTATTCCGGCTGGTCCCGCAAGAAAATGATCGCCAGTGCGAACATCAGCACCGGGCCGATGACCCAGTTCTGGACCAAAGACAAAACGAGGATGCGCTTGTCCTTGAAGACTTCCGGCAGTTCCTCATAACGAACCTTGGCCAGAGGCGGATACATCATCACGATTAAGCCTATAGCGATGGGGACGTTGGTTGTGCCCACAGAAAGACTGTTGAGCCACTGCGGCCAGCCTTCGAACAGGCTCCCCAAACCGATGCCCAAGGCCATGGCGAGAAAAATCCACAGGGTCAGGTATCGGTCCAGGAAGGAAAGGCGGCTTTTACTCATGGTCATTGCTCCTGTGGTTACAGCGTGCCAATCAGGGCCAGCTCTGCCTTGAGCTGTTCGGCACTCAGTTGGGCAAGCGGTAAAGCCAAGAAAGCTTCAATACGGGTTTTGATCTGCTCCAAGGTGGCTTCAAAAGCCGCCTCGATCTCTTCTTGAGTCCCCTGGTATTCCGAAGGGTCAGCCAGCCCCCAGTGGGCTTTGGTGGCGGGTCCAAAAAATACCGGGCAGGCTTCACCAGCTGCCTTGTCGCACACCGTGATGACGAAATCAGGTGCCAAATTCACATGGACATCGCTGGACTTACTGAACAGCCCGAGCGTCGACATACCAGCGTTTTCCAAAGTTTTGAGACTCAGCGGATGCACTTCGCCTTTGGGTTGACTGCCCGCGCTGTAGGCTTTCATGCCTTCCGGTGCCAAGTGATTGAAAACCGCCTCACAAAGGATGCTGCGACAGCTATTGGCAGTGCAGAGGAACAGGATTTTCATCGAGCGATCTCGTAGTCGAAGGCGGAATCAGGCGATTTTGCTTTCACAGCACACGGCTGCCCGTTCAGGACGGTCACCCATTTCATCAAGGCGTTTGGCATCAGGGCTCAACCAGTGCTTGTTGCTTTCCAGCACGGTGGTCAGCACTTGATGAACCCAATCAGGGAGATTCGGGTGCAGTCGGTAATACACCCATTGGCCTTGCCGACGGTCCGACAACAGGCCGCAAGTACGCAGTTGCGCCAGGTGCCTGGAGATTTTCGGCTGACTCTCGTTCAACGCGCAGGTCAGCTCGCAAACACAAAGCTCTCCTTCACGGGTGATGAGCATCATCGTGCGGACCCGAGTGTCGTCAGCAAGGCATTTGAAAACAGTGGTCGGTGTCAGATGGTCAGCCATATCGTTTTCTCAGTGTTTGTTTTTGACCAAGACGAACATCTTGATGCGCTCATGAATTTCGTGAAGGGTGTGACGGAAGGCATCGGGTTTGGTGCTGGTGACCGGGTCTTCAAAACTCCAGGCCAATGCCTCACCCGCTCCAGGTAAAGACAGGCATTCCGCTGCGGCTTTATCACACAAGGTGATGACGTAATCGAAACGCTCACCACGGAATTCGTCTATCGACTTGCTACGTAATCCTTCGGTGCTCACACCGATGTGTGAAAGCGCCTCGAAGGTGCGCGGATCTACCTGAGTTGGAGTTGTGCCGGCGCTGAACGCCTCGAAATGCTCCGAATCGGTATGCCTCAGCAACGCTTGGGCCAACTGGGAGCGTGCAGCGTTGGCAGTACAGACGAACAGGACACGGGCTTTGCTGGTCATTGTGAAGCCTCAGCTCATATGCGGTTTAACGAATATATGTTTTTCCGCATGCAAGGTAAAGAGTCAACGACCCATTAATCCATCAAAACGATTGGACTCCGCCGAGCACCTTCAATGAAAGCTGTGTATTAAGGCGCTAGCCAGCCTTCCGTGTCTCTTCAAATATCTGCGGCGGTGTATATATGGTTTCTGTAATGAATCTGTTACTCACCCAGAAATAGGTCGCTCCTTGGTTCAAGGACTACCTGGACGTGCAAAAGAAAATAAGAAGGTCGCCCCTAACCCGCCCCGGTCATCGAGGGCGGGTTCGGTTGCTGCGCACTAGGCTTTGCAACAACCCGGCGAGGTACGAGGCGCGGCCTCAAGGATTGTCTCTCCGGTGCCACAACAAGACGTCTGACTTGCCGAATCCTTCAAGCGATCATCGACTTCATCGAAATCCGAGTTGCAAATGCCCGTTTCCGGGAGGATCAGCTCAACCCTTTTGGCCGCATCCCAATCACCCGCCAGCGCCGCGACGACAGAGCGAACTTGCTCATACCCAGTCATCAACAAGAACGTAGGCGCCCGACCATAGCTCTTCATCCCAACAATGAACAAACCTTCCTCAGGATGGGCAAGTTCTATCGCGCCATGAGGTCTGACCGTACCGCAGCTGTGCTCGTTGGGATCGATCATTGGAGCGAGCAACACTGCGCTTTGAGTTGCGGGATCAAGTGCGATACGCAACTCGGCGAGCAGGCTCATGTCAGGTCGGAATCCGGTCGCCACAATGATTTGGTCCACAGGTGGAAGTATCTGGTCTCCCGCCTTCACAACCAACCCTTGGCCATTGCCTACAACCTGATCAATAGCGACGTTTTTGAACAGCTCGATCACGCCGTCATTCAGCAATTGGCGAATCTTCAGGCCGAGCTTTCCGCGCTCTTCCAATTGATCATTCGCACCACCACCCAGAATGCGCTCAAGAGAATTACCCCGGATCGCCCATAGCACTTTGGTTTGCGGTGCCTCCTGAATCAGACGCACCAGATCCTGTAGGGCGTTAAACGCGGAGTGACCACCACCCACCACCAGCACTCTTTTGTTGGCATAGCGATTCCGCGCACGACCCAGCACCTCCGGAATGCCGTACGCAATGTGCGCTGCATGCTCGATCTCGCCCAATGCAGGGATGCCATGGGCGCCCATCCAGTTTGGTGTCAGGTAGGTGCCCGAGGCATCAATGACAGCACTGGCAAGCACATCCTGTTCACCCGCCGGCCCTGCGACACGCAGTAAAAAAGGAGCTGCCGATCTGCCCTGGGTCTTCATCACATCCTGACCGACGCGAGTGGCTGCCAGAACACGGGTATTGAACTGCAAGTGACGCTTGATCTGTTCGAGGTCGGCGAAAGGTCGAACAAACCGGTCCAGCAGTTCACGACCCGTTGGATACTCGCTCTCCGGTGGTGGAGTCCAACCATCGGCCAGCAGAAGATTGGCCGCCTCCTTGTCCACATTGAACTGCCACGGAGAGAACATCTTCACATGCGCCCATTCTTCAATGCTGGCCCCAGCCTCCGGACCAGCTTCCAGGATCAGCGGAGTGATACCTCTGGCCAGCAGGTGAGCGGCTGTGGCGAGGCCCACTGGGCCTGCACCGATTATGGCGACGGGAAGGTGAGTGTTATCCATGATCGACTCCTTCAGGTTGGCTGATTGTTCGCGAACAGGCGCTCGACAATCGCGCAGTCGAGCCAACGTCCTTCTAGGCAGGCGTGTTTTTCATATACCCCCACTTGGCGGAAACCGCAGGCTTCGCACAATGCGAGGCTGGAGTGATTGAAGGTAAAAATGCGTGAAAGGACTTTCCAGAATCCGCGAGCTTCGGCTTCTTTCAGCAGTGCCTGAAGTAACTGTTTGCCTAGCCCCTGGCCGCGAACACTGCGATCTAGGTAAATGGAAAAATCCGCAATGCCGTCGTAACAGGCACGAGCGCGATAACTACTGAGTCCTGCCCATCCAACAACCTGATCCGTCTCATCGACCATGACCAACACTGGATAGCGCTCCATTGATTTGATGCGATCAAGCATGTCTGCCGGGCTTCGAGGAGTCGTTTCAAACGTAGAGCTACGCTCCTCGATCCCCTGGTTGTAGATGGCGGCTATTGAAACAGTGTCTTCAGTTTCAGCTAAACGAACTCGCATTGTTGGAGCCCCATTACGTTGGTAGTAACAACATTATTGGCAAAAAAAGGGAAGTTCTTCTCTTTCATTCCTTGCTCTTCACGGCTGGGCAGCACTCATTCACGAGCCCGCAGCGAATCTCCGTGGCCCGCGTGATCTGCCTGAGCAAACTCAGCGCTCCCTGCCTGGCTTCAGCTGACAGGTTCTCGATCATCGCTCGCTCCTCTGCAATCAGGTCAGCTCTGATTTTCTCGTATAGCTCACGCCCAGCATCCGTTGCCTGGATTCGTACTGCACGCCGATCTTCATCATCCTCAACACGTGACACATACCCCTTGCGTTCCAGGGTATCGATCACTCGACTCGCCGTGCTCTTGTCCAAGAACATTTCTTCGGCCAAAACCTGAAGGCGCAGCGCGCCCCTTTTGACCAGCGTCTCGACGGCATAGCATTGGGTGACCGATACGTCGTAACAGCAAATCCGATCACGATCACGGAACTGATGGACGCGAACCAACTGATTCAACGCTTCGTATAGGTCCTCGGAATCCTGAGTCAGCTGATCGTTTTTACGCTTCGTCATAACCGTCACAAATTAGTTGTTAGCTGCAACAATAATCCTGGTATCCCGAAAGCGTCAACACCGATCTCTCGGTTGACGATAACCAAAGGAAGGCGATAGCTTGTTGTTACTGACAACAAAAAAATGAGCACGTCGGTCATGACACTTCCAGAACAGACCCATCCCCCGATCAATCGCTCCAGACTTGTATGGGTGATGGGTTTTACTCAAATTCTCGCCTGGGGTTCGACCTACTACTTGCCCGCAGTGCTTGCGTCTCCGATAGCCAAAGAGACGGGATGGTCCATCACCAATGTGGTGGGTGGCCTGTCTTGGGGGCTGCTGATAGCGGGAGCGTCCTCGCCGGCCGTTGGTCGTCAGATTGATCGCCATGGTGGGCGTTCGGTCCTAGCCGCCAGTTCACTGCTGCTGGCTCTCGGGATGCTATTGATGGGGCTCGCGGAAAACGTTGCCACCTACTATGTCGCCTGGACCCTGATCGGCGTTGCCATGGCGGCAGGCTTATACGACGCGGCGTTCTCAACCCTGGGACGACTTTTCGGGGAGGAGGCTCGAACGTCAATCACCGGGCTGACCTTGTTGGGTGGCTTCGCCAGCACCATAGGTTGGCCGGTGATAGCGGGACTGGAGAGTTGGATCGGCTGGAGAAACGCCTGCTTTACCATCGCCGCAACTCATCTGCTAATCGGATTGCCCATTCATGCGCTGTTGATTCCTGGAAGCACAAAACAACCGCCCCATCCCGTAACAGTAGTATCACCCAATGCATCCGAGCTTCGCCCTAGGGCCACCAACCAATTGTTCTTGTTGATTGCCGCCATGCTGACGGTTCTGGCGTTGGTCGTATCAGGTATCTCAGTACACCTACTCAATGTCCTCAAGCAATTGGGAATCGCGACTGCCGTTGCCTTGGCCATCGGCATGGTGATTGGTCCTTCGCAAGTCCTGGCACGGGTGGCGGAGTTTTCCATAGGTAGGAACCTCCATCCAACCTGGTCCGCACGAGCCGGTGTGTTGCTTTGTTTGATCGGGCTTGGACTGCTGATTTCAGGCCTGCCCTGGCTCGCCTTTGTAGCGATAGCACTTTACGGCGCCGGTAACGGCATCCTCACCATCGCTCGCGGCACCCTCCCCTTGGCGCTGTTCGGGCCTCAAGGATATGGCGCACGAATGGGACTGCTCGCAAGACCCGTCCTGGTCGCCCAAGCCTGCGGTCCGATCGCCGCCGCTTACGTTCTGGACAGCTTCGGAGCATCGGTACTGCTTAGCGTGATGTGCGGGTTTCTGTTGCTGTGCTTCATCGCCACTTGGCGTCTGCCAATTACGCAAAAACGCAGATAATTATGATTTTCCGGTAGACGCCGTGTTGAGCAGAAAAAAGTCGATACCCAGCATCAAGCGAACACTGGATACGATGCATTGTGAATGAAGCGCATCAAGCCAGGGATGATGTGAGAAGCATCCGGTCCAACGCCTCTAAGGGTTGCCGAAGCAAAGTTGCGCTGCTTCGGTAATCCCACAAAATACAAACCCGGCACGTGCTCCGCCTTCCCCTTGCGTTGGGTCAGGCTTTCATTGCCCGCCACATGCAGACCTGCCAAAAAACCAAGGTCCGGACGAAACCCGGTCGCGAAAACCAAACTGTCTACGTCAGTGTGCTGCCCATCAGCCCAGATCACGCCCGTTGACGTTATCTCCGTGAACATTGGCTTGCGCTCAAAAAGTCCCCGCTTGATCGCTCGACGATAGGTGCCATCATCCAGCACAGGGGTACTTTGGTCATTCAGCCAACGAGTCTTCTCCATCCCTGTCCACTTGAGCCAAGCATGAAAGTCCACACCGAGGATCTTTTGCGGAAAAAACCGAATCGATTCCCTTGTCGCCAATACGACGCTGCTGACTTGAGCCAACTCATGGGCAATTTGTACAGCTGAGTTGGCCGCACCTATGACCACTACTCGTTGATCACTCAAGCGGTCGACATTTCGGTAATCAGCACTGTGTAAACGTTGCCCGCGAAAACTCCCCAGCCCCTGAATGTCAGGGATGAACGGCTGATTGAATCCGCCAGTGCAAACGATCAATGCTTTTGAGCAGAAACGCTGACCATCAGATGCCTGAAGCAAAAAGAGTCCATCCTCCCTACGCACTCTCTGGACGCGTATGTTCTGCCGAATGGGTAGCTGGAAAGCGTCCGCGTACTGCTCCAAATAACGTACGACTTCATCGCGTAGCGGATAGTGCTTGGCTTCAGCTGGAAAGGGCATCCCAGGTAACGATGAGTAAGCAGCAGGGGAAAAAAGCCTTAGGCTGTCGTAGTAGTTGCGCCAGTTTCCACCTGGCTGGCTCTCAGCATCCAGTATGAGAAAACTGAGATTCTGCTGCCGCAGATGCCAACCGCACGCGAGCCCAGCTTGGCCCGCACCAATAACGATGACATCCGTGGGCTCATTAATTATGTTCATGTATGCGCACTCATGCATATATTGGAATGATAAAAAACTACTCAGATACACCAGGGCAGCAAAACGGAGCCAGACTCTTCATGTGCTGAAGCATGGCTTCGAGTCGTGTCACCACTGCCGGTCCATCCACCTCGTAGAACATCTGCCTGCTGACCTTGGTAGCGCGGACGATGCCGGCCTCTAATAGGACTTGCAGATGACGGGACACCACTGAACGCTCTTGAGGTAGCCCTTCGGCAATCTCACCGATATCTGCTCGCCCCAGTTGCATGACTCGCTTGAGCACAGCTACCCGCGACGGCTCGCACAGAGCTTTGAAGAAGGCTCCATCGAGAGAGTCGATGGCAGCATCAATTGCACGGGAACGCGTAGAGGTTCGGTTTGTCATGCGGATGACTATATGTGCATATCCATGCACGCGTCAATTGACCGAATGAACGTCAACAACAGATATCAATAGCGCCTGATCAATGACTGCAAGCTCCAGAATGATGAATTCGACCATCAGTTCTGGGTCGATTTCTGCCTTCCACGACGGGCAGTAAACGGCCAAAAGCAGACGGTCGTGACAGGCAGAGAGCAGCCAAAAGCGGACCCATCGAGGAAGGCTATCTGCGCTCGCTCTTTAGTTCGAGTTACCATGGGGCGTTGTGCGACCTCATTTTACCAGGGGCGGTAGGCAAGCGTCGGCGACCGTATCTTCTGAAAAAACTTTAATGCTAAAACAAATAAAAGTCAGTCAGCGAACAATGATCTTCAAACTAATTAATTACAACCATCTAATCTTCATACGCCCAATATTGTCGATTCAAACCATAAAATTCAACGTCAAGCAATCTAGCGTAACGAAGCAATAATTCCTGAATGCGACTCAGCCAACAAAGAGCAAGCGGCGATTAAATCTAGATAATGGCCTACCACCCTATAAATACACCTAATAAAATGAACATTTACAAAAAACTAAGCATCTAATGAGAGTGGCAAGGCTACCTTTCACACAAGCGGTTGGCGTATCAATAATAATTCGCCGATGCAGAAACAAGCTTGCCTGACCATAAATATAAACTTCATAATATTCAACACGATGCCTGTTGGATAATCCGGGAGCAGGTCGACTCGAATCTGCTTCATTGTCTGAGGAGACACTGATGAAAAGTATTCTTGTTCCATTGCTGGCCCTGGGTGCCGCGCTGACTCTGCAGTCAGCTCAGGCCCTTGATGGCGAGGCGCTCTTCAAGAGTAAACCCTGCGTTGGCTGCCATATGATCGACGCCAAAATGGTCGGGCCAGGCTATAAGGAAGTGGCGGCCAAATATGCCGGCCAGGCCGACGCATCGGCAACTCTGGTCAAGAGCATCAAAGAAGGCAGTACAGGCAAATGGGGGCCGATCGCAATGCCGGCCAACCAGGTGACCGATGAAGAAGCCAAGACCTTGGCCGACTGGATCCTGACGCTGAAGTAGGATTGCCCGAGAAAAAACACCCAAACCGCAGAAGCGAGCCCGCTCTCTTCTGCGAAACGGGCCACTCGACTACATCGTCGGGGTTTGCTGCAAAAGACTCAGATCGATCTCCTCAAAGCGCAACACCTTGCCGCCCTGCTCGCTGGCCAGTTTGCGTGCGGTCGCTTCTTCGGAAAATGACGCCAGGACCACACCCATGGAACCTTTAAGCCCAGTACCCACGACGTAGTAGGCTTTGGTTGCATCAATCAGAAAATGGTCGTCGGGTTTCTCCCAGGCACTTTTCCCCATGTCGTGCACATACAATTTCGCCTCAGTGTGGTGATTCTCCGGTTGAAGCCACCATCCGAGCATTTCCGCAGTGGAGCAGAATTTCTTGACCGTGCCTTTTTCCACGACCTCGCCCTTGGGCCCCGGAAAGTCGGCGATGACCATCCCGCAGACATGACACTCGTCACTCTGATGGAAGGCCACGGGCCCAAGGGTTTGCTTTTCCTCTGCGCGATCGTTGCACGCCGCCAATCCCAAACAGGTAAGGATGACGACCAGGGCGCGGAGCCAGGCCAGGTACAGAGTGTTCATCTCATTGTTCCCGAGTGTAAAAAATCAAGACAGCCGACGGCGAAACATCCAGTAGGCCAGCAGCAACGAAACCCCCAACCCAGATCAGCAGACAGAGCCAGAGCAACGAAGCCGGTACCGGTAAATCGCTGCTCAATGCCATTAGGCCGACAGCATTGCCGCTGCCTTCGAAACCGGAGAGATTGATCAGGCGATAAATGTCGGTCGGGTTGAGCAGCAGTAACCACGGCAACAGGTCCGGGTTGAAGCTGCCTTTACTGAGCACCAGCAACGCCAGCAGCGCCAGATCGAACACCAATACAAAAAGGAACCACACGCCCAACGCCATTCCGGCGGCACTGGATTTTTCACTGGCCTTGCTGCTCAACACGTAAGCCAGCGCCAGGAACACCCAGCCCAGCAGTGTGGACGACACCATGAAACGGCCGAACGCCCAGAGCAACAGCCCTAACTCGACATCATCGACCAACAGGGCGATGGCCACGGCGGCACAGCCAAATCCGATCAACGTGGCCAAAGCCAGGATCAGGCCGTGACCGACAAACTTGCCCAACAGAATTTGTCCACGGCCCAGCGGATAGGTCAGCAACAGCATCAGCGTGCCGCCCTCGTCCTCGCCGACGATGGCATCGTAGGCCAGCAACAGCGCGATCAGCGGCATCAGGAACGTCGCCAGGCTGGCCAAGCTGGCGATGGTTGCCGGAATCGACGTGAAGCCTACTTGCCCGGATGCCGCCGCGCCGAGCCAGGCGATACCCACCGCCAGAATGGCGAACAACAGACTGATTGCCAGAAGCCAGCGATTGCGCAGCCCGTCGCTGAACTCTTTGCCGGCGATACTCCAAATCTGTTTCATGGATGAGGGCCTTCTGTGCCGGTAGTCGCACGATTCATGTAATAACCGTAGAGGTCCTCGAGGGATGGCTGCAGTATCTCGATGTCCTGGGGCTGATCCTCGTGGAACAACTGGCGTAACAGATCGACTTTATGGCCGTTGACAGCCATTACCTCGACGCCGTTGCCGCCGATGGCCGTGGCGGTGTGCCCGGCGGCATTCCAGCGCTGCAACCACTGCTCGCGCCGGGAAAGACCACTGGCACGGATCCGCGCCGGCAAGTCGGCGTCTTCGCGCAGGCTGGACAGACTCCCGATCGCCTGTAAGCAGCCATTGGCCAGGATTGCCGCACGGTTGATATGCGCCTCGACGCCTGCCAACACATGGGAGCAAAGGATGATGCTCGCGCCCTGTTGGCGCAGACGGTCGATCAACAGATAAAGATCCTGGGTGGCGATCGGGTCCAGCCCCACCGTGGGCTCGTCCAACAGCAACAGACGCGGCTCGCCGAGCACTGCCTGAGCCAGGCCCAGCCGCTGGCGCATGCCCTTGGAATAGGTTTTCACCCGTCGGTCTGCGGCCCCCGTAAGGCCGACCTGCTCGAGCAAGTCGTCCACTTGCGTCAGGGCTGCGCCTTTGAGGCGAGCGAAATACCGCAGGGTTTCGCGGCCACTGAGTTGCGGGTAGAACGTCACGTTTTCCGGCAAGTAACCCAGTTGGCGACGCACGTCGGCTTGTGCCGGTCGGCAACCGAGGACGTGCACCTGACCGGCGCTGGCCTTGAGCAGACCAAGGATCAATTTCATCACCGTGGTCTTGCCCGCACCATTGTGGCCAAACAAGCCCAGCACCTCGCCTTCACCCAGACTCAGGGTCAAATCGCGCAACACGGTCATGCTGCCGTAACGCTGGCTTACGCCTTCGATCTCGACGACGTTCATAAGGTCGGCCGCTGTGTTTGAGGCATCGTCGGAAGGTTCATCAACGGGAAACTGTCTTTGACCCCCGGCGATTTCGTCACGGGAAAACTGCTCTGAACCCAACGCAGTAATTGAATGCTCGGGCTATTCATCAACAGACGAACCTGCGGATACAACCACAGCAGACGGTCGACGTTGTCATTGGGCTCGTAGATCACATCGCCCACCGCATCGTTATTGCGGTCCCAGCCCAGGTAATCGCTCCAGTAATTGCCCCGGCCATCCACCGACCATTCCTGCAAGCGGGTGGCGACGTATTTGACCTGCTGCTGATTGTCGACGAAGGCGTTGTCGGCGATCCGGTTGTCTTCGGAGCCCGCAGTGAGGTGAATCCCCACCGCGCTGCGTTCGAAATGGTTGTGTTCGATGACATTGAACAGCGAGTTGTAGATGAACAGCGCCTTGCCCTCGGCACCGCTGACCATGCCGCCATCGGCGGAACCGCTGCGCACGTCGCTGACGAAGTTGTCGCGCAACTCGGAATAGGTGATGTAGTTCATCAGGATGCCGTAGCTCTCGTCCTGCTCGGACCGGTTGCCAATCACCGTCAGTTTGCGGCTCTGCATCAAGGCATAGCCGGTGCGTGTGCGGCGGGTGGTGTTGCCGAGCAACTGGTTGTCGTTGGCGTACATGTAATGCACGCCGTAGCGCAGGTCCTCCAGGGTATTGCCCTGCAGCAGGTTGCCGTTCGACGTGTCGATATAGATCCCGTCGCGGGTCAACCGCACGTGATTACCGATCACCTTGGCGCCGTGCACGGCATACAGATGAATCCCGTTGCCGCGATCCTGGGAGCGAATGCTCGGGTCGCCTTCGATATCATTGTTGATCAAGCTGACATCGTGAGTGCTGTCCACCCAGATGCCGAAGCCTGGCCCTTTCATGCGGTTACCGCGTATCACCGCGCCCTGCGCTTTGGGACCAATGAAAATTGCCGCGTTCATCGCCGTCATGTCGCGCCCCCAGTCGAGCAATGTGCACCCCTCGATCCGCACGTCGGGGGCGCTGATGAACAGCGCGTTGCCCTGCCGTTGGGCATTGATGACCGCACCTTTTTCGCAATCGATCTGCATCGGCTGATCGACACTGAACTGCCCTGGGTACTCTCCGGCCGGCAACGTCCAGTGGTGATCGCCATCGGGTTGCAGGGGCAGCTCGGTGATGGGCCGTGGCGACGCCTGGGCGAATACCGATAGCAACACCAACACCAAAAGTGCCATGCCGTGTAGTGAGTCATCTGCCAGGGATCTGCACACTGCGTTTACCTTTTTCGCGGCCCCGATGTGCCCAGCCGCTCAAGCCTTCTCGACGAGCATTCGGCCGACCATTTCCATGTGCAGCGCATGGCAGAACCAGCTGCAGTAATACCAATGCAACCCCGGCTTGTCGGCGACGAAGGTGATCGATGAGGTCTGCTGCGGACTGATCTCCATGCTCACACCGTGGTTGGTCATGACAAAACCGTGGCTCACGTCCTCCACCTTATCGATGTTGGTGATGGTCACCGTGACCTCGTCACCCTGCTTGACGGTGAACTCGGTGACACCGTAGACCGGGGCCATCGAGGTCATGTAGACGCGCACCTTGTTGCCGTCATGGATGACCTTGTTGTCGGTCTCCAGTTTGATCCCGTCCTTGGCGGCGACCGCCACGGTCTCGGCGAAAAACGGGTCGTCGCGGTCCCAGATCTTTTTGGTCCGGATCTGGTCGCGACGGGCCATGACGCAATCGTGGGGTTCGGCGAAGGCCGGGCCGTCGTGCACCAGTTTCATCTCGTCGCCGGAAATATCGATCAACTGGTCGTTCTCCGGGTGCAGCGGACCGGTCGACAGGAAGCGGTCCTTGGAAAACTTGCTGAGCACCACCAGCCACTGGCCGTCGGCCTCACTGGTCTCGGTCAGCGAGGCATGGTTGTGGCCCGGCTGATACTGCACGTCGAGTTTCTGCTTGATGCAGTTGACCTTCTCGCCGGTGTACGCGCGAACGGCCTCATCGACGTTCCACTTCACCACCTGGCTGTCGATAAACAGCGTGGTGTAGGCATTGCCGCGACCGTCGTAGGTGGTGTGAAGCGGGCCAAGACCCAACTCCGGCTCACCGACCACCACGTCGCGCGGGTCCTTGAATTTGTCGTCGAACAGATCATCCAGCTTGGCGGTGGCGATGATCGTGCAGGTCGGCGAGAGTTTGCCGGCGGCGATGAAGTACTTGCCATCGGGGGTCATATTGATCCCGTGGGGGTTCTTCGGCACCGGGATATAGCGCGTGAACTCGCTGTCCTTGCCCTCGGTTTTGCGACCATCGACCACCGGTGACTTGGCGTCACCCAGGGTGATGAACTTGCCGGCCTTGATCGCCGCTTCGATGCGCGGGATGTTGAACACCACCACCCAGTCGCGCTCGTTGCGCATCATGCCGCCCAGGTCGTAGGCCTTCTCCGAGTTGTAGCAGGTCGAGGCCGCGTACTTGCCGGTGTAATCGGCGTCGGTGTTATCGAGGTTGCCCTCGACGATCACCTGGAAGGCCATCTCCATTTTTTCGGCATCAATGACGTTAAACATCGTGTAGCTGTTCTTGTCCTGCAGGTCGAAGGTGCTGCCGTCATTGGGGTGCGGAATGACGAACTCGGAATTGGCGAACACGTA
This sequence comes from Pseudomonas sp. S2_F03, assembly GCF_054668335.1. Taxonomy (NCBI): domain Bacteria; kingdom Pseudomonadati; phylum Pseudomonadota; class Gammaproteobacteria; order Pseudomonadales; family Pseudomonadaceae; genus Pseudomonas; species Pseudomonas sp. S2_F03. The sequence continues at coordinate 3,846,799 of NZ_CP162759.1, read as the reverse complement.
CTTGGTGTGCGGCATTTTCTGCAGACGCAACCCGTGAATGGTCTGCACGTTGGGCACGGTGAGCATCTTGTCGCACTTCATGATGTCCAGACGGATACGCGCAACGCGGCTGTTGGCCTTGTCATTGATGAACAGGTACTTGCCGTCGTACTTGCCATCTGTCATGGACAAATGCGGGTGGTGGCAGTCGCCATTCTGGAAGTGGGCGCTGTCGCCCATGACCCGTTTGCTTTCGTTGGTCAGGCCCCAGCCGGTAGCGGAATCAACGTTGAACACCGGGATGCGCAACAACTCACGCATGGATGGAACGCCCATGATCCGCACTTCACCCTGATGGCCGCCGCTCCAGAAACCGTAGTACTGATCCAGCTCGCCCGGCCCCACATGAATTTTCGACTGCGCGTCCTTGGCCGCCGCGGCCCAGGACTCGCGGCTGAATACCGCGCTACCCAAGGCCGTACCACCCGCCAGCGCAACGCCGGTCAGGGCTGAGACGCCGAGGAAACCGCGTCGGTTAAGGCCTGTGCCCTTCACCGTTTCATGATCTTTTTTCGACTTGTTATCGCTCATGGGTTTTGCTCCATCGGAGGCAGATAAAAATAAGCTCGGTCAATCCTTGATCCCTCGCGTGCTGCAAGGGCGGGTCAGGGTTCGAACACTTGCACCACTGGAATCAAGTCGGCGTGCGCTGGCACGGGGGCTGGTTTGTCCCGTGTCTTGCGCTTGTTCTTGAGTATCAGTGGCGGGCATTTGTTTTCGTTGTGATAGGTCATCTGGCAATCGAGGCAGTAATGGCACTCGTTGGCGTTGATGTGGCCATCCGGGTGAATCGCCTGGATCTCGCATTCCTTGGCGCACAGCTGGCAGGGCGTGCCGCATTCCTTGCGGCGTTTGAGCCAGTCGAACAGCCGCAGCTTGCTGGGGATCGCCAGCGCCGCGCCCAACGGACAGACGTAGCGGCAATAGACTTTACGGGTAAAGATGTTGATTACCAGCAGCGCCACCGCGTAGGCCACGAACCACCACTGGCGATCGAACTTGAGGGTGATGGCGGTCTTGAACGGTTCGACCTCGGCAAATTGCTCGGCGGTGGTCATCGACTCCAGGGAGATGCCGAATAACACCAGCAGAATGATGTACTTCACGGCCCACAAGCGTTCATGCAACGCAAACGGCAATTCAAATTGCGGCACCTTGAGTTTGCGCGAGGCTTCGTTGATCAGTTCCTGCAAGGCGCCGAAGGGGCACAGCCAGCCACAAAACACCCCTCGCCCCCAGAGCAGAATGCTGGCGGCGGTAAAGGTCCAGAGGATGAACACAATCGGGTCAGTGAGAAACAGTTCCCAGCGAAAGTTTTCAAACAAGGCATGGGCGAAGGTCAGGACATTGACCACTGAAATCTGCCCCAGGGCGTACCAGCCGATGAACACCACGGTGAAGACCAAATAGACGCGACGCAGCCAATGGAGGAAGCGCGGGTATTTGGTGAAGGTGTCCTGCAGGAACAAAATCACCATCAACACAGCCAGGGCCGTGCATAAGATCCCGATCTGAAACGCTTTCTGGTACCAGATATTGACCCACGTCGGTCTGTTGGCAACCTCGATGGCGGCCAGTTCTTCGGCGCTGGGCGGTGGACGCAACAGGTATTGCTCGGGCAGTTGGTAAGACAACTCGAAGCTACTGAACACGCCGTTGACCGCGCCGGTCTGGCGACGTACCAGCAACTCCAGGGACCAGGGCGATCCCGGATCAAACTTCGCCAGTTCGCGCACAATGAAAATCGACATTTCAGTGAATTCCGGCATGCCCTTGGCAAACACGTCGGAGAGCCGCTGATGGTCCATGTCGCGAAAGCTGATGACGTTGCCGAACTGGCGCAATTGCACCCGATCGAAAATCCCGCCGCGCACGTACCCCGAGCCTTTATAGGAATACTGGCCGCGCCCCAGCACCGCGATGGCCTGCTCGCCGGGCTTGAGGTCCTGCATGAGGAAACGATACTGATTGTCGCCCAGCAAATTGCGACCGATGGCTGGCGGGTTCAAATCAGCGGTGTACAGCTCGATAAAGGTCTCATCAACCTGATCGGCGGCGGCGTTGTCGACGCCTTCGGCTTCGGTGCCCTTGAAGGCGGCGTCGACCTGGCCACGGGTCAGGTTCAAGCGGCGGATGGCGCCGTTGCCAGTCAGTTGTTCCCAGGTGGCGGGTTCGTAAAAGTCCTGGCGCACCGTGGCGGGCTTTTGGTTTGCGCCGCCCTTGTCCTCAATCAGCTTGAGCGATACGGCCACCTTGTGCGCAGCGCGCATGATGATCTCGTTGACCACCATGACGGTCACCGTCGCTCCAGCGATCCCATCGACGGTCACCGCCTCTGGATCACTGGAGTGACCGACGACCACCCTTCGGTCGGCCTTGATCCCTTTGTATTTGGCATCGAAGGCATGAAGCTTTTCCACGGGAATGCCGATCAGCAGAATCGGCTCATGGTGTTCCAGCACATAGGCATCTTGAATAACACCGTGGGTATCGAGGATGACCTGCATGTTGATCGGTTTGCCCGAATAGGCGGGAATATCCACCACGTCCTGACTCTGGAACACATAACCGAGCAACGTTTTTCCGGTGCTGATGGTGCGAACCTTGAACTCGCCGTCAGGCTCTGAAAGGCTATCGCTGCCAGGAAAGGTTTTTTCTATCCGCTGCTGCTCCAGTCCGCCGTATTCCTTCGCTTGCAATCCAAGGCAGGCACAAAACAGCATGACCAGCATCAGTATTTGCCCATAGTTGAATGGGTGCGGATAACCGGATTTTGTGCGCGCAGGAATAATCATGGGTTCACTGAGCTTTCGATCCCTACTGAATGACCAGAAGGAAACATTTAAGCTCGGACGCCTCTTTATTGGATTTATGCTCTCAACAGTCCTCCTTACACACGAACATAGCAAACAGATTCAACCCGCAGAATTCGAAAAGTTTCATTCTTGTAAAACAGTAATAGTTCAGTATTAATTTATTTGCGTTTTCACACCAGTTAAACATCAACGCAACGCGCCCCCCCCAACACGCCGAGTCAAGCATCAAGGGCATAAGAGAGTCGACCTTCGCATGCAAAATGAGCAGGCCAGTCTATGAGTTATAGCTTTTTCGTCTAACGGCGTTGCTCCCGTCCGTCCCAGATTAAATAGTTACCGCTATATGGATTTTGATCGCGGCGACTAGAAAATCTATCAGCCGACATCAATGATCTATCACCACAACACCTGACATTTAATATTCAGCAAAAACCACAGCAACTTAAGAAATCGTCAAAATAGCAAACTTGAATCAATTAACACTTTCGTAACGCTGCTAATTATGTCCGGCACGATAGTGTTTAACTTGGACAGCCATCGGCCTTGGAACAAGGGAAAGCTCGTCGGGCACAAGGCTGCGCTCCGAGTCAGAGACATCTGAGCCATTCGAGTGTGGCTCCAACTGGCGGAGAAGTCTCACGTCAGCCCATGGGTCAGTTTTCAATCAGCGCCGACAGCTGCACCTCCACGCTGGAATGAAGGACAACCAATGCGCACGGGGCATTGGCTACTTGCTCTGACTCCATGATGCGGGCTTCATCCGCCCCACATGTCTGTCCCGCCACCTACGCCGTCCAGCATAAAAGGCCAGTCCCGGGATCATCGGATCTCGGGGGTCAGACAGGCTCCCAACGCTTGGGAAGAAGGTTTCTGAATCCGCAGGGGTAGAGAAGAAAATCCGCTGGCAGGAAAAAACGCGTTCACCGGTTCCTTATCCGGCGCCAGTGTGATCCGGTTGGTGCGTGCAAGCAGTTCTTCCATCACGATCCGTAGCTCCAGTCTTGCAAGCGGTGCACCGGGGCAGACATGAATCCCGGCACCATAGAGCAGGTTCAGCTCGGGATCGCGGTCGAGGCGCAATTCATCGGGATCCCCAAAGACCGCTTCGTCCCGATTGGCGGACGCCCAATTGAGGGCGATACGCGAACCCTTCGCCAGCGTGCGCTGGCCCAGCGTGACCTGTTTCGTAGTCACCCGACGGTTCATGATCAGCGGTGCATGAATACGCAGTATTTCATCGATGGCGGCAGGTAACAGCGCGGGTTGTTCGCGCAATTGCTGCTGCCACCCGGAGTTGATGGCCAGATAATGCGCGAGAATGCCGACTGAGGCGGAAATGGTTCCGAGTTCGCCGACCGTCCAGTTACGTAAAATGCTGACGATCTCGTCGTCTGTCAGAGGCCTTCCCAAGGACTGATCACGTAGCAAGATGGTTGTGATGTCGTTCGGCGCAGCAGCGCCGGCTGTACGGCGCACGTCCAGCAGATCCTTGATGTAACCGTCAAACTCGAGGGCCACGGCACGCAGGGCAGCGTCGTCTCTGGCCAGCGTGGCCGAGTGATTCTTCAGCGTCCACAGGCGCAGCGGTTCATGAAGATCGGCCGGCCAGCCCAGCCAGGCACACTGGATCTGCAACGCAAAGATCTGGGAAAATTCCCCTATCAGTTCGCAAGGGCCTTCATCCGGCAACGCCCGCACCAGACGAACAGCTATATCACGGCACCCTGGGGCAAAGGCATCCATACGCTCTGGGCTGAAATAAGGCTCGATGAGGCTCCGGTACACCGTATGCTCGGGCGGATCCATGCCATTGGGGACCGAGGGGAAACGCGAGACGGCATTACTGAAGGTTTCATGATCCTTAAGTACGCGCAGCACATCCTCATGCCTGAATAAGGACGTATAGCCATATTGACTGTATGCGACCGGGCAACGGTGGCGCATGTCGTCGTAGGCGGTCGTCTGATCCTTTAACACGGCTTCAGACCTGGGATCCCAATCAGGTTGTGATTTCTTGTCCATCGTTTACTCCATAAACCCGTCCCGCTGAATCCGGAATCAGGGTAGCAAGGTTTGTCGACCTACCCGTACTCGGTCGGGATATGTCGGAAAAGCCCGCTAGACTGAAACCGTGCACGATGTCCACTACGTCGGCATCACCCGGGTGAAGTCTGTACGGGCTTGTAGGAAAATCGGGCCACCAGCTGGCCAGGGAGATGTGATGAGCAAGCTTCAGCAGTGGTTAAACTCGCAGGGCAGCACTGCGCTGTGGGTGGTGTTCTGGCTCTACGGCGTAGTGCTCAGCAATGTACTGTTTGGCCTGATCCTGGTCGCCTTCAACAAAGTTGCCCCCTCCCTGTTCGGTCTGATGCTGCTGGGTTTTGTGGGCTACACCGCTTGCATGCTGAATGCTGTATGGCGCAATGCGGATAATGTCCGTGACCCCCTCTACGGTCAGATCGCTCGTTTCCTCACGGTGGCCTGGTCGATCAATGCGGTATTGGTTTCGGGATTTCTCTTCCTGAGCCATCTGAATGCCATGGCCTTCCCCCTGCCGCTCCCTTTTTAACTCCAAATAACCAGGGCCCTCAACGTGGGCCTTGAACGTTAAAGCCCTGATTATTTACCTTCTCGATCTGGTCAAGCCTCAGCAGCCCCTCAGCTATTGCGTCGAAAACAGCGGCAGGCGCGCGATGTCAGCCTGGGCCATTTCAATCTCGGCGATGGCATCCTGGGCGTGATCGGCCTTTACCCAGGTCATTGCGGAGTCACCAATGATCGCGCCAATTGATTGTCTGCATCGTTGATCAATATCAAGTCCATGATTTCTGGCGATCGCCAACTCGATTGGGCGAACCGGTTGAGCTCTGCCTGTTTGATTTACAACGCGAGTTGACGCAGCAATGCAAAGGCCTGCTTCATTTGGTCTTCACTGACGACGAACGCCCGTAGCTTCCCTGCCATGTCCAGCCCTTTGGCTACCAGCCCCTGTGACTCAAGGCTGATTTGCCATTGCAAGTCCTTCCGGCTGGTTTCTCCGGCCAGGTGCAGCGGCATTTCCGGGGTCTTGATCTTCACCAGCATCGCCGGGAACTTCACTTGCTCATCGCCACCCAGCACATTACGCGCCAGGGTCATGGCGCTTAACTGAATGGGTTGTAGAAACGGCAGCAGCTTGCCTTGGATTTGCGCGCAATCGCCAACGGCAAATATGTGTGGGTCAGAGGTGCACATGCGTTCATCAACTTCAATGCCACGATCAACCCGTAAGCCCGCCTGCGCCGCTAACGTCGTATCAGGTTTCAATCCGATTGAGGCAATGATCACATCGGTGGAGATGTGCCGGCCATTGGACAAAGTCGCCAACAGGCTATCGTCTCTTTTTTCAATGGATTCCAAAGCCTGGTTGAACACCATTTCGACACCCATCTGGCATAACCGATGCTGCAAGCGGCTACTCACCTCAACAGGCAGCAACGATGCCAGCAGGCTGCAGGACTTATCCATCAGTACCACTTGCTTTCCGGCACGATTGACGTCCATTGCCAGTTCACTGCCAATCAAGCCGGCCCCCAGGATCAGTACGCGCTCTGCCGCTCTCAGAGCATGTTGTGCATGACGGTATTCTTGCTGACTGTTCAAAGTCACCATCCACTCCCGTCCGGGAATCGGCGGAACGATGGCTTGCGCACCCGTGGCAAGAATCAGTTTGTCGTAGCTGAATGCCTCACTGCCGGCGTTGATACGCTTGTTTTCGCGATCAATTGCAGTCAGCTGGCAACCCGCATTCAGGGTTAACCGATACATCTCGGCAAACTCCGCCGCAGACTGACGAGTCATGTCGTCCGCGGTCTGATTGAGACTGATGACGTGACTCAGGTCGGGTTTGTTGTACTCATCGCAACTGTCTGCGGCGATCAACCGAATGGGCACCGCTGCATCGAGCCTGCGCAAGTTCTTGACCACCTGACGAGCCGCGAAACCGGAGCCCACAATGACGATTTCCTTGTTCATTTCGCCTCCGATGCAAGCTCATCGAATACCGATTTACCCAGTGAACATTCAGGGCACAGGAAGTAATCAGGCACATCACTCCAGGCCGTAGCGGCCTGCACATCCTGCATCGGCTCCCCGATCGCCGGGTCGTAAATCCATTGGCAGACACTGCACTGCATGCGCGGGCCGTTGTCCGCGATGGGTTCTGCCTGGGCAGTGGCGGTGGCTGCAGGTCGTGCGACTTGTGCTTGCGTCGATGAATGCAGCGCCCATTGCCGAGCGATTTCGCGGCCATGAGCTCGGCAAACCTCAAGCGAGTCACCGTCTGGCCGCCACTTGGCTTTGAGCGCCAATGTGGTTTCAAAACCAGCGTCCATCAAGCGCGTCTGGATACGGTCTACCGCCCCGCCATTCCAGCCGTAACTGCCAAACGCCGAAGCCTTTTTGTTACGAAAACGCATCCCGGTTATTTCCTCCAGCAGCGCGGCGACTTTCGGCATCATGACGTTGTTCATGGTGGACGAGCCCACCAGAACACCTTTTGAGCGGAACACGTTGGTCAGAATCTCATTCTTGTCGTGGCGCGCAACGTTGAAAATCTTCACAGCCACACCCGGATCGACTTCATGGATGCCTTGTGCGATAGCATCGGCCATCATGCGGGTGTTGTTCGACATGGTGTCGTAGAACAGTGTGATGCGGTCCTCTTGATAATCCGCCGCCCATTCCAGATAGCGGTGCACAATCTGCGTCGGATTGTCACGCCACACCACGCCATGAGCGGTGGCAATCATATCGACCGGCAGATTGAAACCGAGGATCTCGGTAATCTTAGGAATGACCAGGCGACTGAATGGCGTGAGGATGTTAGCGTAGTAGCGTTGGCACTGATCGAACAGTTCGTTTTGATCCACTTCATCATTAAACAGGTGTTCGTCGCAGTAATGTTGGCCAAAGGCGTCGTTACTGAACAGTACGGCATCGCCTGTCATGTACGTCATCATGCTGTCCGGCCAATGCAGCATCGGGGTTTCCACGAAAACCAACTGTTTGCCATTGCCGACATCCAGAGTGTCGCCGGTATGTACGACGTGGAAATTCCACTCTGGATGATGGTGATGACCGTTGATCGAGTCCACGCCATTGGCGGTGCAATAGATCGGCGTATACGGGATCAGCGACATCAACTCTGTCAGCGCCCCCGCATGGTCCTCCTCGGCATGATTGATGACGATATAGTCCAGCGTGTTCAGGTCGATTTCCATCGCCAGGTTCTGTATGAACTCCCGGCTGAACCTGTGATCAACCGTATCAATGAGTACTGTCTTTTCTTCACGAATCAGGTAGCTGTTGTAACTGCTACCTTTGTGGCATTTGTATTCTGTGCCATGAAAGTCCCGCACTTCCCAATCGCGCTGCCCCACCCAATGAATGTTGTTCTTGACGTGAATTGACATGACCTACCTCGGTATAGAAATGATGTTCTACACCGAAGTTGGCAATGTTCGTGCCAGATCACAAGCCATTGATTATAAACGATAAATAAAACAACAATTGTCAATATGACATTGTCCGATTACTGTCTTTATGACTAATTCATTGTCAAAGTGACAAAACATGAGTCTCTCCGTTGAATCCCTGGCACGCATCGCTATTCAGTTGCAAAGTGGCATTTCCCATCAGGACCGCTTTCAACGTCTGATCAATACCTTGCGCCAATTGCTGGGTTGCGACGCCTCTGCCTTGTTGCGTTATGAACAGCGACAGTTCCGTCCGCTGGCGATTGACGGCCTGGCACCGGATGTTCTGGGGCGTCGCTTCAGCCTTGATGCACATCCGCGACTGGAAGCCATCGCTCGCGCCGGTGACGTGGTGCGCTTTCCGGCAGAGAGTCATTTGCCTGATCCCTATGACGGACTGATACCGAGCCGGCAGGACCTCAAAGTGCATGCCTGCATCGGATTGCCATTGTTCGCGGACCAGACACTGATTGGTGCGCTGACGATCGATGGCATGGACCCGGCACAGTTTGATCACTTCAGCGACGAAGAGCTGCGACTGGTGGGAGCCCTCGCGTCTGCGGCCTTGACCAATGCATTGCTGGTGGAGCAACTGGAAAGTCAGAGCATTACTCCTCTCTCCGTCAGTAATATCCCGGCGGGCAAACCCGGCACCGAAATGGTCGGGCTCAGCGAAGTCATGCAACAGTTGAAAAGAGAGATCGAAATGGTGGCAGGTTCCGACCTGAACGTCTTGATCACTGGAGAAACCGGAGTCGGCAAGGAGCTGGTCGCCAAGGCCATACATGAAGGTTCATCACGCGCTGGCCAGTCTGTGGTCTATCTGAACTGCGCTGCGCTGCCGGAATCAGTGGCTGAGAGTGAGTTGTTCGGCCATGTTAAAGGGGCGTTTACAGGCGCTATCCATCATCGCACCGGCAAGTTCGAAATGGCTGATAACGGCACGCTGTTTCTCGACGAAATCGGTGAACTGTCACTGAATCTGCAGGCGAAACTGTTGCGGGTACTGCAATACGGCGACCTGCAACGGGTCGGTGACGATAACGTCTTGCGGGTCAACGTACGGGTGCTTGCCGCGACCAATCGTGATCTGAAGCAGGAGGTGATGAACAATCGGTTCCGTGCAGACCTGTTCCACCGTTTAAGCGTATTCCCTGTGCATGTACCACCACTGCGTGAGCGTGAGCAGGACATCACGTTGCTAGCAGGTTTTTTCTGCGAGCAGAGCCGGGAACGCATGGGATTGAAACGGGTGGCTCTAGCTGCCAACTGTCTGTCGTTGCTCAAACAGTACTCGTGGCCGGAAACGTTCGCGAACTGGAGCATGCTGTTTATCGAGCGACAATCATTGCTCGTGCGACCCAGCAAAGTGACGAGCTGCTGCTTGAAGCACAGCATTTCAATCAGGTACCCGAGCAGATGGATACGACGCCTGTTGCTCTAGATGTTCCTTCCCTCGGCGTTGACCAGGGTCTGCGGGATGCGACGGATGACTTCCAACGTCAGCTGATTGAAAACACGCTGAATAATTGCGCAAGGAAATGGTCTGCCTGTGCTCGAATGCTGGATATGGACGTGGCCAACCTGCACCGACTGGCGAAGCGGCTTGGTTTGAAATAACACTCACGGCCGATCAGGGCTCAATTCAGCCAGAACTAAGCAGTGATCGACTGACCGATTGCAGGTCAGTCAAGGCCGCTACCGACACCGGCGTCGCGAAGCTGCATTACCCGACGCACTACCCGCTCTAAGCTGACGTCAATCATGCTGACCCACATGTCTGTCTCGCCACCTACGCCGTCCGGCATAAAAGGCCAGTCCCGGGATCATCGGATCTCGGGGGTCAGGCAGGCTCCCAACGCTTGGGAAGAAGGTTTCTGAATCCGCAGGGGTAGAGAAGAAAACCCGCTGGCAGGGAAAATCGCGTTCACCGGTTCCTTATCCGGCGCCAGTGTGATCCGGTTGGTGTGTGCAAGCAGTTCTTCCATCACGATCCGTAGCTCCAGTCTTGCAAGCGGTGCACCGGGGCAGACATGAATGCCGGCACCATAGAGCAGGTTCAGCTCGGGATCGCGGTCGAGGCGAAATTCATCGGGATCCCCAAAGACCGCTTCGTCCCGATTGGCGGACGCCCAGTTGAGGGCGATACGCGAACCCTTCGCCACCGTACGCCCGCCCAGCTTGCGAAATCGCATTGCACGGGCGACTCTATCGATCATCTGCGAAGCCGCATGAGTCGTTAGGGGGTGGTGGGTGGGCAAGTCTGTGCAATTACCCAGCACGACCCCTAAGCTTTTCGTTGATACGCAATCTCATGTGTTTAGAGTAATGACTCCGCTCCCGCAGAGAAGGTCGGAGACGGCGAAGTGAGCGCTAAAACACGATATGACCCATCGAGCCCAAGCTATTCGGTGAGGGCCACTTACGAGAGAAACCTCGGTGCAGAGGAATTCGCACATCCTTTTCCTTGATTTTGACGGCGCTTACACCCCCGACACCGTCGACTTGTCTCGCCTAGGCCGACACGGAAGACCGAAGGTACTCTTTTTATGTAGGCGCCGATTCTTGCCAATCTACTCGACGATTTTCCAAATCTCATTGGTATTGAGCACCAGTTGGCGCACTGGCGTTTAGGGCAATTGCGTCCACTTAACAATACGCGGCGTCGCCCTTATCGGCCGGGCGAAGGAGATGTGCTCCGGCCCTTTACACGATTGAAAATGAACATGACTGCTCAATGCTGGCGACAGAAAAGGCTCAATCCCTAAAACCCAGACAGCCTGCCCGACTGTTATCGGAACTGAGGCCTTTACCGGTATTGCAACTTACAAATGTTAGTTGAGCACTGGAGGCGTCGGAATATCCCTAGCATTGATACTGCGCCCACATGTCAAAGTCACTCATCGGGTACCAATCGTCCAGCCATGTACGCACACACACGCACAAGCTATCAGTCGGGAAGTCAAATTGACTATTTATTTGTCATTATGACCTTTGTCGCATTAGGTCATAATGACTATGTATTTACTTAAGCATTTGATATTAATCGAAAAAATTATTGGCTCGTTTTGTGTATTGAATAGTGAACTTAACGCCAACCCAAAGGGACAATGTCATGACTCGTTCAATCGCGCTCAGTTTTACCCTATGTACACTGCTGTCTCCGCTGTGCCAGGCAGACCAGATAATCCGTGAAGTCCCCGACACAACCGCTGGCAGAGGTTTCGGCGCCTTGACCGGAATGATGGTTGGCGCGGCAGGCGGCCCGATTGGTGCGATAGTCGGCGCAACTGCCGGTTTTTTCGCCGGCAGTGCGGTACAAGCAGGCATTGGCAAGTCTGAAACCGCTTATGAAGTGAAAAACGCGCAAGGCGAGATTAGTACGGTGCGCTCACCCAATGCGAGTTTTGAAGTCGGGCAGCAGGTCACGCGTAAAGGTGCGCGACTGGTGGCATCTGAGGAGTAAGAAGTGAAACAGTTTCATGTAACTGATAGAACTGCTTTTTAGGCCCGCTTGCGGGTCTTTTTTTAAGTCGTTTTTTGAAATGTATTATTAAATAATTCGATGATCGATCAGCTTTCTAATAGATTCCCACCACTCGATGTCTTCGTCCATGGCCTGCCCGGTCAACCCTGAGGCATGATCCTCTTTGTTGTCGATTGGCCCTTATGCGCTACGCAGAAAATCGGTCACATACAAATAGCGGAGCTTGGTGAATTTCGAAAATAACCGTGGCATTAAACATTAACTGATTTTGGATCAACCAAAGTTTACTTAACTATGCCGACTATGCGTTGTCCGAAAAGTTTGAACATGGCTTTTTACAGTTGTCGGCACCCAGTAAGGACCAACGATGCGCGCTCATGTATTCGAAAACCATTTTGTGGCGTTGCTATCGTAGAATTTTAGTTGACAACTTTCTCCATCGCGGCAGGAAGTTATACATCTGATGGGCCGAGCCAAAACCAAAGCCGAACCCAGAACGTTCACCGGGCCGCGACTCCTTTGGGGGGTTCGCTTGTCCCCGTCGGCATCTGGCGGATGATTGGGTGTCCGGCAGGTACGTCGATGGCGGGCTCACAACTCGGACAGTTTCGAAATCGCACCACACGATCGACGCTATCGACCATTTTGGAGGTCGTATAAATCGTCAGGAGATGCAATAGCCCGGTCTTGGATTTCCGGTCAAGCCGAAGTATGTCTAAAGCTGCTGCTTGAACGTAACAATCAGATGTTCAGCGAAGCACATAGCTTGAACTGCGCCGCCCTTGATCTTCTCGATCGGCTCTATCTGGATTGGAAGTTTTCAGCCAGTATCATGAGAAGAGACGAAATACCGATCTCAAATATCATGACGCCATCGAGCACTTACGGTTGATCATGACTGAATACCATGCACCTCCGCCCTCGATAGAGATACGCTGATCATTTGCTTCGCCTCGATTATTTCAATTTCTTCTGTGTGACTGCCACTACGACTGGTTAAAATTTTATTCAATTTCTTGACAGCCATGTGAAGTCTACTAACCTCAAGATCATTCAATTTCCCAATTTGAACCACGGCACTCAAATAACAGCGCCTGGTATCGTTAATAATTAGTGCCCTTTCTCGGCTATTCGAATCCTGACTCAGGCAATCGTCAGTGCAGCAGAAGTCGAGGTAGCCTGCCTCGTTCCGAGCACCGCAAAGCCGCTGCGCATGCGCATAACGCTCTTCCTATTGATTAATACCTACCCGGCAGAGCGCTATTCCAGAAACTTTCCACCTGCACTTTCCATTCGGGAGGCAGCCGTGCACAACGTATTGAAGCTCGTCAGCTATGCAGTGCTCGTGCTGATGGCCAGCGCGGTCGTCTATGCCGGAGTGATCGGCATCACCTATTGGACCGGCATCGGCGTATAGGGAGTTCGCAATGAACAAACGCCAGACACGCTCATTCGCGCTGATATCGACGGCGATCGCCGCTGTGGTGTTTCTGGGCATGACCGTTGATAGTCACCGGCAGTTTCCCACACTGACCAACGCTCAACAGATCACGCCGCAGGTGACTCGCGGCAAGGATGTCTGGCATCAATACAATTGCATCAATTGCCACACCCTGTTCGGCGAGGGGGCTTATTACGCCCCGGACCTGACGAAAATCACCCAGCAGCGCGGCGCCCCTTATCTCACTGCGTTCCTCAAAGACCCCTCAAAGTTCTATGACGAGAAACGTCATCGCAGACTGATGCCGAACCTGAAACTCGGCGATGAGGAAATCGCCGATTTGATCGCCTTCCTCGACTGGGTGAGCAAGGTCGACAATCAAGGCTGGCCGCCGCGCCCGATTCTGGTGACCGGTGCGTCCATCCCCGGCATGGACCTCACCGTGGCACAGCAGAATGCCACCGGCGGCGACCAACCACCTCCCGCCGCTCGCCCGGTGTCCGGCAAGGAAGACCCGATCGCCCTGGGCGAGGCGTTGTTTCGAACGACCGCAACGCCGGTGTGCAGCGCTTGCCACTCGATTGCGCCGGGCGTCAACCTCGCCGGGCCATCACTGGCCGGGTTGGCCAGCCGCGCCAAGCAGGTCATCGCCTCGCCTGACTACAAGGGCAAGGCCAAGGACGCCGAAGGTTTCATCCGCGAATCCATCGTCACGCCGAGTGTTTACCTGCATCCGGGCGACATGTTTTCCGCCAACGGCATGTCCTTCATGCCGGACACCTTCGCCAAATCGCTAACGCCCGAACAGATCGATCAACTGGTCGCCTATCTGGCGTCGTTCCAGTAACCGCAGGGGATGACCATGCGCTACAGATCTCAATCCGTCGCCTACTGGTATTTCGCCGTTGCCATGGTGTTGTTTGGCCTGCAACTGGTCTTCGGCCTGCTCTCGGCGGCGAAATACCTCGGGCCGGATCCGCTGCTGAACCTCTTGCCATTCGATGTCACCAAGTCCATTCACACCAATTTGTTGATCGTCTGGGTGCTGACCGGGTTCATGGGGGCGACCTACTGGATGGTGCCGGACGAGTCCCGTGGCGAGCTGCACAGCACCAAGCTGGCCTACATCCAGCTCGGGTTGTGGACGGCCATGGGTGTCACCGCCGTTCTGGGTTACCTGTTCGGTTATGGCACCGGGAACAAGCTGCTCGAACAGCCGCTGCCCCACAAGATCGTGATCGTGATTTGCATGCTGATGTTTCTCTACAACATCGGCATGACCATCAAGAAAGCCGGGCGTTTCACCGCCACTGAGGGCGTCCTGCTGCTCGGCCTGGCCAGCGCCGCCGTGCTCTTTCTGCCGGCGTTGCTGCACTATGAAAATTACGTGGTGTCGATTTATTACCGCTGGTGGACCATCCACCTGTGGGTCGAAGGTGTCTGGGAGATGATCCAGGGCGGCTTTCTTGCCTATCTGCTGATCCGGCTGTCCGGCGCTGACCGCGAGGTGATGGAGAAGTGGCTGTACGTGATCGTCGGCCTGGTGTTCATTGCCGGCATTCTGGGCACCGCCCACCATTATTACTGGATCGGCGTCCCCCATTACTGGCTGCCACTGGGTGGCTTTTTCAGTGCGCTTGAGCCGCTGGCGCTGATAGGCATGGCGATCTATGCCTACAACGCGATGCGCCGCTCCGGCCTCTCTCACCCGAACAAACTGGCCTTGCACTGGACCTTGGGCAGTGCGGTTTTCACCATGTTTGGCGCCGGTCTGCTGGGGTTGGCCCACACCTTCCCCGACGTCAACAAGTGGACCCACGGCACCCTGATTACCGCCATGCATGGCCACGCGGCCTTCTATGGCGCCTACGCCATGATTGTCCTGGCGATGATCACCTATGCGTTGCCCGGCATGACCCGTCGCCCGGTGGAGGAAAGCAGTATCGGTTACTGGGCGTTCTGGCTGCAGTTGGGGGGAATGTTCGGCATGACCCTGTCATTTGCCACAGCGGGCATTGGTCAGGTGTACCTGGAGCGCATTCTCGGCCTGGGCTACCTGGATGTGCAGCTGAAGATTCAGGTGCATTTCCTGATGCTGGTGGCGACGGCGTCGATGTTCAGCCTGGGTGCCGGACTGTTCATCTTCGAATTTTTCCGCCATGCGTCGGACTTCAATGTCGATGAAGCCGATCCGGTCCTGGCCACACCTCGAGCCTCAGGCGCGGCGTTGTGATGGAGCGTTCGCTGATGCACGCCGAACCCGCAGCGCTGCAAGCTGAACCCTATTACCAGCCCAGCGGCGACGAGGTGGCGATTTTCGAGCAATGCCATGCTCAGCAACTGGCCGTTATGCTCAAAGGACCCACCGGTTGTGGCAAGACCCGTTTTGTCGAACACATGGCGTGGCGACTCAAACGCCCGTTGATCACTATTTCCTGCCATGACGATCTGAGTGCCAGCGACCTGGTCGGGCGTTTCCTGATAGGACATCAAGGCACCCATTGGACGGAAGGCCCACTGACCCGAGCCGTGCGCGAAGGCGCTATCTGTTACCTGGACGAAGTGGTCGAAGCGCGGCAAGACACGATTGTCGTCCTGCACCCGTTGACCGACCACCGACGGATTCTGCCACTGGACAAAATCGGCGAGATCCTCGAAGCCTCACCACACTTTCAGCTGGTGGTGTCCTACAACCCCGGCTACCAACGCATTCTCAAGGATTTGAAACCGAGTACCCGCCAGCGCTTTGTGGCGCTGGATTTTGACTTCCCGCCGGCCGAGCGCGAAATCGCCATCGTCATCCATGAAGGTGGAACCGATTACGCCACCGCCCACGCCCTGGTCACCCTCGCCCAGCGGCTGCGCGCCTTGCAGGACCGAGGGCTGGCGGAAGTCCCCAGCACCCGTCTGCTGATTGCCACGGCGCGGCTGATTGCCCATGGTATTGCTGCGCCCACCGCGTGCCGGGTCGCGTTGATCTCGCCGCTGTCCGATGAGGCGGTGCTGGTCGCGGCCATGCGCGACCTCGTCGACCTGACGTTTATCTAGATGGCCGAAGCCGAGGACCTCATCACCGATGTCGCACGCCATGCAACGGTGTATGCACAGGCGTTGTGGCGTCGTCACCGGGCACCTTCGGACATTGCAAAAATCATCACCCTCGGGGATGTCGCACAACACCTCGATTTACTGATCAAGGCGGTGTTCGACACCCACTATTCGCTGCGCGTCGCGCAACCACCCTCGCCCCCCACGTTCCTGAAAAAGCTTTTGCTGCGTCATGAAAAGCCGTGTCGGCAAAGCGCCGTCCCGGCGACCGATGGCCTAACTATATGGCTGCCGGAGGACGTGGGCAGCCACGAAGGTCCGCTCACACTGCAACGCTATAAAACCCTGGCCTTGCAACAGGCGATGCGTGCCCGACGAGGCAGTGCCGGCGCCCTGTCAGCCCTCGACAACCCGATGCAGCGCAGCGTTTATCTGCTTCTGGAAGCCTGGGCCGCCGATACGGATCTGGTGCGACTGTTGCCGGGGTTGGCGCCATCGATCCGTGGTTTGCGCCGACATGCCCTGGCGACTCGCCCGCCGCTTCACGCTTTTCTCAATCATCGACAACCTTTGGAAAACTTCCTTCGTTTACTGCTGAGTAGCGAATGCGGCGCGCCTCTGGAAGGGCTGGAGATACCCGCCAATACGGCCGACTCGCTGCAACAGTCAGAAACCCTCGCAAGACGTCTCCTGTCCATCGACGAATCTCACGGGCCCGGCGCTCATCTGTTGCTGCTCGATGCCTGGACCGGCGACCTGCGCGAGCCGCCGGTGGGTTTGAAGGTGCAGCCCTTGCCCGGCGAAATCGACACCGCCGATACCCTGCCCCGCAGCGCCCGCCTCGCACGTCAGCCCACTGTGCGCGAAGCCTGTACCGGCGAGGACGACGATCAGGAACAAGGCCTGTGGATGGTGCAGCCCGCCGAACCGCTGGAAAAGGCCGAAGACCCCATGGGAATGCAGCGCCCTGCCGACCGGGATACCGACACCCCGGCGGCTGATTTTGCCGAGTCATTGGCCGAACTCAACGAAGCCCGACTGGTGATCACGGCCGGTCGCCCGAAAGAAGTGCTGCTGTCCGACGACCCGCCACAGACCCGCGCTCAGCGCGGTGCGCAGGATCCCGCCAGCAATGCTATTAGCTACCCCGAGTGGGATTACCGCCGCCAGGTCTACCGTGATCCGGGTGCGACCCTGCGACTGTGTCCCGCCCAGGAAGGCCCGCAACAGTGGGTCGAGCGAACCCTCGACACTCACCGTCCAGTGCTCGATGCCATCCGCCGGCAATTCGAAAGTCTACGGGCCCAACGTGTCAGGCTGCGCAAACAATGGGAGGGCGACGATATCGATCTGGAGGCGTATATCGACGGATGCGCCGAGGCCCGTGCCGGCCTGGAGCATGCCGCAGGCGCTGTATCAGACCCAGCGCCGTGGCCGGCGCGACATGGCGATCATGTTGCTGATCGACGTCAGCGGCTCCACCGACAGCTGGCTGTCCTGCCATCGCCGGGTCATCGATGTCGAGCGCGAGGCGTTGCTATTGGTCTGTGTGGCGCTGGAGAGCCTGGGCGAGCCCTATAGCGTGCTGGCGTTTTCCGGCGAAGGGCCGGAGCGGGTCACGATCCGCACCCTGAAAGCATTCGATGAGCGCTATAGCCATGAAGTCGGTCGGCGCATTGCAGCCCTTGAGCCGGAACGCTATACCCGGGCCGGCGCCGCCCTGCGCCACGCCAGCACATTGCTGATGCGCGAAGCCGCCACGCACCGTCTTCTGTTACTGCTCTCCGACGGCAAGCCGAACGATGTTGACCAATACGAAGGCCGTTATGGGGTGGAAGACACGCGTCAGGCCGTGACCGAAGCCAAGCTCCAAGGCATCTATCCCTTCTGTTTGACCATCGACCGCCAGGCGGCGAACTACCTGCCAGCAGTATTCGGCTCGCGGCAATACGCCTTGCTGCACAAACCAGAACTGTTGCCCAGTGTGCTGCTGGACTGGATCAGACGACTGGTATCAGCGTGAACTAGAGATGCCCCCGCCAAAGTTTTTTCGCGGCACGCGGTTTTCGGCTCATGACTGAGTCTCCCGTCAGTGGGGACGATGACTTCAATGACGAGAACAATCTCGACGTCGGGGCATCCCGCAACAGTCTGTTTCGGACTCGCATCATTCTCCGGTGCTTTGGTCAACCTACTGCACAGCTGGGACTGGCTGCCGCTGCTGGAGCGTTCGCTATTGCGTGAGGTGTTGATCATCGCCTTAAGCCTCGGTGGTTTCGCCATCAGTGTTACTGGAATCGTCCTCGGCTGGCGTCGCTTGCTGCGTTCACGTAACCGCCACAGAAAATCGCCGACAGTTACTCTCAACCCAGCTGTTCCACACAAGGAAAAAAGATAAGAGTCCTCTGAGTGAAGGGTTTGATACGCCTATATCCAGATTCAGGTTGATCTGGATCTCCGGAAGAAGATTTTTTGGGTCCAGTACTAGTCGCTACGCCTTTCAACGATAAAAACCGGAGATTTCTCTGAGCAACTAACGACAGGTCGAAAAAGTACGCGTCGAGAAAGTCAGAATGACTGCAATGGGGCGCTTGCCGCCCGTTACGACAGGCAACTATCGGCCAACAGCAGCCTGTGGACAAACTAGTGGCAAATCGGTAGCGTCGACCTGTTGCGCTGAATCTTTACTGCCCACAGATAATCTTTTGAGAAGCAAGAATGAGCAAGCCAGGTGATGACCTTGAAAAGATTGTAGAGATAATTGAGCGCTCTATCTCACCGACAGCACGAATAGAACAAAACGTATTTCTTCCGGTGTTGACTTCAACGCAAGGCCACACTGCTCAGTGTGACATTGTGATAAGAAATGGATCGCCTCCCAGAGAGACACTTACAATTGTAGAAGTACAAGATCGCAACTCTAAAGTCGACATCAATACCTTCCGTGGCTGGCTAGGGAAAATTGAAGATGTTGGAGCTCAACATCTTATATGTGTTTCTAGAAAAGACTTTGCTTCCAGCATCAAGGAGAAAGCTGGACAATCCGGCTCGAAAATATTTCTTGTCACATTAAAGGATCTATCGCCGGAAAGGATTCCACTAGATTTTATAAAGTTTATCTTCCTGTATCATCATATAAACATCAAAAACATTCGCAGCATAAGGCCGTATGTTGGGCCAGGCCAAATTGCAAAGCTAGGGCTAAAGCCACTACAGCATGAGCTTGATGACAAGATATGGTCCCTAGACAAAACAAACATGATTTCATTATTGGATATATGCAGGCTTTCAGTTAGAGACAAGCAGGATTTACTTAACTCAGCGACCAGCGAAGATGGCGTGGGAAAGGCATCATTTAGTAATGCTGGCGAAGATACCCTTTACTATTATTATGATGACGAATTTGTACGTCTTGGTCTGGATTGCGAGTTTGAATGGGAATCCGAGCATGCCGAGATCCCAATGTCTGTCGCCTCCTATGAGCAAGATCAACATGGCGCATTGGCATGGCTTTTTGAAGTGGCTCATAATAGTAAAAGTGGCATGATCTCAGTGAAACTTCCTGTGGTTAAGTTAGAGAACGGAAATTATGAAGTCCTCGACAGCATTATAAATTCTCAACATGAGTACGCCTTCGAAATAATACCGAAATTAAGCAGCTAGCAAGCACGCATAACAAACGGTTCAAGTCGTTCGCTTCACTCACTGGGACCGCGTTCCGCGCGCCCTTAGCTTAATCACTAGGAATCCAAGGAGACTCCATGGATATCGTATCAACAATCAACAACTCCATCTCCATAGTGAGCAGGCTTCGCGACATATCTAAAAATCTGTCGGAAGCGGAGTTCAAAAATTTACTAGCAGATCTATCGAACGAGCTTGCTGACGCGAAGCTTCAAATTGCAGACCTAAAAACCCAGCTTGCAAATCAAACAGAAAATTTACGAGCTTTAAAGGCCGCAAGTCCAGAGAGCAAGCAGAAGCCCTCCATCAAATGGGGCTGCTATAAATTTGAAGGCGAAGAAGGTCTATACTGCTCCGCGTGCTATGATTCAAAAAACAAAAAGAGCCTAACCAACAGAGTAAATACAAAGAGTCGCTCATGCCCTGTATGTAAAGCAGTAATTGGTTCATGATCCCTAACAAACGGTTCAAGGCCGTTCGCTTCTCTCACTCGGGACGGGCTAAAGCCCGCCCTTTTACCAAGCGTTAGCCAGGGAAAATAGATGGAATTTGATATTAATGTCTTTGCCAAGCTGCTGGCGCCAGCTCTTACAGCCATAGTTGGCTTAATTGTTAAGAGCTACCTTGAGGCAAGGCCAAAACTTATAACCTATCTTGTTCATTCCTCAGCAATACCTCTACATGATGAAAAAAACACGAACGTCAATACTCACAGCATTGTCGTGCGCAATGCCGGGAAGAGAACTGCGCATAATGTACGCATTGGTCATTACTTCTTGCCGGCTTTTCAAATTCACCCTCAACTTGCACATGAAATCATCAGAGGCAAAGATAACTCAGCCGAGATAGTTATTCCCACCCTAGTTCCTGGCGAGCAGATAAGTATTTCTTACTTGTATTTTCCTCCTAGCTTATGGAGTCAAATTCACTCTCACTGCAAGTCAGATGAAATGGCGGCAAAGTACATAAATATTACTCCCGCCATTCAGCCAAGCAAACTTCAGCTCGCTGTAGTTTGGGGGTTGATGTTTGTTGGAGCATCAACTTTGCTTTATTGGTCTATTTACTGGTTGTTGGTATGGGTGCAGAAATCTGCCTAATAAGTCGAGCCTTCGCCGGAACAGCGGAGTCTGTTCGACGATCACAACAACTCGTCGCGCCGGCTGCTCATCCGTCGGTGGATTTCTGAAACCGAAGGTTTGCCGCCTGACACTGAGTGCTGGATCGGACCGTGACCTTGTTCGGCAGGGGTGCAAACCATATGGACAACGCCTCTATCAGCGCAGAGGCTTCGCTGAAGTGGTCACTGCCGGGGCAGAACATCAAAACGGCCATGGTCAGTTACCTCGATGTACCCGGATCATATTTTCTGAACATTAGGGGGCGATAGCCGTATCCCTGACTGGATTTAACACCATCACTCCATCTAACTCTCAATGTTTAACTGGTCGCCAGCCCCAAGCCACCTAACTGAGGGTGGCGACAGACAGAAATCGGCCAATAGCGGTCGTTAGCACCTTGTAAAGTTAGTGGAGTGCAAAAGGTGGGCTATAGACATTTCTACGAAGTAGTTATGCCTGATAATTTTTACCGAAATGGGGTAGTAATATGTCGCGACAAATCTTAGCATCGGAACTATGAGGTTCCGCTTGCAACCAAAAATTAACTTTTCCTAAAATAGAATCTAGGTAAAACGGGTCTTTGATTTTTTCTTGTGACACATGAGAGAGAAAGCCATATCGCTCGATATAGTGCACCGCCTGCTTTATGGAGCGCCGGAGCTCTCTAGTAATTCTAAGTTTGTCAGCAGCAACTGACAGGCCTGTAACAATTTTTTTGTTTTTGTTTATCATTAATCTAGTTTTTGTAGCATTCACTACAAGCCCATAATCACTCACTATAGATTCTATAAGTGCGGGCAGTTTGTTCGAGATGTAGCCACCTGAAAAGGTCATATCATCAGCGTAACGGGTATATTTCAAGTTGCTCTTGGATGCTAATTTGGCCAGTCGTTCGTCCAACCCATGCAGCAGAATATTCGTAAGGTAGGGGCTTGTAGACGCGCCCTGAACCAAGCAGCCCTTGTTGCAACATAAAGACGCCAGTGCGTATGACACGCCGTGCGAATAACCAAGCCCTGAGAAAAGATTTATTACCCAACCAATTCCTATTGATGGGAAAAAGTCTTTTAGATCCATCTTAAGCAAAACTTTGCAGTTAAGATGGGGGCTTGCGTTAGTGAAAATTGATCGTTTAGGAATGTAGCCGTGCGCGTTATCATGAACGGCGCAGTTGAGAAGGATATTTTGGTAGATCCAATCCTGGCATTGAAGAAGACTGGGGTAGGGGGCATGTATAGTACGATTACCACCAGTTCTTTTTTTAATAGTAAACTCCCTATAAAATCTGGGGGTTCCGTTTATCATTGCCTGGATGGTTAAATACTCTATTCCAAGCAACAGGGATAAGTGCTCAACCTCGAATATGATTGGAGAGTTAGATGCTGTAAGTGACTTTATTTGATCAAGGTATTGATCTATTGTCTTTTGAGGGATTCCGCGACTTAAAAAAAAGTGCTTCCATTCATTTATTATTTTCATAATAAGCCCACAGATGGCTACCTTCTAGACTTGCGCTCTAAACCGCGAGGCGTGCGGAAGTGGGCGAAGCCCGCTTTTGTGCGCCTTGCGGTTCTGCGGAAACGCGAAGCGTTGTAGCATTGCAGCCACTGGTATGCTTCACCGCCAGTGGTTGCAATATCGGTTATCGGACACCTTAACCTAGGGAGCGACTGCACTCCAACGTACTAGCCTCTGTGGGCGAAGGTGAGAATACAGAAATTCAAACAAAAAAACAAATTCTATTATGTCCTAGGTCATTGATCTAGTAGATAGATGTTAGGCACGTAGAAGTCGTCAACTCGAATTTTGCGACCTTTCATTTCGCTAGGGACTTGTCGCCAGCTTTTTCGGCCTGATAGCACCCTTCCGGAACCTGCTAAAAATACTTCTCTTCCTGCCGGACTTAAGTGAATAAGAGAGTCGTGCTCAACTATTAATTTCTTTGCAGCTAGAGCGCTGAACACCTTGAAGAATATTTCGCCAGAGAGCTTGCTGCGTTTTAATATTGTATATGGTTGCAAGCCGGATAATGACTCCTGCAAAACTTTCATTATCACAAAGTCTGCACGAAGCATGCTGGGCGTAGTGTATTTAATCATGCATCCCTCATAGCTCTGTGAAGCATGGTTTTTCGTTTTTGATTGTCAATATAAAATGGCCACCAAAAAATAGGAAATACGCTATTCGGAGTATTCGCAGCCTCTCGACAGTAAGCGGCCTGAGCGCCGTTGTACCCAAGCTTTGGCAGCTTTATGCCTTCATAATCTTGGGAAAGACCTGATTCTAAATCATCCATCAAGGATCGGTATTGAGCCGCAACCTCTTCCGGAAAACATCCATCAATGGCCTTTTTAATTATGAGTTGAGCAGAGATTTCGATTCCAGCCGCCCTAACTGCCTCAACACCGTGAAGAGTTGAAACTAACACTTTGAAAGTAATCGAAAAATCGGCCACACCTGCATTAGTGAAAACACTTGTTAGCTCTTTATAGCGCCCTATGACGGTCTGGCCTGAACCAACAAAGTCATCAATAATATAGATTTTTTTACGCCCAGTGCGTTTAAAGTTTTTTAGAGCCCCGCCAAACGTATTCACACCGCAAAAGCTATGCCACTCCCTTTTGGTGAAAATATATTTTAAGTTATATAAAAGCTCTTGCGAGCTGTCTGGGCCAGAGTCAGCTGCCATTGCTACTATCTGAGCGTTATCCTCGTAACCAGCTTCGGACATAACTTCTTCAGCTAACGAGTTTAATTTCTCGCTATACTCTTGAGCTGATAGATAGGAGAAGTTGTCAAGGATTTTTATTAGCATCTCGCGGGAATTGGCGCATTTGCATTCCTCGTATAGCACATGGCTGAGCTCGGAAGTTTTATCTCCAATCCAAGGCTGGCGAGCTATGAGATTTAATATGGTATTGAAGTTTTCTTTTGTGTCCATGGGGTCGTGTCTGTTGAGCTTCGAGCCTATAGGCCGAGATTTTGCACGTTTCCATGCCGGCTGCTGGAATATAGACGGGTGGCAGCGTGCTATCAAGGCCAATGACTTCAATGTCTATTTCGCTGCGATATGCAAGCGGAGCACGAACGCGTGCCGTGTAGCCTCTCTCAGCCCTGGGAGCCATTCGCGAATGGCAGCTTCTGGCCGATTCTGTTGAAAAAGTTGGTCTGCCCAAACTGCCTGATCATTGACCGGTGAAAACGCCTTTTTTGCACGCTGCTACGTGAAATCCGAATCTGGAAGCCTCTGCCAAAAGTAAAGATTTCAATCTCGGACGCGTACTTTTCTGATGCGCAAACCATGGCCGACTTTTTCAACAGAATCGGCCGATTTCTGCCTGTCGTCACCGGCAGCTATGCGCAGTTAACTGCCAACCATGGTTACGAAGTGTGCTGGTCAACTCCGATGCAATCGGTGGTCAGATCGAATGCAAACGGGTAGTCAATTTCGCACGGTATTCCAGTTGGTATTCCAGCAAAAAACCAAAAACGATATTAATTTTTTAAATCAATAACTTACTTAACAGATTCAAATTACCCCGGCCCACCAAATACGAAGCAAGACAAAACCCGCCAAGTGCGGGTTTTGTTGCATCTGGGGTTTGGAAAATTGCGGAGGATTGTTGTGGCGTCCTGTCGACTCACGCCCACATCGGCGACTTATCAGCGGCATCCTCTCCGGCACTCTGCCGACCGCTCGAAATCCCTGATCGCTTGACCGACGCGTGGAGCGATTGACCCACTGGCAGACCACGTTCACGATCAGTACTTGATGTCCCGAGCTGTGCGACGGGTATCTTGCTTGGTACTGCGCTTGTCCTGGCGACACTCTACGTTGCTCTTGTCATTGCCCTTTCTACACTCATCCTTGGTTTGCCGGGCATCGGAACGCCCTTCCTGCCTGGTATCGCGAGCATCACGCCGTTGTTCACCCTGCTCGGTCGCGTAGGCGGGTAGCGTCACCCACTGCACGCCGGCGGCGATGAGCAGCGTCGCCAAGGCTTTCAAGTAGTGCTTGCGAATCATGATTTTTCTCCCATTTTTTATCGCTCAGTCGCTTCGTTTGCTCACCGAAGAACTCAGCGAAAACGTGTGTTACAGCGTGCGCTCACAACTCTCAAAGCACTTTGCGGTATGTGAAATCTGACGATATGGACAGACAGGCAGTGGCGCAAGGCTGTTATCTGCATGATTGCAAGATGGACATCGGTAACGACTCAGTTTGTTCTATGAAAACCCCAAGATGCGGGGTTACAGCCAACGTTGATTACGGATTTGACCGTGGGCTCATCACTGGATCGAACCGGCAGGCTGGGCAGCCCAACACAATCGGGCCTATGCTGGCGTTCTATTCGCAAGGAAGCCGCCATGAAATTCAAAATGCTGCTTGTCGCGTTAACCCTCTCCCTGACGTCTGGTTGCGCGTACTACAACGACCGCACCACGGACACCAACAAGAACGGGCGGATTGCCTGTGATGCCGAGCCGGCCAATCAGCCGGGCTGTTATACGAAGCAGTCGAAGGATTGGAATTGGGGTGGGTTGAAGTTTGGGGTCGGGGCTTCGAATTAGTTTCAGGTCCTACAGACGCCGGGGTTTTTGGAGAGATTTCCGACAGGTTTTGACGGTTGTAGGGTGGGAAGTGGAGTGGATAGGCTTTGTCGGTCGCTGCGCATCAGCGATCGGGTGTGGAATCCCGAGATAAACAAACTTGCCCCCATGGCATACTGCGGCGCTTTTTCAGCCGCAGTTTTAAGTTATGGCGGCTGTGCGTGGGAGGCCTTCGGGCCTGCCGGGTTTTGTCCGTTTATCTCGGTTATTCCACCCCGCGCACAGTTGCCACCCATTCGAGTGGAATCGGAGCAGTGGCAGCGCCTATGACTCAACGGACGATAGTTGCCATGATTAAAGTAACCCCAAATCCGCCTACTGCGGACGACGCGCCCCCCTGCTCCATCCTCAAATCCCCCGCATCCCGCAAACCCAGCACGATGTTTTTCGTTTCGCCGGATATCAACGACGAAGACCTGTTGGCGCATGCCTGTGAGTCATTGGCT
The DNA here is from genome assembly GCF_054668335.1 of Pseudomonas sp. S2_F03. NCBI lineage: Bacteria > Pseudomonadati > Pseudomonadota > Gammaproteobacteria > Pseudomonadales > Pseudomonadaceae > Pseudomonas > Pseudomonas sp. S2_F03. The sequence continues at coordinate 3,820,590 of NZ_CP162759.1, read as the reverse complement.
TCGGCGAGTGTGATGACGAGTAATTTTGCGGGGTATCTGGAAGGGCCGCATCGGCACACGGCGATGGCGATGGCGATGGCGATTCAGCAGATTGTGATGCTGGCGGAACTGGCGGTGAACCGGATGCTGGATAACGTTGAGTTGCCAAAATCACCACACTGCTAGTCCCCTGTGGGAGTGAGCTGCTCACGATGGCGGTGTGTCATTCGATATCCATATTGAATGAACCATCGTCATCGCGGGCAAGCCCGCTCCCACATGGGTCAGGTGTATGACTGAAATTTCTTCATCACACCTAAACCACCTTCAACTCCACCTCAACATGCCCACGGGTCATCCGCGAGTACGGGCACATCTGATGCGCCGCCTCAGCCAGTTCACGCTTCACCCCCGCCTCCAGCCCGGGAATGTTGACGTTCAGCCGGACCGCCAACTGAAAGTCCCCGGCACTGGTTTTACCCAGATCCACCTCTGCATCCACCGAGGTATCTTCTGGCAATTTGATTTTCATCTTGCCCGCTGCCACCTGTATCGCGCCGATGAAACAGGCTGAATAACCCAGTGCAAACAGTTGCTCCGGGTTGGTGCCGGGCTTACCCGAGCCGGGGGAGCTGAAGGTGACGTCCAGCTCGCCGTCGCTGGATTTGCCAGTGCCGGTGCGGCCGCCGACGGTGTGGGTTTTTGCGGTGTACAGAACGGTTTCCAGTGCAGTACTCATGGCCGTGACTCCTGAAGGGAAGCGACAGAGTAGGCAAGCCTAGCAGTGCAATCCCTGTTCACAGGTGACGTTGGTCGGATGAAAAAAAAGGCACTGGGCGATCATCGCCAGTGCCTTTTTTGTGCCTGAATAATCCGTCAGCGCGACAACATAAATGTGTCGTACTCCAGATCTTCCAGTGCGGTGGTCAGCCTGTGTAAACCCAGCAATACACAAATCAGCAGCGACAAGGTAAAGCCATAACCGAAGAAGCTTGGCCCCAGGTACATGCTGAACAGGGTCAACATGGCGTTCAACACCGCGAACAGCACGCACAACTCCAGCACCACGGTGCGTTTGTCCAAGTAGAAGAACACGTTGAGCAAGGCCATGAACACCACCTGGATGCTCACACCGATCAAGTCGATGTAGAACAGCGGCAGGTAATAACTGGAAATGCCCAGCCACTCCAGCAAGCGCGGTGCGAACAGGAACAACAGCACCGCCGTCAGCCCCTGCACCTTGCAGATTTCCACCAGGCCCTGACGGATCGACAAGGTCATTTCGGTTTTCAGCTGACCGATGTGCTGCAGCGTTTCACCTTCGCGGATCGCCCGAAAAAGTCGGTCGTACCACTCGGCGAAATCGGTCTCGATGCGCACCAGAAACACCGCCATGCCGGGGATGATCGCCAGGTATGCGAGGAAGATCGGCAAGTCGTACAGGATCGAAGCGCGCAGCGGGCCGACAATTTCGCTGGAGGTGCCGGGGTTGAACCAGAACATGAATTTGTCGATCCAGATGCCCAGGTTGTAGAAGAAGCCGGTGGCCAGCAGGCTGAGGAAAACGTTGCGCCGTGCGAGGAAATCGAAGGCGATCAGTTTCTCGGCGCGGTACTCGCGCAGGATGTCGTAGAGGAACAGGAACAGCAGTGTGCTGTGCCCGATCAACAGCGCCAGCAACAAGCCCGGCATTTGCAGAAAGCTGAGTACGTAAGCACTCACGACCATCAGCGAGTACCCCACCAGCATCACCAGCAGAATGCGGTTATAGGCCTTCATCCCCGAGAGGAAGATGATCACCAGCCACAAGTTGCACAGCACCACAAAATTGGCCAGGACCAACACGCGGTAAATCAGCGGCTGGTCGAACAGCAAGCCCAGCACGACAATCCCCAGCAACCCGGCGCCCAGCGTCACCAGCAACAACACGCCCAGCAGGTTGGGCAGAATCTGATCGTACTTGTGTTCAAACAAGCGGTCGGACACGAAGCGGGTGAAGAACAGCTGCAAGCCGCCCGTGAGGATCAACGAGCTGGCCATCAGGTACGTCACCGTCACCAGAAACTGCCCGACCAATGCGTTGGGCAGCAACAAGCCGAGGCTGATGATCCCCACCAACATCACGCTGATGATCGACAACACCCACGGGCCGGAGCTGATCAAGCCGGCGTACACGTAGGCGTGCAAGGTGGCGGTGTAGGAGTCACGCGAAAGGATTTTTCGCAGTTCGAAGCCAATCCCGGCCATTTAACTGTTCTCCATGGCAGCTTGATACAAATCGCGATAACGCTGCAGCATCAAGGCTTCGGTGTAGTAACGAGTAACCCGCAACAAGCCGCTGGCCTGCGCGGCCTCCCAGCGTTGCGGGCTGCGCAGCAGTTCGAGGATCGCCGCGCAGGTGGCTTGCGGGTCGGCGATGGCCACCACTTTGCCCGCGTGTCCGAGGTCTCGGTCTTCGGCGCTGCCGCCTTCGATCAACTCGCGGCACGAACCCACGTCGCTGCTGACCACCGGTGTACCGGCGGCCCAGGCTTCGAGGATCACCAGCGGTTGCGCCTCACTGATCGAGGTCAGCACCATCAGGCCGAGTTTGGGCAGGATGTCCTGAATGCGCTGGAAGCCGAGAAAATGCACTTTGCCTTCCAGCCCGAGACTGGCCATCAGGCTGCGGCATTCGTTGACGTATTCCGGGTCTTCCTCTTCCGGGCCGACGATCCAGCCTTCGGCCTGCGGCATGGCGCTGATCACGCCACGCATCGCCCGCAGAAAGGTTTTTACGTCTTTGATCGGCACTACCCGTCCGATCAGCCCCACCACCGGTGCAATACCCTGCGCACGGGATTCCAGCGCGGCCGTCCAGACCGGCAGGTCGATACCATTGGGAATCACCTGCGTGCGGGCCCCGATGGCGCCGTCCTTGATTTGCCGCTGACGATTACCGTCATAGAGCGCGATGATGTTGTCGGCGCTGTTGTAAGTCAGCTGACCGATGCGCTCGAAAAACCGCACCCACAACGTGCGGATGTACCCCGAACCGGCGTCGAGACTGCGGTTCAACGCCTGACCGGAGCTCTCGGCGATCCAGCTGGCCTGCGCCAGGTCGATCTTGCGTTCCTTGGTGTAGATGCCGTGTTCGCTGAGCAAATAGGTGCAGTTCCAGCGCTGCTTGAGGATGCACCCCAGAAAGCCCGCATAGCCGGTGGAAATCGAGTGCAGCACCCGCGCTTTCGGCATCCGGCGCGAGGCTTCGGCGAGCATCAGCAGGGGCGACTGCATCGAGCGCAGGGTCCAGAAATAATTGACGAAAGAAGGGTCGGCGCAATGCTGACGGTAGCCTTCGCTCAATGCCGACCAACTGGCGCGGCTGCGCAAGACGTCGTCGAGGGTCAAGCGGCCCTGTGCGATGCAGTCGAGCAAGCGTTCACCCAGCTCCGCTTCTGGCGCATCCGGGTGATGCAGGAAACGATACAAATCCTGCAATTGCTGCTCGTCGGCCTCTCGCGGATCGCCAAGGGTGTCGGTCGGATGCGTCGCATCTTCGAGAAACACCTCTTCAATGTGCAGCACGTTCGCCGGCACTTCGTAGCGTCGCGCCGAATACGCCTGACGCTGTCCACCGATGAACATCACCGAGAAGGTCAGCTCCGGCAGCCCCAGAATCATCTGGTGAATCCAGCTGGAAACGCCGCCGCGCACATAAGGCCAGGTGCCTTCGAGCAGCAGGCAAATGTCGGCAACGGGTGCCTGTTCCTTTTGAGTCATGTCCAGCTCCTGACCAATGCGGCGAACGGCGGACGCTGACGGGTTTCCTCGGGAAGGCGCGCCAGCAATCCGGGAATTTCGTGATAGCGACCGGCCTCGAATGCCAGCTCGGCGTGAAAGGGCAGCACCTGCGCCGCGCCCATCCCGTTCTCCTGGGCCTGACGGAGCAGCACTTCGGCGCGCTCGATATCGCCACGTTCCAGGGCGATGCGTCCGGCCAGCAGAAACAGCTCTCCGCCCTCGCCGGCGGCGAGGCCAAGCTCGGCGTGCTCACCCGCTTGGGTCAGCACGTGTTCGAGCACACTGCCTTGCGCCAGCCCCAGATACGCAAGTTCCCAGTACCAGCGCGCCAACCTGCCGTGCAGCGAACCCGCCGCTTTGGCATTGGCGTCGGCCAGTTCGCCGAGCGCGATCTGGATGTGCAGGTTGATGTCGCTTTCCTGCTTGTCGAGCATCGAATACGCCAGCAGTCGCACATCGTCACTCGGGTCGGCGAGCGCCAGTTTGAGGATCGGCACGGCTTCTTTGCCGGGCATGCGCCGGGTGGCCAGCAACGCGGCCAGACGCTGATCCGGATCGGGCGCATGACGCAACACGTCCTGCAAACCGCCATCGGCGAAGATCGGCTTATGCAGTTGCAACTGCGCGCGGTACGGCAGGCTCGGAATACCCACGGCTTTCCAGGCCTGCTTATCGCGTTTGCGCGGCAGGTACAGCGCCGGGAAAATCGCCGCGACCACGCCCACCGCCCCCAGCACCGGCACAAAAAACGCCAGGCTGAAGATGAACAGCGGGCTCCACGGCAACGGCGAACGGTAACGCGCCGGCAGCAAAAGCCACACCGCCGCGCACAGCATCACGCAGGCCAGACCGTGGCTGAGGGTGAACACCAGCAATTGTTGTAACTCGGGCGCCGCGAGCCACAAACTGGCCCAACTGCCCGCCTCTAACAACAAGGCTCCGCTAAACAGCCACTTGCTGATCATTCAGGCCACACTCGTTGAACAGGAAATTACGCAGCCCGTTGCGTTCGCAGCCAGGCTCCAGGTTGAACGGCAGCACGCGTACGCCAAGGCTTTCCAGGCTACTTTCGACGCCAAAGTGCTCGTGCAGCATCAGGTTGATCCGAGCCAGATAGCCTTCAGTACCTTGCGGGCTGGTCAACGGCAGCAGCACCAGCAGCAATTGATGATCGAGGTTGTTACGCAGCGACAAATGCAGATCGAGGCCGCGCTGACTACGTTCAAGCAGACGCGTCAGCTCATCGTTGTGACGAGTGATTTCGAAGGCAAACAGCCCGGCCGCCAGTTGATGCTGCTCGACATCCACCAGCGATCGCTTGAGTTGCAACGTGAACTGCTGCGCGTCGGCGTCGGCCAATTGCAGCACTTGCGGGTCGCGGCGCAGCAGGTCGGCGATGTGTCCCGCGAGCAACGCCAGCAGGCTCAGGGTGCGATCCTGGAAGGCGAAGAACGGCATCTGCCGCACGGCCAGAATCGCCAGCAGTCGACCTTCGGCATCGATCAGCGGAATGCACGCCTGTAGCGACGAGAATTGCGCCGAGCTGCCGGCATCGATCAGCTCCTGACGCACGCTGACCAGTTCACCGCGCTCCAGGCACAGCTTGACCAGACCGTCCTCGGTGCCCAACGGCCCCATGACGCCGATGGTCGCCAAGGCTTCGGGCAACACATTTTCTTCACGCTCGTCGACGCGGTACAAACCGGCCACGCGCAACGCACCGTACTGGCCGAGCATGGTCACGATCGGATCGGCCAGCGCGAGCAGCGCATCACCTTCGTTCGGCATCACCCGCAGCTTGTCGCGCAAGCCCAGCAGGGAACTGCGCAAACTCTGATCGCTGCCGGCCACGCGCTGTTCCAGCAGGTCGTGAGAGACCCGCAGAATCTGGTGTGCCCGGGTGAATTCATCGAGGCGATACTGACGGTAATCGTTGGCCATCTGCAGGCGCTGCAATCGCCGCTCCCACAGATCGCGCACCTCGCCCACCAGCATGCCGCTGACCAGCACGCCAACAATGAACGACGGATCCAGCTCTTTGTAGCCTTCATGCCCGACGTAGCGCAGGGCGAACAGCGCCATCACCAGCAGACTGGCGCTGACCAGGCCGCGCACAAAACCGTAACGCACACCCAGCAGCAACGGCGCCAGCACCGGCCAGGGGAAACCGCTGTGCATTTGCAACGGGTCTTGCGGGGTCAGCCACAAGCCCAGGCCGATGGCCGCACCGGTCACCAACAGCGTTTCCAGCCAAGACACCGGGCCGCTGGCACGCGGCGCGAGGCTGTAATCCATATGGGGAGAATTCATTGCATTCACTCGAACTTGAGGGCGCCAACAAGTGTGTCGAGCACCGTTTGCGCGGTGCCGGCCAGGCTTTCACGGGACCAACCGGCGCGGGCGCCGCTTTTGCTCCAAAGCACACGACCGCTGCTGGCTTCGAGCACGCGCAGGCTGATGCCCACCGCTGGCTCGCCGTCCAGACCGTTCTTGTACTGCCACTCTTCAACGCTGCCGGACAGGACGTAATCGAGCTTCTGATCGCGTGCCCAATCGAGCGCGCCGGCCAGGCGTTCGGTGTCATCCATCAAGGCTTGTTCGCCTTGGGTGCTGACCGGGTAAACCCGGGGTTGCAGACCGTGGCTGCTGAGCACGCTGAGCAGAATTTGCTCACTGCGCTCGCCGGCCTGCGGGGTCTGCGAATAGTTGACCATCGGCACCACGCCCCACTTCGCGTTACGCGGCAGATTGGGGCTGGTGTCGCCGGTGAAACTGGCGCAACCGGCGACGAACAGGACGGCCAGAGCCAGGCTCAGATTACGAATTGCTTGCATCGGTATTACTCCTGTAAACAGTTGATGATCAGCGTCCGAAACGCACGCCGTAGCTCACACCCAGTGTTCCGCCCGCCTGACCATCCCCGCCCTGTGGCGCAGATTGGTAACCGAAGGTCAGGGCCAATTCGTCATTGCCCAGCACTTCGACGCCGATCCCGGTGTTGATGCCGTAGTTGAAGGTTTGATCGAACCATTGCCAGCCCGCCGTCACGTCCACCAGCCAGGTGTATTGCGGGCGAGTGCGCACCAATGCGCCCGGCAAACCGCGACGCCAGGAGCTGCCGACATACAGTTGGCCGTAGCGGCTTTGCAGCAGATCGCTGGCCGTGACGACTGAGGGATCATCCGAGTTATCAACGTTTTTCACCGGGCCGCCGTTGGCGCTGGACAAGTCATTGAGCGTGCGGTCATCCACGTTGTTGTGCTGGTAATCGACGCCGCTGCGCAGGGTCCAGTTAGGTCCGGCGAATTCCAGCGTGTGGTTGTATTCCATCTTCAGTGCCTGGCCGTTGCCCAGGGAATCGCCTTCACGGGTGGAGAACGATTTCTGTGCCACTTCCCAACTGAGCTGGTCTCGCGCCGACAACCCGTGACGACCGCCGAGCCATACGCTGTCGTGCTGACCGAAAGCGCGCATCAAACCGCTGTCTTCGCTTTTGCGATGCCAGTCCAGGCCGCTCTCGATTTGATCACTGGCGCCCAACTGCCAGGTCCGGGACAGGCCCAGGCCATTGCGGTCGTCGTCCTTGCGCTGGCTGGTGTCGGCGAACAGTTTGTAGCTGCCGTCCTCGACGAAACGCTGCAAGGTCAGGCCGGCGTTGTTCTCATCGCCCATGCGCGATTCAATCAACTGATCGCTGTTGTACGTGCCCTGCTCCAGCTCAACGTTGGCGTACCACTGATCGCCAATGTTGTGCCCGACCTGCAAGCGCGGGCCGTTGATTTCCAGGCCGCCGAAATCCTGTTGATGCCAGGACAGCAGCGCGCCTTGCGGGGTGAGCTCCTGGAGTTCCACTGCCTGGCGACGCAGTTGCTCGCGCACGGCGGCCGGTTGATCGTCACCCAGTGCGGACTGGCTGAGGTCCAGGGCCTCGCCGAAACGGCCGAGACGACTGAGGGCCTGCGCGCGTTGCGCCGGGTTCAGGTCGTTGCTGGCCAACAGCGTTTCGACGTGCTGCTTGTTGCGGCTGCGCAAGGCCTGCTGAATCTGCTCATAACGCTCGACCTTTAAGCCCTGGCTGCGCGCCCAATCCAGCCATTGGTCTTTCTGCGATTCCTGGTTGGTCGCGTCGAGACGCGCCAGCAACCGTTCGAACCACAATTGCAGCATCGCCGGCGAGCCGTCTTTCCACTGCGACACTTCCTGCGACGCCTTGCCGGGCGAATAACTGCTGGCCATCAGGCGCAACCAGACCGCGTAACGCTGGGACGACGGCTTGATTTCTTCACCCTCGGGGCTGCGCAGTAACTTCAGACGCAAGCGTTGAGCTGCGTCCGTATAACCGGCGCTTTCCAACGCATCGGCATAGGCTGCGCGCACCAGCCAATCCTGCGGGCTGGTCTTGAGGTACAGGCGATACCAGGCCAGGGCCTCGCTTTCACGACCGAGCAACTGGCTGGCACTGGCGAACGGCAACCACAGAATCCGGTCTTCCCGCGCCTGCTTGCGCCACTCGGTCAGCAGCGGTTTCAGAGCCGTTGTGTTGCCCTGATCGATGTAGAGCCACATCAGGCGCTCGCGGAACTGGTTGTCATCCGGGTAACGCGACAAGCCCAACAAGTACAAGCGCTGCGCTTCTTCGGGCTGCCCTTGCTGCACCGCCAAGGCGCCCCGAATCGACAGTACCTGAGCCTGCTCGTAGGCGTCCGGGTTTTGCTCGGCGCTCTTGAGCAACGCGGCCACTTGCGGCCAGTCCTGCAAATCCTGGGCTTGCTGCAAGGCTTCGACCAGACGCTGCGGGTCTTGCAGACGATTCCAACTGCCGACCATCATGGTCAGCGCACGCTGGGGATTGCTGGTGCGGTACATCGTGATCAGCTGACTTTCGTCGCCACTGTTGAGCGAGCCTCGCAGCGTGAGCAGTTTTTCCAGCGACGTCTGCAACTCGTTGTCGAGTTCCAGATCCCAGGCCAGCGCCGAGCGCAGGCGCCAATATTCCTCATCGGCGATCTTGCGGTTATCGACCTGCATCACGCCCCACGCCGACTGATTGTCGAACAGCTTCAGGTAGGTGTTGGCCCAATCGACACGCTCGGCAGTGGTCAGTGCAAAACGTTTGGAGTAAGTCTGGTAGACCTCGGTCTTGTGTGCGTACTGCCCGGTGTTCTCCAGGTTTTGCACCAGCCGCGTCCAGGCCAGACGATGCGCCGGGTACTTTTTCAGGTAAGCGCGCAACCACGCTTCGGCTTGCGTCGGTGTACCGCGCGATTCGTGGCCGTAGATCAACGCATCGAGTTCGACGTCGGTCAGCGCACGCTGCTCCATGATCTGGGCAAGCAACGGGATGGCTTGATCAAAGTCAAACTGCTGACTCGCCAGACGCCAGGCGTGCTCGCGTGTTTGCGGGTCTTCGTGCAATGCCAGCACGCGAATCCAGTAGGCCAGCGCCGCCTGACCATCACCACGCCATTCACCCAGGTGCGCCATTTGTTCCAGCAAGGCCGGCTCATCCGGGTGTTCGGCCACGAGCTGTTGACCGCTCTCCCAGGCACCGGCCAGGTCGCCGAGGGCCAGGCGCATGCCAAATTCTTTCCGGAGAATTTGCGGGTTGTCCGGCTGCAAGCCACGCCATTGATCAAGGAAGCGCTGCGCCAGATCAAAGCGCTGACTGCCGACGGCGACATCGACGCCCTGCTCCAGCCACGGTGCGTCGGTTTGCGGATCCTTGAGCTGATCCAGTTCATCGGCGAGCACACGCGACGCCTGGTCACCACGGCCAGCGGCCAACAGGCTGTTGAACGCCAGTTGTGCATATTCACGACGCTCTGAGGCTTGCTGGCTGTCCTGTTTGAGCAGCAGATAAATGTCGGCTGCGCGCCCTGGCTGCTCACCACCCAGGTACCACTGCGCGGCGGACTTGAGCGCCTCGATGCGCTGCGCCGGATCACGATCGGCGATTTCTTCGTAGACGCTGGCGGCGAAGGCCGGCGCCTGCAACGTCAGGGCAAGCTTGGCCAGGTTCTGCAATTGCGGCAGCGGCAGCATCCGGTGATCGAAGCTTTGCAAGCGCTCGATCAAGGTTTTCTGCGCAACCGGATCCTGCGCCTTCGCCGCTTCCAGTGCGTCCAGTTCAAGCCGGTAATACGCCTGCAACTCCGGCATCGGTGTCGGCCAGTTTTCGAGGTGCTGGCGTGCCTTGGTGTAGTCGCCGAGACGGATCAACAGGTCGACCAATTGCAGTCGCAAGTGATCGTCGTCCGGGTGAGCCGACAACAGCAGTTCGGCGTAATTGGCCGACACCGCGTCCGGCTCGCGACCGTCGGGCTGGAACACTTCTTCGCGCTGGAACGTCAGCCAAAGGATGCCACCCACCGCCACTGCCACCACCGCCAATGTCCACGGATTGAGCAGGCGGCTGCTTTTAGTTGCTGAGGAGTTAGTTGCAGAAGAGCTGACCATGACTCACCTGCTTCATTGGTAATTGAAAAGTCCACAGGCCGGCAGATGCCTTGCCTGCAAAACGTTGTCCATCCACTTCAACCCGGCAGGTGCCCGCCGAGCGTACGGAGAAGGTCAGGTCGACCTGCCCCGCAAACGAAAAGTCTACCTGGTGCTCATCCACATAGCGCCAGTCCACCAACGGCAGATTGGCCTCCTCCAGTGCCGGTCGGTCATCCCGATCAGGGCGCAACACCAGCAACGCATGGTCGCTGCTCAAGGCCACGTAACGGCCTTGCGGCAAGTCGCGAACACCGGCCACGCCTTGCGAACGTATCAGGTCCGGCCAGCCCATTTGCGGGTCCAGTCGCAGGGTGCGCAGTGCGTCCAGCCCACGAATTTGCCAGGCGCCGTCGGCGGTCCGCGCCAGACTGACCTGATACAAGCCGTGCAAACGATCCAGGTAATCGCTCATCCACAGCGACATCGGCTGCTGCGTCTTCATGTAGCCGTAGATGTCGTCCATGGCCTTGATCGAGGCCTGCTTGGTGCTCGAATAGAAGTGGTAATAGAGGTGCAGCCCACGCAAGCGCCGTGGGCTGTCGGTGAGTTCGAAGGTGTCGATCACATCGCGGAAACCGTAATACGGTCCCTTCCACAAATTGGTGTAGAGGTTCTCGTTGATGATCGGTGCGTAGTACTGCAACCCCCCTTCGGTCGGGCGCAGCAGCGGGTTCAAACCGGTCAGCGACGGGTTGGCCTTGGTCAGCATGGTCTCGGCGCCGTTGACGTTTTTCAGACCGGCGTCGTACGCCAGTTTGATCGTGGCGGCAGACGGCAATGCGTCGCCCGGCCAGAACACCATCTTCACCGGTTTTTCCGGGGTGGTGAGGTGCTGGTTGATGTAGTCGCGCGAGCCAAAAATCTCGCGGCGAAAATCGATTTTGTCGTAGCCCGGTATGGCCATTTTCAGGCCGTATTCAGGGTTGAAATTTTCACGCTTCTTGGCCAGTTCAGGTTGCAGAAAAAACGGGTGGCTGAAGGTGTGAGTGGCGACTTCGACTTTCGGGTCGGCGAACAAATCACGGGCAATCGGTTCCAGTTCGCGGGCGAGAAACGGGAACATACCGCGCGGTGAAATCTCACCTTCGATCACCGACACCGAGGTCAGAAACGGATTGGGCCGAATGAAATCGTCGAGCACCTGTTTGCCGGCATACGGCGTGCCGCGCACTTCAGCCCGGGACGGGAAACCATCGCCATCGATGTGCACTGTAGCGATGCGCCGACCGTTTTCGGTGGTGGTGTCCGGACGTGGTTGCACCGGCAGGCGCAAGCTGGCCTGAAGGAAAGCGAACGGATCGAGAATCCAGCGGCTGCGCTCGTTGTTGGTTTCGAGAATGTACGGCGCGAGGGCCAGACCACCCCACTCGCCCACCGCCACCGGCGCAAAGGTCTGGCCATCAGCAGCGGTCAACAGCAGCGCGGCTTTTGGACCTTTGGGTAACAGGGAGATCGCAGTCAGGTCACGGGATCGGGGCTGCACCGGTGCTTCGAACGCTCCAATCAGCGCCTTGTCCTGATAGGTGATGCTCAACGCTTGCGTGCCGATCGGCGCTGCACGATTCAAGCCCAGACGCTTGAGCAGCAGCGGGTCTTGAATCGGCAGGCCGGAAAAAACACCACCGGCACTTGCTCGTCCAGACGCTTGCCGATCCAGCTGTTGAATGCCGGGGCATCCTGCGGCGGGCCGCTGGTCATCCAGGTAATGACGCCAGCGTACAAACCGCTGAAGCGATATTCCGGCAAGGTGTTGTCGACCGGCAGGTAATCCACGCGATAACCAAGGTATTCGAGCAAGCCACCGAGCAAAGTGTGCCCGGCGTTGCGAATCAGGTCGCCTTCACGCGGGTCGTACAGCAGCGCGACCCGGCGCGGCTGGACTTCGATGTTGCTGACGCCCATCGAGTCCAGTTCAGGCGTGCCGATGTAGGGAATAAACCCCTCTTCGCGCAGACGCGCGGCCAGTTTGCGCGCTTCATCGCGACGCTCCGGCGGCAAGTAGTCGATCGCCACCAGCGGGATGCCTTTGGCACGCAAGGGCTGGATCTGGGTTTCCAGCCATGCTCGGTCGGCTTCAGGCACCGGGCGATAACGCTTGGCGGTCGCATCCCAACCAGCGTGAATCGATTCGACAGCCACTGCCGCTGCGACGCCATCAAGCTCGGGCAGCACTTCAAAACCACGATTGAAAAACAGCTTCAGTGTTGGCTGGCGCTGGTGCAATTCGCGCAGGAAACTGGCGAGCGCCAGACGCTGTGTTTCTCGGTCTGCCTCGGGCTGCAACTGGAAACTGTCGAGGGTGTCGAGGAACAACCCGGCATAGCCCTCGGCCTGCAACGCCTTGGCGCGACCGAACAAATGCTCACGCCAGGCCGGCGCGGCAAGGTTCATCACCTGACTGTCCCAGGCGCCGTTACGCACCGGGCTGATCGCGCCGGCGAGGTGGGCTTTTTCGATGTCGGCCTTGTTGCCGCTGAACTCGCCAATCGACAGATAGGCGAATGGCTGGCTGCCCAAGTCGCGCAGGGTTTTGACGTCGCCTTGGGTCATGTGCCCGGGCTCCACCACCGACCAGTCGAACTGTGCGAGCTCCGGGATCGGCGGCTGATCGGCGTACCAAAACGTCACACTAGAGGGTTGTGGCAAGGCAGCAGCCTGGGCTGCCGGGCCACTCACGATAAGCGCGATGGCAGCCAGCAGCCGTTTAGCGGCCGAGCGGACACGCGTCCTGCGAAAAACGATTTCCATAACGCACTCTTGAATTGACTGAATCGATACCGCGTCAACGTCGAGCCGAGTGACTCGGCCGAATTACAGACTGCGGATAAGCTGCGCTAAACCCTTGCCGATGGTGGTCGGCTCAGGGAGCGTGAAACGCTCGAGCAGGCGAGCGTTGTTGGCGCGCGAGTGGCGAATGTCGCCTTGTCGTGGCGCGTGATGAACCACCTTCAGTGGCGTGCCGACCACACTCCCCAACTCAGTGATCAGGTCGTTGAGACTGGTGGAGCGGCTGAGACCGACGTTGACCGCACCGGGGCTCGGTTCGCTCACTTCCAGGGCCTGGACGAGAATACTCACCAGGTCCTTAACAAACACGAAATCGCGGGTCTGCCCACCGTCACCGAAAATCGCCACCGACTGTTCGGCCATGGCCAGTTTGGTGAAAATGCTGATCACGCCGGAGTACGGCGAAGACGGGTCTTGGCGTGGCCCGAAAATATTGAAGAAGCGAAAGATCATCGGCTCCAGGCCGTGCTCGCGACGATAGAAATCGAGGTAATACTCGCTGGCCAGTTTGTCGGCAGCGTAGGGTGTGAGCGGGGATTTTGGCGTGTCTTCGTGGATCGCCGTGCCTTCGCCGTTATTGCCGTAAATGGCCGCGCTGGAGGCAAACACCACACGCTTGATCCCGGCTCTCGACATGCTTTCGCAGACGTTGAGGGTGCTGACGAAATTGCTTTGATGCGTGCTGACCGGATCATCCACCGAGGCTTGCACTGAAGCCACTGCCGCCAGGTGCACCACGGCGCTGCAATCGCGCATGGCCTGCTCAACGACAGCGCCATCCGCCGCATCACCGATGACCAGGTTGAGATGGGCATTGTCCATTGGCAAATTATCGACTTTGCCGGTCGACAGATTATCCAGCACGCGAACTTTGTAGCCCTTGCCAAGCAACGCTTCGACAAGGTGCGAACCAATAAATCCCGCCCCGCCAGTCACCAGTATTCGCTCGACAAACATCACATTTCTCCCTGAACAGTAGAGCGGGTTCCGCCGACTTTATGGCGCAAGGCCACCAAAACGCGGCCGATAATGGGAGTTCAGGAGCGCACTGTCAATAGTTTGTCTAATCTGATCAGGCATGAAAAAACGCAGTCGAACACGTCATTAATTTGGCGGCATTTAATAGATTCAAGATGTCATGCTACTGCCAAGAAAGAACGACAGACTCGTCTGGAACGGGGCTCTGCGCCGGTTTCGCGGGGCACATAGGCGACGGCTAGTCCACCCCGACCGCATCACCGCTTATCGACGCAAGCCACTGGACGATGACGGCGTGATTGAGGCTGATCGCTGCGTATCAAGTACCAGAGTCGAACGGCTGATCGAGCCAGTGGCGAATCGATTTCAACGTCGAATGGACTCCCTGATCTATCCTTTCGTCGTCGGTGTACTCAGGAAAATAAATATGAATTTTTGGCTGGGCGCCATTCTGTTGACCGTGATTTTCACGTCTGCACAGGCCGCCACTGAAGTTGCACCTCGGGTCGAGCAAGTGCCTTTCGACAAGGGGACCGATAGCGTCAGGTTCAATGAGTCCATCAAAGGCCGGCTCACCGCGCAGTACCGCACCACCGCCAAGGCAGGCCAGATACTGACCGTCGACCTCAAGACATCCAAAACATCTGTCTATTTCAATATCAGCGCCAAAGGCGCGGACGCTGCGCTGTTCAACGGCTCGATCATGGGCAACCACTTCATGGGCCCGTTGCCCGTGGATGGCGAATACACGGTTCAGGTGTACCTCATGCGCAACGCCGCACGGCGCAACGAAGTGGCGAATTACAGCCTGTCCATGAACCTCAGCCCCTCCTCGGACAGCGCCCAGCCGTTTGATCAAACACTTGAACTGCAAGGCATTCGATTTCAGGTGAAGGGCGAATGGGTCGACGGCAATCCGGTGGTGCGCATCTCGCCGCAAGGGCTGGAAATCGACAACTCGGCTATCACCCGACCGCTGACCGGCAACATCGCCCGCGCAGAAGTCGCCGACCTTGACCAGGACGGCTCGCCGGAGATTTACGTCTTCGCCCGATCACCTGGTCGCGGCATGCCGGGGAGTTGGTGGCGTACGCGGCTAACCGTAAGAAGTCGCTGAGTGAGATTTACCTTCCGCCGGTTAGTGAGGATGCGAAATTGGCGGAGGGGTATCAGGGGGAGGATGAATTTTCGGTGGTGGAGAATGCGTTGGTGCGGCGGTTTCCGGTTTATGAGAGTGCGGATGCTGGGGCGGGGAGGACGGGAAGATGCGGCAGGTTCGGTATCGGTTGGAGGCTGGGGAGGCGGGGTGGGTTTTTAGGGGGGTGAGGTTAGTGAGTATTGAGGATTTGAGAAGGCACGATCTCGACAACTTTCGTTCTCAGTCCTAGGAAAATTCCCTCAAGTTGTGGCGGCAACCATGAACTGGAGTGTGGAAAGCAAATCGGTATTCTTTCGTTCAAACAGATTTGTTGCCTTTTTCTGTTCCACCTTGATGAATTTCATAGCACAGGAATGGACGAATGACTTCTGCTGAACAGCTAATGCGAGACGAGGCGATTTGCTTTGCACGATCAAACAAGAAAGCCATAGCCAAGCGCCGGACCGACACAGCGTTGTACCCTCCGGAGCAAGATCCTGTATCAGTTTTTATGGCGGGCTCGCCAGGAGCTGGAAAAACGGAGGCATCAATTGCTCTGATAAATCTCTTTGCCGATACAGCGATCCTAAGAATTGATCCTGATGAACTTCGTAGCGAGTTCGCTGATTACGAGGGAGGAAACGCATGGATTTTTCAGAGCGGAGTGTCAATTCTGGTCGAAAAAATTCTAGATTGTGCTTTCGATCAGAGACAATCTTTTGTGCTAGATGGAACGCTGTCAAATATTGATGTGGCTAGAAGGAACGTAGATCGGTCCCTGCGAAAAGGTCGATTCGTGCAAATCCTTTACGTCTACCAAAATCCACTCTTGGCATGGGATTTTGTCAAAGCCCGTGAAGAGGCCGAAGGAAGAAGAATCCGCCCAGAGCATTTCGTCGATCAGTATTTTGCCGCACGTGACGTCGTAAATGCTCTTAAGCTAGAGTATGACGGAAACGTCCATGTGGATTTGCTCCTCAAGCATATCGACAATTCAGGACGCCTTTACAAAGCTGGGGTCGATAAAATTGACTACCATATCCCTGAGCGACACACGCGGGCTGATTTAATGGCTCAGCTCGGCTTAGGATCAGGAGCACATTCATGATGTCGATCAAGCTAGGTTTTACTAAAGGTGCGAAAAGCCCCTTCGCGGACTTTATTCGTAACGCCAAGTCAGAGCAGAAAAAGCGTGTCTACAGCGAAGTGCTGACTGAAGCCACAAAACAGCAAAATCTTGTGATGATGGAAGCTGAAGCCAAACGTGGCTAGCCCGCCGCTCTGATAAGAAGCCCGACCAAGTGTCGGGCTTTTTTTATTTATTCGCTGACGTCTTGGATAGGCAAATGGCAAGTCGCTACTCCATCTCATCGACCTGAATATGGCTAGCCCATCCCCTCTAAGAAGTAGTCTTACCCTGCTTGGTTAACCATCCAAAAGGACGTAGTCCACGTCCTAGGAAACTTCCCGCAACTCGTATCGACTTTCATGAACTGGCGGAAGCGGTTCTGCGTCGATAGCCTTCAGATGTCGCTACAAATCAGCGATCGGCTTTGACAGGCTGAAAAGTGTAACCTGCACCCCTCCTCAACTGGCGGCATGCTCACGCGCATGTAGTCTCGTTATGGCGGCTGTGCGCGGGGCATCTCTCCGGGATGCACCGGATTCTCACACTTCCGGTCTGTCAACCCGCGTACAGCTGCCACCCAATCCTGTTTGACAGCAGGGGATTGGTAGTTTCTATCAACAGTGTGAGGAACTTCATCATGAAAAAGATCACTCCAAATCCGCCCGAATCTGCTGCAAGTTCAGATGCGGACGCTCTCGATTTAACCCAACTTTCTCAAACCACCGAACGCACCATCAGCACCCGCCTCCGCAACCCAAAACGCCCCGACCCCATCAGCCACATCTTCACCCTCCTCCCCGACGTCGACACTCCCACCCTGCTCGTCCACGCCTGTGAAACCCTCGCTTCCCTCAACGTCATGACCACCGACCTCGCTTGTGAACTCGAAGGCTCTCGTCGCAACGTGGCACTGGCCATTCAGCAACTGAGCGTACTCGCCGAGCTGCTGGTAAACCGCGCACTGGACAACCTCGACCCGCCCGACGGGTTGCCCGAGGTTGCATCCGCCAATCACTGAGTGGTCGTGTTTTTTTACACAATGGAGGGTTTGTCATGGATCGATACATGCCTGTCACCGGCATCGACTGCACCATCGCGTCGTTGCTGATCGACACCCAGGCACCGCTGGACGTGTTGCACGAAACTGCGGCTTACCGCATCCGCACCGCGACTCAATTGCTGGAGAGCATCGCCGTTGGCGAGGGTGTTCACAGTGAACTGGCGCGGGTGTTGGTGACGTCGCTGCGCGATGGCTGCGATTTGCTGGATGTCGTCGGTCGGCGATTGCAGGCGCAGGTTTCGACGATGTAACAGAATGGCTATTGAGTCTGCCTCATGAAAAAAAAGCACCTGACGAAAACATCGCAGGTGCTTTTTTTTCAGCAAAGTGTTTCTAGTCAACAGGCTCAGCACGCCCCCAGCCTTCTGAGGGCCCTCCCCATGCATTGGCCCGTGCACTCAATGAGCTGACTACAGTGAAAGGCCATTCGGTATTCGCGATTACCCAAACGACAGCATAAATGGCGCTGCCGCTTGTTGAATGGCAGTGACTACATGAGGCGCTCGCTCCCGATGCTGCGGGTAACGATCAAGCACCGCCTCCACCGCCGCCAGCAACTTCTGGACACGCTCCTTCGGCCGCTCGATTTCACACGTCTGTGCAAACTCCAGCACCCCTTGGCGGGAGGCAAATAATGACTTGTTACCTGCCAAATCCAGCGCCAAGACATCTTCCGGGATATAGGCCGTGGTGTTGACGATGTCATAAGCCGGCGCCAGATGCGCATCGCGCTGCGTAGGTTCGGAGTAGAGCAAGCCAAAGTTCTTCAGGTGAGCGTCACCGTTTCCGACGATGCAACTCAAGGCGACGCTATCGAACAGTTGATCAAGTGAAGACTGCAAATGTTTAGCCGGACAAAACAGCCGTACCGCCTTGGCAATTGCCGCGTAGCTTTTGCTGTATTTTTGATCGGCCGAAAGCCCCATCAACGCTGCCATGTCCTCGAAGCCAATCGGATTTAACTGATCGTCCCTGTCAAAGCGCCGCATGACAAACAACTGCGCATTATCGGACAGGAAAAATTCCGGGACGGGAATGCCCGCTTCCCCTGGCAATGGACATGCAAAGAAATTCATTGATCGCCAGCCCTGGAAACTCTTCCCGACCACTTTTGATTATCAAGTCAGATGTTTTCGAAGTGACTCGTGGCAAATCAGTTTCCTGCTGTTCAGGTACCAACACCTTGGGTTGAACACCGGAAATACCTGCACGCAGAATGTAGCGGTCAAGTAGGTCAGCGAAGATATCTTCAGCTCCGTCCCACGTCAGAATCTCATCGAGCTTTTCACCCGGAAACTGTTGTTCTGCCAGCAAGGTATCGACAGTTTCGGAGCGCACCTGAACTCGTCCTATGGGAGAGCTGCTACCGGAAAGGGCGAGTAACAACATCGGATCGACATTGACGGTTTTAGCCAACCGATTACGTAATTGCTCCAGGACATAACCTTCCGGCAAGTTCATCTGAAAAATAGGGTGCAGTTCACGCCGACGGAACTCATCAGGTCTCACTGGCATCGACAAACTGATTGCCATGGGAGGCAATGCATCTTCGTCATAACGAAACAGGAAATCCTGGCCGCTAGTGAGGATCCTGCCGCTACGACCCTCCGGTGTACTGACGTTCAGAGAGGTCATTTTCATTCGAACATATCCCCAAGTTCTTCCAGCGTCGGCATCGCCGCGGGAATGACCGATAGTTCACAATCCAGTGCGGCTAGAATTCGCGCAAAAGCGATCATTCCGACGGAAACGGTGCCCTTTTCTACCGAGATAACTTTGTATCGTGTCAGCCCGGCGAGTTCGGCAAGCTGGGCTTGCGTCAGTCCACGATTGATACGTTTTTCGCGTATTTGATCGCCAAGGCGAGTGATGATCAGAGAATAGTCCATGTGTAGCTACCGTAACATTTATAACTCAATGTACCGTATACACAACATTCAAGCTAACCCGAATTGCTGACTTATCAAATTCGGCCGCTAATCCGCCTCACTCCAACCCCCACCAATATCCCCAAAACAATCGCCCCCAACGGCACCGCCCCCACCCACGTCATCGTTGGAAACACCAACAAGATCTGCGAGTCATTCCCCCCAGCATCATCGACGCCCCAATCCCCATCAGCACCCCCGCCAGCAAATGCTTCCCTGCGGCCATCACGTCAAACCGCTGGTAGCTGAAGGTTCGGCGATGCAGCGTGTAGCTGAGCATCCCCAGCAACAGCACGACGAACACCGCCACCCGCCGGCTGGTCAGGGAGCTGTCTCCCGAATCCCAGAACAATTGCGAAAGGTTGTAGATGAATACGCTCGGGGTCCACAGCGGTTCGAAGGTGTAGAGGGCGCTGGTCAGGGCGCCCAGCAACATGCTGGACAGGACCAGGTGTTTGTCACCGTGAACGCGGATCAGCAACAGCAGCACCAGCAGGACGATGCCCAGGGTCAGCCAGTAGTGGCGACTGGTGATGGTCGGCATTTGTAGGGCTTTGTGTTCGGCGAGCATGTTCAGGTGGTACCAGAGGACGATCCCCAGCACCCAGCCGACAAGGGTGAAGGCTTTGTTGAGGTTGCCGCTGGCGAGTTTGGTGAGTGTGCCGACGCTGCAACCGTCATTGAGGACCGAGGCGAGACCAAACAACAGCCCGCCGCCGACCAGTGACAGGTAGCCGATTTCAGGAATGAACAGCGGCTGACTGACACCCAGCAGTCCGTAGAACGGCGCCAGTAACAGGCCGAACAAACCGCACGTGATCAACGCCACAAACAACGTCGGCCGCCCCTTGAGCAACTGCCTCGTGGCATTGACCAGGCACATGCCCATGCGCTGGGACACCCAGCCGATCAGGAAGGCCAGCAGCAGCGAAATCAGCAGTGAGAGCACAAACCTCCTTGTTGCCGGGCAGCGAGAAGTCATCAGGGCATGAAGGACAGATTAGTCGCTGCTCAAACACTTCAGATGAGCCTGCAAAGCCCTTCTACACTCAGTTCGAATTCGTCTTTTTATGCCGACCAGAAAAGAGCCCTCATGACGCCCCTCGAAGACCGCTTGAAGCAAGGCAAGGATGCTCGCAAAAGCTGCCCGCGCAGTTCGCAGGCGTCCACCGGGAAAGTAACGCGTGATCCGCTGCCGCTGATCAAGCGGTCCAGTGAAGGCCGGATCAAATCGCTGGTCGAGCTGCGTTATGGGCGCATGCTGGTTTCGCCCTTTACCTTTTATCGCGGCAACGCACTGCTGCAAGCCCACGACTTGGCGGGCACGTCGAACATGGGCCTGATTTCGACGATCTGTGGCGATTGCCATTTGATGAACTTCGGCGGATTTGCCACACCCGAGCGCAACCTGTTGTTCAGCGTCAACGATTTCGACGAAGTCCATCCCGGCCCCTGGGAATGGGACCTGAAACGTCTGGTGGCGAGTTTCATGGTGGCGGCCCGCGACCTGCGCCACGGTGAGACGGTTGAAGAAACCGTCTGCCGCCAAGTGGTCGGCGCCTACCAACAAACCATGTTCGAGTGCGCCCAACAAGGCTCGCTGGAAAACTGGTACGAGTCCATCAGTTATGACGATCTGCTCAAGCAGGCGAACAAAAGCACGCTGGAGCACGTGGAACGCGCTATCGAAAAAGCCGAACGGCGTACACATGCTGAACTGCTGCCCAAAATCAGCGAGCGCGACGCTCAAGGTCGCCTGATTATTCGCGATGACCTGCCGGAAATTTTCCACCTGCACAAACACACCACACTGCTTGATGCCGAGGATGACTGGTTGCGCCTTGCGGACTGGCGGCCCCTATACGAAACCTTCATGCGTGATTACCGAAACACACTGCAAACCGACCGACGCGAATTGCTCGCTCGGTTTCATGTTCAAGATTTGGCGTTCAAAGTGGCGGGGGTCGGCAGCGTTGGCACGCGTTGCCTGGTGGCATTGCTGACGGATGACCAGGAGTTCCCGCTGTTCCTGCAATTCAAGGAAGCGCGGCGCTCGGTGCTCGCCGATTACGTGAAGGCCAAATCACGGGTACGCCATGACGGTCAACGGGTGGTCGATGGTCAACGGCTGATGCAATCGGCCAGCGACCTGTTCCTCGGCTGGACCACCGGCCCCAGCGGTCGACACTTTTATGTGCGCCAGTTGCGCGACATGAAAATTTCCGCCGAACTCGAAACCTTCGATGCCGAGACTTTCGCGGCCTATGGACGAGTCTGCGGCCGCGCCCTCGCCCGTGCGCATGCCAAATCGTCCGGTTATGCGGCACAGATCAGCGGGTATGTCGGCAAGAGCGACGCGCTGGCCGATGCGCTGTTCAAATATGCAAAAAGCTATACCGAACAGAATGAGCGCGACTACGAACGCTTCCAGCAAGCCTGCCGCAAGGGCCGGTTAACGGCACGTTCAGAGGTGGACTTTGCAGCCGATCATTTGCCATAGGCACTCGCGTGCAGGGGCGTTCGTCTAGATGAACTTTTCTTCACCCCTACGCGCCTCGGCAATCGGTACAGTGCACACGCTCATTCAAGAAACTACGGTTTGCCCGCACTCCCGCGGGCTTTTTTTTGCCTGAAGGAAACATCCACCCAGCGTTCACATATCGTTCAGCTTTCGTTGCCTATGATCGGCTCTCCACCCTCCTTCCCGGTCACCACAAGCCCATGTCGCGCGCTGCCTCCTCACTGTTTCTGCTTGCTGCTTTGCTGTTTTTCTTCGCGCTGGGCAATTACCAATTGCAAGGTTCCACAGAGGCTCGAGTGGCCGGGATCGCCATGGAGATGCACCTGGACAACGATTGGGTGACGCCACGCTTGTTCGGCGAGCCGTTTCTGGAAAAACCACCCTTGAGCCTATGGCTCGACGCCACGGCGATCCGCGTGTTCGGTGGCACCCCGTGGGCGGTGCGGCTGGCGTCGGCCTTTGCCGGCTTGTTCAGCGTGATGGTTCTTTACGCGATGCTGCGCCGATTCGGCCGCCCCAAAGAAATCGCGTGGACGGCGGGCATCCTGCTCGCAACCATGGCCAGCTACTGGAGCAATGTGCGTAGCGTCGGCGAAGACGCCTTGCTGGCCTTGGGTGTGACCGTGGCGTTGCTGGCGTTTTTTCAGGGTGTGAGGCAACCGCAACGCCAGTCGACGCTCGGTAATGCGTTGCTGTTTGCTTCAGGAATTGCCATCGCCACCTTGAGCAAAGGCGTGCTGGGCCTGGCGATGCCGGGCGTGGTGATTTTCGCGTATCTGTTGGCCGAAACCCTGATCGACAAACGCCTGACCCTCTCGGACTGGCTGCGCCCCGGGCTGCTGACGCTGCTGGGGTTGGTGCCGTTGTTGGTCTGGCTCGCCTTGCTGTATCAGCGCGGTGGCACACAGGCGGTGACGGATGTATTGCTGACCAACAGCGTCGGGCGCTTTAGCGGTTCCTTCGTTGAAGCAGGGCATTACGAGCCGTTCTATTACTACTTGGCCAAGCTGCCGCAAGCGTTTCTGCCGTGGAATATCCTGGTCTACCTGGGGCTGTGGCATTTCCGCAAAAGCTTGATGGCCAATCGTTACTTGCTGTTTTTTACGCTGTGGCTGCTGGCGCAGTTCGCCGTGCTGACACTGGCCTCGAGCAAACGCACCGTGTACCTGATGTCGATGACACCTGCGGCAGCGGTGATTGCAGCGGAATACGCGAGTGTGTTGTACGCAAGACTGAAGGCCCGTGAAACCGCCTCGACTGTGTTGGGTTGGATCGCACGGCATCGACGTGGAGGGGGCATTGGCGTGCTCGCCGTGGTGATGGGCAGCTACCTCGCCACCGCGCAATGGTTGCTGCCCCAGGCTGATAGCAGCTTGTCCTTTGTGCCGCTGACTGCGCAGATTCAGACAATGCAGGACAACGGCCAGCACGTTGCCCTGTTCCAGGCCAATGAGCGCGTGGGTGGCGCCAGCGTGTTCTACGCCCAGCGCCTGCTCAAGGGCCTGGACACTGACGCGCAACTGCATGAGTTTCTGGCGGCATCAGCGTCCAACGTGGCGGTCATGTCCGGTGATACCGAACCTGCCGCGCCGTTGAAGGTGATCAAGACAATGATGGTGGGACGACAGGCTTACTATTTTGTAAATCTGTAAGTGCTTCAGCGTTGCGTCGCTCGGCCTTTTGCAGCACCGGCACATCCAGCCTTGCACGCCCATAAAACGCCAGGGCTGTCAGCAAGCACGCCAGCCAGACGAAGATCCCGGCCCAGAAGGTGTGGGACATGTAGTGCCAGCCTTGCAGAACGCGCGTGGTGCCGTAGACGAAACCAAGAATCAACGAGCCCCACAACACGGCTTTGGAAAAACGCCATTGGTAACGGCGTGCCACGAAGTACAGCGCGAGCATGGTGAAACCACCCGACGCATGACCACCGGGCCAGCAACGACCGTCGCCGGCTTCCCTGAACAGCTGGAAGTTGTTGTACCACTCCATGTGGGCAATTTTGCCGCCATACAGAGTCGTTTCAATCGGGCAGTACACGCTGGTGTGCGCCTTGAGGAAATGGATCACGCCGGTGCAAACGGAAAACGCCACCACCACGAAGATGAAGTCACGGCGATGCTCGTAGGTAAACCGCAGCACGGAAGCGGCTTTGCTGCGTTCCAGAAAACCGCCGAGGCGTGGATGTTTTTGCGTGTTGATTCGCGGCCAGACAAACGACAGTATCGCGCCGATCACGGCGATTTCGCCGGTCCAGTTGGGAATGATGCGCGCCCATTTGTGGGTGAGCTTCTCAAAGAAGTGCACCTTGTCGAGCGGGAAAGTCTGGCTGACCGGATCAAAAAGAAGGTTGCTGAACGCGATGTCAATGGTGGTCATGTCGAACATCAGGAAAACCACGGCCGCGCAAACCAGCGCAATACCAAAGTTCACCCAGTAAAAGCGGTGTCGGGAAAAATTCAGCATTGTGTGTCCTGATCCAGATAAAAAGTTATTCGGTGGTCACCGCGCTCCAGTCGGAGGCCTCAATGAAACCCAGCATGTGAGCCGATTGCGGTGTTGGAGCGGAGATAAACAGCGAAGCGCCGTAATCCAGGGTGGAGACTGGCAACTTGAGGTCTTTTTCAAGTTGATCCATGCATTCACTGTGGGTCACCAGAACCAGATTGCGGCCCGCCGCTTTGTGCGCCAGCGCATCACGCAACATAGTGCCCTTGCAGATGATTAGCCAGTCTTCGCCGACGCCTGCCTTGTTAAACATATAACTGGCGGTTTGCGCAGCCCGCAGGATCGGGCTGTGGTAAATGTCGGTTTTGTCCAGTCCGAGCCGTTGGAAGTGCGCGCCCACACTGGCCGCGACGCCTCGGGAACGCTCGGTGATGCCATCGTTTCCAACCAGGCAAGGGGCGGTGGAGTGATCGCAGCGCTCGACATGGCGCACCAACACAATCATTTCGCCTTTGGCCCAACCGGCCGCCAATGCCTTGGCACCGACAAAATTGCCATGGGCCAAGTCTGGCACGGCGGCAGGCTGCAACAGCCACAGCGTCAACGGGATCACCAGCAGCGCCGAGGCAAGCACCACCGCCGCATTACGAAAACGGGCATAGCGGCTCAAATCAATCGAGCGCTTTATCCCGAATAGATTCAGTCTCAATTCCACATCAGGCCGCCTCGCCGGCACGTACCACTGTCATTTAATCCCGGGAAGTTAGCGAGGCGTGCGTTGGCAGCAAGTGAAAGTCATGTGAAAAAAAGCTGAAACCCGCGCAAAGTCTTGTTACAGGATCCGTTCTACAAAATCCTTTCAGCTCTCGCGAATGCGGCCGATACAGACCTGCTACCTACTTTGCTGGCTCCCAAAAACAACAATCTTCCAGCCAACTGACGATCAAGAAACACAATGTTCCTGGAGGAATTGATGAATAGCTGGTTCGGCAATATCAGCGTGAACATGAAACTGGGCCTGGGGTTCGGCCTGGTCCTGGCTCTGACCTGCGTCCTGGCCCTGACCGGCTGGACAAGCCTGGGCAGCCTGATTGACCGCAGCAACTGGATGAGCGACATCACCCAGCTCAACGCCGGCCTGACCAAGTTGCGCGTGGTTCGCCTGCAATACATGCTGACCAACGGCGACGAAACCGCAGCGCAGAGTGTGCAGACCACCCTTGACGCCTTTTCCGCTCAGCAGCAGGCATTGCTGACCAAGTTCAAGAGCCCGGAAAACCTCAAGCTGCTCAAGGAACAAGGCAGCGTCATTGCGGCGTACCAGACGTCCCTGAACAAAATGCGCAGCGCCTACCGCACCGGCAATGGTGCCCGCGACGCCATGGGCGCCAATGCTGAAACTGCCGGCACGCTGATCGAAACCATCAGCACCCGCGTGCAGCAAATGCCGCTGAGCGATCAGCGTTTCGAACAATTCCAGGCCATCACCGCCGCCAAGGAAGCGTTCATCCTCGCCCGTTACGAAGTGCGCGGCTACACCGCCGCCACCAACGCCGAAACCGAGCAAAAAGCCGTCGGCCAACTGGATGCGGCGATTGCCAGCCTCAAAACGCTCAATGCGCAATTCGCCGACACTCAGCAAGACGCCTTGCGTCAGCTTGAAACCGCGCTGAACAATTACCGCAGCGCCTTGCAGGCCTACAAATCGGCCAGTTCCGACGCTGTGCAGGCTCGCAAGGAAATGACCGACCAGGGCGCCGCCATCGTGACCCTTAGCGATCAGCTGTATCAGATCCAGCTCGACCGCCGGGACGCCGAGAGCGCCCAGGCCCGCACCCTGCAATTGATCAGCATCTTGCTCGCGTTGCTGGTTGGCGTGATTGCCGCCGTGATCATCACCCGTCAAATCACCGGTCCGATTCGTGACACCCTGGCCGTGGTTGAACGCATTGCCAGCGGTGACCTGTCCCAGGACATCAAAGTCACCCGCCGTGACGAACTCGGCGTGTTGCAGCAAGGCATCGCGCGCATGGGTGTGACCCTGCGCGACCTGATCAGCGGCATCCGCGATGGCGTCACGCAAATTGCCAGCGCCGCCGAAGAACTGTCGGCCGTGACCGAACAAACCAGTGCCGGGGTGAACAGCCAGAAGATCGAGACCGACCAGGTCGCCACGGCCATGCACGAGATGACGGCCACCGTGCAGGAAGTCGCGCGCAATGCTGAAGAAGCCTCGCAAGCCGCCGCAGCGGCAGACGGCGAAGCCCGCGAAGGCGACAAAGTGGTCAACGAAGCCATCGCCCAGATCGAGCGTCTGGCCAGCGAAGTGGTGCGTTCCACCGAAGCCATGAGCGTGCTGCAACAGGAAAGCGACAAGATCGGCGGTGTCATGGACGTGATCAAAGCCGTCGCCGAGCAGACCAACCTGCTGGCGCTCAACGCTGCGATTGAAGCGGCCCGTGCCGGTGAAGCCGGTCGTGGTTTTGCGGTGGTGGCCGATGAAGTGCGGGGTCTGGCCCAGCGTACGCAGAAATCCACCGAAGAAATCGAAGGCCTGGTGGCCGCTCTGCAGAACGGTACGCAACAAGTGTCGGCGGTGATGAACAACAGCCGTGCGCTCACCGACAGCAGCGTCGCCCTGACCCGCAAGGCCGGCGCGTCGCTGGAGAACATCACCCGCACGGTGTCCAACATCCAGTCGATGAACCAGCAGATCGCCGCCGCTGCCGAACAGCAAAGCGCGGTGGCCGAAGAAATCAGCCGCAGCATCATCAACGTGCGCGATGTGTCCGAACAGACCGCCGCCGCCAGCGACGAAACCGCCGCCTCCAGTGTTGAACTGGCGCGGTTGGGTGGTCAATTGCAGCAGATGGTCAGCCACTTCCGCGTTTGACGCTCCGTCAGCGCTGAGTCAACGATCCAATCGCGAGCAAGCTCGCTCCCACAGGTACGGGGTCGAACCACAGAATTTGTGAACGACCCCAAGTCCTCTGTGGGAGCGAGCTTGCTCGCGAATGCGTCAGGTAAGTTACCGCGTCCCGCGCTGACGCAAGGCCGACGGCATGAAGTACGCGTCTTCCGGCACCGATTGGGCGAAGTCCACGGTTTCCGGTTCTTCGTTGTCCAGGTTCTGCACGTAGTAACGACGCGCCTGTAAGTCGTGGAAGACGTCCATCGCACTCCAGGTGGTGGGCAGGTCGTAGAAGTTTTTCAGGTAGGCCATCGACACCCGCCACAACTCCCCCTCGCCCGTCATATTGATCCACCAGCGCAGCGCCCCAACTGTCCTCGTCCAGAAACAGCACGCGCTTGGAATAGATGTGCCGCGCACCTGGCTTGAGCGTGCCTTCGACCACCCAGACCCGATGCAACTCATAACGGGTGTATTGCGGGTTGAGGTGGCCCGGCGTGAGCAACTGCGCGTACTTCACCTCAGGGCTGCCGACTTTGTAGCTGTTGTAGGGAATGTAGACCTCTTGCTTGCCCTTGAGCTTCCAGTCGTAGCGGTCCGGCGAGCCGTTGAACAGGTCGGTATCGTCCGCCGTGCGCAAGCCGTCGGATGAGGCGATCGGCGTGTCATACGCCAGGTTCGGCGCCCGCCGCACACGGCGTTGGCCGGCGTCGTAGACCCAGGCCTGGCGCGGGTCCTTGAGCTGGTCCAGGGTCTCGTGAATCAACGCCGCACCGCCGGCCAGCCGGGCCGGGCTCTTCACGAATGCCAGGTAGTAAAACAGGATGTTTTTCAGGTCGGCGAACTGACCGCCCGGACGGTAGTAGTTGAACATCCCTTCCTGCTGCGACGTCACCAGCGCGAAGCTGCCGTTGCGCTGTACCGGCGCTTCGGAGGCACGACGGACCACGTAGATGCCGCGATAACGGGTGATGTGGTTCCACAGCGCCTCGACGCCATCCTTGGGCACGGGGAACGGCACGCCGCCATAGGCATCGGCAAAACCGGTTCCGCCGTCGAGCAGCTTGGCCGATGTCGCGTTCTTGAAGGTGTTGTCATACAGCCACTGCGGCGCCGACCCCGAACGACGAGAGGTATAGACCGGCATCTGGAAGGTGTCGGGGTAGCTGTTGAACAGCGCGATCTGGCCCGGGCTGAGGTGGGCCTTGTACTGGTCAAGGTTGGCCTTGGTGATGGTGAACAAGGGCTTGTCCGCCGCATACGGGTCCGGGTGATGCTGACCCGGTTTGTAGCCGGCCGGCGCCTGGGTGATGCCGCCGCTCCAGGCCGGAATGGTCCCGGCCGCGTTGCCGGCACGCTCGGCACCCAGCGGCGTCAGCGTGGTTTTCAATTGCTCGGCTTGTTGCGGCGTGATGGCGGCCATTGCGCTGCCGGTGGCCAGGCTCAGGGCCAGCACCAGTGCAGTCTTGGTGAGTCGTGAAGTGTGAAACATGATCGTTCTCCGAAATACAAAAACCTGTGGGAGCGGGCTTGCCCGCGATTGCGGTGGGTCAGCCAACATTGATGTCGAATGTGCTGCCGTCATCGCGGGCAAGTCGGATCGCCGCACCGCCGCTCCCACAGGGAGATGAGCTGCCGCGACGTTTGTTCTTGGCAATCAAAGGAAGTACTTGAGGTTGAAGCCGACGTTGTCTCGGTCGCGAACACCGTTGTCCTGCCCGCCGCCGTAGAACTCGGTGTATTGCAGCTCGGCCTCCAGCTTGTTCTGGTAGTTGGCCTTGATCCCCAGGGTGTAGGCCTTGCGGCCGTCGATCGTGTTGCCCGCCTGATAGCTGTTGCCCTTGAAGTCATCCTTGTAGACGACGTAGGGCGAGACGTTGACCCCGGCGTACACGTCGTTCCAGGTGCCGTTGAGCATCGCGGTGTAGCTGTAGGAGTTGCGGTTGACCTGGTCGCTGCGCTCACCGCCGGACACATAGGAAAAGTTGCCGGTGCCCGCGTAGTAACGGGTGCTGCCGTCAAAAGCGGTGTATTGCAGATCGCTGCCGCGCAAGTGCTCGGAGGCGAGTTCGAACACGCCGAACATCGAGTCGAACGACAGACTCGGGCCAAAGTTGTAGATGGTGCCCAGGGACGTGTTGAACGCTTCCACCCGCTCGGCGTTATTGATCTGGCTGTCGAGCGTGACCATCTGCCCGCCAATGTTGATGGTCTTGCCGGACGCGGCAGCAGCTGCGCCATTGGCCAGGTCGCCGATCAGGTCGTTGGTGGCGGCGACACCGATGGGCAGGTTCGGCCGATACGCGACTTCACCGAACACTGACGCCTCGCCCAGGGTGGTGTTGAAGCTGAAGCCGTACATGCGGATGTCTTCGGCGTAGCGACGATGGGCCTGAATACTGCCCAACACATCAATGGTCGTCAGGCCGTTGGCCAGTTGCCCCGCCTGACTGCCCGCCACACCGGACAACACGTTAGTCAGCGCGTTGATGTCGACGCCTTGGTACCCGCCCAGGTCGGCGGAAATGGTCGGTTCCTTGGCGTGGTAATTGACCATGTACACGCCGAACTCGGTGCTGTTGAGTTCTTCTGCAATGTAGCGAAAGGCAAAGCCGAACTGACCGTCGTTGCGCGCGTTGTAATCCTTGCCGACCGAGGCCACCTTGAGGGTGTTGCCGAAAGCCGGGGTCACGCCGTTGGCGTAAAGGCCAGTGGTGCTCAGGGCCTGGTTGAGCAACGGATTGTTGCCCAGTGCGGTGTACAGTCCGATCACGTTGCCGAAGCCGGGAACCGGCGTGTCCAGCGCGGTGTTGCTGAAATTGTTGTAGCCGGTGTTACCACCGTCGGCGAACAGGTCCGTCTGCGAGTAGAAGGTGCCGACCGGGTCGATACGGGTTTCCTTCCAGTTCGTCTGGTAGAAGCTTTCCAGGGTCAGGCTGTCGGTCAGGCCAATGTTGAAGCTGAGCGCTTCCACCGGCACCAGCACTTCCTTGACTTCGGCCCCGGGCAACCGGTACTTGGCGGCGTCTACCGGGTTGGTGGTGTTGATCCCGCCACGGTAGAAAATCCCCTCGCCCCAGTTGAACACCTGGCGCCCGACACGGGCCGTGACAGGCATTTGCGCAACGTCCCAGTTGCCATAAAGGTAGGCATCGAGCATCTCCACCCGGCTGCCGGCGATGTCGCGGGTCTGGCCAGTGAAGTGGTCGTCCTGGGGGTAACTCTGGCTAGGTTGCGACGGGTTGTTGTTGCGGTAGTAATCGTTGCGCTTGTCCATCAGTTGGGTGTCATAGAACGCGGTGCCGCGCATGAACATCCCGTAGTTCTGATAGTTGGCCTCAAGTTCCGAAGTGATCTTGTACACCTCGGAAACCAGCCCGGTGTCGAAGTTGCGATTACCGTCGTTGGTGTTGACGTCATCGTTGTTTTTGTCCCGGCCCTGGACCCGCCACAAGCGGCCATAAGACAAGGTACTGTCGAACGAACCCGTGACCTGTTTGTCCAGCACACTGAATTCCACGGCCTGCACGCCGTCGACCGCGCACAGTTGCAGCAGCCCTGCCAGGCCGACGCCAGGTAGCGCCGCGCCAGACAGGCGTAATCGAGTGCTCATGATCTGTTCCTCTTCCCTGGGTTTATTGTTTTTATGATTGCTGTGTGAGTGGGCAACGCTGCCGCGATGGCTAGGGCGCCAACCCCGCATTGACATAAATCCGGCTGTGCGCGCCGAAATGTCCCAGCAGCGTGAACATCTGCTGATTCAGTGCCGGGTGGTCGTAGTCTTCGCGCTTCACTTGATTACTGGCGCTGAAATCGCTGGTGACCGGTGCCGTGTCCAGCCACTGCCCGATGGCTTCATCGAACGCGGCGGATTCCTCGGCAGACTCGGCACTCACCACCTCGCGCAGGTAGTCCACCGAGTACGGCGGGTAGCGAACGTCTTGTACGAGGTCGGCGTAAGCCTTGAGCATCGGGTGTGGCTGGCCTTCGCGCAGCAAGCGACGCAGCCAGGTCGACTGATATTTCTCCACTTCCATGTGCCGGGTCGCGACCCGTTCAATGGCCGCGTGCTTGTCGGCATCGAAGCCGGCCAACGCCTTGCTTTCCAACAGCAACAGGCTCGCCAGTTCGACGCCGGGCAGCGGCTTGGCGTGATAAGGCTGGGTCAAGTCCTGGACGTGGTGCAGGCCCCAACCGAGAAAGCGATAACCCCAATACGGATGGCCACTGGCGAACGCCAATCGCGCCAACCCCATGTATTGGTAGGCGCGCCAGTCCGGCCAGCTGCGCTGAAGAAACCCGGCGGCGGCATACACCACCGGGCTCTCATGGAAGAACCCCATATGGAACGGCGCCTGGGAGCTGTACTGAAACCGCGCGTCGCCGAAAGACTGCGGACCGAAGCCGTACAACGCGCCCACCAAGCCTGGGTTGTCGCTGAACAGGTTGATGTCGTGGCCGTAATCCGGTTCATCGGCGGCGCTGGCCAACACGGCCAGGGGCGCGACTTTTTCGCCGTCAGCCACACGGATGAAACGCTGGCGGTTCCAGGGTGAGAGCGTCTGCTCGACCATGACCTGTTCGGCTTTCAGGTGTTCACGCTCGGGCAAATCCTTGCCCGGCAATGGCTGGATAACCATGGCCAGATGAATGTGGGGATTGATCCGCAACGCGGTGAGGAAGTCGTGTCGCAGATTGTCCCCAGGCTCGGCTGGCAGCCGCAGGTTATCGGGGCGCGGCGGGTACTGGGCGAAGTGCTCGCGGGCGAAGCGTTCCTGCTCGTCCAGCAGCGCGATCACGGCGGGGTATTGTTGCGCGAGAAACTGCTCCAGCGGCTCGACTTCAACCTGAGGGGCTTCGCGCAAGGCCGGCAAATCCTGCAACGCCAGGTAGCTGCCCACCGTATGGTTGGACCAACCCCACGCCATCGGGGCGGTTGCACAAAGCAGCAGCAGGAGAAAGGTCAGCTTCATTGCTTTTGGTTCTTATTGGATGTGCTGTGGGGTTGAGCCTAACAACCGACCCTGCCCCTGACACTGTCCAATCTCACCAGAAAAGTTCTCCGATAGCGCCACGCCCAAGGTGCAAAAAACACCACGGATCAATGTGGGAGCGGGCTTGCTCGCGAATGCGCAGTGTCAGTCACTACTGATTTCACTGACCCACCGCAATCGCGGGCAAGCCCGCTCCCACAGGGGTTTTCGGTGTTGTTCTAAGCGGGGTAACCGGTGATTTTGCGGATGCTTTGGTACAACGGCTTGAGCTGTCGGTACATGCGCAAGTACACCTCTTTGTACAGTCGCTCATAGACCTGCTGCGCCTCGGGTTGTGGCATGAACACCGCACCGACCCGCGTCATGGCCGCCATCGCCGTGGGAAAGTCCGCGTACAGACCCAGCCCCACCGCGCAGCAAATCGCTGCGCCCAGACCGGACGCTTCATAGACATGCGGACGCTCGGCCGGCAGGCCGAAAATGTCGGCCGTGAGCTGCATCGCCGCATCACTCTGGGAGCCACCACCGGCAACACGCAAACGCGTGACGGAGACTTTCGAGCGCTTCTCGATTTTCTCCAGGCCCTGACGCAAGGCATACGCCAGGCCTTCGAGGATCGCCCGATAGATATGCGCGCGGGTATGCACATCACCGAAGCCGATCATCGCGCCCTTGGCCTCCACACCCGGTTCGCGGATGCCGGGCGACCAGTAGGGTTGCAACATCAGCCCCATGGAGCCCGGCGGCACCGCATTGACCAGCGCATCGAAGAGTTGCTCGGGCTCGATGCCCTGCGCCTTGGCCTGCTGCATTTCCCGCAGGCCGAACTCGTTCTTGAACCAGCTGACCATCCAGTAGCCGCGATAGATCATCACTTCGCAGTTGTATTGATCCGGCAGCGCAGACGGGTAAGGCGGAATCAACGGGACGATTTCCAGGTAGCGCGACCGGGTGCTGGTGATCGTCGCCGTGGTGCCGTAGGACAGGCACACCGTACTCGCGTCGACGACGCCGGAACCCACCACTTCACAGGCCTTGTCGGCACCCGCGGCGATCAGCGGCAACCCTTCGGGAATACCGGTGTGGCGGCTGGCTTCAGCGGTGATGAAACCCAGGGTTTCGCCGGGCTTGTGCAGGCTCGGCAATTGCTCGGGGCGCACCGCCAATGCCTGCCATTTCCAGTCGCTGGGCGCGGCCCATTTCAGACGTTTGAAATCGAACGGCAGGTAACCGACGCAACAGCCCACGGAATCGACAAAGCGCCCGCACAGGCGATGGGTGAGAAACCCCGAGAGCAACAAAAACTTGTCGGTCGCCGCCCACACTTCAGGCTGGTGCTTCGCGATCCAGTTGGCCTCGGCCTGGGCGCGGAAATAATCCACGGTGGCTTGCGCGCCGACCAGTTTGAACAGCCAGCCCCACGGCCCCTTGATGCCGCCTTCGACTTCAGTCTGGCGTTGATCGAGCCACAGGATCGCCGGGCGCAGCGGCTTGCCTTGGGCATCGACGTTGATCAAAGTACCGCGCTGGGTGGTCAGGGAAACGCCGGCAATCTGCGACCGATCGATACCGGTTTGCTGCCACACCTGCTGGCAGGCCTCCCCCAGTTTCGCCCAGTAATACTCCGGGTCCTGCTCGGCCCAGCCCGGTTGAGTCGAATAATAGGCCTGCAACTCGACCTTGCCTTTGCCCAGCAAATTGCCCTGCAGGTCGAAGAGCAGCGCGCGCACGCTCTGGGTGCCATTGTCGATGGCCAGCAGGTAACGCTTGTTCGGGTGGTTATCCATGGAGCTCTCTTCAATGGGCATGGGTGGCGCGCATTCCTGAATGTTCTAATCCGTAGCAGCTGTCGAGCGAAGCGAGGCTGCGTCCGAGGACAACGTCCTCGCAATCACGGGGGCGACGGCTTCGCCGCCGAACGCTGCCTCGCTGCGCTCGACAGCTGCTACAGGGCTGCAGGGTCGCAGGGCAAACCGTGATGACGTTGCCACAACGCCTGGTAGCGCTGCTGCTCCTGCTGCCAACGCTCGTCGTCCCAGCCCAGTCGTGGTTGGCAGAGTTGGCGAATCGCAGTGAAATAATCCTCGCCACCGTGCGGCAGCAACAGGCCCAGACGGGTTCGGCGCAGCAGCAGGTCATCCAGGTGCAGGACCATTTCCGACTCGCAGGCAAAGGCCAGCTCCGCCCACAACGTATCCGTGACGCCAACCGTGTCATGACCCAACTCGGCGAGCAGTTGCGCCAGCCTCGGCAGATCACGGCCATGCCGCCCCGCCAGACGTCGCCACTGGCTGCCACTGAGCCCCGGGATCGCCAGCGGCGGTACGGCGGCAAACACCGGCCCGGCGTCATCATCGAAGGGACGTTCGAGCATGTTCGCGCAGGCCTTGAGCACTTCGATGGCCTGCGGGCGAAAGGTGGTCAACTTGCCGCCGGCCAGGGTCACGCAGCCAGGCTCCTGCCACAGCACATGCTCGCGGGTTTCATTCGACGGTTTGCCTTGATGTTCACCCGCCGCACTGCCCACCACCGGGCGCACCCCGGACCAGGTCGACAGCACGTCGTCAGCGACTACCTCTGCGTGGGGAAATTGTTGAGTACAGGCCGCCAGCAAATAGTCGAGCTCCTCGCGGCTGATGCTCGCGCTCTGGTCCAGGTCTTCGTGATGATCGAGGTCCGTGGTGCCGACCACCGTGGCGCCCTCCCAAGGAAAACGAACACCGGTCGACGGTCGCGCTCGTGCAGGAAGGTGAAAGCCTGCGCCACGGGCAGACGCCAGCCCGGTAGCAACAAGTGACTGCCCCGCAACGGGCGCAACTGACGAGGGGCATCGGGCAGGCGCAAGCGCTCGGCCCAGGCGCCAGTGGCCACGGCCAGCACACCACAACGCAAGGTCAGCAATCCGTCACCCTCGCAGTCCTTGACCTGAACCCCGCAAACGCGCCCCTCTTCACGCAGCAATCGCTCCACGCGCACGCCGTTGAGTACCACGGCGCCGTCGCCTCGCGCCTCGCCTAAAACGCGCATCACCAGACGCGCATCATCGGTCAGCGCATCGACAAAACAGGTGCCGCCCAGCAGGTCATCTTCCTTCACGCCCGGCGCCAGATAATGCAGTTGTTGCGCGTCATGGAAGCGATGGCTGCGCCGCCCGGCCAACGCGTCATAGATGGACAACAAACCACCCAGCACCCGTGGGCCGGGAAAGCCGCCACGGTAATGCGGCATCATGAAACTCATCGGTTCCACCAGCCCCGGCGCTTCGTCGAGCAGGCGCTGGCGTTCGCGCACCGAATCGCGGGTCAGGCGCCATTGGCCCTTGGCGATGTAACGCAAACCGCCATGGACCATTTTCGAGGATCGGCTGGAGGTGCCCCAGGCGAAATCGCGCTGTTCCAGCAGCAGGCAGCGCCAGCCACGGCGCGCCGCCTCGCGCAGGATACCGGCGCCGCTGATGCCGCCGCCGATCACGATCAGGTCCCAGGTTTCATCCGCCAGCGTCGGCAATACGTGCTGTCGCCACGCGGCGTTCCAGTCCAGGCTCATGGCCGTCACTCCTGCAACAGCGTGCCAGGGTTGAGGCGCCCGGCCGGATCAAAATGTCGGCTCAGCGCCTGCAAGGTGTCCATCGCCAGCGCGCCCTTCTCGCGCAGCAGGTACGGCGCGTGGTCCTTGCCCACGCCATGCTGGTGACTGATGGTGCCGTGGTTGTCGACGATGGTCTGGCTGGCCGCGTGCTTGAGCGCCTGCCAGCGCGCCAGGGTGGCGGGATAGTCCGCCGCCGGGCGAAACACATAGGTGGTGTAGATGCTCGACCCTTCGCCGTAGACATGCGACAGGTGAGTGAACACGTGCACCCGCTCGCCCTCAGCCGCCAAGGCGTCGCGCAGGCTGTTTTCGATCAGGGTGAGCAGGTTGTCGACATTGCTCCAGTCGGTAGCGGTTTCCAGGGTGTCGACCACGTAACCGGCGTTCCACAAGTTCTCGCGCAGGTAGGGAAAACGGAAGCGGTTCTGCGCCCACCTCTTGCCGAGCAAGGTGCCGGTAAACACCCCGCCAAAAGCCTTTAGGTGCTGACGGGCCTGGCTCAGGGACAGCGCATTTTGCTTGCGATTACCGGTCACGCCGAACGTCAACAGGCATTTGCCCGCACCGGCGCCGCGCAGGTTCAGGTACTTTTCCAGCCAGGCAATCTGCTGCGGGTGACCGGCCAGCGCCAGTTGGGTTTCGGTTTCCACCGCGTTGGACAGGCGCAGCATCGACAGCGGCACGCGCGCCTGGGCCAACTGGCGGATGGCTTGCAACGCCTGGGTCCAATCGGGCAGAAAGACCCCGTAGAAACGTTCATCAGCGGGCAATGCACTGACCCGCACCTTGACCTCGGAAATAATCCCGAAACGGCCTTCACAACCCAGCACCACCTCGCGCAGATCGGGACCGGCCGCCGAGGCCGGAAAGGTGGGGATTTCCAGAGGTCCGGCGAAGGTTTCCAGAGTGCCGCCAGCGAACAGTTGCTCGATTCGCCCGTAGCGCAACGATTGCTGGCCACTGGAGCGACTGGCGACCCAACCACCGAGGGTCGAGAGCTCCCACGACTGCGGAAAATGCCCCAGCGTGTAACCCCGGGCGCGCAACTGACTTTCCACCTGTGGCCCGCTGGCGCCGGGGCCGAAGGTGGCCAGCAGGCTCTGTTCGTCGAGGTCCAGCAGGCGATTCATGCGGGCCAGGGACACCGTCACCACCGGCCGCGCGGAACTCGGCGGGTTGATGTGCCCGGCCACCGAGGTGCCGCCGCCATAAGGAATCAGGCACAGGTCCTGCTGCTGCGCGAGCGCCAACAACTGGCGAATCTGTTCAGCCGTCTCGGGAAAGGCCACGGCGTCGGGATAAATCCCCAGAGCCCCTTCGCGCAACGCCAGCCAGTCCGGCAGGCTCTGCCCCCGTGCATGCAGCAAACGATCATGGGCATCCACGCTCAAAAGCGGGTGTTCCTGCAACCGCGATGCCGGCACACGGGCCAATGCCGTCTCAAGCGTGGCATCGGGCAGCGCTCGACCGTCACCCAACCGTTGCGCGAGAAAACTCGCGCCCTGGGCCGGCAGTTCGACCACCGTGGTTGCATCTCCCCAGCCGTTCCAGCGTCGCATGCGTGTGTCCTTTTGCGGTTCTGATCAGTGAAATTTCAGGCCCCCATACTAATCAGCGGCCCGAAAGTGTCACGGTCGCATCCGGCCAGTTCGAGTAGCCAATTGAGTCAAACGTCGCGCAGGTGTCAGCCATTTACTTTAGCCGTGGTTTCAAATTACCTTTCACGGGCATTCATCCGCGCATGCGGGCCTTGATCAAAGGAAGACGATCATGCAATCCCTGGGCTTCACTTCAGTTCCGCCGCTGCTCAAATACCTGCGTCATGCCGAACAACTGGGCGTGGCCATCGAGCCTGCGTTGGCGGCAGCCGGGTTGCAGGCGCAGCAGTTGAGCGACAACAGCCTGCGGTTGCCGGGTGAAGCCCATGAACGGTTGCTCGATTATTTCTGCGAACACTCGGGCGATCCGTTGTTCGGTCTCAATGCCGCGCGTTTTGTATTGCCCAACTCCTGGAGTGTGCTGGGTTACATCACCATGAACTGCGCGACCCTGGGCGATGCCATGAGCCGCATCATGCCCTTCGAGAAGCTGGTGGGCGACATGGGCGTCAGCCGCGCCGAGGTGCAAGGCAGCGAGGTGCACCTGATCTGGGCCTGCCGCCATCAACGCCCGCGGATTCGTCGTCACCTGGTGGAAAACGTGCTCGGTTCCTGGCTGCAATACGCACGCTGGATCGCCGATACCCATCTGTCGCCGGCCGCCGTCTGGCTGGAACATCCACGCCCGGCTGACACGGCGCTGGCGCAATACGAGCAGTTTTTCGACTGCCCGGTCCTGTTCGACCAGCCCTACTCGGCGCTAATTGTGCCGTTGCCATACTTGCAGTTGCCCTTGCGCCAGGCCGATGCGCAATTGCTGCGCACCCTGGAAGAACACGCGATGGGATTGATGGCCACGCTGGAGGACGCGTCGCTGGAACAGCGGGTCAAAAGCATCCTGCGCCAGTTGCTCAAGGAGGGCCTGCCACGCAAGGAACAGGTGGCCGAACATCTCGCCGTATCCGTGCGCACGCTACAGCGCCAACTGCATCAGGCCGGCACGTCATACCAGCAGATCCTCGATGACCTGCGCCAGGAGTTGGCCGAGCATTACTTGCTCAACAGCACCTTGCCGATCCAGGACATCGCCCAGTACCTGGGCTTCACCGAACCGCGCTCGTTTCACCGCACGTTCAAAAGCCGGCGCGGGATGCCGCCCGGTGAGTTTCGCCAGACTCATCGGGTGTGACTGCGCTGGCCTCTTCGCGAGCAAGCTCGCTTGTATGTTTAGACTTGAAGGGGTGGGCGGGACTAAAAGCTCGATTCCGACTCTAGCCAGTACGGACCGTGGGAGACTTCTCGTCCCGCCCCTTCTACCCGAAGCGCCGATAAGGAATTCATCGGTAAAACCGACGATAGAGGCAAGCCAGCGCAAGGGTAAACCCCGACAAGCCCTTAAACCCTAGCTCCGAGGATTCGTCATGACAATCCTTACCTCGCCAACGGTAATCGGTATCGATGTAGCCAAGGCCGAAATCGTCGCTTACCGCGAAGACATGCAAACCACTCAACACATCAACAACGACCGAGAGACTCTTGGGCGTTGGCTCAAAGCTCTGCCTGCGCAAAGCTCAATTGCTTTGGAAGCCACCAGCATTTACCACTTGGACACGGTCGAACTGGCCCATGAAATGGGACACCGGGTTTACGTTGTGGATGCTTATCGTCTGAGCCACTACCGCGAAAGCATTGGCCAACGGGCGAAAACCGACCCTTGTGATGCGCGCCTGCTCGCGCGTTACCTGTCTAGCGAGCAGGATCGACTGCGCCTCTGGAGTCCACCTCCGCAGGCCTACAAGGTGTTGAAAAGTCTGCTTCATAGACGCGCAGAGCTTATCAATGTGCGTGTGGGCATGACGCTGAGTTGGTCAGGTGAGCCGCTTCTGAAGGATGAATTGGCCCGGCAATTGAAGTCCTTCAAACAAGCGGAGCAAGCCATCCAGAAATTACTGCACAAAGTCAGCAAAAAGGCAGGCATCACCGAAAACATCAAGCGCTGCAAAGCCATTGAGGGGATCGGTGAGCTTACGGCTATGGGCTTGGCGACCGCATTCATGCGCGGTCACTTCGCCAACGGCGATGCATTCATTGCTTTTTTGGGGATGGACTTGCGAGCAAAGGATTCAGGCAAGAAGAACAGCCCTCGCCACCTGTCCAAAAAAGGCGATACGGAGCTGCGGCGCCTGGCTCACAACGCGGCGATGGCGGCTTGTCGGTCTGCCACCTGGAAACCGTACTATGAGTCCTATCTCGTCAGAGGCTTGGCAAAAACCCAAGCCCTGGTGATCCTCGCCCGCAAGCTATGCCGGGTGGCATTCGCTCTCATGAAAAACCAGAGCGAATACCAGCCAAATTTAAGGCTGCAGGGTTCCCCTGCAACATAGAATCTCCCACAGTGGATCTTCATTGACCACCAATTTTGTGAACCACACAAAATCCCTGTGGGAGCGAGCTTGCTCGCGAAGGCGTCAGTCGCAACAACGCAATAAACACCTTTCAGCGCGGGTGTTTAAAGACACTCAGCGTTACGTGACAACGCCCACAGATCCTTGCGCCGCTGCCTACGACTACGCCAGAATCCGCCGGCTTGTGCGCTTGCGGGCTGCTCGGTAACTTGGATCGGGTCACTGATTCCCAGTGATCGGGTTTAGCAGCCCGGCTATGTTCGCTCCTGGTTGCACAAGTATCATCCAGTCAGGCATTTGCCTACGCTTGATGGTGGCTGTGCGCATGGCACCTTCGGGTGCGCCGGGATGGGATGCGACCGGTCTGCTAACTTGCGCATAGCCGCCACCCATTCGCTTAGCAGCGAAAGGGATGCGGCCTTACAAGGTACGCTCCCATGTTCAAAGTTACGCCAAACCCACCGGACACCGATCCGGCATCCCCCTACGAAACCCCTGAGTCAAAGAAATTCCACGAAGCCGCCGAGCGCGCGCTCAACCACTATCTTGGTCCTCCTCCGGCCGCCCAGATCATGGCGACGCCCTACCAACCGAACCGCCTCTACATGGCCAACCCGGCGTCCGGCACGGAACCCTTGCTGGCCGACGCCAGCGAAACCCTGGGCTCAGCCACCGTCATGCTCAACGACTTCGCCGCCCTGCTCCAGGGCTCGCACCGCAAAACCGTGCAAGGTATCGCCCAAGTGGTCATGGTGGCGGAAATGGCGGTCAATCAAGTGCTGGATAAATTAGTGCCCACGGAGTGATCAGTGCGGTGGCGAGGACGCTTGCCACATAGGCCTCTGATCCCTGAACGAAAAAGCCCGCGGCCAAACCGCAATGGTTTGGCAGCGGGCTTCTTTGTGCGGCGGGGGCTTTTCAGCTCAAAGGCTGATCGCGTTGGTGAACACCAACCGATTGCCGAACGGATCAGCGATGGTCATGTCCTGGCTGCCCCACGGCATGGCCTGAATCTGTGGATGCGAAAACGCGTATTCCTTGGCAATCAACTGCTGCTGGAAGGCCTCCAGTTCACCGGTCTCGATGCGCAGGGCCGAACCCGGCGTGGCGTCGCCATGGTGTTCGGACAGGTGCAGCACGCATTCGCCACGAGACACCTGCAAGTACAACGGGAAGTTCGCTTCGAAACGGTGCTGCCAGTCGACTTTGAAACCCAGGAAGTCGACGTAAAACTCCAACGCCTTCGCTTCATCGAAAATCCGCAGGATCGGGGTGGTTTTACCGAAGCTCATGCAGTTACTCCCTGACTGAAATGACGCCCAGTGTAGCTAGGCCGATTGTCAGCGCTTCGGCTTGGTAGCGGCTTTCTTTAGTTGCAATGTGCCACCAGTGTGACAGACCACTAAAAATGCTCACACAAACCCATCACGCAAATCCCCTTGCCGCGCCAGGAACCGCCCTTCCCTTTTGCCGTTCGCCTGCCCTTCGCTGTAACTCAATACACCGTTGACCCACACGCCATCGATGCCTTCCGCCGCCCGTTGCGGGTCATTGAAATCCGCCACGTCACGAATGGTCACCGGGTTGAACAACACCAGATCCGCCCAGTTGCCTTCACGAATCTCGCCACGCTCTTTCAAGCCAAACCGCGCCGCCGACAGCCCGGTCATCTTGTGTACCGCCGTGTGCAACGGAAACAACCCGACATCGCGACTGAAATGCCCGAGTACCCGTGGAAATGCGCCCCACAATCGCGGATGCGGGAACGGGTCTTCCGGCAATCCGTCAGAGCCGACCATCGATAGCGGATGCGCGAGGATTCTGCGGACATCCGCTTCGTCCATTCCGTAGTACACCGCACCCGCCGGTTGCAGTTGGCGGGCGGCGTCGAGTAACGACAGGTTCCACTCGGCGGCGATGTCCATCAGGTCGCGGCCGCCCATTTCCGGGTGCGGTGTCGACCAGGTGATGGTGATGCGGTGCGCATCGGTGACTTGCTTCAAATCCAGCGTCGAAGAACTGGCCGCGTAGGGATAACAGTCGCAGCCCACCGGGTGGGTTTTCGCCGCGTGTTCAAGGGACGCCAGCAATTGCGAGCTGCGCCCCCAGTTACCGGCACCCGCGCATTTGAGGTGGGAAATGATCACCGGGGATTTCGAATGACGACCAATCTGGAAAGCCTCGTCCATGGCCTCCAGCACCGGTTCGAATTCGCTGCGCAAATGGGTGGTGTACACCGCACCGAACGCCGTCAGCTCTTCGGTCAGTTGCTTCACTTCATCGGTGGACGCCGAGAACGCGCTGGCGTACGCCAGGCCTGTGGATAACCCCAACGCGCCGGCCTCAAGGCTCTCGCGCAGTTGCTCGCGCATTGCGCTGATTTCATCCGCCGTGGCGGTGCGGAACAAGTCGTCGAGGTGGTTACTGCGCAACGCGGTGTGCCCGACCAGTGCTGCAACGTTCAGCGTGGTGTTTGCCGCTTCGACTGCTGCGCGGTAATCGCTGAACGTCGGATAAACAAAGGCTGCGGCGGTGCCGAGCAGGTTCATCGGGTCCGGCGGATTGCCCTTCAAACTTACTGGCGAAGCGCTGATCCCGCAGTTGCCGACGATCACCGTGGTCACACCCTGGCTGAGCTTGGGCAGCATCTGCGGTTGGCGAATGACCACGGTGTCGTCATGGGTGTGCACATCGATAAAACCCGGCGCCAGCACACGCCCGGCGGCGTCGATTTCTTCGGTGGCCGTGGCATCGTGCAAATCGCCGATGCGCTCGATGCGCCCGTCCAGGATCGCCACATCGGCGGGGTAGCCAGGACGATTGCTGCCGTCGATGACCAGGGCGTTGCGAATCAGCGTGTCGTACATCATGTCAGTCTCCCAGCGGCAAGTGATCGTCGCCGCCGCGGTAATCGTCCAGGGCGAGTTTGATTCGCCGCAGACGCTCTTGATTGTCTTCAGGGTTAGCCAGCGCCAGCTCGGTGGCCAGCACGTCGATCGCCAGCAGCATGCCGTAGCGTGCCGCGGTCGGTTTGTAGATAAAGGACGTCTCGGCGCTTTGCAGCGGCAGCAGCACATCGGCCAGTTGCGCCAGCGCCGAGTCGGCCCGGGTGATCGCCAGAATTCGCGC
The DNA here is from genome assembly GCF_054668335.1 of Pseudomonas sp. S2_F03. Classification (NCBI taxonomy): domain Bacteria; kingdom Pseudomonadati; phylum Pseudomonadota; class Gammaproteobacteria; order Pseudomonadales; family Pseudomonadaceae; genus Pseudomonas; species Pseudomonas sp. S2_F03. The sequence goes on along the minus strand of NZ_CP162759.1, from coordinate 3,777,716 downwards.
GCCGTAGCTGCGGGCCAGTTCAACGGCTTGAAGCAGCTCGGGGGTAATGCCGGTCAGCGAGCAGACGATGACCGCGTGCTCGGCGCCAAGGCTGGCGGCGGTGACGCGCATCATCACCGGGTCGTGGCACACGGCAATCGGATAACCGAGCCGCACCAGCCGCACTTGCAGCTCATCACTGCACAAGGTCGAGCAGCCGCCCATGCCGAATGCATGAATCATGCGCGCCTTGCCCAGCAGCTTCACCGCATCGGTGAAGCGAGTCTCGTCGAACGCCGACAGATGCTGGTGCAAGGTCGACTCGATATCACCGACGATCTGCCGGTAAAACGCCGACTGGTCCGGCGTGCCGGCCGGGTCGAGAAAACGGCTGCCGACGCCACTGGCCTGGGCCAGTTGCAGGCGCAAATCGCGCAAATCCCGGCACCCTACCGTGCGGGCGAAACGCGACAGGGTGGCCGTGCTGACTTCCGCTCTCAGCGCCAGCTCATCAAGGCTGGCGGACGAGGCAAAGCCTACGTCGTCGAGCATCAGACGAGCGATGCGTCCTTCACCGGCACTGAAGGAATCCTGGCGGGCGCGGATCTGGTAGAGGATGTCCATGGCAGGCGGCTCCGGTTAAATCAGGTAGGAAAGGCCCACGGTCAGACCGAACGCGACCACCGAAATAATAGTCTCCAGCACGGTCCAGGTCTTGAAGGTCTGGGCGACGCTCATGTTGAAGTATTCCTTGATCAACCAGAAGCCACCGTCGTTGACGTGGGAAAAGATCACCGACCCGGCACCGGTCGCCAGCACCAGCAACTCTGGATGCGGATAGCCGAGCCCAATGGCCACCGGCGCGACAATCCCCGAAGCGGTGGTCATCGCCACCGTCGCAGAACCGGTGGCGATGCGCATCAACGCGGCGAACAACCAGCCCATGATCAGCGGCGACAGGTGAAATTCGTGGGCCAGGCTGACGATCTGGTCGGTGACGCCGGCGTCCACCAGAATCCGGTTGAGGCCGCCACCGGCGCCCACCAGCAAGGTGATGCTGGCGGTCGGGGCCAGGCATTCGTTGGTGAATTTAGGGATCGATTCGCGGCTAAATCCCTGGGCGATGCCGAGGGTCCAGAAGCTCAGCAGCGTGGCCAGCAGCAAGGCGATCACCGAGTTGCCGATGAACAACAAAAACTGGTTGAGGCCGCTGCCTGGCGTGGAGATCAGGTTGGCCCAGCCACCAATCAGCATCAGCACCACCGGCAACAGAATGGTCGCCATGGTGATGCCGAAGCCCGGCAGGCTGTCGCGCGGTTCGCGCTCGAGGAACTGGCGTTCCAGCGGGTTTTCCGCCGGCAACTGAATGCGCGGCACGATGAACTTGGCGTACAGCGGACCGGCGATGATCGCCGTCGGAATGCCGATCAGAATCGCGTACATCAACGTCTGCCCGACCGACGCCCCATACACCTGCACCGCGAGCATCGCCGCCGGGTGCGGTGGCACCAGCGCATGCACCACCGAGAGCCCGGCGACCATCGGCAAACCGACCATCAGAATCGACACGCCCACACGCCGCGCCACGGTAAAAGCGATCGGCACCAGCAACACAAAACCGACCTCGAAGAACAGCGGCAGCCCGACCAGGAATGCAATGCAGACCATCGCCCAGTGCGCGTTCTTCTCGCCGAAGCGGTCGATCAAGGTCCGCGCCACCTGCTCGGCGCCGCCGGACTCGGCCATCATCTTGCCGAGCATCGTCCCCAGCGCCACCACCAGCGCAATGTGCCCCAGGGTTTTGCCGACCCCGGCCTCGTACGCGCCCACCACGCCGGACGCCGGCATCCCGGCCAGCAAGGCCAGGCCGATGGACACCAGGGTGATGACGATAAAGGGATTGAGCCGGTAACGGGCGATCAGAACGATCAGTGCAATGATGGCGATGGCGGCATACACCAGCAGCCAATAGCCGAAGGACAGGGTCATGCGGTACTCCTCGAAAGGGTCACGTCGAATGGATTGTGAAACTCTTAAAACATTTCGAGAGGTGATTTTCAAACGAGGTGAAAGTAATTTTCGCGAAGGGGTAAGGGTTGTCGTTGAGAGATATGCGCGGTCGAGGATTATGAAAATCGGGCAGGCGGATTTTCATCCCTTCACGCTGATCGTTCCTACGCTCCGCGTGGGAATGCAGCCAGGGACGCTCTGCGTCCCAAAGTGGACGCGGAGCGTCCGGTGAGGAATTCCCACGCAGAGCGTGGGAACGATCTCGAGGTGGGCTCAGTCGTGACTCACGCGGGCGCGTTTCAGCAGTTTTTTGCAACGCTCCGACACGTGCAGCACGCGCAGGTGCTTGCCGGCCTTGGTGTAGCGTTCGCGCAGCGTATCCAGCGCGGAGATGGCCGAGTAATCAACGAAGCTCAAATGACGGCAATCGAGCGTGACCTGGGCAGGATCATTGGCCGGATCGAATTGATTGAGGAAAGGGGTCGTCGAGGCAAAGAACAGCGTGCCATGCACCCGGTAGAGTTTGCTGCCGTCGTTCTCCAGATGACTGTCGGCGTACAGCTGCCGAGCCTGCTGCCAGGCAAAGTTGAGCGCCGCGATGATGATCCCGCACATCACAGCGGTGGCCAGATCGGTGAACACGGTGATGACCGTCACCGCGATGATCACCAGCACGTCGTTCAACGGCACTTTGTTCACCACCCGCAGCGAGGCCCAGGCGAACGTCTGCTGGGACACCACAAACATCACCCCGACCAGCGCCGCCAGCGGGATACGCTCGATCAGCGGCGAAAGAAACAGGATGAACAGCAGAATCAGCACCCCGGCCACCACTCCGGATAACCGGCCGCGCCCACCGGAGCTGAGGTTGATCACGGTCTGGCCGATCATCGCGCAGCCCCCCATGCCACCGAATACGCCCGAGACCATGTTGGCCGCGCCCAGCGCCACGCACTCGCGATCCGGGAAGCCGCGGCTCTCGGTGATTTCGTCGGTCAGGTTCAGGGTCAGCAGGGTTTCCAGCAGGCCGACCAGCGCCATCAATATCGCGTAGGGGGCGATGATGCGCAGGGTTTCCAGGCTCCAGGGAATGTCTGGCAGCGCAAAGGTCGGCAGGCCACCGGCGATGTGCGCCATGTCACCCAGCGTGCGGGTCGGCAAGCCCAGCAGATACACCGCCAGGCCCACGCTCAGAATCGCCACCAGTGCCGGCGGCACGGCACGCGTGAGGCGCGGCAGCAGATAAACAATGGCCATCGTCACGGCCACCAGCCCCGTCATCAAGGACAGCGGCGTGCCGCTGAGCCAGGTCTCTCCGCTTTTGAAATGCTCCAGCTGCGCCAGGGCAATGATGATCGCCAGGCCGTTGACGAAACCGAGCATCACCGGGTGCGGGACCATGCGCACCAGTTTGCCCAACTTCAGCAGCCCGAACGCCAACATGATCAACCCACCCAGCAGCACCGTGGCCAGCAAATACTGCACGCCGTGTTGCACCACCAGTGCCACGATCACCACGGCCATCGATCCGGCAGCCCCCGAGACCATCCCCGGCCGCCCGCCGAACAGCGCGGTCAGGGTGCAAATGATGAACGCCCCGTAAAGCCCCATCAGCGGGTTGAGATGCGCGACCAGCGCGAAGGCGATGCACTCGGGGAGCAAGGCAAAAGACGTGGTGAGCCCGGCCAGGACATCGGCGCGTAGACGTTTTGGTTTCATGGGGGACCGATAACAACAGGAAAATAGGCAGCGGATGTTACGGAATCGAGCTCGGCCCGACCAGTTGTGGCGTTGCTGAAAACGCCATCGCGGGCAAGCCCGCTCCCACAAGTTTTGTGTCGTTCGCAAAATTGACGAACGACACCCTTCCAGTGGGAGCGGGCTTGCCCGCGAAACACGATGACGCGGTTTAAGGCGAACTCAAACCATTTCGTCCCGAATCCACTCAATCACCGACACCCGCTTCGGCGCCCAACCCAGCAACTCACGCGCCTTTTTCCCGCGAACCCGACTGTTGGAACCCAAACCATAGTTGGCCATTTCATACCCCCACTCGGCTTCGGCATCTTTGAGCGGCCAGTCTTGCGCGGCGCCCAGCTTCAGCGCCTGGGCCATCACCGTGGTCATGTCAATGAACGACGCTTCACCGCTTTCAACGAAGTAGAACGTGCCCGGTACGTTCTTGGTCAACGCCAACAGATACAGGGACACCACGTCTTCGATGTGCACGTTGGACCAGATGTTTTGCCCCGGGCCGACATGCCGGACCACGCCACTTTTGCGCGCCTGTTTGAGCAAGCGCGGCAGTTGCACGCTGTCGCGACTGACACCCAGGCTGTGGCCGTAGATCAGGGTGTTGCAGATCACGGCCGAGTTCACGCCGTCGTTCGCCGCGGCGAGGATCAGGTTGTCGATGGCCACGCGGGCAGCCTTGTCGGCAGTCGGTTCCGGCAAGTTGTCTTCGAAGTAGATGACGTCGCTTGATTTGCCGCCCGACGCATCGCCGACGATGCTCGAACCGCTGGTGTGCAGGAACACTTTGTGGGAGCCACGCAGGGCGTTGAGCAACGCCTCGACGGCGCCACGATGGTCGCTGCTGGCGGCGTTGATAACGGCGTCGGCAGCGCGAGCCTGTTCGGCGAGCAGGGCGTTGTCGTCGAGCGTGCCGATCACCGGGGTGATGCCCAAGGCGCTCAGTTCATTGGCTTGTTCAGCGCTGCGCACCAGGCCGGTGACGGTGTGGCCGGCACGGATCAGACCGGTGGCGATGGAACCGCCGATAAAACCGGCAGCACCGGTAACGAATACGTTCATGGAGAAACTCCCTGCGTTGATAAGTGATGCAACGAGTATCAAGCAGGGATCACTGACGAATAATCCCCTCTGGCCCAATTCACTCTTGCGCAGGAATCACGAATCAGCCCTTGAAATCCGAGTTCGCGTACTCCGCCAATTTGCTTTGGATAAAGTCCAGGAAACACTGAATTCGCAAGGCCAGTTGTGAGTTGCGGTAGTACACCGCGTTGATCGGCTGGCGATAGCCGCTGTTGAATTCGGCCAGCAGCACTTTCAAACGCCCGGCACGAATGTCTTCGATGGTCATGTAGTGCGACAGGCTGGCGATGCCCTGGCCTTCCAGCGCCAGGTGGCGAATGGTCTCGCCGCTGGAAGCGCTGATCGACGCCTGTATCGGCCAGCGATCGCCATGCACATAACGCAGCGGCCACTGATTGAGGCCTTCATTCTGGGTAAACCCCAGTAGCGTGTGCTCACTCAAATCCGCAACTGCCTGCGGCGTACCGTGCTGCTCCAGGTACGCCGGGCTGGCGACGATATGCAACGGGCTGCACCCCAGGGAACGGGCATGCAACGTGGAGTCGGTCAGGGTGCCGATGCGGATGGCGATGTCGGTGCTTTGTTCCAGCAGATCGATGATCAGGTCATTGCTGTTGAGTTCCAGCTGAATGTCCGGGTAGAGCCGGCGGAATTCGTCGATGTACGGCACGATGGCGTGCAGCATGAACGGTGAGGCGGCATTGATCCGCAGCCGCCCGGACGGGGTTTGCTGGCGTGAGTTGAGGCGTTCTTCAAGCTCGTCCATCTGATCGAGAATCCGCTTGGCGTGCTCGAAGAAGTACTTGCCCTCCTCGGTCAGGTCCATGCGCCGCGTGGTGCGATTGATCAACGTGGTATCGAGCTTGGCCTCCAGCCGTGACAACGTGCGGCTGACCGCCGAGGGTGTTTGCCCGACCTGTTCAGCCGCAGCGGAGATAGACCCGCACTCAATCACGCAGACAAAAATCTGCAACTCATCGGATCTGGCTTTCACGGATGCCCCTCATTCAAAACTGGCTTGATAGTAGCTGGATGCGGGGCAAAAGGAACCTTACGCCGGCAGGCCGAACACCTCGGTCAAATGCTGCTCATAGCGCGCCACATCGGCTTCGATGTTCGGGCGTTTCATCACGTCGACGCTCAGGAAGGTCGGCAGGCCAGTCATGCCGAGAAACTCGTTGGCCTTGTGGAACGGGAAGTACACCGCGTCCACCCCTTTGCCTTCGAAGAAATCGCTCGGGTCATCGAACGCTTGTTGAGGTGCGTTCCAGGTCAGCGACAGCATGTATTGCTTGCCTTGAATCAGGCCGCCGCTGCCGTACTTTTGCGACGCGTCGGAACGGGTGCGGCCGTCGCTGGCGTAGAGGCTGCCATGGCCTTCGGTGAAGACTTCGTCGAGGTACTTTTTCACGGTCCACGGCGCGCCCATCCACCAGCCGGGCATTTGATAAATGATCACGTCGGCCCAGAGGAATTTGGCGACTTCATCGGCGATGTCGTAACCCTCGTCGATGAAGGTGGTTTTGATATCCATGCCGCCGCGATCCAGCACGCTCAGTGCAGCTTCATGCAGGGTGGTGTTGTAGCGGCCATCGGAGTGGGCGAATTTTTTACCGCCATTGAGCAACAGGACTTTTTTCATGAGAAATCTCGAAAGGTTCAGAAATTTGATGGCGGCAGGTTAACGGCTGGTCCCGCGCGGAATAAGCGCTGAATTCGCAAAATTCATTTGACTCATACGCACGAATCAACAGGCGATTGTTGCCATAAACTTGCGACGGTTCTTAACTTGAGGAGATTTCTGATGAGTGAAATGCAAGGCTTCATCCTGCACGCCAAGACCCACCCGGAAAAATCCGACGCCTTCGAAGCGTTTTTCCGTGGCTATGTGGAAGCGAGCCGCGCCGAGCCCGGTTGCATCGAGTACCACATGCTGCGCGACAAACAGGACCCGACGCTGTTTATCTTCTACGAGATCTGGCAGTCCCAGGCCCACCTTGATGTGCACTCGAATCTGCCGCACATGAAGCAGTTCCTCGACCAGCGCGATGAGTACCTGGAACGGGATTTCGATATCCGCGCCATCGACATGCTCAGCCCGTCGTCGGCTAACCGCTGATCAACAAATGGCCGCCGAGCACACCGAGGCCGATGAAAAACACACGCTTGAATAACGAAGCGCTGATCCGCTGACGCAGCCATTGGCCCAGCCACATACCGAGCACTGCCGGGATCAGCGCCAGCAACGAGGCACTCAATTCACCACCGCCCAGTGCGCCGTGCCATAACAGGCCCGCGGCCAGCGCGAGGGTCGAAACGGTGAACGACAAACCCAGTGCCTGCACCAGTTCGTCCTTGCTCAAGCCGAGCGCTTGCAGATAAGGCACAGCGGGAATCACGAAGACACCGGTGGCCGAGGTGATGACGCCTGTCAGCACGCCACACAGCGGACCGAGCCAACGTTCGCTGCGACTGCCCACGCGCAAGGTTGGCAGGAACAAGCCGCTCAGCGCGTACAGCAACAACGCAGCCCCCAAGCCCCGCACCACCCAATGCCCTCCAGCCATGCCGATCCACAGCGTGCCCGCCCCCGTGCCGATGAAGATCGACAGCAACAGCGGCCATAGCCGTTTGATCAGCCCGCGCAAATGCCCACCGAACGCCAGTTGCCAGACATTGGTGAGCGTCGCGGGGATGATCAACAGCGCCGCTGCCTGCGACGGGGCCATAGCCAGGCCGAGAAGGCCCATGGCGATGGTGGGCAAGCCGAGGCCGATGACGCCCTTGATCATGCCGGCCAGCAGGAAGGTAGCGATGACCAGCAAAGAAAGGGCAAGCCCGAGGTTTTGGTAGAACGCGGCGAGTGTATTCATGGGGCTATCCTGAGCCTGGATTAGCCGCGTGAAAATCTGCCATATACTGAGCGTGCCTATTGCCGAGCAAGAGCCTCATAAATGAGTTGAGGCTACTGGCCCCTTCGCGAGCAAGCCCGCTCCCACAGTGGACCGCATTTTTTCAGTGAGAACTCGATCACCTGTGGGAGCGGGCTTGCTCGCGAAGGGGCCCGCCCAAACAACACACATCTAGAGGTTGCCGATGCACTTCGACCTGACCGACCTGCGCCTCTACCTGAACATCCTCGACAGCGGCAACATCACCGCCGGCGCCGTGCGCAGTCATCTGTCCCTGGCAGCCGCAAGTGCAAGAATCCGCGCCATGGAGGCTTCGCTCGGTATCGAATTCCTGCAGCGTGGCCGGCGCGGCGTCACGCCCACGTCGGCGGGTAAAGCCTTGGCCAAACACGCCCGGGCCCTGCTGCAACAGGCCGAACTCATGCAACAGGATCTGGCCGAGTACGCCAAAGGGGTCAAAGGCCAGGTGCGGTTGCTGTGCAACACCACGGCGATCACCGAGTACCTGCCGGAGTTGCTCGCGGACTTCCTGCACGAGCATCCGAATCTCGACATCGACCTTCAAGAACTCCCCAGTGCGCGCATCACTCACGCCTTGCGTCAAGGTGCGGCTGACTTGGGTATCGTCTCCGACGCCGTGGAAACCGATGACCTGCAAACCCGTGCGTTTCGCGACGATCCGCTGGTATTGCTGCTGCCCCGCGATCATCCGTTGGCGGACCGCGAATCCCTGAGTTTCGGCGACACCCTGCACCATGATTTCGTAGGACTGAACGCCAGCAGTGCCTTGGCCGTGTACCTCGAAGCACAAGCGCTGCACGCTGGCGTACGCCTGAAAATCCGCATCCGTGCCGACGGTTTTGATGGCGTCATGCGCATGGTCGCTCGGGGCGCGGGGCTGGCGATCGTGCCCCTCGCAGCCGTCGAGCGCTGGTCCGGCGAACAGTCTTTCCAGAGCATCGCACTGCAAGAGCCCTGGGCCCAACGCAAACTCCTGCTCTGTGCCCGGGACTTTGCCACGCTGCCCGGTTATGCCAGAGCCCTTCTGCATACCTTGACTCTCCCCTGAGGGGCAGACTTTACCCTTGAGGTTTGATCTTCAAGGACAGAAGCGATGGGCAAACGAATTCTGGTGATTCTAGGTCATCCTTCCAGCAACAGCTTCTGCGCCGCACTCGCCGAGCGCTACGCACAGTCGGCGTTGCGCGCCGGGCATGAAGTCCGCCAACTGTTTCTCGGCAGGATGGACTTCGACCCGGTGCTGCGCGAAGGCTATCAACAGATTCAACCTCTGGAAGCCGACTTGCACCAGGCACAGGCCGACATCCTGTGGGCGCAGCATCTGACGCTGGTTTATCCAATCTGGTGGGGCGGGATTCCGGCCTTGCTCAAGGGCTTTTTTGATCGAGTGTTCCTGCCCGGTTTCGCTTTCAAGTACCGTGAAGGCAAAGCCTTTCCCGACAAATTGTTGCGGGGTCGTAGCGCGCATTTGTTGGTGACCATGGACACGCCACCCTGGTATTACCGTTGGGTGTATCGCATGCCCGGGCTGCATCAGGTCCGCAAAACCACCCTCGCCTTCTGCGGTATCGAACCCAGGCGCACACTCACCTTCGGCCCGATTCTCGGCGCCAGCGCAGTCCAGCGTGAAGCCTGGCTGCTGCAAGCCCAGGCTATCGCCAGCCGCTGAGTCTGCCGATAATGCGCGGGGCTGTACCACGGCAAAAAAGGATTTTTCATGTACATCGGCCAAGCCGCGCAACGCTCCGGCACCACGATCAAGAGCATCCGCCATTACGAGTCGATCGGCTTGCTGCCTGAGGCCCGGCGCTTAGGGAAATACCGCGTCTATGACCAGCAAAGTGTCGACTTGCTGATTTTTATCAAGTGCGCCCAGCAACTGGGTTTCAGGCTCAAGGAATTGCAGGCGAGCTTCGCCGGCCATCAGGGTCAGTCAATGCCGTGGGAACTGGCGCGCCAGGCCATCGATGCCAAAAAGCGCGAGATCAGTGAGCGAATAACCGTGCTGTCGCACCAGCACGCACAATTGATCGCGTTCGAAGCCAGCCTCGAACAATCCAGGGCCGATTGCCCATTGGAAAGTCTTTGAGGTGTCGCGCGTTTCTGGACACCTGGATGTCGAGTTCAGACAACTGACCGGTGCATGGGGGCTATAGGGTGCGACTTCAGTTCTTGAGCCCACTGCCCGGAGTCATCATGACCGCACCGATTACCGTCCTTCGCGATACTCATCCACTGCCGGTGCTAGACGCCTGCAAATGGGAAAAACTCGAAGGTGACCCGCACACCGTCAACCTCAACGCCTACACCAGCGAAGACGGCAGCAAGATCATGGGCACCTGGATCTGCACGCCGGGCAAGTGGTATGTGGAATATGTGAAGTGGGAATACTGCGATTTCCGCGAGGGCTACTGCATCATCACCCCGGAAGGCAAAGAGCCGATCCATCTGCGCGCCGGCGATATTTTCGTCATCGAGCCGGGGATGAAAGGCACGTGGGAAGTGGTTGAAACCGTGCGCAAGTATTTCGTGTTTGCCTGATGCAAAAAAACCGGGGGGATCACCCGACGTGATCTCCCGGTAAATATCTCTATGTAAATGCAATCACTGTGGGAGCGAGCTTGCTCGCGATAGCGGTGTGTCAGTCACATAAATGTTGTCTGTCAGGCCGCCATCGCGAGCAAGCTCGCTCCCACAGGTCTTCGACCTCAAGCCCCACTCATCGCAATCGCTCTTTTACTGCGGTTTGCGATAGCTGTTGATGATCGCCGAGAAGTCTTTACCACCTTCCCCACGCTGGCTCATCGCCTGATACAACTGCTGGGCCACTGCGCCGAGCACCACCGGTTGATGCGCCTGACGGGCCGCTTCCGTGGCCAGTCCCAAATCCTTGAGCATCAGTTCGGCACCGAAGCCGCCGGTATAACCGCGCGAGGCCGGCGCTGTTTCAACGATGCCCGGCCACGGGTTGTACATTTCCGAGCTCCAGCAACGCCCGGTCGAGCTGTTGATGATCCCGGCCAGGACGGTCGTGTCGATCCCCAGTGCATCACCCAGCGCCATGGCTTCGCTGACGCCGACCATGGAAATCGCCAGCAGCAGGTTGTTGCAGATCTTGGCGATTTGCCCGGTGCCGACTTCACCGCAATGGACGATGTTGCGGCCCATCTGCGCCAACACCGGTTGCAGGGTGGCGAACAGTTCCGGGGTGGCGCCGACCATAAACGTCAGCGTGCCGGCCGCCGCACCGCCGGTGCCGCCAGAGACGGGCGCATCGGCCATGGCCACGCCTTGCTTGGCTGCGGCGGCGGCCACATCACGCGCGGTCTGTGGATCAATGGTGCTGCAATCCACGGCCGGTACGCCTTGGCCGATACCGGCGAGAACGCCGTCTTCACCCAGCCACACACTGCGAACATGCACAGCGGCGGGCAGCATGGTGATCACCAGTTCTGCACCTTGTGCCGCTTCACGCGCCGAAGCGCTGATGCTGCCGCCCAACTGCTCAAGTTCTGCCAGCACGGTTTTGTTCAGGTCGACCAGGCGCAGCGCGTGGCCGGCCTTGATCAGGTTGCGCGCCATCGGGGCGCCCATGTTGCCGAGACCGATAAAAGCGATTTTCATGTCCGGCTCCTTAACGCAAGTTGATGGTGGTGTTCACACCGTCGTTGACGCTGTCGTCATCGAACCAGCGGCTGGTGACAGTCTTGGTCTGAGTGTAGAACTGCACCACTTGCTTGCCATACGGGCCGAGGTCACCGAGTTTGGAGCCGCGCGAACCGGTAAAGCTGAAGAACGGGACCGGCACTGGAATCGGGATGTTGATGCCGACCTGGCCGACGTCGATTTCGTTCTGGAATTTACGCGCCGCCGCACCGCTCTGGGTGAACAGGCCCGTGCCGTTGCCGAACGGGTTGGCGTTAACCAGCGCAATGGCCTCGTCGAGCGTATTCACTTCCAGTACGACCAGCACCGGACCGAAGATTTCCTGGGTGTAGATCTGCATGTCGGTGGTCACGCCGGAGAACAAGGTCGGGCCGACAAAGTTGCCTTTCTCGTAACCCGGAACCGTGATCTCGCGACCGTCCAGCTCCAGCTTGGCGCCTTCCTTGATACCGCTTTCGATCAGATCGAGAATCCGCGCCTTGGCTTTTTTCGAAATAACCGGCCCCACGTCGGTGCCCGGCTCGCTGCCCGCATTCACAGTCAGCTTCTGCGCCAGCGCTTTCAGATCCGGCAGCCATTGCTTGGCCGCGCCCACCAACACCACCACGGAGGTGGCCATGCAACGTTGACCGGCGGCACCGAAACCGGCGCCGACCAGTGCGTTCAGCGCTTGCTCGCGATTGGCGTCCGGCAGCACCACGGCGTGGTTCTTCGCGCCCATCATCGATTGCACGCGTTTGCCGTGTTTGCCGGCCAGGTCGTAGACGTGCGTACCGACGGCGGTCGAACCGACGAAGGACACAGCCTTGATGTCTTTGTGCGTGCAGAGCGCGTCCACCACGTCCTTGCCGCCATGCACGACGTTAAGCACGCCCGCCGGAACGCCAGCCTCGATCGCCAGTTCCACCAGGAGCATGGTCGACATCGGGTCCTGTTCGGACGGTTTGAGCACGAAGGTGTTGCCGCAGGCGATGGCCATCGGGAACATCCACAACGGAATCATCGCCGGGAAGTTGAACGGGGTGATGCCGGCGCAGACACCGATGGGTTGACGCAGGGTGTAGGTGTCGACACCGCCGGCCACGTTCTCGGCAAATTCGCCCATTTGCAGGCTGCCGATGGAGCAGGCGTGCTCGACCACTTCCAGGCCACGGAAAATATCGCCTTCAGCGTCGGCGATGGTTTTGCCCTGCTCGGCACTGAGGACCACGGCGATACGCTTGGAGTGTTCGCGAATCAACGCCTGGAGCTTGAGCATGATGCGCATCCGCGCGCCGATCGGGGTCAGTTTCCAGGTCTGGAAAGCACGATGGGCGGCGCTGATGGCGGCATCGACTTCTTCGGTGGTTGCAAACGGAACCTTGGCCAGCACTTGCTGGGTCGCAGGGTTGACGATGTCGTGCCACTCGGTGGACTTCGATTCGACCCACTGGCCGTCGATCAACAGCTTGACCTTCTGCACGGTGGTTTCGTTAGGCGTGAGCGATGCGTTCATGTGGGTCTCCGGATGCTTGTTTTTATCTTGGGAGCCAAGGCGAGTAAGTCGCCTTGAGATGAGGCGTGTGCCGCGAATTGGTTGTGGAGCTGTTTTTGGAGTATAGATGTGCAAACTTCTAATAAGAACGCACATAAAAGCCGGTCCATCATGCAAAAAAACATCACCTCGCTAGGCTCGCTGAACTGGGACGACCTGAAGTTTTTCCTCGAAGTCGCCCGCACCCGCAAGGCCAGCACCGCGGCCAAGCGCCTGGCGGTGGACTACACCACCGTGTCGCGACGGATCAGTTCGCTGGAAGCTTCATTGGGGACGTTGCTGTTCGAGAAATCCCGGACCAGCGGTTTTGTCCTAACCGCAGAAGGCCAGCGATTGCTGGGTTACGCCGAGTCGATCGAAAGCACGCTGCACATGGCCTGCGAGCAGGTTTCAGGATCGGGAGTCGCGCTGTCCGGGCACGTACGCATGGGTTGCACCGAAGGGTTCGGCAGCTTTTTCATCACCCCGCAACTGAGCCATTTCGTCGACGCCTACCCGGCCATCTCCGTCGACATCCTGCCGCTGCCACACTTCATCAGCCTGTCCAAGCGCGAAGCGGACATCGTCATCGCCCTGGAGCGCCCGGAACACGGGCCATATGTCTGCTGCAAACTCTGCGACTACCGGTTGCAGCTGTACGCAACCCAGGAGTATCTCGACAAACACCCACCGATCCGCCGCCCGGCAGACCTGGGCAAGCATTCATTCATTAGTTATGTCGACGATTTGGCGTTCAGCTCGGAGCTGTTGTACCTGGCAAACGTACTGCCCGGCGCCAGCGCCAATCTGCGCAGCACCAGCGTGATCGCGCAATTCGTGGCGGCGCAGCAGGGACGCTCGCTGGCCATCCTGCCGTGCTTCCTGGCGGCGCAGGACTCACGATTACTGCCGGTGTTGCCGCAAGAGATCAACATTACGCGGCAGTTCTGGATGTACTGCCGCGAGGACCTGAGGAAGCTCAAGCGGATTACCCTGTTGTGGGATTACATCCGTTCGGTCACTGAGCAGAATCAGCGGCTGTTGATGGGGGAAAGTCGGGAAATGTTGTTCGCCGACTAGCCGGCGCTCACCACGATCGACACTCGGCGGTTCTCGGTGCGGCCTGTTGTGGTGTCGTTAGACGCAACCGGCTCGCTGCTGCCGAAACCGCGCAACTGGATGTTCTGTTCTTGCATGCCGACGGTGGTCAGCACCTTGCCGACACTTTTCGCCCGGCGCAGGGAAAGCTTTTCGTTATAGGCCTCTTTGCCTGACGCATCGGTGTGGCCATCGACCCGCACGCGCTCAATGCCAACACCCAACAACGCCTTGCCAATGCGTTCGACGATTTCGGTACTGGCAGGGTTCAGGCTGTCGTCGTCACTGCCGAACAGGACTTTGCCGGACAGACCAAATGCCCAGCCTTCCTCGGTCAGTTCAAAACCTTGCTGTTTCAGCACGGCAATTTGCGCCGGCGTCAGGCCCTTTTGCGGGGCCGTCTGGCAGCCGGTCAATGCCAGCAAGGCCATGAACACAGTCATCGCGAAAAATCGCAGGGAACGCGGGGTCATCGATAACAAGAAGTCAGCTCCTGGTTTGATCATCGGCGACAGGATGCTCCGACCCTGCCGTGTGTTGCGCGCCACGAGAGACGCGCTTGGCTTGGTACATGGCCGCGTCGGCGGCGTGGAGCAGAGCGCCCGGTGTGAGGCCATGATCCGGGAAGACGGCGATGCCGATACTGAGCGAGGTCAGCACTTGGGTATTGCCCGGCAACGGGATCGGCAGTTCCATGCTGGCGAGAATCTTGTCGGCAATCCGTTCGGCGTCTTCGGTCTTGTGCAGCGGCGACAGCAGCACGGCAAACTCATCGCCACCCAGCCGCGCCACCAGGTCATCTTCACGAAGTTGTGCACGCACGCGAGTCGCTACCGCCGTCAATACCGCATCACCGGCCGCATGACCGAAGTTGTCGTTGATCTGTTTGAACCGGTCGCTGTCGAGAAACAGCACCGCCACCCGCTCGTTGAGTTTGTTGGCGTTGCGCAACTCACGAATCAGGCGGCCTTCGAAAAAGGCCCGATTGGGCAATCCGGTGAGGCTGTCATGGTTGGCCTGGTGCGCCAGGGTTTCGTTCTCGTTTTGCAGGTGGGTCTGCCAGGATTCCAACTCGTCGAGCAAGGCATTGAAGTCGTTGCCCAGATTGTCCAGTTCGGCGATGGCGGCGGGCGGTACACGACGGTCGAATGCACGCTCGCTACGGGCGGCGTGAGCAACGGCGGCGAGGCTTCGCAGCGGACCGGTAATCCCGCGAAGTTGCCGCCGCGCCAGATACAGTGCCACCCAGGCACTGATCGCCGTACACAGGACAATGCCCACCAGACCACTGAGCAGAAAGCGCATCAGACTGTAGCCATGCCCTATGAGCTGGATGCTGCCGATTTCGCGGCCTTGATGAACAATCGGCATACCGATGGGCTTTTCCAGAATGATCTTGCCAATCTGTGATTCGAGGTCGGAGAGCAATCCGCTTTCCGAACGCTGCCAGCGCGCCAGCAACTGCCCTTTTGCGTCAAGTACCTGGGCATCGGCGACTTCCTCGGTGGATGCGATCATCGCCAGCGCTTCCGTCGCGGCGGCTTTGTCGTTGAACACCACGGCGGCTTCAACGGTGTAATTGATCGAACGCGCAATGAGGTGCAGGTTGTGGTCGGCATAGACCCGCAACGCCAAGACGCCCAGCAGGGTCAGCGACACACTGGCCATGGCCACGCCGACCAGCGCGACGACCAGATGCCCGCGACCGATGACCGAACGCAAGGTTGGGCGAGTATCGGGTTTGAACAGGCTCATGGTGCTACCGACTTGCGGCGCGACAGCTGCAACACACTGGGGTGAATGCGCACGCCACTGCGGGCGACGGAGTCGAGATTGACCTCGAAGGACACTTGATCATCGCTGACCCGCAGGCAAAACAGACTGCCGACGGTGCATTGATCGTCACTTTCGCTGATGCTCAGCACCGGATGCCCGATCAACGAGGCGAACAGCCGAGTGCGCTCATCAGCGATCAGTTTGCCGATGTACACCGCATCGCACTCCCCGACAATCGACGGATTGTCGGCCAGCAGGCGTTGCACGGTGACGGATCGGCCAGTGGCCTGGGTCGTGCCTTTGACCAGATCGTCGGTGTATTCAGTGGGGCCGACCACGCACAAACGCAGTTGCGCAGGTTCGACGGGCCAGCGGGCGTAACTGAGAATGCCGAGCACCACTTGAGTGACCGATTGGGCACGCTGGTCAGCCATGCTCGCCGGCGTTTGCGACTGCGCAAAAACGGCGCCGGACAGCCAGCAGAGTAGGCCAGCGAGCAACACTTGCTTGCCGCCAATGACGCGTCCTGTCGTCCAGGCAGCCACCTTCATGCAGTGATTCTCTTCGATCATAGCGAAATAATGTCGCACGATAGCATAGCGATGAAACACCCGCGAGGCCGCGTACTACGGTGCTTTGGACGGTTTTTTGGCGCCGGGAACTCGCGCCTCAATCGCTCGGTGTACCCCCTTCTTCCAGCTCCAGCATCAACCCGCTCAAGCGCTTGACCTTGCGTCGAACAGCCTCTTCAAATACGCCGGCGCGAGGCTCGATCAAGGTGAACCAGTGCTTGGCCCGGGTAATCCCGGTGTAGATCAGCTCCTTGGTGAGCACCGGGTTCAGGGCGTCCGGCAGAATCAGCGCAGTGTGGGCAAATTCCGAGCCCTGGGATTTGTGCACGGTCATGGCGTAGACAGTTTCGACATCATTGAGCCGGCTCGGCAGAACAAACCGCACGCCGCCCTGACCATCATTTCGCGGAAACGCTACACGCAGAACCTGTTTCCCTGCCTCAGGCCCGTCACGCTCCGGCAGTTTGAGGGCGATGCCGATGTCACCGTTCATCAACCCCAAGCCATAGTCGTTACGGGTCATCAACACCGGTCGCCCTTCGTACCACTGCTGATCACTGTCGATCAGCCCGGCCTTGAGCAACGCGGCGGTCACTCGCTGATTCAAACCTTCCACGCCCCATGGGCCTTTGCGCACGGCACACAGCAACTGGAATGCATCGAAGGCTTGCAACACCTCACGCGCCCACTCGGTCCAGCGCGGATCGTCGAGCGTGCTGTCGAGCGCTGGCCGCTGATTGAGAAGAAGGCTCAAGTAGTGGCGATAACCTTGTGGTCCGTCGCCATGTCCTTCGAGCAACAAACGCTCCAACGCCCGATCGTGCTCCCCTTTGAGCGAGAGGGAAAACACGTCGTCGTGGCTTCGAGCCGCCAGTAATGTGCGGGCTTGTTCGGGTTGTTGCTGATTGACCCAGCGCGCCAGTTGCCCAATGCCACTGCCCTCGCCGAATCGGCGCGAGTGGCGCAGCATCACGACTTGCTGGGCCAATGGATGAGTGCCTTGGGTGTCGGCCTGCAAACCACTGGTGTCCAGGTTTTCGCCACTGACCGCTTCCAGCCATTGGCGCGTCTGCGGGCTGTACCAACCGGCCTCGGCATCCCGACACAAATCGCCCAGCACCGCACCGGCCTCCACCGATGCCAGTTGATCCTTGTCCCCCAACAACACCAGCCGCGCGTGAGCCGGCATCGCATCCAGCAGGTTGGCCATCATTTCCAGGTCAATCATCGACGCTTCGTCCACCACCAGCACATCCAGTGGCAAGCGATTACCGGCATGGTGGCGGAAGTGTCGCGTGCCGGGTCGACTGCCCAGCAAACGGTGCACCGTGGTGACCTCAGACGGGATCTGGCCGCGAACCGATTCGGCGACTTCCAGGGTACGAACCTGTTGGCTGATGGACTCCGTCAGTCGGGCCGCCGCTTTGCCGGTGGGTGCCGCCAGGCGGATGCGCAGCGGTTTGCCAGCCTCCACGGCGGGCGCCTGGAGCAACGCCAGCAAACGCACCACGGTGGTGGTCTTGCCGGTTCCCGGGCCGCCGGTGACGATACTGAACGCACTGCGCGTCGCCAGGGCGCAAGCGAGTTTCTGCCAGTCGATCACGTCACCGGTTTTGGCTGAGCCGAACAAACCGGTCAGGCGCAGGGGCAAATCATTCGGCGTTGTTTCCTGTTCAGCCAGGCGCAGGCGCAGGGCATCGTCGATGCGTCGCTCGTAAGTCCAGTAGCGGCGCAGGTACAGACGCTTGCCCGATAAAACCAAGGGCCGCGATTGCGCCGCTTCACGACTGTCAGCCGCCAGGGCCACCAGCGGGCTGGAGGCCAGAACCTTGCACCAATGGGCACCGTCCAGCGCTTCAAGCAATTGCGACGGCAACACCATCGCGCCACCGTGTAGATCACCCTCAGGGGGCAGCGACAGGGCGAAATCCGGTTCTTTCAATGTTTCGAACACATCCAGGCACACATGACCGTGGCCCAGTTGGTGACTGGTCAAGGCGGCGGCGAGCAGCACCAATGGATCATCGTCGGGAGCGAGTTCATGAAGGAAGGCGACGAAGGCCTTGTCCAACGCTCGCAACCAGCCCCGTTCAACCCAGCGCGTCAGCAACAGCAACAGGTCATCGGCACGACTCAACGGTGCCAGGTCCGCCAGGCTTTCGGCCGCCAAGGGCGTGGGCAGCAAATCGGCGAAGGTACGGGTCATAGCAGTACTCCCTGTTCCCAGGCGGGTTCGGCGGCCTTGGGTTCTGGCTTGCCCTGGAACATTCGGTCCAGTTGCGCAATCAGTGCTTTGGGTGGACGAGCGAAATACACGCCTTGGCTGGCGGCACGCGTGCCACGCAAGAACAGATAGAGCGCCCCGCCAACATGCCGATCGTAGTCATAGTCGACAAGACGTGCCTTGAGTTGCCGGTGCAAGGCCAACAGGTACAACACGTATTGCAGGTCATAGCGGTTATCGAGAATCGACTGCTCCATGGCCTGTTCGGTATAGGCCGCGTCATCAACGCCCAGCCAGTTGGATTTGTAGTCGGCGACGTAGTAGCGCCCCTCGTGCTCGAAGGTGAGGTCGATAAAGCCCTTGAACATGCCGTTGAGCGTGACCGGTTCGGCAGCCACTCGGGCGACGCCGTTGTGGGTGTGCTGACGCACCAATTCATCCAGTTTGAGCACGTCGACTTTATGGCTGGCGAACCAGAACTCCATCTCGACGCGGTACTGGGTCAATTGCTCGAAAATGACCGGTGCCTGCCCGTCGCCGAGGTGCAGCGGGGACTTGAGCAAATGTTGCAGCCAATCGCTCAGCGTGGTGATCCAGCCTTCCCAGCCACGGCGGTTGCAACGGCGGGCAATGGCGTCTTCGACGGCTTGCGGGGCAGCGGCAAAACCTTCGTCACCGGCCCATTCCAGCAAGCCATGGAGAAAGGTGCCGGGATTCGGGCCACGGGGGAATCGGTGGATATCACCGCCACCGGCCATCACTTCTCGTGGTGCTTGCGGATCGAGGCGTTCGTCGTCGAAGAGCTTTTGCGCCTGCGGGCTCTCCGGGGCTTCGTCACTGCCCACACTCAAACTGTCGCCAATGCGCAAGGCACTGTAGGAGGCAATCCACCAGTTTTCACTGGCCTTGCGTTTGGGGATGCGCAGTGCGAGCAACGTCGCCTGGTTCTGCGGCGGATCGAAGAGCCCATCTGTGGCGTCGGGCATTTCAGCGTAAATCAGCGCCGGGCAATCCTGTTGCACGTCTTCCAGCCAGCGCTTCAAGCCTGCCGACTCGGCTAAAGGCAACCCACCTCCCAACAAGTAACCCAACGCTGACAGGTGCAGCACCGAGCTGTTGTTGTTGCCGCGTTTGAGATCCGTCACGCCGAGCCAGCACGCGTGTTGCGCGCGGGTCAGGGCGACATAAAGCAATCGCAGGTCCTCCGCCAGACGCTCGTCATCGGCCAGGGCAATCAATTCGGCAGTCGGCTTCAACGTCACTTGAGCCTTGCCGTCTGCGTCGTGGTAATGCAGCGGCAAACGGCTGCCATCCACCGGTTTCGCCGAACAAATGAATGGCAGAAACACCAAGGGATACTCAAGGCCCTTGGACTTGTGGATGGTCACGACCTTGACCAATTGCTCGTCGCTCTCCAGTCGCAGGATTTGCTCTTCACCGGCCTGGCCGGACAACGCCAGATGCTCGGACAAATGACGAATCAGCGCTTGCTCGCCATCGAGCTCGGCCGCTGCCTGCTGCAGCAATTCGAACAGGTGCAGCAGGTTGGTCAGTACTCGCTCCCCATCGCTGCGCGCGATCAATGCCTGGGGTAACTGGAAGTCATGCAGCAGGCGTCGCAGCATCGGCAGCACACCTTGCTTGCGCCAGAGTTCGCGATACCCACGAAACTGCATGACCCGGGCTTCCCAGGCCAGTTCGTCCTGATTCAATCGCTCCAGTTCGGCCAGCGACAGATCCAGCGTGATGCAGGCCAGCGCGGCTCGCAGTGGCCGCTCGGCATCGGGCTCCGCACAGGCCTTGAGCCAGGTCAGCACATCGTGAGCTTCTTGTGCGGCGAACACCGAGTCCTTGTCCGACAGATAGACGCTGCGCACACCGCGCGCCGACAGTTCGCCGCGCACCGCTTGAGCTTCCTTGCCATCGCGCACGAGGATTGCGATGTCCGCTGGCAGCAGGCCTCTGAAGTCCTTGCCATCCTCGGTGAAACCCGCTCGCCCTTGTTGTCCTGCGTTGAGCAATGCAGTGATTTCACTGGCGCACGCAGCGGCCAGTTTCTGCCGGTACACAGCACCCGACAGTGGCTGATCTGCGGATAGATGCCAGATGTTCAGGGCCGGGACCACCTGGCCTTCTACGTGCAAAACCTCGTCGCGTCCCTGGGATTGAACGGGCTGGAACGGCACAGGGTTTTCGCCGTTTTTTTCCCGAAACAGAAACGCGCCGCGCCCCAGTTCACGAGACTCGGCACGCTCGAACACATGGTTCACCGCGCTGACCATGCCATGGCTGGAGCGGAAGTTGGTGCCCAGTGTATGCAGTCGACCGGTGGTGGCCTGACGGGCGCGCAGGTAGGTGTAGATGTCGGCGCCACGGAACGCAT
The DNA here is from genome assembly GCF_054668335.1 of Pseudomonas sp. S2_F03. Taxonomy (NCBI): domain Bacteria; kingdom Pseudomonadati; phylum Pseudomonadota; class Gammaproteobacteria; order Pseudomonadales; family Pseudomonadaceae; genus Pseudomonas; species Pseudomonas sp. S2_F03. The sequence continues at coordinate 3,756,727 of NZ_CP162759.1, read as the reverse complement.
AGATCGCCTGCTTCGGATCGCCGATCAGGAACAGACCACTCTCTGGATTGTTGTCTTCGATGCGATAGATGCTTTCGAAGATCCGGTATTGCACCGGGTCGGTGTCCTGAAACTCGTCGATCAATGCGACTGGGAACTGCTCGCGAATCAAGGTTGCCAGGCGCTCGCCGCCCTCGGACTGCAAGGCCGCATCCAGGCGCAGCAGCATGTCATCGAAACCCATCTCTGCGCGGCGACGCTTTTCTTCCTCGAAACGTGCTCCGACCCAGTGAGCGGCATGCTGCAAAACGGCAGCATCGGGGGTTGGCAGTCCGTCAAGGCAGGCCTTGAGGCCGGCCATCGCGTCCAATCCTGGATGGCGAGGCGCTTCGCCCTTCCAGGCTTCGTCCATGCCATCAGGTGTCAGGCGAGTGAAGCCGGTGCTGATATCCAGTTGCTCAAGGGATTCATCTTCGGCCCAGGCTTTGATTTTTTCGAACCAGGGTTCGAAATAGCGCGCCTGCATCTTTCGACCGTCGACGCTCTTGCTCGCCACGCCCTGGTGACAAATGACAAGCAGCTCGTCCGCCCATTGGCACCAAGGCTTCTTGAGTTCGAGCAAGGCGACTCGCCGCTCCTGCAAGCATTCGCTGATCAGCTCGGCAGGCTCTTTATCTTCAGCTCGGTCACGCTCACTGGCAAACAACCCTCGCACCCGCGGCAGCAACGCCGCCGGACCGCCCCAATTGCTACGCACCCAATTCAACGCATCGCCTTGCATCGGGTAACAAAACAAGCGCCAGTAATCGCGCAGGACTTCGCCCAGCAAATCGCTGTGATCGGTTTCCAGGGTCTGGGTAAACAGGCTGCCGCTGTCGAACGCATGTTCGCGCAGCATGCGCTGACACCAGCTGTGAATGGTCGAGACGGCAGCCTCATCCATCCATTGCGCGGCGATGTCCAGACGGTTTGCGCAGCCGGACCATTGTTCGGGCAGGTACTGCTCACGCAAATCAGAAATGAGGCTATCCGGCGCCTTCGTCTCATCGCGGAAAAACCGCGCGGCCTCGGCCAGGCGAGTGCGGATACGTTCACGCAACTCTTTGGTGGCGGCATCAGTGAATGTCACAACAAGGATTTGCGGCGGTAACAATTCACGCCCGAAACCGCTCGCCTCACCACCGTGGCCAAGGACGAGGCGCAGATAAAGCGCGGAAATGGTGAAGGTCTTGCCGGTCCCGGCGCTGGCTTCGATCAGTTGGCTGCCGCGCAGTGGGAATGCCAGCGCCAGTGGTGTTTTTGTGGTCATCAACGAGCCTCCTCGCTGGTCAATGAACGCCAGGGGGCTTCAAGCATCGGTTTGTACAAGGCGTTGCACCAGTCGGGGAACGTTTCGTCAGCAATCAGCGCATCGAAGTCAGCAAACTGCCGGGTGAGTGCAGGGGTTTCACGGCGTTCACCGTCAGTGGTCTGGCCATCGCCTTCATAGGCTTTACGTGCAGCGGCGTCGGCTTTCAGCGGATCGGTCTGGCCAAGCCAGGCGAAAGCTGTTTTGACTGCAATTGGCAGTGGTTGACGCATACCCGCACGCCAGGCTTGCAGGAGGTGTCCCAGCGTTTGAAGTGCTGCGCCCTTCTCCAGCGGTTCCAGCAGCAGGCTGTCGTCGCTGGCGACCAGTGCGGTAGATATCGGTATGCCGCTGGCGCAGGCCACCAGATGATTGACCCAAGGCCGCGTCAAGCGGTGCCATTTACGGTTCTTGACTGAGCCAATGCTGTTGGGGATGGTCGTGACCGAGAGCAATCCGCCGTCTGCTCGTTGATGCAGACCACTGAGCCAACCTTCCAGACGCAGTCCTTCCAACTCAAGCGCCACCGGCAGCGCGCTGGCAAGCGGCGTAGGCCACAACGCCAGGAGTTGTTGATAGCGTTGCAGCAGATCCGGCAGCGGTTCGATCAATTCACGCTGCAGACATTCGCCGAAACCAGCCATGGGCAGTAGTCCGCTGTTTTGCAGGCGTTTTGCCTGATCTTCAAGTGCCTGATCGGCTTGATCAATTTCCCCCAAAGCAGCAGCCAGCAAGCTGTCGCTGAGGCTATAGCGTTGCAGCGCATCGAGAACGAAGGGTTCTTCATCGGCCAAGGGCACTTCAGCCGCCTCGAAGAACACCTTGAGCCGCTGGCTGAAAAAATGTCGCACGGGATTGCGCAGGAAATCCTGCAATTGACCAAGGCTGAGTGGCTCCTCCTGCGCGTAGGCCTCCAACACTTCGGCACCGGCCGTTTGGTCAGTGACCTGATGAAGAACTTGCCACTCATTGGCGTAGCTGAACAGCGCGTCACCTTCATGAAAGTAGCGAGCGCTGAAGGGTTGCAAAGGGTGCTCCTGAGTCATGGCCTTCAGCAGGTTCTCGCCTTCATTGCGCAGTCGCCAGCCGCTGGCGAGATGGTCACGTAACTGGCCAATCAGGACTGAGGCCGGGCGCTCACTGTTGTCGCGAATGCTGCGGCCAACCCAGCTGATATAGAGCTGATCGCGCGCCGACAGCAGCGCCTCCAGCAGAAGATAGCGGTCATCTTCGCGGCGGGATCGATCGCCAGGGCGGTAATCACTGCCCATGAGATCGAAATCCAGCGGCGGTTGCGCGCGGGGATAGTCCCCGTCATTCATGCCAAGCAGACAAACCCGTTTGAACGGGATCGCACGCATGGGCATCAAGGTACAGAAGTTGACGGCACCCGCCAGAAAACGCTGAGACAGACGGCCCTGATCCAGCCCCGCCAGCCAGGCTTCGCGAACGACGGTTAACGGCAATTCGTCGTGTAAACCTACGGAATCGCAGGTGTCGAGCCAGGTTTCACGCAGTTCTTCGAGCTGGGCCAGCAAGTAGTCGTCGTGCTCATTGCTTGCCTGGAAGAACAGCTGCACCAGTGCTTGCAAGCGCACGCCCCACTCTTTGGGCGGTGCAGGTTGAGCCAGTTCCTGGTGGGCGATTTCCAGCGCATCCAGCAGCGCCACCAACGGCCCAATGAGTGCGGCATCCAGGCCGCCAATTTCGTCATAAGGCTCGATGCCTTCGCATGCATTGGCGTTGCCCACGGCATAACCCAGCAGCATCCGGCGCAGGCCGAATCGCCAACTGTTTTGCTCCAGCGCTTCAGGCAATCCCAGACCCGCACGCTGTTCGGCATTCATTCCCCAGCGGATGCCAGCCCCTTCGATCCAGCGATGCAGCGTTGGCAGGTCACGCTCCACGACGCCAAAGCGGGCACGTAGCGCTGGAACGTCCAGCAAGTCGAGGATCTCGCTGACAGGGAAACGGCTATCGGGGAGCTTGAGCAGATGTTCGACAGCAATCAGCAGCGGATCGCGGCCACGCTGGCCTTGGTCCGCGAGCGTGAACGGAATGAAGCGTGGATCCTGTCGGTCAAGTTGACCGAATACTGCTCGAATATGCGGTGCGTAACTGTCGATGTCCGGGACCATCACGATGATGTCGCGGGGCCTTAAATCAGGGTCAGCACTGAAGCGTGCCAGCAACTGATCATGGAGAATTTCTACTTCACGTTGAGCACTGTGTGCGATGTGAAAACGGATTGATTCGTCCTGCTCCAGATCGACGGCTGGCCAACACGCGCGCGTTTCGTTCAGGGGACGTAGTTCGAGAATATCGTCCTGCAATTGGTTGAGCATGTTCTGTGGCTGATTGTCGCTGAACAGGTCGATGCGTCCATCACGAAATGCCGAACTATAGCTATTGGGGTCGTCGTAACTGTCGAGAAGATTGATGTAGTCGCGCCCCTGTTTACCCCAGGCAGCCAACAGCGGATGGGCATGCTGGTGGAGCGTCTGCGGGTCGAGCACAACCGGCATTCCGCTCTTGCGGGCCTGGCGTTTGTATTGATGCCGCAGCAGGTCTTTATCGGCGACGATGTCGGCCCAATGGTGACGACATGGGTTATGTACGCACAGCAGAACCTGACTGAAACGGGCCAGCCCGGCGAGCGCTTCAAGGGCTTGAGCCGGTAGAGAGGAAATCCCGAAAACGATCACCCGCGAAGGCAATCCGCTGGGTGCGACGTCCAGGCTGTTGATGCGTTCGATAAACCGCTGATGAACACCGGCTCGGCTTTGCGCCATGCCTTCCTCACCCACATCCAGCAATAGCGCACGCCATAATTCCGCTTGCCAGCAGTTCGCCGGGGCCAGGGGTTTGGCTTCGCCTCTGCCGTTGCGTAGTTGGTGACGACCTTCTGCCCAATCTTCAAGCCAGTCGGCTCGATAGACCTGGTATTGGTCGAACAGATCCGCCAGTCGTTCAGCCAACTGGTAGCGCTTGCGCAGATCAGTGTCGTGGGTCAGGAAGCGCTGCAGCGGCTCGAAGTGCGGTTGGTTGATCAGTTGCGGAAGTAGCCGCATCAGACGCCAGGTCAGTGGGGCTTTATCGAGCAACGATTTGACCGGGATTTCATCCCGCCCGAGGACCATGCGATAGAGTTGCCACATGAAGCTGCCGGGTAACTGCACGTCGATGGCGGCTGCAATACCACAGCCGCCCAGGTCATCCTCTTCCGGGTCTTCGGCCAGTGCCAACTTAAGCCATTGCGCGATGCCATTGCTCTGCACCAGGGCAATTTCATTTTCCAAGGGAGCCAGCGGATATCGCCGCATGACGCTGATCACCAGGCTGCGCAGTTCATTCAGGCTGTTGCTTTGAACCACCATAAAAGCAGCATTGAGGGACGTGGCGTCCGGCATAAAGGCTTCCTTGGGAAAATACAAACGCTAGGGTCGAACCTTAGCATTGTCGGGAGACGGTGACAGCCGGGAGCTGTCCGGTAATGCTGTACGAACTTTTCTGCAGACAAAACAAAACCCCAACTGCTTTCGCAATTGGGGTTTCGGAATTTAATCTTGACGATGACCTACTCTCACATGGGGAAACCCCACACTACCATCGGCGATGCATCGTTTCACTGCTGAGTTCGGGATGGGATCAGGTGGTTCCAATGCTCTATGGTCGTCAAGAAATTCGGGTACCGAATCGTGGCCAGTCGGCCGCGCTTCAGCAAATTGGGTATGCGATAGTTGGGTGTTTTGTGAGTATCTCGAACTTTCGGTTCGTTTCGTCTTCACACACCGCAATCTGGCCTTTCGACGCAAATTGCTTGGGTGTTATATGGTCAAGCCTCACGGGCAATTAGTATTGGTTAGCTCAACGCCTCACAGCGCTTACACACCCAACCTATCAACGTCGTAGTCTTCGACGGCCCTTCAGGGGACTCAAGGTCCCAGTGAGATCTCATCTTGAGGCTAGTTTCCCGCTTAGATGCTTTCAGCGGTTATCTATTCCGAACATAGCTACCCGGCAATGCCACTGGCGTGACAACCGGAACACCAGAGGTTCGTCCACTCCGGTCCTCTCGTACTAGGAGCAGCCCCTCTCAAATCTCAAACGTCCACGGCAGATAGGGACCGAACTGTCTCACGACGTTCTAAACCCAGCTCGCGTACCACTTTAAATGGCGAACAGCCATACCCTTGGGACCGGCTTCAGCCCCAGGATGTGATGAGCCGACATCGAGGTGCCAAACACCGCCGTCGATATGAACTCTTGGGCGGTATCAGCCTGTTATCCCCGGAGTACCTTTTATCCGTTGAGCGATGGCCCTTCCATACAGAACCACCGGATCACTAAGACCTACTTTCGTACCTGCTCGACGTGTCTGTCTCGCAGTCAAGCGCGCTTTTGCCTTTATACTCTACGACCGATTTCCGACCGGTCTGAGCGCACCTTCGTACTCCTCCGTTACTCTTTAGGAGGAGACCGCCCCAGTCAAACTACCCACCATACACTGTCCTCGATCCGGATAACGGACCTGAGTTAGAACCTCAAAGTTGCCAGGGTGGTATTTCAAGGTTGGCTCCACGCGAACTGGCGTCCACGCTTCAAAGCCTCCCACCTATCCTACACAAGCAAATTCAAAGTCCAGTGCAAAGCTATAGTAAAGGTTCACGGGGTCTTTCCGTCTAGCCGCGGATACACTGCATCTTCACAGCGATTTCAATTTCACTGAGTCTCGGGTGGAGACAGCGCCGCCATCGTTACGCCATTCGTGCAGGTCGGAACTTACCCGACAAGGAATTTCGCTACCTTAGGACCGTTATAGTTACGGCCGCCGTTTACCGGGGCTTCGATCAAGAGCTTCGCGTTAGCTAACCCCATCAATTAACCTTCCGGCACCGGGCAGGCGTCACACCCTATACGTCCACTTTCGTGTTTGCAGAGTGCTGTGTTTTTAATAAACAGTCGCAGCGGCCTGGTATCTTCGACCGGCATGGGCTTACGCAGTAAATGCTTCACCCTCACCGGCGCACCTTCTCCCGAAGTTACGGTGCCATTTTGCCTAGTTCCTTCACCCGAGTTCTCTCAAGCGCCTTGGTATTCTCTACCCAACCACCTGTGTCGGTTTGGGGTACGGTTCCTGGTTACCTGAAGCTTAGAAGCTTTTCTTGGAAGCATGGCATCAACCACTTCGTGTACTAAAAGTACACTCGTCATCAGCTCTCGGCCTTAGAATCCCGGATTTACCTAAGATTCCAGCCTACCACCTTAAACTTGGACAACCAACGCCAAGCTGGCCTAGCCTTCTCCGTCCCTCCATCGCAATAACCAGAAGTACAGGAATATTAACCTGTTTTCCATCGACTACGCTTTTCAGCCTCGCCTTAGGGACCGACTAACCCTGCGTCGATTAACGTTGCGCAGGAAACCTTGGTCTTTCGGCGTGGGTGTTTTTCACACCCATTGTCGTTACTCATGTCAGCATTCGCACTTCTGATACCTCCAGCAAGCTTCTCAACTCACCTTCACAGGCTTACAGAACGCTCCTCTACCGCATCACCTAAGTGATACCCGTAGCTTCGGTGTATGGTTTGAGCCCCGTTACATCTTCCGCGCAGGCCGACTCGACTAGTGAGCTATTACGCTTTCTTTAAAGGGTGGCTGCTTCTAAGCCAACCTCCTAGCTGTCTAAGCCTTCCCACATCGTTTCCCACTTAACCATAACTTTGGGACCTTAGCTGACGGTCTGGGTTGTTTCCCTTTTCACGACGGACGTTAGCACCCGCCGTGTGTCTCCCATGCTCGGCACTTGTAGGTATTCGGAGTTTGCATCGGTTTGGTAAGTCGGGATGACCCCCTAGCCGAAACAGTGCTCTACCCCCTACAGTGATACATGAGGCGCTACCTAAATAGCTTTCGAGGAGAACCAGCTATCTCCGAGCTTGATTAGCCTTTCACTCCGATCCACAGGTCATCCGCTAACTTTTCAACGGTAGTCGGTTCGGTCCTCCAGTTAGTGTTACCCAACCTTCAACCTGCCCATGGATAGATCGCCCGGTTTCGGGTCTATTCCCAGCGACTAGACGCCCTATTAAGACTCGCTTTCGCTACGCCTCCCCTATTCGGTTAAGCTCGCCACTGAAAATAAGTCGCTGACCCATTATACAAAAGGTACGCAGTCACCCAACAAAGTGGGCTCCCACTGCTTGTACGCATACGGTTTCAGGATCTATTTCACTCCCCTCTCCGGGGTTCTTTTCGCCTTTCCCTCACGGTACTAGTTCACTATCGGTCAGTCAGTAGTATTTAGCCTTGGAGGATGGTCCCCCCATATTCAGACAAAGTTTCTCGTGCTCCGTCCTACTCGATTTCATGACCAAGAGATTTTCGCGTACAGGGCTATCACCCACTATGGCCGCACTTTCCAGAGCGTTCCGCTAATCTCAAAGCCACTTAAGGGCTAGTCCCCGTTCGCTCGCCACTACTAAGGGAATCTCGGTTGATTTCTTTTCCTCAGGGTACTTAGATGTTTCAGTTCCCCTGGTTCGCCTCTTGCACCTATGTATTCAGTACAAGATAACCATCTTATGATGGCTGGGTTCCCCCATTCAGACATCTCCGGATCAAAGTCTGTTTGCCGACTCCCCGAAGCTTTTCGCAGGCTACCACGTCTTTCATCGCCTCTGACTGCCAAGGCATCCACCGTATGCGCTTCTTCACTTGACCATATAACCCCAAGCAATCTGGTTATACTGTGAAGACGACATTCGCCGAAAATTCGATAATACTCAATTAAGAGCAACTCACAAATTTTACCTTAGCCTGATCCGTTACCAGTGAAAGTAACGTTCAGTCTATCTTTCTATCACATACCCAAATTTTTAAAGAACGAACTAGTCAAAGACTAGAAATCAACATTCACCATCTCAACGATGGAATGCTCATTTCTAAGCTTTCAAACTTCAGAAGCAGTAGTGGTGGAGCCAAACGGGATCGAACCGTTGACCTCCTGCGTGCAAGGCAGGCGCTCTCCCAGCTGAGCTATGGCCCCGTATTTCTACAGGCGTTTCCCACACAAAATTGGTGGGTCTGGGCAGATTCGAACTGCCGACCTCACCCTTATCAGGGGTGCGCTCTAACCAACTGAGCTACAGACCCAATTTCGGGCTGCTTCTTTCGTCTTCTTCAATGAATCAAGCAATTCGTGTGGGAACTTATGGAGCAGCTGATGTCGTCGATTAAGGAGGTGATCCAGCCGCAGGTTCCCCTACGGCTACCTTGTTACGACTTCACCCCAGTCATGAATCACACCGTGGTAACCGTCCTCCCGAAGGTTAGACTAGCTACTTCTGGTGCAACCCACTCCCATGGTGTGACGGGCGGTGTGTACAAGGCCCGGGAACGTATTCACCGCGACATTCTGATTCGCGATTACTAGCGATTCCGACTTCACGCAGTCGAGTTGCAGACTGCGATCCGGACTACGATCGGTTTTCTGGGATTAGCTCCACCTCGCGGCTTGGCAACCCTCTGTACCGACCATTGTAGCACGTGTGTAGCCCAGGCCGTAAGGGCCATGATGACTTGACGTCATCCCCACCTTCCTCCGGTTTGTCACCGGCAGTCTCCTTAGAGTGCCCACCATAACGTGCTGGTAACTAAGGACAAGGGTTGCGCTCGTTACGGGACTTAACCCAACATCTCACGACACGAGCTGACGACAGCCATGCAGCACCTGTCTCAATGTTCCCGAAGGCACCGATCCATCTCTGGAAAGTTCATTGGATGTCAAGGCCTGGTAAGGTTCTTCGCGTTGCTTCGAATTAAACCACATGCTCCACCGCTTGTGCGGGCCCCCGTCAATTCATTTGAGTTTTAACCTTGCGGCCGTACTCCCCAGGCGGTCAACTTAATGCGTTAGCTGCGCCACTAAGAGCTCAAGGCTCCCAACGGCTAGTTGACATCGTTTACGGCGTGGACTACCAGGGTATCTAATCCTGTTTGCTCCCCACGCTTTCGCACCTCAGTGTCAGTATCAGTCCAGGTGGTCGCCTTCGCCACTGGTGTTCCTTCCTATATCTACGCATTTCACCGCTACACAGGAAATTCCACCACCCTCTACCATACTCTAGCTCGACAGTTTTGAATGCAGTTCCCAGGTTGAGCCCGGGGATTTCACATCCAACTTAACGAACCACCTACGCGCGCTTTACGCCCAGTAATTCCGATTAACGCTTGCACCCTCTGTATTACCGCGGCTGCTGGCACAGAGTTAGCCGGTGCTTATTCTGTCGGTAACGTCAAAATTGCAACGTATTAGGTTACAACCCTTCCTCCCAACTTAAAGTGCTTTACAATCCGAAGACCTTCTTCACACACGCGGCATGGCTGGATCAGGCTTTCGCCCATTGTCCAATATTCCCCACTGCTGCCTCCCGTAGGAGTCTGGACCGTGTCTCAGTTCCAGTGTGACTGATCATCCTCTCAGACCAGTTACGGATCGTCGCCTTGGTGAGCCATTACCTCACCAACTAGCTAATCCGACCTAGGCTCATCTGATAGCGCAAGGCCCGAAGGTCCCCTGCTTTCTCCCGTAGGACGTATGCGGTATTAGCGTCCGTTTCCGAACGTTATCCCCCACTACCAGGCAGATTCCTAGGCATTACTCACCCGTCCGCCGCTCTCAAGAGAAGCAAGCTTCTCTCTACCGCTCGACTTGCATGTGTTAGGCCTGCCGCCAGCGTTCAATCTGAGCCATGATCAAACTCTTCAGTTCAAACATCTTTGGGTTTTTAAGAAACCCTAAACTTGGCTCAGCAATCGTTGGTTACATCTTTGATTTCTCGCGGAGTAACTTGTGATGCTGATAATCTTGTTGACTATCAGTCTGACTCCACAAGCACCCACACGAATTGCTTGATTCAGTTGTTAAAGAGCGGTTGGTTAAGATCTTTCGTCTCAACCGAGGCGCGCATTCTACAGCAGCCTCTGTTGCTGTCAAGTGGTTATTTTCAGAAGTTTTCAAAGTTTCCTTTGTAACTTCAACCACTTGCGCTTCCGATCACTCGGTAGCGGGAGGCGAATTCTACAGCGTTACACGCTGCTGTCAACACCTCTTTTTCAACTCCTTTCGGACTTCGATGAACTGAAGCCACTCACTGCCGAAAACTGCGTAACTCTTTGTTTACCAAGGAGTTTTCCGTTTCGACTGCGCCGGAAGTGGGGCGAATTATAGACATCCTGAATCTGCCGTCAACACTTAATTTCACAATTCTGTCATATGGGTCAAAAAACCCCGGAAACACAAAGGCCGGCCCCAAGGGGCCGGCCTTCTTCCCTTCTACTTACAAGCTAGGGAATGCGAATTGCGAAGCTTCATGGCTCGCGCGCTGCGGCCAGCGCTGAGTGATGGCTTTACGGCGCGTGTAGAAACGCACGCCGTCCGGGCCATAGGCATGCAAGTCGCCGAACAGTGAACGCTTCCAGCCACCAAAGCTGTGGTAAGCCACCGGCACCGGCAGCGGTACGTTAACGCCGACCATGCCCACTTCGATTTCATCGCAGAACAACCGCGCCGCTTCACCGTCACGGGTGAAGATGCAGGTGCCGTTGCCATATTCGTGATCGTTGATCAGCTGCATCGCCTCTTCCAGGCTGTTGACCCGAACGACGCACAACACCGGCCCGAAGATCTCTTCTTTATAGATGCGCATCTCTGGCGTGACGTTATCAAACAGGCAGCCACCCAGGAAGAAACCTTCCTCGTGACCCGCCACGGTCAGACCACGGCCGTCCACCACCAGCGTCGCGCCGGAAGAAACGCCGTCTTCTACATACCCGCTGACCTTGTCACGTGCCTGACCAGTCACCAGAGGCCCCATGTCCAGACCACAGTTGGTACCCGCACCGATTTTCAGCGCCTTGATCTGCGGCACCAGTTTGGCCACCAACGCATCCGCCACCTGATCACCTACGCACACGGCCACGGAGATCGCCATGCAGCGTTCGCCGCAAGAACCATACGCCGCGCCCATCAGTGCGCTGACAGCGTTATCCAGGTCTGCATCCGGCATCAGCACCGCGTGGTTCTTCGCACCGCCCAGTGCCTGGACGCGCTTGCCGCGCTTGGTGCCTTCGGCGTAGATGTATTCGGCAATCGGCGTCGAACCCACGAAACTCAGCGCTTTGACTTCCGGCGCTTCGATCAGCGCATCCACCGCAGCCTTGTCACCATGCACGACGTTCAGCACGCCTTTAGGCAGGCCGGCTTCCAGCAGCAGTTGAGCGATCAGCAGCGTGGAGCTTGGATCGCGCTCCGAAGGCTTGAGGATAAAGCAGTTGCCGCAGACGATCGCCAGCGGATACATCCACAGCGGCACCATCGCCGGGAAGTTGAACGGAGTAATACCAGCCACTACACCCAACGGCTGGAAGTCCGACCAGGCATCGATGTTCGGGCCGACGTTGCGGCTGTATTCGCCCTTGAGGATTTCCGGCGCTGCGCACGCAAATTCGACGTTCTCGATACCGCGCTTCAACTCACCCGCCGCATCTTCCAGGGTCTTGCCGTGCTCTTCGCTGATCAACTGAGCAATGCGGGCTTCGTTCTGTTCCAGCAGTTGCTTGAAGCGGAACATCACTTGTGCACGTTTGGCCGGCGGCGTGTTACGCCAGGCCGGGAATGCAGCCTTGCCGGCGTCGATTGCCTTCTGAATGGTTTCGCGACTGGCCAATGGCAGCTTGCGAATGGCCTGGCCAGTGGACGGGTTGAACACGTCAACCGTGCGACCGTCTTCGGTCACCAGTTCGCCATTGATCAAATGCGGGATAAGGCTCATGTAGCGCTCCTGAAAAGTTGTCCACAGGCGCGCCCAATCAGACGCGCCTTCTATATAGATAGCTCTGGGTATAAACCAAGCCGTGATGGCGCCTGTGAATACGCCATCGCGAGCAAGCTCGGCTCCTACAGGTCTTGTTGAAATCAGTCGATCTTGTTCAGCACTTCGCCGACCGCGTCGAACAGACGATCAAGGTCTTGCGGCTTGCTGTTGAAGGTTGGGCCGAACTGCAGGGTGTCGCCGCCGAAGCGCACGTAGAACCCGGCTTTCCACAACGCCATGCCCGCTTCGAACGGACGCACGATCGCGTCGCCATCACGCGGTGCGATCTGGATGGCACCGGCCAGGCCGTAGTTACGAATGTCGATAATGTTTTTCGTGCCCTTCAGGCCGTGCAGCGCGTTTTCGAAATGCGGTGCAACATCGGCGACGCTCTGTACGAGGTTTTCCTTTTGCAGCAAGTCGAGTGCTGCCAGGCCAGCGGCGCAGGCCACCGGGTGCGCGGAATAGGTATAGCCGTGCGGGAATTCCACGGCGTACTCAGGCGTCGCCTGGTTCATGAAGGTCTGGTAGATCTCGGAGCTGGCAATCACCGCGCCCATCGGGATCGCGCCGTTGGTGACTTGCTTGGCGATGCACATCAGATCCGGGGTGACGCCAAAAGTATCGGCACCGAACATTTTGCCGGTACGACCGAAACCGGTGATCACTTCGTCGAACACCAGCAGGATGTTGTGCTGATCGCAGATCTCGCGCAGACGCTTGAGGTAGCCCTGAGGCGGAACCAGCACGCCAGCGGAGCCGGCCAGTGGCTCGACGAATACGGCGGCGATGTTCGAAGCGTCGTGCAGTTCGATCAACTTCAACAGCTCGTCGGCCAGCGCGATGCCGCCCAGCTCAGGCATACCACGGGAGTAGGCATTGCTCGCCAGCAGTGTGTGCGGCAGATGATCAACGTCCATCATCGCCTGACCGAAAATCTTGCGATTGCCGTTCACACCGCCAAGGCTGGTGCCGGCGATGTTCACACCGTGGTAACCACGGGCACGGCCGATCATTTTGGTCTTGGTGGCCTGGCCTTTCAGACGCCAGTAAGCGCGAACCATCTTCACCGCCGTGTCAGCGCACTCGGAACCTGAGTCGGTGAAGAACACGTGATTCAGATTGCCCGGGGTCAGGTCGGTGATTTTCTCAGCCAGCTGGAACGACAGCGGATGGCCGTACTGGAAGCCTGGCGAGTAATCGAGCGTGCCCAATTGCTTGGCGACCGCTTCCTGGATTTCCTTGCGAGTGTGCCCGGCGCCGCAGGTCCACAGACCGGACAGCGAGTCATAAACCTTGCGGCCCTTGTCGTCGATCAACCAGCTGCCTTCAGCGCCGACAATCAGGCGCGGGTCGCGCTGGAAGTTACGGTTGGCGGTGTAGGGCATCCAGTGAGCATCAAGCTTGAGCTGGCTGGCCAGGGAAGTCGGGGCGTTTTCAGGCAAGTTCATGGGCAAAACCTCGCAGGGCAATAAGCGGCGTAGAGATCAAAAGCGTTCTTGCAGCTAAATTGCCACGGGGATAAAGTCTGTGAAATCCAACTTTTCTAACGTTCAGTCAGGCTGTTACTAAACTATGAGCACCCGTCGCCCTGATCCACTCGCGCAAGTCAGCGACTTTGATATCCGTTTATTGCGGATCTTTCGCAGCGTGGTCGAGTGCGGCGGCTTCTCGGCGGCGGAAAGCGTGCTGGGGATCGGTCGTTCGGCCATCAGCCAGCAAATGAGTGATCTGGAACAGCGCCTGGGCTTGCGGTTGTGCCAACGCGGTCGCGCCGGATTTTCCCTGACCGAAGAAGGTCGCGAGGTGTACCAATCGGCCTTGCAGCTATTAAGTGCGCTGGAAAGTTTCCGCACCGAGGTCAACGGCCTGCACCAACACTTGCGTGGCGAATTGACCATCGGCCTGACGGATAACCTGGTCACCCTCCCCCACATGCGCATCACCCACGCCTTGGCGCAATTGAAGGAACGCGGCCCGGACGTGCAAATCCAGATCCGCATGATCGCGCCCAATGAAGTTGAACAAGGCGTGCTCGATGGCCGTTTGCATGTCGGCGTAGTCCCGCAGGCCAGCGCGCTGTCAGGGCTGGAATATCAGCCGCTCTACAGCGAACGCTCGCTGCTGTACTGCGCGGTCGGACATCCGCTGTTTTATGTCGACGACAAACAACTCGATGACGAGCGTCTCAATAGCCAGGACGCGATTGCCCCGACCTTCCGCTTGCCGGCGGAGATCCAGGCCCATTACCAGGCGCTCAATTGCACCGCCAGCGCTTCGGACCGTGAAGGCATGGCGTTCCTGATCCTGACCGGCCGGTACATTGGTTACCTGCCGGACCATTACGCCAGCCTCTGGGTGCAGCAAGGTCGTTTACGCGCCTTGAAACCGAAGGCACGTTTCTATGACCTGAGCCTTGCATCGGTCACGCGCAAGGGCCGCCGTCCGCATTTGGTCCTGGAAAGTTTCCTCGAAAGTCTCGCCGCAACGCGCTGAAATACCGTAGGAGCCGAGCTTGCTCGCGATGGCGTCAGGTCTGTCAATATCAATGTTGGGGGTTAAGCCGCCATCGCGAGCAAGCTCGGCTCCTACAAGTACAAGGGGTTTTATTGTGCCGGGACTTGTCTGAAGCCCATGGGTGCGCTATCAACGCAATGGCTGCACCCACCTACCCGACTGGAAGTGCCTATGACCTTTGAAGTCCCAGCTCATGGCGGCAAACCTGCCAGCCGCATTCGTCAGAAGAACGAAGAGACCATCATCAAAGCCGCCGAAGACGAGTTCGCCCGGCACGGGTTCAAAGGCACCAGCATGAACACCATCGCCCTGAATGCCGGGTTGCCCAAGGCGAACCTGCATTATTACTTCACCAACAAACTCGGTTTGTACGTGGCGGTGCTGAGCAACATCATCGAGTTGTGGGACAGCACCTTCAATACCCTGACCGCCGAGGATGATCCGGCCGAAGCGCTGACGCGTTATATCCGCGCCAAGATGGAGTTTTCCCGTCGCCAGCCACAAGCGTCGCGGGTCTTCGCCATGGAAGTGATCAGCGGCGGCGAATGCCTGACCGAGTATTTCAACCAGGATTATCGGGCCTGGTTCCAGGGCCGGGCGGCGGTGTTCCAGGCGTGGATCGACGCCGGCAAAATGGACCCGGTTGATCCGGTCAACCTGATCTTCCTGTTGTGGGGCAGCACTCAGCATTACGCCGACTTCGCCACACAGATCTGCCGGGTCAGCGGGCGTACCAAACTGACCAAACAAGACATGGAAGAAGCCGGCAACAACCTGATCCGCATCATCCTCAAAGGCTGCGGCCTGACCCCTGTTATTTAAGATCCCTATGCCTTTTACCCTCAGCGACTTTTGCGAATACCGCGAAGAGATTCGCAAAAGCCGCTTCATCACCTTCGCCGCACCGATCTCAAGCCCGGCTGACGCCCAGGCGTTCCTCGAACAGCACAGCGACCTTAATGCCTCGCACAATTGCTGGGCGTGGAAGCTCGGCGATCAGTACCGCAGCAACGACGATGGCGAGCCCGGAGGCACCGCTGGCCGGCCGATTCTGGCCGCCATCGAAGCACAGGACTGCGACCAGGTCGCGGTGCTGGTGATTCGCTGGTATGGCGGTATTCAACTGGGCACCGGCGGCCTCGCCCGTGCCTATGGCGGCGGCGCCAACAAGTGCCTGCAAGCCGCGCCGAAGATTGAGCTGATCAGTCGCGTACCCGTCAGTTGTGCCTGCGCCTTCGGCGAACTGGCGCTGGTGAAACTTCGTGTGGCGGAACTGGGCGGGCTGGTCGTGGAAGAAACGTTCACCGCCAACGGCGTCGAACTGCAATTGGCAGTGGGGAAAGCGCACATCAGTGCTCTGCAATCGCAGCTGGCGGACTTGAGTCGCGGGCGCATTGTGTTGCAGCACTGAACGCACCAACAACGTTCATCCTTATTCCGTCGACGTTAGAGATTTGCCCACATCTACTGTGCACCCGCCTGTGGATAACCTGAGCACAGGTGCCTGTAACCCTTCTGTCATGCGGGTTTGCGGGCTTTGTTCACTTTTCGTCCAATTCGCCATCACTCACCGTAAATTCGCGTAAAAACAAATAGTTAGCGCGGTTTATCACCTTTAGAAGATAGCCGTACAGTGCTTATGCCCGTCCTTTGAGCTTGCGCACAAATACTGTGGAGCAATCTGTGGATAACCCGTTCATGGCTGTCGCCGCCCCATATCTGGCATGGCTTGCGAGCAGTTGTTCGTTTTTTAACCAACTGCCGACGAGCAAAACCGGGGCCTGATCAATCGGTTTGCCCTGAAGTAGTGCCTGACTTAGCCTCGAGAGATAGCAATGCCTCGTCCTTGAGAGCCGTGCTTGCAGGGACTGCCGGCTTTCCTGACTCAATGGCCAGGAAATTGCTTTATCCACAGGCATCACTCCTGTCGACCCGAGTCAGTCATGCCCAACCCCGTGCCGATCCCCGATCAAACGCCGCGCCTGCACTTGCGCAGCATCAGCAAACGCTACCCCGGCTGCCTGGCCAACGACGCTATCGACCTGACCATTGCGCCTGGCGAAATCCATGCCCTGCTCGGGGAAAACGGCGCCGGTAAAAGTACGCTGATGAAGATCATCTACGGCGTCACCCAAGCCGATTCGGGAGAGATGATCTGGCAAGGGCAACGCGTGACCATGCGCAACCCCGCCCAGGCCCGAGGCCTTGGGATCGGCATGGTGTTCCAGCATTTCTCGCTGTTCGAAACACTGAGCGTGGCGCAAAACATCGCACTGGCGATGGGCCGGGCGGGTGGCACACCGAAACAGCTTGAACCGAAAATTCGTGAAGTGTCCCGACGTTATGGCATGGCGCTGGAGCCGGAGCGACTTGTCCACAGCCTGTCCATTGGCGAGCGGCAACGGGTAGAAATCATTCGCTGCCTGATGCAAGACATCCGCTTGCTGATCCTCGATGAACCAACCTCGGTGCTGACCCCGCAAGAGGCCGAGGAATTGTTCGTCACCTTGCGCCGACTCGCCGCCGAAGGCTGCAGCATTCTGTTTATCAGCCACAAGCTCGGTGAAGTCCGGGCGCTGTGCCACAGCGCGACAGTGTTGCGCGGCGGTCGAGTGGCCGGGCATTGCGTGCCGGCCGAATGCTCGGACCAACAATTGGCGCGGCTGATGGTAGGTGAAGCGGCAGAGTTGATAACGGACTACCCGAAGGTCGTGGCCAGCAATGCGTTTCTGGCTATCAACGGCGTGTCCTGGCCCAACCCCGACCCGTTCGGCTGCTCGCTCAAAGGCGTTGATCTTGAGGTGCGCAGCGGTGAAATCGTCGGCATCGCCGGTGTCGCGGGTAATGGTCAGGATGAATTGCTGGCCCTGCTCAGCGGCGAAGAACGACTGAGCCACAACGACGGATCGACGATCAGTTTCGGCGGGCAACCCGTCGCCCACCTGCGGCCTGATGCACGGCGCAAGCTCGGCCTCGCCTTCGTGCCGGCTGAACGCCTGGGTCACGGCGCGGTGCCGGATTTGAGTCTGGCGGACAACGCGCTGCTCACAGCGTTTCAACAAAGGCTGGTCAGCCACGGGTTGATTCAGCGCGCAAAGGTTGAAGCATTGGCCGAAGAAATCATCAAGCGCTTTGGCGTAAAAACCCCCGATACCCAAACGCCAGCCCGCAGCCTCTCCGGTGGCAACTTGCAGAAATTCATCCTCGGCCGGGAGATCCTCCAGCAACCCAAACTGCTGATCGCCGCACACCCGACTTGGGGCGTGGACGTCGGCGCCGCCGCGACCATTCACCGCGCGCTGATTGCCTTGCGCGATGCCGGCGCAGCGATTCTGGTGATCTCCGAAGACCTCGACGAATTGTTCCAGATCAGCGACCGCCTCGGCGCGTTGTGCAGCGGGCGGCTGTCGCCGCTCAAAGCCACTGTCGACACGCGCCTGATTGACGTCGGCGCCTGGATGGCCGGCCAGTTCGATGCCAATCAATCACCTGAACCCGCAACGGTTTAACGGCTTAACTGTTTATCGGAGCTTTCCATGCTGCTTTCTCTCGAACCCCGTGGCCAGCAATCGCGCCTGATGCTTTGGTGCTCACCGTTGTTGGCGGCGGTGCTGACGCTGGGCTGTGGCTCATTACTGTTTGTCGCGCTGGGCCACGATCCGCTGCTCACCTTGCACACGCTGTTGATTGCGCCGATCAGCGATGGGTACGGCGTATCCGAGCTGCTGGTCAAAGCGCTGCCGATTCTGCTGTGCGCATTGGGCTTGGCCGTGGCGTATCAGGCACGCATCTGGAACATCGGCGCGGAAGGTCAATTACTGCTCGGCGCATTGGCCGGCAGTGCCTTGGCGGTGAACATCATTGACCTGCAAAGTCGCTGGGCACTGGTGCTGATTTTGCTCGTCGGCACCGTGGCCGGTGCAGCCTGGGCCGGGCTGACCGCCTGGTTGCGCACGCGCTTCAACGCCAACGAAATCCTCACCAGCATCATGCTCAATTACATCGCCCTGAACCTGCTGCTGTTTTGTGTGCATGGGCCGTTGAAAGACCCGGAGGGGTTCAATTTTCCGCAGTCAGCGATGTTCGGGGACTTCAGCCGTTTGCCCTTGCTGACCGAAGACGGCCGGGTTCACGCCGGGGTGTATTTCGCCTTGCTGGCGTTGGTCGCGGTCTGGGTGTTGTTGCAGAAAAGCTTTGTCGGTTTTCAGATCAAAGTGTTGGGGCTGGACAAGCGCGCGGCGGGGTTCGTCGGGTTTCGCGAGAAACGGCTGATCTGGCTGGTGCTGCTGATCAGCGGCGGTTTGGCGGGGTTGGCCGGCGTGTGTGAGGTGACCGGGCCGATCGGTCAATTGGTGCCGCAGGTCTCGCCCGGCTATGGCTATGCGGCGATTACCGTAGCGTTTCTCGGGCGGCTGAATCCTGTCGGCATTGTGTTTTCGAGCCTGTTGATGGCGTTGCTGTACATCGGTGGCGAGAGCGCGCAAATGAGCATGAACCTGCCACAAGCCATCACCCAACTGTTCCAGGGAATGATGCTGTTTTTCCTGCTGGCCAGCGATGTGCTGATTCTCTATCGGCCACGTTTGAACCTGCGCTGGGCCCGCCGCGCACCCGCCACCGCCGTACACGCAGGAGCGCTGTGATGGATATCGATCTGCTGAGCAATATTTTCTACGCCATGGTCCGTTGTGGCACACCGTTGCTGTTGGTGGCGCTGGGTGAATTGATTTGCGAGAAAAGCGGCGTCCTCAACCTCGGCCAGGAAGGCATGATGCTGTTTGGCGCGGTGATCGGTTTTATCGTTGCGCTGAACAGCGGCAACCTCTGGCTTGGTGTGCTGTTGGCGATGTTCGCAGGGATGCTGCTGTCGTCGTTGTTTGCGTTAGTCGCGCTGGTGTTCAACGCCAATCAGGTAGCCACTGGCCTGGCGCTGACGATTTTCGGCGTGGGCCTGTCGACGTTTGTCGGCGCGGCGTGGGTCGGTAAACCGTTGAGCGGTTTTGAACCGGTGGCGATTCCCTATCTGAGTGAAATCCCGCTGATCGGGCGAATGCTGTTTGCACAGGATCTGCTGGTGTATTTGTCGTTCGCGCTGTTTGCGTTGGTGGCCTGGGTGATTTTGAAAAGCCGCGTCGGGCTGATCATTCAGGCGGTCGGGGAAAGCCCGGATGCAGCGAGTGCCCTGGGCTTGCCGGTGTTGGCGGTGCGCACGCTGGCGGTGTTGTTTGGCGGCGCGATGGCCGGATTGGCCGGGGCGTATCTGTCCCTGGCATACACGCCGATGTGGGCGGAGAACATGAGCGCCGGACGCGGCTGGATTGCATTGGCGCTGGTGGTGTTCGCCAGTTGGCGGGTGTGGCGCTTGCTGCTGGGGGCGTATCTGTTCGGCCTCGCCAGCATCCTGCACCTGGTGGCGCAGGGATTGGGGCTGGCGATACCCTCGAGCCTGCTGGCGATGCTGCCGTATGTCGCGACGATTGTGGTGTTGGTGCTGCTCTCGCGAGATGCGGTGCGTACGCGATTGTATGCGCCGGTTTCGTTAGGCCAGCCGTGGCAGGCCGGGCATTAGCGGCTAGCCGGGCGAGCCCCATCGCGAGCAAGCTCGGCTCCTACAGGTTTGGCGCTGGGCCTGTAGGAGCATGGCTTGCCAGCGATGACTGCCGAACAGGCAACACCTGAACCACGCCCCAGGCCAACTCAAAGATCAGGAAAACCACCAGCAAAGAACTGGCCCCATGCAGCAAGGCATAGAGCTGCCAAGCCGAAAACAGGAATCGACCGACCGCGTCATACCGGCCATAAACCTGCTGCGGATCACGAATCCGCAGCACCGCCCACACGCACACAATCGACCCCAACAGATTCGCCATCAACATGTGCATCGGTTCAAACGCAGGCAGCTCGCCGGGCAAATCCAACGCCTGGCTCACACTCGTCAACACCCCGTGCAACGTCGCAAAACTCCACGGCGTGGCAAACGCCGCCGTCACGATCAAGTCATACCAGGCACTGCCTTGCACTACCCGGCGATATTGCGTTGAAGTCCACATCGGCATTGCTCCATAAATTCGGGGAGCAACAAGGCTAAAGCCTGGAGTATGCTCCAGGGTCAAGCCCTCTCGAGACGCCAACATGCGCATCGGTGAATTAGCCCAGGCCAGCGCCGTCAGCCGCGACACGCTGCGCTTCTACGAGCAGCGCGGACTGATCGCGGCGCAACGCAGCGCCAATGGTTATCGCGACTACCCGGCGGACATGGTGCAACTGGTGCAGTACATCAAAACCGCTCAGCGACTGGGGTTTACCCTCGGCGAAATCGGCAACAGCGTCGCGGCCATCTGGCAATCACCTGATCCAGACAGTGCCGTCACGCAATTGCTGCAAGACAAACTCAAACTGATCGAAGCCCGGATGGATGAACTCGGCGCGTTGCGTCACGAGTTGCAACAACGGCTCGGGCAACGCTGTCCACTGAATCCATGATCCTCATTTTTCAAGGAAGCCACTCATGTCCAAGGCAAAAACCGCCCTTATCATCGGCGCCTCCGGGGCCTGGGCCTCGGTCTGGTGAAAACCCTGCTGGCTGACGGCTGGCAAGTGACCGCCACCGTGCGTAATCCACAGAATGCTGAAGCGTTGCAGGCGTTGGGCGACGTGCGCATCGAGAAACTCGACATGGACGATCAGCCCGCGGTGATCGCCCTCAGCGAACAACTCAAAGGCGAGGTGTTCGATCTGTTGTTTGTAAATGCCGGGGTCAAGGGCCCGGACGTGCAAACACCCGGTGGTGCCACGTTGGCCGAAGTCGGCCAGTTATTTTTTACCAACGCCGTGGCACCGATCAATCTGGCCCAGCGTTTCGTCGGACAGATTCGTCCAGACAGCGGCGTGCTGGCGTTCATGAGTTCGGTACTGGGCAGCGTGACCATGCCCGACGCGCCTGAACTGGCGTTGTACAAGGCCAGCAAAGCAGCGTTGAACTCCATGACCAACAGCTTTGTGACGCAACTGGGCGAGCAAAAACTCACCGTGCTGTCGCTGCACCCAGGCTGGGTGAAAACCGACATGGGCGGTGAAGGCGCGGACATCGATGTCGACACCAGCACCCGTGGTCTGGTTGATCAGGTCAATGCCTATACCGGCAAGGGCGGGCATCATTTTGTGAATTACCGGGGTGAAACCATTCCCTGGTAAACAACTCCGCCGACTGAAGGAGCCGGGCTTGCCCGCGATCGCATCAACCAGGTTTCGCTGACAGACCGCGGCGCCTGCATCGCGGGCAAGCCCGGCTCCTACAGGGATTTGTGTTGTCTGGTCGGGCCGGGCTTGCCCGGAACAGCATTTTGTCCGAAACTGCGCCCCTCGCCCCCGCGGCGACCCTGGATCAGCAGACAGGGTAATCACTGAGCTGGCTAACCTGAACCCCACTTTCAGAGGAGCCGGCCAACATGCCTGCGACCCGTACCTGGTTAAAAACCCCCTCTCCATTTTTACTGCCAATGGCCTCGATGCCCGTGGTGGCCTGGTAGTGCAAGACGGTTTGATCGTCGAAGTGCTCGGCCTGGGACAGCAACCCTCCACGCCTTGCCATGAAGTCTTCGATGCCCGCGAGCATGTGGTCCTTCCGGGGCTGATCAACACCCATCACCATTTCTATCAAACCCTGACCCGTGCCTGGGCGCCGGTGGTCAACCAGCCGTTGTTCCCGTGGCTGAAAACCCTGTACCCGGTCTGGGCCCGTCTTACCCCGGAAAAACTCGCCCTCGCCACCAAAGTCGCGCTGGCCGAGTTGCTGCTGTCGGGCTGCACCACTGCTGCCGATCACCATTACCTGTTTCCCGAAGGCCTGGAAAACGCGATCGACGTGCAAGTCGAAAGCGTCCGTGAACTGGGCATGCGCGCCATGCTCACACGCGGTTCCATGAGCCTCGGCGAAAAGGACGGCGGCCTGCCCCCACAGCAAACCGTGCAGGAAGGCGAAGTGATTCTCGCCGACAGCCAGCGCTTGATCGCCGAATACCATGAACGCGGCGACGGTGCGCAAATCCAGATCGCGTTGGCGCCGTGCTCGCCGTTTTCGGTGACACCGGAGATCATGTCGGCCAGCGCCGAACTGGCGAACAAACTCGACGTGCGCCTGCACACGCACCTGGCCGAAACCCTCGACGAAGAAGACTTCTGCCTGCAACGCTTCGGCCTGCGCACCGTGGATTATCTGGACAGCGTCGGCTGGCTCGGCCCGCGTACGTGGCTGGCGCACGGTATCCACTTCAACCCGGACGAGATCGCCCGCCTCGGCACCGCCGGCACCGGTATTTGCCATTGCCCGAGTTCGAACATGCGCCTCGCTTCCGGCATCTGCCCGACGCTGGATCTCACGGCCGCCGGCGCGTTGCTCGGTCTGGGGGTAGACGGTTCGGCGTCCAACGATGCGTCGAACATGATGCTCGAAACCCGCCAGGCGCTGTACATCCAGCGTCTGCGTTATGGCGCAGAAAAGATCACGCCGGAGTTGGTGCTCGGTTGGGCTACCAAGGGTTCGGCGAGTTTGCTGGGACGCACCGATATCGGCGAACTGGCGGTCGGCAAGCAGGCGGACCTGGCGCTGTTCAAACTCGACGAACTGCGCTTCTCCGGCAGCCATGATCCGGTGTCGGCGTTGCTGCTGTGTGGCGCGGATCGCGCGGACCGGGTAATGGTGGGCGGCAAGTGGCGTGTGATTGACGGGCAGGTCGAAGGCCTGGACCTGAAGGGCCTGATTGCCGATCACAGTCAGGCTGCCCGGCAGTTGATCGCCGGCGTCTGATAGGACGCCATCGCGGGCAAGCCTTGCTCCTACAGGATTTGCATCGTTCTTGAGAGCGACGCTGTACCTGTAGGAGCATGGCTTGCCCGCGATGCTTTTAAAGGCCCAACAACGACAACATGATGAACGTCGCAAACAGCACAAAGTGGGTCATGCCTTCGATGGCGTTGGTTTCGCCATCGTTAAGGTTGATCGCGCTGACGATCAGGGTGATGAAAATCATCACCGTCTGCACCGGCGTCATCGCCATCTGGAACGGTTGGCCAGTGTAAAGCGCCATCGCTTCCATCACCGGCACCGTCAGGATGACCGTCGACAAGGACGCGCCCATCGCGATGTTGACCACCGACTGCATGCGATTGGCCAATGCCGCGCGCAATGCCGTCAGAATCTCCGGCGCAGCCGAAATGGCCGCCACCAGAATCGCAGTTATCACCGGCGGCGCCCCCGTTCCTTGCAAGCCCAGATCCAGGGTTTTGGACATCACTTCGGCCAACGCACCGATCACCACCACGCCAAACACCAACGTGCCGATACTCAGCGCCAGATTGACCGGTTCCGGTTCTTCTTCCGGGACTTTCCGGCGGCGTTTTTCCGGGTAGCTGTAGCTGAAAAAGTAGCTGTGCGGACCAACCTGCATCCGCAGGAACAATGCGTAGAGCACAACCATCGCGCCGATGGTGAAGGCCGAATAGAGTTTCCAGTTGGCCTCGGGAATGAACTCCGGCACCACCATCGATACGCCCATGGCGGTCAGAATCATCACGCTGTAGCTGCGTGCCGAGTCATCGTTGTAGGACTGCTCGCCATGCTTGAGACCGCCCATCAACGCCGCCAGGCCGAGGATGCCGTTGATGTCGAGCATCACGGCCGAGTAAATCGTGTCGCGCACCAACGTCTTTGAGGCTTCGTTGCTCATCATGATCGCCAGGATCACCACTTCCACCAGCACCGCCGCCAGCGTCAGGATCATCGTGCCGTAGGGATCGCCGACTTTTTCCGCCAGCAACTCAGCGTGACGGGCGACGCGCATGGAGGCGGCGACGATGAACGCAATCAACACCAGTCCAGCGGCCAGCGCGGCGGGTTGGCCACTGTGGAGCATCCAGTGCTCCAGCGGGTACGCAACAACGGCAGCGAGGACGGCCAGCAGCAGAAAGGTTTCTTGCCTGAGAAGTCTGAGCATCGCGATACCTTTTTGCGCAGTGGCGCGAAATCAGTGCGGTGAGCTACTGACTGCGGTGCGGCGCTAACGTTTCGTTAGACCTTAGCGCACCAGTGGATGGCAACCCTGTCTGGCCATGCACTTTTATTGGCCGCACCGACCTCATCGCGGGCAAGCCCGCTCCCACAGGATTTGCGCAGGTCATGTAGGAGCCGGGCTTGCCCGCGATGGCCGTTACGCGATCTCGTGATGTTTGTTGTCCTGTTGGTCAGCAATTTGCATTGCCCCTGCCAACCTCACAACAACATGGAGTTCGAATTCATGCATAACCGTCCGCTGAAGAAGCTGCTTTGCGCCGTCGCCGCCGCCATCGGTCTGAGCGCCAGCCTGATCGCCAGTGCCGCCGTCCCGCTGAAAGTCGGTTTCGTCTACATCGGTCCAATCGGTGACCACGGCTGGACGTATCAGCATGAACAGGGACGCAAAGTGCTCGCCGAAAAATTCGGCGACCAGATCACCACCAACTACGTGGAGAACGTCGCCGAAGGCGCTGACGCCGAGCGGGTAATCCGCAACATGGCCAAGGACAACTACGACCTGATCTTCACCACGTCTTTCGGCTACATGAACCCGACCCTGAAAGTCGCCAGGCAGTTTCCCAAGGTGACCTTCGAACACGCCACCGGCTACAAGCAGGACAAGAACCTCGGCACCTACCTGGCGCGCACTTACGAGGGCCGCTACGTCGGCGGTTTCCTCGCGGCGAAGATGACCAAGACCAAGAAGATCGGCTATGTCGCCTCGTTCCCGATCCCGGAAGTGATCCGCGACATCAACGCCATTCAACTGGCCCTGAACAAGTACAACCCCGGCACCGAGATCAAAGTGGTGTGGGTCAATTCGTGGTTCGATCCAGGCAAGGAAGCCGACGCCGCCAACGCGCTGATCGACCAGGGCGTGGACGTGGTGTTCCAGCACACCGACAGCCCGGCACCGATCCAGGCGGCCGAACGTCGTGGTGTGTACGCCGTCGGCTACGCTTCGGACATGGCGCACTTCGGCCCGAAAGCCGTGCTGACCTCCATCGTCAACGACTGGGGCCCGCACTACGTTCAAGCGACCCAAAGCGTGCTCGACCACGACTGGAAATCGCAGGATTACTGGGGCGGCTTGAAGGAAGGCACGGTTGAACTGCCGATCAGCGACCTGGTGCCTGCGGCGGTGAAAACCGAAGCCGAGCAGATCATTGCCGACATCAAGAGCGGCGCGTTGCAGCCGTTTACCGGGCCGATCAAGGATCAGGCCGGCACGGAGAAAATCCCGGCAGGCGTCAGTGCGACCACTGCGCAACTGGCGTCGATGAACTACTACGTCGAAGGCATGAAGGCCGATATCCCGAAGTAGCTCCCCCAACCCAACACTGTACTTGCTCGCGATAGCGGTCTGTCATTCAGCAGTGATGTGACTGACCTGGCCTCATCGCGAGCAAGCTCGCTCCCACAGGGGTACTCCGGTGTTTTTCAGACTGCGTATTCCTCAGGACAATTGTATGAACAGTCTTCCGATCATCGATATCTCCCCGCTCTACAGCGATGACCAAAATGCTTGGACAGCCGTCGCTGCCGAGATCGACCACGCCTGCCGTGAATGGGGTTTCTTCTACATCAAGGGTCACCCAATCTCCCCATCGCGCATCGCCGCCGTACTCGACCACGCTCAACGCTTCTTCGCCCAACCCACCGCCGAAAAGCTGAAAATCGACATCACCCAAACCCGCCACCACCGCGGTTACGGTGCCATCGCCACCGAACAACTCGACCCGGGCAAACCCGGTGACCTGAAGGAAACGTTCGACATGGGCCTGCACCTGCCCGCCGATCATCCCGACGTGCTGGCGGAAAAACCGCTGCGCGGCCCCAATCGACATCCCGCGCTGCCCGGCTGGCAATCACTGATGGAGCAGCAATACGTCGACATGCAATCCCTGGCGCAAACCCTGTTGCGGGCGATGACGCTGGCGCTGGGCATCGAGCGGGATTTTTTCGATAGCCGTTTCAACGAGCCGGTCAGCGTGCTGCGCATGATCCACTACCCGCCACGCCACACCGCCAGCTCCGATGAACAACAAGGCGCGGGCGCCCACACCGATTACGGCTGCATCACCCTGCTGTATCAGGACACTGCCGGCGGGCTGCAAGTGCGAAACGTAAAGGGCGAGTGGATCGACGCTCCGCCGATCGAAGGGACTTTTTTGGTCAACCTCGGCGACATGATGGCGCGCTGGAGCAACGACCGGTATCTGTCGACGCCGCACCGGGTGATCAGCCCGTTCGGTGTGGACCGTTATTCGATGCCGTTCTTTGCCGAACCGCACCCCGACACCGCCATCGAATGCCTGCCGGGTTGCCAGGATGAGCAGCACCCGGCGAAATACCCGGCCACTACCTGCGCGCAATTCCTGCTTTCGCGTTTTGCCGATACCTACGCCTATCGACGGGAACAGGAAGCGGTGTAATCAACCGGCTGGTCAGGTTTTGCTAATTGTTTCCACGGGCATCTGTAGAATGCTCGCCATCTGCACCTGATGAGAAAAGATTATGTACGACTGGCTAAACGCCCTGCCCAAGGCAGAATTGCACTTGCACCTCGAGGGTTCGCTGGAGCCTGAGTTGCTGTTCGCCCTGGCCGAACGCAACAAGATCGCCCTGCCATGGAGCGACGTCGAAACCCTGCGCAAGGCGTACGCCTTCAACAACCTGCAAGAGTTTCTGGACCTGTATTACCAGGGCGCCGACGTGTTGCGCACCTCTCAGGATTTCTACGACCTGACCTGGGCATACCTGTTGCGCTGCAAGGCGCAGAACGTGATTCACACCGAACCGTTCTTCGATCCACAAACCCATACCGACCGTGGCGTGCCCTTCGAAGTGGTGCTCAACGGCATCGCTGCGGCCCTCAAGGATGGCGAGCAACAACTGGGCATTACCAGCGGTTTGATCCTGAGCTTCCTGCGCCACTTGAGCGAAGAAGCAGCCGAGAAAACCCTCGACCAGGCGCTGCCGTTCCGTGATGCGTTTGTGGCCGTGGGCCTGGACAGTTCGGAAATGGGCCACCCGCCCAGCAAGTTCCAGCGTGTGTTTGACCGTGCCCGTCACGAAGGCTTCCTGACCGTGGCCCACGCCGGTGAAGAAGGCCCGCCCGAGTACATCTGGGAAGCCCTCGACCTGCTGAAAATCCAGCGCATCGACCATGGCGTGCGTGCCATCGAAGACGAGCGTTTGATGCAACGGATCATCGACGAGCAGATCCCGCTGACCGTGTGCCCGTTGTCGAACACCAAACTCTGCGTGTTCGATCACATGTCCCAGCACAACATTCTCGACATGCTCGAGCGTGGCGTGAAAGTGACCGTGAACTCCGATGACCCGGCGTACTTCGGCGGCTACGTGACCGAGAACTTCCATGCGCTGTACACCGACTTGGGGATGACCCAGGATCAGGCCAAGCGCCTGGCGCAAAACAGCCTGGACGCCAGATTGGTCAAGCCATAAGCCACACCGCATAAACCGGAGGTTGCTGCATCTCTACAGCGCCATTTCGAGCTCGGTCTCTTTGGCGAAGCGATGGATTTCTCGCTGCCCTGCGGCGGTCACCTGCAGGGCGCGGGAGTCGTTGGGCAGGCTCAACCAGCCCGACTGCATGAACAATTGCAACAGTGCCGCGCCCAGTGAACCGCCCATGTGCGGGCGTCTTTCGCTCCAGTCGGGACAGGCACAGGCAACCCTGCTGTTGCGATGGGCCAGTGCCTGGATGAACACACCTCGTGTCGCCAGTTGAGTTGAGCCCTTGTGAGTAATCATGACCCGCTGATCGATCTGTTCGATCCAGCCTGCATCCAGCAGTCGCTGGTAAAGGTCGGCGGCCAGGGTGCCTCCCAAATGGTCATCGCACAGTCTGGCCCGCAGCAGTGACGAAGGCGCGGCCTGAGGTTTGGCGATGGGGTTCGGGCGCTTGAAAACATCCGGGACTTCTTGTGGCGTGCTGGCCAGGGTCGCGCTGGCCAACGCCTCGATGGCTGCACCGACTTCGGGGGCCGCCAGGCGGAAAAATCGCTTTCGGCCACGGATTTCAACCCTCAACAGACCGCCTGCGGACAATCGCCCCAAGTGTGCGCTGGCCGAAGAGGGTGACAGGCCGGCCAACAACGCCAGCTCTTCGGTTTGCCGCGCCGTGCCGTCCATCAAGGCCCACATCATTGCGCTGCGCTTTGGGTCAGCCAGCAATGTGGCGATCTGGCTGATGCAAGGTGCATGTTCCATGTATTCACTCCCTGTTGAATCGTTTCGTCTGCTGCTCAGAGACATCTTGACCAGTAATGTGTGGTCGGCCAAGACGCGGAAACCGCCATAAGCCGGGCGAAGCTCACCCACTCCCCTGTGCCATTGCTTCGCAGCCAGGGCGAAGGCCGGGTGATTGAGCGGGGTACCGCGCCGACTGGAACGCGGACTCGCCATCGCGAGATCGACGGTGCGTACATGAGGCGGCGCTAGTATAAGCGCGTTAACCGCCGGTTCCTGCCCGTGGGAAACCGTGGGTGGTGATAGTTGCTGAGAGAAATTTCGCTATTTGCCTGCGACTAATGATCGATCCCCGCTATCGTCGGAAATTGACTGCCTAATTGAGCGCATCGGCTGGCAAGCATTTCCCGCAACAGGTTCACCGGCTTACTCAATTGTGCGCGATGGGCGCACAGCAAATTCAGAGGTGCGCGCTCACAGAGCAACTCCGGCATCAGCACCTTCAGTCGCCCGGCGAGTACATCGGCGGCGACATCGAGCCAGGACTTGTAGGCGATCCCCGCGCCGGCAACGGCCCATAACCGGACGACATCGGCATCGTCACTGAAACGGTCACCACTGACGGTCAGGCCGACCTCGCGCTTGCCGTCATGAAAACTCCAGTGATCGTGGACCCGGCTGCCGAGCATGAACAACAAACAATTGTGCTGAGCCAGTTGCTCGAGCTGCCGGGGCTCCCCATGTCTGGCCAGGTAAGCGGGCGCCGCACACAACACCCGGCGGTTCTGCGGGGCGATGGGCAATGCCACCAGACTAGAGTCTTCCGGCTCGCCGTAGCGCAGGGCAATGTCCACCGGTTGGCGGAACAGGTCGGCAATGCGGTCTCCCAGCAATAGCCGCACGGTCAGTTTCGGGTGCTCACGCTGAAACTCGTCCAGCCAGGGCAACAACAGATTGCGACCGAAGTCCGACGGTGCGGACAGTTGCAAAATCCCGCTGACCTGGTCCTGACCACTGGCCAGCAAGCGGCGTCCTTCGTCCAGATTGCTCAGGGCGGCGCGGGCATATTCCAGGAACCCCTCGCCTTCGGCGGTCAGGCGCAGGCTGCGGGTTGAACGCGCGAGCAACCGCGCGCCCAGTTGCTGTTCGATGCGCTTCAACGCCGCGCTGGCCACGGCCGCCGACATGTCCATCACCCGCGCCGCCGCCGACAGGCTCCCCAGGTCGGCAGCCCGGACGAACAACTGCAAGTCATCGAAACGCAGCATTTTCAGCCTCGATTATCAAAAAAATATTGAAAGAGACTGCTCTTTTAGCGGGTTTTATCTTGCTGTGAAATAGCCAATCATCTGTGCCATCGAATTCATTACGCTCCCGGAGTCGTCCATGTCCCAGCCATTTACCGCCATTGCCACGCTCATCGCCAAAGCCGGCCAGCAAGACGCCCTTGAACGGCACCTGCGTGCACTGCTGGAACCAACCCGCGCTGAGGCCGGTTGCGGCCAATACGATCTGCATCAGGACCTCGCCAATCCGCATGCCTTTTACATGATCGAGCAGTGGAGCAGCGACGAAGCCCTGGCGGCGCATGACGCCAGCGCCCACATCCAGAATTTCCGGGCCAAGGCCGGCGATTTTCTCGAACACTTTGATCTCAAGCGCCTGCGCACCGTGGCCTGATCCCTAGTGCCGATCCGCACTTTTGTAGCAGCTGGCGCAGCCTGCGTTCGGCTGCGGAGCAGTCGTGAAATCAGACGATGCGGTGTTTCAGGAAATCCGCGCGTACAGGATTTACCACTGCTCCGCAGCCGAACGCAGGCTTCGCCAGCTGCTACGGAGTGCGCCTCGGCTTAAATGATCGGTATCAGGCTGTCCCCTTTCTTTTATTACCTTTCGGAAACCCCTGTATGAAAGCCATCGCCTATTACACCTCGTTGCCGATCAGCGACGAACAATCCCTGCAAGACATCGAGTTGCCGGAACCGGTTGCCGGCCCGCGCGACCTGTTGGTGGACGTCAAAGCCATCTCGGTCAACCCGGTGGACACCAAAGTCCGCCAAAACGTCCAGCCTGAAGACGGCGCGGCCAAGGTGCTGGGTTGGGACGTGGCCGGGGTGGTCAAGGCTGTCGGTAAAGACGTGACCTTGTTCAAGGCCGGCGACAAGGTCTTTTACGCCGGCTCCATCGCCCGTGCCGGCGGCAACAGCGAACGGCATGTGGTGGATGAGCGGATCGTCGGCCACATGCCGAAAACCCTGGGTTTCGCTGAAGCCGCCGCGCTGCCACTGACCGCGATTACCGCCTGGGAATTGCTCTTTGAACGCCTGCAAGTGCGTGAAGGCCAAACCGACGAAGGCCAGCGCCTGCTGATCGTCGGCGCGGCGGGTGGGGTGGGTTCGATCCTCACACAGCTGGCCAGTCAACTGACCGGGCTCAAGGTCATCGGCACCGCTTCCCGAGCGCAAACCCAGAGTTGGGTTCGTGAGTTGGGCGCGGACCTGGTGATCGATCACAGCCAACCGTTGAGCGAAGCGCTCAAGCGTGCCGGGGTGGAATACGTGACCCATGTCGCCAGCCTGACCCAGACCGATCAGCACCTGGATCAATTGGTCGAGGCGCTGGCGCCGCAAGGCAAACTGGCGCTGATCGATGATCCCAAGTCACTGGACGTGACCAAGCTCAAACGCAAGAGCCTGTCACTGCACTGGGAGTTCATGTACACCCGCTCGCTGTTCGAAACCGCAGACATGATCGAGCAACACAAGTTGCTCAACCGCATCGCCGCGCTGATCGACGCCGGGACGTTGAAAACCACGGTCGGCGAGCACTTCGGCAGCATCAACGCGGCCAACCTGCGCCGTGCCCATGCGCTGCTGGAGAGCGGCAAAGCCAAAGGCAAGATTGTGCTGGAAGGGTTCTGAAACATGATGAAACAGTGTCGTTCCTGAAGGAACGACACCGTCAGTCTGAGAGTTGACGCCTGTCACAATAGCGATCGTATTCAGGACTACAATCGAAACCTCTGCGGCACAATCTTTACGTGGCAGTTATTACGAGAGGAGAGGTCAGCAATGAAGATCCTGATAAAAGAATTGGCTAAATCTCAATGGCAGGTCCGCCTGGACCAGCATGCCGTGACATTTCGCAGCGAAGCCGAAGCTCTGGCCTTTACCCGAACCCTCGAAGCACGCCTTTACGCCCCCCATCAAATTCCCGGTCGCCAGCAACGAGCCGCTGGCTGACCCCGTCTTCAGGCCTGCGCTTGCGCCAACGCCCGAACCTTTTGCAAACGCCGGGTGAACATCGCCGCGCTCACCACCAGAACACCACACAGGCTGATGACCATCGCCATCGGTACGGCACTGCCATCGTGTAAAACACCGACCAGCGCCGCGGCACCCGCCGCGACGCTGAATTGCAGACACCCAAGCATCGCCGACGCACTGCCGGCGCGGGCGCCCTGCCCGTTCATCGCACACGCCGAAGCGTTGGGCAAAATGCAGCCGAGGCTGGAGATGCAAATAAACAGTGGAATCAGCAGAGGCCACAACTGCGTGGGGTGCAAGGCGCTGACGGCGAGCAGCGTCAAACCGGCGGCCAGGTAAACCCACACCGCACGCGCCAGCAAGAATGCCGGCCCCCGCTTGGCCAGCAATCGCGCGTTGACTTGCGCCACCAGAATGAACCCCGCCGCGTTGGTGCCAAACAGCCAGCCGAAATGCTCGGCCGGTACGCCATAGAGCTTGATGAAAACGAACGGCGAACCGGCGATGTAGGCAAACATGCCGGCGATGGCGATGCCGCCCGTCAAGGCATGACCGAGAAAGATCCGATCCGACAACAGGCGACCGTACTGCCGAAAAGCCCCGGACAACGGCTGACGCGGCATGTGTGCGGGCAGGCTTTCCGGCAACCCGAGCGCCACGGCCAGCGCAGCCAAGGCACTGAAACCGGTCAACGCCAGGAAAATCGACTGCCAGCCCGTGGTGTTGACCAGCAAGCCGCCGAGCATCGGCGCGAGGATCGGCGCCAGGCCCATGACCAGCATGAGTTGCGAATAGACTTTCGCCGAACCCACCGCATCGCATTTATCGCTGACCACCGCACGGGATATCACCATGCCCGCACAACCGCCCAACGCCTGGACAAATCGTGCGCCGATCAGCCATTCCAGGCTCGGTGCATAGGCACAGGCCAGCGACGCAAGGGTGAACAAACCAACCCCGGCCAGCAATGGAATGCGCCGACCGAAACGATCGGCCACCGGGCCGTAAGCCAGTTGGCCAATCGACAAGCCGAGGAAATACGCCGCCAGTGTCAGTTGAACGTGTTGTTCATCGGTGCCGAAGGCGAGTGCCATCGCCGGGAAGGCCGGCAGATAGAAGTCGATCGCCAGCGGACCGAAAGCGCTGAGGGCGCCAAGAATCAAAATGGTACGAAAGTTCATCAGGCATCCAGTTGGGCATGAGTCAGCAGGCCGACAGTCTAGCCTTGCATGAACGCCTTGAACATTCCGATAGCTCGCTAACTATTAAAAAACACTGAATGCCTTGTGTCAGGCGACTTTGACCTCGTAGCCTTCTTCGCTGATCGCGGCGATCACTTGCTCGACCGTCAACGCGCTTTCAACGCCGACTTCCTTGGCCGCCAGATCGACCCGCACGCTGGCCGCCGGATCCATGGCTTGCAGTGCCTGAGTGATGGCTTTGACACAGTGACCGCAAGACATGCCTTGAACGTTGAACACTTGCATGGTGTGGCTCCTTTGTTGAGATTGCGTGCAGTCTCGAGCTTGCCACCATGGCAAGGTCAAGTTCTTGAACAAACTGCCGGGCTGGCAATCGGCGTCGCGCTCGGCCAAGCTGCGTGCATCAATGACTCGACTTCAGGAGATTCAGCCATGCGCTGGTCAGCTCTCAGCCTGTTTGGCTTCCTCAGCCTCTTTGCCGCGACACCTTCGGTTCAAGCCGCCGGGGAGGACTATGGCGTACTGATCATTTCCCGCGAGCGCCTGGAAGTCGCCACCTCCTGCGAAATCGGTGTGTACATCCTGGATCAACTGTCCGCACGACTGTTCCAGGAACAAAGCACCTCGTTCAACCTGCCGCCGGGCAATGTGTCCTTGCGCCTCAAGCTGCTGCCGGGCCAGGCGCCGGGTTGCAACCCGGGCATGCTCGCGCCGGGTTCGCAGATCATCAATCTTAAGGCCGGCGATGTATTGAAATTCCGGATTGCGATGACGCAAGAAGGGATGTACCTCAAACCTGCTGCTCTCGAATACTGAGCAAATCCAACGTGCCCCCCTGTGGGAGCGAGCTTGCTCGCGATGGCGGTGTGTCAGTTACATAGATATTGACTGATACGCCGCCATCGCGAGCAAGCTCGCTCCCACATTGGTCTGCGGCGATTTGCAGATTGGTGCTTGACCTTGCCAACATGGCAAGGTTGATCCTGTAGGTCTCTACTACAGGGAGCGTGACCGATGTCCGAATCCACCACTTTCGATTTGCCGATTGCCGGCATGACGTGCGCCAGTTGCGCTGGGCGTGTCGAGCGAGCCTTGAGCAAAGTCATCGGCGCCTCCGCCGTCAGCGTCAACCTGGCCACTGAACAGGCCCGAGTCCAGGCGCCCAGCGACAGCTTGCCGGCGTTGATGGCGGCGGTTGAACAGGCCGGTTACAGCGTGCCCCGGCACACTCTGGAACTGAGCATCGACGGCATGACCTGCGCCTCGTGCGTGGGCCGGGTCGAACGTGCGCTGGCCAAGGTGCCGGGCGTGAAGAGCGTCAGCGTCAACCTGGCCAACGAGCGCGCCCACCTCGAACTGCTCGGCCACGTCGATCCGCAAACCCTGATCGCGGCGGTGACCAAAGCGGGTTACTCCGCCAGCGTCTGGGAAGTCGAACACCCGCAAACCGACACTCAACAACAGCGCCTGCACCGTGAGCGTTGGGCGTTGATCATGGCCATCGTCCTCGCCTTGCCGCTGGTGTTGCCGATGCTGCTGCAGCCGTTCGGCGTGCACTGGATGCTGCCGGCCTGGGTGCAATTCGCGTTGGCAACGCCTGTGCAATTCATCTTCGGTGCGCGCTTTTATGTCGCGGCCTGGAAAGCCGTGCGCGCCGGGGCCGGCAACATGGATTTGCTGGTCGCACTGGGCACCAGCGCCGGATACGGCTTGAGTGTCTACGAATGGGCCACCGCTGCCGGGCGCATGCCACACCTGTATTTCGAAGCCTCAGCGGTCGTCATCGCCCTCGTACTGCTGGGCAAATACCTGGAAAGCCGCGCCAAACGCCAGACCGCCAGCGCCATTCGTGCCCTCGAAGCCTTGCGCCCGGAACGGGCGATTCAGGTCATCGATGGCCGCGAACAGGAGGTCGCCATCAGTGCCTTGCGTCTCAACGACCTGGT
Organism: Pseudomonas sp. S2_F03; assembly: GCF_054668335.1. Classification (NCBI taxonomy): domain Bacteria; kingdom Pseudomonadati; phylum Pseudomonadota; class Gammaproteobacteria; order Pseudomonadales; family Pseudomonadaceae; genus Pseudomonas; species Pseudomonas sp. S2_F03. The sequence continues at coordinate 3,721,323 of NZ_CP162759.1, read as the reverse complement.
CATGGTCAAACCCGGTGAACGCTTCCCGGTGGACGGCGAAGTGGTCGACGGCCAGAGCCACGCCGACGAAGCACTGATCAGCGGCGAAAGCCTGCCGGTGCCCAAGCAACCGGGCGACAAGGTCACCGGTGGCGCAATCAATGGTGAAGGTCGATTGCTGGTTCGCACCCAGGCCTTGGGGGCGGAAACCGTGCTGGCGCGAATCATTCGCCTGGTCGAAGACGCCCAGGCCGCCAAGGCTCCGATCCAGAAACTGGTGGATAAAGTCAGCCAGGTGTTTGTGCCCACGGTGCTGTTGATCGCGTTGGCCACCTTCATCGGTTGGTGGCTGTATGGCGCGCCGATTGAAACCGCCGTGATTAATGCCGTCGCGGTATTGGTGATCGCCTGCCCATGTGCGCTGGGGTTGGCCACACCGACCGCCATCATGGCCGGAACCGGCGTGGCGGCGCGCTACGGGATTCTGATCAAGGATGCCGAAGCGCTGGAACGCGCACATGAAGTCAGCGCCGTGGTGTTCGACAAGACCGGTACGCTGACCTCGGGAGCCCCGCGTATTGCTCATCTGACCGCTGTCGACGGTGACGAGGCCGCCCTGCTGCAAATGGCAGGCGCCCTGCAACAGGGCAGCGAACATCCGCTGGCCAAGGCTGTGCTGGATGCGTGCAGCGAACGCGGACTGATCGTCGCCGATATCAGTGACAGTCAATCACTGACGGGGCGAGGCATCGCCGGCACGCTGGAGGGTCGTCGACTGGCATTGGGCAATCGTCGTCTATTGGAAGAAAGTGGTTTAAACGCAGGATCATTGGCTGACTCGGCAACCGCCTGGGAAACCGAAGGCCGGACGCTGTCCTGGCTGATCGAACAAAGCCCCGAATCGAAAGTGCTCGGCCTCTTCGCCTTTGGCGACACGCTCAAACCCGGCGCCCTGCAGGCGGTGCAACAACTCAGCGCAAGGAACATCAGCAGCCACCTGCTCACCGGTGACAATCGCGGCAGTGCCAACGTTGTCGCCCAGGCGCTGGGCATCAATGACGTCCACGCCGAAGTGCTGCCCGCCGACAAAGCGGCCACCGTCGCCACCCTGAAACAAACCGGCGTGGTCGCGATGGTCGGCGATGGCATCAACGACGCCCCGGCCCTGGCGGCCGCGGACATCGGCATCGCCATGGGCGGCGGCACTGACGTGGCCATGCACGCGGCCGGGATTACCTTGATGCGCGGTGACCCTCGGCTGGTGCCGGCGGCGCTGGAGATCAGCCGCAAGACCTACGCGAAGATCCGGCAGAACCTGTTCTGGGCCTTCGTCTATAACCTGATCGGCATTCCGCTGGCGGCGTTCGGCTTCCTCAACCCGGTGCTGGCCGGTGCGGCCATGGCATTGTCGAGCGTCAGCGTGGTGAGCAATGCGTTACTGTTGAAAACCTGGAAACCCAAGGACCTGGAGGACAATCGATGAACATCGGTCAAGCAGCCCGCCAAAGCGGCCTGAGCGCGAAGATGATTCGTTACTACGAGTCCATCGGCCTGCTCAAGGCCGCCCATCGTACCGAGAGCGGCTACCGCGTTTACGGTGACGACGACCTGCACACCCTGGCCTTCATCAAGCGTTCCCGGGACCTGGGGTTTTCGCTGGAAGAGGTCGGCAAGTTACTGACCCTCTGGCAGGACCGCCAAAGAGCCAGCGCCGATGTGAAGGCCCTGGCCCGTCAGCACATCGACGAACTGAACCAGAAGATCCGCGAACTCGGCCAACTGCGCGATACCCTGCAAGACCTGGTTGAGCACTGCCAGGGCGACCATCGTCCCGACTGCCCGATCCTCAAGAATCTCGCGTCGGGCTGCTGCGCCGAACCAGTTCGTCCCTGATCGCCAGCCCCTTCACCACCAACAACGTGGTGAGCGGAATGCCGTGGAACAGCAGCACCACGGCCCCCGGCGTCCACCATGAGTAAAACGGCGCGGCGATCAGCATGCCGACGCCGAACCCGGTCATTTGCAGCAGGGTCAGTAAGCTGAAAATCGGCAGACGCAGGCTGTCCGGTTCACGCTGCAGGCGCGACATCAGCCCCACCTCAGAGAAACCGTCGCCCAACCCCGCGGGCAGGGAAAACAGGAGCAAGCCGTACAGGGTCTGCTGCTGAAACATCAGGATGAAGCCGCAGGACATCAGCAACACCCCGAGAAAAAATCGCCGCTCCAGGTGGGCGTTGTCCGAGCCTTTCAGGCGACTGGCAATGCGCGCACCGATGAATTTCCCAAAGGCCCATACCGCCAGCATCAGGCCCAGCGTGGTGCTGGCCGATTCTGGGGTCAGCAGTTTGGAAATTATTGGCAAACCCACGTTGTGCGCGGCGCTGCCCAAGGTGTCGGCCATGGTGACGGCGAGCATCGCGGCCACCACCGGTGCATTGCGCAGCCCTTGGCGCAGCGCCGACCATTCGCCCCGTGGGTGGACGGGTTCGTCACAGGCCGCAGGCGTGGAAAAGCGCAGCGGCAGGATGAACAACGCGGCCAACAGATACGTCACCACGTTCAGCGCAAACACCGTTTCAAAACCAAACGCCGCGACCAGCAGCCCCGCCACCAGACTGCCGCCGACCATCGCGGCCGAGGAGGCAGAGGTGATCCAGGCATTGGTCTTGAGCAGGTGTTCGCCATCGATCAAGTGCGGTAGCTGACTGTTCAGGCCGATGGCGAACATCGAGTTGCCGACTCCAAGGCCGAACGCGATTAACGGCAACAGCAAAGCTTGTTGCGGGACCGGCAGCACCAGCAGCAACCCGAGCAATCCTGCACGCAGCAGGTCGAAGGCGATCAGCGGCATGCGCCCGACCCAGCGGCGATAAAACGCGGTGCTGATGAGGCTGGCGAAAATCCCCCCCGCCCACACGACTGGCGAGGAAGATGCCGACACTCATGGCGCTGTTGCTGAGCAGGTAAACGTAGGTGGCCAGGGCGACCATGTTGAGAAAGGCGCCGAAATCCGAAACCAGACGGGCGGCAATGATCAGTCGGGCGTTGCGGGCGGAGGTGTTCACATTCAATCCTTGAGTGTGGGGAGTATGGCTGTTGTGGATTGTCTGGTCTGACGCCATCGCGGGCAAGCCACGCTCCCACAGGTTTTGTGTCGACCATGGCGTTCGGGACCGACACTAAACTTGTGGGAGCGTGGCTTGCCCGCGATTGAGGCGACGCGGTTACAACAAATGGCACCCACAAAAAACCCGGCCGAAGCCGGGTTTTTGTTTAGCGCATCACTGCATCCAGGGCGGAGGCGGTTCTTCGGCTTTACTCGGTGGCGCATCGTCAGCAGCACGGATCGCTTGCTTGCGCTCTTCGTCCAGCCGTGCGGCCTCGATTTCGCGCATGATCCCGCCCACGTCGGCCAACTCTTCCGGCTCGTCGAACTCGCCGGTGAGGACACTGGCCGGGTGCAAGGTGCCGGCTTCGTACAACGCCCACATTTCCTTGGCGTACTTGGTCTTCTTCAACTCCGGCGCAAAACGTCCGAAGTAGGACGCCATGTTGCCAACATCCCGCTCCAGCATGTTGAACGCATGGTTGTTACCCGCAGCGTCCACCGCCTGAGGCAGGTCGATGATGACCGGGCCGTCCGGGGTCAACAGCACATTGAACTCCGACAGGTCACCGTGCACCAGACCGGTACACAGCATCAGCACGATCTGCGAAATCAGGAACGCGTGATATTCACGGGCCTGGTCCGGCTCCAGCACCACATCGTTCAGACGCGGCGCGGCATCACCGTATTCATCGGCCACCAGTTCCATGAGCAGTACGCCTTCGAGGAAGTCATACGGCTTGGGCACCCGTACACCGGCACCGGCCAGTCGGAACAGGGCCGCCACTTCGGCGTTCTGCCAGGCATCTTCGGTTTCTTTCTTGCCGAACTTGGAGCCCTTGGCCATCGCCCGAGCCTGACGGCTGTTGCGCACCTTGCGGCCTTCCTGGTACTCGGCCGCCTGACGGAAACTGCGTTTATTCGCCTCCTTGTAGACCTTCGCGCAACGTAACTCGTTGCCGCAGCGCACCACATAAACAGCTGCTTCTTTACCACTCATGAGTGGGCGCAGCACCTCGTCGACCAGACCGTCCTCGATCAGGGGTTCAATGCGTTTGGAGTCTTCATCAGCTTTTATTGTGGGTCCTTTATTACCAAACACGCGAAAGTCATTCGTTATACGGCAATCCACCCGTTCGGGGGAGGGGTTGCCGACCTATGAACGTCGTGAAGCACACAATGTGCCGGATTAATCGCTCATCCATCGCCGGTCGTCAATGACCGGCCGAGATCATAGCTGAGCCAGCGAACTTTGTTGGCGAAGGGATTTGAAGGCATTTGCGACAGAAGCTGACATCTTGCGCAAACCCCTGCGTAGGATTTTTCCAATATGGACTCAATTTCTCCCATCAGCAGCCGAAGTCCTCAGGACAAAGGAATTTGTCCGACAATCGTTCTGACAGAAAAACGACGACGCTTCAGGGACCGAAGTACACCAACAACGTTTTCGGCTACCAATATTCCGCGAGTCATCTGCACTGCGTGGGCCTACAAGAAAATCTGGAGCGCGGATGAACATCAAACAGAAGTTGACCTGGGCGTTTGCAATCATCGCCTGCGTGCCCGTGGTGCTGGTCGCCACCCTGGTTGTGATGAACTTGCGCAGTGATGCCAAGGACAGTTTTGTCGATGGCAGTGGCCGTGAGATTCGTCAGGTCAGCAACGCCATGCAATTGTTTTTCGACGGCATCAGCCAGAACGTCGACTACCTGGCCAAACAGCCCCTGATCAAGGACTCCGACGACAGCCTCAAGACCTACATGAGCGCCAACGCCGAGAGCATTCCCCAGGGTGAAGCAGACAAAAAAGTCTTCAGCCTCCTCCAGGACCTGGGCAACAGCCATCCGTCCTACGCCTATGCCATTCTCGGCACTGCGGCCGGCGGTTATGTGTCCTGGCCGGACGATGCGAAGTTGAACAACTACGATCCACGCCAGCGTCCGTGGTACAAAGCGGCCCAGGCCAAACCGGGCAAGCCGTTTCGCACCGAGGCCTATTACTGGGCACAGGACGACGCGACTTACGTCAGTACCGTGCGTACCATCGACAACAAGTTGGGCACTAACGGCGGCGTGGTCAGCATCGACGTGACGCTCAAGCAGCTCACCGAAATCGTCAAGCAGATCAAGCTGGGTGAAACCGGCTACCTGATGCTGCTGGAAAACACCGGCATGGTCCTGGTGGACCCGAAACAACCAGAGCACAACTTCAAGCCACTGAACAGCCTCGGCGAGGGTTACGCGCAACTGGCCAAGGCCGGCAAAGGCCTGGTGGAAGTCGAGCTGAACGGCGAACGCTACATGGCCAACGTCTGGCCGTCGGAGCAACTGGGCTGGACCTTCATCGGCCTGATCAAGCAAAACGACGTGATGAGCTCGGCCACCCAACTGACCTGGCTGATCGCAATCATCGCCGCCGTGCTGGCCGTGTTCTTCGCCATCCTCGGTGCCAGCTTCGCCAGCGTTATCGTGCGCCCGATCCGCAGCGTGGCCAGCGGTCTGGAAGGCATCGCCCAAGGCGAAGGCGACCTGACCAAAAACCTGGAAATCCGTGGCAGCGACGAAACCGCGCAACTGGCCAGTTGGTTCAACCAGTTTTTGACGGCGATCCGCAACCTGATTCAAAGCATCGGCGGCGCGGCGACGAAAATTCTCGCCACCTCCAAAGCTCGACCCAAGTTTCCAGCGACATGGCCGAAGCCGCCGGACGCCAGCGTGAAGCCGTAGACATGGTGTCCACGGCGTTCCACGAAATGGTCGCCACCGCCAACGAAGTCGCGCGCTCCTGCAGCCAGGCGGCGGAGTCGGCCGACAGTGGCCAGCGTCAGGCCCGTGAAGGTCAGCAGCAGATTGATGCGGCGGTGAGCAGCGTTGATCGCTTGAGCCAGGAAATCGAACAGTCGGCGCAATCGATGCAACAGCTGGAACGCGACAGCAACGATATCCAGTCGATCCTGGGGACCATTCGCTCGATCGCCGAGCAGACCAACCTGCTGGCGCTGAACGCGGCCATCGAAGCGGCACGGGCCGGCGAGCAAGGTCGCGGGTTCGCGGTCGTGGCTGACGAAGTACGGGCGCTGGCCAAACGCACGGCGGACTCCACGGCGGAAATCGACGGGCTGCTCGGCAACCTCGCCAAGCGCACCAGCCAGGTGACCCAACAGATGCACGCCAGCCTGGAAGTGTCGCAACAGTCGGTGAGCCGAATCGGCGAAGCGCGTAACAGCTTCGGGCAGATTCGCGAGTCGGTGGACGTGATCCGTGACATGAACACGCAGATTGCGACGGCGGCCGAAGAACAGCATCACGTGGCCGAAGACATCAACCGCCACATCAGCCAGATTCATGGGGATGCGCAATTGGTCGCGGAACTGGCGAACTCCGCGCGCCTGGATTCGCAGAGCCTGGCCGGGCTTTCGAATGAGCTGGACGGGTTGGTTCGACGGTTCAGAACCTGATCCCCGAAACACCGCACATCACTAGGAGTGAGCCTGCTCGCGATAGCTGACTGACATTCAACATCAATGTTGACTGACATGGCCTCATCGCGGGCAAGCCCGCTCCCACAGGGTCATGTGGTGTTACCGCTTGAAGAGTTCGCCGGGGGTAAACCCGAACAGGCTTTTGAAGGCGGCAATGAACGCCGAAGTCGAGTCATACCCACATGCCAGCGCGGTGTTGGTCACGCTGTCGCCCTCCTCCAGCAGACTCAATGACGACAGCAGTCGCATCCGCTGTCGCCAGCCGCGAAAGCTCAACCCGGTCTCGCGCTGAAACAGGCGCATCAGGGTTTTTTCCGACAGGCCCAAGCGCTCCGCCCAGGCCTGCAATGTCACGTTTTGCTCAGGGCTTTCAATCAGTTCGTTGCACAATCCCAGCAACCGTTCATGCCGGGGCAACGGCAGGGAAACCCCACCTCGGGCAAACTCGCCAACTGATCGAGCAACACGCTCACCAGCCGCGCTTCCTGGCTGTCGCCCTGTGGATACTCCACCGCCAGCAGGCAAAAACTCTTGATCAGTTCCCGCGCCAGCGGCGTGACTTCCAGCACCCGGCAACGTCCATCCGCCCACGCACAATCCTTGCGGCGCACATACAAACTGCGCATTTCAGCGCGCATCGAGGTAACGACTTGATGCTCAAGGTCCGCCGGAATCCAGATGCCCCACTGCGGCGGCGCAAAAAAACTGCCCTCGGCGGTATGCACCCCGAGCACGCCACTGATCGCGTAGGAAAACTGCACCCAATCGTGACGATGCGGCGGCGTCCATGAACCGGCATTCAGGCTTTCTACCCGGGCAAACAGCGGACGGGGCAGAGCCGTCAGCGTCGGTATCGTCCGTTCGAGGGAAATTTGTCCGTTAGTCGGCATCAACTAGCCTTATATCGCAAGAGGGTTGATGGAGCCGACGTTAGGCCAAGTAGCAGATCCCTACAAATCTATTTGATGCCGAGATTCCCTGTAGGAGTTCTTCAGCGCTCGATAATCGCGGTGACGCCTTGACCGCCAGCCGCACAGATCGAGATCAGGCCTCGGCCCTTACCGGCCGCGTCCAGCAACTTCGCCAGATTGGCGACGATACGCCCGCCGGTGGCTGCAAACGGATGCCCGGCCGCCAGTGAACTGCCTTTGACGTTGAGGCGGCTGCGGTCGATGGAGCCCAACGGCGCATCAAGCCCCAAGCGGGTTTTGCAATATTGCGGATCTTCCCAGGCCTTCAGCGTGCAGAGCACCTGTGCGGCGAAGGCTTCGTGGATTTCGTAGTAATCGAAGTCTTGCAAGGTCAGGCCATTGCGCGCCAGCAAACGTGGCACCGCGTACAACGGCGCCATCAACAGGCCTTCGGCACCGTTGACGAAATCCACCGCCGCTGCTTCCCCATCACGCAGATAAGCAAGGATCGGCAAGCCACGCGCCCTGGCCCATTCTTCACTGCCCAACAGCACCAGCGAGGCACCGTCTGTGAGTGGCGTCGAGTTGCCGGCGGTCATCGTGCCCTTGGCGCTTTTCTCGAAGGCCGGTTTCAGCTTGGCGAGTTGTTCCAGGGTCAGGTCCAGACGCAAGTTGTTGTCGCGGGTCAGACCGAGGAACGGCGTCATCAGGTCGTTGTGCCAGCCCTCGGCGTAGGCGGCGGTCAGGTTGCGGTGGCTTTGCAGCGCCAGTTGATCCTGTTCTTCGCGGGGGATGTTCCAGGTCTGCGCCATCAGCTCGCAATGTTGCCCCATGGACAAACCGGTGCGGGGTTCGCCATTGCGCGGGAACTCGGGAATGAGATGCCGGGGCCGTAATTGCAGGAATGTTTTCAGTTTGTCGGCGGTGGTCTTGGCGCGATTGGCTTGCAGCAGGATCCGGCGCAGGCCTTCACTGACACTGATTGGCGCATCCGAGGTGGTATCGACGCCGCCGGCAATGCCGCAATCGATCTGCCCCAGGGCGATCTTGTTCGCCACCAGCAACGCCGCTTCCAGCCCGGTGCCGCACGCTTGCTGGATGTCGTAGGCCGGCGTTTCCGGCGACAGCCGCGAACCGAGCACGCACTCGCGGGTCAGGTTCATATCCCGCGACAGTTTGAGCACGGCCCCCGCGACCACTTCGCCCAAGCGCAGGCCGTGCAGGTTGAAGCGTTCGATCAAGCCTTCGAGCGCTGCGGTGAGCATCGCCTGGTTACTGGCAGTGGCATACGCCCCGTTGGAGCGAGCGAAAGGAATTCGGTTACCGCCGATAATCGCGACGCGGCGCAGCTGAGTCATGAAAAGCTCCTTGTGAAATATTCGAACATCAAACCTGAACCCACAGGCTCTGCATTCCCCCGCAAGTCCTGCAGAACCCAGGTTCAACTACTCTGCAATGTTCAAGCGTAGGCCTTATCTCGTGGATCGAACGACTGATTGCCAATCGTGGTCCACACTTTGAACCCCAGCCGCCGGAGCACGTTCCATGTCTGACCGTTATATCGACTTCGCCAATTCGTCCATCGGCCATCGCCTGGTCGGGGCCTTGGGTCTGCCGTCGCCGGTACGCCTGGAGCGCTGGCAGGCCGGCCGATTGCGGCCGGTCGAAGGGGCGTTGTTGATCGGCGGTGGTCCGCTGGCGGAGAAAGTCGGCGCGCTCGCCAATCGCCTGACCGACGCGATTTACAGCTACGGCACCGAGCCCTCGCTGGCCACCGCGTGGATTCCCGGTCACGGCCCGAAACTCAAAGCGGTGGTCTTCGACGCCAGTCATCTGGTGCAGACCGATCAACTCAAACAGTTGCGCGAGTTCTTCCAGCCCTTGATGAAAAACCTCGACCACAGCGCGCACCTGGTCATTCTGGGGCGCGCGCCAGAGACCTTGAGCGACCCGTTTGCCGCCAGCGCCCAGCGTGCCCTGGAAGGGTTCAGCCGTTCTCTGGCCAAGGAACTGCGCAGCGGTGGCACGTTGCAGTTGATCTATGTCGGTGAAGGCGCCGAGGAACAACTGGAAGGTCCGTTGCGGTTTTCCTTTCGCCCAAAAGCGCGTTTGTGTCCGGGCAAGTGATTCGGTTGAAAGCCTGCGACACGCCCGTTCAGGACTGGACGCGGCCGCTGGCAGGGCGCAAGGCGTTGGTGACCGGCGCGGCGCGCGGCATCGGCGCGTCCATCGCCGAAACCCTGGCCCGTGATGGCGCCGAGGTGATTCTGCTGGACGTACCACCGGCCAAAACCGATCTCGAGGCGCTCGCCGCACGGCTTGCCGGGCGCAGCATCACCCTGGATATTTGCGCCGAAGACGCTGCCGCGCAGTTGATCGAACACTTGCCCGACGGGGTCGACATCGTGGTGCACAACGCCGGTATCACCCGGGACAAAACCCTGGCCAACATGACGCCGGAATTCTGGGACGCGGTGTTGGCCGTCAACCTCAATGCGCCGCAGGTGCTGACCAAGGCCCTGCTCGACAGCGCCACCCTGCACGACAACGGTCGCGTGATTTTGCTAGCCTCCATCAGTGGCATCGCCGGCAATCGCGGGCAAACCAATTACGCTGCCAGCAAAGCCGGGCTGATCGGCCTGGCTCAAGCCTGGGCGCCGTTGCTGGGTCAACGCGGCATCAGCATCAATGCCGTGGCGCCAGGATTTATTGAAACGCAAATGACCGCGCACATTCCATTCGGCTTGCGCGAAGCCGGCCGACGCATGAGTTCACTCGGCCAGGGCGGCTTGCCGCAGGACGTCGCCGAAGCCGTGGCATGGTTGGCGCAACCGGGGACGGGTGCGTTTACCGGGCAAGCACTGCGGGTCTGTGGACAAAGTGTTTTGGGGGCCTAGTGATGATGACCCATTGGCACACGCTCAACCGTGAACCGAGCCTGCCGGCGTTGTACGTGCGAGCGGCGACGCGACGCAAGATTACCGGCACCACGTTGCCTCCCACGGGCTTGCACTGTTGGGTCGAGGTCGACCACAAACGCCTGGCGGCTTATCGCAAGGTCTGCGGGTTTGCCGACAACGGGTTGCTGCCGCCGACCTATCCGCACATCCTCGCGTTTGCCTTGCAGATGCAATGGCTCACCGCCAAGGAATTCCCGTTCCCCCTGTTGGGGTTGATTCACCTGAGCAACCGCATTCGCGTCTTGCGTCCCTTGGGCGGGGTGAGTCGTGTACGCGTCAGCGTGCAGGTGCAGAATCTGCAACCGCATGCCAAGGGTGCGACGTTCGACCTGGTGACCTCGCTGAACGATCAATTGGGGCCGCTCTGGGAAGCGCAGAGCCAGATGCTGTGCCGGGGCGTCACACTTGACGGTGATCCGATCGAAGACGTTTTGGCCCCAAGCCTGGAGATGATCGAAGTGAGCCGCTGGCAAGCGCCCGCCGACATTGGTCGCCAGTACGCCAAGGTGTCCGGCGATTACAACCCGATTCACCTGAGTGCCTTCAGCGCCAGGATGTTTGGTTTTCCCGCGGCGATCGCCCACGGGTTGTGGAACAAGGCACGTACCTTGGCGGCGCTGGCCGATCACCTGCCGACGGCGAATATCGAGATTGCCGTGCAGTTTCGCAAACCGGTGCGCTTGCCCAGTGAAGTGACATTGCTGGCGAGCGTGGCGGGGAGCAGTGGTGATTTTCAGCTGGTCGGTGCCGGGGATCTTGAGCACATGGTCGGACATTGGCGGCCGGTGGCCTGATGGTTTGGCAACGCAAAAACCGGAGTCGAAAAAAACCGCTGATGCGTTCACGTCAGCGGTTTTTTATTGACTGGCAACTCGCCAGTTAACATCAGACATCCCATGCAGTGTCAGTGGGTCAATTTGGGTGGGTAGTTGGCCAGGATGCGTACGACGGTTTCATGAATCGCATTGCTGCGATCGGTCGGGTTCGGCGAGCCGCTGAGCAGTTGCTCGTCACTGCCACGCCACACCAGTTTGCCGTCCTTGCCGTCGAGCAGATCGATCTGGATGGTCGCCACTTTGTAGCTGACGTTGCGGGTTTCGTTGTACATCGGCGCGCCCCAGTAACCGTTCCAGGGGTTGCCATAACCGCCGCCATAATTGGTGGTCACTTGTTGCTGGCGCTCTTCGACGATCAAGTAAGTCTGCACACTCAAGTCACCCTTGGTGCCGGCAGCGGCCGGACGCAAGCCTCGCTGGTCCAGTTGATCGGCAACGGATTGGCGGATGCGTTGCTCGGTCAGATCACTCTTGATCCGCGGATCATCGGGACGGTACTGCAGAGCGGGTTCTTTCCAGCTCCAACTGCGGTAGGCGGCAAAATCACGGCTGGCGTCAAAGTCATGATTGACCTGGTTGGCGGCGCAGGCACTGAGCAGCGCGGCCATAGCCAGTACAACGAGACGGCGGAACATGATGGTTCTCCGGTTGAAGGCATAACTCTGCGAAATGCTTCTTATCTACAGAAGCTAACTAGGAGGATACGCCGACATTGCCTTTTCTACAGCCTTTCGCAGGGCATCGGCTTGCTCGCTCTGGCTACCGTTATGGCCGGTTTCGGCGCTGGCACTCCACACCGGTTGACCGGTGCCCGCATCGAACATGTCTACCTGCACCACCAAGACTTGTTCCTGATAGGTACGGATGATCGGCACGCTGCCGTACATCCCGTAACCGTTACCGTAGTGGTTGTACCCGCCATAACCGCCGCCGTAATAACCGTAGTCGTCCTGAACCTGACGCAAGCGGGTTTCCAGGTGCAAGTTGGCGCTGACAAACAGGTCGGCTGGACGGTTATCGTGCAACGGTCGCAGGCCGCGCTGATCCAGGGCATTGCTGACCACTTCGGCCACCTGCGCCGAGTCAGCCCAAGTGGTACCCGGCGGCAGTTGACCATCGAGCCAGGCCCAGCTGCGATAACGCCCGTAGTCACGGGGTGGCGCGGGGTAGGCGCTGCGATCGAAGGTGTTGGCCGCGCCGGGTGGCGCCGGCGGGATAGGGTTGGACGATGCCACATACGGATTGCTGCCCTGACAGGCCGCCAGCCCGAGACAGATCACCAGCAACCCTGAACGACTTTTCATTTCGTGCTCCGATCAGACCGGTCGACAGATCCAGTGCAAATAGCGCCCAAGCCCGGCAAAGCTTGGGTGACGTCGATGGGCCAGTTCCATTTCGAGCAAGTCCACCAGCTCGGCGCGGGCCTGGAATTCCACAGGCATATAGTCGTGAAAAACCCGCACTCCACTCTGGGTTTCGACCTGCCACAGGCCTTCAAGTTGCGCCGCCAGTTCGCGTGGATCAAGGGGCTGTTGCGGGGTCAGGCTCTGCTTCTCGCCGGCCATGTCGTTCTTGCGCATCTTGCGAAAGTGGCCCTTGAGCAGGTTGCGGTAAATCAGCGCATCGCGGTTATAGAAGGCCAGGGACAACCAGCCACCGGGCTTGGTCAATTGATGCAGCACCGGCAGAATCGCGTGAGGCTCCGCCAGCCATTCGAGCACGGCATGGCACAGCACCAGGTCGTAGGGTTCGGTGAGCTGACCGAGCAGATCCTGCCACGGCGCCTGAATGAACGTTGCGCTCTGCCCGGCCTCGGCAAAGCGCTGGCGCGCCCCTTCGAGCATCGGCTCGGCGGGCTCGGCCAGGGTGACGTCATGGCCGCGCTCGGCCAGCCACAACGACATGTGGCCCAGACCGGCGCCGATGTCGAGTACGCGCAATGGTCGGTCCGGCAGGGTTTCGGCCAGGTCGGCCTGAAGCACCGCCAGGCGGATCGCGCCTTTGGCCCCGCCGTAGATTTTTTCGGCGAAGCGGGTCGCCAGTTGATCGAAATGACGATCGCTCATCAGCTGAACCTCTTTTCGCTGTCTGCGAGTTTGCTGCGCACGACTTCATTCATGTCCAGTCCCAACTCGCTGCACAGCAGCAATAGATAGAGCACGATATCGCCGACTTCCTGCCCGGCATGGGCGAGTTTGTCGGCCGGCAACTGACGTGACTGGTCTTCGGTCAACCACTGGAAAATCTCCACCAGCTCGGACATTTCCACACTGGCGGCCATGGCCAGGTTTTTCGGGCTGTGAAATGGCCGCCAGTCGTTGCGGTCACGGATGGCGTGCAGGCGTTCGGTCAGTTCAACAAGGTTCATCGGGCTCTCCTGAAGGCGTATAGCTTCGGGGGGATGCTGCGTGAAGGCAAGCGGCAAGCGCCGCAAAACCACTATGCTTGCAGGGAACTCGCCACCGCGATCAATGGCCCAAGGCTCAACCACTTTCATCAGGACGTTAACGACATGCAGGTAGAAGGTTTTTTCGACTGGCTTGGCCAGGCGCTCGGTTCGGTCATCCGCTTTATCGTTGACGGCCTCAGTGGCTTGTTCAATCTGTTGAGCCACGCCGGCGCAAACTTTGTCGAGGGCTTGTCCCGCACGCTTGGGATGGATACGTCGATCATCAGCATCGTGGCGCTGATTGTGGGGTTGATGTTGTTGTGGTCGGCGATTCGGGCGTTTATGAATGCGTCGGTCATTGCAGGGATTATCTGGTTACTGCTGGGGCTTTGGTTGTTGAGCTGGATCATTCACTAACCCCCCTGTTGCTGATCGTTCCCACGCTCCGCGTGGGAATGCAGCCCTGGACGCTCCGCGTCCCTGATGCCGTGACGCAGAGCGTCACAGGAGTCATTCCCACGCAGAGCGAGGGAACGATCATCACCAACTGTCGCTACAATGCCGGCTTCGCCAAGGAGCCTGCATGTCCAACCTGATTACCGACTGGCGCGACCGCCCGACCCATCGTCGGGTCTGGGCGCTGGCTGCGCCGATGATCCTGTCGAATATTTCCGTACCGCTGGTGGCATTGGTCGACGGTACGGTCATCGGCCACCTGCCCCACGCTCATCAGCTGGGCGCCGTCGCGGTCGGGTCCAGCTTGTATACCTTCCTGGCCTGGGCCATGGGTTTTCTGCGCATGGGCTCAACCGGCTTCGCGGCGCAGGCCGCCGGACGCGGGGATGGTGCGGCTTTGCGGCAGATTTTGCTGCAAGGCCTGTTGTTGGCCTTGGGCCTGTCGATTGTGCTGGGTGCTGCGGGCGTTCCTTTGAGCGGCGTCGCGCTGCACTTCATGCAGCCGTCGGCAGAACTGGATCAACTGACCCGCGAATTTTTCCACACACGTTTGTTCGGCCTGCCGGCGGCACTGGCCAGTTATGCCTTGGTGGGCTGGTTCCTGGGCACCCAGAATGCCCGGGCACCGCTGGCGATTTTGCTGAGCACCAACCTGGTGAACATCGCACTGAACCTGTGGTTTGTCCTCGGTCTGGAATGGGGGGTGGTCGGTGCGGCGCGGGCCTCGGTGATTGCCGAATGGACCGGTGCGCTGATCGGCCTGCTGCTGACGCGCAAAGCCTTGCGTGCCTACCCCGGTCACATCGTTTGGGCCGCGCTGGCGCTGTGGCAGAGTTGGCGGCCATTGCTGGCGGTCAATCGCGACATTTTCATCCGTAGCCTGGCGCTGCAATCGGTGTTTTTCCTGATCACCGTACAGGGTGCTCGCCTCGGCGATGCCACCGTTGCCGCAAACGCGCTGCTGCTTAACGGCTTGCTGCTGACGGCGCACGCACTGGACGGTTTGGCGCATGCCGTTGAAGCCCTGTGCGGGCACGCCATCGGGGCGCGTGATCGAGAGGCATTGCGGCGTTCATTGGTGGTCGCCTGCGGTTGGTCATTGCTGGCGAGCCTGGGCTTTGCCGTGCTGTTTGCATTCGCCGGGCATTTGTTTATCCAGATGCAGACCGACATTCAGAGTGTGCGTGACACCGCCTTCATCTACCTGCCCTACCTCGCCGCGCTGCCGTTGATCGCGGTGTGGAGTTACTTGCTCGACGGGCTGTTCATTGGCGCCACTCGCGCCCGGGAAATGCGCAACGGCATGCTGTTGACCGTGATCCTGCTGCTGCCCTTCGCCTGGGCCCTGCAAGGCTTGGGCAACCATGGGCTGTGGATCACCTTTTTGCTGTTCATGTTATTACGCAGCCTGACCCTGGGTACTTTTGCCTGGTACTTGCGCAAGAACGATGGCTGGTTCACCGGATGATAGGGGCCGGGGCTTCAGGGTTGATCGCCCTGCCACAGATTGCGCAGTCTATCGAGACGTTCCTGCTGAGTGATCCCCGGCAGCGGCAGTTCAGGTACAGCGCCGGGGTATTGCAAGCGTAACCATAACCATCCATCGAGCACCGGCCGCTCGCTGAAACCCAGCGCCAACCCCTCCAGCAGTTGGGACCACAGGTCGGTGTAATCGCTCCCGGTGGATTGGCTCCAGCGCCAGGCGTGCTGTTCCAGCAGGCAGGTTTGCAATGAGTCACGCTGACGTGCACTGAGGGCTTCCTCTATGCCCAGCGGCTCGACGGCAAGCCCCGGATTGAACAACTGCTGCCAGCCCTGACAGCCAATTGCCCGATCAGCCCAGGTTCCACCGAACCAGCGTAACCGGCTGATCGGACCGAGCCAGCGACTCAACTCCCGGGCATCGCACGCATCGAAAAAATAGCTGGCCGTCTGGGGGTTGTAGTAGCTCAGCAAGGCGCGGTGATGCAGGCCAACGGTGACGGTGAGCATGCGTTGCAAATGTTCGAGCAACTGCGACGGTGACGCGTCACTGGCCAGCCACAACCCGTTCCAGAGGTGGGGTTCACGCTGACAACGTTCGGTCAGTGCCGAGTGTCCCTTGAGGTCGATCAACACCGGGCCGTGCTCCCTCAACGGCTGCCATTCGCAGTGGTTGAACAGCCAGAACTGCCGGACCTGGGCAAACTGCTCCCGCAGCGCCTCTGCGGCCCCGGGCTCGCCCGGCACATCGAGCAACAGCCATTGCGGGGTGACGTCGGGAGCCTGGACGGCAATCATGCCGCACCGCTCCGGCCAAGCTGTGTCGCGGCCCGGCACGTGCAAAGGGTTTGCGTGCAATGAAGAAAACTGCCCCCGCCGGGCAACAGGCACAGCAACACCAACGGTTCACTGGACCGCAACAAACGCAACAATCCATCGGCCGACACGGCGTCATCGACCACCGCAGTGGGTTGTCGCTCGGCCGGGACCGGGGCGGCGGAAGGACCGGGGAGAAATCCGGTAATCAACGGTTGATCCGGATCGCCTTCGATAAAGCTCACGAGCACTTCCACGCCCTCAGTCAACGACTTGACGGGCGCATAGCTCAATTCAGGTGAAATCGACAACCAGCAGTGGCTGGGGGCCGCGCCTTCGCCCTGATAGAGCCAGTCAAATTGCACGGCAACGGGTCTGGACGCTTCGGGTTGCGGCTCATCGACCTCGACCACCCAGGCCCGTTGCAGGCCATGCATCCTGGGGCCAACGGCCGAACTCTGCGGTATAGGAGACAACTCTGCGGCCACCGCACGGATTTGGTTGCCATACGTCAATGCAGGGGCTTGTCCCGCGTGATGCTCGACATGGGTCAGCCACCAGAGACGACTCCCGTCGGCATACGGGTGGCCGGACAGCCGGACACGCTGGCCGCTGCGCAGCGTCGCCAGGTTCGAATGACCATCGCTGGCCTGTGTTCGGTCGTGAAGCGTGAACTGATGCACACCCGAGTGTCCGGTGTCGGGCGTAAAGGCCATCGTTGCGTCACACCGAACGCGCCCCGCCCCGTCTCTAATGACCAGGCAGTGACCGCGCCTGTGATGCTCGAAGTGGTAATGCAGGCGTTCCTGCGCGCACAGCCGCTGGAAAAATTGCAGGTCTGATTCCTGATACTGCGTACAGAAATCACGCGGGGGGTAATCGCCACTCACCTCAAAACGCCGATCCGTGCCGGCAATGCCATGCTCCTTGAGCACCTGAGCGAGGATCTGTGGTACCGAACGGTTACTGAACATACGCTGGCTGAACCGCTGGGCCAGGCACGCCAGTTTCGGCCGCAGGCGCACACGACAAAGCCTGGGGGTGGCGTCATGTCCGCCCTGGACCAGTTCATGCAACTGCCCGTGAATCCCGTTCCCCGCAGGCCCGAAATGCAAAAAAACCGGGCGATACATCAGGCTGGCCAAGTCCAAAGCCGGATCATCGACCAACAGATCGACATTGAACTCAAAGGGCTCGCTGATCGCTTCACTGCCGGTAAAGGCCAAGACCTCAAAGGGATCTGGCAGACCCTCTACATCCAGACGAAATGGCGGCTCGTTGACTGGATCGAACATCGGCGATTCTCTACAGGAGGGGCGGCCGGGGATTCTCGCCGAGAGACATGGCCGAGTAGAGAGGCGAAGTACAACTTAGGAAATGACCTACGCGAAAAGAAGACCACATCACGTGGATAGATGTGGTTGTGAGTCATTTCGCTTAAGAAAAAAGAAGCGTCGCACCAGGTCATCTGAAATTTCCGCAGCATGCGGAATATTTTCAGACAACCTGATGAGAGCAGTGACCTACCTTACGAAGACAGGTAAGACGAACGGGTCAGGCCCAGGCGCAGAGCGTCGAGGAACTGGGTGCGCTCGGCAGCGGTGATGCGGGCACTGGCGCACTTGTCGCGGTAGTGGGTCATCAACTCTTCCGGCGACAAGTGCACATAACGCAGCATGTCTTCGATGGTGTCGTGGGTTTCGATACCCGCGTGGTACACGCTGCCGTCGGCGTTCTGGTAGATGTTCACCGAATCGGTGTCACCGAACAGATTGTGCATGTCGCCGAGGATTTCCTGGTAAGCGCCGACCAGGAAGATACCCAGCAGGTAGTCTTCACCGTCATTCAGCGCATGCACCGGCAGGCTGGTTTCGATGCTCTGCTCGTCGACGTATTGCTTGATCTTGCCGTCAGAGTCGCAGGTCAGGTCTTGCAGCACGGCGCGGCGCAGCGGCTCTTCGTCGAGACGGTGCAGCGGCAGGATCGGCAGCACCTGGCCGATGGCCCAGGTGTCCGGCAGGCTCTGGAACACCGAGAAGTTGCAGATGTACTTGTCGGCCAGCTTGTCGTTGAGTTCGTCGAGCACCTGACGGTGCGAACGCTGACGGGCTTTCAACGAGTTGTGCAGGCGACGGCACACGGCGAAGTAGCATTGCTCGGCCAGGGCTTTTTGCGCCAGGGTCAGCTTGCCATCGGCGTACTGGGTGGCCACGTCGCTCATGTAGTGCGTCGCGCGCCAGTAGGTTTCGGTGACCATCTCGATGTCGGTCGGCCCCAGCAGGTCAACCAGCCACTGCACGGTTTCCGGCAGTTCTTCCTTGCTGTCGATCTGCGGTACGTCGTCGTTGTGTTTCTCGACGTCGGTCACCTGCACCACCAGCATGGCGTGGTGAGCGGTCAGGGAGCGGCCGCTTTCAGAGAAGATGTTCGGGTGCGGCAGGTTCTGCGCGTCGCAGAACTCCTTGAGCATCCCGACCACGACACCGGCGTAATCGTCCATGTCGTAGTTGATCGAACTGGCGTTACGCGAGTGCGTACCGTCGTAGTCCACGCCCAGACCACCGCCCACGTCGATGTGATCCACCGGCAGGCCGAGGTTGCGCAGTTCGCCGTAGTAACGGATCGCTTCCTTGAAACCGTGCTGGTAGTCCGCCAGGTTGGCGATCTGCGAGCCCATGTGGAAGTGCAGCAGGCGAATGCCCTGATCCAGGCCAGCGGCACGGAAACGCTCGACCACCGACAGCAACTGCGCCGCCGACAGACCGAATTTGGATTTCTCGCCGCCGGTGTCCGCCCATTTGGACGAGGCCAGGGACGACAGACGCACGCGCAGGCCGACCTGAGGCTTGACCTTCAGCGACGCCGCTTCTTCGATCACCAGGCCGACTTCGGATTCTTTCTCGATCACGATAAACACGTTGTGACCCAGCTTCTGGCCCATCAGCGCCAGACGAATGAACTCGCGGTCCTTGTAACCGTTGCAAACGATGGTGCCGCCCTTCGGCGCCAGCGCCAGCACGGCCAGCAGCTCTGGCTTGGAGCCGGCTTCCAGACCGATGGAGACATCTTGGGTAGCGATGATGTTTTCGATCACCGCTTCTTGCTGGTTAACCTTGATCGGGTACAGCGCGGTGTACTTGCTCTGGTATTCCAGACGCTCGATGTTTGCATCGAAGGCGCCAGTCAACTGACGCACGCGGTCTTGCAGGATATCCGGGAAACGCACCAGCAATGGCAAGGACAAACCGCTTTGGCGCAGTTGGTCGACTTGCTCGAACAGATCAATAGGCGAACTGGTCGGACCGTTCGGACGAACTTCGACGCGACCGGCGTCATTGATCGCGAAATACCCGGCCCCCCAATGGCGAATCCCGTAAACACTGCGGCTGTCCGCAACTGTCCATTGGCTGCCATCGTCTTTGCGTGTGCGTCGTACGGACATTGAAGTCCCCTATAAAGAAGTCATAGAGCGTCGCCTGGGTTCAGGCCGGCGCAGTCTAAAGAATGAAAATGACGATTAGCCTGCATGCAAGGGCGATAGACCGCACATTCAGGTTTGAGTTTAGAAACCGGTCAGAACAGGCTCTGTGAAAACCATGTAGACGACGCCAGCACCGTTGTCAGGACTGGATCAAGCCGAGGGTGGTTTTCACAGAGGCTGCTAGCCGCCGGACTTCTTCGCTTTGAAACCGAGTTTGATCAGTTCGCCCAAGAGTAGCTCGACATGATCGCCCTGGATTTCGATGATCCCGTCTTTCAACGCCCCGCCGGTCCCGCAACGTTTCTTCAACGTGGTGGCCAGCTCCTTGAGCGCGTCTTCGGCCAACGGCACGCCGGTGATGGTCGTCACCGTCTTGCCGCCACGGCCCTTGCTTTCGCGACGCACGCGAGCGATGCCGTCGCCGGCCGGGATAACGGTCTGTTTGCAGATGCAGGCGTCCACCGGTTTACTGCATTCCGGGCAATGACGACCTGCGTCGGTGGAAAATACCAAGCCACCAAGGGCGGCGAAGGATGCGGCTTTTTTGGCCACCGGCAATCCTCTTGGGAGGACAAAGACTGGTCGCAGCACTTGGGAAGGCTATCGACCGCGAAGCCCCACTCAGGCAGGGGCAGCGCTACTGAAACGGTACAGACTTGTAGGAGCAGAGCTTGCTCGCGATGCACGTCAACGATAACGCGCGGCATCAGACAGCACGTGTCGCTCACTCGTCCTTCGCGAGCAAGCTCTGCTCTTACAAAAGGTCGCGCAGTGTAACGGCAAAAAGCCGACTTGCTAAGAGCCAATCAGCGCCAATTTATGCCTTGTTTGCGACGTCGCTTTGCTGAGCCTTCAAATAGCGCTTCAACGCCGCCAAAGAGTCCGGGCAATAAGGCTTTTGCTCGATTTCCAGCATCACCTGTTCGATGGGGATAAAGCGCGCTTCAAGCACCTCTTCCGGCTGCAGGATCAACGGGCCGTCCCACACCGCCGAAAACGCCGAACACCAGAGTCGGTTACCGGTGTCTTCAAAGAAGAAGTGATCGTGGGCGGTCAGCTCCACGCCACTGACACCCAGTTCTTCTTCGAGTTCACGGGCGGCCGACTCGGCGTAGGTTTCGCTGGCGAGCACCATCCCCCCTGCCGCCACATCCCAATACCCCGGATAAATGGCTTTGCTGAAGGTTCGGCGGTGCACGCACAGTTCACCGTCCGAATTGAACAGCATGATGTAGGTACCGCGCCCGATCAGCCCGCGCTCGCGCAAGTCTGACCGGACCAGGGCGCCGAGCAGGTTGTCCTGCTCGTCGACCCAGGCGATCTGTTCGGCATCCGAGGCCGCGCGATGGGCGGCCTCTTTTGAACTATCGACCATGACTCAGCCCTGATTGAGCAATTGACGCAAATCGATCACTGCCGCGTTGGCCCGGGAGATGTAATTGGCCATGACCAGCGAGTGGTTGGCCAGCACGCCGAAGCCGCTGCCATTGAGGATCATCGGGCTCCAGACCGGCTCTTGCGACGCCTCCAGCTCCCGAATGATCTGGCGCACGCTGACCGTGGCGTTTTTCTTGGCCAGGACATCGGCGAAGTCGACTTCAATGGCACGCAACAAGTGGGACAGGGCCCAGGCTTGGCCGCGGGCTTCGTAGAACACGTTGTCGATCTGCAGCCATGGGGTTTCGACGATTTCTTCGTCAACCTGTGGCACTTCGCCGGGCGCGATGACTTCGGTTTTCAGCGCAGTGTTGAGTTTGACCCGGCCGACACTGGCCGACAGGCGTTGCGACAGCGAACCCAGGCGAGTGCCCACGTCACCCAGCCAGTTGTTCAGGTTGTCGGCGCGAGCATAGAACAGCGCGCTTTTCTGGTTCGGATCAGACAAACGCGCCTGATAACGGCTCAGGGAATTGATGCCTTCCTGGTACTCGGACTCACTGGAAGGCAGCACCCAGCTCTTGTTGTCAAAGTTGAAACGCGGCTCGGCCTTGGCCAGATCGGCGTCTTCGGCGGACTGCGACTGGGAGCGGGCGAAGTCTTTACGCAGCGCACGGCTCAGGTCGCGGACCTGGACCAGCACGCCGTATTCCCAGCTCGGCATGTTGTCCATCCACAGGCCCGGCGGAAAACGGTCATTGGAAATATAGCCACCCGGTTTTGTCAGCAACGTACCGGCGACGGTCTTGAGGGTTTCCACCGTGGTGTAGCCGACCACCATCTGCTTGCCTTCTTTCTCGGCGGCAACCTGGGCCGTTTGCTGAACCGGGAACAGTGCAGGCTCCTCGCTCCAATACCAACCCAGCGCAATGGTAACCAGCAGGTAAAGACCGACCAGCGTGGCCAGCGCCCGGCTGAACAGCAGGCCGCCGAAATAACTGCGGGTGGCCGACTTCGGTTCAGCGGCACGTTCAGGCGCGCTGCCCGCGCGGTTCTTCCAGTCCAGCATGGCGATATCCTTTCAATCACTTGAGTTCATCGGTTCGACCACAACCCTACGCCATCGTGCCTCGTTTTGCCGCGTATTAATCGGCGCGCTGCGGTGAGCCAGGATTGCATCGTCGAGGCGCCACTATAAAGGAAGCACATACCTTGTAGCAGCTGGCGAAGCCTGCGTTCGGCTGCGCAGCAGTCGTAAACCTTGAGTGCGAGGTCTTTCTGAAACACCACATCGACTGATTTCACGACTGCTGCGCAGCCGAACGCAGGCTGCTACATGAGCCGATCCGACTGACCGGTCACAAACTGAATGACGTCGCAATACAGATTATTGACGTACGACACTCATCCAATTGGAAAGAGGTGCTAGCATAGAGCCACCAGTCGATCTCAGCATTTACCCTAACTAGTAGTCAGGATATGACCGAGCCAGAAGACCCCAGCCGTGAGCGCCTCAAGCACCACTTTGCCCAGCGGGTAATTCATCAGGCACGTCAAATTCTTGAGATCTGGCAGCGCCTGCAACGCAGCGAGTGGTCCATTACCGACCTGTCGGAACTGAGCGAAGCCAACCTTCGCCTGCTGCGCTTTGCCGAGCGCTTCGAACAACCGGAACACACTCAACTGGCGCGCCATATCGGCCAGTCGCTGGAAGCTGTCGACGCCAATCGCGGACGCCTGAGCAGCGGTCTGATCACCGACCTCAATCGCTTGATGCAGCGTCTGTCGCGCACCGGCCTGCGCCATGGCGATCAGTTCGAACAAACCTTCCTGCCGCCCTTGCGCAAGCCCATCTACGTAATGCTGCAGGATCACGACCGCGCCGAGCGCCTGGCCAAGCAACTGGAATTTTTCGGACTCAGCGCCCAGTCCCTGGACAGCGTTGCAGCGTTTCGCTCCTCGATGGTCGAGCGCTTGCCGGCGGCGATCGTCATGGACGTGGACTTCAGTGGCCCCGGCATTGGCCTGAAACTGGCGGCCGAAGCCCAGGAAGGTCTCGATCATCGGCTGCCGCTGTTGTTCTTCAGCCTGCACGAAACCGACACCCCGACCCGCCTCGCCGCCGTGCGCGCCGGTGGCCAGGAGTTTCTCACCGGCACGCTGGAGGCTTCGAGCCTACTGGAGAAAATCGAAGTCCTGACCTGCGTCGCCCAGTACGAACCTTATAAAGTGCTGATCATCGACGATTCGCGCGCCCAGGCCCTGCACACCGAACGCCTGTTGAACAGCGCCGGGATCGTCACGCGCACACTGATTGATCCGATTCAGGCCATGGCCGAACTGTCGGACTTCCAGCCTGACCTGATCATCCTCGACATGTACATGCCGACCTGCACCGGTACCGAGCTGGCCAAGGTGATCCGACACAACGACCGTTACGTCAGCGTCCCGATCATTTACCTGTCGGCAGAAGACGATCTGGACAAGCAGCTCGATGCCATGAGCGAAGGCGGCGATGACTTCCTGACCAAACCGATCAAGCCGCGCCACCTGATCACCACCGTACGCAACCGCGCAGCACGGGCGCGCAATCTGAAAGCCCGAATGGTCCGCGATAGCCTGACCGGCTTGTACAACCACACGCACATTTTGCAATTGCTCGAAGACTGCAGCTTCCGCTCTCGCCGCGAGAGCAAGCCGTTGAGCTTTGCGATGCTCGACATCGACCACTTCAAGCGAGTCAACGACAGCCACGGCCACCCCATGGGCGACCGGGTGATCAAAAGCCTGGCGCTGTTCCTCAAGCAACGGTTGCGCAAGACTGATTTCATCGGCCGTTACGGCGGTGAAGAGTTTGCGATCGTCATGCCGGACACCGATCTCGAATCCGCTTACACAGTGTTGGATGAAATTCGTCAGCGCTTTGCCGAAATCCACTACCCGGCCCAACCACAGGATCTGTGGTGCACGTTCAGCGCGGGCGTGGTGGAGCTGTGCGAACACTCCGACAGCCTGATGATGGCCAGCCAGGCAGACGAGGCGCTGTACCGCGCCAAGGACGCCGGACGTAACCGTGTCCAGGCGGCGCGAACGTCACAGCAAAGTGCCACTTTTTCATCGGAATCTACCGATTCGGTCATAACCCTGTAACACAAACGCAATAAATTCAGGCGCTTACCATTCTGCCGCTGGTAGACCTGCTATGCGCCTGAAGTTGCTGACCAATCTCAACACCCTCCTTTTAGTCGCCGTGTGCGTGGCCCTTGGCGCCACACTGTGGTGGTCGCAAAAGGCCCTGGAGCGCCCCTATCTTTTGATGGAGCGTTACCTCGGCCTGTCCCAGCAATTTCAGAATGAAGTTGCGCGCAACATCGAGGACTACCTTGGCAGTGGCGATGCCCTGCGCCTTAGTAGCGCCAGCCAGGCCATTGATGCCTTGCAAAAGGAGCTCGGCGAACTGCCCCCGGCGCTGGCCGACACCTTGCGCCCGAGCTTGTCGGGCCTGGATGAATTCAGCAAAACCGACCTGTTGGCCGCCGGCAAACTCGCGGGTGACCCGCAAGCATTGTTGCTGCAAGCCGAACGCGAACTGGGCGCCAGCCTCGACCAGCTCAGCCAATACGCCAGCGCTGACGCAGCCTACCTGACGCCGCTGCTCGCCGCCGCTCAACACTTGGGCAAACTGTCTCTGGCCCGGGACAAACTGGTCAGCAGTGGCCGCAGCGAACTGGCTGCGGACGTCGAGCGCGAAGTGGCCAACATCCGTGCGCAAGCGGAGCTGCTGGGCACCCTGCCGCTGCTCGGCGTCACCGCCAAAAGCGAATCGAACACCGATGATTTCGCGTCGATGATGGGCCTGGAAAACAACGAAAAAACCGCCGCCGAAGATGCCGGTGTCGGCCTCAAGCGTGAACTCAACAGCTTGCTGACGCGCTACCCGGCCGAGCTGGCGCGCACGCGCGACCAGATTCAGAAACGTACTGACCTCAGTGCCGCCACTCACTTGAAAATCGCCGCCGTGCAGCAAGCCATTGCCGGGCTCGAACCGGTGGTCCGCGCCCAGCACGGGCAGATCCAGAGCGAAGTGAGGTTGATGCAGGGTGTGATGATCGGACTCATCCTGTTGATCGCCTTGCTCATCGACACCCTGCAACGACGCCTGGCCCGAACCCTGACGAACCTGGCGCCGGCGCTGTCCACCTGGGCAGAAGGCGACTTCAGCCGCGACATCGAACTGGGCAATACCAATCGCGAACTGCATGACATTCAAGCGTCGCTCAATCGCTTGCGCGCCTACCTGGTGGACCTGGTCGGGACCATTCGCCTCAACGCCGAGCAGGTCGCTGGCAGCAGCCGAACCCTGGCCGATTTGAGTAGCGACCTGCACAGCGGCGCCGAGCATCAGGCCGGCGACACGGCGCTGATCCGCGATTCCCTCGGCGAACTGGAGGCGACCATTCAACAAGTCGCCGGCGATGCCAGCCAAGCGGCCGACGCCAGTCGCAATGCCGGCCTGGCGGTCGAGCATGGGCAAAAAGTCATCGGGCTTAGCCTGACGGGCCTGCACGCGCTGGTGGGTGAAGTGCAGGG
Organism: Pseudomonas sp. S2_F03; assembly: GCF_054668335.1. Classification (NCBI taxonomy): domain Bacteria; kingdom Pseudomonadati; phylum Pseudomonadota; class Gammaproteobacteria; order Pseudomonadales; family Pseudomonadaceae; genus Pseudomonas; species Pseudomonas sp. S2_F03. The sequence continues at coordinate 3,695,459 of NZ_CP162759.1, read as the reverse complement.
CAACGCGCAAATGATCGAGCACCTGGCGGAAGAGTCGGCGACCATCGGCGGTGTGTTGACGGTGATCCGCTCGATTGCCGACCAGACCAACCTGCTGGCCCTGAACGCCGCCATCGAAGCGGCCCGCGCCGGGGAATTGGGTCGCGGGTTTGCGGTAGTGGCTGAAGAGGTTCGCTCGCTGGCGCAACGCACCGCCGGGGCCACAGCCGAAATTCAAACGCTGATTGCCGGCCTGCAAACCGCCGCGCGCCAATCGGTGGAAGGCATGCGCGCCCAGGTCGAACACGCCGAAGCCACGGCCAATCAGGCGCAAGCGGCCGACGGTGCACTGGATAAAATCGTCGGGGCCATCCAGACCATTGCCGACACCGCCGAGCGCATCGCCGATGTCACCGCTCAGCAGAGCGGCGCCGTCAGCGAGATTCGCAACCACAGTGAGCGAATTCACCAATTGGGCGGGGATAACTTGCTGCGCATTGGTGAAGGGCGCGAGCAAGGGGAGAACCTGCTGGTGCTGGGCGGGCGGCTGCGTACGGCCGTTCAGGCCTTCCGGGTCTGACAGACCGCCATCGCGAGCAAGCTCGCTCCCACAGGGATATGCATTCCCCTGTGGGAGCGAGCTTGCTCGCGATGGCGTCGGCACAACCACCACCGAACGCCCCGCACTGCACGCTGGCTCGCCGTCCGCTATCATGCCCCCAATTCCGATACGCGAGATTGTCATGCGCCGCTTGCTCTGCCTGCTGCTTTTAGTGCTCGCCCTGCCGGCCACCGCCGCCGGGTTGCTGGACACAAGGCCCAGTTCCACCCTGGGCTCGATCAACAACAGCGCCGACTTCCTGCCGGTGCGCGAAGCCTTTCAGCTGAGCCTGGTAGACAGCACAGCGCAATCGATCAAGCTGCGACTCGTCGCCACCGAGGGGTATTACCTCTATCGCCATCGTTTCCAGTTTCACGCTGATCCAGCCGAGATAAGCCTGGGCGCTGCACAACTGCCCAAGGGCGAGCAGAAGCACGACGAGTTCTTCGGCGATGTCGAGGTCTATCACGGAATTATCGAGGTCGAGCTGCCGCGCACCGATCCGCGCGCTTTCACCCTGGCCGTGACTTATCAGGGGTGCGCCGATAAAGGCCTGTGCTATCCGCCAGAAACCGAGCGATTGAGCATTGATGGCATTGGCACGCAGGCAACGGTGCAAAACTGGAGCTGGCGCGAACTCGCCCTGTTCTTCCTCGCCGGCCTGGGCTTGACCTTCACGCCGTGCGTGCTGCCGATGTTGCCGATCCTTTCCGGCGTGGTGTTGCGCGATCAGGTCGGCGGGCTGCGGGGTTTCAATCTGTCGTTGGCCTACGTGCTGCCAATGGCCGTCTGCTTTGCCCTGCTCGGCGCCTTGATGGGAATGTTCGGTGCGCAGCTCAATCTCCAGGCACGACTGCAATCAGCCTGGGTGCTGGTGCCGTTCGCCATGTTTTTTGCCGTATTTGCACTGGCGATGTTCGGCATCTTCGAACTGAAACTCCCGCAGTTCATCAACAATCACCTGCATCGCATTGCCGGCCGCACTCAAGGCGGTTCGCTGTGGGGCGCGGCAGTACTCGGGACGGTATCGAGCCTGATCGTTTCGCCTTGCGTGTCCGCGCCATTGGCCGGTGCCTTGCTGTACATCAGCGCCAGTGGCGATGCACTGGGGGGCGCACTGAAACTGTTTGTACTCGGCCTGGGCATGGGCCTGCCGCTGATCCTGGTGGCGACCGGTGGCGCCGCCCTGCTGCCGAAAAGCGGCCCGTGGATGGTCATGGTCAAAAACATCATCGGTGTCCTGCTGCTGGGTACTGCCATCGGCCTGCTGAGCCGCGTGATCCCCGGGCCGATGACGCTGGTCCTGGTGGGCTTGCTGTGGGCCGGGGTCGGCTTGTTTCTTGGCGCGCTGGAGTTCGTCTACAAACCCCTCGAAAACGCCTGGCACAACTGCTCGGCCTGTTTCTGCTGTTTTATGCCATGGCCTGCTGGTACGGCGCCTTCAGCGGCCAGGGCGACCTGTTGAACCCCCTCGCTCGAACGCCCGTCGCGGCCAGTAGCAGCCAACCGCAGCTCACCGATGGCTGGCAAACAATCAGCACGCCCGCAGAACTGGATCGCACGCTCGCCGACGCCAAATCCTCCGGCACTCCCCTGCTGCTCGACTGGTATGCCGACTGGTGCATCAGCTGCAAAGTCATCGAACGCGAAGTCCTCAACGACCCCAACGTCATCGAACGCCTGAAAGGTTATCGACTGATCCGCTTCGACATCACCGCCAGCAATGCCGAACAACGCGCCCTGCTCGACCGCTACACACTGTTCGGCCCTCCGGCCCTGATGTTTTTTGGCAAGGACGGCGTTGAACGCACCTCCATTCGAGTGATCGGAGAGATCAACGCCAAAGACTTCGCCGAACGTGCCGCGAAAGCAAATGACCAGATTTAATTACTTGGTCACATATTTCGCGCAAACATCGGCTATCGTGCTGGCTATTGCATAGAACTGGACAGTCACAAAGGCTTTGCGGCATAGTCGCCGGGTTCTGACAACTGCACACAGATAACCAAGGAACAGCAAATGGCGACTCTACTGGTGCTGCACGGCCCCAACCTGAACTTGCTCGGCACCCGTGAACCGGGCACCTACGGCGCGACGACACTGGCGCAGATCAACCAGGACCTGGAACGCCGCGCCCGTGAAGCCGGCCATCATTTGCTGCACCTGCAAAGCAACGCCGAGTACGAATTGATCGACCGCATCCACGCTGCCCGCGGCGAAGGTGTGGACTTCATTCTGATCAATCCAGCAGCTTTTACGCATACAAGTGTCGCATTACGTGACGCGCTGCTGGCGGTGAGCATCCCATTCATCGAAGTGCATTTGTCTAACGTGCACAAACGCGAACCTTTCCGCCATCACTCTTACTTCTCCGACGTAGCGGTGGGAGTGATCTGCGGCCTTGGCGCCAGCGGTTATCGACTGGCCCTGGAGGCTGCACTAGAACAGCTTGAAACACAGGCAACGACTTGAACTACAAGCGTTAAACGCCCCTGACCGACCCTTGGGAGTTGATGATTCATGGATATCCGTAAAGTTAAGAAACTGATCGAACTGCTGGAAGAGTCCGGCATCGACGAGCTCGAGATCAAGGAAGGCGAAGAGTCCGTACGTATCAGCCGTCACAGCAAGACGCCGGCTCAGCAGTACTACGCACCTGCTCCAATGCACGCTCCGGCTGCCGCGCCTGCCGCTGCTGCTCCGGTTGCCGCAGCCGCTGCTCCGGCAGCACCGGCCGCACCCGTCCTGAACGGCACCGTTGCCCGTTCGCCGATGGTCGGCACCTTCTATCGCAAATCTTCGCCATCCTCGCCTTCGTTCGTTGAAGTTGGCCAGACCGTGAAGAAAGGCGACACCCTGTGCATCGTCGAAGCCATGAAGATGATGAACCACATCGAAGCTGAAACCAGCGGTGTGATCGAATCCATCCTCGTCGAAGACGGCCAGCCGGTTGAGTACGACCAACCGCTGTTCACCATCGTTTGAACCGCGGAGAAACTTTGATGACTGCGAAGTTGGAAAAAGTTCTGATCGCCAACCGCGGTGAGATTGCCCTGCGGATCCTGCGGGCCTGCAAAGAGATGGGCATCAAGACTGTCGCCGTTTACTCCAAGGCTGACAAAGAATTGATGCACCTGGGCCTGGCAGACGAATCCGTCTGCATCGGTCCGGCCTCTGCCGCACACTCTTACCTGCACATTCCGGCAATCATCGCCGCGGCCGAAGTGACTGGCGCTACCGCCATTCACCCGGGCTACGGTTTCCTTGCGGAAAACGCTGATTTTGCTGAACAGGTCGAGAACTCCGGCTTCGCCTTCATTGGCCCGAAAGCCGACACCATTCGCCTGATGGGCGACAAGGTATCGGCCAAGCACGCCATGATCGCTGCGGGCGTTCCAACCGTTCCGGGTTCCGATGGCCCACTGCCTGAAGACGAAGAAACTGCTCTGCGCATTGGTCGCGAAGTCGGTTACCCGGTGATCATCAAGGCCGCTGGCGGCGGTGGTGGTCGCGGCATGCGCGTTGTGCATAAAGAAGAAGACCTGATTTCTTTCGCAAAACTGACCCGCACCGAAGCTGGCGCGGCGTTCGGCAACCCGATGGTCTATCTGGAAAAATTCCTGACCAACCCACGTCACGTGGAAGTCCAGGTGCTTTCCGACGGCCAGGGCCACGCCATCCATCTGGGCGACCGCGACTGCTCGCTGCAACGTCGTCACCAGAAGGTTCTCGAAGAGGCGCCGGCACCGGGCATCGACGAGAAAGCACGCCAGGAAGTCCTCGCTCGCTGCGTCAAGGCCTGCATCGACATCGGCTACCGTGGCGCCGGCACCTTCGAGTTCCTTTACGAGAACGGCCACTTCTACTTCATCGAGATGAACACTCGTGTCCAGGTAGAACACCCGGTTTCGGAAATGGTCACCGGCATCGACATCGTCAAGGAGATGCTCAGCATCGCCGCTGGCAACAAGTTGTCGTACACCCAGGACGACGTGGTGATCCGCGGTCACGCCCTGGAATGCCGAATCAACGCCGAAGACCCGAAAACGTTCATGCCTAGCCCAGGCACGGTCAAGCACTTCCACGCACCAGGCGGCAATGGCGTTCGCGTCGATTCGCACCTGTACAGTGGTTATGCCGTTCCGCCGAACTACGATTCGTTGATCGGCAAGCTGATCACCTACGGCGCAACCCGTGACGAAGCCATGGCGCGGATGCGCAATGCGCTGGACGAAATCGTTGTCGACGGGATCAAGACCAACATCCCGCTGCACCGCGACCTGGTCCGTGATGAAGGCTTCTGCAAAGGGGGCGTGAACATTCACTACCTCGAGCACAAGCTGGCTGGCGAGAAGCACTAAGCTTCGACCCGATCAACAAAGCCGCCTTCGGGCGGCTTTGTTGTTTCTGGGCATTGCAACAGCCCTGTAGCAGCTGGCGAAGCCTGCGTTCGGCTGCGAAGCAGTCGCAAAACCTGATTGCACCGTGTTTCTGAAACACCGCATTGCCGGAATGACGACTGCTTCGCAGCCGAACGCAGGCTTCGCCAGCTGCTACAGGTGCGCGTTGCAACATCGCTGCTGCGTTCGGAGCTACCTCACTCCCACAAAAGCCCCGCGCTCGCGTAAACTTGCGCGCTTCTCGCAGCCCGCTAGGCTGCAATCAATATTTTTCAAAGGTGCCCGCCATGCCTTGGCTGCAAGTCCGTCTCGCCATCAGCCCAGAACAAGCCGAAACCTACGAAGACGCTTTCCTTGAAGTGGGCGCCGTCTCGGTGACCTTCATGGACGCCGAAGATCAGCCGATCTTCGAGCCAGAACTCAACACCACCCCGTTGTGGTCGCACACGCACCTGCTGGCCCTGTTCGAAGGCGGCACCGAAGCCGGCCCGGTACTGGCCCACCTTGAGCTGCTGACCGGTAGCCCGCTGCCCGAGCATCACAGCGAAGTGATCGAAGACCAGGACTGGGAACGCAGCTGGATGGACGGTTTCCAGCCAATGCGTTTCGGCCAGCGCCTGTGGATCGTTCCAAGCTGGCATGCCGCGCCCGAGCCTGACGCCGTCAATCTGCTGCTGGACCCGGGCCTGGCGTTCGGCACCGGCACCCATCCGACCACCGCATTGTGCCTGGAATGGCTCGATGGCCAGGACCTCAAAGACTGCAACGTGCTGGACTTTGGCTGCGGCTCGGGGATTCTGGCGATTGCCGCCCTGCTGCTGGGCGCCAAGGAAGCCGTTGGTACCGACATCGACGTGCAGGCCCTGGAAGCCTCGCGCGACAACGCCGGTCGCAACAACATCGACGACGCGCTGTTCCCGCTGTACCTGCCGCAAGATCTGCCGCAGGTGAAGGCTGACGTTCTGGTCGCCAACATCCTTGCCGGCCCGCTGGTTTCCCTGGCGCCGCAGTTGTCCAGCCTGGTCAAGTCCGGTGGTCGCCTGGCGCTGTCGGGCATTCTCGCCGAACAAGGCGAGGACGTTGCCGCCGCCTACGCTCAAGACTTCGATCTGGACCCGATTGCCAATCGCGATGGCTGGGTGCGCATCACCGGCCGTCGGCGCTAGAATGAACGCCTGCATAGACCGGATCGCCGCATGACCGACAGCTTCGTCACCCAGTGCCCGCATTGCCAAACCAGCTTCCGCGTCAGCCATGCTCAGTTGAGCGTGGCCCGAGGGGTGGTTCGTTGTGGCTCCTGCTTGCAGGTGTTCAACGCCGCCAAACAATTGCTGGACCAACGGGCCGACAAAGAAGCCGTCAAACCGGTAGCCCCAGCCATCGTCGAGCCGCCGGTACAGCGTGCCATCAGCCAAAAGCAATGGACCGCCTCGGAACTGGATCTGGACAGCCTGGACCTGGACAGCCTGGACCTCGACGAAGAGCTCGCCCGGCTCGAACAACGGGAAATCCAGCCGACCACCGAATTTGGCCGGCACCGCGAAGACGGCCTCAGCGCTCGACGCGATTCTATCGAGCACGATGAAGAACCCTGGTCCGACAGCCTCTTCAGTGAGTCGGCGGCCGACCGAGCACCACCCGTAGAAACCGAACAGCCACAAACAGACGCCGAACCGGGCAAACACTCGCGAACCGAGCCTTCGTTTTCGCTGGAACCGGTGGATCTGGACGATGAGAACCAGGTGCCCCATCTGCGCCTGCACGACCCACTCGACTCCCCTCTTAACCGCGACCGCCTGTCGGCGACCGAGACGCTCGACGACGACCTGCCCTCAGTCGAACCGTTGCGCAAACGTCGTGAGCGCAGCGAACCGGGTGTGCGCGCCGAAGTCCTGCAGGACCTGACCGACGACCCGCTGCAACTGGATTGGCAAAAACGTCGATCGCCCTGGGGCCGACGGCTGTTCTGGTTGCTGCTGGTCCTGCTCGGCGCCGCCGCGCTGGCGGGCCAATACATTGCCTACCACTTCGACGAACTGGCGCGTCAGGACCAATACCGCCCCTGGTTCCAGCAACTGTGCCCGCAAATCGGCTGCACGGTGCCCTCCAAAGTCGACATCGCCAAAATCAAAAGCAGCAACCTGGTGGTCCGCAGCCACCCGGACTTCAACGGCGCACTGGTGGTCGACGCGATCATCTACAACCGCGCCCCGTTCTCCCAGCCTTTCCCGCTGCTAGAGTTGCGCTTTGCCGACCTCAATGGCCACTTGATCGCCAGCCGTCGCTTCAAACCCGGCGAATACCTCAACGGCGATCTCGAAGGCATGGCCGAAATGCCGCCGCAAACACCGATCCACATCGCGCTGGACATTCTCGACCCAGGCGCCAAAGCGGTGAACTACAGCCTGAGTTTCCACTCCCCCGAGTGAATCGCATCACCGCTACAGGCTTGACGGCATATTTCTGACTGGGACCGCTCACACCAAACTGCGGGTAATAACAAAATAACTGTTCAGATTTTGTTCAATTCAGCCTTTATCCAGTCATCGAGAGCGGGTATCATGCCAACCCTTTTTCGAACTCTAATGATCCGGCCCCACAACAGGGAAGTCCTATGTCGGCGGTACGCATCGGTCCATACACATTGCAAAACGGCTTGATTCTCGCCCCGATGGCGGGAGTCACCGACCAACCCTTTCGTCAGCTGTGCAAGCGATTGGGTGCGGGGCTAGTAGTCTCGGAAATGGTCACCAGCGACATGAGTTTGTGGAACACCCGCAAGTCGCGGATGCGCATGATCCACGAAGGTGATCCCGAGCCACGCTCGGTACAGATCGCCGGTGGTGATGCGCAGATGCTGGCAGACGCAGCCCGGGCCAACGTCGAGCTGGGTGCGCAGATTATTGATATCAACATGGGCTGTCCGGCGAAGAAGGTCTGCAACAAGGCTGCCGGTTCCGCGCTGTTGAAGGATGAAGCATTGGTTACCGAGATCCTGCAGGCCGTCGTGGCTGCGGTGGATGTGCCGGTGACCCTGAAGATCCGCACTGGCTGGGACCGGGACAACAAGAACGGCCTGACGGTGGCGAAGATTGCCGAACAGGCAGGCATTACGGCGCTGGCGGTCCATGGCCGCACCCGTGCCGATTTGTACACCGGTGAAGCCGAGTACGACACCATTGCCGCGATCAAGCAGGCGGTGTCGATGCCGGTCTTCGCCAACGGCGATATCGACTCGCCCGAGAAGGCCCGGTACGTGCTCGACGCGACCGGTGCCGATGGCTTGTTGATTGGTCGGGCTGCCCAGGGGCGGCCGTGGATTTTTCGCGAGATCGAGCATTTCCTGCGTACCGGCGAGAAACTCCCGGCGCTTGAATTGATCGAGGTGGAACGCATTCTGCTAGAGCATCTGGCTGCCCTGCACGTCTTCTATGGCGATGTCATGGGTGTCCGTATCGCTCGAAAGCATGTGGGCTGGTATCTCGCAACCTTGCCGGGCGCCAGGGAGTTTCGCGCCCACTTCAATCGTTTGGATGGTACGGAAACACAATGCGCCAACGTTCGGGAGTTCTTCGCCGAACGTTACAAGAGCCTGACAGGGGACGGAGAAGGGGTGGCCGCATGACGATGATGACCGAGACTTTAGTGAGTGGAACAACACCCGTGAGCGACAACGTGAATTTGAAACAGCACCTCAATACGCCCAGCGAAGAAGGTCAGACCCTTCGCGGGAGTGTCGAGAAGGCGCTGCACAATTATTTCGCCCACCTTGAGGGCGCTGCCGTCACGGATGTGTACAACCTGGTGCTCTCCGAAGTCGAGGCTCCCCTGCTCGAGTGCGTGATGAACTACGTCAAGGGCAACCAGACCAAGGCCAGCGAGCTGCTCGGGCTCAACCGAGGCACGCTGCGCAAGAAACTCAAGCAGTACGATTTGCTGTAAGCATTCAATCAAACCAGAAAGGCGCCCGCGTAAAACCGGTCGCCTTTTTTGCTGACTCCTTTGCTTTTGATGGAAATTGAAATGACCGACCAGACTACCCGCCTGCCGATCCGCCGCGCCTTGATCAGCGTTTCCGACAAGACCGGGATCCTCGAATTCGCCAAAGAGCTTGAAGCCCTGGGCGTTGAGATCCTTTCTACCGGCGGGACGTTCAAGCTGCTGCGTGACAACGGCGTTGCCGCAGTGGAAGTCGCGGACTACACCGGTTTCGCAGAAATGATGGACGGTCGGGTGAAAACCCTGCACCCGAAAATCCACGGCGGGATCCTCGGTCGTCGCGGTATCGACGACGCGATCATGAACGAGCACGGCATCAAGCCGATCGATCTGGTTGCGGTCAACCTGTACCCGTTCGAAGCCACCATCAACAAGCCAGGCTGCGACCTGCCGACCGCCATCGAGAACATCGACATCGGCGGTCCGACCATGGTCCGCTCGGCAGCAAAAAACCACAAAGACGTGGCCATCGTGGTGAATGCCAGCGATTACGCCAATGTCCTGGAAAGCCTGAAAGCAGGCGGCCTGACCTACGCTCAGCGTTTCGACCTGATGCTCAAGGCGTTCGAACACACCGCCGCCTACGACGGCATGATCGCCAACTACATGGGCACTGTGAACCAGGCGGCTGACACCCTCAGCACAGAAGGTCGTAGCGAATTCCCGCGCACCTTCAACAGCCAGTTCATCAAGGCTCAGGAAATGCGCTACGGCGAGAACCCGCACCAGAGCGCGGCGTTCTACGTGGAAGCCAAGCCTGCCGAAGTGGGCATCGCCACCGCGACCCAACTGCAAGGCAAAGAATTGTCGTACAACAACGTGGCCGACACCGACGCCGCGCTGGAATGCGTGAAGAGCTTCGTCAAGCCAGCCTGCGTGATCGTCAAGCACGCCAACCCGTGCGGCGTTGCCGTAAGCCCGGACGCTGAAGGCGGTATCCGTCAGGCCTACGAACTGGCTTACGCCACCGACACCGAATCGGCCTTCGGCGGCATCATCGCCTTCAACCGTGAACTGGATGCCGAGACCGCCAAAGCCATCGTCGAGCGTCAGTTCGTCGAAGTGATCATCGCCCCGAGCGTCAGCGAAGAAGCTCGCGCCATTGTCGCCGCCAAGGCCAACGTGCGCCTGCTGGCCTGCGGCGAATGGTCGGCTGATCGCGCCGCTGCCTGGGACTACAAGCGCGTCAACGGTGGCCTGTTGGTACAGAGCCGCGACATCGGCATGATCGGCGCCGACGACCTGAAAGTCGTGACCAAACGCGCACCGACCGAACAGGAAATCCACGACCTGATCTTCGCCTGGAAAGTCGCCAAGTACGTCAAGTCCAACGCCATCGTCTACGCCAAGAACCGCCAGACCATCGGTGTCGGCGCTGGCCAGATGAGCCGTGTGAACTCCGCCCGAATCGCTGCGATCAAGGCTGAGCATGCCGGCTTGCAAGTAGCCGGTTCGGTCATGGCATCGGACGCTTTCTTCCCGTTCCGCGACGGTCTGGACAACGCGGCCAAGGTGGGTATCACTGCGGTGATCCAGCCAGGCGGCTCGATGCGTGACAACGAAGTGATTGCTGCTGCTGACGAAGCCGGCATCGCGATGGTGTTCACCGGCATGCGCCACTTCCGTCACTAAGCGAAACGCGGTCGGTGTAGCAGCTGCCGTCAGGCTGCGTCCGGCCGCGAAGCGGTCGTAATCGATTTATCGCCGGAAGGTCGTTCCGACCTTAACGCAGCCTTCGGCAGCTGCTACAGGGGTTGTGCCGCTCTCTAGTGCCAACCCTTCACAGAATTAGCGTCATCCGAGGTTTTTGAAATGAATGTTTTGATCATTGGCAGCGGTGGCCGTGAACACGCCCTGGCCTGGAAAGTGGCTCAGGATCCGCGCGTGCAGACAGTATTCGTCGCGCCCGGCAACGCCGGCACCGCCATCGAAGCCAAGTGCGAAAACGTCGCTATCGATGTTCTGGCCCTTGAGCAACTGGCCGACTTTGCCGAGAAAAACGTTTCCCTGACCATCGTCGGCCCGGAAGTGCCGCTGGTGGCAGGCGTGGTCGATCTGTTCCGCAGCCGCGGCCTTGACTGCTTCGGCCCGACCGCTGGCGCCGCTCAGCTGGAAGGTTCGAAAGCCTTCACCAAAGACTTCCTGGCGCGCCACAAGATCCCGACCGCCGACTACCAGAACTTCACCGAGATCGAGCCAGCCCTGGCTTATCTGCGTGAAAAAGGCGCACCGATCGTGATCAAGGCCGACGGCCTGGCCGCCGGTAAAGGCGTCATCGTTGCCATGACCCTGGCCGAAGCCGAAGACGCCGTGCGCGACATGCTCGCAGGCAACGCGTTTGGCGACGCGGGCTCGCGCGTCGTGATCGAAGAATTCCTGGATGGCGAAGAAGCCAGCTTCATCGTCATGGTCGACGGCAAGAACGTACTGCCAATGGCCACCAGCCAGGACCACAAGCGCGTCGGCGACGGCGACACCGGTCCGAACACCGGCGGCATGGGCGCTTACTCCCCTGCCCCGGTCGTGACCAGCGAGGTGCATCAGCGCGTCATGGACCTGGTGATCTGGCCGACCGTTCGCGGCATGGCCGATGAAGGCAACGTCTACACAGGCTTCCTGTACGCAGGCCTGATGATCGACAAGGCTGGTAATCCAAAAGTCATCGAGTTCAACTGCCGTTTCGGCGATCCTGAGACCCAGCCGGTAATGCTGCGCTTGCAGTCGAGCCTGGTCTTGCTGGTTGAGGCCGCTCTGGCACAAGCGCTGGACAAGGTCGAAGCGCAGTGGGATCCACGTCCGAGCGTCGGTATCGTGCTCGCCGCTGGCGGTTATCCGGGTGATTACGCCAAAGGCGTGGCCATCAACGGTCTGGATGCAGCCGCCGCCCTGGAAGGTAAAGTCTTCCACGCGGGCACTGCACTCAAGGACGGTCAAGTCGTGACAGCCGGTGGCCGGGTGCTCTGCGCAACCGCCATGGGCGCCAGCGTCGATGCGGCTCAACAGCAGGCTTACAAACTGGCGGCTAAAATCGATTGGGAAGGCTGCTTCTACCGCAAGGACATTGGCTACCGAGCCATTGCCCGTGAACGTGGCGAAAGCCAGGAATAAGGCCATTCATTTGGCCGGGCAAGGGCCGCTGGTCCTTGCCGCACTATTCCGGCACCGCGCATAGTTATAATCTGGCATCAACCTACGAAGGGATTTCGCCGTGCGCTGGCTCAGGATTGCCATAAGTCTTACCGTCACGCTGCTGACCCTGCTCTGCATGCTCCCGGCCCAGGCCGCGCAAGGCAGTGGCTGGGCGGTATTGCTCGACGAACAGGGCGACCTGCAGCTTAGCGACATCCGTTCCGCTCGCTACACCAATCAATTCAGTCCCATCGAACTCGAGCGCCTCACGGCGGCCGAGCCCGATGGTGCGTTGTGGCTGCGTTTCAGGCTGGCCCCCGGCAAGCATGAACAATTGCTGCGGGTGTTCGCCCCCGATCTGTCGGCACTCAATCTGTATGTACTCGACGGCGACAAGCTGATCGATCAATTGAACACCGGCACCAGGCAACCCCAGGCTAATCGCCCCCTGCCCAACAGCGACTTCATGTTGCCGCTGCCGCCCCCCCCCCCCCCCCCCCCCCCAAAGTGACAACACCCTCGACGTCTACCTGCGGCTGGTCTCTGAACACCAGTTACGACCTTATATCACCCTGCAATCGGCGGTCATGACCGCGGCCGATCAGAACCAGACGTTGATCTACGGCCTGCTGTTCGGCTGCATCAGCATGCTGATCCTGCACAACTTCGTCCGCTACGCCTACACACGCTCGCGCAGCAGCCTTTGGCTGGCCTGGTGTGAAGGGTTGTTGATGCTCAGCCTGCTGTTGCTGCTGAACCTGGCCGGCCCATGGCTACCCGACTGGCACGCCATCCAGACGCCGGGCGCCTACCTCGCGTTACTGCTGACCGCGCCGAGCGGCCTGATGTTCGCCTACCGCTTCTTTACCCCGCTCGGCCCGCACCCGCTGAACAAATTGTTGCTGGCGGACATTCTGTTCATTGTCGTCTGCGGCTTGTTGCTGTTGTTCGTCAACACACTGCCGCTGAACATCATCACCTACGTCTTGGTGGCTCTGGCCGGCTTGAGCATGTTGTTCGTCAGCGCCTATCACTGGCAAAAAGGTTATCGCCCGGCACGCTTTTTCGTCGCGGCCATGGTGGTGTTCAACATTGGCGCACTGGTCATCCTGCCCGCGCTGCTGGGACTGACTCAGCTCGCACCACAAGATCTGATCATCACGCTGTTGGTGGTTATCTGTATCAGCGGCCTGCTGATGAGCATCGCCCTGAGTGAACGTCAGCGCCGCATCACCGAAGACCGCTTCAGCGTCAGCCGTGACCTGGCCGCCAGCAATGCCGAAATCAATGCAAAAGCCGAGTTCCTGGCGAAAATCAGCCATGAAATCCGCACCCCCATGAACGGTGTACTGGGCATGACCGAACTGTTGTTGGGCACGCCCCTGTCGGTCAAGCAACGCGACTATGTGCAAACCATCCACAGCGCCGGCAATGAGCTGCTGACCTTGATCAACGAGATACTCGACATCTCCAAGCTCGAGTCAGGGCAGATCGAACTGGACGACGTGCAGTTCGACCTCAACGCCTTGATCGAAGACTGCATGAGTATCTTCCGCGCCAAGGCCGAGCAGCAGAATGTCGAGCTGATCAGCTTTATCCAGCCGCAAGTGCCGCGCGTCATCAGTGGCGACCCTACACGCCTGCGTCAGACCCTGCTGAGCCTGCTGGAAAACGCGCTGAAGAAAACCGACGAAGGCGAAATCCTGATCGTCGTCGCCCTCGATGAACGCAGTGCAAAACCGCGACTGCGCATTGCGGTGCAGGACAGCGGTGTGCCGATGGAGGCAGAAGAGCGCGATGCCCTGATGCACGCCGAACTGCACAGCAAGCACTTCCTTTCGGCAACGAGTCTGGGCGGCAACCTGGGGCTGGTGATCGCCCGTCAACTGATCCGCCTGATGCAGGGCGAGTTCGGCATCAAGACCGGCGCCAACCAGGGCAGCACCTTGTGGCTGACGCTGCCCCTGGACCCGGACCGGCTTGAACACCCGACCTCTGACCTCGACGGACCGCTGCAAGGCGCGCGCGTGCTGGTGGTGGACGATAACGACACTTGCCGCAAAGTGTTGGTGCAGCAATGCAGCGCCTGGGGCCTGAACGTCAGCGCCGTGCCGTCCGGCAAGGAAGCCCTGGCACTACTGCGCACCAAGGCTCACTTGCGCGATTACTTCGACGTGGTCCTGCTGGACCAGAACATGCCTGGCATGACCGGCATGCAACTGGCGGCCAAGATCAAGGAAGACCCGAGCCTCAATCACGACATTCTGCTGATCATGCTGACCGGCATCAGCAATGCACCGAGCAAGATCATTGCACGCAACAGCGGGATCAAACGCATCCTCGCCAAGCCCGTGGCCGGCTATACCCTCAAGACCACCCTCGCGGACGAACTGAGTCAGCGCAACAAAGGCCCGGCCGCTTCGCATCACCTGTCGCCCGGCTCGGCGCTTCCGGTCAAGGTTCCAAGCGATTTCCGCATCCTGGTGGCCGAGGACAACACGATCTCGACCAAGGTGATTCGCGGCATGCTCGGCAAGCTCAACCTGCAACCAGACACCGCCAGCAATGGTGAAGAGGCGTTGCAGGCGATGAAAGCCCAACGCTACGACCTGGTGTTGATGGACTGCGAAATGCCGATCCTCGATGGCTTCTCTGCCACCCAGCAACTACGCGCCTGGGAAGTCGGCAATCAACGCACACGCACCCCCGTGGTGGCATTGACCGCGCATATCCTCGCCGAGCACAAAGAGCGTGCGCGCCAGGCCGGTATGGACGGGCATATGGCCAAGCCGGTCGAACTGTCGCAGTTGCGTGACCTGATCGAGCATTGGGTTGCCCAGCGTGATCAGCAGAATCGGGCAGCCGCTCCGACCTCCTGACTGAACCTCAATCAGGTAACACGCTGCCTATATATCCAGTTCATGCAAATGACGGGTGGTTTCGGCCACCACCGCGGCCGCCACTTTTTTTTCTGAAGGTCACGTAGTGAAGCGTGCTGAACGTAATGATCGCCATTTCTTCCCGACTGTTTTCCACGATTTCTTCAATTGGCCAAAACAGGAACTGCGAGACGTTTCGGCGGGTGCTGAACTGTTTGTGGTACAGGGCGATTTCGATCTTTCCAGGGGCTTTCAGGCAACAGGGAATCATTTGAAAGAGCCCCGTTTCACGTTGCAGGCTAAGCCTTTCGAATACCTCAAGTGCATTGGCATTGCGCTTGAGCGACTTGAGCGCATGTTCTGCCGGACTCGAAAAACGCTCGCCGGCCGCCCCTGATATTTGCTGCGCAACGCTTTCCGACATCTGCCCCTGTCCAGCAGGACCTGGACTGACCGCGCGCGACATATCCCAGCCCAGAAACCTGAGTTTGTTTTTGTAGTAATCAAACCAATTGCCGACCAAGCCGTCTTTTTGCGCTGAACGAGTGGCCAACTGCGCATATAGATTACTCAGATAGATATCTTCCCTGTCCTGCGACGACATCCCTTCGTTGAATGAAACAACACTGTTGCCCACCACCGCCGCACGTGGGGAATAACTGCTACTGAGCACTTGACCGGCGGCAAATCTGGAGTCCTTTGCAGTCATGACGGTGCCCCCCGCTGTCGATGGCAATCCAACTGGCTTAATGTCAGAAATGTACAGGATGTTTTTCGCCGCCTTATCCCCCAGTTTCTTTACGATGGCATCGCGAAGGGAGACATAAAGGACAGACGACAAGTTGGCTTGAAACCATCTGAGTCGGATATTGCCCAGCACGTTATCTGAGGAAAACAAATGGCCCAAAGGATCAGTTAAGGTATGCACATTGGTTTCGAACTCTATAAAGAGACTGCTCATTACAGCCCCTTGGCCGACGACAATGATTTGCAACCTGACGTCACTCACTGCCTCTGCGGGTGTGCCCGACACCTCGATATTTTTTTGCCTGGACATCTGCTCGCGCAGTAGCTCAGTTGCCGGATGATTGCAGGGTAATTGAGCGATATCGTTAAAGACTCCGGCGATCCCGGCAATCGTAATGTTACCTGCTTGATCTTCCAGTCGGCTCTCGACCCACTGCACCATGGCACGCTTCGATTCGGCATCGGTTCCGAAACTGTCCCACGCCACCGCCCTCTGCAACCAACTATCCTTAAGTACCCCCTGACAGGTGTCATACCACCCATCACCAAGCGTAAATTCCGGGTATTTCTTATTAGCCACCAATTGCGCGAACAACACCGAATTCAACACATCCTGCCTCTCCTGCTCCAGCAGGGCGGAGGACAGTAAGACAACGGCACCGGCATTAACGAAAACTGAATACTGCGCACCCATCAATAACTCCTGACTCATTCAAAATTGGCGACTACAACGTAGTCGCCAAACGATCACACAGGATCAGATTTCGTATTCGTCAATTTTGGTTTGTGCACGATCACCCAACTTCGCGATGATGGTGGCGCGAGTGCGCTCAATAATGGAAGGCACAATGGTCATATGACTTTCGCCTTTGTACAGATCGACGGAACTGCTGTCCCAATCCACAAACAGGACTTTGGTCTGGTTGGTCCGTTTAATGAAACGGACGGCACCCAGCGCCATGATCACTTCGCCGTGCTGGCTTTCCTTACAGCTGGCCACACCAAACCCACCCGTCCCCGAATCCTTGATGTTCTGGTCGAAAAGTTGAAGGGGCTTGCCACTGGTTTGTAGCGCAGCCAGCGCATCACCAGCGACTTTCAGCATCAGAACCGAGGTCGGCCCCGGAACGGCAGCGGCAGCGACGGCAGAGCCGAGGATCTTCAGCACCAACTGATCCATCTTGAAGCTCTTGCCGGAAGCGGCAACAGTGTCGTAATACTTCTGCAAGATGGTCCAACCCGAATCCTGCATTACTTGCAGAAAAAGCTGATACCACTCTTTACCTTGATCATCGCGCGGGTATTTTTTATTAGCCACCAACGAAGCGAAGAGATAAGTGTGTTGAATATCGGTTTTATTTTGCTCGCTCATTCCCGATACAAAAGACAAGATGCCGTCTCCCACAATCGAGGCGCGATCCGGTTGATCGACATCGCCACTATTGATGGTCATGGCACGCGGAACAATAATGATACTCTCTGGCATCACGTCATATGCGTTCAAACGCTCAAGACGATCAGACAAAGTTACTACGGAATTAGATTCAATATTCATAACACTTCCTTTATTTAACAAAAGCCCTCCATGGGCCCGAGCGACAAAGTTACACAAACCACTTAAATACAACAAGATCACAACTGTAACGCCATATAGTTCACAACCATGCCACAACTAAAATACGCCAGCAGACCAACTAACAAAAACTAATACGCCGTACAAACCAAGTAGTTTTCTGCACGCAAAACTATCGTGGCCTCAAGCCGACAGACGCCCCCGCGCCTGATAGACTCCACTTCAATTTCAATCGCCGTGAGCTCCGACCATGCTCCAAGAGTTATTCAGCGTTTACCTGAAGATGCTGGTGCTCTACAGCCCATTCTTCGTGTTGTCCTGCTTCATCAGCTTGACTCGCGGTTACTCGCGCAAAGAACAACGACGCCTGGCCTGGAAAGTGGCCATCGCCACGCTGGTGTCGAGCGTCTTGCTGTACTTGTTCGGGCGGGTGATTTTCACTGTGTTCGGCATCACCGTGGACGCGTTCCGCATCGGTGCCGGCAGCGTGTTGTTCATTTCGGCGCTGGGCATGGCCCAAGGCAAGTCGGCGGTGCAAACCGACAACGTGCAGCAGGACGTGACCATCGTCCCGCTGACCATTCCCCTGACAGTCGGCCCCGGTACCATCGGTGCATTGCTGGTGATGGGCATCGGCCAGCCGCATTGGGACGACAAACTCACGGCGATTCTCAGTATTGCCCTGGCCAGTTTCACCGTGGGTGTCGTGCTTTATCTGTCCAACCACATCGAGCGAATTCTTGGCGATCAGGGGTTGCAGATCGTCAGCCGGCTAATGGGGTTGTTCGTCTGCGCACTGGCCGCGCAAATCATCTTTACCGGGGTGAAGGGCTACCTGGTGCCCTGACCTTCAAGGCCGCAGAGTCGAAAAAACCTGCGGCCTTGTGTCAACCGGACTCAGCTCAACCCGTTGCCCGAAACCTCCTCTGCGGTCGGCAGATCGATGCGCTGCGCCGGTACAACCTCGCTCAACAAGACGTTGTCCTCGTTACCGAGCTTGATCAGCAACGCTTTCACCAACGCGGACACGGCAAAGGATCGATACCCTTCTACGGCCAGGAACACTTCGCCCTGCAAGGTGACGTCCGCTGAGAACACGTCGCGAAAGATCAGGCTGTGCCCACAGTCGGGATCGACAATGACCAAGTGTTCCTGAACCTTGCTCAGCGTCAGTTTCTCCGTGTTGTCCAGCGCCCAGATCAACTTGCCGGGAATTGACGCCTCACGTCCCGGTATTGCCCGGCAGTCGACAATGACCGACTCCAACCTGAACCAGACGGCCTTCGACAAGCAGTAAGTAACGGCGCCCTGGCCCAGTCGAAGGACCAATGTGTGCACGTCGTCGGGAATCAACGGCATCAGGTCACTGACGGTCATCTGCCCTTCGAGGGTCAGCACTTCAGCATTGCGCTGAACATAACGCACGGGGCCGGCCTGCTCCTTGCCCGGGTAGGTATGCAGCAGCCCGTCCTTGCGCTCATGAAGCAACACATTGATTTGCTGCTGTGTCCCCAACAGTTCGAAGTCGTCGGTATTCGAAGCTTTCGAAACCCGAATCAATCGGCCGGTTTCAGACACATACCATTGCAGGCTGTCGGGTGCCTCAACCGCAAGGAACGCCGCGTGCCGGTGGTTTTCGACCAGCCTCTTGAGACCGTCTTGCAACGGCGCGGTCTGAACAGCCACCCATTGGCTATCAACGCCCGTGATCAACACCGACTCCTGATAGCGCAACTCCACGTTGATCCCTTCAAGCGTCGTAGCGCGAAGTCCTGCGCCTGCTGCTGTTACTTCGGCAAACCGCCAGGGCCCCCACTCTCGCACCGGTGCCGGTATCACGCCGGCCTGCAACAATTGCAAACCCTGGCCAAATGCACTGTCGAGTTGCGCAGGATCGATAAAGCCCTGACGGTAGATTTCACCGGTGGAAAGCGCCAGCAACCAGGCTGCGCTGCTGTCCGGCGTAACGCTCAGCAAGCGTACTTCCTCGCCACGTCCCAGATCGGATAACAGCAGCCGATCGTTCACGTACCAGGCGCTTAACCGGGCATGGTCGTGCAAGTGGCTCAAGCCCACGATGGCAAAACTCGCGACGGGGTATTGGTCGGCCACGCTGTCCAGCGCCAGCCACCAACGTGCTCGATCCTTGAGCCAGTCATCGGTCAGCCCACCCAACTGCAGGCGACCGTCGGTAGTCACATTGAAAAACAGACCTTTATCTGTCAGCGCCAGATATTCCTCTTCAATGGCAACCACATTCACCAGCCCTTCGGGTTCAATCTGTTCAACAGACCAGGCCCCGTTGATTCGTTGCTGGCGTGACAGATGCCCGGCAGCCTTGTCGTAGACGACGAACACGTCACCCTCATCGTTCGTCGGCGGGACAAGCGTAAGCTCGTTCAGGTTTTTGATGGAGTCGGGCCAGCCTCGCTCCCGGTGTCGCGGCGCGGCAGGGCGGACAATCAGGCGGTCGCGGCGGCGGATCCAGGCCAGGTCGCGCAGCGTCGAATTCACCTTCCAGCAAATCGAGACGTACGCCGCAGGCTGCCAGTCGACAGTGGTTACCACACCGTTTGCCGGCACTGGCGCAAACACAACATGCCCACCCAATACTTGAGCCCAGTCATCGAGTGTCTCGCGCTTGCTCACGACTGCGTCCAGCGTCGGGTCCAGGTCGCGCGTCATCGAACTCAAGAACAGTTCGCCGTCATGCAGTTGGTAGACAAACTCATCCACCGTCCGGTCTTTACGAGTGACCTTCTGCACGATAGTGATCACCCCGTGCGTCGCTTCCTGGCAGTGGGTAATGAGGCTATCGGCAGCCTCGGCGAGCAACAGCCGGTAACGTCGGTGGAGCAGGCCAGTCACTGCGTCGACTTGCCAGACAAGGTAATTCAGCGGGTGATAGAAATACGCATACCCATCGACCACCGCGCCCAATAATGCCCCATCGGCCTCCCCCGGATCATCGTCACGAAAATACAGAAAGCGATCGACAGCCGAGTCATACCAGGCGGTCGTAAACCTGGGTTCATCGGGTTTTTCGAACGGGACCGGAAACTGATGTACCGGCGTGTAGGGCATGCCCAGGCGATGCGCTCGGGCCAACGTCTTGAAGTGATCCTGCAATGCCTGGGCATCCATGCCCGGGGTCGCGTCCTGCTCGATAACCATCAACGTCAACTGGGTGAAGTCGACCTTGAACACTTGATCCTTGCCGATTTTTATCAGGACCTCATTGCGCCCCCTGCCGCTCAACTCAACGTTGATTGAGCCAATAAAGAGTTCGCCAAAACGCTCCACTCGAACATCGCTTTCCTTCGCCCACGGGGCTTGCAGCAACCAACGCGAGGTCTCCTGGCTCGGCGACTCCAGTTCGATCTTCACCCCGGGATTGAGCACCAGCGAGCAGTTCGCCCCTGCGCCTTCGATTTTATAAGTGATCTTGTCGTGCCACGATGTCGGCAGCGCAGGCACCACCAGCGTGCGTGCGATTGCGTCCAGCCGAACATTGATCATCGTGGGCTGATAGACCGGGCTCAGGCGATAGACAATGTAGTCACCGGGAAACGAATAGAACGAGAACAGAAACAGACGCTTGCCATCCGGTGTCCTCTTCTCGAGGCGACGCGCCGTATCAAACCCGACGCTGTGGCGCAGTGTCGAAAAGGGCAGCCATTTGTATTCATAGCCGTAAACCGTCTTAGGCGTGCAAGGCAGCACGATGGCCTGACCCGCAGCGGGTGCAAACGCGGCGCGCCCTGGTAAACCGAGTTCACGACGAATATCAATCGTTCGCTCGTAATCCACATCAAAGTCAGGGACCCCGAAATGATCACGCAGGGGGAACAGTTCAGGGCTGCCGAACGCCAGGGTTCGGGCCTTCAGGTCCAACGTCTGGAAGACCAGGGCCGATTGAGGCAGCCACGCGCTGGCGGCCTCATCGAACCGATAACCGCCTTCGCGATGCGCACGTTCCAACCCGTCAAAAAACAATCCGACTTGTTTGACCTCTTCGGCAATCACGGCAAAACCTTGTGCGAGCGCTGCCGCACCAATCGCCAGGCCACCCAGAATCACACCGGCACCACCCAGCACCGCGGCCGCTGTACTCGCCCCCACCACCCCGGCGCCAATTCCGGCCCCTGCCAGCATTACGCTGGCGGAATCGAATGCCAGTTGAGTACCGTATTGCGCGCGCTCGACGTCGTTTTCGGCCGTGGATAACTGATAGATATCGAAACCTGCGTTGGCCAGGCCCAACACCGCACCCACGCCTTCATTGGCGACATGGCCCAAGGCCTCGCTCACCACCGGCGCACAGGTTTGAGCGATCACCTTCTCTTCAGCCAGCGCTTGTCGCACCAGTTTGACCAGCCCAAGAACATCGACCGCATTGCCATGTACCAACTGCGCGTAATTGACGTAAGCGTGCAACCGAACGGCCATCGTCAATGGTTTTCCAGCACCTTCCTGGTTGCGCAACGCGTTCATCAGCGCCTGGATGGTGAACCCTGCGTTCAAGGTATGGACGCTGCCGGCGCCCGTCGGGTCCAGCTCATTGACCGGCGCCCGGGGTTTTGTCGCCAGCGTCGAGAATTGCTCTGACAAATAGGTTTTGATGCGCAGCAAGCGCTGATCGTTAGTGATGACTTGTACCAGGTGCTCGGGCTTTTCGGGATCGATCAGGCTCAAGCGATACTCGCCGACCGGGGTAATTTCCAACGTCTCGAATAACGGGACAAGCCTCTGCGCCAGCTGATTTTTCTCCAGAAGTTCAGTGGTCGCCTCGCGTATCTGCTGGCTCCACCCATAACTGTCGAGTTCCAACAGACTGCTGCCCAGACGCGGATTACTCATCAGCGAGTCGCCATGAGCACTGGCCAGGCGCTGCCTGAGCGCAGGCAATGACTGCTCCTTCAACGGGCCGGGCTGCAGCAATTCCGCCACACGAATACCGGAAGGCAACGCCGTTTCGGACAGACGCGTACCGTCCAGCTCGATCAGGTCAAACGTTGGCCGCAAGGCGTCGCCATAGGCGGCGTACTGTTTGGCCATTTCATGTTCCAGAAAGAACTGCTCCAACGCTTCACGAAACAGCAGTGGTTGCTCAAACTCGAACACACCGAAGTTCGGATCGTAGAAGTGATAGAGGCCGCGCTCGCCGACAAAGGTTTTCGCCACCAGCATCGAGTGGTTATTGGAGTTGAGCATCAAGGTGCTGGTGGACGTCTTGGTTTCCAGTAGCGCCACCACCTGCGCCACGTCAGAACGAGCGAGGGAGGTACCCACCTCGTTGAGTTGCACGCCGCGCATTTCTTCCACCGCGTGCAGAAAGACCGCGGAGTCGTTTTCCTTTGGATCAATGACCCCAAGGTAGAAACGTTCGCGCAGGGTATTGGCGGCGGCAGGGCCGTGTACCAGCGCCGCGGCCATCGCCAGTGCCAATGGATAACAACGGCCACCCACCCGCTCACCGGCCCCCTGTAACAACAAATCCTGTGGCACCAGTTTCGTCGTACCCGCCTGGAAGCTTTCCAGAACAATCCCCACTCGCTCGACAACCCGGTCACGAAATTCAAGCTTCGCGACCTCTTGGATTCGGGCGACGTGCTGCCCCCATTGGCGCAAGGTCAACGGTTGCGCGAGGGCATTTTTCTTGAGTTCAAGTGCGTGCTCAAAGAACGCTGGCGGTTCGCCGGGAGCGCTATTCATTCCCGCCAGGAAGGCCGGCGAATTGTGTTTGAAGAGTTGACGCTCAATGGCCGCATAACGCCCCGAAACGCCCAGTTCGCGAACGGTGTTGGCCAGGTTATCCAGCTCGGCACTCACCGCCTCGAAGCTACGGTTATCCAGTGCCTTGGCGCCCAATAAAGCACCGAGCAAGAGTCGCTGCGCGGGGCTCAATTGCGCCGTCAGGAGCGAGCCGCTGGCAATGGCGGTCAAGACTTCATCGATGGATAAACGTTGCGTCTTCGTGTCGCTCAGCGAAGCCGGAGGCAGCGCTTTTCCGTCCTGGGCGATGATCGATTGCCGGTCATCAAAGCTCAACGGCACGGCCTTTTCAAACGTCAGCTCATCGCTGCGCTGTTCATTCATCGCCTGCAGAAACGGCTCACCCAGTTCATCAGCCAAGCGCTGCAACAGGTCGGTCGACAACACATGGCGCCCCTCGATGACCGGCCAGCCTTCCTCGAAATCAATGGTCTGGTACTTGAGCAGTTCCCCCATGTCACCCATGAAACGGTTTTTGAATCGCCCCTCCTGCCAGCGCTTTTGCTCACTGGCGAGCCATTGGGAGGTGTCACTCGTGTTCTCTTTCCAGGAGTGATCCAGCTCCTCCTCGGTCGACCGGTTGACCGTCGCGATGGGGGCAATAGCAACGTCGTCTCGCCAGGCTTCAGCCGCCTGTGGGGTGAAGTGCATTCTGACGTAGGCCGTGACCGCATCACGCATCGCAGCGGGTCCGGTCAGGTAGATCGTCACTTCGCTCTGGGGGCGAATCCCGTCGCTGTAATAGGTGGCGGCTGCTTCTGTCAGAAAAGCGAGCGACAACTCTTCTTCCATCGGTAGTTCGCCCAAGGAACCGAATCTGTTCTCGACAACCTCTCGCGCAACACCGCTCATGGCCTCGGCGTCGATAAACGCTACCTTTCTCTGCAAGGCCAACCGGGTCGTGGCATCGACTATTTCATAGTTGAGCCTGAAACGTTCGATCACGGCGCTCAGCATCGCCGACCCGGGATGAGCCATGATGAATGCATTACTCAAACTGCTTTGTTCGGCGACGGCTCGCAGTCCGTCCGGACGCACCAGACGCTCTGCCGGCGGGCGAAAAACGCTGTTCAACGCCGGATGACTTTTGGCAAAACGTTCCAGCGCAGGAAGATGCTCCTCGGGAATCACCTGGGCATAGTTTGTGTACCTGCTGCGCAGCGCCTGGCGGCCCGGCATCCATTCGGGATTGTGATCAAGCAACAATTGCAGGACGCCCAGACGCGCATCGGGGGCAAATTGGCTGATGTCCACCTCGCCCAGGATGTTCGGAAGAGGCGGCAGGTTATCGACATCCGCGTAACGGCCCCCTTCAGCCATCAAAGCCTCGATGCGTACCACATCGGAGGCCGCGGCAAAGTTGCCGCGCAGTCTGATTTCTCGTTCGTAGATGGCCTGCAAGCGCAGCGGTGTGGCATCGCTGGCCAGGTCACGAAGTTCCAGGTCGCCCTCGACCAGTGCCGAAAGACTCTCACTGTTTTTGACCTTCAAGGCTTTCAAGTGCGCTTCGTGCTGCCCATAAGCGCGGACCAGCAGATCAATGCGGGCATCGTCGGCTTTTTCGCCACGACTTACAGCGTTGGTGATGTGCGCGTTCATCTGCTGTTTGAGGACAATCGCTCGCTCTTCGTATTTGTCACCCAGTTCAAGCGCGGTCTCGCTGGTCGCCCCACCCTTAATCATCGCATCAGCCTTGGCGGCCTCGACAATAATCCGGTGGGTCTCGTAGGCCAGCAACGCGTCACTGTCATACCAGAGTTTCAGGTTATAGCCTTCCCCCGCGAGGGCCTGTTTCCAGACATTGATGTAATCGCGCTGAATATCCCCAATGCCACCGCCTAGCCATACAAAGTGCAGGTTTTTCGGTACTTCGGTGGCGGCGACCGTTAATTGTTTAACACTGTTGGACAACCGCGCCTGAAAAGTTTCTACCCGATTGCAAATGTCCATCAGCGTGGGGGACTGACCTTCACCAGGTTCTTTCAATTCTTTGATCTCCGCGGAACGCCGGCGGCGCCTGGAAGGTTCCAGAAAAGATCCAAGTGCCTGGAGCAACAACCCCAGCGGCACACGCATCCGTGGAAAATCGAGTTGACCAATACAACCGAAGTAATACCGAAACACCGCCTCGTATTCATCAGTCCCTTTATGTTCATGTAACGCCTGCTCAAGATCAGACAGTTTGAAAAGATCGATGAAACTTACATACCCATCAGCACGACATTTATCTTGCTCATGCATAAACACACTTCCCTGTAGAGTAACAATTGACGATTTTATTAAAACGTTAAATCAACACTAACCGAATTGATTTTCCGCCTCAAAAAACAAAACAGACAATTGATTACCAACAAAACATTCAGAAATGCGAAAACCGCAACAACAACCCGCCGCACCGACAGTTAAAAATATTAACTTACAGCAGCACTTTTAATAACAGTGTTGCAAGAGATTGATATTAATTGAACAGCAGCCGATAGAGTGCGGCCTCCAGAATGAGGCCGCTGACTATTATGACGTTGGCTTGTCGCCATACCAGCGCGGCGTATACACCCACTCGCCACCCTCGGCACGCGGGAACACACAGGTGGTGGAGGAGCCGATCAGCACCATCGTGCGCATGTCCACTTGATCCGGGGTCAATAGCCCCAGCGTGGTGACGCGCAAGGTCTGGCCCGGACGCCCGATGTCTCGTCCCAACACCACCGGCGTTTGCGCGGTGCGGTGTTGCGCGACGATCTCCAGTGCCCGCCCCAACTGCCAGGGACGCGAACGCGAGATCGGGTTGTAGAACGCCAGCGCCAGGTCCGCCTGAGACGCCAGGTCCAGACGTTTCTCGATGATTGCCCAAGGCTTGAGGTTGTCCGACAGGGACATCACGCAGAAGTCGTGCCCCAACGGCGCGCCGGCCTGAGCCGCGGTTGCCAGGGAAGCAGAAACACCCGGAAGGATCTCCAGATCAACGCGGTGCCATGTGGGCTCATTCGATTCGTGTAGCGCTTCGAGCACCGCGGCCGCCATGGCGAACACGCCGGGATCGCCGGACGAGACGACCACCACCGAACGCCCCTGGGCTGCCAGTTCAAACGCATGGCGAGCGCGCTGCATTTCCTCACGGTTATCGGTGCAGTGCAGCACCTGATCGTCGCGAAACGGCCCGGCCATGCGCACGTAGGTTTCATAACCGAGCACATCATTGGCACGCGCCAGTTCGGCCTTGACCGCCGGCACCATCAGTTCGGCGGCGCCAGGGCCCAGGCCGATCACCGCCAGACGACCGCGCGCACGACCGATCCGGGCGGGGTCCAGCGGTTGGCTGGCCACTGCAATAGCAAGACCCAAGTCTGCCGAAACGACGGCAGCGTCCGGCACGGTGTGGCGGGCCAGTTCGCCGATGCTGCCGCTGAACGTCGCAAAACGCAGCGGCACGCCCAGTTCAAGCGCCGCTTCACGCAAGGCCGGGTTGGCCATGTGCAGCTCGCTGGCCACCAGGCACGCCAGCGATTGCACGGCGATGTTCGCCTGATGCAGCGCCGCGCGAATCGCATTCGGCAGCTCCGCCACATCGCCATTCACCGCCACCAGAACGCTGCGCGGGTAGATCAGCAATTCATTAGCCGCAGGCAGGCGCTCGGCACTGCCGACGTGAATCGACAACTGCGCCTGCGGATCCTCGGGCAATTGCGCCTGCGCCAACCATGGCGCCGCGCCTTCGATGCGCACGCTCTGGCCGGCGAGTAAATCCGAGACAAAGCGTTTACCCAGTTCCAGATCACCCAGCGCGTAACCACTTGGCGGATTGAGCAGGCACGTGCCAAAGCGCAATTCACCGCTGGTGGTAATCGCTGCCGCAACGTCGAGACCGTCAGCGATCTCCCGGGCCATGACGTTCACACCACCGAGCCCGCCGAGCAGCGGCACCACGGCGCTGCCGTCTTCGGCCACCGCCAGCACCGGCGGCTCGGCGCCTTTTTCGAGCAACAACGGTGCGAGCGTGCGAATGACAATGCCCGCCGCACACAGGGCGATGATCGGCGTGTCCTGTTGATAGAACTCACGCAAGGTTGCGCCGAACTCGTGATAGACACGGTCTGCGCCTTCAACCCGTTCAGCCAGGCCGTGGATCAATGCGCCGGGGTAAACCTGCTGAATCTTGCGCGCGGTCGCAAGGCTGCCGTTGCCCAGAATGACAATCGCCGGAACGGGACGGGCCATCAGCCTTGCCACCGTTCGCCGGGCACGATAATCAGCGAGAAGTACGGCGAGGACATCGGCTCGACCTCATTGAGCGGCACTATTTTCTGATTGGCCATGGTCGCGCGTTCGACGTACAGCGCGCGGTCTGCCAGACCGAGTTCTTCGAGCACCTGGCGAACCTTGGGGAAATTGCGCCCCAGCTTCATGATCACCGCCGCATCGGCATCGGCCAGCCGACGCTTGAGGTCGTCGTGAGGCAGCACACCGGACAGCACCGACAAACTCTGATTGCGGTACACCAGCGGCGCGCCCAGCACCGAAGCGCCGCCGAGCATCGAGCAGACACCCGGCACGACTTCGGCTTCATAGCGCTCGGCCAGTCGATCGTGCAGGTACATGTAAGAGCCGTAGAAGAACGGATCACCTTCGCAGATCACCGCTACGTCACGGCCCGCGTCCAGATGCGCGGCGAGTTCTTCGCCGGCCGCATCGTAGAAATCGCTGATCACTTGCTCATAGGACAGCGGTGCCGGCAATGCCTCGGTGGTTACCGGGTACACCAACGGCAGCAGCGTTTGTGCGTCTTGCAGATGCGCTTCGATGATGCCGAAGGCATTGCCCTTTTTGCCCTTGGCGACGAAGTACGCCACCACCGGGGATTCGCGCAACAGGCGCAGGGCTTTGACGGTAATCAGCTCCGGATCACCGGGGCCGACGCCCAGGCCAATCAAGCGTCCAGGTTGCTGCATCATTCGATCTCCGTGGCGAGGGCATTAACAGCGGCGGCGGCCATGGCACTGCCACCCAGGCGACCTTGCATGATGACAAACGGCACGCCGCGACTGTCGGCGGCGAGCGCGGCCTTGGACTCGGCAGCGCCGACGAAGCCCACCGGGAAGCCGAGGATCAGGGCCGGTTTTGGCGCGCCGGCGTCGAGCATTTCCAGCAGATAGAACAGCGCGGTCGGCGCATTGCCGATGACCACGACGCTGCCTTCCAGGTGCGGGCGCCACAGTTCCAGCGCGGCGGCGGAGCGGGTGTTGCCCAACTCGCGGGCAAGCTCTGGAACGCTGTCGTCGCGCAGTGTGCAAATCACCTGATTGTTGGCTGGCAGGCGCGCGCGGGTCACGCCTTCGCTGACCATCCGCGCGTCGCACAGAATCGGCGCACCGGCCGCCAGCGCATCGCGCCCGGCCTTGCCCGCGCCTTCGGAAAACTGCAAGCCGTCGATGGCATCGACCATGCCGCAGGCGTGGATCACGCGCACCGCGAGTTTCTCCAGGTCGGCGGGGATTCGTGCCAGGTTGGCCTCGGCGCGAATGATCGCGAAGGAGTTGCGATAGATCTCCTGACCGTCGCGTATGTAATCAAGCATCCAGGGGGCTCCGTGAGCGGTCGTCGAGCAAGGCTGCGACCGCTTCAATAGTAAGACTGCGGGCGTGCAGCGCGCCGAAACCGGGCTGTGCTGCATCGCGAAAATAGAGGTCGTAGCGACCGGCAGAAACCGCCAGCAAGGTGATCGGCGCCCGGTGCGCCGCCGCGCAGGAACGCGTGCAACCGGACAGATGAACGTTCAACGCATGCCCGTGACGTTGCAGCAGCGCCGCCAGTTGCCGGGCATCGCCCTTGGTGTCGGCCAGGCCTTTGCCGCACCCGGTCGAACCGGTGCAGGCAATCAGTCGGGCCAAGGCATCATCGGCCGAGCATTGCAGGCCCAGTTGTTCAAGACTGTGGATAACGTACGGCGCATCGACGCGCTGGACAGCGGGCAGCAACAGGCTTTGCCACGGGGTAAAGCGCACGCTGCCATCGCCCTTCTCCCGAGCCAGTCGGGCGACGCCCCGGAGCATGGCGGGGTCGAGGCGTCCCAGCGGCGGTACGGCGCCGACACTACACCTGCCCGGGGTCACGCTGCGGATGAGCGCCGATGTGCAGGATGCCGGCACTCGCGTCACGCTGCCACTCGGTGACGGGCATCAGCGGAACGCGTTCGGCCAGATGCGCGAGAAACTCGTCGAGCGGACATTCGGCGAGCAAATGACGCATGCGCGTCTGATCCGGGCGCGCCCGTTCCAGAAACACTTCAAGCACCGCAACAACCAGCGCATGGCCCTGATCCAGCGCCACCGAACTGACGGGCACGTCTGTCGGGCAACCGGCCAGACCAAACGCCCAGCGCTGTTCGCCGTTCCACTCGACCGCAGAAAGCCACAGGTCATGCGGATGTTCGAGCATGGCCAAGGCTTCGCCGCCATCGAGTTGCACGGCAAATTTGGCGCTGAGGTCATGGAAGGGTTCGTGGTTTTGCAGGGTTGCGAGAATCTGCCCGGCCAACGGACGTGTGTCGATCAACATGTGCTGATCGATCCCGGCGCTCGGGCTGAGCATCAGGTTGCGCACATCATCGCCAGCGACAGTGCTCGGGCCCAGCCCGGCCGCCATCAGGCTGTCGATCAACGCCCCGTGCTGCGTACCGATCCCGCGAATTTGCAGGTTGGCGCGGTTGGTCGCCTCGATCACGCCGCCAGCAAAGCGCTCGGCTGCACAAGCCACCGCCTCAGCCTGATCGGCACTGATCGAACCGCCATTCAATTTGATCCGGCAGATACCGCCATCCAATGCCTGAACGATACGTAGCAACCCCGGGCAAGCCGAGGGGCGTAAGGCAGTGGACATCGGACGTTCGTTCAAAGGGGCGACTGGCTCTGTGGGAAAGGCGCTTCGCGGGCGAAGGCGCGGTATTATGCCTGCTTTGTCAGGCGGCATGAAAAGCCTGCCCGTCGGAACTGTCCGATTGCGAACTATTTTGAGGGCTGCAGATGTCACCCTGGCTGACAGTAGTGGGAATCGGTGAAGACGGCTTCAAAGGCCTGGGCAGAAATGCCCGGCACGCGCTGCTGCGTGCTTCGCGGATTATTGGCGGTCAGCGTCAACTGGATTTGTTGCCCGTGTGCATTCGTGGCGAGCGGCAGTTGTGGCCGAGTCCTTTTTCCCTGGAGCCGATGTTGGCCCATCGAGGCGAGCCGGTGTGCGTGCTGGCCAGCGGCGATCCGATGTTCTTTGGCGTCGGCGCCAGCCTGGCGCGGCAAGTGCCGGCAGCTGAAATGCAGATTCTGCCCGCCCCCTCCTCCTGCTCGCTGGCGGCGGCGCGAATGGGCTGGCCCTTGCAAGAGGTCGTGACGCTGTCGGTGGTGGCCCGCCCGGTCGCCGCACTGAACGCCCATCTGTCCAGCGGCGTGCGCCTGCTGGTCTTGAGCAACGACGGCCACAGCCCTGCCGTTATTGCCCGGTTACTGCGTGAACGCGGTTTCGGTCTGAGCCGCCTCACGGTGCTGGAGCATCTGGGCGGTGAGGCCGAACGGCGCATCGAAGGCGTTGCCAATGACTGGAATGATCCGGCGGTCGCCGATCTGAACCTGATCGCCATCGAGTGCATCGCCGAACCGAACACTCCGCGCCTTTCGCGTCTGGCCGGGCTGCCAGACTCTGCGTTCAAGCACGATGGGCAACTGACCAAGCGTGATATTCGCGCCATCACCCTCGCGCGCCTGGCGCCGGTGCCCGGTGAACTGCTGTGGGATGTCGGCGCGGGCAGCGGCTCGATTGGCATCGAGTGGATGCGCGCGCACCCCGGTTGCCGTGCACTGGCGATCGAAGCCGATGCGGGTCGCCAACAGTTGATCGAATTGAACCGCGACGCCCTTGGCGTTCCCGGCTTGCAGCTGATCCGTGGCAGTGCGCCACAGGCGCTGGCCGGGCTCGAACGCCCGGACGCGATTTTCATCGGTGGCGGTGTCACCCGCGAAGGCGTGCTCGACACCTGCTGGGCACAACTCAAACCCGGTGGGCGACTGATTGCCAACGCCGTGACGCTGCAAAGTGAAATGACCCTGATGGCCTGGCGCGAACAGCACGGCGGTGAATTGACCCGCATCCACATTGCTCAGGCCCAGCCGTTGGGAGAGTTCGACACCTGGCGTCAGGCGTTGCCGATTACCTTGCTGGACGTGACGAAGCCCTGCGATGCGTGACGAAACCGCCGAGCAACCCGCCCCGCTGCGCAGCGGCCTGACCACCGGCAGCTGCGCCACCGCCACCAGCCTGGCGGCCGCACGCTTGTTGTTGGCCGGGATGAGTGCTGACGCGGTAGAGATCGTTTTGCCCAAGGGCAAGCAGGTGCAGATGCGCCTGGAGTTTTGTCGCCTGACGGACGACGGCGCCGAAGCCGGGACGATCAAGGATGCCGGCGATGACCCTGACGTGACCCACGGCGCCCTGCTGTTTACGCAAGTGCGTCTGAGCGCCGAGCCGGGCATACGCTTCAACGCCGGTCGCGGCGTCGGCACGGTGACTCGGCCTGGGCTGGTGCTCGGCGTCGGCGAGCCGGCGATCAACCCGGTGCCACGCAAAATGATCAGCGATCACCTGAGGTTGTTGGCCGAAGAGTTCGGTTACAGCGGCGGTTTCGAGGTCACCGTTAATGTCGAGGACGGCGAAGCCCTGGCGCTGAAAACCATGAACCCACGACTGGGGATTCTTGGCGGGCTTTCGATTCTCGGTACCAGCGGCATCGTCCGGCCGTTCTCCTGTGCGGCGTATATCGCCTCGATCCACCAAGGCATCGACGTCGCCAAAACCAATGGTTACCTGCACATCGCCGCGTGCACCGGCAACGCCAGCGAAGACACCATGCGCCGGGTCTACGACCTGCCGGAAATCGCCCTGATCGAAATGGGCGACTTCGTGGGCGCCGTGCTCAAACACCTGCGCAAAGTGCCTGTGGATAAACTCAGCCTGTGCGGCGGCTTCGGCAAGATCAGCAAACTGGCGGCCGGGCACATGGATTTGCACAGCCGGCACTCCAGCATCGACCTGCCGCAACTGGCGGAATGGGCAGCGGCGGTTGGCGCCGATAACGCGTTGCAACAGGCCATTCGCGAGGCCAACACCAGCCAGCAAGCCTTGGCCATGGCCAGCGCGGCAGGCATCGCGCTGGGTGATGCGGTGTGCCAGCACGCCCTGGATTTTGCTCGCAGCGTGGTGCCGGCGCAGGTTCAGGTCGAAGTGTTTGCCATCGACCGCCAGGGCGGGATCGTCGGTCATGCGGGGGCTTTTCAATGAAGCGCATTTTGCTGCTCGGCGGCGTGACGGAAGCCCTGGCCATCGCTCGAACCCTCGGATCGCAACACCTCTATAGCCTGGCCGGCGTGGGTCGCGTGCCGACCGATTTGACCTGCCAGGTGCGCGTCGGCGGCTACGGCGGCGCGGAGGGTCTGGCGCAGTTCATTCGCGATGAAGGCATTGACCTGCTGCTGGACGCCACTCATCCCTACGCCGCACAAATCAGCCAGAACGCCGCCACTGCCGCGCAGTTGACCGGCATCGCCTGCTGGGCACTGCGCCGTCCGGCCTGGCAACCTCAGGCCGGGGATGACTGGCGCGAAGTCGGCGACTGGGCCGAACTGATCGACGCCCTGAAACCCTTCCACCGCCCCCTGTTCACCCTCGGCCGCGAACCCTTGCAGCACCTGCACGAAATCCCGCCGGAGCAATTCTGGACCTTGCGTGCGCTGGACGTTTACCCCGGCAACGAGCGCTGCGAAGTGATCGGCGCACGCGGGCCGTTTCTGCTTGGCGATGAACGCGAGCTGTTCGAACGTCGGCAGATCGATGTGCTGATCAGCAAAAACAGCGGCAGCACCGCCACCGAGCCGAAGCTGGACGTGGCACGGGAGCGCGGGGTGCCGGTGATTGTCTTGAAGCGACCGGTGTTGCCAGGAGTTGATCGGGAGTTCGGGGTGGTGGCAGACGTGCTGGCTGCCCTGACAGCTGAGATCAACACATAACCCGTAGCAGCTGGCGAAGCCTGCGTCCGGCTGCGAAGCAGTCGTAAATCCTGCATCCACGGTTAACCTGAAAAATCGAGGTGCCTGATTTTACGACTGCTTCGCAGCCGGACGCAGGCTTCGCCAGCTGCTACAAAAAATGCGTGATCGGCGCTGGACGGCACTGGCAATCTGAAATTCGCGACTGTCATAAATTTATAGATGCATGGCACTGCGACACCACACCGCACGCCGCTTTTTTACTTATCGGCCCTGATCGGGCTAAATAGCCGCGCTTGATCTTCCACTCAACCGGATTTGTCCCATGTCCCGACATCGGCTTGCAATTGCCTGGATCGCCTGCTTCGCAGTGCTGTTCAACATGCTCGCCATGCTGATGAGCAACGCGATGGCACAAACGGCGAAATCGCCGGCCGAGCAGTTGTTGTGGGCAGTTTCTGCACGTCCAGCGGCACCAAAATGGTGGCGATTTCCATGGGCACGCTGGAGCAGAAAGCGCCGCAGAGCGACGATCATTCCAACATGCAGCATTGCTGGTGTTGTTCGGGTTCCGCGCCACTGGTGGCGTTGCCGGGGCACGAACCACAGTTGTCACTTCGCACAGTTCGAATCCAATCGAAGCTTGCCCGCCACCACACTCGATACCCCTACACCGCGCCAGCAATGGCCCAGCCTCAACCCCCGCGCTTCCCCTCTGGTGTGATTCCTTCTCGCAATTGACCTGCGTTTTGAATCGCTCTGGAGAACTGCCATGTTGAACAAACTCATCGTTCTGGCCGCGTTGCTGCTGCCTGCCTGCTTTGCCAATGCCCACGAATATAAAGTCGGCGAACTGGAAATCGCTCATCCGTGGTCGCAAGAATTGCCGCCCAACGCGCCGACCGTTGCTGCGTATTTTGTGATCGACAACAAAGGCAAAACGGCTGACCGACTGCTCAGCGTTGACTCGCCCATTGCCGGCGAAGCCCAGTTGCATGAACACATCATGCAAAAGGATCTGATGAAAATGCAGCAGGTGCCGAGCGTCGACATCCCTGCCGGCGGCAACGTCACGTTTGCGCCGATGGCCTATCACGTGATGCTGGTAAACCTGAAAGACCGCAGCCTGCTGAGCGATGGCAAACACTTCCCGCTGACAATGCACTTCGAAAAAGCCGGTGACGTGACCGTCGAAGTCGCGGTGCAGAAGAAGCCACAGGAAGATACGCAGATGCACGCCCACGCCCAGTAATCGACTGAGCTGAACACGCCCATGCGCCCGCTTAGCGCCAGGTCATCCGCGTCACGTCGTCAGTCCTTGAGCCTGACGCGCGGCAGCTGGATCAGCCTGTTCGCCATGCTGATGATCTTTATCGGACCGCTGATTTCTCAGTCGATGCCGATGGATCAACGCGCCTCTTCAATGACCATGAACATGTCGATGGACATGAGCATGGACATGGATATGTCGGCAATGGAGCACGCCGACCACGGCGCGCAACCCACTGCCGAGCATTGCCCGCCTACCACGTCGCACCACGCGATCTGGGAAAAATGCGGCTATTGCAGCCTGCTGTTCAATTGCCCGGCGCTGACCGGCGGTGTTTCGTTTACCGCCTTCGATACCCCGCCAGCCCCCACGTTCACCACCCCGTCCACCCGCCTGGGCCACGCCCGGCAAACCGTCTTCCCCGGCGCCCGAACCCGCGCCCCACCCGTCGTCGCGTAAACACCCACCGCTGATTTCACACGGTTTAGAAGACAGCCAAAGGCTGCCGGCCGTGTCGTTTACGACTGTTCGATGGAAATTGTCATGTCCAGGTTTTCTGCTGACTCACGCTTGAGCGCTGCCCAAGCAACTTTCGCCCTGAACGAATCCAGTGTTCGTTTCAGGCACGCCACCGCATTGCTGTGTGGCGCCTTATTGACCCCGATGGCGATGGCTAATGAACACGCCGGCCACGCTGAAGAACTGAGCCCGACGGTGATCACCGCGATCGCCCCGAGTTCACCGCTGACCATCGTCACCAACCCTAAGGACCCGCGCCAACCCGTGCCGGCCAGCGACGGTGCCGACTACCTGAAAACCATCCCCGGCTTCGCCCTCGTGCGCAACGGCGGCACCAATGGCGACCCGGTGCTGCGCGGCATGTTCGGCTCGCGGATGAACATCCTCACCAACGGCGGCCAGTTACTCGGCGCCTGCCCCGGCCGGATGGATGCCCCCACCTCCTACCTTTCGCCGGAAACCTACGACAAACTCACCGTCATCAAAGGCCCGCAAACCGTGCTCTGGGGCCCGGGTGCTTCGGCCGGGACCATCCTGTTCGACCGTGAACCGGAAAGCTTCGGCGAACTCGGCTCGCGGGTGAACGCCAGCGTATTGGGCGGTTCCAACGGTCGTTTCGACAAAGTGGTGGACGCCGCTGCCGGTGGCTCGCTGGGGTACGTGCGGGTGATCGGCAACACCGCGCATTCCGACGACTACCGCGACGGCAACAACGACACCGTGCCGTCGCGCTACGACAAGTGGAACGGTGACGTCGTGCTCGGCTGGACCCCGGACGCCGACACCCTGCTGGAATTGACCGCCGGCAAAGGCGACGGTGAAGCGCGTTACGCCGGGCGCGGCATGGACGGTTCGCAGTTCAAGCGCGAAAGCCTGGGCCTGCGTTTCGAGAAGTCGAACATCGGCGACGTGCTGGACAAGGTCGAGGCGCAGATTTACTACAACTACGCCGACCACGTGATGGACAACTACACCCTGCGCACGCCCTCCGGCACCGGGATGATGTCCGGGCCGATGGCGTCGAACGTGGACCGCCGAACCCTCGGCGCACGAATCAAGGCACCTGGCGCTGGGCCGACATTCAGTTGATCAGCGGCATCGACGCGCAAACCAGCGAACACCGCCAGCGCGGCAGCATGGGCATCGACACCTACAAAAACCTGCCATACACCGAGGACGCCGACTTCCACAACTACGGCGTCTTCGGCGAACTGACCTGGTACGCCGCCGACCGTGACCGGCTGATTACCGGCGCACGCCTGGATCGCGCGACGGTCAAGGATTACCGGCAAACCATCGGCTCGGGGATGATGACGCGCCCCAACCCGACTGCCGACGACACCCGCGCCGACACCCTGCCCAGCGGCTTCGTGCGTTATGAACATGACCTGGCTAACAGCCCGACCACCCTGTATGCGGGCCTCGGCCACACCGAGCGTTTCCCGGATTACTGGGAACTCTTTTCACCCAAGAACGGCCCCGCCGGCTCGGTGAATGCCTTCGATTCGATCAAGCCCGAGAAAACCACGCAGATCGACTTCGGCCTGCAATACAAAAACCAAGACCTCGAAGCCTGGGCCTCGGGTTACATCGGCAAAGTGCACGACTACATCCTGTTCAACTACACCCCGACCATGATGGGCACCACCTCTCAGGCACAGAACATCGACGCGCGAATCATGGGCGGCGAGCTCGGTGCGGCGTATCAACTGACGTCCAACTGGAAAACCGACGCCACCCTGGCCTACGCCTGGGGCAAGAACAGCAGCGACGGCAACGCGCTGCCGCAAATGCCGCCACTGGATGCGCGTTTCGGCCTGACCTACAGCGAAGACAACTGGAGCGCCGGGGCCTTGTGGCGCGTGGTCGCGGCGCAAAACCGCATCGACCTGAACAAGGGCAATGTGGTCGGCAAGGACTTCGGCAAGACCCCGGGTTTTGGCGTGTTCTCGCTCAACGGTGCCTACCGGATCAACCAGAACTGGAAGGTCAGCACGGGCGTCGACAACCTGTTCGGCAAGGCGTACGCCGAGCATTTGAACCTGGCCGGCAACGCCGGTTTTGGCTACCCGGCCAATGACCCGCAAGCCATTAAAGAACCGGGGCGAACGCTCTGGACCAAGGTGGACATGAGCTTCTAAAAGCATCGCGAGCAAGCTCGCTCCCACAGGAACACCACCGTCCATGTGGGAGCGGGCTTGCCCGCGATCGGTTGCGAAGCAACCGCAAACAAAACAACTAAAAGACCCAAGCCAAAGCGGAGCACACGTGATGAAACAGCCCAAAGTGAATTTCTACAACCTGGCCTGGCGCTGGCATTTCTATGCCGGTCTGTTCGTGGCGCCTTTTATGGTGATGCTGGCCCTGACCGGCACTCTCTACCTGTTCAAACCGCAACTCGATCCGTTGATGTACGGCAGCCTGATGAACGTCCCGGCCGGCCACCACACCGTGTCCGCCGATGACCTGCTCAAGCGCGTGAAAGAGGCTTATCCACAGGCAACGATCAAACAGTACCTGCCGCCGGTCAACGCCGAACGCAGCGCTCAGTTCGTCGTGATCAACGGCGGCACCGAATTGAACGTGTTCATTGATCCGTACCACGGCGACATCCTCGGTGAGCAAGACGCCAAGAAGAACCTGCAAGCCATTGCACGGGCGATTCACGGCGAGCTGATGATCGGCACCGTCGGTGATCGACTGATCGAAATGGCCGCCGGTTGGGGCATCGTGCTGGTGGTGTCCGGTGTGTTCCTGTGGTGGCCGCGCGGCCAGGCAGCGGGCATTTTGTGGCCGCGCCTGAGCAGTCGCGGACGTGTGCTGTGGCGTGACCTGCACGCCGTGACCGGTTTCTGGGGCGCGTCGTTGCTGTTGGTGATGTTGCTCAGCGGCATGACCTGGACCGGTTTCTGGGGAGAGAAATACGCAGGCGTCTGGAACGTGTTCCCGGCCGCCATGTGGGACAACGTGCCCAAATCCGATGAACAGGCCCGCAGCCTCAACACCGCCACGCGCCAGACCGTGCCGTGGGCGATGGAAAACACGCCGATGCCGATGTCTGGCGACCACGCCCAACACATGGCCCACGGCGGCACGCAAGCCGGCCCCGCCGCACCGACCATCAGCCTGCAAGACGTGCAGGACATCGCCGAGCAACGCAACGTCGAGCCGGGTTACAGCATCACCTTCCCGAAAACCGCGACGGGCGTGTTCACCATCGCCGTGTTCGCCGACGACCCGCGCAACGACGCCACGCTGCATGTCGATCAATACAGCGGTGAAGTCCTCGCCGATGTGCGTTTCGAACAGTACGGCACCGTCGCCCGCGCCACCGAAATCGGCGTGATGCTGCATGAAGGCAAGATGTTCGGCGTGGTCAACCAGATCATCGTCCTGCTGATTTGCCTGATGATTCTGCTCAGCGCCGTCAGCGGCGTGGTGATCTGGTGGAAGCGCCGTCCGCAAGGCAAGTTCGGCGTTCCACCGCTGCGCCACGACCTGCCGAAGTGGAAAACCGCGACGGTCATCATGCTCGCACTGGGCGTGATGTTCCCGCTGGTGGGGGCTTCCATGGTGGTGGTCTGGGCGCTGGACCGGGTGCTGCTGGCACGCCTGACTCGACAAACTGAAACGGGCCCGGTTGTCTGAGTAATGAACGGATACCGAACCGTGCAAGCAACATGAGGAACAGGGGCTGGTGCTCGCTCTGGCCCCGTTCAAGTTACCCGCCTCAGCAAGGATCAACCTGAAGGTAGCCGTTGCAATTGTGGACACTACTCAATGCGTCCATGTCGATGTCCCGGGACAGATTGGGTACGCCACCACCGTACTGATTCTCGCAAGTAACGGTCATTCGACACTGGCCATTCTGCAGGTCGATGACC
The DNA here is from genome assembly GCF_054668335.1 of Pseudomonas sp. S2_F03. Classification (NCBI taxonomy): domain Bacteria; kingdom Pseudomonadati; phylum Pseudomonadota; class Gammaproteobacteria; order Pseudomonadales; family Pseudomonadaceae; genus Pseudomonas; species Pseudomonas sp. S2_F03. Next base: position 3,656,682 of record NZ_CP162759.1, on the reverse strand, counting down.
ATCGGCACGACCTGATCTGGCGAGGTAGCATTTGAGTACTCCTTGCAGCTTTGGCTAACAGGATTCTGCTTCCAGGCGCTGATGCAGTCTTGTCCGGCAGTGGCCGCGGCAGCGCTCCATAGAACCAGCACACAGGCCAATGTTGTGATGGTGAAGATCGGCATGATCAGTATCTCTCTGCCCATGAAGAGATTTAACGCTAACGCTCGCGAGGACCACGGTCTACTGTCACAAATGACAGTCCGGCATAACCTTTGGCGATTGAATGAATCTCAAACCAGCAAACTGAATCGGTCTCATCTTCATCATGAAACAGGCGAGATGCGCGGATTAGAGAGGTCTGTAGACTCCCCGCGCTTATCTTGCGGTCATTTTTAGTGTTACTGTGTAACGCAAAATGACGCTCTGACCCTAAGACCCTAAGACCCCATCGCGAGCAAGCTCGGCTCCTACAGGAATTGCATGAACCCGTATCGCGATGGCGCTGCGTGACCCTGTAGGAGCCGAGCTTGCTCGCGATGGCGCCATCAGCAAAACCCAATATCTCCGAGCAAACGCATGACCTCGCTGAACCTCTCCCACCTTGCCTGGACACCCTTGGGCCACGGCCATTGTCATCACCAGTTCCAGCTGCGTGATGCCTCCTTGCACGTGGCCGCCGGTGAGTTCGTCGGGTTGATCGGCCCCAATGGCAGCGGCAAGACCAGCCTGCTGCGGTGTGCCTGGCGCTTCAGCAAACCCGAAAGCGGCGAGGTCAGGCTCGACCATCAAAACGTCTGGAAACAGTCCTCGCGCTGGTGCGCGCAACGCATCGCCGTGGTGCTGCAAGAATTCCCGGACGCGTTCGGCCTGACCGTCGACGAAGTTGTCGCCATGGGCCGCACGCCACACAAAGGCCTGTTCGATGGCGACACCCTGGATGACCGGAACCTCGTGACCCAGGCGCTGGAATCGGTAGGCCTAAAAGGCTTCGAAGACCACGCCTTCGCCACCCTCTCCGGCGGCGAAAAACAACGCGTGATCCTCGCCCGCGCCCTGGCCCAGCAACCGCAACTGCTGATCCTCGACGAGCCGACCAATCACCTCGACCCGCGCTATCAGCTCCAATTGCTGCAACTGGTCAAACGCCTGCAAATCGGCACCCTGGCGAGCATCCACGACCTCAACCTGGCCGCCGCTTTCTGTGACCGGTTGTACGTGATCAATCACGGCCGCATCGTCGCCAGCGGCACACCCCGGGAAGTGCTCACCGAGGCATTGCTGCGCAACGTCTTCGGCGTCGACGCCTTGATCGATGAACACCCCCTGCACGGCTACCCACGAATCACCTGGATAACCCAACCATGACTTTGCGTTCCCTGCTGTGCGCCGCCCTGTTGCTGGGCAGCGCCCAGGCATTGGCCGAGGCCACTCATTACCCGTTGACGATTCAAAGCTGCAATCGCGAAGTCACCTTCCAGCACGCGCCGAAACACGCGGTCAGCCACGACATCAACATGACCCAGATGATGCTCGCCCTCGGCCTCAAGCCGAGCATGGCCGGTTACAGCGGCGTGACTGGCTGGAAGTCGGTGACGCCCGAGATGCAGAGCATCCTCGACGGCTTGCCAGAGCTGGCGGCCAAGTACCCGTCGGTGGAAACCCTGCTCAACGCCAACGTCGATTTCTTCTTCGCCGGTTGGGATTACGGCATGCGCGTGGGCGGCGACCTGACGCCGCAAACCCTGCAACCGCTGGGCATCAACGTCTATGAACTGACCGAGTCCTGCGCGTTCGTGATGAGGCGCCCCGCCGCCAGCCTGGAAGACACCTACAACGACCTGCGCAACCTCGGCAAAATCTTCGACGTGCAGGACCGCGCCAACGCCTTGATCGCGCAGATGCAGGCGCAAGTCGACGAGGTGCGCCAGGACCTGCCGGCGGACAAACCGCGCGTGTTCCTTTACGACAGCGGTGAAGACCGCGCCATGACCTCCGGCCGCCTCGGCATGCCGCAAGCGCTGATCGATGCGGCGGGCGGGCGCAACATTCTCGATGACGTCGACGCGAGCTGGACCCGGGTCAACTGGGAGAACGTGGTCGAGCGCAATCCGCAGGTGATCGTGATCGTCGACTACGGCGAAGTCACCGCCGAACAGAAGGTGCAATTCCTGCTCAACAATCAAGCGCTGCAATCAGTGGACGCGATCAAGCACCAGCGCTTCATCATCATTCCCTACGTGCAGGCGACGCCGGGCATCGACAACGTGTTGGCGGTCGCAAGCCTGGCCAAAGGTTTCCACGGCAAATGATCAACCATCGTTACACGTTGTTGCTGCTGGCCCTCGGCGCGTTGTTACTGGTGTCGTGCGTGGTGTCGCTGGGCTTCGGCCCGGCGCGGGTGCCGGTGGACGTGGTGTGGCGGATTTTGCTGCACAAGGCATTCGGTGTTGGCGACGTGAACTGGAGCGCCGGGCAGGAGCACATTGTGTGGTTGATCCGTGTGCCGCGCATGTTGCTCGGTGCGTTGGTCGGCGCTGGGTTGGCGTTGATTGGCGCGGTGTTGCAAGCGGTGACGCGCAATCCACTGGCCGACCCGCACCTGCTCGGCGTGACCTCGGGTGCCACCCTCGGCGCGGTGATTGTGGTGCTGCATGTCGGTGAAATCGTCGGCCTGCTGACCTTACCGATGGCCGCGTTTATCGGCGCGCTGGTGAGCATGTTGCTGGTACTGATGATCGCCAACCGCAATGGGCGACTGGACAGTGACCGGTTGCTGCTGTGCGGTGTGGCGGTGTCGTTCGTGATGATGGCGATCGCCAACTTGCTGCTGTTTCTGGGCGATCACCGTGCCAGTTCCGCGGTGATGTTCTGGATGCTCGGCGGGCTCGGGCTGGCGCGTTGGGAATTACTGGCGGTGCCGGCGGCCAGTGTGTTGCTGGGGCTGGTATTGCTGTTGGGCATGGCCCGACCGTTGAATGCGTTGATGGCGGGCGAACAGACGGCGGTGACCCTGGGGCTCAATGCGCGCACCGTGCGGTTGCGGGTGTTTTTGATTGCATCACTGATGACCGGGGTGCTGGTGTCGATCAGCGGGTCCATCGGCTTTGTCGGGCTGATGGTGCCGCACATTGCGCGGCGCCTGGTCGGGGCCGAACACCGGCGATTGTTGCCGGTGTGCGTGTTGCTCGGCAGCGTGTTTCTGGTCTGGGTCGACGTCGCCGCCCGCACCCTGATCGCCCCCGAGGACTTGCCCATCGGCGTGGCCACGGCGGCGATTGGCGGGTTGTTCTTCATCGGTCTGATGCGCCGCCGTTGACGTTCAAAAGAACACCACTGAACTCTGTGGGAGCGAGCCTGCTCGCGAAGACGACGGCACATCAATCGGGGACTGGCCAACCAGACGTATGACTCCGTAGCGGGAGGCGTGACCGAGGAGTGGATCCGACAGCAGATGCGACTGCTGGGCGTGGTCGCCACCTTGATCACCGTCGACTCCACCACCGCAGGCCTCAAGCTGGCGGCCAAAGGCAAGGCCGATGCGATGCTCGCCGAGCGGATGACACTCAAGAACTTCCTCGACAACCAGTACCCCAACGGCCCGCGCTTTGCTTCAGGGCGCTGGAACCACAACGTAGTTCACGTTGCTCCCTTGATACTGTGGCTGATACCAGGTCGACCCGCACTGTAAATACGTCGTGTTGTTGCGCATGACCTGCGAGCAATCGTTGGGCATTTCGTCAGGCTCCATGATTGACCCGATAGCCGCTGCGGTGACCGCTACCGTAGCGCCTACCACTAATGCCGCCGCGAGCGGATTATCGAAGTCATCATCGTCGTCATAGTGGCCGTAACCATCCGCATTGACGTTGACGTTACGGTTGATGTTGCCATTGTTGACGTTGCGGTTGACGTTGCCATTGTTGACGTTGGCCCGGTTGCCCACGTTGTTCCCGGCAGCGGTGCGGTTGCCGGCATTCACATTATTGCCAGTACGGTTGGTCGCATTGAGGTTGTTCGCCGTATCGCCGCGGTTCTCGGCGTTGACGTTATTCCCCGCATTGGCACGGTTCTCGGCCTTGACGTTATTCCCCGCATTGGCGCGTTGACCCGTATTGGCTTTGTCCCCTGCGTTGGCGCGATTACTCGGTTTGGCAGTGTTCGCGCGTTGCTGTGGCGGATTGACCCGTTGAGCCCTTTGCGCGTTGGCTGGCGGTGGCCGGTTCACCGAAGTCTTGGCCTGCCCTTGAGCACGTTGTGGTCTGGCATCGGCCATGGGGATTGCACCGACGGTGAGTACCGATGCGGTTGCGAACGCAAACAACAGGTTCCACGCCAATGTGCGTTTCATGTCATTGCCCTCCCTGCTCAGCCACTTTTTTCAACGGAATAGCTGCATCGCCTTTACCCGGTTTGAAGGTGAACATTGACTCCTTCAACTGCGGTTTCAGATTCCAGCGATATACCGCGCTGTATTCCGGAAAACTGGGTGCATCGGTGGTGGTAATCACCAGCTTGCACGGTAGCGGTGTTTGCGAACGAGTGATCCACAGCTGCCAGTCGACGCCCTCCTGCCTGAACGCCAAATGGTCACACAGCTTGCCGTCGATCGTCGAAGGCCCAACGTAGGCCGCTTCCTTGAGTGCATCAATTTGCGACTGATCGCTGCCGAACAGGAACAGGTCCTCCATGGGCACTTGAATACCGTAATGTTCCTCGAACAGGTGCAGGGCTTCGGACAGTGTTGGCGGCGCGTCTACTGTTGTGTAGTACTTGAGGAACGGGGCGTATTGGGTCAGCTGCTTGCCGTTGTAGAACAGCTCCCGGTTGCGCACGTCGCCGTCTGCCTTAGCGTAAAACCGATTGTGGTCGAGGACTTTCAGCGTATTGGTGGATTGGGTTTTGATCTTCTGCCCAGACTCAAGAACCGAGTCCCGCGTCACTTCGGCGTCCACCTGAAACTTCGGCAAACTGCGCAGGTAATTGCCCATATCAATGAGCTTGTCGACAACACGCGTGTTGATTAGCGGGTTGCTCGGCGTCGCGGGCGGATCCTCTGCATGGGCCACGGATGCCAGGGCCACGGAGAACATCAGGCAGAAAACACGCGTGCTGGCTTTCATACATCCCACTCCTGGCTCGACGTTGATGTGAAACAACGCCCTATTCACATGACTGCTGGCTGAGCCTAGTTCGCCATTGACCACAACGCCACTAAGGCGGGTCTCGTCGGTTTGCGGGTTTGAATGTTGTTTGGTGTTGGCCTCGTCACCGGCTCAACCCGCGCTGTCCGAGTGCCATCGGAGTCATCCCGGCATGGGGCGACAGCTGTTTACAGCGCTGAAAACCACCGGCACCTCAGTTTCGTTTACCGGTGTTTTTTGCATCAAGCAATAAAAAGCCATCAGTCCACCGGATGTCCCTGTTATCAATTCGCATAGCATTTGACCAACCGCTTAATAGGATTACAGTCTAAGTGAAAGGTCGACCCCGTCGGTCTTTGAGCCGCAACGGCTGTCGCCACGCAGGTTCCTCAACGGCAGGTACAGAAACGGAGTATTGCTCATGACCAAATACCTTCGAATGATCGCAATGATTTCAATCTTCGCGATCGCTGCGGGCTGCCAAATGAATCAATCAACTTCCGCCTCTAGTGCGAAGGCTGCTAACGCGGAAATGGACCGCGACGCGAAGGCGGCGTTACAGAGTTTGTATACCAAAACGCCGCAAGCGCGCGCCCTCGCGCAGCGAGCCAAGGGTATCCTCGTTTTCCCTGATGTGCTGAAAGCGGGCCTCATCGCCGGCGCACATCATGGCGAAGGCGAATTGATCGAGAACGGAAAAGTCACGGGATACTACGCCACCACAGCAGCCTCATACGGCCTTCAGGCGGGCGTGCAGAGGTTTGGTTACGTGATGTTCTTCATGACCTATTCAGCGATGAACGATCTGAAAAATGTTAATGGATTTGAGGTCGGCGTGGGCCCAAGCATCGTGGTCGTAGATTCAGGCATGGCCAAGTCGATGACTACCTCAACGGCTCAGTCCGATGTCTATGCGTTCATCTTTGATCAAAAGGGCTTAATGGCCGGGCTGGGATTGCAGGGTTCAAAAATTACCAAGCTCAGTCGCTAACCAGCATGTCCTGCGTACCGGAGGGGCTTAGTTGAACTGACACCCCCTGTTTGCGCCAAGATGCGCTGTATCGATGAATGGTTTCGATCAAATAGTTGGGCGATCTGCTGGAGAGCAGTCGCCTTACTGCCAGTGATCCCACATCAGTTTTTTCTGGCTTTCGGTGTAATAGATCCGAGGTCTCTTTCATCTGCAACACGCCTTCTACTTACACAGCATTTAGTTGTGTTGCATCGACCTGCTGAATCCACAGTCCCTGGCTGCCCTTAGCGGAGGGCAGCAATGGGGCGTTCTCTGCCGGTCGTCACTACGGCGTGTGCTGGTCAAGTCGAATACAAACAATTGGTCAGCACGGATGCAATTGACCGGTCAGGGGCAAAGCAAATGGGTGGTCAAGTCCATGCCAATACACACAAGCCCCTTCCCGCAGGGGATTTGTAGTTCCGGGCTTGTTTATGTGTGTTTATTCGAATGCAAAAATACCAGACGTTTCCCACGGGTTTTTCAGGTTGTTCGTCGGACGTGAGCTGTCTAGTCTGGGGCTGTCACTGAAGACTCAGTGATCGGGTGTGAGAACCCGGCCAGGTTTCAATCTAACGCTAGCTCCACCATAATTGCCGCCAGCTTATCCGCTGCCGGCAATGACTATGGCGGCTGTGTGCGGGCGGACTTCGGTTCGGCCGGGTTGATTCCTACCGGTTTCTCACTCCGCACATAGCTGCCACCCCTTCGTCGCGTGAGAAACGACAAGTGATGGCTCCAATTGCTTCAAGGGAATCATTGCCATGAATAAGAAGATTGTTCCAGATCCACCCATCGACACCACCATCTCCGATCCCGAAACATCTCGCGACGAAGATCTGCTCAGGGACCGCGACGCCATCAAGCGCGCCCTCGACTACTACCTCGATCCCCCGGCGCACTACACCGAAAAACCCCGCCGCCCCAGCACCATGTTCATGATCGCCCCGAACAACGACACCGAAAGCCTGTTGGTCAACGCCTGTGAATCCCTGGCATCCGCCAGCGTCATGGCCAGCGATTTCGCCACCGACCTGATCGGCCCGCAACGCCACAAGGCGATGGCGATCCAGCAGATCATCATGCTCGCGGAACTGGCCGTGAACCGCGCGGTGGATAACGTCGTCCCCACCTGATACACCGCACAAAAAAATGTGGGAGCGAGCTTGCTCGCTCCCACAGGGGTTGATCGTCGCCCACAGATCCCGCGTCCGACACAAATCAAAATCACCGCGATGTTGAATATACTCGTTCCCACCCGGGCCCAACATTCCCTACACTGCCTGTCTCACGACTCTCAGGATGAGCCTCATGTTGAAAACTGTTTTCCTATCATTACTGGTATTCGGCTCCAACGCTGCATTAGCCGGCACTACCGTCGATGTCTCGAATATTTACGGCAAGATCCAATTCGTCGACAGCTACCCGGACTACAAAGTGCAGGTGGTGAACTCCTATCCTGATCTGGAGGTGCAGACCGTCAACTCTTACGCGAACTCGCCGGGTGAGTGGGAAATCGTCGATAGCTACCCTGATTACAAAATACAGATCGTCGATTCATATCCCGACTTCACCATCCAGTACGTCAACTAATATCCCGGCCCTAACTGAGCCCTTCTGCATCACCGCTGCCGCCAAGCGGCAGCACCACAATGACGCATACCCTCGCACCACCGCCCCGCCCTCGTCCCTTCGTGGTGCGCCGTCACCACGCGCGACCGCTCTAAACCGACATTCCCTGCCTTTCGCCGACCGGGCACAGCCCTTGCAAAACACCCTTCAGTAGTCCGCATCTGCCCACCAAGAAAATTCATAAGTTCATGGAGATCGCACAATGAAGCGTCGTAGCTTGATCAAGGCTTTCACACTCTCGGCATCCATTGCCGCGATGGGCATGACCTGGACCGTCCAGGCCGCCGAGACCATCAAGGTCGGTATTCTGCATTCGTTGTCCGGCACCATGGCGATCTCTGAAACATCGCTCAAAGACATGGCGTTGATGACCATCGACGAGATCAACGCCAAGGGCGGCGTGAACGGCAAGATGCTGGAGCCCGTGGTCGTGGACCCGGCGTCGAACTGGCCGCTGTTTGCCGAAAAGGGCCGGCAGTTGCTGACCCAGGACAAAGTGGCCGTGGTGTTTGGTTGCTGGACTTCCGTGTCGCGTAAATCGGTATTGCCGGTGTTCGAAGAACTCAACGGCTTGCTGTTCTACCCGGTGCAATACGAAGGCGAAGAGATGTCGCCGAACGTGTTCTACACCGGCGCCGCACCGAACCAGCAGGCGATCCCCGCCGTTGAATACCTGATGAGCGAAGAAGGCGGCAGCGCCAAGCGCTACTTCTTGCTGGGCACTGACTACGTCTACCCGCGCACCACCAACAAAATCCTGCGTTCGTTCCTGCACTCCAAAGGTGTGGCCGACAAGGACATCGAAGAGGTCTACACCCCGTTCGGCCACGCCGATTACCAGACCATCGTTGCCAACATCAAAAAATTCCTCGGCCGGTGGCAAGACTGCCGTCATCTCGACCGTCAACGGCGACTCCAACGTGCCGTTCTATAAAGAGCTGGCCAACCAGGGCCTGAAAGCCACCGACGTGCCGGTCGTGGCGTTCTCGGTGGGTGAAGAAGAACTGCGCGGCATCGACACCAAGCCGTTGGTGGGCAACCTCGCGGCGTGGAACTACTTCGAGTCCGTCGAGAACCCGCAGAACAAAAAATTCGTCGCCGACTGGAAAGCCTACGCCAAGAGCACAACCTGCCGGGCGCCGACAAAGCGGTGACCAACGACCCGATGGAAGCCACCTACGTCGGCATTCATATGTGGGCGCAAGCGGCTGAGAAAGCCAAGTCCACCGACGTCGACAAAGTCCGCGAAGCCCTCGCCGGCCAGACTTTTGCCGCGCCGTCCGGCTACACCCTGACCATGGACAAGACCAATCACCACCTGCACAAACCGGTGATGATCGGCGAGATACAGGCCGACGGTCAGTTCAACGTGGTGTGGCAGACCGAAGGGCCGATCCGCGCCCAGCCGTGGAGCCCGTTTATCGATGGCAACGACAAAAAGCCTGACTACGCGATGAAGAGCAACTGATTCCCGGGAATAAGCCCTAACCCTGTAGGAGCCGAGCTTGCTCGCGATTGCGGTACGTCAGACACACCGCCATCGCGAGCAATCTCGGCTCCTACAGGGTCCATCGTCGCCTTTCAGGACGTAGCTATGTCCCTTTATCGCCTGCTTCTCACCATAACTTTTTTGCTGTTGCCGATGGTTTCCCACGCCAGCGACGCCGAAGACTTCGTCGCCGCCAACCCCGTGCAGCAAGCCAAACTGCTGGAAGCCTGGGCCGCGCAGCCCGATTCGGCCCGTGTCGAACTGATCAACGCCCTGCAACAAGGTGAGTTGACCGTCGACGGCCAAGCCAAAACCCTGCGCCTGAATAACCGCCTGCGGGGTCTGATCGACACCGCACTGGCCAGCCACCAATTGCTCGCCGCCGACGCCAAAACCCGTCTGGCCGCCGCGCAGCAATTGCAGAAAAGCGCCAAACCCGCGCAGCTGAAATTCCTCGATCAGCAACTGGCCGGCGAAAAGGACGAAAGCGTCCATGCCGCACTCAGCCTGGCGCTGGCCAACCTTCAACTGGTCGACACCGACCCGGCTGTACGCCTCGCCGCCATTCGGCTGCTGGGTGAAACCGGCGACCCGTTGGCCCGCACTCGCCTCGAAAGCCTGCTGGAACCGGGTGTCGAAGCCGACGCCACGGTGCGCACCGCCGCCGAAACCAGCCTGGCCCAAGTCAAACGCAAACTGCTGATCGGCGAGATGCTCGGTCAGGCGTTCAGCGGCATGTCCCTCGGTTCGATTTTGCTGCTCGCCGCCCTGGGCCTGGCGATCACCTTCGGCCTGCTCGGCGTGATCAACATGGCGCACGGCGAGATGCTGATGCTCGGTGCGTACTCGACGTACGTCGTGCAGATGCTGTTCCAGCGCTTCGCTCCGCAGGCCATCGAGTTCTACCCGCTGATTGCCTTGCCGGTGGCGTTTTTCGTCACCGCCGCCATCGGCATGGCGCTGGAGCGTACGGTGATTCGTCACCTCTACGGCCGCCCATTGGAAACGCTACTCGCCACGTGGGGCATCAGCCTGATGTTGATTCAACTGGTGCGCCTGGTGTTCGGTGCGCAGAACGTTGAAGTGGCCAACCCGGCGTGGTTGTCGGGCGGGATTCAAGTGCTGCCGAATCTGGTGCTGCCGTACAACCGCATCGTCATCATCGCCTTCGCGCTGTTTGTGGTGGTGCTGACCTGGCTGTTGTTGAACAAGACACGACTGGGCCTGAACGTGCGCGCCGTCACCCAGAATCGCAACATGGCCGCGTGCTGCGGCGTACCCACCGGGCGCGTGGACATGCTCGCCTTCGGCCTCGGCTCGGGCATTGCAGGCCTTGGTGGCGTGGCCCTCAGCCAGATCGGCAACGTCGGCCCGGACCTCGGCCAGAGCTACATCATCGACTCGTTCCTGGTGGTGGTGCTCGGCGGTGTCGGTCAGTTGGCCGGTAGCGTATTGGCCGCGTTCGGCCTGGGGATTGCCAACAAGATTCTCGAACCGCAAATCGGCGCCGTACTCGGCAAAATCCTCATCCTCGCGCTGATCATTTTGTTCATCCAGAAGCGTCCGCAAGGCCTCTTCGCACTGAAAGGACGGGTGATCGACTGATGAACCAGCCCCTGCTCGTTACTGCCACACAAAAGGCCGGCCCCACCGCCACGATTGCCGTCGGTGCGGTCGTCCTCGTTCTGTTGCTGGCATTGCCACTGCTGTCGTTGTTGCCGGCGGACAGTGCATTTCACGTGTCGGCTTACACGCTGACGCTGGTGGGCAAAATCCTCTGCTACGCCATCGTCGCCCTCGCACTCGATCTGGTCTGGGGATACGCCGGACTGCTGTCCCTCGGCCACGGCCTGTTCTTCGCCCTCGGCGGTTACGCGATGGGCATGTACCTGATGCGCCAGGCCTCGGGCGATGGCTTGCCGGCGTTCATGACGTTCCTGTCGTGGACTGAATTGCCGTGGTACTGGACCGGCACCAGCAGCTTCCTCTGGGCGATGTGCCTGGTGGTGTTGGCCCCGGGGTTGCTGGCGTTGGTGTTCGGCTTCTTCGCCTTCCGCTCGCGGATCAAGGGCGTGTATTTCTCGATCATGACCCAAGCCCTGACCTTCGCCGGGATGCTGTTGTTCTTCCGCAACGAAACGGGGTTTGGCGGCAACAACGGCTTCACCAATTTCCGCACCATTCTCGGTTTCGGCATTACTGAACCGGGCACCCGCGCCGTGTTGTTTTTTGCCACGGTGGTGTTGCTGGTCGCCAGTTTGTTCATCGGCTGGCGCCTGGCGCAGAGCAAGTTCGGCCGGGTGCTGACGGCGCTGCGCGATGCGGAAAACCGCCTGATGTTCTGCGGCTACGACCCGCGCGGTTTCAAGCTGTTTGTGTGGGTGGTGAGCGCGGTGTTGTGTGGACTGGCCGGGGCGCTGTACGTGCCGCAGGTCGGGATCATCAACCCGAGTGAAATGTCGCCGACCAACTCCATCGAAGCGGCGGTGTGGGTCGCTTTGGGTGGTCGCGGAACCTTGATCGGCCCGCTGCTGGGCGCCGGCGTGGTCAACGGTATGAAGAGCTGGTTCACCGTGGCGTTCCCGGAATACTGGCTGTTTTTCCTCGGCGCCCTGTTCATCGTCGTGACCATGTATCTGCCTAAAGGCGTGATCGGTCTGCTGAAGAAAAGGGGCGAACAATGAGAATCACACCGACGGCGGAATTCATGCTCAAACCTGCTTTTTTTCCTGTGGAACCGAATAAGGATGCCGGCACCAGCCGCGATTCCATTGGTCTTGGCCAACGCGTCGGTCCGGGCCTCGATACCCGCCACGGCACGATCCTGACCCTGGAAGACATCAGCGTCAGCTTCGACGGTTTTAAAGCGCTGAACGCGCTGAACCTGTACATCGGCGTCGGCGAACTGCGCTGCATCATCGGCCCCAACGGCGCGGGCAAGACCACGCTGATGGACGTGATCACCGGCAAGACCCGCCCGAGTCACGGCAAGGCCTGGTTTGGCGAAACCCTGGACCTGACGCAGATGAGCGAAGTGCAGATCGCCCAGGCCGGCATCGGGCGCAAGTTTCAGAAGCCAACGGTGTTCGAGGCTTTGAGCGTGTTCGAGAACCTGGAGCTGGCGCAGAAAACCGACAAGTCGGTGTGGGCCAGCCTGCGCGCGCGCCTGAGTGGCGAACAGAAAGATCGCATCACTGACGTGCTGGAAACCATTCGCCTGACCACGTCGGTCAATCGTCCGGCGGGTTTGTTGTCCCATGGTCAGAAGCAGTTTCTGGAAATCGGCATGCTGCTGATGCAAGACCCGCAACTGCTGCTGCTCGACGAACCGGTGGCGGGCATGACCGACGCCGAAACCGAATTCACCGCCGAGCTGTTCAAAAGCCTGGCCGGCAAGCATTCGCTGATGGTGGTGGAGCACGACATGGGTTTCGTCGGCTCGATTGCCGACCACGTCACCGTGTTGCACCAGGGCAGCGTGCTGGCCGAAGGGTCGCTGGAACAGGTGCAGGAGAACGAACGCGTCATCGAGGTTTATCTCGGTCGCTGATTCGGTGGGATTGCTTTATGTGGGAGCGAGCTTGCTCGCGATAGCGGTGTATCAGTCGACATCAATATTGAATGTACCGGCGCTATCGCGAGCAAGCTCGCTCCCACAGGGTTCTGTGTGAAACAGAAGGAATTCAGAAATGCTGCAAGTCGACAAGCTGCACCAGTATTACGGCGGTAGTCACATCCTGCGGGGCCTGACGTTTGAGGTGAAGGTGGGTGAAGTGACTTGCCTGCTCGGCCGCAACGGGGTGGGCAAGACCACGCTGCTCAAGTGCCTGATGGGTCTGCTGCCAGCCAAGGAAGGTGCGGTGAATTGGGAAGGCAAACCGATCACCTCCTTCAAGCCGCACCAACGCGTGCATGCCGGCATCGCCTACGTGCCGCAGGGCCGTGAAATCTTCGGCCGGCTGACCGTGGAAGAAAACTTGTTGATGGGGCTGTCGCGTTTTCCCGGCAGCGAAGCCAAGGAAGTCCCGGCGTTCATCTACGAGCTGTTCCCGGTGCTGCTGCAAATGAAACAGCGGCGCGGCGGCGACTTGTCCGGCGGGCAACAGCAGCAGCTGGCTATCGGCAGGGCCTTGGCCAGCCGCCCACGGTTGCTGATTCTCGACGAGCCCACCGAAGGCATCCAGCCGTCGGTGATCAAGGAGATTGGCGCGGTGATCAAGAAACTCGCGGCCCGCGGCGACATGGCGATTTTGCTGGTGGAGCAGTTTTACGATTTCGCCGCTGAACTGGCCGATCAATATTTGGTGATGTCCAGGGGTGAAATCGTGCAGCAAGGTCGCGGAGAAAATATGGAAGCCGAAGGTGTACGCGGTCTGGTAACGATCTAATCTGTAGCGTCCTAACGATAATTAAAAAATATGAACTTACCTGCCTCAACTGCCCTGTTTACCCCAAGCTGGCACGCCGAACTGGAGCTGGGTTACGCCCGATTCGGCGACAGCACGCGCCCGGTTCAGCGCCGCCACAAAGGCCCGCTGCGGGTGCAAAAGCACCTGTATGCCGAAGGTCCCGAGGTGTGCCAGCACATTATCGTTCATCCGCCGGGCGGGATTGCCGGCGGTGATCGGCTGGACATTTCGGCCAGTGTCGGCACCGATGCCTGGGCGCAAATCACCAGCCCCGGCGCGGCCAAGTGGTATCGCGCGGCGGGGGCCGCCTATCAGACGCTCGACTTGAAAGTAGGCGCTGGCGCGACACTGGAATGGTTGCCGCAAGAGACGATTATCTTCAGCGATGCACAGGCCGAACTCAGCACCTCGATTGACCTGCAAGGCGACGCCCGGTTGTTCTACTGGGACGTGGTGGCGCTGGGCCGTCCGGCCAGCGGCGAGCGTTTTGACCTTGGGCATTTCCAGGCACAGCTGGACATCCGTCGCGACGGTCAGTTGCTCTGGCACGAACGCCAGCGCATTGTCGGCAATGACGGCTTGCTGGATTCACCGATCGGGCTGGACGGGCAACCGGTGTTTGCGACGTTGTTGGTGACGGGGGAGATCGACAGTGAGCTGCTGGAAACCTGTCGCTCGCTGCCCAATGCCGTGCGCGGGGATTTGACCCAGTTGCCAGGGCTGTTGGTCGCGCGTTGCCTGGCCAGTGAAGCGCTGTTGGCGCGCGGCTGGTTGATCGAATTATGGCGACTGCTCCGGCCTGCCTTGCTTGGCCGGGAAGCGGTCCCCCCCAAGAATATGGAGCACCTGAAACACCATCCAAATGTGGGAGCGGGCCTGCTCGCGAATGCGGTGTGTCATTCAAATTGATGTTGGCTGACCCACCGCATTCGCGAGCAAGCCCGCTCCCACAGGGGTTTTGTGTTTACAGGCTCAAATACTTTTTATCTGCCCAGATGGATTCCAACGATGGACCTGACCCCACGCGAAAAAGACAAGCTGCTGATCTTCACCGCCGGCCTCGTGGCCGAGCGGCGTTTGGCGCGCGGCGTGAAACTCAATTACCCGGAAGCCATGGCCTACATCTCCGCGGCCCTGCTCGAAGGCGCCCGTGACGGCCAGACCGTGGCCGAGCTGATGCACTTCGGCACCACGCTGCTCAGCCGCGAACAAGTCATGGAAGGCATCCCGGAAATGATTCCGGAAATCCAGGTGGAAGCGACGTTCCCCGACGGTACCAAACTGGTCACCGTCCACCAACCCATCGCCTGAGGAACCGCCATGACTTACCACATCCGCGATGCGGTGCACGCCGACCTGCCGGCGATCCGCGACATCTACAACGATGCCGTGCTCAACACCACGGCGATCTGGAACGAACAAGCCGTCGACCTGGGCAACCGTCAGGCCTGGTTCAGCGCCCGGCAAGCCCAGAATTACCCGATCCTGGTGATCGTCGACGCTGAAAACAACGTGCTCGGCTACGCTTCCTTTGGTGACTGGCGGCCATTCGACGGCTTCCGCCACACCGTCGAGCACTCGGTTTATGTGCGCAGCGACCAGCGTGGCAACGGCCTCGGTCCGCAATTGATGAGCGTACTGATCGAGCGCGCCAAGGGCTGCGACAAACACGTGATGGTTGCGGCCATCGAAAGCGGTAACGCGGCGTCCATTCGCCTGCACGAACACGCCGGTTTCATCACCACCGGGCAGATGCCGCAAGTTGGTACCAAGTTCGGTCGCTGGCTGGACCTGACCTTCATGCAACTGACCCTCAATCCTGGCGCGGAGCCGCCTGTCGCCAGCAAGGAGTAACGCCCGATGAACGCCGCCCAACTGCGACGCGTCAATGTTGAAAGCTTTGCGCACTACCGCCAGGGTTTGATTGATCTGCTGCTCGACGCCGTCGGTTATGGCGCCAGCGTCGGCTTCATGGCGAATCTGGATGCCACCCAGGCACGCGCCTATTTCGATGACGTTCAGGAGAACCTGAACAAGGGCAACGTGCTGCTGTGGGTGGTGGTCAAGGACGAACAAGTGCAGGCCAGCGTGCAGCTGACCTTGTGTCAGAAAGCCAATGGCCTGAACCGCGCCGAAGTGCAAAAACTGCTGGTGCGTGAGCACGCGCGCCGTCGCGGCTAGGTCAGCAATTGATGAGCGCGCTGGAGGCGGCGGCCTTGCAGCACAAGCGCGGCATGCTTTACCTCGACACCGAAGCGGGGTCGCCGGCGGAAGATTTCTACAAGGCGCTGGGTTACACCCGGGCGGGGGAAATCCCCGACTACGCCTGCGATCCGAGCGGGCGCTACAAACCCACCGCCCTCTACTACAAGATTCTCAAGGAGCCCATTGATGATCCCCGGTGAATACCAGATCCAGTCCGGCGACATCGAACTCAACGCGGGTCGTCGCACCGTCAGTTTGAAAGTGGCCAACAGCGGCGACCGGCCGATCCAGGTCGGCTCGCATTACCACTTTTTCGAAGCCAACGACGCCTTGACCTTCGACCGCGCCGCCAGCCGCGGCATGCGCCTGAGCATCCCGGCCGGCACCGCCGTGCGCTTCGAACCGGGGCAGAGTCGCGACGTCGAACTGGTCGACCTGGCCGGGCATCGCCGGGTGTTCGGGTTTGCCGGGCGGATCATGGGTGACCTCGACTGATTTCTGCAGTGCGTCCAAAAAATCGCAGCCTCGCTTCGCTCGACAGCTCCTACAGGGACCGCGTGCGCACAGGCTGCGTGAACACCTGTAGGAGCTGTCGAGCGCAGCGAGGCTGCGATAGCGAGCTATGCGAGCGGTCTCAAAAACAATTGAATCCCAAGGCAAGCCCATGAAAATTTCCAAACAGGCCTACGCCGACATGTTCGGCCCCACCGTCGGCGACAAGGTCCGCCTGGCCGATACCGAACTGTGGATCGAGGTCGAAAAAGACTTCACCACCTACGGCGAAGAAGTGAAGTTCGGTGGCGGCAAAGTCATCCGTGACGGTCAGGGCCAGAGCCAACTGCTGGCCGCGGACGTCGTCGACACCGGTGATCACCAACGCACTAATCATCGACCACTGGGGCATCGTCAAAGCCGACGTCGGCCTCAAGGACGGCCGCGTCGCGGGCATCGGCAAGGCCGGCAACCCGGACGTGCAACCCAACGTCACCATCGCCATCGGCGCCGGCACCGAAGTCATCGCCGGTGAAGGCATGATCCTCACCGCTGGCGGCATCGACACGCACATCCACTTCATCTGCCCGCAGCAGATCGAAGAAGCCCTGATGAGCGGCGTCACCACCATGATCGGCGGCGGCACCGGCCCGGCGACGGGCACCAACGCGACAACCTGCACCTCCGGGCCGTGGCACCTGGCGCGCATGCTTCAGGCCGCCGACGCGTTCCCGATGAACATCGGCCTCACCGGCAAGGGCAGCGCCAGCCTGCCGGAACCGTTGATCGAACAGGTCAAGGCCGGCGCCATCGGCCTCAAGCTGCACGAAGACTGGGGCACGACCCCGGCGAGCATCGACAACTGCCTGAGCGTTGCCGACCAGTACGACGTCCAGGTGGCGATCCCACCGACACGCTCAACGAATCCGGTTTCGTCGAAACCACCCTCGCCGCGTTCAAGGGCCGCACCATCCACACCTATCACACCGAAGGCGCGGGTGGCGGACATGCCCCGGACATCATCAAGGCCTGCGGCTCTGCCAACGTGCTGCCGAGTTCGACCAACCCGACCCGGCCGTTCACCCGCAACACCATCGACGAACACCTCGACATGCTGATGGTCTGCCACCACCTGGACCCGAGCATTGCCGAAGACGTGGCCTTCGCCGAAAGCCGCATCCGTCGCGAAACGATTGCCGCCGAAGACATCCTCCACGACCTCGGTGCGTTCTCGATGATCAGCTCCGACAGCCAGGCCATGGGCCGCGTTGGCGAAGTCATCACGCGCACCTGCGCAGACCGCCGACAAGATGAAAAAGCAACGTGGCCCGTTGCCCGGTGATGGCGAGGGCAACGACAACTTCCGCGCCAAACGCTACATCGCCAAGTACACCATCAACCCGGCGATCACCCATGGCATCAGCCATGAAGTGGGCTCGGTCGAAGTGGGTAAATGGGCCGACCTGGTGCTGTGGCGCCCGGCGTTTTTCGGGGTCAAGCCGACGCTGATCCTCAAGGGCGGCGCCATCGCGGCCAGCCTGATGGGCGATGCCAATGCCTCGATCCCGACACCGCAACCGGTGCACTACCGTCCAATGTTCGCCAGTTATGGCGGCTCGCTGCACGCTACCAGCCTGACCTTCATCAGCCAGGCCGCTTCGGACGCCGGGTTGCCCGAAGCCTTGGGCCTGAAGAAGAAATCGCCGTGGTCAAAGGCTGTCGCGAGGTGCAGAAAACCGACCTGATCCACAACGACTATCTGCCGAACATTGATGTCGATCCGCAGACGTATCGGGTCAAGGCCGACGGCGTTTTGCTGTGGTGCGAACCCGCCGATCGTGCTGCCGATGGCCCAGCGGTATTTCCTGTTCTGATGAGTTGAGCCGCACAAAAAAGGCCTGGATGCTCGCGCAGATCCAGGCGCTTTCTTTTTATGGTTTGTCAGACATTACTGTCCGTCAGTACGGGTGTTTGGCCAACGCCTCACGAGTGAATTGCTCGATCAGTGCAGCCTCTTCAATTTGCAGTTGAGCACCCAAGTCTTCGGACTGCGTCTTGTATTGCGCCTCGGACAGCAGGCCCTTCTGCTGGCTTTCACGCAGACTGGCCAGGCGGTCCTGATAGGGTTCACGCTGCGCTTCGAATTGCGGCCGGTAGGTGTTGGTCACGTAGTCTTTCCAGAAATCTTTCGCCACCAGTGACTGGAATTCCGCGGCAGAGTCATTGAGTTTGACGACGCTATCGTAGGCCTTGTTCAGCGTTGTTGACGTGACGTTACCCAAGCCAATGAACCTGACTTGGCGAGGTTGCCCTGGCAGCTCGAGCCGGATCGCTTGAGACCAAACCGGTAGGCCAGTTTTACTTCGACATCTTCCAGCCGGTCGATCAGATCGGTTTTTTGCGCCGCCGACAGATCCCTCCTGGCATTGATCGCAGCGACTCGTTTGTTGATATCGGCCAGGGCGATTTTTTCGACCTCGTCCAGCCGGAACAAGCCTCTGGACAGTTTCAGCAGGGCCGCGCCCTGCTCCGCGTCCAGTGCCAGCGTGCGGGCCCGGTAGACCAGCGCCATAATCTCCAGATTACTGAATGACAATGCCGCACGATCACAACAGGCCGGTCTTCCTGCCCACTCGAACATCTCCCCTCGCGGGGCTTCGGACTCGGGGCTGCCTTCGGTGATGGTGTCGATGACGTCCCAGACGCGACGTTGCAGGTCGGCGTGACCGGCACCGGCAGCTTCGAGGTCGTTGAGCACCTGGAAAAAGCCATTGGCGCCCTCTTGTGCGGACAGGGCCTGCCACTGTAATTGCCGGGGCACAGCCTGGTCAGGGGGCAGGTCCGTGACCCAGCGCTGCACGCCCGATTGTCGTTGGGCGATTCCGAGCCTGACCCGTTCAGTAGGCATGGCCGGGGCTTGATACTCGAAGAAACCCGGTCGCCTGAGCCCCCACACATCCGGACGCTCTTGCTCAAGGCGACTCCAGTAAGCGCTCAGCTGTTGTTGCGCGGCCTCGGACAACGGGTTGCCGCTGATAATCGTGAAATTGTTGCGGCGGGCCACATGTTCCAGGCGTTCGGCGGGAGGCGCGATAACGGAATCCGGCAACGTCGTGATCTGGTTGTTACGCAAATCGATGACATCCAGCAGAGAGTTGCGCATCCAGCCCTTGCGGCCAGGTATCAATGCCGATGGTGTTCAGCTGGAGCGAACGCATATCTGCAATCTGAGAGAAGTCCGGCGTCATACCCAACGGGTTCTGAGACAGGTTCATCGCCCGCAGCGTCGTGCGTCGAGCCAGTATCCCGGCCGTTTCAGCCGTCAGGCGAATGCGGTTGCGTTGCAGAAACAGACGCGTCAGGCCGTTCATTTCGTCCAGCGCTGGCGGTATGGCGGTCAGTTGGTTGTTCGACATATCCAGCCAGCGCACGCCCCTGAAATGCGCCAGAAATCCCTCTGGTGAAACACTCAGCCCCATGCCGCTGAGCTTGAGCGAACCCACATGGCTGAAGTCGGCTTCCAGATCCGGCACGCTGTCGAGTGTCTGGCCACTTAAATCGAGCTCAAACCCGATCGGGCTGCCGTCGACGGCATTTCTTTGCGGAGCTTGGCGTCGCCAGCATTCGCGAATGCGGTCAGCGGCGGTGTATCGCTCTCCCCGCTCCGATACCCCCTCCGAAATCTGGCCCGCCCGAACGTGGCGTTGACGCGCGCCGCCACCCGAAAAAGCCCACGCCGACAATTGCCGATTCAGCGACTCATACTCGCGTTCAAGGCGTTCAAGCTCCACTTCGACCCCGCTCCCATGGGTTTGCAGGAATTCGGCCACTTCAAACTCGTCGAAGGCCGGGTAGAGGTAGCGAACCCGGGTGCTCAACGTGTCCTGCCCCTTGAACGCCCCGGCGAACTTCCTTCCAGCAGGTCGGGCCTGATCGCTTGCAGTCGCTCTCGGTAATCCATCAGCCGCTGCCTGCCCTGACGGGTAAACGGATTACCCTCCAGAAGCGTGACCCGATTGACCCTGGCGTTCGATTCGAGCTGATCAGCCTCCGTAGAGAGCAATGCCTGAGGTACTTCGGTCAGCGCGTTATCGCGCAAGTCCAGCAATTGCAGATCAGGAAGACGATCGGTGCCGAGTGGCCACTCGTCTATGCCCGTGCCGCTGAGGTTGATTTTTTTCAGTCGAGTCATCGCGCTGAAGTCCGGCGTGATCCCCAACGGAGTATTCAGCAAGTTGAGTTCCTCAAGGGCACTCAACTTTTCGAGCAGTGCGCCATTGTGAGCGTTAAACCCGATACGACTGCCCCGCAGGCTCAGGCAAGTCAGGGTCTGCATATCGGCGAATGCCTCAGGCACCTGACTCAGCCGGGACATCCCCTCCAGGCTGAGCGTTTTTAACCCGGTGAAACACTTCAGGAAGGCATTGAGATTGCGTACGCCCGACCACGTCAGCGCCAATGTCTGGACATGGCTGAACTGTGCACTGAGCACTGGCAGCTCAACGGGCGAATCTATGCTCAGCTCCGAGCCGCTCTGCCGGCGCCAGCAGCGCTTGAGGGTGTCGGCTATCTGACGTTCGCGCGCGCCCGGAATTTGCCCGCGACAACCTGGCTGCTTTCGGCGGTGACGCGGCCTTGCACCCAGGAATTCAACTCGTTTTTGAGCGTCGTGTACTCGGCTTCGGTGCGGGTCAATCCGCCGCGTACATCGTCACCCAATGAATGCAGGAACCCTTCAACCTCGGCTTCGCTGAAGTCGGGATACAGCGTGAGTACCCGTGCGCGCGGCGTTCGGAAAAATTCGCTACCTGTTGGCCCGCGGGCAGTGAAGGGCCAACACCACCGAGCAGTTTCATGCCTGGCTCGAGGCTGGGCTTGAGCACTCGATGCCGCTGCAGTACGGCCCGGAACACCCCTCGCGACAGCGGCCGCTGTTGCACCGTTTGCTTCATTCGCTCGGCCTCTTCGAGTGTGAAGCCCATCGCCTGGTGTTCCCCGAACGTCAGTGCTTGCAGGACGGATGAATAGAGACTGGAGGACGATGCCCCGGTGAATCCCGAGTTTTCATCCACCACCAGCACCGCACGCGCCGGGGTCTGCGACGGGCCGATCGCCTCCAGCAATTTGCCTTGCGGCCCGTATTCGCGCAGTTCCAGGCGCACATCCTTCGGCCAGCCTGGCAACGTTTCAAGACTGCGCAGGGCCAGGCGTTCGCTGTCGATACCCGATGAGTTCTCCAGATAGAGCCCTTCGTAGGCGTGGGTCAGCCGTCGTTCCTGGCGGGCCCATTCGGCCTGCTCGTAAACGCGCTGGGGCAATAGCCCGGATTTACCCAGTGCCAACCGTTCCGATTGTGTCGCGCCTGCCAGAATTTGCTCCACCACCACGCTGGGCAGCGAAGGGAAAAATACCTTGATTCGGCCTACGGCACCGTCGGTACCGCCGTCCTGTTCCCGGTACAAGGATTCGAACAATGAGCGCTGCCTGTTCGTTACGGTTCGAGCGATCTCCTTGCGCAACTCTGTGGCGCGTTGCTCCAGTGTCATGTCCGATGTACCCGGCACCCTGTCAATATTGACCTCGCGTGCCCGATACATTTCCAGCAGTGACTTGAGCATCGTGCCGTTGGCGGCGTCCTGATCACTCATGACGAACGTCGCCCCGGAGGACTGATTGCCGACGGCTTCGGGATCTTTCCAGATGAGCTTCGCCTTGCTGTCCAGAACATTGATCGCAGGATTGGCCGGCAACAGTTCCTGGCTGCGCATGAGCCTGAACTGCATGGACACATCAGCGTTGGCGTAGACCTGCGGATCAAGGCTGCTGATCTGTGCCTTGAAGGTGTCGAGGTCCCGGTTGAGTCGAAACCGGGTCAGGGTGTCGGTCAACTGCGCCGCGGGTGGCTGTTGGTCAACATGCAGCTGCCGCAACTGGTCGGGTTCCATGCCGCTGGCAATTCGTACCTGTTCCAGCTCGGCATCGGTGAACGCATCGGTGCGATAGCCCAACCTGCGCATCAGGATCGGCCCGTCCCAACTCAAGGGTTCTTCACCCTCGTGGCTCCAGGCACCCGCACCGTTGTACTCCAGTTTCGGTGCATAAGCCTCTGGACGGGTCGGATGCTGGATACGGTGCTCCCCGCTGGCCGGGTCTTGTCTGACGACATAATCATTGTTGTCCAGCGTCAGGATGTCCTGACCGTTGAAACGGTGCAGCCCCAGCTCATTGGGCGGTGAGTCCGCCGGCAGCCGGACCGCGCTTTTGTACGGTTCGATATCCGGTTTCCACAGGCGCTGCTTGCCTGTCGGTAGCGTGACGGGTTTCAAGGCCTCGATCACGGGTTCGGGTTTGACAGCCCTCAGCCCGGCGACGCCCTTGCCCACGCCATGCATGACGGCAATCAGTGCCAGGTTTTCCGCAACATCGACCAGGTGTGACAGTGCCGCCCTTCGATCCCCCTCGCTCCATTCGATCGCGCCTTCGAATGCCTCGTTCAAAAGCTGACCGGCCATGACACCGATCATGATTTCACCCAGCACCGGCACGAACATCGAGACACCATTGAGCACCAGCATCCCGACACTCATTAACACGGCGATTTTCTGCGCGCGAACCTTCGCATCCACATCCGCCGTGGGCACCGCATGGGCCCGGGCATCCTTGATGATCTTATCGAGGCTCTTCTCAAACAGATGCGCCCAAAGGTCGGGGTTCGGCGCCCAAAGCCCATGGTCGCTGAAGCTTGAGGGTGCTCACGTACGGATCGTCGACCGGCTCCAGTTTTGGCGGCTGCTCAGGTGGCAGCTCCTGGGGTGTGACCAGCGCCGAAAACGGGTTGACGGCTTCAAACACTTTCGCCCCGGGGGAGCGCAGCAAGGCGAACGGGTCCGAAGGCGAGTCCGCCGCGGCACGGGTGAACTGGCTGAAATAATAGGGATGATCGGCATAGGCCACAAACTGACTGAAAAAGCGTTGGTACGCCGTCGGGCGGCCATCTGCGGGTTTCGCAGGCTCCCTGGCGGTGAACTGGCGCTTGAGCTCCTCGTCCATCGCCTGCCCCTTGTAGCGCTTGAACGGGTGCTGCGGATCATTGGGAACGTAAAGAATGATCTCGTCGGAGTAACGATACTTTTCGCCAATAAGAAACAGCACACAGCCCGTCATTCTTTTTTTCATCAGGCCCAGGTCACGAAACCAGACCGGCTTGCCATCGACCTTGGGATTCATCTCCCCGCCGATCACCGACAGAATCATCGCGTAGTCGTTCGGCTCGATGTCTTTTTGCAACAAGGCCTGCTCGGCCGCCGCGCGCATTGCAGCTTTTTGACTGACTACAAACCGGTGACGCAGCATGGCCACCGCAACCGGATTCGCCGGTCGCAAAAAGTCCTTGAGGTAAACCTGATACTGCGCACCGATGTCCAGCTCCCGGCACAGGTTCAGAAGTTGCACCACGGTCAACGCGGTGTTCACTTTGCTGAATTGACCCGGTGCCGATTCAACAACGAAGCCCGAAGAGGAATGAAAGTGACCGATCGCGCACTCGTCCTCCTCGAAGTTGTGCAATGCGGCTTGCAGCAGCGGCAGTTTCAACACGTCGAAGGTACTGACCTCGACTTCAAAAACCCCCAACGCCAGAGGCTTTTTAAGCTGCACAAATGTCTTGTTGACGTCCAGGTCCACGGCGAATCGATCCCTGAGTGCCTTGACCAGCAAGGGCGCTGCAAAAGCATCGATGTCCTGCAGGCGCGCCATGGTTTTATCCAGCAGGGTCTGGGACGCCAGGCTGGCCTCATAGCTTTTGTTTATAGACTGGCGCTGCGCCGCAGAATGCCGTCAGATACCAGTCGGCAAGCCTGAACGGGGCCTGTTTGATGGCCTCTCGCCGTTCGGGCAAGGCATCCACCAGCCAGGCCGGGATGGACCCGGCAATGAATTCGGCGTGAACACCGGGTTGATCGGCGGCGGTCAATGGCGCTGCCGTTTCTTGGGGAGACGCGTTTGGGTTTCGCAAGGTACATATCCTTATGTACGACTTATTTGGACCCTCAGCTTATTCACCCCCGGCTAAAACAAAAACTCAGTAAAACTGCTGAAAAATCGCCATAAAACCACAAACAGCATTCAACTTGAGAACCTGAAAAATAATTAAATACCACCGCCCCCACGCAACACCTGATCCGGATTCCCGGCGGTAGTGTTTACCCCACCGCTAAAGAGGCTAAGATCCCCTGACATTCCTGGCAGGACACCGGACATGCGCCTCCCCGAATTCATCAGGCAAAACGTGGACCGCATCGTCGATGAATGGGAGCAGTTCGCCAGCACGATTACCCCGGCTGCCGACCACATGGACAGCATCACCCTGCGCGATCACGCCAAAGCGATTCTGCTGGCGGCCGCTCGGGACATGACCACGACGCAAACCGCCACCGAACAGGTCGCGAAGGCGAAGGGTGAAGGCGCGGAAAAAACCCCGAGTCTCGATGAGGCCGGCGCCAGCCATGGCGAGCTGCGCCATACCGTAGGGTTTGATCTGGTGCAGATGACCAGTGAGTTTCGCCATTTGCGCGCCTGTGTGATTCGGTTGTGGGTCAACAACCTGGATTCGCCGGACCTGGCCTACTTCCAGGACATGATCCGCTTCAATGAAGCCATCGACGAAGCGCTTGCCGAGTCGACTGCAGCCTATGCCGAACAGGTCAATCACTCGCGCGATCTTTTTCTGGCGATACTCGGCCATGACCTGCGCGCCCCCTTGCAAGCCGTGACCATGTCCACCGAGTTACTGCTGCGCAAAACCAGGCTGGAGGGCGACGCACAGGCCTGCGCGATCAATATCAAGCGCGGTGCACGGCACATGGCGGTGATGGTCAGCGATTTACTGGAACTGGTTCGCAGTCGCCTGGGTAAAAGCCTGCCGATTGAACCCAAGCCGATGAACCTGGCCGATGCCGTGCAGGAAGCCATCACTCAGGCGTGCGTCGGGAACCCGGAATGTGATCCGACCTTGAGGGTCGAGGGCGATACGCAAGGCGTTTGGGATGGCGCAAGGCTTGATCAGCTATTACAGAACCTGATTGGCAATGCGTTGCAGCACGGGGCGAATAAACGGGATGTGACCGTCGTCCTCAGTGGCGAGCCCGATGCGGTTCGCCTGACGGTGCATAACTTTGGCGTGCCTATTCCCGAAGAGGCGATCGGCACAATCTTCGATCCACTGGTGCGCAGCGCCGATGAAGAACTCGGCCAGCCGTCGACCAGCCTGGGATTGGGTTTGTTTATCGTCAAGGAGGTAGTTGACGCGCACGGCGGGATGATCGAGGTCAGCTCGAATGAGACGGATGGGACGCTGTTTACGGTGATGTTGCCTCGTAGGCGGTAGATCTGGAAACCGCGTTATCGTTCTTCGCGAGCAAGCCCGCTCCCACATTCGACCGAGTTCTTCCAGTTGGAATGCAGTCGAATGTGGGAGCGGGCTTGTTCGCGAAGAGGCCCCCTGCCAGGCAATACAAAAACCTCAGAAAACTACTCGACCACCAACCGTCCCAACCGCTGCTTGAGCATGCGATTCTCGGCCCGCAGTTGCTGGACTTCTTCCAGCAGGTCCAGCGCCAAAGCGACGCCTTCCCATTCCAGTTCCAGGTCGCGCCGCAGCTTGGCGGCGCGCTTGGCCAGGGCCAGTTCGTAATCGTTGAAACGCCAATCCTTGGGCTGCTGGCCCTGAGGTTCGAGGATGCCGTGTTCGACGATTTCGATCACGTACACGTCCGACAGGTCGGTCGCCTCACAGAATTCTGCCAGGTCCAGTTGAACGATCAGGGGACTGCTCATCGTCAGTAACTCCTTGGTGCCAAGCGATCAAAAATGTTCTCTGGGATCAAATGCCGCTTTTTTTGCCAGTTCCTGCCACAGAGCCTTGACGTCATCGTCCGATTTCTTCGGCATGACCGCCTTCAGTTGAACAAACAGATAACCGCGCTCACCGGCCTTGTTCAGCAAACCATGGCCCTTGGCGCGCATGCGCTGGCCGTTCTGGCTGCCTGCCGGCACCTTGAGGTTGATCTTGCCGGTCAAGGTCGGTACGGCGACTTCGGCGCCCAGCGCCAACTCCACGGTGCCAGTGGCAAAGTGATGATCAGGTTCTCGCCTTCGACATCAAATTTAGGGTGCGGCGCAAAGCGGATGGTCAGGTACAGGTCGCCATTGGCACCCCCACCTACGCCCGGAGCCCCTTGGCCTTTGAGGCGGATGCGCTCGCCGTCGGTCACGCCGGCGGGGATCTTCACGTTCAGGCTTTTGCTGGTATTGCTGACGTGCTGGCCGGCAGCGTTGTACTGCGGCACCTGGAAGGTGACCTTCTTCGATTCGTTCGAGAGGGTTTCTTCCAGAAATATCCCGAGTTCCATTTCCACGTCTTGCCCTCGACGTCCGGTACTGCGACGCGACTGTCCACCACCAAAACCAGGGCCACGGTTGCCGAAGATCGAACTGAAAAAGTCCGAAAAATCGCCCGAGTCCTGACCACCACCGAAACCGCCTGCGCCACGCCCTTGCCACCCTGGCGGGCCCTGGAACGGCTGGCCGTGCTGGCCGTACTTGCGCAAGTCGTCATATTCGGCGCGTTTGTCAGCGCTTTTCAGTGCTTCATAGGCTTCCGAGGCGTCCTTGAACTTGGACTCGGCGTCCTTTTCCTTGCTGACATCAGGGTGGTATTTGCGCGCCAGCTTGCGATAGGCGGCCTTGATCGCCTTATCGTCAGCCGTCGGCTCCACACCGAGAATCTTGTAATAGTCTTTGAAGTCCATCGCGGGAATCACCATCCGTTATCAAAGTCGCGCCACCCGCCACAGCATGCGCTTGTTCGCAGCATTGAGGTTGACCGATCTCAAGGTTGTGACCGGGCGTCGCATCAGAAGTTTATCGGCAGCGGGCGGGGCTTCTTGCGACGGCCCCGCGGCTGTCCGGTTGATGCAGGGTAGTTTGGGGGTGATGGGGCGTCTTTCAAGACACAGGCGGGCGAGATTTAGCAGATAGTCGGCCTTCGAATATTCGCCTTCCTGACATACACTGCGCGGCCGTTTTTTAACCGGAACTTGAAAGACATGAAAAACGCATCTCCAGCCCGTGCCTGCGGTATCGACTTCGGCAGTCCAACTCCACCGTCGGCTGGCTGCGCCCCGGCATGGAAACGCTGATCGCGCTGGAGGACGACAAGATCACCCTGCCCTCGGTGGTCTTCTTCAATATGGAAGAACGCCGCCCGGTGTACGGCCGGCTGGCGCTGCACGAGTACCTGGAAGGCTACGAAGGCCGGCTGATGCGCTCGCTCAAGAGCCTGCTGGGTTCCAAGCTGATCAAGCACGACACCAGCGTCCTGGGCACGGCGATGCCGTTCAAGGACCTGCTCGGGCTGTTTATCGGGCAGTTGAAGAAGCGTGCTGAAACCACCGCCGGTCGGGAATTCGACGAAGTCGTGCTGGGCCGTCCGGTGTTTTTCGTCGATGACGATGAACTGGCCGACCAGGAAGCGGAAAACACCTTGGTCGACGTGGCTCGCGCCATTGGCTTCAAGGATGTCTCGTTCCAGTACGAACCGATTGCAGCGGCATTCGACTATGAGTCGACCATCGAAAAAGAAGAGCTGGTACTGATCGTCGACATCGGCGGTGGTACGTCTGACTTCTCGCTGGTGCGCCTGTCGCCTGAGCGCCGCAACCACGATAACCGTCACGACGACATCCTCGCCACCGGCGGCGTGCACATCGGCGGGACCGATTTCGACAAGCAGTTGAGCCTGCAAGGCCTGATGCCACTGTTCGGCTACGGCAGCCGCATGAAGAGTGGCGCCTATATGCCGACCAGTCACCACATGAACCTGGCGACCTGGCACACCATCAACTCGGTGTACTCGCAAAAGTCGACCCTGGCCTTGGGCAGCATGCGTTACGACATCGAAGACACCGGCGGCATCGATCGCCTGTTCAAGCTGATCGACCAGCGCGCCGGGCATTGGCTGGCCATGGAAGTGGAAGAAACCAAGATCCAGCTGACCCACGCCGACAGCCGTCACGTACCGCTGGACCGGATCGAGCCGGGGCTGAGTGTGGAATTGAGCCGCGCGCTGTTTGAATCCGCCATCGAAGCACTGCTGGAGCGCGTGCGCACCAGCGTGACCCAGATGCTCAACGACGCCGATGTGCGCGTAGATCAGGTGGATACGGTGTTCTTCACCGGCGGTTCGAGCGGGATTCCGGCGCTGCGTAACAGCGTTTCGGCGATGTTGCCCAATGCGCGGCATGTCGAAGGGAACATTTTCGGCAGCATTGGCAGCGGTTTGGCGATTGAAGCGTCCAAGCGTTACGGCATGATGGACTGATCCGAAACCTCGTGATGATCGTTCCCACGCTCTGCGTGGGAATGCCGCCATGGACGCTCTGCGTCCGCTGTTGAAGCTGTGACGCGGAGCGTCACGGGATGCATTCCCACGCAGAGCGTGGGAATGAACGGGTGGTAGTTAAACCATCCCGATCTGCTTCAACTCACTCTTCAAATACGCGTAGTAAATCGGCCCCGCCACTACCCCCGGCAGGCCGAACGCGGCTTCGAACACCAGCATCGCCAGCAGCAACTCCCACGACTTGGCACTGATCTGCCCGCCGACAATGCGCGCGTTGAGGAAGTATTCGAGCTTGTGGATAAAAATCAGATAACCCAGCGCTGCCAAGGCGACCCAGATCGACAGTGACAAACCGACAATCGTGATCAGGGTGTTCGACATCAGGTTGCCGATCACCGGCAACAGGCCGAGCAGAAAAGGTCAGCACGATCAGGGTTTTGGTCAGCGGCAACTTGATCCCGAACATCGGCAGCACCACCGCCAGGAATATCCCGGTAAAGAAGGTGTTGAGCAGGGAAATCTTGATCTGTGCGAACACGATGTTGCGAAAGGCCTGGACCAGCAGGTGCAACCGGTCGAACAGTGCGGCGGCAAGCGGTTTGCGCTTGGTCAGGTCGGGGATGCGTTGCAAGGCGATGATCGCCCCCAGCACCATGCCGATCAGCAGCGTCACGAACATGTGCGCCGCGTCCTTGCCCACCAGTTGCAGATCACTCAGGTGTTTGCTCACCCACTCGCCGATCGCCACACGAAACTCGGCGGCACTGGCGGGCAAATAGGCGTCGATGAACGGCGGCAATTGCCCTCGCGCCCGATCAACCACACCCATGAATTTGTCGAGGAAGCTCCGGGGTTTTCCGCTTCGTGCAGCAGAAAACTGAAAGCACCGGCAAAAATCAGAGTCAACACGCTGACCACCAAAGTGCCCAACAGTGCGACCGCCAACCAGCGCGCACGCCGTCCTTCGATCAGACGCTGCAATTGTGGCGTGAGCATGTTGACCAGCTCGAACACCAACAAACCGGCCAACAGGCTCGGCAGCAGTCGCAGAGGGAGCACCAACAGCAAACCACCAAAAATGATGATCCAACTGGTGAACAGCAAGTGGCGTTGAGAAAACGTTGGCATACAGCCTCAAAACGAACGACGTAAAAAGGATTGGCAGTCTGCCAGCGTTCCGATGTCAGCACTAGGGATTGTGTAGGTCGACCTTAGTGGGGGCACCGGCCATTTTTTTTGCTGAGCCCCTACCCGGTTCATTGCTTGTTATTTCTTCAGGCAATTGCTCATAAACACTTTACGCGCATCACCCTTCATAGCCTGAGTGGTGGCTGTTTCATTGCAGGTTTTCATCTTCTCTTGCTGGGAGGTCATCGGTTTGGCGGCTTCGGCGGCCGGGGCGGCCGGTTCAGCTTTCAGGCAATTGCTCATAAATGCTTTGCGTTCATCGCCCTTGAGGCTTTTGGTCGTAGCGTCAGCATTGCAACGGGTCATCTTCTCTTGCTGAGGGGTCTTGGGTTTGGTCACATCGACCGCATCGGTCGCCGGCTTAGCTGACAGGCAGGTGCTCATGAATGCATTGCGTTCATCGCCCTTGAGGCTTTTGGCCGTAGCGTCGGCATTGCAGGTGGTCATTTTGTCCTGCTGCGCAGTGGCAGCGAAGCCTTGGGAGCAGAGCAGCAAACCGATCATCAAAAAGGGACACGCAACATTGTCATGGAGTTTTCTCCTTGTTGCCGTACCGATGGGCACGGCCATGTTTTGCAGTGTAGACAATGCCTGTTACACCTTCACCGACTCTCGAGGTGACTGCGCCGGTATTGCTCCGGCGTACACCCGGCCTGGCGTTGAAACATCGCGATAAAAGCCGAGCCGGTGCTGTACCCCATGTCGAAGGCGATGTCCTGAACGCTGCGGTGACTGTCCAGCGCTTCGATCGCGGCCAGAAACCGCAAGCGCTGCCGCCACTCCCCAAAGCTCATCCCCAGCTCGCGGACACACTGGCGCGCCAGCGTCCGCTCGCTGACATGGATTTGTTCCGCCCAGTGGGCCAGTGGCCGGTTATCCCCAGGCGCGGCTTGCAAGGCGTCCAGTATTCCAAGCAAGCCCGGGCTGCTGGCGTAGGGCAAGTAACACTCTTGCACCGGCGCCTGTTGCAGTTGATCCACCAGCACTGGGCCAGGCGCTTGTCTGCCTCTTGCTCGGGGATCTTCACATCGCGCGCGGCGAAGTCCTTGAGGATGGCTTTAAGAATGTCGCTGATGGCCAGGGTGCAGGCCTGCGCAGGCAAATCCTGGCACAGCGACGGCGCGAGACAGACCGCACGATAGTTGATCGGCTGGTTGCTGTAGAAACTGTGCTCGGTGTGCGGCGGCACCCACACCGCGTATTGCGGCGGCGACATGAAACGGCTGCTGCCGATTTCCATGTGCAAGACACCGTTGGCCGAATACTCCAGCGTGCCCCACGGATGACGGTGGGCCGAGGCGTATTCATGGGTGTTGAAATCGGCGTAGCGAAAATAGACCGGGGCCGGCAGTTCGCTGAATGCCAGCAGGTCGATGTGTTTACTGCTCATGCTGTCCGGAATCCGCCGTGTGTTGTCTGGATCGAAGTATAGGCTTGCATCCAGACAGAGGATAATTGCGCTTCATTAACGTTCTGGTTTTTCCTGATGCAATACGCTTATCCCCTGCTGGCCATTTTCATTTGGGCTGGCAACACTGTGATCACCAAAATGTCAGCCGGGGCGATCTTCCCCGCCGAGATCGGTTTCTACCGCTGGCTGCTGGCCGCCATCCTGTTCACGCCATTCATGCTCAAACCGGTGATCGCACATTGGCCGCAGATCCGCCCGAACCTGGGCAAGATTTTCGTCCTCGGCGTGCTGGGCATGGCGGTCTATCAGAGCCTCGCCTACTTCGCCGCCTCCCTGACCTCGGCCACCAACATGGGCATCATTCTGTCGCTGATGCCATTGATGTCCTTGGCCATGGCCATTATCAGCCTCGGCCAGCGCCTGACCCTGGGGGCCTTGGCCGGTGCGGTGCTGTCGTTTGCCGGGGTGGCGGTGGTGGTCTCGTCCGGCAGCCTTGGCGCGCTGCTGGAGCATGGGGTGAACCTGGGCGATGCGATGATGCTGATCGCCACGTTGGCCTACGCGATCTACAGCACCTTGTTGAAAAAATGGCAGTTGCGGCTGCCACCATTGGTGTTGCTGTATTTGCAGGTACTGGTCGCGGTGTTGGTGCTGTTTCCGATGTTCCTCGCCTCACCGAAGATCGGCCCGACGCTGCAGAACATTCCGCTGGTGTTGTATGCCTGCCTGCTGGCCTCGATGGTTGCACCGCTGGCGTGGATGCAAGCGGTGGTGCGCCTGGGGCCGAGCCGGACCACGCTGTTTTTCAATCTTTTGCCGTTGATTACCGCACTGATTGCGGCGGTGGTGCTGCATGAACAGTTGGCGCTGTATCACTTGGTGGGCGGGGTGTTGACGCTGGGCGGGGTGATTGTTTCGGAGCGTTGGACCACCGTTTTGGGCCGCGCATAGTCCTTTGTGGTGAGGGAGCAAGCTCCCTCACCACAGAGACGCTTCTACGCCGGCTGCTTTTAGCCGTGCCGCATGCTCGACAAACAACCGGATCGGCTCGGCGCCCTTGCCCACCCATCCCAACGATTGATTGACGATGTCGAAGTGGTCCAGCGGATACTCATCGCCAATCACCGTGCCCAGGTGCGAACTGTACCGCCCGACCATCCCGTCGCAATACCCGGCCTCGTTCACAAACGTTTGGGCAAATAGCCGGCAACTGCGATTGGTCCCGTCAAACAGATTGCGCCCACGATCGGTCTTGCCCGGCTGTAACGTCCCGGACCACGAGTAATAACGCACGCCGTAGACCTCCTCCGGTCCATGCCCGCCCCAGGTTTCAGGCAGGCCTTGTGGATAACGCTGATTGAACAGCGCCACGCCTTCGCAGGTGAGTGAGTGATGGGACGCATGGATATCCACCGGCAGTTTCGGCCCGCGATAGCCGGTGTCGAGCAGGCACATCAAGGCATTGATCATCCGCAACAGACCGCTCAACAGGCGGCCCTTTACGCTGTCGTGCGGGTAGTGCTTGTGCAGGTAATCGGCCAGTTCCGAACCGTGATTCGGCCCGGCCACCGAGGTCACCGACGCCACCAGGTCCGGTCGTTTGGCAGCAGCGTAACGTGCGGTGAGCGAACCCTGGCTGGCCGATCAGGTTGACCTTCGCGGCCCCGGTCTCGTGCAGGATTTGTTCGATACGCGCCAGCAGTTGCTCGCCGCGCACCTCATTGGAATTGAGCGGCGAGACCTGCACCGCAAACACGGTCGCCCCACCCTGGCGCAGGGCCAGAGACGATGCCGTACCAATACGGATAGAGCACAAGTCGGATAAACCCGAGCATTCCCGGGACCAACACCAGCGGGTAGCGCGTAGCGGAACCTTGCGACATGGGCGAACGTCCTTGTGGTCGAGGAGATGAAGCAAGGCGCGAGGCAAGACGTCAGCCAAGCATCGTCACCGAACATGACAACTCGACGACCAGTTTATGACATCCACCCTACTTCAACCCCACCACGCCCGCCACGATCAGCCCGACCGACACCACTTTGATCGCCGTCAGGCTTTCGCCCAGCAGCGCAAACCCGAGAAACACCGTGCCCAGTGAACCGATGGCGGTCCAGATCGGATACGCGATGCTCACCGGCAACTCGCGCATGGCCAGGGTCAGGAAGTAAATCCCGCCCACTGCCGCCACGACTGTGATCAGCGACGGCCAGGGCCGGGTGAAACCTTCGGCGTACTTCATGCCCATCGCGAAGGTGACTTCGAACCCGGCGGCGATCAGCAGAAACAGCCAGGCCATCTAAAACTCCCTGGCCAGCGCCAGCAAACGCTGCTCGGCCTCTGCGGCAGAGACCTGGAACGTACGCGCCTCGGACTCTTCGCCCTCGGCGGCGACCACGGTGATGTCGGTAATACCGATGAATCCCAGCGCCGTGCGCAACAACGGATCGGCATGGTTCATGGCTTCCAGCTCACCGCCCGGGCCGAACCCGAAGCCGCCGCGACTGGTGACGATCAAGGCTTTTTGCCTTGAACCAGCGGTTCGTATTGGGCCACGCCATTGTCCAGCGTGTGATTGAACGTCAACCCGAGCCGCACAATTTGATCGATCCAGGCCTTGAGGCCACTGGGTACGCTGAAGTTGTGCATCGGCGTGGAAATCACCAGCAGGTCGTGCCCGAGCAATTCGCCGACCAGTTCATCGCTGAACGCCAGGTCGGCCTGCATCGACAGCGGTCGTGCCTGGGGTTCGGGGTAAAACGCGGCGGCCACAAAGGCTTCATTGACCGGCGGAATCAGCGCCCGCCCGACTTCACGTCGGGTCAACCGCGCCTGCGGATGGTGCGCCTGCCAAGCTGCAAGAAACACTTCGGCCAAACGCCGGGAGTGCGAACGATCGCCACGGGGCTGGCGTGAACGGCAAGAATTGTACTCATCTGAATCTCCTTGGGATTACACTCAAACGGCTTGTGGCTTGCAGCTTGATGCTCCCAGCCAACCGCTTCAAATGAGCAGAAATCAGTCTGGATGAATCCATTTCATCCATGGAGTTTCTCAATGTTTGCTTCGCTGCCGTTGACCGCCCTGCGCGCGTTCGAATCCGCCTCCCGCTTGCTGAGCTTCAAGGCGGCCGCACAAGAACTCTCGGTGACGCCGACGGCGGTGTCCCATCAAATTCGCTCGCTGGAAACCTGGCTCGGCGTGCCGCTGTTTGAACGCCTTCCACGGCAGGTGCGCCTGACCGACGGCGGTGAGCGGTTGTTCCACAGCCTGCACGGTGCTTTTCTGGACGTGGCGCAAAGCGTCGACACCTTGCGCCCGCAACGCAGCGGCACACACCTGACCCTCTCCACCACCGCCGCCTTCGCCGCGTTGTGGCTGGTGCCGCGCCTCGGACGCTTTTACGCACGCCACCCCGGCATCAGCCTGCGCCTGGACACCCATTGCGAAGTCATCGATTTGCATCAGGACGCCAGTGTCGATCTGGTCCTGCGCTACAGCCTCGACGACTACCCTAACCTGTATGGCTTGTGCCTGTTTGATGAGTCCTTCGGCGTGTATGGCTCACCCGAGCAAGTGGCGCTGGCGGCCCAGCGGACACCCGCGCTGATCAGCGTGCGTTGGCACAATTCCGAAGTTGTATGCCCATGGCTGGGAGGCCTGGTGCATCAAATCCGGCGAGACCTGGCTGAAGGAACAGCCTGCGGTGCGTGAATACGACGAAGAGCATTACGCCCTGCAAGCGGCGATTGCCGGGCAAGGGCTGGTGCTGGCGAGCAATATTCTGGTGTCAGAAAGCGTGGCCAGCGGTTTGCTGGTGCCCTACAAGGGCGACATTCAAGTCGACGGGGCCGGGTATAGCGCACTGTGTGTGCCGGGTCGCGAGCGTCATCCGCCGGTGCGGGCATTTTTGCGTGGTTGCGTGAGGAAGCGTTGTTGTCCGGGCATGCGGGCATTCTGAAGGACCTGTAGCGCCCGACATACCGCCATCGCGGGCAAGCCCGGCTCCCACAGGTTGTGCGGTGAAATCGACTGCTGTGATCGACTCAAATCCCTGTGGGAGCGGGCTTGCCCACGATGGCGGCTCCCACAGGTTGCGCGGTGAAATCGACTGCTGTGATCGACTCAAATCCCTGTGGGAGCGGGCTTGCCCGCGATGGCGTCTCCCACAGGTTGCGCAGTGAAATCGACTGCTGTGATCGACTCAAATCCCTGTGGGAGCGGGCTTGCCCGCGATGGCGTCTCCACAGGTTGCGCGGTGAAATCGACTGCTGTGATCGACTCAAATCCCTGTGGGAGCATGGCTTGCCCGCGATCACGTCTTTACAGACGCCGCAATTCACTTGGTGGGTTTGACGGTCACCGGCGCTTTCCCCGCCTTCATCTGTTCCAGCAACGGCGCACACTGGTTTGGCGCGTCACCACTGGGTGCCACCAACGCCAGCAACCCCGCCGCCGGAGCGGCGATCACGCCCAGGGCGACCATTCCCGCCCCGCGCAGCATCAGCGGCACCGCTTTCACCCCGGCATCCGGCTTGATGAACGGGCCCTGCACACTACAGTGGCGAGCGCAACGAAATCAGGCGCCAGCCCTTCGACTCCGGCGTGATGGTCAGGTCCAGTTGTTCCGTGGCCATGTTCGCGGTGCCATCGATATAGATGATCGCGTTCTCGGTATCGAAGACGAACAGCCGCGTGGCCGCCAACCCGGTCTTGATATCGAAGTCGGCCGCCGCGCAATTGATCTTCACTTCCTTGTCGCCAAAGATTTTGCCGACCACATAGTTACCGACGTTCAGCCCGGCCAATTCCATCAACTCGCGGCTGATCGCCCCGTCATTGATGAGCATTTTCAGATTGCCGTTGGCACTGCCCAACAGCTTGGCCACCGAGTTGCCGCGCCCCGAAATGTCGGCATCGCCATTGAGCTCGCCGAAACTGGTTTTCATCGGCTCGAACGTCGGGAACAGTTGCTTGAGTTTGAACTTGCGGGCCGTGAGTTTCGCTTGGCCTTCCAACGGTTCGGTCCGGCCATTCAAGCGAATCTGCGCCTCCAGGTTGCCCCCGGCCACGCCAAAACGCAGGGGCTCAAGTCGCAGCTCCCCGTCGGTCAGGACCAGGTGCGTATACAGGTCGTTGAACGGCAATTTTTCGCTGTGGACGATGCGCTTGCCGGTGAATTCGACATCGGCGTCCATGTCACGCCAGCGCTCGGTCTTGAACTCTTCGACCGGCAGCACTTTGTCCGGCGGCTGTTTACCGTCGCCACCGCGCTCCTTTTGTTTGGCGTTGGAGTCGGCGCCAATCAACGGTGCAAGGTCGGCAAACAGCAATTGATTGGAGAGCAATGAACCGCTGAGCTTCGGCCGAGGCTGGCTGGCGACATAAGCCAGGCTGCCATGGATGTCGCTCTCACCGATCTTGCCGTTGAATTCTTCATAGCGGAACACTGCGCCGCTGGGCTCATGCAGCCTGGCGATCAAGTGCCCGTCGGTGGCGTAAGGCGGTGTATCCGGCAGCGTCACGCCGGTCAGCGGATACAAATTGCCCAGGCTGGTGCCAGCCAATTTCAGTCGCAGATCCAGCGCGCCGAGGTTCAGGGGATCGGTCAACGTGCCGGCCAACTCGACGCTGGTATCGGCAATTTTCACCTGGGCCTGCAGTGGAAACGGCTTGGCCGCATCCTGCAGGGCCAGCAACCCACCGATCTTGCCGGAACCTTCGAGTTTCTGCGCGTGGTACTGGCCTTTGACCTTGAGCGCGAAGGCGTAGTCCGTGGCGCGGCCCCCTTTTCCTGTGCGGTTTTCGCCGCTTTGTCACCGACGATGTCACTGAACGGAACGGGTTTGCCCAGCGGGTCGATCAGCACATCCAGTTGAGTCTTCAAGCTCTGATCGTCGAGGGTGACATGGCCTTTGTCGAAGCCGATCGCGCCGATATCCACCCCCAGTTCGAAGGTTCGGCGTTCGGGTCCTTGGGGTCGAATTTGAACGTCCAGTTGGCGCGACCATCGGCCAGGCGCTGCAGGTTGGCGTTCGGCTCGGTCAGGTCGATGCGCGGGATCACCACCCGCTGCGCCAGCAAGGCCAGCGGTGAAATACGCAGCTCTACGCGTTTAAGGGTGACCATCTGCGGCTGCTTCAACCAGTCCGGGTTGCCCAGGCTCAAGTCTTCGGCGACCACATGCGGCCACGGCACCCAGGCCCGCCAGCCAGCCTCGTCGAGCTCGCGCTGCCAGACCACCGCGAGGTTGCCATTGATGGCGAATGCTCGGTGCAGTTCTTCGGTGACTTTGTTGTTTATCGCGGGTTTGATCCGGTTCCAATCGAAGAACACGATGACCAGTACGAGTATCGCCAGCAGAACAACCAGGCTGGCAAAGATCCAGGCAACAATTTTAGGGGGCGCGTCATTGCACAGGGCTCCTTGAAACGACTGAGCGTCCTGACCGCGACGCACGTGTGAAACGTTAGGCCAGAACCGGCCTGCCATGAAATCTAGGACTGGGAAAAGGTGCGCAGGTTTAACCGAAAAGCCAATTAACGTTCAAATAATCGGGCGCGATCAACCTGCGCGCTCTAAACGGTGTTACCCCACCCGCACTTTTGTGCGGCGCGAGTGAGTCGGAAGTACCCACCGCGGTGCAAAAAACACTCGCCGGAAACGCCCGGTTTAGAGCCTCTCAGCAGAACAATCAATTCTGTTGATTATTACCATTGCGGTTATGAACTTTCATATCGATTTATCGAGAGTAGCATTGCCCTCGTACCCACTTTATCGCCCCCAAGGAGCAACCCATCATGAAACGCCAATTACTGCTTAGCCTGACCCTCTCGATGCTAGCCAGCACCGCTTTCGCTTTGCCAGCCGCTGATCAGGCCACTCCGCAAGTCAAAGACAGCCACTCGGTGTTCAGCCAAACCGTTGCCGCCGATGGTTCCAGCCGCACCCCACAAGGCCAGACACTTGCCGAAGGCGGTAACGATCGCCTGAAAGAAAAAGGCCTGATCACCCAAGATGGTTCGGACCGTACTCCACAAGGCCAAACCCTGGCTGAAGGTGGTTCCGACCGCACCCCACAAGGCCAGACCCTGGCTGAAGGCGGTTCCGACCGCACCCCACAAGGCCAAACCCTGGCTGAAGGCGGCGGTGACCGTGTGATCGAACGCAACAGCGCTGTGAGCTAAGCCCATGGCGGCCCTGAAAAAAAGCCCAATCCCCGGATTGGGCTTTGACTTATAGAGAAGCCACTGTTTCCCCGCTTGATCCCCCGATAGTCGTTCGACGCCAGCGAAGCCGATTTGCTAGAGTGCGCCGCTGTCTTGTCCAGAAAACACCCTTGCGATGCTGCCCCGCGCCGAACAGAAACAACAGACCCGCAACGCCCTGATGGACGCTGCCCGCCACCTGATGGAATGCGGCCGAGGATTCGGCAGTCTCAGCCTGCGCGAAGTAGCGATGAACCGCCGGCATCGTGCCCACCGGTTTCTACCGGCATTTCGCCGATATGGACGAACTGGGGCTGGTGCTGGTGAGCGAAGTCGGTCAGACCTTCCGTGAAACCATTCGCCTGGTGCGCCATAACGAATTCGTCATGGGCGGCATTATTGATGCGTCGGTACGGATCTTTCTCGACGTGGTCAGCGCCAATCGCTCGCAATTCCTGTTTCTGGCCCGCGAGCAGTACGGTGGATCACTGCCGGTACGCCAGGCCATCGCACGTTTGCGCGAAGACATCAGCTCGGATCTCGCGGCCGACCTGTCGTTGATGCCAAAGCTGCAACACCTCGACATGGGCGGCCTGAGCGTCATGGCTGACCTGATCGTCAAAAGTGTGTTTGCAACTTTGCCCGAGATCATTGATCCGCCGGCCGAGGCGCTGCCCGAACACTTGACGCCTCAAGCGAAGATCACGCAGCAACTGCGGTTTATCTTTATCGGGTTGAAGCATTGGCAAGGACTCGGCAGTACCGAATGACCGCCTGAATTGATCGCCTCAATGGCGATCTTTTTTTGTGCGCCGCAAATTGGTGCACCACACCCCTCCTCGCACCAACTTCAACCAACTTTGCACACCACCCCCTGCACTCCGACAGGTATTTCCTACGTATTGCCCGATTGGCAAGCCCCTTGCTCTAGCCTCAACAATGTCCATTGCTGGAAGCCTTCCGATGCTGGTGATTCATCGCAGAATCGACCCTCAACCCGTCTGGGCCGCCGAATTGCACCTGACCTTCGAAGCCCGGAGCAAAAGCCGTTTGCGCTGTTTCAGTGCCGAAGGTGAAGACGTCGGGTTGTTTTTGGAGCGCGGACAGCCGCCCCTGTATGACGGCGAATGCCTGCAAGCCGAAGACGGGCGCATCGTGCGTGTCTGCGCCCGCCCCGAACAATTGCTGCACGTTACCTGCTCCAATGCCTTCGAGCTGACTCGCGCCGCCTATCACCTCGGCAATCGCCATGTCGCCCTGCAGGTCGGTGATGGCTGGCTGCGCCTGCTCGACGATTACGTGCTCAAAGCCATGCTCGAACAGCTGGATGCCAAGGTCGAAAGCCTCGAAGCACCTTTCCAGCCGGAACACGGCGCCTATGGCGGAGGCCACCACCACTCCCGGCACGGTGACGAAGATTTCAACTATCCGCCGAAACTGCACCAGTTCGGCGTCCGCTTATGAACCCGGCCTGGGCGCTGCTGCGCCTGGCCAGCCCGCAGCTGCCGATTGGCGGCTACAGCTATTCCCAGGGTCTGGAAATGGCGGTGGAAAACGGTCGCGTAAGCAATGCGGACGGCGCACGACGCTGGATCAGTGATCAATTGCTGCTCAACCTGGCACGGTTCGAGGCGCCGCTGCTGCTTGCCCATTGCACGGCGGCGGCCGAAGAGAACTGGCCCGAATTGCTCCGACGCTGTGAACAACACCGTGCCAGTCGGGAAACCCGCGAGCTGCATCAAGAGAGCCGACAGATGGGCTATTCCTTGCAGCAACTGCTCAACGGTTTACCGGAGCTGGACGCGCCGGCTCGCGCCTTCCTCGACCAACGCCCCGAACCGCATCTGGCCCTCGGTTGGGCGCTGGCGGCACGGGCCTGGGGAATCTGTCCCCAGGATGCGCTGGCCGCGTGGCTCTGGAGCTGGCTGGAAAACCAATTGGCCGTACTGATGAAAACCCTGCCGCTGGGCCAGCAAGCCGCCCAACGCCTGACCAGTGAATTGCTGCCGCTGCTGCAACAAGCCCAGCAGGACGCCACCCGAATCAACCCCGAACACTATGGCAGCGCCGCTTTCGGCCTGTCCCTGGCGTGCATGGCCCATGAGCGCCAGTACAGCCGTCTGTTCCGTTCCTAGGGCGCTTTAGCTTGGAGAATCACATGAACACACAACCTCTACGTGTCGGTATCGGCGGCCCGGTCGGTTCCGGGAAAACCGCCCTGACGCTGGCCCTGTGCCTGGCCCTGCGCGAGCGCTACAACCTGGCGGTCGTCACCAACGACATCTACACCCGCGAAGACGCCGATTTTCTGGTGCGCAACGAAGCCCTGGCGCCCGAGCGAATCATCGGCGTGGAAACCGGCGGCTGCCCGCACACGGCGATCCGCGAAGACGCCTCGATCAACCTCGAAGCCGTGGATCAACTCAACCGCCGCTTCCCGGGGCTGGACCTGATTCTGGTGGAGTCCGGTGGCGACAACCTGTCGGCAACGTTCAGCCCGGAATTGTCCGACCTGACCATCTACGTGATCGACGTGTCGGCCGGCGACAAACTCCCGCGCAAGGGCGGGCCGGGGATCTGCAAATCCGATCTGCTGGTGATCAACAAGGTCGACCTCGCGCCGCTGGTGGGTGCCTCGCTGGAGATGATGGACAGCGACACAAAACGCATGCGCAACGGCAAACCGTTTGTGTTCAGCAACCAGAAAACCGGACTGGGCCTTGAAGAGATCATCGCCTTCATCGAACGCCAGGGCCTGCTGACAGCCGCCTGATCACGACTTATCAACAAGGAAGCTTATCCATGACACTGAAACGCATTCTGGGCGCCATGGCCCTGCTGTTGACCCCGGCCATCGCCTTCGCCCATCCGGGTCATGGTGACAACGGCTTGATCGCCGGCATCAGCCACCCGATTGGCGGCCTCGACCACTTGCTGGCGATGGTTGCGGTCGGCTTGTGGGCCGCTCAGCAAAAAGGTGCGGCGCGCTGGGCGCTGCCCGGCACCTTCGTCGGTACTATGCTGATCGGCGGCCTGCTGGGCTTTGAAGGGCTGAACCTGCCGGCGCTGGAAGGCGCGATTGCCGCGTCGGTGCTGGCGCTGGGGCTGGCGGTGGCGTTGGCCGTTCGTCCGCCATTGAGCGTAGCGGTGGGGGCGACGGCGCTGTTTGCGCTATTCCACGGTGTGGCGCATGGGTTGGAGTTGCCGGACATGTCGAGCCCTTGGGCTTATGCGGCAGGTTTTGTGGCGGCAACGGCGGCGTTGCATGCGGCCGGGTATGCGGTCGTTCGCTTGCTGCCGCAAGCGGCTGCGCCATTGGTTCGATTGGCGGGCGCGGCTTCGGCGGCGACTGGCGTGTGGTTGTTGGCGGGCTGATTTTTTTATCGCCGGTGATGGCCTCATCGCGAGCAAGCTCGGCTCCTACATCTATGGTTACCCCTTTTCTGCAATACTGTTTTTGATGTCGTGTTTGGCTTGCTTTCATCTATCCGGCGTCTGAGTGGGGCTGTCACCCCGCGCCTCGATGAGAATCGATGCCCAACGACCCTAATTAGTGGAACGGCCTTACAGCCGTGTAGGAGCTCAGGGTTGTCGTCAGGCCGGTTGGCCGTTCACGTCATCAGTTATCCAGCATCGCAAAACCAGGTGGGTGGTGCTCGGGTGACAGCGGGGTCAGGCGTTCATCGCGGCTGGCCCCGCATCGAATTCAGTGTGGTGTGCGGCTATCGCCCAGGCGATTCTTGCCAGCTTGTTGGCCAGCGCGCAGACCACGAGATTGGAGTGATGGCGGGAGGCTAATAGTTGACGGACCCAGTCCGCCAGAGCGCCTTTCTGTCGTTCCAGCTGTATCAAGTAAACCCGGGCGCACTGGATGAGCAGGCGCCTCTGATTTCGATCGCCGCGCTTGCTGATGCCCAGCAACACGATCTTGTCGCCCGTGCCGTGCTGTTTGGGTACCAGCCCGATCGACGCCGCATAACCTCGGCCGCATTTGAACTGTTTGCCATCGCCCAACTCGGCAGCCAGGGCGCTGGAGGTGATCGGGCCGACGCATGGCATGGTCATCAAACGAGCCGCCAGATCATCTTCAGCGGCCCGGCATTCCACCTCCTTGTCCAGCGCTTTGACCTTCCCATCCAGATAGTTGAAGTGCTCATGCAGCCCCATCAGAATTTTTTTGATGGAGCCGGAAAATGAACTCATCTCAAGCAACGCTGGAAGTTCTTTGATGGATTTGAAGCCGGGAGCCAGGCTGATACCCACCTCCAGCAGGGCGGCGTGAATGCGATTGACAGTGGCGGTGCGATCTTTGATGAACGACTCACGCACCGAATTGAGCATCGCCAGCGCCTGCTGAGCCTGGGTTTTGGGGGGCACGAAGCGCATTGTGGGGCGAGACGCCGCCTCGCAGATCGCTTCGGCATCAGCGAAGTCGTTCTTGTTGCTTTTCACGTAAGGGCGTACCAGATGTGGCGCAATAAGCTTGGGCGTATGCCCCAGCTTGGCGACCTCCTGTGCCATGAAGTGGGCACCGCCACAGGCTTCCATCACGACGGTGCAGGGCTCCAGTTTCGCCAGATATTGGGTGAGCGCTGCCCGCGTAAACTTTTGCGGTAAAGCTCATGACCATGATCATCTTGAGCATGCAGATGAAAGGAGTGTTTTCCCAAGTCGATGGCGGCAATAGCTACTTTGTTCATGGCAACGATCTCCGATGAGCCCCTGTGAAAGCTTAGTGGGCGATCACAGGGGGCAGCGGGGTAGCCATTTCATTAGTGGAATGCGTGCTCTTGTAGGAGCCGAGCTTGCTCGCGATGGCGGCCTG
This sequence comes from Pseudomonas sp. S2_F03, assembly GCF_054668335.1. Lineage (NCBI taxonomy): Bacteria > Pseudomonadati > Pseudomonadota > Gammaproteobacteria > Pseudomonadales > Pseudomonadaceae > Pseudomonas > Pseudomonas sp. S2_F03. Next base: position 3,613,290 of record NZ_CP162759.1, on the reverse strand, counting down.
ACAGACACCGCATCTCTCAGGCCTGCTAACATGTCGCGCAATCGACCCTGCCGTGACGACGCCAGCCAATGCCACCTGTTTCCCGCTCCGCCTCCCTGCCTGAATTGACCGCCCTGTTCGCCTCGGTGCAACAGCACTTCCAGGACGTGATCGTGCCGCTCTGGCAAGGCCCCGGCTGGAATGCCGACATGGCGTTGCCCTATGAAGCACTGGACGCAGAGCATCAACCACTGCCGCCTCAACGTTATCGGGCCATGGCCTGCGCACGGCAGTTGTATCTGTTTTCCAGCCTGATCGGCCAGGTGCCAGGCGCGCAGGAGCGCTGCGCCAAGCTGTTCCGCTCCTTGCAACAGCACTTCCACGACGCCGAACACGGTGGCTGGTTCTACAGCATCGACCCGCACGGCGCGCCGCTGGATCAGCGCAAAGACCTGTATACCCACGCGTTCATTCTGTTCGCCTGCGCCCATTACTGGGACAAGTCGCGCGAACCGCTGGTGGAATCCGCGCTCAACGCGGCACTGGAAGTGATCGGTCAGCGCTTCGCCACAGGCGACGGTCTGTACGACGCCAGCCTCGACCGCGACTGGTCCTCACTCGACTCCGGGCCGCTGCAAAACCCTCTGATGCACCTGGCCGAAGCCTTCCTCGCGACCCTGTCGGTACGCGAAGACATCGCGGTGCAACGTGCACTCGTCGCGTTATGCACAGCCATGCACAAGCGCTTCATTGACCCGCAACACAGCGTGTTGATGGAGAAACCGCTGGGAGCTGTGGATAACTGGTTCGAACCCGGGCATCAGTTCTGAGTGGTATTTTTTGCTCGAATCTTCGTCGCTGCTGCGCGGTTCGCCACTTCATGCATCGCTGGACCGTGCGTTCGCATTCACCGAACAACAAGGCGTCGATGCGCAGACCGGTGCAGCGCAGGCGATGCTTGATCTGGAGGGCAACGCCAAAGATGCCACCCAACGCATCTGGGCTCAGGCGGAATACTTGAGGGCGCTGACGTTGCGCCCGAACGCCGAAGCGGTGGTGCAACGCCAGCTACAAGCGCTGCAACAGCGCTTTCTGCATGCGGGCGGCTGGTATGAGTGTCGGGATGAGCTGGGCGAAGTCAGCCGCAAAGACATGCCGTCAACCACCCCTTATCACTTGGCAACCTGCTATCGCGGGTTGGCCGACTATCTGCGCTGACTGACCGATAGCTATCGCGGGCAAGCCCGGCTCCCACAGGGCTTGTAGCGCTCGCCAATTGGCGATCCAACACATTACCTGTCGAGCGCCGGGCTTGCCCGCGATTGGCCGTTACGCGGTCTTAAACCTTCGCGTTCCGCTCAATCGCAAACCCGCTCCAGGTCTGGCTCACTGGCATCAGTTCCAGGCTGTTGATGTTGATGTGCGCCGGCGCGTTTAGCACCCAGAAAATGGTCTCGGCGATGTCTTGCGGCTGGATCGGCTCGGCACCGGCGTACGTCGCGTTGTAACGCTCCTGGTCACCGGCAAAACGCACCAGCGAGAACTCACTCTCACACAGACCCGGCTCAATGTTGCTGACGCGCACGCCGGTGCCTTGCAGGTCGCAGCGCAGGTTCAGGGAGAACTGTTTGACGAACGCCTTGCTCGCGCCATACACGTGGCTGCCCGGGTACGGATAATTGCCGGCGATGGAGCCGAGGTTAACGATGCCGGCACCACGACCATGAGCAATCAGGCGCGGTAACAGCAAACGAGTGCTGTACATCAGGCCCTTGATGTTGGTGTCGACCATGGTGTCCCAATCGTCGAGATCGCACTTGGGCGCCGGGTCCACACCGAGCGCCAGGCCAGCATTGTTGATCAGCCCGCGTAGCTTGGCGAAGGATGGTGGCAGGTTGGCAATCGCGTCCTCCATGGCTTTGCGGTCACGTACGTCGAGCACCAGGCCATGCACCTCGGTCTGCTTCGACAATTCGGCGCACAGGGCATTGAGGCGCTCTTCACGACGGCCTGTCAGTACCAACTTCCAGCCTGCCTCGGCAAAACGGCGGGCACAGGCTTCACCAAAACCGGACGTCGCGCCGGTAATAAACAGGGTGTTGGACATCGTGTTCTCCTTGCTTCGGCTGACGGGCAGCCCTTGGAATAGAAAATCAGCTGGCAGCATGCCCGGCCTTGCACACAGCGGCAACCACCGCAAATCTGCTCAAAAACGCTCAGCCCTGGCAACGCCATGTCCGCCGCGGCTTGTAGCCATGTGCGCGCATGTTATCCACAGGCCGGCCCACAGTTTCCGGGGCAAGTGGAAAGGTTGAAAGCCGCTGTGGACAAGGCTTTGCGGGGAGTTTTGAAAGTTTTTTGCTTGACCCTCGGATGCTCGCAGTGTAGCCCCATGCATTTTGCACGATTTCTCCTACAGACCAGCAGTGGCGCCAAGCCAGTAACTACGGCCCTCAGCCGAGTCTTTCCAGAGTTTAATCACAGACTTATCCACAGGCTTGCCCTGTCCGTTTTGTGCTAGTTCTATCGCCAATAAAAAGGTTGACAACTGCGGTTCAGAGTCGCTCCAAAACGCCTGATCAAAAAACAACCACCACGCCACAAGCCACGGTTTTAAAGGCGTCCAGGCAGCTACTCCCACGTTATTCACAGCCAGTTCCACAGTAAACGGGGACAAGTCAAAACCGTGACAAAACAACTATTTGCAGCGGCTTTATGTCGCGCTTTCAGAGCTTGTGAATATTGTTTTCCACAATTTCAAGAATGCGCCCGACAGCCCCTGTGGGAACGAGCAGGCTCTGGGCGGCGTTCCGACGATCGGAGTGGGTCAGTGAACAGGATATCGACTGACACTCTGCAATCGCGAGCAGGCTCCCACAGGGAATGGTGATGAATTGGGAGTCGATAATGAGGTGATTTAATCCACCATCCTAATTACACCGGCGTGACGACGACGCGCTCACATTGCAGGTGGATATTCGACTGGCAGCAATCGGCTCTAGAGAATCAGATCAGGGAAATGGTTCAACCAACGCTGCCCATCATATTAATCGGACTCGAGAGGTATAACGCTCGCCGGCATTAAAACGCCGACAAGCGCCTCAGGTTCGTGATGACATCACTCAGAACAGTTTCTTCAGTTCCTCTGTAAAACCAGATACTTTTTCTCTGGATTCTTCTTGCACAGCTTCACGAACTCAGGAAGAACTTGGGCTTTAACTTTTCTTTAGTGAAAGACCCCCCATTTGAATTAATATTCTCGTCGACTGAAACCCAAAGTACGACTGGGCCCTGGGCTGACGGTGGCGTTACAAGGAACTCCTTACACGTCATATCATTGGTATCAGTCGACGCGGCATAAACACCACTGACGGCTGAGAGAATCAAGCTAGCCAAGGCAACATTGCAAAAACCTTATAGGTCATTTTAAGCATCTCCACAGACTTGGATAATACCTCTGTATACAAGAGGCAAAATCAGCATTGATTTACGCTAAAACAAGAAACTTAAATTTAGCGGCACTACCAGTTTACGCCGAACAAGTATAGACGGTTTCGCATAGTGTCAATGTCTATTTTCAGAACATGATAATCACACTCCGAATAAACCACTAGCATTGATATATAAAACACCAACTAGCGCTAAATTAAATTAGTTACAATTTACAGTTGGACTGTCTAATATCAGATTTGCGCGACCCAGCGCCTGAACACCTAAAATCAGCTCTTTCCAACATAAAAAAGCCCCGGCGATTGCTCGCCAGGGCTTGCTGCATAACCACGCAGACTCAGTGACCGCCGAGGTAGGCGTTACGCACATCCTCGTTAACCAGCAGCTCCTTGCCGGTGCCGGTCATGCGAATCTCACCGTTGACCATCACGTACGCCCGGTCTGACAACCGAAGCGCATGGTTGGCGTTCTGCTCGACCAGGAAGATCGTCATGCCGGTTTTGGCCAGTTCCCGAAGGGTGGCGAAGATCTGTTTCACCACAATCGGCGCCAACCCCAGGCTTGGCTCGTCGAGCAACAGCAGTTTCGGCCGACTCATCAATGCGCGCGCGATGGCGAGCATTTGCTGCTCGCCGCCAGACATGGTCATCGCCCGCTGAGTGCGCCGCTCTTCGAGTCGCGGAAACAACTCGAACATGCGCTGCATGTCTTCCTTGGCGTACTTGTCACCGATCGGGATGGTGCCCATCAGCAGGTTTTCCTCGACGGTCATGTCGGGGAATACTCGCCGGCCTTCCGGCGATTGAGCGATGCCGTTCGACGCAATGTAGTGGGACGACTTGTGGGTAATGTCCACGCCCTGGTAGACGATCTGCCCGTCAGCCGCCCGCGGCTGGCCGAAGATCGACATCAGCAGCGTCGACTTGCCGGCACCGTTGGAGCCAATCAGGCTGACCGTTTCACCTTCATTGATATGCAGCGAGACTTTTTTCAGGGCCTGGATCGGCCCGTAAAACACGTCCAGTTCCTTGAGTTCGAGGATGGGTTGCGTCATGCCACTTCCTCTTCGTCGGCGCCCAGATAGGCCGCAATCACTTTCGGATCATTACGGATCGCGTCGGGACCGCCCTCGGCGATCACGACACCGTGGTCCAGCACCACGATGTGGTCGGAAATACTCATCACCATGCCCATGTCGTGTTCAATCAGCACCACGGTCAGATCGTGCTCGTCACGCAGCAGCCGGATCATCGCGCTCAGCGCTTCGGTTTCCTGAGGGTTGAGGCCGGCGGCCGGTTCGTCGAGGCAGATAATTTGCGGACGGGTGCACATGGCCCGGGCAATTTCCAGGCGACGTTGCTGACCGTACGACAGTTCACCGGCCAGACGGTTGGCGCAATCCACCAGATCCACCACTTCCAGCCAGTAGAAGGCGTGGTCCAGCGCATCGCTTTCAGCCTTGCGGTAGCCCTTGGTATTGAGGATGCCGGCCAGCATGCTGCGGTTGACCCACATGTGCTGGGCCACCAGCAGGTTTTCCAGCACCGACATTTCCTTGAACAGGCGAATGTTCTGGAAGGTCCGCGCCAGACCGGCACGGTTCACCAAGTGGGTGCCGCCGAACGCCTTGTAGAACAGCCGACTGGCAAACGATCTAGGTGAGACGAAATCCGTCGGTTTGAATGATTCGCCGAGCAATTTGATGACGTTGGTCTGTTGCCCACGCACGTTGAGTTCGATCTTGCCGCCGGAGGCCTCTGTAGAAACCGGTCAGGCAGTTGAACACGGTGGTTTTGCCGGCGCCGTTGGGGCCGATCAGGGCGAAGATCGAGTTGCGGTGCACCTTCAGGCTGACATCGTTCAGCGCCTTGATGCCGCCAAAGTGCATCATCAGCTTCTCGACCGAGGTACGACTTCGCTCATGGCGCTACTCCTTTACGCGGGGTCACACCGGTACGGCTGATCCGGATCAGGCCGCGCGGTCGCCAGATCATCATCAACACCATCAGGATGCCGAACAGCAGCACGCGATACTCCGCGAAACCACGCAGCAGTTCCGGGGCGACGGTCAGCACGAAGGCTGCAATCACCACGCCGATGGTCGAACCCATACCGCCCAGTACCACAATGGCGAGGATCAGGGCCGATTCGAAGAAGGTGAATGAAGTCGGGTTGACGAAACCCTGGTAGGTGGCGAAGAACACACCGGCCAGACCGGCCGTCGATGCGCCGATGGTGAAGGCCGAGAGCTTCACCAGCACGTGGTTCAGGCCCATGGAGCGGCAGGCGATTTCGTCTTCACGCAGGGCTTCCCAGGCGCGGCCGACCGGCATACGGGTCAAGCGGTGCTTGATGTACAACACGGCCAGCACGACCATGAACAACACCGCGTAGATGAAGTAGTACTTCACGTCAGGGTTGTAGGCGATGCCGAAGAACTCGTGGAATGGTACCCCGCCGTCTTTCGCCCGTTTGCCGAACTCCAGACCGAAGAACGTCGGCAGCGGCGCCGGCATGCCGTTCGGGCCACCGGTCAGCGACAGCCAGTTGTTGAGGATCAAGCGGATGATTTCACCGAAGCCCAACGTCACGATTGCCAGGTAGTCACCGTGCAGACGCAACACCGGGAAGCCCAGGATGCAACCGGCAAGGCCTGCCGTAATTGCCGCCAGTGGCAGCACCGTCCAGAAGCCCAGGCCGAGGTACTGGTAACCGAGCGCCAAACCGTAGGCACCGATGGCGTAGAACGCCACGTAACCCAGGTCGAGCAGGCCGGCCAAGCCGACCACGATGTTCAGCCCCAGACCGAGCAACACGTAGATCAACCCGAGGATGACCACGCCCAGCAGGTAGGAGTTGGAGAAAAACGGAAACACCACGGCAATGACGACCATCAGCGGGATGATCCAGCGCAACCGTGATTTGTAATCGGGTGGCAGTACATGAACCCCGGAGCCCGTGGTTTCAAACCCTTCGAGAATTCTCAAACCCTTGGGTGTTTGCAGGAACAGGCTCAAAGCAAAGCGACCAGCCATGACGATGGCGACAATCCACGCCACGCGTGTTGGTTGCAGGTTGAAGCCATAGCCGTCGAGGACAATGCCAACAATCGGACCAAACACGATGAGCGCTACAAGGCCGGCAAGAATCGCGTCAACCAGGCTTCTTTTGATATCAATGGTTTTTTTAGTGGTTGAAGACATCGCTTACACCTTCGACACAAGAGGACGGCCGAGCAGGCCTTGAGGCCGAAGACCAGAACGAGAACAAGCAGCGAGAAGCTGAAAACGTCTTTGTAGTCGGAGTTGACCAGACCGGAAAACAGCGACTCGGAGATCCCCAGAATGATCCCGCCAAGCATCGCACCCGGCAGCGAGCCGATCCCGCCCAGTACCGCTGCGGTGAACGCTTTGATGCCGATGACGAAACCTGCGTAGAAGTCGAACGTGCCGTAGTTCATGGTGATCAGCACGCCGGCCAGGGCCGCCATCGCTGCACCGATGATGAACACGTAGGAAATGACGCGGTCGGTGTTGATCCCCAGGATTGAGGCCATCTTGCGGTCTTGCTGGGTCGCGCGGCACATACTGGCCGAGCTTGGTGTACTTGATGATGTAGGTCAGCAGGCCCATCCCGACAAACGCGGCGACCAGAATGAAGATCTTGGTGTAGGTGAGCTGGACGAAACCAGTCCCGACATCAACTCGCCATGCACCGGTCAGCAGTGTCGGAACGCCTTGTTGGCGGGCGCCCTGAGCGATCTGTGCATAGTTTTGCAGAATCAGGGAAATACCGATGGCGCTGATCAGCGGTGCCAGTCGGGTGGAGTTACGCAGCGGTTTGTAAGCGACTCGCTCGATGACCCAGCCATACACCGCTGTAACGACGATGGTGAAGATCAGTGTGCCGAGCATCAGCAGAGGGAAGGATTCGATACCGAAGTAAGCCAGCAGAGCCAGACTGATTGCCGCGAGGTAAGCGGAAATCATGTAAACCTCGCCGTGGGCGAAGTTGATCATGCCGATGATGCCATAGACCATTGTGTAGCCGATGGCGATCAGGCCATAGACCGACCCGAGGGTCAGGCCGTTGACCAGTTGCTGCAGGAAAATACCATCCATAACGCAATCTCACGCAATGAGAACCTGTACACCTGTGGGTGTGCGGCTCTTCTAAGGAAAATACAGATTTACGTCGGAGCAATGTCAGCCACGATCAGCCGACACCACCGCTCCCTGCAGGAGCGAGCCTGATCGCGATTGCGGTTCAACATTCAACAAATGTGTTGCCTGTCAGTCCGTCATCGCGAGCGGGCTCGCGCCTACAGGGAAACTGTGGGGTCAGCCGATTGGGTCAGCCCTTACTTCTGTTTTTCCAGCTGATGGTATTTGCCGTCCTTGTCCCACTGGTAAACCACGTAGTCGGAGACTTTCAGGTCGCCTTTGGCGTCCCAGGTCTTCTCGCCCATCACGGTTTTGACCGGGTTCTTTTTCAGCCAAGCAGCGGCTTCTTCGCCCTTGTTGGACTTGGCGCCATTGAAGCCAGCGGCCAGGGCCTGGACCGTTGCGTAAGCGTAGAGGGTGTAGCCTTCAGGCTCGGTGCCGGCCTTGCGGAATGCGTCTACCACGGTCTTGCTGTCTGGCAGCAGGCGTGGGTCGGCGCCGAAGGTCATCAGCACGCCATCGACGTATTGTGGGCCGCCAGCGGTGGTCACCAGTTCGTCGGTCACGATGCCGTCATCGGACATGAATTTCACGTCTTTCAGGCCTTCGGTACGCAGTTGTTTAACCAAGGGACCGGCTTCTGGGTGCAAGCCGCCGAAGTAGACCACGTCGGCACCGGCCGCACGGATCTTGGTGACCACGGCGCTGAAGTCTTTCTCGCCACGTGTCAGGCCTTCATACAGCACTGGCGTTACGCCGCGCTTGACCAGTTGAGCCTTGGTGGCGTCAGCCAGGCCTTGGCCGTAGGTGTCCTTGTCGTGCAGCACGGCAACTTTCTTGCCCTTGAGCACGTCGACGATGTAGTCGCCGGCCACGATGCCTTGCTGGTCGTCACGCCCGCACATACGGAACATGGCGCTCAGGCCGCGCTCGGTAACGGCCGGGTTGGTGGAACCTGGAGTCATTACGATGATGCCCGCTTCGTCGTAGATCTCGGAGGCCGGGATCGTCGACGAGGAGCAGAAGTGACCGACCACGCCAGCGACCTTCTGGTTGGTCAGGTCCTTGGCGACCGTCACAGCCTGTTTCGGTTCGCAGGCGTCATCGCCCTTGATAAGTACGATTTTTTCCCCGTTAACGCCGCCCGCCGCGTTGACCGCGTCGGCTGCAGCCTGTGCACCCTTCATGTACTGCAAGCCAAATGCCGCGTTGGCGCCTGTCATCGGGCCCGCCACACCGATTTTCACATCAGCTGAGCAAACGCAGAAACACCCAACGCAGCTGCCACTGCGAGGGCCAGAAAGCCTTTCTTGTAAAACGTCTGGGACATGAGGTGGTGCTCCAAGGTTTTTTTAGTTGGCACTGCGACTTCACTGAATGCTCAGAGCAAGGGCCGTGCCATCGGTTTTTTATTCTGAAAAAAGTCGCTGCATTATTGTTTTTACGACTGTTTTGTTCCCATTTTCATTGGGCGTGCAACCGTCTAAACCGCGGAAGGTGAAACCATTTATTTTTAAAGGCGCAACCCGCATGCGCCATCATTGCAACCGCGGCGTCAAACGACGTGCAACCAGCCTGTAACAACGTGCGTCACCGAAGTGCACACTGCTGGTGCGGGACTGCTACAACCCGCACCATTACAGGCTGAGACGCAAAGCCGAAAAGCGCCGCTTTCAGCAACAAATTTCAACAATCAGATAACGATCCGCAAGCACTGGCCTGCGTGATACAGCGAGAACCCCGCCTCGTATAGACAACTGCGCAATCCGACCCCGGCCAATGGCTGCATGGGCGCGAAGGGAATCGGCAAAGCGTGAGGATTTCCGTTACACAAGTAATCGGCAAAGGCTTTGCCGACGACCGTACCTGTCGTCACGCCCCGACCGTTGTAACCGGTGACTGCCACTAAACCGGGCGCCGGCTCGAACAGGCGCATCAAATGATCCGGCGTGAAGGCGATGCAACCGGTCCAGGTGCATTCCCACTCCACCGGTTTAAGGTAGGGAAAATAGTGTTGCTGAACACGATCGGCCCAGGCTTTCAGGAACCAGGCGGGTTTCTGGTTGCCATTGCCGAGGCTGCCGAGCAACAGGCGCCCGTCTTTGTCACGACGAATGCTGCTGAGTACCTGGCGGGTGTCCCAGGAGCCCTGGCCGCCGGGCAGAATCTGTTGCGCGGCGTCTTCGGTCAGCGGGACCGAGGCCACTTGATAGTAGTAACCGGGAAAGAAATTGCGCCGCAGTTCAGTCCAGTCGCCTTCGGTGTAGGCGTTGGAGGCGATCACGACTTTCTCGGCCATGACCGAACCCTGGGCGGTTTGCACCGACCAACGCTGGCCCTGACGTTCTGAGTCGGGTGACCGGAGAATGGTCGAACAATTGGCCACCGAGGCCAATGGCCGCCTTGGCCAGTCCGGTGGTGTAGGCCATCGGGTTGAGGGTGCCAGCACGGCGATCAAGCAGTGCGGCAGCGATTTTTTTAGTGCCCGTCGCCTGCTCGCAGGCTTGGCCCGTCAATAGTTCGACGGGCGCCCCGCGACGTTTCCATTGTTCTTCACGACTGCGCAAATCCGCTTCGCCACGGGCGTTGTGCGCCATGTGCAGCGTGCCTTCGCGGCGTAACTGGCAATCGATGTTGTATTTGTCCACAAGGCTGAACACCAGGGCAGGTGCCGCGCCAAGCATGCGATTGAGCTGACTGCCCACCGCTTCGCCGAACCCGGCTTCGATGTCGTCCGGTGGAATCCACATGCCAGCGTTGACCAGGCCGACATTGCGCCCCGAGCCACCGTGGCCGGCGCGATGCGCTTCCAGCACACAAACCGATTTACCTTGTTCCAGCAGATGCACCGCCGCCGACAGACCGGTGAAACCGGCACCGATGACGCAGACATCGACTGTTACTTCACCCTTGAGCGCCGCGTTGTCGGGCCTTTGCGGCGTCAGTTTTTCCCACAGACACTCTTCGCGTAACGGCATTGCCAGACTCCGAAAATGAAACCCAACCAACCCACACAAATCAGTGTGGGAGCGGGCTTGCCCGCGATAGCGTCAGCACCTGCAACATCTAAGTGACTGACAGCTTGCTATCGCGAGCAAGCCCGCTCCCACAGGGGATCTTGCTCGACTCGGTATTTAGTCGAAAGTGATGCCCTGTGCCAACGGCAACTCCAGCGAGTAGTTCACAGTGTTGGTCTGACGGCGCATGTAGCCGCGCCATGCGTCGGAGCCCGACTCACGACCACCGCCAGTTTCTTTTTCGCCACCAAACGCGCCACCGATTTCTGCGCCGCTCGGGCCGATGTTGACGTTGGCAATCCCGCAATCGCTGCCCACCGCCGACATGAATTGCTCGGCTTCACGCACGTCGGTGGTGAAGATGCAGGACGACAGGCCCTGTGGCACGGCATTGTTCAAGCGCAAGGCTTCGTTGAAATCGTTGTAACCGATCACGTACAGAATCGGTGCAAAGGTTTCATGGCACACGACGTCACTTTGCTCCGGCATTTCAACAATGGCCGGTGCAACGTAGTAGGCATTCGGGAATTTGTCTTCCAGTTGGCGCTTGCCGCCAAACACACGGCCGCCTTCGCTCAAGGCCTGCTCCAGCGCGTCCTGCATGCTGTCGAAGCTGTGTTTATCGATCAACGGGCCGATCAGATTGCCTTCCAGTGGATGGCCGATGCGCACTTCGGAGTACGCCGCCTTGAGGCGAGTGACGATCTCTTCCTTCACCGATTCGTGCGCGATCAAACGACGCAGGGTGGTGCAACGCTGACCGGCGGTACCGACGGCGCTGAACAGGATGGCGCGAACGGCCATGTCCAGGTCGGCGCTTGGGCCGAGGATCATCGCGTTGTTGCCGCCCAGTTCCAGAATGCTGCGAGCAAAACGCGCGGCAATTTTCGGCGCCACTTCGCGCCCCATGCGGGTGCTGCCGGTGGCGCTGATCAGCGCGACACGCGGGTCATCAACCAGCGCTTCGCCGGCATCACGACCGCCAATGATCACTTGGCTCAAGTGGGGTGGCGCGTCGCTGAAATTTTTCAGTACGCGATCGAACAGCGCCTGGCAGGCCAGCGCGGTCAGCGGGGTTTTTTCCGAAGGTTTCCAGATCACCGGGTTGCCGCAGACCAGCGCCAGCGTGGTGTTCCAGGCCCAGACCGCGACCGGGAAGTTGAACGCACTGATCACGCCGACGACGCCCAGCGGGTGCCAGGTTTCGCGCATGTGGTGGCCAGGACGCTCGGACGCAATAGTCAAACCGTACAACTGACGGGACAGACCGACCGCGAAATCGCAGATGTCGATCATTTCCTGAACTTCACCCAGGCCTTCCTGAGTAATCTTGCCAGCTTCCCAGGAGACCAACTCACCGAGGTCAGCCTTATATTCACGCAGAATGTCGCCCAGTTGGCGCACCAGTTCGCCACGGCGCGGCGCCGGGACCTTGCGCCACAATTCGAACGCATGATCGGCACGACTGATGTGCTGCTCGACTTCAGCGGCGCCTTCCCAGTTCACGGCGGCAATCCGGCTGCCATCAATCGGCGAATGCACCGGCACTTTGCCGTTCTGGTACAGGGCCGGGTTCACACCAAGACGATCAAGCAATGCGGCAACCATGGGTCACTCCTCAAGCGAAAAACACAAAGGGTGCAGCCGGAATAATCACGGCTGATCAGACCTGTAGTTTTAGCTTCCCGAAGGCTACCCAACAAACGACCTTTAAGAGAGATATCATTCCGTTTATTCATGCTGCGAATTGCTGGTCAGTAAGAAACAAGAAAAAGGACTACCCATGCTGAATAAACGCTACCTGCCGTCGATCACAGCACTGCAGTGTTTCGAGGCCGTGACCCGGCATTTGAGCTTCACGCGCCGCCGAAGAGCTGAACCTGACCCAGAGCGCCGTCAGTAAACAGGTCGCGCAACTCGAAGAATTGTTGCAGCACTTGTTGTTCCGTCGTGTGCGCCGACGCCTGCAAATGACCCCGGCGGGTGATTTGTACCTGGTGGAAGTACGAAAAATCCTCACCCAGGTCGAAATGTCGATCCATTACCTGCGCTCCTACGGCGGTGAAACCGAAGTCTTGCGCGTCTCGACCCCACCGACCTTCGGTGCGCGCTGGCTGGTCCCACGCCTGAAAGGCTGGCGCCTGCGCCATCCGTCGATCCATCTGGACCTGTGCAGCGAGCAGGAAGCCGACGATTTGCTGCAAGGTCGCAGCGACCTGGCGTTTTACTTCGGCCAGGGTTCACGGCCCGGCACTGAATGCCTGAAGCTGTTTGGCGAGGAACTGGTGCCGGTCTGCGCACCGGGCAGCCTGCCGGACACGCCGTTCACCGATCCGACGCAACTCACCGACCTGGTCCTGCTGCAAAACGCCTCCCGCCCCCAGGCGTGGCACGACTGGTTCGACAGTCAGGGCTACCACACCGAGCACAGCTACCACGGCCCGCGTTTTGAAACCTTTTATATGTGCATCCGTGCAGCGCAAGTCGGCTGCGGCGTGGCACTGTTGCCACGGTTTCTGGTGGAAGAGGAATTGGCCGACGGCAAACTGGTCATTCCTGGCAGCATGCAATGCCCAGCACGGATGCCTATTACCTGGCGTATCCCGAGCATTCGGCAGAAGTGCCCAAGGTGCGCGATTTTGTGAAATGGATGCTGGAGCAAATCGACAACCCCACCTCCCCCGACTGACACAGAAATTGCTGGCAATACCCACCACCGATATGCGCCACTACCCCTATTCAATGCGGAGAACCCGTTATGAGCGAGAGCGTGTTTGGCGATCGCATCGTGCAGAACCTGCTCGACACCGACTTCTACAAACTGACGATGATGCAGGCCGTGCTGCACAACTACCCGAACGTCGAAGTCGAATGGGAGTTTCGTTGCCGCAACAGTGAAGATTTGCGCCCGTACCTGGCGGAGATCCGTTTTCAGATCGAGCGCCTGGCCGAGTTGAGCCTGAGCCCTGATCAATTGAGTTTTCTGGAGCGAATCAGCTTCCTGAAACCGGATTTCCTGCGGTTTCTCGGATTGTTTCGCTTCAACCTGCGTTACATCCACACCGGCATTGAAAACGACGAACTGTTCATCCGTCTGCGCGGGCCGTGGTTGCACGTGATCCTGTTCGAAGTGCCGCTGCTGGCGATTGTCAGCGAAGTGCGCAACCGCTATCGCTACCGGGAAATCGTCCTGGAACAGGCGCGCGAACAACTCTATCGCAAGTTCGACTGGCTGACCGCCAACGCCAGCAGCGACGAATTGTCCGAGTTGCAGGTCGCCGATTTCGGCACGCGCCGCCGCTTTTCATACCGCGTGCAGGAGGAAGTGGTGAACGTGCTCAAGCACGATTTCCCCGGACGCTTCGTCGGTACCAGCAACGTGCACCTGTCCAGGGAGCTGGACATGAAACCGCTGGGCACTATGGCCCACGAGTGGATCATGGCCCATCAACAACTCGGCCCACGACTGATCGACAGCCAGATTGCCGCGCTCGATTGCTGGGTACGCGAGTACCGCGGCCTGCTCGGTATCGCCCTGACCGATTGCATCACCATGGATGCCTTCCTCGGCGACTTCGACCTGTTTTTCGCCAAGCTCTTCGATGGCCTGCGCCACGACTCGGGTGATCCGGTGCTATGGGCCGAAAAAGCCATCGCCCATTATCACAAGCTCGGCATCGACCCGATGAGCAAGACGCTGACATTCTCCGACAGCCTGACACTGCCCAAGGCGCTGGAGATATTCCGCGCGCTGCGTGGTCGGATCCATGTCAGCTTTGGGATCGGCACTAACCTGACGTGTGATATTCCAGGTGTCGAACCCATGAGCATCGTGCTTAAAATGGCAGCCTGCAACGGCCAGCCCGTCGCGAAAATTTCCGATGAGCCTGGCAAGACTCACTGCAAAGACCCGAATTTTGTCGCCTATTTGCGACACGTGTTCAAAGTACCTGCCGCCCTATCCAGCACATCAAGCAAGGAGTGAATTCATGCAAGCCGTACAGCGTGAGATTGCTGAGCAGCTCAAGGTTCAACCGCCATTTGCCGACGAGGCCGCCCTTGAGGCAGAAGTCGCCCGGCGGGTCAGTTTCATTCAGGATTGCCTGGTCAATTCCGGTCTCAAGACCCTGGTGCTGGGCATCAGCGGTGGCGTCGATTCCCTGACCGCCGGCCTGTTGGCCCAACGAGCCATGCGTGAATTGCGTGAGCGCACCGGCGACAAGAGCTACAAATTCATCGCCGTGCGCCTGCCGTACGAGACTCAGTTCGATGAACATGACGCTCAGGCCTCAGTGGATTTCATTGCCCCGGACGAGCGCCACACCGTGAACATCGGCCCCGCAGTCAAATCGCTGGCCAACGAAGTCGCCGCCTTCGAAGGCAAGCACGCGGTCTCGGTGGATTTCGTGCTCGGCAACACCAAGGCGCGGATGCGCATGGTCGCTCAGTACACCATCGCGGGCGCAGCCCACGGCCTGGTGATCGGCACCGACCACGCAGCAGAAGCCGTGATGGGTTTTTTCACCAAGTTCGGCGATGGCGCCTGCGACCTGGCGCCACTCAGCGGCCTGGTTAAAAATCAAGTCCGCAATATCGCCCGCAGTTTCGGCGCACCGGAATCGCTGGTGGAAAAAATCCCGACAGCCGATCTGGAAGACCTCTCGCCGGGCAAACCGGACGAAGCGTCGCACGGCGTGACCTACGCCGAAATCGACGCATTCCTGCACGGAGAGCCGGTGCGTGAGGAAGCGTTCAAGATCATTTGTGACACGTACAAAAAGACTCACCACAAGCGCGTGATGCCGTTTGCGCCTTGATGGGTGAATGAATGAAAAAGCCCGCTGAGGTGTTGAACCTCAGCGGGCTTTCTTGGCCTGGACATGCGTCGATGCTTATGGCCCCTTCGCGGGCAAGCCCGCTCCCACAGGTTTTGTGATCGACACAAAATACTGTGGGAGCGGGCTGCCCGGAAGAACGATGACGCGGTGTGTCTGATTACTTCAGGGTCACAGTGCCTTTCATCATCGAGATGTGGCCCGGGAACGAGCAGAAGAAGCCGTATTTTTCGGCTGCATCCAGCTTCGATACGTCAAAAGTCACCGAATCGGTTTCCTTGGCGCCGATGACTTTGGTGTGAGCGATAACACGTGCGTCACCTTCCTTCAGGTAGTTCTTGTCGATGCCGGCCGACAAGCCGTCGGTGGCAATCGGCTGCATGTCAGCCTCTTTGCTCAGCACCCAGTTATGGCCCATGACGTTCTTCGGCAGGCTGCCGGAGTGAGTCAGTTCGACAGTGAACGTTTTGCAGCTCTTGTCGATTTCAACAGCCTTGGTATTGAAGGACATTTGATCGGTGGAATCGATGGTGACTTTGCACTCTGCAGCCATCAATTGGCTGCTGGCCAGTGTCAGCAGGGATACCGCAACAAGTTTGGCAAACATGGTGAATCTCCAAGGCAGGGTTAACAAAAGTGCGAATGGACAGAAGACTGCCTGAAATCTTCGCAAGTTCCTATGACCTGAATCATAAATTGTATACAACTTTCAGGCTATGACACCTATCGACACAATCTACCAGCCAAGTGTCTGGTACGGCCCTATCATCAGGCCGTCATCACTCATCTGGAGCACCGGTCATGTCCTTCAATAGCCTGTTGTGCAGTTTGCTCGCCGCGTATGCCTGTGGCGCCAGCGGTACCTACGAAACTCCCAAACGCGAAGTTTAGACCTTGGAACGGTAGGTGTGTGCCTTTACTCTGTGGCCATCCTGACCATGGAGAGAAACATGTCTTTGAAGTCTGTTTGTGTATTTTGCGGCGCCAGCACCGGCACCAACCCGGCTTATCGTGAAGCGGCTGCCGCCCTGGGGCGAGCATTGGCTGAGCGCAAGCTGACCCTGGTGTATGGCGGCGGTGCCGTCGGCCTGATGGGGATTGTCGCCGATGCGGCATTGGCGGCCGGCGGCGAAGTGATCGGGATCATCCCGCAAAGCCTCAAGGATAAGGAAATCGGCCACAGCGGCCTGACGCGCCTGGAAGTGGTCGACGGCATGCACGCGCGAAAGGCGCGGATGGCCGAACTCAGCGACGCGTTTATCGCCCTGCCCGGCGGTCTCGGCACGCTGGAGGAACTGTTCGAAGTCTGGACCTGGGGCCAGCTCGGCTACCACGGCAAGCCGTTGGGGTTGCTCGAAGTGAACGGTTTCTACAGCAAATTGACCGGTTTTCTTGATCATATCGTCGGCGAAGGCTTCGTTCGCGCACCACACCGTGACATGCTGCAAACGAGCGAATCGCCGCAAACCCTGCTCGACGCACTGGACGCCTGGCAACCGTCGGTCCCGCCAAAATGGACCGATCAAAAACCCAGCTAACGGCTTGGCACCGATACAGGGCAGAATATGCGCCGCTCAACCTCAACTTCGACCCCAGAGGATCGCCCATGGCTAAACCTAATTATTCCTTCGCCAAACGTCAGAGAGACTTGGCCAAGGAGCAGAAGAAAGAGGAAAAGCTTCAGCGCAAGAAAGCTACAGCTGAAGAAGACGCCGCAGCACTGAACCCCGATGCCGAAGGCGACGTGGCTACAGACGAAACTGAAGCACCGAAAGATCAGGCGCCCGACGCCTGAGACCCTCAGGGCCGGATGATCTGATCGGGCCCACCGGATCTGTGTCCAGGGTCAGCAGTTACTTTGCTGACCCTCACAGTCCCCCTCTGAAATGCCCTCAAAAAACACTGCATATTCCCTGTGGGAGCGGCGATGCGGCGATCCGACTTGCTCGCGAAGGCGGTGTATCAGCTACATAAGTAACGACTGACACTCCGTCTTCGCGAGCAAGCCCCGCTCCTACATCTATGGATCTTTGTTACTCCAATGGCATCACGGTGACGCGGACTTCCGGGTCATGATTGCCGCCGCCCAGAATCACCCCACGCAACGGCGAAACATCAGAGAAATCCCGGCCCCATGCCAAGGTGATGTGTTCGAGCGCCGGTTGTATGTTGTTGGTCGGGTCAAAATCGACCCAACCCAGTACCGGGCAAAACACCGAGATCCAGGCATGCGACGCATCGGCGCCGATCAGCCGAGGCTGGCCCGGTGGCGGTTGTGTCAGCAGATAACCGCTGATGTAGCGAGCGGCCAACCCACGGGAGCGCACGCACGCCAGCATCAGGTGGGCGAAATCCTGACAGACGCCACGCCGGCGCTCCAGCACTTCCACCAACGGCGTCGCCACTTGGGTCGCTTCGGCGTCGAAAGTGAATTCGCTGAATATTTTCTCCATCAGCGCCTGTACACCCAGCAACAGTGGTCGGCCAACCGGAAAGCAGCTCTCCGGAAAACTCGACGAAATTGCGCTTCAAATGCACGTAGGGTGATTCGAATCGATAACGGCACGCTTCAAGCAGGTCAGACGACATTGGCTGACTGCTGTAAGTCAGCGCGTCGCGGGTAACTTCCCATGCGGGTGACTGAGTGAAATCCAGCGTTGGCCGGGCCAGGACTTCGACCGTGAGACTGGCATTGACCAGCAACTCATCATGCGGGCGCTCAAACGCCAACCGGGTCAGCGGATTGCCAAACACATCCAGCTCATCCCGGCGCGCGGTCGGGTCAGGACTGATCTGCAATTGTTGGGCGGTGCAGCGCTGCCAGGCACAGGGTCTCGGCCATAGATGCGCGAGCTGCTGGGCCAGCGACACCGGGCTGTCGTAGTGATAATGGGTGTCGTGGAAAATCTGGTAATGGGCACTCATCAGACGGACACCGTGCGCTGGCTGACATCATCTACATGGGCGAAATGGCGCAACGCCAGGCGATCCGACACTTGCCCACTGGCATCGGCGATTTCTTGCAGCAAATCGGCCAGACCATCGAGCGCGGCACGAACACTGGTTTCGCCAAACAACGAATTCTCCAGACACCCCAGATCAAACCGCGCCAGTCGCTCCACCAACAGCGGCAACCCTTCTTCACGAGGGGCACCAAAGTCGTCATTCAAACGTTTCAAGGTTCGAGTCACCAGCTTCAACTGGAACAGCACGGCGTGAGGGTTTTGCTCATCGAGCAGCAACAGATCGAGCACCGGCAGCAGTTGCGCCACCGCCAGGTACCGCGAACGGTAGGTGATGCTGCTGTTGCCCAACTCCAACAACCATTCCAGGCCCGCCTGATCGAAAGCCCCGGCACCGCGCAGAAACGCCGCCAGGCTGCCACTGAGAAACTGCAACCGCTCGATCCGCCGACCGATCATCAGGAAACGCCAGCCTTCGTCCCGGGTCATGTCGTCCAGCGCGAAACCTGAAAGCGCTGCCAGCGACATCACCAGGCGATTGAGGAAATCCAGCAGCTCACCGAAATCGGGCTCACGGGTTTCCAGCTCCATGGCCTCACGCTGCAACTCCACCAGCGCCTGCCAGTTTTCCCGCGAGAGTTTGCCGCGCACTTGCGAGGCGGCCCACTGCAAGCGTTGCAGATTGGAGCGCAGGCTGAAGGGCCAGTCTTCACCGAGCAACGCCGCCAACAGGCGTTCCGGCAGTTCGCCCTCATCGGGCAACAGGTTCAGCCGCTCACCGAGGTCAACGGCCGCCTGCAAGGCTTGCGGATCATCGCCGTCCACGTAGCGTGCGAGCATGATCCGCAGCAGTCGCGCACTGTCATCGCAACGTTCGCAATAGCGGCCAAACCAGAACAGGTTTTCCACCACGCGCGACGGCAGATACGGGTCTCGCCGCACCAGATCATGGACGCCAATGGTGCGTTGGGTTTTCCATTGCTCGCCGCTGGGAGGACGATCACCCAATACCCACGTGTCCTTGCTCGCACCACCGCGCTGCATTGACACCACTTCAGCATCCGCTTCGGCAGCAACCCGGGTCAGACCGCCGGGTAAAACCCGGTAGCCGTCACGGCTGGCCACTGCGTAAACACGCATGCCGATGGCTCGCGGTTGCAATTGACCGTCCTCGGCTTGCCAGACAGGCGCCTGGGACAACTGCGCCATTTCTTGCGCGACATAGGCATAAGGACGTGCCTGCATGCGTTCGGCCAGGGCTTCGCGCTGTTTTTCACTCAAATCGCCGCCAAATACAGGTGCGAAGCTTTGCGACGGGAAGGCCGGTTTGATCATCAACTCCGACAGTTTTTCCAGCGCCTGGGCCAGTACCGGCGCCTCGCCGCACCACCAGGTGGCGATGGACGGCAGGATCAGTTCTTCGCCGAACAGGAATTGATTGATCTTCGGTAGAAAGCCCAACAGTCCCGGCGACTCCAGCACACCGCTGCCGAGTGCGTTGGCCACCAAAACCCGTCCCTGCCGCACGGCTTCGAGCAATCCCGGTACACCCAGTGCGGAATCAGTGCGCAATTCCAGCGGGTCGCAGAAGTCATCGTCGAGCCGGCGCATGATCGCGTGAACCCGGCGCAAGCCGCTCAGGGTTTTCAGATAAACCGTGGCATCACGCACCGTCAGGTCGCCGCCCTCCACCAACGGATAACCGAGCTGACGCGCCAGATAAAGGTGTTCGAAATAACTTTCGTTGAACCGCCCTGGCGTGAGCAACACGATCAGCGGCGCGTCGTTATCACTCGGTGCCTGCCTGGCGAGCGTTTCCTGAAGCGTGCGGAAGAACCCGGCCAGATGCTGCACTTTCAAATCGCGGTACAACTCGGGAAAGGCCCGGGACACGATGGTGCGGTTTTCCAGGGCATAACCGGCGCCGGACGGGGCTTGAGTGCGGTCCGCCGTGACCCACCAGCGACCATCGGGTGTGCGCGCCAGATCCACTGCGTAAAGATGCAAAAAAGCCCCATCCGGGGGCGTAATGCCCTGACAGGGCCAGAGGAAATTGTTATGTCCGAACACCAGTTCCGCTGGCAGCAGTCCTTCGGCAATCAAACGCTGCGGGCCATAGAGGTCCGCCAGCACCGCATTGAGCAAACGCGCCCGCTGGGCGATACCCGCCGATAACTGCCGCCACTCATCCGCTGCGATCACATGTGGCAGCAGATCCAGTTCCCACGGCCGGTCTGCGCCTTTGGGGTCGGCGTAGACGTTGTAGGTCACGCCGTTTTCCTGGATCTGGCGGGTCAACAAGGCCTGACGCTGCACCAATTGCGAAGGCGTGCTGCGTTGCAATTGGTCGAGCAGCCGACGCCAGTGCGGGCGCACGGCGCCGCTGTCGTCGAGCAGTTCGTGGTAAGTGCCCGTTGTCAGCGGGTAGCGATCAAGCAGGTCAGGCATGGAAAGCTCGGCAGACAGCAAGGAACGGTCAGACTAGCGCAGGCACATGACGCCCGGATATACGAAAAGTCCGAGCGTCGTGTACGGTTTAGAAACGTCGCAAATCGAGTGTCATCGGCAGCTCGTCGCTCATTTCCACATTCGGTACAGGAAGTTTCCCTGGCGTGTGTCCGATGCGGAAAAACCGCGCCATTCGCCGGCTCTCGGCCTCGTTGGCGTTCACCGGCAGGCTGTCGTAGTTGCGCCCACCCGGATGGGCCACGTGGTACTGGCAGCCGCCCAGTGAACGTTGCATCCAGGTGTCGAGCAGGTCGAACACCAACGGCGCATGGACCGGGATGGTTGGGTGCAGGCAGTTGGCCGGTTGCCAGGCGCGAAAACGCACGCCGGCGACAAACTCGCCAACCCGCCCCGTGGGTTGCAACGGCACCGCAACGCCGTTGCAGGTCAGCAGATAACGTTGCGGCGCCAGCCCTGTGAGCTTGACTTGCAAGCGCTCCAGCGACGAATCCACATAGCGCACCGTGCCGCCGACCGCCCCCTCCTCGCCCAGCACATGCCAGGGCTCCAGCGCCTGACGCAATTGCAGCTCAATGCCACTGACCGCGTAATCGCCGACCTTGGGAAAACGGAACTCCAGATGCGCGGCGAACCACTCGGCCCGCACCGGGTAACCGGCCGCATTGAGATCAACGATCACATCGGCGAAATCCTGTTCGATGAAGTGCGGCAACAGGAAACGGTCGTGCAACTCCGTGCCCCAACGCGCCAGTTTCGGCGGCGCATAGGGCTCGCGCCAGAACCGCGCCACCAGTGCCCGCAATAACAACTGCTGCGCCAGGCTCATGCGCGCATGCGGCGGCATTTCAAAGGCACGCAACTCCAGCAATCCGAGGCGTCCGGTAGCACCGTCCGGCGAATAGAGTTTGTCGATGCAGAATTCGGCCCGGTGAGTGTTGCCGGTCACGTCGATCAGCAGGTTACGCAGCAGCCGATCCACCAACCACGGCGCGCACTCCTCGCCGGGGTCGGGCATCTGGGCGAAAGCGATTTCCAGCTCATACAACGCATCGTTGCGCGCCTCATCGACGCGCGGCGCCTGAGACGTCGGGCCGATGAATAACCCGGAAAACAGGTAGGACAGGGACGGATGGTTATGCCAGTAGCTGATCAGGCTACGCAGCAGATCGGGGCGGCGCAGGAACGGTGAGTCCGCCGGGGTCGCGCCGCCCAACACGAAATGGTTACCGCCACCGGTTCCCGTGTGCCGGCCATCGATCATGAATTTTTCGGTGGTCAATCGGGTCTGGCGCGCTTCTTCGTACAAAAATTCGGTGCGTTCGACCAATTCATCCCAGTTCGCGGACGGTTGCACGTTGACCTCGATCACGCCGGGATCCGGGGTGATCCGGAAATTGCTCAGGCGCGGATCGCTCGGCGGCTCATAGCCTTCCAGCAACACCGGGCAATGCAATTCTTCAGCGGTAGCTTCGATGGCGCTGACCAGCGCCAGGTAATCCTCGACCCGTTCCAGCGGCGGCATGAACAAGTACAACCGCCCTTCCCGGGCCTCAGCGCAGAAGGCCGTGCGGGTCAGCCAGTCGGCGGACTCGTCAATCTTTGGTTCTCGCTCTTCGGTGACCGCGCCAGTGCCCTGGCCTTGCAGTTGTGCGGTGTCGGGCAGCGCCGGGAAATCCTGATTCGGGTCCGCGGGATGAATGAACGGGTACTCCGCCGCTTTGACCCAGGGTTGCGAGCCGAGTGGCAAGCGGTAGCCCAGCGGCGAATCCCCTGGCACCAATCGGCAATGTTCCTCACGCAAATACCAGCGGCCGCTTTGCCATTGATCGCCCTTGGCAGTGCGCGCCAAAGGCAGGACATGACCGATGACTTTATCCAGGCCCTGGCTGAAGACCTTACGCAGTCGCGCACGCTCCAACGGTTCTTCCAGTCGTGAGTCTCCGGCGCTGACGTTTTGCGGCAACGTGCCCTCACGCCAGAGGTAATAGAAATTGTCTTCGTAGGCCGCAAATACATAGCGTGTGGGAATCTTCAAGCGCTCGGCCACACTTGCCAGAAACCGTCCGGCCAGTGCGCCATCGGCGCCGTAGTCTTCCTGTTCATCGGCAATCAACGCACCGTTGTGCCAGATCGGCACGCCATCACGGCGCCAATAGCAGTTCAGCGACCAGCGCGGCAGTTGCTCGCCGGGGTACCACTTACCCTGACCGAAATGCACCAGGCCTTTGGGGGCGTAATGTTTGCGCATGCGCTGGAACAGCTCGGCGGACAGGCGACGCTTGTCCGGCCCCAGCGCAGCGGTGTTCCATTCGGCGCCGTCCGGGTCATCGATGGACACAAATGTCGGCTCGCCGCCCATGGTCAGGCGCACGTCACCCTCCAACAAGTCGGCATCGATTTGCCGACCCAATGCCTGGATCGCCTGCCATTGATCGTCGGTGTAGGGTTTTGTGACCCGTGGCGCTTCCCAGATCCGTTCAACGGACATTTCGTGGGTGAACTCGCATTCGCACGGTTCGACCAAGCCACTGATCGGCGCTGCAGAGCCAGGATCAGGACTGCACGCCAACGGAATGTGTCCTTCACCGGCAAACAGCCCTGAGGTTGCATCCAGGCCGATCCAGCCGGCACCGGGCAAGTACACCTCACACCAGGCGTGCAGGTCGGTGAAGTCCACTTCTGTGCCTGACGGACCGTCGAGGCTTTTGACGTCGGCGGTGAGTTGAATCAGATAGCCCGAGACGAAACGCGCCGCCAGGCCGAGGTTACGCAGCAGTTGCACCAGCAGCCATGCCGAGTCGCGGCAGGAGCCGGAGGCCTGCTCGAGGGTGTGCTCGGGCGTTTGTACGCCCGGCTCCATGCGAATCAGATAGCCAATGTCTTCGCTCAGGCGCTGGTTGAGCGCAACCAGAAAATCCACGCTGGGCAGCGGCGTGCGGTCAATGCCGTCCAGGTAGGTTTTGAACGTCGGCGTCAGGGGCAAGGTTTCCAGGTACGGCGCCAGCTCTTTGCGCTCGTCGGCGGCGTAGGAAAACGGTATTTTTTCCGCGTAGGGCTCAAGGAAGAAGTCGAACGGATTGAAGACCGCCATTTCCGCGAGCAGATCGACTTCGATCCGCAGTTCATCGGTTTTCTCCGGGAACACCAACCGCGCCAGGTAATTACCCTGGGGGTCTTGTTGCCAGTTGATGAAGTGCTGCTCGGGCGAGACTTTCAGCGCGTAGGACAGTATCCGCGTGCGACTGTGGGCGGCCGGGCGCAGGCGAACGATCTGCGGCCCCAACTCGACAGCGCGGTCATAGCGGTAATGAGTGACGTGGTGCAATGCGACATGAATCGACACGGCGTGCCTCCTGCGAGCCTTAAGCGTATTTGAAAGCGCGCAAGACTTATGCCATCGCGGCAACGCTGGCGCTTTCTCCATTTGCTTGAGGCAGTACAGCACCAAAATCGGGCGATGCGGGAATTTGGTTGGGCGCAGTTGCACGCAAATGTTGCGAGGAAGGGGTGTGGGCGTGATCGTTCCCACGCTCCCGCGTGGGAATGTAGCCCGTGACGCTCCGCGTCACTGGACGCGGAGCGTCCCTAGAGGCATTCCCACGCGGAGCATGGGAACGATCAGGTTGGCGTTCTGTTCAGTTCAAGCGCGACTTAGCGCGGTACGACTGGCTTGCGGGCGGGTTTAGGACCTTTGCCTTTGGCTGCGTCCTTGCGCTCCTTGGCCGCCTGCTGGTTGCGGGCGAACGCCGCAGCCTTGGCCTGTTCACGCTTGTCCCACGGGTTAGCGCCATCGCTGGCACGCGGCGGCAGGCCGGTGTGCTGGGTGAGGATCTTGGTGGTCTTTTCACCTGCAACCTTGTGGCTACCGGCCGGTGTCGAGTTTTTGCGACGGGCGCTCTGGTAGCTGTCGGTCGACGGCTGGTGCAGCGGGATCAACTGGTTCTTGCCCGGTCCAATCAGATCGGCGCGGCCCATACGGGTCAGCGCTTCACGCAGCATCGGCCAGCCTTTCGGGTCGTGATAACGCAAGAACGCCTTGTGCAGACGACGCTGCTCTTCGCTCTTGACGATGGTAACCGCGTCAGACTTGTAGGTGACCTTGCGCAGCGGGTTCTTGCCCGAGTGGTACATCGCGGTGGCAGTAGCCATCGGCGACGGGTAGAACGCCTGCACCTGGTCGGCACGGAAGCCGTTGCCCTTGAGCCACAGTGCCAGGTTCATCATGTCTTCATCGGTGGTGCCCGGGTGGGCGGCGATGAAGTACGGAATCAGGTACTGCTCTTTCCCGGCTTCCTTGGAGTACTTCTCGAACATGCGCTTGAACTTGTCATAGCTGCCGATGCCCGGTTTCATCATCTGGTTGAGCGGACCTTCCTCGGTATGTTCCGGGGCGATCTTCAGGTAACCACCAACGTGGTGGGTCACCAGCTCCTTGACATATTCCGGCGACTCGACCGCGAGGTCGTAACGCAGGCCGGAAGCGATCAAAATCTTCTTCACACCCGGCAAGGCACGGGCGCTGCGATACAGCTGAATCAGCGACGAGTGGTCGGTGTTCAGGTTCGGGCAGATGCCAGGGAACACGCACGATGGCTTGCGGCACGCGGATTCGATTTCCGGGCTCTTGCAGGCAATGCGGTACATGTTCGCGGTCGGGCCGCCGAGGTCAGAAATGACGCCGGTGAAACCCGGCACCTTGTCGCGGATCTCTTCGATTTCGCGAATGATCGACTCTTCGGAGCGATTCTGGATGATCCGGCCTTCGTGCTCGGTGATCGAGCAGAAGGTGCAGCCGCCGAAGCAGCCACGCATGATGTTCACCGAGAAACGGATCATGTCGTAGGCCGGGATCTTTTCCTTGCCATACGCCGGGTGCGGAATGCGCGCATAAGGCATGCCGAACACGTAGTCCATTTCTTCGGTGGTCATCGGAATCGGCGGCGGGTTGAACCAGACATCGACTTCGCCGTGCTTCTGCACCAGCGCACGGGCGTTGCCCGGGTTGGTTTCCAGGTGAAGCACACGGTTGGCGTGAGCATAAAGAACCGCGTCGCCACGGACTTTTTCAACCGACGGCAGCCGGATAACGGTCTTGTCGCGAGTCATTTTCGGGCTGGCGAGGATCTGCACGACCTTGGCTTCGCTCGGATCTTCAACCGGACCTTTTTCCTGCTCGATCGCGCAGGCTTGGGTGTCCTGGGTGTTCACGTAAGGGTTGATGATCTTGTCGATTTTGCCCGGACGGTCGATGCGCGTGGAGTCGACTTCGTACCAGTCTTTCGGCGTATCGCGACGGATGAACGCGGTACCGCGCACATCGGTGATGTCTTCGATTTTGTGACCGTAGGACAGACGCTGGGCGACTTCGACGATGGCACGCTCGGCGTTGCCGTAAAGCAGGATATCGGCGCAGGCGTCGATCAGGATCGAGTTGCGAACCCGGTCCTGCCAGTAATCGTAGTGAGCGATGCGGCGCAGGGAAGCTTCGATGCCACCGAGCACGATCGGCACGTTTTTGTAGGCTTCCTTGCAGCGCTGGCTGTAAACCAGGCTGGCGCGGTCCGGACGTTTGCCCGCCATGCCGCCAGGGGTGTAGGCGTCATCGGAACGGATTTTCTTGTCGGCGGTGTAGCGGTTGATCATCGAGTCCATGTTGCCGGCCGCGACACCGAAGAACAGGTTCGGCTCGCCGAGTTTCATGAAGTCGTCTTTGGACTGCCAGTCCGGCTGGGCAATGATCCCGACGCGGAAGCCTTGCGACTCCAGCAGCCGGCCGATAATCGCCATGCCGAACGACGGATGGTCAACGTACGCATCACCGGTGACGATGATGATGTCGCAGGAATCCCAGCCAAGCTGATCCATCTCCTCCCTGCTCATCGGCAGGAATGGCGCTGGACCGAAGCATTCGGCCCAGTACTTGGGATAGTCAAATAACGGCTTGGCTGTTTGCATGACGATGACCGGTGTTGAGATGAAAAATCGCGGGCGCGGAATATAGCACAAAAAATAACCAATTCCGACGGCTATGGTCGGAAATTGTGGCGACGCCATCGCGGGCAAGCCCGCTCCCACAGGGAATTCAATGTCCTTGTGGGAGCGGGCTTGCCCGCGAAGAGGCCCCTAAGGCGCTACACAACTTACTCGTCGTCGAAGTTGTAGCTACCCGGCGCCAGGTTTTCGAAGCGGGTGTATTTGCCGATGAACGCCAGCCGTGACGTGCCGATCGGACCGTTCCGCTGCTTGCCGATGATGATCTCGGCGATGCCTTTGTGCTCGGTTTCCGGGTGATACACCTCATCCCGGTACACGAACATGATCACGTCAGCATCCTGCTCGATCGCTCCGGATTCCCGGAGGTCGGAGTTGATCGGGCGTTTGTTCGGTCGTTGTTCCAGGGAACGGTTGAGCTGGGACAGCGCCACTACCGGGCAGTTGAATTCCTTGGCCAGGGCTTTCAAGGAACGGGAGATCTCGGAAATCTCGTTGGTCCGGTTGTCACCGCCGGAACCTGGGATCTGCATCAATTGCAGGTAGTCGATCATGATCAGGGCGACGTCGCCGTGCTCACGCACCAATCGACGAGTCCGCGCACGCATCTCCGATGGGCTGATACCGGCCGTATCGTCGATGAACAGCTTGCGATCGTTGAGCAGGTTGACCGCCGAGGTCAGGCGCGGCCAATCGTCGTCGTCGAGGCGACCGGCCCGGACTTTGGTCTGGTCGATACGGCCCAGGGACGACAACATACGCATGATCAGCGATTCACCTGGCATTTCCAGCGAGTAAACCAGGACGCACTTGTCGCTGCGCAACACGGCGTTTTCCACCAGGTTCATCGCAAAGGTGGTTTTACCCATGGACGGACGGCCGGCGACGATGATCAGGTCGGAAGGCTGCAGGCCGCTGGTCTTCTCGTCGAGGTCGGTGTAGCCGGTGGACAGGCCGGTGATGGCGTTGTCGGTGTTGAACAGCGTATCGATGCGGTCGATGGCCTTGGTCAGCAGGTCATTCACGCTCACCGGGCCGCCGGTTTTTGGCCGGGCCTCGGCGATCTGGAAGATCTGCCGTTCGGCTTCGTCGAGAATTTCTTCAGCCGTACGGCCTTCCGGGTTGAACGCGCTGTCGGCAATTTCGGTAGCGATACCGATCAATTGTCGCAAGGTCGCCCGAGCGCGAACGATCTGTGCGTAAGCCTTGATGTTGGCGACGGACGGCGTGTTTTTTGCCAGCTCACCCAGGTAGCCGAGGCCACCGACTTGCGACGTCTGACCTTCCTTGTCCAATTGCTCGGCAAGGGTCACGACGTCGATCGGCGAGTTCTGGTCGGCGAGCTTGGCGATCGCACGGAAGATCAGGCGGTGGTCATGTCGATAGAAATCGCCGTCCGACACTTGATCGAGCACGCGTTCCCAGGCGTTGTTGTCCAGCATCAAACCACCGAGCACGGCCTGTTCGGCCTCGATGGAGTGCGGCGGCACCTTCAGGGAAGCGGTTTGCAGATCGTATTGCTCGGGTGCGGAGATATCGTTCATGGCCACTTGAATTTGATATGTGAAAAGCAGGGATTGCAGAAAGACAAAGGGCACGACCTGTAAACAGGATCGTGCCCGATGTTAACCGTCTGACGGACAAGCCGCCAGCCGATCAAGTGTTGCTTAAGCTGCTACCACGACAACGCGTACGGTGGCTTCAACTTCGGCGTGCAGGTGCACGGCTACGTCGAATTCGCCTACGTTGCGGATGGTGCCGTTCGGCAGACGAACTTCGCTTTTTGCAACTTCAACGCCAGAGGCGGTCAGTGCATCAGCGATGTCGTGGGTGCCGATCGAACCGAACAGCTTGCCTTCGTCACCAGCGGTGGCAGTGATAGTCACTTCCAGCTCAGCCAGTTGGGCGGCGCGGTTTTCAGCCGAAGTCTTACGGTCTGCTGCGGCTTTTTCCAGCTCAGCGCGACGCTCTTCGAACGCAGCCAGGTTGGCTGGGGTCGCAGCGGTAGCTTTACCGTAAGGCAGCAGGTAGTTACGACCGTAACCAGCCTTAACGTTCACTTTGTCACCCAGGTTGCCCAGGTTGGTGACTTTTTCCAGAAGGATCAGTTGCATGTGAAAATCCTCTTAACTTTTAACCTTCACCGTTCGCGCTATCGGCATCTTTCGGTGCCGAACGACCGCGAAAATCAATCAGGCTGTCGACGATGGCCAAGACCACCAGCAACGGATAGATCAGCTGCATGAACAGCAACAGCGTGACGTACAACCCCACCAGCCAGAACCTGGCCAGTCGCTTTTGCGCCACCAGCCCGTGAATCAGGGCCAGCCCGGCGAACACCAGCGGTACGCTGCACAACGGCGTTAACATGGCCATCTGTGGACCGATGTTCGGCCCCAGAAGCATGCACGCCAGCAGCAACATCGCCGGCAAAAACGGGAAACGGATGGCGCGAAACTCGCGACCAAAACCACCCGGGTTGTACAACAACGCCTGCCAGTAGCGCCCGACAATCAGGCTCAGCACACTGACGATTTGCAACAATGCCGCAATCAGGCCGGTCAGGACCGGTGCAATCAGGGACGCAAAATGCGCTTGCTCGTCTACCGATAACTTCTCGTAGACATCACCGAGTAGCGACGGCATGACTTTTATCAACGCCTGCGCCAGCATCTCGATTTGGGGACCAAAAGTCGCCCCCAGCACCACCGAAAACACCACTCCCATCGCTATGCTGACCAGCAGCACGCGGTCCCAGGATTCGCTTGCGCGCAAAACCAACGCAAGGCTCGAAGAACCCAACAGCACCAGAAGTGCCCGAGGGTCATCCGAGTAAAGCCACCAGATCAACGCCGGCAGCATTCCCAGGGCAAGAACGCCAAGGGCGTCCTTCAATCCGCGCCGCAGAAGCACAAGGCATCCTGCGGCAGCACCCAACCAATACAACAACGGCAATGTTACGCATCCAGCCACTACGAGAGTGGCCTGCATGCGGCCGCGCATGATGAACTCAGCTATGGCGCGCATGCATTCAATCCTTTGCTACGAGTCGACTGCCCGGTCTCAGCGGCCGTGGCTGTCGGTGTAGGCCAGCAGGGCCAGGAAGCGGGCGCGCTTGATAGCGGTGGCCAGCTGACGCTGATAACGTGCTTTGGTACCGGTGATGCGGCTTGGAACGATTTTGCCGGTCTCGGATACATAAGCTTTCAGAGTGTTGAGATCTTTGTAATCGATCTCTTTCACGTCTTCAGCGGTGAAGCGGCAGAATTTACGACGACGGAAGAAACGTGCCATTTGATAGGCTCCTTAAAAGGTCCGTGGATTACTCGTCAGCGTTATCGCTGTTGTCGCTGTCATCACCATCAACGCCTTCGGCGTCGGAGTGCTCAGGACGGTCGCGACGCTCACGGCGCTCACTGCGGTTTTCTTCAGCCTTGAGCATCTCGGATTGGCCGGTAACGGCTTCTTCGCGACGGATGACCAGGTTACGGATCACTGCATCGTTGTAGCGGAAGTTGTCTTCCAGCTCGGCCAGGGCCTTGCCAGTGCACTCAACGTTCAGCATCACGTAGTGAGCCTTGTGAACATTGTTGATTGCGTAGGCCAGTTGACGACGGCCCCAATCTTCCAGACGGTGGATTTTGCCGCCGTCTTCTTCGATCAGCTTGGTGTAACGCTCAACCATGCCGCCGACTTGCTCGCTTTGATCCGGGTGGACCAAAAAGATGATTTCGTAATGACGCATGAATGCTCCTTACGGGTTGTAGCCTGCCGCTCAAAAGCGGTCAGACAAGGAGTGAATGACACTTATGGACTTGCCTGCGATAGACACATGCGTGCCTGCCGTCACAGCAAGGGGCGCAATTGTAGAGAAGGGACAGAAGAGGTGCAAGGCAATTGGTGATTATTTGAACAGTTCGTTCGCGCCACCGATCTTTGGCTTAGCGAAGAACCAATGTGAGAGCGGGCTTGCTCGCGAAAGCGGTATCACATCCAACATTTCTACTGAATGACACACCGCTTTCGCGAGCAAGCCCGCTCCCACATTTGGATCGCGTACGACTTAAGGCTTTTTGCCGGCTGCGGCAGCTTTGACGCTACGCTGACGCTGAGCCTCGAACAGGCACACGCCAGTCGCCACGGAAACGTTGAGGCTGCTGACGCTGCCGGCCATCGGCAGGTGCACCAGGTAATCGCAAAGATCGCGAGTCAGGCGACGCATGCCGCTGCCCTCAGCCCCCATGATCAGGATGGTCGGGCCGGTCATGTCTTGCTGATACAGACTCTGCTCGGCTTCACCCGCCGTACCGACAACCCACAAGCCACGCTGCTTGAGTTTTTCCAGGGTGCGCGCCAGGTTGGTCACGGCGACCAACGGAATCACTTCCGCCGCGCCACACGCCACTTTTCGCACCGTCGGCGTCAGCGTCGCTGATTTGTCCTTCGGCACGATCACCGCCAGCGCACCGGCCGCATCGGCCGAACGCAGGCAAGCACCCAGGTTGTGCGGGTCGGTCACACCATCGAGCACCAGCAACAGCGGAGCTCCGTCGGTGCGATCCAGCAGCTCGTCGAGCATCGCCTCACCCCAGACCTGGCTCGGACTCACGTCCGCCACCACGCCTTGGTGCACGCCTTCAACCCAGGCATCCAGCTCACGGCGCTCGGCATTGCCGACGGCTACGCGGTTTTCGGCAGCGAGCGCGATCAGCGTTTGCACACGCGGATCACTGCGACCTTCAGCCAGCCAGATTTGCTTGACGCGTTTCGGGTGGTGACGCAGCAACGCTTCTACCGCATGCACGCCGTAGATCTTTTCCAACTGACTCATGACTTCGCCTTCGGTTTACGCGCCCCGCCACTTTTGGCAGCCGGGGCCGAACCCGCTTTTGGCGGGCCTTTACGGTGTTTGCTTGGTTTTGCTGGCTTGCCGCCGGGGGCCTTGTCAGGCGCCGACCGTCCGGTCTTTCCCCCAGACGCCGCTTTACCGCCGCTTTTCGCTTCAGACAGCAACGCCTGTTTCATTTCACGGCTTTTACGCAGCTCGGCATTTTTGCCGCCGCATCGCTTGGGCGATAGGCTTCTGGAGCCTTTTCCTTGGCAGGACGACGACCGGTTTTCGCCGGGGCCGGCTCTGCCGCTGATTTTGCAGAGGCGGCTGGCGCTGTAGCTTCAGTACCGCGCTTCTTGCGACCGATCGGTGCACTGATGGTCTTTTCAGCCATCTCGAAGTCGATCTTGCGTTCGTCGAGGTCAACGCGCATCACGCGCACTTCAACGGTATCGCCGAGGCGGAAGCTGCGACCGGTACGCTCACCGGCCAGGCGGTGATGCACAGGATCGAAGTGGTAGTAATCGCCCGGCAGCGCGGTGACGTGCACCAGGCCTTCGACATAAATGTCTGTCAGCTCGACGAACAAGCCAAAACCGGTCACGGCGGTAATCACACCCGGGAACGACTCGCCAACGCGGTCCTTCATGAACTCGCACTTGAGCCAGTTCACCACGTCGCGAGTGGCTTCGTCCGCACGGCGCTCGCTCATCGAGCACTGCTCGCCGAGTTGCTCGAGGGCCGCCTCGTCGTACGGATAGATACGCGCCTTCGGAATGCTCATCGCACCAGCACGGCGAACGTGCGGGGTATCCTGCTTGGAATGGATAACGCTGCGAATCGCCCGGTGCGTGAGCAAGTCCGGGTAGCGGCGGATCGGCGAGGTGAAGTGGGTATAGGCTTCGTAATTCAGGCCGAAGTGGCCCTGGTTATCCGCGCTATACACTGCCTGACTCAACGAACGCAGCATGACGGTCTGGATCAGGTGGAAATCCGGACGATCCTTGATACCTGCCAGCAATGCCTGGTAATCCTTAGGCGACGGGCCGTCCTTGCCTTTGTGCAGGGACAGGCCGAGTTCGCCAAGGAAGGCCCGCAGTTTTTCCAGACGCTCCGGTGGCGGACCATCGTGGACGCGGTACAGCGCCGGGATTTCGTGCTTTTTCAGGAATTCGGCGGTGGCCACGTTGGCCGCCAGCATGCATTCCTCAATCAGCTTGTGTGCATCGTTGCGAACGGTTGGACGGATTTCGGCAATCTTGCGCTCGGTCCCGAAGATGATCCGGGTTTCCTGCGTTTCGAAATCGATCGCGCCACGCACATGACGGGCCGCCAACAACACCTTGTACAGCGAGTACAGCTGCTTGAGGTGCGGCACAACGTCGGTGTACTCACCGCGCAGCTTGCGCCCTCGGTGGCTTTCGGCGTTTCGAGCATGGCGCTGACCTTGTTGTAGGTCAGACGGGCATGGGAGTGAATAACCGCTTCGTAGAAGCAGTAGTCGGTCATTTCGCCGGACTTGGAGATGGTCATCTCGCAAACCATGGCCAAACGATCGACTTGAGGGTTCAGCGAGCACAGGCCGTTGGACAGTTGCTCTGGCAGCATCGGGATCACGCGCTCGGGGAAATACACCGAGTTACCGCGAACCTGAGCCTCTGCATCCAGTGCCGAACCGAGTTTCACATAGCTGGAAACGTCGGCAATCGCCACGTACAACTTCCAACCGCCGGAGAACAGGCGCAGCTTGCCCGGCTTGGATTCGCAGTAAACCGCGTCATCGAAGTCGCGCGCATCTTCACCGTCGATGGTCACAAACGGCAGATGGCGCAGATCGATGCGCTTCTCTTTGTCTTTCTCTTCGACTTCCGGCTTGAGCTTGGCCGCTTCTTTCAAGACCGCTTCGGGCCAGACGTGAGGAATATCGTAGGTGCGCAAGGCAACATCGATTTCCATGCCCGGCGCCATGTAATTGCCCACGACTTCGACCACGTCGCCTTGCGGCTGGAAGCGTGGTGTCGGCCAGTGAGTGATCTTCACTTCAACGAACTGACCAATCTGGGCGTTGGCATTGCGGCCCGGCGTGACCAGCACTTCCTGCTGGATCTTCGGGTTATCCGCAACCACGAAGCCGATACCGCCTTCTTCGAAGTAGCGACCCACGATGCTCTCGTGAGCACGGGAGACCACTTCGACGATCATGCCTTCACGGCGACCGCGACGGTCGAGGCCTGAAACACGGGCCAGGGCACGGTCACCATCGAACACCAGGCGCATTTGCGCCGGGCTCATGAACAGGTCGTCACTGCCGTCGTCCGGGACCAGGAAGCCGAAGCCGTCACGGTGACCGCTGATGCGGCCCAGGATCAGGTCGAGCTTGTCCACCGGCGCATACGTGCCACGACGGGTATAGATGAGTTGTGCGTCGCGCTCCATGGCGCGCAGGCGGCGGCGCAGGGCTTCGATCTGGTCTTCCGTGGTCAGACCAAACTCTTCGACCAGTTGCTCGCGGTTAGCAGGCGAACCTCGATCAGCGAGGTGCTGAAGGATCAGTTCACGGCTAGGAATAGGGTTTTCATATTTTTCCGCTTCACGAGCGGCCTCGGGATCGAGGGACTGCCAATCGGCCATTAGAGAGTTTTCACCTTGTCTATATGCGGGTTAGTTTGGCATAGGCGTAATGAAACGGGAAATTTCAGGCTATGACAGCCCATCTAAAGCCCTTTATCGACACTGCAAAGCTGATTTGAAGACCACTGGCGAAATTTTCCAGGTTTTTTTGATTCCGGGGGTTTACAGTTAAAAAGACGCTCCGTATAGTGCGCGCCATCGACGACGCAGACGCGCTGTCGATACTGCCCAGATGGTGAAATTGGTAGACACGCCAGCTTCAGGTGCTGGTGACCGCAAGGTCGTGGAAGTTCGAGTCTTCTTCTGGGCACCAATTTCGAGCTTGAGATTAGTTCAATTTCAAGGCTCACACAAAAACCCGCGAAAGCGGGTTTTTGCATTCTAAGCGTTTGATTTATTAAATCTAAATCAGGGGTTTACAGATCAAAACGCTCTCCGTATAGTGCGCCACATCAACAGCGGCAACGCTTGTGATAAATGCCCAGATGGTGAAATTGGTAGACACGCCAGCTTCAGGTGCTGGTGACCGCAAGGTCGTGGAAGTTCGAGTCTTCTTCTGGGCACCAATTCAAATTCAAGGTTTCGACCTTGGATTTCACAAAAACCCGCGAAAGCGGGTTTTTGCGTTTCTGGCGTTTGAAAACTTATCTCAAACCGCGCAGACCTGTAGCAGCTGGCGAAGCCTGCGTCCGACTACGAAGCGGTCGTCAAAGCTGAGCTCACGTTATTTCTGGCACACCGCATCGCCTGATTTCACGACTGCTTCGCAGCCGAACGCAGGCTTCGCCAGCTGCTACAAGTGCCGAGACAGCCGCTCTAGCAGCCACTTCCCAGCACCGCAAGGCGCACTTGAGAAACAATATCGTTTATCATTGTTGCAAGATTTTGCAATGCGACAGTGAGGAACCCTGCGAATGATGTTTCAAAATACCCTGCGCCGCGGCCTGACCTTCACGCTTCTCGGCCTGGTACTCGCCTCTCCTCTCACCCAGGCTGCCGACCCGGTTTCCCTGACACTCTATAACGGCCAACACAAGGAAGTCGGTGACGCCATAGCCAAAGCGTTCGAAGCCAAGACCGGCATCCACGTCAATGTGCGCAAAGGCAGCAGCAACCAGCTCGCCAGCCAGATCATGGAAGAAGGCGATCGCTCCCCCGCCGACGTGATCTATACCGAAGAATCGCCGCCGCTGAACAAACTGGGCGAGCAAGGCGTGCTCGCCAAGGCCGACGACGCCACGCTGGCGGTTTTACCCAAAGAATATGTCGCCGGCAATGGCACCTGGATCGGCATTACGGCCAGAGTCCGGGTCGTTGCCTACAACCCCAAGCTGATTGAAGAGAAGGACCTGCCAAAGTCGGTAATGGAATTCTCCAACCCGAAATGGCAAGGCAAAGTCGGCTTCGTGCCTACCAGCGGCGCCTTTCAGGAACAGGCCGTCGCGATCATCAAAGTGCACGGCATGGATGCAGCCGAAGAATGGCTGACCGGCCTGCGCGCATTTGGCAAGACCTACAGCAACAACATGGTTGCCCTGAAGGCCGTGGAGAATGGCGAAGTCGCCACCGTGTTAGTGAATAACTATTACTGGTTCGCGCTGCAACGCGAGAAGGGTCAGCTCGATTCGAAACTGTATTACTTCACCGGCGGCGACGTCGGCGGGCTGATCACTGTTTCCAGCGCTGCCGTATTGAAATCCAGCAAACACCCCAAAGAAGCCCAGCAACTCCTTGCTTATATGGCCAGCGAAGAAGGTCAGCGCGTGATCACCCAGACCACCGCCGAATACCCGCTGCACAAAGGCATGGAATCGGATCGCGGCCTCAAGCCCTTCAGCGAACTGCAAGCGCCCGACGTCACGCCAGCCGATCTCGGTAACGCCGAACAAGCGCTGGACCTGGAACGCGATGTCGGCCTGAACTGATGAGCGCATCGTTATCCAGCCCCAACTCCGAGGGCTACGTGCCACGACGCAAACGGCCGTCAATCTGGCTGCTGCTACCGGTTCTGCTGCTGGTAGCGCTGAGCCTGCTGCCGCTGATGTACGTGGGACTCAAGGCCTGGCAAGCCGGTTGGGCCGAGGCGTTACATTTGCTGTGGCGGCCCTATGTGTTCGGACTGTTGCGCAATACGCTGGCACTGATGGCTGGCGTGACGCTGTCATGTAGCGTGATCGGTTTGTCGCTGGCCTGGCTGCTGGAACGCAGCAATCTGCGCGGGCGACGAGTGTGGGGCGTGATTCTCTGCTTGCCGTTCGCCGTGCCGGCGTTTGTCAGCAGCTTCACCTGGGTCTCGCTGAGCGCTCACTTCGAGGGGCTGGGCGGGGCAATTCTGGTGATGACCCTGTCCAAGTATCCACTGGTATTTTTGCCGGTGGCGGCGACCTTGCGCAATCTCGACCCCGCTCTGGAGGAGTCCGCACGAACCCTGGGACAGAATCGCTGGGGGGTGTTTTTCAGAATCACCCTGCCACTGCTCTGGCCCTCGCTGCTGGCGGGGGCCTTGTTGATTGCGCTGCACATGCTGGTGGAGTTCGGCGCCCTTTCAATCATTGGCCTGCAAACCTTTACCACGGCGATTTATCAGCAATTCGAGCTGGAGTTCAGCAATGCCAATGCCGCCATGCTCTCCGCCGTGTTGCTGGCGCTGTGCCTGGTCTTGCTGTGGCTCGAACTGCGAGTGCGCGGCAAAGGTCGTCACGTGCGCACCGGTCAAGGCGCGGCGCGGCATGCGGAACAGGTCCGACTGGGGCGCTGGGCGGGTGCTGGACAGCTTTACTGCTTGACGCTGGCGATCATCGGCAGTGGCATTCCCCTGGGAATGCTTGCGTATTGGCTGGCGGTCGGCTCTTCGGCCGCATTCCCGGTGGCGGCGATCGGCGAAGCCCTGCTCTCATCCCTGGCACTCTCTCTCGGTGGCGCCGCACTGTGCCTGATGCTGGCAGTACCGGTCGGACTGCTGGTGGTGCGCCATAAAGGGCAATTGGCAATCTGGGCCGAGCGCTTGCCATACTTGCTGCATGCGCTGCCGGGACTAGTGATTGCGCTGACGCTGGTGTATTTCGCCCTGCACTATGTGCCGGCGTTATACCAGACGTCGGCATTGTTGCTGATCGCTTATGCGCTGCTGTTTCTACCACTGGCTCAAGCGCCGATTCGCACGGCACTGAACAAGGCGGCGCCGCAGCTGGAAGAAGCGGCCCGCACGCTGGGAGCGTCGTCCTTCAGTGCGTTTTGTCGGGTGACCTTGCCGATTATCTTCCCGGCGCTGGGCGCGGCATTTGCGCTGGTGTTTCTGGACGCCATGAAGGAGCTGACGGCGACGCTGCTGCTCAGCCCGACCGGGCTAATACCCTGGCGACAGAGGTTTGGGCGCATACCGCGAACGTGGAGTTTGCGGCAGCGGCGCCTTATGCGGTGCTGTTGATTGTTGTGTCGGGATTGCCGGTTTATCTATTAACAACCCGGATGTATCTGAGCCGCTGAAATCGTTATCGCGGGCAAGCCCACTCCCACAGGTACTTCTGAGAACACACATGTTGTGCACAACAGATGACACCGCGGGAGCGGGCTTGCCCGCGATGGGGTCAGCCCAGACAACCCATTACGCCCTGAACTGCCCCAGGCTCGCCTTCAACTGCGCCGCCAGCCCATCCAGCACTTTGCCACTGGCCGTGGTTTCAACCACCGCTTGAGCCGCTTTCTCAGCCTGCGCATGAATGGTTTCCACTCGACCACGCACGGCCTGCGCCCCTTGCGCCTGATGGGCCGCGGCCTGAGTGGCCAGGCCAATCGCGGCATGCACCTGTTCGACCGACGCCTGCACCGACTGCTGCAACCGCGCACTGTCGCGCAACACCAGCAACCCTTCGCTGGCCTGACGCCCCGCCTGGCCAATCGCAGCCACCGCCTCACGCGCCCCCTGCTGCAAGGCAACGATGTGCGCCTGAATGTCGCCAGTCGAGCTCTGCGTTTTGCTTGCCAGCGCCCGTACTTCGTCTGCCACCACAGCAAACCCGCGACCGGTCTCGCCCGCACGCGCCGCTTCGATGGCGGCGTTCAGTGCCAGCAAGTTGGTTTGCTCGGCGATCCCGTGGATCACCGTCAACACCACTTCAATCTGTTCACTCTGCTGCGCCAGCCGCTCGATGACTTTCGCACCGGTGTCGACCTGCCCGGCCAGCGCCTCGATCAGGCTGCCGACTTTCGCCGAGGTCCGGGTGTTTTCATCAGTGGCCGAGCGGATGTCCACCACCTGCTGCAAAGCGGCCTGCATGGCGTGACTTTCAGACTGGGCTTCATCAGCCATTTGCGACAGCGCCCGCAGGCTCTCGGCCACTTCATCGCGCTGCATACCCGCCGCCTTGTCAGCCCCGGCATTGCGCAGGGTCATGGCGCCGATTTCCACACCGGTACGCTGAGCGACATCACCCGCCTCGCGCACAATCGGCTGCAACTTATCCACAAAGCGATTGACCGCCGAAGCCATGTCACCGATTTCATCTTTGCTGTTGATCTGCACACGCTTGGTCAGGTCACCCTCGCCCGCCGCCAGGTCATCCATGGCACTGATCAGCATCTTCAAGCGGTTGACCACCCGACGCCCGAGCACCACGGCCAGTAACAGCAGCACACCGCAACCGACCAGCGCCAGGAACATGCCGATGCGCCAGCGCAAGGTCGCTGCCGCTTCCTGCACCGTATTGGTGGTATTGGCTTTCATTTCGGAGGCGGTGGACTGAGCCGACTGCAATCGCGCACGCATGGCCGCCGCACTGTCTGCGGCCGCGCCCTTGAGGCTGTCGCCGACCAGTTGATCACTGCTGGCAATCAACGCCGAGAAGCGCTTGTCCAGGGC
This sequence comes from Pseudomonas sp. S2_F03, assembly GCF_054668335.1. Lineage (NCBI taxonomy): Bacteria > Pseudomonadati > Pseudomonadota > Gammaproteobacteria > Pseudomonadales > Pseudomonadaceae > Pseudomonas > Pseudomonas sp. S2_F03. The sequence goes on along the minus strand of NZ_CP162759.1, from coordinate 3,574,103 downwards.
TGCCAGGTCGGTTTCCACCGAGGCAGTCGAAACCCCCATCACAACCTTGCCGATTTCCACGCCATTGGGATTGATCGAGGCTTCGAGGTAGTAAACCGAAGGATCGTTCTTCGCCGCATCCAGCACCTTGTCCAGCGCCCGCTCGCCCTGCCCCTTTTCCAGCAAGGCCTTGTTGATCGGGTTTTCACGGTTGAGGTAGCGCGTCAGGTGCTGCCCCGTTGCATCGTCGTAAACCACGAACAACACATTGGGATTACGCTGGGCCCGGCGGGCGAATTCAGACAGGGTTGGAACGTCGCTGTCCCACATTGCGCGGGGAGCGACCGAGGCCAGAAGCTGCGCCATGTCATTGGCGGAGTCCTTCAGATCCTTTTCCAGCGTCGCGCGCAACTGCGCCTGCTCCTCCTCCAAACGCGAGGACAAACCGGCCGTGAGCCGCTGACGTGTGCTGGTCGAGAGGCTGTCGAGGCTCGACGTGACTTCACGCCCCGCCTGCTCGAGCTCGCCAGAAAGTTTTTGACTGTCGGCCCCCAGACGCACACCCAAATCGGCTTCCAGCGCGGTCACTGTGCTCCGGGTCAGGGCAACAGCCACCAGCACTTGCACCAAAAGGGCGATACCAAGGGTAACGAACACGGGCCGCAACAAACGGCTTTGTAACAGTGAGAGAACGGCTGACACTTATAATCCCTCTGCTTTGGCGCCATTAAATTGTTGGCGCGCTGGAAGCGATGCTTTTAATCAACATCACAGCAAAGGTCATGCCGTCCCACAGGCAGAAACGACAAAGGGTCCTATTAAGGACCCTTTGTGTTTCACTTCAATGACTTATCAAGCAAACGGATGACGCAGAACGATGGTTTCGTTGCGGTCCGGGCCCGTCGAAATAATGTCAATCGGTGCACCGACCAACTCTTCAACGCGCTTGATGTAGTTACGAGCGGCTTGCGGCAGCTCTTCCAGCGTCTTGGCACCGACGGTGGATTCGGTCCAGCCCGGCATCTCTTCGTACACCGGCTCCAGGCCGATGTAGCTGTCGGCGTCAGTCGGTGCGTCGATCACTGCACCATCCTGGTTCTTGTAGCCAACGCAGATGTTGATGGTTTCCAGACCGTCCAGCACGTCCAGCTTGGTCAGGCACAGGCCCGAGATGCTGTTGACGTCGATAGCGCGACGCAGGATGACGGCGTCGAACCAGCCGCAACGACGGGCACGGCCGGTAGTCGCGCCGAACTCGTGACCACGCTTGGCCAGGAAAGCACCCACGTCGTCGAACAGCTCAGTCGGGAACGGACCCGAACCCACGCGAGTGGTGTAGGCCTTGGTGATGCCCAGGATGTAATCCAGGTACATCGGACCAAAACCCGAACCGGTGGCGATGCCACCTGCGGTGGTGTTGGAGCTGGTGACGTACGGGTAGGTACCGTGGTCGATGTCCAGCAGGGAGCCTTGGGCGCCTTCGAACATGATGTCTTTGCCAGCACGGCGCAGTTCGTGCAGCTCAGCGGTGACGTCGAGCATCATCGGCTTGAGCAGCTCGGCGTATTCCATGCACTCGTCCAGCGTCTTCTGGAAGTCGATGGCCGGCTCTTTGTAGTAATTGACCAGTACGAAGTTGTGGTAATCCAGCAACTCGCCCAGCTTGGCGGCGAAACGCTCACGGTGGAACAAGTCACCGATGCGCAGACCGCGACGTGCCACCTTGTCTTCGTATGCCGGGCCGATGCCGCGACCGGTGGTGCCGATCTTCAGCTCGCCACGGGCCTTTTCACGGGCCTGGTCCAGCGCTACGTGGTAGGACAGGATCAGCGGGCAGGAAGGGCTGATACGCAGGCGCTCGCGCACCGGCACGCCTTTCTCTTCCAGCTTGATGATTTCCCGCAGCAGAGCGTCGGGTGCAACCACCACGCCGTTACCGATCAGGCACTGCACGCCTTCGCGCAGCACGCCCGAGGGGATCAGGTGCAAGACGGTTTTCTCGCCGTCGATCACCAAGGTGTGACCAGCGTTGTGGCCACCTTGGTAGCGCACTACGGCGGCAGCATGTTCGGTCAGCAGATCAACGATCTTGCCTTTGCCCTCATCACCCCATTGGGTGCCCAGGACTACGACATTCTTACCCATAACACTTGTCCTCATTCGCGCAACTTGGTGCCGGCAGCGCCGGCGGGAAAACTCAAGAGGCCAGTGGCGATACTTGCCAAAGCCCGTTCTGCAGAATCAATTGCCGGTCGCAGTCCGCTTCACGGGCGGCGGCCAAAGGTTGTCCAGGCAACGCCTGAACGACACGCTGACCCTCACTGCGCAACTGACAAACCTGCTGCCAGAGTGCCGTATCCGTACTGTCAGGCATCCAGATACCGCCAGACGGTAGCTCGATTTCAGCACGCCCCAGGGTCACCAGGGTTTTCAAATCAGTAGAGAAGCCAGTTGCCGGACGAGCGCGACCGAAGTCGGCGCCGATGTCGTCGTAACGACCGCCCTGGGCAATGGACTGGCCAACACCCGGTACAAATACCGCGAACACCACACCGGTGTGGTAGTGGTAACCGCGCAACTCACCCAGGTCGAAATACAGCGGCAGCTCCGGGAAACGCACGGACAGACGCTCGGCAATCGCCAGCAGGTCGTCCAGAGCAGCCAGAACTGGAGCCGGCGCATGCGCCAGACGCTCGCGGGCAGCGCTCAACACTTCACGGCCGCCACACAAATCAACCAGTGCACGCAGCATGCCCGACAAATCGGCAGGCAGGCCTTCGGTCAAGGTAATGACCTCATCGATGGCCTTGCGTTGCAACGCATCGAACAACTGCTGCTCGACTTCACCGGACAAACCGGCGGCGCGGGCCAGGCCACGGTAGATACCGACATGACCGAGGTCCATGTGCACATCCGGCACGTCGGCCAGTTGCAGCATAGCCAGCATCAGACTGATGACTTCCACATCGCTGCTCGGGCTGCCATCACCATACAACTCGGCACCCAACTGAATCGGGCTGCGAGAGGACGACAAGGCGCGAGGCTGAGCATGCAGCACGCTACCGGCGTAGCACAGACGGCTTCGGCCTTCACGACGCAAGGTATGCGCATCAATGCGTGCCACTTGCGGCGTGATGTCGGCACGGAAACCCATCTGCCGGCCCGATTGCGGGTCGATGACCTTGAAGGTACGCAGATCGAGGTCCGAGCCCGCGCCGGTCAGCAGGGATTCCAGGTACTCGATATGGGGAGTCACGACAAACTCGTAACCCCAGCTCTGGAACAGATCCAACACCTGACGACGCGCTACTTCAATGCGCGCCGCTTCTGGTGGCAGTACTTCTTCGATGCCATCTGGCAGCAGCCAGCGGTCTACCGTCGCCATTACGCCATTCCCCTATGATCCGGGCGGCCAGCCCTCGGCCGAGCCTTGAGTGAAGCAGAAAATGATTGGCTCATTGCACAAACCACGCGCATGAACAACGAAGCGAAAAGCCTTTTACCGGCTTCGCTAACCACTTTCCTCGAAAAACTATCGAGCCATTCGACTCGGCGCCTGCCTAAAAACAGCAATCAAACGTGCAGACGCAAAAAAGCCGGGAATTTCCCGGCTGCCGCATCATACACACGTTTTCCCAAAGGATCACCCCGCCAGAGGCTTTAGCCGCCAGGCGGGGGACGATTCAGGTCAACGCGGTATCAAGGCTTGGCTTTTTCCAGGTAACGGAAGAAGTCGCTGCTTGGGTCCAGGACCATGACGTCGGATTTGTTCGCGAAACTTTCACGGTAGGCACGCAGGCTACGATAGAAACCGTAGAACTCCTGATCCTGGCCGTAGGCCTTGGAGTAGATCGCAGCGGCCTGAGCATCACCGTCACCGCGAACCTCTTCAGATTCACGATAGGCTTCAGCCAGCAGCACGCGGCGCTGACGATCGGCGTCGGCACGAATGCCTTCTGCCAGCTCGTTACCCTTGGCGCGATGCTCGCGAGCTTCACGCTCACGCTCGGTGCTCATACGCTCGAACACGCTGCGGTTCACTTCTTTCGGCAGATCGATGGCCTTGACCCGAACATCGACGACTTCGATACCCAGTTCTTTTTCCGCCATCTTGTTCAGCGAAGCAGTGATGTCAGCCATCAGCGCGTCACGCTCACCAGAAACCACTTCATGCAGCGTGCGCTTACCGAACTGGTCACGCAGGCCCGATTCCAGACGACGGGACAGACGCTCGTCGGCGATCTGCTTGAGGCCGGACGTTGCAGTGTAGAAGCGCTCGGCATCTTTCACGCGCCACTTGGCGAAGGCATCCACCATGACGGCTTTCTTTTCCAGCGTCAGGAAGCGTTGCGTCGGTGCATCCAGCGTCATCAGGCGTGCGTCGAATTTGCGCACCTGGTTAACGTAAGGCACTTTCACATGCAGGCCCGGCTGAACATCAGCCTGACCACGCGACCGAACTGCAGCAACACCGCACGCTCGGTCTGAGCCACGATGTAGAAGCAGTTCCAGGCAGCGATTGCCACGACGACGCCAACAATAAGGGCGATCAGCGATTTATTGCTCATCAGCGGGTCTCCCTTGTGCGCGTTTGCGGCAGGTCAGTGACATGCGGCGTGACATCCGTGTTGCTGGAGGCTGCGGCCGAACCGGTTACCGGCGCATTACCGCCCGAACTGTTTTGAATCATCTTGTCCAGCGGCAAGTACAGCAGATTGCTTTGGCCATTCTTGTTGCCGGTCACGAGAACCTTGCTGGTGTTGGTGAAGACTTCCTGCATGGTGTCCAGGTACAGACGCTCGCGGGTGACTTCAGGGGCCTTGCGATACTCGGCAACCAGTTTGGTAAAGCGATCAGCCTCACCCTTGGCACGCGAGACGGTTTCGTCACGGTAACCATTGGCATCCTCGAGGATACGCTGGGCCTGGCCACGGGCTTCCGGCACGACGCCGTTGGCATAGGTTTCAGCCTGGTTACGCGAACGCTGCTCGTCTTCACGGGCACGGATCACGTCATCGAAGGCTTCCTGGACTTCACGCGGTGCCGCTGCGTTCTGAACGTTGACCTGCGTTACGGTGATACCGGTGCGATAGGTATCCATGAAGCGTTGCAGACGCTCCTTGATCTCGCTGGCCATCAACTCACGACCTTCAGTCAGTACCTGGTCCATGGCGGTAGAACCCACCACGTGGCGCAAGGCACTATCTGTCGCTTGCTGCAGGCTGACTTCCGGTTGATCCACATCCAGCACGAAATCCTGCAGGTTGCTGATCTTGTATTGCACGGTCAGCGGCACTTCGACGATGTTCTCGTCTTCGGTCAGCATCTGCCCCTGCTTGGTGTACGAACGCTCTCGCGTAACGTTTTCCAGGTACTTCTTGTCGATCGGCGGGAAATAGATATTCAGGCCCGGGCCGACGGTTTCGTAGTACTTGCCGAAGCGCAGCACCACGGCTTGCTCCTGCTCGTCGACGACGTAAACAGCGCTGTACAGCCATACGGCCGCCAGCACGACAAGGCCGATGCCGAGCAGGCCGCCAAAGCCGCCACTCTTGCCCGGACCACCGCCGTCATCACCACGTTTTTTACCACCACCGAACAACCCGTTCAGGCTTTCCTGCAGCTTTCGGAAGGCCTCGTCGAGATCCGGTGGTCCCTTGCGGTCGCCGTTATTACGACGCTTGCCACCCCAAGGATCCTGATTATTCGAGTTGCCACCCGGCTCATTCCAAGCCATAGCGCTCTCCATCTGATAAAGCAAAGACGCACCCACGGCGCGCCGACCAATGCTACAGAATGCCTGTCACCACGACACAACCGCTTTCTCAGGCTTTTATTGCAAAGTGTGTTGCTCGATGAAGTCATTGGGCTGCAAACCTTCGCGGCTCACCAGTCGATTCAACTCGGCTCGTGGCAAACGAACGGCCAGCAAACTGATGCCTTCGTCATCGTGTTCTTCTTTCTGTACCGCACCGAGTTCGAAAAACTGTGCACGCAGTCGAGCAAAGCGGCTCGGCAAGCGCAAGGTACCGATAAACAATTCACTGCCGAGTAACTCGGCAATGGCTTGTTCAAGCAATTCCAGACCCGTGCCATCACGCGCCGACAGCCAGACCCGCTGGGGTCTGCCGTTTTCGTCGCGCTGGATTTGTGGCTCAACGCCTTCAAGCAAATCGAGTTTGTTATAGACCTCGAGTATCGGCAAGTCCTGGGCACCAATCTCACCCAGCACCACCATCACCTGCTCGATCTGCAACATGCGATCTGGTTCGGCCGCATCGATCACGTGCAACAACAGGTCGGAGTTGCTCGACTCTTCGAGGGTAGACCGAAATGCCTCGACCAGCTTGTGGGGCAAGTGGCGAATGAAACCTACAGTGTCCGCCAGGACAATCGGCCCCAGATCGTCTAAATCCAGACGGCGCAGGGTCGGGTCCAGCGTGGCAAACAATTGGTCAGCCGCGTAGACGTCGGATTTCGTCACGTTATTGAAGAGCGTGGATTTACCGGCGTTGGTATACCCCACCAGCGACACGGTAGGGATATCCGCACGCATGCGGCCACGTCGCGACTGTTCACGCTGGCTGCGCACTTTCTCCAGCCGGCCCTTGATCTGTCGCAGGCGAACCCGCAGCAAACGGCGGTCGGTTTCCAGTTGCGTTTCACCCGGGCCACGCATGCCGATACCGCCACCTTGGCGTTCAAGGTGGGTCCAGCCACGAACCAGCCGGGTGCTCATGTGGTCAAGCTGGGCCAGTTCTACCTGGAGCTTGCCTTCATGGGTACGGGCGCGTTGGGCGAAAATATCGAGAATCAGACCGGTACGGTCGATCACGCGACACTCGAAAACACGTTCGAGGTTACGTTCCTGACTGGGCGTGAGGACGTGATTGAAAATCACCAGATCGGCCTCTTCGGCCTTGACCAGGTCGCGTAGCTCCTCGACCTTGCCGCTGCCAATCAGGAATTTGGCGGTTGGCCGATGACGCGGCACGTTAAAAAACGCAACGGTCTCGGCGCCCGCCGAATTAGCCAATTCCTGAAACTCCTGCGGATCTTCGCGCGCCTCAGGGTCCTGTCCATCCAAGTGAACGAGGATTACTCGCTCACCACCACCGTGGCGCTCAAAGAACAAAGGAGACTCCTATCAGGCGTTACCTGGCTCAGCGTCACCCGCTTCGGATTCGGTTGCGCTTGGCAGACGAATTGGACGAACCGGCACCACTGTCGAGATAGCGTGTTTGTAAACCATTTGGCTAACGGTGTTTTTCAGCAGGATAACGAACTGGTCGAAAGACTCGATCGTGCCTTGCAGTTTGATCCCGTTGACCAGGTAGATGGACACCCCAACTTTCTCTTTACGTAAAGTATTCAAGTAAGGGTCTTGTAGCGAATGCCCTTTTGACATGTGCCGCACTCCTTTAAGGATTCAATATAAAAAATAGGTAAACAGATGGCTTTAGCCGTCACACCCCCAAGGATAGACGGCAATTGCAAGGACTCAGCTCAATATGGAGATGGTCCCCAAGTATTTCAAGGCGCGCGGCAGATTGTCGCAATCGAGGCTGTCCAACCAGTGTAAATCAGCCCAACTGCGCAGCCAGGTGAACTGACGCTTTGCCAATTGGCGCGTGGCAATGATTCCACGCTCCTGCATCTCGGCTTGTGTCAGCTTGCCATCCAGGTAATCCCAGACTTGTCGGTAGCCTACCGCACGTATAGACGGCAACCCTGAATGCAGGTCACTTCTCTTACGCAGGGCTACGACCTCGTCAATGAATCCCTGTTCCAACATTAAAGTGAATCTTTGTTTAATTCGCTCGTGCAATACCTGACGATTTGCCGGAGCAATGGCCAAGTTCGCGACAGTATAGGGCAATTGTTGCAGTCCCGAGGCGGCTGCTTCAGTACTTTGCACAGATTGTCGCAACCTGAGCTCAGTCATGCTCTGACCACTGACGCGATAAACTTCCAGTGCCCGACTGAGCCGCTGCGGATCGTTTGGATGAATACGCGCGGCAGACTCAGGGTCAATCGCCGCCAATTGCTCGTGCAGCGCTTGCCAGCCAAGGCGTGCAGCCTCTTCCTCGATCTGCGCGCGGACGTCGGGATCGGCCGCGGGCATGTCCGCCAGACCTTCGACCAAAGCCTTGTAATAGAGCATTGTGCCGCCCACCAGCAGCGGAATTTTCCCCGTGCGGTGATATCGGCCATCGCTTCCAGGGCATCACGACGGAAATCGGCGGCCGAATAGCTCTCGGCCGGGTCGAGAATGTCGATCAAACGGTGCGGAAATTCGGCCAGGATTTCTTTTGAAGGTTTGGCGGTGCCGATGTCCATGCCCCGATAGACCAGCGCCGAATCGACACTGATCAGCTCGCACGGCAGGACCTTGGTCAGCTCGATGGCCAAGTCGGTCTTGCCCGCAGCGGTCGGGCCCATCAGGAAAATCGCAGGAGGGAGCTGGCTCATCAACGACCGCGCAAGAACAGTTTGTCCAGATCGTCCAGGCCCAATTGGGTCCAAGTCGGTCGGCCATGGTTGCATTGACCGCTGCGCTCGGTGTTTTCCATGTCGCGCAGCAGGCCGTTCATTTCCGGGATCGCCAGGCGTCGATTCGCCCGAACCGCGCCGTGACAGGCCATCGTCCCGAGCAGCTCGTTCAGATGCGCCTGAATCCGGTCGCTGGTGCCGTATTCCATCAGATCAGCCAAGACATCACTGACCAAGCGATTGGCTTGCGCTTGCTTGAGCAAGGCAGGAATTTGCCGGATGGCCAGGGATTCCGGCCCCAGGCGTTGCAATTCGAAGCCCAGGCGCTGGAACCACGCGATGTGCTCTTCGGCACAATCGGCCTCACGCTGGCTGACGGCCAGCGATTCCGGCACCAGCAGCGGCTGGCCGCTCAGGCCTTCGCTGGCCATGGCTATTTTCAGGCGCTCGTACATGATCCGCTCATGGGCCGCGTGCATGTCCACCAGCACCAGCCCTTGAGCGTTTTCCGAAAGAATGTAGATCCCTTTGAGCTGCGCCAGTGCATAACCCAGCGGAGGAATATCGTCTTGCCCGGCCGGCAGTGCGACCGCATTGGCCTCGGGCAATGGCGCGAAAAATTCACGATAGGCAGCCTGGGCTTCCGCGACCGGCACGCCGGACTGAGGCCGTGGCGTGTATTGGTACTGATAACCGGCGCCGGCGCCCGAGCCCGCCGGGGGATTGAACGATGGCTGCGCCTGCGGCTGCTCCAGCAGCGCATTGGCGGCCAGACGCATTTCACCCTGCGGGCCGAACTCGCCGGCGTCGAGGCCGGTAGGTCGAACGATGGCCGTTTCAACCGGTGCGGCCAGATGGTCTTCCGGCCGCACATCGCCCAAGGCGCGGTGCAAAGTGCCATAGAGGAAGTCGTGAACCATGCGCCCGTCACGGAAGCGAACTTCGTGTTTGGTCGGGTGCACGTTGACGTCGACGCCCGCCGGATCCACTTCAAAAAACAGCACAAACGTCGGATGCCGGCCATTGAACAGCACGTCGCGATAGGCCTGGCGCACCGCGTGGGCCACCAGTTTGTCGCGCACCGCGCGGCCATTCACAAAGAAATACTGCAAGTCGGCCTGGCTGCGGTTGAACGTCGGTAGGCCGACCCAGCCCCACAAATGCAGGCCGTTGCGCTCGATTTCGATCGGTAATGCCTGCTCCAGGAAACCCGAGCCACAAATGGCTGCCACACGCCGGGCACGGGCCGCATCGTCGTGGGCTTCGTGCAGGCTGAGAATGGTCTTGCCGTTATGGCGCAGGTGAAAGGCAACATCGAAACGCGCCAGCGCCAGACGCTTGATCACTTCTTGCAGATGATCGAATTCGGTTTTTTCGGTCTTGAGAAATTTGCGCCGAGCCGGGGTGTTGAAGAACAGATCGCGCACTTCCACGGACGTGCCCACCGGATGGGCTGCCGGCTGCACGCGAGGCGCCATGTCCCGGCCTTCGGTTTCGACCTGCCAGGCCTGATCGGCGTCGCGGGTGCGGGACGTCAGGGTCAGGCGCGCCACGGAGCTGATCGAGGCCAGTGCTTCACCGCGAAAGCCCAGGCTCATGACCTGTTCAAGGTCTTCCAGGTTACGGATCTTGCTGGTGGCGTGTCGGGCCAGGGCCAGCGGCAGGTCATCGGCAGAAATGCCGCTACCGTCATCGCGCACCCGCAGCAGCTTGACGCCGCCCTGCTCGACATCGACATCGATGCGCTTGGCGCCGGAGTCGAGGCTGTTTTCCAGCAATTCCTTGATTACCGAAGCCGGGCGCTCAACCACTTCACCGGCGGCAATCTGGTTCGCCAGTCGCGGGCTGAGCAGCTCGATGCGAGCGCTGTTGATCACGACCTGATTCATTCTTTGGCCGCCAACTCAGTGCCTGGAATGGTCAAGTGCTGACCGATCTTGAGCTCATCACTGGACAGGTTGTTGGCGCTGCGCAGCGTGGCTGGCGAAACCTGATAGCGTACGGCGATCATCGCCAGGGTCTCACCCGGACTCACCCGGTGATCACGGGGGCCCTGGGCGATTTTGCCGGAGTCACGCAGCCAGGCAATGTAGGTGCCCGGTGGCGGATTCTGCTGGAAGAACTGGCGCACGCCGCTGCTGATCGAACGCGCCAGCGCCTGCTGATGATTCGAGGAGGCCAGTTTGGAAGCTTCGTTGGAGTTGGAGATGAACCCGGTTTCCACCAGGATCGACGGGATGTCTGGCGACTTCAGCACCATAAACCCGGCTTGTTCCACACGCTGCTTGTGCAGTGGAGTGACCCGCCCGATGTTGCTCAGGACTTTCTGGCCGACGTTCAGGCTGGACGTCAGCGACGCGGTCATCGACAGGTCGAGCAGCACACCCGCGAGCATGCGGTCCTTGTCATCGAGGCTGACGTTGCCGGCACCGCCGATCAAGTCGGAGCGGTTTTCACTGTCCGCCAGCCAGCGTGCCGTTTCCGAAGTAGCGCCACGATCAGACAGGGCAAACACCGACGCACCAAAGGCGGCGGCCGACGGCGCGGCATCGGCGTGGATCGAAACGAATAGGTCGGCGCCTTTCTTGCGGGCAATTTCAGTACGTCCGCGCAACGGGATGAAGTAGTCGCCGGTACGGGTCAGTTCGGCACGGAAGCCTTTCATGCCATTGACCTGACGCTGCAATTCACGGGCGATGGCCAATACCACGTCTTTTTCCTTCTGGCCGCGAGAGCCTGAAGCGCCAGGGTCTTCACCACCGTGGCCGGCGTCAATCACCACAAGGATGTCGCGCTTGCCAGCCGGTGCCGGTGGAAGCTTGATCGCAGGCTCAACCGGCGTGACTGGCACTGCCGGCATCGTGGCGACCGAAGGGGTTGGAGTCGGTGTCGGCGTGGGAGACGGCGCGGCATCGGCGGCGCTATCAAACAGATCCACCACCAGTCGGTTGCCGTACTGAGCGTTCGGTGCCAGGGAGAAGCTTTTCGGGGTCACGGCCTTTTTCAGGTCGATGACCACCCGCAAGTCGGTCGGCGTGCGTTGAGCCGAGCGCATGGCAGTGATCGGAGTATTGGAGGTGTTGACGTTCAGCGGCGCGCCGAGTGTCGCACCATTGATGTCGATTACCAATCGATCCGGGGCAGTCAGCGTGAACACGCTGTGTTGCACGGGCCCTGTCAGGTCGAACACCAGCCGTGTGTTGTCTGGCGCCCGCCACAGGCGAACACTGTTGACCTTCGCATCGGCCAAAGCGTCGACGGTCACCGCCAAAAACAACAATCCTACGGCAGCTACCATCGCGCGAAAGCGCATACCTGACCCCATCATTTAATTGGATTCCAATGCCAAAGCGGCACACCAAATCTCGCCACGCGAGCCTTGGGATAAAATTTTCAGCGAACGCCCGCTGTCTTGCGGGCTAATGGTAATGGTCAGGTCGGGCTTTGGCAAAAAGCCTGCACCTTTATCGGGCCATTCGATCAGGCACAGGGCGTCGTCCTCGAAATAGTCGCGAATACCGAGGTACTCCAGCTCTTCCGGATCGACCAAACGGTACAAGTCGAAATGGAAGGCACGAATGTCGCCGATCTCATAGGGTTCAACCAGGGTAAAGGTCGGACTTTTCACCGCGCCTTCATGCCCCAAACCGCGAATGATGCCCCGCGACAGCGTGGTTTTCCCCGCCCCCAGGTCCCCTTCCAGAAAAATCAGACCGTGCCCTTCGGTGGTTTTTGCGATACGTGCGCCAAATGCAGTCATCGCCTCTTCATCAGCCAGGTACAGGGTTACTTCAGACACGGTGCTTGCTCCTCCAACAACTGACGAATGGCCGGGATCAGATCACTGGCCGCCAGCCCACGGCCGAATTTACCTTGTTGCTCACCCGCATTGGCATGCAGCCAAACCGCCAGGCAGGCGGCGTCGAACGCCTGCATGCCTTGGGCCAGCAACGCCCCCACCAGACCGGCCAATACATCGCCCAAGCCCGCAGTGGCCATGGCCGGATGGCCTTGATGACACACGGCAAGGCGTCCATCGGGATTGGCGATCAGGCTGCCAGCGCCTTTCAACACCACGACAGCTGTATATTTTTTGCTCAACGCATGCGCCGCCGCCGGGCGATCAGCCTGCACCTGGGCAGTGCTGACCCCAAGCAATCGCGCCGCTTCGCCTGGATGCGGGGTGATCACGCAATCCTTGGGCAGTCTCACGTGTTCTTCGGCCAGGAGGTTCAGCGCATCGGCGTCCCAGACTTGCGGCAACGCTGCATTGGCGGCCGCCGACAGCAAACTGCGCCCCCAGGCAGCCTGCCCCAAGCCCGGACCGACCACCAGCACGGACACTTTTTGCAGCAGTTCCATCAACTGATTGGCCGACGAAGTGCCCAACACCATGGCTTCCGGAATTCTCGCCAGCGCGGCTGGCACATGTTCACTGCGGGTTGCCACCGAGACCATGCCGGCACCGCTGCGCAGCGCGGACTGTGCGCTCAGCAGGATCGCGCCACCCAAACCGCGATCACCACCGATCAGCAACACATGGCCGAATTTGCCCTTATGAGAAGTCGGGGATCGGGGCGCAGGACGCGGCAGGTTACCGGCCGTCAGACGACGAGCGCTGATCGCCGCAACTTCAATGAGCTGTGGATCGGCGTGCAAATCATTGAAAACCAGGTCGCCGACCACATCCGCGGCATCGCCGGTGAACAGCCCCAGCTTCAATCCAATGAAGGTGACGGTGAGCTCGGCTTGTACTGCAATACCGAGGACGCGACCGGTATCGGCGCACAGACCGGAAGGGATATCCACCGATGCCACCGGCAACGCACAGGCATTGATCGCCGCGATGGCGTCGGCGTAGAGCGCTCGCACCTCACCCGTCAGACCGGTGCCCAGCAATGCGTCCAGCACGATGCCGCTCAGTTGGGCTTGTGCCGACCAGGCGTCGATAGAGACGCTCTCGGACACTGCCTCGGCATGCGCCAACGCCGCATCACCCTGCAATCGCTGGGGATCACCCACCGCCAGGATGCGAACCGACCAACCCGCACGCTTGGCCAGCACCGCGACCAGATAACCATCGCCAGCGTTATTGCCGTGACCGGCCAGCACAGTGAGTTCATTGGCCGACGGCCATTGACGGACCAGCGCACGCCAGGTCGCCCGTGCGGCGCGCTGCATCAATTCGAAGCCCGGTGTGCCGGCCGCGATCAGGCTCGCATCGAGCCCTCGGACCTGCGCGGCGCTGTACAGCGCGTCGGGTAAATCATCTTTAGTGTGCGGCATGCGTCTTCAGGCTCCGATGTCTGGCAGAATTATACGCACCTCAGCTCCGGTTTCTCTCGCCTCATGCCCGCAATTACTACAGACCTGCCCGCCCTCGCCCAATCCATCAAGGACTGGGGCCGCGAGCTGGGCTTCCAGCAAGTCGGCATCAGCGGCCTCGACCTGGCCGAGCATGAGCAGCACCTGGAGCGCTGGCTCGCCGCCGGCTACCACGGCGAAATGGACTACATGGGCGCCCATGGCAGCAAACGCTCGCACCCGGAAGAGCTCGTCCCTGGCACCTTGCGCGTGGTTTCCCTGCGCATGGACTACCTGCCGGGTGACACCCAGATGGCGCAATTGCTGGGAAAACCGGAAAAAGCCTATGTGTCGCGTTATGCCTTGGGCCGCGATTACCACAAGTTGATCCGTAAACGCGTGCAACAACTGGCCGATAAAATTCAGGCCCAGATCGGCCCGTTTGGTTTCCGCGCCTTCGTCGACAGCGCCCCGGTGCTGGAAAAAGCCATCGCCGAACAGGCCGGTCTTGGCTGGATCGGCAAAAACACCCTGGTCTTGAATCGAAAAGCCGGCAGTTACTTCTTCCTCAGCGAACTCTTTGTCGATCTGCCGCTGCCGGTCGATCCACCCCATGCCACCGAACATTGCGGCCGCTGCACCGCGTGTCTCGACATCTGTCCGACCAACGCGTTCGTAGGCCCCTACGTGCTGGACGCCCGGCGCTGCATTTCCTACCTGACCATCGAACTGAAAAGCGCGATCCCGGAAGATTTACGCCCCTTGATCGGCAACCGCGTGTTCGGTTGCGATGACTGCCAGATCGTCTGCCCGTGGAACCGCTTCGCCCGCCCCTCCGGCGAAAGCGACTTCAAGCCACGGCACAACCTGGACAACGCCGAACTGGCCGAACTGTTCATGTGGGACGAAGACAAATTCCTCAGCAGCACCGAAGGCTCGCCTTTACGCCGGGCCGGTTACGAGCGCTGGCTGCGTAATCTGGCGGTAGGGCTGGGCAATGCGCCGTCGAGCATTCCGGTGCTGGAAGCTTTGAAAGCACGCCGGGATTACCCGTCGGAGTTGGTGCGCGAACACGTCGAGTGGGCGCTCGACAACACGGACTCCTGTAGCAGCTGCCGAAGGTTGCGTCCGGCTGCGTAGCAGTCGCCTTCCCGGAAAGCGAGTCCTGCGGCCTCGGACGCAACCTTCGGCAGCTGCTACAGGGACCGTGTAGGCCTTAAGCCTCGTCGTTGTAGACGAACTTCGGCATTTCCCAATGAAAACGAATTGCCAGCAATCGCAGCAGGAAGCCACCAAACAGCGTGATCAAAATCGCCTGTTCACCGGGTAATTGCAGGTAGATGCAGAGCATGTAGCACCACGCCGCCGCGAACGAGACGCTGGCGTAGAGCTCGCGGCGAAAGATCAGCGGGATGTCGTTGCAGAAGATGTCGCGCAGGATGCCGCCGAACACCCCGGTAATCACGCCGCTGACCGAAGCCACCAGCATGCCGTGGCCCATTTCCAGCGCGGTCATGCAGCCGATCAGGGTGAACGCCACCAGGCCCACGGCGTCGAGCACCAGGAACAGGGAACGCAGGTGGCGCATCCAGCGCGCGGTGAACACCGTGACCATGGCCGCGACCGAGGTCAGCACCAGGTATTCCGGGTGCTTGACCCAAGTCAGCGGGTAGTGCCCGAGCAATACGTCACGCACCGAACCACCGCCCAGCGCCGTGATGCAAGCGATCAACACCACACCAAACCAGTCCATACCGCGACGGCCGGCAGACAGCGCGCCCGTCATGGCTTCGGCGGTGATGGCGATCAGGTAAAGCATCAGCAACATGGCGGCGGTCCTTGCAGAAAGGCGCGCAGTCTACTCACTTCACCGAGGCACCAAAAGAGGGCGATCATCGCGCAGGACCGCGTCGCCTGCATCGCGGGCAAGCCTTGCTCCTACAAAATCAGCGCGGACAACGCACTTGTAGGAGCAAGGCTTGCCCGCGATGGCGTCACCCGAGACTCAATCAGAACTTGATGAAGTTCTTGCGGTAGTGCTGCAACTCGGCAATCGATTCGCGGATGTCGTCCAGCGCCAAATGAGTGCTACCTTTTTTGAAGCTGTCGCGCACGTCCGGCGCCCAGCGTGCGGCCAGCTCTTTGAGGGTCGATACGTCGAGGTTGCGGTAGTGGAAGTAGCTTTCCAGGGATTTCATGTGCGTATAAAGGAAGCGGCGGTCCTGGCAGATGCTGTTGCCGCAAATCGGCGACTTGCCTTTCGGCACCCACTGTTCCAGGAAGGCGATGGTCTGGGCTTCGGCTTCAGCCATGCTGATCCGGCTGTCACGAACGCGCTGGGTCAAGCCCGAGCCGCCGTGTTGGCGGGTGTTCCACTCGTCCATGCCGGCGAGGATTTCGTCGCTGTGGTGAATGGCGATCACCGGACCTTCGGCCAAGGTGTTCAGGTCACTGTCAGTGACGATGGTGGCCATTTCGATGATGACGTCGGTATCAGGGTTCAGACCGGTCATTTCCAGGTCGATCCAGATCAGATTTTGCGAGTTTTGCATGTGTCGGCTCCTAGGCAATGCTGCGCAGTTTAGCCTAGGCAACCGGCGGGGCGTGCTAAACTCGCGGCCGTTTTACCTAATCGCTGCATTCTTTGATACGGAACACCCATGGCCAAACGCCAACTCAATCGTCGTCAAAACTGGCGCATCGAAAAGATTCAGGGCGAACGCGCTGCCCGCGCCGCCAAACGCGAGTCCTCGGCTGTCGAGGCACTTGAGGGTGGCGACCTGGGTCCGGAACAGACCGGCCTTGTGATCGCGCACTTCGGTGTGCAGGTCGAAGTCGAGGCGCTGGATGGCGAACTGGCTGGCCAGGTGTTCCGCTGTCACTTGCGTGCCAACCTCCCGGCTCTGGTAACCGGCGATCAAGTGGTCTGGCGCGCCGGCAACCAAGGGATCGGCGTGATCGTGGCGCAACTGCCGCGTAAAACCGAACTCTGCCGCCCGGACAGCCGTGGCCAGCTCAAGCCTGTTGCCGCGAACGTCGACATGATCGTCATCGTTTTCGCCCCGCTGCCCGAGCCTCACGCCAACCTGATCGACCGGTACCTGGTCGCCGCCGAGCACGCCGGTATCCGGCCGTTGCTGCTGCTGAACAAATTCGACCTGATCGACGAGCAGAACGCCCCGGCGCTGAATGCCTTGCTGGCGGTCTACCGCACGCTCGGTTACCCGGTGCTGGAAGTATCGGCGCACCACGGCAATGGCATGGAGCAACTGCAGGAACAACTGGACGGACGCATCAGCGTGTTCGTCGGCCAGTCCGGTGTCGGCAAGTCGTCGCTGGTCAACAGCCTGCTGCCGGAAGTCGAAGCCCGTGTCGGCCCGCTGTCCGAGTTGTCCGGCCAAGGCACCCACACCACGACCACCGCGCGGTTGTTCCACTTCCCCGGTGGCGGTGAGTTGATCGACTCCCCGGCATTCGTGAATTCGGCCTGGGCCACGTCAGCCGTGCCGATGTCGAAGCCGGTTTCATCGAGTTCAACGACCTGATCGGCACCTGCCGCTTCCGCGACTGCAAGCACGACCGCGAACCGGGTTGCGCGCTGCTCAAGGCCCTCGAAGAAGGCCGCGTGCAGCAACAACGGATGAACAGCTACCGCTCGATCATCGCCAGTTTGCCTGAAACCAGTTACTAAACAGACGTATCGGCAGCCTCACGCCTGAGAGGCTGCCGATTACAAATCCCCCGCCCTGCAAAACTCCCCGCGTTTTAAACGTCAGACCTTTCGGTCAGCCTGGCGCCTACCTGCTTGCAGGATGTTTCTCTTTATCCGCGCAGGTCTTGCGGGGGCAATTCAGACGCCTAAATTCGGTTCCTCTTCGCACTGTCGCGATACCGAGGGACAACCATGCAAACCTACCATTTGTTCATCAGCCATTCGTGGAACTACTCTGACGCGCACGACAATCTGGTGCGACTGCTCACTGCGCAACCATCGTTCCAATTCAAAAATTTCTCAGTTCCGCCGCACAACCCGATTGTCGGCGCACAAACCGACAAACAACTTGAAGAAGCCATCGAGAACAAGATCCGTCCCTGCTCGGCGGTGCTGATCATGGCCGGCATGTATTCCACCTATAGCAAGTGGATCAACAAGGAAATCGAGATCGCCAAGCGCATGGGCAAGGTGATTATCGCGATCAAACCATTTGGTGCCGAGCGGATCTCCACGGTGGTGCGGGACGCGGCACATGCTGAATGCGCGTGGAACACCAACAGCATCGTCAGTGCGATTCGCCTGCATACGGCGGGGTGATCATGCGCAAGGGACTGTTTATCGGCATCAATCATTACACGCATGTCGCGCCGCTCACCGGCTGTAACAATGACGCCATCGCCATGGCCTCGATATTGGAGCGGCATGCGACGGGCAAACCCAACTTCAAAAACCTGGTGCTGACATCTGCCGAGGAGTACCTGAGTCGCCAGATGCTGGAAGAGAACATCAAGCAATTGTTTTCCGGCGACTGCAATGTGGCACTGCTGTACTTCGCCGGACATGGCCACTTCGAAAGCGGTATCGATGAAGGCATGCTGATTCCCCAGGATTATCGCTGCAGCAACGATGGGATTCGCATCAGCGACATCCTTCAGTGGGCGAACGCCGCCGACAAGATCAAAAACAAAGTCATCATTCTCGATTGCTGTGAAGCGGGTGCTGCGGGCGAAATGCGCAGTCTGCGCGGGGGCGCCAGCATGATCGGCGAAGGCATGACGATATTGACCGCCTGCAAGAAAGCCCAATCAGCCCTGGAAGAATCCGGCCACGGCGTGTTCACCGGCCTGCTGCTGCAAGCGCTTCACGGCGGTGCCGCCAACGTATTGGGCCAGATTACGCCCGGCAGCCTGTATTCGTTCGTAGACAACGCGCTGGGCGCCTGGGATCAACGTCCGGTGTTTAAAACCAACGTGTCGCAATTCATCGCCCTGCGCGACGTCCCGCCGCTGATCCTGGAAGAAATACTGAGCCAGTTACCCGAATGGTTTCCCGAGGCCCAGTCTGTGTACGCCCTCGACCCCAGCTACGAGCCCACCGAAGCCACGTATGACCCGGACCACGGTCACATCTTCAAGCAGCTGCAAAAGTGCAATCGCCATAGCCTGATCGAACCGGTGGATGCCGAACACATGTACTACGCGGCCATCAACGCCACCGGATGCCGCCTCACCGCCCTCGGTGCCTATTACCGCGAACTCGCGCTCAAAGGACATTTCTGATGCCCGTGTTTATCAGCTACCGCCACACCGACCGCGCCTATGCGATGGCCATTAACACGCGCCTGACGCAAGCGAACATCAAGACCTACCTCGACGTGCTGGACCCGGAGTCGCAGACCACTGAAGACATCACTACTGTGATCACACGCAATATCACCGAATGCACGCACCTGATGGCCGTGGTCTCGGAGCAGACTGCACAGTCGTGGTGGGTGCCGTTCGAAATCGGCGAGGCCACCATCAGCAATCGAAGGATCTGCTCGTACAAGATCGGCCCCAGCGCACTGCCGCAGTACCTCGATAAATGGCCGAAATTGAGCGGCGAGAACGACATCAACTTCTTTATCGATGCCTATCGCGAGGAGCTGGTCTCCAAACGCTCAATGGGGCTGGAGTCGTTCAGCGAATCCGTTCGCGGCACTCACCGGCGTGATGCCGAACTGTTCCATGACCAGCTCAAGAACCGCATTCGACGGGGTTTCTGACTGGCACAAAAAAGCCGACATCGCTGTCGGCTTTTTTTGTGGGTCACTGCTTCGGCGGTTCCGCCGGTTTCGGTGGCGGGTTTTCGAAGAGATTCAAACGTTCGCGAAGCTCATGGGCCGGCAGCGGTTCTTTATCCGCCGGCAATGCGATTGGATCGACCGGTTTGGCCGGCACTTCGCCCGGGCCGCCCTGCCCTTGGGCTGGCGCCTGCTCTGGCGCAGGTTCTGCACCTTGCGAACCTTCAATGGCCTTTTGGGCTTTCTTGGTCAGCACCACGATGTCGATCCGGCGGTTGACCGGATTGAACGGGTTTTCGCGATCGAACAGCGCCGACGAGGCATAACCGACTACCCGCGCCACTTGCTGATCGGGATAGCTGCCGGCCACCAGCGCACGGCGAGCGGCGTTGGCACGGTTGGCCGAGAGTTCCCAGTTACCGAAATCACCGGTGCCCGAGTACGGTTTGGCATCGGTGTGGCCGCTGATGCTGATCTTGTTCGGCACCGCTTTGATGGTGTCGGCCATGGCCAGCAGGATGTCTTCGAAATACGGCTTCAGGCGCGCACTGCCGGAATCAAACATCGGCCGGTTTTCGGCGTCCATGATCTGGATGCGCAAACCGTCCGGTGTGGATCTCGAACAGGATCTGGTCCTTGAATTTCTGCAGCTGCGGATTTTCATCGACCTTGTTCTGCAATTCTTGCAGCAACAGTTCCAGGCGCTCCTTTTCAACCAGCTCGGCCATCCCTTCGATCTGCTCGGTGTCGACGGTGACTCTGTCTGGCTGAGGCTGGGACTTCACCCTCAGGGTTGAGGGTCTTCTCCGGCGCCAGGGTGGGCGAACCACCCAGATCAATGATGAACGGGGTGCCACTTTCGGTGAAGCCGACCGGGTCCTTGAAGTAACCGGCGATGGCAATCTTCTGTTCTGGTGTTGCGGTGGAGAGCAGCCACAGCACCAGGAAGAACGCCATCATCGCCGTCGCGAAGTCCGCGAAAGCGATTTTCCAGGAGCCCCCGTGATGCCCGCTCGCGTATTTCTTGACGCGCTTGATGATGATCGGCTGGTTATTTTCCATGACTTAGCGACCGCGAACCGCTTGTTCCAGCTCAGCGAAGCTAGGGACGGTGCGCCGGATACAGAACCTTGCGACCGAATTCCACGGCCAGCGATGGCGGCATGCCGGATGCCGAAGCCACCAGCGACGCCTTGATGGCCTCGTAGACGTTCAGCTCTTCCTTGGCATCGTGGGCCAGGGCGTGGGCCAACGGGCCAAAGAAACCGTACGCGGCGAGAATACCGAAGAAGGTACCGACGAGTGCCGCACCGACGTGCACACCGATCATTTTCTGATCGCTTTCGCCCAGGGAGGCCATCGTCACCACGATACCCAGTACCGCCGCCACGATACCGAAACCCGGCATGGCGTCGGCAATGCCGTTTACCGCGTGGGAAGGGTGATCCAGGTCTTCCTTGAGGCTGGTCAGCTCCATGTCGAACAGGCCTTCCAGCTCATGGGGCGCCATGTTGCCGGACGACATGATGCGCAGGTAGTCGCAGATGTACGCCGTCATGCGGTCATCTTTGAGCACCGCCGGGTACTTGGCGAAGATCGGGCTCGCCGCGGCATCTTCGATGTCGCCTTCGATGGCCATCATGCCTTCGCGGCGGCTTTTGTTGAGGATCTCGTAAATCAGCCCCAGCACTTCAAGGTAGAAGGTGTGGTTGAAACGCGAGCTGAACATCCCGAAAGCTTTCTTGAGAACGTGCTTGACCATATGGCCCGGGTTGGCCTGCAGGAATGCGCCAAGTGCCGCACCACCGATAATCATTACCTCGAAAGGCTGAATAAGGGCGGCAATCTTGCCGTGGGAGAGCACGTATCCGCCGAGCACGCTCGCGAATACGACAATGATGCCGAGAATTTTAGCCATAGGTAGGAGAGCACTTACTGAGTCGGGTTCCAGGTCATATTCGGAGGTCGAAAAATCTCTTCTTCTCCTTATCGGCAAAACTGCGCCAGACTATAGCCCGTTCAAGCGAAAAGCTAATTTAGCCTACTCCGGGCATAGGTAATGCAGACGAAGATTGCGTCCAACCATGGCTAACCAAACGAACATTCCAACTCAAAAACCGACCACGCTTGAAGGCTGGGTCAAGCTGCTCGATGGCGTGCGTCTGCCGGTTCCGCAGGACAGTCACGATCGTGTGTGCAGGGCCATAACTGACAGCCGCAGTTCGCTTCGCGACATTGCGGAATTGATGCAAGACAGCCCGGCCCTGGCCTTGAGCATCATTCGTGAAGCCAATCGGCACACCCACGGCAGCATGACCGAGCCTGCGGAAAACCTTGAAGTGGCGATCAATCGCCTCGGCTCGAAACGCACCGAAGAACTGCTCGCCCGCCTGCCCGCGGAGCCGCAATCGCAGATTCCGGTTGCCTTGCGCCAACTGCAATTGATCAGCCAGCACGCGACGCAGCAGGCCAATGGTTTTTTTGCCGGTCGACTGGCGCGGCTGTGGCAGGACATTCACTGGGGCAGCCTGCTGTTTCTCTCGCCGCTGTGGCCGATGGCACTGACCCATCCGCAGTTGCTTGAAGAGTGGGAACTGCGGGTCATCCATCAAGGTGAATCGGCGCGAAAAGTCGAGAAGCAGTTGTTCGGCGTACGTTTGCTGGAGATTTGCCAGGCACTGGTGAGCATCTGGCGCCTGCCGATCTGGGTGGAACAAGGTTATCGCCTGCTGCTGACCGAGCAGCGCGAACTGGTCCAGGTCTTGCGCATTGCCCGCGACAGCGATCATCCGTTGCGCCAGCAAAACCGCCTGGATGACGATCCGACGCTGCGCCGCTGGCTCAATCAGCCGGCCAATACCGTGCTGCTGGCCAACGGCCTGGCACTGTCGGCGCAACAGGCGTGGGACAGCCCTCACAGCGAGCGCTGGCAGTACCTGACCAGCCTTTATCTGCAAATGCCGATGGCCGAGGTGCAGCAGCAATTGCACCAACAAGCCGCCAACAGCGCCCGACTGCATGCCATGCCGGACCTGTGGCACCCCGCCGCCTCGCTGCTCTGGCCAACAGGCACGAATCGTGTCCACGCCAGGTTGCTTCCGGCAGCGGCACCGACCACCGAAGACCTGGCGAAGTGGCGCAGCCAATGTGCCGAGTTGCTGGTAGAACCCAGCCCCTTCACCAACGCCATGCACTTGACCACCTCTGCTCGGGACGCCCTGGTCGCGTGCGGGATGCGCCGAGTGATGATTTTGATGGCCGACCGCACGCACGCCAATCTGCGGGCGCATCAGGTCGCCGGGTTGCCAACAGAAACGGCCGGCCTGAACCTGATGGTCAGCCAAAGCTCGGTGCTGCAACGGCTGCTCTCGCAACAGGCTCAGGTGCGCCTGACACCCGCCAATAACGCCCAGTTTTCGGCCTTGTTGCCGGCCAGCCTGCGTGCGCAATTCCGTGGCGAACACCTGTTGCTGCGCTCGCTGGTCAACAATGGGCGGGTGATCATGGTGGTGGTGGCGGATCAGGGCGGCGGGCCGTTCTCGGAAATCACCGTGCAAGCCTTCGGCAAAACTGCGCAATGCATCGAGAAAGCCTTGAACACCTTTAGCCACCGCGGCCAATGACGCTGCGTTACAATCCACACTTTTGTGCTCTGGAGACCTCACATGTCTGACTTCTCTGGCTTGCCGCTGGTGATCGAGCCGAGCGACTTGCTCCCTCGCCTCGAGGCCCGCGACCTGATTCTGGTGGACCTGACCAGCAGCGCTCGCTATGGCGAAGGGCACCTTCCCGGCGCGCGCTTTGTCGACCTCAAGCGCACGCAACTTCGGCCAGGCTGCCTGCGCCGGGGCTGATGCCTGCGCAAGCGGCACTCGAAGCGTTGTTTGGTGAGTTGGGACACAACCCCAATGCGGTCTACGTCGTTTATGACGACGAAGGCGGTGGCTGGGCCGGGCGTTTTATCTGGCTGCTGGATGTCATTGGCCACCGCAACTACCACTATCTGGACGGCGGACTGCCGGCCTGGCTGGCTGAAGGTTTGCCGATGTCGATCCAAATCCCGCCTTCGGTTGGCGGCCCGG
This sequence comes from Pseudomonas sp. S2_F03, assembly GCF_054668335.1. Classification (NCBI taxonomy): domain Bacteria; kingdom Pseudomonadati; phylum Pseudomonadota; class Gammaproteobacteria; order Pseudomonadales; family Pseudomonadaceae; genus Pseudomonas; species Pseudomonas sp. S2_F03. The sequence goes on along the minus strand of NZ_CP162759.1, from coordinate 3,550,468 downwards.
TGGCATTGACCCTGCACGACGAACCTACGGCCACCCGCGAATACCTGCAAAGCCGTCTCGGCGCCGCCGACCTGGCGATCTGGGATGCGCGCGGACCGCTGGAGTACTCCGGCGAGAAAGTGCTGGCGGCCAAGGGCGGGCATATTCCCGGCGCGGTCAATTTCGAATGGACCGCGGGCATGGATAAGTCGCGCAACTTGCGCATTCGAACGGACATGCCGCAGATCCTCGAACAGCTCGGCATCACCAAAGACAAAGAAGTGATTACCCACTGCCAGACTCACCACCGTTCTGGCTTCACCTATCTGGTGGCCAAATCCCTCGGTTATCCGCGGGTCAAAGGCTACGCCGGTTCCTGGGGCGAATGGGGCAACCATCCCGACACCCCCGTAGAGATTTAAGGTTTTAAGGACAGTTAATGAATAAGCGTCTGTTTATCCTCAGCCAATACCTGCTGCCCCATCACTTGCTCTCGCGACTGGCCGGCTGCATTGCCGAATGCCGCGTGCGCTGGTTCAAAAACGCCTTTACCGCCTGGTTCGCCAAGCGTTACCAGGTGGACATGTCCCAGGCGCTGGTCGAAGACCTGACCGCCTACGAACACTTCAATGCGTTCTTCACCCGTGCCTTGAAAGACGGGGCGCGTCCACTGGACGAAACACCGGGCGCGATCCTCAGCCCGGCCGACGGTGCGGTCAGCCAACTCGGCCCGATCGAACACGGCCGCGTGTTCCAGGCCAAGGGTCACAGCTTCAGCGTGCTGGAACTGCTGGGTGGTGATGCGGCGAATGCCGCGCCGTTCATGGGCGGTGATTTCGCGACCATTTACCTGTCGCCGAAGGACTACCACCGCGTGCACATGCCGCTGGCCGGCACCTTGCGCGAGATGGTCTACATCCCGGGCCGTCTGTTCTCAGTGAATCAGACCACTGCTGAAAACGTCCCGGAACTGTTCGCCCGCAACGAGCGCGTCGCGTGCATTTTCGACACCGAGCGCGGGCCGATGGCCGTGGTACTGGTGGGCGCGATGATTGTCGCGTCGATTGAAACCGTCTGGGCAGGATTGGTCACGCCGCCGAAACGCGAGCTGAAAACCTTCCGCTACGACGAAGCCGCCCGCGCACCGATCCACCTGGAAAAAGGTGCGGAGCTGGGTCGCTTCAAACTGGGTTCGACCGCTGTTGTGCTGTTCGGGCCGGATCAAGTGCAATGGTCGGAAGAAATGACCGCTGGCGTCTCGGTGCAGATGGGCCAGGGCATGGGCCAGCCAAAGGCCTAAAGGCCAAACTGCATCCCTGTGGGAGCGGCGTGCGGCGATCCGACTTGCCCGCGAAAGCGTCGGCACAGACAACATAGATGTTGGATGTTCCGACCTCTTCGCGGGCAAGTCGGATCGCCGCACCGCCGCTCCCACATTTATTTGCGCTGCCTAGAGCTGACCGTCGCGATCGCGGAAACCCAACAGGTACAGCACGCCATCCAGCCCCAGGGTGGAAATCGCCTGCTTCGCCGACTGTTTCACCAGTGGCTTGGCACGGAACGCTACGCCCAACCCGGCAATCGCCAGCATCGGCAGATCGTTGGCACCGTCGCCGACTGCAATGGTCTGCTCCAGACGCAAACCTTCCTTGTGCGCCAGTTCACGCAGCAAGTCGGCCTTGCGCTGTGCATCGACAATCGGCTCGACCGCGACACCGGTGACCTTGCCGTCAACCACTTCCAGTTCGTTGGCAAACACGTAATCGATCCCCAGCTTGGCCTGCAATTGCTTGGCGAAGTAGGTGAAGCCGCCCGACAGGATTGCCGTTTTGTAGCCCAGGCGCTTGAGTTCGGCAAACAGGGTTTCGGCGCCTTCGGTCAGACGCAGCGAGGCGCCGATCGAATCCAGCACGCTGACGTCCAGGCCTTGCAGCAACGCCAGACGCTCCTTGAAGCTGGCGCGAAAATCCAGTTCACCGGCCATGGCCCGCTCAGTGATGGCCGAAACCTGTTCACCCACGCCAGCGGCCTTGGCCAGCTCGTCGATCACTTCGGCTTCGATCAGGGTCGAGTCCATGTCGAACACCGCCAAGCGACGGTTGCGCCGGAACAGCGAATCCTCCTGGAAGGCGATATCGACGTTCAGCTCCTGAGCAACGCTCAGGAACTCGGCACGCAGTGCCTGTGGATCAGCCGCTTCGCCGCGCACCGAAAACTCGATGCAGCCCTTGCCCTTGTCGGCCGGAGTGTCCAGCGGCATGCGCCCGGACAGGCGATCAATGTGATCGATGTTCAGGCCATATTTGGCCGTGATCGAACTCACGGCCTGCAACTGTTCGGCGGTCACTTTGCGGGTCATTAGCGTCACGATGTGGCGTTTCTTGCCCTGATTGCCGACCCACTGCTGGTAATCCTCTTCGGACACCGGCGTGAAACGGACCTGTTGATCGAGCTCGTACCCCTTGAACAGGATGTCCTTGAGCACCGACTTGCCTTGCTCGGTACCCGGAATTTCAACCAGGATGCCAAACGACAGGGTGTCGTGGATCACCGCCTGACCGATGTCGAGAATGTTCACACCACCCTGGGCCAGAACGCCGGTAATGGCCGCAGTCAGACCCGGACGGTCGACTCCCGTGATGTTTATCAGGACGATTTCGCGCAAGGCGCACCCCCGCAAGTGGAAAAAAACCGCATTCTACCCACTTTCAGTGACCATCGGGCACCGTGAGCGCTTTGACGGCCTAGGGCCTGTCGCTATACTGCGCGTCAACTTCACGGACAAAAGAGCCGAGCGCAAGTGAACCGGCCCACGCCAGTAAAAACCGATAACTTCTTTCTGCTGATCTTCCGTGCACTGCGCCACCGCCGTGTACCGATTGCATTGCGCATCGCCAGCCATAACGTGATCCTGGTCGCCTTGGCCCTGGTGATCTACGCCTGTGTGATGGGTTTGCAGTTCAAGCAGGCCATGCATGAGCAGGCCGATGCGCTGGGCGAAAGCCTGACCACGCAGACGGCCACGTCCGCCACGGAGCTGTTGGTGTCCAACGACATCCTCAGCCTCAACGTGCTGCTCAACAACCTGACCAAAAACAAGCTGGTGGCCCACGCGGCCATTTATAGCGTGGATAACCGCATCCTCGCCGAAGCCGGTCAGCGTCCCAAGCACAGCCTGCTGGGCGAAGCCGAGGGCATGTACCAGAGCAAGATCACCTTCCAGGACGTGACCGCCGGGCAACTGCGCATCAGCCTGGACATGGATCAGTTCCAGCAGCCGATGACCATCAGCCTGCAAAGCATGGGCATTTTGAGTGCGATCCTGCTGGCATTGTCCCTGGCCCTGAGCCTGCGTTTGGGTCGGCACATCTCTACACCGCTGCTGCAATTACGCGTATGGCTGCGCAACATCGACGAATACACCCCGGCCACCGAGCGTCAGGATGAGATCGGCGATCTGGCCCGTCAGCTGCACGCCAATTTCGCTCCGGAGCCCGCCGAGCCGGAACCGCTTCCCGAGCCTGAAGACGACAGCGATTACGAAGACGCGGACGACAACGAGCCGACCTTCGAAGTACGCAACCTGCGTGACCCGAGTTTCGATGAAACCAAACCGGTAGCCAGCCTCAAACCGGCGCCACGGCACATAGTCAGCACCGTTGAAGACGACGATGACGACGATGCGTTCGCAGACCTGCGTGATGAGTCGGTCGCCAGCGCGCCGAAGCCGGCAGCAAAACCGGTAATTTCCAATGTGCCGCAACACAGCGCCGTCCTGGCCGTGCAACTGGGCGCTCAGGATCAACTGCGTCGCCTGCCACGCACTCGTCTGGAAGAGCTGCTCAAACGCTATCGCGACTGTCTCGATCAGGCTGCCTCGCTCTATCAGAGCGAACTGCACACCCTGAACGATGGCAGCACGCTGATGCTGTTCCACACCGAAGACAGCGGCGATGACTACCTGACCAACGCGATCTGCTGCGGCGAGCTGCTGCGGGCGCTGGGCCATCAGTTGCAAATCGAGGTCGCGGACAGCGGCATTACCCTGCAATTGCAGCTCGGGCTGACGCTGGGCGAGGAATTGTTCGGAATGAGTCAGATCGACCTGCTGCTGACCGAATCCGCCCAGGATGCCCTGGCCCTGTCGCAACACAGCCGCAACCTGCTGCTGGTGGAGCGCAAGATCAGTGACGACGTGCTGATTCGTCAACGCGCGCGGATTCGTCCGATTGCCAGCCCCGAGGGTGCTTGCTGCGTGGAGCGACTGATGGAACCTTATCCATCGATGCTGGAGCGACAACTGGCGCGGATGCATGAGCGCCGGGCGTAAGCCTTAGCCTGTAACAATGAAGCCCGCAGATGAGTGATCATCTGCGGGTTTTTTGTGGGTGCCATGTAGCAGCTGCCGAGCCTGCGAGGTTGCGTTCTCCTCGACCCGCGCTCGGGCTTGGGCTTGGGCTTGGGCCCAACAGGCGTAAGGGCAATGGGCTTATTCAGTCAGACTGTACTCACAGGATTTGCGAGGACTTCGTCCTCGAACGCAGCCTCGCAGGCTCGACAGCTGCTACACGCTCATTCAGAAACAACAAAGCCCGCACAGGGCGGGCTTTGCTTTGGATCAATCCAGACTTAGAACCTGAACACTTCCATATCGGTCCGGATTGGCGATGCCATCGGGATCTTCGGCTGTTTCTCTTGCTCGGCCGCTGGAGCCACAGGCTTGGCCGCCGGCTTTTTTGGTGCTTCCGCGATTGGCGGCTGATTGGCCAATGGTTTGAGCGCCACCGACAATTGCTCGGCCAGGCGCTGCAACAACACGCCTTGGGCCTGTACCTGCGCTGCCGTACCACCCGCGTGCTGCTCTTGCAGGTGAATGATGCGGTTATCGCGAACCTGACCACGACGGTCGATCAAACGCCATTGCGCATCCAGGATGGCCGGTTGCGACGCGCCCGAATCCAGGCGAGTAATCGTCAGCAGTACCTGGACATCTGGCGTGAAACCGGTTGTGGCGGGCGCCAGCACAACACGCTGACTGTCCAGATGACCGGCGACCTGACGCAGCAACAGCTGATCAATGTCAGAGGACAAGCTACCCGCCCAACGACCATCCGTCGACGCTTGCAGACTGCCATCGGGCTGACGCTGCAACAAGGTTTCACGTTGCAGGTAATCGGCGACCGTTACCGGGCCCAACAATACCGCCATACCCGCGCTTTGCGCAGGTGCAACCGGGCTTCCGCTGTCCAGTTGATACAGCGACACCGGCTGGTGAACGCTGCAACCCGCCAGGCCAAGAACGCCGGCGAGCATCAAAATAAAAGGAAGGCGCAGAGCAGTCATCGTCCCATCCAGGTGATTGCCACAAGGCTAACCACAGTGAAAATACTCAATAAATATGAAGAACGCTCGACCACGCCGGCGCTTGAAAGGCCATATCATCCGTGAATATGCGTTCCGACTCCAGCGCCAAAGCGTCGATCTACGCGTTAAATCGTAGATCGAGGCCTCTAGGACGCTTAATTGAGGTTTTCGACGAGCAGCGCATCTACCCTCTGAAAGCCCCGCGGCAACTTGTTACCACGACGCCCACGCTCACCTTTGTAGTGTTCGAGGTCGTCCGCTTTCAGTGACAAGGTACGTTTTCCAGCCTGCAGCACCAAAGTGGCACCCTCCGGCAGAACGGCGATGTCCGTCACATATTCTTCGCGATTGGCCACACGCTCACCGGTGATCCCGATGATCTTGTTGCCTTTGCCCTTCCCTAATTGTGGCAGGTCGCTGATCTTGAAGATCAGCAGGCGACCTTCGGTCGTCACCGAAGCCAGCCAGTTGTTCTCGCGATCGGCCACCGGGCGCGGAAGAATGACCTTCGAGTTGCTCGGCAGGCTCAAGAGTGCCTTGCCGGCCTTGTTCTTGGCCTGGAAGTCTTCACCTTTGACCACGAAGCCATAACCGGCGTCGGAGGCAATCACGTACAGCGAATCATCTTCCGGCATCAGCACGCATTCGAAGCTTGCGCCTGGTGGTGGCGTCAGACGACCGGTCAGCGGTTCGCCCTGGCCGCGAGCCGACGGCAGGGTGTGCGCCGCCACCGAATAACTGCGCCCGGTGGAGTCGATAAACACCGCAAACTGGTTGGAGCGACCGGCCGCCAGCGCCTTGAACCCGTCCCCGGCCTTGTAGGAAAGCCCGGTGGCGTCGATTTCGTGCCCCTTGGCCGAGCGAACCCAGCCTTTTTCCGACAGCACGACGGTCACTTTCTCGTTCGGCAGCAGATCGTGCTCGGTCAGGGCCTTGGCCTCGGTCCGCTCGACGATCGGCGAACGACGGTCGTCGCCATAGGTTTCGGCGTCCTTGATCAGCTCGGTGCGCACCAGCTTTTTCAGCTTGGTTTCGCTGCCCAGCAGGGCTTGCAGCTTGGCTTGCTCCTTGAGCAACTCATCCTGCTCGTCACGCAGCTTCATCTCTTCCAGTCGTGCCAACTGACGCAAACGGGTGTCGAGGATGTAGTCGGCCTGGATTTCGCTCAGGGCGAAACGCGCGATCAGGGCGGCTTTTGGATGCTCCTCGGTCCGGATAATGTGAATCACTTCATCCAGGTTGAGGTAGGCAATCAATAAACCGTCCAACAGGTGCAAGCGACGCTCGACCTTGTCGAGGCGGAATTGCAGGCGGCGACGCACGGTCTGAACCCGGAACTCCAGCCACTCGACCAGCAGCGCACGCAGGTTTTTCAGCTGCGGCTTGCCGTCCAGGCCGATGATGTTGATGTTGACCCGGTAGCTCGACTCCAGCTCGGTGCTGGCGAACAGGTGCTGCATCAGTGCGTCGTGGTCAAAGTTTTTGCGTGCGCCCGGAATGATCACGATCCGGCACGGGTTTTCGTGGTCGGATTCGTCGCGCAGGTCAGCGATCTGCGGCGCCTTGGACGGCTTGGCCTGCATCATCGCGGCGATCTGTTCCAGCACCTTGGCACCGGAGACCTGATGCGGCAGCGCGGTCACGATGATGTCGCCATCTTCGATGTGGTACACGGCGCGCATACGCACCGAGCCCTTGCCGGTTTCGTACATTTTCAGCAGGTCGGCGCGCGGGGTGATGATTTCCGCTTCGGTCGGGTAATCCGGGCCCTGGATGTGTTCACAGAGCTGTTCGACCGTGGCTTTGGGCTCATCGAGCAAACGCACGCAGGCTGTCGCGACTTCGCGCAGATTATGCGGCGGCACGTCAGTGGCCATGCCCACGGCGATGCCGGTGGTGCCATTGAGCAGGATGTTCGGCAAACGTGCTGGCAACACCAGCGGCTCGTCGAGGGTGCCGTCGAAGTTCGGGCCCCAGTCCGCAGTGCCCTGGCCCAGTTCGCTGAGCAGCACTTCGGAGTAACGGGACAGGCGCGCCTCGGTGTAACGCATGGCCGCGAACGACTTGGGATCATCCGGTGCACCCCAGTTACCCTGACCGTCGACCAGCGTGTAGCGGTAGCTGAACGGCTGGGCCATCAGGACCATGGCTTCGTAGCAGGCCGAGTCGCCGTGCGGGTGGAACTTGCCGAGCACGTCACCGACGGTACGCGCCGATTTCTTGTGCTTGGAATCGGCGTCCAGCCCCAACTCGCTCATCGCGTAGATGATGCGCCGCTGTACCGGTTTCAGGCCGTCGCCGATATGCGGCAAGGCACGGTCCATGATCACGTACATGGAATAATTGAGGTAGGCATTTTCGGTGAAGTCAGCCAGTGACCGGCGTTCTACACCGTCCAGGCTGAGATCAAGGGAGTCGCTCATGCGGGCCTCATCGGTTCGTTGTCTGGCGCAGCAACATGGTGCCACCGCGCTGGGTAAATTCAAGTTTGTTCAGTGCACTCATGCCGAGCAGCACCTGTTTGCCTTCCAGTCCTGGCGCGACCAGCGCGCGAACATCACGCAGCACAATATCGCCCAGTTGCAGCCGGTCGATGCGGGTGCGGTAGCCCTCGCTCAGACCATTGGCCGTGCTCAGGGTCACCCCGAAGCCTTGTTCCAGTTTCAGCCCTTCGGCCACGCTGGCCGGAATCGACACATCCGTCGCCCCGGTATCGAGCATGAAATCCACCGGGTGGCCGTTGATTGCGCCGCTGGCCACAAAATGCCCTTGGCTATTGCTGACCAGCTTCACTTCGATAAAACCTTCACCCTGTTCCGAGCTGACCACCACATTGGGGTTTTGCTGGCGCTCCTCCCATTGCCCGAAAAACCGTGTCGCCAGAAACAGCGCGGCACACCAGGCCAGCACCAACATGACCCGGCCGGCGCGTTTGCCCGGCGTTTGCTGGCTCACGGCTTGGCGCTCCAACCACCTTCAGGCACCGCGAAGCGCCAGACCACCGGGCGACTTTCGCCATCGGCGCGAGCACCGTTGTTGTTGTCGACACCGATCCAGACACCGTCAGCGTCCACGACCAACGCTTCTTCCAGCCCATAGTTCTGTGGATAACGACGGTTGGCCTGCAGCAGTTCTGCCGCATACGACCAGCAACGCTCGACTTTCACCGTTTGCAGATCGCGGCGGCAAATCTGGTACGCGTTGCGCTCAAGGGTGAACAGTTTGCCGTTGAACAACGATATATCGGAAAAATCCCGAGATACCGGTTTGGCATTGGGAAATTGCGGCGGCTGCATTTCCATGCCCGCCTCGCTCAGCAGCACACAGCCACCGTCGCAGTCCCATACCGTTTGTTTGCGCTTGATCGTCAACAATCCGCGGCTTTGGCGCTCGGCAGCGAACCACATCTGATCACCCGCCGGATTGATCGCCAAACCCTCGAACAGTGCATTGAATTGCAACAGCATGCCACTGGCCCGCGCTTCGCGAACCAGCATCGGCGAAATGTTCAGCCAGGTCGCCGGCCCCGTGAGCGGCACTTGCAGGACGGCCGCATGGCTTTCGCTGACAATGTAGCGATTGCCGGCGCCGTCACAGGTAATGGCTTCGAAATCCAGGTCGCCGCCACGTACGAAAGACGCCGCCCAGGCCCGCGAACGCAAGCCCCAGGGCAAACCGCTGTCCGGCACCGGCGGCACACCGATGCGCACGGTTTCAGCCTGCCAGACCGTGTCGCGGGTATCGAGACGGTAGATTTGATCGTCGTCGCGATCGGAAACTGTCCACAGGTCTTTGCCGCACTGAGCCAGCCCCGACAGGTTGCCGCCGGGCATGCCGTCAATCGGATGCTCGGCGACCACGCGCAACTCTGGTGCCGGTTCGGCAGAAGCCAAAACCGGGGTCAGCAGTAACGCACACGCCAGGGCAAAGCCAAGCCGCATCAACCAAGAACCTCGGCCAGGTTGCCCTTGGATTCGAGCCAGGACTTGCGGTCACCGGCGCGTTTCTTCGCCAGCAGCATGTCCATCATTTCCGAGGTCGCCTCGAAGTCTTCCAGCGTCAGTTGCACCAGGCGCCGAGTGTTCGGGTCCATGGTGGTTTCGCGCAACTGCGGCGGGTTCATTTCACCCAGGCCTTTGAATCGGGTGACCTGCGGCTTGCCGCGTTTCTTCTCGGCGACCAGACGATCGAGAATGCCATCGCGCTCGGCTTCGTCCAGGGCGTAGTAAATCTCTTTGCCCAAGTCGATACGGTACAGCGGCGGCATGGCGACGTAGACATGGCCGGCATCGACCAGCGGGCGGAAATGCTGGACGAACAAGGCACACAGCAACGTGGCGATGTGCAGACCGTCGGAGTCGGCGTCGGCGAGAATGCAGATTTTGCCGTAACGCAGCTGGCTAATGTCTGCGGCGCCCGGATCGACGCCAATGGCCACGGCGATGTTGTGCACTTCCTGGCTGGCCAGCACTTCGCTGCCGTCGACTTCCCAGGTGTTCAGAATCTTGCCGCGCAACGGCAGGATCGCCTGAAACTCTTTGTCCCGTGCTTGCTTGGCGGAACCGCCGGCGGAGTCACCTTCCACCAGGAACAGCTCGGAACGCATCGGGTCCTGCCCAGCGCAATCGGCCAGTTTTCCCGGCAGCGCCGGCCCTGCGGTGATGCGCTTGCGTTCGACCTTCTTGCTCGCCTTGAGGCGACGGCCGGCGTTGTTGATCGCCAGTTCGGCCAGCAGCATGCCGGTTTCCGGGTTGGCGTTGAGCCACAGGCTGAAGGCGTCCTTGACCACACCGGAAACGAACGCCGCCGCTTCACGGGACGACAGGCGTTCTTTGGTCTGGCCGGAAAATTGCGGTTCCTGCATTTTCATCGACAGAACGAAGGCGATGCGCTCCCACACGTCTTCCGGCGCCAGCTTCACGCCGCGCGGCAGCAGGCTGCGGAATTCGCAGAACTCACGCATCGCATCGAGCAAGCCCTGACGCAAACCGTTGACGTGGGTGCCGCCCTGGGCCGTCGGAATCAGGTTGACGTAGCTTTCCTGAACCGCGTCGCCACCTTCCGGCAGCCACAACAGCGCCCAGTCGACCGCTTCTTTATTACCGGCCAGGCTGCCGCAGAACGGTTCGTCCGGCAGGCGTTCGAATTCGCTGACGGCGTCTACCAGGTAGGAGCGCAGGCCATCCTCGTAATGCCACTCGACTTTTTCACCGGTGGCCTTGTCTTCAAAACTGACCAGCAACCCCGGGCACAGAACAGCCTTGGCCTTGAGCACGTGCTTGAGGCGGCTGATGGAGAATTTCGGCGAATCGAAGTATTTCGGGTCCGGTGCGAAGAACACGCTGGTCCCGGTGTTGCGTTTACCGACCGTGCCGATCACTTCCAGCTCGGTTTTCTTGTAACCATCGGCGAACGTCATCTGGTATTCGTTGCCGTCACGCTTCACGCGTACCCGGACTTCGGTCGACAAGGCATTGACCACCGAAATACCCACCCCGTGCAGACCGCCGGAGAACTGGTAGTTCTTGTTGGAAAACTTGCCGCCCGCGTGCAGCTTGGTGAGGATCAGTTCGACCCCGGAAACACCCTCTTCAGGGTGAATGTCCACCGGCATGCCACGGCCGTCGTCACTGACTTCCAGGGAATGATCGGCGTGCAGGATGACTTGCACCGAGCTCGCATGCCCGGCCAAGGCTTCGTCGACGCTGTTGTCGATGACTTCCTGGGCGAGGTGGTTCGGCCGACTGGTGTCGGTGTACATGCCGGGGCGTTTGCGCACCGGGTCGAGGCCCGAGAGGACTTCGATGGCGTCTGCGTTATAAGAGCTAGCGCTGGGAGTGGCCATGGGGTCTCGTCGTCAAATGTTCGTGAAATAGAGGCGACGGTTCACAGTGCTGTGAAATCGATCGCCTGATACAAATCTGCGCCGATACCGGCAAAACTCAACATTGCCGGCAGTTGTGCGGCAAAGCCCTGGAAACTATGGTCGCCGCCGGCCTGAATGCGCAAGGCACAGGCTCGGTAATACTGCTGGGCCAGGCGATAGTCCAGCGTTTCGTCGCCGGTCTGCAACCACACCTGATACCGCTGCGGGTCCTGGGGCGCCGGCACTTCCAGCTCGGCCAGGGCCGTCACGTGGTCGTGGGTCATTTCCCAAGTCTCATCGGTATACAGGTTTTTCTGCGTTCCCAGGAACCCGTCGAACATCCGGTGCGGACTGACGGCAGGGTTGATCAGCAAAGCCTTGAGGCCATGGCGCTCGGCCAAGTGAGTGGCATAGTAGCCGCCGAGTGAGCTGCCGACCAGCAGTGGCCGCCCCAGCTCTTCAATCGCCTGCTCCAGCTGACCGATGGCTTCGCGTGGGTGGTGGTGCAAGGCCGGGACACGCAGTTGATCGCTCAAGCCCAGCCGGTCCATCACTTGCATCAACTGCGTAGCCTTTTTTGAGGCCGGCGCGCTGTTGAAACCGTGGATATAAAGGATCGAACCGGACATTTGAGCTCCCTGTGCGTCGGGTAAAGAGGCGCAGTTTACAGGGAGATGGGGGGATCGGGGATATCCTCGGGATTCGAGGTGTTTGTACTGACGCCTTCGCGAGCAAGACCGCTTCCACAATGGATTGGCGTCGTAGACAAATCCCCTGTGGGAACCTGCTCGCGAAGAACGATGACTCGGTCCAACAGTTACGTCGGATCGACGTTATCCAGCGCCCGATTCACCGCCAGTTCGGCCAGCATGACCAGCTGCTGAATTGCCATCGCCGTATGCCGGTCAGGCCCAAGCAGACGCGCCGCAAAATCGCTGGCCATCACACTCGCCGAAGCCAGTGATTCACAGGAATGGGCCAAAAGACTTTCCGTGTCCATGTCGGGGACGATCATGTACATCGTGCTGGGTTTGCGGGTGGGGGGATTGGGAGTTGGTTTGAACATAGCAGTACTCCAGAGGAAGAGTGGAGCCACTTACAAATTACCGCGAAGCAATTTGGGTGGCAGCTGTACGCAGGTTCGCGGACCGATCCTCTGGCAACTCGGCATACCCGAAGGTATCCCGCGCACAGCCGCCATGACACGAAACGACAGACAGCCAAAAGCGCTGTCGTTAGGCGGGGGCGATTATGCCTGAGAAAACGGACCGCGAAGCCCGATCGCTGAATGTGTCAGCGACAGACCAAAGGTCAGAGATGCCACGTCCGACGGACAACCTGAAAATATCGCGGGAAGGTTCTGAAATTTTTGCTGACCATTAAACAGCGCCGCCAGTGAGCCCGCCTTCGCGAACAGGCTCGCTCCTACAGGGAATGATGTACATCGGCTAGAAATTGGTCGGCTGTCAGGCCGCCATCGCTGGCAAGCCAGCTCCCACAGGGGATTGGTGTACATCAGCAAGATATCGGTCGGCTGTCAGGCCGCCATCGCTGGCAAGCCATGCTCCTACAGGGAATGAGTAAACCGGCCGCTTCTCACCACTCATCAGGCCGAGCGTTAGCTCGCCTGCAGCCCTTGATCTTGATCCACCCGCCCCTTCGGGAGGCTGAGTGGAGGTGTTCATCCGGGGAGTGGCGCGCAGCGCCGTTCGACGCAGTCGAACACGCTGCATGTAGGTCGAAGCGAAGCCGACCGGAGGGCAGTGTCCCCGGATGAATACCGGAGCGAAGGAACGCCGAGCCCCAGCGAGGGGCCGGACGCTCGGGGCGAGCCTTTTTTTGCTTACTTTTTTTTGGCGTTTGAAAAAAAAGTGAGTCGCCGTAAGGGCGAAACCCTAAGCCGCCGTTACCGCAGCAACGGATATGCACCCAAAAACTCAGTAGCCGTTGGAGCCGTAATCAACCTGAAAATCAAACCCGGTGACCCGTTCGACACCGGTTTCGATCCGCCCATCGGGCAACAACCGCAACCAGCGATACCCCGGCGCCTGCTCCCCGACCTTGAAATCATCGCTGCCCGGCTCGAACTGAATGCAGGTCGACGGCGAGGCAATCAGGCGAACGCCCTTACGCAGCTGATCGATCTCTTGATGCACATGCCCCCACAAAACCGCCCGCACCTGCGGAAAACGATCGAGCACCGCAAACAACGCCTCAGGGTTGCGCAACCCGATCGGCTCCATCCAGGCACATCCGATCGACACCGGATGATGGTGGAAGCAGACCAGATGATGCCGATCCGGCGCCTCACTCAGTGATCGAGCCAGCAACTGCAACTGCTCATCCTGCAAATAGCCCGGCACTGAACCCGGCACGGCGGAATCCAGCAGCGTGACCCGCCAATTGGCGACGTCCACCACCGGCTCCAGCAATGCGCTCTGCACTGCGGCCTCGGCCATGATCATCGGTTCATCGTGATTGCCGGGAATCCAGCGCGCCGGGGCGTCGAGTTGCCGTGTCAGGTCGCGAAATAGCTGATAAGACTCCAGCGTTCCGTCCTGGGAGAGATCGCCACTGGCAATGATCAAGTCGATATGCGGCTGCTGAAGCTGCACCAATTCGATCACTTTTTGCAGGCTGTCCCGGGTGTTCATGCCCAGCAACGTCCCGTCCGCTTCGGCGAACAAATGGCTGTCGGAGAGTTGCACCAGCAACGCCGGATCGGCGGTGGTCAATGTGGATACGCTCGGCAAGGCGTTCTCCCAGGGCTGAATCACGGGTGTGGATAGGTGCCGCAATTATGCTGGGGGACGATCAAAAGAGGAAACCCGTGAACCGGACGCAGTTCACAACTAGGGCGCTCAACGCACAACCGCGTACTCGTGCCCGCAGGCCAGACAATGGCTGAGCCACTCCCCCAAGAACATGTTCAGTTGGGCTTTTTCGTCCGGCTGATGCATCGAGGCGTTCGGGTAAGGATAGACACCACGAAATCGCCGGGCATGTTCGGCGCTGACCACTTCGGCCATGCAGGCGTCGTGATAGACCTGCACTTCCAGTTGCGGTACCGGCAGCCAGGGCAGGCTGTGTTCCTGGCGCACTTGCAGGGTCGTGGTGTACGGACAGACCTGCACCACTTCCAGCGCCAGCACGCCGAGCATCTGTTCACCGTGAGTCACGGCAATGCGCCGCGCCGCCGGCTCGTCGCGCATGTCTGGCAACAGTCGCATCAAGCGTGCGTAGTTGGCCTCGCAGGAAGCTTGCAGCCCCGCAAGGTCCACCCGATAACGATCGCGCAGCTTGTTTACGACCATAACCCCCTCACTTCAGCGCGGTTTAAAGCTAACCATTGCAAGGCAATGATGCTGGCCGCGTTGGCAATTCGTCCGTCACGCACGGCTTGCAGGGCATCTTCGAACGCCCAGACCGTGACGCGGATATCTTCAGCTTCTTCCTCCAGCCCATGCAGGCCGCCAACCCCGGTGGTTTCGCAGCGCCCCAGGAACAGGTGCACAAACTCGTTACTGCCGCCCGGCGACGGGAAATATTTGAGCATCGGCCAGAGCGCCCCGAACACAAGCCCAGCTTCCTCCTGCCCCTCACGGTGAGCAACTTCTTCCGGCACTTCCTCCTTATCGATCAGACCAGCGACCAGTTCGATCAGCCACGGGTTGTCGGTCTTGCCCATGGCGCCGACGCGAAACTGTTCGATCAGCACCACTTCGTCGCGCTGCGGATCGTACGGCAGTACGCATACCGCATCGTGGCGAACAAACACTTCACGATTGATTTCGCGACTCATGCCACCGGCGAACAGTTCGTGGCGCAAATGCACACGGTCGAGCTTATAAAAGCCTTCGTAGCATTTTTCGCGCCGCACGATATCCACGGCGGTCGGAATGGCGTTGGCAAAATCAGTCATGACAATCCTCTTTACTGCAAATCCGTTACGAGGTTCCTTTTTGTGACTTGCAACCTCGACTTCGCGCCATCCTAACGCGCCCGCGACATTTGATGCAGCCCCTTTCCCGTCAGCGGGATAGACGGTGAGGGCGAAACCAACTCTAATTAGCTTAGTGGCGAACTGACTGCTTCGTTGATAGTCGAAGCGGATAACTTTTTGCCTTCCCCTGTTTTACAAAGGACGCCCATGTCGCTTTTTAAAATCGCCTCCGTGGCCGCAATCGCCCTGACGCTGGGCGCCTGCCAGAGTCTGTTTCAGCCCAACTACCGGGCGCCGCTGGAAACGACCCGCGATGCCGCCGAAACCCTGAAACCGGGTTGCACCACCCCCGATTGCCCGCTGGTGAACATCGATACCGTGCACTTTCCCGCCGAACCGCAATTGGACGGCATCGTCGAAAAACGCTTGCTGCTATTGACGCGCACCTCACCGGACGCCCCGGTGGCACCGACGCTGGCAGCCTATCGCGATGAGTTTTTGCGCACGGCCAGCCCGCGCACCAGCAGCTATTTGCAAGCCAAGGTACGTGAGCAGCATGACGGCTTGGTGATCGTCGAGTTTTCCAGCTACCTGGACACCGGCGGCGCGCATGGCACGCCGGGCCGCAGCTTTATCAACTATTCACGCCAGCAGCACAAAGTGCTGACGCTGTCGGACATGCTGGTTCCGGGTCAGGAAGAGGCGTTCTGGAAGGCGGCACAAGTCGCGCATAACAGCTGGTTGATCAGCACCAAGCTCGATCAGGAACCAGAGTTCGTGAAGAGCTGGCCGTTCCAGAAAACCCAGAACGTGGCGCTGACCTACGGCGGGGTGATCCTCAAGTACGAAACCAGCACCATTGCGCCTTACGCGCTGGGCCATATCGAACTGAAGATCCCTTACCCACGCCTGAACGGCATCATCAAGCCCGAGCTGTTTCCCGGCCGTAACTGAAGGCTCGGCCCAATACCAGTTGCAGCAGCCCTGCCAGAATCAATGACGGCAGGGTTGCGCCGATGTCCGGATACAGATTGGCCAGCAAATGATAGGTGCTCACCCCGCCCAGCCAGGCGAGCAACGCCGGCCAGCGCAATGCGGCTGACGCGACTTGGGCACTGCGTTTGCGCAGGATGAAGTGATCCACCAACACCACGCCGAACAGCGGCGCAAACACCGAACCGATCAACAGCAGGAAATTCTGGTACTGGGCCAGTGGCGCCAGGCAGGCGATCAGCGTGCAGATCACGCCGATGGCCAGCGCCAGATGCTCGACTTTCAAGCGCAACAGAATCCCGCTGGAAACGGCCGCCGAGTGAATATCGGCGAAGGCGTTTTCCGACTCGTCCAACAGGATAAGCAGCAGCGGAATACCCAGGCCGGCACCGGCCAACGCCAACAGCAAGGCATTCACTTCACCACTCGGCGCGAACGCCAGGGTGTAAGCCACGCCCAGGCTCATCAGCCAGAAATTACCAATAAAGAAGCCAATGGCCGTGCCACCGAACACGTTTTTCGCACGCTTGCCGAAACGCGAGTAGTCGGCAATCAGCGGTAGCCACGACAGCGGCATCGCGATCGCAATGTCGAAGCCCACGGCGAACGGCATCGAACCATCGCCGGCCTGCGCCCACAAAGCGGCCAGATCGGCTTTGGCGAACAGGTTCCAGGTCAGCCAGATGCACGCCGCCAGCAACAGCCAGATGCCCCACTTGCGCAGGATTTGCCGTACGAATGTGAGTGGCCCGCTGACCGCCAGCAAGGTCGCCAAGGCGCCGAAGAACAAAGTCCAGAGCAGTGGATTCGACAGCAGGCTGCCTTCGCTGAACGCCCGCGCACCCAACAGGCTGGCGGCGTCGCGCATGACGATGATTTCGAACGAGCCCCAACCGATCAGTTGCAGCAGGTTCAGCACGGCCGGCAGGCTCGCGCCACGTTTGCCGAGGCTGAGTTTGAGCGCGGCCATGGACGACAGGCCCGTGTCGCTGCCGATCACGCCGACCGCAGCCAGCAGCAGAACGCCGACCAGCGTGCCGAGGAAGATGGCCAGTAACGAACCGGACAGGCCCAGGCCTGGCGCCAGCAGCGCACCGGTCTGGAGCACCATCAGGCCAATGCCGAGGGAGAACCACAGGGAAAACAGATCGCGCCCGCCGAAGACACGCTTGTCGGTCGGCACGGCGATATCGGGAGAATAGGTACTGGGTTGAATGCTCAAGGGTGTTATCTCAGAGGGACATTTGTTGTTGTGTTGACCATCGAACCTGTAGGAGCAAGGCTTGCCCGCGATGGCGATCTCGAGGACGCCATCGCGGGCAAGCCTTGCTCCTACAAAAAAACAGCGCCAGCCTTGAGAGACCGGCACTGCCAGTCAGATCAAACCTTCTTGTACAGCTGACTGCCTTCCTGCTTGAACCGCTCAGCCTGATCCGCCAATCCCTGGGCGACGTCGGCATCAACGGTGTCGATCCGCTGGTTGGCCGCGTATTCGCGGACTTCCTGAGTGATCTTCATCGAGCAGAATTTCGGCCCGCACATGGAGCAGAAGTGCGCGACCTTGGCCGAATCCTTCGGCAGGGTTTCATCGTGATACGAACGGGCGGTGTCTGGATCAAGGCCCAGGTTGAACTGGTCTTCCCAGCGGAATTCGAAACGCGCCTTGCTCAAGGCATTGTCGCGGATCTGTGCGCCCGGATGCCCCTTCGCCAGATCGGCGGCATGCGCGGCGATCTTGTAGGTGATGATCCCGGTCTTCACGTCATCCTTGTTCGGCAGGCCCAGGTGTTCCTTCGGCGTGACGTAGCACAGCATCGCGCAACCGAACCAGCCGATCATCGCCGCACCGATACCCGAGGTGATGTGGTCGTAGCCGGGTGCAATGTCGGTGGTCAGCGGGCCGAGGGTGTAGAACGGCGCCTCGTCGCAGCATTCCAGCTGCTTGTCCATGTTCTCTTTGATCAACTGCATCGGCACGTGTCCCGGGCCTTCGATCATGCACTGCACGTCGTGCTTCCAGGCGATTTTGGTCAGCTCGCCGAGGGTTTCCAGCTCTCCGAATTGCGCGGCGTCGTTGGCGTCGGCAATCGAGCCCGGACGCAGGCCATCGCCCAGCGAGAAGCTGACGTCGTAGGCCTTCATGATTTCGCAGATGTCTTCGAAATGGGTGTAGAGGAAGTTTTCCTTGTGGTGCGCCAGGCACCACTTGGCCATGATCGAACCGCCACGGGAAACGATACCGGTCACGCGCTTGGCGGTCAGCGGCACATAGCGCAGCAACACGCCGGCGTGGATGGTGAAGTAGTCAACGCCCTGCTCGGCCTGTTCGATCAGCGTGTCGCGGAACAGCTCCCAGGTCAGGTCTTCGGCAGCGCCGCCGACTTTTTCCAGGGCCTGATAGATCGGAACGGTACCGATCGGCACCGGCGAGTTACGGATGATCCACTCGCGGGTTTCGTGAATGTGTTTGCCGGTGGACAAGTCCATGACCGTGTCCGAACCCCAGCGAATGCCCCAGGTCAGTTTCGCCACTTCTTCTTCGATGGACGAACCCAGCGCGCTGTTGCCGATGTTGCCGTTGATCTTCACCAGGAAGTTACGGCCGATGATCATCGGTTCCAGTTCGGTGTGGTTGATGTTGGCCGGAATGATCGCGCGACCACGGGCGATTTCGTCACGGACGAATTCGGGGGTGATGATTTTTGGCACGCTGGCACCGAAGCTGTGGCCGGCGTGTTGCTGGTCCAGCAGGCCGGCAGCGCGGGCCACTTCCAGCTTCATGTTTTCGCGGATGGCGACGTATTCCATCTCGGCGGTGATGATGCCTTTACGGGCGTAGTGCATCTGGCTGACGTTGGCGCCAGCCTTGGCGCGGCGCGGGTTGTTGACGTGAGCAAAACGCAGCTTGGTCAGCTCGGCATCGGCGAGGCGTTCCTGACCGAAGTTGGAGCTCAGGCCCGCCAGGCGCTCGGTGTCGCCACGGGACTCGATCCATGGCGAGCGCACATCGGCCAAGCCTTGCGCACGTCGATGATGACGTTGGGGTCGGTGTACGGGCCCGAGGTGTCGTACACAACCACCGGCGCGTTGATCTCGCCGCCGAAGTCCGTCGGGGTCACATCAAGGCTGATTTCGCGCATCGGTACGAGGATGTCCGGACGAGAGCCCTGGACATAGATTTTTTGCGAGCGGGTAAACGGCTGAACCGATTGTTGATCGACTTGGGCCGAATCACTCAGGTTCGTTATGTTTTTTGGTTTTATCGTCATCACGGGCTCTCCGAACACATCCAGGCAGTGGATTTTTGTCGGAGCGAACCTGTAAACGAATGGACGCACGTGCGCTGGGGAAACCAGCTGTGCTGTGCTCAGTGCTCGAGGGGTGTTCGATTGTCGAACAACATCCCGGACGAAGCACAAGAGGACTCGCCGGGGGACGAGAAATCTTGTTCCCTACGCAGGCGCTAACCTGATCAGGTTCAACGGGATCCGAAATTATTCGATCTCAGCCTCATAGCAAGGCACCCCGACAAGAACCCGGCCAGTCTAGACACAACCGGCAAAGAACGCCAACACCGCTGCAAACACCGTGATGAATGGCGCATACAGGATTGTTGCCGCCCTCGTGCACAACTACACTCGCTACGCCGAGCCATGCATTGACGTGGTACGAGCCGCGCCTCAGACTCGGCGCTCAAATTACTTATGTAATATTAATTCTAGGGAACGCCTATGCTGCGCAAACTTTCACTGGCCCTTGCCGTGTCTTGTGCGTCTTATGGAATGGCCTGGGCAGCAGAAGCGCCCTTATCGACCAGGAACGACCTGGTCAGCGTCTACCAGGAAGCGAAGAACAACAACGCCGACCTTGCGGCGGCCATCGCTCAATACGGTGCCCAGAAAGAAGTCGTGCCCCAGGCGCGTGCCGGCTTGCTGCCCAACCTCTCGGGCGGCGCCGACGTTGCCAATGTGCGCACGGCAATCGATCAGCCTTCGTCGACGGCCAACCGCAATGCACGCTCGTATCAGGCCACCCTGGCACAGCCGCTGTTTCGTGCCGATCGCTGGTTCCAGTTCCAGGCAGCCAAGGAAGTCAATGAACAGGCCGCCCTGCAACTCTCGGCCACCGAGCAAAACCTGATCCTGCAAACCGCTGAAAACTACTTCAATGTGTTGCGCACACAGGACAACCTGGCGTCGACCAAGGCAGAAGAAGCGGCGTTCAAACGCCAGCTCGACCAGTCCAACGAGCGTTTTGACGTTGGCCTGTCGGACAAGACCGACGTGCTGAACTCACAAGCCAGCTACGACACTGCACGCGCCAACCGAATCGTTGCACAGCGTCAGGTGGATGACGCGTTTGAAGCGCTGGTCACCCTGACCAACCGTCAGTACAACTCGATCTGGGGCATCAGCCATAAACTGCCGATCCTGCCGCCGGTGCCGAACGACGCCAAAGCCTGGGTCGAAACGGCGGCTCGGCAGAACCTGAATTTGCTGGCCAGCAACTACGCCGTCAGTGCCGCCGAAGAAACCCTCAAGCAGCGCAAGTCCGGTCACTTACCGACCCTCGACGCCGTGGCGAAATATGAAAAAGGCGACAACGACGCGCTGGGGTTCAGCAACCCGAACAACCTTCCCCAGGCCTACGGTGGCGACGTCGAGCAAACGACAGTGGGACTGCAACTGAGCATCCCGATCTACAGCGGCGGCCTGATCACCTCGCAAGTGCGTCAATCGTACTCACAGCTGGACCAGACCGAGCAGCAACGCGAATCCTTGCGTCGGCAAATCGTCGAAAGCACCCGCGACCTGCATCGCGCGGTGAATACTGACGTTGAGCAGGTACAGGCGCGCAAGCAGTCGATCATCTCCAACCAGAGTGCGGTGGAAGCGACCGAGATCGGTTATCAGGTGGGGACACGCAACATCGTCGACGTACTGGACGCGCAGCGCTCGCTGTACACCTCGGTGCGCGACTACAACAACACCCGCTACGACTACATCCTCGACAACCTGCGCTTGAAGCAGCAGGCCGGCACGCTGAACCCGGGGGATCTGGAAGACTTGAAACGCTTCCTCAAGGCTGACTACAACCCCGACAAGGATTTCTTGCCGCCCGACCTGGCCAAGGCCGCGGAAGAGCAACTCAAGTCACGACCGCCCACCCAGTAATACTTGCGGCGAGGGGGCATGCCCCCCTCGCGACACATTAACGGCCGATCAAACGCCCCAACCCATCCAGCAAACGCTGCAACGCGCCTTGATTGGTGCGCATCACTTTCAACCCCGCCTCTGCCATCCGCTGCGCATCGCGCGGCAACTCGAACAGCCGCTGCACCGCCAGCGCCAGACCTTCAGCATCCTCCACCTCCTGCAACGCCCCGGCACTGCGCAATTGCGCGGCGATTTCGAGGAAGTTGAACAGGTGCGGGCCACTCAGGACAGGTTTGGCCAGTGCTGCTGGCTCCAGCAGATTATGCCCGCCATTCGGCACGAGACTGCCGCCCACAAAAGCACTGTCGGCCAAGGCGTAGAGAAACAGCAACTCGCCCATGGTGTCTCCCACCAGCACCGATGACGCCGAGGTCACCGGCTCGCCGCTGGAGCGACGCAGCGCTGTAAAGCCCTGTTGCTGACACAGGTCGAACACCGCGTTGAAACGCTCCGGGTGGCGCGGTACCAATATCAGCAAGGCATCGGGATGATTGGTCAACAGCTGACGATGAGCCGCAAGGACCACCTCGTCTTCGCCTTCATGGGTACTGGCGGCAATCCATACCGGTCGTTCCTGGGCCTGCCATTGCGTGCGTAGCTCGACGGCACGTTGCAGCAATTGTGGGTCGATGGTCAGGTCGAACTTGATCGAGCCAGTAACTTCCACGGTGTCCGGGCGGGCGCCCAACTCGCGAAAGCGCTGGGCTTCGGCCTCGGTCTGTACCGCGAACAGGCTCATCTCGGCGAGCATCGGTTGGGTCAGTTTGCTGAAACGGCCATAGCCCTTGGCTGAGCGTTCAGACAGTCGCGCATTGGCCAATGCCACGGGAATATTGCGTTTGGCACATTGGTGAATGTGGTTGGGCCAGAGTTCGGTCTCCATGATCACCGCCAGTGTGGGCCGGACCCGATCAAGAAAGCGCGCGGCGGCGCAGGGCAAGTCGTAAGGCAAATAGCAGTGCTGGATGCGCGGCTCATTGGCGAACAAGGCCTGGATGCGCTCGGACCCGGTCGGGGTCATGCAGGTCACGGTAATGGGCAACTGTGGATAACGTTGCAACAGGGCGCGAATCATCGGCGCCGCGGCGATGCTTTCGCCTACCGACACCGCGTGCACCCAGATACCACCCGGCTTCATCACTGGCAGTCCGATGGAAAAGCGCTCGCCAATGCGCTTGGCGTACGCTGGCGCCTTACGCGCTCGCAGCCACAGCCGAATTGCTACCAGTGGCAGCCCCAGATAAAACAGCGCGGTGTAGAGAGTTCTATTCATGGCGGCGGAGTTTATCGGCTTTTCTCGCCGATCGTCTGCAAGTGCACGGCAAAACGTTCCGCTAGCCAACGCGCCGCCGGCCCGAGCGGCTCATCGCGACGCCAAACCAGTTCCACCACCAGCGCCGGCGGTGTCCATTCGCTGACCAGTTCAACCATCAGGCCCTGATACGCCGGGTACTGCACCACATGCCGTGGCAACCACGCCCAACCGAGACCGCGCACCAGCCATTCGGCCATCACGTAGAAGCTGTCGGCGCGCCAGACTTGCGGACTGGCCGGTTCACTGCCGGGATAGACGCTGGACTGTGTGGACATCAACAGCTGTCGATGCTGCGCCAGCGCCTGGCAATCGGCTTGAGCCTGTTTGGCGAGTGGGTGCCCGACGCCGCACACCGTGACCATCTCAACGCTGCCCAGCACCCGTCGTTCAAGGGCTTCGGGGATCTGGTCGTGATAAAACAGCAAACCCAGATCGGCCCGACGCTCCACCAGTTTGCGCGCCACATCGCCCTGGGCAGCGCTGGTCAGTTGCACTTCAAGGCTGGGAAATTTTTCGGCCAGGGCTTCAAAGCTTTCGATGATCGGCTGATAGGGCATGGCCTCATCCTGGGCCACCCGCAGACGCGCTTCCTGGCCGCGCATCATGGCCAGCGCACGGCCATTGAGGCGCTCACACTGACGCAACACTTCCCGCGCCTCTTCCAACAGGGCATTGCCGGCCTCGGTGAGTTTCGGCTGACGGCCACTGCTGCGGTCGAACAGGCTGACACCCAGGTCTTCTTCCAGCAACGCAATAGAACTGCTGACCGCCGACTGCGCCCTGCGCTGAAGACGCGCCACGGCAGAAAACGAACGCTGCTCCGCTACGCTGACAAACAGTTGCAGTTGCTCAAGATTCCATTGCATAGGCCAACCCATCTTCGTGGCAGATAGGTAATGACTTTACCGCATCTCAGCAGCCTCTAAAATGCCGACCATAGCAAGCAACACTTCACACGAGGATGCACCCATGACCGCTTACTACTACCTGGCCATCGCCATCTGCGCCGAAGTGATCGCGACCGTTTCGATGAAAGCCGTCAAAGGCTTCAGCACCCCACTGCCACTGATACTGGTAATCGTCGGCTACGGCATCGCCTTCTGGATGCTGACCCTGGTGGTGCGCAGCGTGCCGGTGGGCGTCGCTTACGCGGTATGGGCCGGCATGGGCATCGTGATGGTCAGCGTCGCGGCACTGTTTATCTACGGACAGAAGCTGGATGTGCCGGCGATGCTGGGGATGGCGCTGATTGTATTGGGCGTTGTGGTGATCCAGCTCTTCTCCAAGACCGCCGGCCACTGATACACCACTTTGTGTAGCAGCTGCCGAAGGCTGCGTCCGACTGCGAAGCAGTCGTAAAAACTGACAATAGACAATTCAGACAGATCGAAGGCGAGGACTTCGGCAGCTGCTACATAGCGCTTGGCATGAATCTGTATACTGCGACCTCGTCTTGAACACTGAGGTCGCCGCATGCCATCCGTTATTTCCACCGACGTTCTGATTGTCGGCGCTGGTGTCGCCGGCCTCTGGCTGAATGCGCGCCTGCGCCGCCAGGGTTTTTCGACCGTGCTGGTGGAAAGCGCCAGCCTCGGCGGCGGGCAGAGTGTGAAGTCCCAGGGCATCATCCACGGCGGCGCCAAGTACGCGTTGCATGGCGCCCTGACCGGGGCGTCGGAGGCGATTGCCGACATGCCGCGCCGCTGGCGTGAAGCACTGGCGGGCGATGGCGAGCTGGACCTGTCTGGCGTGCGCCTGTTGTCCCACGCCCACTACCTCTGGTCCCCCGGAACGATCGCCGGCAACCTCACCAGTTTCTTCGCCAGCAAGGCCGTGCGTGGCCGCGTCGATCAGGTCAAGGGCGATCAATTGCCACCGGCCCTGCAAGACAAACGCTTCAAGGGCAAGGTCTATCGCCTGGCCGAATTGGTGGTCGATGTGCCCAGCCTGATTCAGCGCCTGGCCGATCTGGCCGGTGATGGCCTGCTCGCCGGGCAGACCATCGAACCGCTGCTTGAAGGTGGCGTGCTGGTCGGCTTGAAAGTGGACGGCCGCGAGATTCGTGCACAACGCATCGTCCTCAGCGCCGGTGCCGGCACCGCGGCGTTGCTGGAAGCACTGGGGCTGAGCCAACCCGCCATGCAGCGACGGCCGCTGCACATGATCATCGCCAAAGGCCCGGGTCTCAAACCGCTGTACGCCCATTGCCTGGGCGGCGGCACCAAGCCGCGCCTGACCGTGACCACTCACCCGGCGGCCGATGGTCAGTGGGTCTGGTACATGGGTGGTGACATTGCCGAAGCCGAAGGCGTTGCCCGCGAACCCGCCGAGCAAATCGCCACGGCCCAGCATGAGCTCGGTCAGTTGCTGCCATGGATCGACCTGAGCACAGCGCAATGGGCCACCTTGCGCGTGGACCGCGCCGAGCCGCTGCAATCGGGGCTCACTCGCCCCGACAACGCGTTTGTCGCCGAACAAGGTCGGCTGCTGGTGGGCTGGCCAACCAAACTGGCGTTGGCGCCAGACTTCGCCGACCGGGTCATCGCCAGCCTGACGCGTGACGGCATCCAGCCAAGCCAGACCGCCCCGCTGCCGCCACTGCCAAAACCGCCGATGGGCGTGCCGGCCTGGGAGCAACTGCTGCCATGAGCCAACCGACCCTGCACGACCTGCATCGCCCACTGGGCAGCACCGGCCTGCTGGTTTCGCCACTGGGCCTGGGCACCGTCAAACTCGGCCGCGACCAGGGCGTGAAGTACCCCAACGGCTTCCAGATCCCCGACGATGACGATGCACGCAGCCTGCTCAAGCTCGCCCGTGACATGGGCATCAACCTGATCGACACCGCCCCGGCCTATGGCCGCAGCGAAGAACGCCTTGGCCCGCTGTTGCGCGGCCAGCGTCAAGACTGGGTGATTGTCAGCAAGGTCGGCGAAGAGTTTTGTGACGGCCAGTCGAGCCATGATTTCAGCGCTGCCCACACTCGACTGTCCGTAGAGCGCAGCCTGCAACGCCTGGAAACGGACTTTATCGACCTGGTGCTGGTGCACTCAGACGGTAACGATCTGTCGATCCTCAATGACAGTGAGGTTTATGCGACCCTCGCCGTGCTGAAGGCCGAAGGTAAAATTCGCGGTTTCGGTTTTTCCGGTAAAACCGTCGCCGGTGGTTTGAAGGCTCTGGAGCAAGGTGATTGCGCCATGGTCACCTACAATCTGAACGACCAGAACGAGAAGCCCGTCATTGACTATGCTGCTGCACACGGCAAAGCCATTCTGGTCAAAAAAGCCCTCGCCAGCGGTCATGTGTGCCTGAGTCCAGGTGTGGACCCGGTGCGCGTCAGCTTCGAGTTGTTGTTTGAACATCCGGGTGTTGCCAGTGCTATCGTCGGGACCATCAATCCGCTGCACCTCGCCCACAACGTTGCGACTGTTGCCCAGGTCCTACGTAGAAACTGATGCCGCCCCACGCGGCCTTAAGCAGGAGCCGACATGCCGCGTACGCTCATAAGAAAGAACCCGAGCAACTTCAAGACCCTGCCGTTGTACGTCGAAGCGACTCCCGAAGGCTTGAGCTATCAGAGCGTCGGGATGCCGCTCAATTTCTCCCAGACCCTGCAACGTCGCCGCCCCGTGACGGTGGCCAGCAACGAGCGATTTGCCCTGGAACTGGCCAATCTCGGTGTCTCGGTGCGCCTGACCCTGCATTGGCAGAATCGCGATTATTGGGTGTTGGTGCGTCAGCGTCGGCAAGACCGTGGCGACGTGGTGCTCAAGCTGATCTCCGGGTACGTTCCGGCCCATGAGCTGAACTTGCCGCTGCACACGGCGATCCAGGAAATTGCCGAAGAGTGTCTGCTGGAAACGCCCGAAGGCTGGCTCGGCGGACGCTTCAACAACACCTGGCTGCCGGCACCCTACGCTACGGCCCTGCATTACCGCGAGGCCCTGCCGTTCAGCCTGACGCCGTTGTCCGGCTCGGCGCGGCCCGTGCGCTGCGCCAATCTTCAATTGATTGAACGGCCGCGGGCTTACGTGCATCTGCCTACCGCGTCGCTGCAATTGATCTATGACTTGCGCCTGGACGTGCCCAAGGAAGCCAAGTCCCTGAGCCTGTTTCATGTCGATGAGCGGCTGGAAGGCGATCAACTGGTGGCCCGCCTCGATCGCAAGCGCCCCGACTTGTACCTGATGCCTTTGCAGGACGGTCAGCCGATGGCCGAGTTGTATACCTTGAAGAAAGATCAGTTGTACCCGGCGAGCACTCGCGGGTTGTACCTGGCAGAGAGTTTTGCCCGGCAGGAAGGCTGGCTGGTGCGCGATGAGCGAATTCGCTGGAAGGATTGGGTGCGGCAACAGGGCTTGAGCCCGCCGGGGAAAGATTCAGGTTTGGCGCGGTTGCGTGGGAAGGCAAAGCAATTACTGAGGAAAATCGTGCCGCGTAAAAAAGTCAGCCCTTGATCGTTCCCACGCTCTGCGTGGGAACGATCATGCCGGGTCAGTTATTGCGGATCTTCTCGACAATCGCCGTGGTCGAGCTGTTTTCCACCAGCCCCAGCACTTTCACGGTGCCGCCGTAAGCAGTGACGATGTCCGCGCCGACCACCTGGTCGATCCCGTAATCGCCGCCCTTGACCAGCACGTCCGGCTTGACCTCGCGCAGCAGGTTTTCCGGGGTGCCTTCCGCGAAGCTGATTACCCAATCCACCGCGCCCAAACCGGCCAATACCGCCATGCGACGGTCGACGCTGTTGATCGGACGGCCTGGCCCTTTGAGACGGCTGACCGAGGCATCGTCGTTGACGGCAACGATCAGGCGATCACCCTGGGCCCGCGCCTGTTCAAGGTAGGTCACGTGGCCGGCATGCAGAATGTCGAAGCAGCCATTGGTGAAGACGATCTTCTCTTTGTGCGCGCGCGCATCGTCGACCGCCAGCAAAAGCTGCTCAAGGCCCAGTACACCGCGCTCCGAACCTTCTTCACGCTGGATGGCGCGACGCAGCTCCGGGGCGCTGATCGCCGCCGTACCGAGCTTGCCGACCACGATGCCCGCCGCCAGGTTGGCCAGGGCTACCGCGTGAGGCAGTTCTTCACCCGCGGCAATGGCCGCCGCCAGGGTAGAAATCACGGTATCGCCGGCACCGGTCACGTCGAACACTTCACGGGCACGGGCCGGCAAGTGCAGCGCCGGATGATCGGGGCGCAGCAAGGTCATGCCGTGTTCGCCACGGGTTACCAGCAAGGCGCCGAGGTCCAGGTCGTGCATCAGCTGCGCGCCCTTGCTCACCAGTTCGTGCTCATCGGCGCAACCGCCAACAATGGTTTCGAACTCGCTGAGGTTCGGAGTGATCAGGCTTGCGCCACGGTAGATCGAGAAATCCTTGCCCTTGGGATCCGCCAGCACCGGAATGCCACGGGCACGGGCAGCCTGGATCAGCACCTGATGGTTTTTCAGCGCGCCTTTGCCATAGTCGGACAGCACCAGCACCTTGATGCCTTCGAGCAAATCATCGACCTGCTCGCCCAGTGCCAACGCGTCGGTGGCGAAGGGTTCTTCAAAGTCGATACGCAGCAGTTGCTGGTGACGGCTCATGACCCGCAGCTTGACGATGGTCGGCTGGTGCGCAATACGCTGGAACATCGCCCGAACGCCCGCACCCTTGAGGCTATTGGCAAGGCTGTCGGCCGCTTCGTCGTCGCCGGTCACGCCGACCAGCGAGGCCGGAGCACCGAGCGCGGCAATGTTCAACGCAACGTTGGCGGCACCGCCCGGGCGGTCCTCGATTTGCTCGACCTTGACCACCGGTACGGGTGCCTCAGGGGAAATCCGTGAGGTACCACCATGCCAGTAACGGTCGAGCATGACATCGCCGACCACCAAGACAGGGGCTTGATCGAATCGCGGCATGGACAACTTCATGGAGCAACCCACATACAAAATGAACAGGGGCGCGATATTACCACAGGGTTGGCGTTGGCTTGCGCGACGGCTGCAACGGGATGATTTGACGGGGGAATTTGTTCATTTATTGAGCAGAAAATACCAAGAACTGCCAAGCAGGCGCCCGCAAATTCTGTTTCTGCGGTCGATCTTGCGAATTACGGGAGGGTTTCACGCCCGGATCAAACAAAGGCAGCGCACTCGCCGGGGATTGATCGAGGGGGGAGAAGTCTGGATACAAATCACCGGGCGCGTTGCGCGCCCGGTGAGCAAGCGTCAGGCGATGTCTTCAGCCGGGGCGTCAAGGCCCATGGCATTCAGGCGGGCGTAGTAACCGTTGTGCGCCAGAAGCTCGGTATGGGTGCCGCGCTCGACGATCCGGCCCTGATCCATAACGAGAATCAGGTCGGCCTTTTCGATAGTTGACAGGCGGTGAGCAATCACCAGCGTGGTCCGGCCCTTCATCACTTGATCCAGCGCGGCCTGAATATGCCGCTCGGATTCAGTGTCGAGCGCCGAGGTGGCTTCGTCGAGAATCAACAACGGGGCGTTCTTCAGCAGGGCCCGTGCAATGGCCAGGCGTTGACGCTGGCCGCCGGAGAGCAGCACGCCGTTCTCGCCAACCTGAGTGTCCAGGCCTTGGGGCAACTGCGCGATGAAGTCCATTGCGTAAGCATCTTTCGCGGCTTTCTCGATCGCCTCACGAGGCGCTCCAGCCAGATCGCCGTAAGCAATGTTGTTGGCCACGGTGTCACTGAACAACGTCACATGCTGGGTCACCTGGGCGATGTGTTTGCGCAGGTTCAGCAGTTTGTACTGTTCCACCTCAACCCCATCGATCAGGATCTCGCCCTTATCGTGGTGGTAGAAGCGCGGAATCAGGTTGGCCAGGGTCGATTTTCCGCTGCCCGAGCGCCCGACCAGTGCCACCATTTGCCCAGGCTCGACCGAGAAACTGATGTCATCGAGCACCTGGCGATCGGTGTCCGGGTAGGTGAAGCTCAGATTGCGCACGTCCAGACGACCGCTGACGGCGTCGCGCTCGACGGTACCGTTATCGACTTCAGGCTCGACATCCAGCTGTTCGAAAATACTCTCGGCACCCGCCACACCTTTCTGGATGGTCGAGCTGACTTCGGACAACTGGCGGATCGGTTTAGGCAACAGGCCGGCCAGGGTGATGTAGGCAACCATGTCACCGGCCGATGCATCGCCGCGCAGGAACAGCACCAGGAACATCAACACCGCCATGGCGCTGTAAATCACCAATTGCAGCAACGGCGTGTAAATGGCGCCTGTACGTGTCATGCGCAGTTGCTTGTCGGTGTTGCCCTGACTGGCGGCAAAGAAGCGCTTCTCTTCATAGACTTCACCACCAAAGCTGCGCACCACGCGATAACCCTGGATGGTTTCGGACGCCACGTGGGTCACGTCACCCATGGCCACCTGAATCTTCTTGCTCTGCTTGCGGAATTTCTTGCTCGCCGTACGCACCATGATGGCGATCAGCGGCAGGATGGCAATCATCACCAGCGTCAGGCGCCAGTTCATGAACAGCAGCGAGGCAAACAGGAAGATCACGGTCATGCCTTCACGGATTACGACCTTGATCGCATCTGTGGCCGCCCCGGTGACCATCGTGACGTTGAAGGTGATACGCGAAATCAGATGCCCCGAGTTATGCTTGTCGAAGTACCGGTTGGGCAAAACCAGCAGGTTGTTGAACAGTTGCACCCGCAAGTCATGGACCAGGCCGAGGGAAACCTTGGCCAGAAAGTAATTGCCCAGATAAGATCCCAACCCCTGCCACGCGGCGATCAGAATGATCAGCAGTGGCACAGCCTGCAACAATTGCAGGTCGCGCAGGTAAGGCACGGTTGGAAACAGCGCCGCCTCGGGATTGGACAGGCCATCGACAAAGTACTTGAGGATGTAGCCGAGCATTGGCTGGGTCGAAGCGAAAATCAAAAAGCCGACGATGCTGATCAGAAACAAACTGATGTACGGCCGGACATAGCCGAGCAAACGGAAGTAGATTTTCAAGCTCGATGGGCTTGCGGAGAGACTGGAGTCGGTCATATCACGCGTTTGTCGATAAAAAGGACGCAGACTTTAGCACAGCTTCTTCAGGGTTCTGGCAATCGCATAAAGGCTGTTATTGTTACGCGTCGGATTAAGCATCAAATAGCCATCACCCCGAAATGGCCGATCAACTTCAGGATTGAATCTCCCAGCATGCAACTAAGCGGTTTCAATAGTGTGTCAAATCGAGTCTTCGATTTCATTTGCCTCTGGATTCTTCCACTCGGCTATCTCTTGCTGCTGTGCGCACTCTTCTTCCTGCCAGGTCGAAGTGTGCACCACAAACTTTTTTATGGCCTTTTCAGCATTCCAGCGCTGATTGCCCTGTGCCTGCGCCCCCGCGAACTCAAGGAATTGGTCCGCGACCCGATTTTCATCGCCGTGCTGACGTTCGCAGCCTGGGCATTGCTGAGTTTGTGCTGGGGGCCGGACAAGGAAGACATCAGCGGACAATTCAAACCACCGTTGCATACCCTGCTGCTGTTCACTGGTTGCTACTTGCTGGTGCGCTATCGCAGCGAAATCATTCAACCCCTGCTGTTCGCCGCTGCGTTGGTCGGACTGATCGGCACCGCCCACGACCTGTTCATGTTCGCTCGCGTGTACGAGCCTGGCATGCGTTTGATCGGTGGCGGCGCGTTCGATAACCCGCTTCTCAGCTCTCACATGTATGGCTTTTACGCCGCCTACTGGCTGAGCATCAGCATGCTCTGCAAGCGTCGCCGAATGCTCTGGCTGAGCCTCCCGGCGATGGCAATCATGTTTGCCGCGGTGATTGCCACCGGCTCCAGGACGCCCCTGGTTGCGCTGACGATGGCAGCACTCTGGCTCAGCTTCATTTGCTGGAACCGCCGCTCGGTCGCATTGTTGGGGGCGTTGGCTGCCAGCGGCGTCACGGTTTATGTGCTGTTTTTGCGAATGATCATCGAAAGGGGCGACTCTTACCGCTTCGAAATCTGGCAGTTGGCCGTACAGAAAATTGCTGATCACCCCTGGATCGGTCATGGCTATAACGCCCAACTGTCGATCGACCCCGGCGTCGGCTACAACTTTCAGGAACCCCACAGCTTTGTCCTGGGCGTGCTCTATTACGTGGGTGTTGTTGGCCTGCTGCCGTGGTTGTTTTTCCATGCCTGGAGCCTGTTAAGCAGTTGGCGCAATCGCCTGCAGCCCCTGTTTATCATCGCTTCTACCTGGTTGATATTTGGTATTGGTGCTGGCCTGACCGAGGGCGGCGGCATTATTTCGCGGCCCAAGGAGCACTGGTTCCTGCTGTGGATTCCGCTGGCGCTAATCGTCGCACTGAGTGTCAATCAACGCGCCAGACGCTTGCTGACGATGCCCATCAAGACGCTGACGCCGGCGGCCCGGCAACAGTTGACCGCCAATGCGCAGGTCATCGAAGAAGATGGCCTGGGCCCCAAAGTCTTGCGCCTGCTCGATGGCAGCTTCCTCAAGCTGTTTCGCGGTCGTCGCTGGTACACCTCCGGCAGTTTCAACCCCTACTCCGAACGTTTTGCCGTCAACAGCCAGCAACTGCGCAGCATGGGGATCCCGACGCCGCCAATTCTTCACCTTTATCGCCTCCCGGACGGCAGCAGTGCTGTGCATTATTCGCCACTGCCGGGCAATACACTGCGTCAGGTCTTGCAAGGCATAACCGCTCCGGCGGTGCGCCAGGCGCTGGTGCAGCGTTTTGGCAAGTTCATGGCTCAATTGCACGAGCAAGGCGTCTATTTTCGCTCGTTGCATCTGGGTAATGTGCTGGTGCTTGAAGATGGCGAGTTCGGCTTGATCGATGTGGCCGACTTGCGCATTTACCCTTCTTCACTGAGCCTTGCCCTGCGCCAGCGAAACCTGCGCCATATGCAGCGCTACACGGTGGACAGGCGCTGGCTGTTTGAAGAACACTTCGAAGCCCTGCTTCAGGGCTACGCCATGACGGCCTCGAAGTCCGCTGTTGATAACCTGCACAGGCAAGTGCTGGCCGGGAATGCCCCGGCTCGGGCTCTTTGATGACTGAAACCAACCCACTCATCGCGCTGGCCGCTTATTTGTTGGCCATTGTGACCGCCGCCCTGTTGTTGCGCGCCGTTCCGAAAATCGCCCGGCACATCGAACATTCCGGTGAAAGCCGCTATGCCAGCATTGATGGGTTACGCGGTTATCTGGCGTTCGGCGTGTTCGTGCACCACGCGATCATTACCTTGATCTTCCTGCGCACGGGCGTGATTGATTTTCCGCCGAGCAATTTGTACTCGCAGCTGGGCCAGGGCAGTGTCGCGCTATTTTTCATGATCACCGGCTTCCTGTTCTGGAACCGATTGCTCACCCAGGGGCGTCAACACGACTGGCTGGCCTTCGCGGTATCGAGGCTGTTTCGCCTTTACCCGTTGTACTTGCCGCTGATGCTGATCGTGTTTGTCTCGGTGTTCTACCTGCAAAACTGGGAACTCAAGGACTCTGGCCTCCGCTTC
The DNA here is from genome assembly GCF_054668335.1 of Pseudomonas sp. S2_F03. NCBI lineage: Bacteria > Pseudomonadati > Pseudomonadota > Gammaproteobacteria > Pseudomonadales > Pseudomonadaceae > Pseudomonas > Pseudomonas sp. S2_F03. The sequence goes on along the minus strand of NZ_CP162759.1, from coordinate 3,517,293 downwards.
GCCGGCCAGGTCCTGGCCTGGCTGACCTTCGACCGGCCGGACGTCAACCAGTACTACCAAACCGGCATGCTGATCTCCAACGTCACCTGGACCTTGGGCTATGAGGTGTTTTTCTATCTGGCACTGCCCCTTGCCGCCATGGTGTTCATCTACCGGGGCAGCAGGTTGCAAGTGGTGTTGTGCCTGATCGGCATTTACGCCCTGTATGAAGTGGTCGGCCTGGAGCACTCGCTGAAAAAACACTTTCTGGCGAGTTTTCTCGGCGGCATCGGCGCTGCGTACTGGATTCGTCGACCGCAACTGGTGGCTTGGGCTCAATCGCGAATGGCGGGGATTATCGCACTGCTGGCATTGGTGATTGCCTTCACGGCATTCAACCGTGCTTTCAGCCTGAGGCCACTGCTGCTCATGTCGTTGTTCTTTGTGATTGTGGCGTCTGGGAACACCCTGTTCGGTGCGTTGAAACCGCGCAGCATCCGCTGGCTCGGCGAAATCAGCTACAGCACCTATTTGCTGCACGGCTATGTGCTGTGGGTGTTGATCCAGCGCCTGCCGCCAATGCTTGGGCTAAACGCCGGCGACCTCTGGACCTTTCTCCCACTGCTGGCCCTGTGCAGTTGCCTGCTGATCATCATCAGCAGCCTGACGTTCCTGTATATCGAGAAACCGGGCATAACGGCGGGCAGGAAGGTATTGCAGTGGCTGCGCCAAGGCAAAGAGGCCAAGAAGAGCCTGACAGAGAAGATCGCCGGCGAAAGCTGACGCGCCTGGCGTTCTGTAGCAGCTGGCGAAGCCTGCGTCCGGCTGCGCAGCAGTCGTCAACCCGGCAGCAAGGTATGCCTGATACACCGTGTGTTCTGATTTTACGACTGCTTCGCAGCCGGACGCAGGCTTCGCCAGCTGCTACGTAGGGCGCGCTGGATCAGTCTTTTTCCAGTGGCGAGAAATACAGTCGCCCCAGACCACGCCAGGTCTTCTTGTTCCAGGCCTTTAACGGGATCTGCGCCAGCAGTTCGCGGGCCAGTTTGCGATCACGGTTGGCGGTCTTGAGGAACATCGAGCTGAGAAACTTGTAGCGAACCTCGTCATACAGCGGGTGATCGCTGAACAGCGCGTAGGTACGCAAGATGCTGTCGATCATGAAGCGATGGTTCTTGTAGGAGTTGGTGGCGTGCTTGCGATAGCGCGCCATCAGCACATTCAGACCATCGATAAAGTAACCGGCGTGGGTCACCTTCAGTTCGATCAGCAGGTCTTCCAGGCGAATGGTCGGATCGAACCCGCCCACCTTGTCCAGCGCTTCCCGGCGGATCATCAGGGTCGGGGCAGGTGGATAAGGTTTACGCTCCAGAAACATGTCATCGAAGTCCAGGCGACGGAACGGCACGTCACGGCGCTGACGCTTCTCCGGGTACAGATTGCCGTCGGCGTCGATCAGCTCGATATTGCCGGCGCAGATGCCGACCTCGGGCTTGCCATCCATGTGCGCGACCTGGGTGGCGATGCGTTCCGGCAGCATGATGTCGTCGGAACCAAACGGCACGATCAGACTGCCGCTGGAGCGAGCAATGGCGCCGTTGAGCGTGTTGGTCAGCCCCTGATTCTCCTGAACCCGAAAATCGAATCCATATTGCGCCTGCAACACCTTGATGCGTTCGACGCTGTCGTCTTTGGAACCGTCGTCGACCACCAGCAATTCGATGTTCTTATAGGTCTGGTTGAGGACGCTGAGAATGCTTTCCTCGATGTAGCGAGCGTGGTTGTACGACGCGATGATGACCGTGACGAGAGGTTGCGCGGCGCTCATGGTTGTTCCTTGCGGGCCTGTTCCAGGCCGGATTCGATCAGGTTCAGGTATTCCTGACGGAACACCTCGATGTCATGTTGTTCCTGGAGATAACGGTAGGCCTGCTCGCCCTTGGCCTTGAGTTCGTCATCCGCCAGCCCGAGGTAATTGTCCAGCGCCGCGACCAGGCTTGGCACGTCCTTGGGTGTAATCGCCAACCCGCCAGCGCCTTCGATCAGCGGCAGCATGGCGGGCACGTTGGAGGCGATCACCGGAAGATGCCCGCTCATGCCTTCGAGCAGCGCCAGCCCGAGGCCTTCAGCCAGGGACGGCATGGTCCAGATGTCGAATGCGCGAATGTATTGCAGGGCAATGTCCTTGAAGCCCAGCAAGTGCGCACGCCCGCTTAGGCCCAGGCGCTCGATTTCGGCACTCAGGCGAGACTCTTCGCGGCCGGCACCAATGATCGCCAACTGAGTGTTTGGGTACTTGTCCTTGAGCGCGGCAAACGCCTGCAACAGATAAATGTGGCCCTTGACCGGTACCAGGCGCCCCAGCGCGCCAATCAGGCGAACCGACGGATCGATGCCCAACAATTCGCGGGCACGCTCACGACTGTGCTGCAAACCTTCAGCCTGCTCGATGTCGATGGCGTTGGTGATGGCGTACGTGTTCTGGTCGGTGAAACCGCAATCGCAATCCAGCAGGTACTGTTTGACCGCCGGGGAGACACCGACAAAACGCCAGTGACGATCGATCAGGCGCTGGGTCTGGCGGCGTCGGTAAAACCGGTCGTACTCGCCAAAGCCATGGGAAATGCCGATGCACAGCGGCACTTTCAACCAGCGGTTAAGCGCCAGCATCATGTTCACAGGCTTGAAGCGGTTGCAGATCACCACGTCGAATTTTTCCGCGCGGCAAAACTTGTACAGCGTCCACATCGCCCGCAAACGCATGCCTTTGAGCGACTTGTCGGAAAACTCGAAATACACCGAACGGTCGGCTCGGCTGACGGCCTCGCCCGGCCCGGGCTTGCCCCGCAGGAACGCCGCCGTCACTTCATAGCGATCACTGGGCAGCGCCTTGACGATCTGCTCCGCGAGGTCGGCAAAATCATGGGCTTTGACGTTGTAGTCAGGCTGCAACTGCAGAACCTTTGACCGCTGGCTCATAACTCTCCCCGCTGCGAAACGTTTATTGGTGTGTGCTTGAGTATCCACAACAGCTCGTGACGCCGAACAGCCTTGCGAAAGAATTCGTTTTCGCCGTAGACCGGTGGCTTGCGCCCGGCCAGCAGCCGCTGGATCAACCGGCGCAGTCGGCGCTTGGCCGGCATGGGTGGTTGCAGGTCATGCATCATGCCCAACGCCATGGCTTTATCGCGCTGAAGTTCCAGCGACAACGGCAGGCAGCAAGGCTGCATTGGCGTGGCCGGTTCGAAGGCCGGCGGCAACGTGACGCCCTGACCGGCATCGCCCATTGGCCAACGGTCGTTGTCGTGCAGGTGATTAGCGTAGCCGAGCAGTGTCGTCGGCTGCCATTCGAGCCCTTGCAACGCCTCGATGACGGCCTGCTGGGCGCAGATATGATCAGGGTGCGGATCGAGCGTCGGATGCGGCAGCACGATCACTTCAGGACGCGCGCGCAGCAGCAGTTCGCGTAAATCGGCCAACAGGTTGTTCCAGGTCGGCGCTCCGTCGGCATCGCCCGGCAGGGCAAACGGGTTCAACTGGCGAAACAGACGCGTATCGCTCAAATCCGCTTCCCGCGAAGCCACCAGTTGCGCCGGGGTGGCCTGCATCGCGGCCAGTTGCAGACAGAAATACCCCAACTGCACGCAATGTGCTTCAGGGACGCCTGCCCAACGCGGGACGGCGACACTGTCCCACGCACGCAAACGCCCCTTGAGGCGTGCGGCCTCGACCTTGTCCAGGCCCAGTTGTTGATAGTGCCCGGCTTCGATTTCACCGGCCGTCAGGGTGACGATCCAGGCTTCATCGGCTTGACTGTACAAACCATAGGCAGCCAGTTCGGCGTCGTCGGCGTGAGGCGCAATCACCATCACCCGTTGACGGCGGAAGTCGGGCTGCTCCAGCGCCCACAACACCGGCTCGCCGAGCAAGCGGCAGTGGCGCCCACGCAGGCGCAATTCACCGCGCGACAGCGCTTGCGCCTGACCGCTGAGGTTCAGGTAACGCAAGCCGTTTACGCCGCGTTCAAAGGTTTGGCGATCCGGGTTGTCACCGCCCGACAGTTCCACCACCGGGTCAAAAAAGCGCCCCAACCAGCTGCTTTTAATCCGCAGCGCCAACACCAGCGTGGCATCGTCGACCAGCATGACGCCTTCATCCAGGCGCAAACGTTCCCCCTCCAGGCGAACCTTGGGTTGCGGGGTATACGCCGGGAAGCTGTATTGGTAATCGTCCTTGGGGGAGTAAAACAAGTGATCGGCAAACCATGCTTCGTGGGCAATCCAGCCCAAGACGGCGAGCACCAGCGGCAACCACCAGGCCACCAGCACGCCGATGGCTATCAACAGCATCAGCGCGACCAGCAGGCTAATGCGTTTGTTGCGCCGATGGCGCTTGAGCAGTTGCTGTTTGCGGCTCATGGTTTCACTCACACGGTAAAAACCGGTACAGGGTTGCACCAGCGGTCCTTGTACTCGCGGTCAGCGCGGCCGAAGGAAAACCGCAATGGCTTATCCAAGGCCCGCGCGTGTTCCCAAGCGCTTTGCGTGTTGAGAAAACTCAGGACGCTGCCGGGGCTGAACTCGCGGGTCTCGGGATCGACGCCACCGTTGATGTATTCGACGCTGATCCACTCGGGCGACTCGACGCGATACACCAATTGAATGGCAATCGGTGCATCGTTGAGGAAAATCACCGAACCGATCAGCAAGTCCCGCAACAGTTCGATCACCTCGCCCATACGCTCGGCACCCGTGGCCGGGAAGCCCCAGCGGCGCTGGAACAGGTCGCAATAAATCGCGGCCAACTCCGAGCTGGAAAATTCGGCGACCGGTCGCACAACGCCACCGGCTTCTTCCAGCAGGCGCAATTCACGGCGCTGGTTGTAGCGGAATTTCTTCGACAGTTCTTCCGGCGTGCGCGCCATGGCCAGTTGTTCGGCTTGCAACTTGATAGCGCTGAAACGGCCCTCGCTCAGCGCCGACAAATAACGCCCGCGATGACGCAGCGGTGCTTGAGCATCGGCGGCGGCCGGCAGGATCACCTCGGCATTGCCGAGGTCGAACAAGCCTTTTTTGCCACGGCGCTTGAGTACGTCCTTGGACAGCGCGAGGTCGCGCCCCCAGGTCGGAATGGCGGCTTTCACGTCACCGTTCTGTTCCCAGGCCAGATAGCGCACCGGAATGTCGGCCAGTTGCGCCAGGCGCTCAACCACCATGGGGTGCGTCGCGACGCTACCGCCAAATCGCTGCCAGGCCTGTGCATAAGTCGAGGCGTCGACTACCGTCCAGCCACGTTCGCGCCAGCCTTGAAATCGGTTGAGCATCAGCCCCTCGTCGCCAGTTCTGTGACGTGTGGCAAATGCCAGAAAGCATCGCGCACTGCGCGGTCGGAGAAACGCTCACGCAAGCGATCAAGCATCAGCTCGGCGCACTGGTGACGCTGCTGCTCGTCCATCGCGGCCAGATGCTGCAGCCCTTGAGCCAGACGCTCGGCATCCCCCAACGGGAACAGGATCCCGACACCTTCAACGACTTCCTTCGCGCCACCGCAAGCGGTCGCGAGCAACGGTACGCCGGCGGCCATGGCCTCGAGCAGCACCATGCCGAACGGTTCGTGATCGGAGCTCAAGGCAAACACATCGAAGGCCCGGAAGTAGCGACGGGCATCCGGCACTTGGCCGAGGAACAGCACCCGATCGCCAATGCCCAGTTCACGGGCCAGTTCCTTGAGGTCCTGTTCCAGTCGACCGCTACCGAGAATCACCAATTGGCTGTTGGCCGGCAACTGCGGCAATGCCAAGGCAAACCCGTGCAGCAGCGTGGCCTGGTCCTTGTCCGGGTGAAGCCGCCCGACGTTGCCGACAATCCAGGCATCCGCCGACAGGCCCAAGGTTTCCCGAGCCTCGCGAGCCGACACCTGGCTGGTCTGCAAGGCCGGCACATCGATGCGGTTATAGAGTGTTTGAGTCCGCCCGGCCGGCCATTTCGGCAGGCAACGGCGCATGTCGTCACGCACCGCATCGGAAACACCGAGCAGGCTGAGGCGCTTGCGGAAGAGATGGGCGAAGAGTTTGCGAGAGCCGCGTTTGTAATCGTCAAACCCGTGATGCACACCGATGACCGGCAACGAAGTGCCGAGCAAGGCGATGTAGATCGGTTTGAAACGGTGGGCAATGCAGAAGCTGAAATTGCGCGAAGCGGCGATCTTGCGCAGATCGCCGATGGCGCCCAGCTTCAGGCCACGAATGGCCTTGGAGCTGTATTCCATGAACAGCACTTCATCGGAAGCACAGCCCGCGGCAACTTCGCTATCGGCGGCACCGGTCAGAAAGACCGTGGTCACTCGATAACCAGTCCCCGCGAACAGGCTGGCGTACTGCCGGGCGCAGTCCAGAAACGGGCCGTCATAGCCGTGACAGAACTGCAGCACATGGCGTTCAGCCGAGCGAGTCATAAGCGTCCGCGCCTTCTTTGACCACCAGGATGTCTTCCATGATCAGGTATTGCAGGTCAGAGCCGAAGAACATGTTCAGGGCATCGGTCGGCGAGCAGATCATCGGTTCGCCACGACGGTTGAGCGAGGTGTTCAGCGACACGCCGTTGCCGGTCAGCACTTCCAGCGCCTTCATCATGTCGTAGTAGCGCGGATTGTATTCGCGCTTGAGCACCTGGGCCCGGGACGTACCGTCTTCGTGGACGACTTCCGGCACGCGGGTCTTCCACTCTTCAGCCACTTCGAAGGTGAAGGTCATGAACGGCGCAGGGTGATCGATCTTGATCATTTGCGGGGCGACGGTGTCGAGCATCGACGGGCAGAAAGGCCTCCAGCGCTCGCGGAACTTGATCTGGTGGTTGATACGGTCTGCCACGCCGACGGCGCTCGGGCAACCGATGATCGAACGCCCGCCCAAGGCACGCGGACCGAACTCCATGCGCCCCTGGAACCAGGCCACCGGGTTGCCGTCGACCATGATTTTGGCGATGTTTTCCGGCATGTTGTTCAGCTTGCGCCAGACCGGTTTGCTCGGGTGACGAGCGCAGGCAGCCAGCACGTCTTCGTTGGTATACGACGGACCGAGGTAGACGTGTTCCATCTTCTCGACCGGAACGCCACGGGCGTGGGACACATACGCCGCCGCGCCGACTGCCGTGCCAGCGTCGCCGGATGCAGGCTGTACAAACAGTTCTTTGACGTCATCGCGAGCGATGATTTTCTGGTTGAGCTTGACGTTCAACGCACAGCCACCGGCATAGGCCAGTTTGCCGGTTTCCTTGAGCACGTCGCCCAGGTAGTAGTCGATCATCTGCAGCGAGATTTTTTCGAACAGCGCTTGAATGCTCGCCGCGTAGTGGATGTACGGCTCGTCGGCGATGTCACCTTCGCGCTTGGGACCCAGCCACTCGATCAGCTTCGGCGAGAAGTAGTAACCCTTGCCCTTCTCTTTGTAACGACGCAGGCCGATCACGTTGGCGTAGTCGGTGTTGATCACCAACTCGCCGTTTTCGAACGAGGCCAGGCGCGAGAAATCATATTTGCTGGCGTCGCCGTACGGCGCCATGCCCATGACTTTGAACTCGCCATCAAGCATATCGAAACCAAGGAACTCGGTGATCGCGCCGTACAGGCCGCCGAGGGAGTCTGGATCGAAGAATTCCTTGATCTTGTGGATCTTGCCGTTTTCGCCGTAACCGAAGAAGGTCGTGGCGTACTCACCCTTGCCGTCGATCCCAAGGATCGCGGTTTTCTCTTTGAAACCGGAGCAGTGGTAGGCACTGGAGGCGTGAGCCAAGTGGTGTTCGACGGGTTCGATCTTGATTTTCTTCGGATCGAAGCCCAGTTGCTCAAGGCACCAGACGATCTTGTTGCGATAGCGCTTGTAGCGGCGGTTGCCCATCAGGATCGCGTCAAGTGCGCGGTCCGGGGCGTACCAGTAACGCTTGGCGTACTGCCAGCGAGCCTTGCCGAACAGGCTGATCGGGGCGAATGGAATCGCAACCACGTCAACGTCGGACGGCTTGATGCCCGCCTGCTCCAGGCAGAACTTTGCCGATTCGTAGGGCATGCGGTTCTTTGCATGTTTATCGCGCACAAAGCGCTCTTCTTCAGCCGCCGCGACCAGCTTGCCGTCGATGTACAAGGCTGCGGAAGGATCATGGCTAAGGGCGCCGGACAGGCCAAGAATCGTCAATGCCACAGGGGTCTAGCCTCTTTAGTCTGCATGCAGGCGACAAGCGCCTCAAAAATTAATGTGCCCTCGCAAGCGGCGAGAGACAGCTAAAGGGCGGGATTATAGCTTAAAAGCGACTGCAAACCTCTAGCGCGAAACGGCAGGCTCGCGCGTTGACAGCCGAAAGTCGTCGCCATAGACTCCTGTGCAAATGGACTGGGGGATCCCGGTCGGCGTTGCGGCCTCGGTGAGTTTCACCGGGGCTTTTCGCTTTCTGATGACGGAAAAATTTTCAAACCCCAATTTTCGAAACCTTCTCCCACATTATTACGACCACCACTGCAGTAGAACTTACGCTTTAGCACATCAAAGGCACGATTTTCTTGCCCTGACCGCAAAACGCTCATACCGATGGGTCTTGCAACAAGATCCGCCAGCTGCAGCCCCGTGGAATTCACTTGTTTAGTTGCAAAGACGATGTCGAACGGAAGCTGAATTCCCAGTCGATTTGCGCGATCACACATGCGACGAAACTCCAACTCAAGCTCGTTATCCTCCTTTTTCCCTCTTCGTTCGAAAATCACATGAGTCAACGCATTGTGATGATTCTTTTCCTGTAAAAACTCATAAAGCGTTTCCAGGCAAAAACCGAGGGCGACGTGATAGGGATTGTGCACAGCCCCCTGCTTTTCGCGAAGAGCGGCCTTGTCGATCACACAACTGATCAAAACGAAATTGCTTGCTTCAATAATGCCCGTCAGCTCATCAAGAAAGACATGTTTGTGTTGCCTGGACATGAACAGGCTAGAGAATGCGCCCTTCTCTTTTCTAATTTCCAGCTCATGCAGACCAATCAGGTCGTGCCCCATATGATTAAATTTAAACTTCTGAAGGGCAGGTATAACTTTCTCGCAATAGTGTCTTTTATGGAAAACACAAAAAGCGAGCACAAACATTGGATAGTTTGCATCTAGCTTCTGCATCCCATGATCGCCGCTCTCATCGACATAAATTATGAAATCGCTGTATTTCCCAACAGGCGGCAAGCGCTTTTTCGCCTCTACATTTGCGTCGGCTTCAGTTTCGCTTTCAAAAAGAAAAAACTGCTGAGAGGGCAAGTCAGGGGTCGACATGAAGCTATACACCGGATTACAAAAAGAACTACCCGCGGCCTGCGCGCCAGTAAATGCTGAGATTGCCATCGACCGTCTGACGATAAACCGTATAAGGCAAGCAAACCGTGTCCAGGACACCTGACAAGGTTAAATCCAGGAGCACGAACGGTACCAGGAAGCCAGTGGGGTCAGGCGGAGCATTCAATACGCAAAAATCGTAGGCGAGGCCGCTGTAAACCCGGGGAATGGACTGACAGTAGGTTTTTTGTTTTCTGAGACCGCGAGCCGCGTCTTCATCGTCCTGGAATACCGTCATAGCGGTCCCGCAGCCGGTTAGCGCAAGTGAAACAGCACCAAACATAACAGCCATTTTTATCGTCAAGATTTGCCCTCCGTGAACGTCAGGCAAACTAGCATCGTGGCTATTCAGGGCACAGTTCATGGGGGCTGTAGATCATGTAGGACGATTCATAAAAACTTGTCCCCTAATCTTCAGTGGCAGGTCGGACCTCATCGTCCGAATACCAACCGAAGCAAGCTTGCTCCGGATGGTATTACGACGATGGCAATTCAGGCAGCGCCAGAGATATCTTTGGGCAGACGCTGATCGATGACCTTATAAAGCGCACTGCTCTCTGGCCAATTGCGCATGAACCGCGCCCGATCCCGCGCATAGGCCGGGGCAAAGCTGCCCGCCGAGCCATGCTGGCACATCGAATCCAGATCGATCAGCGCCCAGCGATCCTCTTGCCAGAACAGGTTATGGCCCTTGAAGTCACCATGGCTGATGCGCTCGCCAATCAACTCGGCGAACAAATGATCCAGCGCCAGCAGCTCCGCTTCAGGGGCGTTGCCGCTGTCGACGAAAGGCGCGAAGCGCTCGATGATGTCCGGTCCCGGCAGATACTCGGTCACCAGATACGCCCGACTGCGCAGCCAGAGAAATCGCTTCTCCAGCAACGCCAACGGTTTTGGGGTCGCAATGCCAAGGAAGGCAAGACGATTGCCTTCACGCCACGAGTGCCACGCTCGGCTTGGACGCCAGAAGCGTTTGAGCCAGTGGGCAAAGCCTTTGATGTTGTAGCGCTTGATCACCAGCGTCCGACCATCAACCTCGACTTTTCCTACGCTCGCCGCGCCGCCGGTCTTGTACAAATGACCCTCATCGAGCAACGCGTCGGCCTGCTCCAGCACCGGCAGCATCGCGGTTTCTTCTTCGCGACGGATCGCCCGCAAGCCAAACGCACCACGCTGGACGCTGAACAGCGTGCATTCGCGACCGACTTTGATCAGGAAGTCCTTCAAACGCCAGGTACGAACCTTATCGATCTGCTTCTGCAAGGCTTCCATCGGCAAGGCGTGCTCGCCGTTGCTCAACAGGTAATACACCAGCAGTTCTTCGGTGAACGGTTCCAGCGACTTGGGCAACTGCGCAAAAAATACACCGAGGTTTTCCAGCACCTTTTGCCGTGACAACGGCTGGCCCGGCGTCTCGGCACAGACACCGCCACCATCGATCAGGTACAACCGACCGCGCTGACGCAACAGGTTGTCCAGATGCAGGTCTTCCTGCCAGAGCCCCTTGCGGTGCATTTGGCCGATAGCGCCCAACGCCTCGGCCAGTACGGCCCCTTGCATATCCGCCAGCACCGGCAAGTGTTCGACTTGTTTCCAGGTATCCCCCAGGCTTTCGGCGCCTTCGAGGAAGTCGAACAACAGCCAGCCGCCCTCGCCTTCTTTCAAACCGTCCACCAGCAATTGCGGCGTGGTCAGCCCTTGATCGGCAAGCAAGCGCACACCGTCCAGTTCACGCTGAAAATGTCGCGCCGCTTTGTTGCCGACCAACAATTTGGCCAGCACTGGACGGCCGCGCCAGACACCGGCGCCGACATATCGCTGCCCCGGCAAGACCCGCAACAGGCTCAGCAATTGCAACTCAGCGGTCCCTGCGGCGTCGGCCAGTGAAATGTTCAGTGGCAGGCCCGGGCTGCGGCCGGTCGTTTTCAGTTCGGACAAACGCATCAGCGCGCCTCCTTGCGACTGCGCCGCGCGGTCAAGCGAGCAACCCAGTTGTCCACCAACGAGCTGTCTTGCGCCTGACCCACGTAAGCCGCCAACATCTCGCGCAATTGGCTGGCGGTCCACTCCGGCGCACGGCGCAGCAAAGGCTCCAGGTCCTTGACCCGGTCACGCTGACCGAACAGCAGCGGCCGGGTTTTTTCCAGGTCGATCAACTGCGCCTGATAACCGTCGCCAGTTGCCCGCATGAAAATGTGTTTAGGGTAGAAGCAACCATGCACCTGCCGCACGCCGTGCAGCCGTCGCGCCAGTTCACCACAGGCTTTCAGGATGGCCGAATGTTGCACATCGCTCAGGTCTGCCCAGCGCTGCAACAGCGAGTCGAGGTCATCCCAGCCGTCCAGCGCACGCGTCAACAACACCGCACGGACTTCGCCATTAACCTTGCGCTCACCAAAAAAAACCGCCTGTAGCGCCGGAATACCGAGCGCTTGATAACGGCTGATGTTGCGAAACTCACGGGCAAAGCTCGGCTCGCCAAAGGGCGCGTGGAAGGTACGCGTCAGGTAGTTGCTCTGACGCTTGAGATAGAAACCACGACCTTCCAGATCCAGCCGAAACACACTGCTCCAGCCACCGCCGACAGTGTTGGGTTCATCCACCGCTTCAAGCTGCTTGGCCCATAGCGCATCGAACGTGGCGAGACCATGGCGCTCAAGCAGCGCACGGTCTTCAGCGGCCAGAAAATCAGTCATTCGCGTCCCTCGAAAAATCTCACTACGTGCCGGATCCGTTTCTTGTCGGCGGCATTGAGTCGGTCCCGCTGGCGGTACTGCAGATAAAAGCGCAAGCGCTGGGTGGCCGACAGGTGGTATTTGGCCACCTTGTCCAGGCAAGCCAGGTCTTTGGTGATCCGGTACTGGAGCCAGAAGCCGCGCCAGAAATGGCCGTTGGGGCAATCGATCAGGAACAATCGGGCTTGATCGTCGATCAGCAAATTGCGCCACTTCAAATCGTTATGAGCAAAGCGATTGTCGTGCATTACCCGGGTGTAATCCGCCAATTGCCGACTGACCGTATCGACCCAGGCACGGTCCGACAACTTGGGATCGTGCCGGTCAGCCAGTGCCGACAAGTCTTCAGTATTAGGCAGTTCACGCGTGATCATCGCTCCGCGGTCGTACGCTGCGCCGCGCCGCTCCAGGCCCCAGGCCACGACTTCGGCGGTGGGAATGCCCCACTTGGCGAAGCGTTTGAGGTTCTGCCACTCGGTCTTCACCCGGGGTTTGCCCAGATAACGGCGCAGGCCTTTGCCGGCACCGTTGTAGCGTTTGACGTAATAGTTGACGCCATTGCGATTGACGCGGATGACCTCGGACAACAGGTCGCGGGTCAGCCGCTCACCCTGCAGCGCGAACACCGCTTCAAGGCTGCCAAAATCTTCTGCCAGCTCACTGTAAGCAGGTTCCAGTTTCCAACCCGCCATCAGAGCGCATCCCCATATCGCTGTTTACGGTCATAAAGTTTGTTGGCTTTGCCTTCCAGCCAGGCGAGCAGCGACGCTTCTTCGGCCAGAATCTGGCGCAGCGGCTGTTGAAAGTAGCCTTTGAGGAAACGCAGCTTGTCACGCCGGGTCAGGCCGATGTCCAGGGCCGAAAAGTACAGCGCCGCCAGATCTTTATTGCGCCAGCGCCGAGTGATTGCCGAACGGGTCTGGGCACGATGCAGGTCAATCACTGAGAGTTTGAAATCGTCGGCGGTCACCGGTTTATCGGTGTGCAGCAGAAAATGGCAGATGTAGCAGTCGCGGTGGTTGACCCCGGCGCGATGCATCATGCCGGTCATGCGCGCCACTTCGGCGATCAGCGCACGCTTTAGCCTGGGCTCGGGCGGATTCTTGATCCAGTCGATGCTGAAGTCTTCGAGGCTGACGGTCGGCGCCAGCTCTTCGGTGACGATGAACGAGTGCTGGTCTGCCGGGTTGCTGCCCTTCTCGCCGTAGGCGACGGCGGTCATGGTTGGCACGCCGACTTCTTGCAGGCGCGCAATGGCTTTCCATTCCTGACCCGCGCCGAGGACCGGCAGCTTGGCCGTCAGCAGGTTTTTGAAGATCTCGCCCCAGCCAATGCCGCGATGGATCTTCACGAAAAAGCCATTGCCGTTCACTTCAGTGCGCAAGGTCCGGCGCGCTTCCAGTTCACGGTAAACCTCGCCCTCGAGGCCTTCGACTTCGGTGAACGCATCGCGTCCGGCCCAAAGGCTCTTGAACGGTTCAGCCAGCATCAACTTCATTTAGCGCGCTCCGCCAGAATCACATCGGCCGCGTGCTGCGGCATGCTGTAGAGGTCGGCCGTCTCGGCAAAGGCCAGACCGTTGCGGCTCCAGGCCGCCCGTGCTTGAGCGTCATTCAACATACCGGTCAGGTATCGGGTCAGTTGTGCCTGCTCGAAGGGTTCGTCGAGCACCAGGCCGGCGTCGGCCTCGGCGATGTAATGGGCATAGCCACACACCGCACTCACCAATACCGGCAGCCCGGCCACCAGGGCTTCGAGCAACACGGTCCCGGTGTTTTCGTTGTACGCCGGGTGGATCAACAGGTCGGCACCGAGCAGGAAACGCGGGATATCGCTACGGCCCTTGAGGAACGTCACGTTATCGCCAAGGCCCAATGTGGCGCTCTGCATCTGGAATAATTTGGGGTCATCCTGGCCAATTACAAACAGCCGGGTGCGTTTCTTCAGATCAGCGGGCAGCGCGGCCAGTGCCTTGAGGCTGCGATCCACGCCTTTGGTCTTGAACCCGGAGCCGATTTGCACCAGCAGCAACTCATCGTCTTTCAGGTTGAATTCGGCACGGAACCCGGCGCGAATCTCAGCGGCATTGGCCGGTGCACGACGGTCTTGGGAAATGCCCGGTGGCAGCAGATGGAAACGCTCCAGCGGCGTGTCGTAATGCTTGATGAACAGTGGCTGCTGCACTTCGGAAATCATCAGCACTTCGGTCTTGGCGTCTTTGGCGAACACCGCGCGCTCGTACTCGGCGAAGTGCCGGTAGCGGCCCCAACGGCGGTACAGCGAGTTGCGCAGATTCTGCGCCTTGTCTTCGAAGCAGCCATCGGCTGCATAGTAAACGTCCAGGCCCGGCATTTTGTTGAAGCCGATCAGCCGATCCACGGGACGCTTGGCCAGGTCGGCTTCCATCCACTCGCTGAGCTTCTCGTTGCGCCGATGATTGAACAGCGCTTTGACCGGTGCCACCAGCACTTCGAAACCCGGCGGAATGCCGCCTTCCCAGATCAACGTGTAGACACGAATCTGATGGCCGCGCTGCTGACATTCCAGGGCGATGCGCATGAAATCGCGCTGCAAGCCCCGAACGGAAAATACTTGTACAAGACGAATGCCAATTGCATCAGCGCAGCTCCTCAGCCAGTAACAACGTGCTCAGTCGGGTCGCGACACGCTCGGGATTCAGACGCGTGAAGCACAGGGGCCACTCGCGTTTCAGGTCAAACTGACGGGCATCCTGGGCCGTCGGTTGATACGTACATTTCTTTTGCAGGCACGGGGCGCACGGGAAGTCGCTGGCGATGTGAATCTGCGCTTTGCCATAGGCACCGGTCAGGCCCGGGTTGGTCGGGCCGAACAGCGACAAGGTCGGCACATCCAGCGCGGCGGCCAGATGACCCAGGCCGGTGTCCACGGCGACACACGCCTGTGCACCGGCCAGGACCTTGCCGACGCCCGCCAGATTCAGCTTGGGCAGCACTTCGACATGACGGAACCCGGCGGCGATGCGCTCGGCCCGGGCTTTCTCCACCGGATTGCCCCACGGCAGCTTCACGCCGACGCCGAGATAACCCACGCGCTCGGCCAGCTCACGCCAGTAGGCTTCCGGCCAGTGTTTGGTGTCCCATGTGGTGCCGTGCAGGAACAGCACATACGGATTCTTGCGCGGCAGTTCCACCAGGCGCTCGACGTTCAGGCCGTAATCACCCAAACCCTTGGGCAAGTCGTAACCCAATGCCAGCGCGAACAATTGACGCACCCGCTCTACCGCGTGTTGCCCACGGCCCACCGCCAGGCGACGGGAGTAAAAGCGCGCGGCCATCGGCTCGCGTGCCGAATCCTTGTCCAGCCCGGCGACCGGCGCCTTGACGTAGCGCGTCAACCAGGCACTTTTCAGCAAGCCCTGGGCGTCGATCACCAGATCATATTTTGTGGCTCGAACGCTTTGTTTGAAGCGCTTCCACTCGCCACTCTTGATGGTTTGCCAGATGTTCTTGCGCCAGCGACGGATCGCCACCGGGATCACCTTGCCCACGGCCGGGTGCCAGGTCGGGATCTCGGCAAAGCCTTCTTCCACCACCCAGTCAAACTTGATGCCGGGGATTGCCCGGGCCGCGTCGGTCAACGCTGGCAGCGCGTGAATCACGTCGCCCAGCGAAGACGTCTTGATCAACAGAACCCGCAAACTATTTGACCTCGACCACAGTGCCCTGCAACCGCTGCAAGGCTTCGTTAACCGCTTGCGGCATCAGTTGGCGCAGGCAGTTGTAATGACCGAACCGGCACGTGCGATCGAAGCAGGGGCTGCACTCGATGCCCAGGCGAACCACTTCGACATGCTCGGCCAACGGCGGGGTAAAACCTGGCGACGTCGAGCCGTAGATCGCCACCAATGGGCGGTTCAGCGCGGCGGCGACGTGCATCAGGCCGGAGTCGTTGGACACCACGGCATCGGCGCAGGACATCAAGTCGATGGCTTCGGCCAGCGAAGTGCCGCCGCTGAGGTTGACCGACTCTTCACGCAGGCCGGGAATCAGGCGCGCCCGGATGTCTTCGCCCACGGCGTGATCGTTTTTCGAACCGAACAACCAGACTTGCCAGCCTTCGCGAATCTTCGCTTCGGCGACCTTGGCGTAATGCTCGGACGGCCAGCGCTTGGCTTCACCGAACTCCGCACCGGGGCACAGGACCAACACCGGGCGGTCGAGGGCCAGGCCGAACTTGACCCGCGTCGCTTCGCGGGTGACCGGGTCGATCTGCAAGGTCGGGCGTGGATAGGGTTTCGGCAGTTCGGCGCCGGGTTCATGGGCCAGGGCCATGAAGCGCTCGATCATCAGCGGATAACGTTCTTTATCCAGCGTGCGCACGTCATTGAGCAGGCCGTAGCGGAATTCGCCACGCCAGCCGGTGCGCTTCGGGATGCCGGCGAAGAACGGCACCAGCGCCGACTTCAGCGAATTTGGCAGCAAAATCGCCTGGTCGTACTGACCGGCCAGGGATTTGCCGATACGCCGCCGGGTCGCCAGCTCCAAAGCGCCGTGGCCGAGCGGAAAGCTCAAGGCCTGGCGTACTTCGGGCATGCGTTCCAGGATCGGCCGGCTCCACTCGGGGGCCAGGACGTCGATTTCGCATTGCGGGTGGCGTTGCTTGAGACACTGAAACAGTGTCTGCGCCATCACCATGTCACCGACCCAACTGGGCCCAACGATCAGAATTTTCATGTGGTTTCCAAAAACGAACCGGGGAGGCATACGCCTCCCCGCCTCGAGAATTCTACAAAACACTGCAGATCTTTTGTGGCAGCGAGCTCACTCACCACCACATTGGGTATTGGATGTTTCAATATCCCGCTTCAGCTTAGCCCCAGCTCACGCCAGATTCGCAACACCTGTCGCCGTTCATCCGCGAACTGGTCGCCCGGTATGACCCCGGCGTCCTTCTGCAAGGCCTGCCGGTGAGCGGCGGAGCGATAGGCTTTATAGGCCTCGCGCAACAAGCTGGCGTCTTCGGCGGGCATCAGCCCTTCGTTTGCCAGCTCTTCCAGAATGCGGAAATTATCAGACCAGCGCAGCAATGACGGGCACGCTTGGGACCACGCCAGGGCCGCGTATTGCACCATAAATTCAATATCGACGATACCTCCGGCGTCCTGCTTGAGATCAAACGGCGCCGTGGCTTCGAAGGCATTCGCCCCGGTCCCGGCCGCCGTACTCTTGGTGCCGAGGTTATCGCGCATCTTCGCGCGCATCTCACTGACCTCCTGACGCAGGGTCGCCAGGTCTCGCGGCTTGCCCAGCACCGCCGCGCGAACCCGCTCGAATTCCCGACCGACATCCGCGCTGCCCACCAGCACTCGCGCCCGAACCAGCGCCTGATGCTCCCAGGTCCAGGCCTCGCCGTGTTGATAACGGGCAAATGCACCGAGCGAACTCACCAGCAACCCCGCTGCACCCGAAGGTCGCAAGCGCATGTCCACTTCATACAGCTGACCGGAGTTGGTCTGTGCCGTCAGCAAGTGAATGATCCGTTGCCCCAGGCGGGTGAAAAACTGCGCACCATCGATTGGTTTTGGTCCGTCGGTTTCTGCCAGTGGATCGCCATCGTGGATAAACACCAGATCCAGGTCCGAAATATGCCCGAGTTCCAGCCCGCCGACTTTCCCATAACCGACAATGATGAAGTCGGGATCGCACAACCTGCCGTCAGCACGCAACGGCGTGCCGTACTTGGCCACGGTCTGGTGCCAAGCCAGGGCCAACACTTGTTCAAGAATAGCTTCGGCGAGCCAGGTCAAGTAATCGCTGACTTTCATCAACGGCAGGCTGCCGGCGATTTCCGAGGCGGCGACGCGCAAGCGGTGCGCCAGTTTGAAATGGCGCAGGGCTTCCATCTGCTGTTCGAGGTCGTCCTCGGGAATCCGCATCAGGCGCTCGCGCAATTCGGCGGCCAGCTCCGGCGCCAGTGGTGGCTTGAACAGCCGGCCTTCGTTGAGCAATTCGTCGAGCAGCAGCGGGAAGCGCGTGATTTGCTCGGCGATCCACGGGCTAGCGGCGCACAAGGTCATCAAGCGTCGCAGTGCGCCGGGGTTTTCGGTCAGCAACACCAGATAGGCGGAACGACGGGCCACGGCTTCAACCAGCGGCAGCACGCGCTCCAGCACCAGGTCGGGGTTGGCATGCTCGACGGCCTGAGCCAGCAAGCGTGGAATAAAGGCATCAAGGCGTTCACGCCCCAAACGCTGCATCGCACGAAGTTGCGGACTGCCGCGCAGTCCCGCCAAGGCTTTCAGGGCCTTGGTGGCGTCCTTGAAACCACCCTCCTCCAACTGCCGGCAAGCCGCCTCTTCGTCCTGGGCTTCTTCCCACAACGGCAGCCATTCACCGCCAACCACTACTTCGCTTTCGCCGCCTTGCTCTTCATCAGGATCGGCAATCACCTGAGCGAAATGCCAGGCCACGCGCCCACGCCAATACATCAGTTGCTCATGGAAGGCGTCCCAGTCGGCGAAGCCCATCATAAAGGCAATGCGCGCCTGGTCCTGCGCGCTATCCGGCAGCATCTGGGTCTGGCGGTCGGCAATCGCCTGAATCGCGTGTTCGGTGTAACGCAGGAATTCGTAGCCTTCGCGCAACTCGCTGATCACTGCCGGCGGCAGGTAACCCTGACCTTCCAGTGTGCTCAGTACTTTTAATAGAGGGCGTTGTTGCAGGCTCAGGTCGCGGCCGCCATGAATCAGCTGGAACGCCTGGGCGATAAACTCGACTTCACGAATGCCGCCAGAGCCGAGCTTGATGTTGTCGGCCATGCCTTTGCGCCGGACTTCCTGCTGGATCAGCTGCTTCATGGTGCGCAGCGCTTCGATGGCCGAGAAGTCCAGGTAACGCCGGTAAACGAAGGGGCGCAGCATGTCCTGCAATTGCGCACCAGTCACCTGATCACCCGCCACCACGCGCGACTTGATCATCGCGTAGCGCTCCCAGTCACGCCCCTGATCCTGGTAATACTGCTCCAGCGCATTGAAGCTCAAGACCAACGCACCTGCCGAACCGTAAGGGCGCAGACGCATGTCGACGCGGAACACGAATCCGTCGACCGTCATCGGGTCCAGCGCCTTGATCAGGCGTTGGCCCAGACGAATGAAGAATTCCTGGTTATCCAGTGAGCGCTTCACACCGACGGTTTCGCCACCCTCGGGGTAGGCAAAGATCAGGTCGATGTCCGACGACAGGTTCAACTCCACCGCGCCGAGTTTGCCCATGCCGAGGATGACCATTTGTTGCGGCTCGCCACTGCGGCGGCCGGTCGGCACACCAAACTGCTCGCAATGACGCGAATACAACCACTGATAGGCCTGATCGATACTCGCATCGGCCATGTCCGAGAGGTCGCGGCAGGTCTGAACCAGGTCGGCCTGGCGGGTCAGGTCGCGCCAGATGATCCGCACTTGCTGGCGGGTGCGCTGACGGCGCAGGGCGCGGCCGAGTTCGTCCTCGGTTTGCGCCGCATTCACCGCTGCCGCAATCTGCCCGCACAACTCGCCGGGGGCAAAACCGCGATCCAATTCGCCGGACTCAACCAGCCCCAGCAACATCAAAGGGTCACGCACACTCTGTTCAATCACAAAGTCGCTGGCGGCCACGACGCGGGCGAATTGCGCCCAGCGTTCAGGTGTCCAGGTGGAGAGCCGATGATCGTCCTCAAGGGCCGCAACGGCGGTGCGCAGCGACTGTTCGGCGCGGGTGACAAGCGGCAGGAGAATGCCGGGCAGTTCGGCAAGCGTGGGAAGGCTCATGGTCTATCCTTGATCGGCGTACAACGGGTTGCATGTAGTGAATTTTCATATTGCACTACGTGAAGGACTGTCGAACAAAAGTTAGAAATAGCTGAAAATTCTTTATTTTTGGCAGTGAACATCAAGCTTTCACCTTTTGTGGTTGGTAAAAGACCAACCTTAACGATTATTCTCACAACGCAGCCGGAGGCCACAAGCCATTCATCTGTAGTTTTACTACTCGTATATACATTCGAAAGGCTGAAATGCCCGAAGATTTGTAGTAAAACTACACGCCGCCGGAACAACCTCTCGGCAATCCAAGAATTTATATCGTCTGCCCACAAGGCCAGTCGCAAACTCAGGCAACCGATTCTGGAAGCCTTTCCGCCCTGGAGCAAGCCATGCAAGACCTCGATCCCGTCGAAACCCAGGAATGGCTGGACGCCCTGGAATCGGTTCTCGACAAAGAAGGCGAAGACCGCGCTCACTATCTGATGACCCGTATGGGCGAACTGGCGACCCGCAGTGGCTCGCAGCTGCCTTACGCCATCACCACGCCGTACCGCAACACCATTCCCGTAACCCACGAAGCACGCATGCCTGGCGACCTGTTCATGGAACGCCGCATTCGCTCGTTGGTACGCTGGAACGCGATGGCCATGGTGATGCGTACGAACCTGAAAGATTCTGACCTGGGCGGTCACATCTCCAGCTTCGCCTCCAGCGCCACCCTGTATGACATCGGCTTCAACTACTTCTTCCAGGCCCCGACCGACGAACACGGCGGCGACCTGATCTACTTCCAGGGTCACACCTCGCCAGGCGTTTACGCCCGTGCGTTCATGGAAGGCCGCATCACCGAAGACCAGATGAACAACTTCCGCCAGGAAGTCGACGGTCAGGGCCTCTCGTCCTACCCGCACCCTTGGCTGATGCCTGATTTCTGGCAGTTCCCGACCGTATCCATGGGCCTGGGCCCGATCCAGGCGATCTACCAGGCACGTTTCATGAAGTACCTGGAAGCCCGTGGCTTCATCCCTGAAGGCAAGCAGAAAGTCTGGTGCTTCCTGGGCGACGGCGAGTGTGACGAGCCGGAATCCCTGGGCGCCATCTCGCTGGCTGGCCGCGAGAAGCTCGACAACCTGATCTTCGTCATCAACTGCAACCTGCAGCGCCTCGACGGCCCGGTTCGCGGGAATGGCAAGATCATCCAGGAACTCGAAGGCGTGTTCCGCGGTGCTCAGTGGAACGTGACCAAAGTCATCTGGGGCCGTTTCTGGGACCCACTGCTGGCCAAGGACGTCGACGGTATCCTGCAACGTCGCATGGACGAAGTCATCGACGGCGAGTACCAGAACTACAAAGCCAAAGACGGCGCGTTCGTGCGTGAACACTTCTTCAACTCGCCAGAACTCAAGGCGATGGTTGCTGATCTGTCCGACGACGAGATCTGGAAACTCAACCGAGGCGGCCACGACCCGTACAAGGTCTACGCGGCGTACCACGAAGCGGTCAACCACAAAGAACAGCCAACCGTCATCCTGGCCAAGACCATCAAAGGTTATGGCACCGGTGCCGGCGAAGCGAAGAACACCGCGCACAACACCAAGAAGGTTGATGTTGAAAGCCTGAAGCTGTTCCGCGATCGTTTCGACATCCCGGTCAAAGACGAAGAGCTGGAAAACCTGCCGTTCTTCAAGCCAGAGCCAAACAGCGCCGAAGCCCGCTACCTGAGCGAGCGCCGCACTGCACTGGGCGGTTTCGTACCACAGCGCCGCGCGAAGAGCATCAGCGTGCCAACGCCGCCACTCGATACCCTCAAGGCAATCCTTGATGGCTCGGGCGACCGTGAGATTTCCACCACCATGGCGTTCGTGCGGATCCTCGCGCAACTGGTCAAGGACAAGGAAATCGGCTCGCGCATCGTGCCGATCATCCCGGACGAAGCCCGTACCTTCGGTATGGAAGGCATGTTCCGTCAGTTGGGCATCTACTCCTCCGTCGGCCAGCTCTACGAGCCAGTCGATAAAGACCAGGTGATGTTCTACAAGGAAGACAAGAAGGGCCAGATTCTCGAAGAAGGCATCAACGAAGCAGGCGCCATGAGCTCCTTCATCGCTGCCGGTACTTCGTACTCCAGCCACAACCAGCCAATGCTGCCGTTCTACATCTTCTACTCGATGTTCGGCTTCCAGCGTATCGGCGACCTCGCCTGGGCCGCTGGCGACAGCCGTACCCGTGGCTTCCTGATCGGCGGCACCGCCGGCCGGACCACGCTCAACGGCGAAGGCCTGCAACACGAAGACGGTCACAGCCACATCCTGGCTGCCACCATCCCGAACTGCCGCACCTATGATCCGACCTACGGCTACGAGCTGGCGGTGATCATTCAGGACGGCATGAAGAAGATGACCGAAGAGCAACAGGACGTCTTCTACTACATCACCGTGATGAACGAGTCCTACCAGCAGCCAGCCATGCCGGCCGGTGCCGAAGAAGGCATCAAGAAAGGCATGTACCTGCTTGAAGAAGACACCCGCGAAGCGGCGCACCACGTTCAGCTGATGGGCTCCGGCACCATCCTGCGTGAAGTGCGTGAAGCGGCGAAGATTCTGCGTGAAGAGTTCAACGTCGGCGCTGACGTATGGAGCGTTACCAGCTTCAACGAACTGCGTCGCGACGGCCTGGCCGTAGAGCGCACCAACCGTCTGCACCCGGGCCAGAAGCCTAAACTGAGCTACGTCGAAGAATGCCTGAACGGCCGTAAAGGTCCGGTGATCGCTTCTACCGACTACATGAAGTTGTTCGCTGAGCAAATTCGTCAGTGGGTCCCGTCCAAGGAATTCAAAGTCCTGGGCACCGACGGTTTCGGCCGCAGCGACAGCCGCAAGAAACTGCGTCATTTCTTCGAAGTCGACCGTCATTTCGTGGTGTTGGCAGCCCTGGAAGCACTGGCTGACCGTGGTGACATCGAACCTAAGGTTGTGGCTGAAGCCATTACCAAGTTCGGTATCAACCCGGAAAAACGCAACCCACTGGACTGCTGAGGAGAGATTCTGTGAGCGAACTCATTCGCGTACCTGACATCGGCAGCGGTGAAGGTGAAGTAATTGAACTGTTTGTGAAGGTCGGCGACCGTGTCGAAGCCGACCAGAGCATCCTGACGCTGGAATCGGACAAGGCGAGCATGGAAGTGCCTGCGCCGAAGGCCGGTATCATCAAGAGCCTGAAAGTGAAGCTGGGCGATCGCCTGAAAGAAGGCGACGAACTGCTCGAGCTGGAAGTTGAAGGTGCCGCTGCTGCGGCCCCTGCGGCTACCGCTGCCGCTGCGCCTGCTGCAAAAGCTGAAGCGAAACCGGCGGCAGCTCCAGCCGCTGCGCCGGCTGCCGCTTCGATTCAGAAAGTGCACGTGCCGGATATCGGTTCGGCGGGCAAGGCCCAGATCATCGAGATCCAGGTCAAGGTCGGCGACACCGTCGCAGCTGATCAATCGCTGATCACCCTGGAGTCCGACAAGGCGAGCATGGAAATCCCGTCGCCTGCCGCTGGCGTGGTCAAGGCCATCAGCGTCAAGCTCAACGACGAAGTCGGCACTGGCGACCTGATCCTGGATCTGGAAGTGGCGGGTGCCGCGGCACCGGCTGCTGCTCCGGCCCAGGCTGCCGCTCCAGCTGCTGCCGCTGCGCCTGCTCCTGCAGCAGCCCCGGCTGCACCGGTTGCCGACAGCGTTCAGGACATCCACGTCCCGGACATCGGTTCGTCGGGCAAGGCCAAGATCATCGAAGTCCTGGTCAAGGCCGGCGACACCGTTGCAGCCGACCAGTCGCTGATCACCCTGGAATCCGACAAGGCGAGCATGGAAATCCCGTCGCCTGCCGCTGGCGTGGTGGAAAGCGTTTCCATCAAGCTCGATGACGAAGTCGGCACCGGCGACCTGATCCTCACGCTCAAAGTCAAAGGCGCTGCGCCTGCCGCTGCCCCGGCTCCGGCCGCTGCTGCACCGAGCGCTCCAGCTCCTGCCGCCGCACCGGCTGCTGCTCCGGTAGCTGCTGCACCTGTCGCTGCACCGGCCAAGCCAGGCGCCAAGGTTCACGCCGGCCCGGCTGTACGCCAACTGGCGCGCGAGTTCGGCGTCGAGCTGAACGCCGTCGGCGCCAGTGGCCCGCACGGTCGCATCCTGAAAGAAGACGTGCAGGTTTACGTCAAAGCCATGATGCAGAAGGCCAAGGAAGCACCGGCCGCTGCGGCTGGCGCAACCGGCGGCGCGGGCATCCCGCCGATTCCGGTCGTGGACTTCAGCCGCTTCGGTGAAACCGAAGAAGTGCCGATGACTCGCCTGATGCAAATCGGCGCGTCGAGCCTGCACCGCAGCTGGTTGAACATTCCACACGTGACTCAGTTCGATTCGGCTGATATCACCGACCTGGAAGCGTTCCGCAACGCTCAGAAAGCCGTTGCAGAGAAGGCTGGCGTCAAGCTGACCATCCTGCCGCTGCTGCTCAAGTCGTGCGCGCACCTGCTCAAGGAACTGCCGGACTTCAACAGTTCGCTGGCACCAAGCGGCAAAGCGATCATCCGCAAGAAGTACGTGAACATCGGCTTCGCGGTCGACACCCCTGAAGGCCTGCTGGTACCGGTCATCAAGAACGTCGATCAGAAGAGCCTGTTGCAACTGGCAGCCGAAGCCGCTGCGCTGGCCGCCAAAGCCCGCGACAAGAAGCTCACCGCTGACGACATGCAAGGCGCCTGTTTCACCATTTCCAGCCTTGGCCACATTGGCGGCACCGGCTTCACGCCGATCGTCAACGCGCCGGAAGTGGCGATCCTTGGTGTTTCCAAGGCAACCATCCAGCCAGTCTGGGACGGCAAAGCCTTCCAGCCGAAACTGATGCTACCGTTGTCGTTGTCCTACGATCACCGTGTGATCAACGGCGCCGCTGCTGCACGCTTCACCAAGCGTCTGAGCGACCTGCTGGCGGACATCCGCACCATCCTGCTGTAACACCGAACGGCCCTCTCTCACCGGAGGGCCGTTCGCGTTCCACGTTTTCCGAGCGCCACGCTCGTACCTCAACCCCGCCAATTTGGCGGGGCTTTTTTTGCCTGGCAGAAAGTTTCTTCCTACATTCGTTGCTGACGTCGGCCACAACGCCAGTCCACTTTCGCTCGATATTTTTTTTTGCGTACTAACTAGTCTTAGTTCGACAGTATTTTCTTTTAAATACTGCAACCCCTTCTACTTAGTTAGCGTCACTTCGAATGGATTCGAATATGTTTAAACCGACTGTCGGCCCTATTATTGGCCACACAACTACAAACCACGCGCGCATTTTTCTTCGCGGCAAACTTCAAGACACTTCATTGGTATTTGCAGGTGTTCGTTATCGACGCCTGGGTGAAGAGCACTGGTCCCGAGGCGAATTTGTAAAACTGACGATCGTGCGCGACATGAGCGATGTGATTGCACTCAATGAATTGGCCAGCGACACCGAGTACGAATATCAGGCCGGCTGGTTCAGCCCGATGAGCCCGGTGCATACCGTGGAGACGGTCCAGGAGCTGCCATTGCAATGGCCTCGGGATATTTATCGCTTTCGTACGCAGTCCAGCAAAACCACCACGCCACGGGGGTATATCGTTGGCTCATGCCGCTACCTTCGAATGACCGCAGGGATACCGTCGGCCCCGCACCTGGGCGACCGCATATTCGCTTCGATTACAGATCTTGCGCAGCGGGCGGAACCGCCCATCAGCGCCACATTGATGACCGGAGACCAAATCTATGTCGATGACTTGAACGTTATTGCTCCCGACCGGGAGTACAAGGAAATACTCAGCAAGTATCGAGTGGCTTTTTCTCAACCCAATATCAGCAAGTTAATGTCCGGCACTCCAACTTACATGATCCTCGACGACCATGAAATAGAAGACAACTGGCCTGCCAATAAAAGCAAAACAGATGACTACTTATACAAAAACGCCATCACGGCGTATGAGTTGTATCAAGCCAGCCATAGCCCGGCGCATAAACTTCTTGCCGACGGACAGATAAGTAGAGCACTCGAACAGTATTGGTATGAGTTCAGCGAAGGCGATATTGAATGGTTTGTCACCGACAGCCGCACTCGACGCAATTTGTCGGCCGATGATCGCCGTATCCTTGATGAAGAACAGGAACAGGCGCTGTGCAAATGGCTGATCCACAGCCCGGCCCGGGTCAAATTTGTGGTAACCAGCGTGATGTTCTACCCCGACCGCAAAACCTTGGGCGATGACGCCTGGAAAGCCTTCCCGGAACAACGCCTGCGATTGCTGGAAACGATTCGTACGCACCGCATCAAGAACGTGATCTTCGTCTCGGGCGATGTCCACGGCTCTTTGACGAGTCGTCTGACCCACAGCGAAGACCCGGACTTCGAGGTGCACACCATCGTCTCCTCGCCCCTGTACAACAGCAAACTGCTGCCGTATGCCAAGGCTTCCACGTTCATCCTGGATCAGGCGTTGGCGAAAACGGCTGCGGGGGACTACCGTCATGAACTGACCAGCCAGGTGGTCAGCCAGGACAATTTTGCCCATCTGGTCGTTGATAGAGAGCACATTCAGGTTAATTACCACGACCGGGACGGCAAACCATTACAAACGATCAATATCCCTCTGGCCTAGTAAAGAAGGCCAAATGCATAAGTTTTAAGCGCGCGCTGGAGAAAACTTCACGCCTGCCGACATATTCTTATAGCACTTGGCCTTCATGTCTCTTGTCAGTCAGTGCCGCAATGATGCAACCTTGCCGCAGACAACAGTTAAGAGGGCGAGAGCCCGGCGCGATCAGCATATTCGAAGCGAGTTTCCCTCAATGAAAAGCCAACCCGATGCCGCCAGCCGAATGGTGGCCGAGGTAGTGACGCAGTTGCCTGTGCCCTCGCGGCTCGGCATGCTGCGTTTCGAACGGCTGAATGAACCTAGCTGGGCGCTGCTGTTTCTCGATCCTAATTGCGAACGTCATTTCGGCCTGCCGGCCGTTGACCTGTGTGCGCTGGTTGACTCCCCCTACGCCAGCCTGATGGAGCCCGAAGCGCGCTATCAGCTGCATGACGCGGTCCAGCAACAACTCACCGACAGTCCGAATTACCAGATCCGCTACACCCTGCACACCGCCTCTGGCGCCTTGAACCTGCTGGAGCTGGGCGAAGCCTATAAACAGCACAATCGGCACTTGTTGCGCGGCTATCTGCTGGTGATCGACGACCTGTTCGAAAGCAATCAGTTGTTACCCGACCTGGAATCCCAAAACTCGCGCCTGCAAATCGCCCTGGAACTCAATCAGCTCGCCCAGCAGGTACAACTGCAGCATCTGGAGAGGGTGCGCGCCCAGCAGGACCTGATCCTGTTGCTGACTCGCCAGCGCTACAGCAGCAACAATTCACTGCAAGAAGCCGCCGAACTGATCACCCGCAGCGCCTGCGACATCTACGAAATTGACTGTGCCAGCCTGTGGAACCTTGAAGGTTCGCTGCTGGTGCCGATTTCGGCGTATCACCGCAAAAACGGGGAATACCAGCTGCCGGAACCGATCGACGTCAGCGGCTTCCCCGATTACCTCGAAGCCTTGCACAGCAGCCGCGCCATTGACGCCCATAACGCCATGCGTGACCCGCGCACCCGGGAAATGGCCGAGAGACTGCGCCCGCGCGATGTGAACGCGATGCTCGACGCCAGTATCCGCGTCGACGGCCAAGTGGTCGGCGTGCTGTGCCTGGAACAGATCGGTGCGACCCGCGCGTGGGAGTCGGACGAAATCGCTTTTGCCGGCGAGCTGGCGGATCAGTTCGCCCAAGTCATCAACAACCACAACCGCCGCACCGCCACCAGCGCCCTGCACCTGTTCCAGCGTGCGGTCGAGCAAAGCGCCAACGCCTTTTTGCTGGTCAATTGCGACGGCGTGGTGGAATACGTCAACCCCAGCTTCACCGCGATCACCCAGTACACCACCGAAGAAGTCCACGGCCAGCGGCTGTCGGAACTGCCGGCACTGGAGAACCTCAGTGAATTGCTGTTCGACGCACCCTCGGCACTGGCCAAGAGCAACAGCTGGCAAGGCGAATTCAAGAGCCGACGAAAGAACCTCGAACCGTACTGGGGGCAGTTATCAATCTCCAAGGTGTACGGCGATAACCGCGAGTTGACGCATTACATCGGCATTTACGAAGACATCACCCAGACCAAACTCGCCCAGCAGCGCATCGAGCGCCTGGCCTACACCGACAACCTGACCAACCTCGGCAACCGCCCCGCCTTCATCCGCAACCTCGATGAACGCTTCGCTCGCGACACCGATACGCCCATCTGCCTGTTGCTGGTGGACATCGACAACTTCAAGCGGATCAACGACAGCCTCGGTCACCAGACCGGCGACAAACTGTTGATCAGCCTGGCCCGACGCCTGCGCAACAGCCTGAGCCCGAGCGGCAGCCTGGCGCGCTTCGCCAGTAACGAGTTCGCCGTGTTGCTGGACAACACCGACATGCGTACCGGCCTGCAGGTCGCCAACCAGTTGCTGATGACCCTCGACAAGCCCATGTTCGTCGACAACCAGTTGATCAGCGTCACCGGCTCCGTGGGCCTGGCCTGCGCGCCGCTGCATGGTCGTGACCCGCAAACCCTGATGCGCAACGCCGGCCTGGCGCTGCACAAAGCCAAGGCCAACGGCAAGCATCAGGTCCAGGTGTTCACCGAAGCGCTGAATGCCGAGGCCAGCTACAAGCTGTTCGTCGAGAACAACTTGCGCCGCGCCCTCACCCAGAACGAGCTGGACGTGTTCTATCAGCCCAAGCTGTGCTTGCGCAGTGGCCGCCTGCTGGGGATGGAAGCGTTGTTGCGCTGGAACCACCCCGACAAAGGCATGATCCGCCCGGACCAGTTCATCAGCGTCGCCGAAGAAACCGGGCTGATCATCCCGATCGGCAAATGGATCGCCCGCCAGGCCTGCCGCATGAGCAAGGCGCTGAGCGCCGCCGGCCTGGGCAATCTTCAAGTGGCGATCAACCTGTCACCCAAACAGTTCTCCGACCCGGACCTGGTGTCGTCCATCGCGACCATCCTCAAGGAAGAAGCGCTGCCAGCCCACCTGCTGGAGTTGGAACTCACCGAAGGCCTGCTGCTGGAAGCCACCGAAGACACGCACTTGCAGCTCGATCAACTCAAGCGCCTGGGCCTGACCCTGGCCATGGATGACTTCGGCACCGGTTACTCGTCGCTCAGCTACCTGAAAAAATTCCCGATCGACATCATCAAGATCGATCGCAGCTTCATCCACGAAATCCCGGACAACCAGGACGACATGGAAATCACCTCCGCGGTGATCGCCATGGCCCACAACCTGAAACTCAAGGTCGTCGCCGAAGGCATAGAGACGGCCGAACAACTGGCGTTCCTGCGCCGCCACCGCTGCGACGTCGGCCAGGGCTACCTGTTCGACCGCCCGATCCCCGGCGCCGAGCTGATCGAAAAGCTCAAGCGCTACCCGCGTGGCCCGTTCGCCTGACATCGGCGTAACACTCGGGCAAACTGCGTGTCTGACCAATTACACTCAACCTGACTGAGGGGACTGATCATGGTCTTGCGCTCGGAAATTCTGGTGAACAAAAACGTGCTTCCAACAAAAGAACAAGCTCTGCCTGGCCGCGAAACCGCGATGAACCTGCCTGAAAAGCATTTTGTTTTTACCGAAACACCACTGCTGGGCCCGTTCTTCGAGGACGTCGACTTCGCGATCTTCGGCCTCGGCTGCTTCTGGGGCGCGGAACGTCGCTTCTGGCAGCGCGAAGGCGTGGTCAGCACCGTGGTGGGTTACGCCGGCGGCTACACGCCGAACCCAACGTATGAAGAAGTCTGCTCAGGCCTGACTGGCCACAGCGAAGTGGTGCTGGTGGTGTACGACAAGGCGAAAGTCAGCTACGAAGCGCTGTTGAAAATGTTCTGGGAACTGCACAACCCGACCCAAGGCATGCGTCAGGGCAACGACATCGGCACTCAGTACCGCTCGGTGATCTATGCCACCACCCAGGAGCAATTGGACGCGGCACTCAACAGCAAGGCAGTGTTCCAGACCGAACTGACCAAGGCCGGCAAAGGCGAGATCACCACCGAAATCGACCAGGCCCCGACGGTCTACTTCGCCGAGGCGTATCACCAGCAGTACCTGGCCAAGAACCCTGAAGGATATTGCGGGATTGGCGGCACGGGAGTGACCTGCCCGATCTGATTTCAGATTGATCGTTCCCACGCTCTGCGTGGGAACGCCTCAATGGACGCTCCGCGTCCGCTGTTGGGACGCGGAGCGTCCCGGGCTGCATTCCCACGCAGAGCGTGGGAACGATCATCACCAACTGATCAACTCTCAGCGATCAACCAATCCATCTGCCACCCACCCTGGGTCTGCCCCAACTTCTTGGACAACCACGGCAGCAGCTCACGCAATTCCTCTTCCAGCCCCCACGGCGGATTGGCAATCGCCAACCCGGACCCGTTCAGACTGTTCGGCGTATCCAGCGGATGCACCAGCAACTCCACACGCAACAACTTCGGCGCGCCCGAGCCCGCCAGATCCTGATAGAAGCGGCGCAACAGGCGCTGGTCCTTCACCGGGTACCAGATCGCCGCCACGGTTTGACGCATCCGGCCAACCGCCTCTTTCAGCGACGCCGCACAGCGCTGCATCTCATCAAGCTGTTCAAACGGCGGATCAATCAACATCACCGCCCGCTTCTCCTGCACCGGCAACATCGCGCGCGGCACATGCCAGCCTTCGCCCAGATGCACCTTCACCCGACGGTCACCAGCCATGTTGTCCTTGAGCAGCAAACCGTCTTCCGGATGCTTCTCGTTGAGCATTACCCGATCCTGCGGCCGCGTCAGACGCCGCGCCAGCTCAGGGGAACCCGGGTAATAGCGCAACTGGCCATCCGGGTTCATGTCATGCAGCACCTTCATATAATCGGCGGTCAATGCTGGCAGATCCGGCTGATCCCACAGACGCGCAATACCTTCCAGATACTCACCGGTACGGTTGGCCTGATCGCCCTGAAGGTCATACAGGCCAATGCCGGCGTGAGTGTCGAGATAGGCAAACGGCTGCTCCTTGCGCGACATCAGGGCGATGAGGCGGGTCAAAGTCAGGTGTTTGAACACATCGGCGTGATTGCCGGCATGGAAGGCGTGACGATAATTCATGATTGCTCCTGCGAAGGCCGGGAAGTTTACCTTGTACCGAGGCGAACGTCAGGGCTTCGCAGCCGAGCGGGCGATTGCGGAGACTGCTGCGACAGCCCCTGCAACGCTCTTTGTAGCAGCTGGCGAAGCCTGCGTCCGGCTGCGCAGCAGTCGTAAATCCAGCTTGCAAGGAGAGCCTGAAACACCGCGAAACCTGATTTTACGACTGCTGCGCAGCCGGACGCAGGCTTCGCCAGCTGCTACAAAGCGTGTTCTGCCAGCGCTATTCCGAAGCCCGAGCCCGCAATCGCCGCCCGATAACATCCAGCACATCGCACCCATCGCGCAACGGGATGGCGCACAGCAAAGCGAAATCACTGAGGATGAACGACTCACACTCGACAGACCCACGCATGGACATGTTTTCCAGCACTTGGGTGACGGCGCGGATTCGGTAGCTGGCGGCTTCGGTTAAAACATCGAGCGGGGCGTGGGTATCGACGAACAGCGTGGGCATTTCGGTGCAGTTGCTGGTGAGTGCCATGAAGCGGCTTTTGGGGTGGGAAATGGGTTTTTCGTAGGGTGGATCGGGTGTCAGCGTTTTCATTTGCAATTTCCATGAGTAAGAAATACAAGCTGCCAAACGCCCCCTCCTACAGGTTTGGGTGGCAGCCATGCGCAGGAGTAGGAGTACCGAGCACTCATGAACCTCGGTCACGCCGAAGCGTGTCCCGCGCACAGCCGCCGCGAACGATTTTATGGGCACACATTAAGTGCCGCAATCAAACGACAGAGCTGTTGCATCATGAGTGAGGGCTCCTACACCCTGCCACCACTTGCGCGGTGACAGCCAAAGACTATCGATGGAGAACATTTCAAACCAGTTCATGAAAGCCGCCACAACTTGAAGGAAACGTCCGACGACCTTGCCCAGAAATTTCGACTGGCCCTACACCCGATCATTCCAGCTCCGCCATCAAGTGCTCCAACAACTCGGCTTTCGGTCCAGCAGGCAGGTCAGGCGTTGCAAGAAACATCTCGACCTTGCGTCGCAACACCCCCTCTGAAAACGCCTCGAACAGGCCCGGATGCTCCTCACTCAGCCACCGCACCAGATTGTTGATCAGGGTCGAAGCATCTTCAGCACCGAGGTGTTGCAGCAGGGATTCAGAAACCTCCCACCATGGAAAAACCTTCGATGTTTGCAACGCACTGCCACCGATATCAACCGACTGCCCATTGATCAAACACCTGCGGATCACCGGCAGCAGTTCCGAGGCACTCACATCAGCCGACTGCAAAATCGGCAGCAAATAACGCCCATCCCAAAAACGGAAAAACACCGATTTCCCATCCGGCAGCTTCACTTGCGTCAGACTGCGCAAATGCTCGACCACCACCTCCAAACTTGCCGAAGACACCGCCAACCACCCCCAATCGCAGGACTCGGTCTCGGCCACCCAATCGAGAAACTGACTGTCCGCGGCGACGATTCCGACATAAGGCATCACCGCTTCCCACTCGGAGTAAATCGTGTCAGCCCAAATCGGCCTCGGCGCTTGAGCATTCAATGAGCGCTGCCAAGCCTTGAACGGCTCAGCCGCGCTGGCGTTGCTGAAAATGGCGAAGATTTGTTCAGTATTGTTAAGCGGATGGGTTTGTAACCAGTTTCCAATGAAATCAACACTCATAAAAATCGCCCCTAATTTCAGCCCACCAACAACCCAAATTATTCAGAGTCATTAACAACCAATCGACCCAACTCAAATATTCATAAATCAGCTCAACAGCGATAAAGTAGAAAAACACAGAACAGAGACTGCAGGAACTAACCTTTATCAACAGTCGCAATCCAACAGGAAAGTTATCGTAATCATCTGCATTCAATTGCCCACGCCTAATTGCTAAAGAGGGAAACGTTAAAACAAACCCGGCAACCCCTAACGCTTCATATCTGGAATGAAAACACTGCCCTTTTATCGGGCTGCGCAACTTCACCGCTTCAGATCGGCTCAGATCGTCGAGTATTTTGTCCATCTTTAAACACGCCAAGTAAAACATCACCGCAATCGATGTAAAGAACAGAAAAGCTACAACAGGCTTTATCCAATTGAGCACTTCTTCAAACGCGTCCGGCCCTGCTGAATAAATCGTATATAAAATTACGAAACCCATTTTTTGCACCAATGAGACAAAATGACTCAATCCAGCCCATGTATTTCCCACCAAAAAAAGCACAAACATCGCCAGCCCTCCTCCAAGGCCCACCACATAAAGAAATTTCATAAGATTCAAAAGCCAGAGGGGAAAATTCAAATAATCGTTTTCATCCAAGTCCCCACATTTGATTGACTTAGACGGAAACATAAAAAAAAGCCCCCACACTAATCAGCATGAAATAAACACCAAAAACACCGCTCTTCATTACAGACTTACGCAGCAAAACTCCACGAGAATTACTCAAAGACCCAATTATTGTTTTCATTTGAAAGCACGCCAAATAAACTTGACCCACAATAAAAACAAACCCAAGACCAAAAACAACCCACCTGTGACCAAGACAAATAGAACCTCATCGTCATCTGTCATATGTATTTATCATCTTGATAGCGCGTAAAGAGAGAGAGAAAGGTTGAGGCATTATTTTTGCCCCCCCCCTACTTGAGCCACCCCATGTACTTTCCCAACGCAAAAAGCACAAGCATCATCACGCCGAGGAATAGCGATACCAGATGCATCGCTCGCAACTGAAATTTTATTTTTGACGGGAAATTGTCGTAATCGTACTGACTCAAATCCCCACCTTTTATCGACCTCTTATGAAAACAGAGCATCATGGCTATATTTCCAACTACAAATATTTTGCTAAACACTCCCCCATTTAAAAAAGGCTTTCGCAGTTCAGCGCCATACGAATTCGGCAACGCGGCAAAAATATTCTCAAGCTCAAAAAACACAAGATAGAGCTGAACAAAAAGCACTCCGATTCCCGATGCAATATTGAAAATCGCGAACATGAAATAGATGTCTTCTGCATCCAGCATCACTCGCGCCACTCGTAAATTTTTTCGCCAATTCCTTCACCAATTTCCTCGCCGATAAGGCCACCACCGACTGCGCCGACTCCCGCCATAACAATGGCACAGGCAATTGCACCATATCCGGTCCAAGTGATTGCCACACAAGCAGAGCTAGCCACCTTCGAACCAATCGTGCTTCCAGCCACAGCCCCCACCAGCTTCCCGCTTTCAGTGACTTTGACTTTCTTGCACTCTTGCTCACGCCCAGTCCGACAAACCTCTCTCACTTTTACTCCCGAAGCCGAAGCCCCCAACCCAACCCCAACCCAACCACCCAACTTCATCACTTTCCCAGCTTTACTCACCCCATCAATATGCGTCGCGTACCCCGGAATCCCTCCAGCTGTACCCGCCTTGCTCCAATGGTGCACCAGGCTGCGACTTGATATCCCCAGCGCATTTTTCAGTTTTGGATGATCCGGAATACCCACGCCTTTACGCACCAATGATCCAAGGCTGTTATCCAGCCGCCCCATCAACTTTTTACGCTCGTTAAAGAAATCCGCGCCCTGCAGTTTTCCGTGTTTATCGAAGGTGCGCTTGTGCAGGGTTTCAAGCTCTACAAGGGTCTTTTTCAAGTTGCCCAAGTGCTTACCGAACATCGCTGAACCAACGCCAACACCTGTCGAGCCATGCGAAAGAAAGGATTGAATCTCCCCATGGTGACGCGCCATAAACTCCGCTTCCGCATCACTCAACGGCTCAAGCGCTGCATCAACTTTTTGCGCTGCCTCCATCAGCAACGCTTCTTCACGCGTGCATTGCGTATTGCGCGGATCGCTCAAGACGATCAATTGACCAGGCCTGGCGTATTGAGTGAGCTGCGGATTCAGGCTTCGAAATTTTTCCAGTACTGCCGGGGCCGGCTGTGGAAACAGGATTGATTCGAGCGCAGACCGAGACATCCCCTGCTCGACGATATGAAAGCCCGGCTCAATGCTGGAAGGCGCCGGCCGGGCTGAGGACTTTGGGGAGTGGGTTTGCGTGCTCGGCGTCGGACATACCCCCCTCCTTGCAGCGCTCGCACTCCTCGCAAAACAGCGCATCGCTTTTCAGGCTCATGATCTGTGCCGCGCTCAACACTGCTGCCGGTGCGGCGGCGAGTTTCAGCGGTGCATCCAGCGACGCCGTTGCAGCCGCCATCGCCGGCATCAATGCCCCGCCCACCTGAATCGGCACGCTGCTGAAAATCCCCCCAGGGCCAATGTTGATCCACTGCCCACCTGCCTGAATCGTCGCGCTGGCACCACCGTCGATCACCACTTGCTGGCCGGCGCTGACGTGAAATTGCTGGCTCGCGCTAAGCGCCTGGCTGGTCACGCGGATGTGTCGGTCGCCCGCCACCACCAAATGATCATCGAGCTTCACTTCAGCCTGGCGCTGACCGTGGGTGATGCGCTGCTCGTCGGCCTTCATCTCATGGCGAGCCGTGCCGGTGACGACGATGCTGCGCTGGTTATCGACCTGCACCTGCTGATCATTCAATACGTGCTGAGTCCAGTTTCGCTGGGCGCGCAGGTAGATTTCCTCGGCGCCTTTGCGATCCTCGATGCGCAATTCGTTGTAGCCGCCGCCACCCGGACTGCTCTGGCTGCGGAAAATACTTCGGGTCTTGTCGGCGGGCAGGTCCAGCGGCACCGGGGTCGCTGCGTTGGGCAGGCAACCCATCACCAGTGGATTGTCAGCATCGGCGTCAATGAACCCGACCAGCACTTCCATGCCGACGCGCGGGATCAGCACGCTGCCATAACGGTCATGCGCCCAGCCTGTCGCAACGCGCAGCCAACAACTGGAATGCTCGTTAAGTTGACCGTCGCGGTCCCAGGCGAGCTGAACCTTGACCCGCCCGAACTCGTCGCAATGGATTTCGCTGTCGGCCGGGCCGGTGACCACGGCGGGTTGATAGCCAAGCATGCGAGGCTTTTGCGGCCCCAGCGGCGGGCGAAACGAAACGTCCCACGGCGTCGCTAGAAACGTATTGCGATAGCCCTGAAAATCATCCGGGTCATCGCTGGTGGCCGACTCTTCCAGCACTTGCGGCTGGCGGCCGCGATGTTCGATTTCAGTGATCAGCCAGAGGTCGTTCCATGCCTGACGTGGATGCTCGGCGAGGTGCAGGAAATGTCCGCAAACCAGCGCCGAATCGTCGCCTTTACCTTCAGCCTGACGGAAGTCCGCGTTGTGGCGTTCGAGTGCGCGTTGGGTCAGTTGCTTGCCATGTTCGCGATCAATGAATTGGCCGGGAAAGTGGTAGTCCTCCAGCACCGGGCGCTGTTCGCTGTCGAGACGGCTTTCGAGTTGCAGGCGCGGTTTCCGAAAGTCGTAATCGCGACGGGCAACCGCTGTGGTGCGGGTTTCCAGACGCACGTTGAAGCGCTTGATGGCCGGCGCATCCGCCGCCATGCCGCTGCCCGGCAGGTAGAGCGTCGGCTCGGGCAGCCGAGGAAAAACGGTCTGATCATCACCGAACACCAACAGATGCCCGTCGGCGCTGTGCTGGAAGTGGTAGTGAATACCGATCTCCGCACAAAGCCGCTGAATGAACGCCAGATCACTTTCGGCGTACTGCACGCAGTACTCGCGAGGGGCGTATTCACTGCCCAGTTGGAACTCGAAAGCATCGCGCTGGATGCCATGGTCCTTGAGCACCTGCGCGATGATCGCCGGCACGCTTTGGTGCTGGAAGATCCGCTGATTGATGCGCTGTCCGAGGTAAGCCAGTCGTGGAACCAGGCTGATTTGGTAGCCCGTCAGACGTTTCCCGGAGTCGCTTTGGCCGACCCGAAAAATCTGACCGTGGATACCGCTACCTTGCGCATCGAAACTCAGAAACGCCTGACGGTGCAGCAGGCTTTCAAGCTCGATGTCCGGTCGGTCACTGACCAGTTCCAGGTCAAAACGGTAGGGCTGGCTGATGGCTTCCTTGCCCGTGAACTCAAGGACCTTGAGCTCATTCTGGACGCCGTCGAGGGTCAACGTGAAACGCGGTTGATTGGCAGGCGCGAACATCCGATGTGTCTCTGCAGAATGAAGGCGGGCGATTCTGCATGAGCGACAAGGGGTGTTGAGGGCGGGACAAGGAAATCAGATTTCCCCTGCTTTTTTTAGAGATTTGTCCTTCAAGAATCAGTGCGTTTGGCTACAGACATCTCCCTCAAAACCACCACCAATCCCTGTGGGAGCGAGCTTGCTCGCGATTGCGGTTATTCATTCAACATTGATGTCAACAGACCCGACGCAATCGCGAGCAAGCTCGCTTGTATGTTTAGACTTGAAGGGGTGGGCGGGACTAAAAGCTCGATTCCGACTCTAGCCAGTACGGACCGTGGGAGACTTCTCGTCCCGCCCCTTCTACCCGAAGCGCCGATAAGGAATTCATCGGTAAAACCGACGATAGAGGCAAGCCAGCGCAAGGGTAAACCCCGACAAGCCCTTAAACCCTAGCTCCGAGGATTCGTCATGACAATCCTTACCTCGCCAACGGTAATCGGTATCGATGTAGCCAAGGCCGAAATCGTCGCTTACCGCGAAGACATGCAAACCACTCAACACATCAACAACGACCGAGAGACTCTTGGGCGTTGGCTCAAAGCTCTGCCTGCGCAAAGCTCAATTGCTTTGGAAGCCACCAGCATTTACCACTTGGACACGGTCGAACTGGCCCATGAAATGGGACACCGGGTTTACGTTGTGGATGCTTATCGTCTGAGCCACTACCGCGAAAGCATTGGCCAACGGGCGAAAACCGACCCTTGTGATGCGCGCCTGCTCGCGCGTTACCTGTCTAGCGAGCAGGATCGACTGCGCCTCTGGAGTCCACCTCCGCAGGCCTACAAGGTGTTGAAAAGTCTGCTTCATAGACGCGCAGAGCTTATCAATGTGCGTGTGGGCATGACGCTGAGTTGGTCAGGTGAACCGCTTCTGAAGGATGAATTGGCCCGGCAATTGAAGTCCTTCAAACAAGCGGAGCAAGCCATCCAGAAATTACTGCACAAAGTCAGCAAAAAGGCAGGCATCACCGAAAACATCAAGCGCTGCAAAGCCATTGAGGGGATCGGTGAGCTTACGGCTATGGGCTTGGCGACCGCATTCATGCGCGGTCACTTCGCCAACGGCGATGCATTCATTGCTTTTTTGGGGATGGACTTGCGAGCAAAGGATTCAGGCAAGAAGAACAGCCCTCGCCACCTGTCCAAAAAAGGCGATACGGAGCTGCGGCGCCTGGCTCACAACGCGGCGATGGCGGCTTGTCGGTCTGCCACCTGGAAACCGTACTATGAGTCCTATCTCGTCAGAGGCTTGGCAAAAACCCAAGCCCTGGTGATCCTCGCCCGCAAGCTATGCCGGGTGGCATTCGCTCTCATGAAAAACCAGAGCGAATACCAGCCAAATTTAAGGCTGCAAGGTTCCCCTGCAACATAGAATCTCCCACATTAGAACTTCGATAGCACGAGATCTGCGCCATAAAAAAACGGCCCGCCTCCAAAAGGAAGCGGGCCGTTTTCATGTTCTGCAAAAGGTCAGAGCATCAGCTCATCGCAATCATTTGTTCAGGCGGAAATCTGCCTCGGCAGCAGCGAAACGCTGCAGCATGCCGTGAGTCGGCGTGCCCAGTTTGCTGACGATGTAGATCGCCAGGCTGGCGAAGATGAAACCAGGGATGATTTCGTACAGACCCAGCAGTTCGAAGTGTTTCCAGACGATCACGGTGATCGCGCCGACCAGGATGCCGGCCAGTGCGCCGTTGCGAGTCATGTCTTTCCAGATCACGGAGATCAGGACAACCGGACCGAATGCGGCACCGAAACCAGCCCAGGCGTAGCTGACCAGACCCAGTACGCGGTTTTCCGGGTTAGCGGCCAACGCGATGGCGATCAGTGCAACCACCAGCACCATGGCGCGGCCGACCCAGACCAGTTCGAGCTGGGAAGCGGATTTGCGCAGGAAGGTTTTGTAGAAGTCTTCGGTCAGGGCGCTCGAGCACACCAGCAATTGGCAGCTCAGGGTGCTCATGACGGCAGCCAGAATGGCCGACAGCAGCACGCCGGCGATCCATGGGTTGAACAGGATTTTCGCCAGTTCGATAAACACACGCTCGTGGTTTTCAGAAACCGGCATGGCCACGGCAGGGTGCGCCGAGAAGTAGGCAATACCGAAGAAGCCCACAGCCACGGTGCCGCCCAGGCACAGGATCATCCAGGTCATGGAGATGCGACGGGCGTTAGCGATCGACTTGACCGAATCCGCCGCCATGAAACGCGCCAGGATGTGCGGTTGACCGAAGTAGCCCAGGCCCCAGCCCATCAACGAAATAATGCCGATGAAGGTGGTGTTCTTCAGCATGTCGAAGTTGCTTGGGTCCTGCGCTTCGATGGCCAGGAACGTGGTGTCGACGCCACCGGTGGCCAGCAGCACGATGATCGGCGTCAGCAGCAGGGCGAAGATCATCAGCGTGGCTTGTACGGTGTCAGTCCAGCTTACTGCCAGGAAACCGCCAACGAAGGTGTAGGCAATCGTCGCCGCAGCACCGGCCCACAGCGCTGTCTCGTAGGACATGCCGAAGGTGCTTTCGAACAGACGGGCGCCGGCCACGATGCCGGATGCGCAATAGATGGTGAAGAACACCAGAATCACGATCGCGGAGATGATCCGCAGCAGACCGCTTTTATCTTCGAAACGGCTGGCAAAGTAATCCGGCAGGGTCAGGGCATCACCGTTGTGCTCGGTCTGCACACGCAGACGGCCGGCGACGAACAGCCAGTTCAGGTACGCACCGATGATCAGGCCGATGGCGATCCAGCTTTCGGACAGACCAGACATGTAGATGGCGCCCGGCAGGCCCATCAACAACCAGCCGCTCATGTCGGAGGCGCCGGCGGACAATGCAGTCACGACGCTGCCCAGGCTGCGACCGCCCAGAATGTAGTCAGAAAGGTTGTTGGTGGAGCGATAGGCCATCAAGCCGATCAGCACCATTGCTGCGATGTAGATCACGAACGTGATCAGGGTTGGATTGCTTACGCTCATTGAGTTACGCCCTGGCTTTGTTTTTATGTAGCGGCGGTGGGTGAACCGCACGCAAACGACGACGTTTGACAGACGATCCAGGGTCCCGCGCATTTATGACTGATGTTTCCCCAGGAAAGCCATCAGCCGGTGCACCCGTATTTTTACGGGTTGCACCTTGGGGCGCGAATGCTATTCAACAAAGCAAATAAGGTGCAACCCATTTTTTGAGAATAAGTTGCACCTAGTCGGAAATATAATTAAAAGCAGCGCTTTTGCTCCTTTTCGGAGCAAGCACGAACGTCGACCGCTCTAAAAAGCACCAACTGGATGCAGCACTGGCGTACCAGAATTTATTTCCTGACGAGCTGCCTATTATTCCGGCAAAAAAAGGGTTGCACCCGGTTGCACCTCAACAGTTGCACGGCTAATCTTGCCGCCAGCTGATGCCACGCGGTCGTGGCAAACATGAGGATAAAAATATGGCTACCACCACCCTTGGGGTCAAACTTGACGACCCGACACGCGAGCGCCTCAAGGCCGCTGCGTCCTCGATTGATCGCACGCCACACTGGCTGATCAAGCAGGCAATCTTTAATTACCTGGAAAAACTCGAGGGTGGTGCAACCCTGACCGAGCTGAACGGTTTGACCAAGGATTCCGACGATACCGTCGATGCGCCTCTGGATCACGCCCACCAGTGCTTCCTCGAATTCGCCGAAAGCATCCTGCCGCAATCGGTACTGCGCGCCTCGATCACCGCCGCCTACCGTCGCCCCGAGCCGGAAGTGGTGCCGATGCTGATCGAACAGGCTCGCCTGCCGGTCGCCATGGCTGAAGCTACCAACAAGCTCGCTGCCTCGATTGCCGAAAAACTGCGCAACCAGAAGAGTGCCGGTGGCCGTGCCGGCATCGTGCAGGGCCTGCTGCAAGAATTCTCGCTGTCGTCCCAGGAAGGCGTGGCGCTGATGTGCCTGGCCGAAGCGCTGCTGCGCATCCCGGACAAAGGCACTCGCGATGCGCTGATCCGCGACAAGATCAGCACCGGTAACTGGCAGCCGCACCTGGGCAACAGCCCGTCGCTGTTCGTCAACGCCGCCACCTGGGGTCTGTTGCTGACCGGCAAACTGGTCGCCACGCATAACGAAGCCGGCCTGACTTCGTCGCTGAGCCGCATCATTGGCAAGAGTGGCGAGCCGATGATCCGCAAGGGCGTCGACATGGCCATGCGCCTGATGGGCGAGCAGTTCGTCACCGGCGAAACCATCGCCGAAGCCTTGGCCAATGCCAGCAAGTTCGAAGCCAAGGGTTTCCGCTATTCCTATGACATGCTGGGTGAAGCGGCACTCACCGAGCACGATGCCCAGAAGTATCTGGCCTCGTACGAACAAGCCATTCACTCGATCGGCAAAGCGTCCCACGGTCGTGGGATTTATGAAGGCCCGGGCATTTCGATCAAGCTGTCCGCTTTGCACCCGCGTTACAGCCGCGCGCAGTACGAGCGTGTGATGGACGAGTTGTACCCGCGCCTGTTGTCGCTGACCTTACTGGCCAAGCAATACGACATCGGCCTGAACATTGACGCCGAAGAAGCCGACCGCCTCGAGCTGTCGCTGGATCTGCTGGAGCGCCTGTGCTTCGAGCCGCAACTGACTGGCTGGAACGGCATCGGTTTCGTGATCCAGGCGTACCAGAAGCGTTGCCCGTATGTGATCGACTACGTGATCGACCTGGCTCGCCGCAGCCGTCATCGCCTGATGATCCGTCTGGTAAAAGGCGCGTACTGGGACAGCGAGATCAAACGCGCCCAAGTCGAAGGCCTGGAAGGCTATCCGGTCTACACCCGCAAGGTGTACACCGACGTTTCCTACATCGCTTGCGCCCGCAAACTGCTGTCGGTACCGGAAGTCATCTACCCGCAATTCGCTACGCACAACGCCCACACGCTGTCGGCCATTTATCACATTGCCGGTCAGAACTATTACCCTGGCCAGTACGAGTTCCAGTGCCTGCACGGCATGGGTGAACCGCTGTACGAACAGGTTGTAGGCAAAGTTTCCGAAGGCAAGCTGAACCGTCCGTGCCGCGTGTACGCTCCGGTCGGTACTCACGAAACACTGTTGGCGTACCTGGTACGTCGCCTGCTGGAAAACGGCGCGAACACTTCGTTTGTTAACCGTATCGCCGATCAGTCGATTTCGATTCAGGAGCTGGTGGCCGATCCAGTGGCCAGCATCGAGCAGATGGCCACGCTGGAAGGCGGCTTCGGCTTGCCGCACCCGCGTATCCCGCTGCCGCGTGATCTTTATGGCGCCGAGCGCGCCAACTCCAGCGGCATCGACATGGCCAACGAACATCGCCTGGCCTCCTTGTCCTGCGCGCTGCTGGCCACCGCTCACAACCACTGGAAAGCCGCGCCGATGCTCGGTTGCGCCTCCAGCACTGAAACACCTGCACCGGTGCTGAACCCGTCCGATCTGCGTGACGTGGTTGGCCATGTTCAGGAAGCCACCGTCGATGACGTTGATAACGCGATCCAGTGTGCCCTGAACGCCGCGCCGATCTGGCAGGCCACCCCGCCCGCTGAACGCGCCGCGATTCTGGAACGTGCCGCCGACTTGATGGAAGGCGAAATCCAGCCGCTGATGGGCCTGTTGGCTCGCGAAGCCGGCAAGACGTTCGCCAACGCTATCGCCGAAGTGCGTGAAGCCGTGGACTTCCTGCGTTATTACGCGGTGCAGGCCCGCAACGATTTCACCAACGACGCCCACCGCCCACTGGGTCCAGTGGTGTGCATCAGCCCGTGGAACTTCCCGCTGGCCATCTTCAGTGGTCAAGTGGCTGCTGCGCTGGCCGCCGGTAACCCGGTACTGGCCAAGCCTGCGGAACAAACCCCGCTGGTAGCCGCTCAAGCCGTGCGTTTGCTGCTCGAAGCCGGGATCCCGGAAGGCGTGCTGCAACTGCTGCCGGGCCGTGGCGAAACCGTCGGTGCCGGCCTGGTCGGCGATGATCGCGTCAAAGGCGTGATGTTTACCGGTTCC
Organism: Pseudomonas sp. S2_F03; assembly: GCF_054668335.1. Lineage (NCBI taxonomy): Bacteria > Pseudomonadati > Pseudomonadota > Gammaproteobacteria > Pseudomonadales > Pseudomonadaceae > Pseudomonas > Pseudomonas sp. S2_F03. Next base: position 3,474,113 of record NZ_CP162759.1, on the reverse strand, counting down.
ACCGAAGTCGCTCGTTTGCTGCAACGCAATATTGCCGGTCGCCTGGACAGCCAGGGCCGTCCGATTCCGTTGATCGCCGAAACCGGCGGCCAGAACGCGATGATCGTCGACTCTTCGGCATTGACCGAACAGGTTGTGATTGATGTGGTGTCGTCGGCCTTCGACAGCGCCGGCCAACGTTGCTCGGCACTGCGCGTGCTGTGCTTGCAGGAAGATTCCGCCGACCGTGTCATCGAAATGCTCAAAGGTGCCATGGCTGAATGCCGCCTCGGCAATCCCGAGCGCCTGTCCGTGGACATCGGCCCGGTGATCGACGCCGAAGCCAAGGCCGGCATCGAGAAACACATCCAGGCCATGCGCGACAAAGGTCGCAACGTATACCAGGTGGCCATCGCCAACAGCGAAGAAGTCAAACGCGGCACCTTCGTGATGCCGACCCTGATCGAGCTGGAAAGCTTTGACGAGTTGCAGCGCGAGATCTTCGGCCCGGTACTGCACGTGGTTCGCTACAAGCGCAAAGACATCGATCAACTGATCGGTCAGATCAACGCTTCCGGCTATGGCCTGACGCTGGGCGTGCACACGCGCATCGACGAAACCATCGCCAAGGTGATCGACAACGTCAACGCCGGTAACGTCTACGTGAACCGCAACATCGTCGGTGCCGTGGTCGGCGTGCAGCCATTCGGCGGCGAAGGTTTGTCGGGCACTGGCCCGAAAGCCGGTGGTCCGCTGTACCTGTACCGTTTGCTGTCGACACGTCCTACCGATGCAATCGAACAATCCTTCGCTCGTGGGGACGCTATCGCTGCGCCGGACGTGCGTCTGCGTGATGCCATGAGCAAGCCGCTGACCGCCCTGAAAGCCTGGGCTGACGGCAACAAGTTTGCCGACCTGAGCACCCTGTGCGTGCAGTACGCAGCACAATCGCAAAGCGGGATCACCCGCACACTGGCGGGCCCGACCGGTGAGCGCAACAGCTACGCCATCCTGCCGCGCGAACACGTGCTGTGCCTGGCGGAAGTCGAAGGCGACCTGCTGACTCAACTGGCGGCGGTCCTCGCTGTCGGCGGTTCGGCGGTATGGCCGGAAACTGACCTGAGCAAGGCATTGTTCGCACGACTGCCGAAGGAAGTTCAGGCGCGGATCAAGCTGGTGTCCGACTGGAACAAAGACGAAGTGGTGCTGGATGCGGTTCTGCATCACGGCCATTCCGATCAACTGCGTGCGGTGTGCCAGCAAGTGGCCAAGCGTGCGGGCGCCATTGTCGGTGTTCAGGGTTTGTCTCAGGGCGAAACCAACATTGCACTGGAACGTCTGGTGATTGAGCGTGCGTTGAGCGTTAACACCGCTGCGGCGGGTGGTAATGCGAGCTTGATGACCATCGGCTAAAACCGATAAACCGGGCACCTGCAACGGTGTCCGGTTTAGCAATAATCCCTGTGGGAGCGGGCTTGCCCGCGATTGCGATGTATCAGTCACCATTGATATTGACTGATCTGCCGCCATCGCGGGCAAGCCCGCTCTCACAGTGGTTTTTGGCGCCAGCTCAATCGCTGTACTACTCAAACATCACCAGCATCAATCATCCTGTTCAGCCTTTATCAGCAAGCCTAGACTCGGCCCATCCCAATAAAAGGTAGGCCGCCATGTCCGAGACGTTGCTCAGTTCCCGCAATCTGGCTTTCGAGCTGTATGAAGTCCTCGATGCCGAGGGCCTGACTCAGCGTGAGCGTTTCGCCGAACACAATCGCGAAACCTTCGATGCCGCCATTGGCACCGCCCGCAGCATCGCCGAAAAGTTTTTCGCCCCGCACAACCGCAAGGGCGACGAAAACGAGCCTCGTTATGAGGACGGTCAAGCGATTCTGATTCCTGAGGTGAAACCCGCCGTCGACGCCTTCCTCGAAGCCGGTTTCCTCAACGCCGCGCGCAGTTTCGACGCCGGCGGCATGCAGCTGCCTACCTTGCTGTCCCAGGCCTGCTTCGCGCACTTCCAATCGGCCAACGCGGCGTCGACCTCGTACCCGTTCTTGACCATGGGCGCGGCGAACCTGATCGAAAGCTTCGGCACCGAGGAGCAGAAGCGCCGCTTCCTGCAACCGATGATCGATGGCCGCTTCTTCGGCACCATGGCCCTGACCGAACCGCATGCGGGCTCGTCACTGTCGGATATTCGTACCCGCGCCGAACCTGCGCCTGATGGCACCTATCGACTCAAGGGCAACAAGATCTTCATCTCCGGCGGCGATCACCCGTTGTCAGAAAACATCGTGCACATGGTGCTGGCCAAGCTGCCGGACGCACCGGCCGGGGTGAAGGGCATTTCGCTGTTTATCGTGCCCAAGTTCCTGGTCAACGATGACGGCAGCCTCGGCAAGCGCAACGACGTGTTGCTGGCCGGTCTGTTCCACAAGATGGGCTGGCGCGGCACCACCTCCACCGCATTGAATTTCGGCGATAACGGTGACTGTGTCGGCTACCTGGTGGGCAAGCCGCACCAGGGTTTGAGCTACATGTTCCAGATGATGAACGAAGCGCGGATTGGCGTCGGCATGGGCGCGGTGATGCTTGGTTACGCCGGGTATCTGTATTCGCTGGAGTATGCCCGCGAGCGTCCGCAAGGTCGCGTGCCGGACAACAAAGACCCGACCACCGCACCCGTGGCGATCATTGCCCACGCCGACGTCCGGCGCATGCTGCTGACGCAGAAGGCCTACGTCGAAGGCTCGTTCGACCTGGGGTTGTACGCCGCGCGATTGTTCGACGACACCACCACGCTCGAGACGGAAGCCGAGCGCAAGCAGGCCCATGAGCTGCTGGATTTGCTGACGCCTATCGTCAAATCCTGGCCGTCGGAGTTTTGCCTGAAGGCCAACGAACTGGCGATCCAGATTCTCGGCGGCCACGGCTATACCCGTGAATACCCGGTGGAACAGTACTACCGAGACAACCGCCTGAACCCGATTCACGAAGGCACTCACGGCATTCAGTCGCTGGATTTGCTGGGGCGCAAACTGGCGCAGAACGGTGGCGCCGGGCTCAAGCAATTGATCCGCTTGATTGCCGACACCGCCGAGCGCGCGCAGGCGTTTGAATCGCTTACCGCGCTGCGTGAGCCGCTGGAAAAATTGGTGGCGCGCCTGCAAACCGTGACCATCGGCCTGCTGACCGACCTGGCTCAAGGCAAGGTCAACAGCAGCCTGGCAAACTCGGCGCTGTACCTGAAAGTGTTTGGGCACACGGTGATTGGCTGGCGCTGGCTGGAACAGGCGATCCGCGCCGAGGAAGGCTTGGCCAAGGGCAACGCAGCGGATGTCAGCTTCTATAAAGGCAAGCTGCAAGCGGCGCGGTACTTCCTGACCTGGGAAGTACCGGGTTGCCACCATGAGTTGGCGTTGCTTGAGGCGCGGGATGATGTGTGCCTGGGCATGCAGGATGAGTGGTTTTAACCGGAGGCTGGTTGTGTTGCTGAAATCCATTCGCGGGCAAGCCCGCTCCCACAGGGTCAGCGTTGAAACAGAATCTTGTGTCATACGCTAAAACCTGTGGGAGCGGGCTTGCCCGCGAAGGCGTCAGTGCAGGCGATACATTTGTCAGCTGAGCCTGAACCCACCCATCTGCCGCGCCAGATCATCCGCCAGGCGCTGCAGCGTCTGACAGTCTTCACGGCACGCCCTGACTTCCCCGGCGGTCGCGCGAGCCAAATCAGAAATCCCCTGCACGTTGCGGTTGATCTCTTCGGTCACCGCCGACTGCTCTTCCGTGGCAGTCGCCACCTGATGGTTCATGTCGCTGATGCGCTCCACCTGCCCGGTAATTGCCGTCAGCGACGCCCCGGTGCGCTGGCTCGACTCAACACCCGTGCCCGTCGCGGCTTGCCCGGAATGCATCGATGACACCGCGTTTTCGGCGCCCTGTTTGAGGCAGCCGATCATCTGCTGAATTTCATCGGTGGAGGCCTGAGTGCGCCGCGCCAATGTGCGCACTTCATCCGCCACCACTGCAAATCCGCGGCCCATGTCACCGGCTCGCGCCGCTTCGATGGCGGCGTTAAGCGCGAGCAAATTGGTCTGTTCGGATATCCCGCGAATCACCGCCAGCACTTGATCGATAGACGCGACCTGATGGGCCAACTCGCCCACCGCGCCGGCAGCAATGCCGATTTCATCGGACATGCTTTCTATATGCCGGATAGACCCGCCGACCACTTCCCGCGCCTGCATCGCTTCGTCACGGGCATTTTGTGAGGCGACGGCGGCATTGCCAGCGTTCTGGGCAATTTCCTGCACGGTCAGGCCCATTTCATGGACGGCGGTGGCAACCATGTCGGTCATTTCCTGCTGGCGCCCGGAACGTTCGGCGGTGTTGTCCACCACCCGCGCCACCTGCCCGACCGCAGTGCGCAGACGCTCGCTGGTGGTCAGCACTTCACCGATCATGTCGCGCTGACTGTCGAGAAAGCGATTGAAGCCGCGCGCCAGATCACCCAGCTCATCCGCGCGGCTGGCATCCAGCCGGTGGGTCAAATCTCCACCACCGCTACCGATGGCTACCAGTGCCGCTGTTACCTGACGAATCGGCCGCACCAGCCCACGAGCCAGCAAAACCACCAATAACAGGCACACCAGCGCCACCGCCAGGCCGATGCCGCTGCTCATCCACATGGCACGGCGGGCTTCGGCGTAAATCTGCGATTGCGGCACTTCGGCCACCAGGGTCCAGCCCAGATCCCGCAGCGGCAGGCTTAAAGCGAGAAAGTCTTCGCCGTCCCGGGTAAAACTGTTGGTTGTGGCGGCTTTTTGACCAATGACGGCTTGCGCTGCTGACTCGCCAATCTGCTCAGCCAGCGTGCGTTTGCCGCTGAATTGCGCTTCAGGATGGACCTGGATCAAACCGTCGGAACGCACGAGATAGACCTTGCCGCGCTCACCAAAACTGAAATTGTGAATCAGCTCCGACAGCTCTTTCATGCTCAGGCCAAGCCCGGCAACGCCCACGACTTTACCGGCCTGCTCGACTTTGAAGTCGATGAAAAGCGCCAATTCTCCGGTCGCCGTGTCGTTATCGATATTGAGGGTGCGCGGCTGGTTGCTGTCGAGAAATGAGTAGAACCAGGCGTCTTTCGGATTGGAACGGCTGAGGGTCCGATCCAGGCCTTTTTCGGTGAAGTAATGGTTGGAGGCGGTGCCGACAATAATTGCGGTAAAGGCTTTGTGCTCGGCGCGAATCCCTTCGAGATAGGTCGTAAACGTGCCGGCCTGGGCACTGTCTTCACCCCCGGCCAGCCAGCCGCGCACCATGCTGTTGCTGGCGATGTCCTTGGCGGCGGTAAGGGGCTGGACGAGGATGCGCTCGATGTCGTTGCGCATCGCTTCGATGCTCGACGGCAAGGCTTGCTCGACCAGATAGTTCTGGGCCAGTCGATTGACCACCAGGGTATAGATGCCCACTACGATCAGAATACTGACCAGCAACGCGCTGCCCATACTCAGGATCAATTGCCATTGAATACTGCGTCGCCAGAACTGCATGGAGCACCCCCAAAGAATAAGAGGCTGAAACACTGCAACAGCCGTGCCGATTGTATACAACGCAAACGACAATTTATTCTTTGGTTGTGCGCAAAGCCGATCAGGCCTGATTGATCGTCTTGGAAATCACTTCAACCGTGGCGCTGACTTGCTCTTGGTAACGGTCGAGTTCCTGCTTGTGCTGCTTTTTCATTTCGATCTGCTGCGAGCACAGATTCATGGCGGCCAGTACCAACAGGCGGTCACCGATCAGCGTCGGGTACTTTCTTTTGGTGTCGGCCAAAGCAGCCTTCAACATCATTGCGGCGTCCAGCAGGGTTTGCTCTTCCCCGGCCGGCGCCTTGATCGAATAGTCCTCCCCCAGGATCGAGACGACTTTTACCCCTGCGGCGCCCACACTCATGCGCTGACTGGGCCAGCGCTGACGCGCTCAACCAGGGCCTGGATGCGTGCGGCGGTGGCGCCTTGTTTCTCTTCCTGTTCCATCAGGCTCAACTGCAGGCTTTCGTTTTCATCCTTGGCCTGAGCCAGTTCCGCGCTCAGGGTCTGGTTGGTGCCCAGCAGTGCCTGGTTCTGTTGCACCAGGTCGTTTACCAGCTGTTCCAATTGGCTTAGGGATGCTTCCAACATTTTGATTTTCCGAGCATTTTCAAAGGGCGCGTACGATAAAGAAAAGTCACCACAGATGCCAGGGTTATTCAGGCGCAAGGCCTTGATTTTCCTGGCGGGCGACCTTCCTCGCGAGCAGTAGAGACTGTGATTGGCGAATGTGGTTCCTGCACTTCGTCAATCAAGGCCTTTGTGCGACAAAAACGCGCAGGGACTCAAGACTTTAGTCGCATGACCGATAAGTCACTCATACGTCAGCTTCAGCGCCGCACGGGCGCGCTCAATTCGGTAAACGCCATGTCCCTTCGTAATATGAATATCGCGCCACGGGCGTTCCTCGGTTTTGCCTTGATTGGCGGCTTGATGCTGATCCTGGGTGTGTTCGCCTTGAACCAGATGAGCAAGATTCGTGGCGCCGCCGAGGACATCACGTCCAGCAGCGTACCGAGCATCAAAAGCCTCGACGAATTCACTCAACTGACCCTGCGCCTGCGCGTGTTGTCGTACCGCTTGCTGGTCAATCGCGAGCCGGACGTCCAGCAGAAAACCATGGAGTTGCTGGAAACCCGCAATCAGCAGATCCGTACCGCCCAGTCGACGTACGAAAAGCTCATCAGCAGCCCGCAGGAGCGTGCCGCCTACGATCAATATGTGCAGTTGCTCGGCCAGTACCGCCAGATCGAAGACCGCATGAAGAGCCTGTCGCGCAACAATCAGGTGGATGAACTGCGCACCTTGCTCAACACCGATTTGCTGACCAACTCCGAAGCAGTCAACACCGTGCTCAACCGTTTGCTGGAGATCAACACCCAGCAAACCGTCGACACCAACCAGCAAGCGGCCGACCAGTACGACTCGGCCTTCACCCTGGTGATTACATTGCTGGTCTTCGCCACTGGCCTGACTGTGCTGTTCGCCTGGCTGCTGACCCACAGCATCACCAAGCCGATCGCCAATGCCCTGAGCGCGGCCGAAGGCATTGCCGAAGGCAATCTGACTCGCCCGATCACGGTCGACGGCGAAGACGAAGCCGGCCGTTTGCTGGCCGCCATGGCGAAGATGCAAGACAAGCTGCGCGACACCCTGCAGCGGATTTCCGGCTCGGCCACTCAACTGGCGTCGGCCGCTGAAGAACTCAACAGTGTGACTGACGAAAGCGCTCGCGGCCTGACCCAGCAGAACAACGAAATCGAGCAGGCGGCCACCGCGGTCAACGAAATGACCAGTGCCGTGGAAGAAGTGGCACGCAACGCGGTGAGCACCTCCGAAGCCTCGAAAAACGCCACCACTTCGGCGGGTGACGGCCGTGACCTGGTGCAGGAAACCGTCAGCGCCATCGAACGCATGAGCGCCGATGTGCAGAGCACCGCGACGCTGATCGGCGACCTGGCCAACGAATCCCGCGACATAGGCAAAGTGCTGGACGTGATTCGGGGCCTGGCGGACCAGACCAACCTGCTGGCCCTGAACGCGGCCATCGAAGCGGCACGCGCCGGTGAGGCCGGGCGTGGTTTCGCGGTGGTTGCAGATGAAGTTCGTGCCCTGGCGCATCGCACCCAGCAGTCGACCAGCGAGATCGAACGCATGATCGGCAGCATCCAGAGCGGCACCGAACACGCCGTGGATTCGATGCGTAACAGCACCGAGCGCGCCGAGTCGACGTTGAATATTGCTCGCGGTGCCGGTCTGTCGCTGGACACCATTAACAGCGCGATCGTCGAAATCAACGAACGCAACCTGGTCATCGCCAGCGCCGCTGAAGAACAGGCGCAAGTGGCCCGCGAAGTGGACCGCAACCTGGTGAACATCCGTGATTTGTCGGTGCAGTCGGCGACCGGGGCCAACCAGACGAGCGCGGCAAGTAATGAGTTGTCGCGATTGGCGCTGGACCTGAACAACATGGTTGGACGGTTTAGCCTGTAACAGCCAACACACCGCTCCTTGTAGCAGCTGGCGCAGCCTGCGTTCGGCTGCGAAGCAGTCGTGATTCTGGCTACCGGATCTGCCAGACAGACCACGAATGACCATTTGACGACTGCTGCGCAGCCAGACGCAGGCTGCGCCAGCTGCTACAGGGTTAGTCTTGCCATCGCGGCGTACCCATGCAAAAACCTTTTTGACAGCATCACATTTCAACAGGTTAGAATCGCTGGCACGCAGACTGCATGGTCAGTTTGCGCCCGCCTTTCCGTCTCTGGAGTACTGCCTTTGAATGCAATCACCATCAACAGCCTGTTTCTGATCGGCGCGTTGCTGGTAGGTGCGAGCATTCTGGTGAGTTCACTTTCGTCCCGCCTCGGCATCCCGATTCTGGTGATTATCCTGGCCGTGGGCATGGCCGCCGGTGTCGACGGTGGCGGCATTATTTTTGATAACTACCCCACGGCTTATCTGGTCGGCAACCTCGCGCTGGCGGTGATCCTGCTCGACGGTGGCTTGCGCACCCGGGTCGCGAGTTTCCGCGTTGCGCTGTGGCCGGCGCTGTCGCTGGCCACCGTCGGGGTGTTAATTACCACCGCGTTGACCGGCATGGTCGCGGCCTGGCTGTTTAACCTGAGCATCATTCAGGGCCTGCTGATCGGCGCGATTGTCGGCTCGACCGATGCCGCGGCGGTGTTCTCGCTGCTGGGTGGCAAAGGCCTGAACGAGCGGGTCACCGCCAGCCTCGAAATCGAATCCGGCAGCAACGACCCGATGGCGGTGTTCCTCACCGTGACCCTGATCGACATGCTCGCCAGCGGTGAGACCGGCCTGCACTGGAGCCTGCTGGCGCACTTCGTGCGCGAGTTCGGTATCGGTGCCGTCGTCGGCCTCAGCGGCGGCTGGCTGATGCTGCAACTGGTCAACCGCATCAACCTGGCCAACGGTCTTTATCCAATTCTGGTGATTGCCGGTGGCCTGGTCGTGTTTGCCCTGACTAACGCCCTGCATGGCAGCGGCTTCCTGGCGGTTTATCTGTGTGGCCTGGTCATCGGCAACCGCCCGGTGCGCAGCCGGCACGGCATTTTGCACATGCTCGACGGTATGGCATGGCTGGCACAGATCGGCATGTTCCTGGTGTTGGGGCTGCTGGTCACACCGCATGATCTGCTGCCGATCGCCCTGCCCGCCCTGGGTCTGGCGCTGTGGATGATTCTGTTCGCCCGGCCGCTGTCGGTGCTGGTCGGTTTGCTGCCGTTCAAGGCGTTCCATGGTCGCGAAAAGGCGTTTATTTCCTGGGTTGGCTTGCGCGGCGCGGTCCCGATCATTCTGGCGGTGTTCCCGCTGATGGCCGGCCTGCCCAACGCCCAGCTCTATTTCAATCTGGCCTTCTTTATCGTGCTGGTGTCACTGCTGGTGCAGGGCACGAGCCTGCCGTGGATTGCCAAGCTGCTGAAAGTGACGGTGCCACCAGAGCCCGCACCGATCTCGCGCTCAGCTCTGGAAGTGCATGTCACCAGCGAGTGGGAGCTGTTCATTTATCGCCTCGGCGCCGAGAAATGGTGCATCGGCTCGCCCCTGCGTGAACTGAAAATGCCCGAAGGCACGCGGATCGCGGCCCTGTTTCGTGGCCAGCAATTGCTCCATCCGTCGGGTAGTACGGTGCTCGAAGTCGACGATTTGCTCTGTGTAATCGGCCATGAACACAACCTGCCGGCCCTCGGAAAACTCTTCAGCCAGGCGCCGCAGCGAGGTCTGGATTTGCGCTTCTTCGGCGACTTCGTCCTCGAAGGAGATGCCCAACTGGGCGCGGTTGCGGCGCTGTACGGGTTGAAAGTCGAAGGCATCGATCCGGGCATGTCGCTCGGCCACTTCATCGCCCAGAAAGTGGGGGGCGCGCCTGTCGTCGGTGACCAGGTGGAGTGGAACAACACCATTTGGACCGTCGCGGTCATGGAAGGGAACAAGATCGGCAAAGTGGGCGTCAGATTCCCCGAAGGAAGTCGCCCCGGTCCGGGACTCTTCCTCTAAACTCCACTCTTCGTCTCGTTTTCGATCGGTCTCTATGTCAAGCCTGCGTAACTTTTTCATCCTGGCCCTGCTGGGCCTGAGCCTCTCCATCGGCACGCTGCAAGCGGCCGAGCCGCCGACCAGCGAAGCCGTGCAAGCGAGCCTGGACAAGATCGCCGACCGCAAGCTGCCGGAAGCCGATCAAAAAGCGTTGCAAGCCACGCTGCAGAACACGCTCACCCAGCTCAACAACCGGCAAGACAACGAACAAAAACTGGCCGATTTGAAGCAACAGTTGGCTACCGCGCCAAAGCAGAACATCGAAAATCAGCGTGAACTGGCTCGTCTGAAGGCCACCAAACCGCAACCTGTGGCCCAACGCTTCGCCAACCTGTCGATCCCGCAACTCGAACAAATGCTCACTGAGCGCTCGACCCAGCAAAGCGACCTGCAAAAAGCCCTGTCCGACGCCAACAGTCTGGTCATTACCGCCCAGACACGTCCCGAGCGTGCCCAAGCCGAGATTTCTGCCAGCCAGACCCGAATCCAGCAGATCAACAACATCCTCAAGGCGGGCAAGGACGCGGGCAAAACCTTGAGCGGCGAACAGCGCGACTTGCTCAATGCCGAACTCGCGGCACTGAATGCGCTGATTCCGCTGCGTCGCCAGGAACTGGCCGGCAACAGTCAGTTGCAGGACCTGGGCAACAGCCAGCACGATTTACTGTCGGAAAAATCCGATCGCCTGGATCAAGAAATCCAGGAGCTGCAAACCCTGATCAACCAGAAACGCCTGGCTCAGTCCCAGCAAACGGTGACCCAGCAATCCATCGAGGCGCAGAAATCCGGTGGCAGCAGCCTGTTGGCCAGCGAAAGCGCGGCCAACCTGAAGCTCTCCGACTACCTGCTCAAAAGCACGGACCGACTCAACGAAGTCACCCAGCAAAACCTGCAAACCAAACAGCAACTGGACAACGTAACCCAAAGCGATTCGGCCCTGGACGAGCAAATCAACGTGCTCAAGGGCAGCCTGCTGCTCTCCAAGATTCTCTACAAACAGAAGCAGTCCCTGCCGCGTTTGAGGCTCGACCGTAACCTCGCCGATCAGATCGCCGACATTCGCCTCTATCAATTTGAAGTCAGCCAACAACGCGAACTGTTGAGCAACCCGGCGACTTACGTCGATAACCTGTTGGCGAGCCAACCACCGGAACAAGTCACCCCGCAACTGCGCAAGAGCCTGCTGGAACTGGCCAACACCCGCGCCGACCTGCTGGAGCGGCTGAACCGTGAGTTGAGCGCCGTGCTCAATGAATCCATCACCCTGCAACTCAATCAGAAACAACTGTTGAGTACCGCGCAAAGCCTGCGGGCGACGCTCGATGAGCAAATGTTCTGGATCCCCAGCAACAAGCCGCTGGATCTGGAATGGATACGCGCCGTTCCGGAGCGGTTACAACGCCAGGTCATGACCTTGCCGTGGACGTCCAGCCTGATCGAGTTGAGCGATGGCCTGATTCAACGACCGCTGCTGTTTCTGCCGCTGGTGCTGCTGATCGGCGCCCTGTTGTGGCGACGTAAAAGCTTGTATGCCCGACTGAACAAGGTTCACAAGGACATCGGCCACTTCAAGCGCGACAGCCAGTGGCATACGCCTCAGGCCATTCTGGTCAATATTTTGCTGGCGCTGCCGGTCGCGCTCGGCCTGGCCTTGTGCGGCCTCGCCTTGCAAATCGATGCCCGCGGGCAGAACGCCAACATGGGTTCAGCGCTGTTGCAAATGGCACAGGCCTGGTTGGTGTTCTACACCGCCTACCGGATCCTCGCGCCGGGTGGCGTGGCTGAGTTGCATTTCCGCTGGGAGAAACCTCAGGTCGAATTCCTTCGGGGCTGGATCCGTCGCCTCGGTGTGGTAGTGATGGCGCTGGTGGCGGTGGTGGCGGTTGCCGAGCTGCAACCGGCAACGCTGGCGGACGACGTGCTGGGCATGCCGGTGGTGTTGATCTGCTACGCCTTGATGGCCTGGCTGCTCAGCCGCTTGCTGATGCGCAGCCCGACGCATGAAAACGCTTCGTTGTTCCGAAAACTGCTGGGGATTCTGTTCACCGCCTTGCCGGTCGCGCTGTTCGTGGCCGTGTGCTTCGGCTACTACTACACCGCGCTCAAACTCAGTGATCGATTGATCAATACCCTTTACCTGCTGATGTTCTGGCTGGTCATCGAAGCCACCTTCGTGCGCGGCCTCAGCGTTGCGGCACGCCGCCTGGCTTACCAGCGCGCCCTGACCAAACGCCAGGCCGCGAAAGAGGCCGGTGACGGCGAAGCGGTGATCGAAGAGCCGACACTGGACATAGAAAAGGTCAACGAACAATCGTTGCGACTGATCCGCCTGGCACTGCTCGGCGGCTTCATCGGGGCGTTGTACTGGGCCTGGTCCGACCTGATTTCAGTGTTCTCGTACCTGGACAACATCACCCTCTACGAATACACCAGCGGCACTGGCGCGGCCATGAGCATGGTGCCGATCAGTATCGGCGACATGCTCGGTGCGTTGATCATCATCGGCATCACCTTCGCCCTGGCGCGCAACTTGCCAGGTTTGCTGGAAGTGTTTGTGTTGTCGAAGCTGAATCTGGCTCAAGGCAGCGCCTATGCCACGACCACGCTGCTGTCCTACGTGATCGCCGGGATCGGTTTCGTCTCGACCCTGTCGACCCTCGGCGTGAGCTGGGACAAGTTGCAATGGCTGGTGGCAGCGCTTTCGGTCGGCCTGGGTTTCGGGATGCAGGAGATCTTTGCGAACTTCATCTCCGGCATCATGATCCTGTTCGAGCGCCCGGTACGGATCGGCGACACCATCACCATCGGCAACCTCTCAGGCACGGTCAGCAAGATCCGCATCCGCGCCACGACCATTACCGACTTCGACCGCAAGGACATCATTGTCCCGAACAAGACGTTCATTACCGGGCAACTGATCAACTGGTCGCTGACCGACACCATCACCCGGGTAACGCTCAAGCTCGGCGTCGATTACGGCTCGGACCTGGACCTGGTCAAGGAGCTGCTGCTCAAGGCTGCCCGCGATAATCCGCGCGTGCTCAAGGATCCGGAACCGCACGTGTACTTCCTGAACTTCGGTGAAAGCACCCTCGACCATGAATTGCGCATGCACGTGCGCGACCTTGGCGACCGAAATCCTGTGCTCGACGAGGTCAACCGCTTCATCAACCGCGAGTTCAAGAAGCAGCACATCAACATCTCGTTCCGGCAGATGGAGGTTTACCTCAAGAACCTTCAGGGCCAGGAATACAAGATGGTGCCGATCGAACCGGAAGCGAAAACCATCGTGCCGCTGGTCGATGGCCAACCGCCCCAGGAACCACCGGCCGCCAAGCTCGACTAACCGGCTTATCCCTAGCAGAATGCTCGGACATTCTGCTGGAGATGGCCGTTGAAAGCCCTCGACGAACTGACCTTCGATAATCGTTTCGCCCGCTTGGGCGATACGTTTTCCGCCCATGTGCTGCCCGAGCCCATCGACAACCCGCGCCTCGTGGTTGCGAGCCCTGCGGCCATGGCGCTGCTTGATCTCGACCCGGCCGCGGCCGACACACCAGAGTTTGCCGAACTGTTCGGCGGCCATAAGCTCTGGGCTGACGCGGTGCCGAGGGCGATGGTGTATTCCGGTCATCAGTTCGGCTCCTACAACCCGCAACTGGGCGACGGTCGCGGCCTGCTGCTGGGCGAGGTGTACAACCAGGCCGGCGAGCATTGGGACCTGCACCTCAAGGGTGCCGGCCAGACGCCTTTTTCGCGCATGGGTGATGGACGAGCGGTGCTTCGCTCTTCGATCCGCGAGTTTCTCGCCTCTGAGGCGCTGCATGCCCTGAACATCCCGACCACCCGCGCGCTGTGCGTTGTTGGCTCCGACACGCCGGTCTGGCGCGAGAAACAGGAACGCGCCGCGATGGTCCTGCGCCTGGCGCCAAGCCACGTGCGCTTTGGGCATTTCGAATATTTCTACTACACCAAACGTCCCGAAATGCAGAAAGAACTCGGTGAACATGTGCTGGCCATGCATTTCGCCGAATGCCTGGAACAGCCGGAACCCTACCTGGCGATGTTCCGTGAAATCGTCGAGCGCAACGCCGAACTGATCGCCAAGTGGCAGGCCTATGGCTTCTGTCACGGGGTGATGAACACCGACAACATGTCGATCCTCGGCATCACCTTCGACTTCGGCCCCTTCGCCTTCCTCGACGACTTTGATGCCAACTTCATCTGCAACCACTCCGACGACCAGGGTCGCTACTCCTTCAGCAATCAGGTGCCGATCGGTCAATGGAACCTCAGCGCGCTGGCCCAGGCCCTGACACCGTTCATCAGCGTCGAGGCCCTGCGCGAAACCCTCGGCCTGTATTTGCCGCTGTTCCAGGCCCACTATCTGGACCTGATGCGCCGCCGCCTCGGTTTCACCACCGCGCAAGACGATGACCAGAAGCTACTCGAGCACCTGCTGCAACTGATGCAGAACAGTGGCGTCGATTACACCCTGTTCTTCCGCCGCCTCGGGGAAGAGTCCCCGGAACAGGCGGTCGCCCGCTTGCGCGATGACTTCGTCGACATCAAGGGGTTCGATGCCTGGGGCGAGCGTTACGTCGCCCGGGTAGCCCGCGAAGGCGAAGCCGATCAGCAACAGCGTCGCCAAAGGATGCATGCGGTCAATCCGCTGTACATCCTGCGTAACTATCTGGCGCAGAAAGCCATTGATGCGGCAGAGAGCGGCGACTATTCAGAGGTACGTCGGCTGCACACCGTGCTGAGCAATCCGTTCGAGGAACAGCCGGGAATGGACAGTTATGCCGAACGGCCGCCGGAGTGGGGCAAGCATTTGGAGATCAGTTGTTCGTCGTGAGTCAACAAGGCTTCACGTATGGCGCTTTCCTGCTTCTGACTCTGATCGAAACTCAGGTCACGCCAAACATCTTCAAGCCCCACAAAGCCTCCGTCTCGCGCAAACGCAGTCTCGACATTTAGAGTTTTGATGCGCTTGGCGTTGGTTAGGAGCTCTAGGATTGAAAAACGCTGAGGGGATCTAGCCGTCATTGGTACAAAGGACTCCAAAGTAAAATCGCCAGTTCGAAACTGCTGCGGAAAAGACTAAAGGTGTAATTTTTCGCCGTATATCAGCAGGAGAGTCAATACATGTAGTCCCTGTCCGCAACTGAAGAAAGCTAAGGACTACACGTTACAGCCTTGATAAACGCGATGCTCGACTCCAGAACTGGCACATAGACTGTCCAACTCAGAGCCAACCATGACCGACCCACTCCTCATCCCCTGCCCCCACTGCAACGGCCTCAACCGCATCCCCGCCGAGCGCCTCAACGATCATCCAAAGTGCGGTCGCTGCAAGGCCGAGGTCTTGCTGAGCAAGCCGTTTGAATTGAAGCAAGGCGATTACGCCAGCCAGATCAAAGGCGACCTGCCGTTGCTGGTTGACGTGTGGGCGGACTGGTGCGGGCCGTGCAAGTCGTTTGCGCCGGTGTTCGAGCAGGCAGCGGGGCAATTGGCAGGTAAGTGCCGGCTGGCGAAACTGGACAGCGAGGCAAACCAGCAGTTGTCGGCGCAGTTGGGGATTCGCTCGATTCCGAGCCTGATTCTGTTCAAGAACGGCCGGGAAGTGGCGCGCCAGAGCGGGGCTTTTCCGTTACCTCAATTGATGAGCTGGTTGCGTAGCCAGGGGATTTAAACCAGTTCGAATCAAATGTGGGAGCCTGCTCACGCCCACATTTGCTCGGTGGCACTAGCTGGGGTCAAGCATTTTCCAGCAGCGCGTGCAGTTCGACGAATTGCTGGGTCAGCTTGTGCCGGGGGTCAAGGTGGATCAGCGGCGTGTTGGCCTGGTGAGATTCGCGCATTCGCACTGAACTGGCCAGATACACCGGCAGGACCGGCAAGCCTTCGGCGATCAACTCGTCGAGGATTTGCTGGGGCAGGCTGGCGCGGGCCTGGAACTGGTTGACCACGATGCCTTCAACTTCCAGGCCTTCGTTGTGGTCTTCCTTCAATTCTTCGATCTCCGCCAGCAAACCGTACAACGCCTGACGCGAGAAGCTGTCGCAATCGAAAGGGATCAATACACGATCCGCGGCAATCAAGGCCGATACCGCATAAAAATTCAGTGCGGGCGGCGTATCCAGGTAGATCCGGTCGTAATCTTCCCCAAGCTCTTCAAGCAACTTACGCAGCTTGTTTATCTTGTGCTTGGCTTCAAGCTTGGGCTGCAAATCTGCCAGCTCGGCAGTGGCGGTGACCACGTGCAGGTTGTCGAACGGTGTTTCGTAGATATCGACCTGGTTTTTCTTCGAAAACGGACCGGAGGAAAGGGTTTGCTTGAAGAAATCGGCAATGCCCATCGGGATGTCATTACCGGTGAGCCCCGTCAGGTACTGAGTGGAGTTGGCCTGGGCATCGAGATCCACCAATAGGGTGCGATAGCCCTCGCTGGCGCTGACCGCCGCCAGATTGCAGGCAATGCTGGACTTGCCCACGCCACCTTTTTGATTAAACACCACGCGCCGCATGTCAAAACCTCCGTGTATCCAGGAATGACCGAGTGTAGTAGTCCACGGCATTGCTTAGCTACCGCTTTGGCGCAAGGACTACACGGTCAGCTCCAATATCCCAATTGAAAAGCCGCAATCTCACCGTTACTCCGGGCAAAAGGCCGACAGACATGAACATCCAGCCATGGATAATGGCGAAACGATAGCTTTTAGCGAACCGGACGGTACATTCATTGCGCAAAATGTAACCAGTATTTGCTACGCGCCCGTAGCACCGGGATAATGCGCGCCACTCGGCGCTACGCGTCACGTAAGGTCTGCCGCTGTTTTTGCGGCTCACCGCGTCAACGAAGCCCTGCAGGGCGGGATGTATGTCTGTGATTAATTTCAACATCGCCCAATGGCGCGCATGGGCTCCGGGGCTCGAAAGCGTGGACGAATGGCAGGCATGGAGCCGACAACCGGTGGTGCTTGCGAGCAGCGATGTCGCACCCGACGTGTCTTTTTCTGCCCGCCATGCAGCGCCGACGACTCAGCCGATTGGCGCGCATGGCATTCAGTGTCGGCTGGCCCTTGGCTGAGGGTCGCCAGGACTTGCCGTTGGTGTTTGTTTCCCGACATGGCGAAACCCCGCGCACGTTTGAAATCCTCAGCGATCTGGCCGCCGACCAACCGCTGTCGCCGACTCAATTCAGTTTGTCCGTGCACAACGCCGTCATTGGGCTTTGGTCGATCATGCGCGGCGAAACCAGCGAAATGACCGCCCTCGCCGCCGCCGGTGACGGGCTGGAACACGGCATGCTGGAGGCCGCTGCAATGCTGGACGAAGGCGCGCCTGCCGTCCTGTTGATTATCGCCGAAGAACAACCGCCCAATGCCTATGAGACATGGATCGACGATGTCCCGTTTCCGTATGCCGTCGGTCTGTTACTGACACCCGGTACCGACTGGCAGCTGATGCTGAACAGCGCGACGGATGAGTTGTCCAACGCCCACTGGCCCCATGCCCTGAATCTGGTTCGCACCCTGCTCGGCCAGCAAACCACCTGCCAACATGCCTGGAAGAATCGTGTATGGACCTGGCATCGCACTCCGTAACGGAAAAAAACCGCGACGCCTATTACTGGCGCCTGCTGGCCACTGCCGCAAGCTTCACCCTGTTCGGGTTGGGTGGCCTGTGCCTGCGACTGGTGGTTTTTCCGTTGCTCAATTGCTTTCCCGGTGATGCGCGGACCCATCGGCTGCGCGCGCGACAGACCGTCAGTCGCTGCTTCTGGTTATTTGTCCGGTTCATGGCCCGCACCGGCGTCCTGACCTACGACATCCAGGGCGCGGAAAAACTGGGCCGCCCCGGGCAAATGATCATTGCCAATCACCCCTCGCTGATTGATGTCGTGTTTCTGATCGGCTTGGTGCGTCACGCCAATTGCGTCGTGAAACAAAGCCTTTGGGAGAATCCCTTTACCCGCAGCCCGCTACGGCGCACCGAATACATCAGCAACGACGGCAGCATGGACATGCTCGACGCCGCTGCCAACGCGTTGAAAGACGGCCAGACCTTGATCATCTTTCCCGAAGGCACGCGCACCCAGCCTGGCGAGGCACCGGCCTTTCATCGGGGGGCCGCGGCAATCGCCTTGCGCGGTGCGAAAATCCTCACCCCTGTGATCATCAAGGTCAGCCCTACGACGTTAACCAAGGCCGAGCCCTGGTATCGGATCCCGAAACGCCGCGTGCACTTCAGTTTCCGTGTCGGGGCCGATATAGACCCACAAGCTTTCGCAGCGCTAGGCCCTGCACCTCAGGCATCGCGCAAGCTCAACGATTATTTGCATACTTACTTTATCAAGGAGCTCGCCGAAGATGAGCGATCTGCACCGTGACATCAAAGAACTGATCATCGATGCCCTCGGCCTCGAAGACATCAGTGCCGAAGATATCGACAGCCATCAGGCACTGTTCGGCGAAGGCCTGGGTCTGGATTCGGTGGACGCACTGGAGCTCGGTCTGGCCATCCAGAAAAAATACGGCATCAAAATCGACGCCGACGCCAAAGACACCCGTGATCACTTCACTAACGTGGCGAGCCTCGCGGCGTTCGTCACTGCAAAACAGGCAGCTTGAGACCGGACCATGCAAACTCGTGACGACATTTTCAACACTCTGCGCGATGCTTTGGTCGAGCTCTTCGAGCTGGACCCTGCGCGCGTGAGCCTGGAATCGAACCTGTATCAGGATCTGGAAATCGACAGCATCGACGCCGTCGACCTGATCGATCACATCAAGCGCCAGACCGGCAAAAAAATCGCCGCCGAAGAGTTCAAATCGGTGCGTACCGTCAGCGACGTGGTCGAGGCCGTCTATCGCCTGGTTCAACCTGCCGCATGAGCCGACTGGTCGGCCTTGGCCTGCTGCTCGCAGGCCTGTTGTACCCCTTCGCGGTGTATTTCGGCATGGAACATTTTGCTCCGTGGCAGTTCGGCCTGTTGCTCGGCAGCCTGTGGCTGGCGCGAGCGCTGCTCGGTGCACGCCGTCCCGGCAGCCTGTGGATGGCGATCACCGCAATGGTTTTTTGCCTGTTGCTGGCCCTGTTCGACAGTCCGCTGTTGCTGCGCTGGTACCCGGTGCTGATCAGCGTGTTCATGCTTGGGTTGTTTGGTTTGAGCCTCTGGTTCGGCCCGCCGATGGTCGAGCGTCTGGCGCGTCTGCGTGAACCGCACCTGCCGGCCAGGGCCATTATTTATACCCGCCAGGTGACGATCGTCTGGTGTGTGTTTTTCGTCTTTAACGGATTGCTCACCGCTGCCCTGACTCTTTGGGCGCCGCTGAGCTGGTGGATGTTGTACACCGGCCTGATTTCCTACGGGTTGATGGGCCTGCTGTTTGCCATTGAATGGCTGATACGACAACGGGTACGAGGCCACTGATGAATTGGATAACACTTGAGCAACTGTTGCTCAAGGCTCAGCCGGAGCGTGCCGTCACAGCCGAACCGGCGCTGAATCACGCACAACTGTGCGAACAGGCCCTGCGCCTGGCGGCCGGCCTGCAAGCGCAAAACGTGCAGCGCATCGCCGTGCACCTTGAAGACGCCGCCGACCTCGCCATTGCCCTGCTCGGTGCCTGGCGTGCCGGCGTCAGCGTGCTACTGCCGGCCGATCTACAACTCCAGACCCGCCAACGCTGGTCCAGTGAAGTCGATCTGTGGCTGACTGATCTGGCCGATGATGCGCACCTGAGCGATTACCGCCATCCGCCTCTCACTGCCGCTGCACTGGATCTGGACACTTGCCAACTGAGCCTTTGCACGTCTGGCTCCAGTGGCGACCCCAAGCGCATCGACAAAACCCTGCGGCAAATGGCCAATGAAGTTCAGGCACTGGAGCAACTCTGGGGCGCTGATCTGGGTCAGGCTTGCATTGTTGGCAGCGTCGCCACCCAACACATCTATGGCTTGCTGTTCCGCGTGCTGTGGCCGCTGTGCGCCGGGCGGCCGTTCGTGCGCAAGCAATTGGCGTTCCCGGAAGACCTGCAGCGCACCAGTCGCGAACACCCGGTGTTCGCCTGGGTCGCCAGTCCGGCGCTGCTCAAGCGCATGGGCGATAACCTCGACTGGCCTGCCTTGAGCGCTGTGCGCCGGGTGTTTTCCTCGGGCGGCGCCTTGCCCGCCGAGGCCGCGCAAAGCCTGCACCAACGCTTGCGCCAATGGCCGACAGAAATCCTCGGCAGTTCAGAAACCGGCGGCATCGCCTGGCGTCAGGGCAGCGATCTCTGGCAGCCGTTCGCCGGTGTCGAGTTGAGCCAGGACAGCGACGGCGCGCTGTTGATCAAATCTCCCTACTTGCCGGTCGGCCACATCGAACACACCGCTGATGCGGCGCGAATCGCAGCCAATGGCCGTTTCGAATTGCTGGGACGCCTGGACCGGATCGTCAAACTGGAAGAAAAACGCATCTCGCTGCCCATGCTGGAAAAAGCGCTGATGGCGCATGAGTGGGTCGCGGAGGCGCGCCTCGGTGTGGTCCAGGAAAACCGCGCCTCACTGGGTGCACTGCTGGTGCTCAGCGAATCAGGGCTGCATACCTTGCGCAATCAGGGTCGGCGCACCCTTACAGAAGCACTGCGTCAGCACCTGAGCCAGCATTGCGAAGCCCTCGCCCTGCCCCGGCGCTGGCGATTGCTGCGACAGTTGCCACTGAATGCTCAAGGCAAACTGCCGCAGGCCGACGTCGAGGCCCTGTTGCTGGCACCTCGGGTCAAAGCACCCGAAGTGCTCGAACAGGTCGAAGTCGAGGGCGAATGGAGCCTGCAACTCGCAGTCCCGCCAGACCTCGCTTACTTCAGCGGCCACTTCCCGCAAACCCCGGTATTGCCCGGTGTGGTGCAGGTGGATTGGGCGCTGAGCCTGGGTCAACAATTGATGGACCTGCCAGCAAAATTCGCCGGCATGGAAGTGCTGAAGTTCCAGCAACTGGTGCGCCCGGGCGACGAAATCCAGTTGCACCTGCGCTTTGACCCAGAGCGCAGCAAACTGTATTTCGCCTATCGCAACGAGACCGCCACCTGCTCCAGTGGGCGGATTCTGCTGGAGGCGGCCAGCGATGCATAACCCCTGCGCAATCGTCCCGGTCTACAACCATGAAACCGCGATCGGCACGGTGGTCGAGGCGCTGATTGCCAGCAACCTGCCGTGCATTCTGGTGGACGACGCCAGCAGTCCGGCGTGCGCCAGGGTGCTCGATCGACTGGCCCAGCGCGAAATGGTTTACCTGATCCGCCTGGCCGCCAACCAGGGCAAGGGTGGTGCGGTCATGACCGGCTTGCGTGAAGCGTCACGCCTGGGCTTCAGCCATGCGTTACAAGTGGACGCCGACGGCCAGCACGACCTGCAAGACGTGCCGCTGTTCATCAAAAAATCACGCGCCGAGCCGAGCGCGGTGATCTGCGGCTACCCACAATATGACGCCAGCGTACCCAAGGGCCGCCTGTATGCCCGCTACCTGACGCACGTCATGGTCTGGATCAACACGCTGTCCTTGCAGATTCGCGATTCCATGTGCGGCTTTCGCGTCTACCCATTGCCGCCCATCCTGGCACTGATCGACTCGGCGAAGATAGGCAAGCGCATGGACTTCGACTCGGACATCCTTGTGCGCCTGGCCTGGCGCAACGTGCCGATGCAGTGGTTGCCGACCAGGGTTCACTACCCGTTGGACGGCGTCTCGCATTTCCGCCTGTTTCACGACAATGTGCTGATTTCCAGCATGCACACCCGGCTGTTCTTCGGCATGTTGCTGCGGGCCCCGGTGATCCTCTGGCGACGGTGGCGAGCATGAGCAGCAACGTAGACAAGAAACACTGGGCCGACCGCCAGGAGCGCGGCAGCTTCTGGCTGATGAAGCTCACCGCGTTCGGTGCCAAAGTACTGGGTCGACGCCTGTTGAGTCCGGTCTTGTACGGCATCGTCCTGTACTTTTTCCTGTTCGGCCGCAGTGCCCGCCACAGCGCCTGGCAGTACCAGCAACGGCTCGCCGACTGGAGCGCGCGCAACGAATTGCGCCCCACGCATTGGCGCGTGTTCGGTCAGTTCATGGCGTTCGCCGACTCCATGCTCGACAAGCTCGACGTATGGAATGGCAAGCTGAGCATCGACCAGATCGAAATCATCGACCCGGCACTGCTGCGCAATCAACTGCGTGGCAGCCGCGGGCAAATGCTGGTGGGCGCGCATCTGGGCAATCTCGAGGTCTGCCGCGCACTGGCGGAAATCGGCGAAAAAGTCACGATGAACGTCCTCGTACACACCAAGCACGCCGAGCAGTTCAACCGCTTGCTGGGCGAGGCCGGCGCGACCAATCTGCGGCTGATCCAGGTCAGCGAGCTGGACCCGGTGATCATGCTGCAACTGCACGAACGCCTTGAGCGCGGTGAATGGCTGGCGATTGCCGGCGACCGCGTGCCGCTGCACGGCGCACGCACAGTGACCGTGGACTTTCTCGGCCATCAGGCAGCATTCCCTCAAGGTCCATGGCTGCTGGCCGGTTTGCTGAAGTGCCCGATCAATCTGTTGATGTGCCTGAAGAAACCGGCAGGCCAGTATCGAGTGACCCTCGAACCCTTCGCCGAGGCCGTGACGTGGAAACGCAGCGACCGCGAGCAGGTCATTCATCAGTGGGCATCCCGCTACGCCGCGCGCCTGGGTCACTATTGCCTTGAAGCGCCCCAACAATGGTTCAACTTTTACCCTTTCTGGAAGAGCGATGACGACGCCAATGCATGAGCCGGTAACCTTCGGCGAACTCCCTTTGCGCATCGAAGACGTGCTGGCCCTGGCCAATCGTCAGGTGCCGACGCAGTTGCAGGGCGATCCCGCGTACCGCGAGCGTATTGCCAAGGGCGCGCGATTCCTCGACTCCCTGCTGGACAAGGAAGGTGTGATCTATGGCGTGACCACCGGTTATGGCGACTCCTGCGTAGTCGCGGTGCCGCTGCATCACGTCGAGGCGTTGCCCCGTCATCTGTATACCTTCCACGGCTGTGGCCTGGGCAAATTGCTCGACGAACAGGCTACCCGCGCAGTGCTCGCCGCGCGTTTGCAGTCACTGTGCCACGGCGTATCCGGGGTTCGCGTTGAGCTGCTGGAACGCCTGCAAGCGTTCCTCGAACACGACATTCTGCCGCTGATCCCGGAGGAAGGCTCGGTGGGTGCCAGCGGTGATCTGACGCCGTTGTCCTATGTGGCTGCGACCCTGTCGGGCGAGCGCGAAGTGATGTTCCGTGGCGAACGCCGACAGGCGGCCGACGTCCACCGCGAACTCGGCTGGCAGCCACTGGTCTTGCGCCCCAAGGAAGCCCTGGCGCTGATGAACGGCACCGCCGTGATGACCGGCCTTGCCTGCCTGGCCTTCGCCCGCGCCGACTACCTGCTGCAACTGGCGACGCGCATCACCGCGCTGAACGTCGTCGCCTTGCAGGGCAACCCGGAACACTTTGACGAGCGCCTGTTCGCCACCAAACCGCACCCGGGGCAGATGCAAGTTGCCGCGTGGCTGCGCAAGGATCTGGCGATCGACGCGCCGACCGCACCGCTGCACCGCCTGCAGGATCGCTACTCGCTGCGTTGCGCCCCCCACGTCCTCGGCGTATTGGCCGACAGCCTGAACTGGCTGCGTTCGTTCATCGAAATCGAACTCAACAGCGCCAACGACAACCCGATCATCGACGCCGAAGCCGAGCGCGTGCTGCACGGCGGTCACTTCTACGGCGGCCACATCGCGTTCGCCATGGACAGCCTGAAGAACCTGGTGGCCAACGTCGCCGACCTGCTGGATCGCCAACTCGCGCTGCTGGTGGATGAGCGATACAACCATGGCTTGCCGAGCAATCTGTCCGGCGCCAGCGCAGATCGGGCGATGCTCAACCACGGCTTCAAAGCCGTGCAGATTGGCACCAGCGCCTGGACGGCCGAAGCGCTGAAAAATACGATGCCGGCCAGCGTCTTTTCGCGCTCCACCGAGTGCCACAACCAGGACAAGGTAAGCATGGGCACCATCGCCGCCCGCGATGCGATTCGCGTGCTGGAGCTGACCGAACAGGTCGCCGCGGCGACCCTGCTTGCCGCCAATCAGGGCGTCTGGCTGCGCAGCAAGGCTGAAGACGCGCGCCCGTTGCCGCCGGCCCTTGCCGCCATGCACTTCGAGCTGGCCAAAGACTTCCCGCCGGTCATCGAAGATCGCGCCCTGGAAGGCGAATTGCGCCTGTGCCTGAAACGAATCGCCGAGCAACACTGGAGGCTGCATGCGTAGCAAGGGAGTGCTTCACACCGATACGGAAATCCTCGTGCCGTTCTTTGACGTCGACACCATGCAGGTGGTCTGGCACGGCCATTACGTCAAATACCTGGAAGTGGCCCGCTGCGCACTGCTGGACAAGATCGGCCACAACTACACGGCGATGTCCGAGTCGGGTTACGCCTGGCCGGTCATCGACTTGCAACTGCGCTACGTGCGCGGCGCGGTGTTCGGGCAGAAGCTGAACGTGCGGGCGAATCTGGTGGAGTGGGAGAACCGGTTGAAGATCAATTACCTGATCAGTGACCTGGACACCGGCGAACGCCTGACCCGCGCCAGCTCCGTGCAAGTCGCCGTCGACATGGCCAGCCGCGAAATGCAATTGGCCTCGCCGAAGGTTTTCATCGACGCCGTCGAAAGGATGCTCGCATGAACCTGCTGAAGACCCTCTGTAGCAGCCTGCGTTCGACCTGTAGCAGCTGGCGAAGCCTGCGTCCGGCTGCGCAGCAGACGCCTGGCGTTTCGCTTGATGCACCGAATGCTCAGGTTTTGCGACGGCTTCGCCGCCGGACGCAGCCTCGCGGGCTCGGCAGCTGCTACATGTTTGTGGTGGTGCTTGGCTTTTCTTCGTGGGCGCAGGCTTTCGACCTGCAACAACTCAGCGATCAACTGGCCAGGCCCGATGTGATCCACGGCCAGTTCATCCAGGAGAAACACCTGCGCGCCCTGCCCCAGCCGCTGACCAGCAAGGGCACCTTCGTACTCGCGAAAAACAATGGCCTGTTGTGGTTGTTGAAAACGCCGTTGCAGCAGGATTACCGCATCACCACCAAGGGCATAGCCCGGCGAGACGCCAACGGTTGGCAAATGCTGCCGGGCAAAAGCGCCGGCGCCGAGCAAAACCGCTTGTTCCTCGCCGTCCTGCAAGGCGACAGCAGCGGTCTGCAACGGGATTTCGAGCTGTCCCTGAGTGGCGAGGCACAGAACTGGACACTGACATTGACCCCACGCTCATTGCTGCTCAAGCAGGTGTTCAACCAGATCAACATCACCGGCGGAGAATTGGTGCACAGCATCGAACTGATGGAAACCCAGGGCGACAGCACGCTATTGCGCATGCAGGACACCACCAGCGCCGAACCGTTGAGTACCGCGGAGCAACATGACTTTGCCGAGTGAACGCAGACTGCCATGGCTGTTCCTGATCCTGCTGCTGGCAGTGCTCGCGCTCGCCGGCTGGCAATGGCGTGGCGGCGCGCCCCTGTCGGCCAACCTGATGGACCTGGTGCCGGGCACGGCGCCGGACGCACTGGAACTGCGCGCCGAACAACGCATGCAAGAACCGCTGAACCGCGAAATGCTGATGCTGGTCGGCCACAAGGATCGCGGACACGCCATCGCCATGGCGCAGAAACTGGGTGAGCAATGGCAGGCCAGCGGATTGTTCGAGAAGGTCCAGTGGACGTTGCAGGCCGACTTGCCCGCCCTGCGTACACAACTGCTCAAAGGCCGATTGGCGATGCTGTCCGAGGCGGATCGCAAGCAACTGGTTGAGCACCCCGACACCTTCATCCAGCAGCGGGTACAAGCATTGTTCGACCCGTTCACCGGTTTCAGCCTGGTGCCGAGCCAGGATGACTGGCTGGGCCTCACCGGGCGCATCCAGAACAGCCAGCCGCAACGCGGCACCGTGCAACTGGACATCGGCAGTGGCGCCTTGATCGCCGATGCCGACGGCATGAGCTGGGTGTTGCTGCGGGCAAAAGCCACAGGCAATGCGTTTGACATGAACCTGCCGTTGCAAGTGGCAGACCTTCTCAAACACAGCCGCGAACAGGCGGCTCAGGCTGACGTGCAACTGCTGGCCGCCAGCGGATTGCTCTACGCCGCCAACGGTCAGCAACAAGCCTCCCGCGAGATGACCTGGGTCGGTGGCGGCGCCACGCTCGGCATTCTGTTGCTGCTGTTACTGGCCTTCCGGCGTTGGCGGGTGTTGCTGGCGTTCGTGCCGGTCGTGGTGGGCATGCTGTTTGGCGCGGTGGCTTGCGTGGCGCTGTTTGGCCATATGCATGTGATGACGTTGGTACTCGGCTCCAGCCTGATCGGCGTAGCCGTCGACTACCCGCTGCATTACCTGTCGAAAAGCTGGAGCCTGAAACCCTGGCACAGTTGGCCTGCATTGCGCCTGACGCTGCCGGGCCTGACATTGAGCCTGATCACCAGTTGCATCGGCTACCTCGCGTTGGCCTGGACGCCATTTCCGGCCCTGACCCAGATCGCCGTGTTTTCCGCCGCCGGCCTGCTTGGTGCTTACCTGTCCGCCGTCTGCCTGCTTCCGGCGCTGCTCAAGGGCGCGGATATCCGTCCGGCGCAATGGCCGCTACGGGTCTGTGAATTTTTGCTGAACCTGCGTGAAGCGCTACTCAAACATGCCAGCACACCCGTGTTGCTGGCCCTGCTGATTGCCTTCTGCGTGGGTGGCCTGGTGCAACTCGAAAGCCGCAATGACATCCGCCAGTGGATCGGTGCACCGCAGCAAATGACTGACGAAGCCCGGACCATTGCGCGGATCACCGGTTTTCAACCAACCAGCCAGTTTTTCCTGGTGCGCGGTGCCAATCAGCAGGAGCTGCTGGAACGCCAAACGGCGTTGAGCGAGCGCCTGGATCAGTTGGTCAGCCTGGAAAAACTCAAGGGCTACCTGTCACTGAATCAACTGGTCAGCCAGCCAAGTGACCAGCTGCAAGTGCGTGAGGCGTTGACCCGGTTGCCGCAATACTGGCAACCACTGCTCGACATCGGCGTACCGGTGCAAGCACTGCAAGAAGAGCTGACAACACTTCAGGCATTGCCCACCGAAGACATCGACGCTGCGCTGACCGGGCCGCTGGCCGAGCCCTACCGCCCACTGTGGCTGGGCGTGACCGATGACGGTGATGTGGCGGCGATGGTCAGCTTGCAAGGCCTGAACAACCCGGCGCTGCTGCGCGTGCAGGCGCTGGACTTGCCGGGGGTCGAACTGGTCGATCGTCTCGGTGAATTGAACGACGTGTTTGCGGCGACCCAGATCAGCGCCGCGGAACTCAAGCTCGCTTCCTGCGTGTTGATCGTGCTGGTATTGATTCTGCCCTTTGGTCTCGGCGGCGCCCTGCGAATCGTCGCGCTGCCGTTGCTGGCCGCGCTGTGCAGCCTGGCCAGCCTCGGCTGGTTGGGGCAACCGTTGACACTGTTCAGCCTGTTCGGCCTGTTGCTGGTGACGGCGATCAGCGTCGATTACGCAATCCTCATGCGTGAACAGGTCGGTGGCGCAGCGGTGAGCCTGCTGGGCACCTTGCTGGCGGCGCTGACCACATGGCTGTCGTTCGGTCTGCTCGCGGTGTCCAGCACACCGGCGGTGAGCAACTTCGGGCTGGCGGTGAGCCTTGGCCTGGCGTTCAGCTTCATCCTGGCGCCGTGGGCCGGTCGCCAGGCCCACGACGTTGCGGTTGCGGAGCCGGCAGCATGATGATCGTCCTGTTTTGGCTGATGGCCCTCGTGATGTTTGCCGTGGCGACGCGTGTGGGTCGCCGTTTCGGGCTGATTCCAATCGTCAGCCAGTTGCTGCTGGCCACCTTCGGCCTGCCATTGCTGATGTATTTGTGGATCGAACCCGGTTGGCAGCTCAGCGGCGCCGAACTGATCTCGCCGGCATGGCTGAAGAATCTCTACAGCCTGAGCTTTGCCTTGCTGCTGGGGAACATTCTCAGCGACGTGATCGATCTGCGGCTGGATCGCCAGAGCCTGAAAATTGCCCTGCCGAGTTTTGCCATTCCGTTCGCTGGCGGGCTGGCGACGGCGGCATGGCTGCTGCCGGCGCAACCGTGGATCAGTTCATTGGCAGTGGGGCTGGTGTTCGCCATCACCGCGATCCCGGTGTTGTACCTGTACCTGCGGCACATCAACTACCCGCCCACGGCCACCCGGCGTCTAGTGCAGACCGCGATCCTCATCGACCTGACCTGCTGGACGTTGTTCGGTTTTGCCCAAGGCAGTCTGCACGTCAGCAGCCTGCTGCTGCCGCTGGCCGGCGCTTGCCTGCCGTTGCTGCTGCGTCTGATTGGTTTGCGTCAGCCATTGCTGCACAGCGGCGGCTTCTTTGCGCTGCTGGTGGTCGCCGAGCACTTCAAACTCAATGCGCTGATTTTCGGCATTGGCTATCTGCTGTGCATGGCCATGCTGAAAGTACCGTTGGTGTTGCCCGTCCCCGCGATCTGGATGAGCCGCCTGCAAACATGGATCGCTATTCCGCTGATCCTCACGTTCGGCATCGTGCAGATTAACGTTCACGCGGCCATGGCCAGCCTCGGCTGGGTCCAATTGGCGGCACTGTTGCTGTTGCCGATTGCCAGCAAGCTGCTGGGCAACTGGCTGGGACTCCGTTGGGCCGGCGCCTCCTTTGAGGGTGCCAGCCGCTGGCGGGAAAGCCTGCTGCTGAATATTCGCGGTTTGAGCGAGATCGTCTTTCTCAATCTGCTGCTGCAACAACAGCTCATCAGCCCGGCGCTGTACTTTGCGTTGATGGTGATGGGTCTGATCGCGACCCTGCTGCCGGCACTCGCCGGCCTGCATAGCCCCCTTTTGAATATCGCCGCCCCGGCAAGGAGCCCCCGTGCCAACAGTTGAAATGGAACGTCGACAAGTCGTCGTCATCGGCGCGGGCCCCTCAGGGGCGATCGCGGCCGCGCTGCTCAAGCGCAACGGTCACGATGTGCTGATGATCGAGCGTCAACACTTTCCCCGGTTTTCCATCGGCGAAAGTCTGTTGTCGCATTGCCTGGATTTCGTTGAAGAAGCCGGCATGCTCGATGCCGTGAACGCTGCGGGATTCCAGGTCAAGAACGGAGCCGCGTTCGCCTGGGGCGAGCAGTACAGCGCCTTTGATTTCGGCGATACGTTCAGCCACGGCAAACCGACCACGTTCCAGGTCCAGCGCGCCGATTTCGACAAGCTGCTGGCCGACCAGGCCGCACTGCAAGGCGTGGACGTTCGTTACGGCGAAGCCATCGTCAGCGTGGATTTCAGTTTGCCAAAACCGCAGCTCGACGTGCGCCGCGAGGACGGCAGCGAGTACCGCATCGAAGCCGATTTCGTGCTCGATGCCAGCGGTTACGGCCGTGTGCTTCCACGCCTGCTGGACCTTGAAGCGCCTTCCAATTTCCCGGTGCGTCAGGCCGTGTTTACCCACATCGAAGACAACATCGACAGCCCGACCTTCGAGCGGGAAAAAATCCTCATTACCACCCACCCGATCCATCGCGACATCTGGTTCTGGACCATCCCGTTCAGCAATGGCCGTTGCTCGGTGGGGGTAGTGGCCGCCGCCGAACATTTCGAAGGCCGCATGGAGGATCTGGATGAATGCCTGCGCGGGTTCATCGCTGAAACGCCGAGCCTGGCCGGCGTGCTTGAACATGCGCGATGGGATACGCCTGCGCGCACCATCGGCGGTTACTCGGCCAACGTCAAAACCCTGCACGGCCCCAGCTTTGCGCTACTCGGCAACGCAGCGGAATTCCTCGACCCGGTGTTCTCTTCCGGGGTAACCATCGCCATGCGCTCGGCGAGCATGGCCGCCGGGGTTCTGCATCGCCAACTGCAAGGTGAACGCGTCGACTGGCAAATCGAGTTCGCCGAACCACTCAAGCGCGGCGTCGACACTTTCCGCTGCTACGTCGAAGGCTGGTACGCCGGGACGTTCCAGGATGTGATCTACCATCCAGGCAGCTCACCGGACATCCGCCGCATGATCAGCGCGATTCTCGCCGGTTATGCCTGGGACGAACGCAACCCGTTCGTCAGTGAACCCAAGCGCCGGCTGCGGGTGTTGTCAGAACTCTGCGCAAGAGATGTCACATGAATGACAGGACCGCTAGTGTGCGGCGCACATCCTTTGAAGGTAATGCCTGATGATCCGTTTTCTGCTCCTGGGCTGCCTGCTGTTGCTGAGTGCTTGCGCCAGCCAGGCACCGCTGCCCGAGCACATCCCGAAGCTGTCGTTGCCGCTGCAATTGCACATCCAGCGCCTGGAAGCCGCGCAACGTCAGGACTGGGTTTTGGTGATCCAGCATGAAGAAGCGGGGCTTCGCTGGTCGATGATGGATTTGCTGGGCATTCCGCAGGCGCGGCAGATATTGACCGATGGAAAGTGGCAGGCCGACGGTCTGTTGCCGCCCAACCCGGAAGCCCGGGAGTTGTTCGCCGCGTTACTGTTTGCCCTGACCCCCAAAGATGAGCTGTCGGGCAACTACCCCACCGCCTGGCAACACGGCAGGCAACGGTCCCTGCCAACACACTGGGATGTCCTTTATTCACAACCCATGACCTTTGAGTTGAACCTGCCCAAGGGGCCCCGGTATGAAGTCACGCCGCTGAGCGGGGAGGCACCATGACGGCCTATCTGAATGCCCTCGGGGTGATCTGCGCCTTGGGCCGTGGCAAGCAAGAAGTCGCGCGCAATCTGTTTGCCGGTGACGGCTCAGGCCTGCGCGTCGAAACCGGCTGGGTGCCAGAGCGCTCGTTGCCGGTGGCGGCGGTCAGCGGCGATTTGGCACCGATCCCCGCTGAGCTGAAAAAGCAAAACACCCGCAACAACCAATTGTTGCTGGAAGCCGCGCTGCAAATTCGCGAAGAGATCGATCAGGCGATCCAGACCTACGGCCGCGATCGCATCGGCGTGATCCTGGGCACCAGCACCTCGGGCATCGATGAGGCCAGCCGTGGGTTGGCCCATTACATCCGCGAAGACGAATTTCCCGCTGACTACGACTATCAGCAGCAAGAACTCGGCGCGCCCGCCAGCTTCCTTGCCGACTGGCTGCAATTGAGTGGCCCGGCCTATGTGATTTCCACCGCCTGTACCTCCAGCGCACGGGCGCTGATGAGTGCCCAGCGTCTATTGGATCTGGGCCTGTGCGACGCGGTGTTATGCGGCGGCGTCGACAGCTTGTGCAAACTGACCCTTAACGGTTTTTCGGCCCTGGAAGCGGTGTCCGCGCAGCGCTGCAATCCGTTTTCGGTCAACCGCAACGGCATCAACATTGGCGAGGCGGCCGCGTTGTTTTTGATGAGCAAAACCGCTGGCGATGACCACGCCATCGCCCTGCTCGGCAGCGGCGCCAGTTCCGATGCCCACCACATCTCGGCGCCAGAGCCGACCGGTCGTGGCGCGCTGCAAGCCATGAGCAAAGCCCTGAGCCGCGCAAACCTGCAACCGCAGCAAATCCATTACCTGAACTTGCACGGCACCGCGACCCAGCACAACGACGCCATGGAAAGCCTTGCCGTGGCCGCGCTGTTCCCGCAAGGCGTGCCCTGCTCGTCGACCAAGCCGATGACCGGTCACACCCTCGGCGCCGCCGGTGCCCTGGAAGCCGCGTTCTGCTGGCTGAGCCTCGGCCCGGACAACCTCGACCACAGCCTGGCGCCCCACGTCTGGGACGGCCAGCCCGACCCGCTGTTGCCCGCCTTGCATTGGGTGACCCCGGCCGATCGCCTGACGTCCATTGCACCTCGCTATTTGATGAGCAATTCCTTTGCCTTCGGTGGCAACAACGTCAGCCTGATTATCGGAGACGCACCATGATTGACTGGCCGCTCGCCGAGTTGCTGCCACACGCTGGCGACATGATCCTCATCGAGCAGATCCTTGCATTCGACGAGGAGCAGATTCACACCCGCATGACCGTCAGGCCCGGCGGTCTGTTCAACCGTCCCGACGGCAGCCTGCCGGCCTGGGTCGGCATTGAAATAATGGCCCAGAGTGTCGCCGCCTACGCCGGTTGCCATGCGCGCCAGCGCGGCGATGAGGTGGAGTTGGGCTTTCTGCTCGGCAGCCGCAAATTCGAATGCAACGTCGAGCACTTCCCGGTCGACACCGAACTGACCATCCATGGCATTCGGTCACTGGAAGACGACAACGGCATGGGCGTGTTCGAATGCCATATCAACGCCCCCGGCATCCACGCCACCGCACGCCTGAACGTGTTTCGTCCGCCTCAGGCCGCTCAATATCTTCATGAACCCCAAGGAGTCCAGTCATGACTGAATCCGTACTGGTCACCGGTTCCAGCCGCGGCATCGGCCGCGCCATCGCTTTGCGTCTGGCCCAGGCCGGGCATGACATCGTGCTGCATTGCCGCAGCGGTCTGACGGACGCTATTGCCGTCAAAGCCGAAATCGAAGCCTTGGGCCGCAACGCGCGTGTCCTGCAATTTGACGTCTCCGACCGCGCCAGCTGCAAAGCCATTCTCGAAGCCGACGTAGACACCCACGGCGCCTATTACGGCGTGGTGCTCAATGCCGGCCTGACCCGTGACGGTGCTTTTCCGGCGCTGAGCGAGGATGATTGGGACGTGGTGATGCGCACCAACCTCGATGGTTTCTACAACGTGCTGCACCCGGTAATGATGCCGATGATTCGTCGTCGCGCTGCCGGGCGGATTGTCTGCATCACTTCGGTGTCGGGGTTGATCGGCAATCGTGGCCAGGTCAACTACAGTGCCTCCAAGGCCGGTCTGATCGGTGCGGCCAAGGCGCTGGCGATTGAATTGGGCAAACGTAAAATCACCGTCAACTGCGTCGCACCCGGCCTGATCGACACCGCCATGCTCGATGAAAACGTGCCCGTGGAAGAACTGATGAAAATGATCCCCGCACAACGCATGGGCACCCCTGAAGAGGTGGCCGGCGCGGTGAATTTCCTGATGTCGGCGGAAGCGTCGTACATCACCCGGCAGGTTCTGGCCGTCAATGGAGGCCTGTGCTGATGAAGCGCGTTGTCGTCACCGGCATGGCCGGCATCACCTCACTGGGCAGCGACTGGGCAACCATCGCCGGCAACTTCGCGGCCAACCGCAGCGGCATCCGGCGCATGGACGAATGGGATCGCTTTACCGAACTCAATACACGCCTGGCCGGCCCCATCGATGACTTCAAAGTCCCGAGCCACTGGACCCGCAAGCAACTGCGCAGCATGGGCCGTGTGTCGCGGCTTGCTGTGGGCGCTGCCGAGCAAGCGCTGGCCGATGCCGGGTTACTGGGCGACGAGTCGATCAAGGACGGGCGCATGGGCGTCGCTTGCGGCTCATCTACCGGCAGCACCGACGAGATCAAGGCGTTCGGCAACATGCTGCTCAACTCGGTGGCCGAAGGCCTGAACGCCAACTCCTACGTGCGGATGATGCCGCACACCACGGCTGCCAACATCAGCATCTTCTTCGGCCTCACCGGTCGGTTGATCCCGACGTCGAGCGCCTGCACCAGCGGTAGCCAGGGCATCGGTTACGCCTACGAGTCGATCAAGTTCGGCCGCCTGCCGCTGATGCTGGCGGGCGGCGCCGAAGAGCTGTGCCCGACCGAAGCGATGGTCTTCGACGCGCTCTACGCCACCAGCCTGAAAAACGACGCCCCGCAAACCACCCCGCGTCCTTATGACAAGGGTCGCGACGGCCTGGTGATCGGTGAAGGCGGCGGCATGCTGGTGCTGGAAGAGCTGGAACATGCCTTGGCACGCGGTGCACGCATTCATGCTGAACTCGTCGGTTTCGGCAGCAACGCCGACGGCCAACACACCACGCGACCGGAGCAACTCACCATGCGTCGGGCCATGGAACTCGCCCTCGAAGACGCCGGGCTTCAGCCTTCGGACATCGGCTACGTGAACGGTCACGGCACCGCGACAGAACAGGGCGACATCGCCGAAACACTGGCTACCAGCGCATTGTTCGGCGAACACATGCCGATCAGTTCGCAAAAAAGCTTCCTCGGCCACACCCTGGGCGCCTGCGGTGCGCTGGAGTCCTGGTTCAGCATTGAAATGATGAACAGCGACCTGTACGCACACACTTTCAACCTCGACGAGGTCGACCCGCACTGCGGCAAACTGGATTACCTGCGAGGCGAGTTCCGGCAGATGAGCAACGAATACGTGATGAACAACAATTTCGCTTTTGGTGGCGTCAACACCTCGTTGATCTTCCGTCGCTGGCACTGACCTGAACCACGTTTGGAGTAAAAGGAATGACTCTGTATCAGCGCATCGGCGCGTTGTTCACCGTGGCCGCTGCGCTGAGCGGTTGCACCGGTAACCCGGTGTACACCGCCAAGGAACACTTCCCCAGTGACCGAGGCTTGACCAACGACCGCATGAGCCGCGCCATCGTCACCGCGTTGATCGAACGCCAATGGGTAGTGCAGTCGGCGCGTCCCGGCATGATCAAAGCGGCCGTCACCGTGCGTGACAAACACCACGCCGAAATCGACATCCCTTACACATCGAATTCGTTCGAAATCGACTACCGCGACAGCCGCGGCCTGGACTACCAGGACGGCCGGATCCACGGCACCTACAACCGCTGGATCACCTATCTGCGCGACGACGTGATCCAGCAACTGGCCGCCGACCCGGACCGCGACCAACTCGTCGCCCTGCAAAATGCCTACGAACCCACCTTCCAGAACTTCCGTGAAGGCGTGAAACGCGCCACCGAAATCGGCTTGCTGGACGGTAGCGTCAAGTTCTACCTGGCGGGAGAAGCGCTACCGGCCAACGTCAGCAAACTGAATACCGTGAGCAGTAGCCGAATCACCCAGAACAACGAAGAAGTCTCGGACGAAGACGCCTGCTTCCGGGCGCTGCAATCAACGCTGGCGACGTTGCAGAGCAAGGCGAAAAAGGCCGGTGCCAATGCGGTGATCAATATTGCGGGGGCTGGCAAACGCGATTTGAGCAGCGACAGCGGGAGCTATCAGTGTTTGCCGAAGGTGGAAGTGTCTGGGGTGGCGTTGCGTGGGGAGTTGGTGCGGGTTGAGTGAGGTGGAGAAAGGGCTCAACACACCTCCATTCCGAGAATAGGAATGAAATAAAGGGAAGCCGGAATACATCATTTCGGAAACGTCCGACAACCAGAATTGAGGCTTTGCGCTAGGTTCAATGCCCCGTGATATGTCGGGGCATCACAAGGACGAACGAACCATGATTAAAAAGGCCGTTATCGTTTTCAGCGGTGGGCAGGACTCCACCACCTGCTTGATCCACGCGTTGCCGCGCTACGATGAAATCCACTGCATTACGTTCGACTATGGCCAGCGCCACCGCGCAGAAATCGAGGTCGCGCAGCAGCTGTCGAAAGAGCTTGGTGTGACCGTGCACAAGTTGCTGGACACTACGTTGTTGAATGAACTGGCTATCAGTAGTTTGACGCGTGACAACATTCCAGTACCTGGCGTGGGTAGCTCAGGAGAAAGTTTGCCAAGCACCTTCGTGCCTGGCCGGAATATTCTGTTTTTAACCTTAGCTGCTATTTATGCCTATCAAGTACAGGCCGAGGCAGTCATCACAGGTGTTGGCGAAATAGATTTCTCTGGCTACCCGGATTGCCGTGATGAATTTGTCACGAGTCTGCACAAAGCCATTGAACTGGGCATGGACTACAAGCTGCGCATTGAAACGCCGCTCATGTGGTTGAACAAGGCGGAAACATGGGCGCTTGCCGAACAGCATGGAAAGCTTGAATTGGTTCAACACCAGACACTGACTTGCTACAACGGAATAATTGGAACTGGATGCGCGAATTGCGACGCGTGCAATCTCCGCGCGAAAGGGCTGAATGAGTTTCTGGAGAACAAGTCTACGGTTATGAAAAGTCTGGTAAGCAAACAAAAAAATTAAACAGCAAGAATCAGGGGAAGCCATGCCGCTTCCCCTTTTCCACGTCTCAGACACTAACCACATACCTTTTAAATAGAGACCTGGCTCCATAGGCGGGCAAAATATTAAAAATAGCAAAACACATTTTTATGGCAATCTGGACATAAACAATATCAAGTATTTCAGCATTAGCCATCGAACCGTAAAATGCAATAAAGCAAAAAATGAAACTGTCTATTATCGACGCAAAAAACGTACTAAAAAACACCCGTAAAAATAAAAATCTGGAATTTGTAAGCTGCTTTATTTCACTCAACAAATAAGAGTTCACGTATTCTGAAAAAATAAAAGATATCGAGGATGCCACCAGCACGGACAATATATGACTCATGACCTCTCCATATGCCACATTAAGATCCCAACCTGACAAACCGGGAAGATAGATTGTAGCGCCAAGCGAAACGACAATAAAAACATTAGTTACAAAAGTAAATAAAATGGCTTTTCTCGCAAGGCCAAGCCCATAAAACTCGTTCAACATATCAACTATCAAAAATGTCAGCGGATACAGAAAAACTCCTGGAGTGACAACAATATCAAGCCAATCTATGTATACAAGTTTGGTCGCAGCAATATTTGTGAACATATACAACGCAAAAAGCAATAAATTCAAAGCAACATAAATCACCCATGATTTCTCATGCCTGTCAGTTATATCATATGCAGTCAACACCGCTCCCCGCGAGTAGAACTTTTTGTATATGCTTTTTATTTCATCCCTACTTAAGTCGTCGATGATTTCACTTCTCAATAATTCGCTTACCTTAATTTTTATAACCTTCCCCGTCCCTGTAGACGTGACCATAATAACGGCGAGATCTTTGCCTCTCTCAAACCCTAATAGTTTGTATTTTCTGTTTTCTAGATCACTATTGTCGGATTTCAAAATCTTTCCTCCACTATTTTTCCGACAACGCAGATACCTTCAGAATCAAAAGACTCCGCATCAGCTATAAATAATTTTTTTGTAGCCTTATCGTATGCCAGTATCTCTCCACCTCTATTCGACGGACCTTTCTTAACGATTAACAAATCGCCCGCCTCATTTGAACCAACAATATCAACCTCCAAAAGCACACCTATTAAATTACAGGCCTCCCCAAAATAATAAGTTAGAGGATGAGTAGTGGCCAACTCGCCGATTCTTTTATCAAGACTCCTAATTAATGAGCTTTCTTTAATTATCGGAACTGCCGCTGGATTCATATTTCCTTGCAGAGAGATATTGCTCTCTATCAGTTCCCTCTCTTCGAAATCGACACTTTCTATTTCTTTATAAGAGACCCCAAAAAAGTCTGATATTTTTCGAATGGTAGATTGCTGTACATTCACCACTCTCCCTTCCAAAATGTTATATATCGTCGTCCTGGTCAACCCACTGGAATTACATAATGAAAGCTGCGTCTCTCCTCGGCTTTTTATTAAATACTTAATGTTATTTTTCAAATTTTCTGTTTTTTCTTTCTTGTACATTCAACAGCCACCATTTTTTTACAACCCCAAAGAGCCGTATCAGAGCTGAGTATCTGCAGTCATGCCTTACTCGAAATCAGTCCTATACATCCTAGCCGCTGTAAAAATGGCAACACCGCAAAAAAGACAAACATTCGTTAGATAATGTTTCGCAGTTAAAAACCCAGCTGGACTGCTGGCATGCTAAAGAATTTTCTTACAGAAACAAGGAAGACAGTATGTGCATAGCCGGTATATCCATCGCAACCAAAATTGCAAGATTTCAACATTGTATTTTGCGAAAAGTCACGCCACCCCTAAAAGAATCATTTAATTAAGCAAATGTTTAATAGTTTGGTTAACTAATTGAAATTTATAACGAACAGCTTTACCAGTTAGTAAATTTGAGTACAGTGACCAACCAGTTCCATTTCAAACAATTGAGCCGGCACTTTCTTAAATCTTGCAGGGAGCATCATCATGAAAAAAAACAAACCTACCTCCCCGGAATCAGCAGACATTTCATCCGCCGATCTAGCCAAACTCTCCGAAACCACCGAGCGCACCGTCAGCGCCCGCCTGCGCAATCCAAACCGCCCCGACCCCGTCAGCCATGTGTTCAGCATCAACCCGAACGTCGATACAGAGTCCTTGCTCTGTCACGCCACTGAAACCCTTGCCTCGCTGAATGTGATGACCACTGACCTCGCCTGCGAGCTCGAAGGCTCGCTCCGCAACGAGGCATTGGCCATTCAGCAACTGGTCGTGCTGGCCGAGCTGATGGTCAACCGGGCCCTGGATATTCTTGACCCTCCCAGCGGGTTGTCTATGGCGTCATCCAACAGTCACCAATAAGTAATCGCGCTCTCTTACGCAATGGAGGTTTTTGTCATGGATAGATACATGCCTATCACAGGTATCGATTGCACCATCGCTTCGCTGGTGATCGACACCGAAGCACCGCTGGACGTGTTGCACGAAACAGCGGCTTACCGCATCCGCACTGCGACTCAGCTGCTTGAGAGTTTTGCGTTTGGTGAGGGCGTTTACAGTGAGCTGGCGCGGGTGTTGGTGACGTCATTGCGTGATGGTTGTGATTTGCTGGATGTCGTCGGGCGACGATTGCAGGAGCAAGTTTCGGCGCAGCACAGCAAATCAAGACCAGCGCCGGCCGAGTCGTAACGGCGTTAGCGGTGTGGACGGACGGGTTTCCAACACGTGTGAAAACGGCCCCTGCGCTTGGCGCAGAGGCCGTTCCAACACTTACTGAGCCTGGATCAACTTGCTTTCAGCAACGCCAGCACGACCGGTGTGGTCATCAACCACTTGCAGGCTGTTGCGTGCCTTGATGAAGCCCACTTTCACTTCCTGCCAGACAAAGTAGTTCTTGCCGGCTTCTGCGGTGAGTTTCAGTTCGGAATCGTTTTCCGCCGAGGACACCAGAGTCTGCTGACCGGCCGGAACGGCCAACATCAGGTACGACTTGGCGACGGTCTGGCCGACCGGTTTACCGTTGAGCGTCACCGGCATTTTCACCCCGGCGCCCATGCTCTCGTTGCGATAAACATAAATATTGGCTTTGTCCGGGGCGACCTGGAAGGTCTTCGCCTGAGCGTCCTGCGTGTCATCCGCCATTTTTACCGAAGCGCAACCACCGGTGAGTGCGGCTACGGCCAGCAAAGCGGTGAGGGTTAGCTGCTTGAACATCCTGTATCTCCATTGTTTGTGATGAGTCCGAAACTGTTATCGGCTGATCAGAAAAAAGGCGAAGGGATGCATCAAAAAAACATGGCAAGCCCCCAGGGCGCGAGTTTGCGCGCTATCAGAAGTGCTGAAGGCGACAGCGTCAGGGGTGGTGTTGCGTGGGGATCAGGTACAGATTGACTGAGGAGGGTCATGCTAAAACGACAAAGGGCGCCTTTCGGCGCCCCTTCACAAACAGGCCGGCTTGTCATCGCCCTGTACCAGGGTGAATCCCTAAAGCGGATCCGTTACGCGAAATGTCTTTGCTCTCAAGCCCCTTCAACCTTACGCGTCAACAACTCAACAAACGCCTTGGCCATCGGCGACTTCTGATCCTTGCGCTGCACCAGCCACACCGCCGACACCGCCGCCGGATCCAGTAACGGTCGATACACCACACCGTCGATGCGCATCCGCTGATACGACGCCGGCAGCACCGACACGCCCAATCCCGCCGCGACCAAACCAATAATCGTCATCGCCTCACCCGCCTCCTGCGCAAAGTGCGGACTGAAACCGGCATCGCGGGCCAGGCTGAGCAATTGTGCGTACAGGCCACTGCCATAACTGCGCGGGAAAAACACAAAAGGTTCGAGGGCCAGTGCCGACAGGAACAAACCTTCTTCGCTGTCATTAACCAGCGGGTGTTTGGAGCTGAGCACCGCCACCAATGGTTCGCGCATCAGCTCCACGACACTGAGGGAGTCCGGTAACCCCAGCGGCCGCATGATGCCGACCTCGATCGACTCGTCGACCAACGCATCGGCAACCTGGGTACTGCTCATCTCCCGCAAATTCAGGTGCACCGCCGGAAAGCGTTGGCGGAACGAGAAAATCGCCTGGGGAATGGTCGAGTTGAACGGTGCCGAGGAGGTGAAGCCAATCTTCAATTCACCGAGCTCACCCAGCTGCGCACGCCGCGCCACGTCGGCGGCTTTGTCGACCTGTGCCAGCACCAATCGAGCCTCTTGCAGAAACAACCGACCGGCTTCGCTGAGCTCGACCCGACGATTGGTACGCTCGAACAAGCGAGCGCCAACCTCGGCCTCCAGCGCCTGAATCTGCTGGCTCAGCGGCGGCTGAGAGATGCCCAGCACCTGAGCGGCGCGGCCGAAGTGCAGTTCTTCGGCGACGGCGATGAAGTAGCGCAGGTGACGCAATTCCATGAAAACCCCATTAGGTCGTAAAAGCTCTTAAACAGGTCGAACAATATATTGGATTGAATCATTAGGCAGCTATATGATTTTTTCATTGCCTGCCCGGCTGCGTCCCTCCGAGGTCCAACGTGAAAACTGCTGTCGCTCCACTCGCCCATGAAGTTCCGCCTGCTGCGGCGAACGATATCGTCGCCGAGCTGAAGGAGATTTACATCGAAAAAGGCACGCCGATGTTCATGCGCACGGTGCTGGCGCTGTTCTCCGGCGGCTTCGCGACCTTTGCGTTGCTCTATTGCGTGCAACCGATGATGCCGTTGCTGTCCCACGAATATTCGATCAACGCGGCGCAGAGCAGCCTGATCCTGTCGGTCGCCACCGGCATGCTCGCCATTGGCCTGCTGATCACCGGTCCGATCTCCGACCGTGTCGGCCGCAAACCGGTGATGGTTGCTGCATTGTTCGCCGCCGCGCTGTGCACCATGGCCAGCGCGATGATGCCGAGCTGGGAAGGCGTGTTGATCATGCGCGCACTGATCGGGTTGTCGTTGAGTGGCCTGGCAGCGGTGGCCATGACTTACCTGAGCGAAGAAATCCACCCACAGCACATCGGCCTGGCCATGGGTTTGTACATCGGCGGCAATGCGATTGGCGGGATGTGCGGGCGCTTGATCACCGGCGTGTTGATCGACTTCGTCAGCTGGCACACGGCGATGCTGGTAATCGGCGGCCTGGCCCTGATCGCCGCAGCGGTGTTCTGGAAAATCCTCCCTGAATCGCGCAATTTCCGCGCCCGCTCAATGCACCCACGCAGCTTGATTGACGGCTTCACCATGCACTTTCGCGATACCGGTTTGCCGCTGCTGTTTCTCGAAGCCTTTGTGCTGATGGGCGCGTTCGTCACGCTGTTCAACTACATCGGCTACCGCTTGCTGGCCGAGCCGTACCACATGGAACAAACCTTCGTCGGACTGCTCTCGGTGGTGTACCTGTCGGGGATCTACAGTTCGGCAAAAATCGGTTCGCTGGCTGACAAGCTTGGCCGCCGCAAGGTGCTCTGGTCGACCATCGTGCTGATGCTCGCCGGCCTCGCCTTGACGATGTTTACACCGCTGCCGCTGGTGATCATCGGCATGCTGATTTTCACCTTTGGTTTCTTTGGCGCGCATTCGGTGGCGAGCAGCTGGATCGGGCGCCGGGCGATCAAGGCCAGGGGGCAAGCGTCATCGCTTTATCTGTTCAGCTACTACGCCGGGTCGAGTATTGCCGGGACGGCGGGCGGGGTGTTCTGGCACTTGGGCGGATGGAACGGGATCGGCTTGTTTGTCGGCGGGTTGCTGGTGATTGCGCTGCTGGTGGCGTTGAAACTGGCGAAGTTGCCGCCGTTGCCAGGCACCGCACTGGTTTAGCCACAACTGCGCCCTAGCGGTAATCGCGAGCCAAGGTACACTGACGACATTCGCCAGTCTTGGTAAGGGAAGCCAGAATGCGCCTGGACCGTCTCCACATTCAGAATTTTCGTTGCTACGAAGATGCCACTTTCGACTTTCAGCCAGGTTTCAACCTGGTGGTGGGGGTTAACGGGAGTGGGAAGACTTCGTTGTTGCAGGCGGTGGCTGCATCATTCGTTGAATTTTCCAACGCAATGACATCCGACCGAACCTTCTCAATAAACGATGATGTTCGTGTTGTTGTTGATAAATTCCAAGGCAGAACTCGTTACGAAAAAAATTCCCTCTTTGGATAGTGAGTACAGGGGATGTTTTGGGTGCAAACGAATGGAAAACGTTCAGCCTTGTTGAGGATTCACCTGCAGCTTCGAATAAACAGCTGAAAAATAAGGTTGACCAAGTACTTGCCTTATCTGAAGCAAAAACGATTCCGGACCTCCCCGTCCTTTCGTTTTACCGCGCGGACCGACGCTGGAAGAGTGCAAATATTTCGGCAGAGTTCGCAGCCCAGCAAAAAGTTTCCCGCTTTGATAGCTATAGCAACTGGTATGACGCAGTCACGGATCTAAAGGACTTCGAAAGCTGGCTGATCGCCAAGACGCTGGAGCGAATGCAAACCTTGCTGGACGAGGGAATGACGTCCGCTCCATTTGACGACGAATTAGCAT
This sequence comes from Pseudomonas sp. S2_F03, assembly GCF_054668335.1. Taxonomy (NCBI): domain Bacteria; kingdom Pseudomonadati; phylum Pseudomonadota; class Gammaproteobacteria; order Pseudomonadales; family Pseudomonadaceae; genus Pseudomonas; species Pseudomonas sp. S2_F03. The sequence goes on along the minus strand of NZ_CP162759.1, from coordinate 3,431,464 downwards.
GGGTAAACCAAGCGATTCAGTTTGCACTGCCACAATCGACGGACTTACGTTACGACCTCCGGATGCAGTGTTTGCTCGTAGATATGAACAATGGGCAAACCCTTCCTTTCAATCTGCTGAGCGATGGCCAACGCGGCATGGTCGCCCTCTTCGCCGATATCGCCCGCCGCATGTGCATCCTTAACCCGCACATGGGCAAGGACGTCCTGAAAAAAACTTCGGGGGTCGTCATCATCGACGAGCTGGATATCCATCTTCATCCAGCCTGGCAGCGCAGCATTGTCTCGGCATTGAGGCAGGCATTTCCCAAAGTCCAATTCATCACCGCGAGCCACTCACCTCAGATCATCGGCAGCCTGAGACCTGAAGAAGTCATAGTTCTAAGTGATGGTGATGCTCACCATCCTCGAGTCACTTACGGGCTGGACTCTAGCAGCATTCTTGAGGAGGTCATGGACGTTTCTCAACGCGAACCAAAGATTGAAGCAATGCTCTCGGAACTGTTTTCCACTCTTGAAGATAACGACCTTGAAAAAGCCAAGCTGCTGCTTCAGGCACTCAAGAAAAAAGCTCCGGATCTGCCCGAATTCCTGAGAGCCGAAGCATTGCTCAGGCGTAAGGAGATTATTGGCCGATGAAGCGAGTGATCAAAGGAACTGAGCCTGCTTCATTTATCCGGTGGAAAGCGTTAGCGAGTGAAGAGTGGAGTCCCTCTTATTCGATATTGCGAAATCCAGAGAAACAAGAACTACATGAAAGCCTGATCCGTGAACAGGGTTTTGTATGTTGCTATTGCGGGAACAAAGTAACTCTGCAAACCAGTCACATAGAGCACTTTCGTCCTCAAAAACCCTTCGACCATTTGGGTCTGGTGTACACAAATCTCCATGCCTCCTGCCAAGGCGAAACCGAAGAACCAAAACCTGCCCACTGCGGGCACAACAAGGGTAATAGATTCTCCGAAGACGCTCATGTATCGCCGCTGGACGAAAACTGCGAGAGCCATTTCAGATACACGCTGATTGGCCAGATAGAAAGCGCGAAAACTGGCACGCCTGCCGAGAACATGATCGACATACTCGCCCTCGACATCAGTTTTCTCAACAATCGCCGTAAAGAGAAACTGGAGGGCATCTTCGATGACGACTTCCTGGCCGATTTTTCTGTCAAAGAACTCGAAGCGATCATTCAACAATACCGCCAACCGCAGAATGGCCAGCATGACGCTTTCGACCACATCATCGCCCGCTACGCCGAACAACTCCTCGGTCGTTGAAATCCAGCACAAACAAAAACGCCCGGCATAAGCCGGGCGTTTTCTATTGGGCGACGATCACTCGTGATATTGCGCCGACAACTCATGCACCGCGCGCAGGAAGGCGCCAGCATGCTCCGGATCAACTTCCGGGGTGATGCCATGGCCGAGGTTGAACACGTGGCCACTGCCTTTGCCGTAGCTGGCGAGGATGCGCCCGACTTCGGTGCGGATGGCTTCTGGTTTGGCGTAGAGCACAGTCGGGTCCATGTTGCCTTGCAGCGCGACTTTGCTGCCGACGCGATCACGGGCGCTGCCGATGTCGCAGGTCCAATCCAGGCCCAGTGCATCCGCGCCAGCGTCGGCGATGCTTTCCAGCCACAGGCCACCGTTCTTGGTGAACAGGATGACCGGAACCTTGCGGCCTTCGTGCTCGCGGATCAGGCCGCTGACGATTTTTTTCATGTAGGCCAGGGAGAATTCCTGGTACGCCGCCGCCGAGAGGCTGCCGCCCCAGCTGTCGAAGATCTGCACCGCTTGCGCGCCGGCCATGATCTGGCCGTTGAGGTAGCTGGTGACCGTCTGCGCGAGCTTGTCCAGCAGCAGGTGCAAGGCTTGCGGGTTGTCGTAGAGCATGGTTTTGGTCTTGCGGTAGTCTTTCGACGAGCCGCCTTCGACCATATAGGTGGCCAGGGTCCATGGGCTGCCGGCAAAGCCGATCAGCGGCACGCGGCCATTGAGTTCGCGGCGGATGGTGCTGACCGCGTCCATCACGTAGCCGAGGTCTTTGTGCGGATCAGGAATCGGCAAGGCTTCGATGTCGGCCATGGTGCTGACGACTTTCTTGAAGCGTGGACCTTCACCGGTTTCGAAGTACAGGCCTTGGCCCATGGCATCGGGGATGGTCAGGATGTCGGAGAACAGGATCGCCGCGTCCAGTTGTGGATAGCGGTCAAGCGGCTGCAGCGTGACTTCGCAAGCGAACTCCGGGTTCATGCACAGGCTCATGAAGTCGCCGGCCTTGGCACGGCTGGCGCGGTATTCAGGCAGGTAGCGACCGGCCTGACGCATCATCCACACAGGGGTGACGTCTACGGGTTGCTTGAGCAGGGCGCGAAGGAAACGGTCGTTCTTCAGGGCAGTCATGTCGGCATCCGGAAAAAAAGTGCGGGCATTTTCTCAGAGCGCGACGCAAAAGGCACGGCAAGTGCCGCACCTTTTGTCTATCGGGTCAATTTGTCGCGGGGGAACCACGTCGCGAAACAACCTCAATCCCTGTAGGAGCCGAGCTTGCTCGCGATGCAGGCGCCTCGGTTAACCTGATTTCTGCGGTGATGCTATCGCGAGCAAGCTCAGCTCCTACAGGAGTGAGGTTGCCCGCAATCGGTGTTAGACGCCCAGGTAATCCAGGATCCCTTCAGCCGCATTGCGGCCTTCGAAGATCGCCGTCACCACCAGGTCAGAACCACGAACCATGTCGCCACCGGCGAAGATTTTCGGGTTGCTGGTCTGGTGCTTGTATTTACCTTGTTCCGGTGCCACAACGCGGCCCTGGCTGTCGGTCTGGATGTCGAACTGTTCGAACCACGGCGCCGGGCTTGGACGGAAACCGAATGCGATGACCACGGCGTCGGCCGGGATGATCTCTTCGGAGCCCGGGATCGGCTCAGGGCTGCGACGGCCACGGGCATCCGGTTCGCCGAGACGGGTCTCGACCACTTTCACGCCCTCGACACGATCTTCACCGACGATGGCAATCGGCTGGCGGTTGTAGAGGAATTTCACGCCTTCTTCCTTGGCGTTCTTCACCTCTTTGCGCGAGCCCGGCATGTTCGCTTCGTCCCGACGGTACGCACAGGTCACCGATTTGGCGCCCTGGCGGATCGAGGTACGGTTGCAGTCCATCGCCGTGTCGCCGCCGCCCAGTACCACGACCTTCTTGCCTTTCATGTCGACGAAATCTTCCGGCGACTTTTCAAAGCCCAGGTTGCGGTTGACGTTGGCGATCAGGAAGTCCAGCGCGTCATACACGCCCGGCAGGTCCTCACCGGCAAAACCGCCCTTCATGTAGGTGTAGGTGCCCATGCCCATGAACACGGCATCGTATTCTTCGAGCAGTTGCTCGATGGTCACGTCCTTGCCCACTTCGGTATTCAGGCGGAACTCGATGCCCATGCCGGTGAAAACTTCGCGACGATTGCTCAGCACGGTCTTTTCCAGCTTGAACTCGGGGATGCCGAAGGTCAGCAAGCCACCGATTTCCGGGTTCTTGTCGAACACCACCGGGGTCACGCCGCCACGTACCAGCACGTCGGCACAGCCCAGGCCAGCCGGGCCGGCACCGATGATCGCGACACGCTTGCCGGTCGGCTTGACCTTGGACATGTCCGGACGCCAGCCCATGGCGAACGCGGTGTCGGTGATGTACTTCTCGACCGAACCGATGGTCACCGCGCCGAAGCCGTCGTTGAGGGTGCAGGCACCTTCGCACAGACGATCCTGAGGGCACACCCGGCCGCACACTTCCGGCAGGGTGTTGGTCTGGTGCGACAGCTCGGCAGCCTGGAGGATGTTGCCCTCGGCCACCAGCTTCAGCCAGTTCGGAATGAAGTTGTGCACCGGGCACTTCCATTCGCAATACGGGTTACCGCAACCCAGGCAGCGGTGGGCCTGGTCGGCCGACTGCTGGGGTTTGAACGGTTCGTAGATCTCCACGAACTCTTTCTTGCGTTGACGCAACAGTTTCTTCTTCGGATCTTTGCGCCCGACATCGATGAACTGGAAGTCGTTATTCAGACGTTCAGCCATTGTTAAAACCTCATCAAACTCTTCAGGCGCATATCACTGCGGGTTGGCACGAGTGCTGGAAAGCAACGATTTCAGGTTGGCAGCCTTGGGCTTGACCAGCCAGAAACGACGCAGGTAGTCATCGAGGTTTTCAGCGAGGTTACGACCCCACTCGCTGTCGGTTTCCTCGACGTACTCGTTCAGCACGCGTTGCAGGTGGCTGCGATAGGCTTCCATCGCTTCGCCGCTGATCCGCTGGATTTCCACCAGTTCGTGGTTGACCCGGTCAACGAAGGTGTTGTCCTGGTCGAGCACGTAGGCGAAACCGCCGGTCATGCCAGAGCCGAAGTTGTAACCGGTCTTGCCCAATACGCAGACGAAACCACCGGTCATGTACTCGCAGCAGTGATCGCCAGTGCCTTCCACAACCGTGTGGGCACCGGAGTTACGCACGGCAAAACGCTCGCCGGCGGTGCCGGCGGCGAACAGCTTGCCGCCGGTGGCGCCGTACAGGCAGGTGTTACCGATGATCGCACTGTCCTGAGTCTTGTAGACGCTGCCCTTGGGCGGAACGATGACCAGTTTGCCGCCGGTCATGCCTTTGCCGACGTAGTCGTTGGCGTCGCCTTCCAGGTACATGTTCAGGCCGCCAGCGTTCCACACACCGAAGCTTTGACCGGCCGTCCCTTTGAAGCGGAAGGTGATCGGCGCATTCGCCATGCCCTGGTTGCCGTGTTTGCGCGCGATTTCACCGGAGATCCGCGCGCCGATCGAACGGTCGCAGTTGCAGATATCCAGGGCGAAATCGGCGCCGCTCATGTCGTTGATCGCCGACGTTGCCAGGCCGACCATTTTCTCGGCCAGCAAGCCCTTGTCGAACGGAGGGTTGCGGTCAACCTGGCAGAATTGAGGCTTGTCTGCCGGGATGTGATCGCTGCCGAGCAACGGGGTCAGGTCCAGGTGATTCTGCTTGGCGGTCTGGCCTTCGAGGACTTCCAGCAGATCGGTACGGCCGATCAGCTCTTCGAGGGAGCGCACGCCCAGCTTGGCCAGCCACTCACGGGTTTCTTCGGCGACGTAGGTGAAGAAATTCACCACCATGTCGACGGTGCCGATGTAGTGATCTTTACGCAGCTTCTCGTTTTGAGTCGCGACGCCGGTGGCGCAGTTGTTCAGGTGGCAAATACGCAGGTATTTGCAACCCAGCGCGATCATTGGCGCGGTGCCGAAACCGAAGCTTTCAGCGCCGAGGATCGCTGCCTTGATCACGTCGAGGCCGGTTTTCAGGCCGCCGTCGGTCTGCACCCGGACTTTGCCACGCAGGTCGTTGCCACGCAGGGTCTGGTGGGTTTCGGCCAGGCCGAGTTCCCACGGAGCGCCCGCGTATTTGATCGACGTCAGCGGTGATGCACCGGTGCCGCCGTCGTAGCCGGAGATGGTGATCAAGTCCGCGTAGGCCTTGGCCACACCGGCGGCGATGGTGCCGACGCCCGCTTCTGCAACGAGTTTCACCGAGACCAGCGCCTTCGGGTTGACCTGCTTCAGGTCGAAGATCAGCTGCGACAAGTCTTCGATCGAATAGATGTCGTGGTGCGGTGGCGGCGAGATCAGGGTCACACCCGGCACCGCGTAACGCAGCTTGGCGATCAGACCGTTGACCTTGCCACCTGGCAACTGACCACCTTCGCCGGGCTTGGCGCCCTGGGCGACTTTGATCTGCAGCACTTCAGCGTTGACCAGGTATTCCGGGGTCACACCGAAACGGCCAGTCGCCACTTGCTTGATTTTCGAGCTCTTGATGGTGCCGTAGCGCGCCGGGTCTTCGCCGCCTTCGCCGGAGTTGGAACGCGCACCGAGGCGGTTCATGGCTTCGGCCAGGGCTTCGTGAGCTTCCGGCGACAAGGCGCCGAGGGAAATGCCCGCGGAGTCAAAGCGCTTGAGCACCGATTCCAGCGGTTCGATCTCGCTCATGTCCAGCGGTGTGTCCAGGGTTTTGACCTTGAACATGTCACGGATCATCGACACCGGGCGGTTGTCCACCAGCGACGTGTATTCCTTGAACTTGCTGTAGTCGCCTTGCTGCACAGCGGCTTGCAGGGTGTTGACCACGTCCGGGTTGTACGCGTGATATTCGCCACCGTGGACGAACTTCAGCAGGCCGCCTTGCTGGATCGGCTTGCGCGGGCTCCAGGCTTCAGTGGCCAGGGCTTTCTGCTCGGCTTCGATGTCGACGAAACGCGCACCTTTGATGCGGCTCGGCACGCCACGGAAGCTCAGCTCGCAGACTTCTTCAGACAGGCCGATGGCCTCGAACAACTGCGCACCGCGGTACGAGGTGATGGTCGAGATGCCCATCTTCGACAGGATCTTGAGCAGCCCCTTGGTGATGCCTTTACGGTAGTTCTTGAACACCTCATAGAGGTCGCCCAGTACTTCACCGGTACGGATCAGGTCGCCCAGCACTTCGTAGGCCAGGAACGGATAGACCGCCGAGGCGCCGAAACCGATCAACACGGCAAAGTGGTGCGGATCGCGAGCGGTCGCGGTTTCCACGAGGATGTTGGAGTCGCAACGCAGGCCTTTTTCGGTCAGGCGGTGGTGCACCGCGCCGGTGGCGAGCGAAGCGTGGATCGGCAACTTGCCCGGGGCAATGTGACGGTCACTCAACACAACCTGGGTACGACCGGCGCGCACGGCTTCTTCAGCCTGATCGGCGACGTTGCGGATTGCCGCTTCGAGTCCGACGCTTTCGTCGTAGTTCAGATCGATGATCGCGCGCTCGAAGCCCGGACGATCGAGGTTCATCAGCGAACGCCACTTGGCCGGGGAAATGACCGGCGAGCTGAGGATCACGCGCGAGGCGTGTTCCGGCGACTCCTGGAAGATGTTGCGCTCGGCACCGAGGCAGATCTCCAGCGACATGACGATGGCTTCACGCAGCGGGTCGATCGGCGGGTTGGTGACCTGCGCGAACTGCTGACGGAAATAGTCGTACGGCGTGCGCACGCGCTGGGACAGCACGGCCATCGGCGTATCGTCGCCCATCGAGCCGACGGCTTCGTAGCCTTGCTCGCCGAGCGGACGCAGCACCTGATCACGCTCTTCGAACGTGACCTGGTACATCTTCATGTATTGCTTGAGCTGGTCTACGTCGTAGAACGCCGAACCGTGGTCGTTGTCTTCCATGGTCGCCTGGATGCGCAGGGCATTCTTGCGCAGCCATTGCTTGTACGGATGGCGGGACTTCAAGCGGTTGTCGATCGCGTCGGTGTCGAGGATCTGACCGGTTTCGGTGTCCACGGCAAAGATCTGGCCCGGGCCCACACGGCCTTTGGCGATCACGTCTTCCAGGCTGGTAGTTCCAGACACCGATTTCCGAGGCCAGGGTGATGAAACCGTTTTTGGTGGTGACCCAACGCGCCGGGCGCAGACCGTTACGGTCGAGCAGGCACACCGCGTAGCGACCGTCGGTCATTACCACGCCGGCCGGGCCGTCCCACGGCTCCATGTGCATCGAGTTGTACTCGTAGAACGCACGCAGGTCCGGGTCCATGGTTTCGACGTTCTGCCACGCTGGCGGAATGATCATCCGCACGCCACGGAACAGGTCGATGCCACCGGTGACCATCAGCTCCAGCATGTTGTCCATGCTCGAGGAGTCGGAACCGACGCGGTTGACCAGTGGGCCGAGTTCTTCCAGGTCCATCAAGTCGTTGGTGAACTTGGTGCGACGAGCCACGGCCCAGTTGCGGTTGCCGGTGATGGTGTTGATTTCGCCGTTGTGCGCCAGGAAGCGGAACGGTTGAGCCAGCGGCCATTTCGGCAGGGTGTTGGTGGAGAAGCGCTGGTGGAACACGCAAATCGAGGTTTGCAGGCGCTCGTCACTGAGGTCTGGATAGAAGGCGGTCAAATCCGCCGGCATCATCAGGCCTTTGTAAATGATGGTCTTGTGCGAAAAGCTGCAAACGTAGTGATCGACGTCGGCGGCGTTGGCCACGGACGAGCGACGACGGGACGTGAACAGCTTTACGGCCATGTCCTGATCGCTCAGGCCTTCACCGCCGATGAACACCTGCTCGATCTGCGGCAGGCGCTCGAGGGCCAGGCGGCCGAGGACGCTGGTGTCGATCGGCACTTTGCGCCAGCCGACGAGCTGCAGGCCAGCGGCCAGGATCTCGCGGTTCATGTTCTCGCGAGCGGCTTGGGCTTTGACCGGGTCCTGGTTGAAGAAGACCATGCCCACCGCATATTGCTTGGGCAGTTCGACGCCGAAGGTTTCCTGGGCGATCGCTCGCAGGAACACGTCCGGCTTTTGAATCAGCAGACCGCAACCGTCACCGGTCTTGCCGTCGGCGTTGATCCCACCGCGGTGGGTCATGCAGGTCAGGGCCTCGATGGCCGTTTGCAAAAGGGCATGACTGGGCTCGCCCTGCATATGGGCTATCAGGCCGAAACCGCAGTTATCCTTGAATTCATCTGGTTGGTACAGACCTGCTTTCATAGACACTTTCTCACCAGGCTGCCTCTTACCGAGGCAAATTTCTTTTCAATTCAATCAGTTACCGTCCGCGCCGAACGTATGCCAGCTTTGCGGGGGCAAAAGGGAGGTCATTGTACACACCGACACTTACGCTCACAAATTTGACGACGAAATGTCGCAAATCTATGTCGCATTTGTGAAAGGTTTAAAGCGATCTGCTGTGCTAGTCAAAACTTTTTTTAATTTTGACTGCAACGACTCAAAGACTACTGTGACGCAGACACCACAAGGCACGCAGTCTGTAGAGACGGCGCGCACTTGTAGAAATTTTGAGGTGCTTGGAGAGGCGGCCTGGGTAAGGCCGCCGAATCTTCAGCGAGTTGTTGCCAGTTCCTGTTGGACGCTGGCGACAGTGCGAGGCCAAGGTTTACCAGCCTGAACCTTCGCTGGCAAGGCCTTGATAGCGGTAACGGCTGCATCGCGGTTGGCGAAGTTACCGTAGGTGATGACATACAACGGCTTGCCGTTGAGGACTTTCTTGAAATAACGGTACTCGCCACCCTGTTCTTTCACGAAGTTTTGCGCAGTCGTTTCGGAGCTGGTGCCGAGGATCTGTACCACATAGTTGCTCGTCGGTTGCCCGGCATACCACGTGCCGCCAGCAGCCTTGGCAGCGGGGGCTGGTTTCTCGGCAGGCTTGGCGGCTACAGCGGGCTTGGCTGGCGCCGGTGCCGCGGCAGGCTTGGCAACAGGCACTGGCGCAGGCTTGGCCGTTGCTACCTGGGTCGGCGCAGGCACCGGTTTGGCGGCTGGCGTCGGTGCAGGCCCTGGCTGAATGCCCGCTGGCGGTGCGACGGTGGTCACGGTTGGCGGTGTAGCGCTGGAACCCTCGACCGGAACGCCGTCGTCGCCCTCAGTGATGCCCCCGGCCGCTTCGGCCAACGGACCGCGCATGACCGGTTGCGAGTTGCCGACCAGCGGCAATGGCATCGGCTGTGAGTTACCGGCGAATTCGACGGATGGCGCACCGCCGTTAGGTTGTGGCGACCCCTGACCCAGTGGCAATTGTGCCTGTTCGTTGGCAGGTGCGCCGGTGGTCGGTGCTTTGCTGCGGCCCGGCATCAACCAGGCGGCGGCTACCGCGACCACGACAACGGCGGAAATCGCCAACACGTGTTTCTTCGGCATGTTGAACCCCATACTTGGACGCTTCACCGCTGAGCGGCTGGCAATCATGGCTTCGATCATTGCATCGCGGGCGACCTGGTTGATGTTGCCAGGCCAACCGTCGGAGCTTTCGTGAATATCAGAGATCTGATCCGCGGTGAAAAGTTCGATACCCCGGCCGGCGCCTTCGAGGCGTTGCTCCAGGTATTCGCGGGTTTCTTCTTCGGTGTAAGGCTGCAATTCGATGACGTGGAAACGCTCTTCCTCAAGGCTCAGCGCTTCAAGTTGAGCGATCAGCGACGACTCGCCAAACAGGAAAACGTGCGGACGACCTTCCGGTGCGCCAGCGGCCAGGGCCATCAGGGCCTCCAGCGCGGACTCGTCGAGCTGCTCGGCGTCATCCACCAGCAAATAGACTTCCTGGCCGGTCAACGCCAGTTGGACCACCTGCGCCAGGATTGCACCGATCTCGGCTTGCTCGACGTTCAGCGCTTGAGCCACCTGGCGCAAGATGCCCGCCGAATCGCCAGCACCGCGAGCGGAAACCACAACACTCTGCACCGACTGCTTATTGGTGCTGGCTACCAGGGCCTGGCGCAACAGGGTCTTGCCACTGCCTTGCGGACCGGTGACCACCAGCAGCAACTGGCTGTAACGCGCCAGGTGATGCAGTTGCCCCAGCACTGGTTTGCGCTGGGCCGGGAAAAATTTGAAGCCAGGCACCCGTGGAGCAAAAGGGTCATGACTTAACTGGTAATGGCCGAGGAAAGCCTCGTCGGCATGCAAACTAGTCATCGGGATCTTATTAACCTTTAAGCTGAGCCAGGGCGCGGTAATCCGCTCCCAGCGTGGCCTGTAAAATCTCTTTCGGATAATCGTCGGTCACCACCGCTTCGCCCATGTGGCGCAGCAGCACCAGGCGCAAACGACCGTCGATCACTTTCTTGTCAATTGCCATGTGTTCAAGGAAATCGGCTTCGGTCATTTCCTCAGGCGGAATGACCGGCAGTCCGGCACGCTGGAACAGGCGGATGCCACGATCACGCTCTTGCTCGCTGATCCAGCCCAGGCGCGCGGACATTTCCAGCGCCATTACGGTGCCAGCAGCGACCGCTTCACCGTGAAGCCAGACACCATAGCCCATATGGGTTTCGATGGCGTGACCGAACGTATGACCGAGGTTCAATGTGGCACGCACGCCGGTCTCTTTCTCGTCGGCACCGACCACCGCCGCCTTGGCCGCGCAAGAGCGCTCGATGGCGTAGGTCAGGGCGACTTGATCCAGGGCGCGCAGGCGATCAACGTTTTCTTCGAGCCACGTCAGGAACGGCTCGTCGCAGATCAGCCCGTACTTGATGACTTCGGCAAGCCCGGCGGACAGCTCGCGGGCCGGCAGGGTATTGAGGGTCGCGGTATCGATCAGCACCACGTTCGGCTGATAGAACGCGCCGACCATGTTCTTGCCCAGCGGATGGTTGATACCGGTCTTGCCACCGACCGAAGAGTCGACTTGCGACAGCAGCGTGGTCGGCACCTGGATGAAATCGACGCCGCGCTGGTAGCAGGCGGCAGCAAAGCCGGCCATGTCACCAATCACACCGCCACCGAGCGCGATCACCGTGGTGCGGCGGTCGTGCCGTGCGGTCAGCAGACCGTCGAAAATCAGTTGCAGGGTTTCCCAGGTCTTGAAGGCTTCGCCATCGGGCAGCACCACGGAAATCACCGAGAACTGCGCCAGACTGCGGGTCAGACGCTCGAGGTAGAGCGGTGCTACGGTCTCGTTGGAGATGATCGCTACTTGCCGACCGCGAATATGCGGGACCAGCAGCTCGGGTTGATCCAACAAACCTTCGCCAATGTGAATCGGGTAGCTGCGCTCGCCTAGATCGACCTTGAGTGTCTGCATGTGTCCCCACAGTGAAGATGGAATCAGGCGTCCTGCCTTGAGTTATCGAATGTCCACGGCGTCTGCTGGTGCGACGCCGTTCGGTAGCCTCCGCCACAACCTTGGGCGATCATGACAGGACGCCGAGGATAGCGCATTTCGCGCTCTGCTTTAACGGGGCGGTAGCTGCTGCAAGCGCTCGAGAATGTCGAGCACCACCATTCGCGGCGGCCGCTCATCGGTTTCAATCACCAGGTCGGCGATTTCCCGATAAAGCGGATCGCGGATCGCCAAGAGATCCCGCAGGGTCTTGGCTGGATCGGCGGTACGCAACAAGGGTCGATTGCGATCACGGGCCGTACGACCCACTTGCTGCTCGACAGAAGCATGCAAGTAGACCACCCGACCACCGGCATGCAACGCCCGACGATTGGCTTCGCGCATCACCGCGCCGCCACCGGTCGCCAACACCACGCCGTCGCAGCCGCACAGCTCGGCAATCATCGCCTGCTCGCGGTCACGAAAGCCCGGCTCGCCTTCTTTATCGAAAATCCACGGGATATTGGCGCCCGTGCGCAATTCAATTTCCTTATCGGAATCTTTGAACGGCAGGCGCAGCTCTTTGGCCAGCAACCGGCCGATGGTGCTTTTACCAGCGCCCATCGGTCCAACAAGAATCAAATTTCGCACAGAATCAATGACTCACAGCAATCGCCTGATTGTTCATGATACGCGGAGTGAGAAATACCAGCAGCTCGGATTTTTTCTCCGAAACCACGTCACGCCGGAAAAGGCGGCCAAGATACGGCACATCACCAAGAAATGGCACCTTATCTACTACCTTGCTTTGAGTATTTGAGAAAACGCCGCCAATAACGATGGTCTCGCCGTCGTTGACCAGGACCTTGGCATTGACCTCGTTTTTCTTGATCGGCGGTACATCCTGCACTTTGTTCAGGTAGTCCGGTTCGTCCTTGGTGACCTTGACCTCCATGATGATCCGGTTGTCCGGCGTGATCTGCGGTGTCACTTCCAGAGACAGCGAGGCCTCCTTGAATGACACCGAGGTCGCGCCACTGGAACTGGCCTCCTGATAGGGAATCTCCGTGCCCTTGAGGATTTTGGCGGTTTCCTTGTCGGAGGTAACAACCTTGGGCTGCGAGACAATTTCGCCGTTGCCGGTTTTCTCCATCGCCGTCAGCTCCAGATCCAGCAACACATTGTCGGTGATGAATGCGATGCCGATGCCCGACGTATTGCCAGCCGCGCCCAGGTCGACAAACGGTGAGTTGGTGCTGGGGGTAGTCGACGAACCATTGGAGACCCCGGACGTGTTCCAGTTACCCTGATTGCGCACCGAACCACCCCAGCGCGCGCCGAGGCTTTTGTCGTAATCGACGTTGGCTTCGACGATTCGCGCTTCGATCATGACCTGGCGCACCGGGATATCCAGTTGCGTAACAATGCGCCGAAGTTCATCGAGGCGATCCTGAGGCTGGTAGGCAATGATGTTGTTGGTCCGCTCATCCACCGTGATCGAGCCCCGCTCGTCGGCTTTCGCGTCGGCGCTGGTCACCGATTGAAACAGCTTGGCGATATCAGCAGCCTTGGCGTAATTGACCTGCAATAGCTCCCGACGCAACGGCGCCAGTTCGGCGATCTGCTTCTGCGATTCCAGTTCCTGACGCTCTCGGGCGGCGATTTCATCGGCAGGCGCCACCAACAGGACATTGCCGATCTTGCGTTTGTCCAGCCCCTTGGTTTTCAGCACCAGATCCAGCGCCTGGTCCCACGGCACATTCTGCAACCGCAAGGTGATACCGCCCTGCACGGTATCGCTGGCCACGAGATTGAGGTTGGTGAAGTCGGCGATCAGTTGCAGCACCGAGCGCACATCGATGTCCTGGAAGTTCAGCGAAAGTTTTCACCGATATAGGCCATGCGCTCGGCGTTGCGTTTTTGCAGATCCTCGACGCTCATCGCCCGGATGCTGACGGTCAGCTTGTTGTCCGTCTGATAAGTTGAGTAGTCGAAGGTACCGCCGGGCTCGATGCTGATTGTGGCCCGGTCGCCGGTGGCGCTGGCGTTGACGAACTGCACCGGGGTGCCGAAATCCTTGACGTCCAACCGCACGCGCAATTGCTCGGGCAATTGGGTCCTGGCAAAACCCAGGATAATTTTGCCGTCGAGTTCCCGGATGTCTGGTGCGATGGACGGATCGGACAGATCGATAACCACATTTCCTTCGCCCTGAGTGCCGCGCTGGAAGTCGACGCCGCGAATAGCCTTGCTCGCCGGGGCGTAGGTTTTTGCCGGCGCTGGCGTTGTCATCGCAACGCGAGGGGCGCTCGCCGCCGGTTTCAATGCCTTGCTATTGGCCCCCTGCCCGACCACCACCAACAGATTGTTGCCTTCGACCTTCGCGCTATACGGCGTCAACTGCGTCAGGTTAATGATGAGCCGCGTCCGGTCCTGGGCCTCCACCACCGTTGCACTGCGGGCATTGCCGCCGCCCAGGTCACGACTCTTGCTCGCCAGCTGACTGACCACGCCGGGCAGGTCCAGGGCAATCCGCGCCGGTTGTTCGGTCGTATACCCGTGGGGCGCTGGTGGCGGCCCGTCGAAAAACAACTTCAACTCGACGCGATCACCCGGTAGCGCGGCGACATCCAGCGCTTTGAGGTTGGTCGCAAGCACCATCGGCGGCAACAACGCTATCCATAGCGAAATACCGAGGGTTGAGAAAATCCTGTTCATTATTCGAGTTCCACTATGAGTGCTCTTTCAAAGGGAGGGTCGAGGTCGTTCCAGCCAGGCACCCTCGCCATCGGGAACGATTTCGATCACATCGACTTGGGAGCCGCTGATGGCGACGATCCGTCCATCGTTACGCCCCAGGTAATCGCCGACTTTCAGCCGATGCACACCGCCCGCCCCGCGCAACAGCGCAAAGGAGCCGGTGGCATTGGAAATCGTGCCGACCATTTCAAACTGCTCGATGTTGAAGCCTTCGAGGTACTGCTTGACCCGATTGAGGTCGGGCGTGACGTTCCGCGAGCCGCGCTTCTGGCCAGCCAGGTCCACTCTGACCTGCCGGGAAAACGGACTGCGCAGGTTGGCAGCGCTGTAGGTGAACGTTGGATAAGACCGAAACGTCGGCGTTGGTTCAATCTTGCCCGGAGCCCGCAGACGCACTTCGTTCAGGTAGGCATCCAGGTCGCCGACATCGTTGCTGTTGTCACATGCGGTCAGGCTGGCAAACAAAACAACCATCGACAAACAACGAACCGGGCTCATTTCTGTGCCCCGTTGTCGTTATAGCGATAGGTCTTGGCCAGGATGCTCATGCGCAACTTCGCACCGCCTTCGGGATTGGCCGGAGCAAGGTCGAAATCATGCAGCGTAACGATCCGGGGCAGCCCGGCCACGCCACTGACGAAGGTCGCCAGGTCGTGATAGGCGCCGGTCACCGTGATCTGGATCGGCAGCTCGATGTAGAACGGCTGGGTGACTTCCGGCAACAGTTTGATCTCTTCGAACTCCAGACCACTGCCGAGCCCGGTGCGGGTGATGTCCTCCAGCAGACCCGGGACCTCGGTATCGCTGGGCAATTGCCGCAGCAGCACCCCGAAGGAGGTCTCCATTTCCTTCATTTGCTGGGTGTACAGTTCCAGATTCGCGGCCATGCGGGCTTTGGTGGCGAACTGCTCCTTGAGGGTCAGTTCTTCCTCGCGCTTGAGATGGAGCTGGTCTTGCAGGTCACTGAGGTAAAAGGTGTACCCGAGTGCCAACACCAGCAGCATCAACAGAACACCCACCAACGCCTTGATCGCCGGAGGCCAGGACCCCATGTTGCTGGTGTCCAGATCGTTGAGATCAACATTGCGCAGGCCTGCAAACCATTGGGACGGACTCATTGATCGCCCTCCACGGCTGCGGGCTGCGTCTGACGAACGGTCAGTTGAAAAACGTTGGCCTGATCCAGCTGACCGGCGGTTGTCGCTTTGACCTCGGTGAGGCTTGGGGCATCGAACCAGTCGGACGCATCCAGATTGCGCATCAGATCCGACACGCGATTGTTTGACTCGGCAGCGCCGGTGATGGACAAGGTTTTGCCGACCATTTTCACTTCGGTGAAATACACGCCGTCCGGCAGCGCGCGAGCCAATTGATCGAAGATCCGGCCACTGATCGGTCGGTTGCCCTGCAGGTCCTGAATGATTCGCATGCGTTCGACCAGTTGCTGACGGCGGGCTTTGAGGTCACTGATCTGGGCGATCCGCTCGTCGACTACTGCAATCTGTTTGGCGATATACCCATTACGGGCAGCTTGCCGATCGATGGCGCCGCTAATGACCTGGTCCGCGACCAGTACCCCCCTACGGAGCAAACCAGCACACCGACCAACGCCAGCAAAAAGCGTTTGCGACGCTCTTCTCGCTGTTCTTCGCGCCAGGGTAAAAGATTGATCCGCGCCATCAGTCGAAACTCCTGAGGGCGAGCCCGCACGCAATCATCAGGGCTGGCGCATCACTGAGCAGGGCACCGGCGTTAACTTTGCTGCTCAAGGTCATGTTCAAAAACGGGTTGGCCACCTGAGTGGAAGTGCCCAGGCGCTGCTCGATCAACCGGTCAAGCCCCGGCACCGACGCCGTGCCACCGGCCAGTAGAATGTGGTCGACCGCGTTGTACTGACCGGAGGCAAAAAAGAACTGCAACGAGCGTGAAACCTGTTGCACCAGCGCCTCGCGAAACGGTTGCAAGACTTCGCTGACGTAGTCGTCCGGCAAACCGCCCTGCTTCTTCGCCAGCCCTGCCTGCTCGACCGTCAGACCATAACGTCGCTGAATTTCCTCAGTCAGTTGCCGACCGCCGAACAATTGCTCGCGGGTATAGATGATCTTCCCGTCGTACAACACGCTGAGGGTGGTCATGGTCGCGCCGATGTCCACCACCGCGACCGTCAGGTGCTCCCGAGGGGCGGGCAGTTGCGTCGACAGCAAACTGAAAGAACGCTCCAGTGCGTAGGCCTCGACATCGACTACGCGCGCAGTCAGGCCGGCCAGGGCCAGCGCCGCTTCACGGACCTCGACGTTTTCCTTGCGGCAGGCCGCCAGCAATACACTGACGCGCTCGGGGTTACGCGCAGAGACGCCCTGGACTTCGAAGTCGATGGCGACTTCATCCAGCGGATAGGGGATGTACTGATCGGCCTCGATCTTCAGCTGGTTTTCCAACTCGTCGTCGGAAAGTCCGCCGTCCATCTCGATGGTCTTAGTGATCACCGCCGAACCGGCCACGGCCACCGCCACGCTCTTGAGGCTGGTCCGGGCCTTGAGCAGCACTCGCGAGAGCGCCAACCCGACGCCTTCGAGTTCGGCGATATTTTTCTCGACCACGGCATTGGCAGGCAACGGCTCTACCGCGTAGGCCTCGACCCGATAGCGATCGCCCTGGCGGCTGAGTTCCAGAAGCTTTACCGATGTCGAGCTGATGTCGATCCCCAACAACGAGTTGGATTTTTTATTGAAGAGTCCTAGCACTACCAATTCCCTATGACTATCCGTGTCTTACGGACTCTGTAATATCCATTGCGTTCATTCACCCCGTCTTGACAGAAGCGCCAATGACGCTCCTCGCCGAAAAATGCTTATAATGCCCAGCGTTTTTTTCCGGTTTTTACTTCAAGCGCGGGTCGTTCCCTGTTTCTGAACCCTGATGCCTAATTCATTCTTTGCCCTGGATGTCCAAAAGCCTTGATTCGTCTGCTGAAATTTTTCGGTTGGTCCATCGTCGCCGTTTTCTGCGGACTGCTTCTGGGTCTGAGTGGCGCGTATCTTTACCTTAGTCCCGGATTACCGTCCGTGGAGGCTCTCAGAAGCATCCAGTTGCAGATTCCATTGCGGGTCTACAGCAGCGACAACAAGTTGATCGCAGAATTTGGCGAAATGCGCCGCACACCGATCCGTTTCGCCGACATTCCCCCCAATTTCATTAATGCGTTACTAAGTGCTGAAGACGACAACTTCGCCAACCACTACGGCGTCGACCCCAGCAGCCTGATGCGTGCCGCCACCCAATTGGTCAAAAGCGGGCACATTCAGTCCGGCGGCAGCACCATCACCATGCAGGTGGCGAAGAACTTCTTCCTGACCAGCGAACGCAGCTTCTCGCGCAAAACCACCGAAATTCTCCTGGCCTTGCAAATCGAACGGCAGCTGACCAAGGACGAAATCCTTGAGCTGTACGTCAACAAGATCTACCTGGGCAACCGCGCCTACGGTATCGAGGCGGCGGCGCAGGTTTATTACGGAAAATCGATTCGCGATGTCAGCCTTGCCCAGATGGCAATGATCGCCGGCCTGCCGAAAGCACCGTCGCGCTTCAATCCGCTGGCCAATCCGGCCCGCAGCAAAGAACGCCGCGACTGGATCCTGGGGCGTATGTACAAACTCGGAAAAATCACCGAAGCCGACTACACCACGGCGATCAACGAGCCGCTGAATGCCAGCTATCACGTGCCAACGCCGGAAGTGAACGCGCCGTACATCGCCGAAATGGCCCGGGCCGAAATGGTCGGTCGCTATGGCGCCGATGCTTACACCGAAGGTTTCCGCGTTACTACGACCGTGCCGAGCAACCTGCAGGAAATGGCTAACACAGCGGTCCACGAAGGCTTGATGACGTATGACCAGCGCCACGGTTATCGCGGCCCTGAGTCACGCCTGCCGGGCAAGACGCGCGAAGCCTGGGCCGCCGAGCTGACCAAACAACGCACCATCAGCGGCCTTGAGCCCGCCATCGTCACTCAGGTCGATAAAAACGGCCTGCAGGTGATGACCCGCACCGGTGACGGGCACATCAGTTGGGACAGCATGAAATGGGCGCGCCCATTCCTGAACACCAACAGCATGGGCGCCAACCCGAAACAGCCTTCGGACGTGGCTCAGGTAGGTGACTTGATTCGCGTGCAGCGTCAACCGGACAACTCGCTGAAATTCAGCCAGATCCCGCAAGCACAAGGCGCGCTGGTTTCACTGGACCCGCAGAATGGCGCCATTCGCTCGCTGGTCGGCGGTTTCGCCTTCGAACAGAGCAACTACAACCGCGCCTTGCAGGCCAAGCGTCAGCCGGGGTCGAGCTTCAAGCCCTTCGTCTACAGTGCCGCGCTGGATAGCGGCTACACCGCGTCCAGCCTGGTGAACGACGCACCGATCGTGTTTGTCGACGAATACCTGGACAAGGTCTGGCGTCCGAAGAACGACACCAACACCTTCCTCGGCCCGATCCGACTGCGCGAGGCGCTCTACAAGTCGCGCAACCTGGTGTCGATCCGCCTGTTGCAAGCGATGGGCGTTGGCAAGACCATCGACTACATCACCCGCTTTGGCTTCAACAAGCAGGACCTGCCGCCCAACTTGTCGCTGGCACTGGGCACCGCGACCCTGACGCCAATGGAGATCGCCACCGGCTGGAGCACGTTCGCCAACGGCGGCTACAAGATCACCCCGTACATCATCGACAAGATCGAAAGCCGTAACGGTGACACGCTGTTCGTCGCCAACCCGGCGAGCGTTCCAAAAGGCGATACGGCCACCGACGGTATTGCCGCACCTGCCGCGCAAACCTTCACGGTCAACGCCACCCCGGGTGAGGTTCCAGCCGCGCCAGGCACTGCGCCGCAAGCGCCAGCCGTAGCCGAACGCATCGTCGATGGCCGCACGACTTTCATCCTCAACAGCATGCTGGAGGACGTGATCAAACTCGGGACCGGCCGTCGCGCGCTGGCCCTGGGCCGTAGCGATATTGCGGGCAAGACCGGCACGACCAACGAATCCAAGGACGCGTGGTTCTCCGGCTATAACGCGGACTACGTGACCACGGTCTGGACCGGTTTCGACCAGCCTGAAAGCCTGGGCCGCAAGGAATTCGAGGGCACCGTCGCGCTGCCGATCTGGATGAACTACATGGCCGCCGCCCTCAAAGACAAGCCGCCGCATACGCAGCCAGAGCCCGAAGGCATCCTGAGCCTGCGGGTTGACCCGATCAGCGGTCGTGCGGCGACGCCAGGCACGCCAGGCGCTTACTTCGAACTGTTCAAGGCCGAGGACACACCTCCGTCGATGAATGAACTGGGTAACGGCAATGCGCCGGGCAGCCCACTGCCAGCGGACGAAGCGGCGCCGATCGATTTGTTCTGATCGCAGCGCCAACAGAAAGCCCCGCCTTCGTGAGAAGCGCGGGGCTTTTTATTGCCTGATCGTTCCCACGCTCCGCGTGGGAATGCAGCCCGGGACACTCCGCGTCCCATCCAGAGCCGAACGCAGAGCGTCCGTAGAGGCATTCCCACGCGGAGCGTGGGAACGATCACCACGATCACCTACAGGCAAAAAAAAGCCCCGACTCTCACGAGCCAGGGCTTTCGGTTGAAGCGCTACAACGGCTTAGCCGTTGAACACGTCATCCACGCTTTTGAGCGGGTAGTTCTTCGGATACGGCAGGGTCGCTACGCCGGTCTCGATCGCGGCCTTGGCCACGGCATCGGAGATCAGGGTGATCAGACGGGCATCCATTGGTTTCGGAATGATGTACTCACGACCGAATTCCAGCTTGATGCCGCCGTAGGCGTCGCACACTTCCTGAGGCACTGGCAGTTTGGCCAGTTCGCGCAGGGCGTTGGCGGCAGCCACTTTCATTTCTTCGTTGATGCGCTTGGCGCGAACGTCCAGGGCACCACGGAAGATGAACGGGAAGCCCAGTACGTTGTTGACCTGGTTCGGGTAGTCCGAACGGCCGGTCGCCATGATCACGTCGTCACGGGTGGCGTGGGCCAGTTCCGGGGAGATTTCCGGATCCGGGTTGGAGCACGCGAACACGATCGGGTTGGCCGCCATGGATTTCAGGCCTTCAGCGCTCAACAGGTTCGGGCCGGACAGGCCTACGAACACGTCAGCACCGGTCAGCGCGTCAGCCAGGGTGCGCTTGTCAGTCGCGTGAGCGAAGACAGCCTTGTACTGGTTCAGGTCGTCACGGCCGGAGTGGATCACGCCGGTACGGTCAACCATGAAGATGTTTTCGATGTTGGCACCCATGCTCACCAGCAATTTCATGCAGGAGATGGCGGCAGCACCGGCGCCCAGGCAGACGATCTTGGCGTCAGCGAGGGTTTTGCCAGCGATTTCCAGGGCGTTGATCATGCCGGCTGCGGTAACGATCGCAGTGCCGTGCTGGTCATCGTGGAACACCGGAATGTCGCACTGCTCGATCAGAGCGCGCTCGATCTCAAAGCACTCTGGTGCCTTGATGTCTTCCAGGTTGATGCCACCGAAGGTGATGGAGATACGCTTGACGGTGTCGATGAAGGCTTGCGGGCTTTCGGAATCGACTTCGATGTCGAAAACGTCGATGCCGGCGAAGCGCTTGAACAGCACGCCTTTACCTTCCATTACTGGCTTGGAAGCCAATGGGCCGAGGTTACCCAGGCCAAGAATGGCGGTGCCATCGGAAATGACTGCAACCAGGTTGCCCTTACCGGTGTATTTGTAGGCCAGTTCAGGATCGCGGGCGATTTCGCGTACTGGTTCGGCTACGCCGGGGCTGTAGGCCAGCGACAGGTCGCGGGCGGTAGCGGTGGCCTTGGTGAGCTCGACACTCAGCTTACCTGGACGAGGATGGGCATGATATTCGAGAGCGGCAGTTTTCAGATCAGACATTTTGGCATTCCGCTTTTACTGTTGGACAGACTGGTCAGCGAGGATACGCGCCTCGCAAAATCCCCACAAGACTGACCGGTCACCCCTGTCAAGCGCCCAGCCCTAAGACTTTGGGCCAAGAGCCACGGAACACAAGGGGTAGACTGTTCACAATCGCTAGAAAAAATGTCTACAATTTTTATTGTGGCGTCACTTGCAGCATCGAAGGATCCGTCAGCGGCAGAAGCCAGCGTGCTTGCCCGGGTTTCAATCCACCGCGACGCGAGCGGTCCTGGACCCAGCCACGCGCCTCAATTTGCGCGCCTTGAAGCGTTTCCAGCGCCGCGACATCGAACCTGTTGAGCATATTGGGTGCAACGCGCAATACAACCGAATCCTGCAACTCGATCCAAACCCCGCCGCGATTGCGCTGAACCTTGCTCACACGACCGCTGAGCACGGCGAACCCGGAAGCCTCGATCTGCTCCGCTTTCAGTACGGGGATTGCCGCCATATACCAAGCCCGGCCTGACGGGCATTGCGTTCAGCAGCTTGCTGACAGCTGACCAAATCAACATTGGGTGCCACCGCCACTTGAAAACCGAGGCCTTCGGCGAGCATCTGTGCTTCAAGATTGGCACCGTCGGCGCCATAGACATGGGCCAGCGTGCGACCGTAATGGTCCTTGCTTTCTTTACCCGGCAGCAAACCGACGCGGCCATCGCTGGCAGCCACCAGCGCTTCAAGGCGTTTGCGCGCAACCACGGCAAACGGCTCGTCGGAGCGGCCCTGTTTGCCCAGCTCAGGCGTATTCAAACCAATCATGCGCACACTGCGGCCATCGCTCAGGCGCAAGGTGTCGCCATCCACGACCCGCTGCACGGTGACCGACTCCAGCTCGCTCGGCGTCGAGCAGAACGCCTGGGCGCCTGACAGCCAAATCGCGGACACAAAAAAGGCGCCCGCGAGGGACGCCTTTTTCAACAGCAAGGAAAAGCCCATCGGGCCTTCAACCTTACTCTGCAGCAGCTGGAGCTTTCTTGCCGAAAGCGCCGAAACGGTCTGCGAAGCGCTGTACACGACCGCCAGTATCCAGAGTCTTCTGCTTACCGGTGTAGAACGGGTGGCACTCGTTGCATACGTCGATCGCCAGAGGCTTGGCCAGGTTCGAACGAGTTTCGAACTTGTTGCCACAGCTGCAGGTAACTGCGGTGATTTCGTATGTTGGATGGATATCGGCTTTCATGATGATTCCTCAGGCTAGCGTGCCGCCACTCAACACTATTGTTGAATACCGCACGTAATTAGGCCGCGGATTCTACCAGACCTTTGCAATCGCGCAAGCTGTCGCTTCTACCGACCGTCTGCTAGGCTCCCGCCCCATTACGCGACCCCTACAGATGTATGTACCAAGCCCTTTTTTGTTAGTTGATCGAGATCCCCCCGCGTGCCCGACGCCATTTTGCGCCTCGCCCTGCCTTCGCCCCTGCGCCGCCTGTTCGATTACCGCGCCCCGGCCGGGGTCCTGCGCGCCCAGCTGCAACCGGGCATGCGCTTGCGGGTACCGTTCGGTCGTCGAGAAATGATCGGGATACTGGTGGAGGTTACCGACACCAGCGAAGTGCCGGTGGAAAAACTCAAACCGGCCCTGGCCTTGCTGGACGCCACGCCACCGCTACCGGCGGCGCTGTTCAAACTGTGTTTATGGACGTCCCAGTATTACCAGCACAGCCTCGGCGACACCTTGAGCTGGGCGTTGCCGGTATTGTTGCGTCAGGGTGAACTGGCCGAGGCGCGCCAGGAACGCTTCTGGTCCGCGGCGCCCGGCGCCAGCCTCGATGACCCTCGCATCGCCCGCGCCCCGCGCCAACGCGAAGCCTTGGCGACACTGGCCCAGCATCCCCACGGCGTCGCCCATCAGTTGTTGAGCAAACTGATGTTGAGCAAGGACAGTCTGGACTTGCTGCTGGCCAAGGATCTGGTGCAAGTGGAGATTCGCAAGCACGCCCCCGGCGCACGCCACGAACACTGGCTGGCGCAACCGGAATTGCCGCTCAACCCGGAACAGCGCGCCGCCTATGAAGCCATTCGCGCCGGCTTCGACAGTTATCACGCCTTTCTGCTCGCCGGTGTCACGGGCAGCGGCAAGACCGAAGTCTATTTGCAGCTGATCCGCGAAACCCTCGAAGCCGGTAAACAAGCGCTGGTGCTGATCCCGGAGATCAACCTCGGCCCGCAGACCCTGGCGCGCTTCGAGCAGCGCTTCAATGCACGCATCGCGCTGATTCACTCGGCGGTCAATGATCGCGAGCGGCTCGAAGCCTGGCTCGCCGCTCGGGACGGTGACGCCGACATTATTATCGGCACGCGCTCGGCGCTGTTCACGCCAATGAAAAACCCCGGTCTGATCATCATCGACGAAGAGCACGACGGCTCCTATAAACAGCAGGAAGGCTTGCGTTATCACGCCCGTGACCTGGCGTTGGTCCGCGCCCGGCAGGAAAACATCCCGATTGTCCTTGGATCCGCCACGCCTTCACTGGAAAGCCTGCACAACGCCTACACCGGCCGTTACGGCCTCCTACGCCTGAACGAGCGGGCGGGTGGTGCCAAGCAGCCGCGTTTCCTGCGCCTGGATGTAAAAAGTCGCCCGCTGGATAGCGGCATTTCCGGGCCGATGCAGCAAGCCATCGGTCAGACACTGGCAGCCGGCCAGCAAGTATTGGTGTTCCTCAACCGTCGTGGCTTTGCGCCGACTTTGTTGTGTCACGACTGCGGCTGGATGTCTGAATGCCAGCGCTGCGATGCGCGGATGACCGTGCACCAGCGCTCCGGTGAGTTGCGCTGCCACCATTGCGGCTACGTCGAACGCGTGCCCCGGCGCTGCCCGAAATGCAGCAAAGTCGATTTGCGCCCCGTGGGTGCTGGCACCGAGCGCGCCGAGGAACGCCTGGCGATTCTGTTCCCGGACTACCCGGTGCTGAGGGTCGACCGCGACAGTACGTCACGCAAGGATGCGATGAATCAACTGTTTGCCACCATCCAAAAGGGCCAGCCGTGCATTTTGGTCGGCACGCAAATGCTTGCCAAAGGGCATCACTTTCCACGGGTGACGCTGGTGTCGATTCTCGACGCCGACGGCGGGTTGTACTCCGGTGACTTCCGCGCCAGCGAACGCATGGCGCAGTTGATTGTTCAAGTGGCCGGGCGGGCCGGGCGGGCGGAAGAGCCGGGCAAAGTCATCATCCAGACGCACCTGGCAGACCACCCGCTGCTGGTGCAGTTGACGGAGCAGGGCTATTTCGCATTCGCCGAACAGGCCTTGAGCGAACGTCGCTCGGCGGGCCTGCCGCCCTTCGCACACCTGGCGCTGCTGCGGGCCGAAGCGCACAAGCCGGGGCAGGCCGAAAGTTTCCTGGATGAAGCATGCAGCGAGGCCGAACGTTTGGTGGACGAACAGAATCTGGGCGGAATCGAACTGCTGGGGCCGGTGCCTGCGCCGATGGAACGCCGCGCCGGACGTTATCGTGCACAGCTATTATTGCAGGCCACGGCGCGGGCGCCGCTGCATCGGTTGCTGGCCAGTTGGTTGCTGGTGCTGGAGCAGATGCCGAGCGGACGGGCGGTGCGCTGGTCGCTGGATGTCGATCCTGTCGATTTGTATTGACCTGAAGATCGTCGTTGAATGTGTAGGAGCAAGGCTTGCCCGCGATAGCGATCTCAAGGGCGCCATCGCAGGCAAGCCTTGCTCCTACAAACGAAGACATTTGTCACCACATATCCACATCCTGCCTGCTAAGGTTGGCAAGCCCGCCTTCGCAACGGATAATGCCCAGTTTTTCCACCAGCGCATCGAAGCGCCGCCGCGCTTGCGGTCGAAAAGAGAAGACCATGAAAGACACCATTCGCCAGCTGATCCAACAAGCCATCACCCAACTCGTCAACGAAGGTGTGTTGCCTGAAGGCCTGTCGCCGGCGATCCAGGTGGAAAACTCCCGCGACAAGAAGAACGGCGACTTCGCCAGCAACATCGCCATGATGCTGGCCAAACCGGCCGGCATGAAGCCGCGCGACCTGGCCGAGAAAATCATCGCCGCGCTGCCGGCTGATGAAAACATCACCAAAACCGAAATCGCCGGCCCGGGCTTCCTGAACTTCTTCCAGAACACCCAGGCCCTGGCCTCGCGCCTGGACGCCGCACTGGCCGACAGTCAGATTGGCGTGCGCAAGGCCGGCCCGGCACAGCGCACGGTCATCGACTTGTCGGCACCGAACCTCGCCAAGGAAATGCACGTCGGCCATTTGCGCTCGACCATCATCGGTGACGGTGTCGCGCGAGTCCTGGAATTCCTCGGCGACGAAGTGATCCGTCAGAACCACGTGGGCGACTGGGGCACTCAGTTCGGCATGTTGATGGCGTACCTCCAGGAAAACCCGATCACCAGCGACGAGCTGTCGGACCTGGAAAACTTCTACCGTGCCGCGAAGCAGCGCTTCGACGAATCCGAAGAGTTTGCCGATCGTGCCCGTGGCCTGGTGGTCAAGCTGCAAGCCGGCGACCCGGACTGCCTGGCGCTGTGGACCAAGTTCAAAGACATCTCGCTGTCGCACTGCCAGAAAATCTACGAACTGCTGAACGTCAAACTGACCATGGCCGACGTGATGGGCGAAAGTGCCTACAACGACGACCTGATCAATGTGGTCAACGACCTCAAGGCCGCCGGCATGCTGGTCGAAAGCAACGGCGCCCAGTGTGTGTTCCTCGACGAGTTCAAGAACGCCGACGGCGATCCGCTGCCAGTCATCATCGTGAAAGCGGACGGCGGCTACCTCTACGCCACCACCGACCTGGCGGCCGTGCGTTATCGCAGCGGCAAGCTCAAAGCCGATCGCGCGCTGTACTTCGTCGACCAGCGCCAGGCCCTGCACTTCCAGCAAGTGTTCGCCGTGGCGCGCAAGGCCGGCTTCGTGACGCACCCGATGGAAATGGAACACATGGGCTTCGGCACCATGAACGGCCCGGACGGCCGGCCGTTCAAGACCCGCGACGGCGGCACCGTGAAGCTGATCGATCTGCTGGTCGAAGCGCAAGAGCGCGCCTATACGCTGGTGAAGGAAAAGAATCCTGACCTGGCTGAAGAGGAACTGCGCAATATCGCCAAAGTGGTGGGCATTGCAGCGGTCAAATACGCCGACCTGTCCAAGCACCGCACCAGCGACTACAGCTTCAACTTCGAGCTGATGCTGAACTTCGAAGGCAACACCGCGCCTTACTTGCTGTACGCCTACACTCGCGTTGCCGGCGTGTTCCGCAAGCTGGGCAAGGACTTCACCGAAGTCGAAGGCCAGATCGTGCTGGAAGCGGCGCACGAACATGAACTGGCCGCCAAACTGGCGCAGTTCGGCGAAATACTGAACAACGTTTCCGACAAAGGGACGCCGCACATCCTGTGCACCTACCTGTACGATGTGGCCGGCCTGTTCTCCAGTTTCTATGAGAACTGCCCGATCCTGAGCGCCGACACCCCGGCGCAAATGCAAAGCCGTCTGCGCCTCGCCGCACTGACCGGTCGCACACTCAAGCAAGGCCTGGAACTCTTGGGTCTGGAAACTCTGGAGCGTATGTAAGTTGGCTGCCAAGAAAAACCTGCACCCAAGCGTGGCGCCAGCCGATACCAAGCTCCAGCAAAGCAACCGATCCCGGGTTGGTTGTGGATGGCCATCGGCCTGACGGTCGGCGCGTTCATCGTTTTCCTGATGAAACTGGAACCGGGCAAGGGCAGCGACACGGTCAAGCGCGAGAAGGTGGAGCAGCAACAGAAAGCCACCAAGATCGCCGAGGCCAACAAGACCCCGCCGAGCCCGACGCAACCGGTGAAGCCGAAATACGACTTCTATACCTTGCTGCCGGAATCGGAAGTGATCGTACCGCCGGATGCCGTGCCGGAAAAAACCCTGCCGACGCCACAGGTGCCAGCCATTCCGACCACCCCGGTGACACCGGCGGAAGCGGCGAAGATCGACACGGCGCGCGCGCAGGCTGCCCTGGCCGGGATAACACCACCGCCACCGCCGCCCGTCACCAAAGCCGCGCCGGTGACCAAGTTCTTCCTGCAGGCGGGCTCGTTCCGCAAAGAGGCTGATGCGGACAAGGTTCGTGCGCAGATCATTCTGCTGGGCCAGGCCGTGGCGGTTGAGTCCGGCACGGTGAAGGATGAGACCTGGTATCGCGTTCTGGTCGGGCCGTTCAGCAACCGCGAACAACTGACCACCGCGCAGAAACAACTGTCGGGTGCCGGGTTCAGCAACCTGTTGTTACAACAACGCCAGAGCCGCTGATTTCCCGGCAGGATCTGTGCGTCATCGTTCATCGCGGGCAAGTCGAATCGTCGCACCGCCGCTCCCACAGGATATGCGCTATCCCTGTGGGAGCGGGCTTGCCCGCGAAAGCGTTCTGATAAACACCACACATCCCATCTGACTCACACCACTCGTCCCCTCTCCCGCCCCGCAGTTGAAAAATCCTCCACCACCCCCATATGAGTTGGCATAAGGCATTTTCGCCCCGCTGCGTGGAGACTCTTCCCTTGACCACCATCGTTTCAGTTCGCCGCCACGGCAAAGTCGTCATGGGCGGCGACGGCCAGGTTTCTCTCGGCAATACCGTGATGAAAGGCAACGCGAAGAAAGTTCGCCGCCTGTACCACGGCCAGGTGATCGCCGGTTTTGCCGGGGCCACCGCTGACGCCTTCACCCTCTTCGAGCGTTTCGAAGGCCAGCTTGAGAAACATCAAGGTCACCTGGTTCGCGCGGCCGTCGAGCTCGCCAAAGAATGGCGCACCGACCGCTCCCTGAGCCGCCTCGAAGCCATGCTCGCCGTTGCCAACAAAGACGCCTCCCTGATCATTACCGGCAATGGCGATGTCGTAGAACCCGAAGAAGGCTTGATCGCCATGGGTTCCGGCGGCGGTTACGCCCAGGCCGCGGCCAGCGCACTGCTGAAAAAGACCGATCTGTCGGCCCGGGAAATCGTCGAAACCGCCCTCGGCATTGCTGCCGATATCTGCGTATTCACCAATCACACCCAGACCATTGAGGAGCAGGACTGCGCCGAGTAAGCCCGTGTTGGCCATCGCGCCACGGCTCATTCTTGCTTGAGGTCCGCTAAATACTATGTCCATGACTCCCCGTGAAATCGTCCACGAACTCAATCGCCATATCATCGGCCAGGACGATGCCAAGCGCGCCGTCGCCATTGCGCTGCGCAACCGCTGGCGCCGGATGCAGCTGCCTGAAGAGCTGCGCGTTGAAGTCACCCCCAAGAACATCCTGATGATCGGCCCGACCGGTGTCGGCAAAACCGAGATCGCTCGTCGCCTGGCCAAACTCGCCAACGCGCCCTTCATCAAAGTTGAAGCGACCAAGTTCACCGAAGTCGGCTATGTCGGCCGCGATGTGGAATCGATCATTCGTGACCTGGCTGACGCAGCTATCAAACTGCTGCGCGAACAGGAAATGACCAAGGTGCGCCACCGCGCCGAAGACGCTGCCGAAGAGCGCATTCTCGACGCCCTGCTGCCACCGGCACGCATGGGTTTCAACAACGATGAAGCACCCTCGGCCGATTCCAACACCCGCCAGCTGTTCCGCAAGCGTCTGCGTGAAGGTCAGTTGGACGACAAGGAAATTGAAATCGAAGTCGCCGAAGTGTCCGGCGTCGACATCTCCGCGCCACCTGGCATGGAAGAAATGACCAACCAGCTGCAAAGCCTGTTCGCCAACATGGGCAAGGGCAAACGCAAGAGCCGCAAGCTCAAGGTCAAGGAAGCGCTGAAACTGGTGCGCGACGAAGAAGCCAGCCGCCTGGTCAACGATGAAGAGCTGAAAGCCAAGGCACTGGAAGCGGTCGAGCAGCACGGCATCGTGTTCATCGACGAAATCGACAAGGTGGCCAAGCGCGGCAATTCCGGCGGTGTCGATGTGTCCCGCGAAGGCGTACAGCGCGATTTGCTGCCGCTGATCGAAGGCTGCACCGTCAACACCAAGCTGGGCATGGTCAAGACCGACCACATCCTGTTCATTGCCTCCGGTGCGTTCCACCTGAGCAAGCCGAGCGACCTGGTGCCAGAGCTGCAAGGCCGCCTGCCGATTCGTGTCGAGCTCAAGGCGCTGACGCCTGAAGACTTCGAGCGCATTCTCAGCGAGCCGCATGCCTCGCTCACCGAGCAATATTGTGCACTGCTGAAGACTGAAGGCCTGGGCATCGAGTTCCAGCCGAGCGGCATCAAGCGCATTGCCGAGATCGCCTGGCAGGTTAACGAGAAGACCGAGAACATCGGTGCCCGTCGCCTGCACACCTTGCTTGAGCGACTGCTTGAAGAGGTGTCGTTCAGCGCCGGTGATCTGGCCAGCGCCCATGACGACAAGGTGATCCTGATCGACGCCGACTACGTCAACAGCCACCTGGGTGAATTGGCGCAGAACGAAGACCTGTCCCGTTATATCCTGTAAGCCATAATTACAGCGATAGCGGATCTACAGGGGTCCAAAATGTGGGAGCGGGCTTGCCCGCGATGGCGTCCTCCAGGACGGTAAAAGCATCGCGGGCAAGCCCGCTCCCACAGGGTTCATCATTGATCCGTCCCTGATGATTCCTCCAAGACGGATGCCACTCTCATGACCCAACTCCCCACCGACATCAAACTGCACAAAGCCTCGAAAACCCTGTCGCTGAAATACGCGTCGGGCGAGGAATACACCCTGCCCGCCGAATTCCTTCGCGTGCACTCTCCCTCCGCCGAGGTCCAGGGCCACGGCAAACCTGTCCTGCAATTTGGCAAGATCAACGTAGGCCTGAGCAAGGTAGAACCGGCCGGTCAGTACGCACTGAAATTGACCTTCGATGACGGCCACGACAGCGGCCTGTTCACCTGGGAATACCTCTATGAATTGGCGCGACGTTATGACGCACTTTGGGCGGATTATCTTGCCGAGCTCAAAGCGGCCGGAAAAACCCGCGACCCGAATGAATCCGTCGTCAAGCTGATGCTCTAAGTCAGGCCTCTTGCTCTTTAGAGGGCATTTTCTAATTTCATCTGTTTGAATGCTCCGCTTCTGGGTCAATGATTGGCCTGCTTGCGAAAAAAATTAAACTCGGGTAACCAATGGAGCTGGCAAGTTCCCTGCAGTGCTCTCTGAACTAAAAAGCAGCGATGCAGTATTAACGGTCACCCGAGCAGTAGTACCTGGCATTGGCTGTGTGACTACACCGCTGGTATCAGGTACTCGTCTCAGGACAATGGAGCGTCGTAGATGAGTAACAAAAATAACGATGACTTGAAGACTCAAGCCTCGGAAAACACCTTGGGGCTGAATCCTGTCATTGGGCTGCGTGGAAAAGATCTATTGGCTTCTGCTCGCATGGTGCTCAGGCAGGCCATCAAACAACCGATTCACAGTGCCAGGCATGTCGCCCATTTCGGCCTTGAACTGAAGAACGTGTTGTTCGGCAAATCCGAACTTCAACCGTCCACCGATGACCGTCGTTTTGCCGATCCGGCCTGGAGCCAAAACCCGCTCTACAAACGTTATTTGCAAACTTACCTGGCGTGGCGCAAGGAGCTCCACGACTGGATCGACGACAGTAATCTGCCACCCAAAGATGTCGCTCGCGGGCACTTCGTGATCAACCTCATGACCGAAGCCATGGCCCCGACCAATACGGCGGCCAACCCGGCGGCGGTCAAACGCTTCTTCGAAACCGGTGGCAAGAGCCTGCTCGACGGCCTCTCGCACCTGGCCAAGGACATGGTGAACAACGGCGGCATGCCGAGCCAGGTCAACATGGGGGCATTCGAAGTCGGCAAGACCCTGGGCGTGACCGAAGGCGCGGTGGTGTTCCGCAATGACGTGCTGGAACTGATCCAGTACAAGCCCACCACCGAGCAGGTGCACGAACGCCCATTGCTGGTGGTGCCACCACAGATCAACAAGTTCTACGTGTTCGACTTGAGCCCGGAGAAGAGCTTGGCGCGCTACTGCCTGCGCAGCAATGTGCAGACCTTTATCGTCAGTTGGCGCAACCCGACCAAGGAACAGCGCGAGTGGGGTCTGTCGACCTACATCGAGGCGCTCAAGGAAGCGGTCGACGTAGTCAGCGCTATCACCGGCAGTAAAGACATCAACATGCTCGGCGCCTGCTCCGGTGGCATTACCTGCACCGCGCTGCTGGGCCATTACGCGGCAATCGGCGAGAAAAAGGTCAACGCCCTGACGCTGCTGGTCAGTGTGCTGGACACCACCCTGGACAGCGACGTCGCCCTGTTCGTCGACGAGCAAACCCTGGAATCCGCCAAGCGCCAGTCCTATCAGGCCGGGGTGCTGGAAGGCCGCGACATGGCGAAAGTCTTCGCCTGGATGCGCCCCAACGACTTGATCTGGAACTACTGGGTCAACAACTACCTGCTGGGCAACGAGCCGCCGGTGTTCGACATCCTGTTCTGGAACAACGACACCACACGATTGCCGGCCGCGTTCCACGGCGACCTGATCGAGATGTTCAAAAGTAATCCACTGATCCGCTCCAATGCACTGGAAGTGTGCGGTACGCCGATTGACCTCAAGCAAGTCACCGCCGACATCTATTGCCTGGCTGGCACCAGCGACCACATCACCCCGTGGAAGTCCTGCTACAAGTCAGCGCAACTGTTCGGTGGCAAGGTCGAGTTCGTGCTGTCGAGCAGCGGGCATATCCAGAGCATTCTGAACCCGCCGGGCAACCCGAAATCGCGCTACATGACCAGCACCGAAATGCCGGTCAAGGCCGAAGACTGGCAAGAAAACTCCACCAAGCACACCGATTCCTGGTGGCTGCACTGGCAGGCATGGCAAGCCGAACGTTCGGGCAAGCTGAAAAAATCCCCGACGGTTCTGGGCAACAAAACCTATGTC
This sequence comes from Pseudomonas sp. S2_F03, assembly GCF_054668335.1. NCBI lineage: Bacteria > Pseudomonadati > Pseudomonadota > Gammaproteobacteria > Pseudomonadales > Pseudomonadaceae > Pseudomonas > Pseudomonas sp. S2_F03. The sequence continues at coordinate 3,399,248 of NZ_CP162759.1, read as the reverse complement.
GCGGCCGAGGCGGCACCGGGCACTTATGTGCATGAGCGGTAACTGACACACCTCGCGCCCCTGTAGGAGCCGAGCTTGCTCGCGAAGGCGGCAGCACAGTCAATATTGCTGAGCCTGCCCCACCGCTATCGTGAGCAAGCTCAACGCCTACAGAGGATCGGGGATGAATTAACCCACAGGGCTTGAAGCATGCCGCAACCGTTCATCTTTCGTACCGTCGACCTGGATGGCCAGACCCTCCGCACGGCAGTACGCCCCGGCAAGCCTCACTTGACGCCCTTGCTGATTTTCAACGGCATCGGCGCCAACCTGGAGCTGGTGTTTCCGTTCGTCGCGGCACTGGACCCGGACCTGGAAGTCATTGCTTTCGACGTACCCGGTGTCGGCGGTTCATCCACGCCGAACCGGCCTTATCGTTTCCCGGGCCTGGCGAAACTCACGGCACGGATGCTCGACTATCTTGACTACGGACAAGTCAACGTCATCGGTGTGTCCTGGGGTGGCGCCCTCGCCCAGCAGTTCGCGTATGACTACCCCGAGCGCTGCAAGAAACTCGTGTTGGCGGCCACGGCGGCCGGCGCGGTGATGGTGCCGGGCAAACCGAAAGTACTGTGGATGATGGCCAGCCCACGGCGCTACATCCAGCCGTCTCATGTCATCCGCATTGCTCCGATGATCTATGGCGGCTCGTTCCGTCGCGATCCCACCCTGGCGGCCAGCCACGCGGCGAAAGTCCGTTCGGCAGGCAAGCTCGGGTATTACTGGCAGCTGTTTGCCGGTCTTGGCTGGACCAGCATTCACTGGCTGCACAAGATCAACCAGCCGACCCTGGTATTGGCCGGCGACGACGACCCACTGATCCCGTTGATCAACATGCGCATGCTCGCCTGGCGTATTCCCAACGCCCAGTTGCACATCATCGATGACGGGCATTTGTTCCTGATTACCCGCGCCGAGGCGGTGGCACCGATCATCATGAAATTCCTCGAAGAGGAACGTCAGCGCGCCGTCATGCACCCACATCCGTCGCCATTGAGCGGTTAATTCGGGAATTTGTTTACCCAAACAGGCAGGCAGGACGCCACGCCGCGCAACAACCCACAACAGCGACTATGGTGATCTGGTTCTGTTTGTTTGTTTTTGGCTTGAAGACGAAGGAGTGTTGAGACATGCGCGAAAAACCAGCGAGAGACGCTTTGCCCACTCCCGCCGCGTTCATCAACGCACAGAGTGCGATTTCCGGCCTGCGCGGCCGGGATCTGATTTCGACCCTGCGCAGTGTCGCGGCCCATGGCTTGCGCAACCCGGTGCACAGCGCCCGCCACGCCTTGAAGCTGGGCGGCCAGCTAGGTCGCGTATTGCTGGGTGAAACCTTGCACCCGACCAACCCGCAGGACAGTCGTTTCAACGACCCTGCGTGGAGCCTCAACCCTTTTACCGACGCAGCCTGCAGGCCTACCTGAGCTGGCAGAAACAGGTGAAAAGCTGGATCGACGACAGCGCGATGTCGCCCGACGATCGTGCCCGCGCGCACTTTGCGTTTGCCTTGCTCAATGACGCGGTGTCGCCAACCAACACGTTGCTCAATCCATTGGCGATCAAGGAGATCTTCAATTCCGGCGGCAACAGCCTGGTGCGCGGTATCAGCCATCTGGTCGACGACCTCTTGCACAATGACGGCCTGCCTCGGCAAGTCACCAAGCAAGCGTTCGAAGTGGGCAAAACCGTGGCCACCACGACTGGCGCCGTGGTGTTTCGCAACGAGCTGCTGGAACTGATCCAGTACAAGCCGATGAGTGAAAAACAGTATTCCAAACCACTGCTGGTGGTGCCGCCGCAGATCAACAAGTACTACATTTTCGACCTCAGCCCGCATAACAGTTTCGTCCAGTACGCCCTGAAGAATGGCTTGCAAACCTTCATGATCAGTTGGCGCAATCCGGATGTGCGTCATCGCGAATGGGGGCTGTCGACGTACGTTGAAGCCGTGGAAGAAGCGATGAATGTCTGCCGGGCGATCACCGGCGCCCGCGAGGTGAACCTGATGGGTGCCTGCGCCGGCGGGCTGACCATCGCCGCGCTGCAAGGTCACTTGCAGGCCAAGCGACAGCTGCGGCGAGTGTCCAGCGCGACCTATCTGGTGAGCTTGCTCGACAGTCAAATGGACTCCCCGGCAACGCTGTTTGCCGACGAACAGACCCTTGAGGCGGCCAAGCGAAAGTCGTATCAAAAAGGCGTGCTGGAAGGTCGCGACATGGCGAAGGTGTTCGCCTGGATGCGTCCCAATGACTTGATCTGGAGCTACTTCGTCAATAACTACCTGCTCGGCAAAGAACCGCCAGCGTTCGACATCCTCTACTGGAACAACGACAACACTCGGCTGCCGGCAGCCTTTCATGGTGATCTGCTGGACTTCTTCAAGCACAACCCGCTGAGTCATCCGGGCGGCCTTGAAGTGTGCGGCACCCCCATCGATTTGCAGAAAGTCACCGTCGACAGCTTCAGCGTCGCGGGCATCAACGACCACATCACGCCGTGGGATGCGGTGTATCGCTCGACCCTGCTGCTGGGTGGCGAACGACGCTTCGTCTTGTCCAACAGCGGTCACGTACAGAGCATTCTCAACCCGCCAAGCAATCCGAAAGCCAACTACGTCGAGAGCGCAAAACTGAGCAGCGATCCGCGGGCCTGGTACTACGACGCCAAGCAAGTCGACGGCAGTTGGTGGTCGCAGTGGCTGGAGTGGATTCAGCAACGTTCCGGGGCACAAAAAGAAACTCACATGCCCCTCGGCAATCAGAACTACCCCCGCAGGAGGCAGCACCCGGTACCTACGTGCGTGTGCGCTGACGTTCAACCCACCACGGCCGACGCCGGCCGTGGCCTGACTCGACCATTAAGAAGACTGGATGAAAACCCGCGACCGGATTCTCGAATGTGCCTTGCAGTTGTTCAATCACAAAGGCGAACCGAACGTCTCCACCATGGAAGTTGCCAACGAGATGGGCATCAGCCCCGGCAATCTCTACTACCACTTTCACGGCAAGGAACCGCTGATTCTCGGGTTGTTCGAGCGTTTCCAGACCGAGCTGGCGCCGCTGCTCGACCCACCCGCCGATGTGGAACTGGGACCAGACGATTACTGGCTGTTCCTGCACTTGATCGTCGAACGGCTGGCGCACTACCGGTTTCTGTTCCAGGACCTGTCGAACCTCGCCGGGCGCCTGCCGAAACTGGCCAAGGGCATACGCAATTTGCTCAATGCGCTGAAGCGCACACTGGCTTCATTGCTGGCGCGGTTGAAGGCTCAAGGGCAGTTGGTCAGTGACACCCAGGCGTTAGGGCAGTTGGTGGAACAGATCACCATGACGCTGCTGTTCTCGCTGGATTACCAACGGATTCTGGAGGGTGAAGGTGAAGTGCGGCTGGTGGTGTACCAGATCATGATGCTGGTGGCGCCGCACTTGCTGCCGCCGATCAAGGTCGCGACGGAGCAGATGGCCCTGCAATATCTCGAAGTCCACGACTAACCTTGTAGGAGCCGAGCTTGCTCGCGATGGCGTCGTGTCAGTCGATATTAAATTGGGCTGACACACCGCCATCGCGAGCAAGCTCGGCTCCTACCAAGGGCTGCGTCGCTCATTGAACCGTGCACAAACAAAAACGCCCGACCTTGGCAGGCCGGGCGTTTTTTTGAGCCCCGGGTTATCAGGACTGACTGGTTGGCGTCGATGGAGCTGGCGCGACAGTCGGGGTAACAGCTGGGGTTGGCGCAGTCGCGGAGTTCGATGCGCTGACCGGTGCTGTCGGGGTTGCCGGTTTGGCAACCGCAACGGCTGGTTTTGCAACGGCTTTCGGTGCGGCCGGTTTTTTCACTGCCGGCTTCTTCGCTGCAGCAGGTTTTGCTGCCGGTTTGGCGGCTGCGGTTTTGACAGCCGGTTTAGCCGCTGGCTTAGCGGCCGCTTTGGCGGCGACCGGTTTGGCCGCTGGCTTGGCTGCTGCAGGTTTGGCGGCGGCAGTCTTGGCAGCTGGCTTGGCCGCTGCTTTCGCGGCTGGTTTGGCAGCCGGTTTAGCGGCAGCTTTGGCCAGTGGCTTGGCAGCCGATTTAGCAGCCGGTTTGGCCGCCGCGGTTTTCGCCGCAACAGGCGCAACCTTGGCACCGGTGAGTTTTTCGATTTGCTTGGTCAGGGTGTCGACCTTGCTGTGCAGTGCTTTGACTTCGTTGCGGCTCGGGACACCGAGGCGCGAAATGGCGCTGTTCAGACGCTTGTCGAAAGCCCCTTCCAGTTCATCCCACTTGCCCAGCGCACGATCTTTCACGCCGCTGATGCGCGACTTGGCCGACGAAGCAGAATCCTTGGCGGCGTCGACTTTCTTGCCAACAGCGCTCTTGGTGAGCTTCTCGGCTTTCTCGCCGTCTTTGACCAATGTATCGAAGAGCTTGCTGCCGTCAGTGTCGATCTTCGAGTACACGCCTAAACCAGCCAGCCAGATTTTGCGGGAGTAGTCTTCGACTTTCCCGATCCACGAGCTGCCTTCTTTTTCGGTGTTCTTTTTAACAGCCATCCCGTTCTCCTTAAGATTTACGCGCGACGTTTTCGAGCAATGCCGTCAGCTCATCGAGCTTAGCAGAGAGTGTCTCAACGTCATGTTTAGACGGAATGCCGATACGATTCAAGGCACTTGCGACACGCGAGTCAAAAGCCTTCTCGACCTTGTCGAGTTGAACTTCGACCTTGCCTTTGAAAGTGCTCACTTCACTCTTGGCTTCATCGATCTCGGCATTAGCGGCTTCAAGTTTCTCAGCCACTACTTTTTTGCCTTTCTTTTCAACAGTTTGACCAGCCTTGATCAACTCTTGAAAGTAATCGCTGCCCTCTTGGCCGACCTTGGCGTAGGCACCCAGGCCTGCCAGCCAGATCTTGCGGGCATAGGATTTGACGTCGCCCAGAGCAGTGGTCGATGCGTCGATTTTTTTCTTCAGAATAACTTTGGCCATGGTGCACCTCACGCGCAGAAGGTTTGAGGAACTGCCCGGATAAGTGTCGGGCTCAGGCACAAAGTAGGGAGAAAAATTAGAAACGGCACCCTAACAACTGACATAAACCAGTGGTGCCACACACCTCGACCTGTAGGAGCCGAGCTTGCTCGCGATAGTCCCTCATCATTCAAAATGGATGTGGACTGACACACCGCCATCGCGAGCAAGCTCGGCTCCTACAGGGACTGCCTTCAAAAATCGATGCAGGTCACACCAACGCTTTATCCAGCGCCTTCTCGATTTCCGATTTAATCATGCCGCTCATGGCCGACATCATCAGGCCCAGCTCGACATCGACGCGGATCGAATCTTCGCTGACATGCACCGCGCCTTTCACGCCGGAGCGCTTGAGGTTCAAGGTGTCACCCGACCACTGCGGCTCCAGGCCATATTGATCGGACAATTTCTGCGCCAGCTTGTCGGCCTTCTCGCGAGCCGCTTCCTTACCCAGGCCGTGGGCGCGTTCAACACTAATACGGGCCATCAAATGACTCCTGCTTTATGAATGCTTGGTCGGTAAATCCTGACCGCGGGTGCGGCAAAACGTCCCGAGGGTGATCCATCTTACCTTCAGCCTTGCCAAGACAAAGCATCCCTTGGGGATTAGAATGTCCCGCATTCTCTTCTGGTGACAGCGATATGACTGATCAGCGCAAAGGCAGCGATGCCGAACCCACCACGCACTTCGGTTTCAAAAACGTTCCGGAAAGCCAAAAGCGGAAAAAGTCGCTGAGGTTTTCCATTCGGTAGCCGCCAAGTACGACTTGATGAACGACCTCCTGTCGGGCGGCATGCACCGCTTGTGGAAGCGTTTCGCAATCGAGCTTTCGGGCGTGCGCACCGGTAATCGCGTGTTGGACATCGCCGGCGGCACAGGCGACCTGACCAAAAAATTCTCGCACCTCGTTGGCCCGACGGGCCAGGTCGTGCTGGCCGACATCAACGAATCGATGCTCAAGGTCGGACGTGATCGCCTGCTGGACCTCGGTGTCGCCGGCAACGTCGAATTCGTTCAGGCCGACGCTGAAAAACTGCCGTTCCCGGACAATCACTTCGACTGCGTGACCATCGCCTTCGGCCTGCGCAACGTGACGCACAAGGAAGACGCCCTGCGTTCGATGCTGCGCGTGCTCAAGCCTGGCGGTCGCCTGTTGGTGCTGGAGTTCTCCAAGCCGACCAACGCGCTGATGTCCAAAGCCTACGATGCTTACTCGTTCGCCTTCATGCCGTTGATGGGCAAGCTGATCACCAACGACTCGGAAAGCTATCGCTACCTGGCCGAATCGATCCGCATGCACCCGAATCAGGAAACCCTGAAATCGATGATGGTCGAGGCCGGTTTCGACCGCGTGACCTACCACAACATGACCGCAGGCATCGTCGCCCTGCACCGCGGCATCAAACCCTGATGTTGCTGGCCGGCCTGCTCGCCAGCGTTGAACTCGGCCTGAACCGGGTGCTGCGTCTCGACAGCACGGCGCTGCCACGGCTGGCGCATTTGAGCGGCCGGGTGATAGCCGTCGATTGCCGCAGCCCGGCATTACAGCTGTTCATCCTGCCCAGCGACGAAGGCCTGATGCTCGCTTCCCACTGGGAAACCGGCGTCGATTGCACCTTGCGTGCACCGGCCTCAAGCCTGCTGAAACTGGCGATGAGCAAGGACAAGACCTCGGTCCTGCATGGCCCTGAAGTCGAACTCGACGGTGACAGCGGCGTGCTGCTGGAACTGGCGGCGATCCTTCAGGACCTCGAGCTGGATTGGGAGTATGAACTCTCGCGCTGGCTCGGCCCGGTGGCGACGCAACTGATCGGTGGTCACCTGCGCAGTCGCGCTCGCTGGTATCAGCAAGGGTTCATCAGCCTGGGGCAAAACCTGGGCGAATACCTGGCTGAAGAATCGCGAACCCTCGTCGGTCAGCGCGAAGCCGAAGCCCGTTTCAGTGAACTGGACCAGATCAAACTCGATCTGGAACGTCTCGAGGCGCGCTTCGAGCGCCTTTCCCGATCCCTCGACCCAAGCGATAACGCATGAAGCTGCTTGCCGTCCGCCGTTTGTTGCGCATCCAGCGCGTTGTGATTCGTTACCGTCTCGATGACCTGCTGTTCGCCCTGCCGCTGCCCTGGTTCCTGCTGGCGCTGCGTTACGCGTTGCCATGGCGCTGGTTCCCGCGCAAGACGCTGGACTTGAGCCGCGGCGCGCGATTGCGCCTGGCGCTGCAGGACCTCGGGCCGATTTTCATCAAGTTCGGGCAGATTCTGTCCACCCGCCGTGACCTGTTGCCGGAAGACATCGCCGATGAGCTGATGAAGCTGCAGGACCGCGTGCCGCCGTTCGACTCGCAAGTGTCGGTCAAACTGATCGAAGAACAGCTCGGCAAAAAGATCAGTGAAGTGTTCAGCCGCTTCGACGTCGAGCCGCTGGCTTCCGCGTCGGTGGCGCAGGTGCATGCCGCGCAGTTGAAAACCGGCGAAGAAGTGGTGGTCAAGGTGATTCGCCCGGGCCTCAAACCGGTTATCGCCCAGGATCTGGCGTGGCTGTTCATTCTCGCCCGCGCCGCTGAAAAGCTCTCGGCCGACGCGCGTCTGCTGCACCCGGTGGACGTGGTCAGCGACTACGAAAAAACCATCTACGACGAACTCGACCTGCTGCGCGAAGCGGCCAACGCGAGCCAGCTCAAGCGCAACTTCGAAGGCTCGCCGCTGCTGTACGTGCCGCAAGTCTATTGGGACTGGTGCCGGCCGAAAGTGTTGGTGATGGAGCGCATCTACGGCATCCAGGTCACCGACCTGACGACCCTGGCCGACCAGCGTACCGACATGAAAATGCTCGCCGAACGCGGTGTGGAGATCTTCTTCACGCAAGTGTTCCGCGACAGTTTCTTCCATGCCGACATGCACCCCGGCAACATCTTCGTCAGCACCGTGAACCCGTGGAGCCCGCAATACATTGCGATCGACTGCGGCATCGTCGGCAGCCTGACCCCGGAAGACCAGGATTACCTGGCGCGCAACCTGTTCGCCTTCTTCAAGCGTGATTACCGGCGCGTGGCGCAGTTGCACATCGATTCGGGCTGGGTGCCGGCGGAAACCAAACTCAACGAATTCGAAGCGGCGATCCGTACGGTGTGCGAGCCGATTTTCGAAAAACCGTTAAAGGATATTTCCTTCGGTCAGGTGTTGATGCGCCTGTTCCAGACCGCCCGACGCTTCAACATGGAAGTGCAGCCGCAACTGGTTCTGCTGCAAAAGACCCTGTTGAACATCGAAGGCCTGGGCCGCCAGTTGTACCCGGACCTCGATCTGTGGAACACCGCGCAGCCGTTCCTCGAGCGCTGGATGCGCGAGCGCGTCAGCCCCAAAGCCTTGCTCGGCAACGTGCAGAGCCAGTTTGAACAGCTGCCGCACCTGGCCAATATGGCCCGCGACCTGCTGGAGCGCATGTCTCAACCCCACGCGTACGACACGCCGCCACCGTGGCATCGACGCCGCGACGACTGGTTCCTGCGGTTGCTCGGTACGGCCCATCTGGCCGGTGGCGCGATACTCGCCGCTGGCGGGCCACTGAACCAGTTGGCCTACTGGCCGGCGGGAATCATGATGGCCGTCGGTTTGTATCTGGTCGTTCGCCGATAGCCAGTTGTGTTACGCACTGGCACACTGTTTCAACGCCTGGGCTTGACTATTGAAGTGTGGAGCCCGCTGTCGGAGTCGAAGATGAAAAACTGGCTGGACGAGATCAAGTGGGACGCCGACGGCCTGGTGCCCGCGATTGCCCAGGATCACAAAACCGGGCGCGTCCTGATGATGGCCTGGATGAACCGCGAAGCGCTGGAACTGACCGCTGCCGAGAACCGCGCCATCTACTGGTCGCGCTCGCGTGGCAAGCTGTGGCGTAAGGGCGAAGAGTCCGGCCACGTACAAACCCTGCACGAGATGCGTCTGGACTGTGACGCCGACGTGATCATCCTGATGGTCGAGCAGATCGGCGACATCGCGTGCCACACCGGTCGCCAGAGCTGCTTCTACCGCGTATACGAAAACGGCGACTGGACAACCGTCGACCCGGTTCTGAAAGATCCGCACGCCATCTATTCCGCAGGACACGCACATGAGTGACACTCTGACCCGTCTGGCCCAAGTGCTGGAAGAGCGCAAAGGCGCCGCCGCCGACAGCTCGTATGTCGCCAGCCTGTACCACAAGGGCTTGAACAAGATTCTGGAAAAAGTCGGCGAAGAGTCGGTCGAGACCATCATTGCCGCCAAGGATGCCGCCATCAGCGGTGACTGCAGCGATGTGATCTACGAGACCGCCGATTTGTGGTTCCACAGCATGGTCATGCTCGCCCAACTGGGGCAGCATCCACAGGCTGTACTCGATGAACTGGACCGTCGTTTCGGTCTCTCCGGACATGTCGAGAAAGCCTCGCGTCCGTCCGCCTGAATAACTATTAGAGAGGAGCAGCAACATGGGCATTTTTGACTGGAAACACTGGATCGTCATCCTGGTTGTTGTCGTGTTGGTATTCGGCACCAAGAAACTGAAGAACCTCGGCACGGACGTCGGCGAGTCGATCAAGGGCTTCAAGAAAGCCATGAACGACGACGAAAAACCGGCCGATCCGACCGCCACGCCGTCTCAACCAGCACCGCCGGTGCAGCCACAGGCCTCGGTAAACCAGCCGCACACCATCGATGTGCAGGCGCAAAAAGTCGAAGAGCCGATCCGCAAAGACGTGTGAGCACAGACTAATGTTTGGTATCAGCTTCTCTGAACTGCTGCTCGTCGGCCTCGTTGCCCTGCTCGTGCTGGGCCCCGAGCGCCTGCCGGGTGCTGCGCGCACCGCCGGCCTGTGGGTTGGGCGCTTGAAGCGCAGTTTCAATGCAATCAAACAGGAAGTTGAACGTGAAATCGGTGCCGACGAAATTCGTCGGCAACTGCACAACGAGCACATTCTGTCGCTGGAACAAGAGGCGCGGAAGATCTTCACGCCGACCCAGCAGGAGCCGACGCCGGTGGAGCACGTGGGAGAGCAGACGATTCATGCCCCTGCCGCTGCCCCCGAACCCACGCCTGCACCTGTTGTAGCGGCTGCACAACCTGCGCCAGCTGTACCCGTGACGCCGGTTGAGCCGGTTGCTCTTGCCGCCGCACCGACAGCGCCGGCCCCTCATGACCCCACACTGCCGCCGCGAGCCCCATGACAAGGGTCTGTCATCGGTCATTTCCTGTGTCGCGTTGTCGCCTGAAAGCGGGCCAGGCAAGGCGTAGGCCGCAGGGAATGGTTGTTCCCTTTCCAAGGCCTACAACGCAGCCTGGCCCGCTTTCAGGCACAACCCGGTGGGCCGGCCTGTATTTGCGCAGGGCTGCGTTACTCGTCGCTTATTTGAAACGCCAAACTACGCTTCTCGCGCCTTGCCCTGCGCAAATACAGGCTCGGCGCGACACAGGAAATGACCGATGACAGGCCCTACTCTCCCCGAAAACGACCAGCACATGCCGCTGGTTTCGCACCTCACCGAGTTGCGTACCCGCCTGCTGCGTTGCGTAGCGGCGATCTTCATCATTTTTGCCGGGTTGTTTGCCTTCACCCAGCAGATCTACACCTTCGTCTCCACGCCGCTGCGCGCGTACCTGCCTGCTGGCGCGACGATGATTGCCACCGACGTATCGTCGCCGTTCCTGACGCCGCTGAAGCTGACCATGATGGTCTCGCTGTTCCTGGCGATCCCGGTGATCCTGCATCAGATCTGGGGCTTCATCGCACCGGGTCTGTACAAGCATGAAAAGCGCATTGCCGTGCCATTGCTGGTGTCCAGCATCCTGCTGTTCTACACCGGCATGGCGTTCGCCTATTACCTGGTCTTCCCGCTGATCTTCAAGTTCTTCGCTGCCGCCACCCCGGCCGGCGTGGAAATGATGACCGACATCACCAGTTACCTCGATTTCGTCATGACGCTGTTCTTCGCCTTTGGCGTGGCGTTCGAAATCCCGGTGGCCGTGGTGCTGCTGGTGTGGATCGGCGTCGTCGACGTCAAATACCTGAAGAAAATCCGCCCGTACGTGGTCATCGGCTGCTTCGTGGTCGGCATGATCCTGACGCCGCCGGACATCTTCTCGCAGACGCTGTTGGCAGTTCCGATGTGGCTACTGTTCGAGATCGGCATCCTGTTTGGCAGCCTGATCAGCAAACGCGGTGAGCACCCGGACGATCAACCGGTTGACGATCACAACGACCAGCCGCCAGCGACCCAACCGTGAACCTGCTGCTGCTCGAAGAAGCCGATTTCATTGCGGCCGACCGGGTGATCCTGCGTGATCGCCGGTTGACGCACATGCAGGAAGTCCACCGCTGTGAAGTCGGTGACAACATGCGCGTCGGGCGGATCGGCGGTTTGATGGGGGCAGCCGAAGTGCTGCGCCTGGACGCCAATGAAGCCGAGTTGCGAGTCACGCTGGACCAATCGCCCCCGACCAAGCTGCCGCTGACCCTGGTATTGGCCCTGCCACGCCCGAAAATGCTGCGCAGGGTGTTTCAGACTGTGGCCGCCATGGGTGTGCCACGCATCGTCCTGGTGAACAGCTATCGCGTCGAGAAGAGCTTCTGGCAAACCCCGTTTCTGGAGCCCGAAGCGATTCGCGAGCAACTGATCCTCGGCCTCGAACAGGCCCGGGACAGTGTGCTGCCGGAAATCGTCATCGAAAAGCGCTTCAAGCCGTTCGTTGAAGACCGTTTGCCGGCAATCACCGAGGGCACCCTTGGTCTCGTTGGCCACCCCGGCAATTACCCGCCCTGCCCCCGCGGCCTGGACGAACCGGTGACGCTGGCCATCGGCCCCGAAGGTGGCTGGATCCCCTACGAGATCGACCTGCTGGGCAAGGCCGGCCTGCAACCGGTGCAACTCGGCGAGCGCATCCTGCGTGTCGAAACCGCCGTCACCGCGCTGCTCGCCCGCCTCTTCTAACCCCGACTACTTGTAGCAGCTGGCGAAGCCTGCGTCCGGCTGCGAAGCAGTCGTCAATCCGGACAACTCGGACTACCTGAAACACCGCGGTGTCTGATTTCACGACTGCTTCGCAGCCGAACGCAGGCTTCGCCAGCTGCTACAGGGACTGTGATCGTCGCAAGTCCTTTTCCGCCCTACAGATTCTCTTTCGCCTGCCGATACAGTTCCCACAAAACCAAAATCAGTGGTCCAGGGAGTTGCAGCATGTACCAATGGCTAGCCGAGAATCTGGGAAACGTCAGCGTCAATCGCAAACTGGGAATCGGTTTCGGTCTGGTACTGCTGCTCACCCTATCGATCACCGTCACCGGCTGGACCGGCCTGAGTGATGTGACGAGCCGCGGCGATAAGCTTGGGTTCATTGCCAGCCTCAATGACCTGACCAAAGACCTGCGCAACGCCCGCCTGGACTATGAAATGCGCCGGGGTGAACAGGGCCCGGGGGCGGTTAACGACACACTTGCGCAACTCGATACCGGCCTGCAAAGCGCCCGCAAAATGATCGAACAGCCGGCTGATGCAGCGATGGTCGACCAGCAACTGGCCGCCGTCAGCCAGTACAAACAAGCGTTCGCCGCCATGACTCAGGCAGGCGCCAACCGCGAAGACGCCCGCAGCAAACTCGGCGCTACGGCCGATAATGCCGTGGCCCGCGTCGCAGAAGTCGAGAAGTCCCTGTTACAGGGCGATAGTGTTGCCGACTTCAATAGCGTGATTGATCTGAGCAAACTGATCCAGCAAGCGCGCTTCCAGGTCCGCGGCTACACCTATAGCGGCAAGGCCGAAGCTGAACAGCCAGCACTGGATGCCATCGACAACGCCCTGAAAAACCTCGAAAGCCTGCCGTCCAAATTGCCGGAGCAACACATCGCCAACCTGCAACAGGCCACCGACTCGCTCAAGGCCTACCGCGCCGCCGTCAGCCAGTACCGCGACTCTCAGGTCGCCAGCGCTGCCGCGCTCAAAACCATGGCTGCGCAAGGTGACATCCTGCTCGACGTCAGCAAAAAACTCACCGTGTCGCAAACCATTGTTCGCGATACCGATGCCGCACACGCCAAGAACATGCTGCTGTTGGCTACGGCTCTGGCCCTGGTCTTTGGCATGATTGCCGCTTGGGCGATCACCCGTCAGATCGTTATCCCGCTGAGCCAGACCCTGAAAGTCGCTGAGCGCGTCGCAGCAGGCGACCTGACTCACAACCTGACCTCCAAACGTCGCGACGAACTCGGCCAGCTCCAGCGCGCCATGCAGAGCATGATTCTGGGCCTGCGCGAACTGATCGGCGGCATCAGCGACGGTGTCACGCAAATCGCCAGCGCCGCCGAAGAGTTGTCGGCCGTCACCGAGCAGACCAGTGCCGGGGTCAACAGCCAGAAGGTCGAAACCGACCAGGTGGCCACTGCCATGAACGAAATGACCGCGACCGTGCAAGAAGTGGCACGCAACGCCGAGGAAGCCAGCGAAGCCGCTGTCGCCGCCGATCAGCAAGCCCGCGAAGGTGACAAAGTGGTCGGCGAAGCCATCGCCCAGATCGAACGCCTGGCCCTCGAAGTCGGCAACTCCACTGCCGCGATGGGCGACCTCAAGCGCGAAAGTGACAAGATCGGCAGCGTGCTCGACGTGATCAAATCCGTGGCCCAGCAAACCAACCTGCTGGCCCTCAACGCCGCCATCGAAGCCGCCCGTGCCGGTGAGGCCGGACGGGGTTTTGCGGTGGTCGCCGATGAGGTCCGCAGCCTGGCCCAGCGCACCCAGAAGTCCACCGAAGAAATCGAAGAGCTGATCGTCGGCCTGCAAGCCGGCACCCAGCAAGTCGCGACCATCATGGACAACAGCCGCACGCTGACCGACAGCAGCGTCGAACTGACCCGCCGCGCCGGCGGCTCACTGGAAAGCATCACCCGCACCGTGTCGGCCATTCAGACGATGAACCAGCAGATTGCCGCCGCTGCCGAGCAGCAAACCGCCGTGGCCGAGGAGATCAACCGCAGCGTGCTTAACGTGCGCGACGTGTCCGAACAAACCTCGGCCGCCAGCGAAGAGACCGCGGCCTCCAGCATTGAGCTGGCACGGTTGGGGACGCATCTGCAGATGCTGGTGGGCAAGTTCAAGGTTTGAGGGGGTGTTTTGACCTCGGTTCACTCAGGACCGAGGTGATGCAATCGCGGGCAAGCCCGCTCCCACAGGGATAAGCGGTGTTACGCAAATAGCATGAACAGCGCAATCCATTGTGGGAGCGGGCTTGCCCGCGATGGCGATCGCAAGGTCGCCGCCGTCAGAGGACCTGACGCAAAAACGCCTGCGCCCGTGGATCCTTCGGCGCATCGAAGAATTCGGCCGGCGAAGCATCTTCCAGCAATTTGCCGTGATCGAAGAACAACACCCGATCCGCCACTTCCCGCGCAAAACCCATTTCGTGGGTGACACAAACCATGGTCATGCCCTCCAAGGCCAGGGTCTTCATCACATCCAGCACTTCGCCGACCATTTCCGGGTCCAGGGCCGACGTCGGTTCATCGAACAGCATGACCTTGGGTTCCATGGCCAATGCGCGGGCGATCGCCACACGCTGCTGCTGGCCACCGGACAAGCGCGATGGAAACTCGTGGGCCTTCTGCGCGATCCCGACTTTTTCCAGCAGCGCCAAGGCCTTGGCCTCGCTCTCCTTCTTGCCGCGCTTGCGCACGACTTTTTGCGCCAGGCAGAGGTTTTCCAGCACGGTCATGTGCGGGAACAGGTTGAAATGCTGGAACACCATGCCGACTTCGCGGCGGTAGGCATTCACGTCGGTTTTCGGGTCGGCCAGTTGCAGGCCATCGATGCTCACCGAACCCGAATCGAATTCTTCCAGGCCGTTGAGGCAGCGCAAGAAGGTCGACTTGCCGGAACCGGACGGACCGATCACCACCAGCACTTCGCCCTTGGCCACTTGCGTGGTGACGTTATCCACCGCGCGAACCACTTGGCCACGGGTGTCGAAGACTTTTACCAGATCGCGGACTTCAATCACTTTGCGCGAGCCTCCGTTCAAGCCGACTGGCGATTTTCGACAGTGGCAGGTTGATCAACAGGTACAACCCGGCCACGCAGAACAGGATTTCGAACGGCGAAAACGAGGTGGTAATGACTTCACGACCACTTTTGAGCAGTTCGGTAATCGCAATCACCGAGACCAGCGACGTGTCCTTGACCAGGCTGATGAACTGCCCGGCCAAGGGCGGCAGTACGCGCTTCAAGGCTTGCGGCATCACCACGTGGCGCATCGACTGGCCAGCGCTCAGCCCCAACGAGCGCGCCGCTTCGTTTTGCCCCCGGGCGATGGACTGCACGCCGGAACGGATGATTTCCGCGACGTAGGCCCCGGTAAACAACGACAGTGCAGCGATCCCGGCGAATTCACGGGACAGGTTCATCACGGTGCCGATGAAGAAGTAGAAAATGAAGATCTGCACCAGCAGCGGCGTACCACGGACCAGCTCGACATAGATCGTCGAGAGATCGCGCAGCGTCGGGTTGTTCGAGAGCCGGCACAGGCCCGTGGCGAGACCAATCAACAGCCCGAGCACACCGGACACTACCGACAACCACAAAGTTGTCCACAGCCCCCAAAGCAGCGGCCCGGCGGCCCAATGACGGGTCACGCCAATCACATCGCCTTCGGCCACATCATCGCCTTGGGCGACTTGCAGGCTGTTGTCGTCGACGGTCACGCGTTGCTCATCGCCTGCGTCGTTGCGCAGCGTGACTTCAGCTTTATCGCCTTTGCGCACCAGTTCGCTGACAGTGGAGATATCAGTGGCGCGCTGGGATTCTTCGGCGTGGTAGGCGAAGTATTGCGGCACGCGATTCCAGCGCCATTCGTAGGACATCAGCGAGGTGGCGTAGTACAACGCACCAGCCAGGCCGATCAGCACCAGCACGGTTAATACGTGCCAGGGCCATTGGGATTTTTTTGTTTCATTACGGGTTCCGGAATTTGATCGTTCCCACGCTCTGCGTGGGAATGCCGCCCGGACGCTCCGCGTCCCTTCTCAAGCGTGACGCAGAGCGTCACAGGATGCGTTCCCACGCAGAGCGAGGGAACGATCAGCGGTAAGCCTTATTCCATGTCTTTCTGCCAAGCGGTGTCTTTGAACCACTTGTCATGGATGCGATCGTAGGTGCCGTCTTCGTGGATCTGGTGCAGGAAGTTGTTGATGAAGTTGATACTGTCGTAGTCACCCTTCTTCAGACCGAAGGCAAGCGGTTCGTAGGTGAACGGCTTATCGAGGAACACCAGCTTGCCGGCGCCGACCTTGTTCACCGCCACCACGTTGTAAGGCGCGTCGTAGATGAAGGCATCCGCCTTGCCGTTGACCACGTCGAGCACCGCTTCCTGCTCGTTGTCGTAGCCGTGGTATTTGGCTTTGGAGATCAGTTTTTTCGCGACCATTTCGCCGGTGGTGCCGAGCTTGGAGGTGATGCGGTACTCGTCGGTGTTCAAGTCTTTATAGGACTTGATAGTACCTTCCAGCTCTTTGCGGATCAGCAGTGTCTGACCGACCACGATGAACGGTTCGCTGAAGTTCAGGCGCAGGTTGCGCTCCTGGGTCAGCGTCATGCCGCTGCCGATCATGTCGAACTTGTCGGTCATCAGGGCCGGGATGATGCCGTCGTAGCCGGTGGACACCAGCTCCAGTTTCACGCCCATGGCCTTGGTCATGGCTTTGAGGATGTCGACTTCGAAACCGATGATCTCGCCGCGCTTGTTGGTCATCTCGAACGGCATGTAGGTCGGGTCCATGCCGACTTTCAGCGTGCCGCGCTTGACCGCGTCATCGATGGCGCCGGCCTGCGCCGTGCCGACTGCAACCAATGCCGTGACGCCGACCAGCAGCATCGAGAGATACTTCTTCATCATCATGTCCCCAAAACCATTGCGGTGTGAGGCGCGCAAACGGCCGTCTCCCTCAGGAAACGTAGCCATGTGGACAAAAATTATCCGGGCGCACCAATTCGGGGACGGATCCTAACGTACTCGTCCGTTTGCACAAGGGCTTGCAAACGATCAGGCAAAAAAAACCCCGCTTGATGAGCGGGGTTTTTTGTTATGCCAACTGAGGCTGTGCGCTCAGCGGCTTGAGCGGCAGCAGCGGCGCATGGGGATCGGATTTCACCGATGTACGCCAGGCTTGCAACCACTCTGCGTGACCTTCACTCCAGATCTGCTCATGCAGACGAGCCAATGCCACCGGGTCGCTCAGCAGTTGCACGCGCTCATTGTTGTTCAGGCCGTCAGGCCCGACTTTCAATGCATGGCGCACCCGCTCGATCCGCAGCCACTCGATCGGCTCGGCCTGACCGTGACGCGACGTCGCCAGCGAGCACGCCAGGGCGTTCTGCTGCGGGTCGACCACTGACCGGATGAAGCCGTCTTTGAGTGCGTGGTAACGGTTTTCGTGGGTGTACTGGTCTGTGGCCAGCAGCGCCTGTGGCGGATTGTATTCCTCAGGGATCAGGAACAGGCTCTCGTCACGGGACTTCAGGCCCAGGCCAACACGGCTGGAGATCACGGACACCGGGATCGACAGCATCAACGAACCCACGATTGGCACCAGCCACCACAGGAAGCTCGGGTTCAGCCAGATCACCAGCAAGGCCCAGAAGAAGCCCAGCAAGGTTTGCGGACCATGGCGCTTGACCGCTTCGCTCCACGGCGTGGAGTCGTCGTCACGTTGTGGCGAGTTCCAGGTCGCCGCCCAGCCGAGGAACGCGGCGAGGACGAAACGGGTGTGGAAAATCATCCGCACCGGCGCCAGCAGCATGGAGAACAACATCTCCAGCAACATCGACAGGGTCACCTTGAACTTGCCGCCGAACTCTTTCGCGCCTTTGGCCCAGATCAGGATGATGCTCAGCAGCTTCGGCAGGAACAGCAACACGACGGTCGTGGAGAACAGCGCCACGGCCTTGTCCGGATGCCATTGCGGCCACAGCGGATACAGCTGTCGCGGCTCCATGAAGTACTGCGGCTCCATCAACGTGTTGACCGCCAGCAGCGCTGTCGACAGCACGAGGAAGAAGAACCACAACGGCGCCGACAGATAAGACATCACACCGGTCAGGAATACCGCCCGGTGAACCGGGTGCATGCCTTTGACCAGGAACAGACGGAAGTTCATCAGGTTACCGTGGCACCAGCGACGGTCACGCTTGAGTTCGTCCAGCAGGTTCGGTGGCAACTCTTCGTAACTGCCCGGCAAATCGTAGGCAATCCACACGCCCCAGCCAGCACGGCGCATCAGCGCGGCTTCAACGAAGTCGTGGGACAGAATTGCACCGGCGAAAGCCCCTTTACCAGGCAACGGCGCCAAGGCGCAGTGCTCGATGAACGGCTTCATGCGGATGATCGCGTTGTGACCCCAGTAGTGGGATTCGCCCAACTGCCAGAAGTGCAGGCCAGCCGTGAACAACGGGCCATACACGCGAGTCGCAAACTGCTGCATGCGCGCATACAGGGTGTCCATGCCCGACGCACGCGGCGCGGTCTGGATGATCCCGGCGTCCGGCGTGGCTTCCATCAAGCGCACCAGACTGGTCAGGCACTCGCCGCTCATGACGGAGTCAGCGTCGAGCACGACCATGTACTTGTAGTCACCGCCCCAGCGACGGCAGAAGTCGTCGAGGTTGCCACTCTTGCGTTTGACGCGACGGCGACGGCGACGATAGAAGATCTTGCCGAAGCCTTTGGCTTCGCGACAAACGTCCAGCCAGGCTTGCTGTTCGGCGACGCAAATGTCGGCGTCGTTACTGTCGCTGAGGACGAAGAAGTCGAAGCGATCCAGGTCACCCGTGGCCGCAACCGACTCGAACGTCGCGCGCAAACCGGCAAACACCCGTGGCACGTCTTCGTTGCAGATCGGCATCACCAGTGCGGTGCGCGCATCCTTCGGAATCGGTTCATTGCCGGCGCTGGCGCCAGAAATGCGGTATTTGTCGTGACCGGTGAGCAGCTCGAGGAAACCCATCAGCGCGGTCCAGAAACCGGCCGATACCCAGCAGAACAGAATCCCGAACAGAATCAGGATGCTGGTTTGCAGTGCATACGGCAGCACTTGCGTGGCCGTTTGCAGCAGCGGTTGATGCAACACTTCGTTGAGGTCGACGAACGACCAGCCCTGGTACGGCATGATGCCTTTCATGTACCAGCCGGCAACGATGGTCTGGCCGAGCATCAGCACCAGCAGAATGTAGCGACGGATCGAACCAACGGTCCGCCAGCGGGCAGCCGGCAACACGCGTTCATCTTTCGGCGGAGCCGGCGGATTGGTGCGACCGGTCAGACGCCGCCAGCCACGCACCAGAATGTTGGTGCGCCAAGGCTCCGGCACAACTTTGGTCCGGCGGATCGGCGGGGTGGCCTTGAGGCATACCCGGCCACTGGCGTCGACCGCCAGCATTTCCGCTTCTTCCAGCTCTTCAGCGGTGTTCAGAGTCAAGCGGCGGCCTACCGAAGCTTGAGCTGCTTCGGTCGGTGCGTCGAACGTGGAGGACGACAGACGCTGGTGCAACTCGCTGAAGGACTGGCAGCCCGCAAGTTCCGCGCGCTGCTCGTCGGTCATCGGTAAATGCGCCAGATACTCGGAAAGCGACTCTGGCTGTACTTGAGAATTACTCATCGGCAGGCAACTGGTAGCTCCAGGTCTCGGTCAGGACTTCTTCAGTCGGCGCCGATTCCGGTGTGGCTGGGGCCGCGTCGGCAGCAACAGGCTGCTTGGCGTCTTTGTTGGCCTTGTCCTTGGCATCTGCAACTGGCTTGGCATCGGCCTGCTTGGCTTCTGCTTGCTTGGCTTCCTTGTCCGCTTTCTCTTGTTGCTTGGCGGCAACCTTGTCGGCTTTGGCGACGGACGAATTCGACGCAGGAAGCGACGTCTTGGCCAGGTCAGCCGGCACGATGTTCTGGACCAGGGCCGCTCGCATTTCGGTGGCTTTGCCCGGGTCTTTGATCTTCATGCGCAGCGTCAGGCGCCAGCCCTTGGTTTCAGGGTTGTAGCGCACGCTGTTCTCGACCAGTTCGGCATTGTCGCCAACGCTGACCTGGCTGCGAACGTCCGCTTCCGGTGGCAATGCCGCCAGGGACGGGCCTTCGAAGTCCACCAGATAAGCCACGCTACCGTCCGGCTGACGAATCAGGTTGGACTGTTTAACGTCACCGGTGGAGCGCAGGGTCTGGCTGACCCAGGCGCTGTCGGGGGCGTGGATTGCGGATTCATCCATGGTCCAGTGCAGGCGATAGGCAACATCGAGCGGCTGGCCAGGTTCTGGCAGTTTTTCCGGGTTCCAGAAAGCAACGATATTGTCGTTGGTTTCGTCGGCAGTCGGAATCTCTACCAGATCCACGGTACCCTTGCCCCAGTCACCCTTCGGCTCGATCCAGGCGCTTGGGCGCTTGTCGTAGCGGTCGTCGAGGTCTTCGTAGTGGCTGAAGTCGCGGCCACGTTGCAGCAGACCAAAACCACGCGGATTCTCGACCGAGAAGTTGCTCACCGACAGGTGTTTGGGGTTGTTCAATGGACGCCAGATCCATTCGCCGTTGCCGGCATGAATCGCCAGGCCGCTGGAATCGTGCAATTCGCGACGATAGTTCAGCACTTTCGATGGCTGGTTGGCGCCGAACAGATACATGCTGGTCAATGGAGCGATACCCAGCTTGCCGACCTTGTCACGCAGGAACATCTGCGCCTTGACGTCGACAATGGTGTCGCTGCCCGGACGCAGGGTCAGGCGATAGGCGCCGGTGGCACGCGGCGAATCCAGCAGGGCGAAAATCACCAGGTGCTTGTCGCCCGGCTTCGGCTGTTGAATCCAGAACTCGGTGAAACGCGGGAACTCTTCGCCCGATGGCAATGCGGTATCAATCGCCATGCCGCGCGCGGACAAGCCATAGACGTGACCCTTGCCGACGACGCGGAAGTAGCTCGCGCCGAGCATGGTCATGATTTCGTCTTGCTTGTCAGCCTTGTTGATCGGGTACAGCACCCGGAAACCGGCATAACCCAGTTGTTCGGTGGCTTTAGGATCGAATTTCACGTCGCCAAAATCGAAACGAGTCGGGTCGTACTTGATCTCTTCGACGGAGTTAGCTGTGATTTCGTTGATTTTCACCGGCGTATCGAAATGCATACCCTGGTGATAGAACGACAGCTTGAACGGGGTTTTCTGATCCGCCCATTCGGCTTTTTCGGTCAGGAAACGAATTTTCTGATAGTCCGCGAATTTCATATCGCGGAACTCGTTCGGCAGGTTACTGCGCGGAGCTTCGTATTTTTGCGCGGCCAGCTCTTTTGCCTTGACCGACACGTCATCCAGATTGAATGCCCAAAGCTGGCCGGCGCTGAACAGGCAGAGCAGTGCAGAGCCCGCTACCAGAGCGCTTCGGAACCGTTTGGCAGTCAATTTTGGTGCATTACAGGGACTAACAATCACGAGCAACCCTCGCCGAAAACAGATCAAAAAACCAACGGCCAGTTAAAGGATTTGCACGATCAACGGCCTGAAAAAACCGATCTTGCAAACCACTCTTGCCAAGTTGGCGAGCATTGTTCCGACTCCGATGGGGCTAAATGATTCCCCAAACGGTCCAGGACAAGTCTCTACCTAAGTCAAAATGGACCAACGAACGCCGATCCCCGTAGCGCGCGATTATCTAGTAGGCCGCGTTACAACGCATCAGGCGCAACAAAGTATTTCTCGCGTAAAACGCCTGTTTTCAGTCGAAAAGCCCTTAAAAAGTTGTTTCAAGCGCTTTCAGGTCTGTAACAGGAAGGTGACCGGGCCATCGTTGACCAGGTGCACCTGCATATCCGCGCCGAATCTACCTGATGCCACTGTGCCATGCACCTGTTTCGCTTTGCCTAATAGATAGTCGAAAAGCTCCTCGCCCAAGGCCGGAGGCGCCGCGGTCGAAAAACTCGGGCGCAACCCGCTTTTGGTGTCGGCAGCCAAGGTGAACTGTGAGACCAGCAGCAACCCGCCGCCGACATCCGCCAGGGACAGATTCATCTTGCCCTCGGCGTCGCTGAACACCCGATAGTTAAGCAGCTTATTAAGAAGTTTGTCAGCGCTGGCCCGAGTGTCCTCGGGCTCAACCGCGACCAGCACCAGCAACCCCTGGTCGACCGCTCCCACCACCTCGCCCGCGACCTCGACTCGCGCACCCCGTACGCGCTGGAGCAAACCCTTCATGCTTCTTCAGGCGGCAGGTCGAGCAAGCGGCGCGCCATCTGGTTGGCGGCTCGCACCAGCGCATCAGTGATACCCGGTTCGGAGGCAGCATGGCCGGCGTCCCGGATGACCTGCAATTCACTGTTCGGCCAGTTCTGGTGCAATTCCCAAGCGTTATCCAACGGACAGATCACATCGTAGCGACCGTGAACGATCACGCCGGGCAAATGGGCAATCTTGCCCATGTCACGAATCAACTGGTTAGGCTCAAGGAACGCATTGTTGGTGAAGTAATGACATTCGATGCGAGCAATCGACAATGCACGCTGCGGCTCCGAGAAGCGATCGACCACCAGCGGGTTCGGACGCAGGGTGGCGGTCCGGCCTTCCCAGAGGGACCAGGCCTTGGCCGCGTGCATCTGGGCAATCTGGTCATTGCCGGTCAGGCGCTTGTGGAAAGCGCTGAGCAAATCATCGCGCTCGTCCATCGGGATCGGCGCAACGTAGTCCTGCCAGTAGTCCGGGAACAGACGGCTGGCGCCCGCCTGGTAGAACCACTCGATTTCCTGTGGGCGGCAGAGAAAAATCCCGCGCAGGATCAGACCGTGTACACGCTCTGGGTGGGTTTGCGCGTAGGCCAACGCCAGGGTCGACCCCCAGGAGCCGCCAAACAGCACCCACTTGTCGATGCCCAGATGCTGGCGAATTCGCTCAAGGTCGGCGACCAGATCCCAGGTGGTGTTGTTTTCGAGGCTGGCGTGGGGGGTGGAGCGACCGCAGCCGCGCTGGTCAAAGGTAACGATGCGATACAGGTTTGGATCGAAATACCGACGGCTTTGAGCATCACACCCGGCACCGGGGCCGCCGTGGATAAACACCACCGGTAAACCTTCCGGTGAACCGCTTTCGTCGACGTAGAGGGTGTGGGTGTCATCGACGGCCAGATCGTGCCGGGCGTGGGGTTTGATCTGCGGGTACAAAGTCTGCATTGCGCGCTCCGTAAGGGGTCGAGGTCATCCCTGGGGGGACTTCTATTATTCTGCCGTCCGGCATCATAAACCCGAATTACGTCAATGAGCATGCCCCGTGCAGCGTCACAACCTGTCAGCCAAAAACCCGAGCAGTGTTTCATAGAGCGCATCGACCTCGGCGACTTGAGCGCGCGCGCGCAAACAACCATGAACCAGCCCCTCGCCGTAGTACAGCGTGGTGTCCACACCGGCGGCTTCCAGTTGCTCGGCGTAGAGCACGCCGTCATCGCGCAGCGGATCGAACTGCGCAACGGCGATCAATGCCGGCGGTAGACCGCCGAAGTGTCCGGCGAGCAGTGGCATGGCATAGGCCCCCGGATGTCGGGTGCCATGCAGGTACAGCGCGTGATAACAATCCACATCGCTGCTGCTGAGCAACGGCGCATCGATGCATTCGCCGCGCGATGGCAACTGATCACCGCCACCCAGTCCCGGATAGACCAGAATCTGCGCAGCAGGCAATGGCTCGCGGGCATCCCGCAGCGCCAGACATAATGCAGCGGCCAGGTTGCCGCCCGCGCTGTCCCCCATCACCAGCGTCCGCGCAGGATCAAGCCGGAACGGCCCCGTACGCAACGCCCGCCAGACCTTGATGCAATCATCGAACGCCGCCGGAAACGGATGCTCCGGCGCCAGGCGGTAATCAACCGCGATGACCAATACACCGAGGGTTGATGCGAGCTCGGCGCAGATGAAGTCATGGGAATCCAGATCCCCCACCACCCACCCGCCACCGTGCAGATACACAATGCACGGGCAAGCCTCGGACGACGATGAGGCGTGCGGCTGGTAGGACCTGATAGCCACACCCGCCAGCTCGACATCAAGCACATAAAGCCCTTCAGGACGTGGCGGAGTAAACGCCCGGCACATCTCGCTGTAGGCCCGACGCAAACCCTCGAGGCTGCTGTCGGTGCTGTTGAAGCTGACGGTTTTCTCGACGAATGCCGTCATCTGTTCGGAAAGCGGGTAAGGAGCCATGAGCCTGGTGCCAGTCCGTTCAGCGGTTTAAGGAGAGCAACATTTGAATTCAGTTTTTCAAACTGGCCTGAACGGTGGCAACGCCATCCTTACCATCAAAACTGCTGACACCCGCCAACCAACGCTGCATATCTTCCGGGTGATCACGCAACCACTGCCTGGCGACATCCTGCGGCGTCTTGCGCTCCATGATCGGCACCATCAACTGACTTTCCTGCGAGGCGGTGAAAGTCAGGTTCTCCAGCAGGCGATTTACATTCGGGCAACGTTCAGCGTAATCCGGCGAAGTGACCGTAGAGACCGTCGCCGCACCTTCGTTCGGTCCGTAGACGTCTTCACTGCCGGTCAGGTAATCGATCTTCATGTTGATGTTCATCGGGTGCGGGGTCCAGCCGACGAACACCACGAACTCCTTGCGATTCACTGCGCGCTGTACGGCGGCGAGCATGCCGGCCTCGCCGGATTCAATCAGTTTGAAATCCTTCAAGCCAAAGTGATTGGTCTCGATCATGGTTTTGATCGTGGTGTTGGCGCCGCTGCCGGGCTCGATGCCGTAGATCTTGCCGCCGAGCTGGTCTTTGAATCGGGCGATGTCGGCAAAGGTTTTCAAACCGGCGGCGGCCACGTAGTCCGGGACCGCGAGGGTGGCCTGAGCATCGGCCAGGCTCGGTTTTTCCATGACTTTTACTTGGTTGGCGGCCACGAACGGCGCGATGTTTTTGTCCATCGCCGGTTTCCAGTAACCCAGGAAAATGTCCAGGCGCTTGTCGCGGATGCCGGCGAAGATGATTTGCTGCACGGCGCTGGTTTGCTTGCTTTCGTAGCCCAGGCCATTGAGCAATACATCGGCCATGCCACTGGTGGCGATCACATCGGTCCAGTTGACCACGCCCATGCGCACGGCTTTGCAGGAAGCATCGTCACTGGCCAGGACGCCGGTGCTCAGAAGCGCCGTGCCGCAGAGGATTGAGAGACAGCGGGTGAACAGACCTTTGGGGCTTGTCATAGAGAGCATTCTCGTGCGGCAGCGGATTATTGTGAAGGCCGGTGTCTTTATGCACCGTGCCCGAAACATTACGCAGCGTCGAGAAGGTAAAAGTGAACTGTGGCGACCGAGATTTGCACGGTGGCGACCCTAAGCCCGCTATTGCAGCACCGGCAAGTCTATACGTCATAGCCAAAACGAATAAAAAACTGTCAATTATCCCAGTAGCCCTCAACTACTCACTGCTATTGAATGACAGATGTAGTTACCCATCCAGACTGGATACGAAAAGTAAAGACAAGGAGTTCGATCATGACGACTGACTCAATTAAATCCTCGGAAGGTACTTTCAAGGCCACACTTATATTCAAGAACAGTACAGAGGTCTTTCAAGCCAACCGTGTAAGAATGCACGAAATCATTTCAGATTCAGGGAGTAAATATCTGGCAATCAAGGGTTTTCAGGACACCATAAATAAAACGACAAAAACCAAAGAGATCAACTCTATTCAGTTCTTCTTGGACATAAAAATCAACCAGGGCTTGCTCGAACTGTCCCGCCCATTGACGCTGCCACAGATAAGCATCAATAGCGCCGGCTATTACAAATTGGAGGACAGCCCTGATGACGACGACGATGAAGTTGATACAGCCTATGCGTTCCCTTGCATAATAGGAAAAATTGACTATGCGAACAGTCCTGCACACGATCATGCATCCGCAACTTTTAATTTCACCGTTGAGGCCCCCAACGGTGAAAAATTCGACATCAAAGGCGGTTTTGACGTCTACAACCTTGAAGCTCTAGTAGATGTAAGAACCCTTTAAACCCCACACAATCTCCTCTCCGCTTTTAATCCGGGTGAAATGGAGACCAAAACAAAGAAGCCGCCAGGGTTAAGGAGAGCGAGATCCTCTTTAATCAAACTTAAAACTTTTATTTACCAAAGGTATGCTGGCCCCAATCCAGCAATCCTTGCAGCAACTCTTTGAGCACCACTTGCGTTGGCTCCGCCAAGTCCGGCCGGTAGCGGAACGGCTCGAACTCTTCCATGTACGTGCACTGGCCCAACTCCAGTTGCACGGCATGGATATTCTCGGCCGGATTGCCGTAATGCCGGGTGATGTGGCCGCCCTTGAAGCGGCCGTTCAGCACATGGCTGTAATCGCCGTGGCGCGCGCAAATGGCTTCCAGTTGAGTGGCCAACTCAGGATCGCAACTGGCGCCATTGAAGGTGCCGAGGTTGAAGTCCGGCAGCTTGCCGTCGAACAAGTGCGGGATGATCGAGCGGATCGAGTGCGCGTCGAACAGCAACGCATAACCGAACTCGGCTTTCAGCCGTGCCAGCTCGTTTTGCAATGTCGTGTGATACGGCGTCCAGATCTGTTCCAGCCAGGTCGTGCGCTCTTCTTTCGACGGTTCCAGGCCTTCGCGGAACAAGGGAATGCCATCGAACAGCGTCGCCGGGTACAGGCCCGTGGTCGCGCCGACATACAAAGGCTTGTCGTCGGAGGGACGGTTCAGGTCGATGACAAACCGCGAGTACTCGGCGGCCAGGGTGCTGGCGCCCAGTTCCGTGGCAAATTCATAAAGCTTCGGGATGTGCCAGTCGGTATCCGGCAGACTGCGGGCGTCGGGAATCAACCCGGCTTCGACCGCCGGGGTCAGGCGCACGCCCGCGTGAGGCATGCTGATCAGCAGCGGCACACGGCCTTGTTTGAAGTTCAGAACTTTATCCACAACTGTTCTCCTAAACACTTGTCTCGACGCCGTGACGCACGACGCGTTTTTCCAGGTCACCGCCCAGCCAGTACGACAGATCGGCCGGACGATCGATTTGCCAGGCGACAAAGTCCGCGACTTTTCCGGCTTCCAGCGAGCCGTGGGTATCGGCCATGCCCAGCGCGGTGGCGGCATGAATCGTCGCGCCCGCCAGCGCCTCTTCCGGGGTCATGCGGAAACAGGTGCAGGCCATGTTCAGCATCAAGCGCAACGACAGCGCAGGCGAGGTGCCCGGGTTGAGGTCGCTGGCGATGGCTATTTTCACACCGTGCTTGCGCAGCGCGTCCATCGGCGGCAACTGGGTTTCCCGCAGGAAGTAGAATGCGCCCGGCAGCAGCACCGCGACGGTTCCGGACTTGGCCATGGCGATGGCATCGTCCTCGGTCATGAATTCCAGATGATCGGCCGACAGTGCGTGATAACGCGCCGCCAGGCTCGAACCGTGCAGCGACGACAGTTGCTCGGCGTGCAGCTTCACCGGCAAACCGAGTTCCTGTGCGGTGATGAACACTCGCTCGACCTGCGCCGGCGAGAACGCCAGGTATTCGCAGAATGCGTCCACCGCATCCACCAACCCTTCGGCGGCCAGGGCCGGGAGCATTTCGGCGCAGATGTGATCGATGTAGTCGTCGGCGCGGTCGGCGTATTCCGGCGGCAACGCGTGAGCGGCCAGGCACGTGCTGCGCACGCTGATCGGCAATTCGGTGCCGAGGCGGCGAATGACTCGAAGGATCTTGCGCTCGCTGGCCAGGTCGAGGCCGTAGCCGGATTTCATTTCGACCGTGGTCACGCCATCACGCATCAGGCTTTTAAGACGCTTGGCGGCGCTGGCGAACAGCTCGTCTTCAGAGGCTGCGCGGGTCGCGCGTACGGTGCTGGCGATGCCACCACCGGCCGCTGCGATTTCTGCGTAGCTGACGCCTTGCAGGCGCTGTTCGAATTCGCCGCTACGATTACCGCCAAACACCGTGTGGGTGTGGCAGTCGATCAGACCCGGCGTTACCCAGGCCCCTTGCAAATCGTTGACGGCCGGGTACTCGCCCGCCGGCAGGTCAGCGCGCGGGCCGATCCACTCAATGAGCGCACCTGACGTCACGATGGCCGCGTCCTCGATAATCGAGTAGACGCCTTGTGCCATGGTTGCGACGTGGCAGTGTTGCCAGAGAGTTTTCATCCGTGGCCTCCGTTAGGTTATTGATGTGAAAAAGAAGGTTCCTGCTCTACCAGTGCCGCCTGGCCCGCCGCCGGTTTCACCCACGTCAGGTAGGCCAGCACCAGCAGCACGATCCAGACCACACCGACGATCAGCGCCGCCTGGGTGTCCGGGAAATAACCCAGCACGCCGAAAATGAACAGCATGAAGGCAATCGCCGCCATCGGCGCATAGGGCCAGAACGGTACAGGGAACTTCAGTTGTGCGACCTGCTCGGCACTCATGGAACGACGCATGGCCACCTGGGTACACAGAATCATCAGCCAGACCCATACCGTGGCAAAGGTCGCGATGGAGGCGATCAACAGAAACACGTTTTCCGGAATCAGGTAGTTCAACAGCACACCCAGCAGCAGCGCGGCACTCATCACCACCACGGTCATCCATGGCACGCCATTACGCGACAAACGGGCGAAGCCCTTAGGTGCGTGCCCTTGCTGGGCCAGACCGTACATCATGCGGCCAGCGCCGAAGATGTCGCTGTTGATGGCCGAGATCGCTGCCGAGATCACCACAATATTGAGGATGGTCGCCGCCGAGCTGATGCCCAGATTGTCGAAAATCTGCACGAACGGACTGCCCTGGCTGCCGATCTGCTGCCATGGAAAGATCGACATCAGTACGAACATGGTCAGCACATAGAACAGCAAAATACGCAACGGTACGGCATTGATCGCTCTAGGCAGCACATGCTGCGGATCTTTGGCCTCACCGGCGGTCACGCCGATGATTTCAATCCCGCCGAATGCGAACATCACCACCGCGAACGAAGCGATCAGGCCACCCACGCCATTGGGCATGAAACCGCCATGGCTCCAGAGGTTGCTGATATCGGTCGCTTGGGCGCCGGGCGCCGTGCTGATGCCGAACAGCATGATGCCGAAGCCACCCAGAATCATCGCGACGATGGCTGCGACCTTGATCAGTGACAGCCAGAACTCCATTTCACCGAAGACCTTGACGTTACACAGGTTCAAGCCGCCGACCACCGAAACGATGCCCAGCACCCAGATCCAGCGGGAGACTTCCGGGAACCAGAAGCCCATGTAAATACCGAACGCGGTGACGTCGGCCATGCCGACGATGACCATTTCGAACGCGTAGGTCCAACCGAGGATGAAGCCCGCCATCGGCCCCAGATAGGTGCTGGCGTACTGACCGAAAGAGCCGGCCACCGGGTTGTGCACTGCCATCTCACCGAGGGCGCGCATGACCATGAACACAGCTGCGCCACCGATCAGGTAGGCGAGCAATACCGCGGGGCCGGCCATTTGAATGGCCGAGGCAGAACCGTAAAACAGCCCGGTGCCGATCGCCGACCCCAGCGCCATGAAGCGAATATGTCGGGCAGAAAGCCCGCGTTTCAAACCTTTTGCTGGCTGTTGCATTTCTCGTCCTTAATTATTCTTATTCGACGCAAAATCGAATCGCGAGCAGGCTCGCTCCCACAGGGTTTACACAATCCACTGTGGGAGCGAGCCTGCTCGCGAATAGGCCATTACAGGCTCGGCAGCAACTTCGCCATTACCAGCTCGTTCAGGCAACGCGAGGCCAACAACTCAGTCGCCGCATTGATGTCCGGCGCAAAGAAACGGTCCTTCTCATAGAACGGCACTTCCTTACGCAGGATGGCACGGGCCTTTTCCAGTTTTGCCGAGCTCTTCAGGCCTTCGCGCAAGTCCAGGCCTTGAGCCGCCGCCAACCATTCCACGGCCAGAACACCGCGGGTGTTTTCCGCCATTTCCCACAGGCGCTTGCCTGCAGCCGGGGCCATGGACACGTGGTCTTCCTGGTTCGCCGACGTCGGCAGGCTGTCTACCGAATGCGGATGTGACAGGGCCTTGTTCTCGCTGGCCAATGCGGCAGCGGTCACTTGGGCGATCATGAAGCCAGAGTTCACGCCGCCGTTTGCCACCAGGAATGGCGGCAGTTGCGACATGTGCTTGTCCATCATCAGCGAGATACGGCGCTCGCTCAGAGAACCGATTTCAGCGATGGCCAGCGCCATGTTGTCAGCGGCCATGGCCACGGGTTCGGCGTGGAAGTTACCGCCGGAAATCACATCGCCTTCAGCGGCGAATACCAGCGGGTTATCGGAGACGGCGTTGGCCTCGATAGCGAGCACTTCAGCGGCTTGACGGAACTGAGTCAGGCAGGCGCCCATGACTTGTGGCTGGCAGCGCAGGGAGTACGGGTCCTGGACCTTTTCGCAGTTTTCGTGCGAGTCGGACACTTCACTGCGCTCGCCCAGCAGGTCACGGTAAGCGGCAGCGGCGTCGATCTGGCCTTTCTGGCCACGGGCGGCATGGATGCGCGCGTCGAACGGCGAGCGCGAGCCCAACACCGCTTCAACGGTCAGCGCGCCCAGCGCGACAGCGCCAGCGAACAGGTCTTCGCCTTCGAACAAACCGCGCAGTGCATAAGCGGTCGACACCTGAGTGCCGTTGAGCAGCGCCAGGCCTTCTTTCGCGGCCAGGGTCAGCGGCGTCAGGCCGGCGACTTTCAGCGCTTCGGTCGCCTCCATCCACTCGCCCTTGTAGCGCGCCTTGCCTTCACCCAGCAGCACCAGCGACATATGGGCCAACGGCGCCAAATCGCCGGAAGCACCGACCGAGCCTTTCAATGGAATGTGCGGGTAAACCTCAGCGTTGATCAGGGCGATCAGCGCGTCGATGACCACGCGACGGATACCGGAGAAACCACGGCTCAGGCTGTTGACCTTGAGCACCATGACCAGTCGCACCAAGGCGTCGCTGATCGGCTCGCCGACACCGGCGGCGTGAGACAACACCAGCGAGCGCTGAAGGTTTTCCAGGTCTTCGCTGGCGATGCGGGTCGAGGCCAGCAGGCCGAAACCGGTGTTGATGCCATAGGCGGTGCGGTTCTCGGCGAGGATCTGTTCCACGCAGGCAACGCTGGCTTCAATTTGTGCCGAGGCGCTGTTGTCGAGGGTCAATTTCACCGGCTGCTGATAGACATCACGCAGTTGGGCGAGGCTCAGTTGGCCGGGAATCAGGTTTAGCGCAGTCATTTTGTGCTCCTTTTGAGAGTTGTAAATGCTCTCTATTTAGAGAGGCAGACCAGACGCTCCGGAAATGTCCGTTGTCCGTCGCGTCTGCCTCTTGGGGAGACGCGCCTTGGCACGCTGGTTTTATTGGGAAATCAGTTCAGATTCGGTAAAGCCTTTTGCAGCGAAGTCGGGTCTTTGAGCACACCGGCAGCGGCGGCAATATCCGGTGCCAGCCAGCGATCCTGATCGTAGGCAGGAACGCGCTCACGCAGCAGGCGCCACGCCGCATCGGTGCCGGCGCCAAAGCGCTGTTCTTTCAGGAACTCGAACGCCTGAGCGGCGAGCAAGTACTCGATGGCGAGGATCTGCGTGCAGTTTTCCAGTGCGCGGTGCAGCTTCAGCGCGGCGTTGGTGCCCAGGCTCAGGTGGTCTTCCTGAAGGCCCGACGTGACGTAGTTGTCGAGCACCGCCGGTTGCGCCAATTGGCGGTTTTCCGCGCACAGGGACGCGGCGACGTACTGGACGATCATCATCCCGGAGTTCACCCCCGGGTTGGCCACCAGAAATGCCGGCAGACCACTGACGTGAGGGTTGATCAAGCGGTCCAGGCGACGCTCGGCGATGGAGCCGATTTCGGCCATGGCGATGGCCAGCAGGTCTGCTGCCAATGCCACGGACTGACCGTGCGGGTTGGCCTGGGACACCACGCGGTAGTTGTCCGGCGTGCCCAGCACCAGCGGGTTGTCGGTGGCGCTGTTGAGTTCGGTTTCGATCTGTCGGGTCGCGTGAACCAGCTGATCGCGCGCCGCGCCGTGAACCTGCGGGATCGAACGAATGCTCAAGGCATCCTGGGTGCGAATGCCCTTGCTGCTGGCGATCACTTCGCTACCGTCGAGCACCGCACGCAGATTGATCCCCACTTGCTGCATGCCCGGGTGCGGCTTGAGTGCAATGATCTCGGCATCGAACGCATCGATCTGACCGCGCAGGGCCTCGAAACTCATGGCACCGATCACGTCGGCCCATTGCAGCAGGCGCGTGGCATCGGCAATGGCCAGGCAGCTCAGGCCGGTCATGCACGGCGTGCCGTTGACCAGGCACAAACCGTCCTTGGCGCCGAGCTTGACCGGTTGCAGGCCTTCTTCGGCCAGGGCTTGCTGAGCGGAAACGACCTGCCCGCGATAGCTGACATTGCCGACACCCAGCAGCGCAATGCCGATGTGCGCCATGTGGGTCAGGTAGCCGACGGACCCTTGGGACGGCACCTGCGGGGTGATGCCACGGTTGAGCAGCGCCAGCAGGGCTTCGACCACCTGGCGGTGCAGGCCGGATTTGCCGTGGCTGTAGTTGACGACTGCGGCGCACATGATGGCGCGAGTCTGTTCGTTGGACAGCGGCGCACCCACGCCACAGGCGTGGCTGAGCAAGGTATTGCGCGACAACTGGCTGAGTTGTTCATCCGCCAGCGAGACGTTGCACAACGCCCCCAGCCCGGTGTTGATGCCGTAAGCGCGCTCACCGCTGGTGACGATACGCTGGACGATGCCTTGCGCGTTTTCAATCCGTGCCCAGACCTGCGCCGACAGCTCAAGCTGCGCGCCATCACGGGCGACGGCCACCACATCCTGCCAACGCACGGGGGCATCGGCGATAACGATTTTTTCAGCCTGGGACATCTTCAACCTCGTGCGTACAACCTGAATATTGATGCAGCTTCACCGGCCTCATCGCGGGCAAGCCCGGCTCCCACAGTGGAACTCTGGTGTTCACAAAAACCCTGTGCGAGCGGGCTTGCCCGCGATAGGGCCGGCACAGCCACCACAAACCCTCTTAAACCACCGCCGCCCGCCGTTGCACAAACCGGTCGACATACTCATCCGCCGGCGAATGCAGGATCTCTCTCGGGGTGCCGACCTGGATCAAGCGGCCGTCCTTGAGGATCGCGATGCGGTTGCCGATGCGCACAGCCTCGTCGAGGTCGTGGGTGATGAAGACGATGGTCTTGTGCAGGGTCTTTTGCAGCTCCAGCAACTGGTCCTGCATCTCGGCGCGGATCAGCGGGTCGAGGGCGCTGAACGCTTCGTCCATCAGGATGATGTCGGTGTCCGCCGCCAGGGCACGGGCCAGGCCCACACGCTGGCGCATACCGCCGGAAAGCTGATGCGGGTATTTGTTTTCGTAGCCCTTGAGGCCCACGGTGTTGATCCAGTGCAGCGCACGCTCGGCGCACATGGCTTTGCTCTCGCCACGAATTTTCAAGCCGTAGGCGACGTTGTCCAGCACGCTCTTGTGCGGCAACAGGCCGAAGCTCTGGAACACCATGCTGATCTTGCGTCGACGAAATTCGCGCAGGGCTTCCATGTCGTATTGCAGGATGTCCACGCCATCCACCAGGATCGCGCCGCTGGTCGGGTCGATCAGGCGATTGAAGTGGCGTACCAAAGTCGACTTGCCGGAGCCCGACAGGCCCATGATCACGAAGATCTCGCCGCTGCCGATGCTCAGCGACAGATCGTTCACGCCGACCACGCAGCCGGTTTCGGCCAGCACCTGGTCCTTGGTTTTGCCCTGGCCAATCATCGCCAGTGCATCTTTGGAACGGTTGCCAAAAATCTTGAAGACGTTTTTGACTTCGATCTTGCTTACGGTCGCGTTGTTCATTTGCTCACCTCATGCCGGGCCCGACCGTACGCCTGTGTAATGCGGTCGATCACCACAGCCAGAATCACGATCGCCAGACCGGCTTCCAGCCCACGTCCGACGTTGAGGGTCTGAATCCCCACCAGCACGTCTTCACCCAAGCCACGGGCACCGATCATCGAAGCAATGACCACCATCGACAGGGCCATCATGGTGGTCTGGTTGATCCCGGCCATGATGCTCGGCAGGGCTAGCGGCAGTTGCACGCCAAACAGTTGCTGCCAGCGGTTGGCACCGAAGGCGTTGATCGCCTCCATCACTTCACCGTCGACCTGGCGAATGCCCAGATCGGTCAAGCGGATCAGCGGTGGCGCGGCGTAAATCACGGTGGCGAAAATCGCCGGCACCTTGCCCAGGCCGAACAGCATCAGCACCGGGATCAGGTACACGAAACTCGGCATGGTTTGCATGATGTCGAGCAACGGCATCAGCACCGAACGCAGGCGATTGCTGCGCGCCGAGAGAATGCCCAACGGAATGCCGATCAGCACCGAAATGATCGTCGCCACCATCATCAACGCGAGGGTTTGCATCAGCTTGTCCCAGAGGCCGACGGCACCCACCAGGAACAACAAGCCGACGATCACGGCCGTGGTCACGACTTTGCGGGTCGCGTGCCAGGCAACGCCCGCGACGATGGCCAACATCAGCCACCAGGGCGCCGCGCGCAGCAGCCCTTCAAGATTGACGATGGCCCACAGCAGGGTGTCAGAGATCTGCCGGAACACGTCGCCGTAGTTGGTGACCAACGAGTCGACCCAACCGTTGACCCAGTCGGCGATGGAAAAGGTAAAGCTTTCGGGAAACATAAGAGACTCTCAATCAAGGGGTTGCGATCAAGCGTCCGACTGCCGCTACCGGCAGTCGGAGAGGCCCAACCTACAAGGCCGCGTCGATTTTCTTGGCTGCGTCTTCGCTCACCCATGCGTGCCAGACTTCAGGATGTTCCTTCAAGAAGATCTTGGCCAGTTTTGGCGACTCGATCCGCTCTTTGGTCATGCGCCCAAGGTTCTGGTTGAGGATGTCGATCGGCACATTGACTTTTTCCAGTACAGCCACCAGTTCCGGGGCTTGTTCGTGGAACGTCTTGGACAGGCCGACCTTGATATCCACGGTCTTGTTCACGCCTGGCTTCTCTTCGAGTTTCACCACATCGACCTGGCCCATCAGCGGGGTTGGCGACCAGTAGTAGAACAGGATCGGCTCGCCACGCTTGTAGCTCGACAGCACGGCGGCATCCAGCGCCGGGCCGGTGCCTGGGCGGAAGTTGGTGTAGGTGCTTTCCAGACCGTAGCTTTTCAGCATTTCGCTGTTGTCCAGCTCACAGGTCCAGCCTGCCGGGCAATTGTAGAAACGGCCTTTGGACGGCTCTTCAGCGTCTTTGAAGATCGCCGAGTATTTGCCCAGGTCAGCAATGTTTTTCAGGTCCGGGGCTTTAGGTTCCAGTTTGCGCTTGGCGTCGCCTTCGATCACGTAGCGCGGCACGTACCAGCCTTCAACCGCGCCAACAACCGGAGCGCCGACACCGACGACTTTGCCGGCCTTCTCGGCCTTGTTCCAGACTTCGCTGCGGCCGACCCACTCTTCGGCAAACACTTGAATGTCGTTGCTGCTCAGGGCGTTTTCCATGGTGATGGAGTTGCCCGGCAGGCTGTCGGTCTTGCAGTCGTAGCCTTTCTCCAACACGACTTGCAGCACGTCGGTCAGCAGCATGGCGCTTTCCCAGTTCAGGCCGGCAAATTTCACCGGTTTGCCCGACTCGCACCAACCGGCTGCCTGAGTGGCGCCGGCACTGGCCAGCAGGCCCATGGAAAGCAATGTGGTCAGCAGGGTCTTGTTCGATTTCATTGTTGTGACGCTCCTAATCATGAATTGGCTTACGGCAGTCAAGAGGCATCCAGCCCTGTCCACGTCCAATCAGGCCTGCGCCGAAGCGCGACCAACATTCAGCTTTTGTTCAGTGATCGCGTCCTGCTCGACCGGCAGGATCAAACGATCAGGCACTGTGCCGTGCCATTTTTTTGCGCACACGTAATACAGGGCGGCGGGAATCACCAGACCGATGATCCAGGAAATATCCACATCACCCAGGGCCGCCACCAGCGGACCGGTATAGAACTTGGTGGAAATGAACGGCAGTTGAACCAGCACACCGAAGACATAAATGCTGATACCGAGGACGTTCCAACGACCATAGCGACCGTTCGGATCGGCCAGCGCCGGCACGTCATAGCGCTCGCGGGTGATGCAGTAGTAGTCCACCAGGTTGATCGCGCTCCATGGCGTAAAGAACGCCAGCAGGAACAGGATGAAGGACTTGAACGCACCGAGGAACGAGTGCTGGCCGAGCAACGCCATCAGGGTCGCAGCCCCGACGATGACCAGCACGAACACCAGACGCTGCAAGCGCGATACCTTCAGGTCACCACGGAACCCGCTGATGATGGTCGCAATGCACATGAAGCTGCCGTAGGAGTTCAGCGTGGAGATGGTGACTTTGCCGAACGCAATGCTGAAGTACAGCAGCGCAGCGGTGGCACCGGTACCACCCAGACCCACAATGTAGGCCACTTCGTGGCCGGCGAATTGTCCGTTGGCCGAAGCGGCGGCGAACACGCCGAGGACCATCGCCACCTGTGCACCAATCACCGAACCGGCGCCTGCGGCGAAAAAGGTTTTCACCGAGGAAGTCTTGCTCGGCAGGTAGCGCGAATAGTCAGCCACGTACGGGCCAAAGGCGATCTGCCAGGACGCCGCGAGCGACACCGCTAGCAAGAAGCTGCTCCAACTGAAGTGGCGGATTTGCAACAGCGCGCCGACGTCAGTCTGGCTCATCAGACGGCTGAACAGATAAACAAAGGCAATCACGCCAATGACACTGGCGACACGGCCAATCCAATGGATCACCCGATAACCAAGCACCGTGACCAGCACGATGACACTGGCGAAAATGAGGATACCGACGGTATCGCTGACACCAAACAACTGGCCCAGCGCCTGGCCGGAAAGTACGGTTCCCGTTGCGGTGAAACCGAGATACATCAAGCAGACCAATACGATCGGGATGGCCGCGCCATAAACACCGAACTGCACACGACTGGAGATCATCTGCGGCAGGCCAAGCTTGGGGCCTTGCGCGGCATGCAGCGCCATCACACCACCGCCGAGCAGTTGACCGATCAACAGACCGATCAACGACCAGAACACGTCACCGCCAAGGACCACGGCCAATGCGCCGGTGACAATCGCGGTGATTTGCAGGTTGGCACCCATCCACAGGGTGAACTGACTCAACAGACGACCGTGTCTTTCCGCTTCCGGGATGTAGTCGATCGAGCGTTTCTCGATCAACGGTTTGTTACCTGCACGCTCGCTGTTAACAGCCATGGTTCAACCTCTGTGGATTGTTATTCTGGTTTCACTCAATCTCTGTAGCAGCTGCCGAAGGCGGCGTCGGGTTGCGAAGCGACCCCGGCATTCCAACGCGGAACGAAGGTCCTTCGGCCCTTAACGCAGCCTGCGGCAGCTGCTACATGGCTTGTTTATTTGCCGGTGATCATCGGCAGGTTCAGCCCTTGTTCCTTCGCGCAGTCGATGGCGATCTGGTAGCCCGCATCGGCGTGACGCATAACGCCGGTAGCCGGGTCGTTGTGCAGGACGCGAGCGATACGCTCGGCCGCTTCGTCAGTACCGTCGCAGACAATCACCATGCCCGAGTGCTGGGAGAAGCCCATGCCGACGCCGCCGCCGTGGTGCAGGGAAACCCAGGTCGCGCCGCTCGCGGTGTTGAGCAGAGCGTTGAGCAGTGGCCAGTCGGACACGGCGTCGGAACCGTCCTGCATGGATTCGGTTTCGCGGTTCGGGCTGGCTACCGAGCCGGAGTCCAGGTGGTCGCGACCGATGACGATAGGCGCGGACAATTCACCGCTGCGTACCATTTCGTTGAACGCCAGACCCAGCTTGGCGCGCAGGCCCAGGCCAACCCAGCAGATACGGGCCGGCAGACCCTGGAAGCTGATGCGCTCGCGGGCCATGTCCAGCCAGTTGTGCAGGTGGGCGTCGTCCGGGATCAGCTCTTTGACCTTGGCGTCGGTCTTGTAGATGTCTTCAGCGTTGCCCGACAGTGCAGCCCAACGGAATGGGCCGATGCCGCGGCAGAACAGTGGACGGATGTAAGCCGGTACGAAGCCTGGGAAGTCGAATGCGTTTTCCACGCCTTCTTCCTGCGCCATCTGACGGATGTTGTTGCCGTAGTCGAAAGTCGGGATGCCCATTTTCTGGAAATCCAGCATCGCTTTAACGTGCACGGCCATCGATTGCTTGGCGGCTTTGACCACAGCAGCAGGCTCGGTCTGGGCGCGAGCGCGGTACTCTTCCCAGGTCCAGCCGGCTGGCAGGTAACCGTTGAGCGGGTCGTGGGCGCTGGTCTGGTCGGTGACCATGTCCGGGCGTACGCCACGACGAACCAGTTCCGGCAGGATTTCAGCCGCGTTACCCAGCAGCGCGATGGAAATCGCCTTGCCTTCTTTGGTGTATTTGGCGATGCGGGCCAGCGCGTCGTCGAGGTCTTTGGCTTGCTCGTCGACGTAGCGGCTGTTCAGGCGAAAATCGATGCTGACCTGCTGGCATTCGATGTTCAGCGAGCAGGCACCGGCCAGGGTCGCGGCCAGCGGTTGGGCACCGCCCATGCCACCGAGGCCTGCGGTCAGGACCCAACGACCTTTCAGGTCATCGTTGTAGTGCTGACGACCGGCTTCGACGAAGGTTTCGTAGGTGCCTTGAACGATGCCCTGGCTACCGATGTAGATCCAGCTGCCGGCGGTCATCTGGCCGTACATGGCCAGGCCTTTGGCGTCCAGTTCGTTGAAGTGCTCCCAGCTTGCCCAGTGTGGAACCAGGTTGGAGTTGGCGATCAGAACACGCGGTGCGTTGCTGTGGGTCTTGAACACGCCGACCGGCTTGCCGGATTGCACCAGCAGGGTCTCGTCGTCGTTCAGATTGGTCAGGCTTTCAACGATCTTGTCGTAGCATTCCCAGTTACGTGCCGCACGACCGATACCACCGTAAACCACCAGTTCTTTAGGGTTCTCGGCGACTTCCGGGTCGAGGTTGTTCATCAGCATGCGCAGTGGCGCTTCGGTCAGCCAGCTCTTGGCGGTCAGCTTGTTACCGCGGGCAGCGCGGATTTCAACGTCACGAAATTTAGTCACGAAAAAAACTCCTCAGCAATCAATCCAAAACCAACCCAGGCAGTGGGCGAGCAAGCCGATGGGCATCAGTGCACACCGGCGAATCAGTGGACGACGGTTGAGTCTTCGTGACTCATACGCATACGTCTTTACTTGTACATACAAGCATATGCAATCAAGCGGCCAACTTGTTGGATGGATGTTCAAGAAAACCTTTTGGCATGGCTGGAGAGCGCCTGAATCAAGGGTTCTGGCGTAGATGAAATTTTTCGGGGGGATTTTTGGTAGCGCTGGGGTGCTGTTACTAAAGCGAGGTTTTGCGCCGCGCTGGGGCGTTCGGTAACAAGTTGGTGCGCTTAGGGGAACAGAAATGAAGTATCGGGCAACTTGCGATCTGTAGCAGCTGGCGAAGCCTGCGTTCGTCTGCGTAGCAGTCGCCTATCAGATGAGATGGCCCTGGAGACCGCAGTGGCTGATTTCACGACTGCTGCGCAGCCGGAACGCAGGCTGCGCCAGCTGCTACAAAGTGAGTGTTGACTCAGTGAGCCGTCAGTTCGATCACACAGCAGGCGCCGTTGCTCGAGACTTCCAGCAGGCCGGTGTTACCGTCGAGTTGCAGGCAATCATGGCGACCGAGTTGCGACGTGCTGTTACCGACCGTCACGTCCAATGCATCGCTGATGCTGAACACCAACACCGTACGCGCCGAGGCGAAAAACTGCTGCTCGCCGGAAAGCCACTGCAAGCGCGCATCAAAACGCTGCGGCGCATAAATCAGGTTGAAATCGCGAATCGGCCCGCCGAGCAATGTGCAGGACACGTCGCTCTCACCGCTAAAGGCAAACGGGGTCAGCGGTAACAATGGATGCGTATCTTGACCGTCCACCCGCAAGGTCATGCCATCACCTTGCAGCACGGTGATGACGCGCTCGTACCCGGTGAACGTCGAGAAGCCGCCCGACTCGCCGATGTCGGCAATCGACAGGCGCCAGCCAAAACCGTCAAGGCCCGTGCCTGCATCGCGGGTGATTTCTTCTGTGCTGCCACCGCCGTTTTTCCACGGCATGCGTGGGTAATCTTTGGCGCGCAAAACCTTCAAAGCATTCATTTATGAAAGCGTCCTTCCAGACGATGACGGGAACCGGGGTGGATCAAACGGGCGGCGGTCACCGGCTGACGGCCCGACCAGGTGCGGCGGCGAATCAGCAGGCACGGCTCGCCCTTTTCAATCTGCAGCAATTTGCATTCGCTGGCTTCGGCCAGAATCGCCTCGACCACATGCTCGCCCTCCGTCAGCGGCGCGACCTGGTTCAGGTAGGCGTAAGGCGTTTGCAGGGTGAAGTCCTGTTTGAGGTAGTCGGGGGCCACCAGCGCGTTGACGAAACGGTCTTCGATTTGCACCGGGATATCGTTTTCGAAATGCACGATCAGCGAGTGGAAAACCCGCTGCCCTTCGCGCATGTCCAACGCTAAAGCGCGTTCGGAGCCGGCGGCTTCTTCTTCGAGGGTAATCACTTTGCAAGTGTGACGATGGCCACGGGAGGCGATTTCGTCGGCAATGTTGTGCACTTCAAACAGCGCGGACTGGCTTTTCGGCTCGGCGACGAACGTGCCGACGCCTTGCATGCGCACCAACAGACCGTCGGCGGTCATCTCCCGCAGCGCACGGTTGATGGTCA
Organism: Pseudomonas sp. S2_F03; assembly: GCF_054668335.1. Lineage (NCBI taxonomy): Bacteria > Pseudomonadati > Pseudomonadota > Gammaproteobacteria > Pseudomonadales > Pseudomonadaceae > Pseudomonas > Pseudomonas sp. S2_F03. The sequence goes on along the minus strand of NZ_CP162759.1, from coordinate 3,358,425 downwards.
TGCGGCTGAAACCGAGTTGGCTGACCAGCTCGCTTTCCGACGGAACGCGGTAGTGCGGCGGCCAGTTTCCACTGTCGATTTGCTGGGTAATCATCTGTTTGACGCGGGCGTACAAGGGCGCCGGACTGTCGCCCATGTTCGCGGCCAACGGTGACACTGGGGGCGGAGTCGGCACGGTTAATCCTTGGTCGTTTAGTGAATATCGCTAGCTTGCCGGAGTTTACCGGGCAGGCAAACGTCTGTATATGTATATACAAATAACACACGATGGGGTGCTGAACCATGTCCGCCTTCTTTGCCGAACGCGCGCTGCTGCCTAGTGGATGGGCCAACAATGTACGTCTTGAGGTCAATGCCGAGGGCGTTTTGACCCATATCCAGGCCGATTCCCATGCAGATGGCGCCGAACGGCTGAGCGGTCCACTGCTGCCGGGAATGCCGAATCTGCACTCCCATGCCTTCCAGCGAGCGATGGCCGGACTGGCAGAAGTGGCGGGCAATCCGAACGACAGTTTCTGGACCTGGCGCGATTTGATGTATCGCCTCGTCGGAAAAATCAGCCCGGACCAACTCGGCGTCATCGCCCGTCAGTTGTACATCGAAATGCTCAAGGCCGGTTACACATCGGTGGCGGAATTTCATTACGTGCATCACGACACCAACGGCCAGCCTTACGCGGACCCGGCCGAGTTGGCGCTGCGCGTCAGCCAGGCCGCCAGTTCCGCCGGTATTGGCCTGACCCTGCTGCCGGTGCTCTACAGCCACTCCGGCTTTGGTGGCCAGACCCCGAACGAAGGTCAGCGCCGCTTCATCAACAGCACCGAAAACTACCTCAAGCTTCAGTCGCGCTTGCAACCACTCCTGGCGCAGCAACCAGCGCAGTCGCTGGGTCTGTGTTTCCACTCATTGCGCGCAGTCACGCCGCAGCAAATCAGCGAAGTGCTGGCGGCCAGCGACAAGCAATGCCCGGTGCACCTCCATATCGCCGAGCAGCAGAAAGAAGTCGATGACTGCCTGACCTGGAGTGGTCGCCGTCCGCTGCAATGGCTGTATGAAAACACCGAGGTCGATCAGCGCTGGTGCCTGGTTCACGCCACCCACGCCAACGCCGAAGAGGTCACGCTGATGGCCAAGAGTCGCGCCATCGCCGGCTTGTGCCTGACCACTGAAGCCAACCTGGGCGACGGGATCTTCCCGGCGGTGGATTTCCTCGCTCAGGGCGGACGCATGGGCATCGGCTCTGACAGCCATGTCTCGTTGAGCGTGGTGGAGGAATTGCGCTGGCTGGAATATGGCCAGCGTCTGCGCGATCAGCGGCGTAACCGCTTGTATGGCGCGGATCAGCCAATGGTGGGCCGCACGCTGTACGACGCCGCACTGGACGGCGGCGCACAGGCACTGGGGCAGCCGATTGGCGCGCTGGAAGTGGGCAAGCGGGCAGATTGGCTGGTGCTCGATGGCAATGATCCGTACCTGGCGACGGCCAGTGGCGACGGGATTTTGAATCGCTGGCTGTTTGCCGGTGGTGATCGCCAGGTGCGCGATGTGCTGGTCAATGGCCAGTGGGTTGTGCGTGACGGGCGTCATGCCGATGAGGAAGAAAGCAACCGCGCTTTCACCCAGGTCCTGCGCGATCTTTTAGGCTGATAAAAAAACCTGTGGGAGCGAGCTTGCTCGCGATGGCGGCCTGTCAGTCAACATTTCTGTTGAAGCTGATGGCCTCATCGCGAGCGAGCTCGCTCCCACAGGTATATGTGCAGTTAGTCCGAGGTCTTGGCCATCTGCTGCTCCGACGCACGCCAGATCAGCCGCGAGGTGTCGTAACCCTGCTGACGCGCCTTGCTCAGCAGTTCCTCGCGCACGACGCCATTGACGGTCGGCGTGCGGGCCAGCAGCCACAGATACTTGCGGCTCGGGTCGCCAACAATGGCTGTCTTGTAGTCGTCGCTGACGTACAACACCCAGTATTCGCCCTTCGCCGTGCCGGGGATCAACCGAGAGAACCAGGTATCGAACTTGACCCACAATTTGTCGGTTTTGCCCGGCACCTGTGGATAAGCCGTGCCCTTGACCTCTTCCCACTGCCACTGCGGCGTCAGGCAGCGGTTCAAGACCGCCAGGTTGCCGTCCGGCTTGAGCGTGTAATGGGCTTCGGATTGTGCGCAGTCACGCTGGAAATACATGGGCATGCGAGCCAACTCGTACCAGGTCCCTTGGTAGCGCTTGAGGTTGACGCTGTTGACGGTTTTTGGCGCCAACGAATCTTGGCCAGAAGTGGCGCAGCCAGCCAAAACCAGGCCGGCAAAAAGTACGAGTAATAACCGCTTCATTGTTTTTCTCCCGCGGGCGCAGCGCCCCGGTTTACTTCAGGCCTTGGCCGGAAAACATCAATACTTTGTCACCGGCGTACTGCACGCTGATAAAGCTGTTTTTGTCGCCCCAGGTGCAACTGGACATGCCGAGCGCGCCCGAGCAATCAGCAGGTGTACCCAGCAACGTCTCGACCTCGGCCTTGGGCATGCCGGTCGATAGTTTCGAGTAGTTTTCCTGATTGACCTTGCTGCATGCGGCCAACAACACGCAGAACGAGAGCAAGGCGATAGAACGCAGCGACATGGTGAGACTCCTGGAACGAAGGGGAATGGCATGGCTGCCAAGCTGAAGCTTAGAAGAGCAAACCCCCATCTGGTTCCCCGACTGTTGTGCTATTTATCGGGCCACTCGTCTGCCTTCTTTCGAAAAATCAGCAACTTTCTCGCGCCATTGAGTATTTCGTCGGTTTTTGCAAAAACGCGCCTAATCTTTGGCGCTGACCAGTCGACATAGAGGCAGCGCCAAGCCCTCGACTGTGACGATTTGACGCCCCTCGCCGACCAGCCCCTCCGCGGTAATGCATTTAATGACCAGAAACATGAAGTTCAGCCACAAGATCCTGTTGGCAGCCGCCCTCGTGGTCGCCGTTGCGTTCGCCTGCTTTATCCTGTTCAACGACTACCGCCAGCGCCAGACCCTGCGCAGCAGTACCGAATCGTCGATGCAGGAACTCGGCAGCCTGACCACTAGCAACATCCAGACATGGCTGGAAAGTCGCATCCAGTTGCTGCAATCGCTGTCCCAGCAGATCGCCGTGGATGGCAGCGCCCAGGCCAGCCTGAAACGCGCCATCGACCTGCCGGCCTACACCAGCAACTTCCAGCTGAGCTATTTCGGTGGCACTGACGGCGTGATGTTCTCGGTCCCGGCCGGCAATCGCGCCGCCGACTACGATCCTCGTTCCCGCGGCTGGTACAAGGCGGCCAACAGCGCACAACAGACCATCGTCACCGAACCATACATTGCCGCATCCTCCGGCAAACTGGTGATCACCGTCGCCACGCCAGTGAAGTATCAGAGCCAGATGATCGGCGTTGCCGGCGCGGACATTGACCTGTCCAGCGTCAGCGCGATCATCAACTCGCTGAACTTCGGCGGCCACGGCCACGCGTTCATCGTCAGTGCCGACGGCAAGATCCTGATTCACCCGGACAACAAACTGGTGCTCAAAGGCCTCGCCGACGCCTACCCGAACGGCGCGCCGAACGTCAGCCCGGGTATGAAAGAAGTCGAGATCGACGGCAAGAAACAGTTCATGTCCTTCACCCACGTCAACGGTGTGCCGTCGGCAGACTGGTACGTGGCACTGGTGCTGGATCAGGACACCGCGTTCTCGATGCTCAGCGAATTCCGCACCTCGGCGATCATTGCCATGGTGATTGCCGTGGTGATCATCATCGCGTTGCTGGGCGTGTTGATCAGCGTCCTGATGCAGCCGCTGCTGACCATGGGCCGCGCGATGCATGACATCGCCGAAGGTGAAGGTGACCTGACCAAGCGCCTGACCATTCATGGCCAGGACGAATTCGGTGCACTGGGCACCTCGTTCAACCGCTTTGTAGAGCGTATTCACACCTCGATTCGTGAAGTGTCGTCGGCCACCGGCCAGGTCAACGAAGTCGCCCTGCGTGTGGTGGCCGCTTCCAACTCGTCGATGTTCAACTCCGATCAACAGGCCTCGCGTACCAGCAGCGTGGCCGCGGCGATCAACGAGTTGGGTGCCGCCGCCCAGGAAATCGCCCAGAACGCCGCCCTCGCCTCCCAGCATTCGAGCGATGCCCGCGCCATGGCAGAAGATGGCCAGCAAGTCGTCGACAAAACCATCGCGGCGATGCAGCAGCTGTCGGCGAAGATCAGTGATTCGTGCGGCAACATTGAAACGCTCAACAGCAACACCGTGAACATCGGGCAGATTCTGGAAGTGATCACCAGCATCTCCCAGCAGACCAACTTGCTGGCCCTGAACGCGGCCATCGAAGCGGCTCGCGCCGGTGAAGCCGGTCGTGGTTTTGCCGTGGTGGCGGACGAGGTGCGCAACCTGGCGCACCGCACGCAGGATTCGGCGCAGCAAGTGCAGAAGATGATCGAGGAATTGCAAGTCGGCGCCCGCGAAGCGGTGAGCACCATGACCGACAGCCAGCGCCAGAGCGAAAGCAGCGTCGGCATCGCCAACCAGGCTGGCGAACGCCTGGGCAGCGTGACGCAGCGCATTGGCGAAATCGACGGGATGAATCAGTCGGTGGCGACAGCGACTGAGGAACAGACTGCCGTGGTGGAATCGATCAACGTCGACATCACCGAGATCAACACGTTGAACCAGGAAGGCGTGGAAAACTTGCAGTCAACCTTGCGCGCCTGCGCTGACCTGGAACAGCAGGCGGCGCGGTTGAAGCAGTTGGTCGGCAGCTTCCGGATCTAAAGCGCTCTCCGGCCCCATCGCGGGCAAGCCCGCTCCCACATGGATCACTGTGGGAGCGGGCTTGCCCGCGATGGGGTCATCAACCGCATTGAAGATTTAGAACCTGGACCCAGGCTTCGACAGAAACGCCAACTCCTCAGCCGTCGACTCCCGCCCCAACACCGCATTGCGATGCGGAAACCGCCCAAACTGCGCAATCACCTTCTGATGCTTCTCGGCATAGTCCAGATAGTCGGTAAACAGTGTTCGATCCGCCTCCGGCTGTTGCGCCAACAAATCGATGTAACGCGAGATGCACTCGTTCTGCACCGCCAGGTGTTCGCAGTGCTCCAGCACCAGATAGATGAACACCCGCTGAATCGGCCGCAACTGCCGGTCGAAATCCGCAGCAATGCCTTGCCCCACCAGTGCCTGAGCCCTGAGATCGCCGGAATAGGATTTGGGGGTGTCGCGGTAGATCATTCGCGGGAGTTGATCGAGCAACAGCACCAGAGCCAGCCAACCTTCGGGGCGTTGCGCCCAATCAGTCAAACCGCCGGTCAGTGCCTGCTCGACCCAGCCCCCGAAACGCGTGCGCGCTTCGAGGTCCTGGCTGTCGCGCTTGCCGAACCACAACTTGCCCTTGTCAGCCGCTATTTCGCTGGCAGATTCGAAAGAACCAAACCACCAATCGAGCAACGGCTGCCAGGGCGCGGTCATGAATCAGGCCTTGTGGTAAGCCGTAACGCGTTCGACTTCTTCTTTCGAGCCGAGGAACACTGCCACGCGCTGGTGCAGGCCATCAGGCTTGATGTCGAGAATGCGCTGGTGACCGTCGGTGGAAGCACCGCCGGCTTGCTCGACCAGGAACGACATCGGGTTGGCTTCGTACATCAGGCGCAGTTTGCCCGGCTTGGACGGCTCGCGGCTGTCGCGTGGGTACATGAACAGACCGCCACGGGTCAGGATACGGTGCACGTCGGCCACCATCGCGGCGACCCAGCGCATGTTGTAGTTCTTTTTCAGCGGACCTTCATCGCCTGCCAGCAATTCGCCGACGTAACGCTGTACCGGTGCTTCCCAGTGACGCTGGTTGGACGCGTTGATGGCGAATTCCTGGGTGGACTCAGGAATGGTGATGTTTTCGTGGGTCAGTACGAAACTGCCCATTTCACGGTCCAGGGTGAAGCCTTTTACGCCATCACCCAGGGTCAGGATCAACATGGTCTGTGGACCGTAGATCGCGTAACCGGCGGCTACTTGCTGGGTGCCTGGCTGCAGGAAGGCCTTTTCATTCAAGGGCTCGTTCTGGCTCAGGTATTCGTTCGGGCAGCGCAGTACCGAGAAGATGGTGCCGACCGGGGCGTTGATGTCGATGTTCGACGAACCGTCCAGCGGGTCGAATACCAGCAGGTACGCGCCTTTCGGGTATTTGCCCGGGATCTGGTAGGCATTGTCCATTTCTTCGGACGCCATGCCGGCCAGGTGACCGCCCCATTCGTTGGCTTCGAGCAGGATCTCGTTGGAGATCACGTCGAGCTTCTTCTGCACTTCGCCCTGGACGTTTTCAGTGCCCATGCTGCCCAGAACACCACCCAGGGCGCCTTTGGACACGGCGTGGTTGATTTCTTTGCAAGCACGCGCCACCACTTCGATCAGGAAACGCAGATCGGCAGGAGTGTTGTTGCTACGGGTCTGCTCAATCAAATAGCGACTCAGGGTAACGCGGGACATGGAAGGCTCCGGTGGAATGGGGGCTAAAAACCCGCGCAGTTTAGCGCGAGTCGAGGCGCATTTCCTCCTATCAGACGTGATACACCCAAGAGAGTTCATGCGCGGGGATTAGCGTAGTTCGAAACGGGCCGAATGTGGACCGGTGGCAGGGGGCAGATTCGAGATTTTCTTTGCCAGGCAGTCCGCCTTCGCGGGCAAGCCCGCTCCCACATTCGACCGCGTATCTCTAATGAAACCCGGTCACCTGTGGGAGCGGGCTTGCCCGCGATTTGGCGCGCAGCGCCAGCCGTTCTCAGGGTTTGACCGGTGGTTTGCGCAGCAAACTGAACGCCATCGCCGCCAGGAACACCACACTGAGCAACAACACGGCCCACAGGCCGAGCTTCTTCCAGCTCGTGTCACCCGTCGCCGGGGCCGCCGATGTAGACACCGGCGTTACCACCGCTCCGCCGTCCACCGTCGCCTTACCCAACGTCGCCACCTTCTGCGCGCTGTAATCGGGAATCAGCGTCGACAATGGCAAGCTCACCGCTTTCGCCGTCGCACTGCCCAGCGCCAGCGTGTAGGGGCCGGGGCCGCGCGCCAGGAATACCAGTTGCGTCGAGCGCACGGCAAATTTCAGCGTCGGCGCGGCGCTGCCCAGGCCACCGCCGCGCTCATCCACCACCAGCTTCAGCTGCTGCACGGTTTGCCCCGGCAACTGCAATTCGTTCTGCACCACGTCCTGGCTATTCTGGGTCAGGCGATACAGCAAACCGCTGCCCAGTGGCTGCCACGGCAAGCTGCTCTCCCGGCGACCCGACAAGGTGACCGGCGCCAGGCTATTGGGTTGGCTCAGGTCGATCTGCACCCGTTCGACATTCAGCCCCATCGGCAACTGCCAGGTGTATTCACCCGCCTTCGAGCTGCTGCCGGCCAAGGCCTGTGACCAGACCAACGGCAGTGGCAGGCTGCGGCTGCTCGCGCTTTCCAGTTGCGCGGACGTCAGCACTGGCGCCGATTGTGGTGAAGTCCACAGCAAGCGCAGATAACGCGCCGATTGCCCCGGCAAGCCGACCTCATGCTGCTCGACCCGTTCGTCGGCAAACGCCAACCGCGCCACCTGCCCGTCGCCCCATGACTGCCAATGCTGCAAGTCGTCACTGGCTTCAATGCTGAATCGCTGGAAGCCGTCGTGCTCGGTGGTCCAGTCGAGGACCAATTGCTGTAACGGCGCCTTGATGCCACTGGCATCGAGCAACCAGCCGCGCAGTTCTTCTTCGCCCGCCTCCAACTGGCTGGACGGCTGCACCTCGACCAACGTGCCGTTGGCGCTTGATTGCACCCGCACGCTGGGCGCGCGCTCGGTGGAATCCGCCGAGCTGTACAACGGGAACCACTTCACATCGGTCAGCGCGCGACTTTCGCGGGTCTGGGCCGATTCTCGGGCCAAGGCATACGCCTGAACCTGGCCAGCAGCGTTGAACACGCGTACATCGCTCAGGTCGGTTTGGCGCGCATTCAACTGCACGCTCAACGGCAAATCGAGGCGATACCACGGGCCTTCGCCGCTCACGGACAACGGCACTTGAGTGGTGAAATCCGCGGGTTGTTCCTGTGCGCCAACCGACAGCGTCACACCCAGCGCAACCACGCTCAACCAGCCCAGATTCAGCTTCTGACTCAAGACGACACTCCTTCGGTTTCCGGGGCCGGTTTTTCTGATTCCGGCACAGCCTCGGCGCGCTTGGGCGGCAGCGGTGCGAAATAACCGACGACCAACAGCAACACGCCAACGCCGATAAACGAGACGATCCGCGCCAGTCCGCCGCGGTTACTCAATTCAACAAAGAACAACTTGGCCACCACCACACCGATCAGCGCCGCACCGATCAGCCAGACTTCGCGGCGATGACGCAAATGACCGCCGATCATCAGGCTCAGTGCCATCAGGGTCCAGACGATGGACAGCCCGGCCTGCACCAGCATCGATTCAAGCAACGCGTCGAACTCAAACGGCACGCCACCCCAATGATGAGCCGTGCGCATGACCAGCGCGGTGAAGAACACGAACAGCGAAACCCCGGCGATCAGTTGCGTGGCGTGTGCGGCGTAGTCCTTGCGGATCGCCAGTTGCGTCACGGCGCTGCGCGACCAGAGGTAGACGCCGAACAGTGCAAACAGCAGGCCCATCTCCAGTGGATTGATCAACGGCACATACGGCAGTGGTTCGGCGGTGCCGTCACTGACGACGTTTGCCAGCCAGAACCAGCCGAGCATCAGCAACGCCAGCGGTGCCGCCGCATAAAGGCGATATTCGCGAGGATAAGCCGACACCGGCCACGGCCCGTTGCGCGGTGCCGCCATCAGCACCAGATACAGGCTCGGCAGAATCGCCCAACCCAACCAGCGCCAGGCGTTGTATTGCTCGGACAACAGCAGCAAGCCGTAACGCAGCTCCAGCGCCAACACACCGATCAACAGCCAGCAGCCGAGCACATGCGCGGTGCTCAGGGCGCGGGCGGGCAACATCGGCGCCAGACGCTTCAGTGAAACGAAATGCACCCCAAACACCGCAGCCCAGGCCAGCCAGCCGAAACTGGCCGCCGGGTGATAACGCGACTGCCAGGCCGCGAGCAGCACGACGCCGGCAGCAGGCATCAGCAATGTGCAGAGCAAACCCAGCGCCGACCAGTTCAGACGTAGCGCCAACACGCTCCACAGCACCACGCTGACCGCCGCGACCGCCAACAGCAACGTTGCTTGCAGACTCTGCGGCGCAAAACGCAGCACTTCGCTGATCCACGCCAGCGCCCACCACCCCGCGCCCCACACCAGCAACACTTCAGACAAACGCCGCAAACTCAGGACATCGAACGCGGAGCCATGGTTACCCAGTTGCAAGCGCCAGGCACCGACCAGCGCGGCCAGGCCCAGCACCAGCGGCGTCCAGAAACCGCTGTGCGCCAGCGGCTTCAGCCCTTCGCTGGCCAACGGGCCGAGCAATTGCGGCCCGGCGAACAGAAACGCCGCGCCACCGATCACTTGCAACAACAGACCGAAGACAAAACTCACGCGCTGCTTCAGGTAAAGGCTCAGCCAGATGATCAACAGACCGCTGGCCGCCCACACCGCACTCGCGGTTTGCCATGGCAAGACGAACAACACCGCCAGATTTATCAGCACCAGACCGGCCAGCAACACCACCGACAATCCGCGCAGCAATCTCACGTCGCTGCGCACCATGTCATCGCGCGCCGCCAGCAACATGCCGGCGATCAACGCCAGGCCGATCAACGATGCGCTGAGCAATCCGCTCCAGCCGGCGCTAAACACCGCAGCCGACTCGCCGCTCGCCCCTTGCAGCCGCAGCAGAAACAACGCGCCACCGAGCAACTGCACAGCAAACGCGGTGAACAGGAACGTGCGCGATTGCAGGCGCAGGCCGACAAACAACGTCGCCAACCCCGCCAACGCCCAACTGATCGCCGTGCCGTGGGTGAGGAAGAACAACGGCGCCAGCAGATAGAGGAAGGTCAGGCCGAGACATGCCAGTACGGGCAGCCCTTGGCGTTCCCACTGCGAGGTAAGCTCGGGCAAGGCCTTGCGTAATTGATAGAAGCTGAACAGCAATGCGATGCCGAGCATCATCGCGCCCAGCGGCGAGCCGTCGAGCAGGCTGCCTTCACCGATACGCAGTTCACTGAGGAACGCCAGCGCCGAACCCAGTTGCAACAGCAAGGCAAAGGCTCGGGCCAATGGGCGTTGCTGGCGCAGGCCGAGCCAGAAGATTCCGGCGCCTTCGACGGCCCAGGCAGCGGCGGTCCAACGGGCATCGAGCCCCAAAGGAATCGCGAAGCTGGCGAAGATCACGCCCAGTGCCAGGCAGGTTTCCGCCAACAGCAGCGCCCGTCCGCCCATCAGCAAACGGGCAAGGCCCATGTAGATCATGCCCAGCGCCAGCGCACTGAACGCAGCGGCTAATTCCAGATGCTGGACCAGCGCGAACTGCAAGCCGAAGCCCACCAGCGGTGGCCCAAACAGCATCGTGCCGTCGACGTAATCACCCTTGCGCGCCGACCAGCGCAGTAGCGCCTCGCGGCTGTCGTCCTTAGGGGCGTCGCTCATTTCCAGCAACTTGCGCCGGGCAAACAGCAGGCCGATGGCCAGGTACATCAGGAAGAACAGGATCAGAAACGGCTCGGTACTCCACAGCAATTCTGGCGCGTAGGAACGCAGCCCCCAGGCGAAACCGATGCCGAAGGTGCCGGCAAAGCCAATCAGGTTGAGCAGCCGCCAGGCCTTGAACCAGGCGATGGCGAGGATGCCGGCATTGAGCAAGGCGAAGTAGCTGAACAGCGCGACGTGGTTGCCGGCGCCGGTAGACGTGAGGATCGGCGCGGCAAAACCGCCCAGCGCGGCGGCGCACGCCAGCGCCAGTGAGTCCTGGGTGATGGCCAGAATGGCCGAGAACACCGTCACCGCCACCAACAGGCCAAGGGCCGCCGTCGGATCCAGCAATGGATGCAAACGCATCGCCGCGAACACCGTCAGGTACAGCACGGCGATCCCGGTGCCTTGCAGCATCAGCGCATAATTGGTATTGCGATGGCGCAGCCACCAGCCCAAACCGAGCAGCCCCAATGCCGCCGCTGCGACGCCGGCGTAACGCAATTCGATCGGCACCACCATGCCTTCGGTGGCATAGCGCAGCAGAAAGGCCAGACCGAGGAAGAGCAACACCACACCGACCCGCAGCACGGTGTTGCCGCCGAACAGCCACGCTCGGGCGCCACTGATGGCACGGTCGATGAAGTTGGGGCCGCGCGGGGTGACGGGTTCTTGCGGTTCGTGGGCGACCGGTTCGGGTTTCCAGGCATCGGCAGGCAGTGGCCGACTGGTTTCAGTGGCCGCCGCCGTAATGGGTTCGAGCTCGGGAGGCAGGTCCCAGATCAGCTCCGGGGTATGGAGCGCAATTTCGTCGAGTGAGAACCCGGCAGTCGGGGCCGGTTCACTAGCAATCGATTCATTGGCAACCGACTCGCTGGTATCAGGCACCTGGACGCCAGACACCTCCAGCAACGCCAGACGTTGCTGCACCGCCTCAAGCGCCACCTGCGCCTGGGCCAGTAATTGGCGTTGCGCGGTGGCTTGCGAATCCAGACGGCCGATGCGAATGGCCTGGCCAATCCCCAACCCGAGCAAGCCGCCCAAGAGTGCATCACTGAACGACTCGTCGAGTATCCAGCCGAGCACCAGCCCTATCAGCATGAAAATCCATTGCATGGTCGATATCCCTAAGCGGCCCATTGCCTTGTGGCGTCTGCACTGACGTCATCGCGGGCAAGCCATGCTCCCACAGTCCGTGTGATCCTGTGGGAGCATGGCTTGCCCGCGATTGAGCGCGCAGCGCTCACTGAAACTGGCGCTTAGTATATCGGTCAGGCCCAACAATCGCCGGGCCTTGCACGCAATTATTGCTAAAAGTTACTCCAGCGCCTTCCAGATATCCGTGGCGTACTCGCGAATGGTCCGGTCCGAGGAGAACCAGCCCATCCGCGCCGTGTTCAGCACCGCCGAGCGCCACCATTCCTTGGAGTCGTGCCAATGGGCTTCGACGCGCATCTGCGCATTCCAGTAAGAATCGAAATCGGCGCACACCAGGAAGCGGTCGTAATCCACCAGCGAATCGATCAGCCCGGCGTAACGGGACGGATCATCCGGCGAAAACACCCCGCCACGAATTGCTTGCAACACGTCATTGAGTCGATGAGACGCGGCGATATCCGGCGTCGCATTGAATTCATGGTTCTGCTTGCGCGCTTCAACCTGCTGCGCACTGAGGCCGAAGATGAACATGTGCTCAGAGCCGATGCGCTCGCACATTTCCACGTTGGCCCCATCAAGGGTGCCGATGGTCAATGCACCGTTGAGGCCGAACTTCATGTTGCTGGTGCCGGAGGCTTCGAAGCCGGCGGTGGAAATCTGCTCCGACAAATCCGCCGCCGGAATAATGCTCTCCGCCAGGCTGACGTTGTAGTTGGGCAGGAACACCACTTTGAGCAAGCCGCGCACCGTCGGGTCGTTGTTCACCACCCGGGCGATGTCATTGGTCAGTTTGATGATCAGCTTGGCCTGGTGATAACTGGCCGCCGCCTTGCCGGCGAAGATCTTCACCCGCGGTACCCAGTCGATTTCAGGTTCCGCCCGAATCGCCTGATACAACGCCACGGTGTGCATGAGGTTGAGCAACTGGCGTTTGTATTCGTGGATCCGCTTGACCTGCACATCGAACATCGCCGCCGGGTTGACCGCCACCCCCAGCCGCTCGTGAATCAGGTGCGCCAGGGCTTTCTTGCTGTGCAGCCGCTGCTCCGCGAACGCCTTGCGGAACGCGGATTTCTCGGCGAACGGTTCCAGATCAAGCAAGCGCCCTTCGGGGTTGTCCAGCAAATCAGGGCCGAGGGCATCGACCATCATCGACGTCAGCTCGGGGTTGGCCTGGTACAGCCAGCGGCGGAAGGTGATGCCGTTGGTCTTGTTATTGATCCTATTCGGGTAGAGCTTGTGCAGTTCGGAGAACACCGTTTTACGCATCAATTGTGTATGCAGGCCGGACACGCCGTTGACGCTGTGGGAGCCGAGAAACGCCAGGTTACCCATGCGCACACGCCGACCGTTGTCTTCCTCGATCAGCGACACAGCGCGCAGCACGTCGAAATCGTGCACGCCTTTGGCGCGTAGCGAATCGATGTGATGGGCGTTGATCAGGTAAATGATCTGCATGTGTCGCGGCAACATCCGCTCCATCAAACCGACCGGCCAGGTTTCCAGCGCTTCCGGCAGCAGCGTGTGGTTGGTGTAGGAAAGCGTGTCGACGGTAACCTGCCACGCCGCATCCCAGGCGACGTCGTAGACATCCACCAGTTGGCGCATCAATTCGGCCACGGCAATCGAGGGATGGGTGTCGTTGAGTTGGATCGCCGCGTGATCGCCCAGGGTCAGGACCGAGGTGTGCATGTTGCGATGGCGACGCAGCAAGTCTTGCAGGGAGGCGGCGACAAAGAAGTATTCCTGACGCAAACGCAGTTCCTGGCCGGCTTCGGTGCTGTCCGCCGGGTAGAGCACGCGGGAGATACTTTCGGCCCGGGCCACTTCGGCCACCGCGCCCAAGTGGTCGCCGGCATTGAAACGCTCCAGGTGCAAATCTTCCATGGCCCGGGCGCGCCACAAACGCAGCGTGTTGACGCTCGCCCCGCGCCAACCGACCACCGGCGTGTCATACGCAATCGCACGGACGGTTTCCACCGGGGTCCAGACCTGCTTGGTCTTGCCGTTTTCATCGGTGAAGGTTTCGACGCTGCCACCAAAGCCAATCGGGTACACAACCTCTGGCCGTTCAAACTCCCACGGGTTGCCGAAGTCCAGCCAGTGTTCGGTCTGCTCCTGCTGCCAGCCGTCGACGATGGCCTGGCGAAACAAACCGTGCTCGTAACGAATGCCATAACCATGACCGGCGATGCCGAGGGTCGACATGCTTTCCATAAAGCACGCGGCCAGACGACCGAGGCCGCCGTTGCCCAGCGCCGCATCGGGTTCCAGCAGGCGGATGCGTTCAAGGTCGACACCGAGTTCGGTCAGGGCTTCGCGAGCGACGTCGAGCAGGCCAAGGTTGCTCAGGCTGTCGTAGAGCAGCCGGCCAATAAGAAATTCCAGGGAAAGGTAATAAACCCGTTTCTGCCCTTTGCGGTAGATCTGCCGGGTGTGGTCCATCCAGTGCTCGACCATGTGATCTCGTGCCGCCAGGGCGATGGCTTCGAACCAGTCGTGGTCGAAGGCGTGATCCGGGTCTTTACCCACCGCGTAAGTGAGTTTGGTCAAGACGGCGTCGCGGAATGCGGCCACCTCTGCATCGCGAACAAGTGGTTCTTGAGTCATCGATAGGACCTCGAGCGAGCGTGGAGTTGTTGAGCCTAGACGGTCTGACAGACGCCGGGGGCTCTGGTTCGGCAGTTTTTCCTGAGAGTGCGAGATCGGTCGGCATTACATTGTCGTGTGCCTGAATCAATGCAGGGGCCGTGCCGGATTAACGGTGCCGATTGGGCAATACAAAAAAATCTGGCGAAAGGTTGTTCAAAAATCCACCAGTCCCGGTATGATCGCGCGCCCTGATGCACGTGCTGGTAACAACCGATGATGAAGCCCAACCTGATCGCCGCCGCTGAGATCGATCGCCTCGATACCTGGGCCAAGTACTCTGCGCCGATGTGCGGTTCCTGCGTGTCCAGCTGCTGCACGCTGCCGGTCGAGGTCAAGATCAAGGATCTGATCCGCATCGGTATCGTCGACGAATTCGAGCGCGGCGAGCCGGCGAAAAACATCGCCAAGCGCCTGCAGAAGGAAGGGATCGTCGAGCGCTACAGCCAGAAAACCGAGATCTTTACCCTCCAGCGCATGAGCAACAACGATTGCCTGTACCTGGATCGTAAGAGCCGTCTGTGCACTATTTATGAAAAGCGCCCTGACACGTGCCGCAACCACCCGAAAATCGGGCCGCGCCCGGGGTATTGCGCTTACAAGCCCAAGGAAGTGGCGCGCGAGACCAGCAGCAGTCGCCGGCCCCTCGAGAAGTTTTAACCCCTTTGCATGAGCATTCCCACGCTCGGCGTGGGAATGCAGCCCGAGACGCTCCGCGTCCCAAAGCGGACGCGGAGCGTCCATAGAGGGCATTCCCACGCAGAGCGTGGGAACGATCAAAACGCATCAATCCCCCCGTAGCAGCTGTCGAGCTTGCGAGGCAGCGTTCGGCTGCGCAGCAGTCGCAGTCCGGGGACAAGGTCGAAATGATGCACCGCAGCGTTTGATTTCACGACAGCTGCGCAGCCGAACGCTGCCTCGCAAGCTCGGCAGCTGCTACAGCCAGACAAACAAAAACGCCCCCGACCTTGCGGTCGGGGGCGTTTTTTTGCCAGCTAACTAAATGACTTAGTTACCGGACTTCTTCGCAGCGCGGGTACGCTCGCTTTCGCCCAGGATCTTCTTGCGAAGACGGATGGACTTAGGAGTGACTTCACACAGTTCGTCTTCTTGTACGAACTCCAGAGCTTGCTCCAGAGTGAACTTGACAGGCGGAACCAGTGCGATGGTTTCGTCTTTACCCGAAGCACGCATGTTGTCGAGCTTCTTGCCTTTAGTCGGGTTAACACCCAGGTCGTTGTCGCGGCTGTTCAAGCCAACGATTTGACCTTCATAGATGTCCTGGCCGTGTTCTACGAACAACTTGCCACGCGCCTGCAGGGTTTCCAGCGAGTAAGTCAGAGCCTTACCGGTCGCTACCGACACCAGTACACCGTTCTGACGGCCGGACATGTCGCCGGACTTCATCACGTCGTAACGGTCGAAGATCGAGGTCAGGATGCCGCCACCGGAGGTCAGGGTCAGGAACTCGTTACGGAAACCGATCAAGCCACGAGCCGGGATGTTGTACTCAAGGCGCACACGGCCCTTGCCATCCGGAACCATGTTGGTCAGGTCGCCTTTACGCAGGCCCATTTGCTCCATGATCGCGCCCTGGGATTCTTCCGGCAGGTCGATGGTCACGTTTTCGTACGGTTCGTGCTTGACGCCGTCAACCATACGGATGATCACTTCCGGACGACCAACACCCATTTCGAAGCCTTCGCGACGCATGGTTTCGATCAGTACCGAGAGGTGCAGCTCACCACGGCCGGACACTTTGAACTTGTCAGCCGAGTCGCCTTCTTCAACGCGCAGAGCAACGTTGTACAGCAGCTCTTTGTCCAGACGTTCCTTGATGTTACGGCTGGTCACGAACTTGCCTTCACGGCCGCAGAACGGCGAGTCGTTAACCTGGAAGGTCATCGAAACGGTTGGCTCGTCAACGGTCAGCGGCTTCATCGCTTCGACGTTCAGTGGGTCGCACAGAGTGTCGGAGATGAACAGTTGGTCGAAGCCGCTAACGCAGACGATGTCGCCGGCAGCTGCTTCTTCAACGTCGATGCGGTGCAGACCGTGGTGACCCATCAGCTTCAGGATACGACCGTTACGGCGCTTGCCGTCGGCATCGATTGCCACAACCGGGGTGTTCGGCTTGACGCGACCACGAGCGATACGGCCAACGCCGATAACACCCAGGAAGCTGTTGTAGTCCAGAGCGGAGATCTGCATCTGGAACGGACCGTCACGGTCGACTTTCGGTGCTGGTACATCGTCGACGATCGACTGGTACAGCGGGGTCATGTCTTCAGCCATGGCGGTGTGGTCAAGACCAGCAATACCGTTCAGGGCCGAGGCGTAGACGACTTTGAAGTCCAGCTGTTCTTCGGTAGCACCCAGGTTGTCGAACAGGTCGAAGATCTGGTCCAGAACCCAGTCCGGACGCGCGCCTGGACGGTCAACCTTGTTGATGACCACGATTGGACGCAGGCCGGCTTCGAAAGCCTTCTTGGTCACGAAACGGGTTTGCGGCATAGGGCCGTCTTGAGCGTCAACCAGCAGCAGAACGGAGTCAACCATCGACATTACGCGTTCAACTTCACCGCCGAAGTCGGCGTGGCCCGGGGTGTCCACGATGTTGATGTGGTAGCCGTTCCAGTTGATGGCGGTGTTTTTCGCCAGAATGGTAATACCGCGCTCTTTCTCCTGGTCGTTGGAGTCCATCACGCGCTCGTCGTTGAGCTCGTTGCGCTCCAGGGTGCCGGATTGACGCAAGAGTTTGTCTACCAGGGTGGTTTTACCATGGTCAACGTGAGCAATGATGGCGATGTTGCGTAGATTTTCGATCACTTGTGTATCTCGATCAGAGGATTCGGTGTGCTGACAAGTCTTGGCAGCGATTTACAGTAGAGTCAGGCCTTGCCGTTACAGCTTGACGGCAGAGTCGGGGGGCCGGTGACGCAGGCCACAGGCATACAGCCCCGGGCTCTTAGCTCGGTCGATAAACGCGCACATTGGCATGCCCCTCACTGAGCAAATGGTGGGCATGCAGGCGACTCATCACGCCTTTGTCGCAATACAGCAGGTACTGGCGAGTAGGGTCCAGTTCCTTGAAACGAGCGTTCAATGCATAAAACGGCATCGTTTGTACCTCGATGCCAGCGAGGTCCAGCGGGTCATCCTCAGCGGCATCCGGGTGACGGATGTCGATGACGATTTGCCCCGCCAGCGCTTCGCTGACTTCTTCAATCTGCAAGTCCTGGCCCAATTCGTCGATTACGCGATCGATCGGCACCAGTTTGGCGTTTTCGAGCGCACGCTCGAGCACCGCCATGTCGAATTCTTTCTCTTCGTGCTCCACCCGGTGGCGCTTGGCAGCCGTCTTCGGATTAACCGAGATGACCCCGCAGTATTCCGGCATGTGCTTGGCGAAGTCGGCCGTCCCGATTTCGTTGGCCAGGTCGATGATGTCCTGCTTGTGACTGGCGATCAGCGGGCGCAGCACCAGCTTCTCGGTCACGCAGTCGATCACGTTCAGGTTCGGCAAAGTCTGGCTCGACACCTGGGAGATCGCCTCGCCGGTCACCAGCGCTTCGATTTGCAGTCGATCAGCAATACGGGAAGCAGCGCGCAACATCATACGCTTCAAAACTACACCCATATGACTGTTATCGACTTTCCCGAGAATTTCTCCCAGTACTTCCTCGAACGGCACACTGACAAATAACACGCGCTGGGAGCTGCCGTACTTCTTCCAGATGAAGTGCGCGACTTCCATCACGCCCAGCTCGTGGGCCCTTCCGCCCAGATTGAAGAAGCAGAAGTGAGCCATCAGGCCGCGACGCATGATCTGGTAGGCCGCCACGGTGGAGTCGAAGCCGCCGGACATCAACACAAGTGTCTGTTCCAGTGCACCCAGCGGATAACCGCCGATGCCGTTGTGCTGACTGTGGATTACGAACAACCGTTGGTCGCGAACTTCGATTCGGACTTCGATTTCAGGCTTTTTCAGGTCAATCCCGGCGGCACCGCACTGACGGCGCAACTGGCTGCCGACGTACTTCTCAATATCTATCGAGCTAAATGGGTGCTTGCCGGCGCGTTTGCAACGCACCGAAAAAATCTTGCCGGCCAGCGCATCACCGTAGTGCTGCTTGCATTTTTCAACGATGTCGTCGAAATCCCCCAGCGGGTACTCATCGATCTGCAGGAAGTGCGCGACGCCCGGCATGCAGCTCAGGCGCTCGCCCATCTCCTTCAGGGCCTTGGGGTCGCTGACGCGGGTTTCCAGCTCGAGGTTGTCCCACACGCCGTTCACCACCACGGCCGGGTCCAGATCGCGGAGCACGGCACGGATGTTCTTGGCCAATTGGCGGATGAAACGCATCCGTACCGGGCGGCTCTTGATGGTGATCTCAGGGAAGACTTTTACGATTAATTTCATGGAAACAGCGCGCGCATGGCCTGCCGAAAAAGGGGGGCGCGGATTATAGCGGAAATTGCTCAAGGTTTAACCAATTAATGTGCAGAAGGTTTTGCGCGCACCAAAACGGGTCATTTGTGAATTTCAGCGCTACATTGTAGGGCGGGATTTCCCACCTAAAGGGCCTTTGCGCCTTTATAAGCGTGTATTTGGGGCAAAAAACCCATGGTGGGGCACTGGCATGCAATTTGCTCCCTTGTGAGGCAGGTTGCCTTGGCAGAGTATTCGCGCCGGCATCACCAACATTCTAAGGGCATCCACTACTAAGCCCGAAGCCACCCGGAGGACACTATGTCGAAGTCGGTTCAACTCATCAAAGATCATGACGTCAAGTGGATTGATCTGCGCTTCACAGACACCAAAGGCACTCAGCACCACGTGACCATGCCGGCTCGCGACGCGCTGGATGACGACTTCTTCGAAGTCGGCAAAATGTTCGATGGCTCCTCCATCGCTGGCTGGAAAGGCATCGAAGCCTCCGACATGATCCTGATGCCGGACGACTCCACCGCTGTTCTCGACCCGTTCACCGAAGAGCCGACCCTGATCCTGGTCTGCGACATCATCGAACCTTCGAGCATGCAAGGCTACGACCGCGACCCACGTGCGATCGCCCGCCGCGCCGAAGAACACCTGAAAGCCACCGGTATCGGTGACACCGTGTTCGCTGGTCCAGAGCCAGAGTTCTTCATCTTCGACCAAGTCAAATTCAAGTCCGACATTTCCGGCTCCATGTTCAAGATCTACTCTGAACAAGGTTCGTGGATGTCCGACCAGGACATCGAAGGCGGCAACAAAGGCCACCGTCCAGGCGTCAAAGGCGGCTATTTCCCGGTTCCGCCGTTCGACCACGACCACGAAATCCGTACCTCCATGTGCAACGCACTGGAAGAAATGGGCCTGACCGTCGAAGTTCACCACCATGAAGTGGCGACTGCCGGCCAGAACGAAATCGGCGTCAAGTTCAACACCCTGGTGAAGAAAGCCGACGAAACCCAAACCCTGAAGTACGTCGTGCACAACGTTGCCGATGCCTACGGCCGCACCGCGACCTTCATGCCTAAGCCTCTGTACGGCGACAACGGCTCGGGTATGCACGTACACATGTCCATCTGGAAAGATGGCAAGAACACCTTCGCTGGCGAAGGTTATGCCGGCCTGTCCGACACCGCCCTGTACTTCATCGGCGGTATCATCAAGCACGGTAAGGCCCTGAACGGCTTCACCAACCCGGCTACCAACTCCTACAAGCGTCTGGTTCCAGGCTTCGAAGCTCCAGTGATGCTGGCCTACTCGGCTCGCAACCGTTCCGCTTCGATCCGTATTCCTTACGTGTCGAGCCCGAAAGCCCGCCGTATCGAAGCACGTTTCCCGGATCCGGCTGCCAACCCGTACCTGTGCTTCGCCGCACTGCTGATGGCTGGCCTGGACGGCATCCAGAACAAGATCCACCCTGGCGACGCGGCTGACAAAAACCTGTACGACCTGCCGCCTGAAGAGGCGAAAGAGATCCCACAAGTTTGCGGCAGCCTGAAAGAAGCCCTGGAAGAGCTGGACAAAGGTCGTGCGTTCCTGACCAAAGGCGGCGTTTTCAGCGACGATTTCATCGACGCTTACATCGCCCTGAAAAGCGAAGAAGAAATCAAGGTACGTACCTTCGTACACCCACTGGAATACGAGCTGTACTACAGCTGCTGATCCGGTAGCGCTGCGGCACGCAGCGTGACAAAAAGAGGCCTCCTTCGGGAGGCCTTTTTTGTGGGCGGCTTCCGACAACGAATATCGATTTCTCCTCCCACACACACAGCATCGTCCGGCATCAACCCAGTTGAATGACTCGTAGCCTGTTCACTACCTGCAATCAATGGATGGAATGATGAAAACTTTCCCACTCAAGATGCTACTGGCCGCCTTCACCGCCCTCCCCCTTCTAGGCTGCACCACAAAACCTCCATCGACAGAAATTGAACGAGAAATCCTGCTCAAAAGCAGCCAGTCGTGGGACAACTCGCCTTACATGCGTTACCCGGATGCCGCACCCGAACTGACCGTGCTCAAACTCAAGATACCGGCCAACACCCAACTGCCCTGGCACATCCACGCCATTCCCAATGCGGGCTATATCCTCTCCGGCGAGCTGATTATCGAGAGCAAGGACAGCGGCCAGACCAGACGCGTCAAACAAGGCGAAGCCGTCGCAGAAATGGTCAATATCACCCATCGAGGGGTCACCGGTGATGAACCGGTAGAACTTATTGTGTTCTATGCTGGCAGCGAAGGTATTCCATTGTCGGAGTAAGTCCTTGCTTTAACAGGGAGTCTGAATGCGGCCATTTTTTATGCTTCTGCTGCTGTCTTTCGTTTCTCCCGTGATGGCCCAGATCTACAAGTACACCGACGCCGACGGCAACACTGCCTACAGCAATCAGCCACCCGATGGCGTCAAGGCCCAGCCGGTTGAGTTGCCACCGCTCAATAGCGTGGAACGCCAAGCGCCTCCCGCAATGCCTGATGCCACCAGCAGCGAACAGCCTCGTAGCGCCTACGAGGTGCTGCAATTGACCGGCCTGCCCACCGACGAAGCCTTGCGCGCCAATAACGGCACGTTCACCGTCACGGTGCTGATCAAGCCTCGCTTGCAAACGCCGCATGTGTTGAGGCTGCTGCTGGACGGTCAACCCTACGGCCAACCCAGCAACGTGCCGATCCTGCAACTGGTGAACATCGACCGTGGCGAACACCGCCTGGCGGTGCAGGTACTCAATGGAGAGACCGTGCTTCAGCAAAGTCCGACCGTGACGCTCACCGTACAAAGGGTGCATAAGTCATGAGTCGGTGGCTGCTGGTGGCCTGGCTGATCGCCCTTCCTGTGTCGGCCGAGGTGTTCACTTACATCGACGCCCAGGGCAACCGCACCTTCACCGACCAGCCGACGCACGGCAACGCCAAACGTGTGCCATTGGCAACCAGCAACCGCATGGCCGCCCACCCTACCGCTGCACAGCCGTTGTTGTCGGCGAACCCGCCCGAAGAACAGCCGCTGTTTCACTACGACATGCTCCGCATACTGGTACCCGAACCGGACGCGACGATCCGTAGCAGTGCTGGCGAAATCATCGTCAGTGTCACCAACGAACCCGGCCTGCAACCGGGTCATCGCTACCGGCTGCTGCTTGATGGCCAACCCACTGCCGAACCCGGCTTCAGCCCTGTATTCCCGCTGAGCAATATCGATCGCGGCACGCACAACCTGTCCGTGGAAATCCTCGATGAGCAAGGCCGTACTGTCGAACGCACGGCTAACCAGCCATTTCACATGCAGCGAACCTCCCCTCGCGCAAAAACGCCAGGTCAAACCCTGCACCCTCACCGACTACGGCCAACGACCGGAATGCCCGCTCAAAGACAAACCGGCAGAAGAAAAAAATCCGTTCTTGCGTTTGTTCTAACGTCGTTCAGGTTTGCGCACTATATTGGTGCAATAGGTTGCACCGTTCCCACATCGCAACCCATTTTGGTTCGAAAGTACCCGCGAAAGCTGGCAGAACGCCACGCAAACGAGCTTCAAACGTCCGTTTCAGGGGTTAAACGCTTCTTTTCGGAGCCTTGGTTTGGTTTTTGCATTTTCCCCGCATCAGCGCTTGTTTCGTGCGCACGCTCCGCCCCAGAAGAGGTCCCGATGACCATTAGCGACGCACTACACCGTTTGCTACTCGACAACCTCACCACTGCCACCATCCTGCTCGACGCCGAACTGCGCCTTGAGTACATGAACCCGGCGGCGGAGATGCTGCTGGCCATCAGCGGCCAGCGTAGCCATGGGCAGTTCATCAGCGAGTTGTTCACCGAATCCACCGAAGCGTTGAATTCCCTGCGCCAGGCCGTCGAGCAGGCGCACCCCTTTACCAAGCGCGAAGCGATGCTCACCGCCCTCACCGGCCAGACATTGACCGTCGACTACGCCGTAACGCCGATCCTGGCCAACGGCGCCACCCTGCTGTTGCTGGAAGTCCACCCGCGTGATCGCTTGTTGCGCATCACCAAGGAAGAGGCGCAGTTGTCGAAGCAGGAAACCAGCAAGATGCTGGTGCGCGGCCTCGCTCACGAGATCAAGAACCCGCTGGGCGGGATTCGCGGCGCGGCGCAATTGCTCGCCCGCGAACTGCCGGAAGAAAGCCTGCGCGACTACACCAACGTCATCATTGAAGAAGCCGATCGCCTGCGAAACCTCGTCGACCGCATGCTCGGCTCGAACAAGCTGCCCTCGCTGGCCATGTGCAACGTCCACGAAGTGCTGGAGCGCGTGTGTCATCTGGTGGAAGCGGAAAGCCAGGGTTGCATCACCTTGGTGCGCGACTACGACCCGAGCATTCCCGACGTGTTAATCGATCGCGAACAAATGATTCAGGCCGTCCTGAACATCGTGCGCAACGCGATGCAAGCCATCAGCAGCCAGAACGAACTGCGCCTGGGTCGCATCAGCCTGCGCACCCGCGCCATGCGCCAGTTCACCATCGGCCATGTGCGCCATCGCCTGGTGACCAAGATCGAGATCATCGACAACGGTCCGGGCATTCCTGTGGAACTTCAGGAAACCATTTTCTTTCCCATGGTCAGCGGTCGTCCGGACGGTACCGGGCTGGGGCTGGCCATTACCCAGAACATCATCAGCCAGCACCAGGGCTTGATCGAATGTGACAGCCACCCAGGCCACACCACTTTCTCGATCTTTCTGCCACTGGAACAAGGAGCCACATCGACATGAGCCGTAGTGAAACCGTGTGGATCGTCGATGACGACCGTTCTATCCGTTGGGTCCTGGAAAAAGCCTTGCAACAGGAAGGCATGACTACGCAAAGCTTTGACAGTGCCGATGGCGTGATGAGTCGCCTGGCGCGCCAGCAGCCGGATGTGATCATCTCTGACATCCGCATGCCGGGTGCCAGTGGCCTGGACCTGCTGGCACGGATCCGCGAGCAACATCCACGGCTGCCGGTGATCATCATGACGGCTCACTCTGATCTGGACAGCGCTGTCGCGTCCTATCAGGGTGGCGCTTTTGAGTACCTGCCCAAGCCATTCGATGTCGATGAAGCCGTCTCCCTGGTCAAGCGCGCCAATCAGCACGCCCAAGAACAGCAAGGCCTGGAAGTCGCGCCAACCCTGACGCGTACCCCGGAAATCATCGGTGAAGCGCCGGCCATGCAGGAAGTGTTTCGCGCCATCGGGCGCTTGAGCCACTCCAACATCACCGTGTTGATCAATGGCGAATCCGGTACCGGTAAAGAACTGGTAGCCCACGCGCTGCACCGCCACAGCCCACGGGCCGCCTCGCCGTTCATCGCGCTGAACATGGCGGCCATTCCAAAAGACTTGATGGAATCAGAGCTGTTCGGCCACGAGAAAGGCGCGTTCACCGGCGCGGCCAACTTGCGTCGCGGCCGTTTCGAGCAGGCTGACGGCGGCACGCTGTTCCTTGATGAAATCGGCGACATGCCGGCCGACACTCAGACGCGCTTGCTGCGTGTATTGGCCGACGGCGAGTTCTATCGCGTGGGCGGTCATGTGCCGGTGAAGGTCGATGTGCGAATCATCGCCGCGACTCACCAGAATCTGGAAACCCTGGTGCATGCCGGGAAATTCCGTGAGGACTTGTTCCATCGCCTCAACGTGATCCGCATCCACATTCCGCGCCTGTCGGACCGTCGTGAAGACATCCCGACGCTGGCCAAGCACTTCCTCAGCCGCGCCGCGCAAGAACTGGCAGTCGAGCCGAAGCTGCTGAAAAGCGAAACCGAGGAATACCTGAAAAATCTGCCGTGGGGCGGCAACGTGCGCCAGCTGGAGAACACCTGCCGCTGGATTACGGTGATGGCCTCCGGTCGCGAAGTCCACATCAGCGACCTGCCGCCCGAGCTGCTGAGCCTGCCGCAAGATTCGGCGCCGGTGACCAACTGGGAGCAAGCGCTGCGCCAGTGGGCCGATCAGGCGCTGGCGCGTGGTCAGTCAAGCCTGCTCGACAGCGCCGTGCCGGCCTTCGAACGGATCATGATCGAAACCGCGCTCAAACACACCGCCGGCCGCCGCCGCGATGCTGCCGTTTTGCTGGGCTGGGGTCGCAATACCCTGACGCGCAAGATCAAGGAATTGGGAATGAAGGTTGATGGCGGAGATGATGACGAGGGGGATGAGGGCTAAGCAGCTTTAGTTCTTCACTGACTGTTACATCCAATCGCGGGCAAGCCTTGCTCCTACCGGTCATACGCCAATTTTGACATTGCGCATGACCGGTAGGAGCAAGGCTTGCCCGCGATGCTTTTAGGGGCCTGGTGCACCGTGGCAATGCACCGTGAACCGCAATCGCGCACAAAGACTGATTCACAACCTCGCATTTTTTCGCAATTGAACCCCACTCGAAAAAACACGAAAGCCCCGAAATACGGGGCTTTGCGCGTTCAAGGACGGCTTTCTGTACCAAATTGTTAAAACCTGGCACGCCCCCTGCAATAGTCCATTCAGTGATTCGGTTCACTACCCGGTTTCGGGGACCTTGGTACAGGCAGGCCGGGGATTCCCCTCTTTAACATCGGGCTCACACCGCACAAGCGACGAGCCCAAACAGTTTTGGGGCCCTTGATACAGGCAGGTCAGGGGTTCCTTCTTTACACCGGGCTCACGACGCAATGCGCGAGCCCTGCCGTTTTGGGAACCTTGGTACAGGCAGGCCGGGGATTCCCTCTTTTATTGCTCCCGGAGATGGATCTCCAGCCGCCAGCGGTCATCGACTTCGCTACCGGCCCATTCGCCTTGCAGCGGCCGGGCGGCCACTACCGACAGCAACAACCCCCCATCACTCAAACGCACCCGCCAGTTGACGCTTTTGTCGCCGAGCCTGAGCTGACCTTTCTGCGCCTTGCCCTCAGCCTCGAACAGCAGCGCGAGACTACCGTCCACGAACTCGCCGTGGCTCTTGGGTTCGTTGTTGAACCACGCCACCAGCCCGTCGCTTGTGACCTCGACCTGCTGCAAAACAGCCGGGTCGGGCGCGGTCAGGCGACCGATCATCAGCCCCACCATCATTCCGACAATCGCCAGCGAACCAAGCACTCGCGGGAATAGTTTCGAACGCGGGTCCTTTGGCGGCGTAGAATGCCCGTCATCTTTACCTTCGGAGCCGTGCATGTTTCACGTCATCCTTTTTCAACCAGAAATTCCGCCGAATACCGGCAACGTTATCAGGCTGTGCGCCAACAGTGGCTGCCACCTGCATTTGATCGAACCGCTAGGCTTCGAGATGGACGACAAGCGCCTGCGCCGGGCCGGTCTCGATTACCACGAGTATGCCACCCTGCAACGTCACGCAGACCTCGCCAGTTGCCTGGAGAGCCTCGGTCATCCTCGGCTGTTCGCCTTCACCACCAAGGGCTCGCGGCCCTTCCACGATGCCAGCTTCGCCGAGGGCGACGCCTTTCTGTTCGGCCCGGAAAGCCGCGGCTTGCCGGCCGACGTGCTCGACGCCTTGCCTGCGGAACAGCGCCTGCGCTTACCGATGCGTGAAGGCTGTCGCAGCCTGAACCTGTCGAACACCGTGGCGGTCGCCGTGTACGAAGCGTGGCGCCAGAACGGCTTCAAGTAACCCCAAGATCATTTTCGCCGGACAGAAACAATCGCGGGCAAGCCCGCTCCCACAGGTTTCGCACAACCCTGTGGGAGCGGGCTTGCCCGCGATTTTCAGCAGCGCCGTTTATTGAACGGTCGGCGTCTCGCCCGCAGCCTGCATGCGCTGCAGCTCTTGCGCATACAGCGCGTCGAAGTTCACTGGCGCCAGCATCAGGGCCGGGAACGAGCCACGGGTGACCAGGCTGTCCAGGGTTTCACGAGCGTACGGGAACAGGATGTTCGGGCAGAACGCGCCGAGGGTGTGGCTCATCGAAGCGTCGTCCAGGTTCTTGATCAGGAAGATCCCGGCCTGTTGCACTTCAGCAATGAACGCCACTTCGCCGTTTTCACCGTTCTTCACGGTAACCGACAGGGTCAGCACGACCTCGTGGAAGTCACCTTCCAGGGTCTTTTGACGAGTGTTCAGATCCAGACCGACGCTCGGTTCCCACTGCTGGCGGAAAATTGCCGGGCTTTTCGGGGCTTCGAAGGACAAGTCGCGTACGTAGATGCGCTGCAAGGAGAATTGCGGTGCGGTTTCTTCTTCGCTAGCTGCAGTGTTCTGTTGGTCAGTCATCTCAGATCCTTTCTGATCTTGGGGTCTTATAGGGAAGGCATTCAGGCCTTGAGCATTGCGTCGAGCTTACCGGCGCGCTCAAGGGCAAACAAATCATCACAACCGCCCACGTGGGTGCTGCCGATCCAGATCTGCGGCACGGACGTACGTCCGGCTTTCTGGGCCATGGCGGCGCGCACCTGCGGCTTGCCATCGACCTTGATCTCTTCGAAGGCCACACCTTTGTTCTCGAGCAGGTACTTGGCTCGCGAACAGTAAGGGCAGTAATCGCTGGAGTAGACGACGACGTTGCTCATATCACTTCACCAGCGGCAGGTTGTCGCCCTTCCAGCTGGAAATACCACCGGAGAGCTTGGCGGCGGTGAAGCCGGATTTCATCAGCTCGCGGGCGTGCGTACCGGCGGTCTGGCCCATGGCGTCGACCAGGATAATGGTCTTGGCCTTGTGCTTTTCCAGTTCGCCGATGCGAGCGGTCAGTTTGTCGTGAGGAATGTTCACCGCGCCAACGATGTGACCAGCGGCAAAGTCCTTGGTCGACCGAATGTCGATCACAACGCCCGCGTCCTTGTTGACCAGCCCGGTCAGTTCACCGGTGCTCAGGCTACGGCCGCCGCCTTGCATTTGATAGGCAATCAGCGACGCCAGCAGTACGACGAAGATACCGACAAGAATGTAGTGGTTAGTGGCAAATTCAATCAGGTGAGCAACCATCGAAGGAGGTTCCAGGGCGTTAAAATGTCGGCCAGTATACACAGCCACTATGGTGGGCCAAACCCCGTCCGGCGGTGACGTGGCCGGAACTTCGCTTTAAACTGCCACTCCCTTTTCCATCGCCCTCTTTTAACTTGAGCCAGAGTGAATCCATGACTACCACGCCTAAACCTTTGGTCCTGATTATTCTCGATGGCTTCGGTCACAGTGAGAGCCCTGAATCCAATGCCATCTTTGCGGCCAAGAAGCCCGTGCTGGACCGTCTGTGGGCCACCGTGCCGAACGGCCTGATCTCCGGCAGTGGCATGGACGTCGGCCTGCCGGACGGCCAGATGGGCAACTCCGAAGTCGGCCACATGAACCTCGGCGCCGGCCGCGTGGTGTATCAGGACTTCACGCGCGTGACCAAATCGATCCGTGACGGCGAGTTCTTCGAGAACCCGACCATCTGCGCCGCCGTGGACAAAGCCGTCGCTGCCGGCAAAGCCGTGCATTTCATGGGCCTGCTGTCCGATGGCGGCGTTCACAGCCACCAGGACCACCTCATCGCCATGGCGGAACTGGCATTCAAGCGCGGCGCCGAGAAAATCTACCTGCACGCCTTCCTCGACGGTCGCGACACCCCGCCTAAAAGCGCACAGTCGTCCATCGAATTGCTCGACGCCAGCTTCCAGGCGCTGGGCAAAGGCCGGATCGCCAGCATCATTGGCCGTTACTTCGCCATGGACCGCGATAATCGTTGGGACCGCGTGGCCCAGGCCTACAACCTGATTGTCGACGGCAACGGCGAATTCAACGCCGCCACCGCCCAGGAAGGCCTGCAAGCCGCTTACGAGCGTGGCGAGAGCGACGAATTCGTCAAAGCCACCTCCATCGGTGAGCCGGTAAAAGTAGAAGACGGCGACGCCGTGGTGTTCATGAACTTCCGCGCTGACCGCGCCCGTGAACTGACTCGCGTGTTCGTCGAAGACGGTTTCAACGAGTTCGAACGCAGCCGTCAGCCGAAACTGGCCGGCTTCGTCATGCTGACCCAATACGCCGCCAGCATCCCTGCGCCGTCGGCGTTTGCCGCGGGCAGCCTGGAAAACGTGCTGGGCGACTACCTGGCAAAAAACGGCAAAACTCAATTGCGCATCGCTGAAACCGAGAAGTACGCCC
Source organism: Pseudomonas sp. S2_F03 (assembly GCF_054668335.1). Taxonomy (NCBI): domain Bacteria; kingdom Pseudomonadati; phylum Pseudomonadota; class Gammaproteobacteria; order Pseudomonadales; family Pseudomonadaceae; genus Pseudomonas; species Pseudomonas sp. S2_F03. The sequence continues at coordinate 3,329,397 of NZ_CP162759.1, read as the reverse complement.
ACGTGACCTTCTTCTTCTCCGGCGGTCGCGAAGAACCGTTCCCGGGCGAAGAACGTATCCTGATCCCGTCGCCAAAAGTCGCTACCTATGACTTGCAGCCGGAAATGAGCGCACCTGAAGTCACCGACCGCATCGTCGATGCCATCGAAAACCAGCGTTACGACGTGATCGTGGTCAACTACGCCAACGGCGACATGGTCGGCCACAGCGGCGTGTTCGAAGCAGCGGTCAAGGCAGTGGAATGCCTGGACCAGTGCGTCGGCCGCGTCGTCGATGCGCTGGAAAAAGTCGGCGGCGAAGCGCTGATCACCGCTGACCACGGCAACGTCGAGCAAATGTCCGATGAAACCACTGGCCAGGCACACACCGCCCACACCACCGAGCCGGTACCTTTCATCTATTTCGGCAAGCGAGACCTGAAGGTTCGCGAAGGCGGCGTCCTGGCGGATGTAGCGCCGACCATGCTGAAGTTGCTGGGCCTGGAACAACCGGCGGAAATGACCGGGACTTCGATTCTGGTGTAATCAAACCTCCAAACACCAAAAAACCTGTAGGAGCGGGCTTGCCCGCGATAGCAATCTGACCGCCAACATACATATTGAATGGTCGAAAGCTATCGCGGGCAAGCTCGCTCCCACAGTGGTTTGTGGTGGTTTTAAAGATTATTTGCAGATGTATCCCAGCCCAGTTATCACACAGTCCCAATTGGGCATTTTTTTTGCCACGCTTGGCGGGCATACTAGGCCGTCCCTTTCCCTGGTGCCGCCCGCCTCTATGCTTCGCGTCCTGATAGCCCTCGCACTGACTTGCCTGCTCCAACCGGCTTTTGCTGACGAGCGCGAGCAAACCCAACAACAGTTGGACGCCACGCGTCAGGACATTGCCGAGCTGAAAAAACTGCTGGGCAAGTTGCAGGAAGAGAAATCCGGTGTTCAAAAAGAACTCAAAGGCACCGAAACCGAAATGGGCAAGCTCGAGAAGCAGGTCGATGCCCTGCAAAAAGAGCTGAAGAAAAGCGAATCCGAGCTGCAGCGACTCGATGCGGAGAAAAAAACTCCAGAGCGCGCGCATTGAACAGCAACGACTGATCGCCATCCAGGCCCGTGCGGCCTATCAAAATGGCCGTCAGGAGTATTTGAAGCTACTGCTGAACCAGCAAAACCCGGAAAAATTCGCCCGCACCCTCACCTATTACGATTACCTGAGCCAGGCGCGCCTGGAGCAGCTGAAGAATTTCAACGAAACCCTGCGCCAACTGGCCAATGTCGAAAAAGACATTGCCGCGCAGCAGGCGCAATTGCTGGTGCAGAAGAGCAGCCTCGACAGCCAGCGTGACGAACTCGATAAAGTCCGTCAGGAGCGCCAGAAAGTCCTGGCCAAGCTCAGCGACGACGTAAAGGCTCGCGACCAGAAACTGGCATCCCGCGAGCAGGATCAGGCAGACCTGTCTAAAGTCCTTAAAACCATTGAAGAAACCTTGGCTCGCCAGGCCCGTGAGGCAGAAGAAGCGCGGCAAAAAGCGCTGATCGCCCAGCAGGAAGCCGAAAAAAAGCGTTTACGTGAGGCGCAGGCTGCAGCAGATGCAGAGACTACCGACGCCCCACGCAAACCGGTTAAATCGACACCCGGCGCTCTGGTTTCAAGTTCCGGCGAGACCTTTGGCGGCCCTTTCGCGTCAACCCGGGGAAAACTTCCCTGGCCAGTTGATGGTCGACTGCTGGCACGTTTCGGTGAAACCCGTGGCGACGACGCCCGCACCAAGTGGGACGGCGTGATGATCAGCGCCTCCGCCGGCAGCCAGGTGCATGCCGTGCACGGCGGTCGCGTGGTGTTTGCCGACTGGTTGCGGGGCGCCGGGCTGCTGGTGATTCTCGACCACGGCAACGGTTTTTTGAGTCTTTATGGTCACAACCAGACGCTGCTCAAGTCTGCGGGTGACGTCGTAAAAGCCGGTGAGTCCATCTCCACTGTCGGCAACAGTGGCGGGCAGGACACACCAGCGCTGTATTTCGCTATTCGTCAGCAGGGTCACCCGAGTGATCCGGCGCAATGGTGCCGCGCGCAAGGATAAGCGTGCCGCCTAATTCAGGAGTTCGTTAGACATGCTGCATTTGTCCCGCCTTACCTCGCTGGCCCTGACGATCGCCCTGGTGATCGGCGCGCCTCTGGCGTTCGCCGCTCAGCCGGCCCCGGCAGTCGCGCCTGCGGGCACTGCCGCGACGACCAAGGCGCCGTTGCCGCTAGAAGAACTGCGCACCTTTGCCGAGGTCATGGACCGGATCAAGGCTGCCTATGTCGAACCGGTGGACGACAAGACCCTGCTTGAAAACGCGATCAAAGGCATGCTCAGCAACCTCGACCCACACTCCGCCTACCTGGGCCCGGAAGACTTCGCCGAGTTGCAGGAAAGCACCAGCGGTGAATTCGGCGGTCTGGGCATCGAAGTCGGCGCCGAAGACGGTTTCATCAAGGTGGTTTCGCCGATCGATGACACCCCGGCCTCCAAGGCGGGTATTCAGGCCGGCGACTTCATCGTCAAAATCAACGGCCAGCCGACTCGCGGCCAGAGCATGACCGAAGCCGTGGACAAGATGCGCGGCAAGATCGGCCAGAAAATCACCCTGACCCTGGTGCGCGATGGCGGCCCGCCGTTCGACGTGACCCTGGCCCGCGCCATCATTCAAGTGAAGAGCGTGAAGTCGCAGTTGCTGGAATCCGGCTATGGCTACATCCGCATCACTCAGTTCCAGGTCAAGACCGGCGAAGAGGTTTCCCAGGCCCTGACCAAGCTGCGCAAGGAAAACGGCAAGAAGCTCAAAGGCATCATCCTCGACCTGCGCAACAACCCGGGCGGGGTGCTGCAGTCCGCGGTGGAAGTGGTCGATCACTTCATCACCAAGGGCTTGATCGTCTACACGAAGGGCCGTATCGCCAACTCCGAACTGCGCTTCAATGCGACGGGCAAGGACGAAAGCGAAGCCGTGCCAATGGTCGTGCTGATCAACGGCGGCAGTGCCTCGGCCTCGGAGATTGTTGCTGGCGCCTTGCAGGACCAGAAGCGTGCCGTGGTGATGGGTACCACCAGTTTCGGCAAAGGCTCGGTGCAAACCGTGCTGCCACTGAACAACGATCGCGCACTGAAGATCACCACCGCGCTGTACTTCACGCCCAATGGCCGCTCGATCCAGGCCCAGGGCATCGTTCCAGACATCGAAGTGCGCAAGGCCAAGATCACTAACGAGCAGGACGGCGAATACTTCAAGGAAGCCGACCTGCAAGGTCACCTGGGTAATGGCAACGGCGGCGCCGACAAACCGACCAGCTCCAGCGGCAAACCCAAGGCCATGCCGCAGGATGATGATTACCAGTTGGCCCAGGCCTTGAGCCTGCTCAAAGGGTTGAGCATCACCTCCGGCCGCTGAGATGTTCCAGCGGTTTATCCTGGGGCTGTGTCTCTGCCTGGCGGGTGCTGTTCACGCAGCGCCCGTCGAAACGCCTTCTCAAAAAGCCTACCTGAGCCTGATCATCGACGACCTGGGGCAGAACCTGCCCCGGGATCGCCGCGTGCTCGCCCTGCCCGGCCCGGTGACCACGGCGATCATGCCCGACACCCCCCATGCCACCGAGTTCGCCCGCGAAGCCCATCGCGCCGGCAAAATCGTGATCCTGCACATGCCCATGGACCCGGCGACCGGCCCGTTCGCCTGGCATCCTGACTTGCCCATCGAGGAGCTGGAAAAGCGCCTGAATGCGGCGTTCAAGGTTGTGCCTTACACCGCCGGGATCAACAACCACATGGGCAGCCGGATGACTGCCCAACCGGCCGCCATGGCCTGGTTGATGGCGGACTTGCAGCAGCGCCACAAATTCTTCGTCGACAGTCGTACCAGCGCGCAAACCGTTGCCGCCGCCCAGGCACAGAAAATTGGCTTGGCGAGCGTATCGCGGGATGTGTTTCTGGATGATGAGCGAACCGAGGCGGCGATTTTCACGCAGCTGCAAACGGCGATCAATCTGGCGCGAAAGCAGGGATCGGCGGTGATGATCGGGCATCCGTACCCGCAGACGCTGGCGGTGCTGGAGCGGGAGTTGCCGAAGCTGAAAGCTCAGGGAATCGAGTGGATTGATATCAAGCAGATGATCAGCGTGCGCGGCAATCGGGCGACAGCGGCTCATGGCAAGGACGGCGTGTACCGTTGAAGCGGGATCGTTCCCACGCTCTGCGTGGGAACGATCAGTGCCCCCTAGAGATACCGCGCCATGATCTCGTCCACCTTGCCTTCTTTACGCAACTGATCCAGCGCAGCCTGCAGTTTGGCCACCGTTTCGTCCGGCACTTCTTTGTTCAGTGCCAGATACAGCTCGGCGCTGTTGAAGCGCAGAACGGTCTTGAGCCCGCTCACACCTTCCTGACGCGCCAGATAACGCCCGGCCGGATCACCGGTGGCCCACAGATCGATCTGGCCGCTGACCAGCTTCTTCGCGTTGTCCTGATCGCGCAGGACCACCACCGGTTTCAAGCCTTGCTTGGCCAGTGTCATGGCAATCGCGTCGCCTTTGTAAGCGCCGATTTTGTACTTTCGCGCGTCATCCAGGGTTTCGAGGGTGATAGTGCTGTCAGCCTTGGCCAGCATGATCCAGTCGTCCGGACCGATCGGCCCGACCCACTTGAAGAGTCTCTCGCGGTCCGGCAACCGCGCCATCACGAATGCACCGTAACCGGGGTTTTCCAGCGCGAGTTTGTAGACCCGCTCCCAAGGGAAGCGCAGCGTCAGGCTGTAGGTAACATCGGCACGCTTGAACATCTCGCGGACGATGTCCACGGCGATGCCATCGATATTCTCGCCCTGAGCAAAGTTTTTGCCGTTCTTGGCCATGTTGTAGGGCGGGAAATTTTCTGTCAGCAACACCAGGTCGGTGCCGGGACTTTCTGCGGCACGCACTCCATTGATAAACAACAGGGAGGCGCTGGCGAGGACTAGAAGAAGGCGTTTGAGCATGTCTGGCTACCGAAATCCATGGCGTACCCAAGAGTGCCTTGAGCCCGCCATGATGTCCACTGGCCTGTATCGTTTGTTTAGGCGCTATACGAAAACTCGTCGAGCGGCGATCAAGCAAACTCGCTTTCAATACAGCATGATCGTCGCGAAGGCAGTTTTCGTAGGAGCCTAACGCATCACGATGCCGCGATGAGCCATGTAGGCCTTGGCTTCCTGCACGGTGTATTCGCCGAAGTGGAAAATACTCGCCGCCAATACCGCGCTGGCGTGGCCTTCGAGGATGCCGTCTGCCAAGTGCTGCAAGTTGCCGACACCGCCGGATGCGATCACCGGAATGCCCAGCGCGTCGCTGATGGCGCGAGTGACGCCGAGGTCAAAACCGTTTTTCATGCCGTCCTGATCCATGCTGGTCAGCAGGATTTCGCCAGCGCCCAGGCCTTCCATCTTCTTCGCCCATTCAACGGCGTCGAGCCCGGTTGGCTTGCGGCCGCCGTGGGTGAAGATTTCCCAGCGAGGGGTTTCGCCAGGTCCCGAGACCTTCTTCGCGTCGATGGCGACGACAATGCACTGCGAACCGAAATGCTGCGCGGCTTCACCGACAAACTCCGGGTTGAACACCGCCGCGGTGTTGATCGAAACCTTGTCCGCACCGGCATTGAGCAGGTTGCGAATGTCCTGCACGGTACGCACGCCACCGCCCACGGTCAGCGGAATGAACACCTGGCTGGCCATGCGCTCGACGGTGTGCAGTGTGGTGTCGCGACCGTCGACGCTGGCGGTGATGTCGAGAAAGGTAATCTCGTCGGCACCTTGCTCGTCATAACGACGGGCGATTTCCACCGGGTCGCCGGCGTCGCGAATGTTCTCGAACTTCACACCTTTAACGACCCGGCCGTTGTCCACGTCCAGGCAAGGGATGATGCGTTTGGCCAGCGCCATGGTCAGTCCTCAGCCTTTGTACGAATCGCAGAAAGCTTGCGCTTCGGCGACATCGAGGGTGCCTTCGTAGATCGCCCGGCCGGTGATCGCGCCGATGATGCCTGGCGCCTTCGCGTCGAGCAGCGATTTGATGTCACCCAGATTGTGAATACCGCCGGACGCGATCACCGGAATGCGCGTAGCAGCAGCCAGCGCGGCGGTGAACGGTACGTTGCAGCCCTGCATCATGCCGTCTTTGGCGATGTCGGTATAAACGATCGCGGACACGCCGTCGGCTTCGAACTGTTTGGCCAGGTCGATGACCTGAACGGTGCTGATTTCTGCCCAGCCGTCGGTGGCAACAAAACCGTCTTTGGCATCGAGGCCAACGATGACCTTGCCCGGGAATGCACGGCAGGCTTCAGCGACGAAAGCCGGATCTTTCACAGCCTTGGTGCCGATGATCACGTAGCTGACGCCGGCTTTGACGTAGTGCTCGATGGTTTCCAGCGAGCGGATACCGCCGCCGATCTGGATCGGCAGGTTCGGGTAGCGCTTGGCGATAGCGGTGACCACTTCGCCGTTGACTGGCTGGCCTTCGAAGGCGCCGTTCAGGTCGACCAGATGCAGACGACGGCAACCGCCCTCCACCCACTTGGCAGCCATGCTCACCGGGTCATCGGAGAACACCGTGGAATCTTCCATGCGGCCCTGGCGCAGACGAACACAGGCACCGTCTTTGAGATCGATAGCGGGAATAATCAGCATCTGGCAAACCTTCAAATTCGAGTATTCAGCTTCGCTCGGAAATCAGTTTTTCTCGAGCGCCCACAAGTCGCTTTCGATGCTTTCGAACCTCTCTTTGAGGTGCGTCTGCACATCGAAAATCGCCCTGTTGTAATAGTGCGGAGCAATTTCACGGGTAAACAGCTCAAGGATTTCGGCCGCTTCGAACGAACCCAGGTCCAGTTCGAAGCGATCCTCCATGAAGCGCTTGATCTTGTGATTGGCCTCGCGCTCCTGTTCGGGCGTGAGGGTCAGGATCAGTGGCTTCTTCTTGACCGCCATTTACCAGCGACCATCCCACGCAGCGAAGTTCTGCAGCAATTGCAGGCCATGGGTATGGCTCTTTTCCGGGTGAAACTGCACGGCGAAACGCGAGCCTTCGGCCAGCGCCGCAGCGAAATCGACACCGTAATGACCGCCGCCCACCACCTGCCGCGCGTTGCCGGCGGCGATGTAGTAGCTGTGCACGAAGTAGAAACGCGCCATGTCCGGAATGTCGTGCCACAGCGGGTGACTCACCTTCTGCTTCACTTCGTTCCAGCCCATGTGCGGGACTTTCAGGTGTTCGCCGTCTTCATGCAGGTCTTTGCCGAAGAACTTCACCGCCCCCGGGAACAGGCCGATGCAGTCAACGCCATCGTTCTCTTCGCTGGAGTCGAGCAAGGCTTGCATGCCGACGCAAATCCCGAGGAACGGGCGGTCCTGGCTGACTTCACGCACCAGCGAATCAAAGCCAAGACGACGGATCTCCGCCATGCAATCGCGAATCGCGCCAACGCCGGGGAACACCACCCGGTCAGCTTCGCGAATCACGTCGGCATCACTGGTGATCAAGACCTTGCCGGCACCGACGTGCTCGAGGGCCTTGGCCACCGAGTGCAGGTTGCCCATGCCGTAATCGATAACCGCGACCGTCTGCATTACAGAACGCCTTTGGTCGATGGCATCTGACCGGCCATGCGGTCATCGAGCTCGACGGCCATGCGCAAGGCGCGGCCGAATGCCTTGAACACGGTTTCGATCTGGTGGTGGGTGTTGGTGCCACGCAGGTTGTCGATGTGCAGGCTGACCAGCGCGTGGTTGACGAAGCCCTGGAAGAATTCCTGGAACAGGTCAACGTCGAAGCCGCCAACGGTGGCACGGGTGTAGGGAACATGCATCTGCAGACCAGGACGACCGGAGAAATCGATCACTACGCGCGACAGCGCTTCATCGAGCGGCACGTAGGCGTGACCGTAGCGACGGATGCCTTTCTTGTCGCCGATGGCTTTGGCAAAGGCCTGACCCAATGTGATACCAACGTCTTCCACGGTGTGGTGGTCGTCGATATGCAGGTCGCCCTTGCTGACAATATCCAGGTCGATCAGCCCGTGACGGGCGATCTGGTCCAGCATGTGCTCAAGAAAAGGAACACCGATATCAAATCGGGCCTTTCCGGTGCCATCCAGGTTGATCGAGGCTTTGATCTGGGTTTCCAGAGTGTCGCGCTCGACTGACGCCTTACGTTCGGCCATCACCAGCTCCGCAAAATCATTGGGCGAAAAAGGCAGCCATTATAGGGGCGCGGGCACGAAACAGAAACACGATACGTAATATCCCTGACGGGCTGAACCCAGCGCTGCCGGGGATAGACATGTCCATACAAGCCGGCAAACACGGACTTTTTGCCTTGTAGAGAACAAATGTGGGAGCGGGCTTGCCCGCGAAGGGGCCATCACATTCAACATACCTGTCGACTGTAAGTCCGCTTTCGCGGGCAAGCCCGCTCCCACAGGGAGGTGCATTAGTGGAAAAGGATCGCCGTTTTCTGCAGGGTCACCCACACACCCCACGCCAACGGAACTCCCACCACCAGCCATGCAGCGACGGCCAGCGGCTTGGTGCCAGCATCGGCTTTCCATTCCAGCACAGTGCTGCTGTCAGCACCTTTGTCATGACCCAGCGCCTGTTCGGCAGCCAGTTCAGCGTCGGTCATGAAGTACTTGTCAGCCACCGGACGCACCAGCAGGTTGCACAGGAAACCCAGCACCAGCAGGCCTGCGAGGATGTACAAGGTGATGTCGTAAGCGGCAGCGCGTTCAACGCCGATGCTCAACTGATACTCACGCAGGTAGTTCACCAACACCGGCCCCAACACGCCCGCCGCCGCCCAAGCGGTCAACAGACGACCGTGGATCGCGCCGACCATTTGCGTACCAAACAGGTCCGCCAGGTAAGCCGGGACGGTCGCAAAACCGCCGCCGTACATGGACAGAATGATGCAGAACGCGGCGACGAACAGCGCGACGTTGCCCAGATGACCCAGGTTCGGGATCAACGCGTACAACGCGAAACCCAATGCGAAAAACACGAAGTAGGTGTTTTTACGGCCCAGGTAATCGGAGAACGAGGCCCAGAAGAAACGGCCGCCGATGTTGAACAAACTCAGCAAACCGGTGAAACCGGCCGCAATCGCCGCAATCGAAGCCAGTTGCCCGGCGTCCAGCTGACCAAACGGCAGGTCTACACCGATCAGTTTTCCACCGAACACTTCCTGCAGCAGTGGCGAAGCCATGCCCAGGATGCCGATACCGGCGGATACGTTCAGGCACAGCACCAGCCACACCAGACGGAACTGTGGAGTTTTCCACGCCACGTTCACGTGGACGTGACGGTGGGTGATCATCGCGTTCGCCGCTTTTTTCGCCGGGGCCGTCCAGCCTTCAGGCTTCCAGCCGGTTGGCGGAACGCGGTACGACAATGCGCCACCGATCATGAACACGAAGTAAATCGCAGCCATCACCAGGAAGCTCTGCCATACGCCGACGCTGTCTGGCGAAGCGAAATGGCCCATCAAGGCTGCGGCCAGCGGAGCACCGACCATCGCGCCACCACCAAACCCCATGATCGCCATGCCGGTCGCCATGCCGCGCTTGTCCGGGAACCATTTGATCAGCGTCGAAACCGGCGAGATATAGCCCAACCCCAGGCCGATACCGCCAATGACCCCGGAACCGACCCACATCAGCCAGATCTGGTGGGTATAAATCCCCAACGCTGAAATCAGCAGACCGCCACACCAGCACAATGCCGATACCACGCCAGCCTTGCGCGGCCCGGCGTGTTCCAGCCAGCCACCCCAGATCGCTGCCGAGCAGCCAAGGAAGATGAAGAACAGGGTGTAGATCCAGCCGAGCATCGAGATCGGCCAGTCGCACTGCGACGAAAACACTTGCGAGATGAAGCTCATGTCCGGCGCGCAGGCCATGGGCTTGGTGACGCCCAAGGCTTTGGACAGTGGCAACCAGAACACCGAAAAACCGTAGGCCATGCCGATGCATAGGTGGATGGCCAAGGCGGCCGGTGGTACCAGCCAACGGTTGAAACCGGGCTTGGCGATGATGCGTTCCTTGGACAGGAACGCAGGCTGGCCGGCGTTAAGGCCGTCCGCCGTGATGCTCGTGGTCATTGTGTATCCCCCAATTATTAGTAGGGTTCGCCAGCCACTCCTCGCCCCCGGCCTTCATGCGCACGCATGACCGTTTTGTTGGGTGAAGTGCCTTTTTGTGCGACATCTGGTCGCAGCGGGACGGACGAACGGGCAAAGGTTACCATTTGCACGTGACAGAAAAACCAAACTGATATCACCTTTTGTAAGTCATCTGTTCTCGTACCTCTTAAGGAGACACCATGCCGATCATTGTCGAACCGCTGAACGAGGCCACGTACCAGGATCAGCAAGACCTGCAGAAAATTTACCGCGACGCTCCGCTTTGGCTGTTCGCCCCGTTTTCAGGGGAAGCGCAGTTGATCGAAGGCTGCCTGCGGGACGGCTCGCTGATCGCAGGACGCTTCAATGATCGACTGCTCGGCGCCGCGCGTTTACAGCGGAATCAGGACGTTTGGCACTTGTCTCAATTGTGTGTACGAAAAATTACCCGTCGGCGTGGCGTCGCCGAGCGCCTGGTGAACCAAGCGCAAAAAATGGCCTCTGAGTCGGGCGCAACCCTGCGTCTGCTGGCCCCCGCCGGGCATCTTGAAGCCCAGGCGCTGGCGGCCAAGCTGAAACTGCCGCTGGATGTGTTGCCCGATTGATCGCCTGACCGGTCGTCCGCTTCGGAGCGCTATACTCCCCGGCTAAATTTCGAATTCGACTAACTACAAGGACTCGCCCATGAAAGCGTTCGGCAAAATCCTGGGTCTGGTGCTTCTCGGGCTGTTGCTGATCATTGTGGCGCTGGGCTTTGCCCTGACCCACCTCTTCGATCCCAACGACTACAAAGACGAGATTCGCCAGATTGCCCGCGACAAGGCCCACATCGAGCTGACGCTCAATGGCGACATCGGCTGGAGCCTGTTCCCGTGGCTTGGCCTGGAGTTGCATGACGCCAGTGTCGCGACCCTGGTCAAGCCAACCGAGCCGTTCGCCGACTTGCAGATGCTGGGTCTGTCGGTACGCGTGCTGCCGCTGCTGCGCCGTGAAGTGCAGATGAGCGATGTCCGTGTCGAAGGGCTGAACCTGCGCCTGACCCGCGACAAGGATGGCCACGGTAACTGGCAGGACGTGGGCAAGGTCCCCGCGCCAGCCACTGCAAGCACGACGCCGACCACCACCGGCGAGCCTTCGCCAGCGGCCACGGCCCCAGTGGAAAAACCGGCCCAGCCCATGCGCCTGGACATCGACAGCCTGACCGTCAATAACGCCCGCGTTGAGTACAGCGACGAGCAGACGGGCAAGCAGTTCAGCGCCGAGAGCATTCAGCTCAGCACCGGCCCGGTCCACGACTCGACCAATATTCCGGTCAAGCTCACGGCATTCCTGGGCACCAACCAACCGGTTCTGCGCGTACGCACCGAGCTCAATGGCGAACTGCGTTTCGAGCGCGCCTTGCAACGCTACAAATTTGAAGACATGAAAATGTCCGGCGAACTCGCGGGTGATCCGCTGCAGGGCAAGACCATGACGTTCTCTGCACAGGGGCAATTGCTGCTCGATAAAGCGGCGAACGTCGCTGAATGGACCGGTATCAAGATCTCTGCCAATCAACTGCGCGCACTGGGTGAACTCAAGGTCAACGACCTCGACAAGACCCCGCAAATCAGCGGCGGCATTTCGATTGCCCAGTTCGACCTGGCGAAATTCGTCGACAGCATTGGCCAGCAACTTCCGGCCATGGCTGAAGGCAGCCTGAGCAAAGTCGAACTGGTCAGCCGCGTGGCCGGCACGCCGAGCAGCGTGGCGTTCGACAATATCAATCTGAAAGTCGATGACAGCAGTTTCAGCGGCCGTATCGCTGTTGAGGATTTCGCCAAGCAATCGCTACGCGCAGTCCTGAAGGCTGACACGTTCAACATCGACCGCTATCTGCCAGCAAAATCCGCCGAAGCCAACAGCGCGACCCAGGTGCGCCAGGCCGAAGTCGCCAGCACCGAGGCCGACGCCATGGCGGGTGCGGGCAGCACGCCGCTACCGGAGAAACCGACCAAAGACGCGTGGAGTTCCGAACGCCTTTTGCCGGTTGAGCGCTTGAGCAAACTCGACGTGGACGCCGACCTGACCTTCGGCCAGTTGACCCTCGACAAGCTTCCGATCCAGAACGCGGCACTCAAGGCCACGGGCCAGGGCGGCCTGCTGACCCTGCAGAACCTGCGCGGCGATCTGTATGGCGGCAACTTCGAAGCCAAAGGCACTCTCGACGTGCGCCAGCAGGTCCCGGCGCTGAGCCTGCAGACGAACATCAACAAAGTACCGGCGGAAAAGATCCTCGAAAGCCAAGGGAAAAATCCGCCGGTCAAAGGCCTGGTGACGCTCAACAGTGCGCTGACCGGTAGCGGCAACAGCCAGAAGGCGCTGATCGACAGCCTCAACGGCAACGCCAGCTTCGTCATCAACAACGGCGTGTTGCTCAATGCCAACCTCGAACAACAGCTGTGCAAGGGCATCGCCACCCTGAACCGCAAAACCCTCAGCGGCGAGCCACGGGGCAAGGACACGCCCTTCCAGGAGCTCAAGGGCAACCTGACGTTCCGTAACGGCGTCGCCAGCAATCCGGACCTGAAAGTGCGTATCCCGGGCATGACCGTGAATGGCGACGGCGACGTTGATCTGCGCGTGCTGGGCATGGATTACCGCGTGGGCATCATCGTCGAAGGCGATACAAGCGCCATGCCGGACCCGGCTTGCCAGGTCGGCGACAAATTTGTCGGTGTCGAGTGGCCGCTGCGCTGCCGTGGGCCGCTGGAACTCGGTGCCAAGGCTTGCCGTCTCGATAACGAACGCATGGGCCAGGTCGCGAGCAAAATGGCCGGCGACAAGATCAGCGAAAAAATCGACGAGAAGCTGGGCGACAAGGTCAGTCCTGAACTGAAAAACGCATTGAAGGGGCTGTTCAAGCGATGAGATCCGAGCAGTTTTCATCGGCGGTGCTGGGTTGGTACGACCGCCACGGCCGCCACGATTTGCCTTGGCAGCAGGGCATTACGCCGTATCGCGTGTGGGTCTCGGAAATCATGTTGCAGCAAACCCAGGTCAGCACCGTGTTGAATTACTTCGACCGCTTCATGGCTTCGTTGCCGACGGTCGAAGCCCTGGCCGCTGCGCCGGAAGACGAAGTGCTGCACCTGTGGACGGGCCTGGGTTACTACACCCGCGCCCGCAATCTGCAGAAGACCGCAAAAATTGTCGTGGCTGAATACGGCGGCGAGTTTCCTCGTGATGTCGAAAAGCTGGTTGACCTGCCCGGCATTGGCCTGTCGACGGCGGGTGCCATCGCCAGCCTGAGCATGGGCCTGCGGGCGCCGATCCTCGATGGCAACGTCAAACGCGTTCTGGCGCGTTTTACCGCACAGGAGGGTTACCCGGGAGAGCCGAAGGTCGCCAAACAGCTCTGGGCCAACGCTGAGCGCTTTACGCCGCATGATCGTGTCAACGCCTACACCCAGGCCATGATGGACCTGGGCGCCACGCTGTGTACGCGCAGCAAGCCAAGTTGCCTGCTGTGCCCGCTGAAAAAGGGCTGCGAGGCGCACATGCTTGGGCTGGAAACCCGCTACCCCATTCCAAAACCGCGTAAAGCGTGCCACAGAAGCGCACGCTGATGCCGATGCTCGCCAACGGTGACGGCGCGATTCTGCTCTACCGTCGCCCTTCCACGGGCTTGTGGGGCGGTCTCTGGAGTTTGCCGGAGCTCGACGACCTCGACGACCTGCAACATCTGGCTTCGCAACACTCACTGGAGTTGGGCAGCCCACAGGCGCTGCCGAGTCTGGTACACACCTTCAGTCACTTCCAATTGTCCATCGAACCCTGGCTGGTCAGGGTCCAGGAGGCCGGCCATCACGTGGCCGAGGCCGACTGGCTCTGGTATAACCTCGCCACCCCGCCGCGCCTGGGCCTTGCCGCCCCGGTCAAAACCTTGCTCGAACGCGCGGCCGCCGTATTGAACGCAGGAGAATCGTCATGACCCGCACCATCATGTGCCGCAAGTACAAAGAAGAATTGCCTGGCCTGGAGCGCGCTCCGTTCCCGGGCACCAAGGGCCAGGACATTTTTGATCACGTCTCTGCCAAGGCCTGGGCCGACTGGCAAAAGCATCAGACGCTGCTGATCAACGAAAAACGCCTGAACATGATGAACGCCGAAGATCGCAAATATCTTCAGGGCGAGATGGACAAGTACTTCTCCGGCGAGGAATACGCCAAGGCCGAAGGCTACGTGCCGCCGGCAGAATAACCCCGCCAAATCGGGGGTCGGATCGTAAGCGACGGTAATAATTAAATTTTTTTTGAAAACTTTCTTGACGACCCCCTGAAAAACCAGTTTAATGCGCCCCGTTGCCCAGATAGCTCAGTCGGTAGAGCAGGGGATTGAAAATCCCCGTGTCGGCGGTTCGATTCCGTCTCTGGGCACCAAATACCGAAAACCCTGAATCGAAAGATTCAGGGTTTTTTTATGCCTGCGATTTGATAACGGCAGAAAACCACAGCACAGACGCCTGAAACATTTCCTTTTTTTGATCCAGTCCAGTGATAGCTCCGTGCTATCATTTTTCGCGTACATGGAAGATGGTCAGCATCGATCCCGACGCCCCCCCGCATTCGGATCAATCGCCACAGGCTAGAGACAGCGCAAGGAGTGCGTGCTTTTCACCCCCTCCCCCGCAGAACACCTTCTCCCCTGCAGGACGATTTGCCCCCCCTTTCAAGCACGCCCTCCCCTCGATCCTGAACATGGAACCGTTATGTCTGACATCAATGAACTCAAAGACAAGATCAACACCAAAACCTTGAATATGGTTTTGCTGTCGGTCGCAACTTTCGGGCTGTACCTGTTGCTGTGGCTTGTCAGAACCAATCAGAAAATCAGCGAAACCACCAAGATCAAACTGGTGGATAACACCTACATAATCTGGCTGGCCGTCTGCCTTGGCTGGAGCCACGCGTTGTCCAATTCAGGCGAGGTATTGTTCGAAGCGTTGTCGGGCATTCTGATTATTGCGACAAACGCCCTGTATATCGTCTGGGCGTTCAAAGCCAAGAATGCCTTGTCGGAATACGCCCTCAGCGAGCACAAAATCGATCTGCGTATGAACGCGTTCTACACCTTCTTCCTGAACGTTTTCTACATCAACTATTGCATCAATGACCTGCCAGAAGAGCAACGCAAGCAACAGATCCTGCGCGGTCAAACGACGCAGGCCTGATGCGACCGACAGGCGAGCAGTCTCAAGACGACTGCCGCCTGTTTGCTCAAGGTATAACGCCGGTCGTTAAAGAAACCGATCAGCTGTTCCAGTGAAAAACCAGGTTGCGCGCTGCGCCGCTACCAATGTCTGTCGTATCCCGCCGCGTTTCTCCATTGCGAGTCGCAACAACGGTGTATTTGCCAGGAGGCAGCTGGACATAAACCAGCGGGCCAGCCTGACTCAACGTCAACACTGTTTGCCCCGCTGCTTTCTGAATCACCACCTCTACATCGGGTATGTATTCATTCCCGGACCCGACAGAAAACGTCATGTGCAGGTTGTAACCCGACGTCTGCTGGATGGCCTTTGATTCATCCTCACCGATACCACCGTTCAGGTAAGTGATGCCGTTCTGCGCTTCACGCTGGACCTGTACGCCTGCGTTATCAACAGGATCAAGACTGGCCGCCGGCGCGATCCCTGGAAAAACCAGCACACCGACAGCGATGAGGGGCAACATGAATGAATGGAAGTTTTTCATGATGACGACTCCCGGGCTCTGTAGAACCCTATCGTTACCCCTTTTTAGACGCCTCGCCGAAGGCCAGGGTTTTAGATTGATTGGTACTTTGGCTCACGGCGAAATGGACTACAGGTTGTATTCCACAAACGTGCTCTGACTTCGGCTTGCTCCTGCAAAACGGATCCGGCATTTCCTTGCGAATCACCAGCGCCATCCTGCATCGCCGAATGGCGCTCCCTTGTCATCCTCTTTCGCCTGTTCCTTCAGCCGCGGAAGACTCCATGAGCCTCGTCAAATCCGATCACCTGCATGACCCACAACTCGCCTCACTGGTGGGCAATCTTGGGGAGCTGATCCGTCAGGCACGTCAAAAGGTGCTGCGCGCGGTCGATACCGTCCAAGTACAAACCTGCTGGCAGATCGGTCGTCATATTGTGGAGTTTGAGCAGGAGGGGGCCCGGCGGGCAGGTTATGGCAAGCAGTTGCTGTCAACGCTGGCGAAGGTTCTGACAGCCGAATTTGGGAAAGGCTTTGATGCCTCCAACCTTCGTTATATGCGCCTGTTCTATCAAGCATTCCCAATGTGTGACGCACTGCGTCACGAATTGAGCTGGACCCATTACCGCCGCCTGTTACGAGTCGATAATGACCACGCTCGCCACTGGTACATGAACGAATCAGCCATTCAAAACTGGTCCAGCCGTGCGCTGGAGCGCCAGATCAACACGCTTTACTACGAGCGCCTGCTGGCGAGTCGGGACCGCGATGCCGTCAAGGATGAAGCAGATACCAATATCCAGAAAATGCGCGCCAGCCCCAGGGATTTCATTCGTGACCCCGTCGTACTGGAGTTTCTTGGCCTGCCCAACGCAGGTCGGGTGCTGGAAACCGAACTCGAACAAGCACTGATCAACCAACTTCAGGGCTTTTTGCTCGAACTGGGCAAAGGATTTGCCTTTATCGCCCGACAGCAACGCATCAGTACCGACAGCAAAGACTTTTACATCGATCTGGTGTTCTACAACTATCTGCTCAAGTGCTTCGTCATCTTCGACCTAAAGCGCGGCGAATTGACCTGCCAGGACGTCGGCCAAATGGACATGTATGTGCGCATGTACGACGAGCTCAGACGAGGACCGGAGGACGGCCCCACTGTCGGCATCATTCTCTGCGCCCAAAAAGATGAATCAGTGGTGCGCTTTTCAATCCTGGAGGGTAATGAGCAACTGTTCGCCAGCAAATACAAACTGGTGCTGCCGAGCGAAGAGGAGCTTCGTGCAGAGCTGGATCGGGAACAGGCAGCGCTAGAAGAACGACTGCTTTATCAGAAATCACGATAGTGCCGGTGGATTGCTCCCAAGCAACGTGAAGACTATCGTTAGCGACTCCGCGCAAAGGCCCGAAACCTATGAATGTGCAGGACATACCGCCATTGGCGCCGGCTGAGATTGAGCTGTCGCAGCCCACCCTGGCTTGCGGCGAACCGTTCAAGGAGCCCGCCGCAGATGGCTTCATGCTCGGCGGCTTCACGTGGCGGCACGCCCGGCAGGATGCAACCCGCCCGGTCGTTATCATCAACGCCGCCACCTCGGTACGCTGCCGCCACTATTCGCGTTTCGCCGATTACCTGTTCGCCAACGGTTTCGACGTGATCACCTTCGACTACCGAGGCATCGGTGAGTCCCGCCCCACCTCAATGAGAGATCTCGACGCTTCATGGTCCGATTGGGGCGCACTGGACTTTGAGGCGATGCTCAGGCGCGCTCAGCGAGAATTCCCCGGCCAGCCCTGCGATGTCGTCGGTCATAGCTTTGGAGGCTGTGCAGCGGGCCTGGGAGCCTCTGGACGGGTCATTCGGCGCTTGGTGACGGTAGGCGCTCAATTCGCTTACTGGCGCGATTACGCGCCGGCCCACCGCTGGCGAATGTTTGGCAAGTGGCATGTAGTGATGCCGCTGGTGACGATGCTTTATGGCTACTTTCCCGGAAAACGCCTTGGCTGGCTGGAAGACACGCCTGCCGGCGTCGTGCATGACTGGAGCACGCCCACCGCCCGCTACGAAAAACGGCCCAGCGGTCGCGTCATCCACGCCAGGGACGGTGGGCTCCCGTTCGCTAACGTCAGCGCAAAAACCCTGGCCATCAGTATCAGCGACGATCCTTACGGCACCGTTGCGGCCATTGAACGCCTGCTCGGTTACTTCACCGGCAGTACAAACACCCACCTGAGAATCGCCCCCGAAGACATCGGCGAAAAAGAAGTCGGACATTTCGCCTTTTTTCGCAGCGCATACCAAGCCACACTATGGCCCATTGCATTGTCCTGGTTGCAGACCGGCGAACTGGCCCCCGATACCCCCGGGCGGCAAGTCCCGCGCAACTGAGCCCCTCAACGAATTACGGAACGACACCCATGGCCTCCGCCAACAAGCAGCACAAACGCGCCACTCGCGCTAAAGCCAAGGCCAAGCAAAACCGCACGCAGCGGGCAGCCGCACCGGTCGAGCTGGACCCGAACGATGATCGCATCGACTTCGAATCGGTGGACCTGACCGAACTGTTCAAGAAAATGATCGACGCCGAAAAAATCAGCCAGCAAGCGATGTGCGTGGCCTTCCTGGAAGACCCGCTGCTGGAGCTGGTGTACGAGCAGGAAGGCGAAGAAGGCGCGATGGACTTCATCCTCGCCGCGCTGATCGAGTACCGCCAATGGTCGACCGAAGTCGACGAGGCTGGCGCCCTGGCGTGGATCGAATCACCGGCCTTCCAGGCCGACTATGTCGCAGCGTCCGATATCATCGCCGCCCAAACCCAACAGAAAACCAACTGAGTTCCCATGGCATCCCTGAACAAGCAACAAAAACGCGCCAAGCGCGCAAAGGCCAAAGCCAAGCAGATCAACATCCACGGCCGAAAGCCCGCCGCGCTGGACGATGACCTTGGCCATCTCGATGAGCCGATCCCGGAATACACCCTGGCGATGTTCAGCAAAATGCGCGACGCGGAAGCCGTCAGCCGCAGTGAAATGCTCTCGGTGTTGCTGACGAACCTCGCCTTTATCATCATCGACCACCCAGAACTGCTGGACATGGAAAACGCCGACGACGAAGGCATGGCTGCCACCCACCTGGCCGCCGACATGCTGATCGACTACCGCATGTGGGCCGACGGCATGGACCGCGACGCCGCCCAGGCGTGGCTGAGCGAGCCACAGTTCATCGCCGATTTCGGCGCTGCATTGGATGTCTACCGTGAGTCGCTGGAAGAAAAAGCCGAGTAAGGATTACGACTCAAACAAAAACGGCCGCTCGTCATCACTGACAGCGGCCGTTTTTTAACTGCAGAAGCTACAAGCCTCAGGCAGCCACAGGATTCAGACGCGGGATTTCCATGCCGATCTTGGCACTGGCGTAGCTCAGATCACCGCTGGCAATGGATTGAGCCTTGAAGCCGGCACCGATCAGATCCTTCACGTACAGCTTGTTGTAGATGAACATGAACACGAGGTTGCTGAGGCTAAAAGTGAAGCAGGCCACGACAAACATGATCGCTGCCCACTTGAAGTCACCACGGAACAAGGCCGGGAAAAAGCCAAAGAAAAATACGGTCCACGAGAAGCCGATTGGCGCTTCTTTCATGGCACCGGTATTCGGGTTTTTGAACACAACCGATGTAAACGCCATGCCTGTCTCCTTGATGCCCCAATGGGTTGGCTGAGTGGCCGGGCTAGCTCCATGCAGCGCTGACTCTGATCTGCCGCTTGAACGGCAGGCACACGCAAATGCATCTGTGAACACACCGCAGATGAAGGAGCAGGCAAGAAAGGGTCGGGGGGCTTTTAGCCGCAAAGGCTGAGGGCGTCGAACAATCCGTGTCCTGAAACTCCATCGTATCCCGTAACAGCGAGATACACATTCGGCGCAAAGGCTACTATCTCGCCATCATCGTGTCTATCCGCTTACTACCCAATAAAGCACCTGAATGAAAGGCAAAAAAACGACCGCGATCATTTCTGATGGCGGTCGTTTCGGTGCCTCAACAACAATTGGCTTGAGTCAGATATCTCAGCGCGCCAAGGCTGCGCTCAGCTTCTCATTGTGACGACGACGAGCTACCAGCACGCCTGCCGCGACTACCAACAGCGCCAGCAGGCCGGTCGCGAGAATCTCTACGCGATGCGCTTCCTGGAACAACATGATGGTCAGGGCCGCCACGATGAAAATGATCACCGCGTAGGTCAAGCCCGGGAACAACCACATGCTGAAGGCGATTTTTTCACCGCGTGCCATACGCTGTTTGCGCATACGCAGCTGGGAAATGGCGATCACCAGGTACACCAGCAACGCGATGGCGCCGGAGCTGGCCAGCAGGAACTCGAACACCGCAGCCGGGGCGACGTAGTTGGCGAACACGGCGAGGAACGCAGCACCGGTCGACAACATCACAGCCCAATACGGCGTGCCGCTCTTATTGGTGCGCTGGGAAACGGCCGGTGCGTCACCGCGCTTGCCCAGGGAGAACATCATGCGCGAGGCGGTGTACAGCGCCGAGTTGAGGCAGCTGGTCACAGCAACCAGTACCACGATGTCGACGATCAGCTTGGCATTCGGGATGCCCATGCGCTCAAGCACAGTCTGGTAAGAACCGACGCTGGCCAGAATCGGATCGTTCCATGGCACCAGGGCCACAACGATGAAGATCGACACGAGGTAGAACAAGCCGATCCGCCAGATAACCGAGTTGGTCGCCTTGGAGATTTGCTGGCCAGGGTTTTTCGATTCCGCGGCCGCGATGGTCACGATCTCGGTGCCCATGAAGGAAAACATGGTGGTCAGGATCGCGCCCAATACCGCGCCCATGCCGTTTGGCAGGAAGCCCTGGGTGTCGAACAGGTGCGAAACGCCGCTGACCTGGCTGCTTGGCAGGAAGCCGAAGATCGCCAGAACACCAAGGACGATGAAACCGATGATCGCTACAACCTTGATCAAGGCGAACCAGAATTCGAACTCACCGTAGTTTTTGACGCTGAACAGGTTGGTCACCGTCAACAGCAGGGTGATGATCAGCGTGAACGCCCAGATCGCCACGTTCGGGAACCAGGCGTGCAGGATGGTGGCGGCGGCGTTGGCTTCCAACGGGATGACCAGCACCCAGAACCACCAGTACAGCCAGCCGATGGTGAAACCGGCCCAGTGACCGATCGCGCGATCGGCGTACGTCGAGAAGGAGCCGGTGTCTGGCGAAGCAACAGCCATTTCACCGAGCATGCGCATCACCAACACCACCAGCATACCGGCGGCAGCGTAAGCCAACAGCACGGCCGGGCCGGCGGCGGCGATGGCGTGACCCGAGCCTACGAACAAGCCGGCGCCGATAACCCCGGCAATCGACAGCATGGTCACATGACGCGGTTTAAGCCCCTGTTCGAGGCCATTGGAGTTTGGGGTACTGCTCATTGAAACTACCTTTGTAAGGAAAAGCGAATGCATGCATCCCGCCTGGTTTTCTTTCTCGTAAAAAGAAACCAACGGGGCGTTCTGGATTCTGTACGCAATAATTGCGCCAAAATGTTTCAAAACCGTCTATCACGGCGATCTCGACCTGACCGGACAGTCATCGCAAGTCATTGAAAGTAATAGCACTTTGCCAGAACGTTACCCTGCGACTCACTTTTCCAACGAGCGCGCGCACCAGAAACACATCCGGTAAACGCTCGACGCACAATAAAAGTGCGGATCAGGAACGTTTGGCCGCTTAGCGCTTCCAACACCCCGCCAAAGCTGGCAACATCGCGCCCTTTTTTACGCCACCCGCGGCTGCTTTGTATTTAAAAGCAGGATCAAACGGCTGTTCGGTTGATAGCAGCGCGACAGTCTGCTGTACCGATGCGACAACCTGCCACATCACTTCCGTTTACCGCCCGTAGCGCTGTTGGCTGCCATTCAAACGCTATGCTAGCGTGGCCGCCTCGCCAGGAAGGCCGCCAACAGCAGGAGCGAAACACTATGAGGAACGCACATGGCTGAGGCCACGCCCGCGCTTGAAATCCGCAATTTGCACAAACGCTACGGACAGCTTGAGGTGCTCAAAGGCATCTCGTTGACCGCCCGCGACGGCGACGTGATCTCGATCCTGGGTTCTTCCGGTTCCGGCAAGTCCACGTTCCTGCGTTGCATCAACCTCTTGGAAAACCCGCACCAGGGCCAGATTCTCGTAGCCGGCGAAGAACTCAAACTCAAAGCGGCGAAGAACGGCGAACTGGTCGCTGCCGACGGCAAGCAGATCAACCGCTTGCGCAGCGAGATTGGTTTTGTGTTTCAAAACTTTAATCTCTGGCCGCACATGAGCGTGCTCGACAACATCATCGAAGCTCCGCGCCGCGTGCTCGGCCAGAGCAAGGCCGAAGCCATCGAAGTGGCCGAAGCCCTGCTGGCCAAGGTCGGCATCGCCGACAAGCGCCATGCCTACCCGGCGCAACTGTCCGGCGGCCAGCAGCAGCGCGCCGCCATCGCCCGAACCCTGGCGATGCAGCCCAAGGTGATCCTGTTCGACGAGCCCACCTCAGCCCTTGACCCGGAAATGGTCCAGGAAGTACTTAATGTCATCCGTGCACTGGCCGAAGAAGGCCGCACCATGCTGCTCGTGACCCACGAGATGGGCTTCGCCCGTCAGGTCTCCAGCGAAGTGGTGTTCCTCCACCAGGGCCTGGTAGAAGAGCAAGGATCGCCACAGCAGGTGTTTGAAAACCCGCTTTCGGCGCGCTGCAAACAATTCATGTCCAGCAACCGCTAACGGAGCTCCCCACATGCAGAACTACAAAAAGGTCTTCCTGGCTGCCGCCGTCACCCTGGCGTTCAGCGCCGGTGCCATGGCCGAAACCCTGAAGATGGGCATCGAAGCGGCCTACCCGCCATTCAACAACAAAGATGCCAGCGGCAACGTGGTCGGCTTCGACAAAGAAATCGGCGACGCCCTGTGTGCCAAGATGAAAGTCGAGTGCACCGTGGTCACCTCCGACTGGGACGGCATCATCCCGGCCCTGAACGCGAAGAAGTTCGACTTCCTGATCTCCTCGATGTCGATCACTGACGAGCGCAAGGGTGCGGTGGACTTCACCGACCCGTACTACTCGAACAAGCTGCAATTCATCGCCAAGAAAGACGCAGACTTCAAAACAGACAAGGCTTCCCTGCAAGGCAAAGTGATCGGCGCACAACGTGCGACCCTCGCCGGCACCTGGATGGAAGACAACATGGACGGCGTCGAGGTCAAACTCTACGACACCCAGGAAAACGCTTACCTGGACCTGACCTCCGGTCGTCTGGACGGCATCCTCGCTGACAAATACGTCAACTACGAGTGGCTGAAAAGCGACGCCGGCAGGTCTTACGAATTCAAAGGCGATCCGGTAGAAGAAAGCGACAAAATCGGTATCGCTGTCCGTAAAAACGACCCGATCCGCGAGAAGCTGAACGTCGCACTGAAAGAAATCGTCGCTGACGGTACCTACAAGAAAATCAACGACAAGTACTTCCCGTTCAGCATCTATTGATTCTGACCTGCCTGACCGGCGCCGCTTTATAGCGGTGCCGGTTCTCGGCATTGCCTGCCGCGATTTGAAAAGAAATCCATGACTATCGATCTCTACGGATTCGGCCCGGCGCTCGCCGCCGGCGCGCTGATGACTGTGAAACTGGCACTCTCGGCCCTGTGCCTGGGACTGGTGCTCGGTCTGCTCGGCGCCTTGGCCAAGACTTCGCCATACAAGCCGCTGCAATGGCTTGGCGGCACTTATTCGACACTGGTTCGCGGTATTCCGGAATTACTCTGGGTGCTGTTGATCTATTTCGGCACGGTCAACCTGATGCGTGCCATGGGCGAGTTTTTCGGTAACCCCGACCTCGAACTGAATGCCTTCGCTGCCGGTGTGATTGCCCTGGGGCTGTGCTTTGGCGCCTACGCCACCGAAGTGTTTCGGGGCGCGATTCTGGCGATTCCCAAAGGCCACCGTGAAGCCGGCGTGGCGTTGGGTCTGTCGAAGTTTCGCATCTTCACCAAACTGATCATGCCGCAAATGTGGCGCATCGCCCTGCCGGGCCTTGGCAACCTGTTCATGATCCTGATGAAAGACACCGCGCTGGTATCGGTCATCGGCCTGGAAGAAATCATGCGCCACGCGCAAATCGGCGTGACCGTGTCCAAGCAACCGTTCACCTTCTATATGGTGGCCGCGTTCATGTACCTGGGCTTGACCGTGCTCGCCATGAGCGGCATGCACTTAATGGAACGACGTGCCGCTCGCGGCTTCGCGAGGAGCACCCAATGAACTGGGAAGTCATCATCAAGTGGCTGCCGAAACTGGCCCAAGGCGCAACGCTGACCCTGGAACTGGTGGCCATCGCCGTGATCGCCGGTTTGCTGCTGGCGATTCCGCTGGGCATCGCGCGTTCGTCACGACTCTGGTACGTACGGGCATTTCCCTACGGCTATATCTTCTTTTTCCGCGGCACGCCGTTGCTGGTTCAGCTGTTCCTGGTTTATTACGGCCTGGCGCAGTTCGATGTCATCCGTAATAGCTCCATGTGGCCGTACTTGCGCGATCCGTTCTGGTGCGCCACCGCGACCATGACCCTGCACACCGCTGCCTACATCGCCGAGATCCTGCGCGGCGCGATCCAGGCGATTCCGCCGGGTGAAATCGAAGCGGCGCGCGCGTTGGGCATGTCTCGCGCCAAAGCGCTGTTCTATATCATCCTGCCGCGCGCCGCGCGCATCGGCCTCCCGGCCTACAGCAACGAAGTGATCCTGATGCTCAAGGCCAGCGCCCTGGCCAGTACCGTGACCCTGCTGGAACTGACCGGCATGGCCCGCACCATCATTGCCCGAACCTACCTGCCGGTGGAGATCTTCTTCGCCGCGGGCATGTTCTATCTGTTGATGGCTTACGTGCTGGTTCGCGGCTTCAAGCTGCTGGAGCGCTGGTTGCGCGTCGATGCCTGCCAAGGGCGTTGATTCCTCCTGCGTACTGACGGGCGAGGCCCTGCTCGCCCGCTTCACGGCGCTGGATGCTTTTCTGATCGAGCATCAAGCGCTGTGGAAGCCACGGCCGTTTACTCATCTGCAACTTCCCTGGGAAGCGTCCTACCCTGAATTGTCCTTGTGGCTACGCAACCGCTCGCTGGACGACGCGGAAAGCAGCCACAACCACCCTTGCTCGTTGAGTGCGCCGGAGCCATTTGCTTCGTTGGCGGCGCTGTCGCTTGAGCTGAGCCAGGTGGCTGAATTGCCGGCGCACGCACTGCAAGCGGCCGGGCATCGCCTGAACGTCGATGTGCCGGGGCGTAAGTGGCAGCAGATTGAGGCGTTTGCCAGTCGCCTGTCGTTTGCTGCGCCGCCGAGGCATTGGCTGGACTGGTGCTCGGGCAAGGGCCACCTGGGCCGGCGTTTGCTGCAAACCGGGCAACAACTGACCTGTCTGGAATACGACCCGGCACTGGTGGCCAGCGGACAGGCACTCAGCCAGCGTCATCACTTGCACGCACTGCACGTCGAACAGGATGTACTGGCCTCGGATGCTGCATCACTACTGCACAACGGACACACACCCGTCGCGCTGCATGCATGCGGTGACTTGCATGTGCGACTGATCCAGCTCGCCAGTGCGGCAGGTTGCAAGCAACTCGCCATCGCGCCGTGCTGTTATAACCGGATCAGTCTTGCGGCCTATCAGCCACTTTCCTCTGCGGCTTTGCGCTCCGACCTACAGCTGTCGCTCGACGATCTCGCCCTCCCGATGAGCGAAACCGTCACCGCCGGTGCGCGCGTGCGCCGTCAGCGTGACACCTCCATGGCCCGGCGTCTGGGTTTCGACCTGCTGCAACGGCAACTGCGCGGCGTTGATGAATACCTGCCGACTCCGTCCCTGCCCAGCGCCTGGCTGGACAAACCCTTCACCGAGTACTGCCATCATCTGGCCGCGCTGAAAGAGTTATCCACAGTTGGCGCGCAAGATTGGTCTGCACTCGAAGCCGCTGGCTGGCAGCGCTTGGCGCATGTACGCAATCTGGAGCTGCTGCGCGGACTTTTCCGACGCCCGTTGGAGCTATGGCTGGTTCTCGACCGGGCACTTTTCCTCAGGGAGCAGGGCTATACCGTTCGTCTGGGCACCTTCTGCGAAACTCCGCTCACGCCGCGTAATTTCCTGCTTCTGGCAGAACGCCCTTAAAGCAATTCAGACCTGTGGATAACTCTGTTGATGAAATAATCGTGGATCCAATAAACACGGCTGTTTCAGAGCTGAAACTAGTCTGTTCACTTTTCGTACACCTGCGAAAAAAACCAGAAAAACAGGCATTTGCGAACAAATGAGAACGGGTCCGCAAAAACAGTAATGAAGGGGGCAAGGCGTGCGGCCCGATGTGCATAAGCATTCAATGCAAAGGACATAAGCGCCGAAGTCAGGACGCCAGACCGGGGAAATTGCACCGCTTCGCGACTCTTGTTATACACAGACGCAAGGACGCCGACAGCGCGACCACCCACAAGAAAATTCGACCGACAGGATGCGACAGTGACGTTCATTTCTTACGCACAGAATTTCGAAGACATCCGCCTGTGGCGCGCCCTCAAGACTGTCGAGAACGGCTTCTATATCGATGTCGGGGCCAACGACCCCACCCATGACTCGGTCACCAAAGCGTTCTACGACCATGGCTGGACCGGCATCAACGTCGAACCGATGCCCAACTACTACGAAGCCCTGTGCCAGCAACGGCCCAAAGACACCAACCTGCAATGCGTGGCCGGCGAAAACGCCGATAGCCTGACCTTCTACGGCATCGCCGGCACCGGCCTCTCGACCGCCGCCCCGGCCATGGCGCAAATGCACAAAGACGCCGGCATGGACGTGCGCAGCCAAACCGTCCAGTCCCGCACCCTGACCTCCATCTGCGAAGAACACGCCCAGGGCCGCCCGATCCACTTCCTGAAAATCGACGTCGAAGGCCACGAAGAAACCGTCCTGCGCGGCATGGACTTCACCCAGTGGCGGCCGTGGGTCATCCTCATCGAAACCCCGTGGGACCGCGACCAGGCCTGGGAAAGCCTCGTCACCGGCGCCGGCTACCAGTCCCTCCTGTTCGACGGCATCAACACCTACTACCTCGCCGAAGAACACCTGAACCTCAAACCCGCCTTCGACATCCCGCCCTGCAACCTGGACGAATTCCAGTTCTGCAAAGGCCACAACTTCAGCCACCCCGTCAGCGATGCCGAACAACAACTCACCGCCGCCCTGCAACGCGCCGAACAGGCCGAAGCACAGCTGCGCGCAATGCAAAACAGCCGCACCTGGCAAGCCATCCAGAAACTCAAGAAAACCCTGCTGCGCGCCTGACCTGACACCTGCGCAAAAATAGTCTGAATTCAGGGGTTTACAGAACCAATCCAATCGCTATAATCGTCGCCCAACACGCCGGTATAGCTCAGTTGGTAGAGCAACTGACTTGTAATCAGTAGGTCCCGGGTTCGACTCCTGGTGCCGGCACCATACAAGGTTCCAGAGAAGGCTTTCAAAATCTCTGGAACCCCCGAAAAACCCGCCTTCTGGCGGGTTTTTTCGTTTTAGCGTTCCATCGGTTTCCGTCAGAAACTGGTGGATTCCAACCGTTTTAAGGGTAGAGTTTGGGATACAGGTCACTTCGATAAAAGGGAGTACCCTTATGTCGCGCACCACAGCTCCGCTCTCCGACGCAGCTTGCCGCTTGGCAAAACCTACAGACCGCGCCTACAAGCTTTTCGACGGCGATGGCCTCTACCTCCTAGTCCAACCCAATGGCCGCAAAGGCTGGCGGCTCCGTTACGTCAAACCTGACGGACGCGAAGGACTGACATCGTTCGGCAACTACCCCGTCATTGGCCTCGCCGATGCGCGCCGCAAGCGCTTGGAAGTCAAGCGAATGCTGGCGGATGGCGTTGATCCTATAGAAACCAAGCACCAAGCCAAGGCGGAAGCCGTAATCAAAGGCAGAACCTTTGAAAGCGTTGCGCTCGACTGGCATACGGAAATGTCGGCCAAGTGGGCACCAGGCCATTCCAAGACAGTGATGAGCCGCCTCAAAACCCACGTATTCCCGCTGATCGGCGCACGCGCCATTGTTGATCTCGACACCCATGACCTTATGCAGCCCTTGGAAGCGATCAAGAAGCGCGGAACGATCGACGTTGCTTTAAGGGTACAAAACTACCTGCAGAGCATCATGCGCGAGGCAAAGCGCCTCCGGCTTATCACCATAAACCCTGCTTACGATCTCGAAGGCTCGATCAAAGCCCCGCGGGTGGTACATCGCCCCGCTCTACCCTTATCGCGACTGCCGGAACTGCAGGAGCGGATCGACACCTATAAAGGCCGGGCACTTACCCGTCTTACGGTGATGCTGTCGCTGCATGTGTTTGTACGATCCAGCGAGCTGCGTTTCGCACGCTGGAGCGAGTTCGACCTCAAGCGTGGCACCTGGGAGATACCGGACACTCGACCCGCGTTGGAGGGAGTACCCTTTTCCACAAGGGGTACGAAGATGGCAGGGGATATCCATTTAGTACCCTTATCGCCGCAAGCAGTGGCGCTACTCGAAAAAATCCATGCACTCACAGGCAAATTCGCATTGGTCTTCGCAGGTGATGCCAAACCCTGGAAACCCATGTCCGAAAATACCGTGAACAACGCGCTACGAACGATGGGATACGACACCAAAACCGATATCTGCGGGCATGGATTTCGTTCGATGGCCTGCAGCGCACTGATCGAGTCAGGATTGTGGTCGGAGACAGCTATTGAACGGCAGATGAGCCACAAGGAGCGCAACAACGTCCGCGCCGCTTACATCCACAAGGCCGAGTTCATCGAGGAGCGCAGGCTGATCATGAACTGGTGGAGCCGGTACCTGGAGGCCAACCGGCAGGAGCATGTCACTCCACACGAATTCGCGAACCAGACCGGAGCGAACGTCACTCGCCTAAAAGCAAAACGTGGCGCAACCGAGTAAGCGCTCGGTATCCATATCTCAGTGATTCGTTTGTCCACGCGGGTCCATCCAAACAGGGCTGCAAAGCCGCCCTGCTTGGATGGACCTCACTTAAAAAATCTAAAGCCCACACAACTGTCTGTGGAAAACCACTGATTTCCACCGGTGGATAATTTCATCCACAGCCGCAGAACTCCCGAATATTGGAGTCTTGACCCGAATTATCCACAGGCGTAGAAAAGATCGGGCAAAGCGCTGTCGTCGACAGCAACCCAGGTAGCCCGAACCTTTAAGGCTACGCCACACGGTGGTGGTTCTCCCAAAGTGCGATTAGCGTCCGGCGGCTCTCACGGTCACAGCGATGTGATGGATGCCTACTTCTACCAGAGTGCCACTGCGGCAACTCATACCCTTTTATAGCTGCCCTGCAGCAACCTATTCGCTTGGCCATTTCATTGCGCCAACCTGCGCCCGTCTCTTTCTCCCAGAAAGAGACGGGCGCTCCTACCGCTGCTGCAGCCCAACTCGTACAAGGCTTTGCGGCATTTCCCCTCGTGACAATCGGCGTGACAAACACCGAAAAGTCACCAGCAACAGCGATGCAGATGATGGTGCCGCAGCCGATGGACAGGCTGCACCTGACTGACAGTCAGGCATGCCCCGGTCATCGCATCACTGCCTTCACCTGACTCAAGATCTCGCGGCGTCGGTCTCGTCGGCCAGCGCAGCCTCCACCCGCCCACTTCCTCGGAAGTGCTCAGGAGGCCAGATCATGAGATGCCCAAGCTCCCGGTCGTAAAGAGCCGCCAGTCCCGCGTTAGTGGACAACCCTCACAGGTCGCAGGGGCCTTGATCCCTGATAACACTCAGCATTCTTGGCGGGATGACGTGGGGAAAGTTTTAAAAGTTTTGGCTTCGAGAGGAGTTTGCTCATGGCATTGGTAGGAAGGCGAGACGGGCGCAATTTTGGCTATGGTCGGCAGCTGAGCTATGCGGGGCCACAAGCATTACGTGATCTTTTTGGCGGCGGGCATTACGGCACGGTCAAAGCGCACAGTGATCGGTGGCAGGCATTTGTGCGGTGGTGTCGGTCGAAGGATGGGCCAGGGTTTAACGATGCGCGGCAGATAGATCGGCAGACCTTGCTGGACTACGCCGGACATCTGCGTCAGCAAGTTGAACAAGGCGCTATAGGCATCGCCACCGCGCAAAACCGGTTGTCCAGCGTGAACCGGACCCTGGCTGCGCTTCGCGGTGATCAGTATATGAGAGCGCCAAGTCCAAGTAAGGCGCTGGGAATGCAGCGCTCCGGTATCCGCAGTGAAGTACCTCAAGGCCAAGACCGCGCACAAGTGAAACGGATCGTTGAAGTGCTATGTGAACATCAGCAGCCACGAGTCGCTGCCATCGTGCAGTTGGCACGCGAAACCGGGATGCGTTTACGTGAGGCCATTTTAGCAAACCTGCCCCGGCTGCAACGTGAGGCCAAACAACTCGGCAGGATCAACATCCAGGACGGCACCAAAGGCGGTCGTTCGGGCGCATCAGCCTCTCGCTGGATTACGGTAAGCAATAAGATCCGCGAGGCACTGGCATTCGCCCATCAAGTTTCGCCAAAAGGTAGCCGCAACCTATTGGCCCCGAACGAAAGCTACCTAGACTTCCTAACGAGCACCGTCCGTCCCGCTCGAGACCTCCTCCACACCCATGAACTCAGAGGCTTTCATGAGCTGCGGGCGGCTTATGCGTGCGAACGCTACGAGGAAATCACTGATCACCTCGCGCCCATCAACGGTGGTAATTGCTACCAACTCAACCAACACCTCGATCAGTTGGCCCGAGTACAAATCAGCTACGAACTTGGTCACGGTCGTATCGACGTGGTTTCGGCTTACATTGGTGGTCGAGCATGAGCAAAACATTTGATATGGAACTGTTCCTGGCGAGCGTACTGACTGGATCGTATACCACACGTCAACGTCACCTTCGGCAGGCAAAGATAATCCAAACGACAATTGTTAATCGCTGGAACCTGGAAAACCCGTGGATATGGCAACGAAAGCACCTTATATGGTTCCTAAACAACAGCGCGAATAATAAGTCAACCTCCACCCATTATTATTACGTACTGACCGCTCGTTTGATCGTATCTCGGTTAAAAAGGGTGGCGGTTACCGAAATAACCATACGAAATTTCTTGGGACGATGCTTACTCTGGAAAAGTCATGCTAAGCTCTGATGCACCAATTAAAAGCGAAAAACCCAACAACAAATTACAACCGGCCAGCAATCAACATTACTCCTTTAAAAGTCACCATGAACAAAAAAGTTATTTTATGTGCCTGGATCTGCGCAACATCTATAATTCAGATTTTTTTGGATAAAGTTATTTTCCCAGAAAATGACAAAATACAATATAGAGAGATGGAGCTCTACAGACCACGAGCGGACTTCGAATACAAATTAACTGAACTGTTAAAAAGTATACGCACCAACCAGTATTATGAGAAGTTAAACATTGAAAATACAAAACGAACAATTGACACAGCCTATATACATACACTTCTTGAGTATCATCGAGAGATCGTTCAGCTCTACGACGTAGCGGGATCAAAAGAAATTCTATTAGCGCTTCAAGAAATGGGTACCGATATTGTACGAATGTCTAAGAGCATTGGATATAATACTTGCGTTCCCAGCGATCAGTTTTCCAACTTCAATACTTCTGCAAAAGAGATAGCCCCGCTAATAGATAAATTAAGTTCCATCAAAGAAAACATATTAAACTTTGACGAAAAAATTCGTAAAGCTAAACCTGATCATCTCGAAAACGGAAAGTTTGATACTGAAGCAGCGGCAGAAAAGGTCAGGCTATTGATCGAGCTTATGAAAGATCCATATCTATATGTTAGATTCAACAACAAAGACCCAATTTCTGATTTCCAAAAATACATAAATGACTTCGACACCATACATGAGACATATAGAACCTGCGCTGCCAACTATGCAGAGAGAAACGAACACAACAACCACATTAAATTGTTTTATCAAATTATGACCTTCTTAATTCTCACCATACTTATGTATAGAAAAGACTTGTTATAAATATTCAAATATTCAAGAAATATCATCCACGTTGATTAGTAATGCTTTACATAGCCATGACTGATCAACACACCGTTCGCCTTTGGTCGAGTAGAGAGAGAGCGCTTACATTCCATGCAAACTTAAACCCATTGAACTGCCTAAAACATACCAAATATCTTGTCACTTTACTTTTACCAAGTCGGTACAGTTCGGGGAGATTATTGGCCACCCTGGATACTTAAATTGATTTCTCCATTGCTAAAGTAAAATTAATAGCGAGATTAAGGCATATCGCTTTTTGGCATAGCATTGAGCGAACTGTCACTTGTAGCCCATGGTTTTACAGTAGTCACAGATTTACGATTCGGCTTAATTTTTTGTTTCCGCACCGACCCCCATTGATAAATAAGTTCTTGTTCGTACGCCTCTACATCCTTGAATGCAGCTTCTCCGATATGTGCAATGTAGAGTGAAAAATCAGATCGTAACATTCCAGCAATCAAGTGCATATATCCACTGTTATACCTAGCAGAAGCTGTATAACCAGAACTTTGACTTGTACCGAAACTCTTAGCTTTACCTATATAAAAAGGCCTATCTCCATCTTGAGGATGGTGGAATACGTACAAACAGAAGCACTGACGCTTAGCATCTTCGAGTGTATCGTATGTAAACTTTTCCCAAACCAGTTGCATTGGTTTACCCCGACATCAAACTACAATCATTATAAAAACAGTGCGGCAAAACTTCAGATTTGTTTTCGAGTAAATCTTACCATGCTATAAATAACTAACTCCCCTTAGGTACTACAAGAGTCACAAAACCAAACTTGCCCTCACTGAACCTCTCAATCAATGAGTACCACTCACAAAAAAGCCCCTAGGAAACGAACACCTTGAATGCCACATCATTATTTGCCGAAGTTGCTGTCCATGAGTCTAGCAACTGGAATGCCTGAAGACTTTCATGTATGCATTCATTACCGCGACTCACTTGATTAGAAAAATGAGTCCGAGAAAAAGCGTTTCCGATCACAATCCAAATTTCTTTTTCCACCCGTAAAGAATTTCTTCGTTCAGTAAACACGCGCCACGCTTCATCAACCACAGTCTCATAACCCACCCCTAATCTCGCCATATAAGCGTCGGGGGCTTCCTTATGAATCAGCCGCACTCGCTTTAGGAGGTCTGGGTGAGTTAGATCTAATCGCCACGGAGCGCCTAGCAATCGATGATTCCCAAACTTAAGATCCTTATTAGGACTTATCAAAACCTCCATATTTTTTATTGCTTGCCCACCTACTTCTGCAATTGCACCCGCTGAGGATCGCGGCTGCAAAGTATCTCCACACTTAACATGTATAAATACCAACTTTGTTTCAGAACTGGCAATAAAATCTGCAGGCTCTGTATTTAAATCAGTGCAGAGCAAATAATCAATATCAGGTATATGCGAGAAAAATGGACCATATTCAGCCACACGCATATTAGAGTCATTTACATTTCGAATTTTGTCTATTAAAAAAAACACGGAATTAGGTAGAAAAGCGTTTTGTACCAACCCAGCGGAACCTCCTTTTTCATCCATTCCGGGCGAAAGTAACTCGTTTACCTTTATAATTGAGCGACCTATGGCGGATTTATCTAAGTCAAATCCCGCCTCAAGTGGTAGTCTAAATTTATAATATCGTCCTTGGTAGAACGCTGATGAATTTATATACAGAATCCTCTGCAATCCAGCAGTAAACACTTCCGTCATCGACTGTCCAGAGAAAAACTCCTGCCCGGAATCAGATATTTGTTGATTAAGAAGCCTGTAGTTACTATCTAAAACAAGTCTAGGTGCGTGTGTATTTATGTCATATGACAAATAGATATGCACATCCCCTAGTTCCGCCCGATAAACAAAACTATTAGAGCCAGACACATACTCTAGATAAATAATATCATTAATTAAATTAAACTCCTGCCCATTTAACGCAAACATCAGAGGATCGGAAAAATCACAAAAATCAAGAATGATGCTTGCAGGCTCACACTCCGGAGGGTTAGCAACGGGCTTCGCGAAAGAATTTATTAAATTACTTTCGACGACCCTTCCGCTATTTATCACATCTACAACATCATCTATCCACGCAGCTAATCCGCGCAGACTTAGGTTCCTATTCTTCTGATCAGAAATTCGTCCAGATCCTACACCGAGGTAATAGCTACTTTGTGCAACACCATTCTGCGATAGATTATCAACCATAAGTGTTGACAGTGCATAGGAGGCGTTGGACTGCGCCGAGTGAATATCTTCGAGATTACGTCCTCGCCATGAGACTCCTTCTGGACGCCGCCTAGCTTCGCCTATGGCCATACTTGTGGCCGACTTGGTTCTAATGCGGTCAGTTCTTGCTCCGAGGGATAGAATTTCCTCCAGTGAAATTACACCGCCAAGACCAATTTCAGCTTCACTCGAATAGTTAACGCCTCTACTATCATAAACAACGAATAGGTCACCAAGCTCTCTACAAATTACAACTTGAAGCGCCGGCTCAAAAAATAAAGAATCCTTTAAAAACCTTGAATTACTAAAACTTATGCTTAGAGCAATTGAAAAACCTAGAGACTCTCGAATTACGACAAGCTCACCAGCCATAGTGAGCTTCCAATATAAGGCATCTATAAATTTAGCCATCGTAAAAGCAGGCGTCTTCTTTATAAAACAGAGAGATGCCAGAGGAATAGTTAAGCTTTGTTCCACATCGAAATTATCAATATCAAATTTCTTCCTAAAGCCTGAGTCAAAATAACTTACATCAGGGAAGGCATCAAGATACCTCTTTAGGAGCATTGATGTATCAAGTGACTTTAAGAACGAAACACAATTATCGCGAACACTAATATACTCATCAAAATCTAGGAAATTTCTCCACAAGCTCGAGTTGGAGTTCGAGTTTATTTCCAACGTAAACGCATCATAATTCCGATGTGCCCGAACAACCCGCCCGACTGTTTGCACAAGCTCTCGACCACTACGGACGGCATATGTCAGAACCAGAATTTTTGCTTGTGGAATATCTATACCTTCATCAAGTTTTCTCTGATGAATAATCACATCATAACTGGAGTTTTTAAGTGACCTAGGAACTGTAGATTTAAAGTTCTCTCTTGCATCGCCTGAAAACTGTTGGTGGACAGCCAATACAGAAAACTCCGGAGAAAATAATTCGGCGTATAACTCTACAGCTTCAACATTTTCGCATTTTACAATACACTTGGTATTAGGCTGTTGCTCTAAAAGTTCTTTTACACGCGGAAGCAGTCTTTCATAAGCCATAGACTCCCAAACCGGCTCACAGAGAACATTGTCTTCAAGCGCATGTTTGTATGTATAAACATAGCTCCATTCGGGAGCAACATCAAATTTAAATAAATCGTTTCTATATGGCGTAGCAGTTATTATGACTTTATGGGCTCTAAATGACCGTGATATTTCACTCCAGATTGGGGACGGCTCGGAATGTCCCTCATCCACAATTACCAGATCCACAGCCTCAACTAACGCACTTAAAGCCACCTCAGATAGCGACGACAACATCTGAAAAGTAGTAACATTTATACTTTTATCTTCAGTAAGTGCCACACCATCAATTACTGTTTTCAATTCAATATCATATTCAGGCAGTCTATCAGTGAAAAACTCCCCTGAAAGCTGCTTAACCAGTTGCTCCCGTACCGCCG
The DNA here is from genome assembly GCF_054668335.1 of Pseudomonas sp. S2_F03. Classification (NCBI taxonomy): domain Bacteria; kingdom Pseudomonadati; phylum Pseudomonadota; class Gammaproteobacteria; order Pseudomonadales; family Pseudomonadaceae; genus Pseudomonas; species Pseudomonas sp. S2_F03. The sequence continues at coordinate 3,293,671 of NZ_CP162759.1, read as the reverse complement.
AACGATGGCAAATAACTAATATTTTCTGCTGTTGCCCAAAGTGGGCTAGAACAGAAATCACTCCTGTTTTACCACCCCCGGTGGGCATGCTTACCAAGCATGAATGGCGAGTTTCTGGTTGGTTAAGGTAATCGAATGCCAGCTCAAGCGCATTTTTCTGGCCTTTACGAAGGACATTCCAAAGGTCGTCGTTAACTTCTACAGCCCCGAACTCCATTTCTGATCTCCATACCCTACGCTCAGCACCGGGATAGTTAGCTGAGTCGGAAAGCATACCGGCACAAAGCTACTACACCCACATATTTTTGACTATTCACTACCAGCCCTCCCTTCAATGCAATTCGCTTCTGCAAATTAAACGAATATCGCTCATTTTCATCAGTAGGGCTCAAAAAGTCAGATGCGTGCGTCTTCACCTAGCTAGAGGTAGATTTAGGGGTATATCCAAGACTAGCCGCCTATAAAAAACTTTATTTACAGATAGTTAGGTATAGGTTCGACTCCTGGTGCCGCACCATACGCAATATCGAAAAAGGCTCACCGAAAGGTGGGCCTTTTTCGTTTATGGGTCTTACGCTCGCCCGTCTCGCTGAAGGATGGTCATATTCATCAAAGACGCGAGTCGACGCATCCCATTCTGGTACCGCGCATCTACATACCGCCCCGAAACGATGAGCGGTTACGGTCGAAAATCAGTGAGGCGGCATAATGGCAGCAGTGCTTATGCACAATCTGCCACTTCACTCCGCCGTTGCGAGCCCCTTTGTAATGAACACCGAACGACGTTACTCGATCATCTTGGAGCACAGCGCCGAGGTGCTGCTGGAACATGCACCCATGGCGCAGATAGAGGCATTTTGGGACGCCAACGATACCCGCTACTTCGGGTTGCGCATGGAGGACGAGCACAGCGCGCACGCACGAGTGATTGTTACGGACGAAGTCCCCGACGACGAAGATGTGGAGCTTTCTTGTCTGTAGCGAATGTTGCGGGCAACATAAAAAAAGCCCTCGTAGAAATACGAGGGCTTTGTTGTTTCTGGGGTTTGGAGACAATCCCCGGAACGCCAACACATTGGCTTCTATAGAAGCCAACAAAACCTTACCTCCAGCGCCAGACCAAACATTGCCCGCACACCTAATCGTTACAAATTCGCGCCAGTGCAACGTTGACGGGGTCTCACACCTACCTATAATGCACCCCAACACACCCGCCAAGCCTAGGTTGACCCAGTCAGCAAGCTCAAATCGTGCGGGTTTTTTTGCCTGGAGAAAAGCTACATGAGGTCCTTCGACAAACCGGCCCTCAGCGTAGAACAGCAATTGGAACTGCTAAAGCAACGAGGCCTGCAAGTCGCTAACAACGACCGGGCCATGCGTTTCCTCTAAGTGGTCACGCTGTTTCGCCTGAGCCCCTATATGCGCCCCTTCCAAGAGCAAAGGCCAGAACATACCTTCAAACCCGGTAGCACTCTGAAAGCCGTAGTCGACATCTACCGATTCGATGGCTCGTTGCGACGCATAACCATGGACGCCATCGAGAGGGCCGAGGTCGCCATACGAGCAAGCATCAGCAGCCACATGTGCCCCAAGTATGGGGCTGACTGGATCGCCAATGCCTCGGTGTTCTCCTCGTCCTATTCGCACACCGAACTCTTACGCCCCCTTCGGGACCAATTGAGCAAAGAGCGAAATAAATTCGAACGTGAAACAGACCGTATCAAGAAAGGGCGACAGGACGACGGCCTTCAGCAGCAGAGAATCGAAAACCGCATGCGTGATAACTATTTTCGATACTACGGTGCGACCTATGCCTTTCCCGAACTGCCGCCCGCATGGGCCATTCTTGAAGAACTCAGCCTCGGTACGGTATCCACCCTATTCAATGCCATAGGCAGAAGTGCCGACAAGAAAGCTATTGCCGCCAGATTCGGTCTGCCGTTCGATGTTTTGGCTTCGTGGCTCCACACCCTGACCTTCATACGAAACTGTTGCGCCCACCACTCGCGGTTATGGAACCGAGAACTCTCAATTCGGCCCTCGCTACCCAAAGAGTGGAATATCCCAAACGCAGCCGCCAGCAGACCTCAGCCCAAACAGCGGCTTTATATCGTATTGACGATCCTCGCGTATCTAACCGATTTGATCAGTCCAGACAGCCGGTGGAAACCTCGTCTCGCAGAAATCATGGAGCATCTGGAATCAACGAATTTAAGCCTGATGGGCTTTCCTGGCGATTGGAAACGTCAACCGCAATGGCACCTGGAATAAGAACCCGAAGTGAAAAAAGCCCTCGTAGAAATACGAGGGCTTTGTTGTTTCTGGGGTTTGTAAGCCAAGCTTTTAGTGACCAGCGCTCTGCCCACCATCCACGTGCAGAATCTCACCAGTAACAAAGTTCGCGCTATCCAGATAAACAACCGCCTGAGCAATGTCGCTGATCTCGCCCATATGCCCAACCGGGTGCAGATTTCCCAGCGCTTCATGCGTTTCCTCACCATGCATCGGCGTCTTGATGATGCCTGGCGAAACCGCATTCACCCGAATCCCGCGCTTGGCGTACTCAATCGCCAAGGATTTGGTCGCCGCGTTCAAACCACCTTTGGTCAGCGAAGCCAACACCGATGGCACACCATCAACCGCGTGGTCCGTCAGACTGGTGGTGATGTTGACCACGTGGCCTTTGCCTTGTTTTTCCATCTCGTTGATCGCGAGTTGGGTGATGTAGAAGAAGCCGTTCAAGTTCACCGACAACACATTGGCGTAGTCTTCAGCGGTGTAGGCGGTGAAAGGCTTGGCAATGAAGATCCCGGCGTTATTGACCAACGTATCGATGCGGCCAAAGCGGGCGATGGCTTCGCGGATCACTTGTTGCGCCACTGCCGGGTCGCCGATGTCGCCCGCTACAGTGAGGATGTCCGGGTCTGTAGATGGTTTGATCGAACGCGAAGTGGCGACAACCTTGTAATCCAGATCACGGAAGGCTTTGACCATGCCGGCGCCGAGGCCTTGGGATGCGCCGGTAATGACGATGACTTTTTTCGAATTGCTCATGATGAACCTCTGCTAATTAAAAGATGATTTAAAAAAGTAAGTAATCAGGCTTCGGCGGGGGCCTTGGCCATTTGTCTCAGCATTTGTTCGTAGTACTCGACCGACTGCGATCCGGACACCAGTTGACGACCGTTGAGGATCATGGCCGGGACCGAGTTGATGCCGTGCTGGCGGTAGAACGCCTCAAGCTCGCGGACTTCTTTCGCGAACGCTCCGGATGCCAACACTTCTTGCGCAGCGGCCACATCCAGTCCTGCTTCCCCGGCCAGACGAGCCAGCGTTTCGCGATTGCTCGGGTTCTGGCCATCGGTGAAATAAGCGCGCAACAGGACCTTCTTCAGCTCGATCTGCCGCCCTTCCTGCAACGCCCACAACAGCAACCGGTGCGCATCAAACGTGTTGTAGAAGTGCGTGCGCTTTTCCAGATCGAACGTGAAACCGATGGCCTCGCCACGAGCGATTTGCATGGCTTTGCCGGCGGCGACGTCCTCGGCGGTGCGTCCATACTTGCGCATTAAATGTTCAACCGCTTTTTCACCGACCGCCGGCATGTCCGGGTTCAACTCGAAGGGCTTGTAGGTCAGCGCCACCGACACTTCACCGGCCACGTTCTCGATCGCCTGCTCCAGCGCCGTCGCGCCCAACGCGCACCACGGACAGACCACGTCGGAGATGAAGTCGATGGAGACGGACGCGGTCATGACTTGCCCTCCGCCTCTGCCAGTTGCTTGCGGTACTGGGTGGTGGTGATGCCGGCGTAGCCCCAGTTATCAGTGTCGACTTCTTCGATCACGATGTGGGTCAGGTGCGGATCCTTTTTGAGGACGCGTTCCAGGGTTTCAGTGATTTCGGCGATCACCTGAGCTTTCTGCTCTGAGGTAACGCCATCGCGGGTGATGCGAACGCTGACAAAAGGCATGAGGGAATCTCCAGTGACCTGCCCTTCGGAATGAATGGGTAGGCGTTGGAGTTCAATGTAGGGAGTTAGCTGGAGGGGATAAAGGTGGGGACGGGAACATCATTAGTTACTTGGTGTAATGAGTGCGCTAGGGGCAGGCGAAAAAATGTTTGCATCAAAAATGATCAATCGCTAACCTCCATTTATCGTAAATTTTAGATAACCATTTAAAAAAGGAGATTGCTCATGGCAATCCAATTCTTCGACAGTCCGTTCCATGTCACGCATGACGAGGAAGTCGCCAGCAAAATGGCTCTGAAAATGGAGTTGTCCATTTTCATCACTGAGTGCATCAAAAAACTGGGCCTCAAACAGAGTGAGACCGCAGCCAGGTTGAACGTGACCCAATCACGTGTTTCTGAACTCACCACTGGGAAAATCGAGAAGTTTACGATCGATGCAATGATGGACATGCTGGATAAACTCGGCTTTCGCACCACGTTTACTCTGCCATCCAACGATGCTGGCGCGTTGCCTCAGATAGTCATTTCACAAGCTCACGCCTGCTAGACGTTCCACTCCATATTCCGAAGCTCCCGTTTGAGCTCCTTCAACCGATCCTCCGCAACTGCCATTGCGTGACGATCAGTTCGATTCGTCGTCTTCACGAACGAATGAAGGACGAAAATGGTGTCCGCATACTTCGTGATGTAGATGCATCGGTATGCCGGGCTACCATTGATGATCATCTCAATCGTCCCCGCCCCGATTGAACTCAGCTGCTTTATTGCCAACTCTGGATCCCCGCCGTACTGCACACGCATCAGGTCTTTCCCAAACTCATCCTGAACCCAGTCCGGCAAGGCCTTGTACTCCCGTGTTGCAGCTTCACTTACAAAACCAAATCTCTTCAAATGCTGGATTCCTACCTGAAACAGTCGATGCCTTCTCAACGTCCAGTAGACGATTGAAGGGATGCTGTTTAGTAGTTATCGCAGGCTTCTTTTTCCGTAGGACTCAGCCCCTTTTGATGTAGTCCGCTTTGTAACGTGTCGCTTTTTTTCACTTTCTGCGACACGTTATTGGAACGTGTCGCTGATAACGACATGTGCGAGTTGATGCGTTCCTTCGTTAACGGCCTGCCCTCAGCGATTGGAAGCGCTCGGTGCTCATTCATTTCGCGCACAGATTCCAGCAAATCCTTTTGAAACTGATCCAATTCGATATCCAATACTGATGCCTATTTCGCCAGTCGATAAGGTCTCAACAAGCCTTCTCAAATTATCAAAATTATTGCTGGGCAATATTTATTGCCCAGCCATAAAAATCACCAAAACATTTCGGCACGCCACCACCTAGCCACGATTGCGCATCCTCCCCTCTCAAGCTACCTTCAGGTCGTCGCTGCCAATTCAGCGACCGGGCCTGAGAACCCGAGTAAGATACAGGCGCACAAGCGCCCATAATCACGAGTGTTGGCGTTTTTTTGTGCCTGCATTTCCGTGTAATGGCGGCTGTGCGTGGGAGACCTTCGGGTCTGCCGGGTTCCTGTATCTCCGGTTTCTCAGCCCACGCATAGCTGCCACCCATTCGCCTGAGAACGAACGTGGTAGCTCAAACTTTGATTCAGGAGTTTTTGCTAATGCCCGCTATCGATCCGTCCAAAATTTGCGCTACCGCTCCACCAGCCATCACCCACCACCGCCCAAAAAGCGGAGGTGCCCAATGACCAACCCTCAAGACCTCAAAACCATCGGCCTCACCCCTTTCTCCTACCACGCAAACGATGCACTGTTCCGCATCAACGCTGGCGTCCCGGTGATCCAGGCCCTCTCCCACGCTTCCGATCTGCTCCACATCGCCAAACTTCTCGCATCAGATGCCGCGATGGTTCGCGACACCGACCGGCATGCCTGGGCATCGCATTATTTGCAGGATATGAGTAAGGCGATCATTGATGATGTGGTGAAGGTGCTCGCCGCACCGTGTAACAACCGATCCAGTGACGTCGCACCATAAAAAATTGCACGCATAAAAAAGCCCCGAGCCTATCGGGGCGTTTTGAGTCGTTCTTATTAACGTGTCGCAATTTTTCACTTTTTGCGACACGTCTTCGGAACGTGTCGCCGCGGACGACATGTTGGCGACACGTGTCGCCGAAATTGGATTTTTGCGACATGAGCTTTGTCGCGAGGAAGGTTGCTACCGCTTGAGTGCAAAAAAACGGTGTTGCTTGCGAGATTTTGGGGTCCGCTGCGTAGCCCAGCGGGAGCAAGCTCCCCTCGCCACAGGGGTGAGCAATCAAGCGACGTCCACAGTTTCCACCGTGATCTGCTTAAGCGCATAAAACGGCGCCAGCGCTGCTTCATCCGCAGTCGAGCCAGTAATCAACCGCCACTCCCGCTCAATCGGCGTCCAATGCTGTTGCCGCGCGCGGCCGAGTTTGTCGGTGTCGGCGAGGACAACAATCTGCGCCGCACGCTTGATGATGCATTCCTTGAGATACGCCTGCTGCGCACTCGCTTCACACAAACCAAACTCCGCGACCACACCGTCCGCACCCAGAAAGGCCTTGTCGACGCTCAACCGGCTCAACGTCAGTTCCGCCAACGGCCCCAATGTGCTCATGCTCGAACCGCGCAGATCGCCGCCGATCAGGGTCAGTCGCACGCCCGGCGCATTGGCCAGGGTCATCACCGCCAGCAGATTATTGGTCACCACATGCACGTCTTGCCGTGAACACAAATGGTGAGCCAGCGCGGCGCAGGTGGTGCCGCCATCGAGCAATACGGTATCGCCATCCTGAACGTGAGCCGCCGCCGCTTGGGCGATGGCGTCTTTCTGTTCCCACTGGCTGGTTTTGCGTTCTTCGAGGGAAGCTTCCGGCTCATGAACGCCAACCACCGAAGTCGCGCCGCCGTAGGTGCGCACCAGATGCCGCTGTTTGGCGAGCATGGTCAGGTCACGTCGCACGGTCGCTTCCGAGACCCCGAGCGCCGCGCTCAATTGCTCGACGTTGGCATCGCCAATGCGTACGAGATCGAGGATGGCGCGGTGGCGTTCGGAGGCTTTCATGGCGGGTCTCGTTGTGTGGACGGTGGTCGATCTTACACGACAGCGCCCATGCGCCTCATCCCCGTCGCGTGGCAAGCTCCGCACCCTGGCGCAGCGCTTCGAGCAGGCTGCGTTCATCGGCGATGCCCTTGCCGGCGATATCGAAAGCAGTGCCGTGGTCGACCGAAGTGCGGATCACGTCCAGGCCCACGGTCACGTTCACACCAGCTTCAAGCCCCAGCACTTTGACCGGGCCGTGGCCCTGGTCGTGATACATCGCCACCACCAGGTCGAAGTCGCCGCGTCCGGCGCGGAAGAACAGTGTGTCGGCGGGCAGCGGGCCGGTTACGTCGAGGCCGCGTTCCTGCAATAGCTTCACCGCAGGGATGATCTTTTCTTCCTCTTCGCCATAACCGAACAGACCGTTTTCACCGGCATGCGGGTTGATCCCGCACACGCCGATTCGTGGCTTGGCAATGCCGGCCTTGATCAGCGTCGCGTTGCCGCGCTCGATGGTGCGCTGGACCAGGCCCGGTTCGATCTTGCGGATCGCGTCGATGATGCCGATGTGGGTGGTGACGTGAATCACCCGCAGCTGCGGCGCCACCAGCATCATCGAGACTTCGTCGACGTTGGTCAGGTGCGCGAGCATTTCGGTGTGGCCCGGGTATTTGTGGCCGCCGGCGTGCAGCGCTTCCTTGTTCAATGGCGCGGTGCAAATGGCATCAATCTGGCTGGCCTCGGCGAGTTGCACAGCGCGGGCGATGTATTGATAAGCGGCGTCACCGGCGATGGGCGACAGTTCACCGAACGGCAGGTCGTCGGGGATCAGGTCGAGGTCGATGCAGTCAATGGTGCCGGCCTCGTACAACGCTTGGGAGGCATCTTCGATGCGGCGCACTTTAGCGCTGCCGCCGACGATGACGTTGGCCTGCTCCAGGCGACGGGCATCGCCGATCACCAGTGGTCGGCATTGCTGGTAGACGATGTCATGAGTCAGGCTCTTGACGATGATTTCCGGGCCGACGCCCGTGGCGTCGCCCATGGTGATGCCGATGATGGGGAGGTAGTTGTTCATAGTGTTCATTGGAGTCCTTGGATTCGTGTGCGTTTGGACGGGGAGCGATTGGCGTTGTCGCTCAAGTGTTGCCATGCCGCATACAAGGCGTGATCGGTGCCGAACGCGCCTGCCTTGGTAACGATGCCGGGACGATGGCCCTGCCGGGAAACGGTCGGGCGGGCGAAGGCGACGCCGGCTTCGATTTCCGTCAGCAGTTGCAGGCTGTCGATGCCGACGGTGGTCAATATGGCCCGCGCCGTCTCGCCACCCGTGGCGATCAAGCCGCCGATTTTGGCAAAGTGTGGCTCTACCAACACGGCCAGCAGGTTCGAGAGTTGCGCGCCCTCCTGGGGATCGAACGCCTCATCGAGGCCGATGCGCAGCAGCAGGTCACTCCAGCCGTCCAGTTGCTCGCCGATGCGCGCCTGCCACGTCGCCCAATCGACATGCGTTGTGCCCTGGCGAAGGACCTCGGGCGGTACGACCAATTCGCTGACGCCGCCACGCTCCTTGAGCAGTGCGCATTGCCGATCGCAGACTCCGGAAAGGCTACCGACGAGTATCAGGATAGGCGCCTGACTTTTTTCGACGGCATCGGGTTCGATGGCCGTGAAACCTGTTTCGCTGAAGCCAGGAAGACCGGCTATTTCCCGAGCTAGACCACCCGAACCGATCCAGAACACCGGCTGTTCCATCGACGCGGTCAGGCGAGCGAGGGTCAGCAGGTCATCTTCGGTTTGTGCGTCGACGATCAACGCCTGCGTGCCGCTGCGGGCGACTTCGATAATGTGCTGTGCGAGCGCATTTTCGTTGCCGCGCAAGGTGTCGAGGTCCAGCTTCGCGGTGCTCAGGCCTGCGGCGATGAGCATCGCTTCGACGTCCGCCGGGCGGTCGGCGTTTTCGAGTTTCCAGGTGTCGGTGGTTTCCAGTGGCTGGCCGTTCACGAACACCCGACCGCCACGCAACGTACGCCCGGTGGCGGGAAACGCCGGGGCGACGATGGCCAGGCCTGCCAACGGTTGCAGGGCAGCGACTTCGGCCGCCCAGTTGCCGCGCAAGGTCGAGTCAATCTTTTTATACAGTCGCTGCCCAGGTTGATGCAGCGCTTTAAATGCAGCGACGGTGCGCTCGGCGGCCTGCGCGGGCGAGAGGCGTCGAGTGTCCGTATCGGCCGCAATCACCTGAGCGTCAGCCTTGTCATTCAAAGGGTCGAGCGTGACCACCGTTTGTAGCCCCGCGCTCGCAAAACCGATGGCGCAATCTGCCGCGCCCGACAAATCGTCCGCGATGATCAGAATCCTCATCGCAAGGCCTCCTGCTTTTGAGGCTCGATCTCCGGTTCAGGGATAACGACGGGATTGCGTTGTTGCACGCGCTTTGCAACGGCGGCGGTGAGCAGCGGCGCGAGAATCGCTGTGACCACGACACAAGCAGCGACCAATATGGTCGCGCTCTTGGCCGCTTCTGCGTACACCGGATTGGCCGCCGCGATCAGTGCTGGCACGGCGGCGGCGTTCCCGGCGGTGGTGGCCGCTGCGACGCCGGCGACGCCAGTGCCACCGGTCAAACGGTCAGCGAAGAACAGCGGGATACCGGTCAACACGACAACTGCAACACCCATTCCCAGACCGAGCAAACCGGCCTGCCAGACGTTATGCAAATCCAGGCTGGCGCCGAGTGCCAGGGCGAAGAACGGGATCATCACCGGAACGGCTTTGGCCAGAAAATCGCGCATGTCACGGTCAAGATTGCCCAACAACATGCCCAGGGCCAGCGGCAGAATGCTGCCCACCAGCGTCGGCCACGGGAAGGCCGACAGGCCGGCGATACCCAAGGTGACCATCGTCAGAAAAGGCCCGGACTCCAGGGACATGACCGAGTAGGCACCGACGTCTTCGGATCGACCGTATTGCCCCATCAGCGCCATGTACAACCCGCCGTTGGTGTCGTTCATCGCAGCAACGATCGCCAGCGTGGAAATACCGGCGAACAGCCCTGACGAAACCGGCTGCTCACCCAGGAAGTGCCCAAGCACAATGCCGATCAGGACAGCGATGCCGACTTTGGTGATGAGCAGCGTGCCGCCCTTCTTCAGCAGGTAAGGCGTGGCCTTGATGTTGATGCTCGCGCCCATGCAAACGTAGAACACCGCGAGGATGGGTAATGCCCCGGTGAACAGCGCATTGGTGAAAGAGCCGAAAAACTTCGGTGTATCGGGAAGAAAGGTAGCCACCAGCGAACCGATCAGCAGCGGGACAATCATCATGCCGCCAGGGATGCGTTCTATGGTGCGCTTGATAGGAATTTGGGCCACGAGGGTCTCCTTTTATAATTGTTTGGCAAGACGTTTATCACCTCGAAACTGACTGAATCGATCACGCAGTGATTAATTCAGTCAAATTCATCTTAGGCTTTCGTCATGAACTGCGCAAATCAATCATTCAAATGATTGTTTTGATCATTTGTGGTGGAGGAGCCTGCTGTGACAGGTGAATTTATGCCCTCGTTGAAAAGAGGTAACAAGGTGTAAACCTTAATCGGGACGAGCCACCGCGCGCTTAAAAGCCCCGAATTACTCGAGGCTTTTAAGCTTGAGGACATCGTTAGTAATTTCGGCCCTCTGCATAAAAATGAGTTTTCGTGCATAAAAACGATCATAAAACTGCCTGTTTGCATAAAAACGTTTCGAAATCGTCAAATTTATCCGGATGGTCGACTCAAGATCTTCAAGTTGACACCGACGTCGCAAGTGGCAGAGAGTCGGTCCAAGAGCGCGAAACCGACTGCCATCAGGTGGCGATAGTCGGCGTTAGGAACCCCGTTGATGACCTGGAGATCAGCGCTCGGGTGAGACCTCTTCTCCCCTGCTTGAGGGAGCACAATATCAAGCAACCTCTTCAAGAAAAGCAGCCTAATCAGGCTGCTTTTTTTGTTTGTGGGGAAGACATCGTTGATAAACCAACATCCCATGCCGATGCTTGTTTAGTGCCTGGTCCAAGGCGTGATTGAGATCGACTGCACTTGGTTGGTGCGGGCAAATGCCTTGATATCCAATGGGCTCAAATTCGGAGAAAAATCTCGAATTGATGAGTCGATATTTCAGCGAAACAAGTCAGGGATGGAAATCAGGCGGGTCCTCTTTTTGACTGGGAGACGTCCGATAGCCGTGCAGGTAGCGGCTTTCTTATACGTACGAAATGGCGCGCCCATATGAAAACAAACGACAAAAAAATGCCCAAACCTCCCGGTCCGAGCATTCTTTGACCCCGATCACCCACCCTCCCCCAGAAACCCGCGATCCTGCGCAACCCTCCAACCATCGGACGCCAGCATCAATTCGCTACTAAACTCGGGACAAGCGGGTTCAGGTGCAGGATTATAGCCAGCACGTATCGCCCAACCGACGGCCAGGTACACAACAATAGCCAGCCCACTTCAGAGGGCATTACCCAATGGATAGCAGAACCCTACGCAACCTGATGCGCATTGTGCAGACTGGCTCATTGTCAGCGGCGGCAGAGCATTCCTGTTTGACCGTGCAGGCATTGGCTGCACAGCTGAACAAAGTCGAAGAGCAGTTTGGTTTTCGGTTGTTTCGTCGCTCCAACAAGGGGTTGACCCTGACCACGCAGGGCTCGGAACTCACGCCTTTCATGGACAAGGTGTTGGTGGCCACGCGGCAACTGGAAGAAAAAGTTGCTGCGCTGAAAGAGCCTGGGCAGCGCACGCTCAAAGTGGCGCTGAACACAACGCTTTCGGCTGACTTCAATCGGCGAATGATCGGACGCCTGATTGAGGTGTTTCCCGACTATCAGCTGGAATTCAGCTACGCCGAGTCGATGGAAAACCTCAGCAAGCTCAAAAACGAAGACTTTGACCTGGCCGTGTTGATCGGCCCGCAGCAGCCAGGGATGCCCAGCATTATCCTGCCCGAGGTTCAGGTGCAGGTGGTCGGTGCCCATTGCGGTCAGGAACATGATCCGCTGGTGATGCTTGGCAACAAATTTCAGGTGCGTCCGGCCGACGATTGTCCGTATTCCCACAGTTTCTTGCGCTTTCTCGACGCCGGCCTTGGCAATTACGAGTCGAACAAACGGATGGTTTACTCCTGCAGTGAGACGCTGACGCTCTCCTTGATCACGCAAATGGACGGCCTGGGCATGGTGTCCCGTGACGCCGCCCAACGTAACGGCTTGACCATTTTCCCTGGCTTCGAGGATGCCCTCGAAGTTCGGTTGGCGGTCAATAACCCAGAGTTGTCGGGCCAGGCTTTGCACGACGTGGTCGACCTGGCGCTACATGAACGAACCGAGCGCAATGTACGCAGCCGTTCCCACCGCAACGGAGAGAAAGAGGTTTTTGCTGAAGTACGCACATAACAACGTCGGAATCGCGGCATAAAATTCCGGGCGATCGAGCTGCACGTGTTGATCCTTGATCAACAGCGGTGTGACGCTGATGGCAGCGACGATCGCCACCGGCAGGAATTCCAGCGCCCGGGCGACGAAGGGCGGCCAATGGTCGGTGTTCACTTGCAGCGGCAGCGCACGCGGCAAGAACGTCACAGCCATCATCAGGACGACGACCAGAATCAGGAACGTTTGGTCAGGCATACACCCACCCCGCAGCCCACAAAGGTGGCGATGAATACGTTGAACGGCGAGCTGCCGACCAGGCTCAGTGCGCCCATACAGGCGACGGCGGCCAGTGCAGCGATGAGTTTGTTACGCGTATTGCACAGCGAAACCAGCACGTAGAGCATCATCGCCGTCAGCGCGTAGTCGAGCTGATACTTGATCAAGTGCGCCGCGTACTGCGCGCAAATCGCCCCGAGCAATCCGCCGAGCACCCACGAGGTGTGGCAAAACAGATTGAAGCCGATCAGGTAGCGCACATTGACCGGCGCACCCTTGCCCAGTTTGACGCTGTGGAAGGCGAACGACTCATCGGTCAACCCACCCGCATAACACCAACGCTCAAGTCGACTGAGCCCCATCGCCTGCAACGCCTTGGCCATGTAAACGGACATCAGCATGTGCCGCGCGTTGATCAGAAACGTGGTGAGGACGATGGTGGTCAGTGACGCGCCGCTGGTAATCAGCGCCAGCGCAGCGAACTGCGAAGCACCGGCGTAGACAAACAGGCACATCGCGACCGGTAACCACACCGGCATCCCGGCATTGACCGCCATCAGGCCGAACACGAACGACACCGTGAAATAGCCCGCCACTACCGGGCTGGCTTCTGCAAAGGTGCGCGAGCGTTGTTGTGGCCCGACCATCAGCGGACGGCTGCTGGACGTCTCATTCATAGATCCCTCTCAAATGTTCTTTCGCCACGCGGTTCGCAAAAACCCTGGGCACTCCAAAAACGTTTGCCGGCGAGGTTGGCATCGTCGACAAACAGGAACATGCGCAGCACGCCCACGCGTTTCATGTCCGCCGATGCCGCTTCAACCAAGCGTTGACCGACACCCTGGCTGCGATACATCGGGCTCACGGCCAAATGGTTGATCGTGCCGCGACTGCCGAGCATGCCGCCCAGTACCGCGCCGACGATTTCGCCACTGGCGTCCAGCGCGATGAACGCGGTGGTGGTCTTTTGCACCAACACGCCGCGCAGGCATTTGGCGTCCTGCCATTCGCAGAACGACACCTCTTCGAATTGCCGGAAGAAGCGCTCCAGGCGCTGGGCATCCTTGGCTGTCGTACGCCTCAACATCACCGGTGCAGGGCACTCGGCGAGGCTGATCGCGGCGTTGTACTGTTCAGCGAACAATGTCGAAAGCGGTCCCGGGCCGCGAGAAGGAAATCGCCAGAATTTGCCGATAAGCCATGGCGTGGGAATGGGTGTTGCGCGCCGGCGTGACGTAGTGGCGCATGTCCCGATCCAGGAAGTAAGTGGTGTCGAGAATGTCGGTGTAAGTCGTCGACGCCAGATGTTCTTGTTCATGGGCGCTGTACAAGCGGCTTTCCGCCCCCTCCACGTTATTGCGCCCCCAGAAATGCACGCCGCTGAACGGGTAACCGTCGCAGTGAATGCCTTCCGGGGTGATCTCCAGTTGCTTGCCTGGCTTGATCTCGATGCGGATCTGGTGAATCTGGCATTGCCAGATTTCATCGTGCAGTTCCGGCGGCAGAACGTTTTTGTACACCTCGAAATCCGTGTCGATCAGGCTGCGCATCACCGGCGAATGAATGATTTCATCGGAGAAGTCCTGGAAGTGCCGAACCATTCCGCCCACGTAGGCGTTGTTAGCCTTGGACTGGACGTAGGCGCGGTGTTCCAGCTGCGTCAGTTCACGGGTCACCGGGTTGTATTCGAAATCACTGTAGCGACGGTATCGATTGCCCGCGTCAGCCTGACCGTAGTAACTGTCGGGCTCCATGTTTTCCCAACTTCGGGTCAATCTGACGAAGTCGGAGAAGTGACCGAATAGATTGAAGTCACTACTTTTGACGTTGACGTATTTGTCGCGCCGTAGCGATTCGCCCACTTCTTTATTCAAAACGAGCATTTTCAAAATCTCCGTGCATTTAGCTACCTAATCTAGAGAGCACAGGATTTGCGTCCATGAGAAAGAATTTCAGGCATATCAAGCACTGCTTGAAACGGAGTATGAAGTCGCTTCAATTCCACTTTTCAAGACTGAAAACAGCGGTTTTTAGTGCGTTGTTGCAGTCACAAGGCAAAAAAAACCCCGAATCAATCGGGGTTTTTTTCGAGTTTTAACGCTCAGTCGATCATCAGAAGATGCTGATCGGGTAATCCACGAACACACGCACTTCGTTACCGCTGACGTTGTACTCGCTGGATTTTTGCGACACACGCAGAACCGAACTGCGCAACTTCACACTCAGGTCTTTGGCCGGGCCATTTTGCACGACGTACTTGAACTGGTTGAAGATTTCGCGCTCGGTACCGCCTTCGCTGGTGGACGTGGTGATGTTGTCACCGCGCACATAAGCGAAGTTGTAGGTCAGGCCCGGAACGCCGAATGTGCTGAAGTCCAAACCGTAGCCCAACTGCCAGCTGCGCTCGTCTTCAGCGTTGAAGTCGGACCAGTAGGAGTTTGCCAGGTAGATGGTGTTGCCGCCGTCGCCGATACGCCCCTGGTCTTTCTGATAACCACCGTAGGCGTAGCCCAGGTTGCTGTCACCGGTGCTGCGTTGGTGCGCGAGGGTGAACGAGTGCGGGCCGGTGACGAATGTTGCGGCCAGGCTCCAGATCTTGTTGTCGTCGCCGGTGATCCCGTTTTCGCGGACGTAAGCATCGTCCAGCTTGGTGCGGTAACCGTTGAAGTCCAAGGTCAGGGACTGATCCTTGTCGATCGGGAACAGGTAGTTGGCGTTCACGTATTGCTTCTTCAGCACGTCTTCGACATCGGAAGCGTACAGCGCGCCTTTGAATTGTTCGGTGAACTGGTAGCTGCCGCCCAATACGTTGATCGACTTCAAGCCACCGCTGTCACGGCCTTCAGCGCTTTACGCGACTCGGCGGTGAAGCGGCCGGCGTCCAGTTGCAGGCCTTTGATCTCTTTGGAGGTGATCAGGGTACCGGTGTAGCTTTCTGGCAGTAGACGCGAGTTGTCGTAGTTCAACACCGGCAGGGCCGGCATCTGGTCGCCGTAAGTCAGCGTGGTGCTGGACAGACGGAATTTGACGGCCGCGCCGCCCTTGGACAGATCATCAGCAGGCTGGCCGCTGGCGCCCTTCTTGAAGAAGTCGATGCCTTGCGCGCCGCTACGGTCTTCGCTGCGCTCCAGATTAAGGGCGTACAGACCGAAAGCGTCCACACCACACCCACGGTGCCTTGGGTGAAGCCGGACGAGAACGTGCCGATGGCCGCCTGGCCCCACTCGGATTTATCCGGGTTGCCGTCTTTGTAGTCACGGTTCATGTAGGCGTTGCGCAGCAGCACGTTGAGGCTGCTGTCTTCTACGAAACCCTTGGATTGGGCCTGGTCGTTAGCCATGGCCGGTGTTGCACTCAATATCCCCAGAGCGATCAGGCTGATTCGCTTGTTCAACATCTTGTTTTCCTTATTTCGGGTTGAAACGCGCTGTGTCGAACGGCTGAAACGGCGCTATCGCACTCTTTTTTCACCCCAAAACAAAAAGGCCCGCACACGAAAAAATCGTGGCGGACCTTTTATTATTTTTGAGTCGTGGCGGTTAGCCACAGGCGTTGGGCGCGATCCTAGTCGGGCCCACAACTGCCTGTCAATTTGACGAATTGACTATGGATAGACGAAAAACGCCTAAGCGCTTTGCGCAAGCCAGGTCGCAAATGCCTCCGGCTTGCCGAGCCATGGGCTGACATCAACCAGGGAGAATTGGCCATCTTGCTCAAGCGCCAGCGTTGGAAAACCCTGACCGCCGACGCGGGCCAGTAAGGCGCGACTGTCTTTGATGTGCTGATCGGTATTGGCACTTTTCAAGGCGGCCGCAAATGCCACGGGCTCCAAATCGATGCCTATTGCCAATTCAAGCAGCACCGATTCGTCCGCAATGCGCCGACCTTCCACATAGTGAGCGGTCTGCAAACGCCCCAACAACTCGACACCGCGCCCCGCTATCTGCTCAGCGGCCAGCACCGCAGCGATCGGTGGAGCGGAATCGAACACCGCCGTTTCATCACGCAGCAGGCCTTCAAAATAGGCTTCACCAAAGGGCTGGCCCGTGAACTCGGCGATGCGCCGGTCGTGTGGCATCACGTAGTTGCGCAGTTGTGGCGAAACTGCCTGGCGGTTGGCGCCGGTCATCATGCCGCCGCCGTGGGCGATCACGGGCAACACGCCTTGGGCAGCCTGTACCAACGGTTTGGCGCCGTAACACCAGCCGCACAATGGGTCGTAAATATAATGAAGGATCATTGCAAGGCTCCGGCAATACGTCAGGAAGATTCAATGGCCGGCAGACTAATCCTCAGGTGGTTTCGGAAAAACGCTGGAATGGCTTTCAGTCTGTTTCATGAATCGGTCGAATGACGCCGCGTGGCCGTTGTAGCAACTTCGACACAACTCGACACAATCAAACAGCCACCATTTTCAAGAACAATTAACGAAAGTAAATAACAAGCATTACCATTCGCACCCTGAAATTTCCCACCCCTTTCGGATGCGCTTCTTGATGCCTGCCCCCGTTCCGTCTAACGCCCGCTACGCTTGGGCTGTCTGCCTTTTTGTCCACCGGTTTTGCCTGCGCTTCCACCACTGTTTTACCCGAGACCGCGATCAGCGCCGATGTGGAGGCTGATGACCCTCGCGTAAAAGAAACCAACACCGCGACCCGAACAGAGACCCCGGTGCGTTACGTGCCACAGGCCATCGACTCGATCAAAACCTCGAACGTCATGGATTACGGCACCAACGACCTGGGCACAGCGCTCAGTGGCCTCCCCAACGTCAGCAGTGGCGCCGATACCCGCTTCGACAGCCTGCGCATCCGTGGCTTCGACGCGAGCAACGACTTCTACCTCGACGGCATCCGCGATGACAGCCAATACGTGCGCGACTTGCACAACATCGAACGCATCGACGTCCTCAAAGGCCCGGCAGCAGTGTTGTATGGCCGTGGCAGCCAGGGCGGCATCGTCAACCGGGTCAGCAAGGTGCCGGAGTTCGGTCGCCGCTCGACCCTCGAAGCCCAGGGTGGCAGCGATGACCTGCGCAGCTTGTATGCCGACCTCAGCACCGACCCGAGCGAGAACATCAGCCTGCGTTTGAACATGGGCAACATGGATCAGAACAGCTTTCGCGATGGCGTCAGCGGTAATCGGCAATTGTTCGCGCCGTCGATGAGTTGGCAACTGACGCCGGACCTGAACTGGCTGGTGCAATACGAATACAGTCGCTACAACCGTACGCCGGATCGGGGTGTTCCCGGTGTGAATGGGCGTCCGGCGGATGTAGGACGCGATACGACCTACGGCAGCGAGCACGATTTCATCGACGACAAGTCGCAATCCCTACGCTCCAGGCTCAGCTATGAACTCAGCGACAACTGGCAACTGCGCCACACCCTGGGCGTGTTCAAGCTCGACAGCGATTTCGACAACACTTACCTGACCGGTTACACCCCGGCAACCAACAAGGTGACGCGCCAGCACTGGCAGCAAGATCTGACCACCCGCAACGTGTACAACAACGTTGAGCTGGAAGGCGGTTTCCACACGTTTGGACTGGAGCATCGCCTGCTGACCGGCCTCGAGACGGGCAGCCAGCGCCGCGATCCGACCTTGTACAACGCCGCCACTTCCGGACGCGGCAGTTCACCCGTGCCGGCCCTGGACCTGTACAACCCCAATCGCGATTTGCGCCATACCGGACGCATGCAGGTGTCCAGCAGCAGCCACACCGAAGTCGAGAGCCGCGCGGTGTACGTGCAGGATCAACTGCGCCTGAACGATCAATGGCAACTGCTGGCCGGTCTGCGTTACGACACGTTCGACATTGAGTCGACCAACAAGCTGAAGGACATTTCCGAAGACCGTGACAGCCACAGCACCAGCCCGCGTGTCGGGGTGGTCTGGACGCCGCTGCAGAATCATTCCTTCTACGCGTCCTGGACCAAAACCTTTTCGCCGGTGGGCGGCGGTTTGATCGGCATCACACCGGGTGCGCCCGGTAACGCCAATGACTTGAGCCCGGAGCTGACCAAGCAAAAAGAAATCGGGGTGAAGAGCGATTGGCTCGATGATCGCCTGAGCACCACACTGGCGATCTACGAACTGGAACTCTACAACCGTCGCACCAGCGACCCGAATGACCCCACCGTGACCTTGATGAGCGGCCTGCAACGCTCGCGCGGAATCGAGCTGACCGGCACCGGCAAACTCACTGGCAACTGGTATGTACGCGGTGGTGTGGGCGTGCAGGACGCCACCGTCGAGAAGGATAACAACGGCTTTGAAGGCAAACGCATCAGCAATGTGGCCAAGCACAATGGCAGCCTGTTCCTGACGTGGAAACCGGAAATGGGTTGGTACGCCGAAACCGGCCTGACCCTGGTCGGCCAGCGTTATGCCGACAACCTCAATACGGTTGTGCTGCCCGGTTATGGCCGTTGGGATGCACTGGCCGGGTTCCGCCACAAGGACTGGGACTTGCGCGCGGCGCTGAACAACATCAGCGATAAAACCTACTACGCCTCCGCCACGAGTGCCGCGCAGATCCAGCCGGGCGAACCGCGCAGCGTGGTGGTGACCGGAACCTACAGCTTCTAAGGAGGCAGTAAAACCTGTAGCAGCTGCCGAAGGCTGCGTTCGAGGACGAAGTCCTCGTAAACCGGACACCGCTGTTTTTCTGAAAAAACACGCTGTTCGGTTTGACGACTGCTGCGCAGCCGGACGCAGGCTTCGCCAGCTGCTACACGTTCGGTTTACGTCCCATAAAATTCACGCAAAAAAAAAGCGCCGCCATCCCGGCAGCGCTTTATCAATCCTTTGTTTATTCTTCTTATCCTTCCATCACATCCCACAACGCTTCCAGTTCCGCTTCGCTGAATAAACCAGCGGGGTAGCGCTCGATCATCATCCGGCGCGGATCAGGTTCCCCGATCTGACGCGTTCCATTGGACTTGAACCAGTGCGCAAGGACCTGGAGCGATTCGCTATTAATTGCCAGGGGATGCGACGCCCGCTCGCTCACTACGTTCACTTCGGCGTTCATTTCAGCGCTCTCTCCTGGTTTGTGAGCGGCTAACTTATCCAAGGTTTATGACAGAACATCGCAGTTCTCCCCCTCCCTGTTTCACCCATAACAGATACAAGAGCTGTGCCAATGTTTCGCATCTGTCGACAAGCGGATACAAAGAAGCCCGCAGTCCATACGGATTGCGGGCTCTTCGTCGAGCAGCAAAGGGGGTTGCTTTTTTTGATCGATTTCGCAATCGACTCAGGCTGTTACGACCTCACTCACTCCTTGTGCGGAGCGGGTTGTTGTTGGGTAAGGCAGTGGATGTTACCGCCCCCCAGTAACAGTTCACGGCCCGGCACCATCACCACTTCATGTTGCGGGAACAGCGTCTGCAAAATTTCTTTTGCCGGGCCGTCCATCGGGTCATCGAAGCTCGGCGCAATGATGCCGCCATTGACGATCAGGAAGTTCACGTAGGAACCGGCCAGACGAACGGAAGGATTTCGTTCCTGAGTGCCGTCCACCGGGTCGACACCCGCGCACTCTTCTTCGGTCGCGTACAGCGGCCCCGGAATCGGCATCTTGTGCACCGTGAATGGGCGGCCCTTGGCGTCAGTGCTGCTTTGCAGCACGTTCATTGCTGCCTGGCAGCGCGGGTAGTTCGGGTCTTGCGGGTCATCGGTCCAGGCCAGCAAGACTTCGCCCGGGCGCACGTAGCAGCAGAAGTTATCCACATGGCCGTCGGTTTCGTCGTTGAACAAACCGTCCGGCAGCCAGATGATTTTATCCACAGCCAGGTTGGCGCTGAGCACCGCTTCGATATCTGCACGCCCAAGGTGCGGATTGCGATTACGGTTGAGCAGGCACTCTTCGGTGGTGATCAGAGTGCCTTCGCCATCAACGTGAATCGAACCGCCTTCGAGCACGAAGCCCTCGGTGCGATAGCGCTGGCTACGTTCGATCTCGAGGATCTTGCCGCCCACCTGCGAATCACGGCTCCACGGCGAATACAGGCCACCGTCGAAACCACCCCACGAGTTGAAGTCCCAGTTCACACCACGGACTTCGCCACGGTTATTGATGACAAATGTCGGACCGGTGTCGCGTACCCATGCGTCATCGCTGGACATTTCCACCACACGAATATTCGGCACGTCGAGACGGGCGCGAGCGTTTTCGTACTGGCCTGCGGAAACCGCCACGGTCACCGGTTCGAAACGCGCGATGGCTTTCGCCACCGCCACGTGCGCGGCTTGCGCCGGTTTGCCACCCAGGCGCCAGTTGTCCGGGCGCTCGGGCCAAATCATCCAGGTCTGGGTTTGTGGCGCCCATTCGGCCGGCATGTAGAAACCGTCGGCGCGAGGCGTGGTGTGCAAAGTGGTCATGACAATCAGGACTCCAGGGAACCGTCGAGAGTTTTCAGTGCGCCGTAAAGGTTAGGACGGCGATCACGGAACGAACCCCACGCGCTGCGAATGTGTTCCAGCTCGTCGAGGTCGAAAGTGTGCACCAGAATACCTTCTTCGGTTTTGTTGAGCTCCTGAACTTTTTCGCCGAACTGGTTGGCGATGAACGATGAGCCATAGAAGGTGATGTCGTAGCCGTCCTGCTCTTCGTTGCCGATACGGTTGCTGGCAATCAGCGGCATCAAGTTGGCGCCGGCATGGCCCTGCTGCACGCGCTGCCAGTGATCACGCGAAGAGATGGTCTTGTCGTGCGGCTCGCTGCCGATGGCGGTCGGGTAGAACAGGATTTCCGCGCCCTGCAACGCCATGCTGCGCGCCGCCTCAGGGAACCACTGGTCCCAGCAGATGCCCACGCCGATTTTCGCGTAACGGGTGTTCCACACTTTGAAGCCGGTATCGCCCGGATTGAAGTAGTACTTCTCGTGGTAGCCAGGGCCGTCCGGGATGTGGCTTTTACGATAAATCCCGAGGTTGGAGCCGTCGGCATCGATGATCGCGATGCTGTTGAAACGCGCACGGCCGGCCAATTCGTAGAAGCTGATCGGCAGCACCACTTGCAGCTCTTTGGCGACTTTCTGGAAGTGCTTGATGGCGACGTTGTCTTCAACGGTCGTGGCCAGTTGCAGGTAATCCGGGTTCGGCTTCTGGCAGAAGTACGGGCTCTCGAACAGTTCCTGAATCAGGATGATCTGCGCGCCTTTGCCCGCAGCCTCACGGACCAGCTTCTCAGCGGTTTCGATGTTGGCTTCAAGGTCCCAGGAACAGGCCATCTGGGTAGCGGCGACGGTAACGATACGGCTCATGAATCGGCTCCTGAGCAAAGGCGTGGGGTCGAGTGTGGCCTCGACCCATGACAGAAATGGGAAGCATCGGGCGTGGTTCGTCCACACCGAGGCTGCGGTGACTTTATATCCGATAAATATCGGCTTTAGAAGCCACCAACAAACCATTTGTCATATTTTTTTGCCTAAAAGCCGATATCTATCGAATTAATACACCTCTAAAGTGGGAGCGGGCTTGCTCGCGAAGGCGGTGTGTCAGGCGATATTGTTGCCGACTGACGCACCGCCTTCGCGGCAAGCCTCTCCCACATTTGTCCTTATGCACACAGTGAGAAGGTATTTACAGGCCCTCTGCGAGCACCTTCGAGAGCATGTCGACGAAGAAATCCACGCTTTGACGCGAGGTCACCATCGGCGGTTTTATTTTGAGCACGTTGAGGAAGTCGCCGGTCGGCTGCATGAAAATCCCCAGCTCACGCAGGCGATCACACAGCGCCGTGGTTTCTTCGGTTGCCGGTTCCAAAGTCTCGCGATTGCGGATCAGCTCGACGCCCAGGTAGAAACCGGAACCATGCACCGCGCCCACCAGCGGATGGATATCGATCAGTGCTTCCAGTCGCTCTTTGAAGTACCCGCCCACCACCTGGGCGTTTTCCCAGAGATTTTCTTCTTCCATCACATCCAGCACCGCCATGCCGATCTGGCAACTGACCGGGCTGCCACCTGCCGAGGAGAAAAAATACCCTTCGGCTTCCAGCGCCTCGGCGATTTCCCGACGCGTGATCACCGCGCCCAACGGCTGCCCATTGCCCATGCCTTTGGCCATGGTGATGATGTCCGGCACCACGCCCTGTTCCTCAAAGCCCCAGAAGAAGTGCCCCATACGCCCGTAGCCGACCTGCACTTCGTCGGCGATGCACACGCCACCCTGGGCTCGAACCAGTCCATAAACCTGTTTCAGATAACCCGCTGGCAACGAAATCCCACCCGCATTGCCGTACACCGGCTCGCAAATGAAACCGGCCAATGGGCGACCTTGCGCGGCGATTTTCGCCAGGTTGTGTTCGACGCTGCGTACGTAGTCCGGCGCACTGTCCGGGCCTCGGAACTCTCCGCGATACGTATTCGGCGCAATGACCGGATGCACCCAATCCGGACGGCTGCTCAAGGCCTTGGGGTTATCGGCGATCGAAGTCGAGACGGCGTCCGCGCCCACCGTCCAGCCGTGGTAGGCCTCCAGCACGCTGAGCATGTCGCGACCTCCGCTGTAGGCCCACGCCAGGCGAATCGCCAGGTCGTTGGCTTCGCTGCCGCTGTTGACCAGGAACACGCGGTCCATGGAGTCCGGCGACAATTTCAGCAAGCGCTCGGAGAACTCGGCGACCGCGGCGTAGTTGAAGCGCGAATTGGTGTTGAGCAGCGACCACTGTCGACTGGCGACCGCGGCCATGCGTGGATGGCCATGGCCGAGTACCGCGACATTGTTGAGCATGTCGAGGTAGGAACGGCCCTGCATGTCGATCAGGTGATTGCGCCAGCCGCGTTCGATGCGCGGCGGGTCGACGTAGTAGTGCTTCTGGGTGCGGGCGAAACTGGCGTCGCGGCGCGCCAGCAGAGTCTGCGAATCCAGTTCCTCTTCCGCATCACAGGCCAGTCCCAACAGCGCTGCCGGCGACGGGCACAAGGCTTGCCAGGCCAGGGCACGAGAAGGCGTGCAAAACAGGGGCGCCGTGAAGCCAGCGCCTCGGCACAACTGCACGATCAGAGGCCCGCTGACCGAACCCAGCACCTGGCCTTTGACCAGTGCCGCGCCAGTGTGCAGCGACGGGGTCACGCCCCATAGCCGTACGCTGAGTTGCGGGCCGTCGAGTTGCAGCACACCCGTCGCCGGCTGATGAACCACCCCGGCAAACGGCGACTCGACGGCCGTGCCGTGTGGCACTCGCAGCTCGACGTGCAACGGGCAGGTGTCCGGCTCGTCGGCACTGTCTGGTCGCGTGCGCGACAACCGATATTGCCCATATCGACTGGCCGCCAGACCGTGAGCTGCAGCGGCTTCAGTCAGCAGCCGCTGATCGATGCCTTCCTGTTCCCAGTTACCCGCCTCGAAATGCGGGCTGAGCACACCCAGATCAATCAGCGCAAACTCGCGCCCCACCAGGCTCGGCAGCAACGGCGCGAACCCTTCGCTGCCGATGCTCGGCAGGCTTTGGCCAACGCACGTCAGGATCGCCGCGTCCATCAATTCCAGCGGCACCGAGGTGGCGACGCGGAAAATTTCCCATTCATGAATGAGGTTGTCGCGGCTGTATTGATTGCCCGGATCAATGCTGACCTGCTGCTCGCCACTGAGCACCAGCACCGCCGCCCGCGCGACGATCAACGGCCAGAGCGCCAGCAGTTCTTCGCGCTGCAACGGGTTGATCGCGTGATAGGCCTGAATCGCCGGCAAGATGTAAAACGGATCGCTATTGGCGTGATGCAGCAACGCCGCGCAGGTCACCGAAAGATCGGTGATACGCCAGGTGCGGACCAGGTCGCCGAAATCGATCACGCCCTGCAATTGCCACTGGCGCTGCGCATCGCGCTGCCAGACCACGTTGTCGTCAGTGATGTCCATGTGAATGGCCTGCACCGGCAACTTATCTACCAGCGGTTGCAAATGACGCTCGGCGCGTTCGGCGGCCTCGGCGATCAACCGGCGTTGCGCGTCATCCTTGATCACCGGCAGCAAATGGCCGATCAATGCGTTGGCGTGACGAGCGTCCCACTGCAACGTGCGTTCAAGTCCCGGATGGTCGAAAGCGGCCAGGGCCAGGTCCATTTCGCCGCAGAGTTGACCGAAACCGGCGACCACGGCGCCTGGCAAATGATCGAGGTGGGTGAGCGACTGGCCCTCGATGTAGTCGAGCAGGCGCACGTGCACCGATTGGCCTGCGACGTCCAGCGTGAGCAAATCCGCAGCGTTTTTGGCCGGGATAACTCGTGGCACTTTCACGCCGCTGTGCTCGCGCAAATGCTTGAGCCCTGCGTGCTGGGCTTGCAGTTCCAACGCTGAATAGTCGCCACGGCAGATTTTCAGGACGAATCGCCCTTGGTCGCTGTCGACGCGGAAATTGAGATCTTGCTGGCTGCCCAGGGCCTGTAGCTTCCCGCTCAGCCCATAATGCCCCTCCAGCAGCTCAAGCGCTTGCTGCGCAGACACTTGCGGGCTGGGCAAACTGGCGCGATGAATCAACGTGGCGAGCGGCATACAACGACCTCTGAAATTTTATTAGGCGCTTATATCGCCACTGCATCGATCGATAATCAACCCCCGTTGACACTGTAAATCCCAAATACGACCAACAACCCTCTTGCACCACCCTGCTCCTGCCGACAAGCTATGCTCATTCGCTTTATCGTCTTTCGGAAAAAGGCTGGCCAACATGCGTATTCTCATCACCGGCGGTGCCGGTTTCATTGGCTCTGCCCTGATTCGTCACCTGATCCGGCACACCGGGCACGAAGTGCTCAACCTGGACAAGCTGACCTACGCCGGCAATCTCGAATCCTTGACTAGCATTGCCACCGACACCCGCTATGAATTCGTGCAAGCCGATATCGTTGATCAAGCGACCGTCAGCGCGGTGCTGACGCGCTTCCAGCCGCACGCAATCATGCACCTGGCAGCCGAATCCCATGTCGACCGCTCCATCGACGGCCCCTCGGATTTCATTCAGACCAACATTGTCGGTACCTACAGCCTGCTGGAAGCGACCCGCGCCTACTGGCACACCTTGGCCGAGCCTGAAAAAGCCGCCTTCCGTTTCCATCACATTTCCACCGATGAGGTGTACGGCGACCTGCACGGCGTCGATGACCTGTTCACCGAAACCACGCCTTACGCGCCGAGTTCGCCGTATTCCGCCAGTAAAGCCGCGTCCGACCACTTGGTCCGCGCCTGGCACCGAACCTACGGCTTGCCGGTATTGCTGACCAATTGCTCGAACAATTACGGGCCATTCCACTTCCCCGAGAAGCTGATCCCGCTGGTGATTCTCAACGCCCTGGCCGGCAAGCCACTGCCTGTGTACGGCAACGGTCTGCAAGTGCGTGACTGGTTGTTTGTTGAGGATCACGCTCGCGCGCTGCTCAAAGTGGTCACCGAAGGGGTAGTCGGCGAGACGTACAACATCGGCGGTCACAACGAACAAAAGAACATCAACGTGGTGCGTGGCATCTGCGCCCTGCTCGAAGAACTGGCGCCGCAAAAGCCTGAGGGCATGGCGCACTTCGCCGATTTGATCACCTTCGTCCAGGACCGTCCCGGCCACGACCTGCGTTACGCCATCGACGCCAGCAAGATCGAACGCGAACTGGGCTGGGTACCTGAAGAAACCTTCGAAACCGGCCTGCGCAAAACCGTTCAGTGGTATCTGGATAACCTGGAGTGGTGCCACCGTGTCCAGGACGGCAGCTATCAGGGTGAACGCCTGGGCGCCATCAATACCAAGGAGCTGCTCGCATGATGAAAGGCATTGTTTTGGCAGGCGGCTCGGGCACGCGTCTGCACCCGATCACGCTGGGCGTGTCCAAGCAGCTGTTGCCGGTCTACGACAAACCGATGATCTACTACCCGATCTCGGTCCTGATGCTGGCCGGCATCAAGGACATTTTGCTGATTTCCACGCCTCAGGATTTGCCGCAGTACCGCAACCTGTTGGGTGATGGCAGTCAGTTCGGGGTGAACTTCAGTTATGCCGAACAACCGTCACCGGACGGTCTGGCGCAGGCATTTCTGATTGGTGAAGAATTCATTGGCGATGATCCGGTCTGCCTGATCCTGGGCGACAACATCTTCCATGGCCAGCACTTCGGCGATCAATTGAAAAACGCGGCAAAACGCCCCTCCGGCGCTACCGTGTTCGGCTATTGGGTCAAAGACCCGGAACGCTTTGGGGTGATTGATTTCGACAGTGAAGGCCGCGCCTTGTCGATCGAAGAAAAACCGAAAAAACCAAAGTCCAGCTACGCGGTGACCGGGCTGTATTTCTACGACAACGACGTGATCGACATCGCCAAGGCCGTGAAACCCTCGCCTCGCGGCGAGCTTGAAATCACCGACGTCAACAATGCCTACCTCCAGCGCGGCGATCTGCAGGTCGAGCGTTTCGGGCGCGGTTTCGCCTGGCTGGACACTGGCACTCACGACAGCCTGCTAGAAGCCTCTCAGTACGTGCAAACCATCGAGCACCGCCAGGGCCTGAAAGTCGCCTGCCTGGAAGAAATCGCTTACGAAAATGGCTGGATCAGCCGCGAGCTTCTGCTGGAGCGCGCCAGTTATTTCGGCAAGACCGGTTACGGCCAATACCTCTTCATGCTGGCCGGGGAAGAACAATGAATGTGATTGAAACCCGCTTGCCCGGTGTATTGATCATTGAACCCAAAGTCTTTGGTGACGAGCGCGGCTTTTTCTACGAAAGCTTCAATGCCAAGGCGTTCGAAGCGGCCACCGGCCTGAACACGCAATTCGTTCAGGACAACCACTCACGCTCGCAGAAAGGTGTGCTGCGCGGTCTGCACTATCAGCTGGAAAATACCCAAGGGAAACTGGTGCGGGTGACCGCCGGGGAAGTGCTCGACGTCGCGGTGGATATCCGTCGCAGCTCGACACATTTCGGTCAGTGGGTGGCTGTGCGATTGTCCGCCGCAAACCATCGGCAACTCTGGGTGCCCGAAGGCTTTGCCCATGGGTTTGTGGTACTCAGCGACTTCGCCGAGTTTCTCTACAAGACCACGGATTACTACACGCCGTCCGCCGAACGCAGCATCCGCTGGGACGATCCGACCCTCGCCATCGACTGGCAACTGGAAGAACCCCCGCAGTTGTCGGCCAAGGATCAGAACGGTCAGTACTTTCTAGAGGCTGATCTGTTTCCATGAGAATTCTCATCAGTGGTCAGAGCGGTCAGGTCTCGCGTGAGCTGCAGCGGCGCCTGGGTGATGTCGACGAATTGATTGTGCTGGGGCGCGATCAGCTTGATCTGGCTCAACCGGAACAGATTCGCCAGCACGTACAGCAGGTTCGCCCCGACCTGATTATCAATGCGGCGGCTCACACCGCTGTCGATCAGGCCGAGAGCGAACCGGAGCTGGCATTTGCCATCAATGCGATCGGCCCGGGCGTGTTGGCCGAAGAAGCGCAGGCACTGGGCGTCCCGCTGATTCATTACTCGACCGATTACGTGTTCGACGGCTGCAAGACCGAACCGTACAACGAAGACGATGCACCCAACCCGCTCGGCGTCTACGGCAAGAGCAAACGGGCCGGTGAACAGGCGATCACGGCTGTTCAAGGCCAGCATCTGATTTTGCGCACCAGTTGGGTTTACTCGACCCACGGCCGCAACTTCCTGCTGACCATGCAACGCCTGCTGCAAGAAAAACCGGAATTGCGCATTGTCGCTGACCAGATCGGCGCGCCCACCTGGGCCGGCACGATTGCCAGCAGCACCGTCGCGCTGATTGAACGCTGGAAAGCGGGACAGGCCGGCGCTTGGGGCACGTACCACCTGACAGCCCAGGGTGAAACGTCATGGTTCGGCTTCGCCCAGGCCATTGGCGATGCGCTTCGCGAACAGGGCAAGCCGTGCGCAAACCTGCTGCCGATTCCGTCCAGCGACTACCCGACACCGGCTGCCCGGCCACTGAACTCGCGCCTCGATTGCAGCCGACTGCAGCGTGAATGGGGTGTCAGTCAGCCTGACTGGCAAACCGCGTTGCGCGAGTGTCTTGCCGGGCAAGCCTGGGCATAATGCGCCTGTACCCCCAGGCGCCCGATGCTCATGACTCCGACCCTCCCTCGCAGACCCCGCTGGCGCAGCCTCGCCCTGGTGGCGCTATGCCTGGCGCCGTTACTGTGGCCGCTGGAGCACTTGGCCGAGCGCTATTACCGCAGCGAACTGGCCGGGCAAAATCGCCAAACCCTCGACCTGTACGTCGCCAACCTGCTGGGCACGCTGCATCGTTATGAAGTGTTGCCGCAAATCCTCGGCGACTTGCCGGCCCTGCGCGCGGTACTCGGCGCGCCGGACGATAGCGTCACCCAAGGCAATGCCAACCGCTTGCTGAAAAACATCAGCACCCAGACCGGTGCCGAAGTCATGTACTTGATGGACACCCGCGGCAAAACGCTGGCGGCGTCCAATTGGGACAAACACGACAGCTTTGTCGGCCGTAATTTTTCCTTTCGGCCCTATTTCAGCGAAGCCATGGCCGGGCGGCTCGGACGGTTTTTCGGCCTGGGCACGACCTCCGCCAAACGCGGCTACTTCTTCGCCGCCGCAGTACGCGATGGCGAAAAAGTCATCGGCGTGCTGGTGGTCAAGGTTGATCTGGACCACACCGAAAGTCTCTGGGGCAAAACCCCGGAACAGCTGTTGCTGACCGACCATAACGGCGTGGTCATTCTCACGTCACGGCCAGAGTGGCGCTTCCGCTCGACCCGTCCGTTGAGCGACGAAGAAAGCAAAGCGATAACCGCGATCCAGCCCTACCCGACCCGTGACCCCAAACCGCTGAAGCTCAACCCCAACGCCTGGCTGACTCAGACCCAGCAGATCGACGAAACCGGCTGGAACGTCAGCATCCTCGCCCCGCGCACCTTGATCGACCGACCGGTGCGTACGGTGGTCGCCATCGGAGGCGCCACGCTGTTGGTGTTGATGCTGCTGCTTGGGCTGATGATGCAGCGCCGCCGCCATTACCTCGAACGGATCGCCTTCGAAGCCAAGGCCCGTCGCGAACTGGAAGGCCGGGTCGCCGAACGCACCAGCGACCTCGAAGGTCTCAACCGGCGTTTGAAACAGGAAGTGCTGGAGCGCGAACACGCCCAGCAGGAACTGGTGCGCGCGCAGGATGATCTGGTCCAGGCCGGTAAATTGTCGGCATTGGGAACGATGTCGGCGAGCATCAGCCACGAACTCAATCAGCCACTGGCGGCGATTCGCAGCTACGCGGAAAACGCCGAAGTGCTGCTCGATCATCAACGCACCGACGATGCGCGCGGCAATCTCAAACTGATCAGCGAACTGACCGGGCGCATGGCCTCGATCATCGCTCACCTGCGCGCCTTTGCCCGGCGTGATCGTCACGCGCCGGAAAGTGTCGCTCTGCAACCGGCGCTGGATGATGCGCTGGCGTTGCTGGCCAAGCGCCGCCGCAGCATGGAAGTCGAGCTTATCCGCGATTTGCCGGCCGCCACGCTGTGGGTCGAGGCCGGGGAAACCCGTCTGCGCCAGGTGCTCGGTAACCTGTTGGCCAACGCTCTGGACGCGCTGACCGAAAAAGGTCCACCGCGTAAACTCTGGTTGAGTGCCCAATCCACCGCCGACGGCGTCCATCTGTACATTCGCGACAACGGCCCCGGCTTTTGCATGGAAGCCCTGGGTCGCGCCAGCGAGCCTTTCTACACCACCAAGACTCGCACACAAGGGCTTGGGCTGGGGCTGGCGATTTGTGAAACTCTGATGCGTGCCTTCGGGGGTGAACTGTCGTTCGCCAACCACAAGGAAGGCGGCGCCCTGATTACTTTGAAGCTACGCGCTGGCGCACCGGGTGTGAGCCTGCAACCGTCCGAGGACCGAAGTGCATGACCATCGACAACCGCATCCAGGTCGTGTTGATCGACGACGATCCCCACCTGCGTCAGGCCCTGAGCCAGACCCTGGACCTCGCCGGCCTGAAAATCCTGCCGCTGGCCGAGGCCAAGGGCCTGGCCGTGCAATTGGAGCGCGACTGGCCGGGCGTGGTGGTCAGTGACATTCGCATGCCGGGCATGGACGGCCTCGAACTGCTGACCGAACTGCATGCCCAGGACCCGGAGCTGCCCGTGCTGCTGATCACCGGCCACGGCGATGTACCGCTGGCGGTGCAAGCCATGCGCGCCGGGGCTTATGACTTCCTGGAAAAACCCTTCGCCAGCGATGCCTTGCTCGACAGTGTGCGTCGCGCCTTGGCGTTGCGTCGGTTGGTGCTGGATAACCGCAGCTTGCGTCTGGCCTTGAGCGATCGCAATGAATTGAGCACCCGGCTGGTCGGGCAATCGGCGCCGATGTTGCGTCTGCGCGAACAGATTGGCGCGCTGGCCGCGACCAAGGCTGATGTGTTGATTCTGGGTGAAACCGGTGCCGGCAAAGAAGTCGTGGCGCGGGCGCTGCACGATTTGTCGAACCGTCGTAATGGCCCGTTCGTGGCGATCAATGCCGGTGCGCTGGCCGAGTCGGTGGTGGAAAGCGAGTTGTTCGGCCACGAGCCCGGAGCGTTCACCGGCGCGCAAAAGCGTCGCATCGGCAAGTTCGAGTTCGCCAACGGCGGCACGTTGTTCCTCGATGAAATCGAAAGCATGAGCCTGGATGTGCAGGTGAAATTGCTGCGATTGCTACAGGAGCGCGTCGTCGAGCGCTTGGGTGGCAATCAATTGATCCCGCTGGACATCCGCATCATCGCCGCGACCAAGGAAGACCTGCGCCAATCCGCCGATCAAGGACGCTTTCGCGCCGACTTGTATTACCGCCTGAACGTCGCACCGCTGCGCATTCCGCCGCTGCGCGAACGTGGCGAAGACGCGTTGATGTTGTTCCAGCATTTCGCCGATGAAGCCAGCGCCCGCCACGGTTTACCCTCCCATGAATTGCAACCGGGGCATCGCGCCCTGTTGCTGCGCCACACCTGGCCCGGCAACGTTCGCGAGCTGCAAAATGCCGCCGAACGCTTTGCCTTGGGCCTCGAACTGGCGCTGGACAACAACACGCCCGGCGGCGGCCCCAACACGATGGTTGATGTGGTCAGCGGCGGCTTGAGCGAGCAAGTGGAAAACTTCGAAAAGAGCCTGATCGCCGCCGAACTGGCGCGCTCACACAGCTCCGTGCGCAGCCTTGCCGAAGCGCTGGGCATCCCGCGTAAAACCTTGCACGACAAGCTGCGCAAACATGGGCTGATCTTCGCCAGCGGCCCGACCGACGATCTCGATTGAGCGACCGTTAATCAACACCTTCAGACAAGAGGCCCATGCATGAACCGCGACAGTCGTCACCTGGAATCCATTCTCCATCACGACATCCCCTTGACGCAGGCCATGGGTATCAAAGTGCTCGACTGGCACGACCAGCAATTGCGCCTGTACTTGCCGCTGGAAGCCAACGTCAACCACAAAAGCACCATGTTCGGCGGCAGTCTCTATTGCGGGGCGGTGCTGGCGGGTTGGGGCTGGCTGCATTTGCGCTTGCGTGAAGAGGGGATCAAAGACGGGCACATCGTGATTCACGAAGGGCAGATCAGCTATCCACTGCCGGTGACCATGGACGCGACGGCGATTTGTCAGGCGCCGAGTGCGGCGGTGTGGAAGAAGTTTTTGGTGATGTATCAGCGCTATGGGCGAGCGCGGTTGACGTTGCATTCGCGGATTGTGAATGTCGACAGTGATGACGATGCGGTGACGTTTACCGGGCAGTACGTGCTTCACCGTTGACGCAAAAATTCGCAGCCTCGTTTCACTCGACAGCTCCTACAGAAGACCGCGCGCCCCTTGTAGGAGCTGTCGAGTGAAACGAGGCTGCGTTTTTTTGATCTTTATGCCCGCGCCAACGCCAGCAGTTTTTCGCGCCAGGCAGCCTTGGCCGGCAGCGCCAAAAAGAACTCATTCAACAACGACTCGCGCGCCGGATAGCAAAACGGCGCACCGCTCAAATCCAGCACCTCGCCGCCCGCGCCTTCCAACACGCCTTGCGCAGCTGCCGTGTCCCACTGCGACGTCGGCGCCAGACGCGGATAACAATCTGCCGCCCCTTCCGCCAACAGGCAGAACTTCAGCGAACTGCCGATATTGGCCAGTTGCAACTCACCCAGACTCTCGCTCAACCCGGCCAGCAAGCGCTCTTGTTCCGGGCTGGAATGCCGACGACTGGCGACTACGGTAAACGCCTCGCCCGCCGCAGGCACTTCGCGGACCTGGATCGGCAATGGCTCACCGCCCTTGTCGCCGCGCCAGGCCCCCAAACCTGCTCCCCCGACGTAGAAACGTCCGTTGGTCGGCATCGACACCACGCCAAACACCACACGCCCGTGCTCGATCAGCGCGATGTTGACGGTGAACTCTTCACTGCCGGAAATGAATTCCTTGGTGCCGTCCAACGGGTCCACCAGCCACCAGCGCTGCCAACCGGCGCGCACGCTTTGCGCGATGTTGGCGTCTTCTTCGGACAGCACAGGAATACTGGGGTCCAGTGCAGTCAACCCGGCCAGAATCAAATGATGAGCCGCCAGATCGGCAGCGGTCACTGGCGAATCGTCAGCCTTGGCCGTCACGGTTGTGCCGGTGCGCCAGAACGGCAGAATCGCTTCGCCCGCCTTCAAGGCCAGTTCAACCACCTGCGCCATCAATGGATGCGGAAAATTCATGGCAGAAACACCCCTCGCTGAGTCAGCAGATCACGGGCCAGATACAGCGCCGCCAAGGCACGGCCCTCGGTGAAGCGCGGGTTCTGCGCCAGGGCAGACAGTTCATGCAGATTGATCTTGTCCACGCCCATCGGCTCAGGCTCGTCGCCCTCAAGGCTTTCCTCGTACAAGTCAGTGGCCAGCACCACCTGAATTTTTTGGCTCATGTAACCGGGTGACAACGACAACTCGGTCAGGTGCTCCAACTGCCGTGCGCCATAGCCGGCTTCTTCCTTGAGTTCCCGCTCGGCCGCCGCCAGCACGTCTTCGCCCGGCTCGATCAGGCCTTTAGGCAAGGACAGCTCATATTCATCCGTACCGCCGCAGTATTCCTCGACCAGTACCGCATGATCGGCATCGAGCATGGCCACGATCATGACCGCGCCATACCCCGCGCCCTTGCCGACCAAACGCTCGTACGTGCGCTCCACGCCATTGGAAAAGCGCAGTTTCAGCTCTTCGACACAGAACAAACGGCTGGTGGCAACGATCTCGCGGGCGAGTACGGTGGGTTTCTGGCGCATGAAAAGCTCCTTGGCGTGAACGCGTTACTATACCCGGCCTATCCTGATTGTTGACCTCGGATATCTTTTTTACCGCTGGAGATTTTTTAATGCCCCTGCTGCCCTGGCTCGACATCGATACCGTTCTGCTGGACATGGACGGTACGCTGCTGGACCTGCACTACGACAACCATTTCTGGATGGAGCACTTGCCCCAGCGCTACGCCGAATTGCACGGAGTGAGCCGAGCGATGGCCGAGTTGGAGTTGCAGCCGCTGTTCGAGCGCAATGCCGGTCAGTTGCAGTGGTATTGCCTGGATTTCTGGAGCGCCGAACTGAAGTTGCCAGTGCGCGAACTGAAACTGGAAACCGCCCACCTGATCGCCCTGCGCCCCGACGCGGATACCTTCCTGGCAGCGATCAAACAGGCCGGCAAGCGCGTGGTGATGATCACCAATGCGCACCGCGACTCGCTGTCATTGAAGCTGGAAAGGATTGAACTGGCGCCGTACTTCGAGCGTTTGATCAGTTCTCACGATTACGGTTTTCCCAAGGAAAATCCACAGTTCTGGGAGGCGTTACAGGCCGACATCGGCTTTGATCCGGCGCGCAGTCTGTTTATCGATGACACGCTGCCTATCCTGCGCAGCGCGCGCCATTTTGGCGTGGCACATCTGTTGGCGGTGAGTGAGCCGGACAGTCGAAAAGGGCCCAAGGACACGGCGGAGTTTGCGGCGCTGGGGGATTATCGGGATTTGATTGCAGGGCTCTAGACCGCGCCGCCTGCATCGCGGGCAAGCCATGCTCCTACAGGTTTTGCGTCGTATGCACTCCACGCGAACAACACAAAACCTGTAGGAGCATGGCTTGCCTGCGATGGCCATCACACGGTCTTGAACCTTACTCAGGAATCCGCAACGACTGCCCCGGATAAATCTTGTCCGGGTGCGACAGCATCGGTTTGTTGGCATCGAAGATTTTGTTGTACTTGTTGGCGTCGCCATACACGCGCTTGGAAATCGCGCTGAGGGTGTCGCCCTTCACAACCGTGACAAATACCGCCGCGGCCACCACCGGCCCGGTCACCGTGATCTGGTCATCCACACTGCCGACACCGGCAATATTGCCCACCGCCAGCAGAATCTTTTCCTTCTCTTCCTGACTGCCAACTTCACCCGTCACGGTCACCTTGTCGCCGTCGACCGTCGCCTGCACATTCGGGTTACCCAGACCGACCTTGCTGATGTGATCCTTCAACTGCTCACTGGCATTGGCGTTGCCGGGGGTCAACAGATCCAGCAATTTTTCGCCTGCTTCCTTCACAAAGCTCAAAAGACTCATGGTGCACTCTCCTTGGGTTTAAAGTTCCAGACGCAAAAGACTAGACCAGGCCTGTCATCCCCGGTTCCAACCCGACCAATGACGTCGATCCGGCGCAAGCGCTAGAATCGCGCCTTCACCGCGCCCTGGAGCGAAGATGGACATCAAGCAGCTGAAATTCCTCATCGCCCTCGACGAAACCCGGCACTTCGGCCAGGCCGCCGCGCGTTGTCACATCACCCAGCCAACCTTGTCCATGCGCCTGCGCAGCCTCGAAGAAGAGCTTGAATTGCCGCTGGTCAATCGCGGTCAGCGTTTCGAAGGGTTTACCGCCCCCGGCGAGCGCGTGCTGGCCTGGGCGCGCACAGTGCTGGCGGCTTACGACGGTTTGCAGGCTGAAGCCGCGGCCTGTCGTGGCAACCTGGTCGGCACATTGCGGTTGGGCGTGGTGCCGTTGTCGAGTTTCGATCCGTTGCCCTTGATGCAACGCTTGCACGCCGAACACCCGAACCTGCGCTTCGAACTCTCGGCGTTGAGTTCCGAGCAAATCCTCGAACAGCTGGCGAACAACCGCCTCGACCTCGGCGTGTCCTATCTGGAGCGTCTGGACAACGAGCGCTTCGATTCGCTGGCCTTCAGCGAAACCCGTATGGGTCTGCTCTACGACCAGCGCTTCTTCAATTTCGGCGAGGCGCCGTTGAGCTGGGAATCGTTGATCGAACTGCCGCTGGGCATGCTCACCAGCGGCATGCACTTTCGCCAATCCATCGACCACAACTTCCACAGCCGTGGCCTGACGCCCCAGCCGTTGCTGCAAACCGATGCAGTCCATCAATTGCTGCAAGCGGTACACGGTGGCATGTGCTGCGCGGTGATGCCGCTGGACGGCGGGCTGGAGAACCTCACCGATCACCTGCGCCTGCAACCGATCGAAAACGCGCAGACCCTCGCCCGGCTGGGGCTGATCATGCGTCGAAGTGCGCCGCGTTCGGCGTTGGCGGAAGCCTGTTTCGCGCTCTATCAGAAATCACCAATAGCTTCTTGATCGACGGCATCTATCGGCAGATCAGTAATAGCGATTAGACGCGACAAGTTGACACGCCTAGGCTTAAAGCTGACTAAAACGTCGGTGATACCTCATGAACGCCAAGCGCCCTACTTGCGCGGCGCCTGCCCTCGACACGCCCGCGCCAGACGCTAGCCAGAAGTACAGTTTTTGCGACCTTCAATACACCGAATCGGCCAGCACCGCGCTGGCTGAAGAAGTCGCGTTGGCGATCGCCTACAACGGCATCAGCCAAGCCGTAATGCTGGTAACACCGACGGACCTTGAAGACTTTATTGTCGGCTTCAGCCTCGGCAGCGGCATCATCGAAGACGCCAACGACATTTACGACCTGCAACTCAGCGGCTCGGGCTCGGCGCAGTACGCGCAAGTGACCATTGCCAACCGCGCCTTCTGGAACCTCAAGCAACAGCGTAGGCAATTGGCCGGCACCAGCGGTTGCGGGCTCTGCGGCGTGGAAGCCGTGGAACAGGCGTTGCCGGATCTCAAGGTGTTACCCGGCGCACCGCTGCCGCCTGCCGAATGGCTCGATGGCCTGCGCCAACGCATCGGCGCCTTCCAGCCGTTGGGCCAGCATTGCGGCGCAGTGCACGCGGCGGTGTTCATGAACGGTCAGGGCGAATTGCTGATGGGCCGTGAAGACATCGGTCGGCACAACGCCCTCGACAAACTGATTGGCGGGTTGATCCGCCAGAAGATCCCGACCACCGGCGGCCTGGCGATTGTCACTAGTCGGTGCAGCCTCGAACTGATCCAGAAAGTATTGCGCGCCGGTATCCAGACCCTCGTCAGCCTGTCGTCGCCCACGGGCCTCGCCGTGCAATGGGCCCGTCGTCACCACCTCAATCTCATCCACCTGCCGCAAAAAGTGCGCCGCGGGTTTACAGCCC
This sequence comes from Pseudomonas sp. S2_F03, assembly GCF_054668335.1. Classification (NCBI taxonomy): domain Bacteria; kingdom Pseudomonadati; phylum Pseudomonadota; class Gammaproteobacteria; order Pseudomonadales; family Pseudomonadaceae; genus Pseudomonas; species Pseudomonas sp. S2_F03. The sequence goes on along the minus strand of NZ_CP162759.1, from coordinate 3,256,463 downwards.
TGCGATGGAGAACCAAGCGTGAGTCAACACCGTCAAGCCGATCAGACACCCGTCCCTCGCTACAAGCCCTACAAAGGACCGGCCGGCGGCTGGGGTGCACTGATCAGCGTGGCCCAGGCCTGGTTGACCAGCGATAACGCACTGAAAAACCTGCGCATCATGCTCAAGACCAACCAGAACGGTGGCTTCGACTGCCCAGGTTGCGCCTGGGGCGATTCTCCGGAAAAGGGCATGGTGATGTTCTGCGAGAACGGCGCCAAAGCGGTGAACTGGGAAGCGACCAAACGCCGGGTGGACGGTGCGTTTTTCGCCAAGCACAGCGTTACGTCCTTGCTGGAGCAGAGCGACTATTGGCTCGAATATCAGGGTCGTCTGACTGAGCCTATGGTTTATGACGCCCAGACCGATCGCTACAAACCGATCAGCTGGGAGGGCGCCTTTGCGCTGATCGCCAAACATTTGAAGGGCCTGTCGAGCCCGGATCAGGCCGAGTTTTACACCTCGGGCCGGGCCAGCAACGAAGCGGCTTACTTGTATCAGCTGTTCGTGCGCGCCTACGGGACCAACAACTTCCCGGACTGCTCGAACATGTGCCACGAGGCCAGCGGCGTGGCGCTGGCGCAAAGTGTCGGCGTCGGCAAAGGCACCGTGACCTTCGATGACTTCGAGCACGCCGACGCGATTTTCGTCTGGGGCCAGAACCCCGGCACCAACCATCCACGGATGCTCGAACCACTGCGTGAAGCGGTGAAACGCGGCGCTCAAGTGGTGTGCATCAACCCGCTCAAAGAGCGTGGCCTGGAACGCTTCCAGCATCCACAGCACCCGATCGAAATGCTCACCAACGGCGACAAGCCCACCAACACCGCCTACTTGCGCCCAGCGCTTGGCGGCGACATGGCGCTGATGCGCGGCATGGCGAAGTTCCTGCTGCAATGGGAGCGCGACGCACAGAAGGCCGGTGAGCCGGCCGTGTTCGACCACGACTTCCTCAATGAACACAGCGCCAACGTGCTGGAGTACCTGGGCATCGTCGACGATACGTCATGGGAGCAGATCGTCGAGCAGTCCGGCCTGACCCTGGTGGAGATCGAGCAAGCGGCGCGCATGTACGCCAAAGGCAAGAACGTGATCATGTGCTGGGCGATGGGCATCACCCAGCACCGCCATTCGGTGGCGACCATCCAGGAAATCGCCAACCTGATGCTGCTGCGTGGCAACATCGGCCGACCGGGCGCCGGCCTGTGCCCGGTACGTGGTCACAGCAACGTGCAGGGCGACCGGACCATGGGCATCAACGAACGTCCGCCAGTGGCGTTCCTTGACTCGCTGGAGCGTCGCTTCCAGTTCAAAGTGCCACGCCACAACGGCCACAACGTGGTCGAAGCGATTCACGCCATGGCTGAAAGCCGCTCCAAAGTATTCATTGGCCTGGGCGGCAATTTCGCCCAAGCCACCCCGGACAGCCCGCGCACCTTCAAGGCCCTGAGCAATTGCGACCTGACCGTGCAAATCAGCACCAAGCTCAACCGCAGCCATTTGGCCCACGGCAAAGACGCGCTGATCCTGCCGTGCCTGGGCCGTACCGACATCGACATCCAGACTGAAGGCCCGCAAGCGGTGACCGTGGAAGACTCGTTCAGTATGGTCCACGCCTCCAACGGCCAGTTGCAGCGATTGTCCGATCAGATGCGTTCGGAGCCGTCGATTATCGCCGGTATCGCCGCCGCGACCCTGGGCAGCAAACCGGTGGACTGGAACTGGCTGGTGGCTGATTACGGGCGCATTCGCGACCTGATCGCCGACACCATTCCGGGCTTTCGCGATTTCAATGAGAAGGTCAAGAACCCGGGCGGTTTCTACCTTGGCAACAGCGCCGGCGCGCGCAAGTGGAATACCCCGTCGGGCCGGGCCAATTTCCGTCCCAATACGCTGCCCAAAGACCTTGTGCACGAACGTACGCGTGCGACGGGCGTGTTGCCTGACTTGATCATGCAATCGATGCGTTCACATGATCAGTACAACACCACGATTTATGGTCTCAACGACCGTTACCGTGGAGTGAAAGGTCAGCGCGATGTGCTGTTTGTGAACGAAGCCGACATCATTCGCCTGGGTTTCAAACCGGGGCAGAAGGCCGATATCGTTTCGATCTGGGATGACGGACGTGAGCGCCGCGTCAAGGGCTTCACCCTGCTGGCGTTTGATATTCCGGCGGGGCAAGCGGCGGCTTACTACCCGGAAGTGAATCCGCTGGTGCCACTGGAAAGCACCGGGGATGGCAGCCATACGCCGACGTCGAAGTTTGTGGCGATCCGTTTGGAAGCAGCGAGTGAAACCGGATTGATCATGGCCAGGTCGGCCTGACGTCCAACCCCTGATCGTTCCCACGCTCTGCGTGGGGATGCAGCCCAGGACGCTCCGCGTCCCAATGCGTCCATTGAGGCGTTCCCACGCAGAGCGTGGGAACGATCACTCTTCGCGACGAACAACTTTCCAATCGCCCACAAAAAAGGCCGTTTCTGTATAGAAACGGCCTGTCCGAAGTAACTAAAGACCGGCGAAAAACCGTTAAGTTCCGTCTATAAAACAGTAACTTATCAAAATGTGCTGAAGTCGTGTTACTCGTCGGATTTCGATTGTCACACCCCTGACACAGCCTCAGGATCGCGCCGTCATCCCCTTGAGGTTCCCCCATGAAGTTCTCCTCGATTCTCTTGTTGTCCCTTGGCTTGGTCAGTGGCATTGCTTCTGCTGGCGGCACCACCGAAGCAGGTGTGGGCGGCGCATTGGGCGGGGTTCTTGGCTCGGTCGTCGGTCAATCGTTAGGCGGCAATACAGGTTCCACCATCGGCGCGGCCCTGGGCGGCGCGGGTGGTAGCGCAGTTGGCGCAAACAAACACAGCCGTGGCGAAGCCGCTATCGGCGGCGCACTGGGCGCAGCAGGCGGTAACGTGGTCGGCCGCAGCATGGGCGGCACCACCGGCAGCCTGATCGGCTCCGCAGCAGGCGGCGGCGCCGGTGGCGCGCTGGGTAACTACATGGGCAACAAATACGATGATGAGGGCGACAACGATAATCGCTCCTATCGCGGTGATCGTGGCTACTACCGTGACGGTCACCACGATCGTGGCCACCACTACGGTCATCGCAAGCACCACAAGTACTACCGCGACCGCGATTGAGACTTCAGTCGCCTCGCTAGCCGGTACGTCAAAAAATCGCAGCCCTCGGGCTGCGATTTTTTTTGCCCGGTCTAAACCACCAAACGCTCCAGCGCCCCACGCAATCCGGCCGGAATCGACACAGGCTGATTCGACAGGCGATCTACAAACACATGCACGAAGCGCCCCGCCGCGCAGGCTTCCTCTTCCCCTTGCTTGAACACGGCCAATTCATATTGCACCGAACTGTTGCCCAGCTTGCCGACTCGCAGACCGATCTCGATCCGGTCCGGAAACGCGATGGAAGCAAAGTAATCGCAAGCCGAACTCACGACAAAACCCACCACCTCGCCGTCATGGATATCCAGGCCGCCGACTTCGATCAGGTAGGTGTTCACCGCCGTGTCGAAGAAGCTGTAGTAGGTGACGTTGTTGACGTGACCGTAGGCGTCATTGTCGTGCCAGCGGGTGGTGATGGGCTGGAAGTGCGGGTAGTCGGTGCGTTGGTTCATGGGAGGCTCTCGTCTTGAAAGATCGTTCCCACGCTCTGCGTGGGAATGCAGCCCGTGACGCTTGGCGTCACAGTGGACGCAGCGCGTCCAAGGAGGCGTTCCCATGCAAAGCATGGGAACGATCACCGGTATTGAAGTCTACCGATCCGCGAATCCTTTACCCACCGCCGCCAACTCGCCAATCAGCCGCGCTGGCTGCCAGTGATCGCCTTGCCGGGTTTCCAATGCCATCAAGCGTTGGTGGATGTCCGCCAATCCTTGCTGATCCGCCCAGGCCATCGGCCCGCCCTTGTTCGCCGGGAAACCATAGCCGTTGAGGTACACCAGATCGATGTCGTGTGCCGACCCGGCAATGCCTTCCTCAAGGATCTTCGCGCCTTCGTTGACCAGTGCCAGCAAGCAACGCTCCAGAACCTCTTCAGGGCTGATTTCGCGGCGCAGGAAGCCCAAGCCTTCGCTGACCTTCAATACCAGCGCATCTACCTCTACATCGTGCTCAGCCTGGCGACTGCCCGGTTCGTAGTGGTAATAGCCGTTGCCACTTTTCTGACCGAAGCGCCCGAGTTCACACAGTCGGTTATCCACTTGAACCTCTGGCGCATCCTGCCCGGTGCCGGCCAATTCCCGCGCACGCCACCCCAGGTCGACCCCGACCACGTCGTACATGCGGAACGGTCCCATGGCAAAACCGAAACCTTGCAGCGCCGCATCCACCTGGTAGGGATAGGCCCCCTCCAGCAGCATCTTGCGCGCTTCGAGCACGTAGGTATTGAGCATGCGGTTGCCAATGAATCCGTCACAATTGCCCGCCACCACGCTGACCTTGCCCATGCGCTTGCCCAGCACCAGCGCGGCATCGAGTACCGCCGGCGCAGTCTGGGCGCCACGGACGATTTCCAGCAGTTTCATGATGTGCGCCGGGCTGAAGAAGTGCAGCCCCAGGACCTGTTGCGGACGGCGAGTGGCGGCGGCAATGGCGTCGATGTCCAGGGCCGAGGTGTTGCTGGCCAGGATCGCTTCGGGCTTGAGCAGGCCGTCCAGTTCCCGGAAAATTTTCTGCTTCAATTCCAGGTTTTCGTAGACCGCTTCAATCACCAGATCAACATCACGAATCGATGCGTAATCGGCAGCCGCCGTTACCCGTGCGAGGCGCGCATCCGCCTCCGCCTGATCGATGCGGCCCTGACGCACGTTATGGGCGTAGGTGTCCGCGACGGTGGCCAGCGCCTGTTCAAGCATCTGCGGATTGTTATCCACCCACTGCACCGGCACCCCGGCATTGGCCAGACACATGACAATGCCACGGCCCATGGTGCCTGCACCGATGACGGCGGCACGCTGAATATTGAATGGCGTCTGGCTCATGATTTGCTCTCTTGTTGGCGATCCAAAGACAGCCCTCACCATAGTCAGACGCCCTGCATTTTTGAAATTTATTCCTGTGATGAGCAACATTCAGCGGATGGATCTACCCCGGGAGATGCGCCTCGGCCCACTCCCGCACGTCGGCATAGGGATAATTCTCCAGCGCCGCGAACCCCGCAATTGCCCGCACCTTGAGCTTGGTAAACAGCGGTACGCTGATGCCGCACAGAAACCGCGTGGCGCGCTCGGCCGACGGTGCATTGCCGGTGTGCTGCTCGTGCCTGTGGATAAAATCACCGCACAGTGCTTCGAAACTTTTATCCACAAGTGCCGGCAACTCCGGCGGTGCTGGCAGCCGGGCTACGTGCCCGTGACAGACCGAACAATGCCCGCACTGCCGAGGCGCGTTTTCATCACCGAAATACTCGGCCAGGCGATAACCCAGGCACTGGTCAGTGGCAAACAGATCAAGCATGGCGTGAATCCGAGCGATCTCGGTTCGCTCGTGTTGAGTGAGGTAGGCATGTAACTCGACACTCAAGGCCTGAGAATCAACTTCCGATTGCAGCAGGCTGTAGACCTCGGTCATCTGCTTGCTTTCGAGTTCGACCCAACCCTTTTCCTGGAAGTAATCCAGTGCCTTGACCACCCGATTGCGCTCGGCCTGGTGCTGCTCGTACAGCGCATCGAAATTCACCGTCGCCCAAGTCCGTGCGCGACTGGAGGTCTGGATGATTGCCGCGACAAAGTCCCTTCGCTCACCCTCAAAACGGGCTAACAGGGCCTCGGGTTCCTGCAAGTATTTGAAGCGGTATTCGGCGTAATAGGCGTAACGCGGGGCAATCAATCCGCGCAGTTCCAGTTGCACCAGCAAGGTCTTGAGCGGTAATTGCCGGATGTTGCTCTGGTCCGCCAGCGGGCCGATTAAAAACTCCCATTGACCTTCGGGGGCGGACGCTTGCAACTCGTCGAGTACGCAGCGAATGCCGTCCAGTTCCGGCGTATCGCCGTAGACGAAGTTTTCCAGCACGTTGAGGCTGTCGCGGTTGGCTAGCACCAGACAATCGGACGGCTGCCCGTCACGTCCGGCACGGCCGATTTCCTGGCTGTAGTTTTCGATGGATTTGGGCAGGTCGAAATGCACCACATTGCGGATGTCACTCTTGTCGATGCCCATGCCAAACGCGATGGTGGCGACGATGCAATTGGACTGCCCGCCCATGAAGCGTTTTTGAATGGCTTCGCGTTGTTCGTGGGGCAAACCGGCGTGATACGCCTCGGCCTGAATGCCGTTGCGGCTCAAATGTTCAGCAATATGCTCAGCGGTTTTTTGCAGGGTGACGTAGACGATGCTTGGCTGATTGGGGCGCTCGTTCATCCATTCGACCAGCCGTCGGCGTTTGTCCTGACCACGCACGGGCTCTACCAATAAGTTGAGGTTGGGTCGATAGAAACCCGTGGTCACTACGTCTTCCGGTGCGATGGCAAACTTGGCCTCCATGTCGGCGATGACCTTGGGCGTCGCGGTCGCGGTCAGCAGCAGCGCCTGTGGAATATTGAACTGGCGCTGGTAGTCCGGGAGCTTGAGGTAGTCGGGGCGGAAGTTGTGGCCCCACTCGGAAATACAATGCGCCTCGTCCACCACCAGTAGCGAGATGGGCACTTGCTGCAAAAAGTTACGGAAGCGCTCGTTCTTCAGCCGCTCCACTGAAATCATCAAGATCTTCAGCTCGCCAGACTTGGCCCGCGCCATCACATCACTGGCGTCATCACGGCTCTGCGCCGAGTCGATGCTGCCCGCGGCAATACCGTGGCGTTGCAGGAACGCCAGTTGATCCTGCATCAGCGCCAGCAATGGCGAGACCACCAGCGTCAGGTGTGGCAGCAGCACGGCGGGTAATTGGTAGCAAAGGGATTTGCCCGAACCTGTCGGGAAAATCGCCGCCGCCGAGCGCCCGGCCAAGACCGCGCTGACTGCCGCCTCCTGGCCAGGACGAAACTGTGGATAACCGAAAACCTGTTCCAGGGTGTTGTGCATAAGCTGTCACTCCGTTGACCGCTGCGAAGCCCAAAGCCTAGCCGGCAAACGCAGCGAGTCGACAAAAGGTCGGGGGCCAAAACGATACGGGATGATACAGCTTCAAAGGATCACCAGCAGGCGAAGGGGCTAAGGCATCGCATGCCTGACTCGCTTTAAGCGAAACGCAGGCGTTTTCGAATCGTCCTACGGATTCTGGCGCGCGCGTAGGCAAAAGACGACATCGACGGTAAACCCCCTACAAAACCTGTCCATTTGCGCGGTATTGCGACCCCCTGATGCGCGCCCCTATAGTTTGCCGCGCCGCTGAAAACAGGACGGACCTCATGCAAGACCGCTATCGCCCACTCAAATCCAACTACAGCGAAACACCGGTGCTGGTCATCGACACCGACGCAGATCCTCACGAAATTCTCGACGCCGCCCGACAACGCATCCGCGCCGCCACCGGCCTGCTCGAAACCCTCTATTGCCTATGCTTCAAACACGCCGATACAGCCGACATCCCCAACATCGTCAACGCGTTGTACCTGCTGACTCAGGACGGCAACGAACTGTTGGACATCGCCCACCAGCGCCTACCGAGAATTAGCGCTGGTTGATGCCCGGATGAAAATCCCTGTAGGAGCCGGGCTTGCCCGCAATGGACGATAACGCGGAAGGCCTGATGGCTCTAAACGATAGATATTTCGGCTGGGGATAAGTCTGTAGGCAGCGCCCTATCAAAGCTTCATCCCGGTCCTACAACGACAGATCCCTTGTCGCCTTTCGCTGCCTGGCGGCTCACACCTATAGTCGTGACCGTCGCTGCCAAATCAGCGGCTCGGGCTTGGTCACCCGACAAAGAGAGTTCACATTTCCAATTAAATACAGGTGTTCATCAGTGACAACGTTAAATCCTCTTTTTGATCGCTACCGCCCGCTGCAAACCAATCTCACCGACTCCCCGCCCCTGATCATCGACACACAGGCCAACCCCCAGGACATCCTCGAAGCTGCCATGCAGCGCATCCGAGCCTCCAGTGATCTCCTCAAAACCCTGCACTGCATCTGCTTCAAACACGGCGACGTCGAAGACATCCCGCACATCACTCACGCGCTCTACCTGCTGACTCAGGACGGTTGCGACCTGATGCAAGTCGCCCAACAACGCATGATGGGCTGGAAAGCACCAACCTAAGACACCCTTTTCACCGGGAAGCCAACTTCACTGTGAGCTGGCTGCCCACGAAAAAGGATACTAATTCCTACATCCCTAATGGAGGCAAAAGATTGCAAACTATTATTGATTGCGTAGCATGTGAGCCACTGATCAGCCACGGGCTCCTTTTTATGACAACCGAAACGATTGATCACAGCACGCTTGTCAAACTGGTTGAAAACGGCGCCGTTAACGCCGCTCACATCTCAGCCAAACAGGGTGGGTGGGCGGTACAGATTGAACATGGATCACAAGCACATTCCCTGGCAGCGCAACGCAGCCAACAAATTCGCCTATTTAAAAAACTTGAAACGCTAGTGATTTATTTGCAAGGAATAGGCATCAATCATTTCGATGTCGATGCATCGGGCTATGACCCCCTACAAGTAAAAACCTATTCGCGCCCGGACCGTTCCGACGCAATGAAGCAAGCTCATGAAGCCGCTGCTTATGAGGAGTGGTTCAGGAAGCAGGTTCAGGCCAGCATTGATGATCCCCGACCAAGCGTGAGTGACGAAGAGGCACGCCGAATCTTTGCTGCAAAACGTGATGCCATACGTCGACGGAAGCGCTAATGCGGGTTGTTTGGCGCCCCTCGGCGCTGACTGACCGGGACAACATCATGAATTACATTTGCCAGGACAACCCTTACGCGGCAATTGCTTTAGACGAAGTCTTCGAATTCAAAGCAGAGCAAGCACGCCAGCAACCAAAGCTATATAAAAAGGGCAGAATCCATGGCACTCATGAAATAGTCGCCACACCAAATTACGTTATGGTCTATGCGGTCTTGCCACAAACGGTAGAAGCAATACGGGTACTGCATGCTAGACAACAATGGCCGTGATTAGGCCCACCACCAGGTTTCGAATGCTACAAAAGCTCTCCGACGCCGACCCAACCGCTCGTTATTTGAAAGAAGGCACTGAGCGTATCAACGCCACTTTTCTCCAACTGGAGGCCATCATGAACCTCGCCCCCAACTTCCCCGACGACCACACCATGCACCTGCTCATGCAGTTGTTGCACGAGGAACTCGGCCTGCCTGAACGCAAATCCATCAGCCTCACCACCTCGATCAACTTCGACCTGAGTTGTGACGGCACCGATGCGCGGCACTTGATGGAAGCGCTGGAAGAGCAGTTTGGGATCGACTTGATAGATTACGACGCCTATCGCTACTTTCAGCCGGAAGGGTTTGATGTGTTCCTCAAGCGCCGAGCCAAAGGTCGCGGTGACAAAGTCCCACTGACCATTGGCATGCTGTACAAAGCAATCAAAGCTCAACGGTGGGATACGCTCGAATTGGAAGGCTCCAAATCGAACGCATAAGTGCCATTATCCTGGTCGTTTTACGCAGTTTCAGCTGGAATATTGGCAGTTTCGTGAATCTGACGAGCTGAATAGCGCCCACAAAAAAGCCGCCCCGAAGGGCGGCTTTTTCATTCGCCAGAACCAGTCTTACAACTTCGGCCCGGCAGCCTTGATCGCATCGCTCACTTCGAACTTCTTGAAGTTCTCAACAAACAGACCCGCCAGTGCTTTGGCAGCTTCATCGTAAGCAGCCTTTTCAGCCCAGGTGTTACGTGGGTTCAACAGGCCAGTCTCAACGCCCGGCACGGCCAATGGCACGTCGAGGTTGATAGTGTCGAGGTGTTCGGTTTCAGCACCGATCAACGCGCCGCTCTGGATCGCTGCGATCACCGCACGGGTGGTCGGGATGTTGAAGCGTTTGCCGACGCCGTAGCCACCGCCGGTCCAGCCGGTGTTGACCAGGTAAACCTTGGAGCCGAAGCCGCGGATGCGCTTGATCAGCAGTTCTGCGTATTCGCCAGCCGGACGCGGGAAGAACGGTGCGCCGAAGCAGGTGGAGAAGGTCGACTTGATGCCGCTGCCCGAACCCATTTCAGTCGAGCCCACCAGAGCGGTGTAGCCGGACAGGAAGTGGTAGGCCGCTTGTTCTTCGCTGAGGATCGACACTGGCGGCAGCACGCCGGTCAGGTCGCAGGTCAGGAAGATCACAGCGTTTGGCTCGCCACCGAGGTTCTTCTCGGAACGCTTGGCAACGTGCTCCAACGGATAGGCCGCGCGGCTGTTCTGGGTCAGGCTGACGTCGGCATAGTCGGCGTGCTTCGCGTCATCGATAACGACGTTTTCCAGGACTGCGCCGTGCTTGATGGCTTTCCAGATGACCGGCTCGTTCTTCTCGGACAGGTCGATGCACTTGGCATAGCAACCGCCTTCGATGTTGAACACTACGCCCTCGCCCCAACCGTGTTCGTCGTCACCGATCAGGTAACGGCTTTCGTCGGCGGACAGGGTGGTTTTACCGGTGCCGGACAAACCGAAGAACAGGGTCACGTCGCCTTCTTCGCCGATGTTGGCAGCACAGTGCATTGGCAGCACGTCGGCGGCCGGCAGCAGGAAGTTCTGCACCGAGAACATGGCTTTCTTCATTTCACCGGCGTAGCGCATGCCAGCGATCAACACTTTTTTCTGTGCGAAGTTGAGGATCACGCAACCATCGGAGTTGGTGCCGTCACGCTCTGGATCGCATTCGAAGTTGGCAACGTTCAGAACCTGCCACTCTTCACGACCAGCCGGGTTGTACTGGGCCGGGTTGATGAACAGGCAACGACCGAACAGGTTCTGCCAGGCAGTCTGGGTGGTCATTTTCACGGCCAGGTAGTGATCGGCAGCCGCACCTACATGAACGTGGGAAACGAAATGCTCTTGTGCATTGTTGAACGCCTCAACGCGGTCCCACAGGGCATCGAACTTGTCGGCCGGGAACTTGCGGTTGATCGGGCCCCAGGCGATGGCAGCCTGAGTGGTTGGCTCTTCAACAATGAAACGGTCGACTGGCGAGCGGCCGGTACGGTGACCGGTGCGAACAACCAGCGCGCCGGTATCGGCAAGCTCGCCTTCACCGCGATTCAGGGCTTCTTTAACCAGATCATCAACACTCAGATCGGTGTACACGGCGTTATTGGCTTGCGTCATGAGGTTCCCCGTCGGCCAGTGGCCGAGTGCTCCAAACGTTTTTGTAGTAGAAAGTCGTGCACTACTACCGCGAAAAAAGTGGGCCGGATTATGCCAGAAAAGCCCAAAAAGAGTAGGCCCCTCCTGTCGTAACGGCGTTATTCCGGCACTTACCAGTGAATTTACCTGCGCTGAACCGTTTTAGTGACGGGTATCTGACGGCGTCTCGACCCCTGCGCCCGCGAACAATTGAGTGACGTCAGCGGCATCGAACAGGTAGCGCTGGTTGCAGAATTGGCAGTCGATTTCGATGTTGCCACCGTGTTCAACCACCAGATTTTGCGCATCGTCCATCCCCAGACTGACCAGGGCATTGGCCGAACGTTCGCGCGAGCAGCTGCAACGGAAGCGCAGTTTCTGCACGTCGAAGAGGCGCACTTGCTCTTCGTGGTAAAGACGATGGAGCACGGTTTCGTTGTCCAGGCTCAGCAATTCATCGGCGGTCAGGGTGGTGGCCAGCGCAGTGAGGTGCTGCCAGTTGGCGGCGCGTTCTTCTTCGTCTTTCAAGCGATCGGCAGGCAGTTGTTGCAGCAGCAGGCCACGGGCGCGGCGGCCATCGGCGTACAGCCAGAAACGGGTGCCGACCTGTTGGGACATGACGAAATAGTTGGTGAAGCACTCGGACAGGGTCTCGCCGTCGAGGTCGACGATGCCCTGGTAACGCTGACCCTGGGTCGGGTCGACTGTCAGCGCCAACACGCCGTTTGGCATCAAATCGGCGAGTGTCGCATCGGGGGCAATCTGATCGGCCTCGTAACGGGCCAGGCCGCGGATATCGCGCTCGCTGGAGCACTCGATCATCAGCAGCGGGATCGGGCCATCGGAACGGGCCTGGAGAATCAGCAAGCCATCGAACTTCAGCGCGCCGACCAGCAGCGATGCAGCCGCCATCAGTTCGCCGAGCAATTGTGCGACCGGTTCCGGATAGGCGTGTTTGGCCAGGACTTCGGCGTAGCTGAGCTCCAACGAGACCAGCTCGCCACGGGTGTCGCTGTCATCGAAGATGAAGCGTTGGGTGAAGTCGTTATCCGGTAGGTCGGTCATAAGTCTGGGTATCTGAATTGATCAAAATGAAGTTTCAACGCCTCTGACGCCATAGGCCCTCTTTATGGCCCATGGGGTCGGATGCGGTAGTGATTTTCGACGAGTGGCTATTTATCAGCTCGTAGTACCGTCAGGGAATGACCCGATATGGTTACTCATCCCGCCAATTGCAAGTCCGCCGCGGTCAAAGGGCCGGATTTCAGGCTAGTCGCCGCTGCTACTGCCACGAAACTTGAACAAATCCCGTCGCTGTTTCTTGCTCGGTTTGCCATCGGTGCTCACACCCAGCGCGCCAGCCTTACGCTGGGCGGCGGCGTTTTCGCGCTTGGCGATGCTGGCTTCGGTTTCGGCATACAGCGTCTGGGCCTCCGGCGCGCCCCGACGAACGATCGACAGCGCCTGAACCACCACCGTGCGCTCGTCGAAACCGGCTCGAATCACAAACTCATCGCCGACTCTCGGTTCCTTGCCTGGCTTGCAACGCTCGCCCCGGCAATGCACCTTGCCGCTTTCAATGGCAGCCTTGGCCAAGGCACGGGTTTTGTAAAAACGCGCGGCCCACAACCATTTATCGAGACGGACTTTATCGTCCTCTTCGTTTTTTTGTGCCATGGGATTTCCTCATTCTGAAATATTGCTGAACTGTACTACCGTTTCAGTCGTACCAAGAATTCCACCGGCTCGGATTACAATGCACGCATTCCAGAACCTCTCGCAGGGGCTGGAAATCCGGGCCGTAGATATCTGTCGCCTTTTAACCATTATTCTGCGTGAATACCGCGAATTCGGCCGCTTGCCGGGCCGTGCGGTTTCTACCGGTTGAGCACTTTGAAGACATTTGACCATTTGACCGTTGTCGGTCTGCGCGAGTGGGTGGCGCTCCCGGATTTGGGAGTCGCGGGCCTGCGGGCAAAAATCGACACCGGTGCCAGTACCTCCAGCCTGCATGCCACCGACATCGAGCCGTTCGAGCGCGATGGCGAGCAGTGGGTTCGCTTCACCGCGCACTTGGGCACGGTGGTGCAGTTGCGCCATCGACGCTGCGAAGCGCCGCTGGTGACGATGAAAACCATTAAAAGCTCCAACGGTCACGCGCAGAAGCGATACGTGGTCAGCACCACCCTGGCCCTCGGTGATCGGGTCTGGCGGGTCGAGTTCACGCTCGCCTGCCGCAAATCCATGCGTTATCGCCTGTTGCTCGGTTCCAAAGCCCTGATTCACGGCCAGCTGGTGGTCAATCCGGGCATCAAGTACGTACAAGACAAGCCGGTGTTCCCGGTATCTACCTCCTCCACAGGTGTTGCATGAAGATCGCTGTGCTGTCGCGGAACCCGCGTCTGTATTCCACTCGTCGTCTGGTTGAAGCCGGTACCGAGCGTGGCCATGAAATGGTGGTGATCGACACCCTGCGCGCCTACATGAACATTGCCAGCCACAAGCCGCAGATCCACTACCGCGGCAAGCCGCTGGAAGGGTTCGACGCGGTGATCCCCCGGATCGGTGCGTCGGTCACGTTTTATGGCTGCGCGGTGTTGCGCCAGTTTGAAATGATGGGCGTGTTTCCGCTCAATGAATCGGTGGCCATTGCCCGTTCGCGGGACAAGCTGCGTTCGTTGCAATTGCTGTCACGTCGCGGCATCGGCCTGCCGGTGACCGGGTTCGCTCACTCGCCGGATGACATTCCCGACCTGATCGACATGGTCAACGGCGCCCCGCTCGTGATCAAGGTGCTGGAAGGGACCCAGGGCATTGGTGTGGTGTTGTGTGAAACGGCAACGGCGGCGGAGTCGGTGATTGAAGCGTTCATGGGCCTGAAGCAGAACATCATGGTTCAGGAATACATCAAGGAAGCCGGCGGTGCCGACATTCGTTGCTTCGTGGTCGGCGACAAGGTGATCGCAGCAATGAAGCGTCAGGCCAAGCCCGGGGAGTTCCGCTCCAACCTGCATCGAGGTGGCAGTGCCAGCCTGATCAAGATCACACCCGAAGAACGCATGACCGCGTTGCGTGCAGCGAAGGTGATGGGCCTGGCGGTGGCGGGCGTGGACATCCTGCGCTCCAATCACGGGCCGCTGGTGATGGAAGTCAATTCGTCGCCGGGACTGGAAGGGATCGAGACCACCACCGGGAAAAACGTGGCGGGGATCATCATCGAACATCTGGAAAAGAATGGCGGGCCGAACATGACCCGAACCAAAGGAAAGGGCTGAGGCTGATCGTTCCCACGCTCTGCGTGGGAATGCATCAACGGACGCTCCGCGTTCGGCTTTAAATGGGACGCGGAGCGTCCCAGGCTGCATTCCCACGCGGAGCGTGGGAACGATCAGGTAAAAATACCGGCGCTTAGACAGCATCCCGCGGCAACATCAACCCCAGCGGCAACCGTACCCGAGCTTCCAGCCCGCCACCGGAACGGTTACGCAACTCAACATTCCCACCGTGCATCGACGCAATCCGCTTCACGATCGCCAGGCCCAGGCCGGTCCCTTTGCCACCCCGGGCACGATCCCCCCGAGTGAACGGATTGAAGATCGCCTCCAGCTCCGACGGATCAATCCCCGCCCCACGGTCCATGACACTCAGCACCACATACGGCGCGGCAGTATCGCCAGACACATAGGCCGCCACCTCAACGCCGCTGCCGGCGTGATGCAAGGCATTGCCGATCAGGTTGTTCAACAGGCGTTTCATCGACACCCGGCGCAATGGAAACGGCTGGATCGGCTCCAGGCGCAAACGCACTCTTTCTTCGTTCTGGTTGTACGGTGCCGCGACTTCGCGCACCAGGTCGCTGAGGTCCACTTCCTCCACCGACTCGTCACGACCATCGCGGATAAACGCCAGGAACTGATCGAGGATTGCGTCCATGTCTTCGATGTCGCGCACCATGTCGTCGGTCAGATCGGTGCGATCACCCATCAGCTCCAGGGACAAACGCAATCGGGTCAACGGCGTACGCAAGTCGTGGGACACACCGGCCAGCATCAGCTCGCGTTCCCGGCCGGCCTGCTCGACGTCTTCCGCCATCTGATTGAAGGCGCGATACACCTCGGTCATTTCACTGGGCGTGTCGCTGATGGGCAATCGCACGCTGCGCCCCTGGCCGAGTTGCCTTGCGGCATACACCAGACGTTTCAATGGTTGGTTGAGCTGACTGACGAAGATCCATGCCGACGCCGTGGACAACAAGCCAATGGCGAGGAACCAGCCGAGCACATTCCAGATTTTCTGCCCCCGCAACGGATGCGGATACAGCGGCACTTTCAGCCAGCCATCACCCAGGCTCGGCGCCCGGACCCACAGCGCCGGCGGCGAGTGCATGCGTAACCGGACTTCGGTATCGGCGCCCAGTTCAGCCTGCATCTGCCGCTGGTAGATCTCGCTGTATGGCCAGTGCTGCTCACCCTCAGGCACACCGGCACCCACCACCCGAATCAGGGTGGCGGCATCGGCGATCTTCGCGCGGTTTTCTTCATCGGCGGCCCAATAGGCGCGCAGCGTCAGGGCGACACCGTGGCTGTATTGCCGGTCCACCAGCACGTCTTCGTTCATCAACAGATAAACCAGGGTCAGCGCCTTGGAAAACAGAACGACGATCAGCACCAGCCAAAGGGTGCGGGAGAAGAAACTCTGGGGGAACCAAACGGGGTTTTCATGGATAACCGCTACACACTTGCAGGAGCGAGCGATGCTCGCATATTGCGGATCGCGAGTCTGCGGACAATGTCGTCCGCAGGACCCGCTCCTACAAATCGCCGATCACTTGGTGGCGGCGCCATCCGGAACGAACACGTAGCCCACGCCCCAGACTGTCTGGATGTAACGCGGCTTGGACGGATCGGGTTCGATCATCCGGCGCAGACGGGAGATCTGCACGTCGATGGAACGCTCCAGGGCATCCCACTCGCGGCCACGGGCCAGGTTCATCAACTTGTCGCGGGTCAGTGGCTGACGCGCGTTCATCACCAATGCCTTGAGGACCGCAAACTCACCGGTGGTGAGCATGTGTACTTCGTCGCCACGCTTGAGTTCGCGGGTCGCCAGCGACAGTACGTAATCACCGAAGGTCACGCTTTCGTCTTCGCTGCCCGGTGCTCCCGGCACAGGTGTCGACTGACGACGCAGAACCGCTTTGACGCGGGCCATCAGCTCATCCGGGTTGAACGGCTTGGCCAGGTAATCGTCGGCGCCCAGTTCCAGGCCCTTGATACGACTCAGCTCATCGCCCTTGGCGGTCAGCATGATGATAGGAATCTGATTGTTCGCGGCGCGCAGGCGGCGGCAGGCGGTCAAGCCGTCTTCGCCGGGCAGCATCAGGTCGAGGACGACCAGGTTGAACACTTCACGCGACAGCAGACGATCCATCTGCTCGGTGTTGGGTACGGCGCGGGCGCGGTAGCCCTTGCTGACGAAAAAACGCTCCAGCAGGCTGCTGAGGCCCGGATCGTCGTCAACAATAAGAATTTTTTCGCCTTCAGCAGTGTTTGCAGTGCTGCTCATTAGATGCTCCTTTGATCTCGGCGCGCATTATGGCGTAGCTGCCGTTATACGCACCGTGTGCATTGTTAGCAGATTTTTCCTCCACCGCCAGTAAACCGGCCATTCCCCTTCCCGCCAGCGATGCCCCGGAACGCGCGAACGCTGGTTATAATGCGCGGCGTTTTGTGTCAGGCAACATCAGACAGGTACTACAGGCAGGCGCTATTTATTTCCCTGCCGCCCGCAGTAATTGTTCGATTTCACGGGTCAATGGGGTGCCCTTTGATCCAGGCAGCGGCGCAGGCCAGGCCGCTCAACCAGACTCGCAGAGCCTCTATCTCTGCGCCTGCGAGCCTGCTTTCACAATTTGTCAGGTGGTTTTATGGACAGCATCAACAGCCGCATCGCCGAGGAACTCGGTGTACGCCCACAACAGGTCGAAGCGGCCGTCGCGCTACTCGATGAAGGCTCTACCGTTCCCTTCATCGCCCGTTACCGGAAAGAAGTGACCGGCAGCCTCGATGACATCCAGTTGCGTCATCTGGAAGAGCGTCTGCGCTACCTGCGAGAACTCGACGAACGGCGCATCAGCATCCTCGCCAGCATCGAAGAGCAAGGCAAGCTGACCCCGGCACTTGAGCGCGATATCAAACTCGCCGACACCAAGACCCGCCTCGAAGACTTGTACCTGCCGTACAAGCAAAAGCGCCGCACCAAGGGCCAGATTGCCCTGGAAGCCGGCCTCGGCGAACTGGCTGACGGCCTGTTCAACGATCCATCCCTGACGCCAGACACTGAAGCCGCACGCTTCATCAACGCCGAAAAAGGCGTGGCCGATGTGAAGGCCGCCCTCGAAGGCGCCAAGTACATCCTCATGGAGCGCTTCGCCGAAGACGCCGGTTTGCTGGACAAACTGCGCAGCTACCTAAAGCAGGAGGCTACCCTCAGTGCCCGCGTTATCGCTGGCAAGGAAGAGGAAGGCGCCAAGTTCCGCGACTACTTCGAACACGACGAACCGCTGAAAAGCATGCCGTCGCACCGCGCGCTGGCAATTTTCCGTGGCCGCAACGAAGGCATTTTGAGTTCGGCCCTGAAAGTCGGTGACGAACTGCCGGGCACCATGCACCCGTGTGAAGGCATGATCGGCCAGCAATTCGGTATCCAGAACCAGAACCGCGCCGCCGACAAATGGCTGGGCGAAGTGGTGCGCTGGACCTGGAAGGTCAAGCTTTACACTCACCTGGAAACTGACCTGCTGGGCGAGCTGCGCGACGGCGCGGAAACCGAAGCGATCAACGTGTTCGCGCACAACCTGCACGACTTGCTGCTGTCGGCTCCGGCCGGCCCGC
The DNA here is from genome assembly GCF_054668335.1 of Pseudomonas sp. S2_F03. Classification (NCBI taxonomy): domain Bacteria; kingdom Pseudomonadati; phylum Pseudomonadota; class Gammaproteobacteria; order Pseudomonadales; family Pseudomonadaceae; genus Pseudomonas; species Pseudomonas sp. S2_F03. The sequence goes on along the minus strand of NZ_CP162759.1, from coordinate 3,238,269 downwards.
GCGCGACACTGGGCCTCGACCCGGGCCTGCGTACCGGCTGCAAGGTCGCCGTGGTCGATGCCACCGGTAAGCTGCTGGACCACGCCACCGTTTACCCGCACGTGCCGCACAACAAGTGGGATCAGACCCTCGCGATTCTCGCCGCCCTGTGTGCCAAGCATTCGGTCGATCTGATCGCCATCGGCAACGGCACCGCCAGCCGTGAAACCGACAAGCTGGCCGCCGAGCTGATCAAGAAATACCCAGCGATGAAGATGACCAAAGTCATGGTCTCCGAGGCCGGTGCATCGGTTTACTCGGCGTCGGAACTGGCTTCCAAAGAATTCCCGGACCTGGACGTATCGATCCGTGGTGCGGTGTCGATTGCCCGTCGCTTGCAGGATCCACTGGCTGAGCTGGTGAAGATCGATCCGAAATCCATCGGTGTCGGCCAGTACCAGCACGACGTGTCGCAACTGAAACTGGCGCGTGGCCTGGACGCGGTTGTCGAAGACTGTGTGAACGCCGTGGGCGTCGACGTCAACACCGCCTCCGTGGCGCTGCTGGCCCGCATCTCCGGCCTCAACGCGACCCTGGCACAGAACATCGTCAGCCATCGCGATGAACACGGCGCGTTCAAAACCCGTGTGGCATTGAAGAAAGTCGCGCGTCTGGGCGAGAAAACCTTCGAACAGGCCGCCGGTTTCTTGCGCGTGATGAACGGTGACAACCCGCTGGATTCCTCGGCCGTTCACCCGGAAGCCTATCCGTTGGTGCAGCGCATTGCCGCTGAAACCGACCGTGACATCCGTTCGCTGATTGGCGACGCCAGCTTCCTCAAGCGTCTCGATCCGAAGAAGTACACCGACGAAACCTTCGGTCTGCCAACGGTCACCGACATCCTGCAAGAGCTGGAAAAACCCGGTCGCGACCCGCGTCCCGAGTTCAAGACCGCCGAGTTCCAGGAAGGCGTCGAAGACCTCAAGGACCTGCAACTGGGGATGATCCTCGAAGGCGTCGTCACCAACGTGACCAACTTCGGTGCGTTCGTCGACATCGGCGTGCATCAGGACGGCTTGGTGCACATCTCCGCGCTTTCGGAGAAGTTCATCAAGGACCCACGCGAAGCGGTGAAGGCCGGTGACGTGGTGAAGGTGAAGGTCATGGAAGTCGACATCCCGCGCAAACGCGTGGGCCTGTCGATGCGCATGAGCGACACCCCGGGCGAGAAAATCGACGGTGCTCGCGGTGCACGTCCGGGGTCGGCGCCACGCCAGTCCCAGAACAGCGCGCCGCGTAAGGAAACCACAGCCGCCGCGCCGAGCAACAACGCCATGGCATCGCTGTTCGCCAACGCCAAGCAGTTGAAGAAACGCTGATGGACATCCCCGCCGGGTACACCGAAAGTGCCTTTTTCAAGCTGCTGGGCTGTCGCTTGCACAGCCTGGAAACCGGGGTGGCGCATGTCGCCCTGGTGCTTGAGCCCGAGTTGCGCAATCGCGCTGGCAAGCTGCACGGCGGGGCCTTGTTCAGTCTGGTGGACATTGCCATGGGGCTGGCCTGTTCCAGCGCCCACGGCTTTGACCAGCAGAGCGCGACCATCGAGTGCAAGATCAACTACATCCGCGCGGTATCCGACGGCGAAGTGATGTGCACGGCACGGGTGATTCACCCGGGCCGACGCACATTGGTGGTCGAAGCCGATGTGATGCAGGGCGACAAACTGGTCGCAAAAGCGCAAGGCACGTTCGCTGTCCTGTAGCTAGTCGTCATCAATTTGAGTTAATTTCAGCGCTGTGACCGCAGCGTCGGAGTTTCCTGTGGGAGCGGGCTTGCCCGCGAAAAGGGAGTGTCAGTCAACATCAAGTCGTCTGACACACCGCCTTCGCGGGCAAGCCCGCTCCCACAGGGATTGCGTTTCCTTCGCGTGCATCTGCCAGATTCAAGGATTGAAGCCGGTGGCTCCACAGGGGCTTTGAGAGCCCGAAAAACCAGGCGAAAACGCCAGTTTTAACTTCACCCTTGTAGACCGTCCTGCCCACCCCCATATTGGGGCGACTGACGCGTGAAGGAATCCAACTTGAGCGAACTTCTCAACCGCCGCCTGGCCCTGCTTGGCGAGCGCGCTAACCTCTCTCTGCTCGAACAGTGCCTTCACGGCATCGAACGTGAATGCCTGCGCGTGACCGGCGAAGGTCGCCTGGCGCAAACGCCGCACCCGGAAGAATTGGGTTCCGCGCTGACCAACGAACAGATCACCACCGACTATTCCGAGTCGCTGCTGGAGTTCATCACTCCGGCCCTGCCCGACCCGGCGGACACGTTGGCGAGCCTGGACAAGATTCACCGTTTTGCCTACAGCAAGCTCGGCAACGAGTACCTGTGGAGCCCTTCGATGCCGTGCCCGTTGCCGGCCGAGGAAGACATCCCGATTGCCTACTACGGCACGTCCAACATCGGGCAGCTCAAGTACGTGTATCGCAAGGGCCTGGCCCTGCGTTACGGCAAGACCATGCAGTGCATCGCCGGGATCCACTACAACTTTTCCCTGCCGGAAAAGCTCTGGCCCCTGCTCAAGCAAGTTGAAGATTTTGTTGGCGACGATCGCGACTATCAGTCAACGGCCTACATCGCCCTGATCCGCAACTTCCGCCGCTACAGCTGGCTGCTGATGTACCTGTTTGGCGCCTCGCCCGCACTGGACGCCGGCTTCCTGCGTGGTCGCTCGCACCAGTTGGAACAACTGGACCCGGACACCTTGTACCTGCCGTACGCCACCAGCCTGCGCATGAGCGACCTGGGTTACCAGAGCAACGCCCAGGCCGGCTTGACGCCGTGCTACAACGATCTGTCGAGCTACACCGATAGTCTGCGCAAAGCGGTCGCCACACCGTATGCACCGTATGTCGAGATCGGCACGCATCAGGACGGTGAGTGGGTTCAGCTCAACACCAACATCCTGCAGATCGAAAACGAGTACTACTCCAACATCCGCCCGAAACGCGTGACCTACACCGGCGAACGGCCGATTCAGGCGCTGGTGGCCCGTGGCATTCAGTACGTTGAAGTGCGCTGCCTGGACATCAACCCGTTCCTGCCAATGGGCATTGATCTCACCGAGTCGCGTTTCCTCGATGCGTTCCTGCTGTATTGCGCGCTGAACGACAGCCCGCTGCTGACCAACACCAGTTGCGGCAACGCGACGTCGAACTTCCTCAGCGTGGTCAAGGAAGGTCGTCGTCCGGGCCTGCAACTGCAACGGGATGGCCAGCCGGTTGACCTGAAAGAGTGGGCGGGCGAGCTGTTGGAAAAAATCGCTCCGCTGGCCGCACTGCTCGATCAGAGCCATGGCGGCGATGCGCACAGCAAGGCGCTGGATACGCAAATGGCCAAGGTCCAGGATCCGTCCCTGACACCGTCGGCCCAGGTGTTGGCGTCGATGGCTGAGCATAAGGAAAGCTTCGCGCAGTTCTCCTTGCGTCAGAGTCAGGCCCATGCCGAGTTCTTCCGCAGCGAGCCATTGCCGGCGGATGAGCAGGCCAAGTTTGAAGAACTGGCGCGTTCGTCGCTGGCCCAGCAGGTTGAGCTGGAACAGAACGAAGTCGGTGATTTCGACGTGTTTGTCGGCGCGTATCAAGCGAGCATTTTGGCAATCAGTAACTAAACGCTGACTTCTGCTTGATCGTTCCCACGCGGAAGCGTGGGAACGATCAAGCTGATTTGCAGCGACGCCCTTAACGTTTTCCCCTCATAAGCTAATTCGAAAAAGTTATTTATTTTTGAATTCTTAGATCATTTAGTCTCTTTATCACGCCGACACTCGGTCGCCGGATAAGGAGCTTCGCAATGAAACTGACCTTCCCACTTCGCTTGCTGGCGGCCGCCACTCTGGCTGCAGCGAGTCTGTTTGCCCAAGCCGCTGACGTTACCGTTGCCTACCAGACCACCGTTGACCCGGCGAAAGTCGCCCAAGCCGACGGGGCCTACGAAAAAGCCACCAAGGCCGATATCAGCTGGCGAAAATTCGACAACGGTGCCGACATCATTGCCGCCATCGCCTCGGGCGACGTGCAGATCGGCTACCTCGGTTCCAGCCCCCTGACGGCGGCGATCACCCGCAAAGTGCCGGTGGAAACCTTCCTCATCGCCACCCAGATCGGCGCTGCCGAAGCGCTCGTCGCGCGTGACGGTTCCGGAATCAAGACACCGCAGGATCTGATCGGCAAGAAAATCGCCGTGCCATTCGTTTCCACCGGCCACTACAGCCTGTTGGCTGCGTTGAAGCACTGGAACATCGACCCGTCGAAAGTCACCGTCCTCAATCTGGCTCCACCCGCGATCATTGCTGCGTGGAAACGCGGTGACATCGACGCCACCTACGTCTGGGATCCAGCCCTGGGTGTCGCCAAGGAAAACGGCAAAGTATTGATCACCTCCGGCGAACTGGCCAAGTTCGGCGCACCAACCTTCGATGCCTGGATCGTGCGCAAAGACTTCGCCGAGAAGCACCCGGAAATCGTCACTGCGTTCGCCAAAGTGACCCTGGACGCCTACGCCGACTACCGCAAAGACCCGAAAGCCTGGCTCGCCAACCAAAGCAACGTCGACAAACTGGTGAAGCTCTCCGGCGCCAAGGCCAGCGACATTCCATTGCTGCTGCAAGGCAACGTCTACCCGCTGGCGGCTGACCAGGTGATCACCCTCGGCGCACCGACCACCAAAGCCATCACCGACACCGCCGCGTTCCTCAAGGAACAAGGCAAGGTCGAAGCCGTGCTGCCGGACTACGCACCGTACGTCAACGCCAAGTTCATCACCAACTGATCGGGAGCTGACCGCAATGGCCTTGCTACAGCTGGAGCGCATCAGCGCACAGTACCCCGGTAGTCCGGAACCGGTACTGGCGGATATTTCCCTGAGCCTGGGGCCCCAGCAGTTGCTGGTTGCCCTCGGCCCGTCCGGCAGTGGCAAGACTTCGCTGTTGAACCTGATCGCCGGTTTTGTCGAGCCCAGTGCCGGGCGCATTACCCTCGACGGCGTGCCGGTCAGGGGCCCGAGTGCCGAACGCGGCGTGGTGTTTCAGGACGACGCGTTACTGCCTTGGCAGGACGTATTGGCCAACGTCGGTTTCGGTCTGGAGCTGGCGGGCGTTCCTCGGGACAAACGTGAAACCCGCGCGAAGGAAATGCTCGCGCTGGTCGACCTTACCGGTTTCGAAAACCGTCGCATCTGGCAGCTCTCGGGCGGCCAGAAGCAGCGTGTCGGCCTTGCCCGCGCATTAGCCGCCGACCCTCGCGTCTTGCTCATGGACGAGCCCTTCGGCGCTCTCGACGCATTCACCCGCGAACAGATGCAGGAGCTGTTGCTGCAAGTCTGGCGACGTACCGCCAAGCCGGTGTTCCTGATTACCCACGACATTGAAGAAGCGGTCTTCCTCGCGACAGACCTGATTCTGCTGGCCCCCAATCCTGGGCAAATCGTCGAGCGCCTGAGCCTGGATTTCGGCCAACGTTATGCGGCCGGCGAGTCGGCGCGGGCGATCAAATCCGACCCGCGCTTTATCGAAACCCGCGAACACGTGCTCGCCAAAGTATTCTCCCAACGCAGCGCCGCCCAGCGGCAGGAGCGCGCATGAGCAGCTATGAAATTCCGGCCGTGACGGTGAAACCGAGTTCGCCGGTGATTCCGGTTCGTCGCAGTTTGAGCACCCGCTGGATCAGCGTGCTGACACTGGTGGCGCTCGTGATCCTCTGGTGGGCCGTCACGGCCACGGGGATGATCGAACCGTTGTTCCTGCCGCCACCATCCGCGGTACTGCAAAAAGGCTGGCTGCTGGCGACTTCCGGCTACATGGATTCGACGTTATGGCAGCATTTGGGCGCGAGCCTGAGCCGTATCGGCCTGGGCCTCGGCTTTGCCGTGCTGACCGCTGTGCCAGTGGGGATCGCCATCGGCCACAACCGCATCGCTCGCGGCATTCTCGATCCGCTGATCGAGTTCTACCGCCCGATTCCACCGTTGGCGTATCTGCCGCTGATCGTGATCTGGTGCGGCATCGGTGAGTTGTCGAAAGTCTTGCTGATCTACCTGGCGATTTTCGCCCCGATTGCCATCGCTACCGCGACCGGTGTGCGCACTGTCGACCCAGCCAAGTTGCGTGCAGCGCAGTCGCTGGGTGCAACCCGCGCGCAGTTGATTCGTCATGTGATTCTGCCGAGTGCCTTGCCGGATATTCTGACCGGCGTGCGCATTGGCCTGGGCGTGGGTTGGTCGACCCTGGTCGCCGCCGAATTGATCGCCGCCACCAGCGGTTTGGGCTTCATGGTGCAGTCGGCCGCGCAGTTCCTGGTCACCGATGTGGTGGTGCTGGGGATTCTGGTGATTGCCCTGATCGCCTTCGCCATGGAAATGGGCCTGCGCGCCCTGCAACGCAAACTGGTGCCGTGGCATGGCCAGGCTCACTAGAGCATTGAGATCGCACTGACTACGCCGACATTCGGCGCCCCGTATTGAAGAGAGCCACCATGAGCTACCTGACCATCGTCCCCCTCAGTTCTGCCCTCGGTGCGCAAATCAGCGGCGTCGATATCAGCCAGCCACTGAACCTGGAACAGCGCGACGCCATCGAGCAAGCGCTGCTCAAGCATCAAGTACTGTTCTTCCGCGACCAGCCGATCACGCCGCAGCAGCAGGCACGATTCGCCGCCCATTTCGGCGACCTGCACATTCACCCGATCTACCCCAACGTACCGGAACAACCGGAAGTGTTGATCCTCGACACTGCCGTCACCGACGTGCGCGACAACGCGATCTGGCACACCGATGTGACCTTCCTGCCGACCCCGGCCATGGGCGCAGTACTCAGCGCCAAGTTGCTGCCGGAGTTTGGCGGTGACACGTTGTGGGCCAGTGGGATTGCGGCGTATGAAGCATTGTCCGCGCCGATGAAGTCCTTGCTCGAAGGGCTGACCGCCACCCACGATTTCACCCGTTCGTTCCCGCTTGAGCGTTATGGCAATACGCCCGAAGCGCTGGCCCAGTGGGAAGAGGCACGACGCAAGAATCCGCCCTTGTCGCACCCGGTCATTCGTACACACCCGGTGAGCGGGCGGCGCTCGCTGTTCGTCAATGAAGGATTCACGTCGAAGATCAACGAACTGTCGGACACCGAGAGCGAAGCGGTTCTGAAGTTCTTGTTCGCCCATGCCACACGGCCGGAATTTACCATTCGCTGGCGCTGGCAGAAGGATGATGTGGCGTTCTGGGATAACCGCGTGACCCAGCATTACGCGGTGGATGACTACCGCCCGGCGCGGCGGGTGATGCAGCGGGCGACGGTGTTGGGGGATGTGCCGTTTTTCCGGTGATCAGGCAGTTTTGTACTGACTTTGATGGCCCCATCGCGGGCAAGCCCGCTCCCACAGTGTCCATGTCGTACACAAAATCTGTGAACACCGTCAAACCTGTGGGAGCGGGCTTGCCCGCGATGGGGTTCGAACAGGCACCGGATCAGCCGGCGCCAATTTGTTACTCAGCCGTAGAAGGCTTTTCCCAAAGATTGATCCCTCCCTCTTGGGCGAACCGATCAATCTCCGCCAGTTCTTCCGCGCTGAAGCTCAAATTCTTCAACGCCTCGACGTTCTCGATAATCTGCTCCGGCCGGCTAGCACCGATCAACGCCGAGGTCACCCGAGGGTCGCGCAATGTCCAGGCCAACGCCAATTGCGCCAGACTTTGCCCACGACGCCTGGCGATTTCATTGAGCCCACGCACATGGGCGATGTTGGCTTCGGACAGGTGCGACGACTGCAACGAACCACCCCCCGGACGATTGACCCGCGCATCCTTCGGAATGCCGTTGAGGTATTTGTCGGTCAACAGGCCCTGCGCCAATGGGGTGAAAGCAATCACGCCGGTGCCGAGTTCGTCGGTGACTTCAAGCAGGTCCTTTTCCACCCAACGGTTGAGCAGGTTGTACGCCGGCTGATGAATCAGCAGCGGCACTTTCCACTCTTTCAACAGCGCCGCCATCTCACGGGTTTTCACCCCGGAATAGGACGAGATGCCGATGTACAACGCCTTGCCTTGTTGTACAGCGGTCGCCAGTGCACTGGCGGTTTCTTCCAGTGGTGTGTCCGGGTCAAAGCGGTGCGAGTAGAAAATGTCCACATAGTCCAGGCCCAGCCGTTGCAGGCTCTGATCCAGGCTGGCCAGCACGTATTTGCGCGAACCGCCGCCCTGACCGTAAGGACCGGGCCACATGTCCCAGCCAGCCTTGCTGGAGATGATCAGCTCATCGCGATACTGCTTGAAGTCTTCACGCAGCAATCGGCCGAAGTTGATCTCGGCGCTGCCGTACGGCGGGCCGTAGTTATTGGCCAGGTCAAAGTGATTGATGCCCAGATCGAACGCCGTGCGCAACAACGAACGCTGGGTGTCGATCGGCGTGCTGTCGCCGAAGTTGTGCCACAGGCCCAGCGACAACGCCGGCAATACCAGACCGCTGCGCCCCACGCGGCGGTAAGGGATGGAGTCGTAGCGGTTTTCGGCAGCGGTGTAGGTCATCGAATCCTCTCTTGTCGGTCTTGAATGTGGTATCGACTGCTTCGCAAGCGGCCAAGCATACGCCCGGACAAGCGCCGATAAACCTCGGACTCGAGAAAATGCTGAAACGTTTCACATATTTCGATTCATAAACGTTTACGCCGACAATTCTCTCAGCGCAGCAGCCGCCAAAAATCCCGATCTTGAGCTATATCGCCGGTCGCGGCTGACTGTCTGGTCGATACGCTCAAGCAACTGTTCAGGCAACGTGGCATTGAAGCGCACTGATTTGCCGAAATAAGGCGTGATATCAAACTCGACCACTCCCCACACACCGCCCGCGTAATCCGGGTTATCGAGGTGAGCATCGATTTCACGCACCTGCGGCAGCGGATCACCATCGGCCACCAGACCTTCATAGTGCAAAGACAACGCTTCTTTTACGTTTTCAAATGCCTGCGCCACAGTACCGCCTGCGGAGAAGCAGCCCGGTACGTCCGGGATAATCACTCCGTATTCTGAGTCGGCATCCTTATGCAGAACGACCGGGAATTTCATTTCGGTAAATCCTTCCTGTGATGTGGCCTCATCGAGGCTCGCGTTTCCGACGTCGGGCCTCATTTCAGACCCGCCTGTTTCAATATGCTGTTGATCGTCCCTTTTGGAAGATCCGAATCAGGGTGCTTGATCGTTACCCTGCCTGACTTATACAAATGCTTGTACTGATGGTGGCTGCCTTTTACGGCCACCAGATACCAACCATCCTCCTCGATCATCCTGATCATTTCCCGACTTCGCATCACCTTCGTCCTTGTGGGCAGCATCTGCCGAGCACATTACGCGATGACCGCAAGACTTATACACACGATACACACTCTGATAAATATTAGCGGAATGCAAGCCGGTCAGAGTGGCCGTAGACCACCGGCTACCCCGCCCCCGCAAACACCTCCCCCAACCAATCCACAAACACCCGAACCCGTGGCGACATGTGTCGGTTGTGCGGATACAACACCGAGACCGGCATCGGCGGTGGCGGTATATCGGTGAGGACTTCCTGCACCAGTCCTTGGGCAATCTGCGTTTCCATTCGGTAGTGCGGACACTGGATCAACCCCAGTCCGGCAATCGCCGAGGCGGCGTAGATTTCCGCGCCGAACACTGAAAGCGCGCCGTCAATGGCGACTTCCTTGATCTCGCCGTCCACTCTGAATTCGAACGGAAACAGCTTGCCCGTGGTGCGCGAAACGTAGTTCACCGCACGGTGATGCTTGAGGTCTTCGAGGGTTTTCGGTTCGCCGTATTTGCGTAAGTACGCGGGGCTGGCGCAGGTGATCTGGCGCAGGTTGGCGATGCGTTTACCGACCAGCGCCGAATCCGTCAGCGTACCCGCGCGCAGCACGCAGTCGACGCCTTCGGCGATCAAGTCGACAAAGCGGTCGGATTCGCTGATGGACAGGTCGATGTCCGGGTAGCGCTCCATGAATTGCGGCAAGGCGGGGATCACAAAATTTTTAGCCAGCGTGCCGTGCAGGTCGACCCGTAATCGGCCTTTCGGCGCGCAACCGCGAAACGCCAGCTCGGCCTCTTCCAGCTCCGCCAACAGTTGCACGCAGCGCAAGTAGTACGCCTCGCCGTCCAGGGTCGCACGCACCTTGCGCGTACTGCGCTCCAGCAACCGTGTGCCGAGCCAGGCTTCGAACTGGTTCAGGGTGTGAGTCAACGTTGCGCGGGGCAGGTTCAAGTCTTCGGCCGCCAGGGTGAAGCTGCTGCGCTCGTAGATCCGCACGAACACCTTCATCGCTTTGACTTGATCCACGTGAGCCTCCGATTGTTGGCGATTATTGAACAGTCAAGGCAACTCTCGTGCATTTATCGGCCTGAGTAAACATGTGAAATTGGCCTCACACCCAGCAACCCACCTCATCAGGATTCAACGCCATGACTCACCAAAAAGTTGCCATCGTCACCGGCGCCTCGCGCGGCATCGGCGCAGTGATCGCCAAACAACTGGCCAGCGACGGTTTTGCCGTCGCCATCAATTACGCCAGCAGCGCCACTGAAGCCTCAAGGCTGGTTGTGGAATTGCGTCAGGCCGGTCATCAAGCCATAGCGATCAAGGCTGATGTAGCCAGCGCCGACGACGTGCGCCGGATGTTCGACGAGACTGAAGCGCAATTGGGCAAGGTCGATGTGCTGATCAACAACGCTGGCATCCTCAAGGTCATGCCCTTGGCGCAGCACACGGATGAACTGTTCGAGCAGACCTTCAACATCCACGCGCGCGGCACGTTCAACACCTTGCGCGAAGCAGCGACGCGCCTGAACGGTGGCGGACGGATCATCAACTTTTCCAGCAGCACCGTCGGCCTTAACTTGCCGGGTTACGCGGTGTACATCGCCAGCAAAGCGGCGGTGGAGTCGCTGACCCAAGTGTTTGCCAAGGAAATGCGCGGGCGCAACATCACCGTCAATGCCGTGGCACCGGGACCGGTGGCCACCGAGTTGTTTTTGCAGGGCAAGAGTGAGGAACAGATTCAGAGCTTCGCCAAGATGCCGCCGCTGGAGCGCTTGGGTCAGCCGGAGGACATTGCCCGGGTGGTGTCGTTTCTGGCGGGGCCGGATTCGGGCTGGGTCAACGGGCAGATTTTGCGGGCCAATGGTGGGTTGGTTTAACTAAGCTCACACTGACACTGCTGCTCGCGATAGCGGTTTATCAGGCGACACACAACGACCAGGTGAGCTCACCATGCACACAGCAATCATCATCACCTTCGGCCTGGCCCTCCTCGCCCTGATGCTGTTCATCGGCGAAAAAATCGGCTTCAGCCGCCAGACACTGATCTACAGCTTTGTGATCCTGTGGCTGGCGCTGACGGTGATCAACGGTGCCGTTGGTGTGGTCACGGCCGGCCAGCCCTTGAGTTCAGAGCTGGTGATCGGCACGGTGGTGTTCAGTGTGCCGGTGGCGGCGTTGGTGCTGTTCATGGTGATGAGCGCCGAGGCCTGATAAAGCCCCGGCGCCTGTCCGTCTGGATCAACGCACCAAGTGCAGGAATTGCAGGTGCCGTTCGTACTGATCGAGGATGTCGTTGATGATCTGGTCCTTGGTGTAACCCACCAGATCGTAGTCCTGGCTGCCCTCGCTCAAATGCACTTCGGCCCGGTAATAACGCCGGTTGTTGATTTGCTTGGACCCCATGCCGCCTCGGGCAAAGGATGGCGTGAAATAACCGCGCATCTGCACCTGATAGATAAACGGATGCTGTTCACCGTGACCGATTTCCAGGCTGACGCTGTCGTTGACCGGGTCCGGTTGCGTAATCACGTTCAAACCCTTTTCGACAAACACCGCCGACACTTCCTCGATCGCCGGCCGCACCGTCGTATCCAGAAAACGATACACCTCATCGCGCGACGGGAAGTGCACCGCCTGGCTCAAACGCTGTCGCCAGCCACCCTTGCCACGCCTTGACCCGGAAACCGGTGCCAGCGAATGCAGTTGCGCGATCTGCTTCTGGGATTCCAGGTAGAACGCCTTGTGCAGCCCCCACATCATCAATAGCAAGATCAACGAAAACGGCAGCGAGGTCAGCACCACTGCTGACTTCAACGCATCGATGCTGCCGGAGAACAACAGCGCGCTGGTCACCAATGCCGTCATCGCGCCCCAGAACACCCGCAGCCATTTCGGCCCGTCTTCATCCGGGTTGCCGCCCTTGGCGGACAACGTCGACAACACCACCGTGCCGGAGTCAGCCGAGGTGACGAAGAATACGAAGCTGATGAACACCGTGACGGCAATCACGGTTTTGCTCCACGGGTAGGTTTCCAGTAGCAAATAAAGCGTCATTGACGGGTTGTCGATGGCCGACATGCCGAGCGCGCTCATGCCATGGTTGAGCACTTGATCGATGGCGCTGTTGCCGAAGATCGACATCCACGCCAGGGTGAAACCAAGCGGAATCAGCAGCACGCCGAAGACAAATTCACGGATGGTGCGGCCACGGGATATCCGCGCGATGAACAGGCCCACGAACGGCGACCATGCGATCCACCAGGCCCAATAGAACACCGTCCAGCCGCCGAGCCAGTCGCTCGGTTTGTCGTAGGCGTACAGGTCGAAACTCTTCATCGGCAAGGCGCCGAGGTAGTCGCCCAGGTTCTGGATCAGCGTGTTGAGCAAGTGCTGCGTGGGGCCGGCGAACAACACGAACAGCAACAGCGCGCAGGCCAGCAGCATGTTGATGTCGGACATCACCCGCACGCCTTTATCGACGCCGGAGACCGCAACGATGATCGCGGCGCCCATCATCAGCGTGATCAGGCCGACCTGAATCCACTGGGTGTGGGCAATGCCAAACAGGTAGTCCAGCCCTGAGTTGAGGTGCAGTACGCCGAAGCCCATGTCGGCGCCAAGACCGAACACCGTGGCGATGATGCCGAAGCCGTCTACCGCGTAACCGATGGGACCGTTGATGCGCTTGCCGATCAGCGGATACAACGCCGAACGCAAGGCCAGCGGCAGGTTATGCCGATAGGCGAAGTAGGCCAGCGCCATGCCGACGAAAGCAAACACACCCCAGCCGTGCAGGCCCCAGTGCAGAAACAGAATTTGCATCGCCTGACGCGCCGCGTCCGCCGTACCGGCCTCGCCTTGTGGCGGCTGGAGCATGTGGGTCAGCGGTTCGGACACGCAAAAGAAAAACAGCGTGATGCTGATCCCGGCGGCGAACAGCATGCCGGCCCAGGACAGGTAACTGAATTCGGGTTCGTCGTGGTCGGCACCGAGCTTTATCTTGCCGTAGCCGGACAAGGCTGTGACCACCACGAAGACCAGATACAGGGTCATCGCGAGCATGTAATACCAGCCGACCGTGTTGGCCGCCCAGTTTTGCGCCGCCAGCAACCAGGCACCGGCCTGTTCGGGCATGGCGATGACGACGATGCCGAACAACAGAATGAAGCTCGCCGAGAAGTAAAAAACCGGCGGATTCATGCGGATCAAACCGCTGGGAGGGAGGGACGATGCACTCATGAAACGTGCACCGCGAAGGGATTGAACATGGCTGTAGAAATCGGACTCAGCAAAGGCAAGCCTCCTGTTGTGAGCGGGCAGCGAGCTACCGGTTTAACTTGAATGAACGTTCAAGTTAAACATGGATAGGCTGCTAAGGACTAATCGCAAGGCTCGGCGGTACTGTTCGTACGCTAGCTCAAGGAGGGGTAAGAGGAGGGGTTTGAGGATGATCGTTCCCACGCTCTGCGTGGGAATGCATCCCGTGACGCTCCGCGTCACTTATACGAACTGGAACGCGGAGCGTCCCTTGAGGCATTCCCACGCAGAGCGTGGGAACGATCCGTTGTAGGTTTATTTCTGCGTCCCGTCATCGTGTTGAAGATTGGCCTGTGTCAGGTTGCAGCCCGCCGGCACGCTGCGGGTCAGCCAGACGTTGCCACCGATGGTCGAGCCCTTGCCAATCGTGATCCGCCCCAGAATTGTCGCCCCGGCATAGATGACCACGTCATCTTCAACAATCGGGTGCCGCGGATGGCCCTTCTGCAATTGACCGTCCTCATCGGACGGGAAGCGCTTGGCGCCCAGGGTGACTGCCTGATAAATCCGCACGCGCTCACCAATAATCGCGGTTTCGCCGATCACCACGCCGGTCCCGTGATCGATAAAGAAGCTGCGACCGATCTGCGCCCCAGGGTGAATGTCGATACCGGTGGCCGAGTGGGCGATTTCCGAGCTGATCCGCGCCAGCAACGGCAAACCGGCGCGATACAAATGGTGGGCCAGGCGATGGTGAATCACCGCCAGAATGCCCGGATAGCACAGCAACACTTCATCGACACTGCGCGCCGCCGGGTCGCCGTGATAGGCCGCCAGCACATCGGTATCCAGCAAACTGCGCAGCCCCGGCAAGGCGAGCGCGAAGTCCTGAATGATCTGAATGGTCTTGGCTTCGATGTCAGAGTCGGCCTGCTGACTATGGCGGGCGGCATAGCGCAATTCGAGTCGAGCCTGAGCCAGCAGCGCGTTCAACGCCACATCTAGGGTGTGGCCAACGTAGAAGTCTTCACTCTCTTCGCGCAAATCCACCGGCCCCAACCGCATCGGGAACAACGCCCCGCACAGCGCCTCAAGAATGTCCGCCATGGCCGCCCGCGAAGGCAATTCGCGACCGCCCTGCTCTGTGCTGGCGCGGCCATTTTGTGCGCGCCACTGATCACGCGCCGCGCGCAGTTGGCTGACGATGGTCTGCAGTTGCCAATGACTGGAACGCTCGCTCACGGTAAAAAACTCCTCACAGGCGGCCGGACAGTCTGGCCGCATTAACGGCGATTACTTTACGGCAAGGTCTTGAGGTCGAATTAAGAACCAATTGTGCAGAGCTCAGAATCTTTGGCTATAAGCGATTGGCGGTTGCCCAGGCAAATGGGCGTGCCTATAGTCCTGACAATCTTTCTGCGCCAGTACGGACCCATGATCAAACAACAGCTCGCTCGCTTTAACCGTCTCGATTTACTCGGCCACCCCACTGCCCTGGAAAAACTTGAACGCTTGTCGACCTGGCTGGGCCGCGATGTGTACGTCAAACGCGATGACCTGACGCCACTGGCCATGGGCGGCAACAAGCTGCGCAAGCTCGAATACCTCGCCGCCGATGCCCTGGCACAAGGCGCCGACACGCTCATCACCGCGGGGGCGCTGCAATCCAACCATGTGCGCCAGACCGCCGCCATTGCCGCCAAACTGGGCCTGGGTTGCGTTGCGCTGCTGGAAAACCCGCTGGGCACCGACGACGCCAACTACATCGGTAACGGCAATCGTCTGTTGCTGGACCTGTTCGATGCCAAGGTCGAGTTGGTCGAAAACCTCGACAACGCCGATGAGCAATTGGAGGCATTGGCCACACGACTGCGCAATAACGGCAAAAATCCTTATCTGGTGCCGATAGGCGGCTCGAATGCGCTGGGCGCATTGGGTTACGTGCGCGCCGGCCTGGAACTGGCCGAGCAGATCAAGGACACCGGGCTACAATTTGCTGCCGTGGTCCTGGCCTCCGGCAGCGCCGGCACCCACAGCGGTTTGGCGTTGGCGCTGAGTGAAGCACTGCCGGATTTGCCAGTGATTGGTGTCACGGTTTCCCGTAGCGATGAAGACCAGCGCCCGAAGGTGCAGGGCCTGGCCGAGCGTACCGCCGAGTTGTTGGGCGTGAAGTTGCCGGCGAGCTTCAAGGTCGAGTTGTGGGACGAGTATTTCGCACCGCGCTATGGCGAGCCGAATGCCGGGACACTGGCAGCGGTGAAGCTACTGGCCAGTCAGGAAGGTTTGCTGCTCGACCCGGTGTATACCGGTAAGGCCATGGCCGGGTTGCTGGACGGCATCGGTCGCCAGCGATTCGATGAAGGACCGATTATCTTTTTGCACACCGGTGGGGCTCCGGCGTTGTTTGCCTACAAGGATTTTCTCTAACCGAGACGCTGACTGATCGCTCCCTCGCCCTGCGTGGAGTTGCAGCCCGTGACGCTCTGCGTCACTGGACGCGGAGCGTCCCTTGAGGCGTTCCCACGCGGAGCGTGGGAACGATCCAATCTTATATGCAATTTAAGAATATAAAATACAGCATTGATTATTTTCAATTCTATAGGCGTCATCATATAGTCACGCCGCAGGCGAATTTGTAGCAAGACGCATATGCTGCTTTAGGGCAGGATATTGCAGTCGTTCAATTCCCGAATTTGCCAACTTTCCTAATGCGTCTTCCATAAGAAAACACAGGGGCTTGTCATGAATTTTTCCGCACTACGTCGTAACCTGCTGGTAGGTTCACTGGGTCTGGCGCTGAGCGCTGGTCTGCTGGGGCAAGCAGTTGCCGGTGAGCAACTGCAAAAAATCAAAGACGCTGGCGTTATCAACGTCGGCCTGGAAGGCACTTACCCACCGTTCAGCTTCGTCGACGCCGACGGCAAACTGTCCGGCTTCGAAGTCGAATTCTCCGAAGCCCTGGCCAAAGAGCTGGGCGTGAAGGTCAAGCTGCAACCCACCAAATGGGACGGCATCCTCGCGGCGCTGGAATCCAAGCGTCTGGACGCCGTCATCAACCAGGTGACCATCTCTGAAGAGCGCAAGAAGAAGTACGACTTCTCCGAGCCGTACACCGTTTCCGGGATTCAGGCGCTGGTGCTGACGAAGAAGGCCGCCGATCTGAACATCAAGTCCGCCGCCGACCTGGCCGGCAAGAAAGTCGGCGTAGGCCTGGGCACCAACTACGAAGAGTGGGTGAAAACCAATGTGCCAAAGGCTGACATCCGCACCTACGAAGATGACCCAACCAAGTTCCAGGACCTGCGTGTCGGGCGCATCGACGTCATTCTGATCGACCGTCTGGCCGCTCTGGAATACGCCAAGAAAGCCAAGGACACCTCCGCCGCCGGCGACGCGTTCTCTCGCCAGGAAGCCGGCATCGCCCTGCGCAAAGGCGAACCTGAGTTGCTGGCCGCTGTGAACAAGGCCATCGACAAACTGCGCGCCGACGGCACCCTGAAAAAGCTCTCGGAAAAATACTTCAACGCTGACGTCACTCAATAATGGAAGAAGCTTTCCAACTCGCACTGGATTCCGTGCCCTTTCTACTCAAGGGCGCGTACTACACAGTGATCCTCAGCCTGGGCGGAATGTTTTTCGGCCTGCTGATGGGTTTCGGCCTGGCACTGATGCGCCTGTCGCGTTTCAAGCTGGTGAGCTGGATTGCCCGCATCTACGTGTCGTTCTTTCGCGGCACGCCGTTGCTGGTGCAACTGTTCGTGATCTATTACGGCTTGCCGCAATTGGGCATCGAACTTGATCCGCTGCCAGCGGCCCTGATCGGCTTCTCGCTGAACATGGCCGCCTATGCCTGCGAAATCCTGCGTGCCGCGATCAGCTCCATCGAGCGCGGCCAATGGGAAGCCGCCGCGAGTATCGGCATGACCCGTGCGCAAACCCTGCGCCGGGCCATCCTGCCGCAGGCGATGCGCACGGCCTTGCCGCCGTTGGGCAACAGCTTCATTTCGCTGGTCAAGGACACGGCGCTGGCCGCTACCATCCAGGTGCCGGAACTGTTCCGTCAGGCGCAGCTGATTACCGCCCGCACCTTTGAAATTTTCACCATGTATCTTGCCGCCGCGCTGATCTACTGGGTTCTGGCCACGGTGCTGTCGCACCTCCAAAACCAGTTGGAAGCACGGGTCAATCGGCACGACCAGGAGTCCTGACCCAATGATTGTCGTGGAAAAACTGACAAAGCAGTTCAAGGGTCAAGTGGTGCTCAATGGCATCGATCTGGAAGTGAAGGAAGGCGAGGTCGTGGCGATCATCGGGCCCAGTGGCTCGGGTAAAACCACGTTCCTGCGTTGCCTGAATTTTCTGGAAGAGCCGAGCAGCGGCCGGATCAAGGTCGGTGACATCGAGATCGATGGCAGCCGGCCACTGAACCAGCAGCAAGGCCTGGTGCGACGCTTGCGTCAACACGTGGGTTTCGTGTTCCAGAACTTCAACCTGTTCCCGCATCGCACTGCGCTGGAAAACGTCATCGAAGGCCCGATCATCGTCAAGAAGATCCCGCAGGCCGAAGCCATTGCCCTGGGCAAAAAGCTCTTGGCCAAGGTGGGGCTGGCGGGCAAGGAAGATGCTTACCCGCGACGCCTTTCCGGGGGTCAGCAACAGCGTGTGGCGATTGCCCGTGCGCTGGCGATGGAACCGGAAGTGATCCTGTTCGATGAGCCGACCTCGGCGCTCGATCCGGAACTGGTCGGTGAAGTGTTGGCGACCATCCGCGGCCTGGCCGAGGAGAAGCGCACCATGGTCATCGTCACTCACGAAATGGGCTTTGCCCGGGACGTGGCCAATCGCGTGGTGTTTTTCGACAAGGGCGTGATCGTCGAGCAAGGCGAATCAAAAGCGTTGTTTGCCAACCCGAAAGAAGAACGGACAAAACAGTTCCTCAGCAAGTTTCTGAACAACGCCCACTCCTGAGTCGCGCTTAACTACTTGTTAACTTCCATGGATGGAAGTAACAACTACCCCAGCGACACCCCCTTCTAAGCTACTTTTCCAGCTCACACTTTAGATAATTCATCCAACACTTTGTGCGGTACATATATATGTCCTGCAACAGATCTTTCCCGCCTGGAATTCGTTTATATCGACGCTGCGACTTTTGACCGTTGCCCGCCCTCACGCGCCTTCAAACCGTGGTCATATTCGACGAAGCGCTGACGCTTATTAACTTCACCACGTAGGATTATTCTGAATAACAAGTTATCCAGCACTTAACTAGCCAGCTCTATTGACACCTATTCAAGCGCACTCTTATCTAGTCACCAACAGGCGCCAACTTTCGCACTCAATCATTATTTAACGGCCCAATAATGAGCCGTTATGTTGCTGGGTAATGCACGCCTTTTGATCTTTCAGAAACGGAACTTCGCTGCAAGGCTTCAAGGAGAAACCCCATGACAAGCACTTCGAACACACCCGAACTTGCGGCCCCGACCCTGGCGCAATCGCACAAGGCCGGCGTCAACATGATCTCGGCGGCTCACCTCATGATCGACATCGCACCCTACTCCCGCATGGACGCAGGCGACCTTATCGAACTGTTCTGGAACAACTGCTACGTCGCCTCCAGGGTGCTGACTGCCGACGACAGCGGCAACGTGATCAGCCTGCGAGTGCCGCAAAGTTTCATCGCCAACGGCTGCGCACGCATCCACTACAAGGTCATGCAGGTCGGGCAAGACCCGGCGTTGTCACCGGCCACCCGCGTCCAGATCAAACTGGATGGCCCTGGCGGCCCGCACTCCGCCCAGGGCGGCGACGAAAACCAAAACCTTGCACCCGTCGGCATCCCCGAGACCATCCGCCGCCAAGGAGTCAATCCGAATCAGATCAAACGCGGCGTCCCGTTGACCATCGAGCCTTACCTGAACATGGCCATCGACGACGAAATCACCCTGCGCTGGGGCGATGTGCGCATGGACCTGCCCCGGCTCAAGGCGGACGAAGTAGGCCAGCCGATTCAGGTGTGGGTGCCACCGGCGATCATTCTCGAAGCGGGTGAAGACCTGCGGCTGGAAGTGACGTATTGCATCCTCGACCACGTGGGCAATAACTCACGCTGGGCGCCACCGCGCTGGCTGAAGATCGGCTGCGCGAATCCGTATCTGAAGGTGCCGCCCAAGGACATGTTGATGGCCGCTGAACCCCGAAAACGCTGATCTCTCTGTGGCACTGGGCGATCTCGATCCTGTAGCAGCTGGCGAAGCCAGCTGCTACAGGGGTATGCTGCACACTCATCAAATGGGTGTATGCCACCCCTTCTATGTATATTCCTAAAAGTTAGTTTATTAATTTTTTATACACGCTTAGGGTATATGAACCGGACCACCGGACATTCTTGTTTTTATTCGTCGCCACCACGCGGCGATCCCATGAGATGTGAGGTAGGTATGGTCCGGAACACAATCACCCCAGTGCAGATCGCCAGGGCATTGCGTGCAGCCAAGGAGCGGCACTGATGTCCAGTCTGGCAGAAGCCCACGTTCAGAGTGATCTGGACATCGCCCCGTTGTTGTTGCCCGCACAGGTCCTGCGCAACGATGCTCAAGCCATCGAAGCCGCCCATGAGCTGGCGCAAGTCGCCCGTCTGCACGCGGCCAAACGTGACCGGCAGCGCAAGTTGCCCTGGTCGGAAATCGAACAGTTCACCCGCAGCGGATTGGGCAGCATTGCCATCCCGCGTGAGTACGGTGGCCCACAGGTTTCGTTCGTCACCCTGGCCGAAGTCTTCGCGATCATTTCCGCAGCAGACCCGGCACTGGGGCAGATCCCGCAAAACCAGTTCGGCATTCTCAACCTGGTGCTCGGCAGCGCCACTGAAGCGCAGAAAAAGCAGCTGTTCAAAAGCGTGCTCGACGGCTGGCGCATCGGCAATGCAGGGCCTGAACGCGGCACTAAAAACACCCTGGAGCTCAAGGCGCGCATTACCGCCGACGGCGACGGCTTTGTCCTCAATGGCCAGAAGTTTTACTCCACGGGCGCGCTGTTCGCCCACTGGGTCGCAGTCAAGGCGCTGAACGATGACGGCAAGCAAGTGCTGGCCTTTGTCCGTCGTGGCACCCCGGGGCTGCGCATCGTTGATGACTGGTCGGGCTTCGGTCAGCGCACCACTGCCAGCGGCACTATTTTGCTCAACAACGTGCGGGTCGATGCCGAGCTGGTGGTGGATAACTGGAAGATCAACGATAAGCCGAACATTCAGGGCGCCGTGTCGCAACTGATTCAAGCCGCCATCGACGCCGGGATTGCCCGGGGCGCCATCGATGATGCCATCGATTTCGTGAAAACCCGCGCCCGTCCGTGGATCGACGCCAAGGTCGAACGGGCCAGCGATGACCTGTATGTGATCGCGGACATCGGCAAGTTGAAAATCGAGCTGCACGCCGCCGAAGCGTTACTGCGCAAGGCCGGGCAAGTGCTTGACCAGGTCAACGCCGCCCCCTCACCCCCGAGTCTGCCGCCCGCGCTTCGATTGCCGTGGCCGAAGCCAAAGTGCTGACCACCGAGATCTCGCTGCTGGCCAGCGAAAAGCTTTTCGAACTGGCCGGCAGCCGCGCCACCCTCGCCGAATTCAACCTCGACCGCCACTGGCGCAACGCCCGCGTGCACACGCTGCACGACCCGGTGCGCTGGAAATATCACGCCGTCGGCACCTATCACCTCAACGGCACCTTGCCGGCGCGGCATTCCTGGATCTGACGACCAGCACCCTTTTTTGACCAGATCTCTGGAGAAACACATGACTTATTCTCACCACGTCGCGGTCATCACCAGCGACGAGCAAGCCCTGGTCGTCGCCAGCGATCTGGCCGAAGACTTCAAACGCGACAGTGCCCTGCGCGACCGCGAACGCCGACTGCCGCACCCGGAACTGGAAGTGTTTTCCCGCTCGGGCCTGTGGGGCATCAGCGTGCCAAAGGAGTACGGCGGCGCCGGGGTTTCCAACGTGACGCTGGCCAAGGTGATCGCCTTGATTGCCCAGGCTGACGGCTCGCTCGGGCAAATCCCGCAGAATCATTTTTATGCCCTCGAAGTGCTGCGCGTGAACGGCAGCCATGCGCAGAAAAAACGCTTGTACGCCGAGGTATTGGCCGGCCAGCGCTTCGGCAATGCGCTCGCCGAGCTCGGCACAAAAACCGCGCACGAGCGCATCACCAGCCTCAAGCGTGACGGCGACGGTTATCGCATCAGCGGTCGCAAGTTCTACGCGACCGGCGCCATTTACGCGCAACGCATCCCCACTTCGGTGGTGGATGAAAACGGCGTGCAGCAACTGGCGTTCGTCCCACGCGATAGCCAAGGCCTGACGGTCATCGACGACTGGAGCGGCTTTGGCCAACGCACCACCGGCAGCGGCTCGGTGGTGTTCGAAGACGTGCATGTGGCGGCCGAAGACGTGATCCCGTTTCAAAGCGCGTTCGAGCGCCCGACCACCGTCGGCCCGTTGGCACAGATTCTTCACGCGGCCATCGACACCGGTATTGCCCGCGCGGCGTATGAAGATGCGCTGCATTTTGTGCGCACCAAAACCCGGCCATGGATCGACGCCACCCACGAAAAAGCCACTGACGACCCGCTGACCATCAAGAGTTTCGGGCACCTGAGCATTCGGCTGCACGCCACCGAAGCCCTGCTGGAACGCTCCGGTGAATTCCTCGATATCGCTCAAGCCGAACCCAATGCCGAGACCGTCGCCGCCGCATCGATTGCCGTTGCCGAAGCCCGGGCCCTCAGCACTGAAATCTCCCTCGCCGCCGGCAGCACGTTGTTCGAACTGGCCGGCAGCCAGGCCACCCTGATCGAACATGGCCTGGATCGGCACTGGCGCAACGCGCGCGTGCACACCTTGCACGACCCGGTGCGCTGGAAGTACCACGCGGTGGGCAACTACTACCTCAACGATGAAAACCCGCCACTGCGGGGGACCATTTGATGGCCAGCGCGAAAAAGAAAATCCTGCTCAACGCGTTCAACATGAACTGCATCGGGCACATCAACCATGGCCTGTGGACGCACCCACGGGACAATTCCACGCAGTACAAGACCATCGAATACTGGACGGAACTGGCGCAACTGCTGGAGCGCGGGCTGTTCGACGGATTGTTCATCGCCGACATCGTCGGCGTGTACGACGTCTACCAGAACTCGGTGGAGGTGCCGCTCAAGGAGTCGATCCAACTGCCGGTCAACGACCCGCTGCTGCTGGTGTCGGCCATGGCGGCGGTAACCAGAAACCTCGGCTTCGGCCTGACCGCCAACCTCACTTACGAACCGCCGTACCTGTTCGCCCGGCGCCTGTCGACGCTCGATCACCTGAGCCGCGGCCGGGTCGGCTGGAACATCGTCACTGGCTACCTCGACAGCGCCGCCAAGGCCATGGGCCTGAGCGAACAGGTGGAACACGACCGTCGTTATGACCAGGCCGATGAATACCTGGAGGTGCTCTACAAACTCTGGGAAGGCAGTTGGGAAAACGGCGCGGTGCTCAACGACCGCGAGCAGCGGATCTATGCCCAACCGGACAAAGTGCACAAGGTCGAGCACAAGGGCGAGTTCTATCAGGTCGAGGGTTATCACCTGTGCGAGCCGTCGCCACAACGTACACCGGTACTGTTTCAGGCCGGCAGTTCGGATCGCGGTTTGCTGTTCGCCGGTCGGCATGCCGAGTGCGTGTTCATCAGTGGCCAGAACAAACCGTCGACCAAAATCCAGGTGGACAAGGTGCGCGCCAGCGCCGTCGAGGCCGGGCGCAAACCCGAGGACATCAAGGTGTTCATGGGGCTGAACGTGATTGTCGGCGCCACCGAGGAACTCGCCTGGGCCAAGCACGCCGAGTACCTGAGCTACGCCAGTGCCGAGGCTGGCGTGGCGCATTTCTCGGCGTCTACCGGCATCGATTTTTCCGAGTACGCCATCGACGAACCGATCCAGTACGTGAAGAGCAACGCGATTCAGTCAGCGACCAAAAACCTGCAAAACAACGATTGGACCCGGCGCAAATTGCTGGAGCAACACGCGCTCGGTGGCCGCTACATCACGCTGGTGGGTTCACCTGAACAAGTGGCGGATGAACTGGAATCGTGGATCGCCGAAACCGGCCTGGACGGCTTCAACCTGACACGGATTGTCACGCCGGAAAGCTATGTGGATTTCATTGAGTGGGTGATCCCGGAGCTGCAACGCCGCGGGTCGTACAAGACCGCTTATGACGCGGGCAGCTTGCGCGAAAAACTGTTTCACGCAGAGGCGCTTTTGCCTGAGCAACACACTGGCTCGGCGTTTCGCCGCTAAAAGCATCGCGGGCAAGCCCGCTCCCACAGGGATTGCGTGAACACCCGAGATCACTGTGGGAGCGGGCTTGCCCGCGAAGAGGCCCGACCAAACACCCCAAATTTATGCACTGACTGGAAACTACAACATGACCAAGACCTACCTCACTCACCCAGTCAAAGCACTGGCCCTGGCCCTAGGCCTCTTCAGTTCGGCGGTATTCGCCGCCGACGCGCCGCTGAAAATCGGCACCACCGCCGCCTTCGCCATCCCTCTGGAAGCCGCTGTCGAGGAAGCCTCCAAACAAGGCCTGAAAGTCGAGCTCGTCGAGTTCAGCGACTGGATCGCCCCCAACGTCAGCCTGGCGGCTGGCGACATCGACGTGAACTATTTCCAGCACGTCCCGTTCCTGGAAAACGCCAAGGCCGCCTCGGGTTTTGACCTGGTGCCGTTTGCACCGGGGATCATCAACAACGTCGGCCTCTACTCGAAGAAATACAAAAGTTTCGACGAGCTCCCGCAAGGCGCCAGCGTCGCCATCGCCAACGACCCGATCAACAGCGGTCGCGGTCTGCAACTGCTGGCCAAGGCAGGGCTGATCACGCTCAAACCGGGCGTGGGCTACAAGGCCACCGAAGACGACATCATCGCCAATCCGAAGAACATCAAAATCCTGCAAGTCGAAGCCGTGCAACTGGTGCGCGCCTACGACGATGCGGATCTGGTCCAGGGCTACCCGGCCTACATCCGTCTGGCGAAGACGTTCGATGCCGGCTCTGCGCTGCTGTTCGACGGCCTCGACCACAAGGAATACGTGATCCAGTTCGTGATCCAGCCCAAGAGTAAAACCGACCCGCGCCTGATCAAATTCGTCGACATTTATCAGCATTCACCGGCCGTTCGTGCCGCACTGGACAAGGCTCACGGCAAGCTCTACCAAGCTGGCTGGGAAAGCTGAGGATGACGGCAGCCACCCAACGGCGACTGGAGATTCCAGAGCCCCATAACGCTATACAAACCGAACTGCACCCGGACCTGAACCGCGCCCACGTGCGTTTCATTGGCCTGGGCAAAACCTACGACGGCCAACAAGGCCCGGTGGCGGCACTGCACGGCATCGACCTGGCGATACAGCGCGGCGAAGTGTTTGGCATCATCGGCCGCAGCGGCGCCGGCAAATCGTCGTTGATCCGCACCATCAACCGTCTGGAACAACCGAGCAGCGGTCGCGTATTGATCGATCAGGTGGACATCGGCGAGTTCGATGAAGACCGTCTGGTGGCGCTGCGTCGGCGCATTGGCATGATCTTCCAGCACTTCAACCTGATGTCAGCCAAAACGGTGTGGCAGAACGTCGAGTTGCCGCTGAAAGTCGCCGGTGTGCCCAAGGACAAACGCGAGCAGAAGGTTCGTGAACTGCTGGAACTGGTGGGCCTGCAAGGCAAGCACCAGGCCTACCCGGCGCAGCTGTCCGGCGGGCAGAAACAGCGCGTCGGCATCGCCCGTGCGCTGGTGCATGACCCGGCGATTTTGCTGTGCGACGAAGCCACTTCGGCGCTGGACCCGGAGACCACCCAATCGATCCTCGGCCTGTTGCGCGAGATCAATCAGCGCCTGGGTTTGACCATCGTTTTGATCACTCACGAAATGGCGGTGATCCGCGATATTTGCGACCGCGTCGTGGTGCTCGAACACGGGAAGATCGTCGAGCAGGGACCGGTGTGGGAAGTGTTCGGCAATCCGCAGCACGAGGTCAGCAAAACGCTGCTGGCGCCGCTGCAACACGCCTTGCCGGAGGAATTGCACAGTCGCTTGCGAGCGCAATCGCAGAGCCCGGATGCCGCTGTGGTGCTGCGTTTTCAGTTCACCGGCAGCGCCAGCGATGAGCCGGATCTGGCGGCATTATTCGCCGCCCTCGGTGGCCGGGTGAAGTTGCTGCAGGGTGGCGTGGAACGGATTCAGGGCCATGCGCTGGGGCAGTTGTTGTTGGCGGTGAGCGGTTCGCCGTTCGATGCCGAAGACCTGCGCCAGCGCGCCAGCCAATGGGCGCAACAGGTGGAGGTGCTGGGTTATGTGGTTTGATCGCTTGCTGCAAGGTTTCATCGACACCTTCCTGATGGTCGGCGTGTCGTCATTGATCGCGCTGCTGGTGGGCATTCCGCTGGCGGTGTTTCTGGTCACCAGTTCCAAGGGTGGCATCTACGAAGCGCCGACGCTGAACCGCGCGTTGGGCGCATTCGTGAACCTGTTCCGCTCGATTCCGTTTTTGATTTTGATGGTAGCGCTGATTCCGTTTACCCGGCTCATTGTCGGCACGACGTATGGCGTCTGGGCGGCGGTGGTTCCACTGACCATTGCCGCGACGCCATTCTTTGCGCGCATCGCCGAAGTCAGTTTGCGTGAGGTCGATTTCGGCTTGATCGAAGCGGCGCAAGCAATGGGCTGCCGGCGTTGGCACATTGTCTGGCATGTACTGCTGCCCGAGGCGCTGCCGGGGATTGTCGGCGGTTTCACGATTACGCTGGTGACGATGATCAACTCGTCGGCCATGGCCGGGGCGATTGGTGCCGGCGGTTTGGGCGACATTGCCTATCGCTATGGTTATCAGCGCTTTGATAGCCAGATCATGCTGACGGTGATTGTGTTGCTGGTGGTGTTGGTGGCGGTGATTCAGTTGGGCGGGGATCGGTTGGCGCGGGGGCTCAACAAGCGTTAAGCCGCGACACACTCTGTAGCAGCTGGCGAAGCCTGCGTTCGGCTGCGAAGCAGTCGTAAACCCTGCTTGCAGAGTCTTCCTGAAACACCGCGAACACTGATTTCACGACTGCTGCGCAGCCGAACGCAGGCTTCGCCAGCTGCTACACGTTGCATTGCGGCTTGGCTGATCGGGGAAGTTTTCGTACAGGAAAATCAGAGCTTCCGAAGGTCCGTTCCCTTTCCTTTGCAGGACATTTCCTAGATCATTCCGCTCGCTTGCGCCTGCCAGATTCGGTGGCTAGTCTCGGTCCGTCACTGCTCATCAGTGATCGGGTTTAGTCGCCCGGATCTCTCTAGGCGCACAGCGCCACCTCATTTCAGGTGTTCTCATTTCCTGAAAGCTATGGTGGCTGTGCGCAGGGCACCTTCGGGTGCGCCGGTATGCCTGGAGGCCGGTCGACTAACCTGCGTGCAGCCGCCACCCCTGCTCGTTTAGTCGCGATTACGGTTGGCTCCAATTAGCTCTAGGAGTTTTACCAATGAAGAAATCCGTACCCGATCCACCTCCCGAAACCTCTACCCACGAAACCGCCACTGAAGCCCCGCCCAGGGATCGATCAGCGCTCTACCGTGCCATTGATTTCTACCTCACTGGCGACCAACCCTCACCGCCCGATGAGCTGCGCTTCTACAACGTCAGCAAAGACGTGAGTTTCGAAGACACCCAGCTCTATGTTGCCGATCTGCTGCGCTGTGCTTCGGTGACGGCGTATCAATGTGGCGATCACCTCAAAGGGGCGGACCGCGCCATGGTGTTTTCGGTCTGGCATTTGCTGGAGATTGCCAAAGCCATGGTGGATCGCTCGATTGATTGCCTGGGGATGAAGCAGGGGCTGAGTTATTGGTTGCCAGACATACCGCCATCGCGGGCAAGCCCGCTCCCACAGTGATTTATGTCGCTCACAAATCCCCTGTGGGAGCGGGCTTGCTCGCGATGGGCTGCGAAGCAGCCCCAGTCTTGATGGCGTATATTCGGCAAACCCTAATTGCCTGCGCAGCCCCCTCATGAAACAGACCCCCGACGACCTCCAGCAGATCACCGCCACCACCCTCGGCCATTACAACTCGGTGGCCGAGGACTTTCGCGAGGGCACTCGCGATCACGATGTCAGCCAGAACATCGATGCCCTGTTGCGGCATATTCAAGGCGAGGCGCCGTTCGACATTCTTGATTTTGGCTGCGGCCCGGGCCGTGACCTGCAAACCTTCACACGCATGGGCCATAGCGCCGTCGGCCTCGACGGCTCAGAAAAACTGGCGCAGATGGCACGCGAGGACAGCGGTTGTGAGGTCTGGCAGCAGGACTTCCTGAAGCTTGATTTACCGGCCGAACGCTTCGACGGAATTTTTGCCAATGCGGTGTTGTTTCACATCCCGCGCCAGGAATTACCACGGGTGTTGAAGCAACTGCGCGGGGCGTTGAAACCGGGTGGGGTGTTGTTCAGTTCCAATCCTCGCGGGGAGAATCAGGAGGGCTGGAACGGGCCGCGTTATGGGTCGTATCACGACCTTGCGGCTTGGCAGCAGTTACTGACCGAGGCGGGGTTTGTGGAGATGGAGCATTACTACCGGCCAGCGGGGCTGCCGCGGGAGCGGCAGCCTTGGTTGGCGAGTGTTTGGCGTAAGCCTGTGTAGTCAGTTCGGACGCCTTCGCGGGCAAGCCCGCTCCCACAGGGTACGCGGTCACTGTGGGGGCGGCGGTGCGACGATTCGACTTGCCCGCGATTAGAGCGCGAAGCGCTCGCCTTTAAGCCACCTCTTTCTTCGGCTCGCGAATTTTGTACCAGGCCACATAAAGCGCCGGCAAAAACAGCAGCGTCAGCAAGGTTGCGATGACAATCCCGCCGATCATCGCGTAGGCCATCGGCCCCCAGAACACTTCCCGGGCAATCGGAATCATCCCCAGGCTCGCCGCCGCCGCCGTCAGCAGAATCGGCCGACGTCGATGCTCGGTAGCCTCGACCACCGCGTCCCACGGCGCATAGCCCTTCTTCTCGTACTCATCGATCTGGGTCACCAGAATCACCGAGTTACGAATGATGATGCCGATCAGCGCCAGAATCCCGAGGATCGCCACAAAGCCCATCGGCGTCCCCGTCGGCACCAACGCAATGACCACGCCGATCAGGCCCAACGGCGCGACGCTGGCCACCAGGAACAGCTTCTGCACGCTGTGCAACTGGATCATCAGGAAGGTCGCCATCAAGAACAGCATCAACGGCACAACCTTGGCAATCGGCCCTTGGGCCTTGCCGCTCTCCTCCACCGTACCGCCGGTAGCGACCTTGTAGCCTGCCGGCAGCTTGGCGGCGAAAGCGTCGATGGACGGCTTGAGGATTTTCACCAGGTCCGTCGGCTGGATCTCATCGCGTATTGCCGCCTTGATAGTGATGGTCGGCAGGCGATCGCGACGCCACACCAGCGGCTGCTCCAGTTCGTAGCGCACCGTGGCGAATGCCAGCAACGGAATCGAGGTGCCGCTCGGCGTGAGGATCTGCAGGTTTTGCAGGGTTTCCGGCGTACCGCGCTCGGAGTCCACGGCACGACCGACCACGTTGATCAGATAGATGTCGTCGTCGACCTGGGTCACCGCCTGGCCGCTGACGATGCCGTTCATCAAGTTGGCCACGTCTTCGGAAGACAGCCCTAACTGCCGCGCCTTGTCCTGGGCGATGTCGATGCGCAGCACTTTGCCCGGTTCGTTCCAGTCGTAGATGATTTCGCCAACGTGCGGATTCTTGTCCAGCTCTGTGGCCAGGTCGATGGCATGTCGGCGCACCTGATCGATGTCTTTGCCGCTGACGCGGTACTGGATCGGGCGCCCTACCGGCGGGCCCATTTCCAGTGCCTGGACATAACTGCCGATGCCGACGAAGTCGTTGCGCAAGCGCTCGCGAAGCTTCTGCATCATGGCCTCACGGGTCTTGCCTTTGCTGACGATCACCAACTGCGCGTAGAACGGGTTTTGCAGTTGCTGGTCCAGTGGCAGGTAGAAACGGATGGCGCCCTGACCGACGTAGGTGCTCCAGCGCACGATGTCCGGATCGTCCTTGAGCGTGGCTTCGAGACGATCGACGGCCCGGCGGGTTTCGTCGATCGAGGCGTTTTGCGGCAGGTTCAGGTCGACCAGGATTTCCGGGCGATCCGAAGACGGGAAGAACTGGTTCTGCACAAAACGCATGCAAAACAACGCCAGCACAAAACACAGCACAGTGATGCCGATGGCCCACCAGCGATTGCGCATGCACCACAGCAGCCCGCCATTGAACGCCTTGCCGATGCGCCCGGGTTCGCCTTCATGGGGTTTCACGTTGGCACTGAGAATGTGCACGCCGAGCACCGGTGCAAACAGTACCGCCACCACCCACGACACCAGCATTGCGCAGGCAATCACCGCAAACAGCGTGTAGGTGTACTCACCCGCGGAACTGGCGTTCAAGCCGATCGGCACGAACCCCGCCACCGTTACCAGCGTACCGGTCAACATCGGGAACGCCGTGGAGGTGTAGGCGAACGTGGCGGCTTGCTCCTTGGTGTCGCCCAACTCAAGGCGCGTGACCATCATCTCCACGGTGATCATCGCGTCGTCCACCATCAGGCCGAGGGAAATGATCAGTGCGCCAAGGGAGATCCGCTGCATGGTAATGCCGCTGTACTCCATGAACACGAAGACCAACGCCAGCACCAACGGGATCGAGCACGCCACCACCAGCCCGGCACGCACACCGAGGCTGATGAAGCTAACCACCAGCACGATGATCACCGCTTCGAACAGCGCACGGGTAAAGCCGCCGACGGCCTCTTCCACCACCACGGCCTGATCCGAGACGTTGTAGATGCCAACACCCACCGGCAGGTCGGCGGTCAGTTGTTCGATACGCTCGTGCAAGGCCTTGCCGAACGCCTGGACGTTGCCACCCGTCTGCATGGCAATCGCCAGGCCGATGGCCTGTTTGCCGTTGAAGCGAAATTCCGGCGAGGCCGGGTCGACATAGCCGCGACTGATTTCGGCAATGTCGGCCAGACGATAGTAGCGGTCGTTGAGCTTGAGGTTGACCTCGGCCAGGTCTTTCTCCGAAGCGAACTTCCCTGAAGTGCGCACCGAAATCCGCTCCGGCCCGGCCTCTATGACACCTGCCGGGGTCACGGCGTTCTGGGTTTGCAGGCTCTGCACCACCTGACGCTGATCGATGCCCAGCGCTGCGAGTTTGCGTGTGGAGAAATTCAGGTACAGCACTTCGTCCTGCTGGCCGACCATTTCGATCTTGCCCAGCCCCGGCACGCCGCGAATTTCCATGCGCGCCTGTTCCACGTAGTCGCGCAACTGACGCAAGGTCAGGCCGTCAGCGGTGAAGGCGTAGATCGACCCGAAGACGTCACCGAACTCGTCGTTGAACGACGGCCCCTGTATGCCTTGCGGGAACTGGTACTTGATGTCGTTGATCTTCTTGCGTACCTGGTACCAGATCTCCGGGATGTCCTTGGAATTGGTAGTGTCGCGCAAGTACACGTACACCGTGGACTCGCCCGGCCGTGTGTAGCTTTTCACGTAGTCGAGGGAGTCGAGCTCTTCGAGTTTTTTCTCGATCCGGTCAGTGATCTGCTTGAGCGTTTCCTCCTGGGTCGCGCCCGGCCATTTGCTCTGGATCACCATGGTTTTGATGGTGAACGAAGGGTCTTCTTCGCGCCCCAGGTTGAAGTACGAGAACACACCCATCAGCAACGCGACGAACATCAGATACCAGACGAACGACTGATGCTTGAGGGCCCATTCCGAGAGATTGAAAGGCCCTTTCATTGACTGTCCTCGTCGAATTTCACTGGTTGCCCCGGTTTGAGGCTGTTTACGCCGGCCGTGATGACGCGCTCGCCGTTCTTGACGCCGCCGGCCAGCACCACGGTGCTGTCGGTACGGCTGATGACCTTGACGTCCCTGGGTGCCACGGTCTTTTTCTGTGTATCAATCACCCAGATGCGGGGTTTGCCGTCGACCTCCTGCAACGAGGTGAGAGGCAGTTCGATGCGCGGCTTGATCGCCGAACTCAGGGTGACGCTGATCGCGGTGCCCAAACGAAAGCCTTCCGGCGTTTCAGCGAGGGTCAGGCGAGCACGACGGGTGCGCGTGGCACTCTGCGCCTGGGGTTCGATTTCGCGGATGATCGCGGTGGTGTTGGTGTTCGGGTCGAGTTGGGCGGCGACCTGAAACACCACATCCTCGGGCAGTTGATCGACCAATGTATCGGGCAGATCAATCACCGCTTCCTTGATGTCAGGTTGCGCCAGGGTCACCACTTGCTGGCCGGCGGAGACTACCTGGCCGGCCTCGGCGTTCCATGCGGTGACCACGGCTTTATGGTCGGAGCGCAACTCGGTGTAGCCGAGTTGATCCTGGCTCTGGCTGACCGTCGCCTGAGCTTGATCGAGGGAGGCCTGGGTGGTTTTCAGATCGGTCAGGGCGGCGTCCAGCTGCGCTTGCGCACCCACTCCGCGATCAAACAGGGCCTGCTGGCGCGACGCACTGGCTTTGGCATTGATCAATTGCGCGAAGATTTTCGCCAGGTCGCCCTGAGCCGAACGCAACTGGTTTTGCTGATCAGAAGGATCAAGGGTCGCGAGCAATGTGCCCTTCTCGACCTCGGCCCCGACATCGACGTTACGACTGGCGATGCGCCCGCCCACCCGAAAACCGGTATTGCTTTCGTAACGCGCCTGGATACTGCCGGCAAACCGGCCCAGATCTTCTTCGTTCAAGGCCTTGACCTTGACGGACAGCACGGGACGTACCGGCTGCGGTGGCGGTTCGTTTTTGGAACAGGCGCTCAGCACCAGCCCAAGGGACAATCCAAGGGGCAGTGCCCAAAAAGGCTTCATGGCTTGGCTCCCCAACTCAGATCCTTGTAGGTATTTTCGGCAATCTCGACTTCCATGCCCGGGTGCAACAACTGCCCTCCGGCGATGATGACTTTATCGCCCTCGTTGAGGCCTTTGCTGATAATGACCCTGCCGGTCAGGTAGCGTAAAACGGTGACCGAGTGCAATTGGGCCTGGCCTTTGTCGTCGACCAACCAGACAGCAGGCTCACTGATGTTTTTGGTCAGGGCCGACCATGGCAACTCAATCGCAGACTTGCCCGAACCTCTGGCCGTGGCGCTCACCACCGAACCCAATTGCATCCCGGCGGGCAGGCTGTCGAGGCCAACCTTGACCTGCACGGTGCCGGACTGGGCGGACACCGCCGGGGTCACTTCGCGCACGGTGCCGGTGGTTTTGATCTCGGGGTTATCGAGCAGACTGAGGACAATGGTTTGATCCGTCGGCTTCTCGGCCAGTAGCGATTCATAGACATTGAACACCGCATCCCGATCGCCATCGCGAGCCAGGCTGAAAACCGGCATTGTCGCCTGCACCACCTGGCCGACTTCAGCCTGACGTGCGGTGATGATGCCGGGCGCTTCGGCGATCAGTGCGGTGTAGCTCAGTTGATCGCGGGCATTGGCCAGCTGCGCCTGGGCCGCGCTCAATGCGCTCTGACTGCTGCGCAACGCTGCCTGCGCCGAGTCATATTCGCTCTGGCTGGTGTAGCCCTTGGGCAGGAGTTTTTGCTGGCGCACGAACGCCGCCGCATTCTGCTTGACCAGCGCCTGTTGGGCGGCCACTTGGGCCTGGGCCGAATCGACATTGGTCTGCAAGTCCTTGGGATCGAGGCGCGCCAGCACTTGCTTGGCGGTCACCCGATCACCGACATCCACCGTACGCTGGATGATTTTGCCGCCGACGCGGAAGGACAGCTCAGTCTGGACACGGGCCTGAATGTCACCCGTCAGCGTCACCGAGGCCGCGTAATCCGACGGTTTGACCACTTGTACGAATACCCTTGGCAGGTATTCCTGAATCGGTTTTTTCTCGTCGCATGCCGTCAGCAGCATTGTGACACTCAAGGCCATGATGACTTTCAATCCGGGAACCGCCATGCAAACTCCTTGGCCTTTTTTATGAACAACACGACAGAGAGCTTAGAACAATGTCGTGACCTTGCACGCCCGACTTATGAAGAAAAAGTTGTCATGATTGACCCTAAAACACTTGCCATAGACGCCTGCGCGCACCCGACAATGCCCGCCTATTGAACCCGCCCAAGGAACCGGCACATGCTCAACACCCTCGCGGTGGCCAATTACCGCTCGATCAATAAATTGGTCATCCCACTGGGCCGCTTGAACCTGATTACCGGTCCGAATGGCAGCGGTAAATCCAATCTATACCGCGCACTGCGCCTGCTGGCGGAAACCGCTCAGGGTGGCGTGGTCAATGCGCTGGCCCGTGAGGGTGGGCTGGACTCGACCTTCTGGGCCGGGCCGGAAAACATCACCCGACGCATGCGCAATGGTGAAGTCCCGGTCGAGGCAACGGTGAGACACGGCGTCAAACGACTGCGGCTGGGGTTTGCCGGTGAGGATTTCAGCTATTCGATCAGCCTCGGGCTGCCCGATTCCAACGGCCACTTCATGCTGCCCGAACACCCTCTGCCTATTCCGTCGCGATTCAGCCTGGACCCGCAAATCAAGCGTGAATGCGTCTGGGCCGGGCCAATCTATCGTCCGGCCAGCCTGCTGGTGGATCGCAACGGCCCGATGATCCGCGCCAGAGCCAATCGCAGCTGGGACGTGCTGGCCCAACACACGCCGAATTTCGACAGCCTGTTCGATCAGGTCGGCAGCTTGCGTGCTTCGCCGGAGGTCCTGGAGTTACGCGAGTTCATCCGTCGCTGGCGCTTCTACGATCACTTTCGCAGTGACGCCGACGCGCCCGTGCGCCAGCCGCAACTCGGCACCCGCACGCCCGTGTTGCACCACGACGGGCGCGACCTGGCGGCCGCCTTGCAGACCATCATTGAAATCGGCGACCCCGAGGCGTTGCGAACCGCGATCAGCGACGCCTTTCCCGGTGCGAGACTGCACATCGCGCCGTTGCAAGGCGGACGGTTTTCCATCGAGTTTTATCAGGAAGGGTTGTTGCGGCCGTTATCGGCCGCCGAATTGTCGGACGGGACGCTGCGTTATTTGCTGCTCGTCGCCGCGCTGCTGACGCCACGCCCACCCACGTTGATGGTGCTGAACGAGCCAGAAACCAGTCTGCATCCGGATCTGTTGCCGGCCTTGGCACGTTTGATTATCCGGGCCTCGGAGCAGTGCCAGGTGTGGGTGGTGTCTCATGCGCGGCGGTTGATTTCAGCGTTGCAGGAAGACCCGGAATGCAATTGCATCGTGCTGGAGAAAAACCTCGGCCAGACCGGCATTGTCGGCCAGCGAATGCTCGATGAGCCGGCGTGGAACTGGCCGGATTGAGGCTGCCCCCCGCCCTGCGGCGTGGGAGCTCGCTCCCGCTTGATCGTTCCCATGCTCTGCGTGGGAACGATCAGTGCTCCTGCGTAGAAACGATCATCAGCCCTGCCACTTCCCGCCCTCGACAATCACACTCTCAGGCTTGGTGTCATCGCTCAGTTCCTTGCGCACGTACTGGTCGTACAGCTTGAGCAAATACTTCTCCTCACCCAGTTTCGCCAACTCGGTATTCACCCAGTCTCGCAGCTCGATATTGCCCTTCTTCACCGCTGGCGCGATCGGTGCCTCAGCGCCCAGTGTCTGGGTCAATACGCGGTAGCCAGGGTTTTGCTTGGCCCAGCTGAACAGCACCAGATTGTCCTGCGCATAGGCATCACCGCGACCATTGGCCAGGGCTTGCAGGGATTCGGAGTTCTTCTCGAACTTCAGCAGTTTCCAGTCCGGGTGATTCTTGGTCAGCCAGATGTCCGCCGTCGTACCGGTGGTGACGATGGTGGTGCGCGTCGCCAGGTCATCGAGGTTTTTCACCGTGCTGGCTTGTGGCACCAAAGCCTGTACCGCGACTTTCAGGTTCGGGTTGGTGAATTCCACTGCTTCCTTGCGCTCCGGGGTGACGGTCATGTTGGCCAGGATCAGATCGACCTTGTCACTTTGCAGAAACGGAATCCGGCTGGCCGGCTCCACCGCGACGAACTCGACTTTGTTTTCATCGCCCAACAAATCCTTGGCGAATTGACGACCGATGTCCGTATCGAAACCCACGTAGCGCCCGGCCTCATTGACGAAACCGAACGGCGGCTTATCGGTGAAGACGCCAACGATCAGTTTGTCCCGGGCTTTGATTTTTTCCAGGTAACTGCCACTGGTGGCGACCGGTTTAGCGGGCTCCTCGGATTTGTTGCAACCGGCCAGTAAAGCGAGGCCGAGCAATGACAGTAGCAAGCGTGAAGTCTTGGCAGTTTTCATAGCAGTTCCAGTTCCTTTGTTTGAGTCGTTTTGGGTAGTGCGGCGACGTAGGAGAACTTCTCCAGGAACTGCTGCGCTCGTGCGGTTTGCGGGTTCGTAAAGAAAATCTCGGGAGGGTTTTGCTCAAGGATTCGCCCGGCATCCATGAACACGATGCGGTCCGCCACAGCGCGGGCGAAGGCCATTTCGTGGGTGACGATCAACAGCGTCATGCCTTCGCGGGCCAGGCCTTGAATGACGTCCAGAACCTCCTTGACCATTTCCGGGTCTAGGGCGGCGGTGACTTCGTCGAAGAGCATGACCTGAGGGTTCATGCACAGCGAACGGAGGATGGCGATGCGTTGCTGCTGGCCACCGGAGAGCTGACGCGGGAATGCGTCGCGCTTGTCCGCCAGGCCCACGCGCGCCAGCAAGGCTTCGGCTTGGTCACGGGCTTCACGGCGGTCGCGCTTCTGCACTTTCAGCGGGCCGAGCAACAGGTTGTCGAGCACGCTCATGTGCGGGAACAAGTGATAGCTCTGGAACACCATGCCGATCTGTTGGCGTACTTCGCGCCAGTCGGTGCCCTTGCCCAGCAGTTCGCGGCCGGCCAGTTGCAGGCTGCCACTGTGCGCGACCTCCAGTCCGTTGAGACAGCGCAGCAGGGTGCTTTTGCCACAACCGCTGGGGCCCAGGATGACGATGACTTCGCCCGGTTTCACCTGCAAGTCGATGCCATTGAGCACCTGCTGTGCGCCGAAGAACTTGTTGAAACCCTTGAACTCGATCAGTGCGTTCATGCTTGCGTCCAGCGCCGCTCCAGCACGCGCGAGGCGGCCGAGAGCGGGTAGCAGATGAAAAAGAAAAACAGGAAAAGTGCGCCGTAGATCAGCACCGATTCGTAAGTGCGTTCGATGATCTGCTGGCCGACCTTGATCACATCCACCACACCGATCAGCACCGCCAGGGAGCTGGTTTTGATGATGCGCGTGTAGACGTTGATGGTCGGCGGTGTCATGCGTTTCAACGCTTGCGGCAGCAGCACGTAGCCGTAGAGTTGCACGCCGTTCAAGCCAATCGACAACCCGGCTTCACGCTGCCCGCGTGGCAATGAATGCAACGCGCCGCGCACCACTTCGCCGACTTCACTGGCGCCCCACAACGACAACACCAGCACCGCGCACCAGAAGCTCGGAATGCTCAAGCCGAAGAAAATCGGCAAGCCAAAGAACAGCAAATACAGCCAGACCAGCACCGGGATCGCCCGGAACAATTCCAGGTACACCCGCAGGATCGCGTTCAGCCATGTCGAATTCAGCGTACGCAACACGCCATAGAGCACGCCGCCGACGGTGCTGATGGCGATGCTCAGGAAGGAAATCGACAAGGTTTGCGCCGCGCCCTTGCCCAGTTGCGGCAACGACACCCAGAGCAACTCAAGACCCGAACTGGCCATGCTGGAGCCTCCTTTCCAGACGGCTGAGCAACAGCGACAGCGGCAGAAACAGCAACACGCAAATCAGCGTCAGCACGGTGAGCATTTCGTAGGTTTTGTAATACAGCGCGATGTAGCTTTTGGTGGTGTAGAGAATCTCTGGCACGGCCACCGCCGAGACCACGGTGGTTTCCTTGAGCAGGAAAATGAAATTGGCGAACAGCGACGGCAGGCTGAGGATTCCGGCTTGCGGCAGGATCACATAGCGCAGCAGTTGCCCTTGGGACAGGCCGATGGATCGGCCGGATTCGAGTTGCGCCTGGGGCACGGCATCCACGCCGGCGCGCAGCACTTCGGTGAGGTACGCACCGCCAAGGAAGGTCATGGTGATGATCGCCGCGGCAAAGCCCGACACCTTGATGCCCAGCGCCGGCAAGGCAAAGTAGACGAAGAACAGTTGGATCAGCAGCGGCGTGTTGCGGGCAAGCTCGACATACAGGCCGACGAGGCGCTGCAAGTAAGGCGTGCGGAACACCAGAATGGTCGCGTTGACCAACGCCACCAACAGCGAAGTACCGATGGCAATAAAGCCGACCTGCAGCGTCACGCCCACGGCCTTGAGAAACGCCGGCAGGGTGCTGAGGATAAACGCGTAATCGAAAGTCATTGAACGTCCTGTACGCCGCTCGGTAAGCGACGGTGATGCACTCCATGGGCAGGGGATAACTGCCCGGCGGATATCGACTTTAAAGGTATAAAAACCATAATTTAAATACCGATAAAGCATATTGATATCACGCAAAAAACTATCTGCGGATTTGCTGTGGCAACGGAAGACGACTATTTTCCTTTGCACTGTAGGAGGGATCTTTTTTCACATTGCCCCTCCAAGGACGTACAGCTTTTGGCCAGACTCCCCCGGCCGAACCATCACAAGGAAGAGAAAATGGCTGACGTAAAAGTGCCGCAGCGACTGGATCCGCAGGACATCGTGAAGTTGTTGGTAGCGTTGCGCAGGGCGTTGAAGGCCGGGGTGGCCTGAACGATCGAGAGGTGGGCAGTTGTTGATCGTTCCCACGCTCTGCGTGGGAATGTAGCCCGTGACGCTCCGCGTCACTGGACGCAGAGCGTCCCTAGAGGCATTCCCACGCGGAGCGTGGGAACGATCACGCCGACGCTGCATCAGCCGTCGGCGTTTGAAACCTTGAAGGGGTTTACGTCGCGAATCAGAACGCTGGCAGAACGGCGCCGCTGTACTTCTTCTCGATGAAGGCTTTCACTTCAGGGCTGGTCAAGGCCTTGGCCAGCTTCTGGATGGCAACGCTGTCCTTGTTGTCCGGACGAGCCACCAGGAAGTTCACGTAAGGCGAATCCGAGCCTTCGATCACCAGCGCATCTTTAGCCGGATTCAGACCGGCTTCCAGCGCGTAGTTGGTATTGATCATGTCCAGGTCGACTTGATCCAGCACACGCGGGAGCATGGCCGATTCCAGTTCCTTGAACTTGAAGTTGTGCGGGTTCTTGGCGATATCTTTCGGAGTGGCCAAGGCGTTTTTCGGGTCTTTCAACTCGATCAGGCCAGCCTTCTGCAGCAGGATCAGCGCACGGCCGCTGTTGCTGCCTTCGTTCGGGATGGCAATGGTTGCGCCGTCTTTCAGTTCAGCCAGGGTTTTGACTTTCTTCGAGTAGCCGCCGAACGGTTCCACGTGAACACCGATCACGGTCACAAGGTTCGTGCCTTTGCCTTCGTTGAAGCTTTTCAGGTACGGCAGTGTCTGGAAGTAGTTGGCGTCCAGACGCTTCTGGTCAACCTGTACGTTCGGCTGAACGTAGTCGGTGAAGACTTTGATTTCCAGGTCCACGCCTTCTTTGGCGAGGGTTGGCTTGATCAGCTCCAGAATCTCGGCGTGTGGAACCGGGGTAGCCGCAACTACCAGTTTCTCGCCAGCCTGGGCCAGGCCCGCAGTCAGGGCAGCCGCCAGAGCGGTGAACAACAGAACCTTTTTCATGCAGTGTCCTTATCGAAAATCACGGTCGTCATCGACGACGGCTAAATACAAGTGCCAGTGAAGTGCTATCGCTGGCGTGACGCGGACAATACCGGGATTTTTTTATTCCCGAATAATATCTTTTATTCACTTTCATATTCCATTTTGCTCATACAGATCCGTGCAGCGTCTGCGTCAGGCTTTCCAGCAAACGCTTAAGCCCGGAACGCTCGGCTGCGCTGCCGTTTTCAATCAGTTGAGCCGCTTGCTGTTCGATCTGCGCCAGCGATTCTGGCGCTTCCGGCAAATTCAAATGCTCCGGCAAAATCTCGTCGCCGGTGCTCACCAACAATGCAAAGTGAATGATGTTTTCCAGCTCTCGGGTATTTCCCGGCCAACTGTGCCGCTCCAGCACACGCTGCGCGGTTTCACTGATCAACGGCACCGGCAGATCGAGGCGCTGGCTGTAGATGCCTAGGAAATACTCGGCCAGCGGCAGAATATCGCCCACGCGGTCACGCAATGCCGGTAGCTCCAGATGACCTTCGCTGAGGTAGTGATAAAGCCGCTCGTGGAATTTCCCGGCGGCTACGGCCTGGGCCAGATCTATGCTGGTCGCGGCGACCAGGCGCACGTCCACCGGGCTCGGTTGATGTGCGCCGACGCGGATGACTTCGTGGTTCTCAAGCGCGGACAACAATTTGATCTGAATCGGCAGCGGCAAATCGCCGATTTCATCCAGATAGAGCGTGCCGCCATTGGCCGAGCCGAACCACCCGGCGCGACTGCTGGCCGAACCGCTGAAGCTGCCGGCGGCATAGCCGAACAATTCGGCATCGGCGTAAGTCGGGCTGATCGCCCCGCAATTGACCGACACGAACAAGCCGCCGCGATCACTGGCGCGATGGATATGACGCGCCAGCAATTCCTTGCCGGTGCCGGTTTCACCGCGGATCAATACCGAGATCGAACGCGGGGCCAGCGCTTCCAGTTCCTGGCGCAATTGCCGCGAACGCGGATCAACGAACACCAGCGCTTTGGCGCGGATGCTCAGGGGACTTTTTTCTGCATCGGGGAAGGTCAGCAGCGGCTGACCGAAGGCTTCAATACTCATGGCAGACTCCCGCCCAAGACCGCCGGGAGACGGGTAGGCGTTTAAAGAAATAAAAGGTTCAAGCGCGGCGCAAGGCGTGGTGTTCCATTCGGTTTTGCAGGCGATAGAGGTACGCAAACCCCTGCTCCCAGCGCTGGTGACCCGACTTCACATTGATATGTCCGGCACCCGATAAAATCCCCGCCTCGGCACCCCAGTTGCGCGCCAGCTCAAGGGCTCGCGACGCACTGACGGCGTTGTCGTTGTCGGAGCTGACGACCTGGCTTGGAAACGGCAACAGGTCAGTGGGAATCGGCGCGAAGTTGCGCAAGGCCGGCGCGCACGCCGGGCGTTCGACATCGGCCGGCGCGACCAGCAAGGCCCCGCGCACCTGACGTAGAAATTGCACGGGTGCAGCCGCTGCCCAGTGGGCGACGGTGATGCAACCCAGGCTATGAGCGATCAGGATCACCGGCGTGCTGTCGGCGACTATCGCCTCGGCCAGCGCCGCGACCCAGTCTTCACGACGCGGCGTCAGCCAGTCGGCCTGCTCCACCCGCGCGCTGTTCGGCAGGCTGTTCTGCCAGTGGCTTTGCCAATGATCTTCCGGCGATCCTTGCCAGCCCGGCACAATCAGGTAGCGAATTGATTCGTTGCGCATGGGGAACTCTCCTGCAGCGTGTCTGTTCGTGGTCGAGTATAGGGAGGAGAGTTATATTCGTTAAGGAATAAGAAGCTATTTATTAATGCGTTTATAGAATATGCAGGTTACCAAGAATGGGTCGGCATTTTTCCTGGGCAAAAAAAAGGGCCGCACCCTGCCAAGGAGACGGCCCCGGAAACTCAAAAACCTGTGAAGCGATGATTGTTCGAAACGGTTATCTAACAAAGGAATATTTAATTACTTTATTAGACCCATAAAGAATATGCGCTCAGCGATTCGTGGAACACCCAGCCTCCCTGCTGGTGTCTTAACGTATCGCTCGTTTGGGTCAGATTGATGACGAACGCCAATGCCATCGCTTGTTGCGTGTTTGAATTTCCGATCACAGCCATCACACCTGAGCGGCACGCACCTCCTGCGGCTGTACAGCTTCTTTGCGTGTAAACCGGTTGGCCCGGGCGAATGTGCCGAAATCATTGAACCGCACGCCCATCTCGCGCATCACCTTATGCGCCACTGGCACGGTCATCTGGCGGATGTAAAACGGTTCTTTCACGACAAAGTGATGGATGCCGTGGCTGCTGCCGAAGTTGAAGCAGAACGCCTGCAAGGGCCACAGCCATGCAGCGTTCAGCACTTGAGTTTGCTGAATGACGTTCCCCGGTTCCACGTCACCGTAGTAGTGCATGTTCGAGCTGATGAAGTGCAGGCAGAACGTGCGCAACACGTTCGGACCGATGATCACCACGGCTGCGATGTCGATCACCTGCATCACCGACAACGTGGTCGCTGACCACTCGATAGGCGCGCCCATCAAAGACGCGATTCCGTTGGCCGCATGGAAGCCGAGAAACACGTACCACGCGCCCCAATGCAGCAGCGCCAGCGGTGCGTAGACCTTGAGAGTACGCTGGACGATGCTGAATTTTTGCGCCCAGGTCTTGGCCCGTAGCATGCGGATAAACGACGACATGATGTTGTCGCCGATCATCAACAGTCGCGCAACACCCCAAGGCTCGCCGTTGGTGATGGCACGTTCTTCCATGTCGGTTTCAGTGCCGGACACCTTGTGGTGATTGAGGTGCAGATGACGACGGATCCATGGATTGATGGTGCTCGGCCGCGCCAGCCACACGAGCCCCATCATCAGGTTGTGCGGCACCCGCTGTTTGCGAAAGTACATGCTGTGAATCAGGTCGTGTTCCAGCTCGTGGGTCAACGAAGCGAAAAAAGCGTTGAGCAACAGGCAGGCCCACCAGGCCATGTGCCCGGTCATGTAGAGGGCCGCCGACCCGATCATCCCGGCCAGGGCGAATGCCAGAATGCCTGCGCCGAGGGCGTCCTGGTGATTGAGTATCGGGTAGCGCTGGCGCAATTCGACGCCCTTGGTCAGCACCACTTCACGAATATGTGCTGATCGCTGCGCTGCATTCAGTCGTTGGGGACTTGCAGAAGTACCGTGCATGCTTCCATCCTCTGGTTATTGATGTTCGCATCCTGCCTTGTGACTGTTTACAAGGTGGTAGCCGTGAACGCCAACCTGTTGACCGGAAGCGCCAATCAGCATGACTGAACCGACCTCCCTTGCCAGCTGGACCCGCGCCCTGCGCAAGCAGCTCGATGCCCTGGGCCTCGACAGCACCGCCCTGTGCCACCAGGCGGGGCTCGACCCGCAATTGATGGACGACCCGAACGCTCGTTACCCGTTGTCCAGCACCACACGCCTGTGGGAAATCGCGGTGCAGGTCAGTGGCGATCCGGCGATTGGCCTGCGCGTGTCGCGCTTCGTCAGCCCCACCACGTTTCATGCGCTCGGTTATGCGCTGGTGGCCAGCGGCAGTTTGCGCGAGGTGTTCGAACGCATCGTGCGCTATCACCAAGTGGTCAGCGATGCCCTGGAACTGGAGCTGACCCGTGCCGAAGATTGCTACCGTTTTCGCCTGAAAATTCCGCCCGGCAACCCCGCACCCGCATTCGA
The DNA here is from genome assembly GCF_054668335.1 of Pseudomonas sp. S2_F03. Classification (NCBI taxonomy): domain Bacteria; kingdom Pseudomonadati; phylum Pseudomonadota; class Gammaproteobacteria; order Pseudomonadales; family Pseudomonadaceae; genus Pseudomonas; species Pseudomonas sp. S2_F03. The sequence goes on along the minus strand of NZ_CP162759.1, from coordinate 3,195,165 downwards.
AGCCATCGACGCTTTCGCGGCGATTTATGTGCGCACCTGCCGCAATCGTCTGGGCCGCGATTACGCCCCACTGGCGGTGTACCTGCGCCGCCCGGAACCGGCAGATTCACATCAATGGCACAAGGTGTTCCGTTCGCCGGTGTACTTCGGCGCCGATGAAGACCGACTGGAATTTGCCCTCGTCGACTTCGACAGTCACCTGGACGACGCCAACCCGGAGCTGGCCGAGCACAACGAAACCGTGCTCAAGCGAACGCTGGCGCAGCTAAAGCCGCTGACCTGGGAGCGCAAGGTGCGCGATGCCATTGAAGAACAACTACCGGAAGGCGAACCCAGCGCCGAACACATCGCCAAGGCCCTGCACCTGAGCTTGCGCAGCCTGCAACGGCACCTGGCGGACGAAGGTTGCCGGTTCGATACGCTGCTCAATGAAAGTCGCGAAAACCTGGCGCTGTTGCACCTGCGCGACCCGCAGTGTTCGTTGAGTGAAGTCAGTTACCTGTTGGGCTTTGCCGATACCAGCAGTTTCAGCCGCGCGTTCAAGCGTTGGACTGGAATGACGCCGGGGCAGTTTCGGGATGGGTTGCGCTGATCAGCCTTTGACCAGACTGCGCGCAACGCCTGCTTCCCACTGGTCCAACATCCCGGCGCCAACCTCGGCAAATGCGCTGTTTGCCTTGGTGTGGTTGCGCATCTCGATCATCGCCAAATCCATCCCATGGACGACTAGTTGCAGCAGTTCGTTGCAGCGCCCTTCGGTCAAGTTGCAGGCCGAGCGGCCAAAGCGCATCAGCATTTTGGGCTGCACGCCGGAAACACCGGAATATTGGCCATAGGTATCCATGAGGTCGTCGAACAAACCTTGCGTGCCATCGTGAATCAACAGGTCTGCAAGACTGGTTTCGGGAGGCCGGTCGGGCGCATTCTGCTCCGGTGTAATGCCTACTCGCCCAAGCGGGTGGGGACCGACAATTGACAGCAGAGAAAAATCGTCAAATCCTCGAACTGCCTTACTGAAACGACGAGTCAACTCGTCGCGCAAAGCGCCTTCAGGCAAATTCATTTCAAAAAGCGGCGGCACGCCTCGCTCCCACGAGTAACTTTCGAGGCGAACCGGCATCGTCAACGAGACGGCGTTTTCTTCCTGCGTCTCTATCGCATAAGCAAACACAGTGTCGCTGCGAACCTGGCCTCGGCCGAGGTTTCCGACTGCGGTATCGCTGACATTGATTTGCAGCCTGTCCCTTTCCTGCGGTTCATCCATGGAAGTTCACCTTCTTGAGACTGTCGAGCGTGGGGCGCTTCGACTGCAGCGGCACGGCGGTCAGTTCATAACCTAAGCCGTTGAGGATCGCTTCGACCTTGCGCAAACCAATTTCAGAGACGGTATTGTTCTCTATGCCCGAGATCGTAGAACGGCTCATGCCGTACTGCTCTGCCAGCGCCTGCTGGGAGAGCTTTCGCTCTTTGCGTAGCGAACGGATTAGATCACCAAGATTTTTCATACGCCAACCTGCATTCCATACAGTGCAAAAACTACTAACTTGTGTTTATGCATTGTATTTAGTGCAGTTCAGGCACAAAGCTCAGCTCAAATTTTAACCAACCGACAACCATCAGCGCCCGCGATCGCGCCGCAACAACTTGCGCACGCGCGCTACCAGCTCACTCATGGCGAACGGCTTGAGCAAGTAATCATCCTCATGCAACTCCAGGCCGCGCAGACGATCCTCGATGCCGTCCTTTGTGGTGAGGAGCAACACGGGCGTCTCGCCGAGCTTGCGGATCTGTTGCAGCAACTGCCAACCGTTGAGTCCCGGCAGCATCACGTCGAGGATGATCAGTTCGTACTCACCAGACTCGATAAAGCGCCGGCCGTCCATTCCTTTGAGCGCCACATCAACCGAATAACTCGCCTCACTCAGGCCTTTGGCCAGAAGTGCGGCGGTTTCGGGTTCGTCTTCCACTAACAGTACACGCATGGCACACCTCGATAATCGTCATCACAGGCTAGGCGCCTTCGCAGACAAAGCCCACCGATAACGTCGGGTTTCAAACAATCGCCAGCGCCCGCAGCCGCTCAGCGTCCAGAATCTCGATTTCGCCGTACCTCAGATCCAGAATCCCCTGCCCCTGCAACTCCTTGAGAATCTGATTGGTCGTTTGGCGCGACAGCGACAACATCGACGCCAATTGCTCCTGTGGCAGTTGCAGCACTCGGCGAGGCGGGGTGATTTCGCCGTAACCGGCAGCGATCATCAGCAAGCGATGCGCCAGCCGTGCCGGTGCCGGCATCAGGCTCAATTGTTCGAGGTTGATGAAGGTCATGCGCAGTTTTTGGCTCATCAGCAACGCCAGTTGCCGCCAATACTGCGGTTGCTCATCGAGCAACTTCAACAGTACCGCTTGCGGGATGTGCAGCAACACGCACTGGCCCACGCCGAACGCATCGTGAGTGCGCGGCTGGCCGTCGAACAGGCAAATTTCGCCGAACCAATGCGGTGGTTCCACCAGGCTCAGCAAGGCCTCCTTGCCCTGCTCGCTCACCGCGCCAATGCGCACCGATCCTTCGAGGACCGCGTACAGCCCGCACGGCGGATCGCCACGCTTGAACAGCAGTTGCCCCGCTCCCAGCCGTCGCGCCCGGGCAACCGCCAGCAGACTATGCTGGAAAGAAACGGGTAGATGACTGAACCACTGCCCCGTCATGAGGGTTGAACGCCAGTCCTGCATATCCATGAAAACTCCTAGACTGTCGCCTGGCTGACAGAGCGAAAAATGGCCCCGGGGCATGATCGATCACCTTACAGGAGAACAATAATGAAAAGCCTCGTCGACCACCTCAGTCAATACGCCGCCTACCACCGAGACCCGCGCAACATTGCCAGCCACTTTATCGGTATTCCGCTGATCGTGGTGGCAGTCGCAGTGCTGCTGTCGCGGCCGCAATGGGCCGGTGGCTGGCTTTCACCCGCGGTGCTGGTATCGCTGGCGTCGGCGTGGTTTTACCTGCGCCTGGAGTTGCGCCTCGGGGTGTTGATGACTGTGTTGCTGGCACTGTCCGTTTGGGCGGGGCAAACGCTGGCGCAGCAAAGCACGCTGGTCTGGCTGGTGAGCGGCATCGGCATGTTTGTGATCGGCTGGGCGATTCAGTTTGTCGGCCATCACTATGAAGGGCGTAAACCGGCGTTTGTCGACGACGTGACCGGGTTGATTGTCGGGCCGTTGTTTGTGGTGGCGGAACTGGCGTTTTTACTGGGGCTGCGGCATGACCTCAAAGAGCAGATCGAGGCGCGGGCCGGGGGTGTACGAATCAATCCGAATCGCGCTGCGGCCTAAGGCGCCATCGCGAGCAAGCTCGCTCCCACATTGGATCTATGGCGTACATAGAACTCCTGTGGGAGCGAGCTTGCTCCGGGCGGCGCTCCGACGATGCTTTTGCTTTAGAGGTTGGCGAGTTTTTGCCAGACCTTGGGCTTGAAGAACAGCGTCTCGCCCTTCGCCAACCCGGTCAGGCTGTCATGGTCTTTCACCACTTCAGCTTCAATCAGTTCGACCTGGCCTTCGACCTTCAACGTCACCCGAGTCGTCGCGCCCAACGGACGAATGTCGCGCACTTCAGCCGCGTGGTGATCTTCCAGCTCATGACGTGACAGCGACACCTCGTGAGGACGGAACAGCACGTGATGGTCCTCCCCCAGATGCAGCCGGTTCGAGTCGCCGAGGAAGTGATAGACGAAATCGCTGGCCGGGTTTTCGTAGACGTCGCCCGGTGAGCCGATCTGCTCGATCACCCCTTTGTTCATCACTACGATGCGGTCGGCCACTTCCATCGCTTCTTCCTGGTCGTGGGTCACGAAAACGGAGGTCAGGTTGATGTCTTCGTGCAGACGCGCGAGCCAGCGGCGCAGCTCTTTGCGGACCTTGGCGTCGAGAGCACCGAACGGTTCGTCGAGCAGCAGGACTTTCGGTTCCACCGCCAGGGCGCGGGCCAGGGCGATGCGTTGGCGCTGGCCACCGGAGAGCTGTTCCGGATAACGATCCGACAGCCAATCCAGTTGCACCATGTTCAGCAATTCGTGGACTTTCACCGCGATCTGGCTTTCGCTCGGGCGCTGGTTTTTCGGCTTCATGCGCAAGCCGAATGCGACGTTGTCGAACACCGTCATGTGGCGGAACAAGGCGTAGTGCTGGAACACAAAACCGACGTTGCGATCACGCACGTCATGGCCGGACACGTCTTCACCGTGGAACACGATGTTGCCCTGATCCGGGGTTTCCAGCCCGGCGATGATCCGCAGCAACGTGGTCTTGCCGCAGCCGGACGGGCCGAGCAGCGCTACGAGTTCGCCGCTCTGAATGTCCAGGCTGATGTTGTCCAGCGCCTTGAACGCGTTGAAATTCTTGCTGACGTTACGCACTTCGATCGACATGAATTATTCCTCCGCGGCGCTGGCGCGCAGGCGGTTAATACGGTTTTCGCTCCACTGCTTGAGCAGCAGGATGAAGAGCGCCAGGATCAGCAACAGGCTCGCCACGGCGAACGCGGCCACGTGGTTGTATTCGTTGTAGAGGATCTCGACGTGCAACGGCAAGGTGTTGGTCACCCCGCGAATGTGCCCGGAAACCACCGACACCGCACCGAACTCACCCATCGCCCGCGCGGTACACAGCACCACGCCGTAGATCAGGCCCCATTTGATATTGGGAACGGTGACGTGCCAGAACATCTGCCAGCCATTGGCGCCCAGCAGGCGCGCGGCCTCTTCCTCTTGCGTGCCCTGTTCCTGCATCAGCGGGATCAGCTCACGCGCCACGAACGGCACGGTGACGAAAATCGTCGCCAGCACGATGCCCGGCAAGGCGAAGACGATCTGGATATCGTGATCCTGCAGCCACGGCCCGAACAGGCCCTGGGCGCCGAACATCAGCACGTAGACCAGGCCGGCAATCACCGGCGATACCGAGAACGGCAGGTCGATAAGCGTCACCAGCATGCTCTTGCCGCGGAACGAGTACTTGCTCACGCACCATGCGGCGCTGACACCGAACACCAGGTTCAGCGGCACGGAAATCAACACGGCGATCACCGTGAGTTTCAGCGCCGACAGCGCGTCCGGTTCAAAAATCGCGGTGAAGAACGCACCGAGGCCAAGCTTCAGGCCCTGGGACACCACGATGAACAGCGGTAACAGCAGAAACAGCGCAAAAATCAGCCAGCCAAGACCGATCAGGATTCTTCGCGAGGTGGCACTGCCACGGCGCGCAGCGTTGGCCGAAGAGGCGGCAGCAATGGATGATTGGGACATGGTTCGCGCCTCCTTATGGGGTTTCGATGCGACGTTGCAGCAGGTTGATCAGCAGCAACAGGACGAAAGAAACCACCAGCATCAGTACACCAATGGACGTGGCGCCGGTGTAATCGTACTGGTCGAGTTTGACCATGATCAGCAGCGGCAGGATCTCGGTCTTCATCGGCATGTTGCCGGCGATGAAAATCACCGAGCCGTACTCGCCGACCCCGCGGGCAAAGGCCAAAGCGAAGCCGGTCAGCCACGCAGGCAACAACGCGGGCACCAGGATATGGCGGAAAACCTGCAACGGTTTTGCACCGAGACACGCCGCCGCTTCCTCCACTTCACGGGGAATATCGGCCAATACTGGCTGTACGGTACGTACTACGAATGGAAGTGTCACAAAAGTAAGGGCAAGGGTGATGCCGAGGGGGGTGTACGCGATCTTGAAACCCAGATCCGCCGCAAACTGACCCACCAAACCGGTGGGGGTGTACAACGCAGTCAGTGCGATACCGGCCACCGCAGTCGGCAAAGCGAAGGGCAAGTCGATCATTGCGTCGATGACTTTGCGACCGGGAAAGGTATAGCGCACCAGTACCCAGGCGAGCAGCGTGCCGATGATGCCGTTGATGATCGCCGCATAGAGCGCGGTGCCGAAGCTCAGCTTCAACGCCGCCAGCACCCGTGGTGCAGAGATAATTGCCCAGAACTGATCCCAGGTGAGTTGAGCGGCGTGGACGAACATCGCCGCCAGTGGAATGAGCACAATCAGGCTGAGGTACACCAAGGTGTAACCCAGCGTCAGCCCGAAGCCGGGTATGACGGGGGAGATACGACGCGACATAAAAGTCCTTGGTTGAGAACGCGCAAAGCCCCAACGGTTAAATCGGGGCTCGTTGATGGCTATTTAAGACTACTGCGCCTGGTAAATCTGGTCGAACACGCCACCATCGTTGAAGAACTTCGGTTGTGCGGTTTTCCAGCCGCCGAAGTCTTTGTCGATGGATACCAGCTCCAGGGTCGGGAACTGCTTGGCGTATTTGGCGGCCACGTCTTTGTCACGAGGACGATAGAAGTTTTTCGCCGCGATTTCCTGGCCTGCCGGGCTGTACAGATGCTTGAGGTACGCCTCGGCGATCTGCTCGTTACCCTTTTTCTCGGCGTTCTTGTCGACCACGGCCACTGGCGGCTCGGCGAGGATCGACAGCGAAGGCACGACGATCTCGAACTTGTCGGCACCACCGTCTTCCTTCAGGGCCAGGAACGCTTCATTTTCCCAGGCCAGCAACACGTCGCCCTGACCGTTGTTGACGAAGGTGATGGTCGAGCCACGAGCACCGGTATCCAGCACCGGAACGTGCTTGAACAGGGTCTGGATGTAATCTTTGGCTTTACCTTCGTCACCGCCATTGGCTTTCAGGCCATAAGCCCACGCCGCGAGGAAGTTCCAGCGTGCACCGCCGGAGGTTTTCGGGTTCGGGGTGATGACCGATACGTCATTCTTGACCAGGTCGCCCCAGTCCTTGATGCCCTTCGGGTTGCCCTTGCGCACCAGGAACACAATGGTCGAGGTGTACGGCGTGCTCGCTTCCGGCAGACGCTTCTGCCAGTCGGCCGGCAGGGTCTTGCCGAGTTTGGCAATTTCGTCGATGTCACCGGCCAGGGCCAGGGTCACGACGTCAGCGCGCAGACCGTCAATGACAGCGCGCCCCTGTTTGCCCGAACCACCGTGGGATTGCTGGATCTTCACATTGTCGCCGGCGTGATCCTGCTGCCAGAACTTGATGAACTCGGCGTTGTAGTCCTGGTACAGCTCACGCGTCGGGTCGTACGACACGTTCAGCAGTTCGTAATCCTTGGCGACCGCGGAACCCGCAAAAAGGGCACTGGCCAGGGCGGCCAAAGCAAAATGACGAATCGACGACATGGTGAAAGCTCCTGGAATTCTGATTGTGTTGGCTTTTTTATGGAGTGCTGGAAGCGGGTCGCCGATTTCTCAGCTCGGCTTGCTCGGGTTCTGCAAACGGAATTTCTCTTTGCGTTCGATCTGGACGACTTGGGCGTTGTGCACGGTGATCTCCACCGCCCCAAAGCGCAGATCGCGCAACGCGCTCTGGATCTCACGCAAAATGGTTGCTTCGTCTTGGCCATCAACACTACGTAGGGATGCGCTCATGGTGCTGCTCCTTCAACTGAGAGGTTGCCTGGCAGTGGCGGCACTGCTTGCGGCGTGAGACCAATAGTAGAGAGGCGCGGTTATTCTTAAAAAGACTATTTAAGAATGTTTATATAACCAGAAAATATTATTTGGCGGGACGGGGGGTTACGGCGTGTTGATCGTTTCCATGCTCTGCGCAGGAATGCATTCGATGACGCTCTGCGTCATGGTTTTGCGGCAACGCGGAGCGTCCCGGGCGGCATTCCCACGCAGAGCGTAGGAACGATCGCGGGCTTATCGAATAACCGGCGCACACATCCAATCCAGTTGCTCAGCCGGCACCGGGCGCCCAAACCAGTAGCCTTGCCCCAGATCGCAGTCATGCTCCAGCAGGAAACCGGCCTGCTCAAGCTGCTCGATCCCCTCGGCATGCACCTGCATTCCCATGCTCTGCGCCAAGGCAATGATCACCCGCACAATGGCCACGTCATCCTCATCCCAGGGCAAACCTGCAACAAATCCCTGGTCGATCTTGAGCTTCTGCACTGGCAATCGCTTGAGGCGCAGCAGCGACGAATAGCCAGTGCCGAAATCGTCGATGGCCAACCGCACACCCAACTCACGCAGGCGATGCATCTGCTCCAGCGCCTCCTCCGGATCATCCATCACTGCGCTTTCAGTGACTTCCAGTTCCAGATACTTCGGGTCAAGGCCCGTCGCATCAAGCACCCGAGCCACCTGCTGATACAGCTCACGCCGGGCAAACAGTCGCGATGAAACATTCACCGCGACAAACGACAACGCCACACCCGCCGCTTGCCACTGGCACATTTGCTCACAGGCTTGCCTCAAGACCCAGGCATCGATCTCGGCAATCAGCCCGATACGCTCGGCGACGGGGATAAATTCTGCCGGCGACACCAGCCCGCGCTGCGGATGTTCCCAACGCACCAACGCTTCCACCCCTATCAGACGGCTGGTCTTGAGGTCATGCACGGGTTGGTAATGGACGCGCAACTCCTGCTGCTGCAGGGCGCGCCGCAATTCAAACGCTATTTCCACGCGCTGCTGGGCATGGGCCGTCAATTCTTCGGTGTAAAGCGCGTAGCCATCGCGCCCGGCACTCTTGGCCTTGAACAACGCGGAGTCGGCGTTGCGCAACATTTGCTCGGCACCCAAGGCATCACTGGGAAATTGACTGATACCGACACTGGCGTTGATAAAAAGTCGATGCCCGTCGATATAGAAGGGCTCGCGCAGACCATCGATAACCCGCTGAGCCAGCGTCGCCGCCTGCGCCACTTGCGGACAGTTTTCGGCGAGCACCGCGAACTCGTCACCGCCCAGGCGCGCCAGCGTGATTCCCGGGCCGAACAGGGCTTTCAAGTGCTCGGCCACGGCTTTCAGCAACTGATCACCCACGGTGTGCCCGAGACTGTCGTTGATCATCTTGAAGTGATCGAGGTCGATCATCAGCAACGCGCAACTCCGTTTGTGGATTTGCGCCGACGCCAGTGCCTGTTCGACACGGTCGGTGAACAACAGCCGATTGGGCAAATCGGTCAGCGGATCGTGGTGAGCCAGGTGCTTGAGCTCATGCTCGGAGTTTTTGATCGCACTGATATCGGAAAACACCGCCACGTAATGGCTGTGCCGCCCCTGATCGTCATGAATGATGCGGATGGTTTGCCATTGCGGGTAGATTTCACCGCTTTTGCGGCGGTTCCAAATTTCCCCGCTCCACTCGCCAGTGCAGTGGAGGGCTGCAAACATCGACTGATAAAACGACGGTGGATGATGGCCGGATTTGAACAGACTGGGTTGTTGGCCCAGCACTTCATCCTGCTGATAACCGGTGATTGCCATGAAGGCCCGGTTCACATGGACAATCCGCCCGTTTCTATCGGTGACCAGAACACCCTCACGCGTGCAGTCGAACACGGCGGTCGCCTGGCGCAAGCGCTCCCGGTCGGCATGCCGCTCGCGCAGTTTGGCGCCGACCCCCAGACACTGGAACAGCCGGGCCCGGGCAACGAAGATCAAACCCGCGCTGAGCACCACCCAGACATAGCCGTTGATCAGTTGCCACCGCAATAACTCGGCAGAGCTATCGAAGAAACTGTTCAATAAATAGCCGCTGAACGCCATCCAGGCGACTGAAATCAACAGATAAAGCAGCGCTGTACGCAGGGCATCGCGATAGGTGGCAGACATTGGGCCGTCCATGTCCCTACAGTAGGGTTGGAATTATAGGTTGAAGACACATCCAGCCACTCTTATCTGAAAGGGCGACTGGTTTTATCCGTGGGCTTAGTGATAATGCAACGGCTGTTTTTTTCTTTATCGAGGGCCCTATAGCCTATGTGGTACGAAGGTTTTCTCGGCTTGTCGCCTTGGTCTCTGGTCGCAGTCACTCTGTTGATGACCCACGTCACGATTGTTGGCGTTACGGTCTATTTGCATCGTTATTCAGCCCATCGCTCGCTTGAGCTCAATGCCGGCCTGAAACATTTCTTCCGCTTCTGGTTGTGGCTGACCACTGCACAGAACACCCGCGAGTGGACGGCCATCCACCGCAAGCACCACGCCAAATGCGAAACCGTCGATGACCCGCACAGCCCGGTCATCAAGGGGCTTTCCACCGTTCTGCGCAAAGGTGCCGAGCTGTACCGCGCCGAAGCGGAAAACCCCGAGACCCTGCGCATCTACGGCAAGAACTGCCCCGAGGACTGGATCGAACGCAACCTCTACAGCCGTTATCCGCTGTTGGGTGTGGCGATCATGGGCGTCATCGACTTGCTGCTGTTCGGCACCATCGGCATCACCATCTGGGCCATCCAGATGATGTGGATCCCGGTGTGGGCCGCCGGTGTGGTCAACGGCCTTGGTCATGCCATCGGCTACCGCAACTTCGAATGCCGCGATGCGGCGACCAACCTGGTGCCTTGGGGCATCCTGATCGGCGGCGAAGAACTGCATAACAATCATCACACCTACCCTAACTCGGCAAAATTGTCAGTGAAGAAGTGGGAGTTCGACCTTGGTTGGGCCTGGATCCAGGTCTTCAGTTTCTTTCGTCTGGCCAAAGTCCAGCGTGTTGCACCGATCGCCCACCGGGTTGAAGGTAAAGGCAACCTGGACATGGACACCGCCATGGCGATCCTCAATAACCGCTTCCAGATCATGGCCCAGTACCGCAAATTGGTTATCGCGCCACTGGTCAAGCAAGAGCTGGAAAAGGTTGATCACTCGGTCCGCCATCAATTCCACCGCGCCAAGCGCCTGCTTTCGCGGGAAACCAGCTTGCTGGACGAAAAACACCACGTTCGCATCCAGACCATGCTCGAGCACAGCCAGGCGCTGAAGGTAATTTACGAGAAACGCCTGGCCTTGCAGCAGATCTGGGTCAAGACCAGCTCAAATGGTCATGACATGCTCGCTGCCATCAAGGACTGGGTGCATGAAGCCGAGGCCAGCGGCATTCAATCGCTGCGCGACTTTGCCGACCAGTTGAAAACCTATTCCCTGCGCCCTTCCGCTGCCTGATGCCGTTGATCGGTGCGCCCCCGCTCGCGGGCGCACCCTTCGGAACTTAGCTCTAAATCCCCTATCTCAAAGACACTTCGCCCCCCGGCGAGCTTCGCTGTAGCCGCTTTCGAACCTGGAGCGGCGCAGTACTTTGAGATTTGTCTCGATGGTCCATAAAAACCCGCACGACTCATCCTTTGCGCAATCGCCAGACACGGCTCAAACCCTGATGGCGCTGATGCATGCCCAAAGCGAAGTGGCGCGACTGAGCGAGCGCGAACAGCTGTTCAGCTCGCTGCTGGTGAGCGTCAATGCGGTGCTCTGGGCATTCAATTGGGAAACCCGTCAGGTGCTCTATGTCAGCCCGGCCTATGAGCGGATTTTCGGCCGCAGCGCCGGGAAATTGTTGTCCGACTGTAACGAATGGCGCGACAGCATTTACCCCGACGATCTGGATTATGCGCAGCAAAGCCTGGCCGAAGTACTGGTCAAAGGCGCCGTTGAAGATCGCGAATACCGCATCATCGATGCTGACGGACAGGTTCGCTGGCTCAGCGACAAATGCTTTATCAACCGCCAGGCCGAACCCGGGCAACCGGTCATCATCGTGGGCATTGCCGAAGACATCACCGAAAAAAAGCGGATGGACGCCGAGCTGCAACGTTTGGCCACCACCGACGTGCTGACGCAAAGCAGTAACCGCCGGCACTTCTTCGAATGCGCGCAACGAGAGTTTGCACTCGCACGCAAGCAAGGGACGCCGCTGGCGTTCCTGTTGCTGGACATCGATGATTTCAAAGTGGTCAACGACACATACGGTCATCCGAAAGGTGACACGGTGCTGCAACAGATCGCCGAAAGCGGGCGCGGGGCATTGCGCCGTGGGGATGTGTTCGGGCGAATTGGTGGCGAAGAATTCGCGGCGGTGTTCCCCGGCTGCGCGCCCGACACGGCCATGCAAGTGGCCGAACGTCTGCAACGGCAGATTCAACAATTGAGCTTCAGTCATGACGACCAGACGTTCGGCATCACCGTCAGCCAGGGCTTGACCAGCCTCACCGAAGCCGACGAAAGCCTCGACAGCCTGTTCTCACGGGCGGATGCGGCGATGTATGAGGCCAAGCGACAAGGCAAAAACCGGATTGTTTCCAGCTAGCAGGCCAATCACCAACCCCCTTAGTGTATGACTTACTTTTTGCGCAAACGCATCAGCTCCGGCAAGCCAATCTTGAGCAACCGCGCCGTGCGGCTCCTGGCTAGCGCCTCAATGCCCTCGTGCTCCGTCAGACGCGCCAATTGCGCCGCCATGTTCATCACTAGCGCTTCGCGAGAGTAAACCCCGCCACCGAGCTGATAGACCGCCGCAATCAGTTCTCGCAACTCCAGCGGCAGCCGCCAGCGAGTGCGCAGTGCCGAACCGTAGGCTGCACCGAACTCGGCGAGCGCATCACCCACCTCTTCCCACTCATCCAACTCACCCCCGGCCTGCTTCCATTCCTGCAAACACTTGAGCAATGCCAGGTCGCCAAGTCGATGCAACAAACCTGCGCAATAACAACGCTCTTGATCCAGATCCAGCAAGCGCGCCAGCGTCCGGGCGTATTCGGCGGTATGCAGCGACAGCTCCCAATAGCGCTCGGCATAATCCGCCAGGAACGGATCGCTCAGTCGGGCACTGCGCTTGAGGGTCAGCCCCAGAATGAGGTTCATGCTTTGCCCCGTCCCCAATCGGTGCAACGCTTGAGACAGGGTTTGAACCGCTGCCCCCAGATGATGGCCTGCGCTATTGGCGGCGGCGATCAATACCGCGGTGATCTGAGGGTCGGTACGGATTTCAGCTTCGAGTCGGGTCAGGTCCAGTCGCTGGGGGGTGAGGCTGCGCTTGACCGCCACTTGTACGTCAGTCATCAACGGTGCGCCATCCGCCAGCTCCCGACGACGCTCCAGGTACACCGACAACGTCATGCCTTGTGCCAGCACCGGTATCGCGCAGGACACTTCCTCACCGACATTCAGCAGCAACTCCTCCAGGCGGTGGGTCAGGTTTTCCATGTCCAGGGGTTTGGTCAAGTAAGCGGTGGGCGCCAGGGGCAAGGCTTCATGCACACTCGCGCTGTCATTGCGGCTGCTCATCAGAATGAAGGGCAGCAATGGATTGCGCTTGCGCTGGCGCACATTGCGCAACACATTCAGGCCATCGACGCCGGGTAACTCCCAGTCGACGATGACCAGGTCATACGGCACGTCCGCCAGCAGTTCCAACGCCTGCTGACCATCGGCGCACAGGTCCAGCCGCGCGTCGCAGCGCACATTCAGCAACACCTGTTTGAGCAAATCGCGAGACCAAGGGTCAGCCTCGGCAATCAACACTCTCGGTACGGCGGGCAAATCAACGGCACTCATGCAATACGCTCCCTCGCAATGCATGAACCTTAGTCAACACTGACGGCCCGATACATAACAAATGCACTCAATGTGTTTCAAGAGGCGTAAAAAAACCCGCCTAAGCGGGTTTTTTGTCGATCAGGTCACACAAGGTGATTACAGCTCGGAGAAGCACTCTTCGATGATCGCCAGACCTTTGTCCAGTTGCTCGTCCGGCGAAGTCAGCGGTACCAGGACGCGCAGAACGTTGCCGTAGGTGCCGCAGGACAGCAGGATCAGGCCCTTGTCGCGAGCCTTGGCCACAACCGACGCTACCGCAGCAGCATTTGGCTTGTGGCTGTCGCCGTTTTCAAACAGCTCAACAGCGATCATTGCACCCAGGGCGCGGACTTCACCGATAACCGGGTACTTGGCCTGGATGGCTTTCAAGCCAGTGACCAGACGCTCGCCGACAGCCTTGCAGCGGTCCAGCAGGTGTTCTTCTTCGAACACTTCCATCACGGCCAGGGCCGCAGCGCAAGCGATCGGGCTACCGGCGTAGGTGCCACCCAGGCCGCCTGGAGCGATGGCGTCCATGTATTCGGCCTTGCCGCATACACCCGCCAGCGGGAAGCCGCCTGCGATGGATTTGGCGAACGTGGTCAGGTCGGCAGCAACGCCCATCTGTTCCATGGCGAAGAAGGTGCCGGTACGGCCAGCGCCAGTCTGTACTTCGTCAGCGATCAGCAGGATGCCGTGCTGGTCGCACAGGGCACGCAGACGCTTCATGAATTCTTTAGGCGCAACGTAGAAACCACCTTCGCCCTGCACTGGCTCGATGATGATTGCAGCGATGTCACGCGGTTCAGCATCGTTCTTGAAAATGCGTTCGATGCTGGCGATCGAATCGTCGATGCTCACACCGTGCAGTTCGTTCGGGTACAGGGCGCGGAACACGCCGCCTGGCATCAGGCCCATGCCGGCGGAGTAAGGCACGACTTTACCGGTCAGGCCCAGGGTCATCATGGTGCGACCGTGGTAAGCGCCGGTGAAGGCGATCACGCCGGCACGGCCAGTGGCGGCACGGGCGATTTTCACGGCGTTTTCTACGGCTTCGGAACCCGTGGTCACCAGCAGGGTTTTCTTGTCGAAATCACCTGGAACCTTGGCGTTGATTTTTTCGCACACTTCTACGTACGGCTCGTAGGCCAGAACCTGGAAGCAAGTGTGGGTCAGCTTGTTCAGCTGCTCGGTTACGGCGGCGATGATTTTCGGGTGCACGTGACCGGTGTTCAACACAGCGATACCGCCGGCGAAGTCGATGAACTCACGACCTTCGACGTCGGTCACGGTAGCGTTCTTCGCGGACTCGGCGAAGATCGGGTGAATCTGGCCTACACCACGTGGAACAGCAGCGGTACGGCGGGCCATCAAAGAAGCGTTAGTCTTGCTCATACAGTCCTCATTCACCGCTCATCGGGCGGCGTGGTTCAAGGATTAAGTGGCGGGGAGCAACGGCAACAGCATGCGATGATCGACTGTCACTACGTTCCCGGCCACCGAGAATAATGCGATTTGAAACGCACAAAGGGTCAGCGCTCTCGTGCCCTTTGTGCTTGAAGCAATGCCTTGCCGGGCTTAGATGCCCAGGCAGAGGTATTTGATTTCCAGGTAATCTTCGATGCCGTACTTGGAGCCTTCACGGCCCAGGCCCGAGGCCTTGATGCCACCGAACGGCGCGACTTCGTTGGAGATCAACCCGGTGTTGACGCCGACCATGCCGTATTCCAGGGCTTCAGCCACACGGAACACACGGCCCAGGTCGCGAGCATAGAAGTACGAAGCCAGACCGAACTCGGTGTCGTTGGACATCGCGATCACTTCGGCTTCGTCTTTGAAGCGGAACAGCGGTGCCAATGGACCGAAGGTTTCTTCTTTGGCCACTGCAGCGTTTTTCGGCACGTTGGTCAGGATGGTCGGCTCGAAGAAGTTGCCTTCCATGACCTTGCCACCCGCCAAAACGGTTGCGCCTTTGCTGATTGCGTCAGCAATGTGCTCTTGTACCTTGGCCACGGCTTTTTCATCGATCAGCGGGCCAGTGGTGGTGCCGTCTTCCAGACCGTTGCCGATCTTGAGTTTGGCCACGGCCACTTTCAGCTTCTCGGCGAATGCGTCGTAGACCGAGTCCTGGATGTACAGACGGTTGGCGCAGACGCAGGTCTGGCCGTTGTTGCGGTATTTGGAAATGATCGCGCCTTCGACGGCCTTATCCAGGTCCGCGTCGTCAAACACGATGAACGGCGCGTTGCCGCCCAGTTCCAGGGACACTTTCTTGATGTCCTTGGCGCATTCAGCCATCAGCTGACGACCGATTTCGGTCGAGCCGGTGAAGGACAGTTTGCGTACGATCGGGTTGCTGGTCAGCTCGCTACCGATGTCGCCGGCGCTGCCGGAAACAACGCTGAACACACCGGCTGGAATGCCGGCACGCTGAGCCAGTTCAGCCAGAGCGAATGCGGAGAACGGGGTTTGCGAAGCAGGCTTGAGCACCATGGTGCAACCGGCAGCCAGTGCTGGGCCGGCTTTACGGGTGATCATCGCGGCCGGGAAGTTCCACGGGGTGATGGCAGCGGTCACGCCGATTGGCTGCTTGATCACGATCAGGCGCTTGTCTGGCTGGTGGCCAGGAATCACGTCACCGTAGATGCGCTTGGCTTCTTCAGCGAACCACTCGATAAAGGAAGCAGCGTAAACGATTTCGCCCTTGGCTTCGGCCAATGGCTTGCCCTGCTCGAGGGTCATCAGGCGAGCCAGGTCGTCCTGGTTTTCGATAATCAGCTCGAACCAGCGGCGCAGCTTGTTCGCGCGGTCCTTGGCGGTCAGAGCACGCCAGGCCGGCAGCGCTTTATCAGCGGCTTCGATTGCACGACGGGTCTCGGCAGCACCCATTTTCGGCACAGTGCCCAGAATTTCGCCCGTTGCCGGGTTGTTCACTTTGATCGTCTGACCACTGTCTGCGTCGACCCAAGCGCCATCGATAAAGGCTTGCTGGCGGAACAACTGGGTGTCTTTAAGCTGCATGTCGGCTTTCCTTAACAGCACCGCGGCAGGCGCGGAGCAAATTATGATTGTAGAAAGGCGCCCTTAGGCTGCCGTCAGGGAAATCATTCACTGGGCTGAAGCACATAAATAGCGCACCGATGGATATCGTGCGGTTCAGCACCCAGACAAGAGCGTTTGAAATCTCAAACGAATCCTAGGATCAAAGGGGGTAAAGGACAATAGCCTGTTCGAAAAAAAGAACGAAAACGCCGCATTTGCGTTATTTTTCGGATCAACGTAGCAAACGCACGTTACGCTTTCAAAAACCGCAAGCGATTCAGCAGCATGGACGCCCGCTACACATATGAGTATCATGGCGCCCGCTTGCACCAGTAGCTCAGCTGGATAGAGTACTGCCCTCCGAAGGCAGGGGTCGTGGGTTCGAATCCCGCCTGGTGCACCATACGTTGAAACGAGAAAGCCTCAGTCCTTAGGGTCTGGGGCTTTTTTGTGGGTGATGGTCTGCTATTCCTAATCCCTGGGCATCTTGGGCGGCGCATGCCTGAGGCATGTGATCATGCCCTGAAGCACAGGCAAATCAGCCTGCCAGGCCTACCGGGCGGCCTGTAAGCTCCCCAGAAGCGTTATGGCCAGGTCTTCGGCGAATCAGGCTCTTCGTTCGTCGCCCAATAACACGGCACGCTAAGGCGCGCTCAAGCGGCGTTTTGGACTAGCGCAAGCTATTCGTAAAGCCTTGATCGAGCATGAGGCCTGAGTCTTCATGCTTGAAGCAGATCACCTGGGTACGAACTTTTCTGCAGACAAAACAAAACCCCAACTGCTTTCGCAATTGGGGTTTCGGAATTTAATCTTGACGATGACCTACTCTCACATGGGGAAACCCCACACTACCATCGGCGATGCATCGTTTCACTGCTGAGTTCGGGATGGGATCAGGTGGTTCCAATGCTCTATGGTCGTCAAGAAATTCGGGTACCGAATCGTGGCCAGTCGGCCGCGCTTCAGCAAATTGGGTATGCGATAGTTTGGTGTTTTGTGAGTATCTCGAACTTTCGGTTCGTTGCGTCTTCACACACCGCAATCTGGCCTTTCGACGCAAATTGCTTGGGTGTTATATGGTCAAGCCTCACGGGCAATTAGTATTGGTTAGCTCAACGCCTCACAGCGCTTACACACCCAACCTATCAACGTCGTAGTCTTCGACGGCCCTTCAGGGGACTCAAGGTCCCAGTGAGATCTCATCTTGAGGCTAGTTTCCCGCTTAGATGCTTTCAGCGGTTATCTATTCCGAACATAGCTACCCGGCAATGCCACTGGCGTGACAACCGGAACACCAGAGGTTCGTCCACTCCGGTCCTCTCGTACTAGGAGCAGCCCCTCTCAAATCTCAAACGTCCACGGCAGATAGGGACCGAACTGTCTCACGACGTTCTAAACCCAGCTCGCGTACCACTTTAAATGGCGAACAGCCATACCCTTGGGACCGGCTTCAGCCCCAGGATGTGATGAGCCGACATCGAGGTGCCAAACACCGCCGTCGATATGAACTCTTGGGCGGTATCAGCCTGTTATCCCCGGAGTACCTTTTATCCGTTGAGCGATGGCCCTTCCATACAGAACCACCGGATCACTAAGACCTACTTTCGTACCTGCTCGACGTGTCTGTCTCGCAGTCAAGCGCGCTTTTGCCTTTATACTCTACGACCGATTTCCGACCGGTCTGAGCGCACCTTCGTACTCCTCCGTTACTCTTTAGGAGGAGACCGCCCCAGTCAAACTACCCACCATACACTGTCCTCGATCCGGATAACGGACCTGAGTTAGAACCTCAAAGTTGCCAGGGTGGTATTTCAAGGTTGGCTCCACGCGAACTGGCGTCCACGCTTCAAAGCCTCCCACCTATCCTACACAAGCAAATTCAAAGTCCAGTGCAAAGCTATAGTAAAGGTTCACGGGGTCTTTCCGTCTAGCCGCGGATACACTGCATCTTCACAGCGATTTCAATTTCACTGAGTCTCGGGTGGAGACAGCGCCGCCATCGTTACGCCATTCGTGCAGGTCGGAACTTACCCGACAAGGAATTTCGCTACCTTAGGACCGTTATAGTTACGGCCGCCGTTTACCGGGGCTTCGATCAAGAGCTTCGCGTTAGCTAACCCCATCAATTAACCTTCCGGCACCGGGCAGGCGTCACACCCTATACGTCCACTTTCGTGTTTGCAGAGTGCTGTGTTTTTAATAAACAGTCGCAGCGGCCTGGTATCTTCGACCGGCATGGGCTTACGCAGTAAATGCTTCACCCTCACCGGCGCACCTTCTCCCGAAGTTACGGTGCCATTTTGCCTAGTTCCTTCACCCGAGTTCTCTCAAGCGCCTTGGTATTCTCTACCCAACCACCTGTGTCGGTTTGGGGTACGGTTCCTGGTTACCTGAAGCTTAGAAGCTTTTCTTGGAAGCATGGCATCAACCACTTCGTGTACTAAAAGTACACTCGTCATCAGCTCTCGGCCTTAGAATCCCGGATTTACCTAAGATTCCAGCCTACCACCTTAAACTTGGACAACCAACGCCAAGCTGGCCTAGCCTTCTCCGTCCCTCCATCGCAATAACCAGAAGTACAGGAATATTAACCTGTTTTCCATCGACTACGCTTTTCAGCCTCGCCTTAGGGACCGACTAACCCTGCGTCGATTAACGTTGCGCAGGAAACCTTGGTCTTTCGGCGTGGGTGTTTTTCACACCCATTGTCGTTACTCATGTCAGCATTCGCACTTCTGATACCTCCAGCAAGCTTCTCAACTCACCTTCACAGGCTTACAGAACGCTCCTCTACCGCATCACCTAAGTGATACCCGTAGCTTCGGTGTATGGTTTGAGCCCCGTTACATCTTCCGCGCAGGCCGACTCGACTAGTGAGCTATTACGCTTTCTTTAAAGGGTGGCTGCTTCTAAGCCAACCTCCTAGCTGTCTAAGCCTTCCCACATCGTTTCCCACTTAACCATAACTTTGGGACCTTAGCTGACGGTCTGGGTTGTTTCCCTTTTCACGACGGACGTTAGCACCCGCCGTGTGTCTCCCATGCTCGGCACTTGTAGGTATTCGGAGTTTGCATCGGTTTGGTAAGTCGGGATGACCCCCTAGCCGAAACAGTGCTCTACCCCCTACAGTGATACATGAGGCGCTACCTAAATAGCTTTCGAGGAGAACCAGCTATCTCCGAGCTTGATTAGCCTTTCACTCCGATCCACAGGTCATCCGCTAACTTTTCAACGGTAGTCGGTTCGGTCCTCCAGTTAGTGTTACCCAACCTTCAACCTGCCCATGGATAGATCGCCCGGTTTCGGGTCTATTCCCAGCGACTAGACGCCCTATTAAGACTCGCTTTCGCTACGCCTCCCCTATTCGGTTAAGCTCGCCACTGAAAATAAGTCGCTGACCCATTATACAAAAGGTACGCAGTCACCTAACAAGTAGGCTCCCACTGCTTGTACGCATACGGTTTCAGGATCTATTTCACTCCCCTCTCCGGGGTTCTTTTCGCCTTTCCCTCACGGTACTAGTTCACTATCGGTCAGTCAGTAGTATTTAGCCTTGGAGGATGGTCCCCCCATATTCAGACAAAGTTTCTCGTGCTCCGTCCTACTCGATTTCATGACCAAGAGATTTTCGCGTACAGGGCTATCACCCACTATGGCCGCACTTTCCAGAGCGTTCCGCTAATCTCAAAGCCACTTAAGGGCTAGTCCCCGTTCGCTCGCCACTACTAAGGGAATCTCGGTTGATTTCTTTTCCTCAGGGTACTTAGATGTTTCAGTTCCCCTGGTTCGCCTCTTGCACCTATGTATTCAGTACAAGATAACCATCTTATGATGGCTGGGTTCCCCCATTCAGACATCTCCGGATCAAAGTCTGTTTGCCGACTCCCCGAAGCTTTTCGCAGGCTACCACGTCTTTCATCGCCTCTGACTGCCAAGGCATCCACCGTATGCGCTTCTTCACTTGACCATATAACCCCAAGCAATCTGGTTATACTGTGAAGACGACATTCGCCGAAAATTCGATAATACTCAATTAAGAGCAACTCACAAATTTTACCTTAGCCTGATCCGTTACCAGTGAAAGTAACGTTCAGTCTATCTTTCTATCACATACCCAAATTTTTAAAGAACGAACTAGTCAAAGACTAGAAATCAACATTCACCATCTCAACGATGGAATGCTCATTTCTAAGCTTTCAAACTTCAGAAGCAGTAGTGGTGGAGCCAAACGGGATCGAACCGTTGACCTCCTGCGTGCAAGGCAGGCGCTCTCCCAGCTGAGCTATGGCCCCGTATTTCTACAGGCGTTTCCCACACAAAATTGGTGGGTCTGGGCAGATTCGAACTGCCGACCTCACCCTTATCAGGGGTGCGCTCTAACCAACTGAGCTACAGACCCAATTTCGGGCTGCTTCTTTCGTCTTCTTCAATGAATCAAGCAATTCGTGTGGGAACTTATGGAGCAGCTGATGTCGTCGATTAAGGAGGTGATCCAGCCGCAGGTTCCCCTACGGCTACCTTGTTACGACTTCACCCCAGTCATGAATCACACCGTGGTAACCGTCCTCCCGAAGGTTAGACTAGCTACTTCTGGTGCAACCCACTCCCATGGTGTGACGGGCGGTGTGTACAAGGCCCGGGAACGTATTCACCGCGACATTCTGATTCGCGATTACTAGCGATTCCGACTTCACGCAGTCGAGTTGCAGACTGCGATCCGGACTACGATCGGTTTTCTGGGATTAGCTCCACCTCGCGGCTTGGCAACCCTCTGTACCGACCATTGTAGCACGTGTGTAGCCCAGGCCGTAAGGGCCATGATGACTTGACGT
The DNA here is from genome assembly GCF_054668335.1 of Pseudomonas sp. S2_F03. Classification (NCBI taxonomy): domain Bacteria; kingdom Pseudomonadati; phylum Pseudomonadota; class Gammaproteobacteria; order Pseudomonadales; family Pseudomonadaceae; genus Pseudomonas; species Pseudomonas sp. S2_F03. The sequence goes on along the minus strand of NZ_CP162759.1, from coordinate 3,173,884 downwards.
CATCCCCACCTTCCTCCGGTTTGTCACCGGCAGTCTCCTTAGAGTGCCCACCATAACGTGCTGGTAACTAAGGACAAGGGTTGCGCTCGTTACGGGACTTAACCCAACATCTCACGACACGAGCTGACGACAGCCATGCAGCACCTGTCTCAATGTTCCCGAAGGCACCGATCCATCTCTGGAAAGTTCATTGGATGTCAAGGCCTGGTAAGGTTCTTCGCGTTGCTTCGAATTAAACCACATGCTCCACCGCTTGTGCGGGCCCCCGTCAATTCATTTGAGTTTTAACCTTGCGGCCGTACTCCCCAGGCGGTCAACTTAATGCGTTAGCTGCGCCACTAAGAGCTCAAGGCTCCCAACGGCTAGTTGACATCGTTTACGGCGTGGACTACCAGGGTATCTAATCCTGTTTGCTCCCCACGCTTTCGCACCTCAGTGTCAGTATCAGTCCAGGTGGTCGCCTTCGCCACTGGTGTTCCTTCCTATATCTACGCATTTCACCGCTACACAGGAAATTCCACCACCCTCTACCATACTCTAGCTCGACAGTTTTGAATGCAGTTCCCAGGTTGAGCCCGGGGATTTCACATCCAACTTAACGAACCACCTACGCGCGCTTTACGCCCAGTAATTCCGATTAACGCTTGCACCCTCTGTATTACCGCGGCTGCTGGCACAGAGTTAGCCGGTGCTTATTCTGTCGGTAACGTCAAAATTGCAACGTATTAGGTTACAACCCTTCCTCCCAACTTAAAGTGCTTTACAATCCGAAGACCTTCTTCACACACGCGGCATGGCTGGATCAGGCTTTCGCCCATTGTCCAATATTCCCCACTGCTGCCTCCCGTAGGAGTCTGGACCGTGTCTCAGTTCCAGTGTGACTGATCATCCTCTCAGACCAGTTACGGATCGTCGCCTTGGTGAGCCATTACCTCACCAACTAGCTAATCCGACCTAGGCTCATCTGATAGCGCAAGGCCCGAAGGTCCCCTGCTTTCTCCCGTAGGACGTATGCGGTATTAGCGTCCGTTTCCGAACGTTATCCCCCACTACCAGGCAGATTCCTAGGCATTACTCACCCGTCCGCCGCTCTCAAGAGAAGCAAGCTTCTCTCTACCGCTCGACTTGCATGTGTTAGGCCTGCCGCCAGCGTTCAATCTGAGCCATGATCAAACTCTTCAGTTCAAACATCTTTGGGTTTTTAAGAAACCCTAAACTTGGCTCAGCAATCGTTGGTTACATCTTTGATTTCTCGCGGAGTAACTTGTGATGCTGATAATCTTGTTGACTATCAGTCTGACTCCACAAGCACCCACACGAATTGCTTGATTCAGTTGTTAAAGAGCGGTTGGTTAAGATCTTTCGTCTCAACCGAGGCGCGCATTCTACAGCAGCCTCTGTTGCTGTCAAGCGGTTATTTTCAGAAGTTTTCAAAGTTTCGCTTGGAAATCTTTAACAACTTCAACCACTTGCGCTTCCGATCACTCGGTAGCGGGAGGCGAATTCTACAGTGATTCAATATTGCGTCAAGCCTCTTTTGAAACTTTCTTCACTACTTCAAACGTTTGTACATTAAGGACCTTTCCAGCCCTGCTTCAGCAAGGCTGCATCACTTGAAACGGCAGCCCTCCCAACCCGCTTTCGACTGGCGATCCCTACTCGGTCGTCCAGTCAAGATCGTCGTCCCACTCCTCATCATCCTCAAAGTCTTCCTCATCAACCTCCTCTTCTTCTGGATGGTTAAGGAGAAAGTCCTTACGGCTCTCAGTAATTGCCCGCCTTAGTTCCTCCCCCTTTACGGGGCAGTTGAGCATTTGGGCGATGCGATCGATTTTTTTCGCCACGGCTTCCTCCAACGCATCGGCTATGGCCCGATATTGCGCGCTTTCGGGCCTTGATGCCAAATGGCTGACCACCTGGCAACTCAGTTTTTGCGTAAATCTCCGAGTCGCCCGACGAGGTTTTCGGTTGGGAAGCGAAGATGCAATGCCTTTAACAAAGCATCTGCCGCCTGGGGCTGGCCGGCATCCTGCAGGCGAATCACCTCGCGCAATTGTTCATCCAGCTGATTCGGTGGCACCGCAGTACGTTTGCTGACTTTTGATTCCTCAGCCATTCCGGCGTTGATCGATTCGCTCTGCGCGGGCACAGCAATATCCGCCATCGGCGCAGGGGCCGCCAACGCGCGAGCAGCGGGCGCCGCCTCTTTTTTGGCAACCGGCGCGGACATTTTGGGCGCAGGGGCGAAGTCATAGTTCGGCGCTTGCTCCGGCGTACGTTGCACCAATGCCACCATCAAGGCGACACCCACCAGGCTGGCAAACGCCACCTGCCAGCGAGGCTTCTGGCAAACCTGAACCCAACGTTGCCAGACGCTTGGCTTCGGCATCGGGGTTTCCCTGTGGGCCACGCCAAGGATCAATGAATCCAGATGAGCCGACGGTTCACCCGCCGCATGTTCACGGTAGTGCTTCACCACTTCGTCTTCCGGTGTAGTACGGGCGTCAGTCATGTCAGTACCTCCTCGGCCAGCAGCCGACGCAGTTTTTGCTGGGCGTAGCGCAAACGGCTTTTGACCGTTTCCAGCGGTGTTGCGGTGAGTGTGGCGATCTGCGGCAGGTCGAGATCGCCATGTGTACGCAGCAGGAAGACCTCACGCTGGTCAGCAGGCAGATTTTGCAGGGCCGTTTCAAGACGCTGGCTGTCGCGGCTCAGGCTCAACAGAAGCTCCGGATCGGTCGCCTCATCAATTAAGGCGTGTGCCTGTTCGTCATAGCTGTCGTGCAACGGATGGTGGATACCGTGTTTGCGCCAGTGATCGATCAGTCGGTTGCGGGCGATCTGATAAAGCCACGTACGAAAATTCGCCCGACCTTGTGGCTGACTGGTGCTGCGTATCAGGCTCAGCCAGGTTTCCTGATAAACCTCTTCGGCCAATTCGGTTTTACCGCTGAGGCCGAGCAGGAACCGGTAAAGTCCCTGCCGATGACGGGCGTATAAAATCTCGAACGCCGGCCCTTCGCCTCTGCGATATCGGGCCAGCAGCGCTTCATCGCTCGGTTCCGGCGCTGACATGTCAGTTGTAGCCTCCTTTAAGTGGCTCGCTGTTCAATGCCGTAGTGGTACGCAGGCTTTGCGCCAGCTCCACCAATTGCACGAACTCTGCACGCAGTCCGAATGGGTCCTCACCCCGCGCACCGCGAGCCAGCGCTTGCGTGTCCTTCAAACTGAAATCACCGGTGTACCGTCCATCCTTGAGTTGCTGGGAAAATGCCGCCACGGCCGCCGCAAATCTCAGGTCATCGCTGGCTTTGGCCGTTTGACTGTTAATGATAGGCCGCTCGATCAAACGACTATTCCCACCCTCCGGTAGCTGATACCGCACTCGTAACATCGCCAGTTCTACGGTATTCGCCGAAACAACTGACTCAGGCTGGCCATAACGCAGCGGCTCCAGCCAGCCTTTCTCGCCTTTGGGTACGATTTCATACAGCGCCGTTACCGTGTGTCCTGCACCGATTTCGCCTGCATCGACTTTGTCGTTGCTGAAGTCCTCACGCTTCAACGCCCGATTTTCATACCCCAACAACCGATATTCGCTCACCTGCGCCGGATTGAATTCCACTTGCAGCTTGACGTTCTTCGCCACGACCGCAAGGGTCGAGCCCAGCTGATCGACCAACACCTTGCGCGCTTCACGCAAGTTGTCGATGTAGGCGTAGTTACCATCGCCGGCGTCGGCCAGTTGTTCCATCAGGTGTTCATTGTAGTTATCCACCCAAAACCCAAGGTCGTCAGAGAGACGCCGGACTTGCGTTTATCCACCGCCATTTGTTTGAGGCTGTCGAAGTCGCTGATGCCGACATTGAAGTCACCGTCGGTGGCCAGCAGGATGCGGTTGATTCCTTTGGGGATAAACGCTTGTTGTGCCATTTGATAGGCCAACTCGATGCCCGACGCTCCAGCGGTCGAGCCGCCGGCGGTCAATTGATCGATAGCTGTACGAATTTTCGCCTTTTCGCGTCCGGAAGTCGGCTCCAGCACCACGCGCGAATCACCGGCATAGACCACCAATGAAACCCGGTCCTGCTCGCGTAATTGATCGACCAGCAATTTCAGGGTGCTTTTGACCAGCGGCAATCCTTCACGACGGTCCATTGAACCGGAGACGTCCACCAGAAACACCAGGTTCGCCGGGGCCAGTTCCGCCACCGCGCGGTCCGACGCCTTGATACCGATTCGCAGCAGTCGGGTATGCGGGTTCCATGGCGACGGCGCCAGCTCAGTGGTCACCCCAAACGGTGAGCCATCAGTGGGTTGGGCGTAGTCATAGGGAAAATAATTGACCATTTCCTCCAGCCGTACCGCGCCTTCGGGGGGCAATCGCCCCTGATTCAACAAACGCCGGACGTTGGCGTAAGCGCCGGTATCCACATCAGCACTGAAAGTCGAGACCGGTGCCTCGGTCACGCTGTGGATGGGGTTGTCCGCCAGCGCCTGGTATTGCTCTCGCTGTTCATCCCGATACCCGGGCGGGAACGACTCAGGTGCAAAACTCGCAACCGGCGCCGGGCGAACGCTGCGCTTGGCCATTGACGCATCCGCCATGCCCACCTCGCTGCGCACCAACTCTTCAAGCTTTACCTCGCTTTGAGCCGGTGGCGACACGTGCGCGGAATCAGGTGTGGAGGAAACGCCGCAACCGGCAACAGCCAATAGCAATCCGCTGGCGAATCCCAGGGCTGCCGGGCGAAGGTAAAGCAGAGGGAGGGACATGGGGGCTGACCTCAGGAAGAATTTGATCCATTCATCCTCTGAGACGAGCCCCCTTTCAGGTTCGGGTTAAACCGGCTGAAAATTAAACTCAGCGGTGATAACGACGTACCACGCTGCTGTTTTTCAGCACATGACCTTTGATCTTTTCCAGCAGTTGCGCGCGCGTAAGCCCGGCGGGCAGGGCCTCTGGAGCAAGGTCCAGTGCGTACAGCTGAATTATGTAGTGATGTGCACTGTCGCCAACCGGCGGGCAAGGCCCGACATAACCGGTGGTGCCTTTGCTGTTGGTGCCACCGACGCCTTCGAGTGCCGACTTTGCCCCGACACCGGCGGGGATCTGGTGAGTGGTGGCCTTGATGCCGTAATGCACCCAATGATCAGCACCCTGCCCCTTCTGCCCATCGGGGTCGTGCATGACCACGGCATAACTCAAGGTACCCTTCGGCCCGTCGTTCCAGTTCAATGCCGGTGACGCGTTGTGTCCGCCACAACCCGGAGCATCGCTGGCCGCGGCCGAGGTAAACAGCCGGTCATCCGTGACACCTGGAATGTTCAGGGTGAAACGTTCTTGGGCTTGCGCCGGAAATTGCACACAAATGGCGACTGCAATGGCCGCCAGCCAAGGGTTCAGAGAGGTCAATCGGGTCATTCCGGAGCACCTTGTGGGGTAGGGCCGTCGTCGGCTTGCGAACTATAGCTGTACCGTTCGTGCGGTGGCAGTGGGAATTGGCTGAACCTCGCATTACGCACCAAACTCTTAAGTGAAACGTCTGTCTGGAGAGCCGTCATGGCACTGCATCGTGTCGCCCGTTTCGCCGATGTGTCTGAAAACCGGGGCCTCGAAGTCCAGATTGAAGACACCAAAATTGTTTTGCTGCGGGTGGGCGATCAATTACGCGCCTATCAGGGTGAGTGCCCGCATGCCGGGGCACCGCTGGCGGAAGGTGCGCTGTGCCACGGACGTTTGATCTGCCCGTGGCACAAAGCGGCGTATCGAATCGAGGACGGGGCGTTGTGCGAGCCGCCGGCTCTGGACAGCCTCAAGCGTTATCCGTTGGAAATACGCGATGGCGACATCTGGGTCGATGACCAGCCGTTTGCCGATGCACACACTCCACCGGCAGACGACGAGCGCACGTTTGTGATCATCGGTGCCGGGGCGGCCGGTACGGCGTGTGCGGCGGCGTTACGCGAAAAGGGCTTCGGTGGCCTAGTGCTGCTGATCGACCGTGAAGCCGACGCCGGCTACGACCGCACCGTCCTGAGCAAATTTGTCATTGCCGGGCAGATGCCACTCGAAGAAGTCCCGCCGCTGCGCGATGACGCGTTTTATCGCGAACAGCGGATCGAACGCATGACCGGTGAAGTCGCCAGCCTGGATTCGTCGAATAAAACCGTGCGGCTAACCAATGGTCGATCGCTCAACTATGACGCGGCACTGCTTGCCACCGGCGGCAAGCCCAATCAACTCACGCTGCCTGGCGCCGATTTGCCGCAGGTGTTCGTACTGCGTTCAAAGATCAGGCAAGCCAGATTCTGCAAGTGGCGAAACCTGGCCAGCGAGTGGTGATCATCGGTGACAGTTTTATTGCACTGGAGTCCGCCTCAGCCCTGCGGGAGCTCGGGTTGGACGTCACGATCCTGGCCCGGCATGCCATTCCCTTTGCCGCACAATTGGGCGAAGCCGTCGGCAACGCCATTCGCGCCCTGCATGAAAGCAACGGCGTGGTGTTTCACACCGATGGCGAAGCCTTCTATATAGAAGGCACGGACCACGTAGAGGCGGTGTGCCTGGACAACGGTCAACGCTTGCCGGCGGATCTGGTACTGGCCGGCATCGGCGTCAGCCCCGCAACCGAGCCGTTTACCGATTTACCCAAGGAAAAAGACCGGTCGTTGAAGGTCGACGGCGGCATGCGCGTCACCGACGGGTTGTGGGCGGTAGGTGATATCGCGACGTTCCCGCTCAACGGCCAGCCTCAGCGCATCGAGCATTGGCGTCTGGCCCAGCAACAGGCGCGGATCGCCGCCGCGAATATGCTGGGCGCTGACGAGCATTACCTCGACGTGCCGTATTTCTGGACCTGGCACTTCGGTAAAAACTACGACTACCTCGGCCACGCCGAAGCCTGGGACGAGGTCGAGTTCAAGGGGGATCCGAACCATCCACCCTTTATCGGCTTGTTCGGCAAAAACGGCGTGGTGGCTGCCGCAGTTGCCTGCGATGAAGAACGGGCGATGGCGCTGCTGGCCGAACGCATGAAACAGCCACTGTCGGTGGACGAGGCGTGGCAGTTGATTCGGGACATTGGGTAGCGGGCACACACCCGACAGCAAAACGCCCGACCTGCGGGAGTCGCAGAGGCCGGGCGTTTTATTCAGCCGTGCGATTTATTCCTGGATTTCGGCACCGCCACCGAGCTTGCTCATCACGAAACCGACAAACTCTTCAACGGTCATTTTCTGGCCATTGAATTCCACCTGATTGTTGGCGTAATGCAATTTGCTGACGACGTTGTTGCCGTCCAGTTTGGCGAGCTGCGTGCCGACCGCCATGCTGCTGAACATGTCGGCAGTGGCTGTGGCCTGGTCGGCGATGAGCTTGGCATCGGTCTGACCGTCCAGTTGGCTTTGCACGGTGAGTAAATCGACGAGCATCGGCTTGGACACCTGCACGTTGATATCCAGCAGTGCGATCAACTGTTGGGTCAGTTGATCAGGCGGCAAGTCCATGGACTGCGGTTTGGTCAGGTCAAGCACCAGGTTGGCGCGGCTTTCACCATTGGTCGTGTTGAACGACAGGTTTTCCAGCGCCACTTGCGGGCCAGCAGCCAATAGCTTTTCGAGACCGGTTTTGACTTGCGCCTCCTCGGCCGGAGTCAGGACCAGTTCAGGAGAGGGCAGACCCGCAGCAGCAGCCTCTGCGGCCGCTTTCTCGTAAGGCTGCAGTTTGGTCTGATAGATCTGCATCAGCGACATGGTGGCCGGGATATCGAGGTTCTTCAGGCTCATGGCCATTTGCGCAGAGCCGACGGTCTTGCCGTTCAACGACACTTCACCCACCTTGTAGTCGGCACGTCCCGAAGCGCTGGTGCCCGACTCCTCGGTCTGGTTCTTCATTTCAAATTTCTTGATGCCCAGTACCGATTGCTTGGGGCCGAAAGTAGTTTTGCTGTCCGTCAGCTCAAGGGTGTTCTCGCCGGTGTAGTAGCCGTAGGTGCTTTTAACCAGGTTGCTGGCCAGGGTCAGGCCAGTGAGCTCGACCTTCACCGGGGTTTGATCTTCAGCCAAGGTGCTCAGTGTCAGGCTGTCCATGTAGCCGTTGGCCTTGAGCTTTTGGACCTGGGGGCTGGCGTCGACGTCGAGGTTCAAACCGGTGAATTTCAGGTTGGACTTGTCATCCAGCGCAACGTCCAGCGGCTGCAACTGGAGGGTGCCGCTGGTGGAGTTGTCGTAACCGATGTTGACCACGCCGGTGAGCGGCGATTTGTCTTTGGCGGCGGCAAACCACTTTTCGGTGAGCGACGTGCGTTCAAGTTCGTAGTGACTGGTAGCCATGACCGGCAACCACTTCAACGCGACCAGGCGCGAGAACGGCAGCGGACCGTGTTCGATGTGGTCGACAAACTGCAATTCAACCGGGGTTTCACCAAACATCTCGCCTTCGCCTTTAAGGCGGTAGTGCGCGGTACTGCTGAACACGTGGCGCTCAAGCGACACCAGCTCCAGCGATGCCGTGCCATTGGAACCTACCAGCGCGGCCTTCAGCTCTTTGTTAGCGTCGGCGATCGAGGTGTTCAACACGCCTTCGATTTTGCTCCCGGTGAACCAGGCCCCCCCCGCGCTGATTGCGCCGATGGCTACGACAATTCCAAGAAGCACGCCTGCTGATTTATTCATGAATGACCCAGTCAATATCCGTTGTTTGAAGGTGTGGTCGTCTTCCCTGAACCCATGACGGGTTGCGGCTCGACTCCGCTAAATAGCTAAATAAAAGTGGAGTGGAGATTAGCACTCGGCGCGACGGGCGGCCCAATGATTAAAGGTTAAAGAGTGTCTATGGACTACTCAGGACGGTTGAGCGTTTCGACGGATATGAAATCGCCATCGCGAGCAGGCTCACGCCTACAAAGGTTATGTGTCGTTCACAGAACCCTTGTAGGCGTGAGCCTGCTCGCGATGGCGTCACTCCCGCCAACAAAAACTCAGGAATACTGCACTTCCATCTCATCCAGCTGATGATCAAAGCTCTTGAGCCGTGCCGTCCACGTATACACCAGCACTTCAAAATCCCGATTGATCACCGCCCCGCCCGTCACTTCGGCGCGCGGGTCGCAAACGTCCAGTTGATAGCGTTCTCGCGCCATGGCAGTGGCGACATCCGAGAGTTCACGGGCATTGTTGAGCCAGTGCCAGCCCTCCTCGGACACCTGTTTATCCAGTGCCAGGCATTGTTTTTTCAAGGTCTCGAGGCTTTTTTCCAGCGGTGTGCCGGTGAGCTCGCCCATGACTTCCTGGAACGTGCGCCCCGGCTGCCAGTAGCTGCCCCAGAAATATTGGTCAAACACCGTTTCGACACGACGCAACGCCACCTTGGTGTCCCAGATCAGCACCAGGGTTTTGCCTTGTTCGAGTTGTCTTTTTTGATGCGCTGGCCTTGGACTGAAGCCCAGGCCACCACCACGATTGCCATCACGGCAATCAGCGCACTGGCGCTGTCGAGAAACACCAGAGCCTTGTCGATCTGGTGGGCCAGCATGATGCCGTAGAAATAGGTGGCCGACAGCAAAACCAATGCCGCAATAGCGCACCAAAAGCCAGGAGCATAAGGGTTTTTCATTATTAGAGTCCCCATGACCAACGCGAGCCTTGATTGATGAAATCAGAACGTGACTTCATCAAATCAAAGCATAGCAACGGCCTCAGGGTTTGCTGGTGTTCGAACCTTGCGTTCGTCCGCTTTCCCAGCCACCGCCCAGCGCGAGGAACAAATCGATCTGGCTGGCGGCAACCTGGGTGTTGGCCGCGGCCAGTTGCGCCGTGACATCCGTGTAGGTGCGGGTCGCTTGCAAGTCCGCCAGGAACGATTCGCGGCCGGCCTGGAAGAAACGGTGCGTCTGGTCCGCTGCCAGTCTTGCCGATTGCTCGGCGTCTGCCAGGGCGTCACGACGCTGCAACAATGCGGTGTACTGGACCAGGCTGGTCTGGGTTTCGCGAATGGCGTTGAGCACCACCCCATCGAAATGCGCCAGTGTCGCCTGGGTCACCGCTTCGGCTTCGCGGATGCGTGCCCGGGCGCCGTTGGTCGGCACGTTCCAGGTCAGCGACGGACCGAAGCCCCAACGGTTGGTGGACGGGTCACCGAGATCGTCGAGGATACCGACGGTGCCGATGGTCGCGCCGATGCTGATGTTCGGGTACAGCTCACCCGTGGCGACACCAATCCCGGCCGTCGCGGTCGCCAGCCGGCGCTCGGCCTGCCGCACATCGGGACGACGCTTGAGCAACGCGGCGCCATCGCCCACCGGAATCAATTGCGCGATTTTCGGCAGCTCGTCGCAGGTGGCGGTGCCGGCCGGCAGTTGATCCACCGGCTTGGCCAGCAACATTGACAGGCGATACAGCCCGGCCTGACGCGAGGCCTCATAGCGCGGCATGTCGGCGCGCAAGGATTTGAACTGGGTTTGCGAACGGGTGACCTGTGTTTCATCACCACGTCCGGCATCGCGCAGACGCTGGATCAGCGTGGTGCTCTGGGCCTGCAGGTCGAGGGAGTGCTGGGCAATCTCGCGCTCTTCATTGGCGGCGCACACCTGGGTGTAGGCCCGGACCACGTCGGCCACCACGGTGATGCGAGCCGTATCGGCCGCTGCCTGCGTCGCATCGGCGTTGGCCTTGGCCGCTTCGATGCCGCGCTGCAACGTGCCGAACAGATCGAACTGGTACGACGCGCTGATGCCGATATCTCCGACGTTGGCCACCGGCACTTTTTCCGGAATCAGGAACGCCTGGCCGGACTCCTGCAATCTCTGGGCGCCCATCTTCACGCCGCCGCTCCAGCCACCCGCCGCTTCTGCCTCATCGACCTGAGCGCGAGACCGCAACAGACTGGCCGCCGCCACGCGCAAATCGGTGTTGGACGCCATGGCCTGCTGCACCAACTGGTCGAGTCGCGGGTCCTTGTACAGGCGCCACCAATCGGCCGGCACCGGTGCGGACACCACCGTTTTACCGTCGACCGCCAAATCACCCTGCAAATCGGGTCGATGGACCGCCGCCTCTTCGGGCAAATGATAATCCGGCCCGACCATCTGACACGCCGACAGCAGCAAGCCTAATCCGGCGACCGCCAAACCCGAGGCCTTGCTCATTGCGCCGGCTCCCGCTTCTGATCGTCGATGATCGATACCGTGGCGGTGCGCCCGGCGATCATGCGGAAATCTTCAGGCACATCATCAAAGACAATCCGCACCGGAATCCGCTGTGCCAGGCGCACCCAACTGAACGCAGGGTTGACGTTGGGCAGCAGGTTATTGCCGATGGTGCGGTCGCGGTCTTCGATGCCGGCGACGATGCTTTCCACATGGCCGCGCAGGCGCGCGCTGTCACCGATTACGCGGATGTCGACACTCTGGCCGACGTGAATGCCGTTCAGCTTGGTTTCTTCGAAATAGCCGTCGATGTGGAAAGAATTGCTGTCCACCACCGACAACACCGGCCGCCCGGCCGTGACGAACTCTTGCGCACGCGGCGCACGGTCGTTGATGTAGCCGTCGACCGGGCTGCGGATGGTCGAGCGGTCCAGGTTCAATTGAGCACTGTCCACCGCCACTTGAGCTTCCATCAACGCAACTTCAGCGCGCGCCACCCGGGACTGGCTTTCTTCCAGCTGTTCGCCAGGCACCAGATTGCCCAAGCCACGGTTACGCTTGGCTTCGCGTTGCGCCTGCGCCAGGGTTTCCTGACGGTCGGCGACTGCCGCTTTGGCTTGGCGCAAGGCCAGTTTGAAGCGGTCCTGATCAATGCTGAACAGCACCTGGCCACGTTTTACCCACTGGTTGTCGCGCACATCCACTTGCTGGATCAGCCCGGAGACGTCCGGCGCGATTTGCACGATGTCGGCACGGATATGCCCGTCGCGGGTCCACGGCGCAAACATGTAGTACATCACCATGCGCCAGACCACGACGACGGCGAAGGTCACGATCAACAGGGTCAGCACCACGCGACCCAAGGTCAAAAAAGGTTTTTTCATGTCATCAGGTATCGACTGAGTGAGTCCACGGCGCCGAGCAGCAAAGCGTAGAGAGCCACGTTGAACAATGCCCGGTGCCAGACCAGACGGTAAAAGTGCAAGCGCATCAGCAACCCGTGCACCAGCAGGAACAACACATACGTAATGCCCATCAATACCAGCAGCGTGGGCAAAAACACCCCGCTGATGTCCACATCACCGATCATAAAGGCGCTCCATCGATGCCATGGGGCAGCGGTTCTTCGAGTTCACCCACGCTTACGAATTCCACGCCGGGCAACAACGCCAGACGCAGGCCACTCAGGGCATGCAGTAAATTCAGACGGGTGTCCTCATCACAATCCACATCCAGCGAACGGCGGGCGCGGTCGAGGGTCATCAGCAACGGGCCCGGTGCCGGCAGACGCTCCCCCGCCTTCAGGCAGGCCTTGAAATACTCGCCGACTTCCGTCACTACCTGATGCAGCAGCGCTCGCGGCACTCCGTCCACTCGCGGTGTGTAAGCCAGCAGATCGAGCACGTTCAGCGCCACACGCACCTCACGCAACGCGATGCCGGTGTCCTGGCCGGTCATGGCCAGACGCGGCAAGTGCTGCATCAAACGATCGAGCACCTGTACGCCCAATTGCCGGTGCTCGGCCAAGTTGGCCGGTTCTGTGAGGCTGACGATGTCGCGCCAACTGAACCGGGTCAGCCGCTTGGCCGCCAGCTCCGCACCGAACGGCCGGGCGATCAGGGTCCAGATAAAGGCAAACAACAGCCCGATGGGGCCGGCCAGGTTGGAGTTGGCGAAGCTGAGGAAGTCCGCATCGTAGGCGCCCTGAATACTGATAAAGGACGAGGTGTTGACGAGGGTGAGCAGCATGCCCAGGTAAAACTGCGGCTTGACCGTCAGGGTGCCGATGCAGATAAACGGCACGGCAAACGCCAGCACCAGCATCGGGAAGTCGTGCAGGTTGGGCAGCACCAGAAACAGGTAAAGGCTGGCCAGTACCACCGACATCGCAGTCCAGAAAAAGAACCGGTAAATCTGCGGCGCCGGGTCATCCATCGAGGCGAAAAAGCTGCACGCCACGGCGGCGAGAATCACTGCCGAGCCGCCGTCGGTCCAGCCGAGCAGAATCCACAACACTGAAGCAACGATGATGGCCAGGACCGTGGATGCCGCCGAGTAGAGCATCAGGCCACGGTCGAGAAACGGCGACAGGCGACCGAGGCGCCAGTGGCGATACACCGCGCGCCAGCTGTCCTGGCTTTCGCACTCGATGGCGTATTGCAGGCTGCGGCAGTCCTGCCACACATCGATCCACTCGCCGAGTCGATACAGCGCGTTGGAGAACAGCAACTGCTTGCGATCATTCAGGGCTTCGGCGGAAGGTTGCAGGGCTTCAAGTTGGTCTTTCAGCGCCTGCCAGCGCGCCAGATCGGCGTCTTTGTGATTGAGCCATTCGGTGGTGGCGGCCAACAGCGGTGCGAATTTTTCGACCAGCTCCGGCGTGCGCCGCTCAAGGGCATACAGGGCATCGTCGAGGGCGTCGATCACCGGTAACAGGTGAATCATCCGCCCGCGCAGCTCTTTGGTATTACGTACGGTCTGCGCTCGCGCGCCCTCGTGCGGCAGCTGGCCGATCATCAATTCCAGCGTGTTGAAGGTCGTCACCATGGCGGAACGCAGCGCGCTGACTTCGTCTGGCTGCACCGTGCGGCTAAGGAACCGCAAACTGTACGTCGAGGCATCGGCAAACCATTTGCTCACCGCATCGTTGAACACCGGCGCCAGCCGCCGAGGCCAGAACATGGCACCGACCACCGCCGCCACGGCGATGCCAAGAAAGATCTCTTCAGTACGCGCTTCCGCCACGTCCCAAACCCCCAGCGGGTTGTTCACCACCGGCAGGGCGATCAGCGGCAAGGTGTAACCGGCGAGCATCAAGGCGTAGTTGTTGGCGGTACGCAGGTGCAAGGACAGGAACAGCAGGATCCCGGTCCACAGCGCGATGACCACCACCAATACGTAAGGGCTCTGGACGAACATCGGCACAAAAAAACCGCCGCCGCCGCCCCGGAAAAAGTACCGATCGCGCGGTACAGGGCCTTGGAACTGGTCGGGCCGACAAAGGGGCTGGAAACGATGTATACCGTGGCCATCGCCCAATAGGGACGCGGCATTTGCATGAGCAGGGCGATGTACAACGCGATCATCGAGGCGGCAAAGGTGCGCACACCGTAGAACCAGTCCCGCGCCGAAGGCATACCGGTGAAAAATCCGCTCAAGGGTTGACCACCGACGGCGCATTGGCCGCTTCAAAGGCTCTCAATACCCGTAGCGTAGCTTCCAGATCGCTTTGGTCGATGCCTTCAAGCACTTCATGGCGCAATCGCACCAGCTCGATTTCGACGGCCTGCACCAATTCACGTCCGGTGTCGGTCAGGCTCAGGCACTTGGCGCGCCGGTCATGGGCATCTTCGGTGCGGCAGACATAACCGCTATGACACAACTGATCGAGCAACCGCACCAGGGACGGGCTCTCCATCCCCGCGGCATGGGCCACCGTCACCTGCCGCACACCCTCGCCCAGACGCCCGATCATCAATAGCGGGACGGCGCAGGCTTCGGAGATTCCATAGTTGACCAGCGTGGTCTGGCAGATTTTCCGCCAATGCCTGGCGGCCACCACCATGGAGCTGCTGATGTTCATCTGGAGAGCGTCGAGGTTCTTCGGCACGAGGGAAAACACACACTGTTAGTTTGCTAACTATCAATATGGCATTTGGAGGGAAAGGCGGTCAAGTTTTGAAACAAATTGATGGTCATCCGTCGCAGGATGTTGAGCATGAAATCAATTTAGTACTGACGATGTATATACTTCGTCAGTATGCGATTTGAGGACATAGTCATGTCAAAGCAAGCCGTTTTTACAATGAAACTTGAACCTGAGCTGCGCGAACAATTTATGGCCGAGGCAGAAGCCTCTCATCGGCCCGCTTCGCAAATCGTCAGGGATATGATGCGCCAGTACGTTCAAACACAACGAGAGTCGCGAGAGTACGAGGCGTTCCTGCAAAGGAAAGTCGACAGCGCGCGTATTTCCATGCAGGCCGGAGAGGGCTTGAGCAACGATGAAGTCGAAGCGCAGTTCGCGGCCAGGCGTGCACAGGCGGCCAAAAAAGGATGAGGATAATCTGGACGCCCGCAGCAGCACAGGGATCGTGCAGAGATTTGGGATTACTTGTATGAACTCAATCCGATTGCCGCCATTGACATGGACAACCGCTTGCGCGATGCCATTGCTCGCCTTGCGCAACACCCCGAAAGCGGGCCAGCCGGAATCATTGCAGGTACTCGTGAGTTGATTCCCCACCAGAGCTATCGTGTGGTTTACCAACCAGAATCGGACGCTATCTGGATACTGGCACTGGTCCACACCTCCAGACTGTGGCCACCCAACAGTTAGATCTTCACACCCCCCGCCCCTTCCTCAACAACACATCCAGTTGATCCACCACTTCCGCCCAATCCGCGTCATCCAGAATATCGTCCCGCAAAAACTGCGCCTGACTCTTGCTCCAGAAAAACGCGTCCGCCAGGTGCAATTCGGGCTTGAGCGGTGAGTGGGTGGCGATGAATTTATCGATGCTCTCGGCGTCATCCGCCAGGCCGAGTTGTTTGAACAGATTGGGCAGTGTGTGGATGGGGGATTCCATGTCGGGCTCCTTTAGAAATGAATAGCTCGCTCCCACAGCAATTGCGTGAACCCTGTGGGAGCGAGCTTGCTCGCGATGACGGCAGCATTGACGACACAACACTCAGTCACTCAACTCCCGCACCTCGGCATGCGGCACCATTCTCAGGAATTCCGGCATGTCCATGCGCAGCAGGTTGATGTGGTTGCCGGCTTCCACATAGACGTCTTTCTGCCGGGTCAGCAGCGGGTCGATCACCACGTCCAGCCCATAGGCCTCGCCCAGGGCAGGTATGGCACCGCGTTCACAATCATCAAACAGGTGCGGCAAGTTGCTTTCCCGCGAGACCTGCCATTCGCCGCTGTTGCGGACTTTGCTCAGGTCCAGGTGACGGCTGGCGGGCAGCACCGCCATCAGGTAATGACCGTGGTGGTCGTCGAGGATGACCGACTTGGCCACCCGTTCTGCTGGAATGCCCGCAAGCCGTGCTGTTTCCAGGCTGCTGGCCGAATGGGGGTGGGCGACGATGTCATATTCGCATTGAGCCGTTTCCAGGCTTTTCTGCACGGTTCTTGCCATTCGCATGATGCACCTCGGTGTCCGCACCCGTGACGGGCGGACGATGGTTAATGCTTTTCTCCGTAGTGAAAGTCTAGGCCCGCCGGCACAAACCGGGGTGAAATCCGCCCATCGGACGCCGTCCAAAACCGTGCAGAATCCAGATAAGCCGCAGCTCTACTAAACTGTATACAGAGCCACTTCAAGACTCTCGCGGAGGGTCAAGTGAATACGCGTTGCTTCGCCGTTGCGCTGCTGTTGGCGTTGAGCGGATCGGTGTTCGCCGCCGATACCGTCGTGCTGCTGATGCCAAACCCCATCGGGATCTGGCTGATCACATTCGGCATCGCGTTTCTGATCGCCGAGGCGGCGTTGCCCAATTACGGCGTGATCGGTTTGGGCGGCATCGTCATGTTCGTGATCGGTGCGGTGATTCTGACCAATACCGAGGTGCCTGTACCTTTGATGATCGGCCTGGGACTGGTGAGTGCCCTGTTGCTGATTTTCCTGCTGATCCACGCCCTGAAAACCCGACCGCGCCGCACGGTCAGCGGCGATGCGGGGTTACTGGGCAGTGTGACGCCGGTCCTGTCGTTATTGCCCGGCAATGCGTGTAGTGGCTGGGTGCATCTGCAAGGGGAGCGCTGGCAGGTTTCAAGCTCGACTCCGCTACAGCCGGGACAACACGTGCGGGTGGTGGCGCGAAAAGGACTACTGTTGCAAGTGGCCGCGACTGACGCGGCGCCAGTTGGAGAATAGTCATGGGCCTGCAAGTAGGTTTCGCCGCACTACTGCTTCTGGTGATTGCACTGGCGGGGTCAACCTTCCGCATCCTGCGCGAATACGAGCGCGGCGTGGTGTTCCAGCTCGGGCGCTTCTGGCAGGTCAAGGGCCCGGGGTTGATCCTGCTGATCCCGGTGGTCCAGCAAATGGTCCGCGTCGACTTGCGGACTATCGTCCTCGATGTACCGCCGCAAGATGTCATCACCCGCGACAACGTTTCGGTCAAGGTCAACGCGGTGCTGTATTTCCGCGTGCTCGACCCGCAGAAGGCGATCATTCAGGTCGAGGACTTCCTTACGGCCACCAGTCAATTGGCCCAGACCACGTTGCGGGCGGTGCTGGGCAAGCATGAGCTCGACGAGCTGCTGGCCGAGCGCGAACGGTTGAACATCGACATCCAGCAAGTACTCGACGCCCAGACCGACGCCTGGGGCATCAAGGTCGCCAATGTCGAGATCAAACATGTGGACCTTAATGAATCGATGGTCCGCGCCATCGCTAAACAGGCCGAAGCCGAACGGGAGCGCCGGGCCAAGGTGATCCACGCCGAAGGCGAATTGCAGGCCTCGGAAAAACTCATGCAGGCCGCCGAAATGCTTGGCCGACAGCCGGGGGCCATGCAGCTGCGTTACATGCAAACGTTGAGTTCGATTGCCGGGGACAAGAGCTCGACCATCGTCTTCCCGCTGCCGATCGAATTGCTCAAGGGGATGGCGGATTTGTCCTCGAAGCCATAAATACTTGCCATCGCTTCAATGCAATACGAACAACTGCGCGTCAGCCCCGCCCGCCCGCGTTTTGTCAACGCTCTGCCAGCCACCGGGCAACGGCGAGAATTCGCCCGGCACATCGACGGTACTGATCAACCACACGCGATGAGTGCCTTTGGGCAAACTGTCGAGGCGGTCCAGATAAATGTCCTGGGTTACCAGCGTGCCAAAACCATAGGCATTCGGCCGACCCGACTTGCCATTGGCGTGCGGTGGGGTATACAGCAGTGGTTGAGTGGGCGCGCGGTTGTAATAGACGTAGCTGAGGTACCAGAGCATGTCGCTGGTCACGATTCGGTCACCCGCCACAAAGTGCCGGTTTACGTAATCGACCATAACGTTGACCTGATCGTTGGTGTCGACCCTGGTGTTGTTGTTCAAACCCACCAGTTCGATGCCGACAAACAGCATCAGCACGGTCAACGCCAGCACCCGCAAACCTGAATAGAGGCGATCAATGGCTAACGCGACAATCATCGGCAACCCCAGCATATAAGCCGTCAGGTAGCGTTCGACGAAGACGGGGGTGATGAACGAAACGCCAAACACCAACAGTAACGGCAGCGCCGCGTAGCTCACCAGCAGAACACTGCCGCGAATGACGCTACGGTCCCGCGCCAGCGCCACGCCGGTGATGGCCAGCAGCGCCAGCGGCATCGCGATAAAAATCGGCGTCGGCAGGGTTTCACCGTCGTCCTGGGTCAACATCGACCAGATTATCGACGGCAACGAGCCCAGCGTGACCGGCAACTCCCACCCCACATCGCCATTGGCCTTGAGCTGATCCAGGTGCTGGATCAGATCGATCAGGTTCGGCACCCAAGGCAGGTAAAGCAGCACAATCGCGCCATTGGCCAGCCACCAGCCGGGGCGTTGAATCACACGCAATCGGTACATTGGCAGGACACGAATCAGCCCAAGGTACAGCCAGTGGCACAACACGCACAGGGCGGTGAAATAGTGGGTGTAGAACGCGGCACTCATCAACAGCACGTACGCCACCAGATAGCGCGTGCGCCGGGGATACCTGATCCAGTAGACCAGCGCGATCGTGGCACCGATCAGCCACAGGCCCAGCAGCGAATACATCCGCACTTCCTGGCTGTATCGCACCGCCGTCGGCAGCAGCGCCAGCAGAAAACCGGCCAACAACGCGGCACGCCGGGTGGCGATCAAGTCCATCAACCAGATGCCAAGCCACACCGTAGCGATGCCGGGCAGAGCACTGAGGCAGCGGATCGAGAAGATGCCGTCGCCGAACACTTCGATCCAGCCATGCAGCAAAAGGAAATACAGCGGAGGGTGCACATCATGGGCGGCATGCCCCCATATATCAGCCAGTGAATACTGGCTCAGCAGCAGGCTCGACCCTTCGTCACCCCAAATCGCTGCCGCCGTCAGGTCGTAAAAACGCACCAACGCTGCCAACGCCAGGATCGGCAATAGCCAGTGCTCCTGCGCCCAGCGCAACCAGCGCTTTACAACCGCCCACCCACCGGGCACCGCGTGCGGTTCCTGGGTGCCGCCAAGCGAAGTTTCTCTGTGCGCTAGCATTGGCTCCCCCTGCAACTGGCTCGAAGTCACCAAGCCTGGTAATTACTTTAAGGCCGCGCAGGTTCGTCGTCGATGCTGGCTTTACGACCAACGCCATCGCTGAACGTATCTCCCAGAGGGATGAGTGGAGGTTTGGACCGCACGGGTGACGTCAGTGGAGGTTGGTTAGTGGATGGAATGTGTTGTTTAAAAAAGACAAACTTTTCAAAGTTATTGATTGTTCCCCTATCGAATCAGGTAATCGGTAAGGAATCCCACACAACAGTAGGAGCCCTCATTCAAATGACGTGCATGACGCACTCAATTTAGGGTCAGCCCACTACTCAACCCCGCACGCAGAGATTCAGTTCTCTGGCAGTTGGGGTGAAAAAACCGGCTTCGGCCGGTTTTTTCGTTTCTGAGGATTGGAATTGTGCGTACTGCGTTATTCGTCGACGGTAACAACGTCCAGCGATTCCCCGGTCGAGTTCTCGACAAACTGCTCCTGAGTCGCCAGCAATGCGCCCTGCACGGTCATCTGAATGAAAAAGGAAAACCAGACACCGAAAAACTTAACGCTGCATCCCCCACCGCTTCACCGTCACCCGCTCCAACGTGTCGAACACCAGGTTCTCCACCAGCAACCCGATCAGGATCACCACCGCCAACCCGGCAAAGACCTTGTCGGTGTACAGCTCATTGCGGTTCTGAAAGATGTACCAGCCCAACCCACCCTTGCCGCTGGTGGCGCCAAACACCAGTTCTGCGGCGATCAACGTGCGCCATGCAAACGCCCAGCCGATTTTCAACCCGGCGAGAATTGACGGCAGCGCGGCCGGAATCAGGATGAACAGCACGAAGCGCATGCCCTTGAGGCCGTAATTGCGCCCGGCCATGCGCAAGGTTTCCGAGACGCCGAGAAACCCGGCATAGGTGTTCAGGGCCAAGGCCCAAAGCACCGAATGCACCAGCACGAAAATCAGACTGTTCTGCCCCAGACCGAACCACAGCAATGCCAACGGCAGCAACGCAATCGCCGGCAGCGGGTTGAACATCGAGGTCAATGTACTGAGCAGGTCGCGACCGAACTGGGTCGATACCGCGAGGGTGGTCAGCGCGAACGCCAGGACGATGCCGATCAGGTACCCCTTGAGCAACACCACCAACGAAATCCAGACTTTGCCCAGCAGTTCACCACTGAGCAAGCCGTCGTACAGCGCACTAGCGGTTTGCACAAAACTCGGCAGCAACAGGTCGTTGCCTTGAACCCGGGCGACCACTTCCCACAGCACCGCCAACAACACAAGAATCAGGCTTTTACGAATCCAGCCCTGCTGCCACAGGCGTTGACCGAGCGGTAATTCACGCTCCAGCGGTACGCTTGTCAGCGGCTGTAAAACGGTTTCAAACTCTTCACGCGCAGATGATAAATGGCTCATCGGGCAGTCCTCTCAATGGCTCAATAAGCGATGCGAATGTCGGCGAAATCCAGCTCGCGTGCGGTTTCCGGCGACTGGCCTTCATCGAACAACAACCGATGAATGCGCCGCGCCGATTCCTGGAAAGCCACGCCGCCAAGGCTGTGCAAATCGTATTGATGGCTGTGGACTTCCGCCCGCACGCGCCCAGGGTGTGGCGACAGCAGCAGAATGCGATTGCCCACCACCAGCGCTTCTTCGATGGAGTGGGTGACGAACAGCAACGTGAAGCGCACCTCCTCCCAGAGCAGCAGCAATTCTTCCTGCATCTTGCGGCGAGTCAGTGCATCGAGGGCAGCGAAGGGTTCGTCCATCAGCAGGATTTTCGGTTGCATCGCCAGCGCCCGGGCAATCGCCACGCGTGCTTTCATGCCGCCGGACAACGTGTGCGGATAGGCATCGGCAAACGCCGCCAGACCGACCTTATCGAGGTAGTGCAGCGCCCGTTCTTCAGCCTCTTTGCGCTTCAGGGTTTTCGACGCGAGCAGCGGAAACATCACGTTCTGTTTGACGGTTTTCCACGGTGGCAGTTGATCGAATTCCTGGAACACCACGATCCGGTCCGGCCCCGGTGCGCTGACGGTCTGGCCTTGCAGGCGAATCTCGCCTTCACAGGGCTCGATGAACCCGGCGACCGCTTTGAGCAACGTCGATTTGCCGCAGCCGGAAGGGCCAAGCAATACGAAGCGGTCCGCCGGGTCGATTTCAAAACTGACTTGATGGGTCGCCCGAACCACACGCTGCGGCGTACGGTATTCGAGGCTGACGTTGTCGACCGACAGCAGCGCCTGGGCTGCCGTGGCCGGATTGCTGACCGTGTGGCCTTGCAAAGGGGCGTTCATTTCGATCAGCTCCCTTGCAGTGGCTTGGCGTCCTGGAAGAAGTAATCCTTCCACGAATCCGGTTTGTTTTTGATCGCGCCGACGCGGTAAAGGAACTCGGCCAGTGGATACGTATTCTTCGGCGTGACGCTGAATTCGAACTGCGGGTTGTCGATGATTTTCAGCAACGCGGCGCGATCGATTTTTGCCTTGGTGACGCGGATGTAAGTGTCGGCAGCCGCGCCTTTATCGTTCTGGGCAATCTCCGCCGCTTCGGTCAGCGCCGCGATGAAGGCCTTATAGGTTTTCGGGTTCTCTTCGCGGAATTTCTCGGTGGCGAACAGCACCGTCGGCGAGTTCGGGCCGAGCACGTCGTAGGAGTTCAACACCACGTGGACGTTGGGGTTGGCCAGTTCCTGATCCTGGAATGGCGGGTTGGAAAAGTGCCCGGACAACTCGGTGCCCCCGGCCACCAACGCGGCCGTGGCGTCTGGGTGCGGCACCGCGATGGTGTACTTGTCGAGGCGATTGAATTCCTTGTCACCCCACTGCTTGGCAGCCGCGTATTGCAGGAAGCGTGATTGCACCGACACACCCACCGCAGGCACCGCGATGCGGTCCTTCTCGGTGAAATCGGCGATGGTTTTTACCTTGGGGTTGTTGCTCACCAGGTAGTAAGGGAAGTTGCCGAGGGAGGCCACGGCTTTGACGTTCTGCTTGCCGTGGGTGCGATCCCAAATGGTCAGCAACGGGCCGACGCCCGCGCCAGCGATATCAATCGAACCGGAGAGCAGCGCATCGTTGACCGCCGCGCCTCCCGACAGCTGAGTCCAGTCGACCTTGATGTCGATGCCTTCCTGCTTGCCGTACTTCTCGATCAGGTTCTGATCGCGCACCACGTTGAGCAACAGGTAGACGATGCCGAACTGCTCGGCAATGCGAATTTCACCTTCGGCGTGGGCCGCGGTCGGCGCCACCAGGCTGCCGGCGATCAGGCTGAAACCCAGGCCGATGGCAGCTGCCAGCGGTGCAAATGGAAGACGTTTGGACATGATCAAATCTCCGACAAATCAGAAAGGCGCGTCGCCCTGGATGGTGGTGCGATACAGCTTGCGGCGCAGATGGCTTGGGCATCCGGCGGCAAGGTGAATCAGCGAGCGGTTGTCCCAGAACACCAGGTCGTGGGGCTGCCACTGATGGCGGTAGATGTTTTGCGGCAACACGCTGTGGGCGTAGAGTTCGTCGAGCAGTTGCTGGCTCTCGTCTTCCGGCAAACCGACGATGCGGGTGGTGAACCCTTCGCTGACAAACAACGCCTTGCGGCCGTTTTCCGGATGGGTGCGCACAATCGGATGAACCACTTCGGCGACCTGAGCCAGTTGCTCGGGCGTCAATGTCGGGCGCCAGTTGCCTTCGAATTTGGTTTCGCTGTAGCGCGCCGTGTAGGAGTGCGCCGCCGAGCGGCCTTCAACCGCATTGCGCAAGGCTTGCGGCAGATTGTCCCAGGCGTTGTGCATATCGGCGAACAAGGTGTCGCCGCCCTCGGACGGCAGCTCCTGGGCGTGCAGCATCGAACCCAGGCTGGGCAGTTCTTTGTAGGAAAGGTCGGAGTGCCAGAACTTGCCAGCGTCGCCGAGACCGATGGATTGGCCGTTTTCGATGATGTTGGAAACGATGAGGATTTCCGGATGCCCGGCCAGCAGGAATTGTTTGAGCACGTGAATCTGCAACACACCAAAACGACGACTGAAGGCGATTTGCTGCTCGGGGGTAATGCGCTGTTCGCGGAACACCACGACGTGATGATCCAGGTGCGCGCGGTGGATGCGGGCAAAGTCCTGGTCATTGATCGGGCGAGACAGGTCGAGACCGATAATTTCGGCACCGACAGCGCCACTGAACGGGCGGATATCGAAGGTCTGTGGCGCGATGCCTTGAGCGGCATGCCCTGAAGAGAAAGAGACGGCTGACATAAAAATCACTCCCACGCACGGCACGCTCAAGGGCGCGCACGTCGATCAAGAAACTCACGGAGGTCCCGTGTTGGTTCGTGTCGTGCGGCGCGCCGATTGGTCGGCAGGTACGCAGGAGATTGACTTTATAGATATAAGAATTGAAATTTAAATACCGTTAGCGAATAACGATATGGCTTTTGAGGTGTGTTGTCCTTGGCGCCGCCATCGCGAGCAAGCTCGGCTCCTACAGGAATTACCGGCGGCATTCCCACGCAGAGCGTGGGAACGATCATAACGCGATCCCTGTAGGAGCCGAGCTTGCTCGCAATGAGGCCGGCAGCCACAACCGGGAACTACCGCTCGTGCAGCGCCTCAGCCCGCGCCCGAATGATCGGCTTGAGCAAATAGCTGAGCACCGACTTCTTGCCGGTGATGATATCCACCGACGCCACCATCCCTGGAATGATCAGCAGCGGCTTTTCATCTGTCCCCAAGTGGCTGCGATCGGTGCGCAGCTTGATGATGTAGTACGTGGTTTTCTTGTCTTCATCGGTGATGGTGTCAGCACCGATCTGTTCGAGCTTGGCTTTGAGCCCACCATAAATGGTGTAGTCGTACGCCGTGAACTTCACCGTCGCCTCTTGCCCCGGGTGCAGGAAGGCGATGTCTTGCGGGCGGATTTTTGCCTCGACCAGCAAGGTGTCGTCCAGCGGCACGATTTCCACCAGGTCGCTGCCCGGCTGGATCACGCCGCCAATGGTATTCACCAGCAACTTGTTGACGATGCCGCGCACCGGCGATGTCACCAGCGTCCGGCTGACCCGGTCTTCCAGCGCTTTGCCGGTGGCCTGGGCCTTGTTCAGATCGGTGCGCGCTTCGTTGAGTTGGGTCAGGGCTTCACTGCGGAATTTGCCGCGCGTCTCGTCGATCTTGCGCTGCACTTCCTTGATCGCCGATTCGGCGCGAGGAATGGCCAGCGTCGTGGCGTCCAGTTGCCCGCGGGTTTCGACTTCGGCGCGCTTGAGTCGCAACACCTCGACCGGCGACACCGCACCCTGGGCCACCAGCGGCTCGGACATGCTGATTTCCTGACGTTGCAACGCCAGACCATTTCGGTACTGCGACTGCTTGGAGGTGAACTCGCGCAGCTCTTGCTGACGCTGGATCAACTGCTCCTGCAAACCACCGATTTCATCGTGCAGTTGCTGGCGACGGCTGGTGTACAGCGACTCTTCACTGGCGGCCTGACCGGGTACGGCTTTGAGCACATCGGCCGGAAAATTCAGCGGTCGGTCGTCGACTTCCGCGCTCAATCGCTCCACCCGCAGCAACATCGACAAGCGATCCGCTTCGGTTTCACCGACGTTGGAGGCAAAGCGCGTGTCGTCCAGGCGAAGAAGCGGCGCACCCGCCTCAACGATCTGCCCTTCCTTGACGAACAGTTCGGAGACGATACCGCCTTCAAGGTTCTGGATTTTCTGGATCTTGGACGAAGGAATCGCCTTGCCGTCGCCCTTGGTGACCTCATCGATCACGGCGTAATTGGCCCAGAGCATCAGGAACACGAAGAAGGCGATGATCGCCCAGATCGTCAGCCGCACCACACGCGGCGCGTCTTCGATCAGGGCTTTTTTAACCTCAGGCAATGGCTGCTCATGCAGCGACTCGGAGCCTTTGAAGTAACGACCGATAGAATCCTTGAAACCCGTCTTAAGCAACACTGATCTGCCCCTTCTTCAACGCTTCCATCACGGCGGCTTTCGGGCCATCGGCGAGAATCTGTCCACGGTCGATAACGATCAGGCGGTCCACCAACGACAACAGTGACGCCCGGTGCGTGACCAGCACCACGGTCTTGCTTTCAATCACCGCCGCGAGGCGTTGTTTGAGGCGTTCTTCGCCGGTGTTATCCATGGCGCTAGTGGGTTCGTCGAGCAGCAGCACCGGCGGGTCGAGCAGCAATGCGCGGGCCAGCGCAACGTTCTGGCGCTGACCGCCGGACAGGTTCTGCCCACGCTCACCGACTTGCAGTTCATAGCCTTGCGGGTGCAGGCGAGCGAACTCATGCACGCCTGCCAGTTCGGCGGCTTGCAGGACCAATTCGTCTTCGACATAACGTGCGCCCGACACCAGGTTGTCGCGCAAGGTGCCTGCCAGCAATTGGATGTCCTGGGCCACGTAGCCGATGTTGTGGCGCAATTCGCTCACGTCGATCTGCCGGATATCGACGCCATCCACCAACAGCGCGCCGTCGTCCGGCTGATACAGCCCAACCACCAGTTTGGCCAGAGAGCTTTTGCCCGAACCGCTGCGCCCGATGATGCCAATCTTCTCGCCGGGCTTGATGGTCACGTTGATGTTTTTCAGCGCCAGGTTCTGCTGGCCCGGGTAGGTGAAATTCAACTGCCGGCACTCGATGGCACCTTGCAATGTCTTGCGGCTCAGTGGGCGCTCTTCGAAGTTGCGCTCTTGCGGCAGCTCCATCATTTGATCGACCGAGGTCATGGTCACTCGCGCCTGCTGGTAACGGGTCAGCAGGCCGGACAACGAAGCCAGCGGGCTGAGGGCGCGACCGCTGAGCATGTAGCAGGCAATCAGGCCGCCCATGCTCAGGTTGCCGGCGATGATCTGGTACACGCCGAAGACGATCATGATCACCCCGGCCAGTTGCTGGATCAGCAAGGTGATGTTCATCGCCAGGCCGGAGAGCATTTTCACCCGCAGTTCGAGGCGACTGAGGGTGCCGATGGTCTGCTCCCACTGATACTGGCGTTCGCTTTCGGCGTTGTTGACCTTCACCGCGTCAAGGCCGGCAAGGGTTTCGATCAGGCTCGATTGCCGCTCGGCGCCCAGGGCCATGGTTCGTTCCATGGTCGCCACCAGCGGTTTCTGCAGGGCATAACCGATCAACAAGGCAATCGGGAATGCCAACACCGGAATCCACACCAGGTGCCCGCCGAGAATGGCAATGACCATGAAGATCAGCAGTGTAAACGGCAGATCGATCAGGCTGGTCAGCGTCAGCGAGGCGAGGAAGTCGCGCAGGCTCTGAAACTCATGGATGTTCTGGGCAAAGCTGCCGACCCGGGCCGGTCGGTATTTCATGGCCATACCGACGATGCGCTCGAACAACGTGGCGGAGATGATCAGGTCGGTTTTTACCGGCCAGGTCCAGGCACAAGCTGCGCAAGCTTTTGAGGATCAGGTCGAACAAATAAGCGCCAGTGATGCCGATGGCCAAGACCCACAGGGTCGATTCGGCCTGGTTCGGTACAACGCGGTCGTAGACGTTCATCACGAACAGCGGCGCGGCCATGGCGATGATGTTGATCAGGAAACTCGCGGCGATGGCGTCGGCGTACAGCCAGCGCGAGCGCTTGAGGGTGTCGCGAAACCACGAGCGCGCGCGCGGGATCAGCGTGCCGTGATTGACGTCGAATTTATGCTGGGGTTGGGCGAAAAACACTTTGCCGGTGTAGTCGTCGGCCAGCAATTGGCGGCTGACAACACTTTCGCCACCATCGCTTTCGCTGAGCAACACGCGAGCCTGATCGTCACCCTGCCAGCCGAGGAGAACGGCGCTGCGACCCTCCTTGAGTAACAGCAACGCCGGCATCGCGATCGCCGGGATCTGCTCAAGCTTGCGTTGCAACACCCGCCCTTGCAGGCCGGCGCGCGCGGCTGCGCGGGGCAGCAATTCGACGCTCAGGCGTTGCTTGGGCAACGGCAGGCCGGTGGTCAACATCGCGGCGCTGGCCGGCTTCTGATGCAGAGTGCAGAGGGCTAGCAAGCCATCCAGTAACGGATCGTCATGCAGCGTGCGTGGATCATGGATGAGTTCGACTCGACTGACTTCTGATTCCACGCTCGACACTCTTGGCTAACGGTAAAAAGGGAGGACTCAATTCATCCCGGGGAGCTGAACCTGCGGCTTCACGTTGTTCCGCACAATGGCGGCCAACAGTGCGACCACTCCCTGGCCCTTGAGCAACTTGCCCATGGTCGCCTTGATTCGGTATTGAGTAAATAAATGAATGTTTTTGATCTCCGCGGATTATTGACGCCCCACTTCACTGGACGTCGAAAAGCCGTCGAAAACCTTTTGTGACAAACGCAAATTCGACTCGCTACGGTTCAGTGTCTCCCAACGACTATTATTTGAAGCCTCTCGCGTAGTGACGTTGTCACTGTCGTCACGAACATAACCGCCCAGCAGGTCAACCCGTGGAAGGTATCCCCCTTTAACCGCCTTTAACTGATAATCCGCGGCTAATCGACTATTAACACCTGCCTGGATTTCCGAATGGACATCCAGCGCCTGTTGCATGGTCTGCGCAATGGCTGTGCCTTAACAAACGTGGCGGCTAGAGCGAAGGGTAAAGCCTTGAACAGTTGCAGACGGACGGTTCGAATTTCCCGCAACTACTTGTCGTGAATCACCTCACAACGCACGGCCGCGGCGGATGATGGCATCTGGCGCGACCGTATGTCGGAAAGTTTAAAGTTCGAACTGGATCACACTCGGCAGGACAACTCTGCAGGCAAATATCAATGTGACATTACGGGGTCGAGTGTTTAGGATGACAACTGCAAGGTCAATAGTTTGGCATATAGTTAATAGCGAAAAAACATAGACGGTTTATTGACGAATAACCGCGTCAAAGTTGCGTCTACCCTGTTTCAATGTACGCCAGGACTGGTCAGGCAAAAGAGCCGGCAGGTCATGGAAGTCAACTGAATGCGTTACCCGGAGAGTCTTCAATGAGCAGTGTTGTTGCCATCGTCAAAAGCATTGTTGGTCAAGTTTTCGCGGTGTCCCCTGAGGGCGTCCGTCGTGTACTCATTGAAGGCGATCGGCTGTTGGTTGGCGATCAGATAGACACTGGCGCATCGGGTGCCGTAACGCTCGAACTGGCTGATGGCCGGACCCTGGACCTGGGCCGCGATACCCAGTGGAGCGGCAGCCAGCCAGACTCCGGCGCCGACCTTGCGCAAGCAACCGCTCAAGCCGCGCCGTCGGTTGACGAACTGCAACAAGCCATCGTGGCCGGTGCCGACCCGACCACCGACCTCGAAGCCACCGCCGCCGGCCCTACCGCCGCCGGCCCTACCGCTGCCGGCACGGGCGGCGCGGCAGGTGGGGGCCACAGTTTCGTGATGCTGGATGCAACCGCTGGCCGGGTGGACCCGACCATTGGTTTCCCGACCGCAGGCTTTGGCACCGCGGCTTTGGCTGCACAGGACACTTTCGGCGGCCAGACAGCCGACACCAACCCGAACCCGCAACGTGAGTCGACCCTGAGCCTGAGCGCCACGCCGACCATCACCGAGGCCGGCGGCGTACTGGTTTACACCGCGACCCTGACCCAGGCGCCGCTGACCGACCTGACCATCACCTTGTCCAACGGCGCAGTGATCGTCATCCCGGCCGGCCAATTGACGGGCACCGTCAACGTGCCATTCGCGCCGAACGACACCGTTTATAACGACCCGACCCAGATCGACGTGACCGTTACCGGCACCACAGGCGGCAACGGCATCATCGTCACCCCGCCGACAACGCCAGCCGTGACCCAGGTCACCGACACCGTCGACACCACCACCGTCACCCTGAGCGCTGCCGCCAGCGTGACCGAAGGTGGCGTGATCACGTACACCGCGACCCTGACCAACCCGGCTCAGACCCCGGTGACCATCACCCTGTCCAACGGCTCGACCATCACCATCGACGCCGGCAACACCACGGGCACTGTCAACGTGCCTACCGCCGCCAACGACGTCTATAACAATGGCAGCACCGTCACCACCACGATTACCGGCGCCACGGGCGGCAACTTCGAGAACCTGGTGCCGAGTACGACACCGGCCGTGACCACCATCACCGACTCCAGGGACGACACAGGCCTCAGCCTGTCGGCGTCCTCCGAAGTGGCCGAAGGCGGCCAAATTCTATACACCGCGACCCTGACCAACCCGGCGGGCACCCCCGTCACCGTTACGTTGAGCAACGGTGCGGTGATCACCATCGCGGCCGGCGCCACTACGGGCAGCGTAAGCGTTCCGGCGCCAGCCGATGACGTCTACAAAGACGCCGGCAAAGTCGAAGTCACTATCAAGGACGCCGCAGGCGGCAACCTCGAAAACCTGGTCACCGACCCGGCGGCAGCAGTCACCAGCGTCACCGACACGATCGATACCAGCACCGTGTCGCTGACCGCCACCGCCGACGTTGCGGAGGGGGGCACGGTCGTTTACACCGCGTCCGTTACCGCGCCTGTGACCGGTTTGCCAGTGGTTGTGACCCTGTCCAACGGCCAGACCATCACCATTCCCGTCGGTGAAAGCAGCGCCAGCGTGAACTTCACTGCGCCGAACGATGCACTGGCCGGCGGCAGCTCTCTGAGCGTCACGATCGACGACGCCAAGGGCGGTAACTACGAGAAGCTGGAAGTCGACGGCAAGTCGGCGGACACCTCCGTCACCGATACCCAGGACACCACCACAGTCAGCTTGACGGCAACTGAGTCGGTCGCTGAAGGCGGTTCCATCGTCTACACCGCGAACCTGACCAACGCTGCCGGCACGGCCATGACCGTGACCCTGAGCAACGGCGCGGTGATCAACATCGCGGCAGGCGCCACCAGCGGCTCCGTGACCTTCGCCGCACCGAAAGATGACGTTTACAAAGACGCCGGCCAAGTCGAAGTCACCATCAAGGACACCACGGGCGGCAACTTCGAAAATCTGGTCAAGGATCCGTCAGCCGCAGTCACCAGCGTGACCGACACCGTCGACACCACCACCGTCTCTCTGACCGCCACCGGCAACGTCAACGAAGGTGGTTCGATTGTTTACACCGCGACCCTGACCAACCCGGCCGGCACGCCAGTGACCGTGACCCTGAGCAACGGCGCGACCATCACCATCGATGCCGGTAAAACCACCGGCACCGTCAAAGTCGATGCGCCGAAGGACGACGTCTACAAAGACGCCGGCAAAGTCGAAGTCACCATCAAGGATGCGGCTGGCGGCAACTTCGAAAACCTGGTCAAGGACCCGGCCCCGGCCGTGACCAACGTGGCTGATACCACCAACACCACACGCCTGAGCCTCAGCGCCGACTTGGTGGTCCTTGAAGGTTCGCACATCACCTACACCGCGACCCTGAGCAACGCCGCGCAAACCCCGGTGACCATCAAGCTGAGCAACGGCGAGACCATTACCATTGCCGCCGGCCAGACCAAAGGCTCGGTGACCATCGCGGCGCCGAGCGACGACGTCTACCGCGACCCTGATCTGCTCACCGTGAAGATGACCGACGCCAGCGGCGGCAACTTCGAAAAACTCGACGTCAGCAAGGTACCCGTCACCACCCTCGTCGTTGACACCATCAACACGACGTCGCTGTCCCTGTCGGCCAGCCACACCGTCAACGAAGGTGGCCAGATCACCTACACCGCCACCCTGAGCAACCCGACAGACACGGCCATGACCGTGAAGTTGAGCAACGGCGCGGTCATCCAGATCGCCGCCGGCGCGGCCAGCGGTTCGGTCAACTTCGCGGCACCGGCTGACACGCCGTACGTCGATGGCGGCAAAGTCGCAGCGATCATCGTCAGCCAAAGCGGTGGCAACTTCGAAAACGTCGCGGTCAATTACACCCCAGCGGTGACTACCGTCACCGATACAACAGACACCACCGGCCTGAAACTGAGCGCCACCGCTTCGGTGGCCGAAGGCGGCACTATCGTCTACACCGCGACATTGACCAATGCCGCCGGCACCGCCATGAGCGTGACGCTGAGCAATGGCGTGGTGATCCATATTGCCAAGGGTGCGCTCACCGGTTCGGTGAACTACGCCGCGCCATCGGATGACGTCTACAAAGACGCCGGCCAAGTCCAAGCCAGCATCACCAAGACCACGGGCGGCGACTTCGAGAACCTGGTCGCCGACAAGACACCAGCAGTCACTGACGTCACCGATACCATCAACAATGTAGTTGCCAAACTGACGGTGGATAACTCCAGCGTCACCGAAGGCGGCCAGATCACCTACACCGTGACCCTGACCAGCGCCGATGGCCTGCCGGTCAACAATCACGGCGACCTGAGCTTCACCCTGACTGACGGCACCGTGGTTAACATCGCCGCTAACCAAATTAGCGGCAGCACCGTGGTGACCACCCAAGACAACCACTCCGTTAATCAGCCGGTGACGGTGGTTAATCAACTGACGGGCGTCACGGGCACCAACAACTACGAAAACCTGGTCCTCGGCACCGACAAGACCAGCGTCACCATCACCGACAACGACCACGCGCCAGTCTCCGCTGGCGGTGCGGTCACCGGCCTCGAAGATTCGACCATCACCCTGAGCTGGAACGACTTCAAGGTCACCGACGTCGATAACGACAGCCCGTTGGGCATCACCATCACTCAGGTCGAGGGCGGTGGCACCCTGTTCTTCAACGGCGTGCCGGTCACCTTGGGCCAGACCATCAGCCAGGCCGATATTGCCGCAGGCAAACTGACGCTCCACCCCGGCGTCAACGAATCAGGCGCGGACGGTTACGGTGGTTCGGACATCGGCAACAAGGCAGTCGACTACGCGCAGATCAAGTTCACGCCTACCGACGGTTTCAACCAGGGCACTGAAGCGACGTTGAAAGTCGACATCACCCCGGTGGCGGATTCGCCAACGCTGAACGTCGCCGGCAACAACGTCACTTCAACGGGCTTGATCAAGGACGTCTGGACCGGCCTGTCCGGCCTTGGCACCAGCGGGAGTGGTGCGCCATCCGATACGCTGAAATCGGTGATCGATGCCGCCGGCAAACCGAACAGCAGCAGCACCGTCAGCAACGTGCAATCCAGTGGCGACGTTGCCGCCGGCACCGCGTCGAAAACTTCCGGCCTGATCTACCTCGAAGCCGGCAAGACTTACACCTTCAGTGGCACCGGCGATGACAGCCTGCTGGTGACCATCGGTGGCAAGAACGTGGCGGCCATTACGTGGGGCGCGGGTGCGAACTTGAACGGTTCGTTCACCCCGAGCACCAGTGGTTACTACACCCTGGACATCTACCACCACAATCAGAATGGCCCGGGCAACTATGACGTCAACCTGTCGGTCAACGGTGGTGCGGCAGTCGACCTGAGCAGCGCTGGCGTGCCGCTGTACACCGGCGTGGCGGATCTGGCCGCTGCCGGCGTGACAGTTTCCGACCTGCACGGCAGCAATGGCGAAGGCTATTACGATGGCTACAAACTCAACGAAGGCGCGCAAGGTACCAGCGTTCATCTGTCCGCCATCAACACGGCGCTGACCGACACCGACGGCTCCGAAAGCCTGAGCGTGAAAATCAGCGGCATCCCGGCGGGCTCGGTACTCACCGATGGCGCCGGCCATACCTTTACCGCGACCGCGACCTCTGGCGAAGCCAACGTCAGCGGCTGGAACCTCGGTTCTCTGACCCTGACCCCGCCGGCGTCCTACACCGGCCAGTTCAACCTGACCGTGACGTCGACCTCCACCGAGTCCCTCGGCGGTTCGGCGCCAAGCACCGCGACGATCCCGGTCACGATTTACCCGCCGGCTTCCGTCAGCGAAGTGGTCGCGACCCTCACGGTGGATAAGACCACCGTGGCTGAAGGCGGCCAGATCACTTACACCGTGACCCTGTCCAATAAAGACGGCATCGCCATCAACAGTCACGGCGAACTGACCTTCAAACTGTCCGACGGCACCCTTGTCACCGTGCCAGCCGACAAGACGTCCGGCTCGTTCACCATCACCGCCCCGGACGACATTCTGATGGGCGGTCAACCGTCCATCGTCAACAAAATCGAAAGCGTCAGCGGTGCAGATCACTTCGAAGAACTGACCCTGAGTCAGAACTCGTTGAAAACCAATGTGACTGACGAAGCCGGTTCGGGAACCTCAATCGACAACCACGGCGACCAGGTCGGCATCACCATCGTCGGCAACGGCGCGGTGCTGGAAAACCAGGCCCCGAGCTTCACCGTCAAGCTCGACAAGGCCCAGGATGTTGCCCTGACCGTGACGTTGAGCAACGGCCAGACCGTGACCTTCGCCGCGGGCGAAACGGAAAAAACCCATACCCTGTCGCCTCAGGGCGAAGACGTCTACAACGACGGCAGCACCGTGACGCTGGGCATCAGCGGCGCGACTTCCGGTGGCACCGCACTGGAAAATCTGGTGATGGGTAACCCGGCGTCGGTGATCATCACCGACACCACCAGCGAAGTCATCGCCAAACTGACCGTGGACAAAACCACCGTCACCGAAGGCGGTCAGGTCACCTACACCGTGACCTTGACCAACAAGGACGGCATCGCCATCGGCAACCACGATGCGCTGACCTTCAAGCTCACCGACGGCACCTTCATCACCGTGCCGGCCAACAGCACCAGCGGTTCCGCGACCGTGGCCACCCATAACGACGTGTACACCGGCGGCCAGCCGTCGCTGGTCAACAAGCTCGAATCGGTGACAGGCAGCGGCAACTTCGAAAAGCTGACCCTGAGCGACACCCAACTGACCACCACGGTTACCGATGAGCCTTCGGACCAAGGCGACAGGACCACCGTGGGTATCAGCGGCGACACGTCGGTGAACGAAGGCCAGGCTGCGCATTACACACTGACCCTGAGTAATACCGCTCAGACCGATGTGTTCGTCACCCTGAAGTACAGCGGCACCGCGACCAATGGCGTGGACTACTCCGGTGTGCTCGTCGTCAAGATTGCGGCCAACAGCAATAGCGCCGGGTTCGATATCAACACCGCGCATGACAAGCTGGTCGAAGGAACCGAGAACTTCAAGGTCACCATTGATTCGGTCAGCGGCGGCAACTTCGAGAACCTGGGTATCGACTCGGGCCACAAAGATGTCAGCACAAACATCATCGACAACGACCACGCGCCCGTCTCCGCCGGCGGTGCGGTCACCGGCCTCGAAGATTCGACCATCACCCTGACCTGGAACGACTTCAAGGTCACCGACGTCGATAATGACAGCCCACTGGGCATCACCATCACTCAGGTGGCGGGCGGTGGCACCCTGTTCTTCAACGGTGTGCCGGTCAGCTTGGGCCAGACCATCAGCCAGGCCGATATTGCCGCCGGCAAACTGACGTTCCGCCCCGGCGTCAACGAATCAGGCGCGGACGGTTACGGTGGTTCGGGCATCGGCAACAAGGCCGCCGACTACGCGCAAATCAAGTTCACGCCTACCGACGGCTTCAACCAGGGCACCGAAGCGACCCTGAAAGTCGATATCACCCCGGTGGCGGATGCGCCAACACTGAACGTCGCCAGCAACAACGTCACTTCGACGGGCTTGATCAAGGACGTCTGGACCGGCCTGACCGGCCTGGGCACCAACGGCAACGGCGCGCCAACCGATACGCTGAAATCGGTGATCGATGCCGCCGGCAAACCGAACAGCAGCAGCACCGTCAGTAACGTGCAATCCAGTGGCGATGTTGCCGCCGGCACCGCGTCGAAAACCTCCGGCCTGATCTACCTCGAAGCCGGCAAGACTTACACTTTCAGCGGCACCGGCGATGACAGTCTGCTAGTGACCATCGGCGGCAAAAGTGTGGCCAGCGCCTTGTGGGGCGCGGGTGGCGGCTTGAACGGTTCGTTCACCCCGAGCACCAGCGGTTACTACACCCTGGACATCTACCACCACAACCAAAGCGGCCCGGGCAGCTATGACGTCAACCTGTCGGTCAACGGCGGTGCGGCAGTCGACCTGAGCAGCGCGGGCGTGCCGCTGTATACCGGCGTGGCGGACCTGGCGGCTGCCGGCGTGACGGTTTCCGACCTGCACGGCACCAACGGTGAAGGCTATTACGATGGCTACAAACTCAACACCGGAGCCGAAGGCACCAGCGTTCATCTGTCCGCAATCACCACGAATCTGACCGACACCGACGGCTCCGAAAGCCTGAGCGTGAAAATCAGTGGCATCCCGGCGGGCTCGGTACTCACCGATGGCGCCGGTCACACCTTCACCGCCACCGCGACGTCCGGCGAAGCCAACGTCACCGGCTGGAACCTCGGCTCCCTGAGCGTGACCCCGCCGCCGTACTACAACGGTCAGTTCAACCTGACCGTGACGTCGACCGCCACCGAGTCTCTCGGCGGCTCGGCGCCAAGCACCGCGACGATACCGGTCACGGTTTACCCGGCGGTCTATAACGCGGTCACGGCCACGGCAGCCAGTGACATCCTCACCGGCACTGACGGCAACGACATCATAGTCGCCGACATCGGCGGCCTGACCGTGGTCCCAGGCACCAACTACAACATCGCGTTCATGGTCGACAGTTCGGGCAGCATGAGTTCGTCGTCGATCAACGCCGCCAAAGACTCGCTGACGTCGGTGTTCAACACCCTCAAGCAGAGCATGGGCGGCAACTCAGGAACGGTGAACATCTTCCTGGTGGACTTCGATACCCAGGTCAACAGATCGGTATCGGTCGACCTGAAAAATCCGGATGCCCTGACCTTGCTCAAATCGGTACTGGACTCGATGTCGTCCGGCGGCGTGACCAACTACGAAGATGTATTCAAAACCACGGCCAACTGGTTCCAGAGCGCCGCCGCCGTGGCCAACACCGGGGCGAAGAACCTCACGTACTTCATCACCGACGGCCAGCCGAACTACTACCAGACGGGCGAGCAGCCCAACCCGACGCTGTACGGTAGCGTGACGCTCGATGACGTGGTGAAAACCAGCAATTACAAGCCGGGCGATACCTTCTCCACGACAATCGACAGTACTCACAAACTGACCATCGACAGTGACGGGTTTGCGACGCTGTACACCTTGGTAGGCTCCAAGAACTGGAAAGCCAGCGACGTGGGCACCATTCACGCGCAGGGCGATGGTACTTACGAGTTGTCGACCCTGACGGACAGCGGCAATACACAGACCCTCGTCGATAACTCCACCTCCAGCTTCGCGCTGCTGAGCAATGTGTCCAACGTTGAAGCCATTGGTCTGAACAAGGGTGTCACCCTTACCGACCTGAAACCGTACGACTCGGACCATGCGCCGCAAACCAACATTGATCCGAGTAACCTGGCCAACTCGATCATCGGTCACACCGAAGCGACGCAACCAGGTTCCGACACGGTCAATGGCGGTGACGGCAATGACATCCTGTTCGGCGACCTCGTGAGCTTCAACGGCGTTGCCGGCGAGGGTTATCAGGCGATGCAGGCGTTCGTTGCCCAGCAGACCGGCGTCGACGTCAGCAAAGTCACCACCAGCAACGTGCACCAGTTCATCACCGAGCACTACACCGCGTTTGATGTGTCCGGCGCCCATGACGGCAGCGACACATTGTTGGGCGGCGCGGGTAACGACATCCTCTTCGGCTCGGGGGGCAACGACAGCCTCGACGGCGGCAAGGGTAATGACATCCTGCTCGGCGG
Source organism: Pseudomonas sp. S2_F03 (assembly GCF_054668335.1). Classification (NCBI taxonomy): domain Bacteria; kingdom Pseudomonadati; phylum Pseudomonadota; class Gammaproteobacteria; order Pseudomonadales; family Pseudomonadaceae; genus Pseudomonas; species Pseudomonas sp. S2_F03. The sequence continues at coordinate 3,136,799 of NZ_CP162759.1, read as the reverse complement.
CACTGGCAACGACTCGCTGATGGGCGGCCAGGGCAACGACATCCTGATTGGCGGTTCGGGTGGCGACACCTTCGTGTGGAAGTCTGGCGACACCGGTAATGACGTGATCAAGGACTTCAAGGCCAGCGAAGGTGACCGCATTGACCTGGGTGATCTGTTGCAGGGCGAGAGCGGCAGCACCATCGACAACTTCCTGAAAATCAGCACCGTCGATGGCGTGTCGTCGCTGCAAGTCAGCTCGGGCGGCAAGTTCAACTCCGGCGACGCGGCAGCCGCAACACCGGACGTGACGATCAAGCTCGAAGGCAACAACTGGTCCAGCGCCAACATCAACTCGTTGATTGCCGGCAGCGACCCGACCATCAAAATCGACCACAACAATAGCTGATCAAACGAAAAACGGCCGCCCTTATGGGGCGGCCGTCACGTTTGCGACCTTCACCACGGTGACGATTTCGTCGCCGCACCGCATACTCGCGTCCAGTTGGCCTATGCTGCTGACAGCATGACGCTGGTCCATTTCTGAGGGATGCTCAATGTTCTACGTGCAACGCGATGCGCAAGGCCAGTTAGTGCGCGTGGAAGCCGCGGCCTACGCCGAGGCCACGGAAACGCTGCCGGCTGACCACCATGAAATCCAGGCCTGGTATGCCAACGAAGTGATGGAGACCAGCCTCAAACAGCTCAAGCAGAGCGACCTGGAAATGATCCGGGTACTCGACGACTTGATCCAGGTGCTGACCAGCAAAGGCGTGATCCGCGTCACCGACCTGCCGCCAGCGGCACAGGCCAAGTTGATGGACCGGACCCAGGCCCGTGAAGCCTTGGGCGGATTGAGTCATTTGATTGATGATGAAGAGACGGGGTTGATCTAAGGCCCCGCCTTTTTTGGTGTCTGTTCTGGCGCCATCGCGAGCAAGCTCGCTCCCACAGTTGATCTTCAGTGAACACAGTTTGTGTGAACGACTGAAGACCAATGTGGGAGCGAGCTTGCTCGCGATGGCGGCCTTCAATTCACCTCAAAACCATCCCGCTAAACCTTGACCGACCCCGGCGCCAACTCTGGCGATTCAAGGAGATCCAGCGCTCGCTCCACCAGTAAATGAACCCCATCGGCCATTCGGCTAATCGCTAGCGCAACGCAGCGGCGTGAGCCTTCTACATCGTCTGCAAGATCGGCGGCGATGGCGCTGATGGAGCGCAGGTCTTCGGAGGCGTTGGCGAGAAGGGCTTCGGTGGGGATGTCGGGGGAGACAGTAAAGAGGTGCCTCTGCGGGGAGAAGGCGGATTTGGCGTTACTTTGAACATAAGAAAAACTCCTAAACAGTCAGTTAAGACCGTCACCGTTCACTTGCACGCGAATAGGGTGGCGGCCGTGCGCAGGTGTGCAAGACCGGGACTGTTTAGGACACCCAGCAGATCCGAAGATCTCCTGCGCGCAGCCGCCATAAAGCAGCGAGCATACAAATGCTCATCGTGAGATATGGCAATACGCAACCTAAACAGTTTGGTCGGACTTGCACGTCCGTGTCACCGAATTTTCAGTGACAAGGCCAGACTAGACCTGCGCATTACCCGGAACAAGTTCACCAAAACCGACGCAACTCGCAGGAAATATCCTAGGAATTTGCCTTCAGATTTTTCGGTGGCTGCACTGACGCCATCGCGAGCAAGCTCGGCTCCTACAGGGATTTCGGTCGTTCCAGATCGTTCCCACGCTCCGCGTGGGAATGCCTCAAGGGACGCTCCGCGTTCCGGTTCCAGCCTCGCCACCGGCATTTCGCCTGGCACCGATGTGACGCAGAGCGTCACGGGCTGCGTTCCCACGCAGAGCGTGGGAACGATCAAGAACTAGCCTGGCAATCCTTCCGAACCCGGCGCCAACTCTGGCGATTCAAGGTGATCCAGCGCCCGCTCCACCAATAAATGAACCCCATCGGCTATCCGGCTAAGCCCCAGCGCGACACAGCGGCGTGAGCCTTCGACATCGTCTGCAAGATCGGCGGCGATGGCGCTGATGGAGCGCAGGTCTTCTGAGGCGTTGGCGAGAAGGGCTTCGGTGGGGATGTCGGGGGAGACGGTGAAGAGATGGCCTCTGCGGGGAGAAGGCGGATTGGGCGTTACTTTGAACATGGCGTGGTCTCAATGATTACAAAGAGGCTGACCCGGTTCGCTTGCACGCGAATAAGGTGGCAGCTATGTGCGGGGTGCAAGACCGAGTAACCGACGCCCTAACCTCGGCAGACCCGAAGGTCTCCCGCACACAGCCGCCATAAAGCCGCCATAAAGCAATCGCAACAAGCATGAAAAATGCCTGATGAACGGCCAGAGGCAGTGTTTGGATGTGGTTTTTACCCGGACTTGCACGTCCGCGTCACCAATTATTCAGTGACAAGGCCAGACTAGACCTGCGCATTACCCGGAACAAGTTCACCAAAACCGACGCAACTCGAAGGAAGTCTCCTAGGAATTTGCCTTCAGATTTTCCGGTGACTGCACGGACGCCATCGCGAGCAAGCTCGGCTCCTACAGAGATTTTGGTCGTTCACACACGTTTCCAGATCGTTCCCACGCTCTGCGTGGGAATGCCTCAAGGGACGCTCCGCGTTCCGGTTCCAGCCTCGTCATCCCCTGTAGGAGTGAGCCTGCTCGCGATAGCGGTATCAGCCTCACTGCCAAGGCTTGGGCTCACCAAACAACTGCCCCTGAACCCCATAAATCCCCATCTCCCGAATTACCGACAGCTCCCCTTCGGTTTCGACCCGCTCGGCAATCAACGGCAAATCGATACTGTGCGCCGCGCGCTGGATCGCCTCGATGAACAGACGCTTGTCGCTCTCCTGATCAATCGCCCGAATGTACCCACCATCGATCTTCAGGTACGCCAACCCCAGCCGCGCCAGGTTGCCGATCATGCTGAAGCGGCCGCCAAAGCGCTGCAGGCTCAAGGAGAAGCCGAGTTCTCGCAGGCGCCGCGTCAGCTCTTCCAGCATCGCTTGCTCTGGCAGTTGTTCCTCGCCGATTTCCAGCGTCAGGCGCGGGCCCAGATTGGAATGGGCGCGCAAAATCTCGAAGATTTTATTCAGCGCCTGCGGATCGCCCAACGTCGCCGACGACAGGTTCAACGCCAGCGACTCTTCGTGGTCGGCCATCTGCTCAAGCACCAATTCCAGCATCAGCCGATCCAGCCGCGCGGTCCAGCCAAAACGCTCCAGCCATGGCAGGAAGCGCCCGGCAGGAATGGTCTGCCCCTGTTCGTCGAGCAAACGCGAAAGCACTTTGTAATGCAGCACCAACCGGGTGTCCTGGCTGGCCACGACCGGCTGGAAATACAACTGGAACCGCCGCTGCTCCAACGCCTGGTCCAGCAAGTTGTTCCACGCATGATGGTCATCGCCGACACTGGCCGATGCGCTGTGATCCAGGCACGCCCAACTCGGCTCGCCCTGGGCTTCCGCCTGGGCCAACGCCTGATCACCCAGCCCGAGCACCGCTTGCGGCGAGTCGCCATGAACGAAAGGCGCCAACCCGATCGACGCCACCGAGGCTACATCGGTGGCGCCTGTCGCATGCAGGCTCGCCAAGGCACTGTCGAGGTTCTGCGCCAGTTGCAACGCTTCTTCACGCACCAGCCCCGGCGCCAGCACAGCGAACTCACCGCCGCGAATCCGCGTGACGAGGTTTTGGGTTTCGGGGTACTTGGCACACTCGCGGGACAACTGCTCGCCCACGGCTTTCAACAACTGGTCGGTACGCTGGCCGCCCAACCGCTGGTTCAATCCGGCCAGGTCCTTGACCCGCAACAGCAGCAGATATCCCGAACTGGCCTGCTCCGGGTTGCTCACCCGGGCGTTCAACTGCATCTCGAAATAACGACGGTTGGCCAGCCCGGTCAGGTTGTCCTGATAGCTCTCGACCCGCAGTTTTTCACTGCGCTCGGCCTGCTCCTGGAACAGCGCCTTGAGCTTCTCGACCATCTGGTTCATTGCCTGCACCACGCGGCGCAGTTCCGGGGTGCGTGGCAGTTCCGGCAGGCTGAGGAACTCGCGGCGGGCGATGGCGTGGGATTGCTGGACCATGTAGTCCAGCGGCTTCAATTGCCGGCGCAACAACAACGCGCCCAGCGCCGCGCTCACAGCGCCGCAAAGCAACAACCAGCCCAGACTGCCCAACGCGCTCTGCCACAACTTGGCCAACGCGAACATCGGGTGGCTGACCACCTCGACCCGTGCCGCCTGCTCCCAGCCCCGGCTGACAATCGCATCGCCGCCCGCGGCTTCAAGGCCGATCATTTTGACGAACCAGTCCGGCACGTTGTTCACCGCCGGAATCCCGCTGCGTTCGACAATGGTTTGGTCGTTGCTCAGGTCGACCACGCGAATATTTGCGTAGTAACCGCTGTCGAAAATCGAGCTCACCAACAGCTCGACCATCGCCGGGTCGTCGATGTTCGGCGTCAGGGACAGCGCCAGTGCCGTCGCGGCGTCCTGGGCGTGGGAGCGCAACTGGTTGACGTACTGCGTGCGCGAGCTTTCCAGACTGACCATGAAGCTACCGGTGAAGGCGACGACCAGGAACAGACAGATTGCGATCAACAGCTGTTTGAACAAAGACATCTGAGCGCGTGCTCCTAGTTAGTCGTTTCGACCGGGAAACCTTCGGCCTGCATTTTCTTCAACACGTCCTGCCAGCGGGACAGGCGCTTGGTGTCGCCGACTTTTTTATTGCCCTTGGCGCCGGGCAAATACAGACCTTCGGCATTGAAAGAGTAGACGGGTAACAGATCGGTCCGCTGGCTGGCTGGTTTTATCTCGTTGATCAGGCTGTCGAGCACCAGCGGCATGGCCTCGGGGCTCGAATAGTAGGTCAACACCATGTGCGCCCGATTCTGGCGCAACGCCTTGACGTAGGTGATGCGTAACTTGTCACTGGAGACGCCGAGATGACGCAGGCTGAAATACTTGGCAATCGCATAATCTTCGCAATCACCGGCGCCCTTCCACAGCGCTTCGATGGGCGTTTCCCAATAGTCGACCTCGTGCCACAGGTCGATATCCTCGACGTAACGCACCTGCTTGTTGAAGAACAGGTTGACCACTTTGAGCTGTTCTTGCTCGCTGACTTGCTTCTGAGTGGCCAGCAAATGCTGCCAGGCATCGATCCGTTGCTGCCCTTCACCTAACGGTCCGTATAAGGCTTGCGCACGGCGGCTAATCAGCGAAAAATCCCAATCGGCCTGCAAGCCGCCCAGCATGAGGCCGGCCAGTAGCAGCGCACAGCACAGCCGGCGCAAAGTCCGTGGGATCGCGAAACGTACCGCCAATGCGAGGCATCCAGATCAGGCAAATGGTATTCGGTCGATGGTGCAGGTTAGCCCGATAAAAGACAATGGCACGGTGCAATCACGAACGGCACGCTAGACTTGTATTGTGATTGACATAAAAAGAGTGCGATTGAAAACCTGACTTGTTTGACAAGCTCCATTGCAGTCTCTAGTGTCCATTTGGATCCAAATATTTCAGTCGAATAGGGTGCGTAGTAGTGCCACAAAAGACCAACCCTCTCAGCAGCATCAAGGTCAGCGGGCCTATTCCCGCCCACCTTGCACGTTCGGTGATCGAAGAAACGCTGCGCGCGGCGATTCTCGATGGACGCATCCCTTGCGGCACTGCATTGCGCCAGCAAGACCTGGCCGATTTGTTCGGGGTTAGCCGCATGCCCGTGCGCGAAGCCTTGCGCCAGCTCGAAGCCCAGGCGCTGCTCAACGTAGTCGCCCACAAAGGCGCCGTCGTCGCACCGCTGGTGCAGGGCGATGCGGTTGAAACCTATGCACTGCGGATTTTGTTGGAATCTGAAGCGCTGCGACTGTCGATTCCACTGCTTGAGAAAGAAGACTTCGAAGCAGCGGCCCGTCATATCGACGACATGGAGACAGAGCACGACTACTCGGAGATCGGTCGGCTCAATCGCCTGTTCCACATGTCGCTGTACGTCAAGGCGCCTAACCGTCGCCTTCTCGGTCTGATAGAAGAAGGGTTGAACGAGGAAGAACGCTTCCTGCGCTTCAACCTCGAAGCGATGGGCTTGGGCAAACTGTCCCAGGATGATCACCGAGCGATGTTACTGGCGGTGGAAGACCGCGACATCGAGCGCGCGGTAACGATGCTCGAGAATCACCTCAATCGGGGTGTCGAGGTCATTACACGCTACCTCGCCAGCCCTGAAGCGCTGAACAAGAAAACCTCCCGGTAAACCGTTCTGGCAAGTTGAGCGAGCAGATCAAACTGCTCGTTTTCGCTTGTCACGACGGCGCAGAACCCCACGCTAAAGCCTTGCCCTCGATTTCCCCCTCCCAAGCCCCGTTATTGCACTGAGAAGATGACATCTCAGCGATAGCGGCTGCCGTGATTTACGCTCACTCTTGGACTGCCAACAACCAATGAACGGGCGACGCTGCGCACCTGTGCAACAGTCCCCGCACCAAGAACCTAAGGAAGGAGTCTTGTCACGGGAACGGAAGCACCGGCGTTGGTCCCGGCCAACTTCCACCCTCTAAAGTCACCTCATTGATTTATCTAAGAAAGTTGCTACGAGTGAGGCATTCACTCTTCATTTGAATTTTGACTTTCATTAGTCGAAAGGAGCAGCTACGTCCAAATAAAACTTAAACCCAAAGTTTTATCGGAACTTGTCGCACTCGAAAAATATGAACTTTCATTTAATTAAAAAATAACTTGCCGGATACTTTATTCGTGTATTAGTTTTTGTTCGCCCCACTGAACACAGGCCTGCAACCCTTTATCTGCGGACCACTACTCACTCATACAGCCCCATTAGCCTGAGGCCTTTGCTCGCCCACAGAAAACTTTAAACGACAGAGGCTTATTGGCCGAAACTTCCTTAATCGCACTTTCGATCACATATAGGTTCGCTCATGAAACCGAACAAAGACCGCCTCAACCAGAAGAAAGCAGAACTTAGTGCGCACCCGATCTTTTCTGAAATACATTCGCTGTCGGTACTTCAACGCTTTATGGAAACCCATGTATTTGCCGTGTGGGATTTCATGTCGCTGACCAAGCGCCTGCAACAAGAACTGACCTGCGTTCAGCTGCCCTGGCTACCGCCACGAGATCCGCAGGCCGCGCGCCTGATCAATGAAATCGTGTTGGGTGAAGAGTCCGATGATCGTCCTGCCCACGGTCATTACAGCCATTTTGAGTTGTATCTGGATGCGATGCGCGAAGTCGGCGCCAGTACGGTCGCGGTGGAGCGCTTTGTCGCGTTGCAACAAGAAGGCGTTAGCTACGACGTCGCGTTGCAAAGCGTGGACGTTGATCCGGCGGCGGCGCAGTTCGTGCGGCACACCTTGCACACGGCGTTGCATGCCCCGGGGCACAGTGTTGCCGCGGCGTTTTTACATGGTCGTGAGAGTGTGATTCCGCAGATGTTCCAGCGCATTCTCGACGATTGGGGTATTGGCATCGAACAAGCGCCGACCTTCCGTTACTACCTGGAGCGGCACATCGAAGTTGACTCCGAAGACCACGGCCCGGCAGCGGAAAAACTGCTCGCCCGGTTGGTCGATGGCAATCCGCAACGCGAAGAAGACGTCTACGCCAGCGCCATTGCCGCCGTAGAAAGTCGCATCGCACTGTGGGACGGCCTGCGTCTGAGCATGGGCGAGCCTTTGCCGGAGGTGAGCGCATGAACGCCGCCGACTACCAATCCTTCGCCGACGCCTGGGAAAGCCGCGCGACGATCCGCACTCGCCCACGGCGGATGTTGGAAAACGACGACAAGCTGATCTATCCCTTGAGTCGCCAACCGCTGGTGCTGAGCGAAACCTTCCTGCGCGAATGCCCGGAGCAACGGGACTTCGCCTTGGTGCAGACGCTCTACAAGTTCATCAATGATGTGGTGATTTTCGAAACCGAGATCGTCGACAAGACCGCTCGCAGCATCGCCAAGAATCGCTTCGCCGTGGCGTTCCCGTTCGCTTGCCGTTACGACGCCATGACCGTGGTGGTGGACGAGGATTACCACGCCTTGGTCGCCATGGACTTCATGCAGCAGACCATTGCCCTGACCGGCATTGCGCCGATGGTGCTGCCAGATGAAATCGAACTCAGTCGAGCCATCCCGGCAGCCGTGGCGCTCGCGCCGGAGCACCTGCGCAGCCCCGTCGAATTGATTTGCGTGGCCATTGCCGAGAACACCGTGACCGGCGATGTCGCGGCGTTTGCCAAGGACGACACGGTCAAGCAGTCGATCAAAGGCCTGATGGCCGATCACTTGCTCGACGAAGGTCGCCACTCCGGCTTCTGGGCGCGGCTGGTGCGCATCTACTGGCACACCGCGAGCGAAGACGATCGCCATTGCATTGCGCAGATTCTGCCGGTGTTCATTGGCCATTACCTGACCAACGATATTCAGAAGTCCTTCGACTTGCGCCTGATCGAGTCCTTGCAGATCAGCGAGACGGCTCGTCAGGCACTCAAGCGCGAAGTCTCGGGACTGGCCTTCCCGATCAACCGTCATCACCCGTTAGTCGCCAACATCGTTCGGTTTTTCCGCAGCAGTTCGCTGCTCGATTCGCCGTGCGTGCAAGACGCCCTCTGCGACTACCTGGTTTAACGAGGAGAACACCATGAGACGTCTCGACATTTTACTCATTGGGCAAAGCCAGGCCTTGACCGACCTGGCGCTGGAACTTGAACAGCACGGTCATTCGTTAGTGCGGTTCGACGCGCTCAACGAGCAGTCGTCGTTTGATTTGCTGATCGACGATGCGAGTCTGCCGTTTGCCGGCTTCGACGCAACACCGCGACTGACGCTGCAACTGGGTGTCGGCGCATCGCAGGCTTGCGGTTTGCCGCCGCTGGACGTGTTGTGCACGTATAACTCTGCCTTGTTCACTCGCGTACCGATCACCGACGAACCTGGCGGCAATGGCCAGGCATTGCGCCTGCGAGCCGTGGCAGAGTTGCTGGATCACGTCGCGCTGCTGGTCAGCCGCTTCTCCCGCGATGCCGACTATTTCCTGCACACCGAACCGGCCGCTCCCGCTCATTTTGAGCGGGTGGAAAACCTGCTGTTTCTGGAACACCTGGCCTTCGTCCACGCGCTCAACCTGACCGAGCAATCCTGGCTGCGGAAGCTGGCTCAGATCCCGATGATCGAGCGTCTCGAACAACGCCTCCACCAGTCGGCCGAGCGTCCCGCGCTGACGATCGGCGAGACGACGCTGAGCTATCGGCAATTGCACGCGCACAGCCGTGCTATTCAGCAGCGGTTACAGCCACTGCTCGATCAACATGAAGGGCCGTTGGTGGTCGCAATCTGCCTGCCCAAATGCAGCGCGCTGTATGCGGGGATCCTGGCGATTCTCGGCAGCGGCGCGGTGTATTTGCCGCTGGAGCCGAGCCATCCTCTGCAACGTCAGCAGTACATTCTTTCCAATGCCGGGGCCGTGTTGTTGCTGCATGACGGCCAGCATCCACTTGCCGATGACACGCCGGGGCTGGACATCAGCCGTATCAACGCCGAAGACGCGGACCTCGAACAACCGTTGATGCGCCACCGACCCGATCTCGATGCGCCGTGCATGGCGCTCTATACCTCGGGCACCACCGGGCATCCCAAAGGCGTGCTGCTCAGTCAGGCCAACCTCGCGCATTTCACGGCGTGGTATGCCGACTACGTGCAACTCACCGAGCACAGTCGGGTGCTGCAGTTTTCTTCGTTGAGTTTCGACTCATCGCTGATCGACATTTTCCCGACCTTGCTTCAGGGCGCCGAACTGGTCGTGCCCAGTGACGATCAACGTCGTGACCCCTTGCAACTGGTCGAACTGATCCGCCACCGACAACTCAGCCACGGTTTTTTGCCACCGGCCTTGTTGAGCATTCTGCCGCTGGATCAGTTGCAGGTGCTGGATCATGTGATGACTGGCGGCGACGTTTGCGAACCCTGGGTAATCGAGCAACTGACGCGCCAGGGCAAGCTCTACAACCTGTATGGCCCGACCGAAGCCACGGTGCTGATTACCGCGCGACAGTTGCGTACCGGTGACAGCAATCGAACCCTCGGCGCGCCAATTGCCAACAGCCAGGTGCTGATCCTCGATGAAGACTTGCAACCGGTCACCGACCACACGGTAGGCGAGTTGTACATCATCGGTCCGGGGGTTTGCCTCGGGTATCTGAACAACCCGCAGCAAACCGCTGAGCGCTATCTGAACCTGAATGTGTCAGGCGGCCAAACCCTGCGCGCCTACCGTACCGGCGACATGGCGAAGTGGACCGGCGACGGCGTCGAGCTGTGTGGGCGCCGGGATAATCAGGTGAAGATTCGCGGCTTTCGGGTGGAACCGGAAGAGATCGAGCGCTGCCTGCGCGACAGCCAGTTGTACCGCCAGGTGGCGGTGGTCATCGACAGTCAGCGGCGAATTCTGGCCTTCCTCGCGCAGCCTCAGGAAGACCGGCCCGGCGCCGCTCGCGAAGCCTTGAAGGCTCACGCGGTGCAGTTTTTGCCGGACTACATGCAACCCGGCGCCTGGACCGAATTGCAAAGCATGCCGTTCGCCAGCAACGGCAAAGTCGACCGCAAGGCGTTGCTTTCAATGTCGGTCAGCGTCTTGGAAAACACCACGCGACGTTTGCCGGCCAGTGCCGATGAGGGGCTGCTGTTGGAGATCTGGGCCGAGTTGCTGGAGCTGCCGGCCAGCGATATTTCTACCGACGAAAGCTTCTTCAATCTGGGCGGCCACTCGATTCTGTTGTCGCGCATGTTGCTGCGATTACGCGAGGAGTTTGGTCGCAGCATCTCCATCAATCGCTTCATCGAGCTGCCGACCATTGCGAAGTTGGCGACCTTGGTGCGTGGCTCTGGTACTGAAGAAGTGCTGAGCGAAAAGGCACTGGCCGATGCTTTCCGTGAGCTGGATATTCAGCCGTTGCCGGTCAGCAAAATGGGCGATGTGCACAAGGTGATCGTCACCGGCGCCAACAGTTTTGTGGGTGTGCACATTGTCGAGGCGCTGTTGGGTTGGGGCGCCACGGAAGTCGCGTGCCTGGTGCGCGATGGCGGGGGGCAAACGGCGGCTGAGCGCTTTGCTCATGCCTTGCGCGAAAACCGCTTGGAGCATCTGGACCTGAGTCGGGTGCGGGTTTACGCAGCGGACATTGCCCGTCCATTCCTGGGGCTTTCCAGTGAAGTTTACGAGCGCCTCGACCAAGAGTTTGGTGCACTGGTGCACAACGCGGCCAACGTCAATCACGTACTCGATTACGAGTCGCTGGCGCGGGACAACGTCGAGCCGATTTTCGAGTGTCTGAGGTTGTGTGAAGGGCGCAGCAAGAAAATTTTCAATTTCGTCTCCACGCTCTCGGCCTCCAGCACGATTACCGCCGATGGCCGAGTCCTGGAGTTACCCGCCGCGCCGACCCCGCCGATCTACATCAAGAATGGCTACAACCTCTCCAAGTGGGTTGGCGAACGGATTCTTGAACGGGCGCGCGAGCGTGGGGTGCGGGTCAACCTTTATCGCCCCGGCAACATCAGTTTCAACAGCCTGACCGGCGTCTGCCAGCCGCATAAAAACCGCTTGATGCTGATGCTCAAAGGCTCGATCCAGCTCGGTCGTGTACCGGAGTTCGCGCTGAATTTCGACCTGATGCCGGTGGATTTTCTCGCCCGCTTCATCGCCTTCCATGCCAGCCGCTATCAGCCTGAAAAAGCGGTGTTCAACCTGCACAACCCCGAGCCCCTGAGCTGGGACGACTACGTGGCGTCCTTTCGCGAGGCCGGGCGGGAGTTCTCCATGGTCAGCGTCGCCGACTGGCAGCAGCAACTGGACCGGGTCGACAGCGACAACGCTCTGTTCGGCGTGCTCGGGTTTTACCTCAACGGCTTTGAAGAAGACATCGGCGACATCTCGATGATCGGCCACGACAACGCCCAGGCCGGCGTGCGGCAAATGGGTGCGCATTACCCGGAAAAATCCCCGGCGCTGCTGCGTCGTGGCTGCGACTACCTGAAAGAAATCAACTTCATCTGATTCAACCCAAACGGAGCAAAACCATGAGCACTCTGCAACCCGATACCCTGATCAAAAATCCTCAAGGCTGCCACGTCGTGTCCTCGGTGGAAGTGCCGGCCGATGCCAAGGAAGTCTGGGCAATCGTCGGCAACTTTGCCGGCTTCGATCGGTTCATTCCGGCGCTGTCGCACATCGAAATGACGGGTGAAGGCGTGTCGTCCTTGCGCAAGAAATTCTTCAAGGACGGCAACCTCGTGGTCGAACAACTCAACTCGCGAAATGACCACGCGTTGAACATGACCTGGACCACGATCTACAACACGTTGGGCGTGGCCAATTTGTGGGCAGCGATGAGCGTTGAGCCCCTGGGCGCGGGCAAGTCCCGCGCGACCTGGACCATCATCGCCGAGCCGGCGCAGGGAGGTGCCGAGGCACTGCCGGGCTTCAAGGACTTTGTGCAGGGGTTTGCCGATGATGCGATGAACAATGTGTTGAAGTTGTTTGCGTAGGGCTTTCGTTCGGTGGTGATTGATCTACCGCCATAGCGGGCAAGTCTGCTTCCACAGGGATCACCGGAAACCTGTGGGAGCGGCGGTGCGACTTGCCCGCGATTGAACGATAACGCGGTTTTGAATCAGATTTTGAAGCTATCAACCAACTGCTTCAACCGGTTCGCCTGCTGAGACAAGGCATCGCAATCCTTCAATGTTTCATTGAGGTTGGCCACGCTCTGCTGGTTCAGCAGGTTGATCTGATTGACGTCGACGTTGAGCGTTTCCACCACGGCGGTCTGCTCTTCGGTGGCCGCCGCGACTGATTGGTTCATACCGTCGATTTCGCCGATGCGCCGGGTCACGCTGACCAGTCGCAGGCCCGCCTGGTTAGCCACTTCGACGCTCTGTTCACTGGAGAGCTGACTGGCGTTCATGGTGGTCACCGCTTCACGAGAACCGATCTGCAGCGAGGTGATCATCTTGTGGATCTCCTCCGCTGACTCCTGCGTGCGGTGCGCCAGGTTGCGTACCTCATCCGCCACCACCGCAAAACCACGACCCGCTTCACCGGCACGGGCCGCTTCGATGGCCGCGTTCAGGGCCAGCAAATTAGTCTGCTGGGAGATGCCTTTGATCACATCGAGAATGTGCCCGATGTTATCGGTGCTGGCGTTCAGGGTTTCGATTTGGGTGCAGGACAGGCTGATTTTCTGCGACAGTTCGGTCATCGCCAGAATCGTTCGCTCAACCACCTGACGACCATCGTCCGCCTGCTCGCTGGCACCACTGGCATGCTGCGAAGCGTCAGCAGCGTTGCGTGCAATTTCCTGGGTAGCAGCACCCAATTGGTTAATCGCTGCGGCCACACTGTTGGTGCGAGCGCTTTGCTCGTCGGAGCCGATGATCGAGGCGTTGGACGATGTCATGACCCGTTGCGACAGGTCATGAACCTGGCGGGTGGCCGAAGACACTTCGCTGATCGAGGCGTGAATGCGTTCCACAAACTGATTGAATGAACCGCCCAGCTCACCGAACTCGTCGTTGCTTTCGACGGATAGCCGTCGGGTCAAATCGCCTTCACCCTGAGCGATGTCTTGCATCGCGCGGCCCATGGTCGTCAACGGACGCATCAGCACATTGATCAGCAAGCTCAGCAGCACTGCAATGGCCGTCACGGCGATGAACATTGCGATCAATGCCGAGGTGCGGAACTGGCTCAATGGCGCGTAGGCCTTGTCCTTATCAATCGACAGACCGATGTACCACTGGGCATTCGGCAAACCACTCACCGGGGTGAACGAGAGGATGCGATCCTGCTTGTTCAACGTGACGTTCTGATTGCCCTTCTCGATCCGCACACCGGCGTTCGGGTAGATATCCTTCAGGTTCTTCATGACATGGTCTTTGTCCGGACTGACGATCACCTGGCCGTCGGCGCTGACCAGGAACGCGTGACCGATACCACCGAAGTCCACTGAGTTGATGATCTTCACCAAGGTCTCCAGGCTCAGGTCACCGCCGACTACACCAAGTAACTCGCCGTTCTTTTTCACCGGCATGGCGATGGTCACCACCAGACCGCCAACGGCTGCCATGTAAGGTGGGGTCAGCATGGTCTTGTCGACCGCAACGGCTTGTTTGTACCAGGGACGCTGACGCGGATCGTAGCCGTCCGGCATCTTCGCGACAGGACGCTGGGTGAACACGCCATTGGCCTGGCCAACGTAAGTGAACTGGAAGTTAGAGGTGAACGCCGGTTGGTCGATCAGGCCCGCAAGGTCCGCGCTGACGCCTTGGTGTGCAACGTTTTGCGCAAGGCTCTCCAGAACCAGCACCCGGCCACTCATCCAGTTCTGCACGCTGCTGGCGGTCAGATCACCGGCTTGCTGGACAGAGGTTTCGAGATTTTGCCGGATGGTGTTCCGCTGCAAATAGTCGTTGTACAAAGTGAACAACGCGAATGCCAGCACGACGACGCCGGAGGCGGCCAACAAGATTTTATGGCTGAACTTGAGATTCATTTCATAGGACTTCTTATGCAGAAAGTGGGGATGCGTTCCGAGTTGCAACATTCCATGTAACAGCGCAAACGGCATTCTGCGACCGCTCTACTTTGGTGCACGCATGTCTCAACAGTCTGTCGGCACCAGAGCGGGAAATCTTAGAAATTTGTATGAAATGCCCAGGACTCCGGTCGAACGGCGTACCAACGGGAATAGACACAAATAGAAAAGCCAGTTCCTGATTTCCAGAGGCTGGCTTTTTAGTTTCTGTGGTTTTTGGCGTCCTGAAACGACAAAACCCCTGTCTGCGTTAACAGACAGGGGTTTTTGAATTTAATCTTGACGATGACCTACTCTCACATGGGGAAACCCCACACTACCATCGGCGATGCATCGTTTCACTGCTGAGTTCGGGATGGGATCAGGTGGTTCCAATGCTCTATGGTCGTCAAGAAATTCTGTGACCAGCCCGTTACAGCCGTAACGTGCCAGCAAAATAGGTGACTTCTACTAAAACAAAACCCCAACTGCTTTCGCAATTGGGGTTTCGGAATTTAATCTTGACGATGACCTACTCTCACATGGGGAAACCCCACACTACCATCGGCGATGCATCGTTTCACTGCTGAGTTCGGGATGGGATCAGGTGGTTCCAATGCTCTATGGTCGTCAAGAAATTCGGGTACCGAATCGTGGCCAGTCGGCCGCGCTTCAGCAAATTGGGTATGCGATAGTTTGGTGTTTTGTGAGTATCTCGAACTTTCGGTTCGTTGCGTCTTCACACACCGCAATCTGGCCTTTCGACGCAAATTGCTTGGGTGTTATATGGTCAAGCCTCACGGGCAATTAGTATTGGTTAGCTCAACGCCTCACAGCGCTTACACACCCAACCTATCAACGTCGTAGTCTTCGACGGCCCTTCAGGGGACTCAAGGTCCCAGTGAGATCTCATCTTGAGGCTAGTTTCCCGCTTAGATGCTTTCAGCGGTTATCTATTCCGAACATAGCTACCCGGCAATGCCACTGGCGTGACAACCGGAACACCAGAGGTTCGTCCACTCCGGTCCTCTCGTACTAGGAGCAGCCCCTCTCAAATCTCAAACGTCCACGGCAGATAGGGACCGAACTGTCTCACGACGTTCTAAACCCAGCTCGCGTACCACTTTAAATGGCGAACAGCCATACCCTTGGGACCGGCTTCAGCCCCAGGATGTGATGAGCCGACATCGAGGTGCCAAACACCGCCGTCGATATGAACTCTTGGGCGGTATCAGCCTGTTATCCCCGGAGTACCTTTTATCCGTTGAGCGATGGCCCTTCCATACAGAACCACCGGATCACTAAGACCTACTTTCGTACCTGCTCGACGTGTCTGTCTCGCAGTCAAGCGCGCTTTTGCCTTTATACTCTACGACCGATTTCCGACCGGTCTGAGCGCACCTTCGTACTCCTCCGTTACTCTTTAGGAGGAGACCGCCCCAGTCAAACTACCCACCATACACTGTCCTCGATCCGGATAACGGACCTGAGTTAGAACCTCAAAGTTGCCAGGGTGGTATTTCAAGGTTGGCTCCACGCGAACTGGCGTCCACGCTTCAAAGCCTCCCACCTATCCTACACAAGCAAATTCAAAGTCCAGTGCAAAGCTATAGTAAAGGTTCACGGGGTCTTTCCGTCTAGCCGCGGATACACTGCATCTTCACAGCGATTTCAATTTCACTGAGTCTCGGGTGGAGACAGCGCCGCCATCGTTACGCCATTCGTGCAGGTCGGAACTTACCCGACAAGGAATTTCGCTACCTTAGGACCGTTATAGTTACGGCCGCCGTTTACCGGGGCTTCGATCAAGAGCTTCGCGTTAGCTAACCCCATCAATTAACCTTCCGGCACCGGGCAGGCGTCACACCCTATACGTCCACTTTCGTGTTTGCAGAGTGCTGTGTTTTTAATAAACAGTCGCAGCGGCCTGGTATCTTCGACCGGCATGGGCTTACGCAGTAAATGCTTCACCCTCACCGGCGCACCTTCTCCCGAAGTTACGGTGCCATTTTGCCTAGTTCCTTCACCCGAGTTCTCTCAAGCGCCTTGGTATTCTCTACCCAACCACCTGTGTCGGTTTGGGGTACGGTTCCTGGTTACCTGAAGCTTAGAAGCTTTTCTTGGAAGCATGGCATCAACCACTTCGTGTACTAAAAGTACACTCGTCATCAGCTCTCGGCCTTAGAATCCCGGATTTACCTAAGATTCCAGCCTACCACCTTAAACTTGGACAACCAACGCCAAGCTGGCCTAGCCTTCTCCGTCCCTCCATCGCAATAACCAGAAGTACAGGAATATTAACCTGTTTTCCATCGACTACGCTTTTCAGCCTCGCCTTAGGGACCGACTAACCCTGCGTCGATTAACGTTGCGCAGGAAACCTTGGTCTTTCGGCGTGGGTGTTTTTCACACCCATTGTCGTTACTCATGTCAGCATTCGCACTTCTGATACCTCCAGCAAGCTTCTCAACTCACCTTCACAGGCTTACAGAACGCTCCTCTACCGCATCACCTAAGTGATACCCGTAGCTTCGGTGTATGGTTTGAGCCCCGTTACATCTTCCGCGCAGGCCGACTCGACTAGTGAGCTATTACGCTTTCTTTAAAGGGTGGCTGCTTCTAAGCCAACCTCCTAGCTGTCTAAGCCTTCCCACATCGTTTCCCACTTAACCATAACTTTGGGACCTTAGCTGACGGTCTGGGTTGTTTCCCTTTTCACGACGGACGTTAGCACCCGCCGTGTGTCTCCCATGCTCGGCACTTGTAGGTATTCGGAGTTTGCATCGGTTTGGTAAGTCGGGATGACCCCCTAGCCGAAACAGTGCTCTACCCCCTACAGTGATACATGAGGCGCTACCTAAATAGCTTTCGAGGAGAACCAGCTATCTCCGAGCTTGATTAGCCTTTCACTCCGATCCACAGGTCATCCGCTAACTTTTCAACGGTAGTCGGTTCGGTCCTCCAGTTAGTGTTACCCAACCTTCAACCTGCCCATGGATAGATCGCCCGGTTTCGGGTCTATTCCCAGCGACTAGACGCCCTATTAAGACTCGCTTTCGCTACGCCTCCCCTATTCGGTTAAGCTCGCCACTGAAAATAAGTCGCTGACCCATTATACAAAAGGTACGCAGTCACCTAACAAGTAGGCTCCCACTGCTTGTACGCATACGGTTTCAGGATCTATTTCACTCCCCTCTCCGGGGTTCTTTTCGCCTTTCCCTCACGGTACTAGTTCACTATCGGTCAGTCAGTAGTATTTAGCCTTGGAGGATGGTCCCCCCATATTCAGACAAAGTTTCTCGTGCTCCGTCCTACTCGATTTCATGACCAAGAGATTTTCGCGTACAGGGCTATCACCCACTATGGCCGCACTTTCCAGAGCGTTCCGCTAATCTCAAAGCCACTTAAGGGCTAGTCCCCGTTCGCTCGCCACTACTAAGGGAATCTCGGTTGATTTCTTTTCCTCAGGGTACTTAGATGTTTCAGTTCCCCTGGTTCGCCTCTTGCACCTATGTATTCAGTACAAGATAACCATCTTATGATGGCTGGGTTCCCCCATTCAGACATCTCCGGATCAAAGTCTGTTTGCCGACTCCCCGAAGCTTTTCGCAGGCTACCACGTCTTTCATCGCCTCTGACTGCCAAGGCATCCACCGTATGCGCTTCTTCACTTGACCATATAACCCCAAGCAATCTGGTTATACTGTGAAGACGACATTCGCCGAAAATTCGATAATACTCAATTAAGAGCAACTCACAAATTTTACCTTAGCCTGATCCGTTACCAGTGAAAGTAACGTTCAGTCTATCTTTCTATCACATACCCAAATTTTTAAAGAACGAACTAGTCAAAGACTAGAAATCAACATTCACCATCTCAACGATGGAATGCTCATTTCTAAGCTTTCAAACTTCAGAAGCAGTAGTGGTGGAGCCAAACGGGATCGAACCGTTGACCTCCTGCGTGCAAGGCAGGCGCTCTCCCAGCTGAGCTATGGCCCCGTATTTCTACAGGCGTTTCCCACACAAAATTGGTGGGTCTGGGCAGATTCGAACTGCCGACCTCACCCTTATCAGGGGTGCGCTCTAACCAACTGAGCTACAGACCCAATTTCGGGCTGCTTCTTTCGTCTTCTTCAATGAATCAAGCAATTCGTGTGGGAACTTATGGAGCAGCTGATGTCGTCGATTAAGGAGGTGATCCAGCCGCAGGTTCCCCTACGGCTACCTTGTTACGACTTCACCCCAGTCATGAATCACACCGTGGTAACCGTCCTCCCGAAGGTTAGACTAGCTACTTCTGGTGCAACCCACTCCCATGGTGTGACGGGCGGTGTGTACAAGGCCCGGGAACGTATTCACCGCGACATTCTGATTCGCGATTACTAGCGATTCCGACTTCACGCAGTCGAGTTGCAGACTGCGATCCGGACTACGATCGGTTTTCTGGGATTAGCTCCACCTCGCGGCTTGGCAACCCTCTGTACCGACCATTGTAGCACGTGTGTAGCCCAGGCCGTAAGGGCCATGATGACTTGACGTCATCCCCACCTTCCTCCGGTTTGTCACCGGCAGTCTCCTTAGAGTGCCCACCATAACGTGCTGGTAACTAAGGACAAGGGTTGCGCTCGTTACGGGACTTAACCCAACATCTCACGACACGAGCTGACGACAGCCATGCAGCACCTGTCTCAATGTTCCCGAAGGCACCGATCCATCTCTGGAAAGTTCATTGGATGTCAAGGCCTGGTAAGGTTCTTCGCGTTGCTTCGAATTAAACCACATGCTCCACCGCTTGTGCGGGCCCCCGTCAATTCATTTGAGTTTTAACCTTGCGGCCGTACTCCCCAGGCGGTCAACTTAATGCGTTAGCTGCGCCACTAAGAGCTCAAGGCTCCCAACGGCTAGTTGACATCGTTTACGGCGTGGACTACCAGGGTATCTAATCCTGTTTGCTCCCCACGCTTTCGCACCTCAGTGTCAGTATCAGTCCAGGTGGTCGCCTTCGCCACTGGTGTTCCTTCCTATATCTACGCATTTCACCGCTACACAGGAAATTCCACCACCCTCTACCATACTCTAGCTCGACAGTTTTGAATGCAGTTCCCAGGTTGAGCCCGGGGATTTCACATCCAACTTAACGAACCACCTACGCGCGCTTTACGCCCAGTAATTCCGATTAACGCTTGCACCCTCTGTATTACCGCGGCTGCTGGCACAGAGTTAGCCGGTGCTTATTCTGTCGGTAACGTCAAAATTGCAACGTATTAGGTTACAACCCTTCCTCCCAACTTAAAGTGCTTTACAATCCGAAGACCTTCTTCACACACGCGGCATGGCTGGATCAGGCTTTCGCCCATTGTCCAATATTCCCCACTGCTGCCTCCCGTAGGAGTCTGGACCGTGTCTCAGTTCCAGTGTGACTGATCATCCTCTCAGACCAGTTACGGATCGTCGCCTTGGTGAGCCATTACCTCACCAACTAGCTAATCCGACCTAGGCTCATCTGATAGCGCAAGGCCCGAAGGTCCCCTGCTTTCTCCCGTAGGACGTATGCGGTATTAGCGTCCGTTTCCGAACGTTATCCCCCACTACCAGGCAGATTCCTAGGCATTACTCACCCGTCCGCCGCTCTCAAGAGAAGCAAGCTTCTCTCTACCGCTCGACTTGCATGTGTTAGGCCTGCCGCCAGCGTTCAATCTGAGCCATGATCAAACTCTTCAGTTCAAACATCTTTGGGTTTTTAAGAAACCCTAAACTTGGCTCAGCAATCGTTGGTTACATCTTTGATTTCTCGCGGAGTAACTTGTGATGCTGATAATCTTGTTGACTATCAGTCTGACTCCACAAGCACCCACACGAATTGCTTGATTCAGTTGTTAAAGAGCGGTTGGTTAAGATCTTTCGTCTCAACCGAGGCGCGCATTCTACAGCAGCCTCTGTTGCTGTCAAGTGGTTATTTTCAGAAGTTTTCAAAGTTTCCTTTGTAACTTCAACCACTTGCGCTTCCGATCACTCGGTAGCGGGAGGCGAATTCTACAGCGTTACACGCTGCTGTCAACACCTCTTTTTCAACTCCTTTCGGACTTCGATGAACTGAAGCCACTCACTGCCGAAAACTGCGTAACTCTTTGTTTACCAAGGAGTTTTCCGTTTCGACTGCGCCGGAAGTGGGGCGAATTATAGACATCCTGAATCTGCCGTCAAGCACTGATTTGGGCTTTCTATCAATAACGCCCCAAAAGCCGACAAACAACCCAATTCCCCTCTATATAACGAGCGAAACAGCCGGCCTCTATATAGAAGGAATCCTCAAAGCACCCCAGCCTCTTTGAAAGCAGCCACCGCACCAGCTCCCAGGCCCAGCACACGCTGCAGAACCTCTTGCGTATGCTCACCCAGCAATGGAGGGGCATTGCGGTACTCCACCGGAGTCTTGGATAGACGAATAGGGCTCGCCACCTGCGGCACCATCCCAGCCAACACATGGGGCAACTCCATCGCCAACCCACGTGCCTTGACCTGAGGATCAGCAAACATCTGAGCCAGATCATTGATCGGGCCACATGGCACGCCAGCCTCCTCCAGCTGCAACACCCACTCAGCCGTGGTCTTGAACACCGTCGCCTGACGGATCAGCGGAATCAAGACCGCCCGATTTGCCACCCGCAGTTTATTGGTCGCAAAGCGCGGATCATCCGCCCACTGCGGCTGACCCGCTACTTCGGCAAACTTGCGGAATTGACCATCGTTACCCACGGTCAGGATGAAGTCGCCATCAGCCGTAGGAAAGTCCTGATAAGGCACGATGTTCGGATGGGCGTTACCCAAGCGCTTAGGCGCATTGCCTGTCGTCAGGTAGTTCATCGCCTGGTTAGCCAGGCATGCAACCTGAACATCCAGCAATGCCATGTCGATATGCTGGCCGCCGCCATCGTGATCCCGATGCGCTAGCGCCGCCAGAATCGCCACTGTCGAATAGAGCCCGGTCAAGATGTCTGTCAGCGCTACACCAACCTTTACCGGCCCGGCACCCTCATCCCCTTCCGGTCGCCCCGTCAGGCTCATCAGACCACCCAGGCCCTGGATCATGAAGTCATAACCCGCACGCTTGGCGTAAGGGCCGGTCTGACCAAACCCGGTGATGGAGCAATAAATCAGGTTCGGGTTGATGGCTTTGAGCGATTCATAGTCCAGCCCGTAGGCCGCCAGCCCACCAACCTTGAAGTTCTCGATCAGAATGTCCGACTTGGCCGCCAGCTCACGCACCAACTTCTGACCTTCAGGGCGTGTGAAGTCGATGGTGACCGATTGCTTGTTGCGATTGGCCGACAAGTAGTAGGCGGCCTCGCTGGTGTTCTCGCCATAGGCGTCTTTAAGAAAAGGAGGCCCCCAGGCGCGCGTATCATCGCCATTGCCCGGGCGCTCCACCTTGATCACCTCAGCGCCAAGGTCCGCCAGGATCTGCCCGGACCAAGGTCCGGCCAGTACCCGCGATAAATCCAGTACCCGCAGATGCGAAAGCGCGCCCATGGACGTTCTCCTATTAATAGAACGCCTGGATGCCGGTTTGCGCGCGGCCGAGAATCAGTGCGTGGACGTCATGCGTACCTTCATAGGTATTCACCACTTCCAGGTTGACCAAGTGACGAGCAACACCGAACTCGTCGGAGATGCCATTGCCACCCAGCATGTCACGCGCCATACGAGCGATGTCCAGGGACTTGCCGCATGAGTTGCGCTTCATCATCGACGTGATCTCGACCGCCGCAGTGCCTTCGTCTTTCATACGACCCAGGCGCAGGCAACCTTGCAGCGCCAGGGTGATTTCAGTCTGCATGTCGGCCAGCTTTTTCTGGATCAACTGAGTGGCGGCCAACGGACGACCGAACTGCTGGCGGTCCAGGGTGTATTGGCGAGCGGTGTGCCAGCAGAACTCGGCGGCACCCAGCGCGCCCCAGGAAATGCCATAACGCGCGGAGTTGAGGCAGGTGAAAGGGCCTTTCAAGCCACGGACGTCAGGGAAAATGTTCTCTTCAGGGACAAATACGTTGTCCATGACGATTTCGCCTGTAATGGATGCACGCAGGCCGACCTTACCGTGAATCGCCGGAGCGCTCAGGCCTTTCCAGCCCTTCTCCAGCACGAAACCACGGATGTCGCCGGCGTCATCTTTACCCCAGACGACGAACACATCTGCGATAGGGCTGTTAGTGATCCACATCTTGCTGCCGGTCAGGCTGTAACCGCCTTCCACTTTGCGCGCACGAGTAATCATCGCACCCGGGTCAGAACCGTGGTTAGGCTCAGTCAGACCAAAGCAGCCAATCCACTCGCCGGAGGCCAGTTTCGGCAGGTACTTCTGCTTTTGGGCTTCGGTGCCAAATTCATTAATAGGCACCATGACCAACGAGGACTGCACGCTCATCATCGAGCGGTAGCCAGAGTCGACGCGCTCGACTTCACGAGCGATCAGACCGTAGCTGACATAGTTCAGGCCGCTGCCGCCGTACTGCTCAGGGATAGTTGCCCCCAACAGACCGACTTCGCCCATTTCGCGGAAAATTGCCGGGTCGGTTTTTTCATGACGGAAAGCTTCGAGGACGCGCGGCGCAAGCTTCTGCTGAGCGAATTGCTCGGCGGTGTCGCGAATCATGCGTTCTTCTTCAGTGAGCTGTTGATCCAGCAGCAGGGGATCGATCCAGTTGAAGCTAGCTTTACCGCCCATGAGTGTATCCTCTCGAATCGGGTCAAATAACGTGGACTGATCCTAGGCCGGGTTCGGCATTACGGCAAACGAGGATTTCGCATACTGTTGTGCTAAATTCTCACTTCGAAACATCGCAAAAGAGCCTTTATGCGATGTATTAGTGAGGTTGACGTACATGCGCAGGAAAATCCCCAGCACCACCGCCCTGATCAGCTTTGAAGCGGCCGCACGGCATGAAAGCTTCACCAAAGCCGCCCAGGAGCTTTCGCTGACCCAGGGTGCGATTTGCCGACAGATCGCCAGCCTGGAGGAGTTCCTCAGCGTCGAACTGTTCCGACGCTCGCGGCGCGGGGTGAAACTGACGGAGGCCGGCCTTTCCTACAGTCGCCGCGTGGCCACACAGCTCGACGCAGTGGAACGGGACACGTTGTCGGTAATGGGGCAACAGGGCGCCAATGTGATCGAACTGGCGGTGGTTCCGACTTTCGGCACTCAATGGCTGCTGCCAAGACTCAAAGACTTTCAGCACAAGCACCCGGAGGTGACGGTCAACCTCACCAACCGCACCCGCCCGTTCCTGTTTGCCGACACTGATTTTGATGCGGCGATTTACTTCGGTGACGCCGATTGGTCCGGTACCGAGTCCCACAGGTTGATGGGGGAAAATCCGATGCCGGTGTGCAGTCCGAACCTACTGGGAAAAAAGACTCGGCTGACACCCGTCGAGATCGCCGACCTTCCCCTATTGCAACAGACCACCCGCCCTTATGCATGGCGTCAGTGGTTCAACTCCCAACAGCTGAATATCCCTCGGGACATGACAGGTCCGCGCTACGAGCTATTCTCCATGCTTGCTCAAGCCGCGATGCATGACATGGGGATTGCGCTAATCCCGCCGTTCCTGATTCAGCGTGAACTGGCGGAGAAACGACTGGTGATTGCCAACCCCCAGGCACTGTCTAGCATCAAGGCGTATTACCTGATGATTCCCGAGCGAAAGGTGGAATCAGCCTCTTTGAAGGCATTTCGCGACTGGCTTATCAATCAAGCGCATAGCTACAACCTAGAAGGATAAAGGCTTTTGCTCATTAGCTGACCCCGTAGTCAAATAATTGAAAGCCCTACAGATATAACTATATGTCGCATATTCACAGACTGTACCTACAAGCAGCACCAACGTCCCACAAGCCTCTGGTGACGTGGCTTTGAGCCTCTATTTGCGGTCTATAACGCCTCATTCAGCGTAAAGATATGTAATTTCTGTAATTTCGACAGAAACCCCTGTAAGTCACGGCCTGCATGGGATGCAGCCGGTTAGTTGCGACATTCGGTCACGGGGTGACTTGTAGTTAATTTTCCGTCACCCGTCATAACCCCTTGAAGGGCACAAAGTTCGCCTGCAAAATGCCGCGCCCCGCCTTGATTCGGCGGGATCGTGCTGATCGGCCGCCCCAGCCGCACCATCCGTAGTGCCTGGGTTTACTCAATAAGATCACGCAGGAGATTTGACGTGCACATTGGTGTTCCTCTCGAAACCCAGACGGGTGAAACGCGGGTTGCTGCAACCCCGGAAACCATCAAGAAGCTGATCGGCCAGGGTCATAAAGTCACTGTGCAAAGCGGCGCCGGCGTTAACGCCAGTGTTGTCGACAGTGCCTATGAAGCGGCAGGCGCAACCATTGGCAGCGCCAATGATGCGTTTGGTGCAGAGCTGATTCTCAAGGTGGTCGCCCCCAGCGACAGCGAGCTGACGCTGATTAAAAGCGGCACCGTTGTGGTGGGCATGCTCAATCCGTTCAGCAATGAAACCATTGCCAAGCTGGCCGAGCGCGGCATTACCGCCTTTGCATTGGAGGCTGCGCCACGCACTTCCCGTGCACAGAGCCTGGATGTGCTGTCCTCCCAAGCGAACATCGCCGGCTATAAAGCGGTGTTGCTGGCTGCTCATCACTACCCGCGCTTCATGCCGATGCTGATGACAGCAGCAGGTACCGTGAAAGCAGCGCGCGTGCTGATTCTGGGCGCAGGCGTGGCCGGATTGCAGGCGATTGCCACCGCCAAGCGTCTGGGCGCGGTCATCGAAGCCTCGGACGTACGTCCGGCGGTGAAGGAACAAATCGAATCCCTGGGTGCGAAGTTCGTCGACGTGCCGTACGAAACCGATGAAGAGCGCGAGTGCGCTGTCGGTGTCGGCGGTTACGCGCGTCCAATGCCCGCCAGCTGGATGCAACGTCAGGCCCTGGCCGTACACGAACGCGCCAAGCAGGCTGACATCGTTATCACCACGGCACTGATCCCGGGCCGCAAGGCACCGACTCTGTTGAGCGCCGAAACGGTGGCGCAGATGAAGCCGGGCTCGGTGGTCATCGACCTCGCGGCGGCCCAGGGCGGCAACTGCCCGCTTACCGTGGCGGATCAGGTCGTCGTTGCAAACGGCGTGACCATTTGCGGCCCGACCAATCTGGCCGGTGAAGTGGCGGCAGATGCCTCGGCGTTGTACGCCCGTAACCTGCTGGACTTCCTGAAGCTGGTCTTCAACAAAGAAGGCCAATTCGAAGTGAACCTAGAAGACGATATCGTCGCCGCGTGCCTGATGTGCCGCGACGGCCAAGTCATCCGCAAAAACGCCTAAGCAGGGATTCAGACGATGGAAGAGCTTATCTCCCCCGGTATCTACAACCTGATCATCTTCGTGCTGGCGATTTATGTCGGTTATCACGTGGTCTGGAACGTTACGCCTGCGCTGCACACACCGTTGATGGCGGTGACTAACGCCATCTCGGCAATCGTCATCGTCGGCGCCATGCTGGCAGCGGCCTTGACGGTGACGCCGCTGGGCAAAACCATGGGCACCCTCGCGGTGGCCCTGGCAGCGGTGAACGTGTTTGGTGGCTTCCTGGTCACCCGCAGAATGCTTGAGATGTTCAAGAAAAAAGCCCCGAAAGTCGTAAAAGAAGAGGCGCCTAAGTAATGAGCATGAACCTTGTCACGACGCTCTACTTGATCGCGTCGATCTGCTTCATCCAGGCCCTCAAAGGCCTGTCGCACCCAACCACGTCTCGGCGCGGCAATGTCTACGGCATGCTCGGCATGGCGTTGGCGATCCTCACCACCGTGGGCCTCATCTACAAGCTGGGCGCTGAACTGGCCACCGCCGGCATCGGTTACGTTATCGTTGGCCTGCTGGTCGGCGGCACCGCCGGCTCGATCATGGCCAAGCGCGTCGAGATGACCAAGATGCCGGAACTGGTCGCCTTCATGCATAGCATGATCGGTATGGCCGCCGTGTTCATCGCTATTGCTGCTGTCGTTGAGCCGCAGTCACTGGGCATCGTCAAGCAACTGGGCGATTCGATTCCGGCCGGTAACCGCCTGGAACTGTTCCTCGGCGCAGCCATCGGTGCAATCACCTTCTCCGGTTCGGTCATCGCTTTCGGCAAGCTCTCGGGCAAGTACAAGTTCCGCCTGTTCCAAGGAGCACCGGTACAGTTCAGCGGTCAGCACAAACTGAACCTGCTGCTGGGCCTGGCCACACTGGCTCTGGGCGTGACCTTCATGATGACCGGCAATCTCAATGCCTTTGCGCTGATGCTGGTCCTGGCCTTCGTGATGGGCGTGCTGATCATCATCCCTATTGGCGGCGCAGACATGCCGGTGGTTGTGTCGATGCTCAACAGCTATTCCGGTTGGGCGGCAGCCGGTATCGGCTTCTCGCTGAACAACTCGATGCTGATCATCGCCGGTTCGCTGGTGGGCTCAAGCGGTGCGATCCTCTCGTACATCATGTGCAAGGCGATGAACCGTTCCTTCTTTAATGTGCTGCTTGGCGGCTTCGGCAACACGGCCGACGCAGGACCGGCCGGCGCCCAGGAAGCCCGCCCGGTGAAATCCGGCTCGGCTGACGACGCGACGTTCCTGCTGACCAACGCCGATACCGTGATCATCGTTCCGGGCTACGGCCTGGCAGTGGCCCGTGCCCAGCACGCGCTCAAGGAGCTGACCGAGAAGCTGACTCATCGCGGCGTGACCGTGAAGTACGCGATCCACCCGGTTGCCGGTCGTATGCCTGGCCACATGAACGTGTTGCTGGCCGAGGCAGAAGTGCCTTACGACCAGGTGTTCGAGATGGAAGACATCAACTCCGAGTTCGGCCAGGCCGACGTGGTGCTGGTGTTGGGCGCCAACGACGTGGTCAACCCGGCCGCCAAGAACGATCCGAAATCGCCGATTGCCGGCATGCCGATTCTCGAAGCGTTCAAAGCCAAGACGATCATCGTCAACAAGCGTTCGATGGCCAGCGGTTATGCCGGCCTGGATAACGAACTGTTCTACCTGGACAAAACCATGATGGTCTTCGGCGACGCCAAGAAAGTCATCGAAGATATGGTTAAAGCGGTCGAGTAACCCTCCGCTGCTACACTGAACGCCCCGACTTGTCGGGGCGTTTTTGTTTGCACAAACGCTGGACAATTTGCCGCGTTGTTACCGATCCGGTAACAGTGTTTTACTTGAAACCCGCTGAATAGACGCCTCGTTTTCGACCTTGGTAGCGGGACAGGCGCCCGCGAAATTCACTAGACTGCGCATCCTGCTACCCGTTGCCCGAGATAACAATCCATGTACCGTGACCGTATTCGCCTGCCTTCGTTGTTGGATAAAGTGATGAGCGCTGCCGACGCTGCCGCTCTGATTGAGGACGGCATGACCGTCGGCATGAGTGGTTTCACCCGCGCCGGCGAAGCGAAAGCCGTACCTCACGCGCTGGCCGAACGCGCCAAGGTCACGCCGCTGAAAATCACCCTGATGACCGGTGCCAGCCTGGGTAACGACCTCGACAAACAGCTGACCGAAGCCGGTGTACTGTCGCGGCGCATGCCCTTCCAGGTGGACAGCACCCTGCGCAAAGCCATCAACGCAGGCGAAGTGATGTTCATCGACCAGCACCTCTCGGAAACCGTGGAGCAACTGCGCAACCAACAACTCAAATTGCCGGATATCGCGGTGATTGAAGCCGTTGCCATTACCGAACAGGGCCATATCGTACCGACCACATCGGTCGGCAACTCGGCCAGCTTCGCGATTTTCGCCAAACACGTGATCGTCGAGATCAACCTGGCGCACAACCCGAACCTGGAAGGCCTGCACGACATCTATATCCCGACGTACCGCCCGACCCGCACGCCGATTCCACTGGTGAAGGTCGATGATCGCATTGGCAGCACCGCCATCCCGATCCCGCCGGAGAAGATCGTCGCGATCGTGATCACCAATCAATCCGACTCCCCCTCCACGGTGTTGCCACCGGACACCGAGACCCAGGCCATCGCCGACCACCTGATCAACTTCTTCAAGCAGGAAGTGGCTGCCGGACGGATGACCAACAAGCTTGGCCCATTGCAGGCCGGTATCGGCACCATCGCCAACTCAGTGATGTGCGGCCTGATCGACTCACCGTTCGAAGACCTGACCATGTATTCCGAGGTACTGCAGGATTCGACGTTCGACCTGATCGATGCCGGCAAGCTGAGCTTTGCGTCGGGCAGTTCGATCACCTTGTCGAGTCGTCGAAATGCCGACGTGTTTGGCAACCTTGAGCGCTATAAGGACAAATTGGTGCTGCGCCCACAGGAAATCTCCAATCACCCGGAAGTGGTGCGTCGACTGGGCATTATCGGTATCAACACGGCGCTGGAGTTCGACCTCTATGGCAACGTCAACTCCACGCACGTGTGCGGCACACGGATGATGAACGGCATTGGCGGCTCGGGCGACTTTGCACGCAATGCCCATCTGTCCATCTTCGTCACCAAATCGATTGCCAAGGGCGGGGCAATCTCCAGCGTCGTGCCGATGGTCAGCCACGTTGACCACACGGAGCATGACGTCGACATCCTCGTCACCGAAATCGGTCTGGCTGACTTACGTGGTTTGGCACCACGGGAACGGGCGCGGGTCGTCATCGACAACTGTGTGCACCCGGACTATCGCCAGGCCCTGGACGACTACTTCACCGCAGCTTGCGCAATCGGCGGACACACGCCACATATCCTGCGCGATGCGCTGAGTTGGCACATCAACCTGGAAGAAACAGGGCGCATGCTCAAGGCGTAATTGGTACAGATAGCGGCTGACGCAAACACAGTTTCGTCAGCGCGCTATTGTTTCGTGGAAATCTGTTTAAAACTGTACTGCTGTACTGGTCATTTCCTACCGTAATTCCCTACCTTTTCAAACCATTCACACGAAAACGCACTAAATAAGTGCAGATAGATACAGTTGCCTCAATTTTGACCAGTACACCGCCTATAAACAGTTAACTGAGCCCTCACAATACAGATGAACTGTATCTACAGTGACTAGGCAAACGAGAGGATCATGGGCACCAGTTAAACCACTACCTAATCCCGCCACAAGCGGAAGGATGTCAATCATGGAACGTACACTCAGTTCCGGCCTGTTCTTCGAAGACACTGCTGCAAAAACCCAAGCCTCGATGCCTCTGCGCGTTATCGCCAACCTGATGCTGTGGCAGCGCCGCATCTCCAGCCGCCATCAACTGGCTCGCCTGGATTCGCGTCTGCTGGCTGACGCCGGGATTAGCGAAGCACAACGCTACGAAGAGCTGAGCAAGCCGTTCTGGCGCTAAGCTAGCGTCGCTGGCCCTGACCCCTCGGGTCCACTGCCAGCACTCCAGATTGAAAAAACAAAGCCCGTCGTGGGAAACCACGACGGGCTTTGTCGTTTTCGCGCCATCGAACTCGGAAAAACAACAGCGTTATGCAAGAGCGGTACAGTTTGTTAAAACCGATCACTGTACAAGTACAATTTCTACGCGGTGTATCTGTTTAGCAAAAACGGGGAGGGCCACCATGGAGGCTCATTCCAAAGCACACGGATCGCGCCATGAATCACTTACAAGATATTTCCGCTCCTGCGCCGCAAGCGAAACCTTGTTTCACCTGGCTACAACGTACGTGGGCAGCACTGTCCCGCGGCCTGGAACGGGCCAGAACCCGGCGCCTATTGGGTCAGCTAAACGATCAACAGCTTTCAGACCTGGGCATCAGCCACGCCGATCGCGTCAATGAACTGGATAAACCGTTCTGGCGCTAGCGACCGGCCCTGAACAGACGGGCTGTGCGAACTGTTAAAAGCAGGCCTAATATCAACCGGAACGTGGCGCACGCTGTACAACAGGCGTCTGATCCAGCAGATACCTTGCCACCTCTCAATTGGTTTTCCTGAAGGAGATACACCATGTCCCGTCTTCGCTTGCTCAGCGTCGCAGCCCTGCTTGCAGTGGCTGCCAATGCCAACGCCACCAGCTTTGTCGTGACCACTGACGCTGTCGTCAAAGCGTTAAAGGCCACGTCCGATGCAACCACCGACGTCGTTTCCTCTTCTTTTAAGGACAACAAGATTGTGCGTGAAGCGCGCGATGATGCCGCCAGCTTCGTCGCCAGCGAAGGTGCCATCCGCGGCGTAAAACTCGAAAGTGCGCTCGATTACATTCGCCACCAGGCGCCACAGCTGAACGCAACGGATGCACAGCTGGCTCAAGCCATCCTGACCATCTAAGCGAAAGCCCTGACGTGGGACACGCCCAACGTGTCCCCATGTTTCGGCGCTGGCTCTAGACCGGACGTTGCGCTAGCCTTGGGGCTCGCTTTCAGCTATCGAGTCTCATGCGTTTTCATTCCAGGTTGTTGCTCACGCCCCTATTGCTTGTGGCCTGCTGGTCGGGCTCGGCACATGCTTTCGATGCCTTCAATCTTTCCACACAAGGTACTGTCGCCAGTGGTTATGGCAGCAGTCTGGTGACCTCCGCGCCCTTCGACCGTAAACTGCTGCTCGCCGCTCACGATGATGCTGCGACATTCATCGCCAGCGACACCCAATTGCGAGGAGCACAGCTGGAGTCCGCCCTGATTTATCTGCGCCAGACCCAGCCCAAACTTCATGCAAGCGACCTTGAACTGGCACTGGCAATTCTCGTCCAATAGTTATCCTTGTTTCCCCGGAGTCGTTCCATGCGTAGCCCGCTGATTGCTGCCACCCTTGGCCTGTTGTTGCTGGCCGATGTGGCCCAGGCCCATACCCTGGTTGCCACCAGTAACATGCTCATTCGTGCCACCCAGCGCACGCTTGATTTCACCTCTGATACCACCACCTCCATCCGTGACTCGAAGATCATTCGTGAAGCCCACGACGACGCAGCCACGTTTGTTGCCAGCGACGGCGATATCCGTGGCGCGCACCTCGAAGCGGCTTTCAACACCCTGCGCGATCGCGTGCCTGAGGCCCGGGATGCCAGTGATCAGGTACTCGCCGAAGCCATCCTCGCCCTGTGAAGTCGCCAGCCGCCTGGCTGCTGGCCGGGGTCATGTTGCTGTTCGGCAACGCGGCTCACGCCAGTCTGCAATTACAACTCAAGACTGAAGGTCTCAGCCCGGCACAACAGCAGGCCAGCCAGGCACTGTTAGATGAAGCCATGCAGGCGCTGCCGCCTCGTTTCATCGAGCAACTGGATCGGCGCATTGATGTCGGCTGGACCGACAACATGCCAAGCAATGCCTACGGCCAGGCATCGCTGGTGTCCGAACTCGACCTGAACCGTAACCTGCTCGCCAGCCTTACCGATGGCAGCGCCGCGACCAGGAAAACCTATCGCCCTCACGGCACCGTACGCAGGGAAATGCTCGCCACGGTGGTGCACGAGCTCACCCACATTTACGACCGCTCGCGCCTGTGGCCAGACGCGGAGCGCAAACTGATTCAACGCTGCACCCGGCGCAACAACAGTGCCGGACTGGTCGGTATTCCTGACGAGTGCCGTGGCCAGAATGATCGTCGCTTCACCCTCAGCGACGATCCACGCCTGCTCGACCTGGCCGGCTGGCAACAATACGTCGGCCGTCGCGGTGAACGTGAACAACACAACAAGCAGATCGCCCGCAGTCCGGACATCTACGAAACGGACAGTCCCAAAGAGTTCGTCGCGGTCAACATGGAGTATTTCCTACTTGACCCGAGCTACGCCTGTCGTCGTCCAATGCTGTATCGCTACTACCAGGAACACTTCGGCTGGGCGCCGGCAGCCAAAAACACCTGCGCCAAAACCTTCGCCTTCCTCAATGCTGGCAATGACTTCGCCAAGCAACCCCTTGGGCAGGTGGATCCGGAACGGGTCTATGCCGTCGACTATCTGCTGGCCGAAGCCAATCAGAACTGGGTCAGCCGCTGGGGCCACAGCATGTTGCGACTGGTGATCTGTGCGCCAGGACGACCACGGGGGCCCGACTGCCGTCTCGACCTGGACCAGCATCTGGTCTTGTCTTATCGCGCCTTCGTCGGTGACGTACAGCTCTCGAGCTGGGACGGATTGGTCGGTAAATACCCGTCGCGCCTGTTTGTCCTGCCACTGGCCCAAGTGATCGACGAATACACCAAGACCGAACTGCGCAGCCTCGCCTCGGTGCCGCTCAATCTGTCGCGCAGCGAGATCGAAGGCGTCGTGGAGCGCGCCGCCGAGATGCACTGGAGTTACGACGGCAGCTACTTTTTCCTGTCCAACAACTGCGCGGTGGAGGAGCTGAAGCTGCTGCGCAGCGGCACCAATAATGCACAACTGGTCGGACTGGATAACATCATGCCGAACGGCTTGCTCAAAGTGCTCAAGGGGCGCGGGCTGGCGGATACCAGCGTGCTGGATGACCCACGTGAAGCGCTCCGACTGGGTTATCGCTTCGACTCCTTCCGCGATCGTTATCAAGCCATGTTCGACGTGTTGAAGAAGCGCTTGCCGATCAAGCAGGAAAAAGTCGAAGACTGGCTGGCATTGAAAGCGGTAGAGCGCCGGCAATGGTTCGAACAGGCTGACCTGCGCGCCAGCGCGGCGTTGTTGTTGTTGGAACAGGCAGCCTTGCGCCAGCAATTGCTGCTGGCTCAGGACGAAGTAAAGCAGCGTTACCTGGGTGCTCGGAATCTGGAAAACGGCGGTATGGACAAGGCCAATGCGACCTTGAAGGATATTCTGGC
Source organism: Pseudomonas sp. S2_F03 (assembly GCF_054668335.1). Taxonomy (NCBI): domain Bacteria; kingdom Pseudomonadati; phylum Pseudomonadota; class Gammaproteobacteria; order Pseudomonadales; family Pseudomonadaceae; genus Pseudomonas; species Pseudomonas sp. S2_F03. The sequence continues at coordinate 3,103,472 of NZ_CP162759.1, read as the reverse complement.
CAACAGCGGCTACCTCAGCCGTCCGGCGGAACTGCTCGGCAGCGGCGGTTATGGATTGCCCCAACCGAGTGAATGGCAACGCCTGGAATCAGAAAGCAGCCTGCGCCAAAAGCAACTTCTGGTGCTGACAGGCGACCTGGACAAGGAAGTGAGAGCGCTGCTCGAACCGAGTCGTGCAGCCGAAATGGCCGCCAATGAAGCCAACCTGAAGCAAGTTGGCGAACATCTGAGAAAGCTGCACAAGGCAGCTGGCGGGTTGGAGCTGCCCTAGTAAAAAGGGCTTCGTGGATGATCCACGAAGCCCTTTTTTTGCTTGCACGTTAAATCAAAGAACCCCTTCCAGAATTTCGTAAACAACCCCGCTGCCTACGGCAATCAGCACAATGTCGCCGCCTGCACGACGCCATTCATACCCCGGGTAATACGGCAAGCGACCCAGCGCGCGATTGTCCAGACGCTCACCATAATAGCCGTGGGGCAACGGCCGGCCGCGTTCCAGATGAATACCCGGAGGTGGTGGCGCACCGCGCACAAAATACCCATGATTGTCGTGAATCGTCTGGCGCACCGGGCCGAAGTCCCGGGGCGGAGGGCCGCCGCGATGGTTGTCCTGATGACTACGGTGATCATCGCCATGATTGTCGCCATGGTTATCGTATTGACCCTGCTGAGGGCCGCCATGGCCGTGATCGTCGCGCTGATCAGCGCTCGCGTGCAGCAATGGGGTGGCACTCAGCATCAGCACGCCCAGGCTGGCAATCAGACGTTTCGGCATTTTCATCGGGGCTTTCCTCACCGCACATACAGCAAAAAGGGCCTCAGAACGTAGTCCTGAAGCCCTCGGTCTTGCTGGTTAGTCTGTGCCGCGAGGCTCTAATTCCTCTGTATCAGGAACTTTACCTTCAGCTGACCCGCGCTTGACGCACGCCTTCCGACAGCGCTGCGCAAAGGCTGAGCACACCATCAATCGCCTGATCCGGCGTCGACGCGTTGGCGATGTGATCGATCAATGCCGACCCCACGACAACACCATCTGCCAGGCGAGCAATGGAAGCCGCTTGCTCCGGAGTACGAATGCCAAAACCAATGCTGATCGGCAAATCTGTGTGGCGACGCAGACGCGTAACCGCCTCTTCAACGTGTTCCAGCGTCGCCGCCCCTGCACCGGTCACACCCGCAACCGACACGTAGTAAACGAAACCGGAGCTGCCGTTCAGAACCGTCGGCAGGCGCACGTCATCAGTGGTTGGCGTGGTCAGACGAATGAAATCCAGACCCGCTGCCTGAGCCGGGTCGCACAACTCGCCGTTATGCTCGGGCGGCAAGTCGACCACGATCAGGCCATCAACACCGGCCTCTTTGGCTTCAGCGATGAAGCGTGGCACGCCGTACATGTGGATAGGGTTGAAATAACCCATCAGCACCAGCGGAGTCTCGGTGTTGCCTTCACGGAACTCGCGAACCATTTGCAGGGTTTTCGCCAGGTTCTGCTTGGCGCCCAAGGCACGAATGTTGGCCAACTGGATCGCCGGGCCATCAGCCATCGGATCCGTGAAGGGCATGCCCAGCTCGATCACGTCGGCGCCAGCCGCGGGCAAGCCTTTGAGGATTGCCAGGGAAGTGTCATAGCTCGGGTCGCCAGCGGTGACGAAGGTCACGAGGGCAGCGCGGTTCTGTTCCTTGAGTTCGGCAAAGCGCGTTTGCAGGCGGCTCATCAGTGTTTCTCCTGCTTGGATTGCTCTTGTTGGGAGTGTTCCATGTGGTGCATCACGGTTTGCATATCTTTGTCGCCACGACCGGACAGGTTGACCACCATCAGGTGATCCTTCGGCAAGGTCGGTGCGCGTTTGAACACTTCGGCCAGGGCGTGGGCGCTTTCCAGTGCAGGAATAATCCCCTCCAGGCGGCAGCATTTGTGGAACGCATCGAGGGCTTCATCGTCGGTCACCGAGGTGTACTGAACGCGACCGATATCATGCAACCACGCGTGTTCCGGGCCGATACCTGGATAATCGAGGCCGGCGGAAATCGAGTGAGCATCGATGATCTGGCCATCGTCGTCCTGCAACAGGAAAGTACGGTTGCCGTGGAGCACGCCCGGTACGCCGCCGTTCAGGCTGGCTGCATGTTTACCGGTTTCGATACCGTAACCGGCAGCTTCCACGCCGATGATCTCGACACTCTTGTCGTCCAGGAACGGGTGAAACAGGCCCATGGCGTTGGAACCGCCACCGATACACGCCACCAGGCTGTCCGGCAGGCGACCTTCTTGCGCTTGTAGCTGTTCACGGGTTTCCTTGCCGATAACGGCCTGGAAGTCGCGAACCATGGCCGGATACGGGTGTGGTCCGGCCACGGTGCCGATCAGGTAGAAGGTGCTGTCGACGTTGGTTACCCAGTCACGCAGCGCTTCGTTCATCGCATCTTTCAGGGTGCCGGTGCCGGCGACGACCGGAATCACTTCGGCGCCCAGCAACTTCATGCGAAACACGTTGGCTTGCTGACGTTCGATGTCGGTGGTGCCCATGTAGATCACGCAGTCGAGACCGAAACGAGCGGCTACGGTAGCGGTCGCCACGCCGTGCATGCCTGCACCGGTTTCGGCGATGATGCGTTTCTTGCCCATGCGCCGCGCCAGCAGAATCTGGCCAATGCAGTTGTTGATCTTGTGCGCGCCGGTGTGGTTCAGCTCTTCACGCTTCAGGTAAATCTTCGCACCACCGCAGAACTCGGTCAGGCGTTCGGCGAAATACAGTGGGCTCGGGCGTCCGACATAGTCGCGCTGGAAGTAGGCCAATTCTTCTTTGAACGCCGGATCTTCCTTGGCCGCTTCGTATTCGCGGGCCAGGTCGAGGATCAACGGCATCAGGGTTTCGGCGACGTAACGGCCGCCGAACGTGCCAAACAGGCCGTTGGCATCGGGGCCGTTGCGCAGATTAGTCTGGGTCATGGGTCGCTCCGGTTGAATGGGTGGGATGATGCTTTTGAAAAGAGAGTGGGCTTAACTCTACCCCTGACGCCCCACTCTGAAAACCGATAAGATCGCCGCAACCTGTCAGGAAAACTCACATATCCCATGAGCCATGACCTCCCCCCGCTGAACGCCCTTCGTGCCTTCGAAGCCACTGCCCGCCTGAACAGCGTCAGTCAGGCCGCCGAACAGTTGCACGTCACCCATGGTGCGGTCAGCCGGCAGTTGAAGGTACTGGAAGAGCACCTCGGGGTGAGCCTGTTCGTCAAGGATGGTCGCGGCCTTAAACTCACAGATGCCGGCATTCGATTGCGCGACGCCAGCGGCGAAGCGTTCGAACGGTTACGCACGGTATGTGCAGAGCTGACGCAGAGCACCGCCGATGCGCCCTTCGTACTCGGCTGCTCGGGAAGCCTGCTGGCGCGCTGGTTCATTCCACGCCTGGGACGGCTGAATACGGACTTGCCTGACCTGCGCCTACACCTGTCCGCTGGCGAAGGCGATCTTGACCCGCGCCGGCCAGGTCTCGATGCGTTGCTGGTATTTGCCGAACCGCCGTGGCCGGCGGACATGCAGGTCTATGAACTGACCAGCGAACGGATCGGCCCCGTCATGAGCCCGCGATTCGCCGGCTACGAGAGGTTGCAAGGCGCACCGGCGGCTGCGCTGCGGAACGAGCCTTTGCTCCACACCACATCAAGGCCCCAGGCGTGGCCGAGCTGGGCGCAGCACAACGGCCTCGATCCCAAGGATTTGAAGTATGGTCAAGGTTTTGAGCATTTGTACTATTTGCTGGAAGCCGCAGTGGCCGGCCTGGGAGTGGCCATTGCACCAGAGCCGTTGGTGGCCGAGGACGTGAAGGCCGGTCGCCTGGTTGCGCCATGGGGTTTCAGTGAAACCCCGGCGCAACTGGCGTTGTGGCTACCCAAGCGCGCCGCGGATGGGCGGGCTCGGCAGTTGGCGCAGTGGCTGAAGAATGAACTGCGCCAGGCAGATTAATCCCCGCGCTTGCACAGCAGATAGGCCGCGAGAAGACCCAACGCCCCCACGGCAACACCGGCCGTCGTCCAAGGGTGTTCTTGGGCGTAGTCCCGAGTGGCGACCCTGGTTTCACGGGTTTTGACTTTGACTTCTTCGTACGCATCGCTGAGCAAGTGACGCGAATGCTTCAGCGCACTTTCGGCGTTGGCCTTCAAGGTTTTAAGGGTTCTACGCGACTCGTCCGACGCATCGTCTTTCAAGCTTTCCAACGATTTGAGCAAACTCTCGATTTCGGCTTCCATGCTTTGCAATGAGGCTTTACGTAAAGAGGTGTTGGCCATGGTGGCTCTCCTGCGTTGATTGAGTTGCGTGTGTTGATTGGGACTTCAGGGGTTGGAGAAAGTGCAGTATTTCGGAACTTCCCCTTCCGATTGACCGACACAAGTCATACGAAAAATCACTGCTAGGCTGTATCTCACACCCTGAGGAGAACGCCATGACTGACCATCACACCTACAAAAAAGTCGAACTGGTCGGCTCGTCCACCAGCAGCATTGAAGACGCCATCAATAACGCGCTGGCCGAGGCCAGCAAAAGTCTCAAGTACATGGAATGGTTTGAAGTGACCGAAACCCGTGGGCACATCAAGGACGGCAAGGCGGCCCACTTTCAGGTAACGCTCAAGGTCGGGTTCCGGATTGCCAGCAGCTGAGATTGCGCTAGTCTTCTGAACTTGCGCGCTGGCCGAATGCCATAGGGAATGGCAAAGCGCTGTATGTGCGCATCCAGCGAATGACTGGATGCCCCTTTTGATCCGACCAGGGAGTGCGACCGATGAAGAAGTTTGTGTTGGCAGTAGGTTTGTTGAGCCTTGCGGGGACAGCGCTAGCTAACGGCAAGCCATGCGAAGAGCTGAAAGCCGAAATCGCCGCGAAGCTGGATGCCAAGGGCGTTTCTGGTTACTCGCTGGAAATTGTCGATAAAGGCGCAGACCCTGCCGGGAAAGTCGTTGGTACTTGTGAAAAGGGAACCAAGGAAATCGTCTATAAACGTTGATTTCGCGAAGATGTTAAAAAGCCGACGCAATGCGTCGGCTTTTTTTATGGGGAGGTCTGAACGTCAGCCCTTCATCACCTGCGCCAGCAGTTCGTAAGAATGAACACGATCAGAATGTTCGTACAGGTCGCAGGTAAAAATCAGTTCGTCGGCTTGCGTCTGCTCAACCAGCACGTCCAGTTTGGCGCGGATTTTCTGCGGGCTGCCCACCATCGCCAACCCGAGGAAATCACTGACCGCTTCGCGCTCATGCGGCAGCCACAGCCCGTCCATGGTTTTCACTGGCGGACGCTGGACCAGGCTTTGGCCACGCATCAGGGCGAGAATTCGCTGATAGACCGACGTCGCCAAGTAATCGGCCTGCTCGTCCGTGTCAGCCGCCACCAGCGGCACACCGAGCATTACGTAGGGCTTATCCAATACCGCTGAAGGCTTGAAGTGATTGCGGTAGACGCGAATCGCCTCGTGCATGAAGCGCGGTGCAAAATGCGAGGCGAAGGCGTAGGGCAAACCGCGCTCACCGGCCAGTTGCGCACTGAACAGGCTGGAACCCAGCAACCACACCGGGACGTTGGTCCCGGTGCCGGGCATGGCGATGATCCGCTGGTCCGGGGTGCGTGGACCGAGGTAGCGCATCAGTTCGGCCACGTCATCAGGGAAGTCGTCGGCGCTGCCGGAACGTTCGCGGCGCAACGCGCGGGCCGTCATTTGATCGGAGCCGGGTGCGCGGCCCAGGCCCAGGTCGATCCGCCCCGGGTACAGACTTTCGAGAGTACCGAACTGCTCAGCGATCACCAGCGGCGCGTGGTTCGGCAGCATCACGCCACCCGAGCCGACACGAATGGTCGAGGTCCCCCCCGCCAGATAGCCGAGCAGCACGGAAGTTGCCGAACTGGCGATGCCATCCATGTTGTGGTGTTCGGCGACCCAAAAGCGGTTGTAGCCGAATTTTTCGACATGCTGCGCCAGGTCCAGGGAGTTGCGCAGCGACTGGGCTGCGTTACCGTTCTCGCGCACAGGCACCAGATCAAGGGTCGAGAATTTGATGTCGGACAGTCGTTTCATAAACCTGCTTCTCCAGTTAGGGCGCAGGTTTTTCTTACAAACGAAAACCTGCCGAATCCATAAGCGTGTTTCATGCAATGAGGGCATATACCCGAGTTTCAATAGCCAAGGCAAAAAAACCTACGAAAACAGTAGGACAAACAAGATCGGGTGAACTTTGCACTGCCGGCTATCCTCAGAACCCTTGGCAACCGAAAACCACAAAGGCGCGACGCTCGTGCCGGATCTTGAGGAGGCAGGTATGGCTATTACGAAGAAAGCATCGGCTCATTGGGAAGGTGACCTGAAAACCGGCATCGGCTCGATCTCCACTGAAACCGGCGTGCTCAGGGAAGCGCCTTACGGCTTCAAGGCACGTTTCGAGGGCGGCAAGGGTACGAATCCGGAGGAGCTGATTGGCGCAGCCCACGCGGGGTGCTTCTCCATGGCGTTTTCGATGATTCTTGGCGATGCCGGCCTCAAGGCTGACAGCATCGATACCCAAGCCGAAGTCACTCTGGATCAAGTGGACGGTGGTTTTTCAATCACCGCCGTGAAACTGATCCTCCAGGCGAAAATCCCGGGGGCGACGCAGGCGCAATTCGAGGATCTGAGCAATAAAGCCAAAGAAGGCTGCCCGGTTTCAAAAGTGTTGAATGCGAAAATCACGCTGGAGGCGACGTTGCTCAGCTGATGGCGGCTGTTCGCGCAACCGATAAAAGATCGCAGCCCTCAACAGGCTGCGTTCTTTTTTTGCGCCCGGACAAAACCTGACCAGCGAAATTGTGGTCGAATAAATGACAGCAGTGAATACGCATAACCCTGCGCGCTGCCTCAAAGGAGCTTCAACCATGAAACGTTTTACCTTGGCGGTTATCTGTTGCGCATTGGCCACATCGGCCCTTGCGGCACCGAAACCCTGTGAAGAACTCAAGGCCGAGATCGAAACCAAGATCCAGGCACAAGGGGTTTCGTCCTACACCCTGGAAATCGTCACCAATGACGAGGTGCACGATCAGAACATGGTCGTGGGCTCATGCGAAAACGGCACCAAGAAAATCATCTATCAGAAAAACGACCGCTGATTCGCCTCACAGGCAATAGGACTCCCGGTCTTCTGCGACGATTTCGCGCTTGGCGTTGTACAATCGGGCGCCCGGAACAAGCGTGATCGACTGGCCTACCAGTACGTAACGCTGACCTGCTTCGAAATGATCATATTGGATGGTCAGGTAGCACAGCCGTTCCGTTGGACCGTCCATGACGCCCAAGCCACCCCCACCCGGTATTTCAAAATCGAATCGGACGAGCAGCTCGTGGCTGCCAGGCGTAACCTGGAAAAAGCGTCCGTCATTCAATCGCCGCTTGTCCAATCGCTCGGCCATCAGCAACTTATCGTTGGGGAATGGCACAGAGAAGTCGACCCAAGCCATCTGTGGATCAACCGGCGGCAACGGACTCTGACAGCCAGCAACAACGCTGGCAGCGAGCAACAGCATTAACCTGCGCATGATGAATGTCCCAATGATTTGGTCATTCAGCATACCGCCGATCAGGTGTGTTGGCAGCCTGCCGGTGTGCCGTGGCCAATGACTTTTCGCTGTTGGTTATAGAGTTTCGCCCACGGTCTGAAGCCGATATTCCCCGCTTGCAGCTGATAACGCTCCCCGGCGTTGAAGTCGCTGAATTTCACGTTTAGCTGACAGTCACGCCATAACGGCTCGGCATCCGGGCCGATATTGGTCGGCGCGACCGGGAACCGGTAACGCACCGTCAGCTCGTGGCTGCCGGGTTGCACCTGAAAATAGCGTTTGTCGGTCGTGGCTTTATCATCGACTTCCAACGCTTGCAGCGCCGAGTCTTTTCGTTGCGAGTCCAGGTCGATCCACGCCTGCGCCGGATCAGGGTGAGGCAATCCAAATACAGCACAGCCCGTCAGCATCAACAGGCCCCCCGTCAGCATCATCTTGTGCATAGCGCAGCTCCAGTCAGGCGGGATAGTCTTGCGGGCAGACTTTCCAAGGATGTTTTTATTTTGATCAGGCCGTTTCCAAGCCTTGGGTTACTTGATCGCGTTTTGCGCGTTTTGTTTCCGGGTATGTTGCTTTTGCTGCTCAACGGTTGCACCAGCGTCAGCTATTACAGTCAATTGGCAACGGGTCAGCTGCAACTGCTGCGGGCTCGTGAACCGGTGGCCGAGGTGATTGCCGATCCATCGCGCGATCAGACACTGCGTGCGCATCTGGCCCAGTCACAAAAAGCCCGGACATTCGCCAGCGAGCATTTGCACCTGCCGGACAATCAAAGCTATCGCCTGTATGCCGACATTGGCCGGCCGTTCGTTGTCTGGAATGTCTTCGTCACGCCGGAGTTTTCCCTGAAGCCACAGAACCATTGTTTCCCGATTGCCGGCTGCGTCGCTTATCGCGGTTACTACAGCCAGAGCGCGGCACGCGGCGAGGCGGCCTTGCAGCGCCTGCAAGGTATGGACGTTTCGATTGGGGGTGTCGAGGCGTACTCGACACTTGGCTGGTTCAACGACCCGATTATCAGCTCAATGATGGGCTGGGGTGACGAACGGCTGGCGACGCTGATTTTCCACGAACTGGCGCATCAACGTATTTATGTGAAGGACGACACGGAGTTCAACGAATCTTTCGCAACCTTCGTCGAACAGGAAGGCACTCGCCAATGGCGTGCAACCCGCGGTCTGGCGCCAGACACCGGAGCACAGGCACTACGACGGGATCAATTCACTCAGCTGGTGCTGGACACGCGCACGCGCCTTGAAAAGCTGTACGCCCAGCCTTTGCCAGCGGATCAAATGCGCCAGCGCAAGGCCGATGAGTTCGAGCGACTGCGCAGCGAATACCGGCAGTTACGTGACAGCCAATGGGTGGGGGACAGGCGCTATGACGCCTGGGTCAACGCGCCGATGAACAATGCCCGGCTGTTGCCGTTTGGGTTGTATGACCAATGGGTGCCTGCGTTTGCTGTGCTGTTCAAGCAAGAAGGTGGGGACTGGGTGAGGTTTTATGCGGCCGTCGAGAAGCTGGGGGCATTGCCGGTTGGGGAACGTAAGGCGACGTTGAAAACCTTGGCAGATAAGATCTCCGTCGACTGAACTGCCGCCATCGCGGGCAAGCCTTGCTCCTACAGATTTGGAAATCTGTGCATACCCCTTAGGAGCAAGACTGAACTGGTCAAGTAATCTCGGACACCGATTACGGTGTTTATGCCGCTTTTTGCTCCATGGCTATTGGCGACAGGTAGTCGTTATAGCTATGGAGTCTGGTGCGGTTGTAGTACATGAAGAAGCGCACGATATCGGTTTTGGCTTCCTCGATCAGGCTGTAACCGCCACGAGGCACCCACTCTGACTTGAGCGTGCCGAAAAAGCGTTCTGTCGGCGCATTATCCCAGCACTGCCCGCGATGACTCATGCTTTGCAAAATGTCGTGTTGCAGCAGCTCTTCTTGAAACTTGCGACTGGTGTACTGACATCCCTGATCTGAGTGAAACATCAGTCCAGGAGGACACGTTCGTACCTCTGTCGCCATACGCAGCGCTTTGCTGACCAAGTTGGCGTCATTGACCAGAGAAAATGCCCAGCCAATAACCCTTCGGGCATACAGATCGATCACGATGGCCAGATGAACCCAACGTTTGCCCACCATCAAACTGGTGACGTCGCCACACCAAACCTGATCGATTGCAGTCGGTTTGAAGTTGCGCTTGAGCCGATTGGGCGCGACAAATGCTTCCACTCCTTTGGATCTGAAAGGGTGAGGCTGGCGTTGTTTACTGACGATATTGGCCTCTCTCATCAGCGCTCTGACAAGACTCCTTCCAGCTGTAATGCTTTGGGATTTCAGGCCTTTACTGATCATTCTGGAGCCCATGGCTTCGCGGCTTTCGCTGTGCAGCTCAACTACTTTCAGCTTGAGCTCTTCGCGTTTGCGCCTCGGTTTGGCGCGTCGCTGAATCCACTCATAAAAGCTGCTGCGCTTCACACCGAAAACACGACACACCACAGCCGTCGGGAATGACTCTCTTAGCTCTGCGATCATCGAAAACGATCGGGATCCGACATCAAGAGAGCGGTAGCCTTTTTTAGGATATCGGCTTCCATCTCCATGCGCTTGATCTTGGCTTTTAGTTCCTGGATCTGGCGCTGATCTTCGGTGATTGCCTTGGTGCCTTTGACTGGCTGCCCTTCACGTTCCTTACGAACCTGATCGACCCAGCGCCGTAAAGCGGTGGGCCCGATATCCAGCGATGCACAAACATCTGAAACCGGGCAGTTATCATCAAGCACCATGCTGGCAGCATGAAGCTTGAACTCGCGCGTATAGACCTTTCTTTCGTTCATGGAGCCTCCAAGTTGGCGAAATCATATCGCCCTTAAGAGGTGTCCGAAATTATTAGGCCAGTTCAGACTTGCCCGCGATAGACCTCTGACTAGCGCTGCAAAAACGCCCTGTGCATCGCGTCCAGCGTTTCAAAGTGATAGGTCGGTGCTTCTGCACTCAACTCTTCGTGGCTGCCAAACCCGTAACCCACAGCCGCTGCATCCAGCCCATTACTGCGCGCACCGATCAGATCATGCTTACGATCGCCAATCATCAGGGTGTTGGCAGGATCCAGCCCCTCTTCAGCCATCAGATGCGCAATCAGTTCGACTTTATTTGTGCGCGTGCCGTCCAGTTCGCTGCCGTAAATCACTTTGAAGTGTTTGGCGAAATCAAAGTGTCGGGCGATTTCCCGGGCGAAAACCCAAGGCTTGGATGTCGCGATGTACAACTGCCGGCCCTGCCCTACTAACGTTTCCAACAGTGGGGTTACACCGTCGAATACGCGGTTTTCGTACAGGCCGGTCACCTTGAAGCGTTCACGATAGTAGTTCACCGCGTCCCAGGCCTTGGGCTCGTCGAAGTCGTAAAACTGCATGAACGCCTGTAACAACGGTGGGCCGATGAAGTGTTCCAGCTTGGTCAGGTCAGGTTCGTCGATCCCCAGTTTGCTCAGGGCAAACTGGATCGAACGCGTGATGCCCTCGCGCGGGTCGGTCAGGGTGCCATCGAGGTCGAATAAAACGGTTTGGTAATGCATGAATAATCCTGGGCAATATTGGAAGAGAGTCAGAGCCGGTCGTAACCTTCAGCCAGATGCAGATCCTTGAGCTTCACGTAATTCGCCGCACTGTAAGTGAAAAAAGCCTTTTCCTTGTCGGTCAGCGGTCGGATCTGTTTCACCGGGCTGCCCACATACAGGAAGCCGCTTTCCAGGCGTTTGCCCGGCGGCACCAGGCTGCCAGCACCAATGATCACGTCATCCTCGACCACCGCACCGTCCATGACGATGCTGCCCATGCCGATCAAAACCCGGCTGCCCACGCTGCACCCGTGAAGCATGACTTTATGCGCGATGGTCACATCGTCGCCGATCAGCAGCGGAAAGCCATCGGGGTTGAACGGGCCGGCGTGGGTGATGTGCAACACGCAGCCGTCCTGAACACTGGTGCGCGCGCCGATACGGATGCGGTGCATGTCGCCACGGATCACGGTCAGCGGCCAGACAGAGCTGTCTTCGCCGATTTCGACGTCGCCGATCACCACCGCCGAGCCATCGACAAAAGCGCCTTTACCCAGCAGCGGCGTGTGGTTCTGATACTTGCGAAGGTTCACGATAGGGTTTCTCTCTGTTGCCGATAGCTGCGGTGAGCGTCGATTGTAATTAAGATGGCCGCATGTTTCTTCCAGCCAAGGTGCCAACCGTGAGCGTGAACAACCCTCTTTTGCAGTCCTACGACCTGCCGCCGTTCTCCACGATCCGTGCCGAACACGTGCAACCGGCCATTGAACAGATCCTGGCTGACAACCGCGCCGCCATTATCGAGATCCTCAAAACCCAAGGCAAACAACCCACCTGGGCCGGTCTGGTGTTGGCGATGGACGAACTCAATGATCGACTGGGTGCTGCCTGGAGCCCGGTCAGCCATCTGAATGCCGTGTGCAACAGCGCCGAACTGCGTGAAGCCTACGAGTCCTGCCTGCCCGCCTTGAGCGCGTATTCCACCGAGCTGGGCCAGAATCGCGAACTGTTCCAGGCGTTCGAAGCGCTCGCCAATAGTCCCGAAGCCGCCGATTTCGATGTGGCGCAAAAAACTATCCTGGAACACTCCCTGCGTGACTTCCGCCTGTCGGGTATTGACCTGCCAGAGGCTGAGCAAAAACGTTACGCCGAAGTGCAGAGCAAGCTCTCGGAGCTGGGCAGCCGCTTCTCCAATCAGTTGCTCGACGCCACTCAAGCCTGGACCCGGCACGTCACCGATGAAGCCACCCTCGCCGGCCTGACCGATTCGGCCAAGGCGCAAATGGCGGCGGCAGCGCAGGCCAAAGGCCTGGACGGCTTCCTGATTACCCTGGAATTCCCGAGCTACTACGCGGTGATGACCTACGCCCACGACCGCGCCTTGCGCGAAGAAGTCTACGCCGCCTACTGCACCCGTGCCTCGGACCAAGGCCCGAATGCCGGTCAGAACGATAACGGCCCGGTCATGGAAGAAATCCTCGACCTGCGCGAGGAACTGGCCAAATTACTCGGTTTCGCCAGCTTCTCGGAGCTGAGCCTGGCCACCAAAATGGCCGAGTCCAGCGATCAGGTGCTGAGTTTCCTGCGCGACCTGGCCAAGCGCAGCAAGCCGTTTGCCGCTCAGGACCTGGAACAGCTCAAAGCCTATGCCGCCGAACAAGGCTGCCCGGACCTGCAAAGCTGGGACAGCGGTTTCTACGGCGAAAAACTTCGCGAACAACGTTACAGCGTGGCTCAGGAAGCCCTGCGCGCCTACTTCCCGATCGACAAAGTGTTGAGCGGGTTGTTTGCCATCGTTCAGCGTCTGTACGGCATCGAGATCGCCGAACAGAAAGGCTTCGATACCTGGCACCCGGACGTTCGCCTGTTCGAGATCAAGGAAAATGGCCAGCACGTCGGCCGATTCTTCTTCGACCTCTACGCTCGCGCCAACAAGCGCGGCGGGGCATGGATGGACGGCGCCCGCGATCGTCGCCGCACCGCTGAAGGCATGCTGCAAAGCCCGGTGGCCAATCTGGTGTGCAACTTCACCCCGGCCGACAGTGGCAAGCCGGCGCTGCTGACTCACGATGAAGTCACCACCCTGTTCCACGAATTCGGTCACGGCTTGCATCACCTGCTGACCCGCGTCGAACACGCAGGCGTCTCCGGCATCAACGGCGTGGCCTGGGATGCGGTCGAGTTGCCGAGCCAGTTCATGGAAAACTGGTGCTGGGAGCCAGAAGGCCTGGCGCTGATCTCCGGTCACTATGAAACCGGCGAGCCACTGCCTCAGGACCTGCTGCAGAAAATGCTCGCGGCGAAAAACTTCCAGTCCGGCCTGATGATGGTGCGTCAGCTGGAATTCTCGCTGTTCGACTTCGAGCTGCACGCCACCCACGGCGACGGTCGTAGCGTGGCGCAGGTGCTTGAAGGCGTACGCGACGAGGTGTCGGTCATGCGCCCACCGGCCTACAACCGCTTCCCGAACAGCTTCGCCCACATCTTCGCCGGCGGTTACGCGGCGGGTTATTACAGCTACAAGTGGGCGGAAGTGCTGTCGGCCGATGCCTTCTCCAAGTTCGAGGAAGACGGCGTGCTCAATGCCGACACCGGTCGCGCATTCCGCGAGGCCATCCTGGCGCGTGGGGGTTCTCAGGAACCGATGGTGCTGTTCGTCGACTTCCGTGGCCGTGCGCCATCGATTGACGCACTCTTGCGCCACAGCGGCCTGAGTGAGGACGCGGCAGCATGAGTGAGGGACCTGTGATTACCAAAAGACGCTTTATCGCCGGGGCGGTTTGCCCGGCTTGCAGCGAGCCGGACAAGCTAATGATGTGGAGCGAAGACGACGTGCCACATCGCGAGTGCGTGGCCTGCGGTTATTCTGACACCCTGAATGAACAAGGCCTTTCCGTGCCCAAGGAACTGGGCACGCGGGTCAACACCTCGGCACTGAAAGTGCCGGACGCCAAGGTTCAGGCCGTACAGTTTTTCCCGAACCCGAAGCTGAAGAAAAAACCTGACGAGCAACACTGAGTCAACACCACCTTCCACTCTTTGACGGGTGGAAGGTGGTATCTATCTACCGCCCTTCCTGCGTGCTTCCCGCTTAGGCTGATCCCTTCAGCCACTATCAAGGAAGACGCCATGCCTGATACCAATCCGCTTTTGCACCACTGGGATCTCCCGCCTTGGTCGGCCATCCGCGCCGAGCATCTGGTGCCGGCCATCGAATCAATCATTGCCGACAATCACCAAACCATTGCCGAGATCACGGCCAGTCAATCCGAATTTCCGACCTGGGATGACCTGGTGCTGGCCATTGTTGAAACCGATGCTCGCCTGGATGAAGCGATGGGCATTATCGAAACCCTGATGACGGTCAAACACGACAATAAAGCGTGGGACACCGCAAGCCGTCGCTGTGGAGACGCCCTGGCGCAGTACAAGTCGCAGAAGATGAGCAATCGGGAACTCTGGAAAGCCTGCCTGCGTCTGGCGCAAAGCTCGATTGCTCAGAATTTCGACGATTCACGCAAAGCCGTCATGAGCAAGATTCTGCGTGAGTTTCGCTTGTCGGGAATCGATTTACCCACCGAGCAACAGCAACAGCTGACGCGGCTGAACCTCGATATCAGCCTGTTCGAAGACCTTTTTTTGAGCAATCTGCACAGTGCCAGCTCGGCCTGGAGCAAGCACATCGACGACATCACCCGGCTCAATGGCCTACCCCAAGAGACCAAGGACCGTCTATCGCGCAACGCCCGACAGGCAGGACAAGATGGCTGGCTGATTCGTCTTGACCAGCACACCCGCCATCAAGTCATGACCTACGCCGAGAACCGCGCCCTTCGCGAAGAATACTTTATCGCCTACCTCACACGCGCTTCCGATCAGGGCCCAAACGCAGGGTCATTTGATAATGGTCCCGTATTGGAGCGTCTGTTGTCCCTGCGTCAGCAGAAAGCCCGACTGCTTGGGTACGAAAACTTCGCGCAATTGAGTCTCGCATCAGAAATGGCCGAATCCACGGCGCAAGTCAGCGAGTTTCTGCGTCGACAGGTGACGCTTGAGACACCGGCGCTTGTGCGGGACACCCAAGCGCTCGATGCGTTCGCGCTAGAGCGTGGCCTGAGTGAAGTCCACGCCTGGGACCATGATTTTCTCGCCGAACAATTGCGCCAGCAAAGTCTCGCAGGTGCCCTGAATGATCTGCGGGCCTATTTTCCCCTCGACGGGACTTTGCATCGGCTTTGCCTGTTCAGCGAACGTATGTTCGGGATCAAGATCGCCGAACAGACAACGTTCAGTCGCTGGCATGACAGCGTGCGACTGTTCGAAGTCAGCGAGCATGAGCAGGTGATCGGACACATTTACCTCGACCCCTTCCATCGAGAGGAGGCTTCGGACTATGCCTGGACCGCCACACGACGCAATCGACGAGTGAATGCCGAGGGTCGATTGATACTGCCGATTGCGATACTTCACCCCAACTTCACCCCAGGGATCGCCGATCATCCGTGCCTGCTTACCCACCAGGACCTGCGGGTGCTTTTTCATGAGTTCGGCCATTGTTTGCAGCACACCCTGACGCGATCACCTCATCACAACCTTTCCGGTATTTCACAACTGGGTCGTGATACCGCGGAGTTCGCCGGTCAACTGTTCGAGCGATGGTGCCTGTCGCGCGAGTTTCTATTGTGGCTGGCAGCGCACTACCAAACTGGCGAGCGATTGAGCGAGGAACGTATCGACAAAGCGCTGGCCGCTGTTCAAACACAAACCAGCCGGGAAACCGCGAGACTGCTGCTGGGTGCCTTGCTCGACTTCGATTTGCATCATTGCCAGGGTGATAGCCGCAGCCTTCAGCAAGTCTTCGAGGACGTTCAGAGGAGGATTCCCGGCCTGCAACTGCCGTCCTATTGCCGGTTCGCCAACAGCTTTGACTACATGGTGACCGGCTACGCGGCCACGGTTTACGCCTACCAATGGTCGGGGGTGCTGGCGACCGAGGTGTTCAAGCGGTTTCAGCAGGAGTGGTTATTCAACCCCCAAACCGGCAGGGCCTTTCGCGAAGCCTTTTTTCACCTGGCGACTCACGCTCACTGCTGATTGCCTTGAATGAGTTCCTGGGGGCGGTCGGCCACCGATCAACTGTTAACGGCCTAGCCAGAGATCATTGCCAGCTAAACCCGTGATTACTCAACGTGAGCCGATTTGAACCAGCTCTTCATCGAACAAGTGGCGAACGGGCTGGTGCTGCAATCACCATTGGCCAACGCGATGCGGAGTTTATCGACGTCGGCCTGCATCATGTAACGCACGCCATCCTTGAAATGGGTGCTATCACCAAAGCCGCCCCGAGTCATTTCATTCAGGGCGTCTTCCTTGCTCCAACCCTGGATCACGACCCGGTACATGGCCGCCATCAAGCCCGTGCGGTCCGAACCGTGTTTGCAGTGCATCAGCACCGGGCCACTGGCCTCGGCCGCTTGAATGGCACGAAGGGCCTTGAGTACATCCGCGTCGTCCACGTGATTGGTCCGATAGGGCAACTGAACCTGAGCGATACCCGGCACAGACAACCAACTCGAGTCTGACTCTGGCAGGAAATTGATGACGGTTCCCACCTGCAATTTTTCCAGTAATGCAATGGCGCCGCGATCGGGCAAAGCGCTGCGGTAGAGCGTCGGGGACATCTGAAAGAGGTTGTATTTCGCTTCGACCGGTTGCGCCCATTCCGCCGGACGAGGGGACGCGCTGTCATCCGCAAGGGCGAGAGTCAGGTTGAAAAGTGCAACCAGTGACAACAGAAATGTGGCTGGCATGAGGCGCAGTCGGGACATGCTCGGACAACCGTATGAAAAAGTGTGGATAGGTGTCACGCAGCATCAGCCTTGAGCAGTCAAAGGCCTGTGAGCCTGCTGTCAAAGAATTGTGAACTGGCCACGCTCGTGGTACCGATACATTTCAATACTATAAAGCGACACGAAAAAATCCGCATCGCTTTACAAGTTCGCCGTTAAATCGTCGACTCGTCAATATTTATATATTGCGTGAGTTAAGGATTAATAATCTTCGAATAGGCTTTTGCCAATGCAACCAGAACTACTTTGTCCTGTGCATCAATCTCGCCATTGCCGTTTACATCGGGTGCGCCACTCAGGGTGAAGGTCATGCCGCCGTCATTCGACACGGCCTCGCGGGTGCTGGTGTCCAGCAGAGAGTAAGTAGACGTTCGGCTCTCAGGGTCATAGCCCTCTTCCTTCAGCGCAAACTGCATGGAAACCCGAACTTCTTTTGGACTAACAAGCGTAGGTGCCAACAGTTGAAGGAATACGCCACGCTGATTGTAATTCGACATTTATTAAATCCTTTTAATATGATTAACACGATAACTTCGTGCGAAATGAAGAATACTAACAACGCCACTAAACTTGCCATGCGCATTATGTTTCTCATAATGACCGGCCTATTCACACGCCGAACGGCACTGGTCGATTGCATCGAGTCCGTATACTGTATGCACATACAGCTAAAGGATTTTGTCGATGGCTACTCCCTTGCCCCCTCGCGGACGCGGCACCGCGACCAACCCGCACAACCGCTTCGCGCCGAATCGCTCGGTGGCCGAGGATGACGGTTGGTATCAGGAAGCGCCGCTCACCCAGGGCACCGAAGTACGCATCGAAACGGCGAAAACCATCATCACCCGTAACAACTCGCCGGACTTGCCATTCGATCGTTCGATCAACCCCTATCGCGGCTGCGAACATGGCTGCATCTACTGCTATGCACGGCCCAGCCATGCGTATTGGGACATGTCGCCGGGGCTGGATTTCGAGACCAAATTGATCGCAAAGACCAACGCCGCCGATGTGCTGGAAGAACAGCTGTCCAAACGCGGTTATCAGTGCGCGCCGATCAACCTGGGGTCCAACACCGATCCTTACCAGCCAATCGAGCGTGAGCACAAAATCACTCGTAAAACCCTCGAAGTGCTGCTGCGTTACCGCCATCCGGTGACCATCATCACCAAAGGCTCGCTGATTCTTCGTGACCTCGACCTGCTGGCCGAACTCGCCGGGCAACGGCTGGTGGCGGTGATGATCAGCCTCACCACCCTGGACGATGAGCTCAAACGTATCCTCGAACCGCGTGCCGCAGCGCCCAAGGCCCGGTTACGGGCGATACGCGTCATGCATGAAGCGGGTATTCCGGTAGGTGTGTTGTGTTCGCCGATGATTCCGATGATCAACGACAGCGAACTCGAAAGCCTGCTGACCGAGGCGCATGCGGCCGGCGCGCAAAGCGCGGCCTACATGATGCTGCGCCTGCCGCTGGAAGTGGCGCCGCTGTTCGAAGAATGGTTGGCCGCCCATTATCCGCAGCGTGCCGCTCATGTGCTGAGCCTGATACGCCAGAGCCGTGGCGGTGAGCTCTATGACAGTCGTTTTGGTGCCCGGATGCGCGGCGAAGGCCCCTTTGCAGACCTGCTGGCACAACGTTTCAACAAAACCATCAAGCGCCTGGGGCTTAATCGTCGGGAAGGTTTTAATCTGGACTGCGATGCCTTCTGTCCGCCGGGTCGCCAGATGTCACTGATTTAAGGACAATTGGCCTATGGTTGAGTGGTGAGGAAATCACCGCACCTTTAGGCTGGTCACGTTTTTTGTGACCTGTAACACGCGTTCCAGAGCGGTCGACTCAGTTTGATTCAAGTTTCGGTAGCGACCTTGTTCGTAGAGTGACTGATGGGTCGAGGTTTTCGACCTGGATGTTTTTTAAACAGCCACTGGCTTCACACTGGACAAAACGGGACACTTCCCTGACTCCGCCATTGAGGATGAATTGATGAGTGAGAAGGATAAACAGCCGTTGGCTGCGTCGGCACAAGCCCAACCCGAGGCGGAAACCGCCGATGCAGCGTTGCAGCATATCGTTGACGGCTTTTTGCATTTTCACCATGAGGTCTTTCCACAGCAGGAGGAGCTCTTCAAAAAACTCGCCACGGCCCAGAGCCCCAGAGCGATGTTCATCGCCTGCGCCGATTCGCGCATCGTTCCTGAGCTGATCACCCAAAGCGCTCCCGGCGATCTGTTCGTGACCCGCAACGTGGGCAATGTGGTACCGCCTTATGGGCAAATGAACGGTGGTGTTTCCACCGCCATCGAGTACGCGGTCCTCGCCCTTGGCGTGCAGCACATCATCATTTGCGGGCACTCCGACTGTGGCGCGATGCGCGCAGTGCTGAACCCGCAAAGCCTGGAAAAAATGCCGACGGTAAAAGCCTGGCTGCGACACGCCGAAGTGGCGAAAACCATGGTCCAGGAAAACTGCCATTGCTCTGACGAGAACGAAAGCATGCACATCCTCACCGAGGAGAATGTGATTGCTCAGCTTCAGCATTTACGCACGCACCCATCGGTGGCCTCGCGCATGGCCAACGGTCATCTGTTCATCCATGGTTGGGTCTACAGCATCGAAACCAGCGAAATCAAAGCTTACGACGCGGACCAGGGGCGTTTCCTGCCACTCGATGGCAGCCATCCGATTCCGGTGGCAACGCCCAAAGCGCGGTTCTAAAAACGCCTGAATCCTCGAGTGGGACCAGGCGAATTGAAATGAGGGGGAGTGAAGCGCGGGTTGGCAATGTGGGAGCGAGCCTGCTCGCTCCCACGGGAACATATTGTTCGATGGATCAAGCTGCCGGCTGATCCAGCTCCAGGCCTACACCCAAACGGCGCGACATGCAGGGCCAGCGTTTCCACGCGGCGCCGGTGTCCGGGCTGTTGAGTTTTTCGCGGTAGGCTTCCACTGACTCCAGTGCGAAGCTTTCGTCGTTGAGCATCTCGTCGATGGCGTGATGCACTGCTTCATCCAGTTGGTTGGCAAATTCCTCACCGATCAATTGGTGAGCAATCAGATTGGCGACCGTCATGTCCAAGGGGATCAGTGGCTGGCCGAAATGCTTGATGTACAGGTCGTTGACCTCTTCTACAAAACGGTGCGCCAGATAGGCTTCATCCAGCAGGCTGTCGAGCCCGACATGGCCGGCCATGATGGTTGGCGGCTGGAGGAAGTACTGCTCGGCGATGTTCAGCACCGGTTTGATTTGTGAATCGATACCCGCTTCCCTTGCCACTTCATTGGCTGCGTCCAGCAGATCGGGTACTTCATCGATGTAGGCGCTAATAAAACGCGTCAGTACGCCATTGGGATCAGCCTCTGGCAATTGGATAGCAGGGTGTAGATGAGGCAGTTTGGTCTGCAGCTGACGCGCCAGCAGGCCAGTGTCTTTCTCGTGTTGTTGGGCTTTTTGGATCTGCTCGCGCAATGCGGCGGTGTTCATGAAAACTCCAGGAAACAAAGGCAATGAAATAGGGAAGACATAACTTAGCTGCCTTATGAAAAATGCTAAGACGCATTTGTCATAATTGTTTCATCCTTGAGACGCCTCCGTTATATCGATTTGCCACCACTCGTCTGCATCCTTCTCCATTCGTGCCCTTGAACGCAAGTACCAGCTGTTTCAGATCATTTACGCCATCACATTGCGAGGTAGCAGTCGCTGTCTATACTCGGGTGGGAATGGAGTTAGCTGATGACGCCCGACTGCACACGCAGCAAGGCTCGGCGATTCAAGTTCGTAGTCTGAAAAAGCCGCTCCCTTGCCGCAGGTGAAAGCCGGCGGGATAACAAGAACGATAAGGGGAACCCGCAATGATGCGACATCCACACGTCTGGATGGGCCTCCTGTTGTGGTCGATTTTCGGTCAGGCGCAAGCAGCCTGGACTGTGAATATGGCGCCAGGAGCGACTGAAATCAGTCACGCAGTATTTGACCTGCACATGACCATTTTCTGGATCTGTGTAGTGATCGGCATCATCGTCTTTGGCGCCATGTTCTGGTCGATGATTCTCCACCGCCGCTCGACCGGGCAGGTGGCCGCAAAATTTCATGAAAGCACCACCGTCGAAATCCTTTGGACCATCGTGCCCTTCATCATTCTGGTGGCCATGGCGGTTCCCGCGACGGCAACCCTGATCAAGATGTACGACGCCAGTGAGCCGGATATCGACATCCAGGTCACGGGCTATCAGTGGAAGTGGCACTACAAGTACCTGGGCCAGGACGTTGAATTTTTCAGCAACCTGAACACTCCCGCCGACCAGATCCACAACAAGGAAACCAAGGGCGAGCACTACTTGCTCGAGGTCGACAAGCCGCTGGTGTTGCCGATTGGTGCGAAGGTGCGCTTTTTGGTGACCTCCGCCGACGTCATCCATTCCTGGTGGGTCCCGGCCTTCGCGGTCAAGCGCGATGCGATCCCGGGGTTCGTCAATGAAGCCTGGACCCGCGTCGACAAGCCCGGCATCTACCGTGGCCAATGCGCCGAGTTGTGCGGCAAGGACCACGGCTTCATGCCGATTGTGGTCGAGGTCAAGGAAAAGGCCGATTACGAAAAATGGCTCGCCGACCGCAAGGCTGAAACCCTGCAACTCAAAGAACTGACCAGCAAAGAGTGGACCCTCGACGAACTCAAGGAACGAGGCGACAAGATCTACCACACCACCTGCGTGGCCTGTCACCAGGCCGAAGGTCAGGGGCTGCCGCCGATGTTCCCGGCACTCAAGGGCTCGAAAATCGCCACCGGACCGAAAGAAGGTCACCTGAGCATTGTCTTCCACGGCAAACCCGGCACCGCCATGGCGGCGTTCGGCAAACAGCTCTCGGAAGTCGATATCGCGGCGGTCGTGACCTACGAACGTAACGCCTGGGGCAACAACAAGGGCGACATGGTCACTCCTAAAGAAGTGTTGGAGCTGAAACAGGCGGAAAGCAAATGACCCGGTCTATTGCGTACTTAAGGAACGGGTTGGGGCTACGCGCCCCGACCTGCCCAGCCCATCTGTTTGCAGGAGACAGGACATGACTGCTGTAGTCGATGAACATGTTCATACCGCCACCGACCACACCCACGTCCACGGCCCCGCCAAAGGCCTGATGCGTTGGGTGCTGACCACCAACCACAAGGATATCGGCACGCTGTACCTGTGGTTTGCGTTTTCCATGTTCCTGCTCGGCGGCTCGTTCGCGATGGTGATTCGCGCCGAGCTGTTCCAGCCGGGGCTGCAAATCGTCCAGCCGGAATTCTTCAACCAGATGACCACCATGCACGGTCTGGTGATGGTGTTCGGTGCGGTGATGCCGGCCTTCGTCGGCCTCGCCAACTGGATGATCCCGTTGATGATCGGCGCACCGGACATGGCGCTGCCACGGATGAACAACTTCAGCTTCTGGCTGCTGCCGGCCGCGTTCCTGCTGCTGGTGTCGACCCTGTTCACCCCCGGTGGCGGTCCGAACTTCGGCTGGACGTTCTACGCCCCCCTGTCGACCACCTACGCACCGGAAAGCGTGACGTTCTTTATCTTCGCCATCCACTTGATGGGGATCAGTTCGATCATGGGCGCGATCAACGTGATCGCGACCATCCTCAACCTGCGCGCCCCCGGCATGACGTTGATGAAAATGCCGCTGTTCGTCTGGACCTGGCTGATCACCGCATTCCTGCTGATCGCGGTGATGCCAGTACTGGCCGGATGCGTGACGATGATGCTGATGGACATCCACTTCGGCACCAGCTTCTTCAGTGCCGCCGGTGGCGGTGATCCGGTTCTGTTCCAGCACGTGTTCTGGTTCTTCGGTCACCCCGAGGTGTACATCATGATCCTGCCGGCCTTCGGTGCCGTCAGCTCGATCATCCCGACCTTCTCGCGCAAACCGCTGTTCGGCTACACCTCGATGGTCTACGCCACGGCGAGTATCGCGTTCCTGTCGTTCATCGTCTGGGCGCACCACATGTTTGTGGTCGGCATTCCTTTGGTGGGCGAGTTGTTCTTCATGTACGCGACGCTGTTGATCGCGGTGCCGACCGGGGTGAAGGTGTTCAACTGGGCCAGCACCATGTGGCAAGGCTCACTGACCTTCGAGACGCCGATGCTGTTTGCCGTGGCGTTCGTGATCCTGTTCTCCATCGGCGGTTTCTCCGGGTTGATGCTGGCCATCGCCCCAGCGGACTTCCAGTACCAGGACACCTACTTCGTCGTCGCGCACTTCCACTATGTGCTGGTGCCGGGGGCGATTTTCGGGATCTTCGCCTCGGCCTATTACTGGATGCCGAAATGGACCGGCCACATGTACGACGAAACCCTGGGCAAGCTGCACTTCTGGCTCTCGTTCATCGGCATGAACATGGCGTTCTTCCCGATGCACTTCGTGGGCCTGGCCGGCATGCCGCGACGGATTCCGGACTACAACCTGCAATTCGCCGACTTCAACATGGTCTCCTCAATTGGCGCGTTCATGTTCGGTGCAACGCAGCTCTTCTTCCTGTTCATCGTGATCAAGACCATTCGTGGTGGCCCGCCTGCACCGGCCAAACCATGGGATGGGGCCGAAGGCCTGGAGTGGAGCATTCCGTCACCGGCGCCGTATCACACCTTTACTACGCCGCCGGAAGTGAAATGAAACGCCTGGCCTTTGTAGGAGTGAGCCTGCTCGCGATGGGTTCGACGCGGTGTGCCAGACACACCGCCATTGCGAGCAGGCTCACTCCTACAGGGTTTGGCGTGGAGGTTGGAAACCATGGCTGATTCGATTTCGATGAAAAAACTGGTCACCCGCCTGCTGCTGGTGGTGGTGGCCATGTTTGTCTTCGGGTTTGCCCTGGTGCCGATCTACGACGTGATGTGCAAGGCCTTCGGCATTAACGGCAAGACCGCCGGGCAATACGAAGGCGAGCAAACCGTGGACACCTCGCGGCAGGTTCGCGTGCAGTTCCTGTCGACCAACACTGCCGACATGCCATGGGACTTCTATCCCAAGGCTGAGGAGTTGACCGCCAATCCGGGCGCTGTGAACGAGATGATTTTCATCGCGCACAACCCCACCGATCGGCCGATGAGCGCCCAGGCCGTGCCGAGCATCGCGCCCAGCACAGCCGCGGCGTACTTCCACAAGACCGAATGTTTTTGCTTTACCCAGCAAGTGCTGCAGCCCGGTCAACGGATCGAGATGCCGGTACGTTTCATCGTTGACCGTGACATGCCCAAGGATGTGAAGCACCTGACGCTGTCCTACACGCTGTTCGATATCACCGCCCGACATCCACCGGTAGCTGTAAACACTGGCGGCTGAGCGTGCCCGATAAGGAGAACAATAAATGGCAACTCATGAACACTATTACGTACCGGCCCAGAGCAAATGGCCGATCATCGCCACGTTCGGCATGGTCACCACGGTGTTTGGCCTGGGTACCTGGTTCAACGATCTGAAGGCCGCGCGGCCGGAATCCCACGGCCCGCTGATCTTTTTCGTCGGCGGCCTATTGCTGGCCTACATGCTGTTCGGCTGGTTCGGGACGGTGATCAAGGAAAGTCGTAGCGGCTTATATAGCGCTCAGATGGACCGCTCGTTTCGCTGGGGCATGAGCTGGTTCATTTTCTCCGAGGTGATGTTTTTCATCGCTTTCTTCGGCGCGCTGTTTTATGTACGTCACGTCTCCGGCCCGGCCCTCGGCGGTGAAGGCACCAAAGGCATCGCGCACATGCTCTGGCCGACCTTCGAGTGGACCTGGCCACTGCTGAACAACCCCGACTCGAAACTGTTTCCACCGCCCAAGGAAGTCATCAGCCCCTGGGGCTTGCCGCTGCTCAACACCGTGCTGCTGGTGAGTTCCAGCGTGACCGTGACCATCGCCCACCACGCGCTGAAAAAAGGCCATCGCGGCGCACTGAAACTCTGGCTTGCGCTCACCGTATTGCTGGGCTGCGCATTCCTCTTCTTCCAGGCTGAAGAATACATGCACGCCTACCGGGAACTGGGCCTGACCCTCGGCTCCGGCATCTACGGTGCGACGTTCTTCATGCTCACCGGTTTCCACGGCGCCCACGTGACCATCGGCACGATCATTCTGTTTGTGATGCTGATGCGGGTCATGCGCGGGCACTTTGATGCCGATCACCAGTTCGGCTTTGAAGCGGCGAGTTGGTATTGGCACTTCGTGGACGTGGTGTGGATCGGCCTGTTCGTTTTCGTCTACGTGCTATGAGGCTTACCAAGGCGCGTGCGACACCAACTGGCCGCTGAAGAAGCCCCAGGCGATCAAGCCGACGGTGACAGCGGCCAAGGCCACACGAACACTCAAGGCAATGACGAGGCGGTTTGAGCTGCTGTCGTCCTTGACCAGAAAAAACAGGCCGCTGAACAGGCTGACAACCGTGGCAATCAGCATCAGGACGATGGCTGCTTTGAGCATGGTGAGACTCCGGGGGAAAGGCGATGCACTTGAGTATAGCTATCGCGACCAGCGACTTTTTGGCCTCGCCATGAAGCGCTTCCGGCCGGGCATCGTGCCGACCCTGGTGGTGGCAGCATTGCTGCCGCTGCTGGTGTCGCTCGGGTTCTGGCAACTGGGCCGAGGCGCGGAGAAAAGCGCGTTGCTGCAAAGCTATGCCGAGCGCCGCGCCGCCGAACCGATGGCCAGTACCGAGTTGCAACACACCGAAGACCCGGCCTTTCGCCGGGTTCACTTGCACGGCCAATTCGATGCCGCGCACAGCCTGCTGCTGGACAACCGCCAGCGTAACGGCAAGGTCGGCGTTGAGCTGCTGCAACCGTTTCAGGACCAGGCCTCCGGGCTCTGGTTGCTGGTCAATCGCGGCTGGCTGCCCTGGCCGGACCGGCGCATACCGCCGCAGTTCACTACACCTGAAGAGGCCTTGAGTCTTGACGCCTCGGTCTACGTGTCCCCTGGCGCGACCTTCCAGTTGCATGCCGATCCGAGCACCACGACCTGGCCACAACTGATGACCGCCGTTGAGCCGGCCAAGCTGTGGACGGCGCTGAACCGTGCAGGGTTCGCCTACGAATTACGTGAAGAAACCGGCCCCGCGTCCTACCAGGCCGATTGGCCAGTAGTGGCCATGGGGCCGGAAAAACACCTCGCTTATGCCGTGCAGTGGTTCGCCATGTCGCTCGCCCTGTTCGGCCTTTATCTCTATCTAGGCTGGCACAACGCAAAGGAGAAACACCATGGGAGCGGCCATGAATCCACCCAACATGTCTGAGGCGAAAACGCCGGCGAGTCGACGCAAGGGCCGCTTTCAGCTGCTGCTGATTTTGCTCGGGGTGATCGGTCCGATGATCCTCGCCACCGGCATGTACAAGTTGCAGTTCTGGGTGCCGGAGGGTCGCAGCTATCACGGCGAACTGATCGGTAACGGCCAGACACGCGCCGATCTGGGCGTGCAGGCACAAGAGGATCGCTGGCAGTTGCTGGTAACAGCGCCCAAGGATTGCTCGGTCGACTGCCAGCAACTGGTGTACCTGGCGCGACAAATCCAGATCGGCCTTGGCCGTGATGCCTCCCGCGCCAGCCACGCCTTGGCTGCCGCGCAACCGCTGAGCAGCGAGTACGACGCCAAGCTGACCCGCGAGTATCCTCAACTACAACGCTACCCCATGGACCTGACCACTTTCAGCAAGACGACAGGGGATAAAACTGCACCGCAACTGTGGATCATCGACCCGCACGGCAACCTGGTGCTGCGTTATGACCCGACGGTGAAGGGCAAGGATCTGCTTAACGACCTGCGTCATCTGCTGAAACTGTCGAACATCGGATAAGGGCATCGTCATGGCCAAACCTGGATTTCGCCTCGCGCTGTTTGCCACCTTGCTGGCACTGATTGTGGTGTTGCTCGGCGCCTACACCCGCCTGACCCACGCCGGCCTCGGCTGCCCGGACTGGCCCGGTTGCTACGGTTTTATCAGCGTGCCGAAAAGCGAAGCCCAACTGGCGCATGCCGAATTGCACTTTCCCGATGCTCCGGTCGAAGCCCACAAAGGCTGGAACGAGATGGTCCACCGCTACTTCGCCGGTACGTTGGGGCTGTTGATTTCGATCCTGGCGGGCCGGGCCTGGTTGCACCGTCGTCATCCGGGGCAACCGGTGAAGTTGCCATTGTTCTTGCTGGCGGTGGTGTTCGCCCAAGCCGCGTTCGGCATGTGGACGGTGACGCTCAAGCTCTGGCCGCAAGTGGTCACCGGGCATTTGCTCGGCGGGTTTGCGACGCTGAGTTTGTTGTTTTTACTGACGTTGCGCCTGTCTGGCGTATTGCCGGCGCTGACCGTGCCACGGCGTTTGCAGTATTGGGCGACGGCAGGGTTGCTGCTGGTGATCCTGCAAATTGCCCTCGGTGGCTGGGTCAGTTCCAACTATGCCGCCGTGGCCTGCATCGATTTCCCGACCTGCCATGGACAATGGATGCCACCGGCCGATTTCGCCAACGGCTTTCATCTGACTCAACACATCGGCCCCAATT
Organism: Pseudomonas sp. S2_F03; assembly: GCF_054668335.1. NCBI lineage: Bacteria > Pseudomonadati > Pseudomonadota > Gammaproteobacteria > Pseudomonadales > Pseudomonadaceae > Pseudomonas > Pseudomonas sp. S2_F03. Next base: position 3,075,955 of record NZ_CP162759.1, on the reverse strand, counting down.
ACCTTGGTGGACAACTGGACAGCGATGCCCGTACCGCGATTCATCTGACCCACCGAATTGGCGCGTTGCTGGTCACGCTGGTGCTGCTCGGGCTCGCCTGGCAACTGAAAGCCGTCGGCATGACGCGTCTTGCAGGGATGGTGCTGATCGCACTCACTGCACAAATCACCCTTGGAATCAGCAACGTGCTGTTCCATCTGCCGCTACCGGTGGCCGTCGCCCACAACGCGGGCGGCGCGGCACTCCTGCTGACGATGGTGCTGGTCAATTATCACGCACGGACCAGTCTGGTTCGGGTCAAGCAGCAATCCCTCGCGCGTTGGCACTTCAGCCCGCGTAAACACTCAGCCGGGCCCATAACAATAAAAGGAGAGATGCCATGGCGACATTGATCGGCGAACGTCACAGTCAGGCGATCTGGCGTGACTACCTGGAGCTGACCAAGCCGAAAGTGGTGGTGCTGATGCTCATCACCTCGCTGGTCGGCATGTTCCTCGCGACCCGTGCCGGGGTGCCATGGACGGTGCTGGTGTTCGGCAATCTGGGGATCGCCTTGTGTGCCGGTGGCGCCGCGGCCGTCAACCATGTGGTGGACCGGCGCATCGATACGATCATGGCCCGCACGCACAAACGTCCGTTGGCGCAAGGCCGGGTGTCACCGGCCTCTGCGCTGACGTTTGCCCTGGTGCTGGCCGTGCTGGGTCAGGCCTTGTTGCTGGCGTTCACCAATCCGCTGACCGCCTGGCTGACCCTCGCATCGCTGCTCGGGTATGCAGTGGTCTACACCGGTTTCCTGAAACGTGCGACCCCGCAGAACATCGTCATCGGCGGCCTGGCCGGGGCTGCCCCGCCGCTGCTTGGCTGGACCGCTGCCACCGGACACGTCAGCGCCGAACCGCTGCTGCTGGTGCTGATCATTTTCGCCTGGACCCCGCCGCACTTCTGGGCGCTGGCGATTCACCGCAAAGAGGAATACGCCAAGGCCGACATTCCAATGCTGCCGGTCACCCATGGCGAGCACTACACCAAGGTGCACATCCTGCTTTATACCTTTGCGTTGCTGGCCGTCAGCCTGATGCCCTACGTGATCCACATGAGCGGCCTGCTCTACCTGGTTTGCGCCGTGGTGCTGGGCGCAAGGTTTCTGCAATGGGCCGTGGTGTTGTACCGTGGCACCCGGCCGCACGCGGCGATCAACACGTTCAAGTATTCTATTTACTACTTGTTCCTGCTGTTTATCGCGCTGCTCGTAGACCACTACTTACTGTTGAACCTATGACTCGAACCCAGAAAACCGTCTTCATTCTCGTCGCCCTGATCGCACTGGTTCTGGGCCTGACCATCAACAAAGTGCTGTCTGGTAAAGGTCAGGGCGACCCGACGGCACTGATCGACGCGGGGATCATCCTGCTGCCGCAAAGTCGCAACTTGCCTGACGTGAAAATGACCGATCAGGACGGCAATCCAGTGACGGTCAATCAGCTGAAAGACAAATGGAGCCTGCTGTTCTTCGGCTACACCTTCTGCCCGGATATCTGCCCGACCACCCTCGCCCAGTTGCGTCAGATCAAAAGCGAGCTGCCACCCGAGGCGGTGGCCAAACTGCAGATCATCCTGGTCAGCGTCGACCCGAACCGCGATACCCCGCCTCAGCTCAAGCAGTACCTGGGCTACTTCGATCCACAGTTCAAAGGCCTGACCGCTTCCTCGGTGGATGACATTCAGAAGCTGGCCAATGCCGTGAGCATTCCGTTTATTCCGGCCGACACCAGCAAGCCGAACTACACGGTTGATCACAGTGGCAACCTGGCGGTAATCGGCCCGGATGGCACACAACGAGGGTTTATTCGGGCGCCGCTGAACAATGCGAAGCTGGTGGCGCAGTTGCCGGTGATGCTTAACCGCAAATAATCACCACGCTTTTCTGTAGGAGCACGGCTTGCCGGCGATGGCGGTCTCAAGGATGCCATCGCCGGCAAGCCGTGCTCCTACAGGGAGCGGTGTTTTGGCACAAAAAAAAGGGAACGCACATGGCGTCCCCTTTTTCGTTGCGTTCAGACAATCAGAACGCCGGCACTACCGCGCCTTTGTACTTCTCGAGGATGAAGGCTTTGACTTCCGGGCTGTGCAGCGCGGCAACCAGTTTCTTCATCGCGTCGCTGTCCTTGTCGTCCGGACGGGCCACGAGGATGTTCACGTACGGCGAGTCGCTGCCTTCGATGACCAGCGCGTCCTTGGCTGGATCGAGCTTGGCTTCCAGCGCGTAGTTGGTGTTGATCAGCGCCAGGTCGACCTGGGTCAGCACGCGTGGGATGGTCGCGGCTTCCAGTTCACGGAATTTCAGGTCCTTGGAGTTCTCGGTGATGTCCTTCACGGTCGACAGGATGTTGTTCGAGTCCTTCAACTTGATCAGGCCAGCCTTCTCCAACAGCAACAGCGCACGGCCGCCATTGGTGGCGTCATTCGGGATCACCACGTTGGCACCACCCGGCACCTCGGCGAGGGTTTTGTACTTGCTGGAGTACGCGCCCAGCGGCTCCAGGTGCACACCGACCACGGAAACCAGGTTGGTGCCCTTGGCCTTGTTGAACTCATCGAGGTACGGCTGGTGCTGGAAGAAGTTGGCGTCCAGACGTTTTTCCGCTACCTGCACGTTCGGCTGAATGTAGTCGGTGAAGACTTTGACCTTCAGGTCCACGCCTTCTTTGGCCAGGGCCGGCTTCACGAATTCGAGGATTTCTGCGTGCGGGACCGGGGTGGCAGCGACAGTCAGGGTGTCTGCGTGGGCGGAGAAGGCCGCAACAGCAGCGAACGCGACGAGTAGTTTTTTCATTCAGCTAACTCCATATAAGGCGCCCGTCTGGCGCCGGCCAGCGAATGGCCGGCTCATTTGTTATTGACGAGAATTCTTTATTTTCTGGAAAAATGGACAACCAACTTGTCGCCAAAGGTTTGCAGCACCTGAACCAGCACCAGCAGCAGCAACACCGTCACAACCATCACGTCGGGCTGGAAACGCTGATAACCAAAACGGATCGCCAGGTCGCCCAGGCCACCAGCGCCGACTACACCGGCCATTGCCGTATAGGACACCAGCGTAATCGCTGTCACCGTAATTGCGGCGAAGATGCCGGGACGGGCTTCTGGCAGCAAGGCATTGGTGATGATCTGACGCGTCGTCGCGCCCATGGCCTGGGTGGCTTCGATGATGCCGCGATCCACTTCACGCAATGCGGTTTCCACCAGTCGCGCAAAGAACGGCGTGGCGCCCACCACCAGCGGTGGGATCGCACCCGCGACGCCCAGCGATGTGCCGGTTATCAACACGGTGAACGGGATCATCACGATCAGCAGAATGATGAAGGGCAGCGAACGCAGCACGTTCACCATCAGCGACAGTATCGCGTAGACGCCTTTGGCTTCCAGCAACTGGCGCGGGCTGCACAAGAACAGCAGCACGCCCAGCGGCAAGCCGAGCAATACAGTGAACAGTAAGGAACCGCCGAGCATCATCAGCGTGTCGCCGGTGGCCAGCCAGATTTCGTACCAATCGATATTAACGAAGAAACTTGTCAGGACTTCCATCAGCGCAGCACCTCCATGTGAACGTCAGCCGCGGTGAAGCGGGCAAACGCCGCCTCCATGTCGCCACCGGTGACGGCCAGGGTCAGTTGCCCGTAGGGGATGTCTTTGATGCGGTCGATACGACCGGCCAGGATGCTGTAGTCCACACCCGTTTCGCGGGCGACGGTGCCCAGCAGTGGCGCGTAGGTCGCTTCGCCCTGGAAGGTCAGGCGTACGATGCGGCCCGGCACATGAGCGAAGTCGTCGCGCTGCTCGCTTTCGTCGATCTGCTCGTCTTCTTGCACAAAACGCTTGGTGGTTGGGTGCTTCGGATGCAGGAACACCTCGGCCACCGAACCTTGCTCGACGATCACACCGGCGTCCATCACCGCGACCTGGTCGCAGACTCGGCGAATCACGTCCATCTCGTGAGTGATCAACACGATGGTCAGCTTCAGCTCGCGGTTGATCTCGGCCAGCAACTGCAGGACCGACGCCGTGGTCTGTGGGTCCAGGGCGCTGGTGGCTTCATCGCACAGCAGGATTTTCGGCTTGGTCGCCAGGGCACGGGCAATGCCGACGCGCTGCTTCTGGCCACCGGACAACTGAGCCGGGTACTTTTTGGCGTGGTCGGACAAACCCACCCGCGCCAGCAATTCGGCCACCCGCAGGTCGATCTCGCTGCGCGACAGTTCGCCGGCCAGGGTCAACGGCAACGCGACATTGTCGGCCACTGTCTTGGACGCCAGCAGGTTGAAGTGCTGGAAAATCATCCCGACTTGCTGACGGAAGCGTCGCAGGCTGTTGGCATCCAGCGCGGTGACTTCTTCGCCGTCGACGATGATCTTGCCGCCACTGGAGTTCTCCAGGCGATTGATCAGACGCAGCAGGGTACTTTTTCCCGCACCGGAATGACCGATCAGGCCGAAAACCTGACCGTTCTCAATCGTCAGACTGGTCGGATGCAGGGCGGGAATATCCTTACCGGCGACGCGGTAGGTTTTGTGGACGTTTTGAAACTCGATCACGTAGCGAACCTTGTGGGGCGCGTTAGAAAAAGGATCAGCGGTTAGCCGGGCGCGCATTTTAGCCTGTCCGTATAGAGGTTATTAGCATTTATTCCGCATTCATCCTTCGATTTGGCAATAACGCGATCAAAGGTCATAAAAAAGGAACGGCTAAAAACCCCATCAGTCACTAATAAGGCAACTCGAAAACGCCCCCGGTGCCGTGCCTGGGGAATGCACAGAGTCCTGGCTTCGGCGGGAATCGAACGAGGAGTTTAGCCTGATGAGCATCAAGAAGCCTGCCGCAAACAAAAGCGCAATGGCCGGTACCGATGCCCCGGACCGGGGCAACACCAATGCCAAGCTCGACAGCCTGGAAAAATTTCGCTCCGACGCCACCGACCAGGCCCTGCGCACCAATCAGGGCGTGAAGGTATCGGACAACCAGAACACCCTGAAAGCCGGCGCCCGCGGGCCTTCGCTGCTGGAAGACTTCATCATGCGTGAGAAAATCACGCACTTTGACCATGAACGCATTCCCGAACGCATCGTCCATGCTCGCGGAACCGGCGCGCATGGTTACTTCCAGGCATACGAAAACCATTCGGTATTGACCAAAGCCCGCTTCCTACAAGATCCAAGCCAGAAAACCCCGGTCTTCGTGCGTTTTTCCACGGTGCAAGGCCCTCGAGGGTCAGGCGATACGGTGCGCGATGTTCGAGGTTTCGCCGTGAAGTTCTTCACCGAAGAAGGCAACTTCGACCTGGTGGGCAACAACATGCCGGTGTTTTTCATACAGGACGCGATCAAGTTTCCTGACTTCGTGCATGCGGTAAAACCCGAGCCACACAACGAAATGCCTACGGGCGGCTCGGCACATGACACGTTCTGGGACTTCGTCTCCCTGGTGCCGGAGTCGGCGCACATGGTGATCTGGGCCATGTCCGACCGGGCGATCCCGAAAAGCCTGCGCAGCATGCAAGGCTTCGGTGTTCACACGTTCCGGATGATCAACGCCGAAGGCAAATCGCGCTTCGTCAAATTTCACTGGCGCCCCACCGCCGGCACCTGCTCGCTGGTGTGGGATGAGGCGCAAAAGCTTGCCGGCAAAGACACCGATTACCATCGTCGCGACCTCTGGGAAGCCATCGAGAGGGGCGATTACCCAGAGTGGGAATTGGGTGTGCAGATCATCGAAGAGGAAAACGAGCACAGTTTTGACTTCGACATTCTTGATCCGACCAAGCTGATTCCAGAGGAACTGGTGCCGATTACGCCGTTGGGCAAGATGGTACTCAACCGCAACCCGGACAACTTCTTCGCCGAGACCGAACAGGTCGCGTTCTGCCCGGGCCATATCGTACCGGGGATCGATTTCTCCAACGATCCGTTGCTGCAAGGTCGGCTGTTTTCCTACACCGACACGCAAATCAGCCGACTCGGCGGGCCGAACTTTCATGAGATTCCGATCAATCGGCCGGTGGCCCCGTTCCACAACGGTCAACGGGATGCTCAACACCGCAGCACCATCGATAAGGGCCGCGCTGCTTATGAACCCAACTCCATCGACGGCGGCTGGCCCAAGGAAACGCCGCCCAGCGCGCAGAATGGCGGTTTCGAGAGTTACCCGGAACGCATCGACGCCAACAAAATCCGTCAGCGCAGCGAGTCGTTCAGCGACCACTTCTCCCAGGCGCGCCTGTTCTTTCACAGCATGAGCAAGCACGAACAAGAACACATCATTGCGGCTTACAGCTTTGAACTCGGCAAGGTGGAGCGGGAGGTCATCCGGGCGCGGGAGGTGAATGAAATCCTGGCCAATATCGATCTGGAACTGGCCAGGCGAGTAGCCGCCAATCTAGGGCTGCCAGCGCCGAAGACCGGGACCGTCGACGTGCCGAAAATCACCCTGGAGCGCTCGCCGGCATTGAGCCAGGCCAACCTCCTGCCGGGGCATATAAAAACCCGGAAAGTGGCGATACTCGCAGCAAATGGCGTCGATGGTGCAGCCATTGAAGCGATGAAGAGGGCATTGAAAGCGGAAGGGGCGCACGCCAAATTGCTCGGCCCAAGCTCAGCCCCGGTGAGCACCGCCGATGGCAAAACATTGCCGGTGGATGCTTCGATGGAAGGCCTGCCTTCAGTGGCGTTCGACGCAGTGTTCGTGCCCGGTGGCGCGACGTCGGTCAAGGCATTGAGCAGCGATGGCGTGGCGCTGCATTACCTGCTGGAGGCGTACAAGCACCTGAAGGCGATCGCTCTGCAAGGCGAGGCCAAACAGTTGCTGGATGTCTTGAAGCTGGAGGTTGATGCGGGGTTGGTCGTCGGGACGGACGCCAAGCTGATCAAGCCGTTTTTTGCGGCAATCGGGCAGCATCGGGTGTGGGATCGAGAGCCTAAGGCCAAGGGAATTCCGGCCTGAAGACTTGTGTTACAGGGAGGCTCGCTCCCACATAGATCAGCGATGATCATCCTGTGGGAGCGGGCTTGCTCGCGAAGCTTCTAAAGTTTACGAGGGCTCAAGACCATTTGCGCCGGAATGTTACGCATGATCTGTTTTTCCAGTTTCAAATCGAAGTCCGAATCCAGTTTCTTCACTCGTTTGGTCAGCAGTGTGGCCAGCCAGGGGTAATCATCGGTGCGCGGCGCCTGAATGCTCACATCGCATTGAAAATGCACCACATCGGCGGCAATAGCATCCAGTTGGCGACGTAACTGGCTCATATCGGAGATATTCAACGCAACCGTGGTGCTTTCAGCCGTCGGATCGATGACTTTGGCCTTTGGCTGGGCTTCGGCAGCCTTGAGAGCCGCTTCGGCTTTATCCAGCTCAGCCTTGCGGGCCTGAGTGATTGCGCCGTTGACTCCACCGGTCAGCGCTGGCGCCTTGGGCATCAGGGCACGGGCACGGCTCAGAGCGGTGGCGGCGGCATTCACGTCGCCTTTTTGCAGCACGATCTGGCTGCGACGAAGATAAGCCTCGGCCAGTTGTCGCTGGTAGGGCTCAAGGGACGGATCGTTGGGCGATTCGGCTTGCAACGTCGCCAGCTGGTCTTCGGCGGTGGCCAATTCATCACTGGCGATGTTTTGTTCCAGCTGCGCGATGGCCGTAGCCCGCGCATCAGTGGCCCCTTGGGCCGCCGGTGGCGTGCTTTGGCAGGCACCCAGCAGCAAAGAAAATGCGACAAGGAGCAGATAACGGGAGGCGAACGACTTCATTCCTGCGACTCTCTATTTGCGCAAAAAACGAGCAAGTCTACACCCCTCGACGGGGCAGGACAAAACTCAGCAGAAACAGTGCGGCAGCCGTCACAACAATCGATGGGCCTGCCGGTGTGTCCTTGAACCACGACAGCGCCAGCCCGCCACAGACCGCGAGCATGCCCAGCAGGCTCGCGCCCAGTGCCATCTGCTCCGGCGACCGGGCGTGACGTTGTGCCGCAGCCGCCGGGATGATCAACAGCGACGTAATCAGCAAAACGCCGACGATTTTCATCGCCACCGCGATCACCACGGCGATCAGCAGCATCAGGGCCAATCGTAGCGAGGCCACTGGCAAACCTTCGACCTTGGCCAGTTCTTCATGCACCGTGATTGCCAGCAACGGCCGCCACAACGTCACCAACAGGGCCAACACGGCTGCGCTGCCGCCAAGGATCCAGGCCAGATCGGTCGGGCTGATCGCCAGCAAGTCGCCGAACAGATACGCCATCAGGTCGATCCGCACTTCGTGCATGAAGCTTAGTACCACCAGGCCCAAAGAGAGGGTGCTCGGTGCGAGTATTCCCAAAAGCGTGTCAGACGCCAGCGGCTGGCGTTGTTGCAACGTCACCAGCAACACCGCCAGTAGCAGACAGCCGACGGTGACCGCAACGGCCGGGCTGACATCCAGCAGAAAGCCCAGCGCTACGCCCAGCAGAGCGGCATGTGACAAGGTGTCGCCGAAATAGGCCATGCGCCGCCAGACCACGAACGAACCCAGCGGGCCCGCCACCAGTGCCAAGGCCAAACCTGCAAGCAGGGCGTAGAGCAGAAAATCAGCCATGCTTGCAGCTATCTCCATGAACGTGGGGTTGGGCTGCCGAAGCGGCGGTGACCACTGAGCCATGCAGATCATGGGCGTGGTCGTGGTGGTGGTGATAAATCGCCAGGCTTTGTGCGTTCTTGCCGAACAGCTCGACGAACGCCGGATCACCACTGACTTGTTCAGGATGGCCGGAGCAGCAGACGTGGCGATTGAGGCAAACCACTTGGTCGGTGGTGCTCATTACCAGGTGCAAATCGTGGGAAACCATCAACACACCGCAGCCATGACGGTCGCGCAGTCGCGTGATCAGGCTATAGAGTTCGGCCTGGCCAGCGACGTCGACACCTTGCACCGGTTCGTCGAGCACCAGCAATTCCGGCTCGCGCAACAGGGCTCGGGCCAGCAGCACGCGCTGCATTTCACCGCCGGAAACGCTTTGCACCGGACTGTCAATGACCTGCTCGGCGCCGACTTCCTGCAGTGCCGCCAAGGCCATGGCACGATCCACGCCCGGTACAAGGCGCAAGAAGCGCAGCACTGAAAGCGGCAGCGTCGGGTCGACATGAAGTTTTTGCGGCATGTAGCCAACGCGCAGTTTCGGCTTGCGCCAGACACTGCCACTGTCCGGTTTCAACAGGCCGAGCACCGCGCGCACCAGCGTAGTCTTGCCGGCACCGTTAGGGCCGATCAGGGTGACGATCTGCCCTGGCTCGACACTCAGCTCGATGTTATCCAGCACAGGTTGCCCGGCAAACGTGACGGCAACTTGCTTAAGACGGATCAGCGCATTGCTCATCAAGCCCCCTGGCAGCCCGAGCAGAGGCCGACCACTTCTACGGTCTGGCCTTCGACAATAAATCCAACATCCTTGGCGCTACCAATGATGGCGTCACTGATGGACTGCTGTTCGAGTTCAATGGCGGCGTGGCATTCGCGGCAAATCAGGAACTGCCCTTGGTGAGCGTGCCCCGGATGATTGCAGCCGACGAAGGCGTTCAGCGAGGAGATGCGGTGTACGAGGCCGTTGTCCAGGAGAAAATCCAGCGCGCGATACACGGTCGGCGGCGCGGCACGACGGCCGTCCTGCTCACTGAGCACCGCGAGAATGTCGTACGCACCCAGCGGCTTGTGGCTTTGCCACACCAGTTCCAGCACCCGGCGGCGCAACGCGGTCAGGCGCAATCCCTGACGAGCGCACAAGGCATCGGCCTCAGACAATGCGCTATGCACGCAATGAGAGTGGTCGTGGGGACGGCTGGCAATCGGTGTTTTAGGCATGAGCGGCGACGAGTTTTGTGAGAGACGTTATTATGTTACCCGTTCTCGCCTCTTCGAGTGGTCATCGTGTCCCGACTTTTTTCTATCTTTGTCGCATTTGTCGCAAGTTTTTTGCTGATCGGTTCGGCGCACGCCGAGGTCAAAGTCCTCACCAGCATCAAACCCCTGCAGCTGATTGCCGCTGCGGTGCAGGATGGCGTGGCGATTCCGGAAGTGTTGCTACCGCCAGGGGCTTCGCCGCACAACTATGCCTTGCGTCCTTCCGACGTACGGAAGGTGCAATCGGTCGATCTGCTTTACTGGATCGGGCCGGACATGGAAGGCTTCCTGCCGCGCGTGCTTAACGGTCGTACGCTGCCGAGCGTCGCCGTGCAGGATTTGCCTGGGCTTAAACTTCGACATTTCGCCGAAGATAGTCAATCTCACGCCGAAGATGCCGACGAACATGACCACGATCACCGCCCGGGCACGCTGGATGCGCATTTGTGGTTATCACCGGTCAATGCTCGCGTGATCGCCTCAAAAATGTCCGCCGACCTGAGTGCTGCCGATCCGGCCAATGCGGCGCGTTATCAAAGCAACCTGAAAGCGTTCGACGAGCGACTGGATGCGCTGGACCTGCGCTTGAAGGCGCGACTGGCGGGGATCGCGGGCAAGCCGTATTTCGTATTCCATGAAGCGTTCGACTACTTCGAAGACGCTTACGGCCTCAAGCACACTGGCGTATTCAGCGTCGCTGCCGAAGTACAGCCGGGCGCCCAGCACGTCGCGACAATGCGCGCGCGATTGCAGGAAGTCGGCAAGACTTGCGTGTTCAGTGAACCGCCGTTGCGTCCGCGCCTGGCGGAAACGTTGGTGGCCGGTTTGCCAGTGAAACTGGCGGAACTGGAGGCGCTGGGCGGATACACACCCGCGACTGCACAAGGATATGAGCAGGTGCTGGAGAAGTTGGGGAATGATTTGGCGGGGTGCCTGGAGTCGTTGTAACCCGGACATTTGTGTCGCCCCCATTCGCGAGCAAGCCCGCTCTCACATTGGATCTCCTGTGCACACAAATTCTGTGGCTGGCGCAGTTCCAATGTGGGAGCGGGCTTGCTCGCGAAGCTTTTAAAGGGCGAAAGGAAGCGGTGTGCTGACTTTCTGCCGCTGCGCCAAGCGCAATTGAAACTCCATAGGATCGTGAATCAGCACGTCCTGCCCGGCGAAAGACTCTGCGGCAATCAACCGTGACAACCAGAACCGCACGCACGCCACGCGCAGCATCGTCGGCCACAACTCGGCCTCGGCCGCTGTAAACGGGCGCAACGCCGCATAAGCCCCCAGCAATGCCCTCGCCCTTGGCCCGTCGATCAAACCGCCCTCATCGGAACACCAGTCGTTCAAGGCAATCGCCACGTCGTAGAGCATCGGCCCGGAACAAGCGTTGTAGAAGTCGATCAACCCGGTCAGGTGCGTGCCTTCGAACATCGCGTTGTCGCGGAACAGGTCTGCGTGGATATTGGCCCGCGGCAGTGCCAGAATTTTCTCTTTCTGCTGTGTGATTTCGTCCAGCGCCCGCTGCAGCAGTTCACGCTGTTCGGCATCCAGATGAGAGAGAAACTGCGTGCCCTCCTCCAGCATCCAGTCCAGGCCACGATCGGTTTTGCGCTTGATCATGTTGGCCTGGGTGGCCAGGTGCAGATGGCCGAGCAGTTCACCGACCTGCGCGCAATGTTGTGCGTTGGCTTGCTTGATGTGCTTGCCCGCCAGGCGCGGCTGCAGCAGCGCAGGCTTGCCAGCCAATTCACGCAAGGCAATGCCGTCGGTGGTACGCAGCGCGTAAGGCACCGGCAAATCAGCTTCATGCAGAACGTCGAGCAGTTCGATGAAAAACGGCATTTCATCAACCGGACCGCGCTCGACCAGGGTCAGGACGAACTCGCCCTGCTCCAGGCTGATAAAGAAATTGGTGTTTTCGCTACCGGCAGCAATCCCCTGGAAATCAAGCAGGCGGCCGAGGCCATAAGGGGCGAGAAAAGCTTCCAGCTCGGGCCGAGCCAGGGGGGTGAACACAGACATGTTTAAACTGCCAGTACGGGCGCCGCTCGTGAGCCAGCGCCGATTGAAATTAAGAAACTACTTCCACTCAAAGATTTTCCACGACGGAATCAGCATATCCGGCTGATCCGAGCGGATGAAGTTTGCATCTGTTCCATCGGCGCGTACCAGAAAATACGGCGGCGCGCCCTTCGGCGTGACCTTGATCGCGTACAGGAAACCGTTTTGACGGTACTCCTGGATGACCTTGTCCCCTTCCGTGTGGATGGTCACTTCCGGTTCCGGTGTCGGCGCATCGTCCGCCGCCATGACGGCTATCGGTGTGATTGCAAACAAGCCAGCCAGCAACAGGCGATTTAGTGTGCGCATGATAACCTTGTCCCTTTGTCGTCAACGGTCCCGCTATTCTAGCGCCGGACCCGCCGAAAAGGTTGATCCTGCTCATGAGCCAAGCCCCCCTCGTCCTGGTGGACGGTTCTTCTTACCTGTACCGCGCCTTTCACGCGCTGCCACCGCTGACCACGTCCAAAGGCCTGCCGACCGGAGCGGTCAAGGGCGTATTGAACATGCTCAAGAGCCTGCGCAAGCAATACCCGGACAGTCCGTTCGCCGTGGTGTTCGATGCCAAGGGTGGGACGTTTCGCGATGACATGTACGCCGAATACAAGGCTAATCGTCCAAGCATGCCCGACGACATGCGCGTGCAAATCGAGCCGCTGCACCAGAGCGTGATCGCCCTGGGCTTCCCACTGTTGTGCGTCGAAGGCGTCGAGGCCGATGACGTGATCGGCACCCTGGCGCGCAGCAGCGCAGCGGCCGATCGCCCGGTGATCATCTCCACCGGCGACAAGGACATGGCGCAACTGGTCGATGGCCACATTACCTTGGTCAATACCATGACCGGTAGCAGCATGGACGTGGAGGGCGTGAAGGAGAAATTCGGCGTCGCTCCCGAGCAGATCATCGATTACCTGGCATTGATGGGCGACTCTTCCGACAACATCCCGGGCGTTCCGGGTATTGGCCCGAAGACCGCTTCCGGCCTGTTGGTGGGCGTGAATGGCGGCCTGACCGAGCTGTATGCGCAGCTCGATATCGTCCCGACCCTACCGATTCGCGGGGCCAAAACCCTGCCGGCCAAGCTCGAAGAACACAAGGAGATGGCGTTTCTCTCCTATCAACTGGCAACCATCAAGATCGACGTACCGCTGGACATCGGCCTTGATGACCTGCAAATGGGCAAACCGGATCACGACAAACTCGCCGAGCTCTACACCCTGCTGGAGTTCAAGAGCTGGTTCGAAGACAACCAGCGCGACGCCAAGCGTTCCGGGCAGGAAGTCACCGCTCCGGTGGCTGAAGAAGTTGCCGCCGAGACAGAACTCAAATACACGACGATCCTCACCCAGGCGGATTTCGACCTGTGGCTGAAGAAGCTCAACGACGCCAAGCTGATCGCCTTCGACACCGAAACCACCGGCATCGATGCGCAGCAGGCGCAACTGGTTGGCCTGTCGTTCGCGGTACAAGCCAACGAAGCGGCCTACATTCCGTTGACCCACTCCTACATGGGTGTGCCGGATCAACTGGACCGCGACACCGTGCTTCGCGCGCTGAAACCGATACTGGAAGACCCGAACAAGCTTAAGGTTGGCCAGCACGCCAAGTTCGACATGAACATCCTCGCCAACTGCGCCATCGGCGGCGATCAGGACTGTGGCATTACCGTGCGGGGCATCGCGTTCGACACCATGCTCGAATCCTACGTACTGGACTCCACGGCGACCCGTCACGACATGGACAGCCTGGCGCTCAAGTACCTGAATCACACCACCACCAGTTTTCAGGACATCGCTGGCAAAGGTGCCAAGCAGCTGACGTTTGACCAGATCTCTCTGGAACTGGCCGGCCCTTACGCCGCCGAAGACGCTGATGTGACGCTGCGCCTGCATCAAACCCTGCAAGAAAAACTCAATGCCATCCCGAGCCTGAGCAAAGTCCTGAGCGAAATCGAAATGCCGCTGGTGCCCGTGCTGGCACGCATCGAGCGCCAGGGCGCGCTGGTCGACGCCAACCTGCTGGGTATCCAGAGTGTTGAACTGGGCGAGAAAATGGTCGCTCTCGAGCGTGAGGCGTTTGCCATCGCCGGCGAGGAATTCAACCTCGGTTCACCGAAGCAATTGGGCGTGATCCTGTACGAAAAACTCGGCCTGCCGGTCCTCAGTAAAACGGCCAAGGGCCAGGCCTCCACCGCCGAAGCCGTATTGGCAGAACTGGCCGAGCAGGATTTCCCGCTGCCCAAAGTGCTGATGCAATACCGCTCGATGAGCAAGCTGAAAAGCACCTACACCGATCGTCTGCCGGAGCAGATCAACCCGCGCACAGGGCGGATTCACACCTCCTATCACCAGGCCGTGGCCGCGACCGGGCGCTTGTCGTCCAGCGATCCCAACCTGCAAAACATTCCGATCCGTACCGCCGAAGGGCGTCGAATTCGTCAGGCGTTTGTTGCACCAACCGGCTACAAGCTACTGGCGGCGGACTATTCGCAGATCGAACTGCGAATCATGGCCCACCTGGCCAAAGACGAAGGCCTGCTGCATGCCTTCCGCAATAATCTGGACGTGCACAAGGCCACCGCGGCCGAAGTCTTCGGCGTTGAACTGGCGGACGTGACCACTGATCAACGTCGCAGCGCCAAGGCGATCAACTTCGGCTTGATCTACGGCATGAGCGCGTTTGGCCTGGCCAAGCAGATCGGTGTAGATCGCAAACAGTCTCAGGCGTACATCGATCGCTACTTCGCCCGTTACCCAGGCGTGCTGCAATACATGGAACGCACTCGCGCCCAGGCGGCCGAGCAAGGTTTCGTGGAGACGATCTTCGGTCGTCGTCTGTACCTGCCAGAAATCAACGCGAAAAACCCGGCCCTGCGCAAAGGCGCCGAACGCACGGCGATCAATGCCCCGATGCAAGGCACGGCGGCCGACATCATCAAGAAAGCCATGGTAGCCGTGGACAACTGGCTGACCTCGTCAGGCCTCGACGCCAAAGTCATTTTGCAGGTGCACGATGAATTGGTGCTGGAGGTGCGTGAAGATCTGGTCGATCAGGTGCGTGAGGAAATTCGCATCCACATGAGCGACGCTGCGAAGCTGGATGTGCCGCTGCTGGTAGAGGTTGGGGTCGGAAATAACTGGGATGAGGCTCACTGAGCCGTCTGAAAGGCGCTTTCTGCTGCGGCATAGTGCCGCGGCAGACAAAGGCCAAGAGCCTTATTTCGAAAAATGCTGGGGCTTATTTCCAATGGGTTTGGAACTTCTTCGGAACTTATCCATCAACCACCACTCAGAGTAACTGAATGGCTGGTGAAGCCCTTCGATGCTCCTATGTTGTGTTAAGTGTTGGCAGATATCTGGACCCCGCCCTAGCGGTCCGGAACTTGGACCCCGGAACTTCCCCCTCCCCATAGAAGTCCGGGGTTTTTTTTGCCCTGAATTTGCTTAAAAGCCTTATTCAGCGGCCTCGGAACCCTTGTCCGCCAGCTCCATCCAGCCTGCCAATACAGTGTAGGCGTCTTCCAGGCCCAGACGTTTTGGCGCGGAAAAAAGCTGAATACTGACCGCATCCCCCCAGCCCTTACGGATATCTGCCTGCACTTTGAGCAGGACGTTTTTTGCCGCTCCGTAAGTCAGTTTGTCGGCTTTGGTCAGCAAAATGTGCATTGGCATACCGCTGGCGACGGCCCAATCGAGCATCAACAAGTCGAAGTCGGTCATTGGATGACGAATGTCCATCATCAAAATCAGACCTTTCAAACTCTCGCGACCACCCAGATATGCTTCCAGGTGACGCTGCCAGTGCAGCTTCAACGGGATAGGTACTTTGCATAACCGTAACCCGGCAGGTCGACCAGACGACGATCATCGTCTAGCTTGAAGAAGTTCAAGAGCTGCGTGCGCCCCGGAGTTTTCGAGGTTCGCGCAAGACTGGCGTGCGTCAGCGTGTTCAACGCGCTGGACTTGCCGGCGTTGGAACGGCCCGCAAAGGCCACTTCAAAGCCTTCATCGTCCGGGCATTGATCGACTTTGGCAGCGCTGAGCATGAAGGTGGACTGTTGGCACAGGCCGAGGATGGGATTCTTGAGTTGCATGGGATTTCCGATGTGGGCGGCGCCGGGAATGGACGCGGCAAGCGGTGTCGTTTCCGTTTCAGTGACGCCAGTATATAATGCCGCAGATTTTGTGTGCGCTTTGTCCCAGCGAAGGATGAAGTTCACGAGAGCGATTGACCATGATTGCGCACTAGAACGCAGCACGCTCTCAACCCTGAAAAGGTCGTTTTATGACGAAATGGCTGCTAGCTGCCGGTGTCTTGATACCGCTTTACAGCGCTCAGGCTACACAGGATCCGGAAGCTGTGTACAACCGTGTTTGTGGTGCCTGTCATTCTGGCCAACTACCCATGGCGCCCCAAAAAGGCGATCAGGAAGCTTGGACGCCGAGGTTGGCGAAAGGTATGGAGACGCTGGTGCAACACGTGACCCAGGGTTTCAAGGCGATGCCGCCGCGTGGTTTGTGCATGGACTGCAGTGCCGAGGATTACCAGGCCATCATCCAGTGGATGAGCGAGTGATCCCGGTCCATAACTCTTTAACCCTTAGCCGTAGTTGGATTAGCTGATGAACAAACTGATCGTGAGTCTGCTGTTGACCGTGGGGATCTCTGGCATTGCCCATGCTGCAGATGGTGCAGTACAGCCCGGTGACGCAAAAGCCGGCCAGGCAAAAGCCGCCGTCTGTGGCGCCTGCCACGGCCCGGATGGCAACAGCATGGCGCCTAACTTTCCAAAACTGGCCGGGCAAGGTGAACGCTACCTGACCAAGCAACTGCACGACATCAAGTCGGGCAAGCGCACCGTTCTGGAAATGACCGGCCTGCTGACCAACCTGAGCGACCAGGACCTGGCCGATATCGCCGCCTACTTCGCCAGCCAGAAAGGCAGCGTTGGCGCCGCCGACCCGAAAGTCGTTTCTCGCGGTGAAGCACTGTTCCGCGGCGGCGACCTGGCCAAGGGCCTGCCAGCCTGCACCGGTTGCCACTCGCCGAATGGCACAGGCAACGCAGCTGCCGGCTTCCCGCACCTGGGCGGCCAACACGCTCAATACATCGCCAAGCAACTGACCGACTTCCGCAAGGAAGAAGCCGGCCGCACCAACGATGGCGACACCAAGCCGATGCAGAGCATCTCCAAAAAGCTGAGCGACGAAGACATCGCGGCAGTGTCCAGTTACATTCAAGGCCTGCACTAAGGCCGGTTGATCGAGCGTTGCGAGCGATGGACACCTCCTGCAACGTTAACGCTCGATTAATCCGTCGATGCAAGCATAAAAAGGGTGGCTTTGGCCGCCCTTTTTTGTGGCCGCTGCCGTTACACTACAGAACTCACGCCCGCCATGACCTGTCTTAAAACAGGTCGCGCGAGGCGACTAAAATTGTCCAGGAGTAAAGCATGCGTAATCTGATCATCAGCGCCGCATTCGTCGCTGCCAGCCTGTTCGGCATGACTGCCCAAGCCGCCGAAGCCCCCGCCTCCCCTTATGTCGAACTGACCAATCCGGTTCCGGTCGCCGTGCCTGGCAAGATCGAAGTCGTCGAGCTGTTCTGGTATGGCTGCCCACACTGCTACGCTTTTGAACCAGTGATCAATCCATGGGTTGAGAAACTGCCTTCCGACGTCAACTTCGTCCGCATTCCAGCCATGTTCGGCGGCCCTTGGGACGCACACGGCCAGATGTTCCTGACCCTTGAAGCCATGGGCGTCGAGCACAAGGTTCACGCTGCCGTTTTCGAAGCGATCCAGAAAGAACACAAAAAATTGGTTACTCCAGAAGAAATGGCAGAGTTCCTGGCCACTCAGGGCGTCGATAAAGACAAGTTCCTAGCCACCTTCAACTCCTTCGCCATCAAGGGCAAAATCGTTCAGGCCAAAGAGCTGGCCAAGAAGTATGAGATTTCTGGCGTACCCACCATGATCGTCAACGGTAAGTATCGCTTCGACGTGGGCTCTGCCGGCGGTGCCGAGCAAGCCCTGCAACTGGCCGATAAACTGGTCGACAAAGAGCGAGCGGCTAACAAGGCTGCCGCCAACTAAGGGCTGCCTCTGCCATGCGCCGATGGGGTACTGAACGCATCGTTGGCCTGCATGATCCACGGGTCAACGAACATCATCTGGAGTCGACGGGCTTGCCCGCAGACAGTCGTCTGCGCTTGCTCAGTTTTAATATCCAGGTCGGCATCAGTACCGAGCGGTACCGGCATTATCTGACCCGGGGTTGGCAACACGTGTTGCCGCATACCGGGCGTGCCGACAATCTGCAAAAAATCGGCAACCTGCTGGGCGACTTCGATCTGGTCGCCTTGCAGGAAGCCGATGGCGGCAGTCTGCGCTCAGGCTACGTCAATCAAGTCGAACACCTGGCCCAACTCGGCGCCTTTCCTTACTGGTATCAACAACTCAACCGCAATCTCGGACGCCTCGGCCAGCACAGCAATGGCGTGCTCAGCCGCCTGCGCCCATGGGTGATCGAGGACCATCCGCTGCCGGGGCCCAAGGGTCGCGGGGCGATTCTGGTACGTTTCGGCGAAGGTCCGGAAGCGCTGGTGGTGGTCATGATGCACCTTGCGCTCGGTGCCCGCGCCCGCAGCATGCAACTGGCCTATATCCGCGAGTTGATTGGCGGCTATAAACACCAGGTGCTGATGGGCGACATGAACACCCATGCCAGCGACTTGCTGCAAAACTCCCCGTTGCGCGACCTCGGCCTGCTCGCGCCGCAACTGGAAGCGACCTTCCCCAGCTGGCGCCCACAGCGCTGCCTGGACCATATTCTGCTAAGCCCCACGCTGACCCTTGAAAAGGTCGAGGTCTTGGCACAGCCCATTTCCGATCACCTGCCGGTCGCGGTAGAAATTCGTCTGCCGGGTTCGCTCACGGCCGATGCATTGCCCGCGTTGAGTCCTGCCCTTCGCGGATCCCATGAATGAGCGACGAAACACAGCGCTGGAAAGAGAAATACCTTAAAAACATCGAACAACAGGAAAAGCTCGAACGTCGCTGGGACGCCCGACTCGACCTGTTGCGCCGTGGGCTGGTGCGTAGCACGCTGGCGGCAGAAGGTACGGACCGTGCCGTCGACCAATGCATGAAGGAAATGCGCGAAGTCGTGCGTACCGATGACATGGACGCCGGTTTGGCCGCCCTGCTGCCGCGCCTGGAAAAAGCCGTACTCGATTCCGAGCAGCGCCGGGCAACCCGGGTCAATCAAACCAGCGCCGCACTGACCGCGCTGGTCACGCAGCTGCAATCATTGCCGCTGCCCCGGGAAGTGAGTCGACCGCTCAAGAGCTTTGCCAAAAGGCTCGATGGAAGAGTCAGTCAGGCCCGTGAGATTCCGTTACTGCTCAGTGAACTAAGCGGCCTGCAAGGCAAAGCCTTGAACCAATTGGAGAACCCTGCCGAGCCTGAACGCCCCGGTTTTCTGCAGCGACTGTTCGGCGGTCGCGAAGCGGATGAGGACATTCCGCAAGTGGTTGCTCAAGCCGTGCACACACCGGCTGCGCAGCCTGTGGAAACGGCTGCCGAAATCGCGCCCGTCGTTCCCACACCCAACGAGGACACGCAGTCAACCGAGCAGCCGGCAATACATGCTCCTCTCCCCGACGCGGCTGCACCTGAGCCACTGGAAACTGAAGCGTCACCGGTAGTCACTGCTGAAGTGGTGGCGTTTGTCCCGCCCGTCCTTCACCCAGACACCCCATGCGCGTCCGCTGCAGAACCACACACGCCGTCAGACATTGAAGTCCTGGAAGTGCCCGCCCTTCCCGTCCTTGCGCCAGCCACTTCGGCAATCAATCCTGACGAGTTGACCCATACGGAACACACTGAACCAGAGCACTTCCTCTACGTCTTGCCCGACTCACCAGAGCCGTCCTATAGCTCCGTCGCCAAGCACATCGAAGACACGCTGCTGGGTCTTCTCGAGGACCTGACGTTACCGGAACGCCACCGCCCACAAGCTGAAGCGATGCGCGATCGCCTTCAACACGGTTTGAACTGGTACGAATTGATCCCGATCCTCGACGATCTGGCGACCTTGATGCTGGCGATCAACGACAGCGGTCAACACGAATTCGAAGTCTATCTACAGCAACTCAATGAACGCCTGGAGTCCTTCCAGAGTAACTTGCAGGCCGCCAGCGAAGGCCACGCGGACAGCCGTTCAGCGGCGCGCCAGATGGATTCGCAAATCCGCGAACAGGTCGATGGCCTGCAAAGCAGCATGCACGAAGCGGCGGACCTGGACGATCTCAAGCAGGTACTGGAGAGTCACCTTGAAGGCCTGCTCGGCACCATGGACCATCACCAGAAACAACGCGACGAGCGTGAGCAGGAGGTTGCGGCCCGGTTACACAGCCTGGCCGAACGGGTGGCGCACATGGAACAGGAAGCGCTGGGTTACCGTGAACACCTTGAAGAGCAGCGCCAGAAGGCCTTGATCGACCCGCTCACTGGCCTGCCCAATCGCGCCGCCTGGAGCGAACGCCTGGAGCACGAAATCGGCCAGTGGCAGCGGCACGGCAATACCTTGCTGCTGGCCATGCTTGATCTCGATCATTTCAAAAGCATCAACGACAACTATGGCCATCTGGCCGGCGACAAGGTGCTGAAAATCATCGCCAATGTGCTGCGCAAGCGACTGCGCGGGACTGATTTCATCGCACGATTTGGCGGCGAGGAGTTCGTTCTCATGATGCCCGGCACGGTGCCAGCAGTCGGTGCAAAACTGCTGGAAACCTTGCGCGCCGCGATCGAAGCCTGCCCTTTCCACTTCAAAGGTGAGCGAGTCACCATCACTATTTCGATGGGGCTTACAGCATTCAAACCCGGCGAACATAGCGATATGGCGCTGAAAAGAGCCGATCAGGCGCTGTATCGTGCGAAAAACGCCGGGCGCAATCGTGTGGAGGCCGGCTAACGGCCAATTGTTCCATTTTGTTTAAAACCGAGCATTTGCCGTCGGCACACAAGGCAGTACGTTACACTGTTGCATTACTGTCTTGTGTGTACTGTCTCTTGCCATGAAATATCTCGCTCTCATTGTGTCGCTGCTGTTGGCCGGTTGCGCCAGCGGCCCCCGGATCGACACCAGCCATCCTTCGGCCAATTACGACAGCCGTATCCAGTTCGTGGTGGTGCATTACACCAACGCCTCGCTAGAGCGCTCACTGCAGTTGCTGACCCATGGCGAAGTCAGCAGTCATTACCTGATTGGCGACGACAAGGGCGCCACCATCTATAAGCTGATGGATGAAAATTATCGCGCCTGGCATGCGGGTGAAAGCGAATGGCAAGGCCGGACGTGGCTGAACTCCAGCTCCATCGGCATCGAGATCGTCAACCCTGGCTTCAAAGACACTCCCACCGGGCGCCAGTGGTACCCCTACAGCGAAGATCAAGTGCAATCGTTGATCGTCCTGCTCAAGGACATCAGCAAGCGTTACCACATCAATCCCCGCGCCATCATCGGCCACAGCGACATTGCGCCGGGACGCAAGCTCGATCCCGGCCCGCTGTTTCCCTGGAAACGCCTGGCCGCCGAAGGCCTTGGTATCTGGCCAAACCAACAGGCCGTTGCGCGCCAGCAAGTACGGTTTGCCGCACAACTGCCGAGCATCAGCTGGTTTCAGGGGCAACTGGCAACGCTGGGTTATGCCACGCCACAAACCGGTGAGCTGGACGTAGCGACGCGTCAGGTACTGGCGGCTTTTCAGATGCATTTCCGCCCCTCCCGTTTCGATGGCACCCCGGACGCTGAAACCGCGGCGCTCCTGCAAGTCTTGAATCAGACAAAATAATGGCACCCGTCCGACGGTAAGAGCTTTTTCCCCATCAGCAGCTATAACTCATTGGTAATTCTTCGGATATCTATGATGGCTGTAGCTCGAGAGACACTCCGTAGCTGGTTCTATCGCCCCTGGTTTTTGGCGATACTGGCTGCTGCCCTAAGCGCGGCTATTTTGATGGCAGGCAGCCTGTTCGTAGCGATGCATCAGGTCGAACAGAGCGAAAGCGAGGAAATGAACGCTCAGGGCGAGCGTTTCCTCGCCCGCCTGGAACAGCTGTTCGGGCAGCTGCGCGAAAGCCTCGACGACCTGGAAGCCCAGCCACTGAGAGGCTGCGATGATGAAATGATCGCGACCTTGCAACAGGTCAGTTTCAATTACCGCTTTGTCTACGAAGCGGCCTACATCGATGCGTCACGCTTGTGCTCCAACCGTCCTCGCCAGGAAGGCCTTTCGCGCCTGCGACCTCCCGATATCAGAGGCCCCACCTACAGCTACTGGCTGAATACCACGACCGAGCCCGATGAAAACCGGGCCGCGCTGATGCTTGGCAGGGGCAATTTCCGGGTGGCGACGTCTCGCGGGCATTTGACGGATATGGTCGACTTGTCGCCCGGTAGCAGTTTGCTGGTGGTGCTGGACCATGGCACTCGCGCCATTCCCGTCCTGGGTGCCGCCCAAGTCTGGCCGCCGACGGAATCCTGGGCCCCCAAAAGCCGCGACGCACTGCAAGTCACGCAAACTCGTTTGATTTACCGCATGCCGACCGACAATCCGGAATACCAATTGGTCCTGATCACACCGCGCACCGGCATGCACGTGCCGGCGGTGTGGTGGTGGCTTCTTCCTGCCAGTCTCGTGTTGGGCATTATTGTCGGTTTTCTGGTGTTTCTACTGGTGCGTCAGCGCCAGTCGCTGGACGCCGAGCTACACGGAGCCATACGGCGAGGCGAGCTGCAGGTGTTGTACCAACCGATCTTCGATCTCGACAGCCGCAATTGTGTCGGTGCCGAAGCGTTGCTGCGCTGGCGAAGGCCCGACGGCTCACTGACCAGCCCCGATCTGTTTATTCCGATGGCGGAAAACACTGGCCAGATCCGGCAGATGACCGATTTCGTCCTGCAGCGCCTGCTCGAGCAACTGGGTCAATTGCTACGCGCAAACCCGCAGTTGTACATCTCGGTTAACCTGGCGGCATGCGATGTGATGGTGCCACGTATTGGCCAGGTGATGGCCCGCCTGCTGTCGCTACACCGCGTCGCTGCCAAACAGATTGCCTTCGAGGTGACCGAACGGGGTTTGATCGACGTGGTGGTGGCCAGGGATAACCTGCAAGCGTTGCGCGATGTCGGGCATCAAGTGCTGATTGATGACTTTGGCACCGGCTATTGCAGCCTCGCGTACCTGCAAACCCTGCCGGTGGACTGCCTGAAGATCGACAAGGCGTTTATCGACGCCCTGGGCCATGACGCCGCCAGCAGCGGCGTGGCACCGCATATCATTCACATGGCACAAGCGCTGCAACTCAGGGTGATCGCCGAAGGCATCGAGCATGAAGCCCAGGCGGCGTTTCTAAGCAGCGAAGGGGTGAAATTCGGTCAGGGCTGGCTATTCGCTCATGCCTTGAGCGCCGTGCAGTTCATAGAACTGATTACCCGTGGGCGCCGAATGTCGGGCCGACGCATGAACGACGAACCGTGAAAACAACTTACACCGCCAGCGCCATGTAGAACTGCGTGCCCTGCCCCGGCCGTGAATAGACGCCCATCCGCCCACCATGCAACTGCACGATTTCCTTGCACAGTGCCAAACCCAACCCGGCCCCGCCCTTCTTGCGGCCGACCTGGACAAAGGGCTCGAAAATCCGCCCTTGCTGGCCATAGGCGATTCCTTCGCCGTTGTCCTCGACACTGATAATCACCCGCTCGCCGTGGCGCCGTGCCTGCAACCGAATCAGCCCTTCCCGTGCGGTATGGCGCAAAGCATTGTCGATCAAGTTGTCGAGCACCCGATCCAATTGCGGTTGATCGGCCTGCAGTCGGGGCAGCGGCCCCTGTACTTCAACCCGCAATTCAATCCCCTGCTCTGCTGCGGCTTCGGCAAAACGCGCCTGAGCCTGCGACAGTAAATCTTCGATGGAACATGGTGCCAAAGTCAGTTTCTGCAATCCGTTCTGGTAGCGAGAGAAATTCAGCAGGTCGTTGATCAATTGCATCAAGCGCTGCATTTCTTCATTCACGGTATCCAGCAAGTCGGCTTCGCGCGAATCCTGCGCAAATTTCGCCCGCTCGCGAAACAGACCGAAGGCCATGTGCATGCCGGTGACCGGCGTTCGCAACTCATGGGACGCGCGCAGGACAAACTCGCTGCGCACCCGTTCAAACGCACGCTGTTCGGTCACGTCATGCAACACCATCACCGCACCAAGGATGTGACCTTGGGTATGGCTGACCGGCGTCAGGCTGTAGGTCAGCAACCTCGACTCGCCATCGACTTCGATGCTCAAGTCTTCCGGTGCACGCTCCAGCGTTCCACCTCGCAGCACCAGTTGCAGCTGTTCATCCAGCTCGGGACGTTCGAGGGCTGCGCCCAGCCCTTGGCCGAGACGATCGGTTTCCCAACCCAACTGGCGCTGAGCCACCGGATTGAGGTGTTCAAGATGACCTTCGCGATCGATCATCAACAAGCCATCGTCGATGCTGTCGAGTACAGCTTGCAGGCGTTGTTGACCGGCGAGCAACTCGTCGACGTTGGTGGCCTGGTGTTCACGCAATGCCTCGGCCATGATCCCGAAACGCTTGGTCAGCAGATTCATTTCCACGGCGGATGAAATCGGCAGGGTCACCTCGAAATTGCCCCGGCCAATATTATCGGCGGCCTGGGCCAAGGCTTCGATCGGAGTCCCGAATCGCCGTGCAATCCCATGGGCTGTCACGAACCCGATGATCAACACGGCCAATCCCACCAACCCGAGAAGCCCGGCGATCAGCAGCGCGCGCTCCCGGGACTGGCGCTCGGTGTCATTGATGTTATCCAGTGCGCGTTTGTGTTCAGTGAGCAGACCATTGCGCAGGGTGTTGAATTTTTCCGTCAGGACGTCATTGCCATTCAATACCTTGGTGGGATCCGTGACGTGGTCGTAGGCCTGAATAAAACTGAGATAGTCATCCTTGGCCTGCCTGAACCCGTACTCACTACCATTACCGGATTGCTCGAGTGCGATACCTTCCTCGAGCAATTCCATATAGTGCTTTCTGGCCGCCTCGAATTTTTCGGCATCAGGCTTCTCGCTGACCATGACCATCAATTGATCGCCCAAGGCCTGGCGTAGTTTGAGTCCCAGGTCCAGGGTGACGAAGTTGTCGCGAACAAGCACTTCCTGAGAGCCGGCCATCTGCATCACGCTGACCAGTCCGAGCAACAGCCCCAGCAGCGCCACGGTGATCAGTGCAGAAATACTCAAAAACAGCCGAGTACGCAGCTTCATCGCCAGTCTCATCGGTCAGCAGCTCACAAGTTGTACTGCTTGCGTTTGCGGTACAGGGTCGAGGCATCAATACCCAGTGTCTTGGCTGCCTGATCCAGTGTATCCGCCGTGGCGAGCACTGCACCGATGTGGGCTTTTTCCAGTTCATCCAGGCTCAACGCCGCACCGATGCGTGGCGTATTGTTGACCGGCGCTTCGGCCATGCCCAAATGGCTGATTTCGACTCGTTCTTGCGGACAGATGATGCTTGCCCGCTCCACCACGTTGCGAAGTTCGCGGATGTTGCCGGGCCAGCGATAACCCAGCAACGCCTCGCGGGCCTCATCGCTGAAGGCCCGGGCCGGGCGCGCGTATTCCTTGACGAAACGGGCCAGGAAACGGTCGGCCAGCGTCAGGATGTCTTCACGGCGTTCGCGCAGCGGCGGCAGGTGCAACGTGATCACGTTCAGGCGATAGAGCAAGTCTTCGCGGAATCGGCCGTCGCGCACCATGTCTTCAAGGTTCTGGTTGGTCGCCGCGAGAATGCGCACATCGGCGCGGCGGGTCACCGGGTCGCCCACCCGCTCGTATTCCTTGTCCTGAATGAATCGCAACAGTTTGGGTTGTAAAACCAACGGAAAATCGCCGATCTCGTCGAGAAACAGCGTGCCACCGTCAGCCTGATTGACGCGCCCCAACGTGCTTTCGCTGGCACCGGTAAAGGCGCCACGACTGTGACCGAAAAGTTCGCTTTCCATGAGTTCGGCGGTCAAGGACGGGCAATTGATCGTGATGCAGGACTTTTTCTGACGCTTGCTCCAGCCGTGGATGGCCTGGGACAGTTCTCCCTTACCGGTGCCGGACTCCCCCAGAATCAGAATGTTGGCATCCGTGTTGGCGACCTGGCGGGCGGTTTCGAGCACCACCTTCATGGCCGGGCTGTGGGAATCCAGACCATCCTTGGGTTTACGCACCTCCCCCTCAAGGGCCTCCAGGCGAGCGGACAGCTGCCGCACTTCCAATTGCTTGGCGGTGGCCAGGCGCAATTGATCGGGGCTGCACGGCTTGACGAGGTAGTCGGCAGCCCCTGCCTGAATCGCATCGACTGCCGTGTCCACGGCTGAGTGCGCAGTGACGATCACCACCCGCATCCATGGCGCCTGGATGCGCATTTGCGCCAGGACATCCAGGCCATTGTCCTCACCGAGGCGCAAATCAAGGAAGCAAAGATCGAACACCTGACGCTGCAACAAGGCGTCGGCCTGGGCCGCGCTGGTCGCGGTGGAGACGCTATAGCCTTCATCTTCGAGGCAGTAACGGAAGGTTCGCAGGATCGCGGACTCATCGTCCACCAGCAGAATGCGGCCTTGATGCACAGTGGCTGATTCCATGTTCCTACGCTCCTTTAGTGATTATCTTGGTTAGTCCCGGATAAATCGGGCAAGTTGCATGGTCGATTCTGATCCATTCCAGCACTGGCAGGGTAGCTATCTACTGTCACCTTGCCTAATCCACTGAATAGTCTGGTTTTTTACCCAAACATCGGGTTCCAGGCGAATGCCCGCCTCCCTCTCTGACATCTGCGCTGGTCGCTCAATTCAAAAATAATCAAAGCGGCGGTGAATCTATCGTGCAATTCGCACGACCCTGCCGGGGTCATCGTGCAGGATGCGTCGCAATCGATTTGCACAAACTTTATAACTAATTGTTTTTGTTGATTTTTATTTGCAAAAAAAGCTGGCATGCCGACTGCAATGGTCTGGGTAATCAGGGCATTTAAATAACCGCCTGACAAGATCACCACCAAAGTGGGAGGAGCTACAGGATGAATAGCCACCGTGCCGCCCAAATGCGTATCTCGCCACTGCACATCCAACAAGGCTTGTTTGTTGTGCTGGCATTGCTGATCACGCTGATCGCCGGCCAACAGTTCCTTCGTTGGGAACAGAGCCAGCAGCCAGAGACGCCGCACGTGTCGATTCAACATGCAGCCCAAACCCACTTCAGCGCCGCCAGCAGCAACCTGGCTGACACCGCTCCCATGCGGATGATGGATGTCGACCAGCCTCAACCGCTGGATGAGCTGCCGCGCCAGGAGCGTTGGGTGTTCTAGGTAAACGAACTTGGCGTGCACCGCGCGCCGGGAAAAGCACCACAAGCGACACTTCTAAATAATGAAGCGTAAGGAGAATCACCATGTTGAGCTGGGCAATCACATTCTTGATCATTGCCATCATCGCTGCAGTACTGGGCTTCGGTGGTATCGCGGGCACCGCCACGGGTATCGCCAAGATTCTCTTTGTCGTGTTCCTGGTGATGTTCATCGCCTCCTTCTTCTTTGGCCGTCGCGGCCGAGGGTGAACTTTAGGGTTATGTCAAAAGACACTGGCAGCCGCCCAGCTTCTGGGCGGTAGTGCCGTCGCAAAAGCGGCGTGGTGAAGGAAGTGCGATCAGGGCATGCAGGACTGATTGATGGAACGGCTCAAAAAAATCCGCACGGGTACCGAATTTGTCATATGAAAGAAGCACCATGCTTCTTTCTACTGCGCTACCCGAGGAAGGTAGACGCATGACCATGGGGCCGGGACGTTCTGACTGTTACAGGGTCGGAGTGACCTACGGGTACAGGGAGTACCTGCGCAAGGGCCGGGTCAGGCAAAAGCTGCGACGCAAGTTCGCCGGGTCATCGGGACTCGGCGAATTTGCGGAGAGCTTCACTCGCTGCACGCATTGTCCCCCAGACAACGGCTTTTATATCCCTATGCTGTTTCCGCTAAATCCCCGCAAAAACATTACGCAGTGTTTCTTATGGTTCTTCGCGACCGTATATCGAGAAAGCTGTGAACAAATAACACTGATTTTTCGCGGCTGAACGTAGGTTTTTTCTGAATTTTTAGCCCGTGATCCTTCGCACGAAAAATACCCAACCTCCTCTGAAATGGCCGGTTCGCGGCACTTATAGCTGCCGAAATGTCGTATTCGAACCGGTTGGGACGCCAGTTTCATTTAGAAAAGATCATGCCGATTCGGCATAGGGTAGGCGTTTACGGCATTAGACGTCGCCCCCTTGCATCGGAATAGTTGCGCCTTTTTTCGCCTGCCAGAGAGCCATAACAAGCGCTCCGGGGCTCCTTATACGGGGGCAGATGCAAACA
The DNA here is from genome assembly GCF_054668335.1 of Pseudomonas sp. S2_F03. NCBI lineage: Bacteria > Pseudomonadati > Pseudomonadota > Gammaproteobacteria > Pseudomonadales > Pseudomonadaceae > Pseudomonas > Pseudomonas sp. S2_F03. The sequence goes on along the minus strand of NZ_CP162759.1, from coordinate 3,047,516 downwards.
CTTTTTCGCCACAAGCGTTCCAGTGACCGCGTCTGTCTGAGTCAAACGCAAGTAAGGGTAATGATATGAAGAAGGCAAAGCTTAGCCTCGCCTGGCAGATCCTCATCGGTCTGGTATTGGGGATTGCAATTGGTGCGCTGCTCAACCATTTCAGTGCCGAAAAAGCCTGGTGGATCAGCAACGTCCTGCAACCGGCAGGCGATATCTTTATCCGTCTGATCAAGATGATCGTGATCCCGATCGTGATCTCCTCGCTGATCGTCGGTATCGCTGGCGTCGGCGACGCGAAGAAGCTCGGGCGCATCGGCCTGAAGACCATCGTCTACTTCGAAATCGTCACCACCATCGCCATTCTGGTGGGTCTGGTGCTGGCCAACGTGTTCCATCCGGGCACCGGCATCGACATGAGCACCCTGGGTACCGTGGATATTTCCAAGTACCAGGCCACGGCCGCCGAGGTTCAGCATGAACACGCGTTCGTCGAAACCATCCTCAACCTGATCCCGTCGAACATCTTCGCGGCCATGGCGCGCGGCGAGATGCTGCCGATCATCTTCTTCTCCGTGTTGTTCGGCCTCGGTCTGTCGAGCCTGCAATCGGACCTGCGCGAGCCGCTGGTGAAGATGTTCCAGGGCGTATCGGAAAGCATGTTCAAGGTCACTCACATGATCATGAACTACGCCCCGATCGGCGTGTTCGCCTTGATCGCGGTGACCGTGGCCAACTTCGGCTTCGCGTCCCTGCTGCCGCTGGCCAAGCTGGTGGTGCTGGTGTACTTCGCCATCGCCTTCTTCGCATTTGTGGTGCTGGGCCTGATCGCTCGCCTGTTCGGCTTCTCGGTGATCAAGCTGATCCGCATCTTCAAGGATGAGCTGGTGCTGGCCTACTCCACCGCCAGTTCCGAAACCGTGCTGCCGCGTGTGATCGAGAAAATGGAAGCCTACGGCGCGCCGAAAGCCATTTGCAGCTTCGTGGTTCCAACCGGCTACTCGTTCAACCTCGACGGCTCGACTCTGTACCAAAGCATCGCGGCCATCTTCATTGCCCAGCTGTACGGCATCGACCTGTCGATCAGCCAGCAGTTGTTGCTGGTACTGACCCTGATGGTCACCTCCAAAGGCATCGCCGGCGTTCCAGGCGTGTCCTTCGTGGTGTTGCTGGCCACCTTGGGCAGCGTGGGGATTCCGTTGGAAGGCCTGGCATTCATCGCCGGCGTCGACCGCATCATGGACATGGCCCGTACCGCACTGAACGTCATCGGCAACGCCCTCGCCGTGCTGGTCATCGCACGTTGGGAAGGCATGTATGACGATGCCAAGGGTCAGCGCTACTGGAACTCCCTGCCGCACTGGCGCAGCAAGGAAAAGCTGCCGGCAGGTGAAACCACCCGCAACTGATCACGCCCTCTGTAGGAGCATGGCTTGCCCGCGATGAACGATGACGCGGTTTAACTGATACACCGCGGCGCCCGCATCGCGAGCAAGCTTTGCTCCTACAAGAAGAGCCAAACCAAACCCCGGAGAAATCCGGGGTTTGTCGTTTCTGGCTACCCCGCTATCATTCGCCGCATCTTCCGGGGGATTTGACTGATGCTTAATGGCCTGTGGCTTGGCTTTTTCATCGTGGCGGCCGTTTCGGCGCTGGCGCAATGGCTGATTGGCGGTAACGCCGGGATCTTCGCGGCGATGGTGGAAAGCATTTTCGCCATGGCCAAGCTGTCGGTGGAAGTGATGGTATTGCTGTTCGGCACCCTCACCCTCTGGCTCGGTTTTCTGCGCATTGCCGAGAAAGCCGGGATTGTCGAGTGGCTGGCCAAGGCGCTGGGGCCGTTGTTCCTGCGATTGATGCCGGAAGTGCCGCCCGGTCACCCGGCCATCGGCCTGATCACCCTGAACTTCGCCGCCAACGGCCTGGGCCTGGACAATGCCGCCACACCGATCGGCCTCAAGGCGATGAAGGCGCTGCAAGAGCTCAATCCCAGCGCCACCGTGGCCAGCAACGCACAGATCCTGTTCCTGGTGCTCAACGCCTCCTCCCTGACCCTGCTGCCGGTGACGATCTTCATGTACCGCGCCCAGCAAGGTGCGCCGGACCCGACGCTGGTGTTCTTGCCCATCCTGCTGGCCACCAGTTGTTCGACCATTGTCGGCTTCCTCTCCGTAGCGTTCATGCAACGCCTGCGCATCTGGGACCCGGTGGTGCTGGCGTATCTGATTCCCGGCGCCCTCGTCCTCGGTGGCTTCATGGCGCTGCTGGCGACGATGTCGGCGACGGCGCTGGCCGGTTTGTCGTCCATCCTCGGCAACCTGACGCTATTCGGGCTGATCATGCTGTTCCTGGTGATTGGCGCGTTACGCAAAGTGAAGGTCTACGAAGCGTTCGTCGAAGGCGCCAAAGAAGGCTTCGACGTGGCCAAGAATCTGCTGCCGTACCTGGTGGCGATGCTCTGCGCGGTGGGCGTACTACGGGCGTCCGGCGCGCTGGATTTTGGCCTGGATGGCATTCGTCATCTGGTGGAGTGGGCCGGTTGGGACACGCGGTTCGTCGATGCCTTGCCGACTGCCATGGTCAAACCATTCTCCGGCAGCGCCGCGCGGGCGATGCTGATCGAAACCATGAAGACGTCCGGCGTAGACAGCTTCCCGGCGCTGGTGGCGGCCACGGTCCAGGGCAGCACCGAGACGACGTTCTATGTGCTGGCGGTATACTTCGGCGCGGTAGGCATCCAGCGCGCGCGGCATGCGGTGGGGTGTGCGTTGCTGGCTGAATTGGCCGGGGTGCTTGGCGCCATCGGGGTTTGTTACTGGTTCTTCGGTTAACCGAGATCCCCTGTGGGAGCGAGCTTGCTCGCGATAGCGGCGTGTCAGTCGACTCAGATGTTGCCTGTTAGACCGCAATCGCGAGCAAGCTCGCTCCCACATTTGCTCCGTGCTGGTTTCAGGGTCTCGGTGGCGGGGCGCCTTTCTGCCCTTGCTCAACCGCCCAATTCACCACCTGCACCGTCAATTGGTCACTCGCCTGGCCAAACCCGACCACGACCGCTGGCACCTTCACATCGCTCAACGGCTGGCGCACTTCGAAGCGCCGGCTGGCGAGGATTCGCTGATCGTAGCCACGCACCAGCACGGCATCCAGGCTCACGACCACGCTAGCGGTCGTGCCCTGATATTCGGTCTGAAACGACTGCAAATGGCCACCCAACTCCAGGTCCGCGTGGAAAATACTGTCATCGGTGCTCAGCAGCGGTACCCGGCCGTCCTGCTGGAAGCCGTCCAGCAGACGATTGCGCAGTAGCACCGGTGCCGGGTCACTCCAGCGTGAGCCTTTGTAGGTGCTGATCAAATCGCCTTGAGGAATTACCGCAATGTTCGGGCCGTCCAACGCATCGCTGGCGTGGAGCTTATTCAAGCGCAACGACCAGCGTTGCGGCGTGCCATGACTGGCTGACACGTTGCTCTGGGCCGAAGGCAATCGATACACATCGAACGGCTCTGGCTTGGGCAGAATCGAGCACGAACTGATCAGCGTGAAGCCGGCGAGGAGGGCGATACGAGTCAGTTTCATGGGGTGAATTCCTTATTCTTGTCGCTGCCCAGCAGGTAACCGCTGGGGTTTGCCTCCAGGCGCTGAGAGATGGCGCGCAATGAAGTCAGGGTTTCGCGCAACTCGCGAACCGCCGGGGCCAGGCCGTTGAGGCCCTGCATGCCGTTGTTGAGTGACTCCTGATTGGTGACGAGCAACTTGTTGATCGTCGCCGTGGACTGCTCCAGCGACTTCATTGCCTGTTCGGCGCTGCCGATGGCCTGCTTGCCATGGTCATTGAGCAGGCCATTGGCGTTGCGCATCAGCGCGGTGGTTTGCTCCAGCATGGTGTTGGCTTGCTTGCCCACCGACGCCAGTTGCTGCATCGCCTGACGGATATCGCCACGCTGATCGGCAATGGTGCCGGTGGTCTGTTCCAGATGCTCCAGCGTCTTGCTGATGCGCTCGACGTTTTCCGTGGAGAACAGCTGGTTGGCGTTATGCATCAACGTGTTTACGCCGGCCATCAACTCGTTGCTGTCACTGAGCAGGAGTGCGATGGGCGAGGGTGAGGCGATGATGGTCGGCAGGTTGCCGTCCTTGCCCTTGAGCGCCGAGCTCTGTGGCGTGCCGCCGCTGAGCTGGATGATCGAGGTGCCGGTCACGCCGGTCAGCGCGAGCTTGGCCTTGGTGTCCTCCTTGACCGGGGTGTCACCGCCCAGGCGAATTCGCGCCAGCACCCGGCGTGGGTCTTTGGGGTCCAGGCGCAACGTCACCACGTCGCCAACCTTGATCCCGCTGTACTGCACGGAACTGCCCTTGGACAGGCCGCTGACCGCCTCGTTGAAGACGACTTCGTAATCCTTGAACTCGGTGTCGACGCTGGACTTGGCCAGCCACAAGCCGAAGAGCAGGGCGCCCGCCACCACAATCACGGTGAACAGGCCGATCAAAACATGATGGGCTCGGGTTTCCATGTCAGACCTCATTAAGCTGTTGAGCGGCCGTCAGCGCCGCGCGGCCGCGAGGGCCATGGAAGTATTCGTGAATCCACGGATCGTCGGTTTCCGAGACCTTGTCGATGGCGTCCGCCACCAGCACTTTTTTCTGCGCCAGCACCGCCACGCGGTCGGTGATGGTGTAGAGCGTGTCGAGGTCGTGGGTCACCAGAAAAACACTCAGCCCAAGCGCGTCACGCAGGGTCAGGATCAACTGATCGAATGCCGCCGCGCCAATCGGGTCGAGGCCGGCGGTGGGTTCGTCGAGAAACAGGATGTCCGGGTCCAGCGCCAGCGCACGGGCCAGCGCCGCACGCTTGATCATGCCGCCGGATAGCGCAGCGGGGTACTTGTCAGCTGCCGACAGCGGCAGCCCGGCCAGTGCCAGTTTGACCGCCGCCAGGTGTTCGGCATCTTCACGACTCAGGCCGGCGTGTTCGATCAGGGGCAGGGCGACGTTTTCGGTCACGGTCAGCGAAGTGAACAGGGCGCCTTGCTGGAACAGTACGCCGAAGCGTCGCTCAATCATCGAGCGTTCATGTTCCGACAATGTCGGCAGGTTTTTCCCGAAAACCCTCACCACCCCTTCACTGGGCTGCCGCAAACCGATAATGCTGCGCAGCAGCACCGATTTGCCGCTGCCGGAGCCGCCGACCACGGCGAGAATTTCACCTTTGTACAAATCGAGGTCGAGATTTTCGTGCACGCTCTGACTGCCGAAGCGATTGCACAGCCCGCGGACTTCGATCACCGCCTCAGTAGGCGCTCGGGGTAAACGACTCATCAGCCCATCTCCATGAAAAACAACGCGGCCACGGCGTCAAGCACAATCACCACAAAAATCGACTGGACCACGCTGGACGTGGTGTGAGCCCCCACCGACTCGGCACTGCCGCTGACCTTGAAGCCTTCGAGGCAGCCAATCGCGGCAATCAGGAAAGCGAAAACCGGCGCTTTGACGATCCCGACCAGAAAGTGCTGAACGCCGATGTCGGTTTGCAGCAGCGACAGGAACATCGCCGGCGAAATATCCAGCGCCACCGCACACACCACGCCGCCGCCGACAATCCCCGAGACCATTGCCAGGAAGGTCAGCATCGGCAACGACACCAGCAACGCCAGGACGCGCGGCACCACCAACAATTCCATCGGGTCGAGGCCCAAGGTGCGGATGGCGTCGATTTCTTCGTTGGCCTTCATCGAGCCGATCTGCGCAGTGAACGCACTGGCGGTGCGCCCGGCCATCAGGATGGCTGTGAGCAACACGGCAAATTCACGCAAGAATGAAAAGGCCACCAGGTCCACGGTAAATACCGTCGCGCCGAAATTGGCCAACACGGTCGCCCCGAGAAACGCCACCACCGCGCCCACGAGAAACGTCAGCAGGGCGACGATGGGCGCGGCATCGAGACCGGTTTGTTCGATGTGCGCCACCATCGGCGTGATGCGCCAGCGCTTGGGACGAAACAGCCCGCGAACGATGGTTTCCAGAATCAGCCCGACGAAGCCCAGCAGTTGCAGGGTGTCTTGCCATACCGTGTCCACGGCGCGGCCAATTCGGGTCAACAATTGAATACTGACGCTGACTTCCGGTTCCTTGATCGGTACGCAGAAATTGGTCATTGAGCAGTAGATGGTTTGCAGCAACGCGCGATCGGCAGTGGAGAGCGTGCAATCGGGATGTTCGGCGGAGCGACCGAGCCGCTCGGCCCCCAGCAGCTCCACCAACAACGAGGCGCCGGCCGTATCGAGGGCGCCCAGATGATTGAGGTCGATGTGGGTGTCGTCGTTGTATTGGCCGCGAAGTTTTTCGCACAGGTGCTTGAGATCAGCGTAATGGGCGAGCGTCCAGTCACCCGTAACCCGCAGCTGTGCAGGGGAGTGAGAAGCGTCCAGTTGGGCATTGCCGGCCATTGTGCTGCTGGTCATAAACTCCGTGCTTGTTCGGTAAATGCGTAGAGCTACGTAATAGCACGAACCGCGTTACTTTTCTTTGGTCGGTGTGCTGTCCGTTACGGTGAAGCGCAGCACACCGATAACCTGACCGTCTTCGGTCAGCACCCGGACCTGCCATTTACCTGCCGGGTTGCCCGGGAAGTTCTGCTTATGCGTCCAGGCGCGGTAGCCTTCCTTGCGTCCACCGTGGATATCCAGCGGGATGCGGTCAACTTCTTTACCGTTGAACTGCCACACGTGATAAATCCGCTCATCCAGGCCGCGCGGGGCGTTGATCGCGGTGTAGGCGTACAACCCGTCACCACGGATCTGCTCGGCGCTGACTTGATCCAGACTCTTGCCGGGGGTGCGGTCTTGCATTTGCGTGCTGATCGCCACGTCGGTCATCCACAGGGTCGCCGGCGGCACCCACGAACGCATGACCCAGCCGAGGCCACCGATGCCCAGCGTGATACTCAGAATCGCCAAGGCGTTGCGCACTGTACGGATCGGGAAGATCGACGCCAGGCTCGGGAACGACAGCAGCACGGCGATACCCAGCGCCCACTTGAAACTCTGGGACGTGGTGAGGTGCATGATGACAGGCAGGGCGGTCAGCAACGCGGCAAACAGCGTCAGCGTGTGCAGCGCCAGGAACGCCCAACGCCGGGGGGCCAGCCATTTGTAGTAGAGCGGGTCGGTGATGGAAATCAGCGCCGCGATACCCAGCAGACCGGTGAAGAACAATTGGCCGCTGTTCCAGGTGGTGGTGATGAAGAAGAACGGCAGGACAAAGAACAGGCTTTCCTGGTGGATCATCTGCGTGGCGTAACGCAGCAGCGGCTGGGGAATTTCGCGCTTGAAGATTTTGGCGAACAGCTTGGTCAGGCTGTTTTCCAGCATCAGCCAGACCCAACTGAGCACCATGATGATGGTGATCCAGGTCGCCAGGCCTTGCTGGCGATCCACCAGGATGAAGCTGCCGACACCGGAAATGAACCCGCCGAGCGCAATGACCCCAGGATAGCGCTTCATCAATTCCAGGATGCGCTGGACGAAAAGGGTCAGGGTCGGCATTTGGCGGTTCACATTCGTCGTAGGAAAAATCCTCGACAGGTTACCCGCCGGGGGGCGGTGTGGCGAGGCCCGCGGCCGGAGCCGGAGTCCGTGCAGCAGCTGCCGAAGGCTGCGTTCGGCTGCGCAGCAGTCGCAAATCTATTGTGTCAAATATTCCTGATACACCGTGGTGAAGGGTTTAACGACTGCTTCGCAGCCGAACGCAGCCTTCGGCAGCTGCTACTCAGTCGGCGGCGATTTTCGGTGCAAGCGCCAGCTCAGCAGTATCAGCGCAATCAGCGCCAACACCCCGCCAATCACCCAAACCAACTGGTCATCACTCATCAGTGGCTTCTCGATCCGCAAATACCCCGGTTGCAGCAACAACTCGCGCAACGCCTTGTTGGCTTCCTCCAGTGTTACGCCTTGCAGTTCTTTGGCCGGGTCAGCGAAGCGTCCGTCCTCGTAATCTCCAAGGGCACTCCAGTAATAATCGGCCAACGCGCTATTGCCCTGCACGGCCCAGGCCTGGCGGGCAATAGCCACCTGTTTGAGACGGTTGAACGTGTCGCTGTCGAGGCCGTCCTTGAGCAACCGGGCTTTCAACTCATCGAGGACTTGTTCAGCCTCCGACACATTGTCACGCTCAAGGTCGGCGTTCAGGCTCATGAAGCCCACACCGCCAAACAGCTCGCGCTCGGCGGAAGGCCCGTAGGACAAACTGTGGACCAGGCGCATTTGGCGATACAGCGCCCAGTCCAGATAGTCCTTGAGCAGGTCCAACGTTTCGTCTTGCTGATCGTCCAGTACAGGCTCCGGCACCAGCCAGTGCAGCTTGGCCGCGCCGCCAAGGAAACCGCTACTCAGCGTGCGCTCGTGAGCGGCACTGGCGCGAATTTCCGGCAGGGGCATGTGTTCGCTCGGGTCGACCGCTTTCAACTCACCCCATGCCCGCTCCAGATAGGCCGGCAGCAATCGGTCGAGGTCGCCGACCATGATCAGGGTCATGTTGTTGGGCGCGTACCAAAGCTTGCGTACTTTCTCCAGTTGCTCGCGGGTCAGGTGATCGACTTCGGCGCGCTGCGGGCATTTGAGGCCCAGCTCCACCGCCAGTTGATTACTAGCCGTGTGACCGAGGTCCTGACGATCGAGCCAGCGTTGCAGGTGTGTGTAATGACCGCCATCTTCGCGCTCGACCACTTGCTTGGCAGCGTTGATGGCGTTGTCGTCGATTCGGGTCTGGGTCAACAGCGCCAGCAACAGGTCGAGGACCTTGCGCTGGTTTTTTGCCGGTGCCTCGATGACGAATGTCGTGTCGGCGTTACTGGTGAACGCGTTCCACTCACCCCCCAGCGCTTGCATGCGCTCTTCCAAGCCGCCTTCGCCGGTGGCATCGATACCACTGAACAGCAAGTGCTCCAGCAGGTGGGGCAGTTCTTTGTCTTCGCAGCTGAAATCATCCAGACCGACGCCGACGACCAGACGAATCGCCACATGCCCGCGCTCGGTGCCCGGCTTGAGCAGCAATTGCAGGCCATTGGGCAGCGTATAACCCTCGACCTGAAAGCGATCCAGGGCAAACGAAGGGAGTGAGCCAAGCAACAAACAGGCGAACAACAGGCAACGCATAACGAGCTTCCATACGGCGAGCGCAGTTCAACAGACTTCAGACAACGGTGGACGTTCAGGGTGAATGCGTGATGTCAGCCAAATCGTCGACCGCCAGCGCGCCGGTGTCGGACGTTTCAAGCACCACGTAAGCACTGCTGCAGAACAGCGAATTCAAACGTTTCATGTCGGCGATCAGCTCCAGATGCAACGAGCTGGTCTCGATACTTTGCACAATCTTAAGCTGCAACCGGCTGACATGGGCATGGGCCAGACGCCGCTCCTGTGCGCGAAAACGGCGTTTCTCACGCAGTAACTGGCGAGCACTTTCCTTGTCAGCGCTCAGGAACACCGACAATCCTAGCCGCAAATTGGAGATCAACTGACGTTGCAATCCTGACAACTCCTCCAGCCCGACCTCGGAAAAGGACCGGCGGTGTGAGGTTTTCTGCTGCTGAACCTTGCGCAGCATGCGTTCAATCAGGTCGCTGGCGAGCTTGAGGTTGATCGTCAACTCAATGATTTCTGCCCAGCGCCGGCTGTCCTGGTCGCTGAGGTCTTCGCGGGGCATTTGCGCCAGATAGAGCTTGATCGCGCTGTAGAGCGCGTCGACATCATCGGTCAGACGACGCACTTCCTGGGTAACGGCCGTTTGCTTGCCATTCAACACATCGAGCATCGCTTCCAGCATGTTGTCGATCAGATCGCCCATGCGCAGGGTTTCCCGGGCCGCATTGGCCAGCGCCAGGCTCGGTGTGACCAGCGCGGTGAGATCGAGATGGCGGGGTTTGGCGGTTCCGTTGACTTCCGGCCGCTCTGGCAACAGCCAGGCGCACAGCCTGGCCATCGGACCGACGGTCGGCAGCAGGATCAAGCAGCGGACGCTGTTGTAGAGCAAGTGAAAGCCAATGACTGTTTCCTGGGGACTGAAGTCCAGGCTATCGAGCCAGTGTACCAATGGGTTCAGCACCGGAATGATCAACAACAGGCCGATCAGTTTGTACAACAGGCTGCCCAGCGCCACTTGGCGCCCGGCGGGGTTCTGCATGCTGGTACTGAGGAACGCGAGAACGCCGCTGCCAATGTTGGCGCCAATCACCAGACCGATGGCCACCGGCAAGCTGATCACCTTGGCACCGGCCAGGGTCGCGGTCAGCAGCACGGCGGCCAGGCTCGAGTAGGAGATCATCGCGAACAATGCGCCGACCAGGGCATCGACCAAAATGTCGCCGGTCAGCGAGGCGAAGATCACTTTTACCCCTTTGGCGTGGGTGATCGGCGCAGCAGCCTCCACAATCAGTTGCAACGCCAGAATGATCAGCCCAAGGCCAATCGCCACGCGCCCCATCTGCCCGAGTCGGGTCTGTTTGCGCGACAGAAATAAAATCACCCCGACAAAGATCAGCAGCGGCGACAGCCACGACAGGTCCAGGGTCAGCACCCGCGCCATCAGCGCCGTACCAACATCCGCCCCGAGCATGGTTACCAGTGCCGGAGTCAGCGCCATCAGGCCCTGGCCGACAAACGAGGTGACCAGCATGGCGGTGGCGTTACTGCTCTGGACCATCGCGGTCACCGCGATCCCGGAGAGAAACGCCAGCCAGCGCTTGGACATGTTCTGGCCAATCACATGGCGCAGGTTGGACCCGTAGACCCGCAAAATGCCGGTTCGGACAATGTGCGTGCCCCAGATCAACAAGGCCACGGCCGATAACAAATTGAGCAGGGTGAGCATAAAGGCCCCCCTGTGATGGTCGCGCCCCAGCGGGGCAAGTTGACGGTACCGCGCGTTTTTCTACGTTCTGTACTTAAGCTGTAGTTGGCTAACGGTCTGAGCGCCAGCATTACATAGCCAAGGAAGTGATTGAAACAAAAGTGTCATGAAAACGGTTTTATGCAGGCGTGAAAAAAGGGGCCCGAAGGCCCCTTTTTCTATCGCATGACAATCGGGTTATTGGCCCGGAATGTCCTTACGCAGTTTCACCGGATCTTGCTGCTTCTTCTTTTTTCGCAATCGCGGTGCGCATCTTGATGTTGATCGCTTCAACCGCCAGCGAGAACGCCATGGCGAAGTAGACGTAGCCTTTTGGTACGTGTACGTCCAGGGACTCGGCAATCAGCACGGTACCGACGATCAACAGGAACGACAGCGCCAGCATTTTCAGCGACGGGTGTTTGTCGATGAACTCGCTGATGGTGCCGGAAGCCCACATCATCACCAGTACGGCAACGACGATCGCCGCGACCATGACCGGAACATGGGAGACCATGCCGACAGCGGTGATCACCGAATCCAGCGAGAACACGATGTCGATGATCGCGATCTGCACGATGGTGTAGAGGAAGTTGCCGCCCTTGCCGCTCGGTTCCTCGTTGGTTTCGTCTTCGCCTTCCAGCGCGTGGTACATCTCTTGCGAGCTCTTCCACAGCAGGAACAGACCACCGAAGAACAGAATCAGGTCGCGGCCGGAAATGCCCTGGCCAAACACCACGAACAGGTCCGCCGTGAGGCGCATGACCCAGGTGATCGACAGCAGCAACAGGATCCGCGTGATCATGGCCAGCGCCAGACCGAAAATCCGGGTGCGCGCCTGCATGTGCTTGGGCATGCGGCTGACCAGGATCGAAATCATGATGATGTTATCGATGCCCAGAACGATTTCCAGGGCGGTCAGGGTAAAGAAGGCAACCCAGATTTCAGGGTTGGTCAGCCATTCCATGTGTATTCCTTTGAGCGATTGTTAAACCGCAACGGGCCCAGGCTTCAAACCGCGAAGCCGGGACCCGTTGTGGTGAGTCTTGGGCTTATAGAGTGCTGAAGAGCGGAAAAATCCCCATCAGCAACGCTGCAACCAGTATGCACATGCACACCAACACTGCCCATTTCAGGGTAAAGCGCTGATGGTCACCGAATTCGATACCGGCCAGAGCCACCAACAAGTAGGTCGATGGTACCAGCGGGCTCAACAAGTGGACGGGCTGACCGACGATCGAGGCACGTGCCATTTCAACTGCGGTTATACCGTAATGACTGGCGGCTTCGGCAAGTACTGGTAACACGCCGTAATAAAAAGCGTCGTTCGACATGAAAAACGTGAACGGCATGCTCACCAGCGCAGTAATGACTGCCAGGTACGGACCGAGGAATTCAGGGATGACCGCCAACAGGCTCTTGGACATCGCATCGACCATACCGGTGCCGGTCAGGATACCGGTAAAGATACCGGCCGCGAAGATCAGGCCGACCACCGAGAGAACGCTACCAGCGTGGGCCGCAATGCGATCCTTCTGCTGTTGCAGGCACGGGTAGTTAACGATCATCGCGATACTGAACGCCACCATGAACAGCACTGGCAGCGGCAACAGGCCGGCGATCAGGGTGCACATCAGCGCCAGGGTCAGGAAGCCGTTGAACCAGATCAGCTTCGGACGACGTGCATCCGGGAACTGCGAAACGCTGATTTCACTGTGGTCGATTTCATCGCCGACCAGGTGCAATTCACCCAGGCGAGCACGCTCGCGCTTACCGTAGAAGTAGGCAATCGCCAGGATCGCCACCACACCGGCCAGCATGGCTGGAATCATCGGTACGAAGATATCGGACGGGTCCACATGCAGTGCACTGGCCGCACGTGCGGTCGGGCCACCCCACGGGGTCATGTTCATCACGCCACCGGCGAGGATGATCAGACCGGCCATGATCCGCGGGCTCATGCCGATGCGGCTGTAGAGCGGCAGCATCGCGGCCACGCAGATCATATAAGTGGTCGCGCCGTCACCATCGAGGGAAACAACGAGCGCCAGAACGGCGGTGCCGACCGAAACTTTCAACGGGTCGCCCTTGACCAGTTTGAGGATCTTGCGCACGGCCGGGTCGAACAAGCCGGAGTCGATCATCAGGGCGAAGTACAGAATGGCGAACATCAGCATCACACCGGTCGGCGCGAGCTTGGTGATGCCTTCGAGCATCATCGGACCGATCTTCGGTGCAAAACCGCCAAACAGGGCAAAGAGGATCGGGATGATGATCAGGGCGATCAGCGCGGACAGGCGCTTGGTCATGATCAGGAACATGAACGTGATGACCATGGCAAAGCCAAGGAAAGTCAGCATGGGAATACTCCAGGCGTAGCGCGGCGAGGGGAAATGGGCGAACCGGGTGGGGTCAGCGCAGAACGGGGAGCACGAGGCGTACGGACGGAGTGACAGCGAAGCGGCGGGTAGCAGAGAACATCAGGATCACCATTGTTGTTGTTAAATGGGCCGTGCGAGCGATAAAACACTCATTGGCCAACCGGTCTGTTGCCGGCAGTGGGGCGATCCTAATCGGGGAAGCTTTCAGCCAGCTTTCGCCGATGAAAGCTTTGCGCGGATGTGCGACCGGTCGTCGGACGGGTTCAAAGCCCCTGAATACGGGGCAGGAGGCGAAATATGGGTGAAATTCATACAGGCGGATGCCACTGCGGACACATACGCTACCAATTCAGCGGGCCGCTGCACGACATCGCCCACTGTCATTGTTCGATTTGCCGAAGGGTCAGCGGCGGGATCGTGACCACCTGGATCACTGTGCCGACATCGGCGTTTGAATGGGTGAACGGCACACCGGCGCAGTACGATTCTTCAACAACCGGCGTACGTTACTTCTGCCCGAATTGTGGGGCGCAACTGGCGTTTATGACCCGTCTCAGCCCGCAGAGCATCGACCTGACCATCGCCACCCTCGACCACCCGGAGCAGGCTCCCGGCCGAGCGGCATATCTGGATGGACAGCCGCTTGCCCTGGTTGCACCTGGACGAGCACTTGCCGGGCGAAGCCGAAGAAAGCCTCTGATCAAAAAATAGACAGATCCAGCGGCCGGATTGCACCCATCCAGATCGCGTGCTCGGTGTGGTCGAGCAAGTCGTCGCCGGTGTCCGGGTGCAGGAACACCACCAACCCCTTGCGGTTGAGGGCCAGCCACGGCAATACATCGCCGATGAGTTCGGGGCCGAACGCCAATTGGCAGCTCCAGTCCGGGTGCGGGCCGACCAGGCGTTCATGCACGCGGCCCATCTTCAGCGGGAACAACTGCGCCGCCTGCTCGCACAAGGCCCGTGCCTGGTCGACCGTCCCGGCATCGAAATAAACGTGGGCGTGATAACCCTTGATCGGTTGCATCTGAATCCCTCAAATCCTGTTCGAACCCTCGACGATCCCCGCAGGTCACACGTCATATACTCAAGGGAGGAGGAGTCTCAGCCATGAAAAACGCGGAAACCCCGGTGGTCAAAGTAGTGCTTTATGGTGCCATGAGTAGCTTGGGCAGTGCGCTGATTGCGCAAATGCTGCGCCGCCAACATGAAGTGATCGCCATTCTGGATGACCTGACGGCGCTGGCGCCGCGCCCGGGCCTTCGAACTAAAACCGGTGACCTGTTCGAGGCACAACGCGTTAAACAAAGTGTGGCGGGCTGCTCGGCCGTCATCTGCCTGTTAGACGCACCCGGGTTGCCTTTCAACAGCGAATACGTGGAAAAAACCATCGTGGTGGGCCCGGTCGAACAAGTGTTGGCGGTGGATGCACTGATCGACGGCATGCAAGCCGCCGGGGTGCACCGGCTGTTTCTGGTGGGCGATTTTGAAGTGCTGGATGATTCAGAAACAGAGGATCAGCTGCAACTCCACGCCGCCGAAGAAATCCGCGAGTCGCTACAAGCCAGTGCCTTGAAGTGGACCCTGGTGAATGCGCCACGCGGGGTGCCCGGGCTGAGCATCGAACATTTCAGCCATGTCTCCAGCCATCTGGAGCCGGGGCTGGCCGAACCGCTGGAGCGTCTGAACCGGGTCGCGGTGGGCATCGCCGATGAGCTAAAGCTGAACCTGCACATCCGTGAACACGTGAACTTCATCGCCACCGATCCTAAATAGCGATGGAAGGCAGCGCCAGGCCATTGAGCGATTGCGCGCTGCTGGCCTGCTCGGCCATCAACCAGTCCACAAACTGGTGAATCAACGCCCCGCGCCGTTTGCGCTGGGGCACGACCACGTAATAGCCGAGGCTGGACATCGCCGATTCCGCGACGGGACGACACAACAAACCCTGCGCCAGCAAGTTATCCACAAGGTGCCGCCAGCCGATCGCCACGCCCTGGCCGCCAATCGCCGCTTGAATCAGCAGCGTGTAATTGTCGAAGCGCAGTTGCCCCGGTGCCGGCGCCGAAGTTATCCCCAATTGACGAAATACACCGCTCCAGTCGAACCAGTTGCTGCTGTGTTCTCCCCGCAAGTGCAGCAAGGGAAATTCCAGCAGCGACTTGACCGGCAAGGGCAGGGGCCGATCCTTGAGCAACAGCGGGCTGCACACCGGAAAGACTTCTTCGCTGAACAGCCAATGGCTTTCACCCTGTTTGAAACGCCCATCGCCAAACACCACCGCCACATCGATATCCGTGCGCAGCATGTTGTGACTGCGCTCGCTGGTGACCAGGCTCACATCGACGTGCGGATTGGCGGCATGGAAGCGGTGCAGACGTGGCATCAGCCAGTACGCGGCGAAGGCAAAGTCGGTCGCCACTTGCAACACTTCATGTTGCTGTTGTGCGCTGATTGCGCTCAATCCTGCGTCGATATTCTGCAAACCGAGCTGAACCTGATCAAAAAGTATGGCCCCGGCCTCGGTCAGTTCGATACCTCGGTAGATGCGGTCGAACAGCCGCGTGGCGAGTTGCTCCTCCAACCGTTTGATCTGCTGGCTGACCGCCGGCTGCGTCGTGCCAAGCTCCACCGCCGCAGCGGTAAAGCTGCGATGGCGGGCCGCCGCTTCAAAGGCCCGCAGCAGGTCCAACGACAAGTCACCAAGGGCGTCATACATAAGCTGTGCTAATCCTAGTCATTGCCTGGCGTGGGCTTTACCACAATATGCGTGGGTTACATGCTCGATCGCAGCAGTCTCGCATAAATATTCACTATGGAATGCCGCGATCACATGAAGCGCAAGAACATTCTTTTCATCATGGCCGATCAAATGGCCGCGCCAATGTTGCCGTTCTACGGTCCTTCGCCCATCAAACTGCCGAATCTGAGCCGCCTCGCCGCCGAAGGCGTGGTGTTCGACGCTGCTTACTGCAACAGCCCGCTGTGCGCGCCGTCGCGTTTTACCCTGGTCAGCGGCCAATTGCCGAGCAAGATCGGCGCGTACGACAACGCGGCCGATTTCCCCGCCGATGTGCCGACCTATGCCCACTACCTGCGTCGACTCGGTTATCGCACGGCGCTGTCCGGCAAAATGCACTTTTGCGGCCCGGACCAACTCCACGGCTACGAAGAGCGCCTGACCAGCGATATTTACCCGGCTGATTACGGCTGGGCAGTGAATTGGGATGAACCGGACGTGCGTCCTAGCTGGTATCACAACATGTCGTCGGTGCTGCAAGCCGGGCCGTGCGTGCGCACCAATCAGCTGGATTTCGATGAGGAAGTGGTGTTCAAGGCCCAGCAATACTTGTTCGACCACATCCGCGAGGACGGCGACCAACCGTTCTGCCTGACCGTTTCGATGACCCACCCACACGATCCGTACACGATTCCCAAGGCTTTTTGGGATATGTACGACGACGCCGACATCCCGCTGCCCGAAACACCGGCGCAAACAGAACTCGATCCGCACGCCCAGCGTTTGCTCAAGGTTTACGACCTGTGGGACAAGCCATTGCCTGTGGATAAAATTCGCGATGCGCGCCGCGCCTACTTTGGTGCTTGCAGCTATATCGACAGCAACGTCGGCAAACTCCTGCAAACGCTTGAAGAAACGGGGCTGATCGACGACACGATCATCGTCTTCTCCGGTGACCATGGCGACATGCTCGGCGAACGCGGGCTCTGGTACAAAATGCACTGGTACGAAATGGCTGCACGAGTACCGCTGCTGATCAGCGCGCCAGGGCAGTTCGGGGCAGGGCGAGTCAGCGCGGCTGTTTCCACCGCCGATCTGCTGCCCACCTTCGTAGAACTGGCTGGCGGCTCACTGGAACCTGGCTTGCCGCTGGACGGTCGTTCGCTGGTTTCGCACCTGCAAGGGCAGGGCGGTCACGACGAAGTGTTCGGCGAATACATGGCCGAAGGCACCATCAGTCCATTGATGATGATCCGTCGCGGCGCCTACAAATTCATCTACAGCGAAGACGACCTCTGCCTGCTCTTCGACGTACACAACGACCCGCGAGAACAGGAAGAACTCAGCCAGTCACCGCAACATCGTTCTTTTTCGAAGAATTTCTTGCCGAAGCCCGGGCCAAATGGAACATCCCGGCGATTCACCAACAGGTGCTCGCCAGCCAGCGACGCCGGCGTTTCGTTGCCGATGCGCTGACCCTCGGCAAGCTGAAGAGCTGGGATCACCAGCCGCTGGTGGACGCCAGTCAGCAGTACATGCGCAACCACATCAACCTCGATGATCTGGAGCGCAAAGCACGTTATCCACAACCCTGCCAAAACCAATAATCTCAAGGGGGAAGTCCATGCAAAAGTTATCCACAGCACTGACGGTCGGGCTGCTGGCTCTGGGCAGTGCATCGGCGTTCGCCGATCAGAGTTGCGAGACGGTAAAAATGGCCGACCCGGGCTGGAGCGACATCGCCGCGACCAACGCCATCACCGGGTTTCTGCTGGATGGCATGGGCTACAAGGCAAAAGTCGACACCCTCGCGGTGCCCATCACCTTCGGCGGCCTGAAGGATGGCCAGGTCGATGTGTTCCTGGGTAACTGGATGCCGGCCCAGCAGGGTTTTTACGACAAGTTCGTGGCCACCGGTGATGTCACGCAATTGGCGAAAAACCTCGACGGCACCGAATTTACCCTCGCGGTTCCGGATTATGTGTGGGACGCGGGTGTGCATAACTTTGCCGACCTGAATAAATACGCCGACAAGTTCGACCATAAAATCTACGGCATCGGCTCCGGCGCCCCGGCGAACATTTCGCTACAGGAAATCATCAAGAAGAATGATTTCGACATGGGCCAATGGAAACTGGTGGAGTCCAGCGAGCAGGCGATGCTGGCCGAAGTGTCTCGCGCCGTGAAAAAGCAGAAATTCGTGACCTTCCTCGGCTGGACCCCGCACCCGATGAACGTGCAGTTGAAAATGCACTACCTCAAGGGTGGCGAAAAGTATTTCGGTGACACCGGCAGCGTCCATACCCTGACCCGCAAGGGCTACGCCGAAGCCTGTCCGAATGTGGGTAAGTTGCTGACCAACCTGAGCTTCACCCAGGACATGGAGAACAGCATCATGGCCGAGGTGGTGAACAAGAAGGTCAGCAATGCGGAGGCGGTCAAGGCGTGGATCAAGGCCAATCCAGCGGTGCTGGATAAATGGCTCGATGGCGTGAAAACCGCCGATGGCAAGGACGCGTTGCCGGCGGTGAAAGCCAAACTCTGAACCCCCGCCACCGATCGTTCCCACGCTCTGCGTGGGAATGCATCCCGTGACGCTCCGCGTCACATCTCCAAGCGGACGCAGAGCGTCCATGGCGGCGTTCCCACGCGGAGCGTGGGAACGATCGGCGGCTAGTCCTGCTACCCTTGCGCAAAAACCCACCCGAGAGGACCCATGGCCTTCCCCAGCCGCCATTCACTCTTTCCCTTTCTCAGTTGGTTGCCCCGGCAAACCCGCGCCAGCGTTGGTCGTGACCTGATCGTCGGCCTCAGCGGCGCGATTCTCGCGTTGCCGCAGTCCATTGCCTACGCACTGATCGCCGGTCTCCCACCTGAATACGGGTTGTACGCGGCCATCATCCCGGTGTTTATCGCCTGCTTGTGGGGTTCCTCGTGGCATTTGATCTGCGGTCCTACAGCGGCGATCTCCATTGTCCTGTTCGCCAGCGTCAGTCCTCTGGCCGTCCCCGCGTCACAGGACTACATCACGCTGATTTTGCTGCTGACACTCCTGGCCGGCGTTTTCCAGTGGCTGTTGGGCCTGCTGCGTTTCGGCGCCTTGGTGAATTTTGTCTCGCATTCCGTGGTGCTGGGTTTCACCCTCGGTGCGGCGGTGGTAATTGCCATCGGCCAGTTGCCGAACCTGTTGGGCCTGGACTTGCCCAGCCAGGCCACGGCGCTCGACAGTTTCCTGATGCTGTTCAAGCACCTCGGCGCCCTGGATAAACCGTCGTTGGCGCTGGGGCTGGCGACGGTTGTTGTCGGCGCGGTGCTGAAATCATTGCTGCCTCGCTGGCCGACGCTGTTGATCACGCTGGTCCTCGCCGGGCTGCTGGTGTGGCTATGGCCCTCCATGTTCGGCCATGTGAAATTGGTCAGCGCATTTGTCGGGCGCTTGCCACCCTTGAGCCCCCTGCCGCTGGATCTGGACCTTATCCTGCGTTTGCTGCCGAGCGCGGTGGCAGTGGGCATGCTGGGGCTGGTGACCAGCCTGTCGATTGCCCGCTCGTTGTCGGCCCGCTCCCAGCAGTTGCTCGACGCCAATCAAGAAGTTCGCGCCCAGGGCTTGTCCAACATTGTCGGTGCGTTTTTTTCCGGTTCGCTGTCCGCCGGCTCCTTCACCCGCTCGGGCCTGAGCTATGAAGCCGGCGCCTGCTCACCCATGGCCGGGGTGTTCTCGGCGGTGTGGGTCGCGCTGTTCGCCATCTTCGGCGCCGGGTTGATCGCCCACATCCCGATCCCGGCCATGGCCGGCAGCATTTTGCTGATCGCCTGGGGATTGGTGGACCATCGCGGGATTCGTGCCCTGTTGCGCGTCAGCCGTGCCGAATTCGCGGTCATGGCCCTGACCTGTGTCGCCACGTTGCTGCTGGAGTTGCAGACGGCGATTTATGCCGGGGTGCTCGCCTCGTTGTTCTTCTACCTCAAACGAACCTCGCAACCGCGCGTGCAGCATTCGCGCGATGGGGATGAAGACATTCTGCGGGTGGGCGGTTCGATTTTTTTCGGCGCCAGCCATTACCTGCAGGTGCGCCTGCAACGCCTGCACGGTGCGCGCGTCGTGATCGAGGCGCAGCAGATCAACTTCATCGATTACTCAGGGGTGGAAATGCTGCATCAGGAAGCGCGGCGGCTGCTCAAGCAGGATCGCAGCCTGACCCTGCGACGCGCGCGGCCGCAGGTGGTGGACGAATTGAGGAAGCTGGAAGGGGCCGACAAGTGCCCGATCCGGTTTGAAGACTGAAACACGCCTTTGTAGGAGCAAGGTTTGCCCGCGATAAACGATAACGCGGTATGCCTGAGACACCGCGGCGCCTGAATCGCGGGCAAGCCTTGCTCCTACAAAGTTATATGGCGAGCTGGCGGCGCAGTTCGGCCAGCACTGGCGCCGTATCCGGGCGCACACCGCGCCACAGGAAGAAGGCTTCTGCCGCCTGTTCAGCGAGCATGCCCAAACCATCCATCGACACCGCCGCGCCATGCTCCGTGGCCCAACGGCAGAACGAAGTCGGCTCCTTGCCATACATCATGTCGTAGCAAACGGTTTTGCCCGGCTCAATCAAACTGCCGGAAATCGGCGGCACGTCACCCGACAGGCTCGCCGACGTCGCATTGATGATCAGGTCCACCGACTCTTTCAACCAGTCGAAACTACTGGCCGAGACCGGGCCCAGGTCTGCGAACAACTCCGCCAGTAACTCGGCTTTTTCCACGGTGCGGTTGGCGATCACCAAAGAGGCCGGTTGTTCGGCCAGCAACGGTTCCAGAGCGCCGCGCACTGCGCCACCCGCCCCCAGCAACAGGATGCGTTTGCCCTTGAGGCTGAAACTGGCGTTGACCGTCAGGTCCCGCACCAGACCGGCGCCGTCGGTGTTATCACCCAGCAGGCTGCCATCGACGAGCTTGCTCAAGGTGTTTACCGCACCGGCCCGCTGTGCCCGCGCCGTCAGGCTATTCGCCAGCCGATAAGCCTCTTCTTTGAACGGTACGGTCACGTTGGCGCCGCGACCTTCGAGGAAAATGTCCGGGCGCAGGTGGAGAAGTCGTCAAGTGGCGCCAGCAGCGTGTTGTAGTCCAGCTTTTGCGCGGTCTGCTCGGCGAACAGGCGATGGATCAGAGGCGACTTGCTATGGCCAATCGGGTTACCGAATACAACGTAACGGTCCATAAGAACTCCTCGTTCAGGCCTCGGCCAACCAATCGCGGTCTTGCAGGAAGTACTCGGTCAGGCGGGCTTCTTCGCTGCCTGGTTCGGCTTTCCAGTCATAGCCCCAGCGCACTTGCGGCGGCAGGGACATGAGGATCGACTCGGTACGCCCGCCCGATTGCAGGCCGAACAAGGTGCCACGGTCGTAGACCAGGTTGAACTCAACGTAACGGCCACGACGGAATTCCTGGAATTCACGCTGCTGGGCGGTGAACGCATCGTGTTTGCGGCGCTGCACGATCGGCAGATAAGCGTCGATGTACGCATCACCGATGGCGCGCATGAACGCGAAGCTGGTGTCGAAGTCCCACTCGTTCAAGTCATCGAAGAACAGGCCGCCGATGCCGCGCGGCTCGTGGCGATGCTTGATGTGGAAATAGCTGTCGCACCAGGCTTTGTAGCGCGAATAGACGTCCGGGCCGAACGGCGCGCAGGCCTGCTCGGCGACGCGGTGCCAATGCACGCAATCGTCTTCATTGCCGTAATAAGGGGTCAGGTCGAAGCCGCCGCCGAACCACCAGACCGGTTCTTCACCTTCTTTTTCAGCGATGAAAAAGCGCACGTTGGCGTGGGAAGTGGGTACGTGCGGGTTGTGCGGATGAATCACCAGCGACACGCCGAGGGCTTCGAAGCCACGCCCGGCCAGTTCTGGCCGATGAGCGCTGGCAGAAGGCGGAGGCCGCTGCCGAAAACGTGGGAAAAGTTGACACCACCCTTTTCGATCACTGCACCGTTTTCGATCACTCGCGTGCGACCGCCGCCACCGGCAGGCCGGGTCCAGGCGTCTTCGACGAAGCGTGTGCCGCCGTCTTCAGCTTCGAGGGCCGCGCAAATGCGGTCTTGCAGGTCGAGCAGGTAGGCTTTTACGGCCTCGGTGCGGGTCGTCATGTCATCACCTTGAATCGGGCAAAACTACGCGGCGCTCCATCAGAGCGGGGACCGGCGCAAATGGGCGCGTAGCATAACATCGCAGACAGGCCTGCCGCAGTTGACGAAGATCAGGGTTAGGAGTTCGATAGGGCGCTTCGCGCTACAACCCCAGTAGCTAAGACCTAAGGAGAGTTCTGATGGCCAAGCGTATCCAGTTCCGCGCCCATGGCGGCCCCGAAGTGCTCGAGTATGTCGATTACCAACCCGCCGAGCCCGGCCCGCATCAGGTCCGCGTCACCAACAAGGCCATCGGCCTGAATTTCATCGATACCTATTACCGCAGCGGCCTCTATGCGCCCCCCGCGCTGCCGTCAGGTGTGGGCTCGGAAGGCGCGGGCGTGGTCGAGGCGGTGGGCAGCGAAGTCACACGTTTCAAGGTTGGTGATCGCGTGGCTTACGGCAGCGGTCCGTTGGGCGCCTACAGCGACGTTCATGTGTTGCCCGAGGCCAATCTGGTGCTTCTGCCGGACGCCATCAGCTTCGAAACGGCGGCCGGGGTCATGCTCAAGGGCCTGACCGTGCAGTACCTGCTGCGTCAGACCTATGAACTCAAGGGTGGCGAAACCATTCTGTTCCACGCTGCCGCCGGTGGCGTTGGCTCCCTGGCTTGCCAATGGGCGAAGGCGTTGGGCGTGAAGTTGATCGGTACGGTCAGCTCGCCCGAGAAAGCCGCGCTGGCCAAGGCCAATGGCGCCTGGGCGACCATCGATTACAGCCATGAAAACGTCGCACAACGCGTACTGGAATTGACTGACGGGAAGAAAGTGCCGGTGGTGTATGACGGCGTTGGAAAAGACACCTGGCTGACATCGCTCGATAGCGTTTCGCCAAGGGGGTTGGTGGTGAGCTTCGGCAATGCGTCCGGCGCGGTGGACGGGGTAAACCTGGGGATTTTGTCGGCCAAAGGCTCGCTGTACGTAACCCGGCCAACGCTGGCGACTTACGCCAACAATGCCGAGAACTTGCAGCGTATGGCCGATGAACTGTTCGAGATGATCATCAGCGGGAAGCTGAAGGTGGACATCAGCCAGACGTTTGCCTTGGAAGACGCGGCGAAGGCGCAGACCGAATTGTCGGCGCGGCGCACGACGGGTTCGATAGTGCTGCGGCCATAAGACATTCGATGTCAGTCAGGACCTCATCGCGGGCAAGCCCGCTCCCACAGGTCCGAGTCGTACACAACTTATGTGAACGACCGAAACCTTGTGGGATCGGGCTTGCCCGCGATGAGCGATGACGCGATCTTAGTCCGGGCGCACAACGTGCCCGGTCGCGAGATCTCGAATCACGCTCGGGTTCTTTCGCCCCCCCAGATTCCCGCCCAACACCAAATCCAGCTCTCCGCGGAAGTACTGCTCCACGCGAAGCCGCGTGCGCGCCGCTGGCCGGCCCTGCGGGTTGGCCGAGGTTGATACCAGAGGCCCTACCAGCGCGCATAAATCGCGCACCAGCGGATGATCGCTGACCCTGAGCGCCACCGTTTCATGCACCCCGGTGATCCACTGCGGCAACAGATTCTGATGCGGCACCAGCCAGGTGTTCGGCCCCGGCCAGGTACTGGCCATGCGGTCCATCCACAGTTCCGGGAAGTCTTCGAAGAGGAAGTCGAACTGACGAATGTTGTCGGCAACCAGAATCAGGCCCTTCTCCATAGACCGACCCTTGAGCATCAGCAGACGATACACCGCTTCTTCGTCCCACGGATCGCAACCCAGCCCCCAGACCGCTTCGGTCGGATAGGCAATGACCGCCCCTGCGCGAACGGCTTGCGCGGCTTGTTGCACACGCCAACTGTTGACCATGAAAAACTCTCCAGAATAAGGCTCTGCGCAGTTTACCGATCTTCCTTATAAAACCTAGCTCACCCGCGCAAACCAACGCCCGCTTTCGCAGATTGCGCGACCGTCCATCTCCAGCTCCGTCAGCGCGGCCAGCACTTTGGACAACGCCCAGCCGCTGGAGACGGACAACGCCTCACTGGTGTGCGGCGCGGCGTGCAACAGTATGAGCAACGGATGGGTCACCGAGGGTTTCTCGCTGGATAACGGCAACCGTTGCCAGCCACGCAAGGCTTCGAGGATATGTTCGACAGTTTCCACCAGTATCGCACCGTCACGGATCAGCCGATGGCAGCCCTTGGCGCCTGGGTGATGAATCGACCCGGGAATCGCATAAACCTCCCGACCTTGCTCCCCTGCCAGTCTCGCCGTAATCAACGAACCACTGGCAACGCTGGCCTCGACCACCAGCACGCCGAGCGACAAACCGCTGATGATTCGATTGCGCCGGGGGAAGTTGCTGGCGGTAGGGCCGGCGTCCAGCGGGAACTCCGAAAGCACTGCGCTCCCCGACGCAATCATGGCGTCAGCCAGACGTCTGTTGCGCTGTGGATAAAACTTTTCAAGTCCCGTGCCAAGCACCCCGACCGTTCGCCCGCCCACATCCAGAGCGGCTTGATGCGCGGCGGCATCAATACCCAGCGCCAGACCGCTGGTGATGACAAAACCGGCCCCCGCCAGGCTGCGGGAAAACGCGGCGGCGGTGTCCATGCCCGGACGCGAGGCGCGACGACTGCCGACCATCGCCAGCTGCGGTTTCTCCAGAATCCCGGGGGCACCTGCAACGAACAACAATGGCGGCGCATCACTGATTTCTGCGAGCAGCGCCGGGTAGTCAGGTTGGTCCCACATCAATAAATGCTGGCCCGGACGCTCTAGCCAGGCCAATGCGTGGCTGGCGCCATCACGTACTTCATTGGTACGGCGAGCTTCGGCGCACGCCAATGGCAAGCCCAGCGAACGCCAGGCACTGGCCGGCGCGCTGATGGCTTTTGAGGCCGAGCCGAAGGCTTCGAGCAGTTTTTTGAAACGCGCCGGGCCGAGTTCAGGCAAACGGTGCAAACGTAAACGAGCTTCCAGCTCCGCAGGGGACACCGGTGTAACAGCAGGCAGCGACATGGATCATCCTTGATCGTTATGAGCCCCGTCGAAACGGGAATAAGCTGTGGATAACTCTGTTGGTAACTTGTGGAGCAGGTTAAGGATTTCGCACCTTGTCCATGACGGCCAGTGAGCGCGAAGCGTTGAGCACAAGCCCGTAGCTGAGCTTGTCGTAAGTGCGGAAAACCATCAGCAGACCGGCGCGCTCATCGGGAATTTTCAGTGGCTGACCGGTGATCCGGTCGCGTACGGTTTCGCCGGTTTTCATCACCACCAGCACGTTGCCTTCGGCCAGGCCATCACGTTGCCCCTTGTTCAGCGTGACCACGTCCAGCGCGCCGATCTGCGTCACCCCTCGCGGCACATCGATGATCACCCCGTTGACCTGGGTTTTCGGTGCACTGGGCATAAAGGTCGAGTTGATCGAGCGTTCTTCGCCACTGAACAAGCGGTCACCGAGACGCACCTCTTGAGTCGTGCGTTGTAGCGCCAATGTCGCGACGTCGCCTTCGGTGGCGACAATTTCGCCGCCGCCGATGTCGTCGGCGTTGATCCCCAGGAACTCCTTGCTCTCGGGATCGGTGTAGACCTTGCCTTGGCGGAAAATGCCGTAGACCGGCTGGTTCGGGTCAAAGTGGCCACGGGCGAAGATGCGGTCGCCCATGCCGCTGAGCACGCGCTCCGCATCGCCGGCGACGATGTAAGGCGCCTTGTCGAAATCCTCGACCTTGTCGACGATGCGGTTGCTCAACAGAAAGCTGTTGATCGATCGCAGCGCAATGCTCGGGATGGCCTCGGCCACTGGCGAGCTGCGCACCTGTGGCGAGAGTTTGATGGTGCCGCGCGATGCCCCGCGATTGAGGGTCAGACGGGGCTGGCCGTTGACGTAGACCAGCGACAGTGAGTCGCCGGGGAATATCAGATTGGGGTTTTCGATTTGCGGATTAACCTGCCACAGCTCGGGCCATTGCCACGGCTGGCGCAGAAATTTTCCCGAGATGTCCCAGAGTGTGTCCCCCGCAACCACTGTGTATTGCTGTGGAAAACCTTCCTTGAGTTGCACTTGCCCGTGCGCCAAACCGGCCGAGGCCAGAAGGAGCAAGGCGAGTAGTGATTTCCTCATGCGGTGAATCCCTTTATTATGTGCGTTCGCGTAAAACGCCAGAGCCTTCGTGGCTCGCTCCCTTTTTCTTTCCTGAACAGAAAAAGAGAGCTACGTTTTACAACGGTAGCCTGCATCTTCGGACCCGCCAGGCCATCGACCCGACTTCCCTCACACGTGCAGCAATTGAGCTTATGGCCATTTTAAACATCCTCGAATTCCCCGATTCGCGCCTGCGCACTATCGCCAAACCTGTGGCCGTAGTGGACGACGAAGTGCGTCAGTTGGTCGATGACATGTTTGAAACAATGTATGAAGCGCCAGGCATCGGCCTCGCCGCGACCCAGGTCAACGTGCACAAACGCATCGTGGTGATGGACCTCTCCGAAGACCGCACCGAACCACGGGTGTTCATCAACCCCGAGTTCGAAACCCTGACTGACGAGATGGAGCAGTATCAGGAAGGCTGTCTCTCGGTGCCGGGCTTCTACGAAAACGTCGATCGCCCGCAGAAGGTCAAGATCAAGGCCCTGGACCGCGACGGCCAGCCTTACGAACTGATCGCCGAAGGCCTGCTCGCGGTGTGCATCCAGCATGAATGCGACCACCTGAACGGCAAATTGTTCGTCGACTATCTGTCCAGTCTCAAACGCGACCGAATCAAGAAGAAACTGGAAAAGCTCCATCGCCAGAACGCTTGATGCCCTCCTTTCAAAGGCTTGCTGCGGCAAGCCTTTTTCTTTGCGAGACCTTCTATATGACTGAGCCACTGCGCATCGTCTTTGCCGGCACCCCGGAATTCGCCGCCGAACACCTCAAGGCCCTGCTTGACAGCCCTTATGAGATCGTCGCGGTTTACACCCAGCCGGACCGTCCGGCGGGCCGTGGGCAAAAGCTGATGCCTAGCCCGGTCAAACAGTTGGCTCAGGAAAACAACATCCCGGTGTTGCAACCGCCAACCCTGCGCAACGAAGAGGCTCAGGCTGAACTGGCCGCGCTCAAGCCGGACTTGCTGGTGGTGGTCGCCTACGGCCTGATCCTGCCGCAAGTGGTGCTGGATATTCCGCGCCTGGGTTGCATCAACAGCCACGCCTCGCTGCTGCCACGCTGGCGCGGGGCGGCGCCGATCCAGCGCGCCGTCGAAGCAGGCGATGCTGAAAGTGGCGTGACCGTGATGCGCATGGAACTGGGCCTGGACACTGGCCCGATGCTGCTGAAAGTCACCACACCGATCACCGCTGAAGACACCGGTGGCAGCCTCCACGACCGTCTGGCGGAACTGGGCCCACCGGCCGTGATTCAAGCCATTGCCGGCCTCGCAGCGGGCACGTTGGAAGGTGAAGTGCAGGACGACAGCCTCGCCACTTACGCACACAAATTGAACAAGGATGAAGCGCGCATCGACTGGAGCCGTCCGGCCATCGAGCTTGAACGTCTGGTTCGCGCCTTCAACCCATGGCCGATTACCCACAGCACACTGAACGGCGAAGCGCTGAAAGTGCTGGCCGCCAGCCTCGCTGAAGGAAAGGGCGCGCCAGGGGAAATTCTCAGCGCCAGCAAGGACGGTCTGATCGTCGCGTGCGGTGAGCAGGCGTTGTGCCTGAGCCGTCTGCAATTGCCCGGCGGCAAGGCACTGAACTTCAGCGACTTGTTCAACAGCCGTCGTGAGAAATTCGCGGTCGGCACCGTGCTCGGTCACACGGCGGACGCTCAATGAACCCGCGTCTGGCCGCCGCCAAGGCACTTGCCGCTGTTCTTAACGGAAAAGCCTCACTCAACAGTTCTCTGCCCACGCAAATGGACAAGGTGGAAGACCGCGATCGCGGCTTCACTCAGGACCTGGCGTTCGGCACCGCGCGCTGGCAGCCGCGCTTGTCGGCGCTGGCGGCCAAGTTGCTGCAAAAACCGTTCAAGGCTGCGGATGCCGACGTCGAGGCGCTGTTGCTGGTCGGCCTCTATCAACTGCTCTACACCCGCGTTCCGGCCCACGCCGCCATCGGTGAAACGGTCGGTTGCGCTGACAAACTGAAAAAGCCTTGGGCCAAAGCCTTGCTCAACGCTGTGCTGCGCCGCGCCCAGCGGGAAAGCGAAGCGTTGCTGGCCGAGCTGGAGCACGACCCGGTGGTGCGCACCGCCCACCCGCGCTGGCTGCAAAAGTCTCTGAAAGCGTTCTGGCCGCAGCAATGGGAAGCCATTTGCGCGGCGAACAATGCGCATCCACCGATGATTCTGCGGGTCAACCGTCGTCATCACACTCGCGATACTTACCTTGGGTTGCTGACCGAGGCCGGGATCGCCGCGACGCCGTGCGTGTACAGTCAGGACGGCATCATCCTGGAGTCCGCCGCCGATGTGCGCAACCTGCCGGGGTTCGCCGAAGGCTGGATCAGCGTGCAGGATGAAGCGGCGCAACTGGCTGCCGAGCTGCTCGATCTGGCGCCGGGCCAACGGGTACTGGACGCTTGCTGCGCACCGGGCGGCAAGACCTGCCACATCCTTGAAGCCGAACCGAAGCTGGCGGGCGTGGTAGCGGTGGACCTTGAAGCCAAGCGTCTGGTGCGGGTGCGGGAAAACCTCGAACGCCTGAAACTCAGCGCCGAGCTGATCGCCGCCGATGGCCGTGACACCGCCACCTGGTGGGATGGCAAACCGTTTCAACGCATCCTGCTGGACGCGCCGTGCTCGGCGACGGGGGTCATCCGTCGTCATCCGGACATCAAGTTGACTCGCCAACCCGACGACATCGCCGCGCTGGCGGTACTGCAAGGTGAACTGCTCGACGCCCTGTGGATAACTCTGGAAGTGGGTGGCATTCTGCTGTACGCCACCTGTTCCACACTGCCGACCGAAAACACTGAAGTCATCGAAGCCTTCCTCGCCCGTACGCCGGGCGCCCGAGAGCTGGACCTCGCCACTGCCGCTGGCATCAAGCAACCTCACGGTCGCCAGTTGCTGGCCCAGGAAGGCGGGCACGACGGGTTCTACTACGCCAAGCTGATCAAGATTGCCGCCGCGCGGTGATAAACGGATTTAATGGAGTGACTGGATGAAAATCATCATCCTCGGTGCAGGGCAGGTCGGTGGTTCGCTGGCAGAACATTTGGCGAGCGAAGCCAATGACATCACGGTGGTCGACACCGACGGCGAACGCTTGCGCGACCTCGGTGATCGCCTGGACATCCGCACGGTGCACGGCCGCGGCTCGCTGCCGACGGTACTGCGCCAGGCCGGCGCAGACGATGCCGACATGCTGGTGGCCGTGACCAACAGCGATGAAACCAACATGGTTGCCTGTCAGGTCGCACACACGCTGTTTCATACGCCGACCAAGATCGCTCGCGTACGCGAAGCCTCCTACCTTACGCGCGCCGACGAGTTGTTCGACAACGACGCGATCCCGGTGGATGTGCTGATCAGTCCCGAACAAGTGGTGACCAACTACATCAAGCGCCTGATCCAGCATCCAGGCGCCTTGCAGGTGATCGACTTCGCCGAAGGCAAAGCACAATTGGTGGCCGTGAAGGCGTATTACGGCGGGCCGCTGGTGGGTCAGCAACTGCGGCAATTGCGCGAACACATGCCGAATGTCGAAACCCGTGTCGCTGCGATTTTCCGCCGTGACCGGCCGATCCTGCCGCAGGGCGATACAGTCATCGAGGCGGACGACGAAGTGTTTTTCATCGCGGCCAAGGCGAATATTCGCGCCGTGATGAGCGAAATGCGCCGGTTGGATGAAACCTACAAACGCATCGTGATTGCCGGGGGCGGGCAGATCGGCGAGCGCCTGGCCGAGGCCATCGAAAGCCGTTATCAGGTGAAAATCATCGAGATGAACCCGGCACGCTGCCGTCATCTCTCGGACACCCTCGACAGCACCGTGGTGTTGCAGGGCAGTGCCTCCGACCGCGACTTGTTGATGGAAGAGAACATCGCCGACGCCGATATCTTCCTGGCCCTGACCAACGATGACGAAGCCAACATCATGTCCTCGTTGCTGGCCAAGCGCCTGGGCGCGAAGAAGGTGATGACCATCATCAACAACCCGGCGTATGTGGACCTGATTCAGGGCGGTGACATCGACATCGCCATCAGCCCGCAATTGGCGACCATCGGCACGTTGCTGGCCCACGTGCGCCGCGGCGATATCGTCAGCGTGCACTCATTGCGCCGGGGCGCGGCAGAGGCGATTGAAGCGATTGCCCACGGTGATGCGAAATCGAGCAAGGTGATCGGCAAGGCCATCGAGAACATCGGTTTGCCGCCGGGCACCACCATCGGCGCGATTATTCGTGATGAAGAAGTGATCATCGCGCATGACAACACCGTGATTGAAACGGGCGACCATGTGATTTTGTTCCTTGTGGATAAAAAGCATATTCGCGATGTGGAGAAGCTGTTCCATGTGGGGCTGAGTTTCTTCTGAGGTTTTAACTGATCGTTCCCACGCTCTGCGTGGGAATGCAGCCCGGAACGCTTCGCGTCCCTGCCGAAGCGGACGCCGAGCATCCATTGAGGCATTCCCACGCGGAACGTGGGAACGATCACTGACTGAGGGGTAGTGCTGATGATCGAATCCCTGGAAAAAATGCTCGCCAAGGGTGTGGATAACTCATTGCTGCGCTTTGGCCTGGGCAAGGGTTATCTGGATCTTGGGGAAAACGCCAAGGCTGCCGAGCATTTCCAGCGCTGTGTCGAGTTCGATCCGAAGTATTCGGCGGCCTGGAAACTATTGGGCAAGGCCTGGCTGGCGCAGGAGGATTTCGCGGCGGCCCGGCAGGCGTGGGAACAAGGTCTGGATGCCGCTCGCGCCCATGGCGACAAGCAGGCAGAGAAGGAGATGACGGTGTTTCTGAAGAAGCTTGAGCGCAAGGCTCACTGATCAGAGATAACGCAGGCCGATCCCATCGGCATCCACCTGAATCACTTCCATGCGCACACGCGGCGCGCCTGTGGGTAAGTCCTGCACCTGCCCATAGACCACCGCGCCCTTAGGTAGCGACGACAGCCCCGGGTGCTTGACGTAGACACCCGTGGTCGAAAGGTTGCGTGTCTGGCCCAGGCATTCACCGAAGCTTTCATGACTGATTTTGATGCGAAACGATTTGCGGTGTTCGGACATCTGCTGCGCCCTTTAATGAACAGTTGTGGATAACCCAGGCTCGGGAATTATCCACAGATCATGCCAATCAACTCAATACCAGCGTTCTTCACCCGGTGGACGCTTCTTGAAGCGCTTCATACTCCACATGTACTGGCTCGGGTACGCCCCGACATAACGCTCGACCACTTTACTCATGGCCGCACAGGACTCTGCTGTGTCGGTGCTGTACATGGCCTCTGGCGCGGCTTCCAGGATCACTTTGTAGCCCGAACCGTCCGGCAACCGCAGGGCATGCAGGAACACGCCGACCGCTTTGCCGCCGGCGAGCATGTTCGGAACGAACTTGCTGGTCAGCGCCTGGGTCGCGAAGAAGGGCACGAAAATTCCGGCGGATTCGGCCGGTTCCGGGTCAGCGGGAATGCCCACTGCACCACCTTTGCGCACTTCTTTGATGACGCTGAGGATGCCTTCCTTGGTGGAAGCGGCCACTTTGTTGCCAAGCTGTACCCGTTGCTTTTGCAGCAATTCATCCACAGCCTTCAACTTCGGTGGACGATAAAAAATGATCGGTTTGCACTGGCTGCAATAGAAGTGATT
The DNA here is from genome assembly GCF_054668335.1 of Pseudomonas sp. S2_F03. Taxonomy (NCBI): domain Bacteria; kingdom Pseudomonadati; phylum Pseudomonadota; class Gammaproteobacteria; order Pseudomonadales; family Pseudomonadaceae; genus Pseudomonas; species Pseudomonas sp. S2_F03. The sequence goes on along the minus strand of NZ_CP162759.1, from coordinate 3,015,606 downwards.
GAGCACTTCCCAGTTGCCCAGGTGGCTGGTGATGCCGACCACGCCTTTGCCGGAGGCGAGGGCGTCCTTCAATATGTCGAGGCCTTCGACTTCGCGCACCAGGTCAATGGAGCGCTGGGCCGGCCAGATCCACGCGCAGGCGCTTTCGGTCAGGGACTTGCCGATGTCCTTCAAGCTCTGGCCCACCAGGCGCTCACGCTCGGCCGGGTCCATCTGTGGAAAACATTTGGCGAGGTTGATCCGCACCACGTCGCGGGATCTGTTCGGGGTTTTCCACATGACCCAGCCAATCGCCGAGCCCACGGCCTGTACGGCCCGCCACGGAAGCAGGGCAAACAGCCGCAGAGCGCCTACCAGCAAGGCGCCTTTCAACTTATCCACAGGTCACTCCTGAATTTGTGCTGTGCGCGAGGCGGCTATTCTAACCGCCGTTCGCTAAAGTCGCGTAGCGATCGCAATCGCGGGTGTGGTCCATGACCATGCCCGACGCCTGCATCAGCGCGTAGCAAATCGTCGGGCCGACGAACGTGAAGCCGGCCTTTTTCAGGCCTTTGCTCATTTCCACGGCGGTCGGCGTGACGGCCGGAACTTCGCTGCGATCCTTGAAATGATTGATCACCGGCGTACCGCCGACGAACGACCAGAGAAACGCCACCGGGTCCTCCAGCGCCAGCCAGGCCTGCGCATTACGCCGGGCCGCGTTGAGCTTGAGGCGGTTGCGGATGATGCCCGGGTCGAGCATCAATTCATCGATTTCCGCGTCGCTCATTTGCGCCACGCGCTGTACATCAAACCCAAACATCACCTGGCGATAATGCTCGCGTTTGCGCAACACAGTGATCCAGGAAAGACCGGCCTGGAACCCTTCGAGCAAAAGCAACTCGAACAATCCCTGCGCATCGCGTAGCGGCGTGCCCCACTCCTGATCGTGATAAGCCATGTACAGCGGATCTTCGGAACACCAAAAGCAGCGTGGCATAAGGCTCCAGGGGGCGTGCGCAGCAACGAATCGGGTATACTCCCGCTCTTTAAATCGCAGCCCAAGAAACAGGTGAATTTCGTGAGCCAGCCTACGCCAGCCGTGCGTACCTTCCAAGACTTGATCCTCGCCCTCCAGCAATACTGGGCCGAGCAAGGTTGTGTGGTACTTCAGCCCTACGATATGGAAGTAGGCGCCGGCACTTTCCACACCGCGACCTTCCTGCGCGCCATTGGCCCGGAAACCTGGAACGCCGCCTACGTGCAACCAAGTCGCCGTCCGACTGACGGCCGCTACGGTGAAAACCCGAACCGTCTGCAGCACTACTACCAGTTCCAGGTTGTGCTGAAGCCGAACCCGGACAACTTCCAGGAACTGTACCTGGGCTCCCTCAAGCATGTCGGCCTGGACCCGCTGGTCCACGACATTCGCTTCGTCGAAGACAACTGGGAATCGCCAACCCTCGGCGCCTGGGGTCTGGGCTGGGAAGTCTGGCTCAACGGCATGGAAGTGACCCAGTTCACTTACTTCCAGCAAGCGGGCGGCATCGAATGCTACCCGGTGACCGGCGAGATCACGTACGGTCTGGAGCGTCTGGCCATGTACCTGCAAGGCGTGGACTCGGTCTACGACCTGGTCTGGGCTGACGGTCCGTTCGGCAAAGTGACCTACGGCGACGTGTTCCACCAGAACGAAGTGGAGCAGTCCACTTACAACTTCGAACACGCCAACGTCGAGAAACTGTTCGAACTGTTCGATTTCTACGAAAGCGAAGCCAAGCGCCTGATCGAACTCGACCAGCCGCTGCCGTTGCCGAGCTACGAAATGGTGTTGAAGGCCTCCCATACCTTCAACCTGCTGGATGCACGCCGGGCGATCTCGGTGACCGCGCGTCAGCAATACATTCTGCGAGTACGCACCCTGGCGCGTTCCGTTGCGCAAGCCTACCTGCTGGCTCGCGCCAAGCTGGGCTTCCCGATGGCGACCCCGGACCTGCGTGACGAAGTACTGGCCAAGCTGGAGGCTGCACAATGAGTGCTCTGGATTTTCTGGTTGAACTGGGCACTGAAGAACTGCCACCCAAAGCCCTGAACACCCTGGCCGAGGCGTTCCTCGCCGGTATCGACAAGGGCCTGCAAGCCGCCGGTCTGAACTACGAGACCAAAACCGTCTACGCCGCGCCGCGTCGCCTGGCCGTGCTGATCACGTCGCTGGCCACCCAGCAACCGGATCGCAGCATCAACCTCGATGGCCCGCCACGTCAGGCGGCGTTCGATGCCGAAGGCAACCCGACCCAGGCAGCACTGGGTTTTGCCAAGAAGTGCGGTGTCGAGCTGAGCGAAATCGATCAGAGCGGTCCGAAACTGCGTTACAGCCAAAGCATCGCCGGCAAGCCGACCGCGAGCCTGCTGCCGACCATCGTCGAAGATTCGCTGAACGACCTGCCGATCCCGAAACGCATGCGTTGGGGCGCCTCGCAAGGAAGAATTCGTTCGTCCGACCCAATGGCTGGTGATGCTGCTCGGTGACGAAGTCATCGATTGCACCATCCTCGCCCAGAAGGCTGGCCGCGATTCCCGTGGCCACCGCTTCCATCACCCGGAAAATGTACGCATCACCTCGCCGGCCAATTACCTGGCCGACTTGCGTGCCGCTTACGTCCTGGCCGATGCCAACGAGCGTCGCGAGATCATCAGCAAGCGCACCGAAGAACTGGCCACCCGTCAGGAAGGCACGGCGATTGTTCCGCCGGCGCTGCTCGACGAAGTGACCGCGCTGGTCGAATGGCCGGTGCCGCTGGTGTGCTCGTTCGAGGAACGTTTCCTCGACGTGCCGCAAGAAGCGCTGATCACCACCATGCAGGACAACCAGAAGTATTTCTGCCTGCTGGATGCCGACGGCAAGTTGCTGCCACGTTTCATTACCGTGGCCAACATCGAAAGCAAAGACCCGCAGCAGATCATCGCCGGTAACGAGAAAGTGGTTCGCCCACGACTGACCGACGCCGAGTTCTTCTTCAAGCAAGACAAGAAGCAGAAGCTCGAAGACTTCAACCTGCGCCTGCAAAACGTGGTGTTCCAGGAAAAACTCGGCAGCGTCTACGACAAGGCCGAGCGTGTTTCCAAACTCGCTGCGTTCATCGCGCAACGCATTGGCGGCAACGCAGCCTGGGCGTCCCGCGCCGGCCTGCTGTCCAAGTGCGACCTGTCGACGGAGATGGTCGGTGAGTTCCCGGAGATGCAAGGTGTCGCCGGTTACTACTACGCCCTCAACGACGGCGAGCCGGAAGAAGTCGCCCTCGCGCTGAACGAGCAGTACATGCCGCGCGGTGCCGGTGCTGAACTGCCGACCACCCTGACCGGTGCGGCCGTGGCCATCGCGGACAAGCTCGACACGCTGGTGGGTATCTTCGGTATCGGCATGTTGCCAACCGGCAGCAAAGACCCGTATGCCCTGCGCCGTGCAGCGCTGGGTGTGTTGCGCATCCTGATCGACAAGAAGCTCGAACTCGACCTGACCGACGCCGTGGCCTTTGCCGTCGATGCGTTCGGTGCCAAGGTCAAGGCTGCAGGCCTGAATGACGCGGTGCTGGAATTCATCTTCGACCGCCTGCGTGCCCGTTACGAAGACGAAGGCGTCGACGTCGCGACTTACCTGTCGGTGCGTGCCCTGAAGCCGGGCTCGGCGCTGGATTTCGACCAGCGTGTGCAAGCGGTGGAAGCCTTCCGCAAACTGCCGGAAGCCGCCGCCCTGGCCGCAGTGAACAAGCGTGTGTCGAACTTGCTGAGCAAGGTCGAAGGTTCTGTTCCGACCGTAGTTGAAGCGAAATACTTCGATAACGCCAACGAGTTCTCCCTGTACTCGGCGATCCAGCAGGCGGACCAGGCTGTTCAGCCGATGGCCGCGGCCCGTCAGTACAGCGAATCGCTGGCACGCCTGGCCGCATTGCGCGAGCCGGTGGATGCCTTCTTCGAAGCAGTGATGGTCAACGCGGAAGATGCCAAGGTGCGCGCCAACCGTTATGCGTTGCTGGCACGTCTGCGCGGTCTGTTCCTGGGCGTCGCTGATATCTCGCTGCTGAGCTAAGGGGCTGCTGTTGAAACTGCTGATTCTCGATCGCGACGGGGTGATCAATTACGACTCCGACGCTTACATCAAGTCGGTGGAGGAGTGGATTCCACTTCCCGGTTCGATCGAAGCCATCGCGCAGTTGAGCAAGGCCGGCTGGACGGTAGCCGTGGCTACCAACCAGTCGGGCATCGCTCGCGGCTATTACGACATTGCCACCCTGGACGCCATGCACGAGCGCTTGCGCTCATTGGTGGCGGAGCAGGGCGGTGAAGTCGGGCTGATCGTCTACTGCCCGCACGGGCCGGACGAAGGCTGCGATTGCCGCAAGCCGAAACCCGGGATGTTGAAAACCATCGCCGGGCATTACAACGTGTCGCTGACCAATCTCTGGTTCGTCGGCGACAGCCTTGGTGACCTGGAAGCCGCCAAAGCCGTCGATTCACAACCAGTTTTGGTAAAGACCGGGAAAGGCGAAAAGACTCTGGGCAAGTCCCTACCGGTGGGCACCTTGATTTTTGACGATCTGGCGGCGATTGCCGCAGAACTTATCCACAATTAAAGTGCTTCGATTGTTCCGATTAAGGACTGATCGGGAGTGCGCTTATAGACGGGCAGAGCCCGCACGGTAAACGTCACCATGTCGATACTGCAGGCCATCAGAACGTTCCTCTTTTATCTGTTGCTGGGCACCAGCTCTTTGCTTTGGTGCAGCCTGAGCTTTTTCATCGCGCCTTTTCTGCCGTTCAAGGCGCGATATCGCTTCATTAATGTGTACTGGTGCCGCTGCGCCTTGTGGCTGAGCAAAGTGTTCCTGGGCATCAGCTACGAAGTGAAGGGCGCCAAGAACGTGCCTGACCAACCCTGCGTGATCCAATCGAACCACCAGAGCACGTGGGAGACGTTCTTTCTCTCCGCTTACTTCGAGCCGTTGAGCCAGGTGCTCAAGCGTTCATTGCTGTATGTGCCGTTCTTCGGCTGGGCCATGGCCATGCTGCGACCGATTGCTATCGACCGCGACAATCCAAAAGCCGCGCTCAAGCATGTGGCGAAGAAGGGCGACGAGTTGCTCAAGGACGGCGTCTGGGTCCTGATTTTTCCGGAAGGGACACGGGTTCCGTTTGGCACCATCGGGAAATTTTCTCGCGGTGGTACCGCCTTGGCCGTCAACGCTGAGCTTCCCGTGTTGCCGATTGCGCACAATGCCGGCAAGTTCTGGCCAAAAACCGGCTGGGCGAAGAAGCAGGGTGTCATCACAGTGATCATAGGCGAACCCATGTACGCAGAGGGTAGCGGGCCTCGCGCCATTGCCGATCTGAACGACCGGGTGCAAGCCTGGAACGAGCAGATGCAACGGGAAATGGGTTCACTTCCGGCAACCCCGGCGGCGCCGACTGCCAGTGATCAAGTGACTGTCTGAGATTCTGTGGATAACCTGTGTACCGTTTTGTCGAAAAGCGGCGTTATTGTTTTATAAGCTTATGATTTATATACATATTTCTTAAACACATAAAACGCAGAAAATGGTGCATAAGTTTTTTTCGGGCGCAAAAAAACCGGCTGATATAGCCGGTTTTTTTATGCCTCGGATTTGCGGTTTTCCACTCTATGAACTATGGGAGTGGACGACCTGAATCGAGGTGTTTTTAGTCCATAAAAAAGGCCAACGCTAAGCGTTGGCCTTTTTGGTTTGGCAGGTTCGCTGGATCAGAAATCCAGGTTGGAAACCGCCAAGGCGTTGCTTTCGATGAAGTCACGGCGAGGTTCGACCGCATCACCCATCAGGGTGTTGAAGATCTGGTCTGCGCCGATGGCGTCTTCGATGGTCACTTTGAGCATCCGGCGCTGGCTTGGGTCCATGGTGGTTTCCCACAGCTGATCCGGGTTCATTTCGCCCAGACCTTTGTATCGCTGGATGGTGTGACGCTTGGTGCTTTCAGCCATCAGCCATTCAAGGGCTTCCTTGAACTCGGTCACCGGCTTCTTACGCTCGCCACGCTGGATGTACGCACCGTCGTCCAACAGGGTGCTCAGTTGCGCGCCCAGGGAAACGACAGTCCTGTAATCGTTGCTGCCGAAGAAGTCGCGGTTGAAGGTGACGTAGTTCGACAGGCCGTGGGAGATCAGTTCGACCTCTGGCAGCCAGACGTTACGTTCGCGGTCTTCACGCAGGCTGGCTTTGTAAACCAGGCCGGACTTCTCGACGGTACGCAGGCGAACTTCGTACTGAGCCAGCCAATCCTGCATCGCTGCGTGATCGGACAGTTGCTCCATGCTCACCGCAGGCAGGTAGATGAAGTGCTCGGTCAGCTCCTGTGGGTACAGGCGCGACAGACGCTTGAGGGTCTTCATCACCAGACGGAAGTCATTCACCAGACGCTCAAGCGCCTCGCCGGAGATACCTGGGGCTTCTTCGTTCAGGTGCAGGCTCGCATCTTCAAGGGCCGACTGCGTCATGTACTCTTCCATGGCGTCGTCGTCTTTGATGTATTGCTCTTGCTTGCCTTTCTTGACCTTGTACAGCGGTGGCTGAGCGATGTAGATGTAGCCGCGTTCGATCAGCTCTGGCAACTGACGGAAGAAGAAGGTCAGCAGCAGGGTACGGATGTGCGAACCGTCGACGTCAGCATCGGTCATGATGATGATGTTGTGGTAGCGCAGCTTGTCGATGTTGTACTCGTCGCGGCCGATGCCGCAGCCCAGCGCGGTGATCAAGGTGCCCACTTCTTGCGAAGAGATCATCTTGTCGAAGCGCGCCTTCTCGACGTTCAGGATCTTGCCCTTGAGCGGCAGGATGGCCTGGGTGCGACGGTTACGCCCCTGCTTGGCGGAGCCGCCAGCAGAGTCACCTTCCACGAGGTACAGTTCGGAAAGGGCAGGGTCTTTTTCCTGGCAGTCAGCCAGTTTGCCCGGCAGGCCGGCGATATCCAGCGCGCCTTTGCGGCGGGTCATTTCACGGGCTTTACGCGCCGCTTCACGAGCACGCGCCGCGTCGATCATCTTGCCGACGACCAGTTTGGCTTCGTTCGGGTTTTCCAGCAGGAAGTCGGAGAAGTACTTGCCCATTTCCTGTTCGACCGCGGTCTTCACTTCGGAAGAAACCAGCTTGTCTTTGGTCTGAGAGCTGAACTTCGGATCCGGTACTTTCACCGAAATGATCGCGGTCAGGCCTTCACGGGCATCGTCACCGGTAGTCGCGACTTTGTGCTTCTTCGCCAGGCCTTCAGCTTCGATGTAGGTGTTCAGGTTACGCGTCAGTGCGGAACGGAAACCCACCAGGTGAGTACCGCCATCGCGCTGTGGAATGTTGTTGGTGAAGCACAACAGGTTCTCGTTGAAGCTGTCGTTCCACTGCAGGGCGATTTCCACGCCGATGCCGTCTTCACGCTGAATGTTGAAGTGGAACACCTGGTTGACCGCAGTCTTGTTGGTGTTCAGGTATTCAACGAACGCACGCAGGCCGCCTTCGTACTTGAACAGCTCTTCCTTGCCGCTGCGCTCATCCTTGAGGACGATGCCGACACCGGAGTTGAGGAAGGACAGTTCACGAATCCGCTTGGCCAGGATGTCCCAGCTGAAGTGGATGTTCTTGAAGGTGTCTTCTGAAGGCTTGAAGTGAATCTGGGTACCGGTGGTTTCGCTTTCGCCAACGATTTTCATCGGCTCTTTCGGAACACCATGGATGTAAGTCTGTTCCCAGATTTTGCCACTGCGGCGAACGGTCAGGACCAGTTCTTTGGACAGGGCGTTCACCACCGACACACCTACACCGTGCAGACCGCCGGATACTTTGTAGGAGTTGTCATCGAACTTACCGCCGGCGTGCAGCACGGTCATGATGACCTCGGCTGCCGAAACGCCTTCTTCTTTGTGCACGTCTACCGGGATGCCACGACCGTTGTCGCGAACGGTGATGGACTCATCCGGGTGAATGATGATGCTGATGTCGTCGCAGTGGCCGGCGAGAGCTTCGTCGATCGAGTTATCGACCACTTCGAACACCATGTGGTGCAGACCGCTGCCATCGTCGGTGTCACCAATGTACATACCGGGACGTTTGCGTACGGCATCCAGGCCTTTCAGCACTTTAATGCTCGTTGAGTCGTACGTATTTTCTTCGCTCAATGCCTTCACTCCCGATGGTCGTGGGTCTGGGTGATACGGCCCTGTTCCACGTGGAACAAAGCGACTGGCGTTTCCGTCTGCCAGCCTTCCCTCAATAATTCGTGATCTACACAGGTGATAAAGACCTGGCAGCGTAAGTCTTCCAGCAAGCGGCAAAGCGCGCGTCGGTGGTGCTCGTCCAGTTCGGACGGCAAGTCATCCACCAGATAAATACACTGTCCGCGTCGGGCCTGGCTTACCAGGTGCCCTTGGGCAATCCGCAAAGCACAGACCACCAACTTCTGCTGACCCCTGGACAAGATGTCCGCGGCATTATGTGCGCCCAGTCTGAGACGCAAATCAGCGCGTTGTGGTCCGGCCTGGGTGTGACCCATTTGCTGGTCCCGTTGAAGGGACCCAGCGAGTACGGCACTCAGTTCGCGGTCTTTGTCCCAGCCTCGGTAATAGCTGAGGGTCAAGCCTTCAAGCTCGACCAATTCGCTCAAGGTCTGTTCAAAGACTGGTTTCAAGGCTTTGATATAGGCGCGGCGGTATTCATCGATTTCAGCGCTGGCCTGGCACAGTTCCCTGTCCCAAACCGCTTGCGAAACGGCGTCAAGTGTACCATGTCGCAGCCAAGAGTTTCTCTGGCGCAGAGCCTTCTGCAAGCGCTGCCAGGTGGACATGAATCGCGGTTCCACATGGAACACGCCCCAGTCTAGAAACTGTCGGCGAATCTTCGGCGCGCCTTCAAGCAAGCGGAAACTGTCAGGGTTGATCAGCTGCAGTGGCAGGATCTCCGCCAGTTGCGCCGCGCTGCGGGCGTTCTGACCGTCGATGCGGATCTGAAATTCCCCCTGACGGTCGCGCGAGATGCCTAGCGCGCTGTGTCCACCCTCGGCCAATTCAACCTGGCCAAACACCGTGCACGCCAATTGCTCGTACTGGATGACCGGCAACAGACGGCTGCTACGGAACGAACGGGCAAGCCCCAGCAGATGAATGGCTTCCAGAACACTGGTTTTACCGCTGCCGTTGGCGCCGTAAAGAATGTTGATTCGGGGGGAGGGGGAGAAGGTCACCGGGTGCAAATTGCGCACCGCGGTGACCGAGACGCGACTTAGCGACATCTAGCTTCTGCTGAACATGATTACAGGCGCATCGGCATGACAACGTAAGCCGAGTCGTCGTTGTCGGATTCCTGCACCAGCGCACTGCTGTTGGAATCGGACAGGATCAGGCGAACTTGCTCGGTGGTCATCACGCCCAGTACGTCGAGCAGATAGCTGACGTTGAAGCCGATTTCCAGATTGCCGCCGTTGTATTCAACGCCCACTTCTTCTTCCGCTTCTTCCTGCTCCGGGTTGTTCGCCTGGATTTTCAGCTGACCGTTGGCCAGTTGCAGACGGATACCACGGTACTTCTCGTTGGACAGAATCGCGGTACGGCTGAAGGCTTCACGCAGCGCTTGACGGTCGCCCAGTACAAGTTTGTCGCCACCTTTAGGCAGAACGCGCTCGTAATCCGGGAATTTGCCGTCAACCAGTTTCGAGGTGAACGTGAATTCGCCGGTAGTTGCACGGATATGGTGCTGACCCAGGACGATGCTGACGATGCCGTCCGGCTCGGTCAGCAGGCGCGCCAGTTCAAGGATACCTTTGCGAGGGACGATGACCTGATGGCGATCCGGTTGACCGATATCGGCCTGCATCGAGCACATGGCCAGACGGTGACCGTCGGTGGCCACGGCACGGATGATGCCGGCCGACACTTCCAGCAGCATGCCGTTCAGGTAGTAACGAACGTCCTGCTGAGCCATGGCGAAGCTGGTGCGTTCGATCAGGCGACGCAGTTTGCTTTGCTCCAGGCTGCACGTCAGCGAGCCCGGGCCTTCTTCCACTGTAGGGAAATCGTTGGCGGGCAGCGTCGACAGGGTGAAGCGGCTACGGCCAGCTTTCACCACCAGCTTCTGCTCGTCGACCTTGATGTCGATCAGCGCGTCATTCGGTAAGCTCTTGCAGATGTCCATCAGCTTGCGCGCCGGCACGGTGATGGAGCCTGGGTCTGCCGGCTCTTCGAGTTGCACACGACCAACCAGCTCGACTTCCAGGTCGGTACCGGTCAGCGACAGTTGCTGGCCTTCGACAACCAGCAGCACGTTGGAGAGCACCGGCAAGGTCTGTCGGCGTTCGACGACGCCTGCGACCAGTTGCAGGGGTTTCAACAGGGCTTCGCGTTGAATGGTGAAATGCATGGTCTAGTCCCTTGCCTTAATAAGCTGCGCTGGTGTTCATCATGTGGTCAGTGTACGCAGCAGGTTCTTGTAGTCCTCGCGGATGTCCGCGTCGGATTCCTTAAGCTCGTTGATCTTGCGGCAGGCGTGCAAAACCGTCGTGTGGTCGCGGCCGCCAAACACATCGCCGATTTCCGGCAGGCTGTGGTTAGTCAACTCTTTGGACAATGCCATTGCAACCTGACGCGGACGTGCGACCGAACGTGAACGACGCTTGGACAGCAGGTCGGAGATCTTGATCTTGTAGTACTCGGCGACCGTGCGCTGAATGTTATCCACAGAGACCAGTTTGTCTTGCAGCGCCAACAGGTCTTTCAGGGATTCGCGAATCAGCTCGATGGTGATGTCGCGGCCCATGAAGTGCGAGTGGGCGATCACGCGTTTCAGCGCGCCTTCCAGCTCACGGACGTTGGAGCGAATACGCTGGGCAATGAAGAACGCCGCGTCATGTGGCAGATCGACTTTGGCCTGGTCGGCCTTTTTCATCAAGATCGCCACGCGGGTTTCCAGCTCTGGCGGCTCGACGGCAACCGTCAGGCCCCAGCCGAAGCGGGATTTGAGACGCTCTTCAAGGCCTTCGATCTCTTTCGGGTAGCGGTCACTGGTGAGAATGACCTGCTGGCCACCTTCAAGCAGGGCGTTGAAAGTGTGGAAAAATTCTTCCTGCGAACGCTCCTTGCGGGCGAAGAATTGAATGTCATCGATCAGCAACGCATCCACCGAACGGTAGAAGCGCTTGAACTCGTTGATGGCGTTCAGTTGCAGCGCCTTGACCATGTCGGCCACGAAACGCTCCGAATGCAGGTAAACGACCTTGGCATTCGGGTTCTTCTTTAATAGGTGGTTACCCACAGCGTGCATCAAGTGGGTTTTACCCAAGCCGACGCCACCATAAAGGAATAGCGGGTTGTAACCGTGCTTGGGATTGTCCGCCACCTGCCAGGCCGCGGCCCGGGCCAGTTGGTTCGACTTACCTTCGACGAAGTTTTCGAAAGTGAAGGTGCGGTTCAGGTAACTGGTGTGCTTGAGCGCGCCTTCAACCTGAACAGTACGCTGTTCGGCACGAACCGGAGCCTGTTGAGAACTGGCGCCGGCCATCGGGTCGAAACTGTCGCGGGACGGCTCTTCACTGACCTCGGCAACCTTTTGGGTAGCCCGCTTGGTCGGTGCAGCTGTCGGAGCGGGTGCCGGTGCGCTAATCGGCGCTTGAGCAGCCTGAGCCTGGGACGCTGCAGCAGCCAGCGGAGCATTGGGTGCGGCGCGCGGTGCTGAACTGCGTTTACTGCCTATTAATAAGGACAGCGCCGGCGCCATGCCGTTGCCATGCTCATCCAGCAGTTCGAGGACGCGGCCCAGGTACTTTTCGTTGACCCAGTCGAGAACAAAACGATTCGGTGCGTAGACACGCAACTCGTCGCCTTCGGCTTCGACCTGTAGTGGACGGATCCAAGTGTTGAATTGTTGGGCAGGCAGCTCTTCGCGCAAAAGCTCCACGCACTGCTGCCAAAGTTCCACTGACACGGATATCCCCTAAGTTGAAAGCCGGTGAGGCAAAAACAAGCCGCCATTGTAACGACCAGACGCCCACTTATCCACATGCAGGTTGCGCACAGGGCATGAATTATCAACGCCTTAACCGACAAAAAGCAGACCAATGGTCTGTGCATAAGCTCTGTGGATAACCGGTCCTGAGGGCATTGGACAAGTGGGGGGCGAAACTCGGTGGATAACAAGCCTGTGGATAACAAGCCCTTTCACACACAGCTTATCCGACAGCGCAGCACAGGCTTACCACCGTTTTCCACCGTAGTTGTCATTCTCTGTACATCACGGATTAGAAGGCTTAAAGCTAGTTATCCACAGATGATCGCCCCCCTAGCTTTTATAAGCTTTACAGAAAAGCTTTAAATAATTCCCTTCTTTATTCTTATATCTGGCGAATGACCATCGATGAACAAAACGCCTGGAGATCTATTTATAAGGAAACGCTGGTTGGAAATTGACCTAGAGGCTTGCTTTCTCTAGAATCCCCGGTCTCTTAAAACGGGGGCCATTCCGGCCCGTTGTGGACGAACCAGGTAACACGACAATGAAACGTACTTTCCAACCAAGCACTATCAAACGCGCTCGTACCCACGGTTTCCGTGCTCGCATGGCTACCAAGAACGGCCGTGCCGTTCTGTCGCGTCGTCGCGCCAAAGGTCGTGCGCGTCTGGCAGTTTGATAAGCCGGCACTGGAGGTGAGTCAGGACTTCAGTCGGGAAAAGCGTCTGCTTACTCCCCGGCATTTCAAGGCAGTCTTTGACTCCCCTACCGGCAAGGTTCCGGGGAAAAATCTCCTGCTCCTTGCGCGCAACAACGATCTTGATCACCCCCGTCTCGGGTTGGTTATCGGGAAAAAGAGCGTAAAGCTCTCCGTTGAGCGCAATCGCCTCAAACGTCTGATGCGCGAATCGTTCCGTCTGCACCAGGATTCACTGGTCGGCTGGGACATCGTTATCGTCGCGCGCAAAGGTTTGGGTGACGTAGAAAACCCCGAATTGATTCAGCATTTCGGCAAACTCTGGAAGCGTCTGGCACGCAGCACGCCAGTACCAGCAGTCAAAACCGAAACTGTAGGGGTAGACAGTCCCGATGCGTAAACTGGCACTCGTTCCGATCCAGTTTTATCGCTATGCCATTAGTCCCCTGATGGCCAACCACTGTCGCTTCTACCCCAGTTGTTCCTGCTACGCGTTAGAGGCCATAGAAAATCATGGTCTTCTGCGCGGTGGCTGGCTGGCCTTTCGTCGTTTAGGTCGCTGTCATCCGTGGAATCCCGGTGGTTATGACCCGGTTCCACCTATCCCTACCTCCCGTTCTTCTTCGATGGCCGAGTAATCATGGATATCAAACGCACGATCCTGATCGTCGCCCTGGCAATCGTGTCCTACGTTATGGTTCTTAAATGGAACCAGGACTATGGCCAGGCTGCCCTGCCGACTCAGAATGTTGCTTCCAGTACGACCGCACCGGGCCTACCGGATACGGCTACTGGCAATAATGCTTCTGTCAGTGACGACATTCCACGCGCTGCAAGCGATACCAGTGCCACTGCACCTGCTGAAACACCAGTAGCTGCAAGCAAAGACCTCATCCAGATCAAAACGGATGTGCTCAACCTGGCTATCGATCCACAAGGTGGTGATGTTGCCCAGCTGACGCTGCCGCTGTATCCACGTCGCCAGGACCATCCGGAAATTCCGTTCCAGTTGTTCGATAACGGCAATGAGCGGACTTATCTGGCTCAAAGCGGTTTGATTGGCACTGATGGGCCGGACGCAAGTCCAGCCGGTCGTCCGGTTTATTCCTCGGAGAAGAAGGTTTATCAACTGGCTGACGGTCAGGACCAATTGGTCGTAGACCTGAAGTTCAGCAAGGATGGCGTCAACTACATCAAGCGTTTCACCCTGAAACGTGGCCTGTATGACGTAACCGTCTCCTACTTGATCGACAACGAAAGCGCCAAGCCTTGGTCGGGTGCGATGTTCGCCCAACTTAAGCGTGACGCCAGCTCCGATCCTTCTTCCAGCACTGCCACCGGCACCGCGACTTACCTGGGCGCCGCCCTGTGGACAAGTAACGAGCCGTACAAAAAAGTGTCGATGAAGGACATGGACAAGGCTCAGCTGAAAGAAACCGTCAACGGTGGTTGGGTTGCCTGGTTGCAACACTACTTTGTGACCGCGTGGATTCCGGCGAAGGGCGAAAACAATGTCGTCCAGACCCGTAAAGACAGCAAAGGCAACTACATCATCGGCTATACCGCCCCGGCAATGACTGTTGCGCCAGGTGCGAAAGCTGAAGTCAGCGCTGTTCTGTACGCCGGCCCGAAAAGCCAGGCTGTGCTGAAAGAGTTGTCCCCAGGTCTGGAGCTGACCGTCGACTACGGCATTCTGTGGTTCATTGCCCAGCCTATCTTCTGGCTGCTGCAACACATCCACGCACTGGTCGGTAACTGGGGCTGGTCGATCATCTTCCTGACCATGCTGATCAAAGGGCTTTTCTTCCCTCTGTCGGCCGCCAGCTACAAATCCATGGCGCGCATGCGTGCAGTGGCACCGAAACTGGCCGCACTGAAAGAGCAACATGGCGATGACCGGCAGAAAATGTCGCAAGCCATGATGGAGCTGTACAAGAAGGAAAAAATCAATCCGCTGGGTGGTTGCTTGCCAATCCTCGTGCAGATGCCGGTTTTCCTTTCTCTGTACTGGGTTCTGCTGGAAAGCGTTGAAATGCGTCAAGCGCCTTTCATGCTGTGGATTACTGACCTGTCGATCAAGGATCCGTTCTTCATTCTGCCGATCATCATGGGTGCAACCATGTTTATCCAGCAGCAGTTGAACCCGACACCTCCGGACCCGATGCAGGCCAAGGTGATGAAGCTGATGCCAATCATCTTCACCTTCTTCTTCCTGTGGTTCCCGGCTGGTCTGGTGCTGTACTGGGTTGTGAACAACTGCCTGTCCATCGCCCAACAGTGGTACATCACTCGTAAAATCGAAGCGGCTACTAAAGCAGCTGCCTGATTTACACTGTGGATATCCACTCAAAACGCCCCCTAGTGGGGCGTTTTGCTATCTGTCACTTTTGTCTGGATACCGGTGTATGAGCGTTCCTCGTGAAACCATTGCAGCCGTTGCCACCGCCCAAGGTCGTGGTGGTGTAGGCATCGTCCGTATTTCCGGGCCGTTGGCGAGCCTTGCGGCCAAGGCCATCAGCGGTCGGGAACTGAAACCCCGGTTTGCCCATTACGGCCCGTTCCTCAGCGAAAACGAGGAGGTACTGGATGAGGGGATCGCGCTGTATTTCCCGGGACCCAACTCCTTCACCGGCGAAGACGTGCTTGAGCTGCAGGGCCATGGCGGACCGATCGTTCTGGATATGTTGCTCAAACGGTGCCTGGAACTGGGTTGCCGTCTCGCCCGTCCCGGTGAATTCAGTGAGCGCGCCTTCCTGAATGACAAACTCGACCTGGCTCAGGCTGAAGCCATTGCCGACTTGATCGAGGCGAGTTCTACACAAGCAGCGCGAAACGCCCTTCGGTCCTTGCAAGGCGCATTTTCCCAGCGTGTGCATAACCTCACCGAGCAACTGATAGGCCTGCGCATCTATGTCGAGGCCGCCATCGACTTTCCAGAGGAGGAAATCGACTTCCTTGCTGACGGTCATGTATTGGCCATGCTCGACAAAGTGCGCAATGAATTATCCACAGTGCTCCATGAAGCAGGGCAAGGCGCCTTGCTTCGAGATGGGATGACGGTGGTGATTGCCGGTCGGCCAAATGCCGGTAAATCCAGTCTGTTGAATGCTCTGGCGGGTCGAGAAGCCGCGATCGTGACCGAGATTGCCGGCACAACCCGGGACATTCTTCGTGAACATATCCACATTGATGGCATGCCGCTGCACGTGGTCGATACCGCTGGTCTGCGAAATACCGATGATCAGGTGGAAAAAATCGGCGTCGAACGCGCGTTGAAAGCCATCGGCGAAGCGGATCGTGTGTTGTTGGTGGTCGATGCTACGGCACCGGAAGCGCTTGATCCGTTCGCGCTGTGGCCCGAGTTTCTGGAAGTGCGTCCCGATCCCGCCAACGTCACGCTGATTCGTAACAAGGCGGATCTGACGGGCGAAGCCATTGCCCTGGAAGTCAGCGAAGATGGCCACGTCACCATCAGCCTGAGTGCCAAATCTGCTGGTGATGGCCTGGAATTACTGCGCGACCACCTCAAGGCCTGTATGGGTTACGAGCAAACGTCGGAAAGCAGCTTCAGTGCCCGCAGGCGTCACCTCGAGGCACTTCGTCATGCCAGCGCGTCCCTTGAGCATGGCCGCGCACAATTGACCCTGGCAGGTGCTGGCGAGTTGCTGGCCGAAGATTTGCGTCAGGCACAGCACTCTCTTGGTGAAATCACCGGCGCATTCAGCTCCGATGACCTGTTGGGACGAATCTTTTCCAGCTTCTGCATCGGCAAATAGTCCTTCCGTTGTCCACAGACAGGCCATTCGTGCCTGTCTGTTCCCTCCCTTTTCAACAATCTTCCCTTAGTACCGAGCAGATTCTTTCTGCTTGAGCGGTTTTCCCGCGCCCCGAATTCACTCGATCGAGCCTTTTCTGTGGATTAAGCCCTGTGAATAACTGCCACTGAGGGCAGTTGATAACAGGGCCTCAAAACTGAAGATAACCGCCCCTGTGGATAACCACCTCTTTCATCCACAGGCTTACACCGGTTATCCAAGGGCCTCATTGGCACATGACCACAGGGTTTTGAATCTCTGTACATATTGAACATAAAGGCCTGTAGAGATCTATCCACAGAAAGGTGTCTCAGTAGAAATAAACATAAAAACAAAGATTTAATAAATTTCTTTCTTTTTAATTTCTATAACCCCGACTTCTCCACAGCTGGTTAAATTTTGTGCAGAGGGTTCTTTAGGAAGGGCGAAGTCCCTATACTTGTCGACCAGGTCCAGAAACCTGAGCTCAAACTATTCCTGATTACCTAACTGAAGCAGGCACGAGGTGCGTGGTGGATTTCCCTTCCCGTTTTGAAGTGATCGTCATCGGCGGCGGTCATGCCGGTACCGAGGCAGCACTGGCCTCAGCACGTATGGGTGCGAAAACCCTGTTGCTGACGCATAACGTGGAAACCCTCGGAGCAATGAGTTGCAACCCCGCCATTGGTGGGATCGGTAAAAGCCATCTGGTTAAAGAAATCGACGCCCTTGGCGGCGCGATGGCCATGGCTACCGACAAAGGTGGTATTCAATTTCGCGTGTTGAACAGCCGCAAAGGCCCGGCCGTGCGTGCAACTCGCGCTCAGGCAGACCGGGTTCTGTACAAGGCCGCTGTCCGCGAAGCATTGGAAAACCAGCCGAACCTGTGGATATTTCAACAAGCCGCTGACGACCTGATCGTCGAGCAGGAACAAGTGCGCGGTGTTGTTACCCAAATGGGTCTGCGTTTCTTCGCTGATTCCGTGGTGTTGACCACTGGCACATTCCTCGGTGGACTTATCCACATCGGTTTGCAGAATTTCTCCGGCGGTCGCGCCGGTGATCCGCCATCAATCGCTCTGGCTCACCGTCTGCGTGAATTGCCACTGCGTGTGGGTCGTTTGAAAACCGGTACTCCGCCGCGTATCGACGGCCGGTCTGTGGATTTCTCGGTGATGACCGAGCAAGCGGGCGATACGCCGATCCCGGTGATGTCGTTCATGGGGTCCAAAGAGCAGCATCCGAAACAGGTCAGCTGCTGGATTACCCACACCAACGCCCGTACCCACGAAATCATTGCAGCGAACCTCGACCGTTCGCCGATGTATTCCGCTGCCGGCGAAATCGAAGGCATCGGCCCGCGTTACTGCCCTTCGATCGAAGACAAGATTCACCGCTTTGCCGATAAGGAAAGCCATCAGGTCTTTATCGAACCGGAAGGCTTGACCACCAACGAGCTGTACCCGAACGGGATATCCACATCCCTGCCGTTCGATGTGCAATTGCAGATCGTGCAATCGATCCGAGGCATGGAAAACGCCCACATCGTGCGGCCGGGCTACGCCATCGAATACGACTATTTCGATCCGCGTGATCTGAAGTACAGCCTGGAAACCAAAGTCATTGGCGGGCTGTTTTTCGCCGGGCAAATCAACGGCACCACCGGTTACGAAGAAGCCGGCGCCCAGGGTTTGCTGGCCGGCGCCAACGCTGCGCTGCGCGCCCAGGGCAAAGACGCCTGGTGTCCGCGTCGCGACGAAGCGTACATCGGCGTATTGGTCGACGACCTGATTACGCTCGGAACCCAAGAGCCGTACCGGATGTTCACGTCCCGTGCCGAGTACCGTCTGATCCTGCGCGAAGACAACGCCGACCTGCGTTTGACCGAAAAAGGTCGCGAACTGGGTCTGGTCGATGACGCGCGTTGGGCGGCGTTCTGCAAGAAGCGCGAAAGCATCGACCTGGAAGAACAACGCCTGAAAAGTACCTGGGTTCGCCCGGGCACCGAGCAGGGCGATGCGATTTCCGAGAAGTTCGGTACGCCGCTGACCCACGAATACAATTTGCTCAACCTGCTGAGCCGTCCGGAAATCGACTACGCTGGTCTGATTGCCGTGACTGGTGGGGGCGCAGAAGATCCACAAGTCGCCGAACAGGTCGAAATCAAGACCAAGTACGCCGGTTACATCGACCGTCAGCAGGATGAAATCGCACGCCTGCGGGCCAGCGAAGACACCAAACTGCCTGTGGATATCGATTACACGAATATTTCCGGACTCTCCAAAGAGATCCAGAGCAAGCTCGGCGCGACCCGACCTGAAACCCTGGGCCAGGCGTCACGTATCCCGGGCGTCACCCCGGCAGCCATTTCGCTGTTGATGATTCATTTGAAAAAACGCGGCGCGGGCCGTCAGTTGGAGCAAAGCGCTTGAGTTCGTTGGTCACCTCGCAACACGCAGAAGAGTTATCCACAGGTGCTCGCCAGCTCGGTGTCACGCTGACAGAAACCCAGCATGCCCAGCTGCTGGGTTATCTGGCCCTGTTGATCAAATGGAACAAGGCCTACAACCTGACCGCCGTGCGCGATCCGGACGAAATGGTTTCCCGTCATTTGCTCGATAGTTTGAGCGTGATGTCGTTCGTCGAAAACGGTCGCTGGCTGGACGTTGGCAGCGGTGGCGGCATGCCGGGCATTCCGTTGGCCATCCTGTTCCCAGAGTCCCAAGTGACCTGTCTCGACAGCAATGGCAAGAAAACCCGCTTCCTGACTCAGGTCAAACTCGAACTCAAACTGGATAACCTGCAAGTTATCCACAGTCGCGTCGAAGCCTTCCAGCCTGCCCAGCCATTCAACGGGATCATTTCCCGGGCGTTCAGCAGCATGGAAAACTTCAGCAACTGGACTCGCCACCTCGGCGACGCCGATACACGCTGGCTGGCAATGAAGGGCGTTCATCCGGCCGATGAGCTGGTAGCATTGCCGGCAGACTTCCACCTCGATAGCGAACACGCCCTGGCCGTACCTGGTTGCCAAGGCCAACGCCATCTGCTGATACTGCGCCGCACGGCATGATTGGGAACACAAGCAAGAATGGCTAAGGTATTCGCGATAGCGAACCAAAAGGGTGGTGTGGGTAAAACCACCACCTGCATCAACCTCGCAGCTTCCCTGGTCGCTACCAAGCGTCGGGTGCTGCTGATCGATCTCGATCCACAGGGCAACGCCACCATGGGTAGCGGTGTGGATAAACACGGTCTGGAAAACTCGGTCTACGACCTGCTGATCGGCGAATGCGACCTGGCCCAGGCCATGCATTTCTCCGAGCACGGTGGTTACCAGTTGTTGCCGGCCAACCGCGACCTGACGGCAGCCGAAGTGGTTCTGCTGGAAATGCAGATGAAGGAAAGCCGCCTGCGCAGTGCGTTGGCGCCGATCCGTGAAAACTACGATTACATTTTGATCGACTGCCCGCCGTCGTTGTCGATGCTCACATTGAACGCACTGGTTGCCGCCGATGGGGTGATTATCCCCATGCAGTGCGAGTACTTTGCGCTCGAAGGTCTGAGCGACCTTGTGGATAACATCAAGCGCATTGCCGAATTGCTGAACCCGAACCTGAAAGTCGAAGGGCTGTTGCGCACCATGTACGACCCGCGCCTGAGCCTGATGAACGACGTATCTGCCCAGCTCAAGGAACACTTCGGCGAGCAGCTCTACGACACTGTGATTCCGCGCAACATTCGCCTGGCCGAAGCGCCTAGTTATGGCATGCCGGCGTTGGCGTACGACAAGACATCGCGGGGTGCCATTGCCTACTTGGCACTGGCGGGCGAAATGGTTCGCCGTCAACGCAAAAACTCACGCACCACCGCTGCTCAGGCAACTTAAGGAATCCCCATGGCCGTCAAGAAACGAGGTCTCGGACGTGGACTGGATGCACTGCTGAGTGGTCCGACTGTCAGCTCGCTTGAAGAACAAGCGGTACAAGCTGATCAGCGTGAGCTGCAGCATCTGCCTCTAGACCTGATCCAGCGGGGCAAATACCAACCGCGTCGGGACATGGATCCGCAGGCGCTGGAAGAATTGGCGCAATCGATCAAGGCCCAAGGTGTGATGCAGCCGATCGTGGTTCGCCCGATTGGCAGCGGTCGCTTCGAAATCATCGCCGGTGAACGCCGCTGGCGTGCAAGCCAGCAGGCGGGCCAGGAAACCATCCCGGCGATGGTTCGCGATGTTCCGG
This sequence comes from Pseudomonas sp. S2_F03, assembly GCF_054668335.1. Classification (NCBI taxonomy): domain Bacteria; kingdom Pseudomonadati; phylum Pseudomonadota; class Gammaproteobacteria; order Pseudomonadales; family Pseudomonadaceae; genus Pseudomonas; species Pseudomonas sp. S2_F03. The sequence continues at coordinate 2,994,884 of NZ_CP162759.1, read as the reverse complement.
ATGAAACGGCCATTGCGATGGCGCTGATCGAGAACATCCAGCGTGAAGACCTCAATCCGATCGAAGAAGCCGTGGCGTTGCAGCGTTTGCAGCAGGAATTCCAGCTGACTCAACAGCAAGTTGCCGAGGCCGTGGGCAAATCCCGCGTAACTGTGGCCAACCTGCTACGCTTGATCGCGTTGCCGGAAGTTATCAAAACCATGCTGTCACACGGCGACCTGGAAATGGGTCACGCACGTGCTTTGCTCGGTTTACCGGAGAATCAACAGGTAGAAGGGGCGCGACATGTTGTCGCACGGGGGCTGACTGTGCGCCAAACTGAAGCACTGGTTCGCCAGTGGTTGAGTGGTAAACAGGAGCCTGCCGAACCGGTAAAACCGGACCCGGATATTGCCCGACTCGAGCAGCGCCTGGCTGAACGCCTAGGCTCTGCGGTGCAGATTCGCCACGGTAAGAAGGGGAAAGGGCAGTTGGTCATTGGTTACAACTCCCTCGACGAATTACAAGGTGTGCTCGCACACATTCGTTGAAACATTTCCTCATGTAGCGTGCAGTCGGAAATCACTACCTGACAGTTGAATAGGGGCCGAACCGCCCCTATACTCTGCGCGCATTTTGTCGGCACAAATTATGCCAAGTTATTGATTTCTGGCAGCCGACCATTGGAGAGTAAACGTGATGGAAACCCGCACGCCAAACCGCTTGCCGTTCCATCGCCTGGCAGTTTTTCCGGTGTTAATGGCTCAATTTGTCGTTCTGCTGATCGCTGTTTTGGCGCTTTGGCAATGGCGTGGAGTCGTTGCCGGGTACTCGGGACTTTGCGGAGGCCTGATAGCCTTGCTTCCCAATGTTTATTTCGCTCACAGGGCATTTCGGTTTTCCGGCGCCCGAGCAGCTCAAGCCATCGTCCGGTCATTTTATGCCGGTGAGGCGGGCAAACTGATTTTGACGGCAGCGCTCTTTGCGCTGACGTTTGCAGGTGTGAAGCCATTGGCGCCGCTAGCTGTATTCGGCGTCTTCGTGTTGACCCAACTGGTCAGCTGGTTCGCGCCCCTGCTGATGAGAACAAGACTTTCGAGACCTTAGGGCGTTTGAGGCAACCATGGCAGAAACAACCGCTTCGGGCTATATCCAGCACCACTTGCAAAACCTGACTTTCGGTCAGCACCCAACTGGCGGGTGGGGTTTTGCCCACACCGCAGCAGAAGCCAAAGAAATGGGCTTCTGGGCTTTCCACGTCGATACTCTCGGCTGGTCGGTCGCGTTGGGTTTGATCTTCGTTCTTCTTTTCCGTATGGCGGCAAAGAAAGCGACTTCCGGTCAGCCTGGTGCTTTGCAGAACTTCGTTGAAGTATTGGTCGAATTCGTCGATGGCAGCGTGAAAGACAGCTTCCATGGCCGTAGCCCGGTGATTGCACCGTTGGCACTGACCATCTTCGTCTGGGTGTTCATGATGAACGCCGTCGACCTGATCCCGGTCGACTGGATTCCTCAACTGGCCATCCTGATCACCGGCGACCATCACATTCCGTTCCGCGCCGTGTCGACCACTGACCCGAACGCAACGCTGGGCATGGCCCTGTCGGTGTTCGCGCTGATCATTTTCTACAGCATCAAGGTCAAGGGCATTGGCGGCTTCGTCGGCGAACTGACCCTGCACCCGTTCGGCAGCAAGAACATCTTCGTTCAAGCCCTGCTGATTCCGGTGAACTTCCTGCTGGAGTTCGTGACACTGGTTGCCAAGCCAATCTCCCTGGCACTGCGTCTGTTCGGCAACATGTACGCCGGCGAACTGGTCTTCATTCTGATTGCTGTGATGTTCGGCAGCGGTCTGCTCTGGCTTAGCGGCCTGGGCGTTGTTCTGCAGTGGGCGTGGGCAGTGTTCCACATCCTGATCATCACCCTGCAGGCGTTTATCTTCATGATGCTGACCATCGTTTACTTGTCGATGGCGCACGAAGAGAACCATTAAGACCAGTTTCGACTAGTCTGATGTCCCACTCGGTAAAACGAGTGGGTGCCCGAACAGGGCTATGAAACGATTTGTTTTACCGCTTTAAAATCTAAAAAACCTAAACCATACGACGTAAAAGTCGGGAGGAAAGATGGAAACTGTAGTTGGTCTAACCGCTATCGCTGTTGCACTGTTGATCGGCCTGGGCGCACTGGGTACCGCAATTGGTTTCGGCCTGTTGGGTGGCAAGTTCCTGGAAGGCGCAGCGCGTCAGCCAGAGATGGTTCCAATGCTGCAAGTTAAAATGTTCATCGTTGCCGGTCTGCTCGACGCCGTAACCATGATCGGTGTTGGTATCGCTCTGTTCTTCACCTTCGCGAACCCATTCGTTGGTCAACTCGCTGGCTAATTACTCGAACCTTCGAGTAATTGGTGTGATGTGTAACGAACGAGCGAGGTGTTGGCGTGAACATTAATGCAACCCTGATTGGCCAGTCCGTTGCGTTCTTCATTTTTGTGCTGTTCTGCATGAAGTTCGTGTGGCCTCCGGTCATCGCGGCTTTGCACGAACGTCAGAAGAAGATCGCGGATGGACTGGACGCTGCCGCCCGAGCAGCTCGCGACCTGGAATTGGCCCACGACAAAGTGGGTCAACAACTGCGCGAAGCTAAAGCTCAGGCAGCCGAAATCATTGAGCAGGCCAAGAAACGCGGTAATCAGATCGTTGAAGAGGCTGTTGAAAAAGCCCGTATCGACGCTGACCGTGTGAAGGTTCAGGCTCAGGCCGAGATCGAGCAGGAACTGAACAGTGTCAAAGACGCGCTGCGTGCCCAATTGGGTGCTCTGGCCGTTGGCGGCGCCGAGAAGATCCTGGGTGCCACAATCGATCAAAACGCGCACGCGGAGCTGGTAAACAAACTGGCTGCTGAAATTTAAGCGAGGGCGATCATGGCAGAATTGACCACGTTGGCCCGACCTTACGCTAAGGCAGCCTTCGAGCACGCCCAGGCCCACCAGCAACTGGCCTCTTGGTCAGCCATGCTCGGCCTGGCTGCAGCAGTGTCGCAAGACGACACTATGCAGCGCGTGCTCAAGGCCCCGCGACTGACGAGCGCAGACAAGGCCGCCACGTTTATTGACGTGTGCGGCGACAAGTTTGATGTCAAGGCACAGAACTTCATCAACGTCGTTGCCGAAAACGACCGTCTCCCGCTGTTGCCGGAGATATCCGCTCTGTTCGACCTGTACAAGGCCGAACAAGAGAAGTCGGTAGACGTTGAAGTGACCAGTGCTTTTGCATTGAACCAAGAACAGCAAGACAAACTCGCCAAGGTTCTCAGTGCACGACTCAACCGGGAAGTGCGCCTGCAAGTCGAGGAAGACAAATCCCTTATTGGGGGCATTGTCATCCGCGCCGGCGACCTGGTTATCGATGGCTCGGTTCGCGGCAAACTCGCGAGCCTTGCCGAAGCATTGAAATCTTGAGTTTGAAGGGGCAGCAGAGCAATGCAGCAACTCAATCCTTCCGAAATAAGTGAAATTATCAAGGGCCGCATCGACAAGCTCGATGTGACCTCCCAAGCCCGTAACGAAGGCACTGTCGTCAGCGTATCTGACGGTATCGTGCGGATTCACGGTCTGGCCGACGTAATGTACGGCGAGATGATCGAGTTTCCGGGCGGCGTCTTCGGTATGGCCCTCAACCTTGAGCAAGACTCTGTAGGCGCTGTTGTATTGGGCTCCTACCAGTCTCTGGCTGAAGGCATGAGCGCCAAGTGCACTGGCCGCATCCTCGAAGTTCCGGTTGGTAAGGAACTGCTGGGTCGCGTAGTCGACGCACTGGGTAACCCGATTGATGGCAAAGGTCCACTGAACAACACCTTGACCGATGCGGTCGAGAAAGTTGCTCCAGGCGTGATCTGGCGTAAGTCGGTAGACCAGCCTGTACAGACTGGCTACAAGGCTGTCGATGCCATGATCCCTGTCGGCCGTGGCCAGCGTGAGCTGATCATCGGTGACCGTCAGATCGGTAAAACCGCTCTGGCGATCGACGCGATCATCAATCAGAAAGACAGCGGCATTTTCTGCGTCTATGTAGCCATCGGTCAGAAACAATCGACCATCGCTAACATTGTTCGCAAGCTGGAAGAAAACGGCGCACTGGCTAACACGATCATCGTGGCAGCGAGCGCTTCGGAATCTGCAGCACTGCAATACCTGGCACCTTATGCCGGTTGCACCATGGGTGAATTCTTCCGCGACCGCGGTGAAGACGCGCTGATCGTTTATGACGATCTGTCCAAGCAAGCAGTGGCTTATCGCCAGATTTCCCTGCTTCTGCGCCGTCCACCAGGCCGTGAAGCTTACCCAGGCGACGTGTTCTATCTCCACTCCCGTCTGCTGGAGCGCGCATCCCGCGTTTCGGAAGAATACGTTGAGAAGTTCACCAACGGCGCAGTGACCGGCAAAACCGGCTCCCTGACCGCACTGCCGATCATCGAAACCCAGGCTGGCGACGTTTCCGCGTTCGTTCCGACCAACGTGATTTCCATCACTGACGGTCAGATCTTCCTGGAATCGGCCATTTTCAACTCCGGGATCCGTCCTGCAGTGAACGCCGGTGTTTCGGTATCCCGTGTGGGTGGTGCCGCTCAGACCAAGATCATCAAGAAGCTCTCCGGTGGTATCCGTACCGCTCTGGCTCAGTACCGTGAACTGGCGGCATTCGCCCAGTTTGCATCTGACCTGGACGAAGCGACCCGTAAGCAACTTGACCATGGTCAGCGTGTTACCGAGCTGATGAAGCAGAAGCAATACGCACCAATGTCGATTGCTGACATGGCGCTGTCGCTGTATGCCGCTGAGCGTGGGTTCCTGACTGACGTCGCAATCGCCAAGATCGGTAGCTTTGAACAAGCGCTGATTTCCTTCTTCAACCGCGATCACGCCGATTTGATGGCGAAGATCAACGTGAAGGGCGACTTCAACGACGAAATCGATGCGGGCATGAAAGCCGGTATCGAGAAGTTTAAGGCGACCCAAACCTGGTAAGCCGCAGCGGGAGCCGCAAGGCTCCCGCTTGCTAACCTGATAGGTGTTACATGGCAGGCGCAAAAGAGATTCGCAGTAAGATTGCGAGCATCAAAAGCACGCAAAAGATTACCAGCGCCATGGAAAAAGTGGCGGTCAGTAAAATGCGCAGGGCACAAATGCGCATGGCTGCTAGCCGTCCTTACGCGGAGCGCATCCGCCAGGTTATTGGTCATTTGGCCAACGCCAACCCGGAATATCGCCACCCGTTCATGATCGAGCGTGAAGTAAAGCGCGTCGGTTACGTTGTGGTGAGCTCTGACCGTGGTTTGTGTGGTGGTTTGAACACCAACCTGTTCAAGGCCCTGGTCAAGGACATGGCGGTAAACCGCGAAAACGGCGTCGAGATTGATCTGTGTGTAGTGGGTAGCAAGGGTGCGGCTTTCTTCCGCAACTTCGGCGGTAACGTCGTAGCAGCTATCAGCCACCTGGGTGAAGAGCCGTCGATCAATGATCTGATCGGCAGCGTCAAGGTGATGCTGGATGCCTACCTGGACGGCCGTATTGACCGCCTGTCCGTGGTGTCCAACAAGTTCATCAACACCATGACGCAATCGCCTACCGTGGAGCAGTTGATTCCACTGGTGGCAACCCCGGATCAAGGACTCAAGCACCACTGGGACTATCTCTACGAACCGGACGCCAAAGAGCTGCTTGACGGCTTGATGGTTCGTTACGTGGAGTCGCAGGTCTACCAGTCGGTGGTCGAGAACAACGCGGCTGAACAAGCTGCGCGGATGATCGCGATGAAGAACGCTACCGACAACGCCGGTGATTTGATCAGCGATTTGCAGCTGATCTACAACAAGGCGCGTCAGGCTGCGATCACCCAAGAGATCTCGGAAATCGTCGGCGGCGCTGCCGCGGTTTAACGGTTCAAATATTCAGAGGATCCAGCTATGAGTAGCGGACGTATCGTTCAAATCATCGGCGCCGTTATCGACGTGGAATTCCCACGCGACAGCGTACCGAGCATCTACAACGCGCTGACTGTACAAAGCGCGGCCGCAACCACTCTGGAAGTTCAGCAACAGCTGGGCGACGGCGTGGTTCGTACCATTGCGATGGGCTCCACCGAGGGCTTGAAGCGTGGTCTGGACGTCATCGACTCCGGTTCCGCCATCTCCGTACCGGTCGGTAAAGCGACGCTGGGCCGGATCATGGACGTACTGGGCAACCCGATCGACGAAGCTGGCCCGATCGACACCGAAGAGCGCTGGGGCATTCACCGTCCTGCGCCAACCTTCGCTGAACAAGCGGGCGGCAACGACCTGCTGGAAACCGGCATCAAGGCTATTGACCTGGTTTGCCCGTTCACCAAGGGTGGTAAAGTCGGTCTGTTCGGTGGTGCCGGTGTAGGCAAAACCGTAAACATGATGGAACTGATCCGTAACATCGCCATCGAGCACAGCGGTTATTCCGTGTTCGCCGGTGTGGGTGAGCGTACTCGTGAGGGTAACGACTTCTACCACGAGATGAAGGATTCCAACGTTCTGGACAAAGTGGCACTGGTTTACGGTCAGATGAACGAGCCGCCGGGTAACCGTCTGCGCGTAGCACTGACCGGCCTGACCATGGCCGAGAAGTTCCGTGACGAAGGTAACGACGTTCTGCTGTTCGTCGACAACATCTATCGTTACACCCTGGCCGGTACTGAAGTATCCGCACTGCTGGGCCGTATGCCTTCCGCAGTAGGTTACCAGCCGACCCTGGCCGAAGAGATGGGTACTCTGCAAGAGCGTATCACTTCGACCAAGAACGGTTCGATCACCTCGATCCAGGCGGTATACGTACCTGCGGATGACTTGACCGACCCGTCGCCAGCGACCACTTTCGCCCACTTGGACGCGACCGTCGTTCTGTCCCGTGACATCGCTTCCCTGGGTATCTACCCGGCAATCGATCCACTCGACTCGACTTCGCGCCAGCTGGATCCGAACGTAATCGGCCAGGACCACTACGACACTGCTCGCGGTGTACAGTATGTTCTGCAGCGTTACAAAGAACTGAAGGACATCATTGCGATCCTGGGTATGGACGAGCTGTCGGAAGAAGACAAGCAGTTGGTAAACCGTGCTCGTAAGATCCAGCGTTTCTTGTCGCAGCCGTTCTTCGTGGCTGAAGTCTTCACCGGTTCTTCGGGTAAATACGTTTCCCTGAAAGACACCATTGCTGGCTTCAAAGGCATCCTCAACGGTGACTACGACCACCTGCCAGAACAAGCGTTCTACATGGTCGGCGGCATCGAAGAAGCGATCGAGAAAGCCAAGAAACTGTAATCCCGGCGCCCGGAAACGGGCGCTAATTTAGGTTGAGGCAATCAGATGGCTATGACAGTCCATTGCGATATCGTCAGCGCGGAAGGAGAAATCTTTTCCGGTCTGGTCGAGATGGTGATTGCGCACGGTGCACTGGGTGATCTTGGTATCGCCCTGGGTCACGCGCCGCTGATCACTAATCTCAAGCCGGGCCCGATCCGCCTGATCAAGCAGGGCGGGGAAACCGAGGTGTTTTACATCTCCGGTGGTTTCCTCGAGGTTCAGCCGAATATGGTCAAAGTACTTGCCGATACCGTGCAACGTGCTGCCGACCTGGATGAAGCCTCTGCTCAGGAAGCCGTCAAGGCTGCCGAGAGGGCCTTGCATGACCGTGGTTCGGAATTCGACTACGGTGCTGCTTCTGCACGTTTGGCCGAGGCTGCAGCTCAGCTGCGCACCGTCCAGCAGATCCGCAAAAAGTTCGGCGGTTAATCCGTCATCGACTTGTTGCGCGATTGATTAAAAAGGGTAGCCTCGGCTACCCTTTTTCTTTTCCGACTTTCTTAACCTGGTCGCAGCCGCTGACCACCCAGGATTGGTAGCCAGTCATGTCTCTTGAAATCGTTATCCTCGCTGCTGGCCAAGGCACGCGCATGCGTTCGGCATTGCCGAAAGTTCTGCACCCGATTGCCGGCAACTCGATGCTTGGCCATGTTATCCACAGCGCCCGACAACTTGATCCACAGCGCATTCATGTGGTGATTGGTCATGGAGCCGAAGCCGTGCGTGAGCGCCTGGCGGCGGACGACCTGAATTTCGTCCTGCAGGACAAGCAACTGGGTACCGGTCATGCGGTGGCTCAGCCGTGCCGTTCATCGAGTCCGATACCGTACTGATTCTCTACGGTGATGTGCCGCTGATTGAAGTCGAAACCCTGCAACGCCTGCTCAAGAAAGTGGCACCGCAGCAACTGGGTTTGCTCACCGTTGAACTGGACGACCCCACCGGTTATGGCCGCATCGTCCGCGATGCCGGCGGCAAGGTCACGGCCATCGTCGAGCAAAAGGACGCCAACGAAGCCGAGCGCGCGATCACTGAAGGCAACACCGGCATTCTCGCTATGCCGTTTGAACGCCTGGGCAACTGGATGAGCCGTCTCTCCAACAACAATGCCCAGGGCGAGTATTACCTGACAGACGTGATCGCCATGGCGGTCAGCGATGGTCTGATCGTGGCCACCGAGCAACCTCATGACGCCATGGAAGTGCAGGGCGCCAATGATCGCAAGCAACTCTCCGAACTGGAGCGCCATTATCAACTGCGCGCCGGTCGTCGTTTAATGGCTCAAGGCGTGACCCTGCGTGACCCGGCCCGTTTTGATGTGCGCGGTGAAGTCACCGTTGGCCGCGACGTGCTGATCGATATCAACGTGATCCTCGAAGGCAACGTCGTCATCGAAGATGACGTGGTGATCGGCCCGAACTGCGTGATCAAGGACAGCACCCTGCGTAAAGGTGTCGTGATCAAGGCCAACAGCCACATTGAAGGCGCCATTCTGGGTGAAGGCAGCGATGCCGGCCCATTCGCCCGCCTGCGGCCAGGCACTGTGCTTGAAGCTCGCGCGCATGTGGGTAACTTTGTTGAATTGAAGAACGCTCACTTGGGCGAAGGCGCCAAGGCGGGTCATTTGAGCTATCTGGGCGACGCCGAGATCGGTGCGCGGACCAACATTGGCGCGGGCACCATTACGTGCAACTACGATGGCGCCAACAAGTGGAAGACGGTGCTGGGTGAAGATGTGTTCATCGGTTCCAACAACTCGTTGGTGGCACCTGTGGATATCTTGTCAGGTGCGACCACGGCGGCCGGTTCGACGATTACCTCGACTGTGGATAAATCCCAGTTGGCGGTAGGGCGAGCTCGTCAGAAGAACATCGATGGCTGGAAACGGCCGGAGAAGATCAAGAAGAGCTGAGTTATCCACATACCTGTTGTCAGCCTGATTTATTCACAGGCTGCACAACTGCATTCGCAGGCCAGCCCGCTCCCACAAGGATCTCCCAATTCCTGTGGGAGCGGGCTGGCCCGCGATGCTTTTATCCATAGACATTTTATCGCTATCCGCTTGACGAACTTTCGCTGATAGGTTTTGATTGCTTCCGTTATCTTTCGAATCGAAACTTACAAACCCATGTCGAAGCGCAATACACCCCAACGCCGGCACAATATTCTCACCTTGCTCAATGAGCAGGGTGAAGTCAGTGTGGATGAGCTGGCGAAGCGTTTCGAAACGTCTGAAGTTACGATTCGCAAGGACTTGGCAGCGCTTGAAAGTAACGGCCTGCTGCTGCGCCGTTATGGCGGAGCGATCACCATGCCTCAGGAACTGGTAGCCGACATCGGCCAACCGGTCTCCAAATACAAACAAGCCATTGCTCGCGCCGCCGTCCTGCGCATTCGCGAGCATGCACGCATCATCATCGACAGCGGCAGCACTACGGCGGCCATGATTCCGGAACTCGGTCAGCAGCCGGGTCTTGTGGTGATGACCAACTCGCTGCACGTTGCCAATGCCTTGAGCGAACTTGAACACGAGCCGGTGCTGTTGATGACCGGCGGCACGTGGGACCCGCATTCCGAGTCCTTCCAGGGGCAAGTCGCCGAGCAAGTATTACGCTCTTACGACTTTGACCAATTGTTCATCGGTGCCGACGGCATCGATCTGGTTCGCGGTACGACCACCTTCAATGAATTGCTGGGTTTGAGCCGAGTCATGGCCGAAGTCGCCCGCGAAGTCGTCGTGATGGTGGAGGCCGACAAGATCGGCCGCAAAATTCCCAACCTGGAGCTGCCATGGAGCAGTGTCCATACCCTTATCACCGATGATCGCCTGCCCCTGGAGGCACGCAATCAGATTCAGGCGCGCGGAATCAATTTGATTTGCGCAGCTATCAGTCAGGAGAAATAGCCATGTGTGGAATTGTCGGCGCAGTCGCAGAACGTAACATCACCGCCATCCTGCTCGAAGGCCTCAAGCGCCTGGAATACCGTGGCTATGACAGCGCCGGTGTGGCGGTCTTCACCCACGATGAAAAACTCGAACGTATGCGTCGTCCGGGCAAGGTCAGTGAGCTGGAACTGGCGCTCGAAGCCGAGCCACTGGTCGGTCGCCTCGGCATCGCCCACACTCGTTGGGCCACACACGGCGCGCCATGCGAGCGCAACGCGCACCCGCATTTCTCTGGCGATCTGGCCGTGGTGCACAACGGGATCATCGAAAACCACGAAGCCTTGCGTGAGCAGCTCAAAGCCTTGGGTTATGTGTTCACCTCGGACACCGACACCGAAGTCATCGCTCACCTGCTGAACCATAAACTCAAGGATCTGCACGATCTGACAGCCGCCCTCAAGGCGACCGTCAAAGAGTTGCACGGTGCTTACGGTCTGTCGGTTATCAGCGCTCATCAACCTGATCGCCTGGTTGCGGCCCGCAGCGGCAGTCCGTTGGTGATTGGCCTGGGCCTGGGTGAGAACTTCCTGGCTTCCGACCAACTGGCACTGCGTCAGGTCACCGACCGTTTCATGTACCTGGAAGAAGGCGATATTGCTGAAATTCGCCGTGACAGCGTGCAGATCTGGGACGTGGATGGCAAAGCCGTCGAGCGTGAAACCGTACAGTACCGCGACGGTGCCGAAGCCGCGGACAAAGGCGAGTTTCGCCACTTCATGCTCAAGGAAATTCACGAGCAACCTGCCGTAGTTCAGCGCACCCTCGAAGGTCGTCTGAGCCCGAACGGCGTGTTGGTACAGGCATTCGGCCCACAGGCCGCCGAGCTATTCGCCAAAGTACGCAACGTACAGATCGTTGCCTGCGGCACCAGCTATCACGCCGGCATGGTTGCCCGTTACTGGCTCGAAGAACTGGCCGGTATCCCGTGCCAGGTTGAAGTCGCCAGCGAATTCCGCTACCGCAAGGTGGTGGTGCAGCCAGACACCCTGTTCGTGACCATCTCGCAGTCCGGTGAGACGGCCGATACCCTGGCCGCGTTGCGCAACGCCAAGGAATTGGGCTTCCTCGCCAGTCTGGCGATCTGCAACGTCGGCATCAGTTCGCTGGTGCGTGAGTCCGACCTGACCCTGCTGACCCAGGCCGGTCGTGAGATTGGCGTGGCGTCGACCAAAGCCTTCACCACCCAACTGGTAGGCCTGCTATTGCTCACCCTGTCCTTGGGTCAGGTACGTGGCACATTGGCCAAAGGCGTCGAAGCCACGCTGGTCGAAGAATTGCGTCGCCTGCCAACCCGCTTGGGCGAAGCCCTCGCCATGGACAGCACCGTGGAGAAAATCGCCGAACTGTTCGCCGAGAAAAACCACACGCTGTTCCTCGGCCGTGGTGCGCAATTCCCGGTAGCGATGGAAGGGGCCCTGAAACTCAAGGAAATCTCCTACATCCACGCTGAAGCCTACCCGGCTGGCGAACTGAAACACGGCCCGTTGGCACTTGTGGATAACGACATGCCAGTGGTGACCGTGGCGCCGAACAACGAGCTGCTGGAGAAGTTGAAATCCAACCTCCAGGAAGTCCGCGCCCGGGGTGGCCAACTGATTGTCTTTGCAGACGAAAAGGCTGGCATGACCAACGGCGAAGGCACGCACGTTGTCCACATGCCGCACATCCACGACATCCTGTCGCCGATCCTCTACACCATCCCGCTGCAATTGCTGTCGTACTACGTGGCTGTCTTGAAAGGCACGGACGTTGACCAGCCGCGTAACCTGGCGAAGTCGGTGACGGTGGAATAAGTTATCCACAGGTGATCGAAACGGCTGTTTTTGAACGTCCGGTCACGCATCAGTAGAACGCCGGTCAGCCATCGTCTGGCTCGACCGGCGGTCAGGTGCAAGTCAGTTGTTCACCAGCAGTTCCGGGCCAAGATAGTCGTTGATCTGGTCGATATCGTCGTCGCCCAGACTGCCCACCGAAGAGGCCAGGCGCAGACGCGACATCAAATAGCGCAACTTGGCTTCGAACAGATCGTGGCGTGCAACGAAGAGCAATTCTTCGGCATTGAGCACGTCCGAGTTGGTGCTGGTGCCCCCCTCTTTGAAGCCCTTGCGGGTCGAAGCCAGTGAGCGTTCGTTGGATTCCACAGCCTTCTCCAGTGCACGAACACGTTTGGCGCCGCTCTGTATGCCGTAATACTCACGGGTCGTACCGGAGATGACTTCCTGTCGTGTGGCGTCGAGTTCGTCTATGGCCTTATCGCTATTGGCACTGGCCTGGCGTGTCAGCGCGCTGACGCCGCCACCACTGAACAGGGGGAAATTGACCTCCAGCCCGATCGAGCCGTATTGGTTGCGTTGATTCAACTCGGAGAGTGATTGGCTCTTGCCCGCGGTGTAGCCGGCAATGAAATCCAGTGTTGGCCAGTGGCCGGCCCTGGCGCGTTTCACTTCTTCTGCTGCGAGGTCACTGCTATAGCGGCGTGCATGGATCAGTGGGCTGTCGACCTGGGCTTTGACCAGCCAGTCCTGCAGGTTGCTCGGTAGCAGCGGTGGTGTATTGAAGCCCGGACGCAGGGTGGTCAGCGATTCGGGAGTTTCACCGATAAATTCCACAAGCTTGCGGCGCGAGTTGATCAAGTTGTCCTGTGCTTCGATCAGCTCAGCCTCGGCGAGGTCGCGACGAGCGACTGATTCGTCGATGTCTGTGACGGTGCCGGCCCCTAGTTCCATGCGCCGTTTCGCCGAGGCGAGTTGCTCCTCGAAGGCGTTCAGCTTGGACTTGGCCAGGACGATGGTTTCGCTGGCCAGGAGCACGTCAAAATAGCTTTCGGCCAGGCGCACGGCGGCGTCCTGAGTCTTGGCATCGAACACCGCGACACTGTAGTCGGCACGCTGTTGGCCCTGACGGTACTCGGCCATCTTCTGTTTGTTGAACAGTGGCTGGCGCAGGCGCACGTTAGCGCCCTTGGAGTCATAGTCGAGATCTCTGTCGATGCCGTTCTGGCGTTGGGTGCCATTGACCTTGTTGTCATAGGCCGAGGCATTGATCTGCGGTAGCAGGCCGGCCAGGCCGATGGCACGGTTTTCCCCTCCAGCCTTTTTTTCATGCACGGCAGCCTGGTAGATAGGGCCCTGGAATTGCAACAGGTCCCAGGCTTCTTTCAGGTCCATGGCGCTAGCCGGCAGGGACAACCCCAGCAGGCAGAAGAACAGGCAATGACGGTCCATTTCATTGTTCCTTGAATGAGCTGTCCACACGTTCGAGCATTGGTTTGAGAAGATAGCTCATCAGGTTGCGCTCGCCAGTCTTGATGGTGACGCTGGCGGGCATGCCGGGGCGAATGTGATTGCTACCCAGCAGGCCCATGCCATCGGGCGTGACTTCCACCTGAGCCAGATAGAACGGCTGCTTGCTTTCTTCGTCCATCAGGCGGTCGGCGGAGATGGTTTTCACGCGACCGGGGATGTTGGGCGTCTGGGCATGGTTGAAAGCCGGGAATGAAATGTCCACGGGCAAGCCGGGAACCATCTTGTCGATGGCCTGTACTGGAATCATCGCGTCGACCTGCAGCGGTTCGTTGACCGGAACGATTTCCATGATCTTGAAGCCGGGCTGAATGATCCCGCCGACCGTGGCGATGCTCAGGGACTGGACCATGCCATCGATGGGCGAGCGAATCACCGTGTGCGTCACTTCATAGTCCAGCGCGCGCAAGCGGTCGGCCAGGGTGGTGTTTTCCTTGGCGGTGTCGGTCAGCATCGATTCCACTTCCTTCAGGTAGTCGTGCTGGCGTTGCAGGATGCGCAGCTTGATTTCCGTGGTCTGGCTGCGTGTGCGAGCGATGTTGTTGAGGTTCTCGGCCTGTCCGGCGGAAAGGTCGGCATTGCTGCGTTCCAGCTCAAGCAGGCGGTTGCGCGGGATGTAGCCTTCGGCCGCCAGAATGCGTGTGCCTTGCAGTTCCTGGTTGAGGAAGTTGATCTGCGAGGCGCGGGCGCTATAGACCTGTTGCAAGCCCTTGAGCTGCACAGCCGACGCTGCCAGGTTTTCCTGCAGGATGCTGATTTCGCCGGCGAGACCGGCGCGGCGGGTGTCCAGCAGGCGCTGTTGCAGGTCCATGGCAGCCGTCAGGCGGTGGTCATTGCCGAAGCGCTTGAGCAACTCAGGGTCGTAGGCCACCACATCGCGGTTGTCCCGTTCCGCTTCCAGGCGGTTTTCCACGGTCTTGCTGACGATGTATTGGGCGCTGACCGCACCCTGTTCGGCAACGGCGCGCAACGAGTCGAGGCGGACCACTTCCTGGCCTTTGGTCACCAATTCGCCTTCGCGAACGAGAATGGCCTCCACGGTGCCGCCACTGAGATGCTGCACGGCTTTGCGATTGCTGGTGATTTTGACCGTGCCTGTCGCGACCACGCCAGCATCCAGCGGCGCCAGCCAGGACCACAGGAGAAAGCCGCCGAACCCGGCGAGTACCAGCCACATGCCCCAGTGCGCGGGTCTGCCGACGTCCAGATCGACCACGCTCTTGGATTCGTTGAGAATCATCTCGGTGTGTTGGCTCATTTGCATGATCGATCACTCCCGTGCTTTGACGGAGGCCAGCGGGGTCGGCGCGTTTGCAGGCATCACACTGGCCTTGCGCAACGCGGTGAATACTTCTTCGCGCGTGCCGAGCATTTGCACGCCTCCGTCACGCAGCATCAGCACCTTGTCGACGGCGCAGAGCACGTTGGGGCGGTGGGAAATCAGTATGACGGTGGCGCCACGGCCCTTGAGTTCGGCCAGCGCATCGACCAAGGCCTTTTCGCCGACGTCGTCGAGGTTGGCGTTCGGCTCATCCAGCACGATCAGATTGGGGTCGCCATACAGCGCGCGAGCCAAGGCAATGCGTTGCTTCTGTCCCCCGGAAAGCGGGCTGCCATCGGTGGCCAGGCGGGTGTCGTAACCCTGAGGGAAACGCAGGATCATCTCGTGCACCCCAGTGCTCTTGGCGGCACGGATGACTGCGTCGCTGTCCACTTCGCCAAAGCGCGCAATGTTGTCGGCGATGGTGCCTTCGAACAGCTCCACATCCTGTGGCAGGTAGCCGAGCCATGGGCCCAGTTCGCCCTTGTTCCAGGTGAACATGTCCGCGCCGTCCAGGCGCACCTTGCCGGCCTGTGCCGGCCAGACGCCCACCAGCAGGCGGGCGAGGGTGGATTTGCCAGAGGCGGACGGACCGATAATGCCAAGGCTTTCGCCGGGGACAAGGCTGAAGCTCACCCCGCGCAGAATCGTGTTGTTGGTACCGGGGGAACCGGCGTACACATTCTCCACGGCCAGCATGCCCATCGGCCGCTGCAGCGACATGCTCGGTGGCCGGCGCGGATAATCGCTCAGCATCTCGTTGAGTCGACCCCAGGCCGAGCGGCAGCCGAGCAGTTGCTTCCACGACGCGATGACCTGTTCCACCGGACCCAGCGCGCGGCCGGTGAGGATTGAGCAGGCAATCATCATCCCCGGAGTGATCTTGCCTTCGATCGCCAGCAGTGCGCCGGCGCCCAGGATCAGCGATTGCAACGTGATCCGCACGAAGCGTCCGGTGCTGCTGATCATGGCGGCGCGATCGGAGGCCAGGGTCTGCATTTCCAGAATGCGCAAATGACTTTGGTACCAGCGCTTGCTGATCGACGGCAGCATGCCCATGGCCTCGATGACCTCGGCATTGCGCAGGTTGTTGTTGGCGTACAGGGCGGAGGAGATGGCGGCCTGATTGGCTTCGGCCAGCGGCTTCTGCGTCGCCTTTTCAGTGAGATAAGCCAGGCCCACCAGAATCATCGAGCCGATCAGCGTGACCAGTCCGAGCAGCGGGTGGATCAGGTAGGAGACCAACAGATAGATCGGCGTCCACGGCGCATCGAAGAACGCAAACAGGGCATTGCCGGTGAGGAACTGGCGAACCTGCGCGAGATCTTGCAGGGCCTGGGCCGGATTACCACCGGCGCGGCTCAGGTTGCGCTCGAATGCAGCGGTGAAGATGCGTCGGTTGAGGTCCATGTCGAGGCAGTTTCCGACCCGGATCAGCATGCGGGTGCGGACCATTTCCAGCGAGGACATCAGCAAGAACAGGCCTATCACCAGAAAGGTCAGCATTGTCAGCGTCGTGACGTTGCGACTGACCAAGGCTCGATCATAGACCTGCAGCATGTACACGGCGGGAGTCAACATCATGACGTTGATGACGCCGCTGAACCCTGCCAGCAAGTAAAAACTGCGGCGCAGGCGAAAGAGCGTGTCGGCGATTTCGGAGCGGGTGCTCGATTGCTTTTGCATTTGGGTCACCCCTCGTCGAAAAACCGATAGCCCTTGCGGCGCACCAGCTAGTAGTAGATGTCGTTCTGGAGGTAGCTAGTCGACGCAGGCTGGTCGCTCTATAGGCGGCGAGTCTTCCGAAAACTCTGCGTTGCTCTCCTATGCAGGAGAGTAGGTGGCGGTGAAACACTCTGAAATATCATTTCGCTCTATAGCTGAGTCTGTATATCTATATATCCATTAAAAACAGCTAGTTGGACGGCCTGACACCGATCGTCTGTTTTAGCGACGCAAAATTGACATTCTTTTGCTATGGAACTTTAGTCTTACTTGTGGGGGGTCACCCGCCAGAAATTTGCCATCAGTTTGGCAACGCGAGGCTCGGTGATTTTCCTGAGGAGCAGAACATGTCGATCATTTCGATCCTTTGCAGAGTGAAGGGGCTGTTTAGCAAGTTTGCCTTTACGTCCCGTTTCCATGGCCCGCCTAAGTAGGGTCCGGATTCGCTTTGCCTGATCGCTCAGCGAGCCATTCAATTCGCGAATTCCAGGTGCGCACCCGGGGAACGGCTTTGCCTTTCCCGCGCCTGCTCTCGCCAAAAAAATGCACCAACAAACCGCGTTAGCCAGCACCTGACTGGGCGTGGGAGGATTTCTATCGTCCCGTGCTCTCCCCCCAGATACAGCGAGGACAACCGAAATGGCCAATTTCAACAAGGCGGACCTGGAATTCATCCTCAAGCAAATATTTATTGCAGAAGCCCATTCCAATGGCGCCAGCCTCAGTGATTTGCTCCCCAATAGTCAGGTGCCCTTTGGCCTGCGAACCGTCGATGGCAGCTACAACAACCTGGTTGCCGGGCAAAGCGAGTTTGGCGCGGCGGACAATTCGTTCCTGCGCCTGCTTGATGCCCAGTATCGAGCGGCATACGCCGCGTCAGGGAATGTGGTCGATCCGCAGCCTCGGATCATCAGTAACCTGATCGTCGACCAGACCGCCAACAACCCGGCCGCGGTGGCGGCGAACGGCGGTGCAGCCCCGGTAATCAGCCCCGGTCTGGATGGTGTGTTTGGCACGGCTGACGACAAAGAAGTGTTCTTCATTCCCAATGAATCACCGGACGTCGGTTTGACCGCTGGCTTCAACGCGTGGATGACCTTTTTCGGCCAGTTCTTCGACCACGGCCTGGACCTGGTCACCAAGAGCAGTACCGACGTTGTGTTTATTCCGCTGCAACCGGACGATCCATTGTACGTACCGGGCGGCCCGACCAACTTCATGGTGCTGCCACGAACAGTGCATACCCCCGGCGCGGACGGAATACTCGGCACTGCCGATGATGGCCAGCCCAACACCACCTCGCCGTTCGTGGACCAAAGCCAGACTTACAGCTCGCACCCCTCGCATCAGGTGTTCCTGCGCGAGTACGTCATCAACGCAGCAGGTGACCCGATTGCAACGGGGCGCTTGATTACCAACCGCGATCTTGGCGGCGATGGCAAATTCGGCACGGCCGATGATGGCGACGGCACCAATGGCGGCATGGCGACCTGGGCCGTGGTCAAGGCCCAGGCCCGTGACATTCTCGGCATCAACCTGACCGACGCCGATGTGCACAACGTGCCGCTGCTGGCCACCGATGCCTATGGCAACTTCATCCGGGGACCGAGCGGCATGCCCCAGGTGGTGATGAAAGGGCTTGATGGTATTGGCGGCACGGCGGATGACGTCCTGGTCGAAGGCAACCGGGATGCTCCGATCAGCCTCGCCAACGCCGTCAGCGCCGGGCATGGCTTCCTCGACGACATCGCCCACAATGCTGCACCGGTCGTCGTCGGCGGGGTTCTGCAGGCGGATGCTGATGCGCTTGTCGGTAATGCGCAGCCGGCTGATGGAGCCGGCAACAACCTGACCTATGACAACGAGCTGCTCGACGCCCACTACATTGCCGGCGACGGCCGGGTGAACGAGAACATCGGCCTGACCACCGTGCACCATGTGTTCCACTCCGAGCACAACCGCCTGGTCCAGCAAACCAAGGACACCCTCCTGGCTGCTGGCGATCTGGCCTTCCTCAATGAGTGGCTGGTGGACGATGTGGCCGCGATACCCACCACACCCGCCGAAATCGCGGCGTTGGTGTGGGACGGCGAACGCCTGTTCCAGGCCGCCAAGTTCGGCACCGAGATGCAGTACCAGCACCTGGTGTTCGAGGAGTTCGCTCGGACCGTTCAGCCTCAGATCGACGAGTTTCTTGCACCCAACGGGTATGACACCTCGATCAACCCGGCCATCCTCGCCGAGTTCGCCCACGTGGTGTACCGCTTCGGTCACTCGATGTTGACCGAGACTGTCGATCGTTTCGACCCCGAGTTCAATCCGCTCCTCACTGACCCGAACAACCCGGACGCACAACTCGGTCTGATCGCGGCCTTCCTCAACCCGCTGGCGTTCGCCGGTAGCGGGGCGACGGCGGACGAAGCGGCAGGGGCGATTATTCGCGGTGTGACCCGTCAGCTCGGTAACGAGATCGACGAGTTCGTCACCGAAGCCTTGCGCAACAATCTGCTCGGCCTGCCGCTCGATTTGCCGGCCTTGAACCTGGCCCGTGGTCGCGACACGGGCATCCCCACGCTGAATGAAGCACGCCGTGAGATGTACCACTCAACCGGCGACAGCCAACTCAAGCCTTACATCAGTTGGGCTGACTTTGCCGACCACCTCAAACACCCCGAGTCGTTGGTCAACTTCATTGCGGCCTTTGGCACGCATGCCACGATTACGTCGGTGACCTCGTTGGCAGACAAACGCGCTGCAGCCCTGGCGCTGGTATTCGGCGGCGCGGGCTCGCCGGCTGACCGCCTGGACTTCCTGAACAGCACCGGTGCCTATGCCAACATGACGCTGGCCGGCGCGGACGGGCAGTTGGGCACTGCCGACGACGTGACGGGTGTGACGATCACGGGCCTGGACGATGTCGACTTCTGGGTCGGAGGCCTCGCCGAGCAGAAAATGCCGTTCGGCGGCATGCTCGGTTCGACGTTCAACTTCGTGTTTGAAACCCAGCTGGAGGCGTTGCAGAACGGCGACCGCTTCTACTACCTGTCGCGTACCGCAGGCCTGAACTTCGGCACCGAGTTGGAGAACAACTCCTTTGCCAAGCTGATCATGCTCAACTCCGATGTCACCCACCTGTCGAACACCGTGTTCCTGACGCCTACATTCACTCTCGAAGTGAATCAGGCCAATCAGTTCACGAACCTTGGCGTGGACGGCAAAGCAGATCCGACGGGCGGCATCATGATCAACGGCGTGGAAATCGTGCCGCTGGTGATCCGCGACAACCCCAACACCCCGGGTGCGGACAGTAACTATCTGCAATACACCGGTGAAGACCATGTCGTCCTGGGCGGCACGGCCGGCAATGACATCATCATCTCCGGTGACGGCGATGACACCGTTTACGGCGATGGAGGCAACGACCGCCTCGAAGGTGGCGCCGGCAACGATGCGGTACTCGGCGGCGCGGGCGATGACATCATCACCGACTCGTTCGGCGACAACCGTCTGGAAGGTAATGCCGGTAACGATGTGATCGTGGCCGGTAGCATGCTGGCTTTAGGTAACCTGATCCTGGGGGGCGATGGCCAGGACTTCATCGTCACCACCGAAGACATCACCACGACCTTCGGCGGTCAGGGTGACGACTTCATCCTCGGTGCCAAGACCAACCTGCCGCCTACCGGCAACGAAGGGGATGACTGGATCGAGAAGGGCGCCCAGGACGGTGCGCCTGGCGATAACTTCGCGCCGTTGCTCACTGACGATGTGGTCGGCAACGACATCTTTGTCGGTGGCGGTGGCTTCGACGAAATGATCGGCGAGGGTGGCGATGACATCTTTGTCGGCAGCGATGCCCAGGACAAGATGGACGGCATGTCCGGCTTCGACTGGGTGACCTACAAAAATGACAAGGTCGGCGTGACCGTTGACCTGAGCCTGGCCGCGCTGGCGCAGCCACATGGCAACGCGCCAAACCAGAACGCCGGGGTGTTCAATCCGGTCGGCGCCTCGCCGGCCTCGATTCTCGACCGTTTTGCCGAGGTCGAAGGCCTGTCGGGTTCGCAATTTGGCGATGTGCTCAAAGGCGATGATGTGGATGCGGTCACCATCGTCAACCACGGCGGCGCCACGGGCAGTGCGCTGACCAATGTGGCGTTGATCCGCGGACTGGACCAGTTCCTGGCCGATGCCGGTTTGCCAACCACAGGCTTTGCCACCGGCAACATCATCCTCGGTGGCAATGGCAGTGACCTGATCGAGGGCCGCGGTGGCGATGATCTGATCGACGGCGACAAATGGATCAACGTCAGAATTGCCGTTTATGCTCCCGGCGACGTCAACCATACCGGCCCAGAGATCGCCACCTTCGACAGCATGGTCGATATGATCCCGTTCATGCTGGATGGCACCTATAACCCGGGTCAGCTCAAGGCCGTGCGGGAAATCCTGCCCGGTACCTCAACGGGCGGGGCGGCCTTCGACACTGCCATTTACTCCGGGGTTCAGTCCGAATATACGGTGGTTCAAGACACGCGCGGCACGGCCAATCTGGCGGATGATGTCTGGACGGTGACCGATACCGTCGCCGGTCGCGACGGCACCGATACGCTGTTGCATATCGAACGCCTGCAGTTCGCCGATAGCCAGCGAGTGCTGGTGCCTGGGCTGAATCTACAGCCGACGGGCAGTCCGACCGTCACGGATGGAAACGGCGGAGCGATCACGGTGGGCGACACGCTGACGGTCAGCTCGGCCCTGGTGCGCGATGGCAACAACATCGCGCCGGGTAATCCGCTGGGTACTCTCAACAACACCTCGGTGTCCTACTACTGGCAGTTCGAAGCCAGTCCAGGCAGCGGTGTATTCGAGGACATCATCCTGTTGCCGGCCGGCGACCTGGCGTTCCAGAGTGCCGACGGCACCGCGTTCAAGGTCTCTCCTGACCTCGTCGGGTTGTCGTTGCGGGTCAAGGCGATCTACCAGGATGGTCATGGCACGACCGAAATCGTGTTCTCGGCGCCGACTACTGTGGTGGCTCCCGGTGCGCCGGTTGTGCCAACGGCGCAGGTGCCTGTCGTTGATGCCACGGCGGGTGGCGAAGGCCTGCACATGGTTCGCTCCGACCTCAACTTCATCCTTGATCAGATCAAGATTGCCGAGGCAGACGCGAACGGGCAGGACATCCTCTCGCTGATCCCGAACATCCGCGCGCCGTTGGGCCTGCGTTCGGTCGATGGGTCGAACAACAACCTGATGAACCTCAACGGCAACAACCACACCGAGTTTGGTGCTGCCGATAACATCTTTCCGCGCTTGACCGATCCGGTCTTCAATCCAGCGGAATTGGGAACGACGTATGCGAGCAACGGCGGCCTTGTGATTGACTCGCAGCCTCGTACCATCAGTAATCTGATCGTTGACCAGACGGCGAACAACCCGGCGGCCTATGCCACGGCTTACGACCCGGGTGTGGACGGAGTGCTCAACTTCGGCCTGGCTGGTAATGACGATGTGCTCAAGGATGGCGTACGGATAGTCGCCAGCCCTGGCCTGGATGGTCAGTTCGGTACGGGCGACGACCATGATGTGTACCTGTTCGAGAACACCGCGGCGGATGCGGGGCTGTCTGCGCCGTTCAACGCCTGGATGACCTTTTTCGGGCAGTTCTTCGATCATGGTCTCGATCTCGTGACCAAGGGCGGTTCGGGCACGGTCTTCATCCCGTTGAAACCGGATGATCCGCTGTATGTGCCAGGCGGCAACACTAACTTCATGGTGTTGAGCCGCGCGACCAACCTGCCAGGGGCGGATGGCGTTCTCGGCACGGCAGACGACATCCATGAGCAAACCAACACCACGACGCCATTCGTGGACCAAAACCAGACCTACAGCTCGCACCCCTCGCATCAGGTGTTCCTGCGCGGTTATGTAATGACCGACGACGGCCCCATAGCGACCGGTAGGCTGATCACTAACGTTGACCTGGGGGTGGATGGCAAGTATGGCGGCGGAGATGACACCGAAATCGGTGGCATGGCGACCTGGAAAGTGGTCAAGGCGCAAGCCAACGACATCCTGGGTATCCACCTGACCGATGCCGACGTCGATAACGCCCCGCTATTGGCGACCGACGCCTATGGCAATTTCATCAAGGGGCCGAACGGCTTCCCGATGGTCGTGATGAAAGGGCTTGATGGTATTGGCGGCACGGCGGATGACGTCCTGGTCGAAGGCAATCCGAATGCCCCGATCAGCCTGACCAACGCAGTGCGCACCGGTCACCAGTTCCTCGTCGACATCAACAACAATGCCGTGCCGGTAATCGTCGGCGGGGTTCTGCAGGCGGATACTGACACTGATGTCGGCAATTCGCAGCCAACTGGCCCAGGCGGCAACAACCTGACCTATGACAACGAACTGCTCGACGCTCACTACATCGCTGGCGACGGCCGGGTCAACGAAAACATCGGCCTGACCGCGGTGCATGCGATCTTCCACGCCGAGCACAATCGGCTGGTCGCGCAGACCAAGGATACGGTGCTCGATTCCAATGACGTGGCCTTCCTCAACGAGTGGCTGCTCACTCCGGTGAGTGCATTGCCAGTCAACCAGGCGGAGATCGATGCGCTGGTGTGGAATGGCGAGCGCTTGTTCCAGGCGGCCAAGTTCGGCACCGAGATGCAGTATCAACACCTGGTGTTCGAGGAATTTGCGCGGACCATCCAGCCTCGGGTCGACCTGTTCTTTGCACCGACCCAAGTCTATGACGTCGACCTCGATGCTTCGATCGTCGCCGAGTTCGCCCACACCGTGTACCGGTTTGGGCACTCGATGCTGACCGAGACCGTCGATCGCTTCGACGTCAATTTCAACGTGGTGGGCGATCCGAACAGTGCTGATCCCAATCAGCAACTGGGCTTGATCGCGGCGTTCCTCAACCCGTTGGCGTATGCCGCCAGTGGTGTGACGCCTGAGGATGCGACCAGCGCGATCATCCGCGGGGTGACTCGCCAGGCCGGTAACGAAATCGACGAGTTCGTCACCGAGGCGCTGCGCAATAACCTGCTCGGTTTGCCGCTCGACCTGCCGGCGATCAACATCGCCCGTGGCCGCGATGTGGGGATTCCCTCGCTCAACGCGATCCGCCGCGACATCTACAGCCAAACCGGTGATACCCAACTCAAGCCGTACAACAGCTGGGTCGATCTGGTGCAGCACCTCAAACATCCGGAGTCGTTGATCAACTTCATCGCAGCCTATGGCACGCATGACACGATCACGTCGGCGCTCACTCTGCTAGACAAACGAGCTGCAGCCATGGCGCTGGTGTTCGGTGGTGCGGGTGCGCCGGCTGACCGCCTGGACTTCCTCAACGGCAGCGGTACCTGGGCCAACATAACGCTGGCCGGCAAGGATGGCGTGCTGGGCACTGCTGATGATCTGAAGGGTGTGACGATCACAGGCGTCGATGCCATCGACCTCTGGATCGGTGGCCTGGCCGAAGAGAAAACCCCGTTCGGCGGCATGCTCGGCACGACCTTCAACTTCGTGTTCGAGAACCAGCTGGAGAAACTGCAGGACGGCGACCGCTTCTATTACCTGGAGCGCACCTCTGGCCTGTCGATGAATGCGGAACTTGAAAGCAACTCGTTCGCCAAGCTGATCATGGCCAACACCTCGGCCACGCACTTGCCGGGCCTGGTGTTCTCGGACCCTGGGTACTATCTGGAAGTGGACCAGTCCAAGCAGTACAACGATGGCCTGGGCAACGCCGATCCGCTGAGCGACAACAACCAGCAAGTGGTGTTCCGCGACAACCCGCTGACGGTGGGACCGGACACCAACTACATCCGCTACTCGGGTGATCAGCACATCGTGATGGGCGGCACCAACGGCGCAGACATTCTCATTGCCAGTGAAGGCGATGACACGGTCTGGGGCGATGGTGGCAACGATCGCATCGAAGGCGGTGACGGCAACGACCAGCTGCGGGGTGGCACCGGTGACGACATCATCACCGACACCGGCGGCGACGATAACATCCAGGGTGGCGACGGCAACGACGTGCTGCACGGAGGCAACGGCATCAACCTGATCATTGGCGGCTTCGGCAACGACTTCATCGTGACCGGTGAGGACGCCTCCGAAGCCATTGGTGGCCAGGGCAATGACTTCATCTTGGGCAGCAAAGCCAACGAACAGGACATGGGTAACGAAGGCGACGACTGGATCGAGAAGGGCACATCTGACGGTGCGCCTGGCGACAACTTCGACCCGCTCGGCAACGACCCGGTGATCGGCCACGATGTCTTCATCGGCGGTAACGAGAACGATAAGTTCAACGGCGAAGGCGGCGACGACATCATGGTCGGCAGTCTCGGCATGGGTGACCGCTATATCGGCGGCTCCGGCTATGACTGGGCGACCTTCAAGGATCTGGCACAAGGCGTGACCATCGATTACAGCGACCGCTTTTTCGATGTACCGCCAGTACCGGGTTCGGGTGCCTCGGCGCTCGTGCGTTTCGACATCATGGAAGGTCTGTCGGGTTCCTCGCACGGCGACTTCCTGCGTGGTGATAACGAAGATGCAACTTCGCTGCCTACCGCGGGTGCAACCGGCAGCGTGCTGACCAACATCAGCCTGATCAACGGCCTGTCCGATCTGCTGGCAGCCGGAGCGACGTTCTACGACGGTGGCAACATCATCCTCGGTGGCAGCGGCAGCGACCTCCTCGAAGGTCGCGGTGGTGACGACATCCTCGACGGTGACAAGTGGCTGAACGTACGCATCAGCGTGCGGCAGAACGCTGATGGCACTGGCCCGGAAATCGCCTCGTTCAACAGCATGGAGCCCATGGTGCCGTTCATGTTGAACGGTACTTACAACCCGGGCCAACTGGTCATCGTGCGGGAGATCCTGGCCGGCGATAACAGCTTCGACACCGCTGTGTTCTCCGGTGTTTCGACGGACTACAGCGTCGTTGTCGATGGCGACACTGTCATTGTGACCGACTCGGTGGTGGGGCGAGATGGCGTCGATCGGCTGACGGGCATCGAGCGTCTGCAGTTCTCTGATGTTTCGCAGGCGTCCGGCGTTGGCACTGCCGTCAACAGCGACCCATCAGGTCACCTGGCGATCCTCGATGATCTCACCGGTGTGCGTGACGATACGCCTGTCGCCGGTCAGCTGCTGCGCGTGAGCAATCTGGCGGTACACGACGCGGACAACACGAGTGTTGGCAATCCGACCGGTGCGGTTAACGGTGCGGTTGCCTACTACTGGCAGGTTGAAAACCTTCCTGGCTCGGGCGTCTATGAAGACATCACCTTTGTCGCCGCCGGCGAAGTATCGCGGGCGATCGGCACCACCTACCGGGTGGCGGATGATGTGGCGGGCCTGAACATCCGCGTTCGGGCGGTGTATCAGGATGCCAAGGGCACGCTGGAAATCGTCGACTCGTCGGCGAACAGCGCACCGACCACAGGGCCGACCGTTAACGGGCTTCTGGTGCAGAACCAGGTGTTGACCGCTGACGCGTCGACCATCGTCGATGCCGATGGCCTCAGCAATCCGCAGTTCACCTACCAGTGGCAGGCGACCAACGGAGTCAGCTTCGTCGACATCGTCGGAGCCACCGGTAGCACGTTCACGCTGACTCAGGATCAGGTCGACGATCAGGTGCGCGTGGTGGTCAGTTACGTGGATAACTTCGGTGTGCACGAAAGCATTGCGTCCGATCCTTCGGACCCGGTGGCTAACGTCAACGATGCACCGACAGGCGCGTTGCTGATCAGCGATACGACACCGGATCAAGGACAGGTGTTGACCGCGCTGACTGGCGGGATTGCCGATGCGGATGGGCTGGGCACCTTCAGCTTCCAATGGCAGCAAGGTGTCGGTGCTTCCTTCACCAACATCAACGGCGCGACCGCTGCGACCTTCACCCCTGGCGTGGCGCAGGGCAACCTGCAACTGCGGGTGATCGTGACCTACACCGATGGCTTCGGCGCATTGGAAACGGTGACCTCTGCGGCAACCGCAGCGGTTACGGTACCGGCTGGCGTGGTGCTGCAAGGCACCCCTGGGGCGAATACCCTCACCGGTGGCGCGGGTAACGATGTGCTGTTTGGCCTGGGCGGCAACGATACGTTGAATGGCCTGGCCGGTAATGACCAGTTGTTTGGCGGCACCGGCAACGACACGCTCAACGGCGGAAACGATGACGACATCCTCAATGGCGAGGACGGAACCGACACCCTCAACGGTGGGCTCGGCGCGGATGTCATGACCGGCGGCTCCGGCAACGACACCTTTGTGGTCGACAACGTCGGTGACACCGTAATCGAGGCGCTGAATGGCGGTACCGATCTGGTGCAAACCAGCCTGGCGACCTACCTGCTCGGTGCCAACGTCGAGAACCTGACCTATACCGGTGTCGCTAACTTCACCGGTAATGGTAACGCGCTGGCCAACACCCTCACCGGCGGGGTCGGTAACGACGTCCTCAATGGCGGTGCAGGCGGTGACCGGATGGTGGGGCTCGCCGGCAACGATACCTACGTCGTCGATGCCGCCGGGGATGTGGTGGTCGAAGTGGCGGGTGGCGGTGTGGATAGCGTGCAAACGTCGCTGGGCAACTACACCCTGGATGGTAACGTCGAGAACCTGACCTACACCGGAGCCGGCAACTTCGTCGGCAACGGCAACGGGTTGAACAACACCATCACCTCAGGGGGAGGCAATGACAACCTCAGTGGTGGCGGCGGCAACGACATTCTCATCGGCAACGGCGGTAACGACACGCTCAATGGCGATGCCGGTAACGACCAACTGTTGGGTGGCCTTGGCACCGATACCCTGAACGGCGGAACGGGCGATGACAGCCTCGACGGCGGTGACGGGGACGATGTCATGAATGGCGGCACAGGCAACGACACGCTGCTCGGCGGGTTGGGTAATGACAGCCTGGATGGCGGTAACGGCAGCGATCTGCTCCAGGGAGGCGATGGCAACGACAGCCTGCTCGGTGGTGGCGATAACGACACCTTGCTGGGTGGCATCGGCAATGACTTTATCGATGGCGGCAATGGCAACGATACGGTCACTGGCGGTGCTGGCAACGACTTGATGGTTGCCAGCGGTGGCAACGATGTCTTCATGTTCGCAGCGGGCTTCGGGACCGATCAGATTACCGGCTTCGATGCCAACCCGAATGGAGGAGGCCAGGACCGGCTCGATATCACCGCGTTGAACATCACGGCGGTGAACTTTGCCGCCAGCGTCACCATCACCGACGTCGGTGCGGATACCCTGCTCAGCTTCGCAGGAGCTGACTCCATCCGCCTGGTCGGTGTGGCCGACGCAACAACCGTCACTGCTAACGACTTCATTCTGGCCACTTGAGGAACTGGTCAGTAATGCCGCAACAAGCGTGAAAAATGAACGGAGGGCAATGGATGCCCTCCCTTTTTTTGAAAAAAACTGGACGCGTGTTCGGGTGAAAATGTCTAGTACAGGCTGTCGATGAGCGAAGTCTCGTCAACTGATTTTTATCCGGATAAAGGGCATGCCCGATGGACCGATTCCAGGAAATGCAGGTCTTCGCCGCGGTTGCCCAAGAGCAGGGGTTCTCGGCGGCGGCGCGACGTCTGGGCCTGTCGGCGGCCAGCGTCACCCGAGCGGTGGCGGCGCTGGAGAAGCGCATTGGCACCTTGTTGCTGACACGCACCACCCGCAGCGTGCACTTGAGCGAGGCCGGGCAGCGTTACCTGGAGGATTGTCGGAGAATTCTGGCCGAGGTGCAGGAAGCGGAGGATTCGGCAGCCGGCAGTCACGCCCAGCCGCGTGGGCAACTGACAATCACGGCGCCGGTGTTGTTTGGTGAGTTATTCGTCACACCGGTCATGGTCGGTTATCTCACTCAATTTCCAGAAGTCGGCATCAATGCCTTGCTGCTCGACCGGGTGGTGAGCATGGTCGAAGAGGGCATTGATGTCGCGGTGCGTATCGGTGAGCTGCCTGACAGCAATCAACACGCGATTCGCGTGGGCGAAGTACGGCGGGTGATCTGTGCGTCGCCGGCGTTTTTGGCCGCCCGTGGCAGGCCACGTCACCCGGATGAGCTCAATGGCGCCCCCATCATTGCGACCTCGTCGATTGGGCAGCTCAGGACCTGGCCATTTCTTGACGCGGGCGAGCCGCTGAACGTTCGTCCGGAACCGCGCCTTGTGGTCACCGCCAATCAAGCGGCGATCACGGCGGCCTGCCTGGGCCTGGGATACACCCGGGTCCTGTCTTATCAAGTGGCGGGCAAGGTGGCGGCCGGTGAGCTGGAAATCGTGCTGGCCGACTTCGAACTGCCGGCACTGCCCATTCATGTGGTCTACCAAGGGGGGACGCAAGGCTCCGGTGCGGGTCCGTAGTTTTGTGGACTTTGCGGTGAAGGCGCTGCGCGAACATCCGGCGCTGAGCGGCTAAAGGATTGTTTCGCTGGTTGAAATAATGGATTGCGTTTGCTGGTTATTCTGATGTTTTGGTTGCGGGTGGAAGATAGCGGCCATTGGTGCTGATCTTTCCCTGAACGGCGCCCCACTCGACGGAGTCGACCATGCAAGCGATCAAACTCTACAACTTCCCTCGTTCCGGCCATGCTCACCGCGTGGAGCTGATGCTGTCCTTGCTGCACCTGCCGACCGAGTTGATCTTTGTCGATTTGGCCAAGGGCGCGCACAAGCAAGCGGATTACCTGGCGCTCAACGCATTTGGTCAGGTGCCGGTCATCGATGATCAAGGTGTGGTGCTGGCCGATTCGAACGCCATCCTGGTCTATCTGGCACATAAATATGGCAATGGTCGCTGGCTGCCCACCGATCCGGTCGGCGCGGCGAAGGTTCAGCGCTGGCTGTCGGCGGCCGCCGGGCCGATTGCCTTTGGTGTGGCCAGAGCACGATTGATCACGGTGTTTGGCGCGCCATACAACGCGCAAGAGGTGATCGCTTATTCCCACACCGTGCTCAAGGTAATCGACCACGAGTTGGCGTCGACGCCCTACCTGGCCGGCAGTGAGCCGACCATCGCCGATGTCGCCGCCTACAGTTACATCGCCCATGCGCCGGAAGGCAATGTCTCGCTGGACGACTACGCCAACATCCGCGCCTGGCTGGCGCGTATTGAAGCCTTGCCGGGGTTTGTCGGCATGCCGCGCACGGTGGCCGGTTTGCAAAAAACCGCCTGATGCTCACGGCCCGACTCATTCGGGCCGTTCACTGTGCGCGATAGGCGCAGGGGAGAAACCGTTATGGAACATTCACCTTGGCACGTCGGCGAGAAACAGTTGCAGGCTCATGTTGGGGTTGCCGAGCGAATGGAGGCGTTCGGTCGGCGGGTGATTCGCAGTCAAATGCCGGATCAGCACCGCACGTTCTATCAGCAACTGCCGTTCATGCTGTACGGCGCCGTCGATGCCGAGGGCAATCCCTGGGCGAGCATTCTTGAAGGGCCTCCAGGCTTTGCACATTCCCCCGACCCCGCACTGTTGCAGTTCGACCGTTTGCCGGGCGCCGATGACCCCGCACAACTGCAAGACGGTGCCGCCATCGGGCTGCTGGGTATCGAGTTGCACACCCGGCGTCGCAATCGCCTCAATGGTCGAGTGGGCGCTGTAACGGCCAACGGATTCGGGGTGACGGTGGAACAATCCTTCGGCAACTGCCCGCAGTACATTCAGTTGCGCCAGTTTCGCTCGGTGCCATTGGCGGATCCCTCGGCCGCGTTGCGCAGCAATTGAATGATCTGGATGACGCCGCCAGAACCATGATCGTCGACGCGGACACGTTCTTTGTCGCCAGTTACGTGGACGTCGATGGTCAGCGCTCGGTGGATGTATCTCACCGAGGCGGGCAGGCCGGTTTCGTACAGGTAGACGGTAATCGCCTGACCATCCCGGACTTCGCCGGCAACCTGCATTTCAATACGCTGGGCAATCTGCTGATCAATCCTCGCGCCGGTCTGTTGTTCATCGATTTCAATACAGGCGACCTGCTGCACCTCAGCGGGCGCACCGACATCATCCTCGACGGTCCGCAGATCGAAGCCTTCCAAGGCGCCGAGCGGCTATGGACCTTCGAAGTCGAACACGTGGTACGTCGGCCGGCAGCGCTGGCCTTGCGCTGGCGCTTTGACGGCGTGTCGCCCACCAGTCTGCTGACCGGCACCTGGGCGCAGGCCAACGCGCGTTTGCAAGCCCAGGCCTTGGGGGATCGCTGGCGCCCACTGCAGGTGGTGCGTATCGAGGCGGAAAGCCAAAACATCCGCTCGATCTACCTGCAGGCCGCCGATGGCGCCGGGTTGCCGGTGTTCCAAGCCGGGCAGCATTTGCCGCTGCGGTTCAACATCGGTGGTGAGGTGCATATCCGCACTTATAGTTTGTCGAGTGCGCCGTCGGATGATTTTTTCCGCATCAGTGTGAAACGTGACGGGTTGGTGTCATCACACCTGCATGACCGGATTAAGGTCGGGGATGTGCTGGAAGCCCGCGCCCCCCAAGGGCATTTCACCGTGGCGCCGCATGAGCGGCGGCCGCTGGTGTTGCTGGCCGCTGGCGTGGGCATTACGCCGCTGCTGTCGATGGTGCGCGAGGTGGTTTATCAAGGCCTGCGTACGCGAAGCATCCGCCCGACGTGGTTCTTCCAAAGCTCGCGGACCTTGGCCGATCAACCGTTTCGCCCGGAGCTGAACCGTTTGCTCGACGGCCTCGGCGACTCGGTGCGAGTGCTGCGTCTGCTCAGTCAGCCAGAGCCCGATGCCCGCGAGGGTGAAGATTTCGACCTGACCGGGCGAATCGATGCCGATTTGCTCACGAGCATCGTTGAGGTGGAAGACTACGATCAGCTGGATTTTGTCCTCTGCGGCCCGGGCAGTTTTACCCAGGCGATGTACGACAGCCTGCGGGAAATGGACATTCGTGATTCAAGGATTCACGCCGAAACCTTTGGCCCGTCGACGTTGCGCCGGATACCCGACCCGGATGCCGTGGTCATCGAACAACCTCCGGTCGCCACCACGTCAGTGCCGGTGGTATTCGAGCGCTCGGCCAAAGAGGCGCGCTGGAAACCCGACAGCGGCAGCCTGCTGGAATTGGCGGAAAGCCGTGGATTGCGTCCGGAGTTCAGTTGCCGCGGCGGTTCCTGCGGGACCTGCAAGACTCGCCTGATCAGCGGCGAGGTGACTTATCCACAGGCGCCGGCAGAAATCCCCGGTGTGGGGGAAGTGCTGATTTGTTGTGCCGTGCCGGCGCAGGGTTCGCAGCCGCTGGTGCTGGATATTTAACCCGTCAATCCCTCGTAGGAGCTGAGCTTGCTCGCGATGGCGGTGTGTCTGTGGACATCAATGTTGACTGACACTCCGCCATCGCGAGCAAGCTCAGCTCCTACAAGGGATCGAGGCCAGTCTGAAAAATCCATGCTCGTCCTACAGCTGTGGCGTTTTTTGAGGAGGATTCCGACAGGTTCTAGCGGTTGTTGCGTCGGAAGCCGGAGGGGTAGGCTTTGTGGGTCGCTGCATATCAGCGACCGGGCTTCGCGGCCCGAATTAGCTTACTTGGTGCATAATCACCGCCCTCAACCGACTCTCCTTCGTAGTTTGTCGATTGATTTCATGGTGGCTGTGCGCGGGATACCTTTGGGTATGCCGGGTTTCCAAGTAGCTCGGTCCGCGAACCCGTGCACAGCTGCCACCTTCCTTCGTTTCGCGGCGACTAGTGGCAGCTCCATTACTTACTTGGAGTGTCACCATGATCAAAGAAACCCCAAATCCCCCGGAAACCGACGACGTTTCCCCCTACGAATCCATCGACTCCAAAAAACTCAACGAAGCCGCCGAACGCGCGCTGAATCACTACCTCAATCCCGCCGCCCTCAAATCACCGACCACGCGCAAACCCAGCACGATGTTCATGCTGGCACCCGATATCAAAGACGAAGACTTGCTGGCCCACACTTGTGAATCGTTGGCCCAGGCCAACGTGATGGCCAGCGATTTTGCCGGCTATCTGGAAGGCCCGCACCGAAATACGGCGATGGCTATCCAACAGATCGTCATGCTGGCGGAGCTGGCAGCGAACCGGATGCTCGATAACCTCGAAATCCCCAAAGCCGCGCCACACCGCTGATCCCACTGATACAGCAAATTCTTGTGGGAGCCGGGCTTGCCTGCGATGACGGAGTGTCAGTCAACATCAATGTTGAATGTTAAACCGCCATCGCGGGCAAGCCCGGCTCCCACAACAGCAATCAGCAATCAGGCGTAGGACAGGGACTTTTCTTCCAGCAGCTCTTCGTACAACTCGGTCCACTTGCGGCCCATTTCGTCCGCGGTGAACAGCTGCCGATAACGCGCCTCAGCCTTCACGCCCATTTCTGCTGCACGCGTCGGGTTTTCCCACAGCGTGCGCATCGCCTCGCGGAATGCCTGTGGATGACTCGGCGGGACCACCAGCCCGGTTTCGTTGTGAATGTTGATGTAGCTGGTGCCAGTGCCGATCTCGCTGGAGATCATCGGTTTGCCATACATCGCGCCTTCGAGCAGCGAGATGCCGAACGCTTCGGAACGCAGGTGGGACGGGAACACGATGGCGTAGCTCAGTTGCAGCAGCGCCACTTTGTCTTCGTCGCCCAGACGCCCAAGAAAATGAATATTGCGCAAACCCAGCGCGGCGGCCTGGGCGTGAAGTTCTGTTTCCAGTGGGCCGGCGCCGACAATCACCGTCGGGTAATCCAGGTCCTTCAAGGCGTCGAGCAGGATGTGCAAACCTTTGTAGTAGCGCATCACCCCCACAAACAGAAAAAACTTATCCCCAAGCTTTTGCCGCCAATGGTCCATTCGACGGCTGTCAGGCTGTGGATAACCTGCCTTGTTCAGGCCATAGGGGATCACGCGGGTCTTGTCCTGAAACTGTTGCAACACATCGCTGGTGTGCAAGTAGTTAGGCGACGCCGCGACGATCCGGTCAGCGCTGTTCAGGAAGCGGTTCATCAAGGGGCGGTAAAGTTTGAGCAGGTGTTTCTGGCGAATGATGTCCGAGTGGTACGTCACCACGCTCGGTTTGTTCAGGCCGCTGGCGAAATGCACCAGGTCCATGAACGGCCATGGGAAGTGGTAATTGACCACGTCGGCCTCGGCCGCCAACTCGCGAAACTGTTTGAAGACGCTCCAGGAAAATCCCGTGGAGGCGAACTGAATGTCGAGCTTCGCCCGATGAACCTCGTGATGACCAAGCTGCACCACCGGCGTGGTCGGATCGGCACTGAGTGTCAGCACCTTGCCTTCAACGCCGTGCTGGGCACCGCTTTCGCACAACTGGAATATCACTTGTTCGATCCCGCCGACCGAGTCAGGCAGGTATGTCTTGAAAAAATGCAGAACTCGCATTCAACCTCCCATAGCCTGGCGGTAGGCGCTGGCCGTGACGTGCGCGCAGCGTTTCCAGGTAAAAAGCCTCGCTTGTCGCAATCCGGCGTCCGAGCATGCTTGCCAATGCGCTTGATCGTCGATCAGACGGCTCATTGCATCGCGCAAGCCGTCGGGATCATCAGGCTCAATATAGTTGCCCGCGGTTTCTGCCACTTCGGGCATGGCCGAACGTCGCGTCAGAATGACCGGCGTGCCACAGGCCATGGCCTCCAGTACCGGCAGGCCAAAACCTTCGTAAAGCGACGGAAAAATCAACGCCCGAGCGCCGGCCAATAGCTGCGCGACATGCTCGTCAGGCAGATAGCCCAGCAAACAGACATGCCCGCAGGCCAGGGACTGATGCAGTTCTTCGCTGAACTGCTCGCGCTGCCAGCCGGCCATGCCGACGATCAGCAGCGGAAAATGCTGACGCACCGATTCGGGTAGTCGGGCGTGGGCGCGCAGGGCCAGGGTCAGGTTCTTGCGCGGCTCCAGGGTGCCAACACAGAGGAAGTATTCCCGCGCCTCGACGCCATGGGCCTTGAGTACGGTGTCGATGTCTTCGGGGGACCGGGGGTGAAAGCGTGCAGCTACACCGAGTGGGGCGACGACAAATCGCTCGGCCGGTAACCCGAAATGTGCCTGGGCTTCGTCAGCAATGTACTGCGAGTCGGTCAGAATCAGACTCGCCTGGCGTACACCGTCGGCCAGGCGCCGTTCGATTTCCCGCAAACGCGCGGGTGGCTGCGTGTCGGGGTAGTGCAGGTGCGTCAGGTCATGCAGGGTGATGACCGTCGGCCCGTCGAACGACAGTGGCCACAAACTCGGTTCGTGGTAGAGGTCGATTTCTTGCGCGCGACCTTGATCGAAGCGCTTCTGCTCCAGCCAGCGCCGAGCCTGATAGGCCCCTGGAATCTGGCGCAGAAGCGGCGTCAGTCGGGAATAACCGGGCATGGCCGCCTCAGGCAGCACCGAGCTCCAACCCCAGCCATGAAACAACGCCAGTTCAACATCCGGCTCACTCGCAAGGGCGTTTGCCAGTTCGGCGACGTAGTGGCCGATACCGGTACGCGGTGCCTGAAGAATTCGGGCATTAAGGGCAATTCGCATGTTGCCTCTCTTGCACGAGCGGCACGTCAATAAGATTGCGCAGGGTGTGTTCGGCCAATTGCGCGCTGGCTTCACACCAGCCGATCCAGTGCCAATCCGCCACGTCGCGGGCAGCCGGGAACTGGCCGCTGCTTTCGAAGCGTGCGACCAGATCGGCCAGCGTTTGCGGCTCGGCCAGGTCGAAATACGCCATGAACTCACCACCAATTTCGCGGAAGATCGGAATATCGCTGCCCATGGCCGGCAGTCCGCGCTGCATGGCTTCCACCAATGGCAAACCGAAACCTTCGACCCAGGATGGAAACACCAGGGCGCTGGCGTTGGAGTACGCGTGTTCGAGGCTGGTGTCGCTCAGGTCATTGAACATGAACAGGCGTTGATTAAGTTGCGGATGGTTGCGTACCCGGGCGAGCAGAGCGTCGCATTTCCAGCCAATTCGCCCGGCAATGCACAGCTGTGCTTTTGAACCCGCCGCCCATGCCAGTTCGAAAGCGTCCAGCAGGTAATCGTGGTTTTTGCGCGGTTCGATGGTGCTGACCATCAGGAACACTGGTTCCGGCGTTTTGAACAGGCGCGTCAGGCGCGGCTCGACGGCGGCCGTGGCTTCGCTCAGGTCCAGCTCGGAGCCGAGGTGGAAATAATCGAACCACAACTCACTGGCCTTGGCCGGACCCAGGCGGCGCTGCAATTCTTCACGCACCTGATCGCGCACCGTGGCGGAAATGGCCACGTAGCCATCGGCAGTTTTGCTGATCCAGTCGAACCACTCGTTGAACACCTGCACCAGCCGCGCGTCGTAAAACTGCGGATGCGTCACGGGAATCAGGTCGTAAATCACCGAAACGATGCCCACGCCTTCACGTTTGAGCTGTTCGGCAAACGGGAAAAAGTCGGTGTGCCAGGACGAATCCAGCAGCACCAGTTGATCCCCGGGCTGGTGCTGCAGCGGTGTGCAACGCTTGGGCAGTTGATATTGGTTGATGCCCTCGATCACACGCAGCGGAAGGCTGAAACAGGTGACCGCTGTCACCCGGTAGGCCACGTGCAGCAAACGCTTGATCACCCGCGAGTGGCTGCGGTTGTGCAGGCGTTGATGCAGTTGCCAGAAACGGTGAGCCAGGCGCCCGAGCCGTCCGCCAAAGATCATCAAGGCATCGAAAAACGGGATGTTCAGCGCACCGAGCATCAGCACTCGGTAGAGTTTTCCGTTGAGCATCACCACCGGAATGCATTCAACACCGTCGACCGATTCCGGTAGCTGATTGATGACGTTGCGAACCACCCGCTGGATGCCCGAATTGACCTTGGGGTGCTGGAATACATGGGTACATTCAACCAGTAGGCGCGTCATGGTGTGTTTTCCGAAATCAGCGACGCGGCGGACCGGGTGATGGTCGTTTTCGCCCCCAGCCACGAGCACCCAACGAAGTCTTCGTGGCGGTTATTGATCACGTGGAACACCAATCCGTAGTCCCGCCATTCGAAATTGCGGTCCAGGTGCGAATCCAGCCGGGACAGGCTCAGGGCTACCGAGTAGTTACCCTTGCCCAGTCCCATGATGAAGGCAAAACGGTAGGTCACACGCTCCCCGGCCTTCAGGTCATTGAGTGCCTGATCCTGACGATGGGTATTGATCCCGTACATGGCCTGGCCCAGGCGATCCTTGATCATGAAGCCCAGCACCAGCCGTTCGATGTCCTGGCGGACTTCGACGTCCACCTCCAGCACCACCGGCTGGCCGACTTCGGCCGCATCGATGGAGCGGCCGTGTTCGTCCAGCAGGCGCACCTTCAAAATCCCGGCTTCGCCAGTTCCTGAAATGGTACTGACCTGGCCGCCTGAGAGCATTTCCTGACGTACCGTCTGGCCTTCACGCTCGGCGAGCAGGGCGTTGTAGTAATCCATGACTGCTTCGGGCGTGCCGTGCATGGCCATGCGGCCATTTTCCAGAAGGATCGCCGAGTCGCAGATCGACTGAATCGCCGAGCGGTCGTGGGACACGATCAACAGCGTGGTGCCG
This sequence comes from Pseudomonas sp. S2_F03, assembly GCF_054668335.1. Taxonomy (NCBI): domain Bacteria; kingdom Pseudomonadati; phylum Pseudomonadota; class Gammaproteobacteria; order Pseudomonadales; family Pseudomonadaceae; genus Pseudomonas; species Pseudomonas sp. S2_F03. The sequence goes on along the minus strand of NZ_CP162759.1, from coordinate 2,957,640 downwards.
GCTTTGCGAAAGTTGCGGATGCGGTCGAAACTCTTGTGCTGGAAATAGGCGTCACCCACCGACAGCGCCTCATCGACGATCAGAATGTCGGGGCGCCGAGCAGTGGCCACGCTGAATGCCAGGCGCATTTGCATGCCGCTGGAATAGGTGCGCACCGGGTGATCGATGGCTTCGCCGATTTCCGCGAAGTGTTCGATTTCGGGCATCAATGCTTCGATTTCTTCGACCTGCATGCCCAGCAATTGCCCGGCCATGACCGCATTCTGCCGGCCGGTAAAATCCGCATGAAAGCCCATGCCCAGCTCCAGCAGGGCGGCGACGCGGCCTTCGAGCTGAATGGTGCCGCAGGTGGGCTGGGTGGTGCCGGTGATCATCTTCAGCAAGGTGCTTTTGCCCGCGCCGTTGACCCCGACGATGCCCACCGATTGGCCGGGAGCAATCTCGAAGGCCACGTCTTGCAGTACCCAGTGCTGGCGATGACGGATCGGCGAAAACGGTATCAGCCACTCGGCCAGTCGGCTCCAGCGATTGGGGTATTGCTTGTAGGCCTTGCCCAGGCCTGTGACGCGTATGTGCCCCATCAGAGTTCATCCACCATTTCGCCGACCCGCTGTCGAAACAGGCGCAGCCCGATGACGAAGAACACGACGCTGGCGATCATGATCGGCAGCAGCGAACTCCAGACGGGCCATTGGCCGTAAAGAAACAGGTTCTGGTAGCTGGTCATCAGGTTGGTCAGCGGGTTGAGTTGCAGCAGGCGCTGCACCCATTCGGGCAGGATGCTTATCGGGTACACGATCGGTGTCAGCCAGAACCAGAATTGCAGGCAAATGGCGAAAAATTGCCCGACATCACGAAAGAACACATTCAATACGCCAAGAATCATCCCCAACCCGGCACAAAACATCACTTGCAACGCCAACAGGGGAATGAGCGCCAGCAGCGCCATGCCCGGCAGTCGCCCGGTGATCAACAGAAAGCCGAGGAACAGCCCGATGATGATCGCGAAGTTGATGCCGGCGTTGAACAGCACGATGACCGGCAGGCAGATCCGCGGGAAGCTGATTTTCTTCAGCAGGTTGGCGTTGTCCAGAAACATGTTCTGACTGCGCACAGTGATTTCTGCGAACAAACCCCACGTCAGCAACCCGGCGCAGAGGTAGACGCTGTAAGCCAGGCCGTCATCCACCCCGGGCAAACGGGCGCGCATGATGTGGGAGAAGATCACGGTGTAGACGATGATCATCGACAGCGGGTTAAGCACGGTCCACAAGGCACCGAACAGCGAATTGCGATAACGCGCCTGGAACTCTCGCTTGACGCTACCGAGGATGAACCCTCGATAGCCCCACAGCGAGCGGTACAAAGAAAGCAGCATTCAAACCGTCCTGCCGTATTGGTCTTCGAAGCGAACGATATCGTCCTCTCCCAGGTATTCGCCGCTTTGCACTTCGATGATCACCAAGTCGATCACGCCGGGGTTTTCCAGGCGATGCTTGTGACCGGCGGCAATGAACGTCGACTCGTTCTTGGCCACCAGATGCGTGCCGGTGCCGTTGTTGGTGACCTTGGCCATGCCTTCGACCACCACCCAATGTTCATTGCGATGGTGGTGCATCTGCAGCGACAACTTGGCGCCGGGTTTGACCACGATGCGTTTGATTTTGAAGCGCGGGCCTTCTTCGAGCACGGTGTAGGTGCCCCAGGGGCGGCTGACCGTTCGATGCAGGCGATAGGCTTCGTGTTTTTTGTCCTTGAGCTGCTTGGCCACCCGGCGCACGTCCTGCGCGCGATCGGCATGGGCCACCAAGACCGCGTCGGCGGTGTCGATAATGATCAAATTATCCACACCCACGGCAGCCACTAGCCGGTCTTCGCTCTGGATAAAGTTGTTGTGGCTGTCGACGAACACTGCATCGCCGCTGGCGCGGTTGTTTTGCGCATCCGCCGGTACCAATGCCGCCACTGCGCCCCAAGAGCCGATGTCACTCCAGTCGAATCCGGCGGGCACCACGACCACTTTGTCGGAGCGCTCCATCAAGGCGTAATCGATGGAGATGTCGGTAATTTCGGCGAACAGCGTCGGGCACAGTTCCTGTTGCAGATACCCGACTGTTTCTACCGGGCGACTCGCTGTCATGCAGGACTGTGTCTGCGCCAGTAACTCGGGGGCGTGAAGCTGCAATTGCGCCAGCACACTCCCGACCGAGAAGCAGAACATCCCGGAATTCCACAGGAAGTTGCCGCTTTCCAGGTAATGAGTCGCGGTTTGCAGGTCAGGCTTTTCGACGAAGCGTTGCACCTTGGCGGCGCCTTTGCCGTCCAGCGCCGCGCCCGTTTCGATGTAGCCGAAACCGGTTTCTGGCGCCGTCGGCACCACGCCGAACGTCACCAGGAAACCATCCTTGGCCAGCGCCACCGCGTGTTCGACGGCGCTCTGGAAGGCGGTTTCATTGACGATCAAATGGTCGGCGGGCATCACCACCATAATGGCCTGGTCGCCGTGCAGCGCTTGCAGGGAAAGTGCTGCCGCCGCGATCGCCGGGGCGGTGTTGCGACCTGTCGGTTCGAGCATGAAGTGGCCGCGATGACGACTTAGCTGCGCGTCCTGATAGTGATCCCTGCTCTGGAAGTAATAGTCGCGGTTGGTCACCGTGACGATGTCGCCCCGGCCATCGAGCAAGCCTGCTGCACGCCGGTAGGTTTTACCCAGCAACGACTGCCCGTCGGGCAAGGTCATGAACGGCTTGGGATGGCCCTCGCGGGACACCGGCCACAAACGGGTTCCGGCACCGCCGGAGAGGATCACAGGAATCAGCATGGCCTACTCCTTGGCAACGCGTTTCATGTCCGCATCCATCATCATGCGGATCAAGGTATCCAGATCGGTTTTGGCTTCCAGCCCAATACGCGCTGAGCTTTGGCCGGGTTGCCCAACAGCACCTCCACTTCGGCCGGGCGGAAGAATGCCGGGTCGATTTTCACAAAGTCGCGGTAGTTCAGGTCAACGTGCTCGAAGGCGATCCGGCACATTTCGCGCACCGTGGTGGTGATGCCGGTGGCGACCACGAAATCATCGGGTTTGTCTTGCTGCAGCATCAGCCACATGGCTTCGACGTAGTCGCCGGCAAAACCCCAATCGCGTTTGGCGTCGATGTTGCCCAAGCGCAGTTCCTGCTGTTTGCCCTGCTTGATGCGTGCGGCGGCGTCGGTGACTTTGCGGGTCACGAACTCGATGCCGCGCAGGGGGGATTCGTGGTTGAACAGGATCCCGCTGCTGGCATGCAGGTTGAAGCTTTCGCGGTAGTTCACGGTGATCCAGTGGCCGTACAGCTTGGCCACGCCGTACGGGCTGCGCGGGTAGAACGGAGTGTTTTCGTCCTGCTGCTCGGCCTGGATCAGGCCAAACATTTCGCTGGTGGACGCTTGATAAAAACGCGTGTGCGGACTGAATTGACGAATGGCTTCGAGCAGGTGCGTCACGCCCAGACCGTCGACGATGCCGGTGGTGACCGGTTGGTCCCAGGAGGCAGCGACGAAGCTTTGCGCTGCCAGGTTGTAGACTTCGTCCGGGGCGGACTTGATGACCGCGCGTTGCACTGAGCAGGCGTCGGCCATGTCGCCGTCCAGGTAAACGATGTCGCCCTCGATCCCCATCTCACGCAGGCGCCAGCGCGAATCGCTGCTGCGCCGCGCGACCAGGCCGTGGACTTTATAACCCTTGTCGAGCAGCAGTTTGGCCAGATAAGCGCCGTCCTGGCCGGTGATCCCTGTGATCAGTGCACTTTTAGTCATTCTTGTCGTACTCGTGTCTCCCAGTCGGACAGGATCGCCCGCAGGGATTGTTGTGTTGTGGTTTCAGGCGTCCATCCTGTGGTCTGGGCAAGCTTGGCAGAGCTGCCACAAACGCGACGCTGATCCGCGCGGCGAAGGCGCGCTGGGTCTTGAATCAATTCCATGTCGACCTGGGCGAGGTCCCCCATTTGCTCGATCAAACTGCGAATGCTTTGCTCGCGCCCCGAGCAAATGTTGTAGACCTGTCCCGGCGTGCCTTTTTCCAGCAACGCCAGGTAAGCCGAAATCACGTCGTTTACATCCAGGAAGTCGCGCGTGACGTCGATGTCGCCGACTTCCAGTTGCGGGGCTTGCAGGCCTTGCTTGATGCGGTTGATTTGCCGCGCAGCGCTGGCGATCACGAAGCTTTCGTTCTGGCCTGTGCCAATGTGGTTGAACGGGCGGGCGACCAGTACGGGCCAACCTTCGCTCAAGCCCCATTGCAGGCTGAGGAATTCCTGCCGACAGTTTGCTCACGGCATAAGGATTGCGAGGGCAGGGTGGCTGGAGCTCGGTAATCGGCAAATCGGATTCGATGACCTGGCCGTAAACGTCGCCGGAGCTGACGTACAAAAACGTACCCGTGAAACCTCGGGCCTTCAGGGCTTGCAGCAGATTCAGGGTGCCGAGCAGATTGATGTTGAGCGTGCGTGCCGGATCGCGAAAGGCTTCGGGGACGAAGGTCTGGCCGGCCAGGTGAATGACCGCATCGGGCATCTCGGGCCACAGGCCTTCGAGACTGCCAGGTTCACCGAGATCGTAACGGGTGGCGACAGGCAGAAGCTCCCATTCCGAGGCCTCAGCGTTCAGGCGGGATTGGATGTGTTGTCCTACGAATCCACTGAGACCCGTAACGAACAGACGCTTTTTCAAACAGCGGCCCCTTGGTCATTCATTTCGTCCATTCCCCCACAGGCTTTGCGGAGATGTCTGACAGACCGGTTGGATTGCAGGGTCGAAAGACAGGCGAAACACATTGTTGTAGTTGTTTGGTAGCCAATCTGTGCCAATTGCTCGGCAATTTCAACAGGTCCAACCGTGACCGGTCAGTTCTCGTTAGCGTAGCCCGATTTATTCTCGCCGGGCGGTTCACGAATCCTCAATGGATGTGTTTAGAATGCCCCTCGTCACGATTAACCGGCGTTCGTGTGGGTTGCTTCGAGACCCCGCGAATCCGACCATTAAAACAAGAACGTAGACGGGCAAGAAGACGATGGGCGAGGACTGGCGAACGCCGCTCGATCCGTGGCTTCGCCGTCATAGAGTGGAGCTGCCGGGATGGCGGTTTCATCGTGGGATGCCATGAATTTCATTCTTTACTCGGACGTTAACGGTAGCTCGATCAGTCAGAGCCTCGGTCGTCCTGAATACAGTTACTACTTCGTGCTCAAGGCGTATCGCCCTGTGCTCGAAAGCCTTGGGCGGGTGCATGTGGTGTCCTCCACCGCTGAGGTCGATCCCCTCTACAAGCAACTGTTGGCTGCGGGTGAAGACTGCCTGTTCCTGTCTTTTACGCCGCCGCAGAAAACCCCGAACGACCTTGAGTGCCCGACAATCTGCGTGGTGGCCTGGGAGTTCGATTCGATTCCCGATGAACAGTGGGATAACGATCCGCGTCAGGACTGGACGCACATGTTGGCACGGCAGGGGCGGGTTATTACGCTCTCCAGCCACACGGCCCGGGCCATTCGTCGGGCCATGGGTGAAGACTTCCCGGTGTTGGTATTACCGACGCCATTGTGGGAAAACTTCGCCGACATCCGTAGTCGCCATACCAGCGTCCCGATCAACGCCGGCTCGACCCTGGACATCAAGGGCTGCATCTTCGATACGCGCACCCTCGGGCTTAACGCCGATGCACTGATTCCTGTCGAGCCGACCGCCGAGGAACTGGCCGCACGTGAAGCGGAACTGGAGGCATTGAAACCTCCGCCGCTGACGCTCAAGCGCCGCTTTGTGATTGCTCGCCATTACCTGCATATGTGGCGCCTGGACAAAGGTCAATCGCTGCCGGTCCCGGTGCATCGCACTCAACTTCTAAGCCAGTGGTATTGGGAAGGAATTCGCGACCTGCTGTCGGATGCTGCTCATGCACGTTTGGCCGACTGGTTGCCGGCCATCGCCGGCCCGCAGACCATTGCAGTGCCCGAGCCAGAACCGCGACAGTGGCCGGACACCACCGCCCAGGTCGAAACGCAGGTTGAGGGTGTGGTGTACGTCACCGTGTTCAACCCGCGTGACGGTCGCAAGAACTGGCATCAACTGATCACCGCGTTCTGCTGGGCGTTCCGCGAAACGGCTGACGCGACGCTGGTGCTGAAGATTACCCAAAGCGACCTGTCGTCCTACTACGACGAATTGATGACGTTGCTCGCGCAGCTCTCGCCGTTCGCCTGTCGGGTCGTGGTCATGCACGGCTACCTGGATGATCCGCAATACGCACGGCTGTACGAAGCCGCCAGTTACTACGTCAATGCCTCGCGCTGTGAAGGGCTGTGCCTGCCGTTGATGGAGTTCATGGCCAGTGGTAAACCGGTGATCGCACCGGACCACACGGCCATGGAGGACTACATCGATGAGCGCGTGGCGTTTGTGGTCAAGTCCAGTGAAGAGCTGACCATCTGGCCGCAGGACACCCGGATCATCTACCGCACCCTGCGCCACCGACCGGATTGGGGGTCGCTGAAAATCGCTTACGAAAACAGTTACCGCCTGGCCAAGGAACAACCGCAGGAATACCAGCGCATGTCTTTCGCCGCGGTCGAGCGCATGCACGATTACTGCGCTTTCGCCCCGGTTCAGCAACGCATGGCGGATTTTTTCGGGCTGGCGCCGCAGGTCTTGCCGACAGCAACCGTGACGGATAACGCCTCATGCTGATCATCATTCATTCGGAAACCAACCAGCACACCATTGCCCAGAACCTTGGCCGCTCGGAGTACAGCTATTACTTTGTGCTCAAGGAATACCGACCCGTGCTGGAACGGCTGGGGCGAGTGGTGGAAGTGAGCGACCCGCAGACCGAAGTCGATGCCTTGTACCTGGACTGTTTGTCCCGTGGTGAAGCGTGCGTGTTCCTGTCGTTCTCGCCGCCGCATCGCACGCCAGTCAATTTCACTTGCCCGACGCTGCCGGTATTCGCGTGGGAGTTCAGCACCATCCCCAATGAACCTTTTGCCGGTGACCCGCTCAATGACTGGCGCACCGTGTTGCGCGCCTGCGGTGCGGCGATTACGCATTCCAGCTACACCGTGAATGCGGTGCGCGAGGCAATGGGCGCCGACTATCCGATCATTGCAGTACCGGCCCCGGTGTGGGACCGGTTTTCCGAGCGCGGCGCCCACTTGCAACGTCAGCCCCTGGCCAGCCAGGTGCGGTTGAAGCTCAGGGGGTTGCTGGCAGACAGCCGTGAACTCGACTTGCGAGCCTTCGGCCCCGCGCAATTGCGTGAAGGTGTGGGGATTGATTTCGAGGCCCCTGCGAGTGAACACGAACTGGTCCTCGACGGCGTGATTTACACCTCGGTGTTCAACCCCGGTGACGGGCGCAAGAACTGGGAAGACATGCTCAGTGCCTTTTGCGTGACGTTTCGCGAGGTGGACGATGCAACGCTGGTGCTCAAACTCACGCACCACGATGCTGAAGCAGCGCTGACCGACATCCTTCACCACTTGTACAAAAACCAGTCTTACCGCTGCCGGGTCGTGCTGATTTACGGCTATCTGGCTGACGCGGACTATGAGCAGTTGGTGCAAGCTACGAGTTATGTGGTCAACACGTCCTACGGTGAAGGCCAGTGCCTGCCGCTGATGGAGTTCATGTCCTGTGGCAAACCGGCGGTGGCGCCACGGACCACTGCGATGATCGATTACCTGGATGCCGAGAATGCATTCCTGATCGACTCCACCGATGAGCTGACGGCCTGGCCTCATGACCCGCGCAGGGCGTTCCGGACTTTGCGTTACGTCACCCATTGGGCGTCGCTGTGCCGGGCTTATCAATCAAGCTATGACGTGGCCAAGGGGGATTCCGAGCGTTATGCACAGATGTCCGTGCATGCCGTGGCCAGTCTCAAGAAATTCTGCAGCCAGGCCACTGCCGAGCAGCGGTTGAAAGGGTTTTTTGATCGGCTGTTCGAATCCCGCACCGTGGAAATCCCCGAAACATGATTCGCGCATTGGTCAGACGTTTCTTTGCAGAGACGAAACCCGAGCCCGCGCCGTTGCCGATTGAGCCATCCCGTGTTTCGCCCAGAGAAGTGGGCTTGCACGATGCCATGCATGACGGCTGGTTTTCGGGTGACAGCGGTGAATTGCTCAAGGGCTTTGCCATTACTGCCGACGACACCGTGCTGGATGTCGGTTGCGGCGAAGGTGTCGCGACCTTGTTTGCGGTGCGTCAAGGCGCGTCGGTGATCTTCACCGACAGTGAACACGACAAGGTCCGCGATTTGGCGCGGCAAGTGGACGCGCAGTCGGAAAAAGCAAATCTCGGTCTGGTCAGCAACAGCTTGCCACTTCCGCTTGCCGATGGTTGCGCGAGCAAAGTCGTGTGCATGGAGGTGCTGGAGCATATCGAGCAACCGGAACCGTTCATGGCCGAGTTGGTGCGTATGGGCCGGCCCGGTGCGCTGTATCTGCTAAGCGTTCCTGCGCCGGTCGGTGAGCATTTGCAGAAGGGTATCGCCCCTGCGGGCTACTTCCAGGCGCCCAATCACGTACAGATTTTTACCGCTGAACGCTTCGCCGCGTTAGTCGAGGACGCCGGTCTTGTGATCGAACATCGTCAGGCCACCGGATTTTTCTGGGTGATGGGCATGATCTTTTTCTGGGCCAGTGAGCGGGCCGCCGGTCGGGATCTGGGTGGCGCGGTGCGTGACCGGATCCAGGCACCTTACCCGCCCCTGATGGAAAGCTGGGCGAAAACCTGGCAGGACTTGCTGGCGCAACCCAACGGCCTGGCGATCAAGCAAATGCTGGATCAGTTCATGCCCAAGAGCCAAGTGATCATCGCGCGCAAACCGGTTGAGGCCGATGCGACGTCCAGGAGGACGGCATGAACAATGACAAGCGCATCATGGACATCGAGTTATTGCGCGGCATTGCGGTGCTCGGCGTGCTGTTTCATCACCTGCAAGACAGCCTGTTCGCCGCCTCGGTGCCGTTGCTGCAAACCATCACCGCATTGGGTCAACCCTGGTGGGGCGTCGATCTGTTTTTCGCGATCTCGGGGTTTGTTATCGCCCGCAGTTTGATCCCGGCGTTGCAAGGTTGCAGCACGCGTCAGGAATACTGGCAGCAGACGCGTAATTTCTGGCTGCGCCGCGCCTTTCGATTGCTGCCGTCAGCCTGGTTGTGGCTGGCGTTGATGCTGCTGGCCTGTCTCTTTTTAAATCGTTCCGGGGCGTTTGGAACGCTGCACGCCAACCTGCAGGCGACGCTTGCGGGCGTGGCGCAATACGCCAACTTTCGCTTCGCCGACAGCTTCTTTCACTATGAATATGGCACCAGTTTTGTGTATTGGAGCCTGTCGCTGGAAGAGCAGTTCTACTTGCTGTTTCCGCTGTTGATTCTGGTCTGCCGCAAGCACCTGGTGTGGGCCTTGCTGGCGCTGGTCGCGGTGCAATTGTTCACCCTGCGCACACCGATTCTGATGGTGGTTCGCACCGATGCACTGGCCCTTGGCGTGCTGTTGGCGATGTGGAGTGCGCAACCTTCCTACCTGCGCTGGGAGCCAACATTCTTGCGTCGTCCATGGGCGGGTGTTGCCGCACTGATCGCGGTGTCGCTGCTGCTCAGCTTCATGGCCACTGATCGCTTCACCTTCACCCATTATCGGATCGGCGCGATTGCAGTGTTGTGTGCGGTGCTGGTCTGGATCGCCTCTTACAACCGCGATTACCTGTTGCCGCGCAGCGTGTTCAAGAACCTGATGACGTGGGTCGGCAGCCGTTCCTACGGGATTTACCTGATCCATATCCCGGCCTACTTGCTGGTTCGTGAGTTCATTTTTCGTCTACAGGCTGCCGGGCTGCCCAGTCCGGCTGGCCATCCGATTCTGATGTTGCTGATGGCTGGCGGCCTGATCGTGCTGCTGAGCGAACTCAACTATCGCTACATCGAAATGCCCATGCGCAACCGTGGTGCCTCGCTGGTCAAACGCCTGGGCACCGCCCGAACCGCCGTCCCATCCTCTGGAGCTACCTCATGCTGAGCCTTTTGAAGAAACTCACGGCGGCCACACCCGCTCCCGCGCAGCCGGTGGCGGACAAGATCGAGAAGGTCGACCCTTACATGCTCGGCCTGCACGACGCGATGCTCAGCGGCTGGTTCAATCAGCAAACCGGCGAGCTGTTCACCGGCTTCCCGGTAACCGCTGAAGACACGTTGCTGGACGTGGGCTGTGGTGACGGTGGCAACGTGCATTTCTGCGGCATGCGCGGGGCGAAAATCATCATCGCCGACATCGACGCGGCCAAGGTCGAAGCCACCCGTCAGCGCCTCGGCGACACCCCGGCGCGGGATGTCGAATGCCACGTCACCGACTGCAACCCGCTGCCGATTGCCGACGCGACGGCCACGCGCGTGGTGTCCACCGAGGTCATCGAGCATGTGGACGACCCGGCGCAGTTCCTTGCTGAGCTGGTGCGTGTCGGCAAGCCGGGCGCGCTGTATTTGCTGAGCGTTCCACACCCCAGCTCCGAAGACCTGCAAAAGGACATCGCCGCGCCGGAGTATTTCCAGAAGCCCAACCACATTCGCATCATCAGCGAAGAACAATTCAAGACGATGGTCAGCGATTCTGGCCTGGAAGTGCTCAGCCACAGCCAGTACGGTTTTTACTGGTCGATGTGGATGCTGCTGTTCTGGGAGGCCAAGGTCGATTTCAGCAATGCCGACCATCCGCTGCTCAACCACTGGGCCGACACTTGGCAAGCCGTTCTGAATTCGCCTCGCGGCGCACAGATCAAGCAGGCACTGGATGCAGTCGTGGCGAAAAGTCAGGTGATCATTGCCCGTAAGCCGATAGCATAAAGGCCCCTGTAGCAGCTGCCGGAGGCTGCGTTCGGCTGCGAAGCAGTCGTAAAATCAGGCGCTGCGGTTTTTCAGATAGACCGTACACTCAGGATTTACGACTGCTACGCAGCCGAACGCAGCCTTCGGCAGCTGCTACAAAGGTTCGCTTTGGCTCAAAGGTTTCTCATATTGTTTTTCACTCGATTGATCGCCTTGCTGGCGGCGTTGGTGCTACTCAACGGTTGCGAGCATCAAGACGCGCCACCGCTCGATCAACAACTCTACGTCTGGCAACGGCAATGGACGCCAGCCCATGACGCCGCCCTGCAGGACAGTCGCGCGGATTTTTCGACCCTTCGGGTGTTGGCCTTGCAGGCGTTTCCTCAAGCCGGCTGGCGTCGGGCGCGAATCGATCCGGACCTGCTCAAGCGCGATGGTCGGCCGCTGATTGCGGTGATTCGCCTTGACGGTCAATTGAAGGCGCTGGATCAGGACGAAGTCACGGCGCAAATCCAGCAAGTGCTTGGCGACTGGCAAGGCCAGGGGCTGACGCTGTCCGGTGTGGAGATTGACCACGATGCGGGGGTGGCCCGGCTCCCGGCTTATCGAGAATTTCTGACGCATCTTCGTGCGGTTTTACCCGCGACATTACCCCTGAGCATCACGGCGTTACCGGCCTGGCTGGACAGCGCTGAGCTGCCGGCGCTTATATCGGCCGTCGACAGCAGCGTGTTACAAGTGCACGCCGTGAGCGATCCACGGCTTGGGCTGTTCGATCCGGACCAGGCACGAAAGTGGGCCAGGGGCTGGAGTCGCATCACCACCAAGCCTTTTTATCTGGCGCTGCCGGCCTATGGCGTGGCGCTGTTGCCCGGCGCCAGTGGCGCACCCGTGGTGGAAAGCGAGGTTCCTTTGGAACAGGGAGGCGAGCGTCGGGAACTGCTGGCTGATCCACTGCAACTGCGCACACTCGCCACGGATTTGCGCGCCGATCCGCCCGCGCATCTGGCTGGCCTGATCTGGTTTCGCCTGCCGTTGGCGGGTGACCGTCGGGCCTGGAGCCTGACGACGCTTGGCGCTGTGGCACGCGGGGACACGCTCGACAGTCGCTTGAGTGTGAAACTTAGTGCGCAAGATGCCCTCTATGACATCAGCGTCAGCAACCAAGGCAACCTCGACAGCGCCTGGCCCGAACGCGTGACCCTGGCCGTTCAAGGGTGTGAGGGGGCCGATGCGCTGGCCGGTTATGCGTTGCATCAGAGCGCGGATCTGCTTACCTTCACCCGCCTGCGCGACGGCCGGATAGCGGCCGGTGGGCAGCGAGCCATCGGTTGGGCGCGCTGCACAAAAATTGATCAAGGAGGTTCGAATGTTTACCCGTAACTGGCCCCGCCATCTGCTCTGCCTGAGCTTGAGCTTGCCGCTGGGTACGGCGCTGGCCTGCGGGCCGGACTTCCCGATGCGTTTGCTGGACAACCGAAGCCAGTCGCTGGCGGAGCTGCCGGAAGGTAACTTTCAGTTTGAGATCAATCGTCTCGGGCACGCTATTGCAGGGCTGAAGAACGTCGCGCAATCGCCCTACCCCATGGAAGCGGCCGACTACGCAGAACAGCGCGATTCGGCCGAGCAGGCCGGGCTGACGCCGGAGCAGCAAGCGCTGGTGAAACAACTGCGCAGCCTGACGGATGCACAGCAGGTCGAAGAGCAAGGCGCGAGCCTGCCGGCCGAGCTCAAACTTTATCTGGCGGGGGCTGTGGCGTTCAGTGCGGGCGATCATGGATTGGCTGCCGATTACTTCCAGAAAGTGCTGGCGCTGCCGGCCGACCAACGCGCCTTGCGCAGCACCTGGGCTGCCTATTCGCTGGGGCGGGCGCTGTTTGCCAGGAGCAGCGAAGCAGGGGCACCGTCCGATCTGCTGGCACCGTCGAAAAGGGCGTTCGAACAGACCCGTCAGTTGAGCATCGACGGTTTCAGCGACCCGCTGGAGCTGGGGGTCGCCAGCCTTGGCGAAGAAGCGCGCGTGGCCCGAACCATGGGTGACTGGAACAGCGCCATCGAACTCTACGCCACGCAAAATCTTCACGGTTCGGCGGTGGGTTACAGCTCGTTGAAGTTGCTGATGGCGGACCTGCTGGCAATGCCTGACGATCAACTGGGCACCTTGCTTCAGGGTAAACCGGTGCAACAACTGGTTACCGCGTCGTTGATCAGTCGCCTGGGCTGGTCATTTGGTGATCAACCGCCGAACGAGTTGAAGCTGATCAAACTGCTGCAAAGCAGCACGCGCGGCAGCCTGGATAACGCGGATCGACTGGCCGCGATGAATTATCAACAAGGTGATTACGCCAGCGCCAAGACGTTCCTTGAACACGCCGGTGACGGCGGCCTGGCGTGGTGGCTGCGGGCGAAACTGGCGTTGCGCGAGGGCGATAAAAACGCGGCGGCTACCGCGTATGCCAAGGCGGCGAAGGCGTTCCCGCAGAATGAATCATGGGGTGAGCGCCGCACGCCAGACTACGATTACGAAACGCTTCAACCCAAGTGCCGGGTCGAGGGTGAAAGTGCGATTCTTGCGCTGCAACGCGGGGATTATCTGCAAGCCTTCGATCAGCTCTATCGCAGCCAAAGTATCTATTGGTTCGATGCCGCGACGGTTGCTGAACGGGTGCTGACTGTCGATGAACTCAAGCATTACGTCGACACGCAAGTGCCCGCGCCACCACCGTTAACCCAGCAGGAACGCGACAACTACGTGCCGTTGCCGGTAGCGGCACAATTGCGCAATCTGTTGGGGCGGCGTTTGTTGCGCGAAGAGCGCTATGACGAAGCGCTGGGGTACTTCGACAATACCGATCTACAGAAAAAAGCCCGACTGTATGCGCAACAACGACAGCTGGCTGATGCGGCGTGGTGGCCGACCAAACGTGCCTCCGCCCTGTTCAATGCCGCCTGGACGGCGCGCGAATGGGGGATGGATATCCTTGGTTATGAAATGGCCCCGGACTACGCCACGTTTGGAGGCAGTTACAGCCTCGAAAACACTGAGCTGAAGGTCGGACCGTTGGTGGCCGAAGGTGAAGTCCAGCGCCAACAGGCCAGCGCCGCCAAACCCGATGAGCGCTATCACTATCGATTTGTGGCCACGTCTTTGGCCAGTCGCGCCGCCGATAATTTGCCTCACACCAGCCAGGCCTTTGCGGCGGTGCTGTGCGCGGCGGCGGGCTGGAACAGTAGCGTTGAAGAGCAACGTGCTCTGTACCAACGCTATGTGAAAGAAGGGCCTTACGTGGATTGGGCGGTGGATTTCGGTCACCAGTGCCCTTATCCCGACTTCGAAAACGCCAGCAAACGCTATGTCACCCAGGCGACTGACGCGACACGTTCGGTTCTGCGGCCCTATAAGTGGCCGTTGCAAATCGGCGGTGTCGTCGCTGTCTCGGCGGTGGCGTTGCTGTTGATCAACCGCCGCCGTCGTCGGGGGCAGTAAGGCTCAAGCCTGTTGCACAAAGGTCAGCCGCACCGCGAAGCCGATCAACAGGCTGCCAAACAGCCATTGCTGGAGCCGCTGGGCCGAAGGACTGCGTTGCAGCCAACGGCCCAGCGCCGCGCCGACCAGCGCATAAGCGCTGTCGAAGAGAAAGCCGACACAGACCAGCACCATGCCCAGAATCGCGAATTGCGTGAGGACTGATCCGGCGTGTGGATTGATGAACTGTGGCAGCAGCACCGAGCAGAACAGCAGCGCTTTGGGATTGAGCAGATTGGTGAGCAAGCCGCGCTGGATGGCATTCGACCAGCGTGTTTTCTGTGGCGTGGCGTCTTCGCCATTCAGGCTCGGCAGCATCGTGGTCCGCAGGCACTGAATACCAATCCACAGCAGGTACGCGGCCCCGGCCAGACGCACCACATCGAAGGTCCACGGCGCGGCTTTGAACAACGCCGCCAGCCCCAACGCGGCCAATGCCACATGACAACCCCGAGCGATGCCCAGGCCTACTGCGGTGGCCAACGCAGCCCCTTTCCCCTGACGGGCGCCGGTTTGCAGCAGCAGGATCATGTCTGGCCCGGGTAACAAATACACCACGGCCAGCGCTATGAAAAACAGCCAGAGTCCTTCCACATTGCACCCCTTCGATGTCGATTTGGTAGGGCCAGTCTAGGCCGCAAGGGCAGGGCAGGTGGTTGCGTAGTCAGCTTCTAAAGCCAATGAATTTGGCATAAGCTGCTACTTTACGATGTACCAACCATCAGGATCTGCCAAATAATGAAACTGGATGCCTACGACCGCAAAATCCTCGCGGCCCTGCAACGGGACGGTCGACTGAGCAATGTGCAATTGGCAGAAGAAATCGGCTTGTCCGCCTCACCTTGCTTGCGGCGGGTGCGGATGCTGGAAGAGGCGGGTGTGATTCGGGGTTATCAGGCCAATCTGGATCGCGACGAGGTGGGGCTTGGGTTGACCGTGTTTGTCGGGGTCAAGGTGGAGCGCCACAACGACGAACAGGCTGAAGCTTTCCGTGTGGCCGTAACGGCGTTACCGGAAGTGATTTCGGCGTTTCTGGTGTCGGGAGAATCAGATTTTCTGCTGCAAGTGGTGGTGCCGGATTTGCGCGGGTACGACCGTTTTCTCACGGAGCGGCTGTTGAAGTTGCCGGGTGTGAGCGATATCCGCAGCAACTTCGCGATTCACACGGTGAAGACGCCGGGGGCGTTGCCGTTGGGGCATTTGCCGCTTTAGACCGAGTCGCCGCTATCGCGAGCAAGCTCCCACAATGATTTGCGGTGTAGTACAAATCGCGTGCCCACCCAAGAACCTGTGGGAGCGAGCTTGCTCGCGATAGCGGCAGACCCGACAACAAGAATTTTAAGGCCTACATCTGCGTCGCCATCCCCTCCACATTCATCGCCGCCTGGCGCAACGCCTCGGACCGGGTCGGATGCGGATGGCAGGTCAACGCAATGTCTTCAGCCGAGGCGCTGAATTCCATCGCCACGCAATACTCGCCAATCATTTCACTGACGCTGGGCCCCACCAGGTGGACGCCGAGGATTTCGTCGGTACGCTCATCGGCCAGCACTTTGGCGAAGCCTTCGGTCTCGTGGTTGATCTTGGCCCGGCTGTTGGCGGTAAACGGGAATTTACCGACCTTGTACGCGCGACCTTCGGCCTTGAGTTGCTCCTCGGTCATGCCGACGCTGGCCAGCTCCGGTTTGGTGTAGATCACGCTGGGAATCAGGTCGTAATTCACCTCACCTGCCTTGCCGACGATCTGTTCGATGCAGGCCATGGCTTCGTCTTCGGCCTTGTGGGCGAGCATCGGCCCAGACGTCACGTCGCCAATCACCCACACGCCAGCCGCTTCGGTACGGTGGCCCTGGTTGGCGAGCATGCCGCGTTTGTCGGTGGCGAGGCCGACATTTTCCAGCCCAAGGCCCTGGGTATAAGGCCGGCGACCGATAGACACCAGCACGTAATCAGCCTCCAGCAACTCAGGCGTGCCACCCGCCGCCGGTTCAATGCTGAGTTGAACGCCGGTAGTCGAGGACGCGGCGCTGGTGACTTTTGAACTTAACTTGAAGCTGATGCCTTGCTTACTTAACGAGCGCTGCAGGGTTTTGCCGGCCTCAACATCGACACCGGGACAGATGCGGTCGAGAAATTCGACGACCGTGACCTGAGCGCCCAGGCGTCGCCAAACAGAACCCAGCTCCAGGCCGATGACGCCGGCACCGATCACCACCAGATGTTTTGGCACTTCGGTCAGCGACAGCGCGCCGGTGGAGTCAAGGATACGTTTGTTGTCGATGTCGACGCCTGGAAGGGGAGTGGGCTCGGAGCCGGTGGCGATGATGATGTCTTTGGCACTCAGCTCGGTCTTGCTGCCCGCATTATCGGTCACCGTGACTTTGCCCGGCCCGTCGATGTGGCCCCAGCCCTTGATCCAGTCGACTTTGTTTTTGCGAAACAGAAACTCGATGCCTTTGGTCAGCCCGGTCACGCTTTCATCTTTTTGTTTCATCATCTGAGCGAGGTTGAGCGTGGGTTTGACCTCGATGCCCAGGTTGGCGAATTCCGAACCCATGGCCGCCTCGTAGAGTTCGGAGGCGTGCAACAACGCCTTGGACGGCATGCAGCCGACGTTCAGGCAGGTGCCGCCCAGGGTGGCGCGACCTTCGACGCACGCTGCTTTCAAACCCAGCTGGCCGGCTCGGATCGCTGCGTTATAACCGCCGGGGCCACCGCCCAGAATCACGACGTCGTAGCTGCTCATGGATGTACTCCTGAAGTGAAGGGATCGGGCTGATTGAAGGTAGTCTTTGATAAAAATTACGAACGTAATATGTGCGTTTCCGGCTGTTTCGGTCAAGGCTTCAGCTTGGCGACAGGTTCAGCGCCTTTAGATGTTGCGATTTACGACGAAAATTTCATGGTTTTCGTTATATCGTAACGAAATGTGATGTCCGCATTGAATAAACACTGGGGTGGTATGCAAGTCGATCTCGAAGTCGATGGGGCGCAGGTAGCAGGGCTGCCGCGCTTTCAGCAGGCGGTTTTTCAGGGGCGGCGATTACGACAATTCGCCATCGGCCTTGGTGCTCTTTCGGCGGCCGGGCTGGTGTTGGCATTATTTGTCGGATTGTTCGCGCCGCTGTCGCTGTGGGCGCCCTTGCTGGTGAACCAGAGTGCCGCGTTGCTGGTGCTGGTGGCGGGTTTGCAATCAGCGGGGTGGATAACCCGGTGGCGCGCAGAAGCCATGAACCCGACGCTGCCGGTGGTCATTGTCGCTGACGACACCGTTGCACCTGAAGGTTGGTATGAACGACTGCTGGAGCGACTCAGTCAGCGCTCGGTGCGAATGCTCGGTCAGATCGGCGCACCGACACTCTGGCTCGGCGCCTGGGCGCTGTTGGCGGCGTTCAGTGTGAGTCAGTTCTGGAACCTCGCGTTACCGCCCGCCGCTCTGGGTTTGTCCGCCAGCGTCGGCGCGGCGCTGGCCTTGCTGCTGGCGTTCGGTCTGCTGGTGGTTGAACGACAACTGGCCCAGGAAAACGTCGCCCAATGGCCGGAAGCAGGTGCACTGGCGCAATTGACTCGGGTCGCGATTATTTGCCTGGTGCTTGGTGCGTTGTGTCTGTTGTTTGCCAGCGAAGAGTCGATCTGGCCGGTGCGTTTGGCGGTGCTGATCGGTTTGTTGCCAGGCCTGGTCGCGGTCGAGTTGCTGCTGCGTGCGGTGTTGTCGCTGTTCAGCCCACAGCGTGAACAACTAGAGCCTGCATTGCTGGCCCGCAGTTTTGTCGCCGACATGCTGCGCTGGCCACCGCAGCCGCTCCTCGCCTTGCAGCACGAATTGCACAACCGCTTCGGTATCGACCTGCGACAAATCTGGGCGTTCACCTATATGCGCCGGGCGTTTTTTCCGGTGCTGGCAGTGGTTGCGATTGTCGGCTGGTCGCTCACTGGCATTCACGAAATACCGTTGCAGGGGCGGGGTATCTACGAGCGATTTGGCAAACCGGTGGCGGTGTTTGGCCCTGGTTTGCACGCCGGTTTACCGTGGCCGTTGGGTCGTGTGCTGAATGTCGAGAACGGCGTGGTTCACGAGTTGGCCACCAGCGTTGGCGAAGCCTCTGCCCCCGTCGTACTTGAACCAGCCGAAGGCCCCGCGCCGGCGATTGCCAATCGGCTGTGGGATGCCAGCCATGTGAATGACAAATCCCAAGTCATCGCCAGCAGCCGCGCCGACAAGCAGAGCTTCCAGATCGTCAACATGGACGTGCGCTTCGTCTATCGCATCGGCCTGACCGATCAAGCGGCGTTGGCGGCCACCTACAACAGTGCTGACGTGCCGACGCTGATTCGCAGCACCGCCAGCCGGATTCTGGTGCACGACTTCGCCTCGCGAACCCTTGATGGTTTGCTCGGCGAGGACAGGGTAGGTCTGGCTGATGAGATCGGTCGCGCGGTGCAGGCGGACTTGAACACGCTCGATAGCGGTGTGGAAATTCTCGCGACCGTGTTGGAAGCGATTCACCCACCGGCCGGCGCCGCCAACGCTTATCACGGCGTGCAGGCAGCGCAGATTGGTGCTCAAGCATTGATCTCACGAGAGCGCGGTGCTGCGGCGGAGGCGACCAATCAGGCGCAACTGCAAGCCAGCATTGCCCGCGATCAAGCGACCGCCAGCGCCCATGAAATCAATGCCACAGCGCAGGCGACGGACCTCAAGTTCAGCGCTGAACAGAAAGCCTACGCCAGTGCTGGCCAGGCTTTTGTGCTGGAGCAATACCTTGGCCAACTGCCCCAAGGCCTGGCCAACGCCAAGCTGCTGATTCTTGATCATCGTCTGGGTGGCAGCAGTAATGCGCCGACCATCGACCTCCGTACTTTCACGCTGCCGGCCGATCCCGCGTCGCCGCGTACCAGCGCCCAACCAGGAGCTGCCCATTGAGCCAGTCGCATACACACGATCACGATGACCACGCCGGCCACGATCACAGCCATGGCGGACACGGGCATCATCACGGTCACCATCATCACCACCATGGCGATCCGCAAGAAGCCGGCCCTTTTCCATGGCGGCGCATGGGTTGGGCGGCGTTGCTCGTGGCATTTGCCATTGCCGCCGCGAGTCTTGTTCAAGTGCGCTCGGGGGAGGCGACAGTGATCACGCGCTTTGGTAATCCATCGCGGGTTCTACTGGAGCCGGGGCTTGGCTGGCGTTGGCCGGCACCTTTTGAGGCAGCCATACCCGTCGACTTGCGGCTGCGCACAACCTCCAGTGGTTTGCAGGATGTCGGTACCCGCGACGGTTTGCGCATTATCGTTCAGGCGTATGTGGCGTGGCAGGTGCAGGGCGACCCGGACAACGTGCAACGCTTTATGCGTGCGGTGCAGAACCAGCCGGATGAAGCGGCGCGACAGATTCGCACGTTTGTCGGCTCGGCACTGGAAACCACCGCCAGCAGTTTTGACTTGGCAAACCTGGTCAACACCGATGCCAATCAAGTTCACATTGCCGACTTTGAGGCGCAGCTGCGTCAGCAGATCGATCAGCAATTGCTCACCACTTATGGCGTGCGCGTGCTGCAAGTCGGCATCGAACGCCTGACCTTGCCCTCCGTCACTTTGACCGCCACGGTCGATCGCATGCGCGCCGAGCGTGAAACCATTGCGACGGAACGAACGGCCATCGGCAAACGTGAAGCGGCGCAAATTCGTTCCGCCGCTGAGCGTGATGCGCGAATCGTGCAAGCCGATGCGACGGTCAAAGCGGCTGACATCGAAGCTCAATCGCGTGTCGAGGCGGCGCAGATTTACGGCCGTGCTTATGCCGGCTCGCCGCAGTTGTACAACTTGCTGCGCTCACTCGACACCTTGGGCACCATTGTTTCGCCGGGTACAAAACTGATATTGCGCACAGATGCGGCGCCATTTCGGGTGTTGGTGGATGGACCGCCCGCTCTCGAAAACAAGTCCGGATCGCAGCCATGAAATTAGTTCCACGTGGAACACAGGCATTAAGCAGTCCCTGGATTCAGGCCGGGCGCTTGGCTTTTCTGGCGCTGTACGCCGTGACCGTTCTCGCGGCATTAGCGTGGGCGTTCTCGAACGTAAGGCAGATTGATCCACAGAATCGCGCAGTGGTTTTGCATTTCGGTGCACTGGATCGCATCCAGAACGCCGGGTTGCTAATGGCATGGCCGCGACCGTTTGAGCAGGTGGTTTTATTACCGGCCGCAGATCGGGTGATCGAACGTCGAGTGGGAAATCTGTTGCGCAGCGACGTCGCCTTGCAGGCTGATCGCGCGGCGACGTTTGCCACACCCATCAGTGATGCACTCGCCGGTTCCGGCTATTTACTGACGGGTGACGCCGGTGTGGTGCAACTCGATGTGCGAGTCTTCTACAAAGTCACCGAGCCCTATGCCTTCGTGCTGCAAGGTGAACATGTATTGCCAGCGCTGGATCGGTTGGTGACCCGAAGTGCCGTTGCCCTGACTGCGGCGCGAGACCTGGACACTATTCTGGTGGCGCGTCCTGAACTGATCGGCGCGGACAATCAGGCCGCCGAACGCCGTGAACGTCTGCGCGGCGATCTGGTGCAGAGCATCAATCAACGTCTGACCGAACTGGCGGCGACGGGGCAGGGGCTGGGTATCGAAGTCGCGCGTGTCGACGTGCAGTCGAGCTTGCCCGGTCCTGCGGTGAACGCTTTCAACGCGGTATTGACCGCGAGCCAGCAGGCCGACAAAGCGGTGGCGAACGCCCGCACCGAAGCCGAGAAGGCGACTCAGGCCGCCAACGAACAAGCAGATCGAACGCTGCAAGTGGCCCATGCCCAAGCCAGCGAACGGCTGGCGAAAGCGTCTGCCGACACCGCCACCGTATTGAGCCTGGCCAAGGCGCAGCAACAGGGCACCGATCCGCAAATGCTGCTGCGCATTTACCGTGAGCGGATGCCGAAGATTCTCGGCCAGGCCGGTTCCGTAACCACGGTCAATCCGAAAGACGATTCCCGCCTGATCATTCAGGAGCTGCCCAATGACCGCGCCAACCGCCGCAGCACCGAGCATGTTGTCCTCGGCCGAACAACGCAGCGCTGCCCGCCAACTGACGCTGGCCATGCTCGCACTGGGCCTGCTCGGGCTCGGCCTGGTCTGGCGCTGGCTGTCGCCGGAGCAGACCGGTGTCAGTCAGTTACTGCTCGGTTTTGCCTCGCTTCTGGTGGCTGTGCCGGTGATGCGTTCGGCGTGGTACAGCCTGCGCTACCCGAGCTTGCACGGAATCACTGACCAGTTGATCGCGCTTGCCATGCTCGGCGCTTGGGCCACGGGAGATCTGCTGACGGCGGCGTTGTTGCCGATCATCATGATCTTCGGCCATGTGCTGGAAGAGCGCAGCGTGATCGGTTCTCAGGAAGCGATTCATGCTCTTGGCAAGCTGACCCGCAGTCATGCGCGCAAGGTTCAGGCCGATGGCTCGATCCTCGAAGTCGACAATCG
Source organism: Pseudomonas sp. S2_F03 (assembly GCF_054668335.1). Classification (NCBI taxonomy): domain Bacteria; kingdom Pseudomonadati; phylum Pseudomonadota; class Gammaproteobacteria; order Pseudomonadales; family Pseudomonadaceae; genus Pseudomonas; species Pseudomonas sp. S2_F03. The sequence continues at coordinate 2,935,786 of NZ_CP162759.1, read as the reverse complement.
CACACTCAAACCCGGTGACCAGGTCGAGGTGCGTGCCGGCGATCGCGTGCCGGCGGATGGTCGCGTGTTGTCCGGTCAGGCGAGTCTCGATACGGCTTCGATTACCGGTGAGTCAGTGCCGATGGAAGCCGGAGTTGGTATGCAGGTGTTTGGCGGGGCGATCAATCTCGATGGTCTGCTGCGCATTGAAGTGACCCGCACCGGCGACGAATCGACCTTGGGCAAAGTCATTGCGCTGATGCAAAGCGCCGAGCGCTCCAAGCCGCCGATTACTCGCTTGTTGGAGCGTTATGCCGGCAGCTACATGGTGCTGGTGTTGTTGCTGGCTGCAGTCACCTGGTTCGTAACCAATGATGCTCAGGCGATGCTTGCGGTGTTGGTCGCCGCGTGCCCTTGTGCGCTGGTGCTGTCGGCGCCGGCGACGGCCATTGCCGGGGTGGCGGTGGCTGCGCGCCACGGCATTCTGATTCGCAGTTCGGCTTTTCTTGAGGAACTGGCGGACCTGACGTCGCTGGTGGTCGACAAAACCGGCACGCTGACGTTCGGTACCTTGCGCTTGCAGTCGATCGACAGTCCGCTGGAAGACCGCAGCCATGTGCTCAAGTTGGCCGCTAGTCTCGGTTCGGCCAGCAGTCATCCGGTCAGTCGTGCGCTCGCCGGGCTGGTCACGCAGGAGCACTTTCTGCTGCTGTCTGATATCCACGAGCGTCAGGGGTTGGGGGTGGTGGCAATGACCGAACAGGGCGAGGCCGCACTCGGTCGGCCCGAGTTGTTCGCGCAGTTGGGTATTGTGACGTCGGCGGTTCCTGAACACGACGGACCGATTGCCGGACTGGCGCTGGATGGTGAATTTCTCGCCTGGCTGTTGTTGGCCGACAGCGTCAAACCCGAGGCGCGATTTGCCTTGAGTGAGTTGCGTGAATTGGGCTTGGGTCGACAACTGCTGCTCACCGGGGATCGGCAGAGCGTTGCCCACACGTTGGCCCGCGATGTCGGCATCAGCGATGTCGAGGCCCAGGCGTTGCCTGAGGACAAATTGAATCGAGTGCTCAAGGAAATTGGCAGCGGCTTCCGGCCGATGGTGGTCGGGGACGGGATCAACGACTCCCTGGCGCTCAAGGCGGGTGTCGTGGGTGTGGCCATGGGCGCGGGCGGGGCCGACATTGCGTTGGCCTCGGCAGACATCGTGCTGATCGGCAGCGACCTGCGTCGGCTCGGCACCTGTGTGCGTTTGAGCCGCCAATGCCGCCAAACCTTGCAGGTCAATGTGATCATCGGTTTGGGCTGGACACTGGCGATTGTCGCATTCGCGGCGTTTGGCTGGCTTGGCGCGGCAGGGGCAATGATCGCGGCGTTGCTGCATAACTTGAGCACGTTGCTGGTGTTGGGCAACGCCGGACGTTTGCTGCGGTTCCAGGAGCCGTTACTCAAGCTCAAAGAAGACAGTTGAGTGAATCGAAAACTTTTTTGGATGCCTCTGTAACGCCATTGGGGGAGCGCTCTCTAGTGCTGTGTCGGGACTGAACAACATTCCAGCCGACAACCCTGACGATGACTGAGGATACAAAAATGAACTTCAAAACTGCTTCCACCGGTGCCGCTCTCGCTTTCGCTGCTGCGACTCTGTTTGCCGGTGTTGCGACGACGGCTCAGGCTGCCGACGCTGCTCAGGTTCACTGCTACGGCGTGACCTCGTGCAAAGGCATGAACGATTGCAAAACCGCGGAAAACGCCTGTAAGGGTCAGGCTGTTTGCAAAGGTCACGGCTTCAAGGCCATGACTCAGGCTCAGTGCATGAAGGAAGGTGGCAAGGTCGGCGAGTAACCGACTACCGTTTGGCGCCGCAGTGGCTTCCCCCAGCCACTGCGGCCATTTTGCGAGGAGCCCGCCAATGTCTGCATCCCTTTCTTGTCTGGGCTATGGCCTGGGTTTACGCAGTGCTTACTACCAGGACATTCTTGATCAGTCGCCGGCCGTGGACTGGTTCGAAGTCGTCTCCGAAAATTTCATGGTGCAGGGCGGCAAAGCCCTCTATTACCTTGACGCCATCGCCGAGCGTTATCCGCTGGTGATGCATGGCGTATCGTTGTCCATCGGCGGGCCGCATGCCCTCGATCAGGGCTATCTGCAACAACTCAAGGTGTTGGCCGATCGGGTCAAACCGGCGTGGGTTTCCGATCACTTGTGCTGGAGCCGTGGCAACGCCCATCAGCTTCATGATTTGTTACCGCTGCCTTACACCGAAGAAAGCCTTTATTACGTCGCTGATCGGGTGCGCCAGGTACAAGACGTTTTGCAGCGGCCACTGGTGCTGGAAAATGTCTCCAGTTATGTGCGCAGCGCTGACGATGATTTCAGCGAGTGGGCGTTTCTCGAAGCGTTGAGCCGGTTGAGCGATTGCGAATTGTTGCTGGACGTCAACAATGTCTATGTCAGCTCACGCAATCATGGTTTCGACCCCTGGACCTTCATTCAAGGTTTGCCGGCAAACAAGGTTCGCCAACTGCATCTGGCGGGCCACAGCGACTACGGCGATTACGTCATCGACACCCATGACCATCCTGTCAGCGACCCGGTCTGGGCGCTTTATCAACGCACGCTCGATTACCTCGGCCCGGTCGCCACGCTGCTGGAGCGCGATGACCATTTCCCGCCGTTTGAAGAACTGCTTGGTGAATTGCAAAAAGCCCGGGAGTTGGGTGCGAGCGTGCTGAACCGGAGGCAGAAATGCGCCTGATCGATTGGCAACTGGCCTTTGAACGCTACCTGTTGGGAGCGCCGGTGGCGGCTGATGTCACGCTTGGCTCCAGCCTTATGGGTGGCCCGACGCTGGATGTCAGCACAGGGTTGGCGATTTATCACAATGCTTATCAGGCCCGGCTACAGGAAGTGCTACGCGCAGACTTTCCCGCCATCCACGATTGGTTGGGTGACGATGAATTCGAACAACTCACCGCGGCTTACATCCGCCAGAATCCTTCGGATCATTACAACCTTCGTTGGCTCGGCAAAGGCTTCGAAATGTTTATTCGTCAGCATCTGGTGCCTGAACAGAGTGCGCCGCTGGCAGAGCTTGCAGCACTTGAGTGGGCCTTTACGCTGGCATTCGACGCGCCTCCCGGAACGCCCCTGACGATGCAGGACATGGCGCAACTGGCACCCCAAGACTGGCCGACGCTGCAAGTCAGCCCCAGTCCCTCGCTGCAATGGCTTGAGTGTGCCTTCAACAGTGTGGCGATCTGGCGATCGGTAAAGGATCAAGCGCAGTTTCCTGGCAGCACGCCACTCGACAGTTCCCATACGGTGGTGATTTGTCGAAATGATCTCGTTTGCCAGTATCGAAGCCTGGAGCCTGGAGAGGCCAATGCGCTAAAAGGCCTGTTTGAGCGTGAATGGAGTTTTGCTGAACTGTGCTCCGAATTGACAGTCATCTGTGGAGAGGGTGCGCCATTTCAAGCTGTGACCTGGCTCAAGCAGTGGGTTCACGACGGTTGGTTGCAGCGTCACAAATCATAGAAATTGGCTATTATTTCGATAGCCAGCTAATTTTCTAAGATGGTCTACCCTCACATCAGACGTCTGAAACAAGGGGGACTTTCCATGCTCGCGCAACTTCCACCGGCCTTACAGAATCTGCAGCTACCGCTACGCCTGCGACTCTGGGACGGCCATGAATTCAATCTGGGGCCGACGCCCAGCGTCACGATTGTGGTCAAGGACCCACAAATGGTTACCCAGTTCACCCACCCAAGCCTGGATGCGCTCGGTGCGGCATTTGTCGAGGGCAAGCTTGAGCTGGAAGGCTCCATCAGCGACGTCATCCGCGTCTGCGATGAATGGAGTCAGGCGTTGTTAAACGAGGACGATAGCAATCAACCGGTTCGTACCGTCCACGACAAGGAAACCGACGCCAAGGCCATCTCCTACCATTACGACCTCTCCAACGAGTTTTATCAGCTGTGGCTCGACAGCGACATGGCGTATTCCTGTGCGTATTTCGAGACCGGCAGTGAAACCCTAGAGCAGGCCCAACAGGCCAAGTTCAGGCACCTGTGCCGCAAGCTGCGGTTGCAGCCGGGCGAGTATTTGTTGGACGTCGGTTGCGGTTGGGGCGGACTGGCCCGGTATGCGGCGAGGGAGTTCGGTGCGAAGGTATTTGGCATTACGCTCAGCGAAAAACAACTGGCCCTGGCCCGTGAACGCGTTAAAGAGGAAGGTCTGGAGGATTTGGTCGAGCTGCAACTGCTCGACTATCGCGACCTGCCTCAAGACGGTCGCTTCGACAAAGTGGTCAGTGTCGGCATGTTCGAACACGTGGGCCACGCCAACCTGGCTGAATACTGCAAAACCTTGTTCGGCGCGGTGAAAGAGGGCGGCCTGGTGATGAACCATGGGATCACCGCCAAACACAACGACGGTCGTCCTGTGGGGCGCGGTGCTGGCGACTTCATTGGAAAATATGTATTCCCCAACGGCGAGTTGCCGCACCTGTCGATGATCTCTGCCGAGATCAGTGACGCGGGGCTGGAGATCGTCGATGTCGAAAGCCTGCGCCTGCATTACGCGCGTACCCTCGACCACTGGAGCGAGCGCCTCGAAGACAACCTTGAGGCGGCGTCCAGGCAAGTGCCGGAGCAAGCCTTGCGGATCTGGCGGCTGTACCTGGCAGGATGCGCTTATGCGTTTGCCCGGGGCTGGATCAACCTGCACCAGATCCTCGCGGTTAAAGCCCACCCCGATGGCAGCCACGAATTGCCATGGACGCGCGACGACATCTACAACCCTTAGAGAATCGGTGAGATAAGCCGGGCGACCCGCATGCCAATTTGTTGCAGGCGATGGGTCTCCCGGCTTTCTTCTTTGGCGATTTCGTGGGCCTGGAAAAAGTCGTCGTTGAGCATCTGTTCCACTTCGGCGGCAAAGGCGCTGTCGACCGTCAGCAACATCACTTCGAAATTGAGCCGGAACGAGCGGTTGTCCAGGTTGGCACTGCCGATGGCGCTGATTTCACTGTCGATCAACACCACTTTCTGATGCAGGAAACCAGGCTCATAGCGGAACACGCGTACACCGGCGCGTACGGCCTCGAAGGCGTAAAGGCTGGAGGCTGCGTAGACGATTCGGTGGTCTGGACGCGAGGGCAGCAGCAGTCGCACATCGACGCCTCGCAGCGCCGCAAGCCTGAGTGCCGCGAACACAGCTTCGTCGGGGATGAAATAGGGGCTGGTGATCCACACGCGCTCAGTTGCGGCATGAATAGCTTCGACGAAGAACAACGAACAGGTTTCGTAGGAATCTGCCGGGCCGCTCGCAAGCAATTGGCACAGAACACCGTCATCCGGATACACATCCGGCAAAATCAGTGGCGGTAGCGATCGTGCTGCCCAGAACCAGTCTTCGGCAAAAGACTCCTGCATACAGGCCACCACCGGTCCGCGCACTCGAACATGAGTGTCTCGCCATGGCGCCAGCGGAGGTTTCTCGCCCATGTATTCGTCGCCAACGTTATGCCCGCCCACGAACCCCAGCACCCCATCGACCACCACGATCTTGCGGTGGTTGCGGAAGTTGACCTGGAAGCGATTGAGCCAGCCACTGCGGGTGGCGAACGCCTTGACCTCGACGCCGCCGTCGCGCAACGCCTGCACATAGCTGTGGGGCAGGGAGTGGCTGCCAATACGGTCATACAGCAGGTAAATCGCGACGCCTTCGGCGGCTTTCTTCAAAAAGAAGTTGGTGCAGGCGTTGGCCGAGACGATCATCGTGGATGATAAAGAACTGAATCAATACAGCTTCTTTTGCCTTGCTGATGGCCTCGAAAATTGAATCAAACGTGGCTTGGCCATTGATCAGTAAATGGACTTCGTTGTTCGCCAGGCAAGGCATTCGGCCCAGCTTTGGCATCGCCCGCAGCGACGCGTAGGCGTTGGAGGCGCGAGCGGTCAGCGCCTCTTCGACCCAAGGGCGCCAGTTGAGCTCGGAGATGGCTTTGCGCATTTCTTCGTTGGCCTGTCGCCGGGCCTTGATGTAACCATCGAACGTGCTGCTACCGAAAACCAGGTACGGAATAAGCGTGAGGTAGGGCATGAATACCAACGACAGGGCCCAGGCGATTGAACCCTGAGCGGTCCGGACGGTGAGTACGGCGTGTATCGCCGCAATCGTGCCCAGCGAGTGAAGCAGTGCAATGGTGTAGCCGAAAATGTGCGGTCCGAAGTAACCCATGGGGGGCAGCCCTGCTCCTGAAGATACAGTGCTTAACAGACCATGTTCCGTGCAGAATGTCGCTATTTAATTGGCCCATGAACCGAAGCCGAAGGCTGGCGTCTAACGGCCACTACTGATCAGGAGTTTGTCGATGAACGTTCGTCTGCTGGGTTTGGCCATGGCCATTGGTGTGTCACTTCCTGTGGTTGCTCAGGCGCAGATGCTGCAACCCGGGTTGTGGGAAATGACCACAAGCAACATGAAGGTCGATGACCAGAACCTGCCGGACTTGCAGCTGATCCTCGGTCAGTTGCAGAGCCAGATGACGCCGGAGCAACGTGCTCAACTCGAGAAGCAGGGCATCACCATGGGCGGCAAAGGGATTCGGGCTTGCCTGACCCCGGAGCAAGTGAAGACCGACAACATTCCACTGACCGACCCGCAATCGGGCTGCAAGCAGGAAATCACCGACCGCAGCGGTAACCAGTGGAAATTCCGTTTCAGCTGCCCCAAAGCGCAAGGTGCCGGTGTTGCCACGTTCCTCAGTGACCGTGAGTTCACGACCAAGGTCAACGGTACGTTCAATGCCACCGGTATCCAGCAAAAGGGCAGTCTCGAAAGTCGCGCCGTGTGGCTGGGGCAGGACTGCGGAACGGTCAAGCCTCGAGCCTGACACCTTTGCCAGTACAGCCGCTCCCTACATGATCGTGTGGGGGCGGACCCGATTCAGCCACTGACACGCAGCCTCAACATCCATCCTGCCCAGGTCCTCACCGGCACCGCTGCGCACACTGACGAATTCCCCTTCCTGTTCTTTCTCGCCCACGACCATCAGGTACGGCACTCTTTGACTGTGTTCGCGAATCTTGTGGCGGACCTTTTCATGCCGCAGATCCGCATGAGCATGCACACCGCTACGACGCAATGTCTCGGTCACCGACTGGGCATAACTCGCTTGGCGTTCAGCCATGCTGACAATGATGACAAGCGGAGGGGCTCGCCAGTTGTCCAGTTCCTGTTGGCAAGACCAACACGTGCCGTAGATTCGTTGCACAGACGTTCCGCTAATGGAGTCGAGGGAGAACGCCTGCAACACCTTCGTGGCTGGAACGTGCGGGCCAGTCGTCAACTGTTCGAAGTCCCCCAAGCGGTATAACGACAGTTGCTCTGTCGACTTCATTGTTCGTCGACGGATCGAGTGGTTGGTCGCCGCGAGTATCTGCATGCGAGCTTCGATCAGTGGCAGGTCGTCGCGGGTTAACGATTGCTCGAGGGTAAAACCGTAAAAGAATCCGTCCCCCAACGCCGATCCAGACTGCAGCTGCACATTGGGATGAAGCTGCTTGACCGCCATTGCCAGGATCAACGCGCAGGACCGCCGAAGGATTTCCAGGCCATCGGGTTCCTGAGGTGTGACGATGCTGACCCGCGCATCGCTCCTGATCATGTATTCACAATCCACCAACACACCCTCCACCCGACCGGCCACCGCCGCTTTCGCCAACCCGGGGCTGATACTGGCAGCGAGTTCGGACACGGACAGCGGTTGGTTGTATTCACGCAGTGAACCATCAGGCAGGCGGATTTGAATCATGGGTGATGCTCTCGAGTGCTTCTATTATTCGCGCTAACGCATTAACCGTAGAGAACTGCGCTGACGGGTCTTCGCTATGAGGGGTGGTTATCGGCAGGACTTCGTCTGCCATTAATTCCAACAAGGTGGATAGTGCGAATCAGCGCGCTGCTCATCGTCAGAACTCGTTTTGCAGCGCTTTGTAACCGCGCACCAGATCGACATTGGTCCGGGCCACGTCCTCGGAAAACTCCGAGGCACTGACGCTGACCGGCGGGAATTGCGACAGGTCCGTGTTCGGTCCGATACGGGTAGTGGAGGGCACGTAGAACCCTTCGGGCAAATCGCGCCCGTCGACCACCGAGTTATGCCGCACCACGCAGCCATCGCCGACCACGCAGTTGAACAGCACACTGTTGAAACCGACGAACACTCGATCACCGACCGTGCAGGGGCCGTGGACAATGGAGCGGTGGGCGATCGAACTGAACTCGCCGATAGTGACTGCCGCGCCGGACTTGGAGTGAATCACCACGCCGTCCTGAATGTTCGAGTTGGCGCCGATGGTGATCGGTTCCATTTCGCCGTCGGCGTCTACTTCGTCGGCGCGAATCACCGCGTAAGGGCCGACGAAAACGTTCTCGCCGATCACCACTTTGCCGCAGATGATTGCGGTCTTGTCCACATAGGCGGACTGCGCAATCAGCGGTAAATCACCTGAAGGGTTCTTGCGGATCATGGCTTGCTCAACGTCTCGTACAGAGTATTGAGGTTGTACTCGAACAGCCCGGCAAAGGTGCTGGCCGGCCCGGTGGCGGCGAGGGCATCGGAGTACAACGTGCCGCCGATGTGCGCGCCGCTTTCATCGGCAATCTGCTTCAGCAGGCGGGCGTCCTTAATGTTTTCCATGAACACCGCTTTGACCTTGGCCTGACGAATCTGAGTGATCAGTGCAGCCACTTCGGCAGCCGAAGGTTCGCGTTCGGTGGACAGGCCCTGAGGTGCCATGAAGTCGATTCCGTAGGCCTGACCGAGATACCCGAAGGCGTCATGGGAGGTCACGATTTTGCGATTGCCTGGCGGTAGTGAACCGAGCTTGGCCTTGGCTTCGGCAAGCAGCGCGTAGATCTGTTTCAGGTACGCCTGGCTGTTACGTTGGTAGTCAGCCTTGTTCACCGGGTCCGCAGCGATCAGCGCTTTGGTGATGTTGGCGATGTACAGTTCGGTGTTCGCCAGGTTGTGCCAAGCGTGAGGGTCGGGAACGGTTTCGCCGTCTTCATCCAGGGAGCGCGGGATGACGCCGTGACTTGCGCTAATGATCGGCGCCTTGGTCTCGGTGCTGGTCACCAGGCGGTCCAGCCAAGGTTCGAAACCCAGCCCGTTTTTGATGATCAACTGGGCACGGAGCAACGCTTTGGCATCGTCCGGCGTCGGCTCGTAAGTGTGAGCATCGGCGTCGGGGCCGACCATGTTGGTGATCTGGATATGGTCGCCGCCGACTTGATGGGTCATGTCGGAGAGGATGCTGAAGCTGGTGACCACCTGAAGTTTTTCCGCCGCCGACAGCGACATCGACATCGATAGCATCAAACTGAACAACACGAGTAAAGCGCGCATCGGAAAACACCTTATTGGGATGTGAGCAAAGGAGGGCGGCGTAGCAAACCGTGCACCGGTCCGAGCACCACGGACAGCAGATACAAACCACCCGCGACCAATACGATGGCCGGGCCGCTGGGTAGCGAGTAGTAGAACGACAGCAGCAATCCAAGCCATACCGAGAGACAACCCAGCAACGCGGCGATACCCATCAAGACCGGCAAGCGACGGCTCCAGAAGCGCGACGCGGCGGCAGGCAACATCATCAAACCGACCACCATCAGCGCGCCGATGGCCTGGAAACCGATCACCAGATTCAACACCACGAGCATCAGGAACACGCCATGGGCCAGCGGTCCGAGTCGGCTGACGGTTTGCAGAAAGAGCGGATCGAGGGTGTCCAGCAACAGTGGTTTGTAGATGAGGGCCATGGCGAACAGGCTGAAGCCCGAGACCCACAACATGCCGGTCAGCGTCGGACCATCGACGGCCAGCGCGGAGCCAAATAGCAGGTGCAACAGGTCCAGGCGTTTGCCGGCGATTCCAAGAATCAGCACGCCACTGGCCAACGAGATCGGATAGATCGCGGCAAGGCTGGCGTCTTCTCGCAGGCCTGTGCGACGGGTGATCCATGCTGCCAGCCCGGCCATGGACAACCCAGCACCTAAACCGCCGATAGTCAGTGCCGGCAGGCTCAACCCGGCGAACCAGAAGCCGAGTGCGGCACCGGGCAAGATGCCGTGGGCGACTGCATCGCCGATCAGGCTCATGCGTCGCAAGATCAGAAACACCCCCAGCGGTGCCGTGCTGCCCGCCAGCAAGAGCCCGCCGAGCAGGGCCCGGCGCATGAACACAAACTCGTGGAACGGTTGCCAAAGTTGAGCGGTGGCGAGCATCAGGCCACCTGCGTTTGAGGTTGTTGGCGGATCAACTCGGTGCTCGATCCAAGCACGCAGCCAGTGTTTTTGATCAGCAGTGTCTGTGGAATGTGTTGGCGAACGGCGGCCAGGTCATGGCACACCACAACCAGGGTTCGACCTTGGGCGTGCCATTCGTGGATGTGTTTCCAGAGCAGCGACTGACCGAGTTCATCGAGTGCTGCGTGCGGCTCATCCAGCAACACCAGTGGCGTTTGTGCAAGGCTTAGTCGGGCGAGCAGGGCACGTTGCAGTTCCCCGCCCGACAATGCCATTAACGGGCGTTGTTCCAGACCGCTCAGGCACCAATCCTCCAGCACGGTATTGAGGCGTTGGCGGCGTAATTCAGGCGATAGCTTGATGCCCCAAAAACCGGTAGCCACCAACTCCTGGAGGCTGATGGGAAATTGCCGGTCCAAGTGTTGTTGCTGGGGGAGGAAGGAGAGGGCGCCCTTACGTGGAACATTGAGGATGACGTTGCCTGCCAGAGGTCTTTGCAGTCCGGCGATGACTTTCAGCAAGCTGCTTTTACCCGAGCCGTTGGCGCCGATGACGGCGGTCAGGCTTCCCTTCGGCAAATAGACATCCAGCGCAGGTGTGAGCGGTTGTCCGGGTGCGCCCCAACGCAATGCCTGACAGCGAATCATGCCGCCTCCCAGTTCCATCGGCTTTCGGCGACGGCATCGTGGGCATGAAGGCTTTCGGCATGGACCACGCGAATGTGAAATGCGTGAATGCCCGGGGAGCGTTTCAGGGCAAGGTTCAAACGTCGTGCAGCGTCCTCACAGAACATCAGGTTCTGACCATTGGCCAAGGCGAAGGCTTGTTCATCGGCGCGCTTTACCGCGGTTTGGACGGCAGTGCCGAGGGCTGCTTCGGCGTCATTGATGAGAGCGATCAGCGGCAGGTCATCCAGATAATCGTCGAGACGCAGGCGTAACTCCGCGTTGCTGCGTTGGCTATGGGGCGTCGCAACGATGCCTTTTGTGGAACCGAGCCATGCCAATACTTCGGCGTGTTGCAGCGACTTGTTGGCGAAATCATCGACGAATTGTTGCTGAATCAACTGCCGGGAAAGTGCGGCTGAACAGGGGCAGGTGGAGGAATAAGCAACGTCGATTTTTAGTTCCACGTGGAACATCGCGTTTTTCAGCCGCGCTTCGATGCTCACTGGATACGTTTTCCAGCCGGCCAATGGGCTGATCAACGCCGGCCTTTTTAGCAGTAGATCGCCATGAATTCTTAAGTACGCGCAAGTAGACAGTCCTTGGTGAGTGTCGAGAAAGCACTGCAAGACTCGTCGCAACAGTGCGGGGCTCAGGTCTTGCTGCTCGAGCATCTCCAGTGCCAGATACAACCGCGACATATGAATCCCGCGAGCTGCGCCATCATCGAGGCTCACGCCCGCGTCCACTTTCGCGCTTATGCGTTGGCCATCGAATACAACAGGAAGAGCAATGCCGCACATGCCTACCCAGTCGAGTGGCAGGGCTTGGCGAGAAGCTTGCGCGGCGATATCGGGCAAGGTCAGCGCATTCATGAGCAGGTCCGTCGAGGGGAATCGATTTTATATGTTATGTTATTACATAAAATTCGACTACGCCTTTTTCACGACGCTTGGTCACTTCAGGCCTAGCAACCGGTCATCCTGCTACAGGTGAATGTGGTGCTAGTGCCTCCAGAACTGGAAAAGCGGTTGATCGTTGTCCAGCCAACCCGACGGTTGTAGCCAACCCAGGCTTCGCCGTCGGAAGCGATACCGGTGAAGAACGTCAGCTGCCCATAGCGACTGTTGGTCTGCGCCCAGTAGCGGTTGCCCGCCATTTCGAAGCCGCGCAGATAGATCGTGCTACCGACGGTGTTGACGCTGTACGCATTGCCATCGGCATCCACGCAGGCGAGCAGATTGGCGCTGCGTGTGCATTTAGCCAGGCTCGGAATCTGCGCCAGGACTTGTGTAGCAGCCATCAGCGAAGCGCACATCAGCGCCAATCTCAGGGCGATACGCATAGGATTTCTCGGGGATTGAATGGGGTTCAGCTTCGGACGCTTTGTCGTCACGAGCAATAGGAGGGTGGCTTGATTGCATTGTTATACTATAACATCAAATTAAGCCCGACACTGCGACCGGGCATCCCTGTGAGGAAACCCTGATGCCCAATCGACTTCCCGTGACCGTCCTGTCGGGCTTTCTCGGTGCCGGAAAAAGTACGCTGCTCAACTACGTGCTGCGTAATCGCGACAACCTGCGAGTCGCCGTCATCGTCAACGATATGAGTGAAATCAATATCGATGGCAGCGAAGTCCAGCGTGATGTCAGCCTAAATCGTGCGCAAGAGAAGCTCATTGAAATGAGCAACGGCTGCATTTGCTGCACCTTGCGCGAAGACTTGCTCGAAGAGGTCAGCAAGCTCGCCAAGGACGGGCGATTTGACTATCTGCTGATCGAATCCACCGGCATTTCCGAACCGCTGCCCGTGGCCGAAACGTTCACCTTTCGTGATGAACAAGGGCAAAGCCTGGCCGACATCGCGCGGCTCGACACCATGGTCACCGTGGTCGATGGCATGAATTTCTTGCTCGACTATCAAGCCGCCGAAAGCCTCGCCACCCGTGGAGAAACCCTGGGTGAGGAGGACGAGCGCTCGATCACCGACCTGTTGATCGAGCAGGTCGAGTTCGCTGACGTCATCCTGATCAGCAAAATCGATTTGATCAGCAGTCGTGAGCGCCAGGAGCTGATCGTGATTCTTCAGCGCCTCAATGCACAGGCGCAGATCATCCCGATGGTCATGGGTGAAGTTCCACTGCAGAGCATCCTCAACACCGGTCGCTTCGATTTCGAAAAAGCGGCTCAGGCGCCAGGCTGGTTGCAGGAGCTACGTGGCGAGCACGTGCCGGAAACCGAGGAATACGGGATCGCTTCGACCGCTTATCGAGCCCGCCGCCCCTTTCACCCGCAGCGTTTTTTCAGCTTCATCGACCGTCCATGGACGAATGGAAAGCTGCTGCGCTCCAAGGGTTTTTTCTGGCTGGCCAGCAAACCTTTGGACGCCGGCAGTTGGTCTCAGGCCGGCGGCTTGATGCGTCACGGTTTCGCCGGGCGCTGGTGGCGGTTTGTGCCGAAAACCCAGTGGCCGCAAGATGAAGAAAGCACCGCTGGAATCATGGAAAACTGGAGCGCCGCCACCGGCGATTGCCGCCAGGAACTGGTGTTCATCGGCCAAAACATCGACTTCGCACAACTCACCGCTGAACTAGACGATTGCCTGCTGACCGACGCGGAGATGGCTTTGGGAGCCGAGGGTTGGCGAGCGCTGCACGATCCGTTTGGTCCATGGCATGACGAGGCGGCTGCCTGATGCTGGCGCCGACTCTGAAGCGGCGTTCTGTCGTTCAACAAGTCCAGGGTGAAACGCCGAAAACGCTAACCCGAATTCTTGATGACGGGGTCAATCTAGCCACTTGGCAGCGTCAATTACCGGTACATATCGCCGATTTCGGCCACTTGCTGCTGTCGCAGAATCAGCCGCTGGCCGAATCACGGGTTCTGGAATTACTCGACGATGAGACTGAACCCGATCTGCGAGGATTAGCTTCAGGCTTCAGCGATCTGGAAGGGTATGGAGCGTTCGTCGCCGACGTGTCCTGGCTGGTCAGCGCGTTTGCCTGTTTGTTGGGCGCCAAGCGCATCGGCCTGCGTTTACGGGCACTGGACAAGGCCATGTGCCCGCGTTTCCACGTCGATCATGTGCCGGTGCGGTTAATCACTACGTATTCCGGCATCGGCAGTCAGTGGCTGCGAGAGGGTGTTATGGATCGTCGCCAATTGAGCCAACCTCAGGCTGAGCCTGTACAGGATTCGCTGATCGAGCAAATCGCCAGCGGGCATGTGGCGCTGTTTAAGGGCGAGAAGTGGCACGGCAACGAAGGTTTCGGCCTGATTCACCGCTCGCCGCAACCCGCATTGGGCGAGCGTCGTTTGATCCTGACCCTTGACTGGCTGAGCTGATGCCTCACGGCTTGAGCCAGTTTCCCTGGCTCTGTGTTTCGCAAAAGGCTTCAGATACGCCGCATCGGTGGCCACGCCGTAATAGTGAATATCCTGACGGTAAGGCATATTGGCGACTTGGGCGTTGCTGCATACGCCGAAACTGCCACTGGGGCATTGGTCTACGTACTGCACGTCGACCTTCTGGCCCGGAAGGTTGGGCTGGCAGTAACCGTCGACGAAGAGTTTTTCCGGGATGGTGCGGTTTTGCTGGCACACTTTTACGTCGAGTCTCTCAGCTGTGCTATGTACTACGCAGGCTTGAGCCAATGCTTCACCTGAACTGAGCGCCAGCAGTAACGACAATCCCATCAAACGCATCATTTACCTCCTCTTCAGAAAACGTCGACCATGTTGCAGAACATTCCCACTCATGTCATTGCAGGCCCTTTGGGTGCCGGCAAAACCAGCCTGATCAAGCACCTGCTGATGCAGCGGCCGCTCAATGAGCGTTGGGCGGTGTTGATCAACGAGTTCGGCCAGATTGGCCTGGATGCTGCGCTACTGACCTCGGATGCCGATGGTATCGCACTGGGTGAAGTGGCCGGCGGCTGTTTGTGCTGCGTCAATGGTGCACCGTTTCAGATCGGACTCGGGCGGTTGTTGCGCAAGGCGAAGCCGGATCGGTTGTTCATAGAACCCTCTGGCCTGGGACATCCGGCCCGGTTGCTTGAGCAGTTGAGTGAGGCTCCGTGGACCGGTGTACTGTCGGTACAGCGTTGCGTACTGGTGCTGGATGCCCAATCGCTCGCCGCCGGTAAACCGCTGCCTGCGGCGCAACAGGAGGCGTTAAACAGCGCCGGTTTGCTGTTGCTGAACAAGGCGGAAGGTCTCGACGACAATGATCGCCAGCGAATCACAGCGCAGTTGCCTGCCCTTCCTCTGTACTGGACGCAGCAGGCGCAATTGCCGTTGAGCCAATTGCCCGGTCTCAAGGCCCAGGCTGTAGAGGGTGTGGATAACTTCGTTTTACCCAAGGGATTGGCGCAGATGCCGGCTATCTGGACTGATCCTGCGCTACCGATTTGTTTGAGTCAGGAACAGGCTGGGGGGTGGAGTATTGGTTGGCGTTGGCATCCTAGCCAGACGTTTGATAAGGCACTCATTGGCCAGTGGCTTGAGCGTTCTGTCTGGCGGCGGGCGAAGCTGGTTATCCACAGCATCGACGGGTGGGTATCGGCGAACGCCTTGGATAATTCGGCGCTGCAATGGCAGCCCAGCGAATGGCGCGGTGATTCGCGGATCGAGCTGATTTTCAGTGAGCAGCAAGATGTGGAAGTGCTGCAAAAAAACCTGAATGACTGCCGGGCGCGTTAAGGCCTTTGATTCAAGGACGCCACTTGGTGTGTTCCTGCCGCCATTGGCTCAACTCGATGACCTCTGCGCGCGGCTTCGCTACATCGACTACGACAGGCGTGTCATCGAACGGCATCGGATAGG
Organism: Pseudomonas sp. S2_F03; assembly: GCF_054668335.1. Lineage (NCBI taxonomy): Bacteria > Pseudomonadati > Pseudomonadota > Gammaproteobacteria > Pseudomonadales > Pseudomonadaceae > Pseudomonas > Pseudomonas sp. S2_F03. The sequence continues at coordinate 2,919,999 of NZ_CP162759.1, read as the reverse complement.
GCGCCAATTCGATCTGCGCGCTATGGGCGCCGAATTGAGTGATGGTGCCGTTGTGACGGGTTTCGCCGGTCACGGTAAATTCGAAGTTATACACCCGGGCCAGGCGCCGACGGCCATTGGCGTCTTTGATGAACGCAATCTTTTTCAAGGCCACGTTGCCGTCCAGCAACTCGATGCCGAGCTTGGCACAATGCTGTTTGACCCGCTCCAGCGCACGCTCGCGCAAGCCGTGGTTGTGCCACAGCCACGCGCCACCCGTGGCGAGCAACATAAGCACGAAGATATTTCCGAGGGTCAGCATCAACAGGTTGCTCCAACTTGAGAGTGCCAGCTTAACTGCGTCGCCGGTCTGTCGTACAGGCTGTGTTTCGTCGCATACTGCGCGGCTCGAATTTCAATCGTTTTACGGAAAACTCACCGCATGAAACGTACGCCCCATCTGCTCGCCATTCAGTCCCACGTGGTGTTCGGCCACGCTGGCAACAGCGCCGCGGTTTTCCCGATGCAGCGGGTCGGGGTGAATGTCTGGCCGCTCAACACCGTGCAGTTCTCCAACCACACCCAGTACGGTCAGTGGGCCGGCGAAGTGTTGGCACCGCACCAGATTCCCGATCTGGTAGAAGGCATTGCCGCGATTGGCGAATTGGGTAATTGCGATGCCGTGCTGTCCGGCTACCTCGGCAGTGCGGCTCAGGGGCGGGCGATCCTGACCGGCGTGGCGCGCATCAAGTCGATGAATCCAAAAGCGCTGTATTTGTGCGATCCCGTGATGGGGCATCCCGAGAAAGGCTGCAGCGTACCGGCGGAAGTGAGCGATTTTCTACTGGAAGAGGCGGCCTCGGTGGCTGACTTCATGTGCCCGAACCAGTTGGAGTTGGACAGCTTTTCGGGGCGCAAACCGCAATCGTTGTTCGATTGCCTGGCCATGGCGCGAGCGCTGTTGGCGCGTGGGCCGAAGGCGATACTGGTCAAGCATCTGGACTATCCCGGCAAACCGGCGGATGGCTTCGAGATGTTGCTGGTGACAAACGAAGGCAGTTGGCACCTGCGCCGTCCATTGTTGGCGTTTCCGCGCCAGCCGGTGGGTGTGGGCGACCTGACTTCCGGGTTGTTCCTGGCGCGTGTGTTGTTGGGCGACAGTCTGGTTGCCGCCTTCGAATTCACAGCGGCGGCGGTGCATGAAGTGCTGCTGGAGACTCAGGCCTGTGCCAGCTATGAACTGGAACTGGTGCGGGCGCAGGACCGGATTGCGCATCCGCGAGTGCGTTTCGAAGCGGCAGCGATCAGCCTCTGATTCCGCGTTGACCTCATCGCGAGCAGGCTCACTCCCAGATTGAATGTGTGAACGACACAGATCAAATGTGGGAGCGTGCTCGCGATGGCTATCTAAAGCAGGTCACAGACCTCAGGCATCACCCTTGATTTCCTGATACCGCTTTTCCAGCTCCTGACGAATCTGCCGACGCTGCTGCGCCTGGATGTAGCGGCGTTTTTCTTCGCTGTTGTGCGGTTGCAGCGGCGGGACGGCTGCGGGCTTGCGGTTGTCATCCACCGCGACCATGGTGAAAAAGCAGCTATTGGTGTGGCGCACCGAGCGCTCGCGAATGTTCTCGGTCACCACCTTGATGCCCACCTCCATGGAAGTGTTGCCGGTGTAGTTGACCGAAGCCAGAAAGGTCACCAGTTCGCCGACATGAATCGGCTCGCGGAAAATCACCTGGTCCACCGACAGGGTCACCACGTACCGGCCGGCATAACGGCTGGCGCACGCGTAGGCCACTTCGTCGAGGTATTTGAGCAGGGTGCCTCCGTGGACATTGCCAGAGAAGTTGGCCATGTCGGGGGTCATCAATACCGTCATCGACAGTTGTGCGTTTCCGGGTTCCATAGCGCTCTCACGGTTCAAGGCAGAATTTCAGGGGCGCACCTCTGCGGGTGCCTTGTCAGCTTTTTCAAACCAACAGTTATCGGGACGCCGGGCAAGCGGCTGCCGTCACGCGCGCATCCATCTGTTTCCATATATTGCACCGCCTTTGCAGCGCAAGTCGTGGTGTTAACCTCCAAAAAGCCCAGCTCAAGGAGGCCTACCCATGCATGCCATCAGTTTCATTCAGGATCTGGCAGTGATCATGCTGATCGCGGGCGTGGTGACCGTGCTGTTCCATCGGCTCAAGCAACCGGTAGTGCTGGGCTATATCGTCGCCGGCTTCATCATCGGTCCGCACACACCGCCCTTCGGCCTGATCCACGACGAAGAAACCATCAAGACCCTGGCGGAGCTGGGGGTGATTTTCCTGATGTTCTGCCTCGGCCTGGAGTTCAGCCTGCGCAAGCTGTTCAAAGTGGGCGCCACTGCATTCATCGCGGCGTTCCTGGAAATCGTGCTGATGATCTGGATCGGCTACGAGATCGGCCGATGGTTTGACTGGAACACCATGGATTCGTTGTTTCTCGGCGCGATCCTGGCGATTTCCTCGACCACCATCATCGTCAAGGCGCTCAACGACCTTAAGATGAAAAACGAGCGTTTCGCCCAGCTTATTTTCGGTGTGCTGATTGTCGAAGACATCCTGGGCATTGGCATCATTGCGTTGCTGTCGAGCATCGCGGTCAGTGGCACAGTCAGCTCCGGTGAAGTGTTTTCCACGGTCGGCAAGCTCTCGCTGTTCATGATTGTCGCCCTGGTCATCGGGATTCTGCTAGTGCCGCGGCTGCTGGCTTACGTGGCCAGGTTTGAAAGCAACGAGATGCTGCTGATCACCGTGTTGGGGCTGTGTTTCGGGTTCTGTCTGCTGGTAGTGAAGCTGGAATACAGCATGGTGCTGGGTGCATTTTTGATTGGCGCGATCATGGCCGAATCTCGGCAATTGCTGAAAATAGAGCGCTTGATCGAGCCGGTTCGCGACTTGTTCAGTGCGATTTTTTTTGTCGCCATCGGCCTGATGCTTGATCCGATGATCCTCCTGCAATACGCCTGGCCGATCGCCGTGATTACCGTGGCGGTGGTCCTCGGCAAGATGCTGTCCTGCGGCCTCGGTGCTTTTATCGCCGGGAATGACGGACGCACCTCACTGCGCGTGGGGATGGGACTTTCGCAGATTGGCGAATTTTCTTTCATCATCGCCGCGCTGGGGATGACGCTGCAGGTCACCAGCAACTTTCTCTATCCGGTCGCTGTGGCTGTTTCGGTGATTACCACACTGCTGACACCGTATCTGATTCGCGCAGCCGATCCGCTGTCGCTCAAGTTGGCTGCCGTAATGCCACAACGGCTGGGCAGAGTGATGGGGATGTACGGCAAATGGCTGCGCAGCATCCAGCCGCAAGGAGAGGGTGCATTGCTGGCGTCGATGATTCGGCGGATTTTGTTGCAGGTGGGAGTCAATCTGGCGCTGGTGGTTGCGATCTTCTTCTCTGGCGCGTATTTCGCCGGGCACATGTCCACCTGGCTGCAAGACTGGATCATCGACCCGAGTTGGCAAAAAGCATTGATCTGGGGTGGAGCGCTGCTGTTGTCGCTGCCGTTTCTGATTGCCGCCTATCGCAAGCTCAAGGCGCTGTCGATGCTATTGGCAGAGATGGGAGTGAAACCGGAGATGGCCGGCCGCCACACACAGCGAGTGCGTCGGGTGATCGCCGAAGTGATTCCGATCCTCTCGCTGCTGGTGATTTTCCTGCTACTGGCAGCCTTGTCGGCCAGCATTTTGCCGACCAACAAGTTGCTGGTATTGATCATCGTGGTGGCTGCCGCCGTAGCTGCACTGCTTTGGCGCTGGTTCATCCGCGTCCACACGCGCATGCAAGTGGCCTTGCTTGAAACCCTGGACAACCACAGCGATGCATCTGGCCACTGACATTTGACCTGTAGCAGCCTGCGTCCGGCTGCGAAGCAGTCGTAAACCCGGATGACTCGGTTTTCCTGCAGCACCTCGTTGTCTGATATTGCGGCCGCTGCGCAGCCGAGACGCAGGCTACGCCAGCTGCTACAAAGTCGGGATAGGCTAAATCAGCTTTCCAGCCAGACGTCTCGCGCCCAGTGCCATACCGATTCCCAAGTCTCTTCGGCGATCAGTTCTTCTTCGGCTTGCCACAGCACCACGGTGCCGTCTTCTTCGACGAGGTAATAGTCATCACCGTCCTGGCAGATCGGGATCATGCTGCGGTCAACGCCAGCGTCCCAGGCGTTGGCGGCAACGTCCGGCAGATAGGTGTGGGATTGTGGGTCGGTGACGGTCACCGGCTCCAGGCTGCCGTAGACCACGTCGCTGACGGTCAGCAAAAATTCTCTGAAGACGAAAGGAATGTCGATGAACAGCTGTTCTTCGATTTCAACCAGCAGGTCTTCGTCAGGTAGCTCCAAGGGGACCGGTACCGGTTCGTTGGCTTCACGCAGTTGTTCGATGATTTCTTCCACGTCCGGGATCCTCTTGCTTGATGGCGCGGTTTAGTTGGGGCGGTTTATACAGTAGCTCGCTATAGATGCAACCGCGAAATAGAAAACCCCAGCCGAAGCTGGGGTTTTTTTATGCCGCATGCTTAACGCAGAGGAGATCAGCCGTTCTGGCGGATACCGGCCACCAGCCAAGGCTGGTTTTCGCCCTGTGGACGCTCCATGTTCCAGCTTTCGCTGAACACTTCACCCTGGTCGAAACGCGAGGTCTTCGACACACCACTGAAGGTCAGGGTGGCGATGGTCTTGTCGGCACGATCATCCACGCCGTCCAGCTGAACATTGAGGTTATCAATGTAAGTGGACTGGAAGCCGTCGCCCAGGTCCGCACGTTCGCGCTTGAGGAACTCGAGCATTTGCGGGGTCACGAACTCGGCGATCTTGTCCATTTCGTTGGCGTCCCAGTGCTGCTGCAGGGACTGGAAGTGGTTGCGTGCCGCTTCAATGAAGTTCTTTTCATTGAACCAGGCCGGCGCGTTGATCACTGGACGAGCGGCGGCAGGTGCTGCCGAGCCACCGAAGATCGAACCGCCCGCAGGCTTGTTCTCGAATACTTCACGCTGCATCGGCGCGTGGCCAGCCGGCGCCATGTGCTCCTGCTGCTTGCGACGACGAGCGGCGATGAAGCGGAAGACCAGGAAGGCGATGACCGCCATGATCAGGATGTCGAAGATCTGCATGCCCTGGAAGCCGCCGCCCATGAACATGGAGGCCAGCAGGCCACCGGCGGCGATGCCGGCCAGAGGGCCGAGCCAGCGCGAAGCACCGCCAGTCTTGGCAGCTGCGCCCGCGGCGCCGGCAGCACCAGCGGTCGCCGCAGCGCCGCCCATGCCTGGAGAAGAAGGCGCCATTTGGCTGGTTTGGTGGGTCGGCGCAGCGCCGACGCTTTTGCCGCCACCAAAGCGCTTGGCGTTGGCGTCGAGGCTCATCGTCAGGCCGATGCACAACGCCATGGCGATGCTAAGAAAACGTTTCATAAAGGGTAATCCCATTTGTGGATGGCACGCGCGCCATGTTGCACAGCTGAAGTGTTACTGGCTAGCGGCAGAGTGTTTCGGGCTTTTGCCTGACAGGTTGCGTTCAGCTTCGGTCAGCGCAATAAGGCCTTTTGACTTTCGTCCGGAGGACGAGTGGATAGCTTCCGTAGGACGAGTGGATAGGGTCTGTTGGAGATTTGCCTAGCGTCGCAGCGCCAGCATGACCACACCGGCCGTGATCAGGCCGATTCCGCCCCATTGGCGCAGGTCGAGTTTTTCGCCCAGCAGGATCACGCCGAGCACCGCCACCAGCACCACACTGAGCTTGTCCACCGGAGCGACCAGCGAGGCTGGCCCCAGTTTCAGCGCGCGGAAGTAGCAGATCCACGAGGCGCCGGTGGCCAGTCCCGACAGCAGCAAGAACAGGTAGCTCTTCGCCGAGATCGATCCTAATGACTGATATTGGCCCGTGGCGTACAAAATCAAGGCCAGGCTGACCAATACCACTACGGTGCGCAGCAGGGTGGCGAAGTCGGAATTAACGTTTTCGATGCCGATTTTGGCGAAGATCGCGGTCATGGCGGCAAACGCCGCCGACATCAGGGCCCAGAACGTCCAGGAAGAAAAGAAGCCTGAGCCCATGATTTACGCCTTATGTCAGATCAACCCGTTGAGGCAGGCTCAACACAAAACCCTGTGGGAGCGAGCTTGCTCGCGATAGCCACACCGCGATTTAACAGATACACCGCAGCGATCTCAATCGCGAGCAAGCTCGCTCCCACAGAAAAGCTATTAGATAGCTTCCAGCTTCGCGTAACCCAGCATCAGCCACTTGCTGCCTTCGCTGAAGTTCACCTGCACCCGTGCCTGCGCGCCGGAACCCTCGAAGTTGAGGATCACGCCGTCACCAAAGATCGAGTGCCTTACAGTCTGACCCAGGCTGAAGCCGGTTTCCGGAATCTCGCTGCCGCTGAACAGGTTGCTGCCGCTCATCGATTGATTGCCACCGAACGGACGGCTGACACTGTTGGACAGCCGCACTTCCTGGATCAGGCCTTTCGGTACTTCCCGTACGAAACGCGAGACCTTGTTGTAAGTCTCGCTGCCGTACAGGCGTCGGGTTTCAGCGTAGGTCATCACCAGGTTTTGCATCGCACGGGTGATGCCCACGTAAGCCAGGCGACGTTCTTCCTCGAGACGGCCAGGCTCTTCCAGGCTCATCTTGTGCGGGAACAGGCCTTCTTCCATGCCCACCAGGAACACGTAAGGGAATTCCAGGCCCTTGGCGCTGTGCAGCGTCATCAACTGAATACTGTCTTCGTGCTCGTCGGCCTGAGTATCCCCGGCTTCCAGCGACGCATGGCCGAGGAACGCCGCCAGAGGCGTGAGCTCTTCATCTTCTTCAGCGTTTTCGAAGTTGCGCGCGGCGCTGACCAGTTCCTCAAGGTTTTCTACCCGAGCCTGGCCCTTTTCGCCTTTTTCCGCCTGGTGATAAGCAATCAGTCCCGATTGCTCAATGACCGTCTGAGTCATCAGGTGCAGGGGCATTTCCATGCACTTGGCAGCGAGGTTTTCGATCAGCTCGATAAAGGCGCCGAGTGCGCCAGCGGCACGACCGGTCAGGCCCTTGTTCGCCACCAGCAGGCGCATGGCTTCCCACATCGACACATCACTGTGCCGCGCATGGTCGCGGATCGCTTCGACCGTTTTCTCGCCGATGCCTCGGGCCGGCACGTTGATCACCCGTTCCAGCGCCGCATCGTTACCCCGGCCTTCCAGCAAACGCAGGTAGGCCATGGCGTTCTTGATTTCTGCCCGTTCGAAGAAGCGCTGACCGCCATAGATGCGGTACGGAATGCGCTCGCGCAACAAGGCTTCTTCCAAAACGCGCGATTGGGCGTTAGAGCGGTATAAAATCGCGATATCGCTGCGGGCCAAGCCGGTTTTCAGCGCGCTTTCGATGGTTTCCACCACGTAGCGTGCTTCGTCGTGTTCGTTGAACGCCGCGTACAGATTGATCGCTTCGCCTTCGCCGCCATCGGTCCACAGCTCTTTGCCCATGCGCCCGGTGTTGTTGGCGATCAGGGCGTTGGCGGCTTTGAGAATGCCTGCGGTGGAGCGGTAGTTCTGCTCCAGACGAATGGTTTCGGCATCCGGAAAGTCATCGGAATACTGATAAATATTCTCGATTTTCGCGCCACGCCAGCCGTAGATCGACTGATCGTCGTCGCCCACCACCATCAGGCTGTCGCCGCCCTTGGCCAGCAAACGCAACCAGGCGTACTGCACGGCGTTGGTGTCCTGGAACTCGTCCACCAGAATGTGGCGGAAACGCTTCTGATAGTGAGCCAGCAAGCCCGGATGGTCGCGCCACAGGTCGAGTGCACGCAGCAGCAGTTCCGAGAAATCGATCACGCCAGCGCGCAGGCACGCGGCCTCATAGGCCTCATAAATGCTGCGCATGGTCGCCAGAAACAGGTCGCCGCTGGCTTGAATGTGTTGCGGACGCAGACCTTCGTCTTTCTGCCCGTTGATGAACCACTGGGCCTGCCGGGCCGGCCAGCGTTGTTCGTCCAGCCCCAGCTCGCGGATCACGCGCTTGACCAGTCGTTGCTGATCGTCGCTGTCGAGAATCTGGAACGTCTGGCTCAGGCCGGCTTCCTGCCAATGCGCCCGCAGCAAGCGGTGCGCCAGGCCGTGGAAGGTGCCCACCCACATGCCGGCCGGGTTGATACCCATCAGCTGCTCGATGCGATGACGCATCTCGGCCGCGGCCTTGTTGGTGAAGGTCACCGACAGGATTGAGTGGGGCGAGGCGTTTTCGACCTGGATCAACCAGGCGATACGGTGCACCAGCACTCGGGTTTTACCGGAGCCAGCACCGGCCAGGACCAACTGACGACCCACGGAGGCAGCTACGGCCTGGCGTTGGGCATCGTTGAGGGAGTTCAGCAGAAGGGAGAGATCATCGCGCATCGGGGCATTCTAGGGTGCGCCGTCACACCGGGCAAACCGAGCTTTGCATTAGCCGATGAAAGATGCACGAAGGACGACCGGTCAGTCACTGGCTGCAGGCGTTGGCGGGCCGCGCTCCAAGGGTTTTGGAGGGGTGGCGGGGTGCGTAAATATTGTCGAATTTATGATCTGGAGCAGTTTGGCAAGTGCATCGGCTTGTGTATGCTCCGTCGACGTTTCGGGCCCATGCTCATCATTATAAGAACAAGAACATTGCCTATGACCCTCAGCACCGACCTGTCGGGCCCCACAGTGGAGCCTCGGGTTATCCGCAAGCAGTACGCAATGGAAATGGCGGTCGAACGCACGCGACTGCTTTACCAGGGGTCGCTGCTGCCCACGTTGTTCATGTTAATCAATGGTCTGGTCTGTGCCGGTTTGCTCTGGAGCCCACAGCGCTATTTCCTGGTCAGCATCTGGCTGGTGTGGCTGTTGTCGCTGGTGGCGTTGCGGGTAATTCAAGTGGCGGCCTTCGATTCGGCGATTCCAGACCGGCAGGCACATCCGATTTGGTGGCGTATGTTTTTGCTGGGCTCTGGCCTCACCGGCCTGACCCTGGCCGGGGCCGGCATTGCGTTGGTGCCCGCCGACAACTTCATGCAGCAAGCGTGGGTGTTCGGCCTGATCGGCGCTGCCGCCCTTTCCGCCAGCGTTGCGTACGCCGTCAGCCTGCCAGCATTCCTGTCCTTTACCTTGCCCTGCCTGTTGCCGGCCATCGCCTATCTATTTTGGGGCGGTGATAAACAGGATCAGGGCTGGGGTTGGTTCGGGTTGATTTTATTGGGCGCGTTGAGCGTGATCGCCTGGCAGGTCAATCGGCTGATCGACAGCGGGTTGCTGCGCCGCTTCCAGAATCAGGCGCTGATCGAGCACTTGCAGCAAGCGCAAAGCCGCAGCGATCAACTCAATCACGAACTGGCCAAGGAAATCGACCAGCGCCGCTGCGCCGAAGACCGATTGCGTGAAGCCCAGGTCGAGCTGGAAAACCGTGTGGCCCAGCGTAGCCTGGAGCTGGACGCCGCGAACCAGGCCCTGAGCAAGAGTGAAGCGCGCCTGGCGTTGGCGCTGAAGGCCAGCGAGCTCGGTCTGTGGGACTGGAATCTGCAAACCGACGAAGTCCATCACACGCAGATTCAGGAATTGTTCGGCCTGGCGCCGGAGTATGTAACGGCCATGCTGCGCCATCTCAAGCCGCGCCTGCACCCGGAAGACCTGCCGGTGTTGAAGCACACACTGGTCGAGCATTTGAAAGGCCGCACCGAGGATTACCAGATCGAGTACCGCGTGCGGCATGGCGACGGTCATTGGGTATGGATCGAAGACCGTGGCCGGGCCGTCGAGCGCAGTAAAAGCGGCCGGGTGATCCGCATGGTCGGCACCCGTCGCGACATCAGCGCAACCAAAGGTCAGGAAGAGCAGCGCCAACTGGCGGCGACGGTGTTCGAAGCCGCCAGCGAAGGCATCATGATTTTCGATCCGAATTACGCCTTGATCGCTGTGAATCAGGCGTTCAGCCGCCTCACCGGTTATGACATCGGCGACATGCTGGGGCGCAATGTTGTCGAACTCCCGTGCAGTCGCGATGCTCGCCGGCACTACGGCGCGATTCATCAGGCGCTGGAGCAGCACGGGACGTGGCAAGGCGAGTTGGTGGAGACCCGGAAAAACGGCGAACTCTATCCGCAGTGGCTGCAACTGAACGCAGTGCGCGATTCGCGGGGAAATGTGAGTCATATCGTCGGCTTCTTCGCCGATCTGTCGGCCCGCCGCGAATCCGAAGAACGCATGCGCTATCTGACTCACTACGACGAATTGACGGGCCTGGCGAACCGCTCGCTGTTCCGGGAACGGCTGCACGAAGCCCATCAACGGGTGCGTCAGGGCGGACGTAGCCTGGCACTGCTGCACATCAATCTGGACCGCTTCAAACTACTCAATGACAGCCTGGGGCATGACGTCGCCGACCAATTGCTGCAGAAAATGTCCCGGCGCCTGGTCAACGCGTTGCCAGAGGCTGACACGATCGCCAGGCTTTCCGGCGACGAATTTGCGGTGCTGTTCGATGCTTACGGCAACTTGTCCAGCCTGGCGCGAGTGGCGACGCGTTTGTCGACCAAACTGCGGTTGCCCGTCACCATTGATGGCCATGAGTTGGTGGTGAGTGCGTCCATGGGCATCAGCATGCTGCCGGACAACGCACGGGAAATATCCGCGTTGGTCAGTCAGTCGAACATGGCCATGCAGCACGCCAAGCACTTGGGCGGAGACAACTTCCAGTTCTATACCGAAAGCCTGCAAGCCAGCACCCTTGAGCGCTTGCAGCTTGAAAACCAGCTGCGCAAAGCCATCGACGAAAAGCAGCTGAAGGTCTTTTACCAACCCAAACTCTGCCTTGCCACGGGGCGCTTGAATGCCGCTGAAGCGTTGGTTCGCTGGGATCACCCGACCATGGGCCGGGTACCGCCGGGAGACTTTATCGGCCTGGCCGAGGAAACCGGCCTGATCGGTCCGATCGGCGAATTCGTCTTGCGTCAGGCCTGTTGGCAAGCCTGCGAGTGGCAGCGGCAGGGTCTGGACCCGATTCGCGTGTCGGTCAATCTGTCAGTGCATCAATTGCGCCAGGGCAAGCTGGTCAGCCTGGTGCGTCAAGTGTTGGAAGAAACCGGCCTGGCGCCGCACTACCTGGAACTCGAACTTACTGAAAGCCAGTTGCTGGACAGCGTCGAGCACATCATCGCGACCTTCCAGCAACTGCGAAATCTGGGCGTGAAGCTGGCGATTGATGATTTCGGCACCGGGTATTCGTCCCTGAGCTACCTCAAACGCATCCCGGTGGACTACGTGAAGATCGATCAGGCGTTTATCCGCGGCCTGGGGGAGGGCAGCGAGGATGCGGCGATTACCCGGGCGATCATTGCGATGGCGCACGGTTTGTCGCTCAAAGTGGTGGCCGAAGGCGTGGAGCGGCAGGAACAGTTGGAGTTTCTGAAAACCGAGCACTGCGATGAAGTGCAAGGTTATCTGATCAGTCGCCCAGTCGAGGCCGACGACCTGGCTACGCTTTTACGCAACGACACAAATTCCCAGTAGCAGCTCCGAAACTCGGGCCACAGTGCTACATGGAACGCATGTCGCGTGGAATGGGGGGCATCGAGTTACGCATTGAGCAGGCAAAAAGCCAATTCTTGTAGTATAACTACAAGCTTGCTACATCCCCGGCACCTGCCAATAACAAAGAGTCCAGCCCTTTGAATCTGCTGCAACACATCGCCCAGTCACGCCACCTCTTACGCAAGTCGGAGCTCAAGGTCGCAGACCACGTGCTGCTTGATCCTGCGGCGGTGATGCACAGTTCCATGGCCGACCTGGCCCACAGCGTTGGCATCAGCGAGCCGACCATCGTGCGCTTTTGCCGCGCCATCGGTTGCTCCGGGTTCCAGGACTTGAAACTGAAGCTGGCGCAGAGTCTGGCGGCCGGTGCGAGCTTCGGCCAGTTCGCGATCCATGAAGACGACTCCGTCGCGGACTACAGCCTGAAAATTTTCGACACCACCCTGCACACCTTGATGGAGGTTCGCGAGAAACTCGATCCGGTGGAGTTGCAGCGTGCGGTCACGCTCATGTCCCAGGCCCAGCGTGTCGAGTTCTATGGCTTTGGCGCATCGGGTGCAGTGGCGGCGGATGCCCAGCACAAGTTCTTCCGTTTGCTGCTGACAGCGGCGGCGTATTCCGACCCGCATATGCAGGCGATGTCGGCAGTGACGTTGAAGCCCTCGGACGTGGCGATCTGTATTTCCCAGTCGGGGCGCTCCAAAGACCTGCTGATCACGGCCAACATCGTGCGTGAAAGTGGCGCCTCGCTCATCACCTTGTGCCCGAGCCAGACACCGTTGGCTGAGCTGTCGACCGTCAACCTGGCGATCGATGTGCACGAAGACACCGAAATCTATACGCCGCTGACCTCGCGTATCGCTCACCTGGTGGTGATCGATGTGTTGGCGATGGGCGTGGCCATGGCGCGCGGGCCGAGCCTGGTCAATCACCTCAAGAGCGTCAAGCGCAGCCTTCGCAGCTTGCGGCTGTCACCCAAGTCGGTGAAAGCGCTGGACGACTGACGTCGTCGTAAGGTCGTTCCGACCTTAATCGCGAGCAAGCTCGCTCCCACAGGTTTTGTGGTGGGCTCGCGCTTTGTGCAACGCCGTCGATCCATTGTGGGAGCGAGCTTGCTCGCGATGGCGTCCTCGAATCCTGCGCACCAAACCTTCAATGTTCACGCCTCTGTAACGTGCGAGCCGCCAAACCGTCATCCCCCGCGCCTATCTTGAAACTCCCGTAATCGCCTTGGGAGACTCGAAATGGCCCAGCCCTACGAAGAACGCAACAGCGCTGCCAAAACTCGCCGTCAGCAAGAAGATCAACGCCGCATGGAATTTCGCCGCGCGATCGAAGATCGCTGCGAGCGCCGCCAGTTGCTGGCTGAGATTGGTGATTTTCCTGAGCTGGAGCTCAACTACTGGCAGGCCGCGCCGACAGCTTCCCGTCGAAACGCTCAACCAGGGCGCTGATCTGTATCCGCTCGCTGCGGATAAACGCAAGGAATGCGTGCGCCACCGGTGACAGCCGTTTGGCCTTGGCCTGCACCAGGCACCAACTGCGGTACAGCGGCAGCTCTTCGACCGGCAACTCAATCAGTCCGCCGGTCGCCAACTCAAGGTTCAGGGCGTGACGCGTCAACAGCGCTACGCCCAGACCCGCCAACACACATTCACGCTGGGCTTCGGCTGACGAGACTTCCTGGGTCTGGTTGAAGTGCACGCGCTTTTCCTTGAAATACTCTTCGCACGCCAGTCGCGTTCCGGAACCGGGTTCGCGCAGCAAGAGGGTGTAAGGCTCAAGGTCCTGCAGGCGTAGAGGCCCCATGTGGCTGAGCGGATGATCCGGTGGCGCCACGGCCACGATCGGATTGTTGAGGAAGGGCAGAAACTCCAGCCCCATGTCCTGGGGCACCATGGACATGATCACCAGGTCGTCGCGGTTATCGGACAGTCGACGAATCACCTGTCCTCGGTTGACCACTGTCAGTTGCAGATTCACTTCTGGATGCTGGCGCTTGAACGCGGCAAACAGGTGCGGGACGAAATACTTGGCGCTGGATTCCACCGCCAGCTTCAACTGCCCTTGAAGAGATCCCTGCATGTCCGAGAGTTGCATGTCGAGGTTTTCCAGGCGCCCGAAAATGTCCCGGCTGGCACGTTGGAGTGCTTCGGCGGCCTCGGTCATGTAGAGTTTTTTGCCGACATAATCGAACAAGGGCTGACCAATCAGCTCCTCAAGTTGCCGAATCTGTAGGCTGACGGCCGGTTGTGTGAGTGACATTTCGTCGGCTGCTCGGCTGTAGGACCTCAGGTCGCAGACTTCATTGAAAATCTGCAACTGACGCAATGTCATACGCATCAAGGACTTACGCATATCTAAGAACTCTCGCCAAAGGCTAATGCCTTAACTATAAGTCTTTACTTATGCCTAACCCAATTATTAATCATTTTTGTTAATCCCTTGTGGGGGCTAGTGTGGGGCCGCGACTGAATTGAAACATTTGGTCACGCGTCGACCTGGTCTAGCAGGTCGTGGGTACCACAGGCTCAAGGGAACCTCCAAAAGTGATAAAAAAGATCCTGATCGCCAACCGTGGTGAGATTGCCGTACGAATCGTACGTGCCTGCGCCGAGATGGGCATTCGCTCGGTCGCGATCTATTCAGACGCCGACCGTCATGCCTTGCATGTGAAGCGTGCGGATGAGGCCCACAGCATTGGTGCCGAGCCATTGGCCGGCTACCTGAATGCGCGAAAATTGGTGAACCTGGCCGTGGAAACCGGTTGTGATGCGTTGCATCCCGGTTACGGCTTCCTCTCGGAAAACGCTGAACTGGCCGATATCTGCGCAGAGCGCGGCATCAAGTTCATTGGTCCATCGGCTGAAGTCATACGCCGCATGGGCGACAAGACAGAAGCCCGCCGCAGCATGATCAAGGCCGGCGTGCCGGTTACGCCTGGCACCGAAGGCAACGTCGCGGACATCGCCGAAGCTTTGGTCGAAGGCGACCGTATTGGTTACCCGGTGATGCTCAAGGCAACCTCCGGTGGTGGTGGTCGTGGTATCCGTCGCTGCGACAGCCGCGAAGAACTTGAACAAGCCTTCCCGCGCGTGATCTCTGAAGCCACCAAGGCCTTCGGTTCGGCGGAAGTGTTCCTGGAAAAATGCATCGTCAATCCAAAGCACATCGAAGCGCAGATTCTCGGCGACAGCTTCGGCAACGTGGTTCACCTGTTCGAGCGCGACTGTTCGATCCAGCGTCGTAACCAGAAGCTGATCGAGATCGCCCCGAGCCCGCAGCTGACCCCTGAACAGCGCGCCTACATCGGCGACCTGTCGGTGCGTGCAGCCAAGGCCGTGGGTTACGAGAACGCCGGCACCGTGGAGTTCCTGCTCGCCGAGGGCGAGGTGTACTTCATGGAAATGAACACCCGGGTGCAGGTGGAACACACCATCACCGAAGAAATCACCGGCATCGATATCGTGCGTGAGCAGATCCGCATCGCATCGGGCCTGCCGCTTTCGGTGAAACAGGAAGACATCCAGCACCGCGGTTTCGCGCTGCAGTTCCGGATCAACGCCGAAGACCCGAAAAACAACTTCCTGCCGAGCTTCGGCAAGATTACCCGTTACTACGCACCCGGCGGCCCCGGTGTGCGTACCGACACGGCGATCTACACCGGTTACACCATTCCGCCGTTCTACGACTCCATGTGCCTGAAACTGGTGGTGTGGGCGTTGACCTGGGAAGAAGCGATGGACCGTGGCTTGCGTGCCCTGGACGACATGCGTCTGCAAGGGGTCAAGACCACCGCCGCGTACTACCAGGAAATCCTGCGTAACCCGGAATTCCGTAGCGGCCAGTTCAATACCAGCTTCGTTGAAAGCCATCCTGAACTGACCAACTACTCGATCAAGCGCAAACCCGAAGAGCTGGCCCTGGCCATCGCCGCCGCCATCGCCGCCCACGCAGGCCTGTGAGGAATATAACAATGACTAAGAAGATTCACGTAACCGACACCATCCTGCGCGACGCCCACCAATCGCTGCTCGCCACCCGCATGCGCACCGAAGACATGCTGCCGATCTGCGACAAGCTCGACAAAGTCGGCTACTGGTCGCTGGAATGCTGGGGCGGCGCGACCTTCGACGCCTGCGTACGCTTTCTGAAAGAAGACCCGTGGGAGCGTCTGCGCCAGCTGCGCGCGGCACTGCCTAACACTCGTCTGCAAATGCTCCTGCGTGGCCAGAACCTGCTGGGCTACCGCCACTACAGCGACGACGTGGTCAAAGCCTTCGTCGCCAAAGCCGCGGTCAACGGTATCGACGTGTTCCGTATCTTCGATGCAATGAACGACGTGCGTAACCTGCGCGTGGCCATCGAAGCGGTGAAAGCGTCGGGCAAACACGCTCAAGGCACCATCGCTTACACCACCAGCCCAGTGCACACCATCGAGGCGTTCGTGGCGCAAGCCAAGCAAATGGAAGCCATGGGTTGCGACTCGGTGGCGATCAAGGACATGGCCGGCCTGCTAACACCGTACGCGACCGGTGAGCTGGTCAAGGCATTGAAATCCGAGCAGTCGCTGCCAGTGTTCATCCACTCGCACGACACGGCCGGTCTGGCCGCGATGTGCCAAATGAAGGCCATCGAAAACGGTGCCGACCACATCGACACCGCGATCTCCAGCTTCGCCTGGGGCACCAGCCACCCTGGCACCGAATCGATGGTCGCCGCCCTTAAAGGCAGCGAGTTCGATACCGGCCTGAACCTGGAGCTGCTGCAAGAGATCGGTCTGTACTTCTACGCCGTGCGCAAGAAGTACCACCAGTTCGAAAGTGAGTTCACCGCCGTCGACACCCGCGTTCAAGTCAACCAGGTACCGGGCGGGATGATTTCCAACCTGGCCAACCAGTTGAAAGAGCAGGGCGCGCTGAATCGGATGAGCGAAGTGCTGGCTGAAATCCCGCGCGTTCGCGAAGACCTCGGCTTCCCGCCGCTGGTAACGCCGACCTCGCAAATCGTCGGCACCCAGGCGTTCTTCAACGTGCTGGCTGGCGAGCGCTACAAAACCATCACCAACGAAGTGAAGCTCTATCTGCAAGGCGGCTACGGCAAGGCGCCGGGCACTGTTAACGAACAACTGCGTCGCCAGGCAATCGGTAGCGAAGAAGTGATCGACGTTCGTCCAGCCGATCTGCTAAAGCCGGAAATGACCAAACTGCGTGCTGAAATTGGCGCCGTAGCCAAATCCGAAGAAGACGTGCTGACCTACGCCATGTTCCCGGACATCGGTCGCAAGTTCCTCGAAGAACGCGCCGCCGGCACCCTGACCCCTGAAGTGCTGCTACCGATTCCTGAAGCCGGTCGCGTGGCCTCGGCCGGTGGCGAAGGCGTGCCGACCGAGTTCGTCATCGACGTTCACGGCGAGACCTACCGCGTCGACATCACCGGTGTCGGCGTCAAGGCAGAAGGCAAGCGTCACTTCTACCTGTCCATCGACGGCATGCCGGAAGAAGTGGTGTTCGAGCCGCTCAACGAATTCGTCGGCGGCGGCAGCAGCAAGCGCAAGCAAGCCACTGCGCCGGGCCACGTCAGCACCACCATGCCGGGCAACATCGTCGATGTGCTGGTCAAGGAAGGCGACACCGTGAAAGCCGGCCAGGCCGTGCTGATCACCGAAGCGATGAAGATGGAAACCGAAGTCCAATCGGCCATCGCTGGCAAAGTCACCGCCATTCACGTGGCCAAGGGCGACCGGGTCAATCCGGGCGAAATCCTGATCGAAATCGAAGGCTGATTTAACAGCCTCGATTGACCGCTTTAAACCTCGGGGGGGCATGTGCTCCCCTTTTTTTTCGCCGCTAATTTGTGGTGGTCAGAAATTCATCCGCCATTGGCCGGTGACACCATGGCTTCGACTGTCGGTGCCCATCTCGCCGTTAACGCCGACACCCAGCGTATGTCTTGCTGATAATCCAAGGTCCAGTCCTGCATCGACTGCCAGGTTGTTACGGTCCAGCGGCGCACCGGAAACGGTGTAGTTTCTACCGCCCGTTGCCAGTCGTTGACGGGTATCGCTGGCGACATCACCGTAGGTGTGTTTCCAGCTGGCACTGAATCGCGGCGTCAGTTGCATGCCGTTATTCAGCACATTGAGTTTTGCCAGGCGCAGGCCGAACGTGCTGCTCACATTGTTCTGGGTCTGGCCCTGAACTTTCAGCGCCGCTGCGCCACCTTTTTCCGTGTAGCTGTCGCGCTGATAGCGTTCGTAGCCAAGGCTGGCGAACGGTTCGATGCTGACGTTGGCACGCCCCACGTTGTACCCCACTTCAGCGAAGGCTTGCTGGGTGTTGGCGTTGTAACGGCCTTCCGGGCGGTCGCTGAAACCTTTGAAGGCCACCCGGCGTTTGGTATTGCCGTCGTGATTGCCATAGGTCGCGCCCAATCGCAGCGACATGGGGCCGTTCTGGCGCAGGGCATAGGCGCCCAGGTACCAGCTGTCGAGATCGCCATCGAGGTCGCGGCTATCGAGGCGTGTTTCGGATTTGCCACCCATCATCCCGATACGCCATTCATCATCGATGCCCCAATCGGCGCCCAGGACCAAGCCTTGGGTGGCGTGTTTCAAGGGGTCAACGTCACGATCCAGTGTTCCGCCATGACCTAACGCTTGAAGCCAGACCCTGCCGTTGTCTTCGCTGCCAGCCGCCAACCGTGGAGCGTTGTTGCGGTTTCTGCCGGTGTTGTAGTTGCTCGCGCTGTCCAGTTGGCGCATGGCCGAGAGCATGGTTATGCTCACGGGGTTGGCGCTGGAGAGCGTTGCCTTGGCGAGATTGGCGGTGGTGCCGCCGGCCAGTTGCTCGATGGCATGGGATGCGGTTGTTTTGTCGCTGGCCAGCAGGGCCACGACTGCGGTGTTTGTAGGGCTGGATGCCGTTGAGGTCGAAGGTGATTCATTGGCAGTAACGGGGGAGGCGTTTACAGGCGGTGCCTGAGTTAGCTCAACGCCCCTCGGCTCCTTAACGCTTGCTCCAAATTCCCGTCCGTTGTCCGAGGTCGCGACGCTATCGATAGGCACATCGTTTCGGGTCAAGACCAAGTCGACTTTCTTTTCATCGTATTCGACATGGGGCGTCAAAAAGGCAAGGTTGTTGATCACATTGCCAAATTGGCCTTCGATTTTATCGGCCACAAGAATGCTGTTTGCGCTGACTAACGGGTAGTCACCGGGTGCTGCAGTTATGTTCAGCGTGGCGCCACCGAGCGTGGCGGTGCCATTGACCAATATCGTTTCACTTTTGCGATCAGCGTGGACTTCGTAGACCAGTTCGGCAGTACTGGAAAGCTTCAGGTCACCATTAACTTTTGGGGCTCCGTGCACCTCACCCACCAAAAACGTTCCGTTTACCTCCAGCGAACCCGTGCGACCACTGCCCGCAAATACTCCTTTTTCGTGAATAAAGACGTCGCCTTCGATCGTACCCGGGTTGTTCAGGATGCCACTTGATTGCACCGTCACTGCGCCGCCAATCCTGCCATTGTTGACGAGCGTGCCTTGGGTCAATGCATCTCCCAGGACGTCACCGTTATTTACCAGCGTCGCTTTGGGGCGCACCAAGGCGCCGGAGTTGAAGTCACCATCGGCACCATTCAATGTCCAGGTGCCACGCTTGAGCTCAAGTCCTTCAAAACGTCGACTGTCGCCTAACGTGCCACCGCTCGCCGTATCCAGTTGCAGAAAATTGGTGCCGCCACCGCCGTCAACAAAGCCGGTGATGCTCCCACGGCCGGATACGATGACCAGATCATTGTCGTCACTGAAGATTCGATCGATACCGTCCGCTGTTTTGCCGATGGTGACCTTATTGGTGTCAGGGGCACTGATGAACACATCAAGCGCTGCCAAGACCTGATCCGGCGTTTCAAGCGCGGGGGCCGTGTTTTCGACAGGACTTTGTTGGGCAAAAACTTCAGTGCAACCCAGCGCAAGTGCGATGGCCAGCGCCAAGTGATGGGGTCGGTATTTGTGCTGAACAGACATTGAATTTAGCCTTCATGAAAAGAAGACCAAACTCTATGGAGAGCGCCTGGATACCGATGTCAGCCGCTTCCGGCGGGTATGCAGGCGGCGTCAGATAGATCGGTAGAAAATTACCCACCGTTGGAATTCGGCAATTTTTAGCCGTTTGAAATGAAGACCTTTCTTACAGCTAATCGAGACGTGGCTGGCTTTCGCAATGTAGAAACTTATCCGCCACGGTCCTATCAGCCCATGATTACGGCTTGCCATAGCCGCCGATGGCTTACAGCCAGAGTCGGCCTGGCGCATTTTTGGTCATTGAGGTTGCGTGCTTCGGATGGCATGCCGGAGGGTTTTTTACAGAATGATGTATGCAGTTGAAATCTGCATTATTCTGCGGTTTTTAACCATCCGCCGTCCTTTATGCGCAATTTAATGCATTTTACAAAGTGCTTTTGAGAAGTTGAATGCACTTTGCAGTTGAGTCGATCTACTCTCTGGCACAAATAACCACGCCCGGTAGCCTGATGGACCACATGGACGTCATCCGGATGCTTGCCGGACTCTGGCGTGATGCTGGGCAGATGGACCAAATCCCGAATCTCGTGGCTGACTATCTGCGACGTGATCTGCTCAATAAAATCCTTGGTAACTCAGATAACCACGGGCGCAAAACCGCGATCATTCGCGACACCACCTCGTTCCGCTTGGCACCTATCTATGCCTGGCACCGATGGCAATGGACGACGAGGGTGTCACACGAACCACCAAGTGGCCAAAAGAGTTGGAGAGAGCGGGTGATGTTGATTGGCGAGGAGTATGTCGAGCACTGGCTGACATCGCCGATCCGAATGATCCGCTGGCCGCATTGAGTGACCTGTCGGAACCCTTCGCACGATTGCGCGAGGATGCCAAACGCCTGGCGGCACTCCCCGATATTTTGACTGCCAGTGGCTTGCCCGACGCGACAATGAATCACCCGGCGATTGCCTTGAAAAATCTGGAGCAGCGTTTGAAAGAGTGGGACCTGACATGAGCATGACCGTTGCAGAGCGCGCCGTGCTCATCGAAAGTATTCAAGAAGGGTTGGCTCAAGGCACTCTTGAAATAGGCGAGGCGGTTCGTCGATTACGGGTAGAAGTCACAGGCCTGCACCAGACTCAATGTGCAAAAATGTGCAAAATCTCAGTGCGCACGCTGGTGCATATCGAACATGGGGAAGGGAATCAAACGCTGAAATCGCTGAATGCAGTGTTTCGTCCATTTGGGCTGAAGATGGGCGTCGTGCGGATTCGGCGCGATTTGAGCTGATACTTACGCACATCAAAAGCTTCGCGGGCTAGCGTGCCCGCGAAGGCGTTCTGGCAGACACGAGGATTACGCGCGGCACTCCACCAACGTTTTCAGTTGCCCCGAATCCGTCTGGTTTTCATCGCTCAACCAGCGCTCGAACCCGGCGCCAATCGCCGGCCATTCCGAGTCCAGAATCGAATACCAGGCGGTATCCCGGTTCTGTCCTTTCACCACCATGTGCTGGCGGAAGACCCCCTCAAAACTGAACCCCAATCGCTCGGCGGCGTACTTCGAGCGGGTATTGCCGTTGTTGCATTTCCACTCCAGGCGTCGGTATCCCAGTGCAAACGACTCCTTGGCCAGCAGGTAAATCGCCTCGGTACTTTTCGGCGAGCGCTGCATGGGGGCGCCGAAGGTCACGTGGCCGATTTCGATGCGTCCTTGCGCCGGGACGATCGACATCAGGCTGAGAATGCCCTGCACCTCACCGCTGGCACGGTCGATCACGCTGAAGAAATACGGATCGCTATGGGCCGCATGGTTGTTCAGCCAATCGTTGAACACGCTCCGTTCCGGGAACGGTCCGTAGGGCAAATAGTCCCAGAGCTTCGGGTCGGCACCGGGGCCTTGCAAGGCCTTGAACAAACCCTCGGCATGACGCGCCGGGTCGAGTTTTTCCAGGCGAATGAAGCGCCCTTCGAGAGCTTTAACGGTGGGCGCCGGGACGCCTTTCCAGTCTGCGAGTGAAGTCGACATGGTGTTCTCCTTGAACCTTAAAGGGCTTTGCGAAACTGAATGAAACCGGGGCGCTCGGCGATGCGCTCGTAGAGCTGGATCGCGGTGGCGTTGGTTTCGTGTGTCAGCCAGTGGACTTTGCAGCAACCGTCCACTTTGGCAGTGGCGTAGACGAATTCAATGAGCTGGCGGCCGACCCCGGTGCCACGGGTTTCAGGCGACACCAGCAAGTCTTGCAGGTAGCAGGAGTTTTCGATGCTCCAGTTCGAGCGATGGTAGATGAAATGCACCATGCCGACGGCTTTGCCATCGGCCCAGGCCAGTGCGGCGTGGGTCGGTTCGCTCGGGTCAAGCAAGCGCTGCCAAGTGCTGTCAGTGACCGCCTCGGGTAACTCGGTGTTATAGAAACGCAGGTAGGCTTGCCACAGCGGCAGCCAGGCGGCGTGATCGTCGGCGCTGACCTGGCGGATTTCAATCTGGCTCATGTTTATTCCTTAACGCATCAAGTGGGCGAGGGCCTGGTCGTGTACATCAGGGCTGGCGGTGAGCCCCTCGCGCACACCGGCAATGTCTTCAGGGCTGCGGTTCTGGCTGAGTTTGCGTTTGCCTTCCAGGCGCTGGATCGGCAGGGCAAACCCGACAATGGCTTTGAGCATGCCGTCGATGTAATCAGCGGGGGCGTCGGCGACTTTCCAGGGCTGCGCGCGGCTGGCTTCGTGGCGATCGGTCAGCGCGCTGACCAGGTCGAGCAGGCGATCCGTATCGCTGAACACTTCGGCGGTACCGTAAGCATGCACGGCGACGTAGTTCCAGGTCGGCACGACTTTGCCGTGTTCGGCTTTGGCCGGATAAAACCCGGGGCTGACATACGCATCGGCACCGGCAAAAATCACCAGGGCTTCAGCGTCGTCCTGCAATGCCTTCCACTGTGGATTGGCCCGGGCGAAGTGGCCGTAGAGGGTGCCGTTCGGGCCTTGGTCAGGTTTGAACAACAGCGGCAGATGACTGGCTTGCAGGCCTTGCTCGCCGTGGGTAACCACCATGGCGAGGCGGGTGCCGAGGATCTGCTGGCGCAGTTCATCCAAATCTTTGATGGCAAAGCTGCTGGGGTTGTACATGGAAAAATTCCTTGGCGAATGTCTCCATCCTAGGCAGGCTATTGGTCTGTTGTAAGAGCCATTACCGGCCAATTTCATAGGTCCATTACCATGACGGACGCGCCGCTTTCCCTCTCATTCAACCCGGCAGGCATCGAACTCGATCGTCGCCAGGGCCTCAGTCGCCAGCTGTATCAGGCGTTACGGGTGCGAGTGCTCGACGGGCGACTGGCCAGCGGCACGCGACTGCCGGCCAGTCGGGATCTGGCGGCGGCGCTGGCGATTTCCCGAAACAGTGTGGTCCGCGCTTACGATCAACTCTATGCCGAAGGCTTTATCGAAGGCCGAGTGGGCGACGGGACTTACGTCGCGCAACTGCCCCAGGCCGCGTTACCGTCGAAAAAATTATCCACAAAAGTATCCACAGGGTTTTCAACAGGGTTACCCACAGCCTTATCCACAAATTGGCTGGATTTACCTGTGATTCCATCCAGTAAAGTTATCCACAGCGGCGCATTGGGGCGCGTTGAAAAGAACCATTTAGCCCTGCCGCCGAGTGGACCGCCGCGTGCTTTTCGGGTCGGTGTTCCGGCATTTGATCTGTTTCCTTTCGAAGTCTGGGCCAAGCTGAACGCGGCTTTCTGGCGCAAACCGGATTTACAACAGTTGTGTTACGGCGATCCGGCGGGCGATGCGCGTTTGCGCGGTCTGATTGCTGCGTATTTGCGCAGCTCGCGGGGCATGCAGTGTTCGGCTGAGCAAATAGTGATCACCAGTGGCGCGCAACAGGGAATTAGCCTTTGTGCACAGCTGCTGGTGGAGCCGGGTGATGGGGTGGCGATCGAGAATCCGGGGTATCGGGCAGCGGGCCATGCGTTCGCCGTGGCCGGTGCGCGATTGCACGGTGTGGCGGTGGACAGCGAGGGTATCGATTGTCGCGAATTGGCAGGGCTCAAGGATTGTCGCCTCGCTTATGTCACGCCGTCGCATCAATACCCGACCGGTGTGGTGATGAGCCTGGCACGGCGCCTGGAATTATTGGCATGGGCCGAACGCACCCAAGGCTGGATCGTCGAGGACGATTACGATGGTGAGTACCGATACAGCGGTGCGCCGCTGGCGCCGCTGGCGGCACTCGATCGGCAGGGACGGGTTTTGTACGTCGGGACGTTTGGCAAAGTCGCTTTCCCGGCACTGCGTCTGGGTTATCTGGTGTTGCCGCCGACCCTGGTGCAGGCATTCTCTCAACGGCGCGCTGTGGACGTGCGGCATTCCGAAGTGAGCACTCAAGCGGTGATGGCCGAATTCATGGCTGCCGGGCACTTTCAGCGTCATATCCGCCGCATGCGCCGTGCCGCCCTGAGCCGGCGTAATACGTTGCTGGCCGGTTGGCCGCAGAACATTCCGGGATTGGCAGCCTGCCGAGCGTCGCGGCAGGGCTGCATTTGACGGTGGCGGTCGACTCTCAAGCCCGGGAGCAAGAACTGGTGGAAAAAGCGGCCAGCGCCGATGTCGAGATCAACGCATTAAGCAATTACTGGCTGCCGGATTCGCAAACACCGGTGGACCAGCGCGCAGGGCTGGTCCTGGGGTTTGCGGCAGTGCCGGAATCGGCGATCAGCGCTGCACTCGGGCGTTTGGAAGCGATCTGGCGTCCATAAGCAGTGCCTGGGTTCCCGGGTTTACTTGAAGAACAATGCAGCAGCCAGTCGTTGGTTGATTTCAGAGCGATAGATGGCAATGGACTGATGAGCGTTCAACTCATCACGCTTTTCGTGCGATCCCCCTAAACCGCGCTGTTCGATGGTCTTCAAGTGCGCAGCAGAGAAGGCAGCTCTTGGGCTGTCAGACGCCGGGTAGTGAAAGTGCGCGTACCAAAGGACTTTGCGGGTTTCGTGATCGCGAATCTCATATTCGTCCAGATAGTCTTTGCGTGGTCCTTTCAAACGTTGATGTTCCGGCAGTGGTTTACCGATCCTATGGATGGTCACCTGGCCCATGCTGTGCAGCCATTCAACGCGGCCTGCGGTGGGCGGCTGTCGCTTGGTCATGCTGATACGGACATCGGTGCCTTTTTTGTAAAGCGCGACCGCCTCATCGTTTAGCCTTTTGGCCACGGTGACCGCCGATCCCGGGCCGCCTTCGGTGGAGTTGCTATCGGTCAGGGCATTTTCGATGGTGTCCGCTGCCGCATCCATTCGGCGGGCCTGCTGATGAAACATCTCCTCGATTTCCAGCGGAATACGTCGATCGGCTTTTGAGTGGGCCTCGGTACGTCGGATGAAAGATTCCAGCTGTGTCAGTAACGATTCACCGTTTTGCACGCTGACCGTCAGCGTTGGAGGTATGACGGGGGGTACGGCCGTTTTTACCGACTCATGCTCGACCCAGACACCGGGCGTTTTCTCATGGAATGTAGCGATCACTTTCCCGGTGAGTGGGGAGGTCACGTCGACCAGATCGGTGTCGGTAGAGTTTGCGCGCGTTCGTGACTTGCCGACGACGGCGCCTTTGAAACGCGTTTTGATGAGGCGATGCGGGGCCATAGCCGGTCGCGATGGGCCAGGCACCGGTTCGAGGGTCTTGCGTTCAAGCAGCAACCCCGACAGGTGATTCACGGCGCGTTCAT
This sequence comes from Pseudomonas sp. S2_F03, assembly GCF_054668335.1. Classification (NCBI taxonomy): domain Bacteria; kingdom Pseudomonadati; phylum Pseudomonadota; class Gammaproteobacteria; order Pseudomonadales; family Pseudomonadaceae; genus Pseudomonas; species Pseudomonas sp. S2_F03. The sequence goes on along the minus strand of NZ_CP162759.1, from coordinate 2,894,684 downwards.
TGAACGCTTCGATACGCTGACGCATCAGGTCCACAGACGGTTGCAGCAATTGCCCGGGGTACTCGTCGGGCAAGTCGAGAATACGTTGGTCGATGGTTGCGAACTGCTCCACCAGATCGCTGAAGCCCTCAATCCGTTCGGGTAGCGACAGGGGATTTTCCTTGGCGAGGTCCAGCGACGACTGGATGGTGAGGCCCGCGTCTTCGACAAGGCTTGCCAGTGCCCGACGGGCAGGTTCGGTGGTGACTGTGCCGGTGTCATTAAGACAGAGCTCTTGAGCGAGGCTGACCTGAAACAGCTTCAGGTCGTGCAGGTCGAAGCTGGGTAGTCCTCGCGTGTATTCCCTGGCGGTTTCGGTGGCTTCTCTGCCCAGCCGTTTCAACTCGTCGATCCGGGCCTGGGCAAATTCGATTTTGTCGATAAACCTCTGGGTCAGGTCGCTGGTCTGTTGATGAGTCTGGTGTCGTGTCAGGGTGGATTCGTTCATTGGCTCTGCGTCAAGCAGGGCCAATGAGCGACGCATGCAGGTGCCAAACACCGTGTTTTGTCGATGGAACCACATCTGCGTCAGCAACAACTGTTGATCCAGGCAACTGACCAGGACCGCGCGGTAGTTGATGATGGACTCCAGTGCGTTGAATGCCTTGAGCTGTTCAATGTAGACGCCGTAGACGGCGATCTGTTTTTCCAGTGTTTCTATCAGTCTGCGTCCATTGGGATCATCGATTCCCGCAGGGAGAGAGACAGCCGCTTTCTCTGCGGTTTCGAGTGCAGTCCTCAATACCGCTTTGTTCGAATCGAAGGTTTCCAGCTGCTTTCGCAATTCGTTTTTTCGCCGGGTATTTTCCTGCATCAGCGCTTTTCGGCTACGGCCTCCGCCGCGCAACCTCAGACGTGTGTCGACGACCCACTGTCCCGTCGCGGTACGGGTCAGCAGGGGGCCAGTCCCTGATGGGGACTGACGGGTATCGATGATTTGCACGAATTCGTTGTCGTCGACCATGACTTCGAACCAGCGCTGGCCAACCTGTGCGTACCATTTTTGGTTGAACGGGCTCAAAAAACGATGGGGGCCGATTTGGGTCGAGGGGGCTGAAAGGCCTTCAGGTTTTGCAATGGACAGCCCGTCCAGCAGGGTCACCAGGCTCGTTCGCGCCAGGGCGCCTTGGGTGTAAACGCTGGACTTGTGATTCGCTGGCAGCCGCTGAGCGGTGATATCGGGTAGCCGGATCACGGTGATTGTCGGCCTTGGTATGGGCTGTTGCTTCAGCGTCAAAGCCTGCTTTTCAATGGCGCGACTTGTCGTGTGGCGCGTCGCGGCGTAATGGGCCAGGACCATACCCAATGACAGGAACAGGTCGGTCAATGCCGTCCATGCATCGCCACTGTCACCTTTCTGGCTGGCTTCATTTGCTTGATCCAGGTCGCTCATGATTTGCCAGATCCAGGCCGCACTGGCAGCCGTTTTGCCCAGAAATGGCAGTGCAATGTTGAATAGCACCCACGCCCCTTGCTTGAGGGTCTGCCAACGACTTTGTGCATTGGAGACCGACTGCCGGTCTGCCAGGGTGATCATCGCGTTGGCATTGGCGGTGAACACGGCTGACAGGGAGAGTGGCGCCAGTGGCACTGCCGCCAACCTGACGGCCCTCATCATGCCGAGGACCGATGCTGGATCAACCAGCCATTGCGACAGTGTCCAGACGGAAGGCAACTGGCCGGGAAATACGTACTGTGAGTAGTTGAAGCGCACATCGTCCGGCAACCAGGCCAGCACGGATTGGCGAAGCGTCTGGTTATGTTTGATTGCATACAGCAGGTTGGTTTCGCGGGGATATTGCAACAGCGGGGGATCAAGCAGCGGACGAAAGAGCAGGCAGGGCCCCTTGTCGGCGAGACGTGGGCCGATGACGAACATGTTGGCAACCTCGTCAGCCTTGTTGCCCGTGCGCCCCCCCGGAATGAACGCCAGCGGACGAATGATGATTTCCTGGCCGTCCACAAAGCGGTCGCCGGGCTTTTCCTGCATCGCCGCGACCACGAATCGGTACCCCTGATCATCGATGCCTGCTTCACCACGAATTTTGTGCTGCAGCGCCTGAAGTGGCAGCTGGATGCGCAGATGGCTGGCGAACAGGTTTTGCCGACGTTGTGTTTCCTTCGCGTCACCGAGTAGTTTTTGCTTGATCAGCGCGGGATAGGTTTCACCGATGTCGACCTCGGTGACCAGCTTTTCCAGGTAGTCCGGTGTCATCCAGGACTCAACGGCGCTGCCATCGGTACGGCGCACGGTCTTGTTGCCCAACGGCACGGCAATCAGGTTCTGCAGGGCCAGATCGATCAACGACAGGGTGACGGTTTCGGTTTTTCCCGGTACCGCGATGGCGCTCAGGATCACTTGGCTGGTAATGCTGAGTTCGATCGTTTCGAGCCTGGCGTCCGTCGCCTCCGGGTGATCTTTCAGCACCTGGTCTTTCAGTGCTTGCAGCGTAAATACCGGGAGCGGTGGAATGTCATCCAGAAAGGATTTGCCGCCGTGTTGCTCCCGAAGTTGAGCCAGGTCCATCAAGTGTCGGCTATAGCAGGTCAGGTCCGCCGGTTGAGCACTGAGCAGCCACTCAGGCAGCAAGCGCTCGATCCGGCTGAAGCGCCCTTCGTCAACGTTTTTGCGGTTTCTGGCAGCCGTCATGGCTTGATGCGCAAGACCACCGTTGGTGATGGTGCCTTGAAGCTGGCCGATAGCGGCGACTTCGAGAGCAATCAGCGCACAGGCTTGATGGTCGAAAAAGTGGCCAGTGGGTTCATACAAACGCCATTGAAAAGTACGCGAACCCGATGTGGATGCAACGCGTGCGGACAACGTTTCACTGAATGCTTGCAGTGAGTCGTAACGCTTGAAGCCCTCGGTGATCGAGTGGCTGATCACCAGCGTGCGCGTACCCAGCGTACCCACCAGCACGGCCACATCCAGTACCCACAGATGTTTGTCCGGCTCATCGATGTCGATCAGGCAGGCCCTCGATGTATAGGCGTCGTTGCGGTTTCGGCTGGTTTTATCCGGGTTGTTGAACAAGGCGAGCGCCATGGCCTTTTCATCCTCATCCCAGTCTGAAACCTGCTCGATGTTCCAGAGGTTGCGCAGTGAGCCTGAAAGTTGATGCCAGCGTGGTGTTTCGTCTTCTGTTGGCTGGTTCCAGTAATCAAGCTGCTGCTCTTGATAGGACACGAACAGTAGCGGGATCAATTTGTTGATCAACCGGCCAATGTCGTCGATCTTGACGGGCAACTGGATCGCCGATTCCACCCCTGGTTGCAGGGTCAGGAAGTGTTCCCCGTCGATGTAGGTCGCGGTCTGCGCCGACAGCGTGAGCCGCACCAGTGCGTCGGTCAGTGACTCGTATCGATGTGGGCCGGACGTGACCTGGTCGCCGCTGACCGTCCAGGTTGGCGTCACGACCATGGCCTGGACCGGGTCGATATCAAGGCTTGGGTACGCGGCGTCGAGCACGGTGCGCAGTGCGTTCGACGCCACTTCCCTGAGCGAGGGGCCAGTGACCAGTTGGGTCAATACATCTTCGGGGCGGGTGGACGAGGTGTCGGGCATGGCCAATTCCTTTGTGCCGATGAGGACGCGGGCCACTGGGCCGCGTTGTATCGGGGCAAGGTAGAGGGCTGTCGAAGGTGAAAGGTGGTAGATAGTTATTGCAGGCAAAAAAAGACCCGCTTATTGGCGGGTCTTCCATTTCATCAATGTGTCAGGTGCCTGACTTGATCTTGGTCCAGGCCCGTGTCCGCGCACGTTCGGCATCACGCGGCAGGGGTTGCAGGGTGTACAGCGTGCTCATCGCCGTTTCGGTCGGGTACAGGTTCGGATTGTTGCGAATCGCCGGGTCGACCAATTCCGTGGCGTCCTTGTTCGGGTTCGGGTAGCCGACGAAGTCGCTGACCGGCGCAATCACTTGCGGCTGCAGCAAGTAGTTGATGAAGGTGTAGGCGTCTTCCGGATTCTTCGCACCTTTGGGGATGGCGAGCATGTCGAACCAGATCGGCGCGCCTTCTTTGGCAGGCGCATGTCGACGATCACGCCGTTCTTGGCTTCCTTGGCGCGGTTGGCGGCCTGGGAGAAGCTGCCGGAATAACCGACCGCGACGCAGATGTCACCGTTGGCGATATCGGCCATGTACTTCGAGGAGTGGAAGTAGGTGATGTACGGGCGGATCTTCATCAGCAGCGCTTCAGCCTTGTCGTAGTCCGCCGGCTTCTTGCTGTTCGGGTCGAGGCCAAGGTGTTGCAGGGCCAGCGGCAGGATCTCCGACGGTGAGTCGAGCAGGGCGACGCCGCATTGCTTGAGCTTGCTGATGTTCTCTTCCTTGAAGATCAGATCCCAGCTGTCCACCGGCGCGTCGGCGCCCAGTGCAGCCTTGACCTTGTCCGGGTTGAAACCGATCAGGATGGTGCCGTACATGTACGGCACGGCGAACTTGTTGCCCGGATCGTTGGCCTCAATCAGCTTCATCAGCTTCGGATCGAGGTGGTTCCAGTTCGGCAACTTGCTGCGATCCACTGGCTGGAACACACCGGCTTCGATCTGCTTGGCGAGGAACACGTTGGACGGCACCACGACGTCATAGCCGGAGTTGCCGGTCAGCAGCTTGGCCTCCAGTGCTTCGTTGGTGTCGAAAATGTCGTAGACCAGTTTGGTCTGGGTGTTCTGTGCCTTGAAGTCTTCCAGCGCCTTGGGGGTGATGTAGTCGAACCAGTTGTAGACGCGCAACGTTCGTTCTTCAGCATGAACCGCACCGCTGAGCACCGTGGCGCACAGAGTGGGGATGATAAAACGCTTGAGTCTGTTCATTGTTCTAATTCCTCAGTGGGCGCTTTCAAAACCTTCGAGAACGTTGACGGCATTGATGCCGATTTCTTCTACCGCGTAACCGCCTTCCATCACGAACAGAGTCGGCTTGCCGAGGCGCGCGATGCGCTCGCCCATGGCCAGGTAATCCGGGCTGTCGAGTTTGAATTGGGAGATGGGGTCGTCCTTGAACGTATCGACGCCCAGGGAAACCACGACAATGTCAGCGCCGTACTTTTCGATCTCTTGGCAGGCCTGATCCAGGGCTGCGCTCCAGGTGTCCCAGCCGCTGCCGGCGGGCAACGGGTAGTTGAAGTTGAAGCCTTCCCCCGGGCCTTCGCCGAATTCGTCTTCATAGCCGAGGAAGAATGGAAATTCCGCTTCCGGGTGGCCGTGAATCGAGGCGAACAGCACGTCGCTGCGCCCGTAGAAAATCGATTGGGTACCGTTGCCGTGATGGTAATCGACGTCGAGGATCGCGACCTTCTTGTGGCCCTGATCGAGGAACGCTTGAGCGGCGATGGCGGCGTTGTTGAGGTAGCAATAACCACCCATCAAATCGCTGGCAGCGTGATGTCCCGGTGGGCGGCACAGCGCGAAGGCACTGCGCGCTCCACGCTGGATTTCGGCTTGAGCGGTCAACGCCACTTGCGCTGCGCTGTACGCCGCTTGCCAGGTACCGGCCGTGATCGGTGCGCCGCCGTCGAAGCTGTAATAACCGAGCTGGCCGTGCAGGCTGGTGGGGATGATCCGGCGCAGGGTTCGGGCCGGCCAGGTGTAGGGCAGCAAGTCGCCGTCGGTGTTGAATTCGGTCCAGCGTGCCCAGGCACCTTTGAAAAAATCGAGGTAGTCGCGACTGTGAATGCGCGCGATCGGCTCAAGGCCGAAATCTTGGGGTGCTTCGACCGGGCCCAGATTCTGCTTTTTCACGCGTTGCAACACATGGTCGGCGCGCGACGGCATCTCAAAGCACGGCTTGAGTTGCCCGTCGATCAATTCGCAACGGCCATGGTGAAGGTGGTGATCGTCTGAGTAGATCGTCAGCATTTTCTTGTTCTCCGCAGGCTGATTCGGTTGATCACAGTCTTGCGGGAGGCGGGGTTTGAGAGAACGGCAGGAAAGGCCAAAAGGGGATAAATATGGCCAAAAGGTTTGACCGAAATTCGCCCCTTAATGGCGCGACGACGCTTCAACATTGGGCTTGGAATGCCAAACCTGTGGGAGCGGGCTTGCCCGCGAAAGCGGTGGTCCAGTCAATGGAAATGCGTCGAATGTACTGGCCTCTTCGCGGGCAAGCCCGCTCCCACAGGGGTTATCGGTGTGGCCTGAACTGACTCGGCGCCACGCCGCTCCAGCGCACAAACGCATGGCGGAAACTCGCGGTCTCGCTGAACCCCAATGCCTCGGCAATCCGGTAGATCGGTAGTTGATCCTCGCAGAGCATTCGCTTGGCCTGTTCGAACCGCAGCTCATCGAGCAGTTCCTGATAGCTGCATCCCAGGTCCTTGAGATGTCGACGCAAGGTGCGCGCTGAACAGTTCAACTGTTCGGCCAGACCGTCCAGGCCCGGCGCCGCGCTCAACTGGGTGGCGAGGAGTTGGCGGATACGCCCCAGCCAGGCCTGACGCCCGGTGAATTCGGTGTTTTGCTTGCGGCAGCGTTCGGCCATGGCCTGGTGGGTAATGGCGTCGGCCAGCGGCAGGGGGTGATCCAGCCAGCTTTTGTCGAAAGCAAAGGCGTTGGACGCGGCGTCGAACTGCAAGGGGCAGTCGAAACGTTCGGTGTAGCGTGCCTGATAGTCCGGTGCCAAGTACTCGAAGCGTGCACCCAGTAGCGGCAAAGGTCGGCCGAGCAAGTCTTCGCAGGTGACTTTCATCGACACCAGGCAAAATTCGACATTGAACGGTGCCAGTGCCGGGTTTTCCCGATAGTCGCCAGCGGTGAGCCAGATGCGTTCGTTATCTTCTTCCAGGCTCAGTTCGAACAGCGTTCCCAGCAGCGCCGGATAGTGCAGTGCCAGTTGCAAGGCGTCACCTAAAGTGGCGCTGGTGAGTAAGGCGTACCCGAGCATGCCGTAGGACGAAACGTGCATTCGCCGGCCCAGCTCCAGGCCAATGTCGTGGCGTAACGCGACAGCATTGGCGCACACCAGCATCTCTTGGTTGGTCGTGATACGCGTGTCCGCCCGACTCAGGTCTGCCGCACTGATACCGCTGCCGGCCAGTAATGCCTCGCTGGAAAGGCCTTCGGCCTTGAAGGTGTTGAGCACCAGAGAGACAGCGTTGAGGGTGGTGAGGTGGGAGTGGAGCATGGGGGGCGTCCAGCCGTGGAATGGCTGGAACGCAGCAAGTTATATGCCGAGCGAAGGACCTGTAGGAGCCGAGCTTGCTCGCGATAGCGGTATTTCAGTCGAGTTCAATGGTGACTGACATACCGCTATCGCGAGCAAGCTCGGCTCCTACAGGGTGTGTGGTGTCAGATGAGTTCGCCGCAGAGGTCGAGTTCTACAAGGCGCCGCACTTCAGCGGTGTCGAGCCCGGCACCCAGTAAGCCATGCAACTTGCCGAACGCCGCTTCACGGGTCATGCCGCCACCTGAAAGCACACCCACACCACGCAACCGACTGCCAGCCTCGTAAACATCCAGCTCGACGCCACCTTCATGGCATTGGGTGACGGCTACAACCACAACACCCTTGTCCCGCGCCCGTTCCAGGCTGGCGAGGAACTCTGGATTGTCGCTCGGCCCGGTGCCGCTGCCGTAGCACTCCAGCACCAGGCCTTGAATGCCGCTGTCGAGCAGGCCGTCCAGTATCTCGGCGCCGATGCCGGGGAACAGCGGCAGCACAGCGACTTTCGCCAATTGCTTGGGGTGGTTGTAGGTCAGCGGCGCCGGTATGGAAGAAGCCTTCTCACCGCCACCCTGACGCGCCAGCCGCTTGAACGGATGACGCCCGAAACTACGCACCTTCGCGCATCGGGTCGGGTCCAGCAGTTCGCCATGGAAGTACAGATGAACGCCCGGTGCCAGGCCATGACCGAGGGCAACCAGCGCACCGCTGAGGTTTTCCCAGGCATCGCTGTCGGTCACACCGGCTGGCAGCATCGAGCCGGTAAAGCACACGCGGGCATGCAGGCCGAGCAGCTGAAAACTCATGGCCGCCGCACTGTACGCGAGGGTGTCGGTGCCGTGCAGGATCAGCACGCTGTCACAGCCCAGCACATCCACTGCCTCCACCACGGCTTCGCGCAGCTGCTGCCAATACGCGGGAGTCATGTTGGCGCTGTCGATCAGCGGCGACATCTCGCGAAAGCGCCACTGCGGCACCACCAGCTCAGGCTGGCTGTGCAGGTATTCACGCATCCGCGCTTCGAAACCGGACGCCGGGGCAAGGCCGTGGGCGCTGGCTTGCATACCGATGGTGCCACCGGTGTAGAGCACCATGACGTGTTGGGCGGCAGGGTAGGTCGAGGAATTCATGGCGGTTCTCCGAAAACGGTAACGGTGTGGGAGTGAGCCTGCTCGCGAAGGCCGCGACGCGGTCTGGCCGGCTCAGCACCCAAACAACATACGACCGAGCATGACGCCGGTCGCACGTTGTGTCACGTCGGGCGCAGGGGATGCGCCCGGTTTTTTTACCGGTCAGCGTTGCGCTGCGAGTACGCCTTGCGGCTCGGTTGTTGCTGTCGGCGCTGGCGCTGGCGGGTTGGCTGGCCAGGCTTTCAGGTCGAGGTCCAGGTCGGCGAATTTGCTCGAATCGAACACTGGCGTCTTGATCCCGGCAGCACGCTGGTCGTCATAGTCACGCAGGATGCGCATGCCGACCTTGAACAGCAGGAACAACGCGATCAGGTTCACGAACGCGAGCATCGTCATGGTGATGTCGGCGAAGGCGAACACCGTGCCCAGGTTTTCGATGGCGCCCCAGAAGATCAACGCCAACACCAATGCACGATAGCCAATCAGTGCCTTGCGGTTTTCACCGATCAAAAAGCGCAGGTTGCTCTCGCCCAGGTAGTAGTTGTAGAGGATCGAGGTGAACACGAACAACGACAAGGCCACGGAGATGAAAATCCGGCCCCAGTCACCGACGACGGCGGCCAGCGAGTTCTGGGTCAGGGCAATGCCATCGCCTTCGAAGCCCGGGGTGTAGAAACCCGAGAGCAGGATCAGCAACGCGGTGCAGGTGCAGATCACGAAGGTGTCGAGGAACACGCTGAACGCCTGGACCACGCCTTGTGCCACCGGGTGCTCGACCGAGGCCACGGCGGCCACGTTCGGCGCACTGCCCAGGCCCGCTTCGTTGGCGAACACGCCACGCTTCACGCCCATGACGATGGCGCTGCCGATCAGGCCGCCAAACGCCTGGTCGAGACCGAAAGCGCTTTTGACAATGGTGATCAACATGCCGGGTACTTGATCGAATTGCAGCACGATCACATAGATAGTCACGCCGATGTAGACCAGGGTTTTCACCGGTACCAGCAAGTCGGCGACCTTGGCGATGCGTTTGATCCCGCCGACGAACACCAGCCCCAGCAAAACGGCCAGCGCAATGCCGGTGTAAGTGGTGTCGAAGCCGAATGCGTTGTTCAGCGAATGAGTCACGGCGTGGGATTGCAGGCCGTTGAAGGCAAACCCGAAGGTCACCAGCAACAGGAACGCCATGATCATGCCCAACCAGCGTTTTTGCAGGCCATGCTGAATGTAGTAGGACGGGCCGCCACGGTAGGTGCCGTCGGAGTCGCAGCGCTTGTAGAGCTGGCCGAGGGAACATTCGAAGAAGCTGCTGGACATGCCGACCAGCGCGGTCACCCACATCCAGAACACCGCACCGGGGCCACCCAGGGTCACGGCAATGCCGACACCGGCAATGTTGCCTGCGCCGACGCGGCCGGCGAGGCTGAGCATCAGGGCCTGGAACGAGCTGAGTTGCCCGGCGCTGCTTTTGAGGCTGTCGCGGAACACCGCGAACATGTGGAAGAAGTGACGCAATTGAACGAAACGCGAGCGGATCGTGAAGTAGCTACCGAGCCCGACAATGAGCACGATCAGTACTTTCCCTGAGAGGAAGTCGTTAATGACTTCGAGCATGGATTATTCCTCGCTGTTTTTTGTGTAGGCAAATGCCGGACAGGAAGCAACATCGCGTTACATCGCTGTGCGCGTGGCACAACAGATGAGGCGCGTTTTCGTCCCGGTCCTTTATTGCAGGTTTGTTATTAGTTCGGGTTTCGCATGGGTTTGGGCCTCGTTACCGACGACCGCTCACGCGAAGAGGGGCGGCACTATACCGATGAGTGTGCCGTCCGTCTGCCCGATTATGGTGCAAGCGGTAAACGAGGTGGCTTTCCTGTAGGCGCACGGCTTGCCGGCGATGGCGATAGTGAGGGCGCCTTCGCCGGCAAGCCGTGCTCCTACAGAAGTGACGCGTCCGCAAAAAAATCAAAAAAAGGGCCTGGGGATTAAATCCCCAAGCCCTCAAAAGGTGAGAGGTGTCTAGTCCCTCGACCTGGTGAGCGGTGCTACAAGTAACGCTTCGGTTCAGGCTTTAAGCGGAACCAGACGCGGAGCAATCATGTTTTCCGGGCGCAGGATGTCGGCGAGCATGGCGTCGTCGAGCAAGCCCTCTTCGCGCACCAGTTCCAGTACGCCACGGCCGCTTTCGAGGGCGATACGGGCGATACGGGTGGCGTTTTCATAGCCGATGTACGGGTTCAGCGCAGTCACCAGGCCGATCGAGTGCTCGACCAGTTCGCGGCAACGTTCTTCGTTGGCCGTGATGCCGGTGATGCAGTGCTCGCGCAGCATGTCCATGGCGCGTTGCAGCAGACGGATCGAGTCGAAGATCTTGAAGGCGATCAGCGGCTCCATCACGTTCAGTTGCAGTTGGCCGCCTTCGGCCGCGATGGTCAGGGCCAGGTCGTTGCCGATGATCTGGAACGCCACTTGGTTGACCGCTTCCGGGATAACCGGGTTGACCTTGCCTGGCATGATCGAGCTGCCTGGCTGACGCGCCGGCAGGTTGATTTCGTTGATGCCGGTGCGTGGGCCGCTGGACAGCAGACGCAGGTCGTTGCAGATCTTCGACAGTTTGACCGCGGTGCGCTTGAGCATGCCGGAGAACAGTACGAAGGCGCCCATGTCGGACGTGGCTTCGATCAGGTCGGCGGCCGGTACCAGCGGTTGACCGCTGATCAGTGCCAGGCGCTGAACGGCCAGGTGCTGGTAACGCGGGTCGGCGTTGATGCCGGTACCGATCGCAGTACCGCCCAGGTTCACTTCGGTCAGCAGTTCAGGCGCCAGCGTTTTAAGGCGCGCCAGGTCTTCGCCCAGGGTCGTGGCGAAGGCACGGAATTCCTGGCCCAGGGTCATCGGCACGGCGTCTTGCAGCTGGGTACGACCCATCTTCAGAACGTGGCTGAATTCTTCACCTTTGGCGGCGAACGACTGGATCAGGCTGTCGAGGCTGGCCAGCAATGCGTCGTGACCCAACAACAGACCCAGGCGGATCGCGGTCGGGTAGGCGTCGTTGGTCGACTGCGCCATGTTCACGTCGTTGTTCGGGTGCAGGTATTGGTACTCGCCCTTCTGGTGACCCATGGCCTCCAGCGCGATGTTGGCGATGACTTCGTTGGCATTCATGTTGGTTGAAGTGCCAGCGCCGCCTTGAATCATGTCGACCACGAACTCTTCGTGGAAATCGCCGCGGATCAAACGTGCACAGGCTTCGCTGATGGCAGCGTGCTTGGCTTCGCTCAGGTGACCCAGTTCGCGGTTGGCGTCAGCGGCGGCCTGTTTGACCATGGCCAGGCCGACAACCAGCTTCGGGTAATGCGAAATCGGAACGCCCGAGAGGCGGAAGTTGTTCACCGCTCGCAGGGTCTGGATGCCGTAATACGCTTGAGCAGGTACTTCGAGTACGCCAAGCAGGTCTTTTTCTGTGCGGAAAGATGCAGCGGAGGACATGATAGAAATCATCTCGATATGGACCCGGTCTGTGCCGGAACACTGCAAATGCTAGGCTTGTGGAGAATTTTGGGCCAATGCTGTTAAACACTAGCCTATGCACATTCGGCATAATGCCCATGTGACGCCGCGTGTGCGGCGAGCGTGTGACCTAAATTGGTGCGTGTCCGGGAGGGCGTGATGAACCTTGAAAGTAAATGGCTGGAGGACTTCAGCGCCCTGGCCGCCACCCGCAGCTTCTCCCAGGCTGCGGAACGACGCTTCGTGACACAACCGGCGTTCAGCCGGCGAATCCGCAGCCTTGAAGCCGCGCTGGGGCTGCAACTGGTCAATCGCTCGCGCACGCCCGTCGAGCTGACGGCGGCGGGGCAATTGTTTCTGGTGACCGCGCGGACCGTGGTCGAACAACTGGGCGAAGTGCTGCGCCATCTTCATCACCTGGAAGGTGGGCAGGGCGAGGTGATGCAGGTCGCCGCCGCTCACTCCCTGGCGCTGGGTTTCTTTCCGCGCTGGATCGCGCAATTGCGCAATGAGGGGCTGAACATCGCCACGCGATTGGTGGCGACCAACGTTGGCGACGCAGTGCACGCATTGCGTGAAGGTGGCTGCGATTTGATGCTGGCGTTCTATGACCCCGACGCTGCCTTGCAGATGGACCCGGAGATCTTTCCATCCCTGCACCTGGGTCACACTGAGATGCTCCCGGTGTGCGCGGCCGATGCGGACGGCAAACCGCTGTTCGACCTGGAAGGCGAGGGCAGTGTGCCGCTGTTGGCCTACAGCGCCGGCGCCTTTCTCGGTCGCTCGGTCAACATGCTGCTACGCCAACGGGCGCTGCGGTTTACCACGATCTACGAAACGGCCATGGCCGACAGCCTGAAAAGCATGGCGCTGGAAGGACTGGGCATTGCCTGGGTGCCGCAACTCAGCGTGCGCGCCGAACTGGCTCGCGGCGAACTGGTGGTCTGCGGCGGCCCGCAATGGCATGTACCACTGGAGATTCGCCTGTACCGTTGCGCCTTGGTGCGCAAGGCCAACGTGCGATTGTTGTGGCGCAAGCTTGAAGGTGGCGCAGCCCAAGGGACAACCAGCTAACGATGCCTTTGTAGGAGCACAGCTTGCTGGCGATGGCGACTTACAGGACGCCATCGCCAGCAAGCTGTGCTCCTACAGGGGGGGCGGGGTTTATGGCAAGTCTGTCTGCTGACCTGAAAGTCAATAAAACCGGGCTTTTGCGCCGTATGACAGATGGTCGTAACAGGGGCTGTTTATCTGCGTCATTGCGGTATACTGCGCGGCCTTCGGCCGGTTCGCCCGGCCATAATTCGTACATCAAGCCACGCATTTTGCGTGGCTTGTTGTTTTTTGACGCGCCTGCGGGCGCCCAGAGAAAAGAGGCACGACGATGAGTGCACTGGTTGGCGTGATCATGGGCTCCAAGTCCGATTGGTCCACCCTTAGCCACACCGCCGATATGCTGGAAAAGCTCGGCATTCCTTACGAGGTGAAAGTGGTCTCTGCCCACCGCACCCCGGACCTGCTGTTCCAGTACGCCGAAGAGGCCGAGGCCCGTGGCATCGAGGTGATTATCGCCGGTGCCGGTGGCGCGGCCCACTTGCCAGGCATGTGTGCGGCCAAGACCCACCTGCCGGTGCTGGGCGTGCCGGTGCAGTCGGCGATGCTTTCGGGCGTCGATTCGCTGCTCTCCATCGTGCAGATGCCAGCGGGTATCCCGGTGGCGACCCTGGCCATCGGCAAAGCTGGCGCGATCAACGCCGCGCTGCTGTCGGCGAGTATCCTGGGCGCCAAGCACCCGCAGTTCCACGACGTGCTGAAAACGTTCCGTGCTGAACAGACAGACAGCGTCCTGGACAATCCAGACCCACGCATCGCCTGAGGTTGTTGACGATGAAGATCGGTGTAATCGGTGGCGGCCAGTTGGGTCGCATGTTGGCGCTGGCGGGCACCCCGCTGGGTATGAATTTCGCTTTCCTGGACCCCGCGCCGGATGCTTGCGCAGCCGCGTTGGGCGAACACCTGCGAGCCGATTACGGCGACCAGGACCACCTGCGTCAGCTGGCCGATGAAGTCGATCTGGTGACCTTCGAGTTTGAAAGCGTCCCGGCTGAAACCGTGGCGTTCCTGTCGCAATTCGTCCCGGTCTACCCAAGCGCCGAAGCCCTGCGCATTGCGCGGGATCGCTGGTTCGAGAAGAGCATGTTCAAGGACCTGGGGATTCCAACCCCGGCGTTCGCCGACATTCAGTCGCAAGCCGACCTGGACGCCGCCGTGGCCTCCATCGGCCTGCCTGCCGTGCTGAAAACCCGCACCCTGGGTTACGACGGCAAGGGCCAGAAAGTCCTGCGCAAACCTGAAGACGTTGTCGGCACGTTCGCGGAACTTGGCAGCGTTGCTTGCCTGCTGGAAGGCTTCGTGCCGTTCACCGGCGAAGTCTCGCTGATCGCTGTGCGTGCCCGCGATGGTGAAACCAGGTTCTACCCGCTGGTTCACAACACCCACGACAGCGGCATCCTCAAACTGTCCGTGGCCAGCACCGACCACGCGCTGCAAGCCTTGGCTGAAGACTACTCCAGCCGCGTGCTCAAACAGTTGGATTATGTCGGCGTGATGGCGTTCGAATTCTTTGAAGTCGACGGTGGCCTCAAGGCCAACGAAATTGCCCCGCGCGTACACAACTCCGGGCACTGGACCACTGAAGGCGCCGAGTGCAGCCAGTTCGAAAACCATCTGCGGGCCGTTGCCGGCCTGCCGCTGGGTTCGACGGCCAAAATCGGTGAGAGCGCGATGCTCAACTTCATCGGCGTTGTACCACCGGTTGAGAAGGTGATCGCGATTGCCGATTGCCATCTGCACCACTACGGCAAGGCGTTCAAGACCGGTCGCAAGGTCGGTCACGCCAACCTGCGCTGTGCGGACCGCGAGACGCTGGCGGCACAGATCCTCAAGGTCGAAGCGCTCATCGCCGAATAGTTTCATGTGGCCGCGGCGGAACCATTCAGGGGCCGCCGTTCTCTCATGGCAGGATGCCAAAGTCTGACTAGGCTTTGGGCATATCCAAATCATTCAGAGGGAAATGCCATGGGAATTATCGGAACCATCTTTATCGGCTTGATTGTCGGCCTGCTGGCTCGGTTCCTGAAACCGGGCGATGACAGCATGGGCTGGATCATGACCATCCTGCTCGGTATCGGCGGTTCACTGGCGGCCACTTACGGCGGCCAGGCTCTGGGCATCTATCAGGCCGGCCAAGGCGCGGGCTTCATTGGTGCGCTGGTCGGCGCCGTGGTGTTGCTGGTGATCTACGGCCTGATCAAAAAGAACTGATCCAAAGCGACAAAGCCCCTCTGCGCCGCACGCAGAGAGGGCTAGAATGCTCGGCGACTTATCACCCTTCCTTTACCGAGCACCTCAATGCGCCGTCTTCTGTTGACTCTCCTTTTCTGGGCAGTGGTTTGGCCCATGCCGGCGAACTGCCGGAAACCGACTGGCTCGAACTGATGCCCAAGTCGGACCAGAAAGCCCTCGAGGCCATGCCCGAAATCGACCACAACTCCCCGGAAGGCGACGGCACGTTTACCGCCAAGGGTGGCATGAAACAGAGCAAAGGCTTGCCGGCGGTGATGTATTCGACCAAAACCGTGCCGTCCATGAATGACAAGAACATCCGTATCGGTGGTTACCCGGTGCCGCTGGAGTCCGATGCCAAGGGTCGCAGCACGCTGTTCTTCCTCGTGCCGTACCCGGGCGCCTGCATCCACGTGCCGCCACCGCCACCCAATCAGTTGGTGCTGGTGCGTTATCCGAAGGGGCTGAAGCTGGATGACATCTACACACCGCTGTGGGTAACCGGCACGCTGAAGATCGAGACGGTCAACAACGACCTGGCCGACGCGGCGTATGCGCTGGATGCGGCGAAAGTGCGGGTGGTCAAAGAGTCGGATTTGTAACGCGCCAGTAAGCCTGACAACGATCAACTGTGGGAGCGAGCTTGCTCGCGATGAGGCCATAACATCCAACATCAATGTTGCCTGTTATATCGCCATCGCGAGCAAGCTCGCTCCCACATTGGTTTTGCAGTGTTAGAGGGATTTGCTAGCGATGCTCACGCCGAGGGTATGACTGGCACCCGGCGCCAGTGTCACCACATCATCCATCACATTCGCTGTCTCGATGCACAACATGCGCTGCCAGCCATCGTCGGCCATGTCGCTGAACGCTGCCGCGCGTTCAATCCAGGGATTCCAGATCACTGCGTTGCGCGAGTTTTGGCTGGTCAGCTCGATGCGACGTTCCCAGGCCGGGTCGACGATGCTCAGCAGTGGCGGAGTATCGAGGTAAATGCGATCGGTCTCGCCGGTAAAGCGCAGATCACCGTGCTGTTCCTTGGTTTTCCAGTCTTCCAGCGTTTCGATGTAACTCAGGCCATCCACGCCTTCGACCTGCACGTTGCGCACATCGCTGACCGCGAAATAGCTGTGCAGTGCCTGGCTGAGGGTGACGGTGTCAGTGCCCTGGTTATGGCTGGTCAGGTTGATGTGCAGTTGCTCATCCAGGCGAATGCTCAGCTTCAAGTCCACCTGGTGAGGCCACTCCGCAAAGCCACCTTCAGGGTAGGGCAGCAGGAATTCCACCTTCAGGCTTTCGCCCTCGGTTTCGATGCCGCCCAGTTCCCAATCCATCGCCCGGACAAATCCGTGGGCTGCGGGCGGCTCGCTGCTGACGCGCATCGCCTGGACGCTCTGCGGGTTGCGTGCAAGGTTACCGAACCACGGCCAGCACACCGGCACGCCGGCGCGGATGCTTTTGCCGGTCTTGAACACAGCCTCGTCGTTGAGCCAGATCAGCGGCGGTTGGCCGGCCAATTGATAACTGAGGATGTGCGCACCTTGCTGGGCGACCAGCAATTCGGCCTGACCGTGGCGGATACGCCAGCAGTTCAGTTCATCCAGTTTCACGGCTTCAACGTTGGGCGTGTTCATGGGACAACTCTCGATCGGGAACAATGACTGCAATGGACCGCAAAACCGCCGCAGCGTTTAACGCGCGCGGGGCGGAACCGAGCGAGTGCGGCCGCTGCCGTCGATGGCGACGAACACGAACACCGCTTCAGTCACTTTACGCCACTCACTGGACAGCGGGTCGTCGCTCCAGACTTCGACCATCATCTTGATCGAGCTGCGGCCGATTTCCAGGGCCTGGGTATAAAAGGAGAGCTGAGCGCCCACCGCCACTGGAACCAGGAACGCCATACGATCAATCGCAACGGTGGCAACGCGTCCACCAGCAACCTTGCTGGCCATGGCGGTGCCGGCCAAATCCATCTGCGCCACCAGCCAGCCGCCGAAAATATCGCCGAAGCCGTTGGTTTCGCGAGGAAGCGCGGTGATTTGCAGGGCCAGGTCGCCTTGCGGGATTGGATCTTCTTGTTCGAGCTCTATCATGCCGGGGGTGCCTCTGACCCGTGACTCTTCATTGGTACTTCAGGTGAATAGCCGCTTTCAAGAAAAACGATTCAGCCCCGAACATACTACGTTCGTCACGTTTTTCGTAAGGCGCCTAAAGGGAAACTCTGCGAAATCGACTGGTAGAGCCAGCAGCGTCTTCGCACAGCAACCCTTTCAAATTGTTGCCAGATCGCGAGTATATCGGTCGGTAGACTCCGAGACGACCGTCCGGTTCTCATTTTGGCGGTCAAAACCGCACCTCTATGTGCTTTTTCGAACAATTTGCTATCGTGCCGGACCTGTCCAAGCCTCGGCCAGCGTTGTTGAGGTCGCAGATCCGACTATAAGAGAAGCCTTGCCATGACCACAGCGCCTTCGAGCATCGCGCAGCCAGCTCAACCCGCACGACCGTTGACCCGCAATGATTACAAGACTTTATCGCTGTCTGCCCTGGGCGGTGCGCTGGAGTTCTACGACTTCATCATCTTTGTGTTCTTCGCCACGGTGGTCGGCAAACTGTTCTTCCCCGCTGACATGCCCGAGTGGCTGCGTTTGATGCAGACCTTCGGCATTTTCGCCGCCGGCTACCTGGCGCGGCCGTTGGGCGGCATTGTCATGGCGCATTTCGGTGACCTGCTGGGGCGCAAGAAAATGTTCACCCTGAGCATTTTCATGATGGCGGTACCGACCCTGATCATGGGGCTGCTGCCGACCTATGCGCAGATTGGTCTGTGGGCACCGATCCTGTTGCTGCTGATGCGGGTCATTCAGGGCGCGGCGATTGGTGGTGAAGTGCCAGGCGCCTGGGTATTTGTTTCCGAACACGTACCGCAGCGCCATATCGGTTACGCCTGCGGCACCCTGACCAGCGGCCTGACGGCGGGCATTTTGCTGGGCTCCCTGGTCGCCACGGCCATTAACAGCATTTATACCCCGGGCGAAGTGGCCGATTACGCCTGGCGGATCCCGTTCCTGCTGGGCGGTGTGTTTGGCCTGTTCTCGGTGTACCTGCGCCGCTGGCTGCACGAGACCCCGGTATTCGCCGAGCTGCAGTTGCGCAAGGCGCTGGCTGAAGAAGTGCCGCTGCGGGCGGTGTTGCGCGACCATCGTGGGGCGATCCTGATCTCCATGCTGCTGACCTGGCTGCTGTCCGCCGGCATCATCGTGGTCATCCTCATGACCCCGACCGTGCTGCAGACCGTCTACCACTTCGCGCCGACCACTGCGTTGCAAGCCAATAGCGTGGCGATCGTGTTCCTGAGCCTTGGGTGTGTGGCGTCTGGCGCCTTGGCTGACCGCTTCGGCGCAGGCCGGGTGTTTGTGTTTGGCAGCGCCTTGCTGTTGATGAGTTCGTGGACCTTCTATCACAGCCTGTTCAATCATCCGGACTGGTTGTTCCCGATGTATGCCCTGACCGGTCTGCTGGTCGGCACCATCGGCGCGGTGCCGTATGTGATGGTCAAAGCCTTCCCGGCGGTGGTGCGCTTCAGCGGGCTGTCGTTCTCGTACAACCTGGCCTACGCGATTTTCGGTGGCTTGACGCCGATGGTGGTGACGTTGCTGCTGAAGGAGAGCCCGATGGGGCCGGCCTATTATGTGGCGATCATTTGCGGGGTCGGGATTCTGGTGGGTGGGTATCTTTGGAAGAAGGGGCGTTAAGCCGACTTTTTTATCGACTGGACTGGCCTCATCGCGAGCAAGCTCGCACACACAGTGGATCTTCGGTGACCACAGAACCAATGTGGGAGCGAGCCTGCTCGCGATTGGGGACAACTCGAATCATCCAGTTAAAACTCAGATGCTGGCCTTTCATCCAATTGTCATATTTCAGCCATAGAGTGTTCACACGGCCTGCTGATACTTGGCCCCGACTAACAACTCTATCTGCTAGGAGTAAGGCATGAAACTGAAGCGTTTGATGGCGGCAATGACTTTTGTCGCTGCTGGCGTTGCGACTGCCAACGCGTTCGCCGCTGTTGACCCGTCGATCCCGAGCTACACCAAGACCACTGGTGTGTCGGGCAACCTGTCCAGCGTCGGCTCCGATACCCTGGCCAACCTCATGACCCTGTGGGCTGAGAACTACAAGAAAGAATACCCGAACGTAAACATCCAGATTCAGGCCGCTGGCTCCGCCACCGCGCCACCTGCGCTGACCGAAGGCACCTCTAACCTGGGCCCGATGAGCCGCAAGATGAAGGACACCGAACTGGCTGCCTTCGAGCAGAAGTACGGCTACAAGCCAACCGCTATCCCGGTTGCCGTGGACGCCCTGGCGGTGTTCGTGCACAAGGACAACCCGATCCAGCACCTGACCATGGAACAAGTCGACGCGATCTTCTCGTCCACTCGTCTGTGCGGCGCTAAAACCGACGTGAAAACCTGGGGCGACCTGGGTGTGACCGGCGACCTGGCCAACAAGCCGGTTCAACTGTTCGGTCGTAACTCGGTATCCGGCACCTACGGCTACTTCAAAGAAGAAGCCCTGTGCAAAGGCGACTACAAGCCAAACGTGAACGAACAACCAGGTTCGGCTTCGGTCGTACAGTCGATCAGCTCCTCGCTGAACGGCATCGGTTACTCGGGCATCGGCTACAAAACTGCTTCCGTGAAGACTGTGGCCCTGGCCAAGAAAGGCAGCACTGACTTCATCGAAGACACCGAAGAAAACGCACTGAACGGCAAATACCCGCTGTCGCGTTTCCTCTACGTTTACGTCAACAAAGCTCCGAACAAGCCTCTGGCCCCGCTGGAAGCCGAGTTCGTGAAACTGGTTCTGTCCAAACAGGGCCAGGAAGTTGTCGTGAAAGACGGTTACATCCCACTGCCAGCCAAAGTCGCAGCCAAAGCTCTGGCTGACCTGGGTCTGTCGGAAGGCGGCGCTGAAGTCGCAAAAAAGTAACACCCTGATCCGGGGCTAGCCCCGGATCTGTAGGAGCAAGGCTTGCCCGCGATGGCGTCGACACATTCAGCAATGATGTGACTGGAAAGACCGCTATCGCGAGCAAGCTCTGCTCCTACAACGGCTCAGGGTTACCACGCAGGTGACCCGGCCCCCCCCAAATTCCCGGTCTGCTGCCAGTTCCCACAGGCAGCGGATTTGTCGCGTCACTGCGCTGTCATCTTTCTGTCATACAGGATCGCTAGGGTGTGCGAATGAATGATCTGGCCAATTCCACCATGACTAATAATCCCCCCCAAGCGAATTGATTTCAATACGCCTGAGTTGCAACGCAAGCGTCGCATTCGCGCGCTCAAAGATCGCCTGACACGTTGGTACGTCCTGATTGGCGGCCTCGCTGTCCTCGGCGCGATCACGCTGATTTTCTTCTTCCTTGGCTACGTCGTCTTGCCCCTGTTCCAGGGTGCCAACCTGACGACCAAGGACGCCATCACGCCTGCCTGGATGCAAGATGCCGGCAAGCCGTTGATGATCTCCCTCGAAGAACAGAACCAGGTCGCCATGCGGGTTTCCGACAAGGGCCAGGCGCTGTTCTTTGATATCGACAATGGCGCTGAACTCAAGCGCGTCGATCTGCCGATCCCGGCCGGTGTCAGCGTAACGTCCATCGGTGAAGACCAGCCAGGTCACCCGTTGGTCGCCGTGGGCCTGTCCGACGGTAAGGCACTGGTGTTCCGTCACACCTATAAAGTCAGCTACCCGGATGGCAAGAAAACCATCACGCCAGCGGTTGAATACCCGTACGGCGAGACGCCGATTGCACTGAACGAAGCCGGTGGCGCGCTGGAACACATCAGCCTCAACGCCAACGATTCGACGCTGATGCTGGTGGGCGCAACCGGTTCACAACTCAATGTTTTGTCGCTGACCAGCGAAGAAAACATGATGACCGGTGAAATCACCAACGAGCAGAAGCGCATCGACCTGCCACAGATGAACGAGCCGGTGAAGAACATCTTCGTCGACCCGCGCCAGCAGTGGCTGTATGTGATCAACGGGCGTGCCCAGGCCGACGTGTTCAGCCTGCGCGACAAGAGCCTCAACGGTCGCTACAAGTTGCTTGAAGACGGTGAAGCGCAAATCACTGCCAGTACTCAACTCGTGGGCGGTATTTCGCTGATCCTCGGCGACTCCAAAGGTGGTCTGGCCCAGTGGTTCATGGCGCGCGACCCCGATGGCGAGCTGCGTCTGAAGCAGATCCGTACTTTCCAGATGGGCACCACGCCTATCGTTGAAATCAGCGCTGAAGAGCGTCGCAAAGGCTTCGTTGCCCTCGACGCCTCCGGCAAGCTCGGCGTGTTCCACAGCACCGCCCACCGCACCTTGCTGGTGGACCAGGTCGTGGAAGGCCAAGGCCTTTTCGGTCTGTCGCCACGCGCCAACCGCATCATCGTCGAAGAGGGCGGCAAGATTCAGCCGCTGTTGCTCGACAACCCGCACCCGGAAGTATCGTGGAGCGCGCTGTGGAGCAAGGTCTGGTACGAGAACTACGACGAACCTAAATACGTCTGGCAATCGACCGCCGCCAACACTGACTTCGAACCGAAGATGAGCTTGTCTCCGTTGACCTTCGGTACTTTGAAGGCCGCGTTTTACGCGATGCTGTTGGCCGCACCACTGGCCGTCGCCGCTGCGATCTACACCGCGTACTTCATGGCACCAAGCCTGCGTCGCAAGGTCAAGCCGGTGATCGAGCTGATGGAAGCGATGCCGACGGTGATCCTCGGTTTCTTCGCCGGCCTGTTCCTCGCACCGTATGTAGAAGGGCATTTACCGGGTATCTTCAGCCTGCTGATGCTCCTGCCGATCGGCATTCTGGTGGCGGGCTTCGTCTTCAGTCGCCTGCCTGAGTCGATCCGCCTCAAAGTGCCGGACGGCTGGGAAAGCGCGATTCTGATCCCGGTGATCCTGTTTGTGGGCTGGCTCTCGCTGTACATGAGCCCGTACATGGAAACCTGGTTCTTCGGCGGCGACATGCGCATGTGGATCTCC
The DNA here is from genome assembly GCF_054668335.1 of Pseudomonas sp. S2_F03. Lineage (NCBI taxonomy): Bacteria > Pseudomonadati > Pseudomonadota > Gammaproteobacteria > Pseudomonadales > Pseudomonadaceae > Pseudomonas > Pseudomonas sp. S2_F03. The sequence goes on along the minus strand of NZ_CP162759.1, from coordinate 2,872,444 downwards.
CACGACCTGGGCATCACCTACGACCAGCGCAACGCACTGGTGGTCGGCCTGGCCATGGGCTTCGCGGTCATCCCGAACATCTACTCCATCGCCGAAGACGCCGTGTTCAGCGTGCCTCGCGGGTTGACCCTCGGCTCCCTGGCCCTCGGTGCTACGCCGTGGCAGACCATGACGCGCGTGGTGATCCTCACCGCCAGCCCGGGTATTTTCTCGGCGCTGATGATCGGCATGGGGCGTGCGGTCGGTGAAACCATGATCGTGTTGATGGCCACCGGTAACACCCCGGTCATGGAAATGAACCTGTTCGAAGGCCTGCGCACACTGGCCGCCAACGTCGCGGTGGAAATGCCGGAGTCGGAAGTCGGCGGCAGCCACTACCGCGTGCTGTTCCTCTCGGCGCTGGTGCTGCTGTTGTTCACCTTCGTCATGAACACCCTCGCAGAACTGATTCGTCAGCGTCTGCGCAAGAAATACTCGTCGCTTTAAGCAAAGGTAGAAGTCTGTGAAACAGAACTCCCTGAATGGATGGTTCAAGAGCGGCGCCCCCGGCGTCTGGATCAGCGGTGGCGCGGTGTCCATCGCTGTCATCATGACCATTGGCCTGCTGGCCGTGATTGCCGTGCGCGGTCTGGGGCACTTCTGGCCGGCGGACCTGATCCACGCCAGCTACGACGTACCGGGCCAGGCCAATCACCTGGTCATTGGTGAAGTGGTACAGAAGGAAGAAGTCCCACGCGAGCGCCTGAAAAGTGCTGGCCTGCCGGTGCCCGATCAGGGCCCGGAGTTCATGACGCGGGAGCTGATCAAGGTCGGCAACCGTGACTTGAACGGCAACGACTTCACCTGGGTCGTCGGCGAGTGGCTGACCAATCAGAAGACGCCGCCTGAGCTGATGACCATCGAGCGTCGCGAGTGGGGCAACTTCTACGGTTACCTGGTCAACGTCAAACAGGACGGCAAAGTCATCGCTGAAGGCGAAGCGGGCTGGCCTGAGCTGCAAGCGCGTGTTGATCGCGTGAATAAACTCGCGGCACAGCTCAAGACCCTGGAAAAGGTCGACATCGGCGCGATCAACTCGGGTCTGGAACGCATTCGTTTGCACGGTCGCAAACTGGAACTGGCCGGCAAGCTCGACGCCGCTGCGCAAGCGGACATGGATGCCGAACGCGCTGAGCTCAATGCACGTTATCAAGACATTGAAGCCCGTCTGAATGACTTGCACGCCCAGTTCAATCGCGACAGCCTCACCGCCCGCGACGCGAACGGCAAGGAAATCGAAATCAGCATCGGCAAAGTGGTTCACGCCTACCAGCCGAACGCCATGGGCACTACCACCAAAATTGGCTTCTACTTCAGCAAGGTCTGGGAATTCCTGTCCGACGACCCACGTGAAGCGAACACCGAAGGCGGGATTTTCCCGGCGATTTTCGGCACCGTGATGATGACATTGATCATGGCGATGATCGTGACGCCGTTCGGCGTACTGGCGGCGGTTTACCTGCGTGAATACGCCAAGCAGAACACGTTGACCCGGATTATCCGGATCGCCGTGAACAACCTGGCCGGTGTACCGGCGATCGTCTACGGCGTGTTCGGCCTGGGCTTCTTCGTCTATGTGCTGGGTGGCTCGGTTGACCGGCTGTTCTTCCCTGAAGCCTTGCCGGCACCCACCTTCGGTACGCCGGGCCTGCTGTGGGCCTCGCTGACCCTGGCGTTGCTTGCGGTGCCAGTGGTGATCGTGGCCACCGAAGAAGGCCTGGCGCGAATCCCTCGCACTGTGCGTGAGGGCTCGTTGGCCCTTGGCGCAACCAAGGCAGAAACCTTGTGGAAGATCGTGCTGCCGATGGCCAGCCCGGCGATGATGACCGGCATGATCCTCGCCGTGGCACGCGCCGCCGGTGAAGTGGCGCCGCTGATGCTGGTGGGTGTGGTGAAACTGGCACCGTCGCTGCCACTGGATGGCAACTATCCGTACCTGCACCTGGACCAGAAGATCATGCACCTGGGCTTCCATATTTATGACGTCGGCTTCCAGAGCCCGAACGTCGAAGCCGCGCGGCCGCTGGTGTACGCCACGGCGCTGCTGCTGGTGCTGGTGATCGCGACATTGAACCTGTCGGCGGTGTACATCCGTAACCACCTGCGCGAGAAATTTAAAGCGCTGGACAGCTGATCGCCGTCACAAAAATTGAAAGTGCTGCTGGCCTCGGTGCCAGCAGCTCACTGAACCGAATTTGTTAGCACAGGGAGCCTCCCATGCAGCACGAAGCACACACCCACGGCATAAACATGTCGGCACTGGGTCGCGACAAACAGAGCCTGAACCTCGAGCAGGAAACCGTGGCCATTGAAGTGCCGGGCCTGAGCCTGTTCTACGGCGAAAAACAAGCGCTGTACGACGTCAGCATGAACATCCCGAAACAGCGCGTGACCGCCTTCATCGGCCCGTCCGGCTGCGGCAAGTCCACGCTGCTGCGTACTTTCAACCGCATGAACGATCTGGTTGACGGCTGCCGTGTCGAAGGCGCGATCAACCTCTACGGCAGCAACATCTACCGTAAAGGCGAAGACGTGGCCGAGCTGCGTCGCCGTGTCGGCATGGTGTTCCAGAAGCCGAACCCGTTCCCGAAAACCATCTACGAAAACGTGGTTTACGGCTTGCGCATCCAGGGCATCAACAAGAAGCGTGTACTCGACGAAGCCGTCGAGTGGGCATTGAAAGGCGCTGCCCTGTGGGACGAAGTCAAAGACCGTCTGCACGAGTCGGCACTCGGCCTGTCCGGTGGTCAACAGCAACGTCTGGTCATCGCTCGCACCATCGCCGTGGAACCGGAAGTGCTGCTGCTCGATGAACCGTGCTCGGCACCTCGACCCGATCTCCACGCTGAAAGTCGAAGAGCTGATCTACGAACTGAAATCGAAATTCACCATCGTGATCGTGACCCACAACATGCAGCAAGCCGCGCGGGTTTCCGACTACACGGCGTTCATGTACATGGGCAAACTGGTGGAATTCGGCGACACCGATACCCTGTTCACCAATCCGGCGAAGAAGCAGACCGAAGACTACATCACCGGTCGTTACGGCTGGGAAGCCTGTGGTTGCTCACTGAACTGACGCTGCGGCCCACCGCACCTTACCGGACGCTCCAAGGACGCCAACATGATTAGCAAAGAAGGCCTTACCCACCACATTTCCGCGCAGTTCAACGCCGAGCTTGAGGAAGTGCGCAGCCACCTCCTGGCCATGGGCGGGTTGGTGGAAAAGCAGGTCAACGACGCGGTCACCGCGCTGATCGAAGCCGACTCCGGTCTGGCCCAGCAGGTTCGCGAGATCGACGACCAGATCAACCAGATGGAACGCAACATCGACGAAGAATGCCTGCGCATTCTGGCCCGTCGTCAGCCGGCAGCGTCTGACTTGCGCCTGATCATCAGCATCTCCAAATCGGTAATCGACCTGGAGCGCATCGGCGACGAAGCGACCAAAATCGCCCGTCGTGCCATCCAATTGTGCGAAGAAGGCGAAGCGCCGCGCGGTTACGTCGAGGTTCGTCACATCGGCGACCAAGTGCGCAACATGGTTCGCGACGCACTGGACGCGTTTGCCCGCTTCGACGCCGACCTGGCGTTGTCGGTGGCGCAGTACGACAAGATCATCGACCGAGAATACAAGACCGCCCTGCGTGAGCTGGCGACCTACATGATGGAAGACCCACGCTCTATCTCGCGGGTCTTGAGCATCATTTGGGTGTTGCGTTCGCTGGAGCGGATCGGCGACCACGCGCGCAACATTTCGGAATTGGTGATCTACCTGGTACGCGGCACCGACGTGCGTCACTTGGGTCTCAAGCGCATGAAGGAAGAAGTTGAAGGAACAAGCGGTGAAACCGCTAATGTTCCGGGCAAAAGCTGACGATAAGTAAGACTGCCCAAGAAAAACGCCCGGTCCTTTGGCCGGGCGTTTTTGTAGGTGGTTTTCGACGTTAGAAGCAGCACCCGCGAACGAAAAGTCCCGGCGTGACTGAAGGTTTTTGGCAATGTGCCATCAGCAAGACGGTATGCTTGCCGGGATTTTTTTCGAGGGGTGATGGATGAGCAAGATCAGCATATTGGTGGTGGACGATGCAGCGTTCATTCGTGACCTGGTAAAAAAGTGCCTGCGTAACTACTTCCCGGGTATTCGCACCGAAGATGCCATCAACGGCAAGAAGGCTCAGGCCATGTTGGCCAGGGAAGCGTTCGACCTGGTCCTGTGCGACTGGGAGATGCCGGAAATGTCTGGCCTGGAACTGCTGACCTGGTGCCGCGAGCAAGACAACCTCAAGACCATGCCCTTCGTGATGGTCACCAGCCGTGGCGACAAAGAAAACGTGGTCCAGGCGATTCAGGCCGGCGTTTCCGGCTATGTCAGCAAGCCGTTCACCAACGAGCAACTGTTGACCAAGGTCAAGCAGGCCCTGAACAAGGTCGGCAAACTTGATGCCTTGATGAGCGGCGCGCCGACCAAGATGAACTCGGCCTTCGGCAACGACTCCCTGAGCGCGTTGACCGGTGGCAAAGCCGCCGTGGTCGCACCGACTCCGGCTGCCGCACCGTCCAAAGGTCTGCTCAACAGCCCACCGGTCAAGGCACCGGCTGCTTCCGCAGCGCCTGCCGGCGGTCGCGGTCAAGGTCAGCTGCGTTTGCCCAGCGGCATTCAGCAATGCGTGATCAAAGCCTTGAGCATCAAGGAAGCGCTGCTGGTGATCAAACGCACCGACACGCTGCCACAGATCCTCGACAGCGCGGTACTCGACCTGGAGCAGGGTGAGAACGCTGAAATCGCCCGCCTCAACGGATACCTGCACGCGGTCGTCGCCCACGAGCCAAAACCCGACAGCGACTGGTTGCAACTGACCTTCCGCTTCGTCGACCAGGATGCTCAGAAGCTCGATTACATCTCCCGCCTGATTGCTCGTGGTACCGCGCAGAAGCATTTCATACCGGGCGCGTGATCTTCGCCGCCTGACAGTCCGCCATCGCGAGCAGGCTCGCTCCTACATGATCGTTCCCACGCTCTGCGTGGGAAGGCCTCCCCGGACGCTCCGCATCTGCTTCGCTGCATCCCCGCACGAAGCGTGGGAGCGATCATTTGAAACATCTGTCGACTAGCCGGGTCCATTGCACCTGCTAGAGCTCCATTTGATGCCTTACTCGACAGAATCCTGCCCATGTTCACGCGACTGCTGTTTTTTTGTGGGCTGTTTATGGCCGCCACCTCGGCGATGGCCGTGACGGTCTACAAGTCCACCGATGCCAATGGCGTGGTCTCCTACAGTGACCGCCCTACTAAAGGCTCGAAGGTGTTCGTTTTTCAGGATCGGATGGAAGAGCACCTTGAACGTCAGGTGTACCTCGTGTTCATGAAGAAGGACGGTGTGCACAGTGTGTACGTGCGCAATAATCTGTATGCGCCGGTTGAGGTCGGGTTGGGTTTCACCGGGTTGAAGAACGTCAGCGGCGCCCCGAGTCGACCTATTCGCAAGGTGTTGCCGGCGCGCAGCAGCATTCGTGTCGCAGTGCTCACGGCGGCGCAGGCCGGAAGACCTCTCGTGTACACCCCGAAGTTCGAATATTCCCTGGGCGACCCTTCAGGGGCCGCCATGGTGGGCTATCGCTACCCGCTGCCTTGGCGGGGCGGTCCGTTTCGCGTGAGTCAGGGCGCCAATGGCCAATACAGTCACTTCGGGCCGAAGAATCGCTACGCCATGGACATCGTCATGCCGGAGGGCACGCCGATCATCGCGGCGCGTGGCGGCGTGGTGGTGAAAACCGAGAGCGGGCAGAGCGGGCGCGGCACGGATCCATCGGGCAATTTCGTGCGAGTACTGCACAACGACGGGACCATGGGCGTGTATTTGCACCTCAAGCGAGGCTCGGTCTGTGTTCGCGAGGGGCAACAAGTGACGGTGGGCAGTGCGCTGGGGTTGTCGGGCAATACCGGCAACAGCAGCGGGCCGCACCTGCACTTGTGGTGCAACGCAATACCGGGCTGGGGCTGGTATCAATTCCGTACCAGTTCAAGCAACCGGTCGGGGTGTTGCCCAACTTTGCGTTGGGCAAGAAGTGAAGGCGACACCGATCCCTGTAGGAGCCGAGCTTGCTCGCGATAGCGGGTGTCAGATTCGGTGATGTTGGTTATTACGCCGTCATCGCGAGGCCAGCTCGGCTCCCACAGGTTTTGGGCTTAATCGAGCATCAACACCTTGGCCAGAATGATCTTCGGCCCTTTCATCTTCTTGATGATGATCCGCAGGCCTTCGACTTCCAGTACTTCTTCCTCTTCCGGCACCCGCTTCAGGCTTTCGTAGACCAGCCCGGCGAGGGTTTCAGCTTCGACGTGATCCAGATCGATGCCCAACAGGCGTTCGACCTTGAACAGCGGCGTATCGCCACGCACCAGCAGTTTGCCCGGCTGGTAGGCGAGGATCCCGCGCTCGGCCTTGCGGTGTTCGTCCTGAATGTCGCCGACCAGTACTTCCAGCACGTCTTCCATGGTCAGGTAGCCGATGATGTTGCCGTCGGCTTCCTCAACCACCGCGAAGTGCGAGCCGCCCTTGCGGAACTGCTCCAGCAATTGCGACAGCGGCATGTGCCGCGAAACGCGCTCCAGTGGACGGGTCAGTTCGGCCAGGTTGAACGACTCGGGGATATGGTCCAGCGCCGCCAGTTCCAGCAGCAGGTCCTTGATGTGCAGCAGACCGACGAACTCCTGACGATCGCTGTCGTACACCGGGTAACGGCTGAACTTGTGGCGACGGAACATCGCCAGGATTTCCTTGAGTGGCGCATTGAACTCCAGCGTCACCAGGTCTTCGCGGGAGTTGGCCCAGTCGACCACTTCCAGCTCGCCCATTTCCACCGCCGAAGCCAAAACGCGCATGCCTTGGTCGCTCGGGTCCTGGCCACGACTGGAGTGCAGGATCAGCTTCAACTCTTCGCGGCTGTAATGGTGCTCGTGATGCGGGCCGGGTTCACCCTGGCCGGCGATACGCAGAATCGTGTTGGCGCTGGCGTTCAACAGGTAGATGGCCGGGTACATGGCCCAGTAGAACAGGTACAGCGGCACCGCGGTCCAGAGCGACAGCAGCTCGGGTTTGCGAATGGCCCAGGATTTGGGGGCCAGTTCACCGACCACGATGTGCAGGTACGAAATGATGAAGAACGCGGTGAAGAACGACACGCCCTTGACCACTTCGGCGGACTCAACACCAACGGCGCTCAGCAGCGGTTCCAGAATGTGCGCGAACGCCGGTTCACCGACCCAGCCAAGGCCGAGGGAGGCGAGGGTGATACCCAATTGGCACGCCGACAGGTAGGCATCGAGCTGACTGTGAACGGTGCGCAGGATATGCCCGCGCCAGCCGTTTTTATCGGCGATGGCCTCGACCCGGGTCGAGCGCAATTTGACCATGGCAAATTCGGCCGCAACGAAAAATCCGTTGAGCAAAACCAGGATCAGAGCAAAAAGAATCATGCCGAAATCGGCGAAGAGTGTTGCGAGGGTCAAGCCAGGGGAAGGGTCCATGATGGAGTTTTGCGGGTTCCGTGTATTCAAGAGGAATGGAAAAAGTGCACCTGAAAGGCAGGCACAAGTCAGCCAATGTAGCGGCTGACTCGGTAATTGCCTAGTGGCCAGTGCTGGCCGGTATCAGTCGGCGGTCTTGAGGACCTGCAATTTGGCCACCTGCGCCGGCGCAAAGTGGCAGGTAAAGGTACTGCCATGCCCCGGCACACTGCTGATTTCCATCCGCGCACGGTGGCGCAGCAACACGTGTTTGACGATGGCCAGGCCCAGGCCGGTGCCGCCGGTGTTGGAATTGCGGCTAGAGTCGACGCGGTAGAAACGTTCGGTCAGGCGCGGCAGGTGTTTGCTGTCGATGCCGATCCCGGAGTCCTGCACGCTCAGGTGCGCGCCTTGCTCGTCAGCCCACCAGCGAATGCGGATAGAGCCTTCGGCCGGGGTGTATTTCACCGCGTTGAACACCAGGTTGGAAAACGCACTGCGCAGTTCTGCTTCACTGCCCTTGAGCAAAATCCTCGGGTCGGCTTCAAGCGTGATGTGCTGGTTTTTCTGGGCGGACAACTGCTGGGCGTCGCTCTTGATTGACTGCAACAAGCCGTCAATTACCACGGGTTGGTTGTCCGACGGGTAATCGGTGGCTTCCAGTTTGGCCAGCAGCAGCAAGTCATTGAGCAATGTCTGCATGCGCCCGCCTTGTTGCTGCATCTGCTGCAAGGCGCGGGTCCAGCGCGGATTCACTTCCTCGGCGTTGTCGAGCAGGGTTTCCAGATAGCCGCAGATCACCGTCAGCGGCGTGCGCAACTCATGGGAGACGTTGGCGATGAAGTCTTTACGCATTTGTTCCAGCTGATGAATGCGTGTGACGTCGCGCACCAGCATCAAGTGTTCGTTGTTGCCGTAGCGTGTGATGTATAGCTGAATGCGCACGCGATCATTGGTCGGCGACGGGATTTCCAGCGGTTCGGCGTAGCTGCTCTGCTCGAAATACTCCTTGAAGCGCGGGTGGCGCACCAGGTTGGTCACCGGCTGGCCGCTGTCTTGCGGGGTCTTGAGGCCGAGCAGGGTTTCGGCGGCGCGGTTCCACCATTCCAGGTTGCCATCGCTGTCGAGCATGATCACCGCGTCTTTGAGCGCGGCGGTGGACTCCTGGACCCGGTCGATCACCGCTTGCAGACGCCCGCGTACCCGTTGGTCGCGGCGTTGCAGGTGATAAATGCTGTCGAATACCTCGCCCCACAGGCCATAGCCGTCGGGCGGTGCTTCATCGGGTGTGTGCAGGCGCAGCCATTCGTGCAGGCGCAGCAGTTGCTTGAGGGTCCAGGCCAGATAAATGCCCAGCCCTGCGGCGAGGCTCCAGCCGTAGTAGCCGGTAATCAGGCCGATCACCAGGCAACCGGTGACCAGTAACAGCATGTGGCGAATCAGGGTGCCATGCCAGTTTTGGTTCACGGAAACATGCGTCCTTGTCGGCTTGTCGGGCGGGTAAGGGCGGTATCAGGCCTTGGTGGAAAACCGGTAGCCTGTACCGCGCACGGTTTGTACCAGATTTTCATAAGCATCGCCGAGGGCTTTGCGCAGACGACGGATGTGCACGTCGACGGTGCGTTCTTCGACGTAGACATTGCCGCCCCAGACCTGATCCAGCAATTGCCCACGAGTGTAGGCACGTTCCTGGTGGGTCATGAAAAACTGCAGCAGGCGGTATTCGGTCGGGCCCATCTCGGCAGGTTTGCCGTCGATGGTCACGCGGTGGCTGATCGGGTCCAGCAGCAAGCCGCCGACTTCAATCGGCGCCTCGCCATCGGTGGGGCCGGCACGGCGCAGCACGGCTTTGAGGCGGGCTACCAGTTCGCGTGGGGAAAACGGCTTGGTGATGTAGTCGTCAGCGCCGACTTCCAGGCCCTGGATCTTGTTGTCCTCTTCGCCCTTGGCGGTGAGCATGATGATCGGGATGTCCCCGGTCAGCTCATCACGCTTGAGACGGCGGGCCAACTCGATACCGGAGGTGCCGGGCAGCATCCAGTCGAGCAGGATCAAGTCCGGCTTGCGGTCGACGATGATGGCATGGGCCTGCTGAGAGTTCTCGGCCTCCAGGCAGTCATAGCCGGCCATTTCCAACGCAACGGCGATCATTTCGCGAATGGGCGCTTCGTCGTCGACGATCAGAATGCTCCTGCCAACCATGCCTTAATCCTCTTGTCATTTAACTGTACTTGCGCCGCATTAGATAACGGAATTATTGCAGTCGTGTGACAGTATTTTAGTCGCCCGGCGATTGTCATGATCCTGAACTAAGCTCTAAGTCCGAATCCTGACAACCACAAAAGGAAGGTTTCCATGAAGCAATACTCGTATTCCTTTAAGGCCCTGATGCTTAGCGCGGTCCTGGCTTTGCCAACGATGGCCTTCGCAGCTGATCCTGTGATGATGAAAGATGGCATGATGGTCGACCATAAAGGCATGACCCTGTACACGTTCGACAAGGACACTGCCGGCAAGTCCTCGTGCACCGGTGAGTGTTTGGAGTACTGGCCACCGTTCATTGCAGAGGCGGGCGCCAAGCCTGAAGGCAAATGGTCAATCATCAAGCGTGACGATGGCAGAATGCAATGGGCCTACGGCGGCAAGCCCCTTTACTACTTCCAGAAGGACAAGGCACCTGGAGAAATGAAGGGTGACAAGATGAAAGACGTCTGGCACGTCGTTCGCGAGCATATGTAACGGAAGTTGCGAACCTTAACGGATCGTAGCCCGGTAGCAGCTGGCGTAGCTCTGCGTCCGGCTGCGCAGCAGTCGTAAAGTCTGCTCACGCGGTGCATCAGATGAACCGCGGGCTCAGGATTTACGACTGCTGCGCAGCCGGACGCAGCCTTCGGCAGCCGCTACATAAAGCGTGTCCATCAGCGAAACGCGTAATCCAGCACAATCCCGACAAAAATCGCCAATCCGGCCCAATGGTTGTGCAAGAACGCCTTGAAACAACGCATCCGGTCACGGTCGCGGGTGCACCAGAACTCCCACGCAAAACAGCCCGCCGCCGCCAGCAAGCCTAGATGGAACCAGCCCCCGAGCTCGAACTTCGACCCGGCCAGCAACAAGCAACCCAGCGCCAACCCTTGCAAGGTCAGGATGATCACCCGGTCTGCATCGCCAAACAGAATCGCTGTGGATTTCACCCCGATCTTCAGGTCGTCATCGCGGTCAGTCATCGCGTAATACGTGTCATAACCCACGGTCCACAGCAGGTTGGCGATCCACAACAGCCACGCCACGGCCGGCAGTTCCCCGGTTTCTGCGGTGAACGCCATCGGCATCCCCCAGGAAAACGCGGCGCCCAGCACCACTTGCGGGTAATAGGTGTAGCGCTTCATGAACGGATAGGTGAACGCCAGCGCCAGCCCGCCCAGCGACAACCAGATCGTCGGCGCGTTGGTGCACAGCACCAACAGGAAACTCACGCCCATCAACAGCGCAAAGAACACCAACGCTTCTTTCGAACTGATCTTGCCGCTGGCCAGTGGTCGTTGCGCGGTGCGTTTCACGTGGCCGTCGACCTTGCGGTCCGCCCAGTCGTTGATCACACAACCACCGGCGCGGGTCAGCACCACGCCGAGGACGAAAATCACCACGTTGGCCAAGGAGGGCGAACCTTTACCGGCAATCCACAACGCCCACAAGGTCGGCCACAGCAGCAGGTAAATGCCGATGGGCTTGTCCATGCGCGTGAGTTGAATGAAATCCCAGGCCCGAGGATTCAAGCGGTTCAGGGACTTGAGCAGGCTCTGGTACATCAACAGTTCTCCGGATGGGCGCGGGTGGCGCTCCATAAGGTCGGCAGGAAGATCTCGGCCACCAACACACTCAAGGCGCCGCGGTCGAATCGCGAACGCCGGCCCCACAGCTCAGGTGCCCGGCATTCCTGCGGCAGCCATGCTTGAGGATAGTGACAAACCTCGATGGCGCGGCGCTGGAACGCATGATCGCAAAACAGCAATTCCCCCAGGGAGCGGCTGCCCAATTCGTCCATGTGCAAACCATCGCCCTGCAGCGCGCTGCGTGCCGCCACGCTGCGGGCAAACACCCATGCCTCGCCGTGACCGCGCAGATACACCTCGCGAACCCAGCCCTCGCTGCCTTCGGCCAGGTCCAGCGCAGCACATTCGTCGGTGCGCAGCAGTTGCCAGCCTTCGAACAGCGGCGTGACGCTGAAGCGGTCATTCGACAAACGGATCAAACGTCGGGTCAGGGAGCCTTCGTCGAACAGCCAGTCGAGAATAGAGGCGTCGGGGCGGGGAGTGAGTTGGCCTTGGGTGAGCCACAGCGGGGATTTTGAGTGCGGCACAGTGAGTCATTATTGGCAGCAAATGAGGCGGCGAGCTTACCATGTCAGCCGGCGATTTTGATTGACCGCGGCCACCGTCGCGCCGAACAGGCTTGCATCTGACGGGCCCGATCAGTACAAAACGCCCTGAGCCGGACGGCAGCGCTGCAACCATCGACCGTTCGCGCCGGCAATACGCCTGAATCCTGAGGATGAACCAAATGAAAAATGGCAATGTGTGGTCTGTGGCCTTATCTATCAACGAAGCCGACGGCTGGCCGGACGACGGCATTGCGCCGGGCACACTGTGGCAAGACGTGCCGGAAGACTGGCTGTGCCCGGACTGCGGCGTGGGCAAGATGGATTTCGAAATGATCGAAATCGCTGCTTAAAACAATTAGAGGAGTAAGGAATGAACGCACCTGTCGTGATCGTCGGTACCGGGCTGGCCGGCTACAACCTGGCCCGGGAGTTTCGCAAGCTCGACAGCGAAACCCCGTTGCTCCTGATTACCGCCGATGACGGGCGTTCCTACTCCAAGCCGATGCTTTCCACCGGTTTCGGCAAAAACAAAGACGCCGACGGCCTGAGCATGGCCGAACCCGGCACCATGGCCGAGACGCTGAAGGCCGAAGTGCGCACGCACACGCGCATCAGTGGCATCGACCCGGGCCACAAGCGCTTGTGGATCGGTGAGGAGGCGGTGATCTACCGTGACCTGATTCTGGCCTGGGGCGCCGAAACTGTGCGGGTGCCAATTGACGGCGACGCAGCGGACTGCGTGTTCCCGATCAACGATCTGGAAGATTACGCCCGCTTTCGTGCGGCGGCGGCCGGCAAGCGCCGCGTGTTGCTGCTCGGCGCCGGCCTGATCGGTTGCGAGTTCGCCAATGACCTGAGCCTTGGCGGCTACCAGGTGCAACTGGTCGCACCGTGCGAGCAAGTGATGCCGACCCTGCTGCACCCGGCCGCCGCGTCTGCCGTCCAGGCCGGTCTGGAAAGCCTTGGCGCTCGCTTCCACCTCGGGCCGGTGCTCAATCGCTTGCAGCGAGTGGCTGACGGTCTGGAAGCGCATCTGTCCGATGGTCAGGTGATTCCTTGTGACGTCGTGGTCTCGGCCATCGGTCTGCGCCCGCGTATCGATCTGGCGGCTGCGGCCGGCGTGCAAGTCAATCGAGGCGTGGTGGTCGACCGTCACCTGAAAACCTCCCATGACAATATCTACGCACTGGGCGACTGCGCCGAAGTTGACGGGCTGAACTTGCTGTACGTCATGCCGTTGATGAGCTGCGCCCGAGCGCTGGCCCAGACTCTGGCCGGAACCCCTACGGCGGTGAGTTACGGCCCGATGCCAATCACCGTGAAAACCCCGGTGTGCCCATTGGTGGTCTCGCCGCCACCACGCGGTACCGAGGGCGTCTGGACGGTCGAAGGGCAGGGCGCCGACATCAAGGTCTTATGCCGCGATGCGGGCGGAAAACTGCTCGGTTATGCCCTGACAGGCGCCGCGGTGATGGAAAAACTGGCCCTCAACAAAGAGCTTCCGGCACTGCTGGCGTAAATGCCGGTCGTTCTGTCGGAATCACCCCTGTTTTGCCCCTACAAACCGCGTGCCGAGACTGGCGCGGCTCCTCCGTGCGTGCCATTCTCACTCCCGTCTGCCGCAGAGTAGAGCACCTGCGGCGCTTTGGGCGCTGCTCCGCAGAGAGCAGCACGGACATAACAACAAAAAACCGTCAAAGGGGCTTCACTAATATGCGTAAACCAGAACTCGCCGCAGCAATTGCTGAAAAAGCAGATCTCACCAAAGAGCAGGCCAACCGCGTTCTCAACGCCGTTCTCGAAGAAATCACCGGCGCTCTGCATCGCAAGGACAGCGTCACGCTGGTGGGCTTCGGTACCTTCCTGCAACGCCACCGCGGTGCCCGCACCGGCAAAAACCCGCAAACCGGTGAGCCCGTCAAAATCAAGGCCAGCAACACCGTTGCCTTCAAGCCAGGCAAATCGTTGAAAGACAGCGTTAATCCATAATTGCGGCGAACTCCCTGAATAACGGGGAGAACCGTACTGAAAAATGGGCATGCCGATTAATTCGCATGCCCATTTTTTATGGGCGCAGACAAGAGAGTTGTATGCAGTTTGTGGACTGATAAATACATTCTGGAACTATAGTTTTGACATTCGGATTAATGCCTTGCCCATCCATTGAAAGCGTCGGGGATATATAGGGCGCCATCATGGCGATGGCACTTTCTTAACTGTCCATTGTCCCGCTTCGATTTGTTCAATATCGATCTCTGTGTTTCAGACGAATCCTACATTAATTGTCTTCTATTGTTGGCATGCTGCACGACCGCCAATGCAAGGCGTTGCTTCGGATTCCGAAGATGTTTAACGCGAGGCTCTAGCTCAGTGCTTTCGGGGGCTTCTGATGAAGGCGGTAATATTAAAAGGCCGTCAGGGTAACCCCTGTCTCATATAGGGAAATCTCCTACGCGTAACAAAGAACACTTCATCTTGTTGTTTAATCAGGTGCTTGCTAGTGGCCATCATTGTGATTACGATGCGCCCACTTGAAAGAGCACGAACTCAATTGGATGAGACTTCTCGCAGCTCTTTGATACTGTCCATGCCCCCTGAAATCTTCATTGGGCGTACGACCGTAATCCTAATTAAAGGCCATGGATGTCCTACTCAAGCAAACTTTCCGCGCATTATCTCGAACTCGCAAAAGTCTCTGTTTCCAAAGAGAATTTCGCGGGCGAGGACGTTCGCTTTTCGGGCGAATTTGAAGCACTGGAAAGTGAGCTGGCGAAAAGCCTCGTCCATGCACGAAAGCGGTCAGATCGACTGGCTGAAAATCCGTGAAAACAGCGAAAACCTGCTGCGAACCCAGTCCAAGGACTTGCGGGTTGGCGCCTGGCTGACCTGGGCGTTGTACCAGCGCGAATCCTTCCAGGGCCTGTTGGCCGGCCTCGGCTTGTTGCACTACCTGTGCGAAAGCCACTGGGCCGAAGTCCACCCGAACAAGGCCCGCACCCGCTCCGCTGCCATCAGTTGGCTGGTGCCGCGTCTGGAGCAGGTGCTCACCGAAAACGTCGCGATCAAAGAGCAGTTGCCGATGTTCCGGCGGCTGGTCGAACACCTTGAAGGCCTCGACGCCGCTTGCACCGAGCACCTGGGCGACGATGCGCCGCTGTTGCTGCCGATCTCCCGTCGCCTGAAAAGCATGGTGCAGCGCGCTGCCGACAATCAGCCGGAACCCGGTGTGGTCGGCGCCGCAGTCGCTCAGGTCAAACAAGCCGCCACGCAGTTGTTCACCCCCGGCGCACCGATCGACAACGAAAAAGAAGCCCACAAGGCCTTGCGCGCTCAGCAAGAGAGCGCGCGGCCGTTGTGTGTCTGGTGGCTCAAGCAGAAAGCCACCGACTTGCGCGCCTTGCGCCTCAATCGCACGTTGCTTTGGTTGCCGATCGATGCCGTCCCCGAGCGCAATGCCGAGCAAATCACCGTGCTGCGCGGCTTGCCGGCGGACAAGCTCAAGGTCTATCAGGACCGCTACGATCAGGGCAAATACGCTGACCTGTTGGTGGAACTGGAGGCGAGCCTGGCGAAGGCGCCGTTCTGGTTCGATGGCCAGCGGATGGTCTGGGAATGCCTTCAGGCCCTGAACGCCGAGATGGCCATGCGCGAAGTGGAAATCCACTTCGCGCTTTTGATTCAGCGCCTGCCTGGCATCGTCGAGTTGCGTTACCACGATGGCGCCCCGTTTGCCGATCCGTCCACCCGGGCGTGGATCGCCGCCAATGTCATGCCGCACCTGCAAAGCGCCAGTGCGCCGCGCAAAGTCGAAACCGACGTCGAAACCCAGCCGGCCTGGGAACTGGCCTTGGAAGAAGTCCTGCCGATTCTGCGCAAGGACGGCCTCAAGGCCGCCGTGCAGATCCTCAAGCAGGGCCTGCAAAGCGCCCAGGAGTGGGCGCGTTCGATTTTTTCTGGCAGTTCGCCCTCGCGCGGTTGTGCTTCATGGCCAAGAAATACGAACTGGCCAAGACCCAACTCGAAACACTGGACCAAACATTACAGGACTCAGGCCTGAACGCCTGGGAGCCCGATCTTGCGCTGGAAGTGCTGCATTTACTGCATAGCTGCTGCGAGTTGTTGCCGCAGAACCATGCCGTACGTGAACGCAAGGAAGAGATTTATCGCAGGCTGTGCCACCTCGATCTCGAAGTGGTACTCGAATGAGGCCCCGGGCCACAACCGCAAGGAGAAAAGCCATGGCCAAAGAAGGCTCGGTAGCCCCCAAGGAACGCATCAACGTCACTTTCAAACCTGCCACCGGTGGTGCACAGGAAGAGATCGAACTGCCGTTGAAACTACTGGCAATCGGTGACTACACCCACCGCAAGGACGAACGCAAAGTCGAAGATCGCAAGCCGATCAGCATCGACAAGATGACCTTCGACGAGGTGCTGGCCAAGCAAGAGCTGAGCCTGACACTGAGCGTACCGAACCGTCTTCAGGAAGAAAGCGACACTGAAGAACTGGCCGTGAAACTGCGCGTCAACTCGATGAAGGACTTCAACCCGGCCAGCCTGGTCGAGCAAGTGCCTGAGCTGAAAAAACTGATGGAACTGCGCGACGCGCTGGTGGCCCTCAAAGGCCCGCTGGGTAACGCGCCTGCGTTCCGCAAAGCCATCGAAGGCGTGCTCGCCGACGACGAATCCCGCGGTCGCGTACTGGGTGAGCTGGGCCTGAACGCCGCAGCCCAGGAAGCCTGAGCCCCCATCAGCCAAGGAAGCCAAGACAATGAGCACTAGCGCAGCACAGCAAAAGAGCAACGAGAACGGCGAATACAGCATTCTCGACAGCATCATCGCCGAAACCCGCCTGACCCCGGACGACGAAGCCTACGACATCGCCAAGCGCGGTGTGTCGGCCTTCATCGAAGAGCTGCTCAAGCCGCAGAACAACGGTGAGCCGGTCAAGAAAGCCATGGTTGACCGCATGATCGCCGAGATCGATGCCAAGCTCAGCCGTCAGATGGACGAAATCCTGCACCACCCGGACTTCCAGTCCCTGGAATCGTCGTGGCGTGGCCTGCAGTTGCTGGTCGACCGCACCAACTTCCGCGAAAACATCAAGATCGAAATCCTCAACGTCTCCAAGGACGACCTGCTGGACGACTTCGAAGATTCGCCGGAAGTGATGCAGTCGGGCCTGTACAAGCACATCTACACCGCTGAATACGGCCAGTTCGGTGGTCAGCCTGTGGGCGCGATCATCGCCAACTACTTCATGTCCCCAAGCTCGCCGGACGTGAAACTGATGCAGTACGTGTCCAGCGTTGCCTGCATGTCCCACGCGCCGTTCATTGCCGCGGCCGGCCCGAAATTCTTCGGCCTGGAAAGCTTCACTGGCCTGCCAGACCTGAAGGATCTGAAAGATCACTTCGAAGGCCCGCAATTCGCCAAATGGCAGAGCTTCCGTCAGTCGGAAGACTCCCGTTACGTTGGCCTGACCGTGCCGCGTTTCCTGCTGCGTAACCCGTACGACCCGGAAGACAACCCGGTCAAGTCGTTCGTGTACAAAGAAACCGTCGCCAACAGCCACGAACACTACCTGTGGGGCAACACGGCCTACGCGTTCGGCACCAAGTTGACCGACAGCTTCGCCAAGTTCCGCTGGTGCCCGAACATCATCGGCCCGCAAAGCGGTGGCGCGGTGGAAGACCTGCCGTTGCACCACTTCGAAAGCATGGGCGAAATCGAAACCAAGATTCCTACGGAAGTATTGGTTAGCGACCGTCGTGAATACGAACTGGCCGAGGAAGGCTTCATCTCCCTGACCATGCGCAAAGGCTCCGACAACGCAGCGTTCTTCTCCGCAAGCTCGGTGCAGAAGCCGAAGTTCTTCGGCATCAGCGCAGAAAGGCAAGGCCGCAGAGCTGAACTACAAGCTCGGCACCCAACTGCCGTACATGATGATCGTCAACCGCCTGGCTCACTACTTGAAAGTGCTGCAGCGCGAGCAACTCGGTTCGTGGAAAGAACGTACCGACCTCGAGCTGGAACTCAACAAGTGGATTCGCCAATACGTGGCCGACCAGGAAAACCCGAGCGCCGAAGTACGTGGCCGTCGTCCACTGCGCGCTGCCCAGATCATCGTCAGCGATGTCGAAGGCGAGCCTGGCTGGTACCGCGTCAGCCTGAACGTGCGCCCGCACTTCAAGTACATGGGTGCCGATTTCACCCTGTCGCTGGTTGGCAAGCTGGACAAAGAGTAAAGCGGAGCTAACTCATGACTGGATACGGCAGCCTTTTCGAACGCCTGGGTGGCGACGCGGACAAACGCGTCGGCTGGAGCCGCGAAGGTTTCCGCCATGGCGTCCGTGGCTGCCCATCTGGCCAAGATGCTCAGCACCCGTGCGGGCAGCGTGCAAACGCTGTCCGATTACGAGCTACCCGATCTCAATGACATGCGTCTGAGCCTGCACGACTCCCTGAGTCAGGCCCGTCTGGCCATCGAAAATTTCATCGAAGCCTACGAGCCACGCCTGAGCAATGTGCGTGTCATTTCCCTGCCGCGTGACCACGATCAGCTTCGCCTGTCCTTCAGCATCGAAGGGCTGCTGGAAGTTGATGGTTTCAAGCGTCAGGTCAGTTTCGCCGCGCGCCTGGATGGCAGCGGTCAAGTGAAGGTCAACTAAGGAGATTCGTATGTCCGGCAAACCCGCAGCACGTGTATCCGACCCCACCGCTTGCCCGCTCCCCGGCCACGGCACCAACCCGATTGCCGCCGGCTCCGGCGACGTGTTCTTCGACGGCCTCGCGGCCGCCCGCCAAGGCGATGCCTCGGCGTGTGGTGGTGCGATGTCCGGGCGGGTTGGCGACGACGGTTTTGATTAACGGCAAACCGGCTGCCACGGTGGATTCCGTTGGGACTCATGGCAACAAGGTTACGGCCGGGTCCGGGACAGTGATTATCGGGAATTCGCATTCGGCGGTGCCGTTTGTTCCTCCGTTGCCGGTGGAAATTCAGTGGCCGTTTACCGAACACTTCGTTGTGACTGATCCCGAGACAGGCGCGCCGATAGCGGATCGCGGATACACAATCCGCACGGACTCAGGAAAAGAAATAACAGGTGTCACGGATAGTGAAGGAAAAAACTTCGGTAATTGGCTCCTCAATTGCTGAAGGGGTTACGTTGCTTTTAGAACCTCAAAACTCTATTGCCATTTGCTGAGGTTTATTCCATGCCCGCGCCGATCAAAGCTCCTCTGACTCCAGCTCAAGAATAAAGAAGGTCAAAGCGTTCAAGCTAAGGTTTTCAGCTTTCTTCAATTCCTAAAGTTATGGATAAATTGGGTTGGACGGTGGCCGCTCGTGTCATGCGGAAGTGGTTCGCTGGTGAGCCCTATGAGTTGCCAAAATCTGTTAAGACAAGGTGACATAGCAGCGAGTACCTTGAGTGCGGATAAACTTATAACTGATATACCGTTTGAGTGGTTGTTTACTGGGTCGAAGCGTGTAAAGCCAAAAGTTGATGAGTATATTGCTGAGCTATCATCAACATCAGAATTTAACGGAAGTGCCGGTAGAGTAAAAGGTTCGCTCGACGAGCTTTCTAAAGGGCTGATCGTATTGATGACGCGACTCCAGCGACTTGGCTTGCTGGATGCAAAGTCAAAGAAGCTAAAGCGCATACCTGGATTACAGTGATAAAACAGCTATTGAGTTGGAGGATATATCCCAGTTTAATTTGATTAGGTTCGGGGCTAAAGATTGGGAAAAGGCTACGGATGCGTTGGATGATGTATATGGCGCTTTAGGGACTTTCGTCGTAAAAGTCGCGGCAACTAAATTTCGCACTATTCAAAACGATCATGGCTTTCCGGCAATAGAAATAGAGCAGGTTGGCCTTTACGTTCGGGATACTTACGACTTTCTCAATGCCGGGGACGATCAATTATTGGGCTATTGGGCGCCTGAAGGGGTAACCCGGCCCGGTCCGATTGACTATTTTGCCGAGCCTGCGTTGATTGAAAAAGCCGGAGTCGAATATCACAAAGTGACGAATGGGCACTTTAATAAATATCGGCAAGTGAACGGGAAGAGGTGGAGATATGATGATTTATACGACGGTCAAGTTGTATGACGTGTCTTTTATAATTCATCTTGGTCCTATCGATTTTGAAGAGTACCTATCTCGCTCTGGGTCTAAGTGATTATGAAAAAAATGTCGTATTTGTTGGTGCTGATATTGCTTGTAGTAGGCGCGCCTGTTTCCGTTTGGCTATACATTAAGCATGGGGCTGCCGTTACGGCGGAAGTTTATTCCACGACTTGGAATGAAGCTAAAACTTGTTATATTAATTCGTATATACCGAAGTATTCTAATTTTGGCGTCGCTGGGAAATTTGTAAAGCTTTTCACTAGTGAAGCGTTTTTTCGAGTGTATAGCGTTGACGGTGAGTTGCTGAAGTCGTCTGAGTGGCTGCTTTGGCAGAATGAATTCACGACAGATGAGCGCTCGCAATGGGTTAATGGTCATGCGATTTATCCAACTTCAACCGGGTACGAAGGGTGGAGTATTACAGCGTGCGCGCCGTTAGATGACGGAAAAGAATAAGCAAACTGTCGGATTGGAGGGGAAGTGTATTGAGCATATTTATCAGCAACACCCCACACAAGGTTCTGGAGACCTGATGTCCAGGCTCACTAGGGAGGGGGAGTTGTGCCAGTGCACGGATAAAAAGCGCCTGTCCATTACTTTGCTTATCGCTTTCCTGAGCTCCATTGGGCTGCTGGCGATTTTGGTTTTGTTTGCTGTGCTGTTGCGTATGGAACGGTCCGTCGCCCCGACTTTGATTGCTCATCCCAATGCGCTTTGGGTGGGTGGCGAAGATGGTGGGGTATTTATCGAAGTCTCCAAGGCCGAAGCACCAAATTACTACGTACAGGTTCGTCACGAGAATGGCGATATGTGGTCGCAAGGCTGGGTTCGATACAGCACGAAAGACGGTTTTCCTCTGAGCGCTGCCGGTATTACAGGGTTTGACGGCGAACAACTTTATCTACACACCAGCACGGCGATGACGTCTGAAAAAGCGAGAGACCGGTAATCATGGACGAGCAAAAAGAACAGCAAAAAGAGGTCGGGCCTCATCTCCATTTCTACGCCCTGCAATCCGTCAAACGTGAACGTGATGGTTATCAGCGCAGCTGGACCCTCAAGGATGGAGCCTTTTGCCCATGATCGACGTATCGGACGAGATGCGCATGTATCTGATGTTCATCGCCGACAGCAATCTGTTCGGCGGCATCGCGATCTTGAGTTTTCTGCTGATTGTCACGGCGATCAGCAAGCGACTGCGTCAGTCATGGCTGCATCGCTCGCTGACGTTCATGGTCCTGATTTCATTGGTGGCCATCGAAATCGTGGGCAGCTGTTACTCCTCGGTGCGTCCCGCATGAACATGCTGGCCCGCATCGTCTGCTGCCTGTTGATCCACAGTGTTTTCTGTGTGGGTTACGCGTTTCTGAATAACTTCGCGGCCGACTGGTACATCTCGACCTACGGCGGCTTGACCTCCCGTGGCGTGAACATTCGTCTTACCAGCAAATTCCTCTACGAGTTTTTCCTTGTCTTCAACGCGGTGCTGGCGCTGATTCCTGTGCTACGTGTGAAGTTGATCCTGTGGGCGATCTGGGTAGGACTAATTCTCCTGTGGATGCTGCCGCATCATCCGCTACGGGCGCTGCTCTATGGCATCGGCCAAGGAATATTCACCTTGACGGCGATCCTTCTCAGCACCGGCCTGGATGGCTGGTACAAGCGCAAAGTAGTTGGCGCAAAAGCCTCGAAGCTCGCGTCGGGGGCCGACCATGCTTAGCCGAGCGCAACTGAGTTACTTCATGGTTGCCTTGTGGTGGCCATTGCTGGCGGTGCTGGCGATTTTTTCCTATGGCCTGTGGATTGGCGAGTACTCCACGTTCGATTCATCCGAGACCCATTGGGTGTACCTGTTGTGGTGGGGCATCCCCGGTCTGTTGATGTTTTCGCTGTGGACTTCTCGATCCGCCAAGAACCGTAGCGAGCAACAAGCGCTGCGGATGGTCTGGTTGGCGCCGTTGAAGTTCATTCCGTTCTACGCCGTGCCATGGATGCTTTATGGCTTGTTTAGTCTGGTCGTCGGGCAGCTCAGTGACTCTTACATGGCCTACGGCTGGATCCTGATCGTGCCGTACCTCCTGATCGCCGGCTACGTCTGCGCGGGTCTGACGGTAGCGCTCTACAGGACGTTTTATTCATGAGATTCAATACCAGGCAGGTACCCCGTGTCCTTTAACCACTACTACCAAAGCGAACTCACCGCACTGCGCCAGTTAGGCCGCCGTTTCGCCGAGCGTAGTCCCGCGTTGGCACCTTTCCTCGGCCAGGCTGGGCGGGATCCGGACGTGGAGCGGTTGCTGGAAGGTTTTGCGTTCCTGACCGGTCGCCTGCGTCAGAAGCTCGACGACGAATTGCCAGAGCTCAGCCATTCGCTTATGCAGTTGCTGTGGCCCAACTACATGCGCCCGCTACCGGCGTTCAGCATTTTGCAGTTCGACCCGCTCAAGCGCTCCGGGCCTGCGTTGAAAGTCGAGCGTGATACGCCAATTGAAAGCGTGCCCATCGAAGACGTGCGTTGCCGTTTCCGCACCTGCTACCCGACCGAAGTCCAGGCACTGGACCTGGCCGCGCTGACCTATTCGGTGAAGGGCGACGGTTCGCTGCTGAGCTTGCGGCTGGAAATGAGCGCGGACGGTCATCTGGGTGAGTTGGAACTGAACCGTCTGCGCCTGCACTTCGCTGGCGAGCGTTACATCAGCCAGATGCTGTACCTCAGCCTGTTGCGCAACCTCGAAGGCATCGAACTGATCCCGCTGGATGGCGCAGGCAAACCCATCAACGGTGTCAGCGGTAAACCGATGGCGTTCAAGCTGCCCGGCGACCGTGTGCAGCCGGTGGGCTTTGCCGAAGAAGAGGCATTGATTCCGTATCCGCTGAACACCTTCCGTGGCTATCGCTACCTGCAAGAGTATTTCGCCTTCCAGGACAAGTTCCTGTTCGTCGACGTCAACGGTCTGGACCTGCTCAAGGCGCTGCCGGAAGACACGCTGAAGCAGATGCGCGGCCTGGAATTGCGCTTCGATATTCGCAAGAGCGGCATCATGCGCATGCGTCCGACGCTGGACAACGTGAAGCTCTATTGCACGCCGATCGTCAACCTGTTCAAGCACGATGCGCTGCCGATCCGCCTCGATGGAAAACAGGACGAATACCTGCTGCTGCCCGCCGAATACGACCTGGAAAACTGCGGCGTGTTTTCGGTGGAAACCGTCACCGGCTGGAAGCCCGGCGGCCTCGGTTATCAGGAATACGTGCCGTTCGAATCCTTCGAGCACGACCCGAGTTTCGACGTGCCCACCAGCCGTCCGCATTACAGCATTCGTCAGCGTTCGTCCTTGCTGCACGACGGCCTCGACACTTACCTGAGCTTCGGCATCCGCCACACCGAAGCCCATGAAACCCTGTCGATCGAGCTGACGTGCACCAACCAGAACCTGCCGCGCAAGCTCAAGCTCGGCGACATTTGCGTGGCCTGCGAAGAGACGCCGGAGTTCCTGAGTTTCCGCAACATCACCCCGGCCACTTCCAGTTTCGCGCCGCCGCTGAACCGTGACTTCCTGTGGAAGCTGATCAGCAACATGTCGCTTAACTATCTGTCGCTGGCCGACGTCAATGCGTTGAAGGTGATTCTCGAAACCTACGACCTGCCGCGCTACTACGACCAACACGCGGAGAAGGTCAGCAAACGCCTGCTCGGCGGGCTCAAGTCGATCAAGCATCACCACGTCGACCGTTTGCATCGCGGCTTGCCGGTGCGCGGGTTGCGCACCGAGCTGACCATCGACCCGGAAGGCTATATCGGCGAAGGCGACCTGTTCGTGTTCGCTTCTGTTCTTAACGAGTTTTTCGCGCTTTACGCCAGTCTCAATTCGTTCCACGAGCTGCGGGTAAAAAGCACACAGGGAGAGGTGTACCAATGGACACCACGTATGGGCCTGCAGCCGCTGCTTTAAGCGGGCTGACCCGGGTAATACGCGAGTACTCGCTGTTTCAGGCCGTGCTGCTGGTGATCGACCGGCTGCGCGCGGCGCACCCGTACCTGAGCGAAGACGATCTGTACGACCAGCTGGAATTCCAGGCCAATCCGAGCCTGGGTTTCCCTGGCAGTGACGTCGATCGCGTGGAGTTTTTCGAAGAGCACGGGCAGATGCGCGCGCGCCTGCGGTTCAACCTGATCGGCCTGGTCGGTTCCGGTTCGCCGCTGCCGGCGTTCTATGGCGAACAGGCCTTGGGCGACAGCGAAGACGGCAACCCGACACGCAATTTCCTCGACCTGTTTCACCATCGCCTGCAACGGCTGATGCTGCCGATCTGGCGCAAGTATCGCTACCGCGCGAGCTTCGAGAGCGGCGCGCTCGACCCGTTTTCCTCGCAGCTGTTTGCCTTGATCGGCCTGGGTGGCGAAGAGATCCGCAAGGCCCAGGAACTGAACTGGAAACGCCTGCTGCCGTACCTCGGCTTGCTCAGCTTGCGGGCACACTCGGCGGCGCTGATCGAAGCGGTGTTGCGTTACTACTTCAAGCACGAAGACCTGGTCATCGAGCAGTGCATCGAGCGTCGCGTGGAAATTCTCGACGAGCAGCGCAATCGTTTGGGCCGAGCCAACAGCCTGCTGGGCGAAGACCTGGTGCTGGGCGAGCACGTGCGCGACCGCAGCGGCAAATTCCGTATCCACATCACCCAACTCGACTGGCAGCGATTCCATGAATTCCTGCCGATCGGTTTCGGCTACCAGCCTCTGTGCGCGCTGGTGCGGTTCACCCTGCGTGACCCGCTCGACTACGACATTCGCCTGGTGTTGCGCCAGGAAGAAATCCCCGAACTGCGCATCGGTGAGCAGAACGCCTGTCGCCTGGGATGGACCAGTTGGCTGGGCCGCGAAAAAGCGGACGGCGTGGTGACCCTGGGCAGCAAAATTCATTAAGGACAGATGACCAATGATCAACGTAGACCTGCAACAACTTATCCAGGCGCTGGACGCCGAAACCCGTCGTGATCTGGAAAGTTCGGCCGAGCGTTGCGTCGCTCGTGGCGGCAGCAAAATCCTCGTCGAAGACTTGCTGCTGGGCCTGCTGGAGCGCCCGCAAGGCTTGCTCGCACGCGCGCTGCAAGATGCCGAAGTGGACGCCGGTGAGCTGAGCGCCGCGTTGCAGTCGCGGGTCGAGCACAGCGCCTCGCGCAATCCGGTGTTCGCCCCGGAACTGGTGCAGTGGCTGCAAGATGCGTTGCTGGTGGCCAACCTCGAACTGGGCCAGACCCAGGTCGAACAAGCTGCCCTGATTCTCGCGCTGCTGCGCAACCCGATGCGCTACGCCGGCAGCCGCTACCAGCCATTGCTGGCAAAACTGAACATCGAGCGACTGAAAGAATTCGCCCTGTCGCAGAAAGAACAACCGGCCACCGGAAAACCCGCCGTGCCGGGTGAGTCGTTGCTGGAGCGCTTCACCCACAACCTGACCCAACAGGCCCGCGACGGCAAACTCGACCCGGTGCTGTGCCGCGATGGTGCGATCCGCCAGATGGTCGACATCCTCGCCCGCCGGCGCAAGAACAACCCGATTGTGGTCGGTGAGGCCGGTGTCGGTAAAACCGCCATCGTTGAAGGCCTGGCCTCGCGCATCGCCGCCGGTGAAGTGCCGCAAGTCTTGAAAGGTGTGGAGTTGCTGTCGCTGGACATGGGCCTGTTGCAGGCGGGCGCCAGCGTCAAAGGTGAGTTCGAACGCCGCCTCAAGGGCGTGATCGACGAAGTTAAAGCCTCGCCGAAACCGATCATCCTGTTCATCGACGAAGCGCACACGCTGATCGGCGCGGGCGGTAATGCCGGCGGTTCCGACGCGGCCAACCTGCTGAAACCGGCCCTGGCCCGTGGCGAGTTGCGAACCATCGCCGCAACCACGTGGGCCGAGTACAAAAAATACTTCGAGAAAGACCCGGCGCTGGCCCGTCGTTTCCAACCGGTGCAACTGCACGAACCGACCGTCAGCGAAGCGGTGACCATCCTGCGTGGCCTGGCTCAGGTGTACGAGAAGAGCCACGGCATCTACCTGCGCGATGACGCGGTGGTCTCCGCTGCCGAACTGTCCGCCCGTTACCTGGCGGGTCGCCAACTGCCGGACAAAGCGGTTGATGTGCTCGACACCGCCTGCGCCCGCGTTCGCATCAGCCTCGCCGCCGCCCCGGAAAGCCTTGAACGCCTGCGTGGCGAACTGGCCGAAGGCGGCCGTCAGCGTCAGGCCCTGCGCCGTGATGCCGAAGCCGGTTTGCTGATCGATCACGAAGCGCTGGACGCGTTGGAAGATCGCCTCGATGAAGCCGAGAGCGAAATGATCGCGCTGGAAACTCTGTGGACTGAACAGAAAGAATTGGCCGAGCGCCTGCTGGACCTGCGCCAGCAGCTGGCCAAGGCCCGTGAAGCTGCTGCCGTCGAGCCGACCGTCACGGTTGAAGAAGACGCTGAAGGCACCGTGATCGAAACGCTGCCGGTCGACGAGGCGCAAAGCGTCGCGTCTCTGGAATCCGCACTCAACGACACGCACAAAGCCCTGACCGAACTGCAAGTCAAAGAACGACTGGTGAGCTTCGAAGTCTGCCCGCGTCTGGTCGCCGAAGTGATCAGTGCCTGGACCGGTGTGCCCTTGGCGCAACTGGCCCGTGAGCACAACGCCAAGGTCGCCAGTTTCGCCACCGACCTGCGCACGCGCATCCGGGGTCAGGAGCAAGCCGTTCACGCACTGGACCGTTCGATGCGCGCCACGGCGGCGGGCCTGAACAAACCGGACGCGCCGGTCGGCGTGTTCCTGCTGGTCGGCCCGAGCGGCGTCGGCAAGACTGAAACCGCGCTGGCCCTCGCCGACTTGCTGTACGGCGGTGATCGTTTTATCACCACCATCAACATGTCCGAGTTCCAGGAGAAGCACACCGTCTCGCGCCTGATCGGTGCGCCACCGGGCTACGTCGGTTACGGCGAAGGCGGCATGCTCACCGAAGCCGTGCGTCAGAAGCCGTACTCCGTCGTGTTGCTCGATGAAGTCGAAAAGGCTGACCCGGACGTGCTCAATCTGTTCTATCAAATCTTCGACAAAGGCGTGGCCAACGACGGCGAAGGGCGCGAGATCGATTTCCGCAACACGCTGATCCTGATGACCTCGAACTTGGGCAGCGACCGCATCAGCGAGCTCTGCGAAAACGGCGCGCGGCCCACCGCCGAAGTGCTCGAAGAGACCATCCGCCCGGTGCTCAGCAAACACTTCAAGCCAGCGCTGTTGGCGCGCATGCGTGTAGTGCCTTACTACCCGGTCGGCGGCCCGGTGCTGCGCGAGCTGATCGAAATCAAACTCGGCCGTCTGGGCGAACGCCTGAACCGTCGTCAGCTGGATTTCACGTACTGCCAGAACCTCGTCGATCACCTGGCCGAGCGCTGCACGCAAAGCGACAGTGGCGCACGCCTGATCGACCATTTGCTCGACCTGCACGTGCTGCCGCTGGTGACCGACCGCTTGCTCGATGCGATGGCCACCGGTGAAAGCCTCAAGCGTGTGCATGCCACGCTCGACGGTGACGCCAGCGTGATCTGCGAGTTCGCCTGAGGTGGGTGTGATGTTCACTCAAGTGCCGCAACCGCTGGTCTATGCCGAAGCCTTGCTGGCGCAGTTTGCCAGCCTGTCGCGCGCGGCGGACGGTGCTGCGCTGCTGGGTGACTTCGTGCGCGGGGTGGCCGAGCTCAGCGGTTGCGAACTGACGCAGCTGTACCTGCTGGACGCGACCCACACCTGCCTGGGGATGAACGCCGAGTGCCTGAACGGCATTCTGCAACCCCGGGAAGCGGCGAGCCTGCCGGCGGATTACAACGGTGAACAACTGCTGCAATTTGCCTTGTGCCAGAACCGCGTGGTGAGCCTCGGCGAGTTGAGTGGCAGCCTGCACGAAACCAGTTTCCTGCCGCCGCAGGCCACGCCTTGGCAGTCGCTGTTGTGCGTGCCACTGGTCAATCAACAGAAAGCGGTCGAAGGCTTGCTGCTGTGCGCCAGTCGCCAGCACATCGACCTGCAAGGGTTCGCCGATTCGCTCGGGCAGTTGGGCTCTTTCGTGCTCGGTCAGTTGCATTTGCTGCAACGCTTGCGTCGTCCAGCGGGTGACTCAAAACCAGCGCCAGTCAGTGTGCCGAGCGCCAGCGGTTACGGCTTGATCGGCAAGAGTTCGGCCATGCGCCAGACCTATTCGCTGATCAGCAAAGTCCTGCACAGCCCTTACACCGTGCTGTTGCGCGGCGAGACCGGCACCGGCAAGGAAGTGGTCGCGCGGGCGATTCACGATTGCGGCCCGCGCCGTTCCCAAGCGTTCATCGTGCAGAACTGCGCGGCGTTCCCCGAGAACCTGTTGGAAAGCGAGCTGTTCGGCTACCGCAAAGGCGCCTTCACCGGCGCTGACCGCGACCGCGCCGGGCTGTTCGATGCGGCCAACGGCGGCACCTTGCTGCTCGATGAGATCGGCGACATGCCGTTGTCGCTGCAAGCCAAATTGCTGCGCGTGTTGCAGGAAGGCGAGATCCGCCCGCTGGGCTCCAACGACACCCACAAGATCGACGTGCGCATCATTGCCGCGACGCACCGGGATTTGTCGGTGCTGGTCAGCGAAGGCAAGTTCCGCGAGGACTTGTACTACCGCCTCGCGCAATTCCCGATCGAGTTGCCGGCCCTGCGTCAGCGCGAAGGCGACATCCTCGACCTGGCCCGGCACTTTGCTGAAAAGGCCTGCTCGTTCTTGCAACGCGATGCGGTGCGTTGGTCCGACGCGGCGCTGGATCACCTGTCCGGGTATGCCTTCCCCGGCAACGTGCGCGAACTTAAAGGCCTGGTCGAACGTGCTGTTCTGTTGTGCGAGGGCGGCGAATTGCTGGCCGAGCATTTCTCCCTGCGCATGGACGCCATCCCGGAGGACAACAGCCTGAACCTGCGCGAACGCCTGGAGCAGGTCGAACGCAGTTTGTTGCTCGATTGCCTGCGCAAAAACGACGGCAACCAGACCCTCGCCGCCCGCGAACTCGGCCTGCCACGCCGCACGCTGCTCTACCGCCTCGGGCGCCTGAATATCAATTTGGGTGACTTCGATGGGTAGGCAAAAGACCTTCGATTCCACCTCATTTGCTTTTAACAGCGCCGCCCAAACGGGTCGGCGCTTTGTGCTTTGTCTACCCCTGGAGACCCTCTGATGCCTGTTCGTCACTGGCAAGCCGTCCTGCTGACCTTCGTCGTTCTATGCGGCCTCGGCGGCTGTAGCGGCAATTACAAATACAACGACAACACCTATCGCCCATTGGGTGATCCGCAGGCGGTCAATCGCGGCAAGTGACCGCAAGGAGTATCACCATGGAACTGGTTTTCGAAATGCTGAACACCAAGCAGTTCGTGCCCACCGATTTATGCCAGAAGACCTTCAAACAGGCCGGTGGCGTGATTGGTCGTGGCGAGGATTGCGACTGGATCATCCCGGACCGCAAGCGGCACCTGTCCAATCACCACGTGAACATCAGCTACCGCGAAGGTACGTTTTTCCTCACCGACACCAGCAGCAACGGTGTCCAGGACGGCGAAAGCGGTGCACGCCTGCGCAAAGGCGAAGCGGTGCGCATCGAACACGGCAGTACCTACGTGTTGGGTGACTTCGAGATTCGTGCGCGGCTGGTGCGTGACCCGGCGACGTTCGACGGCGAAGTCGGGCGTCCGCGTGCGGCGGGCAGCATTATTCCGGACGATGCCTTCCTCGATCTCGATCCGCTGAATGCCCTCGAACAGCAAGAGCGTGTGTACTCGGAAATCGAGGAACTGATCTCCCCGAGCACCACCCTCTCAGACACCCGCCAGCGTGCCGATTACGCCCGCATCGACATGGAAAGCCTGCTGGTCCCGGAGCTGATCAAGGCCCCGGCAGAACCTGCACCGGCCCCGGTGCCGAAAGCGGTCGAGCGTCAGAGCGAAGGCTTCTGGGAGCATTTCGGTGCTGCGCTGGGCGTGGACCTCAAAGGCCTCGACCACGATGCCCGTGAGGCCTTGGCGCTGAACGCGGCACGCTTGCTCAAGCAAAGCGTTGGCGGTTTGCAGCAGAGCCTGCGCACCCGTAGCGAACTGAAGAATGAACTGCGTCTGGCCCAGACCACCGTGCAGGGCACTCAGAAAAACCCGCTGAAATTTGCTGTCGATGCCGGTGAAGCACTGGGCATTTTGTTGCAGCCGAACAAGCCGGGCCAATTGCCGGCCGAGCAAGCCATCTCCCGCGCGTTCCGCGATTTGCAGGCCCATCAAGTGGCCTTGCTGACCGCCAGCCGCGCCGCCGTTCGCGGCACGCTGGAGCACTTCTCGCCGCAGCAATTGACCCTGCGTTTCGAGCGCGACAACAAGCCGCTGCTGGCCACGTCCGGCAGTCGCTGGAGAGCCTACGGCCGTTATCACCAGGCCCTGCGTCAGGACGATGACTGGAGCGAACGCCTGCTGGCCCGCGACTTTGCCCAGGCCTACGAAGAGCAGATTCGCCTGATTTCCACCCTACACACCGACCACCAAGGATGATGCGCATGTCTCGCTGTTCGACCGCTTTTTCAAGACGCTGACAACGGTCGTGGCCCTGGTGCTACTGGCCGGTTGCTCGTCGCTGTCGCCGTATTCGAAAGTGACCAAGCTCAACCTGAAACTGACCGCCAGCGATCAGTTGAACCCGGACCTCAACGGGCGTCCGTCGCCGATTGTTGTGCGTCTGTTCGAGCTCAAGCACCCGGTGACCTTCGAAAACGCCGACTTCTTCAGCTTGTATGAACGCGCCAAGGAATCCCTGGCCCCAGACCTGGTGGCCAGCGAAGAACTCGAGCTGCGTCCGGGCGAAACCGTCGAGCTGAAACTCAGCGTGGAGGAGGGCAGCCGCTACGTCGGCGTACTCGCCGCGTACCGCGACCTGCCGGAATCCAAATGGCGCTACACCGTGCAAATCACCCCGGTGGAAGTCACCGACGCTGACCTGACGCTGGACTCGGCCGGTATCCGCAACAGCCACGAAGCGCTCGCCAAGGTAGATGACTGATCATGAATACCCATAAAGTCATTTGGCAGGAAGGCATGCTGCTGCGTCCGCAGCACTTCCAGCACAACGATCGCTACTACGACCACCAGATGAAAACCCGCACCCAATTGCTGGGCGGTTACACCTGGGGCTTCCTCAACCTGGACATCGACTTGCAGTTCCTCAACATGGGCAAACTGGTGATCAGCCAGGCCTCGGGGATTCTGCCGGACGGCAGCCTGTTTGAACTCGGCGGCAACACCGAGCCGCTGGCGCTGGACGTGCCGCCGAACACCGGCAACACGCCGATCTACCTGGCGTTGCCGCTGGTCACCGGCAACCACATCGAGTCGCGCCGCCCGGAGCAATCCGACGTGCTGGCGCGCTACACCGCGTACGAAGCCGAAGTCGCCGATTCCAACGCCGGCGACGATTCCGCCAGCCAGGTGCGCTGCGGTCGCCCGGATTTCAAACTGTTGCTCGGCGAGCAGCAAAGCGATCAGGCCTACGTGAAGCTGAAAATCTGCGACGTGCTCGACACCACGCCCGACGGCGTGATCAGCCTCGATCCGGATTTCGTGCCGACCTACATTCAGGCGCATTCGTCCGGCTACCTGCTGTCGTGCCTGAAGGAAGTGATCAGCATGCTCGGTCACCGCGGCGACACCATCGCTGACCGGATTCGTTCCAACGGCAAGGTCGGCGGCGCGGAAGTTGGCGATTTCATGATGCTGCAACTGATCAACCGCACCGAACTGCTGCTGCGTCACTACCTGGGACTTGAACAGGTTCATCCGGAAGAGTTGTACCGCACGCTGCTGACCATGCTCGGCGATTTGGCGACGTTTTCCAGCGAGAGCAAACGCCCGCGCCTGGACAGCCGTTACCAGCACAGCGATCAGGGCGCGAGCTTTCGCAAACTAATGGAAGCGATTCGTCAGGTGCTGTCGATGGTGCTGGAACAGCACGCCATCGAACTGATCCTGCAAGAGCGTCAGTACGGGATCATCGTCTCGCCGTTGCACGACCACAAGTTGCTGGGCTCGGCCTCGTTCGTGCTGGCGGCCAGTGCCAACTGCGACTCCGAAGAGCTGCGCCACCGCTTGCCGGCGCACCTCAAGGTCGGCCCGGTGGAGCGCATCCGCCAACTGGTCAACCTGGCCCTGCCGGGTATCAAGGTCAAACCGTTGCCGGTGGCCCCGCGGCAGATCGCGTTCCACTCCAACAAAACTTATTTCATCCTCGAACTCAGTTCCGAAGACCTGGCACAACTGGAGCGCTCCGGCGGCTTCGCGTTCCATGTGTCCGGCGAGATTTGCCGAGCTTGAGCTGAAATTCTGGGCCATCAGGAACTGACAGACATGATCAAGGACATGGAACACCATCAGGACGATAAAACCGTCTTGCTCGACCGCCAGGGCCACGGCCCGGCGCAAAGTCCGCTGACCGACTTCGCCGCGCCACCGCGCTTCGAACAACTGGAAGAACGCATGATCTACGCCGCGCGCCTGCGCCCGGCCGAAGCGTTCAACATCAGCCTCAATTCGCTGGTGGCCGCTGCGTCCGAGCTGTTGTCGGAAGTGGTGCGGCTCAAGCACAGCGACACCCGCGAAGACCTGTACGCGCTCAACGAGCGGCTAACCGCCGGGCTCAAGCTGTTTGAAGTGCGCGCACTGCACAACGGCGCCGAAAGCAGTCAGGTAATGGCTGCGCGTTACGTGCTGTGCACCGTGGTCGACGAAGCCGTCGTGACCACGCCATGGGGCAACGAAAGCGAGTGGTCGCAGATGAGCCTGCTCAGCAGTTTCCACAACGAAACCTTCGGCGGCGAGAAGTTCTTCCAGCTGCTGGATCGCCTGTCGAAAAACCCGGTCAAGCACCTGCCGATGCTGGAATTGATGTACCTGTGCCTGTCCCTCGGTTTCGAAGGCAAGTACCGCGTACAAACGCGCGGCATGCTCGAACTCGAAGGCATCCGCGACGCCTTGTACCGGCAGATCCGACAATTGCGCGGCGACGTGCCACGCGAACTGTCGCCGCACTGGGAAGGCCTGAACGATCAGCGCCGCAGCCTGGTGCGCATCGTGCCGGCGTGGATGGTGGTGCTGTTCACGTTCGTCTGCCTGGTGGTGATGTATTCGGGTTTCGCCTGGGTCTTGGGCGAGCAACGCGACACCGTTCTGCAACCTTATCAGCCGCTTGATCCGGCCGCGGTCCAGCCGCAGTCGCAGCCGTAAACAGGGACGTGTGATGAAAAAGTTTTTCAAGAAAGTCGGCGCATTCTTGCGCAAGACCTGGGTCTGGACCTTGCTGGTGGTGCTGTTTGTCGCGCTGCTGGTGTGGTTCGTCGGGCCGCTGCTGGCGGTGGATGACTACAAGTTCTGGGAAGGTTCGACCTCCCGCTTGCTGACCATCAGCGTGCTGTTCCTGATCTGGGGCCTGACCATGGTCTTTGTCAGCTGGCGCGCCGGTGTGCGTAAAAAAGCCGTCGAAGAAACCGAAGACGGCCAGGACCGCTATCCGCCGTGAAGAGCTGATCGACGAAGAGCAGAAAGAGCTGAAGGTGCGTTTCAAGGAAGCCTTGAAAACCCTCAAGACGTCGAGCCTGTATCGCGGTCGCAGCGAGCGCTGGCGCAGTGACTTGCCGTGGTACCTGCTGATCGGCCCGCAGGGCAGTGGCAAGACCAGCCTGCTGGACTTCTCGGGCCTTGAGTTTCCGATCAACAAGATCGACCGCAAACTCACCCGCGACACCCAAGGCACCCGTCATTGCGACTGGTACTTTGCCGACCACGGTGTGCTGATCGACACCGCTGGCCGCTACCTGACCCAGCCGGACGGCGAAGTCGACGGCAGCGCCTGGAGCACTCTGCTCGACCTGCTGCGCAAGCGTCGCCGTAACCGTCCGTTGAACGGCGTGCTGGTGACCATTCCGGTGGAAACCCTGCTGGGCGGCAGCGAGCAAGACCTCGACACCCTGGCCCGCCAGGTGCGAGCGCGCTTGCAGGACGTGCATCAAAAACTCCACGTCGATGTGCCGATTTACCTGGTGTTGAGCAAGGCTGATCGCCTGCTCGGTTTCGACGAGTTCTTCGATCAACTGACCCGCGAAGAAAGCGATCAGGTGCTCGGCACCAGCTTCCGTAAAGAGCAGAGCGGCACCGACGTGGCCGTCCTGCGCGCCGAGTTCGAAGAGCTGCTGCGTCGCTTGAACAGCCAAGTGATCATGCGCATGCACCAGGAGCGCGACACCCAGCGCCGTGGCCGCATCCTCGATTTCCCGCATCAACTGGGGCAAATCGGCGAGCGCCTGTGCCTGTTCGTCGACATGGCGTTCACCGGCAACCGCTACCAGCGTGTCAGCCAGTTGCGCGGTTTCTACCTGACCAGCGCGCCGCACCTGACCCAGGAAATGGACCAGACCACCGCCGGCATCGGCGCCAATCTGGGCATGAACGCGGGCGTGCTGCCGACGTTGCGCAGCGGCCGCTCACGGTTCATTCACCACTTGCTTAGCCGGGTGATTTTCCCCGAGGCCGATCTGGCCGGTCTGGACAAGCGCGAACGCAGCCGCATCCATTGGGGCCAACGAGCTCTGTATGTGGGCGCGCTGGCGGCCTTGGCGTTGTTCGGCATGCTGTGGGCGGGTGGTTTCTCGGCCAACTACGAGCGCCTGGAAAACCTGCGCAACCTCGCCACTAATTGGACACAACAACGCGCGGCCCTGACCGCGCGCGATGATTCCATGGCGGTGCTCAAGCCGCTCGACACGGCCTACGCGGCGACTCAGGTCTTCCCGAAAAAAGGTGACGTGGGTTACCACGAGCGCGGCGGTCTGTACCAAGGCGAAGACGTCAACCCAGTGGTCAAGAGCGCCTACGAGCGTGAGCTCGAAGCGCAACTGCTGCCGAAAGTCGCGACCCTGCTGGAAGGGCAGATCCGCGCCAACATGCGCGACCGCGAGCGTCTGCTCAACAGCCTGCGCGCGTACCTGATGCTGAACATGAAAGACCGTCGCGACGGTCCGTGGCTCAAGGATTGGGTCGCCACCGAATGGTCCCAGCGTTATGCCGGCAACACCGCCGTGCAGAACGGCTTGAACACGCACTTCGAGCGTTTGCTGCAGCAGCCGTTTATCTATCCGCTGAACGACCAATTGGTGGCTCAGGCCCGTCAGGTCCTGCGCAGCGAATCGCTGGCCAACGTGGTTTACCGGATGCTGCGCGAGCAGGCCCGCAACCTGCCGGAATACCGTCTCAGCCAACACCTGGGCCCACAAGGTTCGTTGTTTGTCGGCACCGATTACGTGATCCCCGGCTTCTACACCCAGCAGGGTTATCAGCAGTATTTTTCGGTTCAGGGCAGTGCACTGGTCACCGATATCCTGCGTGACAACTGGGTACTGGGCGAAGGCTCGGGCATCAGCGGCATGGACTTGCGTCGCCTGATGGTCGAACTGGAGCAACTGTACTTCCGCGACTACGCCAACTTCTGGAGCGAAGCGGTCGGCCAGGTAGCGTTGCCACCGATCAGCGACTTCAGTGAAGGCGCCGAGCAACTGGCGGGCCTGACCTCGGCCAACTCGCCGGTGCTGCAACTGCTGGTGGAAGTGCGCGAGAACACGCGCTTCCCGGCGGCCGCCGACAACGCTGAAGACGCTGCCGATGCAGCCGGAAAACTGGCAGAGAAGGGCGGCAAGCTCGGCAAACTCGCGGCAGCTGCGGCGGATAAAGCTGCGGACATGACCAAGAACCTGCCAGACACCGCGAAGAAATCCCTGCAACGTCGCTTCGAACCGCTGCACCGTTTGCTGGATGACAACAACGGCCCGGCCGCTGATTTGACCCCGGCCCTGACGGCGCTCAACGACTTGCAAATGCAGCTGGCGAGCCTGGCGCGTGCCAGTTCCCCGGAGCAGGCCGCGTTCGAAATGGCCAAGACCCGCATGAGCGGCCAGCGTGATGCGCTGAGCGCCCTGCGCAATGCCTCCAACCGCTTGCCGCGTCCGGTCAGCGTGTGGTTCAACGTACTGGCCGAAGACACCTGGCGCCTGGTGCTCAACGATTCCTACCAGTACCTGAACCAGCGTTATCAGAGCGAGCTGTACAGCTTCTATGGCAAGGCGATCAACAAGCGTTATCCGTTCAGCGCCCACAGCACCAGCGACGTGGCGATCAGCGACTTCCGCGAGTTCTTCAAGGCCCAGGGCATCAACGACCGCTTCTTCGACACCTACATGCGTCCGTTCGTGAGCGGTGATCCGGGCAACTTCCGTCTGCGTGTCATCGACGGTCACAGCCTGCCGATCTCCAAGGTCTACCTCGACCAGATGGCCGCGGCACAAGTGATACGCCAGAGCTTCTTCTCGATCAACCCGGCCGAGCCGCAAGTGCAGTTCAAACTGGAGCCGTACACCCTCGACCCGGCCGTCAGCCGTTCCGAGTTCAAGTTTGGCGACAAGACCATCGAGTACCGTCACGGCCCGATCGTGCCGGTGTCGTTCAAATGGCCGACCGACGCTGAAGACGGTCGCACCAGCCTGGTCCTCGACAAAATGGCCGGCCGCCCGATCGGTATCGAAAAGAACACCGGCCCATGGTCGCTGTTCCGTCTGTTCGACCTGATGCAGACCGAGTACCTGAGCGGTCGTGACGTGCTGGTGTTGAAGGCTGACGTAGGCGGCCTGCGCGCCAATTACCTGCTCAGCAGCCAACGCACGCCGAACCCGTTCGACATGGGCGTGCTGCGCACCTTCCGTATGCCGGTGCAGCTCTGATGCTGGTTGCCAGTCCCTGGCGCAGCGCTGCGCGTACCGACGCCGGCAAGGTTCGGGCGCGCAACGAAGATGCCTTTCTCGACTGTCCACAGCAGGGGCTGTGGGTGGTCGCGGACGGCATGGGCGGTCATCAGGGTGGCGACATCGCCAGCCAGTTGATCGTCGCCAGCCTGGCGGAATTGCCGGTGCAGGATGATTTCGACGAACGCCTCAAAGGCATTCGCCAGTGCCTGCACTGGTTGAACCGCCGCTTGGGTCAGGAGTTGACCGTCACTGCCGGGCGCCACGACAGCATCATGGGCAGCACCGTGGTGGCGCTACTGGTGGACGGCAATCGCGCGGCCTGCATCTGGGCCGGCGACAGCCGTTGCTACCTGTGGCGTGGCCAGCGTTTGTATCAACTGTCCAAGGACCACTCGTTGCAACAGCAACTCATCGACGAGCAAAACATGAGCATCGAAGACGCCAAGGCTCATCCTGCCGCCCATGCCCTGACCCGAGCGGTCGGGGCGGCCGAGCAATTGACCCTGGACGTGCTCGAACTCGAGGTTTATCCCGGCGATGCGTTTCTGTTGTGCAGCGATGGTTTGTACAACGGGCTGAGCAGCGATGCCTTGGGCAACGCCCTGAGCCTGACCGCGCCGCACGTTGCGCTGGAGCGTCTGTTCGATGGCGCTCTGCGTGGCTCGGCGCGGGACAACCTGACTGCCGTGGTGATCCGCCAATGACCCAACTCATGCCGCCGCTCGACGACCTGCTGGTGAGCGACGAAGAAGTCAACAACCTGACTTATTTCGCGTTCGCCAAGCCGAATAAAGCTGAGCCCGCGCTGGCGCCAACCAAGCCCAGCCTCGGCGAAATGCCGGACGTACTCGCAGGTCGTTACCGCATCGAGCGCCTGCTCGGTGCCGGCGGCATGGGCGCGGTTTACCGCGCACGAGATTTGCTGAGCGAACAGTTCGGCGATCCCGACCCTTACATTGCGCTGAAAATCCTCAGCGAAGAATTTGCCGAATCGCCGGATGCCAGCGCCTTGCTCTACAGCGAGTTCGCCCTGACCCGGCGCCTGCGCCACGACAACGTGCTGCGTTTGCACAGCTTTGACGTGGACACCGACTGCCAGCGCGCCTTCATCACCATGGAACTCATGCGTGGGCTGACCCTGGACAAATTACTCTGCGAGCGGCCCCTGGGCCTGCCGTGGAAAGAACTGCGCGACATCGCGTTGCCGCTACTCGACGCGCTGGCCTACGCCCACTCGCGCGGCGTGCTGCACGGCGACATGAAACCGAGCAACGTGATGCTCAGCGAAGAAGGCGTGCGCCTGTTCGACTTCGGCCTCGGCCAGGCTGTGGAAGGCATCCTCCCCGGCCTGCCGCATCTGAGCCGTGACCGCTTCAACGCCTGGACCCCCGGCTACGCCGCCCCGGAACTGCTTGAAGGCCAACCGCTGACCGCCAGCGCCGATGTGTACGGCGTGGCCTGCGTGCTCTACGAACTGGCCGGCGGCAAGCACCCGTTCCGCCGCTTGCCCTCGACCGAGGCCCGCGACGGCCAGCTCGAACGCGAGCTGCACCCGCCGCGCAACCTACCGAAACACTGCTGGCCAGCCCTGCGAACGGCGCTGGCTTTCGACGCGGCCAAGCGCACCATCACCGCCGCCCAACTGCGTGACGCCCTGGGCGCCACTTCGTCTTTGCTGCAACGCCTGCGATTTGGGGCGTAACGGATGACCACCGAACAGGAGCAAGCAATGTTCAACCCGTCTAACGAAACGCATTTCAGCCTGACCGTTGAAGACTACGTCGGCGACCTGCAAGTGCTGTCGTTCACCGGCACCGAAGGCATCAGCCAACCGTATCGCTTCGACCTCGAACTGGTCAGCGAAAACCCCGATCTGGACCTGGAAAAGCTCCTGCACAAGCAAGCCTTCCTGGCCCTTGATCCACAAGGCAGCGGCATTCACGGCCAGATCTACCGCGTCGCCCAAGGCGATACCGGCAAGCGCCTGACCCGCTACAAAGTGTCCCTGGTGCCGCACCTGCAATACCTGCATCACCGCACCAACCAGCGCATCTACCAGCAGATGTCGGCGCCGAAAATCATCGCGCTGATCCTCGAAGAGCACGGCATCAAAGGCAACGCCTACCGCTTCCAACTGAGCCAGCCGTGCCCGGACCGCGACTACTGCGTGCAGTACGACGAAACCGACCTGCACTTCGTCCAGCGGTTGTGCGAAGAAGAAGGCATTCACTACCACTTCCAGCACAGCGCAAAAGCCCACCTGCTGATGTTCGGCGACGACCAGACCGTGTTCCCGAAACTCGGGCAGCCAACGGCGTACGTGCAAGGCAGCGGCATGGTCGCCGACGAACCGGTGATCAAAGGCTTCAAACTGCGCCTGGAAACCCGCACCAGCCGCACCACACGTCGCGACTACGACTTCGAAAAACCGCGCATGCAACTCGAAGCGGCGTATAAACCCGACGGCGAAAGCACCGAACCGGATCTGGAAGACTACGACTACCCCGGCCGCTTCCTCGACCGCGCACGCGGCAAGTTCCTCAGCCAGCGAGCACTGGAACGCCACCGCGCCGACTACCAGCAAGCCGAAGGCCACGGCGACCAGACCCGGCTCATCAGCGGCCACTTCCTGGAAATGTCCGACCACCCGCGCACCGAGTGGAACGACCTCTGGCTGCTCACCGAAATCTTCCACGAAGGCAAACAGCCGCAAGTCCTCGAAGAATCGGTGACCAGCGACACCACCGACAACAAAGACGACTTCCACCAGGGCTACCGCAACCGCTTCCTCGCCACCCCGTGGAACGTCTTCTACCGCCCCGCGCTGGAACACCCAAAGCCCCGCGTCCTCGGCAGCCAGACCGCCATGGTCACCGGCCCCAAAGGTGAAGAAATCCACTGCGACCAATACGGCCGCATCAAAGTGCAATTCCACTGGGACCGCGAAGGGTTGGCGGATGACAAAACCAGCTGCTGGATGCGCGTTTCATCGAGCTGGGCCGGCGACCGCTACGGCGCCATTGTCATCCCGCGCATTGGTATGGAAGTGCTGATCACCTTCCTCGAAGGCGACCCCGACCAACCGCTGGTGACGGGTTGCCTGTACCACAAGGAAAACCAGGTCCCCTACGAACTGCCGGCGAACAAAACCCGCACCGTGTTCAAAACCCTCAGCTCACCGGGGGGCGGTGGGTTTAATGAATTGCGGATTGAAGACAAGAAGGGAGCGGAGCAGATCTTTATTCATGCCCAGCGGGATTGGGATGAAAACATTGAGCATGATCAGAAG
Organism: Pseudomonas sp. S2_F03; assembly: GCF_054668335.1. Lineage (NCBI taxonomy): Bacteria > Pseudomonadati > Pseudomonadota > Gammaproteobacteria > Pseudomonadales > Pseudomonadaceae > Pseudomonas > Pseudomonas sp. S2_F03. The sequence goes on along the minus strand of NZ_CP162759.1, from coordinate 2,832,242 downwards.
ATTCGCGTCGGCAACGAACGCCACGACACCGTGGTGAAGAACACCTACACCGAACTCAAGGCCGAAGAACATCGCACCACGGTTGCCGACCGCAAGGTTGAAACGCGGCTGGATGATCACCTGACGATTGGGCAGAACCAGCATGTGAAGTTGGGGACTGCGCAGCTGACGAGTGTTGGGCAAGAGATACATGTGAAGGCTGGGGCGAAGATTGTTATAGAGGCGGGCAGCGAACTCACCATTTTGGGGGGAGGGAGCTTTATCAAGCTGGATGCCGGTGGGGTGACGGTTGTTGGGCCGGTGGTGAAGATTAATGCGGGTGGTTCGGCGGGGAGCGGGACAGGGATTGGGATAAAGCCGCCGGTGCTGCCGGGGGCGGCGGATAAGGATAAGGCGGGGAGTTTGATGGATCAGGCGTTGGGGAATGCGCCAAGTCCGCCGCCGTTAGAAGCACCTAAGAAAAGTTTCAGAATCCAAATGAAGCGCCCGTACGAGAAGAAAGGTATTTCGGGACAGCCATATGTGTTGGAAGTCGATGGAGTGACTTATAAAGGTACGACGTCTGCTGAAGGCTTTGTAGATCAACCAGTTCCGCCAAGTGCAAAAAAGGGAAAGCTTACTTTCTACCCATTTGGAACTGAATCGCAACCGTGGACTTGGGAACTCGATTTAAGCGCGCAATCAGATGCTTCGAATATTAAAGGGCTTCAATCACGATTAAAGAATCTCGGTTTTTATTACGGGAAAATCGATGGCGAGAACGGTCCGAAAACCAAACATGCCGCCCGCTGTTTTCATCGGTCTTGTGAGTTAACAGATAAAGATTATCTATCAGCCACTGATATAAAACGGCTGCAAGAGCAGCACATTGCGTGAGGGAGTAAGTGATGATTTATGGAAGTTTTGACCTCCGCCGTGGTGATCACGATGGGAAACCGGCGCAGAACACACCTCCACGATGGGGAGGCAACGATAATCCAGTGTTAACGGTAGTTAGCGCCGAGACGGCAGCGGCATTTTTTGGGCAGTAGTGCTGCACTTGCTGTTCCTGAACATGTGAGAAAGCTGCAAGAAGATCTCGTTACGTTAGGATTTTCAGTGGCTGGTAAAGCCGGATGGCGGATTTGGGATTCGCACTAGTTGGGCAGTGAGAGAGTTTCAAATATATGCATCTATGAACCGGGTGGCATGTGTTAGACCAGAAAAGCAGGGTCAACTTTTGCTAGATCAATCAGGAGCGCCCGTAAAAGTAAACAACCTGGACGTATATTTTGATAGCTCTGCAGCCATTGTAGCTAAAGCGGGTAAAGCTCCCTCGGTAAGTGGTTCTACTACTGCTCCTGCCAGTTATTATGTTGATAGTCTCCAGTCTGTAGTTAACGCAGTGAAGTATGATGGTCCAATAAGCGGTGTTGTAAACGAGAAGACTAGAATAGCCATTGAACATTGGTTGGATAATGATTACAGGTGCCCAGTTGTGTTTGAAGCATGGGCGATGAGTCAGGGTGTAAGAAGTAATTTGGCCCCGGCAGGTTGTAATATATGGGCTCATGACAGTTTCACTCCCGGAGCGCCCAGAATTCTAGTTAGAGATTTTTCAGATTATTTTGAGTTTCCTGCCGAGCGAACTCAAATTGATTATCAGTCCGTAGGATATTATCAGTCAGGTAGCTTTGGCGGACCCAATGCTACTAAGGCACATAGTTGGTCCCCTGAAGCTGATATGTCGGTTAAAAATATAACGGGCGCAGCAATCAATCCTTCACAGCTTAATACTCCTGCGTTATCAACATATCGCACGATCCGAGTGGTAGCAGAGGCAGAATGCTTTGGACGTTTTGATGTGTTGAACGCGTGGGATAATGCTTTGATCTCCGCTGGGCCATGCCACTGGACTATGGGGCTTTTTAACAATGGAAAGTATGGGAAAGGGGAGTTTGTTGGATTTATTGCGTATTTAAAGCATAAAAGCAACGAGACGTTCAATAAAGTTTTTGGAAATTTTGGCTTGTATCCGATATATGATTGGGGCGACTCCAGATTGTACGCGGATGATTTGAAGACTTATTCCGGGTGGGTTAAGCTGACAAACGACACTTTTGTTCAGGCCCAGCAAAGTCATGCGGATACAGAGTTTGACGAGTTGTTGAAAACCAAAGAAGAAGCACATTACTTAAAAACATGGCACTGGTTTTATAGAATGGGAATGGCCGGCAGAACATTACAAGATTACAAAACAACTATGTGGTCGATGGCCAAGGTCAGGGTTGCAGATATCATGAAAAAAGAAATTACTTTTCATGTTGGAGCCGCGACCGTAACCAGTACCTTAGGTAAAGTTTTTACTTCGGAAAAATCGGTAGCAATTCTTCTAAGGTGGCATGTCTATCGCCCATCTCATGTCGTAAATGATGACTATGAGAAAATCACGCCAATCGTACAGCAGGCGGTAAATGGAACAGCCGGTGTAAATTGGCAGTCTGCGGTGGCTAGTTGGGGGGACGCGCATGAGGTGGCGCTGACAGAAAAATTGTTGTCGGCTGCTGCTGCTATCAACTCGACGATTACCACAAGTATCGCTTTCGGTGCAACTCAGCCTCAGGGCTCGGTTAGAACTGGTAGAAATACCTTTGTCTTGGAAGTTTAACTATGAAATACATTTTTGCTTTTCTGGTGTTTTCTCCTTTGGCTAGCGCCGCCACTGTAGATGTTTGTGATGCGTCTGGGGGGCGAAGCACTTTATTTCACAATGGTCCGAAGACGGGGATTCGATCGACACGTTATCGAGGCTGAGTGGCGATAAATTTTCAGTTCAAGAAGGAGAAGTAGTTTACAACGGTGATCTCAACGGCGATGGCATAAAAGATTTTATCTTTACTTCCTATGGTAGTGAGGGCTCTAGCAAAGATAAAACATACGGCTTTCTAATTCAGTGTAAAGGTTATTTGAAGTTTGTGGGTGGCGACTATTTTGCTAAGGTAGAGGTGTTAGACAAATCTCCTGAAACTATTAGTGGTTTCAAAGATATACAAGTTTACTCCTATCAGAGAGATGGTGATGGGAATGTTCGTTATAAGGGAAAAGATGCTTTAACCACTCCCCATAAGTGGAGCTTTAATCCGGAATCGAAAAAGTATGAGGGTGAGTCCGAGTAAGATAGTTGAGAAGTGGGGTGGGTTTAATTATTAGGTGGTTTCGCCGTCGATAAATAAGTCTGTCCCATTTCAGCAAAAACATATTATACGGACAATACGCCTAAATAGTTGGAACTATAGAGAAAGTGATGGATTTGTTTGTGGCTACAGCCAGCCTTGCTTATTTGTAAATGGTTCGTGAACTTTTCAGTTGATTAAATAGGGTGGATTTGGTCGTTTGATTTGTCCTGTTTTCTTCTATGTTTAAATGGAATTAGCTATCTATGATTAAAAATATAATTTTCTTGGCATGTTCAGCGTTTTTTGTATCCAGCGTCGCTACCGTTCAAGCAGAACCGTTTTATTCCGCGAAGATATTACAAGCCGACTATTCTGCGGTTCCTAACCTGAGACTTCTAATTAGAATTCAAGATGTAGAAACGGAAGTAATGAGCCTAACGGCTCTACTCGATTGGACTGTATGCGTGCTAACAAGTCAGCTGCTCAGCCTGGGCCAAACCCTTGCTTTTCTTTCGAACTGGATGAGGGAAATGGAAATGTCAGTGTTCTAAAGCAGACTCTGCTAAACGATCCACAGCGGGGAAGCGACCCAATTTATATTGAGTTGCTTTACAAGACGGATCAGACAAAAAATCAATATGGGTGGTTTGATAATAAAACGGTCAAACTAAGAGTTGATGATAATAATGGATTGAATAACTGGGATGCAGATCTACCCCAAAGTTTACCTCAGGTCAAAATAGTGCAAGAGAGCGAAATTTATCAGTTGGTTTTGGCGGATGCGGATGCGCTGCTTAATTCGGCTTACCATGATAAGGCTAATCGTTTAAGTGACGAAAAAAGAACCGCGTTTCGTGAGGTTCAACGAGCCTGGATGAAACTCCGGGATCTCGAGTGCGTAAAGTCTATATATGGTGAGCAATCTGCTAGTTGCTTGATTCGTCTGACCCTAGATCGTGCCAGGGCAAATCGCGGTTGCTCCGCCATCAAAAGTAGCTGAAATAAACTTAAAAACAGTATGTTCCATAATCAAGGATTGAAGAAAGTGAAACGCATTGTTTTAGGATTAAACAGCGTGCTAATCGCGTTAGTGCTACTGCCGGTTTCAGCCGCATTAGCCCAAGACGACTACCAGTGAAATCAGATCTAGCTCGCAGGTTGCCCCCTGTTCCGAGGCTGCAAAGAATTCCGCCGATTCTCAGCTGAATACGAGTTATCACCAACTGATGGCAAGGCTTGAATCTCAATATTCAGTTAATCCGAAATTAGGGGCGGAGTATTCGACGCAGGTAAAGGAATCCCAGCGTGCGTGGATCAAATTACGGGATACGAATTGCACCGTAGAGGCGTTCCAGATTGATTCAGGCAAGCCTGCTCATGTGGCGGTTGTGAACAATTGCATTGCAAAAAATGAGTCGGGAGCGTTCGGCTTATTTGGACGGGATTGCGCCTGAGACTGTGGGCCGTTCAGGCGGTGGGGGCGGGGGAAGTGCTTCGTGTCCATCCTCGGACTTCGCGCAGTTTCTGCCAGCATTTTCCGCCAATGCCGAGTCCCAGAAGCGCCTAACCGCACTGGCGGTGAAAATATTGGTGTTGAAAAGCACCTCGGATCCAGGTCGATTTGAACCGCAAATCACTGCGGAAACAGGCTCCAGTTTGGCGTTTCCGTTGATGGCCGCGATGGAAGGCTGCAACTGAAGGGGTTGAGATCGAAACAGTCGATGACACTCACATGAACGTTGTGGATAAACGGGCCGGTAACAGCAACATCAAGATTTTTAACTTTGCTAAAAAGTCGTGCTGGTCGCTGGTGGGGATTGAGGATTGGTCGATCAGCGAGAAGGAGCTTGTCGCATCCGGTAGACCCGGAATGAGCCGTGTCGAGAACGTCTGTTATCAACGTGCTGAGGGCTTGGGTGGGTTAGGGTTTCTTGAGCAATACCGCCTCACTAAGGAGTTGATTGAAGCGTCCTTGGAAAACTATGTTTGTGCTGCCGAGTCGGGTGATCCCACAGGCGAGTTTGTCGGCGGCAAGATTGAGTCTTTCGCAGATGGCTCCTCAGCTAGAAACCAGCAAGGTTGAGGCGTTGTTTAAAGCGGCAGCGACGACGCTGCCGGACGGGGCGCTGGGTTATGCCACGTATTACTGTAACGGTAACTCCACCGACTATGACGGCCCTTGCTTGCATCCCGAGCAGGCGGAAGAGAAGTTTTTCGTGCGGTTTCCATGGGCTCCACAGATGCGATGAATTATCTGGGTTTTTCTTTTGAGAGTGGTCAGTTAGGAACGACAGATATGTCCCGGGCGTTGGCCTGTTATCAGCTGTCAGCCGACAAAGGTAGCCCGCAGGGTAGCGACGGTGTGAAGCGCTTGGTTTCGCAAGGCTCAGACATAAAGGCCAGCCACTGCCTGTGAATTTCGCTGTGCAGATATAAACGTTGAAGAAGGGGGCGCGAAGCCCCCGTTCTCTATTCGCGAAGTTGCTACACCTTCGTCCGAGGCACCGCCGGATTCGGCGTATCAATATGATCCAGCGCTCGCTCCACCAACAACCGAACCCCATCCGACATTCTGCTGATCGCCAGTGCTACTGAGCGCAGCGTGCCTTCCACGTCGTCGGCCAGGTTGGCGGCGATGGCGCTGATGGACAGCAGGTCTTCCGAGGCGTTGGCCAGGAGGGCTTCGGTGTCGATGTCGGGGGAGACGGTGAAGAGGTTGCCTTTGCGCGGCTTGGGCTTCTCGCTGGGCGGCGGGGCGAAATGGTGGTTGAGGGCGCGTTCGGCGGCTTCGTGGAGTTTCTTCGAATCGAGGGATTCGTAGGGGGATGTGTCTTCGTGTTCTGGTGGATTCGGTGTTGGCTTGATCATTGATGTAGCTCCTGGAATTAAGAGACTGACACCGTTTCGCTTTGCACTTCGAAAGTGGTGGCAGCTGTGCGTTGGTGTGCAAGACCGATCCAGGAACCGGCAGACCCGAAGGTCTCCGACGCACAGCTGCCATAACGATCCGCGAGCATAGGAAAACGCTCGACGAATAGCCATAAGCAATTGTGTACCTGGAGGCGGACTTGCACGTCCGTGTCACCGATTTTGCGGCGACCAACGAGACTATCGGTCGAGCGCAACGCTGCCTAGTTCACGAACAACCCCACGTGCTGAAGGAAACTTCCGATAGCGTCGAGCGTAGAAACACCAAATCTTCCACGCTTTTAAACACACCGTTTCGTCAATGACTTGGTAGTCATCAGCGTCAAAAAGCGCGTCATCTTCTTCTAACGTAACCTGATGCTGTCGTTATCGTCCGAAGCGGCTACACTGCGCCGGCCGTTCACTTTTCTCTTGAGGCTGTGCGCATGAAATTTCGTTTTCTTCTGTGGATGCTGGGTTTGTTGATGGGTAAGGCCAGCCGGACTAATCCTGCGTTTCAGCAGCAGTTGGGTGACAAGGAATTGGTGTTCCAGTTGCAGACCCTGGACGGGAAGGTGGCGCGGCATTTCTTTGTGAAGGACCAGCGGATTACCAGCAAATCGGGTGTGTATGCCGAGCCGGCGTTTGCGATTGCGTTTAAAGATGCGGCGTATGGCTTTGCCACGATGCAGGCGAAGAACAAGCAGTTGGCGTTTATGCAGGGGATTCAGGACAAGTCGATTCAGATCAAAGGGAATCCGGCGTTGGTGATGTGGTTTCAGGGTTGACCAAGTATTTGAAGCCTAGGAAGGCTAAAGCCAAGGCGAAGGCTTGAGTGTTGGGTTGGGGCTGTGACGCAGAGCGTCACGGGATGCGTTACCACGCAGAGCGTGGGAACGATCAAGAGCTGAGTGTTTGACCCTGTGGTGATTCAGTTGGATCGGCGGGGGATTCATCGCGGGCAAGCCCGCTCCCACAGGGATCACCTCAATCCTGTGGGAGCGGGCTTGCCCGCGATGCTGTAGGCCTGGCTGAACTGCGTAGCCAGTTCACGCAGCAGGACTTCGGCTTCGAGGACTTTGGTGACGACGTCGTTGGCTTTTTCGCGGCTCAGGCCGACGCGTTCGAGCAGGGCGTCGGGGATGTCTTCATCCGGGCCGGAGCCGATGCCGCGGCCGCGTAGCAGGCGCACGGCCAGGCAGACGAGGTTCGGGTATTCGGCGTAGTCGCCGTCGTAGTGCGGGTCGTGTTGGAAGCGCAGGGCGGTGGCGAGTTCTTCGGGCATGTCCCAGTAGCGCATCAGCCATGAGCCGATCTGTTCGCGGCTGATGCCCAGCAGGTGTTGCTCGACATAGCTGTGGCACTAGGTGCTGGTTGACTTCCAAGTGGCGGCAGATCAGCGAGAAGTGCGGCGGGAAGACGTGGGCCAGCAGCAAGTAGCCGAAGTTATGCAGCAGGCCGGCGAGGTAGGTCAGGCCGGCTTCCGGGCGCTGGGCGCGCGGCATGGCGCGGGTCAGGCCTTCGATGACGGCGGCGGTGTAGATTGACTGCTGCCAGTACGGCGTGGCGTGTTGCGGGTGGTCTTTGGGCAGGCTCAGGGTTTTGCCCAGGGCCAGGCCCAGTGCGAGGTTGATCACCAGGTCGAAACCCAGGACCCGCACGATCGCATCTTCCACCGAACGAATCTTGCCCGGCGAGGCGTAGTACGGCGACGCGGCCCAGCTGACGACTTGTGCCGCCAGCGCCGGGTCGGTTTCGACGACGCCGGTGATGTCGTCGATGGTGGCGTTGGGGTCGACGCGCAGCTTGATGATTTTCTGCGCGGTCTCGGCCAGCGGCGGAATCTCGATGGTCTCTTCCAGGCGTTGCTGGATGCGTCGTGCGGTGAACACTTGAACGGCCTGGGTGATTTCCTTGCGGTCATCGTCGGGGCGGTCGAGGTTGGGGCGGATGCTGGTCAGGTTCTCGCCGAAGTTGGCGGCGCTGGCCTTGGTCAGCATGGTCTTGAAATCTTCGCTGGTGATTTCCAGCAGCAGGCCCGGCTCGCCCGAGTTGATCAGCAGCTTCGGTTCGCGCAGCAGGCTTTCTTCGTACAGGCACGGCGAACTGGTCAGCGCCGGCAGACCGGGCAGCAGGCTGAGGCTGTGTTTGCCGAGCATCTTCACCAGGCGTTCGGTGGGCACGGCAGGTGAGGCGGCGGCCGGTCAGTTCGGCGAGGCGATTGAGGTCCAGCAATTGGCTTTGCGGGAACAGCACCATCAGCGCGCCAACGGCGTCATCCAGCAACACGGCTTGTACTTTGCGCGAGGCGTTCAGGCCGTGGTGGTCCAGCACTTCTTCGTAGGCAATCCCCAATTTGCCCAGCAGCAACCGAATAACAGACGGAGCGTGCAGGGGTTCTGGGGCGAGGGCAGCTTCAGTCATGGTCTGTATCCGTATTCAAACAATCGCAGGAGTATAACCAGCTTGTTTAAAAGCATCGTCCACAAACTGCGACGGTGCTCACACTTGGCCGTATTGCTGCCCATGGCGCAACCAGCGGTCGAGCAGCGGGCTGACGTGGTCCGGCCAGCGCTCCAGCAATGCCTGGGCGGCGTCGCGCACGGCGGGCAATAGATCGGCGTCGCGCATCAGGTCGGCGACCTTGAATTGCAGCAGGCCGGTCTGGCGCGTGCCGAGCATTTCGCCGGGGCCGCGCAGTTCGAGGTCTTTTTCGGCGATGACAAAACCGTCGTTGGTTTCACGCATGATACCGAGGCGCTGACGACCGATTTGCGACAGCGGCGGATGGTAGAGCAGCACGCAATGGCTGGCGGCGCTGCCCTCGACCGACGGCCGCGCAGTGGTGCAATTGCGCGAGGCCGAGGCGCTCGGGGTTTTCGATGATCATCAGGCTGGCGTTCGGGACGTCGACGCCGACTTCGATCACGGTGGTGGCGACCAGCAGTTGCAGGTTGCCGGCCTTGAATTCGGCCATCACGGCGGCTTTTTCCACCGGCTTCATGCGGCCGTGGATCAGCCCGACCTTCAACTCGCCGAGGGCGGCGGTGAGGTCTTCGTAAGTGGTTTCGGCGGCCTGACAGGTCAGCTCTTCCGATTCTTCAATCAGCGTGCACACCCAATAGGCCTGGCGCCCTTCAGCGCAGGCTACCGCGCACCCGTTCGATGACTTCAACGCGCCGGGTGTCGGTGATCAACACGGTGTTGACCGGCGTTCGACCGGGCGGCAGTTCGTCGAGGATCGAGGTGTCGAGGTCGGCGTAGGCACTCATGGCCAGCGTCCGTGGAATCGGTGTCGCGGTCATGATCAGCTGATGTGGACACATGCGCCCACCGACACCTTTCTGCCGCAGCGCCAGACGCTGCTGCACGCCGAAGCGGTGCTGTTCGTCGATGATCACCAGCGCGAGGTTCTTGAACTGCACTTCGTCCTGGAACAGCGCGTGGGTGCCGACCACCATCGGCGTGCCGCTGGCGATCTGTTCCAGCGCGGCGACGCGGTTCTTGCCCTTGAGCTTGCCGGCCAGCCACGCGACTTCGATGCCCAGCGGTTCGAGCCAGCGCTTGAAGGTGATGAAGTGCTGCTCGGCGAGGATCTCGGTGGGCGCCATCAGCGCCACCTGATAACCGGCCTCCAACGCTTGCAGCGCGGCGAGGGCGGCGACCACGGTTTTGCCCGCGCCGACGTCGCCCTGAATCAGCCGCAGCATCGGCTCGTGCTGGCTCAGGTCGTAGGCGATTTCGTTGCCGACCCGTTGTTGAGCGCCGGTCGGTGCGAAGCCGAGATTGGCCAGGTACTTGGCCGGAAGTTGGGTGGCTTTGGGCATGGCCGGTGCGCGCAGGGAGCGCATGCTCTCGCGCAGCCGCTGCTGGGACAGTTGATGGGTCAGCAGTTCTTCGAAGGCCAGACGGTTGCTGCGCCCAGTGATGACCGAGGGCGAGTTCGTCGACGTCGGCATCGGCGGGCGGGTGATGCAGGTAGCGGATCGCATCGGCCAGCGGCGCGAGTTGATAGTCGCGAGCCAGTTCGGTCGGCAGCCAGTCGGGCAGGCTGGTCGGGCCGAGCATCGTCAGGGTCTGCATGCATAACTGGCGCAAGCGTTGTTGAGTCAGGCCTTCGGTGAGCGGGTACACCGGGGTCAGGGTTTCATCCACCGGCGGCGGTTCGTCACCGGTAATGGCGCGGTATTCCGGGTGGTAGATTTCCAGCCCCGAGGCGCCGGGCCGCGCTTCGCCGTAGCAGCGAATCCGCGTGCCGCGTTTGAGGCCTTCTTCTGCGCGTTGCTGAAATGGTAGAAGCGCAGGCTGAGCCCGCCGGTGCCGTCTTGCAGGCGCACGACGAGGCTGCGGCGACGGCCCATGACCACGTCGGCGCCGCTGACGGTGCCTTCGATCACGGCGTCTTGCCCCGGTCGCAAATGGCCGATCGGGACCACACGGGTGCGGTCCTGATAGCGCAGGGGCAGGTGAAACAGCACGTCCTGAAGATTCTCCAGGCCGACCTTGGCCAGCTTCTCGGCCATGGCCTCGCCGACACCCTTGAGTGCCGTCACCGACACTTGCGACAACTCGGTCATGACAGCAACTTACGCCGCCACCACCGGCACGGACGGCTTGGCCACCGAGCACAGGCGAATGGAGTCAGCGAGGATTTCAATCGCCTTCGGCCGCGGGAAGCTGGCGCGCCAGGCGATGGCCACGGTGCGGAACGGCACCGGCGGCGTCAGTGGGCGCACTTCGATCACGCCGGGGGCGTAGTGATGGCTGTCGACAGCCGACAGCGGCAGGATCGAGATGCCCAGGCCGGAGGCGACCATGTGGCGGATGGTTTCCAGGGAGCTGGATTCCACCGTGGTGTGCTTGGCGCCGTCGTTGCCTTTGGTCAGGGTCGGGCAGGCTTCCAGCACTTGATCGCGGAAGCAGTGGCCTTCGCCGAGCAGCAGCAGGCTCTTGTCGTTGAGCAGGCTGGCGTCGATGGAGTCTTTTTGTGTCCACGGGTGCTGGGCCGGCATCAGGACGTAGAACGGTTCGTCGTAGAGCGGCAGGGTCAGCACGTCGGCTTCGTTGAACGGCAGGGCGATGATGATCGCGTCGAGCTCGCCGTTGCGCAGTTTGTCGCGCAGCACGTGGGTGAAGTTTTCTTCGATGTACAACGGCATCTGCGGGGCGACCCGGTGCAGTTGCGGAATCAGGTGCGGGAACAGGTACGGGCCGACGGTGTAGATGGCGCCGACTTTCAGCGGGGCGGTCAGCTGGTTCTTGCCGGCCTGGGCCAGTTCGCGGATGCCTTGGGCTTGCTCCAGGACTTTTTGCGCCTGGGCCACGATGCCTTCGCCGACCGGGGTCAGGCGCACGGCGCTTTTGCTGCGCTCGAAAATCAGCACACCGAGTTCGTCTTCAAGCTTTTTCACGCCCACCGACAGGGTCGGCTGGCTGACGTGGCAACGCTCGGCCGCGTGGCCGAAATGCTGCTCTTGGGCGAGGGTAACGATGTAGCGTAATTCTGTGAGAGTCATAGCAAGCGTCCATGAAGTTGCGCGCCAAGCATAACGGCTGCAATCGATAGACGCACGTTATCAGAGTGAGTGTGTTGAGTGACACCGGGTAATGCAGGTTTGCCGCTGGCAGATACGCAAAAGGCACCTTTCGGGTGCCTCTATGCTGAGATCGCGGATCTTTGAAGTAAGGATGACCCTGTGGGAGCGGGCTTGCCCGCGATGAGGCCATCACATCCAACATCGTTGTTGACTGTTACATCGCTATCGCGGGCAAGCCCGCTCCCACAGTGTTTTGTATTACATCTTAACGTCGGCGTTTTTCCAGCGAGTACAGGAACGGTGCCGTGATTTCGATGGTGCCGTTGGTGAGCATGTCGGCCGGTGGCTTGGGCAGCGGTTGGGCGCGGCGGATCATTTCCAGGGTCGCCCGGTCCAGATCGGCAGTACCGGAGCGACCCACCAGTTCGAACGACAACACGTTGCCTTCACCATCCACGACGAAGCGCAGACGGTTGGTGCCTTCCTTGCCCCGCTGCTGCGCACTGGCCGGGTACTTTTTGTACTTGCCCAGGTGAGCAAGCAAAGTGCCTTCCCAGCTGGCTTTGGCAGCCTGCTGTGCGAGGCGATGGACCCGGTGCCGGTTGTGCGGATTTCTCGGTCGGGGGGGGTTTTTTTTTTTGGGGGGGGGGGGGGGTGCCTGGGTCGGCTGCGCGTCGCTCGGTTTTTCCTCGGACGGTTTTTCCTTCGGCGGCTCCGGCTTTTTCTCCACAGGCTTGGGCGGTTGCGGCTTGGGCTTGGGTTTGACCGGCCGGCACGGCAATCTCGGCCTTCGGCGCTTCAGCGAGCTTCGGGATCGGCAGCTCTTCCACCGGGGCCGGTGGCTGTGGCGGTGTGACGACCTTGGGCGGTGCAGGCGGTGGCGGTGCCGGGACCGGTGCCAACTCGACCAGCATTGCCTGCGGCGGCAATTGGATCGGCGGGCGCGACGTCCAGTTCAGCGCCAGCGCGATGGCCAGTGCGTGAACGCCCAGCACCACGGCCAGGCTACCGCTGTAACGCGTCAGCTTATGGCGCGTCGTGGTCATTTCTTGACTGCCGACTCAAGCCCGACCAGGCCTACCTTCAGGTAACCGGCTGAACGCAGGTTGTCCATCACGCTCATCAGGTCGCCGTAATCCACGCCTTTATCGGCCTGGAAGAAGATCGTCGTGTCTTTCTTGCCCTTGGTCTTGGCGTCGAGTGTGGCGCCGAGTGCCTCGGCCTTCACTTCGTTTTCGCCGAGGAACAGGCGCTGGTCAGCCTTGACGCTCAGGAATACCGGCTTCTCCGGCCGTGGCGCCGGCTTGGCGGTGGAGGCGGGCAGGTCAACCTTGATGTCCACGGTAGCCAGCGGTGCTGCCACCATGAAGATGATCAACAGCACCAGCATCACGTCGATAAACGGCGTGACGTTGATTTCGTGGTTCTCGGCCAGATCGTCGTCTGCGCCTTCTTTCAAATGCAAGCCCATGGCTGATTACCCTACTTTGACCATGTGCGGTTGCGTGGAACGCTCGGTGGTCGGCAGGTGATCGAGGTCGCGGCTGACCAGCAGCAGGACTTCAGCCGAGGCATCGGACACTTGGGCCTTGTAACCGGCGATGGAGCGGGCGAAGACGTTGTAGATGACAACGGCCGGGATCGCGGCAACCAGGCCCAGCGCGGTCGCCAGCAGGGCTTCGGCGATGCCGGGAGCCACAACAGCGAGGTTGGTGGTCTGGGTTTTGGCGATGCCGATGAAGCTGTTCATGATGCCCCACACGGTACCGAACAGACCCACGAACGGCGCGGTGGAACCGATGGTGGCGAGGACGCCGGTGCCGCTGCTCATGTTGCGACCGCAGGCGGCCACCAGGCGCTCGAGACGGAAGGCAACGCGTTCCTTGATGCCTTCTTCTCGCGGCTGTTGACCGACAGGCGCATTTCTTCCAGGGCGTCGTGGACCAGCAGGTTGGCGAGGGTGCCTTCCTTGGTCGCCGAAGCGCTGGCTTCTCTGAGCGTGGTGGCTTTTTTCAGGTGGACGATTTCGGTGCGCAGACGACGCTTGGCGCCCATCAGCTCCAGGCCCTTGGCGATCCAGATCGTCCAGGTGATGATCGAGGCGATCGGCCAGGCCGATCATCACGATTTTTACGATGATGTCGGCGTTCTGGTACATGCCCCATGGCGACAGGTCGTGGGCCATGCCCAGGGTGTTGTCGGCTTCGAGCACTTCAGGAACGTCTGCTGCATCGACAGCTTGAACCGGGTCGGTCGCGGCAGGAGTGGCGGCCGGGGCTGCGTGATCGGCTGGCGCGGGGGCTACGGCGGCGGCCGGAGTGGCTGGCGCTTGTGCATCAGCGAAGGCGGCGGTCGGCGCCAGCATCACGCTCAGCAACAGAGCGGCCACTGCACTCCAGGCGCGAGGGCGTTTGGTTGGCGAAGCGGGGAATTGATTGCGTGTCATGCTGGCCGGACCTGAGAGATAAAGACGGTGAGTGTTCTTCCAGGCCTCGAGGGGCCGAGAACAAAAGTGGCGTGCATTATTGCAAGTAATTCTTGTTAACAAAAGTAATAGAGTCTCTTTTTTTCCTGCATTGCTAGCCGCTCGTCCTGTACCGGCGGTAGTCTGTGGCTTTCCGATGGGAGTTTTCTGATGTCCGCACCCTCTGTTCTGATCGCCGGTTGCGGTGATGTCGGCAGCCGCTTGGCCACCCAACTGCTGGTTTCGGGGTGGGAGGTTCACGGCTTGCGGCGTGATGTCTCGCGCTTGCCCGAGGGTGTGATTGGCGTGGCCGGCGACTTGTTCAACAAGGATTGCCCCGCGACCTGGCCAATGGTGCGGTGGATTACCTGGTGTATTGCGCGGCTGCGACCGATCACGATGAAGCCGGTTACCGCGCGGCGTATGTCCAGGGTTTGAAGCATGTGCTGGAGTGGCTGGACGACTACGGGCAGGCGCCTAAACGCCTGTTGTTCGTATCCAGCAGCAGTGTGTACGGCCAGCAAAAGGGCGAGTGGATCGATGAGACTTCGCCAGCTGCAGCGGTCGGCTATTCCGGGCAGGTGATGCTTGAAGCCGAGCAAGTGGCCCTGAACAGTGGCATCCCGGCCAGTATCGTGCGCTTGACCGGCATCTACGGCCCGGGCCGTGAATGGTTGCTGACTCAGGTTCGCCGCGGTTATCGCGTGGTGACCGAGCCGCCGTTGTACGCCAACCGCATCCATGCCGACGACGCAGCCGGGCTGCTGGCGTGTCTGCTTGAAGCGGACCACCGCGGCGTGGCGCTGGATGATGTGTACATCGGCGTCGACGATGCGCCGGCAGCGCTGGCGGATGTGGTGGGCTGGTTGCGCGAATATCTGGGTGTGACCGAATGGGCAGAAGACGCCAGCGTGCGCCGCACCGGCAGCAAGCGTTGCAGCAACGCCCGGGCGAAGACGTTGGGCTGGACGCCGAAGTATCCGAGTTATCGCGAGGGTTATGCCGCGATCCTTGAGGGGCCAGGGCTAACGCCACATACAACTGTGGGAGCGGGCTTGCCCGCGATGGCGGCGTAACAGTCAACCTGGATGTTGAATGTTATGACCTCATCATGGGCAAGCCCGCTCCCACAGGGTTATCTTTTGGCTTCAGATCCGGGTTACTGCTTTTCCAGCACCCACTTGCGATCACCCGGCGTGAACGAAGGCATCTCGTCCGCCTGTGCCGCGTTCATCGTCTGGAAAATCTCCAGTTCGTCGCCCTTGCGAGCGAAGATCCAGGTATTGCCCTGACCGTTCAACTGCAACCAGATATTGTCGTTGCCGCCGCTCATCGACGCGCAATCACCGGCCAGGCACAGGGCATAGCGGTCTGCGCCGGGCAGGCCGGCAACCTGGCCGTCCGCCTGGAATTGCACGGTATTGCCTTCGCCGGGGCCGCTGACGATTTTCCAGCTGCCGCCCATGTAGGCCGAGTACAGCGAACGTTCGAAGCTCGCGCCAATCGGTGCGCCCTCCGGAACCTGAATCTGCGCGCGGTCGAAGACTTGCGCAGGCTCATTGTCACTGGCGATCTGGCTCAGTCGCTTGCCGTCACGCTTCAGCTCGCTGGCGGAGCTGCCATAAAAGTCGACTTTCCAGGCGCCGGACTGTTCGCCCAGCAGCTTGCCTTCGACATTTTCAAATCCGTTGGTGTAGCGGGCCTGTCCGGCCTTGGTGTTGATGTCCCATTCCAGGTTCGGGCCATAGGCCTGGAGCGCTTCACGCAGGGGGCCGCCTTTGGCTGCAGCGTCGATCGCCACCTGATTGATCCAGGTGCCGCTGACGTCACGGTCGGCAGGGTTGCTGGCACAACCGCCCAAGAGTAGGGCGACCAGCGAGAGAGCTAGCGCTTGGCGCATGGTGGAATCCTTTCAAAACAAGATCGGCGCAGCCTTTTGGGGCTGCGCCGTGCATATTACTCGATGACCAGAATGGCGTCCATCTCAACCTGCGAACCCTTTGGCAGGGCAGCCACGCCGATGGCGGCGCGGGCAGGGTAAGGCTGGTCAAAGTACTTGCCCATGATCTCGTTGACCTTGGCGAAGTGGCTCAGGTCGGTGAGGAAGATGTTCAGTTTGACGATGTCCTTGAACGAACCGCCCGCCGCTTCGGCCACGGCCTTGAGGTTCTCGAACACCTGGACGGTCTGGGCTTCGAAGCCTTCAACCAGTTCCATGGTTTTTGGGTCCAGAGGAATTTGACCCGACATGTAAACAGTGTTGCCAGCCTTGATCGCCTGGGAGTATGTACCGATAGCGGCCGGGGCCTTGTCGCTGGTGATAACAGTCTTGGTCATGAATGACTCCTTGTAATAGTGGGCTTTACGCACGCATGCGGGTGATGCGGATCACCCCGGTCAAGGCACGCAGTTTCTTGATCACGCGGGCCAGATGCACGCGGTCGTGCACGCTGACCACCAGTTGGACCACGCTGATACGACCGTCGCGTTCGTCCATGCTGATTTTTTCTATGTTGCCGTCGGCCGCATTGACGCTGCTGGCCAGCAGCGCGATCAGGCCGCGCTGGTGTTCCAGTTCGACGCGCAACTCGACGTTGAATTCGCCGGTGACATCCTTGGCCCACGAGAGCTGGATGCATTTTTCCGGGTTGTGGCGGATTTCGCTGATGTTGCGGCAGTTGTCCAGGTGCACGACCATGCCTTTGCCCGCTGACAGGTGACCGACAATCGGGTCGCCCGGGATCGGTGTGCAGCACTGGCGTAGCTGAGTACCAGACCTTCGGTGCCGCGAATCGCCAGCGGGCCTTCCGGGCTTGGCAGCTGCTCGCCTTCGCCAAGCAGGCGGCGGGCGACCACATAAGCCATGCGATTGCCCAGGCCGATGTCTTCCAGCAGGTCTTCGATCAGTTCCAGGCGGTACTCGGCAAGCATCGCCGTGACGCGCTCGGGATGGATTTTTTCCAGCGAACTGTCGAAGCCGTTCAGCACCTTGTTCAGCAGGCGTTCGCCCAGGCTGATGGATTCGGAGCGGCGTTGCAGTTTCAGCGCATGGCGGATGTGCGTACGCGCCTTGCCGGTGACCACAAAGTTGAGCCAGGCCGGGTTCGGACGTGCGCCGGGGGCGCTGACGATCTCGACCGTGGAGCCGCTTTGCAGCGGTTCGGACAGCGGTGCGAGACGACGATTGATCCGACAGGCGATGCAGCTGTTGCCCACGTCGGTATGCACCGCGTAAGCGAAGTCGACCGCCGTGGAGCCTTTGGGCAGCTCCATGATCCGGCCTTTGGGCGTGAACACGTAGACCTCGTCCGGGAACAGGTCGATCTTCACGCTTTCGATGAATTCCAGCGAGTTGCCGGCGCGTTGCTGCATTTCGAGCACGCCTTTGACCCACTGGCGGGCGCGGGCATGCGTGCCTTTTGGCTGTTCGTCGCCGCTGGATTTGTACAGCCAATGGGCGGCGATGCCGTTGTTGGCCATCTCTTCCATTTCACGGGTGCGGATCTGGATCTCGATCGGTACACCGTGCATGCCGAACAGCGTGGTGTGCAGCGACTGGTAGCCGTTGGCCTTGGGGATTGCGATGTAATCCTTGAAGCGCCCCGGCAACGGTTTGTACAAATTATGCACAGCACCCAACACGCGGTAGCAGGTGTCGACCTTGTCGACGATGATCCGGAACGCGTAGACGTCCATGATCTCGTTGAAGGCCCGACGCTTGCCGCGCATTTTCTTGTAGATGCCGTAGAGGTGTTTCTGGCGACCGCTGACCTCGCCCTGAATGCCGTCGATGGCCAGGCAGTGGCTGAGGGACTCTTCGATCTTGTTGACGATTTCCTTGCGGTTGCCCCGGGCGCGTTTGACCGCCTGGTTGATCCGCGCGGAACGCATCGGGTGCATGGCCTTGAAGCCGAGGTCTTCGAACTCTATGCGGATGGCGTGCATGCCCAGCCGGTTGGCGATGGGCGCATAGATTTCCAGGGTTTCCTTGGCGATCCGCCGGCGCTTTTCGCCGGACAGCACTTCCAGGGTCCGCATGTTGTGCAGGCGGTCGGCCAGTTTGACCAGGATCACGCGAATATCGCGCGCCATGGCCATCGCCATTTTCTGGAAGTTTTCGGCCTGGGCTTCGGCTTTGGTCTCGAAGTTCATCTGGGTCAGTTTGCTGACCCCGTCGACCAGTTCGGCCACGGTTTCGCCGAACTGCGCTTGCAGCGCTTCCTTGGCAATACCGGTGTCTTCGATCACGTCATGCAGCATGGCCGCCATCAAGCTCTGATGGTCCATGTGCATGTCGGCAAGAATATTCGCCACTGCAAGAGGATGCGTGACGTACGCCTCACCGCTACGGCGGCGTTGACCGTCGTGGGCTTGTTCGGCGTAGAAGTACGCTCGGCGGACCAGGTTGACCTGGTCCCTGCCGAGATAGGTCGATAAGCGATTGGCGAGGGCGTCTATGCTCGGCATGATAATTCCTGCCGTTCGCTGTGACCCCGCGCCGTGCTACGTCGACCAGGCATGGCTTAGACGGCCTCGTTGGACTCGTCCTCGAACGCTGCGAACAGCGGTTCGTCTTCGACGATTTCAGCGTTGGCGATGAACTCGTAGCTCATCAGGCCTTCCGCGATTTCGCGCAGGGCTACAACGGTAGGCTTGTCGTTTTCCCACTGAACCAGGGGCTCTTTGCCGCCGGTGGCCAGTTGACGGGCACGCTTGGTAGAGAGCATGACCAGCTCAAAGCGGTTTTCCACGTGTTCTAGGCAGTCTTCAACGGTTACGCGGGCCATGGTATTCCTCCGGAGCGAATGCAATATGCGCGCTGCCCGGTTGGGCGAGCGGACTCAACAGTTTAAAAAATCACCAGCGATTAGGGAAGCGCTGATTTTCTGACCAGACCCTTCAACGCGCTGCAAGTACCAATGTAAAGCCCTTGCAGCAGTTTTGGGAAGAGCTGATTAGCCGAGCAATTCGGCCAAAGTTTTCCGTTACGCTGCTGCTGACGCTTCTGATGCAGCT
The DNA here is from genome assembly GCF_054668335.1 of Pseudomonas sp. S2_F03. Classification (NCBI taxonomy): domain Bacteria; kingdom Pseudomonadati; phylum Pseudomonadota; class Gammaproteobacteria; order Pseudomonadales; family Pseudomonadaceae; genus Pseudomonas; species Pseudomonas sp. S2_F03. The sequence continues at coordinate 2,813,163 of NZ_CP162759.1, read as the reverse complement.
GATTGGCACGGAAAATCGCCTTCAGATCATGCAGTGCGTGAGCGAAATCGTCGTTGATGATCAGGTAGTCGTAGTCGACATAGTGGCTCATCTCGCTGACGGCTTCGCGCATCCGGCCGTCTATGATCTCGTCACTGTCTTGGCCACGGTTGGTCAGGCGCTGATGCAAGGCTTGAAGCGACGGCGGCAGAATGAAGATCGAACGCGCCTGAGGCATCAGCTTGCGCACCTGCTCGGCACCTTGCCAGTCGATTTCCAGAATCAGGTCGTGGCCCGCGTCCAGGGTCTGTTGCAGGTGGCTTTGCGAGGTGCCATAGAGGTTGCCGAACACTTCGGCGCGCTCCAGGAAGTCCCCGTGCTCGATCATCTTCACGAACTCTTCGCGCGTGACGAAGTTGTAGTTCACGCCATTCACTTCACCGGGACGCATGGCGCGGGTGGTGTGGGAGACCGAGACGCGGATCTCTTGATCATCGTCGGTCAGGGCCTTGACCAGACTGCTCTTGCCCGCGCCCGAAGGCGCGGAAATGATGTACAGGGTGCCGGTGCTGTGGGTCATGTCGGGGTTGCCTTACTCAATATTCTGCACTTGTTCACGCATCTGCTCGATCAACACTTTGAGGTTGACCGCAGCCTGGGTGCTGCGCGGGTCGAAGGCTTTGGAGCCCAGTGTGTTGGCTTCGCGGTTGAGTTCCTGCATCAGGAAGTCCAGGCGCCGTCCAGCAGCGCCACCGGATTTGAGGACCCGGCGAACTTCGATGATGTGAGTGCTCAGGCGATCCAGTTCTTCGGCCACATCGCTCTTTTGCGCGAGCAGGACCATTTCCTGCTCCAGTCGCTGCGGGTCCAGATCGGCCTTCATGTCGGCGAAGCGGTCGAGGACTTTCTGGCGCTGTGTGGCAAGCATCTGCGGGACCAGTTCGCGCAGGGTGACGACGTCTTCTTCAATGGCGGTCAGGCGATCGTTGATCAGCCGTGCCAACTCCGCGCCTTCGCGTTCGCGGCCGGCCTTGAGTTCTTTCAGGCCTTCGTTGAACAGCGCCAGCGCTTCGGCATTCAGGGCTTGCGGGTCGGTGGCGTCGCCTACCAGCACGCCTGGCCAGGCCAGCACTTCCAGCGGGTTGAGCGGCGCAGAGATTTTTGATCAGGCTGGCAATCGTCTCGGCGGCGGCGACCAGTTGTGCGGCGCGCTCGCGGTCCACTTGCAGGGGTTTGTCGGTGTTTTCTTCGGTGAAGCGCAGGGTGCATTCAAGCTTGCCCCGGGAGATTCCCTGGCGCAGGGCTTCGCGGACCGCACCTTCGAGGTCGCGAAACGACTCCGGCAGGCGCAAGTGCGGCTCCAGGTAGCGGCTGTTGACCGAGCGCAGTTCCCAGCTCAGGGTGCCTTGGGTGCCGGCTTTTTCAACGCGGGCGAAGGCGGTCATGCTGTGCACCATGGAGGTACCTCGCAAGTCGGGTCAATGCGTTACCAAGGGTGTCGCAGACCCGATATCTGTGAATTAAAGCCGACAGGCAGCAAAGGCGCAGGATTGTAGCGCAGTGGGGCGGATGCGCCCAAACACACGCTGTGACAAAAGGCGGCAGGCCGTCGGTAAAGCGCTGTTCAGGGCCTTCGGTCGTCGGCCAAATTTTTTAGAAGTGCCCAGTCGTGGCCGACGGCTCTATAATGCTCCGCAGTTTTCCGTCCCCGTACAGGTATTCCCTATGAAACGTCCAAGTGGTCGCGTTGCCGATCAGCTCCGCTCGATCCGCATTAACCGCAACTACACCAAACACGCCGAGGGTTCTGTACTGGTCGAGTTCGGTGACACCAAAGTCATCTGCACCGTCAGCGTCGAAAACGGCGTGCCGCGTTTCCTCAAAGGTCAGGGCCAAGGCTGGTTGACCGCCGAGTACGGCATGCTGCCGCGCGCCACCGGCGAGCGTAACCAGCGTGAAGCGAGCCGTGGCAAGCAAGGCGGCCGTACCCTGGAAATCCAGCGTTTGATCGGTCGTTCCCTGCGCGCGGCGCTGGACATGTCCAAGCTGGGCGACGTGACCCTGTATGTCGACTGCGACGTGATCCAGGCTGACGGCGGCACCCGTACCGCGTCCATCACCGGTGCCATGGTTGCGCTGGTCGATGCCTTGAAAGTGATCAAGAAGCGCGGCGGCCTGAAAGGCGGCGACCCGCTCAAGCAAATGATCGCTGCCGTTTCGGTGGGTATGTATCAGGGCGAACCAGTGCTCGACCTCGACTACCTGGAAGACTCGGCTGCCGAGACCGACCTCAACGTGGTGATGACCAGTACTGGCGGTTTCATCGAAGTTCAGGGCACTGCCGAAGGCGCACCGTTCCAGCCTGAAGAGCTGAACGCTATGCTGGAACTGGCGAAGAAAGGCATGAACGAGATCTTCGAACTGCAGAAGGCTGCACTGGCCGACTGATTGGACCCGCACCAGACAAGGAGGACGGTATGAGTGACGAGCAACAGCTGCTTCCCACGCCGAGCAAAGAAGTTCGGCAGTGGGCAATGTTTTGTCACTTGTCCGCCTTGCTGGGGATCTGGATTCCGTTCGGCACGCTGATCGGCCCGCTGATTCTCTGGCAGATGAAACGTGAGATGGACCCCTTCGTCGATGCGCAGGGCAAGGAGGCGCTGAACTTTCAGATCACCGTCGCCATTGCCTCCACTATCTGCTTCCTGTTGATGGTGGTGATCGTGGGGTTCTTCCTGTTCGGTCTGGTGGCGATTGGCGCGTTGGTGCTGACGATTATTGCGGGCGTGAAGGCCAACGAAGGTTTTCCTTATCGCTATCCGTTCACCTGGCGGTTGATCAAGTAACGAGCTGGCATCCCCGTTGGAAGTTGCAGCAAACAACGCTTTAAAACAAATGCACTGACTTGTCGGGGCATTTGTATTTTTGTAATTCAATTAACTTATCCAGTCTGTACCGTCGGTGATATCGGCGATCACCAGAGGCCACAAGTATTTACCCACTATCGCTCTTACATCTTTAGTCACAACTGCAGTGCCTCAACACTGGCTATGTCCTTGGCAATGGGACTTGGCGATTGATAAAGTTGCCCCAAGTAATATTCCTCCAGAAATATTTCGATATATTCAGGCCATCGAAGGTCCTTGAATTTAAATGCAATCAGTGTTGAGAACTTCAGCCGATTCAAGAGGCGTGCTCAGGTAAAAAGTTCGCCTCTGAATATATAGCCAAGAATAATCCCAATGATTCAGCTCGATTTTTATGGAACGCTTGTGGCTGCCTCCTTAGTGCTTTTGCTGGGGCGCGGTCTTGTTACACGTGTTGGTTTTCTGCGCAATTACAATATCCCCGAGCCAGTAGCCGGCGGTCTCGTGGTTGCCCTGGTTCTCCTGGTATTGCGAACTCTGGAGATTGAAGTCCGCTTCGATACTTCACTGCAAACTCCCTTGATGCTGGCGTTTTTCGCCACCATCGGCTTGAGTGCAGACTTCGCCAGCCTGAAGAAGGGAGGTCGCGTCGTGGGGATATTCCTACTGGCGGTCACCGGACTTCTGGTGGTGCAGAACGCAATGGGCATCGGCCTCGCCAAAATGCTGGGGCTCGATCCGTTGATGGGGCTGCTGACGGGCTCGATCACCTTGGCGGGCGGCCACGGTACGGGCGCAGCATGGGGGGCGGTATTCAGGGAGAGATACGGTTTGGCTTCCGCCTCTGAGCTGGCGATTGCTTCTGCGACGTTTGGTCTGGTGCTGGGTGGCTTGATTGGTGGCCCGGTTGCGCGCCTGCTGATCAAGCGTGTTCAGGTGCCCGGCTGCAACAACCAGGAAGCACCGCGGTTGCCAAAAGGTTTTGAACAGCCGAACAAAGAGCGTTCGATTACGCCATTTTCGTTTATCGAGACCCTCGCTCTGATCGCGGTCAGTCTATTGGCCGGCAATCTGCTGAATGGCGTACTGCAAGGGACTGCCTTTGAGTTGCCGACGTTTGTGTGCGTCTTGTTCGTGGGGGTGGTTTTACGCAACGGGCTTTCAGCGCTTGGCTTGTATCAGGTGTTTGAGCGTGAAGTCTCGGTGCTGGGGAATGTCAGCCTGTCGCTGTTTCTGGCGATCGCCCTGATGTCGCTCAAGCTGTGGGATCTGGCCTCTCTGGCCTTGCCGTTCTTCATCATCCTGGCGGTGCAAACGTTGGTCATGGCGCTGTTCGCGATTTTCGTGACATTCAGGGTTATGGGCAGTAACTACGATGCGGCAGTGCTGGCGGCGGGGCACTGTGGTTTTGGGCTGGGTGCCACGCCTACTGCCATCGCTAACATGCAAGCGGTGACACAACGCTACGGACCTTCGCAGATAGCGTTTCTGGTAGTGCCAATGGTGGGGGCTTTCTTCATCGACATCATTAATGTGATCGTGATCAAGTTGTACCTTGCGCTGCCGTTCTTTGTCGCTGTTTGAGGTGTGAGCCACATTCAGCGAGCGTTCCCCCCCCTTTGACTGGCGCATAAAAAATGCCCGTATCTTGCGATACGGGCATTTTTTTTCGGTCGACAGCGACACGGCGCTTAGATGGTTAGCGTCCAGTCGTAGTCCACGATCAGCGGTGCATGCTGCGAGAACCGTGGCTGACGTGGCAGACGTGCGCTGCGAACAAAGCGGCGCAGACCCGGGGTCAGCAACTGGTAGTCGAAACGCCAGCCCAGGTTGAGCATCTCAGCCTGTTCGTTATCTGGCCACCAGCTGTACTGGTCGCCTTCACGGCTGACTTCGCGCAGGGCATCAACATAACCCATATTGCCGACAATCTCGTCCATCCAGGCACGCTCAGGTGCCAGGAAGCCCGGGGATTGCTGGCTGTCGCGCCAGTTCTTGATATCCAGCTTTTGTTGCGCCACGTACAGCGAGCCACAGTAAATGTACTCGCGACGTTTGCGCCGCTGTTTATCCAGATAACGGGCGAAATCGTCCATTAGCTTGAACTTCTGGTTCAAGTCTTCATCGCCGTTCTGCCCCGAAGGGAGCAGCAAGGTCGCGATGCTGACCTTGTCGAAATCGGCTTGCAGGTAACGCCCGTAGCGGTCGGCTGTCTCGAAGCCCAGGCCGCTGATGACTGCCTTCGGTTGCAACCGCGAATACAAAGCCACGCCACCTTGGGCGGGGACTTCGGCATCGCAGGCATAAAGGAAGTAGCCATCCAGTTGGAAGGCTGGATCGTCCAGTTCAAAGGCGGAGGCGCGGGTGTCCTGCAGGCAGATGACGTCGGCATTCTGTGCTTGCAGCCAACTGAGCAAACCACGCTCGACTGCAGCCTGAATACCATTGACGTTCACACTGATGATCCGCATAAATGGCCCCAAAAATCGCGTGCGTGTATGATACACGGCGTCAACCTAATTAGCTAAATCCGTGGTATTTGGGGTTTTTGCATGCAAGCGTATCAGCGCGATTTCATTCGTTTTGCCATCGATCGCGGCGTTTTGCGCTTCGGTGAGTTCACCCTGAAGTCCGGGCGTACCAGTCCTTACTTCTTCAATGCCGGCCTGTTCAACTCGGGTTCGGCACTTGCACAGCTGGGTCGCTTCTACGCGGCAGCCATCGTCGAGAGCGGCATTTCGTTCGACGTGCTGTTTGGCCCGGCCTACAAAGGCATCCCGTTGGCGGCGACCACTGCGGTGGCACTGGCTGAACATCATGACCGTGATCTGCCATGGTGCTTCAATCGCAAAGAAGCCAAGGCCCACGGCGAAGGCGGTAGCCTGGTCGGTGCACCGCTGACCGGCGATGTGTTGATCATCGATGACGTGATCACTGCAGGGACCGCGATTCGTGAGGTGATGCAGATCATCGCTTCCCAGGACGGCGCCAAGGCCAAGGGCGTGCTGATCGCCCTGAACCGTCAGGAGCGTGGCAACGGCGAGTTGTCGGCAATCCAGGAAGTCGAGCGTGACTTCGGTATCCCTGTCATCAGCATTGTGTCGTTGAACCAGGTGCTGGAATTCCTGGCAGACGATCCGCAGCTCAAGCAGCATTTGCCTGCCGTAGAAGCCTACCGCGCCCAATTCGGCGTCTAGCACTGACCTGTAGGAGCAAGGCTTGCCCGCGATTGATACGCCGTGGTGTCTCTGATGCACCGCGTTATCGTTCATCGCGGGCAAGCCTTGCTCCTACAGGGATCGCAGGCAAAAAAGACCCCGCTCAGCCAGGCTGAGCGGGGTCTTTTTGTATTCGCAATCGCTTAAGGGCGCTTGCGATTGCTGATCAAGGTGCCCACGCCGGTATCGGTGAAGATTTCCAGCAGGATCGCGTTAGGCACGCGACCATCGATGATCAGCGAGCTGCCCACGCCGCCTTGCACCGCTTCCAGCGCGCAACGGATTTTCGGCAGCATGCCGCCGTAGATGGTGCCGTCGGCGATCAGATCGTCGACCTGTTGGGTGGTCAGGCCGGTCAGGACCGTCCCCGATTTGTCCATCAGGCCAGCGATGTTGGTCAGCAGCATCAGCTTTTCAGCTTTCAGTGCTTCGGCAACTTTACCGGCCACCAGGTCAGCGTTGATGTTGTACGACTCACCGTTGGCGCCGACGCCAATCGGCGCGATCACCGGGATGAAGTCACCTTTGACCAGCAGGTTCAGCAGGTCAGTGTTGATGCCGACCACTTCGCCGACGTGGCCGATGTCGATGATTTCCGGCTGGGTCATCTCTGGGGTCTGGCGGGTGACGGTGAGCTTCTTCGCACGAATCAGCTCGGCGTCTTTACCGGTCAGGCCGATGGCGCTGCCGCCGTGACGGTTGATCAGGTTGACGATGTCCTTGTTGACCTGGCCGCCCAACACCATTTCCACCACGTCCATGGTCGCGGCGTCGGTGACGCGCATGCCATCGACAAAGTGGCTTTCGATCGACAGGCGCTTGAGCAGGTCGCCGATTTGCGGGCCGCCACCGTGAACCACCACCGGGTTGATACCCACGGCTTTCATCAACACGATGTCGCGGGCGAAGCCGGTTTTCAGCTCCTCGCTTTCCATCGCGTTACCGCCGTATTTGATCACCAGTGTCTTGCCGACATAGCGGCGAATATAAGGCAGCGCTTCGGACAGGACCTTGGCGGTGTTGGCGGCGGCTTCGCGTTCGAGGGTCATTCAGGGCTCCGGGTGAATCAGAACGGTAGTTGGAGATCAGGTGCAACACGCTTCAACTGGACATGGAACACGTCCTTGATGCGCTGCAATTCAGCCTCGTCATCGGCCTCGAAGCGCAGCACCAGCACCGGTGTGGTGTTGGATGCGCGCACCAGGCCCCAGCCTTTGGCGTAGTCGACTCGCACGCCGTCGATGGTGGTCAGGTCAGCGCCTTCGCCCCACGTCGCATCGTGCAATGCATCAATGATGCTGAATTTGCTCTCTTCGGTCACATGGATATTGATTTCCGGCGTAGAAATATCGTTCGGGAAGGTCGCAAACAGCTCTTCGGCCGATGATTTTTCCTTGCTGAGGATCTCCAGCAACCGCGCGGCGCTGTAAATGCCGTCGTCGAAACCGAACCAGCGCTCCTTGAAGAAGATGTGCCCGCTCATTTCGCCGGCCAGCAGTGCGCCGGATTGTTTCATTTTCTTTTTGATCAACGAATGACCGGTCTTCCACATTAGCGGCCGACCACCGTATTCCTTGATCAGCGGAACCAGGCGGCGGGTGCATTTGACGTCGAAGATGATTTCCGCGTCCGGGTTGCGCGCTACAACGTCGCGGGCGAACAGCATCAGCAGGCGGTCCGGGTAGACGATGCTGCCGGTGTTGGTCACCACGCCAACGCGGTCGCCATCGCCGTCGAAGGCCAGGCCCAGGTCGGCGTTGGTTTCCTTGACCTTGGCGATCAGGTCCACGAGGTTTTCAGGCTTGCCCGGGTCCGGGTGGTGGTTGGGGAAGTTGCCGTCGACTTCGCAGAACAGCGGGATGACTTCGCAGTTCAGCGCTTCGATCAGTTGCGGGGCGATCACGCCGGCCGCGCCGTTGCCGCAGTCCACGACGACTTTCAGGCGGCGGGCCAGTTTGATGTCCTGGACGATTTCGGTGTTATAGCGGTCGAGGATGTCGACCTTGGTGACGCTGCCTTTGCCGCTGCTCAGGTTGTTGGTCTTGAGGCGGTCGTGCAGGGCCTGGATCTGTTCGTTGGCCAGTGTATCGCCGGCGATGACGATCTTGAAGCCGTTGTAGTTCGACGGGTTGTGGCTGCCGGTCAACATCACGCCGGACTTGCCCGCCAGCACGTTGGCGGCGTAATACAGCGCCGGCGTTGGTACCAGGCCAACGTCGCTGACCTGGCAGCCGGCGTCGACCAACCCCTTGATCAGTTGCTCGACCAGTTCCGGGCCAGACAGGCGGCCGTCACGGCCAACCGAAACATTGGGTTCGTCCTGAGCCAGGCTTTGGGCGCCGATGGCACGGCCGAGCCAGTAGGCCGTTTCAGCATTCAGAAATTCCGGGACGGTGCCGCGGATATCGTAGGCGCGGAAAATGCTGTCGGGGAACTTGGGGGCGATGTGGGCTGGGCTGTTCATCTGTGGAAATGCTCCATCTCGAAAGTGGCTGGACAGACCGGCGAATCATTCGTCGGCAGGCTCAAACTGAAGGGTATGACGGTGTTTTCCACAGAGAGTTCGTGGTGCGAAAAGGCCATGCCAGTGATGTCAGCGGTGATTTGGCCGGCCAATGCCTTGATTTTCAGCGGTAAACCTTCCAGATGAATGTTCAACTTTCAGAGCAAATGGGGCGAGGGAGCAAGTCCCTCACCATCCTGTTGCCTGTTTTTTGATCAGTGGCTACCGGAGTGACCGAAACCGCCCGTGCCGCGCTGGGTTTCGACGAATTCTTCGACCATCTCGAAATGCGCTTGCACCACAGGTACCAGAACCAGCTGGGCCAGACGCTCGCCAATGACCATGGTGAAATCGGTCTGGCCACGGTTCCAGCAGGACACCATCAATGGGCCTTGGTAATCGGAGTCGATCAAGCCGACCAGGTTGCCCAGCACGATGCCGTGCTTATGGCCCAGGCCAGAGCGCGGCAGGATCAGTGCCGCCAGGCCCGGGTCGCCGATGTAAACCGACAGGCCGGTCGGGATCAGCACGGTTTCACCCGGCTTGATCACGATGTCTTTTTCCAGCATGGCGCGCAGGTCGAGGCCGGCGGAGCCTGGGGTGGCGTATTGCGGCAGCGGGAATTCAGTACCGATGCGAGGGTCGAGGATCTTGGCTTGCAAAGCGTGCATGTAAATTAAACCTGGTTCAGACGTTCGGCGATAAAAGTGATCAGCTGGCGAGCAATCTTGCTCTTGCTGGTCTGGGCGAAAAGTGTGGCGTGAAGCTCACGGTCGATCACGCTGCAGGCGTTTTCTTCGCTGTTGAAGCCAATGCTCGGGTTGGCGACGTCGTTGGCGACGATCAAATCGAGGTTTTTGTCTTTCAACTTGCGGGCAGCGTAATCGAGCAGGTGTTCGGTCTCGGCGGCAAAACCGACACTGAACGGGCGGTCGGGGCGTGTGGCGATGGTGGCCAGGATGTCCGGGTTGCGCACCATTTGTAGCAACAAGCCGTCGCCGTTCGTAGGGTCTTTCTTGAGTTTCTGTGGGGCGACCACTTCCGGACGGTAGTCCGCGACCGCTGCCGAGGCGATGAACAGGTCGCAAGGGATCGCGGCTTCGCACGCGGCGAGCATGTCGCGGGCACTGACTACGTCAATGCGCGTAACGCGATCCGGCGTTGGCAGGTGCACCGGGCCGGTGATCAAGGTCACGCGGGCGCCGGCTTCCACCGCGGCTTCGGCCAGGGCAAAGCCCATTTTCCCGGAGCTGTGGTTGGTGATGTAGCGCACCGGGTCGATGTTTTCCTGGGTCGGACCGGCGGTGATCAGCACGTGTTTGCCAGTCAGCGCCTGGCGCTGGAAACAGTCCGCCGCGCACTGGGCAAGGTCGGTGGCTTCGAGCATACGGCCCAGGCCAACGTCGCCACAGGCCTGGCTGCCGGAGGCCGGGCCGAAGGTTTTGATGTCGCGGCTTTCGAGGGTTTGCAGGTTGGCCTGGGTCGCCGGATCGCGCCACATGGCCTGGTTCATCGCCGGGGCAACGGCGACCACGGCGTCGGTGGCCAGCACCAGCGTGGTCAACAGGTCGTTGGCGATGCCTTGGGCCAGGCGCGCGATCAGGTCGGCGGTCGCCGGGGCGATCAGCACCAGGTCTGCCCATTTGGCCAGCTCGATGTGGCCCATCGCCGCTTCGGCTGCCGGGTCCAGCAGGTCCAGGTGCACAGGGTGCCCGGACAGGGCCTGCATGGTCAGCGGGGTGATGAACTCGGCACCGCCACGGGTCATGACCACGCGCACTTCGGCGCCCTGGTCCATCAGGCGGCGAACCAGGTCGGCGCTCTTGTAGGCAGCGATGCCGCCGCCGACGCCCAGAACGATGCGTTTCCGATACAGCCGCTGCATAGGTCTGCCTTTCATTTCGTTGATGACAGCAGGGCGATACCCCCTCCCCAGGAGTGAAATCGCCCGCAAAAAGATGGGCTACGATATCACAGCGACCGCAATGGAACAGCGGCGCCCACAGACAGGGAAGGTGCTATGAGTATTCGTGATTGGCCGGCGGCGGAGCGGCCGCGGGAGAGGTTGTTGGAGTTGGGCTCGGCAAGTCTTTCGGACGCAGAGTTGCTGGCGATTTTTTTACGCACTGGCGTTTCAGGTAAAAGCGCGGTGGATCTGGCGCGACACCTGCTGAATCAGTTTGGCAGCCTGCGCTCATTGCTTGAGGCCGATCAGGTCGCCTTCAGCAGGCAATTGGGGCTCGGGCCAGCGAAATTCGCTCAGTTGCAAGCAGCGCAGGAGATGGGCCGGAGGCATTTGGCCGAGCGCGCACGTCAAAAGTCAGCGTTGGAGAACCCGCAGGCCGTTCGGGATTACCTGAAATCGATGCTGCGCCACGAGCCTCATGAGGTATTTGGCTGTCTGTTTCTGGATTCCAAGCATCAAGTGCTGACCTTTGAGGTGCTGTTTCGCGGCTCCATCGACAGCACCAGCGTCTACCCGAGGCAAGTGGTTAAGCGCGCGTTGGCCCACAACGCCGCAGCGTTGATCCTGTGCCACAACCATCCGTCGGGCAATCCTGATCCGAGTCAGGCAGATCGGCTGCTGACCAAGCGCCTGCAAGAGGCATTGGATTTGATTGACGTGCGGGTGCTCGACCATTTCATCATCGGTGACGGCGAGCCGTTGTCGATGGCTGAGTACGGCTGGATGTAGCGGGGTCGACGAACACAAAACCCCTGTGGGAGCGAGCTTGCTCGCGATAGCGTCGTGTCAGTCAACCCATTCAGTCACTGAAAGGACGCCATCGCGAGCAAGCTCGCTCCCACAGGTTTTGTGTCGGGGTGGGCTACTTGAGGTTGACCTTCGAGTAATCCTGGCGGCCAAACGGACTAACGGAGTAACCCTCGACATCCTTGCGTGTCAGCGCGAAAGCCGTCGGGTGTGCCAGCGGCAACCACAGCGCCTGTTGCTGAATCTGCGCCTGCGCCTGTTCGTAGAGCTTGGTGCGCACGCCTTGCTCGCCGGTGGTCTTGCCGGCGCTGATCAGCTTGTCCAGATCCTGATTGCAGTAGCGCGCGAAGTTGGTACCCGACTTGACCGCCGCGCAGGAAAACTGCGGCGTGAGGAAGTTATCCGGGTCGCCGTTGTCGCCAGCCCAGCCCATGAACAGCAGGTCGTGCTCGCCGGCCTTGGCGCGGCGGATCAGTTCGCCCCATTCGATCACGCGGATTTCGGCCTGAATGCCGATTTCCGCCAGGTCGGATTGCAGCAATTGCGCGCCGAGGCTGGGATTGGGGTTCAGCAAGCTGCCGGAAGGACGGGTCCAGATGGTGGTCTGGAAGCCGTCCTTGAGCCCGGCCTTGGCCATCAACGCCTTGGCCTTTGCAACGTCGTGCGGGTAACCCGGCAGGGCTTTGGCGTAGCTCCAGGTGTTCGGCGGGTAGGGGCCGTTGGCGGGCTCGGCGGTGTCCTCGAACACGGCTTTGATGTAGTTGGCCTTATCGAAGGCGAGGTTGATTGCCTGGCGCACTTCCGGCTTGTCCAGCGGTGGATGCTGGCTGTTGATGCCAACGAACGCGGTCATGAAGGCGTCAGTCTTTTCGACTTTAAGCGTCGGCTCTTTCAGCGCGGCCTGTACGTCCAGAGGTTTGGGTGACAGGGCGATCTGGCATTCGTTGCGCCGCAATTTCTGCAGGCGCACGTTGGCGTCCGGGGTGATTGCGAAGACCAGAGGGTCCACCGAAGGCTTGCCGCGGAAGTAATCCGGGTTGGCCTTGTAGCGAATCGAGGCGTCTTTCTGGAAGCGCGTGAAAACGAATGGGCCGGTGCCGATGGGCTGGCTGTTGAGCTTCTCGGCAGCGCCGGCCTTCATCAGCTTGTCGGCATACTCGGCGGAATAGATCGAGGCGAACCCCATGCTCAATGTGGCGAGGAACGTCGAATCCGGGTGGTCGAGGGTGAATCGTACGGTCAGTGGGTCCAGCGCGTCGATTTTCTTGATCAGTGCCGGCAACTGCATCGATTGCGCGTGGGGGAAGCCACTCTGGGCGACTTGGTGCCACGGATTGGCCGGGTCGAGCATGCGCTCGAAGCTGAAGATTACGTCTTCAGCGGTCAGTTCGCGCGTCGGGCTGAAGTATTCAGTAGTGTGGAATTTCACGTCCGGACGCAGTTTGAACACATACGTCAGGCCGTCGGGTGTGACATCCCAGCTGTCCGCCAAGCTGTGGACCACTTTGCCGCTGGCGGTGTCGAAGTCCACCAGGCGGTTCATCAGCACGTCGGCCGAGGCGTTGGTGGTGGTCAGCGAGTTGTATTGCACCACGTCGAACCCTTCCGGGCTGGCCTCGGTGCAGACGCTAAGCGCCGCGGCATGGGCCAGTGGGCTCAGCAGGAGAGGGGCGAGCAACAACGGTAGGGCAGCGAGGCGCATGGTCGGATTCCTTTACAGATCGAAGGCCCATCTGCAAGTGCAGTCTGGAAAAGGCTTACCCTAGTGGGCTCTTTTGCAAATGACTATCCCCTTTTTCATTTTAAGGGGAGTATGTGCGATTGTTTTCAGTGCGCACCGGCTGAGAAGAACCCTGGATTGGCCGGTTGGCCGATTCTCTGCGACGAGCGGTCTTTGGCGACGATAGCCTTTATCCAAGGCGCTCGTGGCCCGAAAAACCGGGTTTTTATTTAGTCTGTGCACACGGAATGTTGTTGCTCTTCAGTCTTTCTGGTATAAAGCAGCGCTCTTTTCTAGGGGCCCGGTTCCTTCACTGTAGGTGTAGCCGGTAAGACCTCTAAAGAAACGCGGCGCCTGGCGCCAAATGACTGAGAGATTAAGCGGCCAACCCATGCCGGGTTGGGCATGTGGTTTTAGAGGGGCTGAGGCATGTCGAGAGTATGTCAAGTTACCGGTAAGGGTCCGGTGACTGGGAATAACATTTCCCACGCAAACAACAAAACCCGTCGTCGTTTCCTGCCGAACCTGCAGCATCACCGCTTCTGGGTTGAAGAAGAGAAACGTTTCGTGCGTCTGCGCGTATCTGCCAAAGGCATGCGTATTATCGACAAGCGTGGCATCACTGTCGTGCTGGCCGAAATCCGCAAAGCCGGCAAGATCTAAGGGAGCTAATCATGCGTGAATTGATTCGTTTGATTTCGAGCGCCGGTACTGGTCACTTCTACACTACCGACAAGAACAAGCGTACTACCCCGGACAAAATCGAGATCAAGAAATTTGATCCGGTTGTTCGCAAGCACGTGATCTACAAAGAAGGCAAAATCAAGTAATTGATTTTTCTCTCTTACGAAAAAGGCCCGTATCGCGAGATACGGGCCTTTTTTGTTGTCTTTGGAATGGCGGTCAGCCGCAGATGAGTTCCAGGATCTCGTCGCGGTCATTGACCAGGACCCTCACGCGATCTGGTTTAGGCAAGAGGTTGAACATATCCTCAGACCTTTCCAGTCGATGCTTTTGCACACCAGCAGCCAAGCGAATAGCGTCCAGCGTTTCAGAGGTGGCCACTTGGCCGATAGCGAATTGTGCGGAGTTGATGTTGCATTGATCAGGCATGACGCATCCTTGCTTGTTAAGCGTTGAGACGCTCGAGAGCCAAGAGCCGGCGACACACCCTGTGTCGCCACTGGCTTTGACGTTGAATGGCTCGGCGCTGTCCAGAAGCATCGCTCAGGAGGACTGACCGTGTCCTATCTGTATAGTGACCGTCTGTTTCAACTCAAGCCTTCTGTTCAAACGCCACGTAGATCTTGCGGCAAGGCTCCAGCACTTCCCAGGTGCCTTTGAATCCGGCAGGGATCACGAAGCGGTCACCTGCGCGCAGGGTTTTGCTGTTACCGTCGCTGTCACGCAGCACCGAGACACCCTGCACGATTTCGCAGTATTCGTGTTCGGTGAAGTTCACGGTCCACTGGCCGACGGCACCTTCCCAAACGCCAGCATTCAACTGTCCGCAAGGGCTGTTGTAATGGTTGTATACCACTTGTTCCGGGTCGCCCTTGAGGACTTTAACCGGGTCCGGCCGATAGCGCTCGGGCGCGGTCGTGGCCTGGCTGAAGTCGACGACATCCTGGATATTCATTGTTGTAATTTCCCGTGATTGCCTGAAAAGCCCAAAGTCTATGTTTATTAAAATGAACATCGCAAGGCCGTTTGACGGCCTTATGTCAAATATATTGAAACTTCACCTGCCGCTGGTTTAGGGTGGGGGTTGCCTTGGGCCGAAAAGCAGGCTGGCCGGGCAGAATTCCTGACAGCGCCCGCGAAGACCGCGCAGCGTTCGTATTCAATAAGAGGAGGACACTCGAATGACCACCCTGACTCGTGCCGATTGGGAACAACGGGCTCGCGATCTGAAGATCGAAGGCCGCGCTTACATCAATGGTGAATACACCGACGCCGTCTCCAGCGAGACCTTCGAGTGCATCAGCCCGGTCGATGGCCGTCTGCTGGGCAAGATTGCCAGCTGTGACGCCGCCGACGCCCAGCGCGCGGTTGAAAACGCCCGCGCCACTTTCAATTCCGGTGTCTGGTCGCGCCTGGCGCCGACCAAACGCAAAACCACCATGATCCGTTTCGCCGGCCTGTTGAAGCAGAATGCTGAAGAGCTGGCGCTGCTTGAAACCCTGGACATGGGCAAGCCAATCAGCGATTCCCTGTACATCGACGTTCCCGGCGCGGCGCAAGCCCTGAGCTGGAGCGGCGAAGCCATCGACAAGATCTACGACGAAGTCGCCGCCACCCCGCACGATCAGCTCGGCCTGGTGACGCGCGAGCCGGTTGGCGTTGTTGGCGCCATCGTGCCGTGGAACTTCCCGCTGATGATGGCGTGCTGGAAACTCGGCCCGGCGCTGTCGACCGGTAACTCGGTCATCCTCAAGCCGTCGGAAAAATCGCCGCTGACCGCCATTCGTATCGCTGCGCTGGCCGTTGAAGCCGGTATCCCGAAAGGCGTACTGAACGTGCTGCCAGGTTACGGTCACACCGTCGGCAAGGCCCTGGCCCTGCATAACGATGTCGACACACTGGTGTTCACCGGTTCGACCAAAATCGCCAAGCAACTGCTGATCTACTCGGGCGAGTCGAATATGAAGCGCGTCTGGCTCGAAGCCGGCGGCAAGAGCCCGAACATCGTGTTCGCCGATGCACCGAACCTGCAGGAAGCGGCCGAAGCCGCTGCCGGCGCAATCGCCTTCAACCAGGGCGAAGTCTGCACCGCCGGTTCGCGCCTGCTGGTGGAGCGTTCGATCAAGGATAAATTCCTGCCACTGGTGATCGAGGCCCTGAAAACCTGGAAGCCAGGCAACCCGCTGGACCCGGCGACCAACGTCGGCGCGCTGGTTGATACCCAGCAGATGAACACTGTGCTGTCCTACATTGAGTCGGGTCATGCCGACGGCGCCAAACTGGTGGCCGGTGGCAAGCGCACGCTTCAGGAGACGGGCGGCACTTACGTTGAGCCGACCATTTTCGACGGTGTGAGCAACGCGATGAAAATCGCCCAGGAAGAAATCTTTGGCCCGGTGTTGTCGGTCATTGCTTTCGACACTGCCGAAGAAGCCATTGCGATCGCCAACGACACGCCATACGGCCTCGCCGCTGCGGTGTGGACCAAGGACATCTCCAAGGCTCACCTCACGGCCCGCGCACTGCGCGCCGGTAGTGTTTGGGTTAACCAGTACGACGGCGGCGACATGACCGCTCCGTTCGGTGGCTTCAAGCAGTCGGGTAACGGCCGCGACAAGTCGCTGCACGCGTTCGACAAGTACACCGAGCTGAAGGCGACCTGGATCAAGTTGTAATCAGTAGCGGGCCCCGAGACCGGGGCCCGGCACAACGAAGATCCCCTGTGGGAGCGAGCTTGCTCGCGATAGCGGTCTGACAGTCGACGTCATTGTTGAATGTGAAACCGCTATCGCGAGCAAGCTCGCTCCCACAGTGTTTTGTGGTGTACATAAAAATATCCACAGGAGCGTGGAACATGCGTTGGGCGACTTATTTCGCCGTGTTGGCGTCTGTCTTGAGTGTCGGTCTGGCCTTGGGCGTCAGCATGCCGCTGGTGTCGTTTCGCCTGGAAAGCTGGGGCTACGACTCATTCGCCATCGGCGTGATGGCGGCGATGCCGGCCATTGGCGTGTTGCTGGGGGCGAAAGTCTCCAGCCACCTGGCCGCGCGTCTGGGCACGGCCAATCTGATGCGTCTGTGCCTGTGGGCCGGGGCGTTGTCCATCGGTTTGCTGGCGCTGTTGCCGAGCTATCCGATCTGGCTGGTGTTGCGGCTGATGATCGGAGTCATTCTGACGCTGGTCTTTATTCTCGGTGAAAGCTGGATCAACCAACTCGTGGTGGAAGAGTGGCGCGGGCGGCTGGTTGCGCTGTATGGCTGCAGCTATGCCCTGAGCCAGCTTGCCGGGCCTGTGCTGCTGGGTGTTCTGGGCACTGAACACGATTACGGATTCTGGGTCGGTGTTGGCTTGCTGACAGCGGCACCGTTCCTGTTGTTGGGTCGCGGCGGCGCGCCCAGCAGCGAAGCGAGTGGCGTGACGTTCGGCGATTTGTGGGTTTTCTGTCGTGGCCTGCCGGCGATTGCCTGGGCGGTGTCGTTGTTCGCCGCGTTCGAGGCGATGATCCTGACGTTGTTGCCGGTGTACTGCCTGCGTCGAGGTTTCACCACGGAGATTGCCCTGGCGATGGTCAGTACCGTGGTGGTCGGTGATGCGTTGTTGCAGCTGCCGATTGGCGCGCTGGCGGATCGATTGTCCCGACGCACGCTGTTCACGGGCTGCGCCGTGGTCTTGCTGTTGTCGAGCCTGGCGATTCCGTTGTTGATCGACACGCTGCTGATCTGGCCGTTGTGGGTGTTGTTCGGCGCCAGTGCGGGCGGCTTGTTCACCTTGTCACTGATCCTGATCGGCGAGCGTTATCGCGACGATGCGCTGGTGCGCGCCAATGCCCATATCGCGCAGCTGTGGGGGATCGGTTGCCTGGTCGGGCCATTGGCGGCGGGTGCCGGCAGCCAGTGGATCAGTGGGCATGCGTTGCCGTTGTTGATGGCGGCCGGGGCATTCGGCTTGGTGATTCTGCTGATGCGCCAGGGTGCGTTTGGCACGGTTGCCGAACCTGCCTGACTCCTACAGAGATTTTTATCGCCTGTTAGAGCATCCGCTCCAGGCCGACGGTGGTGCTCATCCATGCGTTGAACCGCCGCCACCAGCTCCCCGGTTCTTTGGTCAGGGTGTGCAACTGGCCGTCATCTTCGGTGACCCAGACCACCCGGTCATCCTCCAGTTTCGCCTCATAGCTCAACGGTGGCGCCATGCCCTGCATTGCCAAATCGCGCACATGCGCGGCCAGCTCGGGACTGTCCACCAACACGCCGACTTCGGTGTTCCACAGCACCGAGCGCGGATCGAAATTGAACGAGCCGACGAAGGATTTCTGTTGGTCGAAGACGATGGCCTTGCTGTGCAGGCTGGAGTCGGAGCCCGAGTAAGTCGGGCGTCCGAAAAAGTGTGGCCCACTGCCGCTGCCTCCGCCCGCACCCGGCTGGCGGCGCAGCTCGAACAACTTCACGCCGTGTTCCAGTAATGCCTTGCGATAGGGCGCATACCCGCCATGCACGGCCGGCACGTCCGTGGCTTCCAGTGAGTTGGTCAGCAAGCTCACGGACACACCGGCATCGGCGCGACCGGTCAGGTACACCAGGCCTGGCTGGCCGGGCACGAAGTAAGCCGAGAGCATGATCAGCTCTTTGCTGACGCTCTTCATTTCAGGTGCCAGTTGCGTCGTCAGCAACAGTTGCGGATCTGGGTCGCCGTCGGCCAGCACCTTGCTCGGTGCGTCCCATAACGCCTGATTCCAGGCCCAGATCAGCTCTCGGCGCCAGATGTCCAGGCGCGGGTGCGTCTTGAAGGTCATCAATTGCTGATACAGCGCATGGTTCTGTTTGCGCGATTCATCCAGCGACTCCTCCAGGCGGGTCCGGGTGTTTTGCAGGTCCTTGGCCGTCGGTTTGCTGGACAGGAATTGCTCGATCGGCTTGCTCAGCGCGCTGTTCCAGTACTGATCGAAACTGTGTCCCAGCTGTTCGGCCACCGGGCCGACGCTGAGCATGTCGATGTCGGTGAAATTCATGTTGGGCTCGGCATCGAAGTACTCGTCGCCCAGATTGCGCCCACCCACGATCGCCATGCTGTTGTCCGCCAGCCACAGTTTGTTGTGCATGCGCCGATGTTGCAGCGACAGGTTGAACAGGCGGCCCACGGTTCGCGTCACGCCGGAGCTGCGCCCCAAATGCAACGGGTTGAACACGCGGATCTGGATTTTCGGGTGCGCCGCGAGGGTCGCGATGATTTGATCCTGGCCGTCGCTGGTGGTGTCGTCGAGCAGAATGCGCACCCGTACGCCACGGTCGGCAGCCTTGAGCAGTTCTTCTACCAGCATTCGCGTGCTGATGCCGTCATGCACGATGTAGTACTGCAAATCGAGGCTGCTTTGTGCGTTGCGGATCAGTTCGGCGCGGGCGGTGAAGGCCTCGGTGCTGTCGGACAGCAGGCGGAAGCCCGAGCGACCCTGATAAGGCGCGGCCTGCGCCTGGACCGAGCGACCGAACGCCGAGTCGCTGGCGGGCAGCGCCTGGCTCGGATGGCGCTGAACGTCAACGCTGGCGCAGCCGCTGAGGAACGAGGCGAAGAGCAGAACAGCGAGCAGGTTTTGTCTGACTCTCACGTAGGATCGTTCCGATTGGCGGCAGGTATCGGCATATGGACGCTGGTTTCCCGAGAAAAGTCAGTCAGTGATGCTGTCAGTTTCGGCTAACAGTTTGATCGCCAAGGCACCGACCTTGCGCACCGCTTCTTCGATCTGCGGTGTTGGCTTGGCAGCGTAGTTCATGCGCAGGCAGTTGCGGTACTTGCCCGAGGCAGAAAAGATGCTGCCCACGGCAATCTGTACGCCTTGATCGTGCAACGCACGATTCAGTTTCAGGGTGTCGAAGCTTTCCGGCAGCTCGACCCACAGCATGAAGCTGCCCTGCGGGCGACTGGCGCGGGTACCGGCCGGGAAGTAGCGCGTGACCCAGTCGATCATTACGTCGCGATTACGCTGGTATTGCGTGCGCATCCGCCGCAAATGCGGTTCGAAGTGCCCCGCCTTGAGAAACTCGGCAATCGCAATCTGCGGTTGTGGTGCGGTAGAGCCAGTGCTGATGTATTTCATGTGCAGCACCCGTTCCAGGTAACGGCCGGGCGCGACCCAGCCGATGCGCAATCCAGGCGCCAGGGTCTTGGAAAACGAACTGCACAGCAGGACGCGACCGTCCTCGTCGAAGGACTTGATCGTGCGTGGGCGCGGGTAGGTGTAGGCCAGTTCGCCATACACATCGTCCTCGATGATCGCCACGTCAAAACGCTGTGCCAGCGTCAACAACGCGCGTTTGCGCGACTCGGGCATGATGTAGCCCAGCGGGTTGTTGCAGTTGGGGGTCAACTGTATGACTTTGATCGGCCACTGTTCCAGGGCCAGTTCCAGCGCATCGAGGCTGATGCCGGTGAGTGGGTCGGTGGGAATCTCCAGGGCTTTCATGCCCAACCCCTTCAGGGTTTGCATGGCGCCGTGAAAGCTCGGCGAGTCCACCGCCACAATGTCCCCCGGCTCGCAGATGGCCCGAATGCTGGTGGACAGCGCTTCATGGCAGCCGGTCGTGATCACCAGTTCGCTGGCGCTCAACTGGCAACCGGAGTCGAGCATCAGGCGTGCAATCTGTTCACGCAGTTCGAGGGTGCCGTGGATGTTGTCGTAATACAGACCGGGCATGTCTTGTCGGCGGCTGATACGCGCGAGGTTGCGCAGTAGCGGTTTCATGGTCGGGGTGGTGATGTCCGGCATGCCGCGACCCAGTTGCACCACGTCTTTGCGTGGCACCGCGCGGATCAGCTCCAGCACCTGGTCCCATTGCGAAATATCCACCGGTCGCTGGGCCGGGCGCCCGATGGCCGGCAGCTCCGGCAGTTCACGACCCACCGGCACGAAGTAGCCCGACTTGGTTTCGGCGTCGCCAGGCCACTGTCTTCCAGGACGCGATAGGCCTGCTGCACGGTGCTCAGGCTGACGCCATGTTCGACACTCAACGCCCGCACCGAGGGCAGCCGGTCACCGGGGCGATAGAAACCCTGTTCGATACGCGTGCCGAGCAATTCGGCGAGGTTGACGTAAAGGGTCATGGTGCAGTCTCGGTGTGAGTGATTCGGTTAACCAATACAGATCGGGCAAAAAACTGGGATTCAGACGCTGAAACGTAAAATCTGTATGGAATTAATACTTGTGTGTTGAATCTGTAATGCTTTTCGTCGTCCACGCATCATGAAAGCTCTGGCTACCCAAGTAAACAGGAGCAATCAAAATGAACGGCTTGAGCGATGTGCGGCTGACGTTACACAGTCAGGAACTGGCGAGAGGGCAGGAACACGGTACGCGTGAAGCGCTGTTGCGCAACGCACCGTCCGGCCTGGGTCGCTGGGGTCTGTTCTGGCATCGTCTGCACACGCGCAAGGCGTTGCTGGCGCTGACGCCGGAGCAGCTCAGGGATGTGGGGCTGTCTCCGGAGCAGGCGCGGGAGGAGGGGCTCAAGCCTTTCTGGCGGATCTGATCTGTGGTGTTCTTTCGGGCCTCATCGCGGGCAAGCCCGGCTCCTACATCTATGGTTACCCCCTTTCTGCAATACTGTTTTTGATGTCGTGTTTGGCTTGCTTTCATCTATCCGGCGTCTGAGTGGGGCTGTCACCCCGCGCCTCGATGAGAATCGATTCCCAACGACCCTAATTAGTTGAACGGCCTTACAGCCGTGTAGGAGCTCAGGGTTGTCGTCAGGCCGGTTGGCCGTTCACGTCATCAGTTATCCAGCATCGCAAAACCAGGTGGGTGGTGCTCGGGTGACAGCGGGGTCAGGCGTTCATCGCGGCTGGCCCCGCATCGAATTCAGTGTGGTGTGCGGCTATCGCCCAGGCGATTCTTGCCAGCTTGTTGGCCAGCGCGCAGACCACGAGATTGGAGTGGTGGCGAGTGGCTAATAGTTGGCGGACCCAGTCCGCCAGGGCACCTTTCTGTCGTTCCAGCTGTATCAAGTAAACCCGGGCGCACTGGATGAGCAGGCGCCTCTGATTTCGATCGCCGCGCTTGCTGATGCCCAGCAACACGATCTTGTCGCCCGTGCCGTGCTGTTTGGGTACCAGCCCGATCGACGCCGCATAACCTCGGCCGCATTTGAACTGTTTGCCATCGCCCAACTCGGCAGCCAGGGCGCTGGAGGTGATCGGGCCGACGCATGGCATGGTCATCAAACGAGCCGCCAGATCATCTTCAGCGGCCCGGCATTCCACCTCCTTGTCCAGCGCTTTGACCTTCCCATCCAGATAGTTGAAGTGCTCATGCAGCCCCATCAGAATTTTTTTGATGGAGCCGGAAAATGAACTCATCTCAAGCAACGCTGGAAGTTCTTTGATGGATTTGAAGCCGGGAGCCAGGCTGATACCCACCTCCAGCAGGGCGGCGTGAATGCGATTGACAGTGGCGGTACGGTCTTTGATGAAGGCATCGCGGGTGGAGTTGAGCATCGCCAGCGCCTGCTGAGCCTGGGTTTTGGGGGGCACGAAGCGCATCGTGGGGCGAGACGCCGCCTCGCAGATCGCTTCGGCATCAGCGAAGTCGTTCTTGTTGCTTTTCACGTAAGGGCGCACGAGATGAGGCGCAATGAGCTTGGGCGTATGCCCCAGCTTGGCGACCTCCTGTGCCATGAAGTGGGCACCGCCACAGGCTTCCATCACGACGGTGCAGGGCTCCAGTTTCGCCAGATATTGGGTGAGCGCTGCCCGCGTAAACTTTTTGCGGTGAACCTCGTGGCCGCGATCATCTTGGGCATGCAGATGAAAGGAGTGTTTTCCGAGGTCGATGGCGGCAATAGCTACGTTGTTCATGGCAATGATCTCCGATGAGCCCCCTGTGAAAGCTTAGTGGGCGATCACAGGGGGCAGCGGGGGTAGCCATTTCATTAGTTTTGTGTCGTGCGCAGATTAACTAGGAGCCGGGCTTGCCCGCGATGGCGTCTGTGCTGGCACCGAAGATCCCTCAGGCCAACTCTTTAAGCCGATGCCAAAGCATCCCCAACGCCAACAACGGTGAACGCAAATGTTTGCCGCCAGGGAAGGTGATGTGCGGCACCTTGGCAAACAGATCGAACCCGCCGCTGTGCTGGCCACAGATCGCCTCGGCCAGCAACTGGCCGGCCAGATGCGTGGCATTTACCCCATGACCGGAATAGGCCTGGGCGTAATACACGTTGGGCTGGTCTTTAAGTCGGCCGATCTGCGGCAGCCGGTTGGCGCCGATGCCGATCATCCCGCCCCATTGATAGTCGATTTTCACCGCGCCCAGTTGCGGGAAGACGTCCAGCATCTTCGGTCGCATGTACGCCGCGATGTCTTTCGGATCACGGCCTGAATAGTGACAGGCGCCCCCAAACAGCAAGCGTCGGTCTGCCGAGAGGCGATAGTAATCGAGCGCCACCCGCTGATCGCAGACCGCCATGTTCTGCGGCAGCAGGGCGTGCGCCTGTTCTTTGCTCAAGGGTTCGGTGGCAATGATGTAGCTGCCGGCCGGCAGGACCTTGCCGCTGAGTTCAGGGTTGAGTTGGTTGAGGTAGGCGTTGCAGCCCAGCACCAGAGTCTTGGCGCGGACCGAGCCCTGGGCCGTGTGGACTTTGATTTCGGGGCCGTAATCGATGCGAGAGACCGCCGATTGTTCAAACAACAGCGCCCCCAATTGCTGGGCGGCGGCCGCTTCGCCCAGTGCCAGGTTCAGTGGGTGCAAATGTCCTGAGCCCATGTCGATCAGGCCTCCAACGTAACGGTCGGAGCCCACCACCGTGTGCATTTCATTGGCTTGCAGCAGGCGGGTTTCATAACGGTAACCGAGGCCGCGCAGCTCTTCGGCGTCTTCGGCGAAGCCTTCGAGGTCGCGTGGCTTGTTGGCCAGGTCGCAGTAACCCCAGGTCAGGTCGCAAGGGATCTGAAAGCGTTCGACACGCTGGCGGACGATTTCCACCGCCTCAAGGCCCATGAGTTTCATCTGACGCACGCCGTCCGCACCGATCACGTTGGCGAACTGGTCCAGGCCATGGCCGACACCGCGAATCAACTGCCCGCCATTGCGTCCGCTGGCACCCCAGCCAATCTTGTGGGCTTCAAGCAGGATGACACTCAAGCCACGCTCCGCCAGTTCAAGCGCCGTGTTCAGCCCGGAAAACCCGCCGCCGACCACGCACACATCCGCTACCAGGTCACCGCTGAGCGCCGGATAGTCAGGCTGCGGCAGGCTGCTGGCGGCGTAATAAGAGGCGGTGTGCTGGTGGCCTGGGGCAGATTGCTGAGCACCGGCATTCATGGGCGTATTCCCGATTCTGGCGTTTGGAAAATTTGACGGAGCATAAGCCGGACCTTCGGATGCGGGCAACATTGGTCGGCTGCTGCTGTATGGATCGGCGCCTTTGCTTCAGAATCGCGCTCTATTTCGCTTTTGGTCACCGCTTCAATGAGCTGCAACAGTCAGAAAATACGCACGCTGCGCCAGCAGATTCCGTCGTTCGAGTGTGTGCCCGGCTGCCATGACTGCTGTGGGCCGGTGACGACCTCGCCGGAAGAAATGTCCCGCCTGCCGCGCAAGACCCGCGCCGAGCAGGATGCGGCGATGGATGAACTCAATTGCGTTCACTTGGGGCCCAGCGGCTGCACGGTCTATGACGAGCGACCGCTGATCTGCCGGTTGTTCGGCACCACCAAGACGCTGCCATGCCCGAATGGGCGGGCGCCGGTGGAACTGATTCATCCACGGGTGGAGAAGCAGATCCATGAGTACATGGCGTCTACCCGGCAGGTGTTGGTCTAGATTGATCGTTCCCACGCTCTGCGTGGGAATGCCTCTTCGGACGCTCTGCGTTCGGCTTTGGATGGGACGCAGAGCATCCCGGGCTGCATTCCCACGCGGAGCATGGGAACGATCAGTGGAGGCTCAATCCGGAATCGGCAGGCTCAAGCTCTCTTTCACCTCTTCCATCACGATGTAGCTCTTGGATTCGCGAACATGCGGCAGCTTGAGCAGGATATCGCCCAGCAGTTTGCGGTACGAGGCCATCTCGGAAATCCGCGCCTTCACCAGATAGTCGAAATCCCCTGACACCAGGTGGCATTCCAGTACATGGGGCAATTTCAGCACTGCACGTCGGAACTCTTCGAAAGTATCGCCGGATTTGTAGTCGAGACTGATCTCGACGAACACCAGGAGACTACCCTTCAGGTGTTGCGGATTGAGCCGGGCGTTGTAGCCCATGATGATCCCTTCGCGCTCCAGACGCCGGACCCGCTCCGTACAGGGCGTGGTCGAGAGCCCGACCTTTTCCCCCAGCTCCGTGAAGGAGATACGTCCGTCCGCTTGCAGGATCCGCAAGATGTTGCGATCGATCTTGTCCAGCTCCCGTTTGGTCTGGGTGTTGGTACGCATAGGGGATGCGCCTCCGTGAAAAGGGTTTTTGCCGAGAATTGTCGCCAAATATAGCTGCTTATATAGTGAAAAACACTGGCAAATCTTTTTTACACTGCGCTCATCACTGTTTGAATACAACACACGTCAGCGGTCAGCCGCGATGAGGGATATGAAAATGCGCGTTATGGTCTTGGGTAGCGGCGTCATCGGTACCGCCAGTGCTTACTATCTGGCTCGTGCCGGGTTTGAAGTGGTGGTGGTGGACCGTCAGCCGGCCGCTGCCATGGAGACCAGTTTCGCCAACGCAGGCCAGGTCTCGCCGGGCTATGCCTCGCCGTGGGCCGCGCCGGGCGTGCCGCTCAAAGCCATCAAATGGTTGTTGCAGCGCCACGCGCCGCTGGCGATCAAGGCAACTGCCGACATCGACCAATACCTGTGGATGGCGCAGATGCTGCGCAACTGCACCGCCAGCCGTTACGCGGTGAACAAGGAGCGCATGGTCCGCCTGTCCGAGTACAGCCGTGACTGCCTCGACGAATTGCGCGCCGAAACCGGTATTGCCTACGAAGGCCGCAGCCTCGGCACCACCCAATTGTTCCGCACCCAGGCTCAACTGGACGGCGCCGCGAAAGACATCGCCGTGCTGAAAGAGTCCGGCGTACCGTTCGAACTGCTCGACCGCGCCGGCATTGCCCGCGTTGAGCCAGCGCTGGCCAGCGTCACCGACATCCTCGCCGGTGCCCTGCGCCTGCCGAACGACCAGACGGGCGACTGCCAGATTTTCACCACCCGCCTGGCCGAAATGGCTGTGAAACTGGGTGTGGAATTCCGCTTCGGCCAGGACATCCAGAAACTCGACTACGCCGGTGATCGCATCAACGGCGTGTGGATCGACGGCAAGCTGGAAACCGCTGACCGCTACGTATTGGCACTCGGCAGCTACTCGCCGCAATTGCTCAAGCCGCTGGGGATCAAGGCGCCGGTGTACCCGCTCAAGGGTTACTCGCTGACCGTGCCGATCACCAACCCGGCGATGGCCCCGACCTCGACCATTCTCGACGAGACCTACAAGGTCGCGATCACCCGTTTCGACAACCGCATCCGCGTCGGCGGCATGGCGGAGATCGCCGGTTTTGACCTGTCGCTGAACCCGCGCCGCCGCGAAACCCTGGAGATGATCGTCAACGACCTTTATCCTCAGGGCGGCGATCTGGCCCAGGCGAGTTTCTGGACCGGCCTGCGTCCGACTACCCCGGATGGCACGCCGATCGTTGGCGCGACACCGTTCAAGAACCTGTTCCTGAACACCGGTCACGGCACACTCGGCTGGACCATGGCCTGTGGCTCCGGCCGCTTGCTGGCCGACCTGATGGCCAAGAAAACGCCGCAGATCAGCGCCGAAGGCCTCGATATTTCCCGTTATGGCAGCAAACCCCAGGAGTCCGCAAAACATGGCAATCCAGCGCCAGCTCACCAATGAGCGCATGAGTCAGATCGTCAGCCACAACGGCACCGTGTATCTGGCGGGGCAGGTCGGCGATGACTTCAACGCCGGGATTGAACAGCAGACCCGCGACGTCCTCGGCAATATCGAGCGTTTGCTGGATCTGGCCGGGACTGACAAGCAGCATCTGCTGTCGGCGACGATCTACCTGAACGACATCGAGGCGCACTTTGCCGGGATGAACTCGGTGTGGGACCAGTGGCTGCCCAAAGGCGCCGCACCGGCCCGGGCCACCGTCGAAGCGAAGATGGCCAAGCCGAGCATCCTGGTTGAGATCTCCATCGTCGCCGCGTTGCCGTAACCTTTTACAAGATCCCTCTGCCGGTGCTGTTGGCGGTTCACGCCGCCAGCCAGCGCCGGTTTTTTTATTCTACGACCGCCTAGAAGTCTGCCGCCATGCGCCCAGCCCGTGCCCTGATCGACCTTCAAGCCCTGCGTCACAACTTCCGTATCGCCCGTGAAATCACCGGGGCCAAAGCCCTCGCGGTGATCAAGGCCGATGCCTACGGTCATGGTGCGGTGCGTTGCGCCCAAGCGCTGGAAGCCGAAGCTGACGGTTTTGCCGTGGCCTGCATCGAAGAAGCGTTGGAGCTGCGCGCGGCGGGTATTCGGGCGCCGGTGTTGCTGCTGGAAGGATTCTTCGAAGCCGATGAGTTGGCGCTGATCGTCGAGCATGATTTCTGGTGCGTGGTGCATTCGCTATGGCAACTCGAAGCCATCGAAAAAGCCACACTGAGCAAGCCGATCACGGTCTGGCTCAAGCTCGATTCGGGCATGCACCGCGTCGGCCTGCATCCAAAGGATTATCAGGACGCCTATCAACGGCTGCTGGCCAGCGGCAAGGTCGCGAAAGTCGTGCTGATGAGTCACTTCGCCCGGGCCGATGAGCTGCACGAACAGGCCAGTGCCGAGCAGGTCGCGGTGTTTGAAGCCGCGCGTAAAGGCTTGTCGGCGGAAGTCAGCCTGCGCAATTCGCCGGCGGTGCTGGGCTGGCCGCAGATCCCGAGTGACTGGGTTCGCCCCGGCATCATGATGTACGGCGCGACGCCGTTCGAAGAAGCCAACACCGTGGCGGCGCGCCTGCAACCGGTGATGACCCTGGAATCCAAAGTGATTTGCGTGCGTGAACTGCCCGCCGGCGAGCCGATCGGTTACGGCGCCAAATTCATTACACCCAAGCCGATGCGCGTCGGCGTGGTCGCCATGGGTTATGCCGATGGTTATCCGCGTCATGCTCCGACCGGTACGCCGGTGCTGGTGGCCGGGCAGCGCAGCCAGTTGATCGGCCGCGTATCGATGGACATGCTCTGCATCGACCTGACCGATGTACCGCAAGCCGGCCTCGGTTCGACCGTCGAGTTGTGGGGCAAAAATATCCTCGCCAGCGACGTGGCGGCGGCCGCGGACACGATTCCTTATCAGATCTTCTGCAACCTGCGCCGGGTGCCACTGCTCTATTCCGAGGGCTGACACCCAGCGGTCCACACCGGAAGTCGCCTCGCCCCACAGGATTCAGGTCCAAGTGTTGTAAATACTGAACGCTGTCGCCATGATAACGCTCAATATTCCTACAACCTGAATCCCTGGAGGCGCAAGCATTGGACGTCGGTGAACGACTGCAATCCATCCGTAAGCTCAAAGGCCTTTCGCAGCGTGAGCTCGCCAAGCGCGCGGGTGTCACCAACAGCACGATTTCGATGATCGAGAAGAACAGCGTCAGCCCCTCGATCAGTTCGCTGCGCAAAGTACTGGGCGGGATTCCCATGTCCATGGTCGAGTTCTTTTCTGAAGAAATCCTGCAGGAAAAACCGACGCAGATCGTCTACAAAGCCAACGAACTGATCGATATTTCCGATGGCGCAGTGACCATGAAACTGGTCGGCCGTGCTCATCCGAGCCGGGCCATCGCCTTTCTGAATGAAATCTACCCGCCAGGCGCCGATACCGGTGACGAGATGCTCACCCATGAGGGCGAGGAGACCGGCATTTTGGTGGAGGGTCGGCTGGAACTGGTGGTCGGGCTTGAAACTTTTGTGCTCGAAGCCGGCGATAGCTACTACTTTGAGAGTACCAAGCCGCATCGTTTCCGAAATCCGTTCGATGCGCCGGCGCGACTAATCAGCGCAGCGACACCGGCGAATTTCTAAGTAAAGAAGGCGCCCTGCCAGTCAGGCCGAGGCACCCAGGCAGTTTTTCCGCTGCAGCATAAGACCCCTTCGACTTTGGGGTTGTTTCAGTGTGGCGGGCTTACCGCTATACTTGCGCCCGCCTGCGAACCGTGGCCGTAGGCGTGACTAGCCACCATTGAGGGTGAACGCGTGAATCTAATTATGAAAATGCTGGCTGTACCAGCAACCGTATTGGCCCTTTGGGCTGTCAGCGCTCAAGCTGCGACGAACGACGATATTGCCAAACGCCTTGAGCCAGTCGGCCAGGTTTGCGTTCAGGGCAAAGAGTGCAAGGGGATGGAAGTTGCTGCCTCTGCTGGCGGTGGTGGCGGTGCCAAAACCCCGGACGAAGTGATTGCTAAACATTGCAACGCTTGCCACGGCACTGGCCTGTTGGGCGCACCGAAAATCGGTGACGCCGCAGCGTGGGGCGAGCGTGCCAAGAAGGAAGGCGGTGTTGACGGCCTGCTCGCAAAGGCGATCTCCGGTCTCAATGCAATGCCGCCAAAAGGCACCTGCGCCGATTGCGCGGACGCCGAGCTCAAAGGCGCCATCCAGAAGATGTCCGGCCTGAAATAAGCCAGCGTTTTCAGCGAAAAAGCCGCTTTCGAGCGGTTTTTTTGTGCCTGCGATTTGTGCCTGAGACTGTTCAATGCAGCAAAGACCCGGCAAGCTCGGTCCAACCCGAATCACGGAATGTAAGGGAGGATCAGATGGTTCAGCTGTGTTCAATCGAACAGGCCGTGGATGACGTGTTGGCACGGTTGCCGGCGCACATTCACATGGGCTTGCCCCTTGGCCTGGGTAAACCCAACCACTTCGTCAACGCGCTGTACCAGCGCATTGCGCAACTGCCGCAGCGGCGGCTGACGATCTACACCGCGCTGTGCCTGGGCCGTCCGGCATTGGGCGATGGTTTGCAGAAGCGCTTCCTCGAACCCTTCATCGAACAGGTATTCGGCGACTATCCGGAGCTGGATTTTCTGCAGGGTCTGCACAAAGACAACCTGCCGCCGAACATCCACATCCAGCAGTTCTTCATGCAGCCCGGCAGCCTGCTGCACAGCGCGTCAGCCCAGCAGGACTACGTCAGCAGCAACTACAGCCACGCCGCACGGGACATCAACGCTGCCGGTTTGAACCTGGTCGCGCAATTGGTGGCGAGCCACAGCGATCATCCCGATCGCCTGAGCCTGAGTTGCAACCCGGACATCACCCTCGACCTGTTCCCGATGATCGCCAGACGCCGGGCGGCGGGGGAAACGATTCTGCTGGTGGGCCAGGTACACAACGACTTGCCCTATATGCCAGGCGACGCGGAGGTGGGCATCGACACCTTTGACCTGCTGATCGACAAGAAAGACAGCACCACGCTGTTTTCCACGCCGAACATGCCGGTGGGCTTTCAGGATCACTTCATCGGCCTGCACGCCAGCACCCTGGTGCGCGACGGTGGCACGCTGCAGATCGGTATCGGCGCCATGGGCGATGCTCTAACGGCGGCGTTGCTGGCGCGTCAGGCCGACAATGACGGTTACAAGGCTTTGCTGGCAGACGTGAATCTGAGCCAGTGGGCGCAGTTGATCGAGCGCGAAGGCGGCCTCGAACCTTTCGCCAAAGGCCTGTACGGTTGCAGCGAAATGTTCGTCAACGGCTTGCTGGTGCTCGCGGATGCCGGGATTGTGCGGCGCAAGGTCTATCCCGACGTCCTCACCCAGCAGCAGGCGAATGCCGGCACTCTGGACGAGGCCGCGCAAACCGACGGCATTTCGATTCACGGCGGGTTTTTCCTGGGACCACGCAGTTTCTATGAGCGCTTGCGGGAATTGCCGCAGAGCAAGCGCGTTGAATTCAACATGACCCGCATCAGCTACATCAATGAGCTTTACGGTCAGGAAGAACTCAAGCGCCTGCAGCGCCTGGATGCGCGCTTCATCAACACGGTGTTCACCATGACCCTGCTCGGTGCCGGCGTGGCCGATCAGCTCGAAGACGGACGAGTGCTGAGCGGTGTGGGTGGGCAATACAACTTCGTTGCCCAGGGCCATGCACTGGAAGGCGCACGTTCGGTGCTGTTGCTGCGCAGTTGGCGTGAGGCGGGCGGTGAGGTCAGTTCGAACATCGTCTGGGAGTACGGCCACTGCACGATCCCACGGCATCTGCGCGATATCGTGGTCACCGAATACGGCATCGCCGACTTGCGCGGCAAAAACGATGCGGCGGTGATCGAGGCGTTGCTCAATATCAGCGATTCGCGGTTTCAGTCGGGGCTGATCCAGCAGGCGCAGAGCGTTGGCAAGCTGCCCAAGGACTTCCGTATCGACCCACGCTTCGCCGACAACAGCCCAGAGCGTTTACAGGCGATTCAGGCGCAGCATCCGAACCTGTTTCCGGAATATCCGCTGGGCTGCGATTTCACTGAGGTGGAGCGCGACGTGTTGCGGGCGCTGAACTGGCTGAAGAGCAAGTTCAAACTGACGGAGATTCTGGAACTGGGCAAAGCTGCACTGGATGCGCCTGAGGCTTCGGTGTTTCCAGAGCATCTGGAGCGGATGCAACTGACCAACCCTGATGGGTTGAAGGAAGACCTGTTCCAGCGCCTGCTACTCACCGGCCTGAAAGCCACCGCTATTTAAACGGCTAGTGGAGATCAAATGTGGGAGCGGGCTTGCTCGCGAATGCGGTGTAACAGTCAAAGTTGATGTCGACTGACACACCGCCTTCGCGAGCAAGCCCGCTCCCACACTAGTTTTGTGGTGTAGCTTTAGTCGATGAAGGTCACGACGCCGCCGGCCAGCGACTGCACGCGGGCCAGCGATTCCACGCGATAACCCTGTGCATCCAGTTCGGCACGACCACCCTGGAACGACTTCTCGATCACGATACCCAGGCCCGCCACGGTGGCGCCGGCCTGTTTGATGATCGAGATCAGTGCCTGCGATGCCTTACCGTTGGCCAAAAAGTCATCGATGATCAGCACGCGGTCGCTGCTGGTCAGGTGGCGCGGGGAAATCGCCACGGTGCTTTCGGTCTTCTTGGTGAACGAGTAAACGGTCGCCGACAGCAGGTTTTCAGTCAGGGTCAGGGACTGCTGCTTGCGGGCGAAGATCACCGGCACGCCGAGGTTCAGGCCGGTCATGATCGCCGGGGCGATGCCCGAGGCTTCGATGGTGACGATCTTGGTGATGCCCGAGTCCTTGAACAGAGCGGCGAATTCGTCGCCGATCAGCTTCATCAGGGCCGGGTCGATCTGGTGGTTCAAAAAGGCGTCTACCTTCAGGACCTGATCGGAAAGCACGATGCCTTGTTCGCGAATTTTCTGGTGCAGTGCTTCCATGAAGCGTTCCTCTACTGGCGCCATGTGCGCCGAGCTTGTCAAAAAGTGTTCGGTTAAAAATGCTTTGATTAAAAAGTGCTCAATTCTAGCGCTTTAACATCGCGCGTATATCCGCCAATGCGGTATTTCCGCGAACGGCTTTGACTTCAACCGGTGTGTCGTCGTTGCCTTCCCACGCCAGATCGTCCGGCGGCAGCTCATCAAGGAAGCGGCTCGGCGCGCAGTCGATGATTTCGCCGTACTGCTTGCGCTTGGCGGCGAAGGTGAAGGCCAGGGTCTGGCGCGCGCGGGTAATCCCGACGTAGGCCAGGCGGCGCTCTTCTTCGATGGTGTCGGCTTCGATGCTGGAGCGGTGCGGGAGGATTTCCTCTTCCATGCCCATGATGAACACGTAAGGGAATTCCAGGCCTTTGGACGCGTGCAAGGTCATCATTTGCACACCTTCGGCGCCGTCTTCCTCTTCCTGCTGGCGTTCGAGCATGTCGCGCAGGACGAGTTTGCCGATGGCGTCTTCGACGGTCATCTCGCCTTCTTCGTCTTTCTCCAAGGTGTTTTTCAACGCCTCGATCAGGAACCAGACGTTGCCCATGCGGTAATCGGCGGCCTTGTCACTGGAGCTGTTGGTGCGCAGCCAGTTCTCGTAGTCGATGTCCATGACCATGCTGCGCAATGCCGAAATCGGGTCTTCGCCGGCGCACTGCTCGCGCACCTTGTCCATGAAGCGCTTGAAGCGCGACAGGCGATCGGTGAAGCGCGTGTCCAGATGCTCACCCAGACCGATCTCATCGGTGGCGGCGTACATCGAGATTTTGCGTTCAGTAGCGTAGTTGCCGAGCTTTTCCAGGGTGGTCGAACCGATCTCCCGACGTGGGACGTTGATCACCCGCAGGAAGGCGTTGTCGTCGTCCGGGTTCACGATCAGGCGGAAGTAGGCCATCAGGTCTTTCACTTCCTGACGCCCGAAAAAGCTGTTGCCGCCGGAGAGGCGATACGGAATCTGGTGGTGTTGCAGCTTCAGCTCGATCAGCTTGGCCTGGTAGTTGCCGCGATACAGGATCGCGAAATCGCTGTACGGGCGGTCTGTGCGCAAATGCAGGGTCAGCAGTTCCACCGCCACGCGCTCGGCTTCGGCGTCTTCGTTGCGGCAGCGGATCACGCGGATTTCGTCGCCGTGGCCCATCTCGCTCCACAGCTGTTTTTCGAACTCGTGCGGGTTGTTCGAAATCAGCACGTTGGCGCAACGCAGGATGCGGCTGGTGGAGCGGTAGTTTTGCTCCAGCATCACCACTTTCAGGGACGGATAGTCGTCCTTGAGCAGCATCAGGTTTTCCGGGCGGGCGCCGCGCCAAGCGTAAATCGACTGGTCGTCGTCGCCGACCACGGTGAACTGGTTGCGCGTGCCGATCAGCAATTTCACCAGCAAATACTGGCTGGCGTTGGTGTCCTGGTATTCGTCGACCAGCAGGTAGCGGACTTTGTTCTGCCACTTTTCGAGGATGTCGGCGTGTTCCTGGAACAGCTTTACCGGCAGCAGGATCAGGTCGTCGAAGTCCACCGCGTTGAACGCCTTGAGCGTGCGCTGATAGTGGGTGTAGACGATGGCGGCGGTCTGCTCCTTGGGGTTGCGCGCGTTTTCCAGGGCTTCGGCGGGCAGGATCAGGTCGTTTTTCCACGAGCCGATCATGTTCTTGATCTCGTCGACGCCGTCGTCGCCCGCGTATTCCTTCTGCATGATGTCGGTCATCAAGGCTTTGACGTCAGTTTCGTCAAAGATCGAGAAGCCCGGTTTGTAACCCAGGCGCACGTGTTCCTTGCGGATGATGTTCAGGCCCAGATTGTGGAAGGTGCACACGGTCAGGCCACGGCCTTCGCCACCCTTGAGCAATGTGCCGACCCGTTCCTTCATCTCGCGCGCGGCCTTGTTGGTAAAGGTCATGGCGACGATGTACTGGGCACGGATGCCGCAGTTCTGGATCAGGTGCGCAATTTTGCGGGTGATCACGCTGGTCTTGCCGGAGCCTGCACCGGCGAGCACCAAAAGAGGGCCGCCGACGTAGCTCACGGCTTCTTGCTGCCGGGGATTGAGTCGGGACATACAGAATTCAGGGAGTCGTTTGTGAAATGGGCCGGCATTTTAACAGGCTCAGCGAATTGTGCTGCTCTGTCCGACTTGTGACGTAACACGCTTTCTCTAATTGCCGGTTTTGTTACTTTCAAGCAGGATGCGCGGTGAATGTGCGGCTAATGTTCTTATTCCGGGCGCAAAACGCGTTTGATAACCGATGTCATTTGGTCATTGGTTACCCGCGCGGCATAATGCCCGCCGCCTACATCTTTGCAGAGTCTAGGGAGCTAGCTTGTCTACGCCTGTCGAACCCTTGCGTTTGCTGTTACTGGCCGAAGAGCCAGCGTGGGCAGCGTTGTTGCGCGAGTGTCTGGCTCCGATGGGGAGCTCGGCCGTGCTCATCAGCGCGCCGAGCTGGGAGTCGGTCAGCAGTTTGTTCGATGACAACCGTAACGCGGTGTTGTTGACTGTTCCTGCACTTCAGCCGCTACCGGGTCGTTGCAGCTTGCCAACGGTGTTGTTGCTCGAGCACGAGCCAGTGACGACGCCCGACAGCGTGAGTGACTGGCTGGTGCGTGACCTGCTCGATGCCGGCATGCTGCGCCGTTGCCTGCGGCATGTGCGCGAGCGTGGCTTGCTGGAAAACACCTTGCAGCGTCTGGCCGAGCAAGACCCGTTGACCGGCATCGCCAATCGCCAGGGTTTTCAGACCCTGCTGGCAGCGCGCCTCGCAGAAAACGACGGCCGGGGCCTGGCCCTCGGTCACCTGGACCTCGACAACTTCCGTCACGCCAACGATGCCCTCGGCCACCAGGCCGGCGACCGATTGATTCTGCAAGTGGTCGCTCGGCTCAAAAGCCAACTTGAGGCCGGCGACCAACTGGCGCGCCTGGGCAGTGACGAATTCGCCCTGCTGATCGACACCCGCCGTGCGCCTCAGCGCGCCGAATGGATGGCCGAGCGCATCACCGAAGCACTGGCAGAACCTTACTGGGTCGACGGCGAAAGCCTGTTGATCGGGTCCAGCCTGGGCATTGCCCACGCCCGGGTCCAGGCCGGCGCCGACCCGCTGATGTGGCACGCGCACATCGCCATGCAGCAAGCCAAGAGCACGCAAGGCTGCACCTTTCACATCTTCAACGAACGCATCAACCGCAACGCCCGCAGCATGGCCGATCTCGAAAGCGAGTTGCGCCGGGCTTTGCGGCGTGACGAGCTCGAACTGCACTACCAACCCCGCCTGAACCTGGATGACGGCCAGATCGTCGGCCTTGAAGCCCTGGTGCGCTGGCGACACGCCGAGCGCGGTTTGTTGCCACCGAGCGAATTCGTACCGCTGGCCGAGCAAAGCGGTTTGATCGTGCCGCTTGGTTACTGGGTGATTTCCCGGGCCCTGCGCGACATGCAGGCCTTGCGTGAGCAGGGGCTGCCGGCGTTGCACATGGCGATCAACCTGTCGTTCCGGCAGTTTCAGGACAGCCAATTGCTGTCCACGTTGAGCCGGTTGATTGCCGAGCGTGGTGTCGAAGCGCAGTGGCTTGAATTCGAACTGACGGAAACCGCGGTGATGCGTCGCAGCGATCTGGTCAAGCAAACCATGGACGCCCTCGGGCGGCTGGGCGTGCGCTTCTCGCTGGATGACTTCGGCACCGGGTTCTCGTCCTTCGTGCACCTCAACAGCCTGCCGATCGCGTTGCTGAAGGTCGACAAGAGCTTTGTCGGCGGCATGGAAGAACGTGAGGAGAATCGCAAACTGGTCCACGCGATGATCAACCTGGCGCACAACCTCAATCTCGAGGTGGTTGCCGAAGGGGTGGAAACACCGGAACAGCTGGATCTGTTGCGCGGTTTTGGCTGCGATCAGGTGCAGGGCTACCTGATCAGCAAGCCACTGCCGTTGGCGGAGCTCGTTGAGTATTTGACGTCAGCCAGCGATCAGCAGCCAGTGCTGGAAGTCGTGAACTAGCGAGGATCCTGTAGGAGCAAGGCTTGCCCGCGATGCAGGCGACACGGTCTTGCAGGCACACCGCGTTATCGTTCATCGCGGGCAAGCCATGCTCCTACAGGGATCTCAGTCTGGCTGAGGGATTTCGAAACGCTGGTGTGACGACGGCTCCTGCCGAATCATCCGCTTCATCTTCCACTCGAACGCCAGCGTCAGACTCACCGCCGCAAACGCCAGCCCCAGCGCCAGCCCCCACCAGACGCCCGTCGGCCCCCAGTGCACATGGAAGGCCATCCACCACGCGGCCGGTGCGCCAATCAGCCAGTAACAGCCCAACCCGACCAGGAATGTGGTCTTGGCGTCCTTGAGCCCGCGTATGCAGCCCATGGCGATGGTCTGTGTGCCGTCGAACAGCTCAAACCAGGCCGCCACCGCCAGCAGGCTCACAGCCAGGTTGATAACGTCGCGAAAGGCCGGGTCGTTCTGGTCCAGGAACAGGCCGACCAACTGGTTCGGCAGGAACCAGAAGACCATGGCGAAACCGAGCATCGCAGCCGCGCCGAAAGCAATCCCGACCCGGCCCGCCAACCGCGCATCCAGTAACTGCCCGGCGCCGTAGTGTTGGCCGATACGCATGGTGATCGCGTAGGAAATCCCGGCCGGTATCATGAACGCGACCGACACGATCTGCAGGGCGATCTGGTGCGCCGCCAACTGCGTGCTGCCCATGGTGCCCATGCACAGCGCGGCGAACGCAAACAGCCCGACCTCCACCGCATATGTGCCGCCAATCGGCAGGCCGAGGCGCCACAGCTCCTTCAAATACCGACGGTTAGGTCGCGACAGGCCCTGGCGCAAGGGGTAGGCGTCATACGCCGGGTGCCGACGGATGTGCACCGCCAGCGCCACGGCCATCAGGTTGGCAACAATCGCCGTCACCAGTCCGATACCCATCAGCCCGAGTTTCGGCAGGCCGAACATACCGGTGATCAAGGCGTAGTTGAGCAGGAAGTTCGCCACCGTACCGCCGAGGCTGATCACCATGACCGGCGTCGCCCGGCCAATGGCGCTGGTGAAACCGCGCAGGGCCATGAAGCTCAGGTAACCGGGCAGGGCGAACGGCAGGATTAGCAGAAACTGCCCGGCCGCGTGGACGTTGGACTCGGTCTGGCCAAACAGCAACAGCACAGGCTTGAGATTCCACAGCAGCAGCCCGGCCACCAGTGCCATCAACCACGCCAGCCACATACCGGCCTGGGTCAGCCGCGCAGCGCCGATGATGTCGCCTGCGCCCTGACGAATCGCCACCAGGGTGCCGACGGCGGCAATCACGCCGATGCAGAAAATCGACACGAACGAATAGCTCGCTGCCCCCAGACTGCCACCGGCCAATGCCTCGGGACTCAGGCGCGCCATCATCAAGGTGTCGGTGAGGACCATCAGCATGTGCGCCAACTGCGAGGCAATCAGCGGCCCCGCCAGCCGCAGGATGGCCCCGAGTTCAATACGCGCTGGATGCTTCATGGTCATCACGCTCGATTATCAAAGTGAACTGGAAAGGGTCGATTCTCGGCGCTTCAAGGGGTTTGCACAAAGGGATAAAAAGGATGGGTAGCATGAGTCAAACTCATGCGATGGAGATTCTGCTAGGGTAAGCGGATTGCGCTATAGGAGCTTTCCGCATGTCTCGTCGTCTTCCTCCCTTATATGCCTTGCGCGCATTTGAAGCGGCGGCTCGGCATAGCTCGTTTACTCGCGCCGCCGAAGAATTGTCGATCACCCAGAGTGCCGTCAGCCGACACATTCGTACACTCGAAGAGCATTTTGCCTGTCGGCTGTTTCACCGTAGTGGACGCAACCTGCAGTTGACCGAGTCGGCACGGCTGATTTTGCCGGGCATTCGTGACGGTTTCTCCGCCCTGGAACGCGCTTGCAATACCTTGCGCGCCGAAGACGACATCCTGCGCATGAAAGCCCCTTCGACATTGACCATGCGCTGGCTGCTGGCGCGGCTCAGCCGCTTTCGGCACCTGCAGCCGGGCAATGAAGTGCAACTGACCAGTGCCTGGATGGACATCGACTCGGTGGACTTCAATCAGGAACCGTTCGACTGCGCCGTGATCCTCAGCAACGGGCATTTCCCGCCGGACTGGGAAGCGACGCTGCTGTTCCCGGAGGAGCTGATTCCGGTGGGCGCGCCGAATCTTCTGAACGATCAGCCGTGGGACGTTGCACGCCTGGCCAGCACCGAACTGCTGCACCCGACGCCGGATCGTCGCGACTGGCGCAGTTGGCTGGACCGCATGGGCCTGACCGATCAGGTCTCGCTCAAGGGCGGGCAGGTGTTCGACACATTGGAGCTGGGCATGATTGCCGCCGCCCGGGGCTACGGCGTGTCCATGGGGGATTTGTTGATGGTGGCGGAGGATGTCGCGCAGGGGCGTTTGAGTTTGCCGTGGCCGACCGCCGTTGCCAGCGGTGAGAATTATTACCTTGTCTGGCCGAAAACCCGCCCCGGAGGTGATCGTTTGCGCCGGCTCAGCGATTTTCTGTTGGGTGAAGTCCGGGCGATGGAATTACCGGATGTGCAGCGTTTGAGCTGAATCGATAGAGCTGGCGTGATAGAGGCCTTGCGCCATATCCCGGCTATTTACTCAAGTATTCAGAATCGCCGCCGAAAATCTGCAAATGGAACCTTCGTGCAGGTCCAGCGCTGTTCCCATTATTAGAAAAATTTTGCTGAGTGTGCAGCCCGATCAAACAGGGGGCAGGGCGCTCGGCCAGGAGTTGTCATGTCTCAACCCCGTGCCCGGATTGCCTCACAGCTTGGCCTTGCGCTTGCCGTGATACTGGCGATTGTCATCACTGGCAGTACCGTGTTCGCCCTGCGTTCGCTGGACACTGCCAACCTCGCGACCCGCGAAGAGCACCTGGCCAGTGAAGCCCGGTTACTGGCCGATCAGTTGAGTACCTTCCACGGTACTTTGCGCGAAAGCACCCAGCGTCTGAGCGGCCTGTTCGAGAAGCGCTTCAGCTCCGGCCTGAGCCTGCACCCGGATGAGCCGGTGACGGTGGCCGGTGTGCAGACCCCGGGGCTGCACCTGGGCAGCGAAGTGTTGAACAACAACTTCAAGGAAGTCGACGAGTTCAAGCAAATGACCGCCGGTGTGGCCACGTTGTTCGTGCGCAGTGGCGAAGACTTCATTCGGGTCAGCACCTCCCTGACCAAACAGGACGGCAACCGCGCCATCGGCACGCTGCTTGACCACGCCCATCCGGCGTATGCGCGTTTGATGTCGGGGCAGAGCTACGTGGGACGCGCCCTGCTTTTCGAACGTTCCTACATGACGCAATACACCCCCGTACGCGACAGCAGCGGCAAGGTGATTGCCGTGCTGTTCGTAGGGTTCGATTACACCGACGCGCAGAACGCCCAGTTCGCCAACCTCAAGCGCTTCCGTATCGGCCAGACCGGTTCGCTGGCGTTGCTGGATGAACAAAACAAATGGTTGGTGCCGCCGGCGGGCGTGCAGGCACTGGATCAAGCAGTTGCGGCCATCGTCGACCTGGCGAAAACACCGGGCAAGGGTGATTTCTGGGGCGACAAATCGGAAGACTTCTACAGCGTAGCCGTGCCGTTCGACGGCGGACCATGGTCGGTGGTGGCGAACATGCCCAAAGCCGAAATCAGTGCCGTGACCTGGAGTGTCGGCATTCAATTGGCCATCGGCAGTCTGCTGGCGATGCTGATCGCGGTCGGTTCAGCCGTCTGGCTGTTGCGCAGCAAGCTCGCACCGCTGAGCGATCTGGTGCGCCAGGCCGAAGCCTTGGGCGCCGGTGATTTGAGCGTGCGCCTGAACGTGTCGAGCAACGATGAGATCGGTCAACTGGCCCGCGCGTTCAACCAGATGAGCCAGGCCCTGTCGACCATGGTCGAGCACATCCGCAAAGCCTCGCAGGAGGTCAACAGCCGCGCCCAGGCATTGTCCGGCCTGTCCGGTGGCGCCTATGAAGGGATGGAGCAACAGTCCGGCGAAATCACCAGCATGGCCGGCGCCGTGGAAGAGTTCAGCGCCACGTCCCTGAACATTGCCGACAACATGGGCAACACTCAGCGTCTGGCCCAGGAAAACGCACAACAAACCCAGATCGGTCGTACGTCGATGGGTGAAGCGTCCTCGTCGCTGGAGCAAATCGCCAGCGCACTGAACAGCACCGCGACGGTGATCAACACCCTCGGTCAGCGCTCACAAGAAATCGGCGGCATCGTCGGGGTGATCACCTCGATTGCCGAACAGACCAACCTGCTGGCACTGAACGCCGCCATCGAAGCGGCCCGTGCCGGTGAACAGGGCCGTGGTTTTGCGGTGGTTGCCGATGAGGTGCGCAACCTGGCTTCGCGTACTCGTCAGGCCACTGACGAAATTTCCGGGATGATCAGCAGCATCCAGCAGGAAACCGGCAACGCCATCAGCACCATGGAGCAGGGCAATGTGTTGATGCAGGAAGGTTTGTCGCGTAACGCCAACGTGGCTTCGGCCTTGGCGCGAATCGACGAGCAGAGCCGTTCGGCCGGTCAGCAGTTTGCGGCGATTACCACCGCGACCCAGGAGCAAAGCAGCACCGCAACGTTGCTGAGTAGCAACCTGCAAAGCATTGCGCTGGCCAACAGTGAGCAGCGCGAAGTGGTGTCCAACCTGGCGGTGACGGCCAAGGAGCTGGAGAAGCTCGCGGCGGACTTGCGCCAAGAGGTTGACCGGTTTCGTTGAGGCGTCTCTGAAATAGCTTTCGCGAGCAGGCTCACTCCTACAGGGTTATGTGTCGATCAC
The DNA here is from genome assembly GCF_054668335.1 of Pseudomonas sp. S2_F03. Taxonomy (NCBI): domain Bacteria; kingdom Pseudomonadati; phylum Pseudomonadota; class Gammaproteobacteria; order Pseudomonadales; family Pseudomonadaceae; genus Pseudomonas; species Pseudomonas sp. S2_F03. The sequence continues at coordinate 2,772,229 of NZ_CP162759.1, read as the reverse complement.
ATATCCAGTGTGGGAGCGAGCTTGCTCGCGATGGGGTCACCTCAATTCAGGATCTATTCCCGGCTAGTCGCACTTGGCATTGCTCGATACTTCCTTGCTTGCCTGTTTCAACTGATTGGCCAATTCAGACGCATTGGTGCTGTTGTAAACCCGGCCACCGGTGTTTTCGGCGATGCAGCGCGACGGGCCACCGGCGCCGATTTTCACCACGTTGACCCGTAGTCGCGGTTGTTCCTTGGCGATTCGGCGCGACACGGCGCAGGCGTCTTTCTGGCAGCCGTCTTCACCGTCGACGAACATCACGATCACGGCATCGTTATTGCGCCCGTCAACGGTGCTGGCCGCGTAGGCCAGGCTGTCAGCCAGCGGTGTACCGTCGTTGGGAACCAGGCCTCGAATCCCGTTGATCAGCCGCGGGCGATCGCCAAATCTGAACACGCCCTGGTCCGGTGTTCTTTCACAACCGGCGAAGGTGATCAGGCGCGTGTCGATCTTCGGGTCCAGCCCGTTGATCATGCCGGCCAACGAGTCCTTGGCGACGTCCATGCGGCTCGGCTTGGCGAAGATCTGTTGGGTGCGGTTCACGTCCAGGTACTTGTTCAGCTCATTGCCGAAGAACCAGTCTTCGTCGGCTTTCACGGACTTGATGTTCAAATCCATCGAGCCTGAGGTGTCGAGCACCACCACGAATTGCGGGATCTTGGCGTCAGGCGCTTTTTTGCGGCAGGCGAAGTTATCCAGCGTCGGGGCCGGAGGTGGCGGCGGTGGCGGTGGCGGTGGTGGTGGCGGCGGCGCGGCCACTACCGGTTTTGGTGGTGGGACCGGCTTGGGTGGTGGCACCGGTTCTGGCGCGGGTTCTGGTTCTGGAGCAGGCTCCGGTTCCACAACAGGCTCGGGAACAGGCTCGACCGGTTTTTCCACCGGCGTTACAACTGGCGCAACAGGCGCTACCGGCGGAGCCACGACGACCGGTTCACGGTGCAGGAACCACCAGAGCCACAGCGCCAGAAGCAGCAACAGCAGCGCGAGCAGGGCTGCCGCAATCCACCAGCCACGCCGTGACGGCGGTACGATCGGCGCCACCGGAACAACCGGCGGTACGATCGGTTTTGGCGGGCGCTGGTTCCAGCGCACCACCAACGGCTCACCGTTGAGGCTGTAGAGTTTGTCCAGCTCAGGCGTGCCGAGCAGGCTGCGCAGGTCATCCGCTACCGTGGGCTGACCGCGTTTTTGCAGTTCGTCCGCCAGCTGTCCCAAGGACGTCTGACGCACTTCATAGGTTTCCAGCAAACGTCGTTGCGCGTCCTCGTTGAGGTCGGCGTAGGGCGTGGGTTGCCCACCCAGTTCGGTCCACCATTCCAGCACGTCACCACTGCCCATTCGCGGGATGGCGAAGAGACTGGCGACGGTCGGCGGAAAGTGTTTCTGGATGAGGGCGACTTTGGCTTGCAGCGCACTCATCCCCTCCGGTGTGGCTTGCGCATCCCTGATGACCCGCTGCATGACGACGATTCCTGAAAAAGTGCAGGCATCCAGGAGATGCCTGCGGGGTGAACATTACTCTTCGTAACCGAGGCTGAATTGCAGCTGATTGACCTTCTTCTGCAACGCCTTCAGTTGTTCCTGCTTGGCCGCCAGCGATGCTGGAGTGGCTTTGGTCGTTGGCGCCGCTTGCGAGGCCTTGAGTTGCTGCTCGATGCTGGCAATCTGCTTCTGCACACTGCTTTCGTTGCCACGCCGAGCCTTGAGCGAGCTTAGCAACTGACTCAAAGACTGATTCAGCGCTGCCTGGGATTTCTGCTGGCTCGCCAGATCGGCTTTAGTGCTCAGTTGCTGGGCCTGAATGTCCGCGTACACCTGATGGAACATTGCGTTTTGCTGGCGGGACTCGCTCAGGGCCAGCTCCTTCTGCTTGACCTGATCGCTGTAACCACCGGAGTAGTCGCAGTTCATCTTGGTCAGCATGCTGCTGTCGCGATTGGTCGAATCGCATTCGCCGGGCTTCGTCGCGCAACCGCTCAGGGCCAGGACGGCGGTAAGGACCGCCAGCTGTCGTAGTGTCATGTGCTTAGCCCAGGGTGATCGCGGAGCGTTGGCTGTACAGACCGTCGACTTCCTTCTGCAGGGCCGTGACTTTCTGGTTCATTTTCGCAATGTTCATGTCCACTTGCTTGATCTCGGCACCTTGTGCGCCTTGTGCGCGTTCGGCATCGGCTACTTTGGTGTACTCGGTGACTTTGGTGCGCATGTTGCCGAGGTCTTTACGCAGGCGGGCGATGTTCGAATCGATTTCGGCGATTTGCGTCTGGGCCTTGGTCTTGTCGACTTTCTTGTTGGCGATGTCTTTTTTGATCTGGGCGATGCGCGCCTCGTCATCGTTGATCACTTGCTGAGCGGTCGCAGTACGGGCGATCACGTTCTGGGTGTCTTGTTCGACGTCGCTGTTCATCTTCGCCAAGCGGGTGGTGGTATCGGCGTATTCGCTGCGACGCTGATCCAGATAGTAGTTCGCGCCCATGGCCACGCCACACGCGGTAATGCCGGCAGCGATGGCGCACACGGCTTTGTTGCTGCTGTTGGACAGCGCGCAGGTGAGGATGCCGACACCGGCGCCGACCGCGCAGGCCTGGTAGCCGGATTTGCTGAAAAACTCTGCATCTTGGCCTTGGGTCAGGCGCGGGTCGGTGCCGCCGCCGCTTTCGCCGAGCATGGAGCTGCCGGTGTTGGCGCAACCGGTCAGCAGCAGGCTGCCGGTCAGTACGAAAGCAATCTGTAGCTTGAAGCGAGTCCAAAGGCTGCGCGACATGGTGAAACTCCTAGATGACGGTGTTGACATGTTGTTATTGAGTGACGGTTTTGCAGCTGGTCAGCCAGGCCTCAGTGTCGATCTTCTGCTTTTGCAGGAACGCCTTCTGATTGGCCCAGTGGGTGCGCAAGTACGGTTTGAGGTCTTGCAGCTGTTTGTTGCGGGTGATGATTTCTTCCATCACCGGAACCTGTTTTTCAAGCAGTGGCTGGCCGTACAAGGTCGCCGATTCCACCAGGCTGCTGGCGTAGTAACGGCTGAGTTTGTGCAGGCGATCCTTCTGCTCCTCGAGCTTGCCTTTGCGCATGTCGCAGCTCGCGTCCTTTTCCGCGGCTTCGCAATTGAGCTTGTAGTTCTTTTGCAGGAAGTCCACGTACTGGCCGTCGTCGAGCATCTTGGTGCACAGGAACGCGCCCAGGTTCAGGCTGGCGCGGATCGCCTGGTCGCGGGTTTCTTCCTGTTGCTGGTTGCTGGCGCGCAACTGGTTTTCCAGGGCCTGGAGCTTTTCCTTGAGGGCTTTGTCTTCGACGCCCGAGGCCAGGCTGTTCAAGGATTGAACGGTGCCTTTGTCGGCAGACTCGGTTTCTTTGCTGCCGGTGCCAAGTTTCTTCCAGCTGTTTTCAATGCTGGCGACGCGCTCGCGGGAGGTCAGGGTCGGCGAGACCAATACCAGTCGCAGGCCGGTGGTTTTGTTTTTCACCTGGCCTTCGGCATTGTAATACGGCTCTTCCTTGCGCAACGCAGTACGCAGGTCGGCTTGCGCTGTCAGGTAGTTGCCGCCACGGACCACGTAGCCGCCTGCCTGACCGTGCTGGCGGTCGAGTTTGTTCAGGCGAAACGGTTCGAACATCATTTCGTCGACGTTGCCGAGCATGTCATGCAGGCCCAGCGGATTGGGCTTTTGCAGGCCAGACAATTGCAGCTTGCCGTTGGACGATTGCGCCCCGGCGAACCACTCGTAGGCGTTGATCCCTTCGGGCATCGGGTAGTGCGTGTCGCGGAATTCAGCGGCGCCGACTTCCAGCCCGCCGCGTGCGGCGAACTCCCACTCGACTTCAGTCGGCAGGCGCAAGAAGCCCATCGCCCCGTCTTCCTTGGGCAACTTGTCGGCGGCGTTCTTGCGCAGCCACAGGTTGTATTTGTCGGCGGCTTCGATGGCTTGCACCCAGCTCACCGCCACTTGCGGCAAGCGCATCTTGGTCGCAGCCGTCGGGCAGGTTTCTTCGGTCAGTGCGGCGTATTGCAACTGACTCATCTCGTACTTGGCCATCAGGTAATAGCGGGACTTGTCGTTCTTGGCACCGGTAAAACTGCCGGCGATGAACGTCGGCCGCGTCTGTTCGACGTAGCCATATTCCGCGCCGTCCTGACCGATGTTGATCGGGTAGTCATCGAGCGGCCCTGCCACCGGAATGAACACCTTGCGAAAGACCATCGAGCCTTCGCAGGGCATCGGCAGCACCACGTCGGCGGCGTCCGGCATCGGGTTGTAATACTTCTCTTCCCAGCCCGCAGCCGAGGCGTCGAGCAAATAGCCAAGGCCCAGTGGCAATAGCAAGCCAAAACGTTTATAGCTCACGCAGACTCTCCGCAGGTTGGATGTTGATGGCTCGCATGGCGCCAATCACGGCCACCAGCGCAGCGACCAGAAAGGTCAGGAGCAGGGCGCCAAGGCCATGCCAGACCGTAATGTGGCACACGAACGTGCCGGTGGCCTGGCTGCTGCCGAGCAAATAGTCGAACAGATGACTGCCAACGGCATAGAAGCCCAGCCCGCCCACGTAACCGGCCAGGCTCAGCAGCAACGCTTGCAGGACCACGAAACCACCGACGGCCCTGCGTTTGAAACCCAGCAGGCGCAGCACCGCGAGACTTTTGCGCTTGCGGTCGATGTTGGCCAGGAACGCGCCGACCATCGACGCTACGCAGCCGATCAGCGCCGCCATGGCGATAACCCCGAAAATCAGCCCCAGCACATGGTTGATGGCTTTGACGTTGTCGATGTCGGCCAGTCGGCTCGACGTTTCGATGTGTTGTTCGTTGAGCCAGCGCTCCAGTGGCGCCACTTGATCGATGTCGCGCGCATACACCCGGGCACGGGCATACAGCGGTTGCAGGTTGTCCAGAGGCTTGCCGGTGGCAACGCCGAACGCACTGACCTCATAGCCATCGCGAAAGCGCTCCAGGTTCAACAGCAACGGCGGGGCGACAAACCCGGCGGCGCGACCGAAACGTGCACCGTCGAGCACGGCGAGCACCGTCAGTGTTATCTCGCCGCGTTCATTGACACCTTCCAGGCGGCGCAGCGCCCGCAGTTGCACACTGTCGCCGACCTTGGCCTGCAAGCGTTGCGCGGCGCTGGCGCTGAGGATCACTTGATTGCCGACCGGGTTGAGCGACGCGAGGTTCAGTTGCGGGTCGCCCGGTTCGGTGGCAATGATTTCCGCACCTTCGACAAAGCGTTGCATGCCCATCAGCAAATCAGCCTGGGTATTGAGCGAGCGCGTCTGGCCGAGGGCAAAGCCGGTCTCGGGGAGCTGGCGCAAACGCTCGATCCAGGCGCTGTCGTAGTTGCCGTTGCTGAGCATCTTCACTTCAAGGTTGCGCGGGTCGCGCAGCAGTTCGTCCTGCAACTGGCTGACCACCCCGTGCTTGAGACCAAACAGCAGCAACAGCGGCGCGATCACCGCCACCAGGGAGGCGGCGATGCACAGCGAGACCTTGCGGTCGTGCCAGAGGTCTTGCAGCGCCAATGAGCCCAACAGGCGCACTTGATTAATCCATGGGTTCAAACAGTGTCTCTCCCTGACGGCTGACAGCACCCAGTCGCGGCAAGCCGAAAGACTTCAGCAAGGCCCAATCATGGGACACCACCAGTGCACTCAAGCCCATGTTCGACACCAGGCTCAGCAGCAACTCGAACAAACGCCGGGCGCTGTGGGGGTCGAGCGCGGCGGTCGGTTCGTCGGCCAGCAGCAGCACCGGTTCATGGGCAATGGCCCGAACGCAGGCAACGCGCTGGCGTTCGCCGATCGACAATGCCTGCGGTTGTTTATCCAGCAACCCGCTCAGGCGCAACACGTCAACAGCGTGGTCGATGTGCTCGCTCTTCGCCGACATCCCGAGCAAACGGCGCGGCAGGCTGATGTTGTCACGCACGCTGAGGAACGGCAGCAAGCCGCCGCTCTGCAAAATGAATCCCAAATGCCGTGAACGCACCGCCGCCAGGGCGGGCTGGTCGTCGCTGGCGAGCAGTTGAGCGATGTCTTGAGCCGGTGCCGCTGACGTCGGGCCCAGGCGAAAGCGCTCGAGTTCGACAGGCGCGAGCAAGAGGCCGATGGCTTCGAGCAATGTGCTTTTGCCGCTGCCACTCTCGCCGGTGATGGCGAGGATTTCTCCGGCGCCAACCTGCAAGTGCGGCAGGCGCACGTGGTGGGCCAGCGCGCCGTCACCACGACGCACCAGCAGGTTCTTGATATCGAGCATGGGTGTCTCGTTAAGGCATCATTTCCAGTGGCACCGGGTACACGTTGTCCCGCGCGTCGCTGTCCTTGGCTAGAGCTACCCAGCGGTCAACATCCGCGTTGTAACGCTGGTAATGCCGCAGTTTGGTATTGAGCGTGCGGATGAATTTCTCCTGGGCCAGACCGTCCCAGCTCTTCCAGGTTTCTTCATCCAGGTTCAACACTTCACTCTGATAGGGCAGGTCTTCGAGGTACTCGCCGAGCACACCCATGTCCGCCAGTTTGGCTTTGCTGTTCTGCTTGAGCTGATTGGGATCGGCGCCCATGGTCGCCGCCACCGAGCGCAGGCGCTCGAACATTTCCGTCGGCGAAATCAGGCCTTCGTTGGCCGCATCGAGGATCTGCTTCATCACGTCGCTCAAGTCGCTGAGCTGAGACTTGGTCAGCAGCACCCGCACATCGGTGGTCGGGATGTTCTGCTTGATCAGGTCGCGGTCGGTGATCCACGCCTTGAACACCGGCGGGGCCTTGCTGTTGGTCTTCTCGCCGAGATAGGCCAGTTGCATGGCATGGCCGATCAGCGCCGCGTCTTCGAGCATTTTCTTCTCGGCCGGGTCCTGCTTGGCGTTCGCCGCGCTGCCGATGGCGTCTTCGCCCATGTAGGCGGCTTTCACCTGCGTCGTGATCGCGGCGGCCAGTGCGTCGACCTTGCGACCGAACTCCTGCACATCGCCGGCATTTACCGGGTAGTACAGCGAGGTGTTGGTGCCAGGGTAAGTCGACAGGTCCCGGTACTGCGCTTCGGCCTTGGCGTGGTCCTTGGCCCCGGCCGGGGTTTTCAAGTGCAGCGTATAGATAGCTACACCCGGATTGGCGGCCTCGATACGCACCTGCGCTGCGCTCAACCCGGTCTTCGACAGTTTGTCGTCGCCCTCGATGGCGCCCGCATCGGTGATCAACACCACGTAGCGCGCACCGAACTGGCTCCAGTCGACTTTGTCGATGCTCTCCATGACGCCGGCAAATGAGTCCTCATCGAAGCTGCTGCTCGATACGTTGGCCTGTTTGAGGTCGGCGATCTTGGCGAAAAAGTCGGCGCTGTCTTTCACCTTGGTAGGGTCGGCGTACATTTTGGTGGTGTATTCCAGCCCCGGCACCGCTTGGGTGTTGGAACGGAAAGCCACCATGCCGAACTTGACCTGCTTGCCGAGATTCTGCGCTTCGATCTTCTGATAAACCTTGCGGATCGCCTCGCGGGTGCGGTCGATGTACGGGTCCATCGAGATCGTCGAGTCGATGACAAACACCACCGCCGCACTGAATTCCTTCAACTGGCTGGCCGTTTTGTCTTCGGCTTCCTTGCCGCCGGCAGCGCTGTTTGCCGCACCGCCCTTGGCCGTCTTGTCATCCGGTTTGCTGACCGACGCGACGTTGAGCAGGCGCGTGCGGAAACCGCTTTCGGTCATGACTTCTTCGCCACTGAGCACCGGCAGCAGGTAGAACTGCTTTTGCAGGTCGACGAAGTATTCAGGTTCTTCCGCCAGTACGCCCGGTGCTTGCTGGCCTTTTTTCAGCGTGGCCCGCAGCGGCGCGACTTTGCTGACCGGGTCTGGCGCATCCAGGATGCCTTCGACAGTGGCGCGGTCCTTGAAAAACAGCAGCCGGTCGCGGTTAGCCGGGTTGGTGAACGCCAGCGTCAGCTGCATTTTCCAATCGGTGGTGCAGCCGGCAGGTAGCCAACCAATGGTTTTGCCGTAACTGTCGGGGCCGACTTTCAGCCATTCGGCGTTGTTCGCTTGCGCGCGCTCGTACACATAAAAGCGGCTGAAGACCGGTTGCTCGTCGCCTGCCGCGCCGCCCGCCGTCGGGCTGATCTTGCAGCCCGGCGTGGTCAGTACGCGTTGGAACAGGGTCTTTTTACCGGCCTGGATCAGCGGTTTGTCATCGGCCTGGGACAGCGGGCTGATGCACAGTGCCAACAAGGCGGCACTGCTCAGCAGGAATCGACTCACGGGCGAACGCATCACTTCTGCAACTCCTCGAAGCGCTGCTTGGCTTCGGCGTTGTTCGGGTCCTGCGTGAGGATGGTTTCGTACCAGTAGGCGGCGGTGGCGTTGTCCGCGACCGGGAAGCACTCGCTGGCCTTCAGGTATTTCGGGTCGTATTCGCGGGCATAGGCGTTGGCGATCAACGCGTCACCGGCCTGGGCACGGTTGGCGTACAGACGCTGGGCGATGCCACAGTGCTTGCCGGCCTTGGCTTGGTTGATGATCTCCAGCAACTTGGCACTGTCGGGCGCAGCCTTGATGCAGGTCTGGACGAAGGTCAATTCGGGCAGGCTGTTCATGCTCTCGAGGGTGCAGGCCTGTGCGTCGGCGCCGGCCGGCGCGGCAGCAGGGGCTGCGGCCACCGGAGCGGGTGCGGGAGTGCGTTTGTAGAACCAGAATCCAGCGCCTGCTGCCAACAGCAACACCACGACCATCAACAGGCCGATCAGGCCTTTGTTGCTTTTCTTCGCCGGTGGCGGCGGCGGTGTCTCGACGGGGTCGGCGAATACCGGCTCCGGTTCCGGTTCCACTTCTGCCTCGGCGGGCGGCAGGACCAGTTCCGGCAGGTCAGGGATCTCCGGTGCCGGTGCTACCGGTGTCGTCAGGTCGGCGCCGCCGTACGTCGAGCGCGTCTGGCCGCCAGCCGTGGAAGCCAGCAGGTTGTTGGCCGGAAGTATCACGCCTGCGTCGACATGGCCCAGGCTCTGTTCGCGAAGTTCGATGCGAAATTGCGAGTTGCCGCTGCCTTCCAGCAATGGGTCAACCACGTCCGGGCCAACCTGAGTTAACAGGAATTCGCCGTTGGCGGTGAAGCGCGAGACTTTGAACCAGAACGGATTGTTGCTCCAGGCCTTCTGGCCCTGAAGGTAAAAACCGTCCTGGTTACGCTGAATGGAAAACTCCAGCTGTTCCTCGCCACCCTGCCATTTCTTTACGGTGAGGCGGGCCTGGCCAGGCACATTGGGCTCTAAGGCGAGCAGGTCGACACGAATTGGCATTGCTTATCTCGCTGCGAAGGCTGTGAGCACTTTGCCCAGCCGTTCGTTCTGTTCAGGGGTGATTTCGCGCCCGGCGCCATGGCCGGCATTGTCCTGGGTGATGTAGGCAAGGCCCGAGAGCCAGTCACCCAGATACCGCTGCGCCTGGTTCGCCGGTTGCGGCGGCAGCACCGGCACTTGTCCCGGACTGATGTCGGTATAGAACGAGAACAAGGGCAACTTGGCACCGGCCCGGCTGTTCGGACGTTCGCTTACCGGCTTCTGGATGTAGCCGAACCAGGAGACGAAATCGCGCAATACACGTTGCACTTCCAGTACCTGACGCTCGACCAGTTGATCGCGGCGCGCGCCACTTTGCGCACGCTTGAGGACCGCACGGCTCAGTTGCCCCGGCAAGTCCTGGCGGTAAGCGGCGGTGATCAGTTCGTCGACCACCGCTTCGAGCAACGCCTTTTCCAGCCCGAGGAGGTTGAGCAGACTTTGCCGGGTGGTCAGTTCACGCAGGTGCGCGATCCAGGCCTTGAACGCGGCTTTGGCGAAGCGGTGCTCGTTGCTTTGCAGCTCTGGCACCGGAGTACTGGCTTTGCTGCTGACCGGTGTGCTGTCGTGACTCAGGTCGTCGCCGAAATCGAAATCAAAACCGGCGTCGTTGCCGTACAGGCTCTGGCTCGGTGTCGGCGCGACCGGTTCGTCGGTCACGGTAGGCTCGTCATCGGTTTCGTACACGCCGCTGAGGTACAGGTCGCGCACCTCTTCGCTCGGCATGTCGAGTTGATCGATGAGCTCGCCGAGCACCGCCGGACGACGGCCCAGGCCCGTGAGTATCATCTGCGCTTGCGCTTTTTTCGCCGCTGCGGCGCCGTCACCGTCGGCGTAATACCAGGTGCTCAGGCCATGCGTAGTCAGGCCTTCGAGGCATTCGCTCAATTGCTCGCGGATGCGCTGCAATTTGAATTCGAGGTTGGCAACGCCAGTGAAACTGCCGCTGAAGTGGCTGATGCCACCGTCATCGTTGCGCAGCATTTCGGCCCAGGCGTTGGCCGGGTTCTTGATGTGTTTGCACACCAGGTCGTTGCTGGCGAAGCTTTCGCCCAGCGCTTTGACGCGATCTTCATAGCCGCCATTGAGGCCGGTTTCGGCACCGTTCGCGTCTTGCCCGATGAACGCCGCGTCCATGCGTGGCTTGCGCACCAGGAAGGTGTTCTGGAACGGTGTCCCGGCCCAGTCGTTCATCCAGCTCAGGCTGCCGAAGCGCTCCAGCATGGTCAGCTTGACCATGCCGTTCCAGCTCTCGTCGTACTGATCAGGTGTCAGGCTCAGGGAGTTGCTGATGCGCAGGTCGAGCATAGTCAGCGCCCAGATCAGACCAGTATCGCGTTTCGCGCGAGCGGCCGAGTCGGCGCCCTGGGTCTTTTCGATCCAGCGTGTCAGCACCGGGCCAACGTCGTTGACGTCGCTTTGTTTGGTCGAACCGGTGCAAACCACCAGCGCGTTCATTTCCTGGTTGTCGGTGTAACGCTCGAACAGGTAGGCGACCTTGCCCCGCAGAATCAGTTGCGAGACGGAGTTGTCCTTGGTGGCGGACTCGGGATCGTTGGAATCGGCGATTTCGTGCAGCTTTTTGCGCCCGCGATAACCGGGGAAATCCAGCAGGTCGACCTGATTGACGATTTCGTCGACCGGCGCTTCGATCAGGCGGAAGGTCATTTCAGCGGTCAGTGCCGCCAGTTGCGCGACCGGGATGCCCTGACTGTTTTGCAGACGGCCACCCACCCATGGTCGAACATCGATGGGCAAATCCAGCGGGCTACCGAAGCGTTCGAGGATGTCGACGTTCATGATGCTGTCGCGCTGGCTGTAGGTGTCGTTTTCGAAACTCACCAAGGCCTTCAGGGGCGCGAACACGGTTTCGGGCAAGCCCAGCTTGTGCAGCGCGCCGGCCAGTTGCTGATACACGCGCGTCAGTTCGCTTTGCTCGCCCCAGAGGATCGAAAACAGCTCGGCCCGTTCCTGGAAATTCAGGCGCGGCGCCAGTTGCAACGCCTTGGGCCAGTACAGGTGCTCCAGCTTCTTCACTGAGTTGCGGAAGTTGTCGCGCAGGTAATCCCACAGCGACACCAGATCGTCGGCGTTGACGCCCGTTTGCATCGGCCCGGTTTCGCGACCTTCGAACGGTTTGAGCACGCGCTGGATACGTTCTTCGTCGATCTCGTAGGAAATGCGTTCAAGGTCGAAATCCTTGAACCAGGAGTTGGCGAGAATCTTCGCCAGCTCGATTTCCTTGAACAGCGTGAGTTCGACCGGGAAATCATTGTCCTGGCTCGGCGTGGCGCGGCGGCTGAAGCGCGTCACCAGGCCGGTGGCTTCCTTGCCGCCACCCACCGGGTTGATGTGCTTGATGAAGTCCAGGCGCTGGCCACCGAAGTCGGTCTCCAGTTTGCCGTTCTGACCAGCAGCGAGAGCCGAAATCAGGTAGGACTTGCCGGCCTGCGACAAGCCGAAAAAGCCGATGGTCATTGGCGTGCAGGCCACGCGGCCCAGGCTGTGAGCCAGGTTGCGGGCACGGTGCAGGCGGATGTTCAGGTTGTCGGCTTCGCTGTCCAGGCGTGGCGCATTGCCGCGCGTCTGGCCAATCCAATCCAGCGCCTGACCGGCACCTTCATAAACAGCGGCCCAACTGTTTGAGAGCTGATGTTGTTCGGGGGTCAGGTCGTTCATTTGCGTTTCACACTTCCACTGTCGAGCCAGTACTTGGAATCGTTCAGGCCGGCGTCGAGCATGGTGTTGAGCTCCAGCACGAGGTCGCTGCGCGGGTTGAAGTTGACATTATTGCAGTTGGATTCGATGTCGCGAACCGAGAGGAGATCGCTGACCAGATCCTGCTTGCGCGTGTATTTGTCCGCCGGCTTGACCTCGAATCGCACCTTGAGCAGCGGCGCGCTGCCGTTATCACCGATGGCACGGGAAAACTTCTCCCGACCGACTTTGGTGAAGCGCAAGGTGTACAGCGGCGACGCGGCCCAGCGATCGGCAGCCAACTGGCGGAAACCGAGGCGCAGGTCGCCTCGCATTTCCAGTTGCGGCGTGTCGGCGGTATCGCCCACGCCGATCACCGGCAGCTTGATCTTGTAGTCTTCGGACTGGATGTCGCGGTACAGCACGTCGGCATCCTTGATCACGTTGTTCAGGTCGATGACGCCGATGTGCTTGACCGTCGAATACGGCTTGAGTGCCGAAGCACGGAAGTAGAAATTCGGCACACTGTGGTTGGCGCACAGCAGGCAAAGCATGGCGCCCACCGAGGCGGTGCTTTTCGGGTCGTCGATCCGACCATTTTTATGGAACGGATACCAGCCGCCCGTGCGGTAGTTTTGCAGCGCCAGAATGCGCCCCGGCGGCAGCGGCAACACCTTGCGAATGAACGCCTGGATGCCGGGCAGGCGCGACGGGCGGCCAGTCAGCAGCAGCACGTCGCACGGGTAATGCGCGACCACTTCACACAGCGCCCCAAGAATCTTGGTGATGTTGATCTGGTCGTTGAGAAATGCGGCATGAAGCTTTTGCAGGTCGAAACTGATGGGTGCCTCATACACGTCGAAGCCGCTCTGACTGCCGACATCGCGGCGTACGGCGGCATTGACGTAGTCGAGCACGGTCTTGCTGATCGCGTTGTCACCCAGCAATTGGCGGTAGCTTTGCGGGGTGACTTCCTGCGGGACCTGCGGATCGTAATGCTCGTAAGCCTTGAGCAGCGCCAGGCCCAGCGGTGCGAACACCTGCAGGTTCAACTGCTGGCGCAGGATCATGTCCTGGGCGCTGACCGACTCATCGCCGCACAGCCGTGACATCAACGAATCCGGCGCTTTTACGCCGGCGTTCTGCAAGGCTTTCTCAAAGCTCGGCAGGATGAAGTCCTGAATTACGTCCAGCAGGATGTCGTCGCCGGCCACTTTGAACCCGTCGCGGAAACGCTGCTCGGGCACGATGTGCACGTTACTGCCACTGCCGGTGTTGCCGGCGCGGTCGAGGCGATAGTCGGTGATGACCAGGTCCGTGGTGCCGCCGCCGATGTCGATGGTCGCCAGGGTAATACGCTCGCGGTCGGTCTTGTCGGGCCGGGCGATGGTGTCGAAAAACTCTTCCGGGTGACCGGCGAAGTTCTCGTTGACCTCGGTGTACAGGTACACCAATTGGCCGCAGGAAGCTTCGTCCCATTCCACACGGATGCTCGGGATCGGCGTGCGCGGGCTCAGGGCCTGGTCCTGATGCGGGTCTTCCTCGCCGGCGTGCCAGCCGAGGCTCTTCCAGACCAGGCCTATGGCTTGCAGCATGCGTTCGTTGAGGATGCTGCGCTCAGCTTGCGGCATGCCCGGCGGCACGGTCAGGGTGATGCTGTTGAGCTGGCGCGGTACGCGGGTGTGCCCCTGGCGCGAGCGCTGGGCCGGGCTGTTGATTTGCGACAGCGCCTGGGCCAGCACTTCGGCGAGCATGAAGGTCATCAGCGAGCTGCGCGAATAACGCGGCATGAACACCGGCAGGCGATCGTCTTCTTCGAGGCTGTAAAGCGCTTCGCCGGTTTCATTGATCAGGTGTGAGAACGGCGCGGCGGTAGCGTAGGGCTCGTTATCGGTCTTGATGTACGAGCAGTTGAACCGCCAGCCGTGGCCGTAGGCGTTTTCGTCCCACAGATAACGTTTCGGGCTGGACAGGCCCGTGGAGCCTTCGGTGCCGCGACGACGGCTGGCCAGACGGCTGGCCTCGTTGCCGACACGGGCAATCGTCGCCCACTGGAAGGCATCATGACGGCCGCTCTTGACCGAGCAGTGGTCCTTGCCGAAATACGCCTGGGCAAATTCCACGCGACTTTCGAACGGCAGGTTGTAGGTGTGCTCGGGGGTGATCAGGTCGCGCAGTTCCAGCACGTAGTTCTGCTTGAGCCCGGAGCCGGCCTGACCATGGTTCTCGATCAGGATGCCGCAGGTACGCGAGTTGCCGACGTCCAGCACCAGGTCCACCGGAATCGGTTTGACCAGGCCGTTGCTGTCGTTGGCGACCACTTTCAGCTCGGGGATCTCGACTTTCGGGCGAGCCGTCGACTGCTGTGCGGCAGACGGCTTGCTCAACAGGCTGAGCAAATTCAGGTAATGCGCCAGGTGATAGTTGGCGCGGATATCGATGTCCAGCTCTTCGCGCGAACGGTGGGTATTGCCTTCGTTGAACACTTCCAGCAGCCATTCATTGACCCACGGCTGGGCCAGGAACCAGCGGGTTTCGCTGGCCTTGGTCGCCAGTTTGAAAGACACGCCGGAGCTGATGTCTTCTTCGTTCGGCGCCAGGTAGGCGGTGCCGTCACGCTTGGGCATCACGCGGCTGTCGAAGGCCATCGTCAGGCGGTGGGTGTTGCCGTCAATGTCTGGCGTGGCCAGTTTCACCAGGCGCATGCGCGACCAGTTGGTCGGGCCTTCGTCGAAGCGATGCGGCGGCATGAAGCGGAAAAACGGGGTCGGCAGCCAGACACCGTCGAGCAATTCGAGGCTGCTTTTCATGTCGACGCTGAACACAGGCTTGGCCTTTTCGACCTTTTCCGGTTCAGGTTCGTAGAAAAAGAAGTCTTTCTCTTCGTTGTACGCCAGACGGCAGATCAGCCCGCTGATCATCGGTGCGAACTCGCCCGCCGGTTCCTTGCGGGGATCCAGGCGCAGGGCGAAATCCATGAACTGGATGCCGGTGTCGCTGACCAGCGTGACGGTGTCTTCGAATTGGGTGACTTCAGGCAACATGTCGGGTTATTCCGTTTTTATTCGGCCACGTGCCGCATGGACATGGGGAATTGTTCTTTGCCGTAACCGCCGGTGCAGTCTGCGACTGTAGTCGCCCCTTTGCGGCAGTTGACCTTGGGCATGTCGTAAGTGCTGCCATCGCCACATACGGCTTGGCCCTGACTGTCGATGGCCAGGCTGCCACCCTTCATGGTAGCGCTCACTGGCCCGCTGCACTTGGTGCCGTCGGCCTGGTGCACGGTGACTTCGCCCTTGCCGTCCTTGAGTTGGTACTCCAGGCGCAGCGGTTTGCCGGTGCGACGATCCTGAATGCCAGCACCGGCGCGGAACTGACCGTCGAGGAACTTGGCGGCACCGTCAGCGGCGTCTGGCGGAATGCTCAGGGGAGGGCCAGGTTTTGCGGCGGCGGATTTTTCTGCCTCGGATGGTGAGACAGCAGGCGGAGCGGTTTTGTTTTCAGGTGCCGTGGCCGGCGATTCGGCTGCCGGGTCTTTGGCCGGGTCTTTACCCTGATCTTTGCCTGGATCTATGCCTGGATTTTTGCCCAAGTCGGCGCTCGCGGCATCAGCCTCGTTACCCTCGACGGCTGGCGCTTCGACACCATGAGTCCCCGTCACGGCGGTGCCGGTGGTGGTCCCTGTGACAGTGCCTGTCACGGGGACGCCATTCAATGTCGTGGCATTGCCGGTCAATGGTGGCTCTTCCAGTTGTCTTTCAACGGGCACGACGCCCTCTGGAAGCAGATCAACCGCCACCCGTGGAATCGGCACGCAACCGCGTAAACCCAAGAGTAGCCACAACAACAGCAGCAAGAAAGGCAGCAGCAACAGCCACCACCAGCGTCGCCACCACGGGCGAGCCACCACTGGCACGATCGGCGCGACAACGGGCGCTGCTTCGACCACGGGTGGCAGGGTGAACACGGGTGCAGCCTGAGTCAGGCAGTGCAGGGGATCGCGGTTACGGTCGGTGCCCGCGTGCTCGAAACCCCAAAAGGTCAGTACCGGTTTGCCTTGCACCAGGTAGACGAAGTTTTCGTCAGGGAAATGAATGACGCGCTTTAGCAACTTGCCGAACACGGCTTTGTCGCCTTGCTGCTGTTCGGCCGGATCAGTGCCCAGGTAGCGTTGGCTCAATTCGTCGAGCGCTATCTTCAAGGATTCAAGTTGGAGGCGGGCAGGGGCGCGTTCTTCTTCGGTCGCGCTGCTCCAGGGGATGACATCGCCGTCGAGGCCGCTGTACCAGTCGATCTGGTTGCCGAGCTCATCGCTCTGAGGGATGGCCAGATGATCGACCATTTCGGGATTCTTGCGACGAATGGCTTCGCGCAATTGCAGGGCCGCCCGGTAGACCGGTTGACCTGTTTCGCCCAGGGCAGTGAATGACCCGCTCTTACCGCTGCGTAATAGTGCCCCGCGCATTCAAACTCCATATGTATCGTTGCGCAAATAATGACAGACAAAGGTGTCTGTTCTTGCTCCTGCAATTAGCTGGCGACCTTAATGTCATAATGATGTCGCCGTCAATTAGCGGAGGTCCAAAACCGTATGAGACTAGCGTAAGTGTGCATAGGTTGCATGAGGTCATTTTGGACTTTATGAAATCCTTCAATTTGCACTCGGCCGGTACTGCAATGCCTCGGCCAGGTGCTCGCGCTTTATCTCATCGGTTTGCTCAAGATCAGCCAGCGTTCGGGCTACTTTAAGCAGCCGATGTGCGGCTCTCAGCGACAGCGTCAATCTTTCACAAGCGGACTCCAGCCAGTTTTCGTCGGCTGTGGATAACGTGCAATGTTTGCGCAGGCCCGGCAGATCGAGGAACGCATTGGCGCAGCCCTGGCGCTTGTGTTGCCGTTCTCGTGCGTCAGCCACTAGCACCGCTGCGGTGGCGGTGTCGTCGCCGGGTTTGAGCGCCGGATTCAATGCAGTGGCTTCCCTCGCAACGGTAAGGTGTAAGTCGATTCGGTCCAGCAGCGGACCCGACAGTTTGTTGCGGTAGCGCTGGACCATGTCCGGCGTACAACTGCATTTGCCACTCGGTTCGCCAAGATATCCACAGGGGCAGGGATTCATCGCCGCGACCAATTGAAAGCGGGCGGGGAATCTCACGCGGTCCTTGGCCCGGGAAATCACGATATGACCGGATTCCAGCGGCTCCCTTAACACCTCCAATACTTTGCGATCGAATTCCGGGAGTTCATCGAGAAACAGAACGCCGTGGTGGGCGAGGGTGATTTCGCCGGGTTGCGGTTTCGATCCGCCGCCGACCAATGCCGGCCCGGAAGCTGAGTGATGAGGTTGGCGGAACGGTCGTTGTGGCCAATGGCTTAAGGGCACGCAACTGGAAACTGACTGGATTGCCGCGACCTCCAGTGCCTCATTTTCAGCCAGTGGCGGTAACAATCCCGGAAGACGGCTGGCCAACAACGTTTTCCCAGTCCCCGGCGGCCCGCTGAACAACAGGTTATGTGCCCCTGCCGCGGCAATCAGCAAGGCGCGTTTGGCCGAGAGTTGCCCCTGCACTTCATTGAGGTCGGGATAGGGTTTGCTGGCGTAGAGCAAACCATTGGAAACGTAAGGCTCGACCGGTGTGTGCCCATTAAAGTGCGCGACCGCTTCCAGCAAATGATCCACCGCGATCACCTTAAGCCCTGAGGCAAGGCATGCCTCTTCGGCATTTGCCCGCGGTACCATTAGCGACCGCCCGGCCTTGCGCGCAGCCAATGCCGCCGGCAATACCCCACGCACGGCTCGTACCGCGCCCGACAGCGCCAGCTCTCCCAGACACTCCACATCATCCAGCGTCAACGTCGGCACCTGCACACTGGCAGACAGAATCCCCAAGGCAATCGCCAGATCAAACCGGCCACCGTCCTTGGGCAAATCCGCCGGGGCGAGATTCAACGTGATGCGCCGCGCCGGGAATTGCAGCCCGGAATTGATGATCGCGCTGCGTACGCGGTCCTTGCTTTCCTTCACCGCCGCCTCCGGCAAACCGACCATGGTCAGGGATGGCAAACCGTTGGCCAGGTGGACTTCAACGGTAACGGCAGGCGCATCCACGCCGATTTGGGCGCGGCTGTGGACGATGGAGAGGGACATGGTCGTTCCTTGAGTGGTACGGGGGCCGCTTCCTGCGGGTTTTAGAAGGGTAGTCGTGGAGTCTGGCTGGAGAGGTGGGAAATCTTCGCAAGATATTGCAGGTTCGCATGATCTGTAGCAGCTGGCGCAGCCTGCGTTCGGCTGCGCAGCAGTCGTAAATTCGACAGGCAAAGTTTACCTGACACACCGTGTACTTTGATTACGACTGCTGCGCAGCCGAACGCAGGCTGCGCCAGCTGCTACAAAGGTTGCGTCGGGGCTGGTACTGGGTGCAATCCGCTGCATGGACGTTGGTTTTGTAGGACTGTGCCGAGATACATGAGGGACGTCGGCCAAAGCGCACGGGCGCTCTTGTGCGCTCGAGGGAGCTGCTTATGATCACAGCAGATCAAACCCTCAGGAGGGAAATGAACACAAATGGAATGCGGCCGATTCATCCCGGCGAAATCCTTGAGAAGGAGTTTCTTGAGCCGTGGGGTATTTCGGTGGCTGATCTTCAGGGCCGGGTGCGGATGTCCCCGTTTGAATTGCGTGAGTTGATGGCGCAGAACATCCGTGTCGGCCCTGAACTAGCCAAGAAGCTTTCCATTCACCTGAACACCACAATCGAATTCTGGCTGAATCTGCAATCGACCCACGATGTGCGGATCGCCGAAATTGGCCGTGGTTGAGCTTCGGAAGCTCAAAACGATTGGAGTACTCGCGAAGCACGCTTCCACCATGGTTCGTTCACCGCACAGTGTGATCGTTCTTGGTCCGGTAGTACGTGTGGCACATCCTGCAGCCGAATCCACGGCTGGTTATTCCAGTGCAGCAAACTCAACGACATCTGCGGCCAGTTCAGCAGGCTCAGGATCGGGCGTTCGGTTGAGGTGGGTTGTTGGGCGTCTCTTAGGGTTGGAACTACTTCGTGAGTCAGCCATTCGCGCAGACCGCGGTATTCGGGGCAGTAGTGGTAGATCAGTAATGCGTAGACGCCGGATTCGCTGATCAGCAGGGTGTTTTCGATGACGCCGTGGATGAGCATTCGTGCGGTTTGACGCTGGTCGGGGGGCGAGCTTTCGGACGGTGCGTTCGTCGAGGAAGAGTCGGAGCAGTCGGCCAAGATCACGGGCACTGAACCAGGCCTGGTTTTCGAGGAGGAGGGCGTGGAGGCTGAGTTTGTGGCGGGTGAAGACGTGGGGGATTAGATAGTTTTCATTCATGGTGCAATTCTCGGGGTCGAGTGAAGAAAACTGCTTCTGATCGTCGCCAAACGAAAAGGGTGGCAGCTGTGCGCGGGTTGGCGAACCGGTGACGCCCGAGAACCGGCAGACCCGAAGGTCTCCCACGCATAGCCGCCATAATTCGAGATGGAATGAATTCCTCGGTCGAATGTGGTCGTAGTGCGTCGGGGTCTTCCGGGTCGCCAAACCCAGAGCTGAATATTCAGCAGAAGGTGAGCTTAGGAACCGGAGATTTGCGGCGCAATCGGACAGCGGTGTGATCTTTGTAGGACGTTGCCGAGATGGTGGCGTGGCGCAAGATCAGAAGATCACAGCCTTCGGCAGCTCCTACAGGAATGGTCTGTCTAGCGTGGGATGCCAGGTAGACGGAGGCGACCCCATTCGCGGGCAAGCCCGCTCCCACAGGGGATCGCATTGCACAGGGGGGCTTGGGGCGTTACTCAGCCGGCGGATTGAGCTTCGCTTCCAGCTCCGCCACTTTCGCCTCAAGACTTTCCAGCCGTGCACGGGTGCGAGCCAGCACAACCATCTGACTATCAAATTCTTCCCGGCTGACCAGGTCGAGCTTGCTGAAGCCGCTCTGCAACAACGTCTTGAACTGGCTTTCGATTTCGCTTTTCGGCAGCGGGGTTTCGCCGCTGAAGAGGCGGGAGGCGGTGCCCGTCAGGGCGTCGAGGAAGTCTTTGGGCGCGAGCATGATGAGTGTCCTGGAAACAATGGCGGGCAGTGTATCACGCAGTGTCTATAGTCAATTTCGGCTGGCAACCAGCGCACGCTTTTCGCGCATGCGGACGGACGGTGACGCACTGTTGTTGTGCGTTAATTCCGGAGTAATTAAGGGCGGTGGCTTGCAGTATTGGCCAAGGGATTGAATTCAGTAGGTTTTGGCGAGATGGCAAGGTTTCTGCTTAGTGACTGTTAACCCATGCACTGATGCAGTCGCTGTGACGAATGCAGTGCGCCAGGCGAAACGGGGGAAGTGTTTCGTACGGGGTGGTTAGCTGGGGTCGGACGGGCATTCAAGGCCGACGATGCGTTACAAAGCCAGGCACTGCGCTTAGACTTGAGTCGGGTTTGTTTTCCTGGGGCAAGTCCACCAATTCGGGAGAGAGTTTTCATGAAGCTAGTCACTGCCATCATCAAGCCGTTCAAACTGGACGACGTACGCGAGTCGCTGTCCGAGATCGGCGTGCAGGGCATTACCGTTACTGAAGTCAAAGGCTTCGGTCGGCAGAAGGGTCACACCGAGCTGTATCGCGGCGCGGAGTACGTGGTCGATTTTCTGCCCAAGGTGAAGATCGATGTCGCCATTGATGACAAGGATCTGGACCGGGTTATCGAGGCGATAACCAAGGCCGCCAACACCGGCAAGATCGGTGACGGCAAGATCTTTGTGGTGAATCTGGAACAGGCGATTCGCATCCGTACCGGCGAAACCGATACCGACGCGATTTAAGCCGCCACAAACCCAACGCCCCAGGAGAAAACAATATGACTCTGCGTAAATTCGCAGGGCTAGGAGCCCTGTTGTCCCTCGTAATGCCCGGCCTGGCCATGGCGGCAGACGAAGTGGCTGCCCCAGTCCTCAATTCCGGCGACACCGCCTGGATGATGACCTCTACAGCCCTCGTGCTGTTCATGACCATTCCCGGCCTCGCGCTGTTCTACGGCGGCATGGTTCGGTCCAAAAACATTCTTTCCGTGATGATGCAGTGCTTTGCCATTACCGGTCTGATCAGCGTCCTGTGGGTCATTTATGGCTACAGCGTCGCGTTCGACACCACCGGTATGGAACAGGGCGTCGTCAACTTCAACTCCTTCTTCGGCGGCATGGGTAAGGCGTTCCTCGCCGGTATTACCCCGGCCAGCCTGACCGGGCCTGCGGCATTGTTCCCTGAGGCGGTGTTCGTCACCTTCCAGATGACCTTCGCCATCATTACCCCTGCGCTGATCGTCGGTGCCTTCGCCGAGCGGATGAAGTTCTCCGCCATGCTGATCTTCATGGGCGTGTGGTTCACCCTGGTTTACGCACCGATTGCGCACATGGTCTGGTCCGGTAACGGCGGCCTGCTGTGGGACTGGGGCGTGCTCGACTTCGCTGGTGGCACCGTGGTGCACATCAACGCCGGTGTGGCCGGTCTGATTGCCTGCCTGGTACTGGGCAAGCGCAAAGGCTTCCCGACCACCCCGATGGCACCGCACAACCTCGGTTACACCCTGATGGGCGCCGCCATGTTGTGGGTTGGCTGGTTCGGCTTCAACGCCGGTTCTGCCGCCGCGGCCAACGGTACTGCCGGTATGGCGATGCTGGTGACCCAAATCGCAACCGCCGCCGCTGCGATGGGCTGGATGTTCGCCGAGTGGATCACCCACGGCAAACCAAGTGCACTGGGTATCGCATCTGGTGTGGTCGCCGGTCTGGTCGCTATTACGCCGGCCGCCGGCACCGTGGGCCCGATGGGCGCTCTGGTGATCGGCCTGGCAGCGGGCGTGGTGTGCTTCTTCTGCGCCACCACCCTGAAGCGCAAACTCGGCTATGACGATTCCCTGGACGCGTTCGGCGTACACGGTATCGGCGGTATCCTCGGCGCGATCCTGACCGGTGTCTTCGCTGCTCCATCCCTGGGTGGCTTCGGTACGGTCACTGACATCGCCGCACAAGTCTGGATTCAGTGCAAAGGCGTGGGCTTCACGGTGATCTACACCGCGGTCGTCACCTTCATCATTCTCAAGGTCCTGGACGCTGTCATGGGCCTGCGGATCACGGAAGAAGAAGAAGCTGTCGGCATCGATCTGGCACTCCATAACGAACGCGGCTACAACTTGTAAGACGCGCGTAAAAAATTTGCCCGGCTTGCCGGGCATTTTTTTGTCCGGAATTTGTCAGTGAAGGAGCTGCTGAAAGGTTTTTTCGTACACGTTCAGGTTTGTTTACGACGGGCGTTTTTCTGCGGCCAATGGCTTACATGATTGAAGGAATATTAGGGCCTTTGTTTTTTCCCAGAGCGCGCTAGAATGCGCCCCGAACGTGCGGAGAACTGTATGTGGCAACAGACTCTGATTACTCTGCGGGCAAGGCCCCGGGGCTTTCATCTGGTAACGGACGAGTTACTCGCCGGCCTGCCTGAACTCAAGGCGTGTCGGGTCGGTCTTTTGCATTTGTGGCTACAGCATACCTCGGCGTCGTTGACCATCAACGAGAACGCCGATCCGGCGGTACGTCGCGACTTCGAACGGTTTTTCAATCGTCTGATCCCACAAGGAACAGACGGCTATGAGCATAACGACGAAGGCCTGGACGACCTCCCGGCGCACTTCAAGGCCAGCGTGCTTGGCTGTCAGCTCAGTTTGCCGATCTCGGCAGGCCGACTGGCGTTGGGTACCTGGCAAGGCGTTTATCTGGGCGAGCACCGTGATTTTGGCGGTGCCCGTAAAGTCCTTGCCACCGTGCACGGTGAAGAGGCATGAACCGCTGGTCACCAGCGGTTATTGAATTTTTCCGGCGACTGTCGACAGACGGTAAAGCTGGGCTATAACTAATCTGCTTTTCGCAAGAGTCATGAGGTAGAACATGAGCGACGATGATCTGGAAAACGACGACCTCGAAGTAGGCGACGACGACGAAACCGAAGAAGGTCTGGAAGCAGCGGCCGAAGACGTCGCTGAAGACGATGGCGGTGATGCGCCCGTTCCGACTGCAAAAGGCAAAGCCAAGGCTGCGGTATCGGTCGATGAGCTGCCGAGCGTTGAAGCCAAAAACAAGGAGCGCGATGCTCTCGCGCGGGCCATGGAAGAGTTTTTGGCCAAGGGCGGCAAGGTGCAGGAAGTGGAGGCCAACGTGGTCGCCGATCCTCCCAAGAAGCCTGATAACAAGTACGGCAGCCGGCCTATCTAAGCGCCTGCCACTTGCTTGCTGAAAAAGCCCGCCGTCGCTGCGGGCTTTTTCATGGGTGGTGCAAAAGCCTCAAATGCAGCGAAGAACCCTGTGGGAGCGGGCTTGCTCGCGAAGGCGTCGTGTCAGTCAGAATTGATGGCGACTGATACACCGCTTTCGCGAGCAAGCCCGCTCCCACATTAGATCCGGGTGGTCTCAGGATGGGAGTTGGGAATTCCACAGCGCCAACAACGCCGGCAATTCGGTCAAACTGCGAATCTCGGCATCTGGAGCCTTCTCCGCTTCCCACGCTTTTCCTTGTGGGTTAAACCAGATCGCTCGCATCCCCGCCTGCTGGGCGCCAGCAATGTCATCACCCGGATGATCGCCGATATGCACCGCCGTATCGGGTGTGGACCCTCCGCGTTGCAGTGCTTCATGAAACAGACGTGCATCGGGTTTGGCGATGCCGATGTCTTCGGCGCACAAGGCAAACTTGAAGTAATCCGCCAGCCCTAATCGGCGTACATCGGCGTTGCCGTTGGTGACCACGCCCAAGGCGTAGTGTTTGGCCAGCATCTGTAGCGTCGGCTCGACTTCGGGGAACACGTCGATCTGATGCCGAGCATGCAAAAACACTTCAAAGCTTTTATCGGCAAGATCGTTTGCCTGGTCATGGTCGTAACCGGCCTCTTCCAGTGCATGGAACAACACGCGGCGACGCAACGCGCTGATGCGATGCTTGAGGCCTGGCTCATTGCCCAGGATTCGCTCGCGGATCGCCCACAAATGCTCCACCGGCACCGCTCCAAGGCTCGGCGCATGCTCGGTCAGCCATTCACGCAATACGGCTTCGGCGCTGAGGATCACCGGGGCGGTGTCCCACAAGGTGTCGTCGAGGTCGAAGGTGATCAATTGCAGGGTCATGAGTCGTCGCCTTTCATGCGTTTGGCCCGTGGATGGGCGCTGTCGTAAACCGTGGCCAGGTGCTGGAAGTCCAGGTGGGTGTAGATCTGGGTGGTCTTGATGTCCGAGTGGCCAAGTAATTCCTGCACCGCGCGCAGGTCCTGCGAGGACTCGAGCAAGTGGCTGGCAAAGGAGTGTCGCAGCATGTGCGGGTGCAGGTTTTGCCCCAGCTCGCGCTCGCCAGCGGCTTTGACCCGAACCTGAATGGCCCGGGGGCCGAGGCGCCGGCCTTGTTGGCTGACAAACACCGCGTCGTCCGCAGGGTTGGTCATGGCCCGCAACGGCAGCCACTGTTCCAGCGCTTCGCGAGCCTTTTTACCCACAGGCAGCAAGCGGGTCTTGCTGCCCTTGCCGAGCACTTGAACCATGCCATCGGCCAGATCCAGCTGATCCAGATTGAGCCCGGTCAGTTCGGAAAGGCGCAATCCCGAGGAATAGAACAGCTCCAGAATGGCCTGGTCCCGTCGCGCCAGGAAATCATCCTCGACGGCGCCTTCCAGCAATTGCAGCGCGCGGTCGGTGTCGAGGGTTTTCGGCAGGCGACGCTCACCCTTGGGCGGCGCCAGACCGTTGGCCGGGTCGTGGTCGCAAAGGCCTTCGCGATTCAGATAGTGATACAGCCCGCGCACCGCCGATAACAGTCGCGCCAGGCTACGCGATGACTGGCCTTGTGCATGCAGGCGGGCGATCAGGCTGCGCAGGCGCTGGATGTCCAGCGCGGCCCAGCTGTCGATGTTCTGTTTAGCGCACCAGCCAAGCACTTTGTCGAGGTCGCGGCGGTAGGCGTACAGCGTGTGAGGCGACACCTGCCGCTCACTGCGCAGGTGTTCGCAGTAAGCGTCCAGTTGCTCTTCCATGATCAGCGGACCGAGCGCAGGGAGCTGTTGACCCGTGGCAGCACTCGGCCCATGACTTCGGCGATGTAGCTCAGGAACAAGGTGCCCACCGAGCTTTTGTAGTGCTGCGGATCGCGGCTGGCGATGGCCAGGATGCCGTGGATGCCTTGATAGCTGATCGCGACGACGGCGGTCGAGCCGATCTGCTTGCGCTGTTCCTCGCCAAACAGGAAGTCCAGTTCGTGTTCACGCAGGCTGCCGCTGACGCTTTTGTCTTCCGAGAGCAAGCCGCCGATGGCCGTTTGCGCCTCGGCGTGAGTCACCCAGCGGCCCACCGGCATCGGATTGTCGCCCAGCAAAATCAGGCTGACGAAAGGCACCTGGAAGTCCTGGCGCAGGCTGTCTTCGACGCTGATCACCACGTCTTCCAGGCTGCTGGCGTCCATCAGCGCGAGAATCAGACGGCGGGTCTTGTCGAAGAGGCGGTCGTTGTCGCGGGCCACGTCCATCAAGTGCGAAAGGCGATGGCGCAACTCGATGTTGCGATCGCGCAGGATAGTCATCTGCCGTTCGACCAGCGAGATGGTGTCACCGCGACGGTGCGGGATGCGCATGGCCGGGAGCAGTTCTTCGTGCTCGATGAAGAAATCCGGATGAGCCTCCAGGTACGCGGCAATCGCCGCCGCCTCAAGGCTTTCGCTAGGGGCTTCGTCGGGCTGCAGGGCGGGAACCTGGGGCTTGTCGGTCATGGGTTTAGCTCACTCAAAGACGCACTTGTCCTTCGTATACGCGTACTGCCGGGCCGGTCATCATGACCGGTTGGCCAGGGCCTGCCCATTCAATGGACAAGCGCCCGCCAGGCAGATCGATCAATAGCGGCGAATCCATCCACCCCTGGCTGATCGCGGCCACTGCGGCTGCGCAGGCACCGGTTCCACAGGCCTGGGTTTCCCCGGCGCCGCGTTCCCAGACGCGCAACTGCGCGCGGCTGCGGTCGATGACCTGGAGAAAACCGACATTGACCCGCGCCGGAAAGCGCGGGTGATGTTCGATTTTCGGCCCCAGTTCATGCACCGGTGCATTGTTGACGTCGCTGACCCGCAGCACGGCATGGGGGTTGCCCATGGACACGGCGGCCAGTTCGACTGCACTGCCATCGACGTCGACCTGGTAGTTCAGCGCCTGTTCCGGGGCGACAAACGGGATGTCGGCCGGCGCCAGGCGTGGTGCGCCCATGTTGACGCTGATCTGGCCGTCGCTGCGCACATCGAGCTCGATGATGCCGCTTTTGGTTTCGACGCGAATCAGCCGTTTTGCAGTCAGGCGCTTGTCGAGCACGAAGCGGGCGAAACAGCGCGCACCGTTGCCGCACTGTTCTACTTCAGAGCCATCGGAGTTGAAGATCCGATAACGGAAATCCACATCCGGGTTGCTCGGTGCTTCGACGATCAGCAACTGGTCAAAACCGATGCCGGTGTGCCGATCGCCCCAAAGCTTGGCGTGCTTGGGCAGAATATGCGCGTGCTGGCTGACCAGGTCGAGGACCATGAAGTCGTTGCCCAGGCCGTGCATCTTGGTAAAACGCAGCAGCATGGGGTTACTCCGGCAGCAGGCTTTCGCCAGCAAACAACTCGGCTACCGTCTCACGGCGACGCACTTCAACTGCCTGATCACCGTCCACCAACACTTCAGCGGCACGGCCGCGGGTGTTGTAGTTGGAACTCATGACAAACCCATAGGCGCCGGCCGAATGCACAGCCAGCAGGTCGCCTTCTTCCAGGGCCAACTGACGATCCTTGGCCAGGAAGTCGCCGGTTTCGCAAATCGGGCCGACGATGTCGTAGGCACGAGGCGCAGTATCGCGAGGGCGCACGGCGGTCACGTCCATCCAGGCCTGGTACAGCGCCGGGCGGATCAAGTCGTTCATGGCGGCATCGACGATAGCGAAGTCTTTGTGTTCGGTGTGCTTGAGGTACTCGACCTGTGTCAGCAGCACGCCGGCGTTGGCCACGATGAAGCGGCCAGGCTCGAACACCAGCGCCAGATCACGACCGTCGAGACGCTCGCGCACGGCTTTGATGTAGTCGCCGGCCAATGGCGGTTCTTCGTCGCGATAACGCACGCCCAAACCACCACCGAGATCGATGTGGCGCAGGTAGATGCCGCAATCGCCGAGGCGATCGACCAGGCCCAGCAGGCGGTCGAGGGCGTCGATGAACGGTGGCAGGGTGGTCAGTTGCGAACCGATGTGGCAATCGACACCGACGATTTCCAGGTTCGGCAGCTGCGCGGCGCGGATGTACACGTCTTCGGCGTCGGCAATGGCGATGCCGAACTTGTTCTCTTTGAGACCGGTGGAAATATACGGGTGGGTGCCCGCATCGACGTCCGGGTTCACCCGCAGCGAGATCGGTGCGCGAACGCCCAGTTCGGCGGCGACCACTTGCAGACGCTCCAGCTCATCGGTGGATTCGACGTTGAAGCAGTGCACGCCGACTTCCAGGGCGCGACGCATGTCGTCACGGGTCTTGCCGACACCGGAGAACACGATCTTGTCGGCACTGCCGCCAGCGGCCAGAACACGTTCCAGTTCACCACGGGAGACGATGTCGAAACCGGCGCCCAAACGCGCCAGGACATTCAGCACGCCCAGGTTGGAGTTGGCCTTGACCGCAAAGCAGACCAGGTGCGGCATGCCCGCCAGCGCATCGGCGTAAGCCAGATATTGAGCTTCGATGTGCGCGCGAGAGTAGACGTAGGTCGGTGTGCCGAAACGTTCGGCGATGGCAGACAGCGCCACACCTTCCGCGAACAGCTCTCCGCCACGGTAATTAAAAGCGTCCATGGCGTTCCCTTATTGGTAGACGTCGTGCTTGTGTGCTTTGGAGGCAGGCTGCTGTTGCGAGGACTTGGCCTGTTCGACAGGGTCCTGGTCTTCGTCTGGCAGATACAGCGGGCCTTTTTGACCACAGGCCGACACAAGGCAGGCAACCGCGACGAGCGCAGCAAGGGAAGAGATCAGGCGCTTCATGGCGAAATCCTTGAAAATGCGTTAATTGCGCCGGAGTATACCGGCCACCCGGCAGCTTGCCTATGCGATGGGGCTCCCGTCCGGCGGGGCTTGGCTGATGCCGGCGGGCCAGGTGCAATCCTTGTGGGAGCAGGCTTGCCCGCGAAAGCGGTGGTCCGGTCAACAAAGATTTTGAATGGGCCGGCCCCTTCGCGGGCAAGCCCGCTCCCACAGGTACAGCGTTTGATGTACCTATGTCGGCCCTTGATCGTTATCCTTTGCAATCACTGGGGCTCGCCCGTATCTTGCGGCGCTTGAGCGTGAACAGACACTTTTTGAGGTTGCCGCAATGAGTTTGACTGAAGCCCGTTTCCACGATCTGGTCGATGCCACCCAGCAGACGCTGGAAGATATTTTCGACGAGAGTGGCCTGGATATTGATCTGGAAAGCTCGGCCGGTGTGCTGACCGTGAAGTTCGAAAACGGCAGCCAGTTGATCTTCAGCCGTCAGGAGCCCCTGCGTCAGCTGTGGCTGGCGGCGGTCTCCGGTGGTTTCCACTTCGACTACGACGAAGAGAGCGAGCGCTGGATGTGCGACAAGAGCGAAGAACAGTTGGGCGAAATGCTCGAGCGCATCGTCAAGCAGCAAGCTGACGTCGAACTCGATTTCGAAGGCCTGTGAAATCGTGACCCAGCCTGCGCCCGTTCGTCCGCCCAAACCGCTCTACAGCAATGTCAGCCCGGCGGTGCCTTCGCCGTGCAGCGGTGTCTGTCGGCTGGATGAGCAGAAGGTCTGCCTTGGGTGTTTTCGCCATGTCGAAGACATCCGCGAGTGGCGCTCGGCGGATGATGAACGTCGACGGGTTATCTGCGCCCAAGCCTCACAGCGCAAGACCGCCACCTGAAGCCTTCAAGCGACCTGTAGCAGCTGGCGAAGCCTGCGTTCGGCTGCGTAGCCGTCGTAAAACCTGAATGCTCGTTACTCCTGATACACCCTATCGCCTGATTCCACGACTGCTACGCAGCCGAACGCAGGCTTCGCCAGCGGCTACAAAAGTGTGTCGTCGCCCCTGACTTGTATATTTATTGAGCTGTGATAGTGTCCAGAAACGCCTCAACCCATCGAGGCTCGTGAAAACCCCGCCTTTTTCTGGCGGGGTTTTGCTTTTTCTGTGCAGAAGAAAGGAGTCTGCCTTAATCATGACCGCACCTTCCATCACCCTTACCCGTCTGGACGTCCAACGTCTGGAGCGCCTGATCGACAGCCTGGATGACACGCTGCCAGGCGTCATCGCGCTGCAAACCGAACTGGATCGCGCCGATACCCTGGTTGGTCACGATGAAGTGCCCGCCGATGTCGTGACCATGAATTCCCGTGTGCACTGCCGTGAAGAAAGCAGTGGCAAGGACTATCACCTGACCTTGGTTTACCCCAAGGATGCCAATGCCGACGAAGGCCGGATTTCCATTCTGGCGCCGGTGGGCAGTGCTTTGCTCGGTCTGAAAGTCGGTCAGCACATCGACTGGCCAGCGCCGGGCGGCAAGACCCTCAAACTGACGTTGCTGGAAGTTGAATCCCAGCCTGCCAATGGCGGCGACTTCCCGGAATAACGCCCCTCAGACCTGTTCGAGTGCCTCGTTCAACGAGCGCTCCAGGTCAGCCTTGTAGCGCAGGTACAAATTGCTTGAATTCTGTTCGTCACCGGGCAGGCTCGAAAGGTCCAGGTCGGTGATGTAGCAGCGATAGCGTTCGGTTTCGCGACGCTGCTCGACGATTTCTTGTGCAACTACGCTGAACAGTTGGTCGCCATGTTCCAGTTCTGAAAACTCTCGTTGATTGCAATACAACGTCACCTGCACCTTTCCCGGTGCGGCTTTGCCGATGATCGCCTGGACGTCGTAGAACGGTTTGTTGACCGGCGTTTGCGGCGCGGGCCGCGCTTCGACCCGACGCGCTCGTCCGGGGCCGGAAGGCAGCAGTTGGTAATACAAGGTGTCGAGGCTCAGGGGCTGGGCCGCGTCCATCGGCAACAAGGCATCGCGTCGGTACTGAATCGATTGCAGGAAGCGTTGCAGTGGCACCAGCAGGCTTTGTTCATCGTGATAAGGCAAGCGTTGTTGCCACAGCGCATTGAATTCATCGAGGACATACAAGTCGGCCTGGTCTTCGTTGATTCGGTAGAACACCTGGATGCACTCGGGCTGCCCCATCGGCAGAAGCAGTGCCAGGTCGTGGTCTTCCAGTGCCATCGGGTCCAGGTGCAGCGGGCTGTACGCTATCAGTTCCTCGCCCAGGTAATCGATCAGTGCCGGCAAGGTGGCGAGGGCAACGTGATTGACCTGGCCGGGCACCAGCTCAAGCACGTGGTAGTGCTGCTGGACCTGAATCAGGTAACGGTGATTGAGATTGCTCAATAACAGGTTTTGCGCTGTATCGAGGACCTCTTCGACGCGTCGCGCAATGAACTGCGCGCGGTTGTGGCAGAAACAGCGAACCCGCAATCGAGGCTGCGCCAACCCGCTTGGAAGGTTGTTGAGGTAAGCGCGCAGGCAATCGAGCAGGGCGTGAGGGCCGTCGTAGCGGCTGACCAGCACTTCGTTCCAGCTGTTGAGCGTGACCTGGTCCAGCGTCAGCACCAGGTTTTCGCGCACCCCGGCGTAGCTCAACGAGTCGGTGCGCTCGGTGGTCATCAGAATGTTCAGATCGCGATGATGCTTGAGCGGGTCGACGCCAACGTTCACCAGAATCAACACCTCGCTCGGTACGCTGGCACGCAGCAACGGCTCCTCTGCAACGGTGGCCAAGGGGAGCGCAATGCTCTGTTGCAGGCTACCGAGCAGGTTGAACAGTTCGAACTCGCTCAAGTCGCTGGCGCCAGGGTGCAGGGCGAGCCGCGTGCTGCTGTCGATCACGCCATTGCGGTGGCACCAGGTGAGTAATTCAAGCAATTGCCGGCTGCGCTTTATCGGCGCGAAATGCTCCCACTCTTGAGCGGTCAGGCTGCCGTTGTACAAGCCCCACTGGGTTTGCCCCGGCTCTTTCTTGTTGGGCGCCTGCACCAGTGTCAGGGTGTCTTCGGCCAGGTCCGGGGCGATGCCCGGGTTGATGAACTCGACCTTGTCGGCCTTGCGCTCGAAGGCCGCGTACAGTCGCCGACCCAGCACGTTGAGGTCGCGCTTGTTGATCAGGCTGACGGTTTGTTCGCTACGGGCGAACTGGGTCAGGAAGCGGTAGCTGTAGTTCAGTTCGTTGACCAGGGCACGGCGTTCAGCGCTGACCTGGCGGACTTTCCACTGGCTGCGGCTATCAAGCAGCGCCAGTTGCCGTTGATCCCAGCCCCATTCTTGAGCCAGACGCTCCAGCAGTGAACGCTGCCAGCTCTGGAGCGCGGCTGCTGCCGGTGAGTTTGCGATTGACCTTCAGGTACAGGGCGCGCCGCACCAATTCCAGCCGTTCCGGTTCGCCCCGGGCCGTGAGGTATTCCTCGATGCGCCGGTAGACCACGATATAAGGGTCCAGCTCGTCGAGGTCCAGTTGATTGGCGAACACGGCTTGTTTGAAACGCAGGCTCAGGCAATGAACCTTGGGGTGTTCGCTGGCGTAGACCTCGGTCAGTAGCAGCTTGAGCACGGACTTGTAGGGGGACTCGATGCCCTTGAACAACTGCCAGAGGCCGGCGCCGATGAATTCGCCGGGCGGAATGTAGGCCAAATGCCCGAGGTCCAGGCTTTCGTCGGCGCGGATGAAGCGTTTGGACAAGAGGGTGTGGGTGTAGCGGTCGTAGGCGGACTCTTCGTAGACCGGCACCAGCCACCAGATTGGCGTACGGCCAGCCAGCCAGATCGCCGTGCGGTAGAACTCGTCCAGCAGCAAGTAGTGCTGGGTGGTGCCGCAGTCTTCGGAGCTCAGCTGGGTATCGCGCTCGCCGAGCACGAAGCGCGTCGGGTCGATCAGGAAAAAATGCGCCTCGGCGCCCAGGCTCGTGGCCCAGACCTCCAGCAGTTGGCACTTTTTGCGCAGCTCCGCGAGTTCGCTTTCGCTGAGGTCCGGCGCATGGCACACCCAGACGTCCATGTCGCTCTGATCGGCTTGAGCCAGCGTGCCAAGGCTGCCCATCAGGAACAGACCGTGGATCGGTCGCGGCGGGTTGCTGCCATGGCGCGGCTTGTAAGAAAACGAGCGGGTCAGGCGTTGGGCTTCAGCGAGGGCATTGGCGTCGGGCTCGAAGTTCGACAGCCCGGCTGGCGTGCTGCCGGAAACATACCCTGGCAACAACGGATGATTGACATGGAAAAACAGCGGCAGCAGCGTCAGCACGGTTTGCTGGCGGGTCGACAACCCCTCCATGGCACGGGCCATGCGACCTTCATTGAGTTTTAGAAAGCGTGCGCGCAGTTGGCTCAGAACCTTGCGGTCGATTCCCTCGTCCAGATCGGGGCGTATTTCATGGTTGCGGGTCATGTCGGCTCAAACCGGCTCGCGAGGCTCGGACGTGGGGTCGGCGGATGAGGGGCAGTTTAGCGCCTCGGGCCTGGCACTTTTAAGCTGAATTTGGATTTTGACGTCAGATTTATATCGCGGGTTGATGGCGGCTCAGCAAGTTTGCCCGCGGAAATCCCGTCGCAGGGGTTTCCGTGGGCGATGCGGTGATCTTCAGGCTGTTTCTGCGACACTCAGAATGGTCAGTACTGTTTGCACATTTTGTGCGGCATCACGCCCCAGGCTGGTCAGGTAACCGCCGTCGGGCTGGTCGATCAGTTCCTTTTCATGCAGGCGTTTGGCGGCGGCGATGTGTTTCGGGGCAGCGGTCTGATGAATTTTCAAACCTTCCTGGGAACTGTCCAGGTTGAAGAGTGCGAGGACTTCCAGTTCGGCAACCAACTCAGGGGTAAGCGACATAAGGACTCCAGACTTTCTAGGAATTGGACGACAGCGCCCCTAAGGTGAGCCCACTTGTGCGGCATGTCCAGTGCTCGCGACAGGGATTTTTCGCCTCGGGAAGCATTCCCCGGCAGGAGGTGCGGCAGCGGGGTGCTGTAGGAGCAAGGCTTGCCCGCGATTGCCGCGCCGCGACCTGTCAGACGGATCGTGCCATCGTTCATCGCGGGCAAGCCTTGCTCCTACCGGTTTCTGACTTACTTCTTTTTCCGGCGGCAGTTCTGGTAGCGCGCGCAGTGCCGTTTCGTACCATTCTGTGTTGAACGCGCGGTCTTCTTCGAGGATCGCGTCGATTTCTACCGCTAAAACGTGGGCCATCAGGTTGAGGATTTCTTCCCGCTCGTAACCCACCAGGGTCAACTTGTTGAACGTTGCCTTGGCTGCAGGCGGGTTATCGCTTTCGATCTGGTTTTCGATGGCTTCGATCAGGGTGTTTTCGGTGAACTCTTCTTCGTCGTTATCGATGTCTGTCGGCTCGCTCATGGCAGGCTCCTCAAGTTAAGGCGGCCAGTTTACCTGCATTCAGCGCTGTGATGCTGCTGGCAAGAATCGCTGCGACGTTCTATAAATCAGGACTGCCAACCCCGCAGGGCCTGGAGGCTTTGTGATGCTCAAGCTTTATGGATTTTCCGTCAGCAACTACTACAACATGGTCAAACTGGCGCTGCTCGAGAAGGGACTGCCGTTCGAAGAAGTGGCGTTTTATGGCGGTACTACCCCGCAAGCACTGGCCATCAGCCCGCGCGGTAAAGTGCCGGTGCTGCACACCGAGCACGGTTTTATCAATGAAACCGCGGTGATTCTCGAATACATCGAGCAGAGCCAGCAAGGCACGCCGCTGCTGCCAAGCGATCCTTTCGAGCGTGCGCAAACCCTGGCGCTGGCCAAGGAAATCGAGCTGTACATCGAGTTGCCGGCGCGCATGTGCTACGGCGAGGCGTTTTTTGGCGTGCAGATACCAGAGGCGATCAAGGAGCGGACCAAAGCCGAGCTGTTGCTGGGTTTTGCCTCGTTGGCCCGGCACGGCAAATTCGCCCCGTATGTGGCGGGCGACAGCTTGAGCGTGGCGGATTTGTATTTCCTTTATAGCGTGCCGCTGGCCAGTGCCGTGGGGCAGAAGCTGTTTGGTATCGATCTGTTGGCAGAAATGCCGGAGGCAAAAGCGCTGTTGCAGCGGCTTGAGCAGAATCCGCATGTGCAGAAGATTGCAGCGGACAAGGAAGCGGCAATGCCGGCGTTTTTGGCGATGATCGCGGCCAAGAAGTGAGTTTTTAGTGCTCTGAAGTCAGTCATCGCGAGCAGGCTTACTCCTACAATGGAATGCGTTCCCCTGTAGGAGTGAGCCTGCTCCGGGCGGCGCTCCGACGATGCTTTTAGCGGCTAGCCAGAAGTGCCTGACCGCGCGCAACAGCGGCCTTTACCTGCGCCGGTGCAGTGCCGCCGATATGGTTGCGAGCGTTCACCGAACCTTCCAGCGTCAACACCGCAAATACGTCCTGATCGATCTGGTCGCTGAATTTACGCAGCTCTTCCAGGCTCATTTCCGCCAGATCCTTACCGCTTTCCACGCCATACTTCACGGCGTGGCCAACGATTTCGTGGCAGTCGCGGAACGGCAGGCCACGGCGTACCAGGTAGTCAGCCAGGTCGGTGGCAGTGGAGAAACCGCGCAACGCTGCTTCGCGCATCATTGCGTGCTTGGGTTTGATGGCCGGGATCATGTCGGCAAAGGCGCGCAACGAATCGCGCAGGGTATCGGCGGCATCGAACAGCGGCTCTTTGTCTTCCTGGTTGTCCTTGTTGTAGGCCAGCGGCTGGCCCTTCATCAAGGTCAGCAGGCCCATCAGAGCGCCGAAGACGCGGCCGGACTTGCCACGAACCAGTTCCGGTACGTCAGGGTTTTCTTTTGCGGCATGATCGAACTGCCAGTGCAGAAGCGGTCCGGCAGATCAATGAACTGGAACTGCGCGCTGGTCCACAGCACCAGCTCTTCGGAGAAACGCGACAAGTGCATCATCGCGATGCTTGCCGCCGAGCAGAACTCGATGGCGAAGTCACGATCGGACACGTTGTCCAGCGAGTTGCCGCCGACGGCGTCGAAGCCCAGCAGCTGCGCGGTGTATTCGCGGTCGATCGGGTAGGTGGTGCCAGCCAGCGCGGCGCTGCCCAATGGCATGCGGTTGGTGCGCTTGCGGCAGTCGACCAGGCGCTCGTAGTCGCGGCTGAGCATTTCGAACCAGGCCAGCATGTGGTGCCCGAAGGTCACTGGCTGCGCGGTTTGCAGGTGAGTGAAGCCCGGCATGATGCTGCCTGCCTCGCGCTCGGCCTGTTCCAGCAAGCCTTTTTGCAGGCGGGTGATTTCGGCGAGGATCAGATCGATCTCGTCACGCAGCCACAGGCGGATGTCGGTGGCGACCTGGTCGTTACGACTACGGCCGGTGTGCAGTTTCTTGCCGGTGACGCCGATGCGGTCGGTCAGGCGTGCCTCGATGTTCATGTGCACGTCTTCGAGGTCGATGCGCCAGTCGAACTGGCCGGCCTCGATTTCGCCCTGAATGGTGTTCAGGCCATCGATGATGCTGTCGCGCTCGGCATCGGTCAGCACGCCGACCTTGGCCAGCATGGTGGCGTGGGCGATCGAGCCCATGATGTCGTGGCGATACAGGCGCTGGTCGAAAGTGACGGAGGCGGTGAAGCGGGCGACGAAGGCGTCGACGGGTTCACTGAAGCGGCCGCCCCAGGACTGATTGGTCTTGTCAGTGCTCATGAATTCGCTCGTATCGGCTGGAGAAAAGTGACGTTGAAAGCTGTCGCGGATAATAACAGGGTTGCCAATCCTGTCGCTGACACTGGTCGATACGTTTTTTCTTATACCTCGGTCCATACTCAAGGTGAAAGTTTGGAAAATTGCGCAACGATATTTTTCAATTGAGCAATAACGTCCCGGCAACCGTCTACAGTTGGACAGTAGGAACTGCGCACTTCTCGGTGCGGCCACTGACTATAAGAAGAGGGGGTGTTCATATTGTGTATCGGAAAACCCACGGCGATATCTCGCCAACGCGGGCCAGAGCCTCCAGTCACGCGGCAGTTGAAAATTTAGCCGCCGATCTCGCGGCACTTTTGGCCCTCGCGCTAGTCTTAGCGTGGATCGCGGTGACGGACGTCACTTCACCTGTCTACGCTATCCTTGTGCGAGACTCACGCAGGAATCCAGCGCAATATGAATGTCCTGATCGTTGATGACGAACCCCTGGCCCGCGAGCGCCTGAGCCGAATGGTCGGTGAACTCGAGGGATACAGTGTCCTGGAGCCTAGCGCCACGAACGGCGAAGAGGCGTTGGCACTGATCGACAGCCACAAACCGGATATCGTGTTGCTCGATATCCGCATGCCAGGCCTTGATGGCCTGCAAGTGGCTGCGCGGTTGTGCGAACGCGAAACTCCGCCCGCTGTGGTGTTTTGTGCAGGACCCGATGAATTTGCCGTGGAAGCCTTACAGGCCAGCGCCGTAGGCTATGTGGTGAAACCCGTGCGTACTGAACATCTTCACGAAGCATTAAAGAAAGCCGAGCGCCCCAATCGCCTCCAGCTCGCCGCCCTGACTCGCCCCGCCGCCGAAAGTGGCAGCGGTCCCCGCAGTCATATCAGCGCGCGAACCCGCAAAGGCATCGAGCTGATCCCGTTGGATCAGGTGGTCTACTTCATTGCCGATCACAAATACGTGACCCTGCGCCACGAAGGTGGCGAGGTGTTGCTGGATGAACCGCTCAAGGCCCTTGAGGATGAGTTCGGCGACCGATTCGTGCGTATTCACCGCAACGCTCTGGTCGCCCGCGAACGTATCGAGCGCTTGCAACGCACGCCTCTGGGGCATTTCCAGCTGTTTCTCAAAGGCCTGAACGGTGATGCATTGATCGTCAGTCGGCGCCATGTGGCCGGCGTGCGCAAAATGATGCAGCAGCTTTAACTCGCCGTTCGCAGGCGGGTTGCATCGCTGATTGCGGACAATCCCGGGCCAGGGAGGCCACGCAGTATCTGATACAAGTCAAAGTGGATTTGGCTGAGCTGTTATTATCCGCCGTATCTATTTCAGTACGGATTGATCCATGTCCTCTCGCGAAATCCGCATCGCCACCCGCAAAAGCGCCCTGGCCCTATGGCAGGCCGAATACGTCAAAGCCCGTCTGGAAGAGGCCCATCCTGGCCTGCTCGTGACGTTGGTGCCCATGGTCAGTCGCGGCGACAAGTTGCTGGACTCTCCGCTGTCGAAAATCGGCGGCAAGGGTTTGTTCGTCAAAGAACTGGAAACCGCGCTGCTGGAAAATGAAGCCGACATCGCTGTGCACTCCATGAAAGACGTGCCGATGGACTTCCCCGAAGGGCTCGGCCTGTTTTGCATCTGTGAGCGCGAAGACCCTCGCGATGCTTTCGTCTCAAACACGTACGCCAGCCTGGATGAATTGCCCCCGGGCAGTATCGTCGGCACGTCCAGCCTGCGCCGTCAGGCCCAGTTGCTCACCCGTCGTCCGGACCTGGAAATCCGTTTCCTGCGTGGCAACGTCAATACGCGCCTGGCCAAGCTCGATGCCGGTGAATACGACGCCATCATCCTTGCCGCGGCGGGCTTGATTCGCCTGGGCTTCGAAGACCGTATTACGTCGGCGATCAGCGTCGACGACAGCTTGCCTGCTGGTGGACAAGGCGCAGTCGGTATCGAATGCCGCACAGCCGACAGCGAAATTCACACCTTGCTGGCACCGTTGCACCATCAGGACACCGCCACTCGCGTGACGGCCGAACGTGCCCTCAACAAACACTTGAACGGCGGCTGCCAGGTCCCCATCGCCTGCTATGCCGTGCTTGAAGGTGAGCAGGTCTGGTTGCGTGGCCTGGTCGGAGATCCGAACGGTGGCCTGTTGCTCAGCGCCGAGGGCCGTGCGCCACGTGCAGATGCCGAAACCCTGGGTGTGAAAGTCGCCGAGGATCTTCTGAGTCAGGGCGCCAACGACATTCTGAAAGCGGTCTACGGCGAGGCAGGTCACGAGTGACAGGTTGGCGCCTGCTGCTGACGCGCCCTGCGGATGAGTCAGCGGCGCTGGGCCGTGCGTTGGCCGAAGCGGGGATTTTCAGCAGCTGCTTGCCGCTTTTGGAAATCGGTCCGATTGCTGTCTCTGACACCATGCGCGAGGTGATCCGGAAACTGGATCGCTTCAGCGCGGTAATTGTCGTCAGCAAACCGGCTGCCAGAATCGGCGTCGACCTGCTCGGCCAATTCTGGCCTCGGCCACCGTCACTGAAGTGGTTCAGCGTAGGCGCAGCCACCGCACAGATCCTCGATGAAAGTGGTCTGGATGTGAGCTTCCCGGCCGAGGGTGACGACAGTGAAGCCTTGCTTGAACTTGCTACTTTGCGCGAGGCTATTGCCGGGCCTGAACCGCGGGTGCTGATCATGCGCGGGGAGGGTGGTCGCGAGCTACTGGCTGAGCGTTTGCGCGAGCTTGGTGCTAGTGTCGAGTATCTGGAGTTGTACCGTCGCAGATTGCCTGAATACCCGGCTGCGGAGCTGGTCGAGCGGGTCCGGGCGGAACGCTTGAACGGGCTGGTGGTCAGCAGTGGGCAAGGTTTTGAGCACCTGCATCAACTGGCCGGCGATGCCTGGCCACAGTTGGCGCGGTTGCCGTTGTTTGTTCCAAGCCCCAGGGTCGCCGAGCTGGCACGCGCTGCCGGGGCCCAAACAGTTGTGGATTGTCGCGGCGCCAGTGCCGCGGCTTTGCTGGCGGCGTTGCGGGAGCATCCCGAACCCGTTCTCTAATGCAAAGGATGGATACGTGAGCGAAACTGCCTTGCCTAAAGATGACGACCAGCCAGTGCGTGATGCACAGGTTGAAACTCCGGTTGAAACGGCGCCACCTGCTGACGTGCAGCGCCGAGGCAATGGGCTGGCAATCGTCGCACTGCTGCTGGGTGCTGCCGGGGTCGCCGTGGGCGGTTGGGGTGTCTGGCAGGTGCGTCACCTGCAAGCCAATAACCAGCAACAACTGGCTCAGGTGCAGGCGCTGAACGATCAGGCGCAAAGCCTCAAGCTCAACGAGCAGCGCATTACTGCACGGCTGGAGCAGTTGCCTGCCGTCGATGAGCTGGAAGCGCGCAGCCGCCTGGTGACGCAGTTGCAGGGCGATCAACAACGCCTGAACCAGCGACTTGAAACCATCCTCGGTGCCAGCCGCAAAGATTGGCGCCTGGCCGAGGCCGAGCATTTGCTGCGTCTGGCCAGCCTGCGACTCTCGGCATTGCAAGACATCAGCAGCGCCCAGGCGTTGGTGCAGGGTGCCGACGATATTCTTCGTGAACAGAACGATCCGGGCTCTTTTGCCGCTCGCGAGCAAGTGGCCAAAACCCTGGTGGCGTTGCGCAGCACCGAGCAACCGGATCGCACCGGGTTGTTCCTGAGACTGGGCGCTTTGCGTGATCAGGTGATTGACCTCACCGAACTGGCGCCCGAGTACAAGGACCGGGGTGAATCACTGCTGGGCCTGACCGCCGATGGTGACGGTGCCAGTCGCTGGGCGCAGTGGTGGGATCAGATCTCCCGCTACATCCGCATCGACTTCAATGCTGACAAAAATGTGCGTCCATTGTTGGCCGGGCAGAGCCTGAGCCAGGTGCGCCTGGCCCTGAGCCTGGCGCTGGAGCAGGCGCAATGGGCCGCGCTCAATGGTCAGGCTGCGGTTTACACCCAGGCGCTGGCGGAAGCGCGGGATGTGTTGACCGGCAACTTCAATCCGGACAACCCCCAGAGCAAAGTGATGCTTGAGCAGGTTGGCGAGTTGAGCACACAACGGGTCACCGTGGTGACGCCGGACCTGACCGGCACGCTGAGCGCGGTTCAGGGGTATCTGGAGCGGCGTAACGTCAACGCCGAGGACTCGATCAAGCCGATGGCTAAGCCTGCCGCAGGTACCGCTCAGGAAGCAACGCCATGAAACGTCTCTATGTGATCGTGTTCCTGGTGATCGCCGCGGCTGCCGCGCTAGGGTTGGCGATTGCCGAACATGCCGGTTACGTGCTGATTGCCTACAAAAGTTTTCGTTATGAATCGAGCCTGTGGGCGACGCTGGCGTTGGTCGCGGTCCTGTGGCTGCTGTTTTGGGGCATCAAGGTGCTGGTTGAGCTGGTGATGACGTCCAGTGGCGTGGTCAATCCCTGGTCGAACCGAAATCGCAGTCGCCGCGTGCAAGTGGCGATAGAACACGGTCAGCTGGATTTGGCGGAAGGTCGCTGGGCAAGTGCGCAGCGTCATTTGCAACGGGCTGCGGAGGCCGAACGCCAACCGCTGCTTTACTACCTCGGCGCGGCTCGCGCCGCGAACGAACAAGGTCACTACGAAGAAAGCGACAATCTGCTGGAGCGTGCACTAGAGCGCCAGCCGCAGGCCGAACTGGCGATCGCCTTGAACCATGCACAATTGCAGACTGACCGGGGCGATACCGACGGTGCGCTTGCGGCCCTTCAAGCCATGCATGAGCGTCATCCGCACAACGCGCAGATGCTGCGACAGCTACAGCGTCTGCTTCAGCAGCGTGGCGACTGGTCGGCGGTGATTCGCCTGTTGCCCGAGCTGCGCAAGGATAAAGTCCTGCCGCCCGCTGAACTGGCTGAACTGGAGCGTCGTGCGTGGGGTGAGAACCTGTCCCTGGCGGCGCATCGGGAAGACGATGGCAAGGTTGGTCTGCAATCGCTCAACCGCGCCTGGCAGCAGCTCACTTCGGCTCAGCGTCAGGAACCTCAGCTGGTGCTGGCGTATGCCGAGCAATTGCGGCAGCTGGGCGCGCAGGTCGAAGCGGAAGAGGTTTTGCGCACGACCCTCAAACGTAAATACGACAGTCATCTGGCGCGTCTTTACGGACTGGTTCGCGGCAGCGATCCGGCTCGGCAGTTGCAAACGGCTGAGGGCTGGCTCAAGGATCATCCGGCCGACCCAAGCCTGTTGCTGACACTGGGTCGCTTGTGTCTGCAAAACAGCCTGTGGGGCAAGGCGCGTGATTACCTGGAAAGCAGCCTGCGGGTTCAGCGTAACCCGGAAGCCTGCGCGGAACTGGCGCGGCTACTGGCACAGCTCGGTGACACGCAACGCAGTAATCAGCTGTTTCAGGAAGGCCTGGGCATGCTCGATGAGCGCCTGCTGGCAGCACCGCTGCCGACGTTGGCTCACGCTTGAAGTCTTGGGCAAGGGTCGCTCGAAAGGGCGATCCGCATGCTCAAAATTCTTCTGGTGTTTGGCTTTGTAGTCTTTGATCGGCCTTGTCCTACATGGGACTACACCAATTCCTCTCGACGCCGTCGGGAATTCCCTACGCTTCTGGTGAAGTGTCCGTGCAGACCTGCCTTGAAAGGCCGGCGCGCTTTCCTCTACCGTAACCACCTGTCTCTATTGGTACGGAAATGCCATGTCTTTGGCCTGCTCACGCTCCTTGTTTTTCATGGTTTTCATTACAGGCTCCCTGGCCTTGGGCGTTTCCTATTACCTGGAATATGCGGTCGGACTCAAACCCTGCGGCTTGTGCCTTTTGCAACGGCTTTGCCTGGCGTTGCTAACGGGTATCAGCCTGGCAGCCTCGGTGCTGGGGCCTGGGCGCTTTGGATCGTTCCTGTATTGGTTGTCCGGATTTTTCTGCAGCCTCGTGGGCACAGCTACGGCGTGGCGGCAGATTTTGCGGCAA
Organism: Pseudomonas sp. S2_F03; assembly: GCF_054668335.1. Classification (NCBI taxonomy): domain Bacteria; kingdom Pseudomonadati; phylum Pseudomonadota; class Gammaproteobacteria; order Pseudomonadales; family Pseudomonadaceae; genus Pseudomonas; species Pseudomonas sp. S2_F03. The sequence goes on along the minus strand of NZ_CP162759.1, from coordinate 2,730,458 downwards.
AGTGATCCGGCGCATCAGCTAACGACGTGCTCGTCCAGCCTGGAGACGATGTACCAAAGCCTGCCCTGGGTATGCCGGGTCACGCAGATGTTTAAAGGGGAGGGCGATTGTGACGAGATTTCCTGGACGTTGTTCGATCTGAGCATTCCGGAATGGAGCCTGCTGCTCTTTGTCGCGATGACGATTCTGGGGAGCTATCAGTTGCTTCGCATCGTCTGGCTTGCGTGTGAACGACCGCTCAGCGGCAAGTCGTCGCACCGGGTGCGGATGGGCGATTAAACACTTGTATGAACTTTATCGCCTGCGTACCTTGAAGCCACAGTCGCGCGGGCATAATCTGGCCCGCACGTGTCATTGGAATTATGTTGCTCGATGACGCTCTGCCTGACCGCCCACTGACGTAACAAGAGGCGAGCAGGCATAGAGCAGCTGACCCACAAGGGAAGAGAGATCACCATGCTCGAAAGTTGTCAGAATGCTCAGGAACGCTGGGGCGGAGTGCACCTGCTGATCGATCGTTGGTTGCAGGAGCGTCACGAACTGGTTCGGGCCTATGATGCTCTCGGCGCCAAGCCTGAGGCTCTGGGCGAGAATCGCAAGCCGTTGCAGGAATTCTGCGGCGTGCTGGTCGATTATGTGTCGGCGGGGCATTTCGAGATCTACGAACAGCTCACAGGTGAAGCCAAGGCATTTGGCGACACGCGTGGTCTGGAGCTGGCCGAGACTATTTACCCGCGCATCGACGTCATCACCGAGAAGCTGCTGGCGTTCAACGACCTGTGCGATGAAGGCAAATGCGTCGCGGAGAAATTCAAGGAGTTGGGTGGCCTGTTGCACGAACGCTTCGAGCTGGAAGATTGCTTGATCGAAGTGCTGCATACCGCTCACAAGGAAGAGGATTCGGTTCAGGCCTGAACCTATTCCCGCAGGCTAAAAACGGTGCGCTATGCGCGCCGTTTTTTGTGCCTGCGATTCAGCTGGTGGCGCCGCGCAATTCGACTTCAAATACCAGCGGCGTGAACGGTGCGATCAGGTCGCCGGCACCGTCCGCGCCGTAAGCCTGGGACGATGGAATCACCAGGCGCCATTTCGCACCGACGGGCATGTTTTGCAGTGCACTGCGCCAACCGCTGATGACGCTGTCGAGACTGAACCACTGTGGCGAACTGTTCTGATCGAACACGGTGCCATCGGGCAGGCGTCCGATATACAAAACCTGCACCTTGCCGTTAGGGCCAGCCTTGGCTCCCGTGCCGGGAGTCAGCTCCGTCAGCAACACGCCATCAGCCAATTCCCGAACACCCGGCTTGGCTTTTTCTTCGGTGAGAAAGCGCTGCTCTTTTTCGAGTGCGGCCTCGCTTTGCGGGAGGGCGGGTTGCTCGGCGAGTTGGGCCTCATGCTCGGCCAGGATCTGGTCGATCTGTTCGTCTTTCAATGCCAGCGGCTTGCCTTGATACGCTTGTTGCAGACCTTCCAGCAGTGCCTGAAGTTGCAAATCCGGAACCTCCTGGCGAAGGCGTTCGCCCAGGCTCGCGCCGAGGCTGTAAGCAAGATCGTGAGCGTTTTTTGCGGCGGTTTTTTCGTCGGCTTGAGCCACCGAAAAAATCACGCACAGCGATAAAAAAAGGTAGCGCGACATGGGCACTCTCCGACCTGGGATGCGGTGGATTATGCCAGTGTGATTGCGCAGAAAGGTGAACTGGTTTTGCGCAAGCGCAGAAGATTTTCGATTCGTTGCAACGCAGCGCTTTGGATACTGTCAACATGCCCTAGCGGCGGTAGCAGCAGAGGTCTAGTATGAGCCGCACCCACGTCAGCCAGGAGGTAAACCATGTCGGCCACCAAGAAGCCTGTAAATACCCCGTTGCACTTACTCCAACAACTCTCGGGCAGCCTGCTCGAGCATCTGGAAAACGCTTGTTCCCAAGCCTTGGCTGATGCTGAAAAACTGCTCGCCAAACTGGAAAAGCAGCGCGGAAAAGCGCAAGAGAAACTGCACAAATCCCGTACCAAATTGCAGGACGCTGCGTCGGCCGGCAAGGCCAAGGCACAAGCCAAAGCCAAGGACGCAGTGAAAGAGCTTGAGGAGTTGCTCGATGCCCTCAAGGATCGTCAGTCGGAAACTCGCGGCTACATTCTGCAACTCAAGCGTGATGCTCAGGAAAGCCTGAAATTGGCCCAGGGCGTCGGTCGCGTTCAAGAGGCTGTCAGCAAGGCGTTGTCCCTGCGTGCAGCCAAGCCTGCTGCGGCACCTGCCAAGAAAGCCGCTGCCAAACCCGCTGCTGCAAAAGCACCGGCCAAGCCTGCTGCCAAACCCGCCGCCAAAGCGCCGGTGAAAGCCGCAGCCAAACCTGCCGCCAAACCGGCGGTGAAAAAACCAGTCGCTGCCAGCGCTGCGAAGCCTGCTGCCAAACCTGCCGCAAAACCAGCGGCGAAAACTGCAGCCGCCGCGAGAACCGCGGCTGCCAAAGCGCCTGCCGCCAAACCTGCTGTGGCAAGAACTGCAGCAGCCAAGCCAGCAGCCAAGCCAGCAGCCAAGTCAGCCGCAAAACCGGCTGTTAAAACTGCTGCTGCGAAACCGGCCGCTAAACCTGCCGTGGCCAAAACCGCTGCCGCGAAACCAGCCGCAAAACCGGCAGTAAAAACCGCAGCAAAACCTGCCGCTAAAATCGCGGCCAAACCTGCTGCCGCCAAGCCAGCCGCTGCCGCGAAACCAGCAGCCAAACCAGCTGTTGCCAAGCCTGTTGCAAAACCAACGGCCAAGCCTGCTGCAGTCAAGCCAGCCGCAAAACCCGTCGCTGCCAAACCAATCGCCGCTGCCAAGCCAGTGACGCCAGCGCCAGTTGCATCGACTGCACCCGCCGCAACCACCTCGACAACCACGCCTGCGCCAACGCCAGCCGCACTGTCGAACTCCAGCACCAACCCAACCAGCGCTTCCTAAGTGCCGGTTACCGCGACGCGCAGCTCAAGCAGCGCGTCGCGGTCCAGGTTGGCGGCGCCTGCCGCCATACCTTCCAGCCAGGCCGTTAGATCGGTCGCCTCATTCAGCGGCCAGCCCTGCGCCGATCGCTCCAGTCGCAACAACAGATGTCGCTCGGCTTCCAGTTCCAGTGCCTGCACTTGCTCGCGCAATTTTTTCAGCTCGGAGTCCTTCGTTGCGACGGCTTTCCAGCGCATGCGCAATGCGCGCAACGGTTGCACGACATCCCCATCCCAAGGTTCCGCCACCGCGCGCAGCCTCTTGATTCGATGCTCATTGCAGGCGACGCCACGCTCCCCCAGCCACAATCCACAGAGCAGCAAACACACATTCACGCCGGCCGACTGCAGTTGCAGGCACGCGTGTTCAACGCCGGGACGGGCGTAAGTCGTCAGGGAAAAGCTCCACAGGTCAGAGGACATAGTGCTACTCGCGCCAGTTGCGAGCGAAGCTGGTAGACTCCGCCGCCATTATGATTCGACTTCAGAACCTGACTTTACAGCGTGGCCCTCAACGTCTGCTAGAAGACGCCGAGCTGACCCTGCACGCCGGCCACAAAGCCGGCCTCATCGGTGCCAACGGCGCCGGCAAATCGAGCCTGTTCGCCTTGCTTCGGGGCGAACTGCACCCGGACTCGGGTGATTGCTTCCTGCCGGCCGACTGGCGCATCGCCCACATGCGCCAGGAAGTCGATACGCTCGAACGCCTGGCGGTCGACTACGTGCTCGATGGCGACCTGCGCCTGCGCCAGGTGCAACGCGACCTCGCCGCAGCCGAAGCGGCGCATGACGGTGCCGCTCAGGCCCGCTTGCACGCGGAACTCGACAGCGCCGACGGTTACACCGCCGATGCACGGGCCCGCAAGTTGCTGGCCGGCCTCGGATTCACCAACGAGCAGATGGATCGCCAGGTAGGAGATTTCTCTGGTGGTTGGAGGATGCGTCTGAACCTGGCGCAAGCTTTGATGTGCCCCTCGGACTTGTTGCTACTCGACGAACCGACCAACCACTTGGACCTCGACGCCATCATCTGGCTCGAAGAGTGGCTCAAAAGCTACCCCGGCACGTTGATGCTGATTTCCCACGACCGGGACTTCCTCGATGCCGTGGTCGATCACGTGGCTCACGTCGATCAACGCAAGATCACCCTGTACCGCGGTGGTTATAGCGCCTTCGAACGCGCCCGCGCCGAACGTCTGGCCCAGCAGCAGCAGGCCTACGAGAAGCAGCAGGCGCAACGTGCGCACATGGAAAGCTACATCGCCCGCTTCAAGGCCCAGGCCACCAAGGCCCGTCAGGCCCAGAGCCGGATCAAGGCACTGGAACGGATGGAAGAACTGTCCGCCGCCCATGTCGATTCACCGTTCGATTTCGTTTTCCGCGAATCAGTAAAAATCTCCAGCCCGTTGATTGACCTCTCCGACGCCCGACTGGGTTACGGCGAGCGGGCCGTGCTGGAGAAGGTCAAGCTGCAACTGACCCCCGGTGCGCGGATCGGTTTGCTTGGCCCGAACGGTGCCGGTAAATCGACCCTGATCAAAAACCTTGCCGGTGAACTCGAGCCGTTGTCCGGCCGACTGACCCGTGGCGAGAACACCGTCGTCGGCTACTTCGCCCAGCATCAGCTGGACTCACTCGACTCCAAGGCCAGCCCGTTGCTGCACCTGCAGCGCCTGGCGCCGACCGAGCGCGAGCAGACCCTGCGCGACTTCCTTGGCGGTTTCGACTTCCGTGGTGCACGCATCGATGAGCCGGTGCTGAACTTCTCCGGGGGCGAGAAGGCCCGGCTGGCACTGGCGTTGATCGCCTGGGGCCGACCGAACCTGTTGCTGCTCGATGAACCAACCAACCACCTGGACCTGGAAATGCGCCTGGCGCTGACCATGGCCCTGCAGGAATTCAGTGGCGCGGTACTGGTGGTCTCCCACGATCGCCATTTGCTCAAAAGCACCACGGACAATTTCTACCTGGTGGCGGACGGCAAGGTCGAGGAGTTCGACGGCGACCTGGAAGACTACACCCGTTGGCTGGTCGACTATCGCCAGCGCAATGCGCCGGTCAGCAACACGCCGGTCAACCCGGACAAAACCGACAAGAAGGCCCAGCGTCAGGCCGCTGCTGCGTTGCGTCAGCAACTGGCGCCGCACAAGCGTGAGGCCGACAAGCTGGAAGCCGAGCTTGGCAAACTGCACGAGAAACTGGCGAAGATTGATGCCAGCCTGGGTGACAGCGACATCTACGAGCCGGCGCGCAAGAACGACTTGCGCGACCTGCTGGCCGAACAGGCCAGGTTGAAGGTGCGCGAAGCCGAACTGGAAGAAGCCTGGATGGAAGCGCTTGAACTGCTGGAAAGCATGCAGGCCGAGCTGGAGGCGCTGTCTTGATGGAGGCGTTCAAGCTGCCGTTGCCGGCAGTCTGGATCGAACCCCTCTGGCTGGTCGTGCAAATCCTGCTGATTCTGCTGGCTGGCTATTTCACCCAGCGCTTCGTTGCCAAAGGCCTGACCCGACTGGGCGAGCGCTATCCGTTTCCGCCGCAGTTGCTGATGCCGCTACGCGGTGGATTGCGCTGGCTGATTATGGGCAGTGCGCTGATTTTCGTGCTGGAGCGCCTCGGGGTGTCGGCCACGGTTCTGTGGACCGCGCTGTCGGGCTTCGTTGCGGTGGCGGCGGTGGCGTTTTTCGCCATGTGGAGTGTGCTCTCCAACCTGCTGTGCGCGATCCTGATTTTCACCGTCGGCCCGTTTCGCCTCGGCGACGTGGTCGAGTTGGTGGACACCACCGACAAGCCCGGCGTCAAAGGCCGGGTAGTGGCGATCAATCTGCTTTACACCACGCTGATCGAAGCGGAAGAACTTGGCACCGGCAGTGCCATGGTTCAAGTGCCCAACAGCCTGTTCTTCCAGCGCTCGGTTCGACGCTGGCGCGGTACGGATGTATTCCCCTCGAGCGGTTTCGAAAAATAGCCGGGATGCCGACCACGCTGGTCGGCAGCCGCAATATCCTGCAAAAAATTGATGGTCATCAGCCCAAAGCCGCATTAGCTTAGACGTCTGTCACGAGTCTGAGTCGAGGTGTGCAATGGAGCTTCAAACATGGCTGGCGTTTTTTGCAGCCTGCTGGGTGATCAGTCTGTCACCCGGTGCCGGCGCCATTGCGTCGATGTCCAGCGGTCTGCAATACGGTTTCTGGCGCGGTTACTGGAACGCACTGGGCCTGCAATTGGGCCTGGCGGTGCAGATCGCGATTGTCGGCGCCGGTGTGGGCGCGATCCTCACCGCTTCAGCCTCGGCCTTCTATGCGATCAAATGGTTCGGCGTGGCGTACCTGGTTTACCTCGCCATCAAGCAATGGCGCGCGCTACCCAGCGACATGAGCGACGATGCCGCAGTGCGTCAGATTGGCAAGCCGATGGCGCTGGTGTTCCGCGGTTTCCTGGTCAACATCAGCAACCCCAAGGCGCTGGTGTTCATGCTGGCGGTGTTGCCGCAGTTCATTGATCCGCATGCACCGCTGCTGATCCAGTACCTGATCATTGGTGTGACCATGATCTGTGTTGATCTGATCGTCATGGCCGGTTACACCGGGTTGGCGTCCAAGGTGCTGCGCCTGTTGCGCACCCCTAAGCAGCAAAAACGCATGAACCGTACCTTTGCCGGGCTGTTCATCGGCGCGGCGGCGTTCATGGCGACATTGCGTAAAGCCGCGGTGTAAAACCCGCGGACATAAAAAGGCGACCTCTTCAGGTCGCCTTTTTCATTTCCGTTATCGTTCCCGCGCAGAGCGTGGGAGCGTGGGAGCGATCAGGCGGGTGCTCAACGCAGAATCACCGGCGCGGTATCCGGTGGCAGGTCGTTGCGTGGCTCCGCCGGCCCCGATGACTGATCGCTGCCGTCCCCGAGCTGTTCGCTCAATTGCCGCGCCACATCCTCGCCCAAAGACCTCGATACTTCGCGCACCACCCGAGGCCGGTTCAGTGAAACGTGGATGTCCCGATCATTCACCAGCTTGGTGTCCTGAGCCTCACCCATGGCGGTGAAGGCCGAGGTGATCTCGTAGGTCCTGGTATTGATCAGGCTGAAGTCCGCCACCAGAGTCAGCGCCAACACTGCTGAATAGCTGTCGGTATTGGCCAGTTCGTTCATGTCCTGGGTGAAGTCGATGTCTGACAGCGTGCCAAACAATACGTAGTCGGCCCCCTTGAAATGGCCGGCCTTGATGCGTTCGATCACGTCATACACATGGGTTTTGGTGCTGACGGTGTAGGGCGTCCCCTGAATCAGCTGGAACATCCCGGTCTTGAGCATCTGACCTTTGATGTCCCCGCTGAATCGGCGGATTTCGGTCTGTTCCAGGTAGCTGTTCTGCGTCGTGTACTCGTCATGACGGGACGAGCCGCTGGCGCCGTAATAGTCCTGCTGATGATCGTCCCGGGCCGAAATCACGTGGACGTATTGATCCACGCTGGCCTCATAGGCAATGTCAGTGACCGCGATTTTCGGGGCCGCCTGAACGCCCAGGGCGCCGGTCAGGGCCATGATGCCAATCCATGCACGCATTGCTCAGCGCTCCGTGGTCTTGCGGATTTCTTTTTCGTCCATCCAGTCGGCCAGCCCGCTTTCGACGTCGATCAATTGCAGGCTGAACGTGTAGAAGACGTCCTTGTAATCGTTGCTGCGCTTGACGATTGAGCTGATCGACCCTTCCAGGCGATAGCGAGCGGCGATCATGTTGCCGGTTTTAGCCACGGTACTTTTCTTGTACAGGCCGCTCTGGTTTTGCAGTTTGAGGTGATCGACCTGGCTCTGCATGTCGGTGTTATCGCTGGCAAAGCGTGCAGTGCCGGAGCGCATCAGTTGGGTCTTGATTGACGTGGTGATGTCGCGAGTGTCGATGTACTCGCTGGTCTTGTTCCGCACGTCGTACACCTGAACCACTGGGCGACCCTTCAGGACCCCGGACTGGGCGAGCGAGCGGGTCATGCTTTCAGCGATCATCTGCAGGTCGGTGGAACCGAATTCGTTGGTCACCAGTTCCACGGCTTTCGGATCACCGTAACTGATGTTGCCGCTGCCCAGCACCGGCGAGTGATTGGCCGCGCAGCCGCCGATCAGCAGGAGGCAGAGGGCGAGGGACGAAACACGTACAAGCATGGGCGTGGTCTCAAGTGGACGGTTCATGGCGTGTTGATTTCCAGGCGAAAGTCCACGGCTTGTGGTACCGGGGCGATGGCCGGCAGGAAGCTCGTCTGCTCGGCGTACAGGGTCAGGCTTTTCCAGGACTCGGCTTCGACCACTGGAAAACCTTCGGGGCCGAGCCATAGATAGCGGTAGTAGAGCGTCCGGTTATCGGTATCGGTGTTGCTCAGCTGCGTATTGACCGTCAGGAACCCGTTTTCCCGAGCCATGCGCATGGGACCGATAGCCAGGCTCTCAATCGGGCCGGTGGCCATGACTTTACTGGCTGCAGTGGGCGGCGCGGCGGCGCAGCCGGCCAACAGGGCCAGCGCGATAACGACGAAGCATTTCAATCCCATGGGGCGCTCCATTCAGGGTTGAGCACGGCTGGTGACAGCCTGCGGTGTTGGAGGGGGGCGAGATCCAGGGCGACATCGGCGGCGAAAACCCGGTTATTCACCGCGCGCAGGCTGAAGGCTTGATGGGTCTGACCGATCTTGAACCTGACCGGTGGGCGCTCCGGCGCATTGGGCAGGGTCAGTTGATGCTCGCCTTTCTTGAGGCGCAGGCGAGCGACGTATGTTTTGTCCGGCAGCGTGCGCCAGCCTCGTGTGTCGGCATCCTCTCGCTGGGTTTGCTGCAAGAGGGTTTCTTCAAGTTTCTCGGGCCTGTGCTTTTTCAAATAGGCCAGGTACTCGACGTTGGACCGGGCGCGATGAAGCGTGCGCTCAATGATGCCCGGCATGTCGTCACGCAAGGTGCGCCGCGACATGTCGCCATAACTGTTGAGCAACGTCAGTTTCTGTTTTTTTCCATCCACAGTGATGAAGTCCACGGGCGGTGTGGACGTGTCAGGGACGAGGATCGGGAACGACATGTTGGTGATGTAGGTTTCGCCCTCGACGTCCACCGAAATCGGCACACGCACGGAGTTGCGTGCAGGGGCGAGGCCTGTTTGCACGATCAGCAGGACATCACTTTCACCGGCCTTGAGCGGCGATTTGTCCAGGTTACGCAGCGCCTGTTCAAGCAGCGGCGTGTTGGGGCGCAACTCCACGGCTTTGCGATAACCCGGTGCGGCGAGGTCTTTTTCACCCAGCGTTTCATAGACGAAACCTGCCAGGTAATGACTGAACGCACTTTGGTAGCTGTTTTTCAGCGCAATGACTTCAGGTGCATCTAGGGTCGCCACCGGGTAGCCCTGGAGGTTCTGGTATTTCAGGGGCACGCCTTGCTCCTGGGCCTGGGTTTCCAGTGCCAGGTATTGCTTGTCGCGCTTATCGGCGATGGTTGCTTCACGCTCGTGGGTTTTCTTGATCATCACCCGAGCGAGGTCGGGTTGGGCGCTGGACAGGCACGTCAGAGCCATTTGCGTGGTCAGGGCGACCTTCTCGAAGTCGTAGCCATCGTACAAACGCACTTTGTCATTGGCGCCGTAACTATTGAACTCGGTGAATGCTTTGAAAGCGCCGAATCGTGGCGAGTTTTCCCACCCCTCAATCAGCCGGTCGGCGTAATCCCAACTGGCGTAACTACCGGTCATATCGCCAGTGAGCCGCAGCAGTTCGCCCTTCTCAAAGTTATAGAGCAGGTCGCCCGGGGCAATGGGGTTGTTTCGATCCAGTACAGCAACGGCGGCGTCGATCTGGCCGGCTTTGAAATAGTCGAGGGTCTCGCTCAGCTCCGCGTTGTAGTCCCGCATGGTAGGGCAACCGCTCAGTAGCAAGCATGCACCGAGCACAAACATGAAGCGCAGGCGAGTAGCCATTTGCAGTGTGTCTTCCTTGAAGAAAAGCCGCCAAGAGGCGGCACACTGTAGAGCGCAATGATGGCACTTTGTTCCGCGGCTGCTGGCCTCAGTTGCAGACAAAGCTTGAGTGAAAGTGATTGGGAGGGAACAATGTGTTACTTCGTATTACCAATTGAGATTCATTCATGACTGCCCCGTCCCGTTTTCCGGCCTGGCTGGTGTTCCCGTTGTTTGCCTTGTGCAGTTTCAATCTGCTGGCCGACACCGTGGAAGGCGCGCCGCAAGCGTTGCACTTGCTTGATTACATCAGCGCGGACTACCCGCAAACCGTACAAGCGGGCAAGGTGATTGATGAGTCCGAGTACCGCGGGCAGCTGGAATCCATCAAGACGTTGCAGGGCCTGATTGCGGCGATGCCGGCCAAGCAGGAGAAGGCGGGGTTGGAGCAGGGCGTGAGCTCGCTGCGCAGTGCCGTCACTGCCCGTCAGGAAGGTGCGGACGTGGCCCGTCAGGCGCGGCAACTCGGTGCGAAACTGGCCGTGACTTATGAAGTCAGTCAGGCACCGATCATTACGCCGGACCCGACCCGTGGTGCGCCGCTGTATGCCCAGCATTGCTCGGTTTGCCACGGTGATGCGGGCGCTGGCGACGGCCCGGCGGGTGTCGGGCTGATGCCACCACCGTCCAATCTGCGAGATACGACGCGCCTGGATCATCTGAGCCTCTACGCGCTCTACAGCACCGTGGGCCTGGGTATTGAAGGCACCGACATGCCGGCTTTTGCCGATCAACTTGATGATCGTCAGCGCTGGGACCTGGCCACCTACATCGCCAGCTTCAGCGCCGACCCGGCGGCTGCAACATCCGAGAAGACCTACAACATCGCCGACCTGGGGCGTCAGACGCCGGCAGAAGTGCAGGCCGCCGACGGTCCACAAGCCGCTGCGACATTCCGTGCGCAGCGGGCGCAACCGCCGCAGGTCAAGCGTGGCCCGGCGCAGTTGCTCGACTACACCGCTGCCACCCTCGACAAAAGCATCGCGGCCTACCGCGCCGGCGATCACGATCAGGCCTATGACCTGTCTGTCGCCGCGTATCTGGAAGGTTTCGAACTGGTCGAAAGCTCCCTGGACAACGTCAATGCCGTCGTGCGCAAAGACACTGAAAAATCGCTGATGGCCTACCGTCAGTCGTTGCAGGACGGGTTGCCGGTGGCAGAAGCCGAGCAGCGCCTGAACACGGCCAAGGCCAAGTTGAAGGAATCCGCTGACCTGTTGGGCAGCGATGGTTTGAGTTGGTCGCTGAGCTTCATTTCCGGTTTGCTGATTTTGTTGCGCGAAGGTCTGGAAGCGATTCTGGTGTTGGCTGCGATCCTGGCGTTCCTGCGCAACACTGGCCAGCAATCGGCCGTGCGCAGTGTCAATGTCGGCTGGGGACTGGCGCTGTTGGCCGGTCTGGGGACGTGGGCGCTGGCTGCATACGTGATCGATGTCAGCGGTTCGCAGCGCGAATTGCTGGAAGGCGCGACGGCGCTGTTTGCCTCGGTCATGGTGCTCTGGCTTGGCGTGTGGATGCACGACCGTCGTCACGCTGCGGCGTGGCAGGATTACATCAAGAGCAGTTTGGTGGGCGGCGGCGGCCGTTTCGGCTTTGCGATCCTGGCGTTCTTCTCGGTGTATCGCGAGTTGTTTGAAGTGATTCTGTTCTACGAAACCCTGTGGTTGCAGGCCGGACCTGCAGGGCACAACGCGGTGCTGGCCGGCGGCGGGACGGCGCTGGTGTTGCTGGTGGTTTTGGCGTGGGTCATCTTGCGTGGTTCGGCGAAGCTGCCGCTGGCGTTGTTCTTCAGCATCAACGCCGGCCTGTTGTGCGCGTTGTCGGTAGTGTTCGCCGGGCATGGCGTGAAGGCGTTGCAGGAAGCGGGGATCTTCGGTACCCGGCCGGTGCCGTTCTTTGATTTTGACTGGCTGGGGATTCACGCGGATGCCTATTCGCTGGGCGCTCAGGCGGTGGCGATCATTGCGATCATCGTGTTGTACGGTCGCAGTTGGGTGGCCGAGAAGCGTCGGGTGCAGGTTTCCTAAACAACATTCGCTGCGCTCACAATCGCGGGCAAGCCATGCTCCCACGGGTTTAGGGTTAACCTTGTGGGGGCGAGGCGGCTCGCGATTTTTTTTGAAAGAGGAAAACACAATGCGTGTCTGGATCGACGCCGACGCCTGCCCACGGGCGGCCAAGGATCTGGTGGTGAAGTTCGCCCTCAAGCGCCAATACGAAGTGGTGCTGGTGGCGGGGCAGCCGCAGATCAAACCGGGGCTGGCACTGGTGAAGTTGATCGTGGTGCCGAGTGGCCCGGACGCCGCCGATGATTACCTGGTGGAGCACGCGGTGCCGGGTGAGCTGGTGATTTGCAGCGACGTGCCGCTGGCGGATCGTCTGGTCAAGAAGGGAGTTGCCGTACTGGACCCGCGTGGCAAGGAGTTCGATGCGCAGAACATGGGCGACCGGCTCGCGGTGCGCAACCTGTTCACCGACTTGCGTGAACAGGGGCAGATGGGCGGCGGGCCGGCACCGTTTGGCGAACGCGAGAAGCAGGCGTTCGCCAATGCACTGGACCGGATACTGACGCGGCTTACCCGCAAGCCCTGAGCCGTACCGAGAACCTGTGGGAGTGTGTCAGGCGTCGTTTTCGTGGGTCAGTTCGAGCACGCGGTCGACCATTTTGTTGATGCCGGACGCCGCTTCGCTGATGCTTTGCGCCAGCATGTAGGCCGGTGTACACACCAGCTTGCGCGCCTTGTCTTCGACGATTTCAGTCACGGCGCAATCGGTGTGGGTGGCGCCCATTTTGTTCATGACCGCAGCGGTCTCGGCATCATTGCCGATGGTGCAGTTCACTCCTGGCCCATAGATCTTCGCCGCCAGCGCTGGCGAAATACACATCAAGCCCACTGGTTTTCCAGCCTCGGCAAAGGCTTCGGTCAGCGCCAGGACATCCGGTTGCACGGTGCAACCGGCGCCTTCGATGGCGAAGTTCGACAGGTTCTTCGCCGAGCCGAATCCCCCAGGAACGATCAACGCATCGAAGTCGTCGACGTCGGCCTCGCGAATGTCCTTGATGTGGCCGCGAGCAATCCGTGCCGACTCCACCAACACGTTGCGTGACTCGGGCATCTCTTCGCCGGTCAGGTGATTGATCACATGCAATTGCGCGATGTTCGGGGCAAAGCACTGCACCTGAGCACCACGCTGGTCCAGTCTCAGCAGGGTAATCACGCTTTCGTGGATTTCGGCGCCGTCGTACACGCCACAGCCGGAAAGGATCACTGCAATTTTTTTGCTCATGGGCTTTTCTCCAGATTCATGGCGTTAAATGTCCACTAATTTGTCGCTCGTTGCCATAGGGTTAATTCGCGGCTACACCTAGCATCTGTCCTCGGATTCCGATCAGGGCGCGTCATGGACTTCATTCTGTATGCAGTGCCGTTTTTCTTTGCGCTGATCGCTGTCGAACTGCTGGCCGACCGTTGGCGCGGGGTCAGCCATTATCGCGTGGCGGATGCGATCAACAGCTTGAGCACTGGCGTGCTGTCGACCACTACGGGCCTGTTGACCAAGGGTGTCGGGCTGGTCACCTATGCCTTTGCCCTTGAGCATGTGGCGCTGTTCCAGTTGTCGGCCGAGAGTATCTGGGTCTGGGTGTTTGCCTTCGTCCTCTACGACTTCTGCTACTACTGGCTGCATCGTATGGGGCACGAGCGCAATATCCTCTGGGCGGCGCACTCGGTGCATCACCAGAGCGAGGAGTACAACCTGTCCACGGCGTTGCGCCAGACCAGCACCGGCTTCTTGCTGAGCTGGATTTTCTACCTGCCGATGGCCGTGCTCGGCGTGCCGCTGCTGGTGTTCGTCAGCGTGGCGGCGCTGAATCTGCTGTATCAGTTCTGGGTGCACACCCGGCACATTCCCAAGCTCGGCTGGTTCGAATGGTTCTTCGTGTCGCCGTCCAATCATCGGGCTCACCATGCACAGAACGCTCTCTACATGGATCGCAACTACGGTGGGGTGTTCATTATTTGGGACCGCCTGTTTGGCTCGTTCCAAGAAGAAGACGACAACGAACCGGTGATTTTTGGCGTGACGACGCCGTTGGCGAGCTGGAACCCGCTGTGGGCAAACCTGCAGTTCTATGTGCAGTTGTGGGATGACGCGCGGCGCGCCGAGAGCACGTGGGACAAGCTGCGGATCTGGTTTATGCGCACCGGTTGGCGGCCGGCGGATGTGGCGGCCAGCTACCCGATGAACAAGCCTGAGTTGAGCCAGTTCCGCAAGTTCGAGGTGCCGCTGGACGGTCGTCAGCAACTGTATGTGGCGTTGCAGTTTTGCGCCTACATCGCGTTGGGCAGCTATTTGATGAACCTGGAACGGAGCCTGCCAACCGCCGCCTTGGTGCTCGGCTGGAGTGCGGTGGCGCTGGGGTTGTTTGCCTTGGGCGTGGCCCTGGAGAATCGCCCGTGGGCGTTGACGCTGGAGCTGCTGCGGCTGGCATCGAACGTGCCGCTGGTGTGGCTGGCGCCGGTGGTCGGGTTGTGGCCGGCCAGCACGGTGGGCTGGATCGGCCTGCTCAGTTACAGCGTGTTGAGCGCTATCGGTCTCTACTGTTGCACAAACCGCTTCACTCGCTTGGCGTCTTAGTCGCTTCGACGGTAGCCTGTCTGGCTTTCAAGGCTTGCTCCTCGGCGTATATCTTCTTCGCCAGACGCGCATTTTTGAACCGTCGGCGCAGCCACAGGCCAAGACCCAGCACCAGCAAGGCGCCGAGTACCCACAATTCATATTTCTTGACGCTGCCGAGCATGCCTTCCAGTACGGCGCCAAAGTGGTAGGCCGCCGCCGCCAGGGCCGCCGCCCAGATCGCGGCCCCAATCCCGTTGAGCAGCAGGTAACGTCCCGGTGGATAGCCTGACAGGCCGATGGCCACTGGCATCACCGTGCGCAAACCGTAGACAAAGCGGAAGCTCAGCACCCAGATGTCCGGGTGCTTGCGGATGTGCTCCAGCGCCCGGTCGCCCATCATTTGCCAGCGCGGCTTGCGTGCCAGCAGTTTTCGCCCGTGCTTGCGCCCCAGGAAGTACCACAGCTGATCGCCGGCATAACTGCCGAAGAACGCCACGACCACCACCAGGTTGATGTCCATGTATCCGCGGAACGCGAGGAAGCCTGCGAGCACAAGAATGGTTTCGCCTTCGAAGAACGTGCCGAGGAACAAGGCAAAGTAGCCAAAGTCATGCAGAAATTGTTGGAGCATTGTCTGGGTGCTGGCGAAATGAACGCGCAGCCTAACCCTTCGTGCACATTCATGAAAGTGTCCAAATGTGTCTCGACGTGAACATTTCCTACAATGACAATGGAATGCGACTATAGGGGGTGTTCTCAATTAGTTTCCCTGCCGCGCCGGGTCTGCTGTTGCGCAGGGCAAGGCGCGAGAAGCGTGGTTTGGTCATTCCAAATAAGCTTCGAGCAACGCAGCCCTGCGCAACAGCCGGCCCGGCCCTTCGGGTTGTGCCTTAAAGCGGGCCAGGCTGCGTTGCAGGCCTTGGAAAGGGAACAACCATTCCCAGCGGCCTGCGCCTTGCCTGGCCCGCTTTAAGGCGACAACGCGACGGGGAAACTAATTGAGAACGCCCCCTAGTCACAGGGGTGCACATAACTGTCATGCGTTGGTCATAATGGTCGCTTATAACTGTCACGCTCGCCCGTAAGCGCGGGCTCAGGAGTCTGCCGTGAGCTTTACCCCCGCCAACCGTCTATTCCCCGCAACCCGCCTGCGCCGCAACCGTCGTGATGATTTTTCGCGTCGACTGGTCCGTGAAAACGTTCTGACCGTTGATGACCTGATCTTGCCGGTGTTTGTGCTGGACGGTGAAAACCGTCGTGAAGCGGTGACTTCGATGCCGGGCGTCGAACGCCTGACCATCGACCTGTTGCTGGAAGAGGCGGCCAAATGGGTCGAACTGGGGATTCCTGCGCTGGCACTGTTCCCGGTGACACCGCCTGAGCTCAAATCGCTGGACGCCGCCGAAGCCTGGAACCCCGAAGGCATTGCCCAGCGCGCCACTCGCGCGCTGCGGGCGCGGTTCCCGGAGCTGGGTGTGATCACCGATGTTGCCCTCGATCCGTTTACCACCCACGGTCAGGACGGCATCCTCGACGAAGAAGGCTACGTGCAGAACGACATTACCGTCGACGCACTGGTCAAGCAGGCCCTGTCGCACGCTGAAGCCGGTGCACAGGTGGTGGCTCCGTCCGACATGATGGACGGTCGCATCCAGGCAATCCGCGAAGCCCTTGAGGTGGCCGAGCACGTCAATGTGCGCATCATGGCCTACTCGGCGAAGTACGCCAGCGCCTATTATGGTCCGTTCCGTGATGCGGTCGGTTCGGCGCTGAACCTGGGCAAGGCCAACAAGGCCAGCTATCAGATGGACCCGGCCAACAGCAACGAAGCCCTGCACGAAGTGGCGGCGGACTTGTCAGAAGGTGCGGACATGGTCATGGTCAAGCCAGGCATGCCCTACCTGGACATCCTTTACCGGGTCAAAGAAGAATTCAAAGTGCCAACGTTTGTTTACCAAGTCAGCGGCGAATACGCCATGCACATGGCGGCAATCCAGAATGGCTGGTTGAGCGAGGGGGTTATTCTCGAATCCCTGACCGCTTTTAAACGTGCAGGCGCCGATGGCATCCTGACTTACTTCGCCGTCCGTGCCGCTCAATTGTTACGAGAGCAAAATAGCCCTCCCAGGAACATTTCATGAATACCGAAGGACTCACTGAAGTTGCTGTAAAAGAGGCTCAACCCGTGGTCGAGCAAATCGCCGAAACCCCACCGGAGCTGGAGCCCGCTCCGCCCGTGGTGGTGGCCGAAGCCGCCGCAGCGGCGCCAGCGATTGCCATTCCCGGACTGGATGACAGCAGCCTGTACATCCATCGCGAGCTCTCGCAACTGCAATTCAACATCCGCGTGCTGGAACAGGCGCTGGATGAGTCCTATCCATTGCTTGAGCGGCTGAAGTTTCTGCTGATCTTCTCCAGCAACCTGGACGAGTTCTTCGAAATTCGTGTGGCAGGTCTTAAAAAGCAGATCACCTTCGCCCGTGAACAAGCCGGCGCCGATGGTCTGCAACCGCATCAGGCCCTGGCCCGCATCAGCGAACTGGTACACGGTCACGTTGACCGCCAGTACGCGATCCTCAACGACATTCTGTTGCCGGAACTGGAAAAACATCAGGTCCGCTTCATCCGTCGCCGCTACTGGACGGCCAAGCTCAAGACTTGGGTTCGCCGTTACTTCCGCGACGAAATCGCCCCGATCATTACGCCGATCGGTCTCGACCCGACGCACCCGTTCCCGTTGTTGGTGAACAAGAGCCTGAACTTCATCGTCGAGCTCGAAGGCGTTGACGCCTTTGGTCGCGATTCCGGTCTGGCGATCATCCCGGCGCCGCGTCTGCTGCCGCGGATCATCAAGGTGCCGGAAGAAGTCGGCGGCGCCGGCGACAACTATGTGTTCCTGTCGTCGATGATCCACGCCCACGCCGATGATCTGTTCCAGGGCATGAAGGTCAAGGGCTGCTACCAGTTCCGCCTGACCCGAAACGCCGATCTGGCACTGGACTCCGAGGATGTCGAAGACCTGGCGCGCGCATTGCGCGGCGAGCTGTTCTCCCGTCGTTATGGCGATGCGGTGCGTCTGGAAGTGGCCGACACCTGCCCGAAACACCTGTCCGATTATCTGCTCAAGCAGTTCAACCTGGGCGAGACCGAGTTGTATCAGGTCAACGGTCCGGTGAACCTGACGCGCCTGTTCAGCATCACCGGCCTGGACAGCCAGCGCGAACTACAATATCTGCCGTTCACCCCGCAGATCCCGAAACTGCTGCAAAACAGCGAAAACATCTTCAGCGTGATCAGCAAGCAGGACATCCTGTTGCTGCACCCGTTCGAATCGTTTACCCCGGTGGTCGACCTGCTGCGTCAGGCCGCCAAGGACCCGCACGTGTTGGCTGTGCGTCAGACCCTGTACCGCTCCGGCGCCAACTCGGAAATCGTCGATGCGCTGGTGGATGCGGCGCGTAACGGTAAAGAGGTCACGGCGGTCATCGAGTTGCGTGCGCGATTCGACGAAGAGTCCAACCTGCAACTGGCCAGCCGTCTGCAAGCGGCCGGTGCGGTAGTGATCTACGGTGTGGTCGGCTTCAAGACCCACGCCAAGATGATGCTGATCCTGCGTCGCGAGGCGGGCGAAATCGTCCGTTACGCACACTTGGGCACGGGCAACTACCACGCTGGCAACGCCCGTCTGTATACCGACTACAGCCTGCTGACCTCCGACGACGCCTTGTGCGAAGACGTCGGCAAACTGTTCAGTCAGTTGATCGGCATGGGTAAAACCCTGCGCATGAAGAAGTTGCTGCACGCGCCGTTTACCCTGAAGAAGGGCATGCTCGACATGATTGCCCGGGAGACGCAGTTCGCCCTCGACGGCAAACCGGCGCACATCATCGCCAAGTTCAACTCGCTGACCGATCCGAAGATCATCCGCGCGCTGTACAAGGCCAGTCAGTCCGGGGTACGTATCGACCTGGTCGTGCGCGGCATGTGCTGCCTGCGTCCAGGCATCGCCGGGGTTTCGCACAACATCCACGTACGTTCGATCATCGGCCGCTTCCTGGAACACACCCGGGTCTTCTACTTCCTCAACGGCGGTGACGAGCAGATGTTCCTGTCCAGTGCCGACTGGATGGAGCGCAACCTCGACAAGCGCGTCGAGACCTGCTTCCCGGTGGAAGGTCGCAAGCTGATTGTACGGGTCAAGAAAGAGCTGGAGCTTTACCTCACCGATAACACCCACAGCTGGAGCCTGCAGTCGGACGGTCGATACATCCGTAACACACCGACCGGCAACCAGAACCCGCGCAGCGCCCAGGCGACGTTGCTGGAACGTTTGGGCAGTCCGATCCTGACCGTGCGTTAACGCGAACCCGGTGGGCAAAAAAAGGGCGATCCATGTGGATCGCCCTTTTTTTCACCTGCCTCCCTGTAGGAGCACAGCTTGCTGGCGATGACGTCCGTTAGATCGCCATCGCCAGCAAGCTGTGCTCCTACAGAAGGGTGTTTTAGCGTGCGTTCAGGACTATGTCGACGCGGGTGAGCCATTCCGCTTCAATGGCGAAGTCGGCCTGGGTCAGCTGGTTGTCGTCCAGCCATTTGTCCGGGAATACCACTTCCAGGCTGTTGCCATTGGCTTTCAATTCCACCTGAGGCATTTGCTGGGTACCGCGGATGTGATGGAACAGGATCGCAAAGCGCAGCAGCACGCACAGACGGATCAGCTTGGTGCCGTCATCGCCGATCTCGGCGAATTTGTCCTTGGGAATATTGCGTCGGTGACCGCGCACCAGCAGCGCCAGCATTTGCTGGTCTTCGCGAGAGAACCCGGCCAGGTCCGAGTGCTCGATCAGGTAGGCGCCATGCTTGTGGTACTGATAGTGGGCGATGTCCAGTCCTACTTCATGGACCTTGGCAGCCCAGCCGAGCAGTTCACGCCAGACACCATCGTCCAGGTCCCAATCCTCGGCCACTTGATCGAAGGCGTGCAGCGCCTTGCGCTCGACCCGCGCCGCTTGTTCCAGGTCGACGTGATAACGCTCCATCAGCGAACTGAGTGTGCGTTCACGGACGTCTTCGTGATGATGACGGCCCAACAGATCGTAGAGCACGCCTTCACGCAGGGCGCCTTCGCAGTGGTCCATGCGTTGCAGTTCGAGCGAGTCGAAAATCGCTTCGAGAATCGCCAGGCCCGCCGGGAAAATGGCCCGGCGGTCGGGCTTGATGCCGTCGAAGTCGATTTTCTCGACGTC
This sequence comes from Pseudomonas sp. S2_F03, assembly GCF_054668335.1. Lineage (NCBI taxonomy): Bacteria > Pseudomonadati > Pseudomonadota > Gammaproteobacteria > Pseudomonadales > Pseudomonadaceae > Pseudomonas > Pseudomonas sp. S2_F03. The sequence continues at coordinate 2,710,627 of NZ_CP162759.1, read as the reverse complement.
GCCGAGCTTGATCAGCTTGCGTTTGAGCCAGGCCAGGCCTTCGGCATTCACTTCACCCGTACCGTGGCCGCCGGCCTTCAGTGCCAGGCCGATGGCGCGAATGGTGCCCGAGGAGCCAATGGCTTCATCCCAGGTCAGGCGATGCAGGGCATGCTCGATGCTCATGATCTCCAGCCGCGCGGCGGTGTACGCCTGGGCGTAACGGGCCGGGGTGATTTTGCCATCCTTGAAATAGCGCTGGGTGTAGCTGACGCAACCCATTTGCAGGCTTTCGCGCAGCAGCGGTTCGAAGCGCTGGCCGATGATGAATTCGGTACTGCCGCCGCCGATGTCGGCCACCAGGCGCTTGCCCGGGGTGTCTGCGAGGGTGTGGGAGACGCCAAGGTAGATCAGGCGCGCTTCTTCACGACCGGAGATGACTTCCACCGGGTGGCCGAGAATTTCTTCGGCGCGGCGGATGAATTCGGCGCGGTTGCGCGCTTCACGCAGGGCGTTGGTGCCGACGATGCGGACGGCGCCCGGGGGCATACCGTTGATCAGTTGGGCAAAACGCTTGAGGCAGTCGAGCCCGCGCTGCATGGATTCTTCGTTGAGGTGGCGTTCTTCGTCGATGCCTGCGGCCAGTTGAACCTTCTCCCCGAGACGCTCGAGAATACGGATTTCGCCGTTCTGGGCCTTGGCCACGACCATGTGAAAGCTGTTGGAGCCCAGGTCTATTGCGGCGATCAGGGACAGATTCTTGGCTTGGGATTGCGGCATGGTCAGGGGGTCTCGGTCGATAACCTCGACATCGTGCCACGATCAAAGGCTGGCGCCAACGCGCAGTGTTCAAAGCCTTGATCCAGCACAACCTTGTGGCGAGGGGCTCGCCCCGTTGAGCGGCGAAGCAGCCCCCCTCGCCACGAATTCTCGCCAGGCAGGGATATGAGCTATACCCAAACTCATGCAGCACCATAGCGAGACTCAATCATCTGCACCTTCCTGAACAAGGGAAGGGCAGCTATGATGGGCCACGTTTTTTTGCTTACAACCTGGAGACTTCCATGAGCAGCGATCTTATCAAACACGTTAGCGACGCTAGCTTCGAGGCCGACGTACTCAAGGCCGAAGGCGCTGTACTGGTCGACTACTGGGCTGAATGGTGCGGCCCTTGCAAAATGATCGCTCCTGTTCTGGACGAAATTGCTGAAACCTACAAAGGCAAGCTGACTGTTGCCAAATTGAACATCGACGAAAACCAGGAAACCCCGGCCAAGCATGGCGTGCGTGGTATCCCGACGCTGATGCTGTTCAAGAACGGCAACGTTGAAGCGACCAAGGTCGGCGCGCTGTCGAAGTCGCAACTGGCTGCCTTCCTCGACGCCAACATCTAAGCGTTGATCAAAGCGTCATCAAAAAGGCCCCGCATATTGCGGGGCCTTTTCGTTATTGAGGGCTAGACGCTCCGAAACTCAGGTGGTACATTCGGCCCCGCACTGGTTTCTCCATTGCCCCCCTGCTAGCCGTCGCCGACGCACTCCTTTTCGAATAAGTACGCGATCCTGTCGCCTTCTCCGCGGCGCGGCCTCATTAAGCCAAAAGCTTAATTTCCCCCTCCATAAATGATTACGTCATTCCTATATGAATCTGACTGAACTCAAGCAAAAGCCGATTACCGAACTGCTCGAATTGGCCGAACAGATGGGCATAGAAAATATGGCCCGTTCGCGCAAGCAGGACGTGATTTTCTCCCTGCTCAAAAAGCACGCTAAAAGCGGCGAGGAAATCTCCGGTGATGGCGTGCTGGAGATTCTCCAGGACGGCTTCGGCTTCCTGCGCTCCGCTGACGCTTCCTATCTCGCAGGTCCAGACGATATCTACGTCTCGCCGAGCCAGATCCGCCGCTTCAACTTGCGCACCGGTGACACCATCGTTGGCAAGATCCGTCCTCCAAAGGAAGGCGAGCGTTATTTCGCGCTGCTCAAGGTTGATACGATCAACTACGATCGTCCCGAGAACGCGAAAAACAAGATTCTCTTCGAGAACCTGACCCCGCTGTTCCCGACTGTGCGCATGAAGATGGAAGCCGGCAACGGTTCCACCGAAGACTTGACCGGTCGTGTCATCGACCTGTGCGCCCCGATCGGCAAAGGCCAGCGCGGTCTGATCGTTGCACCGCCGAAAGCCGGTAAAACCATCATGCTGCAGAACATTGCGGCAAACATCGCCCGTAACAACCCGGAAGTTCATCTGATCGTGCTGCTGATCGACGAACGTCCGGAAGAAGTGACCGAAATGCAGCGCACCGTGCGCGGCGAAGTGGTTGCCTCTACGTTCGACGAGCCGCCAACCCGTCACGTGCAGGTTGCCGAGATGGTGATCGAGAAGGCCAAGCGCCTGGTCGAACACAAGAAAGACGTGGTGATCCTGCTCGACTCCATCACCCGTCTGGCCCGTGCCTACAACACCGTGATCCCGAGCTCCGGCAAAGTGCTCACCGGTGGTGTCGATGCCCACGCCCTGGAGAAACCGAAACGTTTCTTCGGCGCCGCGCGGAACATCGAAGAAGGCGGTTCGCTGACCATCATCGCCACCGCGCTGGTTGAAACCGGCTCGAAGATGGACGAAGTGATCTACGAAGAATTCAAAGGCACCGGCAACATGGAACTGCCTCTGGATCGCCGTATCGCTGAAAAACGCGTCTTCCCGGCCATCAACATCAACCGTTCCGGTACCCGCCGCGAAGAGTTGCTGACGGCCGACGACGAGTTGCAGCGCATGTGGATCCTGCGCAAGCTGCTGCACCCGATGGACGAAATCGCCGCCATCGAGTTCCTGGTCGACAAGCTGAAAACGACCAAGACCAACGACGAGTTCTTCTTGTCGATGAAGCGCAAGTAAGACGGTTTACAAGCCGCTAAAAATGGCGTCCTTCGGGACGCCATTTTTTTTGCAAAAAAAGGGAGGTTTGTGGTGACGATTGGTCAGTACAAAAGCGAATTGGGCGTGCGACCCCAATAATTTCAACTGATTGGCTTTCTTGCTTATGACCACGCTTGCATATCGAAGAGACATCGACGGCTTACGCGCTATTGCCGTGATTGCGGTGGTGTTGTTCCATTTCGGTGTTCCTGGCTTCACCGGCGGTTTCGTCGGTGTAGACATCTTTTTTGTGATTTCCGGCTACCTGATCACCTCGATTATCTGGAATCAGCGACAGGCCGGGCGCTTCAGCTTTGTCGATTTCTGGGCCGGTCGCGCGCGGCGAATCCTGCCCGCGCTGTTCGTGATGATCGCTGCCGTGCTCGCAGTCGGCTGGTTCCTGCTGGCGCCCAAGGATTACGAAGAGCTGGGCCGCTCGGTGCGCTACCAGGTGATGTTCGTCTCCAACCTCTTGTTCATGCGTCAGGATGGTTACTTTGATGTGGCTTCCGACCTCAAGCCGTTGCTGCATACGTGGTCGCTGGCGGTTGAGGAGCAGTTCTACATTGTTTTTCCGTTACTGCTGATCCTGCTGTCGAGTCGCCTGAACCATTGGCGACTGGCGCTGTTCGCCGTGTTGCTGGTGTCGTTCGGGCTCAGTGTGTGGGCCGTTGCGCATCACCCTGAAAAAGCATTTTTCCTGTTGCCGATGCGTGCCTGGGAGCTGTTGGCCGGTGGCATGCTGGCCGTTGCGCCCAGAAGCCAGTGGCGTCTGACAACGATGTGGGCACAAGCGATCAGCCTGGCTGGCTTGGCGCTGATTCTGTTGGCGGTGTTGTGCTACGACAAAAGCACGCCATTTCCCGGTGCTGCGGCATTGCTGCCGACACTCGGTGTGGTCGCGCTGATCCGGGCCAACGGGCATCAGCCAACATTTGTCGGCAGACTGCTGGCCAGTCGTGTGCTGGTCGGTCTCGGGCTGATTTCCTATTCCTGGTACTTGTGGCACTGGCCGGTGTTTGTTTTTGCCAACTACGCCAGTCTTGATGAGCTTGGCCCCTTCGATATCACAGGATTGATCTTGCTCAGCCTCGTGTTGGGTTATCTGTCGTGGCGATTTGTCGAGACGCCGTTTCGCGAGCGGCGGTTGTGGGCGGGGCGCCGGCAGATCCTGCTTGCCGCCACGTGCGGTGTGCTGGTGCTCGGCCTGGCCGGTCAGGCATTGCGCTGGACCGATGGATTACCCACGCGCTTATCTGAACAGGCCCTTCAATACGCCAAAGCGAAGGAGTGGCGGCCGGAACTGATGCGCTGCCTGGCCGACGACAAAACCCCGGACGACCAACTCTTTTGTCACTACGGCACGCCAACGCCGACCGTTTCAACGGCGCTGGTCTGGGGTGACAGTCATGCCACCGCACTGATCCCGGTGTTCGATGAGGGCGCGCACCAGCACGGTGTCGGTGTGATGCTCGCCAGCTCCCCCGGCTGCATCCCGGTTGAAGGGCTTGAGCATGAAGCGCAGTGTGCCCGGTTCAATCGCCGGGTCGAACAAGCCTTGACCCGGCAATCGGTCGGCGATGTGGTGCTGGTCGCGCACTGGAGTCTGTATCTGTATGGCGATGTGAAAGGCGATCTTGGTCATGTCCTGACGGACGCCCGTGGCCGTTATGACCGCGCCATCGCCGAGCAACAATTGGCCGAAGGATTACAGACGACCGTGCGGCAGCTACGAGAGGGTGGGCATCGCGTCTGGCTGGTAAAGGAAGCGCCGCTGCAAACCTTCAGTCCGCCTTATCGTCTCAGCCGCCTGGCGATGCTGCATCGCCCGACCGACGACGTGGGGCTGGCGGTGACAGAACACCTCAAGCGCCAAGCGTTCATCAGTCAACTGTTCACGCAACTGGCGCAAGCCAACCCGGGTGTGACGGTGGTGGATCCGGCGCCGGTGCTGTGTGATGAAGCGGGGCTTTGCCGCGCCGAGCTCGGTGGTCAGTCGTTGTACACCGACACCAATCACCTGTCCGAGGCCGGTGCGCGGTTCATCGCCCCGGTCCTTGAACCGTTGTTCAGGCGCTTGCAAGCCCGGGCAGCACTGGGTAATGGCAATGCGAATGCAGCCAACTGAGCAGCGATAAGCTGCCAGCGGACGGCAGAGCAGGTAGGATGTACGCCTATTTTAGGGGTGCCATCGTCAATGAAATTCAAGGACCTTCGGGATTTCGTGCAGCAGCTTGAGCAGCGCGGAGAGTTGAAACGCATCCAGATCCCCGTCTCTCCAGTGCTGGAGATGACCGAAGTCTGTGATCGCACGCTGCGGGCCAAGGGGCCGGCGCTGCTGTTCGAAAACCCTACCGGCTACGACATTCCGGTGCTCGGCAACCTGTTTGGCACCCCCGAGCGGGTCGCCATGGGCATGGGCGCCGAGTCGGTCAGCGAGCTGCGCGAGATCGGCAAGCTGCTGGCCTTCCTCAAAGAGCCCGAGCCGCCGAAGGGCTTGAAGAGACGCCTGGTCGAAGTTGCCGATCTTCCGCAAGATCATTGCCATGGCGCCGAAAGTCGTCAAAGACGCGGTGTGCCAGGAAGTGGTCATCGAAGGCGACGACGTCGACCTGGCGATGCTCCCCGTGCAAACCTGCTGGCCGGGCGATGTCGGCCCGTTGATCACCTGGGGCCTGACGGTCACAAAGGGGCCGAACAAGGACCGCCAGAACCTCGGCATCTACCGTCAGCAAGTGATTGGCCGCAACAAGGTCATCATGCGCTGGTTGAGCCACCGAGGTGGCGCGCTGGACTACCGCGAGTGGTGCGAGAAGCACCCGGGCCAGCCGTTCCCGGTGTCCGTGGCGTTGGGTGCTGACCCGGCGACCATCCTTGGTGCCGTGACGCCGGTACCGGACAGCCTTTCCGAATACGCTTTCGCCGGTCTGCTGCGCGGCAATCGCACCGAGCTGGTGAAGTGCCGGGGCAACGACCTGCAAGTCCCTGCGACTGCCGAGATCATTCTCGAAGGCGTGATCCATCCCGGCGAAATGGCCGATGAAGGTCCGTATGGCGACCACACCGGTTACTACAACGAAGTCGACAGCTTCCCGGTGTTCACCGTCGAGCGCATCACGCACCGGATCAAACCGATTTACCACAGCACCTACACCGGCCGTCCGCCGGATGAGCCGGCGATTCTCGGTGTGGCGCTGAACGAAGTGTTCGTGCCGATCCTGCAGAAGCAGTTCCCGGAAATCACCGACTTCTATCTGCCCCCCGAAGGCTGCTCGTACCGCATGGCCATCGTGACCATGAAGAAGTCGTATCCGGGCACGCCAAGCGGGTAATGCTGGGTGTCTGGTCGTTTTTGCGACAGTTCATGTACACCAAGTTCGTTATCGTCACTGACGACGATATCAACGCCCGGGACTGGAACGACGTGATCTGGGCCATTACCACGCGCATGGACCCCAAGCGCGACACGGTGATGATCGACAACACGCCGATCGACTACCTCGACTTCGCCTCGCCGGTCTCAGGCCTGGGGTCGAAAATGGGGCTCGATGCCACGCATAAATGGCCGGGCGAAACCACTCGCGAGTGGGGCCGGGTGATCGTCAAGGACGACGCCGTGACCCAACGGATCGATGCCATCTGGAATCAGTTAGGAATAGATTGATGCGTGTAACCTTGCAGCCCTCCGGAGCAGTGCTAGAGATTCTGCCCGGCGAGCGGATTCTCGATGGTGCGCGGCGCCTGGGCTACGAATGCCCGCAAAGCTGTCGCAATGGCAATTGCCACGTATGTGGCGCGTTGCTGGTGGAAGGTCGGGTCGAGCAGGCAGGCCATGTGCGTGACCATGGCGAGTTCTACACTTGCATAGCAGAGCCGCTGGAAGACTGCATCGTGCTGTGGGATGGCGTGCTCGCGCTGGGAGAACTGCCGGTGCGCAGCGTGTCGTGTCAGGTCATTGAATGCAGGGACGTCGGCGGCGATACCTGGCGTGTGCGCCTGCGCGCGCCGGCCGGTAAGCCACCGCGTTATCACGCTGGCCAGTATTTGATGATCGAGCGTGAGAATGGCGAGAAATCCGCGTTCTCGCTGGCCTCGGCACCCCATGGCGGACGAGATCTGGAGATCCATGTACTGGCGCGCGAAAACAGTGCGCTGAGCCTGATCGCACAGTTGCAACGCAACCCGATAGTGCGGGTCGAGCTGCCATTCGGCGATACCCACCTTGCAGAGTTGCCGGACGGTCCGCTGGTGCTGATCGGCGCGGGCACCGGCATGGGCCAGATTCACAGCCTGATCGAACACTGCCGCGCCGCAGGCTTCAAGCATCCAGTGCACCTGTATTGGGGCGTGCGCCGTCCTGAAGACTTTTACCAGATTGAGCATTGGGATGAGTGGCTGAAACTGCCCAACCTGTTCCTGCACAAAGTCGTCAGTGATCAGTGCGGTTGGCAAGGGCGTTGCGGGATGTTGCACGAGATAGTGTGTGAGGATTTCCCGGATCTTAAATCCTTGCATGTCTACGCCAGCGGATCTCCGGCGATGGTCTATGGCACGCTGGATGCCTTGGTCGAAGCCGGGATGGACGCTCATCAAATGCGCGCGGATGTGTTTGCGTACGCGCCGCGATCTTGATCCGCGATCTTGATCCAAGCCTTTAGAACCGCACCCCGGTCGTAACCATGGCTGCGTTGGCGCCGAGAAAAACCAGCTCGGCGGCCAACGGTCCATAGTGAGTGCCGACCGACGGAATGATCACCGGCGCAACGCCGTAGCGGTTCAATGGAATCTTATCCTTGTAGTCACCGCTATAACCCTGCAACAGGCCGCCAGTCACTTTCAGGTACACCGGATAATTGGCGCTGTCATAGCGTTTACCGGCGTAGGCGTAGTTAGAGCGCTGCCTGAACGAGTTACGAAAAGTCGCCCCGCCAAATACCCAGCCCGATGCCTGATTGCGCTCAATACCAATCAAATCCTGATTGTTATTGTGTTCTGGGTCCGGTGAGTAATGTTTGGTATAGACACTGGTCTGTGCGTACCAAAAACCTTTGCCCTGTGAGTCCTCCAGCGCCATTGCCTGGTCGAACGGAATCAATAGGAAGAGGGTGAAAAGCCCTGGAATTTTCATCATGCAGCCTCGGTTAAACGGGTGGCTTGCGCCAGAGGAAGGCCGTTATACGTAGGCGTTCAGTGACAGAGAAGACAGAAAGTCCGATATTTTAGTAGGAAGTTTCCTGCATCTTCTTGAACAGCACCTGAACGAAGCTGTGGCTTATGCATATTTCATTCAGGTATTTAAGATATTCCTGCGATGGTATTAGGCTATATAAAACTCGATAGCGAGGCTGATAATCCCGATTTAGCGCTATTGCGAGTGTCATACATCCTTTAGCACTTTTCGTTTTACGGTTACTGCTATATGTTCTATGAAGCGAGTTTTGCTTACATCTTGTAATACTTGTGGGGCCGAACACTTTCATCATGACCGCCATTGAATCTGCTTTTGTGAATCCGGCTTACCCTCCGCGTCTCGATCTGGGGCCGCAGCTGACGCACGAACAACTTCTCGTCTCGATGCAATCGACCATGGCGCGTCACAAGGGCGGGCCGGTGTGGTTGTTCGCTTACGGTTCGCTGATCTGGCGACCAGAGTGTTCGGCAGTAGAGCGCGTTCGCGGCCGAGTGCATGGTTACCATCGGGGTTTGTACCTGTGGTCCCACGAACATCGCGGCACGCCGGAAATGCCTGGTCTGGTGTTCGGCCTGGACCGCGGCGGCTCCTGCAGTGGTTTCGCCTATCGCCTGCCCGAAGAACAACTTGAAGCTTCGCTGTATGCACTTTGGCAACGCGAAATGCCCGTCCCGTCCTATCGCCCGCACTGGCTCAACTGCCGTCTCGAAGACGGAAGCCAGGTTCAGGCGTTGGGATTTGTTCTGGAGCGGCACCTGCCCAGCTATGCCGGCAACTTGCCGGATCATGTGCTGAGCCAGGTGTTCGAAAGCGCTTGCGGGCGGTACGGCACCACTCGCGATTATGTCGAGCAGACCGCTCATGCCCTGCGTAGCCACGCCATGCCAGACCGAAATCTGGAGGCGCGGCTCAAGCGCTGCAAATCAAAAGCCGATCAGGCAATCGCTTCGCGGGTCTGACTGGCGACGTTCTTGTGGCCCAGTGTGGGTGCCAGGAACGCCATCGCCAGCAGGCAGGCAACGACCAACAGAATGAAACCGCCATCCCAGCCGAAATAGTCCACGGTGTAGCCCATCAGCGCACTGGCCGCGACCTGAACCACCCAGGTAACCGAACAGGCCGGTAAAACCAGCGGCCGTCCCGGCGGCTTTTTTCGGTACCAGCTCCAGCGCTTGCAAGCCGACCAGCATCACCGGGCCGTAGATCAGGAAGCCGATCGCGAACAGCGAGATCATGTCGACCATCGGGTTGCCCGGCGGATTCAGCCAGTACACGATTGTCGCAACCGTCACCAATGCCATGAACACCATGCCGGTCAGGCCTCGGTTGCCCCGGAAGATCTTGTCCGACATCCAGCCGCACAGCAGCGTGCCGGGAATACCGGCCCACTCGTACAGGAAGTAAGCCCACGAGGTCTTGTCGAAGTCGAAATGCTTGACCTCTTTGAGGTAGGTCGGCGCCCAGTCCAGGATGCCGTAGCGCAGCAGGTAGACGAAGACGTTGGCCAGCGCGATGAACCAGAGCATTTTGTTGCGCAGCACGTATTTGACGAAGATGTCCTTGGCGCTGAATTCTTCTTCGTGGCTGGCGTCGTAGCCTTCCGGGTAATCGTTTTTGTACTTCTCGATGGGCGGCAGGCCCGTCGATTGGGGGTATCGCGCATCACAATGAAAGCGAATACCGCGACCAGCAACGCCACGGCGGCCGGGACGTAGAACTTGCTGTGCCAGTCGTTGAACCAGCCCATGCCGAGAATCGCCAACGGTCCGATCAAACCACCGCCGACGTTATGCGCCGTGTTCCAGACCGACACCACTCCGCCGCGTTCTTTCTGCGACCACCAATGCACCATGGTTCGTCCGCTCGGCGGCCAACCCATGCCTTGCGCCCAGCCATTGATGAACAACAGGATGAACATCATGGTCACGCTGGACGTCGCCCAAGGTGCGAAACCGAAAACGAACATCACCCCGGCAGACACCACCAGGCCAAAAGGCAGGAAGTAGCGTGGGTTGGAGCGGTCGGAGACGATGCCCATCAGAAACTTGGACAAGCCGTAGGCAATGGCAATAGCCGACATGGCCACACCCAGTTGGCCCTTTGTATAGCCTTGGGCAATCAGGTCGGGGAACGCCAGGGTGAAGTTCTTGCGCAGCAGGTAGTACCCCGCATACCCAATGAATATCCCGGCGAAGATCTGCCAGCGAAGGCGTCGATAGGTGCTGTCTATTTTTTCTTCAGGCAATGGAGCCTGATGTGCGGCAGGACGAAAGAAAGCAAACATTCAAGAGCTCCAGATTTCTTGTTTTGACTGCGGATGCGAATGTTACAGTTTCGTTACCGAAAATAGCACCGGTTCGCATTGGCGAAACAGCAGTAAATGTTGGAAATCGCGCGTTCCTTTACGAACCTGTCGCTCAGCTGTAAGAACAGGGCGTTTTTGTGGCGGTCGGGTCTTTGTGTCTTAGACTCGCGATCAATAAACCGACCGATTGCGCAGAGAAGAATGATGGCTCCGAAAGTTCGCAGGTTATTACCGAGGCTGTGGATGGTGGCCGTCGTCACCGTTTCGGTTCTGATGCTGAGTTTCGCCCAGGGCTCTGCAGCGCCGGGTTTGCGCAATGTCACCGTGCTGATTGTTCGTCATGCAGAAAAACCTGAGGTGGGGAGGGCGCTCAATGCCCGAGGAGAGCAGCGGGCCGCTGCCTATGCCGACTATTTCGCCCCGTTGAAGCTGGATGGCCAGACACTGACGCCTCAGCGCCTGATTGCTACCAGTGACAGTCCAATCAGTATCCGGCCCCGGCAGACGCTGATCCCGCTGTCCCAGCGCCTGCAACTGCCGATCGAACAGCCTTATGCCAATGGCGAGGTCGACAAACTGGTCAATCTGCTGCGTAAGAGTAATCAGGCGAAAACGCTACTGATCGCCTGGCACCATGGGCACATCAATAAACTGATCGCAGCTTTCGGGGGCGATGGGCCGGCACTGATCGGCCAGCAAAAATGGCCGGTGGATGTCTACGACTGGCTCATCGTTTTGCGCTTCGATGACAAGGGCCAACTCATCGAGTCTCGCAGTCAGAAGGTTCAGGAGCACCTGTTGCCGGGCGACACTGTGGAGTCGCCCGGCAGTTGACGGCGGCTTCTCAGGCCTCAGCGAACCTGCACCACAACCTTGCCCACAGCCTTGCGCTGCCCAAGATCATTGATCGCCTGTGCCGCATTGCTCAGCGGATACACCTGTGACACCAGCGGCTTCAACTTGCCCTCGGCAAACCAGCCGAACAACTGCTGGAAATTCGCTGCATTGTCCTGCGGCTGGCGTTGAGCAAACGAGCCCCAGAACACGCCGACCACGGCGGCCCCTTTGAGCAGTGCCAGGTTGACCGGGAATTCCGGAATGCGTCCGCTGGCGAAACCGACCACCAGTAATCGGCCGTTCCAGGCGATGGCGCGCACAGCCTGATCAAACAGGTCGCCGCCGACCGGGTCGTAGATCACGTCGGCGCCTTGGCCATCGGTGAGGCGTTTGATTTCGTCCTTGAGGCTGGTTTCGCTGTAGTTGATCAGCTCATCGGCGCCAGCGGCCTTGGCCACGGCAAGCTTTTCGGCACTGCTGGCAGCGGCGATCACGCGGGCGCCCATGGCTTTGCCGATTTCCACCGCCGCCAGGCCAACACCGCCGGAAGCACCCAGCACCAGCAGCGTTTCGCCGGGTTGCAGGTTGCCGCGTTGCTTGAGGGCGTGCATCGAGGTGCCATAGGTCATGCTGAAGGCTGCGGCGGTGTTGAAGTCCATTGAAGGTGGGATCGGCAGCACGTTGTAGCCCGGCACCGCGATTTGCTCGGCAAAACTGCCCCAGCCGGTCAGGGCCATGACCCGGTCACCGACCTTGAGATGGCTGACCTTTTCGCCCACTGCGCTGACCACGCCGGCGGCTTCACCACCCGGGGAGAAAGGGAAGGGCGGCTTGAATTGATATTTGCCCTCGATGATCAGCGTGTCCGGGAAGTTGACCCCGGCGGCGTGCACGTCCAGCAGGATTTCATTCTTCTTGGCGACAGGACTGGCGACGTCTTCCAGTACCAGCGATTCGGCAGGGCCGAAGGCTTTGCACAGCACGGCTTTCATCAGGGCTATTCCTTTGGGAGTGATGGCCGATAAGTGTAGGTGTGTGAGTCGATGGGTCAACGAGCATGCCCGACCCTGATAGTCAGCCATAAGCTTGTGCTTGAGCGGCGGGTCGTTATGCTAGGCCGCAAACCGGATAAGGAGCGAATTGTGAAAGCGTGGATCATGTTGTTGCTGGCCCTGTCTCTGCCTGTGGCAGCGATGGCCGAAGAAGCCAAAGAAGGTGAAGCTCCGAAGGTCAATTACATCACCCTGAGCCCGCCGTTCGTGGGCAACTATGGGCTGGACGGTACGCCGAAGCTCAAGGTCTACAAGGCAGATGTGGCATTGCGCGTGACCGGTGAGGACGCCACCAAGGCCGTGAAGGCCAATGAACCGCTGATCCGCAATCAGCTGGTGGCGTTGTTTGCCCAGCAAACCACCGAGACGATGAACAACGTCGAAGCCAAGGAAAAACTGCGCCAGGAAGCGTTGAAGCAGACCCAGCAGGTGATGAACGACGAAACCGGCAAGCCGGTGGTTGAGGATCTGTTGTTCAACAACCTGATCATTCAATAAGACTTCTGTTGTCTGATCCGGCCTCATCGCGGGCAAGCCCGCTCCCACAATATTCTCCAGTGTATGCAGGTTTTGCATCCACCCCAGATCTCTGTGGGAGCGGGCTTGCCCGCGATGACATTCTCAGACGCGCAGGCGTTTCTACGGTTTGAGCGCGATCACCGTCGCCCACTGCTCCGCTGTGACAGGCATCACCGACAACCGCGAGCCCTTCTGCACCAATGGCATCTCGGCCAGCGCGGTCTGCTGCTTCAGATAATCGAGCTTCAACACCCTGGCAAACGTCTCGACATGTGCGACATCGATCGCGCTCCAGGCGTTTTTTCTGCCGTGGCCTTCGGATCGTAATAATGACTCTCCGGCTCCAATGCCGTGGGGTCCGGATAGGCCGCTTCGATAATTTTCCCTATCCCGGCAATTCCCGGCTCCGGGCAACTGGAGTGGTAGAAGAAAAACTCGTCACCGACCGCCATCGACCGCAAAAAATTACGCGCCTGATAGTTGCGAACCCCGTCCCAGCGCGCTTGGCCGAGCTTCTCCAGGCCCTTGATCGAGAGTTCGTCCGGCTCGGATTTCATCAGCCAATAGGCCATGGATTTTGCTCCTTGCGAGGTGAGTGGACAGGTTGTCCGGCGATTTTATGACAAACCGACAGTCGGTTGACGCCAGCGTTTGCGTGTCAGTTCACGTTGTCGCAAAATGCCGGCCTTCTAAGCTTGACGCTGCTGCACGGCCTACACCTACAACGGAAACCGCTGCTGTCATCGTGTTGATGTGCCTTTGGGGGGCAATCGATGAAACGCAAACCGGATTTACTATGGATTTTGGTTATTTTGTTCGGCCTCGGCGTCGTAACCACCGGTTATGCCCAAAGCCTGTGGAATAACAAGACTGACGCGCCGATCGAAATCGCGCAGCAACAGCAACCGTCGGCCTTCAAGCGCTAAACCTGTCTTTTGGACGCCGCTCTTGGCAGTGGCGTCTAGCGTGCGAAGTACCACGCCTTGTCTGTCACCGTTCCCTGCAGCGGTACATCCCAGCTCGCCTGAGCCAATCGTTCGACTTTCTGACATTCATGGGCCAGCCCCAGCAGCGTCGGCTTGCGCCAGGATTTGCGGCGCGCCAGATAGGCCAGGCTTCGATCGTAGAAACCACCGCCCATGCCCAGGCGTCCGCCGACATCGTCAAACCCCACCAATGGCAACAAAATCAGATCCAGAGCCCAGACTTTGCGTTGCCGGGCGAGGTTGTGCCGTGGTTCGAGGATGCGGAAGCGGTTGGGTTTGAGTGTTTCGCCCGGGCGAATTCGCTGGAACACCATTTTGGTTCGCGGCCAGGCACTGAGCACCGGCAGATAGGTGGCCTTGCCCCGGCGTTGAGCGGCACGCAGCAGGACGCGCGGGTCGATTTCACCGTCGGTCGGCAGGTACAGGGAGATGTGTCTGGCGCGGCGAAACAATGGCTGCTGGGCCAATTGCTTGTACAACCCGCGAGCCGCCTGGCGCTGTTGACTGGGTGTCAGTGCGCGGCGGGCCTTGCGCAGCATGCGTCGAAGTTGCGGGCGGGGAAGCAGCGCAGGTTCGGTCATGGATTCAGGCTTCGGCAGGACGAGTACGTAAAGCGTACCCGTAAAAAAGCCGATGCCGGCATAAAACCGGCATCGGACTGGAATCAGGCTCCCCGGATGAACCGCTGCTGACTTAGCCCTTGAACCCGAAAGTTCAAGGTGGAAGATGCAGTAGGCTTTAAGGCTTTCCGTCTAGCGGACATGCACACCAGCCCAACGTGCAACCTCCAGGGTAGTGCGAATCGGCTCAGGGACGTGGTCAACTGGCAAGCACCCCAGGGAGTGTTGCGAGTATAACCCAAGCGGTTCGACGAATCAGCCTTTGGTGACGTCCGGATCGGTGGCGAGTACCAGATCGACGCGGTCCAGCAGGTCGCGCACCTGTTCGCGAGTCGAGCCGCTGGCCTGTACATCCGGGCGTTCTTCCTTGTGCAGCAGGTCGTGCGTAATGTTCAGCGCGGCCATGACGGCAATGCGGTCGGCGCCGATGACTTTGCCGCTGCTGCGGATTTCACGCATCTTGCCGTCCAGGTAGCGGGCGGCGCTCACCAGGTTGCTGCGTTCTTCCTGGGGGCAAATGATCGAATATTCTTTGTCGAGGATCTGCACGGTAACGCTATTGCTTGAACTCATGAGTCTTGCTCCAGGGCCTTGAGGCGCGAAATCATCGATTCGACCTTACGCCGGGCGATTTCGTTTTTTTCAATGAGGTGCGCGCGTTCCTCGCGCCAGGTCTTTTCCTGAGCTAGTAAGAGTCCATTTTGACTCTTAAGTTGCTCGACTCGATTAATCAGCAGTTCGAGTCTGGCCATCAGCGCTTGCAGGTCGGTGTCTTCCATTGTGTCCACTGATATTGTGCTTGATGGGTGGTAGCTGGCGGACAGCCTTTAATAGTCTTGGCGAGTCTGTCGATGTAGGATACAAGGCCTTCATTCTAGACATAGCGCCGTCTGGCGCCTAGCTGCCCATGACCATTCAGAATTCCCCGTACCAAGCCTTCGCCACACTGCTGACCTCCAGCGGTCATAACGTCTCGCCTGCCGAACTGCATGGCCTGTTGCTCGGCCGCAGTTGCGCCGGTGCCGGTTTCAATGCCGAAGAGTGGTTGATCGATGCCGCCGAACTGCTGGAAAGCGAACCGCAGGACAATGTCCGCAACGCCTTGATCGGCTTGCAGGATATGGTCAAGGGCGAGCTCACCGGCGACGACGTGACCGTCGTTCTGCTGCTGCCTACCGATGACGCACCGCTGGCTGATCGTGCCGTCGCACTGGGCCAATGGTGTCAGGGTTTCCTCAGCGGTTTCGGCTTGAACTGCCGCGACAGCAGCATGCTCAGCACCGAGGCCACCGAAGTGTTGCAGGACCTGGCGGCGATTTCCCAGGTGCAAGACGCCCTGGAAGAGTCCGAAGATGGCGAAAGCGATTACATGGAAGTCATGGAATACCTGCGCGTAGCGCCGCTGCTGCTGTTCTCCGAGACCAAAAAAGACGTGCCGGCCGCTGCCAAACCGTCTTTGCATTAATCGTAAAAGGGAAAACCATCTGCCCATGATTCATATCCCGAAATCGGAGTACAGCCGTCGCCGCAAGGCCTTGATGGCGCAGATGGAACCCAACAGCATCGCCATCCTGCCCGCCGCCGCGGTGGCCATCCGCAACCGCGACGTCGAGCACGTCTATCGTCAGGACAGCGATTTCCAGTACCTCAGCGGTTTTTCCGAGCCTCAGGCGGTCCTTGTCTTGATGCCAGGGCGTGCGCATGGCGAATACATCCTGTTCTGCCGTGAGCGCAACGCCGAGCGCGAGTTGTGGGACGGCTTGCGCGCCGGTCAGGAGGGCGCGATCCGCGACTTCGGTGCCGACGATGCCTTCCCCATCACTGACATCGACGACATCCTGCCGGGCCTGATCGAAGGCCGTGACCGGGTGTATTCGGCCATGGGCAGTAACCCCGAATTCGATCGGCACCTGATGGACTGGATCAACGTGATCCGCTCCAAAGCGCACCTCGGTGCCCAGCCGCCGAACGAATTTGTTGCCCTGGATCATCTGCTTCACGACATGCGCCTGTATAAATCGGCGGCAGAAGTGAAGGTGATGCGTGAAGCCGCACGGATTTCTGCCCAGGCGCATATCCGGGCGATGCAGGCCAGCCGCGCCGGGCTCCACGAGTTCAGCCTCGAAGCCGAGCTTGATTACGAGTTCCGCAAGGGCGGGGCGAAGATGCCGGCCTACGGTTCGATCGTCGCGGCGGGGCGCAACAGTTGCATCCTGCATTACCAGCAGAATGACGCCGTGCTCAAGGACGGTGACCTGGTGCTGATCGACGCCGGCTGCGAGATCGACTGTTACGCCAGCGACATCACCCGCACCTGGCCGGTCAACGGCAAGTATTCACCGGAGCAGAAGGCGATCTACGAGTTGGTGCTGGCGTCGCAAGAAGCCGCGTTTGCCGAAATCGCCCCGAACAAGCACTGGAATCAGGCGCACGAAGCCACGGTTAAAGTGATTACTGCCGGCCTGGTGAAGCTTGGCCTGCTGCAGGGTGACGTCGACGAGTTGATCGCCAGCGAAGCCTACAAGGCGTTTTACATGCACCGCGCCGGTCACTGGCTGGGGATGGATGTGCATGATGTCGGCGAATACAAGGTCGGTGGCGAATGGCGTGTGCTGGAAGTCGGCATGGCGCTCACCGTGGAGCCGGGAATCTACATTTCCCCGGACAACCAGAACGTGGCGAAGAAATGGCGCGGCATCGGCGTGCGCATCGAGGACGACGTGGTGGTGACCAAGACCGGTTGTGAAATATTGACCAAAGGCGTACCGAAAACGGTTGCCGAGATCGAGGCCCTGATGGCGCAAGCGCGGACACAAGCAGCATGAGCCGGGTCAATCTGGCAATCATCGGTGGCGGCCTGGTGGGCGCCAGCCTGGCGTTGGCGTTGCAGGCCGGGGCCAAGTCTCGCGGCTGGAAAATCGTCCTGATCGAGCCATTCGCCCCGGGTGATACGTACCAGCCGAGCTACGATGCTCGCTCCTCAGCGCTGTCCTACGGTGCCAAACAGATTTATCAACGGTTAGGCGTCTGGCAGGAAATTTCCCGCCGCGCCGAGCCGATCAAGCAGATTCATGTGTCCGACCGTGGACGCTTTTCCACCGCGCGTTTATCGGCAATGGAAGAGGGCGTTCCGGCACTCGGTTATGTGGTGGAAAACGCCTGGCTGGGCCAATGCCTCTGGCAAGGCCTGGACAAGGACGTGGTCACTTGGCGCTGCCCGGCGGAAGTCACCCGCATGGAACCGCTGACTGACGGCTACCGCCTGACCCTCAATGACGAAACCACCCTGGAGTGCGACCTGGCGGTGCTCGCCGATGGCGGCCGTTCAGGCCTGCGCGAGCAACTGGGGATCGGCATCAAGAAACGCCCGTATAACCAAAGTGCCCTGATCGCCAACATCACCCCGAGCGAAGCGCACAACGGCATGGCGTTCGAGCGATTCACCGACGACGGCCCGATGGCATTGCTGCCGCTGCCGGAGAACCGTTGTGCGTTGGTCTGGACCCGTCTGGGCATGGACGCGCAACGGCTGGCGGCACTGGATGACCGTAGCTTCCTCAGCGAGTTGCAAGGTGTGTTCGGATATCGCCTCGGCACGTTGAAGCAGGTCGGCGCGCGACATCTTTACCCGCTGACACTGATCGAAGCCGAAGAGCAGGTGCGCCCGCATCTGGCGATTCTCGGTAACGCGGCGCACAGCCTGCATCCGATTGCGGGGCAAGGTTTCAACCTGTCGCTGCGTGATGCTCAGGCCTTGGCCGATGCGTTATTGGCGAGCGAGGCATCGCTGGGCGATTTCGCCACATTGCAGGCTTACCGTGAGCGCCAACGCCTGGATCAGAACCTGACGGTAGGTTTTTCCGATCAGGTCACCCGTTTGTTCGGCAGCACTCAGCCGCTGGTTTCGCTGGGCCGCAACCTCGGCTTGCTCGGTCTCGACCTGCTGCCGCCGGCCAAGCGCTGGTTCGCCCGGCAGGCCATGGGCCTGGGTACGCGTCCCGATGCTTAAGTGGTTGACGAACACATTCGGCAAAGCGCGATTGATGCGTTGCTTCATGTCTTTTTACCCGCCGTACATGGGTGCCGGGGTTCGGGTGCGGCACATCAGCGATGACTTTCGCGACATCACGGTGTCCATGGGCCTGAGCTGGTACAACCGCAATTACGTAGGCACCCAGTTTGGCGGCAGCCTGTATTCGATGGTTGATCCGTTCTACATGTTGATGCTGATGGAAAACCTCGGGCGCCATTACATCGTCTGGGATAAGGCGGCGGACATCGATTTCATTTCGCCGGGCAAAGGCCCGGTGTTCGCCAATTTCCGGATCGATGAGACGTTGCTCGACGAGATCCGTCGGCAAACGGCCGGTGGCGAGAAATACCTGCCGCAATTGCAGGTCGATATTCACGACGGCGCCGGCACCTTGGTGGCGCGAGTCGAAAAAACCCTTTACGTGCGGCTCAAGCCGCCAGCGAGACAGGCTTAAAGCATGGACATGCGCGCAGATGTGCTGATTGTCGGGGCCGGAATGGTCGGCAGCGCCCTGGCGCTGGCGTTGCAGGACAGCGGGCTGGAAGTCCTGCTGCTGGACGGCAGCCCCTTGAGCGTCAAACCCTTCGATGACCAGGCACCGTTCGAACCGCGGGTGAGCGCCTTGTCGGCGGCCAGCCAACGAATTCTCGAGCGCTTGGGCGTGTGGGACGGCATCGCCAAGCGGCGCAGCAGTCCTTACACTGATATGCACGTCTGGGATGGCAGCGGCACCGGGCAGGTCCATTTCTCGGCCACCAGCGTGCATGCCGACGTACTGGGGCATATCGTCGAGAATCGCGTGGTGCAGGATGCCTTGCTCGATCGCCTGCACGACTGCGACCTCGGGATGCTGGCCAATGCGCGCCTGGAACAGATGCGCCGCTCGGGCGACGACTGGCTGCTGACCCTGGCCGACGGCCGCACGTTGCGTGCGCCGTTGGTGATCGCGGCCGATGGCGCCAACTCGGCTGTTCGGCGTCTGACCGGCGTGGCGACACGCGAGTGGGACTATATGCACCACGCGATTGTCACCAGTGTGCGCAGCTCCAAACCCCATCAGATGACAGCCTGGCAGCGCTTCACCGACAACGGTCCGTTGGCGTTTTTACCGCTGGAACGCGACGGCCAGCAGGACTGGTGTTCAATCGTCTGGTCGACCACGCCGAGTGAAGCTGAACGCTTGATGGCGCTGGACGAAGCGGGTTTTTGCAAGGCACTGGAACGAGCATTCGAAGGCCAGCTCGGCACAGTGCTTGGCGCTGATCCGCGTCTGTGCGTGCCCCTGCGTCAGCGCCATGCCAAGCGTTATGTAGCCGAAGGCCTGGCGCTGATCGGCGACGCGGCGCACACCATTCACCCACTGGCGGGGCAGGGCGTTAACCTCGGTTTTCTCGATGCCGCCGTGCTGGCGGAAGTGCTGTTGCAAGCGTCCGCTCGTGGTGAACGCTTGGCGGACGTGAAAGTGCTCAGCCGCTATGAACGTCGACGCATGCCCCACAACCTGGCGCTGATGGCGGCGATGGAAGGGTTTGAGCGATTGTTTCAGGCGGATCCGCTGCCGGTTCGATGGTTGCGCAATGCCGGGTTGAAGATGGTCGACCAGATGCCCGAAGCCAAGGCGTTGTTCGTGCGCGAGGCGTTGGGATTGACCGGGGATTTGCCGGCGCTGGCCAAGGCTTGATATCTGCGTTACGGCTGACGCCTTCGCGGGCAAGCCCGCTCCCACAGGATCTTCAGTGTTCACACATAATGTGTAATCACCTGGACCCTTGTGGGAGCGGGCTTGCCCGCGAAGGCGTCAGTACATTCACTGCGCATCTCAGGCAGTGCAACATCTGGTAACTCCTCCGCGAACGGATCGATTGAGAAGCTAAATGTGAGTCCTTATCATTTGGCCTCAATTTTTCAATCGAGAGATCGCTCCCATGCTACCGAAGCGTCTACTGACTGCACTCGCCCTGACCCTGATTGGCAGTACCGCCGCCCAGGCCGCTGACGAGGTGGTGGTTTACTCATCGCGTATCGACGAGCTGATCAAGCCGGTCTTCGACGCCTACACCGCCAAGACGGGCGTCAAGGTGAAGTTCATCACCGACAAGGAAGCGCCGCTGATGCAGCGGATCAAGGCCGAGGGCGAAAACGCCACCGCCGACCTGCTGTTGACGGTCGATGCCGGTAACCTCTGGCAGGCCGAGCAGATGGGCATCCTGCAACCGTTCACCTCCAAGGTGATCGACGCCAATATCCCGCTGCAATACCGCGCCTCCTCCCATGCCTGGACCGGCCTGAGCCTGCGGGCGCGGACCATCGCTTACTCGACTGATCGAGTGAAGCCGGGCGAGCTGACCACCTACGAAGCGCTGGCCGACAAAAACTGGGAAGGGCGCCTGTGCCTGCGCACGGCGAAGAAGGTCTACAACCAGTCCCTGACGGCCACCATGATCGAAATCCACGGCGCCGAAAAAACCGAGAATATCCTCAAGGGCTGGGTGAACAACCTGTCCACCGACGTGTTCTCGGATGACGTTGCGGTGCTGGAAGCGATCAACGCGGGTCAATGCGATGTGGGCATCGTCAACACCTACTACTACGGTCGTTTGCACAAGCAGAAGCCGAACCTGCCAGTGAAACTGTTCTGGCCGAACCAGGCCGACCGCGGTGTACACGTCAATCTCTCCGGCGTTGGCCTGACCAGGCACGCCCCGCACCCGGAAGCCGCCAAGGCCCTGGTGGAGTGGATGACCACGCCGGAAGCACAGAAGATCTTCGCTGATGTGAATCAGGAATTCCCGGCCAACCCGACGGTTGCGCCTTCTGAAGAAGTCGCGGCCTGGGGCAAGTTCGTTGCCGATACCCTGCCCGTGGAAGTGGCCGGCAAGCGCCAGGCTGAAGCGATTCGCATGATGGATCGGGCAGGCTGGAACTGACACCACTGATCGTTCCCACGCTCTGCTGATCGTTCCCATGCTCTGCGTGGGAATGCATCCCCCGACGCTCCGCGTCGAGCGTGACAAGATATGTGCCCACGCAGAGCGTGGGCACAATCATTTAACTTTCTAGAGAACCTCCTTGGCCCACCCCGCCCAACGCCGCTGGTATCCCCTGGTCTTCGCCATCGCTGCGCTGGTCCTGTTGCCTCTCAGTGTTTTACTGCTGTCCTGGCAAACCATCGATCAACAGATCTGGTCCCACCTCTGGGACACCCAGATGCCGCGCCTTTTGGGCAACACCCTGACGTTGATACTCGGTGTCGGTGTCGGCGTCACCCTGCTGGGCGTGAGCCTCGCCTGGCTCACCAGTCTCTGTGAGTTTCCCGGTCGACGCTGGCTCGACTGGGCACTGATGTTGCCGTTTGCGATTCCTGCCTACGTGCTGGCATTTGTCTTCGTCGGCCTGCTGGACTTTGCCGGCCCCGTGCAAACCCTGTTACGCGAATGGTTTGGCACGGGCCTGAGGTTGCCGCGCGTGCGCTCCACCGGCGGTGTCATCCTGGTGCTGGTGCTGGTTTTCTATCCTTACGTTTACCTCTTGGCTCGCACGGCATTCCTTGCTCAGGGCAAAGGCCTGATGGAAGCCGCCCGGGTCCTCGGGCAATCCCCGTGGCAGGCGTTCTGGCGAGTGGCCTTGCCGATGGCTCGCCCGGCCATTGGCGCGGGAGTGGCGTTGGCGTTGATGGAAACCCTGGCGGATTTCGGTGCGGTGTCGGTGTTCAATTTCGACACGTTCACCACCGCGATTTACAAAACCTGGTACGGGTTTTTCAGCCTGGGCACTGCTACGCAACTGGCCAGCCTGTTGCTGTTGGTAGTGATGGTCGTGTTATACGGCGAGCGTCGTGCTCGCGGGGCCAACCGGACGAGTAACGAACGACCACGGGTCAAGGCGCTTTACCACTTGCGAGGCTTAAAGGCGCTGGCGGCGATGAGCTGGTGTGGCCTGGTGTTCGCCTGTGCGTTTGTCATTCCGATGCTGCAACTGGTGGCCTGGTTCTGGCAACGCGGGCGCTTTGATCTGGACGAGCGCTACACCGGGCTGATCCTCCATACCTTGTACCTGGGTGGCATGGCCGCATTGATTACGGTCAGTGTTGCCCTGGTGTTGGCGTTCGCGCGACGCTTGGCACCGACCCGAGCCATCCGCTCCGGCGTCAGCCTGGCCAACCTCGGCTACGCCTTGCCGGGTTCTGTGTTGGCGGTGTCGATCATGCTGGCGTTCAGTTACCTGGATCGCGAACTGGTGATCCCGCTGTCGGGCTGGCTCGGTGGTGCGGGCAAGCCGTTGCTGCTGGGCAGTCTGTCGGCGTTACTGCTGGCCTATCTGGTGCGTTTCATCGCAGTGGCTTACGGCCCACTGGAAAGCAGTCTGGCGCGTATACGGCCATCTTTGCCCGAAGCGGCACGTAGCCTTGGCGTCAGTGGGCCACGACTGTTTTTCAAGGTGTATCTGCCATTGCTGTTGCCCGGTACCTTGAGCGCGGGGTTGCTGGTGTTTGTCGATGTGCTCAAGGAAATGCCCGCGACCCTGCTAATGCGCCCGTTTGGCTGGGATACGCTGGCCGTTCGGATCTTTGAAATGACCAGCGAAGGTGAGTGGGCGAGGGCCTCTTTGCCGGCGCTGACTCTGGTCCTGGTCGGGCTGTTACCGGTCATCGGATTGATTCGACGTTCGGCGCATCGAAACAGCTAGGTGTCAGTCCTACACCTTGCGGCTACAATGCGCGGCATTCGGTGCGGTCCGTCTGACAGACCCGGTAGCTGAAATCGGCTGGAAACCTTCTATTTCAAGGTTTTCACCCCGGTGCAGCACCTGTCCGCACCTTCGCCACGCCCGGAAGGAGAAACCCATGGGACAGCGTACGCCTCTGTATGACCTTCATCTCGCCCTCGGCGCGAAGATGGTCGATTTTGGCGGTTGGGATATGCCTCTGCATTACGGCTCGCAGGTCGAGGAACACCATCAGGTGCGCCGCGATTGCGGGGTTTTCGATGTATCCCACATGACCGTGATCGATGTCAGCGGCCCCCAGGCCAAGGCCTGGCTCCAGCATTTGCTGGCCAATGACGTCGAACGCCTGCACAGCCCCGGCCGTGCCTTGTACAGCACCATGCTCAACGAGCGTGGCGGTATCGTCGACGACATGATTGTCTATCGTCTCGACGACGGTTATCGCCTGGTGGTCAACGCTTCCACCCGCAATCAGGACCTCGCCTGGATGCAGGCTCACCTCGATGGTTTCGATGTGCAGCTCAACGAGCGTGCCGAGCTGGCGATGCTGGCCATTCAAGGCCCTCAGGCCCGGCAAAAAGTCTGCGAACTGGTGTCCCAGGCCCGCAGTAACCTGATTCAGCTACTCAAGCCTTTCGAAGGCCAGCCCGAAGGGGACTGGTTCATCGCTCGCACCGGTTACACCGGGGAAGATGGATTGGAAATCGTGTTGCCGGCCAGTCAGGCGCCGGGTTTTTTCAACGATCTGGTCGGTGCGGGCATTTCTCCTATCGGCCTGGGTGCGCGGGATACCTTGCGCGTCGAAGCTGGCATGAACCTGTACGGCCAAGACATCCACCAGGATGTCTCACCGCTGGCCTCCAACATGGCCTGGAGCATTGCCTGGGAACCGGCCACGCGCCAGTTCATCGGGCGCACGGCCCTGGAAGGCGAACGGGCCGGTGGCGTACAGCACAAACTGGTGGGGCTGGTCCTTGAGGAGCGAGGGGTTTTGCGCGCTCATCAAGTGGTCCGCATCGCCAATGTTGGCGAAGGGGAGATCACCAGTGGTAGTTTCTCTCCTACGCTTAGCAAGTCGATAGCACTGGCGCGCGTGCCGATGGCAACTGCCGACCGCGCCGAAGTGGAAATCCGTGGCAAGTGGTACCCGGTCCGAGTGGTCAAACCGACCTTCGTACGCCATGGCAAAACCTTGATCTAACCTTTTCTGGCGGACTACAGCCGCCGACACTTTTTTGAGGACACAGAACATGAGCGATATTCCTGCCGACCTGCGTTTTGCCGAAAGTCACGAATGGGCCCGCCTGGAAGCCGACGGCACCGTCACCGTGGGCATTAGCGATCACGCGCAGGAAGCGCTGGGTGATGTGGTGTTCGTGGAGCTGACTGAAGTCGGCAAAGCCTTCGCCGCCGGTGATCAATCCGGTGTGGTGGAATCGGTTAAAGCTGCTTCCGACATCTACTCCCCGATTGCCGGTGAAGTGATCGCGATCAACGAAGAACTGAGAGGATCGCCAGAGCTGCTCAACTCCGACCCGTACGGCGCGTGGATCTTCAAGCTCAAGCCAAGCAACGCTGCCGATCTGGAGGAGCTGTTCGACGCCGCCGGCTACAAGGCTGCCATCGGCGAATAACGTTGCTCTTGCAGGAGCATGGCTTGCCTGCGATGGCGTTTTCGAAAACGCCATCGCGGGCAAGCCATGCGCCTACAAGGAACGGTTCAAGGCTTTAGAACAGCTTTTACCGCCGCCACCGAACGCTCGACGTCCGCTTTGCTCATGGCCGTGAACATCGGCAGTGAGACAATCAGGCGTCCGACCCGCTCGGCGACCGGGAACATGCCCTCCTTGAAACCGCGCTCGCGGTAAAGACTCAGCAAATGAATCGGCGGGTAGTGATAGCCGATGCCGACCCCCAGCGCCTGCATCTGCTCCATGAAGGTAGCCCGCGCCGGCTTGCCATCCCCGCGCTCCGGCAATACCAGCTGGAACAAGTGCCAGTTACTGTTCTCGAAATCCGCCGGGGGCAATTGAGCCCCGTACACCGACTCGAAATCCTCGCCAAAGCAGGCGAAATAGTGCCTGGCCAGTTCACGGCGATGGGCGGTGATGGCTTCAATGTGAGCAAATTGCCCAAGGCCGATGGCCGCTGCGACGTCGGTCATGTTGAATTTTCCGCCCAGCACATCGACATCCAGGCCATCGAAACCACTGCGGGTGACGCCCTGCAAGCGGTACTTCTGCGCCAGTCGAACTTCCTCACCGTTGTTCAGCACCAGGCAACCGCCCTCTGACGAGGTCACGTTTTTGTTCGCCTGGAAACTGAACGACACCAAATCCCCGGTCGAGCCAATGCGCTGGCCGTTCCAACTGGAGCCCAACGCCTGGGCCGCGTCTTCCAACACCCGAAGGTTGTACTTTTTCGCCAGTGCGTACAGGTGTGTCATGTCCACCGGCAGCCCGGCGAGATACACCGGAAGGATGGCTTTGGTACGTGGGGTGATGGCGGCTTCGAGCTGAGCCAGGTCGATGTTGCGGGTGATCGGGTCAATGTCGGCAAACACCGGGGTGGCGCCGACTTCCAGAATCACGTTGGCGGTGGCCACCCAGGAAATCGGCGTGGTGATCACTTCATCACCTGGCCCGACACCGGCAATGCGCAAGGCGATTTCCATGGTGCAGGTGCCAGAGTTGAAGGTGAGTACCGGGCGCCCACCGAAATACTCCGAGAGTTGTTGCTCAAAGGCCTGGACCTTCGGGCCGCTGGTAATCCAGCCCGAGCGCAACACGTCGCCGACCGCGGCAATCGTCGCTTCATCGATGGTGGGTTTGGAAAACGGCAGGAACGGCAGTTGGTTCATGAATACAGGCACCTGATCAGCAGTCATTAGGCAGATGGCGTGCATGATGATCCGCAATGGTCGCGGCGCCAAGCCATCCGCCCGGATATCCGCTGCTATGCTGGTTTGACCGTGTTGCATCGACGCTGAGCGCCAGTCAAGAGAGAGCCCGTCATGTCCCAGTTGCCGTCCTTGAGCCAGTTACGCGACCCCAATGCCTTTCTGCGCCGCCACCTCGGGCCCGATGCCGCCGAGCAGCAGGCGATGCTCGACAGCCTCGGCCTCGGCAGCCGGGTCGAGCTGATTGAGCAGACGGTGCCGCCGGGCATCCGTCTGAACCGGGCGCTGGACCTGCCGCCCGCCCTCGACGAGCAAGCCGCACTGGCCAAGCTGCGTGGCTATGCCGAGCAGAACCAGGTCTGGACCAGCCTGATCGGCATGGGCTACCACGGCACCCTCACGCCGACGGTTATTTTACGCAACGTCCTGGAAAACCCCGGTTGGTACACCGCCTACACGCCTTATCAGCCAGAGATCGCCCAAGGACGACTCGAAGCGCTGCTGAATTTCCAGCAACTGACCATCGATCTGACTGGCCTGGAGCTGGCCAACGCTTCGTTGCTGGATGAAGCAACGGCAGCGGCGGAAGCCATGGCGCTGGCCAAGCGTGTCGCCAAGTCCAAAAGCAATCTGTTCTTCGTCGACCAGAACTGCCATCCGCAGACCATTTCGGTGGTGCAGACCCGCGCCGAAGGCTTTGGCTTCGAACTGATCATCGACGCTGTGGATAACTTGAAACAACACCAGGTGTTCGGTGCCCTGCTGCAATACCCCGACACCCACGGCGAGATCCGCGATCTTCGGCCGCTGATCGATCACCTGCACGGACAGCAAGCCCTGGCGTGTGTCGCCACTGATCTGCTGAGCCTGTTGTTACTGACACCGCCGGGGGAGTTGGGCGCCGACGTGGTGTTCGGCTCATCCCAGCGTTTTGGCGTGCCGATGGGTTACGGCGGGCCACACGCGGCGTTCTTTGCCAGCCGCGATGAGTACAAACGGGCGATTCCCGGGCGGATCATCGGCGTGTCCAAAGATGCCCGCGGCAACGTGGCCCTGCGCATGGCCCTGCAAACCCGCGAGCAACATATTCGCCGGGAGAAGGCCAACTCGAATATTTGCACCGCTCAAGTATTGCTGGCCAACATCGCCAGTTTCTACGCGGTCTATCACGGTCCAGAGGGGCTCAAGCGCATTGCCCAGCGCGTGCACCGCTTGACGTGCATCCTCGCCGCCGGCCTCGAACGTCGTGGCATCAGCCGCCTCAACACACACTTCTTCGACACCCTGACCCTGGATGTCGGTGGGACCCAGACGGCGATCATCGAAAGTGCTCAAGCGGCGCAGATCAATTTACGCATCCTGGGGCGAGGGCTGTTGGGGTTGAGCCTTGACGAAACCTCTGACGAAACCACCGTCGCGCAGTTGTTCGCGGTGTTCCTGGGGGCCGATCATGGCCTGAGTGTCGACGAACTGGACGCTGAAACGCTGCAATCGGGCATGCCCGACGGGCTGCAGCGCACTTCACCTTATCTGCGCCACCCCGTGTTCAATGCACACCACAGCGAAACCGAGATGCTG
Source organism: Pseudomonas sp. S2_F03 (assembly GCF_054668335.1). Classification (NCBI taxonomy): domain Bacteria; kingdom Pseudomonadati; phylum Pseudomonadota; class Gammaproteobacteria; order Pseudomonadales; family Pseudomonadaceae; genus Pseudomonas; species Pseudomonas sp. S2_F03. The sequence goes on along the minus strand of NZ_CP162759.1, from coordinate 2,682,981 downwards.
CGTTACCTCAAGCAACTGGAGAACAAAGACCTCGCCCTCAACCAGTCGATGATTCCGTTGGGCTCCTGCACCATGAAGCTCAACGCCACCAGCGAAATGATCCCCATCACCTGGCCGCAGTTCGCCAACTTGCACCCGTTCGTGCCCAAAGAGCAGGCTGCGGGGTATTCGCTGATGATCGAAGAGCTGGAGCGCTGGCTCTGCGCAATCACCGGTTTCGATGCGATTTGCATGCAACCCAACTCCGGCGCCCAGGGCGAGTACGCCGGGTTGCTGGCGATCCGCAAATACCACGAGAGTCGTCATCAAGGGGCGCGGGATCTCTGCCTGATTCCGTCCTCGGCCCACGGCACCAACCCGGCGTCGGCGCAGATGGCCGGGATGCGCGTGGTCATTGTCGAGTGCGACGAAGCCGGCAACGTCGATCTGGATGACCTCAAGGCAAAAGCGTCGGAGGCAGGGGACAAACTCGCGTGCCTGATGGCGACGTATCCCTCGACCCACGGCGTCTACGAGGAAGGCATCAGTGAGATCTGTGAAGTTATCCACAGCCACGGCGGTCAGGTGTACATGGACGGCGCCAACCTCAATGCACAGGTTGGCCTGGCACGCCCGGCGGACATTGGCGCCGATGTGTCGCACATGAATTTGCACAAGACGTTCTGCATTCCCCATGGCGGCGGCGGCCCGGGCATGGGGCCGATTGGTGTGCGGGCGCACCTGGCGCCGTTCGTGGCCAATCACCCGGTGGTGCCCATCGACGGACCTTTACCGCAGAACGGCGCGGTGAGCGCGGCGCCTTGGGGCAGCGCGAGCATCCTGCCGATCAGCTGGATGTACATTGCGATGATGGGGCCACAGTTGGCGGACGCCAGTGAAGTGGCGATCCTCGCGGCAAATTACCTGGCCCAGCATTTATCCGGTGCGTTCCCGGTGCTCTACACCGGCCGCAATGGCCGGGTGGCTCATGAATGCATCCTTGATCTGCGACCGCTGAAGACGCTGACCGGCATCAGTGAAGAGGACGTTGCCAAGCGCCTGATGGATTATGGGTTCCATGCGCCAACGATGTCGTTTCCGGTGCCGGGGACACTGATGGTCGAGCCGACCGAAAGTGAATCGAAGGCCGAGCTGGACCGGTTTATCGGAGCGATGCTGAGCATCCGCGCAGAAATCAGCGAGGTGGAACAAGGCAATTGGCCGGCCGAGGACAACCCGCTGAAACGTTCACCGCACACGCTGGCAGACATCACTGGCATCTGGGAGCGGCCCTACAGCATCGAGCAAGCCGTGACGCCAGATGCGCACACCAAGGCGCATAAGTATTGGCCGGTGGTGAACCGGGTCGATAACGTCTATGGCGACCGGAATCTGTTCTGCGCGTGTGTGCCGGTGGATGATTACCGCTGAGATCTCGCGGTACACCTAACCCCTGTAGGAGCACGGCTTGCCGGCGATGGTGATCTTAAGGACGCCATCGCCGGCAAGCCGTGCTCCTACAGGGGATTTGTGTCGGGCAAAAAAATGCCGCTCAACTGAGCGGCATTTTTTGTACCTTCGAACTTACTGCGCAGCGACCGCGTTCTTCGCCAGGATCGCATTCGCCAGTTCCATGTCCGTGGCCTGCAAGCCCGGGTTGTCGGCGCGGACTTTCTGCAGCGCCGCTTCCAGGTAAGGGCCACGAATGCCGCCGTCACTGGCGACGAAGCTGCCAGCATCGTCCTGGGCAGCGACGACCATTTTGCGATCTCTGGACGTCAGGTAGGACGTGCCGGTGGTTGCGCCGGACGTGAGGACATTTTGCCAAAAGCTATCGTCGGCCATCGCGCTACCGACGGGAAGAGACAGCAGCGCGACGGTGGCGACAGCAAGTTTGAAACGCATGATGGGTGACTCCACTGGGTTAACTGCGGCCTTGGATAGCCAACCCCCCATCGAGTTCCGTGGCGGCGCGTTTACTTTTGTTCGCTCTGTGGCGTCACTCGTAATACCTCTTCGAGCGTGGTCAAGCCCGCTGCGACCTTCTGCGCCCCCGATAGCCGCAAGCTGCGCATGCCTTCCTTGAATGCCTGACGCCGGATCGCCAGCAAGTCGGTGTCGGGATTGATCAACGCTTTGACGCCGTCCGTCAGTTGCATGATTTCGTACACCCCGGCGCGGCCGCGATAACCGGTGTCGCGGCATTCGAGACAGCCGATGGCACGTTGGGCGTTGGTGGGCAGAGGGGCTTGCCAAGGTTTGGTCAGGGTTTGCCAATCCTCTTCTTCCAACGTCAGCGGCGCCTTGCAATGGGAGCACAAGGTGCGCACCAGGCGCTGGGCCATGACGCCCAGCACGGTGGCTTTGATCAGGTAGTGCGGCACGCCGAGTTCCAGCAGGCGACTGATCGCACTCGGTGCGTCGTTGGTGTGCAACGTCGACAGCACCAAGTGTCCGGTGAGCGCCGCCTGAATCGCCATTTCGGCGGTTTCGAGGTCGCGTATCTCGCCGATCATGATGATGTCCGGGTCTTGCCGCATCAACGCGCGCACGCCGGCCGCGAAGGTCAGGTCGATGTTGTGCTGGACCTGCATCTGGTTGAACGCGGGCTCGACCATTTCAATCGGGTCTTCGATGGTGCAGAGGTTGACCTCTGGCGTCGCCAGTTTCTTGAGCGTGGTGTACAGCGTGGTGGTCTTGCCCGAACCCGTGGGCCCGGTGACCAGGATGATGCCGTTGGGCTGTCGGGTCATGTCCTGCCAGCGGCGCAGGTCCTCGGTGGAAAAACCCAGCTGGTCGAAATCCTTGAGCAGCACTTCCGGGTCGAAGATTCGCATGACCATTTTTTCGCCGAACGCGGTCGGCAATGTCGACAGCCGCAATTCGACTTCACCGCCGTCCGGGGTCTTGGTTTTCACCCGGCCGTCCTGGGGTTTGCGTTTTTCCGCGACGTTCATCCGCCCCAGGCTTTTCAGGCGACTGACGATGGCCATGGTCACCTGTGGCGGGAATTGATAGACGTTGTGCAACACACCGTCGATGCGAAAACGCACCGTGCCTTGCTCGCGCCGGGGTTCGATGTGGATATCACTGGCGCGTTGCTGGAAGGCGTACTGGAACAGCCAGTCGACGATGTTGACGATGTGCGCGTCGTTGGCATCAGGCTCCTGGTCGCTGGCGCCGAGGTTCAGCAGTTGTTCGAAGTTGCCCAGGGTCGAGGTCTGCTGTTCGGCGTTGCTCGCACCGCTGACCGATTTGGCCAGGCGAAAAAACTCCACGCTGAAGCGCTGGATGTCGACCGGGTTGGCCACGACCCGTTTGATCGGCAGCTTCAACACGTGGGTCAGGTCGGCTTCCCAGCCGCTGACGTAAGGCTGGGCGCTGGCCACGGTCACCGCGTCGCGGTCGATGGACACCGCGAGAATCTTGTGGCGCTGGGCAAAGGCGTAGGACATCAGCGGCGTGATGGCCGCGACGTTGATCTTCAGCGGATCGATACGCAAGTAAGGCTGGCCGGCCTGTTGCGCCAGCCACAAGGTCAGGCTTTCCAGGTCCAGGTGCTTGCCGGGACGGCTGAGATCGTCGAGGTGTTGGCCGGCAATGAATTCCAGCGGGTGTATCTGGCCATTGGCGGCGTGGCGGCGTCGGGCGTTTAGCGCGTTCTCGGCCGAGTCCTGACTGATAAAGCCTTGGGCGACCAGTTCGCGCAGCAAATCATTGAGATCCAGCCAGCGGTCCTGAAAGGCAAGTTGAACGGACATGCGGGCTCCTCATGAACAACAGTCCGCCAAGGATAGTCGTGGACCCGTCGACCGTTGGGCCACTACTGGACAAAGCCGTGTCGAGGTTTTTCAGCCCATCGCCTGGGACGGCTCATCCCACGTCGCATCCTCCGGCTGCACGTCGACCGAGCAGACGCTGATCAGGTTACGCAGTTTGTGCGCGATCACTTGGGCGCGGTGCCAACTCAGACCGTCGATGACGAGGTCGATCGCCAGCACATCGTCCTGGCGCTGTACGTTGACCTGCTGCGGCGTCAGAAACTGCAACGCGAACAGATTGAGCGCCCGGCACAGCACATCCGGTTCGGCTTCGGCCAGCAGTTGATAATGAACACGGCAGTGGGCGTTGCTGGCGTTCCAGACATCGGTACGGGTGGGCGGGGTATGAACGGCTTCTAGATGCGGCATGGTCGGACTCCAAAATCACTGGAGGAATTTTTACATTCGGTTGCGGACATTTCTTATCTATGATTGGGGTTATTGGCGATTTATCGAATCGTGTAATTCATAAAAATAGCGATATAAGGTTTTTCTATGCAAAGCGAGTTGGATAGCTACGACCGCAAGATTCTCGCGTTGCTGCAAGAGGACGCTTCGCTTTCCAGTGCACAGATCGCCGAACAGGTGGGGCTCTCGCAGTCGCCGTGCTGGCGACGGATTCAGCGGATGAAAGAGGAGGGGATCATTCGTGGGCAGGTGACCTTGCTTGACCGCAAGAAAATCGGCCTGAACACGCAGATCTTCGCTGAAATCAAACTCAACGCGCACGGACGCTCGAACTTCACCGAATTCACCGAGGCGATTCGCGGCTTTCCCGAAGTGTTGGAGTGTTATGTGCTGATGGGGTCGGTGGATTTTTTGCTGCGCATTGTCACGGCGGACATTGAGGCGTACGAGCGATTTTTCTTTGAAAAACTGTCGATGGTGCCGGGGATACAGGAGGTCAACTCGATCGTGGCGTTATCTGAAATCAAATCCACGACGAGTTTGCCGGTCTGAGGTTTTGAGGTGAACCGGCGGGCCTCATCGCGGGCAAGCCTTGCTCCTACAGAATTCGAGTCGGTCTCCCAATTGGGTTTGACACAAAACCTGTAGGAGCGAGGCTTGCCCGCGATGGCGGTATTACATACGCAGCAGCATTTTCCAGGCTCGATTCTGATAAACCGCAATCGCCTGCTGCTTGCGCGCATCCAGCGATTCATCGGTGATCGGCTCGTTAGCTAGCAGGGCAAGTTGCTTCAATTCACCGTACAGGCGATCCATTTCCGGGATGTCCAGCACGTGACGGGCATGGTGCAACCAGGACTGGATACGCTCGATGCGCGGCAATTGCTCGGCCAGATCTTCCGGCTGTTGCTGGTAACGCTGCAATTGCAGGGAGGTCGCTTCTTCACCCAGCAGGCGTGGCAACCAACTGCCCAGTTGCGCGGCGCCCTGGCGATTGCCACGCACGTTGCGATCGGCTGCCCAGGTACGGGCCAGCAACCAGCGCGAGGTGTTCAGCGAGAACAGGCCCCAGCGCGGGTCTTCGAGTTCTTCGAGGAACTGCTCCGGTGCCGCTTTGCGCACGTCTTCGTCGTCCAGACCGGCTTGTACCAGCGGACGCCAGTCTTCCAGCAACGCATCCAGCGCAAGGCGCAGATCGTGGGTCGATTGACGTGGAGCGGCCTGGCCCAGGCTGCTGAGCAATGCGCGCAGTTCGGCGAGGTTTTCAACCCAGTCCTGCAACAGACGCCAGTGGCCGTTGAAGCGATATTGCTCGGCCAGACGCTGGCTGCTGCCCAGCAAATGCCAGCTCAATGCGGCGAAGGCATCGTCCAGCAGGGTTTCGGCGGTGATCTGCGGCGCCGGCAAGCTCAACGAATAGCTGTTGGCGTCGTACAGGCGATAGCCGCGTTCGGCCTTGCTGATGTCGCACGGCATCAGCGCCAGTTTCTCGGCCAGTTCGGCGGCCAGTTCCAGCAGCGCGGCCGGCTCGCCTTCACGCAGTTCGAGTTCCAGCTCGCAGATTTCTTCTTTCTGCTTGCCGACGATCACATGGCCAAAGTCCAGCGCGGCTTCGATGACCACTTTGGTCTTGCCACGGCCCCAGGCGATTTCAGCGCGTTCGCGAACGAAGTCGGTGGTGAAGATCGGCTTGAGGGTTTTCTTGTCCAGCTCGGCCAGTTCCTCGGGCCAGCATTCGCCGTCGAGTTTCTTCAGGTCGAGCTTGGCTTTGGGCAGGTTCCAGTCGTATTCATTGCGCTCGGACAGACCGGCGACGCTCTGGCCACGGGTCTTGAGCGTCTGGATCACTTCCTCGCCGTCGCGGCGCAGGCGCAGGGCAACCTTGGCGCGGGCCAGGTCGCGCTCTGGCGTGTCGAAGTACTGGTTCATCAACTCACGGCGTTCCCAGCCACTTTTGTTGCGTTTTTTCAGGAGCGGGTGCTCGCGCAGGGCAGCGAGGGTTTCGCGGCTGACGCGGAGCTTGATTTCGGTTTCTTTCTGCATGGCCGGAAAATCCAGGATCGGGAGCGCAGCCGGGGGAATGTGTGGCTGCCAAGGTCGTGCAGTGTACAGGACTCGCAGCGGGTACGCGCCGCGACGGTTTATTCCTGTCACCGGATGGTTCTATGATGGACTTCACTTCGGGAGTTGGGAGTCAGCGATGCCTTTGCCGTCCATGAAAGATCAGTTCGCTGCGCTGATCGCTGCACCCTCCGTCAGCTGTACCCAACCGAGCCTGGATCAAACCAACCGTCCGGTGATCGATTTGCTGGCGACGTGGCTGGGTGATTTGGGTTTTGCCTGCGACATCCAGCAGGTCAGCCCCGGCAAGTTCAATCTGCTGGCCAGTTATGGTTCCGGCCCAGGCGGTCTGGTGCTGGCCGGTCACAGCGACACCGTGCCGTTCGATGGCGCGTTGTGGCAAACCGACCCGTTGAAACTGACTGAAGTGGACGGCCGTTGGGTGGGCCTGGGCAGCTGCGACATGAAAGGCTTTTTCGCCCTCGCTATCGAAGCCGTTCTGCCATTGCTCGACCAGCCGTTCAAACAACCGCTGATGATCCTCGCCACCTGCGACGAAGAAAGCTCGATGTCCGGTGCTCGCGCCCTGGCCCAGGCCGGTCGCCCGTTGGGCCGGGCTGCGGTCATCGGCGAGCCGACCGGCCTGAAGCCGATCCGCATGCACAAAGGCATCATGATGGAACGCATCGACATCCTCGGTCAGAGCGGCCATTCCTCTGATCCACGCCTGGGCCACAGCGCCCTTGAAGCGATGCACGATGCGATTGGCGAACTGCGGGGATTGCGCCTGTTATGGCAACGAGAGTTTCGTAACCCGCAGTTCGGCGTACCGACGCCGACACTGAATTTCGGCTGTATTCATGGCGGCGACAACCCCAACCGCATTTGCGGGCAATGTTCATTGGAGTTCGATCTGCGGCCATTGCCGGGCATGGACCCCAAGGCGCTGCGCGCGGAGATTTTGCAGCGGCTCCAACCGGTTGCCGAACGCCATCAGGTGAAGATCGATTACGCGCCGCTGTTCCCCGAGGTGCCGCCCTTCGAACAAGCCGAAGACTCGGAACTGGTGCGCGTCGCTGAAAAGCTCACCGGTCATGTTGCCGAAGCAGTGGCGTTCGGCACCGAAGCGCCTTATCTTCAGCGCCTTGGCTGCGAAACACTGGTGCTCGGCCCGGGTGATATCGCCTGCGCGCACCAGCCGGGGGAATACCTTGAAATGTCACGTTTGCAGCCTACGGTGCATCTATTACGTCAGTTGATTCAACATTACTGCCTGACAGCCCCAATGCCAGCCGGTTGAGCGCTCCCACAGGTTCTGTGTTTTGACGTATAAATTGCCAGTGTCCCAACCCGTATTCATGAGGAGAGCGCGCGTGTCGCCAAGCCTGTTCCGACGATAACCATCAGCCCGTTGTGCATTTTTTGTTTCGCCCTTTTTTTGGCTGCTATTTATTACAGGCCCAGGTTCATGCCCGACTACGTTAATTGGCTTCGTCACGCTTCGCCTTACATCAATGCCCACCGCGATTGCACGTTCGTCGTCATGCTCCCAGGCGATGGGGTGGAGCATCCGAACTTCGGCAATATCGTCCACGACCTGGTGCTGTTGCACAGCCTGGGGGTGCGACTGGTGCTGGTTCATGGTTCCCGTCCGCAAATTGAAACCCGCCTCGCCGCGCGTGGGCTGACCCCGCATTACCACCACGGCATGCGCATCACCGATGCCGCGACGCTGGAGTGCGTGATCGATGCGGTCGGCCAGTTGCGTATTGCCATTGAAGCGCGCCTGTCCATGGACATGGCCTCGTCGCCGATGCAGGGCTCGCGCCTGCGGGTGGCCAGCGGCAACCTGGTCACCGCGCGGCCGATTGGTGTGCTGGAAGGCGTTGATTATCACCACACCGGCGAAGTGCGCCGGGTCGACCGCAAAGGTATCAACCGCCTGCTGGACGAGCGCTCCATCGTGCTGCTGTCTCCTTTGGGCTACTCGCCGACCGGTGAAATCTTCAACCTCGCCTGCGAGGACGTCGCTACGCGCGCGGCCATCGATCTGGGCGCGGACAAGCTGCTGCTGTTCGGCGCGGACCTGGGTTTGATCGATGAAAACGGTCGACTGGTGCGCGAATTGCGTCCGCAACAAGTGCCGGCGCATCTACAGCGATTGGGCAGCAACTATCAGGCCGAGCTGTTGGATGCGGCCGCTGAAGCGTGCCGGGGCGGCGTCGCGCGCAGCCACATCGTCAGCTACGCCGAAGACGGTGCGTTGCTGACCGAGCTGTTCACCCGCGACGGTGGCGGTACGCTGGTGGCGCAGGAGCAATTCGAGGTGGTGCGTGAAGCCGCGATCGAAGACGTCGGCGGTTTGCTGGATCTGATCAGCCCGCTGGAAGAGCAGGGGATTCTGGTGCGTCGTTCCCGTGAGGTGCTGGAGCGTGAGATCGAGCAATTCAGCGTGGTTGAACGCGAAGGGATGATCATCGCCTGTGCGGCGCTGTACCAGATTGCTGATTCGGACGCCGGGGAGCTGGCGTGTCTGGCAGTGAACCCGGAATATCGCCATGGCGGTCGCGGGGATGAACTGCTGGAGCGCATTGAAACCCGCGCACGGGCTCAGGGCTTGAAAACGTTGTTCGTGCTCACCACCCGGACTGCTCACTGGTTCCGCGAGCGCGGGTTTGTGCCGAGCAGCGTCGAGCGCCTGCCATCGGCGCGGGCGTCGCTGTATAACTATCAGCGTAATTCGAAGATCTTCGAAAAGACCCTGTAATTTATGATCGTTCCCACGCAGAGCGTGGGAACGATCCGTTACTGCGCCACAAACTTCGCACTGACATACGCCGAATAATCCGGCAGCACCGTTTCAACCTTCCCTTGCTCCTTCAAGAACTTTGCCGTTTCGCCAATCGCCTTGGCCGTACCGCCCTCCAGTAGCGCGGTGGTCTGCTGGGCCTTGGCATCCGGGAATGCAGAGCCGGCCAGCAACTCCGGTACGTCGGCAGCGTTGGCACCGGTCAGTTTGGCGATTTTCTGCACGGGCACCGAGTCGGCTGTCCAGCTGTCTTTATGTGCGGCGTAATCGGCGAACGAATCCAGGGTGACTTTGGCAAATTTGGCCACCACCTCAGGGTGTTTCTCGGCGTAATCCTTACGCGCGACCCAGACCTCAAAGGTCGGCGCCCCCCACTGACCGACCTGCGCGGCATCGGTCAGCGTCTTGCCAGTCTTGCGAATTTCCCCCAGCGCCGGGGACCAGACAAACGCACCATCAATATCACCACGCTTCCACGCCGCCGCGATTTCCGCTGGCTGCAAATTGACCACTTTGACTTTCGAGGCGTCCAGGCCCCAGTGCTTGAGTGCGCCAAGCAAGCTGTAGTGAGAGGTTGAAACGAACGGTGTGGCGATGGTCTTGCCGATCAGATCTTGTGGTTTCTCGATGCCGCTGCCGTTGCGCACCACGAGGGCTTCAGCCGCATTGATCTGGGCGGACACGATGAACGCCACAATCGGCAGGTTGCGCGAGGCGGCTGCGGCCAAAGGGCTGGAGCCGAGGTTGCCGATCTGCACGTCACCGGAGGCGATGGCGGTCACCACTTCGGGGCCGCTGTTGAATCGGCGCCAGTCGATTTTCTGGCCGATGGCTTGCTCGTACAGACCATCGGCCTGGGGGACTTTGCTGGGGTCGATACCGGTTTGATACCCAACAGTCAGGTTGGCCGCCTGAGTGGAAAGAGAAAACAGCATCGATACACAAACTGTAACAATTGAGCCGGATAGTGCGCGTTTGGTCGTCATGGCGTCGCCTTTCGGTGGGGGTTTGTTTCCGAATTGCTTCAAACGCTAAACGATCTAAAAAACGGCTAATAAATACCATTTAGGAATTAGCTTATGAGTGGGTGGCTCTATTCCGGGATTTATCAGTCATTTAGAGCTTAATTCCTAAACGGTATGAGAAAAGGCTCAGGTAGTTCTTTTCAGGTTTATGACGAACTCATGACCTGCATGGACCAAAAAACGGGGGATTAGACCATGGTCGTAGACACATATAGTTACGATTGACTTGTGGGTCACGGTCTGGCGCTAATCGCGCATCTTAGGATCCCGGGCAAAGAACCGGGGCCAGGAACACAAGAATTAGAAACGAGAGGAGTTTAACAATGAACAAGTCCACCTTGGCCCTGGCCGTGGCCGTAGGGGTTTTGGCGCAGCAGGCAGGCGCCGCCGGTTTCCTGGAAGACAGCAAGGCTTCCGTCAGTTCCCGGACCATGTACTACGACGCCGATGTGCGTTCAAGTCTGAACGCTCCTGCTAACAATGCTGCTGCTAACCGTCAGCGAGAAACCGCTGAAGGTCTCAAGTTCGATTACCTGTCCGGTTTTACCCAAGGTACTGTCGGCTTCGGTATCGATGCCCAGGCACTCGTTGGCATCCACCTGGACGGTGGCAAAGGGCATCACCCGACGGGTAACGCTAACTCGTTCTTCCCTAGCGACGGCGATCATGCGGCTGACGAGTGGAGCCGTCTGGATGGCAACGTCAAGGCGCGCTTCTCGAAGACCGAAGCCCATTTGGGTGGCGCTCTGGCACCCAACCTGCCGATCCTGATCGCGAACGACAGCCGTTTGCTGCCACAAACCTTTGAAGGTGGCACGATCTCCTCGAAGGAAATCGACAACGTAACCATCAACCTGGGTCAGCTAGAGCACGCGTCGGGCCGCGCCTCCTCCAACAGCACCGGCATGGCAGTGGCGGGCGGTACTCAGGACAGCAACCAGTTCCGTTACGCCGGTGCTGACTGGAAAGTAACCAAAGACCTGACCCTGCAGTACTACCATGCGAATCTGCAGGATTACTACAAACAGGACTTCCTGGGCTTGGTGCACGTCTGGACGATCGATGCCAAGCAGTCGTTCAAGTCGGATTTCCGCTACTTCGACAGCAGCTCTGATGGCAAGAACGGCGACGTCGGCTACCGCTTCAACAACAACAACGGATTCGCCAAGACTCCGGGCGAGGTCGATAACAAGACCTGGAGCGGTATGTTCACCTACACCCTGGGTGGCAACGCATTCCTGCTGGGTCACCAGCGCGTCAACGATGACGGCGGCTTTGTTTTCCTGAACCAAGGCAACCTTATCGATGACAAAGGTCGTCAAGAAGGTGCTGGCGGCGCCAGCTTCTACTCGTTTACCGATGCCACAGTGGGCAGCTTCATCCGTGCCGGTGAAAACACCACGTTCGGTCAGTACTCCTATGACTTCGCCTCCCTGGGCGTCCCAGGTTTGAAAGCTTCGATTTCTTACTTGAATGGCCAGGACATCAAGGCAACCAACGGTACTGGTAAAGACCTGAGTGAGCACGAGACCGACGCACGTGTGGACTACGTGATTCAAACGGGTGCACTGAAAGGGTTTGGTACGACGCTGCGTCACGGTACCTACCGTGGCAACACCAGCACCCTTGATCAAGACCAGACCCGTCTGATCTTCAACTACACCTACAGCTTCTTGTAACAGGCCGTCTGGTTCCTGAAACAGGTGTAAACCTGATTCAGGACGAGACAGAGCAAACAAAAAAGCCTCGCCCTTACCGGCGAGGCTTTTTTTGCTTTCTCATATTCCAAAATGACCGCAGTCAATTATTTTTTATTCTTTTTAGTTTTTACTGTGCTCACCTAAAGTAGGCCCGTCCGGCACTCGTCACGGGTTTCGGAGCGAGCAATGTTCCCCCGTTAATCAAACAGGTTAAGGATTCGGCTTTTTAGCCGATACCTCGACTCTGTGCTGCCCAGGCATATTCCTTGAAGCTATGAGAAATAAAGATGAAATTCTTTTTAGCTTTATGACGTTGTATCCTGCGCGGCCAAAACGACCGGGCTAGAAGCTTCGGCACACATTGCGCTTTCTGGACCCAGGGCAATCGACTCAGGGCCAGGAACACAAGAATTAAAAAATGAGAGGAGCGAAACAATGAACAAGTCCACCTTGGCCATGGCTGTGGCCGTTGGGGTTTTGGCGCAGCAGGCAGGCGCCGCCGGTTTCATCGAAGACAGCAAGGCCACCCTGGGGCTGCGTAACTTCTACATCAACACCGACTACCGTGACGGTACCGGTCCGAACAAAAACGAAGAATGGGGCCAGGGTTTTGATCTGCGCTTCATCTCCGGTTACACCCAGGGCACTGTCGGCTTCGGTATCGACGCGATCGGCCTGCTGGGCGTCAAGCTGGATTCGGGCGGCGGCACCAACGGCGCCACGGCGACCTCCTACGGCGGCACGGTGTTCCCAAGCAAGTCCAATGGCGAAGCGGTTGATGACTTCTCCAGCCTGGGCCTGACTGCCAAGGCCAAGGTCTCTCAGACCGAACTGAAGCTGGGTACTTTGCAGCCAAAACTGCCGGTCATCGTGACCAACGATGGTCGTCTGCTGCCACAAACCTGGCAGGGTGGCCAGATCTCTTCCGGTGACATCAAAGACCTGACGCTGATCGGTGGTCAGATCGAAGCCGTTAAAGGTCGTAACTCCAGCAACAACGAACAGATGTCGATTTCGGGCGCGAACACGCGTGGTACCAAATTCCGCGACAGCAACAAGTTTTACTATGCCGGTGGTGACTACAAAATCACCAAGGACCTGACGGCCCAGTACTACTACGGCAACCTGGAAGAGTTCTACCAGCAACACTTCGTGGGTCTGTTGCACAACTGGGCAATCGGCCCGGGTGTGTTGAAGTCGGACTTCCGTTACTTCAACAGCTCTGATGACGGCGCAAACGGCCACGACCCGCTGTACTACAGCACTGGCAATTACAACGCGCCAAACGGTAAAGGCAAGATCGACAACAACCTGTACAGCGGCCTGTTCCTGTACTCCGTTGCCGGTCACACCTTTGGTGGCGGTTACCAGGTCAGCAACGGTAGCAGCGACTTCCCTTGGCTGAACCAGGGTGACGGTTCGTCGGCCTACATCATCACCGACTCGCAAATCCAGAAATTCGCCCGTGCTGGCGAGAAAACCTGGCAAGCACGCTACTCGTTCGACTTTGCCAAGGTCGGCGTACCTGGCCTGACGGCAGGTATGGTTTACCTGCACGGCGATGACATCGACACCGTTAACGCTAAAGGTGGCGTGGCCGCTAACGGCGCTTCCGAGTGGGAACGCGATCTGAACGTTGCCTATGTGGTCCAGGAAGGCCCGCTGAAAAACCTTGGCCTGGCCTGGAAAAACGCTATGTGGCGTACCGACCTGCCGAGCACTCGCACTCAGGATGAAAACCGCCTGATCGTCAGCTACTCGATCCCGCTGTTGTAATAGCGCTCGCGTAACCGAGACAAAAAAAGCCCCGCCCGGCATCTCGCCCGGCGGGGCTTTTGCGTTTCAAGGCGGAGTCACCCCCGTAATCCCGCCTTGAAATTCCCCTCTTTTGCAGCACTCAAGGCCTTCTCGAACCTTGTGGGCGATGTTCGGTGTGTTACCTGCACAGGTCCAGTGAACAGATATTTAATATTCGTTTATGGTCTAAATAAATCGATATTTATTCTTTTTAATCATTGAGAAATGCAGGCACAGTTGAGCTCAACACGCACTCATCAGGAGCAGCACCATGAGCCTCAGACTGGGCGACATCGCCCCCGACTTTGAACAGGATTCCAGCGCCGGCACCCTCCGTTTCCACGAATGGTTGGGCGATAGCTGGGGCGTGCTGTTTTCCCATCCGGCAGACTTCACCCCGGTGTGCACCACGGAGCTGGGGTTTACCGCCAGGCTCAAGGAGGCGTTTGCCGAGCGTGGCGTGAAAGCCATCGCCCTGTCGGTTGATCCGGTGGACTCGCACCACCGGTGGATCGAAGACATCAACGAAACCCAGAACACGCTCGTCAACTTTCCGATCCTCGCCGACGCCGACCGCAAGGTGTCGGACCTTTACGACCTGATCCACCCAAACGCCAACGACACCCTGACTGTGCGCTCGCTGTTCGTGATCGACCCGAACAAAAAAATTCGGCTGACCATCACCTACCCGGCGAGTACCGGTCGAAATTTCCACGAAATCCTGCGGGTGATCGACTCGCTGCAGCTCACCGACAACTACAAAGTCGCCACCCCGGCCAACTGGCAGGACGGTGATGACGTGGTGATCGTGCCATCGCTCAAGGATGAAGATGAAATCAGCAAACGCTTTCCCAAGGGCTACCGTGCGGTGAAACCGTACTTGCGTCTGACGCCGCAGCCGAACAGGTAACCATTGAAGTCTTGTTGTTGATCGTTCCCCCCGCTCCGCGTGGGAATGCCTCTAGGGACGCTCCGCGTCCAGTGACGCGGAGCGTCACGGGCTGCATTCCCACGCAGAGCGTGGGAACGATCACCCAATACCGCAAAGCAGGGTTTTCAGGCCGTTTCGACGGCCTTTTTTTTATGCCTTGAAATCCGTCTTTTATATATCTCCATATCGAATAACCAAATGAATAAATATGATTTATGGATATATAAATCACCTGTTAAGGTCACTCCCATCACAGCGAGATCGCAAGCCGCGAATCGCTAGTACCGCTCAAGGAATCTTTTGAATGTTGGTCGTCTCACTCGGTGGCAGTCCTAGCCAACGCTCCCGTTCCGGCGTGTTGCTGGAGCGCTCCAAGCGCTGGTTGCAAGAGCAAGGGGTGGAAGTGGTGAGTTACCAGGTTCGCGACTTCCCGGCCGAAGACCTGCTGCACGCACGCTTCGACAGCCCCAAGGTTGTTGACCTGCTTCAACAAATTGAAAACGCCGACGGCCTGCTGATTGCCACACCGGTTTACAAGGCGTCGTTCTCGGGTGCACTGAAAACCGTGCTGGACTTGCTGCCCGAACGCGCACTGAGCCACAAGGTGGTGTTGCCAATGGCCACCGGCGGCAGCATCGCCCACATGCTGGCGGTGGATTACGCGCTCAAACCGGTGCTGTCGGCGCTGAAAGCTCAGGAAATGCTGCAGGGGATTTTTGCCGAGGACAGCCAGATCGCTTACGGCGAAGGCAGCGCCCAGGCGCAATTGACGCCGCAACTTGAACAACGATTGAACGAAGCGCTGGAACAGTTTCTCAGCGCCATGGCGAGACGGCCCAAGCCGCTCGATCCGAACCTGTTGAATGAACGTTTGTTGAGTGCTCGCTGGAGCATTTAAACCTCGCCCGAAATTGCAGTACTCACCTTACTCAGCCGCCAACGGCCAAGCAGGTGCAGCCAAAACCCAACAGCAAAAAGGAGAGCGCTATGCGCACTGTCATTTTGCGTCGTGGTCTGGTCGCTCTGTTTGTTGCGGCTGTGTCCTTCGGCGCCATTACTCAAGCTCAAGCCGAGACGCTTCGGATCGGTTATCAAAAGTACGGCACGCTGGTGCTGCTCAAAGCCAAAGGCACATTGGAAAAACGCCTCGCCGCCCAAGGCGTGGATGTGCAATGGACGGAATTCCCTGGTGGCCCGCAACTGCTCGAAGGCCTGAACGTCGGCTCCATCGACTTTGGCGTGACGGGTGAAACCCCGCCAGTATTTGCCCAGGCTGCCGGTGCCGACTTGCTCTACGTCGCCTATGAACCTCCAGCACCGCACGCCGAAGCCATCCTGGTGCCGAAGGACTCGCCGATCAAATCGGTGAAGGACCTCAAGGGCAAGAAAGTCGTGCTCAACAAGGGCTCCAACGTTCACTACCTGCTGGTCCGCGCGCTTGAAGACGCCGGCCTCAAATACACCGACATCCAGACCGTGTTCCTGCCACCGGCCGATGCCCGCGCCGCATTCGAGCGTGGCAGCGTCGACGCCTGGGTCATCTGGGATCCGTACCAGGCTGCCGCCGAACAGCAGCTGCAAGCGCACACCCTGCGCGACGGTCAAGGCATCGTCGACAACCATCAGTTCTACCTGGCTACCAAGCCTTATGCGCAGAAAAATCCCGAGGTGATCAAGACCCTCGTCGAAGAAGTGCGCGCCGTCGGTGAATGGGCCAAAGCCAATCCTGAAGACGTCACCCAACAGGTTTCGCCACTGCTCGGCCTGCCGGCGGACATCACCCTGACCTCAATGAAGCGCCAAGGCTTCGGCGCGATATTCCTCACACCTGAAGTCGTCGCCGCCCAACAGAAAATCGCCGACAGCTTCTATCAGCTCAAGCTGATTCCGAAGCAGTTGAGTATCAAAGACGTGATCTGGACGCCACCGGCAACTGTTGCCCAAAGCTCAGTAACCAAAGCTCAGTAATCCGATTCCCTTAGGAGACCACTCCATGAGCCTCAATATTTTCTGGTTCCTGCCTACCCACGGCGACGGCCATTACCTTGGCACCGCCGAAGGCGCTCGCGCCGTCGACCACGGCTACCTGCAACAAGTCGCGCAAGCGGCGGATCGTCTGGGTTTCGGCGGCGTGCTGATTCCTACCGGTCGTTCTTGCGAAGACTCGTGGCTGGTGGCCGCGTCGCTGATCCCGGTGACCCAGCGTTTGAAATTCCTTGTCGCCCTGCGCCCCGGGATCATTTCCCCGACGGTGGCGGCGCGTCAGGCGGCGACGCTGGATCGTCTGTCCGGCGGCCGTGCGCTGTTCAACCTGGTGACCGGAGGCGATCCGGAAGAACTGGCCGGTGACGGTTTGTTCCTCAGTCACGAAGAGCGTTATCAGGCCTCGGTGGAATTCACCCGCATCTGGCGTCGCGTGCTGGAAGGCGAAACCGTTGATTACGACGGTCAGCACATCAGCGTGAAAGGCGCGAAGTTGCTCTATCCGCCGATCCAGCAACCGCGTCCGCCGCTGTACTTCGGCGGCTCGTCGGAAGCGGCGCAAGACCTCGCGGCAGAGCAAGTGGAAATGGTCCTGACCTGGGGCGAGCCGCCGGCCGCCGTGGCCGAGAAGATCGAACAAGTGCGCGCCAAAGCCGCGAAGCTCGGACGCACCGTGCGCTTCGGCATTCGCCTGCATGTGATCGTTCGCGAAACCAACGCCGAAGCGTGGCAAGCGGCCGATAAATTGATCTCTCACCTGGACGACGAAACCATCGCTCGGGCCCAGGCGTCACTGGCGCGTTTCGATTCGGTCGGCCAGCAGCGCATGGCCGCACTGCATGGCGGTAGCCGCGACAATCTGGAAGTCAGCCCCAACCTCTGGGCCGGTGTCGGCCTGGTGCGCGGCGGTGCAGGGACAGCGCTGGTGGGTGACGGTCCGACCGTGGCCGCCCGTGTGAAGGAGTACGCGGAACTGGGCATCGATACGTTCATTTTCTCCGGTTATCCACACCTGGAAGAGTCATACCGCGTCGCCGAGTTGCTGTTCCCGCATCTGGACGTCGAACGTCCCGAGTTGCCCAAAAGCGCCGGTTACGTCAGCCCGTTCGGCGAGATGGTTGCCAACGACATTCTTCCCAAAGCCGCGTCCCAAAGCTGAGGCGCGTCATGAAGAAAATCATCCACAGCTTCGCGCCTTGGGCGTTGCCGGTGTTGTTGCTGGCGGTGTGGCAGTTGTCGGTGTCGGCGGGCTGGTTGTCGACGCGGATTCTGCCCGCCCCCATCGCGGTGATTGAAGCCGGCGTGAGCCTGGTGCGCAGCGGCGAAATCTGGACGCACCTGGCAATCAGCGGCTGGCGCGCCGCGCTGGGCTTCACCATTGGTGGCGGCATCGGTCTGGCGCTGGGCTTCATTACCGGCTTGTCGAAATGGGGTGAACGCCTGCTCGACAGTTCGGTACAGATGATCCGTAACGTGCCGCACCTGGCGCTGATTCCATTGGTGATCTTGTGGTTCGGTATTGACGAGTCGGCGAAGATTTTCCTGGTGGCGTTGGGCACTTTGTTCCCGATTTACCTCAACACTTATCACGGCATCCGCAACGTTGATCCGGCACTGGTGGAGATGGCACGCAGTTATGGCTTGTCCGGTTTCAGCCTGTTCCGTCAGGTGATTCTGCCGGGCGCGCTGCCTTCGATTCTGGTCGGGGTGCGTTTCGCCCTTGGCTTTATGTGGCTGACGTTGATCGTCGCGGAAACCATCTCCGCGAGTTCCGGCATCGGCTACCTGGCGATGAACGCCCGGGAGTTTTTGCAGACCGATGTGGTGGTGCTGGCAATTCTTCTGTACGCGGTGCTCGGCAAACTGGCCGACCTCGCGGCTCGTGGACTCGAGCGCGTGTGGTTGCGTTGGCATCCGGCTTATCAGGTAGCCAAGGGAGGTGCGGCATGACGGCTCAACAACCTCCGCGCCTGCTGCGCGGGATTCCGCTGGTAGTGCGCAAGCTGCAAAAAACCTTTGGCGCGCGGCAAGTGCTGCGTGAGATCGATCTGCACATTCCGGCCGGTCAGTTCGTCGCGGTGGTCGGTCGCAGTGGCTGCGGCAAAAGCACCTTGCTGCGACTGCTCGCCGGACTCGACCAGCCAACCGGTGGTCAATTGCTGGCCGGCGCTGCACCGCTGAGCGATGCGCGAGAAGACACACGGCTGATGTTCCAGGAAGCGCGTTTGCTGCCGTGGAAAAAGGTCATCGACAACGTCGGCCTCGGGTTGACGGGCAACTGGCGGCCGCAAGCGCTTCAGGCGCTGGAATCGGTCGGCCTGGCAGACCGTGCCAACGAATGGCCGGCCGCGTTGTCCGGTGGGCAGAAACAACGTGTGGCCCTGGCTCGCGCGCTGATCCATCAACCGCGTTTGCTGTTGCTCGACGAGCCGCTGGGTGCGCTGGATGCCCTGACCCGGATTGAAATGCAGCAACTGATCGAACGGCTCTGGCAGCAGCATGGCTTTACCGTGTTGCTGGTGACGCACGACGTCAGTGAAGCGGTGGCAATTGCTGATCGGGTGATCCTGATCGAAGAAGGCGAAGTCGGCCTCGACCTGCTTGTGGAGCTGCCGCGCCTCGGGTTCGCGGCTCCCATCGGCTGGCGGCGCTGGAAACTGAAGTCCTCAACCGCGTACTTGAACTGCCCGGTGAGCCGCCGGCACCGGAACCCGTTTCACCCTTGCCCACGCAATTGCGCTGGGCGCACTGACCCAAGTCTTACTCAACGACAGGAATTGACCTCATGACTATCAAAGCCATCAACGTTCGCAACCAGTTCAAAGGCTCCATCAAGGAAATCGTACTGGGTGACGTGCTGTCGGAAATCGACGTGCAGACCGCCTCCGGCATTGTCACTTCAGTGATCACCACACGCTCGGTGAAAGAGCTGGAACTGGTGGTCGGCAGTGAAGTGATCGCGTTTGTGAAATCCACCGAAGTGTCGATCGCCAAGTTGTAAGCCCGTGGGCAAACAACAACCCCGGAGGGTGTGAGCCCTTCGGGGTTTTTTTATGTCAGGGCTCGGGGGCGCAGCGCCAACCTGCAGCGGGTGAATAAGTGCCGAGCGAAGACAGCACGCGCGGGTCGCTGAATAGCGCCTGCGCATTGGGGTCGATGTCTGCCGGCAACAAGGGCTGGCCGGTTAGCGCGGGCAACGTGGAATAGTCGATCTGCCACGGGGTTTGCCCGCCCTGGTGACGACCAAAGGACAATTCAGTCGTGAGCAGTTCGTGTGCTGCCGCAGCGCTCATGTGCTCACGCAAATGACCGCCGGGTGCCAGCGCGACAATCCGGCTGGCGGCAAACAGAAAGTAATCGCCGGCCAACACCAGGCAGGCAACTCGCACTGGATCATCGGCTGCCTGCAACCACTGACCGCGACAGATGCCGCGAGAGTCGGGCAGTCGCTCCCAGATTTCGTAGTAGTCATCGTCCAGGGCGGTTTCGATCAGGCGCTCACTGGTTTCAAAGTGCATGTGTCCGATGTCCTGCTCGGCGCTGGCAGGTTGATAGTCGAGTTTGCGATGCCACTGGCAAATGTCACCTTCGACCTCGGTCACACCGGCGAAGCCCTTTTGTTCGCTCAAGGTCAACAGGTCCGCGTGATTCAATTGTTCCAGGGGCAGCGCTGCGAGCGTGGCCGGCGGGATGCGCAGGTCGGCAAACAGGCGTGGGGTTTGCAGCCAGTACACCGCCGTTTCGCTGTCGGTGCGCCCGGACTGGAAGGAGATCAGGCGTCGTTTCCACACGCCAAGGTAGTTGTCGGGTATGTGCGCCATGAGCAGAACACCTCGTTGCGTTATACGTCGCGCCTGGCCAGGTACGGCGGCAGGTACAGGCCCAGATAGGCATCAAATACGCGCATGCCTTCTTCGGCCATGCGTGGCGTGATCTGCTCGTGTTGTTGCACCGAGCGTGCGTAGACGCGGTCGCCAAGCTCCATGGCCAGCGCAAACACGTCGACGTCCGTGGGCAACTTCGGCAGTTCGAAGTGATGATCGAAGAGTTTGTGCATCAAGTCGCCCAGTTCGATGTCGTGCTGGCGGTCAGCCTGGGTGACCTCGGTAAGGCCATGCTGCGCGAGGATCAATTGGCGAGCGGCGGCATCCTCGCTGTAGATCGCGAGCATGCGTTGTTCCACCAGTCGCGACAAATCGCGCCAGCTGTTGAGGGACGCATGATCGATGGGGGCTTGCAGGCATGCGCGGAACGCGGCGTGGACGTCGGCCGTCAAGGCTTCGAGCAGCGCCGGTACGCTGGCGAAAAAGTGGTAGACGGAAGAGGGTGGGATCTGCGCACGTTCGGCGACACTGTAGATCGACAGACTGGCCACGCCCTCGGCGGCCAGCAGTGTGCGGGCGGCATCGAGGATCGTATCGATCCGCGCCTGGCTGCGGGCGCGGGGTTTGCGTGGGGTGGCGAGTCGGGTCATCGAAGTCTCCTGCGGGGGCAGCGGGCATTGTACGAGGCGACTGACACCTTGTCTGTATGGGCACCGCTGCCCGGCTGGCAGGAGAAGGAAGGTCAGCCGCCGACGTTCACGGTTCGGTCATTCAAGGGCTGAACAGGGCGTGCGTTCATCGGGTACAACGCCTGAAAAGCCTGCAACTGGGCGTGGGACAATTGCACCGGTTGGGTCAGGACATGCCAGCGCACCCCTTCGCTGCACGGCGGTGTGGTCAGAGAACCCATGTAGGAATAGTAATGGCGGGTGGTCGGCAGCAGATCGGCGATGTCTTGCATCTCCAGCTTCGTCATGCCGCCTGCTTCCTTGGGCATTGCCGCGAGAATGGGTTCCAGTGCAGGGTTGAAGGCACCTTCTTCAAACAACAGGGCGACCACCGCTAACTCGCCGGCCGCATTGCGATGTACGAAATGCGCATCGAGCGGGTAGGCGCGGCCCTGGATTTTTTCCTCGCTGGGCGTATGAAAGTGCAACTGCACCAGTGAGAAGTCGCCGGAAGGCAAGGTGATCCCGCCGGCGTCCGTTGGCGACACTTGAATGGTATGGCCGTTGTTCAGGACCGTTACCGGGCTTGCTCGATAGGTGAATGTCAGGGGCGCCAGGCTGGCCTTGACCGCATTGCTGATGTCGATAGGTGACTGCGCCTTGCCGGTTGAGCAGAGTTTGTAGTCGCTGTTGAGGTTGCTCCAGTGTTCCGGCCCGGAGTGGTCGCTGTAAGACCAGGTGGAGGTGTGATCGTTACGGGCCAGGGCAGAGGTGCACAAGCCGGTACCGATCAGTGAAAGGGCTACGCCCAGAAGGTGTTTTTTCAATTTCA
This sequence comes from Pseudomonas sp. S2_F03, assembly GCF_054668335.1. Classification (NCBI taxonomy): domain Bacteria; kingdom Pseudomonadati; phylum Pseudomonadota; class Gammaproteobacteria; order Pseudomonadales; family Pseudomonadaceae; genus Pseudomonas; species Pseudomonas sp. S2_F03. The sequence continues at coordinate 2,661,143 of NZ_CP162759.1, read as the reverse complement.
ATGGCTCTCAATTCAAGTGGGATGTCGGACAGTGCCCGCGCCCCAAAGTTTGAGATTCAAATGTTGATACGTCTGTAGGTTCTTTCTTGGAGATTGTCGGATGCTGACAAGCAGCGTTGGGTGAGGGCATAAAAAACGCCGCAGGCGCTAAGGCCGGCGGCGTTCGTTTTTACTGCAACCGCTTACACGGTATGCAGGTACCAGTTGTACTCAAGGTCGGAGATGGAGTGTTCGAACTCCTCCAGCTCGCTCTCTTTGCACGCGACGAAGATATCGATGTACTTCGGATCGATGTACTTGGCCATGACTTCGCTGTCGTCCAGCTCGCGCAATGCATCGCGCAGGTTGTTCGGCAGGCTTTGCTCGTTCTGCTCGTAGGAGTTGCCTTCTACGGGTGCGCCTGGCTCGATCTTGTTGGTCAGGCCGTGGTGCACGCCTGCCAGGACCGAAGCCATCAACAGGTACGGGTTGGCATCGGCGCCGGCAACACGGTGTTCGATACGTACGGCATCGGAAGAGCCGGTCGGTACGCGAATCGCCACGGTACGGTTGTCCAGGCCCCAGCACGGCGAGTTCGGCACGTAGAACTGTGCGCCGAAACGACGGTAGGAGTTGACGTTCGGGCAGAGGAAAGCCATCTGCGCGGGTAGGGTCTCGAGCACACCGCCGATCGCGTGACGCAGTGCGGCGTTCTGCTCGGGATCCTCGCTGGCAAAAATGTTTTTGCCGTCTTTATCAAGAATCGAGATATGGACGTGCAGACCGTTGCCCGCCTGGCCCGGGTAAGGCTTGGCCATGAAGGTGGTGTCCATTTCATGGTCGTAGGCGATGTTTTTGATCAGGCGCTTGAGCAGAACCGCGTAGTCGCAGGCCTTGATCGGGTCGGCCACGTGGTGCAGGTTCACTTCGAATTGCGCCGGGGCACTTTCCTTGACGATCGCGTCGGCAGGGATGCCTTGCTCTTTCGCACCTTCCAGAATGTCCTGGAGGCAATCGACGTATTCGTCGAGGTCGTCGATCAGGTAGACCTGAGTCGAATGCGGGCGTTTGCCAGAGATCGGCGAGCGTGGCGGCTGTGGACGGCCGTTCACGTTTTCCTGGTCGATCAGGTAGAACTCCAGTTCGAACGCGGCGCAGATGGTCAGGCCCATCTCGTCGAACTTGGTCACGACTTGACGCAGCACTTCACGGGGATCCGCGAAGAAAGGGTCACCTTCGAGTTCGTGCATGGTCATCAACAGCTGCGCGGTAGGGCGTTTCTGCCAAGGCTCATTGCACAGGGTGTCGGGGATTGGATAGCAGATTCGGTCAGCATCACCGATGTCCAGGCCCAGGCCGGTGCTTTCCACCGTCGAGCCATTGATATCCAGAGCAAATAGAGAGGCCGGCAGGTTGATGCCTTTCTCGTAAACCTTGTGGAGGCTGGTGCGTTCAATGCGCTTGCCGCGCACCACACCATTCATATCCGCAATCAGAAGGTCAACGTACAGAACCTCAGGATGTTCCTTAAGGAACGCGTTCGCTTCGTTAAGCTGAACGGCACGCGGGGGTACCGACATGATGCAACACCTTTGTTGTTAAAAATATCAATCATTGATCTCTTCGGATTCCAGTCAACCCGAACGGCATGCCGAAGTCAAGCGAGGCCTTTTTTTGCCCTAAAAAAGCGCTCGTAAGGCTTTTTTGAGGCACTTTGGGGCGTTTTTATGCCTTTGAACGCTTTAGCCGACGCGGGGTTGAGCGGGGCGTGTTGTATTTTTTACGGGGGTGTTGTGTAAAAAAATGAACAAGGCTAAGCTCGATTCAAACCCATAACACCAATAATACCGGGGTGCTTCATGTCTCGCCTGCCGATAATCGGCATCACCAACTGCTCTAGGCAGATTGGTCTGCATGCTTACCACATCAGTGGCGACACTTACGTCCGCGCCGTAGCCTCATCGGCTTCGGGCCCGCTCAAGACTCTGCGGTCGCTGGCGGCTCATCGGTCTGCGTCCGATATTCTGGACGGTCCTGATGGCACCCCCATTACGGTTACTCCATTCAATATAGAACCGATTCACAATAGCGGCCTGGCTATCGCACAGGGTTCCGCTCGTGATTCTGCACGCCCGGCCGTTGGCGCGCAGTCCGCAAGAAACACGATAGCCTGTCGCAGACACCTGTTTCAACGCGACGCCGATGCGTCAAACATCGCCTGACTTGCAAGAGTCAGGAAACTCAAAGCCTAGAGGCATTTATGAGTAACAACCTCGACCAGCTCACCGATTGGTTGAAAGACCACAAGATCACAGAAGTCGAATGCATGATCGCCGACTTGACCGGGATCACCCGGGGCAAGATTTCGCCGACCAACAAGTTCATTGCTGAAAAAGGCATGCGCCTGCCCGAAAGCGTTCTGTTGCAGACCGTGACTGGCGACTATGTCGAAGACGACATCTATTACGAACTGCTCGACCCGGCCGACATCGACATGATCTGCCGCCCCGACCAGAACGCCGTATTCCTCGTGCCGTGGGCTATCGAGCCGACTGCCCAGGTAATCCACGATACCTACGACAAGCAAGGCAACCCGATCGAGCTGTCGCCGCGCAACGTGCTCAAGAAGGTCCTCAAACTCTATACCGACCGCGGCTGGCAGCCCATCGTGGCGCCGGAAATGGAGTTCTACCTGACCAAGCGCAGCGACGACCCCGACTACCCGCTACAACCGCCGATTGGCCGTTCCGGGCGTCCGGAAATCGGTCGTCAGTCGTTCTCGATCGAAGCGGCGAACGAATTCGATCCGCTGTTCGAAGACGTCTACGACTGGTGCGAACTGCAGGAGCTGGACCTCGATACGTTGATCCATGAGGACGGCACGGCGCAGATGGAAATCAACTTCCGTCACGGCGATGCCCTGTCCCTGGCCGACCAGATCCTGGTGTTCAAGCGCACCATGCGCGAAGCCGCGCTCAAGCACGACGTGGCGGCGACCTTCATGGCCAAGCCCATGACCGGTGAACCGGGCAGTGCGATGCACTTGCACCAGAGCATCATCGACATCGAGACCGGCAAGAACATCTTCTCCAATGAAGACGGGACCATGAGCCAGTTGTTCCTGCACCACATCGGTGGCTTGCAGAAACTCATTCCCGAGCTGTTGCCGCTGTTCGCGCCCAACGTCAACTCGTTCCGCCGCTTCCTGCCGGACACCTCGGCACCGGTGAACGTGGAGTGGGGCGAAGAGAACCGCACCGTGGGCCTGCGGGTTCCGGACGCCGGGCCGCAAAACCGCCGGGTGGAAAACCGTCTGCCGGGCGCCGATGCCAACCCGTACCTGGCGATTGCCGCGAGCCTGCTCTGCGGTTACGTCGGCATGGTCGAAGGCCTCAACCCGAGTGCCCCGGTGGTGGGCCGTGGCTATGAACGCCGCAACCTGCGCCTGCCGCTGACCATTGAAGATGCGCTGGATCGCATGGAAAACAGCTCAACCATCGAGAAGTACCTGGGCAAAAATTTCATTACTGGCTACGTCGCGGTCAAGCGGGCCGAGCATGAAAACTTCAAGCGCGTGATCAGTTCGTGGGAACGGGAATTCCTGCTCTTTGCCGTCTGATACGCCGGGCGCCGTCGTTGTCGGGCGGCGCTTTCACCTGATTTTTTAGGAGATTCGTATGACCAGTAACAATCCGCAAACCCGTGAATGGCAAACCCTGAGCAACGATCACCACCTGGCTCCGTTCAGTGATTTCAAGCAGCTGAAAGAGAAAGGCCCGCGGATCATCACCAACGCCAAGGGCGTTTACCTGTGGGACAGCGAAGGCAACAAGATCCTCGACGGCATGGCCGGCCTGTGGTGCGTAGCGATCGGTTACGGTCGTGATGAACTGGCCGATGCCGCCAGCAAGCAAATGCGTGAACTGCCTTACTACAACCTGTTCTTCCAGACCGCTCACCCGCCGGTTCTGGAGCTGGCCAAGGCCATCGCCGACATCGCGCCAGAAGGCATGAACCACGTGTTCTTCACCGGCTCCGGCTCCGAAGGCAACGACACCATGCTGCGTATGGTTCGTCACTACTGGGCGATCAAAGGCCAGCCGAAAAAGAAAGTCATCATCAGCCGCAAGAACGGCTATCACGGTTCTACCGTGGCCGGCGCGAGCCTGGGTGGCATGACGTACATGCACGAACAAGGCGACTTGCCGATCCCGGGCATTGTCCACATCGCACAGCCGTACTGGTTCACTGAAGGCGGCGACATGACGCCTGAAGAGTTCGGCGTCTGGGCGGCGAATCAGCTGGAAGAGAAAATTCTGGAAATCGGCGTGGATAACGTCGGTGCCTTTATTGCCGAACCGATCCAGGGTGCCGGTGGCGTGATCATTCCGCCAGACACCTACTGGCCGCGCATCAAGGAAATCCTCGCCAAGTACGACATCCTGTTCGTGGCGGACGAAGTGATTTGTGGTTTTGGCCGCACCGGTGAGTGGTTCGGTACCGATTACTACGACCTCAAGCCCGACATGATGACCATCGCCAAGGGCCTGACCTCCGGCTACATCCCCATGGGTGGCCTGATCGTGCGTGACGAAGTGGTCGAGGTGCTGAACGAAGGCGGCGACTTCAACCACGGCTTCACGTACTCCGGTCACCCGGTGGCCGCTGCGGTGGCGCTGGAAAACATCCGCATCCTGCGCGAAGAAAAAATTATCGAGCGTGTTCATGCAGAAACGGCACCCTATTTGCAGAAACGTCTGCGGGAACTGAACGATCACCCGTTGGTGGGAGAAGTGCGTGGTGTCGGTCTGTTGGGGGCCATTGAACTGGTTCAGGACAAAGCCACTCGCAAACGTTACGAAGGCAAGGGCGTCGGCATGATCTGCCGCCAGTTCTGCTTCGACAACGGCCTGATCATGCGCGCCGTGGGCGACACCATGATCATTGCTCCACCACTGGTGATTACACCGGCTGAAATCGATGAGTTGGTGGCCAAGGCACGCAAGTGTCTGGACCTGACCCTGAGTGCGTTGCAGGGCTAGGTGCTAGGCTCTGAGCGTAAGTGGCTGGGGTTTGTATCAAAACAGCTACTTTCGCTCAGCGCTGTCAGAAAGCCTGGCCTTTCCTTGAAAGACTGATGTGGATCTTGCCAGACTAGCCGCGGTTCCAGTTGCCCGGGTTCGGTCGCTGAAAACAAGTGGTTCAAAAAAGAAAAATTTGGAGCATTACGCATGAAGGCACTAGGTAAAAAGCTCGCTGGTAAGACTCTCCTTGCCATGTCGTTGATGGGGTTGATGGCGGGCGCGGTTCAGGCCGATGACAAAGTACTGCACGTGTACAACTGGTCCGATTACATCGCACCGGACACGATCAAGAAGTTCGAAGACGAGTCGGGGATCAAAGTCGTCTACGACGTGTTCGACAGCAACGAAACACTTGAAGCCAAGTTGCTGGCCGGCAAATCCGGTTACGACATCGTCGTACCGTCGAACAACTTCCTGGCCAAGCAAATCAAGGCCGGTGTCTACCAGAAGCTGGACAAGTCCAAGCTGCCTAACTGGAAAAACCTGAACACCGACCTGCTCAAGGCGGTATCGGTGAGCGACCCGGGTAACGAACACGCCTTCCCGTACATGTGGGGCTCGATCGGCATTGGCTACAACGCCGAGAAGGTCAAGGCTGCACTGGGTGCCGACGCACCGGTCGATTCCTGGGACCTGATCTTCAAACCTGAAAACGCCGCCAAGCTGAAGTCCTGCGGTATCAGCTTGCTGGATTCGCCAACCGAGATGATTCCGGTGGCGTTGCACTACCTGGGCCTGCCAACCGACAGCCAGAAGAAAGAAGACATCGACAAGGCTGAAGCGCTGATCATGAAGGTCCGTCCTTCGATCGCCTACTTCCACTCGTCCAAGTACATCTCCGACCTTGCCAATGGCAACATCTGCGTAGCTGTGGGCTATTCGGGTGACATCTACCAGGCCAAGTCCCGCGCGGCTGAAGCCGGTGACAAGGTCAAAGTCAGCTACAACATTCCCAAAGAAGGTGCTGGCAGCTTCTACGACATGGTCGCCATCCCTAAAGATGCCGAGAACGTCGAAGGCGCCTACAAGTTCATGACCTTCCTGCAGAAGCCGGAAATCATGGCTGAAATCACCAACGCCGTGCGCTTCCCGAACGGTAACGCGGCTGCCACGCCACTGGTGGATAAAGACATCACCGCCGATCCAGGCATCTACCCGCCAGCGGACGTGCTGGCCAAGCTGTACGCGATTGCCGACTTGCCGGCCGCGACCCAGCGGATCCTGACTCGCAGCTGGACCAAGATCAAATCGGGTAAATAAGCCGTAAAACCCTGTAGCAGCTGCCGCAGGCTGCGTCCAACTGCGAAGCAGTTGTGCTGTTGAAAACGCGGGAAGGTCCTTCGGACCTTAACGCTGCCTTCGGCAGCTGCTACAGGTATCTGCATAAAAGTTTTGCTGGAACGGTTTTTCGAGGGTAAGTTGCGCGCCGGTTTTGTTGCTGGGCAACCACGGTTGTCATGTAACGCGGGGCAACTTGGGCCCAACTAATTTTAGAGGACCTCCACTTGCCTATTTTTTCTTTGTTTCGCAATGCCTTGCTGGCTGGCGCCGGACTGACACTTGCCGTCAGTGTCCAGGCCGCCGGCACTGTGCATATTTATAATTGGTCGGACTACATCGGTCCGACCACCCTGGCGGACTTCCAGAAAGAGACCGGCATCAAGCCGGTCTATGACGTCTTCGACTCCAACGAAACCCTGGAAGGCAAGTTGCTGGCCGGGCGTACCGGTTACGACGTGGTCGTGCCGTCCAACCACTTCCTTGGCAAGCAGATCAAGGCGGGCGCCTTCCAGAAACTCGACAAGTCGAAGCTGACTAACTATTCCAACCTCGACCCGGTGCTGCTCAAGCGCCTGGAGCAGAACGATCCGGGCAACCAGTACGCGGTGCCGTACCTGTGGGGCACCAATGGCATCGGTTACAACGTCGACAAGATCAAAGCCGTGCTGGGCGTCGACACGATCGATTCATGGAGCGTGCTGTTCGAGCCGGAGAACATCAAGAAACTGCACAGCTGCGGCGTGGCGTTTCTCGATTCGGCCGATGAAATGATGCCGACCGTGCTCAACTACATGGGCCTGAACGCCAACAGCACTGATCCCAAGGATTATGAAAAGGCCACCGCCAAGTTGCTCGCCGTGCGGCCGTACGTGACTTACTTCCATTCCTCCAAGTACATCTCGGACCTGGCCAACGGCGACATCTGCATCGCCATCGGTTTCTCCGGCGACATGTTCCAGGCCCGCAACCGTGCGGAAGAAGCCAAGAAAGGCGTGAACATCGTCTACACCATTCCCAAGGAAGGCGGCGCTCTGTGGTTCGACATGCTGGCGATTCCCAAGGATTCGGCCAACACCAAAGAGGCCCACGCGTTCATCAACTATTTGTTGAAACCCGAGGTGATCGCACAGGTCAGTGATTCTGTTGGCTATGCGAATCCCAACCCTGCTTCGGACAAACTGATGGAACAGTCCATCCGCACAGACGAGTCGGTTTATCCACCGCAAGCAGTCCTCGACAAGACCTACGTGTCGGTCGAATTACCACCGAATATTCAACGTTTGATGACCCGCAGCTGGACCAAGGTCAAGACGGGTAAATAGCTTCAAGGCTCAAACTATCCAAGGTTGGCTCACCTTGAGCGAACTGCACTCTTTTTTTCTGGGAGTTTCGTAAATGGCAGTTGCCTCCGGCGCCTATAAGAAAGCCCTCGAGGGCGACCAGTCACCTAAACAGGTGCTGGTCAAAATCGACCGGGTCACGAAAAAGTTCGACGAGACGATTGCCGTGGACGATGTGTCCCTGGAAATCAAGAAAGGCGAAATTTTCGCCCTGCTCGGCGGTTCGGGATCGGGCAAGTCCACGTTGCTGCGCATGCTCGCTGGCTTCGAACGACCAACGGAGGGGCGCATTTTCCTCGACGGCGTAGACATCACTGACATGCCGCCGTACGAGCGGCCGATCAACATGATGTTCCAGTCCTACGCCTTGTTCCCGCACATGACCGTGGCGCAGAACATCGCCTTCGGCCTCAAGCAGGACAAGCTGCCTGCTGCCGAAGTCGATGCGCGCGTGGCCGACATGCTCAAACTCGTGCAGATGAGCCAGTACGCCAAGCGCAAGCCGCATCAGTTGTCCGGTGGCCAGCGTCAGCGTGTGGCACTGGCGCGCTCGCTGGCCAAGCGACCGAAGCTGTTGCTGCTCGACGAGCCAATGGGCGCCCTGGATAAAAAGCTGCGTTCGCAGATGCAACTGGAGCTGGTGGAGATCATCGAGCGCGTCGGCGTAACCTGCGTCATGGTGACCCACGACCAGGAAGAGGCCATGACCATGGCCGAGCGCATCGCGATCATGCACCTGGGCTGGATTGCCCAGATCGGCAGCCCGATCGACATCTACGAAACCCCGACCAGTCGCCTGGTCTGCGAATTCATCGGCAACGTCAACATCTTCGACGGTGAAGTGATCGACGACGCCGAAGGTCACGCGACCATTACCTGCAAGGACCTGGATCGCCAGATCTACGTGGGCCACGGCATCAGTACCTCGGTGCAGGACAAATCCGTGACCTACGCGATCCGTCCGGAAAAACTGCTGGTGACGCCGACGCAGCCGACCTGCGAATACAACTGGTCCAGCGGCAAAGTGCACGACATCGCCTACCTCGGCGGGCACTCGGTGTTCTACGTCGAGCTGCCAAGCGGCAAGATCGTCCAGTCATTCGTCGCCAACGCCGAGCGCCGCGGTCAGCGCCCAACCTGGGGTGACCAGGTTTACGTGTATTGGGAAGACGACAGCGGCGTGGTACTTCGCTCATGAACATGCGCAAATTCAAACGCCGCCTCAATCGAATAATTCCCGGTGGCCGTCAGCTGGTCATCGGGGTTCCGTTCATCTGGCTGTTCATGTTCTTCATGCTGCCGTTCTTCATCGTCTTGAAGATCAGCTTCGCCGAAGCCGATGTGGCCATTCCGCCGTACACCGAAATCTACAACTTCGTCGACCAGAAGCTGCAGGTGCTGCTCAACCTCGGCAACTACGCCATGCTGGCGGGCGACGAGTTGTACATCGCCGCTTACCTCGGCTCGTTGAAGATGGCGCTGATCAGCACCGTCCTCTGTTTGCTGATCGGGTACCCGATGGCCTACGCCATTGCCAGTGCCCGTAAAGAGCTGCAAACGGTCCTCGTGCTGCTGATCATGATGCCGACCTGGACCGCCATCCTGATCCGCGTTTACGCGTGGATGGGCATCCTCAGCAACAACGGTCTGCTCAATGGTTTCCTGATGAGCATGGGCTGGATCAGCGAACCGCTGCAGATCCTCAACACCAACCTCGCCGTCTATATTGGTGTCGTTTACTCCTATCTGCCATTCATGATCCTGCCGCTCTACGCCAACCTGGTCAAACACGACCACAGCCTGCTGGAAGCCGCATCCGATCTGGGTTCTAGCACCTTCAACAGCTTCTGGAAAATCACCATTCCGCTGTCCAAGAACGGCATCGTCGCTGGCTGCATGCTGGTGTTCATTCCGGTGGTGGGCGAGTTCGTGATCCCGGAACTGCTCGGCGGCCCGGAAACCCTGATGATCGGTAAAGTGCTTTGGCAAGAGTTCTTCAACAACCGTGACTGGCCCGTGGCGTCAGCCCTGGCGGTGGTGATGCTGGCGATCCTGATTGTGCCGATCATCCTGTTCAACCGCAGTCAGGCCAAAGAAATGGAGGGCAAAGAATGAAGCGCTTCAGATTCTCAAGCTTGATGCTGGTGCTGGGTTTGCTGTTCATCTACGCGCCGATGCTGATCCTGGTGATCTACTCGTTCAACGCCTCAAAACTGGTGACGGTGTGGGGCGGCTGGTCGATCAAATGGTACGTCGGGTTGATGGACAACACTCAGTTGATGGGCTCGGTGGTGCGCTCGCTGGAAATCGCCTGCTACACGGCGGTGGCGGCGGTGGCGCTGGGTACATTGGCCGCGTTCGTCCTGACCCGTATCACCCGCTTCAAAGGTCGCACGCTGTTCGGTGGCCTGGTCACCGCACCGCTGGTGATGCCCGAAGTCATCACCGGTCTGTCGCTGTTGCTGCTGTTCGTGGCCATGGCGCAGATGATCGGTTGGCCACAGGAACGCGGCATCGTCACTATCTGGATCGCCCACACTACGTTCTGTGCGGCGTATGTGGCGGTGGTGGTGTCGGCGCGTTTGCGTGAGTTGGACTTGTCCATCGAAGAGGCGGCCATGGACCTTGGTGCGAGGCCGTGGAAGGTGTTCTTCCTGATCACCATCCCGATGATCGCGCCCTCGTTGGGTGCCGGCGGCATGATGTCTTTCGCGCTGTCGCTGGATGACCTGGTGCTGGCGAGCTTCGTCTCGGGGCCGGGTTCCACGACCCTGCCAATGGAAGTGTTCTCGGCGGTGCGTCTGGGCGTGAAACCGGAGATCAACGCCGTGGCCAGCCTGATTTTGCTGGCGGTATCGCTGATGACGTTCCTGGTCTGGTTCTTCAGCCGTCGTGCCGAAGAGAGCCGCAAGCGTGCGATTCAGCAGGCCATCGAAGAAGGCGCTGCCGACTCCTGGAAGCAACCGGACGTACGCCGCGCGCAGGCGCCGGAAGCGGCTTGATCTACGGATGATCGTTCCCACGCAGAGCGTGGGAACGATCAGTAACCCAAATCCCCTGTGGCTTCATGCCAACCAAGGGGATTTGCGGATGATCTCGACGAAGTTCATCGGCTTGAAACCCGCCTCGCTGTCGACCAGCACATCGGCGTTCACCGTGCCGAACGTAGTATCCGGCTTGTGCTTGAAGCCGTTGGCGAACGCACACAGGATGCATTCCTTGAAACCTTCACCCCGTGGATGCGCATGCACCACCGCCTCACGCTGCACGGTGGAAAACGCCGCGTAGTCGATGCCCAGCACATCCATTTCAACCCCGGCGGTCACCAGCGCCACATTCGGGCGCAAGTGTTGCGGCACACCCGGCGTGGTGTGCAATGCAATCGACAGCCAGACTTGCTCGATATCGTCGTCGCTCAACCCGTAAGGCTTGAGGAATGCCTTGGCGGCATTGGCGCTGTCGACTTCAAAACGTTCGTCATCGCTGCGATGTCCTTCCACCAGGCCCAGGTCATGGAACATCGCGCCGACGTACAGCAACTCCGGATCGTAGGCCAGTTGCTTGCGTTCACCGCTCAACGCACCGAACAGAAACACCCGGCGCGAGTGGTGATACAGCAAGTCGGACTCGACATCGCGGATGTATTCGGTGGTGGCCTTGGCCAATGCGCTGTCGGGAATGTTGATACCGGCAATGATGCTGCTCATGGGTGCTGTCCTCGTGGGCAACGCCGTGGCGGCGCTGATGGAACAAGTCTGTTGCGCCACTCAAAACCGGACAATCGATCCATGGCTGCGATCCTTGCCAATGAACCTGCATATCGCGCCAACCTCGCTTGTTGCGCGTGGATTGGCTAAGTTTGATCACATCGAAGGTTGCGCACGGTCCATGTGGGAGCGAGCTTGCTCGCGATGGCGGTGTATCAGTCACCAGAGAGGGTGAATGTAAGTCCGCTATCGCGAGCAAGCTCGCTCCCACAGGTTTTGTGTTTGCCATAGTTAGAGGGCGTTTCCCGCCATGAGTAAAACCGTAGCCATCGTGGTCTTCTCCGGCGTTCAGTCCCTGGACGTTACCGGTCCCATGGATGTGTTTTGCGAGGCCAACCGCTTCCTCGAACCGCAAGACCATTACCGGTTGGAGGTGATCGGTGTCGAGCATGGGATGATGCCGTGTTCCAACGGTTTGTCGCTCAATGCTCACCGGCATTTCAGCGACGCGCTTGAGGCGTATGACCTGCTGCTGGTGGCCGGCGGCCCGCAATTACCATTCCTGGATTTCGGTGCGGTGTTCGATGCCTGGTTGCGTGGTGCCTGCGGGCGGGCGCAACGTTTTGGTTCGATCTGCAATGGCGCGTTCATGCTGGCGCGGGCCGGCCTGCTTGATGGGCGGACCGTGACCACCCATTGGAGCGATGCTGCCGCGTTGGCACAGTTGTGCCCGTCGACCCGGGTCGAGGCGGATCGCTTGTACGTGCAGGACGGCGAGCTCTACACCTCGGCCGGGGTCACTGCGGGGATTGATCTGTCGTTGTACCTGCTGGCCGGGGATCACGGGCCGGAAGTCGCGCTGCACGTGGCCAAGCGTCTGGTGGTATTCACGCAGCGCTCAGGCGGGCAATCGCAGTTCAGCCCGTTCCTCACGCCCCACGCCGAACCCACGTCGGCGGTGGCGCTGGTTCAGCTCTACGTGCTGGCGAACCTCACCGGCGACCTGACCCTCGCTGACCTGGCGAATGCGGCCAACATGAGCACCCGCAACTTTTCCCGTGTGTTTGCCAAGGAAGCCAAAATCACCCCGGCGGAATTTGTCGAACAGGCGAGGGTGGACGCGGCGCGGGTGCTGTTGGAAAGCACCCATTCGCCACTGAAAACCGTGGCCTACCAATGTGGATTTCGCGATGCCCAGCACATGCGCAGCGTGTTCAACCGTAGGCTGGGGGTGACACCGCAGCAGTTCAGGCAGAACTTTGCGGCGATGGTTTGAGCAGGCATTTCTGTCGTTTGTGAGGGCCTCATCGCGGGCAAGCCCGCTCCCACATTGGACCGCGTTCGAGCGGACAACTCAGTCACTTGTGGGAGCGGGCTTGCCCGCGATGACGGCAGCCGAAACAACAAAAATCTAAGGCGCAGCCCGCGCCGGCAAGAACTTCAACGTGCTGCGCGTATTGGCCGTGACTTCTTCATCGTTGAAGTGCGCCTCGTAATAAACCCCTTCGACATACGCCTCCGCCTGGTCATCGTAGTGGCTGTCGAACGGCACACCACTCTGGCCGACCGGGTTGATGGTCAGGCTGTGGGCCGGGTCGGCAAAGTCGACCAGGCGTCGCGTCGACGGGCCGTAAGTCACCGGCCACGGCGCCGGGCCGATTTTGGCCGAGAGGTTGTTCGGCACTTCATGCGTGCCGGGTGCCGCAAACGGCCCGACGTTGTAGATAAGGTCCAACGGCTTCTGCATGCCCAGTGGATGGCCGTGCGTCAGGGTGTGCGCCTTGCCCCACTGCCATTGAGCCGAATCCGCACCCAGCGTTGTCTTGAGGTGGGTGATGCTCGCTTGCCAGGCCACCTTGACCGTATCGGCGCGGGTTTCCTTGCCGAGGGTGTTGCGGTTGTCCCACCACGGCGAATCAGGCGTAGCGGCCAGACGTGGCAGCGCGGCGTCGATCACCCGGGTCGAGAGCAAAGTGTCGAAGAAATCATTGCCCAACTCATCGTGCATCGTCGCGTCAGCCAGGTTGAACAGGAACTGGTTGAACAGCGTCGCGCTGGTCGAATCCAGCGGGTAATCGCCTTTCCACTGCGCCAGTTGTTCCACCAGTTTCAGTTCGGCGGGATCGCTGACGACTTCACGCAGTACCGGCAACAACGGCGCCAATAGACGCGGGCCGTGCGCCGTGGTGGTGCCCAGTTGCAGCTTCTGGCTGGCGTCGATGTCCCACTTCACGTTCTTGTCACTGAGCTGGCGATTGAGCTGTTGGCCGCGATCGGCAAGGTTGTAGTAACCGGGGATCTCCGTGCCGGTCGGCGATAGCGGCTGGAAGTTGGCTGAGACGATATAGCCGCGTGGCGGGTTCTCTTCCTGCGGGTTGGCGCTGAACGGGTAAAAGCCGTCCTTGTCCGCCTGATTGGTGCTGCCGTCGAGGATGAAGCCGGGTTTCACCCCGGTCGGGCGTTTGGGCAACAGCGCCGCCGCCCACCAGCCGATGTCGCCCTTGGCGTTGGCGTAGACAATGTTCAACCCCGGCGCCTGAACCTTGGCGGCGGCGGCGCGTGCCTTGGCCAGCGTGTCGGCGCGGTTGAGCTGGTAGAAACCTTCGAGAATCGGGTTTGGCGTTTCAAGGAACGCCCACCACATGGCCACCGGCGTCTTGCCCGCCGCGGTGCCGAGTGCATCATTGATGATCGGGCCATGGGGCGATTGACGCAGGGTCAGCGTGACCGGCTCCTGGCCCTTCACGGCAATTTTCTGTTCGGTGTTGACCATGTCCACCCACTTGCTGCGATACCAGACCTGGTTAGGGTTGTCCGGGTTGATCTTCTCGGCGATCAGGTCCAGATCGTCGTTCTGGAACATGGTCAGGCTCCAGCCGAAGTCCAGGTTGTGGCCGAGAAAGGCAAACGGCACCAAGGCCTGATGGTGGCCGTACAGCTCAAAGCCCGGCGCCGAGAGTTGTGCCTCGTACCAGACTGCGGGCACTGAAAAGCGAATGTGCGGGTCGCCCGCCAGCAGCGGTTTGGCGCTTTTGGTGCGGTTGCCGGAAATCACCCAGGCGTTGCTGCCTTCGAATTGGGGCAGGCCATTGTCGGCCAGCGCTTGTTCGCTCAGGCGGGCGAGGGCGTTCAGGTCTTTCCAGTCACTGGCTGTCAGTGTCAGGGCAGGTTTGGAATGCCCCTTGGCCAACACGCCTTTGGGCTGCCAGTCGAGGTCGAAGATGTTCAGGTAGTCGGCGCCCAATTGGTCGCGCACGAACGTCAGCAAAGGTTCGGTGCGGAACGCCGCGGCAAAGCTGTATGCCATGTAGCCGGCGACGCTGATGCTGTCTTGCGCCGTGAACGGACGCTTGTGGATGCCCAGCACGTCGAACTCGGCGGGCGCGGCGTGAGTGTCCTGATATTGATTGATGCCGTCCAGGTACGCTTCCAGCGCCTTCCATGCCGGCGACTGCCGATCCAGCGACGCCACGTAGCTGTCGGCCCGCTCACGAATGCGCAGGCTGCGGAAGAGTTTGTCGGTCTCGATCAGTTTCGGTCCGAGGATTTCGGCCAGTTCACCCCGGGCCAGGCGCCGCATGGCTTCCATCTGGAACAAGCGGTCCTGGGCTTGCACATAGCCGAGGGTGCGGTAGAGGTCGGCTTCGTTTTCCGCGCGGATATGCGGCACGCCACGCTCGTCGTAACGCACGGTCACCGAACCTTGCAGGCCTTGCAGTTCGACCAGGCCCTGACGCGACGGCTGTTTGCTGTACACATACCCGCCGACTCCGATGGCGAGCACGACAATCAGCAAGGCAAGTACGGTCAGGACGCGTTTCATGGTGACTCCTTGTTCTTATAGGTTTGCCGCCCGTGTGGGCTGCCAACATGTAGCACAGACCTTCCGTGCCGGGCATCGCGGTCCTGCAAAAGTCAGGAATGCCTTACTTCACTTCAACGGGCCATGGGCAATAACAACCAATGGCCAGCGTATGGGTAGCGTTCACCGCGCGACCTTCGCTCAGTGCTTGCAGAATGGGTTCGATGAAGCTGTTGTTCGAATTGCAGGTCAGGCCTTCGCTGTACGGGCCGAAGTAGGCCAGTTTGCCGTTGCGGTCCCAGATCGCCACGGCCGGGCTGGCGGGAATCTGTTCGGAGCCCGGCAGGACGGTAATGGTTTTCAGGCTGCTCAGTGTGGCGGGTAACTGGCCATGGCTGCCGGGTTTTTGCACTGCATAAAACTCGACGCCCTGCGGTACATAGCGCTCGACCAGTTCGCTCAGGTGTTGTTGATTGCCGACGTTGCACGGGCAGGCCGGGTCCCAGAAGTGCACCAGCCGGATGGCGCCGGGGCCGGCGAGGTCGTCGGGCAGGCGCAGCGGGTCACCGGAAAATACGGCGGTGTGTTCGCTGAAGGCTCGCAAGTAGCGTCCTTGAAACCAGTCATACGCGGCCCACAGGATGCCGGCGCACACGAGGGCGAGCAGGCTGGCAAGCAGTGTGGTGCGATAGGCCGGGCGCATGGGTTTCAATCCTCGAAGGTCGGCTAGCTTGCCATGCTTGCCGCGACAGATGAATATCGCAGGCCTATAAAGTCTGTTTACCGCTCTGGAATCGTTCATGTCAGCCACGTTTGCCCCCGATCATTTACGCGCCAGCCTGCGGCCATTGGCCGAAGGGCAGCCGTTGTCGACCGAGGCCATGGCGTATCAGCGTTTTTATGGCCTGGATTTTCCGGGGCGTACGCTGCGTGGGGGGCTGGGGCGTTTCGAGGTCGATGGCTATGAATTGGTCAGCCAGTTCTGGTGGCCGGAGCGGGCGAAGGCGACGTTGTTCATGTTCCACGGTTTCTACGATCACACCGGACTCTACCGCCATGTGATCGAGTGGGCGCTGGACCAGGGGTTTGCCGTAATCGCCTGCGACCTGCCGGGGCATGGTCTGTCCAGTGGCGAGCGGGCGAGCATCAAGGCATTCGCCGAGTATCAGCACACGCTAGAAGGGTTGTTCGCCGAGGCCTTGTCCATCGATCTGCCGCAGCCATGGCACCTGTGCGGGCAAAGCACGGGTGGGGCGATCGTGATTGATCATGTACTCAATCAAGGCTCTAACAGTCCCGCTCAAGGGCAGGTGATTCTGTTGTCACCCCTGGTCAGGCCTCGCGCCTGGGGTTGGTCCAAACTCAGTTATTACCTGCTCAAGCCTTTCGTCAAAGCCATCGCCCGGCGCTTCAGCGAGAACTCCAACGATCCTGATTTCTTGCCGTTCCTGCAGGCTGATCCTTTGCAGCCGTTACGCCTGCCCACGGCCTGGGTGGGGGCATTGGCGCGCTGGATCAAGCAGATCGAAGCCGCACCCAACAGCCCGCGCAGGCCGCTGATCGTGCAGGGGCAGGCAGACATGACGGTGGATTGGGAGCATAACCTTGGGGTGTTGAAGGCCAAGTTCGACCGGCCTCAGGTGTTGATGTTGCCAGAGGCGCGGCATCATCTGGCGAATGAGACGCTGGTGTTGCGGCAGGAGTAGTTTCGGGTTTTTGACCAAGCGGATCAAAGGCCGGAATTCATAGCGGCCGTTTTGGCCCCATCGCGGGCAAGTCGATCAGACAGCAAAAATCATTGGCTGAGGTTCGAAGTATTCTGCCCCACCGCCAACCCCGCCCGAATTGCCGCCAGTGCGGCCTGGTAATAGGCCTGGCCCTCGGTGGACTCGGCAAACGTGGCGAATTCTTCCAGTTCGTCATCCGACAGGTCGCGATACACGTAGAGCAGCGTGTTGTTCAGGTCGCTGCCGATCTGTTCCATCAAACGCTGACGCTGACCGTTCAACATCATCTGCGCCTGACCACCGCCCAACAGGCCGGGAATCATTGAACTCAGGCTGTCGGCCGCGACACCGGCAATGGCCAGGCTCACTTCAGCGCCCGCCTCGCGAGCGGGCAGGGCCTGGGCCAGGTGGCCGATGATCAATTGACGGCTATCGCTGGCCTGAACCTTGGGCAGACCCTTGGCGTTTTTCGCCAGTTGATCACGACGGGTGGCCAGCAGTTCGGCGGCTACGACTTTTTTGCCCAAGGGCGATTGAAAGAAGGCCAATGCCGGTTTGGGATCAGCGAGGCTCTTGCGCAATTGCGCTTCGGCACGCTGATCGACGGACTGGGGAGCGAAACGCTGATTGCTGTTATTCACCAGCGCCTGAAACACGGCCGGTGGCAGGCTGCTTTCGTAGCGTTGTTGTGCGGCCGTGAGCGCGTCGTTGAAATGCGCACGTTGGTCTGGCCAGCCGGCGACTTTATACAACTGGTCGTGGCCGTCTGCCCAAGCGGGCAAAGCACAGAGCATCAACAGTGAAAAAAGCAAACGGCGCATAGGGACTCCTGTCGGCAGGCGACTATTCTCCGTGTGGCACCCGTACTTGTCGAGAATTCGTATCAACCCGCTGCGTGGCTCTGTCGGATTTTCAGGCACAGGAATACTATGCGCGGCATGCAAATACCCTCTGATCACCCGCTGCTGTTACGTATCGTTGATGACCTGGCTGCACATGGCTGGTCGCAGCAGAATATTTTCCTGCCTCTGGATCTGACCCGGGCGTTGGCGGCTGAGTGCCGTAAACGTGCAGCCGAGGGTGAACTGGCCCCGGCCGCCGTAGGCCGAGGCCCGTCATCGGAAGTTCGCGAGGGGATTCGTGGTGACCACATCCAGTGGATCGATCCGGGCCAGGCCGAAGCCTGCGACAGCTACCTGGCGCTGATGGACAGCCTGCGTGAAGCACTGAACCGCGGCTTGTTCTTGGGCCTGGAAGATTTCGAAAGCCACTTCGCGATGTACCCACCCGGCGCGTTTTACCTCAAACACGTCGACCGTTTCCGCGATGACGACCGGCGCATGGTGTCGGCCGTGGTGTATCTCAATGACGGCTGGCTGCCTGAACACGGTGGTCAGTTGCGCATGTACCTCGACGACGACCGCGCCTACGACGTGCAACCTATCGGCGGTTGCCTGGTGGTCTTCCTCTCGGGCGAAGTGCCCCACGAAGTCCTGCCCGCCACCCGGGATCGCCTGTCGTTGACCGGCTGGTTCCGGCGTCGGGGTAACGAGCCGTTCTGATCATGCAAAAGATTCTGGTAAGCCGCTGCCTGCTGGGCCATCGCGTTCGTTACGACGGCGGGGGGAGCGGGCCATTCGATCAGCTTCAGCAATGGCTGGATGAGGGCCGGGTCGTGCCGCTGTGCCCCGAGGTGGCCGGCGGCTTGCCAACGCCGCGGGCAGCGGCGGAAATCCCGGGCGGGCAGGGCGGTGAAGTGCTTGATGGCCACGCCGGCGTGATCACCACCGAAGGTGCGGATGTCAGTGCCGAGTTTCTGTCGGGGGCGTATCAGGCGCTGGCACTGGTGCAACAGCATGGCATCCGCATCGCCGTGCTCAAGGCCAACAGCCCGTCTTGCGGGAATTTGCTGACGTATGACGGAAGCTTCAGCGGCGTGAAGGTGGCGGGCGAAGGTGTGACGGCGGCGTTGCTCAAGCGCAATGGTGTGCAGGTATTCAGCGAGTTGGAGTTGACCGAGGCGGCGGCAGCCCTGACAACCTTGGTTTGAAGTCCAACACAAAACTAATGTGGGAGCGGGCTTGCTCGCGAAGGCGGGGAGCCAGACACATTGATGTCGACTGACACTCCGCCTTCGCGAGCAAGCCCGCTCCCACATTAGATCTCCAACAGTCGTACATCCTGAAATCAGGGTTTCGGTGTCACGCTCGTATCCGCCGTAAACCACTTCTTCTCCAGCGCCGCCATCCGGCCATCGTCCTTGATCCGTTGCAGCGCGTTTTCCAGGCTGGCGTGAAACGCCGGGTTACCTTTCTGAAACGGAATCGCCAGGCTCACGGGTGCGGCGGCTTTCGGTTTCGCATCAGTCAACGACTGCACCAGCAACATTGAGCGCGGTTCTTCTTTCTGCGCGATCAATTGCGTGGTGGTTTGAACGTAAGGTTCGCTGAAATCGAAACGATCCGAGAGCGCCGAGGTCACTGTAATGTGATTGATGGCTATGTCGTACTTGCCGCTTTCAACGCCAGTCAGCAGATCGCCCGAATCGGTGACGACGAAGTCGGCCCGCACATCGAGCTCGTTGGCCAGCAGTTGACCCAGCTCGACTTCGAAGCCGGTGAGCTTGCCTTCATCCTTGAAGTTGAAGGGCGGTGTATTCGCTTCAAGAGCGATGCGCAGTTCGCCGCGGTCGTTCACGTCGTCAATCAGTTCGGCATGAGCCAAAGGGCTCAAAGGGGTAGCAGACAGATCAGGCCAGGCAAAAAGCGCATGGTCACTCCTTTGAATTTATTATCGCGACCCTCTGGTTCAGGTTCGCTTTGCTATGGTTGTCGAGTGCCTTCGACAACGATTGACCATGAAGTTGTATTGGTCACGCGGATTTTACGGAAAAACAGGAGAAGAGAATGAAAACCTTTATGTCACGTGCTGCTTTGGCTGGCCTGCTGATGGGTGTTTCGGTGTTGGCCAGTGCTGCTACACCGGCGCCCAAGGGTGCTGAAGTATCCATCGTTTCTCCTGAAGACGGGGCGACGGTGCCGCAGACTGTCGTCGTCAAGTTCGCGGTCGAGAACGTTGCGCTGGCGCCTGCGGGTGATACCACCAAGAACACCGGCCATCACCACTTGCTGATCGATGTCGATGAACTGCCAGCCGCCGGTACGCCGATCCCCAAAGATGACAACCACAAACATTTCGGCAAAGCCGAGACCCAGGCTGAAATAACGCTGACGCCGGGCAAGCACACCTTGCAGCTGGAACTGGGCGACAGCAACCACATACCGTTCGATCCGCCGATCGTGTCGAAAAAGATCACCGTCAACGTGAAGTAACCTGCTCGGAATAAAGAACCGCGCCCATGAAAAAGGAGACCACTAGGTCTCCTTTTTTTGTCGCTCAAGTCGCTATCAGAACAACACGCGGCAACGAATGGTGCCGTTGATGTGCTGCAGCTTCTCTTGCGCCAGGTCCGAGTACTCGGCGTCGACGTCGATTACCACGTAGCCGACTTTCTCGTTGGTCTGCAGGAACTGACCGGAGATGTTGATGCCGTTTTCGGCGAAGACCTTGTTGATCTCGCTGAGCACGCCCGGAATGTTTTCGTGGATGTGCAGCAGACGGTGCTTGCCAGGGTGAGCCGGCAGGGCCACTTCCGGGAAGTTCACGGACGATACCGACGTACCGTTGTCGCTGTACTTGACCAGTTTCTCTGCCACTTCCAGACCGATGTTGGCCTGGGCTTCAGCGGTGGAGCCACCGATGTGCGGGGTCAGGATCACGTTGTCCAGACCACGCAGCGGGCTTTCGAACTCTTCGTCGTTGGAGCGAGGCTCCACCGGGAACACGTCGATGGCCGCGCCGATCAGGTGCTTGTCCTTGATGGCTGCAGCCAGGTGGTCCAGCTCGACCACGGTGCCGCGAGCGGCGTTGATCAGGATGCCGCCTTTCTTGATCGCGCGGATTTCCTTCTCGCCCATCATCCACTGGGTGGCGGCGGTTTCCGGAACGTGCAGCGAGACGATGTCGGACATCGCCAGCAGCTCGTGCAGGTTGCCTACCTGAGTGGCGTTGCCCAACGGCAGCTTGGTGATGGTGTCGTAGAAGTACACCTGCATGCCCAGGCCTTCAGCCAGGACCGACAGTTGCGTACCGATCGAACCGTAACCGACGATACCCAGCTTCTTGCCGCGGATTTCGAAGGAGTTGGCCGCGCTCTTGATCCAGCCGCCACGGTGGCAGGAAGCGTTCTTCTCAGGGATGCCGCGCAGCAACAGGATCGCTTCAGCCAGCACCAGCTCGGCTACGGAGCGAGTGTTGGAGTACGGTGCGTTGAACACCGCGATGCCGCGTTCGCGAGCCGCGTTCAGGTCAACCTGATTGGTGCCGATGCAGAAACACCCTACAGCCACGAGCTTCTTCGCGTGATCGAAGATCTCTTCGGTCAGTTGCGTGCGGGAGCGAATGCCGATGAAGTGCGCATCAGCAATCTTTTCCTTCAGCTGGGCTTCCGGCAGAGAACCGGTGAGGTACTCAATGCTGGTGTAGCCCGCCGCCTTGAGGACGTCGACAGCCGATTGGTGGACGCCTTCGAGAAGAAGGAACTTGATCTTGCTCTTATCGAGAGAAGTCTTGCTCATCTGCGTAAACCTGTATCCCGGAGAAAAATGGCAGGAAATGGTCAACAGATGCTGACCCGGACGGCAAGAAAGCCGTCGCCGCAGAACAGCCGTTGGGCACTATCCTGCGGGGTCGATATGCTAGCATAGGCGCCCCGCTAAACACTCATTCCTGCGACGTGAAGCGTTCTCAGGATGACCATGAATTGTTCGAGAGTTCTGTCGATGACCAATCCTGCCCTGATTGATGAGCTGAAGACCCTGGTTGAGCCTGGCAAGGTGCTGACCGATGCCGACTCCCTGAATGCTTATGGTAAGGATTGGACCAAGCATTTCGCCCCGGCCCCGACGGCCATCGTGTTTCCCAAGACCACCGAACAGGTGCAGGCCATTGTCCTGTGGGCCAATAAACACAAGGTGGCGCTGGTGCCGTCCGGTGGTCGCACCGGGTTGTCCGCCGCTGCGGTGGCGGCCAATGGCGAAGTCGTTGTGTCCTTCGACTATATGAACCAGATCCTCGACGTGAACCTCACTGACCGCACGGCCGTATGTCAGCCAGGCGTGGTCACTGAGCATTTGCAGAACGTCGCCGAAGAAAAAGGCCTGTACTACCCGGTGGACTTCGCTTCGGCAGGGTCCAGCCAGATTGGCGGCAATATCGGCACCAATGCCGGCGGGATCAAGGTCATTCGCTACGGCATGACCCGTAACTGGGTCGCCGGCATGAAAGTTGTGACCGGCAAGGGTGATGTGCTGGAGCTGAACCGCGACCTGATCAAGAACGCCACTGGCTACGACATGCGCCAGCTGTTCATCGGCGCTGAAGGCACCCTGGGTTTTGTGGTCGAAGCGACCATGCGCCTGGACCGTGCGCCGAAAAACCTGACCGCGATGGTCCTCGGTACTGCCGATTTCGACGCGATCATGCCGGTATTGCACGCGTTCCAAAGCAAGCTCGACCTGACGGCCTTCGAATTCTTCTCCGATAAAGCGCTGGCCAAAGTCATGGGCCGCGGCGATGTGCCGGCGCCTTTCGAAACTGATTGCCCGTTCTACGCGTTGCTCGAATTCGAAGCGACCACCGAAGAAGTGGCCAACCACGCCCTGGAAACCTTCGAGCACTGCGTCGAGCAGGGCTGGGTACTGGACGGCGTGATGAGCCAGAGCGAAACCCAGCTGCAGAACCTGTGGAAGCTGCGCGAATACATCTCCGAAACCATTTCCCACTGGACGCCGTACAAAAACGACATTTCGGTCACTGTGTCGAAAGTCCCGGCGTTCCTGAAGGAAATCGACGCGATCGTCGGCGAACACTACCCGGACTTCGAAATCGTCTGGTTCGGCCACATTGGCGACGGCAACCTGCACTTGAACATCCTCAAGCCGGATAACCTGAGCAAGGACGAGTTCTTCGCCAAGTGCGCAACCGTCAACAAGTGGGTGTTCGAAACCGTCGAGAAGTACAACGGCTCGATCTCCGCCGAGCACGGCGTGGGCATGACCAAGCGTGATTACTTGACCTACAGCCGCTCGCCGGTTGAGATCGAGTACATGAAAGCCGTCAAAGCGGTGTTCGACCCGAACGGCATCATGAACCCGGGCAAGATCTTCGCTGTTTGATTTTCGAACGTTAAGAGCACGAATCAGGAGTCGGTAATGAGCTATCAGCACCAGTATGTCGACGGTACGCGTATTCACTTCCCGCTGGGGAAAGTGGTGTGCATTGGCCGTAACTATGCCGAACACGCCAAGGAACTGGACAACCCGGTGCCTACCGAGCCGTTGCTGTTCATCAAGCCGGGCAGTTGCGTGGTGCCGCTGGACGGCGGTTTCAGCATTCCGACCGAGCGTGGCTCGGTGCATTACGAGGCGGAAATCGCTGTATTGATCGGCAAGTCGTTGTCGACCAAGCCGAGCCGTGAGGAAGTGCTGGACGCCATCTCCGGTTTCGCGCCAGCCCTGGACCTGACGCTGCGCGACAAACAGGCCGAGCTGAAATCCAAGGGCCTGCCTTGGGAAATCGCCAAGTCCTTCGATGGCGCGGCGGTGATCGCGCCGTTCGTGTCCGGCAGTACCTTTGCGGACCTGACCGACATCGGCATCCGCCTGACCATCAATGGCGAAGTGCGCCAGGACGGCAACAGCAGCGCAATGCTCAACCCGATCGTGCCGATGATCCAGCACATGGCCGGTTGCTTTTCGCTGCAGGCCGGTGACGTGATCCTGACCGGCACGCCAGTGGGCGTTGGCCCGCTGAATGTCGGTGACGAGATCGTCCTGGAACTGCCGGGCGCGAGCCGCTTCACCAGCAGCGTTCGCTAACCCAAACACCGCAAACCCCCGTAGGAGCCGAGCTTGCTCGCGATGGCGTCAGCACATTCAACCTGGATGTTGAAGGAACGACCGCTATCGCGAGCAAGCTCGGCTCCTACAAGGGTTTTGTGGTTGGCCGCCGTAGGGCCTTCCTGTCATTTGCCGATTTTTTCACATGTTCTCTGGATAATTCCGGGGCGTTCGGCGTCTGAGCCGGCCCCAATTGTGCTATTACCCCTAGCCTGAATTTCTGGAACGCATTCCCCGATGGCCACTCCTCCGCTTTCCACGTTTAAACCTGCCCGCCGCTCGCGCTTCGCGCTGCGTTGGTATACCTGGCTACTGTTGGTGGCCGTTGTCGCCTACGGCGTCGCCTTTGCCATGCATTGGGATGCGCGAGGCGTGCTCTGGGTGAAAGAGCAATTCAAGAGCCCGGCCGAGCGCCAGGCCAGTATCTGGCTTCCGGACTACCGGGCAGTGATCGATGCCAAGCCGTTGCCGGGCATGGAAAAGGACGAAGCATCGGACCTGTCTTACGATCCCCAGACCAAGACCCTGTTTTCGGTCATGGGCAAGAACCCGTTCCTGGTCGAATTGAACCTGCAGGGCGATGTGTTGCGCAAAATGCCGTTGGTCGGCTGGAGCAACCCTGAAGGCGTCACCGTGCTGGGCGATGGTCGGTTGGCCATTGTCGATGAACGCGAGCATCTGATCGCTATCGTCAAGGTTGACGCCGACACCCGCGAACTGAACATCGCCGACTTCCCGAAATACGACCTCGGCCCTTCCAAAGACCAGAACAAGGCCTTCGAGGGTGTCACCTGGGATCCGCGCAATCAGCAACTGGTGCTGGGCGAAGAGCGTCCGCCGGCCTTGTTTACCTGGAAAGGTGACGGCAAGGTCCTGACCGGTGACAAGCTGAAACTGGCCAGTCATGCGTTGGATATGCGCAACCTGTCGGCACTGGCCATCGACCCGCGGACCGGCCACATGCTGGTGCTGTCCGCCGATTCGCACCTGTTGCTGGAGCTGGACAAGAAGGGTGAACAGGTCAGTTTCATTACGCTGCTGCGTGGCTTCAACGGCCTGAAGAACACCATTCCCCGGGCCGAAGGCGTGACCATGGACGAAGCGGGCACCTTGTACATGGTGAGTGAGCCGAACCTGTTCTACCGCTTCGAAAAGCAGAAATAAGCGCCGAAAACCCGCAGTTGTGGTCGCAGGCTACGGGCCATTAAGCTTGAATTCATACGGGCGTGATATTTCATCCGCCCGTTTTGTTTTCGAGCTGGCCTGAATGCAACGACTTGCCCGTCCCAAACCCCTTGTCCTGATCCTGACGGTGATTGCCCTGATCGCGCTGGTTGCGATCGGCCAATACATGCGCTTGTTCGAGCGTACCTGGTTCAACCTGCAGACCCTTTGGCAGCCGCAGAGCAGCGAATCCATCGGCCTGGATCAATACCGGGTGGAAATCGAAGCACGGGTGATCGACGGGCTGGACGATAACGTCTCGGCGCTGACGTTTGATCCGGTGCGCAAAAGCCTGTTCACGGTGACCAACAAAAACTCTGAGCTGATCGAGCTGTCGCTTGAGGGCAAGGTCCTGCGGCGTGTGGCGTTGATTGGCTTCGGCGACCCGGAAGCGGTGGAGTTCATCAGCGCCGACACCTACGTGATCACCGATGAGAGCCAGCAGCGGCTGATCAAGATTCATCTGGAGCAGGACACCACTTTCCTCGACGGGGCGGATGCCGAACAGATGGTCCTTGGCGTGCACATGGGCAGTAACAAGGGGTTTGAAGGGTTGGCGTACGATTCGGTGGGCAAGCGCCTGTTCGTCGCCAAGGAACGCGACCCGATGCTGATCTACGAAGTGCAGGGCTTCCCGCATTACAACCCGGAGAAATCCTACGCCGTGCACGTGGTGAACAACCCCAAGCGCGATGCGGGGATGTTCGTGCGGGACCTGTCGAGCCTGCAATACGACGAGCGCAGCGGTCATCTGCTGGCGCTGTCTGACGAGTCGCACCTGATTCTGGAGCTGGATGTGGACGGGCGACCGCTGAGCACCCTGTCATTGATCAAGGGGCGCCAGGGTTTGCAAAAAACCGTGCCGCAAGCGGAGGGCATCGCGATGGATGACGAGGGTACGATGTACCTCGTCAGCGAGCCCAATCTGTTCTACGTCTTCAAAAAACCAACACAACCCTAAAAACACCCCAAAACCACTGTGGGAGACATGCACAGATTGTGTGTGTGCCACAAAACACTGTAGGAGCCGAGCTTGCTCGCGATAGCCGTGCATCAGTCGAAAGAGATGTTGAATGATGCACCGCTATCGCGGGCAAGTCGAATCGTCGCACCGCCGCCCCTACAGGTTTTGCGTTGTAAATGGCTTACTCGGCGCGCAGGGTTTTCACGCCTTCGCTGGTGCCCAGCAACAGCAAGTCCGCCGGGCGTGCCGCGAACAAACCATTGGTGACTACGCCAACAATGGCGTTGATCTGACGTTCCAGTTCTACCGGGTTGGTGATCTGCATGTTGAACACGTCGAGGATGATGTTGCCGTTGTCGGTCAACACGCCTTCGCGGTAAACCGGGTCGCCGCCCAGTTTCACCAGCTCGCGGGCCACGTGGCTGCGGGCCATCGGGATGACTTCGACCGGCAGCGGGAACGCGCCGAGCACCGGCACCAGTTTGCTGGCGTCGGCGATGCAGATGAACGTCTTGGCCACGGCCGCCACGATCTTCTCGCGGGTCAGGGCCGCGCCACCGCCCTTGATCAGGTTCAGGTGCTCGTCGCTTTCATCGGCGCCGTCGACGTAAAACTCCAGGTCGCTGACCGTGTTCAGCTCATACACCGGAATTCCGTGGCCCTTGAGGCGGGCGGCGGTGGCTTCGGAGCTGGCAACAGCGCCGTCGAACGCACCTTTGTGCTTGGCCAGGGCATCGATGAAGCAGTTGGCGGTGGAGCCGGTGCCGACCCCGACGATGCTCTTGCTCGTCGAGTTTCGGGAGGATGAAGTCGACGGCGGCCTGAGCCACTGCCTGTTTGAGTTGATCCTGGTTCATGCGGGCTCCGAGATGCCGGGGAGGGAACGAAAGGCCGGCATTATAGCCCTAAGCGGGGCTAAAACCGCTGTATTCGTGTGGTCGTACAGCTGAAAGCCGGGTTAGACTCCGTGGTCCTGCCCAACCCGCTCAGTGATGCTTTCCGATGCTCGAACAGTACGTCAAAAAGATCCTCACCTCGCGCGTTTATGACGTTGCCGTAGAAACCCCATTGCAGACTGCCCGCCAGCTCACCGAGCGGCTGGGCAACACGATCTGGCTCAAGCGTGAAGACTTGCAGCCGGTGTTCTCGTTCAAGATTCGCGGCGCTTACAACAAGTTGACCCAGTTGAGCGACGAAGAGCGTGCGCGCGGCGTCGTGACGGCTTCGGCGGGTAACCACGCGCAAGGCCTGGCCCTGGCGGCGAAAGTGCTGGGCGTCAAAGCCACCATCGTCATGCCCAAGACCACCCCGGAAATCAAAGTCGAAGGCGTGCGTTCGCGCGGCGGCAAAGTGGTGCTGCACGGGGATTCGTTCCCAGAAGCCCTGGCCTACTCGCTGAAACTGGTCGACGAAAAAGGTTACGTCTACATCCACCCCTACGACGATCCCCACACCATTGCCGGGCAGGGCACCGTGGCCATGGAGATTCTGCGTCAGCACCCGCAGCCACTGGACGCGATCTTCGTTCCGGTGGGCGGTGGCGGGCTGATCGCCGGCATTGCGGCGTACGTGAAGTACCTGCGCCCGGACATCAAAGTCATCGGCGTCGAACCGGACGATTCCAACTGCCTGCAAGCCGCCATGGCGGCGGGTGAGCGCGTGGTATTGCCGACCGTGGGCCTCTTCGCCGACGGCGTTGCGGTGGCACAGATCGGCCAGCACACCTTCGACATCTGCAAAGACTATGTCGATGAAGTGATCACCGTCAGCACCGACGAGATCTGTGCGGCAATCAAGGATATCTACGACGATACCCGCTCGATCACCGAGCCTGCGGGCGCGCTGGGCGTGGCCGGGATCAAGAAGTATGTCGAGCAGCGCGGTGTCAGCGGCCAGACCTTCGTGGCCATCGACTCCGGCGCTAACGTCAACTTCGACCGCTTGCGCCATGTCGCCGAACGCGCCGAGCTGGGCGAAGGTCGTGAAGCAATCATCGCCGTGACCATCCCCGAGAAACCGGGCAGCTTCAAGGCGTTTTGCGAAGCCATCGGCAAACGCCAGATCACCGAATTCAATTACCGCTACAACACTGGCAGCGAAGCGCACATCTTCGTTGGCGTGCAGACGCACCCGGAAACCGACCCGCGCAGTGCGCTGATTGCCAGCCTCGGCGAACAGGGCTTCCCGGTGCTGGACCTGACCGACAACGAACTGGCCAAGCTGCACATTCGCCACATGGTCGGCGGTCGAGCGGCCCACGTTGTTGATGAAGTGATCCTGCGCTTCGAATTCCCGGAGCGTCCGGGGGCGTTGTTCAATTTCCTCAACAAGTTGGGCGGGCGCTGGAACATCTCGATGTTCCACTACCGCAACCATGGTGCGGCGGACGGCCGAGTAGTCGCGGGCCTGCAAGTACCGCACGACGAACGTCATCTGGTGCCGGCCGCGCTGGAAGAAATCGGTTACCCGTACTGGGATGAAAGCGACAACCCGGCCTATAAGCTGTTTCTGGGCTGAACGGCTACGCTGATGGGCAGGCCATAAGGAAATCGAACAATGGAAACGTTATCTGCCCTGAAAGCGGCGCACATGGTCGCAACGGTTGTGTTGCTGATCAGCGCACTGGGCCTGGGCGTCTGGGTTTACTTGCACGGCGCAAGGGTGACGCGACGGCGGGAAGCCGCACCTTGCAGCGGCCAAGGGTGTTTGTCTGGCTGCTGATGGGCCTGGCGCTGCTGAGCATGCCGGTTACAGGCTGGTGCATGGTGCATCTGGTGGGTTGGCCACTGGGGCAGACGTGGTTGCTGGCCTCCAGCGTGCTGTACACCGTGGCGGCGCTGGCGTGGTTCTGGTTGCTGGTGCGGCTGAACAAACTGCGCAAGGCGCCGGGGAGCGTCGGTAAATTCAACTTTGCGTTGGCGTTGTTCAGTTTTGTCTGTTTTGTGGCCATTGCGGGGTTGATGGGAGCCAAACCTGTTTGAGGCTTGAGACCGGGCTGATCCAATCGCGGGCAAGCCCGCTCCCACAGAGACCTCTGTCGAACACAGATTTTGTGAGCACCAGAAAAACCTGTGGGAGCGGGCTTGCCCGCGATGGCGTAATCAGACGCGCAGGCTCATCACCGGCCAGCCACGCTTCTGGGCTTCGGCACGCAGATTCGGATCAGGATCAACCGCGATCGGGTGGGTTACCTGCTCCAGCAACGGCAGATCATTCATCGAGTCGCTATAGAAGTAGCTGCCTTCCAGTGAATGCCCGGTCTCGTCCAGCCAACGATTCAAGCGCGTTACCTTGCCTTCACGGAAGCACGGTACGTCGGTACTGCGCCCGGTGTAGCGGCCATCGACCATCTCGCACTCGGTGGCGATCAAGGTTTCAACGCCCAGGCGCTGGGCAATCGGCCCGGTGACGAAGCGGTTGGTCGCGGTGATGATCACCAGTTTGTCGCCGGCGTCGCGGTGCTTGGCCAGCAGTTCGAGGGCCTTGGGTAGCACGATCGGTTCGATGCAGTCGCGCATGTAGTCGCTGTGCCACTGATCGAGCACGGTCATCTCGGTGCGGCCGAGGACTTCCAGGCAGAAGTTCAGGTAGGCGGCGTTATCCAGCTTGCCGGCCAGGTAATCCTGATAGAACTCGTCGTTGCGAGTCTTGTAGGCGACGGCGTCGAGGAAGCCGCGTTCGCACAGGTAATCGCCCCAGGCGTGGTCACTGTCGCCGCCCAGAAGAGTGTTGTCCAAGTCGAATAAAGCCAGGCGCATTGCAGTTACTCGCTGAAAAGTCTGTAGAAAGGCGCCCAGAATACGGACTTTTCACAAGAGTGCACATAAGGTTGGCCGGCTCGTTGCTGCCTTCACAACCTTTGTGGAACAATGCGGCGACATGCGTTTGCGAGGTTGTTGCCGTGATCGACCCCGATGGTTTCCGCCCCAATGTCGGGATCATTCTCACGAATGATGCCGGACAGGTGCTATGGGCTCGCCGTATCAATCAAGATGCCTGGCAGTTTCCACAGGGTGGGATCAACCCCCAGGAGACGCCGGAAGACGCCTTGTACCGCGAGTTGAACGAAGAAGTGGGTCTGGAGCGCGAAGATGTTGAAATTCTCGCCTGCACCCGGGGCTGGTTGCGCTATCGTTTGCCGCAACGTCTGGTCCGTACCCACAGCCAACCGCTGTGCATCGGCCAGAAACAGAAATGGTTTCTCCTGCGCCTGATCTCCAACGAGCAGCGGGTGCGGATGGATTTGACCGGTAAACCGGAGTTCGATGGCTGGCGCTGGGTCAGCTATTGGTATCCGTTGGGCCAGGTGGTGACATTCAAGCGCGAGGTGTATCGACGCGCTCTCAAAGAGCTTGCCCCGCGCCTTTTAACGCGCGACTGACGACGGAGTTCGACCCCGAGCCATGCTCAATACGCTGCGCAAGATCGTCCAGGAAGTTAACTCCGCCAAGGATCTCAAGGCGGCGTTGGGGATTATTGTGTTGCGCGTCAAAGAGGCCATGGGCAGCCAGGTCTGCTCGGTCTACCTGCTTGACCCCGAGACCAACCGCTTCGTGCTGATGGCTACCGAGGGCTTGAACAAGCGCTCGATCGGCAAAGTCAGCATGGCACCCAACGAAGGTCTGGTTGGCCTGGTCGGTACGCGCGAAGAACCCCTGAACCTCGAAAACGCTGCGGACCACCCGCGCTACCGCTACTTCGCCGAGACCGGTGAAGAGCGCTTCGCTTCATTCCTCGGGGCGCCGATCATTCACCACCGCCGGGTCGTCGGCGTGTTGGTCATCCAGCAAAAAGAACGCCGCCAGTTCGATGAGGGTGAAGAAGCCTTCCTCGTGACCATGAGCGCGCAACTGGCTGGCGTTATCGCCCACGCCGAGGCCACCGGGTCGATCCGTGGCCTGGGGCGTCAGGGCAAAGGCATCCAGGAAGCCAAGTTTGTCGGCGTGCCGGGTTCGCCAGGTGCAGCGGTCGGTACGGCGGTGGTCATGCTGCCACCTGCCGATCTGGACGTGGTGCCGGACAAGACTATTGTCGACATCGACGCCGAACTCGGGCTGTTCAAGACCGCCATCGAAGGCGTGCGCGCCGATATGCGCACGCTGTCGGCCAAGCTCGCGACACAATTGCGCCCGGAAGAGCGCGCCTTGTTCGACGTCTACCTGATGATGCTCGACGACGCCGCGCTGGGCAGCGAAGTGACCACCGTCATCAAGACCGGTCAGTGGGCCCAGGGCGCACTGCGCCAAGTGGTCACCGATCACGTCAACCGTTTCGAATTGATGGACGACGCCTACCTGCGTGAGCGTGCCTCGGACGTCAAGGACCTCGGTCGCCGCCTGCTCGCCTATTTGCAGGAAGAGCGTCAGCAAACCCTGGTTTATCCCGACAACACCATTCTGGTCAGCGAAGAACTGACGCCGGCCATGCTCGGCGAGGTGCCGGAAGGCAAGCTGGCCGGTCTGGTGTCGGTACTCGGCTCCGGTAACTCCCACGTCGCGATCCTGGCGCGAGCCATGGGTATCCCGACGGTGATGGGCCTGGTCGACTTGCCGTACTCGAAAGTCGACGGCATCCAGATGATCGTCGACGGCTACCACGGCGAGGTCTACACCAACCCCAGCGATGTTCTGCGCAAGCAGTTCGCCGAAGTGGTCGAGGAAGAGAAGCAACTGGCCCTTGGGCTGGATGCACTGCGCGACTTGCCGTGCGTGACCCTCGATGGTCACCGCATGCCGTTGTGGGTCAATACCGGTTTGCTGGCGGACGTGGCGCGGGCGCAGAAGCGTGGCGCTGAAGGCGTGGGTCTGTACCGCACCGAAGTGCCGTTCATGATCAACCAGCGTTTCCCGAGCGAAAAGGAACAACTGGCGATCTACCGCGAGCAGCTCGCCGCGTTTCACCCGCAACCGGTGACCATGCGCAGCCTCGACATCGGCGGCGACAAGGCCTTGTCGTACTTCCCGATCAAGGAAGACAACCCGTTCCTGGGCTGGCGCGGGATTCGCGTCACCCTCGACCACCCGGAAATTTTCCTGGTCCAGACCCGCGCCATGCTCAAGGCCAGCGAAGGCTTGAACAACTTGCGGATTCTGCTGCCGATGATCTCCGGCACCCACGAACTCGAA
Organism: Pseudomonas sp. S2_F03; assembly: GCF_054668335.1. Classification (NCBI taxonomy): domain Bacteria; kingdom Pseudomonadati; phylum Pseudomonadota; class Gammaproteobacteria; order Pseudomonadales; family Pseudomonadaceae; genus Pseudomonas; species Pseudomonas sp. S2_F03. The sequence goes on along the minus strand of NZ_CP162759.1, from coordinate 2,628,951 downwards.
GAAGCCTTGCACCTGATCCACCGGGCGTGGGGCGAAGTGCGCGACGAAGGCACCGATGTGCCGATGCCGCCGATTGGCGTGATGATCGAGATTCCGGCGGCGGTGTATCAGACCAAGGAACTGGCGCGGCAAGTGGACTTTCTGTCGGTCGGCTCCAACGACCTGACTCAGTACCTGCTGGCCGTCGACCGCAACAACCCGCGGGTGGCCGACCTTTACGACTACCTGCACCCGGCGGTGCTCCAGGCCTTGCAGAACGTGGTGCGTGACGCCCATGCCGAAGGCAAGCCCGTGAGTATCTGCGGTGAGATGGCCGGTGACCCGGCGGCGGCGGTGCTGTTGATGGCGATGGGCTTCGACAGCCTGTCGATGAACGCCACCAACTTGCCGAAAGTGAAGTGGATGCTGCGCCAGATCAACCTGAGCAAGGCCAAGGAATTGCTGGCCGAGCTGATGACCATCGACAACCCGCAAGTTATCCACAGCTCGCTGCAACTGGCGCTGAAAAACCTCGGGTTGGCGCGGATGATCAATCCGGCGGCGATCAAGCCCCTCTAATTCTGCGGCGGCCCCATCGCGGGCAAGCCATGCTCCTACGGATTTGTGTCGTGCAGCCACAGACCTGTAGGAGCAAGGCTTGCCCGCGATGGCGTCAGTCCAGCCAACACAAAACTAAAGCCTGATCTCCACTTCCCCAAGATGCCCGCCATACGGCCCGAAACTCCGTTCGACCAGATGCCGCGAGCCATCCGCCTGCACAATCAATGCCGTGCTCGCCCGGGTCCCGTAGCTTTGGCTGGCAATAAACACACTCGACAACAACGTCTCGGTCGCCAGCCCCACCCCTGTATCCGGCAGCTCGGCAAATGGCGCAGTCTGCGAATCGCTCAACAGCGCCAATAGTGCTTGAGGTTGTGGGTCTTCCAGCACCTCACTCAGTGCCGCCTTGGCCTTGAGCAACTTCGGCCAGGGCGTATCCAGCCCGGCGTTGGATAACCCATACACCCCAGGCACCAGCATCACGGCCTCGGATTCCCGGGCATTGAAGTGCCAGAGCTCATTGCCATTGCCGACCAGCAGGTTAAATCCGCCATATTCCGGCGAGCGGGCGACAACGTCGGCTAAATAGTCGTCAATCGGCAGCTCCCCGGTGAGAAACCGCGCCACCAGTTCACCGCGAGACTTGCGTCCGGGTGGTCGGTGCGGATCACGAATATTGGTCAGCGCCGCAAAGCGTCCATTGGCGCCGACACCGAGCCAGGTGCCGCCGGCCTCCAGGTCGCGACCGGCATGAACGTGCGCAGCTTCTGGCCATTGCGCCAAGGGCAGGCTGGGGCGCGCGTAGAACTCGTCGCGGTTGGCCGCCACGATCAGCGGCTGGGCGTGACCCGGTCGCCAGGCGAAAACAATCAGGCACATAAGGTGGTCCTTGTGTGTTTTTTGCTCACTCTACGCAGACATCGCACGGGTATCCATCGCCATCCAGTGGAGCCTTGGGCCCCGCATCCGTTACTATGCCGGTGCTTTTTTGAGAAGCGTACAAGGAAGGTCATGGAATTTCTGCTCTATCTGGCGCTGGGCGCCTGCGCAGGCGTGCTGGCCGGGCTGTTCGGGGTCGGCGGCGGGATCATTATCGTCCCCGTGCTGGTATTCAGTTTCACCTTGCAGGGCTTCGATGCATCGATTCTGACCCATCTGGCGGTCGGTACCTCCCTGGCGACGATTATCTTTACCTCGGTCAACGCCGTGCGCGAACACCATCGTCGTGGCGCGGTGCGTTGGCCGATTTTCGTCTGGATGACCGTGGGCATTTTGATGGGCGCCGGTTTCGGCGCACTGACGGCCGAAGCGATCTCCGGTCCGAATTTGCAGAAAATCATCGGTGTGTTTGCCCTGGTCATCGCCGCGCAACTGGCGCTGGACGTCAAGCCCAAGGCCAGCCGCACGGTGCCGGGCAAACTCGGTCTGACCATGGCTGGCAGTGTGATTGGCTGGGCCTCGGCGATTTTCGGGATTGGCGGCGGCTCCTTGACCGTGCCGTTCCTGACCTGGCGCAGTGTGCCGATGCAACAGGCCGTGGCCACATCGTCGGCCTGCGGTCTGCCGATCGCATTGGCCAGTGCATTAAGTTTCATGATTCTGGGCTGGCACGATCCGTTGCTGCCGGCCCATAGTCTCGGTTTTATTTATTTGCCGGCACTGTTGGGCATTGCCCTGACCAGCATGGTCTTCGCCCGCCTCGGTGCGCGATTGGCCCACAGGCTGTCGCCGAAGTTGCTGAAAAGACTGTTTGCCGCTTTGCTGTTCTGCGTCGGCCTGAGTTTCTTGCTCTGACGCCCCGCGCAATCCTGACTTAATCCTGAGGTGGCAGCGTCGCCCGGGAATTTTGGTTTCAACTCTAACGAGGAGTCGCAATGCTGCCTTACCCGCAGATCGACCCGGTGGCCCTGGCCATCGGTCCGCTGAAAATCCACTGGTACGGCTTGATGTACCTGATCGGCATTGGCGGCGCCTGGCTACTGGCGTCCCGTCGGATGAACCGTTTCGACCCGACCTGGACCAAGGAGAAGCTCTCCGACATGGTCTTCTGGATGTCGATGGGCGTCATTGTCGGTGGCCGTTTGGGGTATGTGCTGTTCTACGATCTGCACGCATACCTGGCCAACCCGGCGCTGATTTTCGAAGTGTGGAAGGGCGGCATGTCGTTCCACGGTGGGTTCATCGGTGTGATGCTGGCGGCGTTGTGGTTTGGTAAAAAGAACAACAAGTCGTTCTTCCAGCTGATGGATTTCGTCGCGCCGATGGTGCCGATTGGCCTGGGCGCCGGGCGTATCGGCAACTTCATCAACGCCGAATTGTGGGGCAAGCCGACCGACGTGCCGTGGGCAATGATCTTCCCGCCGTTCAGCGATCCGTCGCAGTTGCCGCGCCATCCGTCGCAGCTGTACCAGTTCGCGCTGGAAGGCGTGGCACTGTTCCTCATCCTCTGGTTGTTCTCGCGCAAGCCGCGGCCGACCATGGCGGTGTCCGGGATGTTCGCGCTGTTCTATGGCATCTTCCGTTTCATCGTCGAATTCGTCCGCGTACCGGACGCGCAACTGGGCTATCTGGCCTGGAACTGGCTGACCATGGGCCAAGTGCTCTGCGTGCCGATGATTGTCGGCGGTCTGTTCCTGATCTGGCTGGCGTATCACCGTGCCCCGGCGACGCCAGCAGCAGCCGTATAAATTCGAACCCCGGGGGCGACGGTCTCCGGGTTCAAGGACACAGGTAACTCATGAAGCAATATCTCGAACTGGTCGCCCACGTCATCAAGAACGGCACCAAGCAAGCCAACCGCACCGGCGTAAACACCATCAGCTTTCCGGGTGCGATGCTGCGCTATGACCTGAAAGAAGGTTTCCCGGCGATCACCACGCGCAAGATGGCTTTCAAATCGGCCATCGGCGAGATGTGCGGTTTTCTGCGTGGCGTGAACAACGCCGCCGAATTCCGAGCGCTGGGTTGCAAGGTCTGGGACCAGAACGCCAACGAAAATGCGCAGTGGCTGGCCAACCCGTTCCGCCAGGGCGAAGACGACCTCGGCGAAATCTACGGTGTGCAATGGCGCAAATGGCCAGCGTACAAGCAGATCCCGGTCAGCAATAAGGCCGCCATCGAGCAGACATTGGGCCAAGGCTACCGTCAGATCGCTGAAGGCGAAGAAGGCGGCCAGGCTTACGTGGTGCTGTACAAGGCGATCGACCAGATCCGCCAGTGCGTCGACACCATCATCAAGGACCCGGGCAGCCGTCGCATCCTGTTCCACGGCTGGAACGTTGCCCAGCTCGATGAAATGGCCCTGCCGCCGTGTCATCTGCTGTACCAGTTCCACCCGAATGTCGAGACGAAGGAAATTTCCCTGACCCTCTACATCCGTTCCAACGACCTGGGCCTCGGTACGCCGTTCAACCTCACCGAAGGCGCGGCGCTGCTGAGCCTGATCGGTCGCCTGACCGGCTACACGCCGCGCTGGTTCACCTATTTCATCGGCGACGCGCATGTCTACGAGAACCACCTGGACATGCTCAATGAACAGCTCAAGCGCGAGCCGTTCCCGATGCCGAAACTGGTGATCAGCGACCGTGTTCCGGAGTTTGCCAAGACTGGCGTTTATCAGCCGGAGTGGCTGGAGCTGATCGAACCGAGCGACTTCTCGCTGGAAGGTTACGAGCACCACGCGCCGATGACCGCGCCGATGGCGGTCTAAAGAACCACTGCAAATCCTGTAGGAGCCGAGCTTGCTCGCGATGGCGGTTTATCAGACACATCAATGTTGAATGTGCTGCCTCCATCGCGAGCAAGCTCGGCTCCTACAGGGCTATGTGGTGGTTTTAGTGGCCGTGACTACGGCCCACATGGGAATGCTCAACTTCCGTCGCTACCACACCGCCACTGACTTCCAGCCGTTGCAAAATCCCGCACTGATCAATCTCCGGCCCTTCGCCACAGCGTTGGCGCAGGTCGAGCAATTGTGTCTGCAACGCCAGTAACCCATCGATCCGCGCCTTGACGTGGTGGATGTGCTCGTCGATCAACGCATTCACGCTTTCGCACTGATCCTGCGGGCTGTCGCGAAACGCCAGCAGGCTGCGGATTTCTTCCAGCGTCATGTCGAGGGTGCGGCAGTTGCGGATGAAGGTCAGGCGCTCGGCGTGGGCCTGGGTGTAGACGCGGTAGTTGCCGTCGCTGCGAGCCGGCTCCGGCAACAGGTTTTCGCGCTCGTAATAGCGGATGGTTTCCACGGCGCAGTCGGTCAGTTTGGCCAGTTCTCCGATCTTCATGACGGCAGTCTCCAAATAGGTGCTTGACCCTATAGTGGCTACAGGGTCTTTACTTGGCAACAGGCACCTTATGGACGCGACCTGATGAGCGATTCCCAACACACCCACACCCCCAAGGCTGAGCACGATCACAGCCACACACTGCAGCCTGTAAAGAAGCACGAGCATGGCGGCCACGGCGATTCCTGCTGTTCCACCAAAGCGGCTGCGCCGTCGCTGATCAAGTTGAGCGAAACGCCAACGGCCGGTGCACGCCTGAGCAGCTTTCGCATCGATGCGATGGACTGCCCGACCGAGCAGACGCTGATCCAGAACAAACTCGGCAAACTCGCCGGTGTGCAGCAACTGGAGTTCAACCTGATCAACCGGGTGTTGGGCGTGACCCACGACTTGCCAAGCACTGCGCCCATCATCGAGGCGATCAAATCCCTCGGCATGCAGGCAGAACCGCTTGAGCAAGGCGTCGAAGCACCCGCTCCCGCGCCGGAGAAAAAACCGTGGTGGCCATTGGCGCTGTCCGGTGTGGGGGCGCTGGCCGCCGAAGTCATTCACTTCACCAACGCTGCACCCACTTGGGTGGTGGCAGTCATCGCGCTGGTTTCGATCCTCAGCGGTGGCCTGACCACGTACAAAAAGGGCTGGATCGCCCTGAAAAACCTCAACCTGAACATTAACGCGCTGATGAGCATCGCGGTGACCGGCGCGATCCTGATCGGTCAGTGGCCGGAAGCGGCGATGGTGATGTTCCTGTTCACCGTGGCCGAGTTGATTGAAGCCAAATCCCTGGACCGCGCACGCAACGCGATCAGCGGCCTGATGCAGATGACCCCGGAACAGGCCACGGTGCAGCGGGCCGATGGCAGCTGGGTCGAGCAAGACGTCAAAACCATCGAACTCGGTGCGCGGGTGCGGGTGCGGCCCGGTGAACGCATCGGGCTGGACGGTGAAGTGGTTGCCGGCAGTTCAACTATCGATCAGGCGCCGATCACGGGTGAAAGCTTGCCGGTTGAGAAAACCGTCGGCGACAAAGTGTTCGCCGGCACCATCAATCAGGCCGGGTCTCTGGAATATGCCGTGACCGCAGCGGCGGACAATTCGACGCTGGCGCGAATCATCCACGCCGTCGAACAGGCCCAGGGCGCGCGGGCACCGACCCAGCGTTTCGTCGACAGCTTCTCGAAAATCTACACGCCAGCGGTATTCATCCTGGCCCTTGCCGTTGCGCTGATTCCTCCGCTGTTCATGGACGCCGCATGGTTCGACTGGATCTACCGGGCGCTGGTGTTGCTGGTGGTCGCTTGCCCATGTGCGCTGGTTATTTCCACCCCGGTGACCATCGTCAGCGGCCTTGCGGCGGCGGCACGCAAAGGCATTCTGGTGAAGGGTGGCGTGTATCTGGAGGGCGGTTACAAGCTCGACTATCTGGCGTTGGACAAGACCGGAACGATCACCCACGGCAAACCGGTACAGACGGATTACCTTTCTCTCGACACAACCACCGTCGAAACAGCCCCGGCGATTGCCGCCGCGCTGGCCGGTCGTTCCGATCACCCGGTGTCGCTGGCCATTGCCAATGCTGCTGTGGATATACAACTCGCGCCGCTGTTTGTGGATAACTTTGAAGCGCTAGCCGGTCGCGGTGTGCGCGGTGAGATCAACGGTCAGGTGTACCACTTGGGTAACCACCGTTTGGTGGAAGAGCTGAACCTGTGTTCGCCGGCGCTGGAAGAGAAACTGTTCGCGCTGGAGAAACAGGGCAAGTCGGTGGTGCTGCTGCTCGATAAATCCGGCCCGCTGGCGCTGTTTGCGGTGGCGGACACGGTAAAAGAGTCGAGTCGCGAGGCGATCCAGCAACTGCATGACCTGGGCATCAAAACCCTGATGCTGACCGGCGACAACGTCCACACCGCTCAGGCGATTGCCGCACAAGTGGGCATCGACGAGGCCAAGGGTGATCTGCTGCCGACCGACAAACTGCAAGCCATCGAAGCCCTTTATGCACAGGGTCATAACGTCGGCATGGTGGGCGATGGCATCAACGATGCGCCGGCACTGGCCCGGGCCGAGATCGGTTTTGCCATGGCCGCGGCGGGCACCGACACCGCCATCGAGACCGCTGATGTCGCCTTGATGGACGACGACTTGCGCAAGATCCCGACGTTCATCCGGCTGTCGCGGCAGACCTCCAGCATCCTGAAACAGAACATCGCGCTGGCATTGGTGATCAAGGCGATCTTTCTTGGGGTAACCTTCGCCGGGCTCGCTACCATGTGGATGGCGGTGTTCGCCGACATGGGCGTCAGTTTGTTGGTGGTGTTCAACGGTTTGCGCCTGCTGCGCAAATAAGGAAGAGGAAGGGTGTGCTGAGTGCGGAGCTGAAGGCGTTTTACATGGTGGCCCGCCTGGGCAGCATTACCCTGGCGGCGAAGAAGCTCGGCCTGAGCCAACCGACGGTCACGACCCAGATCCGCAACCTGGAAAACCAGTATTCGGTGGAACTGTTCTACCGTGGCGGCCGCCGCCTCAGCGTCAGCGACGAAGGCGCGCGGCTGTTGCCGATGGTCAAGGCGTTGTTGCAGCAGGAAGCCGACATCGAGTTTTTCCTGCGCAACAGTGGCCAGGTCCAGGGCACGTTGCGCATTGCCGCCACGGCGCCGTATTACATCCTGGATCTGGTGAAAACCTTTCGCGAACGCTTGCCGCAAGTGGAAGTGTCAGTGGAAATCGGCAACTCGCAGCAAGTGCTCGAAGCGCTGGAGGATTACCGGGTGGATGTCGCAGCGTCCTCGCAATTGCTGGACGATGCGCGACTGATTCGCCGGGTGCTCGGCAGCGATCCGCTGGTGCTGGCCGTGCATCGCAATCACCCGCTGGCGATTCACGATCATGTGCCACTCAGCGCCTTGTCCGGGCATACGTTGCTGATGCGCGAGTCGGGCTCGACCACCCGTCGATTGACCGAAGAGTTGCTGGTCAATGCCGGGGTGAGTTTCGGGCCGTTGCTGGAAATTGGCAGCCGTGAATCGATTCGTGAGGCGGTGCTGCGCAACATCGGCATCAGCATCATTGCCCGCCAGGAAGTGCCGCACGATCCGCAATTGCGCGTGCTGACCATCGAAAATGCACCGCAGATCCCCGAGTACCTGTATTGCCTCAAGGAGCGCAAGGGTGCGCGGCTGCCGGCGGCGTTCCTGGGGTTGGCGCAGGAAATGGCGCCGGCCTGAAACATCTATTGCTTGTGCTGGCCTCATCGCGGGCGCCGCATGACTTCAACCAAAATCCCCGAATACCACTATCAGTCGTTTTTGCCTCACTGCCATATGACGGACGCATTACAAATCTAGGATGGCTCTCATCTGCTTGATGAGGCCTGTCCATGAACCACTCGATCGCAACTGCCCTGACCAACCCCGGCGCCCCGATGAAAGTGCGCGGCGTGCAGAAACGCTTTGGCGCCTTCACGGCGCTGGATAACGTTTCCCTCGACGTGGCGGCCGGTGAGCTGGTGTGTCTGCTGGGCCCGTCGGGTTGTGGCAAAACCACGTTGCTGCGCTGCATCGCCGGTCTGGAAAAACAGGACAGCGGCGAGTTGTACCTGGGTGATCGCGACGTTTCCCATCTGGCCCCCCAAGCGCGGGACTACGGCATTCTCTTCCAGTCCTACGCGTTGTTCCCCAATCTCACCGTTGAAGCGAACATTGCCTACGGTCTCGCGGGCAGCGGTCGTGATGAAGTGCGTAAACGTGTCGGTCAGATGCTGGAACTGGTCGGCCTGATCGGCAGTGAGAAAAAGTACCCCGGCCAGTTGTCTGGCGGCCAACAGCAACGCGTTGCACTGGCTCGGGCCCTGGCGCCAGCGCCCTCGTTACTGTTGCTGGACGAACCGATGTCGGCACTCGACGCCCGGGTCCGCGAGCATCTGTGCACCGAACTGCGCCAACTGCAGCGCAACCTCGGCATCACCACCCTGATGGTCACGCACAATCAGGACGAAGCCATGCTGATGGCCGACCGCATCGCCGTGATGAACAACGGCAAGGTCGAGCAGTACGCCACGCCGCAGGAAATCTACGACCGCCCGGCCACACCGTTTGTGGCGGAGTTCGTCGGCCAGGGCAACTGGTTGCCGTTCAGCCGTAGCAGTGACAGCCACGCCCAGGTCGGCGGGATGAGCCTGCGCCTGGCTGATGGCAGCGCCAAAACCGCATCGGGCCGACTGTTCTGTCGCCCGGAAGCGATCAACGTGAACCCGGTGGTGCACGAGGAAAACCTGTTCCCGGCCAAGGTTCGCGAAATCACCTTCCTCGGCAACCGCTGCCGCATGAGCTTCGAGCTCGATCAATTGCCGGGCCATGCGCTGCTGGCCGAACTGGCACCGGAAGCCATGCCGCGCCTCGGCGCCCAGCAAATCATGGTCGCCTTGCCGCCGCGCAGCCTGCAGGTGTTTGCCTGATGAGCGCGAACATCGCGCTGCCGATACCGCACAAGCAGGTTCGGCAGACCTCCCGTGCCGAGATCGGCGACCGGGTGTTCGTGGTCGGCGGCAAAGTCCTGCTGCTGGTGCTGCTCGGTGTCGCCGTGTTGATGCCGTTGCTCGCCATTTTCTGGCGTGGTTTCAGTTCCGAGGCGGGGCAGGGCGGTGGTCTGGTCGCGGCTCGCGAATTGGTGACCAGTGTGAATTTTCACTGGCTGTTGGGTAACAGCCTGAAGGTTTCCCTCAGCGTGGCGGCGATCGTCGTACCGTTGGCGTACCTGTTTGCCTACGCCCTGCAACGCACATTGATTCCCGGCAAAGGCGTCTGGCGTGCGATATCCCTGCTGCCGTTGATGGCACCGTCGATGCTGCCCGGCATCGCACTGGTTTACCTGTTCGGCAACCAGGGCCTGTTGCGCGGTCTGCTCTCGGACAACATCTACGGTTTCTGGGGCATTGTGCTCGGTGAGGTCATCTACACCTTCCCGCATGCCTTGATGATTCTGCTGTCGGCGCTGTCCCTGGCGGATGCGCGATTGTTCGATGCCGCCTCCAGCATGGGCGCAAGTCCCGCCAAAGCCTTTCGCAGCATCACCTGGCCGGCGACCCGTCAGGCTGTGTTCGCCGCGTTCTGTCTGGTGTTCACCCTGACCATCACCGACTTCGGCGTGCCCGTGGTGGTCGGTGGCGACTATCAAGTGTTGGCGCTGGAGGCCTACAAAGCGGTGGTCGGTCAGCAGCAGTTTGGTCGCGGCGCATTGATTGGCATGGTCCTGCTGTTGCCGGCGCTGTTCAGCTTCGGTGTCGATGCGTGGTTGCGTCGACGTCACGGTGATTCCATGAGCGGTCGTGCCCAGGTATTCAAACCGGCGGCATCGACACTGCGAGACGGTTGCTACCTGGCCATCGTGTTGCTGATCTGCGCCGCGTTGTTACTGGTGTTCGGCATGGCGGTGTTCTCATCCCTGGTCAAATTCTGGCCGTACAACCTGTCGCTCTCGCTCAACCACTACCAGTTCAACGACACGGCGGGCGGCGGCTGGCTGGCCTATGGCAACAGCGTGAAGATGGCGTTGTGCACGGCGTTGATCGGCAGCGTGCTGATCTTCACCGGCGCTTACCTGATGGAAAAAACCAAGGGCCAGCGCGGACTGAATCTGACCCTGCGCATGCTCAGTTTCGTACCGATGGCGGTGCCGGGACTGGTGCTGGGCCTGGGTTACGTCTTCTTCTTCAACCTCACCGGCAACCCGTTGCATGTGCTCTACGGGACCATGACCCTGCTGGTGGTCTGCACCATTGCTCACTATTTGACCACCGCGCAAATGACCGCCACCACCGCGCTGCGTCAGCTCGACGCCGAGTTCGAAGCCGCCGCGCTGTCGCTCAAGGCGCCGCTGTACCGGCATTACCTGCGCGTCACCGTGCCGATCTGCCTGCCGGCACTGCTGGACATCGTGCGCTACCTGTTCGTCTCGGCCATGACCACCGTCTCGGCGGCGATTTTCCTCTATAGCCCCGACACCATCCTCGCGGCGGTGGCGGTGCTGAACATGGATGACGCCGGCAACGTCGGCGGTGCGGCAGCGATGTCGACTCTGATTCTGTTCACCTCGGCGGGCGTGTCCCTGCTGCTGGCCTGGGCTTCGCGCGGTTTGCTGCGTCGTTCCCAAGCCTGGCGGCAGACCGCGCCTGGCCATTGATTCGTACAACCCACTCAACTCAACAACAGGAAAAGATCATGTTCAAGCCCCTGGCCTTGGCCGCTGCTGTCCTCACCGCTTTCAGCCTGAACGCCTTCGCGGCGAAAACCGAGTTGACGGTGTACACCGCCCTCGAAGCCGAACAACTGAAGACCTATAAAGAAGCGTTTGAAAAGTCCAACCCGGACGTCGAAATCAAATGGGTGCGCGATTCCACCGGGATCATCACCGCCAAACTGCTGGCCGAAAAGCTCGCCCGCAAGCTGATGCTGTCTGGGGCCTGGCCGCGTCGAGCCTGGCGATCCTCGATCAACAAGGCATGTTGCAAAGCTACGCGCCGAAGGACCTGGGCAAAATCGGCAACAACTACCGCGACGCCGCCAACCCGCCAGCCTGGGTCGGCATGGACGTCTGGGCCGCGACCATTTGCTTCAACACCGTCGAAGCCGAGAAGCAGGGCTTGACCAAGCCAGTGAGCTGGCAAGACCTGACCAAGCCTGAGTACAAAGGCAAAATCGTGATGCCGAACCCGGCCTCGTCCGGCACCGGTTTCCTCGACGTCAGCGCCTGGCTGCAAACCTTCGGCGAGAAGCAGGGCTGGCAGTACATGGATGACCTGCACCAGAACATCGGCCAGTACGTTCACTCCGGTTCCAAGCCTTGCAAACTGGCGGCTGCCGGCGAATTTCCGATCGGCATTTCCTTCGAATACCCGGCCGTTCAGCTCAAGCGCCAGGGCGCGCCGCTGGACATCATCCTGCCGAAAGAAGGCCTGGGCTGGGAGATCGAAGCGACCGCCGTGATCAAGGGCACTCCGCATGAAGAGGCGGCGAAGAAGCTGGCTGACTTCTCGGCAAGCCCTGCGGCAATGGAACTGTACAAAGAGAACTTCGCTGTTCTGGCTCAGCCTGGCATCGCCAAGCCGCAGACCGAATTGCCGGCGGATTATGAGCAGCGTCTGATCAAGAACGACTTTGCCTGGGCTTCCAAGAATCGTGACGAGATCCTGACCGAATGGCGCAAGCGCTATGACGGCAAGTCCGAGAAAGTGGCGGCCAAGTAAGATCTTCATCGACTGACAGGGCCCCATCGCGAGCAAGCCCGCTCCCACATGATCTGTGGCGTTCACAAAACCTGTGGGAGCGGGCTTGCCCGCGATAACGGTCTGTCATTCAGGACAAATTTCAATGACACAACACAACGACATGCTGATCGTCGGCGCCGGCATTCTCGGTCTGTCCCACGCCTACGCCGCCGCCAAACGCGGTCTGAAAGTCACCGTTTTCGAACGCAGCGAAACACCTTTAGGGGCTTCGGTGCGCAACTTCGGCCAGGCGCTCGTCACCGGCCAGCCGCCGGGCCCGATGCTCGAACTGGCCAGGGCCAGCCGCGAGATCTGGGGCCAATGGGCGCAACTCGCCGGCCTGCAACTCAAGCGTAATGGCTCTTACTTGTTCGCCCGTACCGAAGCGGAAGAGCACCTGCTCGAAGCTTTTTGCGCCGGTCGCGCCGTGGAACACGGCTACCGCGTCGAGCTTCTGCGCGGTGCTGCCTTGCGCGATCTGTACAGCGGCCAGTTCAGCCATCACCGCGCCGCGTTGCACGGGATGGACGATCAACAACTGTATTCCCGCGAGGCGATACCGGCACTGATCGACTACCTGCGCCGCGAGCTCGGCGTCACCTTTCACTTTTCGACCCTGGTTCGCGACATCGAGCCGGGCCGCTTGCACAGTACCGCCGGCACGTTCAGCGCCGAGCAGATCATCGTCTGTTCCGGCCACGATTATCAGACGTTACTGGCCGAACAGATTGCAGAACTCAACCCACAAATCTGTCGCCTGCAAATGCTCCGCGCCCGCCCGCAGGTCAACTTCAACTTGCAACACGCCTTACTCACCGGTTTGAGCTGCGTGCACTACGGTGCTTTTGCCGACCTGCCGGAAGCGGCGGCGGTGCAGGCGCAGATTCTGCGAGACGAACCGCACCTGCATGAAAACGGTATCCACCTGCTAATCAGCCCGACGCCCTACGGCGAATTGATCATCGGCGACTCTCACCATTACGGTCGCGATCCATCACCGTTCAATGCCGAGCAAGTGGACAACTGGATGATCGAACTGGCCGAGCAGACGTTGGGCTGCAACGTGCAAGTGGTCGAACGCTGGCAGGGGGTCTATGGTTCACGGGGGCCGGGGCCATTTTCATTCCTGCGACCGCAGCCGGGCGTCAGCATTGCGCTGATGCACACCGGCGTCGGCATGAGCGTCGGGCCCGCGATGGCGGAGCGTAACGTGGCGACTTTATTGGGAGAGCGTTGATGGGTAGCAGTGAACAGGTGATCGCCGAAGTATTCGGCTTGTATGAACGTTTCGGCGACAGCGATTACATCGGCGAGCCGGTGTCGCAAATCGAGCACATGTCCCAGGCTGCGCAACTGGCAATGGCCGAGGGCTTCGATGATGAAGTGGTGCTGGCGGCGTTCTTTCACGACATCGGGCACATCTGCGCCGAGAGCGCCGAGAACATGGGCGGCTTCGGCGTGGTCAGCCACGAGCGATTGGGCGCCGATTACTTGCGCCGCGCCGGTTTCAGCGAACGCATGGCGCGACTGGTGGAATACCACGTGCAGGCCAAGCGGTATCTGACGCTGAAAGAGCCTGGGTACTACGAACGCTTGAGCGAAGCCAGCCGCCGCACCCTGGAATACCAGGGCGGGGTGATGACACCGGCCGAGGCTGCCGCCTTCGAGCAAGACCCGTTGTGCGAAGTCAGTTTGCGCATGCGCCAGTGGGATGAGCTGGCGAAGGAAATGCAGGTGCCAGTGATCGACCTTGGGGTCTTGAAGGAAAAAGCGGCGCGACTGTTGGCGGTGTGAAGGCTGCGCCGCTTAAAGCTGTTGCGCCAACACCTCAATTTGCTCCTGGCGCTCGGCCTGATTCAATTTCGCCTGCGGATTAAGCGACGACCATTGCGGATACGCCCGTGCCTTGTTCAGTGCTTCGGGCAATTTGCCTTCGCGCCAGGTCTTGTCCTGGGGCGTGGCCACGTGAATGCTGTCCATCGCGGCATGCCCGCGCTGATTCAGCGCCTGTAGCAGTTGGCGCTGACGCAACGCCAATAACCGCAATACGCTGTCATCGACGGTCAGCTCTCGCTGGCCTTTGATTTTGCCCAGCAAACGGCTGCCATAGCTTCGCGCGGTTTGCAGCGCGCCACCGGCGATCGCTCCGGCCAAGGCTGCCGCACCCAGGGTAATGCCGCCCACCAGCAAATCGACCCCGGCGCCCGCGGCCGCACCGGCCGCGATTCCACCGCCGACACTGACGCCGAGTTGCTTGAGGGTTTCGGGGTTGAACAAGTCATCGCCCCAGCGCCCATCGAGCAGCGGCAAGTCACTGGCCGCCGCGTCCTGTGGGCGGAAGGCGTACAGCTTGAGCAGTGCTTCAACGCAACGTTGTTCGCGCTGGCGCACGGCTTTGTGCAGTTCGCTGATGGCGTGCTGTTCCTGCGCCGCATCGCTGGCAACGCTGCGCCGGCACGCGGCGCAATCAATCAGCAATTCGGCAATCAACCGCACTGCGCTTTGCTGACGGGCGAGGCGTTGGGCCTGTTGATCGGCGATCAAGCGCTCCAGTTGCTCACGGGAGCTTTCCAGCAGGAGGGCGAGGCTTTCATAGAGTCGACGCTCACCATCCTCTGGCGGCGCGACGCTGTCGAAACGCACCAAGGCATGCAAGCCCAGGCGCGCCAACGCTTCACGCCAGGCCGGTTCGCGATGGTTGGCACTGCTGACGAAATTCAGCACCGGCAGCAACGGTTTGCCACAGCTGGCCAACACTTCCAGTTCATCGCGGTACTTGGCCAACACCGGCTCGCGGGCGTCGATCACGTAGAGGCCGGCGTCGCAGGTGAGCAGTTGGCGCAACACTTTGGCTTCCTGCTCAAAGCGCTGCCGGGCTTCGCTGCCCTCAAGGAACCGCGCCAGGCGGGCCGGGCCGTCGAGGCGTTCGCCGGGACGTTCCAGCCGTTCGAGGTAGTCGAGCAGGGCGATGGCGTCTTCCAGGCCGGGCGTGTCGTAGAGGTCGAGCAGCGGCTCGCCGTCCACCGACAACCTCGCGCCTTCGACATGGCGCGTGGTGCTGGGACGATGGGACACTTCGCCGAAGCCGACATCACGGGTCAGGGTTCGCAGCAATGAGGTTTTGCCGACGTTGGTGTGGCCGACCACGGCCAGTTTCAACGGTGCCTTCCAGGCGTTAGTCATGACCGCTCTCCAGCCAGTTCAACGGCGCGCAATCGGCGAACGGCAGCTCCAATTGCTGCAAGGCGACATGCCAGTCCCCCAGCCGTTCGGCATCCAGCGCTTCGCCGGGCGGCGCTTGCAGCAGCCAGACGCGGGTGGCGGCCGCATTGCGCGCCAGTTCGGCGATCAGCGCCAGGCTGCCACGGTCCGGCGAGCGCCGTGGGTCGCAGGCAATCAGCAACCGCGCGGGCGGAAAGCGGCTCAGTTGTTCGAGGAGTTTGTGGCGCGATTCACGGCTGTCGAGTATGCCGGCGTTGCCCACGGTTTTCGGCAGGTGCGGTGGCCACTCGCGTTGGTCATCGAGTTCGATGGCCACCAGCAGGGCGCCGTCGCTTTGCTGATCCGTGACACCGCTTTGCACGCGATGAAGTTGCGCCGGCGCGGCATCGCTGATACCCAGGCGCTCGCTGGTGGGCATCAAGCGTTCGCGCAGTTGGGCATAACCGGGCAGGTTCAAATCCAGGTGCAATTTCGCCTGGCCGGTTTTCCAGCGCCATCGGCAAAACAGCATCAGCAGCAAGCGCGGCAACACGCCGTACACCAGCAGCACACCCACCAGCCAGGCGGCCCAGGCTTGCCGAGCGCTTTCGATGTTCAGCGCGGCATCGCCGCTGGCGCGAATCATCTCCACGCTGGGCACGCTGAAACCGATCAAGGCCGGCAGCGCGCCGAGGGCCTGAGTCATGGCGACGAAGGTGTCGCCGCTCAGGAGGGTGGTTTCCCAGACGAAGCCGTAGCGCCGGGTGGCCATCAACGTCAGTAGAATCGCCAGGGCGCTGAGCATCGCCAGCAGCCACAGGCCGTTGACCAGAATACCGAGGGCCCAGCGATTGAGTTTTTGTCGCTGCAATAGCAGCAGCAGGGCCGGGGCCAGTTGTGCGGCTTTGGCATCACGCGCGAGTCTTTCACTGAGCCACAACCATAAGCGCCCGAGGGTGGCGCCGTGTTCGCCGGCGAAGACCAGGCCCAGCGCCCAACTGATCAGCAAAATCAGGTTCAGCCCGAGCAAACTGCCCAAGGCCCAGAACACATTCACCGGGGTTTGCCCGTCGCCCATCGCAGCAAACGCCAGGCCGGCGCCGCTGACCACGGCCAACACCGCCATCACGATCAGCGCCAGTCGCGCGCCTTGCAGCCAGTGCACGAGGGCATTGGCCAAACCATCGCGTTCGGCCAGCCACACGGCCCGACGTTGAATCCGTGCCGGCAGGTCGCCGCCAGCGCTGCGGGCCAGTCGGTTGGCTTCCAGATCTTCAAGCGGCCCGGCGTGTTCTTCACGCAGGCGGATGGTTTCTGTCAGCCAGAGGTTGTTCAGTTCAGTCACGCGGCATCCCGTCGCTTGGATTGAGTCGTGAGCATAACCGCTGTGGCGCTTATCGGGGTACGGATGGCTCTGGTATCCTCGCCGGCATGACTAAATCACTCCCCCTCAGCCTGATTGCAGCCCTCGGTGAAAACCGTGTAATCGGCGTCGACAACAGCATGCCCTGGCACTTGCCGGGGATTTCAAATACTTCAAGGCCACCACCCTCGGCAAGCCGATCATCATGGGTCGCAAGACCTGGGATTCGCTCGGACGACCGCTGCCGGGCCGGTTGAATATCGTGGTCAGTCGTCAGGTTGATCTGGTGTTGGAAGGCGCGGAAGTCTATCCATCGCTGGAAGCGGCCGTGGCTCGCGCCGAGGAATGGGCGAAAGAGCAGGGCGTCGATGAGCTGATGCTGATTGGCGGTGCGCAGTTGTATGCGCAGGGGATGGCTCAGGCTGACCGCTTGTATCTGACGCGCGTGGCGCTGAGCCCGGACGGGGATGCGTGGTTTCCGGAGTTTGATTTGAAGGAGTGGAAGTTGGTGTCGAACGTGCCGAATCCGGCCGAAGGCGACAAACCGGCGTACAACTTCGAGGTTTGGGAGAAGGCTTAAAAGCATCGCGAGCAAGCTCGGCTCCTACAGGGTTTTGAGGTGGAGCACACACCGTGTGAACACCACTGATCCCTGTGTAGGAGCCGGGCTTGCCCGCGATGGGGCCGGTCCTGTCGATGAAGATTTAAGCGTGAGCCAACGACCCATGCTCATCCGCATCCAGCAGCTCTTTATCCGTCTGCTGCATGATCTGGCTGGTGATCGCGCCCGCCGTCATCGACCCACTGACGTTCAACGCCGTGCGCCCCATATCGATCAGCGGCTCGACCGAAATCAGCAACGCCACCAGTGACACCGGCAAACCCATCGCCGGCAACACGATCAACGCGGCAAACGTCGCGCCACCACCGACACCCGCCACACCGGCCGAACTCAGCGTCACAATCGCCACCAGCGTCGCGATCCACAGCGGGTCCAGCGGGTTGATACCCACGGTCGGCGCCACCATCACCGCCAACATCGCCGGGTACAGACCGGCACAGCCATTCTGGCCAATGGTCGCGCCGAACGAAGCGGCGAAGCTGGCGATGGACTGCGGGATTCCCAGGCGGCTGGTCTGCGCTTCGATGCTCAATGGAATCGTCGCGGCGCTGGAACGGCTGGTGAAAGCAAACGTCAGCACCGGCCAGACCTTGCGGAAGAAACGCAGCGGGTTGATCCCGGCTGCCGACACCAGAAGGCCATGGACCACAAACATCAGGCCCAGGCCGATGTAGGACACCACTACAAAACTGCCGAGCTTGATGATGTCTTGCAGGTTGGAACCGGCGACCACTTTGGTCATCAGCGCCAATACACCGTACGGGGTCAGCTTCATCACCAACCGCACCAGGCGCATCACCCAGGCTTGCAGGGTGTCGATGGCGTTGATCACTTTCTGACCTTTTTCGACGTCATCCTTGAGCAATTGCAGGGCTGCGACGCCAAGGAACGCCGCAAAAATCACCACGCTGATGATCGAGGTCGGTTTGGCCCGGGCCAAGTCTGCAAACGGGTTTTGCGGAATGAACGAGAGCAACAGCTGCGGTACGTTCAGGTCGGCGACCTTGCCGGCGTAATCGGTCTGGATGGTTTGCAGGCGCGCCATTTCTTGCGTGCCGGCGATCAGGCCTTCGGCGGTCAGGCCAAACAGGTTGGTCAAACCGATGCCGATCAGCGCCGCAATCGCGGTGGTGAACAGCAGCGTGCCGATGGTCAGGAAGCTGATCTTGCCCAGCGATGATGCGTTGTGCAGACGGGCCACGGCGCTGAGGATCGAGGCGAACACCAGCGGGATCACGATCATTTGCAGCAGCTGCACATAACCGTTGCCGACCAGATCGATCCAGCCGATCGAGGCTTTCAGTACCGGATTGCCGGCACCGTAAACGGTGTGCAACGACACACCGAACACCACGCCCAGCACCAGCGCGAGCAAGACTTTTTTTGCCAGGCTCCAAGTGGTGTGACGGGTTTGTGCCAGCCCGAAGAGCAGGGCGAGGAACACCAGCAGATTGAGAATCAGCGGCAGATTCATAAGGACTCCAATAAGACTTGTGCTGGCTGCCTTCCCGGGCAGCTGCGAACCGGGAATCCTAACAGTTTGATATCTAATGAATTAATACCGAAAACAGAGGTTAACTGTCGTTTTTGGAATAAGCCGGTGTCGCTGTCAGGGATGCAGTTGGCGCGATGGGTACGGTAGCGGTCGCTGACAGACGAGGACTGTCACACTTATTTGTTAGCGTCGATGTCTTTCACATTCAGGGAGAGTCGTCGATGAAATTCATACCAAAAATACTGGCTGCAGCAATTTGCCTGGGCCTTGCCGGCCAGGTTTTCGCGACCGATTTGAAACACTGGCCTGCCGATCAGGCCAAGGCGCTGGACGCAATGATTGCCGCCAACGCCAACAAAGGTAACTACGCGGTGTTCGACATGGACAACACCAGTTACCGCTACGATCTGGAAGAGTCGTTGCTGCCGTACATGGAGAACAAGGGCCTGATCACCCGCGAGAAACTCGACCCCTCCCTGAAACTGATGCCCTTCAAAGACACTGCCGATCACAAGGAAAGCCTGTTCAGTTACTACTATCGCCTCTGCGAAGTCGACGACATGGTCTGCTATCCATGGGTCGCCCAAGTGTTCTCCGGCTTTACCCTCAAAGAACTCAAAGGCTATGTCGACGAGATGATGGCGTCCGGCAAACCGGTGCCGGCGACTTATTACGAAGGCGACGTGGTCAAGAATCTCGACGTCAACCCGCCGAAAATCTTCACTGGTCAGAAAGAGCTGTACAACAAGCTGATGGAGAACGGCATCGAGGTCTACGTAATGACCGCCGCCTCTGAAGAACTGGTGCGCATGGTCGCTTCCGATCCGAAGTACGGCTACAACGTCAAACCGCAGAACGTGATCGGCGTGAGCCTGCTGCTCAAGGACCCCAAGTCCGGCGAGTTGACCACTGCGCGCAAACAGATCACCGCGGGCAAATACGACGAGAAGGCTAACCTTGGTCTTGAACTGACCCCATACCTGTGGACCCCGGCAACCTGGATGGCCGGCAAGCAAGCCGCGATCCTGACCTACATCGATCAGTGGAAAAAGCCGGTGCTGGTCGGCGGCGACACCCCGAGCAGTGACGGTTACATGCTGTTCCATAGCGTCGACGTGAAAAAGGGCGGCATCCACTTGTGGGTCAACCGCAAAGACAAATACATGACCCAGATTAACGGCATGATGGCCACAAACGCTGCGGCCCAGGCCAAGGAAGGACTGGAAGTTACGGCGGACAAGAACTGGGTGATCGTCAAGCCTGAGGAAATTCAATAACACCGACGATGGGGCCGTTATGTTCAACCATTAAATCGGTCAGACAAAAAAATGCCCCGCACTTGGCGGGGCATTTTTATTTCTACGACTGACGTTTACAGACCGTCGAGCATTGCCTTGTTACGCACGGCACCCTTGTCGGCACTGGTCGCCAGCAGGGCGTAGGCTTTCAGGGCGGTGGTGACCTTGCGTGGACGTTTTTCCACAGGCTTCCAGCCTTTCTGATCCTGCTCGGCACGGCGCCCGGCCAGTTCTTCGTCGCTGACCAACAGGTTGATCGAACGGTTCGGAATGTCGATCAGCACCTTGTCGCCGTCCTGCACCAGACCAATCGCGCCGCCAGCAGCGGCTTCTGGCGAAGCGTGGCCGATGGACAGGCCCGAAGTGCCGCCAGAGAAGCGACCGTCGGTGAGCAGGGCGCAGGCTTTGCCCAGACCTTTGGATTTCAGGTAGGACGTCGGGTAAAGCATTTCCTGCATGCCTGGGCCGCCTTTCGGGCCTTCGTAACGAATGATCACGATGTCGCCGGCCTTCACTTCGTCAGCGAGGATGCCGCGCACGGCGCTGTCCTGGCTTTCGAAGATCTTCGCGTTGCCTTCGAAGACGTGGATCGATTCGTCGACGCCTGCGGTTTTCACCACACAGCCATCGAGCGCGATGTTGCCGTACAGGACGGCCAGGCCGCCTTCTTTCGAGTAAGCGTGTTCAACGCTACGGATACAGCCGTTTTCACGGTCGTCATCCAGGGTTTCCCAGCGGGTCGACTGGCTGAACGCGGTTTGCGTCGGAATACCTGCCGGGCCGGCCTTGAAGAAGTGATGCACCGCTTCATCGTTGGTCTGGGTGATGTCCCACTTGGCAATACCTTCAGCCAGGGTCTTGCTGTGCACGGTCGGCAGGTCGGTGTGCAGCAAACCGCCACGGGCCAGCGAGCCAAGGATGCTGAAGATCCCGCCGGCACGGTGCACGTCTTCCATGTGGTACTTCTGGATGTTCGGCGCGACCTTGCACAGTTGCGGAACGTGACGGGACAGACGGTCGATGTCGCGCAGGTCGAAATCGATCTCGGCTTCCTGGGCCGCAGCCAGCAAGTGCAGGATGGTGTTGGTGGAGCCGCCCATGGCGATGTCCAGCGTCATGGCGTTTTCGAACGCCTTGAAGTTGGCAATGTTGCGCGGCAAGACCGATTCGTCGTTCTCGCCGTAGTAACGCTTGCACAACTCGACGATGGTGCGACCGGCTTGCAGGAACAACTGCTCGCGGTCGCTGTGGGTGGCCAGGGTCGAACCGTTGCCCGGCAATGCCAGACCCAGGGCTTCGACCAGGCAGTTCATCGAGTTGGCGGTGAACATGCCGGAGCACGAACCGCACGTCGGGCAGGCGCTGCGCTCGTACTCAGCGACTTTCTCGTCAGAAGCGCTGGAGTCGGCGGCGATCACCATGGCATCGACGAGGTCGAGACCGTGGCTGGCCAGTTTGGTCTTGCCGGCTTCCATCGGGCCGCCGGAAACGAAGATCACCGGGATATTCAGGCGCAGAGAGGCCATCAACATGCCAGGGGTGATCTTGTCGCAGTTGGAAATGCAGACGATGGCGTCGGCGCAGTGGGCGTTGACCATGTACTCGACGGAGTCGGCGATGATCTCGCGGCTCGGCAGCGAATACAGCATGCCGTCATGACCCATGGCGATGCCGTCATCGACAGCGATGGTGTTGAATTCTTTGGCGACACCGCCAGCGCGTTCGATTTCGCGGGCGACCAGTTGACCCAGGTCCTTGAGGTGGACATGACCAGGTACGAACTGGGTGAAGGAGTTGGCAATGGCGATGATCGGCTTTTTGAAGTCGTCATCTTTCATCCCCGTGGCGCGCCACAATGCGCGGGCACCGGCCATGTTGCGGCCATGGGTGGATGTTTTCGAGCGGTAATCAGGCATGAAGCACTCCGGGCGGCTAATCAGGTATCAAAAGGGAAGTGAGCTTCTATTGACGTCTGGAACACTCAGAAATGGCCGTGTGTCCGGAAGTTGCCGATAACTTTGCGGGATCGCCGCGCGCTTCAGCTTGAGCTCATAAACCCGCCGGGGGATGACTGGCGATGAATGTCGCGATTCTACACGGCTGGCGTCAGGAGGGAATGCCGGCAAGCGTTGATCCCGTGCTGACGGAGCGGGCGAGATGACGACTGGCACGTATCACCCGGTATTGAGTGCCTGTTGCGTCTTGTAGTTGATGACTGCGTTCACCCCAAGTCCTGTAACGCTCAGTGCCAGGAAACCAAGGGCCAGAGCCGTGGTCAGGTTTTCGGGCGTCAGGTTGATCACCGAGCTGATGACGCCGCCGAACATGAACATCAGCATGGCCCCGACCGAAGTGGAGGCCCCGGCATTCTCCGGGTGAAGACTCATCGCTTTGGAATTGGCGATTGGCCTGGCGATGGTGGTGCCGACGGTGCAAACCAGCATCGAAATCAACACCGTCGCCGCTGAAAGACTGAAGTGGCGAGTCAGCCACAGCATGATTGCGCCAGACACGGCGATCAGGCCCAGGCCGATAATGATCTGGGTGTTGGCTTGCAGGTATCGATGCAGCACGCTGGCTAATACCCCGCCCAATACGTACGCGACGCCATACAGCAGCAACGCACAGGCGAACTCATACGGTGAGAGCGCCAGGCGTTCCATGAAAATGATGGGCGAAGAAACCATGAACGAAAAATGGCAGGCGAAGGCGAGCGCCGAAATCAACCAGTACCCCATGAAACGTCCATCCGAGCACAAGCGCCAATAAGCATTGAAAAACCCTGTGTGGGATGGCTTGCGCACTGGTGGAGTGTCCTTGAGTAGCCAATAGGCGCCGTACCCGGCAACACTCGACAGAGCAATGAATACATAGAAACTGCCTTGCCAGCCAAGGCACGATTGCAGCCAGGTCCCCAACAGGGGCGAAACTGAAATGAACACTCCGCCCCCTGTCACCATCCAGATCCTGATGCGCTCCCGTTCACGACCGACGAACAGATCCTGAATCAGTGCCTGCGACAATGAAAATGCCCCGCAACCCATTGCCTGAACCATGCGAAATCCCAGGAACCAGCGGTAGTCGCTGGCGAACACGCAGCCAACCGCTCCAATAGCCGCGACAGCCATGCCTCCCAGCAGCAGCGTCTTGCGTCCCCACACATCCGATATTGGCCCGACCAGCATCACAGACAGTGCCAGACTGATGGCAAACACGCTGACAGACAGGGAAATCCCGGACGGTGAGGTCTGAAAGTAATCAGCCAGATGGGGGAAGGACGGGAGCACGACGTCGAGGGGGAAGACACCCAGCAGCGTCATGGTCATCAACAGCGTGACGGTGGCCCGACGTTTCTTGACGCTGGCCGCATCGTTTCCTTTATTCATCAAGAAGCCCGGCGCGGGTGAAGAGTTTCCGGTTGCAAGGCCGATCGAAGAAACCGGCTTTTTCCAAGGCGCCCAGGGTGGCGCTGGCCCCCGAGCGGGCGCGTTGCAGGGTGGCTTGCGCGTCGGACAGCCCTTCGATGATTTCCAGGCAGGCTGTCTCGCTGAGACCGACAAAGCGAAGGCTCGACTTCAGCCAACGCTCATCGACTTCAAAGAAAACCCGAATGAGCTCCGGCAGCAGACTCGCGCAGAACATCCGTTGCGCGCTGTTCAAGTGCAGCCACAGATAATGGAAAACTTCGCAGAAATAGCGACTGTGTCGTGCCTCGTCGGCAAGGTGATCCCTGAGCATTTCCTGAACGCCATCCACCAAGGCGTCGCGACAGATGTCGAGCAGATCCTTGGCGATGATCGTCTCGGAGACGAAGCCGGCGAGGAACCAGGCCAGTGATTTGTGCCTGTCCGGTGTGCGCTCGAGCAGGGCCTGCAGGCGGATGATTCGCTGCGGCATGACGGGCCGGTCGAACATGCCGTAGAACGCGGCAATCTGTTCGGCGAGGCTATTGGAAACGAGGGCGTGATACCCCTCGTCGGTGTAGAGCTGCAGTGCGGCGTTTTTCATCCGCCGGGGAATGCACACACCGAGGTCGTCATGGACGATGGTTTCGACAGATCGATTGACGATGCGGTGTTCGAGCAGGGTGGTGTAGTCGAGGAAGTACACCAGATGATTGGCCGATAATCGATGAGTGATCGCCCGCCCTGCGGCTTTGACGGACGGGTGATTCAAATAAGGCAGGAAGGCTGGCGGGAACCAATGCCGGGTTTGCAGTTGCTGCTCAATCTCCGGCGGCAATAAATAGGTGTGCTTACTGGTTCGCACTGCGGCGCGGTTATCCCAGTCGCCGAGGGTGAAGCGATCAGCCCAGCCGGTGGGAAGTGTTGCCTGTTCATGGCGCGAGTCGGTCATGATGGCGAGTCCTGACGGCTCAGCAGCGCTTTCAATTCCTTGCACAGCGCCTCCCCGTCGCTCTTGCCACAACCGACAAAAAACAAGGGCTGTTCGGGGTTGTCATTGAGTCCCAGCAGCGTTTCAACCTGATCGTCCGTCAGCGCTCCGGTCAACCAGGTGTTCAGGCCCAGCGAGGTGGCCACCAGCTGGAAGGTCTGGGAAATGTGCCCGGCTTCAACGTAGGCCATTCGATACGCGCGCGAGTGTTCATATTTCCACCACAACTTGTCGAACCGACTGGTGATGAACAGACCCACTGGCAGGTTATTAATGAAGTGTTGCCCGCACAGCAATTGCCCCAACGGTCGGCCGGGCAGTGGATTGACGAATCTCAGCGCATGTCCGCTTGGAAGGTAGGCATAGAGCCCGGGATTCAGGCCAATGACATTCTGTACCAGCAGGAAACCTTCGCAGGCGTTGAGCCCACCCCCGGATGGACTGGTACGTCGGGCGCCCAGCCCTTCGACACAGTTTTCGTCGATGGCATCTTCACGTTCTCGCAGGTAGCCCAGGGACAGGTATAGCAGCGTGCTGACCACCTCAAGTGAGAGGGCATCCCCGGTGAAGGTACGGCAGGTTTTCCGATCGATCAGGGTGTTTGCCAGAGAGCCTTCCGGCAGGCATGAAGGTTTCGGCAGCTCAATCAGTTCGCCTGCCAGACGTTCGACAAGCCTGTTGTCGGGAGCCGGTGTGGCCAACACTTCGCTGCAATGGTCCAGATACTCTCTGGACCATTCATGAATATTTTGTGGAGTATGTTTGCAGGGAATGTTCTTGGTGCCGATATGGAATATTTTCGACAGTTCATCCCAGCCCCATTCAATAATGGCGGGTGTTGAAAGTGTAAGTATTCCTGCGTCAAGAAGTTGTGTGTCTATTCTGTTGCTGCTATTGAATTTGCCCGGGTTGCTGATAAGTTCTGCAAGTCGGGTTGAATGCTCAAGATCCAGTTCGTATTGTTTGTGGTTTTTGTAGTCCCAAACTATTTGTCCGGGCGTGCGCGGGAGTATGAAGAGATGAGGGTTTATCTGCATGATAGGCGTTTTGCTCTGGAGTTTTTCATAAAGAACGCTGGGTAGCCGGCACTCCCCAGCGCTTCATTTACTTAGCGGTTTTTTGGGGCAACCAGAAAAGACAGATTGGCGATGCTGTTAGCTTCCAGAGTAATTGCTTTCATGTTTTGAATTCCTTGTCATTGATAGTGAGTGTCACTTCTGTGTGACAACTTAATCATAGTTGTTAATGAGTCCTTATCAAGGGGAGATTGAGTAGGAAGGTTCTAGTAGTTTTGTCAGATCAGTCGCGGGTAAGGCGGGATTTTGTAAGGCGTATTCTCTGAAATAAAAAATGCGGAGAAACGTCCTGCAAGTCGCACGGATTGCAAGTGTAGGAAGTTGTAAGTTTGAATATCGAATAATAGAACGGGGAACCGAGTGGTTCCCCGTCAAACCGGCCTTATCAGCTGTTTGGCAGCAGGCGGCAGGTGATGCTTTTGATGTAGCGGGTTTCGGCGATGGCCGGGTGAACCGGGTGGTCCGGACCCTGAGCGCCACGCTCCAGCAGCTGGATGTTGCGGTCCAGGTGGCGGGCGCTGGTCAGCAGGATGTTTTGCAGGTCGTCTTCGGGCAGGTGCATCGAGCACGAAGCGCTCACCAGGATGCCGTCCTTGCTGAGCAGGCGCATGGCTTGCTCGTTCAGGCGACGATAGGCGCCTTCGCCATTTTTCATGTCTTTCTTGCGCTTGATGAATGCCGGAGGGTCGGCCACGATCACGTCGAAACGCTCTTCGCTGGCTTTCAACTCTTTCAGGGCTTCGAACACGTCGCCTTCAATGCAGGTCATTTTGTCGGCGAAACCGTTCAGCGCGGCGTTGCGCTCGACGCCGTCGAGGGCGAAGGCTGACGCATCGACGCAGAACACTTCACTGGCGCCGAACGCGGCCGCTTGCACGCCCCATCCGCCGATGTAGCTGTAGAGGTCCAGCACGCGTTTGCCTTTGGCATACGGGGCCAGGCGAGCGCGGTTCATGCGGTGGTCGTAGAACCAGCCGGTTTTCTGGCCTTGCATGACCGGCGCTTCGAATTTCACGCCGTTTTCTTCCAGCGCCACCCACTCCGGCACCAGACCGAACACGGTTTCGACGTAGCGGTTGAGGCCTTCGGCATCACGGGCAGCGGAGTCGTTCTTGAACAGAATGCCGCTTGGCTTGAGCACTTGGGTCAACGCGGCGATCACGTCTTCTTTATGAGCTTCCATGGTCGCCGAGGCGATCTGCACCACGAGGATGTCGCCAAAACGGTCGACCACCAGACCCGGCAGCAGGTCGGAATCACCGTAGACGAGGCGATAGAACGGCTTGTCAAACAGACGATCGCGCAGCGACAGGGCGACGTTGATACGGTGAACGAGCAACGACTTGTCCAGCGGCAACTTGATGTCACGCGACAGCAGGCGGGCGCAGATCAGGTTGTTCGGGCTCATGGCCACGATGCCCAGCGGCTTGCCGCCGGCTGCTTCGAGGATCGCCTGATCGCCGGCCTTGAAACCGTGCAAAGGCGTGGCGGCTACATCGATTTCGTTGCTGTAGACCCACAAGTGGCCGTTGCGCAGGCGACGGTCGGCGTTGGCTTTGAGGCGCAGGCTAGGCAGGGACATGACGTCGCTCCGGAAAAAGAGCGGGAGTATAGCGTGTTGCGCAAGGCCACGGTTTGGCGGATGGACATGCGGTGAAGGTCGCGGCTGAAGATGAAACTTCAACAGATGGACCGTCCAAGGTGTCGGATCCAACTTTTAGAAGCTAGAATCTGCGCCTGGCCCAGAGTGTGTACTTATGTCCCAAGAGCTGACTACCGAACAGATTCAACAGTCCCTGCAAGGCATCAGCGTGCCCGCCCAGCCGCAAATCATGGTGGATTTGCAGATGGAGCAGTACATGCCCGACCCGGACCTGGAAGTGATCGCGAAGCTGATCTCCCAGGACCCGGGCCTCTCTGGCTCCTTGTTGAAAATCGTCAACTCGCCGTATTACGGCTTGAGCAACAAGATCACCTCGATCCAGCGTGCGGTGAACCTGCTGGGCAGTCGTTCAATCATCAACCTGATCAACGCGCAGTCGATCAAGGGTGAGATGAATGACGACACCATCGTTACCTTGAACCGTTTCTGGGACACGGCTCAAGACGTGGCGATGACCTGCCTGACGCTGGCCAAGCGCATTGGTGCGCAGGCCGGCGATGAAGCGTATGCCCTGGGGTTGTTCCACGATTGTGGCGTGCCGTTGATGCTTCAGCGTTTCCCTGAGTACATGACCGTGCTCGAACAGGCTTACGCCAATGCCGGCCCCGAGTGCCGAGTGGTGGACACCGAGAACCGGGTGTTCAACACCAACCACGCCGTGGTCGGCTACTACACTGCCAAGTCCTGGCGTCTGCCGGACCATGTGACCGCCGCTATCGCCAATCACCACAACGCGTTGGCGATCTTCAGCGATGAGTCGTCGCGCAATGCCCAGCTCAAGAACCTGCTGGCGATCCTGAAGATGGCCGAGCACATTTGTGCGTCCTACCGGGTGTTGGGCAACCAGACCGAAGACCACGAATGGAACAGCATCGGGCATCTGGTGCTCGACTATGTCGGCCTCTCGGACTACGACTTCGAGACGCTCAAGCAAACGATTCGCGACCTTGGCACTCACCGCTGAGTGTTGGATACCCTGATTCGAGTGCGCCATGCCTGAACTGCCAGAAGTCGAAACCACCCGCCGCGGGATTGCGCCGTACCTGGAAGGCCAGCGGGTCTGCCGGGTGATCGTGCGTGACCGGCGTTTGCGCTGGCCGATTCCCGAAGACCTCGATGTGCGCTTGTCCGGGCAGCGCATCGTGCTGGTGGAACGGCGTGCCAAGTACCTGCTGATCAATGCCGAAGTCGGCACACTGATCAGCCATTTGGGCATGTCGGGGAATTTACGCTTGGTGGAAGCCGGACTGCCGGCGGCCAAGCACGAGCATGTGGATATCGAGCTGGAGTCCGGGCTGGCGCTACGTTACACCGACCCGCGCCGGTTTGGCGCAATGCTCTGGAGCCTCGACCCGCTTAACCACGAATTGTTGATTCGCCTGGGGCCGGAGCCGTTGACCGACCTGTTCGACGGCGAACGCCTGTTCCAGCAGTCGCGCGGGCGATCCATGGCGGTCAAGCCGTTCATCATGGATAACGCAGTGGTGGTGGGTGTCGGCAATATCTACGCGACTGAAGCGCTGTTCGCCGCCGGCATCGATCCGCGCCGCGAAGCCAAAAGCATCTCCCGGGCGCGATATTTGAAACTGGCGATCGAGATCAAACGCATCCTCGCCGCGGCCATCGAGCGTGGCGGCACCACCCTGCGCGACTTCATCGGGGGTGACGGTCAGCCGGGTTACTTCCAGCAGGAACTGTTTGTGTACGGTCGAGGCCATGAGCCCTGCAAGGTCTGCGGTACAGAACTGCGGGATGTGAAGCTCGGCCAGCGCGCCAGCGTCTTTTGCCCACGCTGTCAGAGCTGAAAAACCCCACGGTCTATAGTCAGTGTTCTCACTGCCTCGCATAAGGACCGTGCCATGAGTCTTTTTCGAACCCTTGCCGTTGTTTTGCTGTTGAGCGTGAGTACCTCCGCGCTGGCGGCCAGCAGTGGCAGTGGCGATCCGCTCTACACCATCCACAATCCTCCGGCGTACGCCATGATCGGTGATTTGCTGATTGCCCGACCTTTGTTGGTCGTCGCGACGGTGATCGGTGCGGGCGTGTTTGTGGTGTCTTTGCCGTTTACCGCGCTGGGTGGCGGGGTGGGCGATGCGGGACAGGCGTTGGTCGTTGATCCGGCGAAAGCCGCATTCGTGCGATGCCTGGGGTGTATCGGGGAGGGGTTTGAGCAGCAGGAATGAAGGCTGTGGGTTTTTCCGTGTGGCTGATGGCCTCATCGTCGGAACGCCGCCCGGAGCAAGCTCGGCTCCTACATCTATGGTTACCCCCTTTTCTGCAATACTGTTTTTGATGTCGTGTTTGGCTTGCTTTCATCTATCCGGCGTCTGAGTGGGGCTGTCACCCCGCGCCTCGATGAGAATCGATGCCCAACGACCCTAATTAGTTGAACGGCCTTACAGCCGTGTAGGAGCTCAGGGTTGTCGTCAGGCCGGTTGGCCGTTCACGTCATCAGTTATCCAGCATCGCAAAACCAGGTGGGTGGTGCTCGGGTGACAGCGGGGTCAGGCGTTCATCGCGGCTGGCCCCGCATCGAATTCAGTGTGGTGTGCGGCTATCGCCCAGGCGATTCTTGCCAGCTTGTTGGCCAGCGCGCAGACCACGAGATTGGAGTGGTGGCGAGTGGCTAATAGTTGGCGGACCCAGTCCGCCAGGGCACCTTTCTGTCGTTCCAGCTGTATCAAGTAAACCCGGGCGCACTGGATGAGCAGGCGCCTCTGATTTCGATCGCCGCGCTTGCTGATGCCCAGCAACACGATCTTGTCGCCCGTGCCGTGCTGTTTGGGTACCAGCCCGATCGACGCCGCATAACCTCGGCCGCATTTGAACTGTTTGCCATCGCCCAACTCGGCAGCCAGGGCGCTGGAGGTGATCGGGCCGACGCATGGCATGGTCATCAAACGAGCCGCCAGATCATCTTCAGCGGCCCGGCATTCCACCTCCTTGTCCAGCGCTTTGACCTTCCCATCCAGATAGTTGAAGTGCTCATGCAGCCCCATCAGAATTTTTTTGATGGAGCCGGAAAATGAACTCATCTCAAGCAACGCTGGAAGTTCTTTGATGGATTTGAAGCCGGGAGCCAGGCTGATACCCACCTCCAGCAGGGCGGCGTGAATGCGATTGACAGTGGCGGTACGGTCTTTGATGAAGGCATCGCGGGTGGAGTTGAGCATCGCCAGCGCCTGCTGAGCCTGGGTTTTGGGGGGCACGAAGCGCATTGTGGGGCGAGACGCCGCCTCGCAGATCGCTTCGGCATCAGCGAAGTCGTTCTTGTTGCTTTTCACGTAAGGGCGTACCAGATGTGGCGCAATAAGCTTGGGCGTATGCCCCAGCTTGGCGACCTCCTGTGCCATGAAGTGGGCACCGCCACAGGCTTCCATCACGACGGTGCAGGGCTCCAGTTTCGCCAGATATTGGGTGAGCGCTGCCCGCGTAAACTTTTTGCGGTGAACCTCGTGGCCGCGATCATCTTGGGCATGCAGATGAAAGGAGTGTTTTCCGAGGTCGATGGCGGCAATAGCTACGTTGTTCATGGCAATGATCTCCGATGAGCCCCCTGTGAAAGCTCAGTGGGCGATCACAGGGGGCAGCGGGGGTAGCCATTTCATTAGTTGATCGCGTGAATCTGTAGGAGCCGAGCTTGCTCGCGATGGCGGCATGGCAGGCAGAAAAAATCTCAAGCCTTGCCAGTAATCTTCCGGTACTTCTCCATCAACTCGTCTTCAGTCTCCGGATGCGCTTCGTCCAGCGGAATGCAATCCACCGGGCACACTTGCTGGCACTGAGGTTCGTCGTAGTGGCCGACGCACTGTGTGCACAGGTTCGGGTCGATCACGTAGATCTCTTCGCCTTGGGAAATAGCGGCGTTCGGGCACTCGGGTTCGCAGACGTCGCAGTTGATGCAATCGTCGGTGATGATCAGGGACATGCTAACTCCAGCCAGGGCGACAGGCCCGGGCGCAATAAACCAATGCGCACAATTGTGCCGCATTGGCGCCCGCAGTGCACGCAGGCGCCGATTCAGCGGTCGTTACTTCTTGAAGCGCTCGGTGAGGGCATCCGCCACCGCAGGGTGGACGAACTTGGTGATATCGCCGCCAAGCGCTGCGATTTCACGGACCAGCGTCGAGGAAATGAACGAATAACGCTCGGACGGTGTAAGAAACAGGCTTTCTACATCCGGCGCCAGTTGACGGTTCATGTTGGCCAGCTGGAATTCGTATTCAAAGTCCGACACCGCGCGCAAGCCACGCAGGAACACGTTGGCGTTCTTCTCTTTGGCGAAGTGCGCGAGCAGCGTCGAGAAACCGACGACTTCAACGTTCGGAAGATGTTTTGTGACCTCGCGGGCCAGCTCCACACGTTGCTCCAGAGGAAACAACGGGTTTTTCTTCGGGCTGGCGGCGACGGCAATGATGACATGATCGAACAGGCGCGCGGCGCGTTCGACCAAGTCGCCATGGCCCTTGGTAATAGGGTCGAAGGTACCTGGGTACAACACTCGGTTCATCGCGTCGTCCTGGCGGGAGTCCGTTGGGGAGTCGGATGGTATCGCAGCCTTCCCGGTCGGCCAAGTCGCCTGTTGGGTAAGAAAGCACTATAGACGATACGAATATTCTCCATTCTTATGGGTTTTTCAAACGTTCGGCCAGCGAAGTGGCCAATTGCGCTGTCAGCCCATAGACCGACAATTGCGGGTTCGCACCAATGCTGGTGGGAAACAGTGAGCCATCATGGATCGACAGATTGCTCAGCTGATGATGACGGCCAAGGCTGTCGGTCACGGCGTTTTTCGGATCTTCGCCCATCGCGCAACCGCCCATCACATGGGCACTGCCCAGGCGTGTGCGATACAGCTCAAGACTCAAGCCATCGATCAGCGTGCGTGCTTCAGCCAGGGTTTTCACGTAGCGAGCGTCGGCGTGCATGGGCATGACCGCACTGGCGCCGCCGGCAAACTGGATCTCGGCCATGCTGTGAAAGGCTCGGCGCAGGCCCTCCCAGGCATAGGGCGAGACCTGATAGTCGAGCACCGGCGTATTGTCGCCGCGCAGCTCGACGCTACCGCCGGTGCTCTCTGGATGAAAACCGTCGCGCAACAGCGCCAACATCGCATGGGTATGGGGCAGGTGCTCCATGTGCTGGGCGTTTTCCGTGCCGAAACCACCAAGCAGGGTCGTCGCCAGCGCCGGGTGCAGCGGCGGGACTTCAAGTTTGTAGGACATCTTGCCGGTGGTGCCGTCCTGCCATTGGAAATGGTCGGAATAGATCGACTGGGGCGCGCCGTAGAACGGGTTGACCACCTCGTCGAACAAGGCGGCGGACATGTTCACCAAATGCAAAAACGTCCGTTTGCCCAGGTGTTTATGGGGATCGGGCGCGTCGGAACGCAGGAGCAGCGCCGGGCTGTTGATGCCGCCGCCGGCCAATACGTAATGCCGCGCCTTGACCGTGATCGTGCGTCCGGTCGGCGCAACGCAACGGTCATCCATCGCAACGCACTGCAAGCCGGTGACTTTGCCGTCCTTGATCGATAGCTGTTGCGCGCGGGCCAGGTACAACAGCTCACCACCTTTTTCCAGCGTGGCGGGAATGGTCGTGACCAGCATCGATTGCTTGGCGTTGGTCGGGCAGCCCATGCCGCAATAGCCCAGGTTCCAGCAGCCACGCACGTTGCGCGGAATGACGTGCCAGCTGTAACCGAGTTTTTCACAGCCTTTGCGGATCACATCGTTGTTGGCGTTGGGCGGCACCCTCCACGGTGCGACACCGAGGCGTTGTTCCATTTTCTCGAACCACGGCGCCATTTCGGCGGGGGAGTGGCCTTTGACATCGTGCTCCTTGGCCCAGTGTTCGAGCGTCGGGGTCGGCGTGCGAAAGCTCGACGTCCAGTTGATCAGCGTGGTGCCGCCCACGGCCCGGCCCTGGAGGATGGTGATCGCGCCATCCTTGCTCATGCGCCCGATGCCTTCCTGATAGAGGCTGGTGTAGGCCTGGTCTTCGAGCATCTTGAAGTCGCTGCTGGTCTTGAGCGGGCCCTCTTCGATCAGCAGCACTTTGTAGCCGGCCGCACTGAGGATTTCAGCCGTGGTACCACCGCCGGCACCGCTGCCGATGATCGCCACATCCGCTTCGAGGGTCAGGTCTTGGGTCAGTTGCGAGCCATTGTAGGTTTTCCAGCCACGGGACAGGCCTTCTCGGAACGGATCGGGTACAGGCATCTTCAAGTTCTCTTTTTATTTTGTTTTTGGTGGTGAGGCGACTGGCGCCATCGTCGGAATGCCGCCCAGACCAAGCCCGGCTCCCACAGGATTTGAGGTGGGCCACCCTTTTATGAACGACTCAAACCCCTGTGGGAGCCGGGCTTGGTCTGGGCGGCATTCCGACGATGGGGGCGCCTCGGTCTCAAACGGCAGGCGGCCCGGGATATCCGCAATGCACCCACGACTCCGCCCGGCTGTACCACGCCATCATCACCAGTTGCAGCAATGAGCTATGCCCCATGCGCAACAAGCTCAATGAACTGTTTTCCCAACGATCGAGAAAATGCCGGATCTCTTCGCTGCTGGCGTTTTCCCAACTGCCCCAGATGCCGGTCAGCGGGCCGCGCGTCACCGTCATTCCCAGCACATCGAACAATTGCTGGGTCAGCTTGAGCATTTCCGGCGACAGGTGATTCAAGGCGTTATCCAGGCAGTGCAAGGTCTCTTCAACCGATGCCGGCATTTTCCCGGCGGCGACGCTGCCCTCGAGCATCACCGGGATCAGTGCGCGCAAAAACAGCAGGTCGCCGCTGCGCAGGGTCACGAAGCCGTTCGCCGCAACACTCGACGAGCAGCCGCTGAGGCTCGCACCCAGTCCGGCGGTGGCGAGAAAGGCGGTGGCGCCGAGGCTGAATTTCAGCAGGCCGCGCCGTGACAGCGCGGGTGTATCGGTCAGGCTTGGGCTCATTATTGTTTTTACCCGGTGGTGGCGATCGTTAGCGGATGAACAGTTTCTGGATCAGTTTTTGAATGGACTTTCCGTACGGCGGGTAGATCAGTTTTGCCGCGTTGAATCGCTGCTTGATCAGTACACCTTTGGCCTTACTGAAGGTCAGGAAGCCTTCGTGGCCGTGGTAATGGCCCATGCCCGAAGCGCCGATACCGCCAAACGGCATGTCGTCTTGGGCGACATGGAGCAGGGTGTCATTGAGGCAAACCCCGCCGGAATGGGTTTCGTGGAGCACACGGTTTTGTTCACGCTTGTCGTAGCCGAAGTAGTACAGCGCCAGTGGGCGAGGGCGTTGGTTGATGTAGGCAAACGCCTCGTCCAGATGCTTGTACGGCACGATCGGCAGCAGCGGGCCGAAGATTTCGTCCTGCATCACCGTCATGTCGTCGGTGACATTGAGCAGCAGGCTGTGGCTCATGCGACGGCCCTGACCTTGATCGAACAGCGGGATCAGCAGCGCACCTTTGCTGGTGGCATCGCTGACGTAGCCGTTGAGGCGCGCCAGTTGCCGCTCGTTGATGATGGCGGTGTAGTCCGGGTTGTCAGCCAGTGTCGGATAAAAACCGCGAACCACCTGGCGATAGGCTTCGACAAACCCGCCCACGCGGTCTTCCGGCACCAGTACGTAGTCCGGGGCCACGCAGGTTTGCCCGGCGTTCAGGGTTTTGCCGAAGGCGATGCGTTCGGCGGCGTCTTTGAGGGGCACGTCGTGGGACACGATGGCCGGGGACTTGCCGCCGAGTTCGAGGGTGACCGGGGTGAGGTTCTCGGCCGCCGCACGCATCACGTGTTTGCCGATGCTGGTGGCACCGGTGAACAGCAGGTGATCGAAACGCAGGCGGGAGAATGCGACGCCGACATCGGCTTCGCCCAGCACCACGCAGACCAGGTCCTGAGGGAAGATCCGGGCGAACAGTTCCTTGAGCAGTGCGCCGGTGGCGGGGGTTGATTCGCTGAGTTTGAGCATCACTCGGTTACCGGCCGACAGCGCGCCTACCAATGGACCGATGGCCAGGTACAACGGGTAGTTCCAGGGCACGATCACACCCACCACGCCCAGCGGTTGGTACACCACTTTGGCCGCCGCCGGCTGGAAAGCGATGCCCACTTTACGTCGCGAGGCCTTCATCCAGCCCTTGAGGTGCTGGCTGGCGTAATGGATGCCGTGAAGGCTGGGCATCAGTTCAGCGAGCAGGGTTTCGTCAGCGCTGCGGTGGCTGAAATCCTGGCTGATGGCCTCGATCAAGGCCTGACGTTCGCTGCTCAACAGATCGCGCAGGGCCTTCAGCCATTGCTGGCGCTGGGCGGCCGGCGGCATCGGGTTGGCGGCGTAAGCTGCGCGTTGCGCGTCGAACAGTGCCTGCATTTCTTCCAGAGGCTGATTCAAGCTCTGGAGGTAGGCGATGTCAGCAGTCATGATCGGCTCCGGATTTATTGTAGTGAGGCACTTTTTATTGTAGTGAGGCACTTTTTAGAGTCTATGCTCTATAAAGTCAAATGACATCTTGCGCGGGGTTGTTTCATCCGCTTGCGGATAGGTCGTAAGATGCCCGTCATCGCACTCTGAATTAAAGCTCAAGCCATGGCCCCTCGGATCAAAACCAGCGAGCGCATCGTGCAGAACAGCCTGGAGCTGTTCAATCAGCAGGGTGAGCGCAGCATCAGCACCAACCACATTGCCGCCCACATGGAAATTTCACCGGGCAACCTGTACTACCACTTCCCCAACAAGCAGGCGATCATCGCCGTGTTGTTCAGTGAGTACGAAAGCCTGGTGGACAGCTTCCTGCGCCCCCCTCAGGGTCGCGCGTCTACGGTCGAGGACAAGCGCTTCTACCTTCAGGAGCTGCTGGCGGCCATGTGGCGCTACCGGTTTTTGCATCGCGACCTCGAGCACTTGCTCGACAGCGATCCCGAACTGGCGGCCCGGTACCGACGGTTTTCCCAGCGCTGCCTGATTCATGGCACGCACATCTACGCGGCCTTCGTCGAGGCCGGCATCCTGCAAATGGACAAGGTTCAGATTGAGTCCCTGACGCTCAATGCGTGGATCATCCTGACGTCCTGGGTGCGGTTTCTGTGCACCACGCGGGAGAATTCCAACCACCTGAGCGAGCAGGCCATCAAACGGGGTGTGTATCAGGTGCTGGTGCTTGAGGCCGGGTTTGTCACGGATCAATCCCGCGACGCGGTCAATGCACTCTGCGAAGAGTTTTATGTGCCGTTGGCCCAGGCACTGGAAGAAGTGTAGTAGGACTCAATTCGACTTAATCACTGGAGCCCGTTATGCCCATTGCGCAACTGATCAGCCCGCAAGCACTGGACCTGAAAAAGGAGCAGTCGGGGCTGGTGATTCTGGATTGTCGTTTTGCCCTCGAAGACCCGGACTATGGCCAGCGTAGCTATGCCGAAGGGCACATCGCCGGGTCGAGCTTTGCCGATCTGGAACGTGATTTGAGTGGTGTTGTGGTCAAGGGGGTCACCGGGCGTCATCCCTTGCCCAAACCTGAAGACTTGATCGAACGCCTGCAAGCCTGGGGCATCAACGCTGACAGTGAAGTGGTTTTGTATGATGACGGTCCGGGTGCCTACGCGGCACGGGCCTGGTGGTTGCTGGCATGGCTGGGCAAGCGTGATGGCGTGTTCATTCTGGATGGCGGGCTCAAGGCCTGGCACGCGGCGGGGTTGCCGCTGAGCCTGGATGCGTGCGAGAGCAAGCGGGGCACCTTCACCGGTGTGCCGGACAACGCGTTGACCCTGAATGCGCAACAACTTCTGCAACGTCTCGGCCAGCCTGCGCTGACCTTGCTGGATGCCCGTGGCTTGCCGCGTTTCAAAGGCGAAGTTGAGCCTATCGATCCGATTGCCGGGCATATTCCGGGTGCGCAATGTGCAGCCTTTACCGACAACCTTGGCGCCGATGGGCGATTCCTGCCGGCGGATCAGCTCAAGCAGCGTTTTGCCGCAAAACTTGCCGATCGCTCGCCGAACGATCTGGTGGCGTACTGCGGTTCAGGCGTAACGGCGTGCCACAACCTGTTTGCGCTGTGCCTGGCGGGTTATCCGTTGGGGACGTTGTATGCCGGATCGTGGAGCGAGTGGATCAACGATCCTGCGCGGGGCGTTGCTACCGGCGAATAAACGCAACCTTACCCTGTGGAGCGAGCCTGCTCGCGATAGCGGTGTGACAGTCAGCATCGATGTCGACTGACCCACCGCTATCGCGAGCAGGCTCACTCCGACAGTAATGCTCATTTCCCGAGCGATTGCCGGGCACTGCGATACGCCCCCGGCCCCACCCCATAAACCTGCTTGAACTGCCGGCTCAGATGACTCTGGTCGGCAAATCCCAATTGCGTGGCCACTTCCAGCGGCAAACACCCGTTTTGTAACAGTGCCCTGGCCCGGGCGATGCGTTGTTGCATCAGCCAGGTGTGCGGCGGCATGCCGGTGGCTCGGCGGAACACCCGGGCAAAGTGAAACGGTGAAAGGTTCACCGCCGCCGCCAATTCCTCCAGTGACGGTGGTGCCGCCAACTGCGAATGCAGCAAATCCTTGGCCCGCGTCACCGCTCGATGCTCATTGCCGGGTTTGCCGGCAATCGGCACGGCCGCGTGTCGTTGCAGCAATAACAGCATCATTTCTCGCCAGACGGTTTGCTGTTGCAGGGCCGTGGATGGACTTTCCAGCAGACAATGCAGCTGGCAGAAACCCTTCACCAGGTCCGGGTCGCGATACAGCGTGGCGCCGAATGCCGGCAAGTGGTGGGTCGGCAATTCCAGCTCCGCCAGCAACGAAAGTAACTGGCTACTGTCCGGATAAAACGCCCGGTACAACCAGCCATCCTCCGTGCCTTTGTGGCCGGTGTGCAGTTCATCCGGGTTGATCAATACCAGCGTGCCACTGCCGGCCAGGTGTTCGGCTCCGCGATAGCGATAACGCTGGGCGCCGGCCATGATCATGCCGATCACATAACCCTCATGCACATGGGGTGCGAAGCGGTGCTCAATGTAGCGCGCGGACAACAACTCGACCCCGGCCAGCGGCGCGGTTTGCCAGAAGCGGATCGACTCGCCCTGATCGGCGTCCATGACCTATTCGCGCCCCACGGCGGCCAGCCACTGCGGGATGCGCCGTTCCAGGTAATAACCCGGTTGTCTGAACGAACCATCCACGAAACCAACATGCCCGCCCTTGGCCTGTAATTCGAGCAGTGTGCAGGCCGACAGTTCGTCGGCGTGGGGCAGGCTGTGGGGGAAAACAAAGGGATCGTCGGCCGCCTGAATAATCAGGGTCGGTGTGCGAATTTCCCCAAGGAAATAGCGGCTCGAGGCGCGGCGATAGTAATCCTCGGCATCGATATACCCGTTCAAGGGCGCCGTGACCCGGCCATCGAAATCCCAGAAGGTGCGCATGTTCTCCAGCGAACCCAACGCGGCCAGCGCCGCCAGGCCATCCTCGCGCCCGTCATGCTGGAACTGGCGCTGTTTGTTTTTGATGTAGGCGAGCATTTCGCGCATGAAGTGCGCCTGATAAACCTTGGAAAAGCCCTGGCCGATGCGATCTGCACATTGGTCGAGACGGAACGGCACCGAGACCGCCACTGCGCCGACCACGCCGCTGTCACTGCCGGACTCGCCCAAATGTTTAAGCAGGACATTACCGCCCAGGGAGTAGCCGACCGCGTACAGCGGCGCCAATGGACGTTTGGCCCGCAGGTGCCTGATGGTTTCGGCGAGGTCTTCACTGGCACCCGAATGGTAGCTGCGCGCCAGCAGATTCGGCTCGCCGGAACAGCCACGCCAGTTCAGCGCGACACTGGCCCAGCCTTGGGTGGCAAGGGCCTTTTGCACGCCGGCCACATACGGTGAGTTCGATGAGCCCGTCAGGCCGTGCAACACCAGCACCAAGGGCGATGTCGCGCTGTGAGGGCCGTGCCAGTCGAGGTCGAGGAAGTCGCCGTCTTCGAGCCACAAGCGCTCGCGCTCGCGTTCAATATGCGTGGTTTTGCGCCAAAGCGGTCCCCACAAGGTTTGCAAGTGCGGGTTGCCCAGGCCCAAGGCGGGGGTAAAGCGTTCTGGCGGATGGGACACGATCACTCTCGATGCAGCGGTGCGCAACGTGTGCGCACCTTTTCAGGCCGGTCGATTAACCGGCGATCTCTGCCATACGTTGCCACAACGCGTAGTAGACCCGCCCGGATTTCTGTTCACGGTGCAGGCGCCAGTTGCCTGGCAAACCGAGGGACGACGGCGCGTTTTCGCTTTCAGTGTAGATCCAGGCTTCGTTGGCCAACCACTGACGCTCTTCCAGCAGCGTGCAAACGGAAGGCAGCAGGTCCTGGTTGAACGGCGGGTCGAGGAAGACCAGGTCGTACGCAGTCGCTGTCTGGGTTTCCAGATAGCGCAGGGCATCGGCGGTCTGAACGTGGCCAGTGGTGCAGCGCAGTGTGCCCAAGTGTTCCTTGATGCTGGAAACCGCAATGTTGCTGGCGTCCAGCGCCTGGCCCATGGCCGCGCCACGGGACAGGGCTTCTAGAAACAGTGCGCCGCTGCCGGCGAACGGGTCCAGCACCTTGGCGCCCGGGACATAAGGCGCGAGCCAGTTGAACAGGGTTTCACGCACCCGGTCCGGGGTCGGACGCAGGCCCGGGGCATCCGGGAAGCTCAGTTTGCGGCTACCCCATTCGCCCCCGATGATGCGCAGTTGGTTCACGCCGTTATGGACGTTATGAACAGGTTTTTTTGGACGCGTGGCCATTAATGCTCCGGAACCCCGAGCGGTTGCTCGGCAGGTTTATCAGATGGGGCCGGTAACGGCTTTGTGGCACGGTCGGGCCAGCGCTGACGATGACCATTTTGTCCGTGCTCAGGTGTTTGTTCAGTGCAGTCTTGACCTGTTCGATGGTCAGGCTCTGGGACTGACGCATGAAATCATCCAGATAACTGAGCGGCAGGTTGTAGAACCCCATGGCGCCCAACTGGCCGACGATATCGGCGTTGCTGGCGGTGGACAGCGGAAAGCTGCCGGCCAGTTCACGCTTGGCGTCATCGAGTTCTTTCTGGGTCGGGCCGGTTTTAAGGTAGTCGGCCAGCACGTCTTGTACCAGCTTCAGCGTGCCTTCGCTCATCTCGGCGCGAGTTTGCAGGTTGATCATGAACGGGCCGCGCGCCTGCATCGGGGTGAAACCCGAGTACACGCCGTAGGCCAGGCCACGCTTCTCGCGGACTTCGCTCATCAGTCGGGTGCCGAAACCACCGCCGCCAAGGATCTGGTTGCCTAACGACAGAGCGGCGTAGTCCGGGTCGTCACGGTCGATGCCCAGTTGCGCGAGCATCAGGTTGGTTTGCTTGGACGGGAACTCGATGTGACCAATGCTGGCTTTGGGTTCTTCGGGCTGCGCGATTTTCGCCAGTGCCGGGCCTTTTGGCAGCGCGCTGGAGACTTGCGCGGCAATCGCTTCGGCCTCGGCGCGAGACAGGTCGCCCACCAGCGCAATCACCACGTTGCCCGCTGCGTAGGCTTTCTCATGGAACGCCTTCAGCTGAGCCTGCGTGATGGCGGGAACGGTTTTCGCCGTGCCGTCACTGGCGTGCGCGTAAGGATGATCACCGTACAAGCGGTTCATCAGCTCCAGACTCGCCAGTTTGCCGGGGTTTTGTTTCTGATACTCGAAGCCGGCCAGCATCTGATTCTTGATGCGTGCGAAGGAACCGGCGGGGAAGGTGGGTTTGCCGACCACTTCAGCGAACAGCTTCAGTGCCGGTTCGCGCTTGTCCTTGGCACTGAGGCTGCGCAAGGACGCGAGTGCCATGTCTTTGAACGCCCCGTTGCCAAAGTCCGCCCCCAGGCCTTCGAAGCCTTGCGCAATGGCGCCGACATCTTTCCCGGCTATCCCTTCGTTGAGCATCGCGTTGGTCAGCAGGGCCAGGCCCGGTGCATTGCCGTCCTGGCTGCTGCCGGCGGCGAAGATCAGGCGCAAGTCGAACATCGGCAGCTCGCGAGCTTCGACGAACAACACCTTGGCGCCTTCGGCGGTGTTCCAGGTCTGGACGTCGAGTGAGCGGTGGCTCGGTGCCTTGCCATCGAGTTCAGTCAGCGATTGCAACTTCTGGCTGGACTTGGCTTTGTCCAGGGCTTCGCTGGCCTTGGAATCGCCGCTTCTGCTCAGGTAGAAGGCCGCGGAGCCGATCAGGGTGACAGCGATCAGGCCGATCAGGGCCAGGCGTGGTTTTTTACGCTCACTCATGAGTCGTCTCCAGTGGCAGGACATGGGCGACGCTGAGACGTTCGCGGGTGAAATACAGCTTGGCGGCTTTCTGGATGTCTTCTGGCGTTACGCTTTCCAGGTCGGCCAGTTCGGTGTCCATCAACTTCCATGACAGGCCGACGGTTTCCAGTTGACCGATGGACGTGGCCTGGCTGGTGATCGAATCACGTTCGTAGACCAGGCCGGCAATCACCTGAGCCCGCACGCGCTCCAGCTCTTCAGCGGACGGCGCAGTGGTTTTCAGCTGTTCGAGCAGCTTCCACAGACCGGCTTCGGCCTGGGCGATGGTTTTCTTTTTTTGCGAGTTGGGGCTGGCCGACAAGGTGAACAGGCTGTCGCCGCGCGTGTAGGCGTCGTAACTCGACGAACCGCCGGACACCAGCTCTTCGCCGCGTTCCAGTTGGGTCGGGATGCGACCGCTGTAGCCGCCATCGAGCAGGGCCGCGATCAGGCGCAAGGCGTTCACCGAACGCTTGTCTTCGGCGGTAGCGATGCTCGGTACGTTGAAGCCCAGCATCAGGCTCGGCAGTTGGGTTTGCACATGCAGGGTGATCAGGCGTTCACCCGGCTCGGCCAGTTCCAGCGGGATTTTCGCCGGCGGCACGTCGCGCTTGGCGATCGGGCCAAAGTAGCGCTGGGCCAGGGCTTTGACCTCGTCCGGAGTCACGTCACCGACGACCACCAGCGTGGCGTTGTTCGGGGCGTACCAGGACTGGTACCAGTGGCGCAGTTCTTCGACTTTCATGCGATCCAGGTCAGCCATCCAGCCGATGGTCGGCGTGTGGTAACCGCTGGCGGGGTAAGCCATGGCCTTGAAGCGCTCGTAGGCTTTGGACATGGGCTTGTCGTCGGTACGCAGGCGACGTTCTTCTTTAATGACTTCGATTTCCCGGGCGAACTCGTCAGACGGCAGGCGCAGGCTGGCCATGCGGTCCGCTTCCAGTTCAAAGGCTACGCCCAGGCGGTCGCGGGCCAACACTTGGTAGTACGCGGTGAAATCGTCGCTGGTGAACGCGTTCTCTTCGGCGCCCAGGTCGCGCAGGATCAACGAAGCTTCGCCGGGGCCGATTTTCTCGCTGCCTTTGAACATCATGTGTTCGAGGGCATGGGACAGACCGGTCTGGCCCGGTGTTTCGTAGCTGGAACCGACCTTGTACCAGATCTGGGAAACCACCACCGGCGCACGATGGTCCTCGCGCACGATCACCTTCAGACCGTTGTCGAGCGTGAATTCGTGGGTGGGTTGTGGATCGGCAGCCAAGGCTGACAGTGGCAGACAAACTGTGCTGAGCAGCAGGCCTGCAGCGCGGCGGGCTAGAGCATTCATTCGTTTTTTAAACCTGTTGGGCTGCCCGCTTGGTCTTAGCGTCAGCGGGCGAGAGGGTGCTAGGATAACGGTCCGTTTTACTGGCGGCCACGCCTATCAGGCCTTTGATCGGTCTGCAGGTTGTTTGGGTTTTCGGCTCGAGCGTTGAGTTTGTCAGCTAAACTCTGCGTTTTCGCCGACGATGCCGTTCCAGTCCTTCGAATTAGTCGACCTTTGGGGTGCGATTTGCACCCCGACAAAATGTTGCGCGTGAACAAGCTGGGTCAATCGCAGTCTGTTCTGCATCGAATATTTATTTGCCGGGGCGCCATTGGCGCGTCGCTACCGTGAGATAGCCGTCCTCCATGTTTGGTTCCAACGACGACAAGAAAGCCCCAGCTGCGGCTGGCGAGAAGAAAAGCCTGTTCGGATGGCTGCGCAAAAAGCCGCAGGAACCCGTCGTCGAACAGCCACAACCACTTCCTGAGCCCACGCCGGCGCCGGTTATAGAAGAAACACTCGCGCCGATCGTGTTGCCCGTCGCCGAACCGGTGCTGCAACCGGTGGTCGAGCCCGATCTCGTCGCTGAAGTTGTCACCCAAGCGCCCCTGACACCGATTGCCGAACCCTGGC
Organism: Pseudomonas sp. S2_F03; assembly: GCF_054668335.1. Taxonomy (NCBI): domain Bacteria; kingdom Pseudomonadati; phylum Pseudomonadota; class Gammaproteobacteria; order Pseudomonadales; family Pseudomonadaceae; genus Pseudomonas; species Pseudomonas sp. S2_F03. The sequence goes on along the minus strand of NZ_CP162759.1, from coordinate 2,585,552 downwards.
TGACGCTGCCGGTGGCCGAGGAACCGGTGGCATTGGTTGAAGATGAGTTGGCGCCGCACATTACGCCGCCGATTCCCGCGCCGACTGCGTTTGCACCTGCTCCCGTTCAGGTTTCGGTGGTTGAGCCGGTCGTCGCGCCAGCCGTCGTGGCCGAGCCTGAACCGGTGGTTGCAGAGCCGGTGATTCCTGCTTTCGTTGCTCCGGTTGCTCCGGTTGCTCCGGTTGCTCCGGTTGCTCCGGTTGCTCCGGTTGCTCCGGTTGTGCAGGCGCCAGCACCGGGCGCCGCTGTCGTCGAAACGCCTGTCGAACCGCCGCGTACAGAAGAAACCAAAGCCGGCTTCTTCGCCCGTCTCAAGCAGGGCCTGTCCAAGACCAGCGCCAGTATCGGCGAAGGCATGGCCAGTTTGTTTTTGGGCAAAAAGGCCATCGATGACGAGCTGCTGGAAGATCTCGAAACCCGTCTGCTGACCGCCGACGTTGGCGTCGAAGCCACTTCCGTGATCATCCAGCGCCTGACCCAAAAGGTTGCGCGCAAAGAGCTGGCCGATTCCGATGCGCTGTACAAATCCTTGCAGGCTGAGCTTGCCGCCATGCTCAAGCCGGTCGAGCAGCCGCTGAAAATCACGTCGCAGAACAAACCGTTCGTCATTCTGGTGGTAGGCGTCAACGGCGCCGGCAAGACCACCACCATCGGCAAACTGGCGAAGAAGCTGCAACTCGAAGGCAAGAAAGTCATGCTCGCCGCCGGTGACACCTTCCGCGCAGCAGCGGTCGAGCAGTTGCAGGTCTGGGGTGAGCGCAACAAGATCCCGGTCATCGCCCAGCACACCGGCGCCGACTCGGCTTCGGTTATCTTCGATGCCGTACAGGCCGCCAAGGCCCGTGGCATTGACGTGCTGATCGCCGACACCGCCGGTCGATTGCACACCAAAGACAACTTGATGGAAGAGCTGAAGAAAGTCCGCCGGGTCATTAGCAAGCTCGATGCCGATGCGCCGCACGAAGTGCTGTTGGTGCTTGATGCCGGTACGGGTCAGAACGCTATCAACCAGGCCAAACAATTCAACCAGACCGTCGAACTGACCGGCCTGGCGCTGACCAAGCTCGATGGCACCGCCAAGGGCGGGGTGATTTTTGCCCTGGCCAAGCAGTTCGGCCTGCCGATCCGCTACATCGGCGTCGGTGAGGGCATCGACGATTTGCGTACCTTTGAAGCTGAACCCTTTGTCCAGGCATTGTTTGCCGAGCGGGAGCGTTCATGATTCGTTTCGAACAGGTCGGTAAACGCTACCCGAACGGACACGTCGGCTTGCATGAGCTGAGCTTTCGAGTCCGTCGGGGCGAGTTTTTGTTTGTAACCGGCCATTCCGGCGCCGGTAAAAGCACCTTGTTGCGCCTGTTGCTGGCCATGGAGCGTCCGACCACCGGCAAGTTGCTGTTGGCCGGCCAGGACCTGGGCACCATCAGCAATGCGCAGATTCCTTACCTGCGTCGACAGATCGGCGTGGTGTTCCAGAATCACCAGTTGTTGTTCGATCGCACGGTGTTCAACAACGTCGCACTGCCATTGCAAATCCTCGGGCTGTCCAAGGCCGAGATCGCCAAGCGTGTGGATTCGGCCCTGGAGCGCGTGGCGCTCTCGGACAAGACCGATTTGTACCCGGGGGACCTGTCGACGGGGCAGCAACAGCGCGTCGGCATCGCCCGCGCCATCGTTCATCGCCCGGCCTTGCTGCTGGCGGACGAGCCGACCGGTAACCTCGACCCGCGCCTGGCTGCCGAAATCATGGGCGTATTTGAAGACATCAATCGCTTGGGCACCAGTGTGCTGATTGCCAGCCACGACCTGGCGCTGATCGCTCGTATGCGTCACCGCATGCTCACACTGCAACGTGGCCGATTGATTGGCGATGGGGAGGCGGGCGAATGAGTGCGACACGCAGCCCTAAAGTTTCCGAGCGCGTAGCCCCGAAGGCTGCCGAACCGCAACCGCAGAAGAAAAAACACGACGATGACGACGGTCCGGATTTCCCGACGTTGTTTCGGGCCTGGGTCGAAAGCCATCGCGCCAGCCTGCTGGACAGCTTGCGTCGTTTGGGCAAACAGCCGATCGGCAGCTTTTTCACTTGCCTGGTGATGGCCGTTGCGCTGAGCCTGCCCATGGGCCTGTCACTTTTGCTAAGTAACGTCGAGCGTCTGGGCGGGTCCTGGCAGCGTGCGGCGCAGATTTCCCTGTACCTGCAACTGGAAGCCAGCCCTGAACAGGGCGAATCGCTGCGCGAGCAAATCAAGGGGATGCCCGGTGTCGCTGATGCCGAGTACGTGGGGCGCGACCAGGCGCTGGAAGAGTTTCAGCAGCAATCTGGCTTGGGTGAGGCGCTGAAGGAATTGCCGGAAAACCCGCTACCCGGCGTGGTTCTGGTCACTCCGAAGGAAGTCGACAAGCCGGCGCTTGAAGCATTACGACAAAAACTTTCCGAGTTGCCGAAGGTACAACAGGCACAACTTGATCTAGTCTGGGTCGAGCGTCTGGCCGCGATCCTCAAGCTGGGCGACCGTTTTGTCTTTGGTCTGACCGTGCTGCTGGTTTCTGCATTACTTTTGGTGATAGGCAATACCATTCGTCTTCATATTGAAAACCGCCGCACAGAGATAGAAGTGATTAAACTCGTCGGCGGCACTGACAGCTATGTGCGCAGGCCCTTTCTATATATGGGTGCGCTTTATGGCTTCGGTGCGGGGATTCTGTCTTGGGGCGTACTGGCGTTTGGCCTGAACTGGCTCAACGACGCGGTGGTAGGGCTGGCCGGTTTATACGGCAGTGATTTCGCGCTGGCCGGAGTGCCAGTTGCCGACGGTCTGTCTCTCTTGCTTGGCGCGGTGCTGTTGGGGTATATCGGTGCATGGATTGCAGTCGCACGCCACCTGAGGGAGCTTGCGCCTAAGTAGTATCATTTTGCTCGTATTGACCTTTCAGCGTTTATGGGAACTTGTTTTTCGGTTTCCGGTCAATTTTCGCAGTGCTGAACTGCACGAGTTTGTAAGTGGGAGGTTTTTTCGTATGACCAATTCTTTGCAACCTGCATATGCTCTGGTCCCGGGTGCGAACCTGGAGGCCTATGTGCACACCGTCAACAGCATTCCATTGCTGACGCCGGAGCAGGAGCGTGAACTGGCCGAGAGTCTCTATTATGAGCAGGATTTGGGGGCGGCTCGGCAGATGGTGCTCGCCCACCTGCGTTTTGTCGTACATATCGCCCGTAGCTATTCCGGCTACGGTCTGGCTCAGGCTGACCTGATCCAGGAAGGCAACGTCGGGCTGATGAAGGCGGTCAAGCGCTTCAACCCGGAAATGGGTGTGCGTCTGGTTTCGTTTGCTGTGCACTGGATCAAGGCGGAAATCCACGAGTTCATCCTGCGCAACTGGCGCATTGTGAAAGTCGCGACCACCAAGGCCCAGCGCAAGTTGTTCTTCAACCTGCGCAGCCAGAAGAAGCGCCTGGCGTGGCTGAACAACGAGGAAGTCCATCGGGTGGCGGAAAGCCTCGGTGTAGAGCCTCGGGAAGTGCGCGAGATGGAAAGTCGCCTGACCGGCCATGACATGGCCTTCGACCCGGCCGCGGAAGCGGACGACGACAGCGCTTTCCAGTCGCCGGCCAACTACCTGGAAGACCACCGGTACGACCCGGCCCGTCAACTGGAAGATGCCGATTGGAGCGACAACTCCAACCACAACCTGCACGAAGCGCTGGAAGTGCTGGACGACCGCAGCCGCGACATCCTCTACCAGCGCTGGCTGGCGGAAGAAAAAGCCACGCTGCACGACCTGGCGCAGAAGTACAACGTGTCGGCCGAGCGTATCCGTCAGCTCGAGAAGAGCGCGATGAACAAGCTCAAGTTGTCGATTGCGGCATAACCTGCGCGAAGGCAATAAAAAACGCCCCGATCATTGATCGGGGCGTTTTTTGTTTGTGCCCGGATTTATGCCTCACCCTGGCCCTTGTGGGAGCGAGCTTGCTCGCGAAAGCGGTGTATCAGTCAATAACTGTAGCGACTGACCAGACGCTATCGCGAGCAAGCTCGCTCCCACAGGGGATTTTCAGTGTTCGGGAATTGTGTTCGGCTACTGGGCCCAAGGCGCTCGGCGCGAATCATTGAGACCCACCAGATAACTGTCGCCACCCAGCTGACTCATCTGTTTGCGAATCCAGCCGGCTCGCCGCGCCACATAAGAGGTGGGATGGCTTGCACTCCAGACGCGCGGGTTTGGCAGTACGGCGGCCAACAAGCTCGATTGTTGGCGACTGAGGCCTTTGGCGCTCACACCAAAGTGGTGTCTGGCTGCCGCCTCTGCGCCAAATACCCCGTCATCCCATTCCACACTGTTGAGGTACACCTCAAGAATCCGCTGCTTGGGCCACAACACCTCGATCAATCCGGTAAACCAGGCTTCCAGGCCTTTGCGCAGCCAGCTACGGCCGGACCAGAGAAACAGATTCTTCGAGACTTGCTGGCTCAAGGTGCTGGCGCCTCGAATCGAGCCACCGAGTTCGTTGTGAGCCAGTGCTGCCTGAATCGCACCGAGATCAAACCCCCAGTGTTCCGGGAATTTTTGGTCTTCGCCGGCAATCACCGCGACTTTAAGGTCGTCGGAGATTTCATCCCACGGCTTCCAGGTGCGTTGCAGGTCAATGGGCTCGCCGTCGAACCAGGATTCGATCTTGCGCTCGACCATCAGCGCAGTCCCCGGTGGCGGGACCACGCGGAAGATCAACACCAGCAATACGCTGCCGCCCATGAACCAGAGCACGGCCTTCGTGAAACGACGGAAATAGATACGCAGCATAGAGATGGCTTGGCCGAACCCGTTGAGCGGGCCATTATACAGACCCTGTTGATCGAGTCTGACTGGAGTTCTTAATGCTGCGTGGCTTTCTGATGCTGGCCGCTTTCTTCGGCTTCACCGGCGTTGCCTTGGGCGCGTTCGCCGCCCACGGCTTGAAAAACCGTCTGACCCCCGAGTATCTGGCGATATTCCACACCGGCGTCACTTACCAATTGGTGCACACCCTGGCGTTGCTAGGCATTGCGTTACTGGCCACGCAAATTCAGGGGCGACTGATCACCTGGGCGGGCGCGTCGTTTGCCATCGGCATCCTGCTGTTTTCCGGCAGCCTGTACCTGCTTACCCTGACCGGTGTCAGCAAGCTCGGAATCATTACGCCCTTCGGCGGGCTCGCATTCCTGGTGGGCTGGGCGTGCCTGGGGCTTGCCGCCTGGCGGTTGAGCTGACCGGGTGGTCCATTTCATGACGAATGGCTTGGGTCACCAAGACTGATCGGGCTAGAATGCCAGCCCCTAAAAATGATGACGGCATTCGGTATGCGCATTCAGTTGAACGGCGAATCCCTTGAACTGCCCGACGGTGAAACCGTTGCGGCCCTGCTGACCCGTCTGGAACTGACCGGACGCCGGGTAGCGGTCGAACTCAATCTGGATATCGTCCCGCGCAGTCAGCATGCCGGCACTGCACTGAACGACGGCGACAGCGTCGAAGTCGTTCACGCCATCGGCGGCGGCTAGTCTGCGCCCAGTCCGAAAGGGCAAGAATTCTGCAAGAACCTCACCCCTACAGAGGATTTCCCATGAGCATCGTTCGTAGCGACAAGCCTTTCGTCCTGGCCGGTCGTACTTACCAGTCGCGTTTGCTGGTCGGCACTGGCAAGTACCGTGACATGGAAGAAACCCGCCAGGCTATCGAAGCCTCGGGTGCCGAAATCGTCACCTTCGCCGTGCGCCGCACCAATCTGGGCCAGAACGAAGGCGAGCCGAACCTGCTCGATGTCCTGTCGCCGGATCGCTACACCTTCCTGCCGAACACCGCCGGTTGCTTCGACGCTGTCGAGGCCGTGCGCACCTGCCGCCTGGCTCGTGAACTGCTTGGCGGGCACAATCTGGTGAAGCTGGAGGTGCTGGCGGACCAGAAAACCCTGTTCCCCAACGTGATCGAAACCCTCAAGGCCGCCGAAGTGCTGGTCAAGGAAGGCTTCGACGTGATGGTGTACACCAGCGATGACCCGATCATCGCCCGTCAATTGGCGGAAATCGGCTGCATCGCGGTCATGCCGCTGGCCGGCCTGATCGGCACAGGCCTTGGGATCTGCAACCCGTACAACCTGCAGATCATCCTCGAAGAAGCCAAGATCCCGGTGCTGGTGGATGCCGGTGTCGGTACCGCGTCCGACGCCACCATCGCCATGGAACTGGGTTGCGAAGCCGTGCTGATGAACTCGGCCATCGCCCATGCCCAGCAGCCGGTCATGATGGCTGAAGCCATGAAACACGCCATCGTTGCAGGCCGCCTGGCCTACCTCGCCGGCCGCATGCCGAAAAAACTCTATGCCAGCGCCTCCTCGCCGCTGGATGGTCTGATCAAGTAAGAGCCATTGATGACTGAATCAAACGACACGCCAATCCAGACGGAAGAAGGCGAAGAGCGCCAACACCGCCGCATCAAGAGTTTTGTGATGCGCGCCGGGCGCATGACCGAAGGCCAGCAAAAAGGCCTGGAGCAGGGCACGCCGCTGTTTGTCTTGCCGTTGGCCGATGCGCCGGTGGACTTCGATCAAGTGTTCGGCCGTTCGGCGCCGCGCTCGCTGGAAATCGGTTTCGGCATGGGCCATTCGCTGCTGGAAATGGCTGCGGCCTCGCCGGAGCAGGATTTCATTGGCGTGGAAGTTCACCGTCCGGGTGTGGGTGCGCTGCTTAATGGCGTGCTGACTCAGGGCCTGACCAACCTGCGGGTCTACGATTGCGACGCGATTGAAGTGCTCAACCGCTGCATCGCCGACAACAGCCTCGATCGCCTGATGCTGTTTTTCCCGGACCCGTGGCACAAGAGCCGTCACCACAAGCGTCGTATCGTTCAGGCGTCGTTCGCTGAACTGGTACGCAGCAAGCTGAAGGTGGGCGGTGTGCTGCACATGGCTACCGATTGGGAGCCGTACGCCGAGTACATGCTGGAAGTGATGAACGTCGCGCCGGGTTATCGCAACCTCGCCGAAGACGGCAAGTGCGTTCCGCGCCCGGCCGAGCGTCCGATCACCAAGTTCGAACGCCGCGGCGAACGGCTTGGGCACGGCGTGTGGGACCTGAAGTTCGAGAAACAGTCCTAAGCCTTACGCAACAAACTGTGGGAGCGAGCCTGCTCGCGAAAGCTTCATGACATTCAACACTTCGTTGATTGTCAGGCCTTCGCAAGCCGGCTGGCTCCCACCGTCGTTGTGTGTGGTGTTCAAGTTCAGTGGCGATCCGCCGACAACTCTACGCCCCCACTTGTAAAGGAAGACAGGTTTGAAAGCCCTCTTCGCCTGCACGTTGCTTTTGAGCCTGTTGGCCTCGACAGCCTGCGGCCCCGCCGTAACCCCCGATGAGTATTTTGCGCGCGCCCAGAAAGCGGCCGCGGATCTGCAGCGTAACGCCGATGAAATAATCAGGCTGGAGGCGGCAGGACAGCTCGATCTGACCAACAGGCCCGAGCAGTTGGAGAATGCAGAAAGTACCCTCGAAGTACTCGCAGATAATCTCAAGCGCGCATCTGATGGCGGGCACACGCTCGCGACGTACTTTCTGGCTAACCTACAAAGCAATCCGATGTATTCCGGGCAGTCGCCGAAAGAGGCCTGCGGCCTTTACCAAAAAGCCATGGACCAAGGCTTGTTGGCAGCCGCCATTGGCTATTACAACGTGTGCGATCGGGCCTACGAAAGGTTTGATCTGCACAACGCCGATCACCTGAAATACTTGCAAACACTGGAGCAGTTGCTTCAGAAGCCCGACATAAAGGGCGGCGGCTATCCGTTGATGGCCACGCGTTCCCTATGTTTCCAGGACGTGAATGCACCATTGCCCCAGCAAGGCATCATGGAGGCTATGCAGGCCCGCGCCGCCGCGCTGCTGCTGACAGAAGCGCAATATCGCGCCGAGGCCAATTACATTCTGGCGCTGACACGCGTGAACAAAAATGACCGTCCCGATAGCCAGAATATTGTCTATCTGGATAAAGCCGAGGCATTGGGCTGCAAAGACTTTCTGGGGCTGAGCGCCATGATGCGCAACGCAGTCATGGCGGCAGAGGCTAAATAGAAGGCGTTGACGTCAGCGGCGGTCAGCCACGACACCAATCAGCACCAGCACCACCAGCAACACGGGGGCCAGGCTGTAGTTGTTGAACTGGCTCAAGCCGCGAACGATCCATGGCGTCGCGTAAATCAGCGCGGCGCCGCTGCCGATCATGCACAGCAGGGCCATCAGTGGCACGCGCAAGGCGCCGGCAATGCTGCCCAGCCGTTGCTCGACCCAACCTTTGAAGTCCGAACCAAACAGCACCAGCAGACAGCCCACCAAGGCCAAGGCGATTTCCGACAGGTTGCTGCGGCTCCAGCGGGACACGGTGGCGAGCAGGTCGAGTATCAAATCCATTCGTTTTCCCTTAAGGCTGAAATCAGCTCAGAAATGTCTGCAACAAGTCATTGAGAAACAGTTGTCCGCGCGTCGTGGCCGCCAGACGTGACGGTTCGACCTGCAACAAGCCACTTTGTTCGGCTTCGCGACGGTGTTCGGCAAGGCTTTCCAGGCTCAGCCCGGTGCGCTCCGGATACAGTCGCGATTCGACGCCCTCGGTCAGGCGCAGCGCGTTCATCAGGAACTCGAACGGCATCTCATCGTTGGTCAGCGCCTTCTCGCCCGCCTTGAAGCTTTTGGCCGGATTGAGGTAATCCTTGGGCAAGCGGGTCTTCCAGGTGCGCACGATGCGCCCGTCCGGATGGCTGAGCTTGCCGTGGGCACCCGCGCCAATACCGATGAAGTCGCCAAAGCTCCAGTAATTGAGGTTATGCCGCGCCGGGCGACCCGGCTGGGCATACGCCGACACTTCGTATTGCGCGTAACCGTGTTCGGCGAGCAGCGCCTGACCCGCTTCCTGAATGTCCCACAGGGTGTCGTCTTCCGGCAGCGTCGGTGGCTGGTTCCAGAACACCGTGTTCGGCTCCAGCGTCAGCTGATACCAGGATAAATGAGTCGGTTTCAGGGCGATGGCGGTACGCAGGTCGTTCAGGGCATCTTCCAGGGACTGATCGGGCAGGCCGTGCATCAAGTCCAGGTTGAAGTTATCGAACCCGGCCTGACGGGCCATGCCAGCGGCGCGTACCGCTTCGTCGCCGTTGTGAATCCGCCCCAGGGCCTTGAGTTTCTCTTCCTGAAAACTCTGGATGCCGATCGACAGGCGATTGATCCCCAGTTTCCGGTACGCCACGAACTTGTCTTGCTCGAACGTTCCCGGATTGGCTTCCAGGGTGATTTCGATGTCATGCGCAAACGGGATGCGTTGTTCCACGCCTTTGAGCAATCGGCCCAAGGCTTCGGCGCTGAACAAGCTTGGCGTGCCGCCACCGAAGAAGATCGAACTCAGTTCGCGGCCGTAAACCGCGTGCAAGTCTTCATCGAGGTCAGCCAGCAGCGCATCGACGTACTCTTCTTCCGGCAGCACCGGGCTGGCGGTATGGGAGTTGAAGTCGCAATAAGGGCATTTGCGCACACACCACGGAATGTGGATGTACAGCGCCAAGGGCGGCAGCACGGGCAGTGCCGCCCGTGGCGATTGGGCGTCACCGCCGAAGATCAGCGGCGACGCGGATGATTCACGGGTCATTTCAAGCCCAGACGCTGGCGCAGCAGATCCATTGCACGGGCGCGGTGACTGATCTGGTTCTTGTCGCTCGGGCTCAGTTCGGCGCTGGAGCAATCGCGCTCCGGCACCCAGAACAGCGGGTCATAGCCGAAACCGTGTTCACCGCTGGCCGCCGTCAGGATGCGCCCGTGCCACAGGCCTTCGCAGAGGATCGGCAACGGATCATCGGCGTGACGCACCAGTGCCAATACACAGACGAACTGCGCGCCGCGCTCGGCCTCGGGCACGTCTTTCAAGACGTCGAGCAGCTTGGCGTTGTTCGCTGCATCGCCCTTGCCATCGGCATAACGAGCCGAATAGATACCCGGCGCACCGCCGAGGAAATCCACTGCCAGCCCAGAGTCGTCGGCGAGCGCCGGCAGGCCGGAGATGCGCGCGGCGTTGCGGGCCTTGAGGATGGCGTTCTCGACGAACGACAGGCCGGTTTCTTCAGGTTCGACGCTGCTGAACTCGCCGATCGAGCGCAGTTGCACCGAGTCGCCGAGCATGGCCTGGAGTTCCTTGAGTTTGCCGGCGTTATGGCTGGCCAATACGAGTTGCGTGAAGTTGATCATTCGCCGGGGAATAGCTCTTGGTTGAAATTGATGGTGTTGATTTTGTCACCGTTCTGCACCTTGATTTCGAAGGTGCGGACTTCCTGCTGATCCACCGGGTATTGCGCGATGTAGTAGATCGCACCTTGTTCGGTGATTTGTTTGAATTGCAGGGGCACGCTCTGGCTGGTCAGGTCTTTGACCGTGCCGCTCACCTGAGCCATCAGCGGCTTGCCTTCCTTGATCACGGCAACATTGATCACGCCCTGGTTCTTGCTGCGGATCAACTCCGCCGATTTGGCGATGTCCGGTGTCAGGAATGTGGAGTTGAAGGTGTTGTAGTGCACCGTCACGTCGCCAAAGGTTTCCTGGCGATCGCCCTTGATGGCGTCCGCGGCCATGGCCGTGACGCTCAGGCAGGCAGTGAGTAGAAACAGCGCTAGACGACCCATATTCGTTCTCCTTGGAATGTCGTGGTTCAGACAGCGACCTTGTGATCCTGCAGCCCGGGGCTGCTGACGCGGTAAATACCGATCTCACCTAACAGATTAGGCCATAGCTTACTGGCCCACCCGTGCCGATGCTGTTGATCCACGGCAAGCCGATCAATGACCTTGGCTTCACGTTCACGACACAACGCCTCAAAGTCTTCGAAGGTGCAGAAGTGGATGTTCGGCGTGTTGTACCAGGTGTACGGCAGAAACTCGGAGACCGGCATCCGGCCCTTGCTCGCCAGGTACCAGCGGCAGCGCCAGTGACCGAAGTTGGGGAAAGTGATGATGCACTGGCGCCCAACGCGCAGCATTTCGTCGAGGATCTTGTCCGGGTAATGCACGGCTTGCAGCGCCTGGGTCATGACCACGATGTCGAAGCTGTTGCTGGCAAAGTTGCCCAGGCCCTTGTCCAGGTCCTGCTCGATGACGTTGATGCCTTTGGCCACGCACTCGGCGATGTTGTCCGGGTCGTTTTCCAGGCCATAGCCGGTGACTTGCTTGTGGTCGCGCAGCCAGGTCAGCAGTTCGCCATCGCCGCAGCCGAGGTCGAGCACGCGGCTGCCGGCGGGGATCCATTCCTGGATGATTTCCAGATCGGCTCTCATGTCTTCCTCAAAGCGAAATGCGGTTCATGTAGTTGCTGAAGGCTTGCAGGTAGCGCGGGATCGGAATCAGGAAGGCGTCGTGGCCTTGCGGGGCGTCGATCTCGAGGTAGCAGACGTCTTTTTTCGCGGCCATCAGCGCGTCCACCAGTTCCCGCGAGCGGGCAGGGGAGAAGCGCCAGTCGGTGGTGAACGACATCACGCAGAACTTGGCCTGGGCATTGGCGAAGGTTTTCGCCAGGTCATCATCGAAGTTCGCTGCCGGGTCGAAGTAGTCCAGCGCCTTGGTCATCAGCAGGTAGGTGTTGGCGTCGAAGCGCCCGGAGAACTCTTCGCCCTGATAGCGCAGGTAACTTTCGACCTGGAATTCCACGCTGTGAAAATCGTAGTTGAGCTTTTCGCTTTTCAGGCCACGGCCGAATTTTTCGCCCATCGAATCATCGGACAGGTAGGTGATGTGCCCGACCATCCGGGCCAGCATCAGACCGCGCTTGGGAATCACGCCGGCTTCCTGGAACGAACCGCCGTGGAATTCGGGGTCGGTGAGGATGGCCTGGCGCGCCACTTCGTTGAACGCGATGTTCTGCGCCGATAGCTTTGGGGCCGAGGCGATGGCCAGGCAGTGACGAATGCGGTCGGGATAAGTGATGCTCCATTGCATCGCCTGCATGCCGCCAAGGCTGCCACCGATCACTGCTGCCCATTGGCCGATGCCGAGGCGGTCGGCCAGACGCGCCTGGCTGTGCACCCAGTCTTCCACGGTCAGCACCGGGAAATCGGCGCCGAAGGGCTTGCCGGTGTCCGGGTTGATGCTGCTCGGGCCGGTAGAGCCGTTGCAACCGCCAAGGTTGTTCAGGCTGACCACGAAGAATTTATGGGTATCAATCGGCTTGCCAGGCCCGATGCAGCTGTCCCACCAACCGGGTTTACGGTCGTCGGGGCTGTGAAAACCGGCAGCGTGATGGTGACCGGACAACGCATGGCAAATCAGCACGGCGTTGCTCGCCGTGGCATTCAGCGTGCCATAGGTTTCGTAGATCAGGTCATAGGCTGGAAGCGAACGCCCGCAGGCCAGGGCCAGGGGTTCGCTGAAGTGCGCCACTTGCGGCGTCACCAGACCAACAGAATCGGGGGAAAGGCAGTTGGCATCGACCCTGCTCTCGTTGAAATGAGGCGTAAGTCTAAAGACCGCTGCCCCTAGCAGCAAGCGACTACCCATGATCGTTCCCACGCTCTGCGTGGGAATGCCTCAATGGACGCTCCGCGTCTGCTTCGGCGGTGACGCGGAGCGTCACAGGCTGCATTCCCACGCGGAGCGTGGGAACGATCAAGGTCGGGCCAATCCGGGCAACTCCGGCAGCTTCTTCGGCGAACAAATCCGCACCCGTTTCTGCCGGTTCAGCTCACCGCTGATCAAACTCACCTGGCTCTTGGAGACCCCAAACGCCTTGGCCAGAAACGCCATCAGGTAAGCATTTGCCTTGCCTTCGACCGGTGGTGCGGTCAGGCGGATTTTCAGGCGATCCCCATGCAGCCCGCAGAAATCATCGCTGCGGGCGGCCGGTTGCAGGTGACACTCCAGAATCAGGTCGTCACCGTCCCAGCGGTAGTAGCTCATCAGATCAGGCCAAGCAGGCCCTGCGGCATGAACGCATAGAACGCAAGGCGCGGGATCAGCCAGCTTTGCAGCAGCTGGATCGCGATGAACGCGAAGATCGGCGAAATATCGAGGCCGCCCAGGTTCGGAATGATGCGGCGGAACGGCGCGAGTACCGGCTCAGTGATCTGGCCGACCAACTCCGCCCCCGGATTGTGGCTGCCCGGGGCGACCCAGGACAGAATCACGCTGATGATCATGGCGTAGAACAGCACATTCAAGAACAGCGAGAACAGCGCAATGATCGACCATGGCACCAACAGCAGCCAGTCAACGTCGAAGCCTTTGAGCGTGAGGATGACCGCCATCAGCAGCATCTGCAGGATCAGCGCCAGCACCAGCGACGACATGTCCAGCCCGAACATGCTCGGGATCACCCGGCGCAGTGGCTTGAGCAGCGGTTGGGTGGCTTTGACGATGAACTGGCAGAGCGGGTTGTAAAAATTCGCCCGGACCAGTTGCAGGATGAAGCGCAGCAGCACGATCAGCAGGTACAGGCTGCCCAAGGTTTTAATGATGAAAACGGCAGCGTCATTGAGTCCTAGCATTATTGAATCCTTTGTAAGAGCTGATTAGCGACCAAGTTGCTCAGCCATTTCGGCCGAGCGATGCGCGGCGGCGCCGAGTGCCGTTTCGACCAGGGCTTCGAAGCCGCCGGCCTGGAACGACTTGATCGCAGCTTCCGTGGTGCCCGCAGGCGACGTTACACGACGACGCAGTTCGGCGGCATCGACATCGCTGGCGACCGCCATGTGCGCGGCGCCCAGCGCGGTTTGCAGGGTGAGTTGTGCGGCGATGTCTGCTGGCAGGCCTAGCTTCACGCCCGCGGCGGTCATGGCTTCGATCAGCAGGAAAAAGTACGCCGGGCCGGAGCCGGACACCGCAGTGACGGCGTCCAGTTGCTGTTCTTCGTTGAGCCACAGTGCAATGCCGACAGCCGACAGCAGTTCTTGCGCTTGCTGGCGTTGATCAGCGTTCACTTGGGCCGTGGCGAACAAACCACTCACGCCCTGACGCAGCAGCGCCGGGGTATTAGGCATGCAGCGCACGATTGGCTGGGCACCGAGCCAGTTGTTCATGCTGGCGCAGGTGATGCCAGCGGCAATCGACACCACCAGTTGATTGGGCTTCAGGCTTGGGCGAATCGCTTCGCACACGGCTTTCATCGCCTGGGGTTTGACCGCCAGGACGATCACGTCGGCGTCTTGAATGGCGTCGGCATTGTCGGCGAATACTTCGATGCCGTGTTCGGCAGCGACCTTGGCGCGGGTTTCGGCACCGGGATCGCTGGCGCGGATCTGCGCAGCGTCCAGACCTTTGGCGCGCAGGCCGCCGATCAGGCTGGCGGCCATGTTGCCGGCACCGATAAAGGCAATACGGGTTTTGCTCATGTCAGGTCCTTATAAAGAGTGGTGTCAGCCAGGGTTTCAAGGCTGGCCGTAGTCGCGGGCGCCGAACAGGGCCGTACCAACGCGGACCCAGGTGGCGCCCATGGCAATGGCCGACTCAAGGTCGTGGCTCATGCCCATGGAAAGTGTGTCGAGCGGCAGGTTCAGGCTGGCTTGCAAGTGCTGCACGGCAGCAAAAGCGGCATCCTGGGCGGCGCGATCTTCAGTCGGCTCGGGAATTGCCATCAGCCCGCGCAGCTTTATGCGAGGCAAGGCGTTGATGGCATTGGCCAAGGCCGGCAGGTCGGCCGGGGTGCAGCCGGATTTGCTGGCTTCACCGCTGACGTTGACCTGGATGCAGATGTTCAGTGGCGGCAAATCGGCAGGGCGTTGTTCGGACAGGCGTTGTGCGATTTTCAAGCGATCCACGGAGTGCACCCAGTCGAAGTGCTCGGCGATAGCGCGAGTCTTGTTCGATTGAATGGGGCCGATGAAGTGCCAGATCAAGGGCAGGTCGGCCAGTTCGAGCTGTTTGCCCAGGGCTTCCTGCAGGTAGTTCTCGCCAACGTCGCGCAGGCCGGCGGCATAGGCTTCACGCACGGCTTCGGCGGGTTTGGTCTTGCTCACGGCCAGCAGTTGAACGCTGTGCTCATCGCGCCCGGCAGCCAGGGCGGCGGCGCGGATGCGTGAACTAACCTGAGCAATGTTGTCTGCTATCGTGGACATTCAATGTGCGCCAGCGGTCTGAAGGTTCGCGGCATTCTACTGGAATTGAGGAGCGCTATGGATATCACTGAGCTGCTGGCTTTCAGCGCTAAACAGGGCGCATCCGACCTGCACTTGTCAGCTGGCCTGCCCCCGATGATCCGTGTCGACGGCGATGTGCGGCGCATCAACCTGCCGGCCCTGGATCACAAACAGGTTCAGGAGCTGATCCACGACATCATGAACGACACCCAGCGGGTGGACTTCGAGAAACACCTGGAAACTGATTTTTCCTTCGAAGTGCCCGGTGTGGCGCGTTTTCGGGTGAATGCGTTTAACCAGAACCGGGGCGCCGGGGCGGTGTTCAGGACCATTCCATCGAAGGTCCTGAGCATGGACGACCTCGGCATGGGCGAGGTGTTTCGCAAGATCACCGATGCGCCGCGCGGGCTGGTGCTGGTCACCGGGCCGACCGGTTCCGGCAAGTCCACCACGTTGGCGGCGATGATCGACTACCTGAACAGCCATCGCCATCACCACATCCTCACCATCGAAGACCCGATCGAGTTTGTCCACGAATCGCGCAAATGCCTGATCAACCAGCGCGAGGTGCATCGCGATACGCGCAGCTTTGCCACGGCCCTGCGCTCGGCCCTGCGCGAAGACCCGGACGTGATTCTGGTGGGGGAGATGCGGGACCTGGAGACCATTCGCCTGGCGCTGACCGCTGCCGAGACCGGGCATCTGGTGTTTGGCACGCTGCACACCACGTCAGCGGCGAAAACCATCGACCGGGTGGTGGATGTGTTCCCGGGGGATGAGAAGTCGATGGTGCGGTCGATGCTGTCGGAATCGTTGCTGGCGGTGGTGTCGCAGACACTGGTGAAGAAGATCGGCGGCGGGCGGATTGCGGCGCACGAGATCA
Organism: Pseudomonas sp. S2_F03; assembly: GCF_054668335.1. Lineage (NCBI taxonomy): Bacteria > Pseudomonadati > Pseudomonadota > Gammaproteobacteria > Pseudomonadales > Pseudomonadaceae > Pseudomonas > Pseudomonas sp. S2_F03. Next base: position 2,569,500 of record NZ_CP162759.1, on the reverse strand, counting down.
TGTTGGGCACGTCGGCAATCCGTAACCTGATCCGCGAGGACAAGGTGGCGCAGATGTACTCATCGATTCAGACGGGAGGATCGCTGGGGATGCAGACGCTGGATATGTGCTTGAAGGAGTTGGTGACCAAGGGCTTGATCAGTCGCGAGCATGCGCGGGACAAGGCACGGTCGCCGGATAACTTCTGAGGAGGAGGTGATCACTCCCACGCAGAGCGTGGGAGTGATCATCCCGGGTCAGGCCCGGGATTTCATCAGCGCTGTACGACGCGCATCTGATTCGGTTCTTTTGGCAGAACCCGCTTGGCAACCACGTAGTGTTTTTCCCAGTACGGTTTCTTCAGCGTATCGATGCTCACCGACTTGCCACGGCGGGGCGCGTGGATGAAGCGGTCATTGCCCAGGTAGATGGCAACGTGATTGACTCGACGGCTTTTGATGTTGAAGAAAATCAGGTCGCCGGGCTTCAGTTCGTCGCGATCGACTTTCTCGCCATGACCGCTGGCCATGGCATTGGAAGTGCGCGGCAGGTCAAACGTAGCGTCGTTGAACGCGTATTTCACCAGGCCACTGCAATCGAACCCTTTACTTGGGCTACTGCCGCCCCAACGGTAGGGAGTACCGAGGACGTTGACGGCGCGGCTCAGCACATTGCTGCTTTCCTTGCTCGCCATCGGCGGTACAAGTTTGCTGTTGGCGTTGCTCGGTTCGCTCGACAGTTTTGCAGTTTGTTTGCTTTTGTTCGAAGGAGCAGAAGCATGGGATTTTGGGGTGTAACCATTAACGTTTGGAAGACGTTGCTCACGATTGGTGGCGTGGGCGGCCAGTGGCATCAAAAGGCAAATGGTTAGCCATGTCTTGAAAAATGGACGCATTAGGCAGGGCTCGAATGGGTGAACGCGCAACTTTATAACAGCTTTTTTTACCCTTCCGAGGCCGTTGGTCGATTCAACCTGGTGGCCATTTGAACCAAACAAGCGGCAGATTGACGCAATTGTCGGACAGAAGTCAGGTGCTATAAGGCTTTGACGGGACCCACGGTAGCATTTGCCATACGTCGGCTACCTGTAAAAAAGTCACAAAGATTTAAAGAATATTTCTCTATCGTGTGAATCGAGGTCATTCATGAACAGCTATCAACAGTCGGCCGCGCATCAGGATACTCACAGTAAAGTGATCGGGTATCTGCTGTGGATTTTTGGTTTTACCGGGGCCCACCGCTTCTATTACGGCAAGCCTGTGACCGGGACGATCTGGTTCTTCACCTTTGGTTTGCTGGGGATTGGCTGGCTGATCGACGTATTTCTGATCCCGGCTATGGACCGTGAAGCTGACCTTCGGTTCACCGCTGGGCCTATCGAGTACAACGTGGCGTGGATTCTGCTGACGTTTCTAGGGGTGTTCGGCGTGCACCGGATGTATCAGGGGAAGTGGATCAGCGGCTTGCTGTACCTGGTGACGGGCGGGTTGTTCTTTGTGGGGGTGCTGTATGACTTCTGGACACTGAATGACCAGGTTTCGCTGCGAAACGCCCAGAATAAGAGCGCTTTCTAAGACGCCATCGCGGGCAAGCCCGCTCCCACAGTGGTTTTGTGTGGACACAAATTTTGCGACCAGCCAATAACCCTGTGGGAGCGGGCTTGCCCGCGATTGGAACGACGCGGCCTTAAGCCTGGTGGCTAATCCGCCCATCCACCAGTGTGTAGCGCACTACACCCGGCAGGGTATGCCCAATAAACGGGCAGTTTTCACCCTTGGACAACCAGGTTTCACCCGCCACCGTCGACGCTGTCGGGTCGAACAGCACGATGTCCGCCGGCCCGCCGACCGCCAAACGACCTGCCGGCAAGCGCAAGGCCTCGGCCGGGCCGGTGCTCAAACGCGCCAGTAACGTCGACAGGTCGAGCAAACCATCTTCCACCAGCGTCATCGCCAACGGCAGCAGCAATTCAACACTGCTGATGCCCGGCTCCGTGGCGCCGAACGGCGCCAGTTTGGCGTCCAGCTCGTGTGGCTGGTGATGGCTGGAAATGGCCGAGATTACACCCGATTTCACCGCCTCACGCAGGCCATCGCGGTCGGCGCGGGTACGTAGCGGTGGCTGGACATGATAGAGGCTGCTGAAGTCGATCAAGGCTTCATCCGTCAGAATCAGCTGATACAGGGCGACATCGGCGGTCACCGGCAGCCCGCGGGCCTGGGCCTGGGCGATCAAGGCAACGCCGCGAGCGCTGGTGAGCTGGCTGAAGTGCGCGCGCACGCCGCTCTGCTCGACCAACAGCAGATCGCGGGCCAGGGCCACGGTCTCCGCGGTTTCCGGTATGCCCGGCAAGCCGAGGAAACTGGCGGTAGGGCCTTCATGGGCCAGGCCACCTTCGGCCAGATCATGGTCCTGGGAATTGAAAATCACCGTCAGGTCGAATGTCGCCGCGTATTCCAGCGCCCGGCACAGGGTGCGGGTATTGCGAAAGCTCTCCAGGCCATTGCCGAAGGCCACGCAACCGGCATCGCGCAGCGCAACGAGCTCGGCAAGCTGTTCGCCGTCCAGGCCTTTGCTCAGGGCGCCAATCGGGAACACTTTGGTGTTGCCGGCTTCACGCGCGCGGTCGAGGATCAGTTCGGCCACGGCCGAAGTGTCCAGCACCGGTTTGGTTTTCGGCGGGCAGCACAGGCTGGTGACGCCACCGGCGGCGGCGGCGCGGGTTTCGCTGATGATCGAGCCTTTGCGGCTGTAACCCGGCTCGCGCAGGGCGACGTTCAGGTCAACCAGGCCGGGAGCAGCCACGAGGCCATGGGCGTCGATTGTGTCGACGGCGACAAAACCGGCTGGCGCAGCGCCAAGGGCGACGACTTTGCAGGCTTCAATGTGGATATCGGTTACTTGATCCAGCCCCGTGGCTGGATCGATCACGCGGGCGCCGAGAATACTGAGCTTCACTGGGCGTTCTCCTGCTCGAATTGACGTTGCGCAGTCTGCCCGCTCATGGCCATGGACAGCACGGCCATACGAATCGCAATACCGTAGGTGACCTGGTTGAGGATCACCGAGTGCGGGCCGTCGGCCACCGCCGACTCGATTTCCACCCCACGGTTGATCGGCCCCGGGTGCATGACGATGCAGTCGGGTTTAGCGCCGGCCAGGCGTGCGGTGGTCAGGCCGAACAGGCGGTAGAACTCGCCTTCGCTCGGCAGCAGGCCGCCGGCCATGCGCTCGCGCTGCAGGCGCAGCATGATCACCACGTCGACGTCTTTCAGGCCTTCGGTCATGTCGGTGTAAACCTTCACGCCGTATTGCTCGATGCCGATGGGCAGCAGGGTTTTCGGCGCGATCACGCGGATGTCCGGGCAACCCAGGGTTTTCAGGGCCAGCATGTTCGAGCGCGCCACCCGCGAGTGCAGGATGTCGCCGACGATGGCCACCGAGAGATTTTCAAAACCACCCTTGTGCCGGCGGATGGTGAGCATGTCGAGCATGCCCTGCGTCGGGTGCGCGTGACGGCCGTCGCCGCCGTTGATGATTGCCACTTGCGGGCACACATGCTCGGCGATGAAGTGCGCGGCGCCGGAGTCGCCGTGGCGCACGACGAACATGTCGGCGGCCATGGCCTCCAGGTTGCGCAGGGTGTCGAGCAGGGTTTCGCCCTTGCTCGCCGACGAGGTCGACACGTTCAGGGTGATCACGTCCGCCGACAGCCGCTGGGCCGCCAGTTCGAAGGTGGTGCGAGTGCGGGTCGAGTTTTCGAAGAACACGTTGCACACGGTCTTGCCGCGCAGCAACGGGACTTTCTTCACGGCCCGGGCGCCGACTTCGAGGAACGAGTCAGCGGTGTCGAGGATTTCCGTCAGCAGCTCGCGGCGCAAACCGTCGAGGGAGAGGAAGTGGCGCAGCTGGCCCTGATCATTGAGCTGCAGCGGGCGCTTGGTATCTAGAGGCGTCATCGCGAGGGGACTCTCAATAGGGCGGATTAAAGGGCGAGGTCTTGCAGTTCAAGCTTGAGTTCGGGGCCGGAAAGCTTCACTCGTTCATGGGCGGCCAGCGACAGCGTCGCGCCAACCACGTTCGGGCGGATTGGCAGTTCGCTGGCGTCCAGGTCCAGCAGGCAGACCAGCGTTACGCTGGCCGGGCGGCCGTAGTCGAAGAGTTCGTTCATGGCGGCGCGGATGGTCCGGCCGCTCATGAGCACGTCGTCGATCAGCACCAGATGCTGGCCTTCGATCTCGAATGGCAGTGCCGACGGGCGAACCTGTGGGTGCAGGCCGTTCTGGCTGAAGTCGTCGCGGTAGAAGGACACGTCCAGCGTACCGAGCGGCGAATCGCTGCCCAGTTCTTCGAGCAACGCCTGGGCGACCCAGACGCCGCCGGTACGGATACCGATATAACGCGGTTCGCTGATGCCACGGTGTTCCAGGTGTGCCTTGAGACGGATCGCCATCTGGCTGATCAGTTCGGCGGGATTGGGCAGGCTCATGGTTGCTCCTTCTTGGGCCCGAGCCGGGTTCTGCGGGTGTGACGCCTGGCTCGGGTTGTCGCTAAGTAGAGACGCTTGCTGCGCCTCTTCAGGATTCGAACAATGCGGTGTTTTCGTCGAGCCAGCCTTGCAGCAGCAGGGCGGCGGCGATGGCGTCCACCGGGTTGTCGCGGTAACTGCCTTTTTGCCCGCCACGATCACGTCGTTCGCCTTTGGCTTCAAACGTGGTCAGGCGTTCATCGTGGGTATAGAAAGGCAGGTTGTAGCGGCCGTTGAGACGGCGGGCGAATTTTTCCGCGCGCAGGCACATGTCGCTTGGGGTGCCATCCATGTTCAAGGGCAGGCCCACCACCACTGCGTCGGGTTTCCATTCTTTGATCAGGGCTTCGACCTGATTCCAGTCCGGAACGCCGTTCTGCGCTTTCAACGTACACAACTCGCGGGCCTGGCCGGTAATCACCTGGCCGACCGCGACGCCGATCTGTTTGGTGCCGTAGTCGAAACCCAATATCAGGCGCAGGGCCATCAGGCGTGCCCCGCCTGGCTGGTGAGCAGGCTGAGGTTGACGCCCAGATGCTTGGCCGCCGCTTCCAGACGCAATTCGCTGCTGGTGTTGAACAGGATGTCGGCGTCGAACGGGCAGGTCAGCCAGGCGTTCTGAGCCAGTTCGGCGTCCAGCTGCCCGGCTTCCCAACCGGCGTAGCCGAGGGCAATCAGGCTTTTCGCCGGGCCGACACCGTCGGCAATGGCAAACAGTACGTCTTGAGAGGTGGACAGGGACAGATCGCCTTCCAGATCAACGGTCGCCTGATAACTCTGCCCTTTGGGGTGCAGGACAAAACCGCGATCCGTCTGCACCGGGCCGCCGATGAAAATCGGCACATGCCGACACAGCGGTGGGGGCTCGATGTCCGGGCGCAGTTGCTCAAGGATCTCGGCCAGGTTCAGGTCTTGCGGGCGGTTGATCACCAGCCCCATGGCACCATTGGCCGTGTGCTCGACGATGTAGGTCAAGGTGTGCGCAAAGTTCGGGTCGGCCATGTGAGGCATGGCGATCAGGAAGTGATGCTTGAGGTAGCTGGGGCTGACATTCTTCATGAGCGCTAGTGTGGCGTTGGAGGGGCGAACTGACAAGCTGGGGATGCACGGGAAATGCCCCGATTTTCCCCGGCAACAGAGATCATTGTGGGAGCGGGCCTGCCCGCGAAGGCGTCAGGTCGGTCGACATTTATGCTGAATGTGCCGACCTCTTCGCGGGCAAGCCCGCTCCCACAGGGGGATATGCAGTGTTCAATTGCTCGAGAGGCGGTCGCCGCGGGCAAATTTCCAGGTGCGGATGATTTCCAGCCGGTCGATGTCCGACAGATCCCCGGTAAACGGCGCAAACGGGGCCGCGAGCCGCACGATCCGCTGTGCCGCCTGATCCAGCAGCGGCTGCCCGGACGACTCCAGCACCAGCACTTCATACAACGAGCCGTCCCGGTTGATCGAAACCATCAAGCGCAAATTGCCGTAAATCTGCTTGCGTCGGGCTTCGTCGGGGTAATTGAGGTTGCCGATGCGCTCGACCTTCTTGCGCCATTCGTCCTTATACCAGGCGCCTTTGTCGCGCATGGTCGAAGCCGCGCTCAAGCGGTGAATGCGCGGGCGCTTGGCGTACAGCTGTTGTTCATTGGCCAGTTCCGCTTCGAGGCTGGCGATGTCGCTGGACAGCTGGGCACTGTCAAACGTCGGCGCGGCCACGGCAGGCTTGGCCTGTGGCTTGACCTCTTCGTTCTTGGCCGGCGCTTTTTTAGGTTGGGGTGCGACGGTAGTCACGGCTGCCTTGGGCGCTGCTTCCTGTACTTCAGGCTTGGCGGCGGGCGGTGGCGTGACTTTCTGCACTTTGTTGTCCTGGAACGGCGCGACCTCGGTGGTCTTGGGAATCGCTTTTTTATCCAGGGTGCCGCTGCCTTGCTGATTTTCCTGGGCGAGGAAATCGGCTTTTTCGGGCTTCTTTTCGCTTTTGAAGGTGGCGAGGGTGATTTCCAGGGTTTTGCTGATGGTTTTGGGTTCGACCATCGTAAAGCCGACGCCCAACAGCAAGGCCAGGTGAATCAACGCCGCGAGAAACAGGGTAAAACCGAGGCGATCGGCCGGGCGCACGCCACGATGGGCGAGTTCAGCAGGCAGATCGGACGGGAGGGTCATGGCAAGAAAACCAACATCGCGTTTTTCACAGGCCGCGCATGATAACGCAATGTTGGTGATTGCTTGGCTGTTCTATATCAACGAGCCTTGAGCTTCTGATCGATGGCATCCATCAGCAGGCCGCCGATGTCGGTGCCAAAGGCGTTATCGATTTCGCGGATGCAGGTCGGGCTGGTGACGTTGATTTCGGTCAGGTGCTCACCGATCACGTCCAGGCCAACAAACAAAAGACCTTTTTCACGCAGGGTAGGGCCCACTTGTGCCGCGATCCAGCGATCCTTCTCGGTCAATGGACGGGCTTCGCCACGACCACCGGCGGCCAGGTTCCCACGGGTTTCTCCGGCGGCCGGAATGCGCGCCAGGCAGTAATCCACCGGCTCGCCGTCGATCATCAGGATGCGTTTGTCGCCGTCCTTGATCGCCGGCAGGTACGCCTGGCCCATGATCTGCTGGGCGCCCAGCGCCGTCAGGGTTTCCAGGATCACCGACAGGTTCGGATCGCCAGCGCGATGACGGAAGATCGACGTGCCACCCATGCCGTCCAGCGGCTTGAGGATCACGTCGCCGTGCTTGGCGGCGAATTCACGCAACACATCGGCGCGACGGCTGACCACGGTCGGTGGTGTGCACTGCGGAAACAACGTGGCGAACAGTTTTTCGTTGCAGTCACGCAGGCTCTGCGGCTTGTTGACCACCAGCACGCCGGCGCTTTCGGCTTGTTCCAGCAAATAGGTGGAGTAAACGAACTCCATGTCGAACGGTGGATCCTTGCGCATCAGGATCACGTTCAGATCGCTGAGCGGCGCATCGCTCTCGGCGCCCAGTTCGAACCATTTTTCCGGGTTGGCGAACACTTGCAGCGGACGCATCCGCGCACGGGCCTGGCCTTCGCCCTGGTACAAATCGCGCTGTTCCATATAGAACAGTTCCCAGCCGCGCTTCTGCGCGGCCAGCAGCATGGCCAGCGAGCTATCCTTTTTATAGGAGATGCTGGCAATGGGGTCCATGACAATCCCGACGCGAACGCTCATGGGTTTTTCCTCGAATTTGGGTGGTCCGAATGGACATGAAAAAGTGGCGTCAGAGTGGCGCTGAGTGTGTTCCCGGTCAAGGAAAAACCATCGTGCAAGTCGGCCGATAGATTGGTTTTGGAGACTGTGCTAAAAAGGCTGCCATGTCATGCTGGCCCTTGAGTATCAAGGGTTTCGAGCGCAAACGGACAATTTGTTTCGCAAAGGCGACGGTAGAGCATTTATGGATCAGCATTCCAGCGCCTTGAAGGTCATGGTGATCGACGATTCGAAGACGATTCGTCGCACCGCCGAAACGCTGTTGAAGAATGTGGGTTGTGAAGTCATTACGGCCATCGACGGTTTCGATGCGCTGGCCAAGATTGCCGATAACCATCCCGGCATCATCTTTGTCGACATCATGATGCCGCGTCTGGATGGCTATCAGACCTGCGCTTTAATCAAGAACAATAGTGCGTTCAAGTCCACGCCAGTGATTATGCTGTCGTCCAAGGACGGGCTGTTCGACAAGGCCAAGGGGCGCATCGTTGGCTCCGACCAGTTTTTGACCAAGCCTTTCAGCAAGGAAGAACTGCTGAACGCGATCCAGGCCCATGTTCCGGGCTTCGCCGCCGTTTTGCCGCAGTAGGACACGCACAGTGACGCTCGGCCAGCGGGCCCGGCGTCGACAAGAATGGGGAAGACCATGGCTCGTATTCTGATCGTCGATGATTCGCCGACCGAAATGTACAAACTGACCGGCATGCTGGAAAAGCACGGTCACGAAGTGTTGAAAGCCGAAAACGGCGCCGACGGCGTGGCCCTGGCCCGCCAGGAAAAACCCGACGCGGTGCTGATGGACATCGTCATGCCTGGCCTCAACGGCTTCCAGGCGACTCGCCAGCTGACCAAAGACCCGGAAACCGGGCACATCCCGGTGATCATCATCACCACCAAGGATCAGGAAACCGACAAGGTCTGGGGCACGCGCCAGGGGGCCAAGGATTACCTGACCAAACCGGTCGACGAAGAAACCCTGATCAAAACCCTGAACAACGTGCTGGCCGGTTGAACGTCCGCCCATGACTGAATCGCTGACGGCTTTCGAGCTGCTGCTGCAGATCGATCAGCGCTGTCGTCTGCTGGCGGCGGATTTGCCGTCCCAGCCGACCCGACAGGACAGCTGGAGCGGCATTGGTTTCCGCTTGGGCGAGGACTGGTACGTCGCGCCGATGGGCGAAGTCAGCGAAGTCCTGCATGAACCGCGCTTCACCCAATTGCCGGGCGTCAAACCCTGGGTCAAAGGGGTGGCCAACTTGCGTGGGCGATTGCTGCCGATCATGGACCTGGGTGGTTTTTTTGGCCACGAAGCCTCGGCTGTGCGCAAGCAGCGGCGCGTGTTGGTGGTGGAACATAACGAAATTTTTGCCGGGTTGCTGGTCGACGAAGTCTTCGGCTTGCAGCACTTTGCCCAGGACAGCCTGCAGCCGGTAGATCATTTGAACGGGCCAATGTCGGGCTTCGTCAAAGGCCGGTTTCAGCGAGAGCAGGCCTGGCAGGTGTTCAGCCCGTTTGCGCTGGCGCAGTCACAAAGCTTTATGCATGTAGCGGTGTAATCCCCGGACCCTGTAGGAGCCGGGCTTGCCCGCGATGCAGACGGCGCGGTCTCACTTTGGACCGGGGTGATGCCATCGCGGGCAAGCCTTGCTCCTACAAGGGCGAGTAGTGAATTGGGCAGGACAGGCGAGGACCGATGACAAAAGCACAAACAGGCAAGCCAGAAGGATCGCGCAGTCGTTCGCAGATCATCGTGCTGTTTATCGCGCTGATCGTGTTCATCATGCTGCTGTTCGCCAATTTCGCTTACCTCAATACCCAAGCCACGTACGACAAACAGTACATCGGCCACGCCGGCGAGCTGCGGGTGCTGTCCCAGCGCATCGCCAAAAATGCCACCGAAGCTGCCGCTGGCAAAGCGGCCGCGTTCAAGTTGCTCAGTGATGCGCGCAACGACTTTGCCCTGCGTTGGGGATACCTGAAGAAGGGCGACCCGGCCACCGGCCTGCCGCCAGCGCCGTCCACCGTACGCCCGGAAATGCGCGCCGTGCAGCTCGATTGGGAACGCTTGCTGAAAAACACCGACGCCATCCTCTCCAGCGAGCAGACGGTGCTGTCGCTGCATCAGGTCGCGGCGACCCTGGCCGAAACCGTGCCGCAGTTGCAGGTCGAGTACGAGAAAGTCGTCGAAATCCTCCTGCAACGCGGCGCACCGGCCGCGCAGGTGGCGATGGCCCAGCGCCAATCGCTGCTGGCCGAGCGCATTTTGGGCGCGGTGAACACCGTGCTGTCCGGCGACGAAAACTCGCAGCAGGCCGCCGACGCCTTCGGCCGCGATGCCGCGCGTTTCGGCCAGGTGCTCAACGGCATGCTTCAGGGCAATGTGGCGCTGAGAATCAGCCAGGTCGAGGACCGCGATGCTCGCGCTCGCTTGAGCGAGATTTCCGAGCTGTTTGAATTCGTCTCGGGCTCGGTGGATGAAATCCTCGAAACCTCCCCCGAATTGTTCAAGGTCCGCGAGTCGGCCACCAATATATTTACCCTGTCGCAAACCTTGCTCGATGAAGCCTCGCACTTGGCCACCGGGTTCGAGAACCTTGCTGGCGGGCGCAATACCGACACCATCGGCGGTTACGTGCTGGGCCTGCTGGCGCTGATGTCGATCATCCTGATCGGGATGGTGATGGTGCGCGAAACCAATCGTCAGCTTCGGGAAACCGCCGAAAAGAACGAACGTAACCAGAGCGCGATCATGCGGCTGCTGGACGAAATCGAAGACCTGGCCGACGGCGACTTGACCGTCACCGCCTCGGTGACCGAAGACTTCACCGGGACCATCGCCGACTCGATCAACTATTCCGTGGACCAATTGCGCGACCTGGTGGCGACCATCAACCTCACTGCCGGCCAGGTGGCCGCCGCCGTGCAGGAAACCCAGGCCACCGCCATGCACCTGGCACAAGCCTCGGAGCATCAGGCGCAGCAGATCTCCGAAGCCTCGACGGCGATCAACGACATGGCCCAGTCCATCGATCAGGTCTCGGCCAATGCCGCCGAGTCGTCAGCGGTGGCCGAGCGTTCGGTGGAAATTGCCAACAAGGGCAACGAAGTGGTGCACAACACCATCCACGGCATGGACAACATTCGCGAGCAGATTCAGGACACCGCCAAGCGCATCAAGCGTCTGGGCGAGTCCTCCCAGGAAATTGGCGACATTGTCAGCCTGATCGATGACATTGCCGACCAGACCAACATACTTGCGCTCAACGCGGCGATCCAGGCATCGATGGCCGGTGACGCCGGGCGCGGTTTTGCCGTGGTGGCCGACGAAGTCCAGCGCCTGGCCGAGCGTTCATCCGCCGCGACCCGGCAAATCGAAACCCTGGTGCGGGCGATCCAGACGGACACCAACGAAGCGGTCATTTCCATGGAGCAGACCACCACCGAAGTGGTGCGGGGAGCGCGTCTGGCGCAGGATGCCGGTGTGGCCCTGGAAGAAATCGAAGGCGTATCGAAGACCCTCGCGGCGTTGATCCAGAGTATTTCCAATGCTGCGCAGCAACAAACGTCTTCGGCCGGGCAGATTTCCCTGACGATGAACGTGATTCAACAGATCACCTCGCAGACCTCGTCCGGTTCCACCGCCACTGCCGAGAGCATCGGCAACCTGGCTAAAATGGCCAGTCAGCTGCGGCGTTCGGTGTCCGGTTTCACCTTGCCGGCCGCCAAGGCGCAGGCGGCGGACAAGGCTTGAACCGGCCACAGGCGTATGATTTTTGAAAGGCGTAGGGACTGGAGTGGTTATGGGTGATCGGCACGACTATGTGGCCCTCGAGTGGGTCAAAGGCGAGATTGCCGAAACGCTGAAGCAGGCCCATCAAGCAATCGAAACGTTGCTTGATGACCCGCAGGCGCTGCACGCCTTGAGCGATTGCCTGGCGTACATCCATCAGGTTCACGGCAGTTTGCAGATGGTCGAGTTCTACGGCGCGGCCCTGCTCGCCGAAGAAATGGAACAGCTGGCCAGCGCCTTGCTGCAGCACCGCGTCAGCCATCGTGATGAAGCGCTGCACCTGTTGATGCAAGCCCTCGGGCAACTGCCGATTTACCTCGACCGCATACAAGGGGCGCGCCGTGACCTGCCCTTGGTGGTGTTGCCGCTGATTAACGATTTGCGCAGCGCCCGGGGTGAAACCTTGCTGTCGGAAACCAGCCTGTTCAGCCCGCAACTGGTGGACTTGCCACCGTTGGACGAAGCGTCGCTGGCCCTGCTGGAGCCTGCGGACTTCGCCAATGTGCTGCGCAAACTGCGCCAGATGCTGCAAATGGCACTGGTCGGGTTGCTGCGAGAACAGGATGACGACACCCATTTTAATTATCTGGCCAAGGTTTTTTCACGCCTTGAAGGGATATGCGCTGATGCGCCCCCTGAGCCCGCTGTGGCAAGTCGCCTCGGCACTGGTCGAAGGCATGCGCACAGACGTGATCGCCAACAGCCCGGCGCTGCGCAGCCTGTTCAAGGACGCCGACAAAGAACTCAAGCGTTTGCTCGAACAAGGCATCCGCGGGATCAATCAGCCGGCACCGCCCGAGCTGCTCAAGAGTTTGCTGTTCTACATTGCCAAGGCCGAACTTCCTACCGGGCAGATGCTGACCATGAAAGATCGCTACTCACTGGACGACGCGTTGCCCGACAGCGCGATGGTCGATGAAGAACGCGCACGCCTGGCCGGTCCCGACCGCGATGCCATGCGTTCGGTGCTGGCCGCGCTCTGCGAAGAACTGGTGCGGGTCAAGGAGCGCCTGGACCTGTTCGTGCGCAGCGACCGTCAGCACACCTCGGACCTCGACAGCCTGCTGGCGCCACTGCGCCAGATCGCCGACACCCTGGCGGTGCTGGGGTTTGGGCAGCCGCGCAAAGTCATCATCGATCAACTGGCGGTGGTACTCAGCCTGGTTCAGGGCCAGCGCGAACCCAACGACGCCATCCTCATGGACGTCGCGGGCGCCTTGCTCTACGTCGAAGCCACCCTGGCCGGCATGGTCGGCACCGTGGAGCCCGAGAGCCAGGAAGAAAGCCGCCTGCCGACCACCGACCTGACTCAGATTCACCAGATCGTCATCCGCGAAGCGCGCATCTGCCTGCAACAAGCCAAGGACATGATCGTCGACTACATCGACGCCGACTGGGATCGCCAGCAACTGCAGGCGCTGCCGGCGTTGCTGACGCAAGTGCGCGGCGCGTTGTCGATGATCCCGTTGAGCCGGGCGGCGAGCCTGGTCGAAACCTGCAATCACTTCATTCGCGACCATTTGCTGCTGGAGCCGGACCAGCCCGATTGGCAGGAACTGGACAGCCTGGCCGATGTGGTGACCAGCATCGAGTATTACCTGGAACGCCTCGGCGACGATCCCGAAGCACCGGGCGAACAACTGCTCGATGTCGCTGAAAAAAGCCTGGCGTCGCTCGGGGTTTTCCCCAGCGAACTGCAAGTACCGATGCTCGACGATGTGCTCAGCCCGAGTGAAGCCCAGGTCATGCAGCAGATGCAGGTGCTCGATGACCCCGAGATCGTGCAGACGCTGGCCGATGTGCTGGCCAGCCCGGTGTCCTCCGTCAATCCGCCCGCGCTGACCACCCCAGGCAGCCTGTTGCCGCCGCCCGCCGGTGAGGAACCGGTCGACGAAGAGTTGCGCGAAGTCTTCCTCGAAGAGACCGATGAGGTCCTGGATATCCTCCAGGAATACTTGCCGCGCTGGACGTCCAACCCCGACGACAAGTGTGCCTTGAGCGAATTGCGCCGAGCCTTCCACACCTTGAAAGGCAGCGGCCGGATGGTCCGCGCGTTGGTGCTGGGCGAGCTGGCATGGGCGGTGGAAAACCTGCTCAACCGTGTGCTGGAGGACAACGTCGCGCCGGGGGCCGCCGTGCAACAACTGCTTGCCGATGCCCTGAATTTACTGCCGGAACTGGTGACCGAGTACGCCGGCAATGTCCAGCGTCAGCGCAACGATGTCGACCAGTTGGCCGCGCGCGCCCATGCCCTCGCCAAAGGCGATGCACCTGCCTGCGATGAAGATACCCAGGACGTGGCGGCCCTTGATCCGCTGTTGCTGGAGATCTTCCGCAAAGAAGCCGAAACCCACCTGGCCAGCCTCAATCGCTTCCTTGATCAGGCTGCCGAGCATGTGCCGCTTCAGGCCAGCGACGAATTGCAGCGAGCGTTGCACACGCTCAAGGGCAGTGCCTCGATGGCCGGCGTCTTGCCGATCGCCGAGCTGGCGACGCCACTGGATCAACTGGCCCGTGAGTACAAGGCGCATCTGATAGCGCTGGACCTGGACGAAGTCGAACTGTTGCTGGAAGCCGAAGGCTTGTTCCGGCTCGGCTTGCGCCAGCTCACGACCGATCCGCTGGCGCCGATTCGCGGTGCCGGCTCATTGATCGAACGCACCCAGTCATTACTCGCCGAGCGTCTGCAAACGCTGTTGAGCACGCCCGATACCGCGCTGCGAACCAAGCGCGACCCGCAGTTGATCAACAACTTCCTGGCCCAGGGCATGGACATCCTGCTGGACGCCGAAAGCTTGTTGCAGCGCTGGCAACAGCATCCCGGCGAACGTCAGGAATTGACCGCGTTGCTGGATGAACTGACCACGCTCGGCGAGGGCGCGCACCTCGCCGATCTGCACCCGGTGGACGCACTCTGCGAAGCCTTGCTCGACCTGTATGGCGCGGTGGAAGAGAGCAGCCTGGCGGTCAGCGAGCGGTTTTTCCATGAAGCGCAAAGTGCTCACGAAGCGCTGATCAACATGCTCGACGAACTGGCCGCCGGCCAGGAAGTCAGCCCGCAGCCGGAACGCATCCGGGCGTTGCGCGAGTTGCTCGATGAAAGCCTCGACCCATCGTCCATGGGCCTGATTCGCAGTGACGGCAGCCGCACCCTGAGCATTCGCGAACTGGGCAGCGCCACCGCCGAACTTGAGCAAACGGCGACCCCGGTGGAGTTCGACGACGAAATCGTTTCCATCTTCCTCGAAGAAGCAATGGACATCCTCGAAAGTGCTGGTCAGGCCCTGCAACGCTGGTTGCGTGACCCGGACAACGCCGCCCCGTTGTCGTCCTTGCAGCGCGATTTGCACACGCTCAAGGGCGGTGCGCGGATGGCCGAAGTCGAGCCGGTCGGCGATTTGGCCCATGAACTGGAAAGCCTTTACGAAGGCTTGGTGGACCGCCGTTACAACCACAGTGAAACCCTGGCGCAGTTGCTGCAAAAGAGCCATGACCGCCTCGCCCTGCTACTTGAACAGTTGCAGAATCAGCAATCGCTGGGGACCCCGAGCGAGTTGATCGAGGCGATTCGCGCCTTTCGTCAAGGCAATGCCAGCGCCGCCGAAGTGGCCGAGCCCACACCGGCCAACGATTCGCCGGGCCATGATCCCGAGTTGCTGGAGATCTTCCTCGAAGAAGGTTTCGACATCATCGAAAACTCCGGCGCCGCGCTTGTGCGTTGGCAAGCCGAGCCGTCGAGCCGACAAGAAATAGAAACCCTGCTACGAGACTTGCACACGCTCAAGGGCGGCGCGCGCATGGTGGAAATCGCCCCCATCGGCGACCTTGCCCATGAGCTGGAGTTTCTCTACGAAAGCCTGTCGGCGGGCGCGTTGCAACCGAGCGCGGCGTTGTTCACGTTGTTGCAAAGCAGCCACGATCGGCTGGCGCAGATGCTGGATGCCACTCGTGCCGGTCAGCCGTTGCCGCCGGCTGATCGACTGATCGATGCCATCAAGAATTTCAGCCACCCGGCCGTGATCCAGCCGGCCAAGGTCCCATCGACCGTGGCGACACCTGCCGTGGCCAAGCCCGAGACACCTGTGGCACAAGCCGACGCCGGTGCCGACATGGTCAAGGTCTCGGCGGAGCTGCTCGACGACCTGGTCAACCTGGCCGGTGAAACCTCGATCTTCCGCGGCCGTATCGAACAGCAGGTCAACGATGCGCGGGTCACCCTGAGCGAGATGGAAACCACCATCGAGCGGATGCGCGACCAATTGCGCCGGCTCGATACCGAAACCCAGGGGCGGATTCTCAGCCGTCAGCAAGTCGACGCCGAACGCCTGGGCTACGAAGAATTCGACCCGCTGGAAATGGACCGACACTCGCAATTGCAGCAACTGTCGCGGGCGCTGTTCGAATCGGCCTCTGACTTGCTGGACCTCAAGGAAACCCTCGACCGGCGCAATCAGGACGCGGAAAACCTGCTGCAGCAACAGGGCCGCATCAATACCGAGTTGCAAGAAGGCCTGATGCGCACGCGCATGGTGCCGTTCGAGCGGATGCTGCCGCGTTTGAAGCGCATCGTTCGACAGGTCTCCAGTGAGCTGGGCAAGGATGTGGAATTCATTGTCGGCAATGCTGAAGGCGAGATGGACCGCAACGTGCTCGAACGCATGGCCGCGCCGCTGGAGCACATGCTGCGCAACGCCGTGGACCATGGCCTGGAATCGGCCGAGGTGCGCGTCGCGGCCGGCAAACCGGCGCAGGGGCGGATCACCCTGGACTTGTCTCGCGAGGGTGGCGACATGATTTTCGACATCCGCGACGACGGAGCCGGCGTGCCGCTTGACGCGGTGCGACGCAAGGCGATCAAGCGCGGTTTGCTGGCCGAAGATGCGGATATCAGTGACCGCGACGTGTTGCAGTTCATCCTTCAGCCGGGGTTTTCCACGGCCGAGAAGATCACCCAGATTTCAGGGCGCGGCGTCGGCATGGACGTGGTCCACGAAGAAGTTCGACAGCTCGGTGGCACGATGGTCATCGACTCTGTGCCGGGGCGGGGCGTGCATTTCCGGATTCGCCTGCCGTTCACCGTGTCGGTCAACCGCGCGCTGATGGTGCAGTGCCTTGAGGATCAATACGCGATCCCGCTGAACACCATCGACGGCATCGTCCGTGTGTTGCCCAACGAACTGGAAGGGCATTACCGGCTCGATCCGCCAAGGTACAAATACGCCGGGCAACACTATGAGCTGTGCTACCTGGGCGAGCTGCTGAAAACCAGCACCCGCCCGAAATTACTGGGCCAAAGCCTGCCATTGCCGGTGTTGCTGGTGCAATGCAACGACCGGCACATTGCCGTGCAGGTCGATTCCATGGCCGGCACGCGCGAGATCGTGGTGAAAAGCCTCGGCCCGCAGTTTGCAGCGGTGCAGGGTTTGTCCGGCGCGACGATCCTGGGCGATGGCCGGGTGGTGCTGATCGTTGATTTGCTGGCGCCGATCCGGGCGATGCAGGCGCATGTGCCGCCCCCGACGCTTATTCAGGACGCAGAGGCCGAGCCACAAAAACCGCTGCTGGTGCTGGTGGTCGATGACTCGGTGACTGTGCGCAAGGTCACCAGCCGATTGCTCGAACGCCACGGCATGAACGTGCTGACCGCCAAGGACGGGGTCGACGCCATGCTGCTGCTCGAAGAGCACATGCCGGACGTGATGCTGCTGGACATCGAGATGCCGCGCATGGACGGTTTCGAAGTCGCGACCCAGGTGCGCGCCGATGAGCGTTTGCAGCACCTGCCGATCATCATGATCACCTCACGCACCGGGCAGAAACACCGCGACCGCGCGATGGCAATCGGCGTCAACGATTACCTTGGCAAGCCGTACCAGGAATCGGTGCTGCTCGAAAGCATCGCCCTGTGGAGCAAATCCCATGCTTGATGACCATTTTTACCAGCGCACCAACAACCTCACCGGCCTGTTGCTGCCCTTGGCCGACCGCAATCTGATCGTGCCCAATGTCGCGGTGGCGGAGCTGATCGACTATCAACCGGGGGCGTTCGATCTGGATACGCCGCCGTGGTACCTGGGGCTGGTGAAGTGGCGGGACCGGCAAATTCCGCTGCTCAGTTTTGAATCGGCGTGTGGCGATAAAGTCGTCATCGGCGAGCGGGTGCGCATCGTGATTCTCAACGCGCTGGGCGGGCGGCCAGCGTTGAAGTTCATTGCGTTGCTGGTGCAGGGGATTCCTCGCTCGTACAAGCTCGACAGTCAGTTGAGCTATGTCGATGTGCCGTTGTGTTCGCTGGAGCAAGCGGCGGTGCAGGTGGGCGAGCAAGTGGCCAAGGTGCCGGACTTGCTGGCGCTGGAGGAGTTGTTGGTTACGGCTGGTTTAGCCAACTGATCTGGATATTGTGGTGATTTCGCCGGCCTCATCGCGGGCAAGCCCGCTCCCACAGGTATTGTGGATGACTCAGGATTTGAGCAAGTCACGGACACTGTGGGAGCGGGCTTGCCCGCGATATAGGCCGTCAATTTACCGAATACCTCACTGCTAAACCTTGGCCTGAGCCCGCATCTGCATTTGCAACACCTCGTAATGATCCAACGCCCGCTCCACCAACAACTGCACCCCATCCGCCATTCGGCTGATCGCCAAGGCGACCGAGCGGCGAGAGCCTTCCACATCGTCCGCCAGATCAGCCGCAATCGCGCTGATCGACAGCATGTCTTCGGAGGCATTGGCCAGCAGGGCTTCGGCGTCGATGTCGGGGCATACCGTGAAGAGCCGGGATTTGTTACGGCGTCTCGATGGTTTGTCGCGAGCAGGGGGAAGTAATGGGCGAAGGCGCGGTCGGCGGCTTCCTTGAGCTTTTCGGCTTCGAGGGGGTCGTCGGAATCGGTATCGGTTTCTGGGGGATTGGGAGTGGCTTTAAACATAGTGAATCTCCAGTAATGATTTTCAGCTGCTCCCTCGGTTCCAGCCGAAGGGGTGGCAGCTGTACGCGGGCTGGAACCCGAGGTGGAGAAAACCCGGTAGACCCGAAGGTCTCCCGCGCACAGCCGCCATAACGGAGTACACACATTAAAGGTGCGCAAGCATACGTCATGAGGGGGCGCTATTGCGCCTTCTACACCTCGGGATTCCAGACCCGGCCGCTGAATTGGCAGCGACCCACAAACGATAAAGCTCAGCGCAAAACCCCACCAGTCAGCGGCTTCCGGCATTGCTGTAGGCGGCGACGCCAGAGTGCGTAGCCTCGCACCCTTCCTGCTTACAAACTTTTAAACACAAAAATCCCAATCGGCTGGCAAAAGTTGAAGATTCCCAAAAAGCGACCTATCGGTCCTTTTTTGGGACTGATCGGTTTGATCGTTCCAACGCTCTGCGTGGGAATGCAGCCCGGGACGCTCCGCGTCCCATTCAGAGCTGGAACGCGGAGCGTCCCTTGAGGCATTCCCACGCGGAGCGTGGGAACGATCGTTTAGGCGATCATTACCCTGACCGTAACGATCCGTCTCTGTGCTTGATTGATGCCCCCCACCCAACACTCCTAAGGTGACCCCACGACAGCGAACCCGTGGAGTGGTCATGACAACAACAATATCCCCCGACTCGCGATGGACGCGCCGACGCAGCGAAAAGCAGCGGCGTCTGGCGTTGGTCAAGGATCTGGCCGACGGTGTGGTGTTGCCCACCGACAAAATCGTCGCCGCGCTGGAGGCGTTGATCCTGCCCGGCGACCGTGTGGTGCTGGAGGGCAATAACCAGAAGCAGGCGGATTTCCTCTCCCGTTCCCTGGTCAAGGCCGATCCCGCCAAGCTGCACGATCTGCACATGATCATGCCCAGCGTCGGGCGTGCCGAGCATCTGGACCTGTTCGAACGCGGCATTGCCCGCAAACTCGACTTTTCCTTCGCCGGCACCCAAAGCCTGCGCATCAGCCAGCTGCTGGAAGACGGCCTGCTGGAAATCGGCGCGATCCACACCTACATCGAGCTCTATGCGCGGCTGGTGGTCGACCTGATTCCCAACGTCGTGCTCTCGGCCGGTTTCATGGCCGACCGTGCCGGCAACATCTACACCGGGGCGAGCACCGAAGACACTCCCGCACTCATTGAACCGGCTGCCTTCAGCGACGGCATCGTCATCGTTCAGGTCAACCAGTTGGTCGACGATGTCAGCGACCTGCCGCGCGTCGACATCCCCGCCTCGTGGGTCGATTTCGTGGTGGTGGCCGACAAGCCGTTCTACATCGAACCGCTGTTCACTCGCGACCCACGGCACATCAAGCCTGTGCACATCTTGATGGCGATGATGGCGATCCGCGGCATCTACGAAAAACACAACGTTCAGTCGCTCAATCACGGCATCGGTTTCAACACCGCCGCCATCGAACTGATCCTGCCGACCTACGGTGAATCCCTCGGCCTCAAAGGCAAAATCTGCCGCAACTGGACGCTCAATCCGCACCCGACCTTGATCCCGGCGATTGAAAGCGGCTGGGTCGAAAGCGTGCATTGTTTCGGCACCGAACTGGGCATGGAAAACTACATCGCCGCACGACCTGACGTGTTCTTCACCGGGCGCGATGGCTCGCTGCGTTCCAACCGGATGTTCAGCCAACTGGCCGGGCAATACGCGGTGGACCTGTTCATCGGCGCCACGCTGCAAGTTGACGGTGATGGTCATTCTTCCACCGTAACCCGTGGACGCCTCGCCGGTTTCGGCGGTGCGCCGAACATGGGCCACGACCCACGCGGTCGCCGTCATGGCACGCCAGCCTGGCTCGACATGCGCCACACCGACGGGCCAGAGCCGCTGCTCGAACGCGGTAAAAAACTCGTGGTGCAAATGGTCGAGACGTTCCAGGAGGGCGGCAAACCAACCTTCGTCGAAACCCTCGACGCGGTGGAGGTGGCGAAGAAAAGCGGCATGCCGCTGGCGCCGATCATGATCTACGGCGACGACGTCACCCACCTGCTGACCGAAGAAGGCATCGCCTACCTGTACAAGGCGCGCTCGCTGGAAGAACGCCAGGCGATGATCGCCGCCGTCGCCGGAGTGACCGTCATCGGCCTGCGCCACAACCCCAAAGACACCGCGCGCATGCGCCGCGAAGGCCTGATTGCCTTGCCCGAAGACCTCGGCATCCGCCGCACCGACGCCACCCGCGAATTGCTCGCGGCGAAAAGTGTGGCTGACCTGGTGGAGTGGTCCGGTGGCCTCTACAACCCACCCGCGAAGTTCAGGAGCTGGTAATGCACGCACTTAACCTGCAACCGAAAACCCTGACCCTGGCCGAGCAATTGGCAGACTTGGCGGTGGACGTACTGATCGACGAAGCAGACCTGTCGCCGAAACCGGCGCTGGTCGATCGTCGTGGCAACGGCGCACACACCGACCTGCACTTGGGACTGATGCACGCTTCGGCGTTGTCGTTGTGGCCGGCCTTTAGAGAAATGGCTGAAGCCGCCATCGAGTTCGGCGAAATCGGTTTGCCGCTGCGTGAAGCAGTGGGGCGGATTGGTCGCGAAGGTGAGCACGCCATGCTCGACACCACCGGCGGCATCAACACCCATCGCGGGGCGATCTGGGCCTTGGGGCTGTTAGTCACGGGCGCTGCGCTGGACCCTCAATCCACTGGCGCCAGCAGCGTGTCGTTACGCGCAGCACGCCTGGCGTTACTCGACGACCGCCATGCCCCGCGCCCGCTCAGCCATGGCGCTCAAGTCGCCCGGCGTTACGGCGCACGCGGTGCTCGTGAAGAAGCGCAGCTGGGCTTTCCGGCGGTGATCCAGCGTGCACTGCCGCAACTCAAACGCAGCCGCGCCGCTGGCCACGGCGAGCAGAACGCTCGACTCGATGCCTTGCTGGCAATCATGACAACGCTGGCCGACACCTGCGTGCTCTATCGCGCCGGTGAGCAAGGCCTGCACACCATGCAGAGGGGGCTCAAGCGGTCCTCGACGCCGGCGGCAGTGCCAGCCTCGCCGGTCGCCGTCGTTTGCATGAGCTGGATGAACAATTAATCGCGTTGAATGCCTCGCCCGGCGGCGCTGCCGACTTGCTCGCAGCCTGCCTGTTTGTCGACCGTATCGAGTCGTGCGACGGCCTCACCCAGGGAGCTTTTTGATGGAAACCTTATCCTTTGAATTCCCCGCCGGCCAACCGCCACGGGGCCGCACGCTAGTGGGCTGTGTCGGCTCGGGCGATCTGGAAGTGCTGATCGAACCGGGTCAGGCCGGCAAGCTGACGATCACCGTGCAAACCTCGGTCAATGGCAGCGAACAACGCTGGGAGCATCTGTTTACGCGGATGTTCGAGGGCCAGACACCGCCGGCGATGGACATCGATATCCACGATTTCGGCGCGACCCCCGGCGTGGTGCGCTTGCGTCTGGAGCAAGGCTTTGAGGAGATCGGCCATGACTGACAGCGCAGAACTCTTGCAGCCATACCTACAAAGACGCAGCTTCGTCGAACTCGGCGCCCGGCAACGAGCAAGAGCCTTGCTTGACCCTGGCACCTATCGTGAATTGCTCGACCCGTTCCAGCGCGTCATGTCGCCGTGGCTGTCGCGCCAGGGCGTGGTGCCGCAAGCGGACGACGGCGTGATCATCGCCAAGGGCAGCATCGGTGGATTGCCGGTGGTGATCGCGGCCATTGAAGGCGCCTTTCAGGGTGGCAGCCTCGGCGAAGTCGGCGGAGCGAAGATGGCCGGCGCGCTGGAACTGGCCGCTGAAGACAACCGCAACGGCATTGCGACCCGCGCCGTGTTGCTGCTGGAAACCGGCGGGGTGCGTTTGCAGGAAGCCAACCTCGGGCTGGCGGCAATTGCCGATATTCATGCGGCCATTGTCGATCTGCGCCAATACCAACCGGTGATGGGTGTGGTGGCCGGCAGCGTCGGCTGCTTTGGCGGGATGTCGATTGCCGCCGGGTTGTGCAGCTATTTGCTCGTGACCCAGGAAGCGCGCCTTGGCCTGAATGGTCCGCAAGTGATCGAACAGGAAGCGGGCCTTGAGGAGTACGACTCCCGTGACCGGCCATTCATCTGGAGCCTGACCGGTGGCGAGCAACGGTTCGCCAGTGGTTTGGTGGATCGTTATGTCGCCGATGATGTGGCGCAGATTCAGCAGCAGGTGAGTGAATTGCTGCAGCAAGGTTTGCCTGCGCAACAACGCAGCCGTCAGGCCGATCTGTTCCTGCAGCGGTTGGCCCGCCTCGATGCCGGGCCGCAAATCGAAGCGGCGACGGTTCGCGATCTGTACCAAGGAGAACGCTCATGAGTTCGTATTCCCTGAGAGGGCTGCACTGGTTCAACGCCTTGAGTGCAGGCGCCAAACCGGTTGAGGGTTTGCCGGCTTCGTTGAAAGTGGCCGATGGTGTGTTGGGTAGTCAGCCGGCGCGGTTTATTGCGGTGGTGGCTGATCCGGACAACCGTTTTGTCCGCGCTCGCAACGGTGAAGTGGGTTTGCTCGAAGGCTGGGGCTTGGCCAAAGCCGTGGATGAAGTGATCGCCGCTGACCGTGACAAACCACACAAGCGTGCCTTGATCGCCATCGTCGATGTACCGAGTCAGGCGTACGGTCGGCGCGAAGAAGCGCTCGGGATTCATCAGGCCTTGGCCGGGGCGGCGGACAGTTATGCCCGCGCTCGATTGGCCGGCCATGCTGTGATCGGTTTGCTGGTGGGCAAGGCGATGTCCGGGGCGTTTCTGGCTCACGGTTATCAGGCCAACCGCCTGATTGCGTTGCGTGATCCGGGGGTGATGGTGCATGCCATGGGCAAGGCCTCGGCGGCCCGGGTGACCTTGCGCAGCGTCGAAGAGCTGGAGACGTTGGCTGCCAGCGTGCCGCCGATGGCCTATGACATCGACAGCTACGCCAGCCTTGGATTGCTCTGGGAAACCTTGTCGGTGGAGCAGATCGAACAACCCACGGCGGCGGACCTTACACGGGTGACGGAATGCCTGAGCCTGGCCATCGAGGATGTCGCCGCCAAGGGACGCGACTTGAGCAGCCGCTTGGGCGCGACCCATCGCGCCGCCTCCAGCCAGGTTCGCCAACTGCTGAGAGCGCAGTGGTGAATACGCTCCTGGCCCACGACTTGCTCTGGGGGATGACGCCAGAGCAGTTGCCTGCGGATGCGCCTGCGTGGGTGGTCGAGTCGATTTGCGCGGGTCAGCCGGTAGTGGTTCGGCGCGCGATGACGGCGCCGGATCACATCGCGGTCGGGGTGCGTGGGCGTTTGCGCGAGCAGCGTTATGCAACGTCGATGGCAATCACGGCGATTTCGCGTCGGGTCAGGCCGGAAGACCTCAGTCATGTCGAGTCGACTCGCGATCTGCCGGCGCTGCGAGCACTGGCGCAACTGCGGCCGATGCTCGACGCCTGCGGTTGGATATGGGGTATCAGCGGCAGCGCCGGTTTCGAATTGGCCAGCGGTTTTTCCGCGCTGCATGAGCGCAGCGATCTCGATTTGATTCTGCGCACACCGCAGCCGCTGAGCCGTACTCAAGCGCAGGCATTGGTGACGGTTCTCGACACCGCTGAGTGTCGGGTGGACATGCAATTGCAGACACCGTTTGGCGCCGTCGCACTGCGCGAATGGGCCCGGTCTTCGTCTCAGGTCTTGCTGAAAAACGACCGGGTTGCCTGTTTGGTCAGCGACCCCTGGAAGCCGCAGGAGCAAGCAGCGTGAGCAGTTTGCTGGTGTTCCCCGGCCAGGGCGCGCAACAGCCAGGCATGCTGCAGCGCTTGCCTCGGGACGTGTTGAACGAGGCGAGTGATGTGCTGGGCGAGGACGTACTGTGGCTCGATGGCGCCGAGGCATTGAGGTCGACGAGGGCGGTTCAGCTTTGCCTGTTGATCGCAGGCGTCGCGGCGGCACGACAATTGTCGATGAAGCCCGATTACGTGGCCGGGTTATCCATTGGCGCTTACCCGGCAGCGGTGGTCGCGGGTGCCTTGAGTTTCAGCGATGCGCTGCATCTGGTCAGTCTGCGCGGTGAACTGATGCAGCAGGCTTATCCACAGGGCTATGGCATGACCGCGATCATCGGTCTGGATTTATCCACCGTGGAAAAACTGCTGGCGCAGGTTCACAGCATCGACACACCGGTTTACCTGGCCAACATCAACGCCGATAACCAGGTGGTGATAGCCGGCAGCGACGAGGCAATGAAAGCAGTGGCGGCGTTGGCGAAAGGTCACGGTGCCGGTCTGGCCAAACGGTTGGCAGTGAGCGTGCCTTCGCACTGCCCGCTACTGGAGGGGCCGGCAAAAATTCTGGCGGAAGCATTCGCCAAGGTGTCATTGAAAACGCCGACCTTGGGCTACCTGAGCGGCAGTCGCGCCCGGCCGCTGATCAACCCCGAAGCGGTGCGCGATGACCTCGCTTTCAACATGTGCCGCGTCGTTGATTGGCGTGGCACGGTACAAAGCGCCTATGAGCGCGGCGTACGACTTCAGATCGAATTGCCGCCCGGTGCGGTGCTGACCGGGCTGGCGCGCCGGGTGTTCGAGCAAGGCACCGTGATTGCCTTCGACGGTGCGCGGCTCGATACCTTGCAGGCGCTGTTGCGTGAGGAGGGAAGCCGCCAACTCTAGACCTCCGACTCAGGCCTTCGAACAACAAAAACAACATTCGACGATGCATTTTGAGGACTACAACAATGATTATTTACGGTGTGGCGCTGTTGGCGATTTGTACGCTGGCAGGGGTGATCATGGGTGACGCGCTTGGCGTGTTACTGGGCGTCAAATCCAACGTCGGCGGGGTCGGGATCGCGATGATCCTGCTGATCTGCGCGCGGTTGTGGATGCAGAAGCGCGGTGGCATGACCAAGGATTGCGAGATGGGCGTCGGCTTCTGGGGCGCCATGTACATTCCGGTGGTGGTCGCGATGGCCGCGCAACAGAACGTCGTCACCGCGCTGCACGGCGGCCCGGTCGCGGTGCTCGCGGCGATTGGTTCAGTGGTGATCTGCGGCTGCACCATTGCGCTGATCAGCCGGACCCACAAAGGCGAACCCTTGCCCGATGAACCGGCGGAAGTTACCCCGGTCGGCACACCAGTAGGAGGTCGCTGATATGTGGGAACTCATTGATAAAGGCTTGACCGCTAATGGTCTGGTGACCGCGTTTGCCTTTGTAGGCGTGATCATGTGGGTGTCGGTTGTCTTGTCGAAGCGTCTGACATTCGGACGGATTCACGGGTCGGCGATTGCCATTGTCATCGGGCTGGTGTTGGCCTGGGTCGGCGGCACCCTGACCGGTGGGCAAAAAGGCCTGGCGGACCTGACGTTGTTTTCCGGCATCGGTCTGATGGGCGGCGCCATGCTGCGAGACTTTGCGATCGTCGCCACGGCATTCGAAGTGCAAGCAACCGAAGCGAAAAAGGCTGGTTTGATCGGCGTGATTGCGCTGCTTCTGGGCACGATCTTGCCGTTCATTGTCGGCGCGAGCATGGCTTGGGTGTTTGGTTATCGTGATGCGATCAGCATGACCACCATCGGTGCGGGCGCTGTGACGTACATCGTCGGGCCGGTGACCGGGGCGGCAATTGGTGCAAGTTCCGACGTGGTGGCGTTGTCGATTGCCACCGGGTTGATCAAGGCGATTCTGGTGATGGTCGGCACACCCATGGCCGCACGCTGGATGGGGTTGGATAACCCGCGTTCGGCAATGGTGTTCGGCGGGTTGGCCGGGACGGTCAGCGGGGTGACCGCAGGCTTGGCCGCGACGGATCGGCGGTTGGTGCCTTACGGGGCGTTGACGGCGACGTTCCACACCGGGCTTGGGTGCTTGCTTGGGCCTTCGCTGCTGTACTTCATTGTTCGCGCGATTGTTGGCTAAGCCGCTGGATCTTCGCTGACTGTAATGACGTCATCGCGGGCAAGCCCGCTCCCACAAGAGTTGCGCAGTTCTTGTGGGAGCGTGGCTTGCCCGCGATGCAGGCGCCACAGGTTTCAGGCTTGGCGATTGGCATACATCCGGCACTCTGCCAACAACGCCAGCAAATTCGGGTCGCGCTCCTTGGCCTTCAAGAACACCACCCCGATGTGCTGCTGCAGCCGGTACTTTTCCTGCAAGGGGATCAGCTTCACCCGGTTCTCATACACCGCCGCAATCCTCCCCGGCAGCAACGCATAACCCACGCCCGAGCTGACCATGCTCAGCAGGGTGAAGATGTCGTTGACCTGCATCGCCACCTTCGGCTCGAACCCCGCCTGCTTGAACACCCGATTACCGTCCTGGTGCGTGGCAAAGCCTTGGGTCAGCGTAATGAATGTCTCGTCGCGCACTTCGGCCAGATCAACTTCCGTGCGCTGGGCGAACTTTGAATCCGCCGGCGTGGCGAGAAAGATGTCGTCGGAAAACAGCGGGATCTGCTCGCAGTCCGGGTCGTTGACGCTGTCGTCCAGCGACACCAGGATCGCGTCGACTTCCATGTTCTTGAGCTTGTACAGCAGGTCGAAGTTCGAACCGAGGATCAGGTCGATGTTGAGTTCGCTGCGGCGGATCTTCAGGCCCATGATCAGCTGCGGCACGGTCTTCACTGTCAGTGAGTACAGCGAGCCAAGCTTGAAGCGTTCCGGCAGAAAAACCGGCGGCTTCACGGGTCAGGCGCACAGTTTCGACCACGTCCTGAATCAGTTTCTGCGCTCTTTCTTCGAGCACGTAAGCGCTTTCCAGCGGTGTCAGGTTACGACCTTCATGTTTGAACAGCGGGCAGCGCAAGGCACTTTCCAGGGAATGGATCGCCCTGTGACGCTGACGTTACTGGTCTGCAACTCGGCGGCGGCGCGAGCCAGATTGCCGGTGCGCATGAAGGCCAGGAACACCTCGAGCTTTTTCAGGGTCAATTCTTCGTCGATCAGCATGGCCCGGACTCTTATTCGAATGGCTCGATTGTGCACGCATGCGATGTTTTGTAGCAGCTATGTAGGAGCTGTGTAGGAGCTGTCGAGTGAAACGAGGCTGCGAATTTCTGACCACAACCTCGTTCCACTCGACAGCCCCCACAGTTTGCGCGATGTTGCATCAAATTTTGAGGTGAGCAACGCATGTACCACGGGGAACGATTGAACGCCTGGACGCATTTGGTCGGGGCGGTGGCGGCAACGGTTGGTGTGGTGTGGATGCTGGTGATCGCCAGCATGGACGGCAGCCCATGGAAAATCGTCAGCGTGGCGATTTACGGTTTCACTTTGTTGGTGCTGTACAGCGCCTCGACCGTTTATCACAGCGTGCGCGGGCGCAAGAAAGCGATCATGCAGAAGGTCGATCACTTTTCGATCTATTTGCTGATTGCCGGCAGCTACACACCGTTCTGCCTGGTGACCCTGCGCGGGCCGTGGGGCTGGACGTTGTTCGGGATTGTCTGGGGGCTGGCGCTGATCGGCATCCTGCAAGAGATAAAACCGCGGTCGGAAGCGCGGATTCTGTCGATCGTGATCTACGCGGTGATGGGCTGGATCGTGCTGGTGGCGGTCAAACCATTGCTCGCGGCGTTGGGCAGTGCGGGGTTTGCCTGGCTGGCGGCGGGCGGGGTGTTGTACACCGTGGGGATTATCTTTTTCGCCCTCGATCATCGTCTGCGGCATGCCCATGGGATCTGGCATTTGTTTGTGATTGCCGGGAGCTTGCTGCACTTTGTGGCGATTTTCTTTTATGTCCTTTAGACCGCGTCGCGGCCATTCGCGAGCAGGCTCGCTCCTACATTGAAATGCATTTCAATGTAGGAGCGAGCCTGCTCGCAAAAGGGCCCTAGAAATCACCCCAAAGCTGTTGAGCCACAGCTAACGCAACCACCGGCGCGGTCTCAGTGCGCAACACCCGAGGACCGAGGCGGGCGGCATGGAACCCGGCCGACTTAGCCTGATCGACTTCAGCGTCGGACAACCCGCCTTCCGGGCCGATCAGAAACGCCAGCGTCGCAGGCTTCGCATGACTCACCAACGGCTCAGCCACCGGGTGCAGGACCAGTTTCAACTCGGCGTCTGTCTGCTTCAGCCAATCCGCCAACAACACCGGCGGATGAATCACCGGCACCCGCGACCGTCCACATTGCTCGCACGCACTGATCGCCACTTGGCGCCAGTGCATCAGGCGCTTGTCGGCGCGCTCGTCTTTAAGGCGGACTTCGCAGCGATCGCTGAAGATCGGGGTGATTTCGGTCACGCCCAGTTCTGTCGCTTTCTGGATGGCCCAGTCCATGCGCTCGCCACGGGACAAGCCCTGGCCCAGATGGATCGCCAGCGGCGATTCAACCTGGCCGGCGAAGCTTTCGTCGATCTGCACCACCACGCGCTTCTTGCCGACTTCTACCAGCGTGGCGCGAAACTCATGGCCCGAGCCGTCGAACAGCTGCAACGCATCACCCTCGGCCATGCGCAGCACGCGGCTGATGTAATGGGCCTGGGCTTCGGGCAACTCATGCTCGCCGGTGCTCAGGGGGGCGTCGATAAAGAAGCGGGACAGTCTCATCTTGGGTCTCTGAAAAAGGTGTGAAAGTCTGGCGGCCTCATCGCGGGCAAGCCCGGCTCCTACAGGGTATATGCGGTCAACTGTGGGAGCCGGGCTTGCCCGCGATGGCGGCGGTCCAGGCTCCACAGTAGTCCAAGTGAAATCAATCAGCCTGGATCGCGGAAGCCGGGATGGAAGTCTTTCGGCACCGCCACGCTGACGCTGTTGCGCGTGGCGATGTCGATGCCTTCGCTGGCGACTTCCGCCAGAAAGTCGATCTGCTCGGGCGTAATCACGTACGGCGGCAGGAAATACACCACGCTGCCCAACGGACGAAGTAAAGCACCCCGTTCCAATGCATGCTGGAACACCTTCAAGCCGCGACGTTCCTGCCACGGGTAAGCTTCTTTCGTAGCCTTGTCCTTGACCATTTCGATGGCCAGCACCATGCCGGTCTGGCGCACTTCCGAGACGTTCGGATGGTCGACGAGATGCGCGGTGGAGGAGGCCATGCGCTGCGCCAGGGCCTTGTTGTTCTCGATGACGTTGTCTTCTTCGAAGATGTCCAGCGTTGCCAGGGCTGCCGCGCACGCCAGCGGATTGCCGGTGTAGCTGTGCGAGTGCAGGAAGGCGCGCAGGGTCGGGTAGTCGTCGTAGAAGGCGCTGTAGACGTCTTCGGTCGTCACGCAGGCCGCCAGCGGCAGGTAACCGCCAGTCAGGGCCTTGGACAGGCACAGGAAATCGGGGCGGATGCCCGCCTGTTCGCAGGCGAACATCGTGCCGGTGCGGCCGAAGCCGACGGCGATCTCATCGTGGATCAAGTGCACGCCATAGCGGTCGCAGGCTTCGCGCAGCAGCTTGAGGTACACCGGGTGGTACATGCGCATGCCGCCAGCGCCCTGAATCAGCGGCTCGACGATGACTGCCGCGACAGTGTCATGATGCTCTGCCAGGGTCTGTTCCATGGCCGCGAACATGTTGCGCGAATGTTCTTCCCAGCTCATGCCTTCCGGGCGCAGGTAGCAATCGGGGCTCGGCACCTTGATGGTGTCCAGCAGCAGGGCCTTGTAGGTTTCGGTGAACAGCGGCACGTCGCCCACCGACATCGCCGCCATGGTTTCGCCATGGTAGCTGTTGGTCAGGGTGACGAAGCGCTTCTTGTTCGGCTGGCCGCGATTGAGCCAGTAGTGAAAGCTCATTTTCAGCGCGACTTCGATGCAGGACGAACCGTTATCGGCGTAGAAGCACCGGGTCAGGCCTTCCGGCGTCATCTTCACCAGGCGCTCGGACAACTCGATCACCGGTTGATGGCTGAAGCCGGCGAGGATCACATGCTCCAGTTGATCGACCTGGTCCTTGATGCGCTGGTTGATGCGCGGATTGGCATGGCCAAACACGTTGACCCACCAGGAGCTGACAGCGTCGAGGTAGCGCTTGCCTTCAAAGTCTTCCAGCCAAACGCCTTCACCGCGCTTGATCGGGATCAGCGGCAGTTGTTCGTGGTCTTTCATTTGGGTGCAGGGATGCCACAACACCGCGAGATCGCGTTCCATCCACTGTTTATTCAGGCCCATTTTCTGTCTCCTGGAGGCTACCCGTGACGTAGGCGGGTAAACAATCGCGCAAGCCTATGCAATGCGTCGCGCCGGGACAACCCATTGTGTCGATTGAGCTACTTTGTATGGGCCGATAGACGTTGCTGGCGGGCGTCTGAAGCCTGACGTATCCTTCGCGGTTCTTGGAGTCGACTGACTCGTAAAACTGCATTTTTCTCATGATTTCCGGAGTTCGCTGAATGTCTGTCGGTTGGCTGCGCGCCTGTGCGCTGGTGATGTTGGGGCTGTTCAGCGTGTCTGCGCTGGCCAAGGATAAAACCGCGATCGTGATCGGCGGCGGGCTGTCCGGCCTGACCGCGGCTTACGAACTGCAGAACAAAGGCTGGCAGGTCACGTTGCTGGAAGCCAAATCGAGCCTGGGCGGTCGCTCCGGGATGGCCACCAGCGAGTGGATAGGCAACGACAAGGCCCAGCCGGTGCTGAACAAGTACGTGTCGACCTTCAAGCTGAGCACCACGCCGGCCCCTGAATTCGTGCGCACCCCAAGCTACCTGATCGATGGCGAGTACTTCTCGGCCGCTGATCTGACGACCAAGCAACCGGCCACCGCCGACGCGATCAAGCGCTACGAAAAGACCCTGGACGATCTGGCGCGCTCGATTGACGACCCGCTGAACCCGCTCGCTACCAACACGCTGCAATCGCTGGATTCGATCACCGTGTCCAACTGGCTCGACAAGCAGAACCTGCCGGCCACTGCGCGTCAGTTGATCAACCAGCAGATTCGTAGCCGCTACGACGAACCTTCGCGTCTGTCTCTGCTGTACTTCGCACAGCAAAGCCGTGTCTACCGTGGCATTTCCGATCGTGACCTGCGCGCTTCGCGATTGGTCGGCGGCAGCCCGGTGCTGGCCCAGGCGTTCGTCAAGCAACTGAAAACCATCAAGACCAACTCCCCGGTCTCGGCAATCATTCAGGACAAGGACGGCGTCACCGTCAAAGTCGACAACGTCGGGTATCAGGCTGACTACGTGGTACTGGCCGTGCCGCTGCGCGCGCTGAACAAGATCCAGATGACCCCGGCGCTGGACGCCCAGCACCTGGGTGCGATCAAAGGCACCAACTACGGTTGGCGCGACCAGATCATGCTCAAGTTCAAGACGCCTGTGTGGGAACCCAAGGCGCGCATGTCCGGCGAAGTCTTCAGCAACACCGGGCTGGGCATGCTGTGGATCGAGCCTGCCTTGAAGGGCGGCGCCAACGTAGTGATTAACCTGTCCGGCGACAACGCGCGGGTGATGCAGGCGTTCGGCGACAAACAGATGGTCGATCAGGTGTTGATCCGTCTGCACACGTTCTATCCACAGGCGCGTGGTTCGTTCACCGGTTATGAAATCCGTCGCTACAGCACCGACCCATCGACTGGCGGTGCCTACCTGGCCTTCGGTCCAGGCCAGATCAGCAAGTTCTGGCGTCTGTGGGAACGTCCGATTCAGCGTGTAACCTTCGCAGGCGAACACACCGACACCTTGTACCCGGGCACTCTGGAAGGCGCATTGCGCACTGGCCAGCGTGCAGCCAGTCAGGTAGAAGACCTGGCGGCGGGCAAGTCGTTTGAACCGGCTAAAGTGGGTCCGGCAGCAGCTGCTGCGGCGGCCGGCGCCGTGGCGGCGAAGAAAGGCAACTTCTTCAGCAACCTGTTCGGCGGTTCGGATGACGACAAGAAGCCAGAGCCGGTCAAGGCGCCTGAGCCTGTCGCTCCACCAGCACCGATCCCAGCACCGGTCGTTGCACCGGCACCGGTTGAAGCACCGAAGCCTGCAACACCCGTGAAAGCCGAACCCGCCAAAAAGGCGCCGGCCAAAGCTCCGGCGAAGAAACCGGCAGCCAAACCCGAAACCAAAAAGGCTCCGGCGAAGAAAGCTGAGACCGCGAAGAAGCCAGCGGCCAAGCCCGCTACGACTCCGGTAGCGGATGCCAAGACGCAGTAAGCGTCGGGATTAAAAAAACGCGGCAGCAATGTCGCGTTTTTTTATGCCTGTAGAAAACCAGGACCAGGAGTCGAATAAACACCGGGGGGCAGGTGTTCTTTAGTTGGACTTCATTTTTTCTCACACGTTGGTCTTTAATCTTTCCTTAACACGCCTATTTCAAGCTCTTGATCGTATTTCTCGATATTTCAAAGCGAAATTTTCGGCTTTAATTCGATAGATAACTCGATAGTCTTGGGCCAGAACTTACAGGGACTTGGCAATGCAACTACGAAACTCTATCTCTCGCTACGGCTGGGTCAGCATCTTCATGCACTGGGGTGTAGCGCTGGCAGTGTTCGGTTTGTTCGGTCTGGGTCTGTGGATGGTCGATCTCGGCTACTACGACCCTTGGCGCAAGGCAGGACCGGATCTGCACAAGAGCATCGGTCTGATCCTGCTGGGTGTCATGGTGTTGCGTGTGTTGTGGCGCTTCATCAGCCCACCGCCGCCAACGCTGACCAGCTACAGCCGCATGACGCGCCTCGGCGCCATGTTCGGGCATGCTTTTCTGTATCTCTGTCTGTTCGCTGTGATGATTGCCGGTTACCTGATTTCCACCGCAGAGGGTGTCGGGATTCCGGTGTTTGACTGGTTTGAAGTGCCTGCACTGGTTTCCGGACTACCGGACCAGGCAGATAACGCGGGTGCGATTCATCTCTACCTGGCGTGGGCGCTGGTGATTTTTTCCGGTCTCCATGCGTTGGCAGCATTGAAACACCACTTTATCGACCGTGATGTGACCCTCAAACGAATGCTGGGCCGCAAGGCCTGAAGTTCAACTTACCCCCCAAGGAATACAAGACATGTTGAAAAAGACGCTCGCCGCTTTGGCAATCGGTTCCGCCCTGCTGTCCGCTAACGTGATGGCAGCTGACTACACCGTCGACAAAGAAGGCCAGCACGCCTTCGTTGACTTCAAGATCAGTCACCTGGGTTACAGCTTCATCACCGGCACTTTCAAGGACATCGACGGCAAGTTCAGCTTCGATGCTGCCAAGCCGGAAGACAGCAAGATCGAGTTCAACGTCAACACTGCGAGCGTTTTCACCAACAATGCCGAGCGTGACAAGCACATCTCCAGCAAAGACTTCCTGAACGCCAGCAAAGCCACGTTTGTTTCCACCAGCGTAAAATCCACCGGTAAAAACGCCGCTGGCAAAGACACTGCTGACGTGGCTGGTGATCTGACAATCCTCGGTGTGACCAAGCCAATCGTGGTCAAGGCTACTTTCCTGGGTGAAGGCAAGGATCCATGGGGCGGCTACCGTGCAGGCTTTGAGGGTACTTTCAGCCTCAAGCGTTCCGATTTCGGCAAGCAAAAAGACTTGGGCCCATCGTCCGATGCGGTTGAGATGTACGTGACCTTTGAAGGTGTGAAAGCGAAGTAATGCTGAGACCGTAGGAGCCGAGCTTGCTCGCGATAGCGCAATTGGCAACACCTGCAATACCGAGGTGAACCCATCGCGGGCAAGCCTTGCTCCTACAGGTTTACGTTAGTGCATAAAAAATGCCCCTGATCGCGAGATCAGGGGCATTTTTTTATGGCAGGAAAAACTTAGCGGTTGCGGGTCAGCAATGCTGGTTTTTCGCCACGCGGACGGCCTGGCAGTTGATCAAGTTGCTCAGGAGTCGGGAAACGATCGGTTTTCGACTCCTTGTGAATGATCTTCGGCGCTGGACCGCGCGGGTTCTGCACGGCCGGTTCCGAACGCGGCTGATCGTCACGAGCAGGACGACGGTTGCGACCTTCTTCACGACGGGCCTGACCGTCACGTGGAGCGCCGCTGCGTGGACCGCTGCGCTTGGCTGGCGGCGTGCCGGTGGTGGCGCCGTCGCTGCTGCGCGGACCGCTTTGGCGACCCTGAGGCTTGCCGCCGGTACGCGGAGCAGCTGCGCCAGCGGCCGAACCCTGTGCCGGAGCACCCGGACGGCGGCCACGACCCTGAGCCGGTTTGGCTTGAGGAACGTAATCGACGCGGTTACCAAAGTTATCGATATCGTCGTCCAGGAACTCGTCTGGGGCACGGTCAGCCGAGGCAGCGCGCGGCGCCGGACGCTGTTGTTCGCGCGCCGGGGTGCCTTCGCGTGGCTTGTGTTCACGTGCCGGGCGATCACCGCGGGCCGTGGCGGCAGGTTTTTCCTTGCCGCCCTTGTCCTTGCCCTTGTCTTTACGACCGCCACCACCGCCGGTGCCGTTCGGGCCGTCGCCGCGCGGGCCACGTGGGTTGCGCGGGTTACGCACATCCGGACGCTCACGGACTTCAGGTTTCTCGGCTTCTACAGCGCTGGAGTCGAAGCCCATCAGGTCGCCGTCGGCGATTTTCTGCTTGGTCATGCGCTCGATGCTTTTGAGCAATTTCTCTTCGTCGGGCGCGACCAGCGAAATCGCTTCGCCCGAACGACCGGCACGGCCAGTACGGCCAATGCGGTGAACGTAGTCTTCGTCGACGTTCGGCAGTTCGAAGTTGACCACGTGGGGCAACTGGTCGATGTCCAGGCCACGCGCCGCGATGTCGGTGGCTACCAGAATGCGCACTTCACCGGCCTTGAAGTCGGCCAGGGCTTTGGTGCGAGCGTTCTGGCTCTTGTTACCGTGGATCGCGACAGCGCTGAGGCCGTGTTTGTCCAGGTACTCGGCCAGGCGGTTGGCGCCGTGCTTGGTGCGGGTGAACACCAGCACCTGTTCCCAGGCGCCATTGGTGATCAGGTGGGCCAGCAACGAGCGCTTGTGGCTGGCAGCCAGGCGGAACACACGCTGTTCGATACGCTCGACCGTGGTGTTCGGCGGCGTGACTTCAATGCGTTCCGGGTTGTGCAGCAGCTTGCCGGCGAGGTCGGTGATGTCCTTGGAGAACGTCGCCGAGAACAGCAGGTTCTGCCGTTTGGCCGGCAGGCGGGCCAAAACCTTCTTCACGTCATGGACAAAGCCCATGTCGAGCATGCGGTCGGCTTCGTCCAGCACGAGGATTTCCACGTGGGACAAATCGACGCTGCCTTGGCCGGCGAGGTCGAGCAAGCGGCCAGGGCAGGCCACCAGCACGTCAACACCGCGAGACATGGCCTGAACCTGCGGGTTCATGCCGACGCCGCCGAAGATGCAGGCGCTGACGAACTTCAGGTCACGGGCATAGAGCTTGAAGCTCTCGTGTACTTGAGCCGCGAGTTCGCGAGTCGGGGTCAGGACCAGTACGCGCGGTTGGCGCGGGCCGTGACGCTGGGATTTGTCCGGGTGACCGTTGGGGAACAACCGCTCCAGAATCGGAAGGGCGAAGCCGCCGGTTTTACCGGTACCTGTCTGAGCCGCGACCATCAGGTCGCGACCTTGCAACACGGCGGGAATAGCCCGCTGTTGCACCGGAGTAGGCTCGGTATAGCCCGCTGCCTCGATGGCGCGGACTAAAGCCTCGGAGAGACCGAGGGAAGCAAAGGACATGAGTAATCCTGTTTTAGTTAGGGCTTGGCCCAATGGGAGTCTTGCCTGGCGCGAATCGCGTTTAAGAGGAACGCAATCCCGTCCGGTCCTGCTGGAACTCAAAAGCTCGTCTGGAGTGCTCGCGCGGGCCGAAAGCTGCGCTGTAGCGGGGTCGAGATGCCTTGAACAAGTCCGAGCGTCCGGGCGTGAGCCTGGCGGGAACGCCGGAGTATAACAGAGCAATCACTGCGCGCCGCTTTCCTGCTGCTCAACGGTTTTTATAGGGTTCGCGTTGGCGGTGTCGGTGTTAAGGGCGGCACCGGGTTGCGCCCCGTATCGGGCGCTCAGTTCCGCGTAGGCGGGCTCGCGCTTGAAGCGCTTGAGTTCGGCGCCGAAACGCTGCACCAGCAAATCCATGCCGGCATTGCGACGTACCGCCAGAAACTGACTCTGGTGGCTGATGACGGTCGGATTTTCGGTGATCCTGTCGCGAATGCCCAATTCATCGAGCAAATGCTGGCCGACCCGGCGATCAGTGATCAGCAGGTCGATCCTCCCCCGTACCAGCTTGCCGAAATTAGCTTCATGGGTGGGCGCCGGTTCACGGATGAACAGCGGCGAGTCGCTGAAATCCTTGCTGTAGAGGTAGCCCGGTGAGGTGCCGATGGTCAGGCCTTTCAGATCGCTCAAGGTGCGAAACGGGTGGGGCCGCTGATTGGCGTAGAACATCACGAACTCGACTTCCGAGAGCGGTTCACCAGGATAGAGCAGGGTCGCGTCACGTTCGGCACTGTGGAAAATATCCAGCGCGCCATCGGCCTGACCGGTTTCAAGCATCGACAGGCAGCGTTTCCACGGCAGGAACTGCCACTCCACTTCGATCCCCAGGCGTTTGAAGACGATGGCTGTGGTTTCGTAATCCAGCCCCAGGAATTTACCATTTTCCTCATAGACATAAGGCGCCCACGGTTCGGTGACAATGCGCAGCTTCTCGCCTTGGGCGGCAAAGCTCAGGCAAGTAAAAAGCAGAACTGTCAGAAATCGCGAAATCAGGGGCATGGCGTGAGATTACGACGAGAAACCATAAAGAGCCAGAAACTGGATCCGAAAGCTCTGGCACAAAGTAAATCCCATAAAAAAGGCCCTGGATTTCTCCAGAGCCTTTTTCATGATGTTGCACTGTTTCAGCGCGGCAACTTCAGGTTGTTCCACACCGCCAGACTCGCTTCAGCCTGGTTCAGTGTGTAGAAGTGCAGGCCGGGTGCGCCACCTTGCAGCAGGCGTTCGCACATCTCGGTGATGACTTGTTCACCAAAGCCTTGAATGCTTTGGGTGTCGTCGCCGTAGGCTTCCAGCTGTTTGCGGATCCAGCGCGGGATTTCCGCACCGCAGGCGTCAGAGAAGCGCGCCAGTTTGCTGTAGTTGGTGATCGGCATGATCCCCGGCACGATCGGGATGTTCACGCCCATCGCCCGTACACGCTCGACAAAGTAGAAGTAGCTGTCGGCGTTGAAGAAGTACTGGGTGATAGCACTGTCGGCACCGGCGTTAGCCTTGCGCACGAAGTTGGCGATGTCATCTTCGAAATTGCGCGCTTGCGGGTGCATTTCCGGGTAGGCGGCGACTTCGATGTGGAAATGATCGCCGGTTTCTTCACGAATGAACTCGACCAGGTCATTGGCGTGGCGCATTTCACCGCTGGCCATGCCCATGCCCGAAGGCAGGTCACCGCGCAGGGCAACGATACGCTTGATGCCGGCGGCCTTGTATTGGGCCAGCAGGCCGCGCAAGTCGTCCTTGCTGTCGCCTACGCAAGACAGATGCGGTGCGGCAGGGACTTTGACTTCGCTTTCGAGCTGCAACACGGTGTTGAGGGTGCGATCACGAGTCGAACCGCCAGCGCCATAGGTGCAGGAGAAGAAATCGGGGTTGTAGGTGGCCAGCTGACGAGCAGTGGCGATCAGCTTTTTCATGCCCAGCATCGGTCTTCGTAGGGAAGAACTCGAAGCTGTAGCGACGATCTTGGGACATGGGAATACCCTTGAAAACGCGTAAGCCTGGAAGTCTTGCATATCCCAATGTGGGAGCGGGCTTTTGTGGGAGCTGGCTTGCCTGCGATGGCATCACCCAGGTGTAACTGAAACACCGAGGCGCCTGCATCGCGGGCAAGCCCGACTCACACAAAGCCCGCTCCCACAAGGGAGAGCGGACAGCGGGACTAATCAGTAGCGGTAAGCGTGCGGCTTGAACGGACCTTCGACGGTCACGCCGATGTAGTCGGCCTGGGTCTTGGTCAGTTGAGTCACAACACCGCCGAAACCGCGGACCATTTCCAGGGCCACTTCTTCGTCGAGCTTCTTCGGCAGTACTTCAACAGTCAGGCGCTCGGCTTTCTGGGCTGGCGACAGGTCGGCGTATTTCTGGCCGAACAGGAAGATCTGA
The DNA here is from genome assembly GCF_054668335.1 of Pseudomonas sp. S2_F03. NCBI lineage: Bacteria > Pseudomonadati > Pseudomonadota > Gammaproteobacteria > Pseudomonadales > Pseudomonadaceae > Pseudomonas > Pseudomonas sp. S2_F03. The sequence continues at coordinate 2,531,078 of NZ_CP162759.1, read as the reverse complement.
GCCAGAACCTGGTTGGCGAACGAACCGTCCATGATGCGGCTTGGGTGACCGGTAGCGTTACCCAGGTTAACCAGACGGCCTTCGGCCAGCAGGATCAGGTAGTCATCGTTCTGAGCGTCGAAAGCGCCCGGGCCGGTGCGGTGGATTTTGTGAACCTGTGGCTTCACTTCTTCCCACGCCCAGTTCTTGCGCATGAAAGCGGTGTCGATTTCGTTGTCGAAGTGACCGATGTTGCAGACTACGGCGCGCTTCTTCAGGGCTTTGAGCATGTTCGAGTCGCAAACATTGACGTTGCCGGTGGTGGTCACGATCAGGTCGATCTTGCCCAGCAGGGCTTTGTCGATGCTCGCTTCGGTACCGTTGTTGATACCGTCGATGAACGGCGAAACCAGTTCAAAACCGTCCATGCAAGCTTGCATGGCGCAGATCGGGTCGACTTCGGACACTTTAACGATCATGCCTTCCTGACGCAGGGACTGGGCCGAGCCCTTGCCCACGTCACCGTAACCGATGACCAGCGCTTGTTTGCCGGACAGCAGGTGGTCGGTACCGCGCTTGATCGCGTCGTTCAGGCTGTGACGGCAGCCGTACTTGTTGTCGTTCTTGCTCTTGGTCACCGAGTCGTTGACGTTGATGGCCGGGATTTTCAGCTCACCCTTGGCCAGCATGTCCAGCAGGCGGTGTACGCCGGTGGTGGTTTCTTCGGTAACGCCGTGGACGCGGTCGAGGATCGCCGGGTATTTCTTGTGCAGCAGCTCGGTCAGGTCGCCGCCGTCGTCGAGGATCATGTTGGCATCCCAAGGCGCGCCATCTTTGAGGATGGTTTGCTCCAGGCACCACTCGTACTCTTCTTCAGTCTCGCCTTTCCAGGCGAAAACCGCGATGCCGGCAGCAGCGATAGCGGCAGCGGCCTGGTCTTGAGTCGAGAAAATGTTGCAGGACGACCAACGTACTTCGGCACCCAGGGCAACCAGGGTTTCGATCAGCACGGCAGTCTGAATGGTCATGTGGATGCAGCCGAGGATTTTTGCGCCTTTGAGCGGCTGCTCACCAGCGTATTTACGGCGTAGACCCATCAGGGCAGGCATTTCGGATTCGGCGATGATGGTTTCGCGACGGCCCCAGGCAGCCAGGGACATGTCGGCAACTTTGTAATCGTTGAAATCTGCAGGCGTGTTGACAGCGCTCATGAAGAGCCTCCATTCGTAATGTATGCGAATGGGCGCCGTTGTGCGTTTAGTGTCTGACCGATAACGGTCAAGCAACGCCCCATCCGAGCCTGACAGGTCGAACCTGCTGCAGCGCCCCTCGGACAGGTGGCGGGAAAACGGTATCAGTGGATCGTTACCGTTTCGAAACGGGGGCGATTATAGCGGGCTATGCTGATCTTCCAAAGCGTTTCTGTTGGTCAATGTCTGAACGGTAATCGAGACCATAGTCTATGCGTAATAGAGCTCTAGGTCGGGCTCTGCCATGATGCCCTCCATCATTCGGCAAGACGCTCAGGAGTGAATATGAATTTCCACACCCGCAAATGGGTAAAACCTGAAGACCTCAATCCCAACGGCACGCTGTTCGGCGGCAGCCTGTTGCGCTGGATCGACGAAGAAGCGGCGATCTATGCCATCGTTCAACTGGGCAACCAGCGCGTTGTCACCAAGTACATTTCCGAAATCAACTTCGTCAGCGCCTCGCGCCAGGGCGACATCATCGAATTGGGCATCACCGCCACCGAGTTCGGTCGTACCTCGATCACCCTGACGTGTGAAGTGCGCAACAAAATCACCCGAAAAAGCATCCTCACCGTGGAAAAGATGGTGTTCGTCAACCTGGGCGAAGACGGCTTGCCGGCGCCGCATGGCCGTACCGAGATCAAATACGTCAAAGACCAGTTTCAAGATGACGTCGAGTAGGAGCCGAACTCGCTCGCGATGACGTCTTTCGCATCATCGCCGCCACCGGGCTGAACCCATCGCGGGCAAGCCGTGCTCCTACAGGCGTGGTTTCGTTTTTCCGAACACTGAACAGCTCCGAACCACGCGTGTCGTACCTTCATGACACGCCACTGGTTCAGGAATGCTATGGATACCCCAAAAGACGGCAAGACCCCGAACCTTTCGGCTGAAGAAGAGCACGAAGTCGAAAAGAACCAGCCACCTCGTGCGGCGGTACTGCATGAAATCATCCGTACCCAAGGCGACCAGGAACTGGAGCGCAGCATTGCTGCGCTGTGGTGGTCGGCGCTGGCAGCGGGGTTGACCATGGGCCTGTCGTTGATGGGCATGGGTTTGCTCAACTCGCGCCTGCCGGACGGTGAAGGTTTCAAGGTGATTGCGAGCTTCGGCTATTGCGCCGGCTTTCTCGCCGTGATTCTCGCCCGCCAGCAACTGTTCACCGAAAACACCCTGACCGCCGTGCTACCGGTGATGACCAAACCGACACTGGTTAACGTCGGCCGATTGCTGCGGCTGTGGACGGTGGTGCTGGTGGGTAATCTGTGCGGCACGTTGTTGGTGGCGTATGTGATGCTGCATTTGCCGATTTTCGACAGTAAAACCGACCTGGCCTTCCTTGAAATCGGGCGCAAGGTCATGGAAAACCACACCGGCCAAATGTTCGCCAAGGGCATTGTCTCCGGCTGGATGATCGCCACTATGGTCTGGATGATTCCGTCCATGGAAAGCGCGAAGATGTGGATCATCATCCTCATCACCTATTTCATGGCGCTGGGAGACTTCACCCACATCGTCGTCGGGTCGGCCGAGGTGTCTTACCTGGTGTTTGCCGGCGAGTTGCCGTGGAAGGATTTCTGGCTGGTGTTCGCCGGGCCGACGCTGGCGGGAAATATCATCGGCGGCAGCTTTATCTTTGCCCTGATCAGCCATGCGCAGATCCGCAGTGAAAGCGGGCCACCGAAGAAGGATGCGGATCAGGCGCCGGATTCACGCAAACGCGAAGAGGAGTAAAGACAGGTGCATCGCGTCAACTTCATCGCGAGCAGGCTCACTCCTACAGGGAAGGGCGCGGTCCATGTAGGAGTGAGCCTGCTCGCGATAGCAATGTCATGGGCGATGCAGCTATTCAGCCTAAGACATTGACCGCAGCCGCACTACGACGCTGCAGGTAAATAAAGAACAACGCTGTCAGCACCGTCAAACCGCTGACCAGCGCGCCGGTCCATGGCAAGTCCGCCAGGTCGGCACCACTGGCGACCACCAGTCCGCCAATCCACGCGCCGGTCGCATTGCCGAGGTTGAATGCGCTTTGGTTCAGTGTCGAGCCGAGGTTGGGCGCTTCGTGCGCCTGATCGATGATCAGCAGTTGCAGGATCGGGCACAGGGCGAAAGCAAAAATCCCCCACAACACCAGCGTGATCGCCGCCGGGATGACCGAGTGACTGGTCTGCGTGAACGCCGCCAGCACCACCAGCACAGCCAGTGCCATGCCCACCAGCGAGGGCAGTAAACGGCTGTCCGCCAATCGACCGCCGAGCATGCTGCCCGCCGTCAAACCTACGCCGAACAGCAACAACATGATGGTCACGCCATGCGGGCTGACGCCGGTGATGTCTTGCAGGATCGGCGCGATGTAGGTGAACACGCTGAACAGGCTGGTCGACGCCAGCACGCTCATGCCCAGCGCCAACAACACATTGATCTTGCCCAGCACCTTGAACTCGCTGGCGAGATTGGCCTTGTCCATGGCGATGTGTTTCGGCAACCAGAGCCATTGCGCGATGGCGGCAATCACACCAATTACCGAGACCGCCCAGAAAGTCGAGCGCCAACCGGCGTATTGCCCAAGCGCGGTGCCCAATGGCACGCCCAGTACGTTGGCCAGCGTCAGGCCGGTGAACATCATTGCAATGGCCTGTGCCCGCTTGTTTGGTGCGACCAGGCCGGCCGCGACCACCGAACCGATGCCGAAGAACGCACCGTGGCATAGGGCCGTGACCACGCGAGCCGCCATCAACGTGGCGTAGTTCGGCGCGAGCGCGCACAAGACGTTGCCCAGAATGAACATCAGCGTCATCCCCAGCAATGTCGCCTTGCGCGGCATGTTGGCGGTGCCGACCGCCAGGATCGGCGCGCCGAACACTACGCCCAGGGCGTAGCCGGTGATCAGCAGGCCCGCGTGCGGGATGCTGACGGCGAGGTCGCGAGCGACATCGGGCAACAGGCCCATGATGACGAATTCAGTGGTGCCGATGCCGAACGCGGCAACAGCGAGGGCAAGCAAGGCGAGTGGCATGCGCAAGGTCTCTGTCGGTAGTCTTGACGCTGTGATCAGGCATACGCAGCCCGACGACCGATCTCGGAGAGAGCGGGCATGGACAGGCATTATTGGAATTAGTCTGTGTGCAACTGAGTGCGGCGTGGTCGCTTGCAGTATAAACAGCAGCTGATATATGACGTATCAATTATCTGGGCGCTTCCCGCAGGGAACAAAAACAAATAAAGGAGTGTGCTGTGCTTGCGACGGCTCTGGTGTTGGTGGCGGCGCTGTTGCACGCGGCGTGGAATACCCTGATCAAATTCAGTGCGGAGCGCTTGTTGGTAGTGGCCTGCATGGACAGCGTGGCACTGTTGTTTGTCGCGGTGATGGTGCCGTTCTTGAACGTGCCGCCCATCGACATCTGGCCGTGGATTCTGGCGTCGGCGGCGTTCGAGTTGCTTTACCGTTACTTGCTGATCCAGGCGTATCGGGTCGGTGACCTTGGCCTGGTGTACCCGCTGATGCGTGGCTTGTCGCCGCTGGTGGTGCTGACCTTGACGCTGATCTTTGCCGGGGAAGTGCTGACGAACCAGCAGATCTTTGGAATTCTGCTGATCCCGTTCGGTATGGCGTGCCTGCTGTGGCAGGGCGGTGGCGGCGCGCGATTGCCGTGGTCGATGCTACCCGTGGTGGCACTGATCGGCTTGTGCATCGGTTGCTATACCTACATCGACGGCCAGGCGTTGCGGCGCTGGTCTCATCCTCTGGATTATCTGGTCTGGGTCACGTTGCTCAGTGCCTGGCCATTCCCCTTGCTGGCGTTGGTGCGCAAGCGCCCGGCATTCAAGTTGTTCTGGCGTGAACAATGGCGACTGGGGTTGGCGGTCGGGTTCTGTGTGTTGTTCAGCTACGCTCTGGTGCTGTGGGCTATGCAGCTGGGTTCTATTGCCGAAGCGGCGGCGTTGCGTGAGATCAGCGTAATTCTGGTGGTGCTGTTTGGCATGCGTTACCTGAAAGAACCTTTTGGTCGACCGCGACTCCTTGCCTGTGGGCTGGTGATGATTGGCATATTGGTGATGAAGTTTTAATCGAAACCCGAATGTCTAAAACTGAAAAAGGATTGCTCTATGACGGTTGCACTGTGGTGCATTTTGATCGCGATTTTCCTGCCGTATATCTGCACGGGTGTCGCCAAGATCAGTGGCGGGTACAGGCTGAAAGATAACCATGACCCCCGGGATTTTCTTGATTCGCTGGAGGGGTTGGGCAGACGTGCGCATGCCGCGCAACTGAACAGTTTTGAAGTGACCCCGGCATTTGCGGCTGCGGTGATCGTGGCTCACCTGGCGGGCAATGCCGAGCTGGTGACGATCAACGTGCTGTCGGTGTTGTTCATCACCAGCCGGTTGCTGTACATCATTTGCTATTTGGCCGACTGGGCGACTTTGCGGTCGTTGGTGTGGTTTGTCGGGATGGGGTTGATTGTCAGTTTCTTTGTGGTGTCGGTCTGACAGCAACCTCGGCGATTGCGCTGGCCCCTTCGCGGGCAAGCCCGCTCCAACAGGATCTGTGGTGAAACACAAAATTTGTATTCACTGAAGATCAACTGTGGGAGCGAGCCTGCTCGCGAAAGCAATCTAACTGTCGCGGCAGAATTCAAGGTTTAGTGTCGGTCGCATCGGCCACCTGAGGCACTTGTGGCAACGGCGCACCTTTAGGCCACAACATCCAGATCTGCCCCTGCTGTTTCATGTCGCCGGCCAATTGCCCGGCCGCTTCACCTGTGCCCCAGAACAGGTCCGCACGAACCTCGCCGGCAATTGCGCCGCCGGTATCCTGAGCCGCCACCGGGCGAACCAGCGCAGTGCCGTCCGGTTTCGTGGTGGACAGCCACAACAGGCTGCCCAGCGGAATCACTTTACGGTCCACCGCCGCGCTATACCCCGCCGTCAACGGCACATTCAATGAACCGCGAGGCCCTTCGTTGCTGTCCGGGTTACGAGTGAAAAACACATAGCTGGGGTTACTGGCGAGCAGTTCGGGAATACGAGTCGGGTTGGCTTTGGCCCAGGTGCTGATCGCGCCCATGGTCACGTCTTCTTTCTTCAGTTCACCTTGCTCCACCAGCCAGCGCCCGATGGGCCGATACGGATGGCCGTTCTGGTCGGCGTAAGCGATGCGCAACTGGCGCCCGTCATCGAGCTGAATACGCCCCGATCCCTGGATTTGCAGGAATTGCAGGTTCATCGGATCGGTCAGCCAGGCAACGACGGGTGCCTTGGCCCCTTTGGTCCCAATCGTTGCCGCATCGTCGTAAGGCTTGAGCACTCGTCCTTCAAGTCGACCGCGCAGGCGTTTGCCTTTGAGCTCCGGGTAGATGCTGTCCAGCGAGACAATGATCATGTCGTCGGGCACGCCGTACACCGGGATGTTTGCGCTGGTGGTCTGGGTCAGGCTGCCCGGGTAGACCGGTTCGTAGTAGCCCGTGATCAAACCATTGGGGTTGTCATTGGCGGCGCGTAGGCCATAGACATCCAGATTCTGTTTCAGGAAGCCGCGGATGTCGGCGGCGGTTTGCGGCACATTGGTGGACGCCGCGCAGGTTGAACCCCAGACCGGGTCGGCCTTGAGTCGGTTGCACGCGCTGCGCCACGAGCCGAACCCGGCGATCAGGTCGCTGTCGGACACTGCTGGCAATGCTTCCCAGGTAGCACCGGAATAGGTAGCCAGTGCGTGGGTTTTCGGCTTGTTGTTATCGCCGCCGGTGCAGCCGGCGAGCACGGCCACCATTGGGAGAGCCCACGCGAGGGGGCGACGCCATGCCTTGAAACGGCTGTTCATGGAGTAATTCCTTTGCCGGTTGCCTGAGTGCTCCATGCGCTCAAACAACCCATATTGATAATAGGGCTATTGGTCTTTTCCGATGACGCGAGGATACTGGCCGCCGTTTCCCGTGACCTGTAGCCACCATGACTCTTAAAAGACTTTCTGTTGTATTGCTGGCCTGTCTGATGTTGTCCGCCTGCGGCGGCGTCGACCCGAATTCTCCGCTGGGTCAACGCAAGGCGATCTTCAAGCAAATGCTCAAGACCGGCGAGGACCTGGGCGGTATGTTGCGTGGGCGCATTCCATTTGATGGCCAAAAATTCGCCGACGGCGCCGTGAAGCTCGATGCGCTGTCCCGCGAGCCGTGGAAGCATTTTCCACAGGTGCGCGAAGAAGATCACACCAGCGCCAAGGACAATGTCTGGCAGCAGCAGGCACGTTTTCAGGAAATGTCCCGCGACCTTGAAGCCGCCACCGGTGAGTTGGTGATTGCCAGCCAGGTCCAGCCCTACAAGGCCAGCAACCTGGGGCCGGCGGTGCAGAAAGTCGAGGATGCCTGTAGTGCGTGTCATAAACAGTTTCGGGATCATTGATTCTCGCTTGTTGATCGTTCCCACGCGGTGCGTGGGAACGATCAGTCCTGAACTGATCCTTACTTGTCCAGCTCATCGAGGGCGTCCTGCAATTCCTTGCGGGCCTCGGCGAGTTTGTCTTTGCGTTTGTTGATTTTGTCGGGGTCGCCGTTCTTCATGGCTTTGTCGAGATCGGCCTGACGCTTGCTGACTTCGCGCTTGGCGTCGAGGACTTTATTTTCCCGTTCTTTCTTCAGCGAGGCGTCAGTGCAGTGTTCGGTGACCTCGCGCAAGGCAGTCTCCAGGCCGGCCTGCTGGTCGGCATTGCCGTGTGACTTGGCCAGATCGATCTGATTGATGATGCCCTGTTTCTTGGCCGCGCAGCCGGTCAGTTCCGGTGCTTCTTCAGCAGCCATCAGTGGAGCGGCCATCACGCTGCAAAAGGTCAGCAGGACGAGCGGTGAAAGAAATTTCATAAAAGCTCCATGTGCAAAGACAAGCGGGTCGGTGTGGCGATGGGCGTTGGAGCGCATCGACCCCCGGGGGTTCCCGGGCTGCCGGGCGTTACCGGTCTTTAAAACCGTCAATGCCGGCAATACGTAATGTTTCACTCAAGGCCAGGACCTGCGGATCGCGGAAAAACGCGCTCAATTGGGTCGCACGTCCCGGGCCGATACCGGCTTCAGCCTGCCATTGTTCGGTGTTTCGATTCGCCAGTTCCTGCCATGAATCGGCAAGCTTTGCCTGGCCGGTCGGAGGCAACCTCCAAGGCTTTAAGCCAGCGAGCGAACGGGCGTTGCCGCGCACTGTTGAAACTGTCTATCAGGCGAGCGCTGCTGCGTTCGCCGAAGCCATCAATGTTAGCAAGCTCCCGGGCATCGAGGGTCAACCAATCCAGCAGGCCGTTGAGATGGCCTGTATCGAAAAGTTTCTCCCAAGTGCCGGCGCCGACGTGGGGTAAGGCCAGGCCCCGCTTGCCACTGAGCCAGGTCAGTCGCGCGAGAAATTGACTTTCGCATCCCGGTGTCGGCTCCCAGCAACTCAAATGATGGAAGGCGGCAGCCTGCGGAACATTCAGTTGAGGGCGTTCGGTGCTGCGCAGCACAACGCTGTCGAGCCTGGGAATGGTCAGCCCGGCGAGGCTGATGGACACCTGGTCGCCGGGGAGGATGTCCAGCTCTGTCCAGCGCCGCAGGGAGCTGACGCTCACGCGTTTGATCTGCCGGTCATCCAGCGTCACCGGTTTGAGGTGCAGTACGGGGGTGATTCGTCCGGTACGACCGATCTTGAATTCGACTTTTCGCACCTCGGCCAGCGCCTGGGCAAAGGGTATTTCCAGGCGACGGCCCAGTAGGGTGATTTAGCCTGCCAGCGTTCAGCCGAGGGGCGCTGATTTTGCCGCAAGACAACACCATCGCTGGCAAACGGCAGGGGCGAGCGATACCAGTGATCGCGACAGCGTTCGGCATCGGCCAAGGTCCGGACCGGCTGGCTGTAGGGTGCCATGCTCGGGAAGCCCAAATCCTCCAGCGCCGCGATACGTTCGGGCACAGTGGCCGGGCCTTGTGGCCAGTCCCAGACAAACAGCCTGATGTTGTCGGCGTGCTCCGGGTCGAGTGCCTTGCGAGCCATCAAGCCGGCCACCATGGAGCGTGCATTGAGGCTGCCGGCCTTCGCTTGTACATGGTCAGTCAGGTGCCAATAAAGTTCGCCTTGCACCTGCACGTCCAGCGGTTGTGCAAGTTGTCGGGGGATGCCGGGAACCTGTCGCGCCGAAGAAGTCCAGTCCTGCCCGTGGATGCCGTCGCCCCGGCTGATCGCCTGATACAGCAGGCCTTTGCGATAGGTCAGCGTCACGGCGACACCGTCGACCTTGGGTTGTATCCAGATGCCCTCGCGATCACGCAGCCAGTGTTCAACGGCTCGGCCATCGCGCAGTTTGTCCAGACCCGTGTGGGCGATGGGGTGGGCTAACTTTCCACCCGCAGTGCGCAACGGTTCGGGAGCCAGACCCACGTCAAAACACTCACGCCATGCGATCAGTTGTGCACGGGACTGATCATAGATTTCGTCGGCAACCAGAGAGCGCCCGCCCCGGTGATAGTGGTCGTCCCACAAGTCGATCTGTTTTTGCAGGGCGGCAATTTCGTCGAACGCGCGGGCGGCAGGCCAGTCAGGGCAGTCGGCTGCGTTTGAAGGCAGGCAAATCAGCGTCAGAAAAAAAGCGGAAAACAGGCGCAGAAGCATCGTGAGCGTCCTTGCTCAAATGAAGTTCTGGAAGGCTAGGACGGATTTGAGAATCGAGGCGGCCGGGAGTTTTTCGGCGTGTGTCGACGGGCAATAAAGCCCCGCACGGCGAACCGTGCAGGGCTTTTGGTACCGCCGGGGAAGTCTTACAGGCCGGCTGCCTGACGCAGGTCGTCGGCGCGGTCGGTTTTTTCCCAGGTGAACGTGGTGAAGGTGTCTTCGCCAACGGTCTTGGTGGCCGGGGTGCGACCGAAGTGGCCGTACGCAGCGGTTTCCTGGTACATCGGGTGCAGCAGGTCGAGCATGGTGGTGATTGCGTATGGACGCAGGTCGAACACTTCGCGAACCAGTTTGACGATTTTGTCGTCGCTGATCTTGCCGGTGCCGAAGGTGTTCAACGAGATCGACGTAGGCTGGGCAACACCGATCGCGTAGGAAACCTGAATCTCGCAGCGCTCGGCCAGGCCGGCAGCGACGATGTTCTTGGCCACGTAACGACCAGCGTAAGCGGCCGAACGGTCAACCTTCGATGGATCTTTACCGGAGAACGCGCCGCCACCATGGCGAGCCATGCCGCCGTAGCTGTCGACGATGATCTTGCGACCGGTCAGGCCGCAGTCGCCAACCGGGCCACCGATGATGAACTGGCCAGTCGGGTTGATGTGGAACTGGGTGTCCTTGGTCAGCAGTTCGGCAGGCAGTACGTGCTTGACGATCAGCTCCATCACGCCTTCGCGCAGGTCTTTGTACGACACTTCCGGGTTGTGCTGGGTCGACAGAACAACGGCGTCGATACCAACAACCTTGCCGCCTTCGTAACGGCAAGTCACTTGCGACTTGGCGTCCGGGCGCAGCCATGGCAGCAGGCCGGATTTACGGGCTTCGGCCTGGCGCTGAACCAGTTGATGCGAGAACGTGATCGGTGCTGGCATCAGCACGTCGGTTTCGTTGCTGGCGTAGCCGAACATCAGGCCTTGGTCGCCGGCACCCTGATCTTCAGGCTTGGCACGGTCAACACCTTGGTTGATGTCTGGGGACTGCTTGCCGATGATGTTCATCACACCGCAAGTGGCGCCGTCGAAGCCGACATCGGAGCTGTTGTAGCCGATGTCCAGAATGACGTTACGCACGATTTCTTCCAGATCGACCCAAGCCGACGTGGTGACTTCGCCGGCGATGATGGCAACGCCGGTTTTTACCAGAGTCTCGCACGCCACACGGGCGAACTTGTCTTCAGCAATGATGGCGTCCAGCACCGCATCGGAAATCTGGTCGGCGATTTTGTCCGGATGTCCTTCAGACACGGACTCGGAGGTGAAGAGGGAGTATTCGCTCATCTCGATGTTTTCCTGAATTTACCGATGGTGAGTGTCGCCAGTCGGTCGCTGAAAGTGGCGAACCTGGATCTGGAAACCATTACGTAAGCCTACATAGAGGCTTTCCCCGGGAACGAGTCCCGCAGCGGTGGCCCAACGGGCCAAATCGTCCTGTTCAAACCCCAACCAGAGATCACCGCAGGCCTCCCTGGCCCAACTCTGGTTGTGGCTACATAACTCTGTCACGAGCAGGCTACCGCCCGGTTGCAGCAAGTCGGCCATGTGCTTGAGCGCTTCGGCCGGCGCGGCGAAATGGTGCAATACCATGTTCAGTACAACGCAATCGGCATGAAGGCTGACACCGTTCAATGCATCGGCCAATTGCAGGCTGACGTTAGCCAGCTTTTCACGCTCGCATACCTGGCGCGTCAGTTCGAGCATCGCCGGGCTGTTGTCCAGCGCCGTGACCTGCGTGAAGCGACGTGCCAGTTCCGGCAGAAATTCGCCGTCACCCGGGCCGACTTCAATGGCCGTGGCATCTTTGCTGAAACTCAACTTGTCGAGCAATGCCACCACGCTTTCGCGGTACTGCGGCAGGCCGGCGATCAAGTCTTGCTGGGCACGGAATTTCTCCGCCACCCGTGAGAAAAAGTCCTGGCTGGCCGCCGCTCGTTGCCCATGCACCTGACTGATCCGCGACTGCACATCGGCAGGCAGGGTCAGGTTGTCTACTTCTTCCAGCAAGGCAGCGTGCAGCTTGCCGCCTAGCAGGTCGGTGTGGGGCAGGGCGCGACGGTAGAAAATCGCGTTGCCTTCACGGCGGGTCGCCACCAGGTCGGCCTGGGCCAATACCTTGAGATGGTGACTCATGCCGGACTGGCCGATGCCGAAGATCTGCGCCAGCTCCAGTACGCCGAACGAATCGTTGGCCAGTGCGCGCAATACATTCAGACGCAGAGGGTCGCCGCCAGCCTTGCAGAGGGCCGCCAGCTCGTCGCAATCGTCATGTTGAATGGAAGGCACGCGTAAATTCATAAGGCCAGCAGTCTAGTGACGGGTAGAAATCACTGCAAGAGCAATATCAAAAAGTTTTGATATTGCTCGATAGATGGCACTTCCAGGCTTGCCATTTACTCTACAAACGAATAGCAGAAAGGTTTCATCAGCCGAAACCTTGGTAATCCATTGGAAAAACGCCTCCAGATGACTATCTGTCATTGCCCCGAGGCGTCCGGGTGAGGGAAAATGCTCGCCTTTTTTCCGATTCATTTTATTCACTCTCGATTCAATATCCGCAGGAGATCAGCGATGCCAAGCCGTCGTGAGCGTGCCAACGCCATTCGTGCCCTCAGCATGGATGCCGTGCAAAAAGCCAACAGCGGCCATCCGGGTGCCCCTATGGGTATGGCGGATATCGCCGAAGTGCTGTGGCGTGACTACCTCAAGCACAACCCGAGCAATCCATCGTTCGCCGACCGTGACCGCTTCGTGCTGTCCAACGGCCATGGCTCGATGTTGATCTACTCGCTGCTGCACCTGACTGGCTACGACCTGTCGATCGACGATCTGAAACAATTCCGCCAACTGCACAGCCGCACCCCGGGTCACCCGGAACTCGGCTACACCCCAGGCGTTGAAACCACCACCGGTCCACTGGGCCAAGGCCTGGCCAACGCCATCGGTTTTGCCCTGGCTGAAAAAGTCATGGCCGCACAATTCAACCGTCCGGGCCACAACATCGTTGATCACCACACCTACGTTTTCCTGGGTGATGGCTGCATGATGGAAGGCATTTCCCACGAAGTCGCTTCCCTGGCCGGTACCTTGGGCCTGGGCAAGCTGATCGCCTTCTATGATGACAACGGCATTTCCATCGACGGCGAAGTCGAAGGCTGGTTCACCGACGACACGCCGAAGCGTTTCGAAGCCTACAACTGGCAGGTGATCCGCAACGTCGACGGTCACGACCCTGAAGAAATCAAGACCGCGATCGAGACTGCACGCAAAAGCACGCAGCCAACCCTGATCTGCTGCAAGACCACCATCGGTTTCGGTTCGCCGAACAAGCAAGGCAAGGAAGACTGCCACGGCGCCCCACTGGGTGACGCGGAAATCGCCCTGACCCGCGCGGCTCTGAAGTGGAACCACGGTCCGTTCGAAATTCCGGCCGACATCTACGCCGAGTGGGACGCCAAGGAAGCCGGTAAAGCGGTCGAAGCCGAGTGGGATCAGCGTTTCGCTGCTTACTCCGCCGCGTTCCCGACCGAAGCCAACGAACTGATCCGTCGTCTGAGCGGTGACCTGCCAGCCGACTTCAGCGAAAAAGCCGCGGCCTACATCGCCGAAGTGGCCGCCAAAGGCGAAACCATCGCCAGCCGTAAAGCCAGCCAGAACGCGCTGAATGCCTACGGTCCGATGTTGCCGGAATTCCTCGGCGGCTCGGCTGACCTGGCCGGTTCCAACCTGACCCTGTGGAAAGGTTGCAAAGGTGTCACCGCCGAAGACGCCAGCGGCAACTACATGTACTACGGCGTTCGCGAGTTCGGCATGACCGCCATCATGAACGGCGTTGCCCTGCACGGCGGCCTGGTGCCTTACGGCGCGACCTTCCTGATGTTCATGGAATACGCTCGCAACGCAGTGCGCATGTCGGCCCTGATGAAGCAGCGTGTGATCCATGTCTACACCCACGACTCCATCGGTCTGGGCGAAGACGGCCCGACTCACCAGCCAATCGAGCAACTGACCAGCCTGCGCAGCACGCCGAACCTGGACACCTGGCGTCCGGCTGACGCCGTTGAAGCGGCGGTGTGCTGGAAGTTCGCGCTGGAGCGTAAAGACGGTCCTTCGGCCTTGATCTTCTCGCGTCAGAACCTGCAGCACCAAACCCGTGACGCCGGCCAGATCGCCGACATCAGCCGTGGTGGTTATGTGCTGAAGGACTGTGCAGGCGAGCCTGAGCTGATCCTGATCGCCACCGGTTCCGAAGTGGGCCTGGCGGTTCAGGCCTTCGACAAACTGACTGAGCAAGGCCGCAAGGTGCGCGTGGTTTCCATGCCTTGCACCAGCGTGTTCGATGCCCAGGACGCCGGCTACAAGCAAGCGGTCCTGCCGTTGCAGGTCAGCGCCCGTATCGCCATTGAAGCCGCCCATGCGGACTTCTGGTTCAAGTACGTGGGCCTGGAAGGTCGCGTGATCGGCATGACCACCTACGGCGAGTCGGCGCCTGCGCCTGCCTTGTTCGAAGAGTTCGGCTTCACCCTGGAAAACATCCTGGGTCAGGCTGAAGAGTTGCTGGAAGACTGATCCAGAAAATGTGTCGTCTGGGCTGACGCCATCGCGGGCAAGCCCGGCTCCTACAGATCACGTTGACTTGTAGGAGCCGGGCTTGCCCGCGATAGCGGTCTAACGGATTCACCACGGTAATCGAGAACCCCATGCCTCAACCGCGTCCTTACAAAGTTGCACTCAACGGCTACGGCCGGATTGGTCGTTGCGTCTTGCGTGCGTTGTTTGAGCGGGGCGAGAAGGCCGGGTTTGAAATTGTCGCGATCAACGATCTGGCCGACATGGCCAGCATCGAATACCTGACGCGCTTTGACTCCACTCACGGGCGATTTCCCGGTGAAGTGCGGGTTGACGGCGACTGTCTGCATATTCAAGGCGACTGCGTGAAGGTCCTGCGCAGTGCCACCCCCGAAGGCATCGATTGGGCGTCGTTGGGCGTCGATCTGGTGCTGGAGTGCTCCGGCGCTTATCACACCCGTGAAGACGGTCAGCGTTTCCTCGACGCCGGTGCGCCACGGGTACTGTTTTCCCAGCCGATGGCCAGCGAGTCGGATGTCGACGCCACCATCGTCTACGGCGTGAACCAGGATTGCCTGACCGGCGACGAACTGCTGGTGTCCAACGCGTCCTGCACCACCAACTGCGGCGTACCGCTGTTGCGCCTGCTGGATCAGGCCATTGGCCTGGAATACGTGTCGATCACCACCATTCACTCGGCGATGAACGATCAGCCGGTGATTGACGCCTATCACCACGAAGACCTGCGCCGTACTCGTTCGGCGTTCCAGTCGGTGATCCCGGTGTCCACCGGTCTGGCGCGCGGCATCGAACGCCTGTTGCCGGAACTTGCCGGGCGAATTCAGGCCAAAGCCGTACGGGTGCCGACGGTGAACGTGTCTTGCCTCGATATTACGATGCAGACCGTCAGCGATACCGACGCCACCGAGGTCAACCGGATACTGCGCGAAGCCGCCACCAGCGGCCCGCTCAAAGGCCTCCTGGCCTATACCGAGTTGCCTCACGCCAGTTGTGATTTTAACCATGACCCACATTCGGCGATCGTCGATGCCAGTCAGACCCGAGTTTCCGGCCCGCGGCTGGTAAACATCCTGGCCTGGTTCGACAACGAATGGGGGTTTGCAAACCGGATGCTGGACGTTGCAGAACACTATCTGCAAACAGCTATTTCCAAACCTGAATCACCACTCTCTACCTCTCAAAATCAGTAACCCAGGAATTGCGACCCATGACCGTGTTGAAGATGTCCGACCTCGATCTGCAAGGTAAGCGCGTACTGATTCGCGAAGACCTCAACGTCCCAGTCAAGGACGGTGTTGTCACCAGCGATGCGCGAATCCTGGCTTCGCTGCCGACCATCAAGCTGGCCCTGGAAAAAGGCGCGGCCGTGATGGTCTGCTCGCACCTTGGCCGTCCTACCGAAGGCGAATTTTCCGCCGAGAACAGCCTCAAGCCTGTCGCTGACTACCTGAGCAAGGCGCTGGGTCGTGAAGTGCCGCTGGTCGCTGACTATCTGGGCGGCGTCGATGTGAAGGCCGGCGAGATCGTGCTGTTCGAAAACGTGCGCTTTAACAAGGGCGAGAAAAAGAACGCTGACGAGCTGGCCCAGCAATACGCGGCCCTGTGCGACGTGTTCGTGATGGACGCCTTCGGCACCGCTCACCGTGCCGAGGGTTCGACCCACGGCGTGGCCAAGTTCGCCAAAGTCGCCGCCGCAGGCCCGTTGCTGGCTGCCGAGCTGGACGCACTGGGCAAAGCCCTCGGCGCCCCGGCCCAGCCAATGGCTGCCATCGTTGCCGGCTCCAAGGTGTCGACCAAGCTCGACGTGCTGAACAGCCTGAGCCAGATCTGCAACCAGTTGATCGTCGGCGGCGGCATTGCCAACACCTTCCTGGCCGCTGCCGGTCACCCGGTCGGCAAGTCCCTGTACGAACCTGACCTGCTGGACACCGCTCGCGAAATCGCCGCCAAAGTCAGCGTGCCGTTGCCGGTGGATGTTGTGGTTGCCAAGGAATTCGCCGAAAGCGCCACCGCGACTGTCAAACTGATCGCCGACGTGGCCGCCGACGACATGATCCTGGACATCGGCCCACAGACTGCGGCGAATTTCGCCGAGCTGCTGAAGTCGTCGAAAACCATCCTGTGGAACGGCCCGGTCGGCGTGTTCGAATTCGACCAGTTCGGTAACGGCACCAAAGTCCTGGCCCAGGCCATCGCCGAAAGCACGGCGTTCTCCATCGCGGGCGGTGGCGACACCCTGGCGGCCATCGATAAATATGGCGTTGCCGAGCAGATCTCCTACATTTCTACCGGCGGTGGCGCATTCCTCGAGTTCGTTGAAGGCAAAGTGCTGCCAGCCGTTGAAGTCCTGGAAAGCCGGGCCAAGGCCTGAGGCCATCCCGTTGACCAGGCAAAGGAGTGGTTACATGGTCAGGTTGTTAACGCTGTTGATCGTCGCGGGTTCATTGGCGGCTTGCGGGAGTAACCCGAAAGCCACGCCGGAGCCCGCGCCGTCCGCGCCGCAAAACGGTTGCTACCAGGCCGATTGGCAAGCGGAAACCAACCCGGTGCTCAACAAGCGTTCCGGGCCGGATGGCCTGGATAAATACGAGACACAGACCCCGGCCAAGGAACATGGTTGCCCTTGACGGGTCTGACACTTTACTCAGGGCTGGCGGCGTGCGCCGTCAGTCGAGGAACATGGATGAAAGGTTTTATCGCCGTTACGGCGCTGGCGTTGCTGGCCGGTTGCGCACAGTTGAACCTGTTCCAGTCGTCCGCCCCTGTGGATAACTGGACCACCTGGACGTGCGACAGCCAGGCCAAAGTGCTGTGGCGCTACACCGACGACAGCCGCAAGGAAGTCGACGTGCGCCTGGGCGGGGCCGATCAGGTCTATCGCCTCAAGCTTGAGCCAGGCGCCGAAGGTTCGCTGTACAGCAACGATATGCTGGCGTTTCACGTAAAAGGTGAGGAAGGCCTGGTGTACTGGGTCGCCACCAATGATTTGATCGGCCGTGGCTGTAAAGCGCAGTAACACGATTGATTTGAAGTGCAGAGATCCAAATGTGGGAGCGGGCTTGCTCGCGAAAGCGGTGGTTCAGCTTGCATAGATGTTGAATGTTGAGCCGCATTCGCGAGCAAGCCCGCTCCCACAAGGGTTCTGTGCAGTTGTTGAGATTTAGGCAACACCCGAATTCGCAGCCCGGGCCTAACCCCCGATCTGCAATAACTTGAATAGCCGCCGCCGCTACGGCAGGCTGGCACGATTAACGACCCTCAACCGGGAGAGACACACACAATGGCACTTATCAGCATGCGCCAGATGCTGGACCACGCAGCCGAGTTCGGCTACGGCGTTCCAGCCTTCAACGTCAACAACCTTGAGCAGATGCGCGCCATCATGGAAGCCGCTGACAAGACTGACTCTCCGGTGATCGTCCAGGCTTCGGCCGGTGCTCGCAAATACGCTGGCGCCCCGTTCCTGCGCCACCTGATCCTGGCGGCGATCGAAGAATTCCCGCACATCCCGGTGTGCATGCACCAGGACCACGGCACCAGCCCTGACGTCTGCCAGCGCTCCATCCAACTGGGCTTCAGCTCGGTGATGATGGACGGTTCCCTGGGCGAAGACGGCAAGACCCCGACCGACTACGACTACAACGTCCGTGTTACCCAACAAACCGTGGCCATGGCTCACGCCTGCGGCGTTTCGGTAGAAGGCGAGCTGGGCTGCCTGGGTTCGCTGGAAACCGGCATGGCCGGTGAAGAAGACGGCATCGGCGCCGAAGGCGTTCTGGATCACAGCCAAATGCTGACCGACCCGGAAGAAGCCGCTGACTTCGTCAAACGCACTCAAGTGGATGCCCTGGCCATCGCCATCGGCACCAGCCACGGCGCGTACAAGTTCACCAAGCCGCCTACCGGCGACGTACTGGCCATCGACCGCATCAAAGAAATCCACAAACGCATCCCGAACACCCACCTGGTGATGCACGGTTCGTCTTCGGTTCCGCAAGAGTGGCTGGCGATCATCAACCAGTACGGCGGCGACATCAAAGAAACCTACGGCGTACCGGTTGAGGAAATCGTCGAAGGCATCAAGCACGGCGTGCGCAAGGTCAACATCGACACCGACCTGCGTTTGGCGTCCACCGGCGCAATGCGTCGCCTGATGGCCACCAACCCGAGCGAATTCGACCCGCGTAAATTCTTCGGCGCGACCGTGACTGCGATGCGTGATGTGTGTATCGACCGTTATAACCAGTTTGGTACTGCTGGTAATGCTTCGAAGATCAAGCCGATCTCGTTGGAAGGGATGTATCAGCGTTATTTGAAGGGGGAGTTGAACGCTAAGGTTAACTAAGACCTTCTGCGTTTGAGTTGCATAAAAAACCCGTCTTTAGACGGGTTTTTATTGAGTTTAATAAATGGCTAAATAGGATAATTAAGTCGGGCTCTTCTGTCGTTATGTTCTGTTGAAGGTGATGTCGTAAGTTTTGCCTACATTCGGCCCCCCACGTGAGACATAAACTTTACCGGTCAAGGTAGTATAGTTTCTGTCGGGCGATGCCAAAGTAATGTTGAGCAGATTGTTTTCTCCGCTTTTTACCTCTGCTCGAAGATTAAAAGATACCGGGGATTCACCCGTTAAGTTTTGATAAGCGAAGGTTCCATCAACGACGAAGTTAAGTCCGTAATACGTCATGCTGGCTCCAGTTACGTTACCCGTCCCTGAGTCTGACGAGGTAATTGTCAGGGTGGCGTCATTGCTCTCGCCGGAATCATATACGCGCCCTTTATAAGTTCCGTTCGGATTGCTGCTCATGATTTTAATCCTCTTGTGTAAGATGTTTAAGGTGGATATATTTATCCGTCCTGTCTTGATTTTTTATATTACGTCGATGAGGTTAGTTTATAAGTTGTTTTTGGTGACCTGTTAGAAATAACAGTTTTTAATACCGTTTTGCTATAGCTGGGTAGAAAAGGCGATCTGAAACAAAAAAAGGCTGGCAAACAAAAAAAGGGGACAGATCTATTTAATGCTAATGCTAGTGCTTGTGAGGAAAGTTGAGTAAGGGGGCGAGTTTGTTTAAAGCGCCCCCGGCTTTAATCTCTTCGAATTACTTGGCGGGCCTCCCTTGTGCCCGTTGTGATATCCGCTGCCCAGTGATGTATTCAATCTCATCCGTGAAGCGAGAACTTTCCGCCAACTGGCCTCTCTGAAGTGCATCTCTTATCAGTCGTAGTTCTGATGGTGGGGAGACATGATTGACAAAAGTGTTATAGCGAACGAGTCGTTCGGCATGTGTCGCGCCTAACGCGTGAAAGAAAGGATCTTCATCCAGCCAGAGACTCTCTGCCTTTTCGTTATTGCGTAAATGCAAGCTCGACCAGGGATAGTCCTGGGCACGCTGAACCATTTGCGCTCTCGCCGGGTTGAGTTCGATGTACCGACTACAGGCCAATAAGTAAGTGTCTGTTTGCACGATGCTGGATTTGTAGCGGCTCTCCCATAGGGTTCCCGAGCGTCCTTCAAGTTTGTTTCGATATCGCGTCATGCGGCCTGCCAGACCTTTCATGAGTTGACCGAGACCCGTTGCGTTTTCCCGGGTGCCAGCAATAGGTGGACATGATTGGTCATCAGGCAAAAAGCGTAAACTTTTACATCCAGTGCTTTTTTGAGTTCTCGCAGGTCAGCGAGATAGCGCTCGAAGTCCTCCGGATGGGCGAACACAACCTGCTTGTTGTGACCTCTTTGTACGACATGATGAGGATAGTGGGGTAATAAGACACGTGCCATTCTGGGCATATAGCCACCTACGTCCTTGTAGTGATGGAGGAAGCTTAGCCGCGAATCGTAAATTATAATTAAATAAAACTGTCCCCATTTCGCAGTCCCCATTTCGAATATGTTACTGCTCTGTTATCGCAAAATTGTATTAGGAACTGTTATTTCTTACAGGTGATTTTCTGGGCTGGGATGGTTATCGTTAGGTGTGAAAGTAGTGAATAAATAAATCCGTCCCCTTTTAAATAAAAAGAGTGGGTATGCCATCATGAAAAAAGTATTGCTTTTAGTGATTGCGCTGGCGACGTCAATGATGTTGCCAGTTTCAAGCTATGCTGCGGAAGATACGTATATCTGTCGCGTTACAAACACTCAGCCTCCTGGGTCAAATACAGTTACAGCTTCTTCGTCAAATGAGGCGGTAGAAAAGGCCAAGAAGCAGCTTGATTCTGTTAAGTAGGCTCAACATATTTCAGTTTTAGATGTGTCCTGCGCTAAAAAACTTGAGTGTTGGTAAGAAAAATCTGTTCTCAATAAAAACCCGCACAAACGTGGGTTTTTTATTACTTGAGCATTGATTTCTGAGCTAAAGGCGTATCAAACCAAGCTGCTATATCCTGGACGAACGGAAAGGGGTCTGATTTATTTTTTTTGTATTTATTTAGTTTGTTAAATGTTCATTGTAGTGATCTAAGGGGTTCATGATGGGCCGAATTCGTTACCTATTTCCGCTGGGCGCTTTCTTATTGGTGATGTCGCCAGTATCCAGTGATGCCCAATCCGTTGTGATGGAGTATTTACTCAGCGTGAAATTTCAGTGTATTAACAGCTACACGGATAAGGGTGAAAGTGTATATGTGGTTGGCGACATCGAGGCATTAGGGCGATGGAAGGTGGGAGAGGCTGTTAAACTCGACCCGCCTCCCGGCCTGACAACGCGCGGCCCAGCTATATGGACCGGCACAGTGCAGTTGAAAGGTACGAAGCCCGATGATGTCGTGAAATGGAAGTGCATCGTTCGCAGCGAAGCAGACCCGACAGCCGTAATAAGGTGGCAGCCCGATCCCGACAATCAGATGAAATTGATTTTCGGGGATATGAAAACCACCGGCTCGTTTTGAGCCTCCCAGCAAAACGGTATGGGCCGTTTAAATAGTAACTTCCAATTCTATTTGGATAAAAACCCGCAGCGTTGCGGGCTTTTTGTTTCCTGAGAATGTGGCTACGGAGCTTTAGGCTTATCAAACCCACGCTGCTCGATCACCCCAAACACGTCAGCGATATCCTGGACCAGAATCCGCGCAATGTTAGTGACGGTGTTGATATCGTTTTCGGCGTAGTCGGGGAGGCTGGTGCAGGCCATCAGGTTCAGGTATTTGAGGACGGCGTTGAGGCGTTCGCTGACGCAGTTATGAAGTTCGCGTAGCACGGTAGGGTGTGTCTGAGGAAATAGGGTATAGGTTCTGGGGCTGCTTCGCAGCCCAGCGGGAGCAAGCTCCTCGCCACGGTCGGAGGCGTCCTGTGAGTTTTTCAGACCCTGTAGCAGCTGCCGAGCCCGCGAGGCTGCGTCCGGCTGCGCAGCAGTCGTAAAACCTGCGAATGCGTTTCTTCAGATGCACCGCGTCAGGCATCTCACGACTGCTATGCAGCCGAACGCAGCCTCGCGGGCTCGGCAGCTGCTACAGGGATAGGCGAGTGGTCATTTATCGTGATCAATATCCAGCTTGCTGAACGTCACTTTGCCGCCCTCGCTGGTGTACCCGGTGTTGTCCTGCACATACACCCCGGCCTTGAAATACAGCGGCTTCACCCGCCACGTCGCGCTGATGTTGGTGTCCCATTGATACCCCGCCGCGCTGATACCCAATGCGCCGCCAGGGCTCAGGTGGATGAGGTAGGAAAACTCCTGATCCAGCTTCACGCCGGTCGCAATGGTAATCACCCGACCTACGTCATCATCCGGGTGCATGCGCACTTTGGCGACGATGTTGCCGGTCGCGGTTTTGGTTTTGTATTGATACTCGACCTTCACCAAGGGCTTCTGGCTTTCATAGGCGTGGATCTGGCCGATGACGATTTTCCCTGAGCTGGGGACCTGATTCACCGCCAGGGTCGCGCGCAACATATTGTCGGCATCCGGGTAATACCAATTGCGCAGGGTGCCGTTGCTGTAGGTTTCGCGAAGTTCGGTTCGTGGATAGATGGCGTTTTCAGTCTTTGAGCCGGTCACCGGGGACCAGAAGAACAACGTGCCGGTGTCGGAGTGGAAGTATTGATCCTTGAAGCCGTCCACCAGTTTTGAGGTTTCAACGGTGTAGGGCGGGCTGCCGACGGGAACGCTGAGGTTCCAGGTTGCGAGATCGATCATAGAAAGCTTCCACAAATTTTTGCTGCACGCACGTGCCAGAAGCTCTAGCACGCGCATCGGGGGGCGGTCTTTATAAGCGTACGAGGCCACTTTGTTAATGCCTGCCCGGCAGAGATTTGGCGTCAACGTCCTGTCGAAAGGCCATCTATCCCGGTTTTCGGGGCTCTCAGGACCGACCGTTAGTCGGCAAATTAACGTGATGGTTAAATGATGGCGCTCTGATGGCTTCTGCTTTTGCGGTTCCCGGTCTAGAGTGCAGGCTAAGTATTTGTCCGGTTTTCACGAGAAACCGGTCTGACGTCCCGACAAGAGAAGCAGCATGGAATGCGCGCAACCCACGCCAACCGACGGCAGCTCAATCCTTTTAATCGTCGATGATTACCCTGAAAACCTGATCAGCATGCGCGCGTTGCTCCAGCGCCAGGACTGGCAGGTCATGACCGCCGCCTCCGGCTTCGAAGCGCTCAGCCTGTTGCTCGAACACGAAGTCGACCTGGTGCTGCTCGATGTGCAGATGCCCGGCATGGACGGTTTTGAAGTGGCGCGCCTGATGCGTGGCAGTCAACGAACCCGCCTCACGCCGATTATCTTCCTGACGGCCAATGAACAATCCCAGGACGCGGTGATCAAGGGCTACGCCAGCGGCGCGGTGGATTACCTGTTCAAACCGTTCGACCCGCAGATTCTCAAACCCAAAGTGCAGGCCTTGCTGGAACACCAGCGCAATCGCCGTGCGTTGCAGCGCTTGAGCCACGACCTGGAAGTCGCTCGCGCCTTTAATGCCTCGGTGCTGGAGAACGCGGCCGAAGGCATTCTGGTGGTGAGTGAGGACGGGGTAATCCGTTTCGCCAACCCGGCCATGTCGCGGCTGCTGAATGCCACGGTGCAGGATCTGCAAGGCAAAGAGTTTCTGGATTTCCTGCAAAAACCGCACATCCCGGTCTGGCTGGATTCCGAGATTTACAGCGGTTACAAGCGTGGCGAAACCTTGCGCCTGCATGACGCGATGCTGCGTACCACGCCCGGTCAACAGGTGCCGGTGGCGCTGTCATGCGCGCCGTTGCCCGCGGAACAACACGCGATGGTGGTGACGGTGCTGGACATGTCGGTGGTGCGTCATCTGCATCAGCAACTGGAGTTCCAGGCCGTTACCGACCCGTTGACCGGCCTGCTCAATCGCCGGGGGTTCTACCAGACCGTGGAAAACCTGTTGCTACGCGGTGAGCGCGCCGACAGCGCTTGGGTGTTGCTGTACCTGGACCTTGACGGGTTCAAACGGGTCAATGATTCCCTCGGCCATGATGCCGGCGACCGCGTGCTGCGCTGGGTGTCCGAGCAGTTGAAGGCGTGCTTGCGCCCCTTCGACATTCTGGCGCGCATGGGCGGCGATGAATTTACCGCGCTGCTGGACCTGGAGTTTCCCGAACAGGCGGCGAAGATTGCCGAGAAGCTCATCGAGCGGGTATCGATCTGTCAGCAGATTGATGGGCTGGACATCGCGTTGGGCGCCAGTATCGGGATTGCGACGTACCCGGATTGCGGGGCCAACCTCGACGGCTTGTTGCGGGCCTCGGACATTGCCATGTACGAAGCCAAGCGAGCGGGCCGTCAGCAGTACCGCTTTTACGATCACGAAATGAACGGCCGCGCGCGTTCGCGGCTGATGCTCGAAGAAAGTGTGCGCACGGCCATCGAAAACCGTGATTTCAACTTGGTCTACCAACCCCAGGTGTCCATCGCCAGCGGGCAACTGCGCGGGTTCGAGGCATTGCTGCGCTGGCATCACCCGAGCGTGGGCGATGTCCCGCCGGGGCTGTTTCTGCCGTTGCTGGAAGAGGCACGGCTGATCAGTCGGTTGGGCAGCTGGATTTATCATCGCGGGGCCGGGCAGCGAAAGGCCTGGGAAACCCTGTTTGCCGACGACCTGGTGCTCGGCGTCAGTTTGAGCAGCACCCAGTTCGGCATGCCCAACCTGGTCACCGAGTTACGCCAGGTGCTGGAACGCCATGGCCTGCAACCGCGTCATCTGGAAGTCGAGGTGACGGAAGAAGCGCTGATGCAAAACCCTGAAGAAACCCGCAAGACCCTGCGTTTGCTGCGCAACCTTGGGGTGCGGGTGGCACTGGATGACTTTGGTTCGGGGGCTTGCTCCTTGACCCATCTGCGCGACCTGGAGCTGGACACACTCAAGTTCGACCGGCACTTGATTGCCCGGTTACCCGAGTCCTCGCGGGATGCAGCGCTGGTGCGCAATGTGATCGACCTGTGCAAGCAATATGGAATGCTGGTGATCGCCGAAGGCGTGGAAACGCTTGCTCAATATCAATGGCTGTGAGTACGTGCAAGGTTTTCTGGTGGCGCGGCCGATGATGTCCGAAGATGTCGGCGACTTTGTGCAGCCGTTCGACTGGAGCGCACTGAACAGTTGAATTCGCTACACTGGCGACCTTTTCGTGATTCGTGTTGCCGCCCCAATGACCGCGTTGAAATACCTCCAGGCCTATCCTGCTGCATTGCAGGATCAAGTGCGCCAGCTGATCGCCGAAGATCGGCTGGGCGACTACCTGAGCAAGCGCTACCCGGAAAAGCACGGTGTGCAGAGTGACAAGGCGCTGTACACCTACGCGCTGGACCTCAAGCAGGAATACCTGCGCAATGCTCCGTCCATCGACAAAGTGCTGTTCGACAACCGTCTGGACCTCACGCATCGTGCCCTGGGCTTGCACACCACCATCTCGCGGGTGCAGGGCGGCAAGCTCAAGGCCAAGAAAGAAATCCGTGTGGCCTCGCTGTTCAAGGAAGCGCCTTCAGAGTTTCTGAAAATGATCGTGGTGCATGAACTGGCGCACTTTAAAGAGTCAGATCACAACAAGGCGTTCTACAAACTGTGTGAACACATGTTGCCGGGGTATCACCAGGTGGAGTTCGACCTGCGTGTGTACCTGACCTGGCGGGACATGCAGTAACCGATCAACTGCCGGGAGTGTTTGAATGGAAGTCAGCAAGACCAAGAGCAGCTTCTACCGCCGGTTATACGTGGCGTACCTGATCGACAGCGGGCTGGCCAGCAGTGTCCCGGCCCTGACCGACGTGACCGGCATGCCCCGGCGCACGGCGCAGGACACGATTGCGGCATTGGCGGACCTGGACATCATTTGCGAGTTCGAGCAGGAAGAGGGCGCGCGCAATCATGCGGGGCGCTATCGGATTCGTGAGTGGGGGGCGATTGATCGGGGATGGATCGAGCGGAATTTGCGGCAGATAAAAGTGGTGCTTGAGTACCCTTGATTTCTGCGGTGCCGCAGGTGACGCCACCGCGGGCAAGCCCGGCTCCCACAGGGATCTACTGAGTGGCATAGAAAGTAGTCACACTTCAGACCCCACAAGGTTCAATTGTGTGGCATAGACAGTGGGCACACTACTGATCCCTGTGGGAGCCGGGCTTGCCCGCGATGAGGCCTTTAAGGTCGACGCATCCCGATGTGTGGAATGTCATCCTCCAGATATTCCTCGCCCGCCACGACAAACCCGTACTTGCCGTAATAGCCCTGCAAATGCGCCTGAGCCGACAGATAAACCGGCGTGCCCGGCCAGTGCTTTTCAGCCTGCTTCAACGCCTGTGCCATCAGTTCGTGCCCGAGCCCGGCGCCACGTGCCGCCGGGGGCAACAATCACCCGGCCGATCACCACATCGCCACCCTGCGTCTGTGGGTCAAGCAATCGCAGGTAACCCACCAGCCGATTCTCGTCCCACGCCATTAAATGGCAGGTGTCACCTTCCAGATCCTGGCCATCGATGTCCTGATAAACGCATTTCTGCTCGACGACAAACACCTCCGTACGCAGTTGCAGAATGGCGTACAACTGCTCTTTGCCCAGATCACTGTGGTGTTTGCAGATCCAATCAATAGTCATCTTCACTTTCCTTGAACATCGTCACGCCGATACTAAGCGTCCTGAAGATGGATGTCTTTATGGTCGGTAAATCTGTGACAAAGGCCAAAATGCCATCATTCATTTCGCTCGGCGTGGTCTTCTTTGTGTAATCTGCGATGACGCGCTGTGCAGTGGCTTCAATGAGCTAATGTTGAGTACCGGGTGCCGGTATAGGGATCTTGGAGTCTGGGCTGAAAAACACGTCGGGCAACCCGCCCGCTAAGGATTTTCTAGCATGCCGCGATTGCATCGAGCTTGTGCTTTGATTGTATTGCTGTTGCTGACACAGGGCGCGGCAGCGGAAAAGCTGCGACTGGTCGCTGATGCCTGGCCACCCTTTACCGATGCCACGCTGGTCAACGGCGGGTTGGCGACGGACATTGTCAGCACCGCGCTGGCCCGGGCCGGCTATGCCAGTGATTTCGAACAGGTGCCTTGGGCGCGAGCCCTGATGGGCGTGGGCGAGGGGCGGTATGACGTATTGGTCAATGCCTGGTACACCAATGAACGCACCAAGCTTGGCCAGTTCTCCGGCGAGTATCTGCTTAATCGCGTGCGCTTTCTGAAGCGCAAAGACGCCCCCATCGAATACAACAACTTGCAGCAACTGCACACTTATCCGATTGCAATCGTGCGCGGGTATGCCTATTCCCCTGAGTTCGATGACGACGCATCGTTGCAGAAAGTCCCGGTGCATAACTTTTCCATGGCGGTGCGCATGGTTGCAGCGGACCGGGTCAAGTTGACGCTTGAAGATGAATTCGTCGCCCGTTATTACCTGGCGCGCGAAACCTCCAAAGTGCGCAATGCCGTGGAGTTTTTGCCCAAACCGTTGAGCGAGAACAGCCTGCACATATTGGTCAGTCTGAAAAACCCGCAACACGAACAGATTGTCGCCAGTTTCGACCGCGAGATTGCCGAGATGAAGGCGGATGGCAGTTATGAGCGCCTGATGAAGCAACATGGGATGTAAGGCTGATCCCAGGTGTCTGGTGTGGCCGATGCCTTCATCGCGGGCAAGTCGAATCGTCGCACCGCCGCTCCCACACTGATCCAGGGTGTTGCAAAGATCTCCTGTGGGAGCCGGGCTTGCCCGCGATGAGGCCGGCCCAGACAACACACAACTTAGTCTTCGCTGGTGTCTTTAATCAAATGCGCCGCCAACGTCCGCAACGGTCCAAGCTGCCGACAAATCAACGCCAATTGCGTCTGCACCAGCCGCTGCCCTTCATCGATTTCATCCGGCATCTGCTCAAGGGTGTTGGCCAGCGCCTCTTCCTCATCACTCTGAATGGCAATCGGCTGTTTGCTTGCCAGGCCTTGGGCGATTTCGTCGATGCTCGCGGCCAGGCTCACTCCGGCGCCGTCGATCAACTGTTCACGCACCTCCGCTGGCAGTGGGGTTTCGCGATGCGCCCCCAGCCCGGACAAATAGCTGAGCAACGTGTGTGACAGCACCAGAAAACGAAAGCCGACATCCGCTTCTTTCCGGAAGTGCCCAGGCTCCATGAGCATGTTGGCCAGCGTCGTCGACAGCGCCGCGTCGGCGTTGTGCGCGTTGCGTCGCGCCAGGCGATACGCCAGGTCGTCACTTTTGCCAGACGCGTATTGCTGCATGATCTGGCGCAGGTAAATGCTGTTGCAGGTGAGGGTGTTGGCCAGCACCTTGTTCAGGCGTCGACCCTGCCAGTCCGGCAGGAACAGGAACACCGCCAGCCCGGCGATCAGGCTGCCGAGCAAGGTATCGAGCAGCCGCGGCAGGAACAGCCCGTAACCGTCGCCGACCTGGTTGAAGCAGAACAGCACCATCAAGGTGATCGCCGCCGTGGCCAAGGTGTAGCGCGTCGTACGGTTGATAAAGAACACCACCCCGGCGGCGATTGCGAAGCACGACTGGATCAACGGATTGGGAAACAGATCGAACAACGCCCAGGCCACCGTCAGGCCGATCGCGGTGCCGATGATCCGTTGGCCGAGTTTGCGGCGGGTGGCGCCGTAGTTCGGCTGACACACGAACAGCGTGGTGAGGATGATCCAGTAGCCCTGGGACGGGTGAATCAGGTGCACCATGCCGTAGCCGATGCTCAACGCGAGGGGCAAACGCAGTGCATGGCGGAACAGCAACGACGTCGGCGTCAGTTGTGTGCGCAAGCGCATCCACACATCTTTGAGGTTGCGCGGCGAACGGTCGAGCAGGCTGCTGTCGGTAGCATCGGCCAGCGCATCGGGGTTGCTCGCGTCGCTGAGCAAACGGTCGAGTGTCGCCAGGTTGGCCGCCAGTGCCCGCAGCGATCGCAACAGGCCTCGCCAGGCCGGGTTGCTCTGGATGCGCAGGTGTTCGATGGAGGCGTTCAGATCGCCCAGGGCTTCGGCGAAACTCGCGTCATAGATGAACGGCTGGCGCATCTGGATCGATTCGGCGAGGGCGCGGCACGCCTTGCCTTGCTGACGTAGCAGGCGCTGGCAGCGGAACAGCACGTCGCTGTGGAAAAAGGCCTCGGCGAGTGCGTTGTAGGGGTAGTGCGAAGAACTGGCGCGCTCGTGGATGTCCTGGGCGAGGAAATACAATTTCAGGTAGCGACTGACTTTCGAGCCCGGCCGCCCATTGCCGACCCGGTGCAGAATGATTTCCTTGGCCGCGTTCAATGCCGCCACCACACGCCCATTCTGCTGGGCCAGTTCCAGGCGCCGCGCTTCCACGTCCATCTGCCGGATCGGCTCGAACAGCGACGACTTGAGCTTCAGGTAAAAACCCAGTTCGCGGAACAACCGCGCCAGGCTCTGCTGCACAGGCTGGTTGGAAAACATCGCCTGCCACAGCACCGACAGCAAACCGTACCAGGCCGCACCGGCTACCAGCAGCACCGGTTCATGCCAGAAATCGGTGACCGCACCACCGCGCTGGTCCACGCCGATCATCGTGTAGACCGAGAGAATCAGCGTCGCCGAGGCAATGGCGCCATAACGTTCGCCGAGGGCGCCGAGCATTGTCAGGCCGAAGCTGGCCAGGGCCAGGGCAATGATGAATATGTAGGGGTAGGGAAACAGCAGTTCGACGGAGAAGGCCGCAACGCTGAAACACACCAGCGTTACGGCCAGCGCGTTGAGGCGGCCCTGCCAACTGTCGTCGGTCTCGGCCAGGGCGCTGGCGATAATCCCCAGGAACAATGGGATCAGCAGGCCCATTTCATCCTGATACCAACAGACCGCCATGCTGCCGGTCAGGGCGATGAACACCCGCACGCTGTAGCTGAATTTATCCAGTGCCCAGAGGCGACGCAGAGACTGACGAAGAGGAGTCGATGACATGAAGTGCGAAGGCCTTCCGAGGCAATGACGCTAAATTGAGCCAGTAATGACGCCGACGCAATGGCGCCGATCACATCTGACAGCAAAATCTGTTCCTTGATACCACACGTGGTCAATGTAGGAGCCGAGCTTGCTCGCGATAGCGGTCTAACGTTCAGCATCATTGTTGAACGTTAATCCGTCATCGCGAGCAAGCTCGGCTCCTACAGGTATTGCGCTGAATCAGGTGTATTGTGCGGCGGCGTAGCCGGAGGCCCACGCCCACTGGAAGTTGAAACCGCCCAGATGCCCGGTGACATCCAGCACTTCACCGATGAAGTACAACCCCGGGCTTTTCAGCGACTCCATGGTTTTGGATGACACTTCGTTCGTGTCGACGCCGCCCAGCGTTACCTCGGCCGTACGATAACCTTCGGTACCGGCCGGCACCACTTTCCAGCTCGCCAGTTTCTCGGCGATGTCGGCAATTTCCGCGTGGGTGTACTGCTTCATCGGTTTGGACACGAACCAGTTGTCCGCCAGCAGGTTGGCCATCTTCTTGGTGAAGATTTCCCCCAGCAGGGTTTTCAGTTCGCTGTTCGCGCGTTCAGCCTGCTGCTGTTGCAGCCAGGCGTGTACGTCGTGGTCCGGCATCAGGTTGATCTCAACCGTGTCGCCGGATTCCCAGAACGAAGAAATCTGCAAAATCGCCGGGCCACTGAGGCCGCGGTGAGTGAACAGGATGTTTTCGCGAAAGCTTTGATCGTTGCAACTGACCAGGCAATCCACCGAGGTACCGGACAATTCGGTGCAAAGCTCTTTGAGCTGATCGGTGATGGTGAACGGCACCAGGCCGGCGCGGGTTGGCAGCAAGTCGTGGCCAAACTGTTTGGCGACTTGATAGCCGAAACCGGTCGCGCCCAGCGTCGGGATCGACAGGCCGCCCGTGGCGATCACCAGGGATTCGCAGGTGATTTGGTCCAGCGTCGTGTCCAGCAGATAACCGCTTTCGAGCTTCTCGATGGTCTGGATCGAGGTGTCCAGGTGCAGGCTCACGCCGACCTGATCGCATTCGTTGAGCAGCATCTCCAGGATGTCGCTGGATTTGTTATCGCAGAACAGTTGGCCGAGCTTCTTCTCGTGGTACGGCACGCCGTGTTTGGCGACCATGCCGATGAAGTCCCACTGGGTGTAGCGCGCCAGTGCAGATTTGCAGAAGTGTTCGTTTTGCGAGAGGAAATTGCCCGGTTCGGTGTACATGTTGGTGAAATTGCAGCGGCCACCGCCCGACATCAGGATTTTTTTGCCGGCCTTGTTTGCATGGTCGAGCAACATCACCTTGCGCCCGCGCCCGGCGGCGGTCAGCGCACACATCAACCCTGCGGCGCCAGCGCCAATGATCACGACTTCGGTAGAGCGCAAAACGGTGTCCTCTTCATGTAACACCACAAAACAAACTGTGGGACCGGCGGTGCGACGATTCGATTTGCCCGCGATGAGGCCTGCACATTCAACATCATTGTTGACTGTTAGTCCGTCATCGCGGGCAAGCCCGGCTCCCACAGGGGTTATTCGTTGTTCTTACAAAATCCGTACGCGCAGCGAGCGGCCCTTGATCTTGCCGTCGTTCAGGCGCTGCAAGGCTTGTTTGGCGATTCCGCGTTCAACGGCCACAAAAGCCTGGAAGTCGAAAATCGCGATCTTGCCGACCTGAGCGCCCGGAATGCCGGCATCACCGGTCAGTGCGCCCAGAATGTCACCCGGACGAACCTTGTCTTTACGGCCGGCGCCGATGCACAGGGTGCTCATCTGCGGCAGCAACGGACCACCGCCCTGGCTGGTGAGGTTGTCCACCAGGTCCCAGGTCAATGGCGTCTGCTGCAAATGTTCGATGGCTTGGGCGCGCTGCGCTTCGGGCGGTGCGACCAGGCTGATCGCGAGGCCTTTTCACCGGCGCGACCGGTACGGCCGACGCGGTGGATGTGGATTTCCGAATCGCGGGCCAGTTCGACGTTGATCACCATGTCCAGCGAGTCGATGTCCAGGCCGCGAGCGGCGACGTCGGTGGCTACCAGTACCGAAGTACTGCGGTTGGCGAACATCGCCAGCACCTGGTCGCGGTCACGCTGTTCCAGATCGCCGTGCAGGCCGACGGCGGAGATGCCTTTGGCGGTCAGGTGATCGACGGTTTCCTGAACCTGTTGCTTGGTGTAGCAGAAGGCTACGCAGGACGCCGGGCGGAAGTGGCCGAGGACCTTGGTCACGACGCTCATGCGCTCTTCCGGGGATATCTCGTAGAAGCGCTGTTCGATCTGTGAGTCGTCGTGGAACGCCTCGGCCTTCACTTGCTGCGGGTTGCGCATGAACTTCGAGGCCAACTGCTTGATGCCCACCGGGTAGGTGGCGGAAAACAGCAGGGTCTGGCGACGCTCCGGCGCCTGCATGATGATCTCTTCGATGGAGTCGTAGAAACCCATGTCGAGCATGCGGTCAGCTTCGTCGAGAATCAGCGTGTTGAGGCCGTGCAATACCAGCGAACCTTTGCGCAGGTGCTGCTGAATGCGCCCCGGCGTGCCGACGATGATGTGCGCGCCATGTTCCAGCGAAGCGATCTGCGGGCCGAGGGACACGCCGCCGCACAGGGTCAGGACCTTGATGTTGTCTTCGGCACGGGCCAGGCGACGGATTTCCTTGGCGACCTGGTCGGCCAGCTCGCGGGTCGGGCACAGGATCAGCGCCTGGCAACCGAAGTAGCGCGGATTGATCGGGTTCAGCAGGCCGATACCGAAGGCGGCGGTCTTGCCGCTGCCGGTCTTGGCCTGGGCGATCAGGTCCATCCCCTTGAGGATCACCGGCAAGCTTTGCGCCTGGATCGGCGTCATCTGGGCATAACCGAGGGAGTCGAGGTTAGCCAGCATGGCGGCGGACAGCGGCAAAGTATTAAAAGCGGTGGCGATGGTGGTCACGGGACTGGCCTGCAAAACAAAATGTCGCGCAGTGTACCAGTCTCGCCCTCTCTACCTGCAAATTCTGGACGAATAGCCTGTAGCAGCTGCCGAGGCACGAGGCTGCGTTGCGTGTCCGCAGGACCGCTATCGGGGGCCGCTTCGCAGCCCAGCGCAGCCTCGTGCCTCGGCAGCTGCTACAAGTCAGTGCTCTATATCGTGCTCGCGGCTGACCATCCGTCGGCCATCTGTTGGTGAGAGCTGGGAAAATATCGTGGCGGCGAGCATTGCCATGATGCCGACGGTCACAAACGTCAGTTGGAACGCGCCCAGAACCGTCTCCACGCCATCGTTGCCGATCTCTGCGGTAAAGCCGCCGAGCAACGCACCGGCGCACGCAACCCCCAGGCTCAGGGACAATTGCGCCACCACCGACAACAGGCTGTTGCCGCTGCTGGCGCTGGCGTCGTCGAGGTCGATCAGGGTCACGGTGTTCATCGCGGTAAATTGCAGCGAGTTGATCGCCCCGAGAATCGCCAGCAGACACAGCAGCAGCCAGTACGGCGTCTGTTCGCTGACCAGGCCCATGCTCGCCAACATGATCCCCAGCGCCAAGGTGTTGCCGGTGAGCACGATGCGATAGCCCCAACGCTCGATCAGCGGTCGCGCGACCCACTTGGCGATCATCGCCGCCGCGGCCAGCGGCAGCATGCTCATCCCGGCCTGTGACGGCGAGTAACCCAGCGCCACTTGCAGCAACAACGGCACGAGGAAGGGCAGGGCGCCGCTGCCGAGCCGGGCGAACAGATTGCCGAGAATGCCGACGGCGAAGGTCCGGGTCTTGAACAGCGACGGCGCGAACAGCGGATTGTCGATATGCCCGGCCCGCAACCAGTACGCCGCCAGGCAGGCCATGCCGCCGAACAACAGCAGCATCACCCGCAAGTGAGGCAGGTGCAGTTCGCCCAGGCCTTCCATGGCGATGGTGATCAAAATCATCGCCGCGCCAAACAGCACAAAGCCCAGGCTATCGAAACGGGTGCGCTCGGAGCCACGCAGGTCCGGGATGAATTTCCACACGGCGTAGCAACCGACCAGCCCGACCGGCAGGTTGATCAGAAAGATCCAGTGCCATGTCAGGTATTGCACCATCCAGCCGCCCATAGTCGGGCCGATCAACGGGCCGAGCAGGCCGGGAATGGTGATGAACCCCATGATCCGCACCAGTTCCGAACGCGGGTAGGCACGCAGTACCACCAGTCGACCGACCGGCAGCATCAGCGCCCCGCCCAGACCCTGAATCACTCGGGCGCCGTTCAGCATGGTCAGGCTGCTGGATAGGGCGCAGAGCAATGAGCCGAGACTGAACAACAGGATCGCGCTGAAGAAGATCTTCTTGGTGCCGAAGCGGTCGGCGATCCAGCCAGAGGCGGGGATCAGCAAGGCGACGGTAAGCATGTAGGCGATGATCACGCCCTGCATGCGCAACGGGTCTTCCGCCAGGTCCCGAGCCATGGCCGGCAGGGCGGTGTTGAGGATGGTCCCGTCGAGGGACTGCATGAAAAAAGCAATGGCGACGACCCACGGGATCCAGCGGGCGGTGACAGCGTCGAGGAAGGTGGGCGGTTGGGCATGGGACCTCTTGCGGGTTTTAGGCGAAACAATCTGCAGAACGGTGAACCCTGTAGCAGCTGGCGGAGCCTGCGTTCGAGGACGAAGTCCTCGCAAATCGGCCACGGTGTTCCGTCTGTAATACCGTGATTGCTGAACCGGCGAGGACTGCGTCCTCGAACGCAGGCTTCGCCAGCTGCTACAGGGTAATTACAGGGTCAGTGTAAGTTTTTTGATTAGGGCCCCCGGCAGCAACGCCGACGCCGTGGCCCGCTGGCTGTAGGTACTCGCCGACAGCAACAACTCGCGTTCCTCGGTCAATGCTTCCAGCTGCGAACCGAGCAAACTGTAGGCGCTGTCATCAAAACGCATGGTGCTCACCGGTGCCTGAATCTCGCCGTTCTCGACCCAGAACGTCGCAAACCGCGTCATCCCGGTCAGGCGCGCCGCCGGTTGATCCGAGTAGTTCAAGTACCAGAGGTTGCTGATGTACAGGCCGGTGCCCAGTTGTTTGAGGATCTCTGCCTCAGGCAGCGTACCCGCCGCCATGTTCAATGCGCTCGGCATCTCACCGCCGCCGGCCCCGTTGGCGGTCAAGCCGTACTCGGCTGCGCTGCAGGGAACTGACCATTTGCGCGCCGGCCTTGCCTTCGACGATCAACCCCAGATCACTGCGTGGGTAACCTTCGCCGGAGAACGCCGGGCTTAACGAACCACTGACTTTTTCATCAATGGACACCTGCGGGCTGAATGCACTGTCCCCCGCATAAAGCTTTTGCAGCGGGCTGGTTTTGCTGGCAATCGACTGCGCCGAAAATCCCCCCCAGCAGAGCATGCCCATGATTTCTTCAAGCGCCGCCGGGGCGAGGTAGGCGCGGTACTGCCCCGGTGCCAACGTACGCAACGGTCGACCGAGAAACGCCAACTGCTCACGCGCCTGCTGGAAGCGCTTGGCGAACCCTTCACTGTTCCAGTCGTGCCCGGCGTAACTGGCTTTCACCGCCTGGCCATTGTCGTGAAACAGGCTGAAATCGAAGTTGAAACTGTTGGCTTGATGCCAGCCAAACGCGCCCGACGAACTGGCGAAGCCACGGCTGATCGGGCCTGCCGCGTAGAAACCCACCAGGTCCAGCCCTTCGGCGGCCTGAGTGATTTCGGCAACTACCTGCTCGGTATCCGGCAGCGGATGATCCTGCACATTCTTGCTCTGCCAGCCGTTGTGGTTGAGCAGCAGGTACGGATCCTGCGGCAGCAATGGCAAGGTTTCGCGCAGCTGTTGCAGGCCTTCGGCCAAACGCTGCACGTCAACGTCCGGGTCGCCGGCCAGTGTGATTTCAAGGTCGGCGTGGCGGCCATCGTTGATCAGTTTGAAACCGAGACTCGCCTGCTGCACCTGCCCGGCCTGCCGCACCTTGGCGTGGTTGAAACGCACAAAGGCCGAGGATTCGGCGGCGTAGCTGAGGGTGAACTGTTCCGGCTCGCGAATCGCCTCGCGCAGCCACTTGACCAATGCCTTGAACGACTCGGCCTGATTGTTTGACGTACTCATCAGGCGTCTCCTCCAAACACATCTACGTTGCTGAACACACAAGCCGGCGAGGCGTGGCCGACGCGGATCACCTGGTTCGGTTCACCTTTGCCGCAGTTGGGTGTGCCCAGGACCTTGAAGGTGCTGGCGTCACCGACGGCGCTGAGGCTTTTCCAGAACTGCGCGGAAATCGCCCGGTAGTTCGGGTTTTTCACCACGCCTTTGAGCTCACCGTTTTCAATCAACTGCGCCCATTCGCAACCGAACTGGAACTTGTTGCGCGCATCGTCGATGGACCACGATCGATTGGTCGACATCATGATGCCGTGTTCGATATTGCCGATCAGTTGCGCCAGCGGTTGATCGCCGGGCTCGATGTTGAGGTTGGCCATGCGGTCGATCGGCGGGCGGTTCCAGCCGCAGGCGCGGCTGTTGGCGACGCCGTCCATGCCCGCGCGAAATTGCGACAGCGCACCGCCCAATGGACGTAGCAGCAAACCTTCCTTGATCAGGAACTGCTTGCTCGCGGCGGTGCCGTCGTCGTCATGGCCGTAGCTGGCGAGCTGCTCGGGGATGTCCGGGTCGAAGGTCACGTTGAGTAGCTTTGAGCCGTATTGCAGATGGCCGAAATCCTCTGTCTTGACGAAGCTGGTGCCGGCGTAATTGCGCTCGTCACCGAGGATGCGGTCCAGTTCCAGCGGGTGACCGATGGATTCGTGGATCTGCAGCATCATCTGGTCGGGCATCAGCAACAGATCACGCGGACCTTGCGGAGTGTTCGGCGCCAGCAGCAATTGCAGCGCCTGATCGGCGACGGTCGGGCCGGCGCCGATCAGGCCGCAACGGCTGATGACATCGGCGCCGCCCTGCTGGCCAAAATTCTCGCGGCCCAGGCTGCGGGTCTGGCTGTCGCTGCCGTCATAGGCGGTGACGTCCAGGCCAGGGTAGACAAAACGCTGGGCCTGACGCAGTTCGGCGCCGGCGCTGTTGAGGTAAATCTGTTCGACGTGGGTGATGCCAATGCTCACCTGCCAGTTCACCAATCGCTCGTCCTTGGGCACGGACGCGGATTCGGCACCGAGCAATTGGTAGCAGTCGCTCAGGGACGGGAAGGGCTGGTCGAGGTTGGGCGAAAAGTAGTCGGCGCGATCACTGGAGACGGGTTGGTCACGCAGGTCGAGCAACGCGTGGGGCTTGAGCCGGCGGGCTTGTTGCTCGGCGCGGTCCAGGGCTGATTGCAGGCCGTGTTGCGACAGATCGTTGGTGGCGGCGTAGGCTTCAACGCCGTTGACCCGCACGGTCAACATTGCCCCTTCGTCACGGCTCAGGCTTGGAGGTTCGGCGACGTTCTTGCGCACCGACAGGTATTGGCCGGACTCGCGCACATAACGCAGCGAAAAAAATTCAGCGCCCGTGCGCAAGGCAGCAAAGCGCTGCTTGAGCTGGGGGTGGAAATCGAACATTCGGGGACCTCCTTGGTATGGAGTGGCGGTGCTGCGGTCGTGCGAGGGGGGAGGTGAAACGTTTGCGTGGCGCTAGATTAGGCCTGCGCGGGGGGTAGGATCAAGCTTGGATCGGTGTAGGAAAATGTTACCGGGAGAGGTGTGGTGTTATGGCGGCCCCCTTCGCGAGCAAGCCCGCTCCCACATTTGACCGCGTCGTTATCTGGCGACTCGGTCAAATGTGGGAGCAGGCTTGCTCGCGAAGGCAGCGCCTCGGTGTAACGGTCTTACTGAGCAGTAGCGCTCACATCACGCAAGGCTTGCCCTTCACCGGCGCTTCGCCCGCCACATAGTAGTTGGCGGTGCTGCGCGGCAACGGCTTGCGGCCACGGATCTTGTCGGCGATTTTCTCGGCCATCATGATCGTCGGCGCGTTCAGGTTGCCGGTGGTGATGATCGGCATGATCGAGGCATCGACCACGCGCAGACCTTGCATGCCATGCACGCGGCCTTCGCCATCGACCACTGCCATCTCGTCGGTGCCCATCTTGCACGAGCAGGACGGGTGGAACGCGGTTTCGGCGTGCTCGCGGATGAACGTGTCCAGTTGCTCGTCGGTCTGCACGTCGATGCCGGGGCTGATTTCGCGGCCACGGAAAGCGTCGAGAGCCGGCTGTTGCATGATTTCACGGGTCAGGCGGATGCCGTCGCGGAATTCTTGCCAGTCTTGCTCGGTGGCCATGTAGTTGAACAGGATGCTCGGGTACTCGCGCGGATCCTTGGACTTGGCCTGGATGCGGCCACGGCTTGGCGAACGCATGGAACCCATGTGCGCCTGGAAACCGTGCTCTTGCACACCGTTGCTGCCGTTGTAGTTAATCGCGACCGGCAGGAAGTGGTACTGGATGTTCGGCCATTCGAATTCCGGACGGGTGCGGATGAAACCGCCGGCTTCGAACTGGTTGCTGGCGCCGATGCCGGTGCCGTTGAACAGCCATTCGGCACCGATGGCTGGCTGGTTGTACCAGAGCAGCGACGGGTACAGCGAAACCGGTTGGGTGCAGGCGTATTGCAGGTACAGCTCAAGGTGATCCTGCAGGTTTTCGCCGACGCCTGGCAGGTCGTGGACCACCGGGATGTCGAGCTTGTTGAGCAGTTCGGCCGGGCCGACGCCGGAGCGTTGCAGAATCTGCGGCGAAGCGATGGCGCCGGAGCACAGCAGCACTTCTTTGCGGGCACGGACTTCAACGCGCTCTTCGGCGGCACCGATCAGGTAACGCACGCCAACGGCACGCTTGCCTTCGAACAGGATCTTGTCAGTCAGGGCGTGGGTGACGATGGACAGGGTCGAACGCTTCTTGGCGACGTCCAGGTAACCGCGAGCGGTGGAGGCACGACGACCTTTCGGCGTCACGGTACGGTCCATCGGGCCGAAGCCTTCTTGCTGGTAGCCGTTCAAGTCTTCAGTGCGCGGGTAGCCGGCTTGCACGCCCGCTTCAACCATGGCGTGGAACAGCGGGTTGTTGCCGGCTTTTGGCGTGGTCACGC
This sequence comes from Pseudomonas sp. S2_F03, assembly GCF_054668335.1. NCBI lineage: Bacteria > Pseudomonadati > Pseudomonadota > Gammaproteobacteria > Pseudomonadales > Pseudomonadaceae > Pseudomonas > Pseudomonas sp. S2_F03. Next base: position 2,492,139 of record NZ_CP162759.1, on the reverse strand, counting down.
TGACCGGGCCATCGCCACCGTGGTAATCGTTCGGGCCGATGTCGCGGGTTTCCGCCTTGCGGAAATACGGCAGGCAGTCGAGGTAGGTCCAGTCTTCCAGCCCTGGCAGTTTCGACCAGCCGTCGTAATCCATTGCGTTGCCGCGGATGTAGCACATGCCGTTGATCAGCGAAGAACCACCCAGGCCCTTGCCGCGACCGCATTCCATCCGGCGACCGTCCATGTAGGGTTCTGGATCGGTTTCGTAGGCCCAGTTGTAGCGACGACCTTGCAGCGGGAACGCCAGGGCGGCCGGCATCTGTGTGCGGAAGTCGAAACGGTAATCCGGGCCGCCGGCTTCGAGCAGCAGGACAGTGACGCCTTCGTCTTCAGTCAGGCGGGTCGCCAGGGTGTTACCGGCCGAACCGGCACCGATGATGATGTAATCGAATTCTTGGGACATTGAATGCACCCTCTTTGAAGTTGGTCAGGTCACCTGTAGCAGCTGCCGAGGAACGAGGCTGCGTTGGGTTGCGCAGCGACCCCTTTGAGGGCGGTCCTGCGGACGCGCAACGCAGCCTCGTTCCTCGGCAGCTGCTACAGGGTTTCAGGTGCGCCTTAGAACACCGAGGCGTAATCGCCCAGTTCGACCTGTACCGATTTGATGCGGGTGAAGTTGTTCAGTGAGCTGATGCCGTTCTCACGGCCAACGCCCGACTGCTTGTAACCGCCGACCGGCATCTTGGCGTCGGATTCGCCCCAGGCGTTGATCCAGCAGATACCGGCTTCCAGTTGATGAATCACGCGGTGAGCGCGGTTCAGGTCCTTGGTGACAACGCCAGCGGCCAGGCCGAAGTCGGTGTCGTTGGCACGACGGATCACTTCTTCTTCGGTTTCGTAAGTCAGGATCGCCATCACCGGGCCGAAGATTTCTTCGCGCACGATGGTCATGTCGTCGGTGCAGTCGGTGAACACGGTCGGGGCCACGAATGCGCCTTTGGCGAATTCGCCTTCGGTCAGACGGCTGCCGCCGCACAGAACGCGAGCGCCTTCTTCTTTACCCTTGGCGATGTAACCCAGCACGCTCTCCATGTGAGCGAAGCTGACCAGCGGGCCGAAGTTGGTGTTTTCGTCTTCCGGGTTGCCAACGCGGATGCGCGCAACGCGTTCAGCGATCTTGGCTTCGAAAGCGGCTTTCAAGTGGCTCGGTACGAACACGCGAGTGCCGTTGGTGCAGACCTGGCCGGAGCTGTAGAAGTTGGCCATCATTGCAGTGTCGGCAGCGCGATCGAGGTCGGCGTCGTCGAAAATGATCAGCGGGGACTTGCCGCCCAGTTCCATGGTCACGTCTTTGAGCGACGAGGCCGAAGCGCTGGCCATGACCTTCTTGCCGGTGTCGGTGCCGCCGGTGAAGGAGATTTTTTCGATACGTGGGTGTTCGGTCAACCAGGTGCCGACTTCACGGCCGCTGCCGGTCAGCACGTTGAATACGCCCGCTGGCAGGCCGGCTTCGGTGTAGATCTCGGCCAGTTTCAGGGTGGTCAGCGAGGTGACTTCGCTTGGTTTGAAGATCATCGCGTTACCGGCCGCCAGGGCAGGTGCGGATTTCCACAGGGCGATCTGGATCGGGTAGTTCCACGCGCCGATCCCGGCCACGACGCCCAGCGGCTCGCGACGGGTGTAGACGAATGAAGTGGTGCGCAGCGGGATCTGCTCGCCTTCGATGGCTGGCACCAGGCCTGCGTAGTATTCCAGCACGTCAGCGCCGGTGACGATGTCGACGTAGCGGGTTTCGGAGTACGACTTGCCGGTGTCCAGGGTTTCCAGGGCGGCCAGCTCATCGTTGCGCTCGCGCAGGATGTCGACGGCACGACGCAGGATGCGCGAACGCTCCATGGCGGTCATCGCGGCCCAGATTTTCTGGCCCTTTTCGGCGCTGACCACAGCGCGCTCGACGTCTGACTGGGTCGCGCGTTGTACTTTTGCGAGGACTTCACCGTTAGCCGGGTTGATGGCTTCGAAAGTGGCGTCGCTGCTGGCGTCACTGTAGCCGCCATCGATGTAGAGTTTTTGCAGTTCGAAACGGGCCATAAAGTCCTCGCAAGTGCATAAGTGGTTGGCGTTGACCACCGGGGCGTGCCGTGAAGCGTTGGCGACGCTGACCAGTGGCGGTTCGGGGGTTGAGCGTTTATGTGTGCTCTAACTCACCCGCTTGGCCAGTTGGGTATCCATGTATTCGTAAGCGATCTGAAGCGCCTGCCCGGTGTCGAAAGCGTCTCCCGACAACGCGCCGCGCAACCACAACCCGTCAATCAGGGCTGCGAGGCCGCGGGCTGCAGTGCGCGCATCATCGAGCGGCAATACGCGGCGGAACTCGCAGCACAGGTTGGAATACAGACGGTGATCGTTGATCCGCTGCAACCTGTGCAAAGACGGCTGGTGCATGCTGGTAGCCCAGAAGGCCAACCAGGTTTTCATTGCCGGGCCATTGACCTGGCTGGCGTCGAAGTTGCCTTCGATGATCACCTGCAGATGCGCCCGTGGGCTGTCATCTGCCAGCGCCTGACGGCGCAAGGTGACGCTCTCGCTGAGGGCGGTCATCAGATACCGCATCGTGGCGGCAATCAGGCCATTCTTGTCCTGAAAATAGTGACTGATGATGCCATTCGAGACACCGGCCAAACGGGCGATCAGCGCAATGCTGGCGTCCCCCATGCCGACTTGATCGACGGCCTGCAACGTGGCTTCGATCAATTGCTGGCGGCGGATGGGTTGCATACCGACCTTGGGCATCTTGCACATCTCCTTAGGCCTTCCGGTGGACGTCAAACGGCTACCGGATTGAGGGCCAGTCTATTTTGTTTTGATTGAACGTTCAATCAACAAAGAATAAGATCTGCGACAAATCGTCGCTGCCTGCGTTTTTTCCTACGTGTAGCTGGCGAAAAAACGACATTCGAAAATGCTCGAAACCTACGCGCTCTGGCGCTCTTGGGGTTTCGGGCTTTTTTCGGGGTGTCTTTATATCACCCACTGGTCGGCTGCCAACTAACCGATTGGTCGGGTATCGCGTTGCCTTGTGTTCTTCTCTCGCACTTGCTGGAGCATCTGTGCCATGAGTTCTGCCTCTCTTATAAAGACCCCACCCGATAAGGTGACGGTCAACGGTTGGGTGTTCTACACCTCTACCGCGTTGATCCTGTTGTTGACCGCCATTCTGATCATCGCCCCGCAAGAGGCCGGCAGATTGCTCGGTATTGCTCAGGCCTGGTTGTCCCGCAGCTTCGGCTGGTACTACATGGTGGTGATCGCCGCTTACCTCGTGTTCGTGGTGGGCCTGGCGTTTTCGTCGTACGGCAAGCTCAAACTGGGCAGCAAGGACGACACCCCGGACTTCAGCTACGGTGCCTGGGCGGGGATGCTGTTCTCGTCGGGTATCGGCATCTCGCTGTTGTACTTCGGTGCGTCCGAGCCGCTGGACCACTACTTCAACCCGCCCGAAGGCGTGGCCGCCAGCAACATGGCCGCGCGTCAGGCTGTTCAACTGACGTTCCTGCACTGGGGCCTGCATGGCTGGGCGATCTACGCACTGGTCGGTCTGGCCGTTGCTTACTTTGCTTACCGTCACAACCAGCCGCTGGCGTTGCGTTCGGCGTTGTATCCGCTGGTGGGCGAGCGTTGGGTCAAAGGCGCGGCCGGTCATGCGGTGGACGGCTTTGGCATGTTCGTGACCCTGCTGGGGCTGGTGACGAACCTGGGGATTGGTTCGTTGCAAGTGTCGTCGGGCCTGGAAAACCTGTTCGGCATGGAGCACAGCAACACCAACCTGCTGATCGTGATCATCGTGATGAGCACCGTGGCGACCATCGCTGCCGTGTCGGGCGTGGAAAACGGCATCCGCCGTCTGTCTAACCTGAACATCGTGCTGTTCAGCGGCCTGCTGATTTTCGTGCTGCTGTTCGGCCCGACATTGCACCTGCTCAACGGTTTTGTGCAGAACGTCGGTGACTACCTGAACGGCGTAGTGCTGAAGACCTTCGACCTCTACGTGTACGAAGGCGACAGTGAAAAGTCCGACCGCTGGCTGGGTCTGTGGACCCTGTTCTACTGGGCGTGGTGGATTTCCTGGGCCCCATTCGTCGGCATGTTCATCGCACGTATTTCCCGTGGTCGCACCGTGCGCGAGCTGGTGGCCGGCGTGCTGCTGATTCCACTGGGTTTCACTCTGGCATGGCTGTCGATCTTCGGTAACTCGGCCCTGGACCTGGTGATGAACCATGGGGCGGTGGAGCTCGGGAAGACGGCGCTCGAACAGCCGTCCATGGCAATCTACCAGTTGCTTGAGCATTACCCGGCGTCGAAAGTGGTGATCGGCGTGTCGATCTTTGTCGGTTTCGTGCTGTTCCTGACCCCGGCGGATTCCGGCGCGGTGATGATGGCCAACCTTTCCTGCAAGGGCGGCAATGTCGACGAAGATGCGCCGCACTGGTTGCGGATCTTCTGGTCGGCGGTGATCACGCTGGTGACCATCGGCTTGCTGTTTGCCGGTAACTTCGAAGCCATGCAAACCATGGTGGTGCTGGCCGGTCTGCCATTCTCGGTGGTGCTGGTGTTCTTCATGTTCGGCTTGCACAAGGCCATGCGCCAGGACGTGCAGATCGAACAGGAGCAAGCGGAGCTGGCTGCACGCGGTCGTCGTGGTTTCACCGAGCGTTTGACTCAGTTGGACCTGCAACCTAGCCAGTCGATCGTTCAGCGCTTCATGGACAAGCACGTCAGCCCGGCATTGGAAGATGCGACGGCGCAACTGCGTACGCAAGGTCTGCAAGTGCAAACCATGCTCGGTAAATCCAAGCGTTGCATGGGCGTTCGGGTCGAGATGGAGGAGGGCAATCCGTTTGTCTACGAAGTCAGCCTGGATGGCTATCTGGCTACGCCAACCGAGTCGGCCCAGTCCGATGAGACACGCCAGCGCTACTACCGCGCCGAGGTGTACCTGCACAACGGCAGCCAGGACTATGACTTGATGGGTTTCACTCAGGATCAGATCACCCGCGACGTGCTCGATCAGTTTGAAAGCCATCGGCAACTCCTTGGCCGGGTTTATAGCTAAGGTGTGAGTGATGCGGTGTTTCAGTCTGAAGCACCGCATGTCCTTCATCGCGGGCAAGCCCGCTCCCACAAGGTATGCACCGCCCATGTGGGAGCGGGCTTGCCCGCGATGGGGCCATCAGACCTGATACGGCATCACCCGATATCCCATAAACAAAAACGCCGCGATCCTCTCGCGGCGTTTTTTTGTGTCTGCTGACTTATCCCAGGTTCTTGCCGAGCAACGCGTGATACAGCTCGCTGTCACCCAGAATCCCGACCACTTTGTTGTTGTCATGCAGCACCAGCTTGTTGCCGGTCTGGTAGCGAATCTGCAGCGCATCGCGCATGCCGATGTTCGAGTCCACCAGCGTCGGCCGACGCCCCAAGCCTTCTACCGCTTGCCCTGGAATCCAGTTTTGCAGGTCAAGGTTCGCGCCGTTCTGGCGAGCGCCCTTGATGGTGTTGCCTTCAGCCAGGTCCAGCCACGAATCGCCACCCGGATCCAGGCACACCGAACCGTTGATGCGCTTGCAGTTGTCCAGCGTGCGCATCAGGCTGCGACCGCACAACACGTTGAGCGGATTGGTGTGAGCCACGAACGTGCGCACGTAATCGTCCGCCGGGTTCAACACGATCTCTTCGGGCTTGCTGTACTGGATGATCCGGCCGTCTTTCATGATTGCAATACGGCTGCCGAGCTTGAGCGCTTCATCGAGGTCGTGACTCACGAACACGATGGTCTTGTGCAACTTGCGTTGCAGTTCCAGCAGTTCGTCTTGCAGTCCCTGGCGGATCAGCGGGTCGAGTGCCGAGAACGGTTCGTCCATCAACAGAATGTCAGCGTCCATCGCCAAGGCGCGGGCCAGGCCAACACGTTGCTGCATACCGCCGGAGAGCTCGTCGGGTTTCTTGTTGCGCCACTGGGTCAGGCCCACCAGCTCCAGCTTGTCGTCTACCAGTTTGCGGCGTTCTTTCTCCGGGCGACCCTGCATTTCCAGACCGAAACTGATGTTCTCGCGCACTGTCAGCCAAGGCATCAGGGCGAATTTCTGGAACACCATCGCAATGCGCTTGGTGCGCATCATTTTCAGTTCTGCCGGGGTGCAGGAAGCAATGTCGATCTGCTTGCCTTCGTGCTCGACGAACAACTTGCCACGGCTGACGGTGTTGAGGCCGTTGATGCAACGCAGCAGGCTGGATTTGCCGGACCCGGACAGGCCCATCAGCACGCAGATTTCGCCTTTCTCGATGTCCAGGCTGGCTTTTTCAACGCCGACGATCTGCCCGGTTTTTTTCAGGATCTGGTCGCGGGTCATGCCTTGGTCGAGAAGCTTGAGCGCCTCGCGCGGGTCTTTGGAGAAGATTACGTCGACGTCTTCAAAGCGAATAATGCTCATGCGTCACCCCCTACTTTAGCGTCGGGTTGTTTGCAGATACGGTCGAGCATGATCGCCAGCAATACGATCGCCAGGCCCGCTTCAAAGCCCAGGGCGATATCGGCAGTGTTCAGTGCGTTGACCACGGGTTTGCCCAGGCCATCGGCGCCCACCAGTGCCGCAATCACCACCATCGACAGCGACAGCATGATGCACTGGGTGATACCGGCCGCGATGCTTGGCATGGCGTGGGGCAGTTCGATCCGTGAGAGCAATTGACGGCGCGAGCAGCCGAAGGCTTTGCCGGCGTCCATCAGTTCTTGCGGGACATCGCGGATGCCCAGGTAGGTCAGGCGGATCGGCGCGGCAATCGCAAACACCACCGTGGAGATCAGGCCTGGCACCACACCCAGCCCGAAGAGGGTCAGGGTAGGAATGAGGTAAACGAAGGTCGGTACGGTCTGCATCAGATCGAGTACCGGACGCATTAAAGTGTAGAACATTGGTTTGTGCGCGGCGACGATGCCCAGCGGCACGCCGATGACCACGCAGACCAGGGTGGCAAACAACACCTGGGCGAGGGTTTCCATGGTTTCCTGCCAGTACCCCAGGTTGAGGATCAGCAGGAAGGAGGCGATGACGAAAACCGTCAGCCCCCACTTGCGTTGAATGAAGTGGGCCAGTAGCGCGATGAGGCCGATCAATGCCAGCGGGTTGAACCAGGTCAGCGCAAACGTCACGCCGTGGATCATTGTTTCCAGTGTCAGGGCGATTGCGTCGAAGGTGCTGGCGCCGTGTTGCGTCAACCATTCGACGAAGCCTGCGATGTACTGGCCTAAAGGTATTTTCTGATCAATCAGCATGGTAGTGAACGTCCGCATGCAAGGAAATAAACAGCCCGGACGGCGTACGCCGCCCGGCATAAACGGTGCTCCCTAATTCAAGGCGTCAGTTTGGCTTTCACGGCCTCCAGGCCAGGTTTACCGTCAATGGTGGTCACGCCAGCGAGCCAGGTATCGAGCACCTGTGGATTCTTTTTAAGCCAGGCCTTTGCGGCCGCGTCAGGCTTCATCTTGTCGTCCAGGATGTTGCCCATCAGTTCACTTTCCATGTCGACGGTGAACTCCAGGTTTTTCAACAGCGTCCCCACGTTGCCGCATTCCTGGGCATAGCCCTTGCGGGTGTTGGTTGCCACGGTGGCGGCACCGAAGTCGGGGCCGAAGAAGTCGTCACCACCGGTCAGGTATTGAATCTTGAAGCGCTTGTTCATCGGGTGCGGTGCCCAGCCGAGGAAGACCACGGCGGTGTCGCGTTTCTGTGCGCGGTCGACCTGGGACAGCATGCCGGCTTCGCTGGACTCGACGACTTTGAAGCCGGCGGTCTTGAGGCCGAAGGCGTCCTTGTCGATCATGCTCTGGATCAGACGGTTACCGTCGTTGCCAGGCTCGATGCCGTAGATCTTGCCGTCGAGCTCTTTCTTGAATTTGGCGATGTCGGCGAAGTCATGCAGACCCTTGTCATACAGGGCTTGAGGTACGGCGAGGGTGTACTTGGCACCCTTGAGGTTGGTGCGCACAGTTTCCACGGTGCCGGCATCGCGGTAGGCCTTGATGTCGTTTTCCATGGTCGGCATCCAGTTACCGAGGAACACGTCCATGTTCTTGCCGTCGGCCAGGGACTTGTAGGTCACGGGCACGGAAATCATGGTGGTCTTGGTCTTGTAGCCGAGAGCGTTGAGCACGACGCTGGTGGTGGCGGTTGTCGCGGTAATGTCGGTCCAGCCGACATCGGAGAAGTTTACGGTGCTGCACTGAGCGGGTTCAGCAGCTTGAGCCAGTAACGGCAGACTCAGCATGGCGGCCAACAACAACGACGGGGAACCTTTCATGGATGGACTCCTTGGTGTTTTTTTTGGCAGTGTTCCGACTGGACCACCGCACTTATAGGTTGCGGTTGGATGGCGTTTTGGAGACAGCTCTACCCCGGCGCCTTGCAATCGAGTCGATACGATCATGTACCACTGAAAATCTGACGCCTACAGGGTGCGTCGTATCCAGTACAGGGATGGTCGCATCCAGTGTCGGTGACGTCGTTTACAGCTTTTTTCAGCCCTCTTTCCCCCTCTGATCCGCAAAAAAACGGCGAAAACGCGACGTAAAAGACACGCGGCGTTAGTGAGCATGAGTGCGTCGGTGTGAGACGTCGAACAACCTGGCAAAAGCTTGATGATGCGGCCATCTCGGCGGATTGCAGCTTGAGCGTAGCAGCTCCGCCACTGGGCGCTTTTGCGTCTGGAGTCGGCACATCCAGGAGTTCGGCAGTCATGGCTATCAGTGTTTTCGACCTGTTCAAAATCGGCATCGGCCCTTCCAGTTCGCACACCGTGGGGCCGATGCGGGCCGCCGCGCTGTTTGTTGAATCGCTGCGTGACAAGCATTTGCTGGAGCAAGTACGGCGTGTCGAAGTCCAGTTGTACGGTTCGCTGTCAGCTACCGGCATTGGTCACGGCAGCGACAACGCGGTGATCATGGGCCTGATGGGCGAGTGGCCGGACGCAATCGACCCGTCGCAAATCGGCATCCGTATCGAAACCCTGCGCGAAACCCACATGTTGCTACTCGATGGTCGCTTGTCGGTGCCCTTCATCTGGGCCCGGGACATGCGCCTGATCGACGAAAACCTGCCGTTCCACCCCAATGCCATGACCCTGATTGTCGAAGGCGATCACGGCGAGTTGCATCGCGACACCTACTATTCCGTCGGCGGTGGTTTTGTCGTGGATGAAACCCAGGCATCCAGTGGCGTGGTCGATCTTGACCGCACCGTGTTGCCGTACGATTTCTCCAGCGCCGCCGAGCTGTTGGAACTGTGCAAAAAGCACGATCTGCGGGTGGCTGAACTGATGATGGCCAACGAGAAAGTGTGGCGCAGTGAAGAAGAAATCCGCGCCGGCCTGATGAAGCTGTGGCGCGCCATGCAAGATTGTGTCGACCAGGGCCTCAAGCACGAAGGTATCCTGCCCGGCGGCCTCAATGTGCGTCGTCGCGCTGCCAAGTTGCACCGCAGCTTGCAGGAGTTGGGTAAACCCAACGTGATCGGCTCGACCTTGAGCGCCATGGAGTGGGTCAACCTGTTCGCCCTGGCGGTCAACGAAGAAAACGCCGCCGGCGGCCGCATGGTCACGGCACCGACCAACGGTGCGGCGGGGATCATTCCGGCGGTATTGCATTACTTCATGAAATTCAGCGAGGCGGTGACCGACGCCAATGTCGTCGACTACTTCCTTGGTGCCGCAGCGGTCGGGATCTTGTGCAAAAAGAACGCTTCGATCTCCGGCGCCGAAGTCGGTTGCCAGGGCGAAGTCGGCTCGGCCTGCGCCATGGCGGCGGCCGGGTTGGCGGAGATTCTCGGCGCTACGCCGGAACAGCTGTGCAACGCTGCCGAGATCGGCCTGGAGCATAACCTCGGCCTGACCTGCGATCCGGTGGGCGGGTTGGTGCAAGTGCCGTGCATCGAGCGCAACGCGATTGCCGCGGTGAAAGCGATCAACGCGGCGCAGATGGCCCTGCGTGGTGATGGTCAGCACTTCATTTCGCTGGACCGGGTGATTCGCACCATGCGTGATACCGGCGCCGATATGCATGACAAATATAAAGAGACTTCGCGCGGTGGGTTGGCGGTGAGCGCGGTTGAGTGCTGAGACCGAGTCGCCTTCATCGCGGGCAAGCCCGGCTCCCACAGGTGAATGCGATCAACTGTGGGAGCGGGCTTGCCCGCGATGGCGTCAGACCAGTCAAAACTGCGCGCTAAGTGAACACCCGCACCCAAACACGCGTTGTTTTGGAGCGTCGCTTATAGATAAGCGGCGTTGCCAAACCCAGGGATCCAAACCGGCCCTGACCGCCCGTCACCCGTGCTTGCGGTGACACTCTCTCGCAGCACATCGCAGCCCTGTTCCCACAAGTGCTACCGATTTGCTCACGCCCAACAGGGCCGAGCGTTTGCCGTCGATAATGGCACTTGTATCCGCCCTTCGCTGCGCAGCTTATATGACATGCCGCGACGTCGTTTTCAGGAGTTATTGAACGCACATTCAAAAATAGGCATGGCAATTGCTCTGTCATTACAAAGCCCGTCTCCCACGCGAGAACGATGGCAATAAAAGAGCCTCCGCCTGAGGCCATCACCCGCTTTGTGTGAGGAGATACCGCGATGACGACGTTCAACTCCGGGGCCCAACCCCAGAACCGTGCGCCTCAATCCATCGGCTTTTTGCTGCTGGACAATTTCACGCTGATTTCTCTGGCCTCTGCCGTAGAACCCCTGCGCATGGCCAACCAATTGTCCGGTCGCGAGCTGTATCGCTGGACCACAATCACCGTCGACGGCGGCCAGGTCTGGGCCAGTGACGGCTTGCAGATCACCCCCGACTGCTCCATGCACAAAGCGCCCGCCCTGGACACCATCATCGTTTGCGGCGGTATCGGTATCCAACGCACTGTCACCCGAGAGCACGTGTCATGGCTGCAAAGCCAGGCGCGTCAGTCGCGTCGTCTTGGCGCCGTCTGCACCGGCAGTTGGGCCCTGGCGTGCGCCGGCCTGCTGGACGGTTTTGATTGCAGCGTGCACTGGGAATGCCTGGCTTCGATGCAGGAAGCGTTCCCGCGTGTGGCCATGAGCACGCGCTTGTTCACCCTGGACCGTAACCGTTTCACCAGCTCCGGCGGCACCGCGCCACTGGACATGATGCTGCACCTGATCAGCCGCGATCACGGGCGTGAACTGTCCGCCGCGATCTCGGAAATGTTTGTCTATGAACGCATCCGCAACGAGCAGGATCACCAGCGCGTGCCGCTCAAGCACATGCTCGGGACCAACCAGCCGAAGTTGCAGGAAATCGTTGCACTGATGGAAGCCAACCTCGAAGAGCCGATCGACCTCGACGAACTGGCGGTGTATGTCGCCGTTTCGCGTCGTCAGCTGGAGCGGTTGTTCCAGAAATACCTGCACTGCTCGCCATCGCGCTACTACCTGAAACTGCGCCTGATCCGTGCCCGGCAGTTGCTCAAGCAAACGCCGATGTCGATCATCGAAGTGGCGTCGGTGTGTGGCTTTGTTTCCACGCCGCACTTCTCCAAGTGCTACCGCGAATACTTCGGCATTCCACCACGTGACGAGCGCGTCGGTTCCAACACCACGCAACAGGTGGCGATGATGCCGCTGCCGCAAGCTCTGGTGTTGTCGCCGTTGTCCGGCCCGTTGTCGGCGCTGAGTCAGGCGCGTAACGAGTCGACGTTTGCCAGTGTGAGGCTCTAAACCGAGGCGCCTTCATCGCGGGCAAGTCGAATCGTCGCACCGCCGGCTCCCACAGGTCATGTGTTGGATCGCCATTTCGCGAACGACACAAACTTTGTGGGAGCTGGGCTTGCCCGCGATGGCGTCCTGTCAGGTTCGATGGTTCTGCTGATACTCCGCCAAGGCTGGCAGCAGTTGCTTGTCGATCGCCTGGCGCACGGCCGGCAGGATGGTCGCGCTGCTGGTGTACATCTGCTTGACCATGGTGCGTAGCGTATTCGCCCGCTCATTGTTCAAACCTCGTACCGCACACTCGCAAGCCTGTTCGGCTGTAGAGCCGCTCGGGACTTGAAAACCCAATGACTTCAGCTGGCCCAACAGATCTTCCTGGTCAATCAAATCGGCGTGCATCATGACGCAATCCTTCTTCAGGGAACGGTGTCTTGGCTCGATTCTCGTAGGGGGATGAAGTGGCGGCAAGGGCGATTTGTCGCAATGGCCGCAATACCTATGAACAGGTCGTTTTCGGCTAACTTGCCCGACTCGGGAGTGGGCACACTGGACCCAGCTCGCTTCACGAAGGTTTGGTCACCCTCGCGCAACGGCTCCTCAACAGTACCCTCCTCAGCTCCGATCTTGTCACGGCTTGATCGGGGTTTTTTTGCCTGTGAATCAGGGATTTGCGCGGTGTTTGTACTGGCACCATCGCGGGCAAGCCTTGCTCCTGCAAGGGCGGGCTTGAACCCATATCCTGTAGGAGCAAGGCTTGCCCGCGATGAACGATGACGCGGTCTAACGTTGCAACACCAGAATGCGCGACAGCAATTCATCCCGGTCGACATAACAACCCTGGAAATGCCGCGCCCCGGTGGCAGGGTCGAACGCGTTGCGGGCGTGGAGGGTGCGGCGATTGTCAAAACACCACAGCTCACCGGGATTGAGCCTTTGCATCAGCCTGAACCGGGGTTCGCGGGTCATCGCAATAAAGCGGCGATAAGCGCGATACAGCTTGGGCATTTGCTCCACCGACGCATCGAACGGCCCGCGCAAAAGTTCGCCATGCGGATTTCCGATACGTGCCCGAGCGCATTCAGCGCGATGATCGGCGCCAGGCAGCGATAGTCGCTGTGACGGTCCTTGTTGCGAAATTCCACGGGGATTTCACACAGGCTCTGGAACGCTTCAGGATCCTCCTGGCGCAAGGCCTCGGCGATGGCGAAACCGTCGACGAAAATACTCTCGCCACCGTCGGCGTCATTGACCAGGCAATGCAGAAATTGCAGCCCCGGTTGCAGCTCCCGTGTCGGCAGATCGCTGTGCAATGGCAGGTTGAAAGCGGTGTAGGCGTTGCTGTCGGCATCGGCCTTGGATTGCACATTGAACAACACGCCGAAATTGCTTTCGCGGATGAACGATATGCGCTGGGCAATTGGCTTCAATGAGCCCGGCTCGGTGGGTACGCCACGAACTTGAGTCAAACCGATGTCGCGCACCGCCAGCAGCCATTGCAGCAGGGCGTCGTTGTCGTTCATCAACGCCTGATACTCGAACACCGGTAACTGCAAATCGTGGTGCCAAAGCCTGGCTTTGGGTTTGCCGGCCTGACGCTCGGCGCGGGACTCATCGTCATAGGCGTGGGCGCGCAACCAGCCAGGGTCGAAGCGGCTGACGTGGCCGTCCTGCCAATCGACGCACAGGCAACCTTGGGCGTCGATGTTCGCCCCGCTGGGCATCAGGTTTTCGGCGACATCAACGATCTCTAGCACTTGCTCGCGGGTCACGGTGTAGACGCATTGCGGGCACGGGCAGTTGTCCCGCAACCATTGGTGATGAAAGGGGCTGACGCGTTCATCGGCCCACTTCACCAGTACACGATCCGCCACGGCCTGCACGCCAGCCAGCGCGCTGATCAACGGATAAGTACGGAAGTCGGCAAAGCAGTGGCGGTGTTCAATGGCGATCTCCTTGTTATTTTTGGGGGTAATGCGATCACTCGGCCAATGTATTCGGGGGTGGGCAATTCTTCCTGGTCGGCGACGATGGCTTGCAGCTTGCTCAGCGACAGTTCGCTGAACGGTGCGGATCGCGGCCCGGCAAGGTCGACGTGAAGCAGCATCTGCTCGTTACCGGCCAGTTCCTTGTCATCGCCCACGAGATGAAGGCTGTGATAGAGGTGCAGGCGTTTGCTGTCGTGGCCAATGATTTGCGTATGCACCTCGACATCGGCGTCGAGCTTCACTTCGTGCAGGTAGTTAAGGTGCAGTTCCAGGGTGAACAGCGAGTGACCGCTGGCGTCGCGGCTGTTGCTGTCGAGCCCCAGGCGGTCCATCAGTGCATCGGTGGCGTAGCTGAAAATCAGCAGGTAGAAGGCATCGCGCAGATGGCCGTTGTAATCGACCCAGTCGGGGATGATGCGGGTTTGGTAGGTGGTCAAGGCAGGCATTGTTTTGGTTCCAACATAAGTGGTGACTGGACTGCCGCCTTCGCGGGCAAGCCCGCTCCCACAGTGATTATTGGTGTGAAGCAGATCTGATTCACCCCGAGATTCCTGTGGGAGCGGGCTTGCCCGCGATGAGGCCGCAACTGCTGGCCTCTTCAGCGGGGTTACTCGCTGAAGGCCATCCCATGCTTCTCTTTGGTGGTCTTCACCGCCTCAAGCACCGCCAGCAGGCAATCATCACGATAGCGCTCCAGCGCCGAAATGCTGTGTTTGCCCAACTGATCGCTAGTGCCATCGACCACGTCATCGATCAATTTGTCGGTCAGTTCCGGCGCAGGCAGGTACGTCCAAGGCAACTGCAACGCCGGGCCGAATTGCGCCATGAAGTGGCGCATCCCGGCATCGCCGCCGGCCAGGGTGTACGTCAGGAAAGTGCCCATGAACGACCAGCGCAGGCCCGCGCCAAAACGAATCGCGTCGTCGATTTCACCGGTGGTCGCCACACCGTCGTTGACCAGGTGCAGCGCCTCTCGCCACAGCGCTTCGAGCAAACGGTCGGCGATGAACCCCGGCACTTCCTTGCGTACATGCAGTGGGCGCATGCCGAGGGATTCATAGACTTTCATCGCCGCTTGCACGGCTTCAGGCGCGGTGTTTTTGCCGCCGACCACTTCCACCAATGGCAGCAGGTAAACCGGGTTGAACGGGTGGCCGACCACGCAGCGTTCCGGGTGTGTTGCACTCTCGTAGAATTCGCTCGGCAACAGGCCCGAAGTGCTGGAGCCGATCAAGGCATGGGCTTGGCCGCCGCGCTGATTTTGCTGTGCAGTTCCAGTTTCAATTCCAGGCGTTCCGGGGCGCTTTCCTGGATGAAATCCGCATCGCGCACGCACTCTTCAATCGTTGCGACAAAGCGCAGGCGATCCTGAGAAGCGCCGGGCGCCAACCCTTGTTTTTCCAGTGCGCCCCAGGCATTGGCGACGCGTTTGCGCAAGGCCGCTTCGGCGCCCGGTGCCGGGTCCCAGGCCACGACGTCAAGGCCGTGGGCGAGGGCGCGCGATACCCAGCCGCTGCCGATGACACCGCTGCCCAGGGCTGCAAAGTTTTGATTTCGGTGATGAAGGTCATGGTGACTTCCTGAAAATATTGAGGACTCTGTGGGAGCGGGCTTGCCCGCGATGTCGGTGTTCCATTTTCAGAACATGAGGCGGATGTACCGGCCTCATCGCGGGCAAGCCCGCTCCCACAGGTGATGTATCTAGAGGTGGGTCAGCCGCGCTTGGTCAGGCCCATCTTCTTGCGGCCTTCCGCCGGGGTCAGCACGCGGGCGCCGAGGCGGCTGAGGATTTCGCCAGCGCGTTCGACCAGTTGGCCGTTGGTCGCCAGCACGCCTTTGTCCAGCCAGATGTTGTCTTCCAGGCCGACCCGCACGTTGCCACCCAGCAGCACCGCTTGCGCCGCCATCGGCATCTGCATGCGACCGATACCGAAGCCGGCCCACACCGCGTTGGCTGGCAGGTTGTCGACCATGGCTTTCATGGTGGTGGTGTCAGCCGGTGCGCCCCACGGGATGCCCAGGCACAGCTGGAACAGCGGGTCGTCGAGCAGGCCTTCCTTGATCAGTTGCTTGGCGAACCACAGGTGACCGGTGTCGAAAATTTCCAGCTCGGCTTTAACGCCCAGCTCTTGAATGCGTTTGGCGCCAGCGCGCAGTTGCGCCGGAGTAGAGACGTAAATGGTGTCGCCGTCGCCGAAATTCAGGGTGCCGCAATCGAGGGTACAAATTTCCGGCAGCAGCTCTTCAACATGCGCCAGGCGGGTCAGCGGGCCGACCAGGTCGGTGTTCGGGCCGAACTCCATCGGGTTCTCGCCAGCGCCGATTTCCAGGTCGCCGCCCATGCCGGCGGTGAGGTTGACGATGATGTCGACATCGGCCTCGCGGATGCGCTCCATCACCTCGCGGTACAGCGCCACGTCGCGGCTGAACTTGCCGGTCTCGGGGTTGCGCACATGGCAGTGAACCACGGTGGCGCCGGCCTTGGCGGCTTCCACGGCGGCTGCGGCGATTTGTTTCGGAGTGACCGGCACGTGTGGGCTTTTGCTGGTCGTGTCGCCAGCACCGGTGAGTGCGCAGGTGATGATGACGTCGTGGTTCATGAGACGGTTCCTTACAGGCAAGATTTCAGACGTGGTGGTCCCGCTCGCAGCCCGGTAGGGCTGCGAATCGGTGGTTTGGATCCAGGGTTTACTTGCTGGTCAGTTGCAGGTTTTCAGCCGCCGGTTTGCCATCGAAGGTAGTTACGCCTTCGAGCCAGCGCTGTTTGTCTTGCGGGTGATCTTTCAGCCATTGCTTGGCCGATTCGAAGGCGTCTTTGTGATCGAGCAGCGGCTGCATCATCCGGCTCTCGTCTTCGGCGGAGTAGGTGAGGTTGCTCAGCAGGCGCCCGATGTTCGGGCATTGTTCGGCGTACTTGGGCGCGGTGACGGTCCAGACCGTGGCCATGCCTTCGTTCGGGCCCAGGGCGTCGTCACTGCCAGTGAGGTAGGTCATCTTCACGTTGACGTTCATCGGGTGCGGCGCCCAGCCGAAGAACACCACGGCCTCGTTGCGGCGCACGGCGCGATCCACCGCCGCGAGCATGCCGGCTTCGCTGGACTCGACCAGCTGGAACTTGCCGAGGCCAAACTGGTTCTTGGCGATCATCGCCTTGATCTGGGTGTTGGCGCCCGAGCCAGGCTCGATGCCGTAGATCTTGCCGCCCAGTTCTTTTTCGAACTTGGCGATGTCGGCGAAGGTTTTCAGGCCCTTGTCGGCGAGGTAGGTCGGTACGGCGAGGGTTGCGCGGGCGTCTTTCAGGCTTGGAGCTTGCAGCACTTTGACCTGGTTGCCATCGACGAACGGGGTGATGGTCTGGGTCATCAGCGGGTTCCAGTAACCGAGGAACAGGTCCAGGCGCTGATCGCGGATCCCGGCGAAGATAATCTGCTGGGACGCGCTGGTTTGTTTGGTGTTGTAGCCGAGGCCATCGAGTAGCACCTGGGTCATGGCGCTGGTGGCAATGACATCAGTCCAGTTCACTACGCCCATGCGCACGTTCTGGCACGAGGCGGGTTCGGCGGCCATGACGCTGGCGCTCAGGAGTGCGGTACCGCTGAGTGCAAGAACACAGCTGCTGATCAGTCGTTTCATCTCAGGTTCCTCGGCAGTTCGTTATTGTGAGTTCCGGTGTCTGATGCGCCGGTGATGCCAAGTTACGCAGCAACACGCCCGTGAAAGCGCACTACGGCGACCAGCTCTTGCACTGCAGCGACCTGTCCTCTTGAATGCCGCCGGCAAGTGGCGTATCAACGTCAACACGCTGCCCGCCCTCTCGCTACATGCCAATCGAGTGCGCTCCATGTCCCAGGATTTCTACTTCTTGTTGATGCCGGGTTTCTCGGCGATTGGATTTATCTCGGCCGTCGAGCCGCTGCGGGTTGCCAATCGCTTCCGTGGCGAGCTGTACCGCTGGCACGTGCTGAGCGCTGACGGCGGTGCGGTTTTGGCCAGCAACGGCATGTCGGTCAACGCCGATGCGGCGTTGGAGCCGCTGAAGAAGGTGCGACGCTCTTGGTGGTCGCCGGCTTCGAGCCGCTGAAATTCGCCACCCCGGCGCTGGAGCACTGGCTGCGACGCCTGGACATTGAAGGCGTGACCCTTGGCGCCATCGACACCGGCAGCTTCATTCTCGCCGAGGCCGGCCTGCTCGAAGGCCATCGCCTGACCCTGCACTGGGAAGCCATCGACGCGTTCAAGGAATCTTATCCACAGCTCAGCGTGACTCAGGAACTGTTCGAGATCGACCGCCGGCGCATCACCTCGGCGGGCGGCACCGCCTCCATCGACCTGATGCTCGACCTCATCGCCCAGGCCCACGGCCCGGAACTGGCGATCCAGGTCAGCGAACAATTCGTGCTCGGCCGCATCCGCCCACGCAAAGACCACCAGCGCATGGAAGTCGCCACGCGCTATGGCATCCGAAACAAGAAGCTTGTTCACGTTATCGGCGAGATGGAACAGCACAGCGAACCGCCACTGAGCACACTGGAACTGGCGGACTCGATCAAAGTCACCCGGCGTCAGCTGGAGCGATTGTTTCGCCTGCATTTGAACGACACGCCAAGCAATTTCTACCTGCGCTTGCGGCTGGAGAAAGCCCGACAGTTATTGCGGCAGACAGACATGAGCGTGTTGGAAGTGAGTATCGCGTGCGGGTTTGAATCGCCGTCGTATTTCACCCGCAGCTATCGGGCGAAGTTTGCGCGGTGCCCACGGGAAGACCGGCGTACCGCCAAGGCATGATCGTTCCCACGCTCTGCGTGGGAACGCCGCCATGGACGCTCTGCGTCCGCTTCGAGATGTGACGCAGAGCGTCACGGGATGCAATACCACGCAGAGCGTGGGAACGATCGGTGGAGGGCGTTACTTCTTCATCAATGCCGAGCAGGCCGCTTTAAACGCTTCATGCTGATACTTGTTCAGCGTGGCCGGCAGTTCGAAGTCGAATTTCTTGTTCTGCGCATTAATCGTCTGTGGCGACAACAACGTCACCTCGCAATTCTCCAGCAGCTGGAAAACGCCCTCGATCTTGAACGTAGTCGGCCCACCGGCGAACTCACCTTTCTTGCTGCGCTTCTTGATCGCGATCCGGTCAATCGAATTCTCGCGCACGAACGAGGCGACCTGTGCCGCAAACACTTTGACGTTGGCGGCTTCGTCGTCATCCTCAAGGGCGATTTTCTTGGTGTTGAGGGCAACATGGCTCAGGGTCGAACCGTCGAGGGAGGCCACGGCGATGATCGCTTCGCTGCCTTTGATTTCGATGCCGCAGATGTTCATTTGAATTCCTTGAGTGGCTGATGGCGTGCAGCTTACAGCTCAAGCTGATCGGCGTTGATACCGAAAGCTGCGGCGATTTTTTCGCGGGTAGCCTTGCGGGGGTTGGCGACAGTTTCCTGCTGCGCAAAGGCCGGTTGGGAGATACCCATGCGTTTGGCCACTTCATCCTGAGTAAGGTTCAGATGTTCACGCCATGCGCGAATCGGCGTCGCGCCATCGACGATACGGCTGACCACTTCATGGGGAATCAGATCGGGCTCAATCTTTTGCGCCACATATTGCGCGTAGGGAATGACCACGAAAGCAGGGTTTCCCTCTGCATCATTGATGATTTGAACGTCAGTAGGTGCGTTCATCACGTTTTTTGACCTCTTGAATACTGACCACTTTGATTGCGCCATCCCAGTCGAACATGACTCGATAGTTACCCACTCGAAGTCGATAGGCATAGTCATGACCAACCAGTGCTTTGACATTGCCTGTATCAGGCATGCCGGTTAGCACCGTGACGGCACACGAACCTGGATCTGGTGAGCGGAATGCAATTTCAGAAGCTGCTTAACGGCCTTTCGAGTCCAGTGAATGCTGTTCATGGGAAAATATAAGTCTTTTATAAGATTTTCGAATCTTTACTTATATTTTTCAGGGCGCCAATAAACGAACCATGTCGGCATGTTGCCTGCCTGATGCGTTCGTTTATCAAGCTAAAGGGTGTTGTAGGTGTGGTGAGCACAGCCTGTAGGAAAGGGCGGTTTGTCAGAACAGTAAGCTGGCGTGAGTGCCAGCTTCCGATAGTCGATCGGCTTTACTCCTGCCCAATCGACTCCAAAAACTCCGACCGCTCGTCACTCATCCGCGCCACGCAATCATTTTGCGCAATGGTGAACGCCTTGCTACCGCTGGTCGCCGGAAACGCCTCAACCGCGCAATCCGCATCTCGGGTCTTCAGCCATTGTTGTTGAGCGGCCTTGAGCTTGGCGTTGATGTCGGACAGTTGTGCCGGGTTCTTGCCGTAGGCCGTTTGCATACGCTCGGTCAGGCCTTGGTAGTTTTCTTTGAGCAGGTCTTCGGCAGTGGTTCGGCTGAAGGCCGAGCATTCGAGGGTCTGGATGTCGTTTTCGACTTTGTCGCAGGGATTGTCGTCGGACTCTTCAGCGGCGTGTACGCCGGTTGCTATCAGTGCCAAAGCCAGGATGATCGATTTCATTGCGCCGCCGCCCCAATCCAGTAGTGCATTCAGTAATGCCGCGAATTCTGGCCCATGCGAAGGCCCTTGAACAGGTGGGCAATCGTGCCGTGCGGCGACCCTTTGTCGCGGATTGACGCTTTCGGCAAACCCCCTGTCGTTTTTGCACCCGGCTACCGAGGCACCGAGGCATATGCTGGCCCCAAAGCGCCGGCACACGATTCGGCGCGTGAATCGCTAATAGGGGACAGCCTGATGAGCCCAGCCGAATTGCACGCCGACAGCATCGTTATCGACGGGCTGATTATTGCCAAGTGGAACCGTGAACTGTTCGAAGACATGCGCAAGGGCGGTCTGACCGCGGCCAACTGCACCGTGTCGGTGTGGGAGGGCTTTCAGGCGACCGTCAACAACATCGCCGCCAGCCAGAAGCTGATTCGCGAGAACAGCGACCTGGTGATCCCGGTCCGCACCACTGCCGACATCCGTAAAGCCAAGGAGCAAGGCAAGACCGGCATCCTGTTCGGCTTCCAGAATGCTCACGCGTTTGAAGACCAGATCGGCTATGTCGAAGTGTTCAAGCAGCTCGGCGTCGGTATTGTGCAGATGTGCTACAACACCCAGAACCTGGTGGGCACCGGCTGCTACGAGCGCGATGGCGGCCTGTCGGGTTTCGGTCGTGAAATCGTCGCCGAGATGAACCGCGTCGGCGTCATGTGCGACCTGTCCCACGTCGGCTCCAAGACGTCGGAAGAAGTCATCCTCGAATCGAAAAAGCCAGTGTGCTACTCGCACTGCCTGCCGTCGGGCCTGAAAATCCACCCGCGCAACAAGTCCGATGAAGAACTGAAGTTCATCGCCGATCACGGCGGTTTCGTTGGCGTGACCATGTTCGCGCCGTTCCTGGCCAAGGGCATCGATTCGACCATCGACGATTACGCCGAAGCCATCGAATACACCATGAACATCGTTGGCGAAGACGCCATCGGCATCGGCACCGATTTCACCCAGGGCCATGGCCAGGAGTTCTTCGAATACCTGACCCATGACAAGGGCTACGCCCGCCGCCTGACCAGCTTCGGCAAGATCATCAACCCGCTGGGCATCCGCACCGTCGGCGAGTTCCCGAACCTGACCGAAACCCTGCTCAAGCGCGGCCACTCCGAGCGCGTGGTGCGCAAGATCATGGGCGAGAACTGGGTGAGCGTCCTCAAGGACGTCTGGGGCGAATAACGCCACTTTTTAAACAACGATCTTTGTAGCAGCTGCCGAGGCACGAGGCTGCGTTGCGGTCCGAAGGACCGCCCTCGAGGGCCGCTTCGCAGCCCAACGCAGCCTCGCAGGCTCGACAGCTGCTACGGCTAGCTATCGCCTCAACACATTGAATTCTGGAGCTTTACCCATGGCTAAAATCGCCCCGCAATTGCCAATCGAAGTCGACAGCGAAACCGGTGTCTGGACCTCCGACGCCCTGCCAATGCTGTACGTACCGCGCCATTTCTTCGTCAACAACCACATGGGCATCGAGGAAGTGCTGGGCGCCGAAGCCTACGCCGAAATCCTCTACAAGGCCGGCTACAAGTCCGCCTGGCACTGGTGTGAAAAAGAAGCTGAATGCCACGGCCTGGAAGGCGTCGCGGTGTTCGAACACTACATGAAACGCCTGTCGCAACGCGGCTGGGGCCTGTTCAAGATCCAGGACATCGACCTCGACAAAGGCACCGCCAGCGTCAAGCTCGAACACTCGGCGTTCGTCTACGTCTACGGCAAGGTCGGGCGCAAGGTCGACTACATGTTCACCGGTTGGTTTGCCGGTGCCATGGATCAGATTCTGCAGGCCCGTGGCAGCAAGATTCGCACGGTTGCCGAGCAAGTCTACGGTGGCTCCGAAGAAGGCCACGACGACGGCCTGTTCACCGTCAAGCCGTTGTAAGTCGAGGAACCCGCCATGGCTTTCGAAGCAATGTTCCAGCCGATCCAGATCGGCAAACTGACCATCCGCAACCGCGTGCTCAGCACCGCGCACGCCGAGGTCTATGCCACCGACGGCGGCATGACCACCGACCGGTACGTCAAGTATTACGAAGAGAAAGCCAAGGGCGGGATCGGCCTGGCGATTTGCGGCGGTTCTTCCAGTGTGGCCATCGACAGCCCGCAAGGCTGGTGGAAGTCGGTCAACCTGGCCGACGACCGGATCATTCCGCATTTCCAGAATCTGGCCGATGCCATGCACAAGCATGGCGCCAAGATCATGATCCAGATTACTCACATGGGTCGTCGTTCCCGTTGGGACGGCGAGCATTGGCCAACCCTGCTGTCGCCGTCGGGCATCCGCGAGCCAGTGCACCGTGCGACCTGCAAAACCATCGAGCCGGAAGAAATCTGGCGGGTGATCGGCAACTACGCCAGCGCCGCCGCGCGTGCCAAGGCCGGTGGCCTGGACGGCGTCGAGCTGTCCGCCGTGCACCAGCATATGATCGACCAGTTCTGGAGCCCGCGGGTCAACAAACGTACCGACGAATGGGGCGGCAGCTTCGAGAACCGCATGCGTTTCGGTCTGGAAGTGATCAAGGCTGTGCGGGCTGAAGTCGGCCCGGATTTCTGCGTCGGCATCCGTCTGTGCGGTGATGAATTCCACCCGGATGGCTTGTCCCACGAGGACATGAAGCAGATCGCCAAGTACTACGACGACACCGGCATGATCGACTTCATCGGCGTGGTGGGTTCGGGTTGCGACACCCACAACACCCTGGCCAACGTTATCCCGAACATGAGTTATCCACCGGAGCCATTCCTGCACTTGGCGGCCGGTATCAAGGAAGTGGTCAAGGCCCCGGTGCTGCACGCGCAGAACATCAAGGACCCGAACCAGGCGACCCGTATTCTGGAGGGCGGCTACGTGGACATGGTCGGCATGACCCGCGCCCACATCGCCGACCCGCACCTGATCGCCAAGATCAAAATGGGTCAGGTCGACCAGATCAAACAGTGCGTCGGTGCCAACTACTGCATCGACCGTCAGTATCAAGGCCTGGATGTGTTGTGCATCCAGAACGCCGCGACCTCCCGTGAATACATGGGCGTACCGCACATCATCGAGAAATCGACCGGTGTGAAGCGCAAGGTTGTGGTGGTCGGTGCCGGCCCTGCCGGGATGGAAGCCGCGCGTGTGTCGGCCGAACGTGGCCACGACGTGACCCTGTTCGAGAAGAAAGAATTCATCGGCGGGCAGATCACCACCGCTTCGAAAGCCCCGCAACGGGACCAGATCGCCGGTATCACCCGTTGGTTCCAGCTTGAGTTAGCGAGGTTGAAAGTTGACCTGCGCCTGGGCGTGGCGGCCGATGCGGCAACCATTCTCGACCTGCGTCCGGATGTGGTGGTACTCGCCGTCGGCGGCCATCCATTCCTGGAGCAAAACGAGCACTGGGGCGCGGCTGAAGGTCTGGTGGTCAGCAGTTGGGACATCCTTGACGGCAAGGTTGCACCGGGCAAGAACGTGCTGGTCTACGACACCATTTGCGAGTTCACCGGGATGTCGACGGCCGACTTCCTCGCCGACAAGGGCAGCCAGGTCGAGATCGTCACCGACGATATCAAGCCGGGTGTGGCCATTGGCGGTACGTCGTTCCCGACTTACTACCGCAGCATGTACCCGAAAGAAGTGATCATGACCGGCGACATGATGCTGGAGAAGGTCTACCGCGAAGGCGACAAGCTGGTGGCGGTACTGGAAAACGAATACACCGGCGCCAAAGAGGAGCGGGTGGTGGACCAGGTTGTTGTCGAAAACGGCGTGCGTCCGGACGAAGAAATCTACTACGCCCTGAAGGAAGGCTCGCGTAACAAAGGCCAGATGGACATCGAAGCCCTGTTCGCGATCAAGCCGCAACCTTCGTTGAGCCAGGCGGGCGACGGCTATTTGCTGTTCCGCATCGGCGACTGCGTGGCCCAGCGCAACACCCACGCGGCGATCTATGACGCGCTGCGGTTGTGCAAGGATTTCTAAGAGCTTGTGGATAGCCCTGTAGGAGCAAGGCTTGCCCGCGATAGCGTCGGAGTTTCCGATGCATCTTTGGCGGTAGAAATACCGCCATCGCGAGCAAGCTCTGCTCCTACAGGGAATCGGGCAAGGCATCCAGGTAGTTTGGCCTGCAAGACCCTGCGGTCTTTGGGAGCTCCACCATGTTGAACACCCTTCTTCCAATCCTGTTGTTCGCAGCCCTGGGCCTTGCTGTCCTCGGCGCGTTGCGGCGGGTGGCTATGTGGCGTCGGGGCCGGGCTTCGAAAGTTGACCTGATCGGCGGCCTGTTCGCCATGCCCAAGCGCTACATGGTCGATTTGCACCATGTCGTCGCGCGGGACAAATACATCGCCAACACCCACGTCGCCACGGCCGGTGGTGCAGTGGCGTCCATTGTGCTGGCGATTCTGGTTCATGGTTTTGGCCTGCATAACCGCATCCTTGGTTATGCGCTGTTACTGATGACGGCTGTGATGTTCGTCGGTGCGATCTTCGTCTACCTGCGTCGGCGCAACCCTCCGGCCCGTTTGTCCAAAGGCCCGTGGATGCGCCTGCCGAAAAGCCTGTTGGCGTTCTCGGCATCGTTCTTCCTGTTGACCCTGCCGGTCGCCGGCATCCTTCCGGAAAACTTCGGTGGTTGGCTGGTCGCTGCGATCCTTGGCGTCGGCGTGTTGTGGGGCGTTTCGGAACTGTTCTTCGGCATGACCTGGGGCGGGCCGATGAAGCACGCCTTCGCTGGTGCGCTGCACCTGGCCTGGCACCGTCGCGCCGAGCGTTTTAATGGCGGCCGTTCCACCGGTTTGAAACCGCTGGACCTGAACGACCCGACCGCGCCGCTGGGCGTGGAAAAACCCAAGGATTTCACCTGGAACCAACTGCTCGGCTTCGACGCCTGCGTGCAGTGCGGTAAATGCGAAGCCGCGTGCCCGGCCTACGCCGCCGGCCAGCCGCTGAACCCGAAAAAACTGATTCAGGACATGGTGGTCGGTCTGGCCGGTGGCACCGATGCCAAGTTCGCCGGTAGCCCGTATCCAGGCAAAGCCATCGGTGAACACGCAGGCAACCCGCATCAACCGATCGTCAACGGTCTGGTGGACGCTGAAACCCTTTGGTCATGCACCACGTGCCGTGCCTGCGTCGAGGAATGCCCGATGATGATCGAGCACGTCGATGCCATCGTCGACATGCGCCGCCATCTGACCCTGGAAAAAGGCGCCACGCCAAACAAGGGCGCCGAAGTCCTGGAAAACCTGATCGCCACCGACAACCCGGGCGGCTTCGCGCCGGGCGGGCGGATGAACTGGGCGGCGGACCTGAACCTCACGCTGATGAGCGAGAAGAAATCCGTCGACGTGCTGTTCTGGGTCGGCGACGGTGCCTTCGACATGCGCAACCAGCGCACCTTGCGCGCCTTCGTCAAAGTGCTGAAAGCGGCGAAAGTCGACTTCGCGGTGCTGGGTCTCGAAGAGCGCGACAGTGGTGACGTAGCCCGACGCCTGGGCGACGAAGCGACCTTCCAGCTATTGGCCAAACGCAATATCCAGACCCTGGCCAAATACAGCTTCAACCGCATCGTCACCTGCGACCCGCACAGCTTCCACGTGCTGAAAAACGAGTACGGCGCGTTCGACGGCAACTACCTGGTGCAGCACCACAGCACCTACATGGCAGAAATCATCGGCGCTGGCGCGTTGAATCTGGGTCAGCACAAAGGCAACAGCGTGACCTATCACGACCCGTGCTACCTCGGTCGCTACAACGGTGAATACGAGGCACCACGTGAAGTACTGCGCGCCCTCGGGATCGAAGTGAAAGAGATGCAACGTTCCGGTTTCCGCTCGCGCTGCTGCGGCGGTGGTGGCGGTGCACCGATCACTGACATTCCTGGCAAGCAACGTATTCCCGACATGCGCATGGAAGACATCCGCGAAACCGGCGCCGAACTGGTGGCCGTGGGTTGTCCACAATGCACTGCGATGCTCGAAGGCGTGGTCGAACCCCGGCCGCTGATCAAGGACATCGCCGAACTGGTGGCGGACGCGTTGCTCGAAGACGCGGCCCCGAGCAAGCCGACCAAACCGGCCCAACGTGAACCTGCGGAGGCCCACTGATGAGCGACATTATCCGCCGCGACCCACGCGCCGAATGGATCGCCCGTAACCGTTTGCACCCGCTGCACGCGGCCATGCAACCGGCGCAACACAGCTGGATGGGGCCGAACGGTGTCATCCGTAAGAATCCTCATGGCATCGGTTTTATCGGTCCCAACGGCATCAAACGCATTGACCGCAGCGGCGCTCAACAGGGCGGGGCGAGCAAACGCTCTGCCGCCGTTGAAGTGCAACTGCCGCTACATCAGGTACCAGCACCTGCGTTCTACATCAGCGTGGTGCCGGACATGGTCGGCGGCCGCTTGAGCAGCCACGACCGCGACTTGCTGGGGCTGGCGCATCAGTTGGCCGGCAAGGACGGCGCGGTACTGGCCGTGGTCTTCGGCGAACACAAAGAGACGACGTTTGCCACCGCGGGCGTCGATCGCTTGCTGGTGCTGGAAGGTGACGAATTCAGCGGTTATGCACCGGAACAACGGGTCCAGGGCTTGCGGGCTGTGGATAACCAGTTCAGCCCGCGTCATTGGCTGTTGCCGGACAGCCGCAGCGGCGGTGGTGAACTGGGTCGACGCTTTGCCGCCGCACTGGGCGAACGCCCGGCCACGCGGGTCTGGCAGGTCAAGGATCAGGAATGCATCGGCCGCGCCGGTGCTGGTTTGCAAGACCTTGCACGCCCGGTTGCGCGGTTGATTCTGGCGGCGGCCGAATGTGCCGAACCGGTCAGTGAAACCCGTCACGAAGCCTTGGCGGTGGAGTTATCCACAGCCGTGGCGCGCAGCCTCTCGCGCATCGAAGATCTGGGCGCGGTGGCGGTGGACCCTGCGGCGATTCCGATGGCCGAAGCCGAGTTCATCTTCTCTGGCGGCAATGGGGTCAAGGACTGGGGACTTTTCCACAGGACGGCCGAGGCGTTGGGCGCTACCGAAGGCGCGTCCCGTGTGGCGGTGGACGATGGCTTCATGGCCCGTGACCGTCAGGTTGGCGCATCCGGCACCTGGGTGACCGCGCGGGTTTACGTGGCCGTGGGGATTTCCGGGGCGATTCAGCACCTGCAAGGCATCGGTGCCTGCGACAAGGTGGTGGCAATCAACCTCGATCCTGGCTGCGACATGATCAAACGGGCCGACCTGTCGGTGATCGGCGAGAGCGCCGAGATTCTTCAAGCCTTGATTGACGCGGTAGAGGCTTACCGCAACGACGCCAAGCGCGATGCGGCTTAAGGGAAGGAAAGGGTTATGAGCACGAAAATCATCAGCCTGGTGTCCATCGGCGCCCACCCGACCTCCGGCCGGCCACGTCGCGCGGAGCAGGATGCGCGGGCGGTGGAGCTGGGCTTGCAACTGGCTGGGGATAACCTGCAAGTGCTGCATGCCGGCGATGTCGCTGAACCTGCACTGCGCGCCTACCTGGGCATGGGGCTGGAACAATTGCATGTGCTTGAGCAGCCTTCAGGTGCCGATGCACTGCCAGCGTTGACCGCCTATTTGCGCGATGCGGGGGCACAAGTCGTGCTGACCGGCAGTCAGGCCGAAACCGGTGAAGGCTCGGGCATGTTGCCGTTTTTGTTGGCGGAAAGCCTCGGCTGGCCATTGGTGGTCGGTTTGGCTCAAGTGGAGTCCATCGATGGCAGTTCTGCGTTGGTGCTTCAGGCTTTGCCCCGTGGCCAGCGCCGTCGATTGAAAGTGCGCCTGCCGTTTCTCGCCACGGTGGATAACGCTGCACCGAAACCTCGGCAGAGTGCCTACGGCCCTGCGCGGCGGGGCGTGTTGCACGCCGATGACGTGGAAGTCGTCGACGATGATTTGCTGGCGGTCGCCACCCTGCAACCGGCCAAGCCACGGCCCAAGCGCTTGAAGGTGATCAAGGCCAAGAGCGGTGCCGATCGCATGAAGGCGGCGACGGCCAAGGCCAGCGGTGGCGGTGGGCAAGTGCTCAAGGGTGTTACGGCGCAAGCGGGGGCTGAAGCCATTCTCAAATTGCTGATTGAAGAAGGTGTGGTCCGCTAGCGGTCCGTTGGGGGAAGTTAATGGCTGTTGAGTTTCGTTTGGCCCGGCGCGGCGATGCGCGGGAGATTGCGCGGTTGTTCCAGATTTCGTCGGAAGGGGCTTCGGATTACATCTGGAGCCAGATAGCAGAGCCCGGCCAGGACCTGCTGGACGTTGGTGCCATCCGCTATGCCCGCGACGATGTGGACTTTTCCTATCAGAATTGCCTGATCGCCGAAGCGAACGGGGAAGTCGTCGGCATGATGCACTGCTATGTGATGCGCCATGATCCGCTGGCGGCTCCGGTGACTGACCCGGTGTTGGCGCCCTACGCCACGATGGAAATCCCTGACACCCTGTACATCTCCAGCCTGGCGCTGCACGAGGGGTGGCGCAACCAGGGCCTGGGCAAGCAGTTCCTCGCTTACGCCTACGACCGGGCCAATCAGTTGGGGCTCAATGGCCTGAGCCTGATCGACTACGCTGCGAACACCGGCGCCCGCCGGTTTTACGAGCGACACGGCTTTCGTATCGTCGACACCTGTCAAATCACGCCCCACCCGATGATTCGGGTCACGGGTGAGGCTTACCTGATGTATCGGCCGTAAGGGCGACCACTCGCCGTACCGCTCGGTGAGCTACAGTTTTGCTGTGCGCTGTCTAAGGGTGCGGCACGGTCTACGGAGCTTTTAGACGTTCAGCGCTTAATCATGAAACCCGTTTTTGAGTGGGTTGACTATGAAGGCGTTGCAGCGTCGTGCGACCTGGTTGCTCTGTGCGGTGATGTGCGTGCCTGCGGGTTTGATGGCGGCGGCCAAGCCCGCGGCTGTCGAGCCACGTCATGCAGCCGATCTGGATTTTTATCAGTGGATGGCGTCGCCGCAAGGGCAAAAAAGCGTCCCTGGCACAGATGCGGCAGCAGTGTGCCAAGGTTGTGGATGCCGAGAGCAATCTCAGTTGTTCAGTGTCCGTTTACGCCCGAATGTTCGAGGCCAAAGTCGCCAATCAACTGCCTGATTACTACCTGGCGATCAAGCACCGCCATGCCCGGGCCATCGCGAATGATCCCGAGCTCAACGTTCTTTTTTCCATGTTTGGCCCTCGATCCATCGCGGCCCTGCGCGCGGTCGGCGACTTTTCCGTGACCAGGAGCCGGCGACACGAGGTCGTGACGCTTTATCCACGCCCCAGCGAGGGTTACGTCACGGACGAAGTGCTGCCCTACATCAGCGTCAAAGCGGCCAACGGTGTCTCGTCGCGTTTCATAGTGGACACCGGTGCGCCACAAACCCGGGTCAACAGCGAAACCGCGAAGCTCATGGGCATCACCTTGCTGACCGACTCCCAATACGGCTACAGCACCTTTTATGGCGAACATGACCTGTCAGCCAAGCTGGGTATTTTCGAGTCCTTGACGATCGGCGGGAGCGAATTCAGGAATGTCCTGGTGTTTGTCAGCGACCGGGATAACTTGCTGGGGCTGGATCTGATCGGCAAGTTGGGGCGCTTGAAGCTCAGCAGAAAGAACCTGGAGCTTAACGCTGCACCTCCCGCGCGATGCGATGCGCCGGTGACCTATGGGCGCATGGACATCAATCAACGACTGACCATTGCCGCACACCTGGATCGCCGGGCGACACTGGCGATTGTCGATACCGGCAATGTTGATTACCTGACGTCGGCCTGGCCCGGGGAGTCTCCTGTCAACGTCGCCGAAAACTCGCGCCATCAGACCTTCAGGGGCGAATTGGATTTGTCCGGCCACACCAGGGTCATCCAGTACAAATACTACCCAGGCTTCACCATTCCGCCGTCGTTGTTGGACGGGCAGTACGTGCCTTCGATTTTGCTCGGCTGGCGGGCATTCAAGGACTACGAGATGGACCTTGACCCCGAATCCGGTCACTCGTGTCTGAATAAAATCTGATTTACCCACAATCCCTGTTGGCGATTCTGTGGATAACGTGTTCGTCCCTCGCTACACCCCACACAAATCAAGCCCTGCAAGCCTCCGTACAAAAAACAACCAGGCTAAGTGCCGGTTTTTTATGGGCTTTTTACGGTGGATAAAGTTATGCGTGCTCCAATACTTGCCCCCAATCTCTGTTGGCGCTTCTGTGGATAAGATGTTCGCTAACCTCTACAGGCCTTATAAACCGGTGCCTGCATACGATTGTTCAAAAAACGAACAATTCATCGATTCTGATCGGTAAACAGCCCGCAAACCGCGATTTATCAAGGTTTTCAGCGGTTTTCCACAGAACGACAGAAGTTGCCCCCAAAGTCTGTTGGCGCTTCTGTGGATAAGGTGTTTGCCATCCTCTGTAAGCCACGTAAAACGTGACCTACAAGCTTTAGATCAAAAAACAACCAGTTGCCGTTCAAAACCCTGCTTCTGGATAAGTCACGGATTTTCTTCAGTTTCTGTGGAGAAAGTTTTCTGTAAAACCACACTTGTCCCCAATAGCTGTGGGTGGAGGTGTGGATAACTTGTTTGCTGAAGGCTGGAAGGCACGCGGGGCATAGTGCTGAACGGAATAGATCATATTTCGTACAGTTCTGAATCGGGGGGATATCGGGGGAGGATGTGTTGTTGGGGGAGGGTGCCATCGCGAGCCGGCTCACTCCTACATTCCCCTGTAGGAGTGAGCCGGCTCCGGGCGGCGTTCCGACGATGCTTTTAGCGCTGTCAGCCTTGTACAGGAACGCCTTTGAGGTACGGCGCAGGCTCGGCCCCCAGGTTGTTCAGCAGGCGTTCGCTGTACCAGTCCACAAAGTTCACCACGCCAAACTCATACGTCTTGGAGTAAGGCCCTGGCTGGTAAGCGGTGGAGTTGATGCCGCGCTGGTTCTCTTCGGCCAGGCGACGGTCCTGGTCGTTGGTGGCGTCCCAGACCTGGCGCATGCGCTCCACGTCATAGTCCACGCCTTCAACGGCATCCTTGTGCACGATCCACTTGGTGGTGACCATGGTTTCCTGAGCGCTGATCGGCCACACCGTGAAGACGATGATGTGGTCGCCCATGCAGTGGTTCCACGAGTGCGGCAGGTGCAAGATGCGCATCGAGCCCAGGTCCGGGTTCTTGATACGGCCCATGAGTTTGGCGCAGCCCTGTTTACCGTCCATGGTCATCGACACGGTGCCCTTGAGCAGTGGCATGCGCACGATGCGGTTACGCAGGCCGAAGCTGGCGTGGGCGTAAGGGATCTTCTCGGCTTCCCAGGCAGCGGCGGAGGCCGCGACGTGGTCCTTGAATGCCTGATCGGCACGTGGGTCGGTGACGTCGTCCCATTCCAACAGGGTTTTCAGCAATTCCGGGTGCGACGCGTTGCAGTGGTAGCACTCACGGTTGTTTTCCAGCACCAGTTTCCAGTTGGCCTTTTCCATCAAGGTGGTGGTAATCGCCACCTTGGTGTTCTCCATGTCGTACGGTTCCATGTAATGGTTCAGCGTCGACAGGAAGTCATCGATGGCTGGCGGGTTCTCCGACAGGCTGATGAAGATGTAGCCACCCGCAGTCTTCACGTTCACCGGCTTGAGGCCGTACTGCTTCATGTCGAAGTCGGCGCCCATCTCGGTGCCGGCGAACAGCAGGCGACCGTCGAGCTCGTAGGTCCACTGGTGGTAGTGGCAAACCAGTTTGGCGACCTTGCCTTTTTCGCTGGTGCACAGGCGTGAACCACGGTGGCGGCAGACGTTGTGAAACGCGTGCACAACGCCTTCGGCGCCGCGAATCACGATGATCGGGTTTTTGCCGATTTGCAGGGTCAGGTAGTTGCCCTTGGTCGGGATCTCGCAGGTCATGCCGGCGATCAACCACTCTTTCTGGAAGATTTCCTGCATGTCGATATCAAACAGCCGCTCGTCAGAGTAAAACGGCTGCGGCAGCGAGAAAGTGCGCTCGCGTTCTTGCAGCATCTGCGCGGTGGCCTTGCGTGCGGGTTCCAGTGGATCGCCCAGGCTCAGGGTAGTGGTGACGTCCATCGTTTAATCCTCAAGGCCATTCTGTGTGGCCGGCGAAAGTGGCTAATCAGGTTTGCTACGCAAGGTGTAATGGTTGTGTCTTGGTATGGGGCGAGTGTGGGGCCGGCGCTGGGCAGAACCTTATCCATGGGCGACATGGCCCAATCTGTTCCCGACGCGCAACCCCCGGTAGATGCAGGCTGGTCGCGATAAGTATGTGAATGTCGCAGATAGGTAAATGGGTGATCGGCGCGTTACGCAGAATCGCCAACATAAGGCCGAGCATCGGCGGTGGAGAACAGCATGTCCAACAGCTTCCTGAATCCGGTAACGACCCAGACCTGGGCCAATGGTCGACACATCGTCCGTTGCGTCAAAGTCATCCAGGAAACCTGGGATGTGCGCACTTTCTGCTTCATGGCCGATCAGCCGATCATGTTCTTCTTTAAACCGGGGCAGTTCGTCACCCTGGAGCTGGAAATCGAAGGCGTGCCGATCATGCGCTCCTACACCATTTCCAGCTCGCCATCGGTGCCTTACAGCTTTTCGGTGACGATCAAGCGTGTGCCGGGCGGCAAGGTCTCGAACTGGCTGCACGATACCCTGCATGAAGGTCAGGAGCTGGCAGTGCACGGGCCGGTCGGGCTGTTCAACGCCATGGACTTCACCGCGCCGAAGGTGCTCTACCTCAGCGGTGGCGTCGGCATCACGCCGGTCATGTCCATGGCGCGCTGGTTCTATGACACCAACGGCAACGTCGACATGGTGTTTATCCACAGCGCCCGCTCGCCCAAGGACATCATTTACCACCGTGAGCTGGAACACATGGCATCGCGGATCGACAACTTCAGCCTGCACCTGATCTGCGAGAAGCACGGCATGGGTGAGCCCTGGGCCGGTTATCGCGGTTACCTCAACCACCGAATGCTTGAGTTGATGGCGCCGGACTTCCTTGAGCGCGAAGTGTTCTGCTGCGGCCCGACGCCGTACATGAGTGCGGTCAAGCGCTTGCTGGAAGCCGCTGGCTTCGATATGTCGCGTTATCACGAAGAGTCCTTCGGCGCGACCCCGCCAGAGGCGCGCGCCGATGCAGTGGAACACGCCGAGCAGGCGGCCGACGCACCGGAACTCGACGTGGCGGATCTGTATCAGGTGGAATTCACCGCGTCCGGCAAAAGCATTCGCGTTGCGCCGGGGGAAACCGTTCACGCGGCGGCTGCCAAGTTGGGGCTGTTGATTCCGAAGGCCTGCGGCATGGGCATTTGCGGGACGTGCAAGGTGATGAAACTGGGTGGCGAGGTCGAAATGGACCACAACGGCGGGATCACCGAAGAAGACGAGGCCGAAGGGTTTATTTTGTCGTGCTGCAGCGTGCCGAAGGGCGACGTGCGTATCGAGTTCTGATTCGCACCCTAAATCCCTGTAGGAGCGAGCCTGCTCGCGATAGCGGTGGATTGGCCAACATTGAAGTTGCGCCAGGTTCCGTCATCGCGAGCAGGCTCGCTCCTACAGGTTTTCAGTCGACGAATAGGTCAGTCATCAACTTGTCGCTGCTGTCAGGCTCGAAGCGGTAGTGTTCAAATTCCGTCACGCCGCTTTCCCGCAATATCTCCTCATCAATCAACAACCGCCCGGTCAGGCTGCGATTTGCGCTGCTCAGGATTACATGGGCGGCATCGGCCATGATCGCCGGCGTGCGCGCATGCTTGAATGATTCCCGTGAGCCAAGTTGGAACTCGATGGCGGCGGTGGCGATCATCGTCTGTGGCCACAGCGAATTGACGCTGATGCCGTAGTTCTTGAACTCCTCGCTCATGCCCAGCGTCAGCATGCTCATGCCGTATTTGGTCACGGTGTAGGGGCTGTATTGGGCGAACCATTTGGTCGCCAAATTCAAGGGCGGTGACAGGTTGAGAATGTGCCCGCCGGTTTTTTTCAGATAGGGCAGGGCGGCCTGGCTGCACAGCAACACGGCGCGGGTGTTGATCTGGTGCATCAGGTCGAAGCGCTTGAGTTCGATGTGCTGGACCCCGGTCAACTTGATGGCGCCCGCATTGTTGATCAGCGCATCGATGCTGCCGAAATGTTCGTTGGCCTGGGCCAGTGCTGCGCGTACCGCGTCTTCCTCGCGCACGTCCACCTGCAAGGCCAGCGCCTTGCCCCCGGCCGCTTCGACTTCCTGCGCCACACTGAAAATCGTACCCGGCAATTTGGAGTGCGGCTCGGCGCTTTTGGCCGCAATTACAATATTGGCCCCGTCACGCGCCGCCCGCAGCGCGATCTCACGACCAATCCCGCGGCTGGCGCCGGTGATGAACAGGGTTTTGCCTTGTAGGGACATGCATACGCTCCTGATTATTGTTATGTGAGCGGATCAAAACGGCTCGCAGACAATGTAGACCAAGAGTTGCGCCACGATCACGGGCACTTTTGTATCGGGAGGGGGCGACAGCGCTTTTTATGTAGCAGCTTGATCGTTCCCACGCTCCGCGTGGGAATGCAGCCCGTGACGCTCCGCGTCGCATTGATGTCCGGTTATGCACCGTGGTGTTGCAGGAACGCGGAGCGTCCCGAGAGTCGTTCCCACGCGGAGCGTGGGAACGATCACTGCGGTCATCGTCTCAGTACCACCGTTGAATCTCAATCAAGCCCTCTTTGCCTGTGTAATCTCGGGCGCTTGAATACCTCCAGTGCTCCGGCAAGTCTACGTACCCGCGCTTCACCGGGTTGTTGTGGATGTAGTCCAGCTTTTGGTGCATCACCGTTTCGCTGTACACCATTTCTGCGTGTGAACCCTCCTGCCAAAGTTGATATACCCGATCCTTCTTATGAGCGCGTTTACAAAAACGCAGGCGTTGCAGCGCACGTTCAGCGCCTTTGCTCTGCAGGTCGTCGATTATTTGCCGGGCGGTAAAGGATTTGAATTGACTGAGACATTTGTTCAAGTCTGGAGCTTCGGCAACAAAGTGCAGATGGTTCTCCAGAACGACATAGCCATACAGTTTTAGATCGTGATGAGTTTGCTGATAGCGCCAGCAATCAAGCAGGTGATCGACGATGTAAGGGCGGATGAACAGCGGCAGCCATTCCATGATCGTGCAGGTCAGGAAGTGCGGTTTGTCGGGTTCGGTGATGGTGTAACGGCTTCGGCCCATGGGTGCATCCTTTGCGCTGGAATGGCTAGGGTGGGCGCGATTTTGTGACGGTACTAGAGGACAGAGCTGCGCAATCAGTGGGAAATTGCGTCACTGCGACACTGATCGTTCCCACGCTCCGCGTGGGAATGCAGCCCGTGACGCTCTGCGTCACAACGCAGGTGAAGCAGGAACGCGGAGCGTCCCAAGAGGCATTCCCACGCGGAGCGTGGGAACGATCATTGCGGCAGACTGGCGTGGTGATCAGCGGGACATGACTTCGCGAATGTCGGCGGCCAGTTCACGGACGCGTTCTTCTTCGGTGTCCCACGAGCACATGAAGCGTGCGCCGCCGTTGCCGATGAAGGTGTAGAAGCGCCAGCCCTTGGCGGTCAAGGCAGCAATTGCAGGTTCAGACAGTTGCAGGAACACGCCGTTGGCCTGTACCGGGAACATCAGTTCCACGCCAGGTATGTCGCTCACCAGTTCGGCCAGCAACTGCGCGCAGTGGTTGGCGTGGCGGGCGTATTTGAGCCAGGCGTCGTTTTCCAGGATCCCGACCCACGGTGCCGACAAAAAGCGCATTTTCGACGCCAGTTGCCCGGCCTGTTTGCAGCGGTAGTCGAAGTCTTCAGCCAGTTTTTCGTTGAAGAACAGAATCGCCTCACCGACCGCCATGCCGTTTTTGGTGCCGCCAAAGCACAGCACGTCAACGCCGGCCTTCCAGGTCAGGTCTGCCGGAGAGCAGCCAAGGAACGCGCAGGCGTTGGAGAAACGCGCACCGTCCATGTGCAGGTTCAGGCCCAGTTCCTTGCAGGTGGCGCTGATGGCGCGGATTTCGTCCGGGGTGTAGACGCTGCCCACTTCCGTCGCCTGGGTCAGGGTCACGACGCGCGGTTTCGGGTAGTGGATGTCCTGGCGCTTGAGGGCCACTTCGCGGATCGATTCCGGGGTCAGCTTGCCGTTTTCGGTGCGGGCGATGAGCAGCTTGGAACCGTTGGAGAAGAATTCCGGTGCGCCGCATTCGTCGGTTTCAACGTGGGCGGTTTCCGAGCAGATCACGCTGTGGTAACTCTGGCACAGCGACGACAGGGCCAACGAGTTGGCGGCGGTGCCGTTGAAGGCGAAGAATACTTCGCAGTCGGTTTCGAACAGTTTGCGGAAATCGTCGGACGCGCGAGCGGTCCATTCATCGTCGCCGTAAGCACGCTGGTGGCCGTGGTTGGCCTGTTCCATGGCCGCCCAGGCTTCAGGGCAGATACCGGAATAGTTGTCGCTGGCGAATTGTTGGCTCTTATCGGTCATGGCCCTGCTTTCCGTGGTCGAGGCGCTTATGGTGAAGCGTCTCGTGGTCAATGATGGTGCGCACTTTACCGAAGATCATCCGGGGAGCACACGCGATGTGTCTGACAGAAAAATACAAAGACGACGGGCAATTATGCACATGAGTCAACGGGATGGGGCACTGGATCTGCTCAAGTGGCTGGCGCTGCTGAGCATGGTGATCGATCACCTGCGATATGTCGGTTACTCCGTCGATTTGCTGTATGTCCCGGGACGGCTGGCGTTTCCGTGGTTTTGTCTGGCGATGGCCGTGAACCTGTCGCGAACCGACGTGGCGACGACGCAAGGTCAATGGCGATATTTCGGCTGGTTGCTGCTGTTCAGTGCGATCAGCGAAATTCCTTACCGAATGTTCATTCCTGATCCCGACACCTTGAACGTGTTGCCCACGCTGGCCCTGGGCCTGTTGGTGGCGCGTGGCTGGCAGCACCAGACGCTGCAATCGCGACTGTTGGCCGCTGCTGCATTGCTGGTGGCGATGCTGTTCTGGCAACGGTTGATGTTCGGCTTCTTCGGTGTGCTATTGCCGTTGGCGATGCTGCTGGTGATCCGGCGGCCCTGGTATTTTGCGCTGTTGCCGGGACTGGTCTGCCTGGCGGCCAACGAATGGCACACGCTGTATTACGCCGCCCGGCTGGGCAACAGCGCGGCCATCCCCGGTATTGTTGCTTGTCTGATTGCGCCATGGTTGGGGCTGGTCCTGTTGCGACACGCAAAAGGCGTAAAACCACCGCCCATGCGCCGCTGGGCGTATGCGCTATATCCCGTGCATTTTTTCCTGCTGCTACTTGTCCGTCAGATCGCTGCCTGACTCCTGTGGGAGCGGGCTTGCCCGCGATGGCGAAGTCAGGTCCAGCAATGATGCCGACTGACACACTGCTATCGCGGGCAAGCCCGCTCCCACAGGGGATTCTTTCAAGTTTGAAGATTGTGTCCGGTCAGGCATTTCGGCTTATGTCGTAAACGCACCTTTGCGTGGCGTCCGTAGGCATTTGACCTGTCTGCGCCGGTCATACCATCGGCATCAAAGGGCACTGCCGTCATGCCAGTGCCTTACCGAGACGAATGGCGCACAGATGCCGCTGGGAGAGACGCGATGTTCAGCAAGCAAGACCAGATCCAGGGTTACGACGATGCACTGCTGGCGGCGATGAATGCCGAGGAGCAACGTCAGGAAGATCACATCGAGCTGATCGCGTCGGAGAACTACACCAGCAAGCGCGTCATGGAAGCGCAAGGCAGCGGCCTGACCAACAAATACGCCGAAGGTTATCCGGGCAAGCGCTACTACGGTGGCTGCGAGCACGTGGACAAGGTTGAAGCCCTGGCCATCGAGCGCGCCAAGCAGTTGTTCGGCGCTGATTACGCCAACGTGCAGCCGCACTCCGGTTCCTCGGCCAACAGCGCCGTGTACCTGGCCTTGATTCAGGCTGGCGACACCATTCTGGGCATGAGCCTGGCCCATGGCGGTCACCTGACCCACGGCGCCAAAGTGTCGTCCTCGGGCAAGCTGTACAACGCCGTGCAGTACGGCATCGACACCAAAACCGGTCTGATTGACTACGACGAAGTCGAGCGTCTGGCCGTCGAGTGCAAGCCGAAGATGATCGTTGCCGGCTTCTCGGCCTACTCCAAGACCCTCGACTTCCCACGCTTCCGTCAGATCGCCGACAAGGTCGGTGCACTGCTGTTCGTCGACATGGCCCACGTCGCTGGTCTGGTCGCCGCCGGTCTGTACCCGAACCCGCTGCCGTACGCCGACGTGGTCACCACCACTACCCACAAGACCCTGCGCGGTCCACGTGGCGGCCTGATCCTGGCCAAGGCCAACGAAGAAATCGAGAAAAAGCTCAACGCCGCAGTATTCCCGGGTGCCCAGGGCGGCCCGCTGATGCACGTCATCGCCGGTAAAGCGGTGTGCTTCAAGGAAGCGCTGGAACCAGGCTTCAAGGTTTACCAGCAACAAGTGATCGACAACGCCCAGGCCATGGCCGGCGTGTTTATCAAACGCGGCTACGATGTAGTGTCCGGCGGCACCGATAACCACCTGTTCCTGGTCAGCCTGATCCGTCAGGGCCTCACCGGCAAAGAGGCGGACGCAGCACTCGGTCGCGCCCACATCACGGTCAACAAGAACGCTGTCCCGAACGATCCACAGTCGCCGTTCGTCACCTCCGGCCTGCGCATTGGCACCCCGGCGGTGACCACGCGCGGCTTCAAGGTGACCCAGTGCGTCACGCTGGCCGGCTGGATTTGCGACATCCTCGACAACCTCGGCGATGCCGATGTCGAGGCCAATGTTGCCCAGCAAGTGTCGGCACTGTGCGCGGACTTCCCGGTTTATCGCTGAGCGCGGTTTTGGAGTAAATGACTATGCAACGCTACTCGGGCTTCGGCCTCTTCAAACACTCCCTCAGCCATCACGAAAACTGGCAGAAAATGTGGCGCACGCCGACCCCTAAAAAGGTCTATGACGTGGTCATCGTCGGCGGTGGCGGGCATGGTCTGGCGACCGCCTACTACCTGGCCAAGGAACACGGCATCACCAACGTGGCCGTGGTCGAAAAGGGCTGGCTGGGTGGCGGTAACACCGCGCGCAACACCACCATCGTTCGCTCCAACTACCTGTGGGACGAGTCGGCGCACCTGTACGAACACGCAATGAAGCTGTGGGAAGGCCTGTCCCAGGACCTGAACTACAACGTGATGTTCTCCCAGCGTGGCGTTTACAACCTGTGCCACACCCTGCAAGACATCCGTGATTCCGAGCGTCGCGTCAGCGCCAACCGCCTCAACGGCGTGGACGGTGAACTGCTCGATGCCAAACAAGTGGCCGACGAGATTCCGTACCTCGACTGCTCGAAAAACACCCGCTACCCGGTGATGGGCGCCACCGTCCAGCGTCGCGGTGGCGTGGCCCGTCACGATGCCGTGGCGTGGGGCTTTGCCCGTGCCGCCGACGCCTTGGGCGTGGACCTGATCCAGCAGACCGAAGTGATCGGTTTCCGCAAGGAAAACGGCGTGTGCATCGGTGTTGAAACCAACAAGGGCTTCATCGGCGCCAAGCGCGTCGGCGTGGTCACCGCCGGTAACTCCGGGCACATGGCCAAACTCGCCGGTTTCCGTCTGCCGATCGAATCCCACCCGCTGCAAGCGCTGGTGTCCGAGCCGATCAAGCCGATTATCGACAGCGTGATCATGTCCAACGCCGTGCACGGTTACATCAGCCAGTCCGACAAGGGCGACCTGGTGATCGGCGCCGGTATCGACGGCTACAACGGCTACGGCCAGCGCGGTTCGTACCCGGTGATCGAACACACCATCCAGGCCATCGTCGAGATGTTCCCGGTCTTGTCCCGCGTACGCATGAACCGTCAGTGGGGCGGCATCGTCGACACCACGCCGGATGCCTGCCCGATCATTTCGAAAACCCCGGTACCGAACATGTTCTTCAACTGCGGTTGGGGCACCGGCGGCTTCAAAGCGACACCTGGCTCGGGCAACGTGTTTGCCGCAAGCCTGGCCAAGGGTGAAATGCACCCATTGGCCGCACCTTTCTCCATCGACCGTTTCCACAACGGTGCGTTGATCGATGAACACGGCGCTGCTGCGGTTGCCCACTAACAAAGGCCCCATGAAAACTACTGCGCTCGGCAATACGGCGTTAAAAACAGGCTCGAAATGCTCACTTAGTAAACTAAGCTCCGCTTTCTCGCCTGTTTTTGCCTTGTCTTGCCTTCGCTCGCTACGTTTTCACGGCGCTTGATAGGAGAAATCCCCATGTTGCATATCTTCTGTCCTCACTGCGGCGAGTTGCGCTCCGAAGAGGAATTTCATGCATCCGGCCAGGCGCACATCCCGCGTCCACTGGACCCGACCACCTGCACCGACGAGGAGTGGGGCGACTACATGTTCTTCCGCGATAACCCTCGCGGTCTGCACCACGAACTGTGGGATCACGTTGCCGGTTGCCGTCAGTACTTCAACGTCACCCGCGACACCGTGACCTACGAGATTCTGGAAACCTACAAGATCGGCACGAAGCCGCAGTTCACCGACAAGACTGAAAGTCCGAAAGCGGCCGCGCAGGCTCTGGGAGCGAAGGTATGAGCCAGATCAATCGCCTGTCCAACGGTGGACGGATCGACCGCAACAAAGTCCTGAGCTTCACCTTCAACGGCCAGAGCTACAAAGGCTTTGAAGGCGACTCGCTGGCCGCAGCCCTGCTGGCCAACGGTGTGGATATCATCGGTCGCAGCTTCAAGTATTCCCGTCCGCGCGGCATCTTCGCTGCCGGCGCCGAAGAGCCGAACGCCGTGCTGCAAATCGGCGCGACCGAAGCTACGCAGATTCCGAACGTGCGCGCCACGCAACAGGCGCTGTACCAGGGCCTGGTCGCCACCAGCACCAACGGTTGGCCGAGCGTGAACAACGACATGATGGGGATTCTCGGCAAGGTCGGCGGCAAGCTGATGCCGCCGGGCTTCTACTACAAAACCTTCATGTACCCGCAATCGTTCTGGATGACTTACGAGAAGTACATTCGTAAGGCCGCCGGTCTTGGCCGCTCGCCGACCGAGAACGATCCGGACACCTACGACTACATGAACCAGCACTGCGACGTGCTGATCGTCGGCGGCGGCCCCGCTGGCCTGGCCGCTGCACTCGCTGCCGCGCGCAGCGGTGCCCGTGTGATCCTCGCTGATGAGCAGGAAGAGTTCGGCGGCAGCCTGCTCGATTCCCGTGAAAGCCTCGACGGCAAGCCTGCTGCCGAATGGATCGCCAGCGTCATCGCCGAGCTCAAGGACACCCCGGACGTGCTGCTGTTGCCGCGCGCCACGGTCAACGGTTACCACGACCATAACTTCCTGACCATTCACGAGCGCCTGACCGATCACCTCGGCGATCGCGCACCGATTGGCCAGGTCCGCCAGCGCATCCACCGTGTTCGCGCCAAGCGTGTCGTTCTCGCGACCGGCGCTCACGAACGTCCACTGGTTTACGGCAACAACGACGTGCCGGGCAACATGCTCGCCGGCGCTGTGTCGACCTACGTACGTCGCTACGGCGTGGCACCGGGCAAAAAACTGGTGCTGTCGACCAACAACGATCACGCCTACCGCGTTGCTCTGGATTGGCTCGACGCCAGCCTGCAAGTGGTGGCCATCGCCGACGCCCGCAGCAACCCGCGTGGCGCACTGGTGGAAGAAGCCCGCGCCAAAGGCATTCGCATCCTCACCGGCAGCGCCGTGATCGAAGCCCGTGGCAGCAAGCACGTGACCGCTGCTCGCGTGGCGGCGATTGATGTGAAAGCTCACGCCGTGACCAGCCCTGGCGAGTGGCTCGATTGCGACATCGTAGCCAGCTCCGGCGGTTACAGCCCGGTGGTTCACCTGGCTTCGCACCTGGGTGGCAAACCGATCTGGCGTGAAGACATTCTCGGTTTCGTACCGGGCGAAGCACCGCAAAAACGCGTGTGCGTCGGTGGCATCAACGGCGTCTACGGCCTTGGCGATTCCCTGGCCGACGGTTTTGAAGGGGGCGCTCGCGCCGCTGCCGAAGCCGGGTTCCAAATGGTCGAAGGCGTACTGCCCAAAGCCCTGAGCCGTCTGGAAGAGCCAACACTGGCGCTGTTCCAGGTGCCGCACGAAAAAAACACCGCACGGGCGCCGAAGCAATTCGTCGACCTGCAAAACGACGTCACCGCTGCCGCCATCGAACTGGCGACCCGCGAAGGTTTCGAGTCGGTTGAACACGTCAAGCGCTACACCGCACTGGGCTTCGGTACGGACCAGGGCAAGCTCGGCAACGTCAACGGCCTGGCCATCGCCGCCCGTTCGCTGAACGTGACCATCCCGCAGATGGGCACCACCATGTTCCGCCCGAACTACACGCCGGTGACTTTTGGCGCCGTGGCCGGTCGTCACTGTGGGCACATCTTCGAACCGGTCCGTCACACCGCGCTGCATCACTGGCACGTGAAAAACGGCGCTGAATTTGAAGATGTCGGTCAGTGGAAACGCCCTGGTACTTCCCGAAAAACGGTGAAGACATTCACGCCGCCGTGAAACGCGAATGCAAAGCCGTGCGCGACAGCGTCGGCCTGCTGGACGCCTCGACCCTGGGCAAAATCGACATTCAGGGCCCGGATTGCCGTGAGTTCCTCAACCGCATCTACACCAACGCCTGGACCAAGCTCGATGTGGGCAAGGCGCGTTACGGCCTGATGTGCAAAGAGGACGGCATGGTCTTCGACGACGGCGTAACCGCTTGTCTCGCCGACAACCATTTCGTGATGACCACCACCACCGGCGGCGCTGCACGCGTGCTGCAATGGCTGGAAATCTACCACCAGACCGAATGGCCGGAGCTGAAGGTGTACTTCACTTCCGTGACGGATCACTGGGCAACCATGACCCTGTCCGGGCCGAACAGCCGCAAGCTGCTCAGCGACGTCACCGACATCGACCTGAGCAACGAAGCGTTCCCGTTCATGACCTGGAAAGAAGGTCTGGTCGGCGGTGTTCCTGCGCGGGTGTTCCGGATTTCGTTTACCGGTGAGCTGTCCTACGAAGTCAACGTACAAGCCGACTACGCCATGGGCGTGCTCGAGAAAATCGTCGAGGCCGGCAAGCAATACAACCTGACGCCGTACGGCACCGAGACCATGCACATCCTGCGGGCCGAGAAGGGCTTCATCATCGTCGGTCAGGACACTGACGGCTCGATGACCCCGGACGACTTGAACATGGGCTGGTGTGTCGGTCGCACCAAACCGTTCTCGTGGATTGGCCAGCGTGGCATGAACCGCGAAGACTGCGTGCGTGATCAACGCAAGCAACTGGTGGGCCTGAAGCCGATCGATCCAACCAAATGGCTGCCGGAAGGTGCGCAACTGGTGTTCAACACCAAGCAGGCGATCCCGATGACCATGGTCGGTCACGTCACCTCCAGCTACTTGCACAACTCCCTCGGCTATTCGTTTGCCATGGGCGTGGTGAAGGGCGGCTTGAAGCGCATCGGTGAGCGAGTGTTCGCACCGCTGGCCGATGGCAGCGTGATCGAGGCGGAAATCGTTTCTTCGGTGTTCTTCGATCCGAAAGGCGATCGCCAGAACGTGTAACACCACAGTCCCCTGTGGGAGCGGGCTTGCCCGCGATGAACGATAACGCGGTGCCACAGGCAGACCGAGTTGCTCCCATCGCGGGCAAGCCACGCTCCCACAGGAAATTGAATTCAGGAACAGGTGCTTTATGACCGCAGCCAATGTTTACCAACAACGCCCGACCACTGGGGCCAAGGCCGAGTCGTCGCTGCATCACGCAGGCCTGCAAAGCCTGGTGGGCAAGGGCCGTAAAAATGCCGGCGTGACCGTGCGTGAGAAAAAACTCCTCGGCCATCTGACTATTCGTGGTGATGGCCATGACGCCGCGTTTGCCGCTGGCGTACACAAGGCGCTGGGCATCGAACTGCCGGGCGCACTGAGCGTCATCATCAAAGGCGAAACCAGCCTGCAATGGATGGGGCCGGATGAGTGGCTGCTGATCGTCCCGACCGGTGAAGAATTCGCCGCCGAGAAAAAATTGCGTGAAGCGCTGGGTGACCTGCACATCGCAATCACCAACGTCAGCGGCGGCCAGCAGATTCT
This sequence comes from Pseudomonas sp. S2_F03, assembly GCF_054668335.1. NCBI lineage: Bacteria > Pseudomonadati > Pseudomonadota > Gammaproteobacteria > Pseudomonadales > Pseudomonadaceae > Pseudomonas > Pseudomonas sp. S2_F03. The sequence continues at coordinate 2,447,680 of NZ_CP162759.1, read as the reverse complement.
TGAACTGAGCGGCCCGAACGTACGTCAGGTGCTGATGAAATCCACCAGCTACGACGTGCACCCCAACAGCTTCCCGGTGGGCAAGGCTGTCGGCACCGTGTTCGCCAAGTCGCAACTGGTAATCCGTCATACCGCCGAAGACACCTGGGAACTGCTGATCCGTCGCAGTTTCTCGGATTACTGGTGGTTGTGGTTGCAGGATGCGGCGGCCGAATACGGGCTTAGTGTTCAGGCCTGAAGAACGCTGAACTCCCTGTAGCAGCTGCCGCAGGCTGCGTTCGGCGACGAAGTCGTCGTGAAACTTGCGGCAGTATTTTTTCAGACGGATCCGGGATTCAGGGTTTACGACGACTTCGTCGCCGAACGCAGCCTTCGGCAGCTGCTACACGGGCCAGGTTGCCCACAAAAAGGAGTCACCGCACTATGAGCCGCGCCCCAGACACATGGATTCTGACCGCCGACTGCCCAAGCATGCTCGGCACCGTGGACGCGGTGACCCGCTTTCTGTTCGAGCAGGGCTGCTACGTCACCGAACACCATTCCTTTGATGACCGGCTCTCGGGCCGTTTTTTCATTCGTGTGGAGTTTCGCCAGCCCGACGGCTTCGATGAACAGTCGTTTCGCGCAGGTCTTGTCGAGCGCGGTGACGCCTTCGGCATGCTCTTCGAGCTGATACCGCCGCACCATCGACCGAAAGTGGTGATCATGGTCTCCAAGGCCGATCACTGCCTCAACGATTTGCTCTATCGCCAACGCATTGGCCAGTTGTCGATGGACGTGGTCGCCGTGGTCTCCAATCACCCGGACCTCAAGCCGCTGGCCGACTGGCACCAGATTCCGTACTACCACTTCCCGCTGGACCCGAACGACAAGCCGTCACAGGAGCGTCAGGTCTGGCAGGTGATCGAAGAGTCCGGCGCCGAACTGGTGATTCTCGCCCGCTACATGCAGGTGTTGTCCCCGGAGCTGTGCCGCAAGCTCGATGGCAAGGCGATCAACATTCATCACTCCCTGCTGCCCGGTTTCAAAGGCGCCAAGCCTTATCACCAGGCCTACAACAAGGGCGTGAAACTGGTCGGCGCGACGGCGCATTACATCAACAACGACCTGGACGAAGGGCCGATCATTGCCCAGGGCGTGGAGGCTGTTGATCACAGTCATTACCCGGAAGATCTGATCGCCAAGGGGCGGGATATCGAAGGGCTGACCCTGGCCCGGGCCGTGGGTTATCACATTGAGCGGCGGGTGTTTTTGAACGCCAATCGCACCGTCGTTCTTTAGATCGCCATCGCGGGCAAGCCCGCTCCCACAGGGTTTGGGTCGTTCACAAACCTTGGGCCCACCCAGATCCACTGTGGGAGCGGGCTTGCCCGCGATGAGGCCAAAACAGACAACGTAAGACAAACAGCAATAACCCGAGCAATCAACGCGCCGCCGACCCATGGCGACGCGACCGCTACATAAAAACAACAGCGAGGTGAAAGCATGTCTGGCAATCGTGGTGTGGTGTATCTCGGCAATGGCAAAGTCGAAATACAGAAAATCGACTATCCAAAAATGCAGGACCCGCGCGGCAGGAAGATTAATCACGCTGTCATCCTGCGTGTGGTGTCCACCAACATCTGTGGTTCCGACCAGCACATGGTGCGCGGCCGTACCACCGCTCAGACCGGTTTGGTGCTGGGCCACGAAATCACTGGCGAAGTCATCGAGAAGGGCAGCGACGTCGAGAACCTGCAGATCGGCGACCTGGTTTCCGTACCGTTCAACGTGGCTTGCGGGCGCTGCCGTTCCTGCAAGGAAATGCACACCGGTGTCTGCCTCAGCGTTAACCCGGCCCGTCCAGGCGGTGCTTATGGTTATGTCGACATGGGCGACTGGACCGGCGGCCAGGCCGAATACGCGATGGTGCCGTACGCCGACTTCAACTTGTTGAAACTGCCGGATCGCGATCGCGCGATGGAAAAAATCCGCGACCTGACTTGCCTCTCAGACATCCTGCCGACCGGTTACCACGGCGCCGTGACGGCCGGTGTCGGCCCAGGCAGCACCGTGTACATCGCCGGTGCCGGCCCGGTCGGCCTGGCCGCGGCGGCTTCTGCTCGCCTGCTGGGTGCTGCGGTGGTAATCATCGGTGACGTCAACACCGTTCGCCTGGCGCATGCCAAGGCTCAAGGTTTTGAAATCGCCGACCTGTCCCTGGACACCCCGCTGCACGAACAAATCGCTGCATTGCTGGGCGAACCGGAAGTGGATTGCGCCGTCGACGCCGTCGGCTTCGAAGCCCGCGGTCATGGCCATGACGGCGTGAAACACGAGGCTCCGGCCACCGTGCTCAACTCGTTGATGGGCGTCGTGCGTGTTGCTGGCAAGATCGGTATTCCGGGCCTGTACGTGACGGAAGATCCGGGCGCTGTCGATGCCGCCGCAAAAATGGGCAGCCTGAGCATCCGCTTCGGTCTGGGCTGGGCCAAATCCCACAGCTTCCACACTGGCCAGACGCCGGTGATGAAGTACAACCGCCAACTGATGCAGGCGATCATGTGGGACCGTATCCACATTGCCGATATCGTCGGTGTTGAAGTCATCAGCCTGGACGACGCGCCACGTGGTTATGGCGAGTTCGATGCGGGCGTGCCGAAGAAATTTGTGATCGATCCGCACAAACTGTTCAGCGCGGCGTAAGCCTCCACGCAAAACAAAACGGCGACCTTCGGGTCGCCGTTTTTTATGGCTGAGATGATCGTTCCCACGCTCTGCGTGGTAACGCCTCCTGTGACGCTCTGCGTCACGCTTTGGGACGCGGAGCGTCCCGGGCTGCATTCCCCACGCGGAGCGTGGGAACGATCATTAAAGGGCCGCCAACGCTCCTTGATATAGAACGGGTCCCGTTGGTTGCCCCGTCGGCGAACCACCCTTCGGCTCAAGACTGACCGCCAACGCAATCGGTTTGCCAATCAGCGCCTTCTGCACGTCGCTCAGTTCAACCTTGCCTTTACCGCCCGCCGGAATTACCCCAAGGGAAATCGGCTTGCCATCCGCTGGAATCGCCCACAGCTCCAGACTTCGCCCCGGATCAACCGCTGCCAGCGTCAGCGGCTCAACGTTCAAATAATCCTCATGCGCTTCAACCTTCAGCGCAGGCTGCGCGTCGGCAGTCAGCAGCGTGGCGCTGTAGCGCGCACTGTCGCGGTTATAAATCACACCCAACGTCACGGCGATCACCAGCGAGCAAACCGCCGCCGTCACTCGTAACCAGCTCCAGAACTGACGTTTTTCCGGCATGTGCAGCACTTGCGGCTCAATCCGCGCCGTAATTCCCTGCCATACCCGATCTGGCACCGGCTGCTCGGGCAGCGCTTCGGTCAAACTGGCCAGGCTTTCCTGCCACTGCGCTAATTCCGCACGAAGCGCCGCGTCTTCCAGCAACAGCTGTTCGAAACGCCGACGAGCGGCAGAGGGCATCAAGCCAATGGCGTAATCGGCGGCGAGGGCGCGGCGCAGGGTCGGGGTTTGATAGTTCATGATTCAAGGCACCTGCGCAGTCGCTCCATACCGCGGCGGATCCAGGATTTCACCGAGCCCAACGGCGCGGCCAGGTGTTCGGCGAGCTCAGAGCAGGACAACCCCTGAAAGTAAGCCACGGTGATCGATTGACGCTGCATGCCGTCGAGGCTTTCCAGGCAGCGGTTCAAGGCGTTGGCCTCACGGGCACTGCTGAGTTGTTCGTGGGCCGATGGGCTTTCATCCACCAGCGCCTGTTCTTCAAGGTCACTCAACGGCCGGTCGCGGTGTTTGCGCAACTGATCGATCGCCTGATGACGGGTGATGTTGATCATCCAGGTCAGCGGTGCCGACAGATGCGCCTCGTAGCGCGAGGCGTTGTTCCAGATGCGCACGAAGCTTTCCTGCAGCACTTCTTCAGCTAGATCCGGCCGCCCCATGAAACGCAGCGCTACGCCATGCAGCCGTGGGCCGACGCTGCGGTAAAGCGTCTCGAAAGCGCGGCGGTCACCCAGTGAACACTGGGCCAACAACTGCCTGAGCTGATCGGCGTCGGCGGTGGAAATAGCAGTTCTCCAGACAGTCGAGGGTGCGGTGGTGGGCTGCGTGCGGGGCCGGTTGCAGGCAGAGGTTAGTTCACTGCGTGCGGTTGTTCCATTCACGGCCGGACACCTCGAAAGACCCGCCGACCCCGATGGACGGGGTCGGCGGTATGGCTCAGCTTTTCGGCATCAGCACTTTGTCGATGACCTGAATCACGCCGTTGGACTGGTATACGTCGTAGGTGGTGATGTCGGCGACGTCACCTTTTTCATCCTTGATGGTGATGTTGTGCGGGCCGTTCATCGTCGCCCAGAGCTTGCCGCCGGCAACGGTGGTGAGCTCGGTCTTGCCGCCGCCGGCCCTGATCTTCTCGGCGAGGGTCTTCATGTCGAGCGTGCCGGCGACCACGTGGTAGGTCAGGAGTTTGCTCAACGCGGCTTTGTTTTCAGGTTTGAGCAACGTGTCGACCGTCCCGGCGGGCAGCGCGGTGAAGGCCGAGTTGACCGGGGCGAACACGGTAAACGGACCTTTGCCTTTGAGGGTCTCCACTAAGCCTGCGGCTTTCACGGCGGCGACCAGGGTGGTGTGGTCGGCGGAGTTCACCGCGTTATCGATAATGTCCTTGCTCTGCATCATGCTTTGGCCGCCGACGATAACAGAGTGGCTCGTGTCTGCCGCTTGCACGGTGTTCAGGACGAGTCCGCCACCAAGGGCCAGGGTCAGCAGGCTGGCAATCAACGGCGTTTTGATCGATGTGTGTTTCATGGTGATGATCCTCGTGAAGGGAATCGGCCAGGATTGTCTGTCCGTGCTTGATATACGCGGGCGGGGCCAGACTGGATGCAGCGCCGGTGCATTCTTTTTCGACTGTTCGTCAGGGGATCGCCAAGGCTTGGAACAATCCCCCGGGATGCCAGTCCAAACCACAGTTTTTCGCCGCCCATTGCCGGGTGGTTTTCATGGCACATGAGGATGTCTGGATGAAGATTTCACGCGGTTTTGCACTGGCTTCGCTGATGTGTCTGGCGGCCAGTCCGGTCTTTGCTCAGTTCAGCCTGTTCGATGCGGCCAATGCCCTTTCCGGCACGCAGGCCGATGACGCCGCCGCGTCCGCGCCGACTGCGACGACCGCGCAGACGGCCGGTCTGCTGAGTGCCCTCAGCCAGTTAAACGTGACGCCAGAACAAGCCATTGGCGGTGCCGGGGCGATGCTCGGTCTGGCGAAGAATCAATTGAGTTCGACCGACTACTCGGAGTTGTCCAAAAGCGTGCCCGGAATCGACTTACTGTCCGGTGGCGGTGAACTGGGTGTCCTCAGCGGCTTGCTTGGCTCGTCCGGTCAAGCGGCAGGTCTGGGCAACGTCTTGGGCAACGTGAATAACACCAACGACCTGAACAGTGCCTTCAGCGCGTTGGGCATGGACACTGGCATGATCGGCCTGTTTGCCCCCGTGCTTCTGCAATTTTTTGGTCAGCAGGGCGTCGGCGGGTCGTTGCTGACAAACCTGGGCGGGATCTGGGGCGCAGGCACCGGTACCTGATTCAGCGGCGTTCGGCGCGCAAGGCATCGATGCGCTGGTCCTTTTCGATCCAGAGCTGGTTGACCCAGTTCTGGATGGTTTCGCGAAACAGCGGATCGTTTTCGTAATCACCCTGCCACAACGCCGGGTCGAGTTCGCGGGTCTTGATGTCGATGATGACCCTCGGCACGCCACCGCTGATCAAATCCCAGAACCCCGGAATCGTCGGTTGCGGGTACACCACCGTCACATCCAGGATGGCGTCCAGCTGTTCACCCATCGCTGCCAGCACAAACGCCACCCCGCCGGCCTTGGGGCGCAGCAGGTGAGTGAAGGGTGATGGCTGCTGGGCACTTTTTGCTGCGGTATAGCGAGTGCCTTCCAGGTAATTGACCACTGTAACCGGCTGACGCTTGTACAACTCGCATGCCGCTTTGGTGATCTCCAGATCCTTGCCGGCCAGTTCCGGATGCTTGGCCAGGAAGGCCTTGGTGTAGCGCTTCATGAACGGATAATCCAGCGCCCACCACGCCAACCCCAGGAACGGCACCCAGATCAGCTCTTTCTTGAGGAAGAATTTGAAGAACGGCGTGCGGCGATTCAGTGTCTGGATCAATGCCGGGATATCGACCCAGGATTGATGATTGCTGATCACCAGGTAAGAGGTGTCGATGCGCAGGTCATTGCCGCCCCGAATGTCCCATTGCGTGGGGATGCACAGGCGAAAGATCAGCTTGTCGATTTCGGCCCAGGTTTCGGCAATCCACATCACCACCCAGGAGGCGTAATCGCGAAAGCGTCCGGACAGGACCAGTTTGAGCAGGGCAAACACCATCATCGGTCCGATCAGGACCAAGGTGTTGAGCAACAGCAGCAGGGTAACGAAACAGCCGGTGAGCAGGCGGCGCATAAGTAACTCTTGGAATCCTTTGGGCGCGCCATGATAAGCAGCTTCGGGCGACAGGCCAAATCGGCGGTGACGAATGTTTCACGATTGGCCCGATATGCTTGAGCGAAATTGGATCTGCCAAGCTGTTGTGCTGATTGATCCGGCCCCATCGCGAGCAAGCTCGGCTCCCACAAGGTTTCGTTGCGTACCCCCAATCCACTGTAGGAGCCGAGCTTGCTCGCGATGCGATCTCAGGAACGAACGAATTGCTCGCTGACGGTCTAAAATGCCGCTGCCCACTCCTCAAGGAAGCCCATTACGTGAAATCCCTCCTCGCACTGCTTTCCCTTGTGGCCCTGCCAGTCCTGGCCGCCGAGCCGACCCTGTACGGGCGTTACGAATACATCGCGCTGCCGGAAATCGGTGGCGAGGTGCTCAAGGCCAAGATGGACACCGGTGCCCTGACCGCGTCGCTGTCGGCCCGGGACATCGAAACCTTTACCCGTGATGGGGAAGAATGGGTGCGTTTCCGCCTCGCCACCAAGGATGCGAGCAACAAGGTCTACGAACACAAGGTCGCGCGGATCAGCAAAATCAAGACGCGCTCCGAGGAAGAGGACGACACTGACGTGGTCGAGCCCTCCAAGCGCCCGGTGGTCGATCTGGAACTGTGCCTGGGCAACGTCAAGCGCACCGTGGAGGTCAACCTGACTGACCGCAGCAGCTTCAACTACCCTTTGTTGATCGGCGCCAAAGCCTTGCGTGAGTTCGGCGCGGCGGTGAACCCGGCACGCCGTTTTACCGCCGACAAACCCGACTGCTGATTTCAGTTGGTCCGATTGACGTGTCGTGAGCCTTGGGGCACCGTTCGCCCACATCTTTGCCGGGCCAGGACGCCATGCCTCATATCTTGATTGTCGAAGACGAAGCGGCGATTGCCGACACCCTGATTTTCGCGTTGCAGGGTGAGGGCTTCACCACGACCTGGCTGAGCCTTGGCGCGGCAGCGCTGGACCATCAGCGCGCCACGCCGGCCGATTTGATCATTCTCGACATCGGTTTGCCGGACATCAGCGGCTTTGAGACCTGCAAGCAATTGCGCCGTTTCAGCGATGTGCCGGTGATTTTTCTCAGTGCCCGCGATGCCGAAATCGATCGTGTGGTGGGTCTGGAAATCGGTGCCGACGATTACGTGGTTAAACCGTTCAGCCCACGAGAAGTGGCCGCTCGGGTCCGGGCGATTCTAAAACGCATGGCCCCAAGAGCGGTGGCCGAGGTCCCATCGGCGCTGTTCCGCATCGACAGCGAACGGGTGCAAATCAATTACCGTGGCCAAGCGCTGAGCCTGACCCGCCACGAATTCCGCTTGCTGCAATGCCTGCTGGAACAACCCGAGCGGGTGTTCAGCCGCGAGCAATTGCTGGATGCACTGGGCATCGCCGCCGATGCCGGTTACGAGCGCAGTATCGACAGCCACATCAAGAGCGTGCGCGCCAAATTGCGTCTGGTGCGGGCGGACGCCGAGCCGATCCAGACCCATCGCGGCCTCGGCTACAGCTACAGCCCGGGGCACAGCTGATGCCGCTGGGAATCCGGATTTTCCTGGTCTACGTACTGTTCATCGGCCTGACCGGTTATTTCGTGCTCAACACCGTGATGGAGGAAATCCGCCCCGGTGTGCGCCAGTCCACCGAAGAAACCCTGGTCGACACCGCCAACCTGATGGCCGAAATCCTGCGCGATGACTTCAAGGCCGGCACCCTCAACCAGAATCGCTGGCCGCAGCTGCTCAAGGCGTACGGCGAGCGGCAACCGAAGGCGAGCATCTGGGGCTTGCCGAAAAATCAGGTCAACCATCGCATCTACGTCACCGATGCCAAGGGCATTGTGGTGCTGGACTCCAGCGGCATGGCGGTGGGGCAGGATTACTCACGCTGGAACGATGTCTACCTGACCCTGCGCGGCGAATACGGTGCACGCTCCACGCGCAGTGATCCGAACGATGCAACCTCCTCGGTGATGCACGTCGGCGCGCCGATCCGCGACAACGGCCAGATCATCGGCGTAGTCACCGTGGCCAAGCCCAACAGTTCGTTGCAGCCTTATGTCGATCGTACCGAGCGACGATTGCTGGCCTATGGCGCCGGGCTGATCGGTCTCGGCCTGGTGTTTGGTGCGTTGTTGTCGTGGTGGTTGAGCGCAGCGTTGCGACGGTTGACGGCTTATGCACAAGCGGTGAGTGAAGGCCGACGGGTCGAGGTTCCACACTATCGCGGCGGTGAACTGGAGCAACTGGCGACAGCGGTGGAACAGATGCGCACGCAGCTCGAAGGCAAAGCCTATGTCGAGCGTTATGTGCACACCCTGACTCATGAGTTGAAGAGCCCGTTGGCGGCGATTCGCGGTGCGGCGGAATTGCTGCAAGGTGAAATGCCATTGGCCCAGCAGCAGCGGTTCGTCAGCAATATCGACAGTGAAAGTGTGCGGATGCAGCAGTTGATTGAACGGCTGTTGAACCTGGCTCAGGTCGAGCAGCGTCAGGGGCTGGAAGAGCGTGTAGAGGTGTCGCTGGCCGGGTTGGTGGATGAATTGTTGAAGGCCCAGGCGGCGCGGATCGAAGGCAAGCAGTTGCGGGTGGAGCAACGGATTCCGGCTGGTCTTGCTTTGACTGGCGAGCCGTTTTTGTTGCGCCAGGCATTGGCCAATTTGCTGGAGAACGCACTGGATTTCACCCCGGCCAAGGGGCTGCTGCGATTCAGTGCCGAGCCGGTTGGAGAGCAGATCGAGTTCAAACTGTTCAACCAGGCCGAGGCGATTCCCGACTATGCGTTGCCGAGGTTGAGTGAGCGGTTCTACTCATTGCCGCGCCCGGACAGCGGGCGCAAGAGCACCGGGCTCGGTCTCAATTTTGTCGAAGAAGTGGTCAAGTTGCATGGCGGGTCGTTGAGCATCGGCAATGTCGACGGTGGGGTTGAAGTGACGTTGCGCATGGCTTAGGGCCGACCCAGTCTCCACATAATCTCCACATTCCCCCCATAAATCCCCCACACAGCCATCCCAGACTCTCCCCATCCAAACAGGGAGAGTCCCATGAACCGAAGCCTGACCCTAAAACTGGGGGCGATTGCCCTTCTGATTCTGTTGTTACTGATCCCGCTCTTGATGATCAACGGCGTGATCCAGGACCGCCAGCAACTGCGCGACGGTGTGCTCGAAGACATCGCCCGCAGTTCCAGCACCAGCCAACAACTGAGCGGGCCGTTGATGGTGGTGCCCTATCGCAAAGTGGTGCGCACCTGGAAGCTCAACCAGAAAACCAACCAACGCTATCAGGAGGTCGGCCTGGAGCGCGGCCGCCTGTATTTCCTCCCGGAGCGTTTCGAGCTTGATGGCCAGATTCAGACTGAACTGCGCTTGCGGGGTATTTACGAGGCGCGCCTGTTCCATGCGGACAACCACATCAGCGGGCATTTTTCGATTCCGGCGCAATTGGGCATCAAGGAAGACTTTGCTGATTATCAGTTCGACCAGCCGTTTTTGGCGGTGGGCATCAGCGACATTCGCGGCATCGAAAACGCCTTGAAACTGGACCTGAACGGCCAGCCTCTGGACTTCGTACCGGGCAGCCAGGTGGGCTGGCTGGGGGAAGGTGTGCACGTGACGCTGCCGGCGCTGGACACAAAACAAGCCTCTGAACTGGCCTTCGGATTCGACCTGCGTTTGCAGGGCACCGGCCAGTTACAGGTGCTTCCGGTCGGGAAAACCAGCCAGGTGTCTTTGACTGCCAACTGGCCCCATCCAAGTTTTATCGGCAATTTTCTGCCGGCCCAGCGTGAGGTGAACGATCAAGGTTTCACCGCCAACTGGCAGACCTCGTTCTTCTCCACCAACTTGCAGGAAGCGCTGAACAGTTGCGTGTCGGGCGGTGGTTGCGAGGCGTACAACGGGCGCAGCTTCGGCGTGAGTTTCATCGACCCGGTGGATCAGTACCTCAAGAGTGATCGTGCGATCAAATATGCCTTGCTGTTCATCGTGCTGACGTTCGCCGGTTTCTTCCTGTTCGAAGTGTTGAAAAGCCTGGCGGTGCACCCGGTGCAATATGCATTGGTCGGCGTGGCATTGGCCTTCTTCTACCTGTTGCTGCTGTCGCTGTCCGAGCACATCGGTTTTGCGCTGGCGTATCTGTTGTCGTCCGCCTGTTGTGTGTTGTTGATCGGGTTCTATGTTTGCCATGTGCTGCGCAGCGTGCGCCATGGCTTGAGTTTTTCGGCGGGGTTGGCGGCGTTATACGGCGTGCTCTATGTATTGTTGAGTGCCGAGGACTATGCGCTGCTGATGGGCTCGCTGTTGCTGTTCGGGTTGCTGGGCGTGTTCATGGTGCTGACCCGCAAGCTGGACTGGTACGGGATCGGTCAGAAGACGGCCAAGCCACTGGAGTTTGACTTGGGGGCGGTGCAATGAGCCGGTCGATCGGGTTACGGGAGGATCAGCGGGAAGGGGAGGTGTTGGCGACGCTGATTTTTGAGCTGTTTCCATTAGATCAGGTGTGGTGCCATCGTCGGAACGCCGCCCGGAGCCGGCTCACTCCTACAGGGGATCTCCAGTGGACTCAAATTCTGTGTACACCAACGATCAAACTGTAGGAGCGACGGTGCGACGATTCGACCTGCTCGCGATGAGGCCGGAACAGTCAGCGAAGATCTAAACCTTGGGCATCGTCGCGATCATCGAAGGCCGCTGGCTCACTTCGAAATACCACGCCGCCAATTGCGGGTTCGCCTCGCGCCATTCCAGGTCCGGATGGCGCAAGTCGATGTAGCCCAGCGCACAGGCAACGCTGATCGCCGCGACGTCGAAATGGCAGGTCAGCTCGGCAATCGCGTCTTTTTCCAGCAGCGCCAATGCGCGACGAATCTTGTCGCGCTGGGCATCCAGCCACTCGTCCCAGTGTTTCTCCGGGGCGCGCAGGACCCGCTCATAACGCACCATCACCGAGGCGTCCATGATCCCGTCGGCCAGGGAGGCCAGGGTCAGGCGCCGCCAGCGGGCCGAACCTTCGCGCGGGATCAGCGGGTTGCCGACGTGTTGGTGATCGAGGTAATCGAGGATCACCCGGCTGTCATGGATGATGTTGCCGTCGGCCAGGCGCAGGGCCGGGATTTTGCCCAGCGGGTTGTCTTCGTTGAGCGTCAGGTCCGGGTTGACGGGCGTGAGCACGCAATCTTGCAGTGCCACGCGACCGGTCTGACCGGTTTCGTGCAGCAGCACCATGACTTTACGAACGAAGGGCGATAAAGCGTTGTGGTACAGGGTCATGCTGGGGGCGGACATGGCAACGTCTCGGTCTGGGTCAGTGTCGGCCAGCATAGCGCGTTGTTGCGTGAGCTCAAGATGGGAGCGGATTCGCTCCCATAAAAGCTCAGCGGCGTTGCAACAGGCCGCGCAGCGCGAGAAAAGCGGGAACGCCCAGGCCAAGCCAGCTCAACGCGTCCCACACGCCATCGCCCAGCAACGCGGCGAACAGCCCGGCCGCGCTGAGCAGGGCGATGACCGTCGGCGTGCCGAAAACTTTCCAGAAGTTTGATTGCCTGGGCTTCATGCGTTCACCTGCTCGCGTTCGAGAGCGGGTTTTACCGCTTTGCGCCGCACCACCCACAGGTAAACCCCGCTGCCGAGCACGATGATGGTCAGCACATCGAGGGTCGCCCAGAGGATCTTCATCGGCATGCCGCCGTAATCGCCGAAATGCAGGGGTTGTGACATGCCCATGGCGTCCATGTACCACGGCCGTTCCGCCACGGCGGTGACTTGCAGGGTGGTCGCGTCGATCAGCACCGGTGTCAGCAGGTGCGACGTCAGGTGCGTGCTGCCTTTCATGAACACCGCGTAATGGTGTTCGCTGGAAAACCGCGTGCCGGGGAAGGCGATGAAGTCTGGCGCCATGCCCGGTGCAACTTCCTCGGCAATGTCGAGCAGGCGAGTCGCCGGCGCGAGGTGCGTCAGCGGTGGAGCGTCGCGGTACGGGGCGACCATCGCGTTGAGGCTGTCGTTGCGCCAGGCGGCAATCAGCAGGTCGGCACAGGCGCTGATAACGCCCGTCACACCGACGACCAACGCCCAGGTCAGCGTGACCACACCGATCAAATTGTGCAGATCAAGCCAGCGCAGACGAGTGGATTTGTCCTGGCGCACGGTGGCGAACGTCAAGCGACGCATGAACGGCAAATAGAGCACCGTTCCGGAGATGATGGCGACCACAAACATCAGGGCCATGAACGCCAGCAGCAACTTGCCCGGCAGGCCGGCAAACATGTCCACGTGCAGGCGCAGCATCACCATCATGAAGCCGCCGTTGGCCGATGGCGTCTCCAGGGCTTCACCCGTGCGGGCGTCGAGCATGAAGGTGTGCGACGAGTTCGGCTCGGTGCCCGCGGTGGCTGCCATGATGGTCAGCACGGCGTTGGGTTCATCGTCCTCGAAACCGAAATACTGCAACACCTCGCCGGGGCGATGTTTTTCGGCGGCATGAACCAACTGCTGCAGATTCAGGTGCGGGGTGTCCGCCGGCATTTCTTTCAGCTCAGGGGCATCGCCCAGCAAGTGGTCGATCTCGTGGTGGAAGATCAACGGCAAGCCGGTCAGCGCGAGCATCAGCAGGAAGACTGTGCAGATCAGGCTGGTCCAGGTGTGGACAGCCGACCAGCGACGAATTGTTTTACTTTTCATTTCCAGACCTCCAGAAATACCAAAGCCGTCCTGAAGAGGACGGCCTGGCCGTGGGGCATGTCAGGTCAGACGATTACCACTTGTAAGTTGCACTGGCGACGACGCTGCGCTGGTCGCCGTAGTAGCAGTAGAAACTGTCGCACGTGGAGATGTAGTCCTTGTTGAACAGGTTGGTGGCGTTCAGTTGCAGGGACGCGCCTTTGAGGGTGTTGTCCAGGCGGCCGAGGTCGTAATGAACCGCGGCATCGAACACGGTGTAGGCGTCAGCCTTGCCCAGTTCGGTGTTGGCCTGGTCGCCGTAGGTGTTGCCGGTGTAGCGAACACCGCCACCCACGCCGAAACCGTCCAGCACGCCGTTGTGCCAGGTGTAATCAGTCCACAGCGACGCCTGTTGGTTAGGCATCAGTTGCAGGCGATTGCCCTTGAAGTCGCCATCTTGAACTTCGGATTTGGCCAAGGTGTACGCGGCGATCAGCTTGAGGTTTTCGGTCACGTCGGAAACCGCTTCCAGCTCCAGGCCTTTGACTTTGACTTCACCGGTCTGGCTGGTGATCGGCGTACCGGCAACCGTGGTGGTAACCGAGACGTTTTTCTGGGTCAGGTCGTAGATCGCAGCGGTCAACAAGGTGTTGCTGCCCGGTGGTTGGTACTTGATGCCCAGTTCCCACTGTTTGCCTTCGGTGGGTTTGAACGATTCGGTGGACGAGGCCGCAGCACCAGTCGTTGGCTGGAAGGATTCGGCGTACGACAGGTAGGGCACGAAGCCCGAGTCGAACACATAGCTGATCGCCGCGTTGCCGCTGAAATTCTTGTCGCGCTCGGTGTTGGTGGCGTCGCCCTTGTTGAAGAACTTGGTGCCGGTGTGGACCCAGTCCTCACGTCCGCCGAGGGTCAGGCGCCATTGGTCGAGCGCCATTTGATCCTGCACGTAGGCGCCGGTCTGGTAGGTCTTCTGATCGTAATCGTAGAACGCGGTGGAGCGGTCCGGACGCTGGATCGGCAGGCCATGGATCGGGTTGTTGACGTTGATCGGCGGCGCGCTGCCGAAGATCGAGAGGTAGTTGGTGTTGCTGCGCTGGTGATCGAGGCCCAGCAGTACGGTGTGACGCACGTCGCCGGTGGCGAAGTCGGCCTGGAAGTTGTTATCCACGGCGAACTGGCTGATGTCTTCGTCGACACTGGTGGTGGTGCGACCCACATTGCCAGCGTCATCAACCTGGGTGAACGGATACGAGCCAACGGTGACGGCCTGGAACGACAGATCCGTCTTGGTGTAACGCAGGTTCTGCCTGAATTGCCAGACGTCGTTCAAGCGATGCTCGAACGCATAACCTAGCGCGTAGTAGGTGCGGTCGTAATATTCCCAATCCGGATCGCCCAGGTTCTTGTGATGGGAAATGTCGCCGAACGGCATGTCGATTTTAGTGCCTTGCACCGGCAGGAACTGGCTGGTGATGCCGGTATCGTCGCGGGTGAACTGGGTCAGCAAGGTGAACCGGGTGTCGTCGTTGATGTTCCAGGTCAGGCTCGGCGCAATGTTGTAGCGCTTGTTCTCGACGTCGTCGATCTGCGTGTCGCTGTCGCGCACCACACCGCTCAGGCTGTAGAGAAACTCGCCTTCGTCATCGATTTTGCCAGTGCTGGCGAAGTTGATCTGGCGCTGGTTGTAGTTGCCGTATTGCAACTGGATTTCGTGGCTGTCTTCAGCGGTTGGACGGCGGCTGACCATGTCCAGCAGGCCACCCGGAGGGGTCTGGCCGTAAACCGAGGACGCCGGGCCGCGCAGCAGGGCCAGGCGATCGAGGTTCCAGGTTTCCTGTTTCGGGGTGGCGTACGTGCCTTTAGGCAGTGGCAGGCCATCGAGGAACTGGGTCGGTTCAAAACCACGAACGCGCAGCCAGTCGGCACGGGTGTCGCTGCCGTAGCTGCTGGCGGTGATGCCGGGCAGGTAGCGCACGGCGTCATCGAGATTCTGCACATTGCGATCGTCCATCTGCTCGCGGGTGACGACCGAAATCGAGCGCGGTGCTTCGAGCAGCGAGGTGTCGGTTTTGGTGCCGGCGGCGGTGCGAGTCGCCAGGTAGCCGTCTACCGGGCCCCAGGCGCTTTCGGTGTTTTGCGTGCCGATGACGGCAGTTTCCGGCAAAGCCAATGTGCCCTCGGGCGTGGCGACCAGGCTGTAGGTGCCGGCGCTGCTTTGTTCCAGTTGCAGGCCGGTGCCGCGCAAGGCTTCACGCAAGGCAGCGGGAGCGTCGAACTGGCCCTTCACCGGTGCCGAGGTCTTGCCTGCCGCCAGCGATGGGTTCAACGACAGCGCCAGACCGGCCTGACTGGCGATCTGATTCAGGGTGCTGGCCAATGGCGCGGCCGGCAGGTTGTAGGCGCGAACGCTGGAGGCCTGTTCAGCGGCGATCAGCTGGGAGCTGGCCAAAGGGCTGCAAAGGGCTATGGCGACGGCCAGCAAGCTGGGGCGCAACAGGGTGTCTAGCAAACGGGACATACAGCGGCTCCTGAATGGAAATATTTCTCAATTGCTTAGGTGCCGCACGAGAATCGAAAAGTGATAGGGCTGGATGAAAATAATTTTGATTCAGCAATTGATCGTTCCCATGCTCTGCTTGGGAATGCCTCAATGGACGCTCCGGATGTGACGCAGAGCATCACGGGCTGCGTTCCCACGCGGGAGCGTGGGAACGATCACGCAGGGGGACCTGAGCGTCAGGGTTTGGCGTCAACCTTCGCCACCGTCACCCACCAGGACGTGTGCTGTTCGATTTGCACCGGCAAGGTCGGGAGCAGGGCGCTCAGGGCTTTGTCGGTATCGTGCAGCGGGAAGCTGCCGGTGATCCGCAGGTCGGCAATTTCGGGTGCAACGCCTAAATGCCCGCGTCGATAACGACCGAGTTCGCGCACCAGATCTTCCAGGCGGGCGTTGTCGACCACCAGCATGCCGCGAGTCCAGGCATCGGCGCCGGGGTTGACGGCGACAATTGGCCCCAGGCCATCGCTGCGCATCAGCACTTGCTGACCTTCGCGCAGAATCTGTTCCTCGGGATTCGATTGCGGATGCGCCGCCACCGCGGACTTCAACACGCTCAGACGCGTGCCTTGTTCCTCGCGCTTGACCAGGAACAGCGTCCCGAGTGCCCGCATGCTGCCTTCGCGGGTTTCGACGATAAACGGCCGGGCATCGCCATGACCGGTCTCGACGAGGATTTCGCCTTCCTGAAGGATGATCCGCCGCTGCTTTTCATCGAAACGGATGTCCACGGCGCTGTGGGTGTTGAGGTTGATCAGTGTGCCGTCGGCCAGGCGCAGGGTGCGTTGCTCGCCGGTGGCGGTGCGCTGGTCGGCCAGCCAGTAGTCGAGGGGCAGATAGCGATCACCGGCAAACAGCGCCAACCCGATCACTGCGACAACGCTGGCCAAGCCGCTACCCAGTTTTCGAACGCGACGACGAATGCTTTCACGCGATTGCAGCAACGCCGCGCGGGCCGGGCCGTTGGCGACGCTGAAGCGCTGGTCGAGCATGCCCAGTTGGCGCCAGGCGCGGGCATGTTCTTCGTGGGCGGCGTGCCACTGGCTGAACGCTTCGCGCTCCACCGGGTTACCGGAGTCCAGCGATAATTGCCAGGCAATCGCTGCATCCAGCACCTGGGCCGAAACGGGTTTGGAACTGACCAGGCTCATACTGGCTCACCGTACAACGCGATGTAGCACTGACGAATCCCCTGGGCCAGGTATTGCCGGACACGCGGCACCGAGACGCCCAATCGCTCGGCGATTTCGGCATGACCGAGGCCGTCGAGGCGGTTATAGAGAAACGCTGCCCGGGCCTTGCTCGACAGCTGACCCAACAGGCGGTCGATGGCTTTAAGGTCTTCGAGAATCATCTGCTGCTCTTCGACCGACGGTTGTTCGCCTTCGGGGATCAGCATCAGTTCGGCCAGGTAGGCCTGCTCCAGGGCAGCGCGGCGGAAATAGTCGAACAACAGGCCTTTGGCAATCGCTACCAGAAACGCCCGCGGCTCGCGGGGCTCTTTGAGCTCATCGCGGCCCAGCAACCGCACAAAGGTGTCCTGGCTCAGGTCTTCGGCACGTTGCGGGCACGCCACGTTGCGTCGCAGCCACGCCAATAGCCAACCGCGATGGTCGCGATACAACGCACCAACGAGCTCACTTTGGGGGCTTTGAATTGAAGACACGCAGCATCACCGATTGGGAAGTGTTAACTAACGAGAATAGTTCGCGATTGTGGCAGAGGCGGGGAAGGTAAGCAATTGGCGCTGGTCGGGTGGGTGATGACCGTATCTATTCGGCACAGCCTTCTGTAGCAGCTGCCGAAGGCTGCGTCCGGTTGCGCAGCCGCCGCCATTCTGCCGGCAAGCTTGATCGGATGTACTGGGCATTGATGTGACGACCGCTGCGCAGTCGGACGCAGCCTTCGGCAGCTGCTACAGAGGCGTGTGATGGCCGTTAGAAGGAAGGCGCCTGCTGCCGCCGTTTCCACTGACTCAACCGCTGTTGCAGGTTCAACGGGCTATGGATTTGCTGCTGCCGTGCCCGACTGAACAGGATCAGCGCCAACTCAGCGGTAGCCAGCGCATCGGCACTGGCGTTATGCCGCTCGAAGACCTCCAGCTTGAACCAGTCGATCCACTCATCCAGCCCGGCGTCTCGAATGTGAGCTTGGGGGCAAAGCAGCGGGGCGATGTCGGCCACATCCAGAAACGGATGGGTCAGCTTGTAGCCCAAGTGGTCTTTGAGCGCGCGGCCTAGCATGTGCTGATCGAAGGGCGCATGAAACGCCAGCACCGGGCTGTCACCGACGAACTCCATGAATTCGAGCAAGGCCTGCGCCGGGTCACTGCCGGCGGCAATGGCGCTAGGCCCCAGCCCATGAATCAGCACGCTGGGCGCAAGCTTCAGGTTGGCGCATTGCAGCGTGCGTTCGAATTGCTGGCTGAAGTCGATGGCGCCGTCCTCGATCACCACGGCACCGATGGACAACACCCGGTCCTTGTTCAGGTTCAGCCCGGTGGTTTCCAGGTCGAGGACCACCCAGCGTTGCTCGCGCAAGCTGCATTCGCCCAACTCGGGCGCTGCCGGCAACTGTTTGAGACGTTGTTGCCATTCGCCCGTCAGGAGCGGAGTGGCCGGGCGCAACCATGAAAACAGGCTCATAGCTGATACCGCAGGATCAGGCTGCTTTGCAGGCGTTGCGCCTGGCGCAGGGACTCACGCAGGATTCGGCGGTCCAGATGATTGAGGCTGTCCGGGTCAACCCGGTTGGAGTAGGGCAAGTTCTCCCGCGTTTGCAGCTGATGTTGCTGCATGCGGGTTTGCTGAATGAAGTGATACGCCTCTTCATAGGCCGCACCGTCCAGTGGCTGGATGACTTCTTTGGCCACCAGCTGGCGAAAGCGCTCCAGGGTATTGTTGGTCTCGATCCCGTGAGCCAATGCCAACAACCGTGCGCCGTCGACGAAAGGCGTCAGGCCCTGCACCTTCAGGTCCAGCGTGGCTTTTTCACCGTTCTTGCGCGCCAGGACGAACTCACGGAAACGCCCCACCGGCGGACGATTGCGCAAGGCATTCTCGGCCATCATCCTCTGAAACAGTCGGTTATCGCCGACTTGATCGAGAATTGCGCGGCGTAATTGCTCGCACCCTTGCTCGTCGCCCCAGACCACGCGCAAGTCGAAATAGATGCTCGAACCCAGCAGGTTTTCCGGCGTCGCCTCGCGAATAAAAGCTGCAAAGCGCCGCGCCCATTCGGCTCGCGACAAACACAGCTCCGGGTTGCCCGCCATGATGTTGCCCTTGCACAGCGTGAAACCGCAGAGCGCCAGGCTCTGGTTGATCTGGTGGGCAATGGGCAACAGCTTGCCGCGAATCTCTGCCGCGTGCGCCGCGTCCCGAGCCTCGAATAAAATGCCGTTGTCCTGATCGGTGTGCAGCGTCTGCTCGCGACGGCCTTCGCTGCCGAAGCACAACCAGCTGAACGGCACACCGGGGTCGCCTTTTTCGGCCAGGGTCAGTTCGATCACCCGGCACACGGTGTGATCGTTGAGCAAGGTGATGATGTGGGTGATTTGCGTCGAAGAGGCGCCATGAGCCAGCATGCGTTCGACCAATTGACCGATCTCACCGCGCAGCAGCACCAGGTTTTCCACACGCTGGGCACTGCGGATGGTCCGTGCCAGGTGCACCAGGTCCACCCGTTGCAGGGAAAACAGATCGCGTTCCGAAACCACGCCGCACAGGCGATGATCTTTCACCAGGCAGACGTGGGCAATGTGCCGCTCGGTCATGGCGATGGCCGCATCGAAAGCGCTGTGGTCCGGCGTCAGGAAAAACGGCGCTTGGGTCATATGCTGCTCGATGGCTTCATTGAAGTCGTTGGTGCCTTGGGCCACGACATGGCGCAGGTCGCGCAGGGTGAAAATCCCCAGGGGGGCTTTATGCTCGTCGACCACCACGATGCTGCCGACTTGTTGCTCGTGCATCAGCGTCACCGCTTCACGCAGCGGCGTCGCCGGGCCGCAGGTCACCGGGTGGCGCATGGCCAATTCGCCCAGGCGCGTATTCAGCGAGTACTGAGTGCCGAGCGTTTCCACGGCTTTTTGCTGGACCTGCTGGTTGACCTGATCCAGCAAACTGCTGACGCCACGCAGGGCGAAGTCGCGAAAAGTGCTGGAAAGCGCGAACAGTTTGATGAACGCCAGCTTGTTCAGCTGCAGGCAGAAGGTGTCTTCGGCGGCAAGGTGTTCGGTGCGGGTCGCACGCTCACCCAGCAGCGCGGCGAGGGGAAAGCACTCGCCGGTGGTGATTTCGAAGGTGGTTTCGGTGCCACCCTTGGCGGTATGCGGGCGCTCACCGACGACGCGGCCTTGTTTGACAATGTAGAAATGTTCAACCGGGCCATCGGCAGGCTTGATGATGCTGTCGCCGGGGGCATAAAAGCGCAGTTGGCATTGCTCAACCAGGTACGCCAGGTGAGCGTGTTCCATCTGATTGAAGGGCGGGAAACGCTGAAGGAATTGCAACGTGCCCTGGATGTTCTGCAACACCGCGGTTTTCCCTGCCTGTGTGAAGGCGTCCGCTTTACTCATAACCATTACCGCAGTCTTTTTTGAATTGTTGTTGTCGGATGACCCTGCCATGGTCGGCCCCTGCGCGCAGAGTGCCCATTGGACGTAAGTCTAGGTAAACCCCGGCGGCGAAGATTTTTCGGAAGTCCCCTACACAATTCGAGGAAGGACCTATCCTTTCCCCTATTGGAAAAATACCCGACGAAGTGCACATTGAAGGCCTGCTTAGCGATGTCTCACCACTGTGCTAGGGAATTGAAATGAACATCTAGAGAAAACCATGTCCGACCACGATATTTTGAGTGACGCTGAGCGCGAGGCGCTGAGTGCCGTCATGCTGGAACCTGATTTGCCGCCGCAGCGGGTGCTGATCGTCGATGACGACAAGGACGCGCGCGAGTTGCTCTCGGAAATTCTGGCGCTGGATGGCATTCGCTGCCTGACCGCGGCCAGTGGTGAAACGGCACTCAAGATGCTGGAGCAGAAACCATTGATCGGCCTGGTGATTACTGACCTGCGCATGGGCCAGGTTGATGGTTTGGAACTGATTCGCCAGGTGCGCGAGTCTGTACGGGCAGCGATGCCGTTCATCATTGTTTCTGGCGATGCCGATGTGAAGGATGCCATTGCGGCAATGCATTTGAGCGTGGTCGACTTCCTGCTCAAACCCATTGACTCCGCCAAGCTGCTGGAGTTGGTCAAGCATGAGTTGGGGATGGATGTGTAACCTTCGATCTCAAACAAAAAGGCCCTGATCTCTCGATCAGGGCCTTTTTTTGTCAGGTGCCGCTTACTTACAGGCCATTGGCTGCCTTGAACTCGCGACGCCGACGGTGCAGAACCGGCTCGGTGTAGCCGTTCGGCTGCTGGGTGCCTTCGACCACGAGTTCGACCGCCGCCTGGAAGGCGATGTTGCTGTCGAAGTTCGGTGCCAGTGGACGGTACAGCGCGTCATTGGCGTTCTGACGGTCAACCACTGGCGCCATGCGCTTGAGGCTTTCCATCACTTGCTCTTGGGTCACGATACCGTGGCGCAGCCAGTTGGCGATGTGCTGGCTGGAAATACGCAGCGTCGCACGGTCTTCCATCAGGCCGACGTCGTTGATATCCGGCACTTTCGAGCAACCGACACCCTGGTCGATCCAGCGCACTACATAACCGAGAATACCCTGGGAATTGTTGTCCAGTTCGTTCTTGATCTGTTCTGCAGTCCACTGTGGATTGACGGCCAGCGGGATGGTCAGGATGTCGTCCACCGAAGCGCGCGCACGTTTGGCCAGTTCGGCCTGACGGGCGAACACGTCGACCTTGTGGTAGTGCAACGCGTGCAGTGCCGCAGCGGTCGGCGATGGAACCCAGGCGGTGTTGGCGCCGGCCAGCGGGTGAGCGATTTTCTGTTCGAGCATCGCCGCCATCAGGTCGGGCATCGCCCACATGCCTTTGCCGATCTGCGCGCGACCTTGCAGGCCAGTACTCAAACCGATATCGACGTTCCAGTTTTCGTAGGCGCCGATCCACTTCTCGGCCTTCATGTCAGCCTTGCGAACCATCGGCCCGGCTTCCATGGAGGTGTGGATTTCATCGCCCGTGCGGTCGAGGAAACCGGTGTTGATGAACACTACACGCTCGCTCGCCGCCTTGATGCAGGCCTTGAGGTTGACCGTGGTGCGGCGTTCCTCGTCCATGATCCCGACTTTCAACGTGTTGCGCGCCAGACCGAGGACTTCTTCGATACGACCGAACAGCTCGTTGGTGAACGCGGCTTCTTCCGGGCCGTGCATTTTTGGCTTCACGATATAGACCGAGCCAGTCCGGCTGTTCTTGCGCGAGCTGTTGCCGTTGAGGCTGTGAATCGCCGCGAGGCTGGTCACCAGACCGTCGAGAATGCCTTCCGGCACTTCGTTGCCGTCTTTATCGACGATGGCGTCGATGGTCATCAAGTGACCCACGTTACGCACGAACAACAGCGAACGACCGTGCAGGCTCAGTTCCTTGCCATCGACACCGGTGTAGGTGCGGTCGGCGTTCATGGTGCGGGTAAAAGTCTGACCGCCCTTGGCGACTTCTTCCGACAGGTCGCCCTTCATCAGGCCGAGCCAGTTGCGGTAGATCACCACTTTGTCATCGGCATCGACGGCGGCGACGGAGTCTTCGCAGTCCATGATCGTGGTCAGCGCGGCTTCCATCAGGATGTCTTTGACGCCGGCTGCGTCGGTCTGGCCGACCGGGGTGCTGGCATCGACCTGGATTTCGAAGTGCAGACCGTTGTTTTTCAGCAGAATCGCGGTGGGCGCGGCAGCATCGCCGTGGAAACCGATCAGCTGGGCATCGTTACGCAGGCCGGTGTTGCTGCCACCTTTGAGGGCGATCAACAGTTTGCCCTCAACGATCTTGTAACCGGTGGAATCGACATGGGAACCGGCAGCCAATGGCGCGGCGTCGTCGAGGAAGGCGCGGGCGAAGGCAATGACCTTGTCGCCACGAACCTTGTTGTAGCCTTTGCCTTTTTCCGCGCCGTCAGCTTCGCTGATGGCGTCGGTGCCGTAGAGCGCATCGTACAGCGAACCCCAGCGGGCGTTCGAGGCGTTGAGCGCGAAACGGGCATTCATGACCGGGACCACGAGCTGCGGGCCGGCCATGCGGGCGATTTCGTCATCGACGTTTTGCGTCGTTGCCTGGAAATCGGCCGCTTCTGGCAGCAGATAACCGATGTCTTGCAGGAAGGCTTTATAAGCCACGGCATCGTGCGCCTGACCGGCACGGGATTGGTGCCAGCCATCGATACGAGCCTGGAAATCATCGCGTTTGGCGAGTAGGGCTTTGTTCTTCGGCGCCAGGTCATGAATGACCTTGTCGGCACCGGCCCAGAACTTATCGGCGGTGAGGCCGGTACCGGGAATGGCTTCGTTGTTCACGAAGTCGAACAGGACTTTGGCGACCTGCAGGCCACCGACTTGAACGTGTTCAGTCATTGCTTGCCTCACTCTGCTCAGCTATTTCGCTTTTCAGCTCTTCAATTTAACAATGAAGCCTCTGGCCATTTAAACCACAAACCCTTGCGCCAGTACATGCCCTTGCGGACGGCTGGGTTCGGTCCAATCAACGGCTTTGAGGCCTTGCTGACGGGGCTTTCAGGGTTGCGAGTGTGCCTGTGGCAGACATCGATCCAACGTTATGTAGTGCGCGCTGCGGCATACTACATGATGAATTGCGCTTGTGAAAATTAGACTAATTACGTCGTTCTGCGACCCCATGACGCATTGCAGTCACGGTGTGGTGCTGGATGTTCTCAAAAAACCATAAGATTGTTCCAGTTAAATATAAAAAGTTGTACACGATTTGTGGTTTTCAGTTCATTCAGCGGTGCCTTCAATCGCGGGCAAGCCCGCTCCCACAGGGACTGCGCATGACGCTGTGGGAGCGGGCTTGCCCGCGATAAGGTCAGTCGATACACCATTGATTCTGGATCTGGCCAACCCTTGCCTATACTTGGTTTTCCATAACAAAAGTCATGACAAGAGGGCTGCGCCATGGACCACCTCGTACTCACAGTATTCGCTCCGGACAAGCCTGGGCAGGTCGAGCGCATCGCCCAGTGCATTGCCGAACACGGGGGCAACTGGCTGGAAAGCCGCATGTCGCGCATGGCAGGACAGTTCGCCGGGATTCTTCGAGTGGGCGTGCCGGCCGAGGCCTACGATGAACTGGTGGATGCCTTGCAAGCGTTGTCTGCCCAAGGCATTCGTGTACTGATTGCCGAAAGTGGCATCGAGCAGTCCTGCACCTGGAAACCCATTGCGATGGAATTGGTGGGCAATGATCGTCCGGGCATCGTTCGCGACATCACGCGTCTGTTGAGCGAGCAGGGGGTGAACCTGGAACGGCTAGTGACCGAAGTGAGGCCGGCACCGATGAGCAGCGAGCCGTTGTTTCACGCTGAAGCGATTCTCGCGGTGCCGCTGACATTGTCGCTGGACGTGTTGCAGTCGCGCCTGGAAACCCTGGCGGACGATTTGATGGTTGAACTGGTGCTGCGCAGTGAGCCCTGAGCGGGTTATCCGGGAAGGTTATCCAAGTTAAACGTGCACCCACCTGTGGATAACCTGTAGAGACAGCCCGCTAGCCCACGCCGGCCGGGCTTCTTCAGTATCTGATCAAAAAACCATCAGTTTCAACGAGTTGCACACAAACGGCGGGGATCACGCTGTGGATAACCTTGGGAAGGATCGATGCAGGCCACAAGGGCCGTGGCCTGCAGAGGTTTGTGTGTTTTTTGATCAGCTGCGGCGGCGCAAACTTATCCACGCATCGACGCTATAAACCGCAAGACCTGCCCAGATAAAGATGAACGCGACCAGCGTGCTGGATGACAAGTGTTCGCCAAACAGCAGAACGGCTTGCAACAGCACCAGTGTCGGCGCCAGGTATTGGAGAAATCCTAACGTCGTGTAAGGCAAATGCCGTGCGGCGGCGTTGAAACACACCAGCGGCACGAGCGTGACCGGGCCGGCGGCGACCAGCCACCAGGCTTCAGAGGTGGTCCAGAACTCGGGTTGGGCGCTGGCTGCCGTCGGGTTGAACAGCAACCACGCAACAGCAATCGGCACCAGCATCCAGGTTTCCACCACCAGACCGGGCAATGCCTTGACCGGCGCCTGCTTACGGATCAATCCGTAGAACCCGAACGTCAGCGCCAACACCAGCGACACCCAGGGCAGGCTGCCGACTTGCCACACCTGCTGCGCCACGCCAACCGCCGCCAAACCCACGGCCAGCCACTGCATGCGCCGTAGCCGTTCGCCGAGGATCAACATCCCCAGCAACACGTTCACCAGCGGGTTGATGTAGTAACCAAGGCTGGCCTCGAGCATCCGCCCGTTGTTCACCGACCACACGTAGGTCAGCCAGTTGGCCGCAATCAGCGTGCCACTGAGGGCGAGGATCGCCAGGCGTTTGGGGTTGTCTCGCAGTTCGCGCCACCAGCCGGGATGTTTCCAGACCATCAGCAACAAGGCACCGAACAGCGCGGACCACAGCACGCGATGGATGATGATTTCCACGGCGGGTACGTTGGCAATGGCTTTGAAGTAGAGCGGGAAAAGTCCCCAAATGATGTAGGCACTCAGGCCCAGAATGTACCCGCGACGCGGGTTGGCAGCTTGCATGCAGAATCCTTGCTTAGGCAGCTAACGAAGAGGGATTGTAAGGAGATTTGTCTACGAATGTCCTGCCTGAATAGGTTGGGCAATTGTGAACACTCAACCCTGTGGGAGCGAGCTTGCTCGCGATGGCGGCGATTCAATCAGCACATCAGTGACTGATGGATTGCTATCGCGAGCAAGCTCGCACAGGGTTTCTAGGTGGGTCAGAAAAGTTTAAGGGGTTCTTCGTTCAGGGCTGCGAGTTGCTCGCGCAATGCCAGCACCTGGTCGCCCCAATACCGCTCGCTGCCAAACCACGGAAAGCTGTGCGGGAACGCCGGGTCGTCCCAGCGACGGGCGAGCCAGGCGCTGTAGTGCATCAGGCGCAAGGCGCGCAGTGGCTCGATCAACGCCAGTTCCCGAGGATCAAAGTCGTGAAACTCGTTGTAGCCGTCCATCAGTTCCGACAGCTGCCCGAGGCATTCCTGGCGGTCACCGGCCAGCATCATCCAGATGTCTTGCACCGCCGGGCCCATGCGGCAGTCATCGAGGTCGACGATGTGGAACATTTCGTCGCGGCACATCATGTTGCCGGGGTGGCAATCACCGTGCATGCGAATGTTCTGGTGCGGCGTGTTGCTGTAGGCATCTTCCACACGCTTGAGCAGGTCGCGGGCCACCGATTCGTAGGCCGGCAGCAAACTCTTGGGGATGAAATTGCCTTCGAGCAAGGTGGTCAGCGAGTCGTGGCCGAAGTTCTTCACACCCAGCGCTTCACGGTGGTCGAACGGTTTGGTTTTGCCGACGGCGTGCAGGCGACCGAGCAATTGACCCAGGCGATAGAGTTGATCGAGATTTCCCGGCTCCGGCGCGCGGCCACCACGGCGGGGGAACAGGGTGAAACGAAAGCCGTTGTGCTCGTGCAGGCTGGCGCCGTTGTGAATCATCGGTGCGACCACCGGTACGTCGCATTCGGCGAGTTCGAAGGTGAACTGGTGCTCTTCGAGAATCGCTTCGTTGGTCCAGCGCTGCGGACGGTAGAACTTGGCGATCAGCGGTTCGCCATCTTCGATGCCGACCTGATAGACACGGTTCTCGTAACTGTTGAGCGCCAGAATGCGCGCGTCACTGAGAAAGCCAATACTTTCGACGGCATCGAGCACGAGGTCTGGGGTGAGGGTTGCAAACGGGTGGGCCATGCTGACTCCTGCGCGCAGCAGGCTGCCGCGTCCGGCCAAGCATGGTAGCGCAGACGGCGGGGCTTTAGTGGTTGGGGTTGAGATGTGTAGCGTCTGGACCGGCGCCTTCGCGGGCAAGCCCGCTCCCACATTGGCCTGTGGTGCTCACACTATTTGTGACACACCCTCGATCAAGTGTGGGAGCGGGCTTGCTCGCGAAGAGGGCGGATCAGGCGCCGACGATCCCGCCATCTTCCCGGGAAATGGCCATCACTGAAGACCGCGGTTTGCCATTGGACAAATGCTCCGGGAATGTCGAACCGCCGTTTTCCCCCGGATGCTGAATGCCGACAAACAAGGTCTTTTGATCCGGTGAGAAGCTGATCCCGGTGACTTCGCAGCCAATCGGCCCGACCATGAAGCGGCGAATCTCCCCGGTCACCGGGTCGGCACACAGCATCTGGTTGTTGCCCATGCCGGCAAAGTCACCGGCATTGCTCGAATCGCCGTCGGTGAGAATCCACAAGCGTCCAGCTTTGTCGAACCCCAGGCCATCCGGGCTATTGAACATGTTCTGCGGCGTGATGTTCGACGATCCGCCCTTCGGCGTGCCGGCATGAACACCCGGATTGCCGGCGACCACAAACAGGTCCCAGGCAAAGCTATTGGCGGCATGATCGTCGCGGTCGGTGCGCCAGCGCAGGATCTGCCCGTACACGTTCTTCTCACGCGGGTTCGGTCCGCCCACCGGCTGACCGTCCTCTCCGCGTTTGGCGTTGTTGGTCAGGGTGCAATAGACCTGGCCATCCTTGGGGCTTACGACGATCCATTCCGGGCGGTCCATGCGCGTGGCTTTCACCACACTGGCGGCGAGGCGTGCGTGGATCAGCACCTCGGCCTGGCCGGCGAAGCCGCTGCTGGCGTCGATACCGTTTTTGCCGTGGGTCAGCTCGACCCATTCGCCCTGGCCCTTCGGGTGATCGGCATTGCCGTCGCCGGCGTCGAAGCGCGCGACGTACAGCGTGCCGTGATCCAGCAGGTCGCGGTTGGCCTTGGGGTTTTTGTGGTTGATCTTGTCGCGGCTGACGAACTTGTAGATGAACTCGCCGCGTTCGTCGTCGCCCATGTACACCACGGCGCGGCCGTCATGGGTTTCAGCCAGCGCGGCGTTCTCATGCTTGAAGCGGCCCAAGGCCGTGCGCTTGACCGGCGTCGATTGCGGATCGAACGGGTCAATCTCCACCACCCAGCCGTGACGATTGAGTTCGTTCGGGTTTTTCGCCAGGTCGAAACGCGCGTCGTGCGGGTGCCAGTTGATCTCTTTGCTGGTCGCCACCGCGCCGTAGCGTTTCTGCGCGGCGTCGAATTTTTGCTCGGCATTGCTGCTGCCGAAGCAGTCGGTGAAGTTTTCTTCACAGGTCAGGTACGTGCCCCACGGCGTCTTGCCGTTGGCGCAGTTCTGAAAGGTGCCAAGGACATTTTTGCCCTGTGGGTCGGCGCTGGTTTTCAGCAGTTCATGGCCAGCGGCCGGGCCACTCAGTGTGATCGGTGCGTTACCGTGAATGCGTCGGTTGTAGCGCGAGCCCTGGACGAATTGCCATTGGCCGTTCTTGCGCTGCACTTCGATCACCGACACGCCTTCGCAGGCCAGCGCCTTGCGCACTTCTTCGGCCGATTGTGGCATGCCGCCGTGCGCGTAGAGGTAGCGATAGTTGGTGTATTCGTTGTTGATTGCCATCAGCGCCCGGTCTTTCTCACCGGGAAACTCGAACAGGCTCATGCCGTCATTGTTGTCGCCGAACTGGAGTTCCTGCTGTTCGGCCGTGCCATTGCCACTGGGGTCGAAGGCCGGGCCGTTTTTGTGCAGGGGCTGGCCCCAACTGATCAGCACCGAGGATTTGTAACCCGCGGGAAGGGTGATGGCGTCGCTGGTGGCGGCGGGGATGCTGTCAAAGCCCAACAGTTTGCTGGTGCCTGCGCTGACGCTCGCGGCCAGCACGCTACGGCTCAGCAGGTTGCCACCGAGGAACATCGCCGCACCGCAGAGGGCTCCGGCGCTGATGAAACCACGACGGCTGAGGCCGACCATTTTTTCGAGGTCGGTGGATTGGCTTTCTTCTAATAGGCTCACATCAGGCTCCCTGCGGGTTTTTGCAGTCACCTTAATGAGCCTCCGTGACGTTTTTGTTTCAGAGCGGAGTGCCCAACAGGATATTGGACGGCGAACATTGCACCCGTACCGGTTTGTCGATGGCAAGCCCCAGGGTTCTCAAGTGCAGCGGTTCGGCCAGCGCGCACAGCGTATGGCCATTAGGCAGACCGATGCGCACTTCGGTGGGGCCGTCTTCGGCGTCGAGAATTTCTTCGATAATGCCGTTCAAGCAGTTGTTGCCGGGTGTTTCCTGCTGGTCGATGCCCAGCAGGTCCAGCCAACCGGCCTTGATCAATGCGACCACCTCGGTGCCGATTTCCAACTCCAGGCGCAGGGTGCTGTCGTGGGTAATCTGCGCATCAATGTTCAAGCCTTCGGCCAATTCAAGACGGATCAGGTCATTGCGCCCCTGAGCTTCGATCTCCACAACCTTGCCATGCAGTTGATTACGCGCGCTGGTCCTGAGCATCAGGCGGCCGAGCAAGTCCAGATCGCTGGCGTCTTCGGCCGCCTCCAGCACTTGGGCCTGCAGGGCTTGCAGCTTTTGGTAAAGGCGCAACACACGCAGGCCTTCGCTGGAGAGTTTGGCGCCCCCGCCGCCTTTGCCACCGACACTGCGCTCCACCAGCGGCTTCTGCGCCAGGTTGTTCAGTTCGTCGATCGCATCCCATGCGGCCTTGTAGCTCAGGCCCGCACTTTTCGCGGCACGGGTGATCGAGCCTTGTTCGGCGATGTGTTGCAGCAACGCAATGCGCTGCGGACGACGGACAATGTGCTGGGACAACAAGGTTGGCAAGGACATGGCAAGGCGCTTTGGGCTGTGACGATTGGAAAGACGTTGGCCGCTTGGGGCGCGGGAGTCAAGTCAGGCCACGTCGCCAGGTTTGGGTGTTCGGGCCAGGCAGTAGACATCAACCCGTGCGGCGCCAGCCTCCATTAACAACCGGGCGAGGGCTTGCGCCGTCGCACCGGTGGTCAGCACGTCGTCCACCAAGGCCAGATGACGGCCCTTGATGTGCGCGCCGGGTGTCAGGGCGAAGGCATGGCGAAGGTTCTTTTTGCGGGCATCGGCATTCAAATCCTGCTGCGCGCTGGTGTCTTGAATCCGCAACAGCAGCGTTTCGTCGCAAGGGATGTCGAGGTTGGCGCCGAGCCAGCGGGCGAGCATCGCGGCTTGATTGAAGCCCCGTTGACGCAAGCGTTTAGTGGCCAGCGGCACGGGGACGAGCGCGTCAGGTCGATTCAGGTCTTCATCGAAGCGATGTTGCAGGAACTGCGCGAGAAGTTCGCCGAGCAGGCGGCCGAATGGCCACTTTGCCGAGTGCTTGAAGCGTGTGATCAACGTGTCCAGCGGAAAGCTGTAAGTCCAGGGTGTGGCCACTCGCTCGAAGGCGGGCGGGTGTTCCTGGCACTGGCGGCAAGTCAGCCCGGCGCCGGTCAAGGGCAGGGCACAGGTTTGGCAGTGATCGCCAAGCCAGGGCAGTTCCGTTTCGCAGGCCATACAGATCGGGATGTGTTCATCGGCCGGTTCAGCGCAGAGCAAACAGCGCTGGTTGTTTTTTAACCAGATGTAAACCGGCCCTTCGTAACGTGGTTGACAGCGCATGAGTCTTCCTTAAATATGCCGAACATCCGTGTCGCGTCTGTGGGTATTCCGTCCCCAGTCGCTTGCCAAGCATAAAACAAAGGAAACGCCCATGAGCGCCAGCACCACTGCAACCCTGCGTCATGACTGGTCTTTGGCCGAAGTCAAAGCACTCTTCGTTCAGCCATTCAATGACCTGTTGTTCCAGGCGCAGACGGTGCACCGCGCGCATTTCGACGCCAACCGCGTCCAGGTTTCCACGCTGCTGTCGATCAAGACCGGCGCCTGCCCTGAAGATTGCAAATATTGCCCGCAATCCGGTCACTACAACACCGGCCTGGAAAAAGAAAAGTTGATGGAAGTGCAGAAGGTCCTCGAAGAGGCCGCTCGCGCCAAGGCCATCGGGTCGACCCGTTTCTGCATGGGCGCGGCGTGGAAGCATCCGTCGGCCAAAGACATGCCTTACGTGCTGAAGATGGTCGAAGGTGTGAAAGCCCTGGGCCTGGAAACCTGCATGACCCTGGGTCGCCTGGATCAGGACCAGACCGAAGCGCTGGCCAAGGCCGGCCTCGACTACTACAACCACAACCTCGACACCTCGCCGGAGTTCTACGGCAGCATCATCACCACCCGCACCTACGGCGAGCGCCTGCAAACCCTGGCCTACGTGCGTGATTCGGGGATGAAGATTTGCTCGGGCGGCATCCTCGGCATGGGTGAGTCCCTTGATGACCGCGCCAACCTGCTGATCCAGCTGGCCAACCTGCCAGAGCATCCGGAATCGGTGCCGATCAACATGCTGGTGAAAGTCGCCGGGACGCCGCTGGAAAATGCGGAAGACGTCGACCCGTTCGATTTCATCCGCATGCTCGCCGTCGCCCGCATCCTGATGCCGCAATCCCACGTGCGTTTGTCCGCTGGCCGCGAAGCGATGAACGAGCAGATGCAGGCCCTGGCGTTCTTCGCTGGCGCCAACTCGATTTTCTACGGCGAAAAACTGCTGACCACTGCCAACCCGCAAGCCGACAAGGACATGCAACTGTTCTCGCGCCTGGGGATTCTGCCGGAAGCGCGCGAAGAACACGCCGACGAGGTGCATCAAGCCGCCATCGAGCAAGCGCTGGTTGAGCAGAAGAGCAGCGAGCAGTTTTACAACGCAGCTGTTTAAGTCCTTTGCCTTGTAGGAGCAAGGCTTGCCCGCGATGAAAACGCCTCGGTCGGCCTGAATGACTGCGGCGCTCTTATCGCGAGCAAGCTTTGCTCCTACGAGGGCTGTACCCCATTCCTACTCGCGAGGCCTGCATGTCTTTCGATCTCGCCGCACGCCTTGCTGCCCGTCGTGCCGAAAACCTCTACCGCCAGCGCCCGCTACTCGAAAGCCCTCAAGGCCCGGAAGTGGTGGTCGATGGTCAACCGTTGCTCGCGTTCTGTAACAACGACTACTTGGGCCTGGCCAATCACCCGCAAGTGATCGAAGCCTGGCGCGCCGGTGCGGCTCGTTGGGGCGTCGGTGGCGGGGGCGTCGCACTTGGTGATCGGCCACAGCACGCCGCATCACGCGCTGGAGGAGGCCTTGGCTGACCTGACCGGCCGTCCGCGTGCGTTGTTGTTCACCACCGGTTACATGGCCAATCTCGGTGCAGTCACGGCCTTGGTCGGGGCGGGTGATACGGTGCTGGAGGATCGACTCAATCACGCCTCGTTGCTGGATGCCGGTTTGCTGTCCGGCGCGCGCTTCAACCGCTATCTGCACAACGACGCGGTCAGTCTGGCCAAGCGGCTGGAGAAGGCCACCGGTAATACGCTGGTGGTCACCGACGGTGTATTCAGCATGGACGGCGACATCGCCAATCTGCCGGCGCTGGCGCTCGAAGCCAAGGCCAAAGGCGCCTGGCTGATGGTCGATGACGCGCACGGGTTCGGGCCGCTAGGCGCCAATGGCGGTGGGATCGTCGAGCATTTTGGCCTGAGTCAGGAAGAGGTACCGGTTCTGGTCGGCACGTTGGGCAAGGCATTTGGTACGGCCGGGGCCTTTGTTGCTGGCAGTGACGAGTTGATCGAAAGCCTGATCCAGTTCGCCCGACCCTACATTTACACCACCAGCCAGCCACCGGCGCTGGCCTGCGCGACGCTGAAAAGCCTCGAACTGCTGCGCACTGAACACTGGCGGCGTGAGCATCTGAAGGTGCTGATTCGTCAGTTCCGCCAGGGTGCCGAGCAGATTGGCCTGGAACTGATGGACAGTTTCACGCCGATCCAGCCGATCATGATCGGCGATGCCGGGCGTGCGGTACGGCTGTCGCAGATGTTGCGCGAGCGCGGTCTGATGGTGACCGCGATCCGTCCGCCGACCGTGCCGGCTGGCAGCGCCCGCTTGCGGGTGACCCTGACCGCCGCTCATAGCGAGGCACAGGTGCAGCGCTTGTTGAATGGACTGGCCGATTGTTTTGCACTGTTGAAATCGGAGCCAAGCCATGCGTGACCGACTGATTCTGCTGCCCGGATGGGGCCTCGGGATTTCGCCGCTGGAACCCTTGGCGGCAGCCTTGCGTGGGCTGGATGAGCATCTGCGGGTCGAGATCGAGCCGTTGCCGGAACTGGAATCGAGTGATCTTGACGAGTGGCTCGATGAGCTGGATTCGACCGTGCCGCAAGACGCCTGGCTCGCAGGCTGGTCCTTGGGTGGCATGCTCGCGGCGGAGCTGGCGGCGCGTCGAGGCGATCGCTGCTGCGGTTTACTGACGCTGGCGAGCAATCCTTCGTTTGTTGCCCATGAGCAATGGCCGAGCGCGATGCCCGCCGAGACGTTCGAGGCGTTTCTGGCCGGCTGCCAGGCAGATCCACGCCTGACGTTGAAACGGTTTACGTTGCTGTGTGCGCAAGGCGCGCAAGACCCTCGCGGTCTTTCCCGGTTACTGCTCGGTGGTGCGCCGCATTCCACTGCTTCGGTTTTGGCGGCCGGTCTGGAAGTCCTTGCACAACTGGATACTCGCCAGGCTTTGCAGGCATATCGCGGTCCACAATTTCATTTGTTCGCCGGCCTCGACGGCCTGGTTCCGGCCGAAGCCGCAGGGGATTTGCTGACGCTGCTGCCGGATGTCGAAATTGGTCTGATTGAACAGGCCAGTCATGCGTTTCTTCTGGAAGACCCCCACGGTGTGGCGGGGGCGATTCAGGCCTTTTTGCACGAGTCCGGTGATGACTGATTTATCCCTTCCCAATCTGCCCGGCGGTTTGCCTGACAAGCGCCAGGTGGCAGCGTCCTTTTCTCGCGCGGCAGCGAGCTATGACAGCGTGGCCGAATTGCAACGCGATGTTGGTAGCCAGTTGTTGAGTCGCTTGCCGGGTGATTTTGTCCCGGGTCGCTGGCTGGACCTGGGCTGCGGCACCGGTTATTTCAGTCGTGCGTTGAGCGAGCGTTTTCCGGCCGGTCAGGGTGTCGCCCTCGACATTGCCGAAGGCATGCTCAATCACGCGCGGCCATTGGGTGGGGCGACCCATTTCATCGCGGGCGATGCCGAGCGCTTGCCGCTCCAGGATTCGACCTGCGATTTGATCTTCTCCAGTCTTGCCGTGCAGTGGTGCGCTGATTTTGAGTCGGTGCTTCGCGAGGCGCACCGGGTGCTGAAACCAGGGGGTATTTTCGCGTTTGCTAGTCTTTGTGTAGGGACGTTGTTTGAACTGCGTGACAGCTGGCGTCAGGTCGATGGCATGGTCCACGTCAATCGCTTCCGCGAGTTGGGTGTTTATCAGCAGTTGTGTGCTACCAGTGGCTTGAAGACTGTCAGCCTGCAAACGCGTCCTCATGTATTGCATTACCCGGATGTGCGCAGCCTGACCCATGAACTGAAGGCATTGGGTGCGCACAACTTGAACCCAGGGCGGCCGGGTGGTTTGACTGGCCGTGCGCGGATCCTCGGTTTGATCGAGGCGTATGAGCAATTTCGCCAGGCCGAAGGATTGCCGGCGACATACCAAGTGGTCTACGCCGTGTTGGAGAAACCTTTATGAGCGCAGCCTATTTCATCACCGGCACTGACACTGACGTTGGCAAGACCACCGTTGCTGCGGGTTTGTTGCATGCCGCGCGATCCGCGGGCCTGAGCACGGCAGCGGGCAAGCCGGTTGCCTCTGGCTGCGACGTGACGCCCAAGGGGTTGCGTAATGCCGATGCGTTGGCGTTGTTGGCTGAGTGTTCGTTGCCGTTGACGTATGCCCAGGTCAATCCGCTCGCGTTCGAGCCGGCCATCGCCCCACACCTGGCCGCACGGGAGGCCGGCGTGGCATTGACCGTACAGTCGCTGTTGACGCCCATGCGCGAGATTCTCGATATGCAGGCGGATTTCACCCTGATCGAAGGGGCGGGCGGCTGGCGCGTGCCGTTGGCGGATCAGGACAATCTGTCTGACCTGGCGATGGCGCTGGGTTTGCCGGTCATTCTGGTGGTCGGTGTGCGGCTGGGTTGCATCAACCATGCGCTGTTGACGGCCGAGGCGATTGCTCAGGATGGGTTGCAGCTGGCGGGTTGGGTGGCCAATATCATCGATCCGAAAACCTCACGGTTGGAGGAAAACCTCGCCACGCTCGCCGAGCGGATTCCCGCGCCCTGCCTGGGGCGAGTACCGAGGCTCAAGTCGATCACGGCTGAATCCGTGGCGGAACATTTGCAACTGGATCTGCTGGACTAGGTTTTACCTATGACAAGGCACTGTGCCATTAGTGTTTTTGTCGGGCCTTTTGCCATCAGGTCTGGTTCAATGGCCACCATTGATCCCTTGCAGGACGAGTTCTCCCATGGAAATCTCAGGTAACACCGCTTTTTATGCTGGTCTGAGCACTATTCAGACAGGGCAGAACCGCGTCGATCAAGCTTCCGGGCAGATCGTCAGCAACACCATCGAGCGTTCGGTTACCAGCCAGTCCTCCGAGGCTCAGGTTGATCGTCTGCGTTCGGTTGATCGCAGCCAGCAATCTGACCTGGCCAGCAACGTAATCGATCTGGCCCAAGGCAAATTTCAGGTTGAAGCGGGCGCCAAAGTCGCCAAGGCTTCGGACGAAATGCTCGGCACGTTGATCGATACATTCGCTTGATTCCCCGCTGAATCCGCTTCATCGACGCCGCGATTTTTCGCGGCGTTTTTCTGCGTAAGTCCTTCTCGCTCAACTAATCTTTTCTACACGCCGCGGTGTTTATTCAGCGCTCGTACGCTGCTGCGTGTCCGGCAGATCGGTGAGGTGATGACGAACGGCCAAAGATCGACGCTTGACAAGAATTAGGCGTAAACGTATGTTTCAAACAACTGTTTGACCGTCACAACAAATCAACACGGTCGTTCATTCCCGGTTACATCAGCAGAGGTTTATCGCTATGCCTGACTACAAGGCCCCCTTGCGTGATATTCGCTTCGTTCGTGACGAATTGCTCGGCTACGAAGCGCACTATCAGAGCCTTCCGGCTTGCGCAGACGCAACTCCGGACATGGTTGACGCCATTCTCGAAGAAGGCGCCAAGTTTTGTGAGCAGGTACTGGCGCCGCTGAACCGCGTGGGCGACACCGAAGGCTGCACCTGGAGCGAGTCCGGCGTTAAAACGCCGACTGGCTTCAAAGAAGCCTACAAACAATTCGTCGAAGGCGGCTGGCCTAGCCTGGCCCACGACGTAGAGCACGGTGGCCAAGGCCTGCCAGAGTCTCTGGGTCTGGCTGTGAGCGAAATGGTTGGCGAAGCCAACTGGTCGTGGGGCATGTACCCAGGCCTGTCGCACGGCGCGATGAACACCATTTCCGAACACGGCACGCCTGAGCAACAAGACGCGTACCTGACCAAACTGGTTTCCGGTGAGTGGACCGGCACTATGTGCCTGACCGAACCGCATTGCGGCACCGACCTGGGCATGTTGCGCACCAAGGCCGAACCTCAGGCCGACGGTTCCTACAAAGTCTCCGGCACCAAGATCTTCATCTCGGCCGGTGAACACGACATGGCCGACAACATCGTCCACATCGTACTGGCCCGCCTGCCGGATGCACCGGCTGGCACCAAAGGTATCTCGCTGTTCATCGTTCCAAAGTTCATGCCGAACGCAGACGGTTCGATCGGCGCACGCAACGCAGTGAGCTGTGGTTCCCTGGAACACAAGATGGGCATCCACGGTAACGCCACTTGCGTGATGAACTTCGACGCGGCCACCGGTTTCCTGATCGGCCCGGCGAACAAAGGCCTGAACTGCATGTTCACCTTCATGAACACCGCACGCCTGGGCACCGCGCTGCAAGGTCTGGCCCACGCCGAAATCGGCTTCCAGGGCGGCTTGAAATACGCTCGCGATCGTCTGCAAATGCGTTCGCTGACTGGCCCGAAAGCGCCGGACAAGGCTGCCGACCCGATCATCGTTCACCCAGATGTACGTCGCATGCTGTTGACCATGAAGGCATTCGCCGAAGGCAACCGCGCGATGGTTTACTTCACCGCCAAGCAAGTCGACATCGTCAAGTACGGCGTGGATGAAGAAGAGAAGAAGAAAGCCGACGCACTGCTGGCCTTCATGACCCCAATCGCCAAAGCGTTCATGACCGAAGTCGGTTTTGAATCCGCTAACCATGGCGTGCAAATCTACGGCGGCCACGGCTTCATCGCCGAGTGGGGCATGGAGCAGAACGTTCGCGACAGCCGCATTTCGATGCTGTACGAAGGCACCACCGGTATCCAGGCACTCGACCTGCTGGGCCGCAAAGTGTTGATGACGCAAGGCGAGGCCCTGAAAGGCTTCACCAAAATCGTCCACAAGTTCTGCCAGACCAACGAAGGCAACGAAGCGGTTCAAGAGTTCGTCGCACCACTGGCTGCACTGAACAAAGAATGGGGCGAGCTGACCATGAAGGTCGGTATGGCGGCCATGAAGGATCGCGAAGAAGTCGGCGCGGCCTCCGTGGACTACCTGATGTACTCCGGTTACGCCTGCCTGGCCTACTTCTGGGCTGACATGGCGCGTCTGGCTGCCGAGAAACTGGCTGCCGGTACTTCCGAAGAGGCGTTCTACACCGCCAAGCTGCAGACTGCGCGCTTCTACTTCCAGCGCATCCTGCCGCGTACCCGCACTCACGTTGTCACCATGCTGTCGGGCGCTAACAACCTGATGGACATGAAAGAAGAGAACTTCGATCTGGGCTACTAAGGCCTAAACGCAGTCCTTAAAAAAACCGCCGCTCCGAAAGGGGCGGCGGTTTTTTTTGCGTTGAGGTCAGGCCTTGATCACCATGGTGTCGGATCCAGGGGGCCGACGCCAGTCGGGGTGCTCACGCCTTCGCCGTTACGTATGAACGGCAGATGCCAGAAGTCGTTAGGCACCACAGGATCGCCAGGCTTGACGCCTTCCGGAAAGATGAACTCAAACACCGGCGCCACATACTGTCCGGCAATCAGTCCATTGGCGACGGTCAGCCTGCCCGCATTCTGGATGCAACTGTCCACGGCGGTCTGGGATAAGCTCTGCTGTGGAACGCAAAGTGACCGCGCAACGACGCGCAAGGTACGTGTTGGCTGGCTAAGTAGCCCTGCGGGCGATTTGGTCGCACGTAATCTGGCGCGTTGTGGCTGAGGACCCGTGTTCTGTGTGGTAATACCACCCGAGGCTCCCAGGCAACTGGCCGCAAGGCCCAGCGCAGGGTTGCATTCACCCGTCATCTCATAGGGTGTAACCCAGCGATTGGTTTGCACACCTGTCGATGGATTGACATCTATCAGATAGATGTCGACCGGGGTCTTGATATCGGTGGTCGAGGCTTCAAGGAAAATCCGGTCCTGCGTCTCCTGGGCTACTCCGCTGATGGCTGTTGCAGCCGGGTCGGCCGTACCGATGCCAAACTCCCCGATAGCCATGTAGCTGGGCTGCGAACCAGGCTGAGTGTAGATCCCGACATTCGCCTCGATCGTGTGTGCAGAGACGAAGTCCGGGGCTCCCGTTGTGGCTGACTTGAACAAAGTACCGGACCAGCTGATGAAGTCGCCGACTTCGAAGGGGGCCTGTTGAGTCGGATCGGGGTCCGTCGCCGTGCGTGTAGCATCGCTGAATCTCTTCATGACGTACTGGCTGCAATAGACCTGCCCCACCGCTGGCCCTGAGAGTTCCCCACTGGCCGGAGGCGCAACACCGGCCTGGCTGAAATTGCGGCAGTTGTTGGTCGTGGTCGGGGTGACCACTTTTGGCCGGTTTTTCTGTGGGCAGAGCGCATCGTCCCCGGAAATCGTGCGCGGCACGCACATCGGGTAGCCGGTGGCGGCATGGATGGTCGGGTTGGCATCATCGACGGAGAAGCGTGGGTCGGGGCTTTGGGCACGGCCAAAACGTCCGTTCGGGTCGTTGATCTGAATAATCGTGGGTTGCGTCGGGTTCCCGCTGTCAACTTCGAGGTTGCCGTTGGTGTAGTCGATCCGGCTGATGAAACCGTTACCCGCGTTGACTGATTGCTGGGAGACAAAGATCAGCCCGGCAATCTGCTTGTTGGAGACGTTATTGCCTACCACATGGATCTCGAACGAGGGATAGGCCGCCGCTGACTTTCCGAGCGCCAGGGTTCCACCCCTGACGAAGTCGGCCCAGGTCAAGGTGTTGGCCGGCATCTGCATAACGGTGTTGCAAGGGACAACAATCGTGACGCCGTTCAACTGGACAGTCCCTCCGAAGCGGCCCGGGTCGCTGGTACTGGGGCAATTCGAATTGGTGGTGTCCAGGGTCATGTTTTGGATAAAACCGGTAACGTCAAACCCATTAATCGCAGTCGGGTTTGTAAAAATAGGATCGGGCAGTGTGGGTGTCGTGAACGGCGAGGGCAAACCCGGGGGCTTGGCAGTCCCGCCACCACCGCCACCACCACCGCCACCGCCAGCCCCGTTTTTGGCAAATGCATCTCCGCCACCACCAATGGCCAGTGCGACAGCGACGGCACTGGCGAGCAGAACTTGGCGACTGAAGATGCCGTTGAATCGTTTGTGAGGCAGCGGCGGTATGGCGAGCGTTTTTTCGTACAAAGATAAGCTCATGGCTCACTCCAGTATCTTGCAAGACCCATTGCCGGCCAATCGAGATCGTAGATCTGCTAATGCGCTGAATCCTGCGCAAGAAAAACGCAAAGCCGTGAGTGTCGAATTTGGGCTCGATCCAGCGTGATAAGTGCCTGTGTACGGTCGACACTTGCCGTTCGGATGTTTTCACCTGCGTTGCGACGGCCGGTTACGGACGCAAACGCGAGAGACATTTCCTTGAGCCTGAGGCGTACAAAGCAGTTGTCGTGCCTGTTTTGAAACAATTAGACACAAACAATCGCCGGCGCACTCGGAATGCGGGCTGCGCGGCCAAGGATGGTACTGCGCACAACACTACCGAATTAATACCCACCAACATAGGGGGGGATATATACCCAAGTTCGGGAGTGTGTGAGGTGAAGTTTAAGTGTTCGCTGCGTGAGTTAGGTCCTAAGTACTGAATGAGAAATGTTGTCTATATCTACTCCGGACGGAATGATATTGCAAGAAAAAACTATTGAAGTATTAGTCGTGAAGTTTTTGTTTTGATATTAAATAAAAGCCATAGCTCACGCAGTGTAACTTGTACACGCGCGGAGTTTATATTTTATGAATGTTTATCCCCCCTGATGACCTAGGTTGTAAGCGGGTCGTAAATGAATTTAGTTCCCGAGAAGTGTGGTGAGCAATTGCTATGCCAGGCTGGTAAGTAATAATCATGGAAAATATTTTCCTTTATATTCATTGGCTTGTGATTGTTTGTGTAAGCCGGTGTTGGCATGTATTGGGGGATTGCACCCAGTAATGGGGGAAGTTCACCATGTTTGAGGTATGTCTGTAGTCGTTGTTGGTATGTGGTGCCGGGTGTGTTTGCAAGGCATTTCTATTTGTATTGATTTAAATAAAAATATTGATTTTTTTGTTACTGAAATTTTTTGTTACAGCTAGAGTTGGGTTAAGCGCACCCGTCGGTGCGACAGAGCAATGTCTTAATCAAACCTGAGCCAAGAGAGCACTTTGCCAGTTAAGCGTCGCCTTGCCCGAGCCATTTCTAGTGGTGTAACTACTCGTGCAAGCAGCAAAATTTATGGCGATGAGTTCATCTCGCAACAGGATAATCCCGGAGCTTGGCTACTCCGCACTGAATCGAGAATGTCATGATGTTTAAGTACTTGGACCTCTTTCGAATCACCCGTTTAGCCTGTGCGATGGCGGGGGCTCTTTTGACCATCGGTCTACCGGTCGCGAGTGCCTGGGCCGCTGACCCGGTAGCGGTCGATCCGCCCGTACTGGACGTGCCCACTCTGCAATCGCTGCGTGGACTGCTCCCGCCCGACCCGTCGGGAACCGAAGGCGGGCGCAAAGTCGACCTCATGACTGACTACGTGCTCAATCGCTCTGCGGCGGTTCTCTTGGGCAAAGCGCTGTTCTGGGACATGGAGATCGGCAGTGACGGTTCGACGGCTTGTGCCTCCTGCCACTTCCACGCGGGTGTTGATCACCGCACCACCAACCAGATCAACCCCGGTCAGGCGAATACCAACGCGAACGTTTCGTCGATCTTCAACAAGCCGTTCACCGCCTCGGACATTCCAGGCGACGTGCCGAGCTACACCACCAAATCAGGAGGCAAGGGCGGCCCGAATTACCTGCTGAAGAAAGACGACTTTCCGACCCATGTATTGGCTGATCCGATGGATCGCAATTCGGCGATTGTCTATTCGACTGACGATGTGATCGGGTCCCAGGGCGTATTCGACGCCAACTTCGTCAAACCCCATCAGGCACGTTTCGACAAGTGCATTCAGCAACCGGACGGCATCTTCCAGGTAGGTGGCATCAATGTCCGCCGCAGCACCGGGCGCAACGCACCCACGGTGATCAATGCCGCGTTCAACGTGCGTAACTTTTGGGATGGTCGCGCCAATAACGTCTTCAACGGCTTCTCTCCATTTGGCAATCGCGATCCTGACGCCGGGATTTTCGTGACCGGCGATCGCAGTGGCGTGGCGACCAAAGTCAGACTGGCGCTCAAGGATGCTTCCGCCGCTTCGCAAGCGGTAGGGCCTCCCGGCAGTCCGGTGGAAATGTCCTGCGGCGGTCGTACGTTCGCCGACATTGGCCGACGCATGCTCGACACCTTGATGCTCAAGCAGCAGCGGATTTCCTCTACCGATTCGGTACTGGGGCCAGTGTCCGGCGCCCGCCGGCCGACCTACCGTGAGCTGATCAAGAACGCGTTCCAGCCGCGCCTGTGGAATGCCACGCAGCAGGTCTCGCTGGGTGGTGCGCCATACACCCAGATGGAGGCGAACTTCCCGCTGTTCTTCGGGCTGGCGATTCAGATGTATGAGTCCACGCTGATCTCGGACCAGGCGCCGTTGGATGCCTATTTGCAGGGCGATCATACGGCCATGAACGACCAGCAGGTCCAGGGCATGAATCTGTTCCTGGGCAAGGGCAAGTGCATCAGTTGCCATGGTGGCGCGGAGTTGACCAACGCCGGTAGCCGGTTGCTGTTCCATCCTCGGGAACGGATCGAGCGCATGGTGATGGCCGACAACCTGACCACGCTGTATGACAACGGCTTCTACAACACCGGGGTGCGTCCAACGTCGGAAGACCTGGCGCTCGGTGGCTCGGATGCCTGGGGCAATCCATTGTCCTTCACTCGCGAGTACAACACCGTACTCCAGGGCGGCCAGATCCCTGACCCGCTGGAGGTCGATGTGTGCACCTTCGAAGCGCTTTTGAGCCCGGCGATCCCTTGTGATGCGACGCTCAAGCCGAATGTCGGTTTTCGCGACGCGGTCGATGGCGCCTTCAAGACGCCGACCCTGCGTAACATCGCGTTGACCGGACCGTATTTCCACAACGGCAGTCGCGCGACGCTGCGTCAGGTCATGGAGTTCTACAACCGTGGCGGCGACCGGCGTGGTGAGGATGCCAGCAACACCAGTGGCTTCGACCACCCAGCGGTCAATCAGCACAACGGCTCAAACCTCGACCCGGACATGACTCGGCTGAACCTCACCCCGGATGAAGTGGATGCGCTGGTCAAATTCATGGAAGTCGGACTGACCGATCCTCGGGTCGCATGGGAACGGGC
Organism: Pseudomonas sp. S2_F03; assembly: GCF_054668335.1. Classification (NCBI taxonomy): domain Bacteria; kingdom Pseudomonadati; phylum Pseudomonadota; class Gammaproteobacteria; order Pseudomonadales; family Pseudomonadaceae; genus Pseudomonas; species Pseudomonas sp. S2_F03. The sequence continues at coordinate 2,405,218 of NZ_CP162759.1, read as the reverse complement.
GCCGTTTGATCATCCGTCGCTGGTGCTGGCACAGGGCGAAAAGGGTGATGAAAACTCCGTCGGGCAAAAGCCGGCGAGTCCGAAGATCACTACCCGACAAGCGCAGGATGCCGAAATCCAGCTCAAACCGGTCGGTGCTGAAGGTCGCCCAAGTCTGGAGGGGCCGCTGCAACCGTTCAACAACGACCTGTAATCATATTTCCCTTTACGTCACTGGCGGCTGATGCTCGCCAGTGACGCTTTTTTGTAAATACCGCAGTATTTCACTCAGCAAATCGGGGTTTCTGCCGTTACAGTTGGTGGGCACAATGCCATCTATTTGTCGTGACGGTCGGAGCTTTACCCTTGCCGCGTTCTTCCGCTGTGCGTTTCAGCCATTTCCTACCGTCGATACTGCTCTTGCTTGCGGGGCTTGCGGCTGCCTATATCAAGGAATTGAACGTTTTTTTCACCTCGCTGTTCAACGTGCTACCGACTCTTGTGCTGTTGCTCGGCGGTGCGTACTGCGCGGTTTATCGACGTCAGCGTGAGCTGTTTCTGATGGTCACGGTGTACATCGCCTACTTTCTGCTCGACACCCAAACCGACTATTACCGCGACAACGGCAAAGTCCGTGATGACGCAGCAGTGGTTTTCCACCTGTGTTGCCTGTTGCTGCCGCTGATGTTTGGCGTATTCGCTGCCTGGCAGGAACGCACACACTTGTTTCAGGACATGGTGGCGCGCTTTGCTGTGTTGCTGGCCGTCGGCAGTGTGGCGTTGGGGCTGGAGCAAAGTTACCCACAAGCCTTGCTGACATGGCTGTCCGAAATCCGCTGGCCGGCGCTGCATGGCGCCTGGATGAGCCTGATCCAGCTGTCCTATCCGGTGTTCATCGCCTCGTTCTTGCTCCTGAGCTGGCAATACTGGCGTAACCCAAGACCTTTGCATGCGGCTCAACTGGTCGGTTTGCTCGGTTTGTTCTGGGCACTGCCGAAAACCTTCATTCTGCCGTTTACCCTCAACATCATGTGCAGCCAGGTGATGTTGATGATTGCGGCGGCGGTCGCCCACGAAGCCTATCAAATGGCCTTCCGTGATGAACTCACCGGCCTGCCGGGTCGTCGTGCCTTGAACGAGCGGATGCAGCGGCTGGGGCGTAATTACGTGCTGGCGATGAGCGACGTCGATCACTTCAAGAAATTCAACGATACCCATGGTCATGATGTGGGTGACCAGGTGCTGCGCCTGGTGGCCAGCAAACTGTCGAAAATTGGCGGAGGCGGTAGGGCGTATCGCTACGGCGGTGAGGAATTTGCGCTGGTGTTTGCAGGCAAGACGCTCGAAGAGTGCATGCCGCACCTGGAAGTCATTCGTGAATCCATCGCCACCTACAGTATTCAGCTGCGCAATCAGGACAACCGCCCTCAGGACGACCAACAGGGACGTCAGCGCCGCTCGGGCCCCGGCGCGTCCAGTGTGTCGGTCACTGTCAGCATCGGCGTCGCCGAACGCGTGGATCAGCGCACCCCCGAAAAGGTCCTCAAGTCCGCGGACGAAGCGCTCTACAGCGCCAAGGGCGCCGGGCGAAACTGTGTGGTGGCATTCGGTCAGACGCGTCGTGGCGCCGTGCGAATGGACGCCGCTGCGGGTTGAGTGATGATGGCGCATTCAGCGTCTGGACTGTGATTGTTCGGCGTGGTGGGCGGCAGTAGGTTTGAAGCATCTGCTGACGGAGAAACGACCATGCCTGAGTACAAAGCTCCCCTGCGCGACATGCGCTTTCTGATCGACCACGTCTTCGACTTTCACGCCAATTACGCCGCGCTGGGTGCCACTGAGGCCAGTCCGGACATGGTCAACGCGATCCTCGAAGAAGGTGCGAGATTCTGCGAGAACGTGCTTGCGCCATTGAATCGCAGCGGCGACGAAGAGGGCTGCCATTTCGACAATGGCGTGGTGACGACGCCTACAGGCTTCAAGCAAGCTTTCGCACAATACGTTGAAGGGGGCTGGCATGGTCTGGCGGCTGATCCGGCTTACGGCGGGCAAGGCTTGCCAAGTTCCCTGGGCCTGGTCATCAGCGAAATGGTCGGTTCCAGCAACACCTCGTGGGGCATGTACCCGGGCCTGACCCATGGTGCGATGTCAGCGATCCACGCCCACGGCACCGAAGAACAGAAGCAGACCTACCTGAGCAAACTTACCGCTGGCCAGTGGACAGGCACCATGTGCCTGACCGAAGCCCATTGCGGCACCGACCTGGGCATCATCAAGACGCGGGCCGTGCCGTCAACCGATGGCAGCTATGCAATCTCCGGAAGCAAGATTTTCATCTCTGCCGGCGAGCACGACATGAGTGACAACATCATTCATCTGGTGCTGGCGAAACTGCCGGATGCGCCGGCAGGCACCCGAGGCATTTCGCTGTTTATCGTGCCTAAATTCCTGCCCGGTGGCGACGGAGAAGCGGGCGAACGCAACGCTGTTTCCTGCGGCTCTATCGAACACAAAATGGGCATCAAGGCATCGGCCACTTGTGTGCTGAACTTCGATGGCGCCAAAGGCTTCTTGATCGGGGAGCCGAACAAGGGCCTGAACTGCATGTTCACCATGATGAACCACGCACGCCTCGGCACCGGGATGCAGGGGTTGTGTCTGGGGGAGGCGAGCTTTCAGGGCGCCATCAAATACGCCAACGATCGCTTGCAAATGCGCTCGCTGACCGGCCCGAAAGCGCCAGAAAAAGCCGCCGATCCGATCATCGTGCATCCTGACGTGCGCCGGATGTTGCTGACCATGAAAGCCTTCAACGAAGGCAACCGCGCGTTGACTTACTTCACCGCGCAATTGCTGGACGTGGCGCACTTGAGCCCGGATGAAACCGCACGCCAGGACGCCGAAGACCTGTTGGCCTTTTTGACGCCAATCTGCAAAGCCTTCATGACGGACACCGGGCTGGAGGTGACCAACCACGGCATGCAAGTGTTTGGCGGGCACGGCTTCATTCGTGAATGGGGCATGGAGCAATTGGTTCGCGATTGCCGGATTGCGCCGATCTACGAGGGGACCAATGGCATTCAGGCGTTGGACTTGCTCGGGCGAAAAGTGCTCGGCAGTCAGGGCAAGCTGCTGCGTGGCTTCACCAAAATCGTGCACACATTCTGCGCGGCGAACGCTGGGCATCCGCAGCTCGCCAGCTATGTGGCGCAGCTCAACGAGCTGAATCAGCAGTGGGGCGAACTGACCACCAAGGTCGGCATGGCAGCGATGAAGAATGCGGACGAAGTGGGCGCGGCATCAGTGGATTATTTGATGTACAGCGGTTACATCATCCTTGGCTATCTCTGGCTGCGCATGGCACTGGTGGCTCAGGCGCAACTCGATGCGGGTAGCGGTGATGCCGATTATTGTCAGGGCAAGCTGGCGACCAGCGAGTTTTACTTCAAGCGCTTGTTGCCGCGTACGGCGGCTCATCGCGCGGCGATAGAGGCTGGGAGTGATTGCCTGATGAAGCTGCCGGCAGCGCTGTTCGCACTTTAGTCTTTTAAATCCGCCACATTGGAGCCCGCATCATTGCGGGCTTTTTAATGACCCGATAGTCAGTGACTAAACATTACAAAAGGGTCATGGGCTGACCCTATGTGTCGCAAAAGTTGTTGGGTTACACTCGGACCCAACGAAAGCACCACTCCTACGAATCACCTGTTTAGATCTTGCGAGGTTTGCCATGGCTGACTACAAAGCGCCCCTGCGCGATATGCGCTTCGTTCTCAATGAAGTTTTCGAGGTCGCCAAACTCTGGGCCGAGCTGCCTGCGCTGGCCGAGACCGTCGATGCGGAAACCGTCGAAGCCATTCTCGAAGAAGCCGGCAAGGTCACCAGCAAAAGCATCGCGCCGCTGAGCCGTGCGGCTGACGAAGAAGGTTGCCATTGGGCGGACGGTGCGGTCACCACGCCGGCAGGTTTCCCGCAGGCTTATAAGACTTATGCTGAAGGCGGCTGGGTCGGTGTCGGTGGCGATCCTGCCTACGGCGGCATGGGCATGCCCAAAGCCGTGTCGGCTCAGGTCGAAGAAATGGTCAACTCCGCCAGCCTGTCGTTCGGTCTGTACCCGATGCTGACGGCCGGTGCCTGCCTGTCGATCAACGCCCACGCCAGCGACGAGCTGAAAGCTGCGTACCTGCCAAACATGTACTCCGGTGTCTGGGCCGGTTCCATGTGCCTGACCGAGCCGCATGCCGGTACTGACCTGGGAATCATCCGCACCAAGGCCGAGCCTCAGGCCGACGGTTCCTACAAAGTCAGCGGCACCAAGATCTTCATCACCGGCGGTGAGCACGACCTGACCGAGAACATCATCCACCTGGTGCTGGCCAAGCTGCCGGACGCGCCGGCGGGGCCGAAAGGTATTTCGCTGTTCCTGGTGCCGAAGTTCATGGTCAATGCCGATGGCAGCCTGGGTGCGCGCAACCCGGCAAACTGCGGTTCGATCGAACACAAAATGGGCATCCAGGCGTCCGCGACCTGCGTGATGAACTTCGACGAAGCCGTGGGTTACCTGGTCGGTGAGCCGAACAAAGGCCTGGCGGCGATGTTCACCATGATGAACTACGAGCGTCTGGGCGTGGGTATCCAGGGCCTGGCCACCGGCGAGCGCTCTTATCAGAACGCCGTTGAATACGCTCGCGACCGCCTGCAAAGCCGTTCGCCGACCGGCGCGCAAAACAAAGACAAAGTCGCGGACCCGATCATCGTCCACCCGGACGTACGCCGCATGCTGCTGACCATGAAAGCCTCGAACGAAGGTGGCCGTGCGTTCTCGACTTACGTCGCCATGCAACTCGACACCGCCAAGTTCAGCGAAGACGCGACTACCCGCAAACGCGCTGAAGACCTGGTGGCGTTGCTGACGCCAGTGGCCAAGGCATTCCTGACCGACCTGGGTCTGGAAACCACCGTTCACGGCCAACAGGTTTTTGGCGGCCACGGTTACATCCGCGAGTGGGGCCAGGAGCAACTGGTGCGTGACGTTCGTATCACGCAGATCTACGAAGGCACCAACGGCATTCAGGCGCTGGACCTGGTCGGGCGCAAGATCGTCGGCACCGGCGGCGCGTTCTACAACTTGTTTGCTGACGAGATCCGCCACTTCACCGCAACAGCCAGCGCCGATCTGGCAGAGTTCACCAAGCCGCTGAACGATGCGGTAACGACCCTCGACGAGCTGACCGCGTGGTTGCTGGATCGCGCCAAAAACAACCCGAATGAAATCGGTGCGGCGTCGGTCGAGTACCTGCAAACCTTCGGTTATGTGGCATATGCCTACATGTGGGCACTGATGGCCAAGGCTGCGTTGGGCAAAGAAGCGCAGGACGACTTCTACGCGAGCAAGCTGGGTACGGCGCGGTTCTATTTCGCACGCCTGTTGCCACGTATTCACTCGTTGAGCGCGTCGGTGAAAGCCGGTAGCGAGTCCCTGTTCCTGCTGGATGCTGCGCAGTTCTGACAAGGTAACGTCATGTAAGCAATCTCTTACATGACGTGCTGCTGTTTTCCCATAGGCGTAGATTGGATCCACAGTTAATCTACTTCACATGGACGTCGCGCAGGAAGCGCAAAGCAACAACACGGACACGTAGGATTCTGCCAGGACGGCGGAGTGAAATGGATGTCAGGGAAACAGTCTGCAAAGCCCCGCTTCGGCGGGGTTTTCTTTTGCCTGCAGAAAAGTGCTCAGCTCAGTCCGTCCAAGGTCGTCGAGCTATTCAAGCGCTGATCCGGACCGTTCATCACTTCTTCCAGCAGCGTGCGTAACAAGGCCAGTGAGGTCTGTTGCCGCTGTACATCGCGACACACCAATCCGACTTTCAGCGGCACACGTGGCTCGGTCAGTGGTTTCCACAGCAGCTCGTTATTACCGAGTGCCTTTTGCGAACGCCCCGGCAGCACCGTCGCCAGTCGGGTGTGTGGCAGGCTGTCGAGAATCCCCGCCATGTTGTTCAGTTCGGCCTGCACTTGCGGGCGCCTGCCGAGGGCGGCCAGTTGCGTCTGCCAGATCTGTCGCACCTGAAACTCTTCTCCCAGTAGCAGCATCGGCAACTCGGCGGCCTGGCTCATGGAGACTTTCTTGAATTCGCGCAACGGGTGGTCAGCGGGAATGACAAGAGTCAGTTCATCTTCGTACAGCATCACCCCATGCAACCCTGGCTGCCTGGGTGGCAGGTAGCTGATGCCAATGTCCAGTGAACCATTAAGCAGGCGTCGCTCGATTTCCAGCCCGGTCAGTTCGTAGATCTGCACCACCAGATGCGGTTGGGCTTTGCGCACCCGTTCGAGCATTTGCGGCACCAGGCTGGTGTGGACCGTCTGCAACACGCCAATCGCCAGTGTGCGCAGCGCCTGTCCCTTGAAATTGCCCAACGCTTCACGCGCGCGTTGCATGCCGTCAAGTAAAGGCAATGCATGGTTGTACAACGTGTGGGCGGCCAGGGTTGGCAGCAGGCGTTTGCTGCTGCGTTCAAACAGGCTCACATCGAGGTTCTGCTCGAGGTGGCGGATCTGCTGGGATAACGCCGGCTGGGAGATTGAAAGCCGCTCGGCGGCCCGGCCGACATGGCCTTCTTCGTAGACCGCGACGAAATACCGCAGTTGCTTGAAATCCATAAGTAACGCTTATTGAAAATGCTGGAAAATCGAAATAGCTCAAGGCCGTGCCTGCGCCTAGTCTAACCGCATTCACAAGGCTTACAGGGCCGCAAAGCACCATGAATTCTGTTTGCAGCGAGACTGTTTACATAGGTAAGGCAAAAAACCTCAAGCGAGGTTTTTTCGGATGAATTTGTTCAGTTTGCGGCGTAGTCCGCCCAGTCTTGATGATTTGGCGGTCGACACCTTCCAGCCCACCCACCACCACAACCCTTCCAGCGAGTACATGATGCCCAGCGTCGAGCGGCCGAAACAGATTTTCGTCCGTGGTCAGGGTTCCTGGTTATGGGACAGCGAGGATCGTGCTTACCTGGATTTCACTCAAGGTGGTGGGACCAATAGCCTGGGGCACAGTCCTTCGGTATTGGTTCAGGCGATTTCGCAACAGGCTCAATCACTGATCAACCCCGGTTTTGCGCTGCACAACCGCGGCCGGCTCAACCTTGCGGGGCGTTTGTGCACCGCGACTGGCAGCGATCAGGCGTACCTGCTCAACAGTGGCAGCGAAGCCTGTGACGCGGCAATCTCCTTGGCGTGTAAATGGGGCGAGCGTTATCGCGGTGGTGCCTCGCGCATTATCGTTGCCAGCAACAGTTGCCATGGCCGTCATCTGGCAACGATGTCGGCGTCGGACGTGCACCACGTTCCCTTCAATGATCTGGCGGCCATGCACGCGGCGGTCGACGCCCGGACCGTGGCAATCATGCTTGAACCGATCCAGAACGATGCGGGCGTGATCCCGGCCACTGAGCATTACCTCAAGGGTGTGGAACGGCTGTGTCGCGAACTGGGCATTCTGTTGATCTTCGATGAAGTACAAACGGGCATCGGCCGTTGTGGCACTCTGCTCGCCGAACAGTCCTACGGCGTTCGGGCCGATGTCATCGTTCTCGGCAAAGGACTCGGTGGTGGTGTGCCACTGGCGGCGCTGCTGGCACGGGGCAAGGCGTGCTGTGTTGACGTCGGCGACCTGAGCGGCAGCCATCATGGCAATGCCCTGATGACCGCTGCCGGCCTGGCGGTGCTCGACAGTGTGCAGGAAAAAGGTTTTCTCGAGCATGTCGCGCAGACCGGCCAGCATCTGCGCGAAGGACTGCGGCTTTTGTCCCATCGCTATGGCCACGGCGAATTGCGCGGGCAAGGGCTGTTCTGGGGGCTGACGTTGTCCGACGATTCGGCTGACGCTGTCGTCAAAGCCGCGTTGTACGAAGGTTTGCTGCTTGACGCCCCACAACCCGATTGTTTGCGCTTCACCCCGGCCCTCACCGTCAGCAACGCCAACATCGACGAAATGCTCCTGCGCCTGACCCGCGCCTTCTCCCGGGTGCGCACTGCACAGTTGCAGTGCCGAAAAGGGATTGCGGTCTGATCAGACTCGTCCCACACAAACACCAGAACCGTCTCGCGGTAATAACGCATCGCCCCGCGTTTGATCCTTTCGCGTGGGGCGTTTTTTTGTCTGCAAAACCTGGCGAAGTGTCGGCGCTCGGTAATCAGTGCACTGAACCCTGACGCACGACACAGGTCGATTAGGTGTATGGCTCGCGTGAGCCCATTCAAATCAGGAGCTACCCCATGGACTTTATTCGAATCATCATCGCCATTCTGTTGCCGCCATTGGGTGTGTTTCTGCAGGTCGGATTTGGCGGGGCGTTCTGGTTGAACATTCTGCTGACCTTGTGCGGTTATATTCCCGGGATCGTGCACGCGGTGTACATCATCGCCAAGCGCTGAGCCAGGCCTCAAACGCCCTGATCGATTACCCTGCGATAAAACAACCACTCCTGTTCCAGGGCATGGGCCTGATTGCCAGCCTTGCGGAAGCCGTGGCGCTCGTCGGCGTAGTAATGCGCTTCCACCAGGATGCCGTTGTCCTGTAGTGCCTCGACCATGTCCCGGGTCTGTTGCGGCACAACCACGGCGTCCAGTTCACCCTGAAAGAAAATCATCGGTACACGGATGTTGCTCGCATGCAGCAACGGCGTTCGTGCGGCGTAGCGTTTGGCATCCTGCACCGGATCACCGATCAGCCAGTCCAGATAATCGCCTTCGAATTTATGAGTCGCCCGTCCCAATGCCACGGGATCGCTGACGCCGTACAGACTGGCGCCAGCGCGGAAAACGTTCTTGAACGCCAGGGCACACAGGGTGGTGTAACCGCCAGCGCTGCCACCGCGAATGAACGCGTTGTCGCCGTCGATCAACCCGCGTTCGGCGAGGTGGGCGACGACTGCGCAGGCGTCCTCGACGTCCACCTCGCCCCAACTCAAATGCAGCGCTTGGCGATATGCCCGGCCGTAACCGCTGCTGCCCCGATAGTTGAGGTCGGCCACGGCAAAGCCGCGTTGCGCCCAATACTGGATGCGCGGATCGAGCATCGGGTAGCACGCCGAGGTCGGGCCGCCGTGGATGAACACCACCAGCGGTGGTTTCGCCTCCCCGGTCGTGGCCGGGTAGAAGAACCCGTGCGCTTCGCCCGAACCGCTCGGGTAGCGCAGGGTTTGTGGCACGCTGATCTGCTCGACCGGCATGGGTGTGACACCACCGGCCAGTACCTTGACCCGCCGGGTGCTGCGGTCGATGGCGATCACCGCTGCCGAACTGATCGGTGAGGCGGCGATGCAGTAGATGAATTGCTCATCCAGTGCGAGATGGCGGAAGCGGCTGTAGTCACCGGTGAAATCTTCACGGGTGTCACCGCAAAGGCCCAGTCGGCCAAAACCGCCTTCGGTCCAGCTCGCCAAAAAAGTGTTGTCGCGCAGCGGGAGCCAGGTGCACCCCCAATTGCCAGGGTGCTGGCCCATGATCGGCCGCGGCGCTCGGCAGCGGATTCAACCCGTCTGAAGACTCGACCCATGGCTGCCAGTATCCGCCACGGTCGGTCAGACAAAACAGCCGGCCGCTGGTATCGAATCGCGGCTGTTGCAACGACTCCTGAGCGGCGTCGCCGGCCACGCAATGCGGCAGCGCAAAGCCACCATCGCTCTGACGTTCGGCCACCATCAGACGCGTTGCAGTCCAAGGCTGGTCCGGCCGACTCCACTCGATCCACGCCAACCGCTGAGCGTCGGGACTCAACGTCGGCGCAGCGTAGAAGTCCGCGCCTTCGGCCAGTAAGTGACGGGCGCCATCGGCCACATCGATCGCGACCAGACGATGTTGATCGTGGTGCTCTTCGACGGCCAGAACCTGTCCGTTGGCGAATTGCAGGTCGCCATAGCGGCATTTACTCGCGGTCAACGCTTCAGGTGTTTCGCCCTGCAGCGATTGCCGATACAGCTGTTGGTCCGCCTCGTTGACGAAAACGATGCCGTCATCGGTCAGACAAAACCCGCCGCCGCCATATTCGTACACTCGACTGCGCACACTAAAACCCGGCGGGGTCAGGCAATGCGCCTGGCCGTCACGCCAATGCCAGATCCGGCAAGCGGCTTCTTCGGGCCGGTATTCGTTCCAGAACAGACCGTGCTGGCCGACCTGCAGTTCGGCAAAGTCGATCGCGGCCGCGACGGCCCTGGAGGCGCTGAAAGGCTCAGCTTTTTGCGATGAGGCGGGAGTTTCGTTCATTGCGAAAGGCCAATTGTTCGATGGTCTGAGTCGCGTGCTCGGCTTCTTCGCGGGCCTTGAGAATCACGCCATGATGTTGAGACTTGCTGCACACTGGGTCGGCGTTGCTCGCGTCACCGGTGAGCATGAACGCCTGGCAACGGCAGCCGCCGAAGTCCTTTTCTTTTTCATCGCAGGAACGGCACGGCTCGGGCATCCAGTTGTAACCGCGAAAGCGGTTGAAGCCGAAGGAGTCGTACCAGATGTGTTGCATGCTGTGGTCGCGCACGTTTGGAAATTGCACCGGCAGCTGTCGGGCGCCGTGACAGGGCAGGGCGGTGCCGTCCGGGGTGACGGTCAGAAAGATGCTGCCCCAGCCATTCATGCAGGCTTTCGGGCGTTCTTCGTAATAGTCCGGCGTGACGAAAATCAGCTTGCACGGATGCCCTTCGGCTTCCAGCTTGGCGCGGTATTCGTTGGTGATGCGCTCGGCGCGGACCAGCTGTTCCCGGGTCGGCAACAACCCGACGCGATTGAGCTGCGCCCAGCCGTAAAACTGGCAGGTGGCGAGTTCGACGAAGTCCGCCTCCAGGGCGATGCACAGCTCGATGATCCGGTCGATCTTGTCGATGTTGTGCCGATGGGTCACGAAATTCAGCACCATCGGGTAGCCGTGGGCTTTCACCGCGCGGGCCATTTCCAGCTTCTGCGCAAAGGCTTTTTTCGAGCCGGCCAGCAAGTTGTTCACTTGCTCATCGCTGGCCTGGAAACTGATCTGGATATGGTCCAGGCCGGCCTTCTTGAAATCGCTGATTTTCTGCTCGGTCAGGCCGATGCCGGAGGTGATCAGGTTGGTGTAGAAGCCCAACTTGCGTGCCTCGGCGATCAGCTCGGCGAGGTCCTGGCGCACCAGCGGTTCGCCACCGGAAAAGCCCAACTGCGCCGCACCCATCTCCCGCGCTTCGCGAAAGACCTTGATCCACTGCTCGGTGCTCAGCTCCTTGCCTTGTTCGGCGAAGTCCAGCGGGTTGGAGCAGTAGGGGCATTGCAACGGGCAGCGGTAGGTCAGTTCGGCCAGCAGCCACAGCGGCAGGCCGATTTCGGGTGTGGGCGGTACTTGCACCGACGACTCAGGCAAGTTCGATCCAGTGCTGCGCACGGGCAACCTCCATGAATTGCTCGATGTCGTCACCGAGCTCCGGCACGCCGGGGAACTGCAGGTCGAGCTCGGCAATGATTGCCGCAACATCACGCTCGCCATCGATCAAACCGCCAATCAGCGCGGCGCTTTCATTGAGCTTGATCATGCCTTCCGGGTACAGCAGCACATGGCCTTTTTGCGCCGGTTCGTACTGGAAACGGTAGCCGGGACGCCAGGTCGGGGTCTTGCTGCGATCGAAACTCATAAGGTGATTCCTTTATGCCAGACCCGTTGTTCGGTCACGCTGTGATACGGCGGGCGGTTCAGTTCGTAGGCCATGCTCATGGCATCGAGCATGCTCCAAAGGATGTCCAGTTTGAACTGGAGAATTTCCAGCATGCGCTCCTGGCCGGCCCGGGTGGTGTAGTGCTGCAAGGTGATCGCCAGACCGTGTTCCACATCGCGGCGGGCCTGGCCCAGGCGAGTGCGGAAATACTCGTACCCGGCCGGGTCGATCCATGGGTAATGCTGTGGCCAGCTGTCCAGGCGCGATTGATGGATCTGCGGCGCGAACAGTTCAGTCAGCGAGCTGCTGGCGGCTTCCTGCCAACTGGCCCGGCGGGCAAAGTTGACGTAGGCGTCGACGGCAAAACGTACGCCGGGCAGCACCAGTTCATGAGAGCGCAGTTGATCCGGGTCGAGGCCCACAGCCTGGCCCAGACGCAGCCAGGCTTCGATGCCACCGTCTTCGCCGGGGGCGCCATCGTGGTCGAGCAGGCGCTGAATCCACTCGCGACGGATCTCGCGATCCGGGCAGTTGGCGAGGATCGCGGCGTCTTTCAGGGGAATGTTCACCTGATAGTAAAAGCGGTTGGCGACCCAGCCCTGGATCTGCTCGCGAGTCGCCCGGCCTTCATACATCGCCACGTGATAGGGGTGATGGATATGGTAATAGGCGCCTTTGGCGCGCAGGGCGGCCTCGAATTCGGCGGGGGTCATTGCGGTGTCAGTCATTGCGGTTCTCCGGGGAGCAGCCGTGAAATCTTTGGTGTCAGGTCGGACGTCTTCGCGGGCAAGCCCGCTCCCACAGGGGGGGTTGTACGCCACAGAACCCGTGTGGGAGCGGCTTGCCCGCGATGGGGCCATTCGCTACAACACAATACTCATGCCGTCATAAGCCACTTCAACATCCCGCCGAACCAGCTCGGCACGCTCCGGCGAGTCTTCATCAAGAATCGGGTTGGTGTTGTTGATGTGAATAAGCACCTTGCGCTGCTTGGGCAGTTGCTTCAGCACCTCCAGCATGCCGCCGGGGCCGCTCTGCGCCAGGTGGCCCATTTCCCGTCCGGTGCGCGTACCGACGCCGCGACGCTGCATTTCGTCGTCGTCCCACATCGTGCCGTCCACCAACAAGCAATCACTGCTGGCCATGATCTTCAGCAGCGGCGCGTCGACCTTGCCCAGCCCCGGCGCATAGAACAGCTTGCCGCCGGTGTTCAGGTCTTCGACGATCAGACCGATGTTGTCGCCGGGGTGCGGGTCGAAGCGGTGCGGCGAATACGGCGGCGCGGCGCTGCGTAGCGGCAACGGGGTGAATCGCAGGTTTGGGCAGGCCGCGATGGTGAAGCTGCGGTCCAGTTCGATCGGGTTCCAGTCCAGTCCGCCATTCCAGTGGGTCAGCATGGTGAACAGCGGGAATCCGCTGCTCAAATCTTCATGGACCATGTCAGTACACCAGACCTGATGCGGGCAACCTTCGCGCAGGCTGAGCAGGCCGGTGGTGTGGTCGATCTGGCTGTCCATCAGGATGATGGCGCTGATGCCGGTATCACGCAGGGCGCGGCCCGGTTGCAACGGGGCGAAGCTTTGAAGCTGGGCGCGGATGTCCGGTGACGCGTTGCACAACACCCAGTTCACGCCATCATCGGAAATTGCGATAGACGACTGGGTTCGCGCCTTGGCGTTCAGGCTGCCATTGCGAAAACCGGCGCAGTTCACGCAATTGCAATTCCACTGGGGAAAACCACCCCCCGCGGCGGAACCTAGAATCTGGACAAACATGGCCGCTCCATCATTCGAAAACTGAAAATAAAAACGCCTCGGCGAGCCGAGGCGTTGCACTGCGCTACAAAAAGATTAGCGGCTTGCGAAGTACATGGTGACTTCAAAGCCGATACGCAGGTCGGTGTAAGCAGGTTTGGACCAGGACATGGGAGCATTCCTTCAGGTGATGGGACAGTTCAGATCTATACATATAGTCCACCTCCAGTCGGAGATGTTCAGATAGTTAGGTAGCTATGTTACTTAAAATTTCAAAGTAATTGGCTGCCAATGTGTGAGAAAGCTAATTGCAGCCTTGGTAATGATCATTTTGTCGCTTGCCAAAGCGGGTTCGGGCAAGGCGCGCTGGCCAGGGCGCGCCAGCCACCCTGCGCCTGATTCAGCCGCTGTGCCGCAGCCAGCAATGAACGGTGGTCAATCGTCAAAATGGCCTGGGCCAGTTGCTTCAGATAATCCGACGAATGGCCGGCTAATTTACTCTGCCAGAGTAGTTCCGCTGCCTGGACGGTGGGCAGTGCGGCGCTATCAAACTGATCGGCCAAGGCCTGGCGCTGAGCGATGAAAGTGGCGTCGTCGAGGCTTTGAATCATCGAAGTGAAGCCGTTCAGAAACGCCTGGATATGTTCCAGCACGTCCACTGGCGCAACGCTGGGCGATTGCACGCCGAACAGGATCCCGGTTTGCCCATGAATCTGTCGCAGGGCGCTGAACACCGCATAGCCGAGTTGCAACTCCACCCGCAGGCGCTGGTAGAACGGTGTCTGAGCCAGATGCGCGAGCAAGCGCCAGGCGGCTTCGTCGGCGATGTCCTGAGTCGGTGTCGGACAGAAGAGCAGCAACGCGTGTTCGCTGGCGCCGGTATCGACGGTCGTCCAAAGATGCCGGGCGCTGATCGAGGGCGGCGGTGTCAGTTGATTGTCCGCGGTGCCGGGAATACGGCTCAAGGCCAGGCCCATCGCGGCTTGTGTCTGGGTGGACAGGCCAACCGCCAGGCCGTCCCAGCGCGCGCTCGACCAGAGTTGCTGGAGGTCGTCTGAGTCGGCGGTGCGCTCAAGACACTCGTCGGGCAGCGCCTTCAGCAACTGCCGAATCGGTATCAGCGCAGCGCTTGCCGGTTGTTCTTGTGGGACAACGACCTCAGGTTCGGTCAGCACTTTCAGCGCGTGTTCGAGGACAGTCGGCATCGGCTCCTGGAGTCCGGTCATTTTCAGCAGCCATTCATTGCCCGATGCAGTGAAGGAAAAGTCGACGCCGGCCTGACGCGCATCCTCACGTAATGACTGCAGGCGATTTTCCAGGCTCGATTGAAGGCTGGGCAGCGGTTTGAAATCGAGGCGCCAGCGCAGAAATATCGCCCCTTCATCGCTGTTGTCCGCCAAGGCCTGACTGAATTGCTTCGGCGAGTTTTCACGACGACTGCGCGAACGGTCCTGGGCAAACGTGCGCAGGCCTCGGTGTTTGCTGGTCTGACCGCGAATCAACCCGGCATTGGAGGTGGGTGCTTCGTCGCGCAAAAACGGATTTGGCGTCGGCAATTGCCAAGCGCCGCTGAAGTTATCCACAGCGCCGATTTTTTTCAGGAGGTCTTTAAGCGCTGCAACCCCCTGCTCGGACAGCCCGGTTTCGAGCTGCTCGCTGTCCCGTTGGGCCAATGGCAAGGCAGCGCCGACTTGCTGCTGGCGTTGCAGCAAGGCGGCGTATTCTTCGCGCAAGTCGGTCCAGTCTTGATGGGCGGCAAAAAAGCCCAGCCAGTCGAGAAGCTTCTGGCGAATCACACTCGCCGATTGCGCCGTAGCGAGTTCAATGTGCAGCAACGCTTGCCCCGCGAACTGATACAGCGGCGCGGCTTTCAGGCTGTCCGCCAGCCCCTGCTCTTGCAGCGTCGACATCAGACCGCCAGGTTTCGCGGCATTCAGCCAGTGACACAGAAAGGCCAGCGCTTCACGCGATGAGTCGGGCAATGCTTCGAACGCGAACAGAAGATCCAGGCGACGCTCGCCAGCCTGTTGATAAGTGTTCTGCGATGCGTTCATCAGCGCGCCGGGCGTTTGTTGTGCGACCTTGTCCCCGACGGGAATCTCGGCGCCAAAACGCTGAGCTATCTCGCGTAATTCATCGAGACTCTGCGGCCCGGCGAGGCTCAGTGTCAGTTGCCCGGTCTGATAAAACCGTTGATGAAAATCCTTCAAGGCCTGCTGAAACTCAGGGAGCTCCACCGGCAGGCTATCGCGATTTCCGGCATGGAAACCGCGCAAGGGATGGGTCGACGTCAACCCATCGAGCAGCGTCAATTGCCGTTGCGCCGCCGCGTTCTGTGACCAGGCCACAAACTCGGCTTGCAACACTTCGCGCTCGCGCAACTGATCGTCCGGATTCATACGTGGATGGGCGAGCATGTCTGACAGACGCTCCAGCCCGCCGAGAAATGCCTGAGGCGGCAGTTCGAAAAAGAAGTCGGTCGTGCGTTCGCTGGTTCGTGCGTTGACCTGCCCGCCGTGACGTTGCACATAGGCCATCAGCCCTTGGCCCGCAGGAAAGCGCTCAGTCCCCAGAAACAGCAAATGCTCCAGAAAATGCGCCAGGCCGGGCCAGGCCAGCGGCACATCGTGACTGCCCGCCGCAACCCGGAGTGCCGCCGCGCAGCGCTTCAAATTCGGGGCATGACGCAGCGTCACCCGCAAGCCGTTGGCCAGGGTTTCAGTGTGGGGGCGAGGGTGATTCAGCGCAGGCATGAGCACTTCCAGAACAGAGAAGCGCTAATGCTAGCGGATTACAGGGGCTCAGCGCTTGTTAAGGTCGCCGTAAAGCTCGGGACGGCGGTCCAGCAAGTAGCGATTGGCGGCGCGAGAGTCGGTCATCAACTGCCGATCCAGCTCGCCGACGATCAGCGCTTCATCGAGGCCAGCCTGGGCGATGCGGCTGCCATCCGGCGCGGCGATGCTGCTCTGGCCGCAGTAGTGGATGTCGCCTTCATGGCCGCAGTAATTGGCGTAGGCCACATAGCACTGGTTTTCGAAAGCACGGGCGCGGACGGTGACGTCGGCGACGAAGTCGAAGGGAATCATGTTTGCCGTCGGCACCAGGATCAGCTCGGCACCGGCCAGCGCCAGGCGTCGAGCGTTTTCCGGAAACTCCATGTCGTAGCAAATCAGGAAGCCCAGCTTCCAGCCATTGAGCTCAATCACTGGAAAGTCATCTTCGCCAGCACTGAACATCGAGTGATCGAGGTCGCCGAACAAGTGAGTCTTGCGGTAGTTGCACAACCGCTCGCCCTGGGCGTCGATCAACTGCACGGCGTTGTAGATCTGCCCGTCTTCGGTGCGCTCCGGGTAGCCATATAAAATGGCGATCCCGGCAGAACTTGGCAATGCGCGCAATGTGTTGCGCCGATTCACCGTTGTGCACCTCCGCGAGGACGCTGACGGCGTCGACGCCGATGTTGTAGCCGGTCAGGAACATCTCCGGCACTACCAACAAATCGGCGCCTTTCGCTTCCTGGGCCAATTGCTGTAGACGTTGCAGATTGCCGGCGACGTCCAGGGGCAGCGGTGGACATTGGTAAAGGGCTACGCGCATTTCGGATTCCTCTTACTCGGGCAGGGCGATCGGTCCGATCTCGTTGAACACATCACCTGGACCCGGGTTCTCGGCGTGAGTTTCACCGCCGAAATGTTTCATGATGCCCCACACCGCGTTGAGCGAGGTCTGCACCGCGCCTTCAACCCAGGCCGGCGTCCACGAAACGTCGTCGCCAGCGATGAAAATCCCGCGTTGCTCGGCTGGCATCTCGTCTTGCATGAAATGCGCGTACATGCGCTGGTTATAGCGATAGTGGCCGGGCAGGGCGCCTTTGAAGGCCCCGAGGAAATGCGGGTCGGCTTCCCAGGATACGGTGATCGGATCGCCGATGATGCGCGCGGCGATGTCGACTTTCGGGTAGATCTTTTTCAACGCGTCCAGCGCCAGCTTCACGCGTTTTTCCACCGGCTGCGGCAACATTTTCAGTGCGTCGCTCATCCACGAGTACGACAGGCAAATCACCCCCGGCTTATCGTCGCCGTTATCGAACAGGTAGGTGCCACGGGTCAGGCGATCGGTGAGCGTCATGCTCATCAAGTCGCGGCCGGTTTCCGGGTCCTTGTCCTTCCAGAACGGGCGGTCGACCATCACGAACGTCTTCGACGATTGCATGTAGCGCGTGCGATCCAGCGCCATCCACATTTTTTGCGAGAACAGGCTTTCGTCGCATTCGATCTGGGTGGTCAGCAGCCAGCTCTGGCAAGTGGTCAGCACCGCGGCGTATTCGCGGGTATCACCCCAGTTGTCGGTGACGGCGAAACGGCCACCCGGTGCATGGGCAATCTTCTTCACGCCGGTACGCGGTGCTCCGTTGTGCAGGGAGCTGAGGCTGGTGCCTTCAGGCCAGTGCACGCAACGTTCCGGCACATGGCGCCAGATACCCTGTGGCACCTGTTCCACCCCACCGACCACCAAGTGCTGATGATCGTCGCAGTTGGTCATCACCACGCGGAAGATTTCCAGCATCGAGTTGGGGAAATCCGAGTCCCAGCCGCCGGTGCCGAAACCGACCTGGCCGAACACTTCGCGGTGATGGAACGACAGCTTGGCGAACGCTTTGGAGGTGGCGACGAAGTCGTAGAAGGTGCGGTCGTCCCACAGCGGGACGAGGGTGTTCCACAGTTCCTTGAGGCGTGGCACGTCGCGGTCGCGGATCGCTTGCTGGATATCGGAGAACTGCGAGCCGGCTTCCAGGGCGTCGGCCCAGGCGTCAGCTACTTCCTGGAACAGTGCAGGAAGATCTGCCAGTTTTTGTGCGTAATGGGTTTTGCCTTCCAGATCGATCACGGTGCTGCCCGACGCGGGTGTCAGCGGGTTCGGGAAGGGTTTGGTCTCAAGACCGAGCTTGTCGACGTAGTGATAGAACGCGGTGGACGAGACCGGAAAACGCATGCCACCGAGCTCGGCAATAATGCCTTCAGCACCATTGAACGCTTGGGAACGCAGGCGCCCGCCCATTTTCGAGGCTTCGTAGACGACGGGTTTGAGGCCCAGTTTCATCAATTCGTAAGCCGCCACCAAGCCGGCGATACCAGCACCGACAATCGCTACTTCGGCACCGTGGTTGTGCGCAGGAATGCTGCCCAGACCCGCCGGGTGTTCGATCCAGTCGTCGAAGGCGAAAGGAAAGTCCGGGCCGAAAATGGTGACTGGTTTTTTACCGTCTGCAGGATGGCGATTGTTCTTGTTCATGGCTGACCTTGCTGGCGACCCGACGCGGGATGCGCGTCTGAGTATAGGAAAAGATGGCAGCCATTCTAGTGAGCGTAGAACACGTTAATAAGACGCAATATGTCGTCGATTTGCCATTTTAATGGTCAATATGACGTGGCGTTTAATCAGAGTGACAATTCGATCCCCTGTAGGCGCGAGCGTGCTCGCGATGGCGTCAGCTCAGGCGCCCATGAAACCTGAGTTGGAATGTCAAACCGGCTGCCCCCGATCAATCTTGCTGCTCAGAATGATCGAAGTCGTCGTCTTCTCCACCCCATCCACACTGCCGATCTGATCCAGCAACTGATCCAGCTGCTCTGGCGAGTCGGTACGCAACCACGCCACATAATCAAATTCGCCACTTACCGCACACAACTGCTGAACCTGAGCCATCGCACTGAGCCGGCGCAGCACTTCCTTGCCAGAGCGCGGTTGCACGGTAATCCCGACATACGCCTGCAATCCGCCATCGACCACGCGCTGACCGAGGCGCACGCCATAACCGGTGATGACTTTGGCCTTTTCCAGGCGCGCCAGTCGCGACGTGACGGTCGTGCGCGCGATGCCCAATTGCCGGGCCAGCATGGCCACGCTCTCGCGGGCGTTGATCTGCAAGGCTGCGATCAATTGGCGGTCGATTTCATCAAGCACGGGCGGGCGGATGTCAGGCAAGGGGTGGCTCCAGTGGCACGGTTCAATGGCTGAGCATGTTACAGACTCGTTCGGCGGGGCGCTTGTGGTCGATATTCGAACTGGGGCTATGTGATTGCTAGACATTGCCCAAGTGACGGCTGAATCACGGGCGTGAAAAAGCCGCGCATTAGCGCGGCTTTTCTGTTTGGCCGCTCAGCAGCCAGGAGTCGGCAGTTCGGAGCCGATGGTAATCGCGGTAACCTGCACAGCCTGGAAGCTTTGCTGCGCCTGCGCGTCGAAATCTCTCTCACAGTTAAAACGAGTATCGGTGACAAAATCTTCGCCCTTGACCTTGGTCATGCTGGCCTGCCACTGGTTAGAGGCTTTCAGCGCTTGATCGCTGACCAGCACAACTTCCAGCAACACCTGACGGAAGTCCACAGCTCGCGGGCCGTCCCATAGCGCAAAAACCGACGGATCGGCAGCGTTGCCGCACATGGTCAGGCAGTCCGCGTAGAAATTCAGGTCCCCAGCCGCTTGTTGAAAGTTTCCGAAGGTCAGGGGCTTGTTGGCGGCCGGTGCGAACGATTCACCGATGAAGGATTTCAAGTCGGCTTGGCAGGTCGGCGAAAGCTCCATGCGCAGTTCACTTATTGTGCCGCCACCGGCAGTCGCCGTAATTTGGCAACCTTGAACCTCATAAGAGTGATGATCGCCCGAACTCTCACGTGCGACGCCGGCAACCGATTCGAAGTGACGCAGATTAGTGCCCAACATTTTTCCATTAAAAACATCGGCAACGCTGGCTTTCGCTTGGGCAATCGCAGGGCTGCCTGCAACAATCAGTGCTGTGAACAGGCTGGTAAAAATGGCTTTCTTCATCCGCAAATTCCTTTTGTCTCGATTGAGTCGAACGTGCCCTTCGACGATGAGGCGCGAACATACACAACGTTGATAGTGATTGGCCAGTAGTGAGTGCCAGGTCGCGTATCGGCGAATGCGTCACGACACTCGTGACGATGAGCTGAAGGTCTCGAATACTCGGGGCATAATCCTGTTGAGTGCTGTTACTCGGATTCCGTCGCGGTCCGCGCAGGTCGCGGTGTCAGCACTTTCACCACATCATCAATTACCGCCTTGCTCATCGCCGTCAGATAATGCGCGGCCCAAGCGTGGTGGTCGGTGTCCTTTGTGTAGGCGGCATCCTCGGCAAATGCCTTGGCGAGGAATAGCAGATTGGAGGCCTGTGCCAATGCTTCGACGATGGGGACACCGGGCCTGACGTTGAATAACGCCTGATCCGAGCAGTATATGAACGGAGTGAAGCCAATGGTTTTTAGTTCTGATTGGTTGTTCATGGTCAACTTCCTTGATTTGAGGAGATGCCAATTTCGTTTCCAAGCGAATGGGTGGCAGCTGTGCGCAGGTTGGAAAACCGGGAATCAAGGAACCGGCACGCCCTAAGACGTCCCGCGCACAGCCGCCATAACTCAGGTTGCAGATAAGCTGCTGCAATCGTAATCAGGGGCGCTGTTACGTTTTGATTCGACGGGTTTCCAAGCCCGATCACTGCATTGGCAGTGACGTCCGGAGAGTATCCCGTCGAACAAAAGCGCAACAAGGCAGCAAAGTGCCCATCACAAGATAATCAGATGTTGCCTACAACCTTGGCGGGCGTCATCTGATAGCTGCGACATACAACTTAAAGAAAACCAGCTCGTCGCATACGAAAAAGCCGCGCATTAGCGCGGCTTTTTTGTTTGGTGGGCCCACACGGACTTGAACCGTGGACCAAAGGATTATGAGTCCTCTGCTCTAACCAACTGAGCTATAGGCCCTCAGTAGGTCGCGGATTATAGCGACGGTTTCTCGGCTGTGCTATCCGAAAAATCGGATACGGCTATACGAAGAAACGTCGCGGCAAATTCGTCGGGGGGCAGAGGCAGGCTGACGATGTAGCCCTGGATCTGTTCACAGCCTTCGGCAGTGAGGAATTCCTGTTGGGCCACGGTCTCGACGCCTTCGGCAATGACGGTAAATTGCATGCTGCGGCCCAGCGCGATGATCGCGCGAACGATCGCCGCATCGTGCGGATCGTCAGGCAGGCCGCGGACGAACGACTGATCGATCTTGAGAATATCCAGCGGCAAGCGCTTGAGGTAGCTCAGCGACGAATAGCCCGTACCGAAGTCATCGATGGCCAACTGAACACCCAGTTGTTTGAGTTGGTGCAGCACCGCCAGCGCTTCTTCGGCCTGGCTCATGATGAAGTTTTCGGTAATCTCCAGTTGCAGAAAACCCGGCGCGAGATGGCTGTCCTTGAGCAGTTGTTCGATCCGCCCCAACAGGTTCGGTTGGCGCAGTTGGGCGCCTGCGAGGTTGACCGAGAGCGGGCCGAGGCATTCATACACCTGATTCCACTCTTGCATCTGCCGGCAAGCCGTCTCGAGTACCCAGTCGCCGATTTGCAGAATCATGCCGTTTTCTTCGGCCAGGGGAATGAAGTGTTCCGGCGGCACGGTACCGAAGGTCGGGTGATGCCAGCGAATCAGCGCTTCGGCGCCGACCAGTCGATGGTCGGCGAGGCTGATTTTCGGTTGGTAATGCAGGAACAGTTCGTTGCGCTCGATGGCGCGCCGCAGCTCATGTTCCAGCGCCACGCGTTCGCTGGCCTGTGCGGTGAGGTCGCGGGTGTAGCTTTCAACCCGGTTACGCCCCTTGGCCTTGGAGCGGTACATCGCCGCGTCGGCGTTTTTGACCAGCGTGGCGACGTCCCAGCCGTCGTTGGGGTACAGGCTGGTGCCAATACTGGCGCTGATGAAAAACTCATGCTCCCCGGCCTGGAAGGGCGCGGAGAAACAGTTGAGCAGCTTGGTCGCAATATTGTCGGCATCGCTGGATTGCTGAAGGCCCGGTAGCAGAATGATGAATTCGTCACCGCCAAGGCGCGCAACGGTATCGATATCGCGCAACTGCTCTTTGAGGCGCACGGCGATGCCTTTGAGCAGCAGGTCACCGACCGGGTGGCCGAGGCTGTCGTTGATGTGCTTGAAGCGGTCCAGGTCGAGGAACAGCACTGCGCCCTGGCCGCCGTTTTCCTTCTGCGAGTTGAGTGCGGTTTGTAGTCGGCTTTCGAACAGCGTGCGGTTTGGCAGGCCGGTCAATGGGTCGTGATGCGCCTGGTAGTCGAGTTTGGCCTGGGCGTGTTTGAGGCTGGAAATATCGGCAAATACCGCCACAAAGTGGGTGATGAATTTTTCCCGGTTGCGCACAGCGCTGATGGTCAGCCAGCTCGGATAGAGTTCGCCGTTCTTGCGGCGGTTGGAAATCTCGCCTTGCCAATGACCTTCGGCTGTCAACTGATGCCACATCGCGGCATAGAATGCGCTGTCGTGGAGGCCCGAAGCGAGCAGGCGAGGGGTGTGGCCCAGTGCTTCGCTCTCGCTGTAGCCGGTAATCTCGGTAAAGGCACGGTTGACCGCGCTGATGTGCTGTTGGGTGTCGGTGATCAACACACCTTCGGCTGTGCTTTCGAATACGGTGGCGGCCTGTTGCAGCTTTTCCTGCATGAGGTGCCGCTCGGTAATATCCCGGGCAATGGTCAGCATGCAATCTTCATCGCCGATCGGCAGCGGACGGCTCGATACCTCGCAGAGGCGGATCTGCCCGTCGCTGCGGCGGATGTGGCAGCTGAAGTCGCGGACGAAGCCATCGCGGTGCAGCAGGTCGAGCATTTGCTTGCGTTCGTTGAGGTTGACCCATATCCCCAGGTCCAGGGCCGACCGGTCCACGGACATTGCGCTGTTGAAACCGGTAATGCGGCTGAATCCTTCATTGACCTCCAGCAGTAACCCGTCGCTCTGGCGCGACAGCAACAAACCGTCTGGGGAAGCATGAAAGGCCTTGGCGAATTTCTCTTCGGAGGTTTGCAGTTGTTGCTGGGTTTCTTTTAGCTGGCTGATGTCACGCACCACCACTACGAGGGCGGGAGTGGTATCGAGATCAAAGGGTTCGGCGGAAATCAGGCCGGTAAACACGTGGCCATTACTGCGACGAAAGGGCATTTCCAGGTTGCGGATACTGCCGGCCTGCAGACGTTGCAGCAGGCCGGGACCCACACCGGGTATGCCCCAGATGTTCAGGTCGGTGGCGGTCTGGCCTATGACCTCTTCGGCCTTGAGACCAATCTGTTCTTCGAACGCTTTGTTGACCTCTAGCAGACAACCGTCACTAAGCCGCGCGATCACCAGGATGTCCGGGCACTGCTGGAATACCGAGGCGAATTTTTGCTCGGAAAGGCTTAGCGCCTCTTCAGTGCGCTTGGCATCACTGATGTCGATCATCAACCCGCGCAACACCGGCTCATGGCCGTGCTCGATCAGGCTGACGATGTCGCGCACCCACAGGCAGCGGCCATCGGCGGTGATGACCCGGTAATCAACGCTGTGATCGCGCCCGGCCAGCACTTCGTGATCGCAGTAGGTTTGAGCCCGTGTCAGGTCCGCAGGGTGGATGATATTGCGCCAGAACCCCGGAATCAGCCAATGGGACAGGGGATATCCCAGCAGGTCTTCAGCGTGTGGCGACACGTAGCTGTAGGTGTAATCGCTGATCCGTGCTTCCCAGGCGATGGCCGACAGACTCTCGACCAGCCCGCGATAGTGGTACTCGCTGCTGCGCAGTTCCTGTTCGAGGTCGACCCGGCGTGCAATTTCAGAGCTCAGTCGACGGTTGATCCGAATGACCACGGCCAGCATGACCATCAGAAACAGCAGCCCCGGCAGGCCGTAAGCCAACAGATCCGACCAAAAGCTTCGGTGATCCAGGACATTGCCCACCCAGCGTTCCTGAATGGCGCTGATTTCACTCGGGCTCATGTCCGCCAGCACTTTATCCAGAATGCCGACCAGCACCTTGTTGTTGGGGGGCACGGCCATTGCCAGTTGATAGCGATACGGGGTTTCGCCGCTGACATATAACCCTTCGAGCTTGAGCTGACGAAGGCTCCAGACACTGGAAGCGAGGTCGCCCACCACGGCGTCTACTTCATCGGTGGCCAGCGCCTGCAAGGCCGAACTCACATTGGACATCGGCACCAGATTCAGGTCTGGGTGGTGGGTGCGCAGCAGTTCATGCGGCGCATAGTTTTCTACTACGGCAATCTTTAGCCCGTACAGGTCTTCGAGCTTGTGCGGTTGGGCACCGCCGACATGGGCCAGGATGACAATCGGAAAATCGAGGTAGGGGCGCGTAAACGACAGGTATGACTGGCGTTCCGGGGTCGACATGATGCCCGGTAACACATCTAGCTTGCCTTGCTTGGCCTGTTCCAGCACGACCGTCCAACTGACCGGCTCGATGGGCGTGAGCTTGATGGCCAGCCGTTGGCGGATCACGTTGATGTAGTCCGCCGCCAGGCCTTGATAGCGGCCCTGTTCGTCGCGGAACTCAAACGGTGGCCATGAAGCGTCCACACCCAGGCGTAAATCCGGGTGTGCGGCCAGCCAGCTACGTTCGTCGTCGGTCAGAGTCAGCGCGCCAGCCGTTGCGGTCCAGGTCATCAGCGACAGCAAAAAAAGCACGGTCGGCAGTCTGGGCATAACGGTCTCGTTATGGCTCGGGGGAATGTTTCGAGTGTAGACGGGCTAAGCGGTGGGGGGGATGTGCGGGGGATTTAATCTGCATAAAGCAAAACCCCCGGCCTGGGCCGGGGGTTCTGTTGTTACTCGTCGAGGAAGGAGCGCAAATGCTCGCTTCTCGTCGGGTGGCGCAGCTTGCGCAGTGCCTTGGCTTCGATCTGACGAATCCGTTCACGGGTCACGTCGAACTGCTTACCAACTTCCTCAAGGGTGTGGTCGGTATTCATGTCGATACCGAAGCGCATGCGTAGAACCTTGGCTTCACGTGCAGTGAGGCCGGACAGCACTTCGCGAGTCGCTTCTTTAAGGCTCTCAACAGTGGCGACATCGATTGGCGACTGCATGGTCGAGTCTTCGATGAAGTCACCCAGATGGGAGTCTTCGTCATCACCGATCGGGGTTTCCATGGAGATCGGCTCTTTAGCGATCTTCAATACCTTGCGGATCTTGTCCTCAGGCATTTCCATGCGTTCGCCCAGCTCTTCCGGAGTCGGTTCGCGACCCATTTCCTGCAACATCTGACGGGAAATACGGTTGAGCTTGTTGATCGTCTCGATCATGTGCACCGGAATACGGATGGTGCGGGCCTGGTCGGCGATCGAGCGAGTGATCGCCTGACGGATCCACCAGGTGGCATAAGTCGAGAATTTGTAGCCGCGGCGGTATTCGAACTTGTCTACCGCTTTCATCAAGCCGATGTTGCCTTCCTGGATCAGATCGAGGAATTGCAGGCCACGGTTGGTGTACTTCTTGGCGATGGAGATCACCAGACGCAAGTTCGCTTCGACCATCTCTTTCTTCGCGCGGCGGGCCTTGGCCTCACCGATCGACATGCGACGGTTGATGTCCTTGATCTCGGCGATCGTCAAACCGGTTTCGGTTTCCAGCGCGGTCAGCTTCTGCTGGCAACGAATGATGTCCGGTTGCAGGCGACCAATGGCTTCAGCGTATTTGCTCTTGCCTTTGGCCAGTGCATCGGTCCAGCTTTCGTCAACTTCATTGCCCGGGAACTGGCGCAGGAAGTCGGCACGCGGCATGCGGGCATCACGAACGCAAAGTTGCATGATCGCGCGCTCTTGCTGACGCAGACGATCCAGGGCACTGCGAACACGCTCGACCAGGCCTTCGAATTGCTTCGGAACCAGTTTGATCGGCATGAACAGCTCAGCCAGGGCCAACAGCTCGGCGATTGCCAGCTTATTGCCACGACCGTGCTTTTTCAGCGCCTTGCGGGTGATTTCCATCTGATCGGAGACAGCGCCAAAACGCTGTGCAGCGATGATCGGATCCGGGCCGCTTTCGGCTTCTTCTTCGTCATCCGTTGCTTCGGCGTCATCGTCGTCGGTGTCGTCGGCAGCGGGAGCGGCTTTCGGATCGATCGGCGGTGGCACTTCTGCAGCAGGCGGTGCGATGCCGTCGTCCGGGTCGATATAACCGCTCAGGACGTCGGACAGGCGGCCACCTTCGGTGGTGACGCGAGTGTATTCGGAGAGAATATGGTCAACCGTGCCAGGGAAGTGCGCAATTGCGCCCATCACTTCGCGGATGCCCTCTTCAATACGTTTGGCGATTTCGATTTCGCCTTCACGTGTGAGGAGCTCTACCGTACCCATTTCACGCATGTACATGCGCACTGGGTCGGTGGTGCGACCAATGTCGGTCTCGACCGCTGCCAACGCTGCTGCTGCCTCTTCGGCCGCGGCTTCGTCGGTATCGGCGTCGGCCAGCATAAGGGAATCCTTATCTGGCGCAACCTCGAATACGTTGATCCCCATGTCATTGATCATGCGGATGATGTCTTCCACCTGTTCCGGATCTGAAATATCCTCCGGCAGGTGGTCGTTGACCTCCGCGTAAGTCAGGTAACCCTGCTCACGACCAAGTGTGATCAACTCTTTGATACGAGACTGCTGTTGCGCTTTTCCGGACATAACACCCTATCCACTGAAGGTCTTGGCGGGCAAAAAACAAGCCGAGGATTATACCTGAGCTATGACCTCACGCGCCAGTTGAGGTCGGGTTTGATACAGCCATATTGCGTTTTAATAGGTCGCGCATCTGATTTGCTATCTGATTTGCTTCCTCCGCGGTCAATCCTGGCTGCCTTGCTTTCCTGATTAGTACTTCCAGGCTATCCGTGTGTTGAGCGGCTGATAGCCTAGTAATGGTGTCTAAAAACTGTTGTTCAAGGTTGTCACCTGCAATCAGCCATTCCTTTTCCGCCAATGCCTTGAGCAAACGCCCCTGCTCAGTCCCGTGCCAGCGGGCCATAAGCTGAATTGAGTTTAGCTTAGGATTTTTTTGCACCGCTTCGATCAGTGCGACCAGCAGCTGTGCGTAGGTATTGCTCTCATTGGCGAAATGGTCGGCGGTTTCTACCCGGCCGGCCAAGTCTGGATGATGAATGAGGGTTCGAAGTGCGATCAGCGTTGGGGCTTCCACGGCAATTGGAGTGCGCGGGGCGCTCGGTTGATCACGATCGCCACCGCGTTTGCCATTTTTGTCCCAGGGTTTCTTGTCCCACTTCTTGCCGCCAGCGCCGGGTTTTTTCGGCGTCCACTCCTGCTGCGGCACGTACATCTCTTGTGACTGCGGCTGATGGTAGTCGCTGTAATCGGGCATGGCGTCGTAATCGATGCCTGGATCGTATGCCGGTGGCGCTTCCTGCGGGGCGCTTTGCGCCAGTTGGCTGACGGCTTCACCGCTAAGCCCGGTGATTTCGCTCAGACGCTGGCGCATCAGGATGCGCAGGTTGGCACCCGGTACCTTGTCGATCAGCGGCGCGGCGAGGGTGGCCATGTGGGCCTTTCCTTCCAGCGAGCGCGGGTCCGACTCCTCGGTCAACTGCTGGAAGAAATAATCCGCCAGTGGCTGGGCGTGCTGGTTGATTCGCGCACGGAAGGCATCCGTACCTTCGGAGCGAACCAATGTATCCGGGTCTTCGCCTTCCGGCAGGAACAGAAAGCGTGCGCGCCGCCCGTCTTGCAGGCAGGGCAGTGTCGCTTCCAGTGCTCGCCAGGCGGCATTACGGCCAGCCTGATCGCCGTCGAAACAGAACAGCACGTTGGGCACGACGCGAAACAGACGCTTCAAGTGCTCTTCGCTGGTGGCAGTGCCCAGGGTCGCGACGGCATTGCGCAGGCCTTGCTGGGCGAGGGCGATGACGTCCATATAGCCTTCGACGACGATGATTTCGTCGAGGTTGCGGTTGTTTTTGCGTGCTTCATAAAGACCGTAGAGTTCCTGGCCTTTATGGAAGACCGGTGTTTCCGGTGAGTTCAGGTATTTCGGTTTGTCGTCGCCCAGTACCCTGCCGCCGAAAGCGATGATGCGCCCACGGCTGTCGCGAATCGGGAACATCACGCGATCGCGGAAGCGGTCATAGCGTTTGCCGGTTTCGGCGTTCTCGATCAGCAGTCCGGCGTCGACCATGGCTTTTTGTTGCAGGGTATCGCTGCTCAAGTGCTTGAACAGGTTGTCCCAGCCCGGCGGGGCAAAGCCGAGGCCGAAGTCGCGGGCAATCTCGCCGGTCAGTCCGCGGCCCTTCAAGTAATCCACCGCGGCTTTGCGTGACGGATGGCTTTTCAGCGCCTGACGGTAAAAGTCGGCGGCAGCGGTGAGCAGCGGATACAGCGGCGAATCGGTTGGTTGCCGCGGTTTGTGCGCCCGACCGCTTTCTTCACGGGGGATTTCCATGCCGGCGGCTTTGGCCAGTTCTTCGACGGCCTGGACGAAATCCAGGTTGTCGTGGTCCATGATGAAGCCGAGGGCGTTACCGCCAGCACCGCAGCCGAAGCAGTAATAGAACTGTTTGTCGGGGCTGACGCTGAAAGACGGGGTTTTCTCTTTGTGGAACGGGCAGCAAGCAGTGTGGTTCTTGCCGGCCTTTTTCAATTGCAGGCGCGAGCTGACCACATCGACGATGTCGGTGCGGTTCAGAAGGTCGTCAATGAAGCTCTGGGGAATTAGCCCGGCCATGGCGTTCTCGTCATCTGCGCTGAAATGGACCCATAACGAAGGGCGGCCGAACGCGGGTCGTTGTTTGAGGCGCGCAAAAAGTGCGGCTCGACCGGTGTCGTCTGCGTAATCGCTATCGGGGAGTGTATCTGCCGAAAATCCACTGACGTTAATACCAATCAGTAATCGACTGTTTGAAAGTGTTGCGCTGAATCCGCTGCGGCCTGTCGATGGCCTCGGATAGCTCAATAAGCGGGCACGCAAGCAGGTGCCTTGGGCTGATCGTCGTGAGAGGAATCAGTGGGTGTGCTCGTCAGTAGCCTTGGAAGGCTCGTCAGAAAAGACGTGCACCGC
The DNA here is from genome assembly GCF_054668335.1 of Pseudomonas sp. S2_F03. Lineage (NCBI taxonomy): Bacteria > Pseudomonadati > Pseudomonadota > Gammaproteobacteria > Pseudomonadales > Pseudomonadaceae > Pseudomonas > Pseudomonas sp. S2_F03. The sequence continues at coordinate 2,375,908 of NZ_CP162759.1, read as the reverse complement.
TGGCAAAAGAGCCAGGTCTGACGCTGTAAAGCAGGTTTGTCTTGGTCGCGTCTGCGGCTTCGACATTGAAGCATCAAGCGTTTTACGCAAATGCCATTAGCCCGGCTGAGAGCCGGGCTTGGCAGAAGCTTGCTACGATCGTCTGTGTATTAGTACAGACGAACGGCGCGGCGCTGTTCGCGCTGAACTTTCTTCGCGTGACGCTTAACAGCGGCTGCTGCTTTGCGCTTACGCTCGGAAGTTGGCTTCTCGTAAAATTCGCGGCTACGAACTTCAGCCAGTACACCGGCTTTTTCGCAGGAGCGCTTGAAACGACGCAGAGCTACGTCGAAGGGTTCGTTCTCTTTTACTTTGACGGCTGGCATCCAGAGCTACCTTCATTCATTACCGGGGTCAACATCCTCGCGGCAAAAGAGCACTTGAAGACGTCGGTTTTTAAGGGTTGCGGATGTTAACTCCTCATCGCTCGGAATGCAAAGCCTCTGATCGAAAACCGCTGGTCGGGGCATCACGCGGCGACTATTATGCGCGCCTTCGAATTCAGCCTAAACAAGGCGCAAACCCATGCTAGTACTGGGATTAGAAACCTCCTGCGACGAAACCGGCGTCGCATTATATGACAGTGAACGCGGGCTGTTGGCCGACGCACTGTTCAGTCAGATCGACTTGCACCGCGCCTATGGTGGTGTGGTGCCGGAGCTGGCCTCGCGCGATCACGTGAAACGGATGCTGCCCTTGATTCGTCAGGTGTTGGCCGAAGCTGACTGTGTGCCGACCGAGATCGACGCGATCGCTTACACCGCGGGTCCTGGCCTGGTTGGGGCCTTGTTGGTGGGGGCTTCCTGCGCTCAGGCGCTGGCTTTTGCCTGGGGTATTCCGGCCTTGGGTGTGCACCACATGGAAGGCCACTTGCTGGCGCCTATGCTGGAGACGCAACCGCCCGAATTCCCGTTCGTCGCTTTGTTGGTGTCCGGTGGTCATACGCAGTTGGTTCAGGTCGACGGGATCGGTCAGTACACGCTTTTGGGCGAGACGCTGGATGATGCCGCCGGTGAGGCTTTTGACAAGACCGCGAAGATGATGGGGCTCAATTATCCGGGCGGCCCGGAAATCGCGCGCCTGGCCGAGCAAGGCGTTGCGGGGCGATTCACGTTTCCGCGTCCGATGTGCGACCGCCCGGGCCTGGCATTCAGTTTCAGTGGCTTGAAAACCTTCGCCCTGAACACCTGGCAGCAAAGCGTCAGCGCCGGGGACGACAGCGAGCAAGCCCGTTGCGACATCTCTCTGGCGTTCCAGCAGGCCGTGGTGGAGACTTTGACCATCAAGTGCAAGCGAGCCCTGAAGCAAGCGGGCATGAAGCGCCTGGTGATTGCCGGGGGCGTCAGCGCCAACAAGGCCCTGCGCACCTCGCTGGAGAAAATGCTCGGCGACATGAAGGGTGATGTGTTTTATGCCCGCCCGGAGTTCTGCACCGACAATGGCGCGATGATCGCGTTTGCCGGTTGCCAGCGCTTGCAGGCCGGCCAGCATGAATCTTTGGCGATCAGCGTGCAGGCGCGTTGGCCGATGGAGCAATTGTCGGCGCTTTGATGAGCCGCGCTCACGTCCGGTATTTAAAAATGCCGTTCGCGCCCGGCAAACAGGTCGCGTAGATTGCCGCGATGACGCCAGACAATCAGCCCGGTGAGCACGCTCATGGGCAGCAACGCCGCCGGTTCTTGCCAGGCAAGCAGCGGTAGCGTCAGGGGTGTGGCGATCAGGGCGGCGAGTGAGCTGGTGCGGGTCAGGTAGAATGTCAGCAGCCAGGCGCAGACCGCCAGCAACGCGGCGGGCGGGTATAGCCCCAGTAACATGCCGGCCGCGGTGGCGACACCTTTGCCACCGCGAAAGCGAAAGTACACTGGAAACAGATGGCCGATGACGGCGCAGATGCCGATCCAGGCTTGTTCTTGCAGCGAAAGACCGGCAAGAGCGGCGATCAGCACGGGCAGCAAGCCTTTGCAGAGGTCGCCGAGCAGGGTCAGGACGGCGAGTTTCTTGCCGGCCAGGCGCAACATGTTGGTGGCGCCGGCATTGCCTGAGCCACTCATTCGCGGATCGGGACTCCCGGTCAGGCGGCTGAGCAAAATGGCGAAGGACAGCGAGCCGAGCAGGTAGGCGAGGATCGCCAATAACCAAAACATGCTAACTATTCCGGGCGAGGACGCCCTGATTCTAACGGCGCATTGCGCCCTTGTCGTGCAGCGGAGAAAAGTGCTTGGACAGAGTGTTTATCGAGGGCCTGGAAGTCGACACCGTGATCGGTGCCTACGACTGGGAGCGAGGCATCCGACAGTGCCTGCGTCTTGATCTGAGCTTCGCCTGGGACAATCGCCCGGCCGCCGCCGGTGACGACCTGACCCTGGCGCTCGATTACGCCAGTGTGTCGTCGCGCATCCAGGCGTTTGCCGAGCAGGCGCAATACCAACTGGTCGAGACTTTTGCCGAGCGTCTGGTTGAAGTGCTGATGAACGAATTCAAGATCACCTGGATGCGCCTCAAGCTGACCAAGCCTGGCGCTGTCCCGGCGGCCACCGGTGGTGTGGGCGTGGAGATCGAGCGCGGATGTCGCTGACTCAGGTGTACCTCGGGCTCGGTAGCAATATCGAGCGTGAAACCCATTTGCAGGCAGGTCTGGATGCCCTTGCGGAGTTTCTGGTGGATATCCGCTGTTCGGCGGTGTTCGAAAGTCAGCCAGTGGGCATCAAGAGCGGGCCGTTCTTCAATTTCGTGGTGTCGGCTTACACCGATCTGCCGCTGATGGAGCTCGACCGTCGATTGAAATTCATCGAGGCGGACAACGGTCGCTACGCACCGGACCGCAAGGGATTGCCGCTGGATATCGACGTCCTGCTGTTCGGTGATCTGGTGGGTAATTTTGATGGTTTGATCCTGCCGCGAGCCGAAATTTTGAAGAACGCTTTCGTGCTGTGGCCGTTATCGCTGATTGCGCCTGATCGCGTGCATCCGGGTGTAGGAAAGAGCTTTGCGACCTTGTGGGGCGAGGCGCAGATTGATCAAGTGTTGGCGCCGGTTGCGTTTGAGTGGCGTGGCGAGCAGCTAACACCTTCGAATTTGCTGTGATTTGACTGACATCATCGCGGGCAAGCCCGCTCCCACAAGGGTTGCATCGTACCTGTGGGAGCGGGCTTGCCCGCGATAGCTTCAGACAGACGCCGCTTCTTTGTAGGCCTTCAGCGCCTTCAGTCGTTCACGCTTGATCGCTTCACCCAACTCAGGCCCTTTGAAGCCCTTCTCCAGCAGCGGCTGGACCGCCACGCTTCTGGCTGCCGTCGCCGCACCGCGCAAATAATCCGCCTGTGGATAAGTTCTCTGTTCCAGACCTTTGCGTCCGCGTGCATCCATCTCGCACGCGTGGATAAATTCTTCGAACCGCTGAGGTCGTCGGTAGACGTCAAAACTCTGTAGCAAATCCAGCAGCGTCGAAGGCTTCAGCTCCAGGGCGCGATGACCATGGGTATGATATTCGCCCACCAGCAGTGCCAGTTCCTGGCAATCTCTCGGTGCCTTGAACCGTTCGTTGACCGCTTTGATCAGCTTCAAACCCCTGTGTTCATGGGCAATGTGCCGGGGCCAGTCTTCTTCGGGTGTCAGTCCTTTGCCCAGGTCATGCAGCAGGCAGGCCCAGCGCACGGTCAGCGGTTGTTTGTGATGCGCCGCTTGCTCGAGCACGCTCAGCGTATGCACCCCGGTGTCGATTTCCGGGTGATGAGCCTCGGGCTGGGGGACGCCAAACAACGCGTCAACTTCAGGCATCAGCACCTTGAGAGCGCCGCACCCGCGCAGCACTTCGATGAACACTTGCGGCTGATCTTCCATCAATGCGCGGGAAATTTCTTTCCAGCTGCGTTCGGCGGTCAGCGCTTCCAGTTCGCCCGATTCGCTGAGCTGGCGCATCAACTCCATGGTCTCGGGCGCGACGTTGAAACCTAGCGGCGCATAGCGTGCTGCAAAGCGGGCGACGCGCAGGACACGGAGCGGATCTTCGGCGAACGCGGGGGAAACGTGACGAAGAAGGCGGGCTTCCAGATCGCGCTGGCCATGGTAGGGGTCGGTCAGGTTTTGCTGATCGTCCTCGGCCATGGCGTTAATCGTCAGGTCGCGACGGATCAGGTCTTCTTCGAGGGTGACTTCGGGACTGGCGTGAAAGGTGAAACCGCCATATCCGCGTCCACTCTTGCGTTCGGTACGGGCAAGGGCATATTCCTCACCGCTTTTAGGGTGAAGAAATACCGGGAAATCCGCCCCGACCGGGCGAAATCCCTTGGCGAGCATCTCTTCAGTGGTGGCGCCCACCACGACCCAGTCGATATCGGTGACAGGTTTGCCGAGCAGGCGATCACGTACGGCACCGCCGACTTTATAAATCTGCATAAAAAACCTCCGTTAGCTCGACAGAATAACCGTTGCGTCGAACTTTCGGAGGCTCAAACCCGCTCAAAGATGAATGACGGCCAAGTCCAGCCGGCCGTAATCCCCTTCGCTATGCTCGTTTCTGGGTGGAACGTGATGGGTTTTCATCACCTGATCGCCTTGCAAGGTTTCCAGGTGGATATCAAAACCCCACAGGCGGTGCAGGTGCTTGAGCACTTCCTCGGTGGACTCGCCCAGCGGTTTGCGGTCGTGTTGCTGGTGACGCAGGGTCAGGGAGCGGTCGCCGCGCCGGTCAATGCTGTAAATCTGCACGTTGGGTTCGCGATTGCCCAGGTTGTACTGCGCCGCCAGGGTTTCACGGATGATGCGGTAGCCTTCTTCATCGTGAATCGCTGGTACGAGCAGGTCGTCCTTTTGATCGTCATCGAGAATGCTGAACAGTTTCAGGTCGCGGATCACTTTCGGTGACAGGTACTGAAGGATAAAACTCTCATCCTTGAAGCTGCTCATGGCGAACTTGATGGTTGACAGCCAGTCGGTGCCGGCAATTTCCGGGAACCAGTGGCGATCTTCATCGGTGGGTTCCTCGCACATCCGCCGGATGTCCCGGTACATGGCAAACCCGAGGGTGTAAGGGTTGATTCCGCTGTAGTAAGGGCTGTCAAAGCCGGGTTGAAACACAACGCTGGTGTGGGATGTCAGGAACTCCATCATGAAGCCGTCGGTGACCAGGCCTTCGTCGTACAGGTCGTTCATCAACGTGTAGTGCCAGAACGTGGCCCAGCCTTCGTTCATCACCTGGGTCTGGCGCTGAGGGTAAAAATACTGAGCGATCTTGCGCACGATCCGCACGATTTCCCGCTGCCAAGGCTCCAGTAGCGGTGCGTGTTTTTCGATGAAGTACAGGATATTTTCCTGAGGTTCGGCGGGGAAGCGTGCATTGTCCTTGTCGCTGTACTTGTCTGCGCCTTTTGGAATCGTGCGCCACAAATCATTGATCTGTTTCTGCAAATGCTCTTCCCGATCCTTTTGCCGGCGCCGTTCTTCTTCAGCGGAAATCGGGTAGGGGCGTTTGTAGCGGTCGACACCGTAGTTCATCAGTGCGTGGCAGGAGTCCAGCAAGTCCTCCACCGCGTCGATGCCGTGGCGCTCCTCGCACTGCATGATGTACTGCTTGGCAAACACCAGGTAATCAATGATCGAGCTGGCGTCGGTCCAGGTGCGGAACAGGTAATTGCCTTTGAAAAAGCTGTTATGCCCATAGCAGGCATGTGCCACGACGAGCGCCTGCATGCAGATGGTGTTTTCTTCCATCAGGTAAGCGATGCAAGGGTCTGAGTTGATCACGATCTCGTAGGCCAGTCCCATCTGCCCGCGACTGTAGGACTTTTCCGTGCTGAGGAAGTGTTTGCCGTAGGACCAATGGTGATACCCCAGTGGCATACCGACAGAGGCGTAGGCGTCCATCATCTGCTCGGCGGTGATGACTTCGATCTGGTTGGGGTACGTATCGAGTGCATAGCGAGCTGCCAGGCGACTGATTTCGCGGTCGTAGGCCTGGATCAGCTCGAACGTCCATTCGGAGCCGGTGGAAATGGGTTGGCGCTTCTGCTCTTTGGCGGTCATGTCACTAACCTGCGCTGGAAGAGTTCACGGAAGACCGGGTAGATATCCCCGGCCGAGACCAGTTGCTGCTGGGCGAAAGTGTCAGAAAAGGCTTCGGCTATGCGCTCGTACTCGAACCACAGGGCCTGATGTTCGCGCGGGGTGATCTCAACGTAAGTGTAGTACTGCACGAATGGCATTATCTGGTTGATCAGAATGTCACGGCAGATCGGCGAATCGTCATTCCAGTTGTCGCCGTCCGAAGCCTGGGCGGCATAAATGTTCCACTCGTTGCTCGGATAACGCTCGGCCATGATCTCCTGCATCAGTTTCAAGGCACTGGACACGATGGTGCCGCCGGTTTCGCGCGAGTAGAAGAACTCTTCTTCATCCACTTCGCGGGCACTGGTGTGGTGGCGGATGAACACGACGTCGATCTTGTCGTAGTTACGCTTGAGAAACAGGTACAGCAGGATAAAGAAGCGCTTGGCGATGTCCTTGGTCGCCTGCGTCATGGAGCCGGAGACGTCCATCAGGCAGAACATCACCGCTTTGGAGCTGGGATTGGGCTGCTTGATGAGCAGGTTGTACTTGAGGTCGAACGTATCGAGGAACGGGATGCGATGAATGCGCGCACTGAGTTTTTCGATTTCTTCTTCGATTTTCTGGATATCGCCGAAGTTGTCCGGTTCCTCCAGCTTCAGGCGCAGAAGTTCTTCTTTGGCTTCACGCAGTTTCGCCCGGCTGCTGCCGGACAGTGCAATGCGCCGTGCGTGGGCCGAACGCAGGGTGCGGATGATGTTGATGCGCGACGGGTTGCCTTCGTTGCTGATGCCTGCACGCACCGTTTTGAACGTGTCGGTGCCGGTCAGGTTGCGTTTGACCAGATTCGGCAATTCGAGGTCTTCGAACATGAACTCGAGGAATTCTTCCTGGGTGATCTGGAAGACGAATTCGTCCATCCCTTCACCCGAGTTGCCAGCCTTGCCGGGGCCTCTGCCACCGCCACCTCCGGGTGGGCGGGCGATGTGCTCGCCGCTGGTGAACTCCTTGTTGCCTGGATGTACGACGGTTTGTTTGCCGCCGCGACCGTGATGAAGCACCGGTTCGTCGATGTCCCGACCGGGAATGCTGATCTGTTCGCCGTGTTCCATGTCGGTAATGGACCGCCGGCTGACCGCCTCTTCGACAGCCTTTTTGATGTGGTCACGGTAACGCCGCAGAAACCGCTGACGGTTCACCGTGCTCTTGTTCTTGCCATTGAGACGTCGGTCGATCACATAGCTCATGACTGCTCCTTAGAAGCTGTCCTGAAAGGGGCGAGCGGTGGTGCAGCATCGAACCGAGAGCCAAGGGATATGCGACGCTCCCCCAAGCGCTGTGGATGCTGCTTGAACTCGCTACCGACTTTCGAACACCTTCCAGAGGCTTGTGTAACAGAAAATGCATGCACAGGCCTCTGGCTGACGACAACCGGTCTGACCGGCAGCGGGTTATTGTGATTTTCTGACCCGCAGGTACCACTCGGACAGCAGTCGGACCTGTTTGTCGGTGTAACCGCGCTCGACCATCCGTGTGACGAAGTCGTTGTGCTTCTGCTGGTCCTCTTTGCTGGCCTTGGCGTTGAAGCTGATGACCGGCAGGAGGTCCTCGGTGTTGGAGAACATTTTCTTCTCGATGACCACCCGCAGTTTTTCGTAGCTGAGCCAGGTCGGGTTCTTGCCGTTGTTGTTGGCCCGGGCGCGCAGCACGAAGTTGACGATTTCGTTGCGGAAATCCTTCGGATTGCTGATGCCGGCCGGTTTCTCGATTTTCTCCAACTCTTCGTTCAGGGCGACACGATTGAGGATTTCGCCGGTTTCCGGGTCGCGGTATTCCTGGTCCTGGATCCAGAAGTCGGCGTACAGCACGTAGCGATCGAAGATGTTCTGGCCGTACTCGCTATACGATTCGAGGTAAGCGGTCTGGATTTCCTTGCCGATGAACTCGATGTAACGCGGTGCCAGGTACTCCTTGAGGAAGCGCAGGTAGCGCTCGCGGGTTTCAGCCTGGAACTGTTCCTGTTCGATCTGTTGTTCCAGCACGTACAGCAAATGCACCGGGTTGGCGGCGATTTCGTGCGGATCGAAGTTGAAGACCTTCGACAGGATCTTGAACGCGAAGCGGGTCGAAAGGCCGTTCATGCCTTCGTCGACACCGGCGTTGTCGCGGTATTCCTGGATCGACTTGGCCTTCGGATCGGTGTCCTTGAGGTTTTCACCGTCGTACACGCGCATCTTGGAGTAGATGTTCGAGTTTTCCGGCTCCTTGAGGCGCGAGAGCACGGTGAACTGGGCAAGCATCTTCAAGGTGTCGGGCGCGCAATGGGCCTTGGCCAGCGAACTATTGAACAGCAGCTTGTCGTAGATCTTCACTTCGTCGCTGACCCGCAGGCAGTACGGCACTTTGACGATGTAGATCCGGTCGATAAACGCTTCGTTGTTCTTGTTGTTGCGGAAGGTGTGCCATTCCGATTCGTTGGAGTGGGCCAGCAGGATCCCGGTAAACGGGATCGCGCCGAGGCCTTCGGTACTGTTGTAGTTACCTTCCTGGGTGGCGGTCAGCAATGGGTGCAGCACCTTGATCGGCGCCTTGAACATTTCGACGAATTCCATCAGCCCCTGGTTGGCGCGGCACAGGGCGCCCGAGTAGCTGTAAGCATCGGCGTCGTTCTGTGGATATTCTTCCAGTTTGCGGATATCGACCTTGCCCACCAGGGCCGAGATGTCCTGGTTGTTCTCGTCACCCGGCTCGGTCTTGGCCACGGCGATCTGATTGAGGATCGACGGATAGAGTTTCACCACCCGGAACTGGCTGATGTCGCCGCCGAATTCGGCCAGGCGCTTGGTGGCCCATGGTGACATGATGGTGTTGAGGTAGCGCCGCGGGATGCCGAAGTCTTCTTCGAGGATCGCGCCATCTTCGGTGGCGTTGAACAGACCCAGTGGCGACTCGAATACCGGTGAGCCCTTGATTGCGTAGAAGGGCACTTTTTCGATCAGTTGTTTCAGCTTCTCGGCCAGGGATGACTTACCGCCACCGACGGGGCCAAGCAAGTAGAGGATCTGTTTCTTTTCTTCCAGGCCCTGAGCGGCATGACGGAAATACGACACGATCTGGTCGATGCATTCTTCCATCCCGTGGAAGTCTTCAAAGGCCGGATAGCGACGGATCACTTTGTTGGAAAAGATTCGCGACAGTCTCGAGTTGGTCGAGGTGTCGAGCAGCTCCGGTTCTCCGATGGCCAGCAGCAGACGCTCGGCGGCGGAAACGTAGGCGCTGCGGTCCTTTTTGCACAGCTCAAGATACTCTTGCAGTGAGAGTTCTTCCTGGCGTGTGGACTCGAAGCGTTGTTGGAAGTGGCTAAAGATACTCATGACGTCACCTCGCTCGATACGTGGAGCCGACGCCGGATCACTCAGTCGATGCTGGCAGCAACCGAACAGGCGGTTGCTGTTTACTCCCCAGAACTCTTTCGGTGCTGACTACGCCGAAAGCTACTCCCGATGACCCGCGCGCCGGTGTACCGGCTCTCCCCTGTTTTGGATGGCCTGCGCTTAAGGATAGTTGGGAATTCGGGAGGTAAAGGCGAGATACGTAATAAGTTATGCCAGACCGTTCGTCTGCCATCGCGCGAGCCCGCGGGGGACGGGGGCTCGCACGTTACAAAAAATTATTCCGAGGTGCCTTGCGCTGTTTCTGCAGGATAGGTTGTGCGCCACAGCTCAAAACCGCCATCCATGCTGTAGACGTCCGAGAATCCCTGGCTAATCAGGTAGGCCGCGGCGCCCTGGCTGGAATTGCCGTGGTAGCAGACCACGACGGTGGGGGCGTCCAGGTCTGCGCCCTGGATAAAGGCATGCAGGGAATGGTTGTCCAGATGCTTCGAACCGCTGATATGCAGCGCGGCGAAGGTAGCAGGGTCGCGAACATCGACCACCACCGCGCCTTGTTCACGCAGGGCCTGAGCCTGCTCTGGGGGGATACGTTTGAATTCGCTCATGGCGGGCTCCTGTGGCTCGTCGGTAACGCAGTCTGGCGCGGGGCGCTGGCTGGCGATTGTTCGGTAGTGATTGGGGCGATTGGTGGAGTGCTATGGCCCTGGTCGTCGCATTTGCATTGCAGGCGCTCGCCGGTGTCGACATTCATCAGCGTCATGGCGCCACCCCACACACAACCGGTATCGAGGGCAAAGATCCCCGGCTCGTCACACTGGCCTTCGAGTGCAGCCCAATGACCGAAAATGATCTTCAGGTCTTTGGTCTTGCGCTCTTTGTAAGTGAACCAGGGCTTATAGCCCGGTAGTGCAGTGTCGGCGCCTTCCTTGCTCTTGAGGTCGAGTTTGCCCTCGCGAGTGCAGAAACGCATGCGGGTGAAATAGTTGGTGATGACACGCAGGCGGGCTACACCCTTGAGGTCGTTGTCCCATTTCACCGGTTCGTTGCCGTACATGCCGTCGAGGTACGGCGCGATACGGTTGTCGTCGTGCAGCGCCTCTTCAACTTCGGCGGCGTATTTCAGGGCTTTGCGCAACGACCACTGGGGCGGGATGCCGGCATGAACCAGTGCGATGTCGCGCAGTTCGTCGTAGTGCATGAGCTTTTGCTGGCGCAGCCATTCCAGCAGTTCCGCGCGATCAGGCGCTTCGAGTATCTCGCGCAGGGTATCGTTTTTCTTCAGGCGTTCGATGTTGCGCCCGGCGGCCAGCAGGTGCAGGTCATGGTTGCCCAGTACGCACACCAGCGATTCACGAATGCCATAGAGAAAGCGCAAGGTTGCCAACGACTGCGGACCGCGGTTGACCAGGTCGCCCACCAGCCAGAGGCGATCCTTGGCCGGATCGAAAGCCACTCGCTCAAGCAGGCATTGCAGGGGCTCGAGGCAGCCTTGCAAGTCACCCACGGCGTACGTTGCCATTAGTGCAAGGCTCCGGGCACCGCCAGGCGGAATGGAGCGATGATGGCGTCGAAATGCTTACCGTCGTCGGCAATCATCTGATAGGTGCCTTGCATGGTGCCGACTTTGGTCGTCATGACCGTGCCGCTGCTGTAGGTGTGGTTTTCGCCGACCTGGATCAGCGGTTGCAAGCCTACGACACCCGCACCCTTGACCTCTTCGACATGCCCGTCACCATCGGTGATCACCCAATGCCGCGACAGCAGTTTGGCCGGTAACTCGCCGTTGTTGTGCACGGTAATGGTGTACGCAAAGGCAAAGCGGCTTTGCTCGGGTTGCGATTGTTCTGCCAGATAGCGGGTGACGACGCTGACGTCGACCTGATAACGAGGATCGGACATGCAAGAGGCCTTAAAAACGAAGCGGGACGCGGGGCTTAGCTGATGGAGTTCAGTCTAGGCCAAGTATCGGGTAGTAAACCAGACATCGCGTCTGGCGTCCTACCCGATAACGCTCGTCACCTGTCAGTCGGCGGCGGGTTTGTTCAGGACTTGTTCGCTGAGCTTGTCGGCCAGGCGCACGAAAGCGGCCAGGTCGAGCTGCTCGGGACGCAGGCTGCCATCGACGCCAGCCGCTTCGATCTCGGCATTGCTCAGGAGCAACTTGAGGGTGTTGCGCAGGGTCTTGCGGCGCTGGTTGAACGCTTCGCGAACGACACGTTCCAGCAGTTTGTGGTCTTTGGCCGGATGCGGCAGTACCGCGTGTGGCACCAGGCGCACAATGGCCGAATCAACTTTTGGCGGCGGATTGAATGCGCCCGGTCCGACGTTGAACAGATGCTCAACCCGGCAGTGGTACTGAACCATGATCGACAGGCGGCCCCAGTCACCGCCACCAGGACCCGCCGCCATGCGCTCGACCACTTCTTTTTGTAGCATGAAGTGCATGTCGCGGATCAGGCTGGCGTTGTGCAACAGGTGAAAAATCAGCGGTGTAGAGATGTTGTACGGCAGGTTGCCGACCACGCGCAGACTGCCCGGCGCGGCATTCAGGCTGTTGAAGTCGAACTTCAGGGCGTCGCCCTGGTGCAGGCTGAAGTTGCTCCTGCCGGCGAACTGCTGATTGAGGATCGGGACCAGGTCCTTGTCCAGTTCCACTACGTCCAGCTGGGCGCCGCTGTTGAGCAGGCCCTGAGTCAGCGCACCCTGGCCCGGGCCGATTTCCAATACGCGGTCTTCGGTTTTGGCATGGATGGAGCGCAGGATGCGGTCGATAACACCGGCATCGTGCAGGAAGTTCTGGCCAAAGCGTTTGCGCGCCTTGTGTTGGTAATGCTCGGTCATAAACGGGTCTCGGCCATCTGGTAGGCGGTTTCCAGGGCGACTTGCAGGCTGCCGGTGTCGATTCTGCCACTGCCGGCCAGATCCAGGGCGGTGCCGTGGTCGACTGACGTGCGGATGATCGGCAAGCCGAGGGTCACGTTGACTGCCGCGCCGAAGCCTTTGTATTTCAGCACAGGCAGCCCCTGGTCGTGGTACATCGCCAGCACCGCGTCGCAGTGCTCCAGATATTTGGGGGTAAACAGAGTGTCGGCGGGCAGGGGGCCGCGAAGGTCCATGCCTTCACCGCGCAGGCGCTCTAATGTAGGTTCGATGATGTCGATTTCTTCATGGCCCAGGTGTCCGCCTTCGCCGGCATGCGGGTTAAGCCCGCAGACCAGGATGCGTGGCTGGGCGATGCCGAATTTGTCTTGCAGGTCGGCATGCAGGATTCGTGTGACCCGCTCCAGACGCTCCGGTGTGATTGCATCGGCAATCTCGCGAAGGGGCAGGTGAGTGGTGACCAGTGCCACACGCAATCCGCGGGTGGCAAGCATCATCACCACTTGGGCGGTGTGGGTCAGGTCAGCGAGAAACTCCGTGTGCCCGGAAAAGGCAATGCCGGATTCGTTGATCACGCCCTTGTGCACGGGGGCGGTGATCATGCCGGCGAAATGCCCGTCCAGGCAGCCTTGGCCCGCACGGGTCAGGGTTTCCAGGACGAAAGCGGCATTGGCTTTGTCCAGTTGGCCGGCGGTGACCGGTGCATTGAGCGGTGTATCCCAGACATACAGGCTGTTGGCGGGTGCGGGTACATCCGGCCAACTGTCCGGGGTGACCGGCAATACATCGACAACCACACCCAGCTGCGCGGCCCGCTCAAGGAGCAGGTCGCGGCTGGTAATGGCAATCAGGGGGTGTGGCTGGGCTTGCGAGGCGAGCAGCAGGCACAGGTCAGGGCCTATGCCGGCCGGTTCGCCGGGTGTCAGCGCGAAACGCTTGGGTTTCACTGCGCTGCCTGGTCTGCACCAGGAAGTTTGATCTCTACGTACGCTTCGTCACGGATCTGACGCAGCCAGGTTTGCAGCTCTTCGTCGTATTTGCGGTTACGCAGTACGGTCATCGCCTGTTGCTCACGAGCCTGGGCAGTGCTGTCAGTGGCGCGACGGCCAAGGACTTCCAGAACGTGCCAGCCGTATTGGGTCTGGAATGGCTTGGACAACTGACCTTGCGGGGTCTTGGCCATCACTTCGCGGAATTCCGGTACCAGTGCGTTCGGGTCAACCCAGTTCAGGTCACCGCCGTTGAGGGCGGAACCCGGGTCTTCCGAATAGCTCTTGGCCAGTTCGCTGAAGTCTTCACCTGATTCAATACGAGCGTAGAGCGATTCAACCAAGGCCTTGGTTTTAGCTTCATCGCGGATCGGACTTGGTTTGACCAGGATGTGGCGCACGTGCACTTCGTCGCGTACCTGGGTCTGGCCGCCACGCTTTTCGAGGATCTTCAGGATGATGAAGCCGCCCGGTGTGCGCATCGGTTGTGTGACTTCGCCAACGGACATCGAGCTCAGCATGCGATCGAACGGAGGGGGCAATTGAGCGGCTTTACGCCAGCCCATGTCGCCGCCTTCCAGTGCGGTTTCGCTGGCGGATTTGGCGATTGCCAACTGACTGAAGTCAGCGCCTTGCTTGAGCTGCTGGTAAATCGAATCGGCCTGCTTGGCGGCATTCTGAATCGCATCGGAGTTGGCGCTTTCCGGTGTCGGGATCAGGATGTTGGCCAGGCGGAACTCTTCGGACAGTTGCATCTTGCCGAGGTCGGACGCGAGGAAGTTCTTCACTTCCTGTTCCGACACCTGGATGCGTTCGGCCACACGACGCTGACGCACACGGCTGATGACCATTTCACGGCGAATCTGTTCACGGGCGTCGTCGTAAGACAGGCCGTCATGAGTCAGGGCCGCGCGGAATTGATCCACCGACATGTTATTGCGCTGGGCAATGGTGCCAACCGCCTGGTTCAGTTCTTCATCGGTAATGCGGATACCCGAGCGTTCGCCGATCTGCAGTTGCAGGTTTTCGACGATCAGACGCTCAAGCACCTGCTGCTCCAGCACGCTGGCTGGTGGCACGGCAGTGCCGCGCTTGGCAATGGTTTGCTGAACTTCACGGACGCGTTGGTCCAGTTGGCTCTGCATGACCACGTCGTTGTCGACGATGGCCACCACTTTGTCGATGGACTGTACGGCAGCGTTGGCCGCAGTACCCAGGAACAGCGCGCCCAGCAAGAGCGGGCGCAGACAATCAGAAAGCTTGGTCTTCACGTTCACGATAACCTTGGATGCCTTTGTCGAGGAAACTCTCTACTTTGGAGCCAGTGAGGCCGCCGAGTCCCTTCAGAACAATTTGGAGGAAGACGCCGTGGTCGCCTTTTTCGTTTTGTGGAGCCTGCTGACTGAACTCGTCATAGGAAACCCAGTAACGGTTGATCAGGCGCAGTTTCCAGCAGCAGTTGTCGTACTCGAAACCACCGAAGGCTTCCAGGGTACGGTCACGGTTGTAGTCATACTGCCAGCGGCTGATGGCGTTCCATTGAGGAACGATCGGCCAGATAACCGAAAAGTCGTGCTGCTCGATCTTGTAGTAGTCCTTCACGTAGCCAGGCTGGCCAGGGGTGCCGTAGTCACCACCACCCACGGACCACTTACCGGTGTTCTGGTCATAACGGACCTGGTCATTGCGATAGCGATAGCCGGCGTTGATGACTTTGTTCGGGTTGTCCTCAGGCTGGTAGTGGAACATCGCGCTGCCCGAGCGAGGGCTGCGGCTGTCCGGGTCCCAGTTGTAGTCGGCCGTGGTGCGCCAATCGCGGTTCCAGCGGTATTCGTATTCCAGCGCGTAAGGCGAAACATTGGAATGCGCATCGTCGCGGGTTTTTGCATCGATACCCGGCAACTGGACTTCGCGGTCCTTGAAGTACAAGGCCTGGCCTACACTGACGCGTTGACGTTCGAAACCGTCATCTTCGATCCAGCGGTTGGTGACGCCCAGCGACAGTTTGTTCTCGTCGCCGACACGGTCGGAACCGGAGAAGCGGTTGTCACGGAACAGCGATGCATAGTTGAAGGTGTATTCGCCGGTGTCGAAAACAGGAATGTCTTCCTGGTCCACTTCTGGCACATAGAGGTAGTACAGACGCGGTTCAAGGGTCTGGCGATAGTTCTTGCCGAACCATTGGGTGTTGCGATCGAAGTACAGGCCGCTGTCGATGCTGGCAATCGGCACGCCACGGTTTTGATTGCTGTCGAAGGTACCGTTGAGTTGGTCCTGTTCCGGGGTCTGTGCAGCAATCTGCGATTTGCCGATGCTGTCGAGGTCCAGTTGGTACTGCGTGTACTGGTATTTGAGCTTGGGCGTCAGGAAACCATACGTCGAGCTCATTGGCAGGCTGATGGCGGGTGCCAGGTTCAGGCGGTCGCCAGTGGCACGTGCCAGGCCTTGAACGTTGGTGTCCAGGCGCGGCGACTCGTTCCCGTCTTCGTCGGTGAACGTGCCGTTTTTCAGGTCGCGATCAAATCGCACGACTTCTGTTTCGTAGTCGAAATCAAGCCCGCCTGGATGAGTAGGCAATGAACCATTAAAGGTGATCTGCGGCAAACGATCATACGGCGTGATGTTGGAAACGGTCGCCAGCTCATAGGCCTGGGCGTTGATGCGAGCGATGTAGCTGTCGCCACGGTAGGTGACCGAACCTTGTTGATTCACGTAGTCGGCGCTTTTTACACCGATCTGGTCAGTCTGCAGATCCTGGAAGTAATACGGATCGCTGATCTTGGTGTAATCGACCTGCGTGAGCACTCGCGAGTCGAGACCACCCTTGTGCTGCCAGTTATACATGTAGCGGTCTTTCTGGTAGTCGGTCTGCTTGCTGCGCTCGGTATCTTCGTCGTTGAGGTACGCAGCACCGAACTGACCTTCGCTGGACTTGGTGAGGTAACGGAATTCGCCCTCCATCAACAAGCCATGCTTTTCCATGTAGCGCGGGTACAACGTGGCATCGTAGTTGGGTGCCAGGTTGAAGTAATACGGTGTGACCAGCATGAAGCCGGTATCGCTGCCGGTACCGATGGTCGGCGGCAGGAAGCCCGACTGGCGACGGTCGTCGATCGGGAAGTAGATGTACGGCGTGTACAGGACTGGAATGTCCTTGACCCGCAATGTCACGTTGGTCGCGGTGCCGAAGCCGGTCGCCGGGTTCAGGGTGATGTTGTTACCCTTCAACTGCCAGGCGTTGCTGTTCGGTTCGCAGGTGGTGTACGTACCATCCTTGAGGCGGATGATCGCGTTTTCCGCACGTTTGGCGTACAGCGCGTTACCGCGGATGCGGGATTTGTGCATCACGTATTCGGCGTTGTCGACCTTGGCTTCACCGGTGTCGAGTTGCACATCGGCGTGGTCGCCGACGATCAGCGCGCCGTTGTCGCGAATACGCACGTCGCCATTGAGTTCGGCGCGGCTCTCGGCCTGATACAGGCTGGCCTCGTCGGACTCGACCTGCATGCTGCCCTGACGCAACACGACGTCTCCGGCCAGCGTGCCGACTTGATCTTCGGTGTTGTAGCGTGAGGCTTTGGCACCGATAAAGGTCGGCGCGTCACTTTTATTCGTCTTGTCATTCATGCCAGGACGAATCGGTTCGATATAGGAACCAGAGCAGTAAGGACCGGTTTCGGCCAATTGCGCGGCAGTGAGATTTTCGCGTGGCACCCAGTCGAGGTGGCTGTAATCTTCACTGCGCGACTTCATGCCGCGGCCTTTGGCCTCGGTAACGAGTGCGGGCTTGGCGCCGGTATCTTCGCTGGAGCCGTTCTCGGCTGCGGCTTCGCCAGTGGCGGAAACTGCGCTGCCCTCATGGATGGGACGCGGTGGCAATGCCGCCGCCGGCGATTTTGGCGCACAGTCCCAGGAGCCCGAAGCAGAGACTGAGCAGTCATACTGTTCCGCGGCGACCACGAATGAAGTGGCTAGGGGTTGCAGGGCCAGCAGACTGCCGGTAACCAACAACGGAAATTTTTTACGAAACGCGGGGGGGATTTCAATGCCATCTTATTAGTCCGGGCTTCCTGCGTGCCATCTGCCCGCGGTGTGGGCCGCACGCCTCTCGATGGTCTGAAAAAGATGCTGGATAATAAAGCATGACCCGCTTGACGGCTAGCGCCGTCGGAGACCCTGCAATGCCTGACCAAGATGTACGTTTGCAACACCTGAAAGTTTGGCTCGATGAGCAGTTGGCGATTCTCTTTGCAGAACAAGGTTGGGGCGTCGTACCCCCGGCCACACTGACTGCGGCCAGTAGTGACGCGAGTTTTCGGCGCTATTTTCGCTGGGAAGGCGAGGGCAAAAGCTTCATCGTGATGGACGCTCCGCCGCCCCAGGAAAACTGCAAACCCTTCGTGGATATCGCTTTTTTGCTGGCGAAATCCGGAATAAATGTGCCGAAAATTTATGCCGAAGACCTTGAGCGCGGTTTTCTTTTACTCAATGACCTGGGCAACAAGACTTACCTGGACGTGATCGACAGCGAAAACGCCGACGATATGTTCAACGACGCCCTGCAAGCGTTGTTGGCTTTTCAGCAGTTGCCGATGGTGGCGCCGTTGCCGAGTTACGACGTCGCGCTGCTGCGTCGCGAGCTGGAGTTGTTCCCTGACTGGTACGTCAAACACGAACTGGGCATCGAGTTCGATGCTGCGCAGAAAGTGCTGTGGCAGCAGGTCAGCGATCTGCTGATCGACAGCGCTCTGGCACAGCCCAAAGTCCTGGTGCACCGCGACTACATGCCACGCAACCTGATGCTCAGCGAACCGAACCCGGGTGTGCTGGATTTCCAGGACGCGGTGTATGGTCCCGTGACCTACGACGTGACCTGCCTGTTCAAGGACGCCTTCCTCAGCTGGCCTGAAGAGCGTGTGCGCGGCTGGCTTGAAAATTACTGGCAGCAAGCCGCTGCGCTCGACATTCCGGTTCAACCGGACTTCGAGGATTTCCTGCGTGCCAGCGACCTGATGGGCGTGCAACGTCACTTGAAAGTCATCGGCATCTTCGCCCGCATTTGCCATCGTGACGGCAAGCCGCGCTACCTGGCCGACGTGCCGCGCTTCTTTGCTTATATAGAGGCGGTGATCGCCCGCCGTCCTGAACTGGCGGAGCTGGATGTACTGCTCGCCAGTCTGCGCGCCGGAGTCCATGCATGAAGGCAATGATTCTGGCCGCAGGCAAAGGCGAGCGCATGCGCCCGCTGACCCTGACCACTCCCAAGCCGCTGGTTCGCGCTGGCGGCGTGCCGCTGATCGAGTATCACCTGCGCGCCCTGGCGGCAGCCGGTTTTACCGAGATCGTGATCAACCATGCCTGGCTCGGTCAGCAGATCGAAGATTATCTGGGCGACGGTTCGCGCTACGGCGTCAGCATTGCGTACTCGCCCGAAGGTGAGCCGCTGGAAACCGGTGGCGGGATTTTCCGGGCACTGCCGTTGCTGGGTGACGATGCTTTTGTGGTGGTCAACGGTGACATCTGGACCGACTACGATTTCAGCGTGCTGCACCAGCCCATTGCCGGGCTGGCTCACCTGGTATTGGCAAACAACCCGGCCCATCACCCGGTCGGCGATTTCACGTTGGCCGACGGGCACGTGAGCGATGGCCAACCGGGCGCAGCAACCCTGACTTACAGCGGCATCGCAGTGCTGCATCCGCAGTTGTTCGAGGGGTGTTCGGACGGGGCTTTCAAGCTCGCACCACTGTTGCGCAAAGCCATGGCCGAGGGGCAAGTCAGCGGTGACCGGCTCAAAGGCCTGTGGGTGGATGTCGGCACGCACGAACGCCTGGCCGAAGTTGAAACACTGATAGAAGCGAGCCGCTGAGATGTTGTGGCCAGGGACTCTGATCGGAGCCGGAGCTGGTTTTGCCATAGCCAGCATTCCGGGGGCCATGCTCGGTGCCTTGTT
Organism: Pseudomonas sp. S2_F03; assembly: GCF_054668335.1. Lineage (NCBI taxonomy): Bacteria > Pseudomonadati > Pseudomonadota > Gammaproteobacteria > Pseudomonadales > Pseudomonadaceae > Pseudomonas > Pseudomonas sp. S2_F03. Next base: position 2,356,610 of record NZ_CP162759.1, on the reverse strand, counting down.
GGGGCAGGCGCTGGATCGGCGCTTGCACCTGCAAAGCGTTGGGCATTTGCTGGAAAAGCTCGGCGGTCGTCCGATGCTGCGCAACGATGAACTGCTGTTCGTGTTGTTGGGTCGGTTGGCCAAGAGCGATGGTCGGGTGGTGGAGGGTCACATCCAGCAGGCTCGCCAAGAGATGCGCTCTTTGGACATGTCTGATTCGGCGCAGCGGCGTGCCATTGCCGCGTTCAATCGGGGCAAGTCGGGGAATGACCGGTTACGCGGCTATCTGCGGCGCCTGAGTGCTCAGCCTCATGCGGCAGAAGGTGTCTTGCGCGCCTGTTGGCGGATGGTCTGGGCCGATGGCCGGGCCGGTCACCGCGAGCGCGAGCTGATTGCCCAGTGGGGGAAGTGGCTGGGCTGGACGCCGCACCAGGTTCAGGCGCTGGCGACCGATTATGAGCCGCACAAACGGCCACAGGTCAGCAACGCCATTACCTACCAGGATGCGTTGCGGCTTTTGGGCGTGTCGACCACCAGTGAGCCAGCGCAGATCAAGCGCGCGTATCGGCGCCTGCTCAGTCGTCATCACCCGGACAAGATTGCGGGCAGCGGGGCGACGGCATTGCAGGTTCGCGAGGCAACGGACAAGACGCGTGATCTGCACACGGCTTACACGTTGATTCGTGAGCGGCGGGATTTTCGTTAGCAGGAAAGAGGTCTGTCACCGGTGATGCCGCGATCGCGGGCAAGCCACGCTACCACAATGAACCTGTGTTCGCAGGTTGAAATGTGGGAGTGAGCCTGCCCGCGAATCGGGCGATGCGGTCTGTCAGTCCGCCGCGTTCTGCGGATTCAACCAGCCGCGCACCCGGCGCACCAATTGCTCTTGCTCCGCCTTGGCATCGCCGGGCAATGCCTTGAGCGAAACCTGGCTGAACGCCGATGCCTTCAAACGCTTGCTGGCCTGCAAACGCTCCAGCGCTGCGTTGCGATCCGCTGCTTTGTCCTTATAGAACAGATCAGCCGTCGGCAGCTTCAACGTCGGCGTCAATTCGGCCAGCTCAGGCTTCGCCGCAACCGGCGTCTGGGCGGCGACCATCACAAATTTTTCCACTTGCGAGGGCTGCTTCTCACTCAAGTAGCGCGCGGCCCAGTAAGCGCCCGTACCATGGCCCAGCACGACAATGCTGCGGGCGCTTTGTTGTTCGGCATAGGCAATGGCGGCGTCGATACGCGCGAAGATTCGTTCGGCGTCGGCCTTGGCTTGCTCCTCGCTGGTTTCGGCGATGGCCTTGTCCGCCACGTCTGCTTCACCGCCAGCAGCCTGCTCGATCGGGGCTGCGGTGGTGGAGTCTTTGCTGACGGCTTCCGGCGCTTTAGGTGCCGGCGCGACTTCGACGATGCGAGGTGCAATGGCGTCGCTTTGCAAGTCGGGCAAGGTGATACTCAGGCTGCTCCATTGGGCGTTGGGCAATTGACGGCGCAATGGGCCGATTGCTTGAGGCCAGTCAACTGTTTCGCCGGCGCCAGGGATGATAATCACTGCGCCCTTGGGCTCGGCGGTATTGGCCGGCTTCCACAAGGCGAGAAAATTGTCGGTGCCGGCTTGCAGTTGTTGCTGTTCCTGAGCAGGGATTTTTCGCTCAAGTGCTGTCGCTTCTTCCTGACTACGCTCAAGTAATGGCTGGCGTTCGACCGGTTTTTCTTCTGCGGGTTTTTCTTCAACGACAGGCGCCGGGTCGGCGGCCTCGACAGAAAAGGCACAAGGCAGGATCAGCGACAGGCACAATGCTGGCAGTGCCAGGCGGTAGACAGGGGGCATCGGATATTCCAGGCCAGAAGTGATTCCGGCAGCCTAATGGGTTAGTCAGTGTTTGTCAGTGTGTGAGACTTCGATGATGCGTTTTCGCTGCCTGTGGGTTATCGGCTGTTTATGGTTTCCCTTGATGGGGTGGGCGGGGTCTGCACCACCGACCCATGTCGCACGGCTATCACCTGTGCAACAGCAATGGCTGGCCACCCATGATGAATTGCGGGTCGGCGTGGTGTTGCAGGCGCCGTATGCTCAATATGATCGGCGCTTGCAACGGCTGTCCGGGGTTAACGTCGAGTTGATGAAGTGGCTGGCCCAGGCCCTCAATGTTGAGCTGCGCTGGCGCAATTTTCCTGATGTCGCACAACTGGAAGACGCCGCGCGCGAGGGGGAAGTCGACATCGCGGTAGGGTTGACTCAAACCCCGGCCGGTTTGCGGCTTTGGCAATTTACCGACCCGTACATGCGGGTGCCGCAACTGGTGGTCAGCGATCAGAAAGGCACCGGTGTCGTGGAGTTGGAGAAGCTCGACAGCCAGACCCGCGTAGCGGTGCGCATGCCCAGCGCGACCGCCGATTATCTGCGCAGCAATTACCCGCATCTGAATCTGCAAGGCGTACCGATCGAGCGCCAGGCGCTGCAATTGTTGCTGAGTCAGCAGGCCGGCTACGCGGTGGTCGATGAAGCACAGCTGGGGCGTTTGATTGCTGAACCCGAATTCGCCGGGCTGGTCGTGGTGGGCGATATCGGCTTGCCGCAATTGCTGCGAGTGGCCACTCGCCGGGATTGGCCTGAGCTGGCCGGCATCGTCGAAAGTGCGCTGCGGGCAATCCCGGCAAAAGACCTGGAGCAACTGCACAACCAATGGCTGCAGCCCAAGTATCCAAGGTTCTCCGAGTCCCCGGGTTTCTGGCAAAACCTCTGTCTGCTGCTCGCCGTGGTGATGCTGAGCAGCATGGCCGCGGTGATCTGGCAGCGGCGCCAACAACACAGCCTGGAGCAGCGCCTGTTGGCCGCGCGCGAAGACATTGCCCTGCGTGAGGCCAGCGAAGAAGCGCTGCGCCTGACGCAGTTTTCCATCGATCAGAGCACCGTCGGTATTCTCTGGGTCAATTGGGACAGCCATGTGCGTTACACCAACCGCGCCGCAGAAACCATGCTCGGCTACCCACCGGGCGGGATCATTGATCGGCCGCTGATCGACTTCGAGCCTGGTTTGCACATGGATCGCTGGCTGAACTTATGGAAGCGCGCACGGGCCAGCGAGGATGGACCGCAAAGTTTCGAAACCCAGTGCGTGCGGGCCGATGGCAGCATTTTACCGACGGATGTTTCGTTGAGCTTTATGCGCTTCCGTGATGGCGAATACCTGGTGGTCTACCTCAATGACGTCACCGAGCGTCGTCGGGCATTGGCCGCGTTGCAGGAAAGCGAGGCACGGTTGCAGGGGATCGCTGCCAACGTTCCCGGGCTGGTCTTTCGCCTGGAGCGCGCGCTGGTGACGGGGCAAATCGACTTTGCCTACATCAGTGAAGGCAGTGAAAGCCTGGTAGGGTACTCGCCGGCTACCCTGGCCCATCGCGACAAAGGCTTGCGCAGCCTGGTGCACCCGGACGACAAGGCGAGCTATCACCAGACTCAGGACCTTGCGCTCGATACTGACAGCGACTGGTCGTGGCAAGGACGGATCCTGACCCGTTCGGGTGAACAGCGTTGGGCCGAAATCAAAGCCATCACCCGTCGGCTCGAAGACGGCACCTATGTCTGGGACGGTATCGTCTGGGACATTAGCGAGAGCAAGCGTATTGAGCTGGAACTCGCCAGCTCCCGCGAGCAGTTGCGCGAGTTGTCCGCCCATCTGGAGAGCGTGCGCGAAGAGGAAAAGGCCCGTATCGCCAGGGAAGTCCACGACGAACTGGGTCAGATGCTGACCGTGCTCAAACTGGAAACGTCCATGTGCGAATTGGCATACGCCCAACTCGACCCGGGTCTGAACGAACGCTTGAACAGCATGAAGCGCTTGATCGCCCAGCTGTTCCAATTGGTGCGCGACGTGGCCACGGCGCTGCGACCACCGATCCTGGATGCCGGGATCGCGTCTGCCATCGAATGGCAGGCCCGGCGTTTCGAGGCGCGCACACAGATCCCTTGTTTGGTGCAGGTGCCGGACAATCTGCCACTGCTCAGCGATGCGAGGGCAATTGGTTTGTTCCGGATCCTTCAGGAGGCCCTGACCAATGTCATGCGTCATGCCCAGGCGCATACTGTCGAACTGTCATTGTCGCTGGACGGCAACGAGTTGTGTCTGACGGTCAGCGATGATGGCGTAGGATTTGTCGCCGCGACCGGCAGGCCGACCTCCTTCGGGATTGTCGGCATGCGTGAGCGGGTGTTGATCATGGGCGGGCAGTTGTCGCTTGAAAGTGAACCGGGTGAAGGCACCACCCTGAGTGTGCGCGTGCCGGTGGATGAAGTTTGAAGAATAGGTGTTGGTTGTATTGACGCCTTCGCGAGCCTGCTCGCGAATGATCTTGAATCTGGAGAAGACTGTGATCCGTGTACTGGTAGCTGAAGACCACACCATCGTTCGCGAAGGCATCAAGCAATTGATTGGCCTGGCCAAGGACTTGCTGGTGGTGGGGGAGGCGAGCAATGGCGAACAGTTGCTCGAGACCTTGCGGCATGTGCCCTGCGAGGTGGTATTGCTGGATATCTCCATGCCGGGCGTCAATGGCCTGGAAGCGATTCCGCGCATTCGTGCACTGAACAATCCGCCCGCCATCCTGGTGCTGTCGATGCACGACGAAGCACAAATGGCCGCCCGGGCGTTGAAGGTCGGCGCTGCGGGGTATGCGACCAAGGACAGCGATCCGGCCCTGCTGCTGACGGCGATCCGCAAAGTGGCGGCGGGCGGGCGCTATATCGATCCGGACCTCGCCGACCGCATGGTGTTCGAAGTCGGCCTGACCGATTCACGGCCATTGCATTCATTGCTTTCAGAGCGCGAGTTTTCGGTGTTCGAACGTCTTGCCCAAGGCGTTAACGTCAATGACATCGCCCAGCAATTGGCACTGAGCAACAAAACCATCAGCACCCACAAGGCGCGGCTGATGCAGAAGCTCAACATCACGTCCCTGGCGGAACTGGTGAAGTACGCGATGGAACACAAACTCCTCTAAACCCCGCCGCGAACCCTTTAGGAGCAAGGCTTGCCCGCGATGGCGTCCTTGAAATCGTCATCGCGAGCAAGCTTTGCTCCTGCAAGACAAACGCGGTGGCATATCCATTTACGACACCCCGCCAACCTGCTTTTGCCAGTCCTTGCGGCTTGTAGCCGACCGCTTGCCGCTGCGTTTGCCAAAACGCGCCATCCTTGTAGGGCAATCCCTACCCCGAGCCTTCCGTCCGGCTGAGGCGATTCTCTCCTGCACCCCGATTTGCGTGGTCGGCAGGGTCCACTAGGCTTAGTCCCACAGCAGTCATCAATAACAAAGGTGTGGGTATGAGCCAGGTCGATTCAAGCGCAGGGGCCAGCGATATTCTGGTCAGCTTTCGTGGAGTGCAAAAAAGCTACGACGGCGAGAACCTGATCGTCAAAGACCTCAACCTGGACATTCGCAAAGGCGAATTCCTCACCTTGCTCGGGCCGTCCGGCTCCGGCAAGACCACCAGCCTGATGATGCTCGCCGGTTTCGAAACCCCGACCGCGGGCGAAATCCTGTTGGCCGGGCGCGCCATCAATAACGTGCCGCCGCACAAGCGCGACATTGGCATGGTGTTCCAGAACTACGCATTGTTCCCGCACATGACGGTCGCCGAGAACCTCGCGTTCCCGTTGACCGTGCGCGGTCTGAACAAGAGCGATGTCAGCGACAAGGTCAAGCGCGTCCTGAGCATGGTGCAACTCGACGCCTTTGCTCAACGTTATCCGGCCCAACTGTCCGGCGGTCAGCAACAGCGTGTGGCGTTGGCCCGTGCGTTGGTGTTCGAGCCGCAACTGGTGCTGATGGACGAACCGCTCGGCGCACTCGATAAGCAACTGCGCGAACACATGCAGATGGAGATCAAGCACCTGCATCAACGCCTCGGTGTGACCGTGGTCTACGTGACTCACGACCAGGGCGAAGCCCTGACGATGTCTGACCGGGTTGCGGTGTTCCATCAAGGTGAAATTCAACAGATCGCACCGCCGCGTACGCTTTACGAAGAACCGAAAAACACCTTCGTCGCCAACTTCATCGGCGAGAACAACCGCCTCAACGGCCGCTTGCATAGCCAGACCGGCGACCGCTGCATCGTTGAACTGGGTCGCGGCGAGAAGGTTGAAGCGCTGGCGGTCAACGTCGGCAAGACCGGCGAACCCGTCACCCTGTCGATTCGCCCCGAGCGTATCAGCCTCAATGGTTCCAGCGAGTCATGCGTCAACCGCTTCTCAGGGAGGGTGGCGGAATTCATCTATCTGGGCGACCACGTCCGGGTTCGCCTGGAAGTCTGCGGCAAGACTGACTTCTTCGTGAAACAACCGATTGCCGAGCTCGATCCCGCGCTGGCTGTCGGCGACGTGGTACCGCTTGGCTGGCAGGTCGAACACGTTCGCGCGCTCGACCCACTTTTAGAGGCGAACTGATCGCCCCGGCTTCAACAACACCAACCCTGCACGTGGAGAGAACAATAAATGTTGAGATCCCTGAAATTCACCGCTCTGGCACTGGGCATGATGGGGGCGGCAAGCGCAATGGCTGCCGGCCCGGACCTGACCGTGGTGTCCTTTGGCGGGGCGAACAAGGCTGCGCAGGTCAAAGCCTTCTACGCACCGTGGGAAGCGGCAGGCAACGGCAAGATCGTGGCGGGCGAGTACAACGGTGAAATGGCCAAGGTCAAAGCCATGGTCGACACCAAGAGCGTGTCCTGGGACCTGGTCGAAGTTGAATCGCCAGAACTGTCCCGTGGTTGCGACGAAGACATGTTCGAGCAGCTGGATCCGAAGTTGTTCGGCAAAACCGAAGACTACGTCAAAGGCGCCATCCAGCCATGCGGCGTAGGCTTCTTCGTGTGGTCGACCGTGCTGGCCTACAACGCCGACAAACTGGCTTCCGCGCCAACCAGCTGGGTGGATTTCTGGGACACCAAGAAATTCCCGGGCAAACGTGGCCTGCGTAAAGGCGCCAAGTACACCCTGGAATTCGCTCTGATGGCCGACGGCGTTGCGCCGAAAGACGTCTACAAAGTGCTGGCCGGCAAAGATGGTCAGGACCGCGCGTTCAAGAAGCTCGATGAACTCAAGCCAAGCATCCAGTGGTGGGAAGCTGGCGCACAACCGCCGCAGTACCTCGCCTCCGGTGACGTGGTCATGAGTTCGGCCTACAACGGCCGGATCGCTGCCGTACAGAAAGAAAGCAATCTGAAAGTCGTGTGGAATGGCGGCATCTACGACTTCGACGCGTGGGCGATTCCAAAAGGCCTGGACAAGGCACGCGCTGAAGCGGCGAAGAAGTTCATCGCTTTCTCGGTGATGCCACAGCAGCAGAAGACCTACTCGGAAAACATCGCTTACGGCCCGGCCAATACCCAAGCCGTTCCGTTGCTGTCCAAGGATGTCCTGAAAGACATGCCGACCACCCCGGAAAACATCGCCAACCAGGTGCAGATCGACGTCAGCTTCTGGGCTGACAACGGCGAGCAACTGGAGCAGCGCTTCAACTCCTGGGCTGCGAAGTAAGCACAACCCTGTGGTTTGAACACCGCAATCCTTGTGGGAGCGAGCTTGCTCGCGATAGCAGTGGGGCAGTCAACATCGATGTCGGATGGAATGCCCCCATCGCGAGCAAGCTCGCTCCCACAGGTTGTTTGTATGCCTCTGCAACGATAAAAAAGATTTCCGGAGTACGCCATGGCCACCGCCATTCCCCTGAACGCGGGCACTGACCCCACCTTGAAGCAGCGACTCAAGCACGCCGAGCGGGTCAACCGCTGGAAAGCCCAGGCCTTGATCGCGCCCCTGGTGCTGTTTCTGTTGCTGGTGTTCCTGGTGCCAATCGTGGCGCTGCTCTACAAAAGCGTGGGCAACCCGGAAGTGGTCGGCGGCATGCCGCGCACCGTGTCGGCCATCGCCAGCTGGGACGGCCGAGGCTTGCCCGCTGAACCAGTTTACAAAGCGGCCAGCGAAGACCTCGCCGAAGCCCGCAAGAATCAAACCCTGGGCGATTTGTCCAAGCGCCTGAACATGGAATTGGCCGGCTATCGCAGCCTGCTGACCAAAACGGCTCGCGCCTTGCCGTTCGCCACCGAACCGACCTCCTATAAAGAAGCGCTGGAAGGTCTCGACGAGCGTTGGGGTGATCCAGCCTACTGGCAGGCGGTACGCCGCAACGTCAGCAGCATTACGCCTTACTACTTGCTGGCGGCTGTCGATCATCGCATTGACGACCTCGGCGAAATTGCCCCGGCCACCCCTGACCAGGCGATCTACCTCGACATTTTCGCCCGGACCTTCTGGATGGGGCTGATCATCACGGCCATTTGCCTGGTATTGGCGTACCCACTGGCCTACCTGCTGGCGAACCTGCCTTCGCGTCAAAGCAACCTGTTGATGATTCTGGTGCTGCTGCCGTTCTGGACCTCGATCCTGGTGCGTGTTGCGGCATGGATCGTGTTGTTGCAATCGGGCGGCCTGATTAACAGCGGCCTAATGGCTATGGGCATCATCGATAAACCGCTGGAGCTGGTGTTCAACCGTGTCGGCGTCTACATCTCGATGGTGCACATTCTGCTGCCGTTCATGATCCTGCCGATCTACAGCGTGATGAAAGGCATCTCGCCCACCTACATGCGTGCCGCGATTTCCCTCGGCTGCCATCCGTTTGCAAGCTTCTGGCGGGTGTACTTCCCGCAGACCTATGCCGGTGTCGGCGCCGGTTGCCTGTTGGTGTTCATCCTCGCCATCGGCTACTACATCACCCCGGCATTGCTGGGCAGCCCGAACGATCAGATGGTCAGCTACTTCGTCGCCTTCTACACCAACACCAGCATCAACTGGGGCATGGCGACCGCACTCGGCGGCCTGCTGCTCCTGGCGACGGTGGTGCTTTATCTGATTTACAGCTGGCTGGTGGGCGCCAGCCGCCTGCGCCTGAGCTAAGGGGAGAACGAAATGCTGAGTCCTTATATGTCGCCCGTCGAGCGGGTGTGGTTCTACAGTTTGCGGATTCTCTGCGGCTTGATTCTGTTGTTCCTGATTCTGCCGGTGCTGGTGATCATTCCGCTGTCGTTCAACTCAGGCAGTTTCCTGGTGTACCCGCTGCAAGGCTTTTCGCTGCACTGGTATCAGGACTTCTTCGCCTCGGCCGAATGGATGCGCGCACTGAAGAACAGCATCATTGTTGCCCCGGCGGCGACGGTGCTGGCGATGGTCTTCGGCACACTCGCGGCGATTGGCCTGACACGCGGCGATTTTCCTGGCAAGGCGCTGGTCATGGCACTGGTGATTTCGCCGATGGTGGTGCCGGTGGTGATCATTGGCGTGGCGAGTTACCTGTTCTTTGCCCCGCTCGGATTGGGCAATAGCTTCTTCTCGCTGATCGTGGTGCACGCGGTGTTGGGTGTGCCGTTTGTGATTATCACCGTGTCGGCGACGTTGCAGGGCTTCAACCATAACCTGGTGCGTGCCGCTGCAAGCCTTGGTGCATCGCCGCTGACTGCGTTTCGCCGGGTGACGTTGCCGCTAATTGCGCCGGGCGTGATCTCCGGTGCGCTGTTTGCCTTCGCAACCTCGTTCGATGAAGTGGTGGTGACGTTGTTCCTCGCCGGTCCCGAGCAAGCCACCCTGCCACGGCAGATGTTCAGCGGGATCCGCGAAAACCTCAGCCCGACCATCGCCGCCGCCGCGACGCTGTTGATCGCCTTCTCGGTGATCCTGCTGCTGACCCTGGAATGGCTGCGTGGGCGTAGCGAGAAACTGCGCACCGCCCAGGTCTAAAGCCCTGCACCATCCCCTGTGGGAGCGAGCTTGCTCGCGATAGCGCCCTGACATTCAACACTAAGGTTGACTGACACGCCGCCATCGCGAGCAAGCTCGCTCCCACAGTTGTTTTGGGGTGTTTTCGGGATCGTTGGTCATTCACGAGCTGAATAGCAGACAAACCCCAATCCCCAGCTACTATTGTGCCCAGCTCCCCTACCTATAAGAGGCTGCGCACGATGAGTCTTTCCTCTTTCAAAATCGCTCACAAACTGATCACCGGCGCAGGTGCCATCGAGCAGCTCGCCGCTGAACTGACGCGTCTTGATGTCGATAACCCGCTGATTGTCACTGATGCGGCGCTGGTCAAGTCCGGCACGGTCGAACTGGCGCTGGCACAGCTGGGGGACCGGACCTACGAGATATTTGATCGGGTGCTGCCAGACCCGGAAATCGCCATCGTCGAAGACTGCATGCGGGTGTATCGCGACGGCGGGCATGACGGCTTGATCGGTCTGGGCGGCGGCAGTGCCATCGACATTGCCAAGAGCGTGGCGGCGTATGCCGGTTACCACGGCGCGCTGGAAGATTTGTTCGGCATCGACCAGGTGCCGCGCAAAGGGCCGCCGCTGATCGCGATCCCGACCACCGCCGGCACCGGCTCTGAAGTCACCAACGTGGCGATCCTTTCCGACAAGGTCGCGCAGCTGAAAAAAGGTATCGTCAGCGACTATCTGTTACCGGACGTGGCGCTGGTCAGCCCGCAAATGACCCTGACTTGCCCGCGCGGTGTCACCGCTGCCAGCGGCGTCGATGCGCTGGTGCATGCCATTGAATCCTACCTGTCCGTCAACGCTTCGCCGATCACCGACGCCCTCGCCATCGGCGCCATCAAGCTGATCGCCAAGGCGCTGCCCAAGGCCTATGCCAATCCGTCCAACCTGCAAGCCCGCGAAGACATGGCCACCGCCAGCCTGATGGCGGGCATGGCGTTCGGCAATGCCGGGGTCGGCGCGGTGCATGCGTTGGCGTATCCGCTGGGCGGACGTTTCAACATCGCCCACGGCGTCAGCAACGCCTTGCTGCTGCCCTATGTCATGACCTGGAACAAGATGGCCTGCGTCGAACGCATGCAGGATATTGCCGAGGCCATGGGGGTGAAGACCGCTCATCTGAGTGCCAACGAAGCGGCAGATAAAGCCGTGGAGGCGATGACCGGGTTGTGCGCTGCGGTGGAAATTCCGCAAGGGCTGCGCAGCTTCGGCGTTCCCGAAGACGCCATCCCGGCGATGGCCGCAGAAGCGGCGGGGATCGAGCGCCTGATGCGCAACAATCCGCGCAAATTGAGCGCCGTCGATATCGAGAAAATCTATCGGGCGGCGTACTAGAGCTCCTCGTGACTTATTGATCGAAGGCAGCCCCAATCATCGCGGTCACAGTGCGCGCGCCAAAGTATGAGGTATACAATGCGCGCCATCGTGATTCTGCTCAAAAAAGGTGCGTCATGCAGCCCTTCGTCATTGCTCCGTCGATTCTCTCCGCCGACTTCGCCCGCCTGGGTGAAGAAGTGGACAACGTCCTGGCCGCCGGCGCCGACTTCGTGCACTTCGATGTCATGGACAACCACTACGTACCGAACCTGACCATTGGCCCGATGGTGTGCGCTGCGTTGCGCAAATACGGCGTGACCGCGCCGATCGACGCGCACCTGATGGTCAGCCCGGTGGACCGTATCGTCGGTGACTTCATCGAAGCCGGCGCGACTTACATCACCTTCCACCCGGAAGCCTCGCAGCACGTCGACCGCTCGCTGCAATTGATCCGCGAGGGCGGCTGCAAGTCGGGCCTGGTGTTCAACCCGGCGACCCCGCTCGACGTGCTCAAGTACGTGATGGACAAGGTCGACATGATCTTGCTGATGAGCGTCAACCCGGGCTTCGGCGGGCAGAAGTTCATTCCCGGCACCCTCGACAAACTGCGTGAAGCACGGGCGTTGATCGATGCCTCCGGGCGTGACATTCGCCTGGAAATCGACGGCGGCGTGAACGTGAACAACATTCGTGAAATCGCGGCGGCGGGGGCTGACACCTTCGTCGCCGGTTCGGCAATTTTCAACGCGCCGAACTATCAGGAAGTGATCGAGAAGATGCGCGCCGAGCTGGCGTTGGCTCGCCCATGAGTGGTTTTGAGCAGCTGTTCCCGGGGCGTCTGCCGCGGCTGGTGATGTTCGATCTGGATGGCACGCTGATCGATTCGGTCCCGGACCTCGCAGCGGCTGTGGATCACATGCTGCTCAAGCTGGGCCGCAAGCCTGCCGGCATCGAGTCGGTCCGTGAATGGGTCGGTAACGGCGCGCCGGTATTGGTGCGTCGTGCATTGGCGGGTGGCATCGAGCATGCGGCCGTCGATGACGTCGAGGCCGAACACGCGCTGGAAATTTTTATGCAGGCTTATGGCGCAAGCCATGAACTGACCGTGGTCTATCCCGGTGTGCGCGACACCTTGAAGTGGCTGCACAAGCAGGGTGTCGAGATGGCGCTGATCACCAACAAGCCGGAGCGTTTCGTCGCGCCGCTGCTGGATCAGATGAAAATCGGCCGCTACTTCAAATGGATCATCGGCGGCGATACCCTGCCGCAGAAGAAACCCGATCCGGCCGCGCTGTTTTTCGTAATGAAAATGGCCAACATTCCGGCTTCGCAATCCTTGTTCGTCGGCGATTCGCGCAGCGATGTGCAGGCGGCAAAAGCGGCGGGGGTCAAGTGTGTGGCGCTCAGTTATGGCTACAACCATGGCCGGCCGATTGCCGAGGAATCGCCAGCGCTGGTCATCGACGATCTGCGCAAGCTAATTCCCGGTTGCCTGGATCCGGCCGCTGAGATAACGTTGCTCGACGCTGTTCAACCCCCTGCTGGAAACGCCATCGTGGTGGTCACTCGCAAACTCTGGATGAAAGTCATCAAGGCCCTGGCCCGCTGGCGTTGGCGCGCCTGACTTGTTCCTGGCCGGCATACCGGCGCGTTTGCATACCTGACTGTTAGACCCTCAAGCCACGAGGCTACCCCATGATCCGCGAAGAATTCCTGCGTTTGGCCGCTGCCGGCTACAACCGCATCCCGCTTGCCTGCGAAACCCTGGCTGACTTCGACACGCCGCTGTCGATCTACCTGAAACTGGCCGACGAGCCGAACTCCTACCTGCTGGAATCGGTTCAGGGCGGGGAGAAGTGGGGCCGTTATTCGATTATCGGCCTGCCATGCCGCACCGTGCTGCGGGTGCATGACCATCATGTCAGTGTGACCGTCGACGGTGTCGAGACCGAAAGCCACGACGTTGAAGACCCGCTGGCGTTCGTCGAAACCTTCAAGGCCCGTTACAACGTGCCGACCATCGCTGGTCTGCCACGTTTCAACGGCGGTCTGGTGGGCTATTTCGGTTATGACTGCGTGCGGTATGTGGAGAAGCGTCTGGGCAAATGCCCGAACCCGGATCCACTGGGCGTGCCGGACATTCTGCTGATGGTCTCCGATGCGGTGGTGGTGTTCGACAACCTCGCCGGCAAGATGCACGCGATTGTGCTCGCCGATCCGTCGCAGGCCGGTGCGTTCGGGCAAGGCCAGGAGCGTCTGGAAGAGCTGCTGGAAAAACTCCGTCAGCCGATCACGCCGCGCCGTGGCCTGGATTTCAGCAAGCAACAGTCGGCTGATCCGGTGTTCCGTTCGAGCTTCACCCAGGACGATTACGAAAAAGCTGTCGACACCATCAAGGAATACATCCTGGCCGGTGACTGCATGCAGGTCGTACCGTCCCAGCGCATGTCGATTGACTTCAAGGCAGCACCTATCGATCTGTACCGGGCGTTGCGCTGCTTCAACCCGACGCCTTACATGTACTTCTTCAACTTCGGCGACTTCCATGTCGTTGGCAGTTCCCCGGAAGTGCTGGTGCGGGTCGAAGACAACCTGATCACCGTGCGCCCGATTGCCGGTACCCGTCCACGCGGGGCCAACGAAGAGGCCGATCTGGCGCTGGAAAAAGACCTGCTGTCGGACGACAAGGAGATCGCCGAGCACCTGATGCTGATCGACTTGGGTCGTAACGACACCGGTCGGGTTTCGGAAGTCGGTTCGGTGAAACTCACCGAGAAGATGGTCATTGAGCGTTATTCCAACGTGATGCACATCGTGTCCAACGTTACCGGGCAGTTGAAGGCCGGGCTGACGGCGATGGACGCGCTGCGGGCGATTCTGCCGGCCGGTACGTTGTCGGGTGCACCGAAGATTCGCGCGATGGAGATCATCGATGAGCTGGAACCGGTGAAGCGCGGTGTCTACGGCGGCGCGGTCGGTTACTTTGCCTGGAACGGCAACATGGACACGGCGATTGCGATCCGTACCGCCGTGATCAAGAACGGCGAACTGCACGTGCAGGCCGGTGGCGGCATCGTCGCCGACTCGGTCCCGGCGCTGGAATGGGAAGAAACCCTGAACAAACGCCGCGCAATGTTCCGTGCCGTAGCTTTGGCAGAACAGACCCCGGACGCCTGAGTTCACGCAATACCCCCTGTAGGAGCGAGCCTGCTCGCGATGACGGACTGACATTCACTATTGATGTCGACTGACACTCCGCTATCGCGAGCCGGCTCGCTCCCACATTGGATTTGCGGGCATAAAAAAACGCGGCGCCTGTGAGGGCGCCGCGTTTTTTATGACCTGCGATTTAGAAGTCCAGCGCAACACCCACGTTGATGCCTTGTTGAGTGAAGTCGTCATCCTTGCGAATGACGTAGCTGGCGCGCAGTGCCAGGTCCTTGGTGAGGTTGTGGCTCACACCCAGGTTCACACGGTTCAGGTTGGTTTGCGGGGTGTAGCCTTCCAGCGTGAACTGATTGTTCGGCAGGCTGTTGAGGTGAATGGACACGTCCTGGGCGTCGTCGTTGTACTCACGCTCGTGAGCCACTTCGCCAAACACCTGGGTTTGTGGCGTGATCTGGTATTTGCCCTGCAAACCGATACCCAGGCGCCGGGAGATGCTTTCTTGATCGGCAAAGGTCAGCGCTGTGGCATCAGCGCCGTCTTCCGAGTAACCGTCGACCTTCACCTTGGCGAAATCAGCGCTGACAAAGGGCGACAGGTGCCAAGGACTGCTGGCTTGCTGCGCAATGTCATAACCGATGCGAGCGCTGAAGGCTTCGACGTAGCCACTGGTATCGCCTTTTTCACCGCGTTTATTGGCACCCAACTGGAATTTACGCTTGAGGCTGTCGTAATCCAGATGCCCGGCGGTCAACGCTGCGTCAGCCCATACGCGGTTTTCCTGGTACTGGGCGAATGCCGTGCCCATATACGTGTTGAGCTTGTAGTCGGAGTCGCTCGCACCGGCTTCGAGTTTCTGGTCATAGAAACCGGCGGCCACGCCGACGCGCCAGGCATCGTTGAGGCGGTAGCTGCCACCGATGTTCAGGTTGTAACCGTTACCGTCGGCGCTGACGACACTGTCCTGCCCGTCAAAGTCCTGATGCTGGCCACCGCCGGCAACAATGGCGCGCCATTGGCCGACGCCTTGCCAGTTTTCCCAATCGGCCAGCCATTGGTTGCGCAGTTCATCCTGATGCGCACGCAAGGTGCCTTGGGCCATTTGCGGCAATAGCGTCAGTTCCCACGGCGCCGCCAACAGCGAGTACGCGTAATCGGCAATCAGGCGCTGCCCGGTTTCGGTGGGGTGCACCGCGTCGTTGTAGATCAGCTTGGTCGGATCGGGTGTGGCGCTGTTGATGCCGTAACGGGCGTTTTCAGTGCAGCTGTTGCCGCTGAAGCAGGTGGCGCTCAGGTTCTGGTCGGTGGCCAGGCCAAATTGCGCCGGGTTGGCGAACGTCTCTTTGAGCAGTACCGGAATGTTGAGCGGGATGATTTCAGCATTGATGTTCTGCAGTCGGCTGACCAGTTCGGTGTTGAACTGGGCGCTGAGCTGAGACGTGAATGCTTGCAGCGGGGAACCGTTGAATGCAGGGGTGAAGCCGATGTCGGGCAGCAGCCAGACCATGACGTAGCGGGCGCCGGCGCCTTGCAGCGTCTGCACGCTGTCGGCCAGTCGGTCGGCGGCGGCACTGGCTTGGGGCAGGCTGGTAACGCGACCTTGCAGGAAGTCGTTACCGCCACCCGACAGGTAATACAGTGCGTTCGGGTCGGCACGGAAGTTGTTCGACGGCAAGTATCCGGCACGGACACGAGCCCCCGTGTCGGACGTGGTGGTGATCGAATCGAGAATCTGATCGGTGCGATAACCGCCGACGGCCCAGTTATTACCATCGGGCTGGCCGTTGCTGGCGCGGACCGCCGAGTTCGATGAAGCGGTCTGGTCCGCCGAGAACCCGAGTTTTCCACCCAGTATCTGCGTGGAGTTGAGTGAGCGGACTTCGCCGCTGCCATCCAGATAAACCGGCCCCGTCCGGTTGGTAAAGCGTTGTGTCGCCCCGGCAGGTCCGCCGGTGTCGGCAAAGGTCCCGGCGTCGTTGAGGCTGTCGCCGAAGACGACGAAACTGGTGTATGGATTCGGCGCGGCGTACGCCTGGGCGCAGGCCATTGCGAGCAAGCATCCTGCGAGCGGTACAAACAACGTCTGTTTGATCATGAGCAAGTCCGTTTATTTATTGTTTTAGGTGAACGAAACGACAGTACCAAAAACTTCCGGCCTTTTGCCATCCGTCGCGAAGCCTTTGATAGTTTCGCAAGCAGCAGCCCCGGCCATATTGCACGCTCTGCCCAGCTAAGTTACTGTGCCGAGACGTATGAATGAGACCTTCCCCGTGTTGATCATCAGTAAACTCCTGGATCAAGTCATCAAGGCACACGCCCGCTGGCGTTGGCGCGCCTGAATTCTTTTGCCGGCCCCGCCGGACCTGTACCGCTTTGCCTTCTACCCGTTTGAAATGCCGCTTTGCTGGCGCTACTCCAGCACCTGATAAAGCGCAACGCCCTGCGGGTCGATCATTCGAAGGCCATCTTTAAAGTCAGTGAATTCAAGAGGTTCAAAAACGCCATGTTGCTGATGATCGATAACTACGACTCCTTTACTTACAACGTTGTGCAGTACCTCGGTGAGCTTGGCTCCCAGGTCAAGGTTGTGCGCAACGATGAGCTGACCATCGCTGAAATCGAAGCCCTCAACCCCGAGCGCATCGTGGTGTCCCCCGGTCCTTGCACCCCGACTGAAGCCGGTATCTCGATCGAAGCGATCAAGCATTTCGCCGGCAAACTGCCTATCCTGGGCGTCTGCCTCGGCCACCAGTCCATCGGCCAGGCCTTTGGTGGTGATGTGGTCCGCGCCCGTCAAGTCATGCACGGTAAGACTAGCCCGGTATTCCACGAGGACAAGGGCGTATTCGCAGGGCTGAATCGCCCATTGACCGTGACCCGTTATCACTCGCTGATCGTCAAGCGCGAAACCCTGCCCGATTGCCTGGAGTTGACGGCATGGACGCAGCTTGAAGACGGTTCGGTCGACGAGATCATGGGGTTGCGCCACAAGACACTGAACATCGAAGGCGTGCAGTTCCACCCTGAGTCGATCCTCACCGAACAGGGCCACGAATTGTTCGCTAACTTCCTCAAACAAACCGGCGGCACGCGCTAAGGACTTTTCATGAATATCAAGACAGCCCTGGGCCGTATCGTCGATCACCTCGACCTCAGCACCGATGAGATGCGCGATGTGATGCGCGAAATCATGACCGGCCAATGCACCGACGCACAGATTGGCGCGTTCATGATGGCCATGCGCATGAAGAGCGAAAGCATCGACGAAATCGTCGGCGCCGTGTCGGTCATGCGCGAGCTGGCGGACAAGGTCGAACTCAAGACCCTCGACGGTGTGGTTGATGTGGTCGGTACCGGCGGTGACGGTGCGAATATCTTCAACGTGTCGACCGCTTCCTCCTTCGTTGTTGCAGCGGCGGGTTGCACCGTGGCCAAGCACGGTAACCGTGCGGTGTCGGGCAAAAGCGGCAGCGCCGATTTGCTGGAAGCGGCGGGCATCTACCTGAACCTGACGCCGGTGCAGGTGGCACGTTGCATCGACAACGTCGGCATCGGTTTCATGTTCGCCCAGACTCACCACCGTGCCATGAAGTACGCCGCCGGTCCGCGCAAGGATCTTGGCCTGCGTACCTTGTTCAACATGCTCGGCCCGCTTACGAATCCGGCCGGTGTGAAGCATCAGGTGGTGGGCGTGTTCAACCAGGCGTTGTGCCGGCCATTGGCTGAAGTCCTGCAGCGACTGGGCAGCAAGCATGTGCTGGTGGTGCACTCGAAGGATGGCCTGGACGAATTCAGTCTGGCAGCGCCGACCTTTGTGGCCGAATTGAAGAATGACCAGATCACCGAGTATTGGGTCGAGCCGGAAGACCTCGGCATGAAGAGCCAGAGCCTGCATGGGCTGGCCGTCGATAGCCCGGATGCTTCGCTGGAGCTGATTCGCGATGCCTTGGGCAAACGCAAAACCGAAAGCGGTCAGAAAGCTGCCGAAATGATCATGCTCAATGCCGGTGCCGCGTTGTATGCCGCTGACCATGCAACCAGTTTGAAAGAAGGCGTTGCCCTGGCGCACGATGCGCTGCACACAGGCCTCGCTCGCGAGAAGCTGGAGGAGTTGGGTGCATTTACCGCGGTATTCAAAGTGGAGAATGAAGGATGAGTGTACCGACGGTTCTGGAAAACATTCTGGCGCGCAAGGTCCAGGAAGTCGCCGAGCGCAGCGCTCGTGTGAGCCTGGCCGAGCTGGAAAGTCTGGCCAAGGCGGCCGATGCACCCCGTGGTTTTGCCAAGGCGATGTTGGCGCAAGCCAAGCTCAAGCAGCCAGCGGTGATTGCCGAAATCAAGAAAGCCTCGCCGAGCAAGGGCGTGATCCGCGAGAACTTCGTTCCTGCCGACATCGCCAAAAGCTACGAGAAGGGCGGCGCGACGTGTTTGTCGGTGCTGACCGATATCGATTTTTTCCAAGGCGCCGATGCCTACCTGCAACAGGCCCGGGCC
Source organism: Pseudomonas sp. S2_F03 (assembly GCF_054668335.1). Taxonomy (NCBI): domain Bacteria; kingdom Pseudomonadati; phylum Pseudomonadota; class Gammaproteobacteria; order Pseudomonadales; family Pseudomonadaceae; genus Pseudomonas; species Pseudomonas sp. S2_F03. Next base: position 2,337,832 of record NZ_CP162759.1, on the reverse strand, counting down.
GCGTGCAAACTGCCGGTGATCCGCAAGGACTTCATGATCGATCCTTACCAGATCGTCGAAGCCCGGGCGCTGGGTGCCGACTGCGTGCTGTTGATCGTCTCCGCGCTGGATAACGTGAAGATGGCCGAGTTGGCGGCCGTGGCCAAAAGCGTCAATCTCGATGTGCTGGTGGAAGTCCACGATGGCGACGAGCTGGAGCGGGCCTTGAAAACCCTCGACACCCCACTGGTCGGCATCAACAACCGCAACCTGCACACCTTCGATGTCAGCCTGGAAACCACCCTCGACTTGTTGCCGCGTATCCCGCGTGATCGCCTGGTCATCACCGAGAGCGGCATTCTCAACCGTGCCGATGTCGAACTGATGGAAATCAGCGACGTCTACGCCTTCCTGGTCGGCGAAGCGTTCATGCGCGCCGAAAGCCCGGGGACCGAGCTGCAACGTCTGTTCTTCCCGGAGCGTGGTATCGCGGTGAGTGGTTCTACACTCGACTGATTACACGCAGACCGAGTCGACCCCATCGCCGAGCAGGCTCGGCTCCTACAGGAGAACCCATGTAGAAGCCGAGCTTGTCTCCGGGCGGCGTTCCGACGATGGCGGCATAAGTACCACCACAGACTTCATGTCCAACGGAATACCTTATGACCTCAATCCTCTCTCTGACCGTCGAAACCGGCCTGCAAGCCGAACAGGATCTGTTGGCCTCGGTCTGCGCCGGCGACGCCGAGTTCGGCCTGCTGTTCTGGCAGCCGAGTGATCGGGCGCTGGTCATGCCGCGCCGTTTGAATCGCTTGCCCGGTTTCGAGACTGCGTGTGAAGTGTCCGCAGCAGCCGGTTGGCCGGTTCTTCTGCGTGAAACCGGCGGTGAGCCGGTGCCGCAATCGGCGTCCACTATCAACATTGCCCTGGTCTACGCGCCACCCCGCAGTGAAGGTGACCAGAACCGGATTGAAACCGCTTATCGCCGACTCTGCGATCCGATCTGTCAGTTACTGGAAGAGTTGGGCGGCAAGTCGTCCCTTGGCGAAATCGACGGCGCGTTCTGCGATGGCCGTTTCAACGTCAACCTCGACGGTCGCAAAATGGTCGGCACCGCTCAACGCTGGCGCCAGAGCAAGGGCGGTACGCGTCCGGTCGGTCTGGTTCACGGTGCTTTGTTGCTGGAAAACGAGCGCGAATCGATGGTCGCGGCGGTCAACCGCTTCAATGAAGCCTGCGGTCTGGAGCAACGGGTTCGCGCCGAAAGCCATATCGCCTTGCATGAGAAGTTCGCCGCGCCCGATGCACTCGGGCGGCTCGACACGCTGTATCGCCAGTTGCTGGCAGAGATGTTCGAAGGTTAACGCGTGCCGAAGACCACCATGGTCTTGCCTTTGACGTCCACCAGGTTGCGCTCTTCCAGATCCTTGAGCACGCGGCCGACCATTTCTCGCGAACAGCCGACAATCCGCCCGATTTCCTGGCGGGTCACTTTGATCTGCATGCCATCCGGGTGAGTCATCGCGTCCGGCTGTTTGCACAGCTCCAGCAGGCAACGGGCGACGCGCCCAGTGACGTCGAAGAACGCCAGGTCACCGACCTTTTTCGTGGTGTTGCGCAGACGCTGTGCGATTTGTCCGCTAAGCACGTAAAGAATGTCGGGATCTTGCTGGGACAGCTCGCGGAATTTCGCGTAGCTGATTTCCGCGACTTCGCATTCAATCTTGGCGCGTACCCAGGCGCTGCGCTGCTGTTCCAGGCCAGCCTGTTCAAACAGGCCCAGCTCACCAAAAAAGTCCCCGGCGTTCAGGTAGGCGATGATCATTTCACGACCATCGTCATCCTCAATCAGGATCGTGACAGAGCCTTTGATGATGAAGAACAACGTTTCCGAGCGATCACCCGCACAAATGATGTTGCTCTTGGCCGCATAGCGCCGACGCTGACAATGCATCAACAGCTTGTCGAGGTTCTTGATTTTGGGTGTTGGGGCAATAGCAACCATGGTTGTATCCCGAAAAGACTTCACGGTGTGTTTTGGTTTTTTTATGAGTCGCTGACAATGGTCAATGCAAAGCTGGCCATGCGCCAGTGAATTGGCGTCAGCTTAACAGACACTTCCTGCAACATTCGAACATTTACCTACGGCGTCGACACTTGCGTCCCAGGAAGGCGAAACGCTGTCAAACCAGGGCCCTGTGCTAAGCTGGCGACCCTTTTTTTAGACAGTGGAGTCTTGGCGATGAAGGCACGCATCCAATGGGCTGGCGAAGCCATGTTCCTCGGTGAATCCGGCAGCGGTCATGTCGTGGTCATGGACGGTCCGCCCGATGCCGGCGGTCGTAACCTGGGTGTCCGGCCGATGGAAATGCTCCTGCTGGGTGTCGGCGGTTGCAGTAACTTCGACGTGGTGAGCATCCTCAAGAAGTCCCGCCAGGCCGTCGAAAGCTGTGAAGCCTTCCTCGAAGCCGAGCGTGCCACCGAAGACCCGAAGGTCTTCACCAAGATTCACATGCACTTCGTGGTCAAGGGCCGTGGGCTGAAAGAAGCCCAGGTCAAACGCGCTATTGAGCTGTCGGCTGAGAAGTATTGCTCGGCTTCGATCATGCTCGGCGCGGCAGGCGTGGCGATTACCCACGACTACGAGATCATCGAACTCGGTTGAGTCGACATTCAACTATCATAAAAGCGGTGCAGACTCTGGCGAACCCAAGCTGACGTCTGCATAATGCGCCACTTTTTCAGGGTCGTGGCCTGTCAACCGACAGGCCGCAGTCCCGAACAGACAACCAAAATCGCCATCGCGAAGAGGTGTTAACCGTCCTACGCAGGTGCGTCGTTCGCATCTGACGGGCATGCTTGATCACGCGGCCGGGCCGCAATACATAGAGAGTTTTTAACGGTGAAAAGCAAACTCAAGCTCCACGGGTTCAATAACCTGACAAAGACCTTGAGCTTCAACATCTATGACATCTGCTACGCGGAAACCCCGCAAGACCAACAGGCCTACGTTGAGTACATCAATAAAGAGTACAACGCGAAACGCCTGACGCAGATCCTCACGGAAGTTGTCGATATCATTGGTGCCAACATCCTGAACATCGCCAGTCAGGACTACGAACCACAGGGTGCCAGCGTCACAATTCTGATCTCTGAAGAGCCGGTGACCCCGACCGACAGCCAGATCGAAGAGTCCCCGGGCCCACTGCCTGAAATTATCCTGGCCCACCTCGACAAGAGCCACATCACGGTGCACACCTACCCGGAAATCCATCCGGTCAGCGGTATTGCAACTTTCCGTGTGGACATCGATGTGTCGACTTGCGGGGTCATTTCACCGCTTAAAGCGCTCAACTTCCTGATTCACCAGTTCGATTCGGACATCGTGACCGTGGACTATCGTGTGCGCGGCTTTACCCGCGATGTTGAAGGCAAGAAGCACTTCATCGATCACGAGATCAACTCGATCCAGAACTACCTGTCCGACGACACTTACGACGCGTACCAGATGACCGACGTAAACGTGTACCAGGAAAACCTGTTCCACACCAAAATGCTGCTGAAGAATTTCGAACTGGATAACTACCTGTTCGGTGACGCCACCAACAACCTGTCTTCCGAGCAACGTGCTCAGGTGACTGACCGTGTGAAACACGAAATGCTAGAGATCTTCTACGCACGCAACATGGCGTAAGATTTACGGGCAAAAAAAGGCGACTCCCTCACGGCAGTCGCCTTTTTTATGTCTGTCGCAAAACCTTTGCAGGAGCATGGCTTGCCCGCGATAGCGTCCTCGAGATCGCCATCGCGGGCAAGCCATGCTCCTACGGTCAGATCCGATAAGTACTCTTGGTCATCACTTTGGCCAACAGGCTCATCCCGAACTTCACCGGTGCCGGGAAGCGGAAGCCGCCAGCATCCAGTGCGCTTTCCGCATGATGTTCTTCATCAATGCGCATCTGCTCGAGAATCGCCCGGGATTTTTCATCTCCTGCCGGCAATTGCTCAAGGTGTTCGTTCAAGTGTTTGCACACTTGATGTTCGGTGGCGGCAACGAACCCGAGGCTGACTTTGTCGCTGATCAACCCGGCAACTGCGCCAATCCCGAACGACATGCCGTAAAACAGCGGATTAAGAATGCTGGTATGGCTGCCCAATTGATGGATGCGTTGCTCGCACCAGACCAGATGGTCGATTTCTTCTTCGGCTGCATGTTCCATGGCCTCGCGCACATGCGGCAGCTTGGCGGTCAGGGCTTGACCTTGGTACAACGCCTGGGCACAGACTTCACCGGTATGGTTGATGCGCATCAGGCCGGCCACGTGCCGGGTGTCTTCATCGCTCATCTGCGCATCGGGCTGGACGATGGCTGGCGACGGACGGTAAGGCTGGCCACTGAAGGGCAGCAGGGTGCGCATGGCGGCATCGGCTTGCAGCAGAAGACGGTCAATCGGCGAATAGTGACGTTGGGTAGTCATGCTGACCTCCGGGAAAATCTCGGCGGCCAGTTTAACCCAATCGGCCGGGGGAAGGTTTGCGCTGGGTCATTGTGCTGCAGTTGTTGTGACAGTGCTGTGATGCCGTTGTGGGAGCGGCGGTGCGCCACGCCCACAGGATCAATTGCAATCAGCCCGGCGGCCAATGCATCTGGCGCTGACCCAGCACGTGCATATGAATGTGATAGACGGTTTGCCCACCTTCTTCATTGCAGTTCATGACAACGCGGAAGCCTTTTTCACAGCCCAATTCCAGGGCCAGGCGTTGGGCGGTGAACAGAATATGTCCAGCCAGTGCCTTGTCGTCCTCGGTGAGGTCGTTAAGGGTGCGCACCGGTTTTTTCGGGATCACCAGAAAATGCACCGGTGCCTGTGGGGCGATGTCGTGGAAGGCCAGTACCTGGTCGTCCTCGTAGATGATCCTGGCCGGGATTTCCCGGTTGATGATCTTGGTGAACAGAGTATCCACAGCTGTTTTCTCCGTTGTTTTGGCTGGCCCGAGTGTACTCATGGGGAATGCCCTCGCCCAGTGTTTTACCGTAGGACCCTTCAGCGGGGGCAGTAAGCCTTGTTGATCATGCCGACGATTGTCCTGTTCAACCAGCGAGAACCGAGCCGTGGCAGAAAGGCGCGCCAACGGTTTCCTCGGCCCGGGATAATGATCGCGCGATCTTTTTCCAGGGCCCGTACGGTGTACAGCGCCACTTCTTCAGGGCTCATCAGCATTTTGTTATCGATCAGTTTGCCGGTGTCCAGTTGCGCGGTACGGAAAAAACCGGTGCGCGTCGGGCCGGGGCAGAGCACCGAGACCTTGACCGCGCATTTTTTCAGCTCGACGCGCAGACCTTCGGAAAAATGCAGCACATACGCCTTGCTGGCGTAGTAAGTGCTCATCCAGGGGCCGGGGATAAATGCGGCGACCGAGGCCACATTGAGGATCTGCCCGCCACCCTGCAAGGCCATGCTGTTTCCGATGGCATGGCACAGGCGGGTGAGCGCCAGGATGTTCACTTCGATCAGGTCCTGCTCGGTCATCCAGTCTTGAGCCAGAAAGGGACCGCAGGTACCCATGCCCGCACAATTGACCAGCAAATCGATTTGTCGGTCACCTTCCTCCAGTTCCAGCAGAAACCCTGACAGCCGGAGCGGCTCGCCGAGGTCGCAGGCACGGAAAAGCACTTCCACGCCAAAACGTTGAGTCAGTTCAATCGCAATACTTTCCAGCTGATCACGCTGTCGGGCCACCAGAATCAGGCTGCGGCCACGCCGGGCCAGCGCTTCGGCCATCGCCAGGCCGATGCCGCTGGAAGCGCCGGTGATCAGAGCGTAACGGGTCATGCAGTTCTCCATCGCAACAGCTCCGCGCCGCGACGCAGGTGTCACGGGCGGGGAGCGCTGTTTATTCTTTCGCAGAGTCTACAGGGGCCGGGGCTTCTTCGGCTTCATCGTCTGCAGAATCTGGTGCAGGTTCAGCAGCTTCGGCTGGCTCGACGTCGATTTCTTCGGTGGTCACCGCGCCGCTGTCATAGCTGCTTTGAGTGGAGCTTTCATATTCTTCCTGAATCGCGCTGAAACCGCCGGCCAGTGCCCCAACGAAGACGATGGCGATAAACACGATCCACAACGAAGCCAGTGCTTTGACCGCTGTGCTGTTGGGCGGCGGCGGTGGGCCATAGCGATTGGCGATGTTGGTGCCGGGTGCGACCATGATCACGATCGGGAAGAAGCTACCCACGAACGGGACGAGGTTGAGTAACCAGAGCCAGCCCGACCAGCCAATGTCGTGCAGGCGCTGCACGCTGATCTGAATGCTGACCACGGCCACTGCGATAAACAGGATCAGCGCCACCAGGCCACCGACAATCAGGCCCGCCGTCGAGTCTGCACTAATAAGGGCGATGGCGAAAACGGCCAGCACCGAGCCTACCGCAAGCATGACCAGGGTCAGGACCATCGTCCACGCAAGATAACGCAAGCGGCCGATGCGGCCTTCGACGCTGAATGGCTTGAGCGTGGCGAACACGGGTTCGGTTTCGCCGACAGTCGCGCGGGGCGGCGCGTACGGGGATTCCGGGTCCGTCGGGGCAGGTTGAATGCTGGCTGGAGCGTGATGCTGGACGTCGGCCAGGTTCAACTCGACCGCGGGCTCGGCTTCGACTCGGGCGTCGATACCGGTTTTCGTCAGCGCTTGAAGGTAGGTTTTTGCGTCGGCTTGCGACAAGCCTTGTTTAAGCGTCACCGTCTGGCCATTGAACAGTCTTTCGACGGCAGCGACCTCGCTTTTGTACAGCGCGGCGAGGTTGAGTTTTGCGGTGGTGAGGTCAACACCTGGCAGCAGAGCGCCGTTGAATGTGATCTTGAAACGGTTTTCGCTCATTGCGAGGCATCCTTGTCGCGAGTGTTTGAATTAGGAATCGAGTGTAAGGCCAGCCGGTAGGGGCTGGCCAAACTTTCATTTTAGCGTGGCCAGCGCTTGGGCAACGACGCGGCCAGTGCCAATGCCTTGCGGTATTCGTCGTCCAGCCGTGCGACCAGTTGGTCGACGCTCGGCAGGTCATCGATTTCCCCGACCCCCTGACCTGCAGACCACACGGTTTTCCAGGCCTTGGCTTCATCGCTGATGGGTTTCAGTTTGGAACCGAAGTTCACCTCCCCCTTGTTTTGCAGGGCGGCCATGTCGAAGCCCGCCGCTTCAAGGCTTTGACGCATGAAGCTCGCCGGTACACCCGAGACGGCTGGAGTATGGACGATGTCCGCCGCCCGGGACGTCAGTAGCATCTCTTTGTAGGCGTCAGGTGCATGACTTTCAGTGGTACCGATAAATCGCGTACCGAAGTAGGCCAAATCCGCCCCCAGCAATTGCGCGGCGAGAATCTCGTGGCCATGGTTCAGGCAGCCGGCCAGCAGCAGGGTCTTGTCGAAGAACTGGCGGATCTCGGCGATCAGCGAAAACGGGCTCCAGGTCCCGGCGTGTCCACCGGCACCCGCGGCCACGGCAATCAAGCCGTCCACGCCGGCTTCGGCGGCTTTTTCCGCATGACGGCGAGTCGTCACGTCGTGAAACACCAGGCCGCCGTAGCTGTGTACAGCGTCGACCACTTCTTTCACGGCGCCCAGGCTTGTGATCACGATCGGCACTTTGTGCTCGATGCAGATCTGCAGATCCGCTTGCAGGCGCGGGTTGCTGTTGTGGACGATCAGGTTGACCGCATAGGGTGCCGGGTTTTCCATTGCCGCCAACCCGGCTTCGATCTCTTCCAGCCAGGCCTTGAAGCCGCTGCTTTCGCGCTGGTTCAACGCGGGAAAGCTCCCCACCACGCCATTTCGGCAACAAGCGAGCACCAGTTGCGGGTTGGAAATCAGGAACATCGGCGCAGCCACCACAGGCAGACGCAGACGTTGATCGAGCAGAGCGGGCAGCGACATTGGAAGTACCCCGGTGAATGATGTTTGTTGAGATTAGAACGGCCGAACCACGACCAGAATTACGATTGTCAGCAATATCAGAACCGGGACTTCATTGAGCCAGCGATAAAAGACATGGCTTCGGGTGTTTTCGCCACGGGCAAAACGTTTCACCTGCGCGCCGCACATGTGGTGGTAACCGATCAGAAAAACCACCAACGCCAACTTGGCGTGCATCCAGCCACCCTGGCTGAAATAGGCGCTGGGGTTGAGGCTGATCAACCAGCCGCCGAAAATCAGCGTAGCGATCATCGACGGGCCCATGATGCCCCGGTACAGCTTGCGCTCCATGACGCTGAAGCGTTCCTTGCTGACGGTGTCTTCGCTCTGCGCGTGATAGACGAACAGGCGTGGCAGGTAAAACAGCCCTGCAAACCAGCAAACGATGCTGACGATGTGAAGCGCTTTGAGCCACAGATAAAGCATTTTTAGTTATTCCAGGATTCACGGTAGCCGGAATAGTAGAGGCTTGAGCGTCCGCACGTCACCTTGACGGTTGTCGCAGACGCGCGCGGCCCCTATTATCGACGGCTTTCCAGTGGGTTCGTTGAGGGCAGGTTTATGGTCAAGGTCGGTATCGTCGGCGGCACGGGTTACACCGGTGTCGAACTGCTGCGTCTGTTGGCACAGCATCCGCAAGCTGAAGTGGTTGTCATCACTTCCCGATCCGAGGCTGGCCTGGCCGTCGCCGACATGTACCCGAACCTGCGAGGTCACTACGACGGCCTGGCGTTCAGTGTTCCGGACATCAAGACCCTGGGTGCCTGTGATGTGGTGTTCTTTGCAACGCCTCACGGTGTAGCCCATGCCCTGGCGGGTGAGTTGCTGGCGGCCGGGACCAAGGTCATCGACCTGTCGGCGGATTTCCGCCTGCAAGATGCCGCAGAATGGGCCAAGTGGTACGGCCAGCCGCACGGTGCGCCAGATTTGCTGGACGAAGCGGTCTACGGCCTGCCGGAAGTCAATCGCGAACAAATCAAGAAGGCTCGCCTGATTGCAGTGCCGGGTTGCTACCCGACCGCTACGCAATTGGGTTTCCTGCCGTTGCTCGAAGCCGGTCTGGCGGATACCGCTCACCTGATTGCTGACTGCAAATCCGGCGTCAGCGGTGCCGGGCGTGGCGCCTCTGTAGGATCGCTGTACTCCGAGACGTCGGAAAGCATGAAAGCCTACTCAGTCAAAGGTCACCGTCACTTGCCGGAAATCCGCCAAGGGCTGCGTCGCGCGGCGGGCAAGGACGTCGGTCTGACGTTCGTTCCGCACCTGACGCCAATGATTCGCGGCATTCACTCGACGCTTTACGCGACCGTCGTGGATCGCTCGGTGGATCTGCAAGCGTTGTTTGAAAAGCGCTATGCCAACGAACCGTTCGTCGACGTAATGCCGGCCGGCAGCCATCCGGAAACCCGCAGCGTGCGCGGCGCCAACGTGTGCCGAATTGCGGTGCATCGTCCACAGGATGGTGATCTGGTGGTGGTATTGTCGGTGATCGACAACCTGGTCAAAGGTGCGTCGGGTCAGGCGGTGCAGAACATGAACATCCTGTTCGGTCTGGATGAGCGTCTGGGCCTGTCCCACGCCGGCATGTTGCCGTAACGCTTTATCTTGCGCAGCAAAAAGGCCCGTCTGACGGGCCTTTTTGCATTCCGGGCGAGCAATGGGTTCGATTGATATACCGTAACAATAGTTGACCGCTTTTCTAGGAGAAGCGGATAATGCGCGTCATCACGCAATATGACGGCGTAACGCCGGGAGATAGTCAGCATGAGCGTCGAATCCTTCACCCCCACGGCTTTGCAATTCACCCACGGTGCCGCGCACAAAGTGAAGAGCCTGGTCGATGAAGAGGGGAATGATCGCTTGAAACTGCGCGTATTCGTTACGGGCGGCGGTTGTTCAGGTTTTCAGTACGGCTTTACCTTCGATGAAGAAGTGGCCGATGACGACACCATCGTCGAGCGCGAAGGCGTGAGTCTGGTCGTAGACCCGATGAGCTTCCAGTACCTGGCCGGTGCCGAGGTGGATTATCAGGAAGGTCTGGAAGGCTCGCGCTTCGTGATCAAGAACCCGAACGCCAGCACGACTTGTGGCTGTGGGTCTTCGTTCTCGATCTGATTGCACCTGCACACAATGCAAAACGCCGCAGAACCTGATGGGTTGTGCGGCGTTTTGCTTTCTGGCGTTTACGCCGGGTAAATGGCTCCCAGAACGCGCAGGCCTCGAGCGCCAGTGACGCTAGGGCGATTGGCGGCGATGCCTTCGAGGCAGCAATGGGCCAGCCAGGCGAAGGCCATGGCTTCGACCCAGTCCGGGTCCACGCCGTAAGCGGCGGTGCTGCTGACTTTGGCGTTGGGCAACAGGTTGGCCAAGCGCTTCATCAGCGTGGTGTTGTGCGCGCCGCCGCCGCAGACCAGCAGTTCTTGAGTGTCCGCCTGGGCGTGTTGCAGTGACTCGATGATCGTCAGCGCGGTCAGTTCGAGCAGGGTTGCTTGCACGTCTTCGGCGGCAAAAGTCGGTAGCTTCGAGAGGTGTTGTGTCAGCCATGGCAGGTTGAACACTTCGCGGCCGGTGCTTTTCGGGCCTTTGGTCACGAAGAAGGGATCACTGAGCAGCTCATTCAGCAGTGACGGTTCGACTTTGCCGTTGGCGGCCCATTGGCCATCCCTATCAAAGTTGTCGCCGCGCTGCTGGTGAATCCATGCATCCAGCAATACGTTACCCGGACCGCAGTCGAAACCCGCAACGGGTTTGCCGGGTTCGATCAGGCTGAGGTTGCTGAATCCACCAATATTCAATACGGCGCGATTGCCGGCGCGTTCTTCAAACAAGGCTTCGTGGAATGCCGGGACTAGCGGCGCGCCTTGTCCACCTGCGGCCACGTCGCGACTGCGGAAGTCGCTGACTACGGTAATGCCTGTCAACTCGGTCAGCAGGGCAGGGTTGCCGATTTGCACGGTGAAGCCGCGTGCCGGTTCGTGGCGAATGGTCTGGCCATGGCTGCCAATCGCACGAATGTCTTCGGGCTTAAGGTGTTGTTGATCAAGGAGGGTTTGTACACCCTGGGCAGCCAGTTTTACCCAGTTTTGTTGGGTGATGGCTGAACGGGCTATCTCGTCCGGGCCGCTGGCGCACAAGCCGAGCAGCTCGGTGCGCAGGGTTTCGGGCATCGGAATGTAGTGCGTGGCGATCAATCTGATCGCCGGGGCTTGCTCGATCAGCGCGATGTCCAGGCCATCAAGGCTGGTCCCGGACATCACACCTATATAGAGAGCCATGGCTTAACGCTTGCTCGAAGCCAGCAGAGTGGCTTTTTCCTGTTCCATGCGCGCCATCAGTGGCTGGCTTTGGGCGAGGAAGCGTGCGCGTTCCGCCTTGGCAATCGGATCGGCCATTGGCAGTTTCTGGCCCAGTGGATCGACGTGCACGCCATTGACCTGGAATTCGTAGTGCAAATGCGGGCCAGTGGAGAGGCCGGTGGTGCCGATATAGCCAATCACCTGGCCCTGTTTCACCGTGCCGCCAGTCTTCACACCTTTGGCGAAGCCTTGCATGTGGCCGTAGAGCGTGGTGTAGGTATTGCCATGTTGGAGGACCACGGTATTGCCGTAGCCGCCGCGGCGACCCGCCAGCAATACTTTGCCGTCGCCAGCCGCCTTGATTGGCGTGCCGCGTGGTGCTGCGTAATCGACGCCTTTGTGGGCGCGAATCTTGTTCAGGATCGGGTGCTTGCGCCCCATGGAGAATTTCGAGCTGATGCGGGCAAAGTCGACCGGGGTGCGGATGAACGCTTTGCGCATGCTGTTGCCGTCAGCGGTGTAGTAGCTGCTGTTGCCTTGTTTGTTGATGTAACGCACGGCGGTGTAAGTCTTGCCGCGGTTGGTGAAACGTGCGGAAAGGATCGGGCCATTGCCGACAGCCTTGCCGTTGACGACTTTCTGTTCGTAGATCACATCGAACTCGTCACCCTGGCGAATATCCTGGGCGAAGTCGACGTCGTATCCAAATACACTGGCCATATCCATCGTCAGGCTGTGGGACAAACCGGCGCGAGCGGCGGATTGCGACAGCGAACTGTTGATCACGCCATGAACATAGGCGGAACGCGTGGTGGGTTTTGCAGTGATGCGGTTGAACGCATAACCCTTGTCATGCCTGGTCAGGGTGATGCTTTCGAGGTCGCTGAGTTTGCTGTGCAGGCTGGTCAGTTGGCCTTCGGGGGTCAGTTCGAACTCGAGCTTCTGGCCGTGTTTGAGTTGGCTGAATTGCTTGGCTTGTTTGTCGCTGGCCAGGACATCGTGCACCGAGGTGGCTGGGAGGCCGACTTTCTCAAACAGGGTGGAGAGCGTATCGCCTTTGGAGACAATCACTTCCCTGTGGTTCGCAGACTTCTTTTCTTCGACTGCGGGCGCGGCCTGCGCGGTTTCCTGTGGTTCTTCAGCGCTGTTATCGATCTGCGCAAAGGGGAGGTTACTGGCTCATTTGTGGCTTGAGCGGCGTCAGCAGCGTCTTGATCTTGTGACAGTTGTTCAGCAGGGCTTTCCAGTTCGAGACTCAGGGTGGTCTTTTTTGCTTCAACATCACTGGAAGGAAATACCAGAAGCGCCAGGCTCAGGAGAGCGGCGATGCCGCTTGCTGCGAGCAGGTGGGTCTTCGGGTAAAGCGGCGGCGCTTTAGACGATTCTTGGGTCATAAGTAATTTTGACTTTGAAAAAGATGAATTGGAAAAGATGAATGACATGATGAAGATGAAATAACTGTATAAAATATAACCAAATCATCTCTGAAGCAAGTCCGCGGACACTCTGCCAGCGGATTGGCGTCATTGCGCCGGCCAAACTTTGTATTTGACGCGTGATCTTGTATGGTTGGTCCCCTTTGAATTCGAGCCTTGCGGGTCTGTTATGAAGTCGGTTGAAGAGCAGCTAGCGCTGATTAAACGTGGTGCAGAAGAACTGTTGGTCGAGTCCGAGCTGATCGAAAAGCTCAAGCGTGGCCAGCCGCTACGTATTAAGGCAGGCTTCGATCCGACTGCACCGGATTTGCACCTGGGTCATACCGTGCTTATTAATAAGCTGCGCCAGTTCCAGGAGCTGGGGCATCAGGTGATCTTCCTTATAGGTGACTTCACCGGGATGATCGGTGATCCGAGCGGCAAGAGCGCGACGCGTCCGCCGCTCACCCGTGAGCAGGTTCTCGAGAATGCCGAGACCTACAAGACTCAGGTCTTCAAGATTCTTGATCCGGCGAAGACCGAAGTTGCGTTCAACTCCACCTGGATGGACCAGATGGGGCCGGCGGACTTCATTCGCCTGACGTCGCAGTACACCGTTGCCCGCATGCTCGAGCGCGACGATTTCGATAAGCGCTACACAACTAATCAGCCAATCGCCATTCACGAGTTCCTTTATCCGCTGGTTCAGGGTTATGACTCGGTCGCTTTGCGCGCGGATATTGAGCTGGGCGGCACTGATCAGAAGTTCAACCTGTTGATGGGGCGTGAGCTGCAGCGTGGTTATGGTCAGGATCCTCAGTGCATTCTGACGATGCCGTTGCTCGAAGGGCTGGATGGCGTGAAGAAGATGTCCAAGTCCTTGGGCAACTACGTCGGTATTCAGGAAGCGCCGGGTGTCATGTATAGCAAGCTGGTTTCGATTCCGGATGCGTTGATGTGGCGCTATTTCGAATTGCTCAGCTTCCGCTCCATGGATGAGATCAATGCATTCCGTGCTGATGTCGAGGCTGGCGCGAACCCGCGCGACATCAAGATCAAGCTGGCCGAAGAAATCGTTGCGCGGTTCCATGGTGAAGAGGCTGCGGCCAATGCTCACCGCGGGGCGGGCAATCGTATGAAAGAGGGCGAGCTTCCGGATGATCTGCCAGAGATCGAGCTGACTGCTGCCGAAGATATGCCGATTGCGGCTGTCCTTAATAAGGCCGGGCTGGTGAAGAACTCGGCAGTGGCGCGTGACCTGTTGGGTTCCGGCGGTGTGCGTATTGATGGTGAGGTGGTCGATCGCACCTTTATATACGTACTGGGCGCGACGCACGTTTGTCAGGCCGGCAAGAAGGCATTTGCGCGTATTACGCTCAAATCCGAATAAAGCCGAAATCAGTGCTTGACGGCAGATTCAGGATGTCTATAATTCGCCCCACTTCCGGCGCAGTCGAAACGGAAAACTCCTTGGTAAACAAAGAGTTACGCAGTTTTCGGCAGTGAGTGGCTTCAGTTCATCGAAGTCCGAAAGGAGTTGAAAAAGAGGTGTTGACAGCAGCGTGTAACGCTGTAGAATTCGCCTCCCGCTACCGAGTGATCGGAAGCGCAAGTGGTTGAAGTTACAAAGGAAACTTTGAAAACTTCTGAAAATAACCGCTTGACAGCAACAGAGGCTGCTGTAGAATGCGCGCCTCGGTTGAGACGAAAGATCTTAACCAACCGCTCTTTAACAACTGAATCAAGCAATTCGTGTGGGTGCTTGTGGAGTCAGACTGATAGTCAACAAGATTATCAGCATCACAAGTTACTCCGCGAGAAATCAAAGATGTAACCAACGATTGCTGAGCCAAGTTTAGGGTTTCTTAAAAACCCAAAGATGTTTGAACTGAAGAGTTTGATCATGGCTCAGATTGAACGCTGGCGGCAGGCCTAACACATGCAAGTCGAGCGGTAGAGAGAAGCTTGCTTCTCTTGAGAGCGGCGGACGGGTGAGTAATGCCTAGGAATCTGCCTGGTAGTGGGGGATAACGTTCGGAAACGGACGCTAATACCGCATACGTCCTACGGGAGAAAGCAGGGGACCTTCGGGCCTTGCGCTATCAGATGAGCCTAGGTCGGATTAGCTAGTTGGTGAGGTAATGGCTCACCAAGGCGACGATCCGTAACTGGTCTGAGAGGATGATCAGTCACACTGGAACTGAGACACGGTCCAGACTCCTACGGGAGGCAGCAGTGGGGAATATTGGACAATGGGCGAAAGCCTGATCCAGCCATGCCGCGTGTGTGAAGAAGGTCTTCGGATTGTAAAGCACTTTAAGTTGGGAGGAAGGGTTGTAACCTAATACGTTGCAATTTTGACGTTACCGACAGAATAAGCACCGGCTAACTCTGTGCCAGCAGCCGCGGTAATACAGAGGGTGCAAGCGTTAATCGGAATTACTGGGCGTAAAGCGCGCGTAGGTGGTTCGTTAAGTTGGATGTGAAATCCCCGGGCTCAACCTGGGAACTGCATTCAAAACTGTCGAGCTAGAGTATGGTAGAGGGTGGTGGAATTTCCTGTGTAGCGGTGAAATGCGTAGATATAGGAAGGAACACCAGTGGCGAAGGCGACCACCTGGACTGATACTGACACTGAGGTGCGAAAGCGTGGGGAGCAAACAGGATTAGATACCCTGGTAGTCCACGCCGTAAACGATGTCAACTAGCCGTTGGGAGCCTTGAGCTCTTAGTGGCGCAGCTAACGCATTAAGTTGACCGCCTGGGGAGTACGGCCGCAAGGTTAAAACTCAAATGAATTGACGGGGGCCCGCACAAGCGGTGGAGCATGTGGTTTAATTCGAAGCAACGCGAAGAACCTTACCAGGCCTTGACATCCAATGAACTTTCCAGAGATGGATCGGTGCCTTCGGGAACATTGAGACAGGTGCTGCATGGCTGTCGTCAGCTCGTGTCGTGAGATGTTGGGTTAAGTCCCGTAACGAGCGCAACCCTTGTCCTTAGTTACCAGCACGTTATGGTGGGCACTCTAAGGAGACTGCCGGTGACAAACCGGAGGAAGGTGGGGATGACGTCAAGTCATCATGGCCCTTACGGCCTGGGCTACACACGTGCTACAATGGTCGGTACAGAGGGTTGCCAAGCCGCGAGGTGGAGCTAATCCCAGAAAACCGATCGTAGTCCGGATCGCAGTCTGCAACTCGACTGCGTGAAGTCGGAATCGCTAGTAATCGCGAATCAGAATGTCGCGGTGAATACGTTCCCGGGCCTTGTACACACCGCCCGTCACACCATGGGAGTGGGTTGCACCAGAAGTAGCTAGTCTAACCTTCGGGAGGACGGTTACCACGGTGTGATTCATGACTGGGGTGAAGTCGTAACAAGGTAGCCGTAGGGGAACCTGCGGCTGGATCACCTCCTTAATCGACGACATCAGCTGCTCCATAAGTTCCCACACGAATTGCTTGATTCATTGAAGAAGACGAAAGAAGCAGCCCGAAATTGGGTCTGTAGCTCAGTTGGTTAGAGCGCACCCCTGATAAGGGTGAGGTCGGCAGTTCGAATCTGCCCAGACCCACCAATTTTGTGTGGGAAACGCCTGTAGAAATACGGGGCCATAGCTCAGCTGGGAGAGCGCCTGCCTTGCACGCAGGAGGTCAACGGTTCGATCCCGTTTGGCTCCACCACTACTGCTTCTGAAGTTTGAAAGCTTAGAAATGAGCATTCCATCGTTGAGATGGTGAATGTTGATTTCTAGTCTTTGACTAGTTCGTTCTTTAAAAATTTGGGTATGTGATAGAAAGATAGACTGAACGTTACTTTCACTGGTAACGGATCAGGCTAAGGTAAAATTTGTGAGTTGCTCTTAATTGAGTATTATCGAATTTTCGGCGAATGTCGTCTTCACAGTATAACCAGATTGCTTGGGGTTATATGGTCAAGTGAAGAAGCGCATACGGTGGATGCCTTGGCAGTCAGAGGCGATGAAAGACGTGGTAGCCTGCGAAAAGCTTCGGGGAGTCGGCAAACAGACTTTGATCCGGAGATGTCTGAATGGGGGAACCCAGCCATCATAAGATGGTTATCTTGTACTGAATACATAGGTGCAAGAGGCGAACCAGGGGAACTGAAACATCTAAGTACCCTGAGGAAAAGAAATCAACCGAGATTCCCTTAGTAGTGGCGAGCGAACGGGGACTAGCCCTTAAGTGGCTTTGAGATTAGCGGAACGCTCTGGAAAGTGCGGCCATAGTGGGTGATAGCCCTGTACGCGAAAATCTCTTGGTCATGAAATCGAGTAGGACGGAGCACGAGAAACTTTGTCTGAATATGGGGGGACCATCCTCCAAGGCTAAATACTACTGACTGACCGATAGTGAACTAGTACCGTGAGGGAAAGGCGAAAAGAACCCCGGAGAGGGGGAGTGAAATAGATCCTGAAACCGTATGCGTACAAGCAGTGGGAGCCCACTTTGTTGGGTGACTGCGTACCTTTTGTATAATGGGTCAGCGACTTATTTTCAGTGGCGAGCTTAACCGAATAGGGGAGGCGTAGCGAAAGCGAGTCTTAATAGGGCGTCTAGTCGCTGGGAATAGACCCGAAACCGGGCGATCTATCCATGGGCAGGTTGAAGGTTGGGTAACACTAACTGGAGGACCGAACCGACTACCGTTGAAAAGTTAGCGGATGACCTGTGGATCGGAGTGAAAGGCTAATCAAGCTCGGAGATAGCTGGTTCTCCTCGAAAGCTATTTAGGTAGCGCCTCATGTATCACTGTAGGGGGTAGAGCACTGTTTCGGCTAGGGGGTCATCCCGACTTACCAAACCGATGCAAACTCCGAATACCTACAAGTGCCGAGCATGGGAGACACACGGCGGGTGCTAACGTCCGTCGTGAAAAGGGAAACAACCCAGACCGTCAGCTAAGGTCCCAAAGTTATGGTTAAGTGGGAAACGATGTGGGAAGGCTTAGACAGCTAGGAGGTTGGCTTAGAAGCAGCCACCCTTTAAAGAAAGCGTAATAGCTCACTAGTCGAGTCGGCCTGCGCGGAAGATGTAACGGGGCTCAAACCATACACCGAAGCTACGGGTATCACTTAGGTGATGCGGTAGAGGAGCGTTCTGTAAGCCTGTGAAGGTGAGTTGAGAAGCTTGCTGGAGGTATCAGAAGTGCGAATGCTGACATGAGTAACGACAATGGGTGTGAAAACACCCACGCCGAAAGACCAAGGTTTCCTGCGCAACGTTAATCGACGCAGGGTTAGTCGGTCCCTAAGGCGAGGCTGAAAAGCGTAGTCGATGGAAAACAGGTTAATATTCCTGTACTTCTGGTTATTGCGATGGAGGGACGGAGAAGGCTAGGCCAGCTTGGCGTTGGTTGTCCAAGTTTAAGGTGGTAGGCTGGAATCTTAGGTAAATCCGGGATTCTAAGGCCGAGAGCTGATGACGAGTGTACTTTTAGTACACGAAGTGGTTGATGCCATGCTTCCAAGAAAAGCTTCTAAGCTTCAGGTAACCAGGAACCGTACCCCAAACCGACACAGGTGGTTGGGTAGAGAATACCAAGGCGCTTGAGAGAACTCGGGTGAAGGAACTAGGCAAAATGGCACCGTAACTTCGGGAGAAGGTGCGCCGGTGAGGGTGAAGCATTTACTGCGTAAGCCCATGCCGGTCGAAGATACCAGGCCGCTGCGACTGTTTATTAAAAACACAGCACTCTGCAAACACGAAAGTGGACGTATAGGGTGTGACGCCTGCCCGGTGCCGGAAGGTTAATTGATGGGGTTAGCTAACGCGAAGCTCTTGATCGAAGCCCCGGTAAACGGCGGCCGTAACTATAACGGTCCTAAGGTAGCGAAATTCCTTGTCGGGTAAGTTCCGACCTGCACGAATGGCGTAACGATGGCGGCGCTGTCTCCACCCGAGACTCAGTGAAATTGAAATCGCTGTGAAGATGCAGTGTATCCGCGGCTAGACGGAAAGACCCCGTGAACCTTTACTATAGCTTTGCACTGGACTTTGAATTTGCTTGTGTAGGATAGGTGGGAGGCTTTGAAGCGTGGACGCCAGTTCGCGTGGAGCCAACCTTGAAATACCACCCTGGCAACTTTGAGGTTCTAACTCAGGTCCGTTATCCGGATCGAGGACAGTGTATGGTGGGTAGTTTGACTGGGGCGGTCTCCTCCTAAAGAGTAACGGAGGAGTACGAAGGTGCGCTCAGACCGGTCGGAAATCGGTCGTAGAGTATAAAGGCAAAAGCGCGCTTGACTGCGAGACAGACACGTCGAGCAGGTACGAAAGTAGGTCTTAGTGATCCGGTGGTTCTGTATGGAAGGGCCATCGCTCAACGGATAAAAGGTACTCCGGGGATAACAGGCTGATACCGCCCAAGAGTTCATATCGACGGCGGTGTTTGGCACCTCGATGTCGGCTCATCACATCCTGGGGCTGAAGCCGGTCCCAAGGGTATGGCTGTTCGCCATTTAAAGTGGTACGCGAGCTGGGTTTAGAACGTCGTGAGACAGTTCGGTCCCTATCTGCCGTGGACGTTTGAGATTTGAGAGGGGCTGCTCCTAGTACGAGAGGACCGGAGTGGACGAACCTCTGGTGTTCCGGTTGTCACGCCAGTGGCATTGCCGGGTAGCTATGTTCGGAATAGATAACCGCTGAAAGCATCTAAGCGGGAAACTAGCCTCAAGATGAGATCTCACTGGGACCTTGAGTCCCCTGAAGGGCCGTCGAAGACTACGACGTTGATAGGTTGGGTGTGTAAGCGCTGTGAGGCGTTGAGCTAACCAATACTAATTGCCCGTGAGGCTTGACCATATAACACCCAAGCAATTTGCGTCGAAAGGCCAGATTGCGGTGTGTGAAGACGAAACGAACCGAAAGTTCGAGATACTCACAAAACACCCAACTATCGCATACCCAATTTGCTGAAGCGCGGCCAGCTGGCCACGACTCGGTACCCGAATTTCTTGACGACCATAGAGCATTGGAACCACCTGATCCCATCCCGAACTCAGCAGTGAAACGATGCATCGCCGATGGTAGTGTGGGGTTTCCCCATGTGAGAGTAGGTCATCGTCAAGATTAAATTCCGAAACCCCAATTGCGAAAGCAGTTGGGGTTTTGTTTTGTCTGCAGAAAACCAGGCCTGTCGGGTTTCTATGCAACGGCTCGGGGCATGGCTATCATGCGGGCCTCATTGTGAGGCGAAACTTACATGCTGACGTTGTTAAAGCTTCTTAAAGATGGCCGGTTCCATTCGGGTGAGGCTCTGGGTGTCGCGCTGGGCATTAGTCGTAGTGCTGTGTGGAAGCAGCTTCAGCATCTAGAAGCTGAGCTCGGCTTGTCTATTCATAAAGTGCGCGGCCGCGGATATCAGCTGGCCGCGCCGTTGACGCTGCTCGATCCTGTCGCCATAAAAGAGCGTGCACCTGATTGTGGCTGGCCCATTTTTGTCTTCGATTCAATAGACTCCACCAATGCTGAGGCTTTACGAGCTATTGAGTGTGGTCGGGCCGCGCCATTGTTATTGCTTGCCGAGCGCCAGACCGCTGGGCGTGGGCGGCGAGGGCGCAAATGGGTCAGTCCTTTCGCAGAAAACATCTATTGCAGTTTGGTGTTGCGCATAGAGGGTGGAATGCGACAACTGGAGGGATTGAGCCTCGTTGTCGGTCTCGCGGTCATGCACACCTTGCGTGCGCTCGGTGTTTCTGGCGTTGGATTAAAATGGCCCAACGATTTATTGGTTGATCAGAAAAAAATCGCCGGGATATTGCTTGAGTTGGTCGGTGATCCCGCGGATGTGTGTCACGTGGTGATCGGTGTTGGCATCAACGTCAACATGCAGATCACTGATGAGGTTGACCAGTTGTGGACATCGATGCGCCTGGAGTCGGGCAGGGTGATTGATCGTAATCACCTGGTTTCGGAGTTGTGTTCGCAGCTCCAGGCGTATTTGGCTCGGCACCAGCGCGATGGGTTCTCCTCTATTCAGTCTGAGTGGGAGCAAAATCACCTATGGCAAGGGCGGCCAGTCTCATTGATAGCCGGCACGAGCCAGATAGAGGGGGAAGTGTTGGGTATCGACAGTCAAGGGGCTTTGCGCTTGAAAGTGAATGGCGTTGAAAAAGTCTTTAGTGGTGGTGAGCTCAGTTTGAGGTTGCGTGATGATTCTTGAGCTCGACTGTGGAAATAGTTTTATAAAGTGGCGTGTGCTTCGCGCAGGTGTCAGTCGAGTGTTCAGTGAGGGCGTAGTCGATTCAGATGACGCTTTGCTGGAAGGGCTGCGCAATCTTGATGGGCTAGCCCTTACGCACTGCCGGTTGGTGAGTGTTAGAACGGCGGAAGAAACCAGTGCGTTGAACTATCTATTGACGCAAGCTTTTGGTGTGTCTGTGGTATGTGCTTCGCCTGCTCGCCAAGTGGCTGGGGTGCGCAATGGCTATGACGAGTATGAGCGGTTGGGGCTGGATCGCTGGCTGGCAATGCTTGGAGGGTTTCATCTGGCTTCTGGTGCGTGTCTGGTGCTTGATTTCGGTACGGCTGTGACTGCTGACTTCGTTGCTGGGGATGGAGAGCATCTTGGTGGTTTTATTTGCCCAGGGATGCCTTTGATGCGCCATCAGCTACGAACACATACTCGCAAGATTAGGTATGGGGATCTGGCTGCCGAGCGGGCCCTTGAGAGTCTCGCTCCTGGTCGCACGACAGTGGAGGCGGTTGAGCGAGGCTGTTCTCTTATGCTGAGGGGGGTTTGTCCTGACTCAACTGGAGATGGCGCGCAGTTATTGGGGGAGGACTTTGTGGTGTTCCTCACCGGGGGGATGCGGCTCTTGTCGCCGGAATCGTGCCCGAGGCCAGGCTGGTTCCAGACCTGATTTTTGTAGGTTTAGCGATGGCATGTCCATTGTCTTGAGGTTTTTATGCGTTGGTTGTTCCTGTTGCTGCTTGTTCTCAACGTCGTCTATTACATTTGGCATCAGCAAGAAGCCCCTCTGCGGGCAAAAGATGTAACGCCTTTGAGTTTGTACCGAGGGTCTCAGCAGGATATTCGCTTGTTGAGCGAAGCAGCTGATGCGACTCATGACAAAGAAAAATCCACAGTGGCTAGCGGAAGCTGTCTCTATTTGGGTGGCTTTTCTCGTCAGGAGTCACTGTTGTTGGTTGGGCGGCGACTTGGTGAGATGGGTGTGAGGTTTCAGTCCTTGCAGAAAGATCCCGTTGAGTCGTCCGGTTACTGGGTGCTTGTATTACCCGAAAGCCAGCGTTTGCTGGATGGTTTGCAGCTGCAAAACCTTTCTAAAGAATTCAATGAGTTAAAACATAAAATAATGCCGTGCGAGGGGGTTGCGCCTGCTGAATAGTTTGAATAGAATGGCGCCCGCTTCGCAGTGAAGACCTTTAACGGTCGGTGGTGTGATAGCAGTGTCAACGCAGCTAAGCTCAGGTTTTTAATGAGAAAAATGCTTGACAGAAGGCTGGCATGATGTAGAATGCCGGCTCGCTTAGGAGGGGGTTCCCGAGCGGCCAAAGGGATCAGACTGTAAATCTGACGTCTACGACTTCGAAGGTTCGAATCCTTCCCCCTCCACCATTTTTAGCGAGAGCTGCAAGCTCCGCGGGTATAGTTTAGTGGTAGAACCTCAGCCTTCCAAGCTGATGATGCGGGTTCGATTCCCGCTACCCGCTCCAAGTTTGCAGGTCCTGCAAAGTGTTACGCTCTTGTAGCTCAGTTGGTAGAGCACACCCTTGGTAAGGGTGAGGTCAGCGGTTCAAATCCGCTCAAGAGCTCCATATAACAAGGCAGATATGAAAATATCTGCCTTTGTTTTAATGGCTGATATTGTTCGCTTAATTCTTCTGCTGAGGGTTGTTTCGATGGCTAAGGAAAAGTTCGATCGTTCTCTGCCGCACGTCAACGTTGGTACCATTGGTCACGTTGACCACGGTAAAACCACTCTGACTGCTGCTCTGACTCGTGTTTGCTCCGAGGTTTTCGGTTCGGCTATCGTTGATTTCGATAAGATCGACAGCGCGCCAGAAGAAAAAGCTCGCGGTATCACCATCAACACCGCGCACGTTGAGTACAACTCGAAGATCCGTCACTACGCTCACGTTGACTGCCCAGGTCACGCTGACTATGTGAAGAACATGATCACCGGTGCTGCTCAAATGGACGGCGCTATCCTGGTTTGCTCGGCCGCTGATGGTCCGATGCCACAAACCCGTGAGCACATCCTGCTGTCCCGTCAGGTAGGTGTTCCGTACATCGTGGTTTTCCTGAACAAGGCTGACCTGGTAGACGACGCTGAGCTGCTGGAACTGGTTGAGATGGAAGTTCGCGACCTGCTGTCCACCTACGACTTCCCGGGCGATGACACTCCAATCATCATCGGTTCGGCTCGTATGGCGCTGGAAGGCAAAGACGACAACGAAATGGGCACTACTGCCGTTCGTAAACTGGTTGAAACTCTGGATAGCTACATCCCAGAACCGGTTCGTCTGACCGACAAGCCGTTCCTGATGCCAATCGAAGACGTATTCTCGATCTCCGGTCGCGGTACTGTTGTGACTGGTCGTATCGAGCGCGGTATCGTTCGCGTTCAGGATCCACTGGAAATTGTTGGTCTGCGTGACACCACCGTCACCACTTGCACTGGCGTTGAAATGTTCCGCAAACTGCTCGACGAAGGTCGTGCTGGCGAGAACTGCGGCGTTCTGCTGCGTGGCACCAAGCGTGACGACGTTGAGCGTGGTCAGGTTCTGGTTAAGCCGGGTTCGGTTAAGCCGCACACCAAGTTCACCGCAGAAGTTTATGTTCTGAGCAAGGAGGAAGGCGGTCGTCATACTCCGTTCTTCAAAGGCTACCGTCCACAGTTCTACTTCCGTACTACTGACGTGACTGGTAACTGCGAGCTGCCAGAAGGCGTTGAAATGGTAATGCCAGGTGACAACATTCAGATGACTGTTACCCTGATCAAAACCATCGCGATGGAAGATGGTCTGCGTTTCGCTATCCGTGAAGGCGGTCGTACCGTCGGCGCTGGCGTCGTAGCCAAAATCATCGAGTAAATTGTTGTAATGTCTTTTTCGGGCCGGCATAATGGTCGGCCTGATTTTGTTTTAGGTCAGTAGCTCAATTGGCAGAGCGACGGTCTCCAAAACCGTAGGTTGGGGGTTCGATTCCCTCCTGACCTGCCAGATTCACTTGGTGTGTCTGGCTTTCTTTTCACAGGATCTTCATAGATGACTCCTAAAGCTGAAGCTCAAGGCTCTCGCTTCGATCTACTTAAGTGGCTTGTAGTAGTCGCCTTGGTGGTTGTTGGCGTTGTTGGCAATCAGTATTACTCTGCTTCGCCGATCCTGTACCGCGTACTCGCATTGCTTGTCATTGCTGCTGTAGCTGCCTTTGTAGGCCTGCAGACCGTGAAGGGCAAGTCTTTCTTTGTACTGGTTAAGGAAGCTCGCACCGAGATTCGTAAAGTCGTATGGCCAACTCGCCAAGAAACCACGCAGACCACGCTTATAGTTGTGGCTGTTGTGCTGGTTATGGCGTTGCTGTTGTGGGGGCTTGATTCCCTGCTCGGCTGGCTTGTTTCCTTGATTGTCGGCTAAGGGTGTCCCGTGGCTAAGCGTTGGTACGTTGTGCATGCTTACTCCGGTTACGAGAAGCATGTCATGCGCTCGTTGGTCGAGCGCGTAAAGCTGGCTGGCATGGAAGATGGCTTTGGCGAAATTCTGGTTCCCACTGAAGAAGTGGTTGAAATGCGTAATGGCCAGAAGCGCAAAAGTGAACGCAAGTTCTTCCCTGGTTATGTGCTGGTACAGATGGATATGAACGAGGGTACTTGGCACTTGGTCAAGGATACTCCTCGTGTGATGGGCTTCATCGGCGGTACTGCTGACAAGCCTGCACCGATTACAGATAAAGAGGCGGAAGCAATTCTGCGTCGTGTTGCTGATGGTAGCGACAAGCCGAAGCCGAAGACGTTGTTCGAGCCGGGTGAGTCGGTGCGTGTCAACGACGGGCCGTTTGCCGATTTTACCGGTACGGTTGAAGAGGTTAACTACGAAAAGAGCCGGATCCAAGTGGCAGTGCTCATTTTCGGTCGCTCTACTCCGGTAGAGCTAGAGTTCAGCCAGGTCGAAAAGGTCTAGCTGATCAAGCATCCCAACCCCGCAGCCCCAGGCTGTGGGGTTTTGTCGTCACTGGGATAAACGCGCAAGTAACCGGGGAGCCTTTCGAGGCGTTTGAACCCGTAATTGGAGTGCCTCATGGCCAAGAAGATTACCGCTTACATCAAGCTGCAAGTGAAGGCCGCTCAGGCTAACCCAAGCCCACCTGTTGGTCCTGCTTTGGGTCAGCACGGCGTGAACATCATGGAATTCTGCAAGGCTTTCAACGCCCGTACCCAGGGTCTTGAACCAGGTCTGCCGACTCCAGTGATCATCACTGTCTACAGCGACCGTAGCTTCACTTTCGAAACCAAGTCCACCCCTGCTTCGGTTCTGCTGAAGAAGGCTGCTGGTCTGACTAGCGGTTCCGCTCGTCCGAACACCGTTAAGGTTGGCACCGTGACCCGTGCTCAGCTGGAAGAAATCGCGAAAACCAAAAACGCGGATCTGACTGCAGCTGATATGGAAGCAGCCGTGCGTACTATCGCCGGTTCTGCTCGTAGCATGGGCCTTAACGTGGAGGGTGTGTAATGGCTAAGCTGACCAAGCGTCAAAAGGCTATCGCCGGCAAAATCGAAGCAGGCAAGTCCTACAACTTTGTAGACGCTGCTGCCCTGCTGGCTGAGCTGTCGACTGTCAAGTTCAGCGAGTCGTTCGACGTTGCTGTGAACCTGGGCGTTGACCCGCGTAAATCTGACCAGGTTGTTCGTAGCGCTACTGTGCTGCCACACGGCACTGGCAAGACCGTTCGCGTTGCTGTGTTCACCCAGGGGCCTGCTGCTGAGGCCGCTTTGGCTGCCGGCGCTGACCGTGTAGGTATGGACGACCTGGCTGCCGAAATGAAAGGCGGCGACCTGAACTATGACGTAGTTATCGCATCCCCGGATGCAATGCGCGTTGTTGGTCAGTTGGGTCAGATCCTCGGCCCGCGCGGCCTGATGCCTAACCCTAAAGTTGGCACCGTAACTCCAGACGTAGCTACCGCGGTTAAAAACGCCAAGGCTGGTCAGGTTCGTTATCGCACCGACAAAAACGGCATCATCCACACTTCCGTTGGCAAGATTGGCTTCGACGCCGTCAAGCTGAAGGAAAACGTTGAAGCCCTGATCGCTGATCTGAAGCGTATCAAGCCAGCTTCTTCGAAAGGTATTTACGTCAAGCGCGTTACCCTGAGCACTACCATGGGCCCAGGTCTGGTTATCGACCAAAGCTCGCTCGACGCGTAAGACACAGGTTGGCGCAAGCGATTGCGCCAATTGAAAGATTGGGGTCCCTGCCTGGCGGGGGCTATCCAAGACCGTAGGCGACGCAAGTCTTAAACCTCAAGCCTACGCAGATGGTGCTCCCGGTTCCTTACCGAATCAGACACCAAAACGACATCCGGCTCCGGTTGGATGAAACGGTAACAAGCAGGAGTTAAACCCGTGGCAATTAAACTCGAAGACAAGAAGGCCATCGTCGCTGAAGTCAACGAGGCTGCCAAAGTCGCTCTGTCCGCTGTCGTGGCTGATGCCCGTGGCGTAACAGTAGGCGCAATGACCGGACTCCGTAAAGAGGCTCGTGAAGCTGGCGTTTACGTACGTGTCGTACGTAACACCCTGCTCAAGCGCGCTGTTGCTGACACTGAATACAGTGTTCTCAACGACGTGTTCACCGGCCCGACCTTGATTGCGTTCTCCAAAGAACATCCGGGCGCTGCTGCTCGTATCTTCAAAGAGTTCGCCAAAGGTCAGGACAAGTTCGAGATCAAGGCAGCTGCGTTCGAGGGCAAGTTCCTCGCAGCTAATCAGATCGACGTACTGGCAACCCTGCCGACCCGTGACGAAGCAATTTCTCAGCTGATGAGCGTGATTCAAGGCGCTACCAGCAAATTGGCTCGTACTCTGGCGGCAGTTCGCGACCAAAAAGAAGCAGCTGCAGCCTAAGGCTCGTCTCCTTCTCGCGTTTTTTGTTTATTTCGATGGTCGCGTAGGCCGTCCCCAATATCAGGAATTAGATTCATGTCTATCTCTCAGAACGATATCCTTGAAGCAGTTAGCAACATGTCCGTAATGGAAGTTGTTGAGCTGATCAAAGCTTTCGAAGAAAAATTCGGTGTTACCGCTGCTGCTGCATCGGCTGGTCCAGCTGCTGCTGCCGCTGTTGTTGAAGAGCAAACTGAATTCAACGTCATGCTGACCGAAGCTGGCGAGAAGAAAGTAAACGTGATCAAGGCAGTACGTGAACTGACCGGTCTGGGCCTGAAAGAAGCCAAGGCTGTAGTTGACGGCGCTCCTGCCATGGTTCTGGAAGCTGTTTCGAAAGACGCAGCTGACAAAGCCAAAGCTACTTTGGAAGAAGCAGGCGCTAAAGTCGAGCTGAAGTAAGCATCGACTTTGCTCCTCCAGCCCGAGCGTTAAGCGAAAGGCTGATGGCTGGTGGCTCTTGCCACCGGCCTTTTTCCGTTATTTGCAGCCGACTGGGTCGGTGCTGATAACGAGCTGTAACCACCCGATGTGGTGGCGCAAACCATGGGGTTTGCACGATTTTCTGGCTGCTCCCGTCGGGAGGGGCCAAACAAGCAGGTGACCAAGCTGGGGAACGCTGATGGCTTACTCATATACTGAGAAAAAACGTATCCGCAAGGACTTTAGCAAGTTGCCGGACGTCATGGATGTGCCGTACCTCCTGGCCATCCAGCTGGATTCGTATCGTGAATTCTTGCAAGCGGGAGCGACTAAAGATCAGTTCCGCGACGTGGGCCTGCATGCGGCCTTCAAATCCGTTTTCCCGATCATCAGCTACTCCGGCAATGCTGCGCTGGAGTACGTCGGTTATCGCCTGGGCGAACCGGCATTTGATGTCAAAGAATGCGTATTGCGCGGTGTAACTTACGCCGTACCTTTGCGGGTAAAAGTGCGCCTGATCATTTTCGACAAAGAATCGTCGAATAAAGCGATCAAGGACATTAAAGAGCAAGAAGTCTACATGGGTGAAATCCCCCTGATGACTGAGAACGGTACCTTTGTAATCAACGGTACCGAGCGTGTAATCGTTTCCCAGCTGCACCGTTCCCCGGGCGTGTTTTTCGACCACGACCGTGGCAAGACGCACAGCTCCGGCAAACTGCTGTACTCCGCGCGCATCATTCCTTACCGCGGTTCGTGGTTGGACTTCGAGTTCGATCCGAAAGACTGCGTGTTCGTGCGTATCGACCGTCGTCGCAAGCTGCCTGCATCGGTATTGCTGCGCGCGCTCGGCTATACCACTGAAGAAGTGCTCGACGCGTTCTACACCACCAACGTTTTTCACCTGAGCGGCGAAACCCTCAGTCTGGAACTGATTGCTTCGCGTCTGCGTGGTGAAATCGCTGTTCTTGATATTCAGGACGAGAAGGGCAAGGTCATCGTTGAGGCTGGTCGCCGTATTACTGCGCGCCACATCAACCAGATCGAAAAAGCCGGTCTCAAGACCCTGGAAGTGCCTCTGGACTACGTCCTGGGTCGCACTACCGCCAAGGCCATCGTGCATCCGGCAACCGGCGAAATCCTGGCAGAGTGCAACACCGAGCTGAACACCGAGATCCTGGCCAAAATCGCCAAGGCTCAGGTTGTTCGCATCGAAACTCTGTACACCAACGATATCGACTGCGGTCCGTTCGTCTCCGACACACTGAAGATCGACTCCACCAGCAACCAATTGGAAGCGCTGGTCGAGATCTATCGCATGATGCGTCCAGGCGAGCCGCCAACCAAGGATGCTGCCGAGACTCTGTTCAACAACCTGTTCTTCAGCCCTGAGCGTTATGACCTGTCTGCGGTCGGCCGGATGAAGTTCAACCGTCGTATCGGTCGTACCGAGATCGAAGGTTCGGGCGTGTTGTGCAAAGAAGACATCGTCGCGGTCCTGAAGACTCTGGTCGACATCCGTAACGGTAAAGGCATCGTCGATGACATCGACCACCTGGGTAACCGTCGTGTTCGCTGCGTAGGCGAAATGGCCGAGAACCAGTTCCGCGTTGGCCTGGTACGTGTTGAGCGTGCGGTCAAAGAGCGTCTGTCGATGGCTGAAAGCGAAGGCCTGATGCCGCAAGACCTGATCAACGCCAAGCCAGTGGCTGCCGCGGTGAAAGAGTTCTTCGGTTCCAGCCAGCTGTCCCAGTTCATGGACCAGAACAACCCGCTGTCCGAGATCACCCACAAGCGTCGTGTGTCTGCACTCGGCCCTGGCGGTTTGACTCGTGAGCGCGCAGGCTTTGAAGTTCGTGACGTACACCCGACTCACTACGGTCGTGTATGCCCGATTGAAACGCCGGAAGGTCCGAACATCGGTCTGATCAACTCCCTGGCCGCTTATGCGCGCACCAACCAGTACGGCTTCCTCGAGAGCCCGTACCGTGTGGTGAAAGATGCTCTGGTCACCGACGAGATCGTGTTCCTGTCCGCCATCGAAGAAGCTGATCACGTGATCGCTCAGGCTTCGGCCACGATGAACGACAAGAAAGTCCTGATCGACGAACTGGTAGCTGTTCGTCACTTGAACGAGTTCACCGTCAAGGCGCCGGAAGACGTCACCTTGATGGACGTATCGCCGAAGCAGGTAGTTTCGGTTGCAGCGTCGCTGATCCCGTTCCTCGAGCACGACGACGCCAACCGTGCGTTGATGGGTTCGAACATGCAGCGTCAAGCTGTACCAACCCTGCGCGCTGACAAGCCGCTGGTCGGTACCGGCATGGAGCGTAACGTAGCCCGTGACTCCGGCGTTTGCGTCGTGGCTCGTCGTGGCGGCGTTATCGATTCCGTCGACGCCAGCCGTATCGTGGTTCGTGTTGCTGATGACGAAGTTGAAACCGGTGAAGCTGGTGTCGACATCTACAACCTGACCAAGTACACCCGCTCCAACCAGAACACCTGCATCAACCAGCGTCCGCTGGTGCGTAAAGGTGATCGGGTTCAGCGCAGCGACATCATGGCCGACGGTCCGTCCACCGATATGGGTGAGCTGGCTCTGGGTCAGAACATGCGCATCGCGTTCATGGCATGGAACGGCTTCAACTTCGAAGACTCCATCTGCCTGTCCGAGCGTGTGGTTCAGGAAGATCGCTTCACCACGATCCACATTCAGGAACTGACCTGTGTGGCACGTGACACCAAGCTTGGGCCAGAGGAAATCACTGCAGACATCCCGAACGTGGGTGAAGCTGCACTGAACAAGCTGGACGAAGCCGGTATCGTTTACGTAGGTGCTGAAGTTGGCGCAGGCGACATTCTGGTCGGTAAGGTCACTCCGAAAGGCGAGACCCAACTGACGCCGGAAGAGAAGCTGTTGCGTGCCATCTTCGGTGAAAAAGCCAGCGACGTTAAAGACACCTCCCTGCGCGTGCCTACCGGCACCAAGGGTACTGTCATCGACGTACAGGTCTTCACCCGCGACGGCGTTGAGCGTGACGCTCGTGCACTGTCGATCGAGAAGACGCAACTCGACGAGATCCGCAAGGACCTGAACGAAGAGTTCCGTATCGTTGAAGGCGCCACTTTCGAACGTCTGCGTTCCGCTCTGGTTGGCCACAAAGCCGAAGGCGGTGCCGGTCTGAAGAAAGGTCAGGAAATCACCGACGAAGTCCTCGACGGTCTTGAGCATGGTCAGTGGTTCAAACTGCGCATGGCTGAAGATGCTCTGAACGAGCAGCTCGAGAAGGCTCAGGCCTATATCGTTGATCGCCGCCGTCTGCTGGACGACAAGTTCGAAGACAAGAAGCGCAAACTGCAGCAGGGCGATGACCTGGCTCCAGGCGTGCTGAAAATCGTCAAGGTTTACCTGGCAATCCGTCGTCGCATCCAGCCGGGCGACAAGATGGCCGGTCGTCACGGTAACAAAGGTGTGGTCTCCGTGATCATGCCGGTTGAAGACATGCCGCACGATGCCAATGGCACCCCGGTCGACGTCGTCCTCAACCCGTTGGGCGTACCTTCGCGTATGAACGTTGGTCAGATCCTTGAAACCCACCTGGGCCTCGCAGCCAAAGGTCTGGGCGAGAAGATCAACCGGATGATCGAAGAGCAGCGCAAGGTTGCTGAGCTTCGCACCTTCCTGGACGAGATCTACAACCAGATCGGCGGTCGTAACGAAGATCTGGATAGCTTCTCCGATCAGGAAATCCTGGATCTGGCGAAGAACCTGCGTGGCGGCGTTCCAATGGCCACTCCAGTGTTCGACGGCGCCAAGGAAAGCGAAATCAAGGCCATGCTGAAACTGGCAGACCTGCCAGAAAGCGGCCAGATGCAGCTGACCGACGGCCGTACCGGCAACAAGTTCGAGCGCCCGGTTACTGTTGGCTACATGTACATGCTGAAGCTGAACCACTTGGTAGACGACAAGATGCACGCTCGTTCTACCGGTTCGTACAGCCTGGTTACCCAGCAGCCGCTGGGTGGTAAGGCGCAGTTCGGTGGTCAGCGTTTCGGGGAGATGGAGGTCTGGGCACTGGAAGCATACGGTGCCGCTTACACTCTGCAAGAAATGCTCACAGTGAAGTCGGACGATGTGAACGGCCGTACCAAGATGTACAAAAACATCGTGGATGGCGATCACCGTATGGAGCCGGGCATGCCCGAGTCCTTCAACGTGTTGATCAAGGAAATTCGTTCCCTCGGCATCGATATCGATCTGGAAACCGAATAACACGTGACGCGAATCGAGAGCGGGGCAGGATTGCCCGCTCTCTGCTCCGCCAGGAGGAAAGGCCTTGAAAGACCTACTGAATTTGCTGAAAAACCAGGGTCAAGTCGAAGAGTTCGACGCCATCCGTATTGGATTGGCATCGCCTGAGATGATCCGTTCGTGGTCGTTCGGTGAAGTTAAAAAGCCGGAAACCATCAACTACCGTACGTTCAAACCTGAGCGTGACGGCCTGTTCTGTGCCAAGATCTTTGGCCCGGTAAAGGATTACGAGTGCCTGTGCGGTAAGTACAAGCGCTTGAAGCACCGTGGTGTTATCTGTGAGAAGTGCGGCGTTGAAGTCGCGCTGGCTAAAGTTCGTCGTGAGCGCATGGCGCACATCGAACTGGCCTCGCCAGTTGCCCACATCTGGTTCCTGAAATCGCTGCCGTCGCGTATCGGTTTGCTGATGGACATGACCCTGCGTGATATCGAACGCGTTCTCTACTTCGAGAGCTATGTCGTTATCGATCCAGGCATGACCACCCTTGAAAAGGGTCAGCTGCTGAACGATGAGCAGTACTTCGAAGCGCTGGAAGAGTTCGGCGACGATTTCGATGCCCGCATGGGTGCCGAAGCTGTCCGTGAACTGCTGCACGCTATCGACCTGGAACACGAGATTGGCCGTCTGCGTGAAGAAATTCCGCAAACCAACTCCGAAACCAAAATCAAGAAGCTGTCCAAGCGTCTGAAGTTGATGGAAGCCTTCCAGGGTTCCGGCAACCTTCCAGAATGGATGGTGCTGACCGTTCTGCCGGTTCTGCCGCCAGATCTGCGTCCACTGGTCCCGCTGGATGGCGGTCGCTTCGCGACTTCCGACCTCAACGATCTGTATCGTCGAGTGATCAACCGTAACAACCGCTTGAAGCGCCTGCTCGATCTGTCCGCTCCGGACATCATCGTGCGCAACGAAAAGCGTATGTTGCAGGAAGCCGTCGACGCACTGCTCGACAACGGTCGTCGTGGCCGCGCTATCACCGGTTCCAACAAGCGTCCTCTGAAATCCCTGGCTGACATGATCAAGGGTAAGCAAGGTCGTTTCCGTCAGAACTTGCTCGGTAAGCGTGTTGACTACTCCGGTCGTTCGGTAATTACCGTAGGTCCGACCCTGCGTCTGCACCAGTGCGGTCTGCCGAAGAAAATGGCTCTCGAGCTGTTCAAGCCGTTCATTTTCGGCAAGCTGGAAATGCGTGGTCTCGCGACCACCATCAAGGCTGCCAAGAAGATGGTCGAGCGCGAGCTGCCGGAAGTTTGGGACGTTCTCGCCGAAGTGATTCGCGAACACCCGGTACTCCTCAACCGTGCACCGACCCTTCACCGTCTGGGTATCCAGGCGTTTGAACCGGTACTGATCGAAGGTAAGGCTATCCAGCTGCACCCGCTGGTCTGCGCCGCGTACAACGCCGACTTCGACGGCGACCAAATGGCCGTGCACGTACCGCTGACACTGGAAGCCCAGTTGGAAGCGCGCGCGTTGATGATGTCGACCAACAACATTCTGTCGCCAGCCAACGGTGAGCCAATCATCGTTCCGTCGCAGGACGTTGTATTGGGTCTGTACTACATGACTCGTGAAGCGATCAACGCCAAGGGCGAAGGTCGTGTGTTCGCGGATCTGCAAGAAGTTGACCGTGTGTTCCGTGCCGGCGAAGCCGCACTGCACGCCAAGGTCAAAGTGCGGATCAACGAAACCGTCAACGACCGTGATGGTGGCAGCGTGAGCAACACCCGTATCGTCGACACTACTGTCGGTCGTGCGCTGTTGTTCCAGGTTGTGCCAAAAGGTCTGTCGTACGACGTCGTCAACCTGCCGATGAAGAAAAAGGCGATCTCCAAGCTGATCAACCAGTGCTACCGCGTGGTTGGTTTGAAAGAGACCGTGATCTTCGCCGACCAGTTGATGTACACCGGTTTTGCTTACTCGACCATTTCCGGCGTTTCCATCGGTGTAAACGACTTCGTTATCCCGGATGAGAAAGCCCGCATCATCAGTGCAGCTACCGATGAAGTGAAAGAGATCGAAAGTCAGTACGCCTCCGGCCTGGTAACCCAGGGCGAGAAGTACAACAAAGTGATCGACCTTTGGTCCAAGGCGAACGACGAAGTTTCCAAGGCGATGATGGCCAACCTCTCGAAAGAGAAAGTCATCGACCGTCATGGTGTCGAAGTCGACCAGGAATCGTTCAACTCGATGTACATGATGGCCGACTCGGGCGCACGGGGTTCTGCTGCGCAGATCCGTCAGCTCGCCGGTATGCGTGGCCTGATGGCCAAGCCGGATGGCTCCATCATTGAAACGCCGATTACTGCGAACTTCCGTGAAGGTTTGAGCGTACTCCAGTACTTCATCTCCACTCACGGTGCTCGTAAAGGTTTGGCGGATACCGCGTTGAAAACTGCGAACTCCGGTTACCTGACTCGTCGTCTGGTAGACGTAGCGCAGGATCTGGTTGTGACCGAGATCGACTGCGGCACCGAGCATGGCCTGGTAATGACTCCGCACATTGAAGGCGGTGACGTTGTTGAGCCGCTGGGTGAGCGCGTATTGGGTCGTGTCATTGCCCGTGACGTGTTCAAGCCGGGTACTGAAGAAGTTATCGTTCCTGCCGGTACGCTGGTAGACGAGAAGTGGGTCGAGTTCATCGAGCTGAACAGCATCGACGAAGTGATCGTGCGTTCGCCGATCAGCTGCGAAACCCGCTATGGCATTTGCGCCAAGTGCTACGGCCGTGACTTGGCTCGTGGTCACCAGGTGAACATCGGTGAAGCGGTCGGCGTTATCGCTGCCCAGTCCATTGGTGAGCCAGGTACCCAGCTGACCATGCGTACGTTCCACATCGGTGGTGCGGCAAGCCGGACCTCCGCTGCTGACAGCGTTCAGGTGAAGAATGGCGGTACCGTCCGTCTGCATAACCTGAAGCACGTTGAGCGAGTGGATGGTTGCCTGGTTGCTGTGTCCCGTTCCGGTGAGCTGGCGATCGCTGACGACTTCGGTCGTGAGCGTGAGCGTTACAAGCTGCCGTACGGTGCTGTGATTTCGGTTAAAGAAGGTGACAAGGTCGACGCTGGCGCAATCGTGGCCAAGTGGGATCCGCACACTCACCCAATCGTTACCGAAATGAAAGGTACCGTGACCTACGTGGGCATGGAAGAAGGCATCACGATCAAGCGTCAGACTGACGAATTGACCGGTATGACCAACATTGAAGTACTCGACGCCAAAGACCGTCCAGCTGCCGGTAAAGATATCCGTCCTGCTGTGAAGATGGTTGATGACAACGGCAAGGATCTCTTGCTGCCGGGTACCGACGTAATTGCTCAGTACTTCCTGCCTGCTAACGCCTTGGTCGGTGTAGCGGACGGTGCGAAAATCGCGATCGGTGACGTTATCGCTCGTATTCCGCAAGAGACTTCGAAGACCCGTGACATCACCGGTGGTCTGCCGCGTGTTGCCGACTTGTTCGAAGCTCGTCGTCCGAAAGAAGCCTCGATTCTGGCTGAAGTCAGCGGCACCATCGCGTTCGGTAAAGAGACCAAAGGCAAGCGCCGTCTGGTCATTACCCCGAACGACGGTAGCGATCCGTACGAAGAGCTGATTCCGAAGTGGCGTCACCTGAACGTCTTCGAAGGCGAACAGGTAAACCGCGGCGAAGTTATCTCCGACGGCCCGAGCGATCCACACGACATCCTGCGTCTGCTGGGTGTGAGTGCGCTGGCCAAGTACATCGTGAACGAGATCCAGGACGTTTACCGTCTGCAAGGCGTGAAGATCAACGACAAGCACATCGAGACCATCCTGCGTCAGATGCTGCGTAAAGTTGAAATCGCTGAATCCGGCGATTCCAGTTTCATCAAGGGCGACCAGATGGAATTGACTCATGTTCTGGTAGAGAACGAGCGTCTGGCTGGCGACGAGAAATTCGTTTCCAAGTTCACTCGCGTACTGTTGGGTATCACCAAGGCGTCGTTGTCCACCGAATCGTTCATCTCGGCGGCTTCCTTCCAGGAAACCACTCGAGTACTGACCGAAGCGGCAGTCACCGGCAAGCGCGATTACCTGCGCGGCCTGAAAGAAAACGTAGTCGTGGGTCGCCTGATCCCGGCGGGTACCGGTCTGGCTTATCACAGCGAGCGTAAGCGCCGTCGTGATGCTGACAAACCGTTGCGCGTAAGCGCCAGTGAAGTGGAAGCTGCACTGACCGAAGCGCTGAACTCGAGCGGTAACTGAGTTCTGCGATAAATGAGCGTAAGGCCCTGGTCGCTCCGTTCATCGAATCGAGACAATTTGTCGAGGTTCGATGGGCGGGGAGGTCGGGGCCTTGCCTTGACTGGGGGCAAGATCCTCTTTAGACTCTTGTACCCCTAAATTTGGCGGGAATTCGTTCCTGCCATTTTGCTTTTCTTGCAAGACAATAGCGTCGCAAGACAACAGTGGAGCTAGTAGATGGCAACTATCAACCAGCTGGTACGTCAGCCGCGTAAGCGTATCGTCGAGAAATCCGACGTGCCTGCGCTGCAGAACTGCCCGCAACGTCGTGGCGTATGCACCCGTGTGTATACCACCACGCCGAAAAAACCTAACTCGGCACTGCGTAAAGTATGCCGTGTGCGCCTGACCAACGGTTTCGAGGTTTCCTCGTACATCGGCGGTGAAGGCCACAACCTGCAAGAGCACAGCGTGGTACTGATCCGCGGCGGTCGTGTAAAAGACTTGCCAGGTGTTCGTTACCACACCGTACGCGGTTCTTTGGATACTTCCGGCGTTAAAGGTCGTAACCAGGGTCGTTCGAAGTACGGTACCAAGAAGCCTAAGTAGTAGCGGCTTTTGTAAGAACTGATTTTCTATTTTTCTGAGTCGATAAGAGTAAGGTCGGAGGCGTCCCGTAAGGGCACCGATTCCGAGCGAACCTGAAGACCGTTTGAGGGCTTATCCATGCCAAGAAGACGCGTAGCAGCCAAGCGCGAAGTGCTTGACGATCCAAAATACGGCAGCCAGATCCTGGCCAAGTTCATGAACCACGTGATGGAAAGCGGCAAGAAAGCCGTTGCCGAGCGTATCGTTTATGGCGCGCTGGAAAAAGTTAAAGAACGCAAGAACAGCGATCCCCTGGAAATCTTCGAGAAAGCTCTCGACGCCATCGCTCCGCTGGTCGAAGTAAAGTCGCGCCGTGTAGGCGGTGCTACTTACCAGGTTCCGGTCGAAGTTCGTCCGTCCCGTCGTAACGCTCTGGCAATGCGCTGGTTGGTAGACTTCGCACGCAAGCGCGGCGAGAAGTCTATGGCTCTGCGTTTGGCTGGCGAACTGCTGGACGCCGCTGAAGGCAAAGGTGCTGCAGTTAAGAAGCGTGAAGACGTGCACCGTATGGCTGAAGCCAACAAGGCTTTCTCGCACTACCGCTTCTAATTTTAGCGTCACTAATTTTGCGAGGGCTTTATGGCTCGTACTACACCGATTAACCGCTACCGTAACATTGGTATCGTTGCTCACGTGGATGCTGGTAAGACCACCACCACCGAGCGCGTCCTTTTTTACACTGGCAAAAGCCACAAGATGGGCGAGGTGCATGACGGCGCCGCGACCACCGACTGGATGGTTCAGGAGCAGGAGCGTGGTATTACCATTACTTCTGCTGCTATTACCGCGTTCTGGCAGGGTTCCGAGAAGCAGCACAAGGACCAATACCGCTTTAACGTCATCGACACCCCGGGCCACGTTGACTTCACTATTGAAGTTGAGCGTTCCCTGCGTGTTCTCGACGGCGCGGTAGTTGTGTTCTGCGGCACCTCGGGTGTTGAGCCTCAGTCGGAAACCGTATGGCGTCAAGCCAACAAGTACGGCGTTCCACGTCTTGTTTACGTAAACAAGATGGACCGTGCTGGTGCGAACTTCCTGCGCGTGATCGGTCAGATCAAGCAGCGTCTGGGTCACACTCCGGTGCCAATCCAGTTGGCCATCGGTTCCGAAGACAACTTCCAGGGTCAGATCGATCTGATGTCCATGGAAGCTGTTTACTGGAATGACGCTGACAAAGGCATGACTCCACGTCGCGAGCCAATCCCTGCTGAACTGCAGGAACTGGCTAACGAGTGGCGCGGCAACATGATTGAAGCTGCAGCCGAAGCCAGCGAAGAGCTGATGAACAAGTACCTCGAAGGTGAAGAACTCACCAACGCGGAAATCAAGGCCGCTCTGCGTCAGCGTACTATCGCTGGTGAGATCGTTCTGGCTGTTTGCGGTTCTTCCTTCAAGAACAAGGGTGTTCCCCTGGTTCTCGACGCCGTTATCGACTACCTGCCGGCTCCTACCGACATTCCTGCCATCAAGGGTACTGACCCGGATGACGAGACTCGGGAAATGGAGCGTCACGCAGACGACAGCGAGCCGTTCTCGGCTCTGGCGTTCAAGATCGCTACCGACCCATTCGTGGGTACCTTGACCTTTGTTCGAGTTTACTCGGGCGTGTTGGCCTCCGGCGACGGCGTGATCAACTCGGTTAAAGGCAAGAAAGAGCGCGTGGGTCGTATGGTGCAAATGCACGCAAACGCCCGTGAAGAAATCAAGGAAGTGCGCGCTGGTGACATCGCGGCCTTGATCGGCATGAAGGACGTCACCACTGGTGAGACTTTGTGCAACGCTGACAAGCCAATCATCCTGGTTCGCATGGACTTCCCGGAGCCGGTTATTTCGGTTGCCGTAGAGCCTAAGACCAAGGATGACCAGGAAAAAATGGGTATCGCTCTGGGCAAGCTTGCTCAGGAAGATCCATCTTTCCGCGTCAAAACCGATGAAGAGACTGGTCAAACGATCATCTCTGGCATGGGCGAACTGCACCTGGACATCCTGGTTGACCGGATGCGCCGTGAGTTCAACGTCGAAGCCAACATTGGTAAGCCTCAGGTTTCCTATCGTGAGCGCATCACGAAGAACTGTGAAATCGAAGGCAAATTCGTTCGTCAATCCGGCGGTCGTGGCCAGTTCGGCCATTGCTGGATTCGTTTTGCTCCTGCTGACGAAGGTCAGGAAGGTCTGCAATTCGTGAACGAAGTCGTGGGTGGTGTGGTTCCTAAGGAATACATCCCGGCGATCCAGAAGGGTATCGAAGAGCAGATGAAGAACGGCGTTGTTGCCGGCTATCCGCTGATCGGCCTGAAGGCTACCGTGTTTGATGGTTCTTACCACGACGTCGACTCCAACGAGATGGCGTTTAAAGTGGCTGCTTCCATGGCGACCAAGCAACTGGCCCAGAAGGGTGGTGGTGAGTTGCTTGAGCCGATCATGGCGGTAGAGGTTGTTACGCCTGAAGACTATATGGGTGACGTGATGGGCGACCTTAACCGTCGTCGCGGCATGATTTTGGGTATGGAAGACACGGTCTCCGGCAAGGTAATTCGCGCCGAAGTTCCGTTGGGCGAGATGTTCGGTTATGCGACCGATGTTCGTTCCATGTCCCAGGGTCGCGCAAGCTACTCTATGGAATTCAAAAAATACAATACGGCTCCGTCGCACATCGTCGAAACCGTTACCAAAAAACAAGGCTGATTCAGTCCTTTAGGCAAGGAGTTAATTGTCGTGGCTAAAGAAAAATTTGATCGTTCCCTACCGCACGTCAACGTTGGCACCATCGGTCACGTTGACCATGGTAAAACCACTCTGACCGCTGCTCTGACTCGCGTTTGCTCCGAAGTTTTCGGTTCGGCAATCGTTGATTTCGACAAGATCGACAGCGCACCAGAAGAAAAAGCTCGCGGTATCACCATCAACACCGCGCACGTTGAGTACAACTCGAAGATCCGTCACTACGCTCACGTTGACTGCCCAGGTCACGCTGACTATGTGAAGAACATGATCACCGGTGCTGCTCAAATGGACGGCGCTATCCTGGTTTGCTCGGCCGCTGATGGTCCGATGCCACAAACCCGTGAGCACATCCTGCTGTCCCGTCAGGTAGGCGTTCCGTACATCGTGGTTTTCCTGAACAAGGCTGACCTGGTAGACGACGCTGAGCTGCTGGAACTGGTTGAGATGGAAGTTCGCGACCTGCTGTCCACCTACGACTTCCCGGGCGATGACACTCCAATCATCATCGGTTCGGCTCGTATGGCGCTGGAAGGCAAAGACGACAACGAAATGGGCACCACTGCCGTTCGTAAACTGGTTGAAACTCTGGACAGCTACATCCCAGAACCAGTTCGTCTGACCGACAAGCCGTTCCTGATGCCAATCGAAGACGTATTCTCGATCTCCGGTCGCGGTACTGTTGTGACTGGTCGTATCGAGCGCGGTATCGTTCGCGTTCAGGATCCACTGGAAATTGTTGGTCTGCGTGACACCACCGTCACCACTTGCACCGGCGTTGAAATGTTCCGCAAACTGCTCGACGAAGGTCGTGCTGGCGAGAACTGCGGCGTTCTGCTGCGTGGCACCAAGCGTGACGACGTTGAGCGTGGTCAGGTTCTGGTTAAGCCGGGTTCGGTTAAGCCGCACACCAAGTTCACCGCAGAAGTTTATGTTCTGAGCAAGGAAGAAGGCGGTCGTCATACTCCGTTCTTCAAAGGCTACCGTCCACAGTTCTACTTCCGTACTACTGACGTGACTGGTAACTGCGAGCTGCCAGAAGGCGTTGAAATGGTAATGCCAGGTGACAACATTCAGATGACTGTTACCCTGATCAAAACCATCGCGATGGAAGATGGTCTGCGTTTTGCTATCCGTGAAGGCGGTCGTACCGTCGGCGCTGGCGTCGTAGCCAAAATCATCGAGTAAGTCTCTTTTAGAGTCGGCTCGATGAGTTGAAAAAGCCTCCGCTTAGCGGGGGCTTTTTTATTGGGTTGACACCTATCTGGGGCGTCTATAGAATTGCGCCTCCTTTTAACGGGCGTATTGCGCTCGGTGGGAATAGCAGCCGGAGTCTGAAATCCAATGCAAAATCAGCAAATCCGTATCAGGTTGAAGGCTTTTGACCATCGCCTGATCGACCAATCCACCCAGGAAATCGTGGAAACCGCGAAACGTACTGGTGCTCAAGTGCGTGGTCCAATTCCACTGCCTACCCGTAAAGAGCGGTTCACCGTTCTGGTCTCCCCGCACGTCAACAAAGACGCGCGTGACCAGTACGAGATCCGTACTCATAAGCGCGTACTGGACATCGTCCAGCCAACGGATAAAACCGTTGATGCTCTTATGAAGCTTGATCTTGCGGCCGGTGTGGAAGTGCAGATCAGCCTCGGCTAAGACTCGGTCTTAGTCGTGTAACGCTCTGAAATGGGCGGCCATAGCGGGTGAAAGCCCCGTACACTCATGAGGTTTACAACATGACTATTGGTGTAGTCGGTCGTAAATGCGGTATGACCCGTATTTTCACCGAAGAAGGTGTCTCCATTCCGGTCACGGTCATTGAGATCGAACCGAATCGCGTCACCCAGTTCAAAACTGAAGAAACCGATGGCTATCGTGCAGTGCAAGTCACTGTCGGCGAGCGTCGTGCTTCGCGTGTTACAGCTGCTCAAGCTGGCCACTTCGCTAAGGCGAACGTTGCCGCTGGTCGTACCGTAATGGAATTCCGCCTTGAAGAAGGCGAGTACCAGGCCGGCGATCTGATCAACGCTGAAATCTTCGCTGCTGGTCAACTGGTTGATGTAACCGGTCAGTCCAAAGGTAAAGGCTTCCAGGGTACGATCAAGCGTTGGAACTTCCGCGGGCAAGATAATACCCACGGTAACTCCGTGTCCCACCGCGTTCCAGGCTCTATCGGCCAGTGCCAGACTCCTGGTCGTGTATTCAAGGGCAAAAAAATGTCCGGTCATATGGGCGCTGAGCGCGTGACCGTGCAGTCCCTCGAAGTAGTGCGCGTGGACGCTGAACGCAATCTGTTGTTGGTCAAGGGCGCTGTTCCTGGCGCTACTGGCGGCAACTTGGTTGTACGTCCAGCAGCCAAGGCTCGCGGTTAAGGGGAAGCTGACATGCAATTAAATGTAAATGACGCTCAAGCGATCGAAGTTTCCGAACTGACATTTGGCGGCGAATTCAACGAGACGCTGGTTCACCAGGCAGTCGTGGCCTACATGGCTGGCGGTCGTCAGGGTTCCAAGCAGCAAAAGACCCGTTCCGACGTTCGTGGTGGCGGTAAGCGCCCATGGCGTCAGAAAGGTACTGGCCGTGCTCGTGCCGGTACTATCCGTAGCCCAATCTGGCGTGGCGGCGGTACCACTTTCGCAGCTCGTCCTCAGGATCACACCCAGAAGCTGAACAAGAAGATGTATCGCGCAGCAATGCGTTCCATCCTTGCTGAGCTGGTGCGTACTGATCGACTGGTAGTGGTTCAGGACTTCGCTGTTGATGCACCGAAGACCAAAGATCTGCTGAACAAACTGACCGGCATGGGCTTGACTGACGTCTTGATCGTGTCTGAAGTCGTTGATCAGAACCTGTACCTGGCTGCTCGTAACCTGCCACACGTTGATGTCCGTGACGTGCAAGGTTCCGATCCAGTTAGTCTGATCGCATACGACAAGGTGTTGATCACCGTGTCGGCCGTGAAGAAATTCGAGGAGCTGCTGGGATGAACCAGGAACGCGTATTTAAAGTTCTGCTTGGCCCGCACGTTTCCGAGAAGGCTACGGTTCTGGCTGACAAGAAAGGCCAGTTCGTTTTCAAGGTTGCAACTGACGCAACCAAGCTGGAAATCAAGAAGGCCGTCGAAAGCCTGTTCAGCGTGAAAGTAGAGCGTGTTACTACCCTGAATGTTCTGGGTAAGAGCAAGCGCACTGCTCGCGGTCTGGGCAAGCGTAATGACTGGAAGAAGGCAGTTATCTCCCTTCAGCCAGGCCAAGATCTCGATTTCAGCAGCAGTGCTGAGTAAGGAAGGGGTGCATCATGGCAATCGTTAAATGCAAACCGACTTCCCCTGGCCGCCGTTTTGTGGTCAAGGTGGTCAACCAGGAGCTGCATAAAGGCGCTCCTCACGCACCGCTGCTCGAGAAAAAATCGAAGACTGGTGGTCGTAACAACAATGGTCGTATTACCACTCGTCACATCGGTGGTGGCCATAAGCAGCATTATCGTCTGGTCGATTTCCGTCGCAACGACAAAGATGGCATCTCTGCCACTGTCGAGCGTATTGAATACGATCCAAACCGTACTGCTCACATCGCTCTGCTGCTGTACGCAGATGGCGAGCGTCGCTACATCATCGCCCCTAAAGGCGTGAGTGCTGGTGACCAGCTGATCGCAGGTGCTCTGGCACCGATCAAGCCGGGCAACGCTTTGCAACTGCGTAACATTCCAGTTGGTAGCACCGTACACGGCATCGAATTGAAGCCAGGTAAAGGCGCCCAAATCGCTCGTTCCGCTGGTGCTTCGGCTCAGCTGATCGCTCGTGAAGGTGTCTACGTGACCCTGCGTCTGCGTTCTGGTGAGATGCGTAAAGTGCTGGCTGAATGCCGCGCGACCCTGGGTGAAGTCTCGAACTCCGAGCACAGCCTGCGTTCGCTGGGTAAAGCTGGTGCCAAACGCTGGCGTGGCGTTCGCCCAACCGTTCGTGGTGTTGCCATGAACCCGGTTGACCACCCACATGGTGGTGGTGAAGGTCGTACCTCTGGTGGTCGTCATCCGGTATCGCCATGGGGCTTCCCGACTAAGGGCGCGAAGACTCGTGGTAATAAGCGTACCGACAAAATGATCGTCCGTCGTCGCAAGTAAATAGAGGGATACGACAGTGCCACGTTCTCTGAAAAAAGGTCCTTTTATCGATCTTCACCTACTGAAGAAGATCGAAGTGGCGGCGGAAAAGAATGATCGCAAACCGGTGAAAACCTGGTCGCGTCGTTCGATGATCCTGCCACAAATGGTCGGTTTGACCATCGCAGTACACAACGGTCGTCAACACGTCCCAGTTCTCGTTAACGAAGACATGGTCGGCCACAAACTGGGCGAGTTCGCCGGTACCCGCACTTATCGTGGGCACGTGGCAGACAAGAAAGCCAAGCGTTAAGGGGTTAGGAAATGGAAGTAGCCGCTAAGTTGTCGGGCGCTCGAATCTCCGCCCAGAAAGCCCGCTTGGTCGCCGACCAGATCCGCGGGAAGAAGGTGGGCGAAGCGCTCAACTTGTTGGCTTTCAGCAGTAAGAAAGCCGCCGAGATCATGAAGAAAGTGCTGGAGTCGGCCGTAGCCAACGCCGAGCATAACGAAGGCGCAGACGTTGATGACCTTAAAGTCAGCACCGTTTTCGTCAACGAAGGGCGTTCGCTGAAGCGCATCATGCCGCGTGCCAAAGGCCGTGCTGATCGCATCGTCAAGCGGTCTTGCCATATCACTGTCAAGGTTGCTGACAAGTAACGGAGTCGAAGAGATGGGTCAGAAAGTACATCCCATTGGCATTCGCCTGGGAATCGTCAAGGAGCACACCTCCGTCTGGTACGCAGACGGTCGGACTTATGCGGACTATTTGTTCGCTGATCTGAAGGTGCGTGAGTATCTCCAAGACAAACTAAAAAGCGCGTCCGTAAGCCGTATCGATATCCATCGTCCGGCTCAGACTGCACGTATCACCATCCACACCGCTCGTCCAGGTATTGTTATCGGGAAGAAAGGTGAAGATGTTGAGAAACTGCGTCAGGACCTGACCAAGCAAATGGGTGTGCCTGTGCACATCAATATCGAAGAGATCCGCAAGCCGGAGCTCGACGGTATGCTGGTTGCGCAGAGCGTAGCTCAGCAGCTGGAGCGTCGCGTAATGTTCCGTCGCGCTATGAAGCGCGCTGTTCAGAACGCCATGCGCATTGGTGCCAAAGGCATCAAAATCCAAGTGAGCGGTCGTCTCGGCGGTGCTGAAATCGCACGTACTGAATGGTATCGCGAAGGTCGTGTGCCACTGCACACCCTGCGTGCCGACATCGACTATGCCAACTACGAAGCTCACACCACTTACGGTGTGATCGGTGTAAAGGTTTGGATCTTCAAAGGCGAAGTAATTGGTGGTCGCCAAGAAGAACTGAAACCACAAGCACCAGCGCCTCGTAAAAAAGCTGCTAAGTAAGGGGTACGCCAAATGTTGCAACCAAAGCGTACGAAGTTCCGCAAGCAGATGACAGGCCACAACCGTGGTCTGGCTCAGCGCGGTAGCAAAGTCAGCTTCGGCGAATATGCGCTGAAGTCTG
The DNA here is from genome assembly GCF_054668335.1 of Pseudomonas sp. S2_F03. NCBI lineage: Bacteria > Pseudomonadati > Pseudomonadota > Gammaproteobacteria > Pseudomonadales > Pseudomonadaceae > Pseudomonas > Pseudomonas sp. S2_F03. The sequence goes on along the minus strand of NZ_CP162759.1, from coordinate 2,293,145 downwards.
TAGCTCGTGGTCGTCTCACCGCTCGTCAGATCGAGTCAGCGCGTCGTGCTCTGACCCGTCACGTTAAACGTGGCGGCAAGATCTGGATCCGTGTATTCCCGGACAAGCCTATTTCCAAAAAGCCCCTCGAAGTTCGGATGGGTAAAGGTAAGGGTAGTGTGGAGTACTGGGTTGCCCAGATTCAGCCAGGCAAAGTCCTGTATGAAATCGAGGGTGTTTCTGAAGAGCTGGCGCGTGAGGCTTTTGCCCTGGCTGCTGCAAAGCTGCCGCTCGCCACCGCCTTTGTTAAACGGACGGTGATGTGATGAAAGCGAATGAACTTCGTGAAAAATCCGCACAGCAGCTGAACGAGCAACTGCTCGGCTTGCTGCGCGACCAGTTCAATCTGCGTATGCAGAAAGCAACTGGCCAGTTGGGGCAGTCTCATCTGCTCTCGCAAGTTAAGCGTGACATCGCTCGCGTGAAGACTGTGCTCAACCAGCAGGCAGGTAAGTAATCATGGCTGAAGCCGAAAAAACTGTCCGTACGCTGACTGGCCGTGTTGTCAGCGACAAGATGGACAAAACCATCACCGTACTGATCGAGCGTCGCGTTAAGCACCCGATCTACGGTAAATACGTTAAGCGTTCGACTAAGCTGCACGCGCACGACGAAACCAATCAGTGCCACATCGGCGACAAAGTCACTATTCGTGAAACTCGTCCTTTGGCCAAGACCAAGTCTTGGGCGCTGGTTGATGTTCTCGAACGCGCTGTGGAAGTCTAAGGACTAGGGGTCGGAGAAATTATATGATTCAGACTCAATCCATGCTCGATGTGGCCGATAACAGCGGCGCTCGCCGTGTTATGTGCATCAAGGTGCTGGGTGGCTCCCATCGTCGTTACGCTGGTATCGGTGACATCATCAAAGTTACCGTGAAGGAAGCAATTCCTCGCGGTAAAGTGAAAAAAGGCCAAGTGATGACTGCTGTTGTAGTCCGCACTCGTCACGGCGTACGTCGTGCTGATGGCTCCATTATCCGCTTTGATGGCAACGCTGCTGTTCTTCTGAACAACAAGCAAGAGCCGATCGGCACCCGTATCTTTGGGCCAGTGACCCGTGAACTTCGTACTGAGAAGTTCATGAAGATCGTCTCGCTCGCCCCAGAAGTGCTGTAAGGAGATCCGACATGCAAAAGATTCGTCGTGACGACGAGATCATCGTGATCGCCGGCAAAGACAAAGGTAAGCGCGGTAAGGTGCTTAAGGTTCTCGCTAATAACCGTCTGGTTATTGGCGGTCTGAACCTGGTTAAGCGTCATACCAAGCCTAACCCGATGTCGGGCGTACAAGGCGGTATCGTCGAAAAAGAAGCTCCACTGGACGCTTCTAACGTCGCCATTTTCAACGGCGAAACCAACAAGGCTGACCGCGTTGGTTTCAAAGTAGAAGACGGCAAGAAAATTCGTGTCTTCAAGTCGACCCAAAAAGCGGTTGATGCTTGAACACTGCTAGGTAGAAGACCATGGCACGACTAAAAGAGATTTACTGGAAGGAAATCGCACCGAAACTTAAGGAAGAACTTAAGCTTTCGAACGTGATGGAAGTTCCACGCGTTACAAAAATCACCCTGAACATGGGTCTGGGCGAAGCGGTCGGTGACAAAAAAGTCATCGAGCACGCTGTTGCCGACCTGGAAAAGATCACCGGCCAGAAAGTCGTTGTGACCTACGCTCGGAAATCCATCGCTGGCTTTAAAGTCCGTGAAGGTTGGCCGATCGGCGTCAAAGTGACCCTGCGCCGTGAGCGTATGTACGAGTTCCTGGATCGTCTGCTGTCGATCTCCCTGCCTCGGGTTCGCGACTTCCGCGGCCTGAATGCCAAGTCCTTCGATGGTCGTGGTAACTACAGCATGGGCGTTAAAGAGCAGATCATCTTCCCGGAAATCGACTACGACAAGATCGATGCTCTCCGCGGTCTGGACATTACCCTGACCACCACTGCCAAGAACGATGATGAAGGTCGCGCCCTGTTGCGTGCTTTCAAATTCCCGTTCCGCAACTGATTGGAGTAGGAAAATGGCCAAGATGAGCATGAAAAACCGCGAGCTGAAGCGTCAGCTCACGGTTGCCAAGTACGCCAAAAAGCGTGCAGCACTGAAAGCTATCATCGTTGATCTGAACGCAAGTCCAGAAGCACGCTGGGAAGCTACAGTAGCTCTGCAGAAGCAGCCACGTGACGCAAGCGCCTCGCGCATGCGTAACCGCTGCCGCCTGACCGGTCGTCCACACGGCGTTTACCGCAAGTTCGGCCTCGGCCGTAACAAGCTGCGTGAAGCTGCAATGCGTGGTGACGTACCTGGTCTGGTTAAAGCCAGCTGGTAAGCACTATCAAAGTCTCGGTGTTCGGGTTCGCAAGATCCTGACCGCCGGTGACCTTGAACTTGAATCAAGCCCCTTTTGGGGCTTGATTCATTTGTGGGGTGTGTCTAGAATACCCGGCTCGCCTGAGCCCGTGCTTTTTCCGCATGGATGAGCTCGGCGACACGTAGTAGCCGCAAGGCTAATTTTTTTGTATTAGGAGCGTCTAGCCCATGAGTATGCAGGACCCGTTAGCGGACATGCTAACTCGAATCCGTAATGCCCAGATGGCTGAAAAGTCCGTCGTAAGCATGCCATCTTCTACTTTGAAGGTAGCTGTTGCCAAAGTCCTGAAGGACGAAGGTTACATTGCGGGTTATCAGATCAGCAGCGAAATCAAACCACTGCTGTCCATCGAGCTGAAGTACTTCGAAGGCCGTCCGGTCATCGAGGAAGTGAAGCGCGTTAGCCGTCCAGGCCTGCGTCAGTACAAGTCCGTCGATGATCTGCCAAAAGTTCGTGGCGGTCTCGGTGTGTCTATCGTCTCCACCAACAAAGGTGTGATGACGGATCGTGCTGCGCGCGCTGCCGGTGTCGGCGGCGAAGTTCTTTGCACTGTGTTCTAAGGGGGGATAAGCATGTCACGCGTCGCTAAGAACCCCGTTAAGCTGCCAGCCGGTGTCGAAGTCAAATTCGCAGGCCAACAGCTTTCGGTGAAGGGTGCCAAGGGCACTCTCGAACTGAACATCCATTCGTCCGTTGAGATCGTTGAAGAAGCTGGTGAGCTGCGTTTCGCTGCTCGCAATGGCGATCAACAAACTCGCGCAATGGCTGGTACCACTCGTGCGTTGGTAAACAACATGGTCCAAGGCGTAAGCCAAGGCTTCGAGCGCAAGCTCCAGCTGGTCGGTGTTGGTTACAAAGCGCAAGCAAAAGGCACAGTGCTGAACCTGGCTCTTGGCTTCTCGCACCCAGTGGATTATGAACTGCCGGAAGGCATCACCGCTGAGACTCCTAGCCAGACCGATATCCTGATCAAGGGCATCGATAAGCAGCTGGTAGGTCAAGTGGCCGCCGAGATCCGCGACTTCCGTCCACCAGAGCCGTACAAAGGCAAAGGTGTGCGCTACGCGGACGAAGTCGTCCGTCGTAAAGAAGCCAAGAAGAAGTAGGGCATAGCAAATGACCGACAAAAAAGTTACTCGACTGCGTCGCGCTCGCAAAGCACGCCTGAAAATGCACGAACTCGAAGTCGTGCGTCTCTGCGTGTTCCGCTCGTCGCAGCACATCTACGCCCAGGTCATTTCGGCCGACGGCAACAAAGTCCTGGCATCTGCCTCGACTTTGGATAAAGAACTGCGTGATGGCGCCACTGGCAACATCGACGCGGCCACTAAGGTTGGCCAGCTGGTCGCTACGCGTGCTAAAGCCGCTGGCGTCTCGCAGGTGGCTTTCGACCGCTCTGGCTTCAAGTACCACGGTCGCGTCAAGGCGCTGGCTGATGCTGCTCGTGAAGCTGGGCTGGAGTTCTAAGTTATGTCAAATAACGACCAAAAGCGCGACGAAGGCTACATCGAGAAGCTGGTTCAAGTTAACCGCGTAGCCAAAACCGTTAAAGGCGGCCGTATCTTCACTTTCACCGCGTTGACCGTGGTTGGTGATGGTAAAGGGCGTGTTGGCTTCGGCCGTGGCAAGTCGCGTGAAGTGCCTGCTGCGATCCAGAAGGCAATGGAAGCTGCTCGCCGCAACATGATCCAAGTTGATCTGAACGGCACCACTCTGCAGTACGCAATGAAGTCCGGTCACGGCGCTTCGAAGGTGTACATGCAGCCTGCTTCTGAAGGTACCGGTATCATCGCTGGCGGCGCTATGCGTGCTGTCCTCGAAGTTGCTGGCGTTCAGAACGTTCTGGCCAAGTGCTACGGCTCGACTAACCCGGTAAACGTGGTTCACGCCACTTTCAAAGGTTTGAAAGCTATGCAGTCTCCTGAATCCATTGCCGCCAAGCGTGGCAAAAGCGTCAAGGAGATCTTCTGATCATGGCTACCGTTAAAGTTACGCTGATCAAAAGCATGACCGGCCGTATCCCTAACCACAAACTGTGCGTTAAGGGTCTTGGTCTGCGTCGCATCGGTCACACTGTAGAAGTCCAGGATACTCCCGAGAATCGCGGGATGATCAACAAGGCTTACTACATGCTGCGTGTCGAGGGTTAATCGATGAAACTCAATGATCTGAGTCCAGCGCCGGGTTCCCGTCGCGAAAAGCATCGTCCGGGCCGTGGTATCGGTAGTGGTTTGGGCAAGACCGGTGGCCGTGGCCACAAAGGTCAGTCCTCCCGCTCCGGTGGCACCATTGCTCCAGGCTTTGAAGGCGGTCAACAGCCGCTGCATCGTCGCCTGCCGAAGTTCGGTTTCGTTTCCCTGAAAGCCATGGATCGCGCAGAAGTGCGTTTGTCCGAGCTGGCTAAAGTGGAAGGCGACATCGTCACCGTGCAGTCCCTGAAAGATGCCAACGTGATCAACGTCAACGTACAGCGTGTGAAAATCATGCTGTCCGGCGAAGTTACTCGCGCTGTCACCATCGGAAAGGGAATCGGCGCCACCAAAGGTGCGCGTGCGGCTATCGAAGCAGCTGGCGGCAAGTTCGAGGAATAAATGGCTAAGCAAGGTGCTCTCTCTGCGCTCGGCAAAGGCGGTATGTCTGAACTCTGGGCTCGTCTGCGTTTTCTGTTCCTGGCGATTATCGTCTACCGAATAGGCGCACACATCCCGGTTCCAGGTATCAACCCGGACCGACTCGCGGACCTGTTTCGACAGAATGAGGGGACCATTCTTAGCTTGTTCAACATGTTTTCCGGTGGCGCGCTGGAACGGATGAGCATCTTTGCACTGGGGATCATGCCGTACATTTCGGCATCGATCATCATGCAACTGATGACCGCCGTCAGCCCGCAGCTGGAGCAGTTGAAGAAGGAAGGTGAAGCTGGCCGTCGCAAGATCAGCCAGTACACCCGCTACGGCACTGTCGTCCTCGCTCTCGTTCAGGCAATTGGCATGTCCATTGGTCTGGCGGGGCAGGGCGTTGCGTTCACTGGTGACTTTGGCTTCCATTTCGTCGCGGTATCCACTTTTGTGGCTGGTGCGATGTTCATGATGTGGCTGGGTGAGCAGATTACTGAGCGTGGTGTTGGCAACGGTATCTCGATGTTGATTTTTTCGGGTATCGTCGCCGGTCTTCCGAGAGCGATCGGGCAGTCTTTCGAGTCTGCACGTCAGGGCGATATCAACATCTTCGCCTTGGTTGCCATCGGTTTGCTGGCAGTAGCGATTATCGGTTTCGTGGTGTTCATTGAGCGTGGTCAGCGTCGTATTGCTGTTCACTACGCCAAGCGTCAGCAGGGCCGTAAGGTCTTTGCTGCGCAGACTAGCCACTTGCCGCTGAAGGTGAACATGGCCGGTGTTATTCCGGCCATTTTCGCGAGCAGCATTTTGCTGTTCCCGGCTTCGTTGGGTGCCTGGTTCGGTCAGTCTGAAGGTATGGGCTGGTTGCAGGACATCTCGCAGTCGATCGCTCCTGGTCAGCCGTTGAATATTCTGCTGTTTAGTGCAGGGATTATTTTCTTCTGCTTCTTCTATACGGCGTTGATGTTCAATCCGAAAGACGTAGCGGAAAACCTGAAGAAGTCCGGTGCCTTTATTCCGGGCATCCGTCCAGGTGAGCAGTCTGCGCGCTACATTGATGGCGTTCTGACTCGCTTGACCATGTTCGGTGCTCTTTACATGACGGCCGTGTGCCTGTTGCCCCAGTTCCTGGTGGTTGCAGCAAACGTACCGTTCTACCTTGGCGGGACCTCGTTGCTGATCGTCGTCGTGGTTGTGATGGACTTCATGTCCCAAGTACAATCGCACCTCGTTTCGCACCAGTACGAATCCCTGATGAAGAAAGCCAACCTGAAGGGTTACGGCAGCGGCATGTTGCGCTGAGTACCCATAAGGTTCGAGGAGTTGGTGATGAAAGTTCGTGCATCGGTGAAAAAGCTGTGCCGTAACTGCAAGATTATTCGCCGCGAAGGTGTTGTTCGAGTAATTTGCAGCGCGGAACCGCGTCACAAACAGCGCCAAGGCTGAGTGTGATTGTGCTTCAAGCCCGGTAGCTAGTGCGCTACCGGGTTGATTATTTGTTATTACAGCGATATTATCTCGCGCCCTATTTCTTGGCTTCCGGGGCGTAGGTAGCTGTCAATTGGAGTCCCACTGAATGGCCCGTATTGCAGGCGTTAACATTCCAGATAACAAGCATACTGTTATCTCGCTGACCTACATCTATGGTGTTGGTCGCACTACTGCACAGAAGATCTGTGCAGTGACTGGGGTAAACCCAGCCGCAAAGATCAAAGATCTGAGCGACGAGCAGATTGAACAGCTGCGTGGCGAAGTGGCGAAGTTCACCACTGAAGGTGACCTGCGTCGCGAAATCAACATGAAAATCAAGCGTTTGATGGACCTCGGTTGCTATCGCGGTCTGCGTCATCGTCGTGGTCTTCCAGTACGCGGTCAGCGTACCAAGACTAACGCGCGTACCCGTAAAGGTCCGCGTAAGCCGATCCGCAAGTAATCGCCCCAGCGAATCGACAGGAAATTAATCATGGCTAAACCTGCTGCTCGTCCTCGTAAAAAAGTTAAAAAGACAGTGGTTGATGGCATCGCCCACATCCATGCATCTTTTAACAACACAATCGTGACCATCACCGACCGTCAAGGCAACGCTCTTTCCTGGGCTACCTCCGGTGGTTCGGGTTTCCGCGGTTCCCGCAAGTCCACCCCGTTTGCTGCTCAAGTAGCTGCTGAACGTGCTGGCCAAGCTGCGCTGGAATACGGTCTGAAAAACCTCGACGTTAACGTCAAAGGTCCAGGCCCAGGTCGTGAATCCGCAGTCCGCGCTTTGAACGGCTGTGGCTACAAGATCGCCAGCATCACCGACGTGACGCCAATCCCGCACAACGGGTGCCGTCCGCCGAAGAAGCGCCGCGTGTAATCCAGGAGATTGTAAAGAATGGCTCGTTACATTGGTCCAAAATGCAAACTCGCTCGTCGCGAAGGCACCGATCTCTTTCTGAAGAGCGGCGTGCGCGCGATCGAATCGAAGTGCAACATTGAAGCAGCACCTGGTATCCACGGCCAACGCCGCGGTCGCCAGTCCGATTACGGCACCCAACTGCGTGAAAAGCAGAAGGTCCGTCGTATCTACGGCGTTCTCGAGCGTCAATTCAGCGGCTACTATAAAGAAGCTGCTGGCAAGAAAGGTGCAACCGGTGAAAACCTGCTGCAACTGCTCGAATGCCGTTTGGACAACGTTGTATACCGTATGGGTTTTGGCTCTACTCGTGCCGAATCCCGTCAGCTGGTATCGCACAAATCCGTCAGCGTTAACGGTCAGACCGTAAACGTACCGTCTTACCAGGTTCGTGCTGGTGATGTGGTCGCGATTCGCGAGAAAGCAAAGAACCAACTTCGCATTGTCCAAGCTCTCGATCTGTGTGCCCAACGTGGCCGCGTAGAATGGGTAGAAGTAGACACTGAGAAGAAGTCGGGCGTTTTCAAGAACGTTCCAGCTCGCAGTGATCTGTCCGCCGACATCAACGAAAGCCTGATTGTCGAGCTCTACTCCAAGTAAGGGCTAGAAAATAGGTGCATCCATGCAGATTTCGGTAAATGAGTTCCTGACACCCCGCCACATTGATGTGCAGGTTGTCAGTCCAACCCGCGCCAAGATCACTCTCGAGCCTCTCGAGCGTGGTTTCGGCCACACCCTGGGCAACGCGCTGCGCCGCATCCTGTTGTCCTCAATGCCCGGCTGTGCAGTAGTCGAGGCCGAGATTGACGGTGTACTCCATGAGTACAGCGCCATCGAAGGCGTACAGGAAGACGTAATTGAAATCCTGTTGAACCTTAAAGGTCTGGCTATCAAGCTGCACGGTCGTGACGAAGTTACGCTGACCTTGTCGAAGAAGGGTTCGGGGGTGGTTACCGCTGCCGATATTCAGCTGGATCATGATGTCGAGATCGTTAACCCCGATCACGTAATCGCTAACCTGGCGTCTAACGGCGCCCTGAACATGAAGCTCACCGTAGCTCGTGGTCGTGGTTATGAACCGGCAGACTCGCGTCAGAGCGATGAAGACGAAAGCCGCAGCATCGGTCGCTTGCAGCTTGACTCTTCGTTCAGCCCGGTTCGCCGTATCGCATACGTGGTGGAAAACGCCCGTGTCGAGCAGCGTACTAACCTGGACAAGCTGGTTATTGATCTGGAAACCAACGGTACTCTGGATCCTGAAGAGGCTATCCGCCGCGCTGCAACCATTCTGCAACAGCAGTTGGCTGCGTTCGTCGACCTCAAAGGTGACAGTGAGCCAGTGGTTGTTGAGCAGGAAGACGAGATCGATCCGATCCTGCTTCGCCCGGTTGACGATCTGGAACTGACTGTACGTTCGGCTAACTGCCTTAAGGCGGAAAACATCTACTACATCGGTGACCTGATTCAGCGTACCGAAGTAGAGCTGTTGAAGACTCCGAACCTTGGCAAGAAATCCTTGACTGAAATCAAGGACGTTCTGGCCTCCCGCGGTCTGTCCCTCGGCATGCGCCTCGACAACTGGCCGCCTGCAAGTCTTAAGAAGGACGACAAGGCGACTGCCTGATCGTCGTAATCACCGAACGTCGTGTTTGGTAAGGAATGAACCATGCGTCATCGTAAAAGTGGTCGTCACCTGAGCCGCACTAGCTCGCACCGCAAGGCCATGTTTCAAAACATGGCAGTGTCGCTGTTCGAGCACGAGCTGATCAAAACTACACTGCCGAAAGCTAAAGAACTGCGTCGCGTTGCTGAGCCGCTGATCACTTTGGCCAAGACAGACAGCCTGGCTAACCGCCGTCTGGCTTTCGACCGTACTCGTTCGAAAGCTATCGTTGGTAAGCTCTTCAACGACCTGGGCAAGCGTTACGCTACCCGTGAGGGTGGCTACCTGCGCATCCTCAAGTGCGGCTTCCGCGCTGGCGACAACGCGCCTATGGCGTACGTCGAGTTGGTTGATCGTGCTACTGCTGGCGAAGCTGTATCCGCCGAGTAAGACGTCAGTCTGAAACAAAGAACCGGGCCTAGTGCCCGGTTTTTTGTGTGCGGTCGAAAGTATGTTAGAAATTTTCTATCGATTACAAAATGTTAATGAATTTGTAGGTGTAACGTGGGTGAGCAATACTCCTTTTCAGCCGATTAGCCGGCAGTGAAAGACTGACAAAGGAAGAGATCGCATGAGCCAAAGTAAAACGCTTACCACCGCCAGTGGCGCTCCTGTCGCCGATAACCAGAATTCTCGCACCGCCGGCCCTCGTGGCCCGCTGCTGCTCGACGATTTTCACCTGATCGAGAAGCTCGCCCATTTCAACCGTGAAAACATCCCTGAGCGTCGCGTGCACGCTAAAGGTTCGGGCGCCTACGGAACGTTCACCGTAACGCGTGATATCACCCAATACACCAGCGCTAAACTGTTCGAGTCCGTGGGCAAGCAAACCCCGACGTTCCTGCGGTTTTCCACTGTTGGTGGTGAGCGTGGTTCGGCCGACACTGAGCGCGATCCACGTGGCTTCGCCCTGAAGTTCTATACCGAGGAAGGCAACTGGGACATCGTCGGCAACAACACGCCCGTTTTCTTCATTCGCGATCCTTTGAAATTCCCCGACTTTATTCACACTCAAAAACGCTTGCCGCAAAGCAATCTGAAAAGTGCGCAGATGATGTGGGATTTCTGGTCGCACTCACCCGAGGCGTTGCACCAGGTCACGATCCTGTTCTCGGATCGCGGCATTCCTGACGGTTACCGTCACATGCATGGCTTCGGCAGTCACACCTACAGCCTGATCAACGCCAGCGGCGAGCGGCATTGGGTGAAGTGGCACTACAAGACTCAGCAAGGGATCAAGAACCTCGCTCCGGCAGATGCTGCACGCCTGGCGGGCACTGATCCGGATTACGCCCAGCGTGACCTGTTTGGTGCAATCGAGCGCGGAGACTTCCCCAAATGGCGTGTTTGCATCCAGATTATGTCTGAGGCTCAGGCAGCAGAGCATTACGAGAACCCGTTCGATGTGACCAAGACCTGGTCGCAGAAAGAGTTTCCACTGATTGAAGTAGGCGAATTGGAGCTCAATCGCAATCCGCAGAACTACTTTGCTGAGGTCGAGCAAGCGGCGTTTGGTCCGAGCAACATGGTGCCGGGTGTCGGTCTGTCGCCTGATCGCATGCTGCAAGGTCGCGTATTCGCCTACGCGGATGCTCACCGCTACCGTGTTGGCACCAATCACCAGCAACTGCCGGTGAATGCGCCTCGCAGTCCGGTGAACAGCTACCAGCGTGATGGTTCGATGGCGTTTGGCAGCAACGGCGGTGCAACGCCTAACTATGAGCCGAACAGCTATGTCGCTTCGCCGAAGCAAGCGCCTCATTATGCAGAGCCGCCGTTGGTGCTGAGCGGGGCGGCTGATCGCTACGATCACCGCGAAGATACCGACTACTACAGCCATGCCGGTGCGTTGTTCCGTTTAATGAGCGATGAGCAGAAAAGGCTGCTGGTCAGCAATATTGCCGGCGCAATGGCTGGGGTTTCCAGCGATGTGGTTGACCGTCAATTGCAGCATTTCTACAAAGCCGATCCTGCGTATGGAGAAGCAATCGCAAAGCTGCTCAACGTACAGCTTAACGAAGTCTAAATGAGAAGCAGAACCGCCCTCGATTGGGCGGTTTTTGCGTTATTTAAACCACTTTTCTCAGAATATCTTCGCTTTTATCGCGCAAACGGAGTGACCAATCAGTCGTCGTGGTTCAAACTACAGACTTTCAAGCAGGGAGATGTAGGGCGATGCAAGGCCACCCAGACGTAATCGATTACCTCAACACGTTGCTGACTGGCGAACTGGCGGCACGTGATCAATATTTCGTCCATTCGCGGATGTATGAGGACTGGGGTTTCACCAAGCTCTACGAACGTATCAATCACGAGATGGAAGAAGAGGCGGGGCATGCGGATGCCCTGATGCGCCGTATCCTGATGCTCGAAGGCACGCCGCGCATGCGTCCCGACGACCTTGATGTCGGCACCACCGTGTCGGAGATGCTCGCCGCTGACCTGCGCCTGGAATACAAAGTCCGCGCCGCACTCTGCAAGGGCATCAAGCTCTGCGAGCAGCACAAGGACTATGTCAGCCGCGAGATGCTGCGGATCCAGTTACATGACACCGAAGAAGATCACACCTACTGGCTTGAAAAGCAGATGGGTCTGATCAAGTTGATCGGTCTCGAGAACTACCTGCAATCCCACGCCTGATTGCACCGATATAAAAAAGCCCCTATCACTGAGTCAGTGACAGGGGCTTTTTTTCGAGCCGGATTCAGGCTCGATCACGCTCCAGCAGCGGTTTGAGGTAGAAGCCGGTATGCGACTGCTTCATCTCGGCGACTTCTTCCGGTGTCCCGACGGCAATGATCTGCCCGCCCTTGGAACCGCCCTCCGGCCCCAGGTCCACCAGCCAGTCAGCGGTCTTGATCACGTCGAGGTTATGCTCGATTACCACCACGGTGTTGCCGTGGTCGCGAAGGCGGTGCAGCACATCCAGCAATTGCTGAATGTCCGCGAAGTGCAGACCGGTCGTAGGCTCATCGAGGATATACAGCGTCTTGCCGGTATCGCGCTTGGACAGTTCACGGGACAGTTTCACCCGTTGCGCTTCACCGCCGGACAGTGTGGTCGCCGATTGCCCCAGTTTGATGTACGACAAACCCACATCCATCAGCGTCTGAAGTTTGCGTGCCAGGGCTGGAACCGCATCGAAGAACACCCGGGCTTCCTCGATGGTCATCTCGAGGGTTTCGTGGATGCTCTTGCCCTTGTACTTGATCTCCAGTGTTTCACGGTTGTAGCGCTTGCTTTTGCAGACGTCGCACGGGACATAGATGTCTGGCAGGAAGTGCATTTCCACCTTGATCAAACCGTCGCCCTGGCAGGCCTCGCAACGTCCGCCTTTCACGTTGAAGGAGAAGCGTCCCGGGCCGTAACCCCGTGAACGAGACTCCGGCACACCGGCAAACAGCTCACGAATCGGCGTGAACAGACCGGTGTAAGTCGCCGGGTTGGAGCGTGGTGTACGACCGATTGGGCTTTGGTCGATGTCGACGACCTTATCCAGATGCTCCAGGCCCTTGATGCTGTCGTGAGCGGCAGCTTCAAGCGTTGTTGCGCCGTTGAGCGCCGTTGCGCTCAACGGGAAGAGCGTGTTGTTGATCAGTGTCGATTTGCCAGAGCCCGATACACCGGTCACGCAGGTCAACAGGCCAATCGGAATTTCCAGGTCAACGTCGCGCAAGTTGTTACCGCGAGCGCCCTTGAGCGACAACGACAGTTTCTTGTTACGCGGTGTGCGTTTGGCCGGAACAGCAATCTTCACCCGACCCGACAAGTACTTGCCAGTCAATGAATCCGGGTGAGCCATGACCTCGGCCGGTGTACCTTCGGCGACAATATGGCCACCGTGTACGCCAGCGCCCGGACCGATGTCCACCACGTAGTCGGCCAGGCGAATCGCATCTTCATCGTGCTCGACCACGATCACCGTGTTGCCGATGTCGCGCAGGTGCTTGAGCGTCCCGAGCAACCGATCGTTATCGCGTTGGTGCAGGCCAATCGACGGTTCATCGAGGATGTACAGAACCCCCACCAGGCCGGCACCAATCTGGCTGGCCAGGCGAATCCGCTGGGCCTCGCCGCCGGACAATGTGTCCGCACTGCGATCCAGCGAAAGATAGTCGAGGCCCACGTTCACCAGAAACTGCAGGCGTTCGCGGATTTCCTTGAGGATCTTGTCGGCAATTTCGCCGCGACGGCCTGTCAGCTTCAGAACCTCGAAATACTCGCAGGCATCCCCGATCGGCAGATTGGTCACTGCGGGCAGCGTCTTCTCGCCTACCCACACGTGCCGGGCTTCACGCCGCAGGCGCGTGCCCCGGCAGTCCGGGCACGACTGGGTGCTGAGGAATTTGGCCAGCTCTTCACGCACCGAAGCAGACTCGGTTTCGCGATAGCGGCGCTCAAGGTTCGGCACGATGCCTTCAAACGGATGAGAGCGTTTGACGATGTCGCCACGGTCGTTCAGGTATTTGAAGTCGACGTTTTGCGAGCCGCTACCATGCAGGATGAATTTCTGTTGGTCGGCCGGCAGTTCGTTGAATGGCACTTCCAGGCTGAATTTGTAGTGGGACGCCAACGACCCGAGCATCTGGAAGTAATAGACGTTGCGCCTGTCCCAGCCGCGAATCGCGCCCTCGGCCAGTGTCAGCTCGCCATTCACCAATCGCTTGATGTCGAAAAACTGCTTCACACCCAGGCCGTCGCAGGTCGGGCAAGCGCCGGCCGGGTTGTTGAAGGAGAACAGCTTGGGTTCGAGCTCACTGATGGCGTGGCCGCAAATCGGGCAGGCGAAGCGCGCGGAGAAGATCATTTCTTCACCCGGTTCGTCGTCCATCGGCGCAACCAGCGCAATGCCGTCAGCCAGTTTCAGTGCGGTTTCGAACGATTCGGCCAGGCGCTGTTGCAGATCGGCGCGAACCTTGAAACGGTCGACCACGACATCGATCGAATGCTTCTTCTGTTTATCCAGCTTGGGCAATTCGTCCAGCTCGCAGAGCCGGCCATTGACCCGGGCCCGGACAAAACCCTGGGCGCGCAGTTCTTCGAAGACCGACAGATGCTCGCCTTTGCGCTCGCGGATGACCGGGGCCAGCAACATCAGTTTGCTGCCCTCCGGTTGGGCGAGGACCAGGTCGACCATCTGGCTGACAGTTTGCGCTTCCAGTGGGATGTCGTGATCCGGGCAGCGCGGAATACCCACGCGCGCATACAGCAGACGCAGGTAGTCGTAGATTTCGGTGATGGTGCCGACCGTCGAGCGCGGGTTGTGCGAGGTCGACTTCTGTTCGATGGAAATGGCCGGCGACAAACCTTCGATGGTGTCGACGTCAGGCTTTTCCATCATCGACAAAAACTGCCGGGCATAGGCCGACAGCGATTCGACATAGCGACGCTGGCCTTCGGCGTACAGCGTGTCGAATGCCAGGGACGATTTGCCCGACCCGGACAGGCCGGTGATGACGATCAGCTTGTCCCGTGGCAGGGTCAGGTCGATGTTCTTCAGGTTGTGGGTCCGGGCCCCACGAATCAGGATCTTGTCCAAAGTGGCCTCGCTTGGCGGGCGTCGAAAACGTAGGAGTATACGGCCAAATACTGGATGGATGCACACTATCAAACGAGTGGATGATTGTCTTAGATGAAGAGTCTGTCAGCAGAACGCGTCAAAGCGTCGCGATATACCCTGTCAATCGATGGGACTGGTAGAATCGCGGCCGGTTCACATGAGGTTTTTCCATGCACGATCCCCACAGCGAACGCATGAGTGGCAGTGAGACCCGCGCAGCAAGCGGTCTGGCCCTGGTGTTCGCATTCCGTATGCTTGGCATGTTCATGGTGTTGCCGGTACTGGCGACCTATGGGATGGATCTGGCAGGTGCAACACCGGCCCTCATCGGGTTGGCGATTGGCGCTTACGGCCTGACCCAGGCGATCTTCCAGATTCCTTTCGGCATCATTTCCGACCGCATTGGTCGCCGCCCGGTGATTTACCTGGGGCTGATCGTCTTCGCGCTCGGCAGTGTGCTGGCGGCCAATGCCGATTCGATCTGGGGCGTTATCGCCGGGCGAATCCTGCAGGGCGCGGGGGCGATTTCTGCCGCCGTCATGGCCTTGCTGTCAGACCTGACCCGCGAGCAGCATCGGACCAAAGCCATGGCCATGATCGGCATGACGATCGGTTTGTCGTTCGCGGTCGCCATGGTCGTAGGACCGTTGCTGACCCGTGCCTTCGGCCTGTCCGGATTGTTCCTCGCCACGGGTGGCATGGCGCTGTTCGGTATCGTGATCGTGATGTTCATGGTGCCAAAGTCCACCGGCCCGTTGCAGCACCGAGAGTCGGGTGTCGCGCGTCAGGCGCTGTTACCGACGCTCAAACATCCGGACCTGTTGCGCCTGGACCTGGGCATTTTTGTGTTGCACGCGATGTTGATGTCGAGCTTCGTCGCGTTGCCTTTGGCGCTGGTTGAAAAAGCCGGTTTGCCTAAAGAGCAGCACTGGTGGGTCTACCTGACAGCTCTGCTGATTTCTTTCTTCGCCATGATTCCGTTCATTATCTACGGCGAGAAGAAACGCAAAATGAAACGAGTTTTATTGGGCGCAGTGCTGACGCTGATGCTCACTGAGCTATTCTTCTGGCAGTTTGGCGATAGCCTGCGGGCTCTGGTGATCGGGACGGTGGTGTTTTTCACCGCGTTCAATCTGCTGGAAGCTTCGTTGCCATCGCTGATCAGCAAGGTTTCACCAGCAGGCGGCAAGGGCACGGCGATGGGGGTTTATTCCACCAGTCAGTTCCTCGGTTCGGCACTGGGCGGTATCCTCGGCGGCTGGATGTTTCAGCATGGCGGTTTGTCGGTTGTATTCCTGGGATGTGCCGGGCTGGCTGCACTTTGGTTGGCCTTTGCTGTTACCATGCGTGAACCTCCCTATGTGACGAGCCTGCGCTTGCCGTTGTCGCCCGAAGCGATTCGTGAAGCTGGCCTGATCGAGCGCCTGAAGGCCGTTACTGGGGTTACCGATGCAATTGTCGTTGCCGATGAAGCCGCCATTTACATCAAATTGGACACAGAATTATTGGATCGCAACACGCTTGAGCGTCTGGTGAACAACCCGGCCGCGACAGCGTGCGAAGCCTAGGAGAACGCAATGGCCCGTGGGGTTAACAAAGTCATATTGGTCGGTACTTGCGGCCAGGATCCTGAAGTTCGTTACCTGCCAAATGGCAACGCCGTGACCAACCTGAGTCTGGCGACCAGCGAACAATGGACCGACAAGCAAACCGGTCAGAAGGTCGAGAAGACCGAATGGCACCGTGTGTCGATGTTCGGCAAGGTTGCCGAAATCGCCGGCGAATACCTGCGTAAAGGTTCGCAGGTATACATCGAAGGCAAGCTGCAGACCCGCGAGTGGGAAAAAGACGGTATCAAGCGTTACACCACTGAAATCGTGGTCGACATGCAAGGCACCATGCAACTGCTGGGCGGCCGTCCACAACAGGGCGACCAACAAGGCGGTGGCAACAACTACCAGCAATCCGCTCCGGCCCCACGCCAACAGGCGCCGCGTCCACAGCAGTCGGCGCCACAACAGTCGCGTCCGGCTCCACAGCAAGCCGCACCGCAACCGGCTCCGGATTTCGACAGCTTTGATGACGATATCCCGTTCTGATCCGTAGCTTTTTCAGAACCGTAAACAAAAAAAAGCGAAGCCATTGATCTGGCTTCGCTTTTTTTGTGGGCGCTGTTAACGGGATAACGTGGTCACATTGGCCCGCGCCGAGTGCAGTTTCTTGTAGCTATCGATCAACCGCAGGTGCCTGTCGAGCCCCTCCAGTTTGATGCTGGTCGGCGTCAAGCCATGGAAGCGCACGCTGCCATCCACCGAGCCGATCGCTGCATCCGTGCGCTCGTTGCCAAACATCCGGCGGAAATTGGCCTCGTAGTCTTCCAGTTCCAGGTCTTCGTCCAGCTTCATTTCCAGCACCACATTGATGGCCTGGTAGAACAAGCCGCGCTCAACCGTGTTGTCGTTGTACTGCAGGAACATTTCCACCGCCTCTTTCGCCTCTTCATATTGCTGCAAGGCGAGATAAATCAGCAGCTTCAACTCAAGAATCGTCAGTTGGCCCCACGCCGTGTTGTCGTCAAATTCGATGCCGATCAAGCTGGTGATGTCGGTGTAGTCGTCCAGCTCACTTTCCACCAGACGCTCAACCAGCGATTGCAGTTCTTCTTCGTCCAGACGATGCAGGTTGAGGATATCGGCGCGGAAGAACAGCGCTTTGTTGGTGTTATCCCAGATCAGATCGTCCGCGGGATAGATTTCCGAGTAGTCCGGCACCAGGATGCGGCACGCCTTGGCGCCGATGTGCTCGTAGACCGCCATGTACACTTGCTTGCCCATGCCTTCGAGAATGCCGAACAGGGTCGCGGCTTCCTCGGCATTCGAGTTTTCACCCTGGCCGGAGAAGTCCCACTCCACGAATTCGTAGTCTGATTTGGCACTGAAGAAGCGCCACGACACCACGCCGCTGGAGTCGATGAAGTGCTCGACGAAATTATTCGGCTCCGTTACCGCATGACCTTCAAATGTCGGCTGAGGCAGATCGTTGAGGCCTTCGAAGCTACGGCCCTGCAACAATTCGGTCAGGCTGCGCTCCAGTGCCACTTCCAGGCTTGGGTGCGCGCCGAACGAGGCGAACACACCACCGGTACGCGGGTTCATCAGGGTGACGCACATCACCGGGAATTCGCCGCCCAGGGACGCATCCTTCACCAGCACCGGGAACCCTTGCTCTTCCAGCGCCTGAATCCCGGCGAGAATCCCCGGGTACTTCGCCAACACATCGGCTGGCACATCCGGCAGGGCAAACTCACCTTCGATGATTTCGCGTTTGACCGCGCGTTCGAAGATCTCCGACAGGCACTGCACCTGGGCTTCGGCCAGCGTGTTGCCAGCGCTCATGCCGTTGCTGAGGAACAGGTTTTCAATCAGGTTGGACGGGAAATACACCACCTCGCCGTCCGACTGACGCACGAATGGCAGCGAGCAAATGCCACGCTCTTCATTGCCCGAGTTGGTGTCGATCAGATGGGAACCACGCAGCTCGCCGTCCCGGTTGTAAATCTTCAGGCAGTGTTCGTCGAGAATTTCAGTCGGCAGCGCATCTTTGCGACCAGGCTTGAACCAGCGTTCGTCCGGGTAATGCACAAACGGCGCGTTGGCGATGTCTTCGCCCCAGAACTGGTCGTTGTAAAAGAAGTTGCAGTTGAGTCGCTCGATAAACTCGCCCAGTGCCGACGCCAACGCGCCTTCTTTGGTCGTGCCCTTGCCATTGGTGAAACACATTGGCGAGTGCGCATCGCGGATGTGCAGCGACCACACGTTGGGAACGATATTGCGCCACGAAGCGATTTCAATCTTCATGCCCAGGTCAGCGAGGATGGCCGACATGTTGGCGATGGTCTGCTCCAGCGGCAGGTCCTTGCCGGCAATATAAGTGCTCGCCTCTGAGTTAGAAGCAGGCATCAGCAACGCCTGGGCATCGGCGTCGAGGTTTTCCACTTCTTCGATCACAAACTCAGGCCCGGCTTGCACCACTTTTTTCACGGTGCAACGGTCGATGGAGCGCAGGATGCCCTGGCGGTCCTTGTCGGAGATGTCTGCCGGCAACTCGACCTGAATCTTGAAAATCTGGTTGTAGCGGTTTTCCGGATCAACAATGTTGTTCTGCGACAGGCGGATGTTATCGGTGGGAATACTGCGAGTGTCGCAGTACAACTTCACGAAATAAGCCGCACACAACGCCGACGAAGCCAGAAAGTAATCGAACGGACCCGGTGCCGAGCCATCGCCCTTGTAGCGAATAGGCTGGTCGGCCACCACCGTGAAGTCATCGAACTTTGCTTCAAGCCGAAGGTTGTCGAGAAAGTTGACCTTGATTTCCATGGGGGATTACCAGAATAACGGGCTAGACGAATTGGCCGCCATTATCCGGCTTTTCGGGCGTAAGTCTTGTCGTTGTCTCGTCTTGACCTTGGTTTAGCCCTGTTTTCACACGAACGCCCGATGCACGGCACCGGGGTTTCTTATGCACGACGTATTGCTCAGTCGAGTATCAGGTGCGGCAAAAACCGGCTCGAATCCTTGGTGATCAAACTGTTGTCTTCCCGCACGCCAATACCGGCGGCCTGATCGCCAATCACCCAAGAGCCAATCAGCGTATAGCTGTCGCCAAACTTCGGCAGCGGGGCGAACTCCTGGAGGATAAACGGCGCATCCGTGTAGGGCCCATCTTCTTTGACGATCAGGCCATCGGCCGTTTGCAGCTCGATGTTGGCGCCTTCACGGGAGAAGAACGGTTTGCGCACCCAGCCCTTGGGCACCGCTTTATTCGGATCCGTGTCCAGGTGAGCGGCGAGCAGGTTCGGGTGACCTTTGTTGAACTCCCACAGCAACGGCAGGATGCCCTTGTTGGAGATGATGGATTTCCACGCCGGCTCGAAAAACTGGGTGTCACTCTGGGCAATCGCGGCGCCGAAGGGCTCGTGGAAAATGAATTCCCAGGCATGCAGCTTGAACAAGTGCGGGATCCAGCGATCTTCGAGATCGACGAATCGTCCGTCGCTGGTGAGGCCGATGTCTTCGATATCGATGTGCCGGGATTCTATGCCGACTTTTTCCGCGACCAGTCGCAAATAGTCGGTGGTGCCCTTGTCTTCGACCGAGTGTTTCATCGAGGCGAAATAGAAGGGCTGTTTGAGCTGCAGTTGAGCAAAGGCCTGATGGAGTTTGGTGTCGATGCTATTGAACTGGTCGGCATGCTTGGGCAGCAAGCCGCGTTCGATGCATTGCTCCAGCCAGCCCCATTGAAACGCCGCGGCCTCATACAGGCTGGTCGGCGTGTCGTAGTTGAGCTCCAGCAACTTGGCCGGCCCGGTGCCGTTGTAGGAGAAATCCATGCGCCCATACAGGTGCGGGTGACCTTCAAGCCATGATGTGCGAATCATGTCGTAGAACGCCGACGGAATACTCAGGCGTTCCAGCAACTCCTCGCTCTGAACCACGCGGGCCACCAGGTCCATGCACATCTCATGGATCTCGGTGGTCGGGTCCTCCAGATCGTTTTCGATTTGCTTGAGCGTGAACTGGTAATACGCGCTCTCGTCCCAATAGGGTTCGCCGTCGATGGTGTGGAACAGAAAGCCGAGACCTTCGGCGGTCTGTTTCCAGTCATGACGCTCTGCGCAATGGATCTTCTTCATGGCCCGGTTTCCTTAACTGCTCGACCCGCCGCCCCAGCCACTGCGTGCGCTGGCCTTGCTGCCGAAACCGCCACGCGACGTCGACGAGGCAACGGAAGAAACCGGCTTGCTCGCCGATTTGCTGATGGAGTTGCTGTAGCTGCCGCTGCCGCCGTACTTCGCCTGGTTGGACCGGTTGAACGTCGAACCGTTGGCAATGCGCTGGTTGAGGGTTGAGGAGCCATAGTTGCCGCGATCATCGCGGTAGCGGTAGACCGGTTGGGAGTAATAGCTGTTGCGGTTGTTGCTCAGCATGTTGCCGATCAACAGCCCGGTCAGCAGGCTGCTGGTAGAAAACCCCGAGCCGCCGGTGTTGGCTTCCGAGGCCGGCAGTTGTGCCTTGGCGGCGTCCACCTGGGATTGCGTCACCTGGCCATCAGCGGTCAGCTCGAAGCCGCCCAGCCTGGGGATGAACTTGCCGGCCGAGTCCTGCTGGCACCAGTCGGCGACAAAATCGGCATCGCAATCGGCCTGGTTGTCGTACACCGGGGCAATGCGACGATGCTCGGCCATGGCACTCATGTAGGCATCGGAGCAGACGTCCACCGGGAGTTTTTCATCGGCGCATTGCTGGACGGACTGGAAGTTGTACTTCTTCTGCACCGCGTAGGTTTTTTCCGTTGGCCCGCAACCGGATATCGCCATGGCGACCGATGCGGCCAGCGAGAGCTGAACGTACTTGCTTCGTTTCATCGAAATCTCCGCTGCGCGATCAGTTCTGGGAAGGGGTCATGCACGCGGCGTTGAGCATGCCGACGCTGATGGCCACTGCCGCCACATAAATGCCCGCGGCGATTTCACCTTTTTTGATGCGCTCCGAGGTGCCTTTGAGTACCAGGCTGGTCATCAAGAACGCCAGCAGTTGCACGAAGGCGGCGATGACGGCCCAGACAACGAAGTCGAGCAGACTGATCGAATAGGCAATCACATTGCTGGCCGGGATGGCGAAACCAATGATGGCACCACCGAGGGCGATGGCGGCCGCCACGTTGCCCGAGCGGATCAGTTCGAACTCTTTGTGCGGCGTGATGCGGGTGTAGATGAACTGGAACAGCGCGAACAACACCGCGGCGCCGAGGATGTACGAAACAAACCCGAGCACAGCCGCCGGGTTCAGAGAGATGGAGAGAGCTTCTAGCATGGACGTCTTCCTTGTTAAAAGTGTTCAGGTCGGTGGTGTACAGCGAGACACCCAACGACGTGCTCAAACTGATGGTGCCTTCAGCGTCTTCTTCGACGGAGAACAGCAGAAATTCCCGGCGATCGGTCAGGCCGGTTTCGCGGGCGTACAGCATTGAACGGTGCTCGATGCTGTAGGCGTCCTCCGGATTTTTCAGCTGTTCGCTCAGCGCCACCAATTCGGTCTGGCCATTCTCGGTGCCCCATTCGCGGGTGTATTCGACGCCGTTGTGGGTGTAGGTCGGCAAGCCGATCAGGCTTTGCGGGCCGGCCAGTCGGCGCAATTCCGCCTCGCTGCTGATGGTGATGTAGCTGAGGTAGTTGAACAGGATCACCGACTCGACCTGCCCGGCGATATCGCCGGTGGTGTGCACCTGCAGCCAGTATTCTTCGTCGTTCATGTAGTAGCGCGAGAGCCAGGTAGACTGCCCGAGATCGATGGTGCCGTTGCTCCAGATCTGCTGGGAACCCGGAATCGTCACGGTGGTGTTGCCGTCGAGCAACAATTTCAGGCTGGTGTCGAACATCACGCCTTTGCCCAACCCCAGGCCCAGTGGGCCCGCTGCCGGCAGGGTTTCACTGGCGGTCCATTTCGAATCGGTATTCGCGTTCGGGGCCTCAAGCCCCATCAACTGTTTAAACCATCCCATGGGAGATCTCCTTGAGGCGAGTGGAGGCGATGTAGAAGAGTTCGCCGCCCTCAACGCGTGTCGCGTTGGGCGGGTTGATCGAAGGGTGTTGGGCGCCTTTGGCGCGATAGCCGATGAGAGTGGCGTTATGGCGTTCTTTCATCTGCGCGTACAGGTCACCAAAGGTGGCCTCATACGTTTCGGGCAGTTTCATCAGGTATTGGGTCGCGCCTTCACCCACGCACAGCAACTCATTGATGACCATGGACGAGCCCGGGTCCTGAGAGGCGCGCACCAACATCTCGATGGCCATGCTTGAGGTGCATTCGAGAGTGGGGGCGTAGGCGCTGGCGAGTGCGGCGATTTCGCTTTCATTGAAATGCGCGACCACGTGCCCGATCGGGTTCAGTTGATTGACCGCCAGCACGGTGGCCAGGGTCAAATCGTCTGACGGGGTTCGCACCAGCACGCGCTCGGCACCCGGAACACCGGCGCGCAGTAATAACGCCGCCGAGGACAGGCTGTCACCTTTGATGAAGCTGGCCTTGCCCGGCATGGGGTTTTCTTCAAGGGTGCAATCGCAAATCACGATCAGGTTGTCGTTGGAGGTTTCGTCCTGCAACAACAATTCAATGACCCGTTCGCTGCACGCGCCTTCCCAGCCGATGAGAACCGTATGGCCGACCTTGCCGGTGAAATCGCCTTTGCCCTTCATGCCTTTTCTCCATGCATCGATAACACTGCTGGTGGTTTTGCCAATCGCCGCTGTCAGCAGCGCAATGCCACCGAGCATGACCCAGGTCGCCACGAAAATCCGCCCGGCCGAGGTCTGCGGCGCGAGGTCGCCATAGCCGACGGTCAGCGTGGTGGTGAGATAGAAGTAGGTAAACGTGGCGGGGGTGGTGAGCTGATGTTCGCCCAGCAACACCAGCCCCAGCCAGGCGGTGGTCAGGTGGATGCCCAACGCAATCACCAGGCCCGCCCAGCCGAAACGGTGGAACAGGGACGAGGCATACAGGCGTAATAAAAGGAATATCGACATTTCGTCCCTGACTCTGTGGGGCACGCGTTCCTGGCGAAGTCATCGCCTCGGTGTCGGTGTGCCCGAATGCGTTAACGGGCGGCATTAAACCTGCTGCGTGGCGCAGATAGAAGTACCTTGGCTGCAATAAAACCGGCGAATGCCCCGAACAGATGCCCTTCGAATGAAATGCCCCGACGAGGCAGGAAGCCAAAGACCAATCCGCCATACAACAAGGCAACGAGGCCTGCCGTCATAACGTTGCCCCAGCTCTTCTGGAACCAGGCGCGCGACAGAATGTACGCCCACAGCCCGAAAACCCAACCGCTGGCGCCAATGTGTACGCCGGTAAAACCGAACAGCCAGACCAGCGAGCCGCCCAGCAGAATAATGATGGCGCTGACGGTCATGAACCGATTGAGCCCATCGACGATCACCAGCGTACCCAGTACCAAAAAGGCAATCAGGTTGGCGCTCAGGTGCGAGAAGGACGCGTGCAAAAAAGGTGAAGTGACGATGCCCATCAGTCCATGCACGGTTCTGGGAACCAGGCCGAACGCCATAAGGCTGTAGCCGGTCGCCGCGTTGATCACTTGTAGCGCGACCATGAAGATGGCCAGGCCGGCGATTAGCTTGAAACCCTTCAGGGCATCCATCCTTGACCTCTGCTCGACAAAACTGAAACGCAATTCCCATTGTGGGAGCGAGCTTGCTCGCGATGACGGTATGTCATTCAACATCAATGTTGGCTGACGCTCCGCAATCGCGAGCAAGCTCGCTCCCACAAGGTTTTTGGTGTTGCCCCGACCGCGTTACTCGGCCGATTTCTGCTTCAGGCGTTCCAGGATCGCGTTGGCGCTGCCTTCGTTCGGCGTGATGCCGGCTTCGCGCAGTTTGCGTTCCAGGTCGGTGCCAGTCGAGGCGTCGGCCAGTTGGTCCTGTGCTTCCAGTTCTGCAGCGCGTTGCTGCTGCTTGGCCTGCAAACGGTTCAGGGTGCCGACGGCGGTTTCCAGCTTGCCATTGGCGCCGCCGCTGGCGATGGAGGCGCTGACCTGGGCTTTCTGCACGCTTTCGCGGGCCTTGGCCATGTCCACTTGCTGGCGCAGGCTCTTGATGCGGTTTTCGGCTTTGGTGATGTCTTTACGCATGTTGTCCGCGTAACCGCCGAATTCGGTGGCCTGCTTTTGCTCGACATCGAGTTCGTTGGTCAGGGTCGAAATCGCTTCGGCCACTTCCATCGCCAGGTCTTCGCGGTTGGCCTGGATCGCGGCCATGGCCTTGGATTCCAGGTCCTTGATTTTGGCGTGGTACTCGCTGACGCGGTCGGCCGACAGTTTGTGCTTGGCCATGATGGTGACCAGCTCGCGCTTGGCATTGGCCAGCGCGCTGTCAGCATCGCGAATTTCCTGGTCGAGGATGCGCAGGGCCTGTTGGTCGACGATTGCTTCGCCAACTTCGCTGGCACCGCCACGCAGCGCGGTGAACAGTTTGCTCCAGATGGACTGAGTCATTGGATCTTCCTTTCCTGATAATTACTTGAAGAAGCGTTCGAAGGCTTCGCTGGCACGCTGGACGTTGTCGACCAGGGTTTTCACCTCGGTCACCACGTTGGTCAGGCTGGAGTCGGAACTCAGCGCGCCGAACATGTTGTAAACGACCTGGCCGTTGGGCATGGACTCGATACCGATGGAGGACAGCGGGAACATTTCCCGGCTGCGCAACACGGCGTCGTTGAAGGCCGGCACGTCGTGGATGGATTCAACGTCGACCAGCACGGTATCCACGATGATCTGATCGCCCACCACCGCGATGTAAATCGGCAAGCCACCGAAATCGTTCATTTCCAGCTTGATGCTGGACTCGGAGCCTTGAACAAGGGAAAGGGTGATGTCGTTCGAAACCACTTCGTCGAGGGCCTTCAGGGCGTTGAAGAGGCTATCGATGTTCCAGTTGTTGCCTGCGCTCATGTAATTCTCCGACATGAATGAGCCAGCCAGAATCGGTTGGCGTAGCTGTTGCTCCATCTGCTTGAGCAAGCTTCGGTTTTCGGGAAGCACCCAAGTCTCGTGTTTCACATAACCGGCGGCTGCCAGGCCCGCGCGCATCTGCTTCATGTAGAAGCTCGATGGTTTTTTCGCGGACGGTTTCGAGCGCTCACCCTTGGGGCTCTTTGATGCAGCAGGCTCGACAGGCGAACCTGACGGGGAGCGGCTTTGCATGGCAGTGACTCCGTTGTGAACATCTCACGCGTGAGAAACCCTACGCCCAAAATACAGCGTCATCAATGGCTCACGCGTGAGTTTTTTCGGCCATACGCCAAAAGGCCCGCAGCATGGCGGGCCCTGTGGTATTTCAAAGTATTTCTCAGCCTTTGGCGAAGGCCAGCATGTCCGCGTTCACTTGCTCTTTATGGGTATCCGTCAGCCCATGCGGCGCTCCCGGATACACAATCAGCTCGGCATGCTCGATCAATCGCTTGCTCTCAAGCCCCGCCGCCTGAATCGGCACAATCTGGTCGTCATCGCCGTGGATGATCAAGGTCGGCACATCAAACTTTTTCAGGTCGTCACGGAAATCCGTTTCCGAGAAGGCCTTGATGCTGTCCAGGGTGTTCTTGTGACCGCCCATCATGCCTTGCATCCAGAACGAGTCGATCAACCCTTGCGATGACGTGGCGCCGGGGCGGTTGAAGCCAAAGAATGGCCCGCTGGCAACATCCTTGTAGAGCTGCGACCGGTCGGCGATAGACGCCGCACGGATGCCGTCAAACACTTCAATCGGCAGGCCTTTGGGATTGCTCTCGGTTTTCAGCATCAGCGGCGGTACGGCGGAAATCAGCCCGGCCTTGGCCAGACGGCGTGTGCCGTGGCGACCGATGTAGCGTGCAACTTCACCGCCGCCGGTAGAAAAGCCGAAAAGAATCACGTCCTTCAAATCCAGGTGTTCGATCAACTCGGCCAGGTCATCGGCATAGTGATCCATGTCGTTGCCGTCCCACGGCTGGCTCGATCGGCCATGGCCCCGACGATCATGCGCGATGGCACGGAAACCGTTGTTGGCGAAGTGCAGCATCTGCGATTCCCAACTGTCGGCGCTCAAAGGCCAGCCGTGGCTGAACACCACCGGTTGTCCGCTGCCCCAGTCCTTGTAGTAAAGGGTGTTGCCTTCGCGAGTCGTCAGAGTAGCCATGTCGATGATCTCCAATGAAGTACGTGAATCGGGCGTTTACATTTAGAAGCTGGCGGCGAGGAACTCGTCGGTGGACACTACCTTGGCGTAGGCAAAACCCAGCGCCGACATGAAGGCGGCGTGTACGTGGGCAGCCGGTACGGTCACACCGTTGAACTCCAGGTCCCGGGAGGCGCAGGCGTCGTGGATGACCGTGACAGCGTAGCCGAAGTCATTGGCGGCGCGAGTGATGCCGTCGACGCACATGTGGCTCATGCTGCCGACCACCACCAGCTCCTTGACCCCTTGCTCATCTAGGATCGATTTCAGGTCGGTTTCGCGGAACGAGTTGACGAAGTGCTTGAGGACCACCGGCTCATTGGCCTGGTTGAGGACCTTGGGGTGCAGCTTTGCGCCTTCGGAGCCCGGGGTGAAGAACGGTGCTTCTTCGGAGGTGAATTCGTGGCGGATGTGCACCACCGAATCACCGGCCTCACGAAACGCCTTGAGCAGGCGAACGGCGTTATCGGCAGCGGCGTCGGCGCCGACCAGCGGCCATTTGCCTTGTGGGAAGTAGTCGTTTTGGATATCAACTACGATGAGTGCTTGCTTGGCCATGACTGTTTCCTCGAAGTGCTTGTTGGGTGTGGGATGAAGTATTGGGTTTAGCAGGCCGTCCGAGGATTGGCCGCACCGACAATAGAAGGGGGAAAACTGACAATGGATGCAAAAAGGGCAATCGCCGAGCTGGGCGTGCTGATTTATCCCGGTGCGCAGATGGCGGCGGTGCATGGGCTGACGGATTTGTTCGACGTGGCCAACCGGATCGCCACCGAGCATCAGTCTGCGCAGTTGCCGCTGCTGCGAGTCAGCCATTGGCGGATAGAGGGCGATCAGGCGCCCGTTCGGGTCTACGACAGTCATCCCGCGCCGGACTCGGCCTTGGTGGCTGTGTTGATCCCGCCGTCGATTGCCAGTTTTTACGCAGGCCAGGTGCCACCGGCATTGCTCGACTGGGTTCGCCAGCAACACGCGGGCGGCGCGACGCTCGGTGGCGTCTGCGTAGGCTCCATTCTATTGGCCGAAAGCGGCCTGCTCGACGGCCGCAGCGCCACCACGCACTGGACCTCGGCCAAAGCGCTTCGCGGAGCGTTACCCAGCGATCAAACTCAAGGCTGACACGCCCATCGTCGATGACGGCGACCTGATTACCACGGCCGGACTGATGGCCTGGTCCGAGTTGGGGTTGCGCCTGGTCGACCGTTTGCTGGGGCCGAGTATTGCGACCGGCACGGCGCGGTTTCTGGTGGTGGAACACAGCGACAGTGCCAGCGAATGCGGGAGCAACTTTTCACCGATTCTCAGTCATGGCGATGCGTCGATTCTCAAGGTCCAGCATTGGCTGCAAAGCACCGGCGCGACCGATGTGTCACTGACGGCCATGGCTGAGCGGGCGGGACTGGAAGAGCGCACGTTCCTGCGCCGATTCCGCGCAGCCACCGGGCTCAAGCCAACCGAGTACTGCCAGCACCTGCGGGTCGGCAAGGCCCGGGAGATGCTCGAATTCACCAACGGCACCATCGATCACATCGCCTGGACCGTGGGTTATCAGGACCCCGGTGCGTTTCGCTCGACCTTCAAGAAGATCACCGGGCTGGCGCCGAGCGATTACCGGACACGGTTTGGTGTCTCACCGACGGCAGCAACCCCACGGTAGCCAGATCATTACATAGCCCATGCGCCAGGTTTGAATCGTGCAAAATGCAGGCTGTCGTGCAGAATAAAACAGGCCTGGTGCCATTACCCTTTGCGCAACTATCTGATTTAAAAGTTGTTGGCGGCGCCCGCCGCTTGGCCTGATCTCTGCACCTCTCCCTCTACACTCATCAAGCGCCGATTGAAGGGGGACGCATGACCCCAACAAACCGCAGGAAACTGGTGGTCGCCCATTCCGTGCACCCGGATGCACCCTTGCACGAAGTTGAAACCAATCGTGCACTGGCCCGTTGGCTGGCGCAGATTCTGGGCCTCAAGTACGGGGGCAGTTTCGATCGGGAACTGCACAACGGTCGTGACCTGTATCTGCTACCGACGCAAACCCTGGTCGGCACCGATGCCGCCCGGCAAGTCGGCGTCAAAGGGCCGCAAGATTTGTGGGGCGGTTACGTCGATCACGATTTCATCTGCACCAAAGCCATCAGCCACGGCTTGCTCAATAAAAATGCCTACGCCCCGCCAGGTTGGTCACCGCTGTTTTCCGAGCGCGTGCGCAGCGTGGTGCTGGACGGCCTCAGCGTGTTCTCGTTCGACGATGCGCGACCCGCCGCCGAACACTTGCTCTACAACGGCCCGATCCGCCTCAAGCCTGTACATGCCTGCGCCGGACGTGGCCAGGAGGTGATCGAAAGCCTCGACCAGTTCGACGAAGTCCTCGCCAGGCCCGATGCCAGCAAGTTGTTCACCGAAGGTGTGGTGCTGGAACAGGATCTGGACAACGTGATCACCCACAGCGTCGGCCAGAGTTTCATCGGCGACACCGTGCTGAGTTACTGCGGTGATCAATACTTGACTGAGGATGCTCAGGGCGAGCAGGTGTATGGCGGTTCCAACCTGTTGGTGGTGCCGGGTGACTACGAGGACTTGCTCAAGCTGCCGTTGCCTGACGATGTGCGGTTGGCGATCCGGCAGGCGCAGGTGTTCGACCGCGCTGCGGACGAGGCCTATCCCGGTTTCTATGCCTCACGGCGCAACTACGACATCGCCCAGGGCCTGGACTGTAACGGCCAACAACGCAGCGGCGTGCTGGAACAATCCTGGCGCATGGGCGGCGCCAGCAGCGCGGAAGTGGCGGCGTTGCAGAGCTTCGTCAACGATCCGGGGATGCGCGCGATTCGCGTGTCGTCTGTCGAAACCTACATCGATCAGCCGCTGCCTGCGGACGCCATCGAGGTGTATCGCGGGCCAGCGCAAACCAGTGACTTTCTACTCAAGTACGTAACGGTCAAATCCTATGACGGCTAGAAGCGAAACCATTCAGATCGACATCGACGATGAACAGATGAGCGGGACTTTTCTGAGCCCCAAATCGAAGGTTCCCGGCGTGCT
Organism: Pseudomonas sp. S2_F03; assembly: GCF_054668335.1. Taxonomy (NCBI): domain Bacteria; kingdom Pseudomonadati; phylum Pseudomonadota; class Gammaproteobacteria; order Pseudomonadales; family Pseudomonadaceae; genus Pseudomonas; species Pseudomonas sp. S2_F03. The sequence goes on along the minus strand of NZ_CP162759.1, from coordinate 2,263,672 downwards.
GTTTGTGCACGGGTGGGGTGGCAGCCAGGAACGGGACCTGGAACGGGCCAAAGGCATCGCCGGTCTTGGGTGCGTGTGCCTGACGTTCGACTTGCGCGGCCACACCGGGGGCACCGGTATTCCGCTGACGCGCGTCACCCGCGAAGACAACTTGCGCGACCTGTTGGCGGCGTATGACCGCCTGCTCGCGCACCCGGCGCTCGACACATCGGCCATCGCCGTGGTCGGCACCAGTTATGGCGGTTACCTGGCCTCGATCCTGACGTCATTGCGTCCGGTGCGCTGGCTGGCGCTGCGGGTGCCGGCGCTGTATCGCGACGATCAATGGCACACACCCAAGCGTGACCTGGACAAGACCGATCTGCGCGATTACCGCGCTACGCTGATCCGTCCCGACAGTAACCGCGCGCTGCATGCCTGTTCGCAATTCACCGGTGATGTGCTGCTGGTGGAGTCCGAGACGGACGACTATGTGCCGCACGCAACCATCATGAGTTACCGCGCGGCCTGTCAGCAGACTCACTCGCTGACCCACCGGATTATCGACGGTGCCGATCACGCGTTGAGCGACCCTGTTTCGCAGCAGGCGTACACCTCGATCCTGGTGGACTGGATTACCGAAATGGTGGTGGGCGAACGGTTGAGCATTATTCAGTCCCGCTGAAAAATCTTCGGTGTTTTGGAGACCATCGCGGGCAAGCTCGCTCCCACATTTGGAACGCATTCCCCTGTGGGAGCGAGCTTGCTCGCGATGGCGGCCTTCGACTCACCACATACTCAAGAAGGTTTCTTCGATATCCGCAACGACTTGGCCTTGGCCTCCACCACCAGATACATCACCAGCGTAATCAACAGCGGCAGGATGAAATAGATCGCCCGGTACGCCAGCAACCCGGCCACCAGGCTTCCCCGCGAAACCTCGTGTTGCAGCAGCGCCACGAACACGGCCTCCAGCACGCCAAGCCCCGCCGGAATATGGGTGATGACCCCGGCGATGGCGCTGATCAGCAACACACCCAGCACCAGTGGGTAGTCGAGCTTGCTCGGCAACAAGGTAAAAATCACCGCCGCCATCAACGACCAGTTCAGCGCGCCGAGGGCCAGTTGCAGCACGGCCATGCGCAATGACGGCAGATCAATTTCCAACCCGCGAATGGCCCATTCACGCCGCTTGGAAAACCGGCAGGCCGCCAGATAACCCGCGCTCACAATCAGCAACAACACGCCCACGCCTTGTAATGCGCCACTGCTCAGTTTCCAGCCGGGCGGCATGCGCACCAGTCCGCTGCTGAACACCGCGCCGGCAATCACCATGTAGCCGAACCAGTTGGTCGCCAGGCTCAAACCGAGGATTTTCGCGATGTTGCCCTTGCTCACCCCCAACCGTGAATACAGGCGATAGCGCATGGCGATGCCCCCCACCCATGCACTCAGGTTGAGGTTGAAGGCATAGCTGATGATCCCCACCGGCAGGATCTGTTTCCACGTCAGGTTTTGGCGAATGTAGGTGCGGCCGATCAGGTCGAAACTGGCGTACACCAGAAAACTCAGCAGCGTCAGTCCTGAAGCGATGACCAGCGTTCGCACCTTGAAATCGGCCAGGGTGTTGAACACTTCGTCCCATTCGAGGCGCTCGGCCAGCATCGTCAGCAAGACAATCAGGGCCAGGAAAAACAGCATCGTCAACGGCCGTTTCCAGCGGCTCCAGCGAGACTTGCCGGGGTGCTCGGTGTGACTGCCCGAATGCGCTTCAGCGTGGCTCATGATGATCGCTCCCGGTCGGCTGGGTGAAGGGCTTGAGGCGCGGCTTGTGTGCCGGCAGCCAACCCGCCCAGGCCGGGAAGTGCCGCAGGAAGTGGAACACCAGAAAGCCGACCGTCATGTGCCAGATGCGGCCGCGCGGCGCAGTGTCGACGGACATGGCTTTGCAGTGGTTGTCGCTCAGGTGTTCAAGGCGTTCAAACAACGTGCGATTGAACGCGCGGTCGCGGATCAATACGTTGGCTTCCAGGTTCATCGACAGGCTCAGCGGGTCGAGGTTGCTTGAGCCGACGGTGCTCCAATCCTCATCGACCAACGCGACTTTGCCGTGCAGCGGCCGTTGGCAATACTCATGAATCTGTACACCGGACTTGAGCAAATAGTCGTAGGTCATGCGTGCGGCGAGTTTGGCCACCAGCATGTCTGGTTGACCTTGCAGAATCAGCCGCACGTCGACGCCCCGGCGCGCCGCGTTACGGATCTCGCGCAGCAACCGGTAACCGGGAAAGAAGTAGGCGTTGGCGATCACCACGCGGCGTTTGGCACTGCGCAGCACCCGCCGATACACCTCTTCGATGTCGGTGCTGTGGTCGCCATTGTCGCGGTACACCAGGCGAACCTGGCCGTCATGATCGTCCAGGGCCAGTTCCGATCGCCGTTGCCGACGGCGCTGCCACCAGTATTTGGCCCGGGCCGGGCGACCGCATTGCAACAGCGCGAAGTGATGAATGTCGGCCACCACCGGGCCTTGCACTTCAACGGAATAATCCTGTTTGGCCTCGGGGCCGAAGTCGCCCAAATGGTCGGCGGAAAAGTTGATCCCGCCGATAAAGGCCACCGCGCCGTCGACCACGACAATCTTGCGGTGCAGGCGACGGAACCAGTTGGTGCGAATGCCCAGACGCTTGGGCGCCGGGTCGAATATCTGGATGTGTACGCCGGCCTCGCTCAATGCGGCCAGAAACCCGGTGCTCAATTCGCCACAGCCAAAACCGTCGAGGCTGGCCGTGACCCGCACACCGCGCCGAGCCGCGTCGATCAGCACTTGCTGCATTTCATTGCCGACCTTGTCCTCGAACACGATGAAAGTTTCCAAGAGGATTTCCGTCTTGGCCTGGCGCATGGCCTCGAACACCCTGGGGAAATACTCCTCACCGTTTTCCAGCAACTCGACGCGGTTGTTGCCTTGCCAGCCATAGTCGACATCGACCACGGCGGGCTCTCGGGTTTTCGGGGGAGTGGACACGTGTTCCACGCGGGCTTCTTCCATCGATGGGCTGCTCATAGCTCGATCTCCACCGACAGCGGTGCATGGTCGGAAAGGTGTGACCAGGGACGCGCCGCCAGCACTTGCGGACGGTGGGCCTTGAGGTTGCGCACGTAGATGCGGTCTAGTCGAAGTGCCGGCATTCGCGCAGGAAAACTGCGCGCCGGTTTGCCGTGATGTTCGGCGAACACTTCGCGCAAGCCACAGGGTTTGAGCAACGCATCGGCGCGTTGGCGCCAGTCATTGAAGTCGCCGGCCACGATCACCGCAGCATCGTCCGGCAACTGCGCCAGGCGTCGGCTCAATAGCTTGAGCTGTTCGGTGCGATGGGTCTCGCGCAGCCCCAGGTGCACGCAAATGGCGTGAACCTCCTGACCGTCACCGGGCAGGCGCAACACGCAATGCAGGATGCCGCGGTTTTCATGGCCGCTGATCGAGACGTCGAGGTTGTCATGGCGAATGATCTGGAATTTCGACAGCAGCGCATTGCCGTGATCGCCCGCCGGGTAAACCGCATTGCGGCCATAGGCAAACTGCGGCCACAGGGTGTCGGCGAGGAATTCGTATTGCGGCATCGTCGGCCAATCGCTGTAGCGCCGCGGATGCTGTTCATGGGTGCCGTGGACTTCCTGCAAAAACACCACGTCGGCGGACACGCTGCGCACCGCTTCACGCAACTCCGGGAGGATGAAACGCCGGTTGAGCGCGGTAAACCCTTTGTGCGTGTTGACCGTCAGCACGGTGAAGCTGCGCACGGCGGTGAGGATAGGCGATGGCTCGTCGGCGGCGCCAAGCGGCTCGGAAACGTTCATGGCAGCACGCCTTCGGCCACCGGTTTGCCGGGGACGCTGTAGCGCCAGCCTGAACTACCCACATGAATCGCCGCCATGCCGCCTCCCGCCTGATGGTCTTCGAACAACCCTGTCTTTTGATGACTGCGGGGCGAGCGAGAAAGTTTCGACGGAACTACGGACGGTACAGGCCCACAAAATAACCAACGTGGGGGCGATGTACGGCAGCAATCGGGCTGGCCCCGCATACACCGCCAGGTCTGAAACTTCCTGCCGGTCTACGCTTGTAGGCGCGGCCGAAGGCTGCGATCTTTCGTGTTCATATCGACTCACTAAAAGGAGCACTGCGTTTTGCATCCGTTCAAGACTGCGATATGGCTGGCGCTACTTCTGTTCACCACCAGCGTCGGGCTGCAAGCGGCAGCGCTGCCGGGCATGCCGGCCAGCAGCGCCGCGACGCCACCGGCTCACCCGGAACCGCTGGTCCAGGGCGGTTTGCTGGGGGCCATCAGTTCGAGCATTGATGAGGTCCAGGGCAAACTCGATCTCAACGAAGGCCTGGTCGACGCCTGGCGTCTGCGCGCAGACCGCGCGGCGGATGAAGTGGATCAACTGGTCAATCATCCATCGGCGCGTTCCAGCTGGAGCGTGGCGGGGGATTTCCTGCTGTTGTCCGGCGTGTGGGTGGGCGTCTTTGCGTTGCTCTGGCTGCTCGGCGGGTTGTTGGCCAAGCGACTGAGCGAGCACCGCTTGCTGCTCACACGAGAACGCGGCCAAGCCGTGCTCGGTTATGCATTGCCTTACAGCATTCCGGCGCTGGTCAGCCTGCCGCTGACGATTTTTGTCAGCCACTTCCTGCCCGTGTCAGCCGGGCGGGCGCTGGCGCTGTGTTTCGCCTATGCCACCAGCAGCGGGATCTTTGCCGCCTCGCTGGTCATGACGCTGGTGGTCCTGTTCAACACCGGGCACAAGCGCCGGGCGGTGCAGATCCTTCGTCAATTCAGCCCGCGACCACTGTTTGGCATCGGCTTTCTGGTCGCGATCAGCGATGCCCTGACCAGCCCGCAAATCGCCCACCAACTGGGTGGCAATCTCACCAGCAGCATCGCGGTATTGACCGGGCTGGGGGCGTCGATTTCCTTCGGTTTGCTGGTGATCAAAATGCGTCGTCCAGTCGCGCATCTGATCCGCGTTCTGCCGTTGGCCCAGCGTCAGAGTCAGCCTGCACTGCGCGAGACGCTGCGGATATTTTCCGGCCTGTGGTACTGGCCGATCCTGTTGATGGTGATGGTGTCGATCATGAACCTGGTCAGCATCAGCGATGACAATCAGCAGGTGTTGCGCAGTGCACTGCTCACCACGGTTCTGTTGATCGCGACGGTGTTCCTCAGCACCACGTTGCATCACCTGTTCAAGTCCCGCAGCGAGCAAGCGGTACGGCGCAGCAATGCCTATAAAGAGCGCTTCCTGAGCCTTTCTCACGCCTTGCTGCGGATCGGCATGGCAATTGTGTTCATCGACATCCTGGGACGTATCTGGGGGGTGTCACTCTTCGAGTTCGCGGTGAGCAATTCGGTCGGCCGGGCGATCAGTGATTCGCTGAGCCGCATCGGCTTGATTTTCCTGATGACCTGGATGGTCTGGGTGGTGCTCGACACGGCGATTCAGGAGGCCCTGAAACCACCGGTCAGCAAACGCTCGGCACGCCAACCGAGCACGCGGGTGAAAACCATCCTGCCGCTGCTGCGCAATGCGATCAAAATCCTGCTGGTGGTGATCTGTGCGATCACCACCATGGCCAATCTCGGGATCAATGTCGCGCCGTTTCTGGCCGGCGCCGGGGTGGTGGGGCTGGCCATCGGTTTCGGCTCCCAGCAACTGGTGCAGGATGTGATTACCGGGCTGTTCATCATCATCGAAGACACCCTGTCGATTGGCGATTGGGTGGTGCTCGATTCCGGGCATGCCGGCACGGTCGAAGGCCTGACCATCCGCACCCTGCGTCTGCGTGACGGCAAGGGCTTTGTGCACTCGGTGCCGTTCGGCCAGATCAAGGCGGTGACTAACCAGTCCCGACAGTTTGCTTATGCGTTCTTCTCGGTGCAGTTCACCTACGACACGGATGTCGACAAGGCGATTGAGTTGATTCGCGAGGCCGGGCATTCGATCAGCGACGACCCGTTTCTCAAGTACAACCTGCAAGGACCGCTCGACGTATTCGGGGTCGACAAAATGGACCTCAACGGCGTGGTGCTGACGGCGCAGTTCCGTACGGTGTCGGGCGGGCAGTATGCGGTGAGCCGAGCCTTCAACCAGCGATTGAAAAAGCTTGTGGATAACAGCCCTTGGGTGCATTTCGCGCAGACTTATCCACAGCAGGTTTTTATTCCCCAGCGGCAGGTGGATGAGGGAGAGGGCGGGCTGGCGCCGGAGCATTCGTCGGTGTTGCTGCCGGATCAGCCGCGTACCCAGTAGTACCAGGACAGATCGTTCCCACGCTCTGCGTGGGAATGCCTCACCGGACGCTCCGCGTCCACTCTTGAGACGCAGAGCGTCTCTGGCTGCATTCCCACGCAGAGCGTGGGAACGATCAATGCCGGATCAGTTTGTTGTGCAATTCAGCAGTCGCCTGCTGATCCAGCTCCATCCAGAAATGCTGCTTGCCGGCAATCTCCGCCGCCGCCGGCAATCCATCGCGGTACACCAACCGATTACTCGCCAACGCCGGCACTTTCACGCCCGGTAAAAGCGTGCCTGCCAGGTTCAGCGGGTCAACCCCGCACACCGCGATCAAACTGCCGTCATGCGGCCGTCGGCGTACTTCGCGCAGTAACGGGATCGCCTCGGGCAGCGCAAACTGCTCCCCCGCCAGACCACTGACAAACCGCCCGCCACGTATTTCGCCCCGTGCCTCCAGTCGGTGAAATGTGCGCAGCAATTCGCGCCAACTTGGCAGCCAATCCGCCTCACGCTCCAGCAAGCGCCAGAACACCACGCCATAGCGCCGCAGCAAGGTCATGGCGATGTGTTCCAGGGTTTCGTTGGGTGTGGGCGCCGGGCGTTTGTTATCCACAACCGGCGCGGCAGGCCCGCGTCGCAACAGGGCCCAGCGACCGGCATCGTCCATGCCGCCCACAAACGCTCCGCGCCCGCGTCGGCTGCTGCGATTCTGGCGTTTGCTGGCCGGGGTAATCAGCGCCCGCAACCCGGCGAAGCTGTCAGCGTTCACAAGCCCCGCACCGACCAATTCCTGCAAGGCGATTTCCAGTTCCGAGCGCAACAGGTGCGCTTCATGAATCAACTCATCGAAAAACAGCGCGCCATGTTGGCTGAGCGCTTCATAGACCTTTTGCGTCTTGGGCGACAACTCGCTGACCGGTGTCTGCTCGGTCAAGCTGACCCATAACCCGATCTGGCCGCGCGGCAACAACACAATGGGTGTGCTGCGCAGTGCCGTGCTGGCGCCTTTGTTGCGAGCGGTCAGGCGTGTCCAGACGAGTTTTCCGCTTCGGCACAGGTCATCCAGCCAGCCCGGCGAATAGTCTTTGATACGTCCGGGCAACATATCGCTGTCCCAGGCTGACGCAGCGGCCGGGTAGCCTTCGAACTGACTGATGATCGCCGGCAATACGGCACTGCCCTGGCCTTGAGTCGCCGCCGACAGGTGCTGCCAGTCGAACAGAAAACGCATGAAGTCCTGCAACGCCACCGGCTCGATTTCCCGACGCAGACGCTTGACCGTGTAGCGGTGAATTCGTGCCAGCAGATGCCGTTCGCACCATTGCTCCACACTGGCGCCGGGTGTGAAGCGACCGCGCAATACATAGCCTTCGCGTTCCAGTTGGGCCAAGGCCTGGGTGACTTGATTCACTGTCAATCCAAGCGGTTCGGCAATGGCGTCGAGCGGTAACGGCCCGAAGGCGCTGAGCCGCGCGCGAATCACTTCATGCATCGCTTCGTCGGGCTCCCAGACTTCATCGAAGCCGGGTAGCGCTTGCAGTGCCGGCAACAACGTGGCCTGTGGATAAATCGATTTGAAACAGGTGAGTCGCTCCAGTGCCAGCCACAACGATTGCCCGGCGTTGATCCGCAAAAGGCTGGCGCGACCGCTGTCGGCCAAGGCGTTCAGCCAATCGAGCCAGTGCGGATTGGCCTGCGCTTCCGCGTCGGTGATGCACGCCAGGCTCATCAATGCCTCGTGCATCTCATCGATGCCGGAAGGTGTCGGCCAAGCCTCATCGCGCACCGCTTGAATCGCCTCGGCATCCAGCGCGCCGAGGTCGTCAGTGGATTGCGGGTCGGTCCAGCGACGGTTGAGCACCGCTTGCGTGCGGCGTTCTTCCAGCGGCGCATCGTCGAGAAAAGTGTAGGGCCGGGCGCTGAGGATTTCGGCCGCCAAAGGGGAGGGCGCCGGCAAGTCACGGCTGATCAGCCGCACATCACCGCGTTCCATGCGCCGCAGCAGCGCCAGCCAGCCGTCACTGTCCATCGCCTCGTGCAGGCAATCGTCGAGGGTTTGCTCCACCAGCGGATGGTCGGGAATTTCGCGCTCGCCGGCGAGGTTTTCCACGCAGGCAATCTGGTCGGGGAAGACGCTGGCAATCAAGTCTTCGCTTTTCATCCGCTGGATCTGCGGCGCGACTTTGCGTCCGCCACTGTAGCGCGGCAATGCCAGGGCGACGCCGGCATTCCAGCGCCAGCGCACACCGAACAACGGCGCATCGAGCACTGCTTGAATCAGGATGTGCTCGGCGCTGTTGCTATGCAGGTAGCGCCAGACATCGTCGAGTTCGAAACTGTGGCTGGTGGACAGCGACAGGACAATGGCGTCTTCGCTGGCGGCGGCCTGCAATTCGAAGTTGAAGGTGCGGCAGAAGCGTTTGCGCAGGGCCAGGCCCCAGGCCCGGTTGATGCGGCTGCCGAACGGCGTGTGGATGATCAGTTGTGTACCGCCGGACTCGTCGAAAAACCGCTCCATCAGCAGCGTGTCTTGTGACGGCAGGGCGCCGAGCGTCAGGCGCGCTCGGGCGAGGTAATCCACCAGTTGCCCGGCGCTGTCGAGGTTGAGGCCGAGGGTGTCGGTCAGCCAGTCGAGGGCCGGTTGCAGATGGCCCGGTGTAGCGCCGAGCAGGTCGTCGAGGTGCGCCTGCAAGCGAGCGACGGCAAAGGACAGTTCGGCGCTGCGACCGGGCGCTTCACCGAGCCAGAACGGAATGGTCGGCGGTTGCCCCTGAGCGTCTTCGACCCGGACCTTGCCAGTGTCGACCCGCAGGATCCGGTAGGAGGTATTGCCCAGCTGGAACACATCCCCGGCAATGCTTTCCACCGCAAAGTCTTCGTTGACGCTGCCGATGTTCAGCCCTTGGGGCTCCAGCAAGACGCTGTAGTCGGCGTTGTCCGGAATAGTCCCGCCACTGGTCACAGCGGTCAGTTTGGCACCCCGACGACCGCGTAAAGTACGGGTCACGGCGTCGCGATGCAGGTAAGCGCTGCGGATACCCTGACGACCGTTGTAACCCTCGGCAAGCATGTGCAGCAGCGCCTGATAGTGCTTTTCGTCGAGCCCGGCGTAGGGCGAGGCGTTGCGCAACATCTCCAGCAGCGCCTGTTCCGGCCATTCCTGGCAACTGACCTCGGCAATGATTTGCTGGGCGAGCACGTCCAGCGGTGCCTCGGGGATCTGCAACGTATCGAGTTCACCGCGTCGTACACAATCGAGCAGGGCGGCGCATTCGATCAGGTCGTCGCGAGTGGTGGCAAACAAACGGCCCTTGGGCGTACCGCCGACCTGGTGCCCGGAGCGGCCGACCCGTTGCAGAAGCCCTGAAATCGAGCGCGGCGAGGCGATTTGGCACACCAGGTCTACGTCGCCAATGTCGATGCCCAATTCCAGCGAAGCGGTGGCGATCAGCACTTGCAGGTCGCCGCGCTTGAGCCGTTGTTCGGCGTCCAGGCGAAACTCTTTGGCCAGGCTGCCGTGGTGGGCGGCGACGGCGTCCTTGCCCAGGCGTTCGCTCAGGTGCCGGCTCAAGCGTTCGGCGAGTCGCCGGGTGTTGACGAAAATCAGTGTGGTCCGGTGTTCGCGGGCGAGGGCGGCGAGGCGGTCATAGACCAGCTCCCACACATCATTGGCCATGACCGCCGATAGCGGCACCGGTGGCACTTCGATGTCCAGGTCCCGTGGACGGGCGTGGCCGATGTCGACGATCTCGCAAGGGCGGTCACGGCCCACCAGAAAACGCGACACCGCTTCGATGGGTTTTTGCGTGGCTGACAGACCAATGCGCACCAGCGGATCTGCGCACAGCGCCTGCAATCGCTCAAGGCTCAAGGCCAGGTGGCTGCCGCGTTTACTGGCGGCGATGGCGTGAATTTCATCGACAATGACCGTGCGCGTGGTGCCGAGCATTTGTCGGCCGGAATCGGAGCCGAGCAGCACGTAAAGGGATTCTGGCGTGGTCACCAGAATGTGCGGTGCGGTCTTGCGCATGGCCGAGCGATCTTTTTGCGGTGTATCGCCGGTGCGCACGGCGGTGTTGATCTGCAAGGGGGGCAGGCCCATCACGCGCAGTTGCTCGGTGATCCCGGCGAGCGGGTCTTGCAGGTTGATCTGGATGTCGTTGGACAACGCCTTGAGCGGCGAGACATAGACCACCAGGGTTTCGTCTGGCAGCCCGTCGTCGGTTTCCAGGCCCCGGTGAACCAGGTCGTCGATGACCGCGAGGAAAGCGGTGAGGGTTTTGCCAGATCCGGTGGGCGCGGCGATCAGGGTCGAGCGGCGCTGACGGATCAACGGCCACGCCCGGGCCTGGGCGGCGGTGACCGTCGGGAAGGTGCTGCTGAACCAGGCGCTGACGGCGGGGTGGAAGCCTGCCAGTGCAGCGTCCGTGGGAATGGGCAGATTCATGGGGTAATTTATGCGGGTGGGGTGGTTCAGATGCAAGTACCATTCAAGCCCTTCGCCGAGCCTGAGGGCCTCATCGCGGGCAAGCCCGCTCCCACAGTGGTTTCTGTTGTTCATAAATTTTGTATTCATAGGAGATCCCTGTGGGAGCGGGCTTGCCCGCGAAGGGGCCATCACCGGCGGCACAAATCCCGGGCATCTACACTTTACGGATGACGGTTGCGCACTAAACCCGCAAAATGCAACGATTCCGGCAACTATCAACGGCATTGCCTGCGGGCATTGTCGATAAAGCCATCGTTCCAATCAGACTGGGCCTGCTGACTCTATGCGAATGCGCCTTATGTTACTGGGCGGCGGAAATGCCCTTGGGCAGGCGCTGATTCGCCTCGGTGCGGAGGAAGACATCGGTTTCCTCGCCCCCCGCCCCCCGCAAGACGGCTGGGATGCCGCGAGCCTGACGCAACTGCTCGACGACACCCGCCCGGACGCGTTGATCAATCTCGCCTACTACTTCGACTGGTTTCAGGCAGAGACGGTCAGCGAAGTGCGTCTGGCCGGGCAGGAGCGGTCGATCGAGCGTCTGGCCGAACTGTGCCAGCATCACAACATCGTTCTGCTGCAACCCTCGAGCTATCGTGTGTTTGATGGCTCGCGTGCCACCGCCTACAGCGAAAAAGATGAGCCGGTTCCTCTGGGGCTACGCGGTCAGTCACTGTGGCGCATCGAACAAAGCGTTCGCGCAACCTGTCCACAGCACGTACTGCTGCGTTTTGGCTGGTTGCTCGATGACAGCCCTGACGGCACGCTCGGGCGCTTCCTTGCACGAGCGGAAACGCCTGACGAACTGTTGTTGGCCGACGACCGCCGGGGCAACCCGACTCCGGTCGACGATGCAGCCCGCGTGATCATTTCGGTGCTCAAACAACTCGATTGTGCAGCGCCGCTGTGGGGCACCTATCATTACGCCGGGCATGAGGCGACCACGCCGCTGGCGCTGGGGCAGGCCATCCTGACTGAAGCACGCAGCCTGCATCCGTTGGCCATCGAAGCGCCGACGGCCCAGGCTCACGCCGCACGACCGGACGCCGCCGAAGAGCCACAACACGCGGTGCTGGCCTGCAAGAAAATTTTGCACACGTTCGGGATCAAGCCACGCGCCTGGCGCGCGGCACTTCCGGGCTTACTGGACAGGTTTTATCGCCATGGCTGACGGCCCTGTTTTTATCACCGGCGGCGCCGGTTTTATCGGTTCGCACCTGACCGATGCCTTGCTCGCCAAAGGGCATTCGGTGCGCATTCTCGATGACTTGTCCACCGGCAAACGCAGCAACCTGCCGATGGATAACCCCAACCTGGAATTGATTGTCGGTGATGTCGCCGATGCGTCGCTCGTGGCTCAGGCGATGGTCGGTTGCAGCGCGGTGGCGCACTTGGCGGCAGTGGCCTCGGTGCAAGCGTCGGTGGATGATCCGGTGAAGACTCATCAGAGCAACTTCGTCGGCTCGCTGAATGTCTGCGAAGCCATGCGCCAGGCAGGCGTCAAACGCGTGCTGTTCGCTTCCAGCGCAGCGGTCTACGGCAACAATGGCGAAGGTGAATCGATCGATGAGGACACCCCCAAGGCGCCCTTGACGCCCTACGCGTCGGACAAGTTGGCGAGTGAGCACTACTTCGATTTCTACCGCCGCCAGCATGCGCTGGAACCGGTGATTTTCCGCTTCTTCAACATTTTCGGCCCGCGTCAGGACCCGTCCTCGCCGTATTCCGGGGTGATCAGTATTTTCAGCGAGCGGGCGCAAAATGGCCTGCCGATCACTGTTTTCGGTGACGGCGAGCAGACGCGTGATTTCGTTTACGTCGAGGATCTGGTGGACCTGCTGGTGCAAGCCATCGAAATGCCGCAGGTTGAAGTCGGCGCGGTGAATGTCGGCTGGAACCAGGCGACCAGTCTCAAGCAAATGCTCGAAGCCCTTGAGACGGTGGTGGGCCAGCTGCCCCCCGTGAGCTTTGGCCCGGCACGTTCCGGTGACATCCGTCATTCGCGAGCGAGTAACCGGCGTTTGCTGGAGCGTTTTGTCGTACCCGGGCAAACACCGATGAGTGTTGGATTGGCCCGGTTGCTGGGACGATAGCCAATAGAAAAGGCGCCTGTTAAGGCGCCTTTTTTGTTGCTGATCGTTCCCACGCAGAGCATGGGAGCGATCGATTCACCACCACGTGAATGTACCTTTAGAACTTGTAGCCCAGGCCTACCATGTAGACGAACGGGTCTACATCCACGTCGACCTTGGCCCGAGTGCCCGGCGCAATCCCGTTGTTTTCCACGGTCGCAGTGGTGTCGATGTCGATGTAGCGCACCTGGGCGTTGAGCAAGATGTTGTCGGTGATCATGTAATCGGCGCCGACCTGGAACGCCATGCCCCAGGAGTTATCCGCTTCGAAGTTGCTGAAGCCCTTGGCCTGCGCTTCGCTGCCGACGTGTTCGTCGTAGATCACGGTGTAGTTGATACCGGCGCCGAGGTACGGCTGGAAAGCGGACTTCGGGTCCAGCGGGTAGTACACGACGCTCAAGGTCGGTGGCAGGTGTTTCAGAGTGCCGAGTTTACCGTTGGCCGCTGAGCCCAGGGCAGTGCCTTTGAGTTTCACGTCATGCTCGAACGGAGTGGCCGCCAACAGCTCGATCCCCCAGTGGCTGTCCAGCATGTAGGCAAAGTTCAGGCCCAGTTGCGTGTCGCTGTCCATGGTGGCCTTGCCACCCAGGTTGGTACCGGCCAACGGGCCCTGGTCGACCTTGACGCTGGAGCTGTCGGCTTTAGGGTTGACGGTGATTGCACCGGCACGAATCAGGATATCGCCTGCCTCGAAGGCGTGGGCGAGCGGGGTGGCGAGCGCGAGGGTAATCAGCGAGGCACTGAGCAAAGACTTGTGCATGGGAGGCTCCAAAGGACGTTAAAAATTTTTGATGTCCAATGGTACAAAGCTGCCTGATACGGTCTTTTGATTCAGCTCAATGAAACTGTGATGACCGGGTTTTGTGGTGAATTTGATAGCCCCATCGCGGTCAAGTCGAATCGTCGCACCCTTGTGAGTGACTCAGAATTACCGGATTCATTCGGGCAATTCATACACATAAATCTTGTCCGCTTCCATCTGATACCCGGCATCCGCCAGCTCACTGGTCGACGCCTTGACCTGCATCGCGCCCTCGATCCAGTACGGCTGATACAGCTCATCAAGCTTCACGCCGACTTCGCTTTTTACATGCACGATCTGGTTTGACGGTGGTGGCGGCACATGGATGCAGGCGCCGAAATACGGCACCAGCAAAAACTCGGTGGTACGCCCGTCTTCACCGACTTCCAGCGGCACGATGTAGCCCGGCAGGCGAATGTTCTGGCCATCAAGGCTGTTCACCACCGGCGCATTGGGCATGTCCTGCTTGGCGGCGGGCGCTGACTCGGCAGACAGCGTGCTGCTCATCTGCGACAAGTCGTGCAGCGGCGTCATGTTCGGCACTTCCGGCGCGGCGTCCGGCGGGATCATTTCCGACCAGGTCAGGTCTTTCGGCTCGGCCGCCCACAGGGGCAGGGCGACCAGCATCAGCAGCGCAAGCAAGGCGCGGGGCATGTTCAACGTCCTCATAGTCGGATCGACAGGCCATCGGCCAACGATTGGCGATACGCGCGCCAGGCCGGCACGCTGCCCATCAACAAAGCGGCGATCAGGATGCCACCGAGCAGCGTCCATTCATACTCGCTCGGCCACGCCAGCGGCAGGTACAAACCGTAATTGGCTTGCACGTAACCCTGGGCGGCGGCGATGCACACATACAGCAGCGCCACGCCGGCAATCACCCCGGACAGCGCCAAGGCAAAGGCCTCGAGCACCAGCAAGGTCGCGATGTGCCAAGGCCGGGCGCCGACCGAGCGCAGAATCGCCATCTCGCGGCGACGTTCATTCAGGCTGGTGAGAATCGCCGTGAGCATGCCGATCAACCCGGTCAGCACCACGAACAGTGAAACCACGAACAAGGCTTTTTCCGCCGTGCTCATCAAACTCCACAGCTCTTGAAGCGCCACGCCGGGCAGGATCGCCAGCATCGGTTCACCACGGAATTCGTTGATTTCACGTTGCAACGCAAAGGTCGAAATCTTGCTGTTGAGGCCGAGCATGAACGCGGTGATCGCTTGCGGCGTGAGGTCCATGTTGCGTGCCTGATCGGCACTGATTCGGCCTTTTCCTTGCGCCGGCACGCCGTTGTGCCAGTCGACATGGATCGCCTCCATGCCGCCAAGGCTGATGTGCAACGTGCGGTCCACGGGCGTGCCAGTGCGTTTGAGGATGCCGACCACGGTGAACGGTTTGTCGTCGTGCTTGACCAGGCTGATCACCGCCACGCCGTGGGCCAACACCAGTTTGTCGCCGAGTTTGTAGTGCAGCGCATCCGCGACTTCGGCGCCGAGTACTACTTCAAACGGGTCGGTGGCGAAAGCGCGGCCGTCGGCCAGTTCCAGGTGTTGCTGATGGCCGTACTGGTAATGCTCGAAGTACGCCTCGGTGGTGCCCATCACCCGGTAGCCGCGATGGGAGTCGCCGAGGGACATTGGAATCGCCCACTTCACTTTCGGGTTGTTGGCGAAGTGTTCGAAACTGTCCCAGCGAATATTGTTGGTGGCATTGCCGATGCGAAACACCGAGTAGAGCAACAGGTTCACCGAACCGGAGCGCGCGCCGACGATCAGGTCGGTGCCGCTGATGGTGCTGGCAAAACTGGCTTTGGCTTCGGTGCGCACGCGCTCGACCGCCAACAGCAGGCACACCGACAGGGCGATGGCGAACGCGGTGAGAATCGCGGTGAAGCGCCGGTTAGCCAGACTGGCCATGGCTAGACGAAACAAATACATCTCAGACCTCGGACGGGGTGGCGGCGCGATTGAGCTCGGCCAGCGACAGGTTGCGATCGAACAGCGGCGCGAGGCTCTGGTCGTGGCTGACAAACAACAGGCTCGACCCGGCTTCTCGGCATTCGGCGAACAACAGGCGAATGAAGTTTTCCCGGGCGTCGTAGTCCAGCGCCGACGTCGGCTCATCGGCGATGACCAGTTCCGGCTGGCCGATCAGCGCTCGTGCCGCGGCCACGCGTTGTTGCTGACCGATGGACAGCGAGTCGGCGCGGCGGCTGAGGATGCTTTCATCCTTCAAACCCAAATGGGCGAGGAGGGTGGCCGCGGCCTGATCGACGCTGCCGTGGCGCTGTTTCGCCCGTTCGGCGCGCAATTTGGAGAAGTGGCAGGGCAGTTCGACGTTCTCGCGCACCGACAGGAATGGCAGCAAATTGAATTGCTGGAAGATGTAACCGGTGTGGTCGACGCGGAAGCGGTCGCGGGCGCCGGCACCGAGTTCGGTCAATTCCTGGCCGAGCAGGCGAATGCTGCCGCGATCAGGTTTCTGCACGCCACCGAGCAGGCCCAGCAGAGTGGTTTTGCCACTGCCGCTCGGGCCTTTGAGGAACAGGGTTTCGCCAGGCTCCAGGCGAAACGCCGGGATGTCCAGCAACGGCGGGTGACCGGGCCAGCTGAAGCCCAGGTCGGACAGTTCGATGAGTGCTTGGGTCATAGCGCCGATTTCATGGGTGTTGATGATCTGTAGGTGCATGGCTTGTCCGCGATGAACGATGACGCGGTCTAATCGAAACCTGCGGCGTCTTTATCGCGGGCAAGCCTTGCTCCTACAGGATCGGGGTGGATTCAGAATTTCAGGGGCGCCGTCTTCGCAGTTACTTCGACGCCTTGCTGGCCGCTCGGGCTGATCAGTTGTACCTGAATTTTCTGGGTCGCCGGGAACGTGTTGAAAATAGTTGCCAGGTCGAGGTGCTTCAGTGCGCCCGGAGCTGCGCAGGTGAATTGGTAATGAGCGTGGATCTCGCTGTGGTCGTGATGATGTTCATGACCGTCCTTGTCCGTTTCATCTTCGTCGTGATCATCATCGGCGTCGGGTTTGTCGCCGAACAACGGGCTTTCCAGTTCCTGCATGGCGACTACGCAACCGGCGGCTTTCGGCAGATTGAACAGCGCCAGCGGTTTCTCCAACTGTGCCCGGGCCGCAGCGACCTTGGCTTTATCGGCGTCGGTGATGGCCGCGTGTTCGAAGCCCACCAGGTTCATCGCCGGGCTCTCCAGTTCAAGCTCCAGGGTCTGGCCGTCCAGCGCCGTGTTCAAGCGCGCGACACCATGTTCGTGAGCGCCAAGGCTGCCGTGCTCGTGATCATGCTCCTCGGCGGCGTGGGCGGCGGCCAATGGCAACAAGGCAAACGGCAAAGCGAGCAGCAGACGGTGCATGGTGGGTCTCCGGCAGTAAGATGAATAATTTGTTATGTAATCTTATAACGTAAGCGTGGAGAGTTTGACCGCCTGCTTGGCGTTGCACAAGTCCCATGGGAGCATGCAAGTCAGAAATGTGCAGGAGCAGACTCATGTTGCGAATACGCGGAAGCATCGGCGACTGGCCGGTGGATTTGACGCTGGAGATGGATGACGGTGATTGGGCACGGCTCGGTGCGCAGTTGCAGGTGAGCAAGCCCGAGGCTAGCGCGGCTGCGGCCAAACCACTGAATCAGGATGATGCGCTGTGGCAGATCGCCAAGGACTTGTTGCGCAAGGCCGGACAAATGAGCGGGCCGGAACTGCTCGAACAACTGGAAGGGCTGACCGGTAGTGCGGCGTCGGGCAAACGCCTGTTGGTGCGCTTGCGCCATAGTGCCGATGTGAAGGTGTCGAGCGGCGGGGATACGCCGCTCTACAGCTGGCAAGCGCCAGGTAGGAGCTGAGCTTGCTCGCGAGGGCGAACTTTAGGACGCCATCGCCGGCAAGCCGTGCTCCTACAAGGTGACTTAATACAGCGCGGCAAACAGTTTGCGACGGTACGTAGTCACCAGCGGGTGGTCATTGCCCAGCAGTTCGAACACTTGCAGCAAGGTCTTGTGCGGCAAGCCTTCGCTGTAGCTGCGATTGCGGATGAACAGCTTGAGCAACGCATCCAGGGCCGCTTCGTACTGCTGGCGAGCCAATTGCTGAACCGCCAGCTGATACACGGCTTCATCATCCAGCGGGTTTTTCGCCAGCCGTGCTTTCAGGTCCGCCGCATCCGGCAGGTCCTTGGCCTGGCCGAGAAACTGGATCTGCGCCTTGGCGCCGGCCAGGGCCGCTTTGTGTTCATCGCTCTTGACCGCGTCGAGCACGGTTTGCGCTTCACCCAACTCGCCACGCTCGGTGAGGCAGCGGGCGTAGAGGATCAGTGCTTTGGCATTGGTGTTGTCTTCGCCCAGCAGCACTTTGAGCACGGCTTCGGCGTCGGCGAAACGACTGTCATCGAACAACGCCTGAGCCTGCTCGAACGGGTCGGTGGCGGCCGGAGGCGGCATTTGTACGTGAGGCTCAAGCATCGTGCGCACGGCGGATTCCGGTTGCGCACCGGCAAAACCGTCAACCGGTTGGCCATCCTTGAACAGCACCACGGTCGGCAGGCTGCGAATACCGAAACGGGCAACGATGTCTTGTTCCAGGTCGCAGTTGACCTTGGCCAGCAGCAACTCGCCCCGATAGCTTTCGGCGATGGTCTGCAGCATCGGCATCAGCACTTTGCAGGGCGCACACCATTCGGCCCAGAAATCCACCAGCACCGGTTTGTGGAAGGAGTTCTCGATCACCGACTGGTCGAAATCGGCAGTCGTGGCGTCGAAGATGTACGGCGTTTCCTGACTCATGGGGGATCTCGTAAAAGCGTGAATGGGGCAACTATAAGGCTAGGCACGCCGCGCGTGGTAGAGGCTCACATGCCGAAACTCTTCGGGTTCGGCCAGATCCGGCAGGGTCATCGCTTCCAGCATTTCGATGCGTTGATACAACGGGTGGCGAAAATCCCTGACACGCGAGTCGGCCACCAGCGCCTCATTGCCGCGCGTTAAAAACTCATCGAGCAAGGGCAAATTCGCCCGGTCGTACAGCACGTCCGCTACCAGAATCAGATCGAACCGGTCGGCCTCGGCGAAAAAATCTGCCGAATAGTTGAGCTGTACGTCATTGAGTTCGGCATTCGCCCGGCACGCGGCAATGGCCAGCGGATCGAGATCACAGGCCACAACTTCGAGGGCGCCGGCTTTCACCGCGGCAATTCCCGCGATACCCGAACCCGCGCCGAAGTCCAGTACCCGCTTGCCTTTGACCCACTCGGGGAATTCGACGAGATAGCGCGCCACCGCCAGGCCGCTGGCCCAGCAGAAACTCCAGTACGGCGGCTCATGCAGAATCCGTCGGGTTTCTTCAGGGCTGAACGCACGGTCCATGTTGTCGCCGTCGATCAGCCAGAGCTTCAGGTCGGTATCGGGCAATGCAACAGGGACAAGCTGCGCATCACCCAGCAGTTCACCCAAGGCCTGTTGCAGGTCGAGCGGTGCAATCATGGTGCTTTGACAAATTGCAGCTGACCCAGTGCCTGTGTCGTTGGCTGCGAAATGACCTGCGACGGCAGATGCAAAATCAGCTGGCCGGACTGGCTGGCGCGGCCGCGCAGTTCAACGCGGGCACCGCTCGGGAAGGAGTCCGGGTTGAAGCGTAAATGAAACGGCAACACTTGATTGGTGCCGATCAGGCTGGAACTGGCGAGCAATTGCTGCGGGCGATCTTTCTCGTCGATCACCAGCAACGCCAGTTCGACTTCGGCGCCGGCCGGCACGCCTTGCAGGGTGCCGCTCAACTCGCGTTGATACGCCGGCAGCGGTCCGAGGTTGGCCGACTCCTGCGCTTTTTTCTGCGCAGCTTGCGGTGCCGGGCCGGGTGTCGGTGGCTGGGGCTTGGGCGCATCGCTGCCGCAGGCCACCAGCAGGCTGAAAAGACTGAGCAAAACGAGCGGTCTTAAGGACATTTATGGCTCCAGCAAGATGAAATCCATGGATCAAGCGCTATAGCCGACTGTATACCGCAAACCCTATGGCTTGTCTTGCCACCGGGATGCGCTACCATGGCCCTCCCTTTTTTTGTTGCCTGCCACCATGCACTGTCCCTTCTGCGGTGCCAACGACACCAAGGTCATCGACTCGCGTCTGGTCGCCGAGGGCGAACAGGTGCGCCGCCGGCGTGAATGCCTGGCCTGCGGCGAGCGTTTCACGACGTTTGAGACCGCCGAACTGGTGTTGCCGCGCCTGATCAAAACCGACGGCAGTCGCCAGCCGTTCGACGAAGAAAAACTGCGTGCCGGTATGCAGCGCGCGCTGGAGAAGCGCCCGGTGAGTGTCGAGCGCCTCGAATCGTCGCTGGTGCACATCAAACACAAACTGCGCGCCACTGGCGAACGCGAGGTCAAATCCCTCGTGGTCGGTGAACTGGTGATGGCCGAGCTGCAAAAGCTCGACGAAGTCGCCTATATCCGCTTCGCTTCGGTGTATCGCCGCTTCCAGGACCTCAACGAGTTCCGCGAAGAGATCGATCGCCTGGCCCGTGAGCCGGTGAAAGAATGAGCACACCCGCCGAACTCGCCATCCTCGACGCCCATTACATGGCCCGCGCGCTGGAACTGGCGCGCAAAGGTCATTACACGACGCATCCCAACCCGCGGGTCGGCTGTGTGATTGTGCGTGACGGGCAGATTGTCGGTGAAGGCTGGCATGAGCGCGCCGGTGAGCCTCACGCCGAAGTCCACGCCTTGCGCGCCGCCGGTGAATTGGCCCGGGGCGCCACGGCCTACGTGACACTTGAGCCTTGCAGCCATCACGGCCGCACGCCGCCCTGCGCCGATGCGCTGGTGACTGCCGGGGTTGCCCGTGTGGTCGCGGCGATGCAGGACCCGAACCCGGACGTCGCCGGTCGCGGTCTGCAACGTCTGGCCCAAGCCGGTATCGCCGCCGAAAGCGGCGTGCTGGAAGGCGAAGCGCGCAAGCTCAACGAAGGCTTCCTTAAGCGCATGGAACACGGCTTGCCGTTCGTGCGGGTCAAGTTGGCCATGAGCCTGGACGGTCGCACCGCGATGGAAAGCGGCGAGAGCCAGTGGATCACCGGTCCCGCCGCGCGTTCCGCGGTGCAGCGGCTGCGTGCCCAGGCCAGCGTGGTGCTGACCGGCGCCGACACGGTACTGGCGGACAACGCCCGTCTGACCGTGCGCGCTGACGAGTTGGGCCTGGATGCGCAGCAAACCGCGTTGGCCATGAGCCGTCCGCCGCTGCGCGTATTGATCGATGGTCGCCTGCGGGTGCCGCTGGATGCGCCGTTCTTCAAGGCCGGCCCGGCGCTGGTCGCCACCTGCGTGGCAGTGGAAGAACAGTACGCCAACGGCCCGGAATGCCTGATCGTGCCCGGCTACGATGGTCAGGTCGATCTGCGGCAATTGCTGGTCGAGCTCGCCGCCCGTGGCGTCAATGAGGTGTTGGTCGAAGCCGGCCCGCGCCTGGCGGGCGCATTCGCTCAGCAAGGCCTGGTGGATGAGTTCCAGATTTTCATCGCCGGCAAGTTTCTGGGTTCTTCGGCGCGACCGCTGCTCGACTGGCCGCTCGCGCAAATGAAGGATGCGCCCGAGCTTAAAATCACCGAAATTCGCGCGGTTGGCGATGACTGGCGGGTCACAGCCATTCCTTCGCCAGCCGCGAGCGTATAATTCCTGGCCGCAGCCTAGCGACGGCTTTGTTCTCGAGGAGGACTCCATGTTTACCGGCATTATCGAATCCATCGGCAGTATTCGTGCATTGACCCCAAAAGGCGGAGATGTGCGGGTCCACGTAGAAACCGGCAAGCTCGACCTGAGCGACGTCAAGCTGGGTGACAGCATCGCGGTCAACGGCGTGTGCCTGACGGCGGTTGAACTGCCGGGCAACGGCTTTGCCGCCGACGTCAGCCGCGAAACCCTCGACTGCACCGCCATGAACGACCTTAAAAGCGGCAGCCCGGTGAACCTGGAAAAAGCCCTGACCCCGACCACTCGCCTCGGCGGGCATCTGGTCAGCGGTCACGTCGATGGCGTGGGTGAAGTGGTTGCCCGCACCGAAAACGCGCGTGCCGTGGAATTCCGCATCCGTGCGCCGAAAGAACTGGCCAAGTACATCGCCCATAAAGGCTCGATCACCGTCGACGGCACCAGCCTGACCGTGAACGCGGTCGATGGCGCCGAATTTATGCTGACGATCATCCCGCATACCCTGAGCGAAACCATCATGGCGTCGTACCAGCCAGGTCGCCGGGTGAATCTGGAAGTCGACTTGCTGGCACGTTACCTGGAGCGTCTGTTGCTGGGTGACAAGGCCGCAGAACCGACTTCCAGTAACATTACCGAAAGCTTTCTGGCCGCCAACGGCTACCTCAAATCCTGACTCAAGGGGGTGCCTTGTGGCGCTCAATAGCATCGAAGAACTGGTTGAAGACATCCGCCAAGGCAAGATGGTCATCCTCATGGATGACGAAGACCGCGAGAACGAAGGCGACCTGATCATGGCCGCCGAGTGCTGCAAGCCCGAGCACATCAACTTCATGGCCAAGCACGCCCGTGGCTTGATCTGCATGCCGATGAGCCGCGAGCGTTGCGAGCTGCTCAAGCTGCCGCTGATGGCGCCACGCAATGGTTCCGGTTTCGGCACCAAGTTCACCGTCTCCATCGAAGCCGCCGAAGGCGTGACCACCGGCATCTCCGCTGCCGATCGTGCGCGCACCGTGCAAGCCGCTGCCGCCAAAGACGCCAAGGCTGAAGACATCGTCAGCCCGGGTCACATCTTCCCGCTGATGGCCCAGGCCGGCGGCACCCTCGCTCGCGCAGGCCACACTGAAGCGGCCTGTGACCTGGCGCGCATGGCCGGTTTCGAGCCGAGCGGCGTGATCTGCGAAGTGATGAACGACGACGGCACCATGTCCCGTCGTGCTGAACTGGAAGCGTTCGCCGCTGAACACGACATCAAGATCGGCACCATCGCTGACCTGATCCACTACCGGATGATCCACGAACGTACCGTTCAGCGGATTGCCGAGCAGCCACTGGACAGCGAACTGGGCCAATTCAACCTGGTGACCTATCGTGATTCCGTGGAAGGCGACGTGCACATGGCACTGACCCTGGGCACTGTCTGCGCCGAAGAGCCAACGCTGGTTCGGGTGCACAACATGGACCCGCTGCGCGACCTGTTGATGGTCAAGCAACCGGGCCGCTGGAGCCTGCGCGCCGCCATGGCCGCGGTTGCCGAGGCTGGCAGCGGCGTGGTGCTGTTGCTCGGTCACCCGCTGGATGGCGACGTGTTGCTGGCGCACATCCGCGAAACCGCTGACCAGGCGGCGGTGAAAAAACCGACCACCTACAGCATCGTCGGTGCCGGTTCGCAGATCCTTCGGGACTTGGGCGTGCGCAAAATGCGTCTGATGAGTGCGCCAATGAAATTTAATGCGATATCCGGTTTCGATCTGGAAGTTGTAGAATACGTGCCCTCCGAATAATGACCGGTTATTTCCAGTCCTTGATTCGCGGTTAACACATCACTGAGGGACGCGTAGAAAACGCGTCCCGGCTCTTTAAGAGATCTAACGAATGACCCTGAAGACCATCGAAGGTACCTTCATCGCCCCTAAAGGCCGCTACGCTTTGGTAGTGGGCCGTTTCAACAGCTTCGTCGTTGAAAGTCTGGTCAGCGGTGCAGTGGATGCCCTGGTTCGCCACGGCGTAAGCGAAAGCGACATCACCATCATCCGCGCTCCTGGCGCCTTCGAAATTCCGCTGGTTGCGCAGAAAGTCGCTCAGAAGGGCGAATACGCGGCAATCATCGCCCTGGGCGCGGTCATTCGTGGCGGTACTCCGCACTTCGAATACGTGGCGGGCGAATGCACCAAGGGCCTGGCCCAGGTGTCCATGGAATTTGGCGTTCCAGTCGCGTTCGGCGTGCTGACCGTTGATTCCATCGAACAAGCCATCGAACGTTCCGGCACCAAAGCCGGTAACAAAGGTGCCGAAGCTGCCCTGTCCGCTCTGGAAATGGTCAGCCTGCTGGCGCAGTTGGAGGCCAAGTGATTAGCGACGAAAGCGATCGTTTCAACCCGCGCGATCCAAAGCCTGCGGATGCCGGCAAGCCATCGAAAAGCGTCAAGCGTCGCGAAGCCCGTCAGCTCGCAACTCAGGCGCTGTACCAATGGCACATGGCCAAGCAGTCGTTGAACGAGATCGAAGCGCAGTTTCGGGTCGATAACGATTTCAGTGATGTCGACGGTGCCTACTTCCGTGAAATCCTCCACGGGGTTCCGGCACAGAAGGACAAGATCGATGCGGCGCTCAAGCCTTGCCTCGACCTGACCATCGAAGAACTGGACCCGGTTGAACTGGCGGTATTGCGCCTGTCCACCTGGGAACTGCTTGAGCGCGTCGACGTGCCGTACCGCGTTGTGATCAACGAAGGTATCGAACTGGCAAAAGTCTTCGGTTCCACCGACGGCCACAAGTTCGTCAACGGTGTACTCGACAAGCTGGCCCCACGTCTGCGTGAAGCTGAAGTCAAGGCGTTCAAGCGCTAATTAGCGCTTGGGTCTGCGATGGGCGAGTTTGAGCTGATCCGCAATTTTTTCGCCGCCGCGCCTTGTGCGCAGGGCGGCGAAGGCGTTGCCCTTGGAATCGGCGATGACTGCGCCTTGCTGGCTGTTCCCCCCGGGGAGCAGTTGGCGATTTCTACCGATACGCTGGTGGCCGGTGTACATTTCGCCGACGCTTGCGATCCGTTTCTGCTCGGTCAGCGCTCGCTGGCCGTAGCGGTCAGCGATCTGGCCGCCATGGGCGCCACCCCCGTTGCCTTTACCCTTGCCCTGACCTTGCCGACGGTGACCGCCGATTGGCTGCAAGCCTATGCCCGTGGTTTGAACCTGATGGCGCAAGGCTGCGGCGTGGCGCTGGTGGGCGGCGATACCACCCGTGGGCCGCTGAGCCTGACCATGACCGTGTTTGGCCGTGTGCCGGTCGGTCAGGCGCTGACCCGCAGTGGCGCGAAGCCAGGCGATTTGTTGTGCGTCGGTGGCGAGTTGGGCAATGCGGCCGGGGCACTTCCTCTGGTGCTTGGCCAGCGGATGACCGAGACGGCCATTGCCGAGCCATTGCTGGCGCATTACTGGGCGCCACAACCGCAACTCGCGTTGGGCCAGGCGTTGCGTGGCAAGGCGACATCGGCGCTCGATATCTCCGACGGCTTGCTCGCCGATTGCGGGCATATTGCGCTCGCCTCGCAGGTCGGCATTCAGGTCGAGCGTAGTAAGTTGCCTTTGTCGAAGGCATTGGTCGCCTTCCTCGGCCAGTCCGATGCTGAAATGGCTGCCCTGAGTGGCGGCGACGATTACGTGCTGGCCTTTACCCTGCCGTCCGTCGAATTGCCTGCCTTGCTGACCGATGGCTGGCCAATCCATGTGATCGGGCGCGTTGTGTCGGGGCAGGGCGTGCAACTGCTGGACGCCGCAGGACAAGACATCACCCCGCAAACCCGGGGCTATCAACATTTTCGGGAGACACCGTGACAGATCATCCCAAACAGGTCCCGGCGGAGTTCGTACCGCCATCGGTCTGGCGCAATCCCTGGCACTTCCTGGCGTTCGGCTTCGGCTCGGGCACCCTGCCAAAAGCACCGGGCACCTGGGGTTCGTTGGTTGCGCTACCTTTTATTCCGTTGTGGCAAATGATGCCCGATTGGGGTTACTGGCTGATGCTCGGCATCACCATGCTGTTCGGCTTCTGGCTGTGCGGCAAAGTGGCCGACGATTTGCGAGTGCACGACCACGAGGGCATCGTCTGGGACGAAATGGTCGGGATGTGGATCACCCTGTGGCTGGTACCGGAAGGGTGGTACTGGTTGCTGGCGGGTTTCCTGATGTTTCGTTTCTTCGACATTCTCAAGCCCTGGCCGATTCGCTGGATCGACCGGCATGTGCATGGCGGCGTCGGGATCATGCTCGACGACGTGTTGGCAGGTGTATTTGCGTGGTTGGCGATGCAAGGGCTGGTATGGGTGTTCGCCTGACGGGCGGAGCGAGGGATCAGGATGGCTCGACGCGGGTTGGCAGTGATGGTTTTTGCCCTGTTTTGCTCGCTTGCGCAGGCGGGGGACGAGCCGCCGACCGTGATTCACCTGGCCAGCGAAGAATGGGAAGACTACACCGCTGCTGACGGGCATGGCCTTGGCTGGGACGTGTTGCGGGCTATCTTCGAGCCGGCCGGGGTCACGCTGGACATCCGCATTGAACCTTATACCCGCGCCGTGGGCCTGGCCCAGCGCGGTGACGTGGATGCCTGTGTCGGCGCGTATCACAATGACGTCAGCGACCTGCTATATCCGCGCTGGAATTACGATACCGATCACATCTATGCCCTGGGCCTGGCCAGTCATCCGGTACCGACCCCGCAGACCCTCGGCAACTATCGACTGGCCTGGGTCCGCGGTTACGAGTACCAGAATTACCTGCCCAACGTGCGTCGCTATAACGAGGTCATTCGGCGCACCGGCATTTTGTCGATGCTGATTCACGACCGCGCCGACTTTTACATCGATGCGCTGACCGAGATCGATTACGTCCTCAAGCGGGCCAAAGATCCCTCCCTGTTCCGTCGCACGCCTATCGCAGAATTGCCGCTTTACCTGTGCTTCGCCAATACGCCCAGGGCTCGTACGTTGATGGAATTGTTTGACCAGCGCATGGATTCGCTGGTGAAAAGCGGTAAGTTGAAGCCGATCTTCGAGCGCTGGAAACAGCCTTATCCGTTTGACGGGAACTGAACACATGTAGCAGCTGGCGAAGCCTGCGTTCGGCGGCGCAGCCGTCGTAAATTCAGGTGGCGCGGTGTATCAGACTGATCGAGTGTGCAGGTTTCACGACGGCTGCGCCGCCGAACGCAGGCTGCGCCGCCGAACGCAGGCTTCGCCAGCTGCTACAGGGGATCTGCATGCCGGGCGTCAGGTGTCTGAGATCTAACATTTTGATCGTTATGTCCCATAATTCAGCCTAAGCGTCTGTAGGAACCTGCTGTTACAATGCCGCGTCTGCGAATCTCCAGTAATTATGATCAGGAGCACACCGGTGCCTGTCGTTTTTGTCGCCGCTTCCAAGCTGCCAACGCCTTTTGCGCAATTCACCATGCATGGCTTTCTCGATGAAGCCACTGGCCGCGAGCATGTCGTGCTGAGCCTGGGTGATTTCGCCGACGGTGCCCCGGTACTCGGCCGGCTGCACTCCGAATGCCTGACGGGCGATGCCTTGTTCAGCCAGCGTTGCGACTGCGGTTCGCAACTTGAAGCCGCCTTGCAGGCCATCGCCCGTGAAGGCCGTGGCGTATTGCTGTATTTGCGCCAGGAAGGCCGTGGCATTGGCCTGCTGAACAAGATCCGCGCCTATGAGTTGCAGGACGGCGGTGCCGACACCGTTGAAGCCAACGAGCGTCTGGGCTTTGCTGCCGACCAGCGCGACTACGCCATGTGCCTGCCGATGCTTGAGCACCTGGGGGTGAAGTCCGTGCGCCTGATGACCAACAACCCACGCAAGGTCAAAGCCTTGACCGACATGGGCATCGTGGTTGCCGAGCGCGTGCCGCTGCACACCGGCCATAACCCGCACAACAAACTTTACCTGGCCACCAAGGCCAGCAAGCTCGACCACATGATGGGCAACGAGCATCAGGGCGAGGCGGATCGGGCGTGACCCGCGGTCAGGTTCGGCGTCGACTGTCGTTCAATTGGTGGCAATACCTGGCGCTGGCCTTGTTGCCGCTGTTCGTGATCAACGGTGTGTTTGGCCAGGGCGAGGCCATCCTGCCGGTGCTGGCGATGCCATTGTTCATCGCCGGTGTCGCCTCGATGTTTGTCAGCCTGAAGTTTTTCGGTGGCTACAAGCACGCGCTGATCGCCACTCAAAAAGCCCTCGACACCCCTGAAGAGCCCGCTGCCTGGATCGCCCTGGCCGCCAAGCGGCGTACCGCGTTCCTGGCGGCTGCATTGCCCGCCTGGATTGGCGCGCTGGCGGTATTCGTCGGCCTCGAAGCCGTGCCATTGGTGTTGCTGGCACTGTCGACCACGGTGTTGTTCTACCTCTACCGTATTCCGCGTCAACTCGGCTGATGTTGCGCTATTGGCTGGCGGTTTTGCTGCTGGCCGTCAGCGGTTCGGCGGCTGCCGTCGAACGAGTCGTCAGTCTGGCGCCGTCCCTCTCTGAAATCGTTGTCGAACTGGGATCAGCCGACCTGCTGGTCGGTGTCCTGGATGCCGGTGAGCGTCCCGCTGAACTCAAAGACCTGCCTTCGGTGGGCCGCTACGGTCAGTTGGACATGGAGCGCTTGCTCAGTCTCAAACCCGATTTGCTGTTGCTCTGGCCGGGCAGCGTTGGCCCGGCCCAGCGCGAGCAGCTCAAGCGATTGAACATCCCCACCTACGTCGCCGAACCGCATTCGCTGGAACTACTGACGGCGCAGATTGAAGCCATTGCCATGCAACTGGGCCGCCCGGAACGTGGACGTTCATTGGCTACCGATTTGCACCAGCGGCTGGAAGCATTGCGTCTGCGCTATCGGCGAGACACGCCACTGCGGGTGTTCTATCAGGTGTGGGACCGGCCGTTGTACACCGTTGGTGGCGGTCAGATCATCAGCGATGCGCTGGCGGTCTGCGG
This sequence comes from Pseudomonas sp. S2_F03, assembly GCF_054668335.1. Taxonomy (NCBI): domain Bacteria; kingdom Pseudomonadati; phylum Pseudomonadota; class Gammaproteobacteria; order Pseudomonadales; family Pseudomonadaceae; genus Pseudomonas; species Pseudomonas sp. S2_F03. The sequence goes on along the minus strand of NZ_CP162759.1, from coordinate 2,235,304 downwards.
CGCCCGCAACGTGTTTGCCGACCTGACATTGCCGGCACCGCAGGTCAGTGTCGAAGCGGTGTTGCAGCGTGATCCCGAGGTGATTCTGGCCAGTGATCAGGCGCAGTTGGACGCGTGGAAGGCGTGGTCGCAGGTCGCGGCGGTGAAGCAGGGGCAATTGTTGCTGGTAACGGACAAAGGCCTGGAGCGGCCGAGCGGACAAATGATCGAAGCGACGGCCAAGCTGTGCCAGTTGATCGCACCATCACGCTGATCGTTCCCGCGTTCTGCGTTGATCGTTCCCACGCGGAGCGTGGGAACGATCAGGTGATCAGGTTAAATTGCCGGTGTCCAGGTCACCCCGAACATCAATGCCCGACCTTCTTCGCGGTACCCATACTGATTGCTGTCGTGGCTGTACAAGGCCCGGCTGTAGCCTTTGTCCAGCAGGTTATCGACCTTCAGCTCAAGCTTGATCTCACGATCGAGTTCCCAACTGCTGCGCAATCCGAGCAACGCATACCCACCCAACGGCTGCTCATTGTTCAAGTCGTCGTAGCTGCTGCTGACGGCTTGCCAACTGGCACCGAGACCGAGGCGATCAAACTGTCGATCCAGGTCCAGACTCAACGTCCGTCGTGCCCGGCGAGCCAAGGTGTGGCCGGTGTCGCGGTCGCGAGGGTCGATGATTGCGACGCCAAGGTTGCTCTGCCAGCCGAACAACTCCTGTTTCAACGCAGCTTCAAACCCGTTGATCCGTGCTGAAGCGACGTTCTCTGGCCGAGAGTTGCTGCCGAAAATAATCGCGTCTTCGAGATCCGTGCGGTATAGCGACGCTTCCAGGCGACTCGTTTCAGTCAACTGGCTGCGCCATTGCAGTTCATAGCTTTTCGACGTTTCAGGTTTCAGGTCCGGGTTGCTGAAATCCGGGTAGTACAAGTCATTGAACGTCGGCGCACGAAAGCCTTCGCTGTAGCTCAGCAGTACGTCGTTATCCGGGTTCAGCGGCAAAGTGAAGGTGCCGCTCCAGCTGTTCTGACTCCCAAACTGCTGGTTCTCGTCGTGGCGCAGGCCCAGCTCAGTGGAAAAACTGTCCGCACGGTAGTGATGCTGGAAAAATGCCGCGCGGTTCCAGCGACTGTCTTCATCGAAGGCCGTGCTGCTGTTGACCCGGTCTTCGTACCAGTCGCCGCCCAGGAGCAGGTTATTACGGTCGTTGAGCGTCAGGTCGTTCTGCCAGTTCACCGAGTCGCGGTAGGTGTTGAATACGCTGCGTTCATCGCTGAGCTTGTCTGAGGTTTTCTCGCGGTTTTCGCTATGGCCGAATTCGAGGCGGGTTTTCCAGGCGTCGTTGACCCGTGCATCGACGTAACTGCTGACGCTGCTCACATCGAAATCGCTGGAAGGCTGCTGCTGGACCGACTCGAAAGTGGTGGTGTCGAAACGGCCAAACGGGTTGTCGAACTCGCTTTTGCCCCGGTTATCCAAGACGTTGGCGCCGATTTCGAGATCGTCGGTGAGCGCGTGGCTCACGCTGAAACTGACCGATTGATTGCGGTACTCATCGTGATCGCCATCACTGGGAAACGACTGCTGCGTGCGATTGATCCCGGCGGTTTCATTGAGGCTGGCACCGAGATTGAAGCGGGTTTTCTCATCGCCGCCGGACAGCCCGAGGCTGCGTTCCCAGGTCTGGTAACTGCCAAATCCCACGTGCATCCGCGGTTGCAGGCCTTGCTCGTCACCACGGCGGGTGAAGATCTGAATCACCCCGCCGATAGCGTCGCTGCCATAAATCACCGAACGGGAGCCGCGCAGCACTTCCACGCGCTCGACCTGTTCGATGTTGATGTGCTGCAGGTTGCTGTCGCCCGACGTCGAATTGCCGATGCGCTGACCGTCCACCAGCACCAGACTTTGCGCCGACTGAGTGCCGCGAATGTAAACCCCCGGCAGACTGCCGCGCCCGCCGGTTTGCGCAACTTGCACACCCGGCACCCGGCTGAGCAGGTCGGTGATGCTGTTCGGCTGCAGGCGGTCGATGTCTTCGCGGGTGAATACCGTGTTGGCGGCGCTGCTGTCGTTGCGCGCTTCAACCTGACGGTTGGCAGTGATCAGAACGTCCGGCAGCTTCAGGGCTTGATCGCGTTCGAAGGTATCGGCCAGCAACTGGCCGGCCGGCAGCAGGGTCAGCGTCAGGGCGAGGGGGGAGAGTTTCATTGGCAATCCGTTGGCTCGTTCTAGCGAACACAATTTTGATAGGTCCACAAAACACTGTGGGAGCGGCGGTGCGGCGATCCGACTTGCCCGCGAAGGCGTCGGCACAATCAACATTGAAGTTGGATGTGCCGGCCATTTCGCGGGCAAGTCGGATCGCCGCACAGCTGCTCCCACAGGGAGAGTGTATTTAGCGGTTCAGCAGTTGCAGGCGTTCGCGGATCGAAGCTTCGATCCCAGCCTCGTCCAGCCCGCACTCGGCCAGCATCTGCGCAGGCTTGGCGTGTTCGACGTAGAGGTCCGGCAAGCCCAGGTGCAGCACCGACTTGAGGATGTTCTCGCGCGCCAGGAATTCACTGACCGCGGCACCGGCACCGCCCATGATCGCGTTTTCTTCGATGGTCACCAGCAGCTCATGGCTGGCGGCGATGTCACGAACCAGCGCTTCATCCAGCGGTTTGACGAAACGCATGTCGACCACGGTCGCATCCAGCGTCTCGGCGACTTTCAGCGCCTCGGCCAGTTGCACGCCGAACACCAGCAGGGCGGCTTTGTTGCCCTGACGACGAACGATGCCTTTGCCGATTTCGATCGGTTGCAGGTCCTTCTCGATGGGCGCGTTCGGCCCCGAACCGCGCGGATAGCGCACTGCCGCCGGGCCGTTGTAGAGGTGGCCGGTGGTGAGCATTTTACGCAATTCGTTTTCGTCGCTCGGGGTCATCACCAGCATGCCGGGGATGCAGCGCAGGAACGACAGGTCGAAGCTGCCGGCGTGCGTCGGGCCGTCTTCGCCCACCAGACCGGCGCGGTCGATGGCGAACAGCACGTCGAGGTTTTGCACCGCGACGTCATGGATCAATTGGTCGTAGCCGCGTTGCAGGAAGGTCGAGTAAATCGCCACCACCGGTTTCGCGCCTTCGCAGGCCATGCCGGCGGCGAGGGTTACTGCGTGTTGTTCGGCAATCGCCACGTCGAAGTAGCGCAGGGGGAATCGTTCGCTGAACGCCACCAGGTCCGAGCCTTCTTTCATCGCCGGGGTGATGCCGACCAGGCGTGGATCGGATGCGGCCATGTCGCACAGCCATTCGCCAAAGACCGCCGAATACTTCGGCCCGCCGGCTTTCTTCGGCGCGGCGGCCGGTGCGTCCAGCGGTTCGAGTTTGGTGATGGCGTGGTAGCCGATCGGGTCGACTTCAGCGGGGGCGAAGCCTTTGCCTTTCTTGGTGACGACGTGCAGGAACTGCGGGCCCTTGAGGTCGCGCATGTTGCGCAACGTGGCGATCAGGGTCGGCAGGTCGTGACCATCGATCGGGCCGATGTAGTTCCAGCCCAGCTCTTCAAACAGCGTGCCGGGTACCAGCATGCCTTTTGCGTATTCTTCGGTGCGACGGGCGATTTCCCAGGCGCCCGGCAAGCGCGACAGGACTTTTTTGCTGCCTTCACGCATGCTCGCGTAAGTGCGGCTGGAAAGGATTTTCGCCAGGTAGTTCGACAGCCCGCCGACGTTGCGCGAGATCGACATGTCGTTGTCGTTGAGGATCACCAGCATGTTGGCGTCCACTTCCGGCGCATGGTTCAGCGCCTCGAACGCCATGCCGGCGGTCAACGCGCCGTCGCCAATCACTGCAATCGCCTTGCGATCGCTGTTTTGCAGACGGGCGGCAATCGCCATGCCCAGCGCTGCACTGATCGAGGTGCTGGAGTGGCCGACGCCAAAGGTGTCGTACTCGCTCTCGGAACGACGCGGGAAGGCGGCGACGCCATCCTTCTGGCGCAGGGTGCCCATGCGCTCGCGACGGCCGGTGAGGATTTTGTGCGGATAAGCCTGATGACCCACGTCCCACACCAACCGGTCGTCCGGGGTGTCAAAGACGTAATGCAGCGCGATGGTCAGCTCGATGACGCCCAGGCCGGCGCCGAAATGCCCGCCGGTCTGACCGACCGTGTAGAGCAATTCCAGGCGCAACTCATCGGCCAGGGTTTCCAGCTCGGCTTCGCCTAACCGGCGCAGGCCGTCCGGCGTGTTGGCGCGGTCGAGCAGGGGCGTGGTCGGGCGTTTGCGGGGAATCTCATGAAACGTCGTGGGCATCAGGCGAATCGTTATAGGTATAAAAGATGCGGCAGTTTACCTGATGCTTCGCCCCCTGCCCACGCGTTGGTCTTAACTTGGCCGATACGCTGTCAGCTACGCCGTTCGACGATGTAGCGGGCCAGATCGCGCAAGGGCTCGGCGGCCGCGTCAAACGGTCGCAGCGCGTGCAGGGCCTGGTCGCGCAGTTCCAGCGCGTAGGCCTTGGCCGCGTCAAGGCCGAGCAGCGCCGGGTAGGTCGGCTTGTCGCGAGCGATGTCAGCGCCCTGGCGCTTGCCGAGGGTTTCGGTATCGCTTTCGACGTCGAGAATGTCGTCCTGGACCTGAAACGCCAGGCCGATGGCTTGTGCATACGTTTGCAGCGCTTTGAGTTCGTCCTTCTCGGCGCGGCCGCTGGCCAGGGCGCCGAGTTTGACGCTGACTTCGATCAGCGCGCCGGTCTTGTGCCGGTGCATGTACTCAAGGGCTTTTTGATCGAGCTTGAGGCCAACCGAACCGAGGTCGATGGCTTGACCGCCGACCATGCCCGCCGGGCCTGCCGCGACGGCCAGTGCGCTGACCATCTGCAGGCGGATCTCGGCGTCAGCTTCGTTCAGGTGCGGGGCAAGCAGGGCGCTGAAGGCCAGGCTCTGCAAGCCGTCGCCAGCGAGGATGGCGCAGGCTTCATCGAATTTCTTGTGCGTGGTCGGCTGGCCGCGACGCAGATCGTCATCGTCCATGGCCGGCAAATCGTCGTGCACCAGAGAATACGCGTGGATCAGCTCCACCGCGCAGGCCGCACCGTTGGCTTGCTCGGCCTTGCCACCCAATGCTTCGCAGGCGGCATAGGCCAGCAGCGGGCGCACGCGCTTGCCGCCATTCATCACGCTATAGCGCATGGCTTCATAGAGGCGGGCGAGTTCGGGGCTCGGTGCGTTGAACAGGGTTTCCAGTGCCGCGTTGACACGGGCCTGGCTGGTCGCCGAATACGCTGCAATCATTCTGGCTGATCCGCGTCGAAGGGTTCCTCGGCCAGCTCGCCATCACGCTCGAGCAGCACTTGAACCTTTTGCTCGGCCTGGGCCAGCGCCGCCTGGCAATCGCGAGTCAGACCGATGCCTTGCTCGAAAGCCGTCAGCGAGTCTTCCAGCGACAATTCGCCGTTCTCCAGACGCTCCACCAGCGTTTGCAGGTCAGCGAGAGATTGTTCGAAATCCAGTGCAGCTTTTTTGCGGGCCATGGCGGCTATTTCCGGTTGACGTTAAACCGGCGCGACACTAGCAGACATGGGGGTTATGGGCAAATGAGCAGGGCAGTTCTGCCACAGTGCCGGCGGCAACCGTTTCAACTGCGACGCATCCTTTGTAGCAGCTGGCGAAGCCTGCGTTCGGCTGCGCAGCAGTCGTAAAATAAGCGCTCGCGGAGTATCAGACATACGGTGCAAACAGGATTGACGACTGCTACGCAGCCGAGCCCAGGCTTCGCCAGCTGCTACGTGATTGTGGGACGGCTCAACTTAGCGACTTATTCGGCTCATTTTGTGAGCCGAATAACACCGCTATTCGGCTCACGTCCCTGAAAGTTCGTGATTCGCGCAGCAAACCCATATGTATCCGATTGTTAAAAATCCGCCAAATGGCTACTCTTCGCGCCTTCTACGACCCAATAGTCACGGGTCTTTTTGACGAAACGCAGTATTTGGATCTGTAACGCGCCGAGGATCGGGCGCAAGGTTTCGTTATGCATGGCAGGAGGCGTCACATGCGTTCACTTCTTTTGCTGCTGATAGGGCTGGTCTGCGCGAGCGCGGCCTTGGCCGAGCCTGCGGCCGTGCTGTCGGAGCCGGTCGGTGGCTGGCGCTTCAACGGCCTGCTCGACCGCAGCGAAAATCCTCAAGTCGCCTACCCCACGCCACCCATCGACCGAGGGGTGCAGCGCAATCGCACGATGATTGAAGGCCAACTCAAGGCCTTGGGCACTCAGCGCGGGCCGCACACGTTGGCGGTCAATGGCAATCCTTTGAATCTGTACACCGACGAGCAGGGGCGGTTTGCCCGGCCGTATGCGTTCGGCGCCGGTTCCAACAGCGTCGAAGTGCGCAGTGCCGAAGGTCAGTCGCTCAAGCGCGTTCAATTCTATGAAGCCAACAACCTGCGCACCCCGGCACGGATTCGTGTGGTGTTGGGTTGGGATGATCCGAAAGCCGAACTCGACCTGCACATTGTCACCCCCGACGGTCAGCATGCGTTCTGGGCTCATCCGGCATTGACCAATGGCGGCGGCCTGGACCCGGACGGTGTCGACGGCCCCGGTCCGGAAATGTTCACCATGACCGCGCCGCTGCGTGGCACCTATCTGGTTTACGTGAACTATTGGGGCAACTTCGGCAACGGCGGCTATAACTTCGATGAGACCAGCAACCAGAACGAGGTGATTACCTCGCAGATCAACCTGGTGCTCAACGAAAACACCGTCGACGAAAAACGCGAGACCTTCATCGTGCCCCTGCGGGCCATCGGTGACCTGCTGCTGGTCAAGACTTTCAACTATTAAGCATCCCGCTCCACGGATGAATTGCTGAACTTTGGGAACATGAGCGTAAACATGAGCGAAAAGACTGTTTCCCCGGCCGCTGAAACGCCTGCTGCCAAAACTCCTCGCCGTTGGCCGGCGCTGCTGGTCGGGCTGTGCCTGGTGGCGGGCGTGGCGGGCGGTCTGGGCTGGTTCATGCACAAACCCAAGTTGCCGGTGGCGGCGCTGGCCAGTGACAAACTGGGTATGAGCCGGCCGGACGGCCTGCTCGAAACCCGCTCCTTGAGCCAATTGCCCAAGGACTTGCTGGCGGTGCCGTTCCTCAAGGAAACCCTGACCGAAGATTTCGTCTTCTATTACGAAGCGCATGCCGATCGCCTTGGTTTGATCGGCAGCCTGCGGCGGATCATCTACGAGCATGACCTCAAATTGCAGGACAGCCTGATCGAGCAACTGTTCGATCAACCGGCCGACGTGGCGCTGTGGCGCGGGGCGGATGGCCGGCTCAAGGATTTCCTGTTGGTGATGGATCGCGGCGGTCTGGCCAAGGTGCTGGAACCGCTGGCCAAAGTGGCGCTGGACGATGCGCAACTGACAACACTTGGCGAGGTGAAAGTCGGCACCGACGAGGTGGCGCTGTACCAGCTCACCTACAACAACAGCAAAGCGCTGGTGTTCGCCTCCCATGGCGACAAACTGGTGGTGCTGTCCAATCCCGCCAAACTCTATGACCCGGCCAATGGTCCGAGTGAAGAGCCGGGCAGTGTCTCGACCCTGGCGCTGGCGGCATTGCTCAATGGCGACAAACTGTTCCCGGAGGCGTTCGGCCTGCCACCGCGCGCACCGGAAGTGAAGCAACGCCTGTCGGTCAATTCCAGCGTCCTGGCCATGGGGTATCAGCGCTTCATCCCGAACTTCGCCGGCGTCCGTTTCGACATGGACGACAAGGGCTGGCACAGCTTCCTCGCCCTGGATGAACTGGAGGATCAGCCGGACTTCGACTTCAAGCCGATCTGGCAAGCCATGCCGATGGGCGCCAGTGCCTGCGTGGCTTTGCCGCTCGCCGCCGAACAACAGAAACCGTTGCTGGTGAAACTCGGCGCCGAAGAACCGGTGGCCGAGGCCCTGACCGAACATATGGCCGGCGCGGCGGGCCTGTGCTGGTACGCCGATTCTCGTCTGTATACGCCGTTGCTGGTGGCCAGCCTGAACGACAAGGGCAGCGCTAAACTCGATGCGGACCTGGGCACTTTGTTCGGCTCGATGGTCGGTGCCTTTGAACCCAACGTTGAAGAACACGCCTTCCCGGTGGTCGAGAAACAGACCGACCAAACTCATCAATGGCTGCGTCAGGTCAGCTCCAACTTCGGTCCTTATAAAGCCAAGGAGGCGCAGGACCCGGAAGCGATCTCCGGCAAGGCTTTCATGAAAGTCAGCCTCGCGCGTCACGGCTCGACGCTGCTGTTCTCCCTCGACGACAAACTCGTCGACAAGGCCCTCGGCACCCTCGACAAACGCTTCCCGCCGATGGCTGATGTGGTGCCCAAAGACCTGCTGATGCCGATGTACTTCGGCCCGGATTCCATGGCGCAACTGATGCAACAGGAAACCCTCGACAGCCTGCCGCAAGACATGGAGCCGGTGTTTTACAACGCCGCGCAAACCTACCTGATCCCGAAACTGCGCAAGCTCGGTGGTTATGGCAAGTACGCCCTGACCTTGCCTGAAGGCAGCGAGCCCGACGGCCACTGGCAATGGCTGCCGCTGGAGTGGAAAGCCCTGTGACCGCACTCATCCGAGGCCTCGGCTTGCTGGCGATGTTGCTGGGCAGCCGAGTGTTTGCCAGCGAAGCCGCGCCGCTTGATGTGCAGCAATCCCAGGTGTTCCGCGCCTGGTTCGTGCGCATCGCCCAGGAACAACTGACTCAAGGCCCGAGCCCGCGCTGGTATCAGCAGGACTGTGCCGGGCTGGTGCGCTTCGCGGCCAACGAAGCGCTGAAAGTCCATGACGATAAATGGCTGCGCAGCAACGGCTTGTCCAATCGCTACCTGCCGCCAGAGCTGCAATTGAGCGAGGCCCAGCGCGGCCTCGCCCAGCAATGGCAGCAGGGCGGTGGCAAGGTCGGGCCGTACGTCAACGCGATCAAACTGATTCAGTTCAACAGCCATCTGGTGGGCCGCGACGTAGCGCAAGCCCGGCCCGGCGACCTGATGTTTTTCGATCAGGGCGACGACCAGCACCTGATGATCTGGATGGGCCGCTACATCGCCTATCACACCGGCACCACCACCCCCACTGACAACGGCATGCGTTCGGCAAGCCTGCAGCAACTCATGACATGGAAGGACACCCGATGGATACCCGACGCAGCCAACCCCAACTTCATCGGCGTCTATCGACTGAACTTTCTCTCCCAATGACCGGTGCCCGCATGCTGCGTTTTCTGCCTCTACTGTTGGTCTTAGTGCTGCCTTTTTCGGCGGTCAATGCCGAAGACACCGTCGAGCCGAGCGGCTATACGCCGGTGGCCGGCGAAAGCTTTTTCCTGCTGGCCGACAGCAGTTTCGCCAGTGACGAACAGGCCATGGTGCGTCTCGAAGCGCCGGGCCGCGATTACCGTCGGTTCCGCATGGAGCCTTATGGCGGCGCCGACATTCGCGTGTACCGCATCGACAAACCGCTGGATTTTCTCAAGCGCCAGAAGAACCTGCACCGCGTGGTCAGCGACGGCCAGTTCAAGGGTGAAGGCCTGTCGAATACCCTCGCGTACCTGTGGGACAACTGGTACCGAAAATCCCGTCGCGTGATGCAGCGGGCGTTCTCCTACGAGTCGCGTCAACAGGTCACCGAGGAAGTGCCGGAACTGAAGATGGGCAATGCGATGTCGGCGCCAACGCCCTACGACGCTCAGCCACAATTCGCCCTGATCCCGGGCCTGCCGGTGGTCAGTCAATTCCGCTATCCGCTGTGGCAAGCCAAACCGATCCAGCCACCGACCGGGGTGAACCTGGCCGGCTCTTCCAGTGAGTTCGTCAGCGTTGCACCGGGCAATGTGTACATCCCGTTGGGCAACCTGAAACCGGGTCTGTATCTGGTGGAAGCGTTGATCGGCAAATACCGTGCGACGACCATGGTGTTTGTCTCGAACACCGTGGCCGTGAGCAAGATTGCCGGTGATGAACTGCTGGTCTGGGCCGCGCGCAAACACGAAGGCAGTTCGGTGCCCAAGGTCAATGTACTGTGGACCGATGGCCTCGGCGTAATGAGCAGCGGCGCCACCGATGCCGATGGTTTGCTGCGTCTGAAACACGTCAGTCCCGAGCGTTCGTTCGTGATTGGCGAGGACGAAGAGGGCGGGGTGTTTGTCTCCGAGAACTTCTACTACGACAGCGAAATCTACGACACCAAACTCTATGCATTCACCGACCGGCCGCTGTATCGGCCGGGGATTGAGTGTCGCTGAAAATCGTCGGGCGCGAGTTCAAGAATGCCCGGGATTCAGTGGCGCCGAGCGCTGCCGACGTCAACGTGACCGTTCTCGATGCCACTGGCACGGCGCTGCAATCGCTGGCGCTGAAACTCGATTCCAAGTCCGGCACGCAAGGTCGCTTCCAGTTGCCGGACAACGCGGTGGCGGGCGGTTATGAGCTGCGTTTCAGCTACAAGGATCAGGCTTACAGCAGCGCGTTCCGGGTCGCCGAATACATCAAGCCGCACTTCGAAATCTCGTTGAACCTGGCCAAACAGGATTACCGCACCGGCGAACCGGTCAAGGGCAGCCTGGTGTTGTTGTACCCGGACGGCAAACCGGTGGCCAATGCCAAATTGAGCCTCAGCCTGCGTGCCCAGCAATTGTCGATGGTCGACAACGAGCTGCAATACCTCGGGCAATTCCCGGTTGAGTTGACCAGCACCGAACTGACCACCGACGCCAAGGGCAACGCGACCCTCGACCTGCCGGCCGCCGAGAAGCCGAGCCGCTACATGCTCACCGTTTTCGCCAGCGATGGCGCTGCGTATCGCGTCAAGACCACCAAGGAAATCCTCATCGACCGTGGTGCGGCAAGTTTCAGCCTGAGTGCGCCGCGTCGCTTCAGCGCGGTAGGCGACAAGGTTGCTTTCAGCTACGTCAATGAAGGCGCCAACGAGCAGAGCAACGCGGTGACGCCGAGCAGCTACAGCTGGGTGCGTCTGGAGGACCAGACCACTGGCGAGGGCAAACTCGCGGCCACCGATAAAAGCTTCACTCTGGCCTTCGACCGTCCGGGCACTTACAACCTGACGTTGAAGGATGAGCATGGCCGCGTGATTGGCGCGACCGGTCATTCGGTCACCGGCGACGGCGTCAAAGCCGTGCCGGGCACCGTGGAAATCGTCCTCGATAAACCCGAGTACAAGGCCGGCGACGAAGCCCTGGCATTGATCACGTTCCCGGAGCCGATCAGCGATGCGCTGCTGTCACTGGAGCGCGACAAGGTCGAGGCCACGGCGTTGCTGTCCAAGGGCGGTGACTGGCTGAAGATGGAAAAACTCAGCGACACCCAGTACCGCGCGCGCATCCCGGTGAAGGATAGTTTTGCGCCGAACCTGACCTTCTCCGTGCTGTACACCAAGGGCGGCCAGTACAGCTTCCAGAACGCCGGCATCAAAGTGATTGCACCGCAAATCGACGTGGCCATCGCCACCGATAAAGAGACGTATCAGCCCGGCGATACCGTGTCGGTCGACCTGACCACGCAGTTCGCCGGCAAGCCGATTCCGGCGCACCTGACCGTCAGCGTGGTCGACGAAATGGTCTACGCGCTGCAACCGGAAGTCGCGCCGACCATCGACCAGTTCTTCTATCACCCGCGTCGTAACAACGTGCGCACCAGCGCCAGCCTGTCGTTCATCAGCTACGACGTTGCACTGCCGGGCAGCCCGGGCGCACCGGGCAAAGCCAACCGCAGTGAGCGCGGGGTGAAAGTGCTGGAGCGGCCGCGTCGTGAAGACGTCGATACCGCCGCGTGGCAGCCGGAACTGCTGACCGATGCCAACGGCAAAACCCGCTTCACCTTCAAGATGCCGGACTCGCTGACTCGCTGGCGCATTACCGCCCGGGCCATCGCCGATGACGGTCAGGTCGGGCAGAAGAAACAGTTCGTGCGCTCGGAAAAACCGCTGTACCTGAAGTGGAGCGGCCCGACCAAATTCCGTAGCGGCGACCAGCCTTCGCTCGGTGTTTTCGCCTTCAGCCAGGCAGAAAAGCCGGTCAAGGCTGAGCTGGTGATTCACTTCGCAGGCACCGAACAACGCGTGCCGGTGACGCTGAACAACGGCATCAACTACATCGCACTGCCCGCGTTCGCCTTGGCTAACGGTGAGTGGACCGCTGAGCTGGTACAGGACGGCAAAACCGCCGACGCTTTGGCTGTGCGTCTGACCGCGACCGGCGAAGGTTGGCAGGTCACACAAAGCCAAAGCCTGGACGTGGCCAGTGGCGATACGCCGCTGACATTGCCGGCAGACGCCAGCGACATTCGCCTGCGTCTGGATGACAGCCCGCAAGCGCTGTTCCGTTCGGCGCTGGATGATCTGTTGAGCTACCCGTACGGTGGCGTCGAACAGACGGCCAGCCAGTTGTTGCCGCTGAGCATCGCTTACCCGACCTTGTCGTCGAATCCGCAAATCCGTGATCGCTTGCGTTTGATCATGCAGAACAGCCGTCTGCGTCTGGTGCAAATGGCCGGGCCATCCGCGAGCTTCACCTGGTGGGGCATGGACGGTGAGCCGGATGCGTTCCTGACGGCGTACGCTTACTACGCCGACTGGCACGCCAGCAAGGTGCTGGAATTGAGCCTGCTGCCGGAGCATTGGCAGCGGGTGCTGGAGGTCTATGCCAAGCAGGCCAAGAACACGCCGCTGTTGCAGCGCGCGCTGATCCTGTCGTTCGCCAAACAAATGCAATTGCCGGTGAACACCTTGCTCAGCGGCTTGATGGACGATCTGGCGAAAGCCGGCGAGGGCAATGCCGCCAACCTGATGGAGGGCGGCGAAGACAGCCTCGTCATGAGTGATCCGGATTCGGCGCTGGGCCTGGCCGCAGCACGTACCTTGACCGCCTCGTTGGCCAAGCAGTCGAAGGTCGCTCTGCCGGACGCGTTCAATCGGCAGCTGGCGGCTGCGCAGCAACGGTTGGCGGTCAGTTCCCAGCCATTTGCCGAAGCGCTGAGCCTGTCGCTGCAAGCCTTCGATCAGGCTCACGCGGCAGCACTGTTGCAACGTTTGCTGCCACAGCAATCGACGCTGGAGCGCGCCCTGGCGCTGACCTGGTTGCAACGCAGCATCGAGCAGGCTTCGCCGACCATCGCCCTGGCACCGGGCGAAGGCTGGAAGAAAAACTACGGTGATACCGGTGAGATGTACTGGACGTGGCAGGGGCGCTACGCCTGTGCCGGCGGTGTTGTCGTTGAGTGGGGAGCAAGAGCGTCCCTTGCGTGCCGCGCTGAGCTTCCAGACCAGGCAACCTGCGGTTGATCCGATGGCCGTGACCATCACCCGTCGCCTGTCGCGTCTGGTGCCGGGTGACGAAGCCTTCACCTTCAAACTCGAAGCGGTCGGCTCCCAGCCGTTGTCCAGCGACAGTCTGTACCTGGACGAAGTCATCGTTACCAGCAAAGCCGCCAAACCGCTGCGGTACGGCATGGTCGAAGTGCCGTTGCCGCCGGGCGCCGATGTCGAGCGCACGACGTGGGGCATCAAGCTGATGGGCAAGGCGGGTACCGAACCGACTTCGCTGGAAAAAGCACGTTTTGAACCGGGGCAAATGGCCTATGCCATTCCGGTGGATGCCTTGAGCGGTGAGTTGCGCCTGCGGCATCTGGTGCGTTTCTCGCAGAAAGGCCAGTTCAACCTTCCGCCGGTACGTTTCACTCAGGTCTATGCGCCGCAACACCAAGCGCAGGAACAGAAGCCGGCCCTGGGTCAGGTCACGGTCAACTGACATGATCCGGCCTCTGGTCTGGGTGCTGCTGTGTTTGACTCTGCGCTGGCGACAGCGCAGGACGGAACCATTACGGCTGGGCTTTAACGGTGAATTGCTGTCGCTGAGCCGGACTCAGGTGATCGCCCGCGAGCCCATGCCCGCTGATTTTCCAGGCGCCGCTGGGCAGTCTGTGGAAGTTGTTCGTTTATGGTTGGCTGGTGGATACCGACGCCCATGAATCGCCTTATGAGTGTCGCGGCCAGTCGAAGGACGAAGTTTATTGCTGCACGGCCGGCGGAAAAATTGAGCGCGATCAGGCGTTGGTCAAATCCTGCGGCTTGTACTTTGAGCCGGCGCGTCTGGGCATTGTTTCTGCTGATTGGCGCCAGTATTGGCAAAACCGACAAGCACCGGAGTGGCTGCTGGACTTGCCATCGTTAAAGCCTTCCACGCGAGTTTCCGTCGCTGAATTGCTCAAGGTGCTGGCGGTGATGCCGGCGCAGGATCAGGCGCGGCGAGTGTTGCTGGACGTGGTGGTCAATGCCGCTGATGGCAATGTCGTGGGCGAACTCGGGGGCCGCTTGCGGGCGAAAACCTGGAGCTGGTTGGGCGATCAGGACCCGTCGTCGCGTCAGGGCGGGTTTGCCGGCTGGACCGCTGCTGGCGCACCGATCTGGGCCGGTGGGCGCGGGACCAGTCAAATGGTGCTGCGCCATTACGGTCAGGCGTTGTCGTCGGTGTTGCCGGTTGATTGGCCCCTGGAGGCGGGGCGCTGCGTTGAAGTCGGGCTATTTTCTCGCTACCCGATCGGGCGTGTTCTGGCGGGAGATCGTGTTGTTGATTCGGGGCCATTGCAGGGCGACTATCGCGTTGAATTCAGCAACGGCAACCAACTCGATATTCACAGCGACGGCGAACTGTTTCTGCTCAAGGACAAGCTCGTCGCCCGTCTGGATCGTGAAGAGTACGTCGCTCGTGTCCTTCAGCGTGAAGCCAAACCGGAACCCGTCGAAGCCGCCAAAGCCCTGGCCATCGCCATCCGCACTTACCTGCTGCAAAACGCCAGCCGCAGCGGCGACTGCCTGAGCATCGACGACAGCAGCAGTCGTCAACGCGTCGCCCCGCGCCCGGCCACCGCCGAGTCGCGGCACATCGCCGCCTGGACCAGCGATCTGGTGCTGGCCGGCAGCACCGTCACCTACCACTCCGACCAACCCGGTCCGGACAAACTCTCCTGGACACACGCCGTCGAACAAGCCAACGCCGGCCAACGCTTCGACGCCATTTTGCTGCACGCCTACCCACGCGCCAGTCTCAGCCGCTGGGACAACCCCGTCGCCTCCTGCGAAGCGCTGCCCGCCGCGCAAGACTGGCTGCAAAAGCAGCGTCGCGGCTGGCGCCTGCGCCTCGAAAGCGAAGTCGGCTACAACGAAGTCAGCACCTTCGCCGTTCTGTCGCCTGGCCTTCGGCCGGCCCTATGTCGACCGCGAACGCCAGCGCATTTACGTGCGCGGCGTGCTGTCGCTGCAAGACCGCCTCGACCTGACTCACGAATACCTGCACCTGGCCTTCGAAGCACACCCCAACGGCCAGGATGAAACCTACATCGAAGGGCTCGCCCGCCACCTCTTGCTGGAATAGGCCATGAAACTCCGTTATCCACAGGTCCTCCTGTTCCTTTGTTCTTTTGGCGTACTGCCGACGATTTTCGCGGCCGCCGTCAACCTTGACACTCCCGTCGGAGGTTGGCGCACAGGCGCGGTTGAAGGCGAAGGCGAAAACTTCCGCCAGGCCGTTAACTATCCCGCTTCATCGGTGAACACCCCTGTAGGCCAGGCCAACACCGCGCGCATCAGCGGCCAGATCAAAGCCACGCCCAAGTCTGCGGAGCCTGGCCGATTGATCGTCAATGGCGTGAGCATGCCGCTGAAAATCGACCCGACGGGCCGCTTCGATCGCCCGTTCTCGTTTCCGAACGGCAGCAACAGCGTTGAAGTGCGCAGCCCTGATGGGCAGCAGCGGCATCGCACGCAGTTTCTCAATGCCAGTGGTGGTGCCACGCCGGCCAAGTTGCGGGTGTTGTTGTCGTGGGACAGTGACGGCACAGACCTCGACTTGCACCTCATCACCCCGGATGGCGCCCACATCTGGTACGGCGACCGAGTCGCACCCAACGGCGCGGCACTCGATATCGACGTAACCACCGGCTACGGCCCGGAGATCTTTGCCATGCCGGCACCGATCAAGGGGCAGTATTTGGTGTATGTGAATTATTTTGGCGGTGGGTATAGCAGCGATGAGGAAGGACAGGAGGATGCGGTTCAGCCGCTGACGACGGCGCAGGTGACGGTGATTACCGAGGAGGGCACGCCGAGCGAGAAGATGGAGACGTTTGTGGTGCCGATGCGGGCGGTGGGGGAGTTGACGTTGGTGAAGTCGTTTAGTTATCCGTGATTCTGAATTGGGCAGCAGCGTGCTGCCTAATTGCGCGAAGGTGGTCTTCTTAAAATGCAGGCATTAAAAAGCCGGCTTGTGGTTAGCTTTTTATTGATCTATGTTTTTGAAAAACAATGATTTAGGTGTTTTGGAAAGCGCTCTGATCCCCCATTTGTTCCCCCACTTTTTTGTGGTTTTTGCACGGCACTTGACCGGCTTATTTTGCGCTCTGAAGCTTCATTAAAAAGCTCATTCGTCTGAAAGGCAGCAAGCGATTGATGACGCTGATAGGAATGTGAAATGTTTGAGTTGTGGCATTTACCATTCTGGTTTGCCGTTGCTAGCTTACGCTTTGTTTTAGACTGGCTTGGTAGCGCTCCTTGACCTCGGCCACACTCAGCCACTTACGGCGTGAGTGCACCACGCGATGACAATTGGCACATAGCAACGCCAGGTCAGTGAGCTTGGTTTTATCGCCAGGCTGGAGCGTGTGCAGTGGCTTAGTGTGGTGAACGTCGATAATGCCTTCGACGTCCGGGCCATAGGTTTTGCTGAAGTTGAAGCCACAGGCTTCGCACTGGAGAACACCGTGTTTCTTGAGGACTTCGTCCTTTTTGCGTTTGACGAGTTTTTTATCCCTTTCCCGTACACGGTGTACTCGGGTTAGCACTTTGCCTTCCTCTGCTTCGAAGAAGCCCGGATCTTCCTCTGCGCTTAAATCTATTGGTGTAGTCGTGATGGTCTCGACGTTGGCGTTGATGGCTGCCACGACTTCGGCGAGACGCTTGGGGTTGTTAGCGAATTCCAGCCATACCAACTTTTCGTCCTTGTTGCCTTTTGCAAGACCTGTACGACCGGTGTTGGTGTAGCTGGGATCCCAACGACGGAAATTGTTGAGCTTCATGCAAACACCATTGGTGTTGCGAAAACTCTGGTTCTTGCTCACGCCGGTGGCGTTGCCGATGAGATTGAGGTTCTGTGATAAGGCTCGGACTTCCGGATGGTTTACGCCGGGTAAACCATTGCGGTGGAGGAGGTACAGGTCCAGGGCAAGGACGAGTTCATCGCGGCTCCAAGCGGGGTTGGATTGATTATTAGCAGGTGAAGGGGGCATGGCGGGGGCTATCCGTAAGGTTCCCGTTTCGCTGTAGGAAGCAGCGCAATATACCGTCAGAATATTCTCTTCTGGTGGCATTTGGGAATCATACGGCGTTCGAATGACCTTCGCTGGTGGGGGCAGTGCGGCGCTCGCCGGATGTGTCAGTAAGAATTGAGATGTCATTGTCTTGGAAACCCCACCCAGATTTCAGATTCATCCGGAAGCTTTATTGTAAGGCCTTTGCGAATGATGGCTTAATAATGTCTTTTGCCCTCGGGGACGAGTCAATCATGCATTTCGTGTCGCGGATCTGCTTCAACCGGAACGGCTGGACTCGCTCCGATGGCAGCGCCAATGGCCTGGAGAGCGGGACGTTTTATGCCGAACACGGGTATGGCCACGAGGAGTGGTTGTTTCGCTTCGAATGGCAGATTGATGGCTGGCAGTACGGCTTCCTGCAGGGTGTCAACAACAGCCGGGCGCGGTTCCAGGTCGGGGAGTTGTGCGATGTCACTCTGTTCAGTCTTGAGCCCGAGGGGCGTCGCTTCGTGGCCACCATTCAAGATCTGGAATGCCTGACCCCGACTCAGTCGCAGGATGCCTTCGAGGTTTTCCAGACCAGGGGCTGGTTCGCTCGGATGCAGGCGGATGTCGAAGCAGTCGAGGGCATTGCGTCGGTTGGGTTGGTGCCTCAGGAGTGGCTCAACGTGCGCTTTCGTTCGGCTAACGTGCAGTGGTTCCCGCAAGGCAGCTATGCCTCTGCGGATGACTATGTCCACAACCTCAAACGCTACCAGATGAACACTTATCCCAAGAATGTCCTGGTGCCGGTACCGATGCCTGACCGGGTGTGGCGCAAGGGCAGGGAAGACGCCTTGAACCAGGCCCGTTACTGGCGCAGCGGAACCGCGGGGCGCGAGTGCACACCTGAGCATGCGCGCATGCAAAAGGTACTACTCGACGCGTTGAAACATGAGTTTCCCTTGGCCCGGGTGGTGTGTGAAGAGAACTTCGTCGACGTTCTGGTGGAGACGTCGGAGGAACGCATTCTTTATGAGATTAAATCAGACCTCCGCGCCCGCACGGTGATCCGCCTGGCTATCGGCCAGTTGCTGGAGTACGGGTTCCACCGGACTTTCACAGATGGGCGCTCATTGCGACTGGTCATCGTCGGGCGCAGCGAACCTGACCCGGAGGATGCGGCGTATTTGGATGGGCTGTGCAACCGCTTTGGTTTGCCTCTGGCGTATCGAGTGCTGAGCCTGTCCTGAGCAAGTGCGGTCACGCGCCTTTGTGCCGTCGTCCGTAAATAGCCCACCCCCACCCTGCATTCACCTGTATTCGACAAGGACAGCAGTATGACAAGCCGACCGACTATCGAAGTCGATTCACTGCTCAAGGCAAATCTGGACGCGCTGCTGGGATCGGTGGTTGATGAGGACCAGCGCAGTCTGCAGCCGCTCGAGCGGCCCTGTTCCGAGCGTCAGGTCCAGAAGGACCAGCGCTTGCAGGAGCTGTTGAGCCGCTGCCGTGAGGAGGCATTGCAACAGATCGTGGGCCCGTTTGGCCTAACGCCGGCGATGTTCTCGGATATCAAGGGTGGCAATGTCACCACCCAGCACAATGCCAGTCAGGACCTCTACGCAAAGGAGTCGGAGCGCTACAACCGCAAGGAGGACTATGACTACGCCACGGCGAAGAGGCAGAAGCTCAAAGAGGCGTTTGAAAGTGGTCAGATGAATTCTCAGACGTTCACCAACACGTACACAGGTGAAACGGCACCGACCAAGCGGGTCGCTGAAAACGGCAAGTTGAAGATGAATGCCGAGCTTGATCACACCATCCCGCTCAAGCAAGCGCACAAGGAAGGTGCATGGATGGTGTCCCAGAATCGGCGCAAGAAACTGGCCTCTGAGAAGGACAATCTCAACTTCACAACCTTTGAAAACAACCGTGCAAAAAGCGACACCGCGGCCGAAGAGGCGCTGTCGGCGCACAATGGCTACGACGAATCCGTTACCCAGCCGATTATCGACAAGGCCCGCGAGTCGATCGATGCCCACCTGCCGGGTACCGGTGAGCGCGTGCTGTATCACGGCAAGGAATTGGGCGTCACCGGGGCCAAGGAGTTTGGCAAGACCGGAGTGCGGCGCGCCATGGGCGTACTGTTGTTCGAGTTGGTCAATGGTGCGTTTGTCGAAGTGCACAAGGTGGTGAGCCAGCGGGACAGCGAGGAGACGCTGCTCAACCGGGTGGTCGCAGCCATCGAGCGGGTGCTCAAGCGCGTGCAAGGCAAGTTCAAAGATGCCTTCACGGCGTTCTTCGAGGGTGGTCTGCAGGGGTTTGTGAGCAACCTGCTGACCTTCTTGATCAACAACCTGATCACCACGTCTGCCAAGGTGGTGACTATTATCCGCGAAGGTGTGCAGAAGTTGCTGGAGGCGCTGAAGGTGTTGCTCTGGCCGCCCGAGGGGCTGCCCACTTCGGAGGTGATGCGCGCGGTCACCAAGAGCTTTGCAGGGCTGTTCACTATGGGGGCGGGCATGCTCTGGGAGCAATCGATCAATGCCTTCATCCTGAGTATTCCTATACTGGCGCCGATTGCCGGGATGATTTCGCCGGTGATCACCGGCCTGATGACCGGGTTGGCCACTGCGCTGCTGATGTACGGCATTGATTCGCTAATCGACTGGATGCTTGACAAGGGCACCGACTTCTTCAACGCGCAGATCAATGCACTCGAGGGCAGTGCCGAACTGGTGCAGCGTATGATCGATCAGGTCGAAGCACAGTTCCAGATTTCGCAGCGCTACCGGGAGATGGCGCGCGTCAATGAGCAGATTGCCGGGCAGTTCCATCAGGCCGAACGGGCTGCCCGGGCGTCCGTTGCCCATGCGCAGGCGACCGTACAGGACCAGGATGCCACCCTGGCAGCCTTGTCCCAGTCCATCGAGGCCAAGAAAAAACTCAACGAGCGACTCGGTTCGTTGCTCAAGCAGTACACAAAGGAAACGTGAAGGATGTCCACCGTTATTGCCCAACTTGCCCACATGGTGCCCAGCGATGACCTGCTTGAGCAGATTGATGTGGGTGAAGTGTTTGAAAAGTTTCACAGCACCTTCAAGCGACTGGGCGACTTCAAGAAGATCCGCGACGAACATGAGCAGCGCAGTTTCCTGGGGCGGCTGTTCAATCGCAGTGAACTGAAGAACGCGCAACTGGATGCTCAGGAAGTGCAGGCGGAGTTTTCCAAGACCCTGGCCCAACTGATGGTCATCAGTTCCTTGCAGTCCCAGCAGTTGACCAAACAGCAACAGCTGCTGAGCCAGCAACAAGCCGACCTAAAGGCCAAGGCCGACGAGTTGGCCCAGCACAATCATCGTCTGGAACAACACCAGGCAGTGATTCGGCATCAGGCCTCGGGCCTTCGTAATTACGTGACAGAGTTGCTCAAGGTGCAAGGGCTGACCGATGAGCAAGGCCATATGCTGATTGAGATCGCAGAGGAGGTGACTTCGACCCGGGACAAGCTGTTCGCTGACTTCGATGGCCGTATGCTTGAAATACACAGCGCTCTGGACAACCAGTGCGAGCAGTCGCGGATACAGCTGGAACAGCATTGGGCTCGGGCCGAGCAACAGCAGGTCGAATTGCGCAGCGAGGTCAACTCACAGCTTGAGCAACATCAGCAGACATTGCAGCAACAAGTGCTTGCCAGCGTTGAAGCGCAGCGGTTCGATGCCGAATGCCAGTTGGCGGTGCTTCGCTCGGCGATTACTCAACAGAACCAGGAGTTGGAAGCACAGCGCGCAGAGCGGGCCAAGGATGCCGGCCGTTTCCATGCGATGCTGGAAAACCTGCGCAATGAACAGTTGAAGATTGAAGGGACCCTGCGCCGCAAGCTGCTGGCAGGCCTATATGGGGTCGGGTTGGTTAGTGTGGTTGGCATCCTATGTGCGTATCAGCTGTCCAGGCCAGTGATAGCACCGGTGTCGACCGTGGTTGAAAAGCAGAGTGCGGTTTCAACAGGGGCGACGGCAGTGGCTGGGGATCAGAAGGCCATCCAGTAGGGCCAAGCCTCAGCGATCGAGGCATGGACCCACAAGGCAGCCGTATGATGGCGGCTAGTGGTTGGGCTCGGATGCGTCAGTTAGCTTCATTCACACCAGCGGGTGCTGATCGGCTGGTGCGTTGCCCTTGATGGTCCACTCAGACAGTGGCTACGGCCTTTTCATATCCGCTAACTGGTGCTTTAGTCACGGCCCCCAGATAGGTGGCTCCCGAGCAGCAACTAGCTTTGATGGTGTGCTCGGTTGTAGTGCGGCCCAATGCTACTGATCGATCAGTCGTTGCTGTACTCGGCTAGTCGGCTTGCAAAGTATTGCGCGGTCTCTAGATCGGTACAGTGCAGGTAGCAGCCTTTCATCCCACGGGTCATCAGTGTTCGATACGTGTTTTTGATGATCAGGTCTGTCTCCTGATGCGCTAGAGCAGGTTGCTCCTTCATCAATTTTTTCCAGCCACGAATCGATTTGTCGTGCTTGTCTCGCTCATGCGGCGACGTCACCACCTGCCCATCACGCACGACCAAATCCGGTCCGATAATCACTCCAATATAATCCACTTCCAGCCCTTGGCAGGTGTGGATGCAACCGACCTGTTCAATGGAGTTTTCAGCGATGATCCACAAGCTGCCATCCTGATCCAGATTCCATTGGCGTGCGTAGTCATCGCCGATAACGATGTCAGCGGCCTTGGAGTCTTTCTTGCTGAGCCAAGGCCAGCAGTAACCCGCGACAACGCGAGCCTTGTTTCCGTGGTTTTTTTGCTCGATAGCCGCGTGCATCGCCTGAGGGGAGTCGAACACCTTGAACTCATATTCGCTGGTATCGAGCAGCGGGTTGGCTGTCGCGTGAATCCCCAGTACGTCATCCAACCACGCCAGGTAACCATCAGAACCACTGCAACGGAACTGGGAAGATAGTATGTATTCCTCCACGGTTGCGCCTTTGGCTTTGGCAAAGGCGCGGATAGCCTGCTTGCTACCAATGTCGTTCAAGGTCACGCGCTGGTCTTCGTCGATGAAAAAATCGAGCATTTTGCTGATTCGATCAGCTCCTTTATCTGGTTTTCACCCAGGTTTCCATAAAGCCCGCTTTTCTCATTGAGCCTGTGGGCTTCGTCAACGATGAGCGCGCCATACGTATTGGGCTCGGTATCGATGAAGGCTCCCGAACCGGAAAAAAGTTGGAGAAGTGGCTACGTTTGACGGTGCCAACCAACTTGCTCTCGTACACCTTGCGTGGCGCAGCATTTTTTGAGACGTACTTGCTCAACAGCTTCAAGGCGGTGAGCCTCACCAGCAAGTTGATCGCCAATACTGTTTTCCGGTACCCGGACCACCTTCGATGATCAGCACCTTCGGCGCTTCAATAGAGGCCTCACTTGCCGCAGCAAGTGCCGACTCGAAGATTGCCTTTTGATCATCAATCAGTACGAACTCAGGCTTGCCTTTCATTAGCCCGCTCAGCGCCTCAGCCAGAGCTTTGGACGGGCGAATCTTCCCGTTGGCGAGTTCGTAAAGCACCTCCTTGTTGTCGCCATGAATGATGTGCTTCTTGAGGAAACTTCGCAGCTTTGCAAGCTCTTCGGGGCCTTTGAGGAACAGGGGGGCTTTGCTGGTATAGGCTTCGTAGTGAGCAGAGTCGATGACGCCATCACTGACATAGTTATGGAGGTAGGCACAGGGGCGTACTTCGATGCTTTTGTCGTAGACGGCTTCGTTGAAGCCCTGCAGCAGCGCGGCGTACGACCAGACCTGGTAGGACGGATGAATGGTTTCGACAAGACCTCCACCCAGCGCCGTTTTGACAATCGCATCCTTGGTGGTTGCGCTGGCCTTGCTCCATTGCTTAAGTTCGATCAATACCGCGTTTTTAGCCTGATTCTCATCGCGGCCTGTTAGCAAAAAGTCGATTCGTTTCGATGACTGAGGAATATGCAGTTCAATCGCCAGGCCGGCGCTGTTGGGCAGGCCGTCGTCTCGAAGCACCTTGGCCATATAAGTCAGTGAACCCTGCCAGGATCTAATCTCCGAAGCGCCAACCTTCTTGCCGGTGGCTTCTTTGAAGTGCCTGAGGATCACCTCTTCAATATCGTCGTTATCGCTGTCTTTGAGGAATTGCTGTTTGGTCGCAGCGTAAACGATCACGAATGGTCCTTAGAGCCCAATGGGTCAGAGTTGGTCGTACTTTTTGCTGGTGCTTTTAGCTTTGTCGACAGGGTATTTCTGCCCGTTCAGGGCGAGCTTGCTTGTCACCGCTTCGTTGAGATCGACGCCGAGCACACTGGCCAAGCGGACCAAGTACATGAGCACGTCAGCCAGTTCGTCCTTCACGGCTTGAGCGGTTTCGGGACGCTTTGCTGCACCCGTTGAGTCGGCCTCGCTCATCCATTGGAAAATTTCGCAGAGTTCACCTACCTCGCCTGTAAGAGCCAAGAGGAGGTTCTTGGGTGAGTGAAACTGCTGCCAATCGCGATCATCTGCAAAGCGGTGAAGCGATGCGGCAAGACTTTCCACGTCAATCAGCTGTTCGGGTGTGCCATCTGCCTTGCTCACAGACTCGCCTCTCGTTTGCCAACAGAAACGTGACCGAACAGCCACGCCAGAAATCTAGAGATGGATTGTAAGAGTTTTCCTTTTTCGCGGCAGTTTTTTCGTAAGAACACCACAAACCACAGCCCTGAAGATGGGTGGTACGTTCAGCTAAACGATACAAGCAAGCAGTTCCGCAGCAATAATGCTTCGTAATGAGTCAACGACAGAGCCGGTGCGCTCCCAATTCACTCGATTCCGGTTTTTTTTAGGAAGACGAAAAGCACGGAGTCGAATACCGCAACCTTGATGTTCAGTTCGACCAAAGCGGTAAGGCCATCGATAGATTTTCGATAGTCGACAGGCTTGGATACAGATAAAATTTTTCAACTTTTGCATCGGTTCGCGTCAAGACGAGCTGGCTCCGGAGGGGGCGGGAGCAGCGCATCCTTGTTTTGGTTCCTTTGGCGTTCTTAGTCATCGCCTATCACGATATCGCTTTGAAGTTTTTCTCACTTAGCCATAACGGCAACCCGCGACAGTCAAGTGCATCGCCTAATGGGACTCAAGCACCTTGAGCTAACAGGCGCTGATATCCTTTTGTGGGTTGGTCATATCACCGTCTTTTAGCACCTTCGCCATGTATGTCAGCTTGTCTGGGCTCTCAAGCCTTTGATGCCGAGTCTTTAGTAGATGCATCAATTAGAACTATATGTTTAGAACCGGATAGACCGTTTTTTGTCAGTATGCGTCTAACTTTATCTGCTTCAGCTAAATTAAAATACAGGATTGCCATGATCGGCGGATGCTTTGCTCGAGAGGCATCACTATAGATTTTTGCTTGGTTTTTTAAGTTTTTTTCCATGTGCGAGTTTTTAGCTAGTTTAAATTCTATTATGGATTTGTCACCGCTTCCATAAGAGACTAGAAAGTCTGCTGGTCCTCGACCATTATTAACTTCGGCGTCCGAGCTAAATTTAGAAGCGAACCAGGTTAGTTTGAACATAATCTGCAAATCGCTTTCTCTTGATATCGGGATCCCCTTTACATAAAAAAGGCGATATCCGTCTTGCTTTTCAATCACGTGTTTCAAAAATTGAACCCGTTGCATTCCTGCTTCATAGCTGTTCGGTTCTGAGTCATAAAACGAAGTTTTATCTAGCAGGTCTATAAGTTGGCGCAGTTGCTCTTGGAATAGTTTTTGAGCAGTGAGTACCTTTTCTAGACTTGAAGTGCTGGCGGCTTCTTTATTTGACTCTCTAATTCCGACATACACGTCCATTAAATTGGGGTACTGATGTATGGTCTTTTCAAAAGCGATTGCTTGCTCTTCTTTTGTCGGGTCGGCAGGCATAACCTTTGTTAGGTATAAGTTTATCTGGTCCCTAATTTGATCGTTAGGGACGCAAGAAACTACGTGACTAAAATCTTCTAGAAAACCCTTGTGGGAAATCCATGCTTCATCTTTTGTGAGTATGTCAATTGGTGTTAGTAGTACGTACTCTCTTCCGTATTTTGGTAGTATATATTGCTTTGATTTCCATGTTTCTGTTTGGTAGTTGAACTCGGCCTTTGGGATAGTGAATTTTTGTGTTTTCTCTGGCGGTATATTTTCTATAGCGAACTTTTGTGTGTATTCTGCTAGGAAGCCGTGAATTAAGTTGCACGTGAAGTCGCTAATTTGATCTTTGCCTACTCCGTGTTTTACTAGCGTCAGCTTTCCGAGGTGGGTAGATCCAGAGGTTTCACTTCCAAAGTCAGAAAAAACATCTCTAAAGTTGTTTTGAAGTGATTTTGCAAATGATGGGCCGAGTCCGCGGCCACTATTTCCAGTCTTGCTGAACCCAAACCAGTTCTCTTTAACCTCAGGGAATAGGTACCATGCCTTTATTAAACCTGAAGGCAGTTGCAAGACGGATTTTTTCTTTAGAAAAAGCATGTACTTTATTATTTCGGAGTGAAGCTTTTTTAATGTTTCGTCTTCGCTATTGAATAGTAGGAATGGGTCGACAAATAAAGGCAAGTCGTTTATTAGTGAGATGTTAAACGCACCATGGGTTTCTATTTGCTTTGGTAATACGTCAAAGAAATCTGAAAAGTAAATTCGAAGCTGGCGCTTGGCATTTTCCATGTGTGGATTCCTTAGTTAGCTCGCGATGGTTTGCTTGCTTTTTGTCCGGGAGTAGCCATTAGCAACGAAGAGATTTTCCAGTGGGTTTGGATGATGGTGGTTTCCTCAGAATTTTTTTGCACAGCCGGCAATTAAAAAATTCATTGGTGAGCCTTTGGAGAAGTAATCAAGCGCATAATTTCTTTCTCCAGGTTTCAGTGATCTGCTACCTATGGCAGATGCCCAGGAAAGCCAGTCGGACTGACCCGTTTTCAGAAATTCGCCGCGAATTTGTTTGAAACCGAACCCCTGCTCTGGGATTTCAAGTACTTTGGCTCGCGCGATTTTAAAGTCTTGTGAAAGTTCATATAGTTTAATCAAAAGTTCGCCGTAGCAACCATGCCCCATTAGATGGTCTTCGACAATGCACGTCAGCCAAAATAGCTGATACTCTAAGAAAAAGGCTTCTTGATTTAAGTAGTCCAATAGTATTGCGGATAGGTCGGGCTTTTCTGAAATTGTTCCGCAAACAGCATATATATGCTTTGCGAGGTTGGGGAAGCGGCGTAACAGAGCTGGGATATGCTCAAGGATACTATTGCTATGCGATCTTAAGAAGCTGAGGATAAGGTCTGCGTCAGACTCTTCTAGCGCTTCGTCTTTTAAGAGACCGAGCAAGGCGTTAACTTGGTCGTTGGTAAGGGTTGATTCGATTTCTGTTTCTACTTCCACGAGCTCAACAGATGATGCTGTATGCACCTCTTTGATTTCTTCAACAATCTCTATAAGGGACTCTCGAAGTTTAGTGAGTGTTTCCTCCACCCCACTAAGGTTTTTTTCAAAGTACGTCTTGCTGGGGTTGATGTTTAAGCCATACTGCCCGAGGAGCTGTTGAATTCGAGTGAAATCTTGCCACAGAACCTCAGGATTATCATGAAAAAGTGTGAAGTCATCCATGAACCGAACTAGGCAGCTTGATTTGATTTGGCCTGTTAAATCTACCAGCTTGAGGAACTCGTTACCCATCATTTTACTAGGGTAAATTCCTTGTGGAAGGAAGTCTACGCTTCTGCCTGCATTTATTTCACGAAAAAATTGCCCGAGTGCGCTGGCATCAACATCAGATACATTCGGTGCGGCAGCAAACCAATGACAGATATCGTGGTGATATAAACTATTGAAATATGACGCTATGTCAAATTGTAGATTGTGTTTGTATTTTTTACCGTTTTCGGACAGGCTTTGCGTATATTCCGTGTAGGCTGTATGGACCGAAATTTGCGTGCCACTTTTGAAACGGTATCCAAAGCTTCTTCTTTGGGGGCTAACCTCGGGTCGAAAAATAGCACGGTTACGATATGCAATATCGTACAAAAAATATTCGGCTACGGGATCAAGCTTGGATGTGCGACGAAGATGCCCATGGGGTTTCGTGGCATATACACGTTGCTGTGATAAGAAGTTGTCTGATTTATTTTTCTCATCCAGAATTTTCTGATAGATATATTCGTTGATTTCGTTTTCGTGCTGCGTCACCATCAATATATTGGTTTTTAGAGGGAACAGTGTCGCCCCAAAATCTGTTGTTATAAAGTCAGAAGTGGCGCTCATCGAGTTCTCTAATCTCATTGGTTAGGATTGGTGAAATAACAGGTTATATTCTGTTTCCCCCACACTCAGCTACGATTTGAGGCATTTTTCCATTTTATGAATTCCTCCAAAAAGAGGAGGACGGCTCAAGAGCGTTGTTGTTTTCATCGGTACTGCGCTCGGAATGACCTTAAGGTCCGGCTGAGACGGAGTGCTCGACTTTTTTGCTATCGGATCCAACAATAGCTTAAAGCCATCAGTAGGTCTAGCGCCTGCCGCTGGGCGTTATGGAGCTCATCTAGACACACGATGAACGTCCTAATGTGACACGAGGTCAGCGCCACAGTGGCGGATCTGGTCATTGGATAGATATTTCAGGCATGTTGCTCTCGTCTAAGAGATTGAGTTCCCGATTTTTTCTTAGGCAGGTAGTGATCAACGTTCGGTCGAACGTGCCCTCGCTCATAGCTGATTCGTAAGCGCGCTGATCGAACAAATCCGGGACCAAGGTTGCTATACCTGTCCTGGTATTGGAGCCAACTAGCGAGTGATCCGCTCATAGCGTTGGTGCGCATAAGCCGCGCGTAGTTCGTGGCAGCTGTTGAGGTTACGCATATGGATTGCCGGTTTATCTGTTGCGCATTGTTGAAGCCTGGCTCATCGCCCAACCTATACCGGCACACAAAAGCTTGCCTGCGATCACTGTGTGCTTTGACCGTGCCGTAATGCCGCCGTCAAACAGATCGCGCAACGCCTGCGGCCTGCCATAGCTCAATTACCGGCCATAGCCAAAATTCCGCCCATCCCGTCTGCCTACCAATGCCATGATCAATCTCCTCTCGAAGCCAAAACCTTTGAAACCTTCCCCACGTCATCCCGCCACGAATGTTGAGTGTTATCAGGGATCAAGGCCCCTGCGACCTGTGAGGGTTGTCCACTAACGCGGGACTGGCGGCTCTTTACGACCGGGAGCTTGGGCATCTCATGATCTGGCCTCCTGAGCACTTCCGCGGAAGTGGGCGGGTGGAGGCTGCGCTGGCTGACGAGACCAAAGCCGCGAGATCCTGAGTCAGGTGAAGGCAGTGAAGCGATGACCGGGCGTGCCTGACTGTCAGTCAGGTGCAGTCCATTCCGTGGGCTGCGGCACCATCATCTGCATCGCTGTTGCTGGTGACTTCGGTGTTTGTCACGCCGATTGTCACGAGGGGGAATGCCGCAAAGCCTTGTACGAGTTGGGCTGCAGCAGTGGTAGGAGCGCCCGTCTCTTTCCGGGAGAAAGAGACGGGCGCAGGCTGGCGCAATGAAATGGCCAAGCGGATAGGTTGCTGCAGGGCAGCTATGAAAGGGGAGGAGTTGCCGCAGTGGGCACACTGGTAAAAGTAGGCATCCATCACATCGCTGTGACCGTGCAAGCCGCCGGACGCTAATCGCACTTTGGGAGAACCACCACGGTGTGGCGTAGCCTTAAAGGTTCTGGCTACCTGGGTTGCTGTCAACGACAGCCCTTGCCCGATCTTTTCTACGCCTGTGGATAATTCGGGTCAAGGCTCGAATTTATGGAGATTCTGCGGCTGTGGATGAAATTATCCACCGGTGGAAATCAGTGGTTTTCCACAGACAGTTTGCGTGAGCTTTAGATTTTTTAAGTGAGGTCCCGTCAAGTAGGGAGGCTACGCATCCCTGCTTGACGGGACCCGGGCTTTAAAGTCGGTAACCAGAGAACTCGTGGCCCTACACCAATGTTGGTTGCGCCGAAGTTGCGGAAATGTCGCCTTGATACGTGGGCCTCAAGGTTCGACGCATTCAGAGGTCGCCGCCTCATCATTCCCCCGAGGATTCGCGTTGAGCCTCATCCGCGACTTCAGGTGTGGATGTAGCGTATATGGCCCATGCGTTCATCAGCTCCCGTCGCTTATCAAAAAAGTCTGATCGAGAGTACGCGCTTTCCGTTTCCCCGCGCTCGTCATGGGCCAGCGCGAGCTCGCAGATCTCTCTTGGGAAAGGCGTCTTTTCACCTGCCCAGTCCCGGAAGGTGGAGCGGAAACCGTGACGAGTGATGTGCTCATAACCCAGTGTATGTAGCAGATTTCGAATGCCATTAGCGTGCATCACGCCGCTTTGGCCGTGGCCGGGGAAAACGTAGGGACTTCTGGTGTTGATTTTCGGAAGGCCCTTCAAAAGTGAAACCACTTCTGGAGCCAGGGGGATCGCGAACGCTTGCCGGGTTTTCATGCGCTCATCAGGCAGAGACCATCGACCCGACTCCAAGTCAAACTCATCCCAGCGTGCGAATCGGACCATATGCGAGCGAGCGCCGGTTAGGATCAGTAACCGAGCCGCGACAGACGCGTGGCTGGGGTCTTTGCGCAAGGCTTCCATGAGCTTCGGCAGGTCCTGCCATTTCAGCGCAGGATGATGCTGGCGTTTGCGAGCTTTCTTCTTCTCATGCCGGCTGAGCAGGTTTTCCAGATGGCCGCGCCAGCGTGCCGGATTCTCTCCAGTCCTGAGACCTTGGGCACTGGCGGCATCCAGGATTTGTTCGATTTGCCCACGTACTTCGTCAGCTGTCCGCGTTTTGGTTGCCCATAGTGGTTGCAGTGCTTTGATCAGGTGTTTGGTCTCGACCTGGTCGGCTGACAACTTCCCTATCGTAGGGAAAGCATAGAGTTCGAGTTTCCTCAGCCAGCCTTTGCGCCATTTCTCCGACCAGCTCGAACCGTGGGCATCTCGATAGTCGGTGGCCAATTTCTCAAAGATAATTAGCTGCGCCAGTTCTCGACGTTCAGCTTCCCGTTGAGCGGCTTGTTCAGCCTGTCGTTTTGCGAGGGGGTCAGTGCCCTTGAGGATCTGGACTTTGTTTTCATAGGCGGCCGCGCGGGCCTTTTTTAGATCGAGCTGGGGGTAGCCACCCAATCCCATTTCTCGTCGTTTGCCGTGTAACTGAAACCGCAGCACCCAGTTTTTTCGCCCCGTAGTTTTGACGATAAGGCGCAGTCCCTCGCCGTCTTCGTAGGTGCCTGGTTCGGTCACATTTTCGACATACTTTGCGGTCAGCTTACCCATCTTTTCTGTCCTCTGGTCCCCCACTTGATCCCCCACTTGGCTGTGGAAGACGATGGATGAAAAAGGAAGTCACAGGAACAAAAATAGGCTGAAACCCTTGATCTAGCAAGGCTATCGCGGTTTTCTGTAGATGAGGATGGCTTTCAAAAAGACATTAAAAAAGCCGGCTTGTGGCCGGCTTCTCGGGGACTGGCTTGGATCATTTTTGGTAAACCGCGCCAGCCTTCAAAACGTACACCCGGATCTTGCGTCCGGCTGTGGGACTCTGGCGAGAAAATCATCTGCCGTGTCGGTGCGATCAGAGCCGCGGGGCGGGTTGATGCGCAAATGTGGGGCGCAGCATACTGATTTTTTGAGGGAATTCCCAGTGTGGTGTGCGGGGTAGAGCGATTGCGGTGATGTGTAGCAGCTGGCGAAGCCTGCGTTCGGCTGCGAAGCAGTCGTCAATCCGATACCCGCGGTGTACTGAAACATCGGGGTGAATGGTTGTACGACTGCTGCGCAGTCGAACGCAGGCTTCGCCAGCTGCTACAGGGGTGAGTGCTCAAAGGAACGGCACCGACGGCCTACGTTTGTTAAGTGTCGACCACCAAAACACCCACCCCAGCACCCTGATGTTCTGCTTATCAATCTGCTCCGCGCTGAAAATCTCATCCGGGTGCTCGGTTTTGTTGTAGCTGCGCAATCGCAGCGCATTCCCGGGCATGCGGTGCAGGTATTTGATGCGCAGCATCCCGTCATGGTCGAGGGCGTAAATTTCCCCATCAATCACCTTGGTCAACCCACGGTCGATGGCGAGGGTGGAGCCGTCCTCAATCCTCGCGCCCATGCTATTACCGAGCATGTGAATGCCGATCGCGTCAGCATGGTTGATTTCCAGGGAGTCGAGGTGGCTTTTGGGCAGGCGGATAAATTGGCCGGTGTCTTCCACGATGTGGGTTTTGTGAGACCCCGGGGCGATGGGTGATTCTTTGTAGAGGGGCAGTTCGACGTCGCTCGGCTCGATGACCGTGTAGATACCACGAATCGCCTGGGCGTCGAAGGTGTTGCCTGACTCGTCGAGCAGGCGCAGGTGTTTGGAGTCTTGTGGACCCTCACCGGTCTTGAGCCAGTCGCTGTTGACCGACAGCAGTCTGGACACCTCTTCCATGCGGTAGGCGGGCACGCCGCGGGTGTACCAGTTGTGGATGTTTTGCGCTTCCGTGTCGAAGAAAGCGGCAAATCCTGTCGTCGTTATGTTCGCTTTTTCGAGGAGCGCTTTAAACCGTGGGCCGCTAGTGTTCTTTTTCATAAACACGAGTCTACGGGCGCAGGGTGGGCGTTTGAATAAACGAACCGTTCAAATTTCGAGGGAAATTTACGACCGGATGTAAGACGTATTTTGAACAAATTAAACAAGAAAAAACCGTGACGAGCGCGAGATAAACGTCCTGTTTAAAAACCACTTTGTGAGCGCGCACAAAAAACCCCGGATCAACCGGGGTTTTTTCTAGTCGTCAGTGGCGCAAGGCCAAAGGCGTCTTAGCCTTTGTAGGCTGCAACCGACTTGGTGATCGCGTCACGAGCGGCGTCTGCGCCAGCCCAGCCTTCGATCTTCACCCACTTGCCTTTTTCGAGATCTTTGTAGTTCGCGAAGAAGTGCTCGATCTGCTGGATCAGCAGCGGCGGCAGATCGGTGTATTCCTTCACATCGACGTACAGCTGGGACAGCTTGTCGTGCGGAACTGCGATGACTTTGGCATCGCCGCCGCCGTCGTCGGTCATGTTCAGGATGCCAACCGGACGGGCGCGGATTACCGAACCTGGAGCAACCGGGTAAGGGGTCACGACCAGCACGTCGAGGGGATCGCCGTCGTCAGCCAGGGTGTTCGGGATGTAACCGTAGTTGGCCGGGTAGAACATTGGGGTGGCCATGAAACGGTCAACGAACAGGCAATCGCTGTCTTTGTCGATTTCGTATTTGATCGGCGCGTGGTTGGCCGGAATCTCGATCGCGACATAGATGTCGTTCGGCAGGTCTTTGCCAGCCGGAATCTTGCTGTAGCTCATTGGGCGTTGCCCCCGTTAGTTGACCAGAAATACTTGGCCGGATTGACCAAAAAGTGGCGGCGATTATAGGCATATTCCGCCGATGACGCTATGTACCAGAGGTCGTGTAGACCTTAGTCGTGGTCCCGGTAGACCGGATCTTCAGCCAGAAGTTGCCGTAACCGGCTCAGCGGATCCTGCCGGTAGAAAAGCTTCAGTTGTTCATACACCTGTGGATAAGTCTCGTGCAGCAAATCCGGGGCGCTGAAGAAGTATTCACTGGTGACGGCAAAAAACTCGGCGGGGTTTTCTGCCGCGTACGGGTCGATGGCGGTTTCGGCATCCGGGTTGCGCTCCAGTTGCCGGTCGAGGTCATTGTAGGCCTCTTGCATCACCTTGGCCCATTCGCTGACCCGCATGTCGGGGTGCAGCGGCGGCAGGCCGTTGGCGACGCCGTTGAGCATGTCGAGTTTGTGCGCCAGTTCGTGGATCACCAGGTTGTAGCCTTCCCAGCCACCACTGGCCATTACGCCAGGCCAGGCGAGAATGATCGGCCCTTGCTGCCACGCCTCGCCACTGTGTTCGCCGTCCCACTCATGCTCCACGCCGCTGGCATCGCGATGGCGCTGGGGGCTGAGGAAGTCATCGGGGTAGAGGATGATTTCGTGAAAACCCTGATACCAGTTCAAGTCGCCCAGATTCAGCAGCGGCAATTGCGCCTGCGCTGCCAGCAACAGGCGTTGCTCCTGGTGCAGTTCGACGCCGGGCAGGGCGGTCAGGTGTTTGTCTTCGAGGAACAGCACGCAGGCTTCGCGCAGCCATTGGTCTTCAACGGGGCTGATGCCATCGAGAAAGCTCAGGTGCTGGCGCACCCGCTGCCACATGTCGTCGGCAATCGGGTGCTTGGCCAAGGTGCGCTGGCGGCGCCAGGCGCTAAGCGACCACATCGCAGTTCAGCGCGATTGGGCTTTGGACGCGGCGTTGGCGAGGCGGCTGCGGACCATGCCGATGATCATTGGAACCAGCGACAGCAGGATGATGCCCACCACCAGCAGCGACAGGTTTTTCTTGATGAACGGTACGTTGCCGAAGAAGTAACCGAGGGTCACCAGGCCGCCGACCCACAGGATCGTGCCGAAGACGCTGAAGAAAAAGAAACGCGGGTAAGGCATTTTCCCGACACCGGCGACGAACGGTGCAAACGTGCGGATGATCGGCAGGAAGCGCGCCATCGTTACGGTTTTGCCGCCGTGCTTGTCATAGAAATCGTGGGTTTGTTGCAGGTAATCGCGGCGGAAAATTTTCGAGTTCGGGTTACTGAACAGTTTTTCGCCTGCCGTTCGACCGATGAGGTAGTTGGTGCTGTCACCGAGAATCGCCGCCAGCATCAACAGGCCTCCCAGCAATACAGGGTCCATGCCGCCACCGGCTGCAACAGCACCCGCGATAAATAGCAGAGAGTCGCCTGGCAAGAACGGCATCACCACCAGACCGGTTTCACAGAAAATCACCAAAAAGAGAATGGCGTAGATCCAGGCCCCGTAGTTGGTCACCAGCATGTCGAGGTAAACGTCGAGATGCAGCACGATGTCGATCGGGTTGAAATCCATATAAAGCACCTGTGGTGATGGCCCGGCTCTGCAGGCCTGTGCGGATGACTTGGTATTTAGACTACTGGTAGATGTAGTTTTTCTTACAAGCCGGAAAGGTCGCGATTATACGGACTGAAAAGTGAAAAGAGCGTTCAGTTTGTAGCGAGGGATGTCGCGGGGGGATGGATGGTTGATGCGGATTTTTGTGGGAGCCAGGGAGGGCTCCCACAGTCGATCGGTGCGGTCAGAGTTCGTCGCTGATCGGCAGCACGTAGTTCTTGAACTCGGTGTCTTCCTTGAATCCGATGGATTCATAGGTTTTGCGCGCGACTTCGTTGTGGCTGCTGGTGGAAACACGCATGCGTACGGCATTGGTTTCCTTGGCCATCTTCTTCGCGGTGCGGATCAGGTTATCGGCCACCAACTGGCGGCGGGCATCTTCGGCGACATAGATGTCGTTGAGGATCCACACGCGTTTAAGCGAAAGGGACGAGAAACTCGGATACAGCTGGCAGAAACCCATCAGTTTGTTGCTGTCGTCATCAGACAGCGCGAGATAAATCACCGATTCCTTGCGACGCAGGCGCTTTTCGAGAAAGGCACGCGACGAGTCCGGGTAAGGCAGGGATCCATAAAACTCACGATACTTCACGAACAGTGGGGCCAGAAGGTCCAGGTGCTCGAGGGTCGCTTGAATAATCCGCATGGTAGGTCTCGTCTTCAAATGGCTGTCTTACGTTGATGACGGCGATGGGAAACCCGTGGCGGCCGTTCGTCGATCCTGCCTGAAACCGGCGCGCAAACGCAATGCGGAAACGGTTCAGGCTTCAGGCTGGCCCAACAGGAAGTTTCGTTTCAGGTCCGCGCTGGTGTCCGAATCCAAGGTCTGGAGTTGCGCTTCATCCTTTAGATTGACCCCCGACAACTGTCTGCAACAGGCCTCGCGCATCAAATACACCAAGCGGTGAGCGGCCATGCCATAACTCAGCCCTTCGAGCCGGACGTTGGAGATGCAATTGCGAAAAGCATCCGTCAGCCCGACCTTTGGATTGTAGGTGAAATATAACCCCAGGCTGTCTGGCGAGCTGAGTCCAGGGCGTTCGCCGATCAGGATCACCGTCATTTTCGCCCCCATCAGCTCACCGATTTCGTCGGCCACCGCGACGCGGCCCTGTTCCACCAGCATCACCGGCGATACGGACCAGCCTTCGGCCAGCACCTGTTCCTCCAGGCGCTTCAGAAACGGCAGGGTATGGCGATGAACGGCCAGTGCCGACAGCCCATCGGCCACCACAATCACCAGATCGACGCCGCCGGGATTGGCCGCCGCATAATTGCGTAGTGTCTGCGCCGACGGATCACTCAGTTTTCGGCCCAAATCAGGGCGTTGCAAATAGCTGTTTCGGTCTGCGGCGGCGCTGTGCAGCAACACACTGGCGCGTCCGATCTCAGCCAATTGCTTGCTGAGCTCTGCGTGGTCGAATGGCAAATGCACCGCGTCCCGCGCCTGCGCATGGGCGTACTGGAAATCCAGTTGAGCGCTGGTCGGCATGCTCGTGCCAGTGCGGCCCAAGGCAATGCGCGCCGGTGTCAGGCGGCGCAACCCCAGCAGCGGGTTTTGTGGATCAACAGTTGGCTTATCCATAAAAGCACTCATCCCAGTTGCGCCATCGCTTGGCGGAAGGCCGGTGGCAGGCTGTCGCCGAAGTGAATCTTGCCGTCGGCCTGGGTAAAAATGCCCATTTTTGCCAGCCACAGTTCGAATTCCGGTGCTGGTTTCAGTCCCAGCGTCTGGCGGGCGTAGAGGGCATCGTGGAACGAGGTGGTCTGGTAGTTGAGCATGATGTCGTCGGAGCCGGGGATGCCCATGATGAAGTTGATCCCGGCCACACCCAGCAGGGTCAGCAGGGTGTCCATGTCGTCCTGGTCGGCCTCGGCGTGGTTGGTGTAACAGATATCGCAACCCATCGGCACGCCCAACAGCTTGCCGCAGAAGTGGTCTTCGAGGCCGGCACGAATGATCTGTTTGCCGTTGTAGAGGTATTCCGGGCCAATAAATCCTACAACCGTGTTCACCAGGAATGGCTTGAAGTGTCGTGCCACCGCGTAGGCGCGGGTTTCACAGGTTTGCTGGTCGATACCGTGGTGGGCGTTGGCTGACAGCGCGCTGCCCTGGCCAGTTTCGAAATACATCAGGTTTTGGCCCAGTGTTCCGCGATTGAGGCTCAAGCCGGCGTCATAGCCTTCGCGCAAGACGTTCAGGTTGATGCCAAAACTGGCGTTGGCCGCTTCGGTGCCGGCGATCGACTGGAACACCAGGTCCAGCGGAACACCGCGATTGATCGCCTCGATCGATGTGGTGACATGGGTCAGCACGCAGGCCTGAGTCGGGATTTCGTAGCGCTGGATGATCGCGTCGAGCATTTCCAGCATGGCGCAGATAGAGGCGATGCTGTCGGTGGCCGGGTTGATGCCGATCATCGCGTCGCCGTTACCATACAGCAGGCCGTCGAGAATGCTCGCGGCAATACCGGCGGGCTCGTCGGTGGGGTGGTTGGGTTGCAAGCGGGTGGATAACCGGCCACGCAAACCCAGGGTGCCGCGAAACTTCGTGACCACGCGGATCTTCTGTGCCACCAGGACCAGGTCCTGGACGCGCATGATTTTCGACACGGCGGCCACCATTTCCGGCGTCAGGCCGGGGGCGAGTGCACGCAGGCTCAGTTCATCGGCAGCGTCGCTGAGCAGCCAGTCGCGAAAACCGCCGACAGTGAGGTGGCTGACCACGGCGAAGGCGTGTGTGTCGTGAGTGTCGATGATCAGTCGGGTGACTTCATCGGCCTCGTAGGGAATCAGTACTTCCTGCAGGAAATGCGTCAGCGGGATGTCAGCCAGGGCCATCTGCGCAGCGACCCGCTCGCCATCATTGAGCGCAGCGACGCCCGCCAGGAAGTCACCGGAGCGCGCCGGACTGGCCTTGGCCATGACGTCCTTGAGGCTCTCGAAGCGATAGGTCAGAGCGCCGATGGAGTGGGCAAATGCGGCCATGGGACAGTGTCCTCCTGATTCTGAAATGATGACCTGTAGGAGCAAGGCTTGCCCGCGATGGCATCACCGCGGTGTAGCTGTCCGATCGCAGTGATGCCATCGCGGGCAAGCCTTGCTCCTGCAGGGCAGGGTTGTCGACCCCAAATAGGGCAGGCGCCGGGGGATTGGCCCGGCGCCGGTGCATCTCAAATACCTTCGAGCATCGCGTCGGCTGGCGCATCGGCGCGTTGCCTGGCGGTCAATTGGAAATACAGGTAGCCGGCCGCCATGAAGCCGAGAAACACACACCCGATCAGCGTGTTGAACCAGGCCATCGCTACCAGGCACACCACCGCCAGAAACAGCGCAATCCCCGGCACGATCGGATAGCCCGGCGCGCGGAAGGTGCGTTCCAGGTTCGGTTCGGTTTTACGCAGTTTGAACAGGCTCAGCATACTGATGATGTACATCACAATGGCACCGAATACCGACATGGTGATCATCGCCGCCGTCAGGGTCATGCCTTGCAGGTTGACCAGGCCATCGCTGTAAATCGCCGCAATACCGATCACGCCGCCGGCCAAAATGGCCCGGTGCGGGGTCTGGAAACGCGAGAGTTTGGCCAGGCTGCTTGGCAGATAACCGGCACGCGCCAGGGCGAAGAACTGACGGGAGTAACCGAGGA
Organism: Pseudomonas sp. S2_F03; assembly: GCF_054668335.1. Classification (NCBI taxonomy): domain Bacteria; kingdom Pseudomonadati; phylum Pseudomonadota; class Gammaproteobacteria; order Pseudomonadales; family Pseudomonadaceae; genus Pseudomonas; species Pseudomonas sp. S2_F03. The sequence continues at coordinate 2,197,319 of NZ_CP162759.1, read as the reverse complement.
TGATCCCGTGGAAGCTCGCCACCAGGCCGAACAGGCCAATCCAGACCAGCATGTGCATCCACGTGGAGTTGTTGCCGACCACGGCTTTCATCGCCTGCGGCAGCGGGTCGTTGATGTTCGACAGTTGGCGCCAGTCGCCGACGCCGCCGGCCATGACCATCACGCCGATGGCCAGGAACACCAGGGTCAGAATGCCGCTGACGTAAGCCTTGGGAATCGTGCGTTTCGGGTCCTTGGCCTCTTCGGCTGCCATTGCCGCACCTTCAATTGCGAGGAAAAACCAGATCGCGAAGGGAATGGCGGCGAAGATGCCGGGAATGGACGCGATCGTGAACTCGTTGGACCCTGACCAGCCATTGAGCACAAAGTTGCTGAAGCTGAAACCCGGCGCCACCACGCCCATGAACACCAGCAGTTCGGCGACCGCCAGCACGGTGACCACCAGTTCGAAGGTCGCAGCGATGCTGACCCCGAGGATGTTCAGGCCCATGAACACGAAATACGCACCAACTGCCGCGATTTTCGGATCAAGTTCCGGGTATTGCACGTTGAGGTAGGCGCCGATGGCCATGGCAATGGCCGGTGGCGCAAAGACGAATTCAATCAGGGTGGCGATGCCGGCGATCAATCCGCCTTTCTCACCAAACGCCCGCCGGCTGTAGGCAAAGGGCCCGCCAGCGTGGGGAATTGCGGTCGTCAGTTCGGTGAAACTGAAGATAAAGCAGGTGTACATCGTCGCCACCATCAGGGCGGTGACGAGAAATCCCAGTGTGCCTGCGGTGCCCCAGCCGTAACTCCAGCCGAAGTATTCGCCGGAAATCACCAGGCCGACGGCAATGCCCCATAGATGCAGGGTGCCGAGTGTGGGTTTGAGCTGTGTAGAAGAAGTCATAAGTCCTCGCTGTCTTTTTTATTGTTTGATCTTTTGGACTTGCGGTACGACGTTTGGGGGGTGGAAGCCTGAATAGCGGGTACGCAAAGCCCGTGCCAGAGCGGCCAGCCTTTTGTTTTGTGTCATTTAAGACGCCATCGCGAGCAAGCTCGCTCCCACAGGATCTCTGGTGGGTTGCAAATCCACTGTGGGAGCGAGCTTGCTCGCGATGGCTGCTTGAAGGGCGACACAGAGATACCTGTGTCGCCCTCGATTTTTAGAAGAAGCCCAGCGGATTGATGTCGTAGCTCACCAGCAGGTTTTTGGTCTGCTGATAGTGATCAAGCATCATCTTGTGGGTTTCACGGCCGACGCCGGACTTTTTGTAGCCACCGAACGCGGCATGCGCCGGGTACAGGTGGTAGCAGTTGGTCCACACACGACCGGCCTTGATGGCGCGGCCCATGCGGTAGGCGCGGTTGATGTCGCGGGTCCAGAGGCCGGCACCCAGGCCGAACTCGGTGTCGTTGGCGATGGCCAGGGCTTCGGCTTCGTCCTTGAAGGTGGTGATGCTCACCACCGGGCCAAAGATTTCTTCCTGGAACACGCGCATTTTGTTGGTGCCCTTGAGCAGGGTCGGCTGGATGTAATACCCGGTCGCCAGGCTGCCCTCGAGTTTTTCTATCTTGCCGCCGGTCAGCAGCTCGGCGCCTTCGCCCTTGGCGATTTCCAGATACGAAAGGATTTTGTCGAATTGCTGCTCGGACGCCTGAGCGCCGACCATGGTGTCGGTGTCCAGCGGGTCGCCACGTTTGATCGACAGCACTTTCTTCATCACGACTTTCATGAAGTCGTCGTAGATCGACTCTTGCACCAGGGCGCGGGACGGGCAGGTGCAGACTTCGCCCTGGTTGAAGAAGGCGAGCACCAGGCCCTCAGCGGCTTTTTCGATGAAGGACGGTTCGGCCTGCATGATGTCTTCGAAGAAGATGTTCGGCGATTTGCCACCCAGCTCCACAGTGGACGGAATGATGTTTTCGGCGGCGCATTTCATGATGTGCGAGCCGACCGGGGTTGAGCCGGTGAAGGCAATCTTGGCAATGCGCTTGCTGGTGGCCAGCGCTTCGCCGGCCTCTTTGCCGAAGCCTTGCACGATGTTCAATACGCCGGGTGGCAGCAGGTCGCCGATCAGCTCGACCAGCACGGTAATGCCCAGCGGAGTCTGCTCGGCAGGCTTGAGCACTACGCAGTTACCGGCGGCCAGGGCCGGGGCGAGTTTCCAGGCGGCCATCAGGATCGGGAAGTTCCACGGGATGATCTGCCCGACCACGCCCAGCGGTTCATGGATGTGATAGGCCACGGTGTTGCCGTCGATCTCGGCGGCGCTGCCTTCCTGAGCGCGGATGCAACCGGCGAAGTAGCGGAAGTGGTCGGCGGCCAGCGGGATGTCGGCGTTCAGGGTTTCCCGTACGGCTTTGCCGTTGTCCCAGGATTCGGTGATTGCCAGCAGTTCCAGGTTTTGCTCGATGCGGTCGGCGATTTTCAGCAGCACCAGCGAGCGCGCCTGGGCGGACGTGGCGCCCCAGGCATCGGCGGCGGCATGAGCAGCGTCCAGGGCCTTGTCGATGTCTTCGGCGGTGGAACGTGGGAATTCGGCAATCGGTTGGCCATTCACTGGCGAGGTGTTGGTGAAGTACTGACCTTTGACAGGCGCGACGAACTCGCCGCCGATGTAGTTACCGTATTTGGCCTTGAACGAAACGATAGCGCCTTCAGTACCGGGGTGAGCGTAACGCATGATGTTGTCTCCTTGGCTTTTGTATTTATAAGAAGAGGCGCATGTGCGCTTGCTTTAAGCGTAGAGCAAGGGTCGGGCCAGCGCCTTGCATGTCAGGCAAATCAAGGCCTTGCGCGGTTTTTGTCGGACAGGCGGGCGGCGCCTGTGACGGTTTCGGTACAGCGTGCGTGACACTTTGTACCGCTAGTGGCACAGCCTGTGACTGACGGGTCTTGCCAGCATTGCAATGCAGGCTAGGCTGGAGGATGCTCGGACTCGCGCACTCTGTAGCAGCTGCCGAAGGCTGCGTCAGAGTGCGAAGCGCTCTCTTGGATTTGGCACTGAAATACGGGATACCGGTTTACGACCGCTTCGCGGCCGGACGCAGCCTTCGGCGGCTGCTACACGGGGGCGAGCCAGACCCTGCGGGGAGAATAATAAGAAATGCACGACAATCATTTGAGTCGCCATGCCCAGCAAGTCTTGACCGTTACCCAGGGCAAATCGCACCTGCGCGGTCCCGGCAGCGATCCGTCCATTGCCCGTTCCTGGCTGCGTTGTCTTGAGGACTATCACCTCGACCCGGCCTTGACCATGGCGCCGACGGTGCTGGAACACGGTCGAGTGCTGGAAAGCCGTGAACGCTTGCAGCAAGTGCTGCACATCGCCGGCAATGAAATGACCAGCCTCCACCAACAGCTTTCCGGCGCTGGCCATGCCGTGTTGCTGACCGACGCCCGTGGCGTGATCCTCAATTGCGTCACCGCGCCCGCCGAGCGCAAGATTTTCGAGCGCGCCGGCCTGTGGCTCGGCGCCGACTGGAGTGAAGCCTGCGAAGGCACCAACGGCATCGGCACCTGCCTGGTGGAACGGCAGTCGCTGACCATCCATCAGGACGAACATTTTCGCGGACGCCATACCGGCCTGACCTGTTCGGCGAGCCCGGTGTTCGATCCCCATGGTGAACTGCTGGCGGTGCTCGACGTATCGTCGGCGCGCCACGATGTCTCCCGGCAAAGCCAGTTTCACACCATGGCCCTGGTCAATCTGTCGGCGAAGATGATCGAAAGCTGCTATTTCCTGCGCTACTTCGACAATCAATGGTTGTTGCGCTTTCATTTGCAGGCCGAATCCGTCGGGCTGTTCAGCGAAGGGCTGCTGGCGTTCGACGGAGAAGGGCGGATCAGTGCAGTCAACCAGAGCGCGCTGAACTTGCTGGGGCATATTCGCGGCGGCTTGCTGGGTAAGCCGGTCGAGGCGTTTTTCGACTGTTCGCTGGATGAGCTGCTCGGCCGCGCGAGTGTCAACGCCAGTGCCAGTTGGCCGTTGCGCACCCGAGACGGGCGAAGTCTGTTTGCCGTTTTGCGCGGGCAGCCACGCAGCATTCCGGTGCCTGTTGTGCAAAACCCGGTACTTGCCGAACGTGCGCCGCTGTCAGGCATCTGTCTCGGTGATACGGCGTTGCAAGAGGATTTTCGCAAGTCACTGAGGGTGTTCGAGCGCGACGTGCCGCTGCTGATCAACGGCGAAACCGGTTCCGGCAAAGAGGCATTCGCCAAAGCCGTGCACCAGGCCAGTCAGCGCTCAGAAAAAGCCTTCGTCGCCCTTAACTGCGCGGCCATTCCTGAAAGCCTGATCGAGAGTGAGTTGTTTGGCTATCGCGGCGGCAGTTTCACCGGCGCGCGCAAGGAAGGCATGCGTGGCAAGTTGCAGCAGGCCGATGGCGGAACACTGTTCCTCGACGAAATCGGCGACATGCCCCTGGCCCTGCAGACCCGGCTATTGAGGGTGTTGGAGGATCGACAGGTGGTGCCGATTGGCGGGGAGCCGGAGGCGGTCAACGTACGAATCATCAGTGCTACGCACCGTAATCTGTTGGAGCGGGTGCAGGACGGCGGCTTCCGTGAGGATTTGTATTACCGGCTCAATGGGCTGGAAGTTGCGTTACCGGCGCTAAGGGATCGCAGTGATAAATCCCAATTGCTCGACTTCTTGCTGGAACAAGAGACGGGCGGTGAAGCGGTGCAGATCGATGCGGCAGCGCGTCAGGCGTTGCTGGGCTTCAACTGGCCGGGGAATGTGCGGCAATTGCGTAACGTGCTGCGCACACTGGCGGCGCTGTGTGAGAACGGGAAGATCGGGTGGGAGGATTTGCCGGCGATGATTCGACAGGCGCGGCCGGCGCCGGTGATGACTGTTGAAGCATCGTCGGATCATCCGCTGGACGATGCCGAACGGGTGGCGTTGTTGAATGCGCTGGAACACACGCGTTGGCACATGACGCATACCGCCGAGCAGTTGGGGGTCAGCCGAAATACGCTTTATAGAAAGCTGCGTAAACACGGCATCGCCCGCTAAATCGCGTCGCCCCCATCGCGGGCAAGCCCACTCCCACAGGATTTTCAGTGACCTGTGGGAGTGGGCTTGCCCGCGATGGCGTCTGTGAGACCGAAACACAAGGTGCGATTTTTCCCTCCCTACGCTAACCTGCGGCCATGTTTTACGAGGTCGACTATGCACATTCATATTCTGGGTATCTGCGGCACCTTCATGGGTTCGATGGCGGTTCTGGCCAAGGAACTGGGCCATCACGTCACCGGCTCCGATGCCAACGTCTATCCGCCGATGAGCACACAGCTTGAAGCTCAAGGCATTGAGTTGACCCAAGGCTACGATCCTTCCCAGCTCGATCCGGCTCCGGATCTGGTGGTGATCGGCAATGCCATGTCACGCGGCAACCCGGCCGTCGAGTACGTACTGAACAAAGGCCTTCCTTACGTTTCCGGCCCGCAGTGGCTGGCCGATCACGTGCTGCAAGGTCGTTGGGTGCTGGCCGTTGCCGGTACTCACGGCAAAACCACCACCAGCAGCATGCTCGCCTGGGTGCTGGAGCACGCGGGCATGAGCCCCGGCTTCCTGATCGGCGGCGTGCCGCAGAATTTCTCGGTGTCGGCGCGTTTGGGCGGTACGCCGTTCTTTGTGATCGAAGCCGACGAATATGACAGCGCATTCTTCGACAAGCGTTCCAAGTTTGTTCACTACCGCCCGCGCACGGCGATCCTGAACAACCTTGAGTTCGATCATGCAGACATCTTCCCCGACCTGCCAGCTATCGAGCGGCAGTTCCACCATCTGGTGCGGACCATTCCAAGCGAAGGCCTGGTGATCCATCCGACCACCGAACCGGCGTTGCAACGTGTCATCGACATGGGCTGCTGGACCCCGGTGCAAACCACCGGCGCGGGCGGCCAATGGCAGGTCAAGTTGCTCAGCGAAGACGGTTCGAAGTTTGAAGTGATGTTCGAAGGCGTCGCCCAAGGTGTGGTCGAGTGGGACATGACCGGCCAGCACAACGTCGCTAACGCATTGGCTACGTTGGCGGCGGCGCGTCACGTCGGCGTGGTGCCATCGATGGGCATTGCTGCATTGAGCGCGTTCAAAAGCGTCAAGCGCCGCATGGAAAAAGTCGCCGAAGTGCGCGGGATCACCATCTACGACGATTTCGCCCACCATCCGACCGCTATCGCCACCACCCTTGATGGCCTGCGCAAACGCATCGGCGACGCGCCGTTGATCGCGATCATCGAGCCGCGCTCCAACTCGATGAAGCTGGGCGCGCACCGAGACGGTTTGCCGGAAAGCGTGGTCGATGCCGATCAAGTGATCTGGTACGCACCCGCCAACCTCGGTTGGGACCTGGCCGGCACCGCCGCGCTGTGCACCGTGCCATCGATTGTCAGCGACTCGCTGGAAGGCATCATTGAGCGCGTGAAAAGCCAGGCGCAGCCCGGTACTCACGTCGTGATCATGAGCAACGGCGGCTTCGGCGGCCTGCACGGCAAACTCGCCGAGGCCCTGCGATGAGCAGTGGTCCGGATCGCGTCACACTGGCCATGACCGGCGCTTCCGGCGCTCAGTACGGTTTGCGTTTGCTCGATTGTCTGATTCGTGAAGACCGCGAAGTGCACTTCCTGATTTCCAAGGCAGCGCAACTGGTGATGGCCACGGAAACCGACGTTACGCTGCCGGCCAAACCGCAGATGATGCAAGCCTTCCTCACGGAGTACACCGGTGCTGCGGCCGGGCAAATCAAGGTCTATGGCAAGGAAGACTGGATGTCGCCGGTGGCTTCGGGCTCCGGCGCGCCTGCGGCAATGGTGGTGGTGCCGTGCTCCACGGGGACGCTGTCGGCCATTGCGACCGGTGCCTGCAACAACCTGATCGAGCGTGCCGCCGATGTGACCCTGAAAGAGCGTCGCCAGTTGATTCTGGTTCCGCGTGAGGCGCCGTATTCAAGCATCCATCTGGAGCACATGCTCAAGCTGTCGAACATGGGCGTGACGATATTGCCGGCCTCGCCAGGCTTCTATCACCAGCCGCAGACGATTGATGACCTGATCGATTTTGTCGTGGCGCGGATTCTCAATCTGTTGAACATCCCGCAAGACATGCTGCCACGCTGGGGCGAACACCATTTGAGCAGCGATGAATAAGCTGCTGATTACTCTGCTGGCATTGCAACTGACGGGCTGCGCCACCGCGCGCACCCTTGATGCGGCCAAACCCGGAGCGCCCCTGGTGTATGCGGGGACGCGTCTGGATTTGTACGCCATGAACGGCGGATGCTGCGCCAAGGACCGCTTTGGTGCAGACGCGCCGAGCTATCCCGGCGTTGACCTGCCGGCCAGCGCGTTGCTCGACACGCTGCTGTTGCCGTTGTCGGTGCTGACGGTGATCGGAGTGAGTTTTCAGGCAACGGGCGGGTTGTAGTTAGAGGCTATTGTGGCGAGGGAGCAAGCTCCCTCGCCACAGATTTGCGGATTATTTACCGAGCTTGCGCAACTCATCCGACTCCACAATCCGCACTCCATCTTGCTCTTCCAGCGCCAACCGCCACATCGCGCGCGCCAGTTGGCAGGCTTCGATGCCGTGGTATTTGCCGGGGATCAGGCGTGACAGCGGGCCGGCGATTTTCTCGCCCAGGCGTGGGGCGACGCGATCGCCCAATAGCAGAGAGGGGCGGCAAATGGTCAGTTGCGGCCAGTCCTGTGCGCGCAATGCGTGTTCCATCTCACCTTTGACCCGGTTGTAGAAAATCGAGGATCTACGATCGGCGCCCAAGGCGCTGATCACGATCAGGTGGCGTGCGCCCATTTCCCGTGCACGCTTGGCAAACGCCACGACCATGTCCAGGTCCACTGCACGAAACGCAGGTTCCGAGCCGGCCTGCTTGATCGTAGTGCCGAGGCAGCAGTAGGCAATATCGACGCGACCGTTCAGCTGTGGAAGAAACACTTCCGGATCGCCGACAGGGTTTTCCAGGTGCGGGTGTTTGGCGAGTGGACGGCGTGAAGGGGCCAAAACCCTTGAGATCGTTGGCTCATTGAGCAAGCGATCCAGCAGATGTTCACCGGTTAACCCGGTAGCTCCGGCAATCAAGACATGCTGAGGCGTCAAGTACATAGTGTTTCTCCCTTGATACTGTTCAGCTTAGTTGCTCTTTGTATCCTTGCTGTCGATAGAGACACTTTGTAGTGCTTTTCGTGCCTGCTGCTTGCGTAACAACTGCCAGTGAGAGAGGACGGTTTTCGGCGCCCAGATCTGCGGCTCGGAGGCTTCGAAGCTGTCGGCCAGTTCGCGCTCGGCGACGGTGGCCTTGGCCAGTTTGAAGGCTTGCTCCAGGTCATCGGTCTGGTTCAATGCCTGGGCGAACAGTGCGTCGCCGAAGTAGGTGAAATTGGCTTCTTCGGCGCAGCCGAAGGACACACGGTCTGCCCGGGACGCGGTCATGATCAGGGTGCGCTCGTCCTTGAGGGCGGGAATGAAACCGCCGGAATAGCAGGACGAAATCACAATGATCTTGTCGCGATTTTTCAGGGTGCAAGCACCGCGGCGAGTTCGTCGGCCGGCAGGTCGGCCAGCTCCATGCGCGGTTGATCGAGCACCAGTTGATGTTCGCTGGTGCCGTGGCTGGTCAGGTAAATGAAAATCAAGTCTTCCGGGCCGCTGCGCTCGGCCAGGGTAGCGGCAGCGCGGCGCAGGTTTTCCCGGGTAGCCATCGGGCGGTCGACGAGGTGGTCGCGGTGATTTACCAGGCGGATTTGCCCGAACGCGCCGAAGCGGCTGCTGAGCATGTTGCTGACGTAATCGGATTCGCGCAGGAACACGCTTTGCTTGCCGTCGCCGCCCAAGGTCAGGGTGTACAACTCGACGGCTGGAGTCGAGGCCGGCACGTTGAGCAGGGCGTCCTCGAGCAAGCGGCCTTGAGCCAGCAAACCGAGCTCCAGGCTGTCAGGCAGCAGCTTGCCGTCGGCGTCACGTACGCGCTGGCCATTGAGCCATGTGCCGCTTTGCACGGTGCCGTCGGTGAGCACCAGCGTGCCGCGTCCCGAGTAACTGTCACTGTCAAATTGACCGGTGTAGAAGCTGCCGTCCGGCAGGTTCAATCGACCTTGGCCGGTGAAGCGCCAATCACTGAACTGGCCGGTGTAATGGCTGCTGTCGGAGCCGATCAACTCGCCCTTGCCGTTCAGGGATCCTTCCTTGAATTGACCGAGCCAGACATCGCCGTCGGCATTTTCGTAGCGGCCCTTGCCGTGCAGTTGATTGTTCTTGAAACCGCCGACATAGATGTCGCCGTCGGCGCTGTTGAAAGTCCCGTTGCCTTCCAGCTGACCGTTGACAAAGTGCCCGGTGAATTGATTGCCGCTGGCGTCGCCGCGCTGGCCTTCCCCGTTGGGTTTGCCGTGGGCGAACTGACCCTGGTACGAGCTGCCGTCATCGAGTTCGAGACGACCGAGCCCTGAATATTGATCGGCCTTGAATTCGCCGCGATAGCTCATGCCGTTTTCTTTGAGCGTGCCTTCACCCTCGCGCCGGCCGAGTTTGAAACCGCCGGTGTAGCTGCTGGCCGGTGTGGTCAGCGAGCCCTGGCCGTCGAACAGGCCCTGATTGAACAGCCCGCGATAGACCTCGCCATTGCTGCCATGCCATTCGCCCTGGCCGTGCCATTGCCCCTTGTCGAACTCGCCGGCGTACCAGCTGCCATTCGGATAGTCGATGCGGCCCTGGCCTTGCAGCAAACCATTGACCAGATCACCGCGATAGCGCCCGCCATCCGGCAGGCGGGCATCCGGGGGCAACAGCGATTCGCCATCGCCGCAAGCAGTGAGCAAAAGGGTCAGGGCAAGGAGTGCAAGTGAGCGCATAGCGGGATCCGGGCAATTAGGCGAGCGAGTATGCCGCAGCTATGTGTCGTATATATAGAGAGGGGTGCGAAACAGCGTGAGCTGCTTCGCATCCGCGAGGGTTACACGAAACAGAGGGACAGGGGTTCTGCGATATAGGCCGGTTTGTCCGAGCCTTCTATCTCAAGGGTGGTGGTGGCCTTGAGCAGCCATTGACCGGGTTTTTTCTCGATGACGTCGGTCAGATCAACTTTGAGGCGCACTTTCGAATTGACCTTGACCGGTTGAATAAAACGCACGCTGTCGAGGCCGTAGTTGACCACCATCTTCACGCCTTCGGGCATGACGAGGATGTCTTCCATCAACTTCGGGATCAGTGACAGCGACAGGAATCCATGTGCGATGGTGCTGCCAAATGGCGTTTGCGCGGCTTTGACCGGGTCGACATGAATAAACTGATAGTCACCTGTGGCTTCTGCGAACAGGTTGATTCGCTCCTGATCGATGGTGAGCCATTCGGAACGTCCGAGTTCCTTGCCGACATAATCTTTGAGCTCTGCAACGGGAACCTGGGGCATTGAGACTCTCCTTGTGTTTCATCGGATTTATAGTTTTTCGGGTGGGGGGATTTGACCTCCCTGCGAACCACTGTAGATCAACATGGCCGATTGCTCCGGTCAACTGACCATGCTTTTGGCGAATGCCGATCCATAGCGTTGACGTGCTTATAATGCGCGGCCCCTTTTTGGGTGGGGCGAGCGCGGGAGATGCCGGATGTTGTTACGTGGCCTGACCTGGCTGGTGCTGTTCCAATTGCTGGGCACAGCCATCAACCACTTGTTTTTACCGGTGCTGCCGGGGCCGATTGTCGGCTTGCTGCTGTTGCTGGTGTATCTGATTTCACGCGGGCAAGTCGGCGAACCGCTGAGCCTGGCGGCCAGCAGCCTGCTGCGGTACTTGCCGTTGCTGCTGGTGCCGCCGGCCGTGGGCGTGATGGTGTACGCCAAGGATATTGCCGCCGATTTCTGGGCCATCGTCGGTGCGTTGGTGTTGTCGCTGCTGCTGTCCATGGCGTTTGCCGGGGTGCTGATGCAACGCATGGTCAAGCGCCATGCCCATCGCGGAGATGACCAATGACCCTTGATTGGCACGGCGCACTCGACTCGGTGATCCATCATCCGCTGTTCGGCATCGGTATTACATTGGGTGCTTATCAACTGGTGCTGGCGGCTTTTGAGAAAACCCGCTGGATCTTTTTGCAGCCGGTGCTGGTCTCCATGCTGGTGGTGATCGGTGTCCTGCTGACCTGCGGCCTGACCTACGCGGAGTACCGCAAGAGCACCGAGATCCTCAGCATCCTGCTCGGACCCGCAACGGTTGCACTGGCCGTGCCGCTGTACCTCAATCTGCGAAGGATTCGGCAGTTGTTCTGGCCGATATTTACTACGCTGGTGATAGGTGGCGTGGTGGCCACGGGCATGGGCGTGTTGCTGGGGTGGTGGTTCGGTGCCGAGCACATGATCCTGATGACCATGGCGCCGAAGTCGGTAACGTCGCCGATTGCCATGCTGGTGGCCGAGCAGATCGGTGGTGTCGCGGCGCTGGCGGCGGTGTTCGTGTTGATCACTGGCGTGATCGGTGCGATCTTCGGCCCTGGTCTGTTGACGCGGCTCGGTGTGCGCAGCCCGGAAGCGCGCGGCATGGCCTTGGGAATGACGGCCCATGCGGTCGGCACTTCGGTAGCCCTGCAGGAAAGTGAAGAGTGCGGCGCCTTTGCGGCGCTGGCGATGAGTCTGATGGGTGTGGCCACGGCGGTGTTCCTGCCGTTGGCGGTGTCGATGGTGGTGTAAGGAAATGTCTATGAACTTACCGCTTTTCCCGCTGAACACGGTGCTGTTTCCTGGCTGCATCCTCGACTTGCAGATCTTCGAAGCGCGCTATCTGGACATGATCGGCCGCTGCATGAAACAGGGCGGCGGCTTCGGTGTGGTGTGCATCCTCGACGGCGAAGAAGTCGGCATCGCGCCGGCAGGGTATGCCTTGGTGGGGTGCGAAGCGCGGATCACCGATTTCAAACAGCAGGACAACGGCTTGCTGGGTATTCGGGTGCAGGGCGGGCGCCGTTTCCAGGTTTTGCGCACCGAGGTTCAGCGTGATCAGTTGACCGTCGCTGAAGTCGAATGGCTGGAAGACGAACCCGAGCAACCCTTGCAGGACGAGGACGCCGACCTGGTTGCGTTGCTCAAGGCCTTGGCCGAACACCCGATGGTCGAGGCCCTGAACATGGGGACCGAGGCAACCGGGCAGCAGTCGCTGGCCAATCAACTGGCGTACCTGCTGCCATTTGCCGAGGTCGACAAGATAGACCTGCTGCAACTCGACGATCCGCAGCAACGGCTGGATGCGATTCAGGCGTTGCTGGATGAGTTGCAGGGTGAGTTGTTCGCCTGATCAGTAGGCATACCGCAACAACGTATGTGGCAAATGCCGCAACACAAAGAACCCGAACAACGCCACCAGTACTGGCAGCACCAGCCACCAGACCTTGGGTGGCATGGCATTGAGTGGCGCCTTGCGCTGAGTCAGCCACAAGCTCGCCGCACACACGGCCGCCGCCAGCATCGCACCCGCCAGTACATCGGTCGGCCAATGCGCGCCCAGATACACCCGTGACAGGGAAATTGCCAGCGCGGGCAAGCAGCCCAGCAGCAACCAGGTCAGGCGCATCCGTGGCGGTTGCCCTCGGCCCGCCAGTACGGCGAGGGTCAGGAACAGCGCGAATGAGCCGGAGGCGTGACCGCTGGGCATGCTGTAACTGGTCAATGGATCACTCAACACTTCCGGGCGCAGGCGGGCGAAAAAGTGTTTGGTTGCGGTGTTGGCCAGCGCGGTGCAGAGCAGGGTGCTGCCGGCGAAAATCGCCTGGCGCCATTGCCGCGCAATCAGCAAAAGGCCGGTCAGCAGCGCGCTGAATACCAGCATGTTGCGAAATTCGCCAATCAGTGTGAAGACGACGGCGACTTCGTCGAGCATCGAGCCGCGGTGTTCCTGCACCAGGGTCATTACGCCTTGATCGAGTGCGGTCAGGTGCGGGTAGCCGATGAACAGTCCCACCAGAATCAGAAAACTCATGCCGGCAATCAGCGTCGTCGCCTGGCGATGGCGGCGCAGACTGCTGGTGACGCTCAAGCCCACCAAGACGGCAATACTGCCTGCGACGATCCCGGCTTCAGGCCAGAAACCTTCCGGCAGTGGCAGGCGAATCGCCGCCCCTGTGGCCCAACCGGGTAGCAAATAGGCAACACTCCAGCCAGCGGCGGCCAACACGCTGACTGCGGCAAAGCGCGGAAACGGCATGTCGAACATCCCGGCGACCATCGGCAGCATCGGTCGCAACGGCCCGATGAAGCGTCCGACCAGCAGGCTGGCGATGCCATAGCGTTGGAAATAGGACTCGGCGCCGGCGATCCACTCGGGGTGATGACGCAACCCCGGCAAACGACGGATATTCTGGTGGAAGTGCCGGCCGACGAAGTACGAAACAATGTCACCCAGCACACCGGCAACGAACCCCAGCAACAGCGTTTCACTCAGTGACAACGCACCGCTCCCGGCCAATACCGCCACAGCAAACAGCAACACTGTGCCGGGTACGATCAGTCCGGCAATTGCCAGACATTCCACAAAAGCCACGATGAACACTGCTGCAGCCAGCCATTGCGGATTAGCCGCCAACCAGCCGGTCACGCTATCGAGCCATGGGCCCATAAAAAACAACTCCATCGAACGTTCAATTGGCCACAGGTGGGCAAATACAATTTAAGCAACACCACAGAATCCCTGTGGGATCTGCTTTGCATCAAGATTTCGCTACTGTCATGGCAGCAAAAAATAATCGCGACCTTCGACCTGTCCCCGGCGCAGGGGGTTGCGAGTGCAATACGGCGCGTAAGCCGCGTCGACAAAGCGGTACATCAAATGCTCATCACGCCCATGAGGGATGCCCAGGCGCGTAGTCTGGATGATGTGGGTGGGCGCCGGGCCGATGTCTTCGACCAGCAGCACGTCGTGGTCGAAGCGCTTGGCGTCCCAGACCGGCACCTTCAAACCCAGTGACTTGCAGAGCAATGTTTGCCCGGCACACAGCTTTTGCGAGGGGCGAGGGCGGCCCTGAGTATCGGGGTTGTTCAGCAGCATTTGCGCCAGACTCGCCGGCCCGCTCAATTCATCGACCCATGGATAGGCCGATTTGATCAGCACCGCGTTGCCGGGGCCTTGGGCGCTGAAGTTCAGGGAATCGCCGCCACGGGCGTAATACATATAGATGTGGCCGCCATCCAGAAACAAAGCCTTACGCTTTTCTGTGTAGCCGAGGGAGGCGTGACTGCCTTTTTCTTCAAAGTAATAGGCTTCGGTTTCGATAATTCGGGCGCTGAGCCACAGGTCGCCGACTCGATGACGGATGACTTTACCGAGTAGATCCTGGGCCAGCGTTTGCGCGTCGCGGTCGAAAAACGCATCCGGGAGCCCGATGGGCCGGCTCGCAGCGGACGCTCGAACAGTCAGGTTGGACATGATGAACGGCGTTTATCAGGGCTGATAGAGCGGTGATGATAACAATTTGCAGCTTAATCACGGCTGAACGTCGGCAAATTGCTCTTGATTTCGACCATCCGCCCGTCACCGCTGTTAGTCGGGGGACGCGACAGCTATAATCTGCCGCTTTACTCTTTACCAAGACCTTAGCAAAGACCACTCCAGACCATGACTGAGTCCGTTCTTGACTACATGACCCGCCTGGGCCGCGCTGCTCGCGAAGCCGCTCGCGTCATCGGCTGTGCCAGCACCGCGCAGAAAAACCGCGCCTTGCAAGCCGCCGCTGATGCGCTGGACGCTGCGCGCGCCGAGTTGACGGCGGCCAATGAACTGGATTTGGCCGCTGGTCGGGCCAATGGTCTTGAGCCGGCCCTGCTGGAGCGTCTGGCGCTGACCCCGGAACGCATCGACGGCATGATCGTCGGTTTGCGCCAGGTAGCTGCATTGCCGGACCCGGTAGGCGCGATCCGCGACATGAGTTTCCGTCCGTCGGGCATCCAGGTTGGAAAAATGCGCGTGCCGCTGGGCGTGATCGGGATCATCTACGAATCCCGTCCCAACGTGACCATCGATGCCGCCAGCCTGTGCCTCAAATCCGGCAATGCAACCATCCTGCGTGGCGGTTCCGAGGCGATCCACTCCAATCGCGCCATCGCCGCCTGCATCCAGCGCGGCTTGGCTGAAGCCGAACTGCCTGGCGCTGTGGTGCAAGTGGTCGAAACCACCGATCGTGCCGCCGTTGGCGCGCTGATTACCATGCCGGAATACGTCGATGTCATCGTGCCCCGTGGTGGCCGTGGCCTGATCGAGCGCGTCAGTCGTGACGCCCGCGTGCCTGTCATCAAGCACCTGGATGGTATTTGCCACGTCTACGTCAGCCCTCACGCTGATCTGGCGAAAGCCCAGCGCATTGCGTTCAACGCCAAGACCTACCGTTATGGCATTTGCGGCGCGATGGAAACGCTATTGGTCGATCAAAGCGTTGCCAAAGATTTCCTGCCATCGATGGCTGCCCAGTTCCGCGAAAAAGGCGTCGAGCTGCGCGGTTGCGAGCGCACGCGGGCGATTATCGATGCTGCGGCGGCGACCGAAGACGACTGGACCACCGAATACCTGGCACCGATTCTGTCGATCCGCGTGGTCGACGGCCTCGATCAGGCCATCGACCACATCAATCGGTACGGCTCCCATCACACCGACTCGATCGTCAGCGAAAACCTCGCTGATACCCGGCGTTTTGTGGCACAAGTCGATTCATCGTCGGTCATGATCAACACGCCGACATGCTTCGCCGATGGCTTTGAATACGGATTGGGTGCCGAGATTGGCATTTCTACTGATAAGCTGCACGCCCGCGGCCCGGTGGGCCTCGAAGGTTTGACGTGCGAGAAGTACATCGTGGTCGGTGATGGCCAGTTGCGCGGCCAGGCGTCGGTCTGACTTGAGCGACCTCGCCCCGACAACCCCAGCCACCGCCGACACGCCTCAACCTCGGCGCATTGGCATGCTGGGCGGCACGTTCGACCCGGTGCACATCGGCCATTTGCGCAGTGCGCTGGAAGTCGCCGAGTCGCTGGCGCTCGATGAGTTGCGTCTGACACCCAGTGCCAGGCCTCCGCATCGTGATACGCCGCAAGTGTCGGCAAAAGACCGTCTGGCGATGGTCGAGTGCGCGGTGGCCGGTGTGGCGCCGTTGGTGGTGGACGCCCGCGAATTGCAGCGGGACAAACCGTCCTACACTATCGATACCCTGGAATTGATGCGTGCCGAACTGGCCGCGCGGGACCAGGTATTTCTACTTCTGGGCTGGGACGCATTTTGCGGCCTGCCCACTTGGCACCGCTGGGAAGAGTTGCTCCAGCATTGCCACATCCTGGTGCTGCAACGCCCGGATGCCGACAGCGAACCGCCGGATGCCTTGCGCAACCTGCTGGCAGCGCGCTCGGTGAGCGACCCGCTGGCCCTCAATGGGCCGAGCGGACAGATTGCATTCGTCTGGCAGACACCGCTCGCGGTATCCGCCACCCAGATCCGTCAACTGCTGGCCAGCGGTAAGTCGGTACGTTTCCTGGTGCCCGACGCGGTCCTGGCCTACATCGATGCGCACGGACTTTACCGTGCGTCGAACTGAAAAGAGGCGCGCTTCAAGGCACGTGACCACGTGTATCGAAGCCCCCGAACATACGAGCAAAACGAGTTTTATATGACTGACAAAGACGTAGCTAAAGTAAAGCGCAAAGGCACATTCAAGAGCGCCCCGCTGCCAGAAGTAGTTCCAACCGGCGCACCACTCGCTGGCGAAGAGCTGGTCAAGGTTGCCGTAGCGGCCCTGGAAGACGTCAAGGCCCAGGACATTCAGGTGATCGACGTTCGTGAAAAGCAGAGCATCACTGACTTCATGATCATCGCTACCGGTACCTCCAACCGCCAGATCGGCGCGATGCTGGACAAGGTCCGCGAAGCGGTCAAGGCTCAGGGCGTCAAGCCGCTGGGTGAAGAAGGCAAGGGTGACAGCGACTGGGTCCTGCTGGACATGGACGATGTCATCGTTCACATGATGACCGCCTCGGCTCGCCAGTTCTACGACCTGGAGCGTCTGTGGTCCGGCGCAGAACAGAGCCGTGCTCTGAACGCGGCTCACCACAGCCCGGAAAACACCCACGAGCATTTCATCAAGCTCAACAAAGACCAGCAATAAGGGCCCGCTGTGCGACTGCGACTGATCGCCGTCGGTTCACGGATGCCCAAGTGGGTGGAAGAAGGCTGGCATGAATATGCCAAGCGTCTTCCGTCCGAGCTGGCGCTGGAACTGGTGGAAATACCGCTCAATACCCGTGGCAAGAACGCCGACGTGGCGCGCTTCATCCGTCAGGAAGGCGAAGCCATGCTGGCCAAAGTCGGGCCGAACGAGCGTATTGTCACTCTCGAAGTCCACGGCAAACCCTGGAGCACTGAGCAGCTGGCGGTCGAACTCGATCGCTGGCGCCTGGACTCGCGCACGGTCAACTTCATGGTCGGCGGCCCCGAAGGGCTGGCGCCGGAAGTCTGTGCCCGAGCCGATCAGCGCTGGTCATTGTCGCCGTTGACGTTGCCGCACCCATTGGTGCGAATTCTGATCGGCGAACAGCTGTACCGTGCCTGGACAGTCCTGTCCGGCCACCCATACCACAAGTAGTTCTGCCCTCATGTCTCAGCCGATTCGCATCAAGGACCACGAAAAAGACGCCCGTCTGGTGCGTGGTCGCGTCGTGTTCGGGGCAATTGCGGTCGTAACGCTGATCTGCGTACTGATTGCGCGGCTGTATTTCCTTCAGGTGATCCAGTACGAGTACCACTCGACCCTCTCGGAAAACAACCGCGTCCATGTGCAGCCGATTCCGCCCACGCGCGGGTTGATCTTCGACCGCAATGGCGTGGTAATCGCCGACAACCGGCCCAGCTTCAGCCTGAGCATGACCCGCGAACGCTCTGGTGAATGGCAACAAGTGCTCGACGTGATCGTCCAGGTGCTGGAGTTGACTCCAGAGGATCGGGTGATCTTCGAGAAGCGCATGCGGCAAGGGCGCCGGCCGTTCGAGCCAGTACCGATCCTGTTCGAGCTGACCGAAGAACAGATCGCCCGTATCGCGGTGAATCAGTTCCGTCTGCCGGGCGTGGAAGTGGTCGCGCAGCTGGTTCGTCACTATCCGCAGGGTGCGCATTTTGCGCACTCGGTAGGTTATATGGGGCGGATCAACGAGAAAGAGCTCAAGTCTCTGGATCCGGTGAGTTACAGCGGCACCCATCAAATTGGCAAAACCGGCATCGAACGCTTCTACGAACCCGAACTGCACGGTCAGGTCGGTTACGAGGAAGTCGAAACCAACGCTCGGGGCCGCGTATTGCGCGTGCTCAAGCGTACCGATCCGATTCCTGGCAAGGACATCGTCCTGAGCCTGGACATCAAATTGCAGGAAGCCGCCGAGACCGCACTTGGCGGACGTCGTGGTGCCGTCGTGGCACTGGACCCGAAAACCGGTGAAGTGCTGGCGATGGTCAGTCAGCCGAGTTTCGATCCGAACCTGTTCGTCACCGGCATCAGCTCCAAGGCCTATTCCGAGCTGCGCGACTCCATCGACCGGCCGCTGTTCAACCGCGTGTTGCGCGGCCTGTACCCGCCGGGTTCGACCATCAAGCCGGCAGTGGCGATTGCCGGTCTGGATTCGGGGGTGGTCACCGCTTCGACCCGAGTCTTCGACCCCGGTTATTACATGCTGCCCAACTACGATCACAAATACCGTAACTGGAACCGTACGGGTGATGGTTACGTGGATCTGGACACGGCAATCATGCGGTCCAACGACACCTACTTCTATGATCTGGCCCACAAGCTGGGGATCGACCGGTTGTCGTCGTACCTGGGCAAATTCGGCATTGGCCAAAAGGTCTCGCTGGACATGTTCGAAGAGTCGCCGGGCCTGATGCCGTCCCGTGAATGGAAACGTGCGACCCGGCGCCAGGCGTGGTTCCCGGGTGAAACCCTGATTCTGGGGATCGGGCAGGGCTACATGCAATCCACGCCATTGCAGCTGGCCCAGGCCACTGCGCTGGTGGCCAACAAAGGCGTGTGGAACCGGCCGCACCTGGCCAAGACGGTTGAGGGCGTGAAGCCCAAGGATGAAAACCCGATGCCGGACATCGTCCTGCGCGATCCGTCCGACTGGACCAAGGTCAACCACGGTATGCAGCAAGTGATGCACGGCGCTCGCGGTACGGCGC
The DNA here is from genome assembly GCF_054668335.1 of Pseudomonas sp. S2_F03. Classification (NCBI taxonomy): domain Bacteria; kingdom Pseudomonadati; phylum Pseudomonadota; class Gammaproteobacteria; order Pseudomonadales; family Pseudomonadaceae; genus Pseudomonas; species Pseudomonas sp. S2_F03. The sequence continues at coordinate 2,178,130 of NZ_CP162759.1, read as the reverse complement.
GCAAGGCCTCGATCGGCGCGCAATACCGGATCGCCGGCAAAAGTGGTACGGCCCAGGTGGTCGCGATCAAGCAGGGCGAGAAGTACGACCGCTCCAAAGTGCAAGAACGCCACCGTGACCACGCCTTGTTTGTCGGCTTTGCGCCGGCCGACAACCCGCAAATCGTGGTGTCGGTCATGGTCGAGAACGGCGAGTCCGGTTCCGGGGTCGCCGCGCCTGTAGTGCGTCAAGTCATGGATGCCTGGCTCCTGGACCAGGACGGCCATCTGAAAGCCGAGTACGCCAGCCCTATCAGTGCGGAGGCTACGGCCCGTGAAGAATAATTTCGACCGCATGCTCTCCAGCGAGGATGTGATGCGTCGCCGTGCGACGCTGTTGCAGCGCCTGCACATCGATGGCCCGTTGTTGATTCTGCTGCTGACCCTCGCCGCCGGCAGCCTGTTCGTCCTGTATTCGGCCAGCGGAAAAAGCTGGGACCTGCTGGCCAAGCAAGCCACTTCATTCGGCATCGGCCTGGTGTCGATGATCGTCATCGCGCAGTTCGAACCGCGTTTCATGGCGCGTTGGGTGCCGGTCGGTTATGTGCTGGGCGTGCTCTTGCTGGTGGTGGTGGACGTCATGGGCCATAACGCCATGGGGGCTACGCGCTGGATCAACATCCCCGGCGTGATTCGTTTCCAGCCGTCGGAATTCATGAAAATCCTGATGCCGGCCACCATCGCCTGGTATTTGTCCAAGCGCACCTTGCCGCCGCAGCTCAAGCACGTAGCGGTCAGTCTGTTTCTGATTGGCTTGCCGTTCATCCTGATCGTGCGTCAGCCGGACCTTGGTACCTCGCTGCTGATCCTGGCAGGCGGTGCGTTCGTTCTGTTTATGGGTGGTTTGAAATGGCGCTGGATCATCAGCGTGCTGGCGGCGGCCGTGCCGGTGGCCGTGGCGATGTGGTTTTTCATCATGCACGACTACCAGAAGCAGCGAATCCTGACCTTCCTTGACCCGGAGAGCGATCCGCTGGGCACTGGCTGGAACATCATTCAGTCCAAAGCTGCCATCGGTTCCGGTGGCGTGTTTGGCAAGGGCTGGCTGCTGGGCACCCAGTCGCACCTGGACTTCCTGCCGGAAAGCCACACCGACTTCATCATTGCGGTCATGGGTGAAGAGTTCGGGCTGGTCGGCATTTGTGCGCTGCTGCTGATTTACCTGCTGCTGATCGGTCGCGGGTTGGTGATCACCGCCCAGGCCCAGACATTGTTCGGCAAATTGCTTGCGGGCAGTTTGACCATGACGTTTTTTGTTTATGTTTTCGTCAACATCGGTATGGTCAGTGGCCTGTTGCCGGTGGTGGGGGTGCCGTTGCCGTTCATTAGCTACGGAGGAACTTCGCTGGTGACGCTGCTGTCAGCGTTTGGGGTTTTGATGTCGATCCATACCCATCGTAAGTGGATCGCACAGGTTTGAATAAGGTGAAGATTTCAATGCAAGTAATGCGTGGCTGGGCGACTCGATACGCGCCATGGGTCGGCCTGGTAAGCATCCTTGGCATAACGCAGGACGCGTTGGCCGGCGATTACGAAGGTTCACCCCAGGTGGCCGAATTCGTCGGTGAAATGACCCGCGACTACGGTTTCGCTGGCGAACAGCTGATGGGCGTGTTCCGCGAAGCCGAACGCAAGCAGTCGATCCTGGATGCGATCTCCAAGCCCGCCGAACGGGTCAAGCAATGGAACGAATACCGTCCAATGTTCATCACCGACGCGCGCATTGCCCGTGGTGTGGACTTCTGGCGTCAGCACGAAGCAGTGCTGGCGCGTGCCGAGCAGGAATATGGTGTGCCGGCCCAGGTGATTGTCTCGATCATCGGAGTTGAAACCTTTTTCGGCCGTAATACCGGTAATTACCGGGTGATCGACGCGTTATCGACATTGGGTTTCGACTATCCTCCCCGTGCCGAATTCTTCCGCAAGGAATTGCGTGAGTTCTTGCTGCTGGCCCGGGAAGAACAGGTCGATCCGTTGACCCTCAAAGGTTCCTACGCAGGCGCCATGGGCTTGCCGCAGTTCATGCCGAGCAGTTTTCGCGCGTATGCGGTGGATTTCGACGGTGATGGTCACATTAATATCTGGACCAATCCGGACGATGCCATTGGTAGCGTCGCCAGTTACTTCAAGCTTCACGGCTGGGTTGCCGGCGAACCGGTGGTCAGCCGCGCCGATGTACGAGGCGAGCAGGTGGACGAAGGTTTGACCACGGGCATCGAGCCGACTAAAACCGCAGGGGAGTTGCGGGCTCTAGGGTGGTCAAGTCATGATGCGCTGCGCGATGATATGCCGGTCACGGCTTTCCGCCTTGAAGGTGACAATGGCCCCGAGTACTGGATGGGCCTGAAGAATTTTTACGCAATCACGCGTTATAACCGCAGCGTGATGTACGCCATGGCCGTACATCAACTGTCTGAGCAACTGGTCCAAGCACGGGGCGTCAAGTAATGCGGGCATCGCCTATGGATAAACCCCTCAAGCTCATGGCTTTCGCCGCATTGGCGGTGTTGCTCGCCAGTTGCTCGACCAGTCGCGCACCGGCTCAAAAAACGTCGTCCACTGCCGTGCGCTCGACGCCGGGGCTGGACATCAATCGCGCCCACAAAGATGGCGCGCCGTGGTGGGATGTCGACGTATCGCGCATTCCGGATGCCACGCCGACCCTGCACACCGGCCCTTATAAGGCCAACCCCTATACGGTGCTGGGCAAGACCTATTTCCCGTTGCAAGAATCCAAGACATACGTCGCCTCGGGCACGGCGTCCTGGTATGGCACCAAGTTTCACGGCCAGAACACCGCCAATGGCGAGGTCTACGACCTGTACGGCATGAGTGCCGCACACAAGACATTGCCACTGCCGAGTTACGTTCGGGTGACCAACCTGGACAACAACAAGAGCGTGATCCTGCGGGTCAACGACCGTGGGCCGTTCTACTCGGACCGCATCATCGACTTGTCCTATGCCGCGGCCAAAAAGCTCGGTTATGCCGAGATCGGCACTGCGCGGGTCAAGGTCGAGGGCATCGACCCGCAACAGTGGTGGGCACAAAAGGGCCGTCCGGCGCCTTTGATGCTCAACGAACCTAAAGTCGCGCAAAATAGCGCCCCGGTGATTACGGCCTCGGCCGGCACCGTGGAGCAATGGACGCCACCGCCTCAGCAGCACGCCGCGGCCGTCGTGCCCGTTCAGCTTGATGCAAAAAAACGCTTCTGTACCAGCCTCTGGCCAGTATCTGCAGGTGGGCGCGTTCGCCAACCCGGACGCTGCAGAACTCCTGAGATCGAAGCTCAGCGGGATGGTGAGCGCCCCGGTGTTCATCAGCTCGATCGTGCGCAACCAACAGACACTGCATCGGGTGCGCCTGGGGCCGATCGGTTCTCCGGGTGAAATCCAGCAAGTGCAGAACAGTGTGCGCATGGCCAACCTCGGTTCGCCAAGTGTGGTAACAGAGTAAACGTAGGACTTGATTGACGGTTCATCTGCGGTTTTGGGGGGTGAACCAGGTTGTTGGCTCGATACAGAACAAAAGCCCGGCAAGGGTTACAGAGTGAGCAACTGAACACGCGATAACCCGTTAGAAGGTTATTTGATTAGTTTTGCCCCTGGGCAAGTTTCCATTAGCGATTTCGAGAGACGGATGAACATCACCACCTTTGCCAAACGCCTGTTCCTGCTAGTCCCGCTGCTTCTCTCACCTGCCGCTTTCGCGGTCGAGGTGATGCCGTCGCCACCACAACTGGCCGCCAAGGCCTATGTGCTCATGGATGCCAGCAGCGGCAACGTGCTGGTCGAGAACAACGGTGACCAGCGTCTGCCACCGGCCAGCCTGACCAAGCTGATGACCGCGTACATCGCGACCCTGGAAATCCGTCGTGGCCAGATCGGCGAAAACGACCCGGTGACCGTCAGCGAAAACGCCTGGCGTACCGGCGGTTCGCGGATGTTCATCAAGGTGGGTTCGCAGGTCACCGTCAGCGACCTGCTGCACGGCATCATCATTCAGTCGGGTAACGACGCCAGTGTTGCGCTCTCCGAGCACATCGCCGGCAGCGAAGACGCATTCGCTGACGTGATGAACAAAACCGTGGCCGACCTGGGCATGACCAACACCCACTTCATGAACCCGACCGGTCTGCCGAACCCTGAGCACTACTCGTCCGCTCACGACATGGCGGTGCTGGCTCGCGCAATCATTCACGAAGACCCGGCTCACTACGCGATCTACTCGCAGAAGGAGTTCTTCTGGAACGGCATCAAGCAACCTAACCGCAACCTGCTGCTGTGGCGCGACAAGACCGTCGACGGTCTGAAAACCGGCCACACCGATGAAGCCGGCTACTGCATGGTGTCTTCGGCCGTACGTGATGGCATGCGCCTGATCGCGGTGGTGTTCGGCACCAACAGCGAAGTGGCTCGTGCCGCCGAAACCCAGAAGCTGCTGACTTACGGTTTCCGCTTCTTCGAAACCCAGACCTTCTATCAGAAAGGCGCCGAGCTGGCTCAGGCCCCTGTCTGGAAAGGCGCGACCAATCAAGTCAAGGCCGGTCTGGCTGAAGACCTGACCATGACCCTGCCAAAAGGCCAGCTGAAAAAGCTTGCTGCCAGCATGACCATGAACCCGCAACTGGTTGCGCCAATCGCCAAGGGCGACGTGATCGGTAAAGTCGAAGTGAAACTGGACGACAAGGTGGTGCACAGCGCCGATCTGATCGCTCTGGACGCGGTCGAGGAGGGTGGTATCTTCCGCCGCATGTGGGATAGCATCCGTCTATTCTTCTACAGCATGTTCAACTGATAGTGTGCTCCTGCAAGGCCCCGTGCTGATCCGGCGCGGGGTTTTGCTGTCGCCACGGCTTACGCTTACGAGGCCGTTACGCCATGACCGATACCGAAGTAAAGGCACCAAAGATCGAATTTCCCCAAGTTGATTATCCGGTTAAGGTGATCTGCGATACGGGCGTCGGCAACAAAGACAAGATCATCGAAATCGTCAAGAAATACGCGACCATCAACGATGAGCGTGTCGATGAGCGTCAAAGCAGCAACGGCAAATACACCACCATTCAGTTGCACATCGTCGCGACCGACCAGGACCAGCTGTACAACATCAACAGCTATCTGCGGGCGACCGGCTTCGTGCACATGGTGCTGTGATGTCTGGCACGCTGGGCTTTCGTGAGCTCGGCCAGATGGCTTACGAGCCGGTCTGGCATGCCATGCAACGCTTCACCAACGAACGCGGTACCGATGCCGCCGACGAGATCTGGCTGGTCGAGCACCCGCCGGTGTTCACCCAGGGGCAGGCTGGCAAGGCCGAGCATCTGCTGCTTCCCGGGGATATTCCGGTGGTGCAGGTCGATAGGGGCGGTCAGGTGACCTATCACGGCCCTGGCCAACTGGTGGCCTATCTGCTACTGGACGTACGCAAGCTGGGGTTTGGCGTGCGTGACTTGGTCAGCCGCATGGAGCAATGCCTGATCGAGTTACTGGCCAGCTACGGCGTTACTGCCGCCGCCAAGCCGGACGCACCGGGTGTCTACGTCAACGGGGCGAAAATCGCATCTCTGGGTCTACGGATCCGCCACGGTTGTTCCTTTCATGGCCTGGCCCTGAACGTGGACATGAACCTGGAACCGTTTCGACGGATTAATCCCTGCGGCTACGCCGGGCTGGCGATGACCCAGCTGAGCGATCACGCAGGATCGATTGAATTTGCCGAGGTAAGTGCCCGGCTGCGCGCGCAGCTCGTCAAACACCTCGACTATGCTGAGCAGACGACCCTAACGGGCGGAATCGACTGATATGACTACTGATGCAGTGCAAACCATGATCCCGACGCTTGATGTCACTGAGCGTCCGGCCCCGCGTGCCAAGGTTGAAGCCGGCGTCAAGCTGCGCGGCGCCGAGAAGGTTGCACGTATCCCGGTGAAGATCATTCCGACCACCGAACTGCCAAAGAAACCCGACTGGATTCGCGTACGCATCCCGGTTTCCCCGGAAGTCGACCGCATCAAGGCCCTGTTGCGTAAACACAAACTGCACAGCGTGTGCGAAGAAGCGTCCTGCCCGAACCTGGGCGAGTGCTTCTCCGGCGGTACCGCGACGTTCATGATCATGGGCGACATCTGCACCCGTCGCTGCCCGTTCTGCGACGTCGGCCACGGCCGTCCGAAACCACTGGACGTGAACGAGCCGGAAAGCCTGGCCATCGCCATCGCCGACCTGAAACTCAAGTACGTGGTGATCACCTCGGTTGACCGCGACGACCTGCGTGACGGCGGTGCCCAGCACTTCGCCGACTGCATCCGCGAGATCCGCAAGCTGTCGCCGAACGTGCAGCTCGAAACCCTGGTCCCGGATTACCGTGGCCGTATGGACGTGGCGCTGGAAATCACTGCGGCCGAGCCACCGGATGTGTTCAACCACAACCTGGAAACCGTGCCGCGTCTGTACAAGGCTGCGCGTCCGGGTTCGGATTACCAGTGGTCGCTGACCCTGCTGCAGCGTTTCAAGCAAATGATGCCGCACATTCCAACCAAGTCCGGTTTGATGCTGGGCCTGGGCGAAACCGACGAAGAAGTCATCGAAGTCATGGAGCGCATGCGCGAGCACGACATCGACATGCTGACACTGGGTCAATACCTGCAACCGTCTCGCAGCCACTTGCCGGTGCAGCGTTTCGTGCACCCGGACACTTTCGCCTGGTTCGCCGAGGAAGGTTACAAGATGGGCTTCAAGAACGTCGCTTCCGGCCCGCTGGTACGTTCGTCGTACCACGCCGACGAGCAGGCGAAGCTGGTTAAAGCCGAGCTGATGTCGTCCTGATCGGCCGTTAAACATAAAGCGCCCGCAAGGTTTCAACGCCTTGCGGGCGTTTTTTTGCCTTGCCTGCGCCGGCCAGCGCTTTTTTCTTTGCACTCTGCGGGTGACGACCCCTCTTCTGTTTGTCCCCGTACCTGACTACTGTGTGCTGAAGTTTTCACGCAGGGAGATTCATGGATGACCATTCGACCGACCCATACGCTGTATCCGCATAAACCTGTTCCGGCGTTGCCGTCGCAAGGGCTGATCGGCGTCATTGCACCAGCAGGTCCCGCCGGGCTGGACACTGACAAAGCCATTGCCTGGATGCACGCTCGCGGTTATGCGTTGCGGGTGTATCCCGGGGTGTATGAAAAGGACGGTTACCTGGCCGGCAGTGACGAAGTGCGGCTCAATGATTTGCACGCGGCATTCGCCGACACCGAGGTCGACGCGATCATCTGCCTGCGGGGTGGTTACGGCACACCGCGTTTGCTCGACCGCATAGATTTCGAACTGCTGCAAAACAACGCCAAGCCGTTCATCGGCTACAGCGACATCACGGCGCTGCACGTGGCGATCAGCCGTTATGCCGGTTTCGTGACCTTTCATGGCCCGCTGCTCAATGCCGACCTGTTGGGCGACAAGCAAAAACCGACCGAGTCTTCGTTTTTCAACATGCTCCGTGGGCAGGTGAAGGCCGGCAGCGTGTTGGCTCATCCGGCGGCTTACCCGTTGACCACTATCGAGCCCGGCATCGCGCATGGGCGCTTGCTGGGAGGCAACCTGTCGATGATCGCCGCGACCATGGGCACGCCTTACGAGCTGGAGGCCGAGGGCGTCATCCTGTTGATCGAGGACATCAACGAGCCGCTGTATCGCATCGACCGGTTACTGACCCATCTGCGTCTGGCCGGAACGCTGGGCAAGCTGCGCGGGGTGCTGGTGGGAGATATCGCGGGGGTCGAGCCGGCGGCGCTGGAGCGGTTGCTCAAGCAGACGTTCGAGCCGTTGCGGATACCCGTGCTGGCCGGATGGCGCAGTGGGCATTGCGACCCGAACCTGACGCTGCCGATGGGGGCGTTGGTCAAGCTGGATGCGGGGAACAGGGTGTTGGTGTTGGAGCAGGATGTGGTGGTCAGGCGCTAGAGTTTCGTCGCCTGATGGTCAGTCATCGCGAGCAAGCTCGCTCCCACAGGTTTTGTGTCGTTCACAAATCCAATGTGGGAGATTCTATGTTGCAGGGGAACCCTGCAGCCTTAAATTTGGCTGGTATTCGCTCTGGTTTTTCATGAGAGCGAATGCCACCCGGCATAGCTTGCGGGCGAGGATCACCAGGGCTTGGGTTTTTGCCAAGCCTCTGACGAGATAGGACTCATAGTACGGTTTCCAGGTGGCAGACCGACAAGCCGCCATCGCCGCGTTGTGAGCCAGGCGCCGCAGCTCCGTATCGCCTTTTTTGGACAGGTGGCGAGGGCTGTTCTTCTTGCCTGAATCCTTTGCTCGCAAGTCCATCCCCAAAAAAGCAATGAATGCATCGCCGTTGGCGAAGTGACCGCGCATGAATGCGGTCGCCAAGCCCATAGCCGTAAGCTCACCGATCCCCTCAATGGCTTTGCAGCGCTTGATGTTTTCGGTGATGCCTGCCTTTTTGCTGACTTTGTGCAGTAATTTCTGGATGGCTTGCTCCGCTTGTTTGAAGGACTTCAATTGCCGGGCCAATTCATCCTTCAGAAGCGGCTCACCTGACCAACTCAGCGTCATGCCCACACGCACATTGATAAGCTCTGCGCGTCTATGAAGCAGACTTTTCAACACCTTGTAGGCCTGCGGAGGTGGACTCCAGAGGCGCAGTCGATCCTGCTCGCTAGACAGGTAACGCGCGAGCAGGCGCGCATCACAAGGGTCGGTTTTCGCCCGTTGGCCAATGCTTTCGCGGTAGTGGCTCAGACGATAAGCATCCACAACGTAAACCCGGTGTCCCATTTCATGGGCCAGTTCGACCGTGTCCAAGTGGTAAATGCTGGTGGCTTCCAAAGCAATTGAGCTTTGCGCAGGCAGAGCTTTGAGCCAACGCCCAAGAGTCTCTCGGTCGTTGTTGATGTGTTGAGTGGTTTGCATGTCTTCGCGGTAAGCGACGATTTCGGCCTTGGCTACATCGATACCGATTACCGTTGGCGAGGTAAGGATTGTCATGACGAATCCTCGGAGCTAGGGTTTAAGGGCTTGTCGGGGTTTACCCTTGCGCTGGCTTGCCTCTATCGTCGGTTTTACCGATGAATTCCTTATCGGCGCTTCGGGTAGAAGGGGCGGGACGAGAAGTCTCCCACGGTCCGTACTGGCTAGAGTCGGAATCGAGCTTTTAGTCCCGCCCACCCCTTCAAGTCTAAACATACAAGCGAGCTTGCTCGCGAAGGCGGCAGTCGCCATACGGCTGACTAGCGGTTACGCAGTCCTTCCAGCAACTTGTGCGTCGGATACCCATCCGCCGGCCAGCCAAACGACTGCTGTGCACTGCGGATCGCTTTGCGGGTGTTTGCGCCGATAATGCCATCCGGGGTGCCCGCATCGTAGTTCTGGGCACTCAACAGGCTTTGCAGCTCCATGCGCTCGGTACGGCTCAACGGCAAATCATCTTTCGGCCAAGTGCCGCTGATCAGCCCCGCACCATTGAAGCGTTCGGACAACAGACTCACCGCCAACGCATAGGACGACGAGTTGTTGTACTTGAGAATCGCGCGGAAGTTGTCGAGCACCAGAAATGCCGGGCCACGATAACCGGCCGGCAGCAGCAGGGCCGCAGAAAGGTGTTCAGATCCTGGCGGGACCCGAGCGCCAGCGGGCAGCGAAACCCCCAGTTGCATCCACTCGGCGACACTTTTGCGAATCGTGCCATCGGCCAGAACGTAGTTGAAACTGCCTGGCAGTTGCACTTCGAAGCCCCATGGCTGGCCTTTCTGCCAGCCGGAGCTTTGCAGGTAATGCGCGGTCGAGGCGAGGGCGTCGGCGGGGCTGTTCCAGATGTCACGGCGCCCGTCACCATCGAAGTCGACCGCGTGGGTGTTGTAAGTCGTCGGGATGAACTGGGTCTGACCCATGGCGCCGGCCCAGGAACCGAGCATTTTCTCGGGGGTTATATCGCCCTGTTGCAGGATTTGCAGGGCGGCGATCAGTTGATCGTGGGCAAAGCCTGGGCGTCGGCCTTCATACGCCAGCGTCGCCAGGGAGTTGATGACCGACTTGCTGCCCTGGAACTGACCGAAGTTACTCTCCATGCCCCACACCGACACCAGTGCCTGGCGGTCGACGCCATAGCGCTGTTCGATGCTTTGCAGGATGGCCGCGTTTTCGCTGATCAGCGCTTGGCCTTTACGTACTCGCAGCGGAGAAAGGGCGCCGTCGAGGTATTCCCATACCGGGCGGGAAAACTCCGGTTGGCTGCGGTCGGCCCGGATCACGCTCGGGTCGAAGCTGACATTGGCAAAGGCGCGGTCGAACAGATCGGCGCGGATACCGGCGGCCAGTGCATCCTTGCGGAAACCCGCTTGCCATTCGGCGAACGTCTGGGTGGGCTGGATATCGAGGTTTTCACCGGTCGGCAGCACGGGCGGAATGACCGCAGGGGCTGTTGCGACGGGCTGGTTTTGCAGCGGCTGGGCGTCGGCGGCGGTTGGTTTTTCCGCGCAGGCGACAAGCAAAATGAGGCTGGAGGCAGCGATCAATTGGCGAACGGGCCAACGACGGGAAAGACAAAGGGGCATGCACAGGTCCAGGGCAATCGATTCAGGTGCAGACCTTAACATGTAGAAGGGGTGTTCTGCTTTAAGCAGCCAGAAAGTAAGAAGCCTCCCAGCTATTAGACTGGAAGGCTTCGCGGCGGTAGCTGCCTTTGCCCTTGCCGGCTCGTTCCTGACGGCTGCGGAACAGTGGCTGGGCGATGATGGATTTGGCCTTGTTGGGGCCATGCTTTGATGGCTTTTTGCTCATGATGATTTCTCGCAAGTGAGTGGGTTTTGCGGGGCAAATCATCGGCCGAAGTTGGGGTTCTGTCTAGTCCACAAATTCTGTAGGACCTTTCGCCGACCGTATTTGTAGCAGCTGGCGAAGCCTGCGTCCGGCTGCGCAGCAGTCGCCAAATCAAGCAATGAGTTTCTTCAGGATGATAGTGGATTCAGAGTTTACGACTGCTGCGCAGCCGGACGCAGGCTTCGCCAGCTGCTACAAGGGCGTGTTTATTCGGCGGGTAAGGTCAGGCGTTGGCCGGCCATCAGCAGTGACAATCGACTGAGGCTCATCCATGGCGAACCCGCTGCTTGGCCTTTGATTTGCGCATCGATGCGCTGGGCCTCCAGCAGCAGCTGCGCCCAGCGTTGCGCCGAATAGCGTTGCAGGGCCTTGCTCATCAGCGGTCTGCGTTTGTCCCAGACGGGCGGTCGAGCCTGGCTGAAGGCTTTGTCCAGTGGCACACCCTGGCTGTATTGCAGTGACAGGTTAGCCAGCAGGCGCAGTTCCCGGGCCAGCGCCCAGAGGATCACCGGAGGTTCGACACCCTCACCGCGCAGCCCTTCGAGCATGCGCAGGGCGTGGGCCGCTTCGCCGTTGAGGATCGCGTCGGTCAGGCCGAATACGTCGAACCGCGCACTGTCGGCCACGGCAGCCTGTACGGTTTCGACGGTAATTTGCCCACCTTCGGCCATCAATTTCAGCTTTTCGATTTCCTGCGCGGCGGCAAGCAGGTTGCCCTCGACGCGCGCGGCAATCAATTCGACTGCGTCCTGGCTGGCCGACAACCCGGCCTGAGACAGGCGCTGGCGGATCCAGCTCGGCAACTGATTGGCATCCACCGGCCAGATTTGCACGAACTGCGTGTGCTGGCCTTCGATCAGCGCCTTGCCCCACTTGGTCTTCTGAGCACTGCCATCGAGCTTGGGCAGGCTGATCAGCAAAATGGTGTCTTCGGCCGGGCGAGAGCAGTACTCGATGAACGCGGCGGCGCCCTTGTCGCCGGGTTTTCCGGAGGGCAGGCGCAGTTCCAGCAAACGTTTTTCGGCAAACAGCGACATGCTTGCACCGGCTTGCAACAACGTACCCCAATCGAAACTGGCGTCGGCGGCAAAGACCTGACGTTCGTCAAAGCCTTGCTGGCGGGCGGCTGCACGAATGGCGTCGGCAGCCTCCTGACACAGGAGCGGGTCATCGCCGCTGATGATGTAGACCGGCGCGAGGGCACCTTGCAGGTGTTTACCGAGTTGGGCGGGGGCAAGTTTCATAAGAGAGTGCGAACGGGGCGCCGGAGCGCCCCGTAAGTCTTACTGTTTCGGGATGTCGATTGGCGACTGACGCGGAGTTTCCGCTTCAGCCTTCTGTGCGGCTTCCAGTGCCTGTGCTTCGGCCTTGGCCCTGGCTTCGGCAGTCTGTTGCAACTGATCCAGCTGGGTTGGCGAGATCTGTTGCAGGCGCAGCATCATGCGTTGAATCAGTTCTCGGCGGGTATCTACACGGGCTGAGGCGGCTTCCTGATCGGAACCCACCAGGTTGTTGCCGTCGTGCAAAAAGATCTTTTGCACCTGGATTTTGTCGCTCAGCAGTGACAGGTCATGTGCGCCACGAATGTCGTAGTTCAGGACGGTGGTTATTTCATACTCGCCAGTACGGCCGGCACCTGCGTAGCTGAGAATGCGCTGGCTTTCCTGCTCGTCGGTCAGCACCAGTTTGTAAGGCGCGCCGGTGAAGACTTTGACCCCGCTGCTTTCCAGCATCTGACGCAGTTGCACCACGGTTGGGCCGTAGGCATTGCGGGCGCTCACGTCGAGCTCCTTGATCGCCAGTTCGGTGGTGCCGGTGCCGCGCAGCTGAAAACCGCAGGCGCTCAACAGGACCGCAAGGCCCATCACCAGCAGATTGCGTTTGATCATTTTGTTGCTCCCCTTGAAACCATGTGGGCCGGTCAAACGGCCCGAAAGGTTTTACTCGGCGTCGGGCTTGGCCCGGCGCCTGTTCCAATTAGCTGGCGACGATATTGACCAGTTTCCCGGGCACGACGATCACTTTGCGAATAGTCAGGCCGTCGACAAAACGCAGCACGTTTTCATTGGCCCGTGCAGCGGCTTCGACGTCTTCGCGGCTGGCGCTGGCCGGCATTTCGATGTGGCCGCGCAGCTTGCCGTTGACCTGAATCACCAGTTGCAAGCTGTCTTGTACCAACGCGCTGTCATCCACCACCGGCCAACCGGCGTCGATCACAGGGGCAGCGTGGCCCAGTTGACTCCACAGCTCGTGGCTGATGTGCGGCGTGATTGGAGCCAGCAGCAGCGTCACGGTTTCCAGACCTTCGTGAATCAGTGCGCGATCCTGTTCGGTGGTTTGTGCAGCCTTTTCCAGCACGTTCATCAGCGTCATCACTTGGGCGATGGCGGTGTTGAATTTGTGATTCTGGCCGACGTCCTGGCTCGCTTGCTTGATAGCCAGGTGGATCGAGCGGCGAACGGCTTTCTGCTCGTCGTTCAGGCCGGCGATGTCCAGCTTGCCCGGCTGGCCCTGAGTGACGTGCGCTTGAGCCAGGCGCCAGACGCGCTTGAGGAATCGGTGCGAGCCTTCGACGCCGGAGTCAGACCATTCCGCACTCATGTCGGGTGGCGAGGCGAACATCATGAACAGGCGGCAGGTATCTGCGCCGAACTGGTCGATCATCGACTGTGGGTCGACGCCGTTGTTCTTCGACTTGGCCATCTTCTCGGTGCCGCCGATTTCCACCGGGAAGCCGTCAGCTTTCAACTTGGCGCTGATAACCTTGGCCTTGCTGTCACGCTCAAGTTCGACGTCCGCCGGGTTGAACCAGGTGTAAGCGCCGTTGGCTTCGCGACGATAGTAAGTCTCGGCGATCACCATGCCCTGGGTCAGCAGGTTCTTGAACGGCTCGTTGGAGCTCACCAGGCCTTCGTCGCGCATCAGCTTGTGGAAGAAGCGTGCGTAGAGCAGGTGAAGAATCGCGTGTTCTATACCGCCGATGTACTGATCCACCGGCAGCCAGTGGTCAGCCGCGGTTTTTTCTACCAGGCCACCTTCATAGTGTGGCGAGGCGTAGCGGGCGTAGTACCACGAAGACTCGACGAAGGTGTCCATGGTGTCGGTCTCACGCTTGGCAGGCTGGCCGCATTTCGGGCAGCTGCACTCGTAGAACTCGGGCATGCGCGCCAGTGGCGAACCTGCGCCGTCCGGCACGACGTCTTCCGGCAGTACTACAGGCAACTGGTCTTCCGGAACCGGCACATCACCACAGCTGTTGCAGTGGATGATCGGGATCGGGCAGCCCCAGTAGCGCTGGCGGCTGATGCCCCAGTCGCGCAGGCGGAACTGAGTGCGCGAGGCGCCGAGGCTTTTCTTGATCAGCGCCACTTCGATGGCATCGAAGGCGCCTGCGAAGTCCAGACCGTCGAACTCACCGGAGTTGATCAGCGTGCCGTGCTCGCCATAGGCGTCTTGCCATGGGGCAGGGTGGGTGTCGCCAGAGCTTGTGCGCACCACGGACTTGATCGGCAGGTTGTACTTGGTAGCGAACTCGAAATCACGTTCGTCGTGGGCCGGCACAGCCATGACCGCGCCATCGCCGTAATGCATCAACACATAGTTGGCGACCCACACCGGCAGTTTTTCACCGGTCAGCGGGTGCTCGACGAAAAGCGAGGTCGGCAGGCCTTTTTTCTCTTGAGTGGCGACGTCGGCTTCAGCCACGCTGCCGCCCTTGCATTCAGCGATGAACGCTTGCAGCTCAGGGTTGTTCTGTGCGGCCAGGGTCGCCAGGTGGTGTTCGGCAGCCACGGCAACGTAAGTCGCGCCCATCAGGGTGTCCGGACGGGTGGTGAAGACTTTCAGCGCGCCGGTTTCACCGATGGAATCGACGTTGTACGGGAACTGCACTTCCATGCCGCGCGATTTGCCGATCCAGTTGCGCTGCATGGTCTTGACCTGTTCAGGCCAGCCCGGAAGGTCGTCGAGGCTTTCCAGCAGCTCATCCGCGTAAGCGGTGATCTTGAAGTAGTACATCGGGATTTCGCGCTTTTCGATCAGCGCGCCGGAACGCCAGCCGCGACCGTCGATCACCTGCTCGTTGGCCAGAACGGTCTGGTCGACCGGGTCCCAGTTCACGGTGCCGCTTTTCTTGTAAATCACGCCTTTTTCGAACAGACGAGTGAACAGCCATTGTTCCCAGCGGTAGTAATCAGGCTTGCAGGTGGTCACTTCGCGCGACCAGTCCACTGCCAGGCCCAGGCTGCGCAGCTGGTTTTTCATGTAGGCGATGTTTTCGTAGGTCCACTTGGCGGGCGCTACGTTGTTCTTCATCGCGGCGTTTTCCGCCGGCATGCCGAAGGCGTCCCAACCCATGGGTTGCAGAACGTTTTTGCCTTGCATGCGCTGGTAGCGGGAGATCACGTCGCCGATGGTGTAGTTGCGCACGTGCCCCATGTGTAGTTTGCCGCTGGGGTAAGGGAACATCGACAGGCAGTAGAAAGTCTCCTTGCCTGGCTGTTCACTGACTTCAAAGGACTTTTGCTCGTCCCAGAATGACTGGGCGGCGGCTTCGATTTCACGGGGCTGATATTGTTCGTGCATGGCTACTTTTGAACTGAATAGGGGTGGCCTAATCCTCTTCAATGCAACGCTGGACGGTGAACACGCCAAATCGGCGTTTCGGTGCCCAGACGAGCTGGAAGTGGAGTTACAGGAAGCGCCGTAGCATACATGACCGCGCTCTACCGAGGGAAACCCTGATTACTGCCGTGCGTCCTTCAAAAACAGCTGCGAGGGCCGTTGGTCGCGGCGTTCAGCCGGTTTGTCCATGGAAGCTAAGCTCTAAATGGGGAGTAGGTCTTATCTTCCAATGAGGTGAGGGATGGTTGAGTCACAGCAAAAAGTCACAAAACCGGAGTTGTACGAACGACTGATCGATCGTCTGGGAATGGCCCTGGACGCTGCAAAAACTGCTGGCCGGCTGCGCGATGAGCGTCCCTTGGAGCTGGAATTGCGCGGCCTTAGCCCCGCAGAGTTTGAATTGGTCAAAGCCTATCTGGATCGCAGTGAACGTGAAACACACGGATGCTTGTCAGCAGCAGTGAAGCAACTCGATGCACCACGTTCGGCCAAAATCATCTGGCTCAAGGATAAAGTCCCGGGCAAGGACGCGGTAAAGGCCCGGTCCCTGCAATTCAAGTAACGGCTCCACGCCATGAAACGTGGTTTTTAAAGCATAGTCTTCGCGCATTTCTTGTCGCATTGCGTCAACCCACTTAGGCTTCGGGCATCTCAGGAGATGCTCGATGCCTTTTCGTTATTTTGTGAAACAACTTTTGTTGCCTCCCGGCATTCTTTTGCTGTTGCTGGTTCTTGCGTGGTGGTTGCGCCGCTCAAGGCCAAGGCTTGCGGCTGCCTGCTTCGTATTGGGGGCCGGCGGCTTCTGGTTGATGAGCTTGCCGGTGATGGTGGAGTGGAGTGCCAGGGCGCTGGAGCGAAACCCACCGTTGGCGTTCGACGAATGGGCGACCCTGGCGCAGCGCGCGGACGCGATTGTGGTGTTGGGCTCTGGACGTGAACGTGGCGATATTGCCTGGGGGACCGACCAGCCAACCGGCATTGGCCTCGAGCGTGAGCGTTATGCCGCGCGGCTGGCCAAGGCGTCCGGCTTGCCGATTCTGACCAGTGGTGGCCTGCACTACGGTACGCCGCCGACTGAAGCGAAGTTGATGGCGGACTCGCTGCTGGATGATTTCGGCGTGACGGTACGCTGGCAGGAAGGACGCAGCCGCACGACGTGGGAGAACGCGCAGTTCAGTGCCGAGGTGTTATTGCCCCAAGGGATCAAGCGGGTGGTGGTCGTGACTCATGCCTGGCACATGCCGCGATCTGTCTGGAGTTTCCAGAAGGCAGGATTTGAAGTGGTGCCCGCGCCGGTGGGCTTTTTAGGCGTGGACAATGCGCGACCGCTGGGTGGCTGGATGCCGGAATTCAAGTCGATCTGGCAATCCGGTCAATTGCTGAACGAGGCGGTGGGGCAGGTCGGGTATTCGATGTTCTACCGCTGAAGATCAAAGATCGCAGCCTCGTTTCACTCGACAGCTCCTACAGGGGATTGCGTACTCTGTAGGAGCTGTCGAGTGAAACGAGGCTGCGAATTTTTCAGGCGCCGCAATACTTAAACGGTTTTCGCCATCCGGCTGGCAACCAGCGCCCAGCCAAACAACAGCACGCAAACAATGATCAGCGGCCACGAGCGCCATTGCAGGTAAGGCGTCAGGTTGTGCATCGGCACGACTTCGCCGTACAGGATGCCGCGTTCGAACTGCGGGATCTGCGCAGTAATCTGGCCAAACGGGTTGATCAGGCCGGACACGCCATTGTTGGTGGCGCGGATCATCCAGCGGCCCGCCTCAAGCGCGCGCATCTGCGCCATCTGCAAATGTTGCAGCGGGCCGATGGAGGTGCCGAACCAGGTGTCATTGCTGATGGTCAGCAACAAATCGCTGCGAGCCGCGAGGCTGGCGGCGAATTCCGGGTAGACCACTTCGTAGCAGATGAACGGCGCAATCTGATAACCCTTGGCCTGCAGCATCGGCTGATCGGAGGGGCCTCGGGCGAAATCGGACATAGGCAGGTCGAAGAACGCGATCAGCCCGCGCAGCACATCCTGCAACGGCACGTATTCGCCGAACGGCACCAGTTTTTGCTTGAGGTAGGTGCCATCACCTTCGCCAACCACGGTGATGCCGTTGAAGAAGCGCTTCTCATGGCGTACTTCCATGCGCACCGGTACTCCGGTAATCAGCGCGGATTTACGATCGGCGGCGAAACTGCCCATCATGTTCAGGTAGCCTTCGGCGGATGACTTGAGCACCGGAACGGCGGTTTCCGGCCAGATCAGCAGGTCGACGCGTTTGGAGGTAAAGCTCATGTCACGGTACAGCTCCAGTTGCGCGTTAAGCTGCGCCGGGTCCCACTTCATGCTTTGTTCGATATTGCCTTGAATCGCCGCAACGCTCAGCGCCGGACCGGATGGGCTGGTCCAGGCGTGACCTTTGAGCGCAATGCCGACAGCCCAAGGGCCGATCAACAGCAACACACCGGCTGCGATGAAGCCTTTGCGACCCGTCTTGATCAGGCGCGAGGCGTTGTAAATCAGTGCCGCCGTCAACGCAAGGGTGAACGACACCAGCCACATCCCGCCCAGTGGCGCGAGCCCGGCCAACGGGCCATTGAGCTGGCTGTAACCGGAGTAAAGCCACGGGAAACCGGTGAGGAACCAGCCGCGAAACGCTTCCTGACCGACCCACAACGCCGCAAAGGCCAAGGCATCGGCCAGCGGCGCTTCGTTGCGACGCAGCCAGCGCGCCCAGATCCAGGCAGGCAGGGCAAAGAACCAGGCAATCGCCGCGGTGAACGCCAGCATCAGCAAGCCGGCCAGCAATACCGAAGCGCCGCCGAAGTTGTGAATGCTGTAGTAGATCCAGCTGGTACCGGCGCCAAACAGGCCGAAACCGAAACACCAGCCACGGCCCAGCGCCTGACGAGGGTTCAGTTCCCGTAAACCGGCATAGAAGAAACCGACTGCCAGCAACGCCAATGGCCAGATGTCGAACGGCGCCAGCGCCAGGGTGGTGAGTGCACCGGCCGCCACGGCCAGCAGGTTACCGGGCCAGCCGGGGCGGGTTACGCGGAGCATGTCAGTCCTTAACGGGCAATTGGAGTCAGGCGCAGCAAGTGAATTCGACGGCTGTCGGCGTTCAGGATGCGGAAACGATAAGGGCCGATTTCAGTGATTTCGTTGCGCTTTGGCAAGTGCCCGAACGCGCTCATCACCAAACCACCGACGGTATCAAACTCATCGTCGGAGAATTCACTGTCGAAGAACTCGTTGAAGTTCTCGATCGGTGTCAGGGCCTTGATCAGGAAGTCACCGCTGGGCAGCGGCTTGATGTAGCTGTCTTCTTCGACGTCGTGCTCGTCCTCGATGTCGCCGACAATTTGCTCCAGCACGTCTTCGATGGTCACCAGGCCAGCCACACCGCCGTATTCGTCGATGACGATGGCCATGTGGTTGTGGTTGGCACGAAACTCACGCAGCAGCACGTTAAGGCGCTTGGACTCGGGCACGAAGGTGGCCGGGCGCAGCAGGTCCTTGATGTTGAAGCTGTCGCCGTTCTCCCTGAGGATCAATGGCAGCAAGTCCTTGGCCAGCAACACGCCCATCACGTCATCGTGGCTTTCGCCGATCACCGGGTAGCGGGAGTGGGCCGAGTCAACCACGGCAGGCAGGAACTCGCGAGGTGTCTGGGTCGCCTTGATGCTGACCATTTGCGAGCGCGGGACCATGATGTCCCGTACTTGCAGGTCCGCAACCTGGATGGCGCCTTCGACGATGGCCAGCGCTTCGCTGTCCAGCAACTTGTTCTGGTGTGCATCGCGCAGGAGCTCCAGCAGCTCCTGACGGTTTTTCGGCTCGTGGGCAAAAGCCTGGGTGAGCTTACCCAGCCAAGACTTCTGCCCGTTGCTCGATCGATCTTCGCTCATAGCGATTACTCTGAATCCTTTGTTGTAACGATAGGGGATGTTTCGGTTTCGTCGTCCGCATACGGGTCGGGATAGCCCAACTCTGCAAGCAACGTTCGTTCCAGTGCTTCCATTTCTTCGGCTTCGTCGTCATCTATATGGTCGTAACCCAGCAGATGCAAGCAGCCGTGAATGACCAGATGTGCCCAATGGGCCTTGAGTGCCTTGCCTTGCTCGGCGGCTTCGCGCTCGACCACGGCCACGCAGATCACCAGATCGCCCAGCAACGGGATGTCCAGAAACTCGTCGGGCACATCGGCGGGGAACGACAGCACGTTGGTGGCGTAATCCTTTTGCCGCCAGGTGTGATTCAGTTCGCGGCCTTCTTCTTCATCGACCAGGCGAATGGTCATTTCCGAATCGGCAGTGCGCTGGCGCAGGGCCAGTTCGCACCATTGGCGGAACTCGGCTTCGCTGGGGGTGGAGGCTTGTGTCGCTAGTTGCAGATCAAGCTCAAGCATCGCGGCGGTTGTCCTTCGGGGCTTCTTCGGTCACGCGATTTTCGAAGCGCTCGTAGGCTTCGACGATGCGCTGCACCAGTGGATGGCGCACAACGTCCTTGGGCATGAAATGGGTGAAGCTGATGCCCGGCACGTCTTTGAGCACCTCGATCACATGGTGCAGCCCGGACTTGGTGCCTTTCGGCAAGTCGACCTGGGTGATGTCACCGGTGATGACCGCGGTGGACCCAAAGCCGATACGGGTCAGGAACATCTTCATCTGCTCGACGGTGGTGTTCTGGCTTTCGTCGAGGATGATGAAACTGTTGTTCAGCGTGCGACCGCGCATGTAAGCCAGCGGCGCAACTTCGATGACCTGGCGTTCGATCAGCTTGGCGACGTGTTCGAAGCCGAGCATTTCGTAGAGCGCGTCATAGAGCGGGCGCAGGTACGGGTCGATCTTCTGCGACAAGTCGCCGGGCAGGAAGCCAAGCTTTTCGCCCGCTTCAACCGCCGGGCGCACCAGCAGGATGCGGCGAATCTGTTCACGCTCCAGCGCGTCTACCGCGCAGGCAACGGCCAGGTAGGTCTTGCCGGTACCGGCAGGGCCAATGCCGAAATTGATGTCGTTACCGAGAATTTCTTTCACATAGCGCACTTGATTCAAGCCACGAGGGCGAATCATGCCTTTTTTGGTGCGCAGTGCGACGGAGGGTTCGGCAGGGGAGTGGTTATCCAGCTCTTCGACGGCCGATTCCTGCAGGAACAGGTGAACCATGTCCGGCGACAGCTCGGTACCTTTGGTTTCCCGGTACAGGCGGCGCAGGAGGTTTTCCGCGGAGGTGGTGTGTTTGGGCTCGCCGATCAATTCGAACTGGTTTCCGCGATTGCGGATCTCGATGGTCAGGCGCTGTTCGATCAAGCGCAAATGCTCGTCGAATTGCCCGCACAGATTGGCGAAGCGGCGAGCCTCAAAGGGCTCGAGGATGAAACGATGCGGTTCTATGGGTGCGTTCAAGGTCGTATTTAGCCGCCCTGGGGCAATTAAGATGAAATCAAGGATAACGCCAGTGGCCTGGGTGCGAAAGCTCTTAAATATCCCATTTTCAAACACCGCCCCGTAGGAGCAAAGCTTGCTCGCGATGGCTGTCTGGCATTCAACCTTTAAGTTGTCTGACTTGGCGCCATCGCGAGCAAGCTCGGCTCCTACAGGGATGTGTGGTGTTATTGAATGAGAGAGCCCCGCAGCGAGTGCGGTTGTGCGGCGTCAATGTGCACGTCGGCGAACTGTCCGATCAGCGTTGGATTGTCGCAGCGGAAGTTGACGATACGGTTATTCTCGGTCCGGCCTTGCAGCTCGCCGGGGTCTTTTTTCGAATAGTCGGTGACCAGAATCCGCTGGACCGAACCGACCATTTGTCGGCTGATCTCGAAACCTTGCTGGTTCAGGCGATGTTGCAGGGCATTCAGTCGCTCTTTTTCCAGCTCTTCCGGCGTCTCGTCGGCCAGGTCGGCCGCAGGGGTGCCCGGGCGCTGGCTGTAGACGAACGAGTAGGAAAAGTCGAAGCCGACGTCTTCGATCAGCTTCATCGTTTGTTCGAAGTCTTTCTCGGTTTCGCCCGGGAAGCCGACGATGAAGTCCGAACTGATGCAAATGCCCGGCACGGCGGCCCGTAGCTTGCGCAGTTTGGATTTGTATTCCAGCGCGGTGTGGTTGCGCTTCATCGCCGAGAGAATCCGGTCCGAACCCGACTGCACCGGCAGGTGCAGGTGTTTGACCAGTTCCGGCACATCGGCGTGGGCCTGGATCAGGCTGTCGGAGAACTCCAGCGGGTGCGACGTGGTGTAGCGAATCCGGTCGATGCCATCGACTGCGGCCACGACACGAATCAGCTCGGCCAGATCGGCGAGGCGACCGTCATGCGTGGTGCCGCGATAACCGTTGACGTTCTGACCCAGCAGCGTCACTTCGCGTACGCCGTTTTCGGCCAGGTGGATGATCTCGGCAATCACGTCGTCGAACGGGCGGCTGACTTCTTCACCGCGGGTGTACGGCACCACGCAGAACGTGCAGTACTTGCTGCAGCCTTCCATCACCGAGACATAGGCACTCGGGCCGTCGATGCGCGGCTCGGGCAAATGGTCGAATTTTTCGATTTCCGGGAACGAGACGTCGACTTGCGGCAGTTTGGTGGCGCGAGCAGCGTCGATCATTTCCGGCAGGCGGTGCAGGGTTTGCGGGCCGAACACCACGTCGACGTACGGGGCACGATCGCGGATGGCAGCGCCTTCCTGACTGGCCACGCAACCGCCGACGGCGATCACCATTTCAGGGTTGGCGAGTTTCAGTTCACGCCAGCGGCCGAGCTGGGAGTACACCCGGTCCTGGGCGCGTTCGCGAATGGAGCAGGTGTTGAGCAGGATCACGTCGGCATCTTCAGCGCGAGCAGTGACTTCCAGGGCCTGGTGTTCACCCAGCAAGTCGACCATGCGCGAGCTGTCGTACTCGTTCATCTGGCAACCGTGGGTTTCGATGTAAAGCTTCTTGGCCATGGATACAGTCATCACGTGATTCAAAGAACCGCGCATTATAGGGAACATGTCCCAAGGTTCCTACCGTTGTGCGTCCGGTGGCTATGCTATAGTTCGCGCCCTCATTTTTATCCCCGATGTGTTGCCCGCCCGCCATGACCAAACGTGAAGCCCCAATCTACAAGGTGATTTTCCTCAACCAGGGCCAGGTGTACGAAATGTATGCCAAGCAGATCTACCAAAGTGATCTGTGGGGGTTTCTGGAAGTGGAAGAGTTCGTCTTTGGCGAGCGCACGCAAGTGGTCGTCGATCCGAGCGAAGAGAAGCTCAAGGCTCAGTTTGAAGGCGTTGTGCGCAGCTTTGTGCCGATGCATTCGATTGTGCGCATCGATGAGGTAGAGCGTCTGGGTACGCCGAAAATCAGCGAAGCCCGTGGCGCGGTCGGCAATGTCATGCCGTTTCCGATGCCGATGCCTGAGAAGTAGACTTCAAGACCGAGTTGCTCCCATCGCGGGCAAGCCCGCTCCCACAGGATTTTCGGTGACCTGTGGGAGCGGGCTTGCCCGCGATGGGGGTAGAAAGGTTGGTGCAGAAATCAGGGAAGTGGCGAAAACGGCGTACGCCCATCGGCGCTCTGCAATTCCATCAGGTATTTACGGAAAATTTGCCCCAGTACCTGGGTGGCGACTTCCAGCTCTTCGCGCGGCATTTTCTCAGTGACTTCGTCGGCGGTGTCCAGCGCCTCTTCAGCGCCGTTGACCGCCGCCATTTTCAGCAGAATGTAAGCCTGGACGTTATTGGCCGGCACACCTTCGCCATGGAAGAACATGGTGCCGAGTTTGAATTGCGCCTGGGCATGGCCTTGCAGCGAGGCTTTTTCGAAATAGCTGAGGGCTTTATTGAGGTCGCGTGGCGCGTTTTTGCCTTCGTAGTAGAACTCACCCAACTCGTATTGCGCTTGCGCATCCCCTTCATCCGACGCTTTTTGGCAGGCGGCGAGCGCTTGCGTCAGGTCTTGCGGCTGAGTATTGAGGGTGCAGCGACCCATCGCTGGGATTAACAACGAGTTGCCGCCTGCTTGTGCGAGCGCGAGCAGGGGCTGAAGGAGCAACAGGCAGCCCATTGCAAGGGCGCGGCCGGTGCGGTTCATGAGAATCGACTTACCTCTGAAGGGCGCGCGGACCCATCGAGGGGATCCAATAAGCGCGCATTATGAAATAAGCAGGGCCAACCTTACAAAGTCTTTACTCGTTTTTCTGCTGCGTGGGGAATATATCGCCCAATTTGCGGGGGATTATTAGCGCAAGCGTAGGAATAACAGTGCGGATGTAGGTGAAAGCTGACGTCGGCAGTCGCCAACGTCAGCAGCAAAACGTTATTTCAATGCGGCGAATGCACGCTCGGCAGCGTCCAGTGTCAGTTTCAACTCGGTTTCGCCATGAGCGATCGAGGTGAAGCCGGCTTCGAACGCGCTCGGCGCCAGGTAAACCCCGCCTTCGAGCATCAAGTGGAAGAAGCGGCCGAACAGGGCGGCATCGCTCGCCATCACGTCATCGAACGTCACGATATCGTCGGCGCCACTGAAATACAGGCCGAACATGCCACCGGCTTGCGTGGTCACGAACGGAATGCCCGCGGCATCGGCGCGTTGTTGCAGGCCGTCGAGCAGACGCGTGGTGTAGTCGGTCAGTTCGGCATGGAAACCCGGACGGCTGATCAAGCGCAAAGTGGTCAGGCCGGCGGCCATGGCCAGCGGGTTACCCGACAACGTGCCGGCCTGGTACACCGGGCCCAGCGGCGCAATGTGCTGCATGATTTCGCGTTTGCCGCCGAAGCAGCCAACGGGCATGCCGCCACCGATGATTTTGCCGAAGGTGCTCAGGTCCGGCGTTACGCCGTAGTAAGCCTGGGCTCCGCCGAGGGCAACGCGGAAACCAGTCATCACTTCGTCGAAAATCAGCACTACGCCGTGCTTGTCGCACAGTGTCCGCAGGCCTTCGAGGAAGCCTGGCGCTGGCGGTACGCAGTTCATGTTGCCGGCCACTGGCTCAACGATGATGCACGCCACGTCCTGGCCGACTTCGGCGAGCATGGTTTCTACCGCGTTGATGTCGTTGAACGGCAGGGTCAAGGTGTGTTTGGCAAAGGCTGCCGGCACGCCGGCCGAGCTCGGTACGCCTTGGGTCAGCGCGCCAGAGCCGGCCTTGACCAGCAGGCTGTCGGAGTGACCGTGGTAGCAGCCTTCAAACTTGATGATGCTGTCGCGGCCGGTGAAGCCACGGGCCAGACGGATCGCGCTCATGGTCGCTTCGGTGCCGGAGCTGACCATACGCACCATTTCCATCGACGGCACGATCGAGCAGACCAGGTCTGCCATCTCGGTTTCCATCGCGGTCGGGGCGCCATAGGACAAACCGTGTGCCAGTTGTTTGCGCACCGCGTCCAGCACGTCCGGATGGCTATGGCCGAGAATCATCGGCCCCCAGGAGCCGACGTAATCCACATAGCGCTTGTCGTCTTCGTCGGTAACGTAGGCGCCTTCAGCGTGTTTGAAGAACAACGGCGTGCCGCCAACGCTTTTGAAGGCGCGCACCGGCGAGTTCACGCCACCGGGAATGTGTTTCTGGGCATTGGCAAACAGGGTTTCGGAACGAGACATGGTCGGGCTCTCAAATCAGATATTAAATAATTCATTAAAGGCGCGGGCACGGCGTGTCACTTCAGCCGCACTCTCGGCGCCGAACAGGCCGTGGACTACCGCCAGCAGATCAACCCCGTGGGCCACCAACGGGGCGGCGTTTTCCAGGGTGATGCCGCCAATCGCGCAGATTGGCAGGTGCAATGTGCGGCGAGCCTGGTCGAGCAAGTCAAGGCTGCAAGTGGGTGCGCCGGGTTTGGTGTTCGAATTGAAGAAGCGGCCGAAGGCGACGTAGCTCGCACCTTCTTTGGCGGCTTGTTCGGCCAGTTCGAGTTGCGCATGGCAGGTCGAACCGATGATTGCCTTGGAGCCGAGCAAGGCGCGGGTCGGAGACAGCGGACCATCGGTCTGTCCCAGATGCACACCCACGTTCAGGCGGGCAGCGAGTTCGGCGTCGTCGTTGATGATCAACTGGGTCTTGTAGCGATCGCACAGATCGCGCAGTGCTTCGGCTTCACGCAATCGGCGGGCCTCGTCACTGCTTTTGTCGCGGTACTGCAGCAAGGTGACGCCGCCTTCCAGCGCCGCCTCCACGTACGAAAGAAATTTACCGGCCAGCAACTGGCTATCGGTAATGGCGTACAGGCCACGTAGTTTCATCGGACAAGCCTCGGCGCTTTACGCATCAAAAGTTACGAACAGAAATCCAGAGGCAGGCGGCGCGGCACGAACTGGCCTTTGCCCAGTTGCTCCGCATCACGCAGGGTTCGCCATGTGTAGTTAAGCGCGGTCTGCACGGCGCTGGCGAGGTTTTCACCCAGGGCCAGACGACCGGCCAACGCGCTGGCCAGCGTGCAACCGGAACCGTGATAGCTGCCGGGCAAGCGCTGGCAGGTAAAGGTTTCGCGGTGGCCGTCGCGGCTGTAGAGGCGATTGTGGATTTCGTGTTCGTCGCCATGACCGCCCGTGATCAGCAGGTGTTTGACAAATGGCAGCAGTTTTTCTGCGCATTCGTCGGCGCTGCCTTCGGGCAGTTCGGCGAGGATGCGCGCTTCGGGAAGGTTCGGGGTGGCGATGATCGACAAGGGCAGCAGGCGTTCGCGCATGGCGTAGCCAACTTCGTCCTTGCCCAGTCGCCCGCCGCCGCCGGCGCGCAGCACCGGGTCGCAGACGACCGGCAGGTGCGGGTGCGCCTGAAGCAGTTCGACCACAGTGTCGACCATCTCCAGGGAACCGAGCATGCCCAGTTTGACGGCGGCGACTTCGGAGTCGTTGAGCACGGCATTGGCCTGGGCCAACACCCACTCACGGTCGAGGACGCGGAAGTCAGTGACGTTGACCGTGTCTTGCACGGTCAGGGCGGTGACGGCCGGGGCCGCATGGCAACCCTGCGCGAGCAAGGCTTCGATATCTGCCTGCAAGCCGGCGCCACCACTTGGATCGTGGCCGGAGAGACAGAGGACAACGGGGCGAGAGCTGTAGATATTCATGGTGCGCGAGCTTACCACCAGTCGACCAGCGAGTCATGAGACGGACTTGTAGCAGCTGGCGCAGCCTGCGTCCGGCTGCGCAGCAGTCGTAAACCCAGACAACGCGGTCAATCAGACAGACCGCGAATTCAGGTTTAACGACTGCTGCGCAGCCGGACGCAGGCTTCGCCAGCTGCTACAGGAATGTGTAAAACGGCCGATGCATTGATACAACCTGACCAATCAAGCTGGTTTTGCGCAAAATTTGTCGCTGGAACGCCCGTGCTAGAGCCTCTGCGAAAAAAATTCAATGGTGTTCAATGGCCATCAACGGCTATGCTAGAGTGGATCCAAACCAATAACAGGTAATGCCGGTTTTACGTCTACTCAAAGGGAATGAGGGGCTTCCTGAGATAACCGGACAGGCCACGCTGGGGCTTAAATGCGCTATTTGCTGATGTTGCTGCTTTGCTTGCCCCTCATGGCGAGCGCCATCGAGTTCGATGAATCTACCCAGAGCCTTCCTCTGGGCCGAGTCATGCAGGTGTACGAAGACGCGGACGGTCAGGCGACCATCGCCGATGTTCGTGCGCAAGCTGCAGCTGGAAACTTCAAACCCCACGATAAAGCCACCCTTAACGCCGGGTACTCGCGCTCGGTGTTCTGGCTGAAAATCGACCTGCATTACCGTCCGACCAACCCGTCAGTACAACGCACCTGGCTTCTTGAACTGGCCTATCCGCCGCTCGATCACCTTGATCTGTACTTGCCCGATGCCGGCGGTGACTATCGCCTGGCCCGGCAGACGGGCGATGCCTTGCCGTTTGCCACGCGTGAGATCCGCCAGAACAACTACCTGTTCGATTTGAACTTCACACCTGACCAGGCACAAACGGTGTACCTGCGCCTGCAAAGCGAAGGCTCCATCCAGGCACCCGTAACCTTGTGGTCGAGCACCGCTTTTCTCGAACAACAGCCCGTGCGGCTTTACGTGCTGGGGCTGATCTACGGCGTGTTGTTGGGGATGCTGGTTTACAACCTGTTCATCTACCTGAGCGTACGTGACACCAGCTATCTCTATTACATCTTCTACATCGCCTCGTTCGGTCTGTACCAACTGTCGGTCAATGGCGCGGCCGTGGAGTATTTCTGGCCGGACAATCCTTGGTGGGCCAACGCGGCAACACCGTTCTTCATCGGCTGCGCCGGACTGTTCGGCAGTCAGTTTGCTCGAAGCTTCTTGCAGACCGGGTCCTATGGTCGCTGGCTCGATCGCTTGTTGCTGGCCTTGATTGCATTCAGCGCGACGGTGATCGGGTTGTCGTTGATGGCCAGTTATGCCCTGGCCTTGCGCCTGGCCACCGCCCTGGCCTTGTCCTTCACCGTGGTGATTTTTGCCGCCGGGCTGTGTGCCTGGTTGCGCGGCCTGCGTGTGGCGCGGTATTTCATCATTGCCTGGTCGGCGTTTTTGCTCGGTGGCATCGTCAACACGATGATGGTGCTGGGTTATCTCCCCAACGTGTTCCTGACCATGTATTCAAGCCAGATCGGCTCGGCGATTGAAGTTGCACTGCTGTCGCTGGCCCTGGCCGATCGCATCAACGCCATGCGCGAGCAGCAAGCACAAACGCTGTTTGATGCGGGGCAAAAGCTCGAAGTGTTGAACCAGCAATTGGCTCACAGTAACAAGCTCAAGGATGAATTCCTCGCCACCCTGACCCACGAATTGCGCACCCCCATGAACGGCGTGATCGGTTCGCTGGAGCTGATGCAGACCGTCGAGATGGACCCTGAGCTGGAGCAATACCAGCAAACCGCTGCCGGTTCGGCGCGGGACATGATGCGCATGGTCAACGGCATCCTGACGCTGACCGAATTGCAGGCCGGCAAACTCAAGGCCACTCCGGCGGCGTTCAGCCTGCGGGGTGTGGTCGATGGCTTGCGGGCGCAGTTCGAGGGCAACGCATCGAGCAAGTCGCTGGATTTCAAAGTCGACGTCACGCCGGGACTGCCGGATCGCCTGCACGGCGACAGCGCAAAGCTGGCGCAATGCCTGGAATGCCTGCTGGACAACGCCATCAAGTTCACCCGGGTCGGCGGGCTGGCGCTACGGGTGACGGGTAAGCCGGTGGAAAACGGACGCCTGTCGTTGTCGTTTGCGGTGATCGACACGGGCATCGGTTTTACCGACCTGGGGGAGGCGACCATGTACCAGCGTTTCTTCCAGCTCGACGGTTCGATGACCCGCGAATATGGGGGGTTGGGCGTGGGGTTGGCGATTTGTCGGCAACTGGTCGAGTTGCTCGGAGGGCGCCTGACTCACCGCTCCGAACCCGGCAGTGGCAGTCGTTTCCAGTTGGATGTCGACGTAGAAGTGCCTGTCGTGGAACGCCCGGCCGTACCGTCGATGAATCGCGAGGTCCCGGGGTTGCGCTTGCCAAAGGATTGCAACGTGTTGCTGGTGGATGACAACAGCGTCAATCAGCTGGTGATGCGCGGCATGTTGCTCAAGCTCGGGTTCCGGGTGCGTTCGGCCGACAACGGTCTGGCCGCCCTCGACCAGTTGCAGCTTGAAACCTTTGATGCGGTGCTGGTCGATTGTCAGTTGCCACCGCTGGACGGTATCTCCCTGTGCTGCCAGATCCGTGCCTTGCCGGGCTGTGCTCATTTGCCGGTGTTCGTGGTGGCGCTGAGTGTTGATCGTGAGCGCTGCCCGACCGGTGACATGATCGATTACCTGAACAAACCGGTGAAATTCGAGGACTTGCAGGCCGCGCTCTATCGTCGGGTGCTGTGTCCAAGGCAGGGCGAAAGCGCCGACAGTTAGGCGGATATGCCACTTTGTTCAGCCTCGGGGCAGTGCTTAACTGAACCCCTTGGCTGACCCAAAGGAGCCCCCGTCATGAACCTGCATCAGTTCGCCGAAACCCACGAAGTCACCAACCAGCCACCGTCGCTGGACGGCACCAACCTCTACCGCATCGACCTGCCGCTGCAGGAATGGTCGCGGCGGTTCGGGGCCGGTTGGGCCGAGTCGCGGATCGACGCCTATGGCGCACTGGCGGGCGGGCCACTGATGGACGCCGGGTTCCTGGCCAATCAGAACAAACCGGTGTTCGTCAGTCATGACCGTTATGGTCATCGCATCGACCTGGTGGAGTTCCACCCGGCCTACCACCAATTGATGCGCACCGCCGTCGAACACGGGCTGACCTCGTTGCCCTGGGCGCATCCGCAGGCAGGGGGCGCATGTGGCCCGTGCGTCCATGAGTTATCTGCACAGCCAGGCCGAAGCCGGCAGTGGCTGCCCTTTGACCATGACCTTCGCCAGCGTTCCGGCGATGCGCCTGCAACCGGATCTGGCCGATCAATGGCTGCCGAAAATCCTCGCCACCGAATATGACCCGCGCAACGTTGGCATGGCGCACAAGGCCGGTGTGACCATCGGCATGGCCATGACCGAGAAGCAGGGTGGCACTGATGTGCGCGCCAACACCACCAAGGCCTATCCGGTGGGCGCCAGTGGTCCGGGGCAGGCTTACGAGTTGGTGGGGCACAAGTGGTTTTGCTCGGCACCGATGTGCGATGCCTTCCTGACCCTGGCGCAAACGGACAAGGGCCTGACCTGTTTCCTGCTGCCGCGCCACCGGCCGGACGATACGCGCAATCAGTTCTACATCCAGCGCTTGAAGAACAAATTGGGCAACTGCTCCAACGCCTCCAGCGAAGTGGAATTTCGCGGGGCGCTGGCCTGGATGGTCGGCGAAGAAGGGCGGGGTGTTCCGACCATCATTGAAATGGTGGCCATGACCCGCTTCGATTGCATGGTCGGTTCCAGCGCACTGATGCGCCAGGCCCTGACCCAGGCCAGTCACCACTGCGCCCACCGTACAGTCGGTGGCAAGGTGCTCAGTGAACAACCCTTGATGCAAAACGTGCTGGCCGATCTGGCGCTGGAAAGTGAAGCCGCCCTGGCCTTGAGCCTGCGCATGGGCAAGGCACTGGACCATCTGGACGATAGCCAAGAAGCCAAATTCGCCCGGCTGGTTACCGCGGTGGGCAAGTACTGGATCTGCAAACGCGCGCCCGCCATGATCAACGAAGCGGCCGAATGCATGGGCGGCGCCGGCTATGTCGAAGAAAGCATCCTGCCGCGTCTGTACCGAGAGGCGCCGGTCAATTCGACGTGGGAAGGTTCCGGCAACGTGCAGTGCCTGGATGTGCTGCGAGCCTTGTCCAAAGAACCGGGTGTGCTTGATGTGCTGTTCAGTGAACTGGGCGACGGTCATGGCGATAAACGCCTGGCCGCGCACATCCAGCAATTGCAGGCGCAGTTCAAAGACACCAGCGACATTCAATACCGCGCCCGCCAGCTCACCGAAGACATTGCCTTGGGGCTTCAGGCCAAGCTGTTGCTGGAGGCGGGCAATGCGGCGGTCAGTGATGCGTTTATCGTCAGCCGGCTCGGTTCGGCCGGTCGGGTGTATGGCGCGTTGCCACGTGGGCTGGATGTGGAAGCAATCGTCGCCCGGTCGACCCCGCAGGGTTTTTGACCGTTGCAAAACCCTGTGGGAGCGGGCTTGCCCGCGAATGCGGTCTGACATTCAACATTAATGGTGTCTGACACACCGCTATCGCGGGCAAGCCCGCTCCCACAGGTTCTGCCTGTGTCTGACTATTGATGTATTGCCCAAACACGACTGTTCCCGTGAAGCGACGATGCAGGCAAGATGAAGGTCTGCAAGTCAGAACACAGGATGCTGATCGTGACCGAAGCTTTTATTATCGTTCAAACCGCCGAGCAAGCCGTGGACCGGCTTGCGCTCTTGCACAATCGTGCAACCACCGCGTTGAATCAGGCGCTCAAGCGATACCTCAAGGATCGTGTCGAGCCGGACGCCGAGCAGCGGGCGATGTTCCGTTATCCCGAACTGCGTCTGACTTATCACTGCCAGGGCGAAGTCCCGCAGACCACGCGCGCTTACGCCAAGGTTCAACTGCCCGGGACATACAGCGTCACCGTCACCCATCCGGCCGCCTTCCGCAAATACCTGCTGGAACAGCTGGTGCCGTTGATGCACGACTTCACCGTGACCGTGGAAGTCGGTATCAGCCAGCAAAACATTCCATACCCGTACGTGGTCGAGCAAGGCGATGAACTGGCCGGTTCCGGCGTGACCGCTGCCGTGCTGGCGCGGGTGTTCCCGAGTACCGACCTGTCCGCTGCCACCGACGGCATTGCCGATGGCTTGTATGATTGGGAAAACACCGACCCGCTGCCGCTGGCGCTGTTCGACGCCGCGCGGGTGGACTTCTCCCTGCGCCGCCTGGTGCATTACACCGGCAGTGACTGGCGTCATGTGCAGCCCTGGATCCTGCTGACCAACTACCACCGCTACGTTGATCAGTTCATCGTCCATGGCCTGGAGCAATTGCGCAGCGACCCGCGTTTTGTGCGCATGATCTTGCCGGGCAACGTGATCATCGAAAAGAGCATGGACCACGGCGAAGCATCGGCGATTGCCGCCGGTGTGGTGTGGCACCGTTACCAGATGCCGGCCTATCACCTGATCGCCAGCGATGGCCATGGCGTGACGCTGGTGAATATTGGCGTCGGCCCCTCCAACGCCAAGAACATCACCGACCACTTGGCGGTGCTGCGTCCGCATTGCTGGCTGATGATCGGTCACTGCGGCGGCTTGCGTCAGTCGCAGACCATTGGTGACTACGTGCTGGCTCACGCGTACATGCGCCGCGACGGGATTCTGGACCGGGTCGTGCCACCGAACATTCCGATTCCGGCGCTGGCTGAAGTGCAGATGGCATTGCAACAAGCGGCGGCCAACATCACTGGCGAGAAAGGCGATGAACTGAAAAAACGCCTGCGCACCGGCACCGTACTGACTTATGACGACCGTAACTGGGAACTGCGCTGGGCTCAGGAGCGCCTGTTGATCAACCTGTCCCGCGCCGTGGCGGTGGACATGGAAAGTGGCACTATCGCTGCCCAGGGTTATCGCTTGCGGGTGCCGTATGGCACGTTGCTCTGCGTCTCGGACAAGCCGCTGCACAGCGAAATCAAGCTGCCGGGCTCGGCCAACGCCTTCTATGAACGTGCGGTCAGCCAGCACTTGAAGATCGGTATCGAAGCGGTCGATCTGTTGCGCACGGAACTCAATTCGCTGCACTCGCGCAAGCTGCGCAGCTTCGACGAGCCGCCGTTCCGCTAACAGTCATGGTTATTTAGCGGTCAGGGCAGGGCGTGCCATCGATTATTTCCACTGCCGCGCCGGGTCTGCTGTTGCGCAGGGCAAGGCGCGAGGAGCGTGGTTTGGTCATTCCAAATAAGCTCCGAGCAACGCGGCCCTGCGCAACAGCAGGCCCGGCCCTTCGGGTTGTGCCTGAAAGCGGGCCAGGCTGCGTTGCAGGCCTTGGAAAGGGAACAACCATTCCCAGCGGCCTGCGCCTTGCCTGGCCCGCTTTCAGGCGACAACGCGGCGGTGGAAATAATCGATGGCACGCCCTAGCATTAGCAGCCCTGACCGTTAGATGTTTCCTTCCTCATGTCCCGTCCACAACGTCCAGTCGCTCGCCGTCCCGGCGCGAACTCTCAGTCCTCAGCCCCGCGTCGTGTCGCCAAGGCGCCGCCGGCCGAGCCGAAGCTGATCCTGTTCAACAAACCGTTTGATGTGCTGACGCAATTCAGCGACGGCGAAGGGCGGGCGACGCTCAAGGATTACATCGAGATCCCGGGGATTTACCCGGCAGGACGCCTGGACCGCGACAGCGAAGGCTTGTTGCTGCTGACCAACGACGGTCAGTTGCAAGCCCGTATTGCCGATCCGAAACACAAACTGGCCAAGACGTATTGGGTGCAGGTAGAAGGCGAGCCGAGTGCCGAGCAGTTGCAGCGTTTGCGTGACGGCGTCGAACTTAACGACGGGATGACTTTGCCGGCCGAGGCGCGGCAACTGGAAGAACCGGAGCTGTGGCCACGCAACCCGCCGGTGCGCTTTCGCAAGAGTGTGCCGACAAGCTGGCTGGAGCTGGTGATTCGTGAAGGGCGCAATCGTCAGGTGCGGCGCATGACGGCAGCGGTCGGCTTGCCGACATTGCGTCTGGTGCGGGTCAGGATAGGTGACTGGACGATCGAAGGGCTCGATCAGGGCCAGTGGAAGGAAGTGCCGGCGCGTTTATAACGTGCCGGATTCAATCAGGCCGATCACCACGCTTTTGATCACGAACGCGGCCACGCCCAGACCCAGAACAAAGAACAGAATGAACGAGCCAAAGCGCCCGGCCTTGGACTTCTTCGCCAGATCCCAGACGATGAAACCCATGAAAATGATCAGAATGCTGACAAGGCCAGTCATCATCCACTCTTCAAATACTGCAGGATCCATCGAACATCTCCAGCGCGGGCGGGGCTAAAAGGGCGCGGGGAGTATACGCCTCGCTGGCTGCGTACAGTATTGACCTGCGGCGGTGTGTCGCAGCTATTCGTCGCCTGTGCCGGCCCCATCGCGGGCAAGCCATGCTCCTACGGGTTTGCATCTGCCACGAATCCGCACCAGATCTGTAGGAGCAAAGCTTGCTCGCGATAGCGTCTTCAGTTACGCAGATGAGTCAGGGGCAATTCAGTGCTGTTGAGTACCTGGTTCAGCACAAAGCTCGAACGAACGCTGGTGACCCCTTCAATCCGGGTCAGGTGCCCCAGCAGTAACTTCTGATAGTGATCCATATCCGGCACCACCACCTTGAGCTGATAGTCGGCGTCCATCCCAGTCACCAGGCTGCATTCCAGCACTTGCGGCAATGTACGAATCGCCGCTTCGAAGTTCTCGAAGCGTTCCGGGGTGTGCCGGTCCATGCCGATCAGCACGTAAGCCGTCAGGCTCAAACCGAGCATTTTACGGTCCAGCAGGGCGACCTGGCGGGTGATGTAGCCGTCGTCCTCCAGTTGCTTGACCCGGCGCGAGCAAGGCGAGGGGGACAAGCCGATGCGTTCGGCCAGCTCCTGGTTGGAGATGCGCGCATCACGCTGCAATTCCGCCAAAATGCTCAAGTCGTATCGGTCGAGTTTGCTCATCAATGAGGCCTTTGTCGTAACTATTGCGGCAGATTATCTATCCAAGGTTAAAAATTGCGCAAGTGATGTTTATTTGAGCAATCTTCGCAATCCTCTGCCGGCGCCCCAGGCCTATTCTTATCACCAGAATCACTGCTCGGACAAACAGTCCACAGCGGCTCGCCCAATCAGGCCAGCCGCGGCCGCCACCCCCACCGGGGATGTGCCGGCCCCCGAGCTGCACACTGTCCAGAAGACGGGGTGAGGTGAGCCGACGTCATAAGCGTCGAGCACGGACGAAGTTCTCAAAGGGAGGCCGACGGGTCTCCCTTTTCTTTTGCCTGCGATTTCTGCACGGCCCTCAATAAATAAGTTTCGCGACTGATAACCTGTTTCAGAACCGGCCTGAACTTTCCCAGTCTTACGTACAGGCCCTAACCCGTAGTGAGGAAAAGCATGAAGTCGCGCATCTGGCGTTTGGCCGGTGTTGGTTTGTTGTGTGTCGGTGTCACTGCGCAATCGCTGGCCGATGATCAACAAAACCGTGGTCCCGATGGCGGGCAGCATGAGGGCGGCGGTCATCAGGGCAACGGTCAGGGGCATGGCGGTAACAATCAGCCGCACCCGCAGAACAACGACATCATTCGTGGCGACAACAGCCGCCAGTTCGAGCACAACGGTCAGGGTCAAAACAACGGCCAGCGGGAAAATCAGAACCATCCTGCGCCGGACTTCAACAGCCGGGTTCGCTCGCCGCCACCGCCGCCGCAATTGCCAGCGAATGACCTGCCGATTGACCCGCCGATCCACAGCCGCCCCGACTCCGTGCGCCAGACCCAGCCACCGCAGCGTGGTTACTATCAGGATGTGCCTCGGCGTAACGATTACAACCAGCACTGGAATGGCTACACCGGTGCGCCGACCAATGACAATCACTGGCAGGGCGGTCGTCCGCCGGGGCATGGCAATGGCTGGGGACCAGGGCCGCGATACCGTCCGGGTCAGGAAATTGATCGCTTTCCGGACCGCGAATACCGCGTGCCTTACCGTGGCATGGATTACTTCTATTCCGGCGGTTACTGGTATCGCCCGCTGGGGCCGCACTATGTCGTGGTGCAACCGCCGCGCGGGATTCGTGTCAGCTATTTGCCTGACTATGCCGAGCAAGTCTTGATTGGCGGGTCGATGCTGTTTCTGGCGGCCGGCTCGTATTACGCCTATCAGGAGAGCACTCAGGATTACATGGTGGTCGAGCCTCCGGTTGGAGGCCCGCAAGCGCAACAACCGGCCAGCAATAGTTATGACGTGGAGGCGTATCCGGCCAACGGGCAGTCGCCGGAGCAGATCAGTCGAGACGGTTACGAGTGCTACCAATACGCGGTGCAGCAGAGTGGCTTCGACCCGCGAACCGCTACCTACCAACCGGACTCCGCGGTGGTCCAGGCCTACCGACAAGCCGAGGGCAATTGCCTCGGCAGTCGCGGTTATCAGGTCACGTTCTGAGCCTTGGCGGCCAGCACCACTTCCTGCGGGTCGGCGTGCACCAGCACTTCGGCTTTCGGGTAGGCGGCATGAATCGCAT
Organism: Pseudomonas sp. S2_F03; assembly: GCF_054668335.1. Lineage (NCBI taxonomy): Bacteria > Pseudomonadati > Pseudomonadota > Gammaproteobacteria > Pseudomonadales > Pseudomonadaceae > Pseudomonas > Pseudomonas sp. S2_F03. The sequence goes on along the minus strand of NZ_CP162759.1, from coordinate 2,141,963 downwards.
CGGCCGCCTGGTCGCTGATGCCGTGGGCGACAGACAGCGTCAAACTTCCCGGCAACTCCAGGTGCAATTGCACGAACCACTGGTTGCCGGAAATCCGCGTGCGCAGGTCATGCGCCCCTAAAACCCCCGGCACACTGCAGGCCAGTTCGAGCATGTGCTGGCTGACTTCGGGCGGCAGTTCTTCATCCATCAACACCGTAAAACTTTCCCGTGCGATCTGAATCGCGCTCCACAGAATGTAGATGGCAATGCCCAGGCCAAACCACGCATCCAGCTGATGCCAGCCAAACCCGGCCAGCACCAGTGCCACCAGAATGCTGCCGTTGAGCAGCAGATCCGAACGATAATGCAGCGAGTCCGCACGCACCGCGTTGGAGCCCGTCGCCTTGACCACCCGGTGTTGAAGCATCAGCAATGCCAGCGTCAGCACCAGGGAAAATACGATCACCCCGATGCTGATCCACGGTGCTTCCACCGGTACGGGATGCTGGAGCCGATCAAAGGCCTGCAGGGCAATCAGCACCGCACTGCCGCCAATGAACAGCGCCTGAGCCATGCCCGCCAGCGACTCTGCCTTGCCATGCCCGTAACGGTGATCGTCATCGGCCGGGCGCAAGGCGTAATGCACCGCCAGCAAGTTGAGCAGCGAGGTGACGCCGTCGAGCGTCGAGTCGGTCAATCCGGCGAGCATGCTCACCGAACCGCTCAACCACCAGGCGATGCCTTTGGCGACGATCAGCGTACAGGCCACCGCCACCGAGGCACGGGTCGCCAGCCGCAGCAGGCGGGCATGTTCGGAGCTGGAATTCATAGGGGCGGCATTTTCCTTTGGGTGAACCGATTACGCGGCGGGTTGCAGGCCGAACATGGCCAGTTGCTGGGCGCTGCCCTTGTGTTGAATCAGGCGTGGGTCGTCCAGCGGAAAGCTGCGGCCCAATTCTGTTTCGAGAATAGTCTGCAACTTGTGATTATCGACCTTGCCGTCGGCGCCGATCGCTTCCTTGAGTTTTTCCGGAGCAACCTGTGCGGTCTTGCCTGGTTCGAAATAGATCGCCCCGGTGGCGAAGTCCACGGCAAAGGCGATCAGGCCGGGGATGATGTAGAACAGCAGGCCCACAGCATCCAGCGCCGCGACAGCCGGGTCGATCTTGCCGTCAATTTGCCCACGGCGATCGGGATAGAAAATCGAGCCGCACGCCGTAACCTGGGTCAGCAGGGTCGCGACCAATACACCGCCAATCAAGCGAAAGGGAACACGCATGGAAAAACTCCTGAGTCATCTGGAAAACGAAGCGTCGTTGTTATGAATTAGGACCGCGACAAACGTCGAGCAGTTCGTCGTTATACTCGCCGCTCTGTTTGGGAGCCAGCATGAATTCTTTGCCGATTGATGAAGTTTTACCCGCCCTGCGTGAAGCCTTGGCGACACGCCACGAAGCCGTGCTCGAAGCACCGCCCGGTGCCGGTAAAACCACGCGCGTGCCCTTGGCCTTGCTCAATGAGCCCTGGCTGGCCGGGCAGACCATCCTGATGCTTGAACCGCGTCGTTTGGCGGCGCGGGCGGCGGCAGAGCGCTTGGCCAGTGAGTTGGGCGAGAAGGTCGGTGAAACCGTCGGCTATCGGATTCGGCTGGACAGCAAAGTCGGGCCCAACACCCGCATCGAAGTGGTCACCGAAGGCATCCTCACGCGACGCCTGCAAGATGACCCGGCGCTGGAAGGCGTGGGTTTGCTGATCTTCGACGAATTCCACGAACGCAGCCTCGACGCTGACCTGGCGTTGGCCCTGAGCCTGAATGGCCGGGAGCTGTTTCGCGACGATCAACCGCTGAAAATCCTCTTGATGTCCGCAACCCTGGAAGGTGAACGCCTGGCCGGGTTGCTGGACGACGCGCCGATCCTGCGCAGTGAAGGGCGCATGTACCCGGTGACGATGTGTTGGGGCCGGCCGTTTCAGCCCGGTGAGTTCATCGAGCCGCGCCTGGTGCAAACCGTCCTCGAGGCCTTGAACGATGAAACCGGCAGCCTTCTGGTGTTCCTGCCGGGGCAAGCGGAAATCCGTCGAGTCCATCAACAATTGGCCGATGCGCTGGGCGACAACACGCCGGTGCTGCTTTGCCCGTTGCACGGCGAACTGGACCTGGCCGCGCAGCGAGCCGCGATCGACCCGGCACCCGCAGGCAAACGCAAAGTGGTGCTGGCGACCAACATCGCCGAGACCAGCCTGACGATCGATGGCGTGCGCGTGGTCATTGATGCCGGGTTGGCGCGAGTGCCGCGTTTCGACCCCGGCAGCGGCATGACTCGCCTCGACACCCAGCGCATTTCCAAAGCCAGTGCCACTCAACGCGCGGGCCGGGCCGGGCGGTTGGAGCCGGGCGTGTGTTATCGCCTGTGGTCGCAGGATCAACACGAACAACTGGCGGCGTATGCCAGTGCGGAAATTCTCTCGGCCGATCTCGCGGGCCTGGCGTTGCAACTGGGACGCTGGGGCGTGACACCGGGTCAGTTGGTTTGGCTGGATGTACCGCCGGCCGCTGCTTATGCACAGGCGCAGGATTTGCTGGATCGTCTGGGCGCGCTGGATGGCGACACATTGACCCGTCACGGTCAGGCCATGGCTGAACTGCCGGCGCATCCGCGCATCGCGCATTTGCTGTTGCGCGGGCAGGCGCTCGGTTTGGCCGACATGGCCTGCGATGTCGCGGCATTGCTCGGCGAGCGCGATATCTTGCGCGGCGCCGGGGCGGATCTGCACAGCCGCTTGGTGCTGTTGTCCGGCGAAGAACGCGCCGCGCGCGGTGCTCAGGGTGGCGTTCAACGGGCCCGGCAACTGGCGCGGCAATATCGTGGTTATTTGCGCGGCAAAGCGTCGGAACCGGTCAGCGATCCCGATCATTCACGCTGGCTCGGCGCGTTGCTGGCGCTGGCCTATCCCGACCGCGTGGCCCAGCAACGACGGGCCGGTGGCGCGGAATATCGCCTGGCCAACGGCCGTGCGGCGCTGTTCGCCGAAGCGGACAGTTTGATGAAGCAACCGTGGCTGGTGGTCGCCGATCTCGGCAGTCGTCAGGGCCAGCGTGAAGAACGAATTTATCTGGCGGCGGATTTCGATCCGGCACTGTTCGACACGGTGCTCGCCGAGCAAGTGCGCAACGTCGATCAACTGGATTGGGACGAGCGCGAAGGCGTGCTGCGCGCCGAGCGTCAGCGCAGGGTGGGCGAGTTGATCCTCAGCCGCGAACCGTTGACCGGCCTTGATGAAACCGCTCGCAGCCAGGCTTTGGTGAACCTGGTGCGGCGCAAAGGCCTGGAGCTGTTGCCATGGACGCCGGAGCTGCGTCAGTGGCAGGCGCGGGTCGCGTTGTTGCGCCAGTTGGACCTTACCGGCAAGGGCGACAGTGAGTGGCCGGATGTCAGCGACGTCGCCCTGCTGAAAAATCTGGAACAGTGGCTGATGCCGTATCTGGGCAAAGTCTCGCGGCTCAGTCACTTCGCCAATCTGGACTTGTCGAGCATCGTCCACAACCTGCTGCCGTGGCCGCTGCCGCAACGGCTGGACGAGCAGGCGCCGCATCATCTGAGCGTACCGTCGGGTTCTTCGATTCGTCTGGATTACAGCGAACAGCCGCCGATTCTGGCGGTGCGTTTGCAGGAACTGTTTGGCCTGGCCGAGACACCGCGCATTGCCGGTGGCCGGCAAGTGGTCAAGCTGCACCTGCTGTCGCCTGCGCGGCGCCCGGTGCAGGTGACGCAGGATTTGGCGAACTTCTGGCGCAGCACCTATGCCGAGGTGAAAAAGGATTTGAAGGGGCGGTATCCGAAGCACTATTGGCCGGACGATCCGCTGGTGGCCGAAGCGACGGCGCGGATCAAACCCCGTAAGTAACGTTTACTCTGATCGTTCCCACGCTCTGCGTGGGAACGCCGCCATGGACGCTCTGCGTCCGCCTTTGTGACGCGGAGCGTCACGGGATCCATTCCCACGCGGAGCGTAGGAACGATCAAATAACGATCAAGGTTTGGTCTGGGCCTTGGCGGTCAATTGCTCCCGGCAATAATCGGCAAACAACTGCGCCGGTTTGGTCAGTTGCCCGCGCTTGAGCCACGCTGCCACCAGCCCTGAGCCGGTGACGTCTTCGACGATGTCCACGCACACCACTTTCTGGCCGTCGTAGGTGCACTCCGAATGCGGCCGCGTGACCAGGATCGAAAAGCCGAACCCTTGGCCGACCATGCCCCGGACCATCTCGATTGACGGTGAGCTGAAGGCAATGTTCGGCGACAGGTTCAATTCTTCGAAGAGGCTGACGAAGTAGGTCCGGCTCGGTTGCACATCCAGCAGAATCATCGGCTCCAGGCACAGATCGCGCAGCGACACTTGCTTGAGCTGGGCAAAGCGATGATCCGCCGGCAGCAGCGCATAAGGTCGCTGCGCCGGCATCAGCGGTTCGGTCTGGATGGTGGCGTCGAGGTCGTGCTCGTACAGGATCGCCAGGTCGAACGTGCCCGACGTCAGGCCTTGTACCAGCTCTTGCTGCTCACCGTCGCGGATGCGGATTTTCACCCCCGGATACAGCGCCGAGAACCCGGCGATCAGTTGCGGCAAGTACAGCGGCGCGACCGTTTCGAAGCAGCCGATATCGATTTGCCCGGCCACCACGTCGTTGTCGGCCAGGGCGTTCTGTTCGAACTCCTTGGCCATGCGCAGCAGCTCCTGAGCCTTGCGGTAGAAGCGCGCACCGCTCGGGGTCAAGGACACGCCCTGGGCGTGATGACGGATCAGCAATTGCACGCCGAAGCTGTCTTCCAGGCCTTTGATGGCCGTGGAGATCGCCGGCTGGGCGATGTACAGCTTGCGCGAGGCCTCGGCGACGCTGCCGCATTCGACGGTGGTGATGAAGTATTTCAGTTGACGCAAGTTGTAGGCAGCCACGGCAAACCTCGGGGTGGATGATCCAGGCATCCAGGCAAATTTCGCGCCGACTGCGTCCGTTCTGACGACGGTGTTGTTGTGCCTGAACAATAACCACATACCGCGCCACGGGGGAGGTTGGCTGCCCAGTTTTTTCATGGTCTGCGAAAACATTTTTACTATTTTTCGTGGACACGGGGCTGGGCCACCATCCAATCACAAGAAAAGCCCCTGGAGCATCTGAACGTGTTCGAGCTTGCATACTGGCAACACAAAGCCGCTGCGCTGCAGTTTCCCGACCGGGCCTTGATCGACGGCAAACTTCGTGCGGCACAGTCCGGCCAGACGTTCGCCGCGATCAACCCCGCCACTGGCCAATGCCTGGCCAACGTCACCGCGTGCGGCGACGAAGAGGTCAACGCTGCGGTCAGCAATGCACGACAGGTGTTCGACGCCGGCACGTGGTCGGCGCGTTCGCCCATTGAGCGCAAGCAAGTGCTGCTGCGCCTGGCTGACCTGATCATGACCCATCGCGAAGAACTGGCACTGCTGGACTCGCTGAACATGGGCAAACCGGTGATGGACGCCTACAACATCGACGTGCCGGGCGCCGCCGGGGTGTTTCGTTGGTACGCGGAAAGCCTCGACAAACTTTACGACCAGATCGCACCCAGTGCGCAGAACGTCCTGGCAACCATTACCCGTGAAGCACTGGGCGTGGTCGCTGCCGTGGTGCCGTGGAATTTCCCGCTGGACATGGCCGCGTGGAAACTCGCGCCGGCCTTGGCCGCTGGCAATTCGGTGATTCTCAAACCCGCCGAGCAATCACCGTTCTCTGCGTTGCGCCTGGCCGAACTGGCGCTCGAAGCAGGCTTGCCGGCAGGCGTGTTGAACGTGCTGCCCGGCCTCGGCGAGCAGACCGGCAAAGCCCTTGGTTTGCACCCGGACGTGGATTGCCTGGTGTTCACCGGTTCCACCGAAGTCGGCAAATACTTCATGCAGTATTCCGCGCAATCGAACCTGAAACAGGTGTGGCTGGAGTGCGGCGGCAAGAGCGCGAACCTGGTGTTCGCCGATTGTCAGGACCTGGACCTGGCCGCCGAGAAAGCCGCGTTCGGGATCTTCTTCAATCAGGGCGAAGTCTGCTCGGCCAACTCGCGATTGCTGGTGGAGCGTTCGATTCATGACGAATTTGTCGAGCGCCTCATGGCGCAGGCCGAACGCTGGCTGCCGGGTGATCCGCTGGACCCGGCGAGCGGCGCCGGGGCGATTGTCGACAGCCGCCAGACCGCGCGCATCATGAAGTTCATCCAGCAAGCCGAACGTCAGGGCGCGACCAAGGTGTGCGGTGGCCGGCAGTCGATCTTCAACGGCTCTGACAACTTCATCCAACCGACGATTTTTACGGGTGTGAGCCCGGACATGCCGCTGTTTCGCGACGAGGTGTTCGGCCCGGTGCTGGCCGTCACGGCGTTCGATGACGAGGCCCACGCCTTGCAACTGGCCAACGACAGCGTCTACGGTCTGGCGGCTTCGCTGTGGACCGATGACCTCAATCGCGCCCACCGTGTGGCGCGGCAATTGCGAGCAGGGACGGTCTCGGTCAACAGCGTCGATGCACTCGACGTGACCGTGCCGTTCGGCGGCGGCAAACAGTCCGGTTTCGGTCGTGACTTGTCGCTGCATTCATTCGATAAATACACCCAGTTGAAAACCACCTGGTTTCAGCTGCGCTCATAACAGCCGCTAATAACAAAACGGAGAACTGGCGATGACATCACCACGTGAAACCCGCGACTACCAGGCCGCCGACGCTGCGCACCACATCCACGCATTCGTCGATCAAAAGGCACTCAATGACGAAGGACCCCGGGTGATGGTGCGTGGCGAGCGCCTGCACCTGTGGGACAACGACGGTCGGCGTTATCTGGACGGCATGTCCGGGTTGTGGTGCACCAACCTCGGTTACGGGCGCAAGGATCTGGCGGCGGCGGCGACTCAGCAGCTTGAGCAGCTGCCGTACTACAACATGTTTTTCCACACCACCCACCCACAGGTCATCGAGCTGTCGGAGCTGCTGTTCAGTCTGCTGCCGGGGCACTACAGCCACGCGATCTACACCAACTCCGGCTCCGAGGCCAACGAGGTGTTGATTCGCACCGTGCGCCGTTACTGGACGATCCTCGGCAAGCCCGAGAAGAAAGTCATGATCGGGCGCTGGAACGGTTACCACGGTTCGACCCTGGCCGCGACGGCGCTCGGTGGCATGAAGTTCATGCACGAAATGGGCGGCATGCTTCCCGACATCGAACACATCGATGAACCGTACTTTTTCGCCCACGAAGGTAACCTGACGCCGGCTGAATTTGGCCTGCGGGCCGCGCAGCAACTGGAAGCGAAGATTCTCGAACTGGGCGCCGACAAGGTCGCAGGTTTCATCGCCGAACCGTTCCAGGGCGCGGGCGGGATGATCTTTCCGCCAGAGAGCTACTGGCCGGAAATCCAGCGCATCTGCCGCAAGTACGACGTGCTGTTGTGCGCCGACGAAGTGATCGGCGGCTTTGGTCGCACCGGCGAATGGTTCGCCCATGAACACTTCGGTTTCGAGCCGGACACCTTGTCCATCGCCAAGGGCCTGACTTCGGGTTACATCCCCATGGGCGGGTTGATTCTGTCGAAGAAAATGGCCCAGGTGCTGGTGGAGCAGGGCGGGGTATTCGCCCACGGCCTGACCTATTCCGGGCACCCGGTGGCGGCGGCGGTGGCGATAGCCAACCTCAAGGCGTTGCGTGATGAGGGCGTGGTGACGCGGGTCAAGGATGACATCGGCCCGTACCTGCAACAGTGCTTGCGCGAGGTGTTCGGCAATCACCCGTTGGTGGGTGATATCCAGGGTGTCGGCATGGTGGCGGCGCTGCAATTGGCCGAGGACAAAACCAGTCGCAAGCGCTTTGCCAACGAGAATGACATCGCCTGGCGTTGCCGCACGATCGGCTTTGAAGAGGGCGTGATTATTCGCTCGACGCTGGGGCGGATGATCATGGCGCCGGCGTTGATTGCCACTCGGGAAGAGGTTGATGAGTTGGTGGGTAAAACCCTGAAAGCGGTGGATCGCACGGCTCAGGAATACGGCCGCCTCTGATATTGCTGGAAGGTCCTGCGGACCTTATCGCGGGCAAGCCCGCTCCCACAGAAATGTGTGTCGGTTGCAAAAATTTGGTACGGCACAGGACCTGTGGGAGCGGGCTTGCCCGCGATAGCTATTGTCCAATCGCTACACTTTTTCAGTCTTGCACCCTCCTTGGGCATCCCCGCCCGCAATGCCCTTTGACCGTGCGCACTACCCAGTTTTTTCATCACTCCCAACGACATATTTCCTGATTTTCCTATTCCCGGCCTTGGGCCAACATCGACTTCGCCAGTCAGCCGAACGCTGCTCACCGAAAGGTCCATCAGAGACCTCAGGTGACAGCTGATGTCCAAGGCCACTGGCCGTACTGCCCATCAAAACTAAATCAACAGCTTTGGGAGTGCTCCATGATCAAGTCCTTGCTTACCCGTTTCGCTCATCCCCTGGCGGTCACCGCCATTGCCGCCACGGTCGCGACCAGTGCCCAGGCCGGCACCCTGTCCATCGGCCATACCACGTGGGTCGGTTACGGCACCCTCTACCTCGCCCAGGACCTGGGCTACTTCAAGGAAAACGGTCTGACCGTTGAATTGCCCGTCGTCGAAGAAGCGTCGATGTACATGGCCGCCCAAGCCTCGGGCGAATTGTCGGGCTCGGCGTCGACCATCGACGAAGTGCTGAAATACCGTCCGCAATTCTGCTTCAAAGCGGTCGCCGCACTGGATGACAGCCATGGTGGCGACGGCGTGCTGGTAGGCAAGGACGTCAAGAGTTTGCAGGAGCTCAAAGGCAAGGCGGTGGCGGTGAACGAAGGGTCGACCTCGCAGTTCTGGTTGTCGTATCTGCTGAAAAAACACGGCATGACCATGAGCGACATCACCGTGCAGAACATGACAGCTGACGACGCCGCGACCGCGTTCATCGCCGGTCGCGTGCCGGCCGCCGTGACCTGGGAGCCGCATCTGTCGATGGTCCGTGACAAGCAGCAAGGCAAGGTGTTGATCGACAGCAGCAGCACGCCGGGCGTGATTGTCGACGTGGTTGCGCTGAACTGCTCGGTCATCGAGAAGCAGCCAGAAGACGTAAAAGCCTTGGTCGCCGGGTTGTACAAAGCGGTGAAATACACCCAGGAACACCCCGAAGAAGCCTACAAAATCATGGCCAAAGGCGTCGGCGGTTACCTCGCCGATCCGAAGGAACTGGCCGCCGCCGCGCAAGGCGTGCGCTTCTACGATCAGGCCATGAGCGAAAAACTGCTCGGCTCGCCAGGCAAGCCGGGCGACAGCGCACCGTTGATCAAACTGGCCAACGAAACCGCCAGTGAATTGCAGGGCAAGCCCTACAACGTCAGCAATGACGACCTGATCGACAACCGTTTCGTCAGCCCGCTGTAGGAGGTTTGCATGTTCAAGCGCAATTCATGGCTGAGCCGCTGCATCACGCCCAAGACTGGCCTGCCGGTGCAGGTCATCTGGAGCGCGAGCGGTCTGGCCTGGGTTCTATTGATCGGTCTGTGGGCCGGGTTGTCTTACGGTGGCGTGGTGCCGGGGATGTTCCTGCCGACGCCGGGCGCGGTGGTTGAGGCCGCCGTGCGCCTGAGTCGCGACGGCACACTCGGTCTGCACGTGTGGGCCAGCCTCGAAGTGGTAGTGGTCGGTTTTGTTGTCTCGTCGCTGGTGGCGGTGCCGCTGGGGTTGTTGATGGGCAGCTTCCGCATCGTTCAGGCCTTCCTTGAACCGATGGTCAATTTCATCCGCTACCTGCCGGTGACCTCGTTCGTGCCGCTGTTCATTTTGTGGATTGGTATCGGCCTGGAGCAACGAGTCTCGGTGATCATCTTTGGTGTGTTCTTCCAGCAACTGGTGATGATCGCGGACGTGTCCAAGGGCATCTCCAAGGACCTGATCAATGCGTCCTATACCCTCGGTTCCAATCGTCGCGATGCGGTGCTGCATGTGATCGCCCCGGCGTCGTTGCCGGGTGTGCTCGACACCTTGCGCGTGACCATGGGCTGGGCCTGGACCTACCTGGTGGTCGCTGAGCTGGTCGCCGCTTCCAGTGGCCTGGGTTACTTGAGCCTCAAAGCCATGCGTGGCTTTCAAGTGGATGTGATTTTCCTGGCAATCGCGATCATCGGCCTGTTGGGCCTGGTCACCGATCAACTGTTTCGTTTCCTACGTCTGAGGATCGCCGCATGGGCTCAGTAAGCGCCGTCAACCCTCGCTTCGTCACACCCTCGGCCGCGCCGGTACAGGCCGCCCCAAGGCTGCAAGTGGACAAGGTCAGCCTGCGCTATCAGAAACCTGACGGTGGCATGTTCACCGCACTGGAGCAGGTGTCGTTCGAGGTGCCGGATCAACAATTCGCCGTGCTGGTCGGGCCTTCGGGCTGCGGCAAGTCGAGTCTGCTGTACCTCACCGCCGGCCTCAACGAGCCCACGGAGGGCGAGATCTACGTCGGTGGCCAGCAAGTTCAGGGGCCGGGCGCGGATCGCGGCATGGTGTTCCAGAGCTACACGTTGTTCCCGTGGCTGACGGTTCGCCAGAACGTCGAGTTCGGTCTCAAACGTCGCGGCATGGCGGCGGCACAGCGCAAGGAAATCGTCGACTACTACGTCAATGAAGTCGGCCTCACCGGGTTTGCCGACAACTACGCCAAGCAGTTGTCCGGCGGCATGATGCAGCGTGTGGCGATTGCCCGGGCGCTGGCCAATGATCCGCAGATCCTGCTGATGGATGAACCGTTCGGCGCGCTCGACAGCCAGACCCGCCTGCAAATGCAGCAGCTGTTGCTGCGGGTTTGGGGTAACAGCAAGAAGACCGTGTTGTTCGTGACCCACGATATCGACGAGGCGGTTCTGCTCGGCGACCGGGTCTACGTGATGGGCGCCAGGCCTGGGCGGATCAAGCAGATTCTCGACGTGCCGATCGAACGCCCACGGACTCTGGACATGGTCATGGAGCGCTCGTTCATCGACATGAAGCGCAAGATCTTCGGGCTGCTGCATGACGATCTGGAAGAGGTTCATTGAACCTGCGCGATCCCTGTGGGAGCGGGCTTGCCCGCGATTGCATTCTGTCAGTTGGCATGTATTTAACCTGACACACCGCTATCGCGGGCAAGCCCGGCTCCTACAGGTTTTGCATTGTCAGTTGGCGGGCAAAAGGAACCTTGCGATCACCGGCAAGTGATCGGAGATGCGCAACGTATCGTCCTGCCTCACCGTTGCTTCGACCCGTTTGATGCGCGGGCTGTAGAACAGGTAGTCGACCGTCCGGTCCGGGCCGCTCAAGCCTGGATCATTCGGGTAATGCGTCAGCCACTGTGCCCGATCGACGCCGCTGGCTTCGTTGTTGGTCGGAATCATCGGGTACTTGTCCCACAGCACATGTAGCGCGCTGTCGGCGGAGTAGGGGGTGCGTTGCTCGTCGGGCAGTCGGCGAAATTGCCCCAGCGGCAGCAGGTTGAAGTCGCCACCAATCAGCCACGGCGTGCCACGGCTTTCGAACTTGTCGAGGACTTTGGTGACGGCTGTCACTTGGGCTTGCAGTGTTTCGTCGGGCTGGGTGGCGCGGTCCAGATGGGTATTGAGCAGTGCCATCTGCCCGCCGTCGTTCAGCGGCAGATAAGTGACCAACACGGCGTTTTTCGGTTTGAATTGTCGGCTGATGAAATTGGCCGGTTCGACCGGCAATTGCAGGCGTTCGGCGTGTTCGATCTGGTAACGGCTGAGCGTTGCCAGTTGCCGACCGACACTGCCGGAGATGTGTGGGTCAGGCACGAAGTCGGCCTTCCAGTCGAAGGCACGGACGCTGCACGGATACAGGTCGGCGACCCGTTCTTGCAGGAGCTTGAACTGGTTCTGGTAATCGCTGGCCTTGGCGCCGTCATCGAGTTCCTGCAACAACACAACGTCGGGGTTTTCGTCGCGAATCACCCGCGCCACTTCATCGAGGCTGAAGGCCATGTCTTCAGGGGTGGGGCTTTCGTCATCGCCCTGGGCCAGATCGTTCCAGAACACATAGCGCTTGCCCGCCAGGTACTGAACGTTCCAGGTCATCACTTTCAAGGCCTGGCCGGGCACCAGCGTCGGTGCATGGGCATTGCAACTGACCGGCAATACTTCCTTGGCGTCGGGGCGCCACGTCAGGTTGTAGATCAGCAGTGCGAAAAAGCCGATGACTGTCAAAAGGCTTAGCAGGGTGTAGCGCAGTAGACGGGGCATGGCTCGGCTTATAGCGTTACAAAAGATGGCCCGAGCATAACCGAGCGTCGGACGTAAGCCCAAGGGCCAAACGCAATAGCCGTAACACGCACCTGTAGCAGCTGGCGAAGCCTGCGTCCGGCTGCGCAGCAGTCGTAAAATCGGTGCCCACGATGCATCAGGTAAACCGCACGCGCTGGATGACGACTGCTACGCAGCCGGACGCAGGCTTCGCCAGCTGCTACAGGGGAGGCAGTCAAAGTGGCCGGTCAATCTGCTCGGGTGCATCGCCGATCAGCATGAACAAACGGAACAGCACCACGCTGGTGAACAGTTGCAGGAAGCTGTGAGCACTGTCGATCAGCAGGGAAATCACCGGGTTCTGTGGCTCCGGGTACACCGCGAGGGTGGCACCCTTGAGCAGCCACAACGGGGCCATCACGCACAGGATGCACACCAGAATGCGCATGAAATGGCCGCGGGTCAGGCGCAGGCTTTCTTTCATGGCCGCCAGTGGGGTCATGCCGCGCAGCACCAGCAAATACTCGCCGAACGCCAACGTCACCATCAGCCAGATGCCCGGCAGGAAATACAGCGAAAGGCCGAGCAGAATCAGCAGGGTATTGAGCGCCGTCAGCAGGGCGAAGCGCGGCCACAAGTAGGCGGACCTCGCCAGCAGGTCGCGATTGCGCGGTGATTCACCCCGGCTGCGGGCGTCGAGAAACAGGATCAGGGCGGCGGTGTACAGCGGATAAACCAGCAAGCCGACGATCACGCTGACGCCGGGGAAACTGTCCGGTTCGGTGGAGTGGTCGACCACTTGTTGCAGCAGCGCCTCGAAGATCACCAGCGGCAAGCACAGTTGCACGATCTGGCCCAGATTGCGCTTGAAGAAATACAAGGAGTCACGCAGCACGTCGAACGGATTCATCAGTCGGTATCGCAGGTTGGAAGCAGTGGTCCACTTTAACCGATGAAACACTTGGAAACGCAAACGTAAACGTTAGGTAAAGCTCATTGAAACAACTTGTTTCAGTCTCCATTAAGGTCGAGCACCTTATCCTCTTTGGAAAAGGACAACGATTTCCCCGGCAATCTACGAGGTCGCCATGAACAGCGAAGAACAAACCCTGATCGATGGACTGTTTTCCCGGCTGCAACAGGCCGAAACGGATTCAGCCCCGCGCGACGCCCAGGCCGAGGCGCGGATCAAGGAGCACCTGACTCGCCAGCCTGCGGCCGGCTATTTCATGACCCAGGCCATTCTGGTTCAAGAAGCCGCCATCAAGAGCCTCGACGAACAGAACAAACAACTCACCCAGCAAGTGCAGCAATTGCAGGCCGAACTGCAATCGGCCAAGGCACAGACAGCGGCCCCGGCCCCGAGCAGTGGTGGCTTTTTGTCGGGCATCTTCGGCAGCAGCGCCCGTGATCCGCAGCCGGCCCCGACCCAGAGCGCACCGCCGTCCACCGGTGGCTGGCGTGAACCGGCACGGCCATCGTTCAACTCACAAGCGCCACAGCAGAGCTTTGGTACCGCACCACCCCAACAAAATTACGCACCTCAGCAGCAAGCGCCGGCGGCGGGCAGCGGTTTTCTCGGCGGTGCGCTGAAAACGGCGGCGGGCGTGGCGGGTGGCGTGATGCTGGCACAAGGCATCAGCAGCCTGTTCCATCACAATCAGCAACCGGAAGTGGTTGAAGTCATCAAGGAAGAACCGGCTCCGGTCAATGACCAGGGCAACAATGACCAGGGCAACAATGGCTGGGGCGATGACCAGCGCATGGCCGACAACTCCAACGATCAGGGCGGTTTTGCCAACACTGACTACAGCGATGACGACTCATCGTTCTTCGGCAGCGACGACGACTCCTTCGTCTGATATGCCATTCGTCCGGGGCGCGACCGTGCCCCGGGCCGATTATTCGCGGAACAATCCTTCGGGCTGGCATACTGGGCAACTTTTCGGGCCAGGTGCCTGATCTCGCCTGCGCGCCTGTGCGCCAAGAGGAAGCCCGCGGTGAAAAAAATCGCAGTGTTCGCCGATGTTCAAAACCTCTATTACACCGTGCGTCAGGCCTACGGTTGCCACTTCAACTACGCCGCGTTGTGGGCTGACATCAGCAAACAGGGCGAGATCGTCGAGGCCTATGCCTACGCGATCGATCGCGGTGACAGCAAGCAGCAACAGTTTCAGCAGATCCTGCGCAATCTCGGTTTCACCGTGAAGCTCAAGCCCTATATCCAGCGCAGCGACGGCTCGGCCAAGGGCGACTGGGACGTGGGCATCACCCTCGACATCATGGACGCCGCCGATCATGTCGACGAAGTGGTGCTGGCCTCCGGTGACGGTGATTTCGACATGCTGCTGGAACGCATCATCAGCAAACACGGGGTGCAAGCGGTGGCCTATGGCGTACCGGGCCTGACCGCCAACTCGCTGATCCGCGCCGCCAGTCGTTATGTGCCAATCGAAGGCGCCTTGCTGCTCAAGAATTGATTTTTACGGAGTTGAAACAGGTTTGGAACGCATCGCAGTCATCGACTTTGAAACCACCGGGATCTCCCCGAGCAGCAGCTGCCGGGCCACGGAAATTGCCGTGGTCATCCTTGAAGAGGGGCGCATCGTCGAGCGTTACCAAAGCTTGATGAATGCGGGCGTGCGCGTCCCGGCGTTCATCGAGCAACTGACCGGCATCAGCAACGCCATGCTGCGCACCGCGCCGTCGGCGGAGCAGGTGATGAACGAGGTGAACGAGTTCGTCGGCTGCACTCCGTTGCTCGCGCACAATGCGGCGTTCGACCAGAAGTTCTGGGACTTCGAACTGGGGCGGATCAAACGTACGCGTTTGCAGAACTTTGCCTGCTCGCTGCTGCTGGCCCGGCGCCTGATGCCCGCCGCGCCGAACCATAAGCTCGGCACGCTCACCACATTTGCCAACCTGCCCGATACGGGCAAGGCTCACCGGGCCATGGCTGATGCCGAGATGGCCGCGAACCTGACGACGCACTTGATGGAAGAATTGCAGCGCAGGCATGGGCTGCGTGAGTTGTCCCATGATTTGCTGTGCGGCTTGCAGAAAGTGCCGGCGGCGAAGATCAACGAACACCTCAAGCGCCATCGCGGGTTCTAATACCACCGCAAACTCCCCTGTCCCTGATCGTTCCCACGCTCCGCGTGGGAACGCCTCATCGGACGCTCTGCGTCCGCTCTTGGGACGCGGAGCGTCCCGAGCTGCATTCCCACGCAGAGCGTGGGAACGATCCAGTCACCCTCAATGTTGACTGTTAAACCGCCATCGCGAGCAAGCTCAGCTCCTACAGCCATTGCCTTCGATGTGCCCCAGCGGCACGCGCTTCTCTATCGCACTCGACAACACAATCGACGTCTTGCTGAAGCCAAACGTGGCAATCCGGTTGATCAACTCCTCCAGCTCCGGCATCGAGCCCACCGCCGCTTGCATGATCACGCACGGATCGCCGGTCACCCGGTGGCATTCGGTCAGTTGCGGGATTTTGATCAGGTCGTCGTAGGCCTTTTGATTGCCATGCTGGTTCAAGCGCAGCTCGATGATGCACTGGATCGGCAAGCCGAGCTTGGCCATGTCGACTTTTGCCTGATAACCGGTGATCACACCGCTGGCTTCCAGCTTGGCCACACGCTCGGCCACGGCCGGGGCGGACAGGTTGACTTTGCGTGCGAGGTCGGCGTAGGACGCACGACCGTTTTCCAGCAGGGCACTGAGCAGCATGCGGTCGTATTTGTCCATGGTCGTCTTCCTGAAAAGTGACTGACTTTCGAAAGCACGGTTTATATCGATAATCACCGTTCTTTGAAAAGTGTACCGGCGCTATAAACAGGTTTTGTAACTTATTTTTAGCCGTTGGCCTTTCTAGAATAGCGGTTCTCTTGTCTTTGCCTGCGAGCGCACCATGCCTGGCCTTCGTCGCTTTCCCTTACCGTTGATCGCTGCCTTTTTCGCCTTGTACGTGATTTGGGGCTCGACGTACCTGGTGATTCGCATCGGCGTGGAATACTGGCCGCCGCTGTTGCTCGCCGGGGTCCGCTTCGTGATCGCCGGGTCGTTGATGTACGCCTTCCTGCGCTGGCGCGGGGCGCCGGCACCCACCTGGGCGCAGTGGAAAGCGGCGGGGATCATCGGGATTTTGCTGCTCAGCTGCGGCAACGGCGCGGTCAGCGTGGCGGAGCACACGGGCGTGGCCTCTGGTGTCGCGGCGTTGGCGGTAGCGACGGTGCCGCTGTTTACCTTGCTGTGCGGCTATTTCTGGGGCGCGCGTAATACTCGCCTGGAATGGGCCGGGATTGTGCTCGGACTGATCGGCATCGCCATGCTCAACCTCGGCTCCAATCTGCAATCGAGTCCGTTGGGCGCGGCATTGCTGGTGTTTGCCGCCGCCTCCTGGGCGTTCGGTTCAGTGTGGAGTAAACATTTGCCGTTGCCCCAGGGTGCCATGGCCAGTGCCGTGGAAATGCTGGTGGGCGGCGTGGTGTTGCTGATCGGCAGCGCGGTCAGCGGTGAGCATCTGCAAGGCATGCCACCGATCGAAGGCTGGGCGGCGCTGGCGTACCTGACCGTCTTCGGTTCGATCATCGCGTTCAACGCCTACATGTACCTGCTGAAACATGTGCGTCCGGCGGCTGCCACCAGTTATGCCTACGTCAATCCGGCGGTGGCGGTGTTGTTGGGGATCGTGTTTGTCGGCGAGACCATAGGGATCGAAGAAGGGCTGGCGATGCTGGTGATCATCAGCGCCGTGGTGTTGATCGGTTTGCCGCAGTGGCGTCGTACGCCTGTGCAGCCGACTGTAGCCGCGCCGACAGAATCGCGAGTGAATTAGGGTAAACTGCGCGCCATTGCATCTTGTTTTGCACACTTGTTTTGAAAAACCCGCGCTGAATTTTCCTACGGTACTCCCATGACTTTCGCCACCCTTGGCCTGATCGAACCCTTGCTGCGCTCTCTCGAGACGCTCGGCTACCAGACCCCGACGCCGGTTCAGGCGCAAGCCATTCCGGCGGTGCTGGCCGGTCGCGACCTGATGGCCGCCGCTCAGACCGGCACCGGCAAGACCGCCGGTTTTGCGCTGCCGCTTCTGCAATTGCTGGCCATGGAAGGGCCGAAAGTCACCGCGAACTCGGTGCGCGCACTGATTCTGGTGCCGACCCGTGAGCTGGCGGAACAGGTTCACGAAGCCGTGAGCCAGTACGCCGAGAATCTGCCGTTGCGCACTTACGCGGTGTACGGCGGTGTCAGCATCAACCCGCAAATGATGAAACTGCGCAGCGGCGTCGATCTGCTGGTGGCGACGCCGGGCCGTTTGCTCGACCTGTTCCGTCAGAACGCGCTGAAGTTCAATCAGCTGCAAACCCTGGTGCTGGACGAAGCGGATCGCATGCTCGATCTGGGCTTTTCCGAGGAGCTGGGGAACATTTACAAGGCGCTGCCGAAGAAGCGTCAGACGCTGTTGTTCTCGGCGACGTTCTCCGATGCGATCCGCACGCTGGCCGGGCAAATGCTCAACGACCCGCTGAGCATCGAAGTCAGCCCGCGTAACGTGGCCGCCAACACGGTGAAACAGTGGGTCGTGACGGTCGACAAGAAGCGCAAGCCGGAGTTGTTCATTCACTTGCTGCGCAAGGGCAAGTGGAAGCAAGTGCTGGTGTTCGCCAAGACCCGTAACGGTGTGGACGCACTGGTGGAAAAACTTCAGGGCCTGGGCGTCAATGCCGACGGCATTCACGGCGACAAACCACAGGCAACGCGCCAGCGCGCACTGGACCGTTTCAAGGCCAGCGAAGTGCAGATCCTGGTGGCGACGGACGTCGCGGCCCGTGGTCTGGACATCGAAGACTTGCCGCTGGTGGTCAACTTCGACCTGCCGATCGTGGCCGAAGACTACATCCACCGCATCGGTCGTACCGGCCGTGCGGGCGCCACTGGGCAGGCCATTTCGTTGGTGTGTGCCGATGAAGTGAATTTGCTGTCGGCCATCGAGACGTTGACCCGTCAGACATTGCCTCGGCAAGTGGAGCCCGACTTCGAACCAGAACACCGCGTGCCGGACACCGATGCCAGCGGTCAGGTCGTCAAGAAGCCGAAAAAACCGAAGAAGCCAAAGACCTCCGGTGGCGGCAAGCGCAACCTGGGCAAGTGGGTTGAGAGCGGGGATGCTTCGGCGCCGGAGCCTTCGATCAAACCTGTGCGTAAAGTGCCGGTGTTCAACACCGGGCCGCGTAAGCGTAAGCCTTAACAGCTGCGGCGAGGTGATCGTTCCCACGCTACGCGTGGGAATGCCTCAATGGACGCTCTGCGTCCGCTGTTGGGACGCAGAGCGTCCCGGGCTGCGTTACCACGCAGAGCGTGGGAACGATCATCAGTGGCGGTGTTTCAACCACTCCACCATCCCCATCCCCGCCGCACGCCCGCTGGCGAAACACGCGGTCAGCAGGTAGCCGCCCGTCGGCGCTTCCCAGTCCAGCATCTCCCCCGCGCAGAACACGCCAGGCAGTTGCTTGAGCATCAATCGCTCATCCATTGACTCGAACAGCACACCGCCAGCACTGCTGATGGCTTCGTCCAGTGGACGGGTTTTTACCAGCGTCAGTGGCAACGCCTTGATCGCTTTGGCCAGCAGCGCCGTGTCGCTGAAGCAGTCGGCCGGGGTCTGTTCACGCAGTAACGCTGCTTTGACCCCATCAATGCCCAGCTGACTGTGCAGGTGTTTGGCCATCGAGCGTGAACCGCGAGGTTTGCTCAGTGCCGCCTGCACTTTATCCACAGGCCTGCCGGGCAGCAGGTCGAGATGAATAGTTGCGCAGCCGTGCTGGTTGATGGCATCGCGAATCGGTGCCGAGAGGGCGTAGATCAAACTGCCTTCAATCCCGGTGGCGGTGATCACGCATTCGCCGAGCCGTGGAACGTCGTCATTGAGGCCGATGGCGATGTTTTTCAGCGGGGCGCCGGCGAATTTACTGACCATCAGTTCGCTCCAGGCCTGCACCTCGAAGCCGCAATTACTCGGTTGCAATGGCGCCAATCCTACTCCGCGCTGATCCAGTGGCAGCATCCAGGCACCGTCCGAACCCAGGCGCGACCAACTGCCGCCACCGAGGGCCAGCAGCGTGGCGTCCGGCGCCAGGTTTTTTTCACCCTCGGGGCTTGAGACTCTCAGGCTGCCATCGGTATTCCAGCCGAGCCAGCGGTGGCGGGTGTGGATAACTACGCCGGCGTCTCGCAGGCGTTTGAGCCAGGCCCGCAACAGCGGCGCGGCTTTCATGTCGGTCGGAAACACCCGGCCGGAACTGCCGACAAAGGTTTCGATACCCAGGTCATGAATCCATTGGCACAGCGCGTCGGCGCCAAAGGAGCGCAGCAGCGGTGCAATCTGCGGGGCGCGCTCGGCGTAGCGCGAAAGAAACGCCGGATAGGCTTCGGAGTGGGTGATGTTCATGCCGCCGACACCGGCCAGCAGGAATTTTCGTCCCACTGAAGGCATGCCGTCGTAGAGGTCGACCTTGATCCCGGCCTGGCTCAGGACTTCCGCCGCCATCAGGCCGGCAGGGCCACCGCCGATGATGGCGACTTGAGGGGAGGGTGGATTCGACGGCTGGGTCATGATGAGCGCTGCAGTGTGGCGGAATAGCCGCGCATTCTAGCAGTACCCAATTACTGTGGGAGTGGCGGTGCGGCGATCCGACTTGCCCGCGATAGCGGAGTGTCAGTCAACAAAGACTTTGAATTTGCCGGCCTCATCGCGGGCAAGCCCGCTCCCACAGTTGATCTTCGATGGTTTCAGAAGAGCTGTTCAAAAAACAATCATCAAGTTGTAGCCCATGCCTGGTATGGGCTGCAGGCCCTTTCACTCAGGTTATCCACAGGCAGTTCCACAGGCATTGTGGGTAAAGGCTCACGACTCAGTGACAACCTGATGACTGCCAGACCCGTTGAGCGCTGTGATGCAGGATGCCGTGCCGGCGTGCCAGGGCTTTGCGGTCCTTGCTGTAGCCGCCGCCAATCACTCCGACCACCGGAATATCCCGGCCCAGGCAATGGCGCATCACGCTTTCATCACGCGCGGCCACGCCTTCGTCCGTCAGCTTCAAGTAACCCAGTGCGTCGTCCTTGTGCACATCGACCCCGGCGTCATACAGCACCAGGTCCGGTTGATAGAGCGGCAGCAAATAGTTGAGCGCATCGTCGACCACGTTCAGGTAGTCGGCATCGCCCATGCCTTTGGGCAGCGGGATGTCCCAGTCACTTTCGGCTTTGCGTGCAGGAAAATTCTTTTCGCAATGCAGGGAAACCGTCACTGCGTCCGGGGTGTTGTGCAGGATCCGCGCAGTCCCGTCGCCCTGATGCACGTCGCAGTCAAAGATCAGCACCCGATTCACTCGGCCACTTTCCAGCAGGTAACGGCTGATCACCGCCAGGTCGTTGAAAATGCAGAACCCGGCCGGGTAGTCGTAATGGGCGTGATGCGTGCCGCCCGCCAGGTGACAGGCCATACCGTGCTCCAGCGCCTGTTCCGCCGCCAGCAATGAACCGCCTACCGCGCGCACCGTGCGTCGCGCCAGGGCTTCGCTCCAGGGCAGGCCGAGGCGACGTTGGTCTTCACGGGACAACTCGCCACTCATGTAGCGTTCGATATAGGCAGTGTCATGGGCGAGGGCGAGTATGTCCGAGGGGCAGAGCTGCGGGCGCAACAGATCGGCGTCCTTGGTCAGGCCGCTGTCCACCAGGTGATCGCGCAGCAGGCGAAACTTGTCCATGGGGAAGCGGTGATCCGCCGGGAACTCGGGGCTGTAGTCTTCGTGATAAATCAGCGGCAGCGGCATGATGATTTCATACAGGAATGAGAGAAGGATCCTACCAGCGATGTAGACTTGCGGCATGGAAACAGGGGGGCACCATGGAGCCAATACTGCAACTCGAAAGTGCGCGACTGCTGTTGCGGCAGTGGCGCGATGAGGATTTGCCGGAATTTGCGGCGATGTGCGCCGACCCGCAGGTGATGCGATATTTTCCGGCACCGTTGAGCCGTCTGGAAAGTGCCTCGCTGATCGGGCGTATTCGCGGGCATTTTGCCGAGCATGGTTTCGGCCTGTGGGCACTGCAACGCAAAGACACTGGCCAATTCATCGGATTTACCGGGCTGGGTGTAGTGGGCTTCGACGCACCATTTACCCCCGCGACCGAAATCGGCTGGCGCCTGGCCCGCGAACATTGGGGCCTGGGGTATGCCAGTGAAGCGGCATGGACCGCTCTGCGTTGCGGGTTTGACCGGTTGGCGCTGACCGAGGTCGTGTCCTTCACCGCCAAAAACAACACGCCCTCCGAGAAAGTCATGCAGGCCATCGGCATGCACCATGATTCAGCCGATGACTTTGAGCATCCCAGGCTCGCGGCCGATCATCCCTTGCGTCACCATGTGCTTTACCGCATCACCCGTGAACAATGGCTGCAAACCTTGCATGGATAAGCCGGCGCGCACGTTTACAATGGCGCCCATGGGGCCTGTCCCGAAAGTGTATCGACCGTGCCAGCCAAGACTGCGCGGCAATGTTTTGTGTGAGGAGAGTCTGAATGAGCCAAGTGTTGGATGATCTGGTCGACCTGCTGACCCTGGAACCGATCGAAGAAAACCTGTTCCGCGGCCGCAGCCAGGACCTGGGTTTTCGCCAGTTGTTCGGCGGTCAGGTGATCGGTCAGTCGCTGTCGGCAGCCAGTCAGACGGTTGAAGCAGCCCGGCATGTGCATTCCATGCACGGGTATTTCCTGCGACCGGGCGATTCCGCGTTGCCCGTGGTTTATCAAGTGGACCGGGTGCGCGATGGCGGCAGTTTCAGCACGCGCCGGGTGACGGCGATCCAGAAGGGCAATCCGATTTTCACCTGCAGCGCCTCGTTCCAGTACGACGAAGAAGGCTTCCAGCACCAGACCGAAATGCCACAAGTGGTCGGCCCGGAAAATCTGCCGACGGAGCTGGAAATCACCAAGAGGCACGCGCACCTGATCCCCGAGCACATGCGCGAAAAGCTGCTGTGCCCGAAACCGATCGAATTCCGTCCGGTGACCGAAAAAGATCCCTACAACCCACTGCCATCCGATCCGATCAAGTACGTCTGGTTTCGCGCCGACGGTGCGCTGGCTGACTCGCCGGCGCTGCACAAATACCTGCTGGCCTATGCCTCGGACTTCGGTCTGTTGGTGACCTCGATGCAACCTCATGGCAAATCGGTCTGGCACAAAGACATGCAGGTCGCCAGCCTCGATCACGCGCTGTGGTTCCATCAGGACCTGCGCGCAGATGACTGGTTGCTCTACACGATGGACAGCCCTTGGGCCGGTAATTCCCGTGGTTTTAACCGTGGCAGCGTGTTCAACCGTGCAGGACAACTGGTGGCCTCGGTCACGCAGGAAGGCCTGATTCGTCATCGCAAGGATTGGGCATGAGCCTGGCCGAGGTGCGTCACTGGGTGTTCGACATGGACGGCACCCTGACGGTGGCCGTGCATGACTTCGCGGCGATTCGCGTGGCGTTGGCGATCCCGGCTGAAGACGACATCCTGACCCACCTCGCCGCACTGCCGGCCGATGAAGCGGCGGCTAAACATGCGTGGCTGCTGGAGCATGAACGTGATCTGGCGCTGGGTTCGAAGCCGGCGCCGGGTGCCGTGGAGCTGGTGCGAGAATTGGCCGGGCGCGGCTATCGCCTGGGGATTCTCACGCGCAATGCCCGGGAGTTGGCGCATGTGACGCTGGAGGCGATTGGCCTGGCCGACTGCTTCGCGGTGGAGGATGTGCTGGGGCGTGACGAAGCGCCGCCCAAGCCGCATCCCGGTGGTTTGCTGAAACTGGCCGAGGCCTGGAAGGTGCCCGCGAGCGAAATGGTGATGGTCGGTGATTACCGCTTTGATCTCGATTGCGGGCGAGCGGCAGGGGCACGGACGGTGTTGGTGAATCTGCCGGATAACCCGTGGCCGGAACTGACGGACTGGCATGCGGCGGATTGTGTGGTGTTGCGGCAGATGCTGTTGGCTTGAGGGCCTCTTCGCGAGCAGGCGCCTGCTAAAAATCTACGGTGGGAGCCGGGCTTGACCGCGATGGCGTCAGCTCAGGCACCCCTACACTCACTGCCCAAACAACGCCTTGATCCCCTCCGGCGAAGTCAACATTTCATCCCCGTTATGCCCGACGCCTGGCACTTCAACCAGTCGCTGGTTCACTCCTCGCGGATTGCGACGCAGCAGATAATCAAAGTAAAAGTGCCCACGAGCCAGGCGATTCGCGCCTTGGGCCTCTACTTCACACCCCTTGTCCAGTGCAGGCTGTTGCGGGTCGATGTCTTGCTGCCCGAGCAGATAAGTCACGTCACGTTTGACGTAATTGCCTTCAATCTGCGGTGACGTTTGCCCACTGCCATAGAGGGGTAAATCTGTCAGACCATACTTCCAGCGATTGAACCCCGGACAGTTCGCGTGGTTGAACACCACGGGCCGACGCTCATCGAAATACGCGTACGAGGAAGGGTTGGCGACAACATAGCGAACCTTAATGCCTGCGGCCGTCAGCTCCGGTTGCTCGTGAGCGAGCAATGCATAACGCTGGACGACCTGGGCGCCACCGGAATGTCCGGCGATGACGATCTCTTTCAAGTCCGGAAACTGCTGGCGATCACTGACCCTCGCGATGATTTGATCCAGCGCCGCATAGGAACTCACCGCAAAGGGCGCGGTGGACATCCCGCCCGCCATCCAGTCATTGCCCTGCCAGCGCAACACAGTGTCTGCCACGGGATGCAGTGCTACGTCGGTTTCATTGAGAAATTGCGGGGCGATCACCAGCGTGGATGCACTTTGGCCCGCCCACTCTGCCGCTTGCTCTGCGCTTTGCCGATAGGTTTCTGCGTTGCGCAAGCGACCATGGAGGATGATCAGCACACGTTCGATTTTCGCCGGAGCCGGGCCGATGCCCACCGCCATCTCGCCTTCTTTGAGCAACAGCCGACCGGGGCTTACTGCCTTGACCGCATGCTCGGCGGCCTGGGTTGTTGCACAGGTAAACAGTAGAGCTAACAGCCACTTATTCATTTACAAATTTTTCGCCGCAAAGGTATCGCACTGGCCCACCTGGCCTTGCGCAAATCCGGTTTTGAACCAGCGCACCCTTTGCGCTGATGTGCCATGGGTAAACGAGTCCGGCACCACGCGACCCTGACCTTGCTGCTGCAAGCGGTCGTCGCCGATGGCGTTGGCGGCGTTCAAGGCTTCTTCGATGTCGCCCGGTTCCAGCCAGTTCAGACGTTTCTGCGCATTGTTGGCCCACACCCCGGCCAGGCAATCCGCTTGCAGTTCCTGGCGCACGAGCAAGCCGCCATCGCCTTCCATTTGCCGGCCTTGGGCACGGGCTGCCTGAATTTTCGCTGAAACGCCGAGCAAGGTCTGAACGTGATGTCCGACTTCGTGAGCAATCACGTAGGCCTGCGCGAAGTCACCGGCGGCGGAAAAGCGTTGCGACATTTCCTGGAAGAACGCCATGTCCAGGTAGACCTTCTGGTCCGCCGGGCAATAGAACGGGCCGGTTGCCGACGTCGCCAGACCGCAGGCGGAGTTGACGCGATTGCTGAACAGCACCAGCGTCGGGTCCTTATATTGCCGACCTGCCTGCTGGAAAATCTGACCCCACGTGTCTTCGGTGTCACCGAGGATCGAGCGGACGAATTCGGCGCCCTCATCGTTTGCCGGTGGCGCCTTGCGGGTCTGGTTAGTGGCTGGCGCCGATTGCTCGCTCATTTGACCCGTGAGTTGTCCGAGGATCTGTAGCGGATCCTGGCCCGTGATCCAGCCGATGCCGACAATCAGAATGATCGCGGTCAGGCTCAAGCCCTTGCCGCCACCGAAACGCATTCCGCCCCCACCGCCACCGCCGGCATCATCGCCACGGGCATCGACCACGTTGTCGCTGCGTCGGCCTTTTTTCCATAGCATGTGGGAATCCTCTGATTGTCCGTGGGGGTGAGTGTTGCTGGTGTGAGGGAGCGGCGCCAGTCCGATCGTCCGGGTTTCGGCTATTCCCGGCGTTCGCCTGCAGTATTCCAGACTTGTATGAACGTGGACTCCCCATCGAATTCCGTCAGGTGCCGGGTTTTTATCGAATGAACCTGGCGATCGACGAGTTCCAGATTTCGCATTACCGGGTTCATCTTCTAGAATCAGGCAAATTGTGTGTGGAACCTCCCATGGCCGGCAGTCAGATCGAACGTGTTTTCAGCGTGCTGGAAAGCCTTACCAGTGACCCGCGCGGACTGCCGATGCAGACCCTGGCGAAACAACTGGACATCCCGAAAAGCGCGACCCATCGCTTGCTCGCCGAGCTGATTCGGTTGGGCTATGTGCGACAGAATCCAGAGAACCTGCGCTATCACCTGACCACTAAATTGATCGCGATGGGGTTTCGTTATCTCTCGGGCAGCGGCGCCGATATCGTGCAGCCAGTGCTGGATCGCCTCGCGCAGGAGACCGGTGAACTGGTGCGCCTGGGCGTCATTGAAGGCGAGCGGCAGATCTGGATCGCCAAGTCGCAAGGTGCCCGGTCCGGCCTGCGTTACGACCCGGACATGGGCCGCGATGCGCCGTTGTTCTACACCGCATCGGGCCACGCCTGGCTGGCGTGCATGAGCGATGCCGAGGCGTTGTCGCTGGTAGAACGCCAGGGCGGGGAGCGGCCCAAAGACCTGGGGCCGAATGCGCCGCGTTCCAACATTGAACTGCTGGAGCGCTTGCGTCTGGCGCGTGAGCAGGGTTATGCCTGGGTTGAAGAGAGTTCGGCGGTGGGCACCTCGGCGATTGCTGCCGTGGTGCGCCATCCGAGCGAGGGGCGGGTGATGGGGGTGCTGAGCATCGCCGGGCCGAGCGCACGTATGCCGGGTGCTCGGTTGCATGAGTTGGCGCCGCTGTTGTTGAGGTATACCGAGGAGTTGTCGGCGGCGAGCCTTGCTTCAGAGTTGTTCAGCTGATTCGAACACACCACCCATCCATTGTGGGAGCTTGCTCGCGATGGCGGAGTGTCAGTCGACATCAATGTTGAATGATGAATGGCTATCGCGAGCAAGCCCGCTCCCACAGTGAAACCGTGCGATGTTCGAACACTTTCGGCCTATGCTTGTATTGGAATCTGGAACCAGGTTCTAAATTATTGGAATTCGCCAGGCACAAGGGAACCCCATGACCGTCAGCACTCCGCTCTCCGGCGTAAACCAGCCCTTCAAAGGGATTTTGCTGATTGTCGTCGCCACCTTCCTCTTCTCCAGTCACGACGCCCTGTCCAAATACCTCTCCGGTTTCTATCCGATCGTCATGGTGGTCTGGGCGCGCTATGTGGTTCACACCTTGTTGATGGCGGGGATTTTCCTGCCGCAATCCGGATTGCGCGTACTGCGAACCAAGCGGCCATGGCTGCAAGTGATGCGGGCGTTGTGCCTGTTGGGCACCAGTCTGTTTTTCACCACCGGTTTGCAATACATCCCGTTGGCCGAAGCCACGGCGGTCAACTTTCTTGCGCCGGTATTGGTCACCGCGCTGTCGGTGCCGTTGCTGAAGGAACACGTCACCCGCGGCCAATGGATCGCGGTAATTTGTGGATTTAGCGGCGTGTTGATCATCGTCCACCCCGGCGGTGATCTGTTCACGCCAGCGGTGCTGCTGCCGCTCTGCTCGGCGCTGTTCTTCTGCTTCTATCAATTGCTCACCCGCAAGCTCAGCAACATCGACAGCCCGACCACCAGCAACTTCTTCGCCGGCCTGTGCAACACCCTGGTGATGAGCGCGCTGGTGCCGTTCTTCTGGCAAGTGCCGAGCCTAGGGCATGGCTTGATGATGGTCGCGTTGGGCGCGTGCGGGATGACGGCTCACTTGTTCCTGACCCAGGCGTTTCGCTACGCTGCGCCGGCGTTGCTGGCGCCGTTCGGTTATTGCCAGATTGTGTTTGCCGGTCTGCTGGGCTGGCTGCTGTTTGCCCACACACCGACCCTGACTACGGTGATCGGGATCGCGGTGATTTGCTGCAGCGGATTGGCGGCGGCGTGGCAACAGAGTCGCCGATAAACAGCTATCGATGAACGACCTGTGGGGGCGAGCCTGCTCGCGAAGGCGTCAAGTCAGTCAACGTTAATGTTGAATGACAGAACGCTTTCGCGAGCAGGCTCGCTCCCACAGGGATTGTGATTAGCTTTTTTATTTGGTGACGGCAGGAATCTTGCGCGGTGCCATGAAGTACATCCAGGTCAGCGCGATGAAGTACATCGCCGGGATCAGGGTGAACAACACGGTGTAGTTATTGTTGGTGACGGTCAGGATATGGCCGACCAACTGCGTCATGAACATCCCGCCGATGGCTGCGCACATGCCGCCAAAACCAAACACCGTGCTCATCATGTGCTTGGGCGTGTAGTCCATCACCAGGCTCCAGATGTTTGCGGTCCAGGCCTGGTGAGCACCGATGGCCAGGGAGATGGCGGCCACTGCGACCCACAGATTGCTGGCGCCGGCCGCCATGACCACGCCGACGATGCAGCAGGCGAACAGGAACATGGACATCAACCGCGCCTTGATCGGGTTGATACCGCGACCGATCAGGAACGAGGAGAGGATCCCGCCGCCGACGCTGCCGAAGTCAGCCGTCAGGTAAATGATGATCAGCGGAATGCCCATCTGGGTCACGTTGATCCCCAGGTTGTATTGCTGATTGAGGAACGGCGGCAGCCAGTACAGGTAGAACCAGAACACCGGCGCGGTCATCGAGTAGGCGAGGGCGAACGCCCAGGTGCCACGCATGCGCAGGATTTTGGAGAAGGGGACGCGGGCTTGTTCCGGCTCGACTTCTTTCTGGATGTAGTCCAGTTCCGACTGTTTGACGCTCGGGTGATCTTCCGGGTTGAAGTACTTCAAGCCCCAGAACAGCAACCAGATCCCGCCCAGTGCCGACATGCACAGGAACGCGGCTTGCCAGCCCCAGACATGCAGGATCAGCGGCAGCAACATCGGAGTGAACATCGCACCGACGTTGGTCCCGGCGTTGAAGATGCCGGTGGCCACGGCGCGTTCACCGGCCGGGAACCACAGGCGGGTGGTTTTCACGCAGGCGGGGTAGTTGGCGGCTTCGGTCAAACCAAGGATGAAACGGCAGACCATGAAGCCGACGGCTGAAGTGGCCAGGCCGTGGGCACCGGTGGCGATGCTCCAGAGCAGCACCGCGCAGAAGAACACGCGCTTGACACCGACCCGGTCGATCAAGCGGCCCTGCAGCACGAAACCGATGGCGTAGCCGACCTGGAACCAGAAGTTGATGTTGGCGTAGTCCATCGCCGTCCAGCTCATTTCCTTGGCGAGGATGGGCTGCATGACGCCCAGGGCGGCGCGGTCGATGTAGTTCAGGGTTGTCGCGAAGAACACCAGCGCCAGCATGCCCCAACGGGTTTTGCCGACCGCCATGGCGCCGCGGATTTTGTCGCCGATGCCGCCGGCAGTGACGCTCATGGCCGGAGCCATGCGTGAGCTTTGGGAAGGAATCATGTAGGCCACCGATTGTTTTTATGTGGTGTTCTGGGTCTTTTGTAACCGAGTCCGATGTTTCATGACCGGGCTCAATGTGGAGTTGATGTTGCGCAGTGGACAAAAAATCGTCAATTCGCCAAAGGCCATTGTGTTCGATAATCGCACGCAAAACTAACCGGATAGTACACTTTGAATTGCTGTTCGATTCTGCCAGGCCAATAATTCCCCTCAAGTTAAACGCGGACCCTGTAGCAGCTGGCGAAGCCTGCGTTCGGCTGCGAAGCAGTCGCATGCGGTTTATCTGTAAGACCGCATCGCCCGATTTCACGACTGCTGCGCTGCTACATAAAGCGAAGCGTGCGATATCGATAACAAGAGTGTCTCCACCACCGGGAGTCGAAATATGCAGCGTTCCATTGCCACCGTTTCCTTGAGCGGTACCCTGCCGGAAAAGCTCGAGGCCATTGCCGCCGCCGGTTTTGACGGAGTGGAGATTTTCGAGAACGACCTTCTTTACTACGACGGTAGCCCACGGGAAATCAAACAGATGTGCGCCGATCTCGGGATCGCGATCACACTGTTTCAACCCTTCCGGGATTTCGAAGGCTGCCGCCGTGACCGCCTGTCACGCAACCTCGAGCGGGCCGAGCGCAAATTCGACTTGATGCAGGAGCTGGGCACTGACCTGGTGCTGGTGTGCAGTAACGCCTCGGCTGATTCGGTCGGTGATGAACAGATCCTGGTCGACGATTTGCGCCTGCTGGCCGAACGTGCTGGCGCGCGTGGTCTGCGGATCGGCTACGAAGCCCTGGCCTGGGGCCGGCATGTGAACACTTATCAACAGGTGTGGAACATCGTTCGCCAGGCGGATCACCCTAGCCTCGGCGTCTTGCTGGACAGCTTTCACACGCTGTCGCTCAAGGGCGATCCGAGCGCCATCGCCGAAATTCCGGGCGACAAGATTTTCTTCGTGCAAATGGCCGATGCACCCATCCTGGCCATGGACGTGTTGGAGTGGAGCCGGCATTTCCGCTGCTTCCCGGGCCAGGGTGAATTCGACCTGCCGGGCTTTCTTGCGCCGATCATCCAGAGCGGTTACACCGGGCCGCTGTCGCTGGAAATATTCAACGACGGTTTCCGTGCCGCGCCGCCTCGGGCCAACGCCGCCGACGGATTGCGCTCGCTGCTGTACCTGGAGGAGAAAACCCGTCAGCGTCTGGAGCAGCAAACCAAGCCCTCGGCCAACCTCGACATTTTGTTCGAGACGCCAAAGGCCAGCGAATACAACGGCATCGAGTTTCTCGAGTTTGCAGTGGACGAAAGCCTCGGTGCCAAGCTTTCGCATTGGCTGGAACGGTTGGGTTTCGTCAAGGCCGGGCAGCATCGCTCCAAGAGCGTTAGCCTGCTGCGTCAGGGCGATATCAACCTGGTCCTCAACTCCGAACCGTATTCGTTTGCCCATAGTTTTTTCGAAGCCCATGGCCCGTCGTTGTGCGCGACGGCCGTGCGGGTCAAGGACAGCGCCAGGGCGCTGGCCCGGGCCGTGGCCTACAAAGGTCAGCCGTATCGCGGGCTGGTAGGCCCCAACGAATTGGAACTGGCGGCGGTTCGAGCCCCGGATGGCAGCCTGATCTATCTGGTGGATCAAGACGCCGATGTCTATGGCACCGATTTCCATCTGTTCCCCGACGCCGTGGCCAGCGGCGGCCTCAAGCGTATCGACCATATGGCCATGGCATTGCCGGCCGACAGCCTCGACAGTTGGGTGCTGTTTTATAAGAGCCTGCTGGACTTTGAAGCTGACGATGAAGTGGTGCTGCCCGACCCTTACGGCCTGGTAAAAAGCCGTGCGCTGCGCAGCCGCGACAGTTCGATCCGTTTGCCGCTGAACATTTCCGAGAACCGCAACACCGCCATCTCACACGCGCTGTCGAGTTATCGCGGCTCCGGTGTGCATCACATCGCGTTCGATTGCGACGATATCTTTGCGCAAGTCAGCCGGGCCAAGGAGGCGGGTGTGCCGTTGCTGGACATCCCGCTCAATTACTACGATGACCTCGCCGCACGGTTTGATTTCGATGACGAGTTCCTCAGCGAACTGGCGTATTACAACGTCTTGTACGACCGCGATGCTCAGGGCGGCGAACTGTTTCATGTGTACACCGAGCCGTTTGAAGGGCGGTTCTTCTTTGAAATCATTCAACGCAAGAACGGCTACGCGGGGTACGGCGCAGCGAACGTGGCGGTGCGACTTGCGGCGATGGCCAAATCCCGCAGCGGTGCGATCCGTCAGGCCAAGTTGTAGGAAAATCGTAAGCGCCGATACAAACCGCTGCCACGCGGCTTCCTTCACTGTGCGCAGCGGCCCATAATCGCCAGCCTGTGCAGTGATGGCCGTGAGCCCGTAATGACAATGACTTCAGAACGCTCCGCAGTGCCCGACGATGTGATCGTCGAGCCGCGCAAGGGCCGCAAAAACAACCCGGAAAAAACCCGCGAAAACATCCTTCAAGAGGCGATTGTCGAGTTCGTCCAGCAGGGGCTTTCCGGTGCTCGCGTCGATGCAATCGCCGAGCGCATTCACACCTCCAAGCGCATGATCTACTACTACTTCGGCAGCAAGGAGCAGCTGTACGTTGAGGTGCTGGAAAAACTCTACGGAGACATTCGCAGCACCGAAAACCGCTTGCACCTGACCGAACTGGCGCCGGTCGAGGCGATCCGGCGCCTGGTGGAGTTCACCTTCGATCACCATGATCGCAATGTCGATTTCGTGCGCATTGTGAGCATCGAGAACATTCACAATGCCGAGTATGTGAAGCGCTCCGATGCGATCAAGGCGATGAACAACACGATCCTCGATTCACTGGGCGAAATTTTGCGTCGTGGCGCCGAAGAAGGTCTATTCCGCGCGGGGCTCGTGCCGCTGGATGTGCATTTGCTGATCAGTTCGTTCTGCTTCTATCGCGTGTCGAACCGCCATACCTTTGGTGAGATTTTTCAGATCGACCTGCCGGACGACGCCATCAAGCAGCGTCATCGCGAGATGATTTGCGAGTCGGTGTTGCGCTATCTGCAGGCCTGACCTTGTGTGAGGGGGTTATCCCCCTTCAACCCTTCATGCTCTGAAAGTGCGCCAGCATTCGCTGCGCATCCGGCACTACGTTGCTGAACAATTCAAATGCCTTCACGGCCTGAAACACTGCCATGTTGCCGCCATCCAGGGTCCGGCAACCGAGGGCTCGGGCGTTGCGCAGCAGTTCGGTTTCCAGCGGAAAGTACACGATCTCGGCCACCCACAATTCGGCGCGAAGCAACTCCGCCGGCACGGGCATGCCCGGGAGTTTTTTCATGCCCATGGGTGTGGTGTTCACCAAGCCGTCAGCCAGGCCCAAAGTGCTCGGCAAATCATGCCCGGCCACCGCTCGACCGGCCCCGAAATGTTGATTGAGGTTGTCCGCCAAGGCCTGCGCGCGGCTGATCTCCACATCGAAAATGCTCAGCAGCTGTACACCTTCGCTCAATAGCGCGTGGGCCACCGCCGCGCCTGCACCGCCGGCACCCATTTGTACGACACGCTCACGGGCAACGTCCTTCAAGCCACGGCGAAAACCCTCGGCGAAACCCAGGCAATCAGTGTTGTGGCCGATGCGTTTGCCATCTTTCAAGACCACGGTATTCACCGCGCCAATGCCGCGGGCTTCTGGCGACAGTTCGTCGAGCAGCGGGATGATCGTCTGTTTGCACGGGAAGGTGATGTTGAGCCCGGTGAAATTCATCCGTTCGGCCGCCAACAGCAAATCGGGCAGGGCGCTGCTGTCGAGCTTCAACTGATCCAGATCGATCAAACGGTAGAGATAACGCATGCCCTGCGCGTCGCCTTCATGCTCGTGCAGTGCCGGTGTGCGGGAGGCTTGAATCCCGGCGCCGATCAGCCCGGCCAGTACGCTGTTGTGCTGAGTCATCGCGTTCACCCCTTCAATTTCAGACTGAAATGTTCCAGTGCCAGGCGATAGCCGTGGCTGCCGAAACCGGCCATGACCGCGGTGGCGATGGCCGAGACGAACGAGTGATGCCGGAACGACTCGCGGGCGTGGACGTTCGACAGGTGAACTTCGATCACCGGCAGTTCGCTGGCAACGAGAGCGTCGCGGATCGCCACCGAGGTGTGAGTCCAGGCGGCCGGGTTGATCACAATCCCGGCGCAACGCCCACGAGCGGCGTGAATCCAGTCGAGCAATTCGCCTTCGTGGTTGGTCTGGCGAAATTCCACGACCAAGCCGAACTCTTCGGCGGCGCGGCCGCACAGCGCCGAGATATCCGCCAGGGTTTCGTGGCCATAAGTTGCCGGTTCACGGGTGCCGAGCAGGTTCAGGTTCGGGCCGTTGAGCACCAGAACGATAGGGGGCATGGGAAGTCTCCACTTATTATTTTTGGAATCGGCTGGTGTCATCAGCCTGTGGAGATAAATTGTACTAGCTGGTTAATTTGGTCAATTAAAGAGGCGGGTTGGTCGTGTTTTGTGTGCGGTGATCGGACAGTGGCGACGATCAGCGCGGCAGATGTTCGACCAGAAAGTCGATAAACGCCCTCAACCGAAGCGGCATGTGCCGGCTTTGCGGATACAGCAACGTGAACGGCCGCGAACGCCTGCCGAAAGGCTTGAGCACCTCCACCAGAGAGCCATCGGCCAATTCGTTTTCGACGATAAACCGGTACGTCTGAAACAGTCCCGCCCCATGTCTGGCCAGGGTAACGCCACCCAGCACATCGTCCGAGCAACTGAAACTGCCCTCGGCCAAAATCTCTCGCGGCACGCCATTGTCATTGAACAGCCAGGCAATTCGCCGGCCGCTGCTGGGCAATTCGTATTGAATGCATTCGTGTTGCGCCAACTCATCCAGCGTTTGTGGAACGCCAGCGCGCTTGAGGTACTCGGGACTGGCAATCATCACCAGTTCGGCGTCTTCCAGGTGACGGGCGATCAAGCCGGAATCGGGGATGGCCCGCACGCGAATCGCCATGTCATAGCCTTCGCCGACGAAGTCGATGTTGCGATTGCTGATGTGCGACTCGACCTTTACATCGGGAAAGCGCGCTCGAAATTCCGGCAGCAACGGCAGAATTCTGTGGTGCGCATAGGTCGTTGGAATGCTGATACGCAACGTGCCGGACGGTTGCTGCTGTTGGCCCATGACCTCGCGCTGAGCCTCGATCAATTGCGCCAGCGCCTGACGACATTCTTCGTAATAACGGCGGCCGCTGTCAGTCAACTTCACGCTGCGGGTGGTGCGCGCGAATAAGCGCACGCCCAGGCGTTCTTCCATGCGCGACACCGAACGGCTGACGGCGGCCGGCGTCACCCCTGCCACCAGCGCGGCGGCGGTAAAGCTCCCGGCTTCCGCTGCGAGGCAAAACAGTTCGATGCTGCCCAACTGAAGATCATCGAAGACTCGCTGCATGATTGATTACACCGGGGATCAAATGAGGACTGAATGCCGACACTGTAGATGAAATCACCGCCGCAGTGCTTTACTGGCGTTTCATCCAGATTTGATTACCGGACAGGAGCAGCATCATGCCTTTCGTTAGCGTGCGTATTACCCGTGAAGGCGTTACCCGTGAGCAGAAAGCCCAGGTCATCGCTGAAATTACCGAAACCCTGCAGCGTGTCCTCGGCAAGCCTCCGGAAGTGACCCATATCGTGATCGAAGAGGTGGATACCGATAACTGGGGGCATGCGGGGCTGACCGTTACCGAGCATAGGAAGCAGTCGTAATGATGGGGTGCAACTCAAGACAGCCGTCCTCGTGACGGCTTTTTTGTGGGTGTGGTGAAAGGATTGCTTACTATTTGGGGCGGCAATCGACAAGTCGAAAAGCTCTCGGAAGCTAGTCTCAATCCTGAATTGTTCATCAAGCAATCAGCGCCAGTTATCGGGTTCTTCAAGGAGTGGAGAATCTTTGCAATCTATAACCTAACGGATGGGTTAGCATGGACGTATGCCGCTACAAAGGCTTGTCATTGGTCATCATGCTGCGCGACGAACATTGTCCGCCTCATGTCCATGTAGATGCAGGAACATGGGGCGCACGCTTCAAATTCAGTTTCTGGCACAACGGCGTCGAACTCTGGGATGTCGTTCCTCTTTCACAGCGGCCACCTTCAGCGGTACTGGAAGGATTACGACAGGCGCTTCGGCAGCCTGCGCATTTACGGAGAGCTCGTGGCATCTGGTGGAGCAAATTGCATACAGCGTGCCTGGACAATCAGATGTGGGATTGGGAGGGCAATGAAGTGGTCGTGATGAAACGAATCGCCAGCACGACATACATGATTGGCTCGGCCTGTTACGAGCCTGAGGCGAACAAGACTCTGTTGGCCCTGGTGGGGGCTGCGGAGGGAGTGGAAATTGAATTATGAAAACGATAAAGGCGAAAAACCAGGCGGATAGCCCCGTCACTGAAGCTGCACTGGAGCAGGCGCTTCAGCGAGGCGAGTTGAGTCGTCGTAGCGGATTGAATGCGACTGCAGTGGCTTGGTCAGGACATTGCCTGGTCATCAGCTTTGAGGACGGCAGCGGCGTGCTCCTTCCGGTTAAGAGTTACCCGGAATTTGATGGCTTTGACGCTGGAGAATTCGCTGATTTGAAGGTTGGCTTTTCGGGAACCGCTCTGTGCCATGAAGGCAGGGATTTACAGGTCTCCATTGCCGGGTTGATTTCGGCGAGCAAGTCGCTGATGGACATGGCCTCTTCAGTCGTCGCCTCGCGCAATGGTCGTCAGAGTAGCGCTGCCAAAAGCGAGGCTGCACGGGCCAATGGCAAAAAGGGCGGTCGTCCGCGCAAGGTCGACGCGGCTCTTTGATCCGCCCACAAAAAAGCCGTCGTGATGACGGCTTGTTTGTATCGGCTGCAATCAACGACGGGTCAACAACACCCCGGATTCCATGTGATGGGTCCACGGGAACTGATCGAACATTGCGCACTGAGTGATGCGGTGCGTGTCGTGCAACTGGGCGATGTTCGCCGCCAGGGTTTCCGGGTTGCAGGAAATGTAGAGGATATTGTCGAAGCGTCGAGTCAACTCGCAGGTGTCCGGGTCCATGCCGGCGCGGGGCGGGTCGACGAATACGCTGCCGAACTCATAGCTCTTGAGGTCGATGCCATGCAAGCGACGGAAAGGGCGGACTTCGTTCAGCGCTTCGGTCAGCTCTTCGGCAGACAAACGTACCAGGGTGACGTTATCCACCGCGTTTTCGCTGAGGTTGCTCAGTGCAGCATTGACCGAGGTCTTGCTGATTTCGGTGGCCAGCACTTTGCGTACGCGGGTCGCGAGCGGCAGGGTGAAGTTGCCGTTGCCGCAATAGAGCTCCAGCAAATCGTCCGCGCGGTCGCCCAGTGCGTCGTAAGCCCAGTTGAGCATCTTCTGATTGACGGTGCCGTTGGGCTGGGTGAACGCACCTTCCGGTTGGCGGTAGCTGAAGGTACGACCGCCGACTTCCAGTTTCTCGACCACATAATCGTGACCGATCACTTCGCGCTTGCCCTTGGAGCGGCCGATGATGCTGACGTTCAGGTCGGCGGCCAGTTTCGTTGCCGCCGCATGCCAGTGTTCGTCCAGCGGACGGTGATAGCACAGGGTGATCATCGCATCGCCGGCCAGGGTGGTCAGGAACTCCACCTGGAACAGCTTGTGGCTCAGGGGCGCACTGGCTTTCCAGGCGGCCTTCAACTGGGGCATCAACTGGTTGATGCGCAAGCTTGCGATCGGGAACTCTTCGATCAGGATCGGCGTGCGCTTGTCTTCCTGGGAAAACATCGCGTAGTGCCGCTCACCGCCTTCACGCCACAGGCGGAATTCGGCGCGCAGGCGGAAGTTTTGCAGCGGCGAGTCGAAGACGGCCGGTTCAGGTGCATCGAACGGGCCAGCAGGTCACGCAGGCGCGTGACCTTTTCTTCGAGCTGAACGGCGTAGGCCTGGGAATCAAAAGTCATGCGTTGAACCAACCCAGCTTGATCACGAACAGAATCGACAGGATCACCAGCGCCGGGTTCAGTTCACGGCCGCGACCGGACATCAACTTGATGGCGGTCCACGAGATGAAACCGAAGGCGATGCCGTTGGCGATGGAATAAGTGAACGGCATGGCCAGCGCAGTGATCACCACCGGTGCGGCAACGGTAATGTCGTCCCAGTCTATTTCGGCCAGGCCGGAGGTCATCAATACGGCGACGAACAGCAGTGCCGGTGCCGTGGCAAACGCCGGAACGCTGGCCGCCAGTGGCGAGAAGAACAGCGCCAGCAGAAACAGAATCGCGACCACGACGGCCGTCAGGCCGGTGCGGCCACCGGCACTCACGCCGGCTGCGGATTCGATGTAGCTGGTCGTGGTCGAGGTGCCCAGCAGCGAACCGGCCATGGCCGCGGTGCTGTCGGCGATCAGGGCGCGACCCATTTTCGGCATGTGGCCGTCCTTGCCCATCAGGCCGGCACGCTTGGCAACGCCGATCAGGGTGCCGGAGTTGTCGAACAGGTCGACGAACAGGAAGGCAAAAATCACGCTGACCAGACCGATGTCCAGTGCGCCTTTGATGTCCAGTTGCATGAAGGTCGGGGCCAGCGACGGTGGCATCGACATTACGCCGCCGAACGGGGTGAAGCCCATTACGATCGAAACGATGGTGACCACCAGAATGCCGATCAGTACTGCGCCGCGCACGGCCAAGGCTTCAAGGGCAACGATCAGGGCAAAACCCAGGGTCGCAAGGATCGGGGCGGGTTGTTTCAGGTCACCGAGGCCGACCATGGTCGCCGGATTGCTGACCACGATACCTGCGTTATGCAGGGCGATCAGTGCCAGGAACAGGCCGATGCCAGCGGCAATCGCCGAGCGCAGCGGCAGCGGGATGCTATTGATGATCCATTCACGGATGCGGAAGATCGACAGCAGGAAGAAGCACACCGCCGAAATAAACACCGCACCCAGCGCCACTTGCCAGGTGTGGCCCATGTGCAGGACCACGGTGTAGGTGAAGAAGGCGTTCAAGCCCATGCCCGGCGCGAGCGCAATCGGGTAGTTGGCGATCAGGCCCATGATCGTGGAGCCAATGGCGGCGGCCAGACAGGTAGCGACGAACACCGCGCCCTTGTCCATGCCGGTCTCGCCGAGGATGCTCGGGTTGACGAATAGAATGTAGGCCATGGCCAAGAAAGTCGTGACGCCCGCCAGAATCTCGGTCCGCACGTTGGTGTTATGTGCCTTGAGTTGAAACAGCCTTTCCAGCATGTCTGCTCCCCGTGGCGCGCCGGGCGCCGTGAATGTATCGACCTCAACAGCAAAGCACAGACCGCTGAACGCGCCTGGGAAAATACTGTGGGCCGGAAAAAGCCGCGCATCATACCAGCAGCGTGGGGTTATGGCTGCTTATGGCTGTGATCGTCGTCGATGTTTTGCCGTCAAGCGAAGTGAGCCATACTGCGCGCCGGTTTTGGGGGTCACTATGTATTGCATGAAAACGCGTGTAATCGCTGTCATTGGTGTCATGGCTGCCTTGCTTTTGGGAGCACAAAGCGCCTTGGCCGCAATGGCGCCACCGTTGAGCCAGATGAAGGTGCTGAAGGTCGAATCACCCGGTTGTGGCTTTGAAGACATCGCCGGGGGGCAGGATCAGACGCGCTGCGACCACAGCGGGCCGAACATCAAAGTCTACGTGCTGGAAATCGGCTACGGACGAGAGGCCCATGTCGCATTGGACGGGTTTGAAGTGAACGGCACTCGCACGCCGGTCTGCGCTTTTGATACCGGTAATCTGACCGAGTGCACCGTGGGGCGAAAAACCGTCGGTTATCTGTACATTCTGGATCTGGCCGGCAAGCAGGACGGCGTCTTCACCTTTAGCAATACCTCGATCAACGCGCCGGGCAATACGATGTCGACACAGCTCTACATCAAATAACGGCCGCAAGTAACGGCTGCGCCCGAAAGCTGACTACGCTTTAAAGATCACCCTGTGGACTGTCCCCATGACCTTTAGAGCTTTGATTACCCTCGCCGAGGGCATCGATGACCTGCAAACAGTGACCCTCGTCGATGTGCTGCGCCGCGCCAAGGTTGAAGTGGTAGTGGCCAGCATCGAGGGGCGGCGCATGCTCACCTGCGCCCGTGGCACCCGGCTGACGGCCGATGCCATGCTCGTGGACTTGCTGGCCCAGCCGTTCGACCTCATCGCATTGCCCGGCGGCGCCGTGGGCGCGCAACACCTGGCGGCGCACCAACCCCTGCAACAATTGATCAAGGATCAAGCCGCCGCCGGACGTCTGTTCGCGGGCATCGCCGAATCCCCGGCGGTCGCGTTGCAACAATTTGGCGTATTGCGCCAGCGACGCATGACCTGCCTGCCGTCGGCCAGCCATCAATTGTCAGGTTGCAACTTCGTCGATCAACCAGTGGTGGTCGACGGCAACTGCATAACCGCCCAGGGTTCCGGGGCCGCGCTGGCATTTGCCTTGACGCTGGTGGAACAACTCTGCGGCAAAGCCACGCGAACGGCGGTGGCGGGGGAGTTGTTGGTTTAGAGGTTCAGACCTTCACTTCTTCCACCGGCACATGCATGCGGTCACGGTTGGCCAAGGTCGGGAACAGTTTCACCCAGGTCCCGGTCACCACCAATGTGCCGATCCCGCCCATGACCACTGCCGGCACGGTGCCGAACCAGTGGGCGGTCAGGCCGGATTCGAACTCGCCCAACTGGTTCGAAGCGCCGATGAACAAACCGTTGACGGCGCTGACCCGGCCGCGCATTTCGTCCGGTGTTTCCAATTGCACGAACGAGGCGCGGATCACCATGCTGATCATGTCTGCCGCGCCCAGCACCACCAGCACCGCGAGTGAGAACCAGAACGAAGTCGAGAGACCGAACGCGATGGTGGCCACGCCGAACACCCCGACAGCCGTGAACATCACGCGTCCGACGTTGCGTTCAACCGCAAATCGCGCCAGGAACAGCGACATCAACAGCGCTCCGACTGCCGGCGCGGAACGCAGCAGGCCTAGCCCCCACGGGCCGGTCAGCAGGATGTCTTTGGCAAAAACCGGCAGCAGCGCCGTCGCGCCACCGAGCAGCACGGCAAACAGATCCAGAGAAATCGCCCCGAGAATGTCCGGGCGACTGCGGATGAAGCGGATGCCCGCCAGCAGCGAGTCGAGGGTTGCCTTGCCCTTGTTCAACGGCGTTTGCCGGGCCGGCAGGTTGAGCATCAGCACGCACGCAATGATGTAGAGGATCACCGTCGGGCCATACACCCAGACGCTGCCGAAGGCATAGAGCAACCCCCCGAGCGCCGGGGCGACGATGGTGGCTGACTGTTGCGCCGATTGTGCGGCGGCCACCGCGCGAGGAAACAGCGCACTGGGCACGATGCTCGGCAACAGGGCTTGAGTGGTGGGCATTTCGAAAGATCGCGCGGCACCCAGCAGAAACGCGAGGATGAAGATCATTTCCCGGGTGACATGATCGGTCGCGCTGCCAATGGCCAGGGACAAGGCGATCAGCGCTTGCAAGGACTGACAGATCGCAGCGACTTTGCGCCGGTCATAGCGGTCGGCGACATGCCCGGTGTGCAGCATGAACAGCACGCGCGGTGCGAACTCCACCAAGCCGACCAAGCCCAGGTCGAGCACGTTGCCGGTCAGTTGGTAGAGGTTCCAGCCAATGGCCACGGTGAGCATCTGAAAACCACTGGCGGTAAACACCCGGGCCAGCCAGAACGCAAGGAAAGGGCGATGATGACGTAACAGCAAGGGCGCTTGGCTGGGCATCTGGAGGTAAATCTGGAGAGTGGAGCGGCGAGATTATCACCAAGCTGTAACAGGAAGTTGCCATGAGCGAAAAAATCGTTAGCCAGACATCGATTTCATTCACCTTTGGCTATCTATGACCATGGAATGTATTTCAGCCCGTGACCAATACCATGAGGCAACTTGTCACGCGGCAAAAGACCACGCGGTTCATCAACAGAATTGGGACTACTCTTTCAACGTTGATTGACCCAGATCAAAACTCCCCAGGGAATTGATCCGGCGGCCAGCCAGAATCCCTGCGTTGCGATGCTTGTAAAAAAAGAACGAATTTGAATTCGCCGCACTCCATACCCGTGGGAACCGTGGATGCAGGCTTCCAGCCAGCAGCCGTATTACCTGACAGAGGATGACTTATGTTCGGTTTAGAGGCACTTGATCTCGCCCGAATTCAGTTCGCGTTTACCATCTCGTTTCACATTCTGTTCCCGGCCATCACCATTGGCCTGGCGAGTTACCTGGCGGTGCTCGAAGGTCTGTGGCTGAAAACCCATAACGACACCTACCGTGACCTGTATCACTTCTGGTCGAAAATATTTGCCGTCAACTTCGGCATGGGCGTGGTCTCCGGGTTGGTCATGGCGTATCAGTTCGGCACAAACTGGAGTCGCTTCTCCGACTTCGCCGGTTCGGTGACCGGGCCATTGCTGACGTACGAAGTCCTGACGGCTTTCTTCCTCGAAGCGGGTTTCCTTGGGGTCATGTTGTTTGGCTGGAACAAGGTCGGACGCAAACTGCACTTCTTCGCCACGGTCATGGTGGCCATCGGCACGCTGATCTCGACGTTCTGGATTTTGGCATCCAACAGCTGGATGCAAACGCCTCAGGGTTTCGAAATCGTTAATGGCCAGGTGATTCCAACCGACTGGCTGGCGGTGATTTTCAACCCCTCGTTCCCCTATCGCCTGATGCACATGGCGACCGCAGCGTTCGTGGCCACGGCGTTTTTCGTTGGCTCTTCGGCGGCCTGGCATTTGCTGCGCGGCAAGGACAACCCGGCGATCCGCACCATGCTCTCGATGGCCATGTGGATGGCCTTGATCGTGGCGCCGATTCAAGCCGTCATCGGTGATTTCCACGGCCTCAATACGCTCAAGCATCAACCGGCGAAAATCGCTGCGATTGAAGGCCACTGGGAAAACAAGGGTGATGAGCCGACCCCACTGATCCTGTTCGGCTGGCCGGACATGAAAGAAGAAAGAACCAGATTTGCCGTCGAGATTCCGTACCTGGGCAGCCTGATTCTTACTCACTCGCTGGACAAGCAGGTGCCGGCGCTCAAGGAGTTCCCGCCTGAAGACCGGCCGAACTCGACGATTGTGTTCTGGTCGTTCCGGATCATGGTCGGCTTGGGCATGCTGATGATCTTCACCGGTTTGTGGAGCCTGTGGCTGCGCAAACGCGACAAGCTTTACACCTCGCGACCGTTCCTTTACCTGGCGTTGTGGATGGGCCCGTCCGGTCTGATCGCCATCCTCGCGGGTTGGTTTACCACGGAAATCGGCCGCCAGCCTTGGGTGGTTTACGGTCTGATGCGCACGGCGGATGCCTCCTCCAACCATAGCTTCGTGCAGATGAGCATCACGTTGATTCTGTTCGTCGTGGTCTATTTCGCGCTGTTCGGTGCCGGCCTGGGCTACATGATGCGTCTTGTGCGCAAAGGGCCGAAGATCGACGAAGGCAAGGAAACCAACGACGGTGGGCCAGGCCAGAAACGCACGCCAGCGCGTCCGCTGTCTGCCGCTGATGACAGCGGTGAAAGCGACCACAGCCACAGCCTGACCAAGGAGATTTGAGTCATGGGTATTGATCTTCCGCTGATCTGGGCCGTGATCATCATCTTCGGCATCATGATGTACGTGGTGATGGACGGCTTCGACCTGGGCATCGGGATTCTCTTCCCGTTCATCCCGGGCAAGACCGACCGCGACGTCATGATGAACACCGTTGCACCGGTGTGGGACGGAAACGAAACCTGGCTGGTATTGGGCGGCGCGGCATTGTTTGGCGCCTTCCCGCTGGCGTATTCGGTGGTGCTTTCGGCGTTGTACCTGCCACTGATCCTGATGCTGATCGGGTTGATTTTCCGTGGTGTGGCCTTTGAATTTCGCTTCAAGGCCCGGGACGACAAACGCCATCTCTGGGACAAGGCATTTATCGGTGGGTCCGTCACCGCGACCTTCTTCCAGGGCG
Organism: Pseudomonas sp. S2_F03; assembly: GCF_054668335.1. Taxonomy (NCBI): domain Bacteria; kingdom Pseudomonadati; phylum Pseudomonadota; class Gammaproteobacteria; order Pseudomonadales; family Pseudomonadaceae; genus Pseudomonas; species Pseudomonas sp. S2_F03. Next base: position 2,099,089 of record NZ_CP162759.1, on the reverse strand, counting down.
TGGCGTTGGGGGCTTTCATTGATGGGTTGCCGGTGGTCAATCGCCAGTTTGCCGGTGGTTCGCTGGACTGGCTGACACCGTTCACCCTGTTTTGCGGTGTGGCGCTCGTGGTGGCTTATGCGCTACTCGGCTGCACCTGGCTGATCATGAAAACCGAAGGCAAGTTGCAAGCGCAAATGCACGACCTGGCACGGCCGCTGGCCTTCGTGGTGTTGGCGGTGATCGGTATCGTCAGCATCTGGACGCCATTGGCCCACGCCGAAATCGCCGCTCGCTGGTTCACGTTGCCCAACCTGTTCTGGTTCATGCCTGTGCCGATTCTGGTGCTGGTGACCATGTACGGTTTGATCCGCGCCGTCGCCCGCAATGCGCACTACACGCCATTCCTGCTGACGCTGGTGCTGATCTTCCTCGGCTACAGCGGTTTGGGCATCAGCCTGTGGCCGAACATCGTGCCACCGTCGATCTCGATCTGGGACGCCGCTGCACCGCCGCAAAGTCAGGGCTTCATGCTGGTGGGCACGTTATTCATCATACCGTTCATCCTGGGATACACCTTCTGGAGCTACTACGTGTTCCGCGGCAAGGTGACCCACGAAGACGGTTATCACTAACACCCTGGGAGCGAGCTTGCTCCGGGCGGCGTTCCGACGATGGCGCCCTCACCGGCGCCATCGATCTGACTGAGGATCGATGCAATGAACGGCAAACATTCCCTGCACGACATTGAAGAAGCCGAAAAAAAGCCGCTGTGGCAACGGCTTGGATGGCTGGCCCTGATCTGGGTCGGTAGCGTCGCAACCCTGTTTATTGTGGCGAGCCTGATGCGCATGTTCATGAATGCTGCGGGGCTGACCACACACTGAAGATCCCATCCCGTTGCCTTGGAGGCACGGACTTGCAACCCTCCCGCGTGGAGGGTTTTTTTTGCCCGCGCTTATTTGCGGGCTTTGAGAATCACGAATTTTGGGGTGGCGGCCACTTGCTCGACGCCACGGAACAGTCGGGCGAGCTTGCTGTGGTAACCCAGGTGGCGGTTGCCGACGATGTACAGCGCGCCACCTACCACCAGCGCTTCACGGGCTTGCTGGAACATGCGCCAGGCGAGGAAGTCGCCGACGACTTGTTGCTGGTGGAAGGGCGGATTGCACAGCACTACGTCCAGGGATTGCGGTTCTTGCCCCGTCAGGCCATCGCCTGCCCGCACTACGACCGCTCTGTCACCCAGCGCCGCGTGCCAGTTTTCGGCGGCCGATTGCACCGCCATGAACGACTCGTCCACCAACGTGTACTGCGCCTCGGGGTTTTGCAGCGCACTGGCAATGGCCAACACGCCATTACCACACCCGAGGTCGGCCACTCGCGCGGTGCCAAGGTTTTTCGGCAAGTGCGGCAGAAAGGCCCGCGTGCCGATGTCCAGGCCTTCGCGGCAGAACACATTGGCATGGTTGAGCAGCTCAATGGCCGGGTCATCGAGTTGGTAGCGCGAAGGGTAGGGGGACACGGCAGGCGCTTTTGCTTCAGGTGTGGCGATCAATAGCCGGGCCTTTTTCACCGCCAGGGAGGCTTGCACCGGGCCGATGTAGCGTTCCAGCAGATCACCGGCAGCACGTGGCAGATGCTTGACCATCGCCGCCGCAATCACCTGGGCGCCCGGCGCCAGTTGGCTTTGCAGGCGAATCAATTGTTCCTCCAGCAACGCCAGGGTTTTCGGTACGCGGATCAATACCCGGTCAAACGGGCCACTGAGCACTTCGCTGGCAGGCACATGGGGCACCGCGTCAAACGCCTGGCCGTTACGGATCAGGTTTTTCTCCAGTCCCTGAAAGGCCAGGAACGAGTCGCCGTTGCTGATGACCCGGACCTTGCCCGCGAGGCTGGCAGCCAGCGCGCCAAAACTGTCGTTGAGCACCAATACCCGAGTCTCAGCCGTGGGGTGTTGTTCAGCCAGATGGTTGAGCAGGTATTCGTCAGCCGCATCGAAAGCTTGCAGCGGTTCGTTCTGCTGCTCTGGCTGACGGATCAGATCGAGTTGGGCGAAGGGCGTTTCGAGCAGGGGCATGAGGCGGGGCTCTGGGTAGTCAACGGGTGTGGTGTCCCGCTGCCGAAGGCGTTGTAGCGGGCGGGACCGTCCGAGTGCACATCGACGAGATGTTAAACACGTCATCACTCAGGGGGGACCGCAAATGGTACTTTTTTTTCGGTTGGATTACTCGCGGGTTTTCCATGAACCGGGTGGATTCAGATGGCGCCCGTCCTCACCGCCTTTATCACCGCTGCAATCTTGTTGTTCACGCCAAACTTCTGGATAGCGCTGCGCACATGGAAATTGATGGTGCGTTCGCTGATGCTGAGAATTCTGGAGCATTCATAGGCGGTCTTGCCGTCGGCCGACAATTTCAGGATTTCGACTTCACGCGTCGACAAATGAGGTGTGCAGGCTGTCGGCAGGCGATGCCGCAGTTTTTGAGCCGCGAGATCATGCATATGGTGGTTGATGAAAATGACGTAACCCAGATGTCCATACAGTTCCTCGGCAGTGATCGGGGTGCTGCTTCTGGCCAGGCTAAACATACTGCGCAGACCGCTACCGTCGTGTAACGATTGTGACCAGCCATACTGCAAGCCTTGTTTTTTTTGCGCCTGTCTCAACTGAGGAGCCTTTGAAAAGACCTCATCCTCCCAAAGAATTGGCAGCTCTGATTGATTGCAATGAGCTAGTATTGGATCTATGTCACCAAAATGTTCATGTTCATACTTCGTGTTCCAATCGGGCGGGTAATTGTTAAAATTTACCGTGTCGCAATTAAGCCCGTCCGCGGAGGATGTAATTGAAAAAGCACAGAAATTGAAACCAAGACACTGGATCAGATCGAGTGAGATTTCATAGGCGGATTTAATTTCCTTGGCATCGTATATCTGTCGTAACTGTGACTCCTTCCACATTTTCATTGCGGTAACTCCATGCGAACATCTTGGGGGTGCATGTTTGGATCCGAGATCCAGCACGTGCCGAGTGTAGGAGTAATCCTACATAAGCGCTGCAATTTTTTGCTCTTGAAAACTATCGGAAGTGCATATCTGGTTCTTAGCTTTGGGGCGCGCAGATAAAACTATCTAGCATGGTAGATGTAATTCTATTTATTGTTTTTTGTACAAGTTTTCATATGTCATTGACGATGTATAAGCAGTTGTACAACTCAGTGCGACTAACAGCGGATCTCATTTCTAAAGACACTACAAATTATCAGTGTTTACATCATCTGCTTTGCGCGACACTGGCGGTATCAGTTCAATGGAGCGACCCATGACCGCCAGTGCCGAAAAGTTCACTCGCCAAACCTTGCTCGACGTCCAGCCGTTGACCCCGAATCTCTTTACCCTGCGGGTTACCCGGGATCCGGGCTTTCGATTCAGGGCGGGGCAGTTTGCCCGGCTAGGCGTTACCAAGGCGAATGGCGGTACGGTCTGGCGCGCCTATTCGATGGTGTCCTCACCCTATGACGAGTTTCTCGAGTTCTTCTCCATTGTGGTGCCAGGCGGGGAGTTCACCAGCGAGCTGAGTCGCCTGGACGTCGGCGATACTTTACTGGTCGACCGCCAGGCCTTTGGTTATTTGACCCCTGACCGCTTTGTCGATGGGCGTGACCTCTGGTTGTTATCCACAGGCACCGGCATTGCTCCGTTTCTGTCGATCCTGCAGGACTTCGAAGTGTGGGAGAAATTCGAGCGCATCCTCCTCGTCTATAGCGTACGCGAAGCCCGGGAACTGGCTTATCAGGCGCTGATCGCCGAGTTGGGGCAACGCGATTATCTGGCCGAATACGCCCACAAGTTGCAGTTCATCGCCACCGTCACTCGCGAGCAACACCCTGGCGCCCTGAATGGACGGATCACTACGCTGATCGAAAATGGCGAGCTGGAACGGGCAGCAGGCGTGGCGCTGACGGCCGAGCATTCGCGGGTCATGTTGTGTGGCAATCCGCAGATGATCGATGACACGCGTAAATTGCTCAAACAGCGTGACATGCACTTGAGCCTCAGTCGACGACCCGGCCAAGTGGCTGTGGAAAACTTCTGGTAAAAAAAACGGCGCCCCAAAGGCGCCGTTTCTTGTTGCAGCCAGCCTGTCAGGGCCGATTGTTCTGGGCTTTGAGAAGGTCGCGGATTTCGCTCAACAACTCTTCTTCCTTGCTCGGAACCGGCGGCAGTGTCGGGGCGGCGGCCTCTTCGCGCTTCAGTTGGTTGATCGCTTTGATCCCCATGAAAATCGCGAGCGCGACAATGACGAAGTCAATCATGCTCTGGATAAATTTGCCGTAGGCCAGCACCACGGCCGGGGCGTTGCCTTCGGCGGCCTTAAGCGTAATGGCCAGATCACTGAAGTCGACCCCGCCGATCAACAGGCCAATGGGCGGCATGACCACGTCACCGACAAACGACGTAACGATCTTGCCGAAGGCCGCGCCGACGATGATACCGACCGCCATGTCGATCACATTACCTTTGACCGCGAAGGCCTTGAACTCACTTATCACGCCCATAGGTTATTTCCTTGTTACAGATGAGGTTGGTGAACGCAGTGTAAATCAGCAAAACGACTCGTGCTCGAAACACCTAATTACAATGCTCGATGTAATTGACCTGTTTGCCGGTAATTAAAAGGCAAAGTGCCAGCAATCGCGCGCAAAATACGCGTTAAGTAACTGATTGGCGACATAAAATTCTGAATCGTCACGTTGCGATATTTCTATTTAAGTTTTACTGCTTCGGTCCCTAGCCTCTGGTCCACGCACTGGGAGTGCGTCTTGAAAACAGAGGAACCTGATATGACTTCGACCATCGGCCCGGGGACTTTTCCCCATCGGCGTACCTTTGGCGTTTTAACCGCCACTCTACTGTCCTTCTCCGTCCATGCTGCAACACTGACCCGCGATAACGGTGCTGCCGTGGGGGATAACCAGAACTCACAAACCGCGGGTGCCACTGGCCCGGTGCTGTTGCAGGACGTGCAACTGATCCAGAAGCTGCAGCGCTTTGACCGTGAGCGCATTCCTGAGCGTGTGGTGCATGCTCGTGGCACCGGGGCCCATGGCACGTTCACCGTGACCAATGACCTGAGCGACCTGACCAAGGCGAAAGTGTTTGCTGGTGGCCAGAGCACACCGGTGTTCGTGCGTTTCTCCGCCGTTGTTCATGGCAACCATTCGCCGGAAACCCTGCGCGACCCTCGCGGTTTCGCCACCAAGTTCTACACCGCCGACGGCAACTGGGACTTGGTGGGCAACAATTTCCCGACCTTCTTCATCCGTGACGCGATCAAGTTTCCAGACATGGTCCATGCGTTTAAACCAGACCCTCGCACCAACCTCGACGATGATTCGCGGCGTTTCGACTTTTTTTCCCATGTCCCGGAAGCCACTCGCACCCTGACCGAACTGTATTCCAACTCTGGTACTCCCGCCAGTTATCGGGAAATGGATGGCAACGGTGTGCACGCCTACAAGTTAGTTAACGCCAAAGGCGATGTGCACTACGTGAAGTTTCACTGGAAGAGTTTGCAGGGGATTAATAATCTCGATCCAAAGTCCGTGACAGAAGTTCAAGGTAAAGATTACAGTCATATGACAAATGACTTGGTTGCGCATATTAACAAGGGCGATTTTCCGAAGTGGGACTTGTACGTTCAGGTTGTAAAATCACAAGATCTGTACAAGTTTGATTTCGATCCATTGGACGCGACCAAGATCTGGCCCGGAGTTCCTGAACGAAAAGTTGGACAAATGGTCTTGAATCGTAATCCTTCGAATGTCTTCCAGGAAACCGAACAAGTCGCCATGGCCCCCGCCAATCTTGTTCCCGGTATCGAGCCTTCGGAAGATCGCTTATTGCAAGGGCGAGTGTTCTCCTACGCCGATACGCAACTCTATCGTCTGGGCGCCAATGCGCTGCAGTTGCCGATCAATGCGCCAAAAGTTGCCGTGAATAACGGTAATCAGGACGGCGCGATGAACATCGGTCAAAGCAGTACAGGCGTGAATTATCAGCCGAGTCGTCTAATGCCCCGCGAAGAACCGCAAGCCGCGCGCTACAGCCAATCGGCGCTGACGGGCAGCACCCAGCAGGCGAAGATCCAGCGCGAGCAAAACTTCAAGCAGGCTGGTGATCTGTATCGCTCCTTCAGCAAAAAAGAGCGAAATGACCTGATCGAGAGTTTTGGCGGTTCGCTCGCGACAACCGATGACGAGAGCAAGCACATCATCCTGTCGTTCCTCTACAAGGCCGACCCGGAATACGGGACGGGCGTGACCAAGGTGGCCAAGGGTGACCTGAGCCGGGTCAAGGCGCTGGCGGCCAACCTGGTCGACTGACCGCGTTTGCCTGAAAAGCGGGACCTCGGGTGAGGTCCCGTCGAGCCAAGGAGATTGCGATGCGTGATTATCTGTTTCTGGTGCTGGCGTTGCTTTCGACCAGTGCCTTTTCCTCCACAAGTGACGATGCGGCCGCGCTGTCTGCTCAATTGCAGGATTACTACTTCGACGCCGCCCGCCGTGGTGATGTGCCAATGCTCGACACGTTCATCGAGGCTGGATACTCGCTCGATACCCGCGATGGCAAGGGTTATACCGCGCTGATACTGGCGGCTTATCACGGCCAGACCGGCGCAGTCGATCGCTTGCTCGCCGCCGGCGCGGATGCCTGTGCTCAGGATCAGCGAGGCAACACGGCATTGATGGGGGCGATTTTCAAAGGCGAAGTGCAAATCGCCCGGACCTTGTTGTCGGCCGGTTGCAGTCCGGACCAGCGCAACGGCGCGGGGCAGACTGCGGCGATGTACGCCGGATTGTTCAAACGTGCCGAGTTGCTCGATGCACTCAAGGCCAAAGGCGCGGACCTGAACGCCGAAGATCCGTTAGGCAACAGCGCCACGCGTCTGGCCAGCGGCGAAATCCGTACCGCCGCGCCGCGCTGATCGGTGTCAGCTGAGCTATCATCGCGGTTTTTGCCGGGAGTTCAGATGGCCAAGGCCAAGCGCATGTACGGCTGCACCGAGTGTGGCTCAACCTTCCCCAAGTGGGCCGGCCAATGCGGCGAGTGCGGGGCCTGGAACACGCTGACCGAAACCATGGTGGAAAGCGGTGGCGCCGCCGCCCCGAGCGGTCGCACTGGCTGGACCGGTCAGCAGGCCCAGATCAAGACACTGGCCGAAGTCAGTGTCGAAGAAGTACCGCGGTTTTCCACAGCCTCCAGTGAACTCGATCGGGTGCTGGGCGGTGGCCTGGTCGACGGTTCGGTGGTGCTGATCGGCGGTGACCCGGGCATCGGCAAATCGACCATCCTGTTGCAAACCTTGTGCAACCTCGCCAAAAGCATGCCGGCGCTGTACGTCACCGGCGAAGAATCGCAGCAACAAGTGGCCATGCGCGCCCGCCGGCTGGGTTTGCCGCAGGACCAACTGCGGGTGATGACCGAAACCTGCATCGAAACCATCATCGCCACGGCCCGGGTGGAAAAACCCAAGGTCATGGTGATCGACTCGATCCAGACGATCTTCACCGAACAACTGCAATCGGCACCGGGCGGTGTCTCGCAGGTTCGCGAGAGCGCAGCGCTGCTGGTGCGTTATGCCAAGCAAAGCGGCACGGCGATTTTCCTGGTCGGCCACGTGACCAAAGAAGGTGCTCTGGCCGGTCCGCGCGTGCTGGAGCACATGGTCGACACCGTTCTGTATTTCGAAGGCGAATCCGATGGGCGTCTGCGTTTGCTGCGGGCGGTGAAAAACCGTTTTGGCGCAGTTAACGAATTGGGTGTGTTCGGCATGACCGACAAGGGCTTGAAAGAAGTCTCCAATCCCTCGGCGATTTTTCTCACTCGCGCTCAGGAAGAAGTACCGGGCAGTGTGGTCATGGCTACGTGGGAAGGCACACGACCGATGCTGGTGGAAGTCCAGGCCTTGGTGGACGACAGTCATTTGGCCAACCCGCGCCGGGTAACACTGGGGCTGGATCAGAATCGCCTGGCGATGCTGCTCGCGGTTTTACACCGTCATGGCGGCATTCCGACCCACGATCAGGACGTATTCCTCAATGTGGTGGGCGGGGTGAAGGTGCTGGAAACAGCATCAGACCTGGCGTTGATGGCGGCCGTCATGTCCAGTTTGCGTAACCGGCCACTGCCGCATGATCTGTTGGTGTTTGGCGAAGTCGGCCTGTCGGGCGAAGTGCGCCCGGTGCCAAGCGGTCAGGAACGCCTGAAAGAAGCCGCCAAGCACGGCTTCAAGCGCGCCATCGTGCCCAAGGGCAATGCGCCGAAAGAATCACCGCCGGGGTTGCAGATAATTGCAGTGACCCGTCTGGAACAGGCACTGGACGCGTTGTTCGAGTAACCCGCAATTCCTGTAGGAGCCGGGGGTGAATTCAGATCTCGATCAACGCCCCCAGCTCACGTTCCAGCTCTTGCGAGTCTCCCACGTTGAGTTCAATCAACCGCCGCAGGCGTTCAATCGATTCCAGGCTGATGTGTTTGCAGACGAAGCCAAGCTGGCCATGATCATCGTGGGTCAGTTGCACATCCATCTTGATGGCAACGTCATCGGTGAGGTGAATATCGACCAGGAAATGCCACTCTCGATTTCCCAGCCACGGCTCGGGCTTCTCGATCAGCAGTCCCTTGAGCGACAGGTCGATCAGCTTCACCGGCCAGATGTATTCCCCTTGGCTCAACTCGGTTTTGGCATCGAACGCGATACGTTTGAAGCGGCGGCGATCGGCGGCGTGCTCGCTCATGGCGTAATCCTCGAAAAGGTACGCTGACTATAGACCCGCAATATCAAAGCCTGCCAGCGCAGACAGGCGTTTAGACCAATGTTGGGGTATGGCCTTTGCCGTCAGGAGAGCTAAACTCGGGGTGGCTTTCTTTCTTGTCCACTCTGGCTGGAATCATAAAATGAAAAATAATAATAGCCTGCTAAGCCACTTACCCTGGCTGCTGCTGGCAATCGTCGGTGCGTGCGCACTTGGGGTAGTGGCACTGCGCCGCGGAGAGGCAATCAACGCCTTGTGGATTGTGGTCGCGGCGGTGGCCATATATCTGGTTGCGTATCGCTACTACAGTCTGTTCATCGCTAACAATGTGATGCAACTCGACCCGCGACGGGCGACCCCCGCCGTACTCAATAATGATGGTCTGGACTACGTGCCGACCAACAAACACATTCTTTTCGGCCACCACTTCGCGGCCATCGCTGGCGCTGGTCCTCTGGTCGGTCCGGTATTGGCGGCGCAGATGGGTTACCTGCCGGGTACTCTGTGGATAATCGCGGGCGTGGTGCTGGCCGGTTCTGTTCAGGACTTCATGGTGTTGTTCATGTCGACCCGCCGCAACGGTCGGTCCCTGGGCGACATGGTCCGTGAAGAAATGGGCCGCATCCCGGGCACCATCGCACTGTTTGGCTGCTTCCTGATCATGATCATCATCCTCGCGGTGCTGGCACTGATCGTCGTGAAAGCCCTGGCTGAAAGCCCTTGGGGCATTTTCACGGTGATGGCGACCATCCCGATCGCGATGTTCATGGGCATCTATATGCGCTACATCCGCCCGGGCCGCATCGGTGAAATCTCCGTGGTCGGCGTGTTGCTGCTGCTCGGTTCGATCTGGCTGGGCGGGCAGATTGCCGCTGACCCGGTCTGGGCCAAGGCGTTCAGCTTCACCGGCATTCAGATTACCTGGATGTTGATCGGCTACGGTTTTGTGGCCGCCGTGTTACCGGTGTGGCTGATTCTGGCCCCGCGTGACTACCTGTCGACCTTCCTGAAAATCGGCACCATCGTCGCCCTCGCGATCGGCATTCTGGTGACCATGCCCGAGCTGAAAATGCCCGCGCTGACCCAGTTCATCGACGGCACCGGCCCGGTGTGGAAGGGCGGTCTGTTCCCGTTCCTGTTCATCACCATCGCCTGTGGCGCGGTCTCGGGTTTCCACGCGCTGATCTCTTCCGGCACCACGCCGAAACTGCTGGATAACGAAACCAACGCCCGTTACATCGGTTACGGCGGCATGCTGATGGAGTCCTTCGTGGCGATCATGGCCATGGTTGCGGCCTCGGTGATCGAACCAGGCGTGTACTTCGCGATGAACAGTCCGGCGGCCGTGGTCGGCGGTGATGTGGTAGCGGTGGCGCAAGCGGTCAGCGGCTGGGGTTTTGCCATTACCCCGGAAGCCCTGCAAGCCGTGGCCCATGACATCGGCGAAACCACCATCCTGGCCCGTGCCGGTGGTGCGCCGACCCTGGCGGTCGGTATCGCGCAGATCCTGCACAGTGTCCTGCCGGGTGAAAACACCATGGCGTTCTGGTACCACTTTGCGATCCTGTTCGAAGCGCTGTTCATCCTGACGGCTGTCGACGCCGGTACCCGTGCCGGTCGTTTCATGCTTCAGGATTTGCTGGGCTCTTTCGTGCCGGCGCTGAAACGTACGGAATCCTGGACCGCCAACCTGATCGCCACCGCCGGTTGTGTAGCGATGTGGGGTTGGTTGCTGTATCAGGGCGTCATCGATCCGTTGGGTGGCATCAACACCTTGTGGCCGCTGTTCGGCATCTCCAACCAGATGCTGGCCGGTATCGCGCTGATGCTCGGCACCGTTGTGCTGATCAAAATGAAACGCCAGCGCTACATCTGGGTGACGTTGGTGCCAGCGGTCTGGCTGCTGATCTGCACCACCACCGCAGGCTTCATCAAGCTGTTCGACGCCAACCCGGCGATCGGCTTTCTGTCGCTGGCCAAGAAGTACAGCGATGCGCTGGCCAACGGTCAGATCCTCGCCCCGGCCAAGGACATCACGCAGATGCAGCACGTGATCTTCAATGCCTACACCAACGCTACGCTGACGGCGCTGTTCCTGTTCGTGGTATTCAGCATCCTGTTCTATGCACTCAAGGTCGGCATTGCCTCCTGGGGTAAAAAAGAGCGCACGGATAAAGAATCGCCATTCCACGCCCTGCCTGACGCGTAATCGAGGATTGCAAACATGTTCAATGACCTGAGTCGTCTCGGTAAATACCTCGGTCAGGCCGCGCGCCTGATGGTCGGCATGCCCGACTACGACACCTACGTCGAGCATATGCAAACCAAACACCCGGACAAACCGGTGATGAGCTACGAGATGTTCTTCCGCGAACGTCAGGAAGCGCGTTACGGTGGCAAGGGTGGGCCGAAGTGCTGTTGATCCGACAGCCAGATTGATGCAACCCCTGTGGGAGCGGGCTTGCCCGCGATGACGGACTATCAGTCAGCATTGATGTTGAATGGTAAATCGCTATCGCGGGCAAGCCCGCTCCCACATTTGTTTTTGTGTTCACTTTTTATTTTATGAAGCAGGAGATTCAGTTTGTCCTCTCCCATCCCCGTCACGATCCTCAGCGGCTTCCTTGGCGCCGGCAAGACCACGCTGTTGCGTCACCTGTTGAAAGCAGAGCACGGCCTGAAAATAGCCGTGATCGAAAACGAATTCAGTGATGCTGGTATTGATACCCAACTGTTGGGCGACGAGCCGGTACAAGTCATGACGCTGTCCAACGGCTGCGTCTGCTGCACCATCCACACCGACCTGACCAAGGCGCTGTACCTGTTGCTCGAACGCCTGGACAGCGGCGACATCGCCTTCGATCGCCTGGTGATCGAATGCACTGGCCTGGCGGACCCGGCTCCGGTGGCGCAAACGTTCTTCATCGACGAAGAACTGCGTGAACGCTACCTCCTCGACGGCATCATCACCCTGGTCGACGCGGCGCATGCCGACACGCACCTGGCTCAAACCATTGCCCAGGCGCAAATCGGTTTCGCAGACCGCTTGCTGGTGAGCAAGCGCGATCTGGTGGATGAGCCGACCTTCAGCGCATTGAGTGAACGCCTGACCCGTATCAACCGGCGTGCGCCGATCCGCGTGGTCGATCACGGCCAGATCGATCTGGCTGAATTGCTCGACGTGCGCGGTTTTAATCTGAATGCCGACCTTGGCGGTGGCGTGAGTCTGCGTCCGGTAAGCAAGGCGCCATCCATCGACCGCATCTCCAGCCTGGTGCTGCGCACCGACAAACCGCTGGATATCGACAAGCTCAGCGAGTTCATGAATGAATTGCTCGAAGAGCATGGCAAGCAACTGCTGCGCTACAAAGGCGTATTGAACATCCTCGGTGAGTCTCGACGCATGGTGTTTCAGGGTGTGCTGAAACTGTATGGTTTCGATTGGGATACCGAGTGGGCAGACGATGAGGCCCGCGAAAGCGTGATCGTGTTCATTGCCGATGACTTGCCGCAAGAGAAGATTCGCGAAGGATTTGCACGGGTGGCAGCGCAGTAGTGTGCAGAATTTGGGTTGTTTTCAGGTGAGGCGGCGGTGATCACCGCCTCACCCCGACTATGCACCTCCCGGTTTTGAGTCGGGAGGGGACGTCCGCCGCCGCTCAACGGTATTGAATGCCTGGATCGTCAGACCTCATCGGGGCTGCTGACGTAAGGGGCATTTCTTTCCAGGATGTGCAGATTGAAAGCCAAGGGGAATCCCCTTTGTCTGCGACATAAAGATAGGTTGAATCATGCTCTTTGTGTTGATGTAGAAGTCCAGACTCCTTCGGCTGCAGATAAATACTGAGCGATTCACTTTTTATAGTATCAAGGGTCAGCATGTTTCCGCGTTCGTCTCTCAGCGCAAAGACGTTCGAGTCATCAGAAGGGAATGCCCCAAGTAATCCGTTGTCACTCATGCTGAGGCATTTTCCATAATAATCCCCTGCTGTTCGGACATAGAGCCTGTAATGACGCTGCGTATGCCTGAAATAAAGCTGTAGGCGAGGTTTGGCGTCTACCGGGACATCAGGGCGAAAACCAATTAAGTGTGAATCATCCCGGCTTTGACGCTTTCCAGTGAAAAATCCACCGCTGGCAAGTCCTGAGTTGACTATTGCCCGTTTGCCAAGTGCGATGTCCAGGAAATTCAATAACGTTGTTTCTGTGCCAAAGGTTGCGGTGAAAGATAGTTGTCGGTCGGTTTTCATTTCAGGCTGTCCATGCTTGATTTTAGTTCGTCCATGTTGATTTTTTTTTCGTTCAATATTGGCAGGTCGGGAGAATGACTCAGAGAGTGCCTCGGGTCAGTATTTCAAGTTTGAAGTCCAGAGGCTGTGCTTTGACTTTGCCTGTACAAACCAGGCCGCCTACCGCTGTATTGCCCCGTACGCTGAGCGTCCGGCCGCCCCGAGTCTGAATCCGGAGTGTCGGAGTGTCGTTGTCGATCTGGTCGAGGGTTATGACGTTTCCGTTTTTATCTAGCAAGTTAAAGGTTGTCTGGTCATGGTCAGGGCGGAAGGCGCTGATGAAGTCTTTGTCTTCATTACTCAGTGCATACTGGTGATACGGGCCGTCAGTGATCAGATAAATTGAGTAATAGTCGTCGATGCAATGAAACTCGAATTTTAGCTGCTTGGGTGCAGTGTTTGCTTTAACGCAAAGATAACTGGATACGTCCATATTGGCTTCGAAAGACCACGTGTCAAAATCAAGTTTTTTGATGCGTGTTGTTTTGCCGTGGGTGATGCCTGGTAAATGCAAGTTGCCATGGCTGGTTGTCATTGTGGCAATAAAGGATCGCTCTTTGTTTTGGCTCATGTTGTTCATTCCCTGTGTGTAGTTTTAATTTGTAAAGTTGGCCGAAGTTGTCGGCTGGTTATTAAGCTAACAGTCGAGGGGCGGGAATGAGTAGTTGTTTTTGGGCTTTGATGTTTCAGTAGTTTTCAATTAGAGAAGTGTCGAAGTTTGCAGGGGTGCAAAAATAACAGGCAAAAAAAACCCGGCTGTCAGGCCGGGTTTATTCAAGCTGCTGCTATCAAGCGCCGTAAACCGGCAACTTCTTGCAGATGGCCTTGACCTTCTCACGAACGGCGTCGATCACCGCTTCGTTGTTCAGGTCAGCCAGGATGTCGCAGATCCAGCCGGCGAGTTCCTTGCACTCGGCTTCCTTGAAGCCGCGAGTGGTCACAGCCGGAGTGCCGAAGCGCAGACCGGAGGTGACGAACGGGGAGCGTGGATCATTTGGTACGGAGTTCTTGTTCACGGTAATGAATGCTTTGCCCAGAGCGGCGTCGGCGTCTTTACCGGAGATTTCCTGCTTGATCAGCGACAGCAGGAACAGGTGGTTTTCAGTACCGCCGGAAACGACGTCGAAACCGCGTTCGATGAACACGCCGGCCATGGCCTTGGCGTTTTTCACCACTTGTTGCTGGTAGGTCTTGAACTCAGGCTGCAGTGCTTCCTTGAAGCAGATCGCTTTAGCGGCGATCACGTGCTCCAGCGGGCCACCTTGGGCGCCCGGGAATACCGCGGAGTTCAGCTTCTTCTCGATGTCGGCATTGGCGCGAGCCAGGATCAGGCCGCCACGTGGACCGCGCAGGGTCTTGTGCGTGGTGGTGGTCACGACGTCAGCGAATGGCACCGGGTTCGGGTAGACGCCAGCGGCGACCAGACCGGCCACGTGGGCCATGTCGACGAACAAGTAGGCGCCAACCTTGTCGGCGATTGCACGGAAGCGCGGGAAGTCGAGGATCTGCGAGTAAGCAGAGAAACCGGCTACGATCATTTTTGGCTTGTGTTCAACCGCCAGGCGCTCGACTTCGTCGTAGTCGATCAGGCCGTTGGCGTCGATGCCGTACTGGATGGCGTTGTACAGCTTGCCGGAGGACGAAACGCTGGCGCCGTGGGTCAGGTGACCACCGTGGGCCAGGCTCATGCCCAGGATGGTGTCGCCAGCCGACAGAAGGGCCAGGTAAACGGCGCTGTTGGCTTGCGAACCGGCGTGCGGCTGAACGTTGGCGTAATCGGCGCCGAACAGTTCTTTTGCACGGTCGATGGCCAACTGCTCAACGACGTCGACGTACTCGCAACCACCGTAGTAGCGCTTGCCCGGGTAGCCTTCGGCGTACTTGTTGGTCAGAACCGAGCCTTGAGCCTCCATCACCGCTGGGCTGGTGTAGTTTTCCGAAGCGATCAGCTCGATGTGTTCTTCCTGGCGCTGAGCTTCTTGCTCCATGGCGGCAAAAAGATCGGCGTCGTACTTGGCAATAGTCAAATCACGGCTGAACATGGCGGTCCTCAAGGATCGGGGGCAGAAAAGGGGGGCATTCTAACCCAACGGGTTTTGGATGGCATATGAAACGACATCATGTCGCAGACAAGTGGGCTTCATGAAGGGATCAGCGGTGATCATGCAGGCCTCATCGCGGGCAAGCCCGCTCCCACAAGTTCTCGGGTGTACATAAAATGCGCGAACACTGAAGATCCACTGTGGGAGGGAGCTTGCTCGCGATGGGGTCATCAGCCTCTCAGCAGGACTTCAGTCGAGCATGAAGAGGGCATCATTGCTGAACTGTGCTTCAAAGCGGCTGGGTGGCATCGGCCGGCCGAACAGATAGCCCTGAACCTCATCGCAACCATGCTCGCGCAGGAAGTCGAGTTGCTCTTGGGTTTCCACGCCCTCGGCGATCACCGCCAGGTTCAGGCTGTGTGCCATGGCGATGATCGCCCGGGCAATTTGCGCATCCTGTTCACCGGACGGCAGGCCATCGACAAACGTGCGGTCGATTTTCAGAACGTCGATCGGGAACTGCTTGAGATAGTTGAGCGATGAGTAGCCGGTGCCGAAGTCATCGACCGCAATGCTCAGACCTAGGTTTTTCAACCCGGCGAGAATCTGCATCGCCTCGCTGACTTCGCGCATCAGGATACTTTCGGTCAGCTCCAGCTCCAGGCACGCCGGCGGCAGGCCGGTTTCCTTGAGGATGGTGGCGATCCGCGTGCCCAACTGGCCGTCGGAGAACTGCCGCGCCGAGATGTTCACCGATACTTTTGGCACGCGGACTTTCGTCTGGTGCCAGGTCTTGAGCTGGCGGCACGCTTCGCCGATGACCCAGTCGCCGACATCCACCACCAGGCCGAGCTCTTCGAGCACCGGAATGAAATCCCCCGGCGGCACCAGCCCGCGTCGTGGATGACTCCAGCGCAACAGGGCTTCGGCACCGGTCAAGCGTTTGCCGTCGCCGCTGAATTGCGGCTGGTAATACAGCACGAATTCGTTCTGTTCCAGGGCGTGTCGCAGATCACTTTCCAGCTCCAGGCGTTCCAGTGCGCTGGCGTTCATGTCCGCCTGATAAAACTGGAAGTTGTTCTTGCCGCGTTCCTTGGCGTGGTACATCGCCGTGTCGGCATTTTTCATCAATTGGCTGAGTTCATTGCCGTCCTGCGGGCTCAGGGCGATGCCGATACTGGCCGTGACGAAGAACTCGCGGCCCTCCAGTACAAAGGGTTTCACCAGGCTGGCCAGAATCTGTTCCGCCACATGGATCGCCCGGTTCAGCGCGATTTCGCGGTTGACCCGGGGTTGCAGCAGCAAGGTGAATTCGTCGCCACCCATGCGAGCCACGGTGTCGTCATCATCGACGCAGCCGAGCAGGCGCGTGGCCATTTCCTTGAGCATGCGGTCGCCGGCGGCGTGGCCGAGGGAATCGTTGATCGGCTTGAAACGGTCGAGGTCGAGGAACATCAGCACCACCCATGACTTCTGCCGGTCCGCCGATTGCAGCGCCGTGTGCAGGCGATCCTGGAACAGCGTGCGGTTGGGAAGATGAGTCAGGGCGTCGTAGTAGGCGAGGCGGTGAATCCGCTGTTCACTGGCCTTGCGCTCGCTGATGTCGCTGAAGAAGCACACATAACTGGCCAGGTCGCCTTCGTCGTCCAGCACCGCCGTGATTCCGACCCAGGCCGGGTAGTGCTCGCCGTTGCGGCGCTTGAGCCAGACTTCGCCTTCCCACGTACTGTTCTGATGCAGTTGCTTGAGCACGTAGCGCAGATGAGCGTCCTGCTGCTCGTCGACAGTCAGCATGTTCGGTAACTGGTCGAGCACTTGTTCCACGGCATAGCCGCTGACGCGACTGAACGCTTCGTTGGCCTGAACGATGTAACCGGCCGGGTCGGTGATCAGAATCGCCGAGGTCGAGTGTTCAAACACCGTGGCCGCCATGCGCAGGTCTTTCTCGGCGCGGCGTTGCTGGCTGATGTCACGACCGACCCCCAGCACGCCTTCAAACGCGCCGTGTTCGTCCCAGACCAGCACCAGTCGCAACTCGATGGGAATCTTGCGGCCATCGGCGCGCAGGCAATCGAACAGGAACAGTTGGGTCTGCACCTGGCTGCGCAACAGTGCCAGTTGCTCGGGTTTATCCAGCGCTTTGCTGACCCGGTCCATCAAGGTGAAGATGCCGGTCAGTTGTTGCGGGTTGGCGACGATCGATTGCCAGCCGTTCTGGAAGATCCACTCTGCGTCATAACCCAGCACGGCTTGCACCGAAGGGCTGACGTAGTTGAGCGACAGTTTGCTGTCGGTGGAGAAAATCACGTCGCTGATGCTTTCGGCGAGCATCCGGTAACGCTGTTCGCTGTCGCGCAACGATTCACTGGCTTCGATCTGATCGGTGATGTCCTTCGCCACCCCGATGATGCGCGTGACCTGATTGTGCTTGTCCCGTGCCAGGGCCTGTTCACGAATCTCGAACCGCCGCCATTTGCCATCACGATGACGGAAGCGCAGTTGGCACTGCATCAATTGGCTGTAACCCGCCTGACGCTGGATCTGGCGCGAGCGATGGTAGAAATCGGCATCCTCGGGGTGCAGCAGGATTTCCCAGAAATACTCACCCATCTGATGCAGTTCGGTAGGGTCGTATCCGAGGGTCTGGCCCAGGTGGTGGTTGCTGAAAATCATCCGCTGGCTGATTACGTCCTGCACGTACAGGTGATCCGGCACGGTGCGCACCACATCGGACCAGAATCCTTCGCGTTCCAGCAGTGACAGCTCGATCAGCTTGCGGCTGGTGATGTCGGTAATGCTCAGGATCACCGCTTTATAGTCGTTCTGATCGACCGGCAGGCGCAGGACCAGCCACAAGTGCTGATCGCGGTCGTTGGCACCCTGCAGTTTGATTTCCAGCTCAAGCTGTCGCTGCTGGTTAAACACCGCTTCGAGCACTTGATTGCCAATGGCCGTGCCGTTCTGTGCATTGCCGTCGATCAACAGGTTCCAGGCCTGCCCGCAAGCATTGACGTTGAGCAGTTGCAGGGCAACCTGGTTGACCTCGGTGATGCGCAACTCCTGAAGCAGTTGCCGGCGTTGTTCCGGGCGCTCAAGCCAGGCCTGCAATTGTTCGTTGCTCTGCAACTGCGCCTTGTCGAAAGCGCCCTTGAGCCCCGATACGTCGAGTACACAGAGTGCAACGCCGGTGCCTTCGAAAATGTCCTGGTAGCGTCGACGCCCCTCATTCAACTGGCGTTGGCGGCGGCGCATGTTCAGCAGCGCAATGAACGGTAGCAGCGAAAACGCCAGGCCCAGCAGGCATTTGCCAATGAACGCCGGCAGCAGCTCTTCGAGCACCCGTTGCCGATCGAACAACCCGCGCATTTGCCAGTCGCTGCTGCTCAACGGCACGGTCAGCACACTGCTGGCCAATTCATCCGGCGTCAGCACGGCTGGCGTGCTGGAGGGCACGGCATCATCGCGGCTGATGATCTGGCGATTAATGCGGTTTTCCACCAGCCACAGCGGACGGATGCCGGCCTCGCTCTGTTTGGTCAGCGTCGAGAAAAAGGTCGGTGTCAGGCGCAGGGCCCAATAGCCTCGGGAGCTGCCGCTGGCTTGATGCAGCAGTAGGTGCACCACCGAACCGTCATCGGCGTTGCTGAAGTAGTGGGCCTGGGCATGACTGCGCCGGACCAGATCACTCAGGTAGTCGGCGTCCTGACTGTCATCGGCGCTGTCGTTGAGGATTTTCCCGGAGGGGCTGAGCAACGCCAGGCTGCGTAGTTCCGGTAATGACTGTTGCAGCTTGCGCAGTAACGCCCGCTGTTCGTCGGCGCTTTGCGGTTGTTCGACGATCGGTAGCAGGTTGAGGGCGATTTGCGCGTTGAGCGCCATGTTCAGGCTGACTTGCGCGGCCAGGTCGGCGGTGTAATCGATGGTGTATTGGCGCTGGTGTTTCTGGGTTTCGCGAAGTTGATCCAGCAACTGCCAGAACAGCAGGGCGAGCAGCAACAGAACGAGTGTCGCCAGCGCGCCTTTCAGGGTTCCGCGCAGGGGCGAGCCGGTCGCAGGACTGGGAGCGCTCACGGAAGCTTGCGGAGTGGCATTAGACAAACTGGAATCCTGCGGTTTGACTGGACTGGCGCGACGTGCACTATAAGCCTGACGCCCGAAGGGCGGCTAGCATGCCTTGAGTTGTGGCTAAGTGCCAGCCCCTGTCGGCTGGACTGCCTTCCGTCAATCAGGTAGCTTTGCCGGTTACGCGGGAGCGTTCCAGCTCCTAGACTCAGACTTTTTCAGCGTGCACGTATTGATCGCCATCAATCGGACGACGCGCACAGTCTGGCCAGGCTTCGCCTGCGCTCCAATCATTCATCTGTCACTGACCCAAGGTTCTCCATGGCTCAATACGTCTTCACCATGCATCGGCTGGGCAAAGTGGTTCCGCCGAAGCGGGAAATCCTGAAAAACATTTCTCTGTCGTTCTTCCCTGGCGCCAAGATCGGCGTACTCGGCCTCAACGGTTCGGGTAAGTCCACGTTGCTGAAAATCATGGCCGGCGTCGACACCGAGTTCGAAGGCGAAGCCCGTCCGATGCCGGAACTGAACATCGGCTACCTGCCACAGGAACCGATCCTGGACCCGACCAAAACCGTGCGTGAAGTGGTTGAGGAAGCGGTCAGCGTGATCAAGAACGCCCAGGCGCGCCTGGACGAGGTCTACGCGGCTTACGCTGAAGAAGATGCCGACTTTGACAAGCTGGCGGCTGAACAGGCCAAGCTCGAAGCCATTCTGCAGGCCAGCGACGGTCACAACCTTGAGCGTCAACTGGAAGTCGCCGCCGATGCGCTGCGCCTGCCAGCATGGGACGCGAAAGTCGAATTCCTGTCCGGTGGTGAAAAGCGTCGCGTGGCCCTGTGCCGCCTGCTGCTGTCCGCTCCGGACATGCTGCTGCTCGACGAACCAACCAACCACCTGGACGCCGATTCCGTCGCCTGGCTGGAGCACTTCCTGCACGATTTCCCGGGTACCGTGGTTGCGATCACGCACGACCGGTACTTCCTGGACAACGTCGCCGGCTGGATCCTCGAACTCGACCGCGGTGCCGGCATCCCGTACGAAGGCAACTATTCGGGTTGGCTTGAAGCCAAGTCCAATCGTCTGGCTGCCGAATCCAAGCAGCAGTCGGCCCACGAAAAAGCCATGAAGGAAGAACTGGAGTGGGTGCGCCAAGGCGCCAAGGCCCGCCAGTCCAAATCCAAGGCTCGTCTGCAACGCTTCGAAGAAATGCAATCGCAGGAATTCCAGAAGCGCAGCGAAACCAACGAGATCTACATCCCGGCCGGTCCGCGCCTGGGCGACAAGGTCATCGAATTCAAGAACGTTTCCAAGGGCTACGGCGATCGCGTGTTGATCGACAACCTGTCGTTCTCCATGCCTAAAGGCGCCATCGTTGGCGTGATCGGCGGTAACGGTGCCGGTAAATCGACCCTGTTCCGCATGCTGATGGGCAAGGAAACGCCGGACTCGGGCAGCATCGAAGTCGGCGAAACCGTGCAACTGGCGTGCGTCGATCAGAGCCGCGAAGACCTGGACGGCAGCAAGACTGTGTTCCAGCAAATCTCCGACGGTTCGGATCAGATCCGCATCGGCAACTACGAGATCCCGTCGCGCACCTACGTCGGTCGCTTCAACTTCAAGGGCGGCGATCAGCAGAAGTTCGTCAAGGACCTGTCCGGTGGTGAGCGCGGTCGCTTGCACCTGGCCCTGACCCTGAAGGAGGGCGGCAACGTCCTGCTGCTCGACGAACCGTCCAACGACCTCGACGTTGAAACCCTGCGTTCCCTGGAAGAAGCACTGCTGGACTTCCCGGGCGCCGCCATTGTGATCTCTCACGATCGATGGTTCCTTGACCGCGTCGCGACGCACATCCTGGCGTACGAAGACGACTCGCAAGCGGTGTTCTTCGAAGGCAACTACACCGAATACGAAGCCGACCGCAAAAAGCGTCTCGGCGAAGCAGCTGCCCAGCCGCATCGTGTACGGCACAAAAAACTGGCCTGATACCGGATCGGTTGCATGAAAAACGGAGCCTTCGGGGCTCCGTTTTTTTATGCGTTTTTCAGTGGGATCGCGGTGAATTCATCGCAGGAAAGCCCGCTCCCACGGGAATGTGGATTGCCCGGGATACGCAAAGCTTCACGGACACAGTGGGAGCGGGCTTGCCCGCGAAGACGGTGTACCTGATGGTGCAAGACTTGAGTTGTGAATCCCCATTCAGGTGCAAAAAAGCTAAAAAACCAGATTAATTTATATCCTGCGCACCATTTAATTTCATAAATGCGACGTTATGCGCTGTTCTCGTGCATGAATCGTTTGTTACAGTCCGGCTCAATCTCCTCCAACGACAATAAATTTGCCGAGACTTTTCCATGATCGAATCCGTCGAATCCTTCCTTGCTCGCCTGAAAAAACGCGACCCGGATCAACCCGAGTTTCACCAAGCGGTTGAAGAGGTCTTGCGTAGCCTGTGGCCGTTTCTCGAAGCCAATCCACACTATCTGACCTCCGGCATTCTGGAGCGTATTTGTGAGCCGGAGCGGGCGGTTGTTTTTCGGGTTTCCTGGGTCGACGATCAGGGCAAGGTGCAGGTCAATCGCGGGTTCCGCATCCAGATGAACAGCGCGATCGGCCCCTACAAGGGTGGCTTGCGCTTCCATCCCTCGGTGAATCTGGGCGTGCTGAAGTTCCTCGCGTTCGAGCAGACGTTCAAAAACTCCCTGACTTCACTGCCAATGGGCGGTGGCAAGGGCGGTTCGGACTTCGACCCTAAGGGCAAAAGCGACGCCGAAGTCATGCGCTTCTGCCAGGCGTTCATGAGCGAGTTGTACCGCCACATCGGTGCCGATGTGGATGTGCCGGCCGGTGACATTGGTGTCGGCGCCCGGGAGATCGGCTTCCTGTTCGGCCAGTACAAGCGCCTGAGTAACCAGTTCACCAGCGTGCTGACCGGTAAAGGCCCGAGCTATGGCGGCAGTCTGATTCGCCCGGAAGCCACCGGTTTTGGTTGTGTCTACTTCGCCGAAGAGATGCTCAAGCGTCGCGGATTGACGGTCGAGGGCAAACGCGTGGCGATCTCCGGCTCCGGCAATGTCGCGCAATACGCTGCACGCAAGGTGATGGACCTTGGGGGCAAGGTTATTTCGCTGTCTGATTCCGAAGGCACGCTGTACTGCGAAAGCGGTTTGACCGAAGAGCAGTGGCTGGCCGTGCTGGAGCTGAAAAACGTCCAGCGCGGTCGTATCCGCGAACTGGCCAGCCGTTTTGGTCTGGAATTCCGTGGCGGCGAACTCCCGTGGTCCCTGAGCTGCGACATCGCACTGCCGTGCGCGACACAAAACGAGCTCGATGCCGAGGCCGCTCGCACCTTGCTGCGCAACGGCTGCATGTGCGTGGCGGAAGGCGCGAACATGCCGACGACCCTTGAGGCCGTGGACGTGTTCATTGAAGCAGACATTTTGTTCGCGCCAGGCAAGGCGTCGAATGCCGGCGGCGTTGCCGTGAGCGGGCTGGAAATGTCGCAGAACGCCATGCGCCTGTTGTGGACCGGCGGTGAAGTGGACAACAAGCTCCACGCGATCATGCAGTCGATCCATCACGCCTGCGTGCATTACGGCGAAGAGAACGGGCGGGTCAATTACGTAAAAGGTGCGAACATCGCCGGCTTCGTTAAAGTCGCCGACGCCATGCTCGCCCAAGGCGTGGTTTAAGCCGGTTCGATGCGGATAACTTCAATCAATTGATCTCCGGCGGGGCGTTGCCACAGCACTTCAGCTTGCAGTGGTGCACCCAGCAACGCGCGCCCCAGTGGCGAGTCCCAATTGATCAGGCCATGCGCGGCATCGGCCTGATCCTCGCCGACCAATTGCACACGGTGTTCGGTGTCGTGTTCGTCGGCGTAAGTGACCCAGCTGCCGATCTGCACTTTTACCGTCGAGGTGGCGAGCGGCACGACTTGAGCGCTGCTCAGGCGTTGTTTGAAGTAGCGCAGGTCCCGTTCCAGATCTGCCACGCGCTGTTTGTCGGCCTGTTCGCCCTTGGCGGACTGCTCGGCATGCAGGGCTTGCAGTACAGCGACCTTGCCCTGTAACAGGCTCAAGCCTTGGGGCGTGACGTAATTGGGCTGCGCACTGACCTGCCGTTCGACCGGCTGATCGGCTTGCGCGGCAGCGTTATCTTCGTTGACGAATGCGCGGCTCATGGTGATCTCCCGTTATAGGGTTTGGGCCATGGTTGCAGGCTTTTAGTTTCGGTGGATGTCTGTGTACGACTCATGGCGAGCGATGGGCGCGGACGAGGCTGTTCAATGGGCTATCAGTCAGTATTGATGATGAATGGTAAATCGCTATCGCGGGCAAGCCCGCTCTCACAGGGATTTACGTCAATAGTGATACCACTTCACCTCTAGCATCACTTCATTCTCGGGTGTGGCGAGGTGACTGAAGTCGCGCTGGGCACTCAGGCGCAGGCCCAGGTTACGCGACAGTTCCCACTGCTGATTCAGGCTAATGTTTCGGCGCACTTCGCCATTGGTGAAGAAGTCGCCTTTGGTCTCCAGGCTGAAATTGCCCAGCGGGTTGTTCCACAGCACACCGGTGTTGAAGCCCGCCGCCGGGGCGATGAAAGCGGCGAAGTCGTTATTGTGTTCAACGCGCACGGTGCCCAAGGCAAAGCCGAGCAGGTCGTCACCCAGTTGCCAGGTGCCGCCGCCACCGCCATTGACGTGGCTGACCAGGGTTTCGTCGTCATGCTTGCCCGGCACGCGCTCCAGACCGCCGGTCACCTGCCACGACAGCGGTTGCAGCAGCTCGTTGCGCGGGGTCAGTGAGCGAATCGTTGCCAGGTCTAGCTGCTGAAACTGCCATTGATTGCCTTCGTACTGGCGCAGTTTCATTTGCAGGATTTCGATCTGTGCGCCGAGCGGGAAGCTTTCGGCGTTGTCGTTGAGATCGTGATAGGCCATGCGCAGGCCGTACTCGCCAAATGCTTTATCGCCCCGGGTGCCGATGCCGGCCTGCCAGGTGCGCGATTCATGGCCGTCCTCGGGCAGGCCGGGTCGCGGGATGTCCAGTTCCGGTGCGGGGTTCTGGTTGATCGCCCGCAGCAGTTCGAAACTGCGTTGCGCCCGCGCCGGGTCGCGTTCCTGGCCGTTGGCGCGGTAGCGTTCCAAGCGATAAGCGGCGTCGATGATCAGCGCCTGGCGGTCTTTGGGTTGAGCCTTGAAGGCGGGGGCCTGCAACTGTTTCTGATCCGCGCTGACGTTCAGCACCCATTGCTGTTCATCAGCGTTCAGCGGTTCGGCGCGACTCAACAATTCACGCTCGCGGGACGGGCGATACGTTATCGACTCGACTAGCCCGGCTTCCTTGACCGCTTTGACGGTGTCGGTGGGGATGGCGGTCAGCGGGAATTGCTCGGTCAGGCGCAGGCTCGGTCGTGCCACCTGAAGCAATTCGAGCAGGCGGTAGGAGCAGTTTTCGTCGAAAAAGAAGTAGTCGAACTTGATCTGCTTCAGCTCCCAGACGTGCTCGACCATGCGTGCGGTTTCGGGCTGGGTCAGGTTCAGTCGGTATTCCCACAAATCACGGTTCTCGAGACTGCGGTATTCCGAGAGTTTTTCCTGATACGGCACCAGTGCGAACAACCCGGGATAACCGCCCATCAAGCCTTTCCAGGCGTAAAGGATGCTGTTGTCCGAACCTTCGATGTAGGCACCAAAATTGATGGCATAACTGAGCAGGGCGGTATGGTCGCTCTGCACGTCTTTCTGGTCGATGCGCAATAACGTGTGGCCAAACATTGAAGACGGACTGTTCAAGTACGCCGCCGGGAAAATCATCACCGCGCTGTCGGGCGAGACGTCCTTGAACCATTGCTTGAACTCGGCGCAGTCCAGTGTCGGCAGGTCCGTCAGATTGAGCTGGGCTTTCAACCAGCGGGTGCGGGCCGGGTAAACGCATTGGGCGTGTTGTTCGCCGGCACTGGCCGGGGCGTACAGCGCTTGCACGGTCGCGGCCAGTTCATGGTCGGGATGTTCGTTGCCATCAGGCGCAAGAAAGAACTTCTGGTCGCTGACATAGCTGCGCCAGCCGCCGAGCTTGGCGGTTTCGTAGTGGCCCAGGGAAATCCAGAAGGGGTCGTTGGCCAGTTGCTGCAAACGTTGATTGTCGAGGTGTGGCGCGGCGGACAGCGGGGCACAGACACAGAGCGCCAGCCAGGCAAGGCGTTTGAGCATAGTGAGCAACTTAAAGTCGAAAAAAACAAAGACCCAAAGAGGGGCGGGCCAAAAAATAAATCCGCTCCCCGAAAGGAGCGGGCGGTTCGAGCTTAAGCTTGAGTGGCGTACTTGGCCAGACGCGGATCGCTCTTCAGAACGGCCAGGGTGTTGGTATGCACGTCTTCAGCGGTCACGTCAGCCTTGCTGAAAATTTGCTGGAAGTGTTCGTGAGTCACCGCAGCGAAATGTGCACGGTCTTCCGGCGCCACGCCCAGTACCACGGCGTAAGTGGTTAGCGCTTCGCCCTGACCTTTAGCCATGTCTTCGGACAGCTCGTTCATCATGCCATTCATGGCAATCCAGGATTTACCGCCGTAGGTCAGCGATGCATTCGTGGCGCAACCGTTGGTACCGGAGGTCATGCCGAAGGTCGCGTTGCCGGAGGTGCCGTTGGTGGTGGAGGCCATGAAGTGAGCCGGGGTGCCACGCTGACCTTCGAACAGCATGTTGCCCCAACCGCAATCCGGGCCGCCTGGCGCCTGTGCCATGGCATTGATGGATACAGCGGTGAAGAGAGTACCGAGAAGAATCCGTTTCATAGCTATGTTCTCTTTGTGTGCATACCGATGGACTAGGGGGTTCTGGCCCATTCTGGCGCCAGTGGGCCGGTTATTTATCCAGCCGCGCAGTTTGGAGTTTAGGCACGATCCGGGGGTTCCGTGTTTTTTTGCAAAACATTCGCTGAAATCATGGATTTAGCCCCGGTCCACCTGGGGATGGCGGCTTGCCGATGCTTTGGCTTGAGGTGCGCCTTGCAAGTGAGGTATGGGCAGCGCCAGAATGCCGCTATCTGCCCCGCCTGATTGTTAAGGAAGCCCGATGCCTGATCCTGTTGCTGCCAGCTTGCGTCTAGCGCCTGAAGCGCTGACCCGTCCGTTTTCCGCTGAACAGTTCAGCTTCTCTACCACCAATGATCTGGAGCCCTTTCGCGGTGTGCTTGGCCAGGAACGTGCGGTTGAAGCCTTGCAGTTCGGTGTGGCCATGCCACGCCCTGGTTACAACGTTTTTGTCATGGGTGAGCCCGGTACCGGCCGGTTTTCTTTCGTCAAACGCTACCTGAAGGCCGAAGGCAAACGCCTGAAGACCCCGGCGGACTGGGTCTACGTCAACAATTTTGATGAGCCGCGCGAGCCTCGAGCCCTGGAATTGCCGTCGGGCACTGCGGGCGCCTTCATTGGCGATATCAATGGCCTGATCGATAACTTGCTGGCGACGTTTCCTGCGGTGTTCGAACATCCGTCCTACCAGCAGAAGAAAAGCGCCATCGACCGCGCCTTCAACCAGCGCTATGACAAGGCTCTGGATGTCATCGAGCGCCTGGCCCTGGAAAAAGAAGTCGCCCTGTATCGCGACGCCAGCAACATCGCGTTTACCCCGATGAGTGAAGGCAAGGCGCTGGATGAAGCGGAATTCGCCCAGTTGCCGGAAGCCGATCGCGAACGTTTCCACGAAGATATTTCCGGTCTGGAAGAGCGTCTGAACGAGGAACTCGCCAGCCTGCCGCAATGGAAGCGTGAGTCGAGCAATCAACTGCGCCACCTCAACGAAGAAACCATCACCCTGGCCTTGCAGCCGCTGCTGTCACCTCTTTCGGAGAAGTACGCAGAAAACGCGGCGGTGTGCGGTTACCTGCAAGCGATGCAGGTTTATTTGCTGAAAACGGTTGTCGAGCAACTGGTCGACGACAGCAAAACCGACGCCATTGCCCGCAAGTTGCTGGAAGAGCAGTACGCGCCAAGCCTGGTGGTCGGGCATTCGGCCAGCGGCGGTGCGCCGGTGGTGTTCGAGCCGCACCCGACGTACGAAAACCTGTTTGGCCGTATTGAATACAGTACCGACCAAGGCGCGTTGTACACGACCTATCGGCAGCTGCGTCCGGGTGCCTTGCACCGGGCCAACGGCGGCTTCCTGATTCTTGAAGCGGAAAAAATGCTCAGCGAGCCGTTCGTGTGGGATGCGCTCAAGCGCGCCCTGCAATCGCGCAAGCTGAAAATGGAATCGCCGTTGGGTGAGCTGGGTCGACTGGCCACCGTGACCCTGACGCCGCAACACATTCCGTTGGCGGTCAAAGTCGTCATCATCGGTGCCCGCCAGCTGTATTACACGCTGCAAGACCTCGATCCGGACTTCCAGGAGATGTTCCGCGTCCTGGTGGACTTCGACGAAGACATCCCGATGGTCGACGAGAGCCTGGAGCAGTTTGCCCAGTTGCTCAAAACCCGCACTTCCGAAGAAGGCATGGCGCCGTTGACGGCCGATGCGGTGGCGCGTCTGGCCACGTACAGTGCACGCCTGGCCGAGCATCAGGGGCGCTTGTCGGCGCGTATCGGTGATCTGTTCCAACTGGTCAGCGAGGCGGACTTCATTCGTCACCTGGCCGGCGATGAAATGACCGACGCCGGTCACATCGAGCGTGCGCTCAAGGCCAAGGCCACGCGTACCGGGCGCGTTTCAGCTCGGATTCTCGACGACATGCTGGCCGGTATCATCCTGATCGACACCGATGGCGCGGCGGTCGGCAAGTGCAACGGGCTGACGGTGCTGGAAGTCGGCGACTCGGCCTTCGGTGTGCCCGCGCGGATTTCCGCCACGGTGTATCCAGGTGGCAGTGGCATCGTCGACATCGAGCGCGAAGTTAACCTCGGCCAGCCGATTCACTCAAAAGGCGTGATGATCCTCACCGGGTATCTGGGCAGTCGTTACGCCCAGGAGTTCCCGCTGGCCATTTCCGCGAGCATCGCCCTGGAACAGTCCTACGGGTATGTCGATGGTGACAGTGCGTCGCTGGGCGAGGCGTGCACGCTGATTTCGGCCTTGTCGAAAACACCGCTCAAGCAGTGCTTTGCGATCACCGGGTCCATCAACCAGTTCGGCGAAGTGCAGGCCGTGGGCGGGGTCAACGAGAAGATCGAAGGTTTCTTCCGGCTTTGCGAAGCGCGCGGGCTGACCGGCCATCAAGGGGCGATCATTCCGCAGGCGAACGTTGCCACGCTGATGCTCGACGAGAAAGTGCTGACCGCCGTGCGCGCGGGGCAGTTCCATGTCTATGCGGTGCGTCAGGCGGACGAAGCCTTGAGCCTGTTGGTGGGCGAACCGGCAGGTGCGCCGGATGAAAATGGCGAATTCCCTGAAGGCAGCGTCAATGCGCGGGTGGTGGAGCGTCTGCGGGTGATTGCCGAGATGATCAGCGAGGAAGACCTCAAGGAAGCCGAGAAAGAGATGGCGCAGGAGGCGTTGGCCGAAACAAAACCAGCGTGACGCGGTTTTGAGCTGAGTTCATACACCTCCTGTGGGAGCCGAGCTTGCTCGCGATGAGGCACTGACATTCAACATCTTTGTTGGTTGAAAGTCCGCTATCGCGAGCAAGCTCGGCTCCCACAATTTTTTGTGGTGTATGCCGAAAGTGCCATCACTCTGGCGTCAATCTTCACACAATGACCATTCGGCGCCTTCTGGTCTCGCCTGGCGTGCTAGTCAAACTTTTCTTCTATTCTCTGGTTCAGGGATATCGACAGTAATCACAGGATCGAGACAGCCTTCCCGTGGGGGCTGAATACCGGATCTACCGAGGGTCGCCGCCATGTCGCGCAACCTCTGCCTTACCCGTCAATGCCTGGGTCTTGTCACCCGTATCGAATGTGCTATCCGCCCTCTGGCGGGAGATACGGGCATGTGGACCCTGCTCTTCGCCGCCGGAATGGCTGGCGAGCAACCCTCGGCCATCAAGGCGCAAGGCCCGTTTCATGGCCCTTTCGTGGCTGAATCCATCCTCGACACCATTGTTGAAAGCCTGACCCTGCACGGCTACGAACTGGCCGACGATCCACAAATCTGGTGCCTGCACCTGCAAGCCCAACTGCGGGAAATCAATGGTGGCCGTTGCCGCAATCTCGGCGGGTTCGAGTATCGGCCCGATCACTGAGCGGCTTATTGATCAAGCTGGCTCATATCAGCCTTGGCCAGTTTGACTTCGAAACCGTACTGCACGGTGGCGAGGTCGGTTCGCTGATAACTTTCCAGTTGTGTGGGCTGGCCATAGAAGTAGTGCACGTCGAATAACGCCGGGCCATCGGTACTGGCGTCGTGCGTGACCGCAAGAATCTCCTTCAGGTAGTTCCCACTGTCATCCTTGGCGAAAAATCGCCAGTCCTGCGCAGGAAACAACTTCACATCCACCATCAGCGCATTGCCTTTGAGCTCCAGGCCCTTGGGTAATTTGCGGGTGTCGAGCGTCTGTTTGTCGACGGTGGCCAGAAACAACGGCATGGAGCCCACTGCGAAGGCCGGTGTTTGCGCAAACAGGTTCAGGTCATAGGTGATCGTGCCGCGCAGAGGGTCGACCTGGTAAGCCTCTGGCGGCAGTTCAATCGGTTCATCGCGTTTGCCGTTACTGTCCGCGGTAAAAAAACTGACCGGGCTATCGCCGGGGCTGAAAGAGTTGCCAAGCAATTCGTCATTGAAGCTTCTGGGGTGAGTGAACTCGATACGCGCTGCGCTCGGGTCTTCCACCGACTGATTGACGTTGATGCTTTTTTTCAGCTGTTCCTCACTCAGTGTCGCGCCCTTGAGCCAGTTCGGCACCTGATCGTCGTACACCACCACCGGCAAGGTCAGCGGCTGAATGGTTTTTGCCGTGGTATGCGAGTCGAAGCTCAGTACCGTCAGCTTCAGGTCCTTGCGGGTTACGGTGACGCTCGAGAAGTCCAGCAGGCTGACTTCAAGGGTCTCGATCGGCCCGTTGAAATACACCTTGGAATAGTGCCGGCCCTGCTGCTTCTCGAACGTGCGCTGTTCTTCATCGAGCTGATGTTCGAACGCCTCGCTCCAGGCCTTTTGTTGCTGCATTTTCGCCAGTTGTTTTTGATAGAAGGCAATTTGCGTGGCGGTTTCGTTGATCGAGCCGGCCCGCGAGAGAAATTGCCCGGTGGTGTCTTTGGCCTGGACAATCAGGGGGTTCAGCGGCGTTTCACCGACTTCGGGAGCCACTGGCGCGCTGTTGGTGTATTCGATCTCGGCGTAGTTCTTTTCAAGCTTCAACAGGGTCACGCTGAGGTTGTCGTTGGTGCGGGTCTGGCCAACGTCCTTTTTGCTCAGGTCGAAGCTATAGAGCCGGTGCGGTGCGATCACTTCGACTTTGCCTTGCAGGCTCACCGGTTGCGGCTGGTTTTTTTGTCGACATCCAGGCCTTCGATGAAAGGGTAAGTCACCGTCAGGTCATCGGGGTTGGTCAGGTTGGAACTCGACGGGCTGAGTTGAATGCCGGGATCGGTTTCCGACCATTCGGGCTGGAAGGGGATGACTCGTTTGTTGCTCAGTGTCACCGACTGCCATTCCAGGCCATGGGGGAACAGGAACGCTGCCGGAATACTGAAATTGAAGGGGAACACCGGTTGCAGGTCGGTCAGGTAATCGGAGCTGGAATCCTTGTGCAGCACAAACAGGCCATTGATGTAGGTGTCGACCAGAGCCTGGGGCGTGGGGTAGTGCTTGAGCACGGCGAGGGCATCTTCGCCGTATTCGGTTTCCACCGGTTTGCTGTCGAGTTTGAGCTGCGCACGTTCAAGCAGCAGGAGTGAACCGCCGAGTTCGGAGACCGCGTCCTTGAGTTTCGGGTCCTGGATCTGATCCAGTGACTGCTCGAACTGCGCGGTTTTTTCCTCGAGGCTGACCTGATGCTTATCCTCGCCGGGCGAGCAGCCGCTCATCAGCAGAATCAGGCAGATACCGGCACTCGATAAAGGCAATCGCACATCCATTTTCCAGTCTTCCTGTCCGATGTCGCTGAGCGGTCAATAGTCTGGACACTAGCAGAAAAACTTTGTGACACACGCGCAGGTGGCGGATTTCTCGACGGTTTCTGGCTGCTTCTGGGTATAGACAGGTGGCTGATATACTCGCCGCCATTTCCAACCCTGTGTGAGATTCAATGGAACGCTTTATCGAAAACGCAATGTACGCCTCCCGCTGGCTGCTGGCGCCAATCTACTTCGGACTGTCCCTCGGGCTACTGGCGCTGGCGCTGAAGTTCTTTCAGGAAGTTTTCCACGTTATCCCTAACGTATTCTCGATGGCGGAGTCGGATCTGATCCTGGTGCTGCTGTCGCTGATCGACATGGCGCTGGTGGGCGGTTTGCTGGTGATGGTGATGATTTCCGGTTACGAGAACTTCGTCTCTGAACTGGACATCGACGAACACAAGGAAAAGCTCAACTGGCTGGGCACCATGGATTCATCTTCACTGAAGATGAAAGTGGCGGCTTCTATCGTGGCGATTTCCTCTATCCACCTGCTGCGGATCTTCATGGATGCCAAGAACGTCGATCCCGAGCATTTGAAGTGGTACGTGATCATTCACATGACGTTCGTGATATCGGCGTTCGCCATGGGCTACCTGGACAAGCTGACCAAGCACTGATTCGCCCACCCCTGTAGGAGCAAGGCTTGCCTGCGATGGCTACACCTCGGTCTGACGATAAACAGCGGTGATGCCATCGCGGGCAAGCCATGCTCCTACAAGGGTTATTCGGTCGAACCGGACGGGCGGTGTCGTTTCTGGCTTGTACTTTGATGCGCCGAAGCCTATCCCTGTAAGTAGTCTCGGCTCGTCACTGTAGGGGTGCATCCATGAACCTTGTTGAATTACGTGCTTATGCCATCGCAGGGAAAATCGATGAGCTGAACCTGATCTCCATGGAAGGCGGGATCTACTTGCTGGAAGCACGCATGCATGGCGCAGCGTATCCCTTGAGTGATGCCCATGACCAAATGTTCAATCTGCGTTCGGTCGAGCATGCGCGTCAGATACTCCATGACTTCCCCACATTGCCATTCAACCTTGTGCATACCCTGGTTCATGATGAAATGTGCGGGCTTGTTTCCAATGCAGAGGAAAACTTGAAGGTGCAACTCGCCTTCCAGAGCGCATGGCACCACTGAGGTCCTAATCAACGCTACGGCATCTGTGCTAGTCTGCTGGCCCTTTTGGTTCCGGGCGCTCCGGGACGCGCTGTGCACGCACGGCAAGTTCCCGAGCCGTCCGCACAGCGGAGCAGTGTCATGTCCGAAGTAAATCTGTCCACCGACGAAACCCGCGTCAGCTACGGTATTGGCCGTCAGCTGGGCGACCAACTGCGCGACAACCCGCCACCGGGCGTTAGCCTGGACGCAATCCTGGCTGGCCTGACCGATGCCTTCGCCGGCAAGGAAAGCCGTGTTGGCCAGGAAGAAATGTCCGCGAGCTTCAAGGTGATCCGCGAAATCATGCAGGCCGAAGCGGCTGCCAAAGCTGAAGCGGCTGCTGGCGAAGGCCTGGCTTTCCTGGCTGAAAACGCCAAGCGTGATGGCATCACCACCCTGGCTTCCGGCCTGCAATTCGAAGTATTGACTGCCGGTGAAGGCGCCAAGCCAACCCGTGAAGATCAAGTGCGTACTCACTACCACGGCACCCTGATCGACGGCACTGTGTTCGACAGCTCCTACGAGCGCGGCCAGCCTGCAGAGTTCCCGGTTGGCGGCGTGATCGCTGGCTGGACCGAAGCCCTGCAACTGATGAACGCCGGTAGCAAATGGCGTCTGTACGTGCCGAGCGAACTGGCTTACGGCGCTCAAGGCGTTGGCAGCATTCCGCCGCACAGCGTACTGGTATTCGACGTCGAACTGCTCGACGTTCTGTAATCCCCCCTGTAGGAGCATGGCTTGCCCGCGATGGCATCAACTCGTTTTCAAGGCGAAACCAAATCGTCTGTATCGCGAGCAAGCTTTGCTCCTACAAGGATTTTCGGACTTTTTCATATCTCGATCCTGTGGTGCAGTTCACTGCTGGGGCGCAACGCCCGGGCATAGCAGAACAGAAACAGATTACGCACCAGTTCCTTGAGCACCAGTGGCTCGCTGGAACTCAGGCCATTGACGTCCAGGTCACCCTGATCCTGCAGTTCATTCAGCGCTTCTTCTTCAAGTACCGCGCAGACTTCCCCGGTTTCCCGATGCAGGATCCTGAGGTAAGGGTGTGGGCGGTCGAGCCAGGCATCGATTAAGTAAGTCATGAATCTCATCTCCATTGATGGGTTTCAATGAGAATAATTCTTATTCATCAAATAGCAAGGGCCTATTGGCGGATCGGGATTTTTTCTGGGTAAAGACTGCGCAAGGTCAAGCGGCTGGCGTTTGGCTATGTCTCGTGTTTGCGGATTGAAACGGGGAGGGCGAAGCACCATCCCACGCAGGGCGCGGGATGGAATACAGCAGGTTCAGACTTTTCTGACGAACTCGGATTTGAGCTTCATCGGGCCGATGCCGTCGATCTTGCAGTCGATGTCGTGGTCGCCATCACACAGGCGGATGTTCTTGACCTTGGTGCCGACCTTGACCACCAGCGACGTGCCTTTGACCTTGAGGTCCTTGATCACGGTGATGGTGTCGCCGTCCTGCAGGACGTTGCCGACCGAATCCTTTTTCACCGTGTCATCGGACGCCACGTCAGCTTCACCGCTGGCAGACCATTCGTGCGCGCACTCGGGGCAGATCAGCTGTGCGCCGTCTTCATAGGTGTATTCGGAATTGCATTTTGGGCAGGGTGGCAACGTGCTCACTAAAGCTCCTTGGATTCAGGATCGCTAAAAAGCGCACATTATATAGGGTTTTTGGCGGATGGTGGGGCAGCGCGATCTTTGTAGGAGCCGGGCTTGCCCGCGATGGCATCACCACGGTTTATCGTTAGACCGGGTTGATGCCATCGCTGGCAAGCCAGGCTCCTACAGGAGCCGGGTTCTAACAGGTGGGATCAGTGCGTGCGGGCGACCGCAAATTCGCTCAATTCGACCAGTGCATCGCGGTATTCGCTGGCAGGCAGTGCGTCGAGGCACTTGATAGCCCGGGCCACGTAATCACGAGCCAGTTGCGCGGTATATTCCAGCGAACCAGACGCTTCTACCGCTTCGCGGATGCTTTCCAGGTCTTCGATGCCGCCTTTCTGGATCGCCTTGCGCACCAGCGCAGCTTGCTCTGGCGTGCCTTCGCGCATGGTGAAGATCAGCGGCAGGGTTGGCTTGCCTTCGGCCAGATCGTCACCGACGTTCTTGCCCAGGGTTTCGGCATCGCCCTTGTAGTCCAGCAGGTCGTCCACCAGCTGGAAAGCCACGCCCAGGTGGTCGCCAAAGGTGCGCAGTGCTTCAGCCTGTTCCGACGTGGCTTCGCAAAGAGCGGCGGCGCTGTGGGTCGACGCTTCGAAGAGCATCGCGGTCTTGCCGCGGATGACTTCCATGTAGGTTTCTTCAGTGGTGCTGGCGTCACGGACCTTCGACAGCTGCAACACTTCGCCTTCGGCGATGATGCGGGTCGCTTGCGAAAGGATCTTCATGACCGGCATGGAGCCCAGTTCGACCATCATTTCGAAGGAACGCGAGTAGAGGAAGTCGCCAACCAGCACGCTCGGTGCGTTGCCCCACATGGCGTTTGCCG
This sequence comes from Pseudomonas sp. S2_F03, assembly GCF_054668335.1. Classification (NCBI taxonomy): domain Bacteria; kingdom Pseudomonadati; phylum Pseudomonadota; class Gammaproteobacteria; order Pseudomonadales; family Pseudomonadaceae; genus Pseudomonas; species Pseudomonas sp. S2_F03. The sequence goes on along the minus strand of NZ_CP162759.1, from coordinate 2,064,174 downwards.
TCGAGCGGCCACGGCGCATGCCTGACATGTCGACCACGTCGTCGTGCAGCAGGGTCGCGGTGTGCAGGAATTCGATGGTTGCCGCCAGCAGGCGCAGGTCATCGCCTTCACGGCCCAGCGCCTTGCCACACAGCAACACTAATAAAGGACGAAGGCGTTTACCGCCAGCCGAGGTAATGTAATCGCCGATTTTCGATACCAGCGGCACTCGGGAAGTCAGCTGCTTCTTGATGATGCCGTCGACGGCGCTAAAATCGTCCGCCACCGCGCGGTAGAAAGCTTGGGGTTGCATCAGCGACAGTTGCTCCAGAAGGGTTGCGCGGCATGCTAGGACCCACGTCGGCGGGTGTCAAGGCACGATAGACGGCCTCTTGCATCGCTCCGGCAGCTTGCGTACAATCGCGCACCCTGAACTTCCTGGGCAGCACCTGCCTTACGCAATTGCAAACAGGCCTTCCAGCCCTATGCAGCCATGCCAGCCAATACCTCTTCTTATAAAGAGCTGGGTGAGCAGGATTATCGGAGAAATACCATGTCGTACGCAGTAATTGTTACTGGTGGCAAGCAATACAAGGTCGCCCCAGGTGAATACCTGAAGATCGAAAAACTGGAAATCGCTACCGGCGAATCCGTTACTTTTGATCGCGTTCTGTTGGTCGCCAATGGCGATGACGTGAACATCGGCGCTCCAGTTGTTGCTGGCGCTACCGTTGTGGCTGAAGTGATCTCCCAAGGTCGTCACGATAAAGTCCGCATCATCAAGTTCCGTCGTCGTAAGCACCACATGAAGCGTATGGGCCACCGCCAGTGGTACACCGAGATCAAAATCACCGGTATTCAGGCTTAATTTCAGCCTAATTCCTCACTAGGAGAATTGACTCATGGCACACAAAAAAGCTGGTGGTAGTACCCGTAACGGTCGCGACTCAGAAGCCAAACGCCTTGGCGTGAAGATGTATGGCGGCCAGGTTATCATTCCGGGCAACATCATCGTGCGTCAGCGCGGCACCCAATTCCACGCCGGTTACGGTGTTGGCATGGGTAAAGATCACACTCTGTTCGCTAAAATCGACGGCGTGATCAAGTTTGAAGTAAAAGGCGCTTTCAACCGCCGTTACGTAAGCATTGTCCCGAAGACTGACGTCGTCGCGGCATAATTACGTGGTTGCTGGAAAAGCCCTGTCTTGCGACGGGGCTTTTTCGTTTGTGGGGTGAGTCTCTTGCAAAGCTGTTTGTGATGGGCTCCAGCGCAGGTTTTGCGGTCGTTGAATGAGGTCGCTGCGCTCATTTTTGCAAGAGTCTTATGTCTAGATTTTTTCGGCTCGTCCGTATGGCGAGAGGCGTTTTGTTATGAAGTTTGTTGATGAAGTATCGATTCGAGTAAAGGCCGGTGACGGCGGTAACGGTTGCATGAGCTTCCGTCGCGAAAAATTCATTGAAAACGGCGGCCCGAACGGCGGTGATGGTGGTGATGGCGGCTCGGTCTACATGATCGCCGACGAAAACCTCAACACCCTGGTCGACTACCGTTACACCCGTCACTTCGATGCCGAGCGCGGTTCCAACGGTGGTAGCACCGACTGCACTGGCAAAAAAGGTGAAGAGTTGGTGCTGCGCGTACCGGTTGGCACCACTGTCATCGATGCGGCCACTCAAGAAGTGATCGGCGACCTGACCAAGGCTGGTCAGAAGCTGCTGGTGGCTCACGGTGGCTGGCACGGTCTGGGTAACACCCGTTTCAAATCCAGTACCAACCGCGCTCCGCGTCAGACCACTCCGGGTAAGCCGGGTGAGGCGCGTGATCTCAAGCTGGAAATGAAAGTACTGGCTGACGTCGGTCTGCTGGGCTTGCCGAATGCCGGTAAAAGTACCTTTATCCGCTCGGTATCGGCCGCCAAGCCGAAAGTCGCCGACTACCCGTTCACCACTTTGGTGCCGAACCTGGGTGTGGTCAGCGTCGATCGCTGGAAGAGCTTCGTGGTTGCGGACATTCCGGGGCTGATCGAAGGTGCTTCCGATGGCGCCGGCCTGGGGATTCGTTTCCTCAAGCACTTGTCGCGTACCCGTTTGCTGCTGCACCTCGTGGACATGGCGCCACTGGATGACACCAGTGCGCCGGATGCTGCTGAAGTAATCGTCAGCGAGTTGACCAAGTTCAGTCCGTCCCTGGCTGAGCGTGATCGCTGGCTGGTGCTGAACAAGTGCGACCAGATCCTTGAAGAAGAGCACGATGCTCGCGTCAAGGAAATCGTTGATCGCCTGGAGTGGACCGGCCCGGTTTACGTGATCTCGGCCATCTCCAAGCTGGGCACTGAGCGTCTGTGTCACGACATCATGCGTTATATGGAAGACCGTGCTGATCGCCTGGCTGCCGACCCGGCCTACAAGGAAGAGTTGGCTGAGCTCGATCAGCGCATCGAAGACGAAGCGCGTGCTCAACTGCAGGCCCTGGATGACCAGCGTGCCCTGCGTCGTAGCGGCGTGAAGTCGGTCCATGACATCGGCGACGATGATTGGGATGAAGAAGATGTGGATGACGAAGACGGTCCGGAAATCATTTACGTGCGTGACTGATTCGGTAGGAGCCGGGCTTGCCCGCGATGGCGGTTTATCTGTCTGATCGCGGTGTTATCATCGCTGGCAGACCGGCTCTCTAAGCGCCGCTCAATTGAGCGGCGTTTTAGTATCTGGAAATCGGTAGTTGGTCACGAATAGCCACGAATAACGTCACGGGCAGTGCCAGGTCGCGCTGTCCTCAAGCTAAGGTTGAAGATGATGCGGAGCAAGGTGACAGGTGCGCAGCGTTGGGTCGTGAAGATCGGCAGCGCTTTGCTGACGGCGGACGGCAAAGGCCTGGATCGCGCGGCAATGGGTGTCTGGGTCGAGCAGATGGTGGCGTTGCATGAGGCTGGCGTCGAACTGGTGTTGGTGTCTTCCGGGGCTGTGGCTGCCGGCATGAGCCGCCTGGGCTGGAGCGTACGACCCAGTGCGATGCATGAATTGCAGGCTGCCGCTGCCATCGGTCAGATGGGGTTGGTGCAGGCTTGGGAGTCGAGCTTTGCCGAGCATGGCCGGCATACCGCGCAGATTCTCCTGACGCACGATGACTTGTCTGATCGCAAGCGCTACCTGAATGCCCGCAGCACCTTGCGTGCGTTGGTGGAGTTGAAGGTGATCCCGGTGATCAACGAAAACGACACCGTGGTGACGGACGAAATCCGTTTTGGCGACAACGACACACTGGCTGCACTGGTTGCCAACCTGGTCGAGGCCGACTTGCTGGTGATCCTTACGGATCGCGATGGCATGTTCGATGCTGACCCGCGCAACAACCCTGATGCCAACCTGATTTACGAGGCGCGCGCCGATGATCCGGCGCTGGACGCGGTGGCTGGCGGTACCGGCGGCGCGTTGGGGCGTGGCGGCATGCAAACCAAGCTGCGTGCTGCGCGTCTGGCGGCTCGCTCCGGGGCGCATACCATCATCGTCGGCGGGCGCATTGAGCGCGTGCTGGATCGCTTGAAGGCGGGTGAGCGCATCGGCACCTTGCTATCGCCTGAGCGCGGCATGCTGGCGGCGCGCAAGCAGTGGCTGGCCGGACATTTGCAGACCCGCGGCACGCTGGTGCTGGATGCGGGGGCCGTGACGGCGCTGTCCCAGGGCAATAAAAGTTTGCTGCCGGTGGGCGTGAAGCTGGTGCAAGGCAGCTTCCGCCGTGGCGAAATGGTGGTGTGCGTGTCGCCGGACGGTCGTGAAATTGCTCGCGGCCTGGCCAATTACAGTGCCTTGGAGGCACAAAAAATTATCGGTCAGTCGTCTGAGGCGATTGTCGGTCTGTTGGGTTATATGGCTGAGCCGGAACTGGTTCACCGCGATAACCTGATTCTGGTCTGAAGGAATATCTGAATGCGCGTGGCAAAAGGATTATTGGGGCTGCTGCTGGCAATCCCGCTGCTGGCTTCGGCTGAGGAAATTGGCCAGGTGTCGACGGTGTTCAAATTCGTCGGCCCGAACGACCGCATCGTCGTCGAGGCGTTTGATGACCCCAAGGTTGAAGGCGTGACCTGCTACCTCTCGCGCGCCAAGACCGGCGGCGTGAAGGGTGGTCTGGGTTTGGCTGAAGACCGTGCGGAGGCATCTATCGCTTGCCGTCAGGTCGGGCCCATCAGCTTCAAGGGTGAGCTGAAAGATGGTGATGAGGTGTTCAAGGAGCGCACATCGCTGGTGTTCAAGACCATGCAGGTGGTGCGTTTCCTCGACAAGAAGCGCAATACGCTGGTGTATCTGGTCTATAGCGATCGTTTGATCGAGGGTAGCCCCCAGAACGCGGTGACGGCGATTCCAATTCTGCCCTGGGCGCACGCTCAATAACCTACGCAAAACCAATGCGAGCTTGCTCGCGATGACTGACTAACATTCAATATCTCTGTTGACTGAAAGTCCGCTATCGCGAGCAAGCTCGCTCCCACATTTTTTTTGCGCGTTGTCTTGTTAAATCGCAGGCAATAAAAAACCGACCCTGAGGTCGGTTTTTCAACAAGCTTATCGCTTATGCGGCAACAGCAAGGTTCAGAGCCTTGACGTGACCGTTCAGGCGGCTCTTATGACGAGCAGCCTTGTTCTTGTGGATGATGCCTTTATCGGCCATACGGTCGATAACTGGCACGGCCAGAACGTAAGCAGCTTGAGCTTTAGCAGCGTCTTTTGCGTCGATGGCCTTAACTACATTCTTGATGTAGGTACGAACCATGGAACGCAGGCTGGCGTTGTGGCTGCGACGCTTCTCAGCCTGTTTTGCACGTTTTTTGGCGGAAGGTGTGTTGGCCACCGTCGAGCTCCTCGAAAGACTTTTTAGGAAATAGCAAACAAAATAGGCCGCGAATCATGCCGATGAGTTGATGTCTTGTCAAGGGCGGTTGAGACGTTCCGCTAAGTGGTAGGTGTAAAGAGGCGGGATATTTATTTCCGGCGCTTGACCTGTAAACTCGCGAGCTTTGGCTCTGTGCTGTTGCGGCGCGGAGTATCGCATAAGTAGGCGCTTTGTTCGCCTGCTGTTTATCGACAGGCACAAACTCTTTCAATGAATCTGCTCAAATCGTTGGCCGCCGTCAGCTCTATCACGATGATTTCCCGGGTTTTGGGGTTCGTTCGTGACACGCTCATCGCACGTATATTTGGTGCCGGGATGGCGACAGACGCCTTCTTTATCGCCTTCAAACTGCCCAACCTGCTGCGGCGGATCTTCGCCGAGGGGGCTTTTCCCAAGCATTCGTGCCGATTCTGGCCGAATACAAAAGCCAGCAAGGTGAGGAGGCGACGCGAACGTTCATTGCCTACGTGTCGGGCCTGCTGACGCTGGTGCTGGCGCTGGTCACGGCGTTGGGCATGCTGGCTGCGCCCTGGGTGATCTGGGCGACCGCGCCGGGTTTTACCGATACACCGGAAAAATTCGAGCTGACGACCAGCCTGTTGCGGGTGACTTTTCCCTACATCCTGTTGATTTCCCTTTCGTCCCTGGCCGGGGCGATCCTCAATACCTACAACCGTTTTTCGGTGCCGGCCTTCGTGCCGACGCTGCTCAACGTCAGCATGATCGTCTTTTCAGTGTTCCTGACCCCGTACTTCGATCCGCCGGTCATGGCGCTGGGGTGGGCAGTTCTGGTGGGTGGTCTGGCGCAATTGCTCTATCAACTGCCGCACCTGAAAAAAATCGGTTTGCTGGTATTGCCACGCCTGAACCTGCGTGACAGTGGCGTCTGGCGGGTCATGAAACAAATGCTGCCCGCGATTCTCGGCGTATCGGTCAGCCAGATTTCGCTGATCATCAACACTATTTTCGCGTCGTTCCTGGTGGCCGGTTCCGTGTCCTGGATGTATTACGCCGACCGCTTGATGGAGTTGCCGTCCGGCGTTTTGGGTGTGGCGTTGGGCACGATTTTGCTGCCGACCCTGGCCAAAACCTACGCCAGCAAGGACCGTCACGAGTATTCGCGCATTCTCGACTGGGGCCTGCGCCTGTGCTTCGTACTGGTGTTGCCGTGTTCCCTGGCGTTGGGAATTCTTGCCGAGCCGCTGACCGTTTCCCTGTTCCAATACGGGCAGTTCAGCGCTTTCGATGCGTCCATGACGCAACGGGCGCTGATCGCCTACTCGGTCGGATTGCTCGGAATTATCGTGATTAAGGTGCTGGCACCGGGGTTTTATGCGCAACAAAACATCCGCACGCCGGTAAAAATCGCAATTTTCACCCTGGTGGTCACACAGCTGTTCAACCTGATGCTGATAGGTCCTCTGGCCCACGCCGGCTTGGCCCTCGCCATCAGCGCGGGTGCTTGTATCAACGCGAGTTTGTTGTTTTATCAACTGCGCAAGCAGCAGATGTACCAACCGCAGCCGGGCTGGGCGAAGTTCGGCTTCAAGCTGGTGATTGCCGTGCTGGTGATGTCTGCCGTGTTGTTGCTCGGCATGCATTTCATGCCAGCGTGGGATCAAGGGCATATGCTTGAGCGGTTCCTGCGCCTGGGCGCTTTGGTCGCGGCCGGCATCGTTAGCTATTTCGGGATGTTGCTTCTGATGGGCTTCCGTTTGCGCGACTTCAATCGCAAGGCGCTGAGCTGAGGTCGCGACCTCGATAAACACGGGCGAGCCGGCAGTTTTGTCGGCTCGATCACTTTGGTTACGGTGTTGCCTGTCGTCGGCCGCCGGGTGTGGTTATAATCGACCACTTTATGAGCAAGAAGCGCGTTATGCAGCTGGTTCGAGGCCTCCACAATCTGCGCCCCCAGCATCGGGGCTGTGTCGCCACTATTGGCAACTTTGACGGTGTTCACCGTGGTCACCAGGCTATCCTGGCAAGGCTGCGTGAGCGCGCGCTCGAGTTGGGCGTGCCCAGCTGCGTGGTGATTTTTGAGCCGCAGCCGCGAGAATTCTTCGCCCCGGACACGGCTCCGGCCCGTCTGGCCCGGCTGCGGGACAAACTGCAGCTGCTGGCCGACGAAGGTGTCGACCGCGTCCTGTGCCTGGCCTTCAATCAGCGGCTGAGCAAGCTCAGCGCCAGTGAATTCGTTGATACCATTCTGGTGGACGGCCTTGGCGTCCAGCACCTGGAAGTCGGCGACGACTTCCGGTTCGGCTGTGACCGGGTAGGGGACTTCGATTTCCTGCAACAAGCCGGCAGTGTTCAGGGCTTTACCGTCGAAGCGGCGCAAACCGTCGAGCTGGACGGCATTCGCGTCAGCAGCACCCAGGTCCGTAATGCCCTGGCCGCAGCTGATTTTGCCTTGGCCGAGCGACTGCTCGGGCGGCCGTTCCAGATTACCGGGCGGGTGCTGCACGGCCAGAAGCTGGCGCGCCAGTTGGGAACGCCCACGGCCAACATACAACTCAAGCGCCGTCGCGTTCCGCTTTCCGGGGTTTACCTGGTCAACGTCGACATCGACGGCAAGACCTGGCCAGGTGTCGCCAATATCGGCGTGCGGCCAACGGTTCAAGGTGATGGCAAGGCCCACCTCGAAGTGCATCTTTTAGATTTTGCCGGCGATCTGTATGACCGGCGTTTGACGGTGGTCTTCCACCACAAGCTGCGTGAAGAGCAGCGTTTCGCCTCTCTGGAGGCGCTTAAGACGGCGATCAATGCGGATGTCGCCGCCGCCCGTGCCCTGTCGCACCTAGCGCCAATCGCTAATGAAGAGCCTTAAATGACCGACTATAAAGCCACGCTAAACCTTCCGGACACCGCCTTCCCAATGAAGGCCGGCCTGCCACAGCGCGAACCGCAGATTCTGCAGCGCTGGGACAGTATTGGCCTGTACGGTAAGTTGCGCGAAATTGGCAAGGATCGTCCGAAGTTCGTCCTGCACGACGGTCCTCCGTACGCCAACGGCACGATTCACATCGGTCATGCGCTGAACAAGATTCTCAAGGACATGATCATTCGCTCGAAGACCCTGTCGGGTTTCGACGCACCTTATGTGCCGGGCTGGGACTGCCACGGTCTGCCGATCGAGCATAAAGTCGAAGTGACCCACGGCAAGAACCTGGGCGCGGACAAAACCCGCGAACTGTGCCGTGCCTACGCCACCGAGCAGATCGAAGGCCAGAAATCCGAATTCATCCGTCTGGGCGTGTTGGGCGACTTCGCCAACCCGTACAAGACCATGGACTTCAAGAACGAAGCCGGTGAAATCCGTGCCCTGGCAGAAATCGTCAAGGGCGGCTTCGTGTTCAAGGGCCTCAAGCCTGTGAACTGGTGCTTTGACTGCGGTTCGGCCCTGGCCGAAGCGGAAGTCGAGTACGAGAACAAGAAATCCTCGACCATCGACGTGGCCTTCCCGATTGCCGACGAAGCCGAGCTGGCTGCCGCGTTCGGCCTGCCGTCGCTGGCCAAACCGGCTTCGATCGTGATCTGGACCACCACCCCATGGACCATCCCGGCCAACCAGGCGCTGAACGTTCATCCAGAGTTCAATTACGCCCTGGTCGACGTCGGCGACAAGCTGCTGGTGCTGGCTGAAGAACTGGTCGAGTCGTGCCTGGCCCGTTACAGCCTGCAAGGCTCGGTCATCGCGACCACCACCGGTAAAGAGCTGGAACTGATCAATTTCCGTCACCCGTTCTACGACCGTTTGTCGCCAGTTTACCTGGCCGAATACGTTGAACTGGGCGCCGGCACCGGTGTGGTTCACTCCGCGCCGGCCTACGGCGTGGACGACTTCGTGACCTGCAAGAAGTACGGCATGGTCAACGACGACATCCTCAATCCGGTGCAAAGCAACGGTGTTTACGCGACCTCGCTGGAGTTTTTCGGCGGCCAGTTCATCTGGAAAGCCAACCCGGCCATCGTCGACAAACTGACTGAAGTCGGTGCGCTGCTGCACACCACCATCATCGAACACAGCTACATGCACTGCTGGCGTCATAAGACCCCGTTGATCTACCGCGCCACCGCGCAGTGGTTCATCGGCATGGACAAAGAGCCTGCGACCGGCGAGACCCTGCGCAAGCGGGCGATCAAAGCCATCGAAGACACCAAGTTTGTTCCGGCCTGGGGCCAGGCGCGTCTGCACTCGATGATCGCCAATCGTCCGGACTGGTGCATTTCCCGTCAGCGCAACTGGGGCGTGCCGATCCCGTTCTTCCTGAACAAGGAAAGCGGCGAGCTGCACCCACGTACCGCCGAGCTGATGGAAGAAGTCGCCAAGCGCGTCGAAGTCGAAGGCATCGAAGCCTGGTTCAAGATGGACGCCGCCGAGTTGCTCGGTGACGAAGCGCCGCAGTACGACAAGATCAGCGACACCCTGGACGTCTGGTTCGATTCGGGCACCACGCATTGGCACGTTCTGCGCGGTTCGCACCCGATGGGCCACGAGAGCGGCCCACGCGCCGACCTGTACCTGGAAGGCTCGGACCAACACCGTGGCTGGTTCCACTCGTCCCTGCTGACCGGTTGCGCCATCGACAACCACGCGCCGTACCGCGAGCTGTTGACCCACGGCTTCACCGTCGATGAGTCCGGCCGCAAGATGTCCAAATCGCTGGGCAACGTGATCGCGCCGCAAAAGGTCAACGACACCCTGGGCGCCGACATCATGCGTCTGTGGGTGGCTTCCACCGACTACTCCGGTGAAATGGCGGTTTCCGAGCAGATCCTGCAACGCAGCGCGGACGCCTACCGGCGTATCCGTAACACCGCGCGCTTCCTGCTCTCCAACCTGACCGGTTTCAACCCGGCCACCGACATCCTGCCCGCTGAAGAAATGCTCGCGCTGGACCGTTGGGCCGTGGACCGCACCTTGCTGCTGCAACGCGAGTTGCAAGAGCACTATGGCGAATATCGCTTCTGGAACGTCTACTCCAAGATCCACAACTTCTGCGTGCAGGAGCTGGGCGGTTTCTACCTCGACATCATCAAGGACCGTCAGTACACCACTGGCGCCAACAGTAAGGCCCGCCGTTCGGCGCAAACCGCGCTGTATCACATCTCCGAAGCGCTGGTGCGCTGGATCGCACCGATCCTCGCCTTTACCGCTGACGAACTGTGGGAATACCTGCCGGGCGAGCGTAACGAATCGGTGATGCTCAACACCTGGTACGAAGGTTTGACCGAGTTGCCGGAAGGCTTCGAGCTGGGTCGCGCCTACTGGGATCGCATCATGGAAGTGAAGGTTGCAGTCAACAAGGAAATGGAAATCCAGCGCGCGGCCAAGGCCGTCGGTGGCAACCTGCAAGCCGAAGTGACGCTGTTCGCCGAAGAAGCGCTGAGCGCCGACCTGGCCAAGTTGAGCAACGAATTGCGCTTCGTATTGATTACTTCGACCGCCACCGTTGCGCCGTTTATCAAGGCACCAGGGGACGCGGTAGTCACCGAAGTCAGCGGCTTGAAGCTGCAAGTGGTCAAGTCGAGCCACGCCAAGTGCGCCCGTTGCTGGCACTGCCGTGAAGACGTCGGCGTGAACCCGGAGCATCCGGAAATCTGCGGTCGTTGTGTCGACAACATCAGCGGCGATGGCGAGGTCCGTCACTATGCCTAATGCCGTTGGCCGCTTTGGGCGGCTGGGCTGGCTCTGGTTGAGTTTGCTGGTCCTGGTCATCGACCAGGCCAGCAAGTTCCACTTCGAAAGCTCGCTCACCATGTACCAGCAAATTGTGGTGATCCCCGATTATTTCAGCTGGACCCTGGCCTACAACACCGGTGCCGCGTTCAGCTTTCTGGCCGACAGCTCGGGTTGGCAGCGCTGGTTGTTTGCCCTGATCGCAGTGGTGGTCAGTGCGGTGTTGGTGGTGTGGCTCAAGCGTCTGGGGCGCAATGAAACCTGGCTGGCGATTGCGCTGGCCCTGGTTTTGGGTGGTGCGCTGGGCAACCTGTACGACCGCATTGCCTTGGGTCATGTGATCGATTTCATCCTGGTGCACTGGCAGAACCGCTGGTATTTCCCGGCGTTCAACTTTGCCGACAGCGCTATTACTGTCGGTGCCGTGATGCTGGCACTGGATATGTTCAAAAGTAAAAAGACCGGAGAAGCCGTTCATGACTGAACAGGTATTGGCTGAGCAACGCATCCGCCAGAACACGGAAGTCACCTTGCACTTTGCACTGCGCCTGGAGAATGGCGACACCGTCGACAGCACCTTCGACAAAGCCCCGGCGACCTTCAAGGTCGGCGACGGCAACCTGTTACCAGGTTTCGAAGCGGCACTGTTCGGCTTCAAGGCTGGCGACAAGCGCACGCTGACGATTGCGCCGGAAAACGCTTTCGGCCAGCCAAACCCGCAGAACGTACAGATCATTCCGCGTTCGCAGTTCAAGGACATGGACCTGTCGCCGGGTTTGCTGGTGATCTTCAACGATGCGGCGAATACTGAGTTACCCGGCGTGGTGCAGGAATTCGATGACGAGCAAGTGACCATCGACTTCAACCACCCGCTGGCCGGTAAGACATTGACGTTTGACGTAGAAATCATCAGCGTCAGATCGTTGTAACTGACCGAACACGGTCACCTGTAGGAGCAGAGCTTGCTCGCGAAGGCGTCACCACATTCAGCATCAATGTTGACTGACACACCGCTTTCGCGAGCAAGCTCAGCTCCTACAATGTTTTAATTTCTTGCGCGCAAGACACGAGGCACAGCATGCAAATCAAACTCGCCAACCCCCGTGGCTTCTGCGCCGGTGTGGACCGCGCAATCGAAATCGTCAACCGCGCCCTGGAAGTGTTCGGGCCGCCGATCTATGTGCGCCACGAAGTGGTTCACAACAAATTTGTCGTCGAAGACCTGCGTGCTCGTGGGGCGATCTTTGTCGAAGAGTTGGATCAGGTGCCGGACGACGTCATTGTGATCTTCAGTGCCCACGGCGTTTCCCAGGCCGTGCGTACCGAGGCTTCGGGCCGTGGATTGAAAGTATTCGATGCGACCTGTCCGCTGGTGACCAAAGTGCACATCGAAGTTGCGCGATACAGCCGTGATGGCCGTGAATGCATCCTCATCGGCCACGCCGGTCATCCGGAAGTCGAAGGGACCATGGGCCAGTACGATGGCAGCAATGGCGGCGCGATTTACCTGGTCGAAGACGAGAAAGACGTCGCCGCGTTGCAAGTGCACAACCCTGAAAAACTCGCCTTCGTGACCCAGACCACCCTGTCCATGGACGACACCAGCCGCGTGATCGACGCGTTGCGTGCGCGCTTCCCGGCGATCGGTGGTCCGCGCAAGGATGACATCTGCTACGCCACGCAAAACCGTCAGGACGCCGTGAAGCAACTGGCTGACGAGTGCGACGTGGTGCTGGTGGTCGGCAGCCCGAACAGTTCCAACTCCAATCGCTTGCGTGAACTGGCCGAGCGCATGGCCACTCCGGCTTACCTGATCGACGGTGCTGAAGACCTGCAAAAGAGCTGGTTTGACGGTGTCGAGCGTATCGGCATTACCGCTGGTGCCTCTGCTCCTGAAGTATTGGTGCGTGGTGTGATCCAGCAATTGCAGGCCTGGGGTGCGACTGGTGCCGATGAGCTGGCAGGTCGTGAAGAGAACATCACGTTCTCCATGCCTAAAGAGCTGCGCGTGCGTTCGGTGCTTTAAAACGCTTCCCTCCCGGACATAGCGCCTGCTCAGCCTTATCGCTGCGCAGGCTGATGCGACCTGTAGCCGCCAGCACCACCTGGAGCTGGCTGACCGGTTCGCGGGCTGCACAAACGTGCAATGTCCCCGCTTGAAAGGCCCGCCCGGGCATCTGTGGTTCGCCTGCCCCATTGAATCGAACGTATTGCCGGACCGGCCAATTGCCGACAATCGGCACCCGAGCGCCACTCTCGCGCTCAACCAGCAGCGGATTGCTGCTGTCCTCCGGCCCTTTGCCACTGATGTCCAGAATGATCCGCCAGCCTTGACCCCAGTCCCCGTTGATCCCATGAACGACAACGGTCTGGTGGCGTGTGATGGCGATTGTCCTTGCGTTGCGTAGACCGCTGGCCAGCGCCTGTGCTGCCTGCTCCCGGTGGTTCGATTCAGTGAGTGATGCGAACGCCGGACTGACCAACAGCAGAACAATTGCGGCAATTGCCAGTCCCATAAACAGTTCGATCAGGCTGAAGCCCTGTTGATGCATGGCATTTCCCTCCCTGGAGCGTTGTGTACCGCGCATTCCTTGCGCGAGTCATAGCCAAACAACCTGCCTGCGCCGGTCGAATGTTCTAGCGTGTAGAGGCAGGTATAGCCGACGGCAACGGAGGGCATCGATGGATCATCGTACAAAAGGTTTCACGCTGATCGAGTTGTTGGTCACGCTCGCGGTGTTTCTGATCCTGGTGACCCTGGCCGTGCCCGCGTTTACCCGTTCGGTACAAACCACGAGGACCGACACTGAGGTCGGCGACCTGCAACGGGGACTCAATTTCGCAAGACTGGAGGCAATCGACCGAGGCATCACCACCCGGGTTCGTCCAACGGCCGGCGGTAGCGTATGGACCGGTGAGTTGACGGTTTATGACGGTACCGGCACGCCGGCCAATGTATTACGGGTTGTTCCAGCGATGAGCAGTGGCGCCACTCTGACGCTAACCTCAGGTGTGACCGCTCTGGACTTCAACAATCTGGGCGGTTTGTCGACGCCGTCCACCGCCGTGGTCATCAACTATGTACTGGGGACGCAAAGCAGGACGCTGAACGTGTGTTTGAACGGACGAATTCTATTGGGTGGAAGTTGCGGATGAGGGTATGGAGCAAGCGTGCACAGGAGGGCATGACGCTGATCGAAGTCTTGGTTGCGTTGTTGATACTGACAGTGGGGCTACTGGGGGCTGCGGCGATTCAGCTCAATGCGCTGAAGTACACCGACAGTTCACGGATGACGAGTCAGGCCAGTTTTATCGCCTACGACATGATGGATCGCATCCGCGCCAACGCCGCTGCCGATTACACGGTCGCGCCACCGACCTCGGGCAACCTGAGTGTCGCGCGGGACCAGGACCTCTACGATTTCACCACCAACATCATCAATTTCGGCGGCCCGACGGCCACCGGCAGCGTGGCACTGAACCAGCGGGTCTACACCATCACCATCAATTGGGATGACTCACGCGCCGCCAATTCCGCCAACTCGCGCCGCAGTTTCGTGCTGACCAGTCGCGCCACCGTCGACCCGGTTTCCACGCCATGAGCCGCAGCAACCGAGGGTTCGGCCTGATCGAGTTGCTGATCGCGCTGGCGTTGAGCCTGATCGTGGTACTGGGTGGGGCGCAGATTTTCATCGCAGCGAAAAATACTTACGTCAGCCAGAACGTCTCCGCCGGCATGCAGGAGGACGCGCGTTTTGTGTTGAGCAAAATGATTCAGGAAATCCGTATGGTCGGTATGTTCGGTTGCCTGGGCGCCATCACTGACGCCAGTTCGGCAGGTGATTTCAACGCCAGTCAAATAACCCCCATCAGTTGGGATAACGCGAGCCTCAAGCTGACCCTGGTGACGGCGGATGTCGGCGGCACGGGCGCAGTGCCGACCTGGACAGTGGTGTCTGACTGCCGAAACTCGGCGACCGCGTACACAGGCGTGCGGACACCAGCGACGGGATTTCTGGCGTTTCCGATACGGCGATGGGTCTACAGCTTCAGCAATAACCAGATCCTGATGGGAACCGGAGCCGGCACGCCAACCCAGTTCGTGCTGGTGAACAACGTGAGTGCTTTTAACGTGAGCTTTGGCCTCGCCAGTTCGGCCGCCGATGTCGCGGCCTCCAGCTACAGCAGTAATCCGTCGGATCCGGCACGCATTCGCAGCGTACGGCTGAGCCTGACCCTCACTGACCCGAACAACCGGGTGCGCAATCAAACCTTCAGCGTGGTTGCCGCCTTGCGCAACCGCTTGCCATGAGGGTCGCCACCATGACGCCTGACGCTCAGCGTGGCATGGCATTGCTGGTCAGCCTGGTGTTTCTGCTATTGCTGACGCTGATCGGCCTTTCTTCGATGCAGAACGCCACCCTGCAGGAGAAAATGGCCGGCAGCGTGAGTTTGCGCAACCAGTCGTTCCAGGGCGCCGAAGCGGCGTTGCGCGTGGGTGAAAGTGCAGTGCAACTCGACACCTATTCTCTGCCGGTTTGCAGTCAGTGCGCACCGCCGCCCGAGGCCACGGTCATCACTGCCGCCGGTCTCAACTCCAGCTCCGGGGTGACGTGGGTCGCTTCCGGCAGTGGTTTTTACGGGGTGCAAAACATCGGCACCACGCTCACCGCCGTCAATGTGCCGAGCAATACCTCCGCGACGCTTTACCGGGTGACCGCCGTCGGCATCGCGGGCAACTCGCGCAGCGTCGTGGAGAGTATTTATGCGAAGTACTGAAAGGCTTGCCAGGGTTTGGCGGCTGCTGTGTGGCGCGGTGTTCGGGTTGTATCTATCAGCCCCGGTCTACGCCTTCACGCCTTCGGATTCACCGCTGTTAAGCGCAGCGGCAGTCGCGCCGAACGTGATGTTGTTGATCGACGATTCGGGCAGCATGAACAGCATCATTTATGCCGCCGGGTTCGATCCCACGGTCACTGGGCGGACCCCCGCCAGGCAGTGCAATTATTTCGCCGGGCTGTGTTCGAACGGGAGCGATATCGTCGGTGATTCAATCTTCCTTTCCAGCCTGCCGCAGTCCGGTTGTTCCGGTGGCGGCTACGCGTTTTACAACAACAGCGTGGCGCCGCTGTGCCTGAAGTTGCCTGACCCGGTCGGTAATGAAAATACTCGGTACTCCGACGATTACCTGTCTTATCTGGTGGGGCTGGCCAACGGCAGCAACCGCGACTTCACCACAGGCTCGATTCCCAACGATTACCGCATGAACGTGGCGCGAAATGTGTCCACAGCCCTGGTGAGCAGTAACCGCGGACTGCGCATGGGCCTGGCGACCTTCAATCCGGCCAATAACAACAACTCTGGCAATGGCGGTTTCATCGCCCGGTCGGTCAGCGACCTGTCGGTAGTGAGCGGCAGCGTCACGCAGTCTCAGGCCGATACCAATTACAACAACCTGATCGCCTCCATCAATGGTTTGAGTGCCGTGGCCAACACGCCATTGGCGGAAACCTATTACGAAGTCACCCGGTATTTCCGGGGGCTGGCGCCTTACTACAACTCGACGCCCACCACTTACACCAGCCCGATCCAGTACCGCTGCCAGAAAAACTACGGGGTAGTCATCACCGATGGCCTGCCGACATTTGATCGGACCTTTCCGGCCAATGACCCCTTGGCAAAAACTTCACTGCCGAACTGGGATGGCGTGAACAACGATGGCAACAACCCCGAAGGTGATCGCGAAGGGGACACCCTTTACCTCGACGACATCGCCAAGTTCGCTTTTGACATCGACATGCGCTCCACCGGCACCGACGCGGCGGGCAAGAGCTGGAACGCAGTGGATTTCCCGAAGCAGAACATGAATACCTACACCGTAGGTTTTACCGCCGCGAATCAGATGTTGTCGGACGCGGCCGGTTATGGGCAGGGCAAGTACTATCAGGCGACCGATAGCGCAGGGCTCAACAGCGCCTTGTCGTCGGCATTGAGCGACATCACCTCCAAGGCCGGTTCCGGTGGCAGCGGCGTCTCCAGTGGCACGACCCTGGCCAGTGGTTCGAGCTACTTCCAGACCAGTTATGACCCGAAAGACTGGCGCGGCACCGTCAAGTCCTTCGGTTTTAATTCGGCGGGCGCGGTGAATACTTCGGCCGTGCTGTGGACAACTGACACGACCATCGTCCCGGGTGCCACGGCTCCCACCTACCAATCCTGGAACACCCTGAACAACGCTGCCGTCACGCTGACCTACAGCAGCTTTTCCCCGGCGCAGCAGACGTCGTTGAATCAAGGCTTGCCCACCGGCATCACCGGCAATGATCTGGTCGAGTGGAGCAAAGGCATCAACAAAACCGGGCTCAAGGTACGCAGCGTATTGCTCGGAGACATCATCAACTCACCTCTGGTGCTGGCGTCCCCGACGGAAAAAACCGCCTCCGATCTGGCCGGGGACACCACTTACAGCACTTACCTGAACACCAAGGCCGCCACCATGAATTCCAGCTTGGTGGTGAACGCCAACGACGGCTTTGTGAATGTCATCAACTCGGCCACCGGTGCCCGGCGTTATGCCTACATGCCTTCCAGCGTTTTGCCATCGCTGCGTTACATCGCCGATCCGACTTATATCAACGGCGTGAGCCACAAGTTTCTGGTCGACGGTCAGGTCGGCGTGTTCGACGCCCAGCTCGGCGGCGCCTGGAAAACCCTGGCCATCGGCGGCACCGGGGCGGGCGGCAAAACCTTTTATGCCCTGCAATTGTTCGATGCAGCGGCGGGGAACGTCTTTAAAGCGCTGTGGGAAATCACTGCGCCTGCCATAGCCAGTACCGCGAACGTTTTCAATGATCTGGGTTATGCCTATGCGCGGCCGGAGGTGGCACGCTTGGCCGATGGTCGATGGGCGGCGTTTATTTCCAACGGCTACGGCAGCAACTCCGGGGTCGCGGCGCTGTACGTGGTGGATGTTCGTGACGGTTCGCTGATCAGGAAAGTCGTGGTCGACAGCAGCGAAACTAACAATGGCCTGTCTTCGGTGAATCTCCGGGTCAACTCGCAGAACGTGGTACAGGCCGCTTATGGCGGAGACTTGAAAGGGCGGCTGTGGAAATTCGATCTGAGTGCCACGGCGCCCGATAGCTGGGGTGTGGCCTTTTCAGGTAAGCCGCTGTTTACCACTGCCGGCGGTGCCACTCAGCCCATCACGGCGCAGCCATTGCTGGCGGACAATTCACTGGGCGGCAAGGAGATTTTTTTTGGTACCGGAAAGTTCAACGAGACCGCCGACAAGACCAACAAGGATCTGCAGGCGTTTTATGCGGTGTGGGATGCGGACGGCGGATCGGGTCAAATCACTGTCTCCAGTTTGCAGGCCCAGGCGGTGACGGGGGTGTTCTCGGGCAGCACCGGTCAATTCATCACCACCACTCAGAACGACGTAACTTACCCGGCGGAGAAAGGCTGGTATTTGCCATTGGTGTACAACAACGCGCTGCTCGGCGAACGGGTGCTCAATCAGGCAAGCCTGGTGCTGGGACGAATCATTTTCACCACGGCAGGTGTCGATACCACGGACCCGTGCGCCAGTTTCGGTACCGGCAAACTGGTCGAGCTGGAGGCATTCAGCGGTAAGATGCTCAACTATGCGGTTCTCGATACCAATGGCGACGGTGTGGTAGACAGCACCGATGCGGTGTCGAGCGGGGTGATTTTTACCGGTGGCATTCCGACCCTGAACGCCATCGTCAACGGAGCAACCCGTAAAATCGTGAACGATTCCAGTGGCGGTATCACCACGCTGGTGGAAAAATCCGGCGGCGGCAGCCGTCGCATCATGTGGCGCCAAATACAGTAAGTGAGAATTGAGGCATGCGTAGATCCAACCGAGGTTTCACCCTGATCGAAATCATGATCGTGATTGCGATCATCGGCATCGTCATGACCATCGCCGCCCCGAGCATTACCGAGTACCTGAAGAAGGGCCGGCGCAGCGAAGTCGCCGGGCTGCTATCCGAACAGGCGCAGATCCTTGAACGGTTCTACTCCAAGAACAATGTCTACACCAATGCGACCGGCCTGAGCGCTGGAAACGACTACTACACCATCACCCCGACCCTTGCCGATCAGACTTTCCTGCTGACAGCGGTGCGCAAGGCCGGTACCAGCATGGCAACCGACAAGTGCGGGGATTTCACCCTCACCAATACCGGTGTCAGGAGCATGGTCAATGCGACGGCCGGCTTGACCACCAAGGATTGCTGGGGTCGTTGAATTCCTCTTTCGGGTGCCTTTTGCGCCCTCTGTCTATTTAACGGTTGGATCTGAACATGACCAGGCAACAGCAAGTGGTGATTGTCGGCGGCGGCGTAATTGGGCTGCTGACGGCGTTCAATCTCGCGTCCGAAGTACACAGTGTCGTGCTGCTGGATCGCTCGAACGTCGGGCAGGAGTCTTCATGGGCGGGGGCGGGATTGTTTCGCCACTGTACCCGTGGCGCTACAGCCCGGCGGTCACGGCGTTGGCGCATTGGTCACAGGATTTTTATCCACAGCTTGGTGAGAGACTGTTCGCCGCGACGGGTGTTGATCCTGAAGTTCATACCACCGGCCTGTACTGGCTCGATCTGGATGACGAGGCCGAGGCGCTGGCGTGGGCCAAGCGCGAGAATCGTCCGCTGCGTGCTGTGGATATCTCGGCCGTGCACGACGCGGTGCCGGTGATGGGGGCAGTTTTTTCGCGGGCAATCCATATGGCCGATGTGGCCAATGTGCGCAATCCGAGGCTGGTGAAGTCGTTGAAGGCTGCATTGCAGGCACTGCCGAATGTGACGATCCATGAACAGTGCGAAGTCAGCGGGTTTATCCGTGACGGCGATAAAGTCGTCGGAGTGCAGAGTTCGTCGGGCGCGATTCGCGGTGATCAGGTGGTCCTGACGGCGGGTGCCTGGAGTGGTGATCTGCTGAAAAGTCTTGGGCTGGTGCTGCCGGTCGAGCCGGTGAAAGGGCAGATGATTCTCTACAAGTGCGCGGCGGATTTCCTGCCGAGCATGGTGCTGGCCAAGGGGCGCTATGCCATTCCCCGGCGCGACGGTCATATCTTGATTGGCAGCACGCTGGAGCATGAAGGCTACGACAAGACACCGACAGAGGCAGCATTGGAAAGCTTGAAAGCGTCAGCAGTCGAGTTGATTCCTGCGCTGGCGGACGCCGAGATCGTAGGGCATTGGGCCGGATTACGGCCAGGTTCGCCTGAAGGCATTCCCTACATCGGGCGGGTGCCAGGGTTCGATGGGCTCTGGCTCAATTGCGGGCATTACCGCAATGGCCTGGTGCTGGCGCCGGCGTCGTGTCAGTTGTTGGCCGATGTGATGCTGGATCGCAAGCCGATCATTGATCCTGAGCCCTATGCTCCCATCGGGCGGATTTAATCGCGGCCGATGAAAAGGGCCTCAATCCAGTCCGAATTTTTTCAGTCGGTAACGCATCGACCGAAATGACAGGCTCAACCGTTGAGCCGCCGCCGTGCGGTTCCAGCGGGTTTCCTCCAGCGCCTGGAGGATGAGTTTGCGTTCGACGTTTTCCAGATAGTGTTCAAGATTGTCGATCTGCGTCAGGTCCGGCACGCCGGTCTCTGCCGTGCAATTGCCTTCGGCCAGGCGCAGGTCGCTGACTTCGATCTGCTTGTTTTCACACAGGGTGTAAGCCCGTTCGAGCACGTTCTCCAGTTCCCGCACGTTACCCGGAAATCGGTAGCTTTTCAGTGCCTCCAGGGCCAGAGGGTGGAGCTTTGCGGCAGGTTGGCCGCTGCTGGCTGCCAAGCGCTTGAGCACGTGGCTGGCCAGTGGTTCGATGTCGTCACGGCGTTCGCGCAAGGGCGGAACCGGCAGCTCGATCACGTTGAGCCGGTAATACAAATCCTGACGAAAACGTTCTGCAAAGACTTCGGCATCAAGGTCTTTGTGGGTGGCGCAAAGGATGCGCACATCGACCACCGTTTCCTGTGATTCGCCGATGCTGCGAACCGCTTTCTCCTGAATCGCGCGCAGCAGTTTGACCTGCATCGCCAAAGGCAGATCCGCGACTTCGTCGAGAAACAACGTTCCGCCATGGGCTGCCTGGAACAACCCTCGCTTGTCTTCGATGGCGCCACTGAAACTGCCTTTGCGATGGCCGAAGAACTCGCTCTCCATCAGCTCTGACGGAATCGCCCCGCAGTTGACCGGGACAAATGGATGATGGGCTCGCGGTCCTTGCTCGTGAATCAGCCGTGCGACCAACTCCTTGCCACTGCCGGATTCGCCGCTGATGTACACCGGTGCCTGGCTGCGGGCGAGTTTGTCGATGTGTTTGCGCAGACTGCGCATAGGCAGTGAGTCACCCAGCAGGCGACGATCACTGGCCGTACTGGCTCCGCCCGGTGCAGGCAGGCGCAGGGCACTGGTGACCAGTTCCCGCAGGCGAGTGAGGTCGACCGGTTTCGTCAGGAAGTCGAAGGCGCCAGCCTTGAGCGCGTTGATCGCAGTTTCGAGACTGCCGTAGGCGGTGATCATCGCCACCGGCACTTGCGGATAACGCTGCTGGATATGCTGCACCAGTTCGAGGCCGGTGCCGTCAGGCAAGCGCATGTCGGTCAGGCACAGGTCGAATGTTTCCCGGGCCAGCAAGGCTTGGGCATCGCCCAGGTTACGGGCACTGAAGGTATCGAGTTTCATCCGTCCGAGGGTGATTTCGAGGAGTTCGCGGATATCCGGTTCGTCGTCGACGATCAGGACTTTTGGCCGTGGGCTCATGTTCAACTTTGTTTCCGTCCGTGAGCAAAAGTGATGCGAAAGCAGCCGCCGCCTTGGCGTGGTTGGAAGTCTAGGCGGGCCTGGTTGCTTTCGCACAGCTCACGGGACAGATAGAGCCCCAGGCCTGTGCCTTGGCTACTGGTGGTAAAGAACGGTTCGAACAAATGCACCTGCTGGTCCGGAGCCACGCCGGGCCCATCGTCCAGCACTTCCAGTATGGGCAACTGGCTGTCGACATCGACAAACAGCTCAAGCCAGACCTGGGCTTCGTCGTGATTGAGGGCGCTATGGCGCCAGGCATTGCGCAACAAATTGTCCAGAATCTGGGTGAGCTGGTTCGGGTCCATCAAGGTGTTGAAGTCGCCTGGCCCGGTACGCAGGTGAATGTGCTGACCCAGAGGGGCGCCCTCGCGGGTTTCGGCGACGAATCGTTCCAGCCACGGCTTCAGATCGAGCCGTTGCGATACGGTTTGCTGGCGGCGGGACAGTTGCAGGACGTTTTCGATAACCCGATTCATTCGCGCTGAGTGATCTTGAATAATCTGGGTCAGACGCCGATCCACGCCATTGAGTTCCTCGGATTCGCGCAGCAATTGCGCGGCATGACTGATGGCACCCAGTGGGTTGCGGATTTCATGGGCAATACCTGCCGTCAGTCGACCGAGGGCGGCGAGTTTCAACTGCTGTGCCTGTTGTGCGACCTGAGCGAGGTCCTCGAGAAACACCAGGGTCTGATGGTT
This sequence comes from Pseudomonas sp. S2_F03, assembly GCF_054668335.1. Classification (NCBI taxonomy): domain Bacteria; kingdom Pseudomonadati; phylum Pseudomonadota; class Gammaproteobacteria; order Pseudomonadales; family Pseudomonadaceae; genus Pseudomonas; species Pseudomonas sp. S2_F03. The sequence continues at coordinate 2,042,092 of NZ_CP162759.1, read as the reverse complement.
TGGGCTCTGGTCCAGAGCGATGAAACTGGGTTGCAGTTCCAGGCCACTGCTGGCGTTTTTCAGGCTTTGCGGGCGCAACGTCGGATTGTTGAGCCAGAGCTGAAGACGTTCGACCAGTGCGGGTGAAAAGTCGTCGATCCGATGTCCATCGAGTGCTTTATGCCCCAGCAAGGTCAAGGCGCTGTGATTGGCCAGTTGCACACGTCGTTGTTCATCCAGCACCAGAATGCCGGTGCGCATGCGTTGCAGGATCAGCGCATTGAGTGCTTCGAGGCCTACCACTTCGCTGGCTCGCTGTTCGGCGAGGTGTTCGCTGACCTCCAGTCGCCTGGTCAAGCCTTGTACCAGCCATGCTGCGGCAAAGCACAGCGCGCCGAGCGTGCTGACTTGCAGGTAGTCGTTGGGGCTGGTCGGGTGGCTGAAGCTCAGGAGGAAACTCAAGCCGACGATCCCCAGTGCGCCGACAGCGGCTATCAACAGGCCGGTACGTCCACGCAGCAGGGCATTGCTGATGGCCACCGACACGATCAATAGATTGCCGATGGCGCTGGCCACGCCGCCTGCGGCGTAGAACAAACCACAGAGCAGCAAGACGTCGACCAGTGCCAGACTGAAGAGCTGTGCTGGTTTTTGGGTGTTTTCCAGAAACACCACCAGCAGAATATTCAGCACCAGGTACAACCAGCTGCCATTGCGCAGCAGGTCGTCTCTGGCGAACGTCAGTAACTGGTTGTCCAGGTTGCTGGTAGTCAGCAACACCAAGGTGATGCCGACGCTTAAGCGATAGAGGTGATAAAGGCGCAGCAGCCGCTGAGCCTGTTTGCCGCCGGGACTGGACGTCTCAGCGACCACTCGGGCCCGGGCCTTGCTCAAGGTGAGCCTGGCTGCAATACCATTGCTGTTGAAGACTCAGCGCACGGTCGCGAGGCAGGTGCACGCCACAATGGGCGCAGCGGACCATGGGGGCGGCCTCCAGCTCAGGGGAGGACTTGGGGGCGGAAGCCGAGCCCTTGAATTTGCGCCAGAACCATACCGCAGCGGCAATCAGGGCGATCCAGAACAGTAAACGAAGCATGATGAGCTGCTATTTGGCGAGTGATTCAGCAGTTTAGCCAAGGACATGCCGAGCGCACAGCCTAATAATCACGCCCACAAAAAAGGAGCCTCGCAAGGCTCCTTTTGTACAACCTGAGGTGTCAGTCGAACACGCCAAAGGTCATGTAGCTGAACCAGGAACGGTCGCTGTTGTTGCCTTCGGCCTCGTGATTCTCTTCTTCGATCGCGTCGCCATTTCCGTCTTTAGGCTTCAGCTCGCTCGGAATTGCGTCCTTGGCGTCCTGGAATTGTCGCTGCACGTCCTGGTTGGCGCGGGTTTCGCCCGGCGGCAGCGGTGGGCTGGATTCGATCAGGCCCAGCGTGGCCTTGCTCAACCACGAACGGTTGTCGGCTTCGGCGACCGAAGGCTTGAACTGACCGTCTTCCAGGCTTGGGTGGTTCGGGTAGTTGAGCTTCAGGGTTTCAAGGCTGGTGGCCGCCAGCTCGTCCAGGTGCATGCGCATGTAGGCTTCAGTCATGACCGCCAGGCCGTCACCGACCGAAGGCGTCTCCTGGAAGTTTTCTACCACGTAACGGCCACGGTTTGCGGCGGCGACATAGGCCTGACGGGTCAGGTAATAGTCGGCAACGTGAATCTCGTAGGCCGCCAGCAGGTTACGCAGGTAAATCATGCGCTGCTTGGCGTCTGGCGAGTAACGGCTGTTCGGGAAGCGGCTGGTCAGCTGGGCGAACTCGTTGTAGGAGTCGCGGGCAGCGCCCGGGTCACGCTTGGTCATGTCCAGCGGCAGGAAACGCGACAGCAGGCCAACGTCCTGATCAAAGGAAGTCAGACCTTTCAGGTAGTAGGCGTAATCCACGTTCGGGTGCTGCGGGTGCAGACGAATGAAACGCTCGGCAGCAGACTTTGCAGCTTCTGGCTCGGTGTTCTTGTAGTTGGCGTAGATGAGCTCGAGTTGAGCCTGATCAGCGTAGCGACCGAACGGATAACGCGATTCCAGAGCCTTCAGCTTCGCGATGGCGCTGGTATAGCTACTATTGTCGAGATCTTGCTGAGCCTGCTGGTACAGCTCGACTTCGCTAAGGTTTTCGTCTACGACTTCCTTCGATGAGCAAGCAGCGGTCAATGCGAGGATGGCGATCAGCAGCAGGTGTTTCACTTGCATGGCGGCTTGCGTCCCTATGACGGCCGCTGTCTTGGGCGAGGCCGTCCTGTTATGATGAGCGCCCCGTTGAATAGCCTCGGGGCAAAAGACGCCGTATTTAACCACAAGCGCGCAGCCGAAACCAAAGGCTGTGCCGACGCCTAGTCTGAGCATGTCCGATAAAATTGAACTTCGCGCAGAGGTGCCGTCCGAATTGGGCGGCCAACGCCTCGATCAAGTCGCCGCACAATTATTCGCTGAGCACTCGCGCTCGCGCCTTTCCGCCTGGATCAAAGACGGCCGCCTGACTGTGGATGGGGCGGTTATCCGCCCGCGAGACATCGTTCACGGTGGCGCCATTCTTGAACTGACTGCCGAGCAGGAAGCTCAGGGCGAATGGATCGCTCAAGACATCGAGCTGGACATCGTCTATGAAGATGACGACATCCTGGTGATCAACAAGCCTGCGGGCCTGGTGGTGCATCCGGCTGCCGGTCACGCTGATGGCACCTTGCTCAACGCCTTGCTGCATCACGTGCCGGACATTATCAATGTGCCCCGCGCCGGTATCGTGCATCGCCTGGACAAGGACACCACCGGTCTGATGGTGGTGGCCAAGACCATTCAAGCGCAGACACAGCTTGTCACGCAATTGCAGAGCCGCAGCGTAAGCCGGATCTACGAATGCATCGTGATCGGTGTGGTGACGGCGGGTGGCAAGATCAACGCGCCCATCGGTCGTCACGGTCAGCAACGCCAGCGTATGGCCGTGATGGAAGGGGGCAAGCAAGCCGTCAGCCATTACCGCGTGCTCGAGCGTTTCCGCTCCCACACCCACGTTCGGGTGAAGCTGGAAACCGGTCGTACCCACCAGATTCGTGTGCACATGGCTCACATCAACTTCCCGTTGGTCGGAGACCTCGCCTACGGCGGTCGCTTCCGCATCCCGCCGGCAGCTAACCCGACCATGGTCGAATCGTTGAAGGCGTTCCCGCGCCAGGCCCTGCATGCACGGTTCCTGGAGCTGGATCACCCGACTACTGGCGTGCGCATGAGCTGGGAATCGCCACTGCCGGACGATTTCGTCTGGTTGCTGACCCTGCTCAAGCAAGACCGTGAGGCGTTCATCGGATGAGTGACTGGCTGATTCCCGACTGGCCTGCGCCTGCCGGGGTGAAAGCCTGTGTGACCACCCGTGCGGGCGGCGTCAGTCTGGCGCCGTTCGACAGCCTCAATCTCGGCGATCACGTCGATGACAGCCCTGAAGCTGTTGCCGAAAATCGCCGTCGCCTGACCGATCACTTTTCTATTCAACCGGCCTGGTTGCAGCAGGTTCACGGCATCGTCGTGGCTCATGCAGACCCAAGCCAGGTCGCCACGGCTGACGCCAGCTGGACGGCAACACCCGGCATCGCCTGCACGGCGATGACCGCCGACTGTTTACCTGCGCTGTTTTGCGACCGCGCCGGCACTCCGCGTGGCGGCGGCCCATGCCGGTTGGCGTGGATTGGCGGCGGGTGTGCTCGAAGCGACGCTCGACAGCCTGGACGTGCCGCCCGCCGACGTACTGGTCTGGCTTGGCCCGGCCATCGGCCCGCAAGCCTTTGAAGTCGGCCCGGAAGTGCGCGAAACCTTCGTTGAGCAATTGCCGGAAGCCGCCAAAGCCTTTGTGCCGAGTGCCAATGCTGGCAAATTTATGGCTGACATCTATGAGCTGGCGCGTTTGCGTCTGGCTACTCGCGGTGTCACGGCTGTTTATGGTGGCGGTTTCTGCACGGTGACCGATCCACGCTTCTTTTCTTACCGTCGCAGTCCCCGCACCGGCCGATTCGCCTCCCTTATCTGGCTGTAGTGCCCGGTCTCACGAATACTGTTCCTTTTTGACGGCGTCTGTTGCCGTCATGCTGCGTTGCCGCTTCTCGCCATAGCGGGCGATGACTCGTTGCGGCGCCTTGCCTGACGACAACCGCCACTCGTCAAAAGAGGAACGTATTCGTGAGACCGGGCACGAACGCTAGACTTCTCTGATCTGCATCAACGTCACGACGCTTGAAACTCCCAGAATCGACCGCATCTATAACGGTATCTGGCAGGTTTCTTCATTCAGGATGTTTTATAGGTCCGGCCTGCTCAAAAGGAAGGTGACCCATGCGTATAGATCGTTTAACCAGCAAATTGCAGTTAGCACTATCCGACGCCCAATCTCTGGCCGTCGGCCTTGACCATTCCGGCATTGAGCCGGCGCACTTGATGCAAGCCATGCTTGAACAGCAGGGTGGTTCGATCAAACCCCTGCTGATGCAGGTCGGTTTCGACGTCAACAGTTTGCGCAAAGAGCTGACCAAAGAGCTCGATCAACTGCCGAAAATCCAGAACCCGACCGGCGACGTGAACATGTCGCAGGACTTGGCGCGCCTGCTCAATCAGGCTGATCGCCTGGCCCAACAGAAGGGCGATCAGTTCATCTCCAGCGAACTGGTGCTGCTGGCCGCCATGGACGAGAACAGCAAGCTCGGCAAATTGCTGCTGGGTCAGGGCGTGAGCAAGAAAGCCCTGGAAAACGCGATCAACAACCTGCGTGGTGGCGAAGCGGTCAACGATGCCAACCACGAGGAATCGCGCCAGGCGCTGGATAAGTACACCGTCGACCTGACCAAGCGCGCCGAAGAAGGCAAGCTCGACCCGGTGATCGGCCGAGACGACGAAATTCGCCGGACCATTCAGGTCCTGCAACGCCGTACCAAGAACAACCCGGTACTGATCGGTGAACCTGGCGTGGGTAAAACCGCCATTGCCGAAGGTCTGGCCCAGCGCATCATTAATGGTGAAGTGCCGGATGGCCTGAAGGGCAAGCGCCTGCTGTCCCTCGACATGGGGGCGCTGATTGCCGGTGCCAAGTATCGCGGTGAGTTTGAAGAGCGCCTGAAGTCGCTGCTCAACGAGCTGTCGAAGCAGGAAGGGCAGATCATTCTGTTCATCGACGAACTGCACACCATGGTCGGCGCCGGTAAAGGCGAAGGCTCGATGGATGCGGGCAATATGCTCAAGCCTGCGCTGGCTCGCGGTGAACTGCATTGCGTCGGTGCGACCACGCTCAATGAGTACCGCCAATATATAGAGAAGGACGCAGCCCTTGAGCGGCGCTTCCAGAAAGTACTGGTGGACGAACCGAGCGAGGAAGACACCATCGCCATTCTGCGTGGCCTGAAAGAGCGTTACGAGGTTCACCACAAAGTGGCGATTACCGACGGCGCGATCATCGCTGCGGCCAAGCTCAGTCATCGCTACATCACCGACCGCCAGTTGCCGGACAAGGCCATCGACCTGATCGACGAAGCGGCCAGCCGAATTCGTATGGAGATCGACTCCAAGCCGGAAGTACTGGATCGTCTGGAGCGTCGCCTGATTCAGTTGAAGGTGGAATCCCAGGCGCTGAAAAAAGAAAGCGATGAAGCGGCGATGAAACGCCTGGAAAAACTCCAGGAAGAAATCGCGCGTCATGAGCGTGAGTACTCGGACCTCGAAGAAATCTGGAACTCGGAAAAAGCCGAAGTCCAGGGCTCTGCGCAGATCCAGCAGAAAATCGAACAGTCCCGTCAGGAACTGGAAACCGCGCGCCGTAAAGGTGACCTGAACCGCATGGCCGAGCTGCAGTACGGGGTGATCCCGGACCTGGAGCGCAGCCTGCAAATGGTCGATCAGCACGGTAAAAGCGAGAACCAGTTGCTGCGCAGCAAGGTGACCGAAGAAGAGATCGCTGAAGTCGTGTCGAAGTGGACCGGCATTCCGGTGTCGAAAATGCTCGAAGGCGAGCGCGACAAGCTGATGAAGATGGAAAGCCTGTTGCACCAGCGTGTGATCGGTCAGGACGAAGCCGTGGTCGCGGTCTCCAACGCCGTGCGGCGTTCCCGGGCCGGGTTGTCCGACCCGAATCGCCCGAGCGGTTCGTTCATGTTCCTCGGCCCGACCGGTGTCGGTAAAACCGAGCTGTGCAAGGCGTTGGCCGAGTTCCTCTTTGATACGGAAGAGGCCATGGTGCGAATCGACATGTCCGAGTTCATGGAGAAACATTCCGTGGCCCGACTGATCGGTGCGCCACCAGGATACGTAGGCTACGAGGAGGGCGGTTACCTGACCGAGGCGGTGCGTCGCAAGCCTTACTCGGTGATCCTCCTGGATGAGGTCGAGAAGGCCCACCCGGATGTGTTCAACATCTTGCTGCAAGTGCTGGAAGATGGTCGCTTGACCGACAGCCATGGCCGCACGGTGGACTTCAAGAATACCGTGATCGTCATGACCTCCAACCTGGGCTCGGTGCAGATCCAGGAACTGGTCGGTGATCGTGAGGCGCAGCGTGCGGCGGTGATGGATGCGATTTCCAGCCACTTCCGGCCGGAGTTCATTAACCGGGTCGACGAAGTGGTGATCTTCGAGCCGCTGGCGCGGGATCAGATCGCGGGCATTACCGAGATCCAGTTGGGTCGCCTGCGCAGTCGCCTGACCGAGCGCGAGCTCAAGCTGATCTGAGCCCTGAGGCCATGGATAAGCTGATCGCGGTGGGTTACGACCCGGTGTACGGCGCACGTCCGCTCAAACGAGCGATTCAGCGCTGGATCGAGAACCCGCTGGCTCAGCTGATTCTGTCGGGTCGCTTCATGCCCGGCGATACCGCCAAGGGTGTGGTGGAAAACGACGAAATCGTATTCGTCTGATCCATCCTGGCAACAAAACTGACGAGGCCTCGCATTGCGAGGCCTTTTTTTCGCCAGGCTGTTGAACTCTAAGGAAAAGGCTTGTAAAGTGCGCCCCGCAGTAAGTCACCCGGAAGGGTTTCTGCTCCCCAAGCGGAAATCTGAAATAAGTTGCAAATCATTAACTTGAAAGCAATTTAGGGGGTTGACAGAGGTGCTTAAGATTGTAGAATAGCGCGCCTCAGACACACGAACGCAGCGATGCGAACGGGTCGAAGAGAACGCAAAAGCTTCACCGTTGTAAATTGAAATATGTAGTTCCGTGATAGCTCAGTCGGTAGAGCAAATGACTGTTAATCATTGGGTCCCAGGTTCGAGTCCTGGTCACGGAGCCAATTTCAAACCGGGGTATAGCGCAGTCCGGTAGCGCGCCTGCTTTGGGAGCAGGATGTCAGGAGTTCGAATCCCCTTACCCCGACCATTTTTGGGTCGTTAGCTCAGTTGGTAGAGCAGTTGGCTTTTAACCAATTGGTCGTAGGTTCGAATCCCACACGACCCACCATTTTTGAAACCAGTTAACGCTGGAATCGAATCTTAAGATCAGAGGCCAAAAGCGCTGATCGAAGAAGGCGACTTGCAAAGGTCGCCTTTTTTTTACCGGGGTATAGCGCAGTCCGGTAGCGCGCCTGCTTTGGGAGCAGGATGTCAGGAGTTCGAATCCCCTTACCCCGACCATATTAAAAATCCTCGTATCGAAAGATACGGGGATTTTTTTTGTCTGCCGTTTTTTTGTCTGCCGAAAATGCAATTCCCTTCAAGTCATCGTACAACTTGCCGATAGCCAAGCGACGGGGTCCTGCCGTAACTGCCCCTTATCCAAGTCATTACAAGAAAAAGGGCGTTCGTTATGTTGCTTCGTCAGTTGAATATTGCTCCTCGAGCAGCGCTGGGGTTTGCCCTGATCGCTGTGTTGGTCGCTTTGCTCGGCGTATTTGCGCTGGGGCAGATGTCGAGCATTCGCGACAGTGAGGTGGCAGTGGAGAAGCAATGGCTGCCGAGTATTCGCGGTGGGGACGAGATCCGCGAGTTGATGCTGCGCATTCGTACCATTTCATTGCGCATGGCCCTGGACCAAGACCCGAAAAACATTCCGGTCTACCGCGGACAAATGGACACCCGAAACAAAGAACTGAGCGAGAAAATCGCGACTTACGACAAGTTGGTCGACACCCCCGAAGGCCAGGTCTTGTATGACCAGTTCAAAACCACTTTCGCGGCCTATCGCACAGGCATTGCCCAGTCTTTCACCCTTGCCGAGCAAGGTCGCCATGACGAACTGACCAAACTGTTGCTGATCGACATGAAAACCGTGGTCGACGGCTCCGGCAAGCAGCTTAATGACTTGGCCGACCTGTTCGCCAAACAAGTTGCAACTGAGAGTGAGAAGTCCGCAGCGCATTACGACACGTCGCGAACGATCGTCAGCCTGTTCATCGCATTGGCGGCGCTGGCCACCGTCGGCCTGGCAATGTTGCTGACCCGCAGCATCGTCCGTCCATTGAACGAAGCCCTGACCGCAGCGGAAAGTGTGGCGCGAGGCGATTTGACCCGGCCTATCGAAACCCATGGCAATGACGAAGTCAGCCGCTTGCTCAAAGCCCTGGCGACGATGCAGCGCAATTTGCGCGAAACCCTGCAAGCCATCAGCGGTTCGGCCACGCAACTGGCCACCGCGGCGGATGAGTTGAACGCCGTCACGCTTGATAGCACTCAAGGTCTGCAACAACAGAACAACGAGATTGAGCAGGCCGCCACAGCGGTCAATCAAATGACCATCGCCGTGGAAGAAGTTGCGCGCAACGCGGTGTCGACCTCCGATGCCACCCGTCAGTCCAGCGAATCGGCGCATCTGGGGCAGGAGCGGGTCAGCGAAACCGCGAGTGCCATCAGCGCCTTGGCCAATGACGTGCAGCATACCGGTGAGTTGGTGCAGTCCTTGGCCAACCAGTCTCAGGACATCGGCAAAGTGCTGGATGTGATTCGGGCTATCGCCGAGCAAACCAACCTGTTGGCGCTCAACGCGGCGATTGAGGCGGCGCGCGCGGGTGAAAGCGGACGCGGTTTTGCGGTCGTGGCCGATGAAGTGCGTGCGCTGGCGCATCGCACGCAGCAATCGACCCAGGAAATCGAGCAAATGGTCCAAGGCATGCGCAATGGTTCGAGCCTGGCGCTGGACTCGATGAACGCCAGTGCTTCCCGTGCTGCCAGCACGCGGGTCCTGGCGGAGCGGGCAGGTGACGCGCTGCAGACCATCACTGCCTCGGTCCATGAAATTCACGAACGTAATCTGGTGATCGCCAGCGCCGCCGAAGAACAAGCGCAAGTGGCCCGCGAGGTGGACCGCAACCTGGTGAACATTCGTGATCTGTCGGTGCGTTCCTCCACCGGCGCCGATCAGACCAGCGCCTCCAGTCATGAGTTGTCAAAATTGGCCAACGCTCTGCAGGGCTTGGTACAGCGCTTCCAGGTGTAAATCCGCCAGACAAAAAAGCCCCGCTTCTCGTTGGAGAGCGGGGCTGGGTACTCGAAGGCTTAGGCGCCGTCTTGGTCTTTCAGGTGCTCGAACAAGCCTTTTGGCATTTTCTTGCCGTTCGCTTCGAAGTTGGCTTTCACGTTGTCGTAAGCCTCTTTCTCGTCGATGAAGCCATCGTGGTTGGTGTCGATCTTGTCGAAGTTGGACTTCGGCGCAACTTTCTGGAATTCCGCGCGGGATACCTTGCCGTCGCCATCGGTGTCGGTCTTGGCCATCGACGCATCGCCACACTTGCCTTCACCACATTTGCCCTCAGGGGTTTTCACCACCTGTTCGGCCGAAGCCAGCAGATAGCCTTGAGTCAGCGGCTGCGAAGCGAATACGGTGCCGGTCAACATCATGCCACCGGCCAAAACAGCGACAAGCAAACCGATAGTGTTTTTGGTGGTACGGGACATTTCAAATCTCCTGGGTTGCGCGACACAACCGTTCGATAAAGGACGCCACGTGAGTGCGGCGATAACCAGTGCAGGCGGGGTGCCTTGCTCGGGTGTGGCCATTTAGCGGGATGGGTGTATCGCTACTGTGTCGCGCAAGGGGGGAGTTTGTAAGCGAAGGGGCAAATCGCGGGGGCAGATACAGTGAGACACAGAAGTGTTCGCCGGTTAGACCGAGGCGCCTGCATCGCAGGCAAGCCACGCTCCTACATTGGATCTGCGTCGTGCACAGATCAATTGTGGGAGCGTGGCTTGCCCGCGATGAGGCCCTGGCTGACGCCGGAAACTTTAGTGCAGCTTGAGCCGAGGCTCAGTCCCGCGACCAATCTTGCTGCCCAGCATCAGCATCGCCGTGCGGAACGCGCCATACAGCGCCATCTGGTGCATGCGGTACAGCGACACGTAAAACATCCGCGCCAGCCAGCCTTCCAGCATCACGCTGCCGGTCAGGTTACCCATCAAGTTACCCACAGCCGAAAAACGCGACAGCGAGATCAATGAGCCGTAATCGGTGTACTTGTACGTCGGCAATGCCTTGCCTTCGATACGCAGCTTCAGCGATTTGGCCAGCAACGAAGCTTGCTGGTGCGCTGCCTGTGCTCGCGGCGGCACATTACGGTCAGTGCCCGGTTGCGGGCAGGCCGCGCAGTCACCGAAGGCGAAGATGTTCTCGTCGCGCGTGGTTTGCAGGGTCGGCAGTACCTGCAGTTGATTGATGCGGTTGGTTTCCAGGCCGTCGATGTCCTTGAGGAAACCCGGTGCGCGAATGCCCGCCGCCCAGACTTTCAGGCTGGCGTTGATCACTTTGCCATCGGCGGTGATCAGGCTGTCGGCCGTCACTTCACTGACCGCCGCATTGGTCATCACATTGACCCCGAGTTTCTCCAGGGTTTTATGCACAGGCCCACCGATACGTTCCGGCAGGGCGGGCAACACCCGTGGGCCGGCTTCGATCAGGGTGATGTGCATGTTTTCCGGTTTGATCCGGTCCAGGCCATAAGCGGCCAGCTCGTGAGCGGCGTTGTGCAGCTCGGCGGCCAGTTCCACGCCCGTGGCACCGGCGCCGACGATGGCCACGCTGATCTGTTCGACCTTGTCGGTTTGCCCGGCATGGGCACGCAGATAGTGGTTAAGCAGTTGCTGGTGGAAACGTTCGGCCTGTTTTCGGGTATCGAGGAACAGGCAGTGCTGCGCCGCGCCCTGAGTGCCGAAATCGTTGGTGGTGCTGCCGACGGAGATCACCAGCGAGTCGTAGGGCACTTCGCGGGCAGGGACCAATTCCAGGCCGGCCTCGTCATAGGTGGCGGCCAGCTGGATTTTTTTCTGCGTGCGGTCAAGCCCGCTCATGCGCCCCAGCTGGAACTCGAAGTGGTTCCATTTTGCCTGGGCAACATAATTGAGTTCGTCTTCGGAAGAGTTCAGCGACCCGGCCGCCACTTCATGCAGTAACGGCTTCCAGATGTGGGTCAGGTTCGCGTCGACCAGCATCACACTGGCCGTGCCACGCTTGCCCAGAGTCTTACCCAGACGGGTAGCCAACTCCAGACCGCCGGCGCCGCCGCCGACAATAACAATACGATGGGACATGGGGATAACTCGCAAGGCTAAAAGAAATCGGTGCAATTACCCGAGCGAGCGCGATGCGGCTCATAGCGTCAGGTAACTGATAAGTCGGCTCAAAAGGCCCAGACCAATGGTCACTGCCAACACCACCACCAGGAGCATCCACGGCCGGAAAGGCCGGCGCTCGACTCGGTGCTGGGACAGGTGCAGGTACTCTTCGACATGCTTCTGGTCGTCTGGGTTCAAGCGGCTGGTCATATAGGCCTCGTCAGTAGACGTTGCTGAATGTGTAGAAGCTACAGGCTGAGTTAACGAACGTTGAACGGAGCATAGCCGCTGTCCGGGATGGGCTCGACGCTCACCGTGTCGTCCAGTCGAATGATGCCACTTTGTAACACTCGGACGGTGATTCCGCCATGGCCGCGCACGGCCTGAAAGGTCCCGGGGCCGAGGTTGTGTTCAAGGCGCGCGCAGGGCTGGCACCAACCAGTGGTTTCAAAATGGCCTGGCCGATTTTGAAGCGTCGGCCCTTGAGGCTGAACAGATTGATGCCGCTGACCACCAGGTTGCGCCGTAGGTCCTGCGGCAATACCGGTTGATCGTCGGGCCGGCCCATCAGCGAACTGATGGCGGCCAGGTGTTCCCATTGAATCAACGTCACCTGCCGCGCATTGCGCGCTCCGGGCCGGGCGTGATCGCCGGTCAAACCGGCTTCAAACCGCGCCTCCACAGCATCGAGTGCGATCATCGGCGAGCGTGATTGCGGGCGCACGCCGATCCAGCGTACGCGGCCGGTTTGCGGGACCTGCGCGATCAATTCCTGCAGTGGGCTCACCAGGCTGATGCCGACATCGAAGACGATGCTGCGACCCAGGTTGTTGCGCAGGAAATCCGGGGCTTCGGGGTGCGCGAACAGCACCCGGGCGAATGTCGGGCCGACCAGCGATAACGAGCGCCAGCCTTGGCGCAAATATTCGGTCAGGGGTGGAAAGTGGCTATTGAGGTCCAGCACTTCGCGCTTGAGGCTGGCGAAGGCGATGATGTCGAGCTCCCCCAGGTCCATGCCACGTTCTTTGTAGTTGTGCGCTTTTTTGCGCAAGGTCGGCGCCAGTCTCAGCAAAAATTCATTGGCGGGGATGCGTTTGGGTTTGGCTTCACGTCGTACTAACTGACTCAACGAAAACGCGCTGCGGCGACGTTGCAACTCGTCGCGCCATTCGTCGTTCAGGCGCCGGCCCTCATCGAGCACGAAGAACACTTCGAAATTCGCCTCGCGAAACAGCACGTCCGGCGGCTCGCCGGCCGGGGCGAATTCGTCGGCGCGGTAGGGAATGTTCAAGCCTTGCAGCAGGCGCTGGCATACCCAACGCTCCCGCTCCCATTTGCGGGCATTGGACAGGAACGCGTTGGCTTGCTCGGCCGCGATGGTCAGCAGGCGTAAATAATCTGAGTCATCCATAGGCCCAAGCTTAGCGTTCAAATGCGACAAGCAGAAAGCGTTTACCGGCAATGGACGTCACTGGGCAGTCTGAAAGGGCGGTGTAGACTGATGGCCATCATGCAGAAGCGATAGGACAAGGGGATGAATGTGAAATATTGGCCGGTGTTGCTGCTCGGATTTCTGCCCTTGTGGGCCCAGGCGCTGGAAGTGGGCGAGCGGCTGGCGCCCTGGACCTTGCTCGATCAGTACGACCAGGCGTTTACACTGGATAATCAGACCAAGACTCAGACGCTGCTGGTGGCGCGAAGTATGGATGCCGCCAAACTGGTAGAGGCTGCGCTGCAAGGCCAGCCAAAAGGCTATCTGGAGGCGCGGCACGTCGTATTTTTAGCGGACATTCAGCGCATGCCACGGTTGATCGCGAAGATGTTTGCCATTCCGGCGATGCGTGATTACTCCTACCGGGTAATGCTGGACCGTGAGGGGCGTGTGGCGCCGCGCTACCCCGGGGCTGAGGACAAAGTACTGTGGTTGCAACTCAAGGACGGCCAATTGTTGGCACAACACGAATATGCCACGGCCGCGCAACTGCATGAGGCGCTAGAGAAGGCCCGGCCATGATCGGCGCCGAGCTGCTGTCACCCGAAACGCTGACAGTCGGCTGGCTGATCTTTGTGCCCATCGTGCTCTGGGCCATCTGGCGTGCGCCCTGGGTTGAGCTGTTCACCGACAGTCGCCGCCAGCATTTGCTGTTTGGCACGGTGTTCGCGCTGTTTATGCTGTGGCTGGTGCGACGGGATTTCGACACCGGCGTGTCTTATCACTTCATCGGCATGACGGCCGTGACCTTGTTGCTGGATTGGCCGTTGGCAATCGTCGGCGGCTTGATTGCGCAGTTCGGGCTGGTGTTGCTCGGGCGTCAGGACCTGGTCGCTGTCGGCGTAAACGGGGCGTTGCTGATTTTGCTGCCCGTGTGGGTTACCGAGTGCATCGCCATCCTGGTGGAGCGCGCACAACCGCGTAATCCCTTTGTGTATATCTTCTGTTCCGGTTTTTTTGCCGCCGCGCTGTCGGCGTTGTTGTGCCTGCTGCTGGCGCTGTTTGTGTTGTGGTACGACGAACGCTTTGCCATGCCGTATTGGCTGGAAGATTTTGTCGGCTATCTGTGGCTGCTGATTTTTCCGGAAGCGTTCATCAACGGCATGCTGGTCAGCGCACTGGTGGTGTTTTGCCCCGAGTGGCTGGAGACGTTCAACCGCACACGCTATCTTTCGGCACCCTGGAATGACGACGATCCGAAGTCTTGATCCGCATCAAATCTTTCTGGCGCGGGTGAACTCATGCTCGGCAAAACCTTCAGGAGCATGGGCATGAGTGTTTACGAATGGGCACGGCAGGAGTTGCGTCAGAGTCTGGATGGGGCGCAGGAGGTGGGATTTGATCCGGGCTTGAGCTTGCGCGCCCTGCTCAGTGCCGTGGTGCAGCAGAGTAAAGCGGTGCGCAGTGCCGAAGACCTGGCCGACGAGTTGCGTTTTCTCGCGGAAAACCTCGATGACGGCCAGGACTACGGTTTTACGCGGCCTTGAACATCAGTGGCGCGGTTCGAAATCTTCGCTGAACATTTCGTCTTCGGCGTCCGGGCTGACGGGAATCTTGTGTTCTTCCGATGCCCACGCCCCGAGGTCGATCAGTTTGCAGCGATCCGAGCAGAACGGCCGGAAGGTGCTCTCGGCACTCCATTCAACAGGAGCGCCACAGGTTGGGCATTGGACGGTTGGGGTCTGGCTCATGACTGGCCTCCACGCAAAGTAAGGTAAAAGTGATGCAGGCGTTCGACCTCGCTGTGCAGCCAGGCGAGGTCACGGTCGTTGACCACGACGTCGTCGGCATGGCTCACGCGGTCCTGGCGGCTGGACTGGGCCTTGAGGATCGCCTGGACCTGTTGCTCGCTGGTCTGGTCACGCTGCAAGGTGCGTTCGATCTGTAGTTTTTCAGGGGCATCGATCACCAGGACACGTTGGGTCATGGCGTACTGCCCGGATTCGATCAGCAGCGGTGAAACCAGAATCGCGTAAGGCGATTGTGCCTTGGCTAGATTGTGAGCAATTTCTTCACCGATCAACGGATGCAACAAGCCTTCGAGCCACCGGCGTTCCTCCGGCACTTCAAAAATCAAGCTGCGCAGAGCCGCGCGATCCAGTTGCCCGTCGGCTTGCAGCACGCCGGGGCCGAAGTGTTCGGCGATGGCGGCCAGCGCCGGGCGACCCGGTTCCACCACCCAGCGCGCCGCGTGATCGGCGTCCACGACATGGATGCCCAGGTCGATGAAGTGCTGGGCAGCGGCGCTTTTGCCGCTGCCGATGCCGCCGGTCAGGCCAAGAATCCAGGGTTTTTCCACAGGGGTATTCATTTCAAACCGACAAACTGCCAATAGAAGTCGGTTATTTGACCACCCCAGAGCAAGGCAATCCAGCCGGCAATCGCCAGATAGGGGCCGAAGGGGATCGGCGTCGATGTATTCGCATTGCGCAAGCGCAGCAAAATCACGCCGACGAATGCCCCCACGAGCGATGACAGCAGAATTGTCAGAGGCAAAATCTGCCAGCCGCCCCAGGCCCCCAGCATGGCCAGCAACTTGAAATCACCGTGGCCAATCCCGTCTTTGCCGGTGAGCAGCTTGAACAGCCAGTACACCGTCCACAACACCATGTACCCGGCCACTGCTCCCCACAGGGCTTCATGCAATGACACGAAAACCCCGAAGCTGTTGACGATCAACCCGAGCCACAACAGCGGCAGCACCAACACGTCCGGCAGCAATTGGTGCTCGGCGTCGATCAGGCTCATTGCCAGCAATCCCCAACTCAGGACCAGCACCGTGCCGGCCTGCCAACCGAAACCGAAATGCCAGGCGATAAACGCCGAGAGCAGGCCGCAGGCCAGTTCAGTCAGCGGGTAGCGCTTGCTGATCGGTGCGCTGCAGTTTGAACACCGCCCCCTTAAAAAACAGGTAACTGAGCACCGGAACGTTTTCCCATGGGCGAATTCGATGGTCGCAATGCGGGCAATGGGAATGGGGCAGCATCAAATTGTAGGGTGGGCCTGGTGCTTCGGCGGGGACACCGAGCACGTCATGGGCCTGCAACCGCCATTCGCGGTTGAGCATTTTCGGCAGGCGCCAGACCACCACATTGAGGAAACTGCCCACCAGCAGACCTACAACCAGTGCAATGGCCACGAACGCCAGCGGATAAACAGTCAGGATTTCATTCAAGGGCATGTCAGATCGCTGAGCCGAGTTGGAAGATGGGCAGGTACATTGCAACCACCAGGCCTCCGACGATAACACCGAGCACGACCATGATGAACGGCTCCATCAGGCTGGTGAGGTTATCGACCATGTTGTCCACTTCGTCCTCATAGAAACTCGCGACTTTGTCGAGCATGTCATCCAGTGCGCCGGACTCTTCGCCAATCGCTGTCATCTGAATCGCCATGTTGGGGAAGATGCCCGAGGTGCGCATGGAGAAATTCAACTGCATGCCGGTCGACACGTCCTGCCTGATCCGCAGCACCGCACGCTTGAACACAATGTTGCCAGTGGCGCCGGCCACGGACTCCAGCGCTTCGACCAGCGGGACACCTGCGGCAAAGGTGGTCGACAGCGTACGGGCGTAACGGGCCACGGCAGATTTGTACATCAGCGTGCCAATCAGCGGCAGCTTCAACAGCCAGGTGTCCGTCCAGTCGCGAAACCCGGGGGACTTCTTGAAAGCGTGGCGCACACCGAAAATGCCCGCGATCAACCCGCCGAGCAGGGCCCACCACCACTGCTGCATGAACGCCGAAAGGCCGATGACCATCACGGTGAACGCCGGCAGTTCAGCGCC
This sequence comes from Pseudomonas sp. S2_F03, assembly GCF_054668335.1. Lineage (NCBI taxonomy): Bacteria > Pseudomonadati > Pseudomonadota > Gammaproteobacteria > Pseudomonadales > Pseudomonadaceae > Pseudomonas > Pseudomonas sp. S2_F03. The sequence goes on along the minus strand of NZ_CP162759.1, from coordinate 2,025,279 downwards.
AAACCCTTTGAACACCGACTCGAACTGGGGCACCACCTTGACCAGCAGAATCCCCGTGACAATGATCGCGACAAACACCACCGCGAGCGGGTAGGTCATGGCTTTCTTGATCTTGGCCTTGAGGCTTTCGCTCTTTTCCTTGTAGGTGGCCACCCGTTCCAACAGGGTATCGAGAGCGCCAGCCTGCTCGCCGGCGTCCACCAGGTTGCAGTAGAGCTCATCGAAATACTGCGGCTTCTTGCGCAGGGACGCGGCGAAGCTGTTACCGGCCGCGACTTCCTGTTTCACCTCGTCCACCAGTTTGCGCATGGCCGGGTTATCGAAGCCTTCGCCGATGATGTCGAACGACTGCAGCAGCGGCACGCCCGCTTTCATCATGGTCGCCATCTGCCGGGTGAACAGGGCAATGTCCTGGGGCTTGATGCGTTTGCCGACGCTGAAAATCGAGGCGGATTTCTTGCGTACCTTGCCGGGATTGATGCCTTGCTTGCGCAGTTGGGCCTTGATCAACGCCGGGTTCTGGCCGCTCAACTCGCCTGTCATTCGGGTGCCTTTGCGGTCTGTGCCTTCCCAGGCATAGACGCTGATTTTTGCTGCTTTGACCGCCATGTTCAGTCCTTGGTGACCCGGTTGATTTCTTCAAGGCTGGTGACGCCTTGCATGGCCTTGAGCAGGCCCGAGGTGCGCAAGTCGTTGAAACCGTCCTTGCGCATCTGGCTGTCGATTTGTAGTGAGTTGCCCTCGGCCATGATCAGCCGTTGCAGGTCCTTGGTGTTCTTCACCACTTCATAAATCCCGACGCGCCCTTGTAGCCGTTGTTGCACTGATCGCAACCGACCGGCTCATAGATCGCGAATGAGCCGATGCGTTCCTCGGGGAAACCTTCCTTGAGCAGCGTTTCACGAGGGACGTCGATGGATTGCTTGCAGTGGTTGCACAATTTGCGCGCCAGACGCTGGGCGATGATCAGGGTGACCGAGGTGGCGATGTTGAAGCCCTGAATGCCCATGTTATGCAGACGGGTCAAGGTTTCGGCGGCGCTGTTGGTGTGCAGGGTGGACAGCACCAGATGCCCGGTCTGCGCGGCTTTGATGGCGATTTCGGCGGTTTCCAGATCGCGGATTTCGCCCACCATGATCACGTCCGGGTCCTGGCGCAGGAACGAACGCAGCGCCTGGGCGAAATCCAGCCCCTGCTTGGGATTGACATTGACCTGGTTGATGCCTTCCATGTTGATCTCCACCGGGTCTTCGGCGGTGGAAATATTGATGTCCACGGTGTTGAGGATATTCAAGCCGGTGTAGAGCGACACGGTCTTGCCCGAGCCGGTGGGCCCGGTGACCAGAATCATGCCCTGTGGCTGCTTCAGGGCGGCCATGTACAAGTCTTTCTGGTCGGACTCGTAGCCGAGGGCATCAATGCCCATTTGCGCGCTGGACGGGTCGAGGATCCGGATCACCACTTTCTCGCCCCATAGCGTCGGCAGGGTATTGACCCGGAAATCAATCGACTTGCTCTTGGACAGGCGCATTTTTATCCGCCCGTCCTGAGGTTTGCGGCGCTCGGAAATGTCGAGGCTGGCCATGACTTTGAGCCGCGCCGCAATGCGGTTGGCCAATTGAGTGGGCGGCTTGGCCACTTCGCGCAACATGCCGTCGGTGCGCATCCGCACCCGGTATGTTTTTTCATAGGGCTCGAAGTGCAGGTCGGACGAGCCGCTCTTGATCGCGTCGAGCAGCATTTTGTGGACGAAACGCACGACGGGCGCATCGTCGGCATCCTGTCCGGCAATAGCGTCCTTTTTGTTGTCATCGACCGACTCGATGTCCAGCCCGTCGAGATCGACATCTGCCATGTCTTCCAGGCCACTGGCATGGCTGTCGAAGAATTTCTCGATGGCATCGCTGAGCTTGTCGTCCTCCACCAGGATGGCTTCGGTGTTCAGCCCAGTGCTGAACTGGATGTCATTGATCGCCTGATGATTGGTCGGGTCGGAAACCCCCACGAACAACTTGTTGCCGCGTCGCCAGAGAGGCAGCGCATGGTGCTGGCGGATCAGCTTTTCGCTGACCAGTCCTTTGGGCTGGGTTTCCTTGTCCAGGCAATTGAGGTCCAGCAGCGCCATGCCGAAATGTTCCGAGGCGATCTCGGCGATCTGTCGACTCTTCACCAGATTGTTCTGTACCAGGTAACTGACCAGGGAAATCTTGTTGCGTTGGGCTTGCTGATACGCCTGTTGCGCGCTTTTGTCAGTGAGCAGCTTGGCCAGGACCAATTGCTTGGCCAGACCGCTTAGGGCGATGTCGTTCATGGGGATACCGGACACAGACAGTTCAAGACTTATAGCCTAGTCAAGGCGCTGAACCAAACCAGCGGCGTTGAGGTGACAAAAAGTGTCAGATAGTGCGGTTGCAGGGGGCTCGAAAGCCCTTCGGCTCGACTTCGTGCCCCGCCAGCAGGGGCTCTGGCGCTTGGCATGGGCTGTGCTGATGCTCTTGCAGATCATGAGATTTCAACTCATGCATGGAGCGTGTCTATGAAGACTCAGAAAGGTTTTACCCTGATCGAACTGCTGATCGTGGTGGCGATCATCGGGATTCTGGCGACGTTTGCGTTGCCGATGTATTCCAAATATCAAGCTCGGGCGAAAGTGACGGCAGGCTTGGCCGAGATTTCCGCCATGAAGGTGCCGTATGAAGATGTGATCAACCAGGGGACTGCGCCAACGGTGGCCAACGTGGCGCCGGCGGGCAATGCCACCACCAGCAATTGCACGGTCGCAGTGACAGGTACGGTTGCCACGGGCGCCGGCACCATCACGTGCACGATCTTGAATGCACCGGGGCCTGTGTTGAGCAAGACCATCACATTGACCCGTGATGCCGCCAATGGCTGGTCGTGTACCAGCACTGCTCAACAAGACTACGTGCCTAAAGGCTGCACGGGTTCCGCTACGTAAACGCTGAGATCCGGCACAGCCCCGCTTCTAAGGATACGGGGCTTTTTTTTGCTTGCGAATGTCTCGCAGACACAGAAAAAAAGCCAAAAAATTCAGCGTGTTAGGAACTTTGTGAAAACCCGCATGTTGCATGCAGAGATTTACCAGGTCATGCATTTTGCATGATTTCGAAAATGGATAGAATTTGTAAATTATTGATTTATAAGAATTTGTTAGTTGTTTCAAAGTTGGCACAGCGTTCGCAATATCCCCAGTAACCCTGCTGAGAAGACAACCAGCAGACTTTCTAGAAAAACAGGAGTTACTCATATGAAGAAGTTCGCTATCGCTGCCGCTACTGCTACCGCGCTGACCCTGACCCTGGCCAACGCAGCATTCGCGCAGACCACCACCACTCAAGCCCCTTTGACATTGGCTTCTGGTGAGGCTGCCAAGGTCGAGGAAGCTACTTCCGATACCTGGATCACCACCAAAGTTAAAAGCGACCTGCTGACTGAAAAAGGTATTCCTGGCACCGACATCAAAGTCGAAACCAACAAAGGTGTTGTGTCCCTGTCGTCCACGGTTGCCGTGACTGATTCTCAGAAAGCCACCGCTGTGGCGATCACCAAGAAAATCAAAGGCGTCAAAGCGGTCTCCGCTGACGGCCTGAAAGCCGAGTAAGGCAAGACTTCTCGCCTGGACCGGGAGAAGGTGTGGCAGACGGGCTGAGCAATACGCCTGCCGCTTCTTGGGAGTTCATGCGAACGGCCATAAGGATGTGGCCATTACAGGCCTCCGACATTCGTGTCGGGGGCCTGTTCTATATGGGCAACACAAAACAACTGTGGGAGCGAGCTTGCTCGCGATGAGGGCATAACATTCAACATCCAGGTTGACTGTTAGACCGCCATCGCGAGAGCAAGCTCGCTTGTATATTTAGACTTGAAGGGGTGGGGATTTAATTGCCGCGTTTGCTGGTGATCTGCGTCAGGCGATTCCCTTCAAATCGCAGGAACTGGTACATGCCGCCGTTGGGTCCATAGGTCCATTCCTCCACCTGAAACTCTTCGCGTCGGTTGGCGCTACGTTTGTAGCCCAGCACATCGCGGCTGACCGGTTCTCCGCATTTCTGCAGCACTTCGCTGGGCCTGTCGCCGACGCTGATCAATTGACTGCCACAGCGCAAGGTGTCGGCCGCGGAGGCTTGGCTGGCGCCCATCACCAGCACCAGGCCTGAGAGCAATCGCCTGACCTTCACTCGGCGTCCAGATGCATCGGCGTCACCACCCGGCCATCACTTTCTGCTTCGCCAAGGCTGGCGTCGATGAAGTACACGCGGTCATCGGCCAACTGGCCCTTGTCGACCAGATAATCCTTGATGCTGCTGGCGCGGTCCTGACCCAACTGACGCAACAGCACATCGCTGGTACTCCAGAACTTGATCACGTCCGCACGCATTTTTGCGGTGCGATCTTCCTTGCCCAGGTCCTTCCATTCGGCGGGTGGCTGGGTCTTCAGGCGGGTGCGGTAGATGCCTTCCAGCAGCGGGCCTTTCTCGTTGTCCGGAACATCCAGCAATGAGGCCTGTGCTGGCACCTTGTCGCCACGACGCTGGAGCATTTTGTAGTAGTTGTACTGGTATTCCCGTTCCAGGCGTTGCTCGGCGATCAGCGGGCCATCGCTGCTCGCCGCCGCCGTGCCTTCGATTTCCAGGCGCAGGGCCGGGCGTTCCTTCAGGGCGTTGGACAGTTTGACCAATGCCGCTTCGGCATCCTTGCCCAGGTCGCTTGAACCCGGCGCGAATGACACGCTGCCCAAGTCTTCGGAACCGCCGCCACTGACCAGCCCGCCAATCATTTTGAACGGCGCAGCGGCCGCCTTGACGATCAGGTTGCGCAGGGTTTGCCAGATAATCGGCATGACGCTGAACTGCGGATTATTGAGGTCACCGGTGACGGGCAATTCGATGGAAATCTTGCCGTCGACATCCTTGAGCAAGGCAATCGCCAGCTTCAACGGCAGGCTCACGGCATCCGGGCTGTCGACTTTTTCCCCTAGCTGCAATTGCTCGACCACCACTTTGTTTTCGGCCTTGAGCTGACCTTTGGTAATCAGGTAATGCACGTCGAGATTGAGCCGGCCCTTGCGGATGCGATACCCGGCAAATTTGCCGGAGTAAGGGGTGAGCGTGGTCAGCTCAACGCGTTTGAAACTGGTGGCGATGTCGAGGCTGGCCATCGGGTCGAATGGATTGACTGCGCCCTTGATCGTCACGGGTGCATAACGATCTACCTTGCCTTTCACATCAACGCTGGCCGGTTTTGGCTGACGGCTGTCGATGGTGCCGATCTGCCCGTTGAGCTGTTGCACAGCGGTGGCGAAGTTCGGGGTCAGGCTGAAGTCGGCGAAGTTGGCCGAACCGTCATTGATGGCAATGCCGCCGATGTGGATGCCCAGTGGTTTGCCGTTGCCGGCCGGTTTGGCCGCGGTGGTTTTCGCGCCGGTGTCGGGCGGTTGCGGGATCAACAAGTCATCAATGTTGGTGGTGCGATCTTCATTGATCATGAAGCGCACATAGGGCTGGAACAGGTTGACCTTGTCGATCGACAGGCTGTCACCGTGTTGATAGTTCAGGCCTTCGACCACCACCTGCTGCCACTTGAGAAAGTCCCGGGTTTTCAGGGTGTCGAGGGTGTGCAACTGATCGACCTGAGCGCGACCGGTGACGCTGAACGCCAGAGGCTCGGTGCTTTTCAGATCGACTGCCAGATCACTGCCGAGCATGCCGCTGCGCAGTTCCAGGCGAATGAACGGGGTGATGTATGACTGGGCGACACGCAGGTCGATGTCTTTGGTCTGCACCTTCAGTTTGGCGCTGATCGGGGCGAGATTGACCACGCCGTCTGCCAACACCTTGCCCTGCTTGCCCAGGCCGGTGTCGAGCTTGAGATTGAAAGGCGAGCCATTGAGGCTGTCGAAATTCTGCAGGTCCAGGTTCAACGGGCCCACTTCCAGCGCGACGGCGGGTTGCGCCTTGCGGTCGGCCAGGTGCACCTGGTAATCGCGCAGTTGCACGTCTTTGAGCAGCACTTGCCACGGTTTGCTCGGTGGCGCAGGTTCCGGTTTCGGTGAGTCGGCAGCCGCGGGTGTAGTGGCCGGTTCGGCCTTGGCTTTGGCAGCGGGTTTGGATGGCTGGCTGGCGAACAGTTTTTGCCAGTCAAGTTGCCCGTCGGCTTCGAGGGCGGCCCAGGTTTCCAGTTTGTGGCTGCGGACTTTGCCGACCACCACTTGTTGCTTGGCCAGGTCCACGGTGGTGTCGCTGATGTCCAATCGTTCGAGCTTCACCAGCGGCCGCCCGTCGGGGGCCTTGATCGCGAAAGGCGCGACGCTGACAGCGACATTGCTCAACAGCAGTTCGGTTTCCTTGGACAGATTGAGCTTGTAGTCGGTGCTGAGGCTCATGATGCCGCTTTCGAGGTCCAGGGGGACTGCGTCGCGGACATAGGGCCAGAAGGCTTTCATCTTGCCATCGGTGATTTTCAGCTTACCTTCGGAGGCGAGCGGGATCAGGCTGAAGTTGCCGGTCCAGTCGATCTGTCCGCCGTTGGGGCCGATGGCCACCAAGGTCATGTCGGCGCTGTCTTCGGGCAGGGTGCTGAGGTTTTTCAGCTCGAAGTCGAGTTTGTCGTAGAGAAACTCGATGGGTTCGCTGGGCCGGGCATCTTCAAAGTGCAAGGCGCCGCCCGCCAGCTGGATCCGCTCGATGCGCAGTGGAAACGGCTTGGCATCCGGGTCGGCGGGGGTGGGTTCGCTTGCTGGCAGTTTGAACAGCCCAAGCAGATTGAGCTTGCCGTCCTTGCCGAAGAGGATTTCAGTCTTGAGTTTGTCCAGTTCGATATCGGACAGATGCACGGCCTTGGTCCAGAGGCTGTCGATTTGCAGGTTGGCGTACAGGCGTTCGAAGCCGATCTGTTCCTTGCCCGGCTCGCCGATGACCAGGCCCCAAAGGGTCACTTCAAGGCTGAACGGGTTGAGTTCGATACGCTGGAGGTGGGCGGGCACCGTGGCGTAGTTGGCCAATTGTTGGTTGGCAACCCGCAAGGCGATGCCCGGTAAAATCAGAAACCCCAGCAAGCTGTAGAGAGCCAGAGCAGTCAACAAGGCGCCGATAGCGCGAATCAATCCTTTGGGCATGTGCGGCTTCATCTGTCTGAATCGGAGTGCCTTGGAGTATGGCATGCGATTGCAGTTCCGAAGTAACCACGCTTTGCAGGATTTGTCTGAATTTTTGGGTGAATGTCAGAGCTGCAGAATCAGCGTTTTCAGCGGCGGCTGCTGATCCATCGACGGGAAATCAGCGCCGGGCTTCATGACGGTCCATTCGCGCACCGGTCGCCCGGCTTTCTCGGCGCAACGCAATACCTGTTCACGCCAGTCGTCCATGCTGACCTTTGCCAGGTTGTTGCAGCAGATCAGCACGCCATTGTCGGCCGTGGTCAGCAGCGCGGGTTTGAGCAGGCTCTGGTAGTCGCGTAGCAGGTCGACGGTGCCGAAAGCACTCTTGGCCCAGGCGGGCGGGTCGAGCAGCACCAGGTCATATTGACGCTGTTCCAGGCGCTGATAACTCGGCAATTTCTGCCCACGGCGTTGACTGATGGGCAGCCCCGCCAGTTGGCGGATCGCCGGGAAGTAGTCGGACTGGATGAATTCCATGGTGGGCAATTGCGGATTGAGCAGCCCATTCTCACGGCCGACTGCCAGGTTGCCCTCGGCGAAATCCAGGTTGCACACCTCGCGGGCTTCCCCGGCCGCCGCACTCAGCCCGACGCCACAGGTGTAGGCAAACAGATTGAGCACGCTTTTGTTCTGGCTGTGTGCTTTGACCCAGCCACGGGTGTTGCGCAGGTCGAGGAATAGCAACGGGTCCTGGCCGGCATGGCGCCCGCGAACCCGGTAGTTCAGGCCCCACTCGTGGCCGACCAGATCCTGAAGCGCGGCTTCATCGGCCTGGTAGACGGTGTCTTCGCGGTCGATGCGCGAATTGCCACGGGAGCGGTCGTTGTAGACCAACAGGGTTTCAAGGCCCAGGTGTTGATTTATGGCGTCGTGCAATTGCAGCAGGGCGTCGCGTTCCAGAGACTGGTGAAAGCTTTGCACCAGCAGTTGCGGACCATAGCGGTCGATGGTCAGGCCGCCGGCGCCTTCCTGGCTGCCGTGGAACAGGCGATAGCAATCGGTGCCTTGCTGATGCAGTTCGGCAAGCAGGTCCTGGCGATGTTCGAGGGCGGCGCGCAGCGCCTGATTCAAGGAAGACATGCTGGGCGCCTTGCAGGAGGGAATTTGGCGCGGGAGTTTAACAGCATTGCACCTGATCCCGAGCCACTGATCGTTCCCACGCGGAGCGTTGGAACGATCAATCGTCAGGTCAACAGCCCCATCCGCCGCTTCGCCCGCTGCACCGAGCCATTGCGCACTGCCCAGCGCAGCATCGGTGCACTGCGGTTGACGCTGGCGCGGATCAGTTTGCGTTGCAGTGGATTCTGGCTGACGCCGAGCATGGCACTGGCCCAGTCCGGTAGCAGATCGATACCCGCCTGCATCATCAAACCGCCAAAAGGCTTGGCCAAACGGCTGGGGGAGGGCGCGCTCAGCAGCAACCGCAACACTTCCCGGCTGCGTTCGTCGCACAGCAACTGAGGGCGAATGCGCGCAAGGTAATCGGCAATGGCCTGTCGCGAGCGGGGTACATCGCGGGCACCCAGGCGTTCGGCAACGATGGCGATTTCTGCGTAGTAGCGATCCTGATCGGCCAGCGACAGCGCCGGATTGCGGTAACGCAAATGCGCGGCGAGAAAGTTGCTGACCTCGGCCACATGCACCCAGGTCAGCAAGTCTGGATCACTGGCGGCGTAGGGGCGTCCGTCCGGTGCCGTACCGGTGACTTGCAGGTGGATGGTGCGGACTTTCTCGATCAGCCAGTCGGCATCCTTTCGCGAACCAAACGTGGTGCCAGAGATGAACTGCCCGGTGCGGCGCAGTCGGCCGAGCATGTCCTCGCGAAAATTCGAATGATCCCAGACCCCGGCCAGCGCCAGTGGATGCAGGGCTTGCAGCATCAGGGCGCTGATGCCGCCAATGAGCATGCTGCTGAAATCGCCGTGCACTTGCCAACTCACCGAGTCGGGGCCGAACAGGCCGGGATCACCTTTGGGATTTTCCAGATCGAGCTTGCCCAGTGACAGACCGCTCAGGCTCATGATTTGGGTTTCGATGCGGGTACGGATGAATTCCATGGCGACTCAGTGGCGAAAAAGGCGCGGCCATCGCTGGCCGCGCGGGTGGGATGCAACAACAAATCATTGGTTCAGGCGTTTGTCGATCAAGCCCTGAACGACACTCGGGTCGGCCAGGGTCGAGGTGTCGCCCAGGCTGTCCAGCTCATTGCAGGCGATCTTGCGCAGAATACGCCGCATGATCTTGCCCGACCGGGTTTTAGGCAAGGCCGGAGCCCACTGGATCAAGTCCGGTTTGGCGAAGCTGCCGATGTCCTTGCTGACGTGGTCGAGTAATTCCTTCTTCAGTTCGTCATTGGGGTCGGTGCCGTTCATGGGCGTGACGAAGGCGTAGATGCCCTGGCCTTTGACGTCGTGGGGATAACCGACCACGGCGGCTTCGGCGATGCTGTCGTGCAGCACCAGGGCGCTTTCCACTTCGGCAGTGCCGATGCGGTGGCCGGAGACGTTGATCACGTCGTCGATGCGCCCGGTGATCCAGTAATCGCCGTCCTCATCGCGTCGCGCGCCGTCGCCGGTGAAGTAATAACCGGGGTAGGGCTTGAAGTAGGTGTCGATCATCCGTTGCGGGTCGCCGTAGACACTGCGGATCTGTGCCGGCCAACTGGACTTGATCGCCAGCACGCCGCTGCCGGCGCCTTTGATTTCCTTGCCCGTTTCATCGAGCAACACCGGTTGTACACCAAACATCGGTTGCGTGGCGCAGCCGGGTTTGATTCGTTGCGCGCTGACCAGCGGGCTGAGCATGATGCCGCCGGTTTCGGTCTGCCACCAGGTATCGACGATGGGGCAACGCTGCTCGCCGACCACATTGAAGTACCAATCCCACGCCTCCGGATTGATCGGCTCACCAACAGTGCCGAGTAATCTGAGGCTTGCGCGGGACGTTTCCTGCAACGGTTCGCGGCCTTCACGCATCAAGGCGCGCAGGGCGGTGGGCGCGGTGTAGAAGATGTTGACGTGGTGCTTGTCGATGACTTGCCAGAAACGCGAGGTGCTGGGGTAACTCGGTACGCCTTCGAAGATCAGCGTGGTTGCGCCGTTGGCCAGCGGACCGTAGACGATGTAGCTGTGGCCGGTGACCCAGCCGACATCGGCGGTGCACCAGAACACTTCGTCATCACGGTAGTCGAGCACGTATTTGAAGGTCATCGCTGCTTGCAGCAGGTAGCCGCCAGTGGTGTGCAACACGCCTTTGGGTTTGCCGGTGCTGCCGGAGGTGTAGAGGATGAACAGCGGATCTTCGGCGTCCATCGGTTCCGGCGGGCAGTCGTCGCTGACATCACGCAAGGCCTGGTGATACCAGAGATCGCGGCCTTCAACCCAGTTCACATCGCCCTGGGTGCGCTCGACGACGATGACCGTGCTGACGTTCGGGCAGCTCTGAAGGGCCTTGTCGACGTTGTGTTTGAGTGGCACGAATTTACCGCCACGCACGCCTTCATCGGCGGTGATTACCGTGCGGCAGTCAGCGTCGAGAATCCGGTCGCGCAGGGAGTCCGGCGAGAAACCCCCAAACACCACCGAATGCACCGCTCCGATGCGCGTACAGGCGAGCATGGCGTAAGCGGCTTCGGGGATCATCGGCATGTAAATGCAGACGCGATCGCCTTTCTTCACGCCGCGGCTCTTGAGCACGTTGGCCAGGCGACAGACGTTGTGATGGAGTTTTTTGTAGGTGATTTGCGCGGATTCGGCGGGATCGTCGCCTTCCCAGATGATCGCGATTTGATCGCCGCGTTGTTTCAAATGACGGTCGATGCAGTTGTAACTGACGTTCAACTGACCGCCGGCAAACCAGCTCGCTTCACCGGTTTTCAGGTTATAGCGCTGGACGCTGTCCCACGGCGTACTCCAGTCGAGAAAGCGCGTGGCTTGTTCGGCCCAGAACGTACTGGGGTGTTCGATGGATTCGCGATACAGGCGCTGGTAGTCGTCTTGACTCAAATGCGCAGCCCGGCGGACGGCATCGGCTTTGGGGAACGTGCTGATATCGAACATGACGGTTCCTTATGCTTGTTTTGCGACAAGGATAAAGATGCGCCGAGTAGCGGGTGGGTTCAAGCCTTGCACCGCCGCTGTAAGAGCCGAGCTTGCTGGCGATGCAGACGTCGCGGTGTATCAGGTACACCGCGTCATCGTTCATCGCGAGCAAGCCCGGCTCCTACGGGAGTGGGGTGTTAACCGCGGTGACGACCGCGGAAGTAGTTGATCAGACCTTGGGTCGAAGCATCGTCAGCCGGGGTTTCTTCGCTGCCGACGAGGCGGTTGTAGACGCCTTTGCCCAACTCTTTACCCAGTTCCACGCCCCACTGGTCGAAGGCGTTGATGCCCCAGACCACGCTTTGCACGAAGACTTTGTGTTCGTACATGGCCACCAATGCACCGAGACGACGCGGGCTGATGCGCTCGACCACCAGGGTATTGCTCGGGCGGTTGCCCGGGATCACCTTGTGCGGTGCGAGTTTCTGCACATCGGCTTCGCTCATGCCTTTGTCGCGCAGTTCGACTTCGGCCTCGCTGAGGGTCTTGCCGAGCATCAGCGCCTGGCTTTGCGACAGGCAGTTGGCGTACAGCCACTGGTGGTGGTCGGACACCGGGTTGAAGCTGACGATCGGCACGATGAAGTCGGCCGGGATCAGTTGGGTGCCTTGGTGCAGCAACTGGTGATAGGCGTGTTGGCCGTTGCAGCCGACGCCACCCCAGATCACCGGACCGGTGTCGGTGGACACTGGCGTGCCATCCTGACGCACGCTCTTGCCGTTGGATTCCATGTCCAGCTGTTGCAAGTGCTTGGTGATGTTCCGCAAGTAGTGGTCATACGGCAGGATGGCGTGGCTTTGTGCACCCCAGAAATTGCCGTACCACACGCCGAGCAAGGCCAGCAGTACCGGCATGTTCTGCTCGAACGGCGCGGTCTGGAAATGCTGGTCCATGGTGTAGGCACCGGACAGCAGTTCCTTGAAGTTGGACATGCCGATGGCCAGGGCAATCGGCAAACCGATGGCCGACCACAGCGAGTAACGACCGCCGACCCAGTCCCACATCGGGAAGATGTTTTCTTCACGAATGCCGAAGGCCACGGCCGCTGCATTGTTGCTGGAAACGGCGATGAAGTGGCGATACAGCTCGGCTTCCGAGCCGCCCTGAGCCAGGTACCAGGCGCGTGCGGCCTGGGCGTTTTTCAGGGTTTCGAGGGTGTTGAAAGATTTCGACGAGACGATGAACAGCGTGGTCTCGGCGCGCAGCTTCATGGCCAGTTCGTGGAATTCGCTGCCGTCGATGTTTGCCAAATAGTGGCAACGCACGCCTTTCTGGGCGTAGGACAGCAAGGCTTCGGACACCAGTTCCGGGCCGAGGAACGAGCCACCGATGCCGATGTTCACCACGTCAGTGATCGGCTTCTCGGTGTAACCGCGCCACAAGCCGTCGTGGATGCGGCCCACGAGGTCGGTGATCTGGTTCAGTACTTTGTGCACTTCCGGCATCACGTTGACGCCATTGACCGACAGCTTGTCGCCAACCGGGCGGCGCAGTGCGGTGTGCAGGGCCGGACGCCCTTCGGACGCATTGACGATTTCGCCTTCGAACAGCGATTTGATCGCGCCCTTGAGGTCGACTTCGTTGGCCAGACCCACCAGCAGATTGCGGGTCTCGGTGGTGATCAGGTTCTTCGAGTAATCGAGAAACAGACCGCAGCTGCTAAGGGTGAATTGAGTGAAACGCTGCGGGTCGGCATTGAAGGCCTCGCGCATGCTGAAATCCTGCATGGCTTGGCGGTGATCATTCAACGCTTGCCAGGCGGGCAGAGCGGTAACGTCGTGAGGGGTGCGGTAGTACGCCATCGCTGCGGGTTTCCTTTTTACTTGAACGGCCTTTTGAACACTAAAAATCCCGGAGCGCCTGGGGTGGCGCGTCCGGTCAACTGCGTCGACACGATCTCATGGCGCAGGGCGACTACAGTAAACCCCGCGCCTTGATCTGTCTTGACTTTGTCTGACCTGTTTCCTGTACTTTTTTAACATCGAAGTCAGGAACAACCCGACAAACGGAGGGTCGGCAACGCTTCGGTGCGATCAGGCGACCTGAACCGGAATGGCGTTACTGGTGTGGCTCAGCTCATTGCCCGGCGCCATGTAGAGCATGCGCGGTTTGAAGTTGAGCAATTCGGCTTCGCTGTAATGAGCGTAAGCACAGATGATTACGCGATCACCGACCTTGGCCTTGTGGGCTGCGGCACCATTGACCGAGATCATGCGCGAACCTTCTTCGCCACGAATGGCGTAGGTGGTGAAGCGTTCGCCGTTGTCGACGTTATAGATCTGGATCTGCTCGTATTCACGGATGCCGGACAAGTCCAGCCATTCGCCGTCGATGGCGCAGGAACCTTCGTAATCAAGGACAGCGTGGGTGACTTCGGCGCGATGCAGCTTGGCCTTGAGCATGATGGCGTGCATGAGTGTTTCCCCAGGTCGGAATCGAACGGCGGGCAGTTTGCCCGAAGGGTTTGTGGGCGGCAATACAGCTGAAATGCAATCTTCAGAGCCACCAAAAAACCCGTGGGAGCCGAGCTTGCTCGCGATGAGGCCCGCACATTCAACATCATTGTTGAATACCAGATCGCTATCGCGAGCAAGCTCGGCTCCCATAGGGTTTGGTGGTGTTTAGACGGGGGCGTCGAGGTTCAGGTGCAGGTTGTCGATCAACCGCGTGGTGCCGAGGAACGCGGCCACCAGAATCACCAGGTCGCGATCTTCTGGCATCGCCGGGCGCAAGGTCAGCGCCTGGCGGATTTCCAGATAGTCGGGACGCAAACTGGCGGTTTCAAGTTGTTTGATCTGTGCGTCGATCAGCGCCGGGAAATCCCGCTCACCTTGCTTGATTGCCTCGGCAATCGAACTCAGCGTGCGATAGACCACGGGCGCCACGGCACGCTGTTCTTCGCTGAGAAAACCATTGCGCGATGACAGCGCCAGGCCATCGGCTGCACGGACAGTCGGTTCGCCAATGATCTGGATCGGCATGTTCAGGTCATGCACCAGGGATTTGATCACCGCCAGTTGTTGGAAGTCTTTCTGGCCGAAGATCGCCAAGTCTGGCTGGACCATGTTGAACAACTTGCTGACCACCGTCGCCACACCTTCAAAGTGCCCCGGCCGGCTGGCGCCGCACAGGCCTTCAGACAGCAGTGGAACGCTGACGCGAGTCTGGCCGGCCATGCCATCCGGGTACATTTCTTCAACGGCTGGCGCGAACAGCAAGTGGCAACCGGCCTGGAGCAGCTTCTCCTGGTCGGCGGCGAGGGTGCGCGGGTATTTGTCGAGGTCTTCGCCAGCGCCGAATTGCAGCGGGTTGACGAAAATGCTCGCGACCACGAAATCCACCCGCTGGGAGGCTTTGGTAATCAGTGCAATATGACCGCTGTGCAGGTTGCCCATGGTCGGCACGAAGCCGATGCGCTTGCCTTCGCTGCGGGCACGGGCCACGGCGGCCCGCAGTTCGCGTACGGTTTTTACGGTGTTCATGCAGAGAATCCGTGTTCGATGCCTGGGAAAGTCGCCGCTTTGACTTCGGTCACGTAAGCACTCAGGGCTGCTTGAATGGTGTTCTGTCCAGTCATGAAGTTCTTCACGAACTTTGGCACACGACCGGTAATCGACAAGCCCAGCATGTCGTGCAGGACCAGGACCTGGCCGTCAGTGCCGCTGCCGGCGCCGATCCCGATGACCGGAATCTTCACGGCCTGGGTGATTTCTTCGGCCAGTTCGCTGGGCACGCATTCGAGCAGCAACATGGCGGCGCCAGCCTGTTCCAGTGAGATGGCATCGGCGCGCATCTGCCTGGCCTGGTTTTCGTTACGCCCCTGGACTTTGTAACCGCCCAGGATGTTCACCGATTGCGGCGTCAGCCCCAGGTGTGCGCACACCGGGATACCGCGTTCGGCCAGCAGGCGGATCGAGTCCGACAGCCACAGTGCGCCTTCTACCTTGACCATGTGCGCGCCGGCCTGCATCAACAGGGCACTGTTGGTCATGGCTTGTTCGGTGGTGGCGTAGGCCATGAACGGCAAGTCGGCGAGGATCAACGCATCGGTGTTGCCGCGTTTGACCGCTGCGACGTGGTAAGCCATTTCGGCGGTCGTCACGGGCAGGGTACTGTCGTGACCTTGCAAAACCATGCCGAGGGAGTCGCCCACCAGCAACACTTCGACACCGGCCTCATTGCAGGCGTGGGCGAAGGTCGCGTCATAGCAGGTCAGCATGGTGATTTTTTCACCTTTTTGCTTGAGACCTTGCAGCGTGGTCAGGGTGATGGCTGGCATGAAAAGTTCCTCATTCAGGCGCTGTGGAAACTACTGCGAGTAACGCGCGTGATTCTTCGTTAAATACAGGCGCACGGTCTGTTGTCGTGCTTTTACGGCCTGGATTGCGCCCTTCAACGCCGTGTTGGCGGCAGCGGGACGCCTATAGTCGTGAGGAGAACTCGGGAAGTCAATTGCATGTGTTACCGCATTGTTACGACAGAGGTGTTACCGGGGTAACTGATGCGATTCAGCAGTAGATTTTGGCTTCAACACAAAAATCAATGTGGGAGCGGGCTTGCTCGCGAATGCGGTGTGTCAGTCAATGTTGATGCTGAATGGCACACCGCATTCGCGAGCAAGCCCGCTCCCACAGGGGATTTTTGTCAATTTTTGGAGAGGCGTTCCAGGCCGACGAACGGGCAGGCTGCGAGTAAATCCTTCAGATTGCGGCCATCGGCCAAGCGCAGATCTGCCGGAGCCAGTTCGGCCAGTGGATACAGGACAAAGGCCCGTTCCTGCAGGTGATAGTGGGGGACTTTGAGGCGGGGTTCGTCGATCAGCCGATCACCAAACAACACGATATCGAGATCCAGCGTGCGTGGGCCCCAGCGCTCAAGACGCTCGCGGCCTTGCTCGTTCTCGATGGCTTGCAGCGCATCAAGCAATTCCAGTGGCGCAAGCGTGCTGTCGAGGGCCGCCACCGCGTTGGTGTAACGCGGTTGGCCTGGCAGCAGCGAGTCGCTTTGATAAAACGCGGAAACACCGACCAGTCCGGTCTGCGGTAACTGCGCCAGCGCCTGGACGGCGCTGCGCAATTGTTCGGCGGGGGCAGACAGATTGCTGCCCATGCCGATGTAGATGCGTTCCATGGATTTACTCGCCCGAGACGCTCGGTGCGCCGGCAGCGCGTTTGCGCTTGGCGCCACCGCTGCGGCGACGTTTGCGGGGTGCGCCGGTGCCGTCGTCCTTGCCGCTGAGGTCGCGGATCATGTCGCGACGTTCGCTGTCATTGGCGTCCTGATAGTCCGTCCACCATTCGCCCAGGCCATCGGTCTGCTCGCCGGCGCTTTCGCGCAGCAGCAAGAAGTCGTAACCGGCGCGGAAGCGTGGGTTGTCCAGCAACAGGTCGGCACGCTTGCCGCTGCGGCGTGGCAGGCGCTCTTGCATGTCCCAGATCTCACGGATCGGCATGGTGAAGCGTTTTGGAATCGCAATGCGCTGACACTGTTCGGCAATCAGCTCGTGAGCCGCTTCCTGCATGGCCGGAATCGGCGGCATGCCGCGTTCTTGCAGGCGCAATACGCGAGCCGGCAGGGCAGGCCACAACAGGGCGGCAAACAGGAACGCCGGGGTCACCGGTTTGTTCTGCTTGATCCGCAGGTCCGTGTTGATCAGCGCTTCGCTGATGAGGGTGTGGGTGTACGTCGGGTTGTATTCCAGCGCCTCGGCACTGGCCGGGAACAGCGGATCGAACAGTTGCAAGTCGACCAGCATCTCGAAGGTGTCCGCGGCGTGGCCGGAGAGGAACAGCTTGAGCACTTCTTCGAACAGACGGGCCGACGGGATCTCGCGCAGCATCGGTGCCAGTTCGCGAATCGGCAGGGCACTGTGTTTTTCGATACCGAAATTCAACTTGGCGGCAAAACGCACGGCCCGCAGCATCCGCACCGGGTCTTCCTGGTAGCGCTGCTTCGGATCGCCGATCAAGCGGATCAGGTGATTGCGGATGTCGTGTACGCCGTTGGCGTAGTCGAGGATGCGCTCGCTGACCGGATCGTAGTAGAGGGCGTTGATGGTGAAGTCGCGGCGTTGCGCGTCTTCTTCCAGCGTGCCATAGACGTTGTCGCGCAAGATGCGCCCGCTTTCATTACGGGAAGACTGGTTGCTGTCTTCTTCCTCGTCGTTTTGCGGGTGATTGGCGCGGAAGGTCGCGACTTCGATGATTTCTCGACCGAAGTGGATGTGCACCAGTTTGAATCGACGGCCGATGATCCGCGCGTTGCGGAATTCGGCACGCACCTGTTCAGGTGTGGCGCTGGTGGCAACGTCAAAGTCTTTGGGCGTGATGCCGAGCAGCATGTCACGCACGCAGCCGCCGACCAGGTAAGCCTGATAACCGGCGTTCTGCAGGCGTTCGACGATATTCACCGCGTAACGGCTGAATTGCGCCTTTTGCAGCGAGTGTTGGCCGCTGTTGAGCACTTCAGGCGTACTGCGAATGTGTTGCGTATGACGCTTGGGAGAACGGAATGACTGGAACAGCTTCTTCAGCATGGGATGCACTGTTTGAAGGAATGTTCGGCCATAACAGAAGAATGACCGCATGATGGGCGGGGATTCTAGCATTTAGTCGAGGGATGGTGTAGGAAGCTGCGCAAGCAGCTGAAGGGGATATCTGGCAGACGCTATCCGTGTAGCCGCTGACGAGCAACACGAGGCTGCGTCCGGCGGCGAAGCCGTCGTCATTGCGGTGTTTCAGATGAAACGGGTCGTCTGTATTACGACTGCTGCGCAGCCGAACGCAGCCTCGCAGGCTCGACAGCTGCTACACGAGCCAACGCAGCCTCGCGTTGCTCGACAGCTGCTACAGGTCGGACGGGGGTTGGCAATTGCTGTCGCGTAAACGCCAGAAACTACAAGGGGAGCCGAAGCTCCCCAAGAAGTAGTTGCATGCTCTATTTTTATTATTGGTTTCGGGCTTTTTGTTTTTGTTAAGTGCCCTCGCCATGAAGATTTTCCTTCATGACCCTCCCAATCGGGAGCCAAGAGCAAACGGATTGCTTTGGTCGCTGTGCTGCAGTGATCTTGCGATCCAACCAGTTCAGGCACTGTCTGAGTGACAGTTTTTTATTATTCTCGGCCTGGTCGTGGGGCAAGCCCCAAATACAACGCCTCTCCAAAAGAATCAGTTAGCTGCGCCTCTCGCCGTCTTGTTTTTATTGTGCGTGAGTCGATTCGTCTTATTTTTATTGTCTTTTGCATTGCTTGTTATTGTTCTTGTACTAAACATATAGCAGGGTGCGTGCCAACTTTTGCGAGCCCCAATAAAACAAGGGGTTAGGTCGGTCGGTGGGGTTTTTCAGGGGCAAAAAAACCGGGGCTTCGTTACCGTAAGCCCCGGCTTCTGTTACGTGATAAATCTGAGGTAACAGTTTTTTCAGCGTGTCACGTGTTACCCACGTCTCAGACAGGTGACGTTCAGCTCTCGCTGGCGACCCCGGTCTTGCGCCGTGGGATGCCCAGGCGCTGACGCCGCTCCCACAGGCATTTGCGGCTGACCCCGAGTTTGCGGGCCAGCTCGGTTTCGGTCATGTGGTCCTGGTGCTCGAGAACGAAGTGCTGGAAATAATCTTCCAGTGACAAGTCTTCGGTTGGCTCATGACTGGAATTACCGCCGTTGTTGCCCTGCTGCGGCGCCAGGCCGATGAACTCGTCCTCTTCCAGATCGCTCAGCTCGATGTCGATACCCAGCAGTTCAGCAGAGATTTCCGGGCTCTCGCACAGGATGACCGCGCGCTCGACCGCGTTTTCCAGCTCGCGAACGTTACCGGGCCAGGAATAATGACGAATCGCTTGCTCGGCATCCGGGGCGAATTTCAGGTCGGTGCGGTTGATCCGCGCGCTCTGTCGCGCCAGGAACGCATTGGCGATTTCGTTCACGTCCGCACCGCGCTCGCGCAAGGCTGGCAGCTTCAGGGCGATCACATGGAGGCGGTAATACAAGTCTTCGCGGAACTGGCCGATTTTTGCCAGGCTCTTGAGGTCGCGGTGAGTCGCCGCGATCAGGCGCACGTCAACCTTCTGCGATTGAACCGAACCCACACGGCGAATTTCGCCTTCCTGCAACACGCGCAGCAGGCGAGCCTGGGCTTCGAGTGGCAGTTCGCCGATTTCGTCGAGGAACAGGGTGCCGCCGTCCGCCGCTTCCACCAGACCGGCACGCCCGGCGCTGGCGCCGGTGAATGCGCCTTTTTCGTGACCGAACAGCTCGGACTCGATCAGGCTTTCCGGAATGGCCGCGCAGTTCACCGAAATCATCGGTGCCTTGGCGCGGCGGGACAGGTTGTGCAGGGCGCGCGCCACCAGTTCTTTACCGGTACCGGATTCGCCCTGGATCAGGACGTTGGAATCGGTCGGGGCGACTTTGCGAATTTTGCTGTACAGGTCCTGCATCGGCGGACACGAGCCAATGATGCCGATTTCGCCGTTGCTGTTGTCGGCACCCGCTTTCGCGGCGCCATTGCCGGCTTTACCCGCAGCAGGTTCACCGTTGGCTGGCAGCGATTGTCGGTCACGCAGGATCCGGGCGACGGCCTGGAGCATTTCGTCGTGATCGAAAGGCTTGGCGATGTAATCCACCGCGCCCATCTTCATTGAGTCGACCGCCGAACGCAGGCTGGCGTAGCTGGTCATGATCAGCACCGGGGTGCCTTGGCCGAGTTTGATCAACTCGGTGCCAGGTGCGCCGGGCAGGCGCAGGTCACTGACGATCAGGTCGAACGTGGGAATGGTGAAGCGTTCTTGTGCTTCCTGCACTGAACCGGCTTCGCTGACCTGGTACTGGTTGCGTTCCAGCAGGCGGCGCAAGGCGGAGCGGATAATTGTTTCGTCTTCGACGATCAAAATGTGCGGCATTGATTCGATACTCTCGACGGTCTCAGTTCACAGCGGACGTCGCTTCGACATGACGCGGCAAGGTCACCCTGATACGGGTGCCGCGTTGGCTTTGAACATCAGCCGGGCTGTCGATGGTGATTTGTCCATAATGCTCTTCAACGATGGAATAGACCAGTGCAAGGCCCAGACCGGTGCCTTCGCCAGGATCCTTGGTGGTGAAGAAAGGTTCGAACAATCGGTCCATGATGTTCTTCGGAATACCGCTGCCTTCGTCTTCCACGATCAGGTCGACCGTGTGTTCGCCGGCTTCGCTTTTAACCCGCACGGCGCTACCCGCAGGCGAGGCGTCGCGGGCGTTTGAGAGCAGATTGATGAGTACTTGGGCGAGTCGCTGCGGATCGCCTTCGACCCAGTGATCGGGGTCGCACAGATTATAGAACTGCACTTCGAAATTGCGTCGGTTCAAGGCCAGCAGGCCGATGGCATCTTGAGCCACTTCGGCCAGACAGACGGGTTCGTCGCTGTGCTGGTGACTGCCGGCGTGGGCGAAGCTCATCAGCGATTGAACGATGCGTGAGACGCGTTTGGTCTGTTCGAGGATCTGCCCGCTGATTTCCTTCAGCTCGCCATCGTCTTCGCGCTCTTCGCGCAGGTTCTGCGCCAGGCACGCAATGCCGGTAATCGGGTTGCCGATTTCATGGGCCACACCTGCCGCGAGTCGGCCGATGCTGGCCAGGCGCTCGGAATGCACCAGCTTGTCTTCGAGCATCTGGGTTTCGGTCAAGTCTTCCACCAGCAACACCAAACCGCTGTTACCCGGCGCCAGCGGTTCATCGATCGCCGCTTTGTGCAGGTTCAGCCAGCGAGTCTGGCCATCAAGGGCCAGGTGCTGCTTGTGCAAATGCTCGTCGGGCAGGTTGATGAAGCCTTGCAGCAGTTCTTTCCACGGATCGGCAATGGTGCTCAGGCGCGAACCGACCACACGCTGCGCGGCAATACCCGTCAGTTCCTCCATGGCTTTGTTCCACATGAGGATTTCCTGATCCTTGGCCAGCGAGCAAACGCCCATCGGCAGTTCTTGCAGGGTCTGGCGGTGATAGCGGCGCAGGGCATCGAGTTCGGCGGCCAGGCCGGTCAGCCGTGAGTGGTAATCCTCAAGGCGACTTTCGATGAAGTGAATGTCCTCGGTGACGTAGTTCTCGCCACCCGCCTTATAAGGCAGGAACGTCTCGACCATGTCTTGGGCAACGCTGGGGCCCATCAAGCCGGACAGGTTGGCTTCGATACGGTCACGCAAGCGACGCAAGGCGTAAGGCCGGCGCTCGTCGAACGGCAGATAGAGATCGCGCAGCGCCTGTTCGACTTCTTTCTGAGCAGCCTTGGCGCCCAGGGGTTTTGCCAGCTGCGTGGCGAATTCCTGGGGTGACGCGGCGTGCAGTTCGCGACGTTGCGGGCGACGTACATTGTCCACGGCGCAGGCTTCGGCGGCGCTGGCCTCTTCGGGGCTGGCGTTGGTAAACAGCGAGATCAGGGTGAACATCAGCACGTTGGCTGCCAACGACGCGATGGCCGCCATGTGCCAGCTGGTGTCGTCCAGCACGTAGATCATGTTCAGCAGGGGAATGTAGAAGCCCTGCAGGTTGCCCACCAGTGGCAACAGCATGGTCACCAGCCACACCAGAATCCCTGCCAGCAAACCGGCAATGAAGCCCCGGCGGTTGGCGGTCGGCCAGTACAGAACCGAGAGAACGCCTGGCAAGAACTGCAATGTGGCGACAAACGCGACGATGCCGAGATTGGCCAGATCCTGCTCCACGCCCAGCAGCAAGTAGAAACCGTAGCCGGCCATGATAATTGCGACGATCAGCGCCCGACGAGTCCACTTCAGCCAGCGGTAGATATTGCCTTCGGCCGGTGGTTGATAGAGCGGCAGCACCAGGTGGTTCAGTGCCATCCCGGACAGCGCCAGGGTGGTGACGATGATCAGGCCGCTCGCTGCCGACAAACCGCCGACATACGCCAGCAGCGCCAAGGCTTTGCTGTTGGCGGCGATGCCGATGCCAAGAG
This sequence comes from Pseudomonas sp. S2_F03, assembly GCF_054668335.1. NCBI lineage: Bacteria > Pseudomonadati > Pseudomonadota > Gammaproteobacteria > Pseudomonadales > Pseudomonadaceae > Pseudomonas > Pseudomonas sp. S2_F03. The sequence continues at coordinate 2,003,057 of NZ_CP162759.1, read as the reverse complement.
TGAAATACTCAGGATTAGTCGTGGCGCCGAGTTTCAGCCCGGCCCAGAGAATCAGCGGCACCGCCAGGCTCATCAGCAGCAGAAACAGCGGCAAACCCCAGCTGGCACTGACCAGCGAGCGCGGGTTGAGGTTTTCGGTAAACGTCATGTGATACATGTGCGGCATCACGATTGCCGAAGCAAAAAACACCAGCAGCAGCGTGCGCCACGGACCTTCTTGCAGCGGGGTGTGCAAGGCGGCGAGGGCGGTCTGGTTTTGCAGCAGCCACAGTTCAAGCTGTTGCGGGCCGTCGAACACGCCGTACAGCGCATACAGGCCGACGCCGCCAATGGCGATCAGTTTGATGACCGATTCGAAGGCAATCGCGAACACCAGGCCTTCATGTTTTTCTCGGGTGGCGATGTGGCGCGAGCCGAAGAAAATCGTAAACAGCGTAATCAGGGCGCAGAAACTCAGGGCCACGCGATGTTGAACCGGTTCGCGAGTAAGGATGCCGATGGAGTCGGCCACGGCCTGAATCTGCAACGCCAATAACGGCAGGACGCCGATCAGCATGAAAATCGTCGTCAGCGCGCCGGCCCAGGTGCTACGGAAACGGAACGCGAACAGGTCGGCCAGGGACGACAACTGATAAGTGCGAGTGATTTTCAGGATTGGGTACAGCAACACCGGCGCCAGCAGAAATGCGCCGGATACCCCCAGGTAGCTGGACAGAAAGCCGTAACCGTACTGGTAGGCCAGGCCGACCGTGCCGTAAAAAGCCCAGGCGCTGGCGTAGACGCCCAGCGACAGGGTGTACGTCAGCGGGTGGCGAATGATCGCCCGGGGGATCATGCCCCGTTCACTGACCCAGGCTACGCCGAACAGCACCGCCAGGTACGCGGCGCTGATCAGGATCATCTGGGTCAGGCTAAAGCTCATCGGCATCTTTTTGGCTCTGCAGGATGAAGGTCACAACGATCAGGATCAGCCAGAGCAAATAAGGGCGATACCAGGCGCCAGTGGCGTCGATCCACCAATCCATGATGGCCGGGGAGAACAGATAAATCCCCACTACCAGGAGCAGGACCAAGCGATAGATGTACATCCCGGCCTCTCTTTTTTATGCGTGTGCCCGAAAACGTGCGGCGATGGTAACGGATGGGCGCGCCACTGCAAGTGCGATCACTGCAGTTGCGCCTCGGGCAGGTTCAGTGTGCGCGGGATCAGCGACGCATCCCAGTGGGCAATGCCCCAGTCCAACACTTCCCGTGGGGTGGCGTAAGCCAGTTCGGTACCGGGTTTTTGCCCGAGTGCGCGTAAGGCACGCAACAACAAAGGTGTCGCCTGATTTTCGGCCAACGGCGGCGATCGGTAGGATTTGCCGAGTTTGTTGCCATCGGGCTGGGTAATCAGCGGGATGTGCAGATAACGCGGTTGGCGCAGGCCGAGCAGTTCTTGCAGATAGAGCTGGCGCGGCGTGGAGTCCAGCAGGTCGGCACCCCGCACGATATCGGTGATGCCTTGCCAGGCGTCATCCAGGACGACGGCCAGTTGATAGGCATACAGCCCGTCGCGGCGGCGAATCACAAAATCGCCCACCTCGCGACCCAGGTGCTGACGGTATTCGCCCTGGACGCGGTCGGTGAAGTGGTATTCCAGTTCGGGGACACGCAGGCGAATCGCGGCGTCTTCGGTGCCATGGCCGGCATTGCGGCACAGGCCCGGATAAATGCCGTGATAAGGCTCCAGCTGTTTTCGCGAGCAGGTACAGGCGTAAGCCAGGCCATGGTTGAACAGGCTATTGAGCACTTCGGCGTAGGCGTCGTGCCGTTCACTCTGGCGGACCATCTCGCCGTCCCATTCAAAGCCATAGCTTTCCAGGGCATTGAGGATCGCCGCTTGAGCGCCGGGTTCTTCCCGTGGCGGGTCAAGGTCTTCCATGCGCATCAGCCAGCGGCCCCCCACCGAGCGGGCGTCGAGGTATGAAGCGAGTGCGGCGACCAGCGAACCGAAATGCAGGTGGCCGCTGGGCGTGGGGGCGAAGCGCCCGATGTAAGCGGAAGAGGTGATGGCAGTCATGAGGGCAATGTTAATTTTCCGGGCTTGCGCTAACCACCCTGTGGGAGCGGGCTTGCTCGCGAAGAGGCCATCAGCCGCAACATTAATGTTGGCTGACCCACCGCTTTCGCGAGCAAGCCCGCTCCCACAGGGTTTTTCGCCGAAGCAAATATCAGAAACAAAAACGGAGCGTTCGCACGCTCCGTTTTTCGTTCAAGTCGATGTTACTTGCCGACTTGCTTTTCCTTGATTTCCGCCAGGGTCTTGCAGTCAACGCACATGTCGGCGGTAGGGCGGGCTTCCAGTCGCTTGACGCCAATTTCGACGCCGCAGGACTCGCACCAGCCATATTCTTCGTCTTCAATCAACTGAAGGGTTTTGTCGATCTTCTTGATCAACTTGCGCTCGCGGTCGCGGGCGCGCAGTTCGAGGGCGAACTCTTCTTCCTGGCTGGCACGGTCTGCCGGATCCGGGAAGTTGGCTGCCTCGTCCTTCATGTGATCAACCGTGCGGTCGACTTCCTGCATCAAATCCTGTTTCCACTTGTTCAGGACCTTGGTGAAGTGCGCGCGCATGGGCTTGCCCATGTACTCCTCGCCCTTCACTTCTTTGTAGGGTTCGAAGCCGCTGATCGTCGGGCTCGGTTGTTGCTTTGCTTGGGTGGACATGAAATAGACCGCCTCTACTCTTGTAATCCATCTGCGCAGGATTGCTCCATCACCGACACCTGCCGGCCCCGCGGCTGCAAGCGGGCGAACTTACCAGATCAAATCGGACCGCGCTACTCCCGGATGTCGAGGTAGTGGTCCGCAGGCCTTGCAAATCATTGCAAAGCCTTGTCTGGTGGTGCTGGAGACCTGATCAAATATTGATTTTAGTCAAACTTGAGGTACTCGTTTGGGTCGTTTGTGGCCGGGCTTATTAACGGTTGTGACCGCTTTAGGTTCTCGCTCGTTCCTGTGCTTGGGTAGAATTGATTTTTTTCTCTGTTGAAGGAGGGCTAATGGCTCAGTCCTACAGTGCCCGCAGTCGCGCGATCGAACCTTTTCACGTCATGGCGTTGCTGGCACGGGCCAATGAGCTGCAAGCCGCCGGTCACGACGTGATCCACCTGGAAATCGGCGAGCCGGACTTCACCACCGCCGAACCGATCATTCAGGCCGGCCAGGCCGCGTTGACGGCGGGGAAGACCCGTTACACCGCCGCACGGGGCATTCCCGAGCTGCGAGACGCCATCTCCGGTTTCTATCAGCAGCGGTATGGGTTGAACATCGACCCTCAACGAATCCTCATCACCCCCGGCGGTTCGGGTGCTTTGTTGCTGGCCAGCGCCTTGCTGGTGGACCCGGGCAAGCACTGGCTGCTGGCGGATCCCGGCTACCCGTGCAATCGCCACTTCCTGAGATTGGTGGAAGGCGCGGCGCAGCTTGTTCCAGTAGGTCCTGAGGTGCGTTATCAACTGACCCCTGATCTAGTGGCGCGTCATTGGGACCACGACAGTGTCGGCGCATTGGTAGCGTCCCCGGCCAACCCGACCGGGACGATCCTGACCCGTGACGAGCTGGCGGGGTTATCGCAGGCGATCAAGGTTCGCCATGGTCATCTGGTGGTGGACGAGATCTATCACGGCCTGACCTATGGCACCGATGCGGCCAGCGTGCTGGAAGTCGATGACAACGCCTTTGTGCTGAACAGTTTTTCCAAGTACTTCGGCATGACCGGTTGGCGGCTCGGCTGGCTGGTGGCGCCGGAAGCGGCAGTCGGCGAGCTGGAAAAACTCGCGCAAAATCTCTATATCAGCGCGCCGAGCATGGCCCAGTATGCCGCTCTGGCTTGCTTTGAACCGGCGACCATCAGCATTCTCGAAGAGCGTCGCGCTGAGTTTGGTCGTCGTCGCGATTTCCTGCTGCCGGCCCTGCGTGAATTGGGATTCGGCATTGCCGTGGAGCCTGAGGGTGCGTTCTATTTGTATGCAGATATCAGCAATTTCGGCGGAGATGCCTTCGCGTTCTGCCGGCACTTCCTCGAAACCGAGCATGTGGCATTTACCCCGGGGTTGGATTTCGGGCGATATCAGGCTGGGCACCATGTGCGTTTTGCCTACACCCAAAGCCTGCCGCGCCTGGAAGAAGCGGTCGAGCGGATCGCTCGCGGATTGAAGAGCTGGCAAGGCTGATGCGTTTTCATCCTCCCCTCGAAAAAGGGCGACTTATCCGCCGTTACAAGCGTTTTCTTGCCGATATCGAAACCGTTAGCGGCGAGTTGCTGACCATTCATTGTCCCAATACGGGCTCGATGCTCAATTGCCAGGTCGAAGGCGGGCAGGTCTGGTTCAGCCGCTCCAATGACCCGAAGCGCAAGTTGCCCGGTACCTGGGAGGTTGGCGAAACCCCGCAAGGGCGCCTGTTTTGCGTTAACACCGGGCGAGCCAATGGTTTGATCGAAGAGGCGCTGCGCGGCGGTGTCATCAGCGAGTTGAACGGTTTTACCGAACTGAAGCGCGAAGTCGCCTACGGTCAGGAAAGAAGCCGAATCGATTTCCGCCTCGATTACCCCGGCGGTCCTGCTTATATAGAAGTCAAAAGCGTCACCCTGGGTTTTGACGGCTCATCGGTAGCTGCGTTTCCCGACGCCGTTACCCAGCGCGGGGCCAAGCATTTGCGTGAATTGGCGCATCTGGCCCGGGACGGGATTCGCGCGGTTCAGTTGTATTGCGTCAACCTGACCGGCATCGACGCGGTACGTCCGGCAGAGGAAATCGATTCGGCCTACGCGGTGGCCTTGCGTGAGGCGGTCGCGTGCGGGGTCGAGGTGCTGGCCTATGGTGTGCGGTTGACCCATGAAGAGATGGTGGTCGATCGGCGTCTGGACGTGCTGCTCAACGGCTAAAGGCTGACCCAGATGCCTTGCGCGTCTTCGCGGCAGGGCACGGTGGTCAATGATTGGCCCGCGCAGGGGCCGGAAACGCACTCGCCGTCTTCAATCAGAAACAGTGCGCCGTGGGTGGCGCACTGGATCAGGCTGTTGCTGGGGTCGAGAAAGCTGTCTGGCGTCCACTCCAGGCCAACGCCACGGTGCGGGCAGCGATTGATGTAGACGTAGACCTGGCCAGCCCGGCGTACGGCGAAGAGCTTCTGGCCGTCGATGTCGAAACCGCGACTGCTGGCGTCAGCCAATTCGGCGCCGGTGCAAAGAAACTTCATGTCTATCCTCAAGTCCTGCGTCTCGTGACCAGATATGTCCGAGCTTGACGTTCAAATGCAAACAATTATCAAATGGCCGCCTTGCCCGTCGGGCGCAGGTGCCAGTGGCCGAGAATACTTGGCCTGCCATCTCGATGCCTGGGAAAACTTTAAAGGAAGCTGTTTATGCGCCTGAGTACCCGCGTTGCTGCGCTCTGTGTCGGACTTCTCGTCAGCCACCACGGCGCAGCGGCCGAGTTGCCACAACGTTGGGTCAGTGCCGGTGGCTCATTGTCCGAGTGGGTGAGCGCGCTGGGGGGCGAATCGAAGCTGGTCGGCGTCGACACTACCAGTCAGCATCCTGAAAGCCTCAAGTCGCTGCCAAGCATTGGCTATCAGCGGCAGTTGTCGGCGGAGGGTATCTTGAGCTTACGCCCGCAGATACTGATCGGCACCGAAGAAATGGGTCCGCCGCCCGTGTTGTCGCAGATTCGTAATGCCGGGGTACAGGTCGAATTGTTCTCGGCGCAGCCGGATTTGCCGACATTGCAGGGTAACTTGCAGCACCTGGGCCAGTTGCTTGGGGCTGAAGACCAGGCTGCGCAGGCGTTCCTGCGTTATCAGGAGCAACTTGAACAACAAAAAGTCCGGGTGACCAAGGTGCAGCTGACGAAAAAATCACCGGGCGTGTTGGTGTTGCTCGGTCATGCAGGCGGCAAGCCGCTCATCGCAGGCAAGGGCACCGCGGCCGATTGGATACTGCGACAGGCCGGCGGCCACAACCTGGCAACGCATACTGGTTACAAACCTTTTTCTGTCGAGTCGCTGGTCAGCCTGGACCCGGAGGTGCTGGTGTTTGCTGACCGGGCACTGACCGGTGATGCGGCGCGGGCCGCGCTGTTCAAGGAAAACCCGATGCTGTCCTCGACCCGTGCGGCGAAGGACGGTCGAGTCATGGAGCTGGATCCTACGTTGTTGGTAGGCGGGTTGGGGCCACGGCTGCCGGAAAGCCTGAAAGAACTCTCTGACGGGTTCTTCCCAGGCACCGTCGGCCAATGACTCTCCTGATTAAACCTCGTGCGTTGTTTATTGGCCTGAGCCTTTTGTGTTTGCTGGCGATCTGGCTGTCATTGGCGCTGGGGCCGGTCAGCTTGCCGTTGCTCGATACCGCGCACGCTGTGCTGCGCCTGGCCGGATTGCCGATTGCACTGCAAGGCCTCGAGCAAGCGGAATTGATCGTGGGGCAGATCCGTCTGCCGCGAACCTTGCTGGGGTTGGCGGTGGGGGGCGTGCTGGCGCTCTCCGGTGTGGCCATGCAGGGCCTGTTTCGTAACCCGTTGGCCGATCCGGGATTGGTGGGGGTGTCCAGCGGCGCCGCATTGGGTGCGGCCATCGCGATTGTGGGTGGGTCGATGTTTGGCGGCCTGCCTGAGTCGTTCGGGCCTTACCTGTTGTCGGTGTGTGCGTTTCTCGGTGGGTTGGGTGTGACAGCACTGGTGTATCGGCTCGGTCGACGCAACGGTCAGACCAACGTCGCAACCATGTTGCTGGCCGGTATCGCCTTGACCGCTCTGGCGGGCTCGGCGGTGGGGTTGTTCACCTACCTGGCGGACGACGCGACCCTGCGTACGCTGACGTTCTGGAATCTGGGCAGCCTTAACGGCGCCAGTTACGCGCGTCTCTGGCCATTGCTGCTGGTGAGCACGGGCGTGGCGCTCTGGCTGCCGCGTCGAGCCAAAGCCTTGAATGCATTGTTGCTGGGGGAGTCGGAGGCCGGCCATTTGGGCATCAACGTTGAAGGGCTCAAGCGCGAATTGGTGTTCTGTACCGCGTTGGGTGTCGGCGCGGCGGTGGCGGCGGCGGGGATGATCGGGTTTGTCGGCCTGGTGGTGCCGCACCTCGTGCGCTTGCTGGCCGGTCCTGATCATCGGGTGTTGCTGCCTGCCTCGGTGCTCGCAGGTGCCAGTCTTCTGCTGTTCGCCGATCTGGTGGCGCGCCTGGCCCTGGCGCCCGCCGAACTGCCGATCGGTATCGTCACGGCCTTTATCGGTGCGCCGTTTTTTCTGTTTTTACTGCTCCGGAGTCGCGCCTGATGTTGCGCACGCAAAACCTGCAAATCCGTCGGGGCAGCAAGACTGTACTGACGGACATCACGCTCGAACTTCGGCCAGGTGAAGTGCTTGGTGTGCTCGGCCCTAATGGCGCCGGCAAAAGTACCTTGCTCGGTGCCTTGTGCGGGGAGTTGCACGCCGACCAAGGCAGTGTCTGGCTCGATGATCGCGAATTGAATCACTGGGCCGCACCGCTGCGAGCACAGCGGCTGGCGGTACTGCCGCAGGTGTCGACGCTGGACTTTGCCTTTCGTGTTGAAGAAGTCGTGGGTATGGGGCGTTTGCCCCATCAAAGCGGTCGAGTGCGCGATGACGAGATCGTCGCCTGCGCCCTGCGCGCCGCTGATGCCGGGCACCTGAGTGGTCGCAGCTATCTGGCCTTGTCCGGCGGCGAGCGTCAGCGCGTGCATCTGGCGCGGGTGCTGGCGCAGCTCTGGCCGGGCGAGGCGGGCCAGACGCTGCTGCTCGATGAGCCGACATCAATGCTCGACCCGCTGCATCAACACACCACCTTACAAGCGGTGCGCGAGTTTGCCGATCACGGCGCGGCGGTGCTGGTCATCCTGCATGATCTGAATCTGGCGGCGCGTTACTGTGATCGTCTGTTGCTGCTTGAAGGCGGGCGCCCGGTTGCGCTGGATACGCCGCAGCACGTCCTGAAGCCTGAGTCGCTCAAAGCAGTGTTCGGGCTGGAAGTGTTGGTGCAGCAGCACCCGGAGCGCGGGCATCCGTTGATCATCGCCCGCTGAAAAACATATCGGGTTGAACATGCCTCTGGTGCCGGTTTTTCACAGGCAAAAAAAGACCCGGCAAGAGCCGGGTCAAATAACCGTGATTAGCCTGATGAGGAGATATCTGAGAGTCCGAACCAAGGGCTGTTCAAATATCGACCAGTCTCGCGACCAGTTGGTGGTAATCATAGCGATTCTCATTACCATGTCAACCGCTGTTTTTCAGTTTCTTTGAGATGCCTCGTCAATTCGGTTCAAAGCCAATGATTTCAAGCCTTGTGGCGCGAGGAAATCGCCTCCAGCTGTTTGTTCAAGGCTTCTTTGCGCTCGGCGGGAATGTCATTCCAATGCACGTCCATCAGTGCGCCTTCGATCGCATACAACAACACCTTGGACGCCCGAAAACCGCGCGTACGCACGGCCCGATAAGCATCCACCGCCCCGAGGCGACGCAAGTCCGACGCACTGTGGATGCCCACGGCATGCAGCCACTGTGCTGACGTCTTGCCAAGATTCTTCAGGTGTTGCAGTTCATCATTCATCAAGCCTCCTTGCGACGGCCGAACGGTGCGTGGGCGAGCCTATCAGGAGTGTAGCCATCAGTAGGAAAAGCGTGATTGTTTGGTCGTTTTCGACGCAAAAGCTTCTAAGAGGAAGACGCCAGTCATTGAGTGAAAAGCATTGCGAATGCAGTGGGGGCGGGTGTCGGAAGTCGAACCTGGGGCAGTCCACACGGCATCCAGCGCAACGCGGGGGCGCTGGATTTGTTGGGTAGAGCGTCGTTTTTAGCGGGTGCGATAACGCAGGCGAGTGCCGAAGTTCATCGACATAAGAATCTCGTCTGCACTCAGCTCTGGCGGGAAGTAGGCACCGGAGATTTGAGCATGTGCCAGGCTGGCACCTTCCAGTGAGGCGTTACGAAAATCGATGCCGCGCAAATCGGCGGAGCGAAAATAGGCATCGGTGAAGTCGACACCATCAGCGTTCAGCTCGCGCAAGTCCAGGCCTCGGAAATCGCCACCGACCATGTCGACAGTTCCGTAGTTGGCGCGTTCGGCGTTGAAGCCTGCGATGTCATCTTTGTGCAGCAAGGCATACAGCGGGGTGTCGAGAAGTTTGGGCTGGCTCATGTCGCATCACCTGATGGTTTTATGACGCCAGTATAGTGCCACTATTTGGCAGCCGTGAAGCCAGCGGAGGCCTCACGGCTGAAATAGTTTTTACAGACCTGGCATGCGTTGACGAATTTGCGCGACGACCGTGTCGAGCGTCCCGCTTTCATTGGTCTGAACGCGTTTGCTGTACAGAATCTCTGCTGGCGTCAGCGGTTCGCGATTGGCTTGCTGGGCTGCGATAACGGTCAGGTTGGCGTCAGACGGATCCTTTTTGTCTGCCTGGCGCAGGGCCAACCAGCTCTCGATCACGGCTTGTGGTGCATGGCAATCAAGGATCAGGAACGGAGCGCCAGTGGCTTCGGCGACTTTTGCCGCGTTTTCGCGCTGGTCGTGCTTGAGGTAAGTGGCATCGATCACCACCGGAAAACCGGCGCGCAGGATGACCGCGGCAATCTCGTGAAGACGGCTGTAGGTGGTGGTGCTGGCGTCGGCGCTATAAATGCCGGCCTGCGGGTCATTCGCGACGGTTTGTTCGCCGAACAGACGCTTGCGCTCTACATCCGAGCGAAGACGAATGGCGCCCAACGCTTCTACCAGGCGCATTGCTACGTGGCTCTTGCCGACAGCGGACACGCCGTGGGTGATGGCCATGAAACGCGAGGGAATGGTGCTGTAGCTTTCCGCGAGGTTGGCGTAGTTGCGGTATTGGCGCAGGGTCGTGGCGCGTTGTACCGGGTCGGCTTCGGCCGGCATGCTGAACAGGCTCACCTTGGCGCGAACCAGTGCGCGATAGGCTTTATAGAAGTTCAGCAGCTCAAGGCCCTGGTAGTCGCCGGTCAGCTCCAGGTACTGGCTGACGAAACGGCGCGCGAGGCATTTCAAGCCACGGTCTTCCAGGTCCATCGCCAGGAAACCGGTGTCGGCATAAACGTCGGTGAAGCGGAACGGTTCGTTGAACTCGATGCAGTCGAAGATCACGACCTTGCCATCGATTACTGTCGCGTTGCCGAGGTGGATATCACCGTGGCATTCGCGAATGAAACCTTCGGCCTTGCGCTGGGCGAACAACGGCTTTAGGCGTTCGAAGCTGCTTTCGGCCCAGGCTTGCAGGGCGTCCAGTTGTACCAGGTCGGCCTTGTCGCTGAGGAATGGACGGATCTGTTCGAAGTTCTGGCGTACGGGTGCCATAACGCTGTCGGGGGTGCCGGCTTCGTGTTCGGCAGGCACTTTCGGTGCGTTGAGGTGGAATTGAGCAATCTGCGCGGCCATCTCGTCGATGTGGGCGGTAGTCAGTTCGCCATTCGCCTGCAGGGTGCTGAGCAATTGGCTTTGTGGGAACTGACGCATTTTCAGCGCGAAATCGACTACAGGGCCGTCGCCACCGAACTGCGGTGCTTCGGCGCTGCCAGTGATCGGCAACACTTGCAGGTACAAGTCGTCGGTCAGGCGCTGGTTGAGGCGCAGTTCTTCACCGCAGAAATGCTCACGTGCATCCAGGCTGGTGAAGTCGAGGAAACCGAAATTCACGGGTTTTTTCACTTTATAAGCAAAGGGGCCTGTGAGGATGACCCAGGAAATATGGGTCTCGATGACCTGGAAACCGTCTACCGGGTGCGGGTAGAGGGCCGGGTTTTGCAGGGCAGCAATCAGGGACTGGCTCACAGGCGATCCTTCAGAGTCTGGGAAAAATTCAAGGTCGCCATTATGGCCGCAAGTCCGCCTGACGCAAACCTCGGAGGGCTCCTGTTGAGTATTAATAAAGTGCGTATAATCCGCCGCCATGACTCGTACTCGATCCCCCCGCACTCCAAAAAAACCACCTTCCCGGGGCCTGCACCCGTGGCTGGGCTGGGCCCTTAAACTCAGTCTGGTCGGCCTTGTGGTGCTCGCCGGATTCGCGGTTTACCTCGACGCTATCGTCCAGGAAAAGTTCTCCGGCAAACGCTGGACCATTCCGGCCAAGGTGTATGCACGGCCGCTGGAGCTGTTCACTGGCCAGAAGCTGAGCAAGGAAGACTTTCTCACCGAACTCGACGCCTTGGGTTACCGGCGCGAAAGCGTGAGCAATGGCCCTGGAGCGGCGTCGGTCAACGGCAATACCGTCGATCTGAACACCCGTGGCTTCCAGTTCTATGAAGGCCTGGAGAAACCTCAGCCCGTGCGCGTGCGTTTCTCCGGCGACTATGTTGCTGAGCTCTCGGCGACCAACGGTTCGAAGCTTTCCGTGGTGCGCCTTGAACCGCTGATGATCGGCGGTATTTACCCGAAAAATCTGGAAGACCGCATCCTGATCAAAATTGATCAGGTCCCGCCGTATCTGCTGGAGACCCTGGTCGCCGTGGAAGACCGGGATTTCTATAGCCACTGGGGCGTGTCACCCAAGTCGATTGCACGCGCTGTCTGGGTCAACACGTCTGGCGGCAAGATGACCCAGGGCGGCAGTACGCTGACACAACAGTTGGTCAAGAACTTCTATCTGACCAGTGAGCGCAGCCTGACCCGTAAACTCACCGAAGCCATGATGGCGATGTTGCTTGAGTTGCATTACGACAAACCGGAGATTCTTGAGGCTTACCTCAATGAAGTGTTCGTCGGTCAGGACGGCCAGCGCGCGGTGCACGGTTTCGGTCTGGCCAGTCAGTTCTTCTTCGGGCAGCCGTTGTCCGAATTGAAACTGCATCAAGTTGCCTTGCTGGTGGGGATGGTCAAGGGGCCGTCCTATTACAACCCGCGTCGCAATCCTGAGCGAGCGCTTGAGCGGCGCAATCTGGTGCTCGATGTCCTCCAGGAACAAGGCGTCGCCACCGCCGAGCAGGTCGAAGCTGCGAAAAAAATGCCGCTGGGTGTAACGACACGCGGCAAGCTGGCCGACAGCTCGTTCCCGGGCTTTATCGACCTGGTCAAGCGCCAGTTGCGCGAAGACTACCGCGACGAAGACTTGACCGAAGAAGGCCTGCGGATCTTCACCAGTTTCGACCCGATTCTGCAGATGAAAGCCGAAGCTTCCGTCAACGACACCTTCAAGCGACTGTCCGGTCGCAAGGGTTCCGATGACGTCGAAGCGGCCATGGTCGTGACCAACCCGGAAACCGGTGAAGTCCAGGCCATGATCGGCAGCCGCCAGGCCAGTTTTGCAGGCTTCAACCGTGCGCTGGATGCGGTGCGCCCCATCGGCTCATTGATCAAACCGGCGGTTTATCTGACGGCGCTTGAGAAGCCTACCCAGTACACGCTGACCAGTTGGTTGTCGGACGAATCCTTCTCGGTCAAGGGCGCGGACGGTCAGGTCTGGAAACCGCAGAACTATGATCGCCGTTCCCACGGTACAGTGTTCCTGTATCAGGGGCTGGCGCATTCCTACAACCTGTCGACTGCGCGTCTCGGATTGGCAGTGGGTGTACCGAATGTCCTCAAGACCCTGGCGCGCCTGGGGGTAACTCGCGAGTTCCCGGCATTCCCGTCGATGTTGCTGGGGGCCGGTGGCATGACGCCAATTGAAGTGGCGACCATGTACCAGACGCTGGCCAATGGTGGTTTCAACACGCCGATGCGCGGGATTCGCAGCGTATTGACCGCCGAAGGCGAACCGCTCAAGCGCTATCCGTTCCAGATCGAACAGCGTTTTGATCCGGCTTCTATCTACCTGATCCAGAGCGCCATGCAGCGGGTCATGCGTGAAGGTACCGGCAGTTCGGTTTATAACGTGTTGCCAAAGACCCTGACCCTGGCCGGCAAGACCGGTACCAGTAACGACTCGCGGGACAGTTGGTTCGCAGGTTTCAGTCAGGACCTGTTGGCGGTGGTCTGGCTGGGTCGTGATGACAACGGCAAGACGCCGTTCACCGGTGCTACCGGTGCCCTGCAGGTCTGGACCAGCTTCATGCGTAAAGCCGATCCATTGCCGCTGGACATGCCGCAGCCGGACAACGTTGTTCAGGCGTGGGTCGATTCGCGTACCGGACAAGGCTCCGATGCCAACTGCCCGGGCGCCGTGCAGATGCCGTATATTCGCGGCAGCGAACCACCTCCCGGTGCAGCTTGCGGTGGCGAAGGCCCTGCTTCCGGCGAAACGGTGATGGATTGGGTCAAGGGCTGGATGAATTAAGCAAAGAGGGATTCACGTGAACAAGTGGTTGATACCAGCGGTTGCCGCCGTGGCATTGCTCAGCGGTTGCTCCACCGTACAACGCGGTTCGATTCCGGTTGAGGATTCCGGTACGGCTGTGTCCAACAACGAGCGGATCTCGGCGAATGGCGGTTTCCGCAAGACGACAGTGAAGCGTCCTGTGCAAGCCCAGACCCAAACCCAGGCGATTCCGCAGGGCGACACCGGTGTGGTGGTGATGGTCCCGGGTGGCGGCGCCGTCACTTCGGCCCCGATCAGTACCTCGCCGATCACCCCAGGCCCGATTACTCCGGGGCCGATCGATACGTCGCCGGTCCAGTCGGCACCGATCAATCAGGGCAGCTACAGCATGCCGTCGACGCCGAGCGGGATTCCTTCGGCGAGTGCCGGTGGCCTGTCGGCCGATGAACAACTGGATGGCCCGGTGCTGGCGCTGTTGACCACGGCTCAGCAGCAACAGGCCAGCGGCGACCTCAACGGTGCTTCGTCCAGTCTCGAGCGCGCCCAGCGTGTCGCGCCGCGTGAGCCACAAGTGCTTTATCGCCTCGCTCAGGTGCGCATGGCTCAAGGTGATGCCGCGCAGGCTGAACAATTCGCTCGTCGTGGGCTGACGTTCGCCAATGGTCGTCCGGATCTTCAGGCCAGCCTGTGGGAATTGATCGCCCAGGCACGCGAGAAACAAGGTGATTCCAGCGGCGCTACGCTGGCCCGCCAGAAGGCCAAGGTTTCGCTGTGATGGATGCCCGCTTTCCGAAGATTGCCGAGCAGTTGCTGCTGATCGAGCGTGAATTGCGGGTGCAGGGGTGGTGGGATGAAGTCCCACCCTCCGCTGAAGCGCTTGCCAGTGTCGAGCCGTTTTCGGTCGATACGCTGGATTTTGAGCAGTGGCTGCAGTGGATTTTCTTGCCTCGCATGAAGATCATCCTCGAACAGGATTTGCCGCTGCCTAACGCTTCGGGCATTCAGGAGATGGCCGAAATGGTCTTCGCCGGGCGCAATGTCCAGGGCAAGGACCGGCAGCTACAAGTGCTGCTCAAAGAGTTCGATCTACTGATCACCGCCTCCCGCTAACACCCGATCTCTGTAGGAGCCGAGCTTGCTCCGGGCGGCGTTCCGACGATAGCGGTGCAACATTCAACAGGCCTGTTGGGTGTTTCGCCCTCATCGCGAGCAAGCTCTGCTCCTACAGGTACTTACTGGCAGTTATCCGTAATCTGTTTCTGTGTTTCGCTGATGCGCTCCTGACGTTGTTGATCGGTCAGGCGGCGCATCTCGCCGTCCACATCTTCCCGAAGTCGCGGATTGTTCTGCAGTTGCGCCAGATTCGTTCGCGCCTGCATGCAAAATGTCTTCAACTGAGCTTGCTGCTCGGCGACCTGCTTTTTTACGTTGTTGTCGATGACCTGTTGATCGCCTATGGCGTTGCTGCGTGGCAGCGTCTGCGGATTGCTGACAGAAGAGGAGGGCGGCAGCACGGTGGTGACCTCCTGTCCTTGGGGCGGTTGTGAATCAAAGTGCGTTACGCCTTGGGCATCGACCCATTTGTAGATCTGACCCGCCATGCATAAAGGGCTGATCAGCAGGCAGACCATGAAGAATGTCGTTCGCATGCCATTTCCTTGTCATTAGTTGCGCAATCCAAGCTAACACAGTGGCTGTTTAGCGATTTTTTCTTGCTTTCTCATGTGCTTACTTCAATAAAGCACATACACGACTTGACTTGCAGGGGACGAAACAGAAGAATCCAAAGTCCGCTGTAGAGGGACTGCCAGAAGCAGACCCACTCGGCAGATCATGAGGCGCACATCCGCGCCGACCTGTTACACCCGCAACGCGTTACCTCGCGCTGGGTGGGAAAAGCCCGCAACACTTGGGACGATCCCAATACTTGCTCAGTCAGTGCTGACGTAGTCGGCGACCACCGTCGCTCATGCTCTGCTGAGAAGTAAACCTATTAAGACCCGTCCCTGTTTATGTGGGCGGTATTCTGGCGTTTTAGAGGTGAACAACGTGGAGCTTTTATCTGGCGGTGAGATGCTCGTCCGCTTCTTGCGTGACGAAGGCGTCAAATATATTTACGGGTACCCGGGTGGTGCTCTTCTTCATGTCTACGATGCCCTGTTCAAAGAACCGGAAGTGACCCACATCCTGGTTCGTCACGAACAAGCGGCTACCCATATGGCTGACGGCTATGCCCGTGCCACCGGTAAAGCCGGCGTGGTACTGGTGACTTCCGGTCCTGGCGCAACCAATGCCATCACCGGTATCGCCACGGCTTATATGGACTCCATTCCGATGGTGGTTATTTCCGGCCAGGTGCCTAGCACCATGGTGGGTACCGATGCGTTCCAGGAAACCGACATGATCGGTATCTCCCGGCCGATCGTGAAGCACAGCTTCATGATCAAGCACGCGTCGGAAATTCCGGAAGTCATGAAGAAAGCCTTCTACCTGGCGCAATCCGGTCGTCCTGGTCCGGTCGTTGTCGATATCCCGAAAGACATGACCAATCCGGCCGAGAAGTTCGAATACGTCTTCCCGAAAAAAGCCAAGCTGCGTTCCTACAGTCCGGCCGTTCGCGGTCACTCCGGGCAAATCCGCAAGGCAGCAGAAATGCTCCTGGCGGCCAAGCGTCCTGTGATGTACGCAGGCGGCGGCGTGATTCTCGGTGGTGGCTCCGCGCCGCTGACCGAATTGGCGAAGATGCTCAACCTGCCAGTGACCAATACCCTGATGGGTCTGGGTGCCTACCCTGGCACTGATCGTCAATTCATTGGCATGCTCGGCATGCACGGCAGCTACACCGCGAACCTGGCCATGCACCATGCTGACGTGATCCTTGCGGTCGGCGCTCGTTTCGATGACCGCGTGATCAATGGCCCGGCCAAGTTCTGCCCGAATGCCAAGATCATTCACATCGACATCGACCCGGCTTCTATTTCCAAGACCATCAAGGCTGACGTGCCTATCGTTGGTCCGGTCGAGAGCGTCCTGACCGAAATGGTCGCGATCCTCAAGGAAATCGGCGAGACCCCGAACAAGGAGTCCGTTGCCAGCTGGTGGAAGCAAGTTGACGAGTGGCGTGGTGATCGCGGCCTGTTCCCTTACGACAAGGGCGACGGCAGCGTGATCAAGCCGCAGACCGTGATCGAAACCCTGTGCGAAGTGACCAATGGCGATGCCTATGTCGCTTCGGACGTAGGGCAGCACCAGATGTTTGCTGCGCAGTACTACAAGTTCAACAAGCCGAACCGCTGGATCAACTCCGGTGGCCTGGGCACCATGGGCTTCGGTTTTCCGGCAGCCATGGGCATCAAGTTGAGCTTCCCGGAAGACGATGTCGTCTGTGTCACCGGCGAAGGCAGCATCCAGATGAACATTCAGGAACTGTCGACCTGTCTGCAATATGGTTTGCCGGTAAAAATCCTGATCCTGAATAACGGTGTGCTGGGTATGGTTCGCCAGTGGCAGGACATGAGCTATGGCAGCCGTCATTCTCATTCCTACATGGAATCGTTGCCTGACTTCGTCAAACTGGCAGAAGCTTACGGCCACATTGGCGTGCGCATCACCGATTCGAAAGATTTGAAGTCGAAGATGGAAGAGGCGTTTGCCATGAAAGATCGCCTGGTGGTGATCGATGTTTCGGTCGACACCAGCGAGCACGTCTACCCGATGCAGATCAAAGACGGCTCCATGCGCGATATGTGGTTGAGCAAGACGGAGCGTACTTAATCATGCGGCACATTATTTCCTTGCTTCTGGAAAACGAACCCGGCGCTTTGTCTCGCGTAGTCGGCCTGTTCTCGCAGCGCAACTACAACATCGAAAGCCTGACCGTGGCGCCAACCGAAGACCCGACCCTGTCGCGTCTGACGCTGACCACTGTCGGTCACGATGAGGTCATCGAGCAGATCACCAAGAACCTGAACAAGCTGATCGAAGTGGTAAAACTGGTCGACCTGTCGGAAAGTGCTCACATCGAGCGCGAACTGATGCTGGTCAAGGTCAAGGCCACCGGCGCCCAGCGCGCCGAGATCAAGCGCACTACCGATATTTACCGTGGGCAGATCGTCGATGTCAGCGCCAGCGTGTATACCGTTCAATTGACCGGTACCAGCGACAAGCTCGACAGCTTCATTCAGTCCATCGGCACTGCGTCGATTCTGGAGACCGTCCGTAGCGGCGTGACCGGTATTGCTCGCGGCGACAAAGTACTCAGCATCTAAACCAAATTAGCGAATGGCCTGAACGGCCTGGATATATAGGGGAATTTCATGAAAGTTTATTACGAAAAAGACTGCGACCTGTCCATCATCCAGGGCAAGAAAGTTGCCATCATCGGTTACGGCTCCCAGGGCCACGCTCAAGCGTGCAACCTGAAAGATTCCGGCGTTGACGTGACTGTTGGTCTGCGTAAAGGCTCGGCCACCGTTGCCAAAGCTGAAGCTCACGGCCTGAAAGTGACTGACGTTGCTTCCGCTGTTGCTGCCGCCGACCTGGTCATGATCCTGACCCCGGACGAGTTCCAGTCTGCCCTGTACAAGAACGAAATCGAGCCGAACATCAAGAAGGGCGCCACCCTGGCCTTCTCCCACGGCTTCGCGATTCACTACAACCAGGTTGTTCCGCGCGCTGACCTCGACGTGATCATGATCGCGCCGAAGGCTCCGGGCCACACCGTACGTTCCGAGTTCGTGAAGGGCGGCGGTATCCCTGACCTGATCGCTATCTACCAGGACGCCTCGGGCAACGCCAAAAACGTTGCACTGTCCTACGCTGCTGGCGTTGGTGGTGGTCGTACCGGCATCATCGAAACCACCTTCAAGGACGAGACTGAAACCGACCTGTTCGGCGAACAAGCCGTTCTGTGCGGCGGTACCGTTGAACTGGTCAAAGCCGGTTTCGAAACCCTGGTTGAAGCTGGCTATGCGCCGGAAATGGCCTACTTCGAATGCCTGCACGAACTGAAGCTGATCGTTGACCTCATGTACGAAGGCGGTATCGCCAACATGAACTACTCGATCTCCAACAACGCCGAATACGGCGAGTACGTGACCGGCCCGGAAGTAATCAACGCCGAATCCCGTCAGGCCATGCGCAACGCCCTGAAACGTATTCAGGATGGCGAATACGCCAAAATGTTCATCAGCGAAGGCGCAACCGGCTACCCTTCGATGACCGCCAAGCGTCGTAACAACGCCGCTCACGGTATCGAGATCATCGGCGAGCAGCTGCGCTCCATGATGCCGTGGATCGGTGCCAACAAGATCGTCGACAAAGCTAAAAACTAAGTCACGCGCTTGTACGGAAAACGCGGCCTAGGCCGCGTTTTTTCGTTTGAGTTCGCCGGTTCTGGTATAAAGCTGCATCGTTTGTGGCCGAACCGTCGCCCCAGACATCTGTCGAAAACTTTCCACCCTGTTGCAAGGTAATGTCCATGAGCGAACGCCCCGAAGAGCCAAACCAGGCTTCTGACGCCGAAAGCCTGCTGCCCATCGATGAGCACATCGAAGAAGGGCATGACGCTGAAGGCCGTAAAGTCCGGCATCGTGGTATCTATCTTCTGCCGAACCTGTTCACCACTGCGAACCTGTTCGCAGGGTTTTATTCCATCATCAACTCGATGAGTGCCCAGGCCGCGTTGAGCGCCGGTGATTCGGTCAATGCGAGCAAGTACTTTGCTTTTGCGGCGATCGCGATTTTTGTCGCGATGGTGCTTGATGGTCTCGATGGTCGTGTGGCCCGGATGACCAATACCCAGAGCGCATTTGGTGCCGAGTACGACTCACTGTCAGATATGGTCGCCTTTGGCGTCGCGCCGGCATTATTGGCGTTTGGCTGGGCCTTGGGTGATATGGGCAAGGTCGGCTGGATGGTTGCCTTCATCTATGTGGCGGGTGCGGCTTTGCGTTTGGCGCGCTTCAACACCCAGGTCGGCACTGCGGATAAACGCTACTTCATCGGTCTGGCCAGCCCGGCGGCGGCGGGTGTGGTTGCCGGGATTGTCTGGGCGTTCAGCGACTACGGCATCCAGGGTTCCAAGATGTCCTTCCTGGTTGCGCTGATGGTGGCTGCTGCCGGTATGCTGATGGTCAGCAATATCAAGTACAACAGCTTCAAGGAACTCGACTTGAAAGGGCGCGTGCCTTTTGTGGCGATCCTGGCGGTGGTGTTGGTGTTTGCTGTGGTCTTCAGCGATCCACCACGCATCCTGCTGCTGGTTTTCCTTGCTTACGCGGCCTCCGGTCCGGTGCAGTACTTGTTGCGTCTTCGTCGGCACAAAAACGCCGAGTGATGTAATTTCCCTCATACTCCGCAGTCTATGGGTGCATCTGTCCTCCAAAGCTGCGGAGTTGTCATGCTGATCAAAGTCCCCAAAGCGTCTGACTGCCATGAGTCGGACGTCACATCTGAAGCCTTCTATCTATCCCGTCGAAAAGTTCTTGGTGCTGCCGTTGCGGGCTTGGCGATAAGCAGCCTGCCTCGTTGGGCGTCGGCCGAAGATGTTGCTCGTTATGCAGACGTCGAGCCTGGCAAGGCACCTACCTGGTTTACCGAAAAGCTTCCCTCTACCAAATGGGGGGCAGTCAACGTCAAGGATGAGTCGATTACGCCCTTCAAGGACGCGACCCATTACAACAACTTCTACGAGTTCGGCACTGATAAAGGTGACCCGGCTGCCAATGCCGGCGCACTGAAGACCGAGCCGTGGAGCGTTGTAGTGGATGGCGAAGTGGGCAAGCCTGGACGCTATGCGCTGGAAGACTTCATGAAGCCTTATCAGTTGGAAGAGCGCATCTACCGTCTTCGCTGCGTAGAGGCTTGGTCGATGGTCATTCCGTGGATTGGTTTTCCCATTTCGGCATTACTCAAGCAAGTGGAGCCAACCTCCAAGGCTAAGTACATTCGCTTCGAAACCCTGGAGGATCCCAAGAGTATGCCGGGGCAGCGTTCCGGCTTTGCCTTGATCGACTGGCCCTATGTAGAAGGGTTGCGTCTGGATGAGGCGATGAACCCGTTGGCGATTCTTGCGGTCGGCATGTATGGGCGTGAGTTGCCCAATCAGAATGGAGCGCCGTTGCGTTTGGTGGTGCCCTGGAAGTATGGATTCAAAAGCATCAAATCCATTGTGCGTATCAGTCTGGTCAGCGAGCAGCCGAAAACAACATGGCAGAGCATTGCAGCGGATGAGTATGGTTTCTACGCGAATGTGAATCCTGCGGTTGATCATCCGCGTTGGACTCAGGCGCGGGAGCGCCGTTTGCCCAGTGGTTTGTTCAAGCCCAATGTGCGCGACACACAGATGTTCAACGGCTACGCGGATGAAGTCGCCTCTCTTTATACAGGGCTCGATTTGCGGAAGAACTACTGATGCGTTTTCCGGTTTGGCGTCTTGGCGTTTTTATAGTGGCAGCGGTGTGGCCGCTGCTTTGGCTGTATCAGGCCTGGACGGATGTGTTGGGCCCGGACCCAGGCAAAATTCTGGTTGATCGGCTTGGGTTGGGCACGCTTGTTTTGCTACTCATTACGCTCAGTATGACGCCCCTGCAAAAACTCACCGGGTGGGCAGGGTGGGTGGCTGTGCGAAGGCAGTTGGGGTTGTGGTGCTTTGCTTATGTGGTTCTGCATTTGAGTGGCTATACGGCGTTCATTCTAGGATTTGACTGGTCGCAGCTGGGTGTTGAGTTGCGCAAGCGGCCATACATTATCGTCGGTACGCTGGCGTTTCTGTGTTTGCTGGCGTTGGCGGTGACATCTAATCGTTACAGTCAGCGGCGTTTGGGCGCACGCTGGAAGAAGCTGCATCGGCTCGTCTATGTGATTCTCGGGCTTGGGTTGCTGCATATGTTGTGGATCGTGCGTGCTGATCTGAAGGAGTGGACGGTATACGCCTCGATAGGGGCGTTGCTGTTAGTGCTGCGTGTGCCAGCAGTTGCCCGGCGAATCCCGCGGTTTGTGGCTAAAAAGGTACCGTCTGCACGAAAGGTGTAATTAAGTGTTGACGGCAGATTCAGGATGTCTATAATTCGCCCCACTTCCGGCGCAGTCGAAACGGGAAACTCCTTGGTAAACAAAGAGTTACGCAGTTTTCGGCAGTGAGTGGCTTCAGTTCATCGAAGTCCGAAAGGAGTTGAAAAAGAGGTGTTGACAGCAGCGTGTAACGCTGTAGAATTCGCCTCCCGCTACCGAGTGATCGGAAGCGCAAGTGGTTGAAGTTGTTAAAGATTTCCAAGCGAAACTTTGAAAACTTCTGAAAATAACCGCTTGACAGCAACAGAGGCTGCTGTAGAATGCGCGCCTCGGTTGAGACGAAAGATCTTAACCAACCGCTCTTTAACAACTGAATCAAGCAATTCGTGTGGGTGCTTGTGGAGTCAGACTGATAGTCAACAAGATTATCAGCATCACAAGTTACTCCGCGAGAAATCAAAGATGTAACCAACGATTGCTGAGCCAAGTTTAGGGTTTCTTAAAAACCCAAAGATGTTTGAATTGAAGAGTTTGATCATGGCTCAGATTGAACGCTGGCGGCAGGCCTAACACATGCAAGTCGAGCGGTAGAGAGAAGCTTGCTTCTCTTGAGAGCGGCGGACGGGTGAGTAATGCCTAGGAATCTGCCTGGTAGTGGGGGATAACGTTCGGAAACGGACGCTAATACCGCATACGTCCTACGGGAGAAAGCAGGGGACCTTCGGGCCTTGCGCTATCAGATGAGCCTAGGTCGGATTAGCTAGTTGGTGAGGTAATGGCTCACCAAGGCGACGATCCGTAACTGGTCTGAGAGGATGATCAGTCACACTGGAACTGAGACACGGTCCAGACTCCTACGGGAGGCAGCAGTGGGGAATATTGGACAATGGGCGAAAGCCTGATCCAGCCATGCCGCGTGTGTGAAGAAGGTCTTCGGATTGTAAAGCACTTTAAGTTGGGAGGAAGGGTTGTAACCTAATACGTTGCAATTTTGACGTTACCGACAGAATAAGCACCGGCTAACTCTGTGCCAGCAGCCGCGGTAATACAGAGGGTGCAAGCGTTAATCGGAATTACTGGGCGTAAAGCGCGCGTAGGTGGTTCGTTAAGTTGGATGTGAAATCCCCGGGCTCAACCTGGGAACTGCATTCAAAACTGTCGAGCTAGAGTATGGTAGAGGGTGGTGGAATTTCCTGTGTAGCGGTGAAATGCGTAGATATAGGAAGGAACACCAGTGGCGAAGGCGACCACCTGGACTGATACTGACACTGAGGTGCGAAAGCGTGGGGAGCAAACAGGATTAGATACCCTGGTAGTCCACGCCGTAAACGATGTCAACTAGCCGTTGGGAGCCTTGAGCTCTTAGTGGCGCAGCTAACGCATTAAGTTGACCGCCTGGGGAGTACGGCCGCAAGGTTAAAACTCAAATGAATTGACGGGGGCCCGCACAAGCGGTGGAGCATGTGGTTTAATTCGAAGCAACGCGAAGAACCTTACCAGGCCTTGACATCCAATGAACTTTCCAGAGATGGATCGGTGCCTTCGGGAACATTGAGACAGGTGCTGCATGGCTGTCGTCAGCTCGTGTCGTGAGATGTTGGGTTAAGTCCCGTAACGAGCGCAACCCTTGTCCTTAGTTACCAGCACGTTATGGTGGGCACTCTAAGGAGACTGCCGGTGACAAACCGGAGGAAGGTGGGGATGACGTCAAGTCATCATGGCCCTTACGGCCTGGGCTACACACGTGCTACAATGGTCGGTACAGAGGGTTGCCAAGCCGCGAGGTGGAGCTAATCCCAGAAAACCGATCGTAGTCCGGATCGCAGTCTGCAACTCGACTGCGTGAAGTCGGAATCGCTAGTAATCGCGAATCAGAATGTCGCGGTGAATACGTTCCCGGGCCTTGTACACACCGCCCGTCACACCATGGGAGTGGGTTGCACCAGAAGTAGCTAGTCTAACCTTCGGGAGGACGGTTACCACGGTGTGATTCATGACTGGGGTGAAGTCGTAACAAGGTAGCCGTAGGGGAACCTGCGGCTGGATCACCTCCTTAATCGACGACATCAGCTGCTCCATAAGTTCCCACACGAATTGCTTGATTCATTGAAGAAGACGAAAGAAGCAGCCCGAAATTGGGTCTGTAGCTCAGTTGGTTAGAGCGCACCCCTGATAAGGGTGAGGTCGGCAGTTCGAATCTGCCCAGACCCACCAATTTTGTGTGGGAAACGCCTGTAGAAATACGGGGCCATAGCTCAGCTGGGAGAGCGCCTGCCTTGCACGCAGGAGGTCAACGGTTCGATCCCGTTTGGCTCCACCACTACTGCTTCTGAAGTTTGAAAGCTTAGAAATGAGCATTCCATCGTTGAGATGGTGAATGTTGATTTCTAGTCTTTGACTAGTTCGTTCTTTAAAAATTTGGGTATGTGATAGAAAGATAGACTGAACGTTACTTTCACTGGTAACGGATCAGGCTAAGGTAAAATTTGTGAGTTGCTCTTAATTGAGTATTATCGAATTTTCGGCGAATGTCGTCTTCACAGTATAACCAGATTGCTTGGGGTTATATGGTCAAGTGAAGAAGCGCATACGGTGGATGCCTTGGCAGTCAGAGGCGATGAAAGACGTGGTAGCCTGCGAAAAGCTTCGGGGAGTCGGCAAACAGACTTTGATCCGGAGATGTCTGAATGGGGGAACCCAGCCATCATAAGATGGTTATCTTGTACTGAATACATAGGTGCAAGAGGCGAACCAGGGGAACTGAAACATCTAAGTACCCTGAGGAAAAGAAATCAACCGAGATTCCCTTAGTAGTGGCGAGCGAACGGGGACTAGCCCTTAAGTGGCTTTGAGATTAGCGGAACGCTCTGGAAAGTGCGGCCATAGTGGGTGATAGCCCTGTACGCGAAAATCTCTTGGTCATGAAATCGAGTAGGACGGAGCACGAGAAACTTTGTCTGAATATGGGGGGACCATCCTCCAAGGCTAAATACTACTGACTGACCGATAGTGAACTAGTACCGTGAGGGAAAGGCGAAAAGAACCCCGGAGAGGGGAGTGAAATAGATCCTGAAACCGTATGCGTACAAGCAGTGGGAGCCCACTTTGTTGGGTGACTGCGTACCTTTTGTATAATGGGTCAGCGACTTATTTTCAGTGGCGAGCTTAACCGAATAGGGGAGGCGTAGCGAAAGCGAGTCTTAATAGGGCGTCTAGTCGCTGGGAATAGACCCGAAACCGGGCGATCTATCCATGGGCAGGTTGAAGGTTGGGTAACACTAACTGGAGGACCGAACCGACTACCGTTGAAAAGTTAGCGGATGACCTGTGGATCGGAGTGAAAGGCTAATCAAGCTCGGAGATAGCTGGTTCTCCTCGAAAGCTATTTAGGTAGCGCCTCATGTATCACTGTAGGGGGTAGAGCACTGTTTCGGCTAGGGGGTCATCCCGACTTACCAAACCGATGCAAACTCCGAATACCTACAAGTGCCGAGCATGGGAGACACACGGCGGGTGCTAACGTCCGTCGTGAAAAGGGAAACAACCCAGACCGTCAGCTAAGGTCCCAAAGTTATGGTTAAGTGGGAAACGATGTGGGAAGGCTTAGACAGCTAGGAGGTTGGCTTAGAAGCAGCCACCCTTTAAAGAAAGCGTAATAGCTCACTAGTCGAGTCGGCCTGCGCGGAAGATGTAACGGGGCTCAAACCATACACCGAAGCTACGGGTATCACTTAGGTGATGCGGTAGAGGAGCGTTCTGTAAGCCTGTGAAGGTGAGTTGAGAAGCTTGCTGGAGGTATCAGAAGTGCGAATGCTGACATGAGTAACGACAATGGGTGTGAAAAACACCCACGCCGAAAGACCAAGGTTTCCTGCGCAACGTTAATCGACGCAGGGTTAGTCGGTCCCTAAGGCGAGGCTGAAAAGCGTAGTCGATGGAAAACAGGTTAATATTCCTGTACTTCTGGTTATTGCGATGGAGGGACGGAGAAGGCTAGGCCAGCTTGGCGTTGGTTGTCCAAGTTTAAGGTGGTAGGCTGGAATCTTAGGTAAATCCGGGATTCTAAGGCCGAGAGCTGATGACGAGTGTACTTTTAGTACACGAAGTGGTTGATGCCATGCTTCCAAGAAAAGCTTCTAAGCTTCAGGTAACCAGGAACCGTACCCCAAACCGACACAGGTGGTTGGGTAGAGAATACCAAGGCGCTTGAGAGAACTCGGGTGAAGGAACTAGGCAAAATGGCACCGTAACTTCGGGAGAAGGTGCGCCGGTGAGGGTGAAGCATTTACTGCGTAAGCCCATGCCGGTCGAAGATACCAGGCCGCTGCGACTGTTTATTAAAAACACAGCACTCTGCAAACACGAAAGTGGACGTATAGGGTGTGACGCCTGCCCGGTGCCGGAAGGTTAATTGATGGGGTTAGCTAACGCGAAGCTCTTGATCGAAGCCCCGGTAAACGGCGGCCGTAACTATAACGGTCCTAAGGTAGCGAAATTCCTTGTCGGGTAAGTTCCGACCTGCACGAATGGCGTAACGATGGCGGCGCTGTCTCCACCCGAGACTCAGTGAAATTGAAATCGCTGTGAAGATGCAGTGTATCCGCGGCTAGACGGAAAGACCCCGTGAACCTTTACTATAGCTTTGCACTGGACTTTGAATTTGCTTGTGTAGGATAGGTGGGAGGCTTTGAAGCGTGGACGCCAGTTCGCGTGGAGCCAACCTTGAAATACCACCCTGGCAACTTTGAGGTTCTAACTCAGGTCCGTTATCCGGATCGAGGACAGTGTATGGTGGGTAGTTTGACTGGGGCGGTCTCCTCCTAAAGAGTAACGGAGGAGTACGAAGGTGCGCTCAGACCGGTCGGAAATCGGTCGTAGAGTATAAAGGCAAAAGCGCGCTTGACTGCGAGACAGACACGTCGAGCAGGTACGAAAGTAGGTCTTAGTGATCCGGTGGTTCTGTATGGAAGGGCCATCGCTCAACGGATAAAAGGTACTCCGGGGATAACAGGCTGATACCGCCCAAGAGTTCATATCGACGGCGGTGTTTGGCACCTCGATGTCGGCTCATCACATCCTGGGGCTGAAGCCGGTCCCAAGGGTATGGCTGTTCGCCATTTAAAGTGGTACGCGAGCTGGGTTTAGAACGTCGTGAGACAGTTCGGTCCCTATCTGCCGTGGACGTTTGAGATTTGAGAGGGGCTGCTCCTAGTACGAGAGGACCGGAGTGGACGAACCTCTGGTGTTCCGGTTGTCACGCCAGTGGCATTGCCGGGTAGCTATGTTCGGAATAGATAACCGCTGAAAGCATCTAAGCGGGAAACTAGCCTCAAGATGAGATCTCACTGGGACCTTGAGTCCCCTGAAGGGCCGTCGAAGACTACGACGTTGATAGGTTGGGTGTGTAAGCGCTGTGAGGCGTTGAGCTAACCAATACTAATTGCCCGTGAGGCTTGACCATATAACACCCAAGCAATTTGCGTCGAAAGGCCAGATTGCGGTGTGTGAAGACGAAACGAACCGAAAGTTCGAGATACTCACAAAACACCCAACTATCGCATACCCAATTTGCTGAAGCGCGGCCAGCTGGCCACGACTCGGTACCCGAATTTCTTGACGACCATAGAGCATTGGAACCACCTGATCCCATCCCGAACTCAGCAGTGAAACGATGCATCGCCGATGGTAGTGTGGGGTTTCCCCATGTGAGAGTAGGTCATCGTCAAGATTAAATTCCGAAACCCCAATTGCGAAAGCAGTTGGGGTTTTGTTTTGCCTTCGAAAAAGTACTCACCTGCTTAACGCACAAAATGGCGCAGTTATTTTCGACTCATGCCTCTAGAATAGGACCAACTTTTTCGGAATCAGAGTCTTTATGTCAGATCCGGTTGACGCCACCAGGCTGTCAGAATTACCGCTGAACGATTTGGTCGCGTGTCATGAGTGCGATTTGCTGATGCGCAAACCCGAACTCGCTCACGATGAGAAAGCGCTGTGCCCGCGTTGTGGTTATGAACTCTACGCACATAGGCATAACGTCGTGCAGCGCAGCCTCGCCTTGGTCATCGCCGCTTTATTGTTGTATGTGCCGGCGAACTTTTTACCCATCATGGAGCTCAATCTACTCGGGCAATCGACGCAGGACACTGTCTGGAGCGGCGTTGTCGGCTTGTTTGATACGGGTATGCAAAGCGTTTCTGTGATTGTGTTCCTGTGCAGCATGGGCATTCCGTTGCTCAAACTGCTCTGTCAATTAATCGTGCTGTTGAGCATTCGCTTTGATATCGGACGCAGCTACGGCTTGCTGCTCTATCGCATTTATCACCATTTACGGGACTGGGGAATGCTCGAGGTTTACCTCATGGGCGTACTGGTCGCGATCGTAAAGCTGGCAGATATGGCGGCCATTACCGTAGGTCTTGGCCTGGTGTGCTTTATCAGTTTGTTGTTGATTCAGGTCTGGTTGGAGGTGGTGATGTCGCCTCATCAGGTCTGGCAGGCGTTATCAGGAGAGGATGCCCATGCGGGCGATTGATGCAGGCATTCTGATTTGTGCGGAATGCCATGAGTTGAACAAGCAGGAAGCTGACACCGACGAGCAAGTTTGCACCCGTTGTGGTGCGCTGGTTCATGCCCGTCGCCCGAACAGCCTGGTGCGCACCTGGGCGCTGCTGATTACCGCGGCGATTCTTTACATTCCGGCCAACCTGCTACCGATCATGACCATCAATTCACTCGGTAAGGGCGCCCCGAGCACCATCATGTCCGGCGTGATTGATCTGGTTCATTACGGCATGTTTCCCATCGCGGCAGTGGTGTTCATTGCCAGTATTCTAGTGCCGACGTTCAAATTGGTGGGCATCGGCTTGCTGCTGTTTTCGATACAGCGCCGCCAGCCACTCTCGGCTCGCCAACGAATCTGGATGTACCGCTTTATCGAGTTCATCGGCCGCTGGTCGATGCTGGATATCTTTGTGATCGCCATCCTGGTGGCGGTCGTTAATTTCGGACGGCTTGCCAGTATCGAAGCCAATCTTGGCGCCATCGCCTTCGCCAGCGTGGTGATTTTGACGATGCTTGCCGCAGTATCTTTCGATCCCCGACTGATTTGGGATAACACGGAGTCGGACGACGACCATGACTGATTTGCCTACAGCAAAAACCCGACCGGCCTCGAACTGGTCGGCTATCTGGATTCTGCCCCTCATTGCGTTGATCATCGGTGGCTGGCTGGGGTGGCGTGCCTACAACGAGACCGGAATCGAAATTCAGGTGCGGTTCGAAAGCGGTGAAGGCATCCAGGCCAACAAGACTGAAGTGGTCTACAAAGGGATGTCGGTCGGCAAGGTCAAAGCCCTCAAGCTCGATGACGAAGGCGCTTCCAAGGGGGTGATCGCAACCGTCGAGATGAATAAGGATGTCGAGCAATACCTCAGGACCAGCACGCGCTTCTGGCTGGTCAAACCGAGCGTGACCCTGGCCGGGATCACCGGTCTGGAAACGCTGGTCTCTGGTAACTATGTAGCGATCAGCCCGGGTGAAGGCGAGCCTGTTCGCAAATTCAAGGCGCTGGCTGAAGAACCTCCCTTGTCAGACGCGAAGCCGGGTTTGCACCTGACCATCAAGGCTGATCGACTTGGTTCGCTCAACCGTGGCAGCCCGGTGTTCTACAAGCAGATCAAGGTCGGCCAGATCAAAAGCTACGTGCTCTCGCAGGATCAGAGCACGGTCGAGCTCAAAGTTTTCATCGAACCCACCTACGCCAATCTGGTGCGCAAACACACGCGTTTCTGGAACGCCAGTGGCGTTAGCATCGACGCGAACCTGTCCGGTGTGAAGATTCGCAGTGAGTCGCTTGCCAGCATTGTCGCCGGTGGTATCGCGTTCGCCACGCCGGAGAACCGTAAGGACAGCCCGCCCACCGATCCGAGCCTGCCGTTCCGTCTTTATGAAGACTTTGACGCCGCTGCCGCCGGTATTCGGGTCAAGGTCAAACTCACCGACTTCGAAGGATTGCAGGCTGGCCGTACGCCGGTGATGTACAAAGGCATCCAGGTCGGCAACCTGAAAGCGCTGAAGATCGATCCGGACCTGTCCGGCGCCACCGCCGAATTGACCCTTGATCCGTTGGCTGAAGATTATCTGGTGACCGGCACTCAGTTCTGGGTGGTCAAGCCATCGATTTCCCTGGCGGGTATCACCGGTCTGGAAGCGCTGGTCAAAGGTAACT
Organism: Pseudomonas sp. S2_F03; assembly: GCF_054668335.1. Classification (NCBI taxonomy): domain Bacteria; kingdom Pseudomonadati; phylum Pseudomonadota; class Gammaproteobacteria; order Pseudomonadales; family Pseudomonadaceae; genus Pseudomonas; species Pseudomonas sp. S2_F03. The sequence continues at coordinate 1,973,547 of NZ_CP162759.1, read as the reverse complement.
ACATTGCCGTGCGCCCTGGCGACAAAGGCTCTGCGCCGCAACGTGAATACGTGGCGCGGCCCAAGGCACCGCCGCTGGATTTGCGTTCGCCGGGCCTGCACCTGGTGTTGTTTACCGAGAGCCTGGGCTCACTGGAGGTCGGCAGTCCGATTCTCTACAAGCAGGTCAAGGTCGGTTCCGTTCAGAGTTATCAATTCTCCAAAACCAAGAAGCAATTGGTGATTGGCGTTCACATCGAGAAGGAATACGAAGGGCTGGTCAACGCCTCGACGCGATTCTGGAATGCCAGCGGCATCACACTCTCGGGCGGATTGACGGGCGGAATCCAGGTCAAAAGTGAGTCGCTGCAGAGCCTGATGGCCGGCGGCATTGCCTTCGAAACCCCGCAAGCCAAGGCGCCGCTGCAAAAGAAAATTCCGCGTTTTCGTTTGTTCGCCAACCATGAAGAAGCCAATCAGAAAGGCACACTGGTCACCATTAAGGTCGAGCGCGCCGACGGTTTGCGTGACGGTACGCCTGTGCGATTCAAAGGGCTGGATGTCGGCAAGATTGAAGACGTTGACCTCAGCGATGACCTGCAATCGGTGTTGCTCACCGCGCGGATCACCGAAGTGCCGGAACGCATCGCTCGGGTAGGCACCCAGTTCTGGGTGGTTAAACCTGAGTTAGGGCTGATCAAGACCTCCAATCTCGAAACCCTGGTGACTGGTCAATACATCGAAGTACAGCCCGCACCGAAGAACCTCGGCCCGCAGAAGAATTTCGTCGCATTGGCCAACCCGCCGGAAGCCGCCAAGTCAGAGACTGGCTTGAGTCTGGTCTTGAGCGCCGCTCGGCGTGGTTCGCTGAAAACCGGCGTGCCGGTAACGTACCGCGAAATCACCGTGGGCAAAGTGACGGGCTACGAACTTGGGCAGACCGCAGACCGCGTGTTGGTGCACATCCAGATTGAGCCGAAATACGCGCCGCTGGTGCGCAGTGGTACGCGATTCTGGAACAGCAGCGGATTTGGTTTCGACTTCGGTTTGTTCAAAGGCGCGACGGTGCGTACTGAATCCCTGGAAACGATGATCCAGGGCGGCATCGCCTTTGCCACGCCAGACGGCGACCGGATGGGCAGCGCGGTGCGGCCTGGTCAGACGTTCCCGCTGTTCGACAAGTTCGAAGACGAATGGCTGACCTGGGCACCGAAAATCCCCCTCGGCAAATAAGCTCAGGCAACAGGCATAAAAAAGGCCGCGATCCATTGGATCGCGGCCTTTTCCGTATCTAACGGATTAACTCAGACCGCATCCAGCTCCGGCTCATCCGCTTGCACAACGACGCTGGCCTTCACTTCATCATGACGACGGATGTACTTCCAGTCCGCCTCGTCGATGTAGATCCCGTTCGGCCCGCTGCCACCTTCCAGGTCAATCGCGACACTGGCGCACACTTGTGGCTTCACGCTTGCCAGGATTGGCACGAAGCCCAGTTGCAGGCTGGTTTCCAGCAAGGCTGCCTGGTTTTTCTCGTCGATGTCCGCCGCCTCGTCGAGGTAGTACGGCAGACGCACGCGACCGGCCTGGTCGCGGTCCATCAAGTGCAGCAACAAATACATGTTGGTCAGCGCCTTGATGGTCATCGTGGTGCCGTTGGAGGCGGCGCCGTCGATGTCGGTGTGAATTACCGGCTGGCCGTTGACCTTGGTGATCTCGAACGCGAGTTCGAACAAGTCCTTGAGACCGAGCTGGTTGTGGTTGGCCGCCACCAGCCGTGCCAGGTATTCCTTGGCCTCTTCGTTCTTGTTGTCCTGTTCGGCGCTTTGGCTCAGGTCGAAGACGGAGAGGGTTTCGCCCTCTTCGTACTGGCCGGCGCTGTGGATAATCTGGTCGATGTGCTTGAGCGCTTCCTTGTTCGGCGCGAGCACAATGCGGAAGCTTTGCAGGTTGGACACCTGACGCTTGTTGATCTCGCGGTTGAACAGCGCCAGTTGATGTTCGAGGCTGTCGTAGTCGCTGCGAATGTTGCGCAGGGTCCGGGCGATGTCGGTGACCGCCGCCCGGCGTGCCTTGCCCAGCGTCAGGGCTTCGTCGGTGCGGTGCGCGTAGGCGTTGATCAGCAGTTGCAGGCGACGTTCCATATCGTCTTCGCTGTCGAACTTGGCCACGCCTTTGAGGCGAACCTGGGCGTACAGCGCCTCGATCTGACCGTCACTGCGCAGCAATCCCTGCCAGCTGTCCTGATAGTCGTTGAGCAGCGGCAGCAGGTTGTCCATGGAATCGTCGATCGGGTCCATGAACGGGGTGCCGAACGGCAAGTCTGCCGGCAGCAACTGACGGCGACGCAGGGCGTCGTCGAGGGTGCGTTGCTTGGCTTCCATGTCGCCGATCTGACGACCGACCAGTTGCAGCTTGGCCGACAGTTGCTGGACACGCTCGGTGAAGGCGTCGCTGGAGCGTTTCAATTCATCCTGCGCCGCTTCCATCTGCGCCAATTGCTCAAGTTTGTCGCCTTCTTCGGCGCTCAAGGTTTGCGCGCGACGGAAGTCTTCCAGGGCTTTCTGTGCATCCAGCACTTGCTGGTACAGCGCTTCCGTCTGGGTCTTGCTCGCGGCGCGGTCGGCGGCGACGGCTTGTTGGGTCTTCAGTTGCTTGAGTTCTTTGTCCAGACGCTCTTTTTGATCGCGCAACGCTGCACGGTCAGCCAGGGCTTGCAGCGCCGGCGGCTCGATGTTCGAGATGTCGATGGACAGGCCCGGCACTTCGAAGCGCTCGCCTTTGAAGCCGTCGAGGATCAGCTCCATGGATTTGACCCACTGACCGTCCTCGTCCAGCGTAATCCCATGCTCGCCCAGCGGCAGGCTGAACAGTGCGCTGTTGAACAGGCGCATCAGGCGCTCGACATCCTGTTGCGAGAACTCTTCGCGCAGTCGGGCGTAGCTGTTGTTGTCGGCGTGATCGAGTTGCTGCTTGACCGACTTCAGGCGTTTTTCCAGATCGCGCAGACGCTCTTCGAGGTCTTCGGCGCTGAACTGACGGGACTGCGCCAGCGCACCGGCCAGTTCATCGTGAGCGTCCTTGGCCGCCAGCAGTTGCTGTTCCAGCACCTTGACGTCATCGACCAGGGCGAAGCGATGCTTGAGCACCGACAACTCGCCGAGCCAGCGCTGGATCCCGGTGATTTCCCGCTCCAGACGCATCAGCTCTTGCGTGCCGCCACGCTGATCGTTTTGCAGCGCGTCTTGTTCATTGCGGTAATGCTCGGCCTGAATCGTCAGCTCTTCCTTGCGTGCACTGGCGTAGTCCGACCAAGTGCCGAGCAGGGAATCGAGCAGCGGCGAGATACGGTGCAGCTTGCCACGCAGAATATTGCGCTGGGCAACGCCCGCGGCCAGGGCTTCAACCAGCGGGCCGGCGGTGACCAGCGAGTTGTAATCCTGCTCCATGCGCCGTACATCGCGGAACGCCTCTTCACACGCGGCGATGTAATCGACGCTGCCGGAACGCAGGCTGTGCTCGAACGCATCGAGGAACAGCTGCTTGAGTTTCGCCGCCGTAATTTCGCGCATGTGCAGCAAGTTGATGAACAGCGCACGGAAGGTTTTCAGGCTCTGTTCACTGGTGGAGCGCAGCGGGATCAAGGTCAGGTCGAGTGGAATCGACGTGTGACCGCCGACCAGCAAACGACGTAGCTCATCCGGCTTCAACTCGTAGGCTTTCAGGCCTTCGCGTTCAAGGTTGGTGAACAATTCTTTCTGGCGCAGGCAGGTGTCGTTCTTCTGGTAATGGGCCAGATCAAGTTTGCCAGCGTAGGCAAAGAATTGGTGACCGAAACCACCGCCCGGGCCGCGGCCGACCACGCCGATCACGTGCGGGCCGTGGGGCAGGGAGACTTCAACGAGAATGTAACTGGTGTCCGAGGCGAAGTAGAAACGCCGGGATTGCTCCAGGCTGTACTTGCCGAAACTCATGTCCGACATGCGCGCCAGAATCGGGAACTGCAAGGCGTTGATCGAGGCGGATTTACCGAGGTTGTTTGCGCCGTAAACCGACAGCGGTTCCTCCAGCGGAAACAGGCCGAGGCTGTAACCGGCGGTGTTCAAAAGGGCAAAGCGGCGAATGCCGTAGCGTTCCTTGCTCATGCGTCGAGCTCCTGTTCTTCGGCAATGGCGCGGGCCATGGCGTCTTCTTCGCTTTCTTCTTCGCTCTCTATCTCAAAGGCACTCAAATCCAGCGGGTCATCGGTTTCCAACAGCTTTTCGTCACTGTCGTCATCGATCAATACCGGAACTGGCAATGGCAACACGCTGTGCAGGCTGGCCGCCAGATCACGGTCCTGCTGAACCGACAGGCAGACATCGAGGAAGCGGTGCATCGGCGGCAGGAAACGGTAGATGCCGTTTTCTTCGCCGGCGAAACCGAGCTGGGTCATGCGGCGCATGATTTTTTCTTCGAGCTCTTCGACGGTCTGCACTTCGGCCTGGATGAACAGGTCGCGGTACTTTTCCAGCAAGGAAGGCAATTCATCGCGACCGAGGCTACCGCCGTCGAGCACGGCGACCGGGTCACGGCCCTGATCGGCCAGATGCTCGACGAGGATGAAGGTGAACAGCGCCAGACGTTGCGCGGTTTTGTTCACCGCCGCGGCGGCCAGATCCGGCACGAAGTAGTAGAAACCACGGGTGTCGCACACCAGTTCAAACCCCAGCGCCTTGAACAGCGTGCGGTACTGGTCCTGAAAGTTCGACAGTTGTGCGTACAGCTCCGGGTCGCGGCGGCTGACGTGGTAGCCCTTGAACAGCTCGCGAAAGATCGGCGCCAGCTGGGACAGTTCGTTTAGATCAAGATGCATTTGGGATGCTCGCAGAATCCTCGGCGGCGGTGTCGCCGGCCGAGAGCAGGGCGAAGGAGCGCAGGCTGACCTGGTGCTCATGAGTGTGGTATTCGCGGCGTTCCAGACGCTCGCGTTTGAAGCGTTTTTCCCGCGACAGGCGCGAGAACCAATAAAGCAATTCGTCGGTCGCGCCGTCCGGTTCCTGCTCCAGCAGCCAAGTCATCAAGTCGGGCATCGGCAGGGCGTCTTCGCAGCGTTCGAGCATTTCGCGAACGGTACGTGGTGCGCGCGGTGCTTCGCCTTTCTGGGTCTTGTGGGCCTTGGGGAAACGCGCCGGTTTTGGTTCGAACCGGGCCAGCGCATACACGTAGGCTTCAACCTGACTGGCGCTGCCAAGGAAGGTGCTTTGCGGACGGGTGAACATCGGCATCGCCGCTTGCGGTACGGCGTCGATGCCCTTGCGACGGATCATCGACAGCGCCAGCGCGGCGCCACGGGTCACGGCGTTGTGGCGGCGGGCTTCTTCACGCAGCGGCAGCAGCAACTCGCGGGCATGGCGCAGGGTCAATTGGGCGCTGGTCTGCATTTCGAGGATGCGTGCGTGGGTACGCAGCAGCATGTCGTCATCGACCAGGTGGCCAAGGCGCTGCTGCTCGCTGAGCATCTTGAGCAGGACGGTTTCGACCTTGCGCACACCTTGTTCGAAGGCGCCGTCGGCGTTCACCAGGTCGATCATCGGCTCGACGTATTCGTCCCAGGTCGCCAGGACTTCGGCGTAGCGCTGACGCAACGGAATCTGCCGGTCGCTGGTCTTGGCCCTTTCGGCCACGGCCACCAGCGCCTGTTCGTCGTTGTCGAGCTTCTTCAATACGTCGCGTACGCGCATATCGAGCAAGCGCAACTGGCGCGCCAGATCGTTGCCGTCACGAATGTCGAAAGCGTCCTGAATGTAACCGGCCAGGCGTTCGAGGTGACGCAAGTAGGCTTCGATTTCCAGGCACAGGCCAAGACGGTGCTCACGGCGCAGGTAAGCGAGGAAGTCGTGGATCTGCGCATTGAGCTCGAAGCGGTTCGGGCTTTTCGCCACCGGAACCAGAATATCGAGGCGGATCCACACGTCCAGCAGGCTGGTGATGTCCTGCGGCGTACTGTCGAGTTGCTGGGCGGCCAACTGTGAACGCAATTCGTTGAGGCTCAGAGTGCCTTGGTCGAAGTGCTCGCACAGTGGCTCCAGAAGTGCCCAGTGTTCAGCGAGGGCGCGCAAGACGCGCTTGGGTTCGATCATCGGAATGGCCGGCTGGTTGGCGATTAAAAGCCGCGATTGTACTGCATCGAAGGCGATGCTATTCACTCTCGGGACGGACTGTAGGGTTTCTATCGATCAAGCGCGGGCGATCTTGAGCGAACGGCGGTAGAATCAGCGCACTTTTAGTTATCCACAAGTGGCCGACCTTTGCTTATCGAGTCTCGTCGTCGCGCTTATTTGACCGCCATGCAGGTGGTCAACTGGCTACCGCGCACCGAATTGCCCTTTGCTGCGCCCTCGCGCCCCGAACTGCTCGAGATGCCTGAGCCGTTGGTCGTCGCCCCGGTAGTGCTGGCTCCAGTGCCTGAAACGCCTGTGGAGCCGCTGGTCAAACCGGCCGAACGGGTGAAAATCGAGGTGCCGCGTCCATCGTTGGCCAGTACGCGCACCAACGCCAAGGTCGAAGAAGAGGCTGCTCCGGTCGTCGCCAAGGCGGTACAAGTGCCGCCACCGCGCTTCGCCCTGCAATTGCTGCGCGCCGGTCGTTGCCTGCTGCTGGTGGAGTTACCCACAGGCGAAACGTTCCAGACCCGCGATCCCGCTTATCTGCTACTCAAGGACATGCTGCGCGCTGCCGGTTTGCCGGACAGCCCGCAGATCGTCGGCGAGCCGGTACGCTGGCCGCTGCTGGCTCGCGGCACCATGGATCAGGGCCCGGAAGCGGCTCGCGACTTCGTGCAAGGCTTTCTTTCGGCGCGCATCGAAGACGCGCCATGCGTCTGCGTGTGGCTGATCGGCCTGCCTGCGGTGCGTTTTGCCGGTGAGGCGAACGCCGAATCGTTCAACCGTGAACTCCAGGTCGAAGGCCTGGGCTCGGTCTGGGCCCTGCCGGGTCTGGAATTATTAATGGAAGAGCCACAGCGTAAGGCTGATGTCTGGCAAGCCATGCGTCGGCTGATGGCGCGCTGGAAAGAATCAAATGAGTGACGCTGTATCGTTCCGCCCGATGACCGAGGCGGACCTGGACGCTGTACTGAAAATCGAATACGCGGCGTATAGCCATCCCTGGACACGCGGGATATTCCTCGATGGCCTGGGCAAGTACCAGATCTGGCTGATGTTCGAAGGGCAGCAGCAGGTGGGTCATGGCGTGGTGCAGATCATTCTTGATGAGGCGCACCTGCTCAACATCACCGTCAAGCCGGAAAACCAGGGCCGCGGCCTGGGTTTGACGCTGCTTGAACACTTGATGTCGATTGCCTACAAGGCCGAGGCGCGGGAGTGCTTCCTGGAAGTTCGCGACAGCAATCGGTCGGCGTTTCGCCTGTATGAACGGTACGGGTTCAACGAGATCGGCCGGCGCCGGGATTACTACCCGGCGGTGGGGGGGCGCGAAGATGCGGTGGTCATGGCCTGTACGCTGGTCGACTGAGTCACAGCTATTGCGGCGAGGGAGCAAGCCCCCTCACCGCAGATCAGCGTTTACCGTCCATCGGATCGCGCTGCGCCATCTGCTCCTCGTCCAACCCGTTCCCACCGCCGATGTCATCTTCATCGACAATACTCAAATCCCAATCTGCCTGATCACCGTCGCCCGCCTCATGCGCGTCCCGCGCACCATCCTCATGGATCAGTGTTTCGGGGCTCATGTCGTCATCGGTAGGCTCGTGGTCATCGATCGAGGCACCGGTTATGCCGGCTGTACGCACACGCTCGGCGGACATCAGCCGTTCGCGTTCGGTTTGAGGCAGTTCGTCACCGATTTTGGCGCTGGTCTCTTCGTCGTCAAAATCCAGTTCGTGCATCGAACCCATGCGGTCTTCGTTGTCGTCGATCGGCTCGGGCTGCACCGCATCGAACGGACGTCGTGAATCATTCATGGCAATTGCTCATACTGTGGGCTTACTAGGGTGGACCCACCGGGCTGCCGAGAATTCCGTCGGCATGGAACGCCAGTTTTAAATGTCAGCGGCTATCCGCATTGCGCGCGTGACCCCGACGGGCGGTTGTCTGTCAAAGCTGCGCACCATTCTCGAGGCTTCTTTGTATGAACGACTTACAAGATCTGATTGATAACAACGAGCGTTGGGCTGACGCGATCAAAAAGAAGATCCTGACTTCTTCGCCAAGCTGGCCCGCCAACAGACACCGGAATTCCTCTGGATCGGCTGTTCCGATGCACGGGTGCCGGCCAACGAGATCGTAGGCATGTTGCCGGGTGATCTGTTCGTCCACCGCAATGTGGCCAACGTGGTACTGCACACCGATCTCAACTGCCTGTCAGTGATTCAGTACGCGGTCGACGTCCTCAAGGTCAAACACATCCTGGTCACCGGTCACTACGGCTGCGGTGGCGTGCGCGCCTCGATGCAGGATCGTCAGCTGGGCCTGATCGATGGCTGGCTGCGCTCGATTCGCGATCTTTACTATGAAAAGCGCGAAGAGCTCGCCAAGTTGGCGACTGAGGAGGAGCGGGTCGACCGTCTCTGCGAACTCAACGTGATTCAGCAAGTGGCCAACGTCGGGCATACCAGCATTGTGCAGAACGCCTGGCATCGCGGGCAGAGTCTGTCGATCCACGGTTGCATCTACGGCATCAAGGACGGTCGCTGGAAAAGCCTGAACGCGACCATCAGCGGGTTTGAACAATTGCCGCCGCAATACCGCCTGCGCCCGGTCGAAACGTTGTAAGACTGATCGAGCCTCGGGTCAACTGAGGCTCCGTCGGTGCAAATGCTGATAGAACAACTCACCGTCGGCATTCGGTGGCTCGTCGTAGCCGGTGATCCATTCGCGGCACTCGGCCGACCCGCAGCGGCAGGCAAATTGTCGCAACAGTTTGTCTTCGGTGCTGGCGTAATCCATCGTCAGGATATCGCCGGGGGCAATGTCCTTCAGCGCCCAGATCCACAGTTCACTCATGTCGAGAAAGATGTTCGGCTCGCACGAGTGGCGCAAGAGTCCGCAGAAGCGTGGGTCGTAGAGGTGAATGCCGGACGACAGCTGCCGGGTATGGCGCTGGCGATAAGGCAGCAGATGCCCGGAGACACGGCAAACCCGGCTGATTCGCGGGAATGCGCGCAAGGCCGCAACGGCCGTCGCTGACTCATTGACGTGGATAATCCTGAAGTCTTTGAAGGAGGAAACCCGAAACGAACGGGTAACTCTTCAAAGGGATAAATCCCGTCCGGTGGTTGTGCACGCGTTCCGTTCAGGGAATGAGGTTTCATAACGATCCTTGTCGGTTGGGTGTTGCGACGTCCAACGCCAACGATCCTGCCGGCCCCTGCAACACTTGGGTGTGTCTCAAGACTCTCGCAATTGAAACGTTCGGTCTACTGTCAGAACTGACAGGGGAAAGTGCGCTTTCCCGCATCAGCCATGACGCACGCGGGAAAGCGTTTTTGCATTAAAGGTGGGGCGTCGGTATCGCCATTGCAGGCGCCGGGGCCTGCAGTAGTTTGAGCTGGGATTTGATCGGCGTTGTCGCGCACTGGGCCACGGCTTGTTCGGGTGTCAGATTGCGAATCGAGGTGTAGAACAACTCGCAGGTTTTTTCCGTCTCGGTCACTTGCCAGGTTTGTGTGCAGCTTTTCAGTTGAACATCAGGGTCTCTGCCCGGTTTGCTGCCCATGCCGGCCTGCCAGCACGCAGCACTCAAGTCCTGGCCCATGACCTTCAGGCCCGCAGCATCGGCCTTGGCCTGGGCATCGTCGCCGGTATAGCTGTCCGGGTTGGCGGCGTACCAGATGTAGCTCGGGTGGTTGGACCCCAGCACCGGCACCTTCACGCCGGCTTTCGGGCTGATCGTGGCCAGCCCCAGCACGTTGACGGTCGGACCATATTGCTGCTTGAGCCAGTTACGCACCGGAGCGCCAAAGGCGACCATTGGCAGCGCCTTGCCTTTGGCGTTCAGGCTGACTTCATTGACCATGGTGGTCTGGTAGTCCTTGAAGTAATCGTAAACACCCTCCAGGTCCTTGCCGGCACTGGCCGGCGCGGCGATTGGCGCGATGTCGATGATGGTCTGATAGCCCGGCGTCTGGTCGGCGGGGATGCCGTTGGCGGTCAGCAGCGTGGCCCAGCGATCAGTGGTCGCCGAACGCAGGTAATCCTGGGCTTGTGTCAGGGAGTAATCCGGCGGGAAGTGCAGCAGTTCGACACTTTTACGGTTTTCCAGGGCCATGCCCAGCGGCAGGAACAAGTACCAGTTGTAGGCCCATTTGCCATCCGCATTGAGCTTGCTGGCGCCGGTGTACGCCAGATCGCCTGCGTCGAGCAGCGCTGCCAGTGGTTTTTCGTAGCCTTTTGGTACGCCGCTGATGTCGGCGTAGAGCTGATGGTTATCGGTTTTGACCCGCACTTTGGCCGCGCCATAACCATCGCGTTGCACGCTTTGGGTCAGGTAGTGCTCGACGGTCTGCTCGAGCGTCCAGTTGCGAAAGCAGATCACATTGCAGTTGTTGGGGTAGGCGAACAGCCGGGTGACGCGTTCGGTGCTGCCCAGCTTCAGATCGACATCGGCATGGACGGCGGCACTCAGGGTGAGGGCCGCCAGGGTGAGTCCTGTGAGTTTTAACATGCTCAGATCCTTTTCAGCGTGACCCGTTGATTGGGGGGGGGCACGCCATAGTGGATCAGCGACGTTACACAGAACAATGGGCTTCCCTGATTTTTTGCGCAGGAATTGCGCTGCGTATTTACGGGATTTCCCCGACAGGGTGTCCGGCCCGGGGTAAGTGCCGAGTCGGACGCAAAGCGCAGGCGTTACAACAGTTTCACTGCCAGATGAGTGCCTGCGCGCAAGTACTCGACTTGTGCCAATACGGCATCCTTGACGATGGCCTCTCCGGTATCGGTCAGCTTGGCTTTTTTTGCATCAATGATGGACGTTTGCATCAATTGCATCACGACATCCATCGCTTTTTGAAGGGCGGTCAGATTGTTGTGTTGGCCAAACTCACGGACAACTGCGTCCATACGGCGGTCCGCGTCATCACGAAGTTTTGTGTATTCAACGACTGAAACCCTGCCGTCCTGGTAAATTTCATTAATCATCTCTTCCAGCGTTTTCGATATTAAAGACATGTGCTTGTTCATCCTTGGTCAGTACTGTTTTTACTTTAGAAAATTGTATGAGCTGTCGAAGTTTACTCAGCGATTTTCAGATTGGAGATAGGAACCGACCGGGTTTTATGTCAGGCGCAATCGAGTGTTTACGTAGGAAAAGTCGTGTTGTTTGCGTTATGTCCAAGCGAGTCAACCGATTGCACCTGCCCGAGGCAGGTGCAATCACTGATGTATCAAGGCATCACCGGCGCCGTATACGTCAGCGTCGTGCCCAGTGCCCACAGCAGAAACAGCACCAGCGGCGTGTGCACCAGCAACTGCACAAACGAAAACCCGATCAGGTCCCGTGCCTTCAACCCGAGCACGCCCAGCAGCGGCAGCATGTAGAACGGGTTGATCAGGTTCGGCAGGGCTTCGGCTGCGTTGTAGATCTGCACGGCCCAGCCCAAGTGGTAGTTGAGGTCGGTGGCCACTTGCATGACGTATGGCGCTTCGATGATCCACTTGCCGCCGCCGGACGGGATGAAGAAGCCGAGAATCGCCGAGTACACGCCCATCAGCACCGCATAGGTGTCGTGGGAGGCGATGCTGACGAAGAAGGTCGAGATGTGGTGTGCCAAGGTCTGGGCATCAGCGCCTTTGACCGTGGTCATCAAGGCGGCGATCGAGCCGTACAGCGGGAACTGGATCAGCACGCCGGTGGTGGTCGGCACCGCGCGGGCCACGGCATCGAGGAAGCTGCGCGGGCGCCAGTGCAGCAGCGCGCCGAGCATCAGGAACAGGAAGTTGTAGGTGTTCAGCCCGGAGATGGCACTGAGCAACGGTTTGGTCGAAAACTCGTGAAACAGCCAGCCAGCTGCCAGCAGCACCAGCAAGAGGGTCAGCAGCGGGCTGTATTCCAGCCATTCGCCGGGGCGAGTGCGTGGTTGCAGTGGCGGCAGATTGAAACTCGGGTCGACGCCACAGGCTTTGGCGTCTCGGGCCGTGTTGGGGCCTGGTGCGGTGGCGTAGGCAACGATCAGCGAGACCACGATCAGCGCCAGCAGCATTACACCGGACTGCCACAAAAAGATCGTTTGGGTGAAGGGAATGACTCCGGTGATCGCCAGGATAGACGGCGGCAGGCTGGCCGGGTTGGCTTGAAGTTGTGCAGCGGAGGACGACAGGCCCAAGGCCCACACCGCACCAAGACCCAGATAGACGGCAGCGCCGGCGGCACGGTAATCCATTTTCAGATCGGTACGGCGGGCGAGGGCGCGCACCAGCAAGCCGCCAAACACCAGCGACAGACCCCAGTTCAATAGCGAAGCGACCATGGAAATCAACGCCACCCAAGCCACGGCCGAGCGACCGTTTTTCGGAAGACGGGCCAGACGGTTGATCAGTTTCACCGCCGGCGGCGAACTGGCGACCACATAGCCGCCAATGACCACGAACGCCATCTGCATGGTGAATGGAATCAGGCTCCAGAAGCCGTCGCCGAACGCCATGGCGGCATCAGTCGGTTTGGCGCCCATGAACAGCGTGGCCACGGCGACGATGATCACCGCCAGCGCGGCAAATACCCAAGAGTCGGGGAACCAGCGCTCGGCAAAACTTGAGCAGCGCAGGGCAAAACGGGCGGAGCGGGTATCTTCGATAGCAGCAGCCACGGGAAAACCTCGAATTGTTATGTTTATTGTGGTCTTTCGGGCCATTGAGGCCCGTCTAGACAGATGCCAACAGTAAAACAACCGTTGCTGTTTTGTGACCAGGTTTCACCTAAACAGGACTATGGTCTAACGGCTTGTCCGTGGAAGCGTTTGCGTAGACCATGGGCGCCTTGGTTTTTTACCGGTTGCAGAGTTCTTTTTCATGACCGCCAACACCCCTTCGCGCCCGACGCCTTTTACCCGTTCGGACTACAAGACCCTCGGCCTTGCGGCCCTGGGCGGTGCGCTGGAAATCTACGATTTCATCATCTTCGTGTTTTTCGCCCTGACCCTTAGCCAACTGTTTTTCCCGCCAGAAATGCCCGAATGGCTGCGCCTGCTGCAAAGTTTCGGCATCTTCGTCACCGGCTATCTGGCGCGGCCGTTGGGCGGGATTCTGATGGCGCATTTCGCCGACCGACTGGGTCGCAAGAAGGTCTTCAGCCTAAGCATTCTGATGATGGCGCTGCCGTGCCTGCTGATCGGGATCATGCCGACCTACGCGCAAATCGGATATTTCGCGCCGCTACTGCTGTTGGCCCTGCGCGTTTTGCAAGGCGCGGCGGTGGGCGGGGAAGTGCCGAGTGCCTGGGTGTTTGTCGCCGAGCACGCGCCGGCCGGGCATCGCGGTTATGCGCTCGGTTTCCTGCAGGCGGGATTGACCTTTGGCTACTTGATCGGCGCCCTGACGGCGACCTTTCTGGCGCAAGCGTTCACCCCGGCCGAAATCCTTGATTACGCCTGGCGTTATCCGTTCCTGTTGGGCGGTGTGTTCGGCGTGATTGGCGTCTGGCTGCGCCGCTGGCTGAATGAAACCCCGGTGTTCATGGCGATGCAGGCCCAGCGCGATGCCGCCGTCGAACTGCCGCTGCGCACGGTCTTGCGCGAACATCGCCTGGCGATGTTGCCGGCGATGATCCTCACCTGCGTGCTGACCTCAGCGGTGGTGGTCTTCGTGGTCATCACGCCGACCATGATGCAAAAGACCTTCGGCATGACCGCCAGCCACACCTTCGCCTTGAGTGCATTGGGCATCGTGTTCCTCAATATCGGCTGCGTGCTCGCCGGTTGGCTGGTCGATCGCATCGGCGCCTGGCGCACGGTTATGTTTTATAGCCTGTTGTTGCCGCTGGGTATTGGCGTGCTCTATACCTGCCTGATTACTGGCGGCAACTGGATCGGTCTGGCGTATACGATTGCCGGGCTGAGTTGCGGCGTGGTCGGTGCGGTGCCGTCGGTGATGGTCAGCCTGTTCCCGGCGCGGGTTCGCGTTTCGGGAATTTCCTTCACCTACAACATTGCCTACGCCGCGTGGGCGAGTATCACACCGTTGTTGCTGATCGGCCTGATGCCGTGGAGCCCATGGATTTGCGTGATGTTCTGTTCGGTCATGGGGGCCGTAGGCGTCGGCAGCGCGGCGTATTTTGGTGCGCGGATGCCCAGAGCCGGCCAATGCGCAGCGGCTGGCGCGATGTAATCGCAGGGTAGATCCCTCGCGTTGCAATTATTTTTGTAGGACAACCCTGAGGCACTCTTCAGAAAACACCCACAAGGCCGATGGCTAGGCTGCATCCCGCTCTATTTCCTGCCTATCGGTACCTTCCCATGTTCAACAAACGCTTGAAGCAGGAGCTGTCGGCTCTTCGTGAAGAACTCTCCAGCCTTCAGCAAGTGAAGGACAGCCTGGAAAGCGAGATGCTGGTCCTGACCCTTGATCCTCAAGGGCGGATTCAGTCGGCCAACCAGAACTTCATCGGCGAAATGCTCTACAAGAGCGCCGACCTGGTTGGCCGGCACATCGAAGACATCGTCCCCGTGCATGTGAAGTCCGATGAGTTCCACCGCCGCTTTCAAAGCGCGCTGTCCCGCGGCGAACATTTCGCCGGGGCCGTTCGCTTGCTGCGTGGCAATGGCCGGGAAGCGTGGTTGCGTTCGATTTTTCAGCCGGTGCGCTCGGCGGATGGCCGGATCAAACACTTCTCGCTTTACTCCAGCGACCTGACGCGCACCATCGAAGCGTCTCGCGAGCACGAGAACCTGATCGGCGCGCTGGTGCGTTCAACGGCAGTCATCGAGTTCGATCTGGACGGCAACGTGCTGACAGCCAATGATCGGTTCCTCAGCGGCATGGGTTACAGCCTGGCGCAAATCAAAGGTAAACATCACCGCACGTTCTGTGATCCGCAGGAATTCAACAGCACTGAATACCAGGATTTCTGGCGCCGCCTGAACGCCGGTGAGTTTGTCGCCGGCCGTTTCAAACGCTTCGACAGCCATGGGCGTATGGTCTGGCTGGAGGCCTCTTACAACCCGGTGGTCGACGCCAATAACAAGCTCTACAAAGTGGTGAAGTTCGCCACTGTGATTACCGATCAGGTCAATCAGGAAAACGCCGTGGCGCAAGCGGCGAACATCGCCTACAGCACCTCTCAGCAGACCGACCAGAGCGCCCAGCGCGGCACGGCCGTGGTGACTCAGGCGGTGGATGTGATGCGCGACCTGGCGAAGCACATGCAAACCGCGGGCGATGGCATCGAAGCCTTGAATGAGCAATCGCTGGTGATCGGCACCATCGTCAAAACCATCAGCGGCATCGCTGAACAGACCAACCTGCTGGCGCTCAACGCGGCCATCGAGGCGGCTCGGGCTGGCGAACAGGGCCGAGGGTTTGCCGTGGTCGCGGACGAGGTTCGACAGTTGGCCTCTCGCACCAGCCAGGCCACCGATGAGATTGTCGGTGTCGTGCGTCAGAACCAGGAGATGGCGCGCAATGCCGTGGCCCTGATGACCGACGGCAAGCTCCAGGCCGAACAAGGCCTGGCGCTGGCGGCGGAGGCGGGCACAGTGATCGTCGAGATTCAGGACGGTGCGCAGAAAGTGGTGAACGCGGTCGGGCAGTTTGCCAATCAGCTCACGACTTGATGCCAGCGCGGTGGAAATCGCTACAATCGGCTCTTTTCAGGAGCAGACACCATGAGCGCTTCCCACCGCCGGCCGGTTCCTTTGCCCAAGGCTTACCGTTTGCTCAATCACGGGCCCACCGTACTGGTGAGCGCAGCCCATGACGGTCAGCGCAACATCATGGCCGCCGCCTGGGCCATGCCGCTGGATTTCGAACCGCCGAAAATTGCCGTGGTGCTGGATAAATCCACCTGGACCCGGCAACTGCTCGAGGCCTCGGGGACGTTCGTGCTGAACGTTCCTTGCGCGGCTCAAGCCGATATCACGCAGACCGTTGGTTCGACATCAGGCCTGGAATTGACCCAAGGCCAAGGCCAGGACAAGTTTCAGGCTTATGGCTTGCAAACTTTCAGTGGCGAATTGATTGACGCGCCGATGCTCGAAGGCTGCGTTGCATGGCTGGAATGTCGACTGCTGCCGGAGCCCAACAATCATCAGCAGTACGATCTGTTCCTGGCTGAGGTGATTGCCGCTCAGGCCGATGAGCGGGTATTCAGCGACGGACGCTGGCACTTCGAAGGGCAGGATGCATTGCGCACCCTGCACCATGTGGCAGGCGGGCATTTCTTGACAATCGGCGACCCGGTGGACGGCAAGACCCTGGCGTAAACCCGCCAGGTTCACACCCAGACGTCATTCAATGCGGTCCGTTCGCCACCTTCGCTGCCGGTGTTCAGCACACCCTTGGGCTCGATCAGCAGCAACTTTACTTCCTGATCGGCCGACGGTTTGTGCTCGACGCCCTTGGGCACCACAAACATTTCGCCGGCGTTCACCAGCACGTGGCCATCGCGAAAGTCGAGGCGCAACTGCCCTTCGATGACGATGAAGGTTTCGTCGGTTTCCAGGTGATCGTGCCAGATGAAATCCCCTAGCAGCTTTACTACCTTGAACTGATAGTCGTTCATTTCGGCGATGACCCGAGGCGCCCAGTGTGCGTCGATCCGGGCGATTTTTTCAGCGAAGTTCAGGCTTTTGTAAGCGCTCATGAAGCGGTTCTCCAGGTTGATCGTGAACCCACGATAACCCGCGTATCGGTCAGCTTCTTGTACGATTGTGCGAGGCTCAGCGACGGTGCATTTTCATCCTGCGAGCCGGCGACAGGCCGTAGGTTTTGCTGAATTGCCGGGTCATGTGGCTCTGGTCGGTGAAGCCGGCAATCAGCGCGGCACTGACCAGTGGCTGGCCCTGGATCAGCAGCGAGCGGACCAGATCCAGGCGTCGCATCGTCAGGTATCGATAGGGGCTGGTGCCAAACAGAAGGCGAAAGTCGCGTGACAGGCTCCACCGATCACGACCGCTGTGGTGCGCCAGTTCCTCCAGGGTCACAGTGCGATCGAGTGCGCTGTGGATGAACTCCCGCGCACGTTCGGCGGCCACGTAATCGAAGGATTGGCGCGGGACGCCGGTCGCTCCCGAAACGCTGCTCAGGGCTTGCGCCAGATCGTACAGCGCGTCCTGTTCTTCCAGCGGGTCGAGCGGGCAATCGAGGCTTCGCAGCAGCACATCGGTGGCGGCGAACAGGCGAGGGTCAGTCGATAGTCCGGTCTTGATGAACGGCAGCGGCTGACCGCCGAGCATCTGCTGGATCAGCGCCGGTTCGATGTACATCATTCGGTATTTGAAACCGGCCTCGGTGCCGGCCTCGCCATCGTGGACTTCGTCCGGGTGCAACACCAGGGTCCCGCCCGGCAGGCTATGGCGCCATCCTCCTCGGTACTGAAAGCTCTGCACGCCGGCCAGGGTTCGGCCGATGGCGTAGGTGTCGTGACGATGAAGGTCGTAGCCGTGGCCGGAAAAAAACGCTTCGAAACGCTGCAGCCCGCCGACGTCGGGCGCGCGGTGGAACCAGTCGATGGGGAGCGTCTGCTTGGTCATGGTGTTGTGTCTTGAGCGCGATGAAGAACACGTTAACCCAGTGGTTGACCCTCTGTCTTCCCACCGATAAAACGCGTCCGTCGGGTAGAAAACCGTAGGCAAATGTTGCATGGTTCCCTCTGCTGTCCGGTACACAGTGGGTGGCCAATCGTTGAGGTGTCTTGAATGAGTAAACTGCGGGTAGGCATTATTTTTGGCGGTCGTTCGGCGGAGCACGAAGTGTCGCTGCAATCGGCGAAGAACATTGTCGATGCACTGGACCGCTCGCGCTTCGAGCCGGTGCTGATCGGCATCGACAAGCAAGGCCACTGGCACCTCAACGACCCTTCGAACTTCCTGCTCAATCAGGAAAACCCGGCGCTGATCGCCCTCAATCAGTCCAATCGTGAACTGGCGGTGGTGCCGGGAAAAGCCAGCCAGCAATTGGTGGAAACCTCCAGCCAGGAACTGCTGGGCCACGTCGATGTGATCTTCCCGATTGTCCACGGCACCCTGGGTGAAGACGGTTGCCTGCAGGGCCTGTTGCGCATGGCCGACTTGCCCTTTGTCGGTTCCGACGTGCTGGGCTCGGCGGTGTGCATGGACAAGGACATCAGCAAACGCCTGCTGCGTGACGCCGGGTTGGCGGTCACGCCGTTCCTCACCCTGACCCGCGCCACGGCGGCGCGTACCGGGTTCGCCGAGGTGCAGGGCAAGCTCGGCCTGCCGTTGTTCGTCAAACCGGCGAACCAGGGTTCGTCCGTGGGCGTGAGCAAGGTCAACGACGCAACCGAGTACGAAGCGGCTGTGGAGCTGGCCCTGGGTTTCGATGAAAAAGTCCTGATCGAATCCGCCGTCAAAGGCCGTGAGATCGAGTGTGCAGTGCTTGGCAACGAAGACGCTATCGCCAGCGGGTGTGGTGAAATCGTGGTGAGCAGCGGCTTCTATTCCTACGACAGCAAATACATCGATGACCAGGCGGCGCAGGTCGTGGTGCCGGCAGGCATCAGCGTGGAGGCCAGCGAACGCATCCGGGCGTTGGCCGTGGAAGCGTTCCAGGTGCTGGGTTGCTCCGGGCTGGCGCGGGTCGATGTGTTCCTCACCGACAGCGGCGAAGTACTGATCAACGAGATCAACTCGTTACCTGGCTTCACCCGAATCAGCATGTACCCCAAGCTCTGGCAGGCCACCGGCATGACCTACAGCGAACTGGTCAGCCGTTTGATCGATCTGGCGCTGGAAAAGCACCAGCGGCGGCAGGTTTTGAAGATCACGCGCTAAGCTGTTTATTCCAGCGTCGTACTGAATCCCGGGTTTGAAGCGTGGATGTAGCCGAGTGCGTCGTTGCGTCACACAACGTTATCCGGAATGATAGGTTAATTTGTATACAATAATTTCCATTCAGGGAGACAAAACGTGAAAGTCAGCGCGCGTAACGTATTCAAAGGCACCATCAGTCAACTGCAGCCGGGCGCGGTCAACGCCGAAGTCTCGTTGACACTCCCGGGCGGCAACGAACTGGTCGCCGTGGTGACCATGGCGAGCGTGAAGAGCCTGGGCCTGGCGGTCGGCAAGGAAGCGGTCGCGCTGGTGAAGGCGCCGTGGGTCATGCTGATGACCGAGTCGAGCGACATTCGCCTCTCGGCGCGTAACTGCCTGGAAGGCATCGTCACCAATGTCACCGATGGCGCGGTGAATGCCGAAGTGGTGATCAAGCTCGATGGCGGCAGCGAGGTTTATTCAATCGTCACCCGTGAAGCGGTTGCAGAGCTGGGCCTGGCTCCGGGTGTGAGTGCGACGGCGGTGATCAAGGCGTCGCATATTATTTTGGGTGTGCCGGCCTGAAGCGTTTGCGTGTAGGAAATGTCTATACGCGACAACCGATCAAAATGTGAAACCTGTAAAAAGGGCCTACCTCCCGGTAAGCCCTTGTTCATTCCCGCGTACGAATCAATCCCCCAACGCTTCCCCCTCACGCCGAGGATCGGCCCCTCCGGCCAGCGACGCATTCCCCTGTGGATCCTTCACCCGGACAATCGCCTGGGTGCCGCTGGTCATGTCGATCTCACTCACGCTGTGCCCCTTGTCCTTCAGCGCCTGAATCAACGTCGCGCTGAACTGCCCCCGTTCCAGTTCGGTCGGGCCGTTACGGCTGCCGAAGTTGGGCAGGTTGATGGCGGCTTGTGGGTCGAGGTTCCAGTCGAGCAGGCCGAGGGTGGTTTTGGTGACGTACTCGATAATTTGCGAGCCGCCGGGAGAGCCGAGGGTGGCGAGGAATACACCGCTCTGACGATCGAAGATCAGGGTCGGCGCCATGGAGGAGCGCGGGCGTTTGCCGGGCTCGACTCGGTTGGCAACTTTTTGCCCGTTTTCTTCGGGGATGAACGAGAAGTCGGTCATCTCGTTGTTGAGCAGGAATCCCTGGACCATCACGTGCGAGCCAAAGGCCGATTCAATGGTGGTGGTCATGGATACGGCGCCGCCTTCGTCATCCACTGCCACCACTTGTGAGGTGGAAATGCGTAGCGGTGAACGGTCCGGTGCATAGGCGACTTGAATGCCTGGCGGGGTGCCGGGTTTGGCCGTGCCCATGCTGTGGTCACCGATCAGGGCGGCGCGGCTGGCCAGATAAGTTGGGTCCACCAGCCCTTGACCGGCACGGGCACGAAGTCGGTGTCGGCGACGTACTGTGCGCGGTCGGCGTAGGCCAGGCGCTCGGCTTCCGAGATCAGATGCACGGCTTCGGGGGCGGGTTCGGTGCCTGCCGGTTTGTCAGTCTTGACTGGTTTTAGCGGCGCGAGGGCAAAGCGTGGGTCGCGGTTTTCCAGAGCCTGCAAGGTGCCGAGGATCTGCGCCACGGCGATCCCGCCGGACGATGGCGGCGGCATGCCGCAAATCTGCCAGCGTTTGTAGTCGGTGCACAGAGGCACACGTTCCTTGGCCTTGTAGCCTTGCAGATCGTTCAGCGACAGGCTGCCGGGGTTAGCGTGGCCCTGAACCTTGGCGACGATCTCTTGCGCGACAGCGCCTGTGTACAACGCGTTAGGCCCTTCCTTGGCAATGCGTTTCAGCATCGCGGCCAGTGCCGGATTCTTCAACAGCGTGCCGGCAGCTTTCGGGCTGCCATCCGCGTTCATAAAGTAGGCCACCATGTCTGGCGAACTGCGCATGGACGCATCCGAAGCGATCAGTTGATGAAGGCGCGGCGAGATGGCGAAGCCTTGCTCCGCGAGTTTGATGGCCGGCTCGAACAGCTTCGCCCACGGCAGGCGACCGTGCTTGCGATGGGCCAATTCAAGCGCCCGCAACACGCCCGGCGTCCCCACCGAGCGCCCCCCGATCTGCGCCTGGGTAAACGCCATCGGGGTGCCGTCGGTCTGTAGGAAAAGCTTCTCGGTGGCGTCGTGCGGTGCGGTTTCGCGACCGTCGAAGGTGCGCACCGCCTTGCCATCCCAGAGCACGATCAACGCGCCGCCACCAATGCCGGAGGATTGCGGCTCGACCAGCGTCAACACCGCTTGCATCGCAATCGCAGCATCAATTGCCGAACCACCCTGGCGCAGCATCTCCCGGCCGGCTTCAGCCGCCAGTGGATTAGCCGCTGCTGCCATGTGTCTGGACGCGTGGCGGGTTTGCAGGTCGGTGCGATAGCCAGAGGCGACTTCCGGAGCGACAGGCAAGGTCGAGGAGGGCGGAGAATGACAAGCAGCGAGGGTTAACGCGGCGGCGATCAACGAAAGGGTTGAAAGGCGAAGGGTTGAGAACATGTTGGGGCACTCCGTCCGTGGGAAAGTTACCGGGACTTTATCGGCCGACTCGGCATGGCGCAAACCAAGGCCTACAGTAAAGCTGCATTTGCCCTTCAGGAGTCGAAGGATTTTCTGTAGGGTCGAGCGCAACAGATTGGCCAGAAGATCAACAAGAGGCAGACATGCAGACCGAGTTCCCCACCCAGCCAAGTTACCGCACCCAGCGCGAGCAGTTCCTCGCGGCAGCCACCGCGGCCGGTGCGACGTTGACCGAGTACCCGCATCCGCTCAAGGGGCCTTTCGGTGAGTCGTTGAGCACCGATGTGGCGGTGCTGGGCGATCCGGGCGCCAAGCGGTTGCTCATCGCGTTGAGTGGCACCCATGGCGTCGAAGGCTTCTACGGGTCGGGTTGCCAGATCAAATGGCTGCAGGAGTTGGGCAAGCGCTCACTGCCGACTGACGTCGCCGTGGTGTTCATACACCTGATTAATCCTTGGGGCACCGCGTGGCTGCGCCGGGTCAACGAGGACAACATCGACCTGAACCGCAATCACCTGAACTTCGAGCGTGCGTTGCCGGACAATCAGGCTTATGCAGCGCTGCATGAGATCTATGCCTGCACCGAACTGCAAGGTCCTGAGCGTGAGCGTACCGATGCCTTGCTCGACGAGCAGATTCGCCAGCATGGCTGGCCGGCGGTGATGTCGATTGTCGAGGGCGGCCAGCACAGTCACCCTGATGGCCTGTTTTACGGCGGGCTGGCGCCGAGCTGGTCGAACCGCACATTGCACGCGATCATGCAAAAGCACATGGCCCATGCCGATGTGGCCATGTGTTTCGATTTGCACACAGGGGCCGGTGAGTACGGTCATCCGATGTTGCTGACGATCACCGAAACGGCTTATCCGGCCCTTCCAGACGCGCAGGCCATTTACGGCCCATGGCTCTATACGCTGCTGACCGGCGCCGACACATTGAGCGAAACCGGCGTGGCGGCCACGGCGACCGGCTACACCTCGCAGGCGTTGGTCGATGCCTTGCCCCACGTACGGCTGATGCCGTTTGTCATCGAGTGTGGGACGTATCCGGGCGCGGACGTGCATCGCCATTTGCGCGATGACCACTGGCTGCATCTGCATGGTAATCCGAGTGATGCCGTGGGGCGCGGGATCAAGCTGAATCTGCTGGAGCAGTTCTATCCGGCCGACAGCGACTGGCAGGCGATGGTCTGGCTGCGCACCTGGCAGATTTGGGAGGGGGCGCTGTCTGCACTGCCGGCGATTCGCACCTGACGCGGATGACCTTGAACCCTTGCGGTTCAAGGTACTTTTCTCGAGGCATAAAAAAACGGCCTACCTTTCGGTAAGCCGTTTTTAGTACTTGGTGGCTACACAGGGACTTGAACCCCGGACCCCAGCATTATGAATGCTATGCTCTAACCAACTGAGCTATGTAGCCAAGTGGCGCGCATTATTGGCTTGGAACGATGATGTGTCAAGCGTAAATCTAAAATATTTCTCTACGCTTTCAACTGCTTATCCTCCTGACCCGAAAAATCGGGCCAGGGGAGGGTGTTAACCGAGCTGAAATCTCCCGGTATTTGCGCTCAGGGCCTTGCTGCCCTGGCTCAAGGTATCTGCTGCCAGGTTCACTGCCCGCGCGCCTTCAAGCAACCTCACTGCCGCCTGATCGACTTGCTGGATGTTGCCGCTGACCTCATCGGCGGTACTGGCCTGTTCTTCCACGGCGGTCGCGATCTGCGCCAGAGTGTCAGTCACGCCTTGCACCGCATGGGCAATTTCGCCAAGGCGTTCGCCCAGGCCGGTGACCGACTGGGCATCACTTTGTGCCTGGCTACAGGCTGCTTCCATCAGGCTGACCGCCTCATTCACGGTACTGCGCAGGCTGTCGACCGTGCCGGCGATTTGCGCGGTGGAAGACTGAGTGCGTTGCGACAGGCTGCGCACTTCATCGGCGACCACGGCAAAACCGCGACCTTGTTCGCCTGCGCGAGCCGCCTCGATCGCAGCGTTGAGTGCCAACAGGTTGGTTTGTTCGGCGACCCCGCGAATGGTGTCCACCACCAACTGAATCTGTTGCCCTTGTTCACTGACCCTGCCCAGTGCCGCGGCGGTGTCGTTCAAGCGTTGATTGAGCTGCTGAATGCTGGCGGTCGTGCGCTGACTGTCTCGACTGCTGTCGGCGGCAATGCGCTGGGTGTGCTGAGCGCTGCCTGACGCCTGTTCACAGCTCTGGGCGACCCCTTGAGAAGTAGCCGCCAGTTGCGTGGCCGCAGCGGCGATCTGGCTGATTTGCAATTGCTGCGCTTCGACTTCGCCGAGTGCGCCACTGGAGTGCTGATTGAGCGTGCGTACGGCGTTGCTCACTTGCAGGGTTTCGTGATCGACCCCCAGCAAGCTGTTGCGCAATTGCACCACGGCGACGTTAAGGGCGGTGCTGATGGCCGCCAGTTCGTCACGGCCCTGCACCGGGGCTTGCAGGCTCAGATTGCCGTCACGCAAGGCTTCGGCCAGCAGCGTGATACCGCTGGCGCTACGACGGATCGAGGCTTGCAGGCAGATAAACAGGTACAGCGCGGCCAGGAGCAGACAGCCAAAGATTGTCGCCACCACAATGAATTGGCGAATCGCCGAGCCGTGGTAGTAATCCAGGCGCTGATCCAGCGACGTCAATGACTGCTGGCGCAACGCGGCGAGGTCGGTGAGCAGGGCGTCCAGGTTGCGTTCGAACTCTTCCGGCTTGAGCGTAATGCTGCCGCCGAACACCCCGTCATCCAGGACTTTCAGGCTCGCGTCCAGGTGTTTCAGGTTGTCATGGTATTGCCCGGCCCAGCTTTGCAAAGCACTTGGCAAGCGGGCTTCCAGGAGCGTGGCGGTTTTCACCAGCTGCTCCCGGGCATCACCGATACGGCTGCGCAAATCACGCAGTTGCAGACGACTTTGCAACGTGAACTGTCCCGAGACAACAGACGCCTGACCCACGCTGGCCAGGCGGCCGACCCGTTCGATCAGGTCAGGCGCGTGTTGCGTCGAGATCTGCGTCAGCAGGTAGGTTTCCAGCCAGGGCGCGAGTGTCAGGCGATTGTCCATGGCGATCTGTTCACGCAGGGCTTGCAGTGCGCTCAAGGCGTTGGTGAAACGGTCGTAACCGTCTGGCCACCAGCCGACACTGCTCAGGCTTTTCGAGTCCAGGCCATTGAGGGCAGTTTGCAGGGCTTGATACCGGGTCAGCGTCTCGCCCTCGGCCCCTTCGGTTTTCAGTGCATTGCCCAGGTCCGACGTGGCTTGAGCGACGGCAGGCTGAACCGCATCAAACGCGCCCATCGCGGCGATGGTCGCCGGCGTCGGCTGGCGATTGGTTTCCGTGGCGCGCCAGCGAGCAGCGCGATCCCGCTGGGCGGCGAGCAGGTTGTCGAGCGCATCCAGCGCGAGCAACTGACGCACACCGGCACGTTCGCCGGAGATCAGATTGAGTTTGTCGCGATAATCCTGACCAATCATCCACAGGCTGCCCGTCAGCGGCAGGATGAACAGCAGAAACAACAGCTGAAATTTGCGTGCGAAGCCAAAACGCCCCAGCAACCCGATCCCCGGTGATAAAAAAGACATGCCCCATGACTCCTCTGGACACCACGCACCATCGGCGTGCGTCGAGGTCATTGCGACCGCGACATGTGCCCTTTAAAAGGCCTCGAAAGTTCACCCTCGCCAGCTCCGTAGGCCGACTCTGTAGCGAAACTTCCCATTCTCGGTCCTCTTTGTAAGAGGCCCGCGTTGAAGGTGTTAAACAAGGCAAGATTCAGACCATGGCGTTACGCTATCACCTATCGGCCGATGAAAGATTAGTTCGTTAGCTGGCTAAGGGGATGGCGTTGTCGCACCGAAAAATGGCACATTGATGCACCTGCCCGCATGCACCCATCTGCTATACGGAAATACTCATGGCTATCAGCACTACCCAGACCGGCACGACGTCGGCTCCCGCGACTTCACAAAGCAGCCCTCTAGTCATGCGCATCATCGGCGCGGTGGCGCTGGCGCACCTCATCAATGACCTGATCCAGTCGGTGCTGCCGTCGATTTATCCGATGCTCAAGGCCAGCTATGGCCTGACCTTTACCCAGATCGGATTGATCACGTTGACCTTCCAGCTGACCGCTTCGCTATTGCAGCCGTGGGTCGGTTACTACACGGACAGACATCCCAAGCCCTGGCTGCTGCCCGCTGGCACGGTGTGCACGCTGATCGGCATTTTGATGATGTCGGTGGTTGGCACCTTCCCGTTGATTCTGCTGGCGGCGGGGTTGATCGGTATCGGGTCGTCGACCTTTCACCCCGAAGCATCTCGCGTGGCGCGACTGGCCTCGGGCGGACGATTTGGCCTGGCGCAATCGACCTTTCAGGTGGGCGGTAATGCCGGCTCGGCGTTCGGTCCGTTGTTGGCGGCGGCGATCATTATTCCTTATGGCCAGGGGCATGTGGCCTGGTTCGGATTATTCGCGGTGTTCGCGCTGTTCGTGCTCTACCGGATCAGCCGCTGGTACGCCAACCACTTGAGCCTGTTCAAGCTCAAACAAGGCCAGGCGGCGACTCATGGCCTGTCCAAGGGGCGGGTGACCAGTGCGCTGGTGGTGCTCGGTTTGCTGGTGTTCTCCAAGTATTTCTACATGTCCAGCCTCACCAGCTACTTCACGTTCTACCTGATCGAGAAGTTCGACCTGTCGGTGGCCAGTTCGCAGTTGCACCTGTTCCTGTTTCTGGGCGCGGTCGCGGCGGGGACCTTCTTTGGTGGGCCGATTGGCGACAAGATCGGGCGTAAGGCAGTGATCTGGTTCTCGATCCTGGGTGTGGCGCCGTTCACGCTGTTGCTGCCGCATGTCGATCTGTTCTGGACCAGCATCCTCAGCGTGATCATCGGTTTTATCCTGGCTTCGGCATTCTCGGCCATTGTGGTTTACGCGCAGGAGCTGGTGCCGGGCAATGTCGGAATGATTGCCGGTGTGTTCTTCGGTTTGATGTTCGGCTTTGGCGGGATCGGCGCGGCGTTGCTCGGGCATCTGGCGGACGTGCACGGCATCGAATACGTGTACTTCCTGTGCTCGTTCCTGCCGTTGTTTGGTGTGTTGGCGATCTTTTTGCCGCGAACCAAAAAGGCCTGATAGCTCACCGTCCTGTAGGAGCAAAGCTTGCTCGCGATGGCCGTTACGCGATTTACCATTAGCACCGCGTTATCGTTCATCGCGAGCAAGCTTTGCTCCTACAGGCACAAAAAAGCCGCGTATCAAACGCGGCTTTTTCTTGGGCGGGTGTTTTACAGGCTCAGGCACTGCTATTGCGGAAACTACCGGGTGTGATGCCCACTACTTTTTTGAACGCTCGGGTCATGTGGCTTTGATCGAAGAAGCCGCAAGTGAATGACGCTTCTGCGAGACTGGATCCGGTGCGCAGCAGTTTTTGGACCTGGGCGATTCTTTTCTGAATCTGATAGCTGTGGGGCGAGACGCCAACGCTTTTTTTGAACACCCGGATCAGGTAAAGAGGGTCAAGGTTCACCAGTTGCGCCAGTTCTTCCAGAGACAGATGTTTGTCGAACTCGTCTTCGAGCTTCCTCTTGATCCTTTGCACGGCGTGCTGCTCAACCGCACTGACGGGTTCGATGGGCGCTCCGCTGCGCTCGAAGAGCTGCGTCACCAGATCCAGCAGGATCGTTTCCCGTTCAAGGCTGGAGGGCGATTTTTCAATGATTTGATGTTGATGCAAAAAGGTCCGGGCGAAGTCGGGGGCCTGGCTCAGCGCTGTTTGAAAAAGATGAATATGATCGTCTGAAAAACGCCCTTGAAACACCATCCGATTGACCCATACGGGGTCGATGTAGAGCATTCGATACATCCAGCCCTCATCATGGCCTGGCAAGCCGTCGTGGATCTCCCCGGGGGTAATGGTGACCACACTGTCAGCGACCCCCATGTAGTAATTGCCGCGATAAAAAAGTTTTTCAACGCCGCTACTTATAACGCCGATAGCGTATCGGTCATGTGAATGTCGACCGAAAGATTGAGTGCTGTAACGCGCAGATAGCAACTCACAGTCGCCTTCGGGTATACGCCAGAATTGAACAAAGTCCTTGTCTTTTTGAGGGGCTTTGTTGCGACGACTTTTGTCCATGAATTGTCCAGTTTTGTGCAATACGTATGAAAAAAAGGTCGCTAAATTTAGCACCTGTTTCATAACACAAGCTAGGGGGGACGATGTCTACAAAACTGGTAGTTGGGGATTTTAATAAGTCTTCATGGTCATTTCGTGCGTGGCTGGTTCTTGTGACAGCGGATGTTGAATTTGAAACCCTTCAGATCAAACTGGAACAAAACGACACCCGCCAGCGCATTCTGGAGCACTCGCCTTCCGGCAAGGTGCCGGCGCTGCTGCTTGATGATGTCGTCATCAACGACAGCCTGGCCATCAGCGAATACATTGCCGATTCCTGTCCGGCCGCCAACCTTTGGCCCCGTGATTCAAGGGTCAAGGCTCTGGCACGCGCTGCTGCGGCAGAGATGCACTCCGGTTTCATCCACCTGCGCACGCAGATGTCGTTTGGCCTGAACACAGGCGACATCCCGGAAAGCCTGACCGCCGAGACGGAAGGGGAAATCATGCGGATATTCGCTATCTGGAACCAGCTCCGTGAGGTGAGTGGTTCAACAAAGTTCCTCTGCGGTGACTTCGGCATTGTGGATGCGATGTTTGTTCCGGTGGTGTTCCGCTTCCGTCGTTATGGTATTGCCATCCCTGCGCAACTGCAGGGCTATGTCGAAAATATTCTGGGTTTTGCACCGGTACAACAATGGTTGAAGTTGTCCGCGCAAGAAGTTTAAAGAGAGGTGTTACTGCTAATGCTTAATGCCAATTAATAGTGAGTGGATTTTTGGCACATGGCAGAAAAGACCTTTGGGGTTTTCTGCTTTGTCGAATCTGATAGTTGCTCACCTGGGGAGTTGTGAGTACTCATAAAGTTAATGCCGGTCTTTATCAATGAGGTTTCTCATGGCGACTAATAATAATCGGGCAATCATTGAATTGACCATCGGTGGACTGATGCTCAGTCTGTCTGCTCTAGCCGTCGCTTTCGCCCATATCGGCGCGGGTGGCGCAGGGTTCTATCGGATGGTGTTCGCCTCGATCCTGTTCTTCCTGCTGCTCAAGGTGCGCAAAACACCGGTGCTCCTCAAAAGTGCGAAGGCGCAGCTGTACACCGCGTTGGCTGGGGTGTTTTTGGCCATTGACCTGGTGCTTTGGCATCAGAGCATCTATATCGTCGGCCCGGGCATCGGGTCGATCCTGACCAACTGTCAGGTGTTCTTCATGACCCTGTTGGGGTTGTACCTGTTGAAGGAAAAACCTTCGATCTACTTCCTGGTCTCCATTAGCTTGGCATTTGTCGGGCTCTATCTGTTGTTGCTACCCGAGATGACCAGTGCGGTAGGGATCAAGGGCGTGGTGTATGGCGTGCTGTCGGGGCTGGCGTATGCCATCTGTGTGTATTTTCTGAAGATCAACACCCAATTGCCGGACGGCGGGGGTGACAAGATCGCACAGATGCTCAATTTGAGTCTTTGGGCGGCATTGGTTCTGCTGACATACGCGCTGGCAACTGGGGAAAGCCTGGCCATCGTGGATGGGCAAACCTTGCTGATGCTGATCATCTACGGGGTACTGGTGCAGTTTGTCGGCTGGTTGCTGGTCAACCGTTCGATCGGAGCAATCAGCCTGGGGTTGGCCGGTCTGATCCTGTTACTGGAGCCGGTGATCACCTATTTCATTGATGTCACCTTTCTCGGCAAGGCCAGCTCAACGCTGCAGATTTGTGGCGCGCTGCTGACTGTCTTTGCGGTTTATATCGGTTCAATCAAACCCCCTGAGAAAGCGCAGCCTTTGCCCGAGGCGACCTGACAGAAGGTTTGTCACTGTGAGCCGTGACCCCGGTCAATACGTTACGCACAGGCCCGCAAAGTTTGCTTGTAGTCGAGGAGAATGGCGATCCCAAGACGCAAAAATCCCCGTATCAGCAAGTGATTACGGGGATTTTCAGTCTATCGGGTTCCGTGTTAATCCACGGTCACCGTTACACGTTGAAGCGGAAGTGCATCACGTCGCCGTCTTTGACGATGTAGTCCTTGCCTTCCAGACGCCATTTACCGGCTTCTTTGGTGCCGGCTTCGCCCTTGTACTGGATGAAGTCGTCATACGCGATGACTTCGGCGCGGATGAAGCCTTTTTCGAAGTCGGTGTGGATCACGCCAGCGGCTTGTGGTGCGGTGGCACCGACGCGGACGGTCCAGGCGCGGACTTCTTCGACACCGGCGGTGAAGTAGGTCTGCAGGTGCAGCATCTCGTAGCCAGCGCGGATCACGCGATTCAGGCCAGGCTCTTCGAGGCCCAGGGCTTCGAGGAACATGTCTTTCTCTTCGCCGTCTTCCAGCTCGGCGATTTCCGCCTCGATCTTGTTGCAGACCGGAACCACCATGGCGCCTTCTTCTTCGGCGATGGCCTTGACGATGTCCAGCAGCGGGTTGTTCTCGAAACCGTCTTCCGCGACGTTGGCGATGTACATGACCGGCTTGGTGGTCAGCAGGTGGAAGCCACGAATCACTGCCTTGTCGTCGGCGCCCATGTTCTTCATCAGCGTGCGCGCAGGCTTGCCGAGGGTGAAGTGAGCGATCAGTTGCTCCAGCAGGCCTTTCTGGACCACGGCGTCCTTGTCGCCACCCTTGGCGTTACGGGCGACTTTCTGCAGTTGCTTTTCGCAGCTGTCGAGGTCGGCGAAGATCAGTTCCAGGTCGATGATCTCGATGTCGCGTTTCGGGTCGACGCTGTTGGAGACGTGAATCACGTTCTCGTCTTCGAAGCAGCGGACCACGTGGGCGATGGCATCGGTTTCACGGATGTTGGCGAGGAACTTGTTGCCCAGGCCTTCACCTTTCGAAGCGCCGGCAACCAGGCCCGCGATGTCGACGAATTCCATGGTGGTCGGCAGGATGCGCTTTGGATTGACGATGGCTGCCAGGGCGTCGAGACGTGGATCCGGCATCGGCACGATACCGGTGTTCGGCTCGATGGTGCAGAAGGGGAAGTTCTCGGCCGCGATCCCGGATTTGGTCAGGGCGTTGAACAGGGTGGACTTGCCGACGTTAGGCAGGCCGACGATGCCGCAATTGAATCCCATGGTGTTTCCCCTCGGAGTAGAGTCAGGCCTTCTGGCTGTGCAGGTTTTTCATCGCGCGGTTCCATTCACCGGCGAGGATATCCGGCAGCACGCCGAGGGCAAAGTCGATGCTGGCATCGAGTTTTTCCTGTTCGGCGCGTGGCGCACGACCCAGGACGAAATTTGAAACCATACTGGCAACGCCCGGGTGGCCAATGCCAAGCCGCAAGCGATGAAAGGTGTTCTGATTGCCCAGTTGCGCAATGATGTCGCGCAACCCGTTGTGACCGCCATGGCCGCCGCCCTGCTTGAGCTTGGCAACGCCCGGAGGCAGGTCGAGTTCGTCATGCGCCACGAGGATTTCTTCAGGCTTGATGCGGAAGAAACCTGCCAGGGCTGCTACAGCCTGGCCGCTACGGTTCATGTAGGTGGTGGGAATCAGCAGACGAACATCCTGACCCTGATGCGAATAGCGTCCGGTCAGGCCAAAATATTTGCGATCGGCGACAAGGTTTACACCTTGTGCGTTCGCGATGCGCTCAACAAAAAGGGCCCCTGCGTTATGCCGGGTCTGTTCGTATTCAGCACCTGGATTTCCCAGGCCAACGATCAGTTTAATGGCGGTCACGATAGGGGCCCTTCCTTGGAGTGGTGGATAACATCGCTGCAATCGGTGTGTGCGGCGAAAGTGGACGAAAATTGCTCATTTACCATTATGTAAACTCCGCGTTCCCGCCCGCTTTCTCGCTACGTTCCAGTCCGCGATGTTTCCGGTCACTCCGGCGTACAGAGTGAATTACTCTGCAGCGCCTTCTGCAGCTTCTGGAGCAACACGTGGAGCGTGAACGTTGGCAACAGCCAGGTCGTTACCGTGAGCCAGAGCAACAAATTCAACGCCTTTAGGAGCACTGATGTCGGACAGGTGAATGATCGAGCCGACTTCGGCGTTAGCCAGGTCAACTTCGATGAATTCAGGCAGGTCTTTTGGCAGGCAGGACACTTCGATTTCAGCAACAACGTGCGAAATCTCGCCGCCTTTCTTCACTGGAGCAGCTTCGTTGATGAAGTGCACAGGAACGATAGCGGTCAGCTTTTGGCCGGCAACTACACGTACGAAGTCAGCGTGCATCACGTGGCCTTTGGCCGGGTGACGCTGCAGAGCCTTGATGATTACGTTTTGCTTGGTGCCGCCAACGTTCAGCTCGATGATGTGGCTGTAAGCCGCTTCGTTTTCGAGCAGTTTGGCAACTTCTTTAGCCAGCATGCTGATGGATTCAGGGGCTTTTTCGCCACCGTAAACTACAGCTGGTACCAGGCTTGCGAGACGACGCAGGCGGCGGCTCGCACCTTTCCCCAGGTCGGAACGCACTTCAGCATTCAGAGTAAAATCGTTCATGTTGTATCTCCAAAATAACCACATTCGCCCCAGCGTTTGCGACCAGCGCTAAAGGCGATATGGGCAAAAAAGCCCCGCCCCGACAGGAATGCCGGGGCGGGGCGCTTTTCGTCAACGCGATGATTGAAAAGGGCAGGGCCCTTAACGGAACATCGCGCTGATCGATTCTTCATTGCTGATGCGGCGGACCGCCTCGGCAACTACCGGCGCGATATCCAGTTGACGGATACGCGAGCAGGCTTGTGCAGCAGCGGACAGCGGGATGGTGTTAGTCACCACCAGTTCGTCCAGCATGGAATTTTCAATGTTTTCGATCGCCCGACCGGACAGCACAGGGTGTGTGCAGTAGGCGAAAACCTTGGCAGCGCCATGCTCTTTCAAGGCCTTGGCCGCGTGGCACAAAGTGCCGGCGGTATCGACCATGTCATCGACCAGAATACAGGTACGCCCTTCGACATCACCGATGATATGCATCACTTCAGAGTGATTGGCTTTCTCACGGCGTTTGTCGATGATCCCGAGATCCACGCCCAGGGATTTGGCAACAGCACGTGCACGCACGACGCCACCAATGTCCGGGGACACGATCATCAGGTTTTCGAAGCGCTGATCTTCAATGTCATCCACCAATACAGGGGAGCCGTAGATGTTATCTACCGGAATATCGAAGAAACCCTGGATTTGGTCAGCATGCAGATCAACCGTGAGAACACGGTCGATGCCGA
Organism: Pseudomonas sp. S2_F03; assembly: GCF_054668335.1. Taxonomy (NCBI): domain Bacteria; kingdom Pseudomonadati; phylum Pseudomonadota; class Gammaproteobacteria; order Pseudomonadales; family Pseudomonadaceae; genus Pseudomonas; species Pseudomonas sp. S2_F03. The sequence continues at coordinate 1,940,818 of NZ_CP162759.1, read as the reverse complement.
CTACGGTAAGCATGTCAGCAACAACTTTCGCGCTGATAGCCACACGTGCGGAACGCGGACGGCGATCCTGACGGGCATAACCAAAGTAAGGAATAACAGCAGTGATACGAGTAGCCGAGGAGCGGCGGAAGGCATCAGCCATCACTACCAGTTCCATCAGGTTATCGTTGGTCGGAGCGCAAGTCGGCTGAATAATGAAGACATCTTTACCGCGGACGTTTTCATTGATCTCGGCTGTAATTTCGCCGTCGGAAAACTTACCGACAGAGATGTCACCGAGAGGGATATGCAGCTGACGTACAACACGCCGAGCCAGATCGGGGTTAGCGTTCCCCGTAAAGACCATCATCTTGGACACGCGCAGTACCTGAAGGCTGAGGGTAACCTGGATGAGTATAGGAAAATGGCAGGGGCGGCTGGATTCGAACCAACGCATGGCAGGATCAAAACCTGCTGCCTTACCGCTTGGCGACGCCCCTGTATCTGTTGCAACGATTACCCAGTAATCGGTTCCTTTAGAGCAGACTTTGCAGCTTGCGATGCAACATCGAAACGTTGCTTCCTTTTGCTACAAACCCTGTAAGGGTCTCTGTAAGAAGGGCCGAGACTTTATCAGCTTCAGCTTTGCTTGGGAAGCCCCCAAACACACAACTTCCAGTGCCAGTGAGTTTTGCTTCGGTAAATTTACCTAACAAATTCAATGCGTTACGTACCTCTGGATAACGCCTTGCTACTACCGGCAAGCAGTCATTACGACTGTTTCCCTTGGGAACGGGGCGCACTTTAATGGGAGGAGAGTTACGTGTCAACAGCGGATCTGAAAAAATTTCTGCTGTACTTACAGATACTTGCGGTATCAGCACGACATACCACGGTTCTTCGGGGTCTACAGGGGTCAGTTTCTCCCCGACGCCCTCGGCAAAAGCCGCATGGCCACGCACGAAAACCGGGACGTCAGCCCCCAGTCTCAGGCCCAGTGCCGCCAGTCGATCCTCGTCCCAACCCAATTGCCAAAGATGGTTGAGGCCCAGCAATGTCGTCGCGGCATTGGAGCTGCCGCCACCAATTCCACCGCCCATGGGCAGGACTTTTTCGATCCAGATATCAATGCCGAGTGCGCAACCGGATTGCTCCTGCAGTTGCTTCGCGGCCTTGACGATCAAATTGCTGTCGTGGGGAACACCCTCGAACTCGGTATGCAACCGGATCACACCGTCGTCGCGAACGGCAAAAGTAATTTCATCGCCGTAGTCGAGGAACTGAAAAATCGTCTGCAACTCGTGATAGCCGTCATCACGGCGACCGAGGATGTGCAGCATCAGATTGAGTTTGGCCGGGGAGGGCAGTGTCAGGCGAGGCACGGTCATGTTCATTGCCCCAGCTTGCGTGGTTGCCATTCCTTGATCACCAGCGTGACATCAAGGTCAGTGCCGTGAAGTTTTATCTTCTCGGGCAGCCAGAAACCGTTTTGTTGTGTGTAAGTGGTGTATTCAACCTGCCAGCCATCCTGTTCGAGACTGGCCAGGCGACTGTCGGCATCCAGCGTCAGTTTGCTTTTGCTGTCGGGGGCCGGGAGTCCGCGGACCCACCAGGCCAGGTTGGACACCGGTAGTTTCCAGCCCAGTTGTTCTTCGAGCAGCACTTCCGGATTCGGTGCGTCATAGCGACCCTGGTTCGCCACTTCCAGCGACACCTTGCCAGGTCGGCCGGTCAGGCGTGCGGCGCCGCGACCCAGCGGGCCGGAAAGGCGGATGTCGTAGTAATCCTGACGCTGCAGCCAGAACAGGGTGCCGCTGCCCGAGTCTTTGGGTGCGCGGATGCCGATCTTGCCGTTGATCTGCCAGCCGTCGAGGGCCGACAGTTGCTGTTTATGTTCACGCCATTGGGCCGGGTTGCCGTGACCTTCGACGGATTCGCGAGCGCCGAAGCCCGCGCAACCGGCGAGCAGGGCAATAAAACTGAAAACAATGAAATGGCGCAAAAGCATAATCTTAAAGAGTCTCTGATCCGGTCAGGCGCTTGATGGTGCCGCGCAGGGTAGGGCTGTCAGGTTGTTCCTTGAGGAATTTGCCCCAGACTTGTTTGGCTTCGCGCTGTTTGCCATTGGCCCACAGCACTTCACCCAGGTGGGCGGCCACTTCCTGATCGGGGAAACGCTCCAGTGCCTGGCGCAGATAGCGCTCGGCTACATCGAGATTACCCAGGCGGAAGTTTACCCAGCCGAGGCTGTCGAGCACCGCCGGGTCTTCCGGATTGATCTGGTGAGCCTGTTCGATCAAGGCCTTGGCCTCGGTATACCGCGTGGTGCGGTCGGACAGGGTGTAGCCGAGCGCATTCAGTGCCATGGCATTGTCCGGGTCGCGCTTGATGATCAGGCGCAGGTCTTTTTCCATCTGCGCCAGGTCATTGCGTTTTTCCGCCTGCATGGCGCGGGTATACAGAAGGTTCAGATCGTCCGGATATTGCTGCAAGGCTTTTTGCAGGACACCGAAGGCTTTGTCGCTCTGATTGTTGGCTGACAAGGTTTCGGCTTCGATCAGGTACAGCTGAATCGCGTAGTCAGGTTGCTCGTCGCGCTCTGCAGCCAGACGGCGTTGGGCTTCAGCGGTCCTGCCGTTATTGATCAGAATGTCGGTCTGGCGCAATTGGGCTGGCAAGTAGTCGTTACCAGGCCCGACTTTGCCGTACTCGATCAACGCGCCTTGGGGATCGTTGCGCTCCTCTGCGATACGGCCCAGGTTCAGGTGGGCGGAGTCGACGTGGCTTTCGCGGGCGATCAAGTCTTCAAGCAGGCTCTTGGCCTCGTCCCAGGATTTTGCCTCCAGGCAGACCAGTGCCAGGGAATAACGCAGCTCGTCATCCTCTGGGTACTGTTGCACCAGGCTCGAAAACTCGGCTTTGGCGTCTTCTATGCGGTCTTGCTCAACCAGCATGCGTGCGTAGGTCAGGCGCAGGCGCTTGTCGTCTGGGTATTTCTTGATGCTTTTTTGCAGCAGTGGCAAGGCTTCGTCGCCGCGGTTGAGCACCTGCAGCAGGCGCGCGCGCAGCAGGATCGGAGCAATTTCACCGTCATCGGGCGGATTGTTTTCCAGCAGGGCCAATGCACCCTTGGCGTCGCCGTCCTGTTGCATCAACAGGGCCTTGCCGAAAATCAACTGACTGTTGTTCGGGTGGCGTTGCAGCAAACGGTCGAAGCTGTTCATCAAACCGTTGCGCGTGTCCTGGTCGGTATCGGCCGCGGACAGGGCCAGAAAGTCAAAATGCGTGTCGCCTTTGCCTTGCAGGACTTTCTCCATATAAACCATGGAGTCGTCGTAACGACCGGCACGGGCCAGTTGCACGGCAGCCGCACGTTGCGCTTCGAGGTCTTGCGGGGCGTTTTTTGCCCAGATCAGCGCGGTGTCCAGGGCAGCCTGATCGGCGCCCAGGTACTCGGCAATGCGGAATGCTCGCTCGGAGATGCCCGGATCCTGTGTGTTGATGGCCTGGGTCACGTAGTTATCCAGCGCAATGTCGAAACGATTGCGCTGGCCAGCCAGTTCGGCGCTCAGCAGGCTGAAGATGGTTTCTTCACTGAATGAGCTGTAAGCCTTGGGCTTTTCAGGGGCCGGAGTGCTGTCTTCGACCGGCGACGTACCGTCCGGCGACACGGGGGCCAAGGCTTGGCAGCCGCTCAGGAAGACAAAAGCGAGGAGCAACGCGGAAGATCTATTCATATAGGAAGAGGACGACTAACCTGCGGTCGGATCATCATGACACAAGCCTTCGGCCAAACATAACCGAGTCTCAATCGATGTCTTTATAGAGACGGGACATGGGGACAATAGTCAGCGGTAGTTGTTCTGGCTGTGACGAAGTAGGACAATTGCCGGCTTCACGTCACCATCAGCGACCTTGAATGGCCTTCCTTGCACTCGGTATCAACCACAAGACTGCTTCTGTAGACGTCCGCGAGCGCGTGGCCTTTACCCCTGAGCAGCTGGTGGAGGCCTTGCAGCAGCTCTGCCGCCTCACCGACAGCCGCGAAGCTGCGATCCTCTCCACCTGCAATCGCAGTGAACTTTATATAGAACAGGATCACCTTTCGGCCGACGTTGTGTTGCGCTGGCTGGCCGACTATCACCATTTGAGCCTCGACGAGCTGCGCGCGAGCGCTTATGTGCATGAAGATGATGCGGCAGTTCGTCACATGATGCGGGTCGCCTCCGGGCTCGATTCGCTGGTGTTGGGCGAACCGCAGATTCTCGGTCAGATGAAATCGGCCTATGCCGTCGCCCGCGAGGCCGGGACCATTGGCCCGTTGCTTGGCCGGTTGTTTCAGGCCACGTTCAACGCGGCCAAACAAGTGCGCACTGACACCGCCATCGGCGAGAACCCGGTGTCCGTGGCGTTTGCCGCGGTCAGCCTGGCGAAACAGATTTTCAGTGACTTGCAACGCAGCCAGGCATTGCTGATCGGCGCTGGCGAGACCATCACCCTGGTGGCCCGTCATCTGCACGAGCTGGGTGTGAAGCGCATCGTGGTCGCCAACCGAACCCTGGAGCGCGCGAGTATTCTGGCCGAGCAGTTCGGCGCCCACGCCGTGCTGCTTTCGGACATTCCGGCAGAACTGGTGCGCAGCGACATCGTGATCAGTTCCACCGCCAGCCAGTTGCCGATCCTCGGCAAAGGCGCGGTGGAAAGCGCGCTGAAGCTGCGCAAGCACAAACCGATCTTCATGGTGGACATCGCCGTCCCGCGCGATATCGAGCCGGAAGTCGGCGAGCTGGACGACGTTTACCTGTACAGCGTCGACGATCTCCACGAAGTGGTCGCCGAGAACCTCAAGAGTCGTCAGGGCGCAGCCCAGGCGGCCGAAGAGATGGTCTCGGTCGGCGCCGAAGATTTCATGGTCCGCCTGCGCGAACTGGCGGCGGTGGATGTTCTCAAGGCCTATCGTCAGCAAAGCGAGCGCATGCGCGACGAGGAATTACTGAAGGCCCAGCGCCTGCTGGCCAATGGCAGCAGCGCCGAAGACGTGCTGGTGCAACTGGCGCGCGGCCTGACCAATAAACTCTTGCACGCGCCCAGCGTGCAATTGAAAAAGCTCTCTGCCGAAGGCCGCCTCGATGCGCTGGCCATGGCCCAGGAACTCTTTGCCCTCGGTGAGGGCTCATCGGATAGCTTTTCGGATAAAAAACCGCAATGAAAGCGTCACTGCTCAATAAGCTGGACATCCTCCAGGACCGTTTCGAGGAATTGACCGCCTTGCTTGGTGATGGCGAAGTCATTTCCGATCAGAACAAATTCCGCACCTATTCCAAGGAATACGCGGAAGTCGAGCCAATTGTCGGCGCCTATCAACAGTTGCTCAAAGTGCAAGGCGACCTCGAAGGCGCCCAGGCACTGCTCAAGGACAGCGACCCGGACATGCGCGAAATGGCCGTGGAGGAAGTCCGCGAAGCCAAGGAGCAATTGATCGAGCTCGAAGCCAGCCTGCAACGCATGCTGCTGCCCAAGGACCCGAACGACGGGCGCAACGTGTTCCTCGAAATCCGTGCCGGCACCGGTGGCGACGAGGCGGCGATTTTCTCCGGCGACCTGTTCCGCATGTATTCGCGGTATGCCGAGCGTCGCGGCTGGCGGGTGGAAATCCTCTCCGAGAACATCGGCGAGCATGGCGGCTATAAAGAAGTCATCGCCCGGGTCGAAGGTGACAACGTCTACGGCAAGCTCAAGTTCGAATCCGGCGCACACCGCGTGCAGCGGGTTCCGGCCACTGAATCCCAAGGACGCATCCACACCTCGGCCTGCACCGTGGCGGTGTTGCCCGAGCCGGACGAACAGGAAGCGATCGAGATCAACCCCGCGGACCTGCGGGTCGATACCTACCGCTCTTCCGGGGCCGGTGGTCAGCACGTCAACAAGACCGACTCGGCGATCCGCATCACGCACTTGCCGTCCGGAATTGTCGTGGAATGCCAGGAAGAACGTTCCCAGCACAAAAACCGCGCCCGGGCGATGTCCTGGCTGTCGGCCAAGCTGAACGATCAGCAGACCAGCGCCGCCGCCAATGCCATCGCCAGTGAACGTAAATTGCTGGTGGGTTCCGGTGATCGTTCGGAGCGGATTCGCACGTACAACTTTGCCCAGGGCCGGGTCACCGACCACCGGGTCAACCTGACGCTGTATTCGCTCGACGAAATCCTCGCTGGCGGGGTCGAGGCGGTCATCGAGCCATTGCTGGCCGAGTACCAGGCCGATCAATTGGCGGCGATAGGTGAGTAAATGACGATCATTGCCAGTTTGTTACGCGCCGCAGATTTGCCCGACTCGCCCACCGCGCGCCTGGATGCCGAATTGCTGCTGGCTGCCGCCCTGGGCAAACCCCGCAGTTTTTTGCACACCTGGCCAGAACGCATCGTTCCCAGTGAAGCGGCGCTGACGTTTGCCAGTTACTTGCAACGTCGCCGTGGCGGTGAGCCGGTGGCTTACATTCTGGGGCAGCAAGGGTTCTGGAAGCTGGATCTGGAAGTGGCGCCGCACACGCTGATCCCGCGTCCGGACACTGAATTGCTGGTGGAGGCCGCGCTTGAGCTGTTGCCGGCCACTCCGGCCAAGGTCCTCGACCTCGGTACCGGCTGCGGCGCCATTGCCCTGGCCCTGGCCAGCGAGCGTCCGGCCTGGAAAGTGACGGCAGTGGATCGCGTGCTTGAAGCGGTGGCCCTGGCCGAGCGCAATCGCCAGCGTCTGCACCTCAACAACGCCACGGTGCTGAGCAGCCATTGGTTCAGCGCCCTGGACGGTCAGCGTTTTCAACTGATCATCAGCAACCCGCCTTACATCCCTAGCTCCGATCCGCATCTGGTCGAAGGTGATGTGCGCTTTGAGCCGGCCAGTGCTCTGGTGGCGGGTGTCGACGGGCTCGACGATCTGCGTTTGATCGTCGCCCAGGCGCCGGATTATCTGGACGCGGGTGGCTGGCTGATGCTCGAACACGGCTACGATCAAGCCAATGCCGTACGCGATTTGCTGCTGAGCCGTGGCTTTGAAGACGTCCACAGCCGTACGGATTTGGGTGGACACGAACGAATCAGCCTGGGGCGCCTGCCGTGCTGAATGATCAGGAATTGTTGCGCTACAGTCGGCAGATTCTGCTGCAACACGTCGACATCGACGGCCAGTTGCGCTTGAAAGAAAGCCGCGTGTTGATCGTCGGCCTCGGCGGTCTGGGCTCGCCGGTTGCGCTTTACCTCGCCGCCGCTGGCGTGGGTGAGCTGCACCTCGCTGACTTCGATACGGTCGACTTGACCAATCTGCAACGCCAGATTGTTCACGACACCGACAGCGTCGGCCTGAGCAAGGTCGATTCGGCGATCAAACGCCTGAGCGCGATCAATCCCGAGATCAAACTGATCGCCCATCGCACCGCCCTGGACGAAGACTCCCTGGCCGCCGCCGTGGCTGCGGTGGATCTGGTGCTCGATTGTTCCGACAATTTCTCCACCCGCGAAGCGGTCAACGCCGCTTGCGTCAACGCCGCTAAACCGCTGGTCAGTGGCGCGGCGATTCGCCTTGAAGGGCAATTGTCGGTGTTCGATCCGCGCCGCCCGGAGAGTCCGTGCTACCACTGTTTATACGGGCATGGCAGTGAAGCCGAGCTGACGTGCAGCGAGGCCGGCGTCGTCGGGCCGCTGGTAGGGTTGGTGGGCAGCCTTCAGGCACTGGAAGCGCTGAAACTGCTGGTCGGTTTCGGCGAGCCGCTGGTGGGACGCCTGCTGTTGATTGATGCGCTAGGCTCACGCTTTCGCGAATTGCGCGTCAAGCGTGATCCGGGGTGCAGTGTCTGCGGTTCCACACATGCGTGAAGCGCCGATCGGCGTGTTCGACTCCGGCGTCGGTGGGCTCTCGGTGCTGGCCGAAATCCAGCGTTTGCTGCCCAACGAGTCACTGCTGTACGTGGCCGACTGCGGGAATGTACCCTACGGTGAGAAAACGCCAGAGTTCATCCGCCAGCGTTGCAGCGTTATGGCCGATTTTTTCCAGCAGCAGGGTGCCAAAGCCCTGGTGCTGGCGTGCAATACCGCGACCGTTGCGGGTGTTGCGGACTTGCGACGCGATTACCCGCAATGGCCAATTGTCGGCATGGAACCGGCCGTCAAACCTGCCGCTGCCGCGACCCGCAGCGGTGTGGTCGGCGTGCTCGCCACCACCGGCACTTTGCAGAGTGCCAAGTTCGCCGCATTGCTCGACCGTTTCGCCACCGATGTGCGCGTCATCACTCAGCCCTGTCCCGGGCTGGTCGAACTGATTGAGAATGGCGATCTGCACAGTTCAGCCCTGCGTCAGCTACTGGCCAGGTATGTCGAACCGCTGCTCGGCGCCGGGTGCGACACCTTGATTCTGGGGTGTACGCATTATCCGTTTCTGAAGCCTTTGCTCAAACAGATGATCCCGGATGACATCAGCCTGATCGACACGGGGGCTGCTGTCGCACGGCAACTTCAGCGGCTGTTGGCCGAGCGTGACTTGCTCGCCGAGGGGCCCGTTCGTGCTGCTGAGTTCTGGACGAGTGCCGATCCGGTTCATTTCAGAAATATCTTGCCGATACTGTGGAATACGCCCGGTGTTGTGAGAAGCTTCGACGGGTAACCACATAGCGGGGCGAGCGAGCCATTGGGATGAACTTCTGATCAAACGTCGACTTCTATAGCGTTGAGCAACAAAAAAACCATACGAAATTGTTCGGAAAAGGATGTTTCTAGTGAAGCGACTATTCTGTTTGGCCGCGATTGCGGCCGCTTTAATGGGGCAAAGTTTTACTGCACAGGCAGCAGGTGTGGAGTTCGGGGTCGGTCAGACCAGCGATTCAACCATGACTTATCGACTGGGCATGCAATTCGATTGGGACCAGAGCTGGTTACAAAGTGACGTCGGTCGTGTGACCGGTTACTGGAGTGGTGCCTATACCTATTGGGAAGGTGACAAGCTCTCCAGCAACAACAGCCTGTCGTTCTCGCCCGTATTTGTTTACGAGTTTGCCGGTCAGTCCGTTAAACCCTACGTCGAGGCGGGGATCGGTGTAGCGGTGTTCTCTCATATAAGAGTTGAAGACAACAATCTTGGCTCGGCCTTCCAGTTTGAAGACCGTCTCGGGTTTGGCCTGCGCTTTACCGGCGGACATGAAGTCGGGGTTCGCGCGACGCACTATTCCAATGCCGGTTTGAGCAGTCACAACGATGGCGTAGAAAGCTACTCGCTGCACTACACCTTGCCGTTGTAACGTCAACAGCATCGCGGGCAAGCCATGCTCCCAAATGTGGGGACGTGGCTTGCCCGCGATGGCGTCAGATCTAGCGATACGCCGTAGTAATCCCTTGGCGTTCGTCGATGCACTCCGGTGCGCCCATCTCGAATTCCCGGCAGATCAGCGGGCGCTTTTCGTAGATGGTGCACATCATGCTGTTGCGATCCAGCGCGGCGCACCAGCCGTCGTCCAGGCGCAGCATGACTTCCCCACCCCAATCATCGGTATCGATAAAGCGTTCGGGTACGCCCGTGTCGGTGATCAACATCACTTCGAGCTGACAGCAGCAAGCCGCACAGGTCGAGCACGTAACGACCGGCTCGGCGATTTGCGTATGGGGAATGGTTTTCATGGCACGCAGTGTAAGGCAGTGGGGCGCTGCTGTGTGAAAGCCCTGACGGACGCTTGGTTGTGTGTCTACCCATCCTCGGGCTATGAAGTGGGGAAACCGTCGTCGATGACGGCGATGTTCATGGTCGATCCTGGATCGGCGCAGGGCTGCGCACCATGCGTTTGCCGATGGCCAGTTTCACCTCGCTCGGCGATGTCGACAGGGGCCAAAGCGCCGCCATGAACAGACCCGGAAAAACGATCTCCGCTGGCCGGTTCTTGAGTTTGGCGAAGATGTGCCGGGCGGCTTTACTTACCGGCCAACTGAACGATTTCGGGGCGTCATTATTTGCGGGCTGCGGGGGAGCGACAAACCCAGGGCTGACCACCGTGACTTCGATACCGTCCGGCGCCAGGTCCATGCGCAGCGATTCGAACTGGTAACGCAGTCCGGCTTTTGATGCACCATAGGCCTCGGCACGTGGCAGCGGCAAGTACGTCGCCGGGCTCGCGATGCCCACCAGGTGCGGCGCGGTGCCTTTGCGCAACAGAGGTATCGCGACCTGGATGCAGTAGGCACAGGCGAGCAAATTGGTGCGCACCACATGTTCGACAATCGAAGAGTCGAATTGCTGAATGTCGACGTACTCGCAGGTGCCTGCGTTGAGAATCACGGTGTCCAGCGAACCCCAGTCCTGGACGATTTGCTCGCCGATTTCGCGCACCCGCTGACTGTTGGTCAGGTCACCGGGCACCACCATCACCTGTCCGGGATAGCGCAGGGACAAGACTTTCAGTGCTGGCACCGAGCGTGAACTGACGGCCAGATGAGCGCCGGTTTTCAGTATTTGTTCGGCCAGCGAGGCGCCAATACCGCTGCTGGCGCCGGTTAACCAGTATCGCCGTGGAGGTGTAAAACTCATCCCATTTTCCTTTTCGGCCAGGCAATCGCCGGTCCCAATACGGGTAAGTACAGCAGACTATCTTTGTTCGCCTTGGCAAACGGTGCGGCAAAACGCCTCAGTCCATCACTCATGGCAACCTCCGGCATCGAGTCGCGCGGGCAGGTTCTTGAACGCGGCCAGCGCTCGTTGGCGGGAGGTACTCAGGTTGACGATGGGCGACGGATAATCCGCCACACCGAACAGGCCACCCAGGTTGGCCGGGTTATGCACATCTTTTTGGTTGAGTCCGGCCAGTTCTGGCAGCCAGTGCTTGATGAACGCACCGTCAGCGTCGAATTTCTGTGACTGGCTCAATGGATTGAAAATCCGGAAGTAGGGCGCCGAATCTGTGCCGGTGGACGAGCTCCACTGCCAGCCACCGTTGTTTGCCGCCAGATCACCGTCGATCAAATGCCGCATGAAAAAGCGCTCGCCTTCACGCCAGTCGATCAGCAAATTCTTGGTCAGGAACATCGCCACGACCATGCGCAGCCGGTTGTGCATCCAGCCGGTCTCCAGCAATTGGCGCATGGCCGCATCGATGATCGGCACACCGGTGCGGGCTTCTTGCCAGGCCAGCAGTTCTTGTGGGGCGTTGCGCCAGGCGAGGGCTTCGGTTTCCGGTCGAAAGGCGCGATGGCGCGAGACCCGTGGGTAACCCACCAAAACATGTTTGTAGAACTCGCGCCATAGCAGCTCGTTGATCCAGGTGACGGCACCGATCTTGCCGCTTTCGAATTCGCCTTGATTGGCTTGCAGGGCGGCGTGCAGGCATTGGCGGGGGAAATAATCCCGGCGGCGAGATAGGCCGAGAGCTGGCTGGTTCCGGGTTTGGCCGGGAAATCCCGCTCGTTTTTGTAGTCGTCGATCCGGGCGTCGGCGAAGGCATCGAGTCGACGCCGGGCTTGGGCTTCACCGGCGGGCCAGTATTGGCGCAGGCCGTCGCTTGGCGTTTCGAACCCCTCGATGGTTGCCGGGATCAAGTCGCTGCTTACCGTCAGCGGCAACTGGGGGGCGGGTGTTGCGACCAGCCCCGGTAATGAAACCCGCAGCCGGTCGTAGCACACCTTGCGGAACTGGCTGAAGACCTGGAAGTAGGTGCCGCTCTTGGTCAACACGGAGCCTGGCTTGAATAGCAGTTGATCGAGGTAACGGTGGAACTGAATGCCCTTGGCGTTCAGCGTTTCGGCCACTGCTGCATCACGACGGCTTTCATTGACGCCGTAGTCCTCGTTGACGTGCAGGGCGTCGACCTTCAACTGCTGGCACAGGTCGAGCAGCACCGTTGGTGCGTCATCCCAGTGCGATGCCTGGCGGATCAGCAAGGGAATGTTCAGCTCGCCCAGCGCGCGACTCAGTTCGCTCAGGTTGCGCAGCCAGAAATCCACTTTGCACGGTGCATCGTCGTGTTCCAGCCACTGCTGCGGGCTCAACAGATACACCGCCACCGTCGGGCCGCTGGCTGCGGCGGCCGAGAGGGCGGTGTTGTCGTGTACGCGCAAATCGTTGCGCAACCAGATCAAATGCATGTTGGTGTCCGCACGCTTCATTAAAGGAGTCCACGCTGAACCAGGTACTGATGCGCCGATAACGGGCCTTCAGCGAGGGACAAATCAGCGATTTCCGTGGTTCTTGCGGACAGCTCGGCGTGGTGAATGCATACCGTAGGTCCGACAATCATTTTTGGGCATCTGATACCGTTCAATAGTTTCGGCAGCTGCGAAAGATTTATGGCTTTGCTGGAATACAGCAGTACGCCGCGGGCTTGCAGGTGGTCGACCGCCATCGCGAGTTCACCGGCGGGCAGGGGCCAGTCGAACACCTCTACCGGACAATCGGCGCTGCTGATCAGCCAGGCGGTGAGCCATAGGTGAGGTTCCAGTGGCAAATCCGATTGATTGATCAACAGCAGCGGCGCGGTGCGTAGCTGACGGTTGTTATGGTAGATGCGTGCGCCGAACTTGCTGCGCAACCAGGAATAAAAAAACACCCGCTCCATCTGCGCGCCAAACTGTCCCTGCCAACGCTGTTCCAGTTCGGCCAGTAACGGGATCAACAAGTGTTCGCACAAGGTTCGCGGTGGATACAGCGCCATGGCTTGATTGACGGTTTCATCGAGGGCGCGTTCGTTCAACTGCAACACGGCTTGCAGCAGTGTGCGGCGCAGTACTTGCCAATCATTTTCGACGGTTTCGGTAAACGCTTGCGGCGTGTCCAGCAGTTGCTTGACCTGGCTGACAGCCACGCCACGGTTGAGCCAGGTGAGGATCATCAGGATGCGCTGGACGTGTTCGGCACTGAACAGCCGATGGCCCTTGGGTGTGCGTTGCGGAACGATCAGGCCATAACGCCGTTCCCAGGCGCGCAGGGTCACGGCGTTGACGCCGGTCTGGCGCGCGACTTCACGGATCGGCAGCCAGCCTTCGTCCAGGGCTTTGTTGAAGTTATCGCCCAGGTCTTCGCTGGCGCTGGTATCGAGTGGGGTTTTCATCAAATTGCGTTTCGCAGGCTGAGGTTTTCCGGATGCGGTTGCAGGTAAATCTGCTGTGCAATGTAGGGAACCGGATGCTGGCGGAAATGGTGCTTGAGCAGGGTCAGGGGCACGACCAGCGGCACGATGCCGTGTCGGTATTGGCCGATGACTTGTTGCATTTCCTGTTTGTCCTCGGGGCTGATGACTCGCTTGAGGTAGCCGCTGATGTGTTGCAGGACGTTGGTGTGGGTGCGGCGTGTGGCGCATTTTTTCAAGGCGCCCATCAGTTCGCTGAAGTAGCGCGGGCCGAGCTCCTCGACGCTGGTCAGGCCCATGTTGCCGAGCAAATTGCCCAAGGTCTTGTATTGCACCGGGTGATGGGCCATCAGCAAGTATTTATAGCGTGAGTGAAATTCGATGAGGCCGTGGCGGGTCAGGCCTTTTTGCAGCAATTGCTGCCAGTTGCTGTAGGCAAACACGCGGGTGAGGAAGTTTTCGCGCAATACCGGGTCGTTGAGGCGCCCGTCTTCCTCTACCGGCAAGTCTGGGTGCCGTGCACAGAAAGCCTGGGCATAGAGGCCGCGACCACTTCCTTGCAGCGACGCACCGTTGGCGTGATAGACCTTTACGCGTTCCAGGCCGCAGGAGGGAGATTTGTGCATGAAGATGTAGCCGCAGATATCGTTCAGTTCGGCGGCCATTTGCTCACCGAATTCAATCAGTGGCCGGGTGACATTGAGTTGTGGGTTAACGGTGCCGACCGCTTGGGGGTCTTCAGGGTCACCCACCAGGCGGATCGGTTCGCGAGGAATACCCAGGCCGATAGCGACTTCCGGGCACACGGCGATGAAATCGAAATAGTCCGTGAGGGTGTGGCTGCACAAGCTCGATTGCTTGTGCCCTCCGTTGTAGCGAACCTCGGCCCCCATCAAGCAGGCGCTAATGGCGATTTTCGGTCGAGTCGCTGGCTGGTCGTGCATCGAAGCACCTCGAATCCGAAACTGTACGGAGGGACGTCTCTGTACAACATTTCTTCATCATAGATCCAAAGATGTACAAGTCAATTTTTCTGTATAAGTTTTTAAGCGTGATAGCGAGGAAGGGCTGCTGTCCATGTCGACAGCAGCAATTGACGCAGGGTGATGCGGTTCACTGCAAGTGTTCCAGCAGGCGGCGAGCCGCTTCCTGGCCGCTGAGCCAGGCACCTTCGACACGACCGGACAGGCACCAGTCGCCACACACGTACAGGCCCAGGTCGGCATCCGCCAACACGCCCCATTCGTGGCTGTTGGCAGGGCGAGCGTAGAGCCAGCGATGGGCGAGGCTGAAGCTCGGGGCGGGCATGGAGTCGTGCAACAGCTCGGCGAATGCCCCGTGCAGTTGCTCGATCACCGCTTCCTTGGACAAGTCGATATGTTGCCGGCTCCAGGCGCTGGTTGCGTGCAGCACCCAGGTGTCCATGGTGTTGTCGCGTCCTGGTTTACTGCGGTTGCGCGCCAGCCAGTCGAGTGGGCTGTCCTGCACAAAACAGCCTTCAATGGGCGTATCCAGTGGCGTTTCGAAGGCCAGGGCGACGGCCCAGGTCGGGTCCATTTTTACCCCGGCGGCGGCCCCGGCGAGCTTCGATGCGGCGGCCAGCAGCGCGGTGGCCTGAGGGGCCGGCGTGGCGATCACCACATGACTGAACGGGCCGTGAGTGAAGCCTTCGGCGTCCTGCAAATGCCAGTGTTCTTCGCCTCGATAGACCTCGGTGATCCGGCAGGCAAACTGCACTTCCAGATCGCCGAGCAGGCCTCGGGTGATGGCGCTCATGCGTGGCGTGCCGACCCAGCGGGTCTGTTCGTCCGGCGACAGGTTGAGTTGGCCGCCTTGGTAGGTGTAGAGCTGCGGCGTCCATTCGGCGACCCAGCCCTGGGTTTGCCAACGCTGGACTTCGGTCACGAAGCGGCGGTCGCGGGCAGTGAAATATTGCGCGCCCATGTCCAGAGCACCCGCATCGCTGCGCTTGCTCGACATGCGTCCGCCACTGCCGCGGCTTTTATCGAAAAGTTGAACGACATGCCCTGCGTCGGTCAGGGCCTGAGCGGCTGAAAGCCCGGCGATGCCGGTGCCGATGATTGCGATGGGTACAGTCATAGGGGCCTCGTTTACCTCTCTGTACAGACTACGCCGTGGTTTAAACCTGTACAATATTGTTTTTTGGTATAACTTTTAGCGTTCTCGATCTGACAGCTTGGCCTATTGTTAAACACAGAACCTGCCCGATACCAAAGATCCCTGCTTATAAAAATAGACTAGTGATCAGGGTTAAACGCCACGCGAGGAAGAAGTCATGCACATATTGCTGACCGGCGGTACTGGTTTGATAGGACGTCAGCTCTGCCGGCACTGGTTGAGTCAGGGACATCGCCTGACAGTCTGGAGTCGCAAGCCTGAAAAGGTCGCGAAAATATGCGGCGCTCAAGTGCGCGGTATTGCCCGGCTGGAGGACCTCGCCCCGGCGCCGCTGGACGCCATTATCAACCTGGCAGGTGCTCCGATCGCCGACCGCCCCTGGACGCACAAACGCAAGGCGTTGCTCTGGAGTAGTCGCATCACCCTGACGGAAACGCTGCTGGCCTGGCTCGAAAAACGCGAGCAAAAACCCTCGCTGTTGATTTCCGGTTCGGCGGTGGGCTGGTATGGCGATGGCGGGGAGCGTGAGCTGACCGAGGTCTCGCCCCCCGTCATCGATGATTTCGCCAGCCAGTTGTGCATCGCTTGGGAGGAGACCGCTCAGCGCGCTGAAGCCTTGGGACTTCGCGTGGTACTGATCCGCACCGGCCTTGTGCTGTCCGCGGAGGGCGGCTTTTTGTCGCGGCTGTTGCTGCCGTTCAAACTGGGCCTGGGCGGGCCTATCGGTAATGGTCGGCAGTGGATGCCGTGGATTCATATCAACGATCAAATCGCCCTGATTGATTTTCTTCTGCATCAGAAAGACGCCAGCGGTCCTTATAATGCGTGCGCGCCCAAACCGGTGCGCAATCGCGAGTTTGCCAAGACGCTGGGCAGCGTGCTGCGCCGCCCCTCGTTCATGCCGATGCCCGCCCTGGCGTTGAAAGTGACGCTTGGCGAGTTGTCGCTGTTATTGCTGGGTGGCCAGAAGGCGCTCCCGGTACGCGTGCTGGACGCGGGCTTCATTTTCCAGTTCACCGATTTGCGCGCGGCCCTGGACGATCTGTCCAGCCGCCTCTGAAATAGGACGTTGCATGACCGATCACGCATTGCTTCTGGTTAACCTGGGTTCACCTGCCTCCACCTCGGTGGCGGATGTGCGCAGCTACCTCAATCAATTTCTGATGGACCCGTATGTGATCGACCTGCCATGGCCAGTGCGACGCTTGCTGGTGTCGCTGATCTTGATCAAACGCCCGGAGCAGTCAGCCCACGCCTACGCGTCGATCTGGTGGGAAGAGGGTTCGCCCCTGGTGGTGCTCAGCCGTCGTTTGCAGCAGGCCATGACATCGCAGTGGACCCACGGTCCGGTCGAATTGGCGATGCGTTACGGCGAGCCGTCGATCGAGTCGACTCTGGTGCGCATGGCAGCGACCGGTCACAGGCGAATCACGCTGGCGCCGCTTTATCCACAGTTCGCCGACAGCACCACCACGACAGTCATCGAAGAGGCCAAGCGTGTTGTGCGCGAGAAAGGGCTCGACCTGCAGTTGTCGATTCTCCAGCCGTTCTACGATCAGCCGGAATACCTCGATGCGCTGGTGGCCACGGCCAAGCCCCATCTGGCGCAGGATTACGATCACTTGCTGTTGAGCTTTCACGGGTTGCCGGAACGGCACCTGAAGAAGCTCAACCCTGGCCACAGTTTTGAAGGGGGTGGTGATTGCTGCGCCGGGGCGCCGCCGGAAGTGGTCGCCACCTGTTATCGCGGGCAATGCCTGCGTACGGCGGCAGAATTTGCCAAGCGCATGGGCTTGCCGGACGGCAAATGGTCGGTGTCGTTTCAGTCGCGTCTGGGCCGGGCCAAGTGGATCGAGCCCTATACCGAAGCGCGCCTTGATGAGTTGGCCAAAAGCGGCGTGAAGAAAATTCTGGTGATGTGCCCGGCGTTCGTGGCTGATTGCATCGAGACGCTGGAAGAAATTGGTGATCGCGGGCTGGAGCAGTTCCGCGAAGCCGGAGGAGAGGAATTGGTGCTGGTACCGTGCCTCAATGATGACCCGCAGTGGGCGCGGGCGCTGAGCGCGTTGTGTGAGCGAGCGCCGCTGGCCCTCTAAAGGCATCGCGGGCAAGCCTTGCTCCTACAGTGTTCGACACAGAACCTGTAGGAGCAAGGCTTGCCCGCGATAGCTATCTTGAGGCCGACTTACAACAGCGGATCATCCGCCTTCTTGTGCTTCCAGCTGTCATTACCCGGCAGGATCAGGTTCAGCGCAATCGCCACCACCGCGCACAGCGCAATGCCTTTGAGGCCGAAGTCGTCCGGGCCGGTCCCGGTGCCGACCAGTACACCACCAATCCCGAACACCAGGGTCACCGACACAATCACCAGGTTGCGCGCTTCGCCCAGATCGATCTTGTGGCGAATCAGCGTGTTCATGCCCACGGCCGCAATCGAGCCGAACAACAGGCACAGAATCCCGCCCATGACCGGCACCGGAATGCTTTGCAGCAGCGCGCCGAACTTGCCGATGAACGCCAGGCTGATGGCAAAGATCGCCGCCCAGGTCATGATTTTCGGGTTGTAGTTCTTGGTCAGCATCACCGCGCCCGTCACTTCGGCGTACGTGGTGTTGGGTGGGCCGCCAAACAAGCCCGCTGCGGTGGTGGCAATGCCATCGCCGAGCAACGTGCGGTGCAGGCCAGGCTTCTTCAGATAATCGCGACCGGTGACGCTACCCACGGCAATCACGCCGCCGATGTGCTCGATGGCCGGGGCCAGGGCGACCGGAACGATGAACAGAATCGCCTGCCAGTTGAACTCGGGTGCCGTGAAGTGCGGAATCGCGAACCACGGTGCGGCGGCAATCTTGGCGGTGTCCACCACGCCGAAATAGAACGCCATGGCAAACCCGACCAGTACACCGGAGATGATTGGCACCAGGCGGAAAATACCTTTACCAAACACCGCGACGATCAGGGTGGTCAGCAGCGCCGGCATCGAAATCAGCATCGCCGTCTGGTAGTGAATCAGCTCAGAGCCGTCGCCGGCCTTGCCCATCGCCATGTTGGCGGCAATCGGCGCCATGGCCAGGCCGATGGAAATGATCACCGGACCAATCACCACCGGTGGCAGCAGGCGGTCGATGAAACCGGTGCCTTTGATCTTCACGGCAAGGCCGAGGAAGGTGTAGACGAAACCCGCCGCCATCACCCCGCCCATGGTCGCCGCGAGGCCGAACTGGCCCTTGGCGAGGATGATCGGGGTGATGAAGGCAAAGCTCGACGCCAGGAACACGGGCACCTGACGCCCGGTGACGATCTGGAACAGAATCGTCCCCAGGCCGGCGGTGAACAGCGCCACGTTCGGGTCGAGGCCGGTAATCAGCGGCATCAACACCAGGGCGCCGAAGGCCACGAACAGCATCTGTGCACCCGACAGCACCGTGCGCCAGAGCGGATCGTTGAACTCTTGCTGCATGCTCAAGCGTCCTTCTGCTTGGTACCGAAGATCTTGTCTCCGGCATCGCCCAGGCCCGGGATGATGTAGCCGTGCTCGTTGAGTTTCTGATCGATGGAAGCAGTGTAGATAATCACGTCCGGGTGAGCTTTCTCGACCGCGGCAATGCCTTCCGGCGCGGCGACCAGCACCATGGCGCGGATGTCCTTGCAACCGGCCTTTTTCAGCAGGTCAATGGTGGCGACCATCGAGCCGCCGGTGGCGAGCATCGGGTCGATGATCATGGCCAGGCGTTCGTCGATTTCCGGGACCAGTTTTTCCAGGTAGGTGTGGGCTTCGAGGGTTTTCTCGTTACGGGCCACGCCCACGGCGCTGACTTTGGCGCCCGGGATCAGGCTCAGCACGCCTTCGAGCATGCCGATACCGGCGCGCAGAATCGGTACTACAGTAATTTTCTTGCCGGCGATTTTCTCGACCGACACAGTGCCGCACCAGCCTTCGATATCGTAGGTTTCCAGCGGCAGGTCTTTGGTGGCTTCATAGGTCAGCAGGGCGCCGACTTCCTGAGCGAGCTCACGGAAATTCTTGGTGCTGATGTCTGCACGGCGCATGAGGCCAAGTTTATGACGGATCAGCGGGTGGCGGATCTCGAGGATGGGCATGGGAAAGGCTCCGGCGGCGGGCAAAAAAACCGGCCTAGATTAATCTATCCGAGGGTGTTGTCCTATAGACATACAGAACGTTAGTCCACAAACGCTTGATCTGACCGTGCGGGATGCGTACCTTTGCCCGCTTTTCCTGAATACGCCACCCCTTGGAGAGCGCCATGTCCGCTGATCTCGAGCATATCCGTCAAATCATGCGAGAGGCTGACTGCCTGTACACCGAAGCTGAAGTCGAGGCGGCTATCGCCCGCGTTGGTGCACACATCAACGAACAACTGGCAGACACTAACCCAGTGGTGTTCTGTGTGATGAACGGCGGCCTGATTTTCGCCGGCAAGCTGCTCACCCATTTACAGTTCCCGCTGGAAGCGTCCTACCTGCACGCCACCCGCTATCGCAATGAAACCAGCGGCGGCGAGCTGTTCTGGAAAGCCAAGCCGGAAGTGTCGTTTATCGACCGTGACGTGCTGATCATCGACGACATCCTCGACGAAGGTCACACCCTGGGCGCGATCATCGATTTCTGCAAACACGCTGGCGCGCGCAAAGTGCACACCGCCGTGTTGATCGACAAAGACCACGACCGCAAGGCTCGCCCGGACCTGAAAGCCGATTTCGTCGGCCTGCCGTGCATCGACCGCTACATCTTCGGTTACGGCATGGATTACAAAGGCTACTGGCGTAACGCTAACGGGATCTTCGCTGTTAAAGGCATGTAAACGATGACTACGCCGTGCTTTCTTGATCAATCCTTGTTCACTGATTTGGCCGGGAAAGCGGCGGCTAATCCTCGTGGGCGTCAACATCATAACTTCCATCAGATGGAAGATGCCTGTCATCGGATGGCCGTAGGCCTGCAGCCGAACACCTACATCCCGCCGCACCGCCATCTGGGTGAAAACAAGGCTGAAACCCTGTTGGTGCTCAAAGGGCGGCTTGGGGTGTTGATCTTCGATGAGTCCGGCACGTTGCTGACAAAGCAGATCCTGCAAGCCGGTGGTGATTGTGTCGGCGTGGATCTGCCCGGTGGTGTGTTCCACGGCATTGTGGTGCTGGAAGCCGACAGCCTGATGTTCGAGTGCAAGGCCGGTCCTTACCGTCCCGTGGGTGAAGGTGAGCTGGCACACTGGGCGCCGCGTGAAGGTGAGCCGGGTGTGGCCGAGTATCAGGCGTGGATGCGCGCTCAATTCGATTGATGTCCGGTACACCACCGCGATTTCCTGTAGCAGCCTTCGGCAGCTGCTACAGTGCTCCGCTTCGTCCCAGGAGCCCGTCATGAGTCTATTGATCCGCAGTTGCGCCGCTGTGTTGCTGACCCTCAGTTTGCCCCTGGCCGCCGCACCTGCGCCGATGCACGCGCAGTACCTGCCACCGGATGACCTGACCCTGCGCGACGCGGAGCCCGAGCAGCAACAGCTCATGCAGGTCACCGAGTATTCCGTGGTCGTGGGTAGCCAACGCCAATCCAGTCAACAGCCGATTCCGGTCACGTCACCGTTGTTGATCCGTCTCAAGGGTAAATCCCTGAACAAAGGCGCGACCATCAGCCAGGTCCTGGTCAACTTCGATGGCGAAAGCAAAAGCCTGAAAAAGCCGGTCTACGACGATAAAAGCAAAACCCTGACGCTGTATTACCCGTTGGCGCAATACCGGGTCGCCATCGACTTGTTGCGCAATGACACGGTGTATTGCCAGTTCTTGAGCTATGCCAATGGCCATGTCTGGGCTGATTTACACACCGCAGCCACTCGTCCGCGTTGAGCCCGGCGGCAAGGGAGGGGTAAACTGCCCGCCCCGTGAAATGTCTGCGAGCTGGAGTCGGCAATGCGTAAAGATAAGAAGCAAGTGATTGGTGACGAGATCGGCGACGAGCAGATCAAGTTGTTCCTCGATTTCGAGCCAGTCGACGCCACTTCGCCGTCGCTGCACAAATTGATCAAGGCCTACCGTGGCCTGCGAATCGATGACTTCGAGCGTTTTCTGACGTTCTTCGTTGCAGCCGGCTTCGACGTTGACGGCCAGGATGAGCACGGCAAAACCTTCGTTGACCTGATCCAGGATCAGCGCAACGCCCCGGATTACATCGAGCTGATCAAAAAGGCTCGCGGCTGATCTCCCAGCCAAACCGATATGTGTGGCGCGGGTTTTACCGGCCATAAAAAAACGCCCCGCTCTCAATGAGAGCGGGGCGTTTTTTTATGCGGCCCAATCAAGCGAAGCTTGGGGTCTCGCTGCTTTCTTCAACCAGTTCCAGCGCGATGTTGTTCTGCGTGTTGATCTTGCGATACAGCGCAGCATCGGTTTCCAGGACTTTCTCACGGGCCGGGAAGATTTCCGCCAGTTTGGCAGCCCATTCGCCCTTGGTCTTGCCCGCGAAGCATTTTTCGATCAGCTCGAGCATGATCGAAACCGTCACCGAAGCGCCTGGGGAGGCGCCGAGCAGGGCAGCAAGGGAACCGTCCTTGGCCGCGACCAGTTCGGTACCGAACTGCAGAACGCCGCCCTTTTTCGGGTCTTTCTTGATGATCTGCACACGTTGGCCGGCCACTTCCAGGCGCCAGTCTTCGGCTTTCGCTTCAGGGTAGAAACGACGCAGGGATTCCAGGCGCTGCTCCATCGACTGCATCACTTCGCTGACCAGGTACTTGGTCAGGTCCATGTTGTTTTTCGCCACGGCCAGCATCGGGCCGATGTTGCCAGCGCGTACCGACATCGGCAGGTCCATGAAGGAACCGTGCTTGAGGAACTTGGTGGTGAAACCGGCGTAAGGTCCGAACAACAGGGACTTGTTGCCGTCAACGACGCGGGTGTCCAGGTGAGGTACGGACATTGGTGGCGAACCCACGGCGGCCTGGCTGTAAACCTTGGCCTGGTGGTGCTTGACCACTTCCGGGTTGTCGCAACGCAGCCACTGGCCACTGATCGGGAAGCCGCCGAAGCCTTTGCTTTCTTCGATGCCCGAGGCCTGCAGCAGCGGCAACGCCGCGCCGCCAGCGCCCAGGAAGACGAACTTCGCGTCGACGTCACGGGTATTGCCGCTGTTGACGTCCTTGATGCTGACGGTCCAACCACCGTTGTTACGCTTGAGGCCAGTCACGCGCTTGCAGTACTTGACCTGTGCATCGGGTGCGCTGGTCAGGTGCTTGAGCAGTTGATTGGTCAGGGCGCCGAAGTTGACGTCGGTGCCATTCAAGACGCGGGTGGCGGCGACGACTTCGTCGGCCGGACGGCCCGGCATCATCAGCGGCATCCAGTCGGCCATTTTGGCTTTGTCTTCGGTGTATTCCATGTCCGCGAAGGCGTGGTGCTTGCTCAGCACCTTGAAGCGTTCCTTGAGGAAGGAAATACCGCTTTCACCTTGCACGAAGCTCAGGTGCGGCACCGGGCTGATGAACGTCTTGCACGAGCCGAACGTGCCTTTTTTGGTCAGGTAGGACCAAAACTGCTTCGACACCTCGAACTGGGTGTTGATGTGCACGGCTTTCTTGATGTCGACGGTGCCATCGGCAGCCTGCGGCGTGTAGTTGAGCTCACACAGCCCGGCGTGACCGGTACCGGCGTTGTTCCATGGGTTGGAACTCTCTGCGGCACCGGAATCCATCAGCTCGACGACTTCCAGCTTGATCGCGGGGTCGAGCTCTTTGAGCAATACCGCAAGGGTGGCACTCATGATGCCGGCCCCAACCAGTACTACGTCGACTGCTTCGTTATGCGCCATTTAACGCGTCTCCAAAATCTGCAGCACCAAATTGTCGGCATGGCTGCCAGGCGTTCCGGGGCGTGTCAGTGATGCCCCTGGTACCCATGTCAGTATCGCCATGTCCGAATCTTCGCAATTTTTCGCAACTTCGACGGACGCTACCGGCCGGGCTAATGAGGTCTATGAACTCATTTCAACACGCGACTGGCAATTCGACTTATGGTCGATACATCCGTTTGTGCAACCAAATCCGTAGCGGACAGGCTTCAGGCTCCGGTGTTCGAGGAGTACTCGGTCCTGTGTCGTTGGGCTGTTTCAGACGCTAATGGTGCATGTTCAGACGCAAAACTATTCATTTGCTCGCCACACTCTTGTGAAGTTGTGAAAACCCGTTTTTTTCACGCTCTTTTGAAGACGTGAACCTCAAAAAAGGGCTGTCCCTGCCTGGCACCGTGCCCGGAAGGATTGCCGTCATGGGGTACATGACTGGCAAAACGGGCAAACAGCTCAGTGACCGAGCGTAATGACAGCTCTGCAGATTCGCGAAAAGTGGGGGTTTTGCTCAAGGAGCAGCAAGCGCGCCAGCTTCACTCGATCTGTGTGGGCGGCTCTCTGTGGGCGGTGCGGGGTGTCAATACCGAGGCATTGACGATGCTGCGAGGCCCGATCAGGAGACGTCCTTATAATCGGGGGGAGATTGTATCTAAGAAACGCAGGGAAATGGACGTGTTTAATGACTTTTATTAGGCGTCTGGTCAGGTGGTCAACAGTTGTTGCGCTCGTGCACGTGGCTGACGGGTGCTAACCCGGGCACTCGGCGGCAGGGGATGGTGCAACCAGTTGAGGCGGATTTCTTCGATTTCGACCCAGCCATCGCCCATCGGCTGGAGGCTGCACTGCTTGAATGCCTGGCAATGACCATTGCTGTCGAGCAGGGCAAAGCAGCGATGCAGTGGGCGTGGCGCGAACAAACAGACGAGATAGCGCATGGCGAAGAACCTTGTGAGGTGACTGCAGTGAAGATTGCCCATTAGCCGTTACGTGCGAGTGTATGGGCGATGACAGGTGTGTGACAGGAACCGCTTTCCCAAGGGTATGTCAGATATTTCTGTATTGATTGACGGCCACTGGTTCGCCGCAGTGGCCCACCGCTATACTGCCAGCCTGTTTGTGCCTGATTCTGGAGAGAAGCGCATGTTGCAACGCCTGTTGTTCGGTTTGATCACTGTGACCAGTTTGACCCTCGTCGGCTGCGCCCACAGCCCGCAACAACTGAACCCTGAACCCAAGCTGACGACTCAGCTGGCACCGGTCGGTCATGGTCAGCCCGTGGTGGTGCGCGTGGTGGACGGTCGTCCGTCGCCAACGCTGGGCACGCGCGGCGGCCTGTACCCGGAAACCAGCGCGATTACCGTGCAGAGCGCGCAGATTCTGCCGAAGTTGCAGGCGCAAGCCGAAGCGGCCGTGCGGTTGCTGGGTTTCACACCGAACGCCAATGCAATGAATGCCCCGCAAATCACCGTGACCCTGACCGAGCTGAAGTATCAGTCGCCTAAAGAAGGCATGTATGTGACTGAAGCGACCATCGGTGCGACGTTCCGCTCCGATGTGCAGAACGCCAACCGTCGTTACAGCGGCCGTTACGGTGCATCGCTGGATCAGCGTTTTGGTATGGCACCCAACCAGGAAACCAACACCAAGCTGGTCAGCGATGTGTTGAGTGATGCGTTGACGCGACTGTTCAAGGACCCGACTGTGGGTCAGGTTCTCGGCGAGTAACTTTTCCGCAGAATCAACAAAGCCCGGAGCCAGCCATGGCCCCGGGCTTTTTTTATGTCTGCAATACACCGTTGGCCTGTAGGAGCCGAGCTTGCTCGCGATGGCGAACTGTCAGTCAACGTCAATATTGAATGTGATGCCGCCATCGCGAGCAAGCTCGGCTCCTACAGGTTGGGGTGGTGTCAGGCCGCTTCGGAATAGAAGTCCAGCACGCTCACACCGGTCAGCAAATCCGCTTCCGGCAAGTCCGCATGTTGATGCCCGCCCAGCGCGCAATAGACAAGCCAGTGACGGTCTTGAACGTTGAAGGCGAGGCTTCCCACAAGGTTTTGTTGCTCGTCGCTTGGGGCAATGAGGTAGAGGCGGTCCTGGTTTTCGGCGTGAAGCATGACGGTTTCCATGTCTGTTTGCGTGGGGCCGCAGACTGACGGATTCAGATGACGAAGCCGTGACGCAGGACAGGAATCTGCCAAATGGTGAGTTATTTGTCGTAAAGCAAGTGCAGGCGCAGAGGCTTTCGGTAGAATCCGCGCCGCCGTCGTCGGTTCGACGTCTGCCACACCTGTTTTGCTTGAGGTCCGTGATGTCGCTGCATTTGATGACGCTGTTTACTGCCCATCCCGCCAAGCTGGTCAATCTGCTGGCCTTGCTGCTTGCCTTCCCGGGCGGTTGGCTGCTGCATGCAACCCGTCGTCGCGAGCAACGTGCCATGGCCAGTATCCTGGCCCAGCGCCAGAGCCAGCCTGGCATCGAGCCGACCCTCGATTGGGCGACCTTGCGCATGAACCGCTTTTTCTATCGCTTCGGTTTTGCCTGCCTGGGGCTTGCGTTGCTGGTGTCGTGGATCAGCACGCGGGTTTGACAGCAAACAACGCAGCAATGAAAACGGCGCCCGAAGGCGCCGTTGTCGTATCCAGCCAAAAACCTTACAGCGGCAAGCCTGCCTTGACGCGGTACTGATTACGCACCGGCGTCGCATATTGCAGCACCATGAATGGGCGATGTTCCATCGGGCAGGCCTCCAGACGGCGCTGCCACTCTTCCTGTGCCTTGGCCAACTCATCGGCCGCAAACACTTGCGACGCTGTCGGCACCTGCAATTGCGGGTCGGCGTCTGTCCACTGGGCGTAAGCCAGGTAATGCACCGGGAACAACCGGTAGCCGCCCAGAATCTGCTTGTCCATCTCGACCGCCAATTGCTTGGTGTCATCAAACAGCTCGGTGATCGGCGCGGCGAAGTTCACATGGACCCGGCCCTTGTAGCCCGTGATGCCCTTGGCGATGCTCACATCGTCTTCGCCCGGTACTTTGGTGTAGCTGCCGGTGGTGGCGCGGATAAACAACTCGCGTGCCTTGGCCTGATCGCACGGGTCGTATTCATAGCTGATCGACACCGGGGTGAGGTTCAGCGACTGAATGACTTCGCCGAACGGCTCGTCCTTGCGGCTCATGTGGAACATTTTGAGGATGGCCGATTCGGTGCGGTCGTCGCCGTCTTTCGCCCGGCCTTCGGCCTGGGCGATCCAGATCGAGGCGCAATCGTTGCGGATCGAGTGGTTGATGTAGGCCGACAGCAGTTGATAGGCCGCCATCTTCTCGCGACGACCGGTGATCGAACGGTGCACGATGAAGCTCTTGTTCAGGCGCATCAGGTCGCTGACGAAGGGCTTTTGCAGCAGGTTGTCGCCGATCGCGATGCGCGGTGTCGGCAGGCCTGCGTGATACACGGCGTAGTTGACGAAGGCCGGATCCATCACGATGTCGCGGTGGTTGGCGATGAACAAGTAAGCGCTGCCGGACTTGAACTGTTCGACACCGGTGTACGTGACACCGTCGGTCGCGCGTTCGATGGTGTGGTCGACGTACATCTCGACCTTGTCCTGCAATGTGGCTACCGATGTCACACCGGCGAACTCTCGACGCAGCCGATGAGCTATAAGAGGTTTAAGCATCCAGCCCAAAGTGCCGGCAAAACGCGGGAAGCGGAAGTGGGTGAGGATATCTAGAAACGCCTTGTCGCCGAGCAGCCTGTCCAGTACCGCTGGGACTTCGCTATCGTCGTAAGGTCGGATGGCATCGAATTCGCCCATCATGCTCTCTTGTTAGAAACGGCTAGGGTAAGTAAAGGTTTTGATCGAAAACCAGCGGGGCACGGTCTGAAAAATTAGCCAGACAAAAATAGCCCTGCAAATAGACCGGCGATTATACGCACAAGTCACTTGGGAGACCGCGATGCTGGAACCTGCGCTGTATGAATGTCCGTATTGCGGTGAAGAGGTCGAGACGACGCTGGACTTGTCCGGTGGCGATCAGACCTATATTGAAGACTGTCAGGTCTGTTGTCGGCCGATTACCTTTGTTTTACAGGTTCATGAAGGCGAATGGCATCTCGAAGTCTTCAGTGAAAACGAATGAGGGGTGTCTATGCAGCGCATCTACGAACCTGAAAACCTGATGGAAGGCGAGTTGCTGCAAGGCATGTTGGCCAGCGAGGGCGTCGAGGCGCATCTGGTGGGGCGTGATTTGCTCGGCGGCACGGGCGAACTGCCGATCTTTGGCCTGTTGGGCCTGTCGGTGGATAACGACCAGGCCGAGTACGCCCGCGAGCTGATCACCGCGTACAATGCCGCGCTGCCGCTGCCTGGCGATGAACCCGAGAGCTTTCCCGGCACGCTGGTCTGTTAGGCTGGCGTTCGTTTGATCAAGAGTCGTGTCAGCCCATGTGTGGACGTTATGCCCTGTTTCGCTGGAACCCCGCCTTCGCGGCCCTGCCCGGTTTTCCCGCCGATCAGCAGGCCCAGTGGAATATCTCCCCCAACGACTCGGTATTGATGCTGCGCGCTGGTGCCGAAGGCCAGCGTGAACTGGCCCGTGCCCGCTGGGGCCTGACGCCGCCATGGCTGACCGACCTGTCCCGCACTCCAGCTCACGCCCGTGCCGAAACCGTGGCGGAGCAACCGATGTTCCGCCAGGCCTTTCGTGAACGTCGTTGCCTGCTGCCAGCCAACGGTTTCTATGAATGGCGCGGGACCACGCGCAAGCGCCCGTACTGGTTGACGCCGGGGGAGGGCTCTTCGCTGTTTTTTGCCGCTATCTGGGAAGCGTACCCGGTGCAGGAGCAGGTATGGCTGAGCACTGCGGTGATTACGCAACCGGCGTCGAGCCAGCGGCGACCGTTGATTCTCGATGCGGCGGGGCAGGAGGCGTGGCTCGATCCCGAGACGCCGTTGCATGTGTTGCAGGCATTGCTCGCCAGTGAACCCGCCGCGTTGCGCGAGCGGGTGCTGGCCAATCTGGTGAATGATCCGAAGCTGAATGCGCCGGAGTGTCTGACCCCCGGCTGATTGATCGTTCCCACGCTCCGCGTGGGAATGCCGCCATGGACGCTCCGCGTCCAAAGTGACGCGGAGCGTCACGGGATTCACTCCCACGCAGAGCGTGGGAACGATCGCAACACACTAAACCTTGAACTGATTGATCAACCGCCGCTGTTGTTCGGCCAGTTTGGTCAAATCCGCACTCGCCGCACTTGATTCATCCGCCCCGCCAGCCACTTCATTGGCCACTTGCCCAATGTTGATCACGTTACGGTTGATGTCATCGGCGACTGCACTCTGTTCCTCGGCCGCACTGGCAATCTGGGTGTTCATGTCATTGATCACCGACACCGCCTGCGTAATGGTTTCCAGCGCCTCGGCCGCTTTCGCCGCATGCTGCACGCTTTCGTCCGTGCGGTTCTGGCTGTCTTCCATAACCCGCACCACGTCGCGGGTGCCTTGTTGCAGTTGCTGAATCATGGTCTGGATTTCTTCGGTGGCCTTCTGGGTCTTTTGCGCCAGGTTGCGCACTTCATCGGCCACCACCGCAAATCCACGGCCCTGTTCACCGGCGCGGGCCGCTTCGATGGCGGCGTTCAAGGCCAGCAGGTTGGTCTGTTCGGCGATTCCGCGAATGGCCGTGAGGATCGCGTTGATGTTCTCGCTGTCCTTGGCCAGTGTTTGCACCACGCCGACAGCCTTGCCAATTTCCACGGCCAGCACGCCAATCGAGTTCGAGGTGTCCCGCACAATTTGCATACCTTGGGCCGCCGCCTGATCAGCATGACTGGCCGCTTGCGCAGCCTGGGTGGCGTTACGTGCCACGTCCTGGGCGGTGGCGGTCATTTCATGCACTGCCGTGGCCACCTGGTCGATCTCGGCCATTTGTTTCTGCACGCCGATGTTGGTACGGATGGCGATGTCGGCGGTGTGTTCCGAGGAGTCACTGACACTCTGCACCGAGGTCACCACCTGCGTGATCATCGCCTGCAATTTGGCCAGGAACGTATTGAAGCCTTTGGCGATCGAGCCCAATTCATCGGCGCGGTCACTGGTCAGACGGCGTGTCAGGTCGCCTTCGCCTTTGGCGATGTCGTCGAGCATGGCGACCATTTGCTTGAGTGGCCGGGCAATGCCGTGGCCCACCAGCCAGATCACCAGCAAGCCGACACCGGCGATCAACAAACCGACCATGGCCATGCCGAACGTGTCGGATTTGCGCTGGGCGTTCAGGTCGGCCTGCAGTTTTTGCAGGTCGGCCATCACCGCATTCAGCGGCAGTTGCAACATCAAGGTCCAGCGGGCGTCGGTCTGGCCAATGCCGAACGGCAGGTACAACTCGATCCGCCCTTGGGCCTGGTCGACGGTGTAGGTCACTTCGCCGCGCTTGAGGTTGGCCATGTTGGCAATCTGTTGGCTGTCGAGGATGTCGCTGACCTTTTCACCGAATTTGCTCGGGTCTTTGGTGTAGGCAACAATTCGGCCGTTGCCGCCGATCAGCGCCATTTCCCCGGCACCGCTGTACAGTTTGTGATTCGCGCCCAGGAGCATTTCCTGAATGAAGTTCACTGACAGGTCGGCGCCGACGATGCCCTGGAAGGCGCCGTTGAGCATGATCGGTTCAATAAACGAGGCGAGCATGACGACTTTGTCGCCGACCTTGTAGGGCGCCGGATCGATCACGCAGGATTTTTTGGTTTCCTTGGAGCACAGGTAGTACTCGCTGGCGCGCACGCCGGTGGACAGGGTTTTCTGGTCGTCGACGTCCACCAGTTTGTCCAGGCCAAGGGTGCCGTCCTCATTGCGGAACCACCACGGCAGGAAGCGCCCGTTGCTGGCGTCGATGCCGTTCACTTGGGTGCCGACGTAGGCCGTATCGTTGTGGTCGAGAGCGTTTTTTTCCCAGCCGATGTAGGAGCCGAGGATCTTCGGGTTCTTGACCACGTTTTCCTTGATCAGGCTGATCAACTGCTCGCGGCTGACGGTCAGTTGTGGCTGGCCATCGGCGCCCGGGGTCCCGATCAGTGCGTTGACCCGCACCAGTCCCCCGGCAATCAGCAGTGGCGCTTCAAGTTCGCGCTGGATCTGGCTGACCTGGGTTTGCGCCAGGGACGTCAGGCGTTGTTCGATGACTTGCTCGAATTGCGCCTGGGTCCGTTCCTGGACCATGTCTTGCGTTCGTGCGCCGGAAAACAGCGCGTACAGCACCAGGGCTGCTACTACGCTAAGTACGATGGCGCCAGCGAGGGCCGCTACGGAGAACTGGATCGACTTGAATTTCATGGGTGCTCCGCACGCAAGAGGACGTCTGCGGTGGTGTATCGGCAGCGGGGCAGTCAGCCATGAGCAAGTGCGGCTTAAATGACTGTTTTGGGTGTGCCCGTGTCGCAATCAGAAAGGTGTCGAACCTTTGTGCTGCAAGGCAGTCAGTGCTGTATGAATTTTTTGCTACTACCGTCATCCCCAGTCGGGGCGGCGGATTTGAAGGAGTGCCGTGATGAACAAGTCTCTGGTTGCGTGCGTGTTGGGTTCAGCGTTGCTGCTTAACGGCTGCGAGACCGTCAACACGACCAGTGCGGGTGAAGTCGGCGTCGTTCGCCAGCAACACATGACCACATTATTGTCGAGCGCACAGGTCAATCAGTCCTACGCGCAGGATTACAAGCAGACCCTGGGGGAAGCGAGCAACAAAAACGTCCTCGACAAGACCAGTACTGAAGCCACGCGTGTTCAGGCGATTGCCGATCGTCTCATCGCCCAGGCGCCAACGTTTCGCCCGGATGCCGCGCAATGGCAGTGGGAGGTCAATCTGATCAAGAGTGAGGATATGAACGCCAACTGCGGTCCTGGCGGGAAGATCATTGTGTACACCGGTCTGATCGACAAACTGCAACTGACCGACGACGAACTGGCTGCGGTGATGGGGCATGAAATCGCCCACGCCTTGCGCGAGCATGGCCGTGAAGCGTTATCCAAAGCCTATGGCGTGAGTCTCGCGCAGCAATTGGCGATAGCGGCGGGTGCACCCGCCTTGATGGTCGAGGCAGGGAATAACGGCGTGAACCTGTTGATGACCTTGCCCAACAGTCGCACCAATGAAAACGAAGCAGACCTGATTGGCCTGGAGCTGGCGGCGCGTGCGGGCTACAACCCGAATGCGGCGATCACCCTGTGGGAAAAGATGAGCAAGGCTGACGAAGGTGCGCCACCCGAGTTCCTCAGCACTCACCCTTCTTCCAGCAGCCGCACCGCAGCGTTGCAGGCGGCGATTCCGAAGGTGATGCCGTTGTACGAGAACGCGCGCAAATCCTGATGTTTTTGTATCGCCGGTGACGGCCTCATCGCGAGCAGGCTCGCTCCTGCATTGGAACTCGGTCAAATGTGGGAGCGGGCTTGCCCGCGATGAACGATAACGCGGTCTACCGTCTTAACGCATCAAACCCAACCGCTGCTCTGCATCGCCTTGTACACCGCCACAATCGCCAAGATAAGGAATGCCGACGCCGCCAGGCGACGGATCAGGGTCAACGGCAGCTTGTCTGCGGCAAAGTTACCCGCCAGTACCACCGGTACGTTGGCAATCAGCATGCCGGCGGTGGTGCCGATGATGACCAGCCACAAATCCGGGTATTGCGCCGCCAGCATCACGGTAGCGACTTGGGTCTTGTCACCCATTTCCGCCAGGAAGAAGGCGATCAATGTGGTCAGGAACGGCCCGAACTTGCGCGCGGTGCTGACGTCGTCGTCCATCTTGTCCGGTACCAGGGTCCACAGGGCGGTGGCGGTGAAGCTGGCGGCCAGGATCCAGTGCAGCGTCGCATTCGAGAAGAAACTGCCGAACCAGGCACCTACCGCACCGGCGGCTGCGTGGTTGGCCAGGGTCGCGGCGACGATGCCGGCGATGATTGGCCAGGGCTTGCGAAAGCGGGCAGCGAGAATGAGCGCGAGCAGTTGCGTCTTGTCGCCGATTTCGGCCAAGGCAACGATTGCGGTAGGAACGAGAAGTGAATCCAGCATCATCAGGGTTTTTCCTAAGGGGCGGGTCGACACGGCTATGACACGTACAGCCTTCCCGCCCCGGGTAAGGTGTTCGTGTCATAGGTCTTGTCAAACCCTGCGATCCGTCTGATGCGGACGCTTGGGTCGCATACGCCATGGTCTGAGGACCAAGTATGTTGACGTATGCCGGACGAGCATGGCGCTCGTGGGAGACTACTCCCCTAGGACGGAGCGGATTCTGCCTAGGCAAAATCCGTTAGGCAAGCACTTATTTATCAGCCGCGTTTGGCCCGATAGATACGAAACCCCTGGCCCTCAGCCTTGATGGCGCACACGCCGAGGTGCTCTTCGATCAGCGGTTGGTACTTCAGGAAGCTGTTGGCGACCAGGCGAAGTTCGCCGCCGTTTTTCAGATGTTTGGCTGCTTTTCGCAGCAAGTTCTCGGTGGCGTAGTAGTCGGTGTGAACGCCGACATGGAACGGCGGATTACTCAGGATCGCACTCAAACCCATGGGGGCGGCGTCGATACCGTCACCGGTAATGACGTCAGCTTCCAGACCGTTGGCCGCCAGGGTCAGGCGACTACTGGCAGCGGCAAAGGCATCGACGTCGAGCAACGTCACCTGATTGTGCGGATAACGACGCTTAACCGCGGCACCCAGTACGCCCGCGCCGCAACCGAAGTCCAGCAAGTGGCCGCTCGGGAGCTTGTCCAGGTGCTCCAGCAGCAACGCGCTGCCACGATCCAGTCGGCCGTGACTGAAAACCCCCGGCAAACTGATGACTTTCAATGGCCCCTCAGCCAGTGGCAATTCGTAGGTCTCGGCCAGGCTTTCCAGCGATTTGGCTTCTGGCGCATTGGCCACCGTGACCAGCCAGAGTTGGCAATGACGGGCGCTGTCGAGCTTGCGCGGCTTGCCGAACGGATTCAGTTGTTTGGCTGCCCCTTCGATGCCGCTGCGTTTTTCGCCCACCAGGTACAATTCGCGACCGGCCAGGCGCGAGGCTAGGGCGTTGAGGATGTAGTCGGTCAGGTCCTTGGACTTGGGCAAGAACACCACAGCGGTTGCGAACTCACGCTCGGGGGCGTCTACACCAAAATGACTGCGCTCGGCGAAACGTGCGTCCAGCGCGGCTTGATCGCCGGCATGCCAGCACCAGCCGTGGGCGTCGGGCAAGCGGCCCAGCAGGTCATCGGCGGGCAAACCGGCGAGTAACACCGAGCCCTGGAATAATTCGGCCTGACGAAGCAGTACTTCACTGCGCGGATCCATACTCTGCTCCTTGAAAAAAAGTGCGGCAGTTTATCAACTGACGACCCGCAGCGCTGTACCGCTGAAGTAGGCCTGCGCGTTTTCGCTCAACTGCCCGACGATTCGCTGCCGCGCCTCGCGACTGCCCCAGGCGTTATGCGGGGTGACGATCAATCGCGGGATGTCATCGGCCAGCAAGGGATTGCCCGCCGTCGGGGGCTCGACACTCAGCACATCGGTGGCGGCGCCGCCCAGATGACCCTTGCGCAGCGCATCGGCCAGCGCCTGTTCATCGATCAAGCCACCGCGAGCGGTATTGACCACGAAGGCACCGGGTTTCATCGAGGCCAGTTCGCGGGCGCCGATGAAATGGCGGGTGTGTTCGTTGAGCGGGCAATGCAGGGTCAGCGCATCGATCTGCGGCAGCAATTCATTTAACGGCAGCCGATCCGGGCGGGCAGGTCGGCCGGGAATCTGACCGAGCAGCACACGCATGCCGAACGCTTCGGCCAGCCGCGCGACTGCGCTACCGAGTTCGCCATGGCCGAGCAAGCCGAGGGTTTTGCCTTCCAGTTCGACGATCGGGTAATCGAGCAGGCAGAACTGTTTCGCTTGCTGCCAGCGGCCTTCACCCACGGCTTTTTGGTAGTCAGCCAGGCGTGTCGCCAGGTTGAGCAGCAGCATGATCGTGTGCTGTGCCACCGATGGCGTGCCGTAACCCTGGCAGTTGCAAACGGTAACGCCATGGGCGCGGGCGGCGGCGAGGTCGACATTGTTGGTGCCGGTGGCCGTGATCAGGATCAGCTTGAGCCCGGGGCTGGCGGCGATGGCGGCAGCATCGATCAGGATCTTGTTGGTGATGGCGACGGTGGCGCCCTTTATACGTTCGATCACTTGATCCGGCGTGGTCTGTGCGAACAGTTGCAACTCGTCGAAACAGGCTTGCAGCGGGCCGAGGTCGAGGTCGCCGAGGTCCAGGGACGGGTGGTCGAGGAAAACGGCGCGGCGAGAGTTCGTCATCAACTGTACCTTTTGTGCATTGAACTGAAGGCGTAATCTGCCGAGCCTACCAGATGAAACAAATGGTTACCCATTGCACAAAAGTAGCTAAGTTGACGCGCTATGCGATGAAGCACCGACATCCCTGTAGCAGCTGGCGAAGCCCGCGTTCGGCTGCGCAGCAGTCGTAAACACAGAGCATGCGGACTTCCTGTAAGAGCGCGGTGCCTGATTTCACGACTGCTGCGCAGCCGAACGCAGGCTTCGCCAGCTGCTACAGGGATGTTGTCAGCCTGGATTTTTCATTTCGACCGATCTGCCCCCAAAGGAGCCCCGATGTACTGGACAGAATTCTTGACCGTTGCCCTGATTCACTTGTTGGCCGTGGCCAGTCCCGGCCCGGACTTTGCCGTGGTGGTGCGTGAGAGCGTGACCCATGGTCGTCGCGCCGGCACCTGGACGGCGCTAGGTGTCGGTACGGCGATTTTCCTCCACGTCGGCTATTCGTTGCTCGGCATCGGTCTGATCGTGTCCCAGTCGATCGTGCTGTTCAACGCGCTGAAATGGGCCGCTGCCGCGTACCTGTTGTACATCGGCTACAAGGCCCTGCGTGCGCAACCGGCCAAAGCGGTCGATGACAATCTGCACAAGGAGGCCGGCGAACGCACCGCACGTGGCGCCTTCACGTCCGGTTTCGTGACCAACGGTCTGAACCCCAAAGCCACGCTGTTCTTCCTGTCGCTGTTCACGGTCGTCATCAACCCGCACACGCCGCTGGCGGTGCAAGCCGGTTACGGGGTTTATCTGGCGGCGGCGACGGCGGTATGGTTTTGCCTGGTGGCGCGCCTGTTCAGCCAGCAGCGTGTGCGCGCCGGCTTCGCCCGCATGGGCCATTGGTTCGACCGGACCATGGGCGTGGTGCTGATTGCCATCGGCGTGAAGCTCGCTTTCACCGAGATGCATTGATCGCGCCGGCGCGTTACTGACATCGAACTCCCACAAATGCTGGCGTAAAGCTAGCATTTGATCGGCTCTGCAAATCATTCCTTTGGCTGATTTGGCTGTCATGGAAGGGCACTAGAGTGCTTAACATTCAGCCAACACCGTGCAGTCAGAAAAGGGATTCTTATGTTGCAGACTCGCGTTATCCCCCCAGCCGAAGGCGCTTACCAGTATCCGCTGCTGATCAAGCGGCTGCTGATGTCCGGCGCTCGTTATGAGAAAACCCGCGAGATCATCTACCGCGACCAGTTGCGCTACAGCTATCCGACCCTGATCGAGCGGGTTGCGCGGCTGGCCAACGTGTTGACGGCAGCCGGCGTCAAGGCCGGGGATACCGTGGCGGTGATGGATTGGGACAGCCATCGATACCTGGAATGCATGTTCGCCATCCCGATGATCGGCGCGGTGATCCACACGATCAACGTGCGCCTGTCGCCGGAACAAATCCTCTACACCATGAACCATGCCGAGGACCGCTTTGTGCTGGTCAACAGCGAGTTCGTGGGGCTGTACCAGGCGATTGCCGGGCACCTGACCACGGTCGAGAAAACCCTGCTGCTCACCGACCTCCCGGAAAAGACCGCCGACCTGCCCAACCTGGTCGGCGAGTACGAGCAATTGCTGGCAGCGGCCAGTACGCAGTACGACTTCCAGGACTTCGACGAAAACTCGGTCGCCACCACGTTCTACACCACCGGTACCACCGGTAATCCCAAAGGTGTGTATTTCACCCATCGGCAACTGGTGCTGCACACCATGGGCGTCTCGACGATCATGGGCGCCATCGACAGCGTGCGCCTGTTGGGCACCAACGACGTGTACATGCCGATCACCCCGATGTTCCATGTGCATGCCTGGGGCTTGCCGTATGTGGCGACCATGCTCGGGCTCAAGCAGGTTTATCCGGGCCGTTACGATCCGGAATACCTGGTGGAGCTGTGGCGAAAGGAGAAGGTCACCTTTTCCCACTGCGTGCCGACCATTCTGCAAATGGTCCTCAATGCCAAAGCGGCGCAAGGCACGGACTTCGGCGGCTGGAAAATTGTCATCGGCGGCAGCGCACTGAATCGCACCCTGTACGACGCGGCCAAGGCCAAGGGCATTCAGTTGACGGCCGCTTACGGCATGTCGGAAACCGGGCCACTGGTGTCGTGTGCTCACCTCAACGATGAGTTGATGGCGGGTAGCGAAGACGAACGCACCACCTATCGCATCAAGGCCGGCGTGCCGGGGCCATTGGTCGAGGCGGCGATCGTCGACACCGACGGCAATTTCCTGCCCGCCGATGGCGAAACCCAGGGCGAACTCGTGCTGCGTGCGCCATGGCTGACCGAGGGTTACTTCAACGAGCCGCAGAAGGGCGCCGAGCTGTGGGCCGGGGGCTGGCTGCATACCGGCGACGTGGCGACGCTGGACAGCATGGGCGTGATCGACATTCGTGATCGCATCAAAGATGTGATCAAGACCGGTGGCGAGTGGATCTCGTCGCTGGACCTTGAAGACTTGATCAGTCGCCACGAGGCGGTACGTGAAGTAGCAGTGGTGGGCATCGCCGATCCGCAGTGGGGCGAGCGGCCGTTTGCGCTGCTGGTGATCCGCGATGGGTATGAGATCGGGGCCCGGGAACTCAAGGAACACCTCAAGCCATTCGTGGAGTTGGGGCACCTGAGCAAGTGGGCGATTCCCAGCCAGATTGCCCTTGTTACTGAAATTCCCAAGACCAGCGTCGGCAAGCTCGACAAGAAGCGCATCCGCCTCGACATCACTGAATGGCAGGCCAATAACAGCGCCTTTCTCTCGACGCTTTAAGCGTCTCCCGGTGTGCCCGAAAGGGCACGCCAGGCCCACCAAGCAAGCGCTTGGCTTGTGAAATCCGAATTTTCAGCCATCCTTGGCGTGCCGACAGGTGTCGGACTGGCAAAGGACTGTTCCAGAGTGGCCGGCAGCTGCAAATCACACTTTAGAGGGATCAAGCTCTACTACCTGCTGGCTATAGTCCGCTCAAGGATTTTTAAGAACGGAGCTCACGTACAAAACGGGGCGATGCATTTTTGGAGTGACTTCGGGACGCCTTGGCTCCCCGTCACCCACAACGTTTTTAGAAGTACTCACTGCCATAACAATAATGCACATGGAGTAGCGTCGATGACATCAGTAAACACGTTCTGGCGCCGGGCGAAATTGCCTCTGGCGGTCAGTCTCGCCTCTACGCTCGCCGGGCCTGCATTCGGCGTCAGTTTCAACGTTGGTGAAATCGAAGGTCAGTTCGATTCGTCGCTCTCCCTGGGTATGAGCGTCTCCACTCAGTCGCCGAACAAGAACCTGATTGGCGTCAACAACGGCGGGCACGGCCTGTCACAGACCTCCGATGACGGTCACTTGAACTTCAAGAGCGGGCAAGCGTTCTCGAAGATCTTCAAGGGTATCCATGACCTTGAACTGAAATACGGCGACACCGGCGTCTTTGTCCGGGGCAAATACTGGTACGACTTCGCGCTGCAAGACGAAGACCTGGAATTCAAGAACGTCGAAAACGACGGTCGCAAAGAGGGCGCAAAATCTTCCGGCGGCCAAATCCTCGACGCCTTTGTCTATCACAACTACTCCATTGCCGATCAGCCGGGCTCCGTGCGTTTGGGCAAGCAGGTGGTGAGCTGGGGTGAAAGTACCTTCATCGGCGGCGGCATCAACTCGATCAACCCGATTGACGTGTCCGCGTTCCGTCGTCCAGGCGCCGAGATCAAGGAAGGCCTGATCCCGGTCAACATGTTCTACGTGTCGCAGAGCCTGACCGAGAACCTGTCGGCTGAAGCCTTCTACCAACTGGAATGGGACCAGACCGTCGTCGATAACTGCGGCACGTTCTTCTCTCAGCCAGACATCGTGGCCGACGGTTGCGACAACAACTTGCGAGTGCTGAACAAACGTTCGCAGATTCCAGCCGTTGCATTGGGCCCATTGGCCACTGCGGGTGTCGACGTCAACGAAGAAGGTGTTCTGGTTCGGCGTGGCGGTGATCGTGATGCCCGCGACAGCGGCCAGTGGGGCGCGTCGTTCAAGTACATGTTCGACCCGCTGGACACCGAGTTCGGTGCCTACTTCATGAACTACCACAGCCGTGCGCCGATCTTCAGCGCCACCGGTGCACCTCAGTCGGTCTATAACACGGCGGCTGCCCTGCCAGGTCCCTTCGCCGCACTCGCACCGTTGCTGGTGGCCGGTAACTCGAAGTACTTCATCGAATACCCTGAAGACATTCGCCTTTATGGCTTGAGCTTCTCCACCACCCTGCCTACCGGTACCGCGTGGCAAGGTGAACTCAGCTACCGTCCAAACGCGCCGGTGCAGTTGAACTCCACTGACATCCTGTTCGCCGGTGTACGTCCTTTGGGCGGCGCACTGGGTAACGCTTCGTTGCTCTCTGCGGCTCCGGGTCAAGATCTGCACGGTTACAACCGTAAAGAAGTCACCCAATTCCAGACCACCCTGACGCACTTCTTTGATCAGGTCATGGGCGCCAGCCGTCTGACCCTGGTCGGTGAAGTGGGCGTGACTCACGTCGGCGGCCTGGAAAGTACCGACGACGTCCGTTATGGCCGCGATCCGGTCTATGGTCCGGGTATGTTGCCAGCCACTGGCGCGGTCAATACGTGCGTGGCGCTCAACACCAGCACCATCAACGGCGCCGGTCCGGGCACCGCCACCAACAACCGCAGCCGCAACTGCAACAGCGATGGCTTCACCACGGCGACTTCGTGGGGCTACCGCGGTCGTGCGATCTGGGAATACAACGACGTGTTCGCCGGTGTGAACCTCAAGCCTAACGTGGCCTGGTCCCACGACGTAGACGGTTACTCGCCAGGTCCTGGCGGCAACTTTGAGGAAGGTCGTAAAGCGGTGAGCCTGGGTGTCGATGCCGAGTACCAGAACACCTACAACGCGAGCCTGGCCTACACCAACTTCTTCGACGGCAAGTACACCACCGTAGATGACCGCGACTTTGTTGCGCTCAGCGTCGGCGTGAACTTCTAAGCACTGTTTTTTCAGGACGAACACACATATGAAAATAACAAAGAGTCTGTTCCACGCTGGTGTTCTGGGGCTTTCGCTGCTGGCGACGAGCGTCATGGCGGCGGTCCCTGCGGCCGAAGCCGACAAGCTGGGCAAGAGCCTGACCCCGATGGGGGCCGAGATGGCGGGTAATGCCGACGGTTCGATCCCGGCCTGGAAACCAATGCCGAAAAACGCCGGCACCGTCGACAGCAAAGGTTTCCTGTCCGACCCGTTCGCCAGTGAAAAACCGCTGTTCACCATCACGGCGCAGAACGTCGACCAGTACAAGGAAAAGCTTGCCCCGGGCCAGTACGCGATGTTCAAGCGCTACCCGGAAACCTACAAGATGCCGGTTTATCCGTCCCATCGCGGTTCCACCGTGCCGGATGACGTGTTCGCCGCCATCAAGAAGAACGCCACCACTACCACCCTGGTGTCCGGTGGCAACGGTCTGGAAAACTTCGAAACCGCTGTGCCGTTCCCGATTCCGAAAAGCGGTGTGGAAGTCATCTGGAACCACATCACCCGCTATCGTGGCGGCAGTGTGACCCGTCTAGTGACCCAGGCCACGCCACAGCCGAACGGCTCGTACAGCCTGGTGTACTTCCAGGATCAGTTCGTGTTCCGCGACAAAATGAAGGACTACGACCCGAAAAACCCGGGCAACATCCTGTTCTACTTCAAGCAGAAAGTGACCGCGCCGGCACGTCTGGCGGGTGGTGTGTTGCTGGTACACGAAACCCTCGATCAGGTGAAGGAACCGCGTTCGGCGTGGGTCTACAACGCCGGTCAGCGTCGTGTGCGTCGTGCACCACAAGTGTCCTATGACGGGCCGGGTACCGCGGCGGATGGCCTGCGTACCTCCGACAACCTGGACATGTTCAACGGTGCGCCGGATCGCTACGACTGGAAGCTCGAAGGCAAAAAAGAGATGTACATCGCCTCCGACAGCTACAAGCTCGACTCGCCGAGCCTGAAGTACGACGACATCATCAAGGCCGGTCACATCAACCAGGACCTGTCGCGTTACGAGTTGCGTCGGGTCTGGCATGTGGTCGCTACTTTGAAGGAAGGCCAGCGTCACATCTACGCCAAACGTGACTTCTACATCGACGAAGATACCTGGCAAGCCGCTGTGATCGATCACTATGACGGTCGCAATCAGCTATGGCGTGTGGCGGAAGCTCACTCCCAGCAGTATTACAACGTGCAAGTGCCGTGGTACACCCTGGAAGCCCTGTACGACCTGCAATCGGGTCGCTACCTGGCGCTGGGCATGAAGAACGAAGAGAAGTCGGCGTATGACTTCGGCTTCACCGCTACCACCAGCGACTTCACACCTGCTGCACTGCGTCAGGACGGGGTTCGCTAACCTGTACTGATCAGAAGCCGCATCCTCAAAAAAACGCCCCGACTGGTTCGGGGCGTTTTTTTTGACGTTCATAAAGCCCTGTGTAGCAGCTGCCGAGCCTGCGAGGCTGCGTCCGGCTGCGCAGCAGTCGTAAACCTGAGTACAAGGTAGTTCTGGAGAGTCGCAACGATTGATTTCACGACTGCTGCGCAGCCGGACGCAGCCTCGCAGGCTCGGCCGCTGCTACGGGGCAGTGTGGTTGCCGGATTGATCGACATATTTGCTTGTAGACTTTTTGTAGCCATTTGTAGCAATTACCTTCATTCCCTATCCGTTTACCGCTAGTCTGCGGACATCTGCAACGCCGCCACCCGTAATTCAAACAAGAGCCGGCCATGACTGATCTGTCCTCATCCCCGGGCCCATCAAGCGTTTCCATCGCGACATTGGACGGACGCTTTTTCGGCCCCCATTGCCCGACGGCCATGTGCTGCGGCCTCGTTTGTGCGAGCGCCTGAGTGCCGGTCTCGGTGGCAGGCTGTTGCTGGTCAGCGCACCTGCCGGCTTCGGCAAGAGTTCATTGGCGGTAGAGTTCTGTCAGGCGCTGCCGGAGCATTGGCGAAGTCTGTGGCTGGGGTTGAGCCCTCGAGACAGTGATCCGGGGCGATTCCTTGAGCGGTTGCTCGAAGGGCTTCAGGACTACTTTCCGACATTGGGCTGTCAGGCGTTGGGTCTACTGAAAATGCGCCAGCGTCATCAGCCGTTCGCCTTTGAAGAATGGCTGGATGGATTGCTTGATGAGCTGGCCTTCCACCTGTCGCCCAGTACGCCTTTGCTGCTGGTGCTCGATGACTATCATCTGGCGCAAGGTCCGGTACTCGATCGTTGCCTGCAGTTTTTCCTCAATCACTTGCCCGATGGCCTGCTGGTCATGGTCACCAGTCGACAGCGTCCGGACTGGCACCTGGCGCGCTTGCG
Organism: Pseudomonas sp. S2_F03; assembly: GCF_054668335.1. NCBI lineage: Bacteria > Pseudomonadati > Pseudomonadota > Gammaproteobacteria > Pseudomonadales > Pseudomonadaceae > Pseudomonas > Pseudomonas sp. S2_F03. The sequence goes on along the minus strand of NZ_CP162759.1, from coordinate 1,899,075 downwards.
CCTGTCGCGCCAACTGCTCGAGCTGCATGAGCAAGACCTTCGATTGACCCATGAGGAAGCGCTCACGTTGCTTGATCGCCACAGCAGCTCATTGCGTGGCGAGGCCTTGGAAAGTCTGATCCAGCGTAGCGAAGGCTGGGTCGCGGGCCTGCGATTCTGGTTGCTGGCAGCCTCCGAGGCGGGGACTGACAGCGCATTGCCACAGTCGCTGCACGGTGGGGAAGGGCTGATTCGTGATTACCTGCTCGAAGAGGTCATCGATTGTCTGCCGGCTGAAGTGCAGCAGTTTCTTTATGACACCGCGCCTCAGGAACGTTTTTGCAGCGAGCTCTGCGACGCGGTACGCGAAGCCCATGACAGCGCCGAAATTCTGCGATTCCTTCAGGCACACCAAGTGTTTCTGGTGCCGCTGGACGAGCACGGCCACTGGTATCGCTATCACCACCTGTTTTCTGACCTGCTGCGCACTCGGCCTACCGCTCAGACGATAGTGCCGGTCGCCAGTCTGCATTTACGCGCGTGTCGCTGGTTCAATGCCCAGGGTCTGCTCGACGAGGCTGTGGAGCAGGCGTTGCGTGCCGGGCATCTGGATGTTGCCGCGAACCTGGTGCAAAACCTCTCGGAGGAACAACTGCTGGCCGAGCAAAACGTCGGCATGCTGTTGCGCTGGAAAATGGACTTGCCCGATAGCTTGTTGATCAGCACGCCCAGGCTCATCGTGCTCTACAGTTGGGCGTTGGGGATGGCCTGTCAGCTGGACGCGGCGCAGGAACTGGCGGCTCACTTGAGTCGCTTCCTGCCGGCCCCTTCGGCCACTGCGCAGAAGTCGATGCTGGCGCAGTGGCTGGCCCTGAGTGGCATCATCGCCCGGGGGCGTGGCAATCGCGAACTGACGCTGCTCTATTGCACCGAAGCGCTGCAGAGCCTGCCGGCCAAGCGCTACGGACAACGCTTGATGTGCCTCTCGACCCTGTCCAACCTGGCCATTGCCGACGGCGATTTGTGGCGCGCGCGCAGTTTGAATCGAGAGTCGCTGGAATTGGCACAAAGGGTCGGCAACCCGTTGTTTGAAGCACTGGCCCATTACGATCGCGCCCGTGTGTTGCAGGCGCGCGGGGAAATCCTGCGCTCGTTGCAAGAGGTCCGTCAGGGGTTGCAACGCCTGCAAGGGTTATCCCCACAACGACTTTACGCGGTACGTGCACGGCTGACGTTATACGAAGGGCTCTTGCTGGCCTTGCGCATGCAACCGCAAGCCGCTCGGTCGCGCTTGCAAGCGGGTCTGAGTGAAGCGCGTGCCTGTCGCGACATCAGCGTGCTCATCGGCCATTGTGTGATCGCCCGGCTTGAGGGCAGCAGCGGCGAGTTCGCCAACGCCTTCGCCGAACTGGCCGAGGCCGAGCGCCTGATGCACATCTGGGACGTGCCACCGATTTACTATCTGGCAATGATTACCCTAGTCAAATGTGAACTATGGCTGGCCCAGGGGCGCACCGATCTGGCCGAAGCCTGGCTGGCGCGCCTGGGGCAGACCTACACCGGTGAGCACGCCGCAGCGCCACCGGAATTCCATCCACAGTTGCCGCTGCATATCGAGTTACAGCAAGCCTTGCTGGACGTCATTCAAGGGCAATTGATGATCGCCGAAGGGCGGTTGAATGCATTGCTCGAGCATGGGCAGCAATCTGGCCGACAAATGCTCTGCACCTTGGCACTGACTCAAAAAGTCACCTTGTTTTTGGCCAGCGGGCGCGAACCCGAGGCCCGCAAGGCACTGGCCCAGGCGCTGGAAGCGGCGACCGGTGGCGCCTTGCAACCGTTCGACGGGTTGCTGGCTGAACATCCGTGCTGGCTGCGTGGGCAACTGCAATTGAGTGCTGCGACGGATGTTTCGCAGCAACTTGCAGAAAAACTACCGTCGGTGGCCCTTCGTCCGACAGTGGAGTCGTGTTCGGGGGCAGAGCAGCTCAGCGCGCGTGAATTGGCGGTTCTTCAGCTGATTGCCCAAGGGTGCTCGAATCAACAAATCAGCGACCAGCTGTTCATTTCGCTGCACACGGTTAAAACCCATGCGAGTCATATCAACAGCAAGCTTGGGGTGGAACGGCGTACGCAGGCGGTGGCACGGGCGAAGGCATTAGGCGTGTTGGTTTAGCCGAAAACAGTGCACTTGAAACAAAAAACGCCCCGATCAAGTCGGGGCGTTTTTGTTTGTATACCCGACCTGTTCGACAGGTCGGGTCTTTCTATCGAGGTTTACGCCACCAGATCGTTGGCGTTGAGCGTGTTGACGCCCACCAACTGGATTTCGAAGTCTGCCCCCGCGTTGCCACTGACGTTGCCCGACAACACGTGATCGATGAAACGCACTTGTCCTGCGCCGGTGAAGTCATTGGCACCGATAAAGGTGAAACCGTTGAAACCACCCTGCAGCAGGTTGGCATCGAACTTCGTCAGATCGATTTTATCGCCTTGCAGACTGCTGAAGTCAGTGATGACGTCGCGGCTGGCGCCGGTGCCCATTTGGTTGACGGCACCGAACACGAACGTATCGCCACCAGCACCACCGGTCAGGGTATCGACACCCGCGCCACCGTCGAGGATGTTGTTTTGGCCGTTGCCGGTGATCGAGTTATTCAGGCTGTTGCCCAGGGCCGTGAAGGCACCGGTGCCCAGTAACATAACGTTTTCAACGTTGACCAGGTTGCTTGTAGACAAATTGACCACATTGTCCTGGGCCGTTGCATTGAAGGTGAGGTAAAGGGTGTCGGTCCCTTCATTGGCGTTTTCCTGCACCAGTCCCAGTTCCGAACTCTGGTCGAGAGCGTAGGCATCGTTGCCCTTGCCGCCGATCATCGTGTCGGTACCGAGGCCACCGTCCAAAACGTTGTTGCCGTCGTTGCCGGTCAGCACGTTGTTGAGGCTGTTGCCGCTGCCAGTGAGGTCGGCACTGCCGGTGAGGGTCAGGTTTTCCAGGTTGGCGCCCAAGGTCCAACTTACCGAAGAGCGTACGCTGTCGATCTCGCCGACCAGAGTGCTGGTTTCGCTGACCACATCGCCGAGGTTGTCGACGATATACGTGTCATTGCCGGTGTCGCCGGCCATGAAGTCGGCACCCGCGCCGCCATTGAGGGTGTTGTTGCCGACGCTGCCTTTGAGGGTGTTGTTGAGGCTGTTGCCGGTGCCGTTGAGGTTGGCGCCGATCAGGCTCAGGTTCTCGACATTGGCGCCCAGGGTGTAATCGATGTAGGAGTAGACCGTATCGATTTCCGTGGCCGAGGTGCCTTGTTCGACGATCACGTCACCGGCGTTATCCACCACATAGGCGTCGTTGCCGGCGCCCCCGATCAGGGTGTCCGCGCCAGCCTTGCCGTCGAGGATGTTGTCGCTGGCGTTGCCAGTGATCGTGTTGTCCAGGCTGTTGCCGTAAGCCATGAAGGCGCCGGTGCCCAGTAGCAGGACGTTTTCAACGTTTTGCAGGTTGCTCTGGCCCAGATCGACCACGCTGCTCTGGCTCGCATTGAAGGTGAGGTAGAGGGTGTCGGTCCCTTCGTTGGCATTTTCCTGCACCAGTCCCAGTTCCGCACTCTGGTCGAGAGCGTAGGCATCGTTGCCCCGGCCGCCGATCATCGTGTCAATGCCGAGACCACCGTCCAGAATGTTGTTGCCGTCGTTCCCGGTCAGCACGTTGTTCAGGGTGTTGCCGCTGCCATTGAGGTCGGCGCTACCGGTGAGGGTCAGGTTTTCCAGGTTGGCGCCCAGGGTCCAGTTCACCGACGAGCGCACGGTGTCGATCTCGCCGGCCAGGGTGCTGGTTTCGCTGACCACATCGCCGAGGTTGTCGACGACATAGGTGTCATTGCCGGTGTCGCCGGCCATGAAGTCGGCACCCGCGCCGCCATCGAGGGTGTTGTTGCCGACGCTGCCTTTGAGGGTGTTGTTGAGGCTGTTGCCGGTGCCGTTGAGGTTGGCGCCGATCAGGCTCAGGTTCTCGACGTTGTTGCCCAGGGTGTAATCGATGTAGGAGTAGACCGTGTCGATTTCCGTGGCCGAGGTGCCTTGCTCGATGACCACGTCGCCGATGTTGTCGACCACGTAGGCATCGTTGCCAGCACCGCCGTCCAGGGTGTCCGCGCCGGCCATGCCGTCGAGGATGTTGTCGCCGGCGTTGCCGGTCAGCACGTTGCTCAGGCTGTTGCCATAGCCATTGAGGCTGGCATTGCCGGTGAGGGTCAGGTTCTCGACGTTGTCGCCCAGGGTGAAGGTCACCGAGGACCGCACGCTGTCGATCTCGCTGATCAGAGTGTTGGTTTCGCTGACGATATCGCCCACGTTGTCGACAAAATAGGTGTCGTTGCCGGTGCCGCCGGCCAGGAAGTCGACGCCTGCACCACCATCCAGAGTGTTATTACCAGCGTTTCCGATCATCGTATTGTTGAGGCTGTTGCCAATACCGATGAGGTCGGCACTGCCGGTGAGAGCCAGATTTTCCAGGTTGGCGCCCAGGGTCCAGTTTACCGACGACCGAACGGTGTCAATCTCACTGGCCAGGGTGCTCGTTTCACTGACCACATCACCGAGGTTGTCGACGATGTAAGTGTCATTGCCGGTGTCGCCGGCCATGAAGTCGGCACCCGCTCCGCCATCGAGGATGTTGTTGCCGGCGCTGCCTTTAATGACGTTGTTGAGGCTGTTGCCGGTACCGCTGAGGTTGGCACCGATCAGGGTCAGGTTCTCGAGGTTGGCACCCAAGAAGTAATCGATGTAGGAATAGACCGTGTCGATTTCCGAGGCCGAGGTGCCTTGCTCGATGATCACGTCACCGACGTTGTCGACCACGTAGCTGTCGTTGCCGGCACCGCCATCCAGGGTGTCCGCACCCGCCATGCCGTCGAGGATGTTGTCGCCGGCATTGCCTGTCAGCACGTTGTTCAGGTTGTTGCCATAGCCATAGAGATTGGCGCTGCCGGTGAGGGTCAGGTTCTCGACGTTGGCACCCAGGGTGAAGGTCACCGAGGACTGCACGCTGTCGATCTCGCCGACCAGAGTGCTGGTTTCGCTGACCACATCGCCGAGGTTGTCGACGATATACGTGTCATTGCCGGTGTCGCCGGCCATGAAGTCGGCACCCGCGCCGCCATTGAGGGTGTTGTTGCCGACGCTGCCTTTGAGGGTGTTGTTGAGGCTGTTGCCGGTGCCGTTGAGGTTGGCGCCGATCAGGCTCAGGTTCTCGACATTGGCGCCCAGGGTGTAATCGATGTAGGAGTAGACCGTATCGATTTCCGTGGCCGAGGTGCCTTGTTCGACGATCACGTCACCGGCGTTATCCACCACATAGGCGTCGTTGCCGGCGCCCCCGATCAGGGTGTCCGCGCCAGCCTTGCCGTCGAGGATGTTGTCGCTGGCGTTGCCAGTGATCGTGTTGTCCAGGCTGTTGCCGTAAGCCATGAAGGCGCCGGTGCCCAGTAGCAGGACGTTTTCAACGTTTTGCAGGTTGCTCTGGCCCAGATCGACCACGCTGCTCTGGCTCGCATTGAAGGTGAGGTAGAGGGTGTCGGTCCCTTCGTTGGCATTTTCCTGCACCAGTCCCAGTTCCGCACTCTGGTCGAGAGCGTAGGCATCGTTGCCCCGGCCGCCGATCATCGTGTCGATGCCGAGACCACCGTCCAGAATGTTGTTGCCGTCGTTCCCGGTCAGCACGTTGTTCAGGGTGTTGCCGCTGCCATTGAGGTCGGCGCTACCGGTGAGGGTCAGGTTTTCCAGGTTGGCGCCCAGGGTCCAGTTCACCGACGAGCGCACGGTGTCGATCTCGCCGGCCAGGGTGCTGGTTTCGCTGACCACATCGCCGAAGTTGTCGACGACATAGGTGTCATTGCCGGTGTCGCCGGCCATGAAGTCGGCACCCGCGCCGCCATCGAGGGTGTTGTTGCCGACGCTGCCTTTGAGGGTGTTGTTGAGGCTGTTGCCGGTGCCGTTGAGGTTGGCGCCGATCAGGCTCAGGTTCTCGACGTTGTTGCCCAGGGTGTAATCGATGTAGGAGTAGACCGTGTCGATTTCCGTGGCCGAGGTGCCTTGCTCGATGACCACGTCGCCGATGTTGTCGACCACGTAGGCATCGTTGCCAGCACCGCCGTCCAGGGTGTCCGCGCCGGCCATGCCGTCGAGGATGTTGTCGCCGGCGTTGCCGGTCAGCACGTTGCTCAGGCTGTTGCCATAGCCATTGAGGCTGGCATTGCCAGTCAGGGTCAGGTTTTCGATGTTGTCGGAAAGGGTATAGCTGACGGTGGTTTTTACCAGGTCAACACCTTCATTGGCGCCTTCGACCACGGCGTCGGCAATGTTATCGACGATGTAGATATCGTTGCCCGTCCCACCCGACAAGCTGTCGGCGCCTGCGCCACCGTCCAGTATGTCGTTGCCCGCACCACCCGATAGCGTATTGCTGGATGCGTTGCCGGTGAGGGCGTTGTCGAGCGTGTTGCCAATGACGGTAAAGGCCCCTGTCCCTACCAGAACGACATTTTCGACGTTCTGCAAGTTGCTCGCGCTCAGATTGACGACGCTGCCCTGGGCTGTTGCGTTGTAGGCGAGGTAAAGGGTGTCGATGCCTTCGTTGCTGTTTTCCTGTAGCAGTCCCAGTTCCGCACTCTGATCGAGGGCATAGGCATCGTTGCCCCGGCCACCGATCATCGTGTCGATCCCGAGGCCACCGTCCAGAACGTTGTTGCCGTCGTTACCGGTCAGCACGTTGTTGAGGCTGTTGCCGCTGCCAGTGAGGTCGACGCTGCCGGTAAGGGTCAGGTTTTCCAGGTTGGCGCCCAGGCTCCAGCTTACCGACGAGCGCACGGTGTCAATCTCGTCAGCCAGGGTGCTGGTTTCGCTGGCCACATCGCCGAGGTTGTCGACGATGTAGGTGTCATTGCCGGTGTCGCCGGCCATGAAGTCGGCACCCGCACCGCCATCCAGGGTGTTATTGCCAGCGCTGCCTTTGAGTGTGTTGTTGAGGCTGTTGCCAGTGCCACTGATGTTGGCGCCGATCAGGCTCAAGTTCTCGACGTTGGTGCCCAGGGTGTAATCGATGTAGGAATAGACCGTGTCGATTTCCGTGGCCGAGGTGCCTTGCTCGATGATCACGTCACCGACGTTGTCCACCACGTAACTGTCGTTGCCGGCCCCCCCATCCAGGGTGTCCGCACCGGCCATGCCGTCGAGGATGTTGTCGCCGGCGTTGCCGGACAGTGCGTTGCTCTGGTTGTTGCCATAACCGTTGAGGTTGGCATTGCCGCTGAGGATCAGGGTCTCGACGTTGGCGCCCAGGGTGAAGGTCACCGAGGAAAACACAGTGTCGATTTCGCCGGCCAGGGTGCTGGTTTCGCTGACAACATCGCCGACGTTTTCGACGTAGTAAGTGTCTTCGCCGGTACCACCGGCCATGAAGTCGGCGCCTGCACCACCGAAAAGAACGTTGTTGCCGGCGTTGCCGATCAACGTGTTATTGAGGTTATTGCCGGTACCATTGATGTTGGCGTTGCCGGTGAGCGTCAGGTTTTCCAGGTTGGCGCCGAGTGTGAAGCCCACTGAGGACTGCACAGTGTCGATCTCGCCGGCCAGGGTGCTGGTTTCGCTGACCACATCGCCGAGGTTGTCGACGATGTACGTGTCATTGCCGGTGTCGCCGGCCATAAAGTCGGCACCTATGCCGCCATCCAGGATGTTGTTGCCGGCGCTGCCTTTGAGGACGTTGTTAAGGCTGTTGCCAGTGCCGCTGATGTTGGCGCCGATCAGGCTCAGGTTCTCGACATTGGCGCCCAGGGTGTAATCCACATAGCTGTAAACCGTGTCGACTTCCGAGGCCGAGGTGCCTTGCTCGATGACCACGTCGCCGATGTTGTCCACCATATAGGCGTCATTACCAGCACCTCCGTCCATGGTGTCTGCACCCTCTTGACCATTGAGGGTATTGTTCCCGGCGTTGCCGGTCAGGACGTTGTTCTGGGTGTTGCCGATCGCATCAATGTTGGCACTGCCGGCAAGGGTCAGGTTTTCGACGTTGGCGCCCAGGGTGAAGGTTACCGAGGACAGCACGCTGTCGATCTCGCCGACCAGGGTGCTGGTCTCGCTGACGATATCGCCGGCACTGTCGACGATGTAGGTGTCATTACCGGTGCCGCCGATCAACCAGTCGGTGCCCGCACCACCATTGAGGATGTTGTTGCCGTTGTTGCCGGTGATGATGTTATTGAGGTTGTTGCCGGTACCGTTGAGGTTGGCGCTGCCGGTGAGGGTCAGGTTCTCGACGTTATTGCCCAAGGTGTAATCGATAGAGGCAATCACCGTATCGACTTGGTCGGGGAAGACAATGTATTCGGTGACCACGTCGCCGACGTTGTCTACGTAATAGGTGTCGTTACCGGCACCGCCTTCCATGATGTCTGCACCGGCGCCGCCATCGAGGATATTGTTTGCGCTGTTGCCGGTGAGGCTGTTGTTCAGATTGTTGCCGGTCAGGTTGACCTGCGCGCTGCCCAGCAGTTGGCCGTTCTCGACATTGGCGGCCAGGGTGTAGCTGACGTTGGTCTGGACCAGGTCGGTGCCTTCGTTTTCGGCTTCGATCACCGTGTCCGCAGCGTCGGCAAAGATGTAGGTGTCGTTGCCGACCCCACCGACCAGCGTATCGGCACCGGCACCACCATTGAGGGTGTCGTTGCCCAACCCCCCTATCAATGTGTTGGCAGAGGCATTGCCGGTCAGGGTGTTGTCCTGGTCGTTGCCGGTGACGTTAAATGCACCGGAGCCCAACACCTGAACGTTTTCGAAGTTTTGCAGGGTGGCCACGTTCATGTCGACGAGGCTGTTCTGGGCGTTCGCGTCGTAGGTGAGGTAAAGCGTATCGGTGCCTTCGCCGACATTTTCCTGAACCAGGGTCAGTTCAATGCTCTGGTCGAGGATGTATTCATCACTGCCTTTGCCACCGATCATCGTGTCGATACCGGCGGCGCCATTGAGGATGTTGTTGCCAGCATTGCCAGTCAACACGTTGTCCTGCGTGTTACCGATAGCAAAAGCGAGGTCGGTGCCGGTAAGCGTCAGGTTTTCCAGGTTGGCGCTCAAAGTAAAGCTCGCCGAGGCCAGCACGGTGTCGATTTCGCTCACCAGGGTGCTGGTTTCGATGATGACATCGCCGATGTTGTCGACGATGTAAGTGTCATTGCCTGCACCACCGATAAGCGTGTCTGCCCCGGTGCCACCATCGAGGATGTTATTGCCGGCGTTACCTGTGAGTGTGTTGTTCGAGGCGTTGCCGGTGGCATTGAGGTTGCCATTGGTCAGCAGCGTAAGGTTCTCGACATAGGGGCTGAAGGCGAGGTTGTAGCTGACGGTGGACAAAACCGAATCGATTTCCAGGGGAGAAGACCCCGTCTCGACGACCACGTCATCTTTGTTGTCGACGATGTAAGTATCGTTGCCTGCACCGCCATACATGCGGTCTGCACCGGTTCCGCCATCCAGGACATTGTTCAGGGCATTGCCTTTCAAGACATCGTTGAACGTTGAACCTGTGGCGTTTTCGATCTGACTGCCGTAAGCAATCGCAAGTCCACTGTTGAAGGAGTAGGTGGTCCCGTCTGCGTAGTAGTCGAAGGCGATACCGATCGAACTGAACGCGCCCTCATTCAAGTCCAGGCTGACGCCGCTCAGTTGGTTGCTCGCATCGATCGTGTCGGTACCACCCGAATCCCAGATGGTCTCGAATACGCTTTTGTAGTAGTCCCAGCGATAGACAGTATCGCCCGCCTGGTTATGGGTGTTGGCACCATACAGTGCCTGGATGGCAACGATGTCCAGAAGCATCGGTGTCGTCGGCAGATAGGAATAGTTGCTGTTGTAACTCATGACCGTGTAGCGGACATCGTCCAGCGACGGGTCAAGTATTGTGGAGTTCAACGCATTGGGCGAAAACGGATGTTTCAGACCGATTGCATGACCGATTTCGTGGATGACGGTCAGGTAATCGTAGGAACCTTTGATCGGGTATGGATCACTTGGATCACCGATCCATACGTCTCCGCCCTTGGGCGAATTGAGGGAATGTATGCCCAGGCAGCCGCCTGGTCCTTCATCAGCGAGTAACCACCAAATCGCAAATCACCGACATTGGTGATGTCGTCGGTGGTCTGTGTGAAGTTGATGTTGGCAACGGAACTCCAGGCCCCCAGCGCATTGATAACCGCACCGCGCTGATCTGAACTCAGGGTGTAAATCGCCTTGTACTCGTTATCCGGGCTGTAGTTGGTCACGAAGTAAGACGTGTTCGGAGCAACAAAGCTATAGCTCAGGTTTGTCGGACCGCCGATGGTCCAGTTGGAACCCAGCCAGTAGGATCCGGCCAGCAGGCTGTCGACTGCTTTGTTGCCGGTTAGTGACGAATTTAAGCTAAACGAGTAACCAGAAGGAGAAGGCATGCGAAATTCCTGAGTGCGCTGCGGCCCTTCCTGGGTGCGGCCGCTACAAAAGTACAATTCTGCACCAGAATCGGCACGGTTGACATCATCTGGCCACTACTTTTTTTTGCTGACGTCAAGTAATTGGCCTGGCGAACTGTATCGGCGAGTGGCGTAGAATCCTGAGTCACCGTGACTGCCTACTGTCTGATACAGGCCATCGAGTTCCCATGACCGTTACAACCCCTGCACTCATTCGCGAAACCTTCCCCGTCGGCCCTTTGCAGTGCAACTGCACGATCATCGGCGACCCGATCAGCAAAAAAGCGATCGTGGTCGACCCGGGTGGCAACCATGAACTGATCCTGGCGCGCCTCGACGCACTGGGCTTGAAGGTGGTCAGTATCATCCACACCCACGCGCACCTTGATCATTTCCTGGCCTCCGGTCAGTTGAAGGAGAAAACCGGCGCCACCCTGCACCTGCATAAAGAAGATCAATTCCTCTGGGACAACCTGGAGATGCAGTGTCAGATGTTTGGTGTGCCTTACACACCGGTGCCATCGCCGGACCGATGGTTGGCCGATGATGAAGAACTGGCCTGCGGGTGTGGCGTGGCGTTGCACACGCCGGGTCATACGCCAGGCTCCATGAGTTTCTGGTTTTCAGAGGCCAAGCTGCTGATCGCCGGAGACACGTTGTTCCGTCGCGGAGTCGGGCGCACGGATTTGTGGGGAGGCGATCAGGCGACCATCGTGCGGTCGATCAAGCAGCGGCTGTATACCCTTGACGAAGACGCGACGGTGGTGACCGGCCATGGTCCGGACACGCGTTTGGGTGATGAAATGCGCGAAAATCCGTTTGTGCGAGCCTGATTTGTAACACAGGGAATTTTTGACCGGCGAGGCGATCCAACGCCCGCAAAGGTCCAATGCTTAAGTCCGTTGCACCATAGAATGCAAAAAAGTAGGAGCTCTTAATGTTCACCACGCGTCGTTTGATTATTGTCGCTACTGCAGTGGCCTTGCTGTCTGGCTGCGCCTCGCCCAACCCTTACAATGGCCAAAGCCAGGGTCAGGCTGATAGCGGCTCCCAAGGCATGAGCAAAACCGCCAAGTACGGCGGTCTCGGCGCCTTGGCCGGCGCTTTGGCGGGTGCCGCCATCAACCACGATAACCGTGGCAAGGGCGCGTTGATCGGCGCAGCAGTGGTGGGTGCTTCCGCCGCCGGTTATGGCTACTACGCCGACCAGCAAGAGAAAAAGCTGCGTGCCAGCATGGCCAACACCGGGGTTGAAGTGCAGCGCCAGGGTGACCAGATCAAACTGATCATGCCAGGCAACATTACGTTCGCGACGGATTCGGCGAACATTGCCCCAGGTTTCTATCAGCCATTGAACAACCTGGCGGGCTCGCTCAAAGAGTTCAACCAGAACCAGATCGAGATTGTCGGCTACACCGACAGCACCGGTGCACGTCAGCACAACATGGACCTGTCCCAGCGTCGTGCGCAGAGCGTGGCGACCTACCTGACTTCGCAGGGTGTGAGCGGTGCCAACCTCTCGGCTCGCGGTGCCGGCCCGGATAACCCGATTGCCAGCAACGGTGATGCCAACGGTCGGGCACAGAACCGTCGCGTTGAAGTCAACTTGAAGGCGATCCCGGGTCAGCAGTATGGTGCCGTGCAATAAGCGCAATCCCTTTACCAACCTGACTGAACCCCAGGCGTAAAAAAGCCCGCCCGATCCTCAACAGATCGGGCGGGCTTTTTTGTGTCGCGCGAAACCTGATTACTTCTTCAGGCCGTAATGCTCATCGAGCATGCCCGGCGCGTTCGGGGTCTTGGGTGCGTAGTCGCGAGGCGGCTCCTGATTGCGCGGCGGCGTCAGACGCTCCCGTGGGGCTACTGCTGCGTCGGCGTGCAGGGCAGCCAGCAATCGTTGGCGAGTCTGCTCGTCCAGGGCCAGGCGATTGGCACCCTCGGCGAGATGATCCTGAACTTCCTGATAGCTCGCAGTCAGTTTTTTGACCAGGTTTGCAGTGCTGTTGAAGTGGGTGACCACCTCGTTCTGATAACTGTCGAAACGTTCCTGAATGTCATCCAGCTGACGTTGCGTGCTGCTCGGCGCGGCATTCGGCACCAGGCGAGCGATCAGGAATCCAATGGCGACACCCACAACCAGGGCAAGAGTCGGTAACAACCAAACTAAGAGCGAGTGTTCCACGAGTCCTTCCTCTATAAACGGCTTTGCTTTACGTTAACGGCTCGAACCTGCGCTGTATACCGCGATTCACTCGCAATAGATTGGCACAGACAATTTGCTAGACGAGTCGACCCGATTCGAGGTCACGGAGTTCCTTCCTTGCTTATGCGCGAAACCCCTGTAGTGATTGATGGCCCGGTGGGTCAACTGGAAGCCCTTTATCTTGATAATGAGCAGCCGTGCGGCATTGCGCTGATCTGCCATCCGAACCCGGTGCAGGGCGGCACCATGCTCAACAAAGTGGTCTCGACCTTACAGCGTACTGCGCGTGACGCCGGTTTGATTACTTTGCGTTTCAACTACCGTGGCGTCGGTGCCAGCGAAGGCACCCACGACATGGGCACCGGTGAAGTCGACGATGCTCAAGCCGCGGCCGAATGGCTGCGGGCCAAACATCCAGATTTGCCACTGACCCTGTTCGGTTTCTCGTTCGGCGGTTTTGTTGCCGCCAGTCTCGGTGGACGCCTGGAAGCCAACGGTGAACAGCTGAAACATGTGTTCATGGTCGCACCGGCAGTCATGCGGCTGGGCGATCAGGATCAACTGCCGCATCAGGGCCAGTTGACCCTGATCCAACCGGAAACCGACGAAGTGATCGACCCGCAAGCCGTCTACGACTGGTCCGAAAAACTCGAGCGTCCCCATGAGCTGCTGAAAGTGGCAGAATGCGGACACTTTTTTCATGGCAAGCTGACCGATCTCAAGGATCTGATCCTGCCGCGTCTTTCGAATTGATTGCAGTCTGACAAGCGATTACCCATGACGACTCGTACCCGTATCCTCACCGGCATCACCACTACCGGCACGCCACACTTGGGCAACTACGCCGGCGCCATCCGCCCGGCGATTGTCGCCAGCCGTGACAGCAATGCCGATTCGTTCTACTTCCTGGCCGACTACCACGCCCTGATCAAATGCGATGACCCGCTGCGCATCCAGCGCTCGCGTCTGGAAATCGCCGCGACCTGGCTGGCCGGTGGCCTGGATGTGGACCGCGTGACGTTCTATCGCCAGTCCGACATCCCAGAAATCCCCGAGCTGACCTGGCTGCTGACCTGCGTTGCCGCCAAGGGCCTGCTCAACCGCGCCCATGCCTACAAGGCTTCGGTGGACAAGAACGTCGAGACCGGCGAAGACCCGGACGCCGGCATCACCATGGGCTTGTACAGCTACCCGGTGCTGATGGCGGCGGACATTCTGATGTTCAACGCGCACAAGGTGCCGGTCGGTCGTGACCAGATCCAGCACGTGGAAATGGCCCGCGACATCGGCCAACGCTTCAACCACCTGTTCGGTCAGGGCAAAGAATTCTTCACCATGCCTGAAGCGCTGATCGAAGAAAGCGTTGCCACGCTGCCAGGCCTCGACGGTCGCAAGATGTCGAAGAGCTACGACAACACCATCCCGTTGTTCAGCAGCGCCAAAGAGATGAAGGACGCCATTTCGCGGATCGTCACCGATTCGCGCGCGCCGGGCGAAGCCAAGGACCCGGACAATTCGCACTTGTTTACCTTGTTCCAGGCGTTTGCTACGCCGGCTCAGGCCGACGAATTCCGCAGCGAACTGTTGCAGGGTCTGGGTTGGGGTGAGGCGAAGAATCGTCTGTTCCAATTGCTGGACAGCGAACTGGGCGAGTCCCGCGAGCGTTATCACCAGCTGATCGAACGCCCGGCGGACCTGGAAGACATGCTGCAAGTGGGTGCCAAAAAGGCCCGTGCAGTAGCGACGCCGTTCCTCAACGAATTGCGTGAAGCGGTCGGCCTGCGTTCTTTCGTGGCCCAGACTCAAGTCGCCGCCACCACCAAGAAAAAAGCCGCGAAAGCTGCACGTTTTGTCAGCTTCCGCGAAGACGACGGCAGTTTCCGCTTCCGTTTGCTGGCGGCCGATGGCGAGCAACTGCTGTTGTCGCGCAACTTCGCCGACGGCAAAACCGCAGGCCAAGTGACCAAGCAACTGCAAGCGGGCCAGCCTCTGGACGTGCGCAGCGAAGACCTGAGCTTCAGCGTCTGGCTGGAAGGCGAGTGCGTGGCAGATAGCCCGGCATTCGCCGACAGCGCCGCGCGTGACGTCGCCATCGACGCCCTGCGCGTTGCGTTGACGCCGGTTCAGGAATAAATCAGCGGCTCGACCCGACCAAGGGCCGATTGCCATTCCCCCGGGCCGTCGCTACAGTGACGGCCCGTTTTTGTTGCCTTGCTAACGAATTATGACGCCCCTAGAACGATATCAAGCTGATCTGAAGCGCCCGGAATTCTTCCATGACGCCGCGCAGGAAACTGCCGTGCGCCATTTGCAGCGCCTGTACGACGATCTGGTCGCGGCCTCGCAGAGCAAGCCGGGCCTATTCGGCAAACTGTTTGGCAAGAAAGAGCAGGCGCCGGTCAAGGGCCTGTACTTCTGGGGCGGCGTGGGTCGCGGCAAGACTTACCTGGTCGACACCTTCTTCGAAGCGCTGCCGTTCAAGGAAAAGACCCGTACTCACTTCCACCGCTTCATGAAGCGTGTGCACGAAGAGATGAAGACCCTCGGCGGCGAAAAGAACCCGCTGACCATCATCGCCAAGCGTTTCTCCGATGAGTCGCGAGTGATCTGCTTCGATGAATTCTTCGTTTCCGACATCACCGACGCCATGATTCTCGGCACCTTGATGGAAGAACTGTTCAAGAACGGCGTGACCCTGGTCGCGACTTCGAACATCGTGCCGGACGGTCTGTACAAGGACGGTCTGCAACGTGCGCGCTTCCTGCCGGCCATCGCGCTGATCAAGCAGAACACCGACATCGTCAACGTCGACAGCGGCGTTGACTACCGTCTGCGTCACCTTGAACAAGCGGAGCTGTTCCACTTTCCGCTGGATGAAGCCGCTCAGGAAAGCCTGCGCAAGAGCTTCCGTGCGCTGACGCCGGAATGCACGGCAGCGGTCGAAAACGACGTGCTGATGATCGAGAATCGCGCTATCCGTGCCGTGCGCACCTGCGATGACGTGGCCTGGTTCGACTTCCGTGAACTGTGCGATGGCCCGCGTAGCCAGAACGATTACATCGAATTGGGCAAGATTTTCCACGCCGTATTGCTCAGCAATGTCGAGCAGATGAGTGTCACCACTGATGATATCGCCCGTCGCTTTATCAACATGGTCGACGAGTTCTACGACCGTAACGTCAAACTGATCATTTCTGCCGAAGTCGAGCTTAAAGACCTCTACACCGGCGGCCGCTTGAACTTCGAGTTCCAGCGCACGCTCAGCCGTCTGCTGGAGATGCAGTCCCACGAATTCCTGTCTCGGGCGCATAAGCCTTAAACAGATTCGGTAAATAAAAAGGGCCTGCAAATGCAGGCCCTTTTTTATGCGCTGAAGACTAAGCCGCCTGCTGAAACTGCTGCCGATACTGGTTCGGGGAAAGTTCGGTGTGTTGACGGAACAGGCGCGCAAAGAAGCTCGCATCGTCGTAACCGACCTCATAGCTGATGGTCTTGATGCTCTTGCGGCTGCCGGACAGCAAGCCCTTGGCTGTTTCGATGCGCAGGCGTTGCAAGTAATGCAGGGGCTTGTCGCCGGTCGCGGTCTGGAAGCGGCGCATGAAGTTGCGAATGCTCATGCCATGTTCGCGGGCCACGTCTTCAAAACGGAATTTGTCGGCGAAATGGTCTTCGAGCCAGTGCTGGATCTGCAGGATGATCACGTCCTGGTGCAGCTTCTGCCCACCAAAACCGATGCGCCCCGGTGAATAGCTGCGCTGGACTTCATACAGAATGTCCCGCGCCACGGCTTGCGATACGTTGGCGCCGCAGAAGCGCTCGATCAGGTAGATGTAGAGGTCGCAGGCCGAGGTGGTGCCGCCAGCGCAATACAGGTTGTCGGCGTCGGTCAGGTGTTTGTCCTGATTGAGCTGAACCTGTGGGAAGCGCTCGGCGAAAGCGTTGAAAAAACGCCAGTAAGTGGTCGCTTCCTTGCCGTTGAGCAGGCCCGCCTCTGCGAGCCAGAACACCCCGGTCGCTTCGCCGCACAACACCGCGCCGCGAGCGTGTTGCTCGCGTAGCCATGGCAGGACCTGTGGATAACGTTTGCAGAGGGTGTCGAAGTCGTCCCAGAAGGCAGGGAGGATGATGACATCGGCATTTTCCAGGCCGCCGTCCACTGGAATGATCACATCGCTGAAGCTGTTCACCGGTTTGCCATCGGGGCTGACCAGACGGGTTTCGAAGGTCGGCGTCAGGCCCTGGCCCAGCTGTTTTCCATAGCGCAGGCTGGCCAGATGGAAGAAATCCTTGGCTTGCATGAGGGTGGAAGCGAAAACCCGGTCGATCGCCAGGATGCTGACGCGCCGCAGGGGCGTGGAGACTTGCTTAGACATAATTCAACTTTATTTTTATAAGGGAAAGTGGTCATCAAACGGCTGGATCGTCTTATTTTTTGTCGGATGTGTCCAGTGTCCTGTGTCGGACGCGAGGCTTAGTCTCTGGAGGTCAAGTCCTCTAACAATAACGACAGGTGCCGCATGATCCCCAGAACCTTGTTCAGTTCCGAGCACGAACTCTTTCGCGACAGCGTGCGAACGTTCCTCGAAAAAGAAGCCGTGCCGTTCCATGCACAATGGGAAAAACAAGGCTTTATCGACCGCAAGCTCTGGAACAAGGCAGGGGAGGCGGGGATGCTGTGCTCGCACTTGCCGGAGGAATACGGCGGGCTGGGGGCAGACTTTTTGTACAGCGCGGTGGTGATCGAAGAGGTCGGACGCCTGGGGTTGACCGGGATCGGTTTTTCCCTGCATTCGGACATCGTGGCGCCGTATATCCTGCATTACGGCAGTGAAGCGCTGAAGCACAAATACCTGCCAAAACTGGTGTCGGGCGAGATGGTCACGGCGATCGCCATGACCGAGCCGGGTGCCGGTTCCGACCTGCAAGGGGTAAAGACCACGGCGGTGCTGGATGGCGACGAGTACGTCATCAATGGGTCGAAAACCTTCATCACCAACGGCTTTCTGGCGGACCTTGTGATTGTCGTGGCCAAGACTGATCCAAAGGCCGGGGCGAAGGGCACCAGCCTGTTTCTGGTGGAGGCCGACACACCGGGTTTTGACAAGGGCAAGCGTCTGGAAAAGGTCGGGATGAAGGCTCAGGACACGTCGGAGCTGTTCTTTCAGGACGTTCGGGTCCCCAAGGAAAACCTGCTGGGACAGGCCGGTATGGGCTTCGCTTACCTGATGCAGGAACTGCCGCAAGAACGCCTCACCGTGGCCGTCGGCGGGCTTGCGTCCGCTGAAGCTGCGTTGCAATGGACGCTGGACTACACCCGCGAGCGCAAGGCGTTTGGCAAAGCGATTGCCGACTTCCAGAACACTCGCTTCAAGCTGGCGGAAATGGCCACCGAGATCCAGATTGGCCGGGTTTTTGTTGACCGCTGTCTGGAGCTGCACTTGCAAGGCAAGCTGGACGTGCCGACGGCGGCGATGGCCAAGTATTGGGGCACAGACCTGCAATGCAAGGTGCTCGACGAATGCGTGCAGTTGCATGGCGGCTACGGCTTCATGTGGGAATACCCGATTGCCCGGGCGTGGGCGGATGCGCGAGTGCAGCGGATTTATGCCGGCACTAACGAGATCATGAAAGAGATTATTGCGCGGTCGCTGTAATTTGCAGCGAATGGACTGACGCCTTCGCGAGCAAGCCCGCTCCCACATTCGACCGCATTCTTATGGGAGAACTCGGTTAAATGTGGGAGCGGGCTTGCTCGCGAAGGTTTTTTATCAGGCGATCAAGGCGCGGGGTTCGGGTGGTCCTTGTGGATCGCCTCAATCCCCTCCAGCACTTCATCCGACAGCTTCAGCTCGAAGCTGGCGATGTTGCTCTCCAGTTGTTCCATCGTCGTTGCACCAATGATGTTGCTGGTGACGAACGGTTGCTGGGTCACGAATGCCAATGCCATCTGCGCCGGGTCCAGACCATGTTCACGGGCCAGGGCGACGTAACGGCTGCACGCTGCTTCCGATTGTGGATTGAAATAGCGGCTGAAGCGGCTGTAGAGGCTCAGGCGGCCTTTCGGTGGGCGCGCGCCACCTTCGTACTTGCCCGAGAGAAAACCGAACGCCAGCGGCGAATAAGCGAGCAGGCCGCATTGTTCGCGAATGGCGATTTCTGCCAGGCCGACTTCAAAGCTGCGGTTGAGCAGGTTGTACGGGTTCTGGATTGATACGGCGCGAGGCCAGCCGCGGGCTTCGGCCAGGGCGAGGAAGCGCATGGTGCCCCATGGCGTTTCGTTGGACAGGCCGATGTGGCGGATCTTGCCGGCCTTGACCTGCTCGTCCAGCGCTTCGAGGGTGTCTTCCAGCGGCGTGAGGTTGGCTTCGCTCTTGTGTTTGTAGCCCAATTGGCCGAAGAAATTGGTGCTGCGTTCGGGCCAGTGCAGTTGATACAGATCGATGTAGTCGGTTTGCAAGCGCTTGAGGCTGGCATCTACGGCTTCTGTGATGTGCTGGCGGTTGTGGCGCAGGTTCTTGTCGCGGATGTAATCGATGGTGTTGCCGGGGCCGGCGATCTTGCTGGCGAGGATCCAGTCGGCGCGATCACCGCGACTTTTGAAGTAATTGCCGATGTAGCGTTCGGTGGTGGCGTAGGTTTCGGCCTTGGGTGGCACCGGGTACATTTCGGCGGTGTCGATGAAATTGATCCCGGCATTTTTGGCCCGTTCAATCTGGGCGAAGGCTTCAGCTTCACTGTTTTGCTCGCCCCAGGTCATGGTTCCGAGGCAGATGGCACTCACATTCAGATTGGTTCGGCCTAGCTGGCGATAGTCCATCGGGTGCTCCTTGAGCAAAACAATCATAAAAGCAGGTTGAATTATTTTTCGCAATCTGCATAATTGCGCACCTCTTTCTGCAGTGGAAGTGATGCGCCGCCGCCGAAGAATCTTGCCGTTGAACGGACGCGCCGACCCGAGCCCCCGAAAGCGTCTGTATCCGGCTGCCTTTGACTTGTCAAAGTACGCACTATTCAGTAAGATCCGCCGTCTAATTTACAGGGCGGCCCCTGAGGCTATAAAGAATGAAAACTTTTACTGCTAAACCGGAAACAGTACAGCGCGACTGGTTTGTCGTCGACGCTGCAGGTCAGACCCTGGGTCGTCTGGCCACCGAAATCGCGAGCCGTCTGCGTGGCAAGCATAAAGCTGAGTACACTCCTCACGTTGACACCGGCGATTACATCGTCGTTATCAATGCCGAGCAGATTCGTGTAACCGGTGCTAAAACCACCGACAAAATCTACTACTCCCACTCCGGTTTCCCGGGCGGCATCAAGTCGATCAACTTCGAAAAGCTGATCGCTAAAGCCCCTGAGCGCGTGATCGAGACCGCGGTCAAAGGCATGCTGCCTAAGAACCCGCTGGGTCGCGACATGTATCGTAAGCTGAAAGTCTATGCGGGCGCTGTACACCCTCATACTGCTCAGCAGCCCCAAGAACTGAAGTTTTAACGGAATAGTTCATTATGTCGGCGACTCAAAATTACGGCACTGGCCGTCGCAAGACCGCAACCGCACGCGTTTTCCTGCGTCCGGGTACTGGTAACATCTCCATCAACAACCGTTCGCTGGATAATTTCTTCGGCCGCGAAACTGCCCGCATGGTAGTTCGTCAGCCGCTGGAATTGACTGAGACTGTCGAGAAGTTCGACATCTACGTCACCGTGATCGGCGGTGGTGTAAGTGGTCAAGCTGGCGCAATCCGCCACGGTATCACTCGCGCTCTGATGCAGTACGACGAAACCCTGCGTGGCGCTCTGCGCAAAGCTGGCTTCGTTACTCGCGATGCTCGTGAAGTTGAACGTAAGAAAGTCGGTCTGCGTAAAGCGCGTAAGCGTCCGCAGTACTCGAAGCGTTAATACGCTTTCACGTTCAAAAAAGAACGCCCAGTTTCCTCACGGAGCTGGGCGTTTTTTTGTGCGTGCGATTTATCAAAGAATTGCGCTGTGACAACTTGCCACATCCGTAGAGCCCCTATACTACAAGGCTTGGCAGTGGAGCCCCTCGGTAATTACCTTGTCAGAATTGGGGCTTTTCATTACCATTCGGCAAAATTTTTATAAGCACATAGATTTACTTAGTAGATGCCTGATTTAACAGGCCACAAAGCTGATGGGAGAGGACTGAATGAGCAATGACGGCGTGAATGCAGGCCGGCGTCGCTTCTTGGTAGCAGCCACATCCGTGGTGGGTGCTGCAGGAGCGGTGGGGGCTGCGGTCCCGTTCGTGGGGTCATGGTTTCCCAGTGCCAAGGCGAAAGCCGCAGGTGCACCGGTGAAAGTGAATGTCAGCAAAATCGAGCCAGGCCAGCAGATGATTGCTGAGTGGCGCGGCCAGCCGGTTTTCATTGTCCGCCGTACCGAGGAAATCCTGGGGAACCTGAAAAAGATCGAGGGCCAGCTCTCCGATCCGGATTCCAAGAACTCCACGCAACCTACATATGTTGATCCGGAGCTGCGTTCGATCAAGCCAGAGATTCTGCTGCTGATCGGTATTTGCACGCACCTGGGTTGCTCTCCGACCTTCCGTCCCGAAGTGGCACCCGCCGATCTGGGCAAGGACTGGGTAGGTGGCTATTTCTGCCCTTGCCACGGTTCCCATTACGATCTGGCTGGTCGCGTCTACAAGTCGCAACCTGCGCCTTTGAACCTGCCAGTTCCCCCGCATTCCTATGAGACCAATGACATCATTGTCATTGGCGTCGATACGGAGAAAGCGTGATGAGCAAGTTCATGGATTGGGTTGATGCGCGCTTTCCCGCGACCAAAATGTGGGAAGACCATCTCAGCAAGTACTACGCCCCGAAGAACTTCAACTTCTTCTATTTCTTTGGTTCCCTGGCATTGCTCGTTCTGGTCAACCAGATCGTCACCGGTGTCTGGCTGACCATGAGCTACACCCCGTCGGCGGAAGAGGCGTTTGCGTCCGTCGAATACATCATGCGCGACGTCGAGTACGGCTCGATCCTGCGTCTGCTGCACTCCACTGGCGCTTCGGCGTTCTTCATCGTGGTCTATCTGCACATGTTCCGTGGCTTGCTCTACGGTTCGTACCAGAAGCCGCGTGAGCTGGTGTGGGTGTTCGGCATGCTGATCTACCTGGCACTGATGGCCGAAGCCTTCATGGGTTACCTGCTGCCGTGGGGCCAGATGTCCTACTGGGGTGCCCAGGTGATCATCTCGCTGTTCGGTGCGATCCCGGTCATCGGTAACGACCTGACCCAGTGGATCCGTGGTGACTACCTGATTTCCGGGATTACCCTGAACCGCTTCTTCGCCTTGCACGTTGTTGCCCTGCCAATCGTGATTCTCGGTCTGGTGGTGCTGCACGTTCTGGCGTTGCACGAAGTCGGCTCGAACAACCCGGACGGCGTGGACATCAAGAAGTACAAAGACGAAAACGGCGTACCGCTGGACGGCATTGCCTTCCACCCGTACTACACCGTGAAAGATATCGTCGGCGTGGTGGTGTTCCTGTTCATCTTCTGCTCGATCGTGTTCTTCTTCCCGGAAATGGGCGGCTACTTCCTCGAGAAGCCAAACTTCGAAGTGGCGAACGCCTTCAAGACCCCAGAGCACATTGCTCCGGTCTGGTACTTCACGCCGTTCTACGCGATTCTGCGGGCGATTCCGGACAAGCTCCTGGGCGTTATCGCCATGGGCGCCGCCATTGCTGTGCTGTTCGTCCTGCCGTGGCTGGACCGTAGCCCGGTCAAGTCGATGCGCTACAAAGGCTGGCTGAGCAAGATCTGGCTGTGGGTGTTCTGCATTTCGTTCGTGATCCTGGGCGTGCTGGGCGTGTTGGCGCCAACTCCAGAGCGGACGTTGCTGTCGCAGGTGTGCACCTTCCTGTACTTCGCCTACTTCATTCTGATGCCGTTCTACACCAGGCTCGAGAAGACCAAACCGGTTCCGGAAAGGGTGACTGGCTGATGAAAAAGTTATTTTTTGCACTGATTTTTGCTGCTCTGCCTGTCCTGTCCTTCGCGGCCGAACACGGTGGTCCCGAGCTGGAAAAGGTCGATATCGACGTTTCTGACAAGGCTGCCCTGCAGGATGGCGCGCGTACCTTTGCCAACTATTGCATGGGTTGCCACAGCGCCAAGTTCCAGCGTTACGAACGTGTCGCCGATGACTTGGGCATTCCCCATGATCTGATGCTCTCGAACCTGGTGTTCACGGGCGCCAAGATTGGCGACCACATGAGCATCGGCATGCAGCCGGCGGACGCCAAGGCCTGGTTCGGTGCGGCTCCGCCCGACCTGACGCTGGTGGCTCGTGTTCGTGGTACTGACTGGCTCTACGGCTACCTGAAGTCGTTCTACGAAGATCCGTCGCGTCCATGGGGCGTGAACAACAAGGTCTTCCCGAACGTGGGTATGCCTAACGTCCTGGCGGGTCTGCAAGGCCGTCAGGTCGTGGGTTGCAAGCAGGTTCAGATCGTCGAAGACGGCAAGAAGCAATTTGATCCTCTGACCGGTACGGCGCTGACCCATGAAGCGTGCGATCAGTTGACCATCGTGCCGAAAAGCGGTGCTTTGACCCAAGAGCAGTTCGATGAGAAGGTCAAGAATCTGGTAACCTTCCTGGCTTACTCGGCTAACCCGGTTAAGCTGCAACATCAGCGCATAGGTACATACGTTTTGCTGTACCTGGCATTCTTCTTCGTATTCGCTTATTTGCTCAAGCGCGAATACTGGAAAGATGTGCACTGATAAAGCTTCAAGCTATTGCTGTTAATCGCGCGCGCCCAAGGGCGCCTCTGAAGGTGTAACGAGCCTGGTGAACCAGTCGTTACGGGAGGCGCCCTCTGGGCGCGCTCGTTTTTCCGCTTTCGATAATTTCTACAAGCGAGGAGGACCGCCATGGGCGTGACCAATCGGTTGGCCTGTTACTCCGACCCCGCCGACCACTATTCCCACCGAGTGCGTATCGTACTTGCAGAGAAGGGTGTCAGCGCCGAGATCATTTACGTGGAAGCTGGTCGTCAGCCGCCTAAACTGATTGAGGTGAACCCTTACGGAAGCCTGCCCACCCTGGTCGATCGTGACCTGGCGTTGTGGGAGTCGACCGTGGTGATGGAATATCTGGATGAGCGTTACCCGCACCCGCCCTTGCTGCCGGTTTATCCTGTGGCGCGTGCCAACAGCCGTTTGCTGATTCATCGTATACAGCGTGATTGGTGTGGCCTGGTGGATCTGATCCTGGATTCGCGGACCAAGGAAGCCGCCCGCGTTGTCGCTCGTAAAGAGTTGCGCGAAAGCCTGACGGGTGTGTCGCCGTTGTTCGCCGACAAGCCATTTTTCCTCAGCGAGGAACAAAGTCTGGTGGATTGCTGCCTATTGCCAATACTCTGGCGATTGCCAATTTTGGGTATTGAACTGCCGCGGCCTGCCAAGCCGCTGCTTGATTACATGGAGCGCTCGTTTGCGCGTGAGGCTTTCCAGGCAAGTCTGTCTGGTGTCGAACGCGATATGCGCTAAGGCTTAAGGAGCCGCTATGAACTCCAGTCGACCTTATCTGGTCCGCGCGCTCTACGAGTGGATTGTGGACAACGATTGCACCCCGCACATGCTGGTCAATTCCGAATATCCATCGGTGCAGGTGCCTCAGGGTTTTGCCAGTGACGGACAGATTGTCCTGAACGTGTCGCCACAAGCTGTGCGTCACCTGCACATGGATAACGAGGCGGTCAGTTTTGAAGGGCGTTTCGGCGGTGTGCCGCACACCTTGTACGTGCCTATCGCATCGATTCTGGGTATTTACGCCCGGGAGAATGGCCAGGGCATGGTGTTCGATCTGGAATCGCCTATGGAAGACGAGGAAGAGATCGAGCCGGATGATGATCTTCCGCCACCCGACAGCGAGCCGCCGCGTCCCAGTGGTCGACCCAGTTTGAAAGTGGTGAAGTAATAAAAAAGGCGATCCGGATGGATCGCCTTTTTTATTGCGTGTAGGAGCACGGCTTGCCGGCGATGGCGATCTTGAAGGCGCTATCGCCAGCAAGCTGTGCTCCTACAGGTTGATGGCGATTTCAAGGGCGCCATTGCCGGCAAGCCGTGCTCCTTGCAGGGTGGATGTCAGTCGATGTACTCAAACAGCTTCACGATCTTCTGTACACCTGAAACGCCTTGTACCAGGTTGGTCGCCTGAGCGGCTTCCTGTTTGGTCAGCAGGCCCAACAGGTAGACGATGCCGTTTTCGGTCACAACCTTGATCCGCGAGCCGGGGATGTTGGCATCGGTGAGCATCTGGGCCTTGATCTTGGTGGTCAGCCACGCGTCGTTCTGGCGGGCCAGTAAAGAGGAGGGCGGCAGAATCTGCAATTCGTTGTGGACGGTTTTTACCCGTTGAACAGCGGCAGCGGCCTGTTCGGCTTTGACCTTGAGGTCTTCGCGAGGTGTCTGCCCGGCGAGTAGTACCACGCCGTTGAAGCTGGTGACGACAATGTGTGAGTCCTTGTCCAGGGCCGGGTCGGCCTTGGCGACGTTTACACCGACTTTGGTATCGATCAGGGAGTCGTCGATTTTGCTGCCGAAGGTGCGTGTGCCACGGTCATCCTCAATCGGCGCTTCACGGCTGGCATTAACCACCGAGGTGCAGCCGCTGATGCCGAGGCACAGGGTCAAGGTCAGTAGGCCTAGGCGATTAGGGGTCATTCTTCACTCCCGAACAATTGGCTGTCGATCAAATCGCAAAGGCAATGGATCGCCAGCAGGTGAACTTCCTGAATGCGTGCGGTGACATTGGCCGGTACGCGAATCTCGACGTCTTCGTGCAATAGCAGTGACGCCATGCCGCCACCATCGCGACCGGTCAATGCTACGACAATCATTTCGCGATCATGTGCGGCCTGGATTGCCTGAATTATGTTTGCCGAGTTGCCGCTGGTGGAAATCGCGAGTAATACGTCGCCCGGCTGGCCCAGGGCACGGATCTGTTTGGAGAAGATTTCGTTGTAGCTGTAGTCGTTGGCAATCGAGGTGATTGTCGAGCTGTCGGTAGTCAGCGCGATGGCCGGCAGGCTCGGGCGTTCACGCTCGAAGCGGTTGAGCAGCTCCGAGGAAAAGTGCTGTGCATCGCCGGCGGAACCGCCGTTGCCGCAGGAAAGCATTTTGCCCTCATTGAGCAGGGCGTTGACCATCACTTGGCTGGCTTGCTCGATGTGCGGTGCAAGTACGTCCATCGCCATTTGCTTGGTGTCGATACTGGCCTGAAAAAGCTGGCGAATTCGGGATTGCATGTCCATCTGTGTGACCTTAATTAGCGCGGCTACTTGGCACATGAATGTGCAGCCCGCAAAGCAAAGAGCAAAAATGTTGGGTGAAGGTGTCCGGTTCGTGACGCATGCGATCAGCTGTCGAAGGCATTCTGCAGCCAGTTCAACTGATCAACGTTGCTGTCGATGGCAATCACGTCGAAGCGGCAAGGGGAATTGGCCCAACGCGACTCGCGCTGAAGAAAATACTGTGCGGCGAAAATCAGTTTCTGCCGTTTGCGCTCATCGATGCTATCGAGCGCGCCACCCCACTGGGTGTTTTTTCTGTAGCGGACTTCAACGAATACTACTGTATCGCCATCAAGCATGACCAGATCAAGCTCGCCACGTTTACACAGCCAGTTCTGCGCCAACAGGCGCAGACCTTGTTGTTGCAGATGCTCGAGCGCATGGCGCTCGGCATCTTTACCGCTTTGCTGGCGTGACCTGTCGGGCATCAGTTCGGGGTATCCGGCAGGCGTTGAACCTGGCCGTTGACGAACTGGGCCCATGGCAACTGGCGCACGACGCGTTGGTTCGCAGTCATCCCCAGGCTGCCCGACTCACCCGCGATGCGGCTGTCCGGCAAGGCCTTGAGTTGCCCCAGGCGTGGTGCCAGACGGTAAGCATCAACGCCCATGGCGTACAGGCGGCCGAGGCTGCCTGCCGCTTGTGGCCATTGAGCCGTGACCTGTTTGCGCAGGGGATCGTTGGCGTCCAGCAACCACGGGGTTTCGCAGAAGCGGATGCCGTTCATGTCGTTGTACTGATTCACGTCGCCGCTGGCGCTGAACACGTGGGACGTGGCGTACACAGGGACGTCGCCGGCGTACTGGAAGTTCAGGGTCGGTTTGATCTGCTGGGCCTGTTGCGGTGTGGCGGCCAGGAAGATGAATTCGATGTCCTGACGACGCGAGGGCTGGGCTGCTACCTGCCCGCCGACAGTGCTTTGCAGGCTTTTGGCGCGGCCTTCGCTCTGGCGCAGCTGGAACATGTCAGCGATTTGCTGGGCCAGTTGAACCGGTTGGTCTACGCGCTCGGTGGCGACGATGCTGCCGCCGTTGGCTTGCCAGTCCTGGCTGAAGGCGCGCAGCACACGGTCGCCCCATTCACCTTTCGGCACCATGATGGCGGCGCGATGCAAGCCGTCGGCGCGAGCACGGCGAGACACTTCACGGGCTTCGTCTTCAGCAGCCAGGCCAAACTGGAACAGTTGGGCCGGGCCTTGTTCGCCTTCGCTGTAATTGAGTGCCAGGGTGGTAATCGGCAATTGCGGGCGAGCGCTGAGTTGTTTAACCAGTGGTTTTTCCAGCGGGCCGATCACCAGTTGCACGCCATCGGCCTGGGCCTTGCGGTAGAACTCGTCCATCGACGTCAGCTTCGAGCTGTCATAAAACTCGATGGCCGGTGGCTTCTGCCCGGATTGTTGGGCCTGGTAGTGAGCCGCCATGAAGCCTTCACGCAACGCTTTGCCGACCGATGCCAGCGGGCCGTCTTGTGGCAGCAGCAGGCCGATCTTGTTCAGCGGTTGGCTGGCCAGTTGCTTGAGATTGGTCAGTGCCAGCGGCAGATGTACGGCGGCCGGGTGTTTCGGGTTCTGGGCGCGCCAGTTATCGATTGCGGCTTGCTGTTGCTCCAGCGTCCCGGCTGTTTTCACAGCCAATGCCAGGCCCATCCAGCCGCCGAGGTCGTCGGAGGTGTTTGGCTGCAATTGGTCGGTAGGCAGGGAGGCAATCAGGGTCCAGATCGCTTCGTGGTTTTTGCTGGCCGCTTCACCACTCAGCATCGGCGCGATGAAAATACGCTCCCGTGCGGCAGCCAGGGTCTGGCCATCCGCTTCAAGGGCGCGGGCGTGAACAGTGCCAGTGCGAACTTGCTGTTCGGCTGGCAGCTCTCCCAGATATTTCAGGCTCGGATGGCTCAAGGCAGTCAGCGCTGCTTTGGGCTGATTGCGCACCATCGCCAGTTCTGCCGCCAGGGTACTGGCGAAAACTTGTGGGCCTGGCTTGAGTTGCTCGACCGGGACCTGTTGCAGGATTTGCGCGGATTGACCGGCATTCCCCTGACGGTAGGCCTGGTCAGCAGCGCTCAGGCGTAGCAGGGCGGCTTTTTCCGGGTCCTTGCTTTGGTTGGCCTGATCGAGCAGTTGCTCGATGCTGGCATCCGGGGTCCGTGGAAGTTCGCCAAGGCTGGAGGAGGGCGAGCTGGCGCAAGCCGCCAGCAAGGCAGCGAGGCAGAGGGCAGTGAACAGCCGCAGGCAAGCGATCATGTAGTGTTCCTGATACTCGATCAAATTAGCGTGGAATTGTACCCAAGCACTGGCCGGGGCGCGATGTTACTGGCGTGAATCGATCAATTTAGCTCGTGCAAATGTTGCAGCACCGCACAATTGGCAGAAAAAACCGGGAATGGCGAGGCGTATCGCAAGTGTCGCTACGCGCTACAATGTCGCCTTTTACCGATCATGAGGTGTGCGCTTTGACTGCTCCAGGTGCTTTGAATTCCGCTGCTGGCTCGCTTTATGTGGTGGCGACGCCCATCGGCAACCTGGACGACATCAGTGCACGCGCGCTGAAGATCCTGCGCGAGGTCGCGCTGATTGCTGCCGAAGATACGCGCCACTCCCAGCGGTTGATGCAGCATTTCGGCATCTCCACGCCGCTGGCGGCCTGCCACGAACACAATGAGCGAGATGAAGGTAGCCGTTTTATTACGCGTCTGCTGGCCGGCGATGATGTGGCGCTGATTTCGGATGCCGGCACACCGCTGATTTCCGATCCCGGCTATCACTTGGTGCGCCAGGCTCGTGCTGCGGGGATCAATGTGGTGCCGGTCCCGGGAGCGTGCGCCTTGATCGCGGCGTTATCGGCGGCGGGTCTGCCGTCCGACCGTTTTATCTTTGAAGGCTTCCTGCCGGCCAAGGCTGTCGGTCGCCGCGCTCGGCTGGAACTGGTTAAGGAAGAGCCGCGTACGCTGATTTTCTACGAGGCGCCGCACCGCATCCTTGAATGCCTGCAGGACATGGAATTGGTGTTCGGTGGCGAGCGTCCGGCATTGCTTGCTCGTGAAATCACCAAAACCTTTGAAACCCTTAAAGGTTTGCCATTGGCCGAGCTGCGCGAATTCGTTGAGGCGGACAGCAATCAGCAGCGTGGCGAATGTGTGGTGCTGGTCGCCGGCTGGACCGTGCCCGAGACGGAAGGCGCTGTCAGCAGCGAAGCCATGCGCATCCTCAATCTGCTGCTGGAAGAGATGCCACTCAAGCGTGCCGCGGCATTGGCGGCGCAAATCACCGGTGAGCGCAAAAATGTGTTGTATCAGATCGCGCTGGATCAGCAGAAGGGTGAGTAAAACCCGACGTGCAGGAGTGGCCAAAGGCGTTTAGCGCTTGTTCTTCGGCCGCTCTGCCGTTAACCTTCGCGGCGGAGAGTCGATCGGACAGTCGCTGCCCTCTATGAAAATTAGGGGGGAGGAAAGTCCGGGCTCCATAGGGCGAAGTGCCAGGTAATGCCTGGGAGGCGTGAGCCTACGGAAAGTGCCACAGAAAATAACCGCCTAAGCGCTTCGGCGCCGGTAAGGGTGAAAAGGTGCGGTAAGAGCGCACCGCACGTCTGGCAACAGTTCGTGGCTAGGTAAACCCCACTTGGAGCAAGACCAAATAGGGTCCCAAGGCGTGGCCCGCGCTGGGACCGGGTAGGTTGCTAAAGATGTCCAGTGATGGCCATCGTAGACGAATGACTGTTCAAGACAGAACCCGGCTTACAGATCGACTCTCCACCTTTTTTATCCCCCCTGTTTGAATCATTGAACAGGGCGCTGGTAGTAGCATTTTCCCTTCGTACAGAATCATCAGCAGAAGCGCTTTCGTAATACCGAAAAAATCTTACTCTTAACAAACTACTTTAACTTTCGAACGCAGCCTTCTGTGCTGATTCAAGTTATCGAACAAATTCATCTGTCAGATTCTCGTTCCTCCTCCTTTCCCTCTCCTAAATCTCAGTTCTGTAAGGGTTTTCCTTCAATCCGCGCCTTGACGGTGCGGTGGCCGCATTCCTATAGTGTGCGCAAGTGGCGGAAAGTGGCATGAAGTGGGTTTTTTGAACGTAAAACGCTAAAATTTGGAGAAACGCTGACGTGTTTCGCGGAGCTAACGCTATCAGTCTCGATGCAAAGGGCCGTCTCGCCATGCCGAGCCGGTACCGTGACGAGCTCGTTTCGCGTAGTTCCGGTCAGTTAATTGTCACCATTGATGCCGTTGATCCATGTTTGTGTGTTTACCCACTCGATGAGTGGGAAATAATTGAAACCAAACTGCGCGCACTGCCTTCGCTTCGCGAAGAGAACCGCCGCCTGCAACGTTTACTGATTGGTAATGCCGTCGATCTCGAGCTCGATGGCAGTGGTCGTTTTCTGGTTCCACCGCGTCTTCGTGAATATGCCAGGTTGGATAAGCGCGCGATGCTGGTAGGCCAACTGAACAAGTTCCAATTGTGGGACGAGGATGCCTGGGACGCGGTTTCTGCCGCTGACCTGGCTGCTATTCAACAACCGGGCGCCATGCCTGATGAACTGCGTGATTTGATCCTGTGACTATTGATAGCGGCTTTAACCACATCACCGTACTGCTTGACGAAGCCGTCGAGGCTCTCGCCGTACGTCCTGATGGCTGCTATCTGGATGGCACGTTCGGGCGCGGCGGGCACAGTCGGCTGATCTTGAGTCAGCTGGGGCCTGATGGTCGGTTGCTGGGATTTGATAAAGATCCTCAAGCGATTGCCACCGGGCAGACGCTAGCGGCCGAAGACGGCCGCTTTGTCGTTGTGCAGCGTAGCTTTGCCGAGCTCGGTTCGGAAGTGGCTGATCGCGGTCTGGCCGGCAAGGTCAGCGGCGTTTTGCTCGACCTCGGCGTGTCTTCGCCGCAACTCGACGACCCTGAACGCGGTTTCAGCTTCCTCAATGACGGCCCGCTGGACATGCGCATGGACCCCTCCCGCGGGATCAGCGCTGCCGAATTCGTCAACACCGCGCCGGTGGAAGAAATTGCTCGTGTGTTCAAAGAATATGGCGAAGAGCGTTTCTCCGGCCGCATGGCTCGTGCCGTGGCCGAGCGTCGTGACATCAAGCCGTTCGAGCGCACCGCTGACCTGGCCGAAGTCCTGAAAATTGCCAACCCTGCGTGGGAAAAAGGCAAGAACCCGGCGACCCGTGCGTTCCAGGGCCTGCGCATTCACGTCAACAACGAATTGGGCGATCTGGAAGCCGGCCTCGAAGCCGCACTGGAATGCCTGGAAGTCGGCGGCCGCCTGGTCGTTATCAGCTTCCATTCGCTGGAAGACCGCATCGTCAAACTGTTCATGCGCAAACTGGTGAAAGGCGAAGCCGACAACCTGCCGCGCAACCTGCCGGTTCGCCACGTTGCATTCGAACCGAAAATCAAAGTCCATGGCAAAGCGCAGACGGCCTCCGACGCCGAACTCAAAGCCAACCCACGTTCCCGTAGCGCCGTCATGCGCGTCGCGGAGAAGCTGCGGTGAGCAAGCTGTTCGCCAAGCCACTGCCCGGCGGAAGCTTTTTCATGCTGCTGCTGTTTGTTGGCGTGCTCGTTTCAGCGATCGGCGTGTCGTACAGCGCCCACTGGAACCGTCAGCTGTTGAACTCGCTGTACAACGAGTTGAGCGTGCGCGACAAGGCACAGGCAGAGTGGGGCCGCTTGATTCTCGAACAAAGCACCTGGACCGCCCACAGCCGTATCGAAGTGCTGGCGAGCGAACAACTGAAGATGCACATTCCTGGCGCGGCTGACGTGAAGATGGTGGCGCCATGATGAAACTCGAAGGCGCAATGTTCCCATGGCGTTTCCGCGTGGTGCTGGGGTTGCTTGGCATCATGGTCGCGGCGATTTCCTGGCGCATCATCGATTTGCAAGTCGTCGACCGTGCCTTCCTCAAGGGGCAGGGTGATGCACGCAGCGTGCGCCATATTCCGATTCCGGCTCACCGTGGCCTGATCACGGATCGTAACGGCGAGCCTCTGGCCGTGAGTACGCCGGTCACTACCTTGTGGGCCAACGCCAAGGAAATGCAGCTGGCCAAAGAGAAGTGGCCTGCACTGGCGGCCGCGCTGGGTCAGGACCCGAAAGCGCTGGCTGAGCGTCTCGAAGCCCAGGCCAACAAAGAATTCATCTATCTGGTGCGCGGGCTGACCCCCGAGCAGGGCCAGTCGGTGCTCGACCTGAAAGTACCGGGCGTCTACGGCATCGAAGAATTCCGGCGTTTCTACCCGGCCGGTGAAGTCACCGCGCACATGGTTGGATTTACCGACATCGATGACCACGGTCGTGAAGGTGTCGAGCTGGCCTATGACGAATGGCTCGCCGGGGTTGCCGGTAAGCGTCAGGTCATCAAGGACCGGCGTGGACGACTGATCAAGGATGTCCAGGTCACCAAAAACGCCAAGGCCGGCAAGCCCTTGGCGTTGTCCATTGATCTGCGCCTGCAATACCTGGCCAACCGTGAACTGCGCAACGCGATCATCGAGAACGGTGCCAAGGCCGGCAGCCTGGTGATCATGGACGTGAAGACCGGCGAGATCCTCGCCATGGTCAACCAGCCGACCTACAACCCGAACAACCGTCGCAATCTGCAGCCAGCGATGATGCGTAACCGCGCGATGATCGACGTGTTCGAGCCTGGTTCGACCATGAAAGCGATCTCGATGAGCGCCGCGATCGAAACTGGCCGCTGGAAACCAAGTGACACCGTCGAGGTGTATCCGGGCTCCTTGCAGATCGGCAAGTACACCATCAAGGACGTATCCAAGACCGAAGGCCCGGTACTCGACTTGACCGGCATCCTGATCAATTCCAGTAACGTCGGCATGAGTAAGGTCGCGTTCGATATCGGCGGCGAAACCATTTTCCGTCTCGCGCAAAAAGTCGGTCTCGGCCAGGACACCGGCCTCGGCTTCCCGGGCGAGCGCGTCGGCAACCTGCCGAACTACCGCGAGTGGCGCAAGGCTGAAACCGCGACGCTGTCCTACGGCTACGGTATTTCCGTGACGGCGATTCAGCTGGTTCACGCCTTTTCGGCGTTGGCCAACAACGGTCGCCTCGCGCCTTTGACCCTGATCAAAACCGACAAGGCGCCGCAGACCACGCAAGTACTGCCAGAGGCTGTGGCAAAAACGATGCAGGGCATGTTGACCCAAGTGATCGAAGCACCGCGCGGCGTATTCCGTGCGCAGGTGCCGGCCTATCACGTGGCTGGCAAGTCGGGTACTGCGCGTAAGACGTCGGTGGGCACCAAAGGCTATGCCGAGAACTCCTACCGCTCGCTGTTTGCAGGCTTCGGCCCAATGAGCGATCCGCGTTATGCGATTGTCGTGGTGATCGACGAACCG
This sequence comes from Pseudomonas sp. S2_F03, assembly GCF_054668335.1. Classification (NCBI taxonomy): domain Bacteria; kingdom Pseudomonadati; phylum Pseudomonadota; class Gammaproteobacteria; order Pseudomonadales; family Pseudomonadaceae; genus Pseudomonas; species Pseudomonas sp. S2_F03. The sequence continues at coordinate 1,865,694 of NZ_CP162759.1, read as the reverse complement.
ACCAAGGCCGGTTATTTCGGCGGTCTGGTGTCGGCGCCGGTGTTCAGCAAAGTGATGTCCGGGACACTGCGCCTGATGAACATCACACCGGACAACCTGCCGCCGACTCAAACCGCGAACGCCACCCCCGTTGTTCCGCTGAAAGCCAATGGAGGGCGCGGCTGATGTCTCTGAGTCTCAACAAGATTTTCGCCCACGCTGGCCGCGATCTATTGATCCGCGAATTGGCGCTCGACAGCCGCAACGTGCGCGCTGGCGACTTGTTTCTCGCTGTTCCTGGCGGGCGTTTCGACGGTCGTGCGCACATCGCCGACGCTCTGCAACGCGGCGCTGCCGCCGTGGCGTATGAAGTCGAAGGCGCGACCGTATTGCCGATCACCGACGTGCCGCTGATTCCGGTCAAAGGCCTGGCGGCGCAGCTGTCGGACATCGCCGGGCGTTTTTATGGCGACCCGAGCCGTCACTTGAATCTGGTGGGCGTGACCGGTACCAATGGTAAAACCAGCGTGACCCAATTGGTTGCCCAGGCGCTCGATCTGCTCGGTCAACACTGCGGCATCGTCGGCACGTTGGGCTCCGGTTTCTACGGGGCGCTGGAAAGCGGCCTGCACACCACACCGAATCCAATCGCCGTACAAGCAACCCTGGCCGACCTGAAAAAGGCCGGTGCCAAAGCCGTTGCCATGGAGGTCTCCTCTCACGGCCTGGATCAGGGCCGTGTGAGCGCGCTGGCCTTCGATGTGGCGGTGATGACCAACCTGTCCCGCGATCACCTCGATTATCACGGCACCATGCAGGCCTACGGCGAAGCCAAGGCCAAGTTGTTTGCGTGGAGCGATCTGAAGTGCCGGGTGGTTAACCTCGACGACGCATTCGGACGGCAACTGGCCGCCGAAAGGCGTGAGTCGCGTTTGATCACCTACAGCCTGGAAGACAGCAGCGCCTACCTGTATTGCCGCGAAGCGCAATTTGACGACGAAGGCGTGCGCGCCACATTGGTCACGCCGCAGGGCGAGCACCATTTGCGCAGCACGTTGCTCGGTCGCTTCAACCTGAGCAACGTCCTGGCCGCAGTCGGCGCGTTGCTCGGTCTGGACTATGCGCTGGACGAAATTCTCAACATTCTGCCGAAGCTTGAAGGCCCGGCCGGTCGCATGCAGCGCCTCGGTGGCGGTACTCAGCCGCTGGTGGTGGTCGATTACGCCCACACCCCGGACGCGCTGGAAAAAGTCCTGATGGCCCTGCGTCCGCACGCCAAGGGTCGCCTGCTGTGCCTGTTCGGCTGCGGCGGTGATCGTGATCGCGGCAAGCGTCCGCTGATGGCCGAAGTGGTCGAGCGCCTGGCCGACGGCGTACTGGTCACCGATGACAACCCACGTACCGAAGACCCGTCAGTGATATTCGATGACATCCGCGCCGGCTTCAAGGCTGTGGATAAAGTGACGTTCGTGGCTGGCCGTGGCCAGGCGATTGCCCAGTTGATCGCTGGCGCTTCAGTGGATGACGTGATTGTCCTGGCCGGTAAAGGTCACGAGGACTATCAGGAAGTCAACGGTGAGCGTCACGACTTCTCCGATCTGGTCGAGGCCGATCACGCCCTGACCGCATGGGAGGTGGCGCATGCTTAAAGCCTTGAAACTCAGTGAATTGACCGGTGCGCTGAACGCTCGTCTGATCGCAGCCGATGCCACGTTCGACGGCGTCAGCATCGACAGTCGCGCGATCAAGCCTGGCCAATTGTTTATTGCCCTGACTGGCCCGCGTTTTGACGGTCATGACTATTTGAACGATGTCGCCGCCAAGGGCGCTGTCGGTGCATTGGTCGAACGCGAAGTTGCCAACAGTGCGTTGCCGCAATTGCTGGTCAAGGACACCCGTCAGGCACTGGGTCAACTGGGCGCGCTGAACCGTTTGGCGTTCACCAACCCGGTTGCGGCCGTCACCGGCTCAAGTGGCAAGACCACCGTCAAGGAAATGCTCGCCAGCATCCTGCGCACGCGCGGTCCGGTACTGGCCACCCGTGGCAACCTGAACAATGACCTCGGCGTGCCGCTGACCTTGCTTGAATTGGCGCCGGAACACACCGCTGCCGTAATCGAACTCGGTGCTTCGCGTCTTGGCGAAATTGCCTACACCGTAGGCATGACCAAGCCTCACGTGGCCATCCTCAACAATGCCGGGACTGCTCACGTTGGCGAGTTCGGCGGGCCGGAAAAAATCGTTGAAGCCAAAGGCGAAATTATTGAAGGGCTAGAGGCCGATGGCATCGCCGTTCTTAATCTCGACGACAAGGCTTTTGAAATCTGGAAGACCCGCGCTGCCGGTCGCAAAGTGCTGACATTTGCCCTGAGCAACCTCAGTGCCGACTTCTACGCCAGCGACCTGGACCGCGATGCTCGCGGTTGCCCGGCGTTCAACCTGCACACACCTGAAGGGGTGGAGCGCGTTCAACTGAACCTGCTCGGCACCCATAACGTTGCCAACGCCATGGCCGCCGCCGCCGCTGCTCATGCCTTGGGCGTGTCGTTGTCGGGCATCGCCGCCGGCCTGGGCGCCGTGCAACCGGTCAAGGGGCGCACCGTTGCGCAACTGGCCACCAACGGCGTGCGCGTAATTGACGACACGTACAACGCAAACCCGACCTCCATGTGCGCCGCCGTTGATATACTCGCCGGCTTTTCCGGTCGCACCGTCCTGGTGCTCGGGGATATCGGCGAGTTGGGCGATTGGGCGGAGCAGGGGCACCGTGATGTGGGCGAATACGCCCGCGGCAAGGTGTCCGCGCTGTATGCCGTCGGCCCCAACATGGTTCACGCCGTAAACGCTTTCGGTCCACAGGCCTTTCACTTCAGCACTCAGGCTGAGCTGATCAAGGCCCTGGGCGCCGAGCAAGACACCAACACCACCATTTTGATCAAGGGCTCGCGCAGCGCTGCGATGGAAAACATCGTCGCCGCATTGTGCGGGTCCAGTCTGGAGAAACATTAATGCTGCTGCTGCTAGCGGAGTATCTGCAACAGTTCTACAAAGGCTTCGCGGTCTTTCAGTACCTGACCCTGCGCGGGATTCTCGGTGTGCTGACCGCGCTGGTCTTGTCGCTGTGCTATGGCCCATGGATGATCCGCACGTTGCAGAACCGTCAGATCGGTCAATCCGTTCGCAATGATGGCCCGCAGTCGCACCTGTCCAAGTCGGGTACACCGACCATGGGCGGCGCGCTGATTCTGTCGTCCATCGGTGTCAGCACCTTGCTTTGGGCCGACCTGAGCAACCGTTATGTCTGGACGGTGCTGCTGGTGACGTTGCTGTTCGGCGCGATCGGCTGGGTCGACGACTACCGCAAAGTGATCGAGAAGAACTCCCGTGGCTTGCCGAGCCGCTGGAAGTATTTCTGGCAGTCGGTGTTTGGCCTGGGCGCAGCCATCTTCCTTTATATGACCGCTGCTACACCGGTGGAAACCACCCTGATCCTGCCGATGCTCAAGGATTACAGTATTCCGTTGGGTGCAGGCTTCATCGTCCTGACCTACTTCGTGATTGTCGGTTCGAGCAACGCGGTCAACCTGACCGACGGTCTCGACGGCCTGGCAATCATGCCGACCGTGATGGTTGGTGGTGGTCTGGGGATCTTCTGCTACCTCTCGGGTAACGTGAAATTCGCTGAATACCTGCTGATCCCTTATGTACCGGGCGCGGGCGAATTGATTGTGTTCTGCGGCGCCCTGATCGGTGCGGGCCTCGGCTTCCTGTGGTTCAACACCTACCCGGCACAGGTTTTCATGGGTGACGTCGGCGCGCTGGCGCTGGGCGCGGCCTTGGGCACCATCGCGGTGATCGTCCGTCAGGAAATCGTCCTGTTCATCATGGGCGGTGTGTTCGTCATGGAAACCCTGTCCGTCGTCATCCAGGTTGCGTCTTTCAAGTTGACCGGTCGCCGCGTGTTCCGCATGGCACCGATCCATCACCACTTTGAACTCAAGGGCTGGCCTGAGCCGCGCGTGATCGTCCGTTTCTGGATCATCACCGTGATTCTCGTGCTGGTTGGCCTTGCCACCCTGAAGCTGAGGTAGAAACTCGTGTCTCTGATCGCTTCTGACCACTTCCGCATCGTTGTCGGCCTCGGCAAGAGCGGCATGTCCCTGGTTCGCTTCCTGGCGAACCGGGGCACGTCGTTTGCTGTCGCCGATACGCGGGAAAATCCACCGGAACTGGCCACGCTCAAGCGTGACTATCCGCACGTGGAAGTGCGTTGTGGCGAGCTGGACGTCGAGTTCCTCTGCCGTGCCGACGAGCTCTACGTGAGCCCCGGCCTGGCGCTGGCGACCCCGGCCCTGCAAGCCGCCGCCGCCCGAGGTGTGAAATTGTCCGGCGACATCGAGCTGTTCGCGCGTAACGCGAAGGCGCCGATCGTGGCCATCAGCGGTTCCAACGCCAAAAGCACCGTCACCACGCTGGTCGGGGAGATGGCGGCTGCGGCGGGCAAGCGTGTTGCCGTCGGCGGCAATCTTGGTACGCCGGCACTGGACCTGCTCAGCGATGACATCGAGCTGTACGTGATGGAACTGTCGAGCTTCCAGCTCGAAACTACCGATCAGCTCAACGCCGAAGTGGCGACCGTGCTCAACGTCAGCGAAGACCACATGGACCGTTACAGCGGTCTGCCGGCCTATCACCTGGCCAAGCACCGGATCTTCCGTGGCGCCAAACAGTTTGTAGTGAACCGTCAGGATGCCCTGAGCCGTCCGTTGATGGGTGAGGGCCAGCCGTGCTGGACCTTCGGTCTGAGCAAGCCTGATTTCAAGGCCTTCGGTATCCGCGAAGAAGACGGCGAGAAATACCTGTCGTTCGAATTCCAGAACCTGATGCCGGTGCGCGAGTTGAAAATTCGTGGCGCCCATAACCAGTCCAACGCCCTGGCGGCATTGGCGCTGGGCCACGCTGTCGGTCTGCCATTCGACGCCATGCTGACGGCCCTGCGCAGCTTTGCCGGCCTCGAACATCGCTGCCAGTGGGTCCGTGACCTGGATGGCGTCGGCTATTACAACGATTCCAAAGCCACCAACGTTGGCGCCGCCCTGGCTGCCATCGAAGGCCTGGGTGCGGACATCGAAGGCAAGATCGTGCTGATCGCCGGTGGCGACGGCAAGGGCGCCGAGTTCAATGACCTGCGTGATCCGGTGGCGGCCAACTGCCGCGCCGTGATCCTGATGGGCCGTGATTCCGACAAGATCGGCGAGGCCATCGGCGATGCCGTGCCGCTGATCCGCGCTGGCTCGCTGATTGAAGCCGTGGAGCAATGCCGCGCTGCTGCCCATCCCGGTGATGTGGTGCTGCTGTCGCCGGCCTGCGCCAGTTTCGACATGTTCAAGAACTACGAAGACCGTGGTCACCAGTTCGTCCAAGCCGTGGAGGAACTGGCATGAGCCTGTTGAACATCATCAAGCCTTACCCGTCGCCAATCATCACCGGGCGCGGTATCGACCTCGATTTCCCGATGCTTGCCGGTTGCCTGGCGTTGATCGGCCTGGGGCTGGTGATGATTGCATCGGCATCGACCGAAGTGGGGGCGGTGCAGTCGGGCAGTGCGCTGTATTACATGATTCGCCACCTTATCTACGTGGTGCTGGGCCTGGGGGCCTGCGTCATCACCATGATGATTCCGATCGCCACCTGGCAACGCCTGGGATGGCTGATGCTGCTGGGTGCGTTCGGTTTGCTGGTGATGGTGATCGTTCCGGGGATTGGCCGTGAAGTGAACGGTTCGATGCGTTGGATCGGCTTCAGTTTCTTCAACGTTCAGCCTTCCGAGATCGCCAAGGTGTTCGTGGTGATCTACCTCGCCGGCTATCTGGTGCGTCGCCAGAAAGAAGTGCGTGAAAGCTGGATGGGCTTCTTCAAGCCATTCATCGTGCTGCTGCCCATGGCAGGGCTGTTGCTGATGGAGCCGGACTTCGGTGCCACCGTCGTGATGATGGGGGCGGCGGCGGCCATGCTGTTCCTGGGCGGAGTCGGGCTGTTCCGGTTTTCCTTGATGGTAGTGCTGGCGGTCGCGGCGGTGGTGCTGTTGATTCAAGTGCAGCCCTATCGAATGGCGCGCCTGACCAACTTTGCCGACCCGTGGGCCGACCAGTTCGGTGCTGGCTACCAGTTGTCGCAAGCATTGATCGCGTTTGGTCGCGGCGAGTGGTTTGGCGTTGGCCTGGGCAACAGCGTGCAGAAACAGTTCTACCTGCCGGAAGCTCACACCGACTTCGTGTTCTCGGTACTGGCTGAAGAACTGGGCGCCGTCGGTTCGCTGTGCACCGTGGCCCTGTTCGTCTTTGTTTGTATTCGTGGCATGTACATCGGTTATTGGGCCGAAAAGGCCAAGCAATTCTTCGCCGCCTACATCGCGTATGGCTTGTCGTTCCTGTGGATTGGTCAGTTCCTGATCAACATCGGTGTGAACGTCGGCCTGCTGCCGACCAAAGGCCTGACGCTACCCTTCCTCAGCTATGGCGGTAGCTCGCTGGTGATTTGCTGTGCCTGTCTCGGCTTGTTGCTGCGCATCGAGTGGGAGAGTCGAACCCACCTGGGCAGTGAAGAGATGGAGTTCCATGAGAGCGACTTCGCCGAGGAGCCACCCCATGGGCGCTAACGTATTGATCATGGCGGGCGGCACCGGGGGCCACGTGTTCCCTGCGCTGGCGTGCGCTCACGAATTCCAGGCCCGCGGTTACACCGTGCATTGGCTCGGGACACCCCGCGGTATCGAGAACGACCTGGTGCCACTGGCCGGGATCGAACTGCACCGCATCAACGCCAGCGGCTTGCGCGGCAAGGGCAAATTGTCCCTGCTCAAGGCCCCGTTCATGTTGCTCAAATCCGTCTGGCAGGCGCGGGCGATCATTCGCCAGTTGCGGCCAGTGTGCGTGGTCGGCTTCGGTGGTTATGTGACCGGTCCTGGTGGTGTTGCCGCCAAACTGGCTGGCGTGCCGGTGATCGTTCACGAACAGAACGCTGTGGCCGGTACCGCCAATCGGTTGCTGGTGCCGTTGGCCGCCCGGGTCTGTGAAGCGTTCCCCGACACCTTTACCCTGTCGGACAGCCGTCGGACCACCGGTAACCCGGTGCGCACCGAGCTGTTCCTCGAAACGGCACGACCTGCCCTGGCCGGTCGCAAGGCGCGTTTGCTGATCCTGGGTGGAAGCCTGGGCGCAGAACCGTTGAACAAATTGCTGCCTGAAGCCCTGTCGCAAGTCGCCCCCGACCTGCGTCCGGAAGTGTTCCATCAGGCCGGCAAAAACCATGATGAAGTGACTGCAGAGCGCTATCTCGCGGCTGGCGTCGAGGCGCAAGTGCAGCCTTTCATCAAAGACATGGCCCAAGCCTATGGCTGGGCCGACCTGGTGGTGTGTCGCGCAGGTGCGCTGACCATCAGTGAGCTGGCCGCCGCCGGTCTGCCCTCGATGCTGGTGCCATTGCCCCACGCGATCGACGATCACCAGACCCGCAACGCCGATTATTTGGCCCGTGAAGGCGCAGCCTTCCTGATGCCGCAAAGAACGACTGGCGCAGCGGATCTTGCCGCTCGCCTGACAGAGGTCCTGATGCAACCACAACGACTCAACGATATGGCCACGGCCGCACGCCGCCTGGCCAAACCCGATGCCACCCGTAACGTGGTCGATACCTGCCTGGAGGTGGCCCATGGTTGAGAATCAGAAAGCCATGCCGCAACCGGAAATGCGCCGCATCCGTAAAATCCACTTCGTCGGTATCGGCGGTGTGGGCATGTGCGGGATTGCCGAAGTGTTGTTGAACCTGGGTTATGACGTGTCCGGTTCCGACCTGAAGGCGTCGCCGGTCACCGAGCGCCTGGAATCTTTCGGCGCGCAGATCTTCATCGGTCACCGCGCCGAAAACGCTGCCGCTGCCGATGTGCTGGTGGTGTCGAGCGCCGTCAACACCTCCAACCCGGAAGTCGCGACTGCGCTGGAACGCCGTATTCCGGTGGTGCCGCGTGCCGAGATGCTGGCCGAACTGATGCGCTACCGTCACGGCATCGCCGTCGCTGGTACGCACGGCAAAACCACCACCACCAGCCTGATCGCTTCGGTGTTCGCGGCCGGTGGCCTGGACCCGACGTTCGTCATCGGTGGTCGTCTGAATGCCGCGGGCACCAATGCCCAGCTCGGCACCAGCCGCTACCTGATTGCCGAAGCCGACGAAAGCGACGCCAGTTTCCTGCACTTGCAGCCGCTGGTGGCTGTGGTCACCAACATCGACGCCGATCACATGGCGACCTACGACGGTGACTTCAACAAGCTGAAGAAAACCTTCGTCGAGTTCCTCCATAACCTGCCGTTCTACGGTTTGGCCGTGGTGTGCCTGGACGATCCGGTGGTGCGTGAAATTCTCCCGCTGGTCAAACGTCCGACCGTTACCTACGGCTTCGGCGATGACTGCGACGTGCGCGCCATCAATGTGCGTCAGCAAGGCATGCAGACGTTCTTCACCGTTCTGCGCCCTGATCGTGAGCCGCTCGATGTGTCGGTGAACATGCCGGGCAACCACAACGTATTGAACGCGCTGGCCACCATTTGCATCGCCACTGACGAGGGCGTCAGCGATGAAGCCATCGTCCAGGGCCTGTCCGGGTTCCAGGGTGTCGGCCGACGCTTCCAGGTCTACGGCGAACTGCCGGTCGAAGACGGTAGCGTGATGCTGGTCGACGACTACGGTCACCACCCGACCGAAGTCGCCGCTGTGATCAAAGCCGTACGCGGTGGCTGGCCGGAGCGCCGTCTGGTGATGGTTTACCAGCCGCACCGTTACAGCCGCACCCGCGATCTGTACGACGACTTCGTCAATGTGCTGGCCGACGCCAATGTTCTGTTGCTGATGGAAGTTTATCCGGCCGGCGAAGAGCCGATTCCGGGTGCTGACAGCCGCAAGCTGTGCAACAGCATTCGTCAGCGCGGGCAACTGGACCCGATCTACATCGAGCGTGGTGTCGACCTCGCGCCAGTGGTCAAGCCGCTGCTGCGTGCCGGCGACATCCTGCTGTGCCAGGGCGCCGGTGATATCGGTGGTCTCGCACCAAAACTGTTGAACAGTCCGTTGTTCGCTGGCGCTGTTGCTGCGCCAAGCGTGGGGGAAGTTGAAATGACTGCTGCTTACGCCAACCTCGTCTCCACCGTCGCGCCGAAAGATTTCGGCCGTGTCGCCGTGCTGTTCGGTGGCAAGAGTGCCGAGCGGGAAGTCTCGCTGAAGTCGGGTAACGCGGTACTCGCCGCACTGCAAAGTGCCGGTGTGGATGCGTTTGGCCTCGACGTCGGCGATGACCTGCTGCAGCGTTTGCTCAACGAAAAGATCGACCGCGCCTTCGTCATCCTCCACGGTCGTGGCGGTGAAGACGGCAGCATGCAGGGCCTGCTCGAATGCCTGGGCATTCCCTACACCGGTAGCGGCATTCTTGCTTCGGCGCTGGCCATGGACAAGCTGCGCACCAAGCAGGTTTGGCACAGCCTGGGTATTCCAACACCGCGTCATGCCGTCCTGAGCAGCGAAGCCGATTGTATTTCGGCAGCGACGGAACTGGGCTTCCCTTTGATCGTCAAACCGGCCCATGAAGGTTCAAGTATCGGTATGGCCAAAGTGAGTTCCGCGTCCGAATTGATCGACGCCTGGAAAGCGGCCAGTACCTACGATTCGCAAGTGTTGGTCGAGCAATGGATCCACGGTCCGGAGTTCACCATCGCCACCCTGCGTGACCAGGTGTTGCCTCCGATTGCCCTGGGCACGACGCACAGCTTCTACGACTACGACGCCAAGTACATCGCCAACGATACCCAGTACCGCATTCCGTGCGGGCTGGACAGCGCCAAGGAAAAAGAACTCATGGACCTCACGGCGAAAGCCTGCGAGGCGCTGGGTATCGCCGGTTGGGGTAGGGCAGACGTGATGCAGGATGCCGACGGGCAGTTCTGGTTCCTGGAAGTGAACACGGCGCCGGGCATGACCGATCACAGTCTGGTGCCGATGGCGGCCCGTGCCGCCGGTCTGGATTTCCAGCAACTGGTTCTGGCCATCCTGGCAGCCAGTTTCGAGGTAAGAGGTTAAGACCATGCAAGGCGCGCAGCTAAGACATCAGCCCCCTCCAGCACCCGGCCGCAAGCCGGTGCCTCGGGGTGCCAGCCGAATGGTGGCCAAAGAGCCGATGTCTATGCGCCTGCCGAAAGCCAATTTTGGTTTTCTCAAGGCCTTGTTCTGGCCGGTGCTGTTGGTTGCACTGGGGTTTGGCACTTACGAAGGCGCGCAGCGTTTGCTGCCGTACGCCGACCGGCCGATCACCAAGATCAACGTGCAAGGCGATTTGAGCTACATCAGCCAGCAAGCCGTGCAGCAGCGGATCGCCCCGTACGTGGCGTCGAGCTTCTTCACGATCGACCTGGAGAGCATGCGTACCGAGCTTGAAACCATGCCATGGATTGCCCACGCCGAAGTGCGCAGGGTGTGGCCGGATCAAGTGGTGATCCGCCTCGAAGAACAACTGCCGGTGGCCCGCTGGGGTGATGAATCGCTGTTGAACAACCAGGGGCAGGCGTTCACGCCGCGCGAGCTGGCGAACTACGAACATTTGCCACAGCTGTTCGGCCCACAACGGGCTCAACAGCAGGTCATGCAGCAATACCAGGTGCTGAGCCAGTTGCTCAGGCCGCTGGGCTTCTCGATTGCACGCCTGGAATTGCGTGAACGAGGCAGCTGGTTCCTGACCACCGGCGCTGGCAGTGCCGGTCCCGGGATCGAACTGCTGCTGGGGCGCGGCAACCTGGTGGAAAAGATGCGCCGTTTTATCGCCATCTACGACAAGACGCTTAAAGAACAGATTACGAACATTGCGCGCATCGATCTGCGCTACGCCAACGGCCTCGCTGTTGGCTGGCGGGAACCTGTAGCGCCCACGACAGCCCAACCCGCTGTCGCGAAGAATTAAGAAGAGGCAGGACCCATGGCAAACGTGCAAAGCGGCAAAATGATCGTCGGTCTCGATATCGGCACCTCCAAGGTGGTGGCGCTGGTGGGCGAGGTTGCGGACGACGGCTCGCTCGTAATCGTCGGGATCGGTACGCATCCGTCCCGTGGCCTGAAGAAAGGCGTGGTGGTGAACATCGAGTCCACCGTGCAGTCGATCCAGCGGGCTATCGAAGAAGCCCAGCTGATGGCTGGTTGCCGCATTCACTCGGCATTTGTCGGCGTGGCCGGCAATCACATCCGCAGCCTGAACTCCCACGGCATCGTCGCCATTCGCGATCGCGAAGTCAGCTCGGCCGACCTTGAGCGCGTCCTCGACGCAGCCCAGGCCGTGGCGATCCCGGCTGACCAGCGCGTGCTGCACACCCTGCCGCAGGATTACGTGATCGATAACCAGGAAGGCGTTCGTGAGCCACTGGGCATGTCCGGCGTACGTCTGGAAGCCAAGGTCCACGTGGTCACCTGTGCCGTCAACGCTGCACAGAACATTGAAAAATGCGTGCGCCGCTGCGGCCTGGAAATCGACGACATCATTCTCGAACAACTGGCTTCTGCGTATTCGGTCCTGACCGATGACGAGAAAGAGCTGGGCGTGTGCCTGGTCGACATCGGCGGCGGTACCACCGACATCGCCATCTTCACCGAAGGCGCGATCCGCCACACCGCCGTGATCCCGATTGCGGGCGATCAGGTGACCAACGACATCGCCATGGCGTTGCGCACCCCGACCCAGTACGCCGAAGAAATCAAGATTCGCTACGCCTGCGCCCTGGCCAAACTGGCCGGTGCCGGTGAAACCATCAAGGTTCCAAGCGTTGGCGACCGTCCACCGCGCGAGCTGTCCCGCCAGGCCCTGGCCGAAGTGGTCGAGCCGCGTTACGACGAGCTGTTCACGCTGATCCAGGCCGAACTGCGCCGCAGCGGCTACGAAGACCTGATCCCGGCCGGCATCGTGCTGACCGGCGGTACGTCGAAGATGGAAGGCGCTACCGAGCTGGCCGAGGAAATCTTCCACATGCCGGTCCGCCTGGGCGTGCCGCATGGCGTGAAGGGCCTGGACGACGTGGTCCGCAACCCGATTTATTCCACTGGCGTTGGCCTGTTGATGTACGGCCTGCAAAAGCAGTCCGACGGGATTTCGTTCTCGGGCATCAGCAGCCGCGACAGCTACAGCAATGACGAACCGAAAGCCGCCTTGCTCGATCGCATCAAGAGCTGGGTACAAGGCAACTTCTAAAGATTTACCGCAGCACCGTTGTAGATACAGGCAGTAGGCGAAAAAACTAGAGAATGCAAAGGAGAGGGAAAATGTTCGAACTCGTAGACAACATCCCCGCAAGCCCGGTTATTAAAGTTATCGGTGTTGGCGGTGGCGGCGGAAACGCCGTGAATCATATGGTCAAGAGCAACATTGAAGGCGTTGAATTCATCTGCGCCAACACTGATGCCCAGGCGCTGAAATCCATCGGCGCGCGGACCATCCTGCAACTGGGTACCGGCGTGACCAAAGGTCTGGGCGCTGGCGCCAACCCTGAAGTAGGTCGTCAGGCCGCTCTCGAAGACCGTGAGCGCATTGCCGAAGTCCTGCAGGGCACCAACATGGTGTTCATCACCACTGGCATGGGCGGCGGTACCGGTACCGGTGCTGCGCCAATCATTGCTGAAGTGGCCAAGGAAATGGGGATCCTCACCGTTGCGGTGGTGACCCGTCCGTTCCCGTTCGAAGGTCGCAAGCGCATGCAGATCGCCGACGAAGGCATCCGCCTGCTGTCGGAAAGCGTTGACTCGCTGATCACCATTCCGAACGAGAAACTGCTGACCATCCTTGGCAAGGACGCAAGCCTGCTGTCCGCATTCGCCAAGGCTGACGATGTGCTGGCCGGTGCCGTTCGCGGTATCTCTGACATCATCAAGCGCCCGGGCATGATCAACGTCGACTTTGCCGACGTGCGCACCGTGATGAGCGAAATGGGCATGGCGATGATGGGCACTGGCTGCGCCAGCGGTCCGAACCGTGCACGCGAGGCCACCGAAGCGGCCATTCGCAACCCGTTGCTCGAAGACGTGAACCTGCAAGGTGCACGCGGCATCCTGGTGAACATCACCGCCGGTCCTGACCTGTCCCTGGGTGAGTACTCCGACGTGGGTAGCATCATCGAAGCCTTCGCTTCCGAGCACGCGATGGTCAAGGTCGGTACCGTTATCGATCCGGACATGCGCGACGAGCTGCACGTGACTGTGGTTGCCACAGGTCTGGGCGCAAAAATCGAGAAGCCTGTGAAGGTCATCGACAACACCGTTCACACCTCGATGGCCGCGCAGCCGCAACAATCGGCGCCCGCTCGTCAGGATCAACCAGCGGTAAACTACCGTGACCTGGACCGTCCGACCGTCATGCGCAACCAGGCTCAGGCCGGTGCTGCGACTGCCGCGAAGATGAATCCGCAAGATGATCTGGACTACCTGGACATCCCGGCTTTCCTGCGTCGTCAGGCTGATTGATGGAATGTATCAGGGCTATGAAGTTGATTGGTGTTCAGCAAAGGTCTGGTCTGCTATTATCGCCAGCCTTTGTTGATACCAGTTCGCAATTTGCGCTGAAGCGGCCCAAGCCATGATTAAACAACGCACACTGAAAAATATTATCCGTGCCACAGGTGTAGGCCTGCACTCCGGGGAAAAGGTTTACCTGACCCTCAAGCCCGCGCCTATCGACACCGGCATTGTGTTTTGTCGTGCTGACCTCGATCCTGTGGTGCAGATTCCTGCTCGCGCAGAAAACGTTGGCGAAACCACTATGTCGACCACACTGGTTAACGGTGACGTCAAAGTGGACACGGTGGAGCACTTGCTCTCGGCCATGGCTGGCCTGGGCATCGATAACGCCTACGTCGAGCTCTCCGCGTCCGAAGTACCGATCATGGATGGTAGCGCTGGACCTTTCGTATTCCTGATTCAGTCGGCCGGCCTGGAAGAACAGGACGCAGCCAAGAAGTTCATCCGGATCCTGCGTGAAGTGACAGTGGAAGATGGCGACAAGCGCGCCACTTTCGTCCCTTTCGAAGGTTTCAAAGTGAGCTTCGAGATCGATTTCGATCACCCGGTTTTCCGTGACCGCACACAAAGTGCAAGCGTGGATTTTTCCAGCACTTCGTTCGTAAAGAAGTCAGCCGCGCCCGTACCTTTGGTTTCATGAGTGACATCGAGTACCTGCGCAAGCACAACCTCGCACTCGGCGGCAGCGTTGAAAACGCTATTGTGGTCGACGCGGATGGTGTACTGAACGAAGACGGCCTTCGCTATGAAGACGAATTCGTGAAGCACAAGATCCTCGATGCAATTGGTGACCTCTACCTGCTGGGCAATAGCCTGATTGGTGAGTTCAAGGGCTTCAAGTCCGGACATGCATTGAACAACCAGCTGCTGCGCAAGTTGATTGAGCAGACAGATGCTTGGGAAGTCGTGACTTTCGAAGACGCCAGCACTGCACCGATCTCTTACATGCGTCCCGTCGCGGCCGTGTAAGCAAAAAACCTCTCTAGTTTTTAAAGGCTGCCTTCGGGTGGCCTTTTTTTATGCCCTTGGGAAAGTAATGCGATGTTCGTTCCGGCCTCATCGCGGGCAAGCCCGGCTCCCACAGGTTATTTGGAGAGGCACAGATTTAGGTCCGACGCATTACTTGTGGGAGCCGGGCTTGCCCGCGATGAGGCCCTCCGCTGCAACGCAGGATTCACTGCGAAGCCACCACCCGATTTCGCCCACCTTCCTTGGCCTGATACAGCGCCTTGTCTGCCACAAACAACAGTTGTTCCAGGCTGATTTCTTTTTCTGTCGTCCAGGTGCTGATTCCGATGCTGACAGTAATCGGTGTTTCATCGCCCGCCACCAATGGCATCTGCTCCACCGCCGTGCGGATTTTTTCAGCGATCTGCCGGGCCCCTGCAGTGTCCGTTTCCGGCAGGATCACCGAAAACTCCTCACCACCGTACCGCGCCACCAAATCACTTGGCCGTCGCACATTGGCGCAGATCACCTTGGCCACGGCCCGCAACGCATCGTCGCCGCCCTGATGGCCATGTCGATCGTTGAATGCCTTGAAGTGGTCGGCGTCGATCATCATCACCGACAGCGGTTTTGCGGAGCGTTGCGCACGAAACCACTCGTGACGCAGGGTTTGATCCAGGGTTCGACGGTTGGCGACACCGGTCAAGGCATCGGTGGCGGCCAGTAACGCCAGTTCCTGCTCGGCATGATGGCGCAGGCGAAGTTCGCGGCACAGCAGCCAGGTCAGCCAGAGCAAGCCGATACACAGGACGCCGGTGGCACCGCTGATCACCAGCGCAGTGCGCTTCCAAGTGGCGAACACTTCGTTGCCGGAGAGCGCGACGATGACCGTCAATGGCAGGTTGCCGACCCTGGAAAAGGTGTACAGGCGTTGTAGGTGATCGACGCTCGACACACTGTCAAAGCTGCCCGCGCCCTCACGCAGGATGCGCACGACATTGGGCCGACCGGCGAAGTTCTTGCCGATGGGGTCGTTGATCAGATGGGGCTTTTGCGCCAGCAGAATACCGTCGTCATTGATGATGCTCAGGGTGCTGTCGTTGCCGATGTCCAGGCTGTTGAATAACTGTTCGAAGTACGCGAGGCGCATCGACGCCACGGCAACACCCAGAAACTCGCCCGTGGACGAGGAGATACGCCGACTGAAGCTGATCCGCCATTCCTCGCTGTCGTCGCAGTCGCAGCGCGGTTTGAACGGGCGGCTGATGAACATGCCGGTGTCGCGGTTAAACGCATGGGCGAGGAAATAGTCGCGGTCCGCGAAGTTACCGGGCTTGGGCTCGATCAGCGATGAATCGGCAATGACTTCGCCGTGCTGGTTCAGCAACAGAATGTCGCCCTTGAAGCGCGCCGTGGTGGAGCGGTCAAACAGCACCATGTGACGAATCTGCGGCGAAACCTGTTTCAGGTCTTCGCGTTGCGAGGCGGCAATCAGGCCTTGCAGGGTCAAGTCGTAGAGCTCGACGGTGCGCAGCACGTCAGCGTCGATCAACTGCGCAATGGTGGTCGCACTGCGGGTGGCGGATTGTTGGGCGTTGGCGTGTTCGCGGATCAGCAGAAAGGCAACGATGCTGAGAATCGCGATCACCGTCAGCAAGCTGCCAAGCATCACCATGAGCTCAGGCCGACCGGTCTTGCCTGAAAGGTATTGGGGGTGGCTCACTGGCATGGGGCTGATGTCTGTTTGAGGCGCATAAAAAAGGCCAGCAAAACGCGCTGGCCTTTACTTATGCAAGCTTAGAAGACATTGAGCGGGAACGCACTCGCGCTAGCCCCCAATGAAAAAAAGCCGCTGATAGCAGCGGCTTTGAAGACAACTTTTCAAAGGGAAGAGCCGATGAAAAGTGTCGAGGGAAACAGAATCGTTCGATGAGTCAGCTGTCTTTCTCAACCCGCGGCTGGGTCGCAGAAGTGGACGCTTGAGGGGTTTGCGCGGCGTCTTCAGCCTTGGCCGTCATTTCGCTCTGATACTGATCGTAGGCGGCGGCACGTGCGGCATTTTGCGTGACGAACGTCTGCGACTCTTCCGCGATTGCGAACGGAGACAGAAACAATGAGGACAAAACGAAAGCGCTGGCAGTACCCGTAATGTTGGACATCTTTTAAACCTTCTTGCTTGGCAAGTGCTGTTTGGTGCGGGCAAAGATAAGGATCCTGGCCGACGGGAAACAGAGCCAATTCAAGAAAGGACTATTGCGCCAGAAGCAACAGTAAGAACACCAACGCCGCCTCTGTAGCAGCTGGCGAAGCCTGCGTCCGGCTGCGCAGCAGTCGTAAAATCAGACGATGCGGTGTTTCAGAAAGACCGCAAACTCAGACTTTACGACTGCTACGCAGCCGGACGCAGGCTTCGCCAGCGGCTACAGGTCTGTGTGAGGGCTAAACGGGGAGGTGAATGCCGAAGGTGTTCATGCCGTGATCACTGCGCACAAACACATCGCCGCCATGCATCAGCGCGATCGCCTTGACGATAGCCAGTCCCAATCCATGGTTATTTCCGCTGTTGCTGCGTGACGCATCCACCCGATAAAAGCGCTCAAACAACCGTGGTAAATGCTCGCTGGCAATCGGCGATCCAGGGTTGGCCACACCAATGCTCACCTGATGTTCCTCAACCTCGATCCGCACCTGAATCACCTGCCCAGGTTCGGTGTGTTGCACCGCGTTGCTCAGCAAGTTAATCAACGCCCGGCGCAGATGCGCGATCTCGATTCGCACTTGCGCATCACCGCTGACCTGCACCTGAACCTGCGCATCTTCAAGAATGAAATCCAGATACTCCAGCGTCGTCGCCACTTCATTGGCGAGCGAGGTGGACGTCAGTTTGGTGGCCTTGCTGCCCTGATCGGCACTGGCGAGGAACAACATGTCATTGATGATCGAACGCAGGCGTTCCAGCTCTTCGAGGTTCGATTGCAGCACTTCGAAATAGTGTTCGGCAGAGCGTCCGCGTGTGAGTGCCACTTGGGTCTGCCCGATCAGGTTGGTCAGCGGCGAGCGTAGTTCATGGGCCACGTCGGCATTGAACGACTCCAGCCGCGAGTAAGCCTGCTCGACCCGTTCCAGCGTGGAGTTGAATGAATTGACGAACTGATTCAACTCTGGCGGCAGCGACGATAATCGCAGCCGTCCGGAACGCAGCGGCGGTGCCAGGCGCTGGGCTTCCTGAGACAGCTTGATCAGTGGCTTGAGGCCAATGCGTGCGACCCAATAGCCCAATGCAGACGCCAGCAACACCCCGACAATCGCCAGGCTGATCAGGGCGATCAGCAGGTGATGTTGCGTCTGGTAAAAGGTCTCGGTGTCGATGCCGATCATGAAGCGCAGCGGAGGGCGTTGATCCTTGGCCGGGAACTGGCTCACCAGTACTTTCAGCGGGTAGGGATGGTCCGGCAGCTGCAAGTCACGCATGCCCAGCGGCCCTTCGGTAAAGGCGCGGATCTGAGGTGTCGGGCTGCCGTATTCGTAGTGCGGATCACCGCTGGTGATCCAGAAACTGATGCGCTTGTCTTCCTCGCCAAGCAGCTTGAGCTTGTTATTGATCTTCACCCAATGTTCGGGCGTGCCGTAACGGCCAACGGTGGATTCGAGCACGCTGTAGCGCGCGTCCAGTTCGGCTTCGGGCAGCAATCCCAAGCCCTTGTCGACCTGCTGGTACAAGGCCCAGCCGATCAACAAAAACACCAACAGCGCCACCAGCGTGAACATCCCGCTCAGGCGTAGCGCAATCGAGTTACTGGACACCACGGCTCTCCAGCACATAACCCATGCCACGAATCGTGTGCAGCAGTTTCTCGTCGAACGGCCCGTCGAGTTTGGCCCGCAGGCGCTTGATCGCGACTTCGACGACGTTGGCGTCGCTGTCGAAATTGATGTCCCAGACCATCTCGGCAATCGCCGTTTTCGAGAGGATTTCACCTTGCCGGCGGGCCAGCACACTGAGCAGCGAAAACTCCTTGGCCGTCAGATCAAGGCGAGTGCCGGCGCGGGTGGCCTTGCGGCTGATCAAATCGATCCACAGGTCGGCGATACTCACTTGCACCGGTTCGTGGCCGCCGCTGCGGCGGGTCAGCGCTTGCAGCCGTGCCACCAGTTCAAGGAACGAAAACGGTTTGCCGAGGTAATCGTCGGCGCCGTCGCGCAGGCCCTTGATGCGGTCTTCGACGCGCTCGCGGGCGGTGAGCATGATCACCGGGGTTTGCTTGCGTGCACGCAATGCACGCAGCACGCCGAAGCCGTCCAGGCCCGGCAGCATGACGTCGAGGACGATCACCGCGTAGTCGCTTTCCAGCGCCAGGTGCAGGCCTTCGACGCCGTCGCGCGCCAGGTCCACGGTGTAACCCTGTTCCGTCAGGCCGCGGTGCAAATAATCCGCGGTTTTTTCTTCGTCTTCGATAATCAGAACGCGCATGACCCCGCCTCAGTCTGTGGTCGCCAGCGCCGGTACCGGCGAAGGTTTGGGCCTGTGGAAAAGCCGCTCAAGCCACAAGTATATGACCGGAGTGGTGAACAGCGTCAGCGCCTGGCTGACCAGCAAACCGCCCACGACCGCGATCCCCAGCGGCTGGCGCAGTTCGGCGCCGGTGCCGTAGCCGAGCATCAGCGGCAGCGCGCCGAGCAGGGCGGCGAGGGTGGTCATGATGATCGGCCGGAACCGCGTGATACAGGCCTGGAAAATTGCCTCTTCTGGCGCCAGTCCACGGTTGCGCTGGGCATCGAGCGCAAAGTCGATCATCAGGATGCCGTTTTTCTTGACGATACCGATCAGCAACACCAGCCCGATCAGCGCCATGATCGAAAAGTCCTGGCCGCAAATCCACAGCATGATCACCGCCCCGAGCCCCGCCGAAGGCAGCGTCGAAATGATGGTCAGCGGGTGAACGAAGCTCTCGTAGAGCACGCCCAGAATGATGTACACCGCCACCAGCGCCGCCAGAATCAGCCACGGCTGGCTGGCCAGCGAACTCTGGAACGCCTGCGCCGCGCCCTGGAAATTACCGTTCATGGCCGCCGGCATGCCGATGTCGACCTTGGCCTGGTTGAGCATGATCACCGCATCGCCCAACGCCACGCCGGGCGCGAGGTTGAACGACAAGTTAGCGGCCGGGAACATGCCGTCGTGGGCGATGGACAGCGGGCCGACCGTGGGGGCGTCAAATTTGGCCAGTGCCGACAGCGGCACCATTTCTCCGCTCAGGGGCGAGCGCAAGTAGAAATAGTTCAGGCTTTCCGCCTTGCCGCGTTGCTGGGTGTCGAGTTCCAGAATCACGTTGTACTGGTTGATCTGGGTCTGGAATTCATTGACCTGACGCTGACCAAATGCATCGTAAAGCGCTTCGTCGACATCACTGGCGGTCAGGCCGAAGCGCGCCGCCGCGCTGCGGTCGATGCTGATGTGGGTGATGCTGCCGCCCAGTTGCAGGTCGTTGGAAATGTCGCGAAACGCCGGGTTGCCGCGCAGCTTTTCCGTCAGGCGCTGGGTCCAGGTACTGAGGGTCGCGCCGTCATTGCTCTTGAGTACGTATTGGTACTGGGCGCGGCTCGGGCCGGAGCTGAGGTTGATGTCTTGCCCGGCTCGCAGGTACAGCACGATGCCCGGGACCTTCATCAGTTTCGGGCGAATCCGGTCGATGAACTGGCTGGCCGAGACATCGCGGTCGCTGCGTTTTTTCAGGGAGATCCAGAAGCGACCGTTGGCGATGGTCTGGTTACTGCCCGATACGCCGACCGAGTGGGAAAATGCCGCGACAGCGGGATCCGCCGCGACGATTTCGGCCATTGCCAGGTGTTTTTTCACCATGTCACCGTAGGAAATATCGGCGGCGGCTTCGGTCGTACCGAGGACAAAACCGGTGTCCTGCACCGGGAAGAACCCTTTCGGAATGAAGATGTAACCGGCGATGGCCAGGCAGAGGGAAAGGCCAAACACACCGATCATCAACTTTTGATGGGCGAGGGCGCGGCGTAGCAGTTTTTCATAGCCGGCCACCAAGCGTTCGCCGAACGTCGGTTTGCTGTGGGCGTGGTGCACCGGCGCACGCATGAACAGCGCGGCCAGGGTGGGCGCCAGCGTCAGCGACACCACCACCGAAATCATGATGGTCGAGGTGGCCGTCAGGGCGAATTCCTTGAATAACCGCCCGACCACGCCGCCCATGAACAGCAGCGGAATGAATGCCGCCACCAGCGAGAAGCTGATCGAGACCACGGTAAACCCAATCTCGCCGGCGCCCTTGATCGCCGCCTCGCGCATGCCGTCGCCGGCCTCAAGGTGCCGGTGAATGTTCTCCACCACCACAATCGCGTCGTCGACTACAAACCCCACGGCCACCACGATGGCCACCAGTGTCAGGTTGTTCAGGCTGAAGCCCATGACGTACATCAGCGCGAAACTGGCGATCAGCGACACGCCCAGTACCGCGGACACGATCAGCGTCGCCGACCACTGGCGCAGGAACAGCGCCATCACCGCCACCACCAGCATGATGGCGATCAGCAGGGTGATTTCCACTTCATGCAGCGAGGCGCGGATAGTCTGGGTGCGGTCGACCAGTACCTTGACCTGCACCGAGGCGGGGAGCATGGCTTCCAGAGCCGGCAACGCGGCTTGAATGCGATCCACGGTCTCGACAATGTTCGCGCCCGGTTGCCGGGAAATCACCAGGTTCACCCCCGGCCTGTCGCCGGCCCAGGCCTGGACGTAGGCATCTTCCGAACCGTTGACGACTTTGGCGACATCCCGCAGATGAACTGGAGCACCGTCCTTGTAGGAAACGATGAGTTGGCTGTATTCCTCGGGGTGAAATAGTTGGTCGTTGGTCGACAGGGTCGAAATGCTCGATTCGCCGTACAGCGCACCTTTGGCCAGGTTGAGGCTGGTGCTCTGGATCGCCAGGCGAATGTCCGCGAGGGTCAGGCCAATGGCCGCCAGTTTGTCCGCCGACGCTTGAACCCGGATCGCCGGACGTTGCTGACCAGTAATGTTGATTTGGCCTACGCCATCGATCTGACTGATCTGACGGGAAAGCAGGGTTTCCACCAGATCACTGAGCTCGGTGCCGGGCATTTGCGTGGAGTTGACGCTGAGGATCAGCACGGGGCTGTCGGCGGGATTGACCTTGCGCCAGGTTGGCAGCGTGGGCATGTCCTTGGGCAGTTTGCCGGCGGCGGTGTTGATCGCGGCCTGGACTTCCTGGGCGGCGGTGTCGATGCTTTTGTCGAGGGTGAACTGCAGGGTCAGGTTGGTCGACCCCAAGGCGCTGCTCGACGTCATTTGCGTCACGCCGGGGATGGCGCTGAATTGCACTTCAAGCGGCGTGGCCACCGACGAGGCCATGGTTTCCGGGCTGGCGCCGGGCAATTGCGCGGCCACCTGGATGGTCGGGAATTCCGCTTCCGGCAGCGGCGCAATCGGCAGGCGCGGGAAGGCGATGGCGCCGAGCAGCACCAGGGCAAAGGTCAGCAGGATAGTGGCGACCGGATGATCGATGCACCAGGCCGATACTGAGCCGTGGCCCTTCATGGTTTCGACTCCGATTGCACCACTTGCGGCGGGTCGGTCAGCACTTGCACGGTTGAACCAGGCTTGAGCCGCGACTGGCCATCACTGACCAGCACATCGCCCTGCTTCACGCCTTTGATGATGTCCTGGCCGCTGCCTTGGGCGACAACCTGCACGTTGACGGCTTCGACTTTGTCACCGTTGACCCGGTACACGAAATGTTGATCGAGGCCCCGCTGTACGACGGTGGGCGGCACCACCAGCGCATCTTTCTCCAAGGCTGTCTGAATTTTTACCGTCACCAGCAGGCCGGGCCAGAGTTTCTGTCCGGGGTTGTTGAATTCGGCCTTGGCGCGGATGGTCCCGGTATTGGCGTTGATCTGGTTATCGATCAGGGTCAGGTGACCTTCGCCCAGCAGGTTGCCGGTTTCACCGTCGGTGTCGGCGCCGATGTAGGCCTTCACTTGTGCGCGTTGTGGGTCGCCGATCAGCCCTTGCAGGGTCGGCAGCATTTGCTGCGGCAAGGAGAACTCGACGGCGATCGGGTCGATCTGGGTCACGGTGAACAGGCCTTGGGCGTCGGTCATGCGCAGGAAGTTGCCTTCATCCACCGTACGAATACCGACGCGCCCGGTGACCGGGGAGCGAATCTGTGTGTAGGAGAGTTGCACCTGAGCGGCGTCGATTGACGCCTGATTGCCTTGCGCCGTGGCCTTGAGCTGATTGACCAGCGCTTGTTGCTGGTCGTAGGTCTGCTTGGAAACCCCATCGTCGACCGTCAGTAATTTGTACCGCTTGAGGTTGACCTGTGCGACTTCCAATTGAGCCTGGCTTTCACCCAGTTGCGCACGGGTCTGATCGAGGCTGGCGCGGATCGAGCGGTCATCGATGGTCGCGAGCAAGTCCCCTTTGTTCACCAGTTGGCCTTCCTTGACCAGGATTTTGGTGAGGATGCCGTCAATTTGCGGACGCACCACAACGCTGTGCAAGGACAGCACCGAACCGATGCCGCTGACATAACGTGGGACGTCTTTTTCAACAACGTTGATCACGCGCACCGGGATGGCCGTAGGCGCAGCGAGCTTCGCCGTGGCGGGCTTGACGACATACCAGGTGCCCCACGCGGCCAAAGCAATAAGCAGACCGGCGATCAAGGCGGTTTTTTTCTGAATTTGCATGCGAGTGGGGCGCCGGGCTAAGGGATAGGGGGAGTTTTCAGGTTTATACCCTCCTTTATAACCCTGTCAGCCCGTCAGGAGGGTGACTGCTAACTGACGGCGCTGTCAGTTTGGGAGGGATCTTGATTTTGCTTGCATGACGTTCGGTCAGGTTGACCGCGTTATCGTTCATCGCGAGCAAGCTCGGCTCCTAGAGGTACGTTGGGTCCTTGTGGGAGCCGGGCTTGCCCGCGATGGCGGCAGTTCAGTCAACACAAAACCCGACGGACTCGCTCGCGGCGTGAAGCTTGCAGCTCTCGACACAGGTATACTGCCGCCTTTCGCGGCTCGCTGACCGGGCCCGACTCTATGTGCATCACCCGGAGCTTTCATGACTTCCCCGACACAACCGCCGGTTGCCGACGCTTTGAGCGACGACCAGGCAGACCTGCCAGACAGCGTCGACTCCAGCGCAGACAGCGAAACCAAAGCCGCAATCCCGGCGTTCAAGTTCCCGTTCAAACCGGGTGAATTGGCCGCCGCCAAGAACGCCAGCCAGCCTTGGTACAAGAATGGCGCGAAGAATGGCCATACCAAGACGCCAGGTGCAGCGCCTCCGGGCACGCGTCGTTCGATGGGTAAGCGTTGACCCTCGGTTATGTTTTTTGCTGGAAAGAAATCTGTCTGATGCCGAGACAGTTCCCACAAGGATGAGCGACTTGTCCTCTGGGAAGATTGGTGACCCTTCGTCGAAGATTCGTTTCCAAGAATTCTCGACGAAGCCACTGAAATGCCTCTGCTAAAAACGCTCACCGTCCTGTCGCTGGTGCTCCTGACCACCGGTTGTGTGTCTTCTAAACCTGAGCCCCAGATCCGTTTCGGGGTCGAAGCCCTGGTTCCGCCATTTGAAAGCCGTAATGAAAATGGCGAACTGGTCGGGTTGAACATCGATTTGGGCAACGCCTTGTGTGCCGAACTCAATGCCCGCTGTGTCTGGATTGATCAGGATTACGCCACCAATATCGCAGCCCTTGAGGCCAAGCGTTTCGACGTCATCATGCCGATGACCGCTACGGCGGCGCGACGAGAGCGGATCGACTTCACCGAGAACCTTTATCCGTTGAGCAGCCGACTGGTGGCGCGCCAAGGTTCTGGTTTGCAACCGTCGGTGGTCTCGCTCAAAGGCAAGCGCGTCGGCGTTCTGGCGGGCACCAGCCGCGAGGCGTTCGCCAAAACCCGTTGGGCTGAGGCCGGGGTGACGGTGCGCAGTTTCAATCTGAATGATCAACTGATTGCCAGTTTGCAGGCGGGCGAAATCGACGCAACCCTGCAGGACACGATCGAGATTACCCACGCATTTTTGAGCCGGCCTCAAGGACAGGCATTCGACTTTGCCGGCCCTGTGCTCGACGATCCTATGTTGGGCAGCGGTGTGGCAATGGGGGTGCGCAATAACGACACCGTGTTGCGCGATAACCTGAATGCTGCCCTTGAGCGTCTCAAACGAAATGGCCAGTACCAGGCGATAACCCAGCGTTACTTGCCCCCGCGACTACCGATGCACCCCGTTACTTTCCTAATGAAGAAGGCTTGCCATTTTCCGATGCGGTGCAGGTGGGGCACACGGTTTACCTGTCCGGGGTGATCGGCCTCGGAGCTGATGGCAAATTGGTCAAGGGTGGCATCGGACCGCAAACGACCCAGGCCATGGAGAACTTGCGTGCGGCATTGCAAGGCAATGGTTCATCCCTGGCCCAAGTGGCCAAATGCACGGTCATCCTGGCTGACATCAAGGATTTTTCCGCCATGAGTACGGTGTATCGCAGTTACTTCCCGGTGGACCGTTTGCCAGCTCGTACGACGTTTGCCGGCCAGTTGGTTGCGGGTGCGAAAGTAGAAGTGGAATGCCTGGCGGTCACGACCCGCTAGTTCTATCGGTGACGGGCCATTGTGCAATGGAGTTGTGCGGTGGCTCCGACGTCTGGAGTCGGGCCTCTCAGGCCGCCCGCAACGAAATAAACGCGTAGTTCACCGGCGCTTCAGTCACCAGTTGCGCACCTGCCGCCTGCACTTGGCCGGCAATTTCATCTCCCGACACATGAAATACCCAGTCAGCCCCTGACGCTGCCAACGGTTGTGCTGTTACGTGGTCGATGACATTGGCAAATGCCGTCATGTCTGGCAGATAGGCCGTAAATCCATCGCCCTTCAGCGCTGTCGTGCGAATGCCCAATAACGCGCAAATCGCGTCCTTGGCCTGGACATCATCACGATCCGCCTGGCGCGAACGCAGGATCAGCTCTTTCAGTTCCTGATCGACCATTTCGCCGCCGATGATCAACTCCGGGCCTTGTTCCCACGACTCGGGCGGGCAGTCCTTGGTCGCCGTGTCCAGCATGATGTGTGGGTTGATTTCCGCCGGGTAGATGCGGCATACCAGCGGTCGGCGTTGGTAAATGCGGCACAGGTTGTCTTCGTCAAGATTCCGGCAGGGACCGACGTTGTAGGCGGCAAAGGTGATCGCCACATAGGCCTCGGACGCGCCGCTTCGAACCACCACCGAACGGCGTTCGGCATGTTCGCGATGCTGCGCCGGCAGGCCCAGGCCGTTCCCCAGGAAACCCTCGACGAGCACGATCACCTGACCGCCATCGGCCGCCCACATCCGGGCTTCCGCCAGCGTCAGCGGGACGTGGTGGTCATTGCAGCACTTGCCGCAACCTACGCAGGAAAACGTTGTGTTCATGGATTACCGGACCGCCTGTTAACGCATGAAGTGGCGACAGAATGTCGCCGCAGCGCTCGGTCTTGAAGCAAGTTGTACGCCACTCACTGGGCCTTGGCAGTCGGACGGATCGAGTCCCATTCGGTCACGTAGGCGGTTTTGGTCTTTTTGTTGTAGAGGCACAGTTCAGTGCCTTGCTGGCCTTTCATGTGTTTTTGCGGGTATTGGCCTTGCAGCAGGAGGGCGGTGTAGTCGACCCGATCATCGAATTGCGCAGGGTTGCCGACGGGCTTGGCATTTTTCAGGCCGCTGGCCTTGGTGCAACGGGTGAGTACCGCTTTGTCGTAGGCAGCCCAGGCGTCGGGGCTGGAAGCCTGGGCCTGGGAGGCGAGGGCGCTGAGGCAGAGGAAGGTCAGGCTGACGGCTTTCATGTTCGGGCATCCTTGGGGGTGATTGACCAAGGTCTGAGTCTGTCACGTCGGGACAGGTTCCCGGCGAACCACCACCATCCCGGCACTTTCATACAAACGCTGCGCTCGAAGGTTGTCTTCCAATACCTTCAGGTCGACAAAACCCTCGCGGCGTTGCTGAAACACATTGAACGCGTGCAGCAATAAAGTGCGGCCAAGCCCTTGGCCTTGTGCTCGCGGATGCACGACAAGGTTCTTGATGAAGGCGCTGGTCCAGCACTGGCACACGCCAACGACACCGTCGGCATCCAGCGCAATGAAACACAAGGAGGGATCGTATTCGGGATCGGTTTCAAACCGCTGTTGCCACAGTTCCAGCGCTGGCACGCGGCCGCCACCTTCGAGATAACCCTGTTCCATCAAGCGATGAACGGCTTCGGCCCATTCAGGCCGGTAGGGGCTGAGGACTATCCCTTGAGGCCAGGTAATCGGCGGCACACCTTGCGCGAGGTTGCGCCGCATCAAAAAGCAAAAGCCCTCGGCCACCTGTTAATGACCTTGTTCAGCGACAGCCTTGGCTGCCTCGATCAGGCATTTGGTCAGCTCTGGCGAAGAGAATTTGGTCAGCACGGCGTTAGCTCCGGCCAAACGCGCTTTTTCGCTGTTCATCGCACTGTCCAAAGACGTGTGCAACAGCACATACAGGTGCGAGAAGTCCGGCGTTTCGCGCAGGGTGCGGGTGAAGGCGTAGCCGTCCATTTCCGACATTTCGATGTCCGAGACGATCAGGTTGATCTGCGAAGCGGTGCCTTGCAGGTCGAGCAGGCAGTCGATGGCTTCCTTGGCGCTGCGGGCGGTGTGGCATTGCAGGCCGAGGTTGCGCAGGGTGTGCACCGATTGTTGCAGGGCAACCTGGCTGTCATCGACCACCAGAATGCGGGCGTTGCCCAAGACTTCGGCGTCTTCCATGCTCAGCTCGGTCGGGGCCGATTCGATTTGCGCCGGAGCGATGCCGTGGATGACTTTTTCGATGTCCAGCACTTGCACCAGCGTACCGTCGACCGAGGTCACGCCGGTGATGTACGAGCGCACGCCGCCGGAACCAAAGGGCGGTGGGCGGATATCGGTGGTCAGGCAATGGACGATCTTGCTCACGGCCTGAACATGCAGGCCCTGCTTGGAGCGGCTGACGTCGGTGACGATCAGGCAGCCACCGTTCGGATCTTCCAGCGGGCGCTCGCCAATGGCACGGCTCAGGTCGATCACCGACAACGAGGCGCCGCGCAGGGTGGCGATGCCTTTAACGTGGGGATGCGACTCCGGCAGCCGGGTCAGCGGCGGGCAAGGGATGATTTCACTGACTTTCAGCAGGTTGATCGCCATCAGCTTGCCGCTGCGCAACGTGAACAGCAAAAGCGAAAGTGAATCTGCGCGGGCTTTATTGGTGGACATAAAAACCTTCTGTGGAAAAGGTGATGGGCGATTGCGGGATCGCCCACAACTACCGATATCGGGTTATCGACTTGTAGCGGGCAGGCTTTAGGGGCTTTGCGTCGCACATCGGTGAATGCATTCTTTGTAGCAGCTGCCGAGCCTGCGAGGCTGCGTCCGGTTGCGAAGCAGCCGTAAACCCTGAATCCCGGATGTATCAGATACAACGCAGCCGATGGATTGGCGAGGACTGCGTCCTCGAACGCAGCCTCGCAGGCTCGGCAGCTGCTACAGGGACCGAGTTATTTCATCCCCAGCCTTTTGGCCATGCGCCCAAGATTCGCCCGGTCCAGGCCTAGCTCGCGGGCCGCGCTGGCCCAGTTGTCTTGGTGCCGCTCCAGGCAGCTACTGATCAATTGCCGTTGATAGTTCTCGGTGGCTTCACGCAAATCGCCGGACACCAGCACCACAGGGTTGGCCACCGGTTGCTCGGTGATAGCCTCGACACTGCCAGTGGGCAAGTCCAGGTCCGCAGCACTCAAACTGAGAATCTTCGGGCGGTCCTTGCAGTTGCCCAGCGCTTTGAGTGAGCTTCGACCAATCAAATGCTCCAGCTCACGCACGTTCCCTGGCCAGTTGTACGCCAGCAATGCGGTCTGCGCGTCGCTGCTCAAACGCAGGCTGTTGAGGCCCATGCGCGAGCGATTTTGCTCAAGAAAGTAGCCACTGAGCAGCAACACGTCCCGCCCGCGATTGCGCAGTGCCGGTACCAGCAGGGGGTAAACGCTCAAACGGTGGTAAAAGTCGGCACGGTAGCGACCGTTGCGCACTTCTTCGGCCAGGTCGCGGTTGGTGGCCGCGATCAGCCGCACATCCACCTGGTGTTCCTTGTCCGAGCCCAGGCGCTGCAACTGACCGCTTTGGAGCACTCGCAACAGCTTGGCTTGCACTGTCAGTGACAATTCACCGACTTCATCGAGAAACAGCGTGCCGCCATTGGCCAGCTCAAACTTGCCGCGACGATCACTTGTTGCGCCAGTAAAGGCGCCCCGCACGTGACCGAACAATTCGCTCTCGACCAATGTGTCCGGCAGGGCCGCGCAGTTGAGGCTGATGATGGGTTTGTCGGCTCGTGCAGAGGCGGCGTGAATCGCCTGCGCCACCAGTTCCTTGCCGACGCCGGTTTCGCCGGTGATCAACACGGTCAGGTCACTGCCGCCCACCAGATTGATTTCTTCCACCAGACGCTTGTGGGCCTTGCTCTGGCCGATCATCTCGCGGTCCTGCTGACCACTGGCTTGACGGTAAACCTCGGCGCGCTGGTGTTCGTCTTCGGCGCGATTGGCCAGGCGCTCGATGCGCTCGGCAGCGTTGACCGTGGCCGCAGCGAGGCTGGCAAAGGCTTGCAGGGCGTCCAGTTCGATGGGTTCAAACTGTTCTGGATCGAGGGCGTCGAGGGTCAGCAAACCCCATGGGCGCTCGTCGATAAACAGCGGGCATCCCATGCAGTCGTGGACTTCCAGATGATCATCGAGGCCTTCGACCAGCCCGTCGTAAGGGTCCGGCAGGTCGCTGTCGGCGGCAAAACGTGTGGGGCCGTGGCTGCTGAGCAATGCCTCGAAGCGCGGGTGTTCGCTGACTTTGAAGCGTCGCCCCAGGGTGTCGGTACTCAACCCGTCGACGGCCAAGGGCACCAGCCAATCGCCATCGAGGCGCAGCAGGGCTGCGGCATCGCAGGGGAGCAGGGCGCGCATGGCTTCGAGCAGGCGACGATAACGCTCGCCTTCGGGCAATTCGCGAGACAGGTCGGAGACCAGGGGCAGCAGGGCGGTGAGCAAGGATTTTGCAGTCATAGTGACTCCATGTAGTCGGGATGACTATAAGTCAGTGTGTGTCGATATGACTACTGTGTTTTTAAGTTGTTGATTTATAAGATTTATAGTTTTGGCATGGAAACTGAAAGGTCTAAGGAAACTCACACAAAGTTCCGGAGTCGCCTTAATGCTTAGCGTCCAAGACCGTGCCATTGTCAAATCCACCGTGCCGCTGCTGGAAAGCGGGGGCGAAGCGCTGATTACCCACTTCTACCGCATGATGCTCTCGGAATACCCTGAAGTCCGCCCTCTGTTCAACCAGGCCCACCAGGCCAGCGGTGATCAACCGCGCGCGCTGGCCAACGGTGTGTTGATGTACGCGCGGCACATCGACCAGCTCGATCAGTTGGGTGACCTGGTGGCCAAGATCATCAACAAACACGTGGCCCTGCAAATCCTGCCGGAACACTACCCCATTGTCGGATCCTGCCTGTTGCGCGCCATCGCCGAAGTGCTGGGCGAAGAAATCGCCACCCCTGAAGTGATTGCTGCCTGGGGTGCCGCGTATGGCCAACTCGCTGACATTTTGATCGGCGCCGAAACCAGCATCTACGACCAGAAAGAACAGGCCCCCGGCGGCTGGCGCGGGGCGCGGGATTTCATCGTGACGGCCAAGGTCGAGGAAAGCGCTGAAATCACCTCGTTCTACTTCGAACCTGCCGACAAAGGCCCGATTCTTGTGGCGGAGCCTGGCCAGTACATCGGCATGAAACTGATCCTCGACGGCGAAGAGATCCGTCGCAATTACTCGCTGTCGGCACTGGCGAACAACGGTCAGTACCGCATCAGCGTCAAGCGTGAAACCGGTGGACGCGCGTCAATCCACTTGCACGATCAGTTGCATGTCGGTGCGAGCATCGAGCTGTTTCCGCCGTCGGGCGAATTCACCCTGGCCGCCAGTGACAAACCGCTGGTGCTGATCAGTGGCGGCGTCGGCATCACGCCAACGCTGGCAATGCTCGAAGCCGCGCTGGCCACCGAGCGCCCGGTGCATTTCATCCACTGCGCGCGCAACGGCAGCGTGCACGCCTTCCGTGACTGGATCGATGGTCTGGCCGAGCGTCATCCACAACTCAAGCGCTTCTATTGCTACGCCGAAGATGACGGCGTCAGCGCCGCTGCGCACAAGGTCGGGTTGTTGAGTCAGGAGCAACTGGGCGAGTGGTTGCCCGAACAGCGTGACCTGGATGCTTACTTCCTTGGGCCTAAAGGCTTCATGGCCGCGATCAAGCGTCACCTCAAGGCCTTGGGTGTACCGCAGCAGCAAAGCCGCTACGAGTTCTTTGGCCCGGCCTCGGCGCTGGAGTAACTGGTCAGGGCGACTCGGGAGACCGAGTCGCCTTCATCTCGGGTAAGCCCGCTCCCACAGGTTTTGTGTCGTTCGAGAGATTGCGGGCAAGCACAATTCCTGTGGGAGCGGGCTTGCCCGCGATTGGCCGCACTGCGGTTCCGAACCGTGCAAATCCTTTAAAAGTTAATCCCTCCTTAACCGCTTTATCGTTTATTCCCCCGAATCCACCGGCACGCGCCAGGCTCTCAAACGACGGAGCCTGCGTGTAGACTGGCGGCAACTGATATCAAAAAGGGAAACGCGATGAGCGAGGAATCGATGCGGTTGGGACGCGAACGGCGTTATCTGGTGTTACTGGGCATCATCTGCCTGGCGCTGATCGGCGGCGCGCTGTACATGCAAATTGTGTTGGGCGAGGCGCCATGCCCGCTGTGCATCCTCCAGCGTTATGCGTTGTTGTTTATCGCGGTGTTCGCCTTCATCGGTGCGGCGATGCGCACCCGTCGCAGCATTACCGTGTTCGAGACGCTGGTGGTCATCAGTGCCATTGCAGGCGTCGCGGTCGCCGGGCATCACGTCTACACCCAGTTCTATCCTGCGGTCAGTTGCGGCATCGACGTGCTGCAACCGATTGTCGATGGTTTGCCACTGGCGAAGATCTTCCCGCTGGGCTTCCAGGTCGATGGCTTCTGCTCCACGCCGTACCCGCCGATCCTCGGCCTGTCGCTGGCGCAATGGGCGCTGGTGGCGTTCGTGTTGATCGTGGTGCTGGTGCCGTTGCTCACTTCGCGTAACCGCAAAACGCTGCGCTGAGGCAGTTCGCCTCACCGCTGCGTCATCCAAAAAAAACGCCCCGGTCCTCGTTAAGAGGGCCGGGGCGTTTTGCATTTCTGACGGTTGGTAGAAAGACCTTGATGCGCGACAAGAAGGGGTGCGACACGTGTGCGACATGTTGTCACATCGGCAGTGTCGCAAGGCATTTCAAAAGGATTAATTGGCATAAGGTCTGGCAACAAAATTGGACTGCCCGGATGCTGATTCTATTCGCCCGGAAAGTGATGAGGCAGGCAGTTTTAACAAGTGCTGGCGAATTGCCGGAGCCCTTGTCACGTGGGGGCTTTGGCAATCTCGGGAGAGGGTGTAGGGGGGCTCGAAGCTGTCTGAACTGCGGGAGATAGACCTACTAATTTTGGTGTTTTTGTTGAGAATCAATTTCGATAACATGCCCGACTTTTACGAAATACGTTAATGATTGTTGCTGGAATGGATAAAAATTATTTCGGGATGAGACATGGTTTATGAATCGTTACATATCTACAATCGCCCGCACTGAATTCCCGGCACTGCTCACCCTTAATCAGGTGCTTGAGCAGAAAGAAGGGCGTCGAGAGGCCTGAAGGCTTCATGCGACTCCCCGGTGTCGGAGCCTTCCAACTATCCGCACCAAATGGAATTGGTCTGTAACAAGGCCTTTGACCACGAATTCGAATAAGAACTTACCGCTGGCCCAGGATTTGTCGAGCAGCGTCTGACGCGCGACGGGCAGCCCTTATTCAATCCAAGAAAAATGCCAACCCTTGGCAGGGTGAAGTGTTGGCGATCAAAACCCAACTGCATTGCGCAAGCTGCTTTAGAGGTCGTGAGATGAGTAAAAACAGGTACCCCAGACTACTAGGCTTATTGCCGCTGATTGGCACGTTGTTGCTGTCAGGCTGCAACATGACCTTGCTCGATCCCAAGGGCCAGGTGGGCCTGGATGAGCGAAACCTGATCATCACCGCAACGCTGCTGATGCTTCTTGTCGTGGTACCGGTCATCGTCATGACCTTCCTGTTCGCCTGGAAATATCGCGCCTCCAACACCGACGCCGTCTACACGCCGAAGTGGTCGCACTCCACCAAGATTGAAATCGCGGTGTGGGCCATTCCAGTGCTGATCATCATTGCCCTGGGTTATGTCACCTACAAGTCGACCCACGCACTGGACCCGTACAAACCACTGGAATCCGACGTCAAGCCGGTCACCATTCAAGTGGTCTCGATGGACTGGAAGTGGCTGTTCATCTACCCGGAACAAGGCATTGCCACGGTCAACAAGATCGTCTTCCCGGCCAACACGCCAATCAATTTCCAGATCACCTCCGACACCGTGATGAACTCGTTCTTCATTCCGGGCCTGGGCGGCCAGATCTACGCGATGGCGGGCATGCAGACCAAACTGCACCTGATCGCCAACCAGAACGCTGAATTCGACGGTATCTCCGCCAACTACAGCGGCGCGGGTTTCACCGGCATGAAGTTCAAAGCAATCGCCACCTCTCAGGCTGATTTCGATGCCTGGGTCAGTGATGTCAAGAAGGCACCTAAACAGCTTGAAAAAGCTGAATACGAAGCCCTTTCCAAACCAAGCCAGAACAATCCAGTAGAGCTCTACTCCTCGTTCACGCCG
Organism: Pseudomonas sp. S2_F03; assembly: GCF_054668335.1. Taxonomy (NCBI): domain Bacteria; kingdom Pseudomonadati; phylum Pseudomonadota; class Gammaproteobacteria; order Pseudomonadales; family Pseudomonadaceae; genus Pseudomonas; species Pseudomonas sp. S2_F03. The sequence goes on along the minus strand of NZ_CP162759.1, from coordinate 1,832,277 downwards.
AACCTGTTCCAGACCATCGTCGACAAGTACGAAGGCATGAAACCGGGTCCGAAAGTGGACCACGAGAAGAAAGAGAAAGAAGTGGCCCAGATGGAAGGGATGGACATGAGTTCGCATTCAGCTGCCGGGGCAGAGGAGTAAACGATGTTTGGTAAATTAAGTTGGGAAGCGGTCCCGTTCCACGAGCCGATCGTGATGGTGACCATCGCCATGATCGCGCTCGGCGGTCTGGGCGTGTTCGCTGCAATCACCTATTTCAAGAAGTGGACCTACCTGTGGTCTGAGTGGCTGACATCGGTCGACCACAAGAAAATCGGCGTGATGTACATCGTCGTGGCCATGATCATGCTGCTGCGTGGTTTTGCCGACGCCATCATGATGCGTTCCCAGCTGGCCCTGGCCACTGAAGGTTCGCCTGGCTACCTGCCACCTGAACACTATGACCAGATCTTCACCGCTCACGGTGTGATCATGATCATCTTCATGGCGATGCCATTCTTCACCGGCCTGATGAACCTTGCAGTGCCGCTGCAGATCGGCGCCCGTGACGTTGCCTACCCGTTCCTGAACTCCCTGAGCTTCTGGCTGCTGGTCTCCGGCGTTGTGCTGGTTAACGTGTCCCTGGGTGTCGGCGAATTCGCCCGTACCGGTTGGGTTGCGTATCCACCGCTGTCGGAACTGGGCTACAGCCCTGGCGTGGGTGTGGACTACTACATCTGGGCGCTACAGCTATCCGGACTGGGTACGACGCTGACCGGGGTCAACTTCCTGGCCACCGTGCTGAAAATGCGTACCCCGGGCATGAAAATGATGGACATGCCGATCTTCACCTGGACCTGCACCTGGGCCAACGTACTGATCGTCGCTTCCTTCCCGATCCTGACCGCTACCCTGGCACTGCTGACGCTTGACCGTTACATGGATTTCCACATTTTCACCAATGAACTTGGTGGCAATCCGATGATGTACGTCAACCTGTTCTGGGCCTGGGGCCACCCCGAGGTTTACATCCTGATTCTGCCGGCATTCGGGATCTTCTCCGAAGTCATCTCGGCCTTCTCCGGCAAGAAGCTGTTCGGTCACCACTCGATGATCTACGCCTCGGGCGCGATCTCGATCCTGGGCTTTATGGTTTGGCTGCACCACTTCTTCACCATGGGTTCGGGTGCCAGCGTCAACGCCTTCTTCGGTCTGGCGACGATGCTGATTTCCATCCCGACGGGTGTGAAGCTATTCAACTGGCTGTTCACCATCTACCAGGGCCGTCTGCGCATGACCAGCCAGGTGCTGTGGACCCTGGGCTTCATGGTGACCTTCGCCATCGGCGGCATGACCGGCGTACTGCTGGCCATTCCGGGTGCTGACTTCGTTCTGCACAACAGCCTGTTCGTTATTGCTCACTTCCATAACGTGATCATCGGCGGCGCAGTATTCGGCTACATCGCAGGCTTCGGCTTCTACTTCCCTAAAGCGTTCGGCTTCAAGCTGCACGAAGGTTGGGGCAAGGCAGCGTTCTGGTTCTGGATCTCGGGCTTCTTCGTCGCGTTCATGCCGCTCTATGTATTGGGCTTCATGGGCATGACCCGTCGTCTGAACAGCACCACCAACCCTGAGTGGACGCCTTACCTGCACGTTGCAATGTTTGGCGCGATCCTGATCGCTGTCGGTATTGCCTGCCAGTTGATCCAGCTGTACGTCAGTGTCCGTGACCGTAACAAGCCGGAAAACATGTGCGAACACGGCGACCCGTGGAATGCCCACACGCTGGAATGGTCGACTTCGTCGCCACCACCGTTCTACAACTTTGCCGTTCTGCCGAAAGCCGACTGCATCGACCCGTTCACCGAGGCCAAGGAAAACGGTACTGCGTACAAGGCCCCGGCCAAGTACGAGCCGATCCACATGCCAAACAACACCGCGACCGGCCTGGTCATGGGTGCTCTGTTGACCGTGTTCGGTTTCGCGATGATCTGGCACATCTGGTGGATGGCCATCTTCGGCCTCGCCGGTACCGTGATCTACTTCGTTATCCATGCTGCCCGTGATGACCAGGGCTATATGGTGCCGGTCGACGTGATCGAGCGCACCGAAGCCGAGCAGCACAAGCGTCTGGTAGCCGCCGGGAAAATCCCGGCCACTGCCACCCGTGTTGAAACCTCGTTGGAACAGGCTTAAACCATGTCGAACTTAGTGACCAATGCTGGACACACCCATGTCGATGGACATGGGCACGATGACCATCACCACGACTCGGGCGAGATGACCGTATTCGGTTTCTGGCTCTACCTGATGACCGACTGCATTTTGTTTGCGTCGATCTTCGCGGTGTACGCGGTACTGGTTAACAACGTAGCGGGTGGCCCGTCGGGCCACGACATCTTCGAGCTGCCATACGTGCTGGGCGAAACCGCCTGCCTGTTACTCAGCTCGATCACCTACGGCTTCGCCATGCTGGCGTTGTTCAAAGGCAACAAGAAGGCGGTACTGGGCTGGTTGGCCATCACCTTCCTGTTCGGCCTGGGCTTCATCGGCATGGAGATCAACGAGTTCCACATGCTGATCTCCGAAGGCTACGGTCCTAACCGCAGCGGCTTCCTGTCCGGGTTCTTCACCCTGGTCGGCACCCACGGTCTGCACGTGACCAGCGGTCTGATCTGGATGGCGATCATGATGTATCAGGTCCAGAAAAAAGGCCTGACGTCGACCAACAAAACCCGTCTGAGCTGCCTGAGCCTGTTCTGGCACTTCCTGGACGTGGTGTGGATCTGCGTATTCACCGTTGTTTACCTGATGGGGACCCTGTAATGGCTAACGCAGCTCACTCACACAATGGCCACGACAGTCACGACGACAGCCACGGCAGCGTCAAGTCGTACGCCATCGGCTTCATCCTGTCGGTGATCCTGACGATCATTCCTTTCGGCCTGGTGATGTACCCGTCGCTGCCGAAAGCCATGACCCTGTGGATCGTACTGGTCTTCGCAGTTATCCAGGTGCTTGTTCACCTGGTGTACTTCCTCCACCTGGACCGCTCCGCTGCCCAGCGTAACAACGTGATCGCGTTTGTTTTCGCCGCATTGGTAATCGTTCTGTTGGTTGGCTTGTCGCTGTGGATCATGTTCAGCATCCACACCGTCATGATGGCGCACTGAGGAAAGTCCGGATGTCCTTTAAGCACTTTATCCAAATCACCAAACCGGGGATCATTTTCGGTAACGTGCTTTCTGTGGCGGGCGGATTTTTCCTGGCCTCGAAAGGGCATGTCGATCTGGCCATTTTCCTGGCCGCCATGATCGGCACGTCCCTGGTGGTGGCTTCGGGTTGCGTGTTCAACAACTGCATCGACCGCGACATCGACCTGAAGATGGAACGCACCAAGAACCGGGTGCTGGTCCAGGGCTTGATCTCCCTGAAACTGGCCCTGGCCTTTGCGACCGTCCTGGGTGTTGCCGGCGTCGCATTGTTGTACAAGGTGGCGAACCTGTTGGCCGCGCTGTTCGCGGTGATCGGTTTCATCATCTACGTCGGCTTCTACAGCCTGTACCTCAAGCGCAAGTCGGTTCACGGCACGCTGGTGGGCAGTCTGTCGGGCGCCATGCCGCCGGTGATTGGCTACGTCGCTGTGACCAACAGCTTCGACATGGCCGCACTGACCCTGCTGGTGATGTTCAGCCTGTGGCAGATGCCGCATTCCTACGCCATCGCGATCTTCCGCTTCAACGATTACCTGGCCGCATCGATTCCGGTGCTGCCAGTGAAGCGCGGGATCCAGGTGGCCAAGAAGCACATCCTGATCTACATCCTGGCCTTCCTCGTGGCGACCTTGATGCTGACCTTCAGCGGCTACGCCGGCATGAGCTACCTCGCCGTCGCCGCGGCCATGGGCATGTACTGGTTGTACATGGCCTGGACCGGCTACAAGGCAGTGGATGACACGGTCTGGGCACGCAAGCTGTTCGTGTTCTCGATCTTCACCATTACCGCGTTGAGCGTGATGATGTCCCTGGACTTCAAAGTGCCGACCGAGTTGCTGCTGACGTACGCGCCTTAAGCGTCGGATGCTGTAAACAAAAGCCCCGCCTTCGAGAGAAGTGCGGGGCTTTTTGTTGGGGGACAAGCAGAAAAAACTCAGCGATCAAGCAACCGGAAAAACCGCTCGCGCACCTGGGTGTTATCGCTGTGCGCGACATTGAAACGCAGGAAGCTGCTGGCATCGACCGCTTTGCTCAGCAAGGTGCCGGGCGCCAGCACCAGGTCAATGTCGAGGCCTTTGCTGGCCAGGGTTTCAGCGTGGAAACCTTCGGGCAAGCGGGTCCAGATAAACAACCCTTCACCCGGCAGTGACGATACCGAGCACCCGGCCTCCACCAGCCAGCGCGCCACACGGCTGCTGGATTCGTAGAGGCGGTCGACGGTGCGGCGGGTGTGTTTGGCGAAGCTTCCATTGTTGAGCATGGAGCAGGTGATCTGCTCCGCGAGTTCCGAGGTCACGCCGCCGCAGGCCATTTTCAAAGCAATCATCCGGGCCGCCAAGGGCCGCGACAACACGGTGTAGCTGACACGGCTGTTGGCGGTCAGGGTCTTGGAAAACCGGAGACGTAACTGACCGTGTCCAGCCCGCCCGCGGCCAGGCGCGGTGTGCGTTTCTGCTGGATGTCGCCATACAAGTCATCTTCGACGATATGAAAACCATAGCGGTGACTCAGTTCCAGCAGGCGATAAACCTGGGCGGCGGTGAACGAGTGGCCGGTCGGGTTATGCAGCGTGCTGTTGGTCATATACAGCACGGGGCGATGGGCAATCAGCAATTGCTCGAACGCCTCAAGGTCCAGGCCATCGCAATCGCGGGCAATGGTGATGACCTTGGCGCCGTGCAACGCCAGATTGGCGTGCATGTTGAAGTAACACGGGTCGTCGAGTACTACCGTATCGCCAGGCTTTATCAACAGGCGCATCAGCAGGTCGATCGCCTGCACGGTGTTGGAAGTGGTGATGATTTGTTCCACCGGTGCCTCGATACCGACGGTCGACAACTTGACCCGTAATGCCTCGCGCAACGGCAGATAACCGCCCACTTCACCGTACTCGCCCATGCGCAGCGTCGTCGCGCGAAGTGTCGCGCGTACGGCTTTGAGCAGTTCTTCGGCGGGCAACCAGGAGGCGGGGAGGAATCCGCAGCCGGGACGCAGCGCACCGTTTTCCAGCAACAGTGCACGGCGGACCCGGCTGAGCGTGTCCTGAGGTTGCAAGTCCGGACCGGCAGCCGCGGACGGCGGATTGATGGCTCGCTGAACGTAATGCCCGGAGCCCTGGCGCGAGACCACTAGTCCCTTGGCGCGCAACCGGTCAAGGGCATCGACCATTGTCGACTTGCCCACGTTCATCAAGCCCGAGAGCTCGCGAATGGGTGGCAGTTTGGCCCCATGGGGCAGGCCTCCCTGGTTGATCGCCATCGTCAGCTGATCGACGATCTGCTGCACCAGCGGCATCCCTGGCTGAAGTTCGATGGCGGCGATGACTGCACGCTGAACCTGCATTTTACTGGTCTCCCTGGCAGTAAAGTTCGTTGGATTCTATACGAACTTACCCTGAACAAGACAAGTGTCTGATGCCTACCATCAACTGCGCTTTTCGCTCTCTTGATGAAGAAGGTTCGGTAGATGATTAAGCAATTGACTCGCGACGAACGCTTCGTCGCCCTGGCAAAAGAACTGGGTTTTGATATCTACGACGAGAACGCTGCTGGCGGACATTACGCGCCGCTGATTCGACATGAAGATGAACTGTACATCAGCGGGCTGGTGCCGCGAATGAACGGCAAAATTCAATACCCTGGCAGGGTGGGGCTGGAGCTCAACCTGGCAGATGCTCAAGAAGCGGCGAGTATCAGTGCGATACGTGGGCTGGCGCTGATTTACGCCGCCATCGGTTCACTGGAGCACATAAAGGCGCTGCTTCGCATAACGGTCTATGTGAAATCCACCTTTGATTTTGTCGATCTCAGTGACGTGGCCAATGGCGCATCGGATGTCTTTACGCATGTACTGGGCGATGCCGGTAAACACACCCGTACGACCGTCGGTGTTTATCAGCTGCCGAAAAACGCGCCGGTAGAAGTGGACATGATGGTGGCGCTGCATTCGTCAGCTCCGTCATCCTGAGTGCAATAAAAAGCCCTGCTTCAAGGGCAGGGCTTTTCGGTCGCTGGCGTTTGCCCGGCTGAGTTACTGCGCGGCGATGCTGTAGCCGTCGAACGCGGTTTGCTGCTGCAGTGCGGTGATGATGTTCTTGCGGTTGACCGCTTGTTCGACGCCGGTGTTATCGAGGAACGTCTCGCTTTCAATCACTGCGTCTTCACCTTCGCCGACGAAGGTGAAGCCGAGGAACTCCAGCGCTTTGCGGTCAACGTTCAGGCTTGAACGCGGGGTGCGCAGCGGCAGGGTGACGTTTATGCCGTCCTTGCTGATGGTGAACACTTCGAGATCTTTCTTGGCGCGAGCCACTTTGCTTTTGCCACTGCTCGGGTTGCTGATAGCCTGGTGAGTCTGGTTCAGCACTTTCAGCGCCAGACCGTAGACGATCTCCTGAAACGCCGGGTCATCCTTGAAGCTGGAGAGAATCCGGCTGATCGGGAATTTGCTGCTCAGATCTTCGAGAGCGGCGATGTCGGCCGCTTCCGCGTCCTTGAGTTGCTTGAGTTCGCCCATCAGCTCATAGGCTTTATCGTCGTCGAAGCTGTCATGTGCCTGGCGAATCGCGGCGCGCAGCTCGCGGATCTGGTCGCTTTCCCGGGTGGACTGAAAAGCGTCCAGGACCATCTCGCTGATGGTCTTGGCCTGTGGCACATGCTGTGAAAGATTGATGGAGTTTTCGTATTCCGCTTTGGACGACAGGGTGATTACGGATTCAGCGGTGTTGGAATCGGACATTGAAATTTCACTACTTCTTTTAACTTGAATTGAGGCGAGAAAGCACAGGGCCTTTTCAGGTCGCCTAATCTATTGGACCGCGGCAGCGTTGTCACGGGTGAACAGGCAACTGGTCGTCATTTTTGCGAGCCGTTACCTGAATGTGTGCCACCGACTAGGTCCCGGTTGAATTGAGATTCATCGAGCGAACCGCCCATTGCTCTGCCGTTTGCTGATCCACCGGCAAGGAGAAGCGAAAGGTCGCGCCTCGTCCGGGCAGATCGATCAGCTGGATCTCGCGACCATGCAATTGCAGGATCCGATGCACGATACGCAGCCCCAGCCCGCCATCGCGCCGTGCACCGCCAATGTTGAAGGGACGCAGGAACAGCCCTTCGCGCAACTGTGGTGCGATGCCGGGGCCGGTGTCGCTGACGGTGACTTCGATAAACGGCCCTTGTGGGCGCAGGCTCAATTCGACTTCTCCACCTTGAGGGGTATTGCGCAGGGCGTTGTCGAACAGGTTGGTCAGCACCCGCTCGATCAATCCCAGGTCGGCGCAGGCCGCGGAAACGTTAGGGGCGAAAGTGGCCTTCAGTTCGATCTGGCGCGCTTCGGCGGTCAGCTCGAATTTCTGGAAGATGTCCTGCACCAGATCGGTCATGGAGAAGCGTTCCAGCACCGGTTGTACGAAACCGTGCTCCAGTCTGACCAGTTCGAGCAGCGATTGCGCCAGGCCACCCACTTTTCGACTTTGATCCAGGGCGATGCCCAGATAGCGACGGCGGTCGGCGGGGGATAACGTGGCGTCTTTGAGCGTCAGGGTTTCCAGGTATCCGTGCAGCGAGGCCAACGGTGTTCGCAGGTCGTGGGAAATGTTTGCCACCAGTTCGCGACGCTCCTGATCCTGGCGAGTCAGTGAGCGCCACTGTTCACTCAGGCGGGTTTGCATTTGCCGGAAGGCTGCGTCCAGTACGGCAATTTCATCGTGACTGGCCGCTTTCCCTAGCGGTTCCGCGGTCGGTGGTGTGGAGGGAACACCATCGATGTCGAACTGACTGACTCTTTCGGTCAAGCGGCGCAACGGTCGGGTAATCAGGGCAAATGCCGTGAGACCGGCGATCAGGCACAACAACGCGACCAGACCGATGGACCACAGGGCGGTATTGAGCGCGGCACTGGTGGCGCCGCGTTCGGCGAAGCGGTCGTGTTCTTCGCTGAGCAGTACCACATAGAGATAACCGGCGGGCTGACCGTTGACCCGCAATGGCGCGGCGCTGAAGACTTTGCGTCCATCGACGCTGCGCGGGTCATCGCCGAGAATCGGCAGGGCGTCGCCCTTGAGCAAGCGCTGGATCGGTCCAAGGTCGATCCGTTCCCGATGTATCCGGCCTTCGGGGGCGGCGCTGCCGACAATCTTGCCCTCGGAGTCCAGCAGATAGACCTCGACGCTGGGATTGACCTGCATGAGTTTGCTGAACAATTCTCGAACGGCATTGGGCATCAGGCCGCCAGCATCCATCAGTACGGTGTCATGGGCGATGTGTTGCGCCAGATCGCGCGACAGTCCCTGGACCACTTCCAGTTCATGCATTTGATTGGCGCGCACTTGCATCCACGCCGATGTGCCACAGCACACCAGCAACAGAATCGCGAACACCAGGGACAGGCGTTGTGTCAGGGTCAGCCTCATGGCTGTTCCTCCTTGACCGCGAATTTGTAACCGCGCCCCCACACCGTGAGGATGCGCACAGGTTGCGCCGGGTCAGCTTCGATCTTGGCCCGCAGACGGTTGATGTGGGTGTTCACCGTATGTTCGTAGCCCTCATGGCTGTAACCCCATACCGCATTGAGCAAGTCCATGCGCGAGAACACCTTGCCCGGCTGGCGGGCGAAGAAGTAGAGCAGGTCGAACTCCCGTGGTGTGAGGTCCAGGCGCCGCCCGTCGAGCGAAACCTCGCGGGTGATTGGGTCGATGGACAGGCCGTCCGTCATCAGGCTGCCCGAGTCCATTTTCAGGTTGCGGGCCATGGCGTCTACCCGACGCAGCAGCGCCTTGACCCGGGCGACCAGTTCCAGCATCGAAAAGGGCTTGGCAAGGTAATCGTCAGCGCCGAGTTCCAGGCCCAGGATCCGGTGTACTTCGCTGGAGCGCGCACTGGTGATGATGATCGGGGTGTAGCGGGCCATCGCCCGCGCACGACGGCAGATTTCCAGGCCGTCGACACCCGGCAGCATCAGGTCGAGGATCAATGCATCCCAGCTTCCTTGCTGCAACAGGCGCATGCCTTCATCACCGTCGGCGCAGTGCACCACTTCGAATTGTTCATCACGAAGATGCAGGCAAATCAGATCGGCGATGTGCAGGTCGTCCTCGACCACCAGGACGCGTTTGGTCTGTTCCATAAAGCTCAATCCTTTGTCGCGAATGGGCACATTGTGCGGGTTTTCCTCAGCCTGAGTTATCACGAATTGTTTAACTCCTCGTGAGGATTTGGCGATCAACCCAAGCCTAGGCTGTGTTCCCTATCAGGCACCTGGAATTTTGGAGAAGGCCATGTTTTCACGGCGACAGTTTCTTGTAGCGGGCGGCGGGCTGGGGGCTGCAGCGTTGGTGATCGGTGTGTTGCCAAAATTTGCCGCCAGCACTGCACTGGTCAGTGATGCCGGCGCGGCGGAGGTATTCGAGGTGACCCACAGCGACAGCGAATGGCACGCCCTGCTCAGCGACGAGCAGTACGAGATTTTGCGTGAAGAGGGCACGGAGCGGGCCTACAGCAGCCCATTGAACAATGAACATCGCGCAGGTGTTTTCGCCTGTGCAGGGTGTGATTTGCCGCTGTTCTCATCCGACACCAAGTTTGACAGCCGCACCGGCTGGCCCAGTTTCTGGGCACCGCTGGACAAAGCGGTGGCCACTCGTCAGGACCGATCCTTTGGTGTGCTGCGCGAAGAGGTTCACTGCCGGCGATGCGGCGGTCATCTGGGGCATGTCTTCGACGACGGGCCCAAACCCACCGGTCTGCGTTATTGCATGAACGGCCTGGCGTTGACCTTCAAGCCGCAGGCGGCTTGAACCGTGGGCATTTCCCTTCATTCACCTGGTGCAGGTCGACGCTATGTGGCTTTTGGTTCTCGCTTATCTCGGTGGTGTACTGACAATCGTCAGCCCCTGCATCCTGCCGGTGCTGCCCTTTGTCTTCGCTCGAACCGGGCAGCCGTTTATGAAAAGTGGCTTGCCGCTATTGGCGGGGATGGCGCTGACCTTCGCGCTGGTCGCCACGTTGGCGGCGGTGGGTGGCGGTTGGGTGGTGCAACTCAATCAGTACGGTCGCTGGCTCGCGTTGCTGTTCGTAGCACTGTTCGGGTTGACGCTGATGCTGCCCCGACTGGCCGAGCGACTGACACGGCCCCTGGTGGCGGCCGGCAGCCGACTATCGGAGGCCGCCGGCGCCGATGCCCGGCCACGCCCCGGCGCTTCCTTCCTGATCGGCGTTGCCACGGGCCTGCTCTGGGCGCCTTGCGCCGGACCTATTCTGGGGCTGTTGCTGACAGGCGCGGCGCTGCAAGGGGCAAGCATCGAAACCACATTGCTACTGCTGGCTTACGCGGCCGGTGCCGCCACTTCCCTCGCTGTGGCGCTGCTGCTGGGCGGTAAAGTCTTCGCAGCGATGAAACGTTCGATTGGCGCAGGCGAATGGGTTCGGCGCGGTCTGGGGGCCGCGATGCTGGCGGGGGTTGCCGCGATTGCCCTGGGGTTGGATACCGGCATTCTGGCGCGGGTTTCGACCGCGTCCACCGGTGGAATCGAACAGGCATTGGTGGGGCGATTGGCCGGCAAATCCCCGAACAACAGCGGGGCGATGATGGCCGCCGGTGACACGGTGAAAGTGAGTGACAAGGCCTCCGGTGCCTTGCCGATTGAAGGCAACCTTCCTGCACTGGATGGTGCAGTGCAGTGGCTCAATTCCCACCTCTCACGGCGCAGGCCTTGAAGGGCAAAGTCGTGCTGGTGGATTTCTGGACCTACTCCTGCATCAACTGCCTGCGCACGTTGCCGTATGTGAAAGCCTGGGCCGAGAAATATCGCGATCAGGGTTTGGTGGTGATCGGTGTTCACGCACCTGAATTCGCCTTTGAACGGGATGTTGGCAATGTCACCAAAGCCATGAAAGACCTCGGCATCAACTACCCGGTTGCCATCGATAACGACTACAAGATCTGGCGTGCCTTCAACAACGAGTACTGGCCGGCCCATTATTTTGCAGATGCTCAGGGGCGCATTCGCTATCACCACTTTGGTGAAGGCGAGTACGTCGAATCGGAGAGGGTCATCCAGCAGCTGCTGCGTGAAGCGGGAGCGGTGAAGGTCGCGGATGGCCTGATCAACGCTGATGCGACTGGGGTTCAGCTCGCGCCGGACATGAAGGAAGTGCAATCACCGGAAACCTATGTCGGTTTCCAGCGTGCGGAGCATTTCGTTCCCGAGACCAGCCTTGTGCCGGACAAAGTCGCCGCCTACACCCCACCCGCTGAATTGGCCCTCAATGACTGGAGCCTGGACGGAAAATGGAATGTCGGTTCCGAACGGGCGATTTCCAGCGCCCCCGCCAGTCGCATCGTCTATCGCTTCCACGCTCGCGATTTGCACTTGGTGCTGGGCCCTGCTGCCGACGGAAAACCAGTGCGATTCAAAGTGCTGATTGACGGAAAAGCCCCCGGCGATGCCCACGGCACCGATGTGGCGCCCGACGGCAGCGGCACTGTGAAAGAACAACGCTTGTATCAATTGGTGCGCCAGAGCGGCGGCGTGACGGACCGCACGTTCAGCATCGAGTTTCTCGATCCCGGCGTGTCGGCCTACGCGTTTACGTTCGGTTGAAGCCATTTCGTTTGTCTAGGAGTCATGTCCCATGAAAACCCTGATCACCTGGCGCCGCACCCTGTTGGGGATGGCTGCTGCCGGCATCATCAGTCAGTGCTCGGCCTTCTCGTTCGGTGCCGAAGACGCGGTCATCATTCCCCCGCCGGCCCTGGATGAAACAACCCAGGCCCACAGTGAAAAGGTGGTGTTTGCCGGCGGATGTTTTTGGGGCGTCCAAGGTGTGTTTCAACATGTCAAAGGTGTGAAGCAAGCCGTCTCCGGTTACGCCGGCGGCGCGGCCAGCACCGCCCGATATGAACGGGTCAGCGAGGGCGACACCGGCCATGCGGAATCCGTCGAAGTCACGTTCGATCCGGCTCAGGTCAGTTATGGCACGCTGCTACAGATCTATTTTTCGGTGGCCCACAACCCCACCGAACTGAATCGCCAAGGTCCCGACAGCGGCACTCAATACCGGTCGGCGATTTTCACTGAAAACACCGAACAGCAACGCATCGCCCAGGCCTACATTGCCCAGCTCGACGCCACCCATTTGTTCAACAAACCCATTGTGACCAGGCTGGAAACCTACAACGGTTTTTACCCGGCAGAAGAGGAGCATCAAGACTTTTTGACCGAGCACCCGAGCTATCCGTACATCGTGATCAACGATCTACCGAAAGTGGCGCAGTTGAAGCAGCTGTACCCGGACCGGTACCAGGAGAAACCGGTGTTGGTGAAGGCTGGAATGTAAAATCGACGTGGGGTTGGTTTCACCCCGAAATCACATTCTTGCCCGCCACCTTCGACCGATAAAGCGCCTGATCGGCCCTGGCCAGCAACCCGGTCTGTTGCTCTTCGTCAAAGCGCTGGACCACGCCAAAACTCATGGATACTTGAAACTCGCCCACGGGTGGCAGGCTCGACAATCCGTCGCGGATTTTCTCGGCGAGAAGTCTGGCTTCAGCCAACGAGGTATCGGGAAGGATGATGATGAACTCGTCACCTCCCCACCGCGCCAGCAGATCACCTTCGCGTACGCAGAGCTTCACGCCCTCGACCACCTGCACCAATGCCGCATCACCCAGGGCATGGCCGTAGTGATCGTTGATGATCTTGAAGTCGTCGATGTCCATGGCGATCAGGGACAGCGGTCTGCGAAAGCGCTGGGCTCGTTCGCATTCCAGAGGCAGGGCTTTTTCCATCAGGTAGCGATTGGCGATGGATGTCAGCGTGTCGGTTTCCGCCAGTTTGCGGTTTTCTTCGAGTTGGATCTGAAGCTGCTGATTGACCCGAGACAATTCCCGGGTGCGCTCTTCAACTGTCGCTTCAAGGGAGTGAGTGCGTCGTTCCAATGCTTCAAGCAGGCGACGTTTGTCGTCGATGCTGCGGTGCGCGCCGATCATGCGCGCCACGGAACCGTCAGCATTGCGGGACAGCACATAACCGCGGTCTTCGATCCAGGTGTAACTGCCGTCCAGCATGCGGCAACGATATTCGGCCTGGTAGGTGGGCGCGCGCTGTTGCACGTAATCATCAAACACGGCCATGACCGCGGGGTAGTCGTCAGGGTGAATGAGGTTTTCCCAAGTCAACGCCGTGTTGTCCAGGGAATGAGGCTCGTAGCCGAGCATCTTGTACCAACCGGGATTGCGGTAGACAAAGCCGGTGTTGGCGTTCCAGTCCCAAATACCGTCGCTGACCAATTCCAGAATGGTGTGCAGCAGGTCTTCGCTAAAATCTGACGCATTGAACTTCAACGGCTTGATATTCGACGCTTCCCCCATCACCGCTCTCCCTGACGCACAGATATCAATTGATTCGCCTGGCATCGAGATTAGTGCATGGCACGTTGCCCCCGCTAGTGTTTGCCCCATAACTGCATGGCAAAGTCGACGAAGTGGCGTAGTTTCGGTAAACGGTAGCGATCCTGGGCGTATACCAGGTGCATTGGCCGGCTCGGCAGCCGGTAGTTCTGCATCAGTGCTACCAGTTTTCCGTTGAGCAAATCTTGTTCTACCAATGCATCGGGCAGCATCACGATGCCCATCCCGGTTCGAGCCGCCTGATGCAACCCCGCCGAACTATTGATCAGCATCGGGCCGCTGACAGCCACCATCACTTCACCTTCCGGCCCACTCAGGCGCCATTGTTTTTCGACCGATTGCCAGTCGTCCCCGACCGGGTAAGCAAAGGACAAACAGGCGTGATGTTGCAGGTCTTCGGGCATTTGCGGTATCCCGCGGCGCGCCAGGTATTCGGGAGACGCGCACATGGTCAGGGTGTAGTCGATCAGCGGGCGGGCGATCAGGTTGGACGGCTCGATTGCGCCCAAGCGAAACGCCACATCTAGGCTGTTCTCGAGTAGATCGGGGCGCCCGTTGGTGAGCACCACATCCAGTTTGACTTGCGGACATTGCAGCGAGAACTCACTGAGCGCCGGAGCGAGCCTTTCCGTGCCGAACGTCAGTGGCGCCGTAATGCGCAGGGTCCCACTCGGCGCGTCCTGGCTCTGTTCGGCCAGGCGTTCGGAGTCAGCCACCAGCCCGAGTACTTCCAGACAGCGCTGGTAGTAAGCGGAGCCGAATTCTGTCAGGCGCTGGCGCCGTGTTGTACGGTTGAGCAGGCGCACCCCCAGGCGTTGTTCCAATGCGCGAAGGTGATTGCCGACCATGGTTGTGGACATTTCGCACTGCTGCGCGGCGGCGGTCATGCTGCCGGCTTCCACCACTTTTACGTAAACCGTCATTGCCTGGAACAGATCCATTATCAAGCCCGGCTTTAAGATGATTGAAGTGTTACAGCGTTTATCCAGCTCAGGTGGCTAACCATACTGTAAAAACACCGACCATTGATGGAGCTTGATGTCATGACCGCCGCCTGCCTGATGAGCACTTACCAACCGCTGGCCTTGAGTTTCAGCAAAGGGCTGGGAACACGCCTGTGGGATGAGGCCGGTCGTGAATACCTGGACGCAGTGGCGGGAGTGGCGGTGACCAACGTTGGCCACTCCCATCCGCGCATTGTGTCAGCGATCAGCGAGCAGGCCGGTTTGCTGTTGCACACATCGAACCTCTACAGCATCGACTGGCAACAGCGCCTGGCGCAAAGGTTGACGACGCTGGCGGGTATGGATCGGGCGTTCTTCAACAACTCCGGCGCCGAAGCCAATGAAACCGCACTGAAACTCGCGCGGCTTCACGGTTGGCACAAAGGGGTCGAGCAACCCCTGGTGGTGGTCATGGAGAACGCTTTTCATGGCCGCACGCTGGGCACGTTATCTGCCAGCGATGGCCCGGCCGTGCGCCTGGGTTTCAACGAGTTGCCGGGGGATTTTGTCAAAGTGCCCTTCGGTGATCTCGGCGCTTTGGATAAGGTGCATCAAGCCCACGGCCAAAGAATCGTGGCCATCCTGATGGAGCCGATCCAGGGCGAAAGCGGCGTCCAGTTGGCACCACGCGGTTATCTCAAAGCGGTGCGCGAGCTCTGCAACAGGCACTCATGGCTGATGATGCTCGACGAGATCCAGACCGGTATCGGCCGCACCGGTCAATGGTTCGCGTTCCAGCATGAAGGCATTGTCCCGGACGTCATGACCCTGGCCAAAGGCCTCGGCAACGGCGTCCCCATCGGCGCCTGCCTTGCCCGGGGGAAAGCCGCTGACTTGTTCACTCCGGGCAGCCACGGCAGCACCTTCGGCGGTAATCCGTTGGCCTGTCGTGTCGGATGTACAGTGCTGGACATCATCGAAGAACAAGGTCTGCTGGAGAACGCGAGTCTTCAGGGCGAACGTCTGCTCGCCAGATTACGCAGCGAATTGGCAGACAATCCGAACGTCCTGGCCATCCGTGGTCAAGGCTTGATGATCGGCATCGAACTCAAGCAGCCGATCCGCGACCTGACCTTGATCGCCGCGCGGGATCACGGTTTGCTGATCAACGTGACACGGGGCAAGACCATTCGCCTGCTGCCGCCGCTGACGATTGATGAGCGGGAGGTGGAGATGATTGTCAGAGGCGTATGTCGGGCCGTGACCATTGCCTGACATACGTTCCCGATCGTTTCCACGCTCTGCGTGGGAATGCCTCTTGTGACGCTCTGCGTCACGCTTTCGGGAACGCGGAGCGTCCCTGGTTGCATTCCCACGCAGAGCGTGGGAACGATCAAAAAGTGGACTGAATTCACTGTTCGGTAGTGAGATCAGTGAGATCAGTGAGCGGTGTAGTCCCCATCCGAACAACGCGCCATCCCGGCCTGCCATCACCTCAGCTTGGGGACTCCCCGCAGTGCAGTAATTACTCAGGCCGTAACAAGCGATCTATAAACGCCGTAATTTCACCGCGATCCTCGAGTTTGATTTTTGTACCTCCAAACCCTTGAAACAATCGCCGGTGCGCGCCGAGCCCGCTCGAGTCTTCACGGCGATGGTAGTTTGCGGCCCACTCCAATAACGAGATCAGTCGCTCGTCGTTGTGTTCTTCTCGCTGGCGAATATTGGCGACGCAATATTCGTCATCGACACACAACCAGATTAGCGCCGTCGCTCGGTGGACAAGTTCGCTGATGATCCAGCCGTAAACACCCTCGATTACCCAGCGTTCTTCACTGGCCGCGATCCGCGCCATGCCCAATACTGCGGCACCCGGGCGGGCAATGCTGTGTTCGTCCGACACCCAGTGAATCCGATCGAGATCGATCCATGGCACCTTGAGGTGTTTGGCCAATCGTTTAGCCAGCCAGCTTTTGCCTGAGCCAGAGTTGCCGATGATCAGCGTTCGGGTGAGGTTCATGGTGACTCGCCGTTTCAGTCGTCATGTTCAGGCGCAACCATCCGGGTCTTGGGCGAGCCGTTTGAGTTGTGCTGATAAATATCCTGGGGTTGTCCTTTCTCATTGAAGAACACTTGGCCGATGCCTGCCGAGTTCCATAGCCGTTCGCCAGCTTCTGCGTGTTCGGGGGTATACGGGACGATGCGCATGCGCCGACGTTTGGTCAGCCAGTTCAGTGGCGAGCGCGGCGAATAGAGCCAGCGATTGAGGCGGTCGAACCATTCGAGCAGGGTGGGCGGAAATTCGTTTTTGATGCCGCTGCTGGTGATCTGCCAGATTTTCGGCCCCGCCTTGCGGTGTCGGATCAATACTTCGTAGACGAAGGAATAATGCACATCGCCGGACAGCACCACGTAGTTACCCGGTGTGCGCGAGTGTCGGAAAATGTTCAAGATCACTTGGGCTGCGCCGCGATGAGCCATCCAGTTTTCGGCGTCCACCAGCAGTGGAAAACCGCACCAGCTAAAGGCTTTTTGCACGGTTTCGATCAGTTTGACGCCGAAGATCGGCGCCGGTGACACGATGATCGCCGACGGATGATCCAGTAATTCCTGTTGCAGTTCACTGAGCGCTTCCCAGTCCAGCAGGCCCGAGGGTTGCTTGAGATTCATCTCGCTGCGCCAACGACGGGTGCGGGTGTCTATCACGACCAGCGCAGGCGTGGTGGGCAGCACGTAATGCCACTGCTGAAAACGCAACAGCGCATCGATCAAGTCATCCTGCAGCGCACTGTCGAGGTAACGATCGCCTCCGGTGGTGCCGAGCAGACGGGTTTTTTCCAGCACATCGCCAAACGCCTGCGGGTTGTTGCCCCAGCCCTGGCACAGCATGTAGGCGATCAAGGCGTTGCCGATGATGCGCTTGGAGAACGGATGGCCGTAGGCCGTTTCCTCCCATTGCGCGCTAAGGTTCCAGTCGTCGGTAATGTCGTGGTCGTCGAAAATCATCAGGCACGGCAGGTGCGCCATGGCCCGCGCGGCACGGCCCAGGCCGGACTTGAAGTCATCGATGCGGGTTTGTTCAAGGGCATAGCGCTTGCGTCTTTCTGGTGTCAGCGCGGGCGGTTGCGGGGCGATCAGGGTCCAGGGAATCGGCGACCAGACCAGCAGGTACATGGCCATGACTTCTGCGAACGTCACCAGGTGATTGTCGGCGCTGCTGCTGGTGAAAATCGGCTTGCGTGCGCCACCGAAAAAACGCTCGCGCAGGGTCTCATTGCTCTCAAGCGCCGGTAGCAGATCCTCACGGTGGTAGTAACTGGCCGGGTGTTCGTAGAGCCTGGCGCTGTCGCTGACCACGGCGCCTTCGAGGTGTTCATCGAACAGGCCCAGGCGCTCGATCAAGGCGTGAATCGCTCGCAGCATCGGCCCGGCGACATCATCGGCGTAGACCTGATCGCCGGTCATCATCAGCAGTGCCGGCCTCTGCAACGCATCGTGTTCCGTCGCCAACAACTGGTCGACGCAGAGCAGGCCATCAATGGCCGGGTGATGAGGTTTTCGGCAAGAGCCATGCAGCAGTTGATCAACCCGGGAACGCAGCACGAAGTTCGGGCAACGGGCATCGCCGTACAACAGGTGCGGTGCCCAATCGGCGATGCCGGATTCAACGCCATCGATCAGCAGGTCATATTCAATCAACGTGTCGCAGGGCAGGGCGGTGTCCAGCGGCACATCGACCAGGTGCACAAAGGCATGCTTGCCGACCGCGATCACCGTGCATTGCCCGCCATCGAGGCGGATATCGTCGACACCCTGCAAGCGCAAGGTCAGCTCCAGCGCCCGGGAACCCACCAGCCACAACACCAGGCGTGTGGGCTCCAGGCGCCGCAACAGCGGGCCGACAAGGACCGGTGGCAGGGCGTGATGGCTGTCGGGGAGTGGCGAAGACATGGGCATGCAGATTCAGGACTCTTGGCGCGCAGAGCACGTGATGATAGCGCAGCCAGCGGTCGGGGTTGTCTGATGGCTAAAGGCTTAAAACCTCACCGGATGTGTCTTGGAAAGGTGGCGGGGCAGGGGGGTAATCACTTGGCAGGAAAGATCACTGCCCACACCACTAACGTGATGAATGCCGCCAGCAGGCTGCACGATCCGGCGATCAAATGATTCCGGACCTGGGACTCCTCCCGCTTGAGTCGGTTGATAACCAACAGCCATGTCCCGACGAAAGCGCCGATGATCGCCATGAACGAATAGAGAAAGTAGGCCGGTCCTCGTGCTGCCTGTGGTTCGGCGCCGATAAAAATCAGCACGATGATCCCGACGATGAAACTGGCCAAGGCCCCGGCCATGTTGGCAAACCACAGATTGAAGCTGCCACGGTTTCTAACGATCCAAAACCAGATCCCCGCTGACGCAGCGAAGAACACCAAGAGGGCGATGAATATCATTGAGTCTTCCTTGTTTGTTGATCACGTGAGGTGATGGCGTTAAGGCCACAATCCACAGTGTTGGACGGCGGGAAGATATCAAACTGGAAGTTTGTACAGAAAGGAAAGATCGAAAGATCGTGACTTGAGTCTGTCAGTCAGGGTGCGCATGCCCTCGAATGCTCGGCTTGAAAATCACTGGAACGCCCCTTGCCCTGTCTTCACAGGACAAGGGGTCATTCGAGAGAACCTAAGCCTCCCAGCCCGCCCCACTGACGGCTGCCTGCGCCAATGGGTGCATGTCTGCCCCCTGATGCTCCGTCTGCCAGGCCAGTAATTCCTTGCGCATGCCGGGCGTCCAGTACATCTGAATGTGATTGCGCACGCCGAGCACGGCCGCTTGCTGGTCGGGTTCGGTGGCGAAGTACTGGGCGATCTGGTTGGCCATTTTGATCAGGTTTTCAGTGCTCATCGGCGCACCTCGGCGGTTGTTCCAGCGGTGCGTGCCTGGCGGCGTTCGGTGAGCAACCGCTGTTGTTCGTCGCTGAATGCCTGATAGCGTTTTTGCCATTCGGAAGGGTGGTAGACGCGGCTGACCTCCACGGCGGTGACCTTGTACTCCGGACAGTTGGTGGCCCAGTCGGAGTTGTCGGTGGTGATGACGTTGGCCCCCGATTCAGGAAGTGGAACGTGGTGTACACCACGCCCGGCGCAACCCGCTCGGTGACCCGCGCACGCAGTACGGTCTGTCCGGCGCGGCTGCCGATGCCGACCCAGTCACCCTCGTTGATGCCACGACTCTCGGCGTCGGTCGGGTGGATTTCCAGGCGGTCTTCGTCGTGCCAGGCGACGTTTTCGGTACGTCGGGTCTGGGCGCCGACGTTGTACTGGCTGAGGATGCGCCCGGTGGTCAGCAGCAGCGGATAGCGACTGTTGACCTTTTCCTCGGTGGGCACGTAGCCGGTGAGCATGAAGCGCCCCTTGCCGCGCACGAATTCATCGATGTGCATGGTCGGCGTGCCGTCCGGTGCCGCAGCGTTGCACGGCCATTGCAGGCTGCCGTGGCGATCCAGTTCGGCGTAGCTGACGTTGGTGAAGGTCGGCGTCAGGCTGGCGATTTCATCCATGATTTCTGATGGGTGCTGGTAATTCATCGGGTAGCCCAACGCGTTGGCCAAGGCCACGGTGCCTTCCCAGTCAGCCTTGCCGCCCAGCGGATCCATGACCTTGCGTACCCGCGAAATGCGCCGCTCGGCGTTGGTGAAAGTGCCGTCCTTCTCCAGGAACGAAGCGCCCGGCAGGAATACGTGGGCGAATTTGGCAGTTTCATTGAGGAAAATGTCCTGCACCACCACGCATTCCATGGCCGACAACGCCGCGGTGACGTGCTGGGTATTCGGATCGCTCTGAGCGATGTCCTCGCCCTGGCAATACAAGCCCTTGAAACTGCCGGCCAGTGCAGACTCGAACATGTTCGGAATACGCAGGCCCGGATCGGGTTGCAGCGTGACGTTCCACGCCTGTTCGAACTGCGCCCGCACCACCTCGTTGGAAATGTGCCGGTAGCCGGGCAACTCGTGGGGGAAGGAGCCCATGTCGCAGGAGCCCTGAACATTGTTCTGCCCCCGCAGCGGGTTCACGCCCACGCCTTCGCGGCCGATGTTGCCGGTGGCCATGGCCAGGTTGGCGATGCCCATGACAGCGGTGCTGCCCTGGCTGTGTTCGGTGACGCCCAAGCCGTAATAGATCGCCGCGTTGCCGCCGGTGGCATACAGACGAGCGGCGGCGCGAATGTCGGCAGGCTCTACGCCGCAGATGGCGCCAAGCACTTCCGGCGAGTTTTCTGCGCGGCTGACAAACTCGCTCCAACGAGTGAAATCGCTGCCCTCGCAACGGGCGTCGATAAACGCCTGATCGAGCAAGCCTTCGGTGACGATGACGTGGGCCAAGGCGTTGAGCATCGCGACGTTGGTGCCCGGGCGCAGGGCCAAATGATATTCAGCGCGGGCATGCACCGAGTCCACCAGATCAATGCGTCGCGGATCGATGACAATCAACCGCGCGCCTTCACGCAGGCGACGTTTGAGCTGGGAGGCGAACACCGGGTGGGCGTCGCTCGGGTTGGCGCCCATCACCAGGATCACATCGGCCTGCATCACCGAGTCGAAACTCTGGGTGCCGGCGGACTCGCCCAGGGTTTGTTTCAGGCCATAACCGGTCGGCGAGTGGCAGACCCGCGCACAGGTGTCGACGTTATTGTTGCCGAACGCGGCGCGCACCAGTTTTTGCACCAGATAGGTTTCTTCGTTGGTGCAGCGGCTGGAGGTGATGCCACCAATGGAATCGCGACCGTATTTTTGCTGGAGCCGGCGGAATTCGCTGGCGGCGTAAGTCACCGCTTCATCCCAGCTGACTTCCTGCCAAGGGTCGTTGATGTGCTGGCGGATCATCGGTTTGGTGATGCGATCCGGGTGGGTCGCATAGCCCCAGGCAAAGCGCCCTTTGACGCAAGAGTGGCCATGGTTGGCCTGACCGTTTTTGTCCGGAACCATGCGCACCAGTTGGTCGCCTTTCATCTCGGCGCGGAACGAGCAGCCCACCCCGCAATAGGCACACGTGGTGATCACGCTGCGTTCGGGCTGACCCAGTTCGATCACGCTTTTTTCCATCAGGGTCGCGGTAGGGCAGGCCTGCACACAGGCGCCGCAAGACACGCATTCGGAGTCGAGGAAATTATCGCCACCGGCAGCGGACACACGGGATTCAAAACCGCGCCCTGTGATGGTCAGGGCAAACGTACTCTTGGGTTTCTTCGCAGGCGCGCACGCAGCGGTTGCAGACGATGCACTTGCTCGGGTCGTAATCGAAGTAAGGGTTGGAAGTGTCCTTCACATCGGCCAGATGGTTGTCGCCTTCATAGCCGTAACGCACTTCCCGAAGCCCGACTTGGCCAGCCACGGTTTGCAGCTCGCAGTTGCCGTTGGCCGAACAGGTCAGGCAGTCCAGCGGGTGATCGGAGATGTACAGCTCCATGACGTTGCGCCGCAGGGTCGCAAGCTTTGGTGTCTGGGTGTGCACGGTCATGCCTTCGCTGACCGGCGTGGTACAGGACGCCGGGTAACCGCGCATGCCGTCGATTTCCACCAGGCACATGCGGCACGAGCCGAAGGCTTCGAGGCTGTCGGTGGCGCATAGTTTCGGAATCGTGGTGCCCATCAGCGCAGCGGCGCGCATCACCGAAGTGCCTTCCGGCACGCTGATGCTACGGCCGTCGATGTTCAGGGTGACTTGCACCTGACTGTCGCGGGCCGGGGTGCCGAGATCGATATCGGTGTTCGGGTCGAAGAGGGTGATCATTGGTCGGCCTCCGAAGATTGCAGACCGAAGTCGGCGGGGAAGTACTTGAGGGCGCTGGCGACCGGAAAGGAAACCATGCCACCCAGCGCGCACAGCGAACCGTATTGCAGGGTGTCGCACAGGTCCTTGAGGATGATCACCTGCGCATCGCGAACGTTCTGGTCCGGTGCGGCCAGCAGACGGTCGATCACCTCCACGCCCCGGGTCGAACCGATGCGGCAAGGCGTGCATTTGCCACAGGATTCCTCGGCGCAGAACTGCATGGCGAAACGCGCCATGTGGGCCATGTCCAGCGTGTCGTCCGCCACCACCACACCGCCGTGACCGAGCATGGCGCCGATGGCGGCGAACGCTTCGTAATCCAGCGGCGTGTCGAATTGCGAAGGTGGCACCCACGCGCCGAGCGGGCCGCCGACCTGTGCGGCTTTCAGCGGCCGGCCACTGGCGGTGCCACCGCCGTAGTCTTCCACCAATTCACGCAGCGTCAGGCCAAAGGCCCGTTCCACCAGGCCGCCACGACGAATATTGCCCGCCAATTGGAAAGGCATCGTGCCGAGGGAACGGCCCATGCCGTAATCGCGATAGAACTGCGCACCCTTGGCCAGAATCAGCGGCACCGAGGCCAGGGTCAGCACGTTGTGCACCAGCGTCGGCAGACCGAACAGGCCCTTCAATGCAGGAATCGGCGGCTTGGCGCGGACGATCCCGCGCTTGCCTTCGAGCGAGTCCAGCAACGCGGTTTCTTCACCGCAGATGTAAGCGCCGGCACCGACACGCACTTCCATATCGAAGGCCCAGCCACTGCCGCCGACGTTGGCGCCGAGGTAACCGTTAGTCCGGGCAATCGCCAGCGCCTCGTTCAGCGTGGCGATGGCCTGTGGATATTCCGAGCGCACATAGATGTAGCCGTAGCTGGCGCCGACGGTGATGCCGGCAATGGCCATGCCTTCGATCAGCAGGAAGGGGTCGCCTTCCATCAACATGCGGTCGGCGAAGGTGCCGGAGTCGCCTTCGTCGGCGTTGCACACAATGTACTTCTGCGCAGCCTGGGTGGCGCGCACCGTGCGCCATTTGATCCCGGCGGGGAAGGCTGCACCGCCACGGCCACGCAGGCCTGAATCGAACACCGCGGTCGCGGTCTCATCGCCGCCAATAGTGACGGCCCTTGTTAAACCCTCGAAACCTCCGTGGGCCCGGTAATCGTCCAGCGACAACGGCCGGGTGATGCCAGCGCGGGCGAACAGCAAACGTTGTTGAGACTTCAAATACGGCAATTCTTCCACCAGGCCCAAGGCCAGTGGGTGCGAGGACGGGTCGCCTTGCAGCGCATCGAGCACGGACGGCACATCGCTAGCGGTCAGTGGGCCAAAACCGATTCGGCCTTGCGCGGTGTCCACTTCCAGCAAGGGTTCCAGCCAATAGAGGCCACGAGAGCTGGTGCGTTGCAGGTCGTGGCTGGCAAGGGCAGACGCCACCGCATCGGCACCCACGGCACGGGCCAGCGAATCACAGGATAGATAGAGGCTCATACGTCCTCCCGGCAAGCGTCGAGCAATGCATCAAGACGCTCGGCACTCAGCCGCGCATGCACCTGACCATCTAGCTCCAGCGCCGGCGAACAAGCACAAGCACCGAGGCAATACACCGGACGCAAACTGATGCTGCCATCGGCGCTGCTGCCGTGGTCATCCAGTTGCAGACGTTCACGCAACTGCGCGGCCAACTGCTCGGCGCCGCGACTCTTGCACGACTCCGCCCGACACAGACGCAGGATATGCCGGGCCGGCGGCGCGGTGCGGAAGTCATGGTAGAAGCTGATCACCCCACGAATCTCGGCCTGACTCTGATTGAGGGCGTGGGCAATCTCGGGGATGGCGGCATCGGGGATGTAACCGATACCGGCCTGAATCTCATGAAGAATGGGCAACAGTGCACCCGCAGAGCCCTTGTGGCGCTCCAGCACGCTGTTGACCATAGGCAATTGCAACATCTCATCAGGCATACAGCATTCCTCACGGTCACGGACAAACCAGGCGGTCGTCGATTGTCCGAAAGTGTCGGCTGCGGCATTCACACCACGTCACGGTATCGTGGCATTGTCAGGCCGTTGGCCAGGGCACCCTGAGTGGGCATCTTGTTGTGCCCGGCGCAGTCTTTGCCGCACCTTTTATAGGGCATTAAGGGAGCTTGCCACGCTGGTATTGATTCGCCTGCACCAAAGCGACGTGTTTGGTTCTTTCTACGACCACTACCCGTTAAGTCTAGACGAGGCCCAGCCCAAGGCGCCGTATGCAGCCCGCACTCGGGATTTACGTTCAAAAAACAGGGAATGACAGATGATTGATTTCAACAACAAAGGCTTCTTCAAACTCAAGCAAAACGAAGAATACGCCGAACGCGTCAGCGCACTGCTGCTGGAAGGGGAGCAGGTCATCGACGCCTACAAATCCATGCGCGACGGCGTAGTGTTCACCAACAAACGCATCATCGCCGTCAACGTACAAGGCATCACCGGCAGCAAAAAAGACTTCACCTCGCTGCCCTACAAAAACATCGTGGCGTACTCGGTGGAAACGTCCGGGACCTTTGACCTGGATTCAGAGCTGGAGATCTATTTCTCGTCACTGGGCAAAGTGAAATTCGAATTCACCGGCAGGACATCGATGGTAGAAATCTCAAAACTGATCTCCCAACACGTCCTCTGACCCCAACACGAAAAAGCCCCGAAAACCTCGGGGCTAACAACGACCTCCAGCTAACCGCAATCCCTGTGGGAGCGGGCTTGCCCGCGATAGCGCCAGTTCAGCCAACATCAATCCTGAACCAACCGCCGTCATCAAGCAGTCCGCTCCCCCATTTTTCAGCGTTTACCCTTCAGACGCCGCCGCCCGCTCAGGCGCCGCAGCAGAACCCCGACCCCGCCCAAGCACCTTCACCGCATCATCAACCACCGCCTTACTCATCGCCGTCAAATAATGCGCAGCCCAGGCGTGGCGGTCGGTGTCTGTGGCGTACGCGGCATCCTCGTTCAGCTTCTTGGCGAGAAACAGAAAGTCAGAAGCCATGGCCAATGCATCGCCGAGTGGAACGCCGCGAGTGACGTGGAAGAGTGGTTGGTCTGCGCAGTAAATGGCAGGGGTTAGGCCGATGGTTTTCAGCTCTGATTGATCGGTCATTGGGCACCTCCGATGACGGAGAGGCGGTGGGAGAGGGTGGACAGTGGAGCGTTCCGCAACTGGGAGTCGCGTTGAGGGAAAGGCAAAATTTTGTACGGATTGATGCTGCGCATTATCAGACTCCTTGATATATGGAGCTGCCATATCCGTTTCCACACGAATGGGTGACAGCTGTGCGCAGGGTGGAAAACCGGGAATCAAGGAAACCGGCACGCCCGAAGACGTCCCACGCACAGCCGCCATATCTCACGCAGCAGGCATAAAAAAAGCGCCGGCAGACGTGATTGGGGCGCTGTTGCGCCTTGAATTACACGGGTTTCCACACCCGGTCGCTGAATAGGCAGCGACGGGTGAGAGGGTATCGTGCCGGACCTTTTCTCGCAACCTTCGAAGGCTTTGATCCAAACCGCCCGAGACGAAAAAATGTGTTCTGCCCCGTTGTGTTCGTAACAAGTGTCACGCGTATTTCAGCCTAATACACGTTTTTGATAATAAAGGATTCTTACTTAGGAGGCAGAGACTCCGCTAGCGACCCCTCAAGTAAGTACTAGACGAGCCGGTATAAATTTATAATCTCTATGAAGCTTGAGTAGAAATAAAAAGAGCAATGGTTGCATTATATGGCGAATAACTTAATCGAGGAATTTTAGTTGTCTGTGGAAATTATAAATACATAGTTGAATCTTGAAGAATAGTTTGTAGCTCTGATGAAATCATTCTAGAGTCCGGGCAGACCACGATTCAGAAAATCGTATAACGTGGTCTGATCCCATATGAGATAGAGTTTTTCTAGGAGGACTTTTCTTTTAACTTGTATTGGATAAGGGATGAGGACTTTCCGATAAGTGATTTCATAGAGGAGACTGCGAGCGCAAAATATTTATCATCCATCGGTAGTGTTTCACCATCCATGGCGCGTGCGTAGGAGCTTGATTTTTTTATATATACAGAATTTGAAATCCCAGAGTTGTGAACGATGATGTCTCTAGTTGCTTTTATTTCGAGCCACTGGAGAATTAAGTCGTCAGGAAGTGATATGGCTGCTACCGCTTGAAAATACTCCATCTGCAGTGAAGGGGCAGCATAAAATAGTGATGCTAATTCTTTTTCGATTATGCCTGCTACGATTTCCTCACGAGAGGATGCTTTGATTATATCTGAAACATCAATTTTGTTCGTGTGGTCAATTCCTTTTACGCGAGTTTGAAGTCGACGACTATCGAAGCTGAGAATTTCAAATAAAGCATCCCCGAAAAACGCCTCAACCTGAGCGACCGCATAAACAAATACGGAGTAATAGATTTCCCAAGAAACTGCCACTTCAGCAATTTCTTTTAGCTGGGGGACTGTTCGTTCAACTTCTTTTCCTCTCACTTTTGAGGGGACTTTCAATCGTGTTTGACTTAAGAACGCTGCATCATTTTTTGCAACATTAAGGGCGCTGCGCGCAAAGGAAGTCCAAATGTAGATATTGTTTAGTGACTTTTGAGTTTTGGTTCGAAGCCGCCCAATATTTTTGGATAAATCAGTAGGGGTCATTCTGTGCTCTCATTTTTGTACTACCTAGTTTTTAGACTCTGATTTTTTAGGGTGGACAGTCTATGGCTCGCACTAATCTACAGAAAAAAGGGGAGCGGATTCATTTCATTTAAAATCAATCTGTCCCCTTTTGCTCCTTTTTTCCTTTTTTCTGCTAGTTCAGTCCTTCGGCGGTGCTAATGATGTGCCAGAAGATACGTTCTCTCTCAGCCCTTTTTGATTTGTCAGATGTTGATCGCGACGAAACCTCTGCATACGACGCGATATCAACATCTTCAGGGGCGAATTGATTGTTTTTGGCTCTAATTACCAGTTCCGTAAGTCTACCTTTCACTTCCTCTAAGTTTGAGAAGTATGGGCGATCACATTTTTGGTAGTACTCATAGCAGACGCCAAATAGGGAGTGAAACACACCTTTCGATTTAAATAGTGGTAGGTTTTCTTTGTCTAGAATTGTCTTGATAAGGCCGATTGCGGTATTGAAGGCGGTTTCATGTTCCACTTCCATCGGGAATTCGTCGTCGTATTCCATGTACGCCAGTTCGAGCAGGTCTTTCTTGTTCGTTATGCCATAAACTTGTCTCAGTAGTAGCTCGCTCACGTACTCTATATCGAGCATTCGCCGAACATCTCTGGGTGTAAAAAGGCCAATGCTTTGAAAGTATGGGTTGTCCGCAAGGCGTTCTGCTAGCTGTTTGAAGAATCCAATGTATCTTGCGTTACGCAATTCTTGATCGTTAAGAACGACATTGTTTGTATTTAGGCGAGTGAAGATGTTTCGTATTTCGTCGTCATTAGTTTTTCGTAGGAAACGAACTACTATTTTGTAGTCCCAAAATAACTCTTTTTGAGGTGTGTCAAGGTCTCGGAAATACTGACCTTTCCAATTGTCATTTGTAGGGAGAGGATAAATGTTGTCAATGAATTGGAGGATTGACGTTATACGTTGCTGGCCGTCCACGACGATATGTTGCTGTTCACCAGTTTCCGTGTTGGTTTGCACTTGCATGTAGACTTCTGGAAAAGGCAAGTTACTGAGAATGGTGTCCATTAGTAGAGAGCGTTCTTTGTCCATCCAGACCGCTCGACGTTGAAATTTTGGACTAATTTGCAAGCTCTGGTCTGTTCGCAGGCGATTGAACCAGGAGATAGTTTGTAAACTAACTTCGTATTCCATGTTGGCCTCTACTGTTTTACTGCACGTATTCCGCGCACGTAATAATCAATTGTTTCTTCCATGTTTCGAAAGTACATCATGTTTACGGTCTTGAATCCCACCGTTCGATTTGAGTACTTGTTGGTGAGTTTTTCGTATCGCTGCCGAATTTCTGACTTTAGCGAGGGCATCCATTTTGGGAGGCAAATCCGGAGTATACATCTTCGCCATGCCTTCTAAGTGCTTGTTGCCCAACTAAGTCGAGCGAGTAGTAGCTATTTCGGTGGTACGATCTTAACTCGTCCCAAGTTTGTAAATAGCTTTCGGCACAAATGATTGCTATGTCAATGTCGGATTTTTCGTGGAACTCGCTTAAGTTTTTTCTTGGGTTTAAGCTAAACTTCCAGTTGGCAGACCCTACTACGGCAATGCGGTAGGCGTTTTGATGGTCTGCCATTATTAGATCTTTGTACGCTTTGTATGTTTCTTCGGAATTTATGGCGTGGATGGAGGTTTTTAGAATAAGTTTTTCTGCAATAGTCTGTGGGGATTGCGATCTAATAAAACTCTTGAATTCTTTTGCATCCATTTAATGCGCCATCCTGATGCACTTTTGTATGGGGCTTGATGTGTCGAAACAGAGTCATTTGATATCACATATGTGAAAAAAAGTGGACAATTTTAATATTGGATAAGACGTGGCGATCAGGTCTGTCCGGTTGTAGGGCGTTCCCACTTTTTTAGGCCGCCCACCGTCGTTCATTGAATATCTTTCAGGTAACCCTTGAGCGCGATGAGCGGCGGATCAAGCTGCTTTGTCGTCCGCACAACGCTGAAATCTGCTGCCAACCGATGTAACTCACGACCCAGGACCGTATCAACACCGCCGATTGCGTTCAGCGCCAATCTCAAGCATTCATTCACTTTCGCCTGAATCCCCTCAACATCCCCCTCCTTACCAGTAACCCAAAAACCTCCCGCTCATACTCACTCATCACCAAATCATCCCGAAGAATCGGACTCGAATCCTCCGTCTCATAAGCAAGCTTCAGGCAGAACAGAGCAACAGTTTCCAGCAGCAGTTCCATGGGGTGAATCCTTGAGAAGGGTCGTACCGGTCGAGGAGGCGAGAAATTAAAGCATCGCCAGCAAGCCGGCTCCTGCAGGTCGGCGTTGTGTCAGGCACTTTTCGGCAGACGAAAAAAAAGGCCTTGCTAAGCAAGACCTTTCTTAATTTTGGTGCCCCGAGGGAGACTCGAACTCCCACTCCTTTCGAAAACGGATTTTGAATCCGCCGCGTCTACAATTCCGCCATCAGGGCTCAATGGCGGCGAAGTATAGAGATGAGATTACCGTCGGTCAATCAGGTACATAGAGAATTTTCACTATTTCGGCTAGACTTCCGGCCCCTGCTAGACGAACCCCATCATGCGCGTTGCTGACTTTACTTTCGAACTCCCAGATTCGCTGATCGCCCGCCACCCTTTGGCCGAGCGTCGCAACAGTCGCCTGTTGACCCTTGATGGGGTCAGCGGCGCCCTGGCACACCGTCAATTCACTGATTTGCTCGAGCATTTGCGCCCGGGCGATTTGATGGTGTTCAACAATACCCGGGTGATTCCGGCGCGGCTGTTTGGCCAGAAGGCTTCCGGCGGCAAGCTGGAAATCCTGGTCGAGCGCGTGCTCGACAGTCATCGCGTGCTGGCGCATGTGCGTTCCAGCAAGTCGCCGAAGCCGGGGTCGAAGATCCTGATCGATGGCGGTGGCGAGGCCGAGATGCTGGCGCGCCACGATGCGTTGTTCGAGTTGGGGTTCGCCGAAGAGGTGTTGCCGCTGCTCGACCGCGTCGGGCACATGCCGTTGCCGCCTTATATAGACCGCCCGGATGAAGGCTCGGACCGCGAGCGTTATCAGACCGTGTACGCCGAGCGTTTGGGTGCCGTGGCGGCGCCGACGGCGGGGCTGCATTTCGATCAGCCGCTGATGGAGGCGATTGCCGCCAAGGGCATCGAGACCGCGTTCGTGACGCTGCACGTCGGTGCCGGTACGTTCCAGCCAGTACGCGTCGAGAAGATCGAAGACCACCACATGCACAGCGAATGGCTGGAAGTCGGCCAGGACGTGGTGGATGCGGTTGCCGCTTGCCGCGCTCGCGGTGGTCGCGTGGTGGCCGTGGGGACCACCAGCGTGCGTTCGCTGGAAAGTGCTGCGCGCGATGGCGTGCTCAAGCCGTTCAGTGGCGACACCGACATTTTCATCTACCCGGGCCGACCGTTTCATGTGGTCGATGCCCTGGTCACCAACTTCCATTTGCCTGAATCCACGCTGTTGATGCTGGTTTCGGCGTTCGCCGGTTATCCCGAAGCCATGGCTGCCTATAAAGCGGCCGTCGAGCATGGATACCGCTTTTTCAGCTACGGTGATGCGATGTTTATCACCCGTAACCCCGCACCACGTGGCCCTGAGGACAAAGAATGAGTCGCCAAAGTCGTATGTCGTTTGAGTTGCTTGCTACTGACGGCAAGGCTCGTCGCGGTCGTTTGACCTTTCCACGCGGCACCGTAGAAACCCCGGCCTTCATGCCGGTGGGCACCTACGGCACGGTCAAGGGCATGCTGCCGCGGGATATCACCGCCACTGGCGCGGAAATCATTCTGGGTAACACCTTCCACTTGTGGCTGCGTCCTGGCACTGAAGTGATCAAGAAGCACGGCGACCTGCACGATTTCATGCAGTGGAAAGGCCCGATTCTGACCGACTCCGGCGGCTTCCAGGTGTTCAGCCTGGGCGCCATGCGCAAGATCAAAGAGGAGGGCGTGACTTTCGCCTCCCCGGTTGATGGCGCCAAAGTGTTCATGGGCCCGGAAGAATCGATGCAGGTCCAGCGTGACCTGGGCTCGGACATCGTGATGATCTTCGACGAATGCACCCCGTACCCGGCTGACGAAGACGTCGCTCGCGTGTCGATGGAGTTGTCGTTGCGTTGGGCCAAGCGCTCGAAAGAAGCCCATGGCGACAACACGGCGGCGCTGTTCGGCATTGTTCAGGGCGGTATGCACCAGGACTTGCGCATGCGCTCCCTGGAAGGCCTCGACCAGATCGGCTTTGATGGCCTGGCCATCGGCGGTCTGTCGGTGGGCGAGCCCAAACACGAAATGATCAAGGTGCTGGATTACCTGCCGGGTCAGATGCCGGCTGACAAACCTCGTTACCTTATGGGCGTTGGCAAACCGGAAGATCTGGTTGAGGGTGTGCGCCGCGGTGTGGACATGTTCGATTGCGTGATGCCAACCCGTAATGCCCGCAATGGGCATCTGTTCATTGATACCGGCGTGCTGAAGATCCGTAACGCGTTCCATCGCCATGATGATTCGCCGCTCGATCCGACCTGCGATTGCTATACCTGCCAGAACTTCTCCCGTGCTTATCTGCATCACCTGGACAAGTGCGGCGAAATGCTGGGGAGCATGCTCAATACCATCCATAACTTGCGTCATTATCAAGTGCTTATGGCTGGTTTGCGCGAGGCTATTCAACAGGGTACATTGGCCGCCTTTGTCGATGCCTTCTACGCCAAACGCGGGTTACCTGTTCCGCCTTTGGACTGAGTTTTCTGACCCCAAGATTCAACATTTGCAACTGGAGTGCTAAATGAGCTTTTTTATCTCTAATGCCATGGCTGACGCCGCTGCACCTGCTGCGGGCCCTATGGGTGGCGGTTTTGAGTGGATTTTCCTGGTCGGCTTCCTGGTCATCTTCTACCTGATGATCTGGCGTCCACAGGCCAAGCGCGCCAAAGAACAAAAGAACCTGCTGAGCAGCCTGCAAAAAGGCGACGAAGTTGTGACCACTGGCGGTATCGCCGGCAAGATCACTAAAGTTGCAGACGATTTCGTTGTTCTGGAAGTTTCCGACACTGTCGAAATGAAGTTCCAGAAGGGCGCTATTGCCGCGACGCTGCCAAAAGGCACGCTGAAAGCGATCTAAGTTTCAACTTCATATTCAATCGACGGGGCGCGCAAGGCGCCCCGCGTCATAAACGGGCGGCGTGATGCTGAACAAATACCCTCTGTGGAAATACATTCTGATCCTGGCGGTGCTGGCGGTCGGTCTGATTTATTCCGCTCCCAATCTATATCCTGATGACCCGGCCATTCAGGTCAGCGGTGCAAGTACTGCGCTGCTCGTCAATCAGGCTGATCTGGATCGTGTGAGCACTGCGCTCAAGGAATCCGGGATCAACGTCAAGGCTGCAACCCTGGCTGCGAACGGCAAGGGTGGTCTGATTCGCCTGACCAAGGCTGAAGATCAGTTGCCTGCCAAAGACGTCGTGCGCAAGGCGTTGGGTGATGACTACGTCGTTGCACTGAACCTGGCACAAACCACGCCGCAATGGTTGCGCAGCCTGGGCGCGCACCCGATGAAGCTGGGTCTGGACTTGTCCGGTGGTGTGCACTTCCTGCTGGAAGTGGACATGGACAAAGCAATCGACGCACGTTTGAAAGTGTACGAAGGCGACGTTAAGAGCCTGTTGCGTAAAGAAAAACTGCGCTATCGCAGCCTGCCGCAACTCAACGGTGCCATTCAGCTGGGCTTCACTGATGAAGCAACCCGCGAAGAGGCCCGTGCGCTGGTCCGCAAGAACTTCAACGATTTCGACATTGTTCCGGCCGACCTCAATGGTCAACCGGTGCTGCGTCTGGCGATGACCCCGGCCAAGCTGGCGGAAATCCGTGAATACTCCATCAAGCAGAACTTGACCACGGTACGTAACCGCGTCAACGAGCTGGGTGTTGCCGAACCGATCGTTCAGCGTCAGGGCGCCAACCGCATCGTGGTTGAGCTGCCGGGCGTCCAGGACACCGCAGAAGCCAAGCGTATCCTCGGCAAGACGGCCAACCTTGAGTTCCGTCTGGCTGCTGAGCCGGGTGCTTCGAAAGCTACCTCCGAAACCTTCGAGTTCCGTGAAGGCAAGCGTCCGCCGGCACAGATCGAGCGTGGCCTGATCATCACCGGTGACCAGGTGACTGACGCCAAGGCTGGCTTCGGCGAGCACGGCACGCCAGAAGTGAACATCCGTCTGGATGGCCACGGTGGCGAGCTGATGAGTCGTGCGACTCGCAGCAACGTTGGTCGCAGCATGGCGGTGATCTTCATCGAGCAACGCCCTGTTACCACCTACACCAAGCAAATGGTCAACGGCGTCGAGAAAGACGTGCCGGTCCAGACGTTTAAAGAAGAGAAGAAGATCATCAGCCTGGCGACCATCCAGTCGCCGCTGGGTGCTCAGTTCCGCATCACTGGCCTGAACGGCCAGGGCGAGTCTTCGAACTGGCGCTGCTGCTGCGTGCCGGTGGTCTGGCTGCACCGATGTACTTCGCTGAAGAGCGCACCATTGGTCCAAGCCTGGGTGCCGACAACATCGTCAAGGGTATCGATGCATCGCTGTGGGGCATGCTGTTTGTCTCGCTGTTCATCATGGTCATCTACCGCTTCTTTGGCCTCATCGCCACCGTCGCTCTGGCGGTGAACATGGTGCTGCTGCTGGCCTTGATGTCGCTGCTGGGTGCAACGCTGACCCTGCCGGGTATCGCCGGTATCGTATTGACCATGGGTATGGCGGTCGACGCCAACGTACTGATCTTCTCGCGGATCCGTGAAGAGATTGCGGCGGGCATGACCGTACAACGGGCAATCAACGAAGGCTTCGGCCGGGCATTCACCGCGATTCTCGACGCCAACCTGACAACCTTGTTGGTCGGCGGGATTCTCTTTGCGATGGGCACAGGCCCGGTCAAAGGTTTCGCAGTGACCATGTCCCTCGGGATCTTTACCTCGATGTTCACGGCCATCATGGTGACCCGCGCGATGGTCAACCTGATCTTCGGCGGTCGTGACTTCAAGAAGTTGTGGATTTAAGGGGCTGCCATGTTACGTACAATCAACTTCATGGGCGTTCGCAACTTTGCGTTCGGCGTCACATTGTTCCTTACGGCGCTGGCCATTTTCAGTGTCTTCCATAAGGGCATGAACTGGGGCCTGGACTTCACCGGCGGTACGCTCATTGAGCTGACCTACGAGCGTCCAGCTGACGTCACCAAGGTGCGTGAGCAACTGGTGACATCGGGTTATCACGAAGCCATCGTGCAAAGCTTCGGTGCAACTACCGACTTGCTGGTGCGTATGCCGGGTGAAGATCCGCAACTGGGTCACCAGGTGGCAGAAGCGCTGCTGAAAGTCGGTGGCGACAACCCGGCGACGGTCAAACGCGTCGAGTTCGTCGGCCCGCAGGTGGGTGAAGAGCTGCGCGACCAGGGCGGCCTCGGCATGCTGATGGCGCTGGGCGGCATCCTGATCTACCTGGCGTTCCGCTTTCAGTGGAAGTTTGCGGTCGGTGCGATCGTTTCGTTGATCCACGACGTGATCGTGACCATCGGTATCCTGTCGTTCTTCCAGATCACCTTCGATCTGACGGTGCTGGCGGCGGTACTGGCGATCATCGGTTACTCGCTCAACGACACCATCGTGGTATTCGACCGGGTTCGTGAGAACTTCCGGGTACTGCGCAAGGCCAGTCTGATCGAGAACATCAACATCTCGACCACGCAAACCCTGCTGCGGACCATGGCGACTTCGATCTCCACGTTGCTGGCGATTGCGGCCCTGCTGTTCTTCGGCGGTGACAACCTGTTCGGCTTCTCCATTGCGCTGTTCGTCGGTGTTCTGGCGGGTACTTACTCGTCGATCTACATCGCTAACGTGGTGCTGATCTGGCTGAACCTGAGCACTGAAGACCTGATTCCACCGGCCAATACCGAGAAGGAAGTCGACGACCGTCCATAACGGCCATCGCATTTCCCGGTAGTTAGCCCAAAAAGGCGCGAGTTGAACTCGCGCCTTTTTTTGTGCTCCAAGGCTGGGAGAAGCGCGGGTTTGTCCCGCATGTGATGGTCAGGAGGTTCATGTGAACAAGTCGATGCTGGTTGGTGCGGTATTGGGTGCTGTCGGTGTGACTGCCGGGGGTGCTGTTGCCACCTACAGCTTGGTTAAAAGCGGCCCTGAGTTTGCGCAAGTACTCGCCGTTGAGCCGGTCAAGACTCAGATCAAGACGCCACGTGAAGTTTGCAAGGATGTCGCAGTGACTCGGCAAGCGCCGGTCAAAGATCAGCATCAGATCGCCGGTACCGTAGTGGGTGCGTTGGCGGGTGGTCTGTTGGGTAACCAGATCGGCGGCGGCACCGGCAAGAAGATTGCTACGGTCGCAGGCGCTGTCGGCGGTGGTTATGCAGGCAACAAGGTTCAGGAAGGCATGCAGGAGCGTGATACCTACACCACGACTCAAACTCGCTGCAACACCGTGAATGACATCAGCGACAAGGTTGTGGGCTACGATGTTCGGTATTCGCTGGATGGCAAGGAAGGCAAGGTGCGGATGGATCGTGATCCGGGTAACCAGATTCCGGTCGACAAGGAAGGCAAGCTGATCCTGTCGCAGAACGAAGAGAATCGCTGAATACTCAGGTTACAGATTGGAAAAGAAGCACCCTTCGGGGTGCTTTTTTTGTGCCCGGAATACGACGGCGGGAACACCGTAAACCTGTAGAGCCTGGCTTGCCCGCGATAGCGATTTCACCTGCACCATTCATGGTGATTGGCACACCGCCATCGCGGGCAAGCCCGGCTCCTACAGGGGGTGGGGGGAATGCACAAATCGCAGGCATAAAAAAAGCACCCCGAAGGGGTGCTTTTTTTGTCGCTGGAAGCTTAGCGCTTCAGCGAGGCTGGCAGGTGCGGCTGGATGGCCGTCAGTACTGCTTTGAAGCACTTGGTGTTACCGGCAACGACGTGGCCTTTTTCAAGGAATTCGTGACCGCCGGTGAAGTCGCTGATCAAGCCGCCAGCTTCTTGAATCAGCAGGGCGCCTGCAGCCATGTCCCACTCTGACAGGCCCGACTCCCAGAACGCGTCGAAACGACCGGCAGCCACGTAGGCCAGGTCCAGGCTCGCCGAACCAGCGCGGCGGATGCCAGCGGTCTGGCCAACCAGGGCGCGGAACATGCCCAGGTAGTTCTCGAGGTTGTCCATCTGGTCGTCACGGAACGGGAAGCCGGTACCCAGCAGGGCGCCTTCCAGGCTGGTGCGGCCGCTGACGCGCAGGCGACGACCGTTCAGTTGAGCGCCGCGACCACGGCTGGCGGTGAATTCTTCCTGGCGAACCGGGTCCAGAACAACAGCGTGTTCCAGGCGACCGCGGTATTTGCAGGCGATGCTGACAGCGAAGTGAGGAATGCCGCGCAGGAAGTTGGTGGTGCCGTCCAGCGGATCGATGATCCACAGGTATTCTTCGCCTTCGATGCCGTTGCCGGCGTGCATGCCGGTTTCTTCACCCAGGATCGAGTGGTTTGGGTAGGCCTTGCGCAGCGCATCGATGATTTTCTGTTCGGCGGCGCGATCCACCTCGGATACATAATCCTTGGCGTCTTTTTCGTCGACCTTGATGGTATCCAGGCGCTCGATGGAGCGGAAAATCAATTCACTGGCGCTGCGGGCGGCGCGCAGCGCGATATTCAGCATGGGCTGCATGGATGTGTCACCTAAGGTTGTTAAAGAAAGCCGGGCATTCTATCAGAACTTTTCTACAGGTGAAGGTTGGTGTTCGCTTTCATAGCTTAACGGTAGTAGGAACTGTAAGATTCGGCTCCCTATTTCTGTGTTCGAGAACGCCTCCCGTGTTGCATAACATTCGTGTCGTCCTGGTCAATACCAGCCATCCCGGCAACATCGGCGGGGCTGCGCGTGCCATGAAGAACATGGGCTTGTCGCGGCTGGTGCTGGTCGAACCCCGGTTATTCCCGCATCACGAAGCCGACGCTCGTGCGTCCGGTGCCGGGGATATCCTTGAAAACGCGCAAGTCGTCGCCACCTTGGAAGATGCCTTGGTCGGTTGCAATCTGGTGCTCGGTACCAGCGCGCGTGATCGTCGCATCCCCTGGCCGTTGCTCGACCCCCGCGAATGCGGTGTGAAAGTGGTGGAGGAGGCGGGGCAGGGTGCCGAGATCGCTTTGGTGTTCGGTCGTGAAGACTCTGGCCTGACCAATGAAGAGCTGCAGCGATGTCATTATCACGTGCATATCCCCTCAGACCCTGAGTTCAGTTCGCTGAACCTGGGGGCGGCGGTGCAGGTGTTGAGCTATGAAGTGCGCATGTCCTGGCTCGCGGCCCAAGGGCAGCCGAGCAAGGTCGAGAAGGAAGAAGTCGCGTCCACCAAAAGTGGTGAGCTGGCGACCATGGATGAGCTGGAGCGATTCTATGAGCACCTGGAACAAACCCTGGTGGCCATCGAATTCCTCGATCCGGAAAAACCGCGGCACTTGATGGCGCGCCTGCGCCGGTTGTACGGACGTAGCTCGGTCAGCCGGGCGGAAATGAATATATTGCGTGGCATCCTCACGGAAACCCAGAAAGCGGCCCGTGGCGAGCTACTAAAGCGGAAGGATTAATGATGTTTGAGCGTTTGCGTGAAGATATCCAAAGCGTATTCCATCGAGACCCGGCGGCGCGTAACGCTTTTGAAGTTCTGACGTGCTACCCGGGCATGCATGCCATCTGGATTCATCGTCTGTCGTCGGCCTTGTGGCGCGCAGAGCTGAAATGGCTGGCGCGACTGGTCTCGAACTTCGGTCGCTGGCTGACCGGGATCGAGATCCATCCGGGCGCCAAGGTAGGTCGTCGCTTCTTTATTGATCACGGGATGGGCATCGTTATTGGTGAAACCGCCGAGATCGGCGATGACGTCACTATTTATCAGGGCGTGACCCTGGGCGGCACTAGCTGGAACAAGGGCAAGCGTCACCCGACCTTGGGTGATGGCGTCGTAGTCGGGGCGGGCGCGAAGGTGTTAGGTCCGTTCACTGTCGGTGCCGGGGCCAAGGTGGGTTCCAATGCTGTCGTGACCAAGGAAGTGCCGCCGGGTGCCACTGTGGTGGGTATTCCGGGGCGAATCATCGTCAAGTCTGATGTCGAGCAAGATGCCAAGCGCAAGGCGATGGCCGAGAAGATTGGTTTTGATGCCTACGGCCTCAGCGAAGACATGCCTGACCCGGTGGCGCGTGCCATTGGTCAGCTGCTCGATCACCTGCAGGCGGTCGATGGTCGTCTGGAAGGCATGTGCGGGGCGCTGAAGGATCTGGGCAGTAATTATTGTGCGAAAGATCTGCCTGAGTTGCGTGAAGAAGACTTTGCGTGTGTGAAGGACAAGGATCAGAGTCAGGCCAGCTGAACCGAGTCGACTTCATCGCGGGCAAGCCCGCTCCCACAGGTCTCGGGTGAAGCACCGGTGGTGTGAGCGCCGAAAATCCCTGTGGGAGCGGGCTTGCCCGCGATGAAGTCGACTCGGTACCACTGGCTGTTTGTGGCCAGTCTTTGCTATGATGCTGCCGCTCTTTTGCGGGTAAACCTGACTAAAGTACTAGGTCTTATAGTTGACTTAAATACTCGGGAATTGCATACTCGCCCCATTCCGAACTCCGTGGTAATTGTCCATGCGACTGACTACAAAAGGCCGATACGCCGTGACCGCCATGCTCGATCTGGCGTTGCATGCGCAGCACGGGCCGGTGTCCCTGGCCGATATCTCCGAGCGCCAAGGCATCTCCCTGTCCTACCTCGAACAGCTTTTCGCCAAATTGCGCCGCAGCAATCTGGTCTCCAGCGTCCGTGGTCCGGGTGGCGGCTACCAGCTGTCCCGCGACATGCAGGGCATCCAGGTCGCCCAGGTGATCGATGCGGTGAACGAATCGGTCGATGCAACCAAATGCCAGGGCCAAGGCGATTGCCATTCAGGCGATACCTGCCTGACTCACCACTTGTGGTGCGACCTGAGCCTGCAGATTCACGAATTTCTGAGCGGTATCAGCTTGGCTGACCTTGTGACTCGCCGTGAGGTACAAGATATAGCCCAGCGTCAGGACCAGCGCCGTTGCAACAGCAAGGCGCCACGCCTGGACAAGATTGAAGCGTCCGCCGTCGAATGACAGCCAAAGAGCTAACGGCACGCCAGCCAGCCTGATTTAGGAGATTTTCCATGAAATTGCCGATTTACCTTGATTACTCTGCGACCACCCCGGTTGATCCGCGTGTTGCGCAAAAGATGAGTGAATGCCTGCTGGTCGACGGAAACTTCGGTAACCCGGCGTCCCGTTCCCACGTGTTTGGCTGGAAAGCTGAAGAGTCCGTCGAAAACGCCCGTCGTCAGGTCGCAGACCTGGTCAACGCCGATCCGCGTGAAATCGTCTGGACCTCCGGTGCCACCGAATCCGACAACCTGGCAATCAAGGGTGCGGCGCATTTCTATGCCACCAAAGGCAAGCACCTGATCACCACCAAGATTGAGCACAAGGCTGTCCTCGACACCATGCGCCAACTGGAGCGTGAAGGCTTCGAAGTCACCTACATCGAGCCGCGCACCGACGGTCTGGTCACTCCAGAGATGATCGAAGCAGAGCTGCGTGACGACACCATCCTGGTTTCGGTCATGCACGTGAACAACGAAATCGGCACCATCAACGACATCGCAGCCATCGGCGAACTGACCCGTTCCAAGGGCATCCTGTTCCACGTCGACGCCGCTCAGTCCACCGGCAAGGTCGACATCGACCTGTCGAAACTGAAAGTTGACATGATGTCGTTCTCGGCCCACAAAACCTATGGCCCTAAAGGCATCGGCGCACTGTACGTCAGCCGCAAGCCGCGTGTTCGCATCGAAGCGACCATGCACGGCGGCGGTCACGAACGTGGCATGCGTTCCGGTACCCTGGCGACTCACCAGATCGTCGGCATGGGTGAAGCTTTCCGCGTGGCCAAAGAAGACATGGCTGCCGAAAACGTACGCATCAAAGCCCTGAGCGACCGCTTCTTCAAGCAGGTCGAAGGCCTGGAAGAGCTGTACATCAACGGCAGCATGACCGCCCGTGTACCGCACAACCTGAACCTGAGCTTCAACTACGTTGAAGGTGAGTCGCTGATCATGGCGCTCAAGGATCTGGCGGTATCGTCCGGCTCGGCTTGCACCTCCGCTTCGCTGGAGCCTTCGTACGTACTGCGCGCCCTGGGCCGCAACGACGAACTGGCACACAGCTCGATTCGCTTCACCTTCGGCCGTTTCACCACCGAAGAAGAAATCGATTACGCCGCGCAGAAAGTCTGCGAGGCCGTTACCAAGCTGCGCACTTTGTCGCCGCTGTGGGACATGTACAAAGACGGTGTCGACATTTCGAAAATCGAGTGGGCGGCACACTGATTTCAAGTCGCCGCGAACCGGCCCTGTAAAACCAAGGTTTGCAGGGCTTTAAGAGCGACTCTCTGATGAGTGAGGATTAAGCATCATGGCTTACAGCGAAAAGGTCATCGACCACTACGAAAACCCGCGCAACGTCGGCAAGATGGACGCGGAAGACCCGGATGTCGGCACCGGCATGGTCGGCGCTCCGGCGTGCGGCGACGTCATGCGTCTGCAAATCAAGGTTAACGAGCAAGGCATCATCGAAGACGCCAAGTTCAAGACCTACGGCTGCGGTTCGGCTATCGCTTCCAGCTCCCTCGCCACCGAGTGGATGAAGGGCAAGACCCTGGACGAAGCAGAAACCATCAAAAACACCCAGCTGGCTGAAGAACTGGCCCTGCCGCCAGTGAAAATTCACTGCTCCGTACTCGCTGAAGACGCTATCAAAGCGGCCGTTCGCGACTACAAGCAGAAGAAAGGCTTGATCTGACTTTCAGGTTTTGGCGACGAGTAAGGAGTCACCGATGGCTATCAGCATGACAGAAGCGGCTGCTCGACACGTGCGGCGCTCCCTCGACGGGCGCGGCAAAGGTGAAGGGATTCGTCTGGGTGTTCGCACCACGGGCTGTTCCGGCCTTGCCTACGTGCTGGAGTTTGTCGACGAGGTGGTTGCAGAGGATCAGGTGTTCGAAAGTCACGGTGAAAAAGTGATTATCGACCCGAAAAGCCTGGCCTACCTGGACGGCACCGAGCTCGATTTCGTCAAGGAAGGGTTGAACGAAGGCTTCAAGTTCAACAACCCCAACGTGCGCGGTGAATGTGGCTGCGGCGAAAGCTTCAATATCTGAGGCTTGTCGTGGGTACTCCTTGTCATTTCGCTTTATTTGAGCTGCAGCCGGGTTTCAATCTGGATCTCGATCAGCTGGCTACGCGCTACCGTGAGTTGGCGCGCAGTGTTCATCCGGACCGCTTTGCTGATGCTTCCGAGCGTGAGCAGCGGTTGGCGCTGAGAGCAATCCGCGAGCCTCAACGAGGCCTACCAGACGCTCAAAAGTCCTCCCAAGCGCGCGCGTTACTTGCTCGCCTTGAATGGGGGTGAGCTGCCGCTGGAGGTCACGGTGCATGATCCGGAGTTTCTTCTGCAGCAGATGGAGTTGCGTGAAGAGCTCGAAGACCTGCAAGACAGTGCCGATCTGGCCGGTGTTGCAGCGTTCAAGCGTCGCCTGAAAACTGCTCAGGATGTACTGAATCAAAGCTTCGCGGCTTGCTGGAATGATGCGGCGCAACGTGAACAGGCCGAACGCCTGATGCGACGCATGCAGTTCCTCGACAAGCTCACCTACGAAGTGCGCCAGTTAGAAGAGCGCCTCGACGATTAACCCAGTGCCGCTCCGGTCGCACGCCTGATATACAGATAAGTCCTGATACCAATGGCCCTACTGCAGATCGCCGAACCCGGCCAAAGTCCTCAACCGCACCAGCGTCGTCTGGCTGTGGGGATCGACTTGGGCACTACCAATTCGCTGGTCGCTGCATTGCGCAGTGGTCTTTCCGAGCCTCTGGCCGACGCTGACGGGCAGGTCATCCTGCCGTCTGCGGTGCGCTATCACGCCGATCGCGTTGAAGTCGGTGAGTCCGCCAAGCTCGCCGCCGCTACCGATCCTTTGAACACTGTGCTGTCGGTCAAGCGCTTGATGGGTCGTGGTCTGTCCGACGTCAAGCAATTGGGCGATCAATTGCCGTACCGCTTTGTCGGCGGTGAGTCGCACATGCCGTTCATCGACACCATTCAGGGGCCGAAAAGCCCGGTCGAAGTCTCGGCCGACATCCTGAAGGTATTGCGCCAGCGCGCCGAAGCGACGTTGGGCGGTGAACTGGTCGGCGCAGTGATCACTGTTCCGGCTTATTTCGATGATGCCCAGCGTCAAGCCACCAAGGATGCGGCCAAGCTGGCTGGCCTGAACGTGCTGCGTTTACTCAATGAGCCAACCGCCGCCGCAGTGGCTTACGGTCTGGACCAGCATGCTGAAGGCCTGGTCGCTATTTACGACCTGGGTGGCGGTACTTTCGATATTTCGATTCTGCGCCTGACGGGTGGTGTGTTCGAAGTGCTGGCTACCGGCGGCGATAGCGCGCTGGGTGGCGATGACTTCGACCATGCAATCGCGGGCTGGATCATCAAGGGCGCCGGTTTGTCGGCTGACCTCGATCCGGGTGTGCAGCGTCATCTGCTGCAAACGGCCTGTGCCGCCAAAGAAGCGCTAACCACGGCCTCGTCCGTCGAAGTGGCTCATGGCGGCTGGAAAGCCGAACTGACCCGCGAAGCCTTTGATGCGCTGATCGAGCCGATGGTCGCTCGCAGCCTGAAAGCCTGCCGCCGCGCGGTGCGTGATTCCGGTGTCGAGCTGGAAGAAGTGCATGCGGTGGTCATGGTTGGTGGCTCGACGCGCGTGCCTCGCGTTCGCGAAGCGGTCGCTGAAGCGTTTGGTCGCGAACCGCTGACTGAAATCGATCCGGATCAAGTGGTGGCCATTGGTGCCGCGATCCAGGCCGATACGCTGGCCGGCAACAAGCGCGACGGCGATGAGCTGTTGCTGCTTGACGTGATTCCGTTGTCCCTGGGGTTGGAAACCATGGGCGGCCTGATGGAGAAGGTGATTCCACGCAACACCACCATTCCCGTCGCGCGTGCCCAGGAT
This sequence comes from Pseudomonas sp. S2_F03, assembly GCF_054668335.1. Classification (NCBI taxonomy): domain Bacteria; kingdom Pseudomonadati; phylum Pseudomonadota; class Gammaproteobacteria; order Pseudomonadales; family Pseudomonadaceae; genus Pseudomonas; species Pseudomonas sp. S2_F03. Next base: position 1,789,098 of record NZ_CP162759.1, on the reverse strand, counting down.
TTCACCACCTACAAAGATGGCCAGTCGGCCATGGCGATCCACGTGTTGCAGGGCGAGCGCGAGCTGATCAGCGACTGCCGCTCCCTGGCGCGCTTTGAGCTGCGCGGCATTCCGGCGATGGTGGCCGGCGCGGCGAAGATTCGCGTGACCTTCCAGGTCGATGCCGACGGCCTGCTTAGCGTCTCGGCCCGTGAGTTGGGTTCGGGCGTGGAGGCCAGCATTCAGGTCAAGCCGTCCTACGGCCTGACCGACGGCGAAATTGCCAAGATGCTCAAGGATTCGTTCCAGCATGCCAACGACGACAAGGTCGCCCGCGTATTGCGTGAGCAGCAGGTCGATGCCCAGCGCCTGATCGAAGCGGTGCAGGGCGCTTTGGACGCTGACGGCGAACGCCTGCTCGATGCCGAAGAGCGCATGGTTATCGAGATGCAGATGCAGGAACTGACCGAACTGATGAAAGGTACCGATGGTTACGCCATCGAGCAGCAGACCAAGCGTCTGTCGCAAGTGACCGACGCCTTTGCTGCCCGCCGCCTGGACTCGACGGTGAAAGCCGCGCTGGCGGGGCGCAACCTGAATGAGATTGAGGAATAACGATGCCGCAGGTCATTTTTCTGCCACACGAGAAGTTCTGCCCGGAAGGCATGGTTGTTGAGGCTGAGCCCGGTACATCGATCCTCGAACTGGCTCATGAACACCATATCGAGATGGAAAGTGCCTGTGGCGGCGTCTGCGCCTGCACCACTTGTCATTGCCTGATTCGTGAAGGCTTTGACTCGTTGGAAGAGGCTGATGAGCTGGAAGAAGACTATCTTGATAAGGCTTGGGGGCTGGAAGCTCAGTCCCGCCTGGCGTGTCAGGCCAAAGTCGGGACGGAAGACCTGACCGTCGAAATTCCGAAATATTCGCTCAACCATGCGGCTGAAGCGCCGCACTGATTCAAGGAAGCGACATGAGTCTGAAATGGGTTGATGTGCTTGAAATCGCGATCCAGCTGGCTGAGTCCAGGCCGGAAGTGGATCCGCGTTATGTGAACTTCGTCGATCTGCACCAATGGGTGCTGGCATTGCCGGAGTTCAGTGATGATCCGACCCGCGGTGGCGAGAAGGTGCTTGAAGCCATTCAGGCCGCCTGGATCGAAGAAGCAGACTGAGTCTGCGCCGTACGCAGTTAGGCAATACCAAAGAACCCGCGTATAATTCGCGGGTTTAATTTTTCGCAAATTACCGTTTCTGGAGTTACACCATGGCTGTTCAACGTACTTTCTCCATCATCAAGCCTGACGCTGTTGCAAAAAACGTCATCGGCGAGATCACCACTCGTTTCGAAAAAGCAGGCCTGCGCGTTGTAGCTTCGAAACTGAAGCAACTGTCCAAAGCTGAAGCTGAAGGCTTCTACGCTGAGCACAGCGCTCGTGGTTTCTTCGGCGACCTGGTTGCTTTCATGATCTCCGGTCCGGTTGTTGTTCAGGTTCTGGAAGGCGAAAACGCTATCGCTCTGAACCGTGAGCTGATGGGCGCTACCAACCCTAAAGAAGCTGCTGCCGGCACCATCCGCGCTGACTTCGCTGATTCCATCGACGCCAACGCTGTGCACGGTTCGGACTCCGAAGCCGCTGCTGCTCGCGAAATCTCGTACTTCTTCGCAGCTACTGAAGTAACCACTCGCTAAGCATTGGCTTAAGAGTGAAGGTGAATCCATGACTACATCGACTGTAAAAACCAACCTGCTGGGTCTGACTCAGCAGGAAATGGAAAAATTCTTCGACTCAATCGGGGAGAAGCGTTTCCGTGCCGGTCAGGTAATGAAATGGATTCACCACCTTGGCGTCGATGATTTCGACGCCATGACGAACGTCAGCAAGGCCTTGCGCGACAAGCTCAAGGCTATTGCCGAAGTTCGCGGCCCTGAAGTGGTCAGCGAGGACATTTCCACCGACGGCACCCGTAAGTGGGTGGTGCGCGTGGCGTCCGGCAGCTGCGTCGAGACCGTCTACATTCCCCAGGGCAAACGCGGCACTTTGTGCGTTTCGTCCCAGGCAGGTTGTGCCCTGGATTGCAGTTTCTGCTCCACCGGCAAGCAAGGTTTCAACAGCAACCTCACCGCCGCCGAAGTCATCGGCCAGGTGTGGATTGCCAATAAATCGTTCGGCAGCATCCCGGCAACCGCCGACCGTGCCATCACCAACGTGGTGATGATGGGCATGGGTGAGCCGCTGCTGAACTTCGATAACGTCGTTGCAGCCATGCATCTGATGATGGACGATCTGGGTTACGGCATTTCCAAGCGCCGTGTGACCCTGTCGACCTCCGGCGTGGTGCCGATGATCGATGAGCTGTCCAAGCACATCGACGTCTCCCTGGCGTTGTCCCTGCACGCACCGAATGACGCATTGCGTAACCAATTGGTGCCGATCAACAAGAAATATCCGCTTAAGATGCTGCTCGAGTCGTGCCAGCGCTACATGTCGTCCCTGGGCGAAAAACGTGTGCTGACCATTGAGTACACCTTGCTCAAGGACATCAACGACAAGGTTGAACATGCCGTTGAGATGATCGAGTTGCTCAAGAACATCCCGTGCAAGATCAACCTGATTCCGTTTAACCCGTTCCCGCATTCCGGTTACGAGCGCCCGAGCAACAACGCGATTCGCCGGTTTCAGGATCAGCTTCACCATGCAGGCTTCAATGTCACCGTACGCACCACCCGCGGTGAAGACATCGATGCCGCGTGTGGCCAATTGGTAGGGCAGGTGCTGGATCGCACCCGTCGCAGCGAGCGTTATATCGCCGTGCGTGAATTGAGCGCAGAAAACGATATGGCGCAGAACGCCGCGAAATAATTCAGAGAGGATCTCTATGTCCCTGCGCTTCGCGCTGCTTTTGCTGTGGGCCAGCCTGTGTGCTGGATGTGTCCTGTCGGGCGATTTCAACCCGATGAAGACCAGCAAGGGGCGCGATGAAGCACGTGTGGCTTACGTGCAGTTGGGGTTGGGGTACTTGCAACAAGGCATGACAGAGCGCGCCAAAGTCCCGCTGAAAAAGGCGTTGGAACTGGATAGCTCGGACCCTGACGCCAACGCAGCGCTGGCTCTGGTGTTCCAGGCCGAAATGGAGCCTGAACTGGCCGACCAGCATTTTCGCAAGGCACTGTCTTCCCGTCCCGACGATGCGCGAATCCTGAACAACTACGGTAGTTTCCTTTTCGAGGAAAAACGTTACAAAGAGGCGTACGAGCGCTTTGAACAGGCCGCCGCCGATACGCTGTATCCTGAGCGTTCGCGAGTATTCGAGAACCTGGGAATGACTGCATCAAAGCTGGGTGAGCGTGATCTCGCGCAGCAGCAACTTGAAAAAAGCCCTGCGTTTGAATCGCCAACAGCCACGTGCATTGCTCGAAATGGCTGAGTTGTCCTTCGAAGACAGGCATTATGTGCCCGCGCGTGACTATTACGATCGTTTTAGCCTGCTGACCGAGCAAAATGCACGTAGTCTATTGCTCGGCGTTCGGCTGGCAAAAGTGTTCGAAGATCGCGACAAGGCTGCAAGTGCAGGCCTGCAACTAAAACGACTCTATCCCGGTACGCCGGAATATCAGCAATACCTGTCGGAGCAATGATGAAAGCGGCGCATCCCGAAGTTGTAGCAGCGAATCGCGTTAACCCCGGTGAGACTTTGCGCCAGGCCCGCGAAAGCAATGGCTGGTCGCTGGCCGAAGTGGCCCTCAAGCTCAACCTCACCGTTACCTCCTTGAGCAATCTGGAAGCCGGCGCATTCGACAAGCTGCCTGGGCATACCTTCGCTCGCGGTTATATCCGTGCGTACGCCAAATTGCTGGGCATGGATCAAGCCGTTCTTGTGCAGCAGTTCGACCAATCCACCGGCACTGATTCCCAAGGCAGCAGCGTTCATAGCCTTGGGCGTATCGAAGAGCCGGTCCGGGTTTCCCATACTATTTTGCGAATTGTCAGCCTGTTGCTGCTGATTGCGGTGATTGGTGGCGGTTTTGTCTGGTGGCAGGATCAAACGTCACTGCGCACCAAGGACTTGATCGGTCTGAGCCCGGAACACGTTGAAGTGGAGGGCGCCGACGGCACCACCCAGATTCATCCGCTGGACGAGCCGGAAGATCAGGCCGTCGCGGAAGGCCAGGCAGAGAACAGTACTACGCTGGCTTTGCCGCAAGCCGAGACGTCCTCTGAAGCGCCGGCTGAAGCTCAAGCCATTGCGCCTGTTGCCGCACCGACAGCACCAACACCTGTTGCTCCTGCGCACAACGCCGCTCCGGTTGCCGTCCCCCCGACGCACAGCACGGCGCCTGTCGTTCCAGCGCCGGCCACCCCGGCTCCGACTGTTCCAGCTGTTCCGGCCCCAGTGGTGACTGCTCCTGTGGCCCCGACCACTCCGGCTCCTGCTCCGGTTACGACAGCGCCAGTGGCTGGCCAGGGTCAGGTTCAGTTGCAGTTCACTGCCGATTGCTGGACGCAAGTGACCGATGGCTCCGGCAAGGTGCTGTTGAGTGGTCTCAAGCGTAAAGGCGATAGCGTTTCCGTCAGCGGCAAGCCGCCGTTTTCCGTGCGTCTGGGCTTCGCCCGTGGCGTGCAGGTCAGCTACAACGGCCAGGCGGTTGATGTTGCTCCGTTCACCAGTGGCGAGACTGCTCGCCTGAAGTTGGGTCAATAAGTCATGCACGGCGAATCTCCAATCAAACGTCGCGAATCCCGCAAGATCTGGGTCGGTAACGTGCCTGTTGGCGGCGATGCGCCTATCGCTGTGCAGAGCATGACCAACAGCGACACCAATGACGTCGCCGCCACGGTCGCACAGATCAATCGTCTGGAAGCGGCAGGCGTCGACATCGTGCGTATTTCCGTACCGGACATGGACGCCGCCGAAGCTTTCGGCAAGATCAAGCAATTGGTCAAAGTGCCGTTGGTGGCCGACATCCATTTCGACTATCGGATCGCATTGCGCGTCGCCGAACTGGGCGTCGACTGCCTGCGAATCAACCCGGGCAACATCGGTCGTGAAGATCGTGTACGCGCCGTGGTCGATGCCGCTCGTGATCGCGGGATTCCGATCCGCATCGGCGTCAATGCCGGTTCCCTGGAAAAAGACCTGCAAAAGAAATACGGCGAGCCGACGCCGGCCGCACTGGTCGAGTCCGCCCTGCGCCACGTTGAACACCTTGAGCGCCTGAATTTTCAGGACTTCAAAGTCAGCGTGAAAGCCTCCGACGTGTTCATGGCCGTCGAAGCCTACCGCTTGCTGGCCAAGGAAATCGTCCAGCCATTGCACCTGGGCATCACCGAAGCCGGTGGTTTGCGTTCAGGCACAGTGAAATCCGCCGTGGGCCTCGGTATGCTGCTCGCCGAAGGGATTGGCGATACTATTCGCATCTCGTTGGCGGCTGACCCGGTCGAGGAAGTAAAAGTCGGCTACGACATCCTCAAGTCCCTGCACCTGCGTTCCCGTGGCATCAACTTCATCGCCTGCCCGAGCTGCTCGCGGCAGAACTTCGATGTGGTCAAGACCATGAACGAACTGGAAGGGCGTCTTGAAGACCTGCTGGTGCCGCTGGATGTCGCGGTCATCGGTTGTGTGGTCAACGGGCCGGGTGAAGCCAAGGAAGCCCATATTGGCTTGACCGGCGGTACGCCCAACCTGATTTACATCGACGGCAAGCCGTCGCAGAAACTGACGAATGACAATCTGGTGGATGAGCTTGAACGCTTGATCCGCCAGAAAGCGGCCGAAAAGGTCGAAGCCGACGCTGCCGTTATCGCGCGTGGCTGAGCCGGACTAAAGAGCCGAACGAATTTAAGGATTTAAAGTGAGCAAGTCTCTGCAAGCCATTCGTGGCATGAACGACATCCTGCCCGAACAGACTCCCCTGTGGCGTCATTTCGAGGGCACCGTTTCGCGTTTGCTGGATAACTACGGTTACAAGCAGATCCGCATGCCGATCGTCGAGTTCACCGAGCTGTTCAAGCGCTCCATCGGTGAAGTGACCGACATCGTCGAAAAAGAGATGTACACCTTCGACGACCGTAACGGTGACTCCCTGACCCTGCGCCCCGAAGGCACGGCTGCCTGCGTGCGTGCAGTGCTTGAGCACGGCATCACCGGCGGTGGTCAGGTGCAGAAACTCTGGTACATCGGCCCGATGTTCCGTCACGAGCGCCCGCAGAAAGGCCGTTATCGCCAGTTCCACCAGATCGGTGTCGAAGTGTTCAACCTCGACGGTCCGGACATCGACGCCGAACTGATCGTGCTGACGTGGCGCCTGTGGGGCGAGCTGGGTATCCGTGATGCGGTCAAGCTCGAGCTCAACAGCCTGGGGACTGCCGAGTCGCGCGGTCGCTACCGTGAAGCGCTGGTCGAGTTCCTTTCCGCGCATCTGGACAAGCTGGACGAAGACAGCCAGCGTCGTCTGAAGACCAACCCGCTGCGGGTTCTCGATACCAAGAATGCCGACACGCAAGCCATCCTGGTGGACGCGCCAAAAATGGCCGACTACCTCGACGACGAGTCCCGCGTGCACTTTGAAGGCCTGAAGGCTCGCCTGGACGCCGCCGGTATTCCTTATGTCATCAACCCGAAGCTGGTTCGCGGGCTGGATTACTACAGCAAGACCGTTTTCGAATGGGTCACCGACAAACTGGGCGCCCAGGGCACCGTGTGTGCCGGTGGTCGTTACGACGGTCTGGTCGAGCAAATGGGCGGCAAGCCTACGGCTGGTGTCGGTTTCGCCATGGGTATCGAGCGCCTGGTGCTGTTGCTTGAAACCCTGGAGCAGATCCCGGAAGAAATCTCCCGTCAGGTCGACGTCTACCTCTGTGCCTTCGGCGAAGCGGCAGAGATTGCCGGCCTGGCCTTGAGCGAGCGCGTCCGTGATCAATTGCCCAACCTGCGCCTGCAAGTGAATGCCGGCGCCGGCAGCTTCAAAAGCCAGTTCAAGAAGGCCGACAAGAGCGGCGCGCTGTATGCGCTGATCCTCGGTGACGACGAAATGGCCCAGCAAGTGGTAGGTTTCAAACCCCTGCGTGGCCAGGGCGAACAACAAAGCATTGCCTGGGATGCGCTTGCTGCACACCTGGCCACCTGCGTCGTGCAGGGTTGAAGCTGTCTAAACAGCCGAATTAGCGATTAAGGAGTATTGGGGTGTCGAGTACCGAAGACGAACATTTGATGGAATTGAAGGAATGGTGGTCACGCAACGGTAAGCCCCTGGTCACTGGCGGCCTGTTGGCGCTGGTTATCGTTTTCGGCTGGCAGGCGTTCCACAAGTATCAGAGCAATCAGTCGCAAGGCGCCTCGATGCTCTACCAGCAATTGCTCGAAACCACGCTGACACCTGACGGCAAGCCTGACGCAGCCCGTGTTGCCGACCTGGCCGGCAAGCTCAACAGCGAGTTCGGCGGCAGCGCCTACGCGCAGTACGGCAGCCTGTTCGTGGCAAAAGTCGCGGTCGACAGCGGCAAGCTGGACGACGCAGCCACTGAGCTGAAAGCCATTGTCGCCAAACCGGCCAACCCGGCACTGGGCGAAATCGCCCGTCAGCGCCTGGCACAGGTACTGGCCGCGCAAAACAAGGCCGATGAAGCCCTGAAGTTGCTCGAAGGCGATGCCGACAAAGCATTCCTGGCCACTCGCGAAGAACTCAAAGGCGACCTGCTGGTGCAATTGGGTCGTACCGACGAAGCGAACAAGGCGTATCAAAAAGCCAAGGCGGCACTGTCGGATGAAGCGGCGGTCGGTGGCCTGCAAATCAAGCTGGACGATCTGGCCAAAGGGGATGCGTGACGTGATTCGTTGGAAACATGCAGCATTGCTGGCTCTGGCCATTTTGGCCGCGGGTTGCAGCAGCAACAGCAAAAAAGAATTGCCGCCTGCCGAGTTGGTTGACTTCAAAGAAGAAGTGGTCCTGCAAAAGCAGTGGAGTCGTTCGATCGGTGACGGTCAGGGCGAAACCTACAACATGCTGGTACCGGCGATCGATGGCTCAACCATCTATGCGGCCGACGTTACTGGCGTGGTGATGGCGATGGATCGCAGCAATGGCGACGTCAAATGGAAGAAAGATCTCGAACTGCCTGTTTCCGGCGCCGTTGGCGTGGGTTATGGGCTGGTCATGATCGGCACGCTCCAAGGCGAAATCGTTGCCCTGGACGCGGTCAACGGTGACGAGAAATGGCGCGCTCGCGTGACCAGTGAAGTCCTCGCACCGCCGGCCAACAACGGTGACGTGGTTGTGGTTCAGACTCAGGACGACCGTCTGATCGGCCTGGATGCCGCGACCGGCAACCAGCGCTGGTTGTATGACAGCACGCCTGCGGTCCTGACCCTGCGCGGCACCAGTGCGCCGATCGTGACCAACCGTATGGCCGTGGCTGGTCTGTCGACCGGTAAAGTGGTCGCTCTCAATATTTCCAACGGCGTGCCGGTGTGGGAACAACGCGTAGCGATTCCACAAGGCCGTTCGGAGCTTGAACGTGTGGTCGATATCGACGGCGGTCTGCTGCTGTCCGGCGGTACGTTGTACGTCGCCAGCTACCAGGGTCGCGTTGCAGCTCTGGACCTGGAAAGCGGTCGTCAGCTCTGGCAGCGCGATGCTTCCAGCTATGCCGGTGTCGCCCAGGGTTTTGGCAACGTTTACGTGAGCCTGGCTTCGGGCACTGTTGAAGGCGTCGACGAGCGTTCCACCACCGCGTTGTGGAGCAACGACTCGCTGGCCCGCCGTCAACTGTCGGCACCGGAAGTGTTCTCCAGCTACGTTGCAGTCGGCGATATGGAAGGCTACCTGCATCTGCTGAGTCAGGTGGACGGTCGTTTCGTCGGCCGCGAGCGCATCGACAGCGACGGCCTGCGTGCCCGTCCGCTGGTGGTGGGTGACACGATTTATGTATATGGCAACAGCGGCAAACTGGAAGCCCTGACCATTAAGTAAAGGTTTGACTATGCTTGGGGTTTAACCCCCAAGCGGCCTTGTTCTGCAAGGCTTGCGGCGCCTTCAAGCGCTGCCCCGAGCACTCAGCCGCTGCCTCGCAGCGGCTTTTGTATTTTCTGAAATAACGAAGTGGAGAGCCGCATGGTTCCCGTAATCGCCCTGGTGGGCCGACCGAACGTCGGCAAGTCCACCTTGTTCAACCGCCTGACCAGGACTCGTGACGCCATCGTCGGCGACTTGTCCGGTCTGACCCGTGATCGCCAATACGGTGAGGCCAAGTGGCAAGGGCGTTCCTACATTCTGGTCGACACCGGCGGTATCTCCGGTGACGAGCACGGTATGGACGAAAAAATGGCCGAGCAGTCGCTGCTGGCCATTGAAGAAGCGGATGTCGTTCTGTTCCTGGTAGATGCCAAGGCCGGTTTCACCGCCGCCGACCAGATGATCGCCGAGCATTTGCGCAAACGTAACAAGCGTTCTTACGTGGTTGCCAACAAGGTCGACAACATCGACCCTGAAATGGCCCGCGCTGAATTCGCCCCGTTGGGCATGGGTCACGCGATCCCTATCGCGGGTGCTCGGCGGTCGTGGCATCACCCAGATGCTGGAAATCGCCCTGAGCGATTTCCCGAAAGACGAAGAAGAGCCGGAAGACGGCGAAGAAGAGATCGTTGCCGAAGGTGAGGAAGCCAAGCGCATTCCTGGCCCAAGCGAAAAAGACGGTATCAAGATCGCTATCATCGGTCGCCCGAACGTCGGCAAGTCGACCCTGGTCAACCGCATGCTCGGTGAAGACCGGGTAATCGTTTATGACCAGCCGGGCACGACCCGCGACAGTATCTACATCCCGTTCGAGCGTAACGACGAGAAGTACACGCTGATCGATACCGCCGGTGTGCGCAAGCGCGGCAAGATCCACGAAGAAGTTGAAAAGTTCTCCGTGGTCAAAACCCTGCAAGCGATCAAAGACGCCAACGTGGTGATCTTCGTGATGGACGCCCGCGAAGGCGTGGTGGATCACGACCTCAACCTGCTGGGCTTTGCCATTGAGTCGGGTCGTGCGCTGGTCATCGCGATCAACAAGTGGGACGGCATGACGCCGAGCGAGCGCGACTTCGTGAAGGTCGAGCTGCAACGTCGACTGTTCTTCGTCGACTACGCTGACATCCACTTCATCTCGGCTTTGCACGGTACTGGCGTGGGCAATCTCTACGCTTCGGTACAGAACTCGTTCAAGTCCGCCGTGACCCGCTGGCCGACTAACCGCCTCACCCAGATCCTGGAAGATGCGGTCGGTGAGCACGCGCCTCCGATGGTCAACAACCGCCGGATCAAGCTGCGTTACGCCCACTTGGGTGGTGCGAACCCGCCGATCATCGTGATCCACGGTAACCAGATCGAGAAGGTGCCGAAGTCTTACGTTCGTTACCTGGAAAACACTTACCGTCGTGTTCTGAAGCTGGTCGGTACGCCGATCCGCATCGAGTTCAAGGGCGGCGAGAACCCGTACGAAGGCAAAAAGACCACGCTGACCGACCGCCAGGTCAACAAGAAGCGCCGCATGATGTCGCACCACAAAAAGGCCGACAAAAAGCGCCGCGACAAGCGTTGATCGAAGGCTTGCCTGGTCCCTGTGGGAGCGAGGCTTGCCCGCGATAAACGATAACGCGGTGTACCTGATACACCCTGCTATGGCCATCGCGGGCAAGCCACGCTCCCACAGGGATCGGGTTCAAGAAAGGGCGCTTTATGCGCCCTTTTTTTATGGGCACCGGATGGGTTATCCTCGGGCTCTCCCGCGCCGCCGTTAGAGCCGGGTGTAGAGCAGGGAATCACCGATGATCACCAGTAAGCTGCCGAATGTCGGCATCACTATCTTCACTCAGATGTCTCCAGCTCGCGGCGCAAACCGGGGCGATCAACCTGTCCCAGGGGTTTCCCGATTTCGATGCGCCGCTGGCCCTGTGCGACGCGGTCGGCCGGCACATCGCCAATGGCCATAACCAGTATTCGCCGATGACCGGGCTGCCGGCGCTACGCCAGCAAGTGGCGGCAAAGATCGCTCGCAGTTATGGCGTTCATGTCGATGCCGACCATGAAGTGACCATCACGCCGGGCGCGACCCAAGCGATTTTCTGTGCGATCCAGGCAGTTATCCACAGCGGTGACGAAGTCATCGTGTTTGATCCGGCCTACGACAGTTACGAACCTTCGGTGGAACTGGCCGGTGGGCGTTGTGTGCATGTGCAACTGGGGCTGGCTGATTTCAGCATCGACTTCCAGAAGCTCGCCGATGCCATTACACCGCGCACGCGAATGATCATTCTCAACTCACCGCACAACCCCAGTGGCGCATTGATCAGCCGTGCCGAGCTGGATCAGTTGGCGGATCTGATTCGTGATCGCGACATCTATCTGGTCAGCGATGAAGTCTACGAACACCTGGTGTTCGACGGCGTGCCTCATGTCAGCGTGCTGAATCACCAAGAGCTGTATCAGCGCGCCTTCGTCGTCAGTTCCTTCGGCAAGACTTATCACGTTACTGGCTGGAAAACCGGTTACGTGGTCGCGCCGCCAGCGCTGACTGCCGAGCTGCGCAAGGTTCACCAATACGTCAGTTTTTGCGGTGTGACGCCGCTGCAATTTGCCTTGGCCGACTTCATGGCCGAGCACCCGGAACACATCGAAGAGCTGCCGGATTTCTACCAGGCGAAGCGTGATCTGTTCTGCGATCTGCTGGCGCCGTCGCGTTTCGACTTCACCCGAGTGACCGGTACGTATTTCCAGCTGGTCGATTACTCGCAGATCCGTCCGGACCTCAATGACGTCGAGATGGCGCTGTGGATGACCCGCGAGCATGGCGTGGCGAGCATCCCGATCTCGGTGTTCTACCAGACCCCACCGGTCGGCCAGCGCCTGGTGCGCTTGTGCTTCGCCAAACGTGAGGAGACCCTGCGTGAAGCAGCGGCAAAACTATGCGTGATCTGAGTGCATTGCCCAACCTGAATGTCGCGCTGGTCCAGACCACGCTGGCCTGGCATGACCGCCAGGCCAACCTGGAGCATTTCGAGCAGTTGCTGGAACAGGCTCGCGGCGCGGACCTGATCATCCTGCCGGAGATGTTCACCACCGGTTTTTCCATGGAGTCGCAGACGCTCGCCGAACCGGAAAACGGCCCGACCAGCAAATGGCTGCGCAGTCAGGCGGCAAAACTCAATGCGGTGATTACCGGCAGCATCATCGTTCAAACCGCAGACGGCAGTCATCGCAATCGCCTGCTGTGGGCGCGGCCGGACGGGGAGGTGTGGCATTACGACAAGCGCCATCTGTTCCGCATGGCCGGCGAGCATAACCACTACACGCCGGGCGAGCGTCAGGTGCAGTTCGAGCTCAAGGGATGGCGAGTGCGGCCGCTGATTTGCTACGACCTGCGCTTTCCAGTCTGGAGCCGCGATGCGCAGGACACCGACCTGCTGCTGTACACCGCCAACTGGCCGGGTGCGCGGCGTCAGCACTGGAACCGATTGCTGCCGGCAAGGGCCATCGAAAACCTCTGCTACGTGGCCGCAGTGAATCGCATCGGCACCGATGGCAAAGGCTTTGCCTACACCGGTGACAGTCAGGTGCTGGATTTCCAGGGCGAAACCTTGCTCAGTGTTGGTGAAGCCGACGGCGTGTTCCAGGTGGTGCTGAACGCTGCGGACCTTCAGGCTTATCGCACCCGTTTCCCGGCGAATCTGGATGCTGATACGTTTGAGTTCACCTGACATCCTTGCAGTTTGAACCGGCCTCATCGCGAGCAAGCTCGCTCCCACATTGATCAATGTGAACGCAAAGTTTGTGTACACCAAAATCGACTGTGGAGCGAGCTTGCTCGCGATGAGGCCAGAACAGGCAGCACAAAAACAACAGGCGACAAAAAGGCCCCAAGGTTCGCACCCCGGGGCCTTTTGCATTGCAGCGAAGGTTTATGCCGCTTTCGCTTCCGGCTGGCTCAGCGAGCGGTTCAGTGCGCTAAACAGCGCCTTGAAGCTGGCGGTGGTGATGTTTTCATCAATACCCACACCGTGCACCGCACGTTCACCGTTCACGCGCAGTTCAATGTAGGCCGCAGCCTTGGCATTGGTGCCCGCGCCGATGGCGTGCTCGTTGTAGTCCATGATTTCCACCGGAATCGGCAGGCCGGCCACCAAGGCTTCCAGCGCGCCATTGCCCTTGCCGCGCCAGTGCAGGTTGGTTTCGCCCTGACCTTTGCTGGAAACTTCCACTTCCACGGCGCTGTGACCGTTTTCTTCCTGCAGGCGATGGCTGACCAGCGCGTACGGGGTGTTGGCTTGCAAGTACTCGCTGTGCAGCAGCGCGTGGATCTGCTGAGCGGTCATTTCAAGGCCCAGACGATCGGTTTCACGTTGCACCACCTGACTGAACTCGATCTGCATGCGGCGTGGCAAGTTGATGCCGTATTCCTGCTCCAACAGGTACGCGATACCGCCCTTGCCTGACTGGCTGTTGACGCGAATCACCGCCTCGTAGCTGCGACCGATATCGGCCGGGTCGATCGGCAAGTACGGTACTTCCCACAGCGCATCCGGTTTCTGCTGGGCGAAGCCCTTGCGGATTGCATCCTGGTGCGAGCCGGAGAATGCGGTGTGCACCAGGTCGCCAACGTACGGGTGGCGTGGGTGTACCTGGATCTGGTTGCACTCTTCGACGACCTTGCGCACGCCGTCGATGTCGGAGAAGTCCAGCTCAGGGTGAACGCCCTGGGTGTAGAGGTTCAGTGCCACGGTCACGAGGTCGACGTTACCGGTACGCTCGCCATTGCCGAACAGGCAGCCTTCGACACGGTCGGCGCCGGCCATCAGGCCCAGTTCGGTGGCGGCCACGCCAGTGCCACGGTCGTTGTGGGTGTGCAGGCTGATGATCACGCTGTCACGACGGTTGATGTGACGGCCGAACCATTCGATCTGGTCGGCATAGATGTTCGGGGTCGCGCATTCGACGGTGGCCGGCAAGTTGAGGATCATCTTGTGCTCAGGCGTCGGGTTCCAGACCTCGATCACCGCGTCGCAGACTTCCTTGGCGAACTCCAGCTCAGTGGCGCTGAAAGTTTCCGGCGAGTATTCGAAGGTCCACTCGGTGTTCGGTTGCATGGCTGCGTATTTGACGAACAGCTTGGCCGCGCTCACGGCGATTTCCTTGATCCCGTCCTTGTCCTGATTAAAGACAATCCGGCGGAAAGAAGGGGACGTCGCGTTGTACAAGTGAACGATGGCTTTTTTCGCCCCGCGCAGGGATTCGAAGGTGCGTTCGATCAAGTCTTCACGGCCCTGGGTCAGCACCTGAATGGTGGTGTCGTCCGGGATGTGGTTGCCTTCGATGAGGGTCCGCACGAAGTCGAAGTCGGTTTGCGACGCTGCCGGGAACGAGGCTTCGATTTCTTTCACGCCAACCGACACCAGGGTTTTCCAGAAACGCAGCTTCTTGACCGCGTCCATTGGCTCGATCAGCGACTGGTTGCCATCGCGAAGGTCAGAGCTGCACCAGATCGGCGCCGCGGTGATGGTCTTTGACGGCCAGGTACGGTCCGGGATGTCGATGGTCGGGAACGCGCGGTATTTCGAAGACGGATCTTTGAGCATGCTCATCGGGGGGAATCCTTATTGTGTGGGCCGAAAAAAGGCGGCCTGCCGGTGGATCAAATGTTCTTGGGGAAAAGCGTGGGGCGAGGCACCGCGATTCAGCCCGGCAGTCGTGCGCTGACGAGGCACAGACTGCGGTGCTGGCGAAGCTGAATGAGGGTGTGAGAGGTTTTCATGCCTTCAACCCTAACCGCGAGGGGAAAGGATGGCAAGCAGTCGAAAAAAATTGAGAGGAATACCCGTAAAGCCGGGTTAATCGAGATTTTATTGCTGCGAATGGTGGTGATTGTTTTGATGATTGCGCGAGGTTTGAGCACTGCGCAATCGGAGAATTGCGACGTCGGCCTCTTGGGCACGGCTATGCTTAAAGCCTGATCATGGCAGGAGTCGGACATGAACGAGTCGGACTGGAAGCGTTACAGCGCGTTGCGGCCGTTGGCTCATGAGCGGATGTGTATCCGGATCATGGAGGAGGTCGAGCGCACGGTGCTGGATAAAAGCCTGGAGCCTTATGATCGGATTGAAGCCACTGAAGAGCTGCTTCAGTCCAGGCAAAAGGAGCTGTACTGGGCGTTTGGTGTGTTCAGGTTTTCACGCCATGAGGCGCGATCGCACTTGTTGGGGTTGTGCGCGCGGGAGTTGATCACGGCTGAAGAGTTGACCGGGTTTTCGCAGGAGACCCAGGAGTGGATCAAGCATTGCCTGGCGGACCGGGAAGCCCATGGGATTGAGGACCTTGAGGCTGAATAGCGGCGGCGCCTGTGAGGCCGCCTTCGCGAGCAAGTCGAATCGTCGTACCGCCGCTCCCACATTTAACCGCGATCTAATGTGGGAGCGGGCTTGCTCGCGAAGAGGCCGGCTGCCTCAACAACTATTTATGGCTGAAACGCCCCGATAAAAATCGCCGGATCCACCCGCGCATCATTCAGGCTGATATTCCAGTGCATGTGCGGCCCGGTCGCGCGGCCCGTCGCCCCGACTTTCCCGACCACTGCGCCACGAGCCAGTTGTTGACCGACCTTCACGTCGATTTTCGACATGTGGCAGAACATGCTGATAAAGCCCTGACCATGATCGACAAACACCGTGTCGCCATTGAAGAAGTAATTGCCGATCAGAATCACCTTGCCCGTCGCCGGGGTCTTGATCGGCGTACCGGCAGGCACTGCGAAATCCAGGCCCGCGTGAGGATTGCGCTCTTCACCATTGAAGAAACGGCGCACGCCGAACTTGCTCGAAAGCGGTCCGTTGACGGGTTTGTCCAGCAGCAGGTTGCTTGGCGTATTCGGGCTGAACGTGCGGTAGGCGGCAATCTGTTCCGCCAGTTCGCCTTCAATACGCTTGAGATTGTCCGGGTTCGGATTGACCTGCTGCGTATTCTTCAGCGTGATGTGTTGTTCCGGGTACTTCTTGTTACCAACAGTGAAATTCAATGTGCGGCCGCCGCTGCTGACTTGCTGCGTGCCCGGCTTGACCGTCAGCGGCACGCCGACAATCGCCAGCCAATTGTTCTGTTCCTTGACCACCAGCACCGGTTTGCCTTGGTAGCTGGCTTTAGGTGCCTGGGCCGCGCTGCCCAGATCCACCACCGCCACGCCGCCCGGTACCGGTTTGTTCAACAGGCGGGTGATGTAACTGTCGGCATTGGCGTTGAAGGTCAGGCACAACAACAGCAGTGGAGCTAGAAAACGCGGCATGGATCAATCCAGTAGAGAAAGGGTGACAGGCGTCAGGTGATTGTCTTCGACCCGCACTTGCAGTTCGCCGTCGCCGAGTCTGGCCTTGAGGCGCTGGCCATTGTGGGTTTGCCCGGCGCTGCGGATCGCATTGCCACGTTCGTCCAGCAAGATGCTGTAACCACGGGCCAGGGTCGCCAACGGGCTGACCACTTGCAGGGTCTGCACCTGACTTTGCAATTGCAGGCGTCGCGACTTGAGGCCTTCGCGTATCGCACGCGGCAGGCGTTCGGCAAGGCTGTCGAGGCGTTGGCGCAGCAGTGCCAGTTGACGCCCCGGATGTTGCCCGGCGAGGCGGGTTTCCAGGCGAATCAAGCGCTCGCGACGGGTGTTGAGGCTGCGTTCGAACGCGCGGCGCATGCGCATGTCCAGGTCGTCCAGACGTTGCGCTTGCTGGCGCAGGCGTTCGCCGGGATGGCGCAAACGGCGGGAGATACCCTCCAGACGCAGGCGGTCGCGCATCAAACGGTCGCGCATACGCATCACCAGTCGGCGATGCAGGCTTTCGACCCGGCGCACCAGATCGTTGGAATCCGGTGCGAGCAGTTCG
Source organism: Pseudomonas sp. S2_F03 (assembly GCF_054668335.1). Classification (NCBI taxonomy): domain Bacteria; kingdom Pseudomonadati; phylum Pseudomonadota; class Gammaproteobacteria; order Pseudomonadales; family Pseudomonadaceae; genus Pseudomonas; species Pseudomonas sp. S2_F03. The sequence continues at coordinate 1,772,221 of NZ_CP162759.1, read as the reverse complement.
GCAGCGGCGGAAGGGGTCGGGGCGCGGACGTCGGCCACGAAGTCACTGATCGATACGTCGGTTTCGTGGCCGACGGCACTGACAATAGGCGTGACACAGGCGTCGACGGCACGGGCCACGGCCTCTTCGTTGAAGCACCAGAGGTCTTCCAGCGAACCGCCGCCACGGGCCAGGATCAACGCGTCGAAACCACGGGCATCCGCGAGTTTCAACGCACGGACAATCTGCGCAGTGGCTTCGCGACCTTGCACGGCCGTGGGGATCAGCGTCAGCTGGATCTGCGGTGCGCGGCGACGGAACACGCTGATAATGTCGCGGATCACCGCGCCGGTCGGCGAACTGATAATGCCGATGCGTTGTGGATGCGCCGGCAGCGGCACTTTGCGCTCGGCGCTGAACAGGCCTTCGGCGCTGAGCTTTTCCTTCAGTGCATCGAACGCCAGGCGCAACGCTCCATCACCTGCCGGCTCCACCGTGTCGAGGATCAACTGATAGTCGCCGCGTCCCTCGAACAATGAAACCTTGCCGCGGACTTTGACCGCCAAGCCATCCTTCAGCGCCTGGCGAACCCGGGCCGCGTTCTGGCGAAACAGCGCGCAACGCACCTGGGCGCCGCTGTCCTTGAGGGTGAAATACACGTGGCCGGACGCCGGGCGGGCGAGGTTGGAGATTTCGCCTTCGACCCAGATATTGCTGAAGACGTCTTCAAGCAACACCCGCGCGCGGCCGTTGAGCTGGCTGACAGTCAGGACTTCACGGTCCAGGCCGAGTCTTGCAAAGGGATCTTTAATCATGGGGCGCAGTTTAATGGCATTCGCACGTGAATCTCTACGTTGACGAAATCCTGTAGCAGCTGGCGAAGCCTGCGTCCGGCTGCGCAGCCGCCGTAAGATCAGACTGCTCGTTGTGTCAGGACGGATGCGGCGTATGCATTAGCGGCTGCTGCGCCCGAGCGCGGACCGGTCGACGCAGGCTTCGCCAGCTGCTACATGGATCGTGTAACGGCTCCGCGACAGGTACAGTCATCAGCGGTAATCAGGGAAGGTATTCAGATGAATGTTTTTGAGATGTTGCATCAATGGCCATTCGGTCCAATGGATTGGCTGGTGATCGGGCTGGGCATCGCCCTGGCCTACATCGTGTTTGGCATCGCTGGCTTCGGCACGGCGTTGGTGGCGGGGCCGATTCTGATTCTGTTCATGCCGCTGTCGAAAATCGTGCCGTTGCTGGTGTTGCTCGATTTTGTCGCGGCGTTCGGCAATCTGCTGCCCTCGCGACGCGATGTGGCGAAGCCCGAGTTGTTGCGGTTGCTGCCGTGCATGGCGGTGGGCTGCACGCTGGGGGTGATCTTTCTGTTGAACCTGAAATCCGACGTGCTGCTGCTGTTGATGGGGTTGTTTATCAGCGCGTACGCGATTTACAGCCTGTGGGTCAAAACCCGGCCGACACAGTTGTCTGCCGGCTGGGCGGTGCCGATGGGCACGGTGGGCGGGATGTTCGGGGCGTTGTTTGGCAGTGGCGGCTTTTTATATGCGATCTATTTGAACAGTCGCCTGCCCAAAGAGGCGGCCCGGGCGACCCAGAGTGCGCTGATCAGTTGCAGCACGGTGGTGCGGTTGAGCCTGTTTGCCATCGCAGGCGTGTATGCCGAGCTACCCTTGTTGGTGTTGGCCCTGTGTTTGTTACCGGCCATGGCCCTGGGGTTATGGATCGGGCGGCGGTTGACCATGAGGTTGTCCCGCGAAGCGTTTGTGCGGCTGGTGACGTGGTTGGTATTGGCCAGCGGGATTGCCTTGATCGGGCGGTACTTGAGTGCTTGACCCGATTTCGTCAGGTATTAAGTTGCCGGCCGTCCTGACGCCTTCGCGGCAAGCCCGCTCCCACATGATCTTGGTCCTACGCACATTTGTGCTCACCAGAGATCCCTGTGGGAGCGGGCTTGCCCGCGAAGGCGCCAGTACGAATACCGCAGAACATCCATTTGACGCAGCAGGCTTGCACCATGAATTCACAAAGCATCATCGTCCCGAAAATCTCCACGTTGCCGGTGCACGAGCCCCGGGCTCGCGCGGTCGTGCGGTGGCTGGTGCGCAAGAACATCATCAATGAAGAGCTGACCACCTGTGGCCGCACGGGCAATCGCATGGCCCACGCCATCGCCGAAGGTGCGCGCGATGTGGTCCTGCATCCAGAGGCCCTGCCGTTCGGCGAGCCGATCAATGGCCTGGAGATCGTCACCAAGCGCTGCATCTATACACCGGCCAAAGGTTTCCTGGGCGAGGCGGGCTGCGCCGAGTGCCGCAAGGAAGTAGGCGAAGCCTTGTTCGAAAGCCTGGAAGACTGGATGCCGGGCCGCACCGATAACTTCACCTGCCCTGAATGCGGGCATGAAGATGACATCAACGGATTTCTGTTCCTGCAGGAATGCGGCTTTTCCAACCTGGGTTTTATCTTCAACAACTGGGCTGAAGCCGGGTTCAAGCAGAGCTTTATCGACGAGTTTGCCGATTGGCTCGATCAGCCGGTCATCTGGGTAAAGTCGAACTGCAGGAGCACAGCTTGCTGGCGATGGCGGACTTAAGGACGCCATCGCGGGCAAGCCTTGCTCCTACAGAATTCGGCGTTAAATACCCGTCGATCGACCGTGTCGATAATAGACAGAGTTTTACATTGAACCCGAGGGGGTGTCTGACTATAATGGCGCGCTTCCATTTTCCCGCTCGGGAGCCCCCGCGATGCTGCGTATCAGCCAAGAAGCTCTGACATTCGACGACATTCTCCTAGTGCCCGGTTATTCCGAGGTGCTTCCTAACGAAGTCAGTCTCAAGACCCGCCTAACCCGTGGCATCGAGCTGAACATTCCTCTGGTTTCTGCCGCCATGGACACCGTTACTGAAGCCCGTCTGGCAATCGCCATGGCTCAGGAAGGTGGCATCGGCATCATCCACAAGAACATGACCATCGAGCAGCAAGCTGCCGAAGTGCGCAAGGTCAAGCGTTACGAAGCCGGCGTGGTCAAGGACCCGATCACGATCGAGGCGGATGCCACGGTTCGTGAACTGTTCGAACTGACCCGCATGCACAACATCTCCGGCGTTCCGGTACTGCACGATGGCGACCTGGTCGGCATCGTCACTTCCCGTGACGTGCGTTTCGAAAACCGTCTGGACGCCCGTGTCCGTGAAGTGATGACGCCGAAAGAGCGTCTGGTCACGGTCAAGGAAGGCGCCGACAAGAACGACGTTCGCGAGCTGTTGCACAAGCACCGCATCGAACGCGTGCTGATCGTCGACGACAAATTCGCCCTCAAGGGCATGATGACCGTCAACGACATCGAAAAAGCCAAAGCCTACCCGCTGGCCAGCAAGGACGATCAAGGTCGTCTGCGCGTTGGCGCGGCAGTCGGTACCGGTAAAGACACCGGTGATCGCGTCGCCGCCCTGGTCAATGCCGGCGTTGACGTGGTGGTGGTCGACACCGCTCACGGTCACTCCAAAGGCGTGATCGACCGCGTTCGCTGGGTCAAACAGAATTTCCCTGAAGTGCAGGTCATCGGCGGCAACATCGCCACGGGCGCTGCCGCCAAGGCCCTGGCCGAAGCAGGCGCTGACGCAGTCCAAGGTCGGTATCGGCCCTGGCTCGATCTGCACCACCCGTATCGTCGCCGGTGTCGGCGTCCCGCAAATCAGTGCCATCGCCAACGTCGCCGCTGCCCTCGAAGGCACTGGCGTTCCGTTGATCGCCGACGGCGGCATCCGTTTCTCCGGTGACCTGTCCAAGGCCATCGTTGCCGGTGCCTCCTGCGTGATGATGGGCTCTGATGTTCGCCGGTACTGAAGAAGCACCGGGCGAAATCGAACTGTTCCAGGGTCGTTCCGTACAAGGCTTACCGTGGCATGGGCTCGCTGGGCGCCATGTCCCAGGCTCAAGGCTCCTCCGACCGTTACTTCCAGGATTCTTCGGCAGGCGCCGAGAAGCTGGTTCCGGAAGGTATCGAAGGCCGTGTTCCTTACAAGGGCACCCTGAGCGCCATCATCCATCAACTGATGGGCGGCCTGCGTTCCTCGATGGGTTACACCGGCAGTGCCGACATCGAAGAAATGCGCACCAAGCCTGAGTTCGTGCGGATCACCGGCGCTGGCATGGCCGAGTCCCACGTTCACGACGTACAGATCACCAAAGAAGCGCCAAACTACCGCGTAGGTTGAGCCTTCAAGCAAATCGTTAAGCAACCGGGGCTGTTCTATTCAGCCCCGAGTTGTTTCTGAATCACGACTGTTTCTGACTTACTTAGACGAGACTGAATCATGGCCCTCGACATTCACGCTCACCGCATCCTGATCCTCGACTTCGGTTCCCAGTACACCCAGCTGATTGCCCGCCGCGTGCGTGAAATCGGCGTGTACTGCGAACTGCATCCGTTCGACATGGACGACGAAGCGATCCGCGAATTCGCGCCAAAAGGGATCATCCTCGCCGGCGGCCCCGAGTCTGTACACGTTGCCGACAGCCCCCGTGCACCACAAGCCGTCTGGGACCTGGGCGTACCGGTCTTCGGTATCTGCTACGGCATGCAGACCATGGCTGAACAGCTCGGTGGCAAGGTTGAAGGTTCCGAGCTGCGTGAGTTCGGTTACGCCCGTGTCGACGTGGTCGGCAAGAGCCGCCTGCTCGACGGTATCGAAGACCACATCGACGCTGACGGCCTGTTCGGCCTCGACGTCTGGATGAGCCACGGTGACAAGGTCACCAAGATGCCGGAAGACTTCCACATCCTGGCCAGCACCCCGAGCTGCCCGATCGCCGGTATGTTCAGCGACGCGCGCGGTTACTACGGCGTGCAGTTCCACCCGGAAGTGACCCACACCAAACAGGGCGGTCGCATCCTGTCGCGCTTCATCCTCGACATCTGCGGCTGTGAAGCCCTGTGGACGCCGTCGAAAATCGCTGAAGACGCCATCGCTCAGGTGCGTGCCCAGGTCGGTACCGACAACGTACTGCTCGGCCTGTCCGGCGGTGTGGACTCTTCGGTTGTTGCCGCGTTGCTGCACAAAGCCATTGGCGACCAACTGACCCGCGTCTTCGTCGATAACGGCCTGCTGCGTCTGCACGAAGGCGAGCAAGTGATGGCCATGTTCGCCGAGAACATGGGCGTCAAGGTGATCCGCGCCAACGCCGAAGATCAGTTCCTCGACAACCTGGCTGGCGAAAGCGACCCAGAGAAGAAACGCAAGATCATCGGCCGTACCTTCATCGACGTATTCGATGCCCAGTCCAACAAACTGGACAACATCAAGTACCTCGCCCAAGGCACTATCTACCCGGATGTGATCGAGTCGGCTGGCGCCAAAAGCGGCAAGGCCCACGTCATCAAGTCGCACCACAACGTGGGTGGCTTGCCGGAAGAGATGAACCTCAAGCTGGTTGGAACCGCTGCGTGAGCTGTTCAAGGACGAAGTCCGTCGTCTGGGCCTGGAACTCGGCCTGCCGTACGACATGGTCTACCGTCACCCGTTCCCGGGCCCGGGCCTGGGTGTGCGGATCCTCGGTGAAGTGAAGAAGGAATACGCCGACCTGTTGCGTCGCGCCGACCACATCTTCATCGAAGAACTGCGCAAAGCCGACTGGTACCACAAGGTCAGCCAGGCGTTCGTGGTGTTCCAGCCTGTGAAATCGGTTGGCGTGGTTGGCGATGGCCGTCGTTACGCCTGGGTCGTTGCCCTGCGTGCCGTGGAAACCATCGACTTCATGACCGCACGTTGGGCGCACCTGCCTTACGAGCTGCTGGAAACCGTCAGCGGCCGGATCATCAACGAAATCGAAGGCATCTCCCGCGTCACTTACGACGTGTCGAGCAAGCCGCCGGCGACGATTGAGTGGGAGTGATCCTGCACAAACCTTGAAGGTTTGATCGCTGGATAAAAAGCCGTGTGAGCGTGAGTTCACACGGCTTTTTTCATGGGGCCGCTTTGTCGTATGGCGAGCCTGCGTCCCGTCGTCACGGGCGCTTTGCTGTTTCTTTCACAACTGCGGGTGTATCGTATTCGCCTTTTGCGGGCCTTGGGCCTGCCGCTTTTCATGTGAGGTAGTTGAGTTCATGTCGTTTACCCGTCGCCAAATCCTCGGTGGCCTGGCCGGTCTTGTTGTCGTTGGTGTCGGAGCCGGGGGCGCGTCGCGTTACTGGCTGGGCAAGATGGCCGATGCTGACGCGGGCCACGACTATGAATTGATTGCCGCGCCGCTGGACGTCGAGCTGGTCGCCGGTCACACCACCCAGGCCTGGGCATTTGGCCCGTCGGCACCGGGCACTGAATTGCGCGCGCGTCAGGGCGACTGGTTGCGGGTGCGTTTTATCAACCACCTGCCCGTCGCGACCACTATTCACTGGCACGGTATCCGCCTGCCGCTGGAGATGGACGGCGTACCTTACGTCTCGCAACTGCCGGTGTTGCCGGGTGAGTATTTCGACTACAAGTTCCGTGTGCCGGACGCCGGCAGCTACTGGTATCACCCGCATGTGAACAGCAGCGAAGAACTCGGCCGCGGGCTGGTCGGTCCGCTGATTATCGAAGAGCGCGAACCCACCGGTTTCAAGTATGAAAAAACCCTCAGCCTGAAGAGCTGGCACGTCGATGAAGAGGGTGCGTTCGTCGCCTTCAGCATCCCTCGTGAAGCGGCGCGTGGCGGCACGGCGGGGCGCTTGTCGACCATCAATGGCGTCTCGCAAGCAGTGATCGACTTGCCGGCCGGGCAGATCACCCGAGTGCGCCTGCTCAACCTCGACAACACGCTGACCTATCGCCTGAACATTCCTGGCGTCGAAGCGCAGATTTACGCACTGGACGGCAACCCCATCGAGCCACGCCCGTTGGGCAAGGAGTACTGGCTTGGCCCGGGCATGCGTATTTGCCTGGCAATCAAGGCGCCGGCCGCTGGTGAAGAACTGGCTCTGCGCAACGGCCCGGTACGTTTGGGTACGTTCCGTTCGGTGGCCAACACCGACGCGCCGACCCAATGGCCGCCTGCGTTGCCCGCCAACCCGATTGCCGAACCGGACCTGGCCAATGCCGAGAAACTCAACTTCAATTTCGAATGGGTCGGTTCGGTGTCGGTGAACGTCGACAACGGCAAACCGCCGAGCCTGTGGCAGATCAACGGCAAGGCCTGGGACATCACCGACAAAACCTGTGCCGACCGCCCGATTGCCAAGCTTGAAAAGGGCAAGAGCTACATTTTCGAATTGAAGAACATGACTCAGTATCAGCACCCGATTCACTTGCACGGCATGAGTTTCAAAGTCATCGCCTCGAACCGGCACAAGGTCATTCCCGTACTTCACCGACACGTACTTGTTGGGCAAGAACGAACGCGCGCAGGTGGCGTTGGTGGCGGATAACCCCGGCATCTGGATGTTCCACTGCCACGTGATCGATCACATGGAAACCGGCCTGATGGCCGCCATCGAGGTGGCGTGATGCGTCAGATTCGTCCCACCGCCATTATCGACCGCAGCCGTGATCGAGACTTTATGCGCGAAGCGCTGGCCCTGGCGGCCCAAGGTGCCGCGCTTGGCGAAGTGCCGGTGGGCGCGGTACTGGTGCAGGACGGTGAAGTCATCGGTCGAGGCTTCAATTGCCCGATCAGTGCCAGCGACCCGAGTGCCCATGCTGAAATGGTCGCGATCCGCGCCGCTGCGCAAGCGGTGAGCAACTATCGCCTGCCGGGCAGCACGCTGTACGTGACCCTTGAGCCGTGCAGCATGTGCGCCGGGCTGATCGTGCATTCGCGGATTGCGCGGGTGGTGTATGGCGCACTGGAACCCAAGGCGGGGATTGTGCAGAGTCAGGGGCAGTTTTTTACCCAGGGCTTTTTGAATCACCGGGTGTTGTATGAAGGCGGGGTGTTGGCGGAAGAATGCGGGGCTGTATTGAGCGAGTTCTTCAAGGCCCGCCGAGCCAAACCTTCAGACTGAACACGTAAAACCTGTAGGAGCCGAGCTTGCTCGCGATAGCGGTCTGACATTCAACATCATTGTTGACTGTACAGCCGCCATCGCGAGCAAGCTCGGCTCCTACACAGGTTAGGCGTTATTTACGGGCGACGATGACCGCACGCATCGGCGCCGGCAGCCCTTCGATCGTCTTGCTGTGATCGTCCGGGTCCAGGAAATCACTCAGCGACTGATACTTCATCCACTCCGTCCCGCGCTGTTCCTCGACCGTGGTGACGCTGACATCCACGCACTTCACATCCGTGAACCCGGCGCGCCGCAACCACAACTCCAGCGCCGGCACCGAGGGCAGGAACCACACGTTACGCATCTGCGCGTAGCGGTCTTCCGGTACCAGCACCTGCTGCTGATCGCCTTCGATCACCAGCGTTTCCAGCACCAGTTCACCGCCCTTGACCAGGCAATCTTTCAGCGCCAGCAAATGCTCGATCGGCGAGCGACGATGGTAGAACACACCCATCGAAAACACCGTGTCGAAGCCTTCCAGCTCCGGCGGCAAGTCTTCGAACGGAAACGGCAGGTGCCAGGCATTCGGCTCGGACAGGTAACGCTGCACGGCCTGGAACTGGCAGAAGAACAGCCAGTTGGGGTCGACACCGATCACGCTGTCGGCACCGGCACCGAGCATGCGCCACATGTAATAACCGTTGCCGCACCCGACATCGAGGATGCGCTTGCCCTTCAAATCCAGATGCGGCGCAACCCGCGACCACTTCCAGTCCGAACGCCATTCGGTGTCGACGTGCACACCAAACAAATCAAACGGCCCTTTGCGCCACGGCGACAACCCCATCAGCGCGGTACGCATCTGCGCGCGTGTTGCATCGTCGCAATCGGTGTCGAGCATCAAGCCGTCCAGCAGATCGACTTCGCTCGGCTGGATCTTCGGCAGTGCGTCCAGCGCGCTTTGCCAGCGCTCCAGGTCGCCGTGACCCTTCTCCATTTTCTTGTCGAGTTGTGCTTGCAGGGTGTTGGCCCATTCAGCAAGCGGTGTGCCGGCCAGACGGCGGGCGAGGGGGGACAGATCAATCATGGCAAGGCAATCAACGAGGCAAAGTTAAGACACTGGAACCACGGCATGACTTTCGAGAACCCGGCGGCTAGCAGGCGCTCGCGGTGTTCTTCGAGGCTGTCAGGCTTCATGACGTTTTCGATGGCGCTGCGCTTCTGGGCAATTTCCAATTCGCTGTAACCGTTGGCGCGCTTGAAGGCGACGTGCAGGTCGGTCAGCAGCGCGTGTTCTTGCGGGTCATTGAAGCGCAGCTTCTCCGACAGGATCAGTGCGCCGCCCGGCAGTAACGACTGGCGAATGCGCGAGAGCAGCGCGGTGCGCTGCTCCGGAGCGATGAATTGCAGGGTGAAGTTCAGCGCCACCACCGAGGTGGGCTGGAAGTCGAGGGCGAGGATGTCGCCTTCAATCACTTCCACCGGCAACAACTCCTGGAACATCGAGTCCTGGGCGTTGAGGTATTCGCGGCAACGCTCGACCATGGCGGCGGAGTTATCCACAGCGATGACGCGGCAACCGTCGGTGCGCACATGACGGCGCAAGGCCTGGGTCACGGCGCCCAGCGACGAGCCGAGGTCGTAGAGCACGCTGTTGGGCTGGGCGAATTGCGCGGCGAGCACGCCGAGGTTTTCAACGATGGTCGGATAACCCGGCACCGAGCGCTTGATCATGTCCGGGAACACCCGCACCACGTCCTCGTTAAAGGCGAAGTCGGGTACCTGGGCCAAAGGCTGGGCGAAAAGGCGATCGGATTCTTTGCTCACGGCGGTTCCAGCGGCATGGGTGGAAAAGGCCGGCATTTTAGCCAAATTGACGGGGGGATGCGCGGGTTGTCTGATAAACCGCTGGGCAGATCTGGATCTTGTGTTTATAGGGAGATCGCTTTCGCGGGCAAGCCCGCTCCCACAAGTACAGCGCTATCCCTGTGGGAGCGGGCTTGCCCGCGATGGACTCAACGCGGTTTCTGGGTGAACGCCGACGCCGTAATCCCCCATTGCCCCAGCCAGTAGCTGAGGATGATCACGTAAGGCGCCGCATCGAACGATGCGACAAAGCGGCTGATGCCAATCACGCTGTCGGAGAACATAAACGCCAGCGCGCCTGCCGCCGCCAGCAGCGCCGAGCGTTTCGGCACATCGGAGCCCAGTCGGGCCAGTGCTCGCCAGAGCATTGCGCTGATGGCCAGGCCATAGACAATCACCGGAACCAGCAACGGGCCTAAACCGTGGGAAATCAGAATCCCCAGCAGCACCGCACCCACGGCCAGCGCGATGATCAAGGGCAGCAACGCCAACCGCCGACAATCGCTCAAGTAGGCTTTCAAGTACGCCAGATGCGCGACCAGAAACGCGCCGAGGCCAAACACAAACAAGTCCCCCGGCCACGCCAGCAACACGTCGCCGAGCAGCGAGAAAATCAGGCCAAGGCTGATCCAGCGGCGATAGTCGCTGGGCGGCGCGTCGTGCAGCCAGCCGAGCAGGGCCAGCACCGGCAACGGTTTGACCAGCAGGCAAAGCAACGTCGCGTGTACGCTCACGCCATACAGGAAGGTCACCGCGCCCATCAGAGCCAGAATCAGCCAGCCCACGATCAGTTAACCGAGATTGCGCAGTCGAAAGTTTCCACCGGCAACACTTCCGGGGCCCAGGGTTGTTGCGAGGTCAAGCGCAAACGGCCGGTGCCGGCGGCAAACGCCTGAAAGCGCCAAGTCGAAATACCGGCGCTGCCGACGATGCCGGCATCTTCCGGATTGCTGTACACCTCGGGGCTGAGCGCATGCAACACACCACCGGCCGAATCCTGGATCGCCCAACGGTAACCCGTGGACGGGTTGCTCGGCAGGGTCAGGATCAGGTTTTGCCCGCTGTTGAGTTTCACCGGGCATTGGCTTTGTTTTTCCACGGTCACGTTCTGTTTCGGCTGCGTGGCGCAGGCGGCCAGCAAGGAAAGGGCGAGGGGGACAAACAAGCGAGTGGGGGACATAAGGTCAGCGGCTCCGGCATTCACGACGAACGGCGAGCATAACTGAAGATGAGACAAAGTGTGACAACTGCGGGAATTCGCGGTGTTAGGGCTGACGCCATCGCGGGCAAGCCCGCTCCCACAGTGGATTGTTGTGTGACACAAACGCTGTGTCCACTAAAGAACCCTGTGGGAGCGGGCTTGCCCGCGATGGCGATCGAGCAGGCGCTACATCAATGTCAGAACAGAATCTTCGCCACATCCGCAAAGCGCTTGGCGAAATGCACGGTGATCCCTTCCTTCAGATAATCCGGCAGTTCCTCAAAGCTGCCACGGTTAGGCTCCGGCAGAATCAACTCGAAAATCTTCTGCCGCCGCGCCGCAATCACCTTCTCGCGTACCCCGCCAATCGGCAGTACGTGCCCGGTCAACGTCAATTCGCCGGTCATGGCCACGCCTTTTTTCGGTGGCTGGTTGCGTGCGAGCGAGAGCAGGGCGCTGGCCATGGTCACGCCGGCGCTCGGGCCGTCTTTCGGGGTGGCGCCTTCCGGGACGTGCAAGTGGACAAACGCCTCGTCGAAGAATTTCGGATCTCCGCCAAACGACTTCAGGTTGGAGCTGACGTAGCTGTAGGCGATTTCCGCCGACTCTTTCATCACGTCGCCCAGTTGACCGGTGAGTTTGAAGCCACGATTCAGCGTGTGGATCCGCGTCGCTTCAATCGGCAAGGTCGCGCCGCCCATGCTGGTCCAGGCCAGACCGGTGATAACGCCGGTGCCGGACAGCACTTGCTCGTTGCGGAAGACCGGATGACCGAGTGAGGCTTCAAGGTCCTTCGGCGCGATTTTGATCACCGCTTTCGGTTCGTCGATCAACTTCACCACGGCTTTGCGCACCAGTTTGCCCAGTTGTTTTTCCAACTGACGCACGCCGGCTTCACGGGCGTACCCGTCGATCAACGCTTTGAGGGCGCTGTCGCTGATGCTCAGGCTGCCTTTGGACACGCCGGCCTTTTCCAGCTGTTTGGGCCACAGGTGACGCTTGGCGATGGCGATTTTTTCTTCGGTGATGTAACCCGACAGGCGAATCACTTCCATCCGGTCGAGCAATGGGCCGGGGATCGAGTCCAGGGTGTTGGCGGTGCACACGAACAGCACTTTCGACAGGTCCAGGCGCAGGTCCAGGTAATGGTCGAGGAATTCGACGTTCTGTTCCGGGTCGAGGGTTTCCAGTAGCGCGGAGGCTGGGTCGCCTTGGTAGCTTTGACCCATCTTGTCGATCTCGTCGAGCATGATCACCGGGTTCATCACTTCGACGTCTTTCAACGCCTGCACGAGTTTGCCCGGTTGCGCGCCGATGTAAGTGCGGCGGTGACCCTTGATCTCGGCTTCGTCGCGCATGCCGCCGAGGCTGAAGCGATAGAACGGCCGGCCAAGGGATTCGGCGATGGACTTGCCGACGCTGGTTTTACCCACGCCCGGTGGGCCGACCAGCAACACGATGGAGCCGCTGATCTCGCCTTTGTAGGCACCGACCGCGAGGAATTCGAGGATGCGGTCCTTGATGTCGTCGAGGCCTGCGTGGTGCTTGTCGAGCACTTTGTGCGCGTGCTTGAGGTCGAGTTTGTCCTCGCCGTACACGCCCCACGGGACCGAGGTGGCCCAGTCGAGGTAGTTGCGGGTGACCGCGTACTCGGGCGAGCCGGTCTCGAGGATCGACAGCTTGTTCATTTCCTCTTCGATGCGTTTCTGCGCTTGCGGCGAAAGCACTTTGCCGGTCAGGCGTTGCTCGAACTGCTCGATGTCGGCGCTGCGGTCATCCTTGGTCAGCCCCAGCTCTTGCTGAATGACCTTGAGCTGTTCCTTGAGGAAGAATTCGCGCTGATGCTCGCCGATCTTGCGGTTAACTTCGGCGGAAATCTCTTTTTGCAGGCGCGCGACTTCGACTTCCTTGCGCAGCATCGGCAGGACTTTTTCCATGCGCTTGAGCATCGGCACGCAGTCGAGCACTTCTTGCAGCTCGCTACCAGTGGCCGAGGTCAGGGCGGCGGCGAAGTCGGTCAGCGGCGAGGGGTCGTTGGGGCTGAAGCGGTTGAGGTAGTTTTTGAGCTCTTCGCTGTACAGCGGGTTGAGCGGCAGCAGTTCCTTGATGGCGTTGATCAACGCCATGCCGTAGGCCTTGACCTCATCGGTCGGCTCGGTGGGTTGGTGCGGGTACTCGACTTCCACCAGGTACGGTGGGCGATGGTGTTTGAGCCAGGTTTTGATGCGCACCCGGGTCAGGCCCTGGGCGACGAATTGCAGTTTGCCGTTTTCGCGACTGGCGTGGTGGACCTTGACCAGTGTGCCGTACTCGGGGAGTGCGTCGGTGTTGAAGTGGCGCGGGTCTTCCTGGGGGGCGTCCATGTAGAACAGGGCCAGGGCGTGGTGATCGGCTTTGCTGACCAGATCCAGTGTTTCAGCCCACGGTTCTTCGTTGACGATGACCGGCAGTACTTGGGCCGGGAAGAAGGGGCGATTGTGGATCGGGATGATGTAGACCTTGTCCGGCAGGTTTTGGCCGGGCAGGGCGAGGCCTTTGCCGGTGGTGTGGTGTTCGATTTGTTCGGCTTCGTCGTACTCGCTTGGGTCTTCGGGGAATTCTTGCTGGTCGCTCATGGGGCACCTGCGCAATGGGGTATGGGTGTTAGATGGGGCAGGTGGGGGTGGTTTCAATGGCCCCGGATATTTCCAGATGTGTGTTCAGGGGCGGGACAGATTCAGGGATCTTAACGGCAGGCAGTGTGCCGCTCGCTCAAAACAGGTGACGCGCCAGCCGCCTGGGCCCATCGCCCGCTTGATCAAAAATCCATCGTTCTATCCCTGGCACTGTGCGCAGCGCTGCAAATGCTGCCGACTTATGTTGCTCTGTGCATATCACATGCACGTTGGGCCCGGCGTCCACTGTTGCACACACCTCCAAACCCTCACCGCGCAGTTGCCGCACCCGCTCCAGAATCCGCAAGGTTGCCGGTTTCCAATAGAAAATCGGAGGCTGTGAAGTCATGGCAATCATGTGCAACTCCACGGCTTCGCGCTCCACAACAGCGGCCAATGCGTTGAAATCCCGGCTCACAATCGCTTGGCGGACAGTCGCCAGGCGTTCCGGCAGAAGGTCCAGTCGAGTCGGGTAAAAGGGGCTGCTGTTGGCGAGAAGATGACCTTGACGGGAGCTGACAGTTTTAGGTGTGGCGTCGACGATGGCGATCAAGTCATGCAGCGGCCAATGCTGCCCCGCAGCGAGTTGGACCGGCTCGCAGAGCTGCCGGCTATCGCCAGGCCATTGGACAAACCCGCCCAGCACCGAGCGCGCCGCCGAGCCAGAGCCGGACAGGCGCGCCAGTCTGCCGAGATCGGGGCTGTCGAGTGATTGCCCGCAGCGCAAGGCGAATGCCACTGCCAAGGCACTGAAACCCGACGCTGACGAGGCAATGCCCGCACCCGTCGGGAAGTTGTTGGTCGTGGCGATGCGCAGCGGTGTCCAGTCATCGAAGTATTCGCGCAAGGGTTGCAGATGGCGTTCGATTCCAAGGCGCAGTGAGGTTTGTGCCACAACCAATAGGCCGCTGGCGGTTTTCCACATGATTTCATCGGCAGCGCCCTTCGTCCGGGGCGACAACGTGCAGAAGCTGAGGCACTGACTCAGGGTCATGGAGATTGAGGGATTGTTGGGGAGCGTCTGCCGTGCATCGCTCATGCCCCAGTACTTGATGAACGCGATGTTGCTGGGCGAAGAAACGCTGATCCGATTCATTGCACTTGGACCTCCAGGCCGCCCACCGCTAATGGGGCATCGATTCTGCGATAGTGGGCCAGTTCCGGTAGCGCCGGCGCGTCGACCACCAATAGTGCTCCGGCCTGGTCCCCGGAGAGGGCGCCAGCCCCGCAAATTTTTGCTGCACCACCGGCTGCTTCAATGGCGCGGATCACTTGCACAACGGCTTTGGGCACCACGCCCAGACATTCCAGGGCCGCTTCATAGTCGTGTACCAACGCCTTGAGTGTTTCAGGTGCCGGGCTGCGGGACTGCAACAGCGTGCGAAAGCGTTCGGCACAGTTGTGCATGCTTGCCAATAGTGGGTTATCCCGGCCTTCGAGCTGGTGTCGGGTGGCGGCGATGACATGCCCGGTACTCTCGCGAGCGGCTCCGGTGTGGTAGATCTCAATGCCGTGTAATTGCAGATGTACCGTGCTCTCGGGCCACGAAATCATCTTGAACCGGTTTCCCGCCTCGCGGCGTCGTTCGACCATGCCACCCAGCAAGCAAGTGTTGTGATCGATCCCTGACGGCAGCCCATGCTGGTAACGTTCAACGCGCATGGCTAGCGGTTGCAGCGGATGCCGTTGCGGCGACAACTTGAAGAGGCGCAACAACGCCGCTGACAGGCTGACCGCCAGGGCTGCCGAACTGCCGAAGCCTGCGTCCAGCGGAATGCTCGATTGCACTCGTAGCGTGCAGCCGCGTATGTCTTCTAGCGCCAGTTTGAGCAGAACTTCGCCCACAGCACATTTGACCAAGTGATCGACGTCGTTTCCTCTGACGCCGATAAAGGTGTGTGTCTGGGGATCGTTTCGAAAGCATACCCAGCGTTGGCGCACTTCCCGGACGTAATCGAGCAGGGCGCCCGTGCTGTATTGCCGATGGATTTGCAGCTCGGGTAACTGAATTTCAATCTGATCATCGTCGCGCTCACGCACCTGCACGGTGCAATACAGCCCCAAGGTAGTAGCGAACACC
Organism: Pseudomonas sp. S2_F03; assembly: GCF_054668335.1. Taxonomy (NCBI): domain Bacteria; kingdom Pseudomonadati; phylum Pseudomonadota; class Gammaproteobacteria; order Pseudomonadales; family Pseudomonadaceae; genus Pseudomonas; species Pseudomonas sp. S2_F03. The sequence continues at coordinate 1,756,463 of NZ_CP162759.1, read as the reverse complement.
GGGCAACCCTGCAACGCCGCGTGCTCGCCAATCAGAATAATCTTTGCGGGAGCGCGTGCTTGCACAGCAACCGGTGCCATGACTCAACGCCCCCATTGCACATGAGCTTTTACCAAATGATGTGCTGCTTGCGCCGCCATGATGGACAACTCACCCGCCAGCACCAGCGCTCCGATTATTTCTGCCAAACGCAAAGTGTCGACTCCAGGTTTTTTGGCGCCCGGGACAATCCCCATCAACGCCAGTGCTTCGCGTTGAGTGCACAAACCGGTGCCGCCGCCGACAGTCCCCAGTGGTGTGTCGGGCAACAGGATCGAGGCGTAGAGGGCGCCATGCTCGCGCGCTTCGAGGCAGGTAATGCCGCAAGCACTTTCTGCTACTTGAGCGACATCTTGTCCGGTGGCGATAAAGACAGCCGAAAGAATATTGGCGTGATGGGCATTACTGCCCATTGCCCCCGCCATTGCTGAGCCCAACAGGTTTTTGCGGTATTGGACGTCACACAACGAAGCCGAATCGGTTTTCAGGATGTCGTGCAGGATGTCAGCGCTCAGATGGGCTTCGGCAAAAATGCGTTTGCCCCGACCGTTTAGCACGTTAACCATCGCCGGTTTTTTATCGGTGCAGTAATTGCCTGAGATGCTGATGCAGGGTAGGCCCGTAGCGGGGCTGATCAGCTCGGTTATGGCCCGCTCGCAGGCGATGCTTGCCATGTTCATGCCCATGGCATCGGCACTGTGGAAGCGAAAACGCAGGTAGATCGTGGTGCCGACCAATGCGGGCACGATGTCCTGCAATACAAGGTGACGGCTGTTCTCTTCGCAGAGCTGTTTGATTTTGTCGTAGTTGTTTCGGACCCAGGCTACGAAAGCCTGTGATTGTACGATACCGCTGGAGCGAAACACCGGCGCTCGGGTGATGCCCACATCGTCGACGCGCACCACCGCGCCTCCGGCGGCGCGTAACGCGGCGCACCCTCGGGACACGCTGGCGATCAGTGCACCTTCGGTGGTCGCCAGTGGCGCAAAGACCGGTTCCTGGGCGGTAATCGCTTGCCCATTGACCAACAGGGGGCCGGCAACGCCCAGCGGTATCTGAATAGCCCCGATGAAGTTCTCGCATTTTGCCGGGTGCGCATCAAACGTGTAATTGCCGATGGTGGTGAGTGAGGCCCCAGTGATCAATTGCAACGCCTCACGCCGAATGAAGGACGCTTGGTTGCGCGACAAGGTTTCAGGTAGTTGGTGCAGGCGGACCTCACCCTTGGCCAAGGCCTCTATCCATTGAGCGTCGAATTGAGAGTGGGACATGAGTCACCCGGCGGGTCATTGAGTGCGCAAGGTGGTGCGCGTCCTGTTGATGATCTGCAGAACTGACCCAGGCAGGTACTGTCATTGTTGACAGTTTTTTATATCGATCGGCGATTGGACGGCACTCGTCGAGGCGTTCCGGACAGACAATTAGCCCACATTGACCAAATGTGGGAGCGTCGCACCTCCGCTCCCACTGGGGATCAACGGTGTTGCGCGGGTTTGGGGCGTTCGAGGTTGTCCATCATCCGGTTCGCGGCCAGTTCGGCGAGCATGACGATTTGCTGAATGGCCATGGCGGTGTTGCGATGCGGGCCTTCCAGGTAGGCGGCAAAATCGCCGGCCATCACGCTGGCCTGGGCCAGGGATTCACAGGTGTGGGCCAAGAGGTCTTCGTCTTTGAGGTCCGGTGCAAGCATGAACATGGTGCTGGGTTTGCGGGTGGGCGGTGATTTGAGCGCAGCAGGATTGAGGTAGTGATTCAGCGCGCGTTCGGCGGCTTCATTGAGTTTTTTGGAATCGATGGATTCGTAGGGGGAAACATCGTCGGTTTCGGGGGGATTTGGTGTTTCTTTGATCATGGTGAAGCTCCATTCGAAGATAGGGAGTTCGCCACGACTGCGACCAAGCAGTTGGGTGGCAAACCGTACGCAGGTTGGTCGACCAGGGAATGGAACCCGGCAGGGCCGAAGCCCTCCCACGCACAGCTCGCCATGAAGCAAGCACGAAAAGTGCGCCATTCTAAACCTGGGCGACCAAACCCGGTCGCTGAATTTGCAGCGACGCCCAAAGCCTATCGTCCCGGCTTCTGACCCAACAACCGACAGCGCTTGTCGGAAACCGCCGCCAGAGCAGCCACCGCTATAGGACGTTCGCCGAACTTCCAGACCAACCACAACCCAAATGTGGAGCGGGCTTGCTCGCGAAGGCTGTTTAACATTCAACATTTTTGTCGACTGACACACTGCTTTCGCGAGCAAGCCCGCTCCCACATTTGATTTGTGTTGTGGTGTAGACCGCGGCTAAAAAAAAGGCGACCCCCTCACAGGAGTCGCCTTCGTTTTAACCGCCGCTAAAACTTATTCCGACAGTTTGTACGCCATCACATAGTCACCTTGCTTGGTGCCCAGCGAACCGTGACCGCCGGCAACGACCAGCACGTATTGCTTGCCGTCCTTGCCGGTGTAGGTCATCGGGGTGGTTTGCGCGCCGGCCGGCAGGCGGCCTTCCCACAGTTGCTTGCCGTTTTTCACGTCGTAGGCGCGCAGGTACTGGTCGAGGGTGCCGCTGAGGAACGCGACGCCACCGGCGGTGGTGAAGGTGCCGCCCAGGCTGGGTACGCCCATGCTCAAGGGGATTGGAACTGGCGAGCTGTCGCGCACGGTGCCGTTCTTGTGCATCCAGATTTTTTCATGGGTGGTCAAATCGACCGCTGCCACGTAGCCCCACGCCGGTGCCTGGCACGGCAGGCCCATTGGCGACAGCAGGGGTTCAAGGACTACGCCGTAAGGCGCACCTTTGTTTGGTTGTACGCCTTCGGTTTCGCTTTTGCGCGGGCCTTGGGCGGCGATTTCTGAAGCCGGGATCAGCTTCGATTTAAAGGCCATCCAGTCCGGGTTCACGAAAAGGATCTGACGCACCGGATCCACTGAGATACCGCCCCAGTCGAACACACCGAAGTTACCCGGATAAACGATCGAACCTTGCAGCGATGGCGGTGTGAACGGGCCGTCGTAGCGCAGGGATTTGAAGGTGATCCGGCAGACCAGTTGGTCGAACGGTGTCACCCCCCACATGTCGCGTTCTTTCAACGGCGGCGGCATGAAGTTGAGGTCGGACTTGGGTTGGGTCGGCGAGGTGTGATCACCGGCGACAGCGCCTTGCGGCACCGGTACTTCGTTGATCGGCACGATGGCCTTGCCGGTGCTGCGGTCCAGCACGTAGATGCTGCCTTGCTTGGTGGACGCAAGCACCGCTGGCTTCACGCCGTCTGCGGTTTTCAGGTCCATCAAGGTTGGCTGGCCGCCGACGTCCATGTCCCACAGGTCATGGTGGGTGAACTGGAAGTGCCAGCGCGCTTTGCCGGTGGCGATGTCCAGGGCGGTCAGGCCGGCGGCGTGCAGTTCCGATTCTGGGGTGCGATCACCACCGTACTGGTCCGGGGTCTGGTTGCCCATTGGCAGGTAGAGCATGCCGAGTTTTTCATCGACCGCGAACATGGACCACATGTTCGGCGAGTTGCGGGTGTAGGTCTGGCCTTCGGCAATCGGCGTGGTGTCGTCCGGCTTGCCGCTGTCCCAGTTCCACACCAGTTTGCCAGTGTGTACGTCGAACGCACGGATCACGCCGCTTGGCTCGTCGGTGGAGACGTTGTCGGTGACGTGGCCGCCAATCACCACCAGGTCTTTAGTGACCGCTGGAGGCGAGGTGGAGTAGTAACCGCCGGCGGTGAAGCCGCCGATGTTGGCGCGCAGGTCAACCTGGCCCTTGTCGCCGAAGTCTTCGCACATCTTGCCGGTGTCGGCGTTCAGGGCGATCAGGCGGGTGTCGGCGGTGGGCAGGAAGATCCGGCGCGGACAGGCGTTGGCCACGGCGGCGCTGGCGCTGCCGGTCGGGCTCTGCTCGGAGGCGTAGACCGCGTCATCGTGATACGACACGCCACGGCAGGTCATGTGGGCCCAACCCTTGAAGTTCGCCGCGTTTTGCGTGGAGAGCTTCGGATCGAAACGCCAGATTTCCTTGCCGGTGTCCGGGTCCAGCGCGATCACCTGGCTGTGCGGCGTGCACACGTAGAGCATGCCGTTGACTTTCAGCGGGGTGTTTTCGGCGGTGGTCTCGCCCGGATCGTTCGGGCCCGGCAGGTCGCCGGTGCGGTAGGTCCACGCCGGGACCAATTTGTGAGCGTTTGCCGGGGTGATCTGTGCCAGGGGCGAGTAACGATCACCGTGAGCGCTGCGGCCGTAGGAATTCCAGTCACCGTCGGGCATGGCCGGGGCGGTGTTGGTCATGCCGGGCACGCTGTCGCGGTCCAGTTGACCCTTGATTTCACCCGGGTTGGTGAATTGGCTGGCCAATGCGGCCACGCCCGCCACTACCACAGCGACACTCAGGGCGCCGGTGCCCATCGGTGCAGCACCTTCGCGCAGCAACGGACGACGGAACCATGGCAGTAACATGACCAGGCCCAGTGCAAACAACATCGCCAGGCGCGGCACCAGTTGCCACCAGTCGAGGCCGACTTCCCACAGTGCCCAAACGGTGCTGGCGAACAGCACCAGTGCGTACAGGCCCAGCGCAGCGCGGCGGGCGAGGATCAGCAACACGCCGGTCAGCGTCAGGCCGATACCGGCCAGCAGGTAATACAGCGAGCCGCCGAGCATGCTCAGCTTGATCCCGCCTGCCAGCATGGCCAGGCCCATTAGTAGAAGCAGGATGCCGAGAAGGCTCGGCAACAGACGGCTTCGACTCAAAGCACCATCAGTGCTCATAGTGTGGTTCTCCGTGACGTTTCAAGTAGTCCCGCGCAAGTTCACTGTAGATGACGATCTGGCGTGGGCATGGTTCAGTTATATAAGTGAAACCTGGTTAGCGCTTGTTCAGGTGTTGCAACCCTTGTAGGGAGCAGAGCTTGCTCGCGATGGCGGTGTGTCAGACCGCATCAATGTCAACTGACACTCCGTCATCGCGAGCAAGCTCTGCTCCTACAAGGCTTTGGGGTGTTGTTTAGAACGACGACTGGATCTTGATCCCGCCAATCAGCGCGTCATCGACGTTATCCACACCACCGGGATGGCGGATGTATTGCAGGTTCGGGCGCACGGTCAGCCAGTTCGTCACATGCACGCCGTAATAGAGCTCGGCGCTGTATTCGGTGTCCTGCGGCGGCAAGAAGGCCGGGTCGTCATAGTCGAAGACGGCATGCGCCTGATTGGTGGCTTCAGCGTTTTTGCGATAGGCCGGGTTGACGTGGACGCGGGCCAGCGCGAAGCCGATGTCGTCCTTGGCGCGCGCATCGAACAGGCCTTTGTAGACGACGCCCGCCTGCACATAGTTGTCGATGGCATTGGTCTTCTTGTCGTGCATCGTGCCGTTGGCGAACACGTTCAAACCACGGCTGTGATCGCTGGCGACGCTGGTGATTTGCTGCTGAATACCCAGCCATACGCCGTGCTTGCTCGATGCGCTGCGGTAAGCCTCGCCGCTCAGGGCGGCGGGCTGGCCGTTGCTGTCTTTGTAGACGTCGGTGGCGCTGGCGCTGCTGTAGTAATAACCGGCGCGGTATTCGCCCGGCAGGCCGTTGAGCGTTGGCGACCACACCAGTTCCACGGGCACGATTGCGCCCTGGGTGCCGCTGCCACTGAGCTTGAAGCCGTTGTCGCGATCGAGGTTCGACGGGTTTTGCTCATAGGCGCCAATCTGCGCGTACAACTGCGGCGTCAGGTGATATTTGACCCGCATCGCCCATTGGCTGACGGGCCAGTTGTACCAGATGCTGCCGGCCCAGTTACCGACCTGGGAGCCACAGAACGCCAGGTTCTGGAAGTCGCAGGGGAAGCTGTTGAAGTCTTCGCCTTCACCAAAGCGGCCGGCCTTGATGTCGAGTTTTTGGTCGAAGAACTTCTGCTGATACCACATCTGCGTCAGGCGCCAGGTTTGCCCACGGCCCCAGACTTCCTGAGCCGAGGTGAATCCCCCCACGCGAGGGTCGTTGATGCGGTCGTTGCTGATGTTATTGCCGCTGCGTTCGGTGATGGTCAGCTGAAATTCGGCATCGTTCCAGCCCAGGATTTTCTGCAAATCCAGGTGCGTGCCGAGGCCAAACTGGTCGCTGTAGCGCGCGGTGCGGTCATGGTCGTAGCCACCGTGCAGGTTACTGCCCATTTCACCGGTGTAATCGACTTTGAAGTCGTAGCCTTTTTCCGAAAGTTCGGTGCGCGTGCCGTTCCAGTCACCCAGCATCCAGGGGGAGTCGCTATCGAAGGCGGGCGCTGCCTGGGTGCAGGTGGCGAGGCCCAGGGCGGTGAATCCGCCGATCAGGCGTAGGGCTTTTCGGTGGGCAACAGGCAGTGAGACAGCGCTGTCTCGCGAAGTGTGGAAATCAGGCATAGAGAGAGAATTCTTGATCTTTTTCTAGGAAAGTTACGGATGGCAGCAGGCGTAAAGCAGGTAGCGGAAGCGTTTCAGCTTGGCGGCCGCAAGGATAATGTTCTGTTACAAATAGAGAAAGGGCTTTTCCTGACATGCAGCATTTCAGATTCGGTAACAGTGCCGGGCGGCGATCTTTTCAAGGTCACCTACATTTAAGGGACAAGCGATAGCGCACAGAGCGCTTCCACCAGACCACACCCTCGGCTAAGGTGCGCGGCTTCCCATCCTTTCACCGCTTGAAGGCCCGGCATGACCGAACAGAACAACAACCCGCTGCACGGCGTGACGCTGGAGCAAATCCTCAACGTCCTGGTTGAACATTACGAATGGTCGGGGCTGGCCGAGCGCATTGATATCCGCTGTTTCAAGAGCGACCCGAGCATCAAGTCGAGCCTGACGTTCTTGCGCAAAACCCCGTGGGCGCGAGAGAAGGTCGAGCGCTTGTATGTGAAATTGATGCGCACCAAGCGACCAGTCTGACAATGGTTAACCAACCGACGCCGGGTTCTGCCACGAGGCGTCGTTTTGTCGCCGTGGCGGCGGTACTGGGGTGGCTGGGGCTGAGCATTCAGCTGTACCTGATTCTCTACTCACGCTGGAGCCTTGAAGCCAGTTTGATCGGTGGGCTGGTGAGCTTTTTCAGTTACTTCACGGTGCTGACCAACACGCTGGTGGCGACCGTATTGACCTGTGAATGGACATCCCGCGAGTCAGCGGCGCGACGCTGGTTTTTGCAGCCGTGGGTGAGCAGTGCGATTGTGGTGAGTATCGCCGTGGTCGGCCTGGCGTACAGCCTGCTGCTGCGCCATCTGTGGCATCCCGAAGGCTGGCAGTTTCTGGCCGACGAGCTGATGCACGACATCATGCCGCTGCTGTTTCTGGGCTATTGGTGGTTATGCGTGCCCAAGGGCACGTTACGTCTGAGGCACATCGCGTTGTGGTTGATCTATCCGTTGGTGTACTTCGTATCGGTGTTGTGGCGCGGTCACGTGTTGGCGGTTTATCCCTATCCGTTTGTAGACGTCGACAAGTTGGGTTATCCACAGGTGTTTTTGAATGCGGGTGGGTTGTTGGTGGGGTTTGTGGTGATTGCGGTGTCGTTGACCGCGCTCGACCGGCAATTGGGGCGACGCCGCTAGCGCCGCCCTCACAGGTCACTCTTCGTCGCTGTCATCCAGCCGCCAGTAACCCACGGCTTTGACGAATTGCTCGTTCAGCCCATGCTCATCAAGCAGCACCCGCCGAATCTGCCGCGACACCTTGGTCTCGGTCGCCACCCACGCATACAGATTGCCGCCGGGCACTTGCGCTTGCTTCACGGTGGTCAGCAGATTGTCCTTGCCGCCTTCGCGCAGCACCCAGATCACATGGACCTGCGCGGCGCTTTCCAGACGTTGCTGCTCGGTGCCGTTCTCCACTTCCACAATCACCAGCGCCCGACGATTGGCTGCCAGGCCTTCGAGGCGACGGGCGATGGCGGGCAGGGCGGTTTCGTCACCGATCAGCAGGTAGCTGTCGAACATGTCCGGCACGATCATCGAGCCGCGTGGCCCGCCGATGTGCAGGAACTGACCGGGTTTGGCCTGCTCGGCCCAGGTCGAGGCAGGGCCGTCGCCGTGCAGCACGAAATCGATGTCCAGTTCCAGCGTGTCGAGGTCGTAACGACGTGGTGTGTAGTCGCGCATCGCTGGCATCGGCCCGTTGTTTTTGCCCGCGCCGAGCACCAGGGTTTCCAGCGCCGCGTGTTCCGCCGCGTTTTGCGGGAACAACAGTTTGACGTGGTCGTCGGTGCCGAGGCTGACGAAGCCGGCCAGTTCCGGCCCGCCCAGGGTAATCCGGCGCATACGTGGCGTCAGGTCGACCACGCGCAACACCTCCAGACGACGGCGTTTGATCTCATGCATGACGCGGTGGATGGATTGCACGATCACTTCAGTCATTCGGCTTTCTCCCGGACAGGTGGAACGGCAGGGCCGTCGACAATGGCTTTGGCGGTGTTATTGAGCAGGTCGCGTACCCGCAGGATTTCTTCCGGGCTCCAGCGGCCGTGGTGCATCTGCAAGGCATGACGCAAGTTGTGCACGGCTTCGTGGATCTCGGCCGGGCGGTCATGCCCGCGCAGCGAGCGTTTGCTGACTTCGATGCGCATCCGCACGCCATCCAGTGCAATGGCTTGCTCGGTCAACGACAAACGTCCGGCGTCGGTGATGCTGTAGCGTTTTTTGCCGCCCTCGGCGTCGCCCAGAATCATTTCGCTTTCTTCAAGAAAAGTCAGGGTCGGGTAGATCACACCGGGGCTGGGGCTGTAGGCGCCGTCGAACATGCTTTCGATCTGGCGGATCAGGTCATAGCCGTGGCAGGGCTGTTCGGCGATCAGTGCCAACAGCAGCAATTTCAGGTCGCCGGGGGCAAACACACGGGGGCCACGGCCGCCGCGTTCTCGGCCAGGACCTGGGCGTTTTTCGAAGCCGTCGCGGCTGTCGTTGTGCTCTCGATGGGAATGATGGTCTCTCATTTTGTGTCTTCTCTGTCGTGTTTAGATACAACTTAAGATATATCTTATGAGGAATGCAAGGCACCAGGACGAGCGGTCGAAGACTGAGGCAGGGCGCTGCAAGCGCAAGAGGGCTGTGACGGTTGCTTCTTTAGAGTAGTTAGACTAATTAATAACAGTTCATTTTCTTACCAATGGCTGTTAAAAAATAATAAGTAGTGCCGTTCTTACAGATATTTAATCATTCTTGTCTGTGTGCTTTTTTAGTTAAAACTGTGTGTAGTATCAGTCTGAGAGTCGAACAGCGTAATTGCTGTTTTTACGACTTTTTTCCTTCTGTTCGAATGCTCTTGTTACTACATGTTCTTCGGAAGTTACGTACTTACTTTCCCAAGAGATTGGTCGATCATGTTCCGGCGTCGAAAGTTAAGCCTCGTGATGAACTCGTACATGACGCTGGCTTGTTAGGACTGCTCTCGGCCCAATCCTTTGAAAAGACAGGTACTCAATAATGCTCAATAAGTTTGCAATCGCCGTCCCGATGACACTCTTGGCACTTGGTTCTTCGCTGGCGTTCGCTGCGGAAGAAGCGCGCACCTCCATCAACATCAGCGCCACCATTCCAACCCAGGTTTTCCACGCCCAACCGGTCAATCCTGACTTTGGTAAAGATGAGAAAATGACCTACAACCTGGTGACCGGTACTTTGAGCCCATTGCGTGCGACGTACGATATTCGGCACACCAATGGTTCGGTCGGCGCCTATGTGGAAGGAGGTCCGCAACCCCTGTTCAACGGTAGCAACAACATCGCACTGACCTATAAATTCAACGGCGTTACCCTGACCGGCGCTTCCCAGGAAGTCGTTGGCGATACCGAGTCCAACGGTGGCATGCGGGCTGATCTGGTGATTGACGCCGCTAAACCCACCGCCACTCAAACGGGTTTCTACACTGCCACTCCGGTGGTGATCTTCGATGCCATCCCGCGCATCTAGTAATACTGAGATGACTTAAGGGTTGTCCTTATTAAGTAACGCTCACCGGTCGATGGGTAGTCAGTATCCGTCGATCGGGTTTTAACGTAACTATCTCTAGAGTATTTCGCTCATGTTCCCGATGACTCACATCGCGACGGCGCTTGCCCTGTTTTTTTGTGCAACCGCTTTGGCTGCGCCTGCAGATAGCGCGTCTACGCCTCGAAGTCTGCTGGCGCAGGCCAAAGGTTTGCCGTCTGAGTTCGAAGAGCACTTCTTTGATGTGCCACTGGCGGTGCGCGTGGAACTTGACCAACAGTTTCTGGGTGAGGCGATGGTGGTGTTATCCCGCGACGATCGCATCACCTTAGTTGACTTCACCGATGTCAGCGATAGCACTATCAAGCCCAGCGAGCGCGAGACCTGGGCAAATTATCTCAAGCAAGGTGTCGCACTGGGAGGCTGCCAGGGGTCGTGCCCGGAGCAACTGCTGGCGGTGCCCCCCATTACAGCCTGGAAAACTCACTGGTTTCGATCCTGACGCAAAACGCCGAACGCGACGAGACGGCGCAGCGCTACTACACGTTGCCCGAAGGCGGCAGCACCGGCCTGATCGTGCGCAATCAGTTGAACCTCAACGGCGGGCAGAACCAGGACCTGGGCGGGCGCTATGGTCTTGAAGCCAGCAGCAGCCTGGGCAACTGGACTCAGGCTGTGAATGTTCAGCTGTCCCGACTCGGCGGGATGGATGACGAGTTGTTTCACGCGGTGAATGAGCTGTACACCCAGCGAGAACTGGAAGGCAATTTTCTGCGACTGGGCCTTTTCACCCCTTCGTCCGAAGGGCTGAGTCGGCAACCGCGCACCTTTGGTACCAGCCCCGATACGGCGGTGGGGGTCATGTACGGCAGCTCCGACAGCCTGGCTATCAACAATCCGAAACCGGCGGTGTATCCGATCTACGTCACCGCCAACCGCCAGGGGTCGGTGGAAATCTATCGCGACGGTTTGCTGATCAATACCCAGGCGATGCCGGCCGGCTTGCAGACCCTCGATACCCGACCGTTACCGGGCGGGATCTACGAAGTGGAAGTGCGTCTGATCGAAGACGGTCAAATCACCTCCAGCACCCAAGAGCTGGTCTACAAGCCCAACAACTGGCGTAACCATGACGAGCGCTGGCGCTACAACCTGTTCGCGGGGCGCGAGTCCAAGGTGCTCAGTAACTGGGACGAGCAGGACGATGGCGACATGACCGCCGGCGCGGCGGTCAACTACTTGTTGCATCCGCGGGTGATCGTCGGCCTGAACGGGCGCCAGGTGCGTGACAGCTTGCAGTACGGCACGTCGGTCGACTGGGCCATCGTCAACAATGCCAGCCTCTACGCCAACATTTATCAAACCGAAGACTACGGCACCGGCCTCGACGTGCAGGGGCTGTATTCCTACGGCAGTGGCAGCGTCGTCGCCAGCCACAACCGCAGTTGGCTCGACACGACGCGGCTCTACGACACCTTGCCGGACGGAACGCGAGTGCGACAACGCAATGTGTTCGTTGGCCAGACCAGCAACTCTTCGTTGTCGCTCAACCATCGATTGACCAGCAAGACCTCGGTCAACGCGCGGGTGTCCCACAGCGAGGGCAATACCGAAGGCGCGGGGGTGGATCTGGGATGGACCCAGCGCACCCGACTGTTCGGCAGCGATGCCAACTGGCGATTGGCACTGTTCGACCGGCCAGGCAGCGTGAGTTCGGGTGACGACCGCAATCGTGGCGTCGACCTGAGCGTCAACATTGCTTTGGGCGGCCCCGGCGAACAGCTCTCCGGCAGCATCGGCTCACGCACCGCGCGTGAGGGCGGGCGGGATAACAACGCCTCGATCACTTACCGCAAAGACCTGCAGGGGCACCTCTTGCAGAGCGTGTCGGCGACCGCCATCACCGACACCTATGGCATCGGTTTGAATGCGATGGGGACGATGCATTCGGACCTGGTCAACGGCGACGGGTTTGTCCAGCGTTCGTCTTTCAACAACGACTTCACCGGCGGCCTGAACCTGGACAGCACCGTGGCCGTCGGCGGCGAAAAAATGGTCGTGACCAGCCAGTACCACCGCAACGGTGCCGGGATGATCATCGATGTCGAATCGGACATCGCGGGCATCACCCTGCGCGCCGACGATTTGAGCGGCGGCAGTGCGGTACTCAAACCGGGTCGCAACTTTGTCCCCATCACGGCCTACAAAAGCAGTTCGGTCAGTTTCGACTTCGAGGGCAACCATGTGCCCGCCGCGACCATCCAGCCGGCGCGCTCCAGCTATCACCTGAACAAGGGCGGCGTGGAATATCGCCAGGTCCGCGTGATGAGCACCCTCACCGTACTCGGACGCTTGATCGACCCCCAGGGCAACCCGCTCAAGGGGCACCACATCATCAACCACGCCAGTCGCGGCGTGAGTGAAGTCGACGGCTTCTTCTCCATGGAAATGAACGCCGGCTCACCGACCCTGGAAGTGCGCCACGGCAATCAGTTGCTGTGCCAGTTCCGCCTCGACCCGAGCAGCGCACGCACGGAAAACAACGTGCTGATGATCGGGGACCTGCGGTGCACACCGGACACATTGGCGGATGCGACTTTCATGGCCCGGACGGCGGGCTGATGGTCCGGCACAACGCGATTAATCAACGAGGTAAGGGACGATGAAACGTCTGTTGGCACTATTTGGTTTTTGTTTATTCACCCAAACGGCACACGCTACGCCGAGCATCAATATCGGCACCGTCTACGACTATCTGGACGGCGATAAAAGTACCTACCTGAAGCGGGTTTTCAACGGCGGCGACAGCACTGCGTTCGTCAAGGTCAACATTCTTGAAATCCTCTATGACGCCCAGGGCAAATCACAGGAAGTACCGCTCAAGACCCAGGCCGACGGCAGTGCCCGCGACGGCCTGATGGCCAGCCCGGCACGACTGATCGTGCCGGCCAATGGCATGCAGGGTACGCGGTTGCTGTACATGGGCGAACGGGCTACAGAGCGCTATTTCCGCGTGCGTTTCGTACCGGTGGTGCCGGAGAAAGAAGATGAGTTCGCCGTTTCCAGTGAAGAACGCGATGCCTACAAGAAAACCCTCTCGGCCGGGGTCAACGTCCTGGCCGGTTACGGCGCGGTGTTTTTCGTGCGGCCCAAGCACACGCGCTATGAAAGCGTGATTGAAAACGCGGCGGCTCTTTACCGCATTCGCAACAACGGCAACACGGTGGTGGTGATCGACGAGTTCAAGGACTGCTCGGTAAAAAACGAACAGGACTGCCAGCCGACGACCAAGCATCACATCCTCGCCGGCCGGACGTTTCAGTTTGAAAAACAGGCCGGTCGCGAATACCACTTCACCCTCGTTGAAGGTGAAAGCAGCAAAAAACTGGACGTAAAGGGTTGAGCCCGGGTGATGACTATGTTGAAAAAAATACTCCCCGTGCTCATCGGTGCATGGGTTTCGAGCACGGCGTTTGCCGCCAGGGAGTCCCACCATTTCGATGTGTTCGTGAGCATTCCAACGTTGGCGTTCTATGTGATTCCGTCTGACCCTGGCTGGATTCATCGTGAGCAGCAACTGCCATGGAACCTGACGGCATCGACACTGGGTGGTTTGCGCAAGTTTTTCGACGTGAAGAACGAAGCAGGCTCGATCGAGGCCCGGCTCGAAGGCCGACCCTATCTATCCAATGGCACCGAAGCCCATGACATCGGCTTACGCGTGCTGTTCAACGGCACATTGTTGAACGACGCGGAAAACAGCGAGGTGGTGTCCATGGCCGACGCCATTGCGGGCAAACGGGTGGTGCTGGAAATCGTCCCGGTGCCGCCGGCCGACGGGGTTTACAAGCCCGGCAATTATTTTGGCAACGTCAACATGATTTTCAATGCGGTCATGCCCGGTGGCTGAGTGATAGAAAATGAAAACGAAAAACACCGTAAGAGTTCCGAGCCTTATTGTTTGGGCAATTGCGACGCTTGGATGGGGGATCGAGCCGGTGATGAGTGCGTCCATGGATATCAGCGCGGTGTTTCGGCCTGATCCTTCGAGACCCATGGATAACAAGTTCATCAATCAAACGCCTGTTACCGGACATTGCCAGCTTCAACCGGAATTTTGCAAAGAGAAGGGGCTGTTTTCTCTACTGGCGCCCATTGATTTTGTGTCCGTCGCGCCCATCGAAGCGCGGCACTCAGATTCGCGTAAAGGTGCATTTTTTCGAGTGCCAGGTCAGTGGCAAGTGCTGCGTGTCAGGAACGCCGTGACTAATGAGTATTCCGAACTGGAAGTGCGCATAGCGTCGATTGGTGGCCGCTACATCCTTCCGGATACCGCTGAAAACCTTGTGGGTGAAGGCGAGCCCACCAGCGTTCAGGGGTGGCACACACGCTTATGGGGCGACTGGACATGGTACCCACCCGGTCCCTGCCAGGCGACGGGAGGTATGTACACCGCGCCGGACACTCGAACCTTTTTCTGGATGACACCGATTGCGAGTGAATGCGCGGCAACCGCCAATTATCGTATTTCGAACTTGAGTTACGACAAGATGCAGATCGGCTATGAACTGCGTACGCCGAATCCTTTGGGCATGTCGTCCGGCCTGTATACCGGCGACTGGACGTATACCGTCGGTCCCGGAATGGATTTCGATATGGGTGACATCATGATGCCCAGCAGTTCAACCCTGACATTGAACTTCATTCTGGACGTCCAGCACACCCTCAAGGTTGACGTGCCGCCGGGCGGCAATCGCGTTGAACTGGTGCCCCAGGGGGGGTGGCAGTCCTGGTTGACGCAAGGGCGCAAACCGACGCGGCTGTTTCGCGACCAGACCTTCAACATCTCTGCGAGTTCGCGCTTCAAGATGCAGATGGAATGCCAGTACAGCCACGATAGCCGCACGTGTGCAGTGCTGGAACCGGTTTCCGGACATTCCGTGCCGCTGAACGTCAGTGTCAGCCTGCCCCATGGGTTGACGGACGCCGATGGGCAAGCGGTGGATCGTCGCCCTCTGAGGCTCGACGGCAGCGGTACAACGTTGTTCCAGCCAGGATTTTACGTAGACCGCAAACCCGGAACACTGCACTTCGAAATCCCCGCCACGCAAGTGGGCGAAATGATTCATCCGGGTCAGGCACGGCAGTACTCAGGCAGTGTGACCGTGATCTGGGATTCGGACATTTAGACGCGCCATCACCCGATGCTGGTGCAAGTGATTTGTGGAGAAGAGACGATGGATGATTCAGCCCGGCAAGGACACCGGACGATAAAACGTGGCGTATGGACAGGGTTACTGGTTGTCGTTTTTTCTGTCCCGGCAGTGGCGGAAGTACACGATATCCGCGCGACATTCCAGCCGGATTCGGCGAACCCGCAAAAAAATCAATTCACTAATCAAACACCTTCCGAGGGATTTTGCGCTCAAGTTCCACAGGCCTGCGCGCCCTTGAAACTGTTCAGCCTTATCGCCCGCATTCCATTTACGGCCAATGCGCCAATCCTCGCCAATCATACGGACCCTCGCCAGGGCGGCATGGCCCGGGTGCCGTCCGACTGGCGCGATGTGTCCGTGACACACAGTTCGGGGGACGTCACAACGCTGCAGGTGCGGATTGCCGCGATTGGTCATGAATCGTTGCTACCGAGGTCCATTTCCGAATTGACGGGTGGCGGGACCTGGGACGATTTATGGGAAGGCGGGCGCTGGTTGTATGCGCCTGCACCCTGCGTAGGAGTGGGGTGGGGCACCGTCGGCAACTTTGGCTATAACAGCTTCTGGGTCGTCCCCGTCGGGGCGGGTGTTTGTAGCAAAAAGGCGAAGTTCGACATTCCTTTGTCCTTTCGTTATCAGTACATCGTTTTCGGGTACGAATTGCGTACGCCCGATCCGCTGAAAATGGCGTCGGGCGATTACACCGGCGTTATTTCCTACACGGTTGGCCCGGGCCAGGATTTCGACATGGGCGATGTCATGATTCCCAGTGACTCCGTGTTGACCCTTAACTTTTCCCTTGAGGTCAGCCATACCCTGAAAGTCGATGTACCGCCTGGGGGGAACCGCGTCGAACTGGTTCCCGAGGGCGGCTGGCAGTCCTGGTTGACGAAAGGGCGCAAACCGACTCGGCTGTTCCGGGACCAGACGTTCAATATTTCCGCCAGTTCGCGCTTCAAAATGAAGATGGAATGCCAGTACAGCCACGATGGCCGCACGTGTGGAGTGGTGGAACCGGTTTCCGGACACGCCGTGCCGCTGAACGTCAGTGTCAGCCTGCCCCATGGGTTGACGGACGCAGCCGGGCAAGCAGTGGATCGCCGGCCGCTACGGATCGATGGCAGCGGTACGGCGTTATTCCAACCGGGGTTTTATGTGGACCGCAAACCGGGAACGCTGCACTTCGAAATCCCCGCCGCGGAAGTTGGCGAAATGATTCATCCGGGTCAGGCGCGGCAGTACTCAGGCAGTGTGGCGGTGATCTGGGATTCGGATGTTTAGATACTCGCGTTATACGCGGTGACAGGGAGTGTATGAAACATGAATAGGGCAACGACGGCGAGCCGCTTGAGTACGCTGGCTCTGACAGGCGCGTTCGCTGCGTCGGCAAGCGCGGCAACCGTGGATATGACGGCGGTATTCCGGCCAGATCCGGCAAACCCCATGCAAAATTCTTTCGAAAACAAAACACCTCAAGGAGGGTATTGCGGGGATCACCCGGAGTATTGTGACAACGGCGTGTTCAGCATCGCCCTGCCCATTCGCTTCAGGTCGGTCGCACCTATCCAGGCGTTGCATGATGAACGCCAGGGCCCGATGTTTCGTGTGCCTTCATATTGGAAGGACATCACGGTTCTCCATGAAGAGACCGGAGAAGCCGAGACGGTCAGAATGCGGGTCAACGGTATCGGTGCGGCCTACACGAACAACGCCCCGCTTCCCGAAGCTGTTTGGCAAAGTGCGTGGGTTTACGCGCCTGCCCCCTGCCAATATGGTGGCGTTGGCTATGGTAACGCCCTGTATTACGCGTTCTTCTGGAGAGTACCGGCCGATGCAGGTGTGTGCGCCAAGCAGGCACAGAAGACAATTGCCGAGACCCTTTCGTTTGCTTATGAGAACACCGGGTTTTCCTATGAGCTAATCACGCCCAACCCGCTCAAGATGACGGCGGGTATCTACCGGGGCATATCGAGTTACACCGTCGGGCCGTACCGGGATTTCGACATGGGTGATCTCATGTTGCCTGACGATGATCTGATCACCCTCAATTTCACGCTGCTGGTCGAACACACGTTGAAAGTCGAGATTCCACCGGGCGGCAATCGCGTCGAACTGGTTCCGCAGGGGGGCTGGCAGGCCTGGCTGACTCAGGGGCGTAAGCCTGTGCGGCTGTTCCGTGACCAGACGTTTAACCTGTCGGCATCCAGCCGTTTCAAGATGAACCTGGAATGCCAGTACGTCAGCGGCAATACCTGCGCGTTGCGGGAACCGGCATCGGGGCACACGGTGGCGCTCGATGTCGGCGTGACCTTGCCCAACGGCCTGACCGACGGGACGGGACAGCCGGTCAATCGTCGTCCACTGTTGCTCAACGGCAGTGGCACCGATCTTTTCCAGCCTGGCTTTTATCTGGATCGCAAGCCCGGCACCCTTCACTTTGAAGTGGGCTCGGAGGACGTGCAGGAAATGCTCAATCCGAGAACTGCCCGTAACTATTGGGGCCAGGTCACGGTCATTTGGGATTCAGAGGTGGGGTGATGGAATCCTGAGGTCCAAGGACCTCAGGACACTCAGGGTCCTGCTCGTTTACAGCCCGGCCTTGTTCAACGCCTCGCGAGTCAGGCGCCGGCTCAATTCCTTCTCCCGATAACCGATATCGTTGAGCAACCGGTCATAGGTGGCATCGGGCATGACGCCTTCGTTCAACAGCTCGCTTTGTGCCACGGGAATTTGCTGCGCGAGGTCGAGCAATGTTTTTCTGAGCACTCTGCGCTGCGCATCGGGGTGGCCAATGGAGCGTGCCCAGTTCCGTTGAGCCGTGCGCAGTTGTTCCAGCAGGTCGGACTTGGTCGCATAAAAACGAGTGTTTCGGCTGTAAGCGTCCGAATAAGTCGCCCTCAGGTATTTGTCCCAGAACGGTTGCTCGATCATCGCGTTCACCAGCCCGTCTCCTTGCTCCAGTGAAATGACCGTGTCAAAAGCCTGTTCGAGCATGGCCTCGTCGACGCCGGCCGTGGGCCGGTAAAGCATGGTCCGGGATTGCCACGGCAAACCCAGGCGTTGGGCGAGCCCGGTTTCATAGGCCAGGAAGACCTCGACTTCATCCGGGGTGCCGGCACGGCTACGAAAATCGGCGCGGGCCACGTCGTCCACGTGTTCCAGGCGAGCGGCACCTTTGGCCAAGGTCACCAAGCGGTTTTCCAGCATCGTGGTCGATGTCGACAGGGCGTTCGCTTCGCTGGCAAGCACCTTGATCCCCATGTTGTTGAACACCTGAGCCCCTGCATCGGCGCAGGTGGTGGGCGCGGTCGCGATCTCGAACAGTTCCTGGCGAAGTTCGCTGTCCAGATCCATGGCCTCGATCATGCGCCAGACTCGGTTGCTGAGTTGTTGGCGCATCTCCCCACCGGCCCGATAGTCGCCGGACAGCGTCTGGCGCTGGATAATCTCGAAGAAGCCTTCTGCGCCAGGCTCGCCCATTAGCGCGTGCCAGGCTTCTTCTCTGAAGGTGCCCAGCCCGCCGGTCTTGTTCCACCAACGGCTGTCGTCGGACATCGGCCATTGATCGATGGCGCGCTCGGCAGCGGGTGAGTAAGTCTGGTAGGGGTTGCGCCCCACGGACCGTCGATAGTCGTGATAGGCAATACGGTTCGCCTCCGACAGATCCCGTACGTTGAGCCGGGTACGCGCCACCAGCAGTGCGTCGTCGGAGCCGGGTACGACGTCCGGTATCTGTGCCAGCGGGTTGTCCCTCAAGTCGAGGAAAAAACCTCGCGGCCGTTTTTTATTAAACAAGCCCTCGGGCCAGGCCTTCACCCCCGTGTGGCTCAAACTCAGGATGCCCAGTTTCGGCATGCGCCCCACGTCCGGCAGCAGGCCCAGTTGCGGGTTGTCATCAAGGCGCAGGGTTTCCATGCGGGTGAGGTTGCTCAATTGTTCGACTGCGGTGGGTGTCAGCCTGATCTGGTTGTCGGTCAGACGCAGCGAGCGCAACAGGTGCATTTTGCCGACGCCATCCGGCAACCGGGTCAGTCGGCAGCCTCTGGCGCTCAGCTGTGAAACCCGTGGAAAGTCTCGCAGCAGTCCATCGGCGGAGGCAGAAAACCCCGTGTGATCCAGGTTCAGGCTGCTGACCTGATCGAGGTAGTACTTGAGGTCGGGCCGTTTTTTCCACCACACCTCAAGGTTGTATTGACTGAACTCTGTCGACAGATCCAGTGCGTAGCCTGCATCAAGGGTGGTGCTGCGCTCACCGAAGACGGTCGACTTCCTTTCGAAACATTTGATGAGGCGTTCGCTAATGTGCAGACCACCCTTGTCCCTGAAAGAATTTGCGCCGGGTCCCCAGCCTTCCGGTTGCTGATAGCGCCATTGATTAAGCAGCACGCGCAGATTGTCCAGGTCGCGTTCCAGGCGATCAAGCGTCGCCAGTGCCTCGTCGGTCGGTCCCAGTGACCTGACGAAGCTGGTGGTCTCCCGCTCGCTAAAAAGAGGGTACAAATCCTGCACCCGTTCCATCGGGGTCGTGCCGGCCCGGGACAGGGCGGGGCCGCGCAGCAGCAACTGGGTCTGCGGGGCGGCGCTGGGCAAGATCGGCGGTTCGAGCAACGCGGTGCGTCGTTCGCCGGGCGCCTCGGTTTTGGCTTTTACCCATTGTTTGAACATCCGCCCCTGGCCCGTGCGGTAACCCAATCGGGCTCGTGCCTGTGCCGGCAGTGCCCGGAGCACGGCGTCATAGAAGTTCTCGAACGGCACGGGGCTGGAGCCGCCGCTGACAGCGTAGCGTGCGAACTCGTCTCGAATCAGCAGCCGAACCGTCTTCGCCTCGTCACTGCCCACACGGCAGCGCAGTGGTCCGTCAGAGGTGCCGTCACGGATGTCGATGCGCAAATCACCAAAGGTGTCGGCGTGGATCCTGAGCGCGTTCAGCACCAGGCGTTCGGTATCGGCTGTCAGCTGTGCGTCATCGAACAACCCGGCGTAAGCATGGCTGGCGCGTGCTTCGAAGGCCGCCTCGCGGGCCTCGCTTTTCAGCGTCAATGGCAAACTCCGCTCGGTGTCCATTCGTTGCACATCGATGCGGCTGGCGCCGGCCAGCAGTTTGTCGGCAGCGCTGACGGGCAGGTCTGGAAAGTGGCGCGTCAGCAGGCGAAGACGAGGGTTGTCGACGGTTTGGCTGGCCTGGTACTGCAGGTTGAAAATCTCCACCTCCAGTTTGCGGGCTTCATCGGCCAACAGGTTGCGCAGGGTTTGCAGGCGCTCAGCGGCGGGCAGTGGGTGGCCGAACAGGTTGTTGAGTTCCGCTTCGTCAAGAAACGCAAGAAGGCTGTGCGCAAACTTGCCGCTCAGCACGTGAGCCACGCTGGTGGAAAGGGTTTGCCCAGGGCCGGCGTCGGGGTTGCCATACTGGCGAAAGCTGCCGCTCAAGTCGGCGTCCTGGTACACCTTCAATGCCTTGTCCACAGGCCAGCCCTCCAGGTACGTTGGCAGCGGCTCGAACCAATAGGACGTGGCGGAAAGCGGTTGGCCGGTCCGGATCTTTGCAATGGCGTGGGCCACGTCCCGGCCAATTCTGAAGCGTTGCAGGCTATCGCTCAGCAATGGCGGGGGCGGGGCATTGTCGACATGCATCCGGCGCAGGGCGTTGTCCTGGGTACCACTGATGCTGCGGATTTGCTCGAGTTGCGCATCGCTCAGGTCCGCCACGCTGTGCCCCAGACGACGCATCAAGGTCGAGCCTTCCCACTCGCGCGGATTCTCGGCTTCATGGCTCCAGGCGCCGACGCCGTTGTGTTTCAGCGCGGGTTGATAAGCGTCGGTGCGGCTCGGATGCTTGACGCGCCAGGTGCCCGTGCGTGGGTCCTGCTGCACGGCGTAGTGCTTGTTCTCCAGCGCCAGGATGCGTTGACCGTCGAGGGCGTGCAGACCTTGTTCGTCGGGGATTGAGTCGGCAGGCAACTTGAGGTTCGGTTGTTCGTAGGGTGTGAGGTCGGGGTGCCACAGATACTGCCGGCCATCGGGCAATTGCACCGGTTTCATGCCTTCGACCAAGGGCGACAGTTTCAATCGTACAAGCTGGCCAATCTGTGCGCCGGCGGCAAAAGCCGCGAGCTGGATGACGTCCGTAACCACCCCGACGATATGCTCGGCGGCCTCGGTAAACTGCCCTTCGGCAAGGTCCACAATGGACGTGATGACCTCGCTTGTGAGCTGGTACGCCGTATACACCATCATCAGTTCACCCAGGCCCGGCACGAACGGCGTGACGATCATCAGGGCCACGTTGAAAATGTCCGAAACGACTTTCTTGAAGTTGTCCCACCAGGCCCAGCGCGCATTGCTGTCTGCGTCGGCGGTAGAGACAGCAATGTGCCGGGCGTCATTGAGGATCTTGTTCAGTTTTCGCTGGTAGAGACGGGTCCAGAAATCACCGGTGACCGGTGTGACGTCAATACGCAGATTGGGATTGGATATGGGCTCCTCTCGCCACGTCGGACGCTGATCGAACGGCCCTTTTTTATGGCCCTGCGTCTCGAACAGACGGGCCTGGAGGCCGGCAAAAAAATGCCCTCGCTGTGGCTGATCGACAAACTGGCTGAAGTACTGGCGATAGGTCATTTGCGACGACTCGATGAAGGCGTTGTCACGCAACTGGCGAGTCAGTTCATTCATGAAGTCGGTGACCGAGGCGTATTCCTTGAGCGGATGCTCGGGGTCATGGGGAACGTACGCAATGATCCTTGAGACATCGCTCGCCTGTTCCAGATCAGGCGATATCAGCACGATGCCGGTCAATGGCGTGTCCATGAGGGCCATCTCGGCGAATTGCACAATCTTGCCTTTGAGGGTGAGATTGCGCTGGCCATCGAGCATCGCAAGCACTAGATCATGGGTATCGGCGACGATGTCGCCAGTCATCACCGCCAGGTGTGTCGCGGCGATGAACGCGGCTTTCTGGTTGTCGACCACTTTGTGTTTCAGGTACGTCTTGGCGAGCGCATCGTCCGGCAACAAAGTGCTTTCAAGGTGCTTGGTGTACCGCGCGCCAATGTCCAGTTCGCGGCACAGGGTCTGGAATTGGGCAATGGACATTTTGCGTTTGATCGGCTTGATATCGAACAGCCCTCGCTCGTCGGGCTGGGTGATGAAATCGGAGGCCGCTTCGCAGGTTTCGTGTCGGGCGAAGTTATGCAAGGCGGCGTCCAGTAGCGAAACATTGCGAACGACAACGCCCCCCGATAGGTTGATGGCATACCAGGGACGCTCTTTGGGTAAATAAAGATGTAAGTAAGTTGTTCTTGTGTTGTCGTCGATCCCGTACTGCTCTTTTAAGGCGGCGCTTAATAAGGGTTCGGCAAATGTATAAATATCCTGTAACTCATCAAGCATTAAGTCCACTTTGTTTTGTAATGCCCAAAGTTTCAGACTGGCCGCTTTCAATAAAGAATGACTGGACGGTGAAGCGGCGGTTATCCAGTGCTCGCGGCCTGTGCGGGCAGCGCTTAGCGCCTTGATCCTCTGGGGTGAAACTTCTTTGAGCGGGGCAGGGATTCGACTTGTTATAAAGTCATAATGGCGGCCTTTGTTATTGGCAGTACGTCCTTGTGGGTCAGTCATTGTTTTAATAAACCTTAAACGTTGAAAGAAGGCTCCAGCCTACCCTCCAACGTTAAAAGTAAAAGTCTGAATTACTGCTGTTAAGTCAGTGTGCGTACTTGCGCATCATTAATTTTATCGATGTCGAAAATATTTAATTACCACCCTCGTCAATCAACGCCGTGCCACCTCGACAGGCAGACACCCGGTGTTACTTCCCGGTTGCAGGTAGGGCATCAGAATCGGCGCCATGCCCTTGAGCACCTGCACCGGCAGCGCTGACGTGAACGTGAACGTTTCGGCCGAGCGACCCGGCACGAAAGCGGTGAGGGTGCCGAAATGGTTGTCGCCGATGTAGAACACGAAGGTCGCCGTGCGATTGAGGGATTTGGAGCTCAACACCCGCCCGCCGGAACCAATGGCCGCAATGCGGTTGTCACCCGTCCCGGTCTTGCCGCCCATGGCCAGGGGGTTGCCATTGGGTAATGTGAAACTGCCGGACACACGTTTTGCGGTACCGGCATCCACCACTTGCGACAAGGCTTCGCGCATGGCCGTGGCGACTTCGGATGGCATCACCCGTTTGCCCACGACCGGGTCGTTGATCAACTTGGTTTCATACGGGGTGTTGGCCGCGAAATGCAGCGTGTCGATGCGCAGTGTCGGCATGCGCACGCCATCGTTGAGGATGGTCCCGATCAACTCGCCCAGCGCCGCCGGACGGTCGCCAGAGCTACCGATGGCGGTGGCCAGTGACGGCACCAGGTGATCGAAGGGATAGCCGACTTTCTGCCAGCGCTGGTGAATGTCCAGGAAGGCTTCGATCTCGAGCATGGTGCGGATGCGGCTGTCGCGGGCGCCCTTGTGCTTGCTTTTGAACAGCCAGCTATAGACTTCCTGCCGTTCGAACTGACTGGCCTTGACGATCTGGCCCCACTTGGCGTCGGGGTTGTTCAGCAGGTAGCCCATCAACCACATGTCCAGCGGGTGGACCTTGGCGATGAAGCCCTGGTCCGGCAGGTCGTAGGCGCCGGGGCCATAGCTTTCGTAGAGCCGTTGCAGGCGTTCGTCGGTGAGTTTTTCAGTGAGCTTGGCACCTTTGAGATGCGTGCGAACGAAGGTGTTGAAGCTTTCCTGACTGGCTTGCGGCAGCATATAACGATGGACCGCCGCCAGACGGATCGGTGTCGGGCGCATGCTGTCGAGGAAGGTGTCGAGCCGTGCCTGGGTGTCCTTGTTTTTGTATTTCTTCCAGAATTTCAGCAGGAACGAGGTGCCTTCGCGGTCGGCGAAATCGGCCAGGTATTCCTGACGGCGAGGGTCGCGGTCGTCCTTGAGCAGTTCTGCGCTGTTGTTGGGGCCCGAATACGTGGCGTAGCGCACCAGGTCGCGCATTAACCGAATGAACGGCAGGTTGATGGATTCACGCAGCGCATCGCGCAGGGTAGGGATGCGGCCGTTGTCTTCCTTGCGAAAGTTATGGAACACGTGCAACCCGCCACCGGTGAAAAACGCTTCGCCGGGGCTGGCCGAGTATTTGCGATCCAGCGCGGCACCCAGCATGGCCGGCAGATTGCGATCTTGATTCTCGATCAGGTAATCGACGGCCCAACGACTC
Organism: Pseudomonas sp. S2_F03; assembly: GCF_054668335.1. NCBI lineage: Bacteria > Pseudomonadati > Pseudomonadota > Gammaproteobacteria > Pseudomonadales > Pseudomonadaceae > Pseudomonas > Pseudomonas sp. S2_F03. Next base: position 1,732,066 of record NZ_CP162759.1, on the reverse strand, counting down.
AGTCGGTCCTGATCGGGGACATCGACTTTTTTCAGCTCTGGAATGGTCATCCCGGCATATTTGTCGTGCAGTTCGGAGATGATTTGCAGGTAGGTGGTGAGCACGCGCATTTTTGCAGTGGAGCCCAGTTCCAGCTTGCTGCCTTCGTTGATGTCGAACGGCTGGTCGGTGCTGTCGGTCTGGATGCGTACGCGCGCGCCGTCCGGCGTCAGTTCAAACAGGGTGAAGCTGTAGCGCACCTGGGTGGTGCTGGTGGGGGTGAGCAGGCGTTCGCCCATCAAGCCGATCTGCGCCGCAAATACCGGGTCGGCCAGGTGCTTGAGGTACTCGGTGGCCTGGGATTGCAGCTGGCCTTGCAAGGTACTGGTGGCGGACAGATCAAGGCGATCGAGGTCGTACAGTGGACGATTGAGCAAGCCGCCCAAGCGACTGCGTGCCACGCTGATGCCTTTGTTGGTTTCAATGGGCTGAATGGTCGGCTGGGTTTGCCAGTCGCGATAAGTGACCTTGCTGGCCAATGCCGCAGCGGCAAACGGCCCATCGATCACGCCATTTTGTGCCAGCAGGCGGATGTGGCTGTCAGTGAGATCGACCAGTTCATCACGGCCCTTGGTCAGGTAGTGGGAAGGCCGGCGCTGGGCAATCATCAACGAGAGCATTTCACGCAGGGCCAGGCCTTTGGCGGCCATCGTTTTTGGATCGGTGGCTGGGCTGGCCAGGGTTTCGTTGGCCTTGTCGAAGTCGGCGCCGTACCAGACGCGCAACCCTTCGGCCATGCCATGCACTTCACCGTGACCGGGCACGGCGGACAGCGGCACGCTGTTGAGGTAGTCGCGGACCACATTTTTCCGGGCATCGAGGGTTTCCGGGCCGGCCTGATAGGCGCGCACGGTGGCGGAAATCATCTGTCGGATCTTTTCCGCGCCCGATACCGTCAGGCCATCGGGCGAATGCCGATACTTTTCAAGCTGTGTCGCCAGGGTACTGCCACCCGCCGACTGGCCCGGCAGGTGAATCAACTTCGCCACCTGCGACCACGCCGCCATGCCGAAGCGCGGCCAGTCCACGGCGGGGTTGGCCAAGGGTTGCTTGGGGTCGAGCAGGAAACGGTTCTCGATGAACAACAGGCTGTTGATCACCACCGGCGGGATCGATTCAAAGCTTGAATAAAGCTGCTGCGGATACTTGAACTGGTACAGCGGCAACGCGCGGCAATCGGTGATCGACAGCCCGGCCTGGATTTTTTCCGAATAGGGCACGAACAGGCCCTTGTCGCTGTAGTCCATCAACTTTTTGGAAAAACGGGTCTGCGCCGAGATCACGTAGTCGCGCTTGAGCAACCGGGGCAGGAACTCATTCAGAGAGCTATAGCCCAGACGCAAATCAAAAGGCCCGGCGCCAGGGTAACGAATCGCATCGCTAGGGCCTGGTTCCAGGGTGTAACTCAGGGACGCAGCGAATTTGCTGACTTCCGCGCCTGAAATTTCGACGTGCGCATTTCCTTGGCAGCGGCCAGGCCCACGACGATCAGAATGATCAGCAACAACAACCAAAACGCCTTCCAGCCGTGTTTGACACGACTGGTACGGGGTTTTTCAGGTAAAGGCGCTTCATCCACTCGTTCAGTCGGGACCACAGTTTTACTCGTATCGGTTTGCCACAAAGCGCCCATAGCCGATTGATCCATTCACGCAGATTGATCTGACTTGTCTGAAGCTTAGACGGTGGTTGGCAAAGGTGAAAAAATTGTGGACAAGGTTATCGCCTATTTTTTTGTATCCACACAAATCCCTGTAGCAGCTGCCGAAGGCTGCGTCCGGCTGCGCAGCAGTCGCCAATCCTGCAACTTCAATTTGTCTGGAAAGCCGCGGTGTCTGATTTACGACTGCTACGCAGTCGAACGCAGCCTTCGGCAGCTGCTACCAGGGGGCGGTGGTGTTATGGCTGAAGAGTCTTGATCTAGAGCTGTTCAGCAGTAAGTAAGGTTTAGGCAAGTGCATGACGATGCACCAATGCTGTGCAATACTCGCCGCCGTTTCAGGGGCGAGTGTAATCGCCTTTAGCCAGTTAATACCTCTCCATAAATCGCTATTTTGCCGAGACTTATGGCTGCATATTGTGATTTATAGAGTGAAAAAACCTGAGCGATGCTTTTTATACTGCACGTCCCGCTGATCCTGGAGGTTTTGTCCTACAGGACGGTCCTGCTCACGAAGTAGACCGGTTTCAGGCAAGCAATGGCTTATCGGTCAGCGCTTCGACACTCGGTGGCTAAATCCAATAACAAGACGAGGATGTCCCCTATGCCTGTCGGCAATCACCTGCCCAACGGCGAGACCGCTCAAGGCGGCCCGCTTAAACGCGAACTCGGCGAACGGCATATTCGCTTGATGGCACTCGGTGCCTGTATCGGCGTCGGCCTGTTCCTGGGGTCGGCCAAGGCCATCGAAATGGCCGGTCCCGCCATCATGCTGTCCTACATCATTGGCGGTCTGGCGATCCTGGTGATCATGCGTGCCCTGGGCGAAATGGCCGTGCACAACCCGGTCGCCGGCTCGTTCAGCCGTTATGCCCAAGACTATCTCGGCCCCTTGGCGGGCTTCCTTACCGGCTGGAACTATTGGTTCTTGTGGCTGGTGACCTGCGTCGCGGAAATCACGGCGGTGGCGGTGTACATGGGGGTCTGGTTCCCCGATGTGCCGCGCTGGATCTGGGCGCTGTCGGCGTTGATCAGCATGGGCACCATCAACCTCATCGCGGTCAAGGCCTTCGGTGAGTTCGAGTTCTGGTTCGCCCTGATCAAGATCGTCACCATCATTGCCATGGTGGTCGGTGGTATCGGCATCATCGCTTTCGGGTTCGGCAACGATGGCGTGGCGCTGGGGATTTCCAATCTCTGGGCCCACGGCGGTTTCATGCCCAATGGCGTGCAAGGCGTATTGATGTCGCTGCAAATGGTCATGTTCGCCTACCTGGGCGTCGAGATGATCGGCCTGACCGCCGGTGAAGCCAAGAACCCGCGCAAGACCATCCCGGATGCCATTGGCTCGGTGTTCTGGCGGATTCTGCTGTTCTACGTCGGCGCGCTGTTCGTGATCCTGTCGATCTACCCATGGAACGAAATCGGCACCCAGGGCAGCCCGTTTGTGATGACGTTCGAGCGCCTGGGCATCAAGACCGCCGCCGGTATCATCAATTTCGTGGTGATCACTGCTGCGCTGTCGTCCTGTAACGGCGGCATTTTCAGCACCGGGCGCATGCTCTACAGCCTGGCGCAGAATGGCCAGGCCCCGGCCGGTTTCGCCAAGACGTCGAGCAACGGCGTACCTCGCCGCGCCTTGCTGCTGTCAATGGGCGCGTTGCTGTTGGGCGTGTTGCTCAACTACCTGGCGCCGGAGAAGGTCTTCGTCTGGGTCACCGCGATTGCCACCTTCGGCGCGATCTGGACCTGGGTGATGATCCTGTTGGCTCAGCTCAAGTTCCGCAAAGGCCTGAGCGCCAGCGAGTGTGCCGGCCTCACGTACAAGATGTGGCTGTACCCGGTCAGTTCGTACCTGGCGCTGGCGTTCCTGGTGTTGGTGGTCGGCCTGATGGCCTACTTCCCGGACACCCGCGTGGCACTGTATGTCGGCCCTGCGTTCCTGGTGCTGCTGACGGTGTTGTTCTATGTGTTCAAGCTGCAACCGACCCAGGCAACGCAAGGTGCGGTGCGTTCGGCGTCGTAAGGCGTAACGCTTGAAATGCAAAAGCCCCGGTCGATTGACCGGGGCTTTTTCGTTTCAGGCTGCCGCGACGTGCAGTGAGCGGTTCAGGTGCTTATTGAATTCCAACCAGACCCCCAACAACCCCATCAACCCCGCCCCGACCAGCGCGGTGAAGATTTGCATGGCAAACGCGTCGTCGGTCATGGCGTTGACCATGTCCGCCAGCGGCGCCAGCAACACGCCGAGGCAGAACACTTCCAGCGAATAGCGCCCCATGCGACAGCATTGCTGTGCCAGCCAGTTTTGTGTCCAGCCCGTGTCTGGCAGCAGTTTCGCCGTGACATAGGCCAGTGCCAGAAAGTGCAGTAATCGCACCGGCGACAGGTCGGTCTTACTGATCGGGTACAGCCAGTTGCTCAACAGGGTTGGCATCACCGCGTCGTGGATATGCGGCCAGCGCCAGGAAACGGTAATCACCCCGGCAAACACTACGTAAATGGCTGCACAGACAAATAACGGCTGGCGCGACAGCGCACGCGTCTCGGGCAGTCGTGGCCTTTGCCCGTGAATCGCCGCCGCACCACCGAGCACAAACAGCAGTTGCCAGGTGACCGGGTTGAAATACCATACGCCGTCCTTGATCGCGGCCAGGTTCCAGCCGAATGACGGCGCCAACAGGTAAACAGTCAACGACACCGCCACCACTGCCCACGCCTTGCGTACCAGCAACGGCAGCACCAGGGGCAACCCGGCCAGTAGCACGATGTACAGCGGCAACGGGTCCATCAGGTTCGGTTTGAAGCGCAACAGCAACTCATCGGTCAACGCTTGTTGAGGGTTGGTGATGAAGTGGTGCAGGCCCATTTCCTCGACCAGATCGCGGGTTTCCACATGGCTGTTGGCGAAGAACACGATGCCCATCAGCATCGCCAGCAGGAAAATATGCACCACATACAACACCCAGGCGCGGCGCAGGATTTTCACACAGGCAATCAGGTAACCGTCACGCGCAAGGATCTTGCCGTAGGCCAGCACCGCTGCGTAGCCTGCCAGAAATACAAAGATTTCCGCGGCATCGCTGAAGCCTACGTTGCGCAAGGTGATTTGACCCAAGGGGTTGTGGGGCACGTGATCCCAGAAAATGAAGATCAGTGCCAGGCCACGGAAAAAGTCGATTCGGTGATCGCGTTCAGTCGTCATGGCTGCGGGCTCTTGAACGGGTGTTGAAGGGGGCGGGCGGCGCCACTAGGTCGTGCGCCGCACATCGGCGGCGCGCAGGGTGCAGGCATTCGTCGGCAATTGCAAAGTGTGGGTATTACGAGATGTCTCAACCGCCTGTCTAAAAGCCCGGCAGCGGTGCGATCTCTGGTTATCGTCGGGTTCAAAGCTTTAGTGGTTGTAGGCGGAATTCCCTTGAGGCGCCGACATGAGCATCTGCGATTGGCTCGACAAAGAACGTGGAGGCCGTCAGGTCTGGTTGCTGTTTGTTCTTGCGACGCTGCTGTATGTCCTGCCGTTTATCCTCGCGGATTTCCCCTACATCGATGACAACTGGCGTGGCCTGGCCGCCGGCATGGGCTGGTCGCAGGAGGGCCGTCTCTTCGCACAATGGTTCTACAACCTGCTGAGCTTCAGCGATGCCGCACCCAATATCTTCCCGTTGCCGCTTTTGATCGCCACCCTGGCCATGAGTGCGGCCCTGACCCGTCTGACGTTCCATTACTTTCCCGTACCGACGGTTGCTCATTGCCTGGTCGTTCTGCCGCTTTGGTACAACCCGTTTCTCCTGCAAAACCTGTCGTACCAATACGACGGTCCGACCATGGCGCTGAGTGTGGTGGCGGTGATCTACGCGATCACGTTTCAAAGCCCCTCGCGCGTCCAGCGATTGACCGTTCCGGCCGTGCTGATAGCATTGGCCATCGGCCTTTATCAGGCCAGCATCAATGTGTTTCTCGGGCTCTGTTGCCTGGAGCTGCTGCGCGGGGCAACCGAGCGATTATCGTGGCCGGCGTGGTGCCGATTGCTCGGCTGGAAAGTCGCGCAGGTGCTGTTGGCCGGATTGATCTACGGCGCCACGGCTTTTGCTTACATGAGTCAAAACCGCACCGCGATATTGAAGGGGGCGGCGGCACCGCTGCTGCAAGTTGAAATCAATGCGGGCCGGGTGCTGGAAAAAATCGTGCTGTTGTTTCATGGCGGCTTTACCTGGGTGTTCGCCGCGCTGTTGCTGTGCGCCATCGCCGGAGGTGTGTGCGTGGGGCAGGGTGTGCTGGCGCGGCAGGACACGGGGCTGCACAAGGCGCTGATAGGGTTGACGTGTCTGATGATGCTGCCGGTCCTGATGTTACTGGTGCCCGGTGCTTCATTGTTTTTTCGAGACTTCAATGAAGGCGCCCGAACGTTGATGGGTTTTGGCGTCGTGCTGGTGGTGCTGTTCTACCTGAGTCATCGGGCGCTGGCGTCGTGGCATGGAAAACTGCCACTGCTGTTGCTCATCCCGCTGCTGGCGATGCTCTCGCTGTCCTTCGCCTACGGGCGCGTGCTGACCCTGCAAAAAACCTTCGCGACCAACGCGTTGTATGCCCTGAGTGCCGACATTGCCTCGCGCCCCGCATTGCGCGATGCCAAGCGCATTTACCTGTCGGTGAGTTATTCGGATCACTGGTTGGTGGCCGCTGCCGGGTCGTTCAAACAGATGCCGGTTTTGCACTATTTGCTTAACACCGACTTTTACATGCTCGCGGAAAACCTGCCGAAAACCGGCATCACCAACGTGGTCAGGGAAAAGGAGCGGCGCAATGCGACACGAGTCGGTTACCAGGGGTATCCGCCGCTGGTGGACAGCCAGTTCTATCGCATTTATCTGCTGGGGGATTACGGCTTTATCGTCATGAAAGAGTCGGTGCCCGTGAAAACGCTTCAGTGGTGAATGAAGCCATTGGGCATGACCGTTAATCAGGAATACCGCGGTACCTGCTATTTCTGACAGTAGACGCACACCTGCCCTGACATTAGGTTGAAGCACTTCTGAAACCGAGAGCGGACCACGGAATGGACATGAAATCTTTATGGAAAGAATTCTCCACCTATGCGGTAGTTGGCGTGGCCAATACGCTGATTCATTGGCAGCTGTTTTACATCCTCACCACCGCCGCCGAATGGAGTCAGGCCGCCAGCAACGTTACGGCGTTCTGTGTCGCGGCAACGTTCTCCTTTTATGTGCACGCGCTGTACACATTTGAAGCCGGAGCGTCGGTACGTCGTTATCTGTCGTATGTCTGCTGCATGGGCGTAGCGAGTTTTGTGGTCGGGCACTATGCCGATGTCTGGAAACTCCACGGCTTGGTAACCGTCTCATCGTTCTCGCTGTTGAGTCTGTTCTGCGGGTTTTTCTTTTCGCGATTTATCTTGTTCCGCGAGCGCGAAGCATGATGGTTTCGCGCTGCTCTGGGGAGGTCGCAGCGCTGTATGTGGTGGTGGCGATCGCGTTATTCGCGAGACTTCACGCCATCACCACGCCGGCCGTCTGGTGTGAAATCTTCGACCGGCGCCTCCTGTGGCTGTTTTCAACCGATGTTTATGCCGCAACTTCCTCATTCGGCTCAAAACTGTCCGCCCGCGCCATCTGCCACATCCGCGAGTAAAACTCGCCATTCACTTCACCGGTGAGTAACTCGCCAGGCTTCAAGAACACATGCAACTGCGAGAACAATTTGATCTCGGTCGCCGACATGCGCCGCACCAAGTGTTTGGCTGACAGTTGTGAAGGGTGATCGAGGCCCGCCGCCGCGAGCATTTCAGCCAGGGCCTTGAGCGTGTTGCGGTGGAAGTTGAACACGCGCTGGGCTTTGTCCGGAACGACGAGGGCGCGTTGACGCAAGGTGTCCTGGGTGGCGACGCCGGTCGGGCATTTGTTGGTGTGGCAGCTTTGCGACTGGATGCAGCCGATGGCGAACATGAAGCCGCGTGCCGAGTTGGCCCAGTCGGCGCCAATGGCCAGTACGCTGGCGATGTCGAAGGCGCTGACGATCTTGCCGCTGGCCCCCAGTTTGATTTTGTCCCGCAGGTTCAGGCCCACCAGCGTGTTGTGCACGAACAGCAGGCCTTCGCGCATCGGCACGCCGATGTGGTCGGTGAACTCCACCGGCGCAGCACCGGTGCCACCTTCCTTGCCGTCGACGACGATAAAGTCCGGGAGGATGCCGGTTTCCAGCATGGCCTTGGCGATGCCCATGAATTCCCACGGGTGGCCGAGGCAGAACTTGAAACCCACCGGTTTGCCGCCGGACAGTTCACGCAGTTGCTGGATGAAATGCATCAGTTCGATCGGATTGGAAAACGCGCTGTGCCGCGATGGCGAGATGCAGTCTTCGCCCATCAGGATGCCGCGGGTTTCGGCGATTTCCTGGGTGACTTTGTGCTTGGGCAGAATCCCGCCGTGGCCGGGCTTGGCGCCCTGGCTCATCTTGATTTCGATCATGCGCACTTGCGGCGTTTGTGCCTGGGCGGCGAAGCGTTCCGGGTCGAAACGACCGTCGGCGGTGCGGCAGCCGAAGTAGCCGCTGCCGAGCTCCCAGGTCAGGTCGCCGCCGTTTTCGCGGTGGTACGCGCTGATGCTGCCTTCGCCCGTGTCATGGGCGAAGTTACCGAGTTTGGCGCCCTGGTTCAGCGCGCGAATCGCGTTGGCGCTGAGTGAGCCAAAGCTCATGGCCGAGATGTTGAACACCGAGGCCGAGTACGGCTGGGTGCACTGCGGGCCGCCGACCATCACCCGAAAACTGCCAGGATCACTCAACGGCGCCGGGCGCATCGAGTGGCCGATGAATTCGAAGCCCGATTGGTACACATCAATCAGCGTGCCGAAGGGTTTGTCGGCGCTTTCATTTTTTGCCCGCGAATAGACCAGCGAACGCTGGGCACGGGAGAAGGGCAGGGCGTCGCTGTCGGATTCGAGCAGGTACTGGCGGATTTCCGGGCGAATGCCTTCCACCAGATAACGAATGTTGCCCAGGATCGGGTAGTTGCGGCGTACCGCGTGAGGGCTTTGCAGCAGATCGAACAGGCCGATCAGGCTGAGCACGCCGGTGACGGCGGTGATCGGCCAGAGCCAGTCGTATTGCAAGAAGGGCAGGCTGGCGAGGGTGGCGATCACGCAAGCGGCAAAGAAGGCGTAGCGGCTCAGGAGTGACAGGCTCATACGGTTTCCTTGGGTTCGGACTCGGTTGTGGCCACAGAGATCCCTGTAGGAGCCGAGCTTGCTCGCGATGACGTCGTGTCAGACAACGGAATTTTTGACCGGAAGACCGCCATCGCGAGCAAGCTTTGCTCCTACAGGGTTGCGGTGTGTCAGGCGTTTTGGGCCTGGAGAAAAATCGAAAACAGCTCGGACTGGGACTTGATTCCCAGCTTGCTGTACATGTGTTTCTTATGGACTTTCACGGTTTCGACGGAGATTTCCAGCTTACGGGCGATTTCTTTGCTGGAGCAACCGCTGAGCATCAAACGCCCGACGTCGAGCTCGCGCGCCGTCAGTTGTGCGCCTTTGAGCTGCTGCACCGACGCTTCCAGTTGCACGCGCCAGTCAGGTTGCGGTGGCGACGGCGCAAGGGCCACGACCTCGTTGATTTCGTAGGGCAGGCGCTGACGCAACAGGCCCAGCACCCACGGCTGGATCAGCGACAGCAAGGCGATCTGCTGGCCGCTGAAGCGCTGCTTGCTGCCCAGTGACAGGCACAACGTGCGGTCGCCTTCGAGCTGGCAATTGAACTGGATTTCATCGGCGACCACATTCAGACGAAAGTAGCGCTGGTAATACTCGGTCAGCTCAAAGTGCTCCGGCGCCACTTCCGACAAGCGATAGAGACCGGTGCGCGATTGCTCGCGGCAAGCGATGTAGAACGGGTCGAGCAGGTACAAACCGCGCAGGTAATCCTGAAACAACTGGTCAGGGCTGCCGTCCTCGCCGGGGCATTCGGCGAACACTTGCGGGTGCTGGTCGGCGCTGAAAAGCAGGGCCACCCAGCTGTCGAAGGTCACGTACTGATCCAGCAACCGCACCAGCTGCGTCCAGAAATTAGGCTTGTCCAGCGCGTCGATCAGTTGCCCGACCGAGCGATGCCACGCGATGTCGTCTAACGAAAGTGTCATGCCTCTACCCCTATCGGGTTACCCCAGCGGCGTGATTCCCCGGCCGGTGGCTTGCTGCGCATACTGGCGCACAGTCACCGACCGGGCAATCTTTCTGCCGCCCGGCGTACTCCAGAACAAGGAATACCCATGAAAGTCGAACTCGCCCAGTTGGCGGGCCGTGACAACGGCACAGCGTACAACCTCGAACGCGCCTTGGCGGCGATTGCAGCCTGCGCCGCCGACACACAACTGATTGTCTTCCCGGAAACCCACCTGATGGGCTTCCCGACCGCCGACACCGTGGCCCGCACCGCTGAACCGCTGAACGGCCCGACCGTCAACGCCGTGCTGACCGCTGCCCGCGAACGCAACATCGCCGTGGTGATCGGCATGGCCGAGAACGACAACGGCCGGTTCTACAACACCACACTGCTGATTACCCCCGAAGGCATCGCGTTGAAATACCGCAAGACGCATTTGTGGGCCTCGGATCGCGGTGTGTTCGAACCGGGCGACCGTTACGCCACGTGCGAGTGGAGCGGTGTGCGAGTTGGCCTGCTGATCTGCTACGACATCGAATTCCCGGAAACCGCCCGCGCCCTCGCGCAACTGGGCGCCGAACTGCTGATCGTCACCAACGGCAACATGGACCCCTACGGCTCGACGCACCGCACCGCGATCATGGCCCGCGCCCAGGAAAACCAGGCGTTTGCGCTGATGGTCAACCGGGTGGAAGCGGGCGATGACGGGTTGATGTTCGCGGGCGGCAGTGCGCTGGTGGATCCGCTGGGCACGCTGTTGTTCGAGGCCGGACGGGATGAAGGCCAGTTTACGGTTGAGCTGGATTTCAACCGGTTGGACGCGGCACGCAAGGACTATCGGTACCTGGACGATCAGCGGTTGAAGCTGCCGGGGGAGATGGTTGAGCACGCTGGCGGGTTGCGCGAGTTGCTGATTCCTCGGAGCTGATCCGGTTTCTGCGTCGTCCGGGCTGACGCCTTCGCGGGCAAGCCCGCTCCCACAGTTAATCGGTGATGGACACCAAACTTATGTACACCCGAAGCCCTGTGGGAGCGGGCTTGCCCGCGATGAGGCCCTGACAGGCAACACAGTTCTGTCGGCGTGAAACCTAGAACAACAACGTAACCCGAAATTTAGCGCCGAACTCGGCTCTGCCATAAATCTAATAAATTCGGAGTAGTCGCTCATGGCTCGTTTGCAAACCACCCTGTCATTGGGGTCGGTGGTGCTGTTTGGCATTGCCTACATGACGCCGATCATTGTGCTCGGCACCTTTGGCATCCTCGCTCAATCCACCGCCGGCATGGTTCCGGCCGCGTACCTGGCGGCCTTGGTGGCGATGTTCTTCACCGCCATGAGCTACGGCCGAATGGCCTCGGCGTTCCCTGTCGCGGGCTCGGCTTATAGCTACGTACGCAAAGCCATCAGCCCCAAGCTCGGTTTCATCGCCGGTTGGGCGGTGTTGCTCGATTACCTGTTCCTGCCAATGGCGATCTGGCTGATCGGCGCCGCCTACCTCAACTCGGCCTTCCCCGCAGTGCCGCAATGGCTGTGGGTGTTGGCGTTCATCGGCATCACCAGCGCGATCAACATCGTCGGCCTGAAACTGGCCAACGGCGTCAACGCCTTGCTGATGCTGGTGCAGGCGCTGGTACTGATCGCCTTTGTTGCGCTGTGCATCCATTACGTGGGGGGCGACGCGAGCACACCGTTGTGGTCGATCAAACCGTTCTTCAACGGCGACATGCAAATGCCGCTGATCATGAGCGGCGCAGCCATCGCCTGTTACTCGTTCCTGGGCTTCGACGCGGTCAGTACCCTGACCGAAGAAACCCGCGACCCGCGCCGCACCATCCTCGGGCAATCATGCTGATTACCCTGGTCGGCGGGCTGATCTTCGTCAGCGTCTCGTACTTCGTGCAGATCGCGCATCCTTCGTTCCAGTTCGACAACGTTGACTCGGCCGCCTACGAGATTGCCCGCAACATCGGCGGCGACCTGTTTGTGTCGATCTTCCTGATCGGCCTGATCGTCGGCCAGTTCGCCTCGGGCCTTTCGGCACAGGCCAGTGGCTCGCGTCTGTTGTTCGCCATGGGCCGTGACGGTGTGCTGCCAAAATCGTTCTTCGGCACCTTGCACGAACGCTTCGGCACCCCGGTCAACAGCATCCTGTTGTGCGCGGTCGTCGCGTTGCTGGCGCTGAAACTGGACGTCACCACCTCGACCTCGTTCATCAACTTCGGCGCGTTCCTCGCCTTCAGCCTGGTCAACCTGTCGGTGATTTTTCACTACTGGATCGGCGGCGAGAAAAAAGGCCCGCGTGAGCTGGTTCTTTTTCCTGGTGTTCCCGTTCATCGGTCTGGTGGCGGACTTGTGGCTGATGGTCAGCCTCGACCACCTGGCGATTTACCTGGGCCTGAGCTGGCTGGCGATTGGCGTGGTGTACCTGGCGGTGCTGACCGGCGGTTTCCGTCGCCAGCCACCGGAGATGGATTTCCAGGAAGCTACATAAGCAATCGGCTGGCAGTACAGAACCCTGTGGGGAGCAAGCTCGCTCCCACAAAGGTTCGGCAGTGAGTTGCAGATGTTTTTCCCCGTGACGATGCACCAAGACTTATGTGAACCTTGCGGTCTTTACCCAAGGCCCTCTCTGATCCATGACCCTTGCATCCGCTGATTCGCCACGCATCATCCGCATCGCCGCCGCCCTGTTGATCGGCCCTGACGGCCGCACATTGCTGGTGCGCAAGCGCGGCACCCAGGCCTTTATGCAACCGGGCGGCAAGATCGAAGCCCCTGAGCAGCCAGGTTCACGCCTTGGCCCGCGAGCTGGAAGAAGAGCTGGGGTTAGTCATCGATCCGTCGCACGCCAGCTACCTCGGGAAATTCTCGGCACCGGCCGCCAACGAGCCGGGTTTTGTCGTAGAGGCCGAACTTTTTCGGCTGGCCATCGAGGAGGACGTCACCCCCGCCGCCGAAATCGAAGAAGTGATCTGGATTGACCCGACCACCGACGGTGATATCACGCTGGCGCCATTGACACGCGACCTGATCCTGCCGTTTTATCGAGCTTCGCTGACCGAACCTGCCTGATCAATTACGGACGAAGGACTGCCCATGATCCCGCTTCAAGATTTGCTGATTTTCGCCGCCGCCGCATTGCTGATGGTGCTGACACCGGGGCCGAACATGATCTACCTGATTTCCCGTTCAATCTGCCAGGGGCGCAAGGCGGGCGTGACGTCATTGTTGGGCGTGGTCGCGGGGTTCTTTGTCCACTTGTTCGCCGCCGCGGCCGGTTTGACCGCGGTGTTCCTGGCCGTGCCGATGGCCTACGAAGTCTTGAAATGGGCCGGGGCGTTGTACCTGGTGTGGCTGGCCTGGCAGGCGGTCAAACCCGGCGCGCGTTCACCGTTCGAGGCGCAGCAGTTGCCGCCGGACTCGTCACGCAAACTGGTCACCATGGGTTTTCTCACCAGCGCGTTGAACCCCAAGATTGCGGTGTTTTACCTGTCGGTGTTTCCACAGTTCATCAACCCTGAACACGGCTCGGTGTTCAGCCAAAGCCTTATCCTTGGCCTGACGCAGATCAGTGTCAGCTTCTGCGTCAATCTACTGATCGCGTTGTTCGCGGCCGGCATCGCCTCGTGGTTCGTCAACAACCCGACCTGGCTGGCGGTGCAGCGTTATTTCATGAGTTTTGTGTTGGCGACGCTGGCGGTGCGGCTGATGCTTGAGCAACGCAGGACGGTTTGAACATGTGGATTGAGCGGCTGGACGCCAGTCATGCCCTGGCCTATCGGGAACTGATGCTCGAAGCCTACGACCGGCATCCGCAGGCGTTCACCTCCAGCGTGCGCGAGCGCGCCGCGATGCCGCTGAGTGGGTGGGAAGGGCGCCTGACCAGCAAACTGGATGTGGTGCTCGGGGCGTTTGTAGAAGGGCGGCTGGCGGGCATCGTCGGGCTGGCGTTCGAGGCGCGGGAAAAGGCCCGGCACAAGGCGACGCTGTTTGGCATGTACGTCTCGGGCACCCTCCGCCAGCGCGGGGTGGGGCAGCAACTGGTGCAGGCAGCGTTGGCCGAGGCGGGCAAGCATCAGGGCTTGAGGCTGATCAAACTGACCGTCACCGCCGGCAACGACACCGCGTTCAACTTGTACAGCCGTTGCGGCTTCATCCAGTTCGGCCTCGAACCCATGGCCGTGCGCGTGGGTGAGGATTACTTCGACAAGATCCATATGTGGCGTGAACTCTAAACCCCACCGATCTTGTAGGAGCCGGGCTTGCCCGCGATGGCGGTGTGTCAGTCGCCGCAGACATTGACTGGAAAATCGCCATCGCGGGCAAGCCCGGCTCCTACCAGGGTATGATGTTCCTGCGAACGGCGCTGACGCCATCCAGCGTCGAGAACGACGTGTCCTTGGCCGTCAGCAAGAAATCACGCATGTACGGCGCATCCAGCATGTCCGCGCGGATCCCTGCGTACAGCGTCGCAAACAAGCCTTTCTCGCCCAGCCGCTTGGCCTTCACGTAACCCCGTGAGCTGTATTCGCGCAGCGCCCAGTGCGGCATGCCGCACACGCCGCGTCCGCTGGCCACCAGTTGCATCATCATCACCGTCAATTCCGAGGTGCGCACTTGCGCCGGTTCGATGTCGGCCGGTTCGAGGAAACGCGTGAAGATGTCCAGTCGATCACGCTCCACCGGGTAGGTGATCAGGGTTTCGGTCAGCAGATCTTCCGGAACGATGTAGGCCTTGCTCGCCAACCGATGCTGGTTGGCCACCGCGAGCATGGCTTCATAGGTGAACAGCGGCACATAGGTAATACCGGCGATGTCCAGTGGGTCGGACGTCACCACCAGGTCCAGATCACCGCGAGCCAGTGCCGGCAGCGGAGCAAAGGAAAACCCCGAGGCCAGGTCCAGCTCGACTTCCGGCCACGCATCGCGGAACTGGTCGATGGTCGGCATCAGCCACTGGAAGCAACTGTGGCACTCGATCGCCATGGTGTAAACGGCCTGCCGTGCCACCGGCCAATCGTGCGATATCGCGTTCGGCACCGCGCAGCAACGGCAGGGTGGCGTCGGCCAGTTGCAGCAGGCGCAAACCGGCGCTGGTGAAGCGCACCGGTTTGGTCTTGCGCACGAACAACTGCATGCCCATGCGCTCTTCCAGTTCCTTGAACTGGTGGGACAGGGCCGACTGCGTCAGGTGCAGGCGGTCGGCGGCATCGACCAGGCTGTCGGCTTCGCGCAAGGCGTGCAGGGTCTTCAGGTGACGGATTTCAAGCACCGGATGGCTCCATGAGGAAAACTTGTGATCAACACGAAAAGGTTGAGTTTGTCTCATGTTGGGTTGGCTGTCGACAATAGCGCCATCTTTTACAGGGAGAAATACATCATGGCTCTGGCCCACACACTTGGTTTCCCACGCATCGGCGCGGACCGTGAACTGAAAAAAGCCCTCGAATCCTACTGGAAGGGCGACATTGATCAGGCTGCCCTGGACCGCGTTGGCCGCCAATTGCGTGCCATGCACTGGCAATTGCAGAAAGGCGCCGGGATCGACCTGCTGCCCGTGGGCGATTTCGCCTGGTACGACCAGGTGCTGACCCATTCGCTGACCTTCGGTGTGATCCCCGAGCGTTTCGACAGCACCAAGGATGCCGCCGGCCTGCCGACCCTCGACACCTTGTTCGCTATGGCCCGTGGCGCCACGGCCAGTTGCTGCGGCGGCGAACACAGCACCGCGCAATACGCCCAGGAACTGACCAAATGGTTCGACACCAACTACCACTACCTAGTCCCGGAATTCAGCGCTGACCAACAATTCCAGTTGAGCTGGGAACAACTGTTCGACGAAGTCGATGAGGCCAAAGCCCTCGGTCACACCGTCAAACCGGTAATCATCGGCCCGCTGACTTACCTGTGGCTGGGCAAGGCCAAAGGCAACGATTTCGACAAGCTCGACCTGCTGGAACGCCTGCTGCCGGTGTACAACAAAATCCTCGGTCGCTTCGCCGCGCAAGGGGTTGAATGGGTGCAGATCGACGAGCCGATCCTGACCCTCGACCTGCCGCAAGCCTGGAAAAATGCGTTCGAACGCGCTACCACATCCTTCAATACTCGCCGCTGAAGAAACTGGTTGCGACCTACTTCAGCGGCCTGGAAGACAACCTCGGCCTGGCCGTCGGCCTGCCGGTGCAAGGTCTGCACATCGACGCCGTGCGTGCCCCGGATCAACTGGGCCAGGTGCTGGATCGCCTGCCGACCTACAAGATTCTGTCGGTCGGTCTGGTCAACGGTCGCAATGTCTGGCGCTGCGAACTGGAGCAGGCGCTGGCTCAGCTGCAACCGGCGCAAGAGCGTTTTGGCGACAACCTGTGGGTCAGCAGTTCGTGCTCGTTGCTGCACAGCCCGGTGGATCTGCGCCGCGAAGACACGCTCGATCCCGAACTGAAAAGCTGGTTGGCGTTTGCCGTGCAGAAGTGTGGCGAAATCGCCGTGCTGCGTGATGCCCTCAACGACCCGCAATCGCCCAGCGTGCAAGCGGCGCTGGCCCAGAGCCGCGCAATTGCGGCCAGTCGTGCCGAGTCGCCGCGTATCCACAAAGCCGCCGTACAGGCGCGTATCGCTGCCATTGGCGTTGCGGACAGCCAGCGCCATTCGCCGTTTGCCCAACGCGTCGAACAGCAACGCGCTCGCCTGAAACTACCGACATTCCCGACCACCACCATCGGCTCGTTCCCGCAGACCGGCGCGATCCGTCTGGCCCGTCAGGCGTTCAAGCAAGGCAGGCTGTCGGCCAACGATTACACCGACGCGATGCACAGCGAAATCCGCCACGCGGTGCAAGTGCAGGAGCGCCTGGGCCTGGATGTATTGGTGCACGGTGAAGCCGAACGCAACGACATGGTCGAGTACTTCGCCGAGCAACTGGACGGCTACCTGTTCACCCGCTTCGGCTGGGTTCAGAGCTACGGCTCGCGCTGCGTCAAACCGGCGATCATCTACGGCGACCTGAGCCGCCTGAACGCGATGACGGTCGACTGGATCTCCTACGCACAGAGCCTGACCGACAAGGTCATGAAAGGCATGCTCACCGGTCCCGTGACCATGTTGATGTGGTCGTTCCCCCGTGAAGACGTGTCGCGCAAAGTCCAGGCGCAGCAGTTAGCGCTGGCCCTGCGGGACGAAGTGGTGGACCTGGAAACCGCCGGCATCAAGATCGTGCAGATCGACGAAGCCGCGTTCCGTGAAGGCTTGCCCCTGCGCCGGGCGCAATGGCAGGACTACCTCGACTGGGCAGTCGAAGCGTTCCGCTTGAGTGCATCGGGTGTGCGCGATGAAACGCAGATCCACACTCACATGTGCTACAGCGAATTCAATGACGTGATCAAGGCCATCGCCGACATGGACGCCGACGTGATCACCATCGAAACCTCGCGTTCGGACATGGAACTGCTGGAGGCCTTCGAAGCCTTCGACTACCCGAACGACATCGGGCCGGGTGTACGATATCCACTCGCCACGGGTGCCGGACACCGCCGAGATGGTCAAGTTGATGAGCAAAGCCGTGAAGCGCATTCCAGCCGAGCGCTTGTGGGTGAACCCCGATTGCGGTCTGAAGACCCGGGCGTGGCCAGAGACTGAAGCGGCGCTGGTGAACATGGTGGCGGCGGCCCGACAGTTGCGCAGCCAGTTGGCTTGAAAACAGTGAAACGGGAGCGGCCCAGCCGCTCCCGTTTTGCTTTTTAGCCCTGATCAAAATGCCCGAGCGCGGCTGACTTTTTTGCCGATGTCCGCGTAAGGCAGCGCGGCGTTGTCGGCGTGGGTCAGCAATCGATGTTCGGGCAGTTTCAGGTGCGCCTTTTCGAACTCGGCGAACGCAGGGGCCGCCTTGGCGTAGTGGAAGTGGGCATACCACAACAGTTTGGGCGGTTGCGCGGTCACGTCCCATGATTTCATATTCCTGCAGGTGATCGCTTCGCCCGTCATGACGTTTGCCCAGGTGTTTGATCGGGCTTGTCTTGCGTATTTCCACGGCGTTGTGACTGATCAGGTCATCCAGCATTCCATCGCTCGGTTGTTGGGTACGCAAGGATTGCCGGGTACGCATCTGGCGTCCGCTGGCAACGAGCTCGGTCGCCTTGTTGCGCAGTTGCTCGATGAGCGGGTGTTGCGGGGCAACCGCCTCGATGGCTATCGCGCGGTGGGTCAACTCGCCGGCTTCACTGGTCATCATGTGCTCCAGGTCCACTGGCAGCATGTCGTGCGCCGCATAAGATTGAATCCTGATCTTGTAAGCCTCCTGGGATTGCAGGCGGCTGCGAGCATCTTCGACAAACGCGCCAAGGTCCCGTTGAGGCGTATGGGTTGCTGGCTCGGGCGGGTTCAGCAGGCGAAACTTGCCGTTTGTACCTTGTTCCCACACTTCATCAAATCCGCCCTGTCCGGTCAGGGTGTATTGGCGCTTTTGCGTTGTCGGCTCCCAGCGCTCCACTCCGATCAGCAATTGATCGTCTTCGGTGGTGAACACTTTTTTGCTGCGCTTGCCGGCAACAGAGGCGGGCGCCTGTTGATCGATGCCCTTGCGTGCGCGCTCGGCCATTTTTTCGAGGCCCTCCAGCAGTGGCACCACGGCGTCCTGATGAAAGTGTTGCGGATAACTGGCGGTCCAGGCGTTCATCCCGCGGCGAAAGGCACCATAAAGATCGAGACATTCCTGCAAGATTTGATTGCGCTGGGCCTTGGTGGCGATGACTTCCGCCAGGCTGAACTGGGTGAACAAGGCCCGGTCGACTTTGACCCGCAGATTTTCTGTCTGGCCTTGCAGGTAGAACCAGGAGACGTCCCGTGAATGATCAAAGCGTTTGACGACTTCCAGCAGGTGACCGGTTCTCAAGTAGAGCAGGTTGGCTTCGTTGAGCCGCCCGCTCAGCATCATGACTTCGCCGGTAATTTGTGCCTTGTGGTTGCTGACTGAAATACGTTCGTACCAGAGGTTGAGATCGCGCATCCCGGCATCGATGTGATCCAGTTCGCGGATGAACTGCACGCGCAGTTTTCGGGTGTCTTCCAGAATCCGCACGCGTTCGCTGATCGCATCGCCCGGCAGTGCATCCAGTTGGGCGACCAGATCGTCGATCCGGTCCATCAACGGATCGGCCCGATGATTGGCCAGGAACACCCGTTGCCTGTACCGATCGGTGATCAGCAGGGCGTCATGGCTCTGCATGTCCTTGAGCACGCGCCGCTTGTTGCCATGGGTCAGGGGGAATAGCTCAGCCAGCGTTTCATAGTGTCGGCTGGCGAGTTCGATGTCGCCGATACACGCGGTTTCGGTGGCCGGTATCAATGCCGGACGCTGCTCAAGCGTGCTGGTGTTGTACGTTTTAATCAGGGCATTGGTGTGCTTGACCCGGGCGTCGAGTTGCGGGGCGAAATCGTCTGCCGCTTCGGTCAACGCGTTCTGACGGCGAAACGCCTGGTCGGCCCACCAACGCGGCAGGCGTTCGCGAATGGCCGCCGGCCAGATCGGGTCGAGCCGGTCCGCCAGGTGCCCGAGCAGATTGCCGCCGCCCAGCCCGCCCCCCTCGAACGTTACCCCATAGACACCGAAGTAAGTGTCCCAACACCCCACCTCATCCAGGCCAACCGGTTGCTTATAGGTTTTCTGGCGGGTGCCGGTCAGTCGCCAGTTTCGTGAGTCGGTGCTGCGTTCAACCTGAAAGATGCGCCCTTGGCGAACGATGAAATCGCCGTCCGCATGCCGGTAAATGTTGCGGTAGATCCCGTGGGTAGCCGGCAGCAGTCCGGCAAGGGAAATCGGCTGTTCATAATCGTAGCCGGCGAAGCGATTGAAGCCATGTCGCGCCTGGTGCTGTGACCTGGCTTGCAATGCACCGGCGTGGCGACCTGATGCCTCCAACTGACGAAGGCGCGTCAGCGTGCGAGCGCTTTTGGCTGATTGGGCCTTGCGGCAACCCCCGGAAGAATATCCAAGGCGGCATCGACCAGTGACAGCAGCACCGACTCAATCTCGGTCACACCATCACCCACGTCGCCGCGCAGCAGCGACGCGACAGCCCGGTTGGCACTGCTCCAGGCGTCGTAAAGGGCAATGGCCGAGCCGACAAAGGGCACCACGCCCAAGGCCATTCTCATGTAATTGAACGCCCTCGGACCGCTGAGAGCGTAGCGCTCCAGGTACAGGTCATCGTTGGAACGGGACGTTGCGCGATGGGTTTCGATCAGGCGCCCCATATGGGCATCGAGCAGATGGGCCGCCAGTGACGTGGTTTTTGGCCACGGCTCGCCGACCCCGATCATGGCGTCGAAATGTTTAAGCACGGCCTGATTGATGCGGCTGACATGGGCTGGCACCCGGCCTTGCAACGCTCGTCCTGCCAGGTAGTCGACCATTTCGCGACGCAGGCAAAGATTGAACAAGGCCCCGCGAGCCGCTTCCAGGTTGTCGTAGCGACGCAGGAACTGCCCATCGGGGCTATCCGGCAGATACAGCAGGGTCATCCGGCTGACTTGCTCTTCAATGAACGTCACCCCGGATAAGGTTGTGGGCCCCTCGTTGGGCGTGTCCTTGCCGCCAGCGCTCAGGTACGCCGGCCGGATCACGATGCGTTGGCCATCTACGTTCCAGGCGTCAGGGGTGTTGGCCTCAATGGCGATCTTCAGCACCTGCCATTCGACTTGATTGATCTGTTTTTGCAGACGCGCGCAGGTCCCCTGCAACGTCAGCATCAGGCGCCACGGATCGATCAGGCATTCGCGACGATGTGCCTGCACAAACACGGCCTCGCTGGCCGAGCCGGTGAAGGCATCGCGGATCAGTGTTTCGTAGGCCTGGGGCAGATCAAGTTCCGGCAAGACGTTGCGTAGCCAGGGCAAGGTGATGCCGCGTAGCAATGCCTGACGTTCGGCGGGGTCCGTTGCCGTAACGTCCACCCGCATAAAGCCCAGTCGCAGTGAAAGAGGCTCCAGTTGCATCGAGGGGGTGTTGTCGAGGTTCAGTTGCGCGAGTTCTTCGAGGGACATGTTGTTGCGGGTTTGACTGGGGACCGCGACGAGTTTTTGCGGGGTTCCCGGGGCGGCTCCTTGCGCCAGTTGTTTTTGCAGCGTCACCGAATCGGGCAGATCAAGTTGCACCTCAAAATGCCCCTTGAGCGCGAAGTCCTGGCGCAGGCGGGCCTGCACCTGCTGACGGGTGAAATCGTCACGCGGCGCCAAGGCGGTTTCCAGCTGTTGGTGACTGCGGCGCATCGCCAGGAGGTAAGCCTCGAACAGGGCCTTGAGTTCAACACGCTCGGACGCCGACAAGGTGGCGAGCCACTCGGGCAGCAGGGAGAAGAGCGCGCCACTGCGGCTTTGCTCCAACTGGTGCGAGAACGCCAGGCTTCGTGCGGCGTGCACCGGCACCTGCAAGGTGGCCAGCGTTTGTTTGCGCAGTTTTTCCAGTTCGTCTGCACGCAGTAGCGCCTGAGCGGCGTCGGGCGTGGACTGGCGGATGTGCGCTGCGCTGTCTTCGGAATGGCGGGTGAGTTGATCGAGGCTGTCATGCAGCGGGTCGGTTTCGATTTTTTTCAGTTGCAAGGCCAGCACCAGATCCCGGTCCTGAATCTTGAACACCTGCCGCTCCAGTTCGGTGCGATTGGCGAACTGTTGCAAGCCGCCACCACTGCCGGGCCAGTACAGTAAAAGGCTGTGGGATGAAGCGGCGTCGAGTGGCGCTCGGGTGATCACGAACGGTCCATTGAGCAACTGCGTCGTGACGTTGCCGGTTGGGTCGGTCATCGACAGTGTCAGGCTGGCGGCGATGATGCCGGTATCGCGATTGGCGGCGAGCGGTGTGTCCAGCACGGCCTGGAGCAGGCTGAATTCATCGCTGTCGAGTTGCTTGAGGGCCCGTTGAATGTCGGCCTCTGCGCGCAAGCCATCCTGGTGTGCCTGATAGAGCGCGCTGAACGCGCGGTTGATGGTCGTAAAGTCGAGGGTACGTGACCGGTAAAGCAGGGCGCGGGCGGCGGTGTCGGCGGTCTGCTCTGCCTGCTCCAACGCCTTCATTGCTGCCTCGAAGGGTCGTTGCCGGTCACTTTCAAACGCATCACCCAGCAGCGCTTCGAGGGCATCACGCTGCCGGTTCAACGCGGCTTGGCGCAGGGACCAGGGGATGTCGGCGAACAGGCTGCCAAACAGCGGCGGATCATCTTCGTCAACCACCGTCACTTCAACGTCCGGCGGCAGGGCGAAAATCACGGTGTTGGTGTGATGCGGGTGGAGCAGCAGTTCAGTAATGCCTGATATCAGCGGCTGAGCGTTGGCGGTGTATTCAAAGCGCACGTCATCCTCCGGCAGGCCTTGGGGGATGAGCGATTGCCCGGATAACCAGGCTTCCATGTCGCTGCGCTGAGGGAAGACTTGAATGGGAACGGGACGCTCGGGCAGGTACAGCCACTGTGCGATGGCAGGCCCATCCCCGACGCTGATGACCCAGGCAGCGGGAGATTTCAGGGTGCCGCTGTCGCTCAGAATCAACGTCAGCCGTTCACTCCGCACGGGTTGATTGTCCAGAAAAAGCCCTTCGGCAGGCGGATCGATGATCAATTGCAACGGCTTCAACTGTTCAGCACTCAGGGTTCTGCGGGCAAAGGCCACTTGAGCACAGGCCTCGAAATGGTTGCGATACAACTGCCCGGCCCACTCGCGTCGCGATAACGGCGTACCGGGGGCTCGGGTGCCCCAATAGGCATTCCAGCGTTCGTTGAGCGAGGGTTCGTTACGGTGTGCTCTGTGCGGCGCGGCGCTGAACAGCGCCTGCAAGGCCCGGCTGCTCTCGCGCCAGCGTGTCGTGGCGCTCAGCAGCAGGCTTTCATCGGGGTTGTTTTTCAGGGGGGGAAGGGCCGCCATCACGACCGGCGGGGAATCGGGCAAGGCGCTGAACACACGTTCTTTCATGACGACATAGCTCTGTGCAGGAGAGCGGCGTGTCCGCTCTGAGCGCGTCATTGAAGGCAATTTACGGCCCTGCGTGGCACTACATAGTTATCGTATCGACCATTGGGCGATATTCACGAAACTGTCACGCAACTGTGGCAGCGCGCTTGAACAAACTTCATCAGACTCGCGCTCTACTGGGGTTCTGCGTGTTGGTGTTTTTTCATGAGTGCGTCTTTTTTTCTAAAGCCATTTTTCTGGCCGCGTTGCTATTTGGCCTGCCGTCGTTGGCGGCCTCTCGTTGTGATGTCAACGTTCCAACCGAACACGTCGATCTGGCGCAGGTGAGCCTGGCGTACCAGAGCATTGGCCGTGCGTCCGACCCGGCGCTGTTGCTGGTGATGGGCCTGGGTGGGCAATTGATTCACTGGCCGGACGAGGTGGTGGTTGCGCTGTGTCAGCAGGGCTTTCGGGTGATTCGTTACGACAACCGCGATGTTGGCCTCTCCACGTGGCGGCAGACCCTGGCCGAGGCCAACCTGACGTTTGAAGCGTTGCGCTACAAACTCGGCTTGCCGGTGTCGGCGCCGTACACCCTGACCGACATGGCCGACGATGCCTTTGGCCTGATGGACGCGCTGCACGTCGAGCAATTTCACGTATTGGGCGCGAGCATGGGCGGGATGATCGCCCAGCACATGGCGGCGATGGCGCCGCAGCGTGTGGAAAGCCTGACCTTGATCATGACCAGCTCCGGTGCCGAAGGCTTGCCGGCGCCGAGTGCGGCGCTGGTGCAATTGTTGTCGCGTCGTGGCGCGCCGAATCGCGAAGTGGCGCTGGAGCAACAAGCTGACTTGCTCGCGGCGTTGGGCAGCCCGTCGGTGACAGATGATCGGCAGGCCTTGTTGCAGCAGGCGGCGCAGTCCTATGACCGGGCGTTCAACCCGGAAGGTGTGAAGCGCCAGATCATGGCGATCCTCGCCGAGCGCAGTCGCGTGGACCTGCTCAATCAGCTACGCGTGCCGACGCTGGTGGTGCATGGCACGGCTGATCCGTTGTTGCCGGTGATGCACGGCGTGCATTTGGCGGCGCATATTCGCGGGAGTCAGTTGAAGTTGATTCCGGGGTTGGCGCATCGCTTCCAGGAAGCCTTTAAAGAGCCGTTGCTGGCGGCGGTGTTGCCGTACTTGCAAGAGCATCGCGAAGACACTTCGCATTGGGCGCAGATTGATCCGGTGCCTGCGCCGAATCTCTTGTAATCCCCCAAATCAAACTGTAGGAGCGGGCTTGCTCGCGAAAGCGTCGTGTCAGTCGACATCTACATTGACTGATACACCGCCTTCGCGGGCAAGCCCGCTCCTACAGTTCCGGATTTATGTGGGGACGACGTTATCCAGCATCCGGTTCACCGCGAGTTCGCCGAGCATGACGGACTGCTGAATGCCGAGCACGGTGTTGCGCTGGGTGCCGTCAACCGTTGCGGCGAAGTTGCTCAACATGACACTCGCTGACGCCAACGTCTCACAGGCGTTGACCAGCAAGGTTTCGTTGTCGGTGTCGGGGGCGACGAGGTAGATCGTGCTGGGTTTGCGGGGCGTGTCTTTGGGGATGACCGGTTTGAGGTAGTAGTCGAGGGCGCGGTCGGCGGCTTTGTTGAGCTTTTTGGACTCAGGGGGTTCGTAGGGGGAAACGTCGTCGGTTTCCGGTGGGTTTGGAGTAATTTTGAACATTGAGGGATTTACCTTTAGTAGGGCTACAACCTCTCTCGCTACTAAACGGTAGGGGTGGTAGCTGTGCGCAAGTTAGTAGACCGGTAACTCCTCAAACCCGGCGCACCCGAGGGTGCCATGCACACAGCCACCATCAAGTGCAGGTGAAAACCTGACTGAATGACGCTTATGCATCCGTCTTGAGGGGGTAATCCGGGCTACTAAACCCGATCACTGGAAATCAGTGACAGGAACCAAGTTACCGACGGGCCTCCAGGCGCACAAGCCGGCGGATTCTGACGTGGTTGTAGGCGACGGCGCAAGGCGCTGTAGCTTTCAGGAAGTAACCCTAAACAGAACTAAACACCCCCTAAAAACACCCCAAAAACCTGTAGGAGCCGGGCTTGCCCGCGATGGCGTCATTTCAGTCACAGCAGGTATCGACTGACACACCGCCATCGCGGGCAAGCCCGGCTCCCACAGGATTGGGGGATGACTGCCAACGCGGGTCAGTCAGGTGTATCGTGCGAACTTTCCAGCGCCATTCAAGCCAGCGAGGTGTGCGATGAGTAACCCCCTGAAAATCGATTTCGTCAGCGACGTGTCCTGCCCCTGGTGCGTCGTCGGCTTGTACGGCCTGACCCAGGCCCTGGACTTGCTGGGCGATGAAGTCCAGGCCGAGATCCGTTTTCAGCCCTTCGAACTGAACCCGAAAATGGCCCCCGAAGGCCAGAACATCACCGAACACATCACCGAGAAATACGGCTCAACGCCTGAGCAATCGCAGAAAAACCGCGAGATGATCCGCGCCCGTGGTGCCGAGGTCGGGTTCGAATTTCGCACCAGTAAAGACAGCCGCATCTACAACACCTTTGATGCCCATCGCCTGTTGTATTGGGCGGGGCTGGAAGGCTTGCAGTTCAATCTCAAAGACGCCTTGTTCCGGGCGTACTTCACCGAGGGCGGCAACCCTTCCGATCACGCTCAACTGGCGCAGATCGCCGAAGGCGTGGGGCTCAATCGCCAGCGGGCAGAAGCGATTCTGGCGTCGGATGAATTTGCCAAAGAGGTGCGCGAGGAAGAGCAATTGTGGCTGTCGCGTGGCGTGAGTTCGGTGCCGACCGTGGTGTTCAACGGGCAGTACGCGGTGACTGGCGGGCAGCCGGTGGAGACGTTTGTCGGGGCGATTCGCCAGATCATGAGCGAGGCCAAGGGCGGCACCGTGAGTTGATCGTACGACGAGCGAGATTAATGTGGGAGCGGGTGGTGGTCAAGACTGGAGGCGAACCCAGACACTGACGAGCACGGTGGCCGCGATCAACCAGCCCACTGCTGCCACCGCCAGCGAAGCCTCCAGGCGCATCCGGTCGACCATCACGTACAACGTCGCCAGGTAAACAAAGTAGGGAATGATCGACCACATGCCAAACACGATGGTGGTCTTCAAGTCCTCGATTGAGCGCCCCTTGCCGACGATGAAATGCGCGATCAGCGCAAAGGTCGGAAACAACGGCACCAGGCCTGCGATGTAATAGTTTTTGGTCTTGGCCAATGCCGCCAGAATCAGCACCACTGCCGCGCCCAAAGCGGCTTTTAGAATCAGATCCATCAGTGGCTCAGCCCGTACTTTTTGACTTTGTCGAACAGGGTGGTCTTGGCCATTCCCAGTTCCAGGCTGGCCTGGGTCAGGTTGCCGCCGCTGCGCTGCAAGGCGTCGCTGAGCAGGTTGCGTTCGAAGGCCTCGACCGCTTCGGCAAAGGCCAACCCTTGATTGTTGCCACTGGCGCCGGACTTCTTGAAGGCGGGCAGGCCGAGGGCGAAGCGTTCGGCGACGTTGCGCAACTCGCGCACGTTGCCGGGCCAGTCGTGGCTCATCAGGTTCGACACGGTCTGGTTATCCAGCTCCGGGGCGATGCGGTCGAAACGCAGGGACGACTGCTGCAAAAAATGTTCGAACAATTGCAGGATGTCTTCGCGACGTTCGCGCAGCGGCGGTAATTCCAGCGTCACGACATTCAAGCGGTAATACAGGTCGCTGCGGAATTCGCCGGCCTTGCTCGACTGGACCAGGTCGGACTTGGTCGCCGCGATCACCCGGCAATCCACCGCCACGCTCTGGTTCGAACCGAGGCGTTCGAGGGTGCGTTCCTGCAATACCCGCAGCAATTTGATTTGCAGCGGCAACGGCATGCTTTCCACTTCATCGAGGAACAGCGTGCCGCCATCGGCGTGTTCGATCTTGCCGATGCGCCGCTTGCCGGCGCCGGTGAAAGCGTTGGCCTCGTGACCGAAGATTTCGCTTTCGAACAGGTTTTCCGGCAAGCCGCCACAGTTCAGCGCGACGAATTGTTTGGTGTGGCGGCGACTGAAGTCATGCAGGCAGCGCGCGACCAGTTCTTTACCGGTGCCGGTCTCGCCTTCGATCAACACGTTGGCCGAGGTGTCGGCGACGTTGGCGATCAGCTCACGCAGGTTCTGCATGGCGGGCGAGCGGCCAATGATCCGGCCTTCGAGGGAGTCGCGCTCCGCCAGTTGTCGACGCAACGAAGTGACTTCACGGGCGAGGCTGCGTTGTTCCAGGGCCCGACGTGCAACGTCCACCAGGCGTTCGGGAGAGAAGGGTTTCTCCATGAAGTCATAGGCGCCTTTTTGCATCGCGCCGACGGCCATGGAAATGTCGCCGTGGCCGGTGATCAACACCACCGGCAGGCTGCGATCACGGGCCTTGAGCCGGTTCAGCAGTTCCAGGCCATCGATGCCGGGCAGGCGAATGTCACTGATGACGATGCCGGCAAAGTTGTCGCCGACGCGTTCCAGTGCTTCCTCGGCGCTGCCCACGCCCACGCAGGGAATGTCTTCCAGGGTCAGCGCCTGTTGGCAGCCGAGCAGCACATGGGGGTCGTCTTCGACGATCAGCACGCTAAGGTCGTTGTTCATATTGGCTCGGCGGAAGTAGGGCTTACCAACGGTAAACTGAGGACAAAAGAGGTACCACCGCTGGCCGGGTGTTCGACACCCAGTTGCCCGCCGGTGGCTGCGGCCAGGCTGGCGGACAGGGTCAGGCCAAGGCCCAGGCCTTGTTCACCGGGTTTGGTGGTGAAGAACGGCTCGAACAGATGCTTGCGCGCTTCGGCATCAATGCCGTGGCCGTTGTCGCGCACACGAAGGCGATACTTGCCGTCGAACACGTCGCCTTCCAGCCACAGTTCCGGCACCGGTTGAGCCTGCATGGCATCAAGGGCGTTACCGATCAGGTTGACCAGAATCTGTTCGAGGCGGGTCTGGTCGATTTGCACCTGCACGTCGCTGAAGTCGCGATGCAATTGCAGGTGCGCGCTTTCCACCCGACCGCCGAGCAGTTGCAAGGCAGCGTCAATGGCTTTGCCAAGGCTTGCCTGACCTTTGTCGTCACCGCGACGCGCGAAGGAGCGCAGGCTGGCGGTGATCCGGCCCATGCGGTCGATCAGTTCATTGATGGTCTTGAGGTTGGTGCTGGCGACATCCAGCTGACCGCGCTCCAGAAAGCGCACGGTGTTGCCGGACAAGGTCCGCAGCGCGGCCAATGGCTGGTTCAATTCGTGGGCGATACTGGTCGACATCTGGCCGATGGCCGCGAGTTTACCGGCCTGCACCAGTTCATCCTGAGCCCGGCGCAGCGTCTCTTCGGCGTGCCGGCGCTCACGAATCTGGCCCTTGAGCCGTTCGTTGCTGGCGCGCAGGTCGGTGGTGCGTTCGGTAATCCGACGCTCCAGTTGATTGTTGGCTTCCTGCAAGGCTTCCCGGGCCGCGAGGCGGGTGGCGATCACTTTGCGTCGCTCGTTCCAGGCGATCAGCAGGAACGCCACGAGGGCGAAGGCCACCGCCACCAGAATCCCCTGATTGATCGCTTCGCGGCGCAAATCCTGAAGCGGCGTGAGCAGGGTGAAGTTCCACGGCGTGTCGCTCAAGGGCCGGGTCTGAGCCAGGTAGCTGATGTTTTCTTCGTCGGACGCCACTTCGCTGTTGGCGGGGAAGGTCAGTTTTTCCACGCCTTCGGCCAGGGTTTCACGGGCCAGCGGTTGCAGTTCGTTCAATGGGAACCAGTAGTACTGGAGACTGCGGGCGAGTTTTTCCTTGGTCTCATCGCTCAACGGCACCACCGACTTCAGTCGTCGTGCCGGATCGCTGGACAGGATGATGATGCCGTTTTCGTCGCTGACGAAGGCTTCGAGGCGCGCCCGTTGCCAGCGTTCTTCCATGGCTTCGAGACGGACCTTGACCACCGCGACGCCGATGATCTTGCCGTGTTCTTCCAGGCCATGGGCCAGGTAATAGCCGGGTTCGCCGTTGGTGCTGCCGATGCCATAGAAGCGCCCCGGCTGACCGCGCACGGCATTCTGGAAATAGGCACGGAAGGACAGGTCTTCGCCCAGGTAACTGTCGACATCGCGCCAGTTACTGGTGGCCATGACGCGGCCAGTGGTGTCCATCACATAGATAGCCCGACTGCGGCTGCGCCGGTTCAGGCCTTCGAGGTATTCATTAACCGTTTGCCGATGTTCTGGCGTCGGGTCGGCCAGCAGCGTGGGTACGCTGGTTTCGAGTTCCAGCAGGCTGGGCAGGTAGGTGTATTTGCTGATTTCACTCTCGACGGCGCGGGCGTGCAGTTCGAGCTGACGCTGGCCGTTCTCGCTGAGGCTGCGAATGCCATAGTGTTCACTGATCCAGAAGCCGGCAAAACCCAATCCGATCATCAGGGCGATGATCAGCGGCGGCAGGAATAAATGGCGAACCAGACGGGGTTTCACGGCAAGTGATGGCGGCGCGGCGCGATAGAGAGTGGGGTCGCATTTCATCACAGATGCCTTGGGTCAACCACAACACAAATCTTCGGATCATCACCTGCCCCTGTAGGAGCACGGCTTGCCGGTGATGACATCGACCATGACGCCATCGCCGGCAAGCCGTGCTCCTACAGGAGAGCGGTGTTTTTCTTAGTGCTGCAGAATCTTGTTGAGGAAGTGCTGTGTCCGTTCGGCGCGGGCGCTGATGTCACCGAAGAACTCTTCTTTCTGGCAGTCTTCGATGATTTTGCCGGCGTCCATGAATATCACCCGGTCCGCCACTTTACGGGCGAAGCCCATTTCGTGGGTCACGCACATCATGGTCATGCCTTCGTGGGCCAGTTGCACCATCACGTCGAGCACTTCGTTGACCATTTCCGGGTCCAGCGCCGAGGTCGGTTCATCGAACAGCATGACGATCGGGTCCATCGCCAGTGCACGGGCAATCGCCACGCGCTGCTGCTGACCACCGGACAGTTGGCCCGGATGTTTGTGGGCGTGAGCCGACAGGCCTACGCGCTCAAGCAGTTGCAGGCCCTTCTTGGTAGCCTCTTCCTTGCTGCGGCCCAACACCTTGATCTGCGCGATGGTCAGGTTTTCGGTGATGGTCAGGTGCGGGAACAGCTCGAAATGCTGGAACACCATGCCCACGCGCGAACGCAGTTTCGGCAGGTTGGTCTTCGGGTCGGCGATGGACGTGCCATCGACCACGATGTCGCCTTTCTGGAACGGCTCCAGGGCGTTGACGCATTTGATCAGGGTCGATTTGCCGGAACCGGATGGCCCGCACACTACAATCACTTCGCCTTTTTTGACCTCGGTGCTGCAATCAGTCAGTACCTGGAAGTCCCCATACCACTTGTTGATGCTTTTGATAGAGATCATACGGCGAACCTTTTTTGCAGACGCTTGACCAGCTGCGAGGCGGCAAAGCTGATGATGAAGTACACGAGACCCGCGAAAATCAGGAACTCATTGGAGCGGCCAATAATGTCGCCACTGGCGCGCGAAGCATTGAGGAAGTCCACCAGGCCGACGGCGTAGACCAGCGAGGTGTCCTGAAACAGGATGATGCTCTGCTGCAGCAACAGCGGGGTCATCTTGCGGAACGCTTGCGGCAGGATGATCAAGCGCATCATCTGGCCGTACGACATGCCCAGGGCCTGGGCGGCGCCCATCTGACCTTTGGGAATCGATTGCACACCGGCCCGGACGATTTCGCAGAAGTACGCGGCTTCAAACATCATGAAGGCCACGATGCACGAGGCGAATGCGCCGATCGGGGTGTCTTCGCCGGTGATCCAGCGCAGTACGAACGGCACCGCCAGGTAGAACCAGGTGATGACCAGCAGCAGCGGGATCGAGCGGAAATAGTTAACGTAGGCGCCGGCAAGGTTCGACAGCAGTTTGCTGTGGGACAGACGGCACAGCGCCAGGATGGTGCCGAGGACAATGCCGCCGACCACGCCCATGACCATCAGCTTGAGGGTCATGACCATGCCGTTCCACAAACCCGGCAGGGACGGGATGATGCCCGAGAAGTCGAATTCCATCATTTACCCCCTACGGAGATCAGGCCCGGTACGGCGACTTTCTTCTCTACCATGCGCATCAGCAACATCAGGCTCATGTTCAGGGTGAAGTAGATCAGCGTTGCCAGGGTGAACGCTTCGAACAGGTTCGCGGAGAACTCGGCGGTCTGTTTGGTTTGCGCGAGCAATTCCATCAGGCCGATCAGCGAGGCCACGGACGTGTTCTTGAACACGTTGAGGAATTCCGAGGTAAGCGGCGGAATGATGATCCGGTAGGCCTGGGGCAGCAGCACGTTCCAGTAGATCTGTGGCAGCTTGAAGCCCATGGCACGAGCCGCGGATTCCTGGCCTTTTGGCAGGGCCTGGATGCCGGTGCGCACTTGTTCGCAAACGCGAGCGGTGGTGAACAGGCCCAGGCAGACGACGACGCTGAGGAACGCCGAAGTGGTCGGGTTGAGGTCCTGCTTGTACCACTCTTGCAGGTCGGCAGGCAGCAGATCGGGCACCAGGAAGTACCAGATGAACAGCTGAACCAGCAGCGGCACGTTACGGAAGAGTTCGACGTAGCAGGTCGCGATGCCCGATACGATGCGATTCGGCACGGTGCGCATGACGCCCAGGATCGAGCCCAGCGTCAGGGCAATGATCCAGGCCACGATGGCGATGGCAATGGTCCAGCCCAAACCGGCGATGTACCAGTCGAGATAAGTCTCGCTGCCAACGCCGGTGGACTTGAAGAACACGCCCCAGTCCCAGTTGTAATTCATTAGGGTCTCCCCTCAGATCGATCGATGTACAAGTGCCCGCCTGGGGAAGCTCCGTTCCCGCCCGAACCTTGAAGTTCAGGCACACACGAGCGGCTCGACAGCCACCGGTTCGAGTGTTTCCAAAAATGCCAGCAGGGAGTGACAAACTCCTGGGAGGGCCGTGACCCTCTCAGGAGATAAGGTTAGTCAGAAAATCAGGACTTCTTGTCGGCAGCCGCTTTATCGGTCGGACTGGCGATCAGGGCCTTGAGCTCGTTGCTCATCGGGAAGTTCAGGTTCAGGCCTTTTGGCGGGATTGGCTGCATGAACCATTTGTCGTAGATCTTGTTGATCTCGCCCGAGGCGTAGGTGGCCTTGATGGCGTCATCCACAGCCTTTTTGAACGGCTCGTCGCCTTTGCGCATCATGCAGCCGTAGATTTCATAGGACTGCGGAGTGCCGGTCACGGCCCAGTCATCAGCCTTCTTGGCTTTGGCGGCTTCACCGGCCAGCAGGGCGTCGTCCATCATGAACGCAACGGCACGACCCGATTCCAGCATCTGGAAGGATTCGCCGTGGTCTTTGGCGGAGATGACGTTCATGCCCATCTGCTTGTCGGCGTTCATCGACTTGAGGATGCGCTCGGACGTGGTGCCGGCGGTGGTCACGACGTTCTTGCCTTTGAGGTCGTCGAAGTCTTTGTAAGCCGAACCTTTCTTGGACAGCAGGCGGGTACCGATTTCGAAGATGCCGACGGAGAAGTCAACTTGCTGCTGACGTTCCACGTTGTTGGTGGTGGAGCCGCACTCGACGTCCACGGTGCCGTTTTGCACCAGCGGGATACGGGTTTGCGAAGTCACGAGGTTGTATTTGACCTCGAGGTTGGGCATGTCCAGGTCTTTCTTGATGGCTTCGACGATTTTCAGCTGGATATCGTGGGAGTAGCCAACCGGTTTGCCGGAAGCGTCGGCAATGTAGGAGAACGGAATGGAGGCATCGCGATGCCCGAGGGTGATCACGCCGGACTCTTTGATCTTCTTCAGGGTGCCGGTGAGTTCGGCGGCGAAAACTGGAGTGCTGATCAGAGCGGCAGCAATGGCTGCGCCCAGGATATGGGGAACGATGCGCATCAAATTTTCCTCGACATTGTTTTTTTTATGGAGCCAGTTCATCGGCCCTTTTGTGCTTCGAATGCTTGCCGGCCCCGGAAAGGGATGTGGCAGGTGTTCGTCCAAGAGTGTAGAGCATGACTCGTGCCAGGCCAGGAGCCTCACATCAAATCATTGATTTATAAGGATATTAAATATTTGTGGCGGGTTTTTTTGCGAGGAATAATCCGGTTATCCGAATCGACCAATAGGTCGCGTTCGGAAAACCGAATGGCCTGCCCCGCACATAACCCTGTGGGAGCCGGGCTTGCCCGCGATGAGGCCAGCACAGCCACTATTAATGTTGGCTGTTCCACCGCCATCGCGGGCAAGCCCGGCTCCCACAGGGATTGGTGGTGTCTGGGGGAATGTAAAAAGCCCCTGAGTCGTGAGACTCAGGGGCTTTAGTTTGTCTGCAATTCGATCAGGCCGCTTCGATCTTGCTGCGATTCTGTTCAACCTTGCTCAGGTAATCCGCCAGCTTCTGCTGTTCGGCCTCAGTGGTGAACAGCCCGAGTTTGCTGCGACGCCACAAAATGTCGTGCGCGGTGGTTGCCCACTCATCTGAGCACAGGTAATCGATTTCGCGGGTGTAGAGCCCGCCGCCGATGTGTTCACCCATGTCACCGAGGTTCTGCACGCCTTCGAGCATGCGCCAGGTGCGGCTGCCATAAGTGGTGGCCCAACGGCGTGAGATTTCGCTCGGCACCCAGTCGAATTTGTCGCGGATCAGCGAGCTCAATGCTTGCGGGGTGGTCATGTCTTCACCGCCCGGCAGCGGGGCACTGGCGGTCCAGCTTGGCTTGATGTGCGTGAAGTAAGGCGCCAGTTGCGCCAGCGCCGATTCGGCCAGCTTGCGGTACGTGGTCAGCTTGCCGCCGAACACCGACAGTAGCGGTGCTTCTTCGCCGGTGCCCGACAACGCCAGGGTGTAGTCGCGGGTGACGGCCGACGGATTATCGGACTCGTCGTTGCACAGCGGCCGAACGCCAGAATAGCTGTGCAGGATGTCGTCGCGGCTGATTTGCTTCTTGAAGTGGGCATTGACCACTTGGAGCAAATAATCGGTTTCGCCTTCGGTGATCGCCACTTTGGCTGGATCGCCGGTGTACTCACGGTCGGTCGTGCCGATCAGGGTGAAGTGGTTCAGGTACGGAATGGTGAAGACGATGCGCTGATCTTCGTTTTGCAGAATGTGCGCGTGTTCGCCTTCGTACAGTTTCGGCACGATCAGGTGGCTGCCCTGAATCAGGCGGATGCCGTAGGGCGATTCCATCTTCAGGTCGTCACGAATGAACTTGGCCACCCATGGGCCGGCCGCGTTCACCAATGCCTTGGCGCGGATCGAAAACAGGCTGCCATCGGCGCGTTCCAGGTGCAGGTGCCACAAGCCCTTGGTGCGACGCGCGCTGACGCAGCGAGTCTGGGTGTGAACGTGGGCGCCTTTTTCGCGAGCGGCCATGGCGTTCAGGACCACGAGGCGGGCGTCGTCAACCCAACAGTCGGAGTATTCGAAGCCTTTGGTGATTTCACTTTTCAGCGCGCTGTCCGGGCCGAACTTCAGGCTTTTGGAGCCTGCCAGTTGTTCCCGTTTGCCGAGGTTGTCATAGAGAAACAGGCCGGCGCGGATCATCCAGGCCGGACGCAGGTGCGGGCGGTGTGGCAGGACGAAACGCATCTGTTTGACGATATGCGGCGCCTTGGCCAACAACACTTCACGCTCGGCCAGGGCCTCACGCACCAGGCGGAATTCGTAATGTTCGAGGTAGCGCAAACCACCGTGGATCAGCTTGCTGCTGGCCGAAGAGGTGTGGCTGGCCAGGTCATCCTTTTCACAAAGGAACACTGAAAGACCGCGGCCGGCGGCATCCGCTGCGATCCCCACGCCATTGATCCCGCCACCGATGACGGCAATGTCGTAGACCTCTGCGAGAGGGGGCGTAGGCAAGGTGGAAGTGGGCATCGGCTGGCCTCGGTGCTTATTTTATGTATTTGAATTCGAACATTAATGTTCATTTGCGAAAATGGTAGCCCATAAAGAGGCGCGCAGCCAGTTAACTTCGATTGAAAAAACTCATCGAAGGGCGGCTAAAGGAAAATTTACGAACACTAGAAGAATAAAGAGAGGGGGCGCAGCGATATTTGTAGGAGCACGGCTTGCCGGCGATGACGTACTTGAGGCCGCCATCGCCGGCAAGCCGTGCTCCTACGGGTTGTCTAACCGCCTTCGCGGTTAAACGACTTCCAGGCGAATCTTGTGCTGACTCAGCAACTGCGCCAGCGCGGGCACCGGCGGCTGATCGGTCACCAGGCAATCGATCAGGCTGATCGGCCCCAGGCGAATCATGGCGTTGCGCCCGAATTTGCTGGAGTCCGCCGCGAGGATCACCTGGCGCGCATTGGCGATGATCGCCTGCGACACCCGCACTTCCTGATAGTCGAAGTCCAGCAGGCTGCCGTCTTCATCAATACCGCTGATGCCCACCAGCGCGAAGTCGACCTTGAACTGGTTGATAAAGTCGACGCTCGCCTGACCGACCACACCGCCGTCGCGCCGCACATTGCCGCCCGTCAGCAGAACGTCGAAGTCGTCCTTGGCGCTGAGCATCGAGGCCACATGCAGGTTGTTGGTAATGATCTTCAGGTGATTGTGGTTGAGCAGCGCCCGGGCAATCGATTCGGTGGTGGTACCGATATTGATGAACAGCGAGGCGTGATCGGGGATCTGGGCGGCAATGGCTTCGCCGATGCGTTGCTTTTCATCGCGCATCTGATCGGCGCGCATGGCGTAGGCGGTGTTTTCGACGCTGGAGTCGTAAGCAGCGCCGCCATGGTAGCGACGCAATAAATTAGCTTCCGCGAGCTGATTGATATCGCGGCGGATGGTCTGCGGTGTAACGACGAACAGCGTAGCCATTTCCTCGATACTGACGTAGCCGCGTTCGCGGACCAGTTCGAGGATTTGCTGCTGACGGGGAGGCAGATTCATGGGGCTTCCTTTGGGCTGCCGTGCAAAATTTGCCCATGATGCCGCAGGAATCCGCTCCCGACCAGTTTCCAGTATTGGTCAGCCCTCAGACTGGCTTATTCAGCGTCCTCACGATCCCAGTCACGGGTCCGGCTAACCGCTTTTTTCCAGCCTTTGTAGAGTTTTTCCTTCGAGGCTTCGTCCAGGCTCGGTTCGAATTCGCGCTCGATCACTGCCTTGCCACGCAGTTCTTCCAGGCTGCCCCAGAAGCCGCACGCCAGGCCGGCCAGGTAAGCGGCGCCGAGTGCGGTGGTTTCGCGCATTTGCGGACGCTCGACCTTTGTACCGAGGATGTCGGCCTGGAACTGCATCAGGAAGTTGTTCGCCACCGCACCGCCGTCCACGCGCAGGGATTTGAGGCGTTCGCCGGAATCCTGTTGCATGGCGTCGAGCACGTCGCGGGTCTGGTAGGCAATCGATTCCAGTGCGGCACGAATGATGTGATCCACGCGTACGCCACGGGTCAGGCCGAACAGTGCGCCACGGGCATACGGGTCCCAGTAGGGCGCGCCCAGGCCGGTGAAGGCCGGCACCAGGTAGACACCGTTGCTGTCCTTCACTTTATTGGCGAAGTATTCGGTGTCGTGGGCGTCGTTGATGATCTTCAGTTCGTCACGCAGCCATTGAACGGTCGAACCACCGTTGAACACCGCGCCTTCCAGCGCATACGCGACTTCGCCGCGCGGGCCGCACGCGATGGTGGTGAGCATGCCGTGCTTGGACTTCACGGCTTTGTCGCCGGTGTTCATCAGCAGGAAGCAACCGGTGCCGTAGGTGTTTTTTGCCTGACCGGGCTCGACGCACATTTGACCGAACAGCGCGGCTTGCTGGTCGCCGGCGATGCCGCCGATGGCGATGCCGCTCTTGGTATGGCCATAGATTTCCGAAGAGGCTTTCACTTGCGGAAGCATTTCCCGCGGGATGTCGAGGATCTCCAGCATCTTCGCGTCCCACTCAAGCGAGTGGATGTTGAAGAGCATGGTGCGCGAGGCGTTGGTGTAGTCGGTGACGTGGACTTTGCCGCCGGTGAATTTCCAGATCAGCCAGCTGTCGACGGTGCCGAACAGCAGTTCGCCGTTGCGCGCACGTTCGCGGCTGCCTTCGACGTTGTCGAGGATCCACTTGAGCTTGGTGCCGGAGAAGTACGGGTCGGTGACCAGGCCCGTGGTGTCGCTGATGTATTGCTCGTGACCGTCGCGCTTGAGCTGTTCGCAAATCTCGGTGCTGCGTCGGCATTGCCAGACGATCGCGTTGTAGATCGGGCGGCCGGTGGTCTTGTCCCAGACGACGGTGGTTTCGCGTTGGTTGGTGATGCCGATGGCGGCCACCTGGTCGTGATGCAGGCCGGCTTGCGCCAGGGCCTCGACCATCACGGCGCTTTGAGTGGCGAAAATTTCCATCGGGTCATGTTCAACCCAGCCGGCTTGCGGGTAATGCTGCGCGAATTCGCGCTGGGCGGTGCAGACCACGTTGGCGTCGCGGTCGAAAATGATCGCGCGCGAGCTGGTCGTACCCTGGTCGAGGGCAATGATGTAGTTCTTATTCTGAGTGTCGGTCATGTCGATTGCCTTGGACGAAGTAAGGGGTGAGATCAGGCGCGCAACCACAATGGGCAGAATCACGCGCCTACGGTATCAAGAAGTTCTTGGTTTGCCGTCAATGGCCGGTGTTGCGTCCTTTGTAGCAGGTGTGGCGCCGGGCAGATGACGGGCAATCAGCCCGCGATAAGCGGCAGCACCGAGGCAGGCACCGACAATCGGTGCAAAAACAGGAATCAGGAAGTACGGGATATCACGCCCGCCAGTGAAGGAAATTTCACCCCAGCCAGCGAAGAAAGTCATCAGTTTAGGACCGAAGTCCCGTGCCGGGTTCATCGCGAAACCGGTCAGCGGGCCCATCGAGCTGCCGATCACCGCAATCAGCAGGCCGATCAGCAGCGGCGCCAGCGGTCCCTTTGGCAGACCGTTGTTGTCATCGGTCAGGGACATGATCACGCCCATCAGGATCGCGGTGATGATCACTTCCACCAGGAACGCCTGGGCCGTGGTCAGGGCCGGGTTGGGGAAGGTCGAGAACACCGACGCCAACTCCAGGCTGGCCTGAGTGCCGCGAACCATATGGTGAGTTTGTTCGAAATCGAAGAACAGATTGCTGTACAGCGTGTAAACCAACAGCGCGCCGCAGAAGGCGCCTGCCACTTGGGCCAGAATGTAAAACGGCAATTTGCGCTTTTCGAAGTCAGTGAAAATGCTCAGGGCAATACTGACAGCAGGGTTGAGGTGCGCACCGGAAACTCCGGCGGTCATGTAAATCGCCATGCTGACGCCGACGCCCCAGATGATGCTGATTTCCCACAAGCCAAAGCTGGCGCCCGCGACCTTGAGCGCGGCAACACAACCGGTACCAAAAAAGATAAGCAGTGCAGTCCCCAGGAACTCGGCCATGCATTGGCTCGAGAGCGACGGTTGTTGTAAAGCAGTTGTCATTGAAAACCTCAATTGTTTTTGTTGTCTGGCGCTTTTCTCATCATGGTCCAAGCGCGATTTTCACCAAGGCAGGATCCCCATCCGGGTCTTGGTTTACTGCGGGGTGCTGCTGTAAGACTTTTCGTGCGTATTCATATTCGAAAAAATATAGACAAGAAACACTGCTGTCAAAGGTCGAAAGTGAACCATCGGTCATTATTCAACTATTAGTCACGTGAATGATCGTGTTGTTCACGCGCCCCGTCTTGCCCTGACGGACGGTAAAAGGCGCCGCCAGCCCCTGAAAACAGGGGCGTAATAGAGCGTTTTGCAGGTCAATGACCTAGAATCGAGCGCAGGATTTTTCTACTGCTGCCCAGTCTGGAGCTGTCATGACCCCCGCATTGGATTTGTTGAAAAAAGTTCGGGCCGAACATCGTGTGCACAGTTACGAACATGATCCAAAAGCTGCGTCCTATGGATTGGAGGCCGCCGAGAAGCTCGGGCTCGACCCGGCGCAAGTGTTCAAGACCTTGCTGGCGGCCAGTGAAAAAGGTGAGTTGCTGGTGGCGGTGGTGCCGGTCGTCGGGAGTCTGGATTTGAAGCATCTGGCCCACGCGGCGGGTGTGAAGAAAGTCGAGATGGCCGACCCTGCGGCTGCGCAACGAGCGACGGGGTATCTGTTGGGCGGAATCAGTCCGTTGGGGCAGAAGAAGCGTTTGCGCACGTTTATCGACAGTTCGGCTCAGCCACTGGCGAGCATTTTTGTCAGTGCCGGGCGTCGCGGTCTGGAAGTTGAATTGGCACCGGCAGTGCTGGCCGAACACACTCAAGCGACGTTTGCCGATATCGGGCGCGTTTGAGGCCGGCAGTGGGTGCTGCGCTGTATGGCAAAAATCAGGCGGCTCTGTCACTGGTGCCGGTTTGCCGGGCGCTGCATGCTCGGCGGCCATACAAGGAGAGACAGTCATGCAGCTTGAGTTTCATCAAGTCGATGCGTTCAGTGATCGACCATTCAGTGGCAACCCGGCGATGGTGTATCGGCTGGATACCTGGCTCGCCGACGAACTGATGCAGAAAATCGCCGCCGAACACAATCTCGCCGAAACCGCCTTCGTGGTGCGTGAAGGACAGCATTGGCATATCCGCTGGTTTACCCCGACGACTGAAGTGCCACTGTGTGGGCATGCGACGCTGGCCAGCGCCTATGTGTTGTTTGAGGTCTATAAAGAGCCGGCCGAGCGTCTGGACTTCATTTGCAAGTCCGGCCCGTTGAGCGTGAGTCGCGATGGCGAGCGCTTGTGGTTGGACTTCCCGGCGATCACGCCCTCAGAAGTGGGTGTCACCCTGGACGTCGAGCGCGCGTTGGGTGTGGCTGCGGTCGATGTGCTGGGTTCCAATGAGCTGTTTGTGGTGCTGGAGTCCGAACAGGCTGTACTGGATTGCCAGCCGGACATGGTCGCCTTGGCGACGCTGCCGTGGCCCGGGGCGATTGTGACCGCCAAAGGCAACAAGCATGATTTTGTCTCCCGCTATTTCGCGCCAGCGATTGGCATCAACGAAGACCCGGTGACTGGCTCGACCCATTGCAGCCTGATTCCGTATTGGTCGAAACGGCTGGGTAAAACGAGCCTGACCGCGTATCAGTGTTCGAAACGAGGTGGGGAGTTGTTCTGTCGGTTGGAAGGCGATCGGGTAAAAATCGGCGGGAATGCAACGCTGGTTGCGAGCGGAACGCTGAGATTGGCCTAACGCTGATCTTTGTAGGAGCAAAGCTTGCTCGCGATGAACGATGACGCGGTGCGTCAGCTAAACCGCAGCGATGCTATCGCGAGCAAGCTTTGCTCCTACAGAAGCGGGGGAGTCAGTTGGTGGTGCTGTAGCGGCGCACGCCTGATTCAACGGCAGGAATCTGCGCGGCTGTACTGCCCGCCGCCTGAAACAACACCAGATGCTCAGCTGCAACACGAATGCCGACATCAGCGCCGACCTGACGATCGACATGGCTGGGGAATATCGATTCCAGCTGCGCCCCGGTCGGCATCTGCAACCGATACAGCGTCGACGCACCCTGGAACGACTTGCCAACAATGCGTGCTTTCAACGAACTGTCCGGCGCGTAGACGATATCGTCCGGACGCAGCAGTACGTCTACCGCGCCGCCCATCGGCCAGGTGTAGGCCCGATTGCCGCGTAGCTCACCCAACTCGGTCTGTACCGATTCCGGGCTGCTGAGTTGGCCACGGATGAAGTAACCCTGGCCAATAAAACTGGCCACGAACGGTGTTTGCGGTTCGTGATAAAGGTTGTAGGGCGTATCCCATTGTTCCAGGCGCCCTTCCTTGAACACGCCGATATGATCGCTCACGGCGAACGCTTCTTCCTGATCGTGGGTCACCAGAATCGCGCTGGTGCCACGCGCCTTGAGAATGTCGCGCACCTCATGGCTGAGCTTGCGGCGCAGCTCGCCATCGAGGTTGGAAAACGGTTCGTCGAGCAGTAGCAGTTGTGGTTCTGGCGCCAGTGCGCGGGCCAGGGCAACTCGTTGTTGCTGACCGCCGGAAAGCTCGTGCGGGAAACGCTTGCCGAGGTTTTTCAGGTTGACCAGTTCGAGCAGTTCTTCGGTGACACGATCCTTTTGCGGGTGCTTGCGGATCCCGAAGGCGATGTTCTCGGCGACGCTCAAATGCGGAAACAGCGCGTAGTCCTGGAACACCATGCCGATCCGGCGTTTCTCTGGGGCGAGGGTGAAACCGGCGCGGGAGATCGTCTCGCCGGCCAGGGTAATTTCACCTTCATGCACCGGTTCAAACCCGGCAATCGCCCGCAGGGTGGTGGTCTTGCCGCACCCCGAGGAGCCGAGCAGGCAGCCGATGTCGCCGGCGTTGAGGTGCAGATTGAGGTTCTGCACCACACGTTGATCTT
This sequence comes from Pseudomonas sp. S2_F03, assembly GCF_054668335.1. NCBI lineage: Bacteria > Pseudomonadati > Pseudomonadota > Gammaproteobacteria > Pseudomonadales > Pseudomonadaceae > Pseudomonas > Pseudomonas sp. S2_F03. The sequence goes on along the minus strand of NZ_CP162759.1, from coordinate 1,690,882 downwards.
GGTAGCCGCAAGCGAGGTTGCGCAGGTTCAGCAGTAATTCATGGCTCATGCGTGGTGATATGCCGGTTCGACGAGGAACTCAAGCAGGGCCTTCTGTGCGTGGAGACGGTTTTCTGCTTGATCCCAGGCGACGGAGCGCGGGTCATCCAGCAGGTCGAGACTGATTTCTTCGCCGCGGTGGGCCGGCAGGCAATGCATGAACAGCACATCGTCTGCGGCCAGGTCCAGCAGGGCGCGATTGACCTGGTAGGGCGCGAACAGCTTCAAACGCTTGGCGGTTTCTTCTTCCTGGCCCATGGAGGTCCAGACGTCGGTGCTCACCAGGTGGGCGCCGCGCACGGCGTCCTTTGGATCGCGGACGATCGTCACGCGATCACCGGCCCTGGCCACGAATTCGCGGTTGGGTTCATACCCTTCAGGGCAGGCAATGCGCAGCTGGAAGTCGAACTGGATCGCCGCTTCTATATAGCTGTTGCACATGTTGTTGCCGTCGCCGATCCAGGCCACGGTCTTGCCCTGGATCGAGCCGCGATGTTCGAGGAAGGTTTGCATGTCGGCCAGCAACTGGCACGGGTGCAAGTCATCGGACAGGCCATTGATCACCGGTACGCGGGAGTTGGCGGCGAATTCGGTCAGGGTGCTGTGAGCAAAGGTTCGGATCATCACTGCGTCGAGCATGCTCGACATGACGATCGCGCAGTCACCGATCGGCTCGCCACGGCCCAGTTGGGTGTCGCGCGGCGAAAGGAAGATCGCCTGGCCACCGAGCTGAATCATGCCGGCTTCGAACGAGATCCGGGTGCGGGTCGAGGACTTCTCGAAAATCATCCCCAGGACGCGGTTTTTCAAAGGCTCGAACAGTACGCCGCGGTTACGCAGGTCCTTGAGCTCAACGCCTCGACGGATCACGCTGACCAGCTCTTCGGGCGTGCAATCCATCAGGGAGAGAAAGTGCCTTGCGCTCATCATTGACTACCTTTTTGCTACAAACCGCAGATGCTCAAAGCCTTGTTTAACGGAACAACGGGCGAGACCTGCGGCGTAAGCCGCACGGGGCGACGAAATAGGGGAAGGCGCGATCTTATAATTAAATGTCGCGTCTTACCAATAGGGCTACGGTTTTTATGGGATTTCATAGAGGCTACAGGCTGATCGCCATAGCGCTTTTGAAGCCTTTTTCCTGACAGCAGCCGCTCATTTGTACACCGGGGCTGCGGGGCTTTGCAATCAAGCGGGGCGGGGATGGTGCTGCGGCGGTCGGTTTCTGACCTGACATTCGCAGTAATTGATGGCACTGTGCCTTCACTGAAACACTTGCTAATGCAAAGTGCTGGGTTATAAATAAGTCACGAGCGACGCAGGAAGCATTCGAAATGGAATCGAAAGAACAGCAGTTGATGGAATTACTCGGCCTCACCGCCCGCTCACTGACTCACCTGACCGCGTCCATGACGTCCATGTCTTTCGAACTGTTGCGCAGCGAAGACGAAGTCACGCGGGCCGCCGGACGACGGATGATCGACCGCATGGCAACCATCAGCTCGGGGCTCGATGAACATTGGCGACTGATTGGCGAGCTCACGGGCGTCTATGTCTCCCAGGAACAGATTGAAACCCTTCAGGAAATCCAGCTGCAGCCCCCGCCCAGGCTGCCGTCGAGTTAATCAGCAGCAGTCATCGGCTGGCCTGATAGTCGGCGATTCACAAGACGAACGTCGCTGGCGCAGTCGCGGGTCTGGCGCCATAGTTTTGTTCCCGCGGCCGCTATTGCCCGCCCAGAACAAGACAGAGACTGGCCATGACCAAGACTCTCCATCACCGTGCGTGCCACCTGTGCGAAGCCATCTGCGGCCTGACCATCGAAACCTCTGAGGTTGAAGGTGGCGGCGTGCAAATCACCTCGATCAAGGGTGACCCGCAAGATACGTTCAGCCGTGGGCATATCTGTCCCAAAGCAGTGGCGCTGCAAGACATACAGAATGATCCGGACCGTCTGCGTCAGCCGATGCTGCGTGTGGGCAGCGAATGGCAGCCTATCGCGTGGGAAGACGCCTTCGATCTCGTAGCCGAACGCCTGGCGGTGATTCAGGAGCGGCACGGGCAGAATGCGGTGGCGGTGTATCAAGGCAATCCCAGCGTGCATAACTACGGGTTGATGACTCATAGCAATTATTTCCTTGGCCTGCTGAAGACCCGCAACCGGTTTTCCGCGACCTCGGTCGACCAGTTGCCGCATCACCTGACCAGTCATTTGATGTACGGCCATGGATTGCTGTTGCCCATCCCGGACATCGATCACACCGATTTCATGCTGATCCTGGGTGGCAACCCGCTGGCCTCCAATGGCAGCATCATGACCGTGCCGGATGTGGAAAAACGCCTGAAGGCGATTCAGGCACGGGGCGGCAAAGTGGTGGTGGTCGATCCGCGCCGTAGCGAAACGGCAGCGATGGCCGATCAACATTTGTTTGTGCGTCCCGGTGGCGATGCGGCCTTGTTGTTCGGCGTGCTCAATACCCTGTTTACTGAACAGTTGACCCGCGACAGCCATTTGCCGGTGGACGGTCTGGAAGACGTGCGTCAGGCCATCGCCAGCTTCACCGCCGAAGCCATGAGCCCGCTGTGCGCAGTGCCGGCAGAAATGATTCGCCAGCTGGCGCGGGATTTTGCGGCGGCGAAGACTGCGGTTTGCTATGGCCGCATGGGCGTCTCGACGCAAGCGTTCGGTACGCTGTGCCATTGGCTGGTGCAATTGATCAATCTGGTCACCGGCAACCTTGATCGGGTCGGTGGCGCACTGTGCACCGAACCGGCGGTGGACTTGGTGGCCTCCACCTCGGGCGGGCACTTCAATCAATGGCAGAGCCGCGTGTCCGGTCGTCCAGAGTACGCCGGTGAGTTGCCGGTGTCGGCGCTCGCCGAAGAGATGCTCACCGAAGGGGAAGGGCAGGTGCGTGCGCTCATCACGGTCGCCGGTAATCCGGTGTTGTCCACGCCCAATGGCCGGCAGCTGGAGCAAGCGCTGGACGGTCTGGAGTTCATGGTCAGCGTCGACTTGTACATCAACGAAACCACGCGCTATGCCGACCTGATCCTGCCGTCGACGTCTGCCCTGGAAAACGATCACTACGACACAACGTTCAACATGTTCGCGGTGCGCAACGTGACACGCTTCAATCGCGCGATTCTGGCCAAGCCCGAAGGTGCCTTGCATGACTGGGAGATCTTTGTCGGTCTGGCCAAGGCATTTGCCGCCAGGACCGGCAAGGAACTGAAGCCGACCATCGCGCCTGCGCAAATGATCGACCGTGGATTGCGCATGGGGCTGTATGGCGATGCTTCGGCACAGAAACTGTCACTGGCAACCTTGTTCGATCATCCGCATGGGGTGGATTTGGGTGCGCTGAAGTCCAACCTGGCGCCGCGCCTGAAAACCGCCAATCAGCACGTGCAGGCAGCTCCGGCACCGATCCTTGCCGACCTGGCACGTTTCGCCGCGCTGCAAGCACCGGCAGCCGATGAATTGCTGATGATTGGCCGCCGTCATGTGCGCAGCAACAACTCGTGGATGCACAACTATCACCGACTGGTGAAGGGTAAGCCGCGGCATCAATTGCTGATGCACCCGGACGACCTGGCCAGTCGCGGGCTCAACGATGGGCAGCGTGTGCGGGTCAGCTCGCGGGTCGGCATGATCGAAGTGGAAGTGGTCGCCAGCCTGGACATGATGAAAGGCGTGGTCAGCCTGCCTCACGGCTGGGGCCACGCACGGCCGGGTGTGCAGATGACGATCGCCAGCGGTCAACCGGGTTCCAGCGCCAACGATCTGACTGACGAGTGTCAGCTCGACGAGCTGTCGGGGAATGCGGCGTTGAACGGCGTACCGGTGACAGTGGCAGCGGCGTGATCGTGTCTGTCGGGGAGGCCGAGCATGGCGCTCGGGTTTCCGTTACAATGCGCCACCGTGCCGACCTCTGAGTCGGAAAGTTCAGCCGAGGTGCTCCATGGATATCATCGAAACGATTAAAGAGCAGATTGCTAACAACACCATTCTGCTTTACATGAAAGGTTCGCCGAATGCCCCGCAGTGTGGCTTCTCCGCGAAAGCCGCACAGGCCGTGATGGCATGTGGCGAAAAGTTTGCGTACGTGGATATCCTGCAGAACCCGGAAATCCGCGCGAACCTGCCAAAGTACGCCAACTGGCCAACTTTCCCGCAACTGTGGGTGGGTGGCGAGCTGGTGGGTGGTAGCGACATCATGACTGAAATGGCTGCTGACGGTTCGTTGCAGACCACGATCAAAGCCGCTGTTGAAGCAGCAGCTGCCAACAAGACCGAAGCCTGATTCGGTCTCTGTAGGAGCAAAGCTTGCTCGCGATACAGGCGCCGCGGTTTAGCAAGAACACCGCGTCATCGTTCATCGCTGGCAAACCATGCTCCTACAGGGCATAAAAAAGCCCCGCCTCTATAAAAGAGTGCGGGGCTTTTTATTGTCTCGCGTTTAGCGGGCGCTAACTTACTCGTCTTCGCCCATCTGCGATTGCAGATAGTTCTCAAGACCGACTTTATCGATCAGGCCCAATTGGGTTTCCAGCCAGTCGATATGTTCTTCTTCGGATTCAAGAATGTCTTCGAGCAGTTCGCGGCTACCGAAGTCGCCAACGGTTTCGCAATGAGCGATAGCGACTTTCAGGTCGGCATGGCCGATGCGTTCAATACGCAGGTCACACTCAAGCATTTCCTTGGTGTGCTCGCCGATGTGCAGCTTGCCCAAGTCCTGGACGTTCGGCAGGCCTTCAAGGAACAGGATGCGCTTGATCAGCTTGTCCGCGTGCTTCATCTCGTCGATGGATTCGTGGTACTCGTGCTTGCCCAGCTTGTTCAGGCCCCAATCTTCGTACATGCGCGCATGCAAAAAGTATTGATTGATTGCGACCAGCTCATTGGCAAGAATTTTGTTGAGATGCTGGATGACTGTAACGTCGCCTTTCATGATGGGATCCTGCCCTAAGTAGCTGTCTATAAAGCAAGAGTTTGAGCCGCGCATGTAAGAGTGTCAAACCTAAGTTATTGAAACTTATATGAAAATTAATCGGAATAAGAATGTTTGTGTTCCGCGTCTAGAGCGTAAGCGGTTGATTTTCAGGCATAAAAAAACCGGACTTTAAGTCCGGTTCTTTGAAATGGGGTATTTACGCGGCAGTAAATTCGACAGGGAAGGGAATGGCTGCCTGGGCCGATTGCAATTTGGTCAGGGTTTCACGCACCACTTCCTTTGCAAGGCAGGCGCATTTGCCGCATTGGCTGGCAACGCCGGTGGCCTGACGGACTTCTTTGTAGCTGCAGCAACCCTCATAGATTGCATCGCGGATTTGACCGTCGGTGACGCCAGTGCAGAGGCAGACATACATAAGTGAAAACCGTCGTTGGTTGTGACTCAATTGCGATGGATCTTAATGTTAACGAGAATGATTGTCAAAGTGCTTTCTGAAAGCTTCACGTTATAAGCGCACGTGACCGACGAACGGTTTTTGCCTGGCAATCTGCCAGTCACTGACATGACTGGAAATTGGACGCTCCTGCAAAATCCGTTGAGGACAGCTCAAATACGCCGTGTATGATGTGCGGTCCTTGCGAAGGGGATCGTGTCACAGGGCTGTCGCCTGAGGGTGGCAGGCTGATGCGAATCCAGTTCTTCACGTTAATAGACCAGGAGATATCCAATGAGCGTACTCGTAGGCAAACAAGCCCCGGACTTCACCGTTCCAGCCGTCCTCGGCAATGGCGAAATCGTAGACAGCTTCACCCTGTCGTCGGCCATCAAAGGCAAATACGGCCTGGTGTTCTTCTACCCACTGGACTTCACCTTCGTTTGCCCGTCCGAGCTGATCGCTCTGGACAACCGCATGGCTGACTTCAAGTCCCGCAACGTTGAAGTGATCGCCGTGTCCATCGACTCGCACTTCACCCACAACGCCTGGCGTAACACCCCGGTAAACAACGGTGGTATCGGCGAAGTTCGTTACACCATGGCTGCCGACATCAAGCACGAGATCGCCAAGGCCTACGACGTTGAGTCCGAAGGTGGCGTGGCTTTCCGTGGCGCGTTCCTGATCGACGACAAAGGCGTTGTCCGTTCGCAGATCATCAACGACCTGCCGCTGGGCCGTAACATCGAAGAGCTGGTCCGTCTGGTCGACGCTCTGCAATTCCACGAAGAGCACGGCGAAGTTTGCCCTGCCAACTGGAAAAAAGGCGACAAAGGCATGACCGCTTCGACCGAAGGCGTTGCGGCTTACCTGACCGAGAACGCTGCTGCGCTGTAAGGCAGGTTCGAGGCATAAAAAAACCGGCCCTTGAGGCCGGTTTTTTTATGCGCGGGATAAACCTGACGACAGATCAGTCGTTGAAGTCTTCCCAGCCGCCCATTTCTTTCCAGCGATTGACGATGCCGCAGAACAGCTCGGCCGTCTTCTCGGTGTCGTAGCGAGCTGAATGAGCCTCACGACCGTCGAAGTCGATATCCGCCGCCTGGCAAGCCTTGGCCAGTACGGTTTGACCGTAAGCCAGACCGGCAAGGGTGGCGGTGTCGAAGCTGGAGAATGGATGAAACGGGTTACGTTTCATGTCCAGGCGTGCGACCGCTGCGTTGAGGAAGCCCAGGTCAAAGCTGCTGTTGTGCCCAACCAGAATCGCCCGTTTGCAACTGTTGGCTTTCAGGGCCTTGCGGATGCCACGAAAGATATCGGTGAGTGCAGCTTCTTCGCTCACCGCCATGCGCAGCGGATGATCGAGCTTGATCCCGGTGAACTCCAGCGCGGCGGCTTCGATGTTCGCGCCTTCAAACGGCTCTACACGAAAGAAGTAAGTGTGGTCGGGGTACACAAACCCTTTGTCATCCATCGCGATGGTAGTTGCAGCAATTTCCAGCAGGGCATCGGTGGCCGAGTTGAAACCACCGGTTTCTACGTCGACGACAACTGGCAGGTAGCCACGGAATCTGGCTGCCATCGGATGACGAGGACCGCCTCCGCCGCCTTGACCGTCCTGTTCGTCGTCGAAATGGTCTTCACTCACGCGTGTTCCTCCAGCAGGCGCCAGCGCAGTTTTTCACCGGCGCGCAGCGGGATAACAGTCAGCTCGCCAAATGGCAGGCTGGATGGGGCGGTCCACTCTTCGCGGACCAAAGTAATGCGGTCGGTGTTCGCTGGCAGGCCATAGAAGCGCGGGCCGTTGAGGCTGGCGAACGCTTCGAGCTTGTCCAGCGCATTGCGCTGTTCGAACGCTTCGGCGTACATCTCGATCGCAGCAAAAGCGGTGTAGCAACCGGCGCAACCGCAAGCGGCTTCTTTGGCGTGCTGGGCGTGTGGCGCCGAGTCGGTGCCGAGGAAGAACTTTTCGCTGCCGCTGGTGGCGGCGTCGAGCAGGGCTTCCTGATGCGTATTGCGCTTGAGGATCGGCAGGCAATAGAAGTGCGGCCGGATTCCGCCCACCAGCATGTGGTTGCGGTTGTACAGCAGGTGATGCGCGGTGATGGTTGCGCCGACGTTGGCCGAAGCCTCGTTGACGAACTGCGCGGCGTCGGCTGTGGTGATGTGTTCGAACACCACTTTGAGCGTCGGGAAACGCTCGACCACACGGCGCATGTGCTCATCGATGAAGATTTTTTCGCGGTCGAACACGTCGACATCGCCACGGGTGACTTCGCCGTGAATCAGCAACGGCATCCCGACTTCGGCCATGGCCTCAAGTGCAGGGAAAATCTTGTCGATGCTGGTGACGCCAGAGTCCGAATTTGTGGTCGCGCCGGCCGGGTACAGCTTGGCGGCGTACACGAAACCGCTGGCCTTGGCCTCGCGAATTTCTTCGGGCTGGGTGCGGTCGGTCAGGTAGAGCACCATCAACGGTTCAAAACGACTGCCGGCCGGGCGTGCAGCGAGAATCCGCTGGCGATAGCCGTCGGCTTCAGCGGCGTTGCGCACCGGAGGTACCAGGTTGGGCATGATGATCGCGCGACCAAAGGTGCGCGCGACATCCGCAACGGTATTGGTCAACACGGCACCATCGCGAAGATGAATGTGCCAGTCGTCGGGACGCAGCAGGGTCAGGCGGTCGGACATGAGGGGATTCCAGGCGGGTCAAACTCAGGGGAATGCTACCGGAAAAGACTCTTGCAGGCACTCGCTATCAAGTTTTGCAGGAACGTACCGATATGAACTACGTAGCCGTAAACACGCGTGTGTCGGTCTTTTTGTTGCAGAAGCCAGTGGAGCCTCCCGTGCGCCAGCGTTATTTAGCCTTGCTCAGTGTGTTTGCCAGCCTTCCTGCGATGGCGCTCACTTTCCAGACCCGTCTGGAGAATATTGAGTGGACGGTCGAAGGGGACAAGTTCGAATGTCGCCTGATTCAGCCGATCACCGATTTCGGGTCGGGTGAATTCGTTCGCCGTGCCGGCGAGCAGGCGACGTTTCGTCTGAAAGCCTACAACGCGATGATCGGCGGTGGTTCGGCGACCTTGCTGGCGGCTGCGGCACCCTGGCAACCAGGACGCGGCGACATCAACCTGGGCTCCGTGCGGATCGGCAGCGGCAACGTGCTGTTCAACAGCTCGCAAGCTCAGGCCGGGCGCTTGATCAGTGGGCTCATCGATGGCCGTAGTCCGGTAGTCCGGCACTCCTCCGGCGATGGCCGGGTGTCGGAAGTGCGTCTGTTGCCGGTCAAGTTCAGCAAGGCATTCAACGACTACCAAGGCTGCGTGGCGAACCTGCTGCCAAAGAATTTCGAACAGGTTAAACAGTCCGAAGTCGGCTTCCCGGGTGAGAGCATCGATCTTGATCCACAGGCCAAGGCCAAGTTGCAGGTGATGCTGGAGTTCATGAAGGCTGATCCGTCGGTCAATCACATTGAGCTCGACGGGCACTCCGACAACAGCGGTAATCGCCTGACCAACCGTGAGCTCTCACGCCGCCGCGCGTTGGCGGTGATGGACTTTTTCAAGGCCAACGGTATCCAGGAGTCGCAGATAACCCTGCGCTTCCACGGCGAGCGTTACCCTGTGGCGCCGAACACCAGTGCCACCAATCGGGCGAAGAATCGCCGGGTCGCGGTACGTCTGGAGCGTGTGGCACCGACCGATAAAGTCGCGCCTCAAATCGCATCAGGCACGCCGGCGGCCACTTCCTGACTTGCCGGTCATCGTCGCGCTCTCGACAGATTCTGTCGCTTCGTCGTCATAAGCTGTCGCGCCTCTGTAAATTGTCCCGTTTGAGCGGTAGACTTCCCGGCTTTCCGTAGAACCCCGTGGAGTGATGGCATGGCGGACGTAAACAAGGTCGTTCTGGCGTATTCCGGCGGCCTGGACACTTCGGTGATCCTCAAGTGGCTGCAGGATACTTATAACTGTGAAGTCGTGACCTTCACCGCTGACCTGGGTCAGGGCGAAGAGGTCGAACCTGCACGCGCCAAGGCACAGGCCATGGGCGTCAAAGAGATCTACATCGACGACTTGCGCGAAGAATTCGTACGCGATTTCGTTTTCCCGATGTTCCGCGCCAACACCGTTTACGAAGGCGAGTACCTGCTGGGTACTTCCATCGCTCGCCCGTTGATCGCCAAACGCCTGATCGAAATCGCCAACGAAACCGGCGCTGACGCCATTTCCCATGGCGCCACCGGCAAGGGTAACGACCAGGTTCGTTTCGAACTGGGTGCGTACGCCTTGAAGCCAGGCGTGAAAGTGATCGCTCCGTGGCGCGAATGGGACCTGCTGTCGCGTGAAAAGCTGATGGATTACGCTGAAAAGCACAACATCCCGATCGAGCGCCACGGCAAGAAAAAATCCCCGTACTCGATGGATGCCAACCTGCTGCACATCTCCTATGAAGGCGGCGTGCTGGAAGACACCTGGACCGAGCACGAAGAAGACATGTGGAAATGGACCGTCTCCCCGGAGAACGCTCCAGACAAGCCTCAGTACCTGGAACTGACCTACCGTAACGGCGACATCGTTGCACTGGACGGCGTCGAAATGACCCCGGCCACCGTGCTGGCGACCCTGAACCGCATCGGTGGCGAACACGGTATCGGTCGTCTCGACATCGTCGAGAACCGTTACGTGGGCATGAAGTCCCGTGGCTGCTACGAAACCCCGGGCGGCACCATCATGCTGCGCGCTCACCGTGCGATCGAATCGATCACCCTGGACCGTGAAGTGGCTCACCTCAAAGACGAGCTGATGCCGAAATACGCCAGCCTGATCTACACCGGTTACTGGTGGAGCCCTGAGCGTCTGATGCTGCAACAGATGATCGATGCGTCCCAGGCCCACGTGAATGGTGTTGTTCGCCTGAAACTGTACAAGGGCAACGTGATCGTGACCGGTCGCAAGTCTGACGAATCGTTGTTCGATGCCAACATCGCGACCTTCGAAGAAGACGGCGGCGCTTACAACCAGGCCGACGCGGCGGGCTTCATCAAGCTCAACGCCTTGCGCATGCGCATTGCTGCGAACAAGGGCCGGAAGCTTTTCTGAGCCCGTTGAAGCGGTGATAGAGCTGTGGCCTTGTCGGTGACAAGGCCACAGATCTGAAAAGGGAGCAGTTCCTGCCGTACATTGCTTATCCAGCGTTCTTCTTGTTACGCGTTCGATGACTTCTGCTTTTGCTCTCTCTGAATCCTGGAGCGTTGTCCTCCTCGGCTATCGGGCACTCACGCCATAGTCGTCATATCCTGTGAACTCACGTTGTAAGCCACCCAGAACACCGGGCTGTGGCGCTTCTTGGCTTGCCTTGAATACTTGAGCGCGCTTTCCTGCAGCAATGCCTCTGAGTCGGTACAGGTGAGAAACACTGTCAACCTCGCAGTGGTCCTCTGAGATGGCCGGGCCTCCTCAATCAAGGTGTTGAAGTCCATTTTCTTGCTCATCCTTCTTACATCGATGATGTACAAGCCTCTGAACGATGTCGGTAATCGTACTTGATGCTCGACCAGCAGCTCGGTGGAGTCTGTCGGGGGGAGGCGGTCCGGCTTATCCACGTCGGACATGACCTTTATGAAATGCTTTCCTTTCTCAAAATCGGAGGGGGCATAGAGTGATCGGTAGTTGAAATTGAGTGTGGCAAAGAATAGCAAGAGCAAATAAAAGGGAAAACTAATAAGGAACCAGATGTAAATCTCGCGCTCTTCATCGTCGAGAAAGGGAAGAGAAATAGCTGCTGATGCTTCAGACAGTGTTGCGAACAATGCAATGATTGTCATGGGGTTGGTAATTCTTTTTGGGGTTTCATCATGTTTTATGCTCATAAATAATAGTTTTCTCGGTTAGTTTGTTTTGTCGGTTGGTTTATGTTGCTGATGTTTGTGGGTTTATTTGTTTGTGAAGTTGCTTGTGGGTATGTGCCCTTTGTTTGGTTTGTTGGTGATTGCTATCGTAGCTGGGTTTGTGGTGGTTTCGGCGTGTTTGTTATTCGTATTTAATAAGTATCAGGCGGGCCTTTGTATTTAAGTGTTGCCGATTGTTCGTTTTTAATAATGGTTTGAGTCGGGAGTGGGGTGTTTGGCGTTCAGGGACGAAGTATTTTATCTTGACGCACCGGTTGATTCTTGAGCGTAGTTCAGTTTTTATCGTTTGCCGGGACGTCCGCTCAGTATTTTTTTCATTTCTTCGATGTGAATCGATACAAATAACATTTTGAAAGCGGTGCGTTGGCAGGCAGGTTAAATTTCAGACACACAGTATTTGTGCATTTTTTGTAAGACTTATCCTTCTTGTTTGTAGGGAATGTCTTTCGGTGCGGGTCGCCGAGGGGGGCGGCATGCCACGGATGAAACGACTAGGCTATTGTGCGGGCTCTAAAAATTCGAACAGCGAAATTGGACTTGCCCATGAATAAAGTGCTGATCGTGGATGATCACCCCGTCATTCGTCTTGCGGTACGTATGCTAATGGAGCGACATGGCTACGAAGTCATTGCAGAAACAGATAACGGCGTGGACGCACTGCAACTTGCCCGCGAACTTATGCCGGATATTGTCATTCTGGATATTGGAATACCGAAGCTGGATGGATTGGAAGTCATTGCGCGACTGACATCGACGGCGATGCCGCTGAAAGTGTTGATACTGACCTCGCAGGCGCCTGGGCATTTCTCCATGCGTTGCATGCAATCGGGGGCTGCCGGTTATGTCTGCAAACAGCAGGACCTCACTGAATTGCTCAGTGCGATAAAAGCCGTGTTGTCAGGCTACAGTTACTTTCCGAATCAAGCGTTGCATACCGTTCGGTCCAGCCTTGGAAATGCCAGTGAAGCCGATATGGTTGATCGCCTTTCGGGGCGCGAAATGATGGTCTTGCAACAGTTGGCCAGAGGAAAGACAAACAAGGAGATCGCCGATGGAATGTTCCTCAGCAATAAAACCGTCAGTACTTACAAGACCCGGCTGTTGTTAAAGCTCAATGCTCGCTCCCTGGTCGATCTGATTGAACTGGCTCAACGCAATGGCTTGGTATAAGTGTCGCTATCATTTGACGAGGTCACGATGAGAGGGCGCTCATCAAGAATTGGCACTTAGTAAAAAGCCTCCGTTTCGGGAGGCTTTTAAGTGCTACAAGTCAAAATCGTAATCGGCCAATTGCTTTTGCAGTCGGCGCTCCTCCAGCAAATTGTCGATGGTGCGACGTTTGCTCAGGTTGGTCTTTGCCACTTCAACCACCGGTTCAGCGTCATCGGCTTCAACGGGTGTGAAGTCGTCTTCTACGTCCAATTGCTCTTTGCCAGTGCTCATAAGGTCAACTCCAGGCTAAGACTGCCTTTGGCGCCCCTTATATCGGCAATCGTCCGGCGGGTAAAAAAGATTTTTTCAATCGATACATCAATATTTTTAATAGTGCCTCAATCGTCTGAGGTCTTGTGCTTGTATTCGCACAAATCCTCGATCCGGCAACTGCCGCAGCGAGGCTTGCGAGCCAGGCACACGTAACGCCCATGCAAGATCAACCAGTGGTGGGAATCGAGCAGGTATTGCCTGGGCACAAACTTCATCAGTTTCTGCTCCACCTCGACCACATTTTTGCCGGGAGCAATGCCGGTGCGATTGCTGACCCGGAAGATGTGGGTGTCCACCGCCATGGTCAGTTGGCGAAAGGCGGTATTGAGCACCACGTTCGCCGTCTTGCGACCGACGCCGGGCAGCGCTTCCAGTTCCTCGCGGGTTTGCGGTACTTCGCCGCCATGGCGCTCCACGAGCAGGCGGCAGGTTTCGATCACGTTTTTCGCTTTGCTGTTAAACAAACCGATGGTCTTGATGTATTGCGACAACCCCTCGACGCCTAACGCGTGGATCGCCGCTGGCGTATTGGCCACTGGATAGAGTTTGGCTGTGGCCTTGTTGACGCCGACATCGGTCGACTGGGCGGAAAGAATCACTGCAATCAGCAATTCAAACGGCGATGAATAAGCCAGTTCAGTCTTCGGCTCCGGATTGTCTTCGTGAAACCGGCGGAAAATTTCCAAACGTTTTGCGGCATTCATGGGCGATGCGTTTCCTCGAAAACAGTCAATCAATGGGAGGGCGTCGAACGGGCCCACGCCTGACGTACAGCGATCAGTACCCCCAGCAGGATGAATCCGCCAGGGGCCAGGGTGGCAAGGTGCAGGCCACCATTACCAATGAGTTCGCGCAGCAGACCCAAGCCCACCATCAACACGCCAAACAGAGCGCACAGACGTAGCCGATCAAGGCGTGGGCTCTGGAAAAATCCGTTGTATTCCAGCACAACGCATTGCAAGGCAATCAATCCGGTGTAAAGAGCCAAAGGCTGGTGCCATTGAAGCGACCAGACCTGTGCTGCCATTTGCGCGCAACTGGTCAGCGTGGCGGCCAGCAGGATGCAGGCAAGCAAGCGGGCGGACGGAAGCAGCCGGGATCGCAAGGCCCACATGCCAACGCCATAAGCGCTAATGACTACGATGAACATCAGCCACAGCCCGAGCGCCGCCGTCCAGGAGGTCGTTGCACCGATCAGGGGCGCAAGCATCAGCGAGTTTTGCAGGGTCGATGACTTAGTCATGAGCGCTGTTCCCGATCATGTGTTGCGAGTGTTCATCGAAGTAACGCAAGGCGTCATGAATGGCGCTGATCACCGCTCTTGAGGTGATGGTGGCGCCCGCCACCTGATCGAATTGCCCCTGATCCTTTTTCAACGCCCAGCCCGTGTCGCCGGGGTCGTTCCGAGATTTTCCGGCAAACACCTGGAGCCAGGCATTGGGCCATTCGGCAATCTTTGCGCCCAACCCCGGGGTTTCCGATTGCTTGAGGGTTTTGACCCCCAGTAACTTGCCGCTAGTGTCGATGGCGATCAACAACTCGATCGAGCCTTCGTAGCCCAGGGTCTGGCTGCGCAGCAATACGGCGCTCGGTTGGCCGCCCTTGGTCGCGAGGTAGCCACCCAGCAGTGTGCTGTTGGCCAACGGGATGCCGACGAGGGCAAGTGGCTGTTCCAGCGGTTGATTGTCGTACTGTTGCGGCGGGAGCAGGTCCAGCAGCTTGCGGCTGTCGATCAGCCGTTGTGTCGCGGCAATGCGGGGTGCGCTGGTCTGTTGCACGAGGTAGGTCGCGCCGATTCCCAGTCCGGCCAGTAACACCACAATCACACCACTCGATGCGCGGCTCATGGGGTTACTTGCTCCTGCCTGGACGCGACAAAACGCTCCAGCGCCGGCACACACAGGTTCATCAACAGCACGGCAAATGCCACGCCATCCGGATAGCCGCCCCAGGTGCGTATCAGATAAGTCAGTAAGCCCACGCCGATGCCAAAGAGCAATCGGGCGCCGGGGCTTTTTGCGCCGGACACCGGTTCCGTGACAATGAAAAAGGCCCCCAGCAGGGTGGCGCCGGTGAGCAGATGAAACAGCGGTGAGCCGTGGGAGTCGGAACCCGAACCGTTCCAGCACAGCAGGCTGATGACGAACAGACTCGCGAGCATGCCGACCGGCGCATGCCAGCCGAACACCCGCCGTTGCAGCAGAAATGCACCGCCAGCCAGAAAGGCCAGGTTGACCCATTCCACGCCGCGCCCGCCGAAATGGCCAAACGCCGGGTTGCCGGCGAAGAGTTCATCCATGGTCAGGCTTTTATTGATGCGCAGGCTATCCAGCGCAGTGGCCTGCACCCAGGCGTCCGGTGTCTGGCCGAGGCTGAAGCCGAAAATGTGTTGCAAGCCGCCGAGCAGATCCATGCCGTGGGAGGACGGCCAGTGCGTCATTTGCTGAGGAAAGGTCACCAGCACCAAGGCGAATCCGAGCATCGCCGGGTTAAACGGATTTTTGCCGACGCCGCCATACAACTGTTTGCCCAGAAGTGCGAACGCCGACGCACAGACCGTCAGCCACCACGGGCAGTAAGGGGGCAAGGCCGCCGCCAGCAGGGTCGCACTGACCAGCGCGCTACCGTCGCTCAAGGTTGGCATGAGCGGGCGCTGGCGCAGTCGCATCACGGCGCCCTCAACAGCCAACGCGGTCACCGCCGTCAGTATCAGATTGATCAATACGCCCCAGCCATACAGCCAAAACAGCGTCAGCATCCCCGGCACGGTCGCCAGTAATACCAGCTTCATGGCCTGCTGGAGGCGTTCGTCCACCGGCTCAAGGGGCGACATAGGCATCCACCTGACGCTGTGCTTCCAGCAGCCGCGCGCGAGCCTTGTCGATCAATTCGCTCGGGGTGTCGACGCTTCGTTCAAGCTTGCTGACGTCGGCACGGGCGTAGGCCAGCTCGGTTTTCAGTTGTCGAAGCTGGCTGTCGATGGGACGTTTTTCGACGCGCACCAGGTCCGGTAGAGGTTGGTCGCTCGCTGCTTCAGCGGCGTGCAAAGCATGTTCCGCTTCGCCGAGTGCACGTTGCAGGGCTTCGATCTGCTCGGCCGGTGCTTCGCTGGCCTGGGCTTTCTTGAGTTCGGCGCGACGCATGGCCAACTGGATCTTCGCGCGTTTGAGATCGGCGTCCTTCGCCGGTGCAATGGTTGGCGCAGCGGGTGGCGGTGAAATGCTTTCCAGTTGCGCCAAGGCCTGCTCGGCCACCTCGAATTGTTGTTGCAACACGATCAGTTGCGACTGCTGCTCGAAGGTCGGTGGATGCCCGAAGGCCTTGAGCGACTTGTTCAGTTGCGCCCGACTCATCGCCAGGTCGATCTTGGCCTTTTTCAACGTGGCATCGGCGTTGGCCGCTTTTTGTGCGCGCACGCGTTCAAGGGCTGCCTGTACCGGGTCGGTCGTAGGCGCTTCACTGTGCACAACGGAGCGTTGGGCACGGGCCTGGCGTTCAGCGAGTTTTTGTTCCTCTTCGCGCTGCAGGCGGGCATTGCGCTGTTCAAATCGGCGTCGTGCCCGGTTGCGCTTGGCGGCGCGTGCCTGTTGCTCTTCAAGGCTTGTGGCCAGTCCGCCGACAATCGGCAGCACCGTGTCTAGCGGCAGCGGTCGCATCTCAATGCAGTCCACCGGGCAGGGCGCCACACACAGGTCGCAACCGGTGCATTCATCGACGATCACTGTGTGCATCAACTTGGCCGCGCCGACGATGGCGTCAACCGGGCAAGCCTGGATGCATTTCGTGCAGCCGATGCATTCGGCTTCACGAATGTAGGCTATCTGCGCCGGGGCCGAGCCACGACTGATGTCCAGTTCCAGCACCGGTATTTTCAGCAACTCGGCCAGGGCCTTGATGGTTTCGCTGCCGCCGGGCGGGCATTTGTTGATCGGCTCACCGCTGGCGATGCCTTCGGCGTAGGGCTTGCATCCGGGGTGGCCACACTTGCCGCACTGAGTCTGGGGCAAGAGGGTATCGATGCGTTGAATCAGACTCATGTTTTGATCAGTCCGCTAAATCCGAGAAATGCCACTGCAATCAGTCCGGCGCCGATCAACTCGATCGGCAGGCCTCGAAAGGGCAGGGGAATATCGTTATCGAGTGTGCGCTGGCGCAAATCGCTGAACAGGCTCAGCACCAGCCAAAACCCCAGCCCGGTGCCGAGGCTCAGGGCGGTTGCGTGAAAGAATCCTTTGTCGTCCTGGGCGTTGAGCAGCGTCAGGCCGAGCACGCCCGCGTTGCCTGCCAGCAGTGGCCAGAGGCCGTCGAACGCCAGTGTCGGCAGTAACCGTGACAGTGCTTTCAACAATGGCCCAATCAGCAGAACGCTCAATGGCAAGAACACGAATAGACGCAGTGATGTCAGATCCAGCGGCACCAGCAACCAACGGTTGGCCAAATAGCCCGACAGGCCGACGATCAGCGTCAGGCATGCCGTCGCTATACCCAGCGCATGGACTTGCCGATGCTCATTGCCCACCAGTGGATCGACGCCCAGCGGCCAGTGCAACACGACGTTGTTGATCAGGGCAGCGCTGATAAGCGTAAGCAGTATTTCGGTCATGATCGTGCCGGCAAGAACGGGGGCTTTTTAACTCAGCGGTCTAAAAAGCTTAGGCATTATCCGGCAAGGACGGAGGGGGGGCCAGATATGAAAATCCCACAGTCGCGTCATGCACGACTGTGGGATCGGTTTACTGCAACACGTTTACTTGATGCGCTGACCCGGCTTGGCGCCGCTATCAGGGCTGAGCAGGTAGATTTCTTCACCGCCAGGGCCGGCCGCCATCACCATGCCTTCGGAAATGCCGAACTTCATTTTCCGTGGCTTGAGGTTGGCGATCATCATGGTCAGGCGACCATTGAGCTTGGACGGGTCCGGATAAGCGCTCTTGATCCCGGAGAACACGTTGCGTTGTTCGTCACCGATGTCCAGGGTCAGGCGCAACAGCTTGTCCGCGCCTTCCACGTGTTCGGCCTTGAGGATCAGTGCGACGCGCAGATCGACGGCAGCAAAGGCGTCGAACTCGATCTGCGGCGACAGCGGATCCTTGGCCAGCTCGCCGTTGCCGGCAGGTGCTGCCTCGCCAGTGTCGGTCTGGCTGGCGGTCAGGTCTTCTTTCGAGGCGTCGGACATGGCTTGCACTTTCACCGGGTCGATGCGGGTCATCAACGGCTTGAACTCGTTCAGCTGATGGTTGCTGAGCAAGGTTGCGTGATCGTTCCAGGTCAGTGGCGCGACGTTCAGGAACGCCTCGGCATCGGCGGCCAGCAACGGCAGGACCGGCTTGAGGAAGATCACCAACTGGCGGAACAGGTTGACGCCCAGCGCGCAGATAGCCTGGACTTCGTCCTGCTTGCCTTCCTGTTTGTTCAGCGACCACGGGGCCTTGTCAGCGATCCAGGCGTTGGCACGGTCGGCCAGGCCCATGATTTCACGCATGGCGCGGGCGAAGTCGCGAGCCTCGTAAGCCTCGGCAATGCTCGGCGCCGCCGCCAGGAACGCGTCAGTCAGCTCTGGAGCGGCATTGCCGGCCACCAGTACACCGGCGTTGCCCTTGTGGATGAACCCGGCGCAACGGCTGGCAATGTTGACGACTTTGCCGACCAGGTCCGAGTTGACCTTCTGCACGAAGTCCTCAAGGTTCAGGTCCAGATCGTCGACGCCACGGCTCAACTTGGCCGCGTAGTAATAACGCAGGTATTCCGGCGACAGGTGATCCAGGTAAGTCCGGGCCTTGATGAAGGTGCCGCGCGATTTGGACATTTTCTGACCGTTGACGGTCAGGTAGCCGTGGACGTTGATGCCGGTCGGTTTACGGAAACCGGCGCCTTCGAGCATGGCTGGCCAGAACAGGGCGTGGAAGTTGACGATGTCCTTGCCGATGAAATGGTACAGCTCGGCGGTGGAGTCCTTGCCCCAGAACGCGTCGAAGTCCAGATCCGGCGTGCGGCTGCACAGGTTCTTGAAGCTGGCCATATAGCCGATCGGCGCGTCCAGCCACACGTAGAAGTACTTGCCTGGCTCGCCGGGGATCTCGAAGCCGAAGTACGGCGCATCGCGGGAGATGTCCCACTGTTGCAGGCCGGCATCCAGCCATTCGGCGATCTTGTTGGCGACGGCGTCTTGCAGCGTGCCGCTGCGGGTCCAGGTTTGCAGCATCTCCTGGAAGTCCGGCAGCTTGAAGAAGAAGTGTTGGGAATCCTTGAGCACCGGCGTGGCGCCAGAGATGGCCGACTTCGGATCCTTCAGATCAGTCGGCGCGTAGGTCGCACCGCATTTTTCGCAGTTGTCGCCGTACTGGTCTTCGGTGCCGCATTTCGGGCAAGTGCCCTTGATGAAGCGGTCGGCCAGGAACATTTTCTTTTCAGGGTCGAAGTATTGCGTGATCGAGCGCTGGGCAATGTGCCCGGCGTCGCGCAGCTTCAGGTAGATCTGGCTCGACAGCTCACGGTTTTCTTCTGCGTGAGTGGAGTGGAAGTTGTCGAAGTCCACCAGGAACTCGGCAAAGTCGGCGCTGTGTTCAGCCTGGACGTTGGCGATCAGTTGTTCCGGGGTGATGCCTTCCTTTTCCGCGCGCAACATGATCGCCGAACCGTGGGCGTCGTCGGCGCAGACATAAATGCATTGATTGCCGCGGTGCTTCTGGAAACGCACCCACATATCGGTCTGGATGTATTCCAGCATGTGGCCAAGATGGATCGAACCATTGGCGTAGGGCAGGGCGCTGGTGACGAGGATCTTGCGTGGCTCGGACATGGGGCTCGGCTACTTGATGAAACGGAGGTCGGCCACTATAAAGCGCCGGCACATATTTTTCACCCCCGCGACCGGCACCGCGGACCTTTGTAGCAGCTGCCGAAGGCTGCGTCCGGCGGCGAAGCCGTCGTAAAACCGGACACCGCGGTGTTTCAGGTCATCCGGGTTGCCGGGATACACGACTGCTTCGCAGTCGAACGCAGGCTTCGCCAGCTGCTACAGGTTGCATCTGGCCACAGGATAATTGTCACGTCCTGAAAGCATGCCGTCCGGCCAACAGAACAGGTAGGATACCTGCCTGATTTTCCTGTCTTGCTATCGGAGTTGCCCATGAGCGCCGTCAATCGCGCAGCGGTGGAAGCCGTCCTTCGCCAATACACCGACCCTTACCTGAACCAGGACCCGGTCAGCGCCGGGTGTGTGCGCAACATCGACATCCAGGGCGATCGCGTCAGTGTCCAGTTGGAGTTGGGTTACGCCGCCGGCCTGTTCAAGAGCGGCTGGTCACAGATGCTGCAAATGGCCATCGAAGGCCTGGACGGCGTGACGTCTGCTCGCGTCGACATCACCAGCGTGATTGCCGCACACAAGGCTCAGGCGCAGATCCCGGGGCTGGCGAACGTGAAAAACGTGGTGGCCGTGGCGTCTGGCAAGGGTGGCGTGGGCAAATCCACCACCGCTGCGAACCTGGCGCTGGCGCTGGCCCGTGAAGGCGCCAAAGTGGGGATTCTCGACGCGGACATCTACGGTCCAAGCCAGGGCATCATGTTCGGCATCGCTGAAGGCACCCGACCAAAGGTCAAGGATCAGAAGTGGTTCGTGCCGATCGAGTCCCATGGCGTTGAAGTGATGTCGATGGCGTTCCTGACCGACGACAACACTCCGATGGTCTGGCGTGGGCCGATGGTGTCCGGTGCGCTGCTGCAACTGGTGACCCAGACTGCGTGGGGCGACCTGGATTACCTGGTCATCGACATGCCGCCAGGCACGGGTGACATTCAGTTGACCCTGGCACAGAAAGTCCCGGTGGCCGGTGCAGTAATCGTCACGACCCCGCAAGATCTGGCGTTGCTGGACGCGCGCAAGGGCGTGGAGATGTTCCGCAAGGTCAACATCCCGGTGCTGGGCGTGGTCGAAAACATGGCCGTGCACATCTGCTCCAACTGCGGGCATGCCGAGCATTTGTTCGGTGAAGGCGGTGGTGTGAAGCTGGCCAATCAGTATGGCGTTGAACTGCTGGCCTCGTTGCCGCTGTCGATGGTTATCCGCGAGCAGGCCGATGGCGGCAAACCGACGGTGATCGCCGAGCCGGACAGCCAGATTGCCATGGTGTATCAGGAACTGGCCCGCCATGTCGGTGCGCGGATCGTGTTGCAGGAAGCGGTATCGCCGGCGATGCCGAACATCAGCGTCAGTGACGATTGATTCGCTGAATAGATGTTGTAGCAGCTGCCGAGGCACGAGGCTGCGTTGGGCTGCGCAGCGGCTCCCGAGGGCGGTCCTGCGGACACGCAACGCAGCCTCGTACCTCGGCAGCTGCTACAGGGTTTTGGGGGCGTTAGATACGCAACCCGCCATCCATCTCCAGGATCCGGCCGGTGTAGTAGTCATTCTCGAAAATGTACGCCGCCGAATGGGCGATCTCTTCCGGTTTGCCCATGCGCTTGAGCGGAATACCGGCCGTCATTTTCTCCAGTGCTTCGGGCTTCATGCCCAACGTCATCTCGGTCTCGATAAAACCCGGTGCAATGCCTGCCACGCGGATGCCGTAGCGCGCCAGTTCCTTGGCCCAAGTCACGGTGGCCGCTGCCACGCCAGCCTTGGCGGCGGAGTAGTTGGTCTGGCCGACGTTGCCAGCGCGGGAAATCGACGAGATATTGATGATCGCGCCGCTGTTTTTTAGCTCGACCATTTTGGCCGCGACTTCGCGGGTGCACAGGAACACGCCGGTCAGGTTGACGTCGATGACCGCCTGCCATTGGGCCAGGCTCATCTTGGTCATTTCGCCGTCCTTGACCTTCAGCAGCAGGCCGTCACGCAAGATGCCCGCGTTGTTGATCAGGCCATGGATCGCGCCGAAATCTTCAGCAACCCGGGCGACCATGTCGCTCACTTGCTCTTCGTTGGCGACGTTGCACAGGTAGCTGCGCGCTTCGGCACCCTTGGCCTTGCACGCCGCGACGGTGTCGTCGAGCTTTTCCTGGTTCAGGTCCACCAGCGCCAGCTTCGCGCCTTTGGCGGCGAAATACTCGGCCATGGAACGACCTAAACCCTGGCAACCGCCAGTGATAATGATTACTTTGTCAGTGAGTTGCATTCGCATGCCCCAATAGCAGGTCAGAGTGGTTTCCTTGAAGAGGGCCTCTCGATCTGCACCTGGCGTGGCCTGGCTGCACATGAGAACTGCCCCGATGGCGTGCTGGATACTTATCCCCAGGTGCCTGTCCGTTTTTATGACGGATTCTATATAAGGAGTCATAAATTGAGCGTTGAAGCGGCCAAGAATGCCCGAGAATTGCTTCTCAAGGAATACCGTGGGGTGCTGTCGACCCATTCCAAGTCCATGCCGGGTTACCCGTTTGGCTCAGTGGTTCCCTACTGTCTGGATGACCAGGGCCGGCCGCTGATCCTTATCAGTCGCATCGCTCAGCACACTCATAACCTGCAAAAAGATCCGAAATGCTCATTGTTCGTGGGCGAGCGTGAGGCCGATGACGTGCAAGCCGTTGGTCGGCTGACGTACCTCGCCGAAGCAGAAAAGCTAGAAGACGAGGCGGCCATTGAAGCGGCTGCCGAGCGTTACTACCGCTATTTCCCGGAATCGCAGAGCTATCACAAGGCTCACGATTTCGATTTCTGGGTGCTCAAACCCGTGCGTCACCGCTACATCGGCGGCTTCGGCGCGATTCATTGGGTCGATCACCTGACCCTGGCCAACCCGTTTGCCGGCAAAGCCGAAGTGAGCATGGTCGAGCACATGAATGCCGATCACGCCAAAGCCATCGCGCACTACGTCGAACTGGCCGGCCTGCCGAAAACCGAACCGGCGCAACTGGCTGGCATCGACACCGAAGGCATGCATTTGCGCATCGGTCAGGCGCTGTACTGGTTGCCGTTTCAAGCACCTTGTAATACGCCGACACAAGTCCGGGAAGCCTTGGTTTTCCTGGCTCACGCCGAACATTGGCCCAAAAAAGAAGTCGCCGACGCTTGAATTCACGAAAGGGCGACGTCATCTAAGGCTTACTGGCAAGGCATTCTTGCGTTGAGGAACCATTTGATGCGCCCTTTTTTATTGCTCTTTGTACTGTTCCCGGTGTTGGAGCTGTTCGTATTCGTCAAAGTCAGCGGGGCTATCGGGTTTTTCCCGGCCCTGCTACTGATCATTCTCGGCTCGATGCTCGGCGTTTTTGTGCTGCGTATCGCCGGTCTGGCCACTGCACTGCGTGCCCGTGAAAGCCTGAATCGCGGCGAGTTGCCGGCCCAGACCATGCTCGAAGGCTTGATGCTGGCCCTGGCGGGCGGTCTGTTGATCCTGCCGGGCTTCGTCTCTGATGTGCTGGGCTTGATCTTGCTGATGCCGATCTCTCGTCGCTTGCTGGCCAATAAAATGCGCCAGCGCGCCGAAGAACAGGCGATTCGTCAGCGTGCATTTGCCGACGACCTGCAGCCTCGGGGCGGCCCTGCGCCGCGCGAACCACTGGGGCGAGAGCCCAACGTGATCGAAGGCGAGTTCGAACACCACCGTGACACCAAGTAAACCGCGTCATCTGCACGGCACCTTCGGGTGCCGTGTTCGTTTGCGGGGCAGCGTTGTGAAATTTTTTGCTGGCCCGCCCTTGTAATAAGCTTATGCGCCCTTATGTAACGGTCACCGCAAGGTTTCTGGCGATCACGCCAGACAGACTTCCGCGTCTCGCTTGTCGAGCCGCACCCGGCACCGCCGGATTTGTTAAACCCGCCGGGAATACACCGGCCGATGAAAACCACAATTAGGAGAGATCGACAATGAAGCTTCGTCCTCTGCATGACCGCGTCGTCATCCGTCGCAGCGAAGAAGAAAAGAAAACCGCTGGCGGTATCGTCCTGCCAGGTTCGGCTGCTGAGAAAGCCAACAGCGGCGAAATCCTCGCTGTCGGCACCGGCCGCGTGCTGGACAACGGTGAAGTGCGTGCACTGGCCGTTAAAGTGGGTGACAAGGTTGTGTTCGGCCCGTACTCCGGCAGCAACACCGTGAAAGTTGACGGCGAAGACCTGCTGGTAATGGCTGAGAACGAGATTCTCGCTGTTATCGAAGGCTGATTCCCCGCTCATTTTCCCGCTACTACAAAGTATTTAAGGAATATCGATCATGGCTGCTAAAGAAGTTAAATTCGGCGATTCCGCCCGCAAGAAAATGCTCGCCGGTGTCAACGTCCTGGCTGACGCAGTAAAAGCGACCCTGGGCCCTAAAGGCCGTAACGTGATCATCGAGAAGAGCTTCGGCGCTCCGACCATCACCAAGGACGGCGTGTCCGTTGCCAAAGAAATCGAGCTGAAAGATCGCTTCGAAAACATGGGTGCGCAACTGGTCAAAGACGTTGCCTCCCGTGCCAACGATGACGCAGGCGACGGCACCACCACCGCTACCGTTCTGGCTCAATCGATCGTCAACGAAGGCCTGAAAGCCGTCGCTGCCGGCATGAACCCGATGGACCTGAAACGCGGCATCGACAAAGCGACCATCGCTATTGTCAAAGAGCTCAAAGCCCTGTCCAAGCCATGCGCTGACACCAAGGCCATCGCTCAGGTCGGCACCATCTCGGCCAACTCCGACAGCTCCATCGGCGACATCATTGCCGAAGCCATGGAAAAAGTCGGTAAAGAAGGCGTGATCACCGTTGAAGAAGGCTCGGGCCTGGAAAACGAACTGTCGGTTGTTGAAGGCATGCAGTTCGACCGTGGCTACCTGTCCCCGTACTTCGTCAACAAGCCAGAGACCATGACTGCCGAGCTGGACGGTCCGCTGATCCTGCTGGTCGACAAGAAAATCTCGAACATCCGCGAAATGCTGCCAGTACTGGAAGCCGTTGCCAAAGCCGGCCGTCCACTGCTGATCGTGGCCGAAGACGTTGAAGGCGAAGCCCTGGCGACTCTGGTTGTGAACAACATGCGTGGCATCGTTAAAGTCGCAGCCGTCAAGGCTCCAGGCTTCGGCGACCGTCGCAAGGCCATGCTGCAGGACATCGCTGTTCTGACTGGCGGTACCGTCATCTCCGAAGAGATCGGTCTGAGCCTGGAAAGCACTACCCTGGAACACCTGGGTAATGCCAAGCGCGTGATCCTGTCCAAAGAAAACACCACCGTGATCGACGGTGCCGGCGTTGAGGCTGACATCCAGGCTCGCGTTCTGCAGATCCGTCAGCAAGTGGCCGACACTTCGTCCGACTACGACCGTGAAAAACTGCAAGAGCGTCTGGCCAAGCTGTCCGGCGGCGTTGCAGTGATCAAGGTTGGCGCGGGTTCCGAAGTTGAAATGAAAGAGAAGAAAGCCCGCGTTGAAGATGCCCTGCACGCTACCCGTGCAGCCGTTGAAGAAGGCGTGGTACCTGGCGGCGGCGTGGCACTGGTTCGCGCTCTGCAGGCTATCTCCGAACTCAAAGGCGACAACGATGACCAGAACGTTGGCATCCAGTTGCTGCGTCGCGCTGTAGAAGCGCCACTGCGTCAGATCGTTGCCAACTCCGGCGACGAGCCAAGCGTAGTGGTCGACAAGGTCAAGCAGGGTTCGGGTAACTTCGGTTACAACGCTGCCACCGGCGAATACGGCGACATGATCGAAATGGGTATCCTGGACCCGGCTAAAGTGACTCGTTCGGCTCTGCAAGCGGCTTCGTCGATTGCCAGCCTGATGATCACCACCGAAGCCATGATCGCCGAGATCAAGGAAGACGGCCCAGCTGGCGGCGGCATGCCAGACATGGGCGGTATGGGCGGCATGGGCGGCATGATGTAAGCCAGCCTCACCCTGTACTAAAAAACCCCGCCTGCGAAAGCAGGCGGGGTTTTTTATTGCCCTGATTCGGGTAAGTCAGGCGACCTGGTCGCTGCCATCGCGGGCAAGCCGAATCGTCGCACCACCGGTCCCACGAGTTAATGCAGTCCCCTGTAGGAGCTGGGCTTGCCCGCGATGGCGTCAGTTCAGGCGCTAACTGCTTTTGCTTTGGCCACCGACTCAACCCTCAAAGCCGGCCGGTAAAGAACGTAGTAGTACGATCCCAGGCAAATCAGCCAGCAGAAAATCGCGGTCCACACGTTGTGTGAGAAGAAGTGCGCACCCTGCATCATCCGGCCAATCGAGAACACCGTGCCCAGGGATAAGGCGAAGACAAACGCCGCGCGAGCCATGCGCGGACGGCGATCACGCAGCACGAAGAACAGCGCAAACAGAGTAAAACCGGTGGCGGCATGACCACCAGGCCAGCAGCGGCCGGGCTTATCCGTGTGCGGGCGAGGGCTCAGCAATTCGCTATAGGTTTCGTGGCCGCCAAATTGCTCAAGGCTCCATGGGCATTGCACCGCCGTCACCGCTTTCATGGGCGTGACAAACGAGGTTGCCAGACCCAGAGACAGTACCAGGCAGCCCAGTTCCCGCTTGAACGGTTTGAGCCTGGCCACGAAAAAAGAGGCGATATAGCCGATGATCGCAAACACGGAAAAGGCAATGACCACTTGCTTGGCGCGGTCATGCAGGATGTCTTCCAGGAAGTAACTGTGGCGCCCGATGAAGTCTCCCGCCACTGGATCGAAGAACAACCTGGCAAGGTCCATGTCCAGCGATGTCAGTTCGAGCAACACCAGGATGATCGCCGCAACGGCGGGAACCCCCAGGCACACCCAGAAATTGAGTGGGCGAGGGGCAGGACGGACAACGGTTGATGACATGGTGAATCCTGAACAAGGGAAAAAGCCCCGGGGCATCAGCCCGGGGCTATTCGGTTAACGATCGCTGACTTGACCGGCACCCTCCTTGGGCGCCTTCCAGCCAAGCAGCTGTTGCTTGAAGCCATAACTCGCGGTTTGGTAATAGGTAATCGCACGGGTGATCAACGGATCATCGGCGGTGGCACGGGATTCGCGACTTTCTGTCAGCGCTTCATCATGACGTCGCAACCCTTGGCGGGGGCTAAGGATCGCCAGATCCTTGCCGTCAAACAACCCCAGGTGTTGATAATTGCCAACCACCACTCGTGGCGGCAGCGGGTTGTCCTGCAACAGGTTGCGACCAAAGAACGTCGATTCATAGTCCAGGTTCAGCAAGCCCAGCAAGGTGGGCGCGAGGTCAATCTGGCTGGCCAGTTGTGCCGTCTCTCGGGCTTCAATCAACTTGGGTGCGTAAATGAACAGTGGAATCTGATAGTTGGCGATCGGCAAGTCTTCCTTGCCGGCGCTACCCGCCGTGTGGTCAGCGACGAAGACGAAGATTGTATTGTCAAACCATGGCTTTTTGCGTGCCTGCTCAAGGAACTGACCAATGGCGTAGTCGGTGTACTTCACGGCGCCGTCGCGACCATTACCGGATTTGATATCGATCCGATTGTCCGGGTAGGTATAGGGACGGTGATTGGACGTGGTCATCAGTTGCAGCAGAAACGGCTGTTGTTTCGCATAGTCGGCGTCAGCCAGTTTCAGGGTCTGGTTATAAAGGTCTTCGTCGGCCATGCCCCAGGCGTTCTTGAAGTGAATCTCGGCTTCATCGACGCTGCTCTGGTCGACCACGCGGTAACCGTTGCCGCTGAAGAACGCGTTCATGTTGTCGAAGTAACCGCGTCCACCGTAAACGAATACGCTGTCGTAACCCACGGCATTGAGCTGTTGGCCCAGGCTTGCAAAACCGCTCTCACGGCCCACGCGCTTGACGATCGAGCGCCCCGGCGTTGGCGGGATGGCCAGCGTGATGGCTTCCAGGCCACGGTCAGTACGGGTGCCGGTGGCGTAGAAATTGTTGAAATACAGGCTCTGCTTGCGCAAGGCATCGAGGTTGGGTGTCAGGTTGCGCTGGTCACCGTTGCTGCCCATGTACTTGGCGCTGAAGCTTTCGATGGTCACCAACACGATGTTGGGTTTGCGCGGGGTGCCGGGGTTATCGATTTCCCGGCGGATGTCTTGTGGGTCCTTGCCGATAAAGCGTGCGTTCGGCTCGCTCAGTTCGGCCCGGATCTGCTTGGCGACCACGTCAGCTGGCAGCGTCTTGTAGAACTGTGGGTAGTCCAGTTCGTTGTTACGGAACGCTGCGAAAAACTGATACGGGCCGTTACTGGCCAGTTCGTTTTGATAGGCGTTACCGCCCTGCGCGCGAGGCGCGTCCTGGCTGAGCAATTGCAGGCTCAAACCGGCAACGATCAGCAGCCCCAAGGCATTGAGCAGCCGCCCGCGCAGTGGCGGCAAGGGGGCAGTCATCGCGGCATTGAACGGTTTGCGCAATACGAAACTCAAGACAACGGCCAACACCGCGAGCAGGCTCAGCAGCTTGCCGATCGGATAGGACTCGAGCAGGTTGTTCAGTACTTCGTCGGAATACACCAGGTAGTCGACGGCGATGAAATTGAAGCGCACGCCGAATTCATCCCAGAACAGCCATTCGGCCACCGCAGTGAACAACATGGCGAACAGACTGACCGTCAGCAGGCCCTGAAGAAACCAGCGATGACCGCGCCGGCGCCACAGGGCCGGCGGGCACAACAGCAAGTAGAGGCCCATTGGCAGTGCTGCATAGGCAACGAAGCCCAGGTCATACAGCAAGCCGATGCCGAAAACCGGGAGGAAACCGCTGCCAGCCTCATCCAGGTGAGTGAGTAGCAGCACCGTTCGGGTCAGAAAGAAAATGGCCAGCCAGGCGCCGGTCACCAGCAGGAGAAAGCGCATTGGCGCGGTCTTGAAGAAGTCCATTGTGGGTGTATTCCTTATTATCAATTGCGCGACAGTGTCAGCCTATCACTGTAATCAGGTTGTGAACCGATAGTGAAAAACTCGTAAGTTCAGCCGTTTGGTTGAGCGAATTGATTCTACGACCTGTAACCCTAGCCCTGAGTCACACTTGGCCTTAAGCTGCGCGGGCCAAGACGGCCGTTACTGTGTACGGAGAAGGTGCCCATGCGAATTCTACTGGTTGAAGACAACCGCGACATCCTGGCCAATCTGGCTGATTACCTGGGCCTCAAAGGCTACACCGTGGATTGCGCACAAGACGGTTTGTCCGGCCTGCACCTGGCGGCCACCGAACATTACGACTTGATCGTGCTCGACATCATGCTGCCCGGCATCGACGGCTACACCCTGTGTAAACGCCTGCGTGAAGACGCCCGCCGTGACACGCCGGTGATCATGCTCACCGCTCGCGATCAACTGGATGACCGGCTGCAGGGCTTCAAGTCTGGGGCCGATGATTACCTGATCAAACCGTTTGCCCTGTCTGAACTGGCAGCGCGCATTGAAGCGGTGATGCGCCGCACCCAGGGTGGCGGTCGTCGCACCTTGCAGGTCGCCGATCTGGCCTACGACCTCGATACCCTGGAAGTAACCCGCGAAGGCCGACTGCTGAAGCTCAATCCGGTGGGGCTGAAGTTGCTCGCCGTGCTGATGCAGAAAAGCCCGCACGTGCTGCGCCGCGAAATTCTCGAAGAAGCCCTGTGGGGCGACGACTGCCCGGACAGTGACAGCCTGCGCAGCCACGTTCATCAACTGCGTCAAGTGATCGACAAACCGTTCGCCAAGCCATTGCTGCAAACCGTTCACGGTGTGGGTTATCGCTTGGCCGAGGGCCGTGATGGAGTTTAAACAGAGCCTGGCTCAACGGATCATCATCGCCTTTGCGCTGATGAGCGTGTTGGTGGCCGGCGCCTTCGCCATGGGCATTGTGGCGACCGTGCACGTGGTGGAAGAAAAACTGATTTCATCAGGCCTGGGCGGCGATTTGCAGCGCTTGTTGCTGATGGACAGCATCGCGGACTGGAGCCACCGCCCCGAGCCGGACCAACTGTTCTACTTCAGCGGCGGGGCAGGCGATTTCGAGCTGCCCAAGGATCTGCGCAACCTGGATTCGGGCTTTCACGAGGTTTTTCGCGATCAGCTGTCGTATCACGCCATGGTCGAAATCGTCGACGGCCGGCGTTACGTGCTGTTGCAGGACCAAAGCGATTTCGAAGAGCGTGAGCGGGTGCTGTTTGCCGTGGTGCTGGTGGGCTTCGTGCTGAGCCTGGCGCTGGCGGTCTTTCTCGGCTGGGTCCTGGCGCGCAAAGTCATGGCGCCGGTGGTTCGCCTGGCGCGCCAGGTGCGTCACCGCGATCAATTGTTGGGTCTGGCACCGCCACTGGCACCGGATTATGCCGCTGACGAAGTGGGCGAGCTGGCCGTTGCCTTCGACGCCACCCTTGGGCGCTTGCGTCAGGCATTGACCCGCGAGCGGTTGTTTACCAGTGATGTCAGCCACGAACTGCGCACGCCATTGATGGTGCTGGCCAGCTCCTGTGAGCTGCTGTTGGAAAACCCTGGTATTGATCAGCGCGGGCGAGCCCAGGTCGAGCGCATCGCCCGTGCCTGTGAAGAGATGCGGGAACTGGTCCAGACTTTCCTGATGTTGGCGCGCGCGCAGCGTGAAGATGCCAGCATGTCGCCGCAGCAGAACGTCAAGCAGGTAGCCGACGGGCTGCTCAATCTGTGGCGAGAACCTATCGAGACCAAAGGGCTGACGCTGATTGTCGAGCAAGGCTCCCCTCCAACCGCCAGTTACAACGCAACCCTTTTGCATGCGGTGATGGGCAACCTGTTGCGCAATGCTCTGCATTACACCGAGCGCGGTTTCATCCGGTTGACCCTGACGGCTACGGGTTTTCTGGTTGAGGACAGTGGTGTCGGCATTCCCGAAGAAAAGCGCGAGGCGATGTTCGAGCCTTTCGTGCGCGGCTCTGAAAAACGCGGTGAGGGCCTGGGCCTTGGGTTGTCACTGGTGCAGCGGATCTGCGAGAACCAGGGCTGGACGGTCAGCCTGACAACCATGGAGCCTAATGGCTGTCGTTTTCAGGTCGAATTACAGGCGTCAGATGGTGATTAAATGACCTGTTGCGAAGGGATGGCCCTGCGCTATTGTTACGATCCTGTAAAACCCTGAAATGGTTCGGGGGTTTGCTTAACGAAATTTTCACAAATGCATGACCTGTCACCGACACAAAAATACATAAGGTTGGTGACATCAGCATTTCAGGAGACCTGATGATGGACGGCCCGATCAAACTCGATTTTTCCGAAAAGTACGATGATCAACACGCTCAACGCTACCTGCGCAAGCATCAGGACGGCCTCGGTCGCAAGCTGTCCCACTGGCGTGACATACAGCTGGCACGCAAGGCGCTGACACTGGTCGGCGAGCCTGGCCTGGTGCTCGACTTGCCTTGCGGTGCAGGGCGTTTCTGGCCGATGCTGGCGGAAAAAGCCAACCGGGCCATCATCGGCGCAGACAACTCGGAATCGATGGTGAAGATTGCCATGCAGGCGCAACCCGCCGACGTGGTGAAACGGGTACAACCCTTGCACACTTCTGCCTTCGACATCGCCTTGCCAGATAACGCCGTCGACAGCATTTTCTGCATGCGTCTGCTGCACCACATCGGTGATGCCGAGCATCGACTGGCCATTCTGCGCGAATTTCAGCGTGTCTCCCGTGACAGCGTGATCCTTTCGTTGTGGGTGGACGGTAACTTCAAGGCCTGGAAACGCAAGCGCTCAGAAGCGCGACGTGGGCAGGAAGGTTACCAAAACCGGTTTGTGTTACCGGCCGCAACGGTGGAGAAGGAATTCGAGCAAGCGGGTTTCCGTATCCAGGAAAAACTGGACTTTATTCCGCTCTACGCCATGTGGCGCGTTTACGTATTACGCAAGAGGTAACAGGATGGCAGTGCAATGTGCAGCAGAAACGGAAGTCGCTCCAAAGGACCGCTTCGACTTTTTCTGGAGCCAGCGCGGTGAATGGGTAGAAGAACCCAACGTTCGCCGCGGTGGGGAAAGTGGTGTGCAGCGTGTCATGGGCAGCGATGGACAACTGCTCTACGCCAAGCGTCAGACCGGCCATATCTATCGAAGCTGGTTGCACCCGTTTGGCCGCCCTACCGTATTGCGTGAGCAAGATGCGCTCATCGGTCTGCGCAAGCTTGACGTGCGTGTTCCGGAAATCGTTTTCTGCGGCGCACAGCGCGACCCTGTGCACAAATGGCGCGCATTGCTGGTGACCAAGTCGCTGGATGGCTTCGACGAAATCGAAAAGTGGTACGCCGGTGGTGGTCGAGAGCGTCATGGCGAAGCGGTGAATGATCGTGTGTTGAAAGATCTGGCCGAAAACCTCGCCCGCATGCACAAGGGGCGGTGGCAGCACAGCTGCATCTACATCAAGCATGTGTTCCTGCGGGTCACCGGTGAAGGCGAGTCGGCCAAGGTCGAAATTGCCTTGATCGACCTGGAGAAGTGCCGACAGCGTATGACGGCTTATCAGGCGGCTGCACATGACATGAAGCAACTGCGTCGCCACTCGTCGTTCAGCGCTGCGGACTGGAAAAAACTCGTCTACTTTTATGAGACGGCGTTTGGCAGCGCTATCAAGGGTTTATAGCGATGAAACTAGAAATTGCACGAGGTTTGTTTTTAGTTGGAGCCTTGGCAGTTGCTACTTTGGCGGTGGCTGCCTGGGAGCAGCCTCGCACGCAGGTCCTCAGTTCAGTGAGCAGCGATGCTCACTGTCCAATTCCACGGGCAATCAAAGCCTCCTCGGCAGCGCAACCCGACCACGATCTGTTGTTGCTCATGTTCGGACTTGCTCAGGGAATGAGGCCGCAAAGTTGACCCGATTGAAACCAAAATAAAAGGCCTCGCATCTGCGAGGCCTTTTTATTGCCCGATTTCCAAGCTGCTGCTGGATCATTCCCACGCTCTGCGTGGGAATGCATCAACGGACGCTCCGCGTTCGGCCTTTGGTGGGACGCGGAGCGTCCCTGGCTGCATTCCCACGCAGAGCGTGGGAGCGAGCGTCAGCCGTGCGGTCATGCGCGTTCTTTAGCGTCGGGTTTGGCCAGCAATGTGTAGATGCACGGCAACACGAACAACGTAAACAACGTCCCGATCGACATCCCCGTAGCGATCACCGTGCCGATATCAAACCGGCTGACCGCCCCCGCGCCCGTCGCGATGATCAACGGCACCATGCCGAACACCATCGCTGCCGTGGTCATCAGTACAGGGCGAAGTCGAATCGCCGCCGCTTCCTCGACCGCTTCACGAGCCGTCAGCCCTTTTTCCTTGCGCAACAGGTTGGCGAACTCGACGATCAATATCCCGTGCTTGCTGATTAGCCCGATCAGGGTCACCAACCCGACCTGGGTGTAAATGTTCATGCTCGACCAGCCCAGGAACAGCGGGATCAACGCGCCGCAAATCGACAGCGGTACGGTCACCAGAATCACCAGCGGGTCGCGAAAGCTTTCAAACTGCGCAGCCAGTACCAGGAAAATGATCGCCAGTGCCAGGGCGAAGGTCACCCACAGCGCACTGCCTTCCTGAACGTATTGCCGCGATGCCCCGGCATAGTCGACGGCGAAGCCCGCCGGCGCTTCTTCCCGGGCGATCTGCCGCACGACCTCGATGGCTTCGCCCATGCTGACCAGCGGTACCCCTGAAAGGATGGCCGAGTTGAGTTGCTGGAACTGGTTCAGCTGCCGTGGCCGCGCACGGTCGGTCACGGTGATCAGGGTCGACAGGGCCAGCAATTCGCCCTTGGTGTTCTTCACGTAATAGTTGTTCAGCCAGTCCGGATTGTCCCGGAAGGGGCGTTCGACCTGCGCGATGACCTTGTAGCTGCGCCCCTCAATGGTGAAACGGTTGATTTCCGCCTCCCCCAGCAACGTCGCCAGCGTTCCGCCCAGGTCTTGCATGGACACACCCATCTGCGCGGCCTTGGCGCGGTCGATATCGACCACCACCTCGGGCTTGTCGAAGGCCAGATCGACGTCGACGAAGGCGAACTTGCCGGACTCCATGGCGCGCTTTTTCACCCGGTCCATCACTTGCAGCAGCAACTCGTAATCGTTGGCGGTATTGATGACGAACTGAAACGGCAGGCCCTGGCCGGTGCCGGGCAGGGAGGGCAGGTTGAAACCGAAAATCTGCAAGCCCGGGATGCTTTCCAGTTTGGCC
The DNA here is from genome assembly GCF_054668335.1 of Pseudomonas sp. S2_F03. Classification (NCBI taxonomy): domain Bacteria; kingdom Pseudomonadati; phylum Pseudomonadota; class Gammaproteobacteria; order Pseudomonadales; family Pseudomonadaceae; genus Pseudomonas; species Pseudomonas sp. S2_F03. Next base: position 1,657,043 of record NZ_CP162759.1, on the reverse strand, counting down.
TGGACGTCGGGCAGGATCTGCATTTGAGTGCGGTCGCGCTCGTTCCACGGCTTGAGCAAGAAGCCGCCGATCCCCGATTGCACGCCGTTGAAACCGTTGATCTGGAACGAAGAGTAGTACTCGGGAAACGCCTTGAAGATCGTGACGAACTCGTCGGTGTAGGTGTTCAGGTAATCGAGGTTGGTCGGTTGCGGTGCGCTGGCCATCATGAAAATGATGCCCTGATCCTCGTCCGGCGCCAGTTCCGATTTGGTGAACTTGAGCAGTACCGGAATCAGGCACAGCACAATCACGGCGAACACCAGCACAACTGGCCGGGTGTTGAGCGTGCCGTGCAGCATGCTTTGATAACGACGCTTGAGGCTTTCGAAAATCAGGTCCAGGCGGTGGGCCAGGCCGCTGGGGTTTTCATCGTGACGCAGCAGCAGTGCGCACATCATTGGTGACAAGGTCAGGGCAATGATCCCGGAGATCACCACCGCGCCGGCCAGCGTCAGGGCAAACTCCTTGAACAGCGCCCCCGTCAGCCCCGTCAGAAAGCCGATCGGCGCGTAGACCGCCGCCAGGGTGATGGTCATGGACACCACCGGCATGGCGATTTCCCGGGCGCCTTCGATGGCCGCATCGAACGGTGTCTTGCCTTCCTCGATGTGCCGGTGGATGTTTTCCACCACCACAATGGCGTCGTCCACCACCAGGCCGATGGCCAATACCATCGCCAGCAGGGTCAGCAGGTTGATCGAATACCCCATCATCTGCATGAAGAACATCACGCCGATCATCGACAACGGAATGGTCACCACCGGGATCACGACGGAACGGAATGCGCCGAGGAACAGGAACACCACCACGATCACGATCAGCACTGCCTCGAACAGGGTTTTCACCACTTCGTCGATCGAGGCCTGGATGAACAGCGTGGCGTCGTAGGCAATCTCGGCCTTGAGGTTAGGCGGCAGCTGGGCGTCCAGCTGCGGCATGATCTTGCGCACTTCCTTGATCACGTCCAGCGGGTTGGCGCCGGGCGTGGCCTTGATGCCAATGTACACCGAGGGCGTGCCGCCGAAGGAGCTGATGGTGTCGTAGTTTTCCGCGCCCATTTCAACCCGCGCCACATCACGCAACAGCACTCGACTGTCGCCATCGACCTTCAGCGGAATGGCCGCAAAGGCCTCGGCGGACTTGAGCTCGGTGTTGGCGTTGATGCTGGTCACCACGTACTCGCCTTTCACTTCGCCGGCGGCGGAGAGGAAGTTGTACTGGCGCACCGCGTTGGTCACGTCGCTGGCGCTCAAGCCGAAGCCGGCGAGTTTTACCGGGTCCAGCCACAGGCGCATGGCAAAGACCTGATTGCCGAGAATCTCGGCTTCGGCCATGCCCGGCAAGGTCGCCAGTTTCGGCTGGATGACCCGCGACAGGTAGTCGGTGATCTGCGGGTTGCTCAGCTCCTTACTGAAGTAACTGATGTACATCAGCGCCGAGGCGTCGGCGGCTTCCTTGCTCAGTACCGGGTCTTCGGCGTCCTGGGGCAGTTGGTTCTTCACTTCGTTGGCCTTGGCCAACAGCTCGGTGAACAAACGGTCGGTGTTGGCGCCGATGCGCGCGTAGATCGAGATGACCGAGAAGTTCTGGCGACTGACCGAGGTCATGTAGTCGATCCCCTCGGCGCTGGCCAGGCTTTGCTGCATCGGTTGGGTAATGTAGCCCTGAATGGTTTCGGCGTTGGCCCCGGGGTACGCCGTCGTCACCGTGATCAGGGCGTTTTCCATTTGCGGGTATTGGCGCAGCGGCAGTTTGCTCCAGGCCTGAAAGCCCAGCAGCACAATCAACAGGCTGACCACGGTAGCGAGGACCGGGCGGCGGATGAACGGGTCGGTAAAAGCCATGGGGATTCCTTGATCAGTCCGCGCGCGGCGGACTGTTCTTCTCGGCTAGGGTCTTGTCGTCGCTGATCGCGATGTGCGCACCGTTGTCCAGTTTGATCTGGCCGGCCGTGACCACTTTTTCGCCGTTCTGCACACCTTTGGTAACGATCACCAGCCCCTCGCGGCGTTCACCGGTTTCGACGAAACGCCGTTCGGCGACCAGGATCGGCTCGCCTTTGTCGTCCTTCTCGACGCTGCCATCTTCAGCTTTTTTCTGCGCGGCCACGTACACCGAATTGCCGTAGAGGGTGTAGGTGATCGCGCTTTCCGGTACGACGATGCGTGGCTGCGGGTTGGGCAGCAACACGTCCAGGTTGGCGAACATGCCTGGCATCAATTTGCCGTCGGGATTGGCCAGGGTGGCGCGCACTTGCACGTTACGCGTGCTGTTCTCGACTTTCGGGTTGATCGCACTGATGGTCCCGGGAAACTGCTGCGCCGGATACGCCGCGACAATGATTTGCACCGGCTGGCCGACCGCGATTTTCGGCACGGACTGCTCAGGCACGAAAAAGTCGGCGTAGAGACTGCTGAGGTCTTGCAGGGTGGCAATCATGGTGCCGGTGGCGACATAGTCGCCGACGTCCACCTGGCGAATGCCGATGGTCCCGCTGAACGGCGCATGAATGCTTTTTTTGCCGAGTGCGGCCCTGAGCTGATTGACTGTAGCCTTGCTCTTTTTCAGCACGGCCGAGAGGCGATCGAACTCGCCTTTGGAAATGGCCTGGCTGCCGACCAGTTGACTGCCACGGGAGTAATCGACCATGGCCAACCCGAGATCGGCCTGAGCCGTTTCCAGCAGGGCGGTTTCCACGGCGCTGTCGAGCTGGACGATAGGCTGGCCGGCCTTGACCTTCTGTCCGGACTGGAACTGTACGTCCGTGACCGTGCCGTCAGTCTCCAGGCTCAGGTCCACCCCTTGCAGCGCCTTGAGAGTGCCGACGGTCGGCAGGCGCGCTTGCCACGGCCGCTCGATTGCCGTGGCCACGGCGACGTTGACCGGTGGCTTTGGCGCGGAGAAGCCTTGAATCATCGTGTAGATGGAGAAGGCTTTGTAAGCGGCCAGGACCAGTACAATCAGCAGCACAACACCCAACATGATCAGCATGCGGCGACGCAGCATATTTCCAGTTCCTTGGAGAAAATCAGGTGAGACAGGCAGGCACATTACCCCGAGTGCGCGGGTGATTCCAACTGGCAGAACTTACAGGCAACTGCAAAACCTGTAGGAACCGAGCTTGCTCGCGATAGCGGTGTGTCAGTAACCGCGATGCTGGATGTGCAGCCGTCATCGCGAGCAAGCTCGGCGCCTACAAGGGGCCGGGTGTGTCAGATGAGGTGCAGGTGGTTGTCCCAGAGCCCCGCAGGCAACTCAAGGGGTTTTGCAACAAGGTTTGTCTGGCGGCAATCATAGAACCGGCAGCGTCCCTGCCCGGACGTCACGACAAACCCATCGGCCACCGCACCGACCCCGGCGCAATCGGGAAGTGGCGCGTCCAGGCGCACTTCGCCGCTGTCCAGGTCCCAAATGAAAAAGCGGTTGCCCCGTGGCGCGGTCAACGCCACCAGGCGCAGATCGCTGTGCACCGCGACGCTGGCGGTGTAATGCCCCATGGCCTGCAATTGATGCTCGGGCACCGGGAACGCTACGAACGGCTGGCCCGGACGCTTGATCGCCAGCAATTCCGAAGACTCGTGGGATGGCCCCATGAATTGCTGACCGGCGACGATCGTGCCGTCGCTGGCGATGCCCAGGTGGCGCACGCTGTTCATCTGTTGGGCCAGGGTTTCCTTGCTCAACAGAGTGCCGTCGCGTTGCATCAGCACCAGGCTCGGCTCCATGGCGTTGAGGTTCATCTCGACCCGGCTTTCGGCCTCGGTGCGAATGCCGCCGTTGGCCACGACCAGGGTTTCCCCATCAGGCATCCACGACACCTGATGCGGGCCGAGGCCATGCGTCGAGATTTCACCGCTATGCACCAGCCGCTCACCTTCGAACTTGTACACGCCCAGCAAGCCGCGCCCCGGATCGGAGGTGTCGTTCTCGGTGGCGTACAGCCAGTCACCGCTCTTGTGAATCACGGCATGGCCGTAGAAGTGCCGGTTTGGCTGCGAAACGATGGTCTGCAGCAACGTGCCGTCGCGCAGGTCGATCAGGTAGCTTTCGGTGCCCGGACGACGGGCGACGAACAGCGCGATCGGCTGCGTCGGGTGATTGATGATGTCATGGCAACGCTGGCCGACCTGGGTGGCGAACACCCGGGTGCCGTCCAGCCGATAACCGACGGCGTAATGCTTGCCATCGGTATCGTCCCGCGCCGACAGCAGCAACGGGCTTTTGTCCTTTTGCTTGAACAGCGTCCAGCCGCCCAGTGTCACTGCTCCCAGCAGCAAACTACCTAAAGTCAGAGCCTGACGTCGCAGCATGGCACTCGCCCTCATCAGTCACCGTCGTTGGCGTTGAAGCCCAGTTGAATGCCCAGCGCCTTGGCCAGGTCGCCTTCGTGCAGGCGATGGACAACGTTGAGGCTGTCGTAGAGATCGTTGAGCTGCTGGCGGCCGGCGTCGTCTTTGAGCATTTCGGTCAGCGAGCGTTGATTGCTGGCGAACAGTTTCAGTGCGGCGGCGTAGGCGGCATCAATTTTGTCGGCCAATGGCTTTTGCTCAGCCGGCAACAGGCCGCGCAGGCCTTTGTTGTCGACGCCTTCCCACACGGTTTTGGCCGCGGCGAGGCTGGTTTCGATACCGGTCAGGGACGACTGGCTGCGCCATGCATCAGCCTGGAACGGCTGCGGCACGCCCTTGCTCTGACGGCCCATCGGCGTGCCGAGTTTTTTCTTCAAGGTGTCGATGGCAGTGACTTGTACACGCAGCAAATCGGCGATGGCTTCGTGGGAGTCGGCGTAGCGCTGGTTCGGGAATTTGCTCAATTGTGCGAGCATGCCGTCGGTGCTGTTCCAGCTTTGCAGAATTTCTTCGGCCAGCTGTTTCTGACGCTCGCCAATCGCTTTCAGCAGTGGGCAGTACTTGGCTTTTTGCGCGTCGTTGGCCACGTCTGGCTTGCTGTCGAACAGAATGTATTCATAGGCCGAGAGCCCCTGAACCACCACGCTGGACTTGGCCAGGGCCGCTGCATCGATCTGCGGCTGGGCGCTGACCAGTTGTTCAACCTGACGGCCGACCAGGTTCTTCTTGTCCGGCCAGAACTGCACCTGCCACGAACGGTTACCCTCGGCCAACGGACCGATCAGCAGCGGTTGCAGCTCGGCCCAGGCTTTCTGTGCGTGCAGGAAATCAGCGCGGGCGGTGTCGAGGTTTTCCTTGCCTTCGCAGTAGGCGAGGGCGCTGACAGCCAGTTGGCGGTCGGCTTCAACCCAGCGGGTGTAAGTCGGCAGGATCACCGACTTGGCGATGGCGGCCGATGTCACGGCTTGCGGGTCCTGCGGTGAACAGGCGCCCAGTGCGAGTGCTGCAAGGCTGGTGAACAACAGTTTGGGGCGGAACATGTCGGGCTCCCGATTCTTTATAAGTGTTTAAAGTGAGTTCAAAAATGCCAGCAACGCAGCGCGTTGTTCGGCATTGAAAGACAAAACCTGTTGCTGCGCGGCCGTCGCTTCACCGCCATGCCAGAGCACGGCTTCGAGCAGATTGCGTGCGCGGCCATCATGCAAAAACTGGGTATGGCCACTGACCGCCTGTGTCAGGCCGATGCCCCACAACGGCGGCGTGCGCCAGTCGCGGCCACTGGCCTGGAATTCACTGCGGTTGTCAGCGAGACCGTCGCCCATGTCATGCAGCAGCAGATCGCTGTATGGGCGAATCACTTGATTGGCCAGTTCAGGTTCGGCGGCGTTGGCGGCGGTGGTGTACGTCGGTGTGTGACAGGACTGGCATCCAGCCTGATAGAACAGGTTTTTGCCGGCCAGGACGTCGGGCGCACCGACATCGCGGCGGGCCGGTACGGCAAGGTTGCGGGTGTAGAACAGCACCAGACGCAAAATGTTATCGCTGACTTCTGGCTCGCCATCGGGGCCGGTGCCATTGGGCGCCTGTTTGCAGGCGGTTTGCGCATCGGTGCAGTCATCGAAGGGTCTGAGGCTCGTCGTGAGGCCCATATCGCCGGAAAACGCGTGAACATTTTGTTGATTGAGGTTCGGTTGCCCGGCTTTCCAGCCAAATCGCCCGAGAACGGTCTTTTGTTGCACGTCATCCCAGACCTGGTTCGGACGTCCGGCGATGCCGTTTTTGGCCTGCGCCTGCGCCTCGGCATTGGCCAGGATCGTCTCCTCGGGGATCGCTTCAAGCAAGCCCAGGCCAATCATTGGCGGTGCGACACGTGCCGAGAAACGGGTGTCAGGGTGCATCGGGCCGTAGCCCAATTGAGTGATGTTCAGACGCGGTTTACGCAGTTCAATTTCAGTGCCGTCCTTGAAACGCACCGCAACGGGCGTGTAATCAACGCGCACTTTGCCTTCCGGCGCGACACCGGGCACGGCCATGTCCTGGAGCTGCCCGCCATAGACCGGCTCCGGCACCACGCCAAGCTGCTCGATGACGTGAGCATAGGCCGGCGCATTGGGGATCGACAGGCGCACCAGCATCGACACGGCGTTCGTCGCATCCGGCGTCGGCGGATGGCCGCGACCGTCCTTGATGTGGCAGCCCTGACAGGCATTGGTGTTGAACAACGGGCCGAGGCCGTCACGGGCGGTGGTGGTCGACGGCGCGATCACCCAGGGGCTGCGGAAGAAACTGTTGCCGACGCTGAAGTCCACGCGCCGTGACGGCGGCAGATTGGCGGACGGCAGGGAAAACGAGTTCTGATCGGTCTTGCGTACGGTCGCGCTGCCACCGGAACGGGCTTCACCGGGTTCGGCCTTGGTAAAACGCGGGGCGTCATCGCAGGCACTCAGGCCCAGGGCCAGCAACAGTGCGGACAAGCGAAGAGGCAGCGGGGGCATCAGACATCCTGCAAGGCGAGCAAAACAAGGGCGCAAAGTCTAACAGGGGATGGGAATTTGAATAAGAGGAATTATCGTTTGCTTGATCTGGCGCAGGGTGATCGTTCCCACGCTCTGCGTGGGAATGCCTCAACGGACGCTCCGCGTTCGGCTTTTGGTGTGACGCGGAGCGTCACGGGCTGCATTCCCACGCAGAGCGTGGGAACGATCGAATCGGTGGTTGGCAGGTATGAAAAAGGCGACCCGAAGGTCGCCTTTTTATTCAGCCAGCGTTGATCAGAATTCGTGATCAGCGTTGTCCGGGTTCAGGTCGCTGATACCCAGCGAGCCAGCGGCGGCTTCGATCGCGCCAGTCTGCTTGACCAGGGAAGCGATCGCGTCACGCACGATCTGATTGCCCGCGGTGTTGCCAGCGGCGATCAGTTGGTCGTAGTGCTCGCCTTTGTTGGCGTGATCAACCATGACCTGAAGCTTGGCTTCGGTCGCGGCCAGATCGGCTTTCAGAGTGGTGTCGGCAGCCGGGTCGGCTTTGGCCACCAGGGACGACAGGCTGGCGCCGGTCATTTTGGTGCCGTCGACGCGGGTGTATTCGCCCAGGTACACGTTACGAACGCCTTTGGCATCGTAGAAGTGCGAGTTGTGGGTGTTGTCGCTGAAGCAATCCTGTTCGTCTTCCGGGGAGTTGGCTTCCAGCGAAACCTTCATGCGCTCGCCCGCCAGTTCGCCCAGGGACAGGCTGCCCATGCCGAACAGCATTTTGCGCAGGCCGGAATCAACCGGTTCGGCTTCCAGCGTGGCGCGGTAGTTGTCAGCCACGTTCGGCTTCCAGTTACCGACCATTTCCTCCAGGTCGCTGACCAGCAGTTGGGTCACGGACTTCAGGTAAGCGCGACGACGGTCGTTGTGACCACCGGTAGCGCCTTTGCCTTCCAGGTAGTCGGAAGCAGGACGGTTGCCGGCGCCTGGGCCGGTGCCGTTCAGGTCCTGGCCCCACAGCAGGAATTCGATGGCGTGGTAGCCCGTCGCAACGTTGGCCTCGGAACCACCCAGCTCGTTCAGGCTGGCGAGTTTTGCCGGGGTGATGTCTTTCACGTCGACCTTGTCTTCGCCGACCTGAACTTCAGTGTTGGCGATGATGTTGGCCGTGGCGCCCGGGTTACCCAGTGCGTGTTCGTAGGATTTGTCGACGTAGTCGATCAGGCCTTCGTCCAGTGGCCAGGCGTTAACCTGACCTTCCCAATCGTCGATGATGGTGTTGCCGAAGCGGAACACTTCACTCTGCAGGTAAGGAACGCGGGCAGCGACCCAGGCAGCCTTGGCGGCTTTCAAGGTGTCGGCGTTCGGCTTGGCGAGGAAGGCGTCGACGGCGGTTTGCAGGGTTTTCGCGGTGGATTCGGCATCGCTGTATACGGCGAAGACGATGTCGGCGTAGTGCGCGACAACGGCTTTGGCGGCGGCTTCATCGACTTTGCTGACAGCGGCAGGCGCAGCCGCTGGAGCAGCGGCAGCGCTGGCGACTGGTGTAGGCGCTGGCGCTGCCGTGGTCTTGTCTTTGCCTTCGCCACAACCGGCGAGGGAAATAGCGATGGCCAACAGACTGGCGGTAGCCAGAGGCATACGAATCATGGCGAACATCCTGCTTCAAGAGGGGGTGGAAGGGCGCTTCACGCGCGCAAAACTGCGACATAATGCAAATCTTTCGCATTATGTGTAAAGGGTTGCAGGTGGAAATATTTCTTATTCACACGGGGTTGTGTCGTGGATCAAAAGAAACGCAGCCTCGTTTCACTCGACAGCTGCTACACAGCTGCAACACAGCTGCTACAGAAGCACGGGGGCCCATGTAGGAGCTGTCGAGTGAAACGAGGCTGCGATTTTCGAATCTCTACAAATCTACAAAATGGCCGCGTTACTGCGCTGGGCCTGTTTCAGGTAGGCGCTCAACTCACGTGCCGGCAAGGGTTTGCTGTAGTGATAGCCCTGACCTTCGTGGCAGCCTTCGGAGATGATATAGGCCTCTTGCTCGGCGGTTTCCACGCCTTCGGCAATGACCTGCATGCCCAGACTCTTGCCCAACTGGATAATCGCTCGAACGATGGTTGCATCGTCGTCGTCATCGAGCAGGTCTTGTACGAAGCTCTTGTCGATCTTGATCTTGTCCAGCGGCAGGCTTTTCAGATAGCTCAGTGACGAATAGCCGGTGCCGAAGTCATCGATGGCGATCAATGCGCCGGAGCGGCGCAGGCTCAGCAGGTGTTGGGCGGCGGTGCTGATGTCTTCCATCAGGCCGGTTTCGGTCACTTCCAGTTCCAGGCTGCGCGGTGGCAGGCGGTACATTTGCAGCAGGTTATTGACCACTCGCGGCAACTCGGCGTGGTGCAATTGCACGGTGGACAGGTTGACCGCCATGCGCAGGTCGGGGAAGCCCTGGTCGTGCCATTCACGCAGCTGTTTGCAGGCCTGATCCAGCACCCATTCGCCAATGGCAATGATGGTGCCGTTTTGCTCGGCCAGCGGAATGAACAGATCGGGCGGCACCAGGCCATGTTCGGGATGTTGCCAGCGAATCAACGCTTCGACGCCCACCACCCGGTGGTCGCGGTAACTGATTTGGGGTTGGTAGACCAGGTAGAACTGATTGCGCAGCAGTGCGTCGCGCAGGTCTTTTTCCAGTTCGCGACGGCGGCGCATCTCGGTGTCGACGCTGGCAATGTAGAACTGATAGCGATTGCGTGAGCGCGTCTTGGCCAGGGTCATGGTCTGTTCGGCTTTTTGCAGCAGCTTCTCGGTGCTGTCGCCATCCTCGGGAAACAAGGTGATGCCAATGGTCGCGCGCAGGCGTATTTCCTGATGATCGAGGGCAAACGCCGCTTCCAGGTCATCGAGAATGCTTTGCGCCAGTTCGGCGGCTTCGTAGGGTTGTTCGATATCGGCCTGGACCAGGGCGAACTGGTCGCCGCCCAGACGGGCGAGGGCGCCGAGGCGGCCACTGTGAGCCCGCAACCTGTCAGCCAGGGCCAATAGCAATTGGTCGCCGGTCTGATAGCTGAATTGTTCGTTAATGCCTTTGAAGTCATCCAGGCCCACCACCAACACGGCGACCCGACGCTGCAATTTGCCGGCGTCGACCAGGATCTTGTCCAGTTGATGCTGCAATTGCTGGCGATTTGGCAGGCCGGTGAGGAAGTCGTACTGGGCCATGCGCAACAGGCTGTTTTCCGCTTCGTGGCGCAGGTGAGTGTTGCGTTCGATGGATTCGAGCAACTGGTTGGCGGTGTTGATCCAGATCCCCAGTTCGTTTTTTTCGTGGCCCTTGAGCTGCGGGATTTTGTGTTCGCTGGGGCGATCCGGGTTGATTTCGGTCAGGTGTTCGATAATCCGCGACAGCGGTTTGGTCAGCAGCCAGTGATAGACCAGGTACAGCACCAGGCCCATGGCCAAGGCGCGCAGCACGCCGGAAATGAAGATGATCACCGAGTTGACGATGAAGCCCTGCCCGTAGGTGGCGGTATCGAGGGTGATGCTCAGGTCGCCGTAATATTCACTGTAAGGGCCGCGACCTACTAGTTGGGTTGTGAAGGTGCGTTCCTTGCCGAGGATCAGGTCGGTCAGCCAGCGACTGTTTGAATGCTGCAATTCGCGGGTTTTTTGCGCGAGCATGGCTTCGTTGGGGTGGCCGATGGAGGCCTGGCGCACGGCGTCGTCCTGGAACAGGCCTTCGATCACTTGCATGCCCATTTCCCGGTCCAGGCTGTAGACCGCCTGGGTCGAGGGGTCGCGGAACATGTCGAGGATGCGTTCGGCGTCATTGGCCACGGCCTGGCGCGTCTTGTAGGCATCGAAGACGATTTGCGCACAGCTCAAGACCACGCCGACGATCAATGCCGACAGGAGCACGACCCGGAGCAACTTCACCGACAAGCTGTTCTTGAGTTCCAGCTTCAAAGGGTTATTCCTTGTTCCGTGCGGGTAGCATCAAGTTGCCATGAGTATTGGCAATCCTGTGTTTGCAGTCAAAGGGACAATCAATCACAGGGGGTTTTTGCCTGTGGGCTTGGCCGATATGCAGTTGCCTGGGGTATTTGTCCGATTAGTACTGTGTCGGTAGTTGGGTCCTTCAACTTGAGGGGGATGGGGACTATTTTTCCTTTTGGTTGATGTTAGACGGGTGTGGCGTTGGGGCAAGGGGGTTGATCGCTGGTTTCATCGTCCGATTTTGGCCTGGTTTTTTTGAGGGCGCGTTGAGGCTGTGGGGGGTGTACATATCCGTTGCTGCGGTAACGGCTGCTTAGGGTTTCGCCCTGACGGTCGACTCCCTTTGGCAAACGCCCCAAAGGAAGCAGAGGTCTCGCCCCGGCGTCCGGCCCCTCGCTGGGGCTCGGCGTTCCTTCGCTCCGGTATCCCTCCGGGGACACTGCCCTCCGGTCGGCTTCGCTTCGACCTACATGCAGCGTGTTCGACTGCGTCGAACGGCGCTACGCGCCACTCCCCGGATGAACACCTCCACTCAGCCTCCCGAAGGGGCGGGTGGATCAAGATCAAAGCGGTAGGCGAGCTAACGCTCGGCCTGATGAGTGGTGAGGGGCAAGAGCAGATGTGGGTTGTTTTGCTTTTTGTGGGAGCGGGCTTGCCCGCGATGGCGGCCTGCCAGCCGACCAATCTCTTGCCGGCGTACTCATTCCCTGTGGGAGCCGGGCTTGCCCGCGAAGGCGGCCTGACAGCCGACCGATCTCTTGCCGGTGTACACATTCCCTGTAGGAGCCGGGCTTGCCCGCGATGGCGGCCTGACAGCCGACCGATCTCTTGCCGGCGTACTCATTCCCTGTGGGAGCCGGGCTTGCCCGCGATGGCGGCCTGACAGCCGACCGATCTCTAGCAGGTGTACCTATTCCCTGTGGGAGCCGGGCTGAACTGGCCTAATAATTTCGGACACCTCTTAAGGGCGATATGATTTCGCCAACTTGGAGGCTCCATGAACGAAAGAAAGGTCTATACGCGCGAGTTCAAGCTTCATGCTGCCAGCATGGTGCTTGATGATAACTGCCCGGTTTCAGATGTTTGTGCATCGCTGGATATCGGGCCCACCGCTTTACGGCGCTGGGTCGATCAGGTTCGTAAGGAACGTGAAGGGCAGCCAGTCAAAGGCACCAAGGCAATCACCGAAGATCAGCGCCAGATCCAGGAACTAAAAGCCAAGATCAAGCGCATGGAGATGGAAGCCGATATCCTAAAAAAGGCTACCGCTCTCTTGATGTCGGATCCCGATCGTTTTCGATGATCGCAGAGCTAAGAGAGTCATTCCCGACGGCTGTGGTGTGTCGTGTTTTCGGTGTGAAGCGCAGCAGCTTTTATGAGTGGATTCAGCGACGCGCCAAACCGAGGCGCAAACGCGAAGAGCTCAAGCTGAAAGTAGTTGAGCTGCACAGCGAAAGCCGCGAAGCCATGGGCTCCAGAATGATCAGTAAAGGCCTGAAATCCCAAAGCATTACAGCTGGAAGGAGTCTTGTCAGAGCGCTGATGAGAGAGGCCAATATCGTCAGTAAACAACGCCAGCCTCACCCTTTCAGATCCAAAGGAGTGGAAGCATTTGTCGCGCCCAATCGGCTCAAGCGCAACTTCAAACCGACTGCAATCGATCAGGTTTGGTGTGGCGACGTCACCAGTTTGATGGTGGGCAAACGTTGGGTTCATCTGGCCATCGTGATCGATCTGTATGCCCGAAGGGTTATTGGCTGGGCATTTTCTCTGGTCAATGACGCCAACTTGGTCAGCAAAGCGCTGCGTATGGCGACAGAGGTACGAACGTGTCCTCCTGGACTGATGTTTCACTCAGATCAGGGATGTCAGTACACCAGTCGCAAGTTTCAAGAAGAGCTGCTGCAACACGACATTTTGCAAAGCATGAGTCATCGCGGGCAGTGCTGGGATAATGCGCCGACAGAACGCTTTTTCGGCACGCTCAAGTCAGAGTGGGTGCCTCGTGGCGGTTACAGCCTGATCGAGGAAGCCAAAACCGATATCGTGCGCTTCTTCATGTACTACAACCGCACCAGACTCCATAGCTATAACGACTACCTGTCGCCAATAGCCATGGAGCAAAAAGCGGCATAAACACCGTAATCGGTGTCCGAGATTACTTGACCAGTTCAGGCTTGCCCGCGAAGGCGGCCTGACAGCCGACCGATCTCTAGCAGGTGTACCTATTCCCTGTGGGAGCCGGGCTTGCCCGCGATGGCGGCCTGACAGCCGACCGATCTCTAACAGGTGTGCATCAATTGATCGTTCCCACGCTCCGCGCGGGAATGCCGCCGGGGACGTTCAACGTTCCATTTTTGTGTGTTGAAAGATGTGTAAGAAACGCAGTGCTTTCCCACGCATTTTTCAGGTTGCCGGGTAGGAAGCAGTCTCTCTAACCTCTGGCTGTCGCTGAAAATTCAGCGACCGGGTGTGAGAGCCCGGCAACTTATGGTCATCCAGTGTCTGTACACGCATAATCGCCGCCAGCTTATACGCTGCCGGCAAATGCGTTATGGCGGCTGTGTGCGGGCGGACTTCGGTCCGGCCGGGTGTCCATAACCGGTCTTCTCACCTCGCACATAGCTGCCACCTCTTCGCCGTGTGAGAAGCGGCGAGTGGAGGCTCCAACGCTGGAGAAATGCTCAATGGACAAATTAATTCCCGATCCACCCTTCAACGCCACCACCCCAACCGCCGAAGACACCCAATCCGAAGCACTCCTGCGAGACCGCGAAGCCATAAAACGCGCCCTCGACTACTACCTCGATCCCCCGTCCCAATACACCGAAAAACCCCGCCGCCCCAGCACGATGTTTCTGGTCGCCCCCAACATGGGCACCGAAAGCCTCCTGGCCCAGGCCTGCGAGTCGCTGGCCTCCGCCAGCGTCATGACCAGTGATTTCGCCGCGAACCTGATCGGCCCGCAGAGAAACACCGTGCTGGCGATCCAGCAGATCATCATGCTGGCCGAGTTGGCGGTGAACCGGGCCTTGGATAACGTCGACCCACAAGCGACCTGACATTCTCCTGGCGAAAAAAACCCGGCAAAAGCCGGGTTTTTTTGACTGGCGTCGAGATTAAGCGGTGAAGGTTTTGCCTTCGAACTGCTCAGCCACGAATTTCCAGTTGACCAGGTTCCAGAACGCTTCGACGTATTTCGGACGAACGTTGCGGTAGTCGATGTAGTAGGCGTGTTCCCAGACGTCGCAGGTCAGCAGCGGGGTGTCGCCGTTGGTCAGCGGGTTGCCGGCGCCGATGGTGCTGGCCAGGGCCAGGGAACCGTCAGCCTTTTTCACCAGCCAGCCCCAACCGGAACCGAAGGTGCCGATGGACGTCTTGCTGAACTCTTCCTTGAACTTGTCGAACGAACCGAAAGCCGCGTTGATGGCTTCAGCCAGCGCGCCGGTAGGTTGACCGCCGGCGTTTGGCGCCAGGCAGTTCCAGTAGAAGGTGTGGTTCCAGACCTGAGCGGCGTTGTTGAAGATACCGCCCGACGAAGATTTAACGATTTCTTCCAGGGTCTTGCCTTCGAACTCGGTGCCTGGCACCAGGTTGTTCAGGTTCACGACGTAGGTGTTGTGGTGCTTGTCGTGGTGGTATTCCAGAGTTTCCTTGAAATGTGCGGCTGCAGGGCATCGTGTGCGTAAGGCAGCGGCGGCAATTCGAAAGCCATGATGATTCTCCTAATCAGGTCAGTTGCGGTGAGCGCAAGGCCGATCACGGGCGGCCAGACAAGCGCCGGGGAGTTTGTACTCTTTGCGGCGCAGGGAATCGGATCATAGCACCGGGGGTGCGGCATAACCACGCAACAACTGTGTGGAATAGAGGTTCCAGAGCCTTTTGGAATAATCAGCCTGCAACAATTAATTGAAACGCCACCGCAAACATCATTACCGCGACCAGCAGGTCGAGTATCCGCCATGTACTTGGCCGGGCCAGCCACGGCGCCAGCCACGCCGCGCCCAACGCCAGGGTGAAAAACCACAGCAACGACGCACTCGCCGCGCCCACCACATAAGCACCGGGCTCGGTTTGTTGCGCCCCGAGAGAGCCGATCAGCAACACCGTATCCAGATAAACGTGCGGGTTGAGCAGGGTGACGGCCAACGCACTGAGCATGACGGCACGCAGTGAGCGAACAGTCTGGTTTTCACTCTGTTGCAGGCTTTGTTTCGAGCAGGCCCGGCGCAGCGCCTGGCTGCCGTACCAAATCAGAAACACCGCGCCCCCCCAGCGGGCGACCGCCAGCAGTGTCGGATTTTGCGCCAGGACCGTCGCGAGGCCGAAGACTCCGGCCGCCACCAACAATGCATCGCAGACCACGCACAGCGCCGCCACTGGCAGGTGATGTTCGCGTCGAAGACTTTGCGCGAGCACAAACGCATTCTGAGTGCCGATCGCCATGATCAGTCCAGCGGCGACCAGCAGGCCGTTTACATAACTTTGCCACATACGTCATTACTCCCCGTTGGCCGCGAGATCGCGCAGTACTTGCAGGGCGCGTTCAGCATCGGCCTGACCGACGAACAGGTGGTCGTGGTAGTAACCGGCGATCACGTTGCAGCTGATGCCGGCCTTGCCTAAAGCGGTGGCGAACGCGGCAGTCAGGCCAACTGCTTCCAGCGCCGAGTGCACATTCAAGGTGATCCAGGCCGCGACATAGTCGAAGCTGAAACCGGCCTGTTCGGCGTGGGAGCGTTCCAGAATCACGGTCAGACCTTCCTGCTCGCGAAAGCTGCCGACGATCTCAAGGCCAGTCGGCAACGTGCCGTCGCGCAGGGTGCAAAACACGTATTCGCCGGCGTTGAGTTGCGGGCTCATGCTGCGCAGCAAGGTTGCCAATGAAGTTTCACCCGCCATGTCGGTATTCCTTGTTCAAAAGTGCTTGTCGGGCATTCTGGGCTGCTAACCTGTATAAGAAAAACCAATCATGCTGATCGCTCATTAGGAAAACTGATGTTCGACTATAAATTACTCTCTGCCCTGGCTGCCGTTATCGAGCAGGCCGGGTTCGAACGGGCCGCGCAGGTGCTTGGCTTGTCGCAATCGGCGATCTCCCAGCGCATCAAGTTGCTGGAAGCGCGGGTCGGCCAACCGGTGCTGGTGCGGGTTACGCCGCCGGCCCCGACTGAAATCGGTCGGCGCTTGCTCAACCATGTGCAACAAGTGCGTCTGCTGGAGCGTGACTTGCAATCCCAGGTGCCGGCGCTGGACGAAGAAGGCCTGCCGGAGCGTCTGCGAATTGCGTTGAATGCCGACAGCCTGGCCACGTGGTGGGCGCAAGCGGTGGGCGATTTTTGTGCCGAACAACACCTGCTGCTGGATCTGGTGGTCGAGGACCAGACCGTCGGCCTCAAACGCATGCGTGCCGGTGACGTGGCGGCGTGTGTCTGCGCCAGTGAGCGCCCGGTGGCCGGGGCTCGCAGCGTTCTGTTGGGGGCCATGCGTTATCGGGCATTGGCCAGCCCGGCGTTCATCGCCCGGCATTTCCCGCAAGGCGTTCGTGCCGATCAACTGGCGAAAACCCCGGCGCTGGTCTTTGGCCCGGACGATTTCCTGCAACATCGTTACCTTGCTTCGGTGGGGGTTGATGGCGGTTTCGAACACCATTTATGCCCCTCGTCAGAAGGCTTCATTCGTTTGACCGAGGCCGGACTCGGCTGGGGGCTGGTGCCGGAATTACAGGTGCGCGAGCAACTGGAGCGCGGTGTATTGGTCGAGCTTTTGCCAGATAAGCCCATCGATGTGCCGCTGTACTGGCATCATTGGCGTAATGGCGGTCAGCTTCTGGGGTTGCTGACGGACCAATTGGTGCGTTCGTCGAAGCAATGGCTGGTGCCGTTGGACTGACGGGCAGCGTCAAGACTCACGAATCAGGCAAAACGAAAGACATCGGAGCACTACATGAAAATTCTGGTCACCGGCGCAAGCGGCTTCATCGGCGGACGCTTTGCGCGTTTCGCGTTGGAGCAGGGCCTGGACGTGCGGGTCAACGGTCGCCGGGCCGAAAGCGTCGAACATCTGGTGCGCCGTGGCGCCGAGTTTATTCAGGGCGATTTGAGCGACCCGGAACTGGCGCGCGACCTGTGTTCAGATGTCGAGGCCGTAGTCCATTGCGCGGGGGCGGTGGGGCTGTGGGGACGTTATCAGGACTTTCATCAAGGCAACGTCCAGGTCACTGAAAACGTGGTTGAAGCCTGCCTGAAACAGCGCGTTCGACGCCTGGTGCACTTGTCGTCGCCGTCGATCTACTTCGACGGTCGCGACCACTTGGGGTTGACCGAAGAACAGGTGCCCAAGCGTTTCAAGCACCCCTACGCCGCGACCAAATTTTTGGCCGAGCAAAAGGTCTTCGGTGCCCAGGAGTTTGGCCTCGAAACCCTGGCCCTGCGTCCGCGTTTCGTCACCGGCGCAGGTGACATGAGCATCTTCCCACGCCTGCTGAAAATGCAGCGCAAAGGCCGCTTGGCGATCATCGGCAACGGCCTCAACAAGGTCGACTTCACCAGCGTGCACAACCTCAACGAAGCGTTGCTCAGCAGTTTGCTGGCCAGCGGCTCGGCATTGGGCAAGGCCTACAACATCAGTAATGGAACGCCGATTCCGTTGTGGGATGTGGTCAATTACGTCATGCGCAACATGGAAGTCCCACAAGTCACGCGCTACCGTTCCTACGGTTTGGGTTACACCGTCGCGGCACTCAACGAAGGTGTGTGCAAACTGTGGCCGGGGCGTCCCGAGCCGACGTTGTCGCGGCTGGGCATGCAGGTCATGAACAAAAATTTCACCCTGGACATCAGCCGCGCCCGGCATTATCTGGACTACGATCCGAAAGTCAGTGTCTGGGCCGCCCTCGATGAATTCTGCAGTTGGTGGAAGGCTCAAGACCTGCGTTGACGTCGCGCTAGTCGTCTGCCCGCACTGAACCGAGTTGGGAGTAGGGAGTCAATCGGTGCGGCAGTGGGGTTTATACTCGCCGCATAAAGCCATCACCGCGTTTCACAAAGGTTGACTCAATGTCCATGCGTAACGATGCCAACGACGATTTTGATGATGTACCGAGCCTGCGAGCCGACAGCCTCGACGATGATGATGATTTTGCGCCTACCGCTCGCACCAGCGTGCATTCGCGGCCGGCACCGGTGGTCAAGGTCAAGAGCGCCAGCACCGGCGCGCTGTGGGCATTGGTCGGCGCGTTGTTTTTTGCCTTTGCGGGCCTTGCCTGGTGGAGTTTTCAGCAGATTTCGCTGATGGAGCAACAACTGGTCGCCACCCAGGAAAGTTTCGCGCGTATCAGTGAGGAAGCGGCGGGGCGCTTGCAGGACATTTCCGGCAAGGTCGTTGCCAGCCAGACCAACGTCACCAGCGACAGCGAAGCGCTGAAACTGCAAATCAAAGACCTGGAAAACAAGCTGCTGGATCAAGGCAAGCAGCAACAAGGCGTAGTCGGTCAGGCCTCGGATCTGGACAAGCGCCTGGCGCAGATGACCGCGCAAACCAGCGATCTGGATAAGCGTCTGGCGCAACTCACCACCCAGCACACCGAACAACAGGCGGCCAATACGCAATTGCAGGCGCAGCTCAAATCGCTGAGCAGCGAATTGACCGCACTGAAAAGTGCCCCCGGCGGACACCAGCAAAGTTGAGGCCGAACTGAAAAGCCTTGGCGCCGACGTCGCCGCGCTGAAAAAACAAGGCAACCCAAGTGCCGCCATTGATCGTCTGGAACAAGACATGGTTGTTCTCAAAAGCCTGCAGGACAACCGCCCGGCCGTTGCGCAAGGTTCCACCAATACCGCTGAGTTCGACGCGTTCCGCGGCCAGGTCACCCGCAACATCAACACCCTTCAGGCCCAAATCCAGAACCTGCAGCAGCAGCTTCGCGCCCGGCAATAAACCTCAGGCAGCCTTGTAGCAGCTGTCGAGCCCCGGCGAGGCTGCGTTCGGCTGCGAAGCAGTCGTCAATCCGATCAACTCGGTCTACCTGAAGCACCGAGTCGGTAGATTTTGCGACTGCTTCGCAGCCGGTCGCAGCCTCGCCGGGGCTCGACAGCTGCTACGGGTCTGGGGGTATCTCCCATTGCCGTCTACGCTCTTGAAACATCGACAAGAACGAGGGATGCACAATGGGGGGTTTGCACAAATTGACCTTGATGGGCGCAATGCTGCTTCTGTGCCTGGGCCAGGCTTTCGCTGCCGGCACCGAAAAAGAAGACAGCCAGGCTGCCAGGGCCTTGCTGGAGAAAGCCCTGGCCTATTACCACGACAATGGCGACAAGGCCCTCGCGGCGTTCAGCCGTCAGGGCGAGTTTGTCGACAAAGAGCGCTACGTGTTTGTGGTCGATACCAAAGGCGTAATGCTCGCCAGTGGTGGGCCGTCTGCGGCGTTGATCGGACGGAACGTGACCGAGACGCTCGGGCCAGACTTGCAGAAAGCCTTCAAGGACGCCTTGAAAGTACCGGAGGGCAATGGCATCCAGGAGGCTGAATACCGCTGGCAGAACTGGGCCGACGGCAAGGTCGAGCTCAAGCATGTGTTCTATCAGCGCGTGGGGGCGCGAATCCTCGCGGTCGGTTACTACCTGCCACGGGCGTCGGCGGAGCAGGCCATGGCGCTGCTGAACAAAGCCGCGACCGATCTGGCCAAGGACGAGAAGGGTACGCTGACCGCCATCAACTCCCTCAAGGGCGGTTACTTGCAGGATGACCTGTATGTATTCGTCGTCGACCTGGACACCCAGCGTTATGTGGCTCACGGCACCAATCTGCGGCTGATCAATACCGACTTCAGCAAGATCAAGGACCCGGACGGCAAACCGGTGGGCGAGCCGATCCTGGCGTTGATGGCCAAACAGGATTATGGCGAATACGCATACCGCTGGAAAAACCCGGTGACCGGCAAGGTTGAAGACAAGCATGCCTATCTGAAAAAGGTCGGGCACTTCCTGGTGGCGGTCGGGTATTACAGCCCTTGAATCTCAGTGACTGATAAACCGCTATCGCGGGCAAGCCCGCTCCCACGGTTGACCGCGTTCTCTGGAACAACTCGGTCTATTGTGGGAGCGGGCTTGCCCGCGATGGCCGCGACTCGGTCTACTACCGAACCTTATCCTCTCGCCCGCGCAACAACATATTCGGCATGGCAATCGCCGCCGCCAGCCCCAGCAGCGACACCGCCGCACTGACCATCAGCAAATGCCTGAACGTCAGCAACAACTCCGCGCGCAAGGCGTTTTGCGCATCCCCCGGCGCGGCGTTCAGGCCGTCGAGCAAGACATTGCCCGAGCTGCCCTCGGCAATCAGCGATGAACCGGCAATGTGGGCAAAACTGGAATCCTGCAACAGCGCCAGCAACAGTGCCGACATCAACGCCACTCCCACCGCGCCGCCCAGTGAGCGGAAGAGATTGGTGGTGCTGGTGGCAACGCCGATATCACGCTGCTCCACCGAATTCTGCGTGCCGACCAATGACGTCGGGAATTGCATGCCACTGGCGATCCCGCACAGCAACATGAACAGGCTACTGAGCCAAAAGGCCTGGGGCGGGCTGAACGCCATACCCAGGATCGCCATCGGCATGAGTGCAGCGCCCGTCAGGATCATCGGTTTGTAGCGCCCGGTGACGGAGGTCCGGCGTCCGGCAAAGTACGCACCAATCGGCAAACCCATGGCCAGTGGCAACAGGTGCAGCGCGGCGCTGTCGGCCCCGGCGCCGGTGACGCTCTGGAAGCGCAGCGGCATCAGCACGATCAACGAGATCGCCTGGAAGCTGGTGAAGAAAATCGTGCACCAGCAAAAAATGGCATTGCGGTTGGCGAACAAGTGCATCGGCAGCAAGGGCTCACGCGCCCGACGCTCATGCCAGACGAACAGCGCCAGTACCAACACCGCAGACCCGAACAAGGCCAGCACTTCGGCGCTGCGCCACGAATGACCCTGACCCACCTGAGTGATACCCAGCAGCAACGCAGTCAAACCGATGATCATCAGCAGCGTGCCGAGGTAATCGATGATCGGTTTGCGCTGTGGCACCGGCAGCCCGACGAGTGTGCGATTCGCCACCAGCCAGGCACCGAGGCCCAGCGGCAGATTGATCAAAAACACCCAGCGCCAGGACAAGTACTCGGTCATGTAACCGCCAAGCACCGGGCCGGCTACGCTCGCCACCGCGTACATGCTGCTGAAATAGCCTTGATAACGACCACGTTCCCGAGGCGGCACAATGTCGCCGATGATCGCCTGGCTGACCGAAATCATCCCGCCCGCGCCGATGCCTTGAATGATCCGCGCCAGCACCAATTGCTCCATGCTTTGGGCCATGCCGCAAAACAACGAAGCGAGGGTGAACAACCCCATGCCGAACAGCATCAGCTTGCGCCGACCATACAAATCGCCGAGCTTGCCGTAGATCGGCACCGCCACTGTCATCGCCACCATGTACCCGGAAATCACCCAGGCCAGCAGGCTGACGTCCTTGAACTGCGCGGAAATCGCCGGCATCGAGACGGCGACGATGGTCTGGTCCAGCGCGCCGAGAAAGATCGCCAGCATCAGGGCGATCAGCACGCTGCGAATGGCTGGCTTGGGCGTGTCAGGCTGGTTGAGATTGGTCACGGTAAAACCTGCGGGCAGTGATGGACCCGCAAGGGGCAAGGCGAGCGGGGATGCTCGCCAGTGTACAGGGTGTGTTATCCATTTTTCCCGCGTCGCGTTGCCGCCTGAAAGCGGGCCAGGCAAGGCGCAGCCCGAAGGTAAGGGTTGTTTCCTTGCCGAGGGCTGCAACGCAGCATGGCCCGCTTTCAGGCGACAACCCGAAGGGGCCGGGCGTGCTGTTGCGCAGGGCCGCGTTGCTCGGAGCTTATTTGGAATGACCAAACCACGCTCCTCGCGCCTTGCCCTGCGCAACAGCACACCCGGCGCGACGCGGGAAAAATGGATAACACACCCTGCGATAGCAAGCTATTCGATAGCCTCGTATGGAAGCCCGACGTAGTTTTCTGCAATGGTTTTTCGACCGGCTTCGGAACCGACAAAGTAGTCCAGTTCCGAGGCGCTGATCCGTTGGGTGAACTCATCGTGATCGTCAAAACGGTGCAGCATCGAGGTCATCCACCAGGAAAACCGCTCGGCTTTCCACACCCGACGCAGGCAGATCTCGGAGTATTTCTCCAGCAAATCCACGCGTCCTTCCTGGTAAACCTTCAACAGAATATTGAACAGCGTGCTGACGTCACTGGCCGCCAGGTTCAGGCCCTTCGCGCCGGTGGGCGGGACAATGTGCGCCGCGTCGCCGACCAGGAACATCCGCCCGTATTGCATTGGCTCGACCACAAAGCTGCGCAGTGGCGCGATGCTTTTTTCGATGGACGGGCCGGTCACCAACGCGTCGGCGAGGGCGGTCGGCAGCCGCGATTTGAGCTCATCCCAGAAGCGCTGGTCCGACCAGTCCTGCACCTGATCCTCGACCGGCACCTGGAGGTAATAACGGGTACGGGTAGCCGAACGCATGCTGCACAACGCAAAACCACGTTCGTGACGGGCATACACCAACTCTTCGTGCACCGGCGGCGTGTCGGCGAGAATGCCGAGCCAGCCGAACGGATAGACCCGCTCGAATACCTTGAGGCCGTCGTCGGGGATCGATTTGCGAGCCACGCCATGGAAGCCGTCGCACCCGGCGATGTAGTCGCAATCGAGGCGATACGTCTGGCCATCCTTCTCGAAGGTCACGAAAGGTTCGTCGCTTTTCATGCCGTGCGGGACGACATTGCCGGCCTCGTAAATCGTCTGCGCACCGGCCTCCCGACGAGCGGCCATCAGGTCGCGGGTGACTTCGGTCTGGCCATACACCATCACGGTTTTGCCCCCGGTCAGGGCGTGCAGGTCGATGTGTACTTGGCGGCCGTCGAGCGCCAGTTCGAAACCGCTGTGCACCAGTCCTTCGGCGTCCATTCGCTGCCCGACACCGGCCTGACGCAACAGCTCTACCATGCCTTGTTCGAGGACACCGGCACGGATTCGACCGAGCACATAATCCGGGCTTTGGCGTTCAAGAATGAGGGTGTCGATACCGGCGTTGTGCAGCAACTGGCCGAGCAGCAAACCGGACGGACCGGCGCCAATGATGGCGATTTGGGTTTTCAGCGTTTTCATTGTTATCAGGACTCGCAAGCTCCACGCGACCAGAGCCGGTGAATTATTTTTATGGATCGAGTGCTTGCATTTTTCCCTTGCGAGTCTGTCAATTGAAGGTGAAAACTGAGCCGATATCTGTACATTCTGCCAATCGGTGCGATTATCGCCCGTCACCTGAAGCCTGGATTGAAGTGATGAACAAGCCTGACCTGCCTTCGATTCCAGTGTTCAAGCTCTACGGTGAAAGCCTGGACTGGCCGACCCCGGACTTGCTGCACTGCGAAACCATTTCCAAACGCAGCCGCGAACACCAATGGGAAATCAAACCCCACCGCCACGCCGATTTGTGCCAGTTACTCTTCGTCTTCAAAGGTCAGGCAGAGCTTGAAATCGAAGGTAAACGCACGCAACTGACTGAGCCTGCCATCCTGATCCTGCCGCCATTGTCGGTGCACGGTTATCGGTTTTCCGAGGACGTCGAAGGGTTTGTATTGACCCTGGCCGCGCCGTTGGTGACCCATCTGCAGGCGCAACTGGGCAACTCGGTAAATGCGCTGGCCCAGGCCGAAAGCTACCCGGCGGGCAACGACGGCGATTACCTCAACAGCCTTTTTTCAGCGCTGCAGGACGAATACACCGGTCACCAACCGGCGCGTGAAATGCTCATGCATTCGTTGGTCAGCGTGATCATGGTGTGGGTCAGCCGGCAGGTAATCACGCGCCGCACTGCCAGCCAGCGTCCGCAGCGTGCCCGGGAATACCTCAACGGTTTTATTCAACTGGTGGAAGAGACTTACCGCCAGCACGTCAAGGTCGAAGACCTGGCGCATCGGCTGGGGATTTCCGTGTCCCACCTCAACGGCACGTGCCGTGAACTGGCGGGACAACCGGCGTTGCAGATCATGCACGAACGGCAATTGCTGGAGGCCAAGCGTTTGCTGACCTACACCAGCATGACCATTTATGAAATGTCCGACGTGTTGGGATTTTCCGATCCGACCAACTTCACGCGCCTGTTCCGGCGTCGAGTGGGGATTTCTCCCAAGGCGTTTCGCGACCGCTTGAAGGCCGATCAGGACAACGAGGCCTGATCCTCTTCGTTAGCGCAGGGCGTTGAGGGTCGCGTTGTGGGGGATGCAGCGCTCGAAGTTGCAGCTCGCAAATTCGCGGGGCAGTTGGCGCAACTGCTCGACCCGCCAGGCGGCTGTGCCATACAGCGCCAGCGTCGCCGCGCAGGTAATGAAAATGGCGAGGTATCTTCTTGTTTTGGTGTTCATGGCGTTTGACCTCTGAACGAATACCGCTTGGGTATTACTTTCAGCATAGGTCAGCGCCAGTGAGTTGCCACTGAAGCGATATCGGCTCTGACACGGTATTCAGAGCCTTGATGATCCCCTGTGGGAGCGAGCTTGCTCGCGATAGCGATTGATCATTCAACAACGATGTCGACTGAACTACCGCTATCGCGAGCAAGCTCGCTCCCACAGGTTTTTTTATAGGCCGACATCCCACTCCGGTTCCTCGGGGAACCTTAAAACAAGAAAATCCAGCAGGCTGCGCAGCGCCGCCGGCATGTGTTTGCGTGAGGCGTACACCGCGTAAATGTTCATCTGCCGGGGTTGCGCATGAGGTAGCAGACGGATCAGCTCACCGCTGTGGATATGCACGCCGGCCTGATAACTGGGGAGCATTGCCACCCCCGCGCCGGCCATTGTCGCGCGCAGCAACGTGCTGGCTTCGTTGGCGCTGATGTTGCCCTGCACCGGCACCGAGACCGGCTCACCGTCCTCCTCGAAATGCCAAAGGCTTTTGCCGAAGTAGGAATGGGTCAGGCAGTTGTGCTGACTCAAATCTTCCACCCGCTGTGGCCTCGGATGTTCACGCAGATAGGCCGGGGACGCGCAAATCACTGAGCGGCAGACCGTCAGCCGACGGGCAATCAGATTCGGGTCCAGGTCGTTGCTGGTGCGTATCGCCAGATCAATGCGTTCATCCACCAGGTTCACGGTGCGGTCGAGCATCTGCATATCGATGCTGACGCCGGGGTAACGTTTGACGTAGGCGGCCATGGCGTCCGCCAGTTGGGCCTGACCAAACGAGGTGCTGACGCTGATCCGCAACAGCCCGCGCGGCGCATCGTCGGGCTCGCGGATGGCGGCTTGCATGTCGGTGGACAAGTCGAGCATCTGCCGGCAGCGGGGCAGCATCTCGGTGCCGGCAGCCGTCAGGCTCAACTTGCGTGTCGTGCGGTGCATCAACCGGGCGCCGACCCAATCTTCCAGTTCCGCCAGATAACGCGAAACCACCGGGCGTGACAGGTCCAGTTGATCGGCCGCCGCCGACTGGCTGCCGAGGTCGACCACGCTGACGAACACGCGCATTGCTTGTAGACGATCCATGATTTGCCCACTTTTAGAAACAAACTATGTTCAAGCATCGCATTTTTTGTACTGAGTCAGGCAACTAAGCTCTGTCCCCCTGTAGGAGCTGACGAGTGAAACGAGGCTGCGATCTTTTGATCTTGCCTTTTACAAGATCGCAGCCTCGTTTCACTCGTCAGCTCCTACAGAGCCATCGGCCAACCTTGGCCATCAACAACGGAGCAACAGATGATCGGCTTCACCTCGCTTAAACGTATTTTGCTGGCCACCGCCACGCTCGGCTTCGCGGCCCATGCAGCCGCGGCATCGACGCTGACTCTGGACGTTTACAACCCCGGCGACAAGGCGATTTTCCCGGTGACGTCGGTGCTGGTCAGTGGCGAAAAGGACGCGATTCTGGTGGATGCGCAGTTCGGCAAATCCCAGGCTGAACAGGTCGTCGAGAAAATCCGCGCCAGCGGCAAGCAACTGACCACCATCTACATCAGCCACGGCGACCCGGATTACTACTTCGGCCTCGACACCCTGACCGCTGCGTTCCCGAACGCCAAAGTGCTCGCCTCGCAACCGACCGTGGATCACATCAAGCACACCGTCGACGGCAAACTCGCGTTCTGGGGCCCGAAAATGGGCGCCGACGTCCCCTCTAAAACCATCGTGCCGGGTGTACTCAAGGGCGACAGCCTGATGCTCGAAGGGCAGAAGTTGCAGGTGGTGGGGCTGGCGGGCAAGCAACCGGATCGCACCTTCGTCTGGATTCCGTCGATCAAGGCCGTTGTCGGAGGCGTGGTCGTGGCAGAAAACATCCACGTCTGGATGGCTGACACGCAAACACCGCAGTCACACGCCGATTGGCTGACTACGCTGCATTCCATCGAAACCCTGAAACCGAAAACCATCGTGCCGGGTCATTACCTCGGTGACAGTGCCCGCTCGTTGGCGGCCGTGCAGTTCACCGCCGACTACATCAAGGCCTTCGATGATGAAGCCGCCAAGGCAAAAGACTCTGCTGCACTGATCGCCGCGATGAAGAAACGCTACCCGACGCTGGGCGAGGAAAGCTCGCTGGAGTTGAGCGCCAAAGTCGCGAAGGGCGAGATGAAGTGGGGTGAATGAGTATTCCCACGCTCCGCGTCCCATTCAAAGCTGAACGCGGAGCGTCCGTTGAGGCATTCCCACGCAGAGCGTGGGAACGATCATTCCGCATGCACTAATTCACTTGAGCCAACTGGAGAACGTCATGAGCAACATCGCAATCATCGGAGCCACCGGTCGTGCCGGTAGCCAACTGTTGGAAGAGGCCCTGCGTCGCGGTCACAGCGTTACGGCCATCGCCCGCGACACGTCGAAGCTCGGCCCGCGTGCTGGTGTGGTGAGCAAAGCCGTGGATGCACTCGACGCCGAGGCGTTGCAAGCGGCGGTCGCGGGGCATGATGTGGTGATCAGCGCCGCGCACTTCGCGACCTTGCCCGCCAGTGCCGTCATCGGCCCAGTGAAAAAGGCCGGTGTGAAACGCCTGCTGGTGGTGGGCGGTGCCGGCTCATTGCGGTTGCCGGACGGGACTCGCGTGATCGACAGCAAGGGCTTTCCCGAGGAGTACAAAGCGGAGGCGGGTGCCGGTGCTGTGTTCCTGGAGAACCTGCTTCAGGAAAAGGACCTGGACTGGACCTTCCTGTCACCGTCGGCGGAGTTTGTCGAAGGCGAGCGCACGGGCACGTTTCGTGTCGGCAAGGATGACTTGCTGGTGAGCAGTGCCGGGCGCAGCTGGATCACGTTTGCCGATTATGCGATTGCGATGATGGATGAAGTGGAAGCGCCAAAGCACACTCGCCAGCGTTTCACCGTCGGGTACTGATCACCGCAAACCTTGTAGCAGCTGGCGAAGCCTGCGTCCGGCTGCGTAGCAGTCGTAAACCCTGCATCCACGGTTTTTCTGACACACCGTGAACTATGGTTTTACGACTGCTACGCAGCCGGACGCAGGCTTCGCCAGCTGCTACAGGATTTCGCTCATCGTGCCTGCGCTTGCTCCACCAACCACCCCATCAGCTCGCGCAACTTCGGCGACGGTCCGGGTTTTTCCGGGAACACCAGGTAATACGCCAGCCCCGTCTTCACCTTCAGTTCAAACGGCATGACCAGCCGCCCGGCGCTCAAGTCATCGCCAATCAACGACCAGTCCCCAATCGCTACCCCCGTTCCCTGAGACGCCATCGACATCGCCAGGTCCAGCGTTTCAAAGTGCTGACCCTTGCTGACATTGCTCAAGCGAACATTGGCGGTGGCCAGCCAGGCCTTCCAGTCCCGTTCATCCCGAGTCGGGTGCAGCAGCATGTGTTTCTCAAGATCTTCGGGCGTCTGCAACGGCACCGGGCCTTCGAGCAGCGGTTTGGAGCAGACCGGCGTCAGCTGTTCTTCAAACAGGCGCTGGGACACCAATACGCTGTCTGGCGGCGCGCCGTACATCACCGCCGCGTCGAACTGCTCGCGATGAAAATCCACACCGTGCTTGATCGTGGTAGTCAATTCCACCGGCACATCCGGGCGCTCCCGTTGCCACTGCAACAGGCGCGGCAACAGCCAACGCATGACGCACGTCGGGGCCTTGAGTTGCAAGGTCTCGCGCTTCTCGCCGATCTGCTCCACCGCCTCGTCGATCAGGCCGAAAATCTGCTGGACCCGTGGCAGCCACTCGCGTCCCTCGGCCGTCAAATCCAGACCTCGTGCCTGGCGAATGAACAGCTCATAGCCCAGATGATCTTCCAGCCCGGCGATCTGTCGGCTCACTGCGCCTTGGGTGATGTGCAGCTGTTCGGCTGCGCGGGTGAAATTGCAGCACTGCGCGGTGATCAGGAAAGTGTGCAGCGCCGGCAGAGGAGGCAGTCGTTTCATTGGGATCCAAGGTATGACGTGAGGACATGGCTAGTATGATTTTTTATCCATTGTTGCGGCTATGTGTCGCCCGTTCCAATGAGGCCATCCCTGGACCTGCCCACGCATCATAAACAACGCGCAGGCCCGGCGTCTCAATCGAACAAGAAGGGCAAATTACATGGCGACGTGCGGCGAAGTATTGGTCAAGTTACTCGAAGATTACGGGGTCGAGCAGGTGTTCGGCATTCCCGGGGTTCACACCGTGGAGCTGTACCGCGGACTGGCCCGTTCGAGCATCAACCACGTCACTCCGCGTCACGAACAAGGCGCCGGCTTCATGGCCGACGGTTATGCACGCACCAGCGGCAAACCGGGTGTGTGCTTCATCATCACCGGCCCTGGCATGACCAACATCACCACTGCGATGGGTCAGGCTTATGCCGACTCGATCCCGATGCTGGTGATCTCCAGCGTGCAATCGCGCAGCCAGTTGGGCGGCGGTCGCGGCAAGCTGCATGAGCTGCCGAACCAGGGCGCGTTGGTCGCCGGTGTCGCGGCGTTCTCCCACACCTTGATGTCGGCGTCTGAATTGCCCGGCGTACTGGCGCGTACCTTTGCCCTGTTCCAGGCCGGTCGTCCGCGTCCGGTGCACATCGAAATTCCATTGGACGTACTGGTTGAAGAAGCCGATGACCTGCTCAGCAGCGTACCGGTGAACATCGACCGCGCCGGTGCATCGCCGACCGCCGTTTCGCGCATGAGCGAGTTGCTGGCCGGCGCCAAGCGTCCGCTGATCCTCGCCGGTGGCGGTGCCATCGATGCCGCCGCTGAGTTGACCGAACTGGCCGAACTGCTGGACGCGCCAGTCGCCCTGACCATCAATGCCAAGGGCATGCTGGAATCCAGCCACCCGTTGCTGATCGGTTCGACCCAAAGCCTGGTTGCCACCCGCGCCCTGGTGGCCGAGGCCGACGTAGTGTTGGCCATCGGCACCGAGCTGGCCGAGACCGACTACGACGTGACCTTCGCCGGTGGTTTCGAAATCCCTGGCCAATTGCTGCGCGTGGACATCGACCCGGACCAGACCGTGCGCAACTACCCGCCGCACGTGGCGCTGGTGTCCGACTCGCGTAACGCCGCCCAAGCCTTGCTCACTGTCCTGTCGCACACATCGCTGGCGGCGCGCCGCAACGATTGGGGGCAGGTGCGTGCTGCCCGCTTGCGTGAAGAACTGGCCGGCACCTGGGACGCTCCGACACTGGCTCAGACCCGCTTCCTCGAAACCGTTCTGCACGAGTTGCCGGAGGCCGTGTTCGTCGGCGATTCGACCCAGCCTGTCTACACCGGCAACCTGACGTTCAACCCCGAGCGCCCGCGTCGCTGGTTCAACTCGTCCACCGGTTACGGCACCCTCGGTTACGCCTTGCCGGCCGCTATCGGCGCCTGGCTTGGCGGCAGCGTTGTCGGCGATTCGCGTCCTCCGGTGGTGTGTCTGATCGGTGACGGCGGCCTGCAATTCACCCTGCCGGAACTGGCCAGTGCCGTTGAAGCGCGCACTCCGGTGATCGTGCTGCTGTGGAATAACCAGGGCTACGAAGAGATCAAGAAATACATGGTCAACCGCGCCATAGAGCCGGTCGGCGTGGACATCTACACCCCGGACTTCATCGGTGTGGCCAAGGCGCTGGGCTGTGCCGCCGAGGCGGTCAACGGTGTCGAGCAACTGCGCGTTGCATTGCGTACCGCTGCCGACCGTCAGGGCCCGACCCTGATTGAAATCGATCAGACCCAGTGGATGAAGGCGGTGTCGAAATGATTTTTCCAACAACCTTGGATGGCGTGTTCATCAATGGCCAATGGTTGGCCGGCAACGAACACCTGCGCGTGATCAACCCGGCAACCGAAGCGTTGCTGACCACCGTCAATGGTGGCGATGCCCAGGCTGTCGATCAGGCCGTGAGCGCGGCGACCAACGCCTTTGCCAACTGGTCGAAAACCAGCGGTGCCGAACGTGGCGCGATTCTGCGCAATATCGCGGCCGGCGTGCAGGCCGCTCGTGAGCGCTTGATGCACTTGCAGTCGAGCAACAATGGCAAGCCACAGTTTGAAGCGGCCATCGACGTCGACGACGTGATCGCTACCTTCGAGTATTACGCCGGTCTGGCCGAAGGGCTGGACGCGAAACAAGACAGCGCTGTGGAGCTGCCGACGGAAGATTTCAGCGCACGTCTGCGCCGTGAGCCTGCCGGTGTGGTCGGCCTGATCGTGCCGTGGAATTTCCCGATGGTCACCACCGCGTGGAAACTCGCCCCGGCCCTGGCTGCCGGTTGCTGCGTGGTGCTCAAGCCGTCCGAGGTGACGCCGCTGCCGGAGCTGGAACTGGCGGCCATCATTGCCAAGGCTGGCTTGCCGGCCGGCGTCTTCAACCTGGTCTGCGGCACGGGCCTGGCGGTCGGTGCGCCGCTGTCGGCGGATCCGCGCATCGCCAAAATCTCCTTCACCGGCAGCAACGCGGTGGGTGTGCAGGTCATGCAACGGGCGGCGGAAACCGTGAAAGGCGTGAGCCTGGAGCTGGGCGGTAAATCGTCGCTGCTGGTACTGGCCGATGCTGACATCGAGCTGGCGGTGGAAGTGGCGTGCGGCGGTGGTTTCTTCAACGCCGGGCAAATGTGCTCCGCCACCAGCCGCGTGCTGGTTGCCGATGAAGTCGCCGATGAATTCTTGTTGCGCCTGAAGGCTCGCGCCGAAGCCATTCGCGTGGCTGACCCGTTCGACCCGGCGGTGGAAATGGGTGCGCTGGTCAATCACGCGCAATACCAGCGTGTGCTCGGTCACATCGACCGGGGCTTGAGTGCGGGCGCCAAGCTGATGTGCGGCGGTAATCGTCCGGCAGACCTGCCGCGCGGATATTTTTTACAGCCGACGATTTTCACCGAAGTGCCCCTGGACAGTGCGCTGTGGTGTGAAGAGATTTTCGGCCCGGTGATCTGCGTTCGCAGTTTTGCCACTGAAGCCGAGGCGATTGCCTTGGCCAACGACAGTCAGTTTGGCCTGGTCGCCAGCGTCGTCACGCGCAATGCCGAAACGGCTGACCGCGTCGCTAACGCCTTGCAGGCGGGGCTGGTGTGGATCAACGCGCCACAGGTGATCTTCCCGCAGACCGCCTGGGGTGGCTACAAGCAGAGCAGCATCGGCCGCGAATTGGGGCCGTGGGGCTTGCAGGCTTTCCAGGAAATAAAACACGTGATTCGGGCCGTCTGACGGCACGAAAATGGTGAGCGCATGCCTCGAAACGAGGCATGCGCTGGCGTCATGGCTTCAATGAGTTTTTATCGATAGTCAGGTGATTTACACGACCTCAGGATGAACCCGTCGGCTCAGCTCTAACCCTTTGAATACGGGGGTTTGAAGCGGATCTGACCGCGCGGATACAACGGTTGCGACCAACCTCATAATTTACAAAAACAAAGGGAGTCCTTCATGGGCGAGCATGATCTGAACAGACGTCAATTCATCAAAACCGTGGGCGTAGCCTCGGTGGCAGCGGCCGCCATGAGCATGCCGTTCATCAAGGCCAATGCCAGCGACACACGTTTTGCCGGCAAGACCCTGCGTTTGCTGACCTGGTCCGATGACACCGGTCTGGCAGCCCTGCGCAATATCGCTGCAACTTTCGAAGACAAGTACGGCTGCAAGGTCATCGCTGACCGTACCGGCAGTACCTCGGAAATGGTTGCCAAACTGAAGGCCGGCGGTGATCGTCCGCAGTACGACATCATCACCCTGGCTGGCGTCGGTGCCGAAGGTCTGGCCGCCGCCAACCTGCTGGAAAAACCCGACCTCAACCGCATTCCCAACCTGGTCGACGTACCGGAAAAATACCGCACCGGCGCCAATGGCCACGGTATCGGTTACCTCCTGTGGTGCAACAGCCTCGTCTACAGCACCCGCACCCAGAAAGAAGCGCCGACCAGCTACGCCGCCCTGTGGGATGCCGAGCAGTCGCCGAACATCTTCCTGCCGCCGCCAAACTGGACCGAGGCCATGGACCTGATCATCATCGCCGCCAAACTGGCCGGTGGTGACGAACACAACATTGAGCCGGGCTTCAAGAAACTCGCCGAGTTGAAAGATCGCGTGGTGACCCTGGGTGAAAACCCGAACCAGATCGCCGAGCTGTTCCGCACCGGTTCCCTGGACATGGGCGGGCTGTACGCGCCGGCGTTCTTCCCGAAACAGATTCGCGATCCGGCCTACGGCCTGAGTGCAACCTTTGGCATGAAGGAAGGTTTCTACACCGACTTGATGCAATCGGTCATGCCGAAGAACCGTCCGGGCGACACCGACATGGCGTACGCCTTCATCAACCACTCTCTGGACCCGGTAGTGCAGGGCAAGATGGCTGAAGACATCTACAACGGCCCGGTCAACGCCAAGGCGATCATCTCCGCCGAAGCGCGCAAGAGCCCGTACATCCTCACGCCAGAGCAGATTGCCGAGAAGGCGATCATGCACGACAACGCCTTCCTGGCCACCGTGCATGACCAATGGATTCGTCGCTACACGGAAATCTTTTCTTCCTGATCTGAATCGCAGGGAGGTTCTTCGAACCTCATCGCGGGCAAGCCTCGCTCCTACAAGAGCAGCGCCATACCTGTAGGAGCATGGCTTGCCCGCGATCGAGTGCGCAGCACTCGCCAAGATCTTCCATTGACGAGACCTTTGCTATGGAACACCAACCTCTGACTCATCCGGTGAGTGTCGCCCCCGTGCGCGCCAACCGGGGGGGTTCGCCGACGACGCGCGCCTGGCTTTTCCTGTCGCCGTCGATGCTGTTCATGGGTGTGCTGATTGCCGCCAGCCTGCTGGTCCTGCGCATGAGCGTGGGCACCAAAGGCGCGGAATGGACCGGGTTCAGCCTGGCCAGTTACGCCCAATTGCTGGAACCGTATTACCTCAAATCGTTGCTGCTGACCCTGCGCCTGGCGCTGATCAGCGCAGTTATTGCCGTCGTGTTGGCGATCCCGGTGGCCTACACCATGTCGCGCCTGACCTCACCGTTCGTGCGCCGGATCTTCCTCGCCGCGGTGCTGTTGCCGTTGCTGGTCAACCTGCTGCTGCAAAGCTACGGCTGGCTGGTGATTCTCGGCCCTGGCGGCATGCTCAACCAGGCACTGATGGGCCTGGGCTTGATCAAGCGTCCGATCATGCTGCTTTACAACCAGAACGGCGTGCTGATGGGCCTGGTGCAAACCGCGTTCCCGCTGGCCGTGCTGCCGATTGCCAGCGCCATGCGCGGCGTCGCCCGTACTTACGAAGAAGCCGCCGCGACACTGGGCGCGAGTCGCTTGCAGGTGTTCCGCCAGGTGGTGTTGCCGATGAGCATGCCGGGGATCATCACCGGCGCGACGTTGGTGTTTGCCTACAACGCCAGCAGCTTCGTGGTGCCCCTGCTGCTCGGTGGTCGACGCGTGCCGATGCTGGCGGTGATGGTCCATGACCAGATCGCCCCGCTGATGAACTGGCCCGCCGCGTCCGCTGCCGGTGTGGTGCTGATTGTCACTACGCTGGCGATCATGACCTTGTCCGAATACATCACTGGCCGCCGTCGGCGCATGCTGGAGGCTTCGCAATGAGCACCCTGACCAAGAAACGTTATGGGCTGCTGCCGGGCGAAACCGGCAAGTTTGCCGGTATCCTCTCGGGCTTCATCCTGCTGCTGGCGGTGTTGCCGATCCTGACCATGATCGTGATGTCGTTCAGCGGTTCGTCGAACCTCGACTTCCCGCCGAGCAGCTACAGCCTGCAATGGTACAAGGCCGCCTGGCACACCTTCGTCTCGCCGGATGCCAGCGACGTGCTGAGCCTGGGCAAAGCCATGACCACCAGCCTGATGGTGGCGTGCCTGACCATGGTCTTCGCCACGATCATCGCAGTGCCGGCGGCATACGCGCTGACCCGTTGCGAATTTCGCGGCAAAGCCGTGGCGATGCAATTGATGTCGCTGCCACTGGTGTTCCCGATGGTGGTATTGGGCCTGGCATTGCTGCTGGTGTTCGACAGCCTGCCGTTCCAGATGACCACCTCGCGGCTGGTGATTGCCCACGTGATCCTGGCGCTGCCCTTCGTGGTGAAAAACTGCACCGCGGCGATGCTGTCCATCGGCACCGAAGTCGAGGAGGCCGCGCAAATGCTCGGTGCTTCTCCGACCCGGGCGATTGTCGATGTGGTGGTGCCGTTGATGAAATCGGGGATTCTGGCGGGTGCGCTGCTGGCGTTCATCGTCTCGTTCAACGAATTTACCGTGACCTATTTCCTCTACACCATCGACGTCATGACCGTGCCGATCTGGATGTACAGCCGCACCGTGTCTTCGCTCGACCCTACCGTTTTCTCGTTTGCCGTGCTGATCGTGTTGATCGACTTTGTCCTGATCTGGGCGCTCGAAAAACTGGTGGGTGAAGGTGGCGTTTCGTTCTGATTTCTTGAGGTAATTCACATGTCTGGTCTGATTCTGGAAAACGTCGAGAAACACTACGGCTCGGCTTGCGCGGTAAAGGATGTAAACCTGCATTTGCCGGAAGGCAAACTGGTGTGTTTCCTCGGCCCTTCGGGGTGTGGCAAAACCACGTTGCTGCGCATGATTGCCGGCCTTGAAACCCTGACCGGCGGCGAGATTCGCCTGGACGGTGACGACATCGGCAACACGCCTGCGCACCAGCGCAACTTCGGCATGGTGTTTCAATCGCTGGCGCTGTTTCCGCACATGACCGTGGGGGAGAACATCGCCTATCCGCTGAAACTGCGTGGCGTCAGCAAGGCTGATCAGCAGGCGCGGGTGGTGGAATTGCTGGAGCTGATTCAGCTGCAGGAAATGATTGATCGCCCGGTGGCAAAACTCTCCGGTGGTCAGCGTCAGCGCGTGGCGATTGCCCGGGCGATTGCCAACCACCCGAAAATCCTGCTGCTGGATGAGCCGCTGTCGGCGCTGGACGCCAAGCTGCGCGAGTCGATGCAGGTGGAAATCCGTCAGCTGCAACAACGCCTGAACATCACCACGATCATGGTGACCCACGATCAGCGTGAGGCAATGACCATGGCCGATATCGTCGTGGTGTTGGGTGAGCATCGCGTGCAACAAGTGGGTACGCCGATTGAAATCTACCGCCACCCGGCCAACGAATTTGTCGCGGACTTCATCGGTTCGGGCAACATTTTCCCGGCCACGGCGCTGGGCAACGGCAAAGTCAGTTTGCCAGGTGGCGATGCACTGCAAGTGCCGATCTGCAGCAGCATCGTGGTCGGCGAGAAAGTGAAAATGCTCATCCGTCCTGAAGACCTGCAACTGTCGCACCCGCAGGAGACGGCGGGGAACCGGTTGCTGGGCAAGGTGACGTTCGTGCGTGATATCGGTGCGACGATTGAAACGACCGTGGAGTGTTCCGGGGTGACGTTTACCGCGCTGAGCACGCCGTGCCAAGGGTTTGGGCTGAGCATTGGCAACCCGGTGTCGGTGACGTTGCCGGCCGAGGCTTGCCGCGTACTCGGCGCCTGATCCCATATTTTTATTGCCTGAACTGGCCTCATCGCGGGCAAGCCCGCTCCCACAGGTTTTGTGTACACCGTGATCCCTGTGGGAGCGGGCTTGCCCGCGATGAGGCCATCAGCCACGCAACAATTTCTGGATCAGACACTCAACCGCAACCGCGCCAAATCCCGCAACGGCGGCGCCCCAAACAACCGACTGTATTCGCGGCTGAACTGCGAGGGGCTTTCATACCCCACCCGATACCCCGCCGCCGAAGCCTCCAGTCCTTCGGCCAGCATCAACCGCCGCGCTTCCTGTAACCGCAGCTGCTTCTGATACTGCAACGGGCTCATCGCCGTCATCGCCTTGAACCGGTGATGCAACGTCGACACGCTCAAATTCACTTCCTTGGCCAGATCATCAATACGCAGCGGCTGCTCATAGTTGCCGTTGAGCCACTTGATCGCCTGACTGATGCGATGGCTCTGGCTGTTGGCGATGGCGATTTCATACAGCCGATGCCCCTGCGGACTGCGCAACAACCGATAAAGAATCTCCCGACGAATCAGCGGCGCGAGCATGGCGATGTCTTTCGGCGTGTCCAGCAACCGCGCCAGGCGCAGCACCGCGTCGAGCATCGCGGTGTCGATGCGTTCGACATACAGGCCACGACCGGTAGGGCGGGTCGGAACGCCCAGGGGCCAGCGTCGGCGATCAGCGCGGTGATTTCTGCCGGGTCGATGTCCAGGCGCACGGCAAGGATCGGCGTCTCGGGCGAGACGTCCACCACCCGCCCGCTCAGCGGCATCGAGACCGACACCACCAGGTAATTCAGCGGGTCGTAGTTGAAGTGCTCGTCGGCCAGCCGGACCTCTTTGCGCCCCTGCGCCATGATGCACAGCGCCGGTTGCGCGAGCACCGGGGAAAACTCGTGGGACTGGCTGTGGCGTGACATGAACAGCGAACCGACGGCCGTCGCATAGGTGCCATCGTCCGACGTATTGCGGCGAATGATAGCGGCCAGTTCTTCGCGCTGTTTCTCCATGTCGGCATCCAGCGGAACTTGAACGTGATCGAACGACGACATGCCGGGCATCCTCGCTGAGGGGGGTAGGTAATGAGCCGAGCTTAAATTTGTGCAAGACAAAGCGGTAGACACATCCTGCCTCAACCTTGCCTGATTCTGCACGGCGTGGGTTAACGGTGCGTCTATGTCTGCGTATCGCCGGGGAAACTTGCTTGAAACCCGTGTTTCATTGGCGTGGAACGTATAGACAGGCCGCTACGGCCGTTTTGGAACACCGCGCAGGATTGTGCAATAAGCCGGCAGAAATCGACTAACCGCGCTGGATTGTGCGCGATTAACCTTTGATCCTGTCGCAGCCCGTCCCACGGCTGCCACTCGAGTACCTGGGAGGGTTGAACATGTCTACGCAGATCCCCGTCAGTCACATGGCTTTTGTGCGTGCCCGCGCCGGGCGCTCGGCGGAGCTCGGTGTGCGCCTGAGCGCGTTGATCGAGCCATCGCGCAGCGCGCCGGGTTGCCTGAGTTTTTCCCTGCAGCATTCACAATGCGATCCCGAGTTGTGGCTGGTTTCCGGTTTTTGGGCCCATCAGCAAGCCATGACCGCTTATTTCAGCACGCCGGCGATGGAAGTGTTCGCCGAGCTGGTGCAGGAACTGGTGGTCAACAGCCTGGACTTTCATACCTTCAAGGAGGTCTCTGCCGCTCAGGCCCTGGGCCAGTCCGGGTCGTGGGTACACAAAATGGCGGGTTGAGGGTTTAATGAGCGCATTCTCAATCAGCCAGGATCCGCGACATGGCACGTAAAGCCTTTGAACACTTCGAAGCCGTTTCCGCAGTAGTACCGGGTGAAGGGGGTTACCACGCCGCCATCGCCGTCAAAGCCCTGGGTGGCGCGGGCGCACCGCGTTTTCACAAAGTCCTCGAAGGCCAGGTCTTCAAGACCGCCCATGAGGCCGATGAAGCAGCAGCCAAAGAGCTGACCCGCCTCAAAGACGTCAAGGAAAACACCGACCTGCTTTGGTGATTTACCGGTTTGCCCCCGGGCGATACATCTTGAACAACGCCTCCGGTCCCAGCTGAAAATAGTCCGCTGGCCCACCGCCGCGCAGAATCGGTTCTGCCGCGGCGGTGTCGTATACCCCGTCCTTCAACAGCCACTTGGCGATATGCACGGCGACCACTTCGCCGAGAATCAGCCAACTGGGCACCACGTTTCCGTCGGCGCGTTGCAACTGAATGATCTGCGTGACCTTGCACTCGAAGGACACCGGGCTTTCGGCCACCCGTGGCACCTGGATGATTTTCGAGGCGAGGGGCGTGAGCCCCGACAGTTCGAACTCATTGACCTCGGGGCCGACCATGGCGCAGCTCTGATTCATTTGCTCGGCCAGCGGGCGGGTGGCCAGGTTCCAGGCGAATTCGCCGGTCTGCTCGATGTTGTTCAGGCTGTCTTTGCGCCCGACGCTGGAAAATCCAATGATCGGCGGAATGTAGTTAAAGGCATTGAAGAAGCTGTACGGCGCCAGGTTCAGGCGGCCGTTGGCATCCTGCGAGGAAATCCAGCCGATAGGGCGCGGGCCGACGATGGCGTTGAACGGGTCGTGGGGCAGGCCGTGGCCGTTGGCTGGTTCGTAGAAATGGATGTCGATGTCGTCAGCCATGAAAGGGTTCCTGGGGCTTCATTCGGGATCGGGCCATAGTGCAAGGACGAACGCGTTATTTCCAGCAACACGATCCAAATGTGGGAGCGGGCTTGCTCGCGAAAGCGGTGGATCAGTCAGCCAATTTGCTGAATGTGAAGCGGCCTTCGCGAGCAAGCCCGCTCCCACAGGTTGTAGGTCTATTCAGTAAAAGGGGCAGACCCTCGCAGGTCTGCCCCTTTTGTTCAGCGCTGACGGTATCAGTCAGTCTCGATCCGCGAATGCTTGCGGGTGTCTTTCATGGTCACATACACCAGCAACGACACCGCGATGCACGCGGTGACATACCAGTAGTAACCGGTTTCCATGCCGATGCTCTTGAACCACAGTGCGATGTATTCAGCGGTGCCGCCGAAGATCGACACGGTCAGGGCATACGGCAAGCCTACGCCCAGCGCACGAATCTCGGTCGGGAACAGTTCGGCTTTGACCACGGCGTTGATCGAGGTGTAGCCGCTGACGATGATCAGCGCCGCCATGATCAGGAAGAACGCGCCCCACCAGGATTGAACGGTGTGCAGGGTGGTCAGGATCGGCACGGTGAACAGCGTGCCCAGAATGCCGAAGGCAATCAGGATCGGGCGACGACCGACTTTATCCGACAGCCCGCCGATGATCGGTTGCAGGCACATGAACAGGAACAATGTGGCGGCGGAAATCGTGGTGGAGTCGGAGATGCTCATGCCGACGGTGTTCACCAGGTATTTCTGCATGTACGTGGTGTAGGTGTAGAAAGCCAGCGTACCGCCCATGGTCAGGCCGACCACGGTCATCAGTTCTTTCGGGTGACGAAGCAAGGTGCGCATGGCGCTTTCCTTGGACTTCTCTTTTTTGGTGAACGACTCGGTTTCTTCCATGCCGCGACGCAGGTAGAGCGCGACCACGGCACACAGCGCGCCGATGGCGAACGGGATGCGCCAGCCCCAGTCGTACAACTGCTCGGTGGTCAGCACTTGTTGCAACACGATCAGCACGGCCAAGGCTATGAGCTGGCCGGAGATCAGCGTCACGTACTGGAAACTGGAGTAGAAGCCGCGACGCTCCTTGGTGGCCATCTCGCTGAGATAGGTCGCCGAGGTGCCGTACTCGCCACCAACCGACAAACCTTGCAGCAGGCGCGCGAACACCAGCAGGATCGGTGCGCCGATGCCGATGGTTTCATACCCAGGACTCAGGGCGATCAGCAGCGAGCCGAAGCACATCAGGTACACCGAGGCCATCAGCGCTTTTTTGCGCCCGACTTTGTCGGCATAGAGGCCCATCATCCAGCCACCAATCGGGCGCATCAGGAAGCCCACGGCGAAAATCGCGGCGGTGTTCAGCAGTTGGGCGGTGGTGTCGCCTTTGGGGAAAAAGGCTTTGGCGAAGTACAGGGAGAAGGCGGCGTAGACATACCAGTCGTACCACTCGACCATGTTGCCGACCGAGCCGCTGAAAATCGATTTGATGCGACTGGCGGTGGTTCTTTCTTTAGCCGGCACGGCAGCCGACCCAAGGGGCAGGGTATTGGAGTTATCCATTGAAGGATCCTTCGTTTAATTGTTTTTGTGGAGCGCGTTGAAACGCAGCCTGCGAGGGCTATAGCAGGAGGTGTGCCAGATCAAGGAGGGCTGGTTTAGAGGGGTTGCGGGGAACTGGTGAGCGGAAATCCGCTTATGTTGGATTAGGCGTGAGCGGAAAATTGCTTATCCGGCTTGTGGGTTTGCGTTGTCAGCGCTGGCCCCTTCGCGGGCAAGCCCGCTCCCACAGTGACCGAGTTGAACGAAGATTTTCGTGTACGACACTGAACCCTGTGGGAGCGGGCTTGCCCGCGAAGAGGCCCGTTCAGGCGCTACAGGAACATCTCGCGCGTCAGTCCATGCCGCTGCATCTTTTCATTGAAGGTCCGGCGCGGCAGTTGAAGTTCTTCAAGCACCGCTTTCACATCGCCCTTGTGCCGGGTCAACGCCGAGCGCAGGCATTGCGCTTCAAACGCTTCCTGCTGCGCCGCCAGTGACTGGCCAGGGTCGATGCCCACCGGTTCCGGTTCGCCCAGCCCCAGCACTTGCCGTTCAGCGACGTTCGCCAGTTCGCGCACATTGCCCGGCCAGTCGTGGCTCAGCAGATGGCTCAACTGCGGGCCAGTCAACGGTGGGAACGTCCGCCCCAGACGCTCGGCGGCATTCTGCGCAAACGACTCGAACAACAACGGAATGTCTTCGCGGCGCTCGCGCAACGGTGGCAGTCGCAACTCGGCAACGTTCAGTCGATAGGCCAGGTCCTCGCGAAAACGCCCGGCCCGCGCTTCATCGAGCAGGTCTGGCTTGGTCGCGGCGATGATTCGCAAATCCACGCGAATGCTCTGGTTGGACCCCAGGCGCTCAAGCTTCTGCTCCTGCAGCACCCGCAGCAATTTCACTTGCTGGGCCAGCGGCATGCTTTCGATCTCATCGAGAAACAGCGTGCCGCCATCCGCGTATTCAAGCTTGCCGATGCGTTTACCCTGCGCCCCGGTGAACGCGCCGCTTTCGTGGCCGAACAACTCGGCCTCGAACAATTGCTCGGGAATCGCCGCGCAGTTGAGCGCCACAAACGGCTTGTCGGCCCGCGGTCCGAAGTCGTGCAGGCAGCGGGCAACCAGCTCCTTGCCGCTGCCGGTTTCGCCGCGGATCAGCACATTGACCGGCAATGCCGCCAGGTCCAGCACCTGGCGGCGCAAGGTTTGCAAGCCACGGGACACACCGAGTAGCGTCGCGTCGAGTTTGGCGCGGTTGTCGGCCTGTTCGTGCAGGGCGCGGTTCTCCAGCACCAGCCGCCGCTTGTCCAGCGCGCGGCGCAAACTGCTCAGCAGCGTTTCCGGGCTGAAGGGTTTTTCCAGAAAGTCATACGCGCCATCGCGCATCGCCTCGACCGCCATCGGCACATCGCCGTGACCGGTCAGCAGAATCACCGGCAGGTCGGCATCGCGCCGTTGAACCTCGGCCAGCAGTTCCAGCCCGGTCATGCCGGGCATGCGCACATCGCTGAG
This sequence comes from Pseudomonas sp. S2_F03, assembly GCF_054668335.1. Lineage (NCBI taxonomy): Bacteria > Pseudomonadati > Pseudomonadota > Gammaproteobacteria > Pseudomonadales > Pseudomonadaceae > Pseudomonas > Pseudomonas sp. S2_F03. The sequence continues at coordinate 1,615,488 of NZ_CP162759.1, read as the reverse complement.
GATCACGCCGGGAAAGTGAGTGGGCAGTTGCGCCAGGCATTCATCGGCGCGGCTGAACAATTGCACCTCAAAGCCCGACAGGCTCAGCCATTGTTCGACGGCACTGCGAATACTGCTTTCGTCGTCGACCACCATGACTGAATTCAGCATGGGCTGTGGGCCTCCAGGTCAATGGGCAGGGACAGGGTGAACACCGCGCCGTTGGCGTGATTGTCGGCACTCAGGCGTCCGCCCGCTTCGTGAGCGATGGCAAACGATACCGCCAGGCCCAGGCCCAGGCCATCGCCCACCGGTTTGGTGGTGAAGAAAGGATCGAACACGTTGCCCAGATGTTCTTCGGCGATGCCGCCACCGTTGTCGCTGACGGTCAGGCGCCACAGTTGCTCGTCGGCTTCGAGGCGGATTTCCAGGCGCTTGCAGGGTTTGTCGTGCATGGCGTCGAGGGCGTTGCGCAGTAGATTGATCAGCACCTGTTCCAGACGAATCGCATCGCCGCGCACCCACGCCGGACGCGTCAGGTGCAGCACCGTGCTGATTTGTTCATCACGCAGGCGTGCGTCGAGCAATTGCAGGGATTGGTCGACCACCGCGGCCAGGTCCAGGCGTTCGCGCAGGCCACTGGGGCTTTTGCGGGCGAAGGTTTTCAGGTGGCCGGTGAGGGCCGCCATGCGCGTGAGCATGTCGTCCACCGGTTTGAGTGCCTTGTAAGCGTCGTCGACCCGACCGTGATCGAGCAGCAGGCGCAAGGTCGCCAGTTGCATGCGCTGGGCCGTCAGCGGTTGATTGATTTCATGGGCCAGCGCCGCCGACATCTGCCCCAGCGCCGCGAGTTTGGCCGACTGCACCAAACCGTCCTGCGCCGTGCGCAAATCGCGGGTACGTTCCTCGACCAATCGTTCAAGTTCTTCGCGGCTGCGCTGGCGCAGTCTGGCCAGGCGCCAACGCTGATTGAGGAACAGCAACAGAAACACCAGCGCCAGCCACAGTCCGGCGGCGGCGAGCGCGGCGTTGCGGCTGTCTTCGAACGCGACTTGCGGGCGGCGCAGCAAGTGCAGCGTCCAGCCTTCGGCGGTCAACGGCAGCGATTCCCACAGATACTTCGCCGCCCCGTCAGGCCCCGCCACTTGCCTCAGCTCACTGTTGTCGTCGAAACGCTCCACCGATTGGAATTCGAGCGGCGTGAGCGGTTGTTTGTCGTACTGGCGGGTGACCTTGAGTTCGGCGTGATCGCTGTCGCTCAGGGGGTTCAACAAGCGATAGCGCCAGCCCGGCTGGTTGGCGATGAAGATGATCCCGCGTGCATCGCTGACCAGCAGCGTGTCGCTGCCCTGACGCCATTCGCGTTCCAGTTCCGGAAACTCGAGCTTGACCACCATCGCCCCGAGGAACTCGCCGTTGTCGTCGGTCACTGCGCTGGACAGGAAGTACCCCGGAATGCCGCTGGTCACGCCCACGGCGTAGAAGCGCCCGGTGCCTTGGGTGCGAGTCTCGCTGAAGTAGGGGCGAAAGCCGTAGTTGTGGCCGACATAGCTACTGGGTAAACGCCAGTTGCTGGCCGCCACGGCGAGGCCGGTGCGGTCGAGCAGTTCGAGGGTCGAGGATTGCGCGGCGCCGTTGATTTTTTCCAGCTTGCGATTCAGCGCGTCCTGTTGCGCAGCCGATACCGGGCCATTGAGGGCGGCGCGCAGTTCCGGGTCCAGCGCCAGCACAGCGGGCAGGGCGCGGTAGCGATCGATCAGGGTGTGCAGGGAATTGGCGTAGAGCGCCAATTGCTGATTGGCGCGGGCGGCGTCTTCAACCAGGGCCTGGCGTTCGGCGTGGCGCATGGCGAGTGTCGCGGCCAGGATGGCACCGGCAACGATCAGCAGGGTATACAACGACAGACGCAGGTAACGGGAAGTGGGCAGCATGCTGGTGCTAACAGTGAGGAAGACGGGCGGGCACCATATCATGGGCCCGGACATCCTACTCACTTCAAGCGTAATGCGGTCAGACGGGGGTAAACTTGCTTGATCCTGAGCGCAGCATGGTTCGAGCATAAGCCACCTCATTGACCGCCAAGTCTGTTATTTGCTGCAGACTTGCGACGGTATCGCCGGCGCTTTCTCCGAAATAGCTGAAGGTGTGCATGGCATCGACGCCGACAGTCTCGAACTTGTGCCGAAGGTCATCCATGTTGGCCTTCAGAGCGTCGATCACATCCGTCATATAAACCTCTCCCTTGGCGGACTTCGCATCAGAAATATCACCAGAAGCTCCGGCGATTTCGTGAGCGATCTCGATGGCACCCAGCACTATGCTGGCAGTGGCACTGATTTCACTGGCGTGAAGTGGAGCAAGTTGTTTAGCTGCTAAGCCGATGGTGGTTCCAGCGCCTTCTTTCGTGGCTTTCAATACGCCTTTGCGAGTATCGGGCAGCATTTTTTCGTATTTTTGTTGGATGTAATATCCGGGGCTCATGGATTTGTATTCGGCTTTCTTGACTATTTTCTCCGGGGATAGCCGGCTGGCCTTGAACTTTACTGACGCGCTGGCGCCGGTTCGCTCGGCTGCGTAATCCAACGCCAGACTGATCATTTTTTTTGCGGCAAACCCCAGTGCGACGCCTGCCACATTGCCTACCCCCGGTGCAGCGACAGCCAGTGCCTGAGCGCCTACGCCGACTGCAATTCCGCCGCCATAGGCGACGACTTGTCCCGCCACATGCACCGCGGTGCGGCGAGCCGTCGACGCCGCAAAATCGGCCGGTGAGCGATGATTGAGAATTTGCTGTTGAGCATCCTTGCTGCGCAATAACGAAATCCCTACGATCTGAATATGCCGATAAATAGATGAAGACAGATTACGTTTTGCCGCAGACAGCTGGCGCTCGGCTTTGCTTTTAGCTTTCCTCGCGCTGGTTTGCACCGGTGTCTCGACGAAATTGTCTATGAAGTCACCCAACCCCTGACCATTGGCGTCGATGAAGGTGACGGGATTGCCGCCGACCATTGCATACAAATTCAGCCCATCCACATCCCCCGCCGGATCGGCACTGACCCATCGTTGCAGCCACGGCGCGTAATAGCGGGCGCCATAGTAATAAAGCCCGCTGGCATCCATTTCCTTACCTGAATAGCGAATCGTCTTGTAGTCGGCTTCTACGGCCGAACGCGCCGCCCACCACGCCGTGCCGCCAAACGGGTAGTAAAACTCGAGGCTGATCAAGGCGCCGTTGCGGTCCAGTTCTTGTGTGCAGGACCCCAAATGATCGTCGAGGCTGTAGCGCAACTGATCCGGCTCCAGATCATCCGGCTGGCCGTTGACCCAGTGCAGGCATCGAACGCTGCCGAAGGCGAGTGGCAGAGTGACGACGTGCAGCACGCGACCGTTGTCGCGGGTATGAATGTCCAGACCCGGCAGGTAAAGCACTTCACGGCTGTGGGTCGTCGACCGGGTGTGGGTGATGTGGCGTTTGCAGACCCGTTCGCCCTGGCTGTAGAGGTAAGTTTCCTGATCATCGGCCAAGCCGTTGCCGTGAGTGAGTAGAGTCACTGTTTCCAGCTGGTCGCGGGCATTCCAACTCAAGGGTTGGGCGCCTTTCTGCACAAGCAGCTGGTTGCCATGCCAGTCAAAGTACTGCTCGAAATCCGGTTCTGGATCGCCGGATTCCCAGCGCACGCCACGGTTGCTGTGAGGGTCGATTCGCATGTGCTGCGTGAAGTTGTTGCCCTCACGCTGATGACAAAGCCTGATCAGGTTATTCCCCGCATCGTACGAGTAGCTTTGCGTGTAGCCATAGCGCCGGCCGGTGTCAATCGGCTGCATCGGGTCCGGCAAACCGGGTCGCAGATTGGGGATTTCTGCCTCGAAGCCGCTCGCACTGATCAGCCGGTAGAGCGAGTCATAGGTAAAGTCACGATGCCCGTCGACGCGTTGGTTGGCGCAGTACACGGTGCTCAATGTGTGATCTTCGATGCGTACGATATTGCCGATCGGGTCATAAAAGTACTGCAGGTCTTGTTGCAAGGCTTCGTTGGGTTTTCCGGACTTGAGCATGCTCAGGCGACCGTCGGCTGGGTCGAAGCGCCATTGGCTGACGACACCGTTGCCGGCAACTTGCGTATGGATCTGGCCGGCTGCGTTGTACTGCGTATCCTCCAATACACATTGCCGCTCATTGTCCTTGAGTTGCAAAAACACCTGCTTGAGTTGTCCGGCGATATCGTAGTGCAGGTGCTGTTGATGCCCACCGGCATCGGTCTGCGTCAGCACCGCGCCGAGCGGGCTGTAAGTGCTGCGGCTGATGAAGGGGCCCGCGTCGGCAATCGTTCGGACTTCACAAAGCGGCAGCCCTTGAAGGCTAAAGCTGCTGAGTTCGAGCAACCCTGCGGGATCGACTTGTTCGATCAACTGGCCACGCACGTTACGGGCAGGCTCGGCCGATGCGTCGGCAAAGGAGAAGGTCTCGACGTTTTGTTGTTCGTCCTGCGCCACCGCAACCACACGCAATTGCACATCGTAAGTGTTACGCCAATGAGTTCCGCGTTGATCCCAACGATGCAGTTCTTCGCCGGCCAGACCGCTCAGGCTCACGCGCCAACCGGCGTCGACGCTGATGATCTTGACGGGCTCGCCTGACAGGCGATGGACGCTGCACAGGCCTGGGCTGGACAAGCGCGCGTCCCATTGCTCGATCAAGTGGCCGGTCGGGTTATGGACGTGTCGTGCGATGAGTGTTTCCAGATCGCCACCGACTTCCTTGCGTAAATACGCCACTTGGCGAATCGGCAGGCCTCTGGCATCACCGACGGTCAGGTTTGGCGTGCCCTTATGCATGGGCATGGTGTTTCGCTCCAGTGCGCGCTTGCTTGAGCAAAGAATCGGTTGTCTGTCGTTCCTCTCTCCTTGATTTGCGCCAGGCCTGCCTTGTTGCGACGAATCAAGTCCTGCGTTTTCGCATGTTGTTGTTTCAAGTCGCTCAGGCGGATCGGCTGAAGGCGGCTCTTAGGGGTCATGTAATTGACGTTGGGCAGCACGTCGGCGGGGTAAATGACATCAGTGCCGATGCCCTTGAAGGCGGCCAGAACATAGGCATAGCGCTTGTTTTCGACGGATTCCCATTCGTTCAGCATCGCCTCTATTTTGCCAATCTTGACCGGGTCCAGCCCGTTCTTGATGTCTTCGGCTTCCTGTACCCTTGAGCCCATGGCCAGGAACGCGCTCACCCCTGGAACCACTGAGCCGACGATGTTATTGAAGAACCGACTGATCGTGCTTCCAAGCCAGTCGATTGGGTTAGAACCTGTGTCGAGGCCCAATCCCTGGTCAATCGCTTTGATGGACATGGTGGAGGTCTGCGGTATCAGCGGACCGGTCAGCTTGTAGACAGGAATAACCGATGGGCTCGTACGACCTGCCATTTCACCACCGAAGTTACCGACAACAAGGCCACCGGAGTAAGGCATGACTTCTTTGGCGTTGAGACTGCCCGCAGCGGTATGTTGAGGTACTAAACCACCCAGGTTTTCGCCTGCATAGAATCCACCGGAAAAACCGATCACCGCATTGATCGATTCACCCAGGAGGTTCTTCGCCAGTGATGTTGCAATGTTGGACTTATGAATGATGTTGTCGATTTGCCCGAGTGTATGGGAGGCATGACCTTCCAGGACCGAAATGAAGTTTGAATAATTGAGGATGACGTTTTCTGCTTTCGCCTCGCCGGCTTGATCCACATAGCGCAGCGGATTGTTCCCGACAAATTGATACAGGTTCAGCCCGTCCGCAGCCCCCGTCGGATCCGTGCTCACCCAGCGCTGCAACCACGGTGCGTAATAACGGGCACCGTAGTAGTAAAGCCCGCATTCATCCATTTCCTTGCCCGAATAACGGATGGTCTTGTAGCCGACTTCCAGCAAGGAAACGGCCTTGAGCCAGGCGGTGCCTCCGAACGGATAGTAGCCTTCGTGGCTGATCAGTCTGGCGTCCTGATCAAGCTCCATGAGGCAGGAACCCGACTGATCGTCGAGGGTGTAGCGCAGTTGATCCTGATCGATCCCGTCGGGTTTTTTGCTCACCCAATGCAGACAACGGACAGCGCCTCGACCACCGGGCAAGGTGATGACGTGCAGCGTTTCACCGTCGTCCCGGGTGCGGATTTCCAGCCCCGGCAAGTAGATCACTTGACGAAAATGAGTGATGTTCGAGGCTTGCCATTCATGGCGTTTGAGCAGCCGTGCACCCTGACTGTAGCGATACGTTTCCTCATCGTTGGCGCTGTTGTCACGTTCAACCAGCGTCGCTGATGCCAGTTGATCGCGGCTGTTCCAGTGCAAGGACCTGCCCGGGGACGAGACTTGCTGGTTGCCGTGGCGGTCGAACAACGTGTCGAAATCCGGGACAGGGTCCGCTTCTTTCCAGCGCACACCTCGATTGCTGGTCGGGTCAATGAGCATCTCGTGGCTATACCCGCCCACCGCACGTTCATGGATCAATTTGATCAGGCTGCCGCCGGCGTTGTACTCGTATCGCTGTGTGTAGTTGAGGTGGTTATTGGGATCACTGGGCGAAGGGCGGCCCGGCAGGTCAGCGCTTGGGAGCGCGTCATGGCCTGTGGCGCTGCTCAGTTGGTAGAGCGAGTTGTAGGTGAATTCGCGGCGGCCGTCGATCTGCTGATTGGCGAAGTACATCGGTTTGAAGGTGAGGTCGTCGATGCGCAGGGTGTTACCGACCCGGTCGTAAAGGTACGCGAAGTGCTGAAGCGTGGCCTGCCCCGGTACACCAGCGGTAAAGGCCGTGAGACGACCATCGGCCTCGTCGTAGACCCAGGTGCTGAGCACTTTGTTGCCGGCCTGTTGCTCAATGATCTGCCCTTCGGCGTTGTACCTGGCCTCTTCAAGCACAGCCTGCCAGGTGCCTGTGGGTTCTAGCCGTAATTGAACCTGTCGCAGTTGCCCGGCGATGTCGTAGTGCATCCGTTGCTGATGTTCACCGGCATCGGTCTGGGTCAGCAATGCGCCGTGCGGGTTGTAGGTCCGGCTGCTGGTGAAAGTGCCGACAGTGGTGATGGTTCGGCTGTCGCGTAGCGGCTGGCCCTTGAGGCTGAAGCTGTTGAGTTCGAGTACGCCTGAGAGGTCGGTTTGCCGGATCATCTGCCCGCGAAGGTTATGGCTCGGGTCCGCCAGTGCCGTCGCGTAGGCATAAGCGTCAACGATGCCTTGACCGCTTTCTTCAAGCGTGAGCATGCGCAACTGGTTGTCGTAAGTGTTGCGCCAATGATTGCCGCGTCCATCCCAGCGCTGGAGGATTTCACCGGCCAGACCCACCAGGCGGGTGCGTCCTCCGGCATCGACGCTGGCGACGTTTACCGGTTGCCCGCCCAGGTCGTAAATAGTCGCCAGGTTGGGCTTGGCAGCATTGAGCAGTCGCGCGTCCCGTTGCTCCTTCAGCCGCCCGAGGTTGTCGAAACATTGCCGGGTGATGAGGGTTTGCACGGTCCCGCCCGGCACATTGCGCAAGTAGATCATCTGGCGCACGGCCAAGCCCCTTGCATCATTGGCCGTCACCGACGGGGTTTTCCAGTCGACCGTGGTGGTCATCACTTGCCTGCCTTGGAGCCTTTCGAGTCCGGTGCGACATAGGTGTCATTAAAATCCAGCTTGGTGGTGTACCAGGGGTGGATGATTTCCAGCGCGACATCGGCTTTGGCGTTGATGATCTTGATCAGGCGACCGAGGACGTCGTAATAGCTTTTGTCGTGATGGCCGAAATCCCTGAAAGAATGGTCATGAATGTAGCCATAAGCATTGGCGAAATACGGGCGATAGGTGCGTACCGCCAACCCTTTGTTGTTGTATTCCACGCGTTCGCTGATACGCCAGCGACGCTCGGCGTGAGCCACTTTCGGCTGGCCGTTTTCGATCACCAGTTCGCCGTTTTCCACCACATAGGCTTCGCCAGCCTCTACCCGCTGTTGGGATTGCAGGGGCTGTCCGAACCCATCGACGATGTCCAGGCTGATGAGGATTTGCTGCTCTTGCGGGTCGTAGTAATCGCGATCGGCGGTCAGCACCACACTGTGCACCGGAACGCGAACGAGGGTGAGCAGCAGGTCCCACAATGCTTGCTCGGGCAGCGTGCGGGACGTACGACTGGCCAGGCGCAATCGGGCATTGGCGCGTATGTGAAGGTCGGGCAGTACGTAGCCTTGCGTGATCCAGTCGTTGAGCCAGTCGGGTGTCTGCCTCACGGAATCCGGGAGCTTGCCCATCCAGCTGAACAGATCCTTGCGTAACGTGCTGGCGGCATTTTGCAGCGCTTCCTTGGGAAGTTCGATTGCAGTCGCGGGGCTGGAATCTGCGGGACGGGTGTAGTCGGCAATGGGCAGGAAGCCGGCGGGCACCGCGTTTTCCGTTCCGTAATACGTGATGGTGTGCGGACCGGACGGATCGTAAATGGCTTCTTCAACGTTTTCGTTGGCATCAATGATGCGCAGCGGTTGCAGTGAGTGATAGTCGTACTCGACGCGAGTGGTGCAGCCATCCGGCAACTCGACGTTGAGGGTTGCGAAGCCGTAATCGTCGCGGGTCGCTTTGGTCGCCCCATGGCTCGGGGTATCGTTGAATTCAATCACCCTGTAAAAGAGGTCGAGGTCTGCATACTTGGCAAAATTGTATTCGCTGGACCAGAGATTCCTCAGTTTGTTCTCTTCCTCGTCGGCGGCTTTGTCCGTCCCGAGAAACAGTGGCATGCACAAGTAACCAATCTTCGTCAGTTCGGCCCGGATATCAATGGGCGGGCTCACGTCACCGTAGACATCCAGCGCCGTTTTGTTCAGCTGCGCCATTTCCAGCGGGCCTGCCAGGGCCTCGAACTCGGCCGTGCCGTCCGGCATCAGCGTGCGGTCCCGGGTGTTGAGGTAGCGTTGCACCGTTTGCGAGGTCAGCTCCCGCCGGGCCGCCCATTCGGCTGACCTGAACAGGTCAATAAACTGCTCATAGTCAATGACTTCGGGGTTCAGTCCCGCCGGTGCAACGCCTTTGGGCAATATCAGTGCATTGCCGCGTTGCCGATAGGGCAGGCCGAGTCTGAAGCCTTGCAGGTCGACCAGGTGAATAAATGCAGCGCGTGTTTCGCTCAGGTAATAGGACTGTTGAGCCGGATCATGGGCGTCGCTCCACCATTTGCGCTCATCGATATCGGAAAAGGGCGGCTCATCATTTTCGGTCAGGCGCCGGGCATAACTGACCGTGATGCTGTGGGTCGTCAGCCCGAACTCATCCCGCCCCAAGTGCAGGACATGCCGGCACAACGGGTCATCAATGAAGCGCTCATAGTGGTAGCTGATGGTTTCCAGCGACGACACCATCAACACCGCGTCAGGCTGGTGCTTACCGCGCTCACGTACTTCGCGCACGATGTAGCGGGACTGTTCAACCAGGAACGGGGTGTCCGGGTCATTCGCTGCGTAGGTTTCCGTTCGCAGCATATTGCCCGCGAGCGCACGGGCGATTTCGTGGGCGGTGGCTTCATCGGCAGGGCTGATGAGTTCTTCACACTCGTCGTCCGGGTGATAACGACAAAACAGCGTTTCGCCCAGCGGGTGTGCCTCATCATCACGATTGAAGTATCCCTCGCCAGGCATGTCGATCTGTTGGCCAGTATGAAACCAGGTGCAGACCAATGCCGCAGCGGTAAAGCTTTCGTCTTCATCCGGACCGGTTTCGGTATCGGTCTGGTGCAGCAGCCCGAAGCCACGGAATTCCCGATCCTGGCCGTCGTAGTAAGCCTGGAAATAACGAAAAAACTGGTTCAGGCGATTGCCGGTAATTTCATCGAGCTGGCTCTGCTGGCTCACCACCTGGATGGGGAAGGGCAGATGACATGTGAAGTGGGTACTGGTTTTTTCGTCCAGCCATTCTTGCGCCGAACTGCGATAAGCCACCTCTGTGCTGCACCCCATGTTGTTATTACTGGCGATCATCAGGTACGGCTTGGTGCTGACGAAGTCATAGCGCCAGTGCTCAGGTTTCATATGTGTAACGGTCAGGATCAGACTGGCGCAGCCCAGGCCTTGCAAGTCGGCGAGCGTCACCTGGCACAGGTTGTCGTAACGCACGCCTTCGGGCCAGGAAACCCGAATAGGTGTCAGTGCAAAACTATTGCCGCCCAGGTTGAGATAAATATCGAACTCGTCGGAATTCAGATAGATCAGTGCAGGGGCACCCGAACCGTCCAAGTCGGCGATGCGCACACGTGCTGCGTCGAAGGTGGCGTAATCGAACATCGGGCCTTCGATGACAAATCCCGTGCCGAATGTTCCGTTCCCAAGGTTCGGCCAGCATTTGATTTCGTCGTGGCGAATGCGGCACAACGAGGGGGTGTCGCTGCCCAGCAGGTTACCCAGAAACACCAGTTCGCTGCGTGAGCTACTGATCAAAGGCAGGCGGTCATCATCCGGTGTGTGTGCGACGTCCTCGCCCTTGGCAAACCCTTCCTCGCGCCGATTGGCGTACAGGCGCACGGCGTTGGGGCCGATCAGTGTGAGCGAGCTGAGGCCATCGCCCTGCAAGTCGCCCAACTGCGACAGGACCTTGAAAAACTCCACCGGGAACGCCTTGAACGGAATGAATCCTGACCAGCTCCGATCCGCGTTCAAGGTATGGAAACCCTGAGCGCCGGGTTGGGCAATGATCCAGTCCGGACGACCGTCTCCGGTCAGGTCCATCAGCGCTTGATGCGTTTGCTTGCTGCGGTCGGCGACCGGGATTTCGTTGAGCACTGTCCACGGGCCATAGGTGATGCGATCACCGCCAGTGCGGTCACGCATCGGCTCCCGGTAGTACCAGCATTGGTCATGGCGACACAGGAAACCCGGCAAGCCCTCACCGAACAGGTCGACGCATTGATAGTGCTGGCCGTCTTCGATACCCGGCATGTGGTCGAACGGAAAAAACGCGGCCGGTTGTGTATTCAGCTCGCCACCCGAATACACGAACTCCATCGGTGGCATGTTTTCCACGGTGCCACTGGCGTCATACGCCTGATAATGCGCTGCGGTGATTTGGCTGTAGGACCAGGGGGCGGCGGTGTCCGAGTATTCCAGCAGCAAGCGGCGAACCAATGCCGGTTTGTCACCCAGTTCCGCAAAGTTGTGAAACATCAGCACTTGCCGGCAGAGGCGGCGAGTGCCGACTTCAAAGCCCTGGCCATACGAGGAAAAGGGGTCATGGCGGATCAGCCATGGCTTGAGTGTCGGGCCGTCATAAACAGGTTTTTCTGTCAGTTCCAGCGTGCGCTCGCCGTAGTCGAACACCACGTGAAAGAGCCACGACGGTGTCGGTGTCTGGGCCAGCTCCCAGCTGTACAAATCCGCACACGCGGGGAAGTTGCCATAGAACACTTGATGCAAATACCGCTGCGCCCGGTAATCACTCGGGTCAGGAAGCTCGCTTGGTTCCTCTGACCGGTACACGTAGCGGATATGCTCGCCGTGGGCGTTCATGCTTTCCTGCAACAGCCACGCCGACACCCGCAGTGGCGTTTGCACGGCGGCAATGCGTGCACTGTGGTCTTTGCCGAAAAGGTGCAGGCTGCCGTCCGGCGCATGCACCAGCCAGAAGCCTTCGGGTGTGGCATCGGAGCACCAGAACTCGATGAGCTCGAACGTCTGTTCCACCCGTGGCCGATACCGCACCACCGTATGTTCGCCAATGAGCTGGCCACGGTATTCACTTTCGACTCTGGACTGGATGTTGCCCTCGTCATCGCGCTCGGGCATCAGTTGTTCGCCGGCGGTGTTGAGGAATACGTCATCGTCGAGATACCGGGGCACGCCCTTGTTGGTTTGGCGGGTGATAGCCGCAGAGTCCAAATGCCAGCCGACACCGAATGCGCCGTTCCCGGACTGGCTGCTGTAGCTCAGTGCCAGCTTGGGGTCCCAGCCGCGGCCGGGCGAAACGGGCAGGGGCAATGCAAAAGAAGCGGCGCCGGTCGGACCCACCTTGCCCCAGCTTTTGCCAATGGTGGCGATCGAAGCACTCTTTGCTATCGAGGGTTCGGTGATACTCAGGGACGCTTGATCTTGCATTGGGCTGATCCTGTTTTTGGCCTGGCGCTCGTCCGTGGCACGGTGTCGCTGGATGGGTCAGACGCTAACAAGATGGGAGCCCTACGTAACCTGTCAGATCTGACAGGTAGAGGGGTTTTTTCCAGATCGAATTGCTGTAAGAAATACGGTTTTAATTCCATTGGCATTATTTACAGGTAAAAAAAACGGCCGGGTCGCCTTTTCAGGTAACCCGGCCGCTGTATGGCCAGATGAAGCGCTTACTGCACTTCTACCGCCAGACTTTCACTGATCTTCTTCTGCCAGATCGCAGGACCGGTGATGTGAACCGACTCGCCTTTGCTATCAACCGCAACAGTCACTGGCATGTCTTTCACGTCGAACTCGTAGATGGCTTCCATCCCCAGTTCGGCGAATGCCACGACGCGGGATTTCTTGATGGCTTGCGCCACCAGGTAAGCCGCGCCGCCGACTGCCATCAGGTAAACAGCCTTGTGGTCCTTGATCGCTTCGATCGCGGTAGGGCCGCGCTCGGATTTGCCGATCATGCCCAACAGGCCGGTTTGCTCGAGGATCTGACGGGTGAACTTGTCCATCCGCGTTGCGGTGGTCGGACCGGCAGGGCCAACCACTTCTTCGCGCACCGGATCAACCGGGCCGACGTAATAGATGAAGCGACCCTTGAGGTCCACCGGCAAGGTTTCACCCTTGTTCAGCATCTCGACCATGCGCTTGTGCGCCGCATCGCGACCGGTGAGCATCTTGCCGTTGAGCAGAACGGTCTCGCCCGGCTTCCAGCTCTGCACTTCTTCCGGGGTCAGGGTGTCGAGGTTGACGCGACGGGCCGACGGGCCGGCTTCCCAGACGATTTCCGGGTAGGCGTCCAGCGGTGGCGCTTCCAGCGAGGCCGGGCCGGAACCGTCGAGCACGAAGTGGGCGTGACGGGTGGCGGCGCAGTTCGGGATCATGCACACCGGCAACGAAGCGGCGTGAGTCGGGTAATCCATGATCTTCACATCGAGCACGGTGGTCAGGCCACCCAGGCCCTGGGCGCCGATGCCCAGTTGGTTGACCTTCTCGAACAGCTCCAGGCGCATTTCTTCAATGCGGTTCTGCGGGCCGCGAGCCTTGAGCTCGTGGATGTCGATGGACTCCATCAACACTTCCTTGGCCATGACCGCAGCTTTCTCGGCGGTGCCGCCGATGCCGATGCCGAGCATGCCAGGTGGGCACCAGCCGGCGCCCATTTCCGGAACGGTCTTCAGAACCCAGTCGACGATCGAGTCGGACGGGTTGAGCATGGCCATTTTCGACTTGTTCTCGGAACCGCCGCCCTTGGCCGCCACGTCCACTTCCACGGTATTGCCCGGGACGATGGAGTAGTGGATCACGGCCGGGGTGTTGTCCTTGGTGTTTTTACGAGCGCCCGCCGGGTCGGCGAGGATCGAGGCACGCAGGACGTTTTCCGGCAGGTTGTAAGCGCGGCGCACGCCTTCGTTGATCATGTCGTCCAGGCCCATGGTGGCGCCATCCCAACGCACGTCCATGCCCACGCGGACAAACACGGTGACGATGCCGGTGTCCTGGCAGATCGGGCGGTGGCCGGTGGCACACATGCGCGAGTTGATCAGGATTTGCGCGATCGAATCGCGGGCCGCTGGCGATTCTTCGCGCAGGTAGGCCTCGTGCATCGCCTGGATGAAGTCAACGGGGTGGTAGTAAGAAATGAATTGCAGGGCGTCAGCAACGCTCTGAATCAGGTCGTCTTGCTTGATCACGGTCATGAGTCGCGCTCCTCTAAAAGACGGGAACATTCAATAAGGTGCTTGCAGCTTGGGTGCATCGGTCGGTTGCAAGCACCTTTCAAGGCACGCCGGGGCTGCTGGCGCGACGCTAAAAAGGCGCGGCAGTATACCGCGCCTCGGTTCCGGGCACACCCGCCGACAGTCAATCGTTGGTCGCATAACTTCACGACCCCTGTAGCCGCTGGCGAAGCCTGCGTCCGGCGGCGAAGCCGTCGTAAAACCTGAATCGGTGATTTGCCTGACACACCGGGGTGCATGGATTCACGACGGCTTCGCCGCCGGACGCAGGCTTCGCCAGCTGCTACAGGGTATGGGGATGGGTGAATGAGGGACATGCTTTTGACGCCAGTTTTTTGCCCCGAAAATAGTATGGTTATTTGTCTGGCTCGCCACTAAAGTGGCACTCGGCCTGTAGAGTAGGACACTCGATCAGCATTCCTTCGCATGGTGAGTCAACGATTGACCCATAACGCAATTCAACGGCTTTTACTCAAACGCTTTGCCCTCGCAGCCTGCACTTACGCCTTGGCCTTGATGCTGCTGTGGCTGGCGTTTTTCACCGGGCACTACGACGAACCCATGGCCAGCGTGGCCGTCGGCACGGCGCTGGTGGTCATCAGCCAGGTGGCGTTGTTCGCGGTGTTCTACAGCGGCTGCAACCTGCGCTTTTCCGACCCCAGCCTGACCGAAGCGCAAGTGTTGATGGGGCTGGGTTGGCAAACCTGGCTGATCGCCAATCTGGATGAGGCACGCGGCGCGTTTCTGGTGTTCTACGTGCTGATCCTGCTGTTCGGACTGTTCCACCTGTCGCGTCGGGCGCTCGTGCGGTGTGCGCTGCTGGTGTTTTTCAGTTTCTGCGCGATCACGCTGTGGGAGGGCTACCATTTTCAGCTGCCCGACCCGGCGCTGGCCGGGTTGCAAGTGTGCGTATTGCTGATTGTGCTGATCTGGCTGGTGCTCTACGCCCATTACGTTCAGGCGTCGCGCCAACGCATGCGTCAGCGGCGCTTCGCCCTGCAAGCGCATCAGGACACCCTGCGCGGGATGATGCGCCAGCTCGAAGACCTGGTGGCCACCGACGAACTCACCGGGCTGTTCAACCGCCGCCATTTCCTGCGCCTGGCCTCCCGCGAACTGAAGGTGATGGACGCCGGTGTGATGCATGGCCTGGCGCTGATCGACCTCGATCACTTCAAACGTATCAACGATGTGCACGGCCATGCGGCGGGCGACCAGGTCCTGCAAGCCTTCGCTGGCGTGGCGACGGCGTGCCTGCGCGACGGCGATGTGTTGGCGCGTTATGGCGGTGAGGAATTCGTGGTGCTGGTGCCCGATTGCGATGCCGAACGCCTGACCGCCTGCTGTGAGCGGCTGCGCATCGCCTTCACCGATGTCGAACTGATCGGCCTCAACGTGAACAGCCTGAGCCTTTCGGCGGGCATGACCCTGCTGGCCGTTGGCGACGATCTCGACGACGCCTTGCAGCGAGCCGATCAGGCGCTTTACCGCGCCAAGCGTGACGGTCGCAATCGCTGCGCGGCGGCCTGGGAGAACGTCGATGCCTGAGTTGCGGGTCGGCGAGCGGCATTTTTCGGTGGCAGCGGGCAGCAACCTGCTCGATGCCCTGAATCAAAATGGCGTAGCGGTGCCCTACAGTTGCCGCGCCGGCAGTTGCCATGCGTGCCTGGTGCAATGTGTACAAGGCCTGCCGAGCGACAACCGCCCGGATGCCCTGAGCGCAGATCAGCGTCAGCAAGGCTGGCGTCTGGCGTGCCAGTGCCAGGTGGTCGAGGATTTGCAGGTGCATGCCTTCGACCCGCAAGTGGACGGTCGCCCGGCCGAGGTCGCCGCCATCGATTGGCTGAGCGCCAGCGTGTTGCGCCTGCGCCTGACACCGCAACGGCCGCTGCGCTACAACGCCGGGCAACATCTGGTGCTGTGGGCGGGCAACGTGGCGCGTCCTTATTCACTGGCGAGCCTGCCGCAAGACGACCGCTTTCTGGAGTTTCACCTCGATTGCCGTCAGCCGGGGCAATTCAGCGACGCGGCCCGTCAGTTGAGCATCGGTGACACCCTGCGCCTCGGCGAACTGCGCGGCGGGGCGTTGCATTACGACCCTGACTGGCACACCCGACCGCTGTGGCTGCTGGCCGCCGGCACCGGTCTTGGCCCGTTGTTCGGGGTCTTGCGCGAAGCGTTGCGTCAGGATCATCACGGCGCCATTCGCCTCATTCACCTGGCCCATAACGCCGACGAGCATTACCTGGCCAAACCGCTGCAAGCCATGGCTGACGGTCGCGATAACCTGACGGTCGAGTTCTGGACCCCGGCCGAGTTGCCGCAGGCATTGGCGCAACTGCGGCTTGTCTCCCGACAAACCCTGGCCTTAGTCTGCGGAGCCCCCGACAGTGTCGACGCCTTTTCCCGGCGCCTTTACCTCGCGGGATTGCCGCGCAATCAACTGCTGGCCGATGTGTTCCTGCCGCGTGGTTGAGCGCTGATTGATCAGACGCGAGTCCCACCATGACCGATACCATCCAGATTGAACGCGAACGCGGTGTGCTGACACTGCGCCTGAATCGCCCCGAAAAGAAAAACGCCCTGACCCGCGCCATGTATAGCCACTTGGCCGAAGCGCTGAAGCAGGCTGATACCGATCCCGAAATCAACGCCGTGCTGATCACCGGCAGCGCCGAGTGCTTCACCGCCGGCAACGACATCGCCGACTTCATCCAGCAACCACCGGGCAACCTCGACAGCCCGGTGTTTCATTTCATGCTCAACCTGCTCGAATGCCGTAAACCGGTGGTCGCTGCCGTGGCGGGTGCGGCGGTGGGGATTGGCACGACGATGTTGCTGCATTGCGATCTGGTGTATGTCAGCCGTGATGCTCGCCTGCGCATGCCGTTCGTTAATCTCGGCTTATGCCCGGAGTTCGGCTCCAGCCTGATCCTGCCGCGACTGCTCGGGCATGCCAAAGCGGCGCAGTTGCTGTTGCTGGGTGAAGGTTTCAGCGGTGAGCAGGCGGCGGGGTGGGGCATTGCCACCGAGGCGTTGGGCAGTGGCGAAGAAACATTGGCCAAGGCGCGGGAAATGGCGCTGCGGTTCGAATCGCTGCCACCGGAAGCGGTGCGCATCAGCAAGCAATTGATGAAAGCGCCGGACCGGGAATTGATTCGCAAGGTGATCGAGGAAGAGGGCGCGTTGTTTACCCAGCGGTTGCGCTCGCCGGAAGCGTTGGCGGCGTTGACCGGGTTTATCCGCAAACACTAAATCTTGCAGTGATTGGGCGGGCCTCATCGCGGGCAAGCCCGGCTCCCACAGTGACCGGTGTCGTTCTCGAGTCTGAGTTCTACACAAAACCCTGTGGGAGCCGGGCTTGCCCGCGATGAGGCCCGATCAGACAACACAGCTGTTGGACCAGAAAGCAAAAAGCCCCGCCATTCACATGGTGGGGCTTTTGTTTTTCAGCGGTCCGGTACTCGAGACCATCGGGTCGCCAACGTGCAGGATCTTCATGCCGTTGGTGCCGCCGATGGTGTGGTAGCTGTCGCCCTTGGTCAGGATGACCCAGTCGCCTTTCTCCACAACGCCGCGCTTGAGCAACTCGTCGATCGCGGCCTGGCTGATTTGCTCAGGCGGCAGCGATGCCGGGTCGAACGGTACGGTGTAGACGCCACGGAACATGGCCGCGCGGGCCTGGGTTTCGCGGTGCGGAGAGAACGCGTAGATCGGCACCGAAGAACGGATGCGCGACATGATCAACGGCGTGTAGCCACTTTCGGTCAGGGCGATGATCGCCTTCACGCCCGGGAAGTGGTTGGCGGTGTACATGGCCGCCAACGCGATGCTCTGGTCGCAGCTTTCGAAAACCTTGCCGATACGGTGGCTGGAGGTCTTGCTGGTCGGGTGCTTTTCAGCGCCGACGCAGATGCGCGCCATGGCCTGCACAGCTTCCAGCGGATACAGACCGGCAGCACTTTCAGCCGAGAGCATCACGGCGTCGGTGTAGTCGAGCACGGCGTTGGCCACGTCGGACACTTCGGCGCGAGTCGGCATCGGGTTCTGGATCATCGACTCCATCATCTGGGTCGCCACGATCACAGCCTTGTTGTGGCGGCGTGCGTGCAGAATGATTTTCTTCTGAATGCCCACCAACTCGGCGTCGCCGATTTCCACACCCAGGTCACCACGGGCAACCATCACGGCGTCGGACGCCTGGATCAGCGCGTCGAGGGTTTCGTCGTCGGCCACGGCTTCGGCGCGTTCGATCTTCGCCACCAGCCAGGCAGTACCGCCGGCCTCGTCACGCAGTTGACGGGCGTATTCCATGTCGGCAGCGTCACGCGGGAAGGACACGGCGAGGTAATCGACTTCCATCTCGGCGGCGAGCTTGATGTCGGCCTTGTCTTTCTCGGTCAGGGCCGGAGCCGTCAGGCCACCACCGCGACGGTTGATGCCTTTATGGTCGGACAGCGGGCCGCCGATCAGCACGGTGCAGTTCAGTTCGGTGGCGGTGGCGGTATCGACGCGCATTACCACGCGGCCGTCGTCGAGCAGCAGCTCGTCGCCCACGCCGCAGTCTTTGACCAGGTCCGGGTAGTCGATGCCGACCACTTGCTGGTTGCCTTCGGTCAGAGGATGGCTGGTGGAGAAGGTGAACTGATCACCGATCTTCAGCTCGATCTTCTTGTTGGCGAATTTGGCGATACGGATTTTCGGGCCTTGCAGATCACCCAGCAGGGCCACGAAGCGGCCGTGCTTGGCGGCGAGGTCACGCACCAGCTTCGCGCGAGCCTTGTGCTCGTCGGGGGTGCCGTGGGAGAAGTTCAGGCGGGCGACGTCCAGGCCAGCCAGAATCAGCTGTTCGAGAACTTCCGGCGAGTTACTGGCCGGGCCAAGGGTAGCGACGATTTTGGTACGACGGACGGACATGCAAAGACTCCTGAGTTCAAGCGCTGAGTGAGGCTACTATGCTCTAGGGGTGTAGTCATTGTTCGTTTGCACTACTTTTTATAAAGATCTTGTTCGTCGCTTTTATCTCCAGGCGAATGCTTTTGGTGCAGGCAGCCTGAAGTTTTTACTCAACGGGTCGATACAGGGCTCAAGACAGGAGAACCCCCATGCGATTTGCGCTCATTGCCGTCCTTGCCCTCAGTGTGACGGGCTGCGCCCGTTGGTCCATGAACCATCATTTGAATCTCGCCTACAGCGCCTATGACCGTGGCAATTGCGAGCAGGTGATGCTCGAGTTGTCGAAAGTCGAGCGCTCCAGTCGCGTGCGGCCTTATGTGTGGCCGGAAGTCTCGATGATGCGTGGCCAGTGCCTGGAACGGCAGATGCTGTTCGTCGATGCGGCTCAGACTTACGAGTTCATCATCGCGACCTACCCGCAAAGCGAATACGCCTACCGCGCCCGCGCCCGTCTGGAAACCCTGCAGAGCACGGGCCATTACCCGATCCGCAGCGCAGCGGCCCCGCGCCCGACTTACTGATTGCAGTTGTCATGCAACGGCTGGCTCACCGGTGGCGGTGAGCTATAGTCCAATAGATCGGTTTCAGAGCCCTTGCCTCTGAACCGAGGTCATGCCTGTGACCGGCAGCAGTGAGCGTCAGCATTGTGTGGACTGTCGCACCGGAAGCGGGGAGAGCGCGCCTACCTCTAAACAAGTCACGCAGGCCCGTTCCGAAGCAGTAGTGCGGCTCTGCTTAAGGGCCTTGCTGGGCGAATTGCGCATGTTTACCAACCGCCGTATCGAGCGGCATCAACTGCCGTATTTCCTGAAAGTGTTCAACAGCGTCACTGACAAACCCATCGGGTTTCTGGGCAATGTCTCTGCCGACGGGCTGATGCTGATCAGCCAGTTGCCGATGATGATTGGCGCCGATTTCGATTTACGCCTGAAAGTCCCCGGTTGCAACGGTTGCCTGCAAATCATCGATTTTCGGGCGTGTTGCCTGTGGTGCCACGAAGACGCGACCCCTCACCACTATGACGCCGGTTTCAGCCTGCAACGGGCACCGCCGGAGTATGGGCAACTGGTGAGTGCGTTACAGCAATACTTCAGTTTTCAGCCGTTGCCGGCTTCGGCCTGAAGGTTGTAGTGACTTCACTACCGCTATCGCGAGCAGGCTCGCTCCTACAGGGGATTTTTGGTGATCACAGCAGGTGTGAGCGCCGATACCCTTGTAGGAGTGAGCCTGCTCGCGATGGCGTCATTAAAGACAACAGAAAAATGAACGGCTAAACGCTACGCCGTCTTGATCGCCTTCTCGTTATCCAGCGACCGCTCCACCAGCATCAACCCCCACTCACTCATCCGATAAATCGCCATCGCCAGATGCCGCGGCGTGCTGTCCAGGCTTTCAGCCAGGTCGAGCAAGTCCAAAATGTCCATGAGAGGTCTCCGCAAGTCAGTGAGAACCCCGGTAAGTTTAGATTTACCGGGGTTCCCGTATTGGGCTGACCCTCTCATTAGGGGGCGGCTGGACGCAGGTTAGTCGACCGGGGAATCACGAAAACCGGCGCGCCCGAGGGCGCCCTGCGAACAGCCACCATCGAGTGCGGGGATAGGGAATACCCGACTGGATGACGCTAATGCGCATTCGTGAAACC
Organism: Pseudomonas sp. S2_F03; assembly: GCF_054668335.1. NCBI lineage: Bacteria > Pseudomonadati > Pseudomonadota > Gammaproteobacteria > Pseudomonadales > Pseudomonadaceae > Pseudomonas > Pseudomonas sp. S2_F03. Next base: position 1,595,018 of record NZ_CP162759.1, on the reverse strand, counting down.
CCGGGCGACTAAACCCGATCGCTGATGGGCAGCGACGCGGATCAAGGTACGGGGCAGGGCCAAGGTGTACAGGCCGGCGGAATCTGAGGGATCTGTACGCAACGGCGCAAGGTGCTGTAGTTAGAGGACGAGGGGATAAAACGCGCGATCACCGTTCGTCGAAACTGTCATTTCTGTCAGGTGGCTGGCGATGTGGAACGGTATTCAATGGCAGGAACCGGGCGGCATTGCCTTAATGGTGGGTATAACGGAGTCAGTCATGGACATCAATGATTACGTCATAAACGATTCGCTCGGCGAGTCGCGGGACGAACTGCCTGCTGTGGACGATATTGAAAAAGAATCTGATATCGTTAAACAGCCTGCTGATGCATCTCGTGTTGTCGACTCGCAACACACAGAAAATGATTTGTTTGCACTGCAGGTTCTTCGTGTTTCCAAGAGTGACTATTGGGCAGAACTTGAGGTGGAATGGTCATTTAATGCATCCGGTAATTCGTTTACTTGTTACGCAAAGCGATACAGGGCTTATGACAATGGCAGGAGTAGCGGGAACGTATACCTTTCTTTTAGGTCAGCAGGCCAATGGGGGTATTTCGAACTGAGTAACGACGATGCCACCCAAGATGGTAAATGGCACACCGTCAGTTCAGGCGGCTACGTAACAGGTAATTCCGATTTTGCGTGGCTTTCCTTTAAATACATCTATGACAGATCTGGTACGTCGGATGTTGAGATGGAAGTTCATAACCAAATACTATATGCACCCCCTGCTCCAATTATCCCCCCGACAGGTATTTTAACCCCGCCGGCTACCGTTTCCGGGAGCGGCGGTGTTCCGGGGGCGACAGTCACCCTGTATAAGCAAAATATTGGGAGCATCAAATGTACTGGTCTGGTGGGAGCGGGTGGTAGTTGGAGTGTAAATGTCACAGGTTTAGGTTTAGGTCTAGGTCGAAATGTAATAGTGGGCACACAAACTGCATTCGGTCGGACTTCAGGTTGGTCTATCCTTGCTGATTTCGCATATTTGCCACCGCCCGTTATCAGTGAGCCAACAGAGAACGCAGTTAAAAAGATCGGTGACCCTTTTGATGTGGTGGTGAACGGCGCTCCCAATGAACAGATCGAGGTTATGAATACTGAAGGCACCCTCCTGCATGCAGGAGGAGTGTCAGCTAGTACTGGAGTTTTCAGGAAACCATTCAACCTGGCCAATTACCCCAAAGGTGGCCTCATTGTTATGACGGCACGACACTCTCGAGCGGGAAATGTGGCCTGGTCATCGGTACGATCCTTTTTTCTGCTCGCCACCCCGAGCATCACCGCCCCAACCAGCGGTAGTACCGTCGAACTGCGGCCCGCCATTTCCGGTTCGGGAGCTTCGCCGGGTGCAGATAGAATCAAAGTTTATCAAGGTTCAACAACTACCGTTATTGGCGAGAGCTCTGTACGTAATGATGGTTCTTGGGCGATTACCAATTTATTAACTGACCTTACGCCAGGCCCTTTCACTTTAGAAGCACAACAGTTCAAGGGTACTGTAGGGTCGGTGCGCAGCGTACCGTTGCTCATTCTGGTTCGACCGCCCATGCCAACCATTACATCCAGGCTCATTGGGGAGCGTGTTGAGTTACATGGCACCGGCTATAACGGCACCGATGTTCGAATGGAAATTCGTCTCGGCGATACTGGCAACCCTGTTTACCTTGAAACAACAGTGTCTTCCGGTACCTGGTCAAAGGAAATCCCGGAAACTTTAGTGCCGGGGACACACGCATTCACCGGTTTACAAAGCGTCTCCGATGGTGGCTCCGGGCGCATATTCAACTCCAGTTGGGTGCCTTACCACTATGTAAATGTCCCTGCCCCCAAGCCCACTGGCGTGAGTGTCACCGTCAACGGCCAGCGGGCAACGTTCTCTGGCAGAGGACGTCAGTGGGGAACGAATGAGGTGGTGGTCGTCATTTTCAACAATGGCGTCGACCTACGCCCGACAGTACCAGCAGCTTCGGTACAGTCCAACCTCAATTGGACCACCACTGCAACCGCCGACCTTGCCCCAGGCAACTACACCAACCTGACCGCACGGCAGTGGGTGAACTATCTATGGTCCGGTGACAGTGTCAAGTTTTCGATGATCATTGGTTCGCCTGCCCCCACATTTACCGAACCTCCCCTGACCCCCCCCAGTGGACAACGCCCGCGGATTTCCGGCAGTGCCTGGCCGGGCTCCTCGATCATCTTGAGCATTCCGGGTAAACCTAACGTGCCACTGACGGCAACGGGAGGCTCGTTCGCTCTGAATGCCGTCGAAGACTGGGCACCCGCCACGTACATCATCACGGCAACGGCGGCGTTCGGCGGGCAGACCTCAGCTGCTGCCAGTCGAACGTTCACGGTCAAAACCCCGAAACCGGTCATCACCACTGCCGCCAACGCCGAGGTCGACCTCGTCCCGGTCATCAAGGGCACAGGCTTCAAGGGCTGCTGGGTGGTCGTTTACTCGAACGTCACCCATCAGTCGTTGGGGGCCGGGCCGGTGGGCTCTAACGGTCAATGGGAAGTGACGCTGACTGAGCAGGCCCCAAGCGATCTGACCGTTTATGCCATTCAGCAAGAGGCTCAAACCAGCGCCAACGTCTCCGAGCGAAGCGACTTGCGAACGGTGAAGGTTCGCGTGGCGAAGCCTGTGATCACGGTGCCTGCAGCCAATGGCAGGCCGGCGCGGACGTCACGGTTCTCGGGTACAGCGCCGTACGGCGCTACCGTCGAATTGTCGATCAAGGGGCAGAGCCAGCCTTTCCTTAAAGACATTCAGGTGAAATCGGACAACACCTGGGAGGCCAGCGTGACATTGGTGGCGGGTGGACCCGTAACCCTGGAGGCAAGGACGCGGTACAAAACCTTCGCCAGTGACCCGCTCGATCGCGTCGTCATGGTGGTGCCGGCGGTACCGGTGATCGATACGCCGCGCAATGGCGAAGCGCTGGGTCGTCTGTTGAACATTTCCGGGTTCGGTTATCCGGGAGACACCGTGCATGTTCAAAGAACGGGCAATGCTTACAACTTCGAACCCGTCACGGTGAAGCTGGATGGCACCTGGTCTGCCAGCCTCGGGCACAACATGATCGCTACCAACGGCATCAAGGCATTTGCGCGCGCGGGTGCTGGGCTGGACTCCCTCGCCTCTCCTACATTGACCTTTTCCCTGTTGGGTCTCGCCCCGCACATCACCGAACCCCTGCAGGGCGACTGGGTCGGCGTCCGCCCTCTATTCAGCGGCGTGGCCACGCCCGGGGCGGCCATCACTGTGGCCTCATGGTTCAACACCGCCGACGTGCTAGCACCGGTGACGGTGGCGGATACCTTCGGCCGATGGGCGGTTTCGGGCAACAAGGATCTGCCGGTCGGCGCGGCGCGGGTAGTGGTGCGCCAGACCGTGGAGGGCAAGGCTTCGGAATGGGCCGAGAGCGGGCGCTTCATGGTGGAGCGCAAGGCAAACCAGTTTGACGCGCCCACGGTGCAGTACCCGTTTGTTGGGCAAGAGGTCGGGCGGCGACCGATGTTCTCCGGTACGGGAGAGCCCTATGCCGAGATCTTGATTATCAAAGCCAACAATATCGCTACCGTGTTGGGCAGGACATTGGTGGATCGCAACGGACGGTGGGCGCTGCAGTCGCAGATCGATTTGCCGGTGGCGACCACCCCTTATACCTATTCGGTGCGCCAGTCCCGCGATGGTGCTAACTCGAACTGGTTGTTGCCCAACCGCAGTTTTGTGGTGATCCAGGTACCTTCCGTCCTGGAAACACCGGTCATCGAGAGTCCGGTGGATGATGCGGCGCAGACACTCGAACCCCTGCCTCTGTTTTCCGGTAGGGGCCTGCCAGGAGCAGAGGTCAAGGTGCATCCATTTGACGACTCGACACAGGTTTACGCCAAAACGGTAGTGGATGCCCAAGGCAACTGGTCTGCTCGCTGCACATTCAATCTGCTCGTGTCTGCGACGGCGTATAAAATCACGGCCCGGCAGAACATGGATGGTCAATTCTCGGCTTGGCCGGGCATGGCTGCCAACTTCAAGGTTACCGACAAACTGGACAAACCTGTCGTCACCAGTCCGCCCAATGGCTCCAGCGTATCACCTCATACGGTCATTCGCGGTACGGCGTTGCCAGGTGCCGAGGTGCGGCTTTACCGAAAAGATAACAGCTCTTTCGTGTGGGGCAGAGGAGTGGCCGATACGGAAGGACAGTGGGTCATTGTGCTCACTGGGCTGCCGGTTGGAGCATTTATCGTTGCGGGGAGAGCTTACAAGGGTGAACTGATATCACTATGGATGGTTGACCATGTTCTGAACGTGATCGATGCCCGCTGAGGTCTGCATGGCGACTCCAAATGGCCCTCTGTCGAGGGCCATTTTTTTTCATTCAACACACTCTCCGACCGGCGGTAATGAAACCTGTCAGATCTGACAGTAGACCCTCACCCTTCAGCAAGCGCTAAATCGGCAAGACGTCAGCAACTGCCATGCCTCTGACAGGTTTGGCAATGGTTTTTGCCTGAAGGGAAAATATCGCAATGAATGCATCTGATGATCGTCCGATTCACCAATTGGTCAAGGCTGTGCTCGGAGAGCGTGTTGGCAGGGGTTCGACATTCGATGAGTTCATCGAGCAAAACCCCAGTGTATTCACACTCATAAAGCAGGGCACTGCCGGATTGCAGAAGCTCGGCTTGAGCCGCGAAGAATCCCGCACCCTGATGGCACGGGGAAACGCGCTGGCCTTGTACATGGCCCGGGCGTTCCGCGAGCAGAGTCTGTGTGCGGCGCCAGACGAAAATCAAGCGTCGGTGCCGTTGCCCACCTACCAGGATCAGTTCAACCCGGACAACGATGGCGCAGCCCCGCCGGGCAGCCCCGAACACAGTGCATCGACCACCGCATACATGGTGGCCCTGCGCGAATGGGTACGGGACAACATCGTGCCGGAGGATGAATCGCAGACCATCCCGCTGAAAGTGCGCCGGCCCGATGTAGATGAATTGCTGATAGACGAAATGGCGATCAACCGCGAGCAGTCACGGCTGGAAATCGTCAACTCGGTACTTGAAACGCAGATCCTGACCCGTCCTGAACCCAAAATTTCGAGTGTCAAAGCTTACCTGCGCACGATTCGTTTTCATAACGGCCTGCCCTACGACCACGATTGGCAAAGCATCTCCCATGTTGTCGGTTCGGCCCTGAAAAACGGGGTGGTGGGGGACATCGTCCGACGGGTCGACCTGGATTATCCGTATTTCAAACAACCGGGCGCTCGGGGAGGACCACGCGCGGATGCGGCGTTGCAACTGAGTATGGGCATAGGCCCACTAAAAATGTCGCTATTGCTCGAAGATCCGTACTTCCCCTTGAATGCCGAAATGGGCAAGGCACGCCTGCACAGGGTGGATCCTCGTACCCGGCTGGTCGACCCGACCCCGGAAAAGTCGGTGGAGTCTTTCTATGTCGACAACTTTGGCAGCCTGGCACATAGCCTCTCATCTTTGCGCCGTCTGTGGATTTTTAAAGATGCAACGCGCCTTGAACAGGTTCAGGTCGATTGTCTGTTAGGGCTTGGGGCGTTTACGCCCAAGTTGTCCGCCAACGCTCCGGCGTTGGGTGATCCTGACCTGCCAGCCACGGGGGTTATGGCCGGTGCCAGGTACATCCATGGTGGGCAAGCTCCTGCAATTCAGCTAGTGCAAGATGGTGCCGCGAGTCAGTTCCTTTTGCACCATGTGGGTGAGATTGAATCCAGTACCCTGCAACACCGTATTGACCGCATCAATCGCAAGTGTCGGCTGGATCGCATGCTGCAGTTGCCCAGCCATCAGGTCGATCAACTGCTCATGGCGGCGATGCATGCCGAGCGTCGCGGCACCTCAGAGCCGTCGATATGGATCAGGACCAACACCCTGCGCTGCCTGGGACTGTTCAAGGAACTGAATACCGCTTACGGCTGCAAGGCCGAAGAGTTCGCGGCGCTCATCGATGTGCTGTCTGTGTTCGGCCAGGATGGGCAGCTGTCTCATTTCGATCGTGTGTACAACCAGGAGAAGGGGAATCAGGATCCGTTGCTCATCGATGATGTCGAGTTTGCGATCATGCCGCGCGCACAAGCCGAGCAGAAAACGGTGCATCAGATCTGCAGTGCGCTGGAAATCAACTTCGAAACGTACCGCTATCTGGCCACGGTGATCGCCGAAGCCTATGGCCTCAAGACCCACTTGAAGCGCAGCCTGGAAATTTTTTCCAGCTTCTGGCGCCTGGTGTGGCTGGGCCGGCTGCTTGGGATGACCCCCATCGAATCGACGGCGTTGCTGCAAACCCTCAGCGATGGAGAGGGGCTGGTGGCGCAGTTGGCGGGTGAACCGGTGGTGTCCAGTTTCGGTACGACGGACGGCGCGGATGCACTCAGTGCCATACGCGGGTTGATGACGTGCACCCAGTGGTCCCGGGAATACGACTTGCCTCCACTCTGGTTGGTGCAAAACGTCAAACCCGTCTATGTGCCCACCGTCTGGACCGAGACCCAGGAACAGTTTCTGCGGCAGTTGCGCAGCCAGGTGCATTCAGTACGGGTAGAGGAAGCCACGTTACTGGAGGAGGGCGCACCGATACGTGGCAGTAACCAGCAACTCATCGAGTGGCTGCTTGAGCTGGTACCGCTGGTGGACGAAGAGGGCCTGGTGAGGGGGAGTGCCGAAGAAACCGAGGAACAGTATCTGGTGCGAGCCAGTACTGTGATCGAGGATTTGGTGAAAGGGCTCTTTGCCAAAGAACAGAATGAAGACGAGGACGAGTACGCTGCCAGGCTCAACCCTCTGGTGACCCTCATCACCCGGATTGTGTTGCGCTGCCGAGACGAACAGCGGGTGGTTGTGCAAGAAGGCATTGCGGTTTATCTGAAGCTGGATTCATTACTGGCAACGCAGGTGTTGTCTTGGGCCCAAGGGCATCCCTATGACTTTTTGAAAGAGGCCATGTCACTGCCAGCCGCTGATACTCCACGGGTGAATCGGGTGCTGGAGGCACCGGATTCGTTCCTGCAAATGCTCACGGAACTGGAGCGGCGCGGCCGGATTGCCGACAAGCTTGAGTTGAGCCCGCAAATGCTCGCCACGCTCCTGAAGGGCGAACAGTATCAATGGTTCAGTCTCGAGAACCCCTACGAGATTTCGATCCGGACGGTGTACTACCTGGCGCTTTTCCGTCGACTGATTACCCGGGCTCGGCAGCCCGAGGAAAAAATCCTCGATTACCTGAGTCAGGTCAACCAGTTGCCCGACGACATGAGTGAGGACGGCCTGCGCCTGGTTCGTGACGCCGCGGCCGACAAGCTGGCCACTTATTTCTCCTGTGGTATCAGGCATGTGCTCGAATGCGCCGAACACATCAATCGCGAAATCGAAGGCAGTGACAGTCCGTCCTGGCCCATTCTGCGCAATCTGGCACACCTTGATTTGCTTGATCGCACATTGGAGCTGGCCCGCAACGGTATGGATGCTACCGCAGCGTTTAGTCTGGGTAAGTTGCACCCGCTGGATCCGGAGCCGCTTTACGCGAACGCTGCGCAAAATGCCTTGGAAAGCCTGGCCCGATTCAATGCCAAAACAACCACGCAAGATTCGGCTGAAGTCGGCCAGAGCTTCACCTCCCGATGCGTGGTGGACAACCCGACCCTGATTGCGAACTTGCCACAGGACGTCGCTGAGTTCGAAATCACGCTCCTCGATTTTTACGGTGAACCGCTCAAGTGGGTGGATCTTCACGTCGCAACAGACTTGGGGGTAGTGCTCACACCTGTGATCCGAACGGATGACAAGGGGCGCGCCTGGGCGCAATTGCAGGCCGGGGCAAGGATGGGAACCGCCCATGTGCACTACAGTGTGCCGCTTTATGAACCGATTTACGCCCCGCCCCCCCCCCCCCCCCCCCCCCCCCTCGGTGGTGATCGATTGCGATGAGGCGACACTGAAATTCAACTCCGAGTTGAGCGGATTGCCCCCCAGGGATCCGGTGCTGGCAGGGCGTCTGTGGGAACAGGACATGTACGCCGTGTTGATCGACGATTACGGCAACAAAGGCGCTCACCGTCAGGTGGCCTGGTCCACGACCCTGGGTGAAATTCGCCCCCGCGAAACGTTCACCGACAAGGATGGCTTGACCCGCGTGTGGGTTTCCAGCTTGAGCCCGGGCGAAGCCAACATTTCAGTCGGCAATGTGGAGGGTAACCACAGCTTCACTTTCAGTCGCCCCATCGTGTTTGCCGACAAGCCACGGATACTCGCCACCCCCTCTGTCACCAAGGTGGCTATGGTCGGTCATGCCATGCCGGTGCGCTGCCAGGTCGTCGGGCTCGATGGCACGCCCAAAGAGGGTGAGAAGGTGATGTGGTGGACGAGCGCCACACCTGGGAAAGTCGAGCAAAACAGCGACTCTGACGGGTTCTCCGAGTTTTCGGTGGCCGCTCCGCAGCCTGGCGATTTGACGGTGTACGCACAGCTGGGCACCGACCCCTTTGTCGAGGTCAAGGTGTGGGTGGCCAGTGACGCCGTGATCCAGAACTATTCAGAGGTCATTCGTTTTCCGGTGGCCGGCGCTTCGCGGCCGACGTTGCTGTGGGTGGATGTGAAGGAGTCGAACGCCCCGGATGCGAAGCCGGTGAGCAATTATCCGGTGCTATGGAGGATCGGCTCGACGCCGATCGAGGAGATTTCCATTGCGACCGATGCACAAGGTCGCTCGGTGTATCCGTTCAGGTCGGCGGTTGCTGGCACATTTTCGGTGAGCGCTGGTTTGGAACTCCATCCATCACGCACCCAACAGTTCGAGCTGAAGGTCGTAGCGGCCTTTGTTTGGAAAGTTGAGCTGATAACCATTGAATCCGGCAGCGAATCGCGCATTCCAATCATCCCCGGTACCGATGAGCTCACTCTGTTCAGAGACGGCCATTACCGTCTGGAAATCTCACCGGTTGATACCGCACAACTCAAGGACAGTCACGGTGCGCTCGGGTGGAGCTCCGACTATTCCACCCAGGCTCTGGGGATGGTGTTCACGCCGCCGTTGGCCACGCGGTTTGAGTTCGATGTCGCTCCCTATGAGGTGGAGATCCGCACCGCAAACAAGCGAAACGGCCGGTTCCAGTTGAGCCTGTTCTGTGATCGTTTGAATGAGGCGCTGGTGCTTGAAGGCACCCTGGTAAAACGGCCCGTCACCCGGCGGTCATCGTCGACTTCATGAATTGATTGGTTGCCCGGCGACCTTGTCTGGCCACGCCACGTAGCGGCTGGCAGGGTCATTACCCAGCGATAGGGAGAAAAACAATGGAACAAATCAATGAACTGACCGAACGTTATACGGCGGCGATGGTGGAAGCGGTGCTGGGGCAGAAACTGTGGTCAGGTTCAGTCACCCTGAAAACGCCCGGTGAGTTAAGCGAGTATCTGATGCTCGATACCCAGGACAGCGCGCAACTGAAAGCCACCCGGATTTCCTCGACCGTGCGGTGTTTGCAGCAACATATCGAGTCGGTCTACAGCGGCATGGAAAAGGGCTATGAAAACAGCCATTTTGACGAAGATGACTTGCACTACTGGTACCAGTTTCTGAGTCACTACAGCACGTGGTCGGCCAATGTGATTCTTAAACATCATGCGCAAAACTACATTGTCCCGTCACTTCGCCTGAACAAGACAAAACTGTTTCAGGCTCTGGAAAACAGCCTTAACCAGATGCGTCTGAGTACCGAATCGGTGCAAATGGGCTTGATGGAATACACCCAGGCGTTCCAGCGCATCTGCGATCTTGATGTACTCAGCGGGTACATTGACGGAGCGAACGTTCAGGACGCGCGCTATTACCTGATCGGGCAGGAGCGGACAGCGCCGTTTGCCTACTACTTGCGCAGTGTCAACGTCGAACTGGACAAGGACAGCAAAAAAATCAACCCCGCCGCCTGGCGTGAATGGCAGAAGATCGAAATCGCCACGACTGGCAAAGTGGTGGATATCCGTTGTGTGAACTGGCTGGGGTTGCCGGTCATGGTCTGGTGTGAATGGCGCGAGCGCCAGATCGATAGCAACGGTGTGGTGCAGACACCGTGGTCGCTGGAAATCAAAGTGGCCTTCAGCACCCTGAACGGGCAGTGGTCGGCTCCTCTGTTGTTGCACCAGCGTGATTGCGAGCACGACGTTTCCAATGGCCGCTTGACGGCTGTGTCTATGGGGGACGGTGATCCCCGGGACGACCGGTTGGCGGTTTGTTACACCAACCGTCACGGCCTGGATGGGCAAGTCGCGTTCCATGAGATAGAAGTTCATGAAACCCGGGATGCATTGTTTCGCAAGGTGGCGGATGACACCGCGACCTTGCTGCAGATGACGTTTGGCCGTTTCAGGGACGCCGCCAGCTTGCAGCAAAAGGTGGTTCCGCAGGACTACTCGACAGTCGCCATTACCAGTGCCGTGGAAACAGCGGGCTCAATCAATGCGAATCTGTTTCTGGACGCCATCTGTACCCGCGAGTTGGGGGGCGACAACAACTTCTATGAAGTGCTCAGGGTCCGGGGACGCTGCGATGCGGTGAAAGAACAGGGACGAGTGCTCGAACGGCTGTCGATCAGTTGGCGAGCGGTGACGTTGATGGACATCAGAATGGTGGACGCCGGCGAGCAGCAACTCAGGATCACACTGACTACGCGGCACAAGCCGACGCAGGTTCATGTGGTGGAGCTGCCAAAAGACAATGCCAAGGAAGCTGTCCATTCATTCGCCATCAATGACTTCAAGGAAACTTCGGTAGGGGACGGTATCTGGGTCGCAGAAGCGGTGGCGACGTTGTCCGCGACCGCGCTCACGTATTTGCTTGATAGAAACCGAGATGAAATTGTGGCGGGGGCGGGGTTTTCCATCACCGGCCTGGGCGTCGCTGTTGCTAACGAACAGAATCAACTGGTGCCCCGAATCCTGCATGTCTCCGTGGCTTTGCAGCTCAAGTTTCCAGCGCGGACCCAGATTGATCCGGTTGACTGGTCTTCGACTGGTTTTCTGGATGGTCACTATGCAACCCCTTGGCTGACCTATCGCCGACAAACCCAATCGGTGGATATCACCAACTTTCCCATCGGACCGAATATCGACTTTCATTTTGGTGAGGCAGATGAGGACAGAAAAGGATACGGGCGCAACAAGTTTTCCGTCGTCCTGAAAGAGAGTGCGCGCCGGTACACGACCCCGTCGATCGACAAGCGTAGCGCCGAGGGCGCGCAATTTCTGAGTTTCAACAACGACCAACAGGCGCTCAAGTACGCACGGGTGAACTCGACGTTCGGCCCCGTGCTGACCAGCCGTGCGGCGGTCTCGGTCGATGCGCTACTGGCCTGGGAGACTCAGCACGTCGACGAGCCGCTGATGCCCGATGGAAAGATTGAGGAAAATGGTCCATTCGAGGGGTGTAACGGCTTGTATTTCTGGGAGCTGTTTTTCCATACCCCGGATCTGGTGGGTTCACGTTTGTCGGCGGAAGGTCGTCACCACGAAGCGCAAGGTTGGTTCGAGTACGTCTTCAACCCCTTGGCGCGCGAGCTCGAGCCCCCGAAGAATCCACTTCCCGATGATCCGGTGGTGATCCCCGCACCGGCGTACTGGCGCTGCCGTGCGCTGCAAAACGAGGGCATCGAATGCTCATATGAAAGCGCGGCACCGTCTGACCCAGACGCAATCGGTTATTGCGCGCCGATTCACTTCAAGATCGCGATCTTTCTGCGTTATGTGGAAAACCTGATCGAGTGGGGCGACGCCCTGTATCGCCATCTGGACTACGACAGCATGGTTCACGCGGCGCTGAATTACAGCAGGGCACTGACGCTGATTGGCGAAGAACCTGTCACGCGATCGGCCAGCACATGGCAGCCTTTGAAGCTGAAAGAGGTGTTGACGAGGATTGAACCGCGCGATCCGCTCAAAGCGTTTGAGGCCGACTTTAAACTCAGCCTGGCCGAGGTGCCTACCGCAATGCAGGCCACACCGCGTTTCGATCTACTGGGTTCCGGAATGTTTCGCTCCGGGATCAATGAACGACCCAAAGCGCTATGGGACCTGCTTAACGCACGCCTGAACAACCTGCGTAACAATCGCTCGATAGAAGGTCAGCCCTTGTCGATTCCATTGTTCAGCCAGACGATGGATCCGCGGGAACTGTTGCGTGCACAGGCCAATGCCAATTCGGGAACCGCGCGCAATCCGGGTGGCCAGGTGCAGGTGGTGCCCTACAAATGGCAGACCGTTTACAACCTGGCCTTGCAGGGCGTGGAGTTTCTGATTCAGCAGGAGGATCAGCTCAGAACCTGGCTGGAACTGAGTGACCGGGGAGAACTGGAGGAGCTGCAATACAGACACATGATTGAACTGGGCGACTATTCCCGCTCGATCCACGAAGCGAACATCGCCCAGCTCGAAGCGACGTCCGCTTCGTTGAGACAAAGTGAAAGCATGGTCAAGGCCCGGGCGCAGCACTACAGACTATTGGTTGAGGAGGGGGTTTCCAAAGTCGAATACCGCGTTCTGCAACAGAACAGATTGGCCCGGGATGTCGCCTTGGTCTCTGGTGTGCTGCGGACAACAGGATCGGCGCTGGATTTGCTTCCAAATGTTTTCGGGACGTCTTTTGGCGGTGTCCGTCTGGCGGCAATCCCGTACGCATTTGCCGACGTTGCTCAGCTGACAGCAGATTACATAATGCGTGAAACCGAGGAGCTCAGCATCATTGAGCAGCAACGGCGGCGCAAACAAGAGTGGGAGCTTTTGCGCGATCAATCCGATGCCGAGGTGCGGGTATTACGCGAGCAACTGTTGGCCCAGGAACACGCGATCGGCGCTGCCCGAGCCAGTTTGCAACAGACCGAGATGGCCAATACCCAAGCGAAGGCGGTGTACGCGTTCTACAAGAATCGCAGCACTGGCCGGGAATTGAGCAACTGGGTCGTGGGGCAAGTGAAAACCCTGATCTACCAGGTTTACGACGTGGTCGCCGGCTTGTGCCTGTGCGCCGAAACCTGTTGGCAGTATGAAATGGCCGACTACAAGACCCGGTTTATCCGCCCGGATGTCTGGATGGATACCTACCATGGGTTTACCACCGGCCAATCGTTGAAGCTGGATCTGCTGAGGATGGCGGCTGCGCGCATCAAGCGTGACGAGCGTCGATTGCAGTTGGTCAAGACGATTTCCCTCAAGACCCTGGACCCGGTCACGTGGGCCAACTTCAAAAGTTCAGGAAAACTGGAATTCGAGCTGAACGAAAGACTCTTCAATGAGGACTATCCCGGGCACTTCTGCCGTCAGGTCAAGGCGCTGTCCCTGACCTTTCCCGGCCTGTTGGGACCGTACCAGAACATTTGCGCCACGTTGGTGCAAATCAGCAGTGCCACCGTTCTTGAGCCACAAATCGAAGCGGTCAAACACTTGCACGATTCGGGGGCGACCACAGCGCCTCCTGGTTCGCTGGTGCAGAACCTGCGCCCTTATCAGCAGATAGGGTTGTCTCTGGGGCTGGACGACAACGGTATGGCCAACCGGGTGGACGATGATCGCTACCTGCCCTTCGAAGGCACAGGCGCCCATGCCAAATATGTACTGACACTCCCGAGGCATGAACAGGCTTCTCAGGGGCGTCTTCTGGAGTCGTTGACGGACGTCATTTTGACGCTGGTTTATCAAGCCCGGGACGGCGGCCACCTCTTCGCCAATGAGGTTGAAGCGTTGCTCAAGCCCGCTCCCGTAAACAGCCCACCCGACAAGGCCACGCGCACCTAACGCGCAAGGAAGACGCAGCCATGAACGAACAAAATGTATATGCCAACTACAACTTTATCGTCAACGGCGAGTTTGCCAATGATCTGAAGGACTGGATCATCAATGACGAAAGAAAGGTCGCCAAGCTGAGCGGGGCATGGGAGGGAAAACAGGTCGGCTTCATGAACGCCGTCAATGAGGGAACGGGCAGCCAGACGATTACACTGGCATCGCTGCCGAGACCCAGTCCCCAAAAGGCGGATTACCAATTGATTTTCCACTACGAGGCCGTTCAACGTGCCGTCGGAACGCTGCGGATCAATCCTGGTCGAGGCGGGGAAGTGGATCTTAGACTTGTACCTTCTCGCGAGGCCGAGCCGGAGTTGGCGCTGAATCCCGACGAACTTTTGCTGGAGCTCAACCTTGTCGAATACCGTCACCCGCTCACCCTCGAGCCTACGGAAACGACCGTTAAATTTACCCTCATCAGTCCGGATAACGGTGGGCCGGGTCGACCTGGTGCCGTGCGACTCGCCTTTGTGCGTGTGGAGCTGTTGCTGGAGCCTTTGCGACTGACGCAAGTGACGATCGATGGCGAGCCACAGTCCCCTGGTGAAAAACTGCACCTGTGCTTTGGTAACGAGCATGAGGTTGCGTTGCAACTGGTGAGTGACAGTGCCTGGGTCGAAACGCTAGCGGGATTGCTGGTGAACGACGGCGTGAATGATCCCGAGGGCATTCTCGATGCCAGCCCGCCGTGGGGGACGGAACATCCCGTCAGCGATCCGTGGACAATCAGTTGTGCCGGGATAGTGGAGGATAAGGAGATCGAGCACACCCTGGGTGTGCGCAGTCAATACACCGCCGATGTTTATCCTCTGGACACGGTCTCCGGGCATTTTCAGCTCGATGTCATCCCTTTGCTGGAGGCTACCTACTATCCGGTGATCGACCTCAATCAAACCGTGGAGTTGCGTGCGCGGGTGGCGTCTCACTTCACAAAAACGCCCCTGGCCAACCGTGAGGTGACCTGGACGCTGATTGGCCAGAGTCCAGAGGACGATATCGTTCTGTTCAGGCAATTCTCGGACGTAAACGGTGATGCCGGTTTTACCTGGACGCCGGAAACAGAAGGCGATTGGGTCATCGAGGCCTCTGTTGACAGTCACTACAAAAAAGAAGACGCCCGGTTCGCGTTCAAGGGGCGAGCGCTCAAGGAAGATCCATGGCTGAGCGCGACATTTGCGCTGGATGGGTCGTCGCGTGAATGGGGTTGGGGAACTGAAACAGGTTATCCATGCCGAGGTGCGACCCATCAAGTGGCGTTGGCGTTTGCAGCGGGTCACTTGTTGGCCGATACCGAGCTGGCATTGCATTGGGTGGGGGACGATACACCCGAAGGTTTGGAGATGGGGTTCACGCCAGCGCTTGAGAGCTTCAACCCTGTCGCAGGGCCGGGCAAGCAGTGGACGATGGTGTGCAGTAACAAAAGAGACAGCCAGTTTGGGTTCAAGGTCAGCTGTTCGAAGTTGTTGCGGGCGTCACCCATTCAGTCGTTGAAACTGGCCCATAACAGGTTGGCCGTCGGCGAGGTAAAGCTGCCGACGAGATTTCCTACAGTGGGTGGTGCCGATCTGCAGTTGGAAATTCAAATCCTCTCGCTGTTTCTCAATGAGGGGGAGAGGGGCGTCTCAGGAATTGATGTCAAGTGGCGTGTTGATGGGGGCCCTGAGCAGGTATTGCGAACGGGTGAATATGGTTGGTGTGTATACCCCTTCAGCCCTGTCACGGAAGGTCCTGTCACCATCACTGCCCGAGTAGACAGTCCTTATGATGGCCAGATTCTCAAGCGTGAGTTCAAGGTCACGGTTTTGGCCGAAGATCCATGGAGCAAGTTGGTAACCGTGACTTTGAATGGGCGTGCAGAGGAAAACATCGGACTCCTTTGTTTTCGCAACGACGATCCGGTTGAGTTACGGATCATGCCGCGTGATGGCCCTTTTTTGGACGAATTTATCTACCTGGATCTGGTCAGCGATGAGGGTGCGGGTCTGGATTTTCATTTCGAACCTGCCAAGGAGACTCCACGAAAGTTGACGGGGCAAGGGCTGAGCTGGATGGTCAGCTCAACCTCCGATATCAGTGCACCCTTCCAATTGTTTGTATGCCATGAAGAGTTGGCGCCTTATGAGTTGCAGGGGCGACTCCTGTCAAAAACGCTGGACGGAGAGGGGACGTTCAAACTTGACGAAAAGGAACTGGACCTGACGGGCACCGCGTATCCCTGCCTGGGCGGTCAGCACATTTTAAGTTTTACGCCCAGTTCCGGCAGCCTGCTGAACGGGCTTGAGGTTGCGGCAAAGTGGGCTGACGGGGCGAACCCCGCACTCAATGTAGGGTTGACTCCCGACGATGCACGAGACCTGAACAGTGAGGGCCTTGAGTGGACGCTGGATGCTAGCACCAGCATTGAAAGTGGTGCGTTGGGGGTCGCGCTGGAACTCCCTCAGGCCCTGTTCACTTTTGCGCCGCTGAATATGTCGTTAGCGCACAACCGATTAGTGATTAGTGAAGTGCGTGGGCCTACGTTTGATCCATTTGTAGGTGAAACCGTCTTGCTGGAGATCAAGGCCCAATCGTATTACACCCAGCGGTCAGTGCCAGGTGTCGACGTGAGCTTCTCGCATGGGGGCACTTCTGTACTGGTGCCGACGCGAGACGATGGCTGGGCACGCTTTCCTTTTAAAGCGACGCAACCGGGCGTCGTGACAGTGGTTGCCACGGTGCCAAGCCCCTACGACGGCACTGATGATTTCCCCTCATGTTCTTTTGACTTCACGGTTCTGGCCGCTGTCGTCAGTGAAGCGGGTTCATCCACGGTGTCGCCTTCCACAACTTTCGCGAACGAGGCAGTGCTTATGTCTGAAAAACAAGAGTCAGGGCCCATTAATATCGAGATTGGCGAGGTGCGCGAGGCCAAGATTGATCCTGTTGTGGGTGAGTATGCGCAGTTGGGGCTCAAGGTCCGCCACGCGGGCACTCGACGGGCAGCCACCGGTGTGGAGGTGACGTTCACTGTTGAGGAGAAACATACGCGGGTGGTGACGAATGGTGAGGGTTGGGCGAGTTTTGCCTATAGAGGTGAAAAAGCCGGGGATGTCGTGGTAATCGCTACGCTGGAAAGCGTCAGTGATCGCGCAGAAGCGGATTTGTCCCATACATTCAATATCAAGGTATTGACCGCGGGTGTCTGGGACGATGCCCTGATTCAGCTCAACAACGAAGCCATAAAAACGATCTGGGGGGCGCAGACTCTTTTTCCGCGAATCACGAGTCCGCATACCATCAAGTTGTCGGTCGACAATTCAAACAGCCATTTACTCGGTCGCAATATTTGCCTGGGGGTGAAGGGTTACTCCTCGCCCAGGGAGCTCGGACTAAACACAAACCCTGGGTTGGGCGTTCCCCGTCTACTCACTGAATCCGGTTTGAGTTGGCAGCTCACTGGCACGATCGGCGGTGCTTATGGCTTGCAACTGGAGGCATCCCGCTTGCTCAAGCTGTCGCCGGTTAGTGCGATGTCGCTGGGGCCTGTGCCGCCTGTCGTTTCAATCGAAGCTTAGAGGGCTGCGGCCTTCTTCCAGCTCAAGTACCGGGTCACCAATTCGGCCCCCAGCTCTGAGGACCTCGCATCCACCACCGGCACTCCATGAGCACTCAACCGCTCATGGAGTTCCGCCCGCGCATTCAAGTAATCCACCGTCCCGCAATAAGCCAACGCCTCCGGCAAGGTTTGCACGGGTGCGTGCCGCAAATTGTCGAGCAAGTCTTCGCGCAAACTCGCCACCAGCACCCGATGTTGCTTGCTCAAACGTTTGACGGCGGTCAGCAGTTCTTCGTCGTCTTCATCGCGCAGGTTGGTGACCAGCACCACCAGCGCCCGACGTTTCTGGCGGGCCAGCAACTGGGTGGCGGCGGCCTGGTAATCGGCGGGGCGTTGGGTGCTGTCGAGGTCGTAGACGCTGTTGAGCAACACGTTCAGTTGACCAGTGCCTTTGACCGGGGCGAGGTAGCGGGGATGATCGCTGGCGAATGTGCTCAGGCCCACCGCATCGCCTTGGCGCAGGGCGATGTAACTGAGCAACAGGCAGGCATTCAGCGCGTGATCGAAATGCGCGAGCTCGCCGTCCTGGCTGCGCATTCGGCGGCCACAATCGAGCATGAAAATGATCTGTTGATCGCGCTCGTCCTGATACTCACGGGCGATGGGCGTGCGCTGGCGGGCGGTGGCTTTCCAGTCGATCTGGCGCAGGCTGTCGCCTTCGCGGAATTCCCTCAATTGATGGAACTCAAGGCCCAGCCCGCGACGCTGGCGCTGCCGTACGCCGAGCTGGCTGATCCAGTTGTCCACCGCCAACAGTTCGCCGCCGTAGAGGCGAGCGAAGTCGGGGTAGACGCGGGTGTTGTCGATCACGTTCAGCAGACGCTTGTCGGACCATAAGCCCAAGGGGCTCGGCAAGCTGATTTCGCAGTGTTCGAAGCTGAAGTGGCCGCGCTTGAGCGGACGCAATCGATAGCCAATCTGGCTCTGTAGCCCGGGTTGCAGTTCGATGGACAGGGGGAGGTTTTCGAAACTCAGTCCCGGCGGCACATGGTCGAAAAGCTGCACGTTCAGCGGTTGAGCAAACGCATGTTCAATGTCCAGTCGCACTTCACTCCACCGGCCCAATGCAAGACTGCCGGGCATGTGTCGGTGCACGCGCGGCGAGGGCAGGCGTTTGAGGCGAATGGCGTCGAGCACAGCCAGCGCCAACAGGGCTAGCAGCAGCCCCCAGTTGATCGACAACAGGGTTGACGGGACGGCGAAGTCCAGTGCCCGCAATGCGCCCAGCACGATGCCGATGGCCAGCAGGATCGCGAGCCAGATCAGCAGCAGGCGCGAGGGTTTCACAGGCGCGGTGCCGGTACTTGATCGAGCAATTGCTTGAGCACTTGATCGACGTCCAGCCCCTCGATGTCGAGCTCCGGTGCGATCCGGACGCGATGACGCAGCACCGCCAGGGCGCAGCCTTTGATGTCATCCGGAATCACGAACTCACCGCCGCGCAGCAACGCACGAGCCCGTGCGCAACGCACCAGTGCGATGGACGCCCGAGGCCCGGCGCCGAGGGTCAAGCCGGGCCAGGTGCGGGTGGCACGGGCCAGGCGCACGGCGTAATCGAGCACCTGATCGTCCAGCGGCAAATCGCTGGCGATGCGCTGCAAGGCTGATACGTCCTTGGCTTGCAACAGGGTGCGCAGTGGCTGCACATCGAGCATGTCGGCGCGGGTCGAGCGGCTGACCAGGCGCACCATGTTCAGCTCTTGCTCGGCATCGGGGTAGTCCATGCGCACTTTGAGCATGAAGCGGTCGAGCTCGGCTTCGGGCAGTGGGTAAGTACCTTCCTGCTCGATAGGGTTTTGCGTGGCGAGCACCATGAACGGTTGCACGATGGGCAGGGCGCGGCCTTCGAGGGTGACCTGGCGTTCTTGCATGGCTTCGAGCAATGCGGCCTGGGTTTTCGCCGGGGCGCGGTTGATCTCGTCGGCCAGCAGCAGGTTGGTGAACAGCGGCCCTTTGCGCAGTTTGAATTGTTCGGTGGTCAGGTCGTAGACCGCGTGCCCGGTGACATCGCTGGGCATCAGGTCCGGGGTGAACTGGATGCGCGCAAATTCGCCGCCGAAGCAGCGGGCGAGGGCGCGCACCAGCAAGGTCTTGCCCAGCCCCGGCACGCCTTCGAGCAGCACATGGCCGCCAGCGATCAATGCCGTCAGCACGTCGTCGATGACCGTGTCCTGACCAATCACGGCTTTCTGCAGTTCGGTTCTCACGGCCTGAGCCAACTGACTGGCGCGTTGGCGTTGCTGGGCAGCGTGGGTCGCGCTGCCGGGCTCGATCTGTTCACTCATAAGGCGTTCCTCAAGGTTTGCAGGTGGGCGACCTGGCGGCTGAATTGCACGCTGGACAACCGCTGCTTCGGTCGCGGGCTCATGGCCTGACTGATCGCGCGCGTGGGTTGGCCGGTCAGGCGTGCGAGCACCAGCCATTGCTCGGCAATGACGAGTTGTTCAAAGCCTGGATGACGACGCCGGACACGCCGCAAGATGTCTTGCTGCAACGCTTGCAGCAGGTGATGTTGACCGTTGCGACGCAACATGAAATCGGCACTGGCGCGCAGGTGTTCCTGAAGCTGACGACGCGCTTTGGGCGCAGGTTCCAGCAACGGACCATTGCGCACACCGACGTGCCAGCAGACAAGTGCAATCAAGGCGATCAGGGCCGCCAGCGCTTGGGGGAAATAGCGCACCAGCAAGGTCAGCAGGCTGTCGTGAACGGTGTTGAACATCAGGGTCACGTTCGTGTCTGCGGTCAGGTACCAAAGCAGCCAGGCGTTGTCGTATTGATCGATGGCGGGGGTTTTCCACAGGTCGGCATCGGTGACCACGATGATTGAGCCGAGCCCGTGGCTCAGCTGCATCATGTGCGTGCCTTTGCCACTGTTGGCCCAGGATTGCGCGAGGTTTTTCGGGTCGTCGAGATGGAACGCGGTATCGAAACTGGCGTAGGCCGGTGCGTCCTCGTCTTCCAGATAGAGTTTGGTCAGCTTGGGAAAGGAGTCTTCGAAAACATTGGGTGGCGGGTCTTTCAGGTCTTTGCTCAGCGACTGGTGCAATTGCACGCGGTCGAGCAACAGGTCATTGCTCTGGCCCAGTTTTTCATCCCACAAGGATTGGGCGACAAACAGCAAGCGCCCGCCCGCCCGAGTCCAGTTCATCACCTGATCAACCTGGCGCGGGGTCATCTTCGACCGGTCCCCGAGCAGCAACAGGCTGTGTTGATGAGGATCGATACTCGGCAGGATATCGAGGCTGTTGGCATGGCTGACGTTCAGGCCCTGTTTGCCTAGAAAGTATTCGGCGGCCAGGTAAGGATTGGCTTGGGCTTCTGGCGATGGGCCGTGATCGATTTCGGTCTGATAGGGCGTGGCCTTCAGGTACAGATAAATACTCAGCGCGGCCACGAGCACCGCGACGATCAGCCCGATCGCCAGCCCGCGGTGCCGATTCAACGCGCAGCTCCCGGGCCGAACAATGTGCGCCAGCCGTCACAAAGTTCCTGTTGCAAATGCGCCGCAGGCAGGCGATGCCCGTAGGCCATGTTCTGCCAGTGCCGGGTCAGGTTTTTACTGAAGGTCAAAAGCGCCGGCTGTTGCAGTTGCTCGACGCGTTGGAGCACTTCGCCTTCGGTGTCGGCCGGTTTTAGCGCAATGTGGTGGTCGTGCAGCAAATGGCTGAGCAGGGCGCGATACAGCAAGCCCAAGGCTTCACGAGGGTTGGACTGCCAGAGATTTTCGGCGGCGGTGGCGATGTCGGCGGGCAGGCTTTCGCGCTTGAGGTCCAGGCCAAACGCCTGTTGCGGCACAGACCGTGCGATGTTGATGGTCAAGGCCGGTCGGCGGCTGACGAACGCCTGCAACCATTCGCGGTAACGCCAGATCAGTAACCCGATGCCCCCGATCACTGCGCCCCACAGCAATACTTCGATCAAGTTGGCCAGAAACCCGAAGCGTTGGTTATCGAGCAGCTTCAATAACGCCTCCAGCCATTGGGGTGTTTTGCTGTCCCCCGAGGTTGTGTCCGCCGATTTGTCCTCGCCGAATCGATAGCGGGTGACCGATTCCTTGTTCTTGAATGGCGGCTGCTCGAGAAGGGTTTTGATGCTGTCCTTCGACGCTTGACTGGTTAGCGGTTGATCCAGCAGACGCGGGCTGTCCGGTGAGATGAGCGGCTCGGCAGCCCAGACCGTTTGCACGGTGGGGATGATCAGAATGGCGGCCAGCAGCAAGGGAACGATGGTGCTGTTGAGGCGTTGGCGCAATCGGCGGAACACCAGTTCGATATCCCAAGCCTCCAACACTGTGCGCCGGTTCAGATAAAGGCTGAACCCACACGCCACATAGATTGGCTCCCAGATGACCAGCACCACTGCGTAAAAAGCGTTGGTCAGGTGTTCCAGCCAACGCCAGTCTTGCACGCCGGCCGAAATCAACGTCTGCCAGCTCCAGTCGATCTGGACCTGCGGCGGCAGGAGCAGGTAGAACAGCACCATCAAGCCAATCCACAAGGCGGTTTCCAGGTGCATGCCGATGATCGTCAGCCATTGCGCGGCGCCCGCGTTGCGTTGCAGCAGCACGTGCAAACGCTGTTGGCGTTCATGTCCACCCAGGCCTTCGAGTTGCACCACCGGCATCACAAAACTGCGGCTCAGGCTCAAGCGACGCCAGGTCAGGCTGGCCAGCAATTGTGGCTTGAGCAGGCGCGGCCATTGGCGCAGGGCCTGTTTCAATGTGGGCGTTTCACCGAACATTGATTTGGACAGGATGTACAACGGCAGGCGTTCGAACGCGGGTTTGAGCCACCAGAAAATAAACACCGCGAGGGTAGGGGAGTCCCACAGCACCACGCTCAGCAGGGCGAAGACCGGCAAGGTCACGATGGCCCAACTGGTCATCAACAGGCGGCGGTGGCGCTGACTCAGCAGCACACCAAGATCCATGGCTTCCCAAGTGGAACGGGGACGGATGACGACCGTGGCGTCACTCAGGCGCATGGCGACTCCGTCCGGCAAACAACAGATACGTTGCCACCAACAGCCAAAGCACCGCACCGACCAGGTACTTGGTAGTGGCCTGGGGCGCGGTCATCGATGACCAGTAAGCCTCGATAAATGCGGCAATCAGCAGAAACAGCATTACCCCGCAAATCAGTAGCACGCTTTTGCGCGCAGCCAATCGCAAGGCTTCGGCGCGGGGCAGGCGCCCGGGTGCGATCAGCGCCCAACCCAGTTGCAGGCCGGCGGCCCCCGCGAGCGCAATGGCACTCAACTCAAAGGCGCCGTGGCCGATCACGAATGTCCAGAACGTTTGCCCATAACCGATGTGCGTCAGATGCCCGGCCACCGCCCCGATCATCAAACCGTTGAACAGCAGGAAAAATGCACTGCCCACACCCAACAGCAAACCGCTGGCAAAGGTCTGAAAGGCGATGCCGATGTTGTGCATGATGTAGTAACCGAACATTACCCAGTCTTCACTCGCCGCGCGTTCCGCCGTGCGACCCAAGTGGCCGGCGACGGGGTCGTACATGCTCTGCATTTCGCTGACCTGCTCGGCCGGAATCAGGTTGTAGATGAGGTCTGGAAACAGATAAACCAGCAACGCGAAACCGATCAGGCTGCCAAAGAACAACAGGGCGGCGGCGAGCACAAAACGCCATTGCTCACGCACGAGTCGAGGGAAACCGGCCAGGATAAACGCCAACACACTCGCCCCCAGCCGACTGCGATGCCGATACAGCTGTTGATGGCCACGCAGGGCGAGTTGCTGCAACGAGTCAATCAGGAAGCTGCTGTAGCCGCGTTCCTGAGCCAGCGCCAAATGTTGGCAGAGCCTTCGATAATCACCAGGAAAACTGGTGAATCGTGCCGCTTCCTTGCCTCGCTCCAGCCTTTCGAGCATCAGCGAAAACTGTTCCCACTCAGCCTTGTGGCGACTTTCGAAAAGGCTTTGCTTCATGTCGGCCCCAACAAGCCGCGGGCAATGCCGTTCAGTTCGTCCACTGCCTTGGGTGCGGGTACCTGCAGCGGCTGGGCAAGGATCGCGGCGAGTTCGTTGACCCGCGCCTCGGAGAGTTCGCCCTGACGCTCGGCAAACCCGAGGATGGCGCGCTGTTCGGTCAGCGACAGGGGAAACGCCGGGCGCCGGGGTTGGGCGTCGGGGAGTTGCGGTGGGGGCAACGGTTGTTCGCGGTAGATGACCAACGTGCCGGCAGCCAGGTCGCCGAGGCGTTTGAAGGTCGGGTGTTGCAGGCAACTGACGGCGCCGAGGAAGTAGCCGAACGGCAACAGGTCGACGAATCGCAGCAGGTTACGCAGCAGCGAAGCAGACCAGCCGATAGGCGTGCCGTCATCCTGCACCACGCGCAAGCCCATCCATTGTTTGCCGGGTGAGCGCCCCTGATTGAGCACTTCGAACAGCACCATGTACCACCAGCTCACACCGAACAGCAGGATTGAACCCAGGCCGGCGCCCAGCTTTCCGAGAAACGCCAATACGATGAACAACAGACCGAGGATCAACCCGCGCAATCCGAGGTCGATGGTGAAGGCCAGCGCACGAACCATCAGCCCGGCCGGGCGCAGTGGCAAGTCGATGCCTTCGGGCGTTTCGACTTGATACCGGGTATCCAGTGGCGGGGACAGCGTCGCTTTCCTTGGCAGTGCTGTGGTCTCGAGCATGGGCAACCTTGATGTGGCCTGTTCGGGATTCGATGTCCATCCGATGCTAGCAGCCTCCGGGGGGAAACGACATAACTATGTAGTGCACGGTGAGTGGCCAGAGGTGATTGAATGGCAAGATTACTGGCCGGGGCGGGATGTGAACGCCTAGACTTCGCCGATCTTCAGTTCAGGAATAGCCCGTGACCTCCATCTTCTGGTACGACTATGAAACCACTGGCATCAATCCCCGCTGCGACCGTCCGCTGCAAGTGGCGGGGATTCGCACCGACTTCGATCTCAATGAAATAGACGAGCCGGTCAATCTTTACTGCCAGCCCAGTGACGACATCCTGCCGCATCCTGCCGCTTGCGCGATCACCGGCATTACGCCCGGCCAGTTAGCTGAACAGGGCTTGAGCGAAGCTGATTTCATGACGCGGGTGCATGCCCAGTTAGCGGCGCCGGGAACGTGCGGTGCGGGTTACAACACGCTGCGTTTCGACGACGAGATGACCCGTTACAGCCTGTATCGAAATTTTTTCGATCCGTATGCACGGGAGTGGCAGGGCGGCAACAGCCGCTGGGACCTGATCGATGTGGTGCGAGCAGCGTACGCGTTGCGTCCCGACGGGCTCGTCTGGCCCACGGACGAAGAGGGACGAGTGACGCTCAAGCTCGAGCGCCTGACCGCCGCCAACAACATCGATCATGGTAATGCCCACGAAGCGCTGTCGGACGTTCGCGCTACCATTGCGCTGGCGCGCCTGATTCGCGAGAAACAGCCCAAGTTGTATGACTGGCTGTTCAAGTTGCGCAGTAAACAAAAGGTGATGGACCAGATTCGCCTGTTGCAACCGCTGGTGCACATTTCCGGGCGCTTTTCGGCGGCTCGCAGCTATGTGGGAGTGGTGCTGCCATTGGCCTGGCACCCGCGTAACAAGAACGCCTTGATTGTCTGCGACTTGCATCTGGACCCCCAGGGGCTGCTGGACCTGGATGCCGATACTTTGCGTCAGCGGCTGTACACCCGTCGCGATGACCTGGCCGAAGGCGAACTGCCTGTGCCACTTAAACTCATTCATATCAACAAGTGCCCGGTGGTCGCGCCGATGTCGGTACTTCGGCCTGAGGATCAGCAACGCCTGGGGCTGGACATGGCGCTTTATCAGGAACGTTCGCTGCGGCTAATCGACGCACAACAAGTTTGGCGAGACAAAGTACAGGCCATTTATGCCAGCGAAGATTTCACGCCAAGCCAGGATCCGGAGCAACAGTTATACGATGGTTTTATCGGTGACCGGGACCGGCGTCTATGTGAGCAAGTCCGAACCTCGGACCCTGCCCAATTATCACAAGAGCAATGGCCTTTCGATGACGAACGTTTACCTGAATTATTGTTTCGTTATCGCGCACGCAACTTCCCCGATACGTTGAATTTCGAGGAGCAAGAGCGCTGGCGAATATTCTGTCAGCAACGTTTGACGGCACCCGAGTGGGGGGCACCCAATACGTTGGATACTTTTTCAGAAGCCGCAGCCCAATTGAACGAAACGGCTACAACGTTTCAGCGAGAGGTGTTGAATGAATGGCAGAGTTATGTTCAGGGACTACGCAAACGTTTGAATCTTTGAAAACGAACATGCCCGGAGAATGAATGGCGGGCATAAAAAAACGCCAGCAATTGCTGGCGTTATTTTTTGTCGCAGTTAATGCTTTGACAAACCCTGTGGCTTAGCCCAGCAGAGTAGCCCAGCCTTCAACCACGTCGCCGCCCCACTTGGCTTTCCACTCTTTCAGAGTTTTGTGGTTGCCACCTTTGGTTTCGATGACTTCGCCGTTGTGCGGGTTTTTGTATTGTTTAACTTTGCGAGCACGCTTGGTGCCAGTAGTTTTTACTGCGCCGCCGCGTGGTGCTTTGGTTTTGGACTCTGGATCCAACAGCGCAATGATGTCACGCAGGGACTTGGAGTATTCGCCCATCAGGGTGCGCAGTTTGCCTTCGAATTCCAGCTCGGTTTGCAGTTTGTCGTCTTGGGACAGGTTCTTCAAACGGGCTTGCAGCTCTTTGATAGCTTCTTCGGTGGCGCGGTATTCGTTGATCAAGGACATGAGGACTACCTTATGTTGGGCGCTGGATGGCAGGGGACAGTGCCGCAATAATAGTCAGGGTGTTTCATCAAGTAAACATTTAACCGGCGTTTTAATTAAATTAGTTTCGATGAAGTAGGCGCAAATTGAGGTGCCGATTAAATAGTGTGATGCAGTCATCACA
Source organism: Pseudomonas sp. S2_F03 (assembly GCF_054668335.1). Taxonomy (NCBI): domain Bacteria; kingdom Pseudomonadati; phylum Pseudomonadota; class Gammaproteobacteria; order Pseudomonadales; family Pseudomonadaceae; genus Pseudomonas; species Pseudomonas sp. S2_F03. The sequence continues at coordinate 1,568,586 of NZ_CP162759.1, read as the reverse complement.
GATATTCACAAATTGACTCTAGATATCATTTAAAAGATCCCCAGCGCGCGGGAGCGGGTGCTATCAGCGCGGGGGGCGCAGGCCGGTTTTCCGGGTAGTACGTCATCAATACTGCAGTTTTGCTGCGCAGTCGCTAGAATGGCGGCCTTTGCGAAGTTCTGGAGTTTCCCCCTCATGCGCACTTTTCGGCTGGTGATTGCTTGCCCGGACCGCGTCGGCATCGTTGCTAAAGTCAGTAACTTTCTGGCGTCACATAACGGCTGGATCACCGAAGCGAGCCATCACTCGGACAATCTCAGTGGCTGGTTCTTCATGCGTCACGAAATTCGTGCCGATTCGCTGCCATTCGGTATCGAAGCCTTTCGCGAAGCGTTTGCACCGATTGCCGAAGAGTTCTCGATGAACTGGCGCATCACCGATACCGCGCAGAAGAAGCGTGTGGTGTTGATGGCCAGCCGTGAGTCCCACTGCCTGGCCGACTTGTTGCACCGCTGGCACAGTGACGAACTGGATTGCGAAATCTCCTGTGTGATTTCCAACCACGATGACTTGCGCAGCATGGTCGAGTGGCACGGCATTCCATATTACCACGTCCCGGTCAATCCGCAGGATAAGCAACCAGCCTTCACTGAAGTTTCGCGGCTGGTCAAACAGCACGACGCCGAAGTGGTGGTACTTGCCCGTTACATGCAGATCCTGCCGCCCGAGTTGTGCAGCGAATATGCCCATAAAGTGATCAACATTCATCACAGCTTCCTGCCGTCGTTCGTGGGGGCCAAGCCGTATCACCAGGCCTCCATGCGCGGTGTGAAGTTGATCGGCGCGACGTGCCACTACGTGACGGAAGAGTTGGACGCCGGGCCGATCATCGAGCAGGACGTCGTGCGTGTCAGCCACAGTGACAGCATTGAAGACATGGTGCGTTTCGGCCGTGACGTCGAGAAGATGGTGTTGGCCCGTGGGCTGCGTTATCACCTGGAAGACCGGGTGTTAGTACACGGCAACAAAACCGTAGTGTTCTGACTGTCATACAACACGGTTGAAATTCGAAGGGCCTGGGCGTTCAATCGCTTCAGGCCCTTCGCCGTTTCTACACTGAGGTTTTGACCATGGCCGATCCACTCGACAAAGCCACTTCCAAGGCACCAGCGACATTAGGCGAGGGATGCTTGAGTCGCTACGATCCGGAGGACATGAGCCCCGAAGATGGTACGGAGTTTCCCGGCGCCGCCGAGTTGTGGGAACAGTTGCAGCAAGAGCCCGATGACACGCCTAAGCCTGCTTGAACTTCAGCAACTTTATCGATCCTGCAGGACATTTCGCCATTGGCCGAGGCGGAGGGGGACGCGACAGCGAGGATTGGTAGTGTCTTGAGACCGCGCTCGCGGGCAAGCCTTCTCTCCCAGGTTCACGCAAAACCCCGGGAATGGGCTTGCCCGCGAAGGGGCCGGTTCAGACACTAGATACGGAAACTGCCTACCAACTGCTTGAGTCGCGCTGCCTGCTGCTCAAGGTCGGAGCACGCCCGCAATGTCGATTGCAGGTTTTCCACACCTTCCTGATTGAGGGTGTTGATCTCGGTAATGTCGACGTTGATCGACTCCACCACCGCGGTCTGTTCTTCAGTCGCCGTCGCCACCGACTGGTTCATCCCGTCGATTTCTCCGATGCGCAAGGTCACGCTGTTCAATCGCTCGCCCGCCAGGTTGGCGATTTCCACGCTGTCCTGACTGTGGCGCTGGCTGTCGCTCATGGTACTGACGGACTCACGGGCGCCGACTTGCAGTTCCTCGATCATGGTCTGCACCTGCTGTGCCGACTCCTGAGTGCGGTGTGCGAGGTTGCGCACTTCGTCGGCCACCACCGCAAAACCACGTCCGGCTTCACCGGCACGGGCAGCTTCGATGGCCGCGTTCAGTGCCAACAAGTTGGTTTGTTGGGAGATGCTGGTGATCACTTCGAGAATTTGCCCGATGTTCACGGTTTTGCTGTTTAGCGATTCGATATTGGTGCTCGAGGCGCTGAGCATGCTCGACAGTTGATTCATCGCTTTGATGCTGCGATCCACCACTTGCTGGCCGTCTTCGGCCAGGCTGCGGGCATCACTGGCCTGGCTCGACGCTTGAGCGGCGTTACGAGCGATTTCCTGGGCGGCGGCACCGAGCTGGTTGATCGCTGCGGCCACGCTGCTGGTGCGCGAGGCTTGTTGGTCTGAGTTGAACATCGACGAGTTCGACGCCGCGACCACACGCAGGGCCACTTCGTTGACCTGGCCGGTGGCCGAGGACACTTCACGGATCGAACCGTGGATACGCTCCACGAAACGGTTGAACGCCGTGCCGAGAACGCCAAATTCGTCGTTGTTTTCAATGGTCAGGCGCTTGGTCAGGTCGCCTTCACCGTCGGCAATGTCGGCCATCGCGCGGGTCATGACGTGCAACGGCTGGATCAGGATGCGGATCAGCATGCCCAGCAACGCGATGATGATGGCCACGGCGATGACGGTCGCTACGACCGCCGAGGCGCGGAATTCGCTGAGCATTGCGTAGGCTTGGTCTTTATCCACCGACAGACCGATGTACCAGTTCACCGAGGACAGGCCTTTGATCGGGGTGAACGTGACGATGCGGGTCTTGCCGTCAACGTCGACTTCACTTAAGTCGTTGCTGATGCGCGGGGTGTTTTTCGGAAACGCCTCGCTCAGGGACTTCATCACCAGGGCTTTGTCCGGGTGAACCAGGATCTTGCCGTCGGCGCTGACCAGGAAGGCATAACCCATGCCGTTGAAGTCCAGCGCGTTGAGGCTGTCGGCGATCACTTGCAAGCTCAGGTCACCACCGACCACACCGATGTTTTGACCGTCTTTGAGCACACTGTTGACGATGGAAATGACCAATTGGCCAGACGCGAGATCGATGTACGGTTCGGTCAGTGCCGAGCCGCTGGCGCTTTGGGCGCTCTTGTACCAAGGGCGAGCGCGAGGGTCATAGCCATCCGGCATTTTGCTGTCTGGGCGGATGATGAAGGTGCCATCCTTGTTGCCCAGATAGGCGCCCATGAAGGTTGACGTCACCGCCTTCTGTTCAAGAAGCTTGGAGACGTTGCCGGTGTCAGCGTTCAATGCGACGTTTTGTGACAGGTTTTCGATCAACAGGCTACGGCCAGCCAGCCAGGTATGGATATTGTTGGCTGTCACGCTGCCCATTTCTTGCAGGTAGTTGTCGAGATTACTGCGTATTGCATTGCGCTGCAGATAGTCGTTGTACAGAGTAAACGAAGCGAAGGCTGCAATTACGACGAGGGCGGCGGCAAGCAAAATTTTATGGCTGAAGCGCAGGTTTTTGTTCATGGCTTGGGGTTCCGCTAAGGTCTTAATGTCCTGAGCGTGCTTTTATAAAGGCACGCAAAATGGGCAGTGTTGAAAACAAGCTGATATTTCCGTCCTCTCCTTAGGGAATTACCGACGCTAATTTCTGTGTGGTCTCGGTTTTTGTATCGGCCGTGCCGGCTCAAAGATTAACCATGGGTGACAAAATGCCTGACTCATTGCAACTCGTTCTCGGCGCTGACCTTGCCGGCCAGCCCATCGCCCAGGCCATGCGTCTGGCGAACCGCCACGGTCTGGTCGCAGGCGCTACCGGGACGGGTAAAACCGTCACGTTGCAGCGCATGGCCGAAGCTTTCAGCGATGCCGGGGTGGCGGTGTTTGCCGCCGACATCAAGGGCGACTTGTGCGGTCTCGGCGCCGCCGGCAACCCGCAAGGCAAGATCGCCGAACGCATTGCCGGGATGCCGTGGCTGAACCACAAGCCCCAGGCGTATCCGGTGACCCTGTGGGACATTCATGGCCAGTCCGGTCATCCATTGCGCACAACCTTGAGTGAAATGGGCCCGTTGTTGCTCGGCAGCCTGCTGGAACTGACCGACAGTCAGCAGTCGGCGCTGTATGCGGCGTTCAAGGTGGCGGATCGCGAAGGGCTATTGCTGCTCGATCTCAAAGATCTGAAGGCGCTGCTCAATCACCTGCGCGACCACCCCGAATTGCTCGGGGACGATGCAGCGTTGATGACCACGGGCTCAAGTCAGGCGCTGTTGCGGCGTCTGGCGACGCTGGAGCAACAAGGCGCCGAAGCACTGTTTGGCGAGCCGGCGCTGCAACTCGAAGACATCCTGCAGCCGACCGCTGACGGTCGCGGGCGCATTCATTTGCTGGATGCCAGTCGCCTGGTGCACGAAGCACCGAAGGTTTATGCGACCTTCCTGCTCTGGTTGTTGGCTGAATTGTTCGAACAATTGCCGGAGCGCGGCGATGCGGACAAACCGCTGCTGGCGCTGTTTTTCGACGAGGCACATTTGCTGTTCGCCGGCACGCCCAAGGCGTTGCAGGATCGGTTGGAGCAAGTGGTGCGACTGATTCGTTCGAAAGGCGTGGGGGTGTATTTCGTCACCCAGTCGCCGGGTGACTTGCCGGATGACGTGCTGGCTCAGCTGGGTTTACGCATTCAGCACGGCTTGCGCGCGTTCACGGCCAAGGAACAGAAATCCTTGCGCGCCGTGGCCGAGGGTTTTCGGCCGAACCCGGCGTTCGATGCCTTGTCGGTTTTGACCGAGTTGGGGATTGGCGAGGCGCTGGTCGGCACGCTGGCCGATAAAGGCACGCCGGAGATGGTCCAGCGTGTATTGATCGCGCCACCGCAATCGAGGATCGGGCCCTTGAGCGAGGCGGAGCGTGCGGCGCTGGTGGCCGGTTCGCCGTTGCAGGGCCGTTATGACAAACCGATCGACCGTGAGTCGGCTTATGAAGTGCTGATGGGGCGCAAGGGGTTGGCCCCCGATCCCGATGCGACGCCGGCCAAGCCTGCACCCGAAGAGCCAAGCTTCACTGACCAGGCCGGGGAATTTCTGGGTACGGCAGCCGGGCAGGCGTTGAAGTCGGCCATGCGACAGGCGGCTAACCAGTTAGGCCGACAATTGGTGCGTGGGCTGATGGGCTCGCTGCTCGGCGGCAAAAAAAAGCCGCTGAACCCTGTAGGGGCATGACGTGCCCGCGATGAACGATAACGCGGAGTATCTGTTGCACTGCGGCGCGCCCATCGCGGGCAAGCCATGCGCCTACAGAAATCGGTGATCTCAGGTTTTGGGCTTGGCGTGGGCCGCCAGGCGTTCCAGGGCGGCCCGCAGATTCGGATCGCTGATGCTCTCGGCCGTGGCCTGAATGGTCGCGCCCGCGTTGGGCGACAAACTGATGGTGTGGCCAGCAGCCCCTTGTTGCACGGTTGGCGGCTGCACCTTGAACAGAATCCGCGTCAAACTGGCGAATTCATCAAACATTTGCAGTTGGCGATGCAGGCGCTTTTGCTGATAACGCAAGCGCGTTGCCCAATGACCATCGGTAATGATCAGCAGCAAACTGCCTTCGCGCCACGACGCCACATGGCAATGTTCACGGGCGGCAGGCTGCAATTGGCTTTCGAGCAGACGTTGTAAATGACCCAGGCGTTGAGCCTGGCTGAAAATGGCTTTCAGCGGCTTGGCTTCGCGGAGCAGAACGGCGGGTGCTCTGGCCGTAAGAGGGCGAAATGCCATGATCAGACACCTGAAGTAACAGAGCCGCTATGGTAGCAGAAAGCATCACGTGCACCCGACCCATTGCTTTGCGCTCGCTTTACCCATTAAATCAACAAGTAACTTCTGCAGTGAATGGCTTGAAGTTCAGCAAAAAGCCCTTATTTTAAGTGAGCCCCGTTACAACGCAGTGCATGCATCGTGGAATAACGCCACTTTCCTCACCATCGTTTCCGGGTAGAATGCTCGTTCGCATGCGGCCATGAGGGCTGCACGGGCGACTCTCGGGGCCGCCCTCCATCCCTTTAGTGTGGAAGATCCTGCCGATATGTTTGCGCCTTTGTTAAAGAAACTTTTTGGAAGCAAGAACGAGCGTGAAGTCAAACGCATGCTCAAGACGGTGCAATTCGTCAATGCCTTCGAAGAGCAAATGGTGGCCCTTTCGGACGATCAATTGCGTGCCAAGACAGACGAGTTCAAGGCCCGCATCGCCAAAGGGGAAACCCTCGACAAGCTGTTGCCAGAAGCCTTTGCGGTCGCCCGCGAAGCCGGCAAGCGCGTCATGGGTATGCGCCACTTCGATGTCCAGCTGATCGGCGGCATGACCTTGCATGAAGGCATGATCGCGGAAATGCGTACCGGTGAAGGCAAGACCCTGGTGGCGACACTGGGTGTTTACCTCAACGCGCTGTCCGGCAAGGGCGTGCACGTTGTGACCGTGAACGACTACCTGGCCCGCCGTGACGCCAACTGGATGCGTCCGCTCTACGAATTCCTCGGCCTGACGGTCGGCGTGGTCACGCCGTTCCAGCCGCCGGAAGAGAAGCGCCTGGCTTACGCCGCCGACATCACTTACGGCACCAACAACGAATTCGGTTTCGATTACCTGCGCGACAACATGGCATTCAGCATGGAAGAAAAATTCCAGCGCGAACTCAATTTTGCCGTAATCGACGAAGTCGACTCCATCCTCATCGACGAAGCCCGTACTCCGCTGATCATTTCCGGTCAGGCCGAGGACAGCTCCAAGCTGTACATCGAGATCAACAAACTGATCCCGCGGCTGGAATTGCACATCGAAGAAGTTGAAGGCGAAGTCACCAAGGCCGGCCACTACACCGTTGACGAGAAGACCCGTCAGGTCGAACTCAACGAAGCCGGTCACCAGTTCGTTGAAGAGTCGCTGACCTCCCTCGGCCTGCTGGCTGAAGGCGAAAGCCTGTATTCGGCGCACAACCTGAGCCTGCTGACTCACGTTTACGCCGGTCTGCGTGCGCACAAACTGTTCCACCGCAACGTCGAGTACATCGTGCAGGACGGTCAGGTTGTCCTGGTCGACGAACACACCGGTCGTACCATGCCGGGCCGTCGTTTGTCCGAAGGCCTGCACCAGGCTATCGAAGCCAAGGAAAACCTGAACATTCAGGCCGAAAGCCAGACCCTGGCATCGACCACGTTCCAGAACTACTTCCGTCTGTACAACAAACTGTCCGGCATGACCGGTACGGCTGACACCGAAGCGTTCGAGTTCCATCAGATCTATGGCCTGCAGGTCATGGTCATTCCGCCGAACAAGCCGCTGGCCCGTAAAGACTACAACGACCTGGTGTTCCTGACGGCCGACGAGAAGTACGCGGCCATCGTGGCGGACATCAAGGAAAGCATGGCCGCTGGCCGTCCGGTACTGGTAGGTACGGCGACCATCGAAACCTCCGAGCACATGTCCAGCCTGCTCGTGAAGGAAGGCATCGAACACAAGGTTCTGAACGCCAAGTTCCACGAAAAAGAAGCCGAGATCATTGCCCAGGCCGGTCGCCCAGGCGCACTGACCATCGCCACCAACATGGCCGGTCGTGGTACCGACATCCTGTTGGGCGGTAACTGGGAAGTGGAAGTGGCTTCCCTTGAAGATCCAACGCCAGAGCAGATCGCCCAGATCAAGGCCGACTGGCAGAAGCGTCACCAGCAAGTGCTCGAGTCGGGTGGCTTGCAGGTTATTGCTTCCGAGCGTCACGAATCGCGCCGTATCGACAACCAGCTGCGCGGTCGTGCCGGTCGTCAGGGCGACGCCGGTTCCAGCCGTTTCTACCTGTCGCTGGAAGACAGCCTGATGCGTATCTTTGCCTCTGATCGGGTGAAGAACTTCATGAAGGCCCTGGGCATGCAGCCAGGCGAGGCGATCGAGCACCGCATGGTGACCAACGCCATTGAAAAGGCTCAACGCAAGGTTGAAGGCCGTAACTTCGACATTCGTAAGCAACTGCTCGAGTTCGACGACGTCAACAACGAACAGCGTAAAGTGATTTATCACATGCGTAACACGTTGCTGGCCGCTGACAACATTGGCGAGACCATCGCCGATTTCCGTCAGGACGTACTCAACGCCACTGTCAGCGCACACATTCCACCACAGTCGCTGCCTGAGCAGTGGGACGTGGCCGGTCTGGAAGCGGCGTTGCAGAGCGACTTCGGTGTGGCGCTGCCGATCCAGCAATGGCTCGACGAAGACGATCACCTGTACGAAGAAACCCTGCGCGAGAAGCTGATGCAAGAGCTGATCGCGGCGTACAACGAGAAAGAAGACCAGGCGGGCGCCGAAGCGCTGCGCAGTTTCGAGAAGCAAATCGTTCTGCGCGTGCTGGACGACCTGTGGAAAGACCACCTGTCGACCATGGACCACCTGCGTCACGGCATCCACTTGCGTGGCTATGCCCAGAAGAACCCGAAGCAAGAGTACAAGCGCGAGTCGTTCACGCTGTTCTCCGAGCTGCTGGATTCGATCAAGCGCGACTCTATCCGTGTGCTGTCCCACGTTCAGGTTCGCCGCGAAGACCCGATCGAAGAAGAGCAACGCCTGCGTCAGGAAGCCGAAGCGCTGGCTGCTCGCATGCAGTTCCTGCACGAGGAAGCGCCGGGCCTGGAGCAACCTGAACAGTTGGGTGAAGAGATCGATGTGGCCCTTGCCACCGCTCCGGTTCGCAACGAGCAGAAGCTGGGCCGCAACGAGCTGTGCTACTGCGGTTCGGGCAAGAAGTTCAAGCATTGCCACGGGCAGATCCAGTAAACCCCGTTTCAATCGCTGAAATACCCGCGCCGCGACCGGCTTCAGCCGTCGCGGCGTTTTGCCATTTAACACCGCCGTTCATATGACGGGGATGACTACATTTTTTAAGGAGCGCATTCATGGCTGTTGGTCTTGGTCCTTTGCCAACGTTGCACCCGGTTGCCGGTTTTGAACTCGGTATTGCCTCGGCCGGCATCAAGCGCCCGGGGCGCAAGGATGTTGTGGTCATGCGCTGTGCCGAAGGCTCCACGGTCGCGGGCGTCTTCACGCTGAACGCTTTTTGCGCAGCGCCGGTCATCCTGGCCAAGCAACGTGTGCAAGGCCCGGTGCGTTACCTGTTGACCAACACCGGCAATGCCAACGCCGGTACTGGCGAACCCGGCCTGGCCGCCGCCGAGCGTACTTGCGCCAAACTGGCTGAGTTGACCGGTGTCGACGCCAGCCTGGTGCTGCCGTATTCCACCGGCGTAATCGGCGAGCCGCTGCCGGTCGAGAAAATCGAAGGCGCGCTGCAAGCCGCTCTCGACGACCTGTCGATCCACAACTGGGAAGCGGCCGCCACCGGCATCATGACCACTGACACCCTGCCAAAGGGTGCCAGCCGCCAGTTTGAGCATGACGGTGTGACCATCACCGTGACCGGCATCAGCAAAGGCGCGGGCATGATCCGTCCGAACATGGCGACCATGCTCGGCTACATCGCCACCGACGCCAAAGTGTCCCGTGACGTGCTGCAAAACCTGCTGCTGGACGGTGCCAACAAGTCGTTCAACCGCATCACCATCGATGGCGACACCTCGACCAACGACTGCTGCATGTTGATTGCCACCGGTCAGGCGGCGCTGCCGGAAATCACCCGCGCTGAAGGCGAGTTGTTCGCCAAGTTGAAACAAGCGGTGTTCGAGGTGTGCATGGACGTGGCCCAGGCCATCGTTCGTGACGGCGAAGGCGCGACCAAGTTCGTCACCGTCGAAGTCAACGGCGGCGGCAATCATCAGGAATGCCTGGACGTGGGCTACACCGTGGCCCACTCGCCGCTGATCAAGACGGCCTTGTTCGCTTCCGATCCGAACTGGGGGCGCATCCTGGCAGCCGTTGGCCGTGCCGGCGTACCGAACCTGGACGTGAGCAAGATCGACGTGTTCCTTGGTGAAGTGTGCATTGCCAGCCGTGGCGCACGGGCCGCGACGTACACCGAAGCCCAGGGCGCTGCAGTGATGCAGCAGGAAGAGATCACCATCCGTATCGAGTTGGGTCGCGGCGACTGCAGCGAAACCATCTGGACCACCGACTTGTCCCACGAATACGTGAAAATCAACGCCGAGTACCGTACTTAAGACCGAGTCGCTCCTATCGCGGGCAAGCCCGCTCCCACAGTTTTGTGTCGTTCACAACACACCCTGTAGGAGCAAGGCTTGCCCGCGATGAAGGACGACCAGACACTGAAGATTCCGGTCTGTACCCCTCATCAAAAGGTCCCGAACATGAGCCTCCACCTGATCATCGGCGACAAACTGCTTTCCTCCTGGTCGCTGCGTGGCGCCTTGGCCCTCGACCTGACGGGCGCGGCCTACACCGAAGAACTGATCAAGCTGGGTCAACCAGACACCCGCGCGCGCCTGCTCAAGTATTCGCCCGCCGGCAAGGTCCCGCTGCTGAAAACCGAACACGGTACCATCGCCGATTCCCTGGCCATCGCCGAGTATCTGGCGGAGCAGTTTCCCGAGGCGGGCCTCTGGCCCAAAGACACCGCCGCCCGTGCTCAGGCGCGTTCGGCCTGCGCGCAAATGCACTCCGGGTTCTTTGCCATGCGTGGCAACATGCCATTCGACCTGAGTCACGATGCGCCGCTGTCGCCAACAATTCCTGACGTTGAGGCCGACATCCAGCGCATGCTCGCGCTGTGGGCTGAATGCCGCGCGGTGGCCACCGATACTGGTCCGTTCCTGTTCGGCAGCGCGACGTTGGCCGATGCGATCTTCGCGCCAATTGCTGTACGTCTGCGCACCTATCAGGTGAAGTTGCCGGCAGCGGATGAAGCCTACGTCGAAACGATCTACCAGTGGCCGGCCTTCAAAGCCTGGCAAAAGGCGGGTCTGGAGGAGATAGGGCAGTGAAACGAGTCCATGTAGCTGCCGCGGTTATTCGTGATAACAGCGGCAAGATTCTTATCGCACGCCGTGCCGACACTCAGCATCAGGGTGGCTTGTGGGAGTTTCCCGGTGGCAAGGTCGAGGGTGACGAATCCGTCGAAACCGCGCTGGCCCGTGAGCTTCACGAAGAGCTGGGCATTGTGGTCACCGCTGCGCGCCCCCTGATCAAGGTTCATCACGACTACCCGGACAAGCACGTGTTGCTGGACGTCTGGGAAGTTTCCGCGTTTACCGGCGACCCCCACGGCGCTGAAGGCCAGCCATTGTCCTGGGTGACGCCGCGGGAGCTGGTGGATTATGAGTTTCCGGCGGCCAACCAGCCAATCGTTGCTGCTGCACGGTTACCCGCCGAGTATTTGATTACCCCCGAAGACCTGGAAACCCCGGCATTGCTGCGCGGCATCCAGAAAGCCGTCGCGGGGGGATCAAGCTGATCCAGCTACGGGCTCCCAACGGCTACGATCCGAAGTACCGCGATCTGGCGGTGGATGCGGCAGGGCTGTGTGCCGGCAAGGCGCAGCTGATGATCAAGGGGCCTTTCGAATGGCTGGGAGACTTCCCGTCCGCCGGATGGCACATCACGGCGGCGCAGTTGCGCAAGTACGCAGCGGCGGGTCGACCGTTACCGGCCTCGCGCTGGTTGGCGGCGTCGTGCCACAACGCTGAAGAGCTGGCGCTGGCCGAGCAGATGGGCGTGGACTTTGTGACCCTGTCGCCGGTGCAGCCAACCCTGACACATCCCGGTGCGGAGCCATTGGGGTGGGAGCAGGCTTCGGTGTTGATCGAAGGGTTCAGTAAGCCGGTGTTCCTGTTGGGCGGTGTTGGCCCGGCAGAGCGGCAACAAGCCTGGGAAGCAGGGGCGCAGGGTGTGGCTGGGATTCGGGCGTTCTGGCCTGAGGCTTGATATTGCGGTGATGCGACTGCCGCCATCGCGAGCAAGCTCGCTCCCACAGGGGATCGCATTTCTACAGGAGGAACTCGGTCAACTGTGGGAGCGAGCTTGCTCGCGATGGCGTCTTTGAATACACCGACTAAACCTGAGGTTTCGCCGCCGCCTGCCAAAGTATCTCGGCAATGCCTTGGCGCTTGGCAATCAGCCGCGCCACCACAAACAGTAAATCCGACAACCGATTGATATACGCCAACCCAACCCCGGCCAACGGTTCAAGCGCATTCAATTGCTGGCAACGCCGCTCCGCACTGCGTGCCAGGCTTCGGCACACATGTGCTTGGGCAATCAACGCTGAACCACCCGGCAAGATGAAGTTTTCCAGCGGCCCCAACTCTTCATTCCAGCGATCAATTGCCGCTTCCAGGCGTTCGATTTCCGCGGCATCCAGTGCCTGATACACCGGCATAGCCAGTTCGCCGCCGAGGTCGAACAGCCGATGCTGGCAAGGCGCCAACACCTCGATCACCTCGATCAAACCCGGGTATTGCGCGCTTTGGGCGGCCAAACCGGCCAGCAGCACGCCGACCTGACTGTTCAACGAATCGACTTCGCCAATCGCCTCGATTCGCGGGTGGTCCTTGGGTACCCGGCGACCATCTCCGAGCCCGGTTTCGCCTTTGTCGCCAGTGCGGGTGTAAATCTTCGACAAGCGAAAGCCCATGGGTTACCTCGATAGCTGATTGAGTTCTTGAGAGACGACCGGCGTACCCGACAAGGGCAGGCGCAACGTGAAACAGGTGCCTTGGCCCGGCGTCGACTGCACTTCCATCTGGCCCTTGTGGTTGTTGGTGATGATGAAATAGGAGACCGACAGGCCCAGGCCCGTGCCCTGGCCGATTTCCTTGGTGGTGAAGAACGGCTCGAACGTACGTTTGCGCACGTTCTCGCTCATGCCGATGCCGTTGTCCTCGACCTGGATTTCGGCCCATGGCGGGTTCAGTCGGGTGCGCAGGATGATCCGCCCCGGCTCGCTGTCATCCTCGCGCTGATGAATGGCCTGGGCCGCGTTTTTCAACAGGTTGAGCAGTACTTGTTCCAGCTCGTTGGCCGTACCGGGCACCGGACCCAGCGCCGGATCGAACTGGCGAATGATCGCCTGGCCCTTGAAGTCGAAACCGATCGCCAGATCAAAGTCGTTACCGGCGATGTCCACCGCTTGATCGATCAGTGCCGGCAGGTCGCACGGGGCCATTTGCCGGGTGCTGCGGCGGCTGAAACTGAGCATGTGCGTGACAATTTTCGCCGCACGGGCACCGGCCTGCTGAATGCCATCAAGCAGTTGCGGTACTTCGCGCACTTGCAGGTATTGGTTGACCGTTTCCAGCTCGATACCGATCTGCTCGGCTTGCTCCATGTTCTTCGGCAAGTCCGGCGACAGGCGTCGGCGTATGTTCTGCACGTTGTGCAGGATCGCGCCCAACGGGTTATTGATTTCGTGGGCCATGCCGGCGGCGAGGCCGCCTACGGAAAGCATTTTTTCCGACTGCACCATCATTTCTTCCAGCGACAGACGCTGGGTAATGTCGTCGATGCGGATCACCACGCCACGCCCGGCGCCGCCCATCAGCGGGTAAAAGGTCAGGGCGTAGTGTTTGGGCTCATCATCCTTGAACCACGTTACACGCTCGATCTTGGCCACGGTGTGTTGCTCGACGGTTTGCTTGAGCTGTGGCAGAAACGGTTTCAGCGGTTCGAAGGCGAGGAAGATCGGCTGGTTCAAGGCTTCGTCCAGGCGTGTGCCGGACAAGGCGCTGGCTTCCTGATTCCACTGGGTAACGTAGAGCTGCTCGTCGAGGGCGATGAGTGCCGACGGCATGGAGTCGATGATGCTGTTGAGGTAGTTCTGGAAGCCTGTGAGTTTCTTTTCGATTTTGCTGCGCACCTGGACTTCGAGTTCCAGCTTGCGGTTGGTGTGGCGTGTTTCTTCGGCAAGGCCTTGGGCTTGATCGTATGCAGCCTGGGAGTCGTCCCGGGCACGCTTGAGCTGCTGCTCCCGGGCCTCGATCCGCGAGAGCATGGTGTTGAACGCCTCGGCGAGGCTGCCGATTTCGTCGTGGTTGCCACGGGAGGCGCGCAGCGCGTAGTTCTCTTCGCGGGTGACTTGCCGGGACAGTTCTTCAAGCTCATGGATAGGTCGGGTAATCAGGCGTTTGATCTGCCGTGCGATCACCAGCCACAACAGCACGCTGAAGATCAGAATGCCGAGGCTGGCGGTGAGGGTGCCGGTGTAGAACGCCATCGGCAATTCACTGCTGGCCACCAACAGCAAGTGGCCGGGGTCGGTGCCGGGGCGGGGCAGGGTGATCAATTGATTGCTGCGGAACTCGGTCGCTTGCCAGGCTTCAATGTGCTGGTAGCGCCCCGGCAGGCTCAGTTTGTCGCCGTGCTGCAACTGCGCCAGCCGTTCACCCTTGCCGTCATAAAGGGCTGCCGCACGCAGCGGCGAGTAACTGTCGAGCTCCTTGAGCAGGCGTTCGGCGTTTTGTGGCGACTTCAAGGCGTCGGCCACCAGGCTCGGGTTGGACACCAGTCGGCCAATGGTCTGCAGGGCTTGGGGGCCATGCTTTCCTGGGAGATGTAATACGACGCGCTGATGAAGGTCAGGTTGGCGACCAACAGGATGGTGATCAACAGCACCAGCAGGGCGGCCAGCAACTTCTGGCCGACGGGGAGGTTTTCGAGGCGCTGGCGCAATGGCATCAGGTTCGTCGCTTGAATGGAACAAGTGGCCAGCGTAGCCGCTGCTCAGTCGCTGGGCAATCCAAGGCTGTGCAGATGGGCAATCAGCCGCTGCTGCAGTTGATTAAGGTGGGGCAGGTTGACCTGGTGTCTCGCCGCAACTTTGCAGGCATAGCCCAGCAGATAGCTGATTTCGGTGCGCCGCTCACTCGCGACGTCCTGGTACATCGAGGAGTAATTGGCCGCCGTGGCATGGATCACTCGCTCGACCTCCTGCTGCAGGTCCTGGGCGGCAGCTGGCTGACCGCAGCACTCCAGCAGTTCGGTCAATTCGACGCAGAGGGTGGCGACTTCGCAGTGATGTTCCTGCAAACCGCCATTGCGACAGTTGTGCAAGACCGTCAGGGGATTGATCGCACAGTTGAGCGCCAGTTTACGCCACAGCCTTCTCAGGATGTCGGTGCTCCACTCATGAGGAATCCCGGCGGCCGTCAAATCGTCCAGCCAGATCGGCGCCACCGGATGGCCGGCATCGCCGAGCCACGTGTAACCGTGGCCGGCAAACACTACACGCCAGTCACCCTCCCGAAAGGCGCCTTCCGTACTCGATGCGCTCACGCAACGGGCTTGCGGCACCTGCGCCGCGACGGCGTCCTGACTGCCAAGGCCGTTTTGCAACAGGATCAGTTCGGCGTCCGGCGTCAGGCGCGACGCCAGTTGCGCGACGGCTTTCTCGGCGTCGTAGGCCTTGCAGGCGACCAGCAAGCGGCTGATCGGCCCCACGCTGTCCGGTGTTTCGCCGGGGATGTCATAAGTGCGGGCTTCGCCGTGTTCGACCAGGGTCAAGCCGCCAGCAGCTTGATAGGCCTGCAAACGCTGTTCACTGCGTACGATCAGCCTGACCGGCAATCCGGCCCGCGCCAGACGCGTGGCCCACAACGTGCCGAGGCTGCCGGCGCCCAATACATGCCAAGGGGTCGACATCAGCTTTTTATCCGGTTTGTGGCAGGCATGTGAGGCTCGCAGTATGGCTTGGAAAAGACCCGTTATAATGAGCCCGATTTTAACCGCAAGCCAAGCGCGCGCCATTGCAATCGAGCGCGCCTTTTTATTGGAGAGATTACATGCCGTCGTTCGACGTGGTATCCGAACTGGACAAACACGAAGTCACCAACGCGGTCGAAAACGCCGTCAAGGAACTCGATCGTCGTTATGACCTGAAGGGCAAGGGTACTTTTGAGTTCAAGGAAAAGGACCTGACCGTCAACCTGACCGCCGAGGCCGACTTCCAGCTCGAAGCGATGATCGAGATCCTCAAGCTCGCGCTGGTCAAACGCAAAATCGACGTGCAGTGCCTTGAAGTCAAAGATGCCTATGCGTCGGGCAAGCTGATGAAACAGGAAGCCGTCCTCAAGGAAGGCATCGACAAAGAACTGGCGAAGAAAATCGTCGCTCACGTCAAAGACGCCAAGCTCAAGGTCCAGGCCGCCATTCAGGGCGAGCAAGTGCGCATTACCGGCAAGAAGCGTGACGATTTGCAGGAGGCCATCGCCGCCCTTCGCGCCAAGACGTTCGACATGCCGCTGCAGTTCAACAACTTCCGCGACTGATCGACCAGGCGGGAACCTCTCGGCGTTTTCGGCGTCCGAGGCCCAAGCAACGGCAGAAATGATTGAGCCTCTGGGGTTTGGTCTTTCTGCCGCTCATTTTTTAGCGTGCCGCAAATCAGGAGAAACAAGATGGATCTGAATGCTGAAGTGGACAACCTGGTCAAGGCTTCCCAAGCCTGGATTCCAATGATCATGGAATACGGCAGCCGCGTGTTGCTGGCCGTCATCACGCTGGCCATCGGTTGGTGGCTGATCAATAAAGTGACGCAAAAACTCGGCGGCTTGCTGGCGTTGCGTAATGCAGATCTTGCGTTGCAAGGGTTTATCAGCAGCCTGGCGAACATCATTCTCAAGGTTTTGCTGATTGTCAGCGTGGCCTCGATGATCGGCGTGGAAACCACTTCGTTCGTCGCCGCAATCGGTGCCGCCGGTCTGGCCATTGGTCTGGCCTTGCAGGGCAGCCTGGCGAACTTCGCTGGCGGCGTGCTGATTCTGTTGTTCCGTCCGTTTCGTATTGGTGACTGGATTGAAGCTCAGGGGGTTGCCGGTACTGTCGACAGCATTCAGATCTTCCATACCGTACTGCGTACCGGCGATAACAAAACCATCATCGTACCTAACGGCAACTTGTCGAACGGCATCATCACCAATACCAATCGTCAACCCACGCGCAAAGTAGTGTTCGATGTGGGTGTCGATTACGAAGCGGACTTGCAGAAGGCACGTGAAGTACTGCTGGAATTGGCCAAAGATCCACGCGTATTGGCAGATCCGGCACCTCAGGCTGTTGTTTCTACCTTGGGTGACAGTTCGATCACTCTTTCGCTTCGCGTCTGGGTAAAGACTGCGGATTATTGGGACGTGATGTTTATGTTCAACGAACAGTCCCGTGATCGTTTGAAAACTGCTGGTATTGATATCCCTTTCCCACAGAGGGTTATTCGCGTGGTTCAGGAATCTGCTGCGCAGTGATTGATTTTCAAGTCAGTGCCTGACTCTTCGGTCAGGCAAGTTTTGCATGATTTTTGATCGTTTAAACGCGCAGTTGACACCAACGAAAAAGGCCCATCCGAAGATGGGCCTTTTTTTGATTACCGCAAACTAACTTTCTGCAATTACAGAATGTTGAGTGGGTAGTCGGTGATCAGGCGGAACTCAGAGATATCGCCTTCGCCTTCGTCAGCATTGGCGGAGTGCCATGCTTGACGGATGCGGAACGACAGATCTTTGGCTGGGCCGGTTTGAATGACGTACTTAACTTCCACGTTGGTTTCGTGGTGTTTGCCGTCTGCACCGTACAGACCAGCGTAAGGGCTGCCTGCTGGAGTGTTGGTACCGTCGATGTCCCAACCTTTAACGTAACGGGTCATGAAGCTCAGACCAGGTACGCCGTATTCGGCCATTTTCAGGTCGTAACGGGCTTGTACCGACTTCTCGCCTGGGGCGTTGAAGTCAGAGTACTGGATGGAGTTGGCGAGGAAGATCGAGTCGCCACCGCGGTTGTTTTTACCCACACCGATGTAGTCGAACGGGGTATCGCCGTTCACTTTCTGGAAGCCCAGGGTCAGGGTGTGTGCTTTCAGGAACGAGTAAGCAGCGGCCAGCGAGTAGGCGTTGTTGCTGATTTCGCCTGCTTTAGCGTTACCGGTGTCCTTGGTGTTGTAGTAGTTACCGTCGAAGTTAATCGAGTTGTCGCCGCCCAGTGCGAGGGTGTAGTTCGCGTTGGCGTAGTACTGGTTCCAGACGTCTTCGAGCTTGGCACCGTAGAGCGAGAAGCTCAGGTCCGGGGTAACGCCGTACTTGCCACCGAAGTAGTCGATGGAGTTGGCTTGCACGCCGGCGTAGGTAGCCCACAGGGAACCGTCACGAGCGTTCTTGTCCTGGCTGGTCGCCGAGTAGAAGTGACCGGCTTCGAGGTCGAGGTCTGTAACTTCGCTGCTCTGCAGTTGGATACCGCTGGCAGTTTGGTGAAGAATGCGGGAGCCGCCTACAGCGAACACCGGAGAGGTGCTTGGCTGCATGTCGCCGACTTTCAGCTCGGTCTTGGAGATGCGGAACTTGGCGGCAGCGCCGGCCTTGCCCTGGCTGTTGTTGACTTCGCCATCAGAGTCCACGGACATGTTGCCGGAACCAGAATACTTGTCGGAACCGTCCAGCTTAATGGCCAGTTGGCCCCAAGCTTCAACGCCAACACCGATCAGACCTTGGGTGTAGCCAGAGCTGTACATGCCCTGAATGCCCTGGGTCCAGTCTTTGTCATCGACTGCGCCGTCTTTCTTGTTACGGTTGTAGTAGTAGTTGCGAACCAGCAAGTCGAGCTTGCTGTCTTCAACAAAACCTTTGGCTTCTGCCTGGTCGCTTACGAAAGGTGCGGCTACTGCCAACTGAGTACTGGCTGCT
Source organism: Pseudomonas sp. S2_F03 (assembly GCF_054668335.1). NCBI lineage: Bacteria > Pseudomonadati > Pseudomonadota > Gammaproteobacteria > Pseudomonadales > Pseudomonadaceae > Pseudomonas > Pseudomonas sp. S2_F03. The sequence continues at coordinate 1,550,163 of NZ_CP162759.1, read as the reverse complement.
GCTGCAACTGCCAGTGCGATCATGCTCCACTTCATCACGCGCATCGTGATTTGCTCCTTTGGTTTTAGAAGAGTACTGCCGTCCCACCTGATTTATTATCTGGGCGGCTCTTTCTTTTGTGTCGGCGCAAACTTATATCACGCCGACCATGTTGGCGATACTTGCGTATCTAACCTTTCAGCTTCTTTACGACCGTGTCGCAAACAGCTTGGTAGATGTCGCAAATTTACAGCCTCAATGCAAGCGGGCCGGCAACTTTAACGTTGTTTTCCAGGGCTTGAACATCGGTAAAAAGAGTCCTTGGTGAAACGTTTGAATCTCCATCGGGCAACCCTGCCGCTGTTTTTATTTGCCTTGAACCTTCCACTTCCAGCAGAGGCATCCAAGGCGATGTGGGTGTGAATGCAACAAGCGTGCACAAATCAGACATTTGTTGCGATTTTTTTCTGATGGCCCGCCTAACGCTGTAAAAACCTCATAAAACCGGGCGTTTCAAGCACGTTTTGTTCGGCTTGACGCCACTGATTACATCGTGCTTCAACATTTGGGTCGCCGCCGTGACAACCAAAAATGTTACCGGTTCACCCCGCTAGTGAGTAAATGGCGGATGCTGACGCAATCAGCGTAGACGAGCTGTGCGGTTTTGGTGCAAAAAATTTTAATTGCTGTACTGAATTCATACAGTGCTGTCATTTGGCCGAATCGAACGCATCGTTGTTAATCAAGTATTTCGGCGTTTTGGCTCGGGTCGTGGGTTCTGTAATGGTGCGTTTGGGCAATAAGTGACTCATGGCGGGGCGCGTGCCGGGTCGTGAAGCAAGCGCCGTTCACAGGTATGCTGCCGTCCTGTCGCTTGGCGCACCGTCCCTCGGGAGGGGCGCTAAGCTGAAATTGAGAACCCGGCGGGAGTGCGCACAGTGTTCGCTTTAGATCCACGGCTCCAACAAGACACGTTACCGATCGGGGATTTCCCGCTTTGCCGGTTACTGTTGTCTAACGATTCGAATTACCCCTGGTTCATCCTGGTGCCTCGTCGCGACGATATCAGCGAGATATTTCAGTTGGATGGCGCCGATCAGCAACAGTTGTGGCAGGAGACGACCGCATTGGCGGAAACCCTCAAGGATTCGTTCGACGCCGACAAGTTGAATGTCGCGGCTTTGGGTAATGTCGTCAGTCAGTTGCACATGCATGTGATTGTGCGCAAGCAGGACGACGCCGCCTGGCCGGCTCCGGTCTGGGGCAAGCTGCCCGCCAAACCCTACAACGCAGATCAGATCGCCGCGATTCGCGAGCGGCTGCGTTTGGTATTAACCGAAGACTTTACGTTTCTGGAGGGTTGAATCATGAGCCTGGAAGAACGCGTTACCGATCTGGAGAGCCAATTGGCCTTTCAGGATGACACCATCCAGGCATTGAGCGATGTGCTGGCGACCCAGCAGCGCGCGGTTGAGCGCCTTCAGTTGCAAATGGCAGCACTGCTCAAGCGGCAGGAAGAAATGGCTGGCCAGTTCGAAACCTTTGAAGAAGAAGCGCCACCACCGCATTACTAAAATGCGTGCAATAAAAAACCGCGAACAGCCAGCCTGGCTGTTCGCGGTTTTTTTTAGCCTTGGATCAGCGGCGCGGCAGTGCGGCGATCACATCTTCGGCTTGCAGGCCTTTGTCGCGGTTCATGACAGAGAACTCCACGCGCTGGCCTTCGACCAGAACACGGTGACCTTCACCGCGAATGGCCCGGAAATGCACGAAAATATCATCGCCGGAGTCGCGGGAAATAAAGCCGAAGCCTTTGGAGGTGTTGAACCATTTTACGGTGCCGGTATCGCGGTTGCTCATGTCATAGCTTGGCGAGGCGGCGGCCGGTGAAGATTTGTAGAAGCTGACACCCAGGTGCAGTAAAACGCCGGCCAGGGCAGCCACCAGGCTGAACAGAACGGCAGGCTGGCCGGCGATGACAGGCATCGGCGCGAGCAGCGTCAGGATTTGCAGGAAGACAGCCAGCACCAGCAGAGCGCTGACCAGGTTTTGCAGTTGGTGACGCGGGCCTTTGTTCCAGTAAGGGATGACAGGAGCAAGGGTGAGGTTCAACAGGCCGAAAAAGGCCAGGTACAGTGCATCGGGTTGTTGCAGGTAAGGTACCGCTTCAGATCGCAGGCTAGGGATGAAGGACAGCAGCAGGGCTGCTGCGCCCGTTAGCAAGTGGACGATTTTCAACATTTTGATTAACTCACGTTAAGACGGATCACAAGGAAGAGCTGATTGAGTACGGTTCGCTTCAGAACAATAAGAGGCGTTGGGCACGTTCCCGCTATCAGCCTATGCGCAGCCCCCGGAAAATAGGCGGCAGCGACACACGGTCTATTTAACAGCAAAGCCTGCAGCTACTCAAATCAGGCAGTCAGGCGGTGCTGTGGGGGGGCGATTTGTCCTGGGTCAGTGCGTCATTCGGGGCGGCGGGATGTCGGCAGGTTTGTTATGCGCGGCTTTCTTCTATTAAGGAAGAGGTCGGAGTGCTCACCGCCGATCTGCTGACCCAGCGTATGCAGGTGCATGAGAAAACCGCCTGGATGTTACGGTCCTTGCTGGATCAGTAATCTCGCCAGTACGCGAATGATGCCGTTGAGGTGTCGTTCGCGTTTTGTCCTTCTACTTCTTCAAGTCTCTTTTGTGCGGGTTAAAACTCGTCTGGGCATGTAGGAAAACGGCCGGCCTAGGACGGTCTCCATGATCCCCCTTCAACTGTTGGCTTATCCTACGTCGAGGGTCATAAAGTCATCTGGATATACCTTTGCGCCTGCGCTTTTATAAGGCAACAGAACGTGCTCTTACAGAAAGCAAGGATGGCAAAGGAGTGTCAACGATATGGATTACGAAGACAGGTTTGGCGAAGGGAGGCTCGGCCCTGCCCGGGATATAAGGGTTGATCCGTTCGTCAGCGAATTTGATATGGGGCTGGCCCGGCCGTTGTCCCGTTCGGTGCGCTTGAATGGTTTTGCGACCTGCTTGCGGCTTGAACAGGTCTATTGGGATATTTTGGGCGATATGGCCAAGGTCAATTGCTGTTCGGTCAGCGCGCTGTTGTCCCATGTGGACCGCGAAGTGCATTTGCGTCACGGCGGGGTCAGGAACTTCACCGGGCTGGTGCGGGTTGTCTGTGTCGTGCGCAGCTTGAAGGAAGGGGGCTGCATTGCGGCGCCTTAGCCGCAGCGACGTAGAGGGTTGAGTGTCAGTCTGTGCAGTCTTACGGCTGCACAGGCTGCATTTAATGGATATAATCCCGCTCTTTGCCGCAAAACCCAGCGTGTGCGGTAGCAATCTGATCGCCGAGACAACCCCCATGCCGATGTACGACTATCAATGTGCTTCCTGTGGTCATCAGTTGGAAGCCATTCAAAAGATCAGCGCAGCACCGCTGGTCGACTGCCCTGCCTGCCAGGCGCCAGAGCTTAAAAAGATGCTGTCCATGCCAGGTTTCCGCCTCAGCGGCACCGGCTGGTACGAAACCGATTTCAAGACCGGATCGAAGAAGAACCTGGCCGGCGGCGACAAAGCTGACTAGGGTCTAGGGCCTGAGTTGAACCACACGCGTGAGCTCTTGCATCATCCGCAGCCTGATGTGCAGGACTCCAACCGAATTTCGAATTACGAGAAGTGAAACCACTACCATGATGCGCAGCCATTATTGCGGCCAACTGAACGAAAGCCTGGACGGCCAGGAAATTACCCTTTGCGGATGGGTCCACCGTCGCCGTGACCACGGTGGGGGTGATTTTCCTCGATATCCGTGATCGTGATGGTCTGGCCCAGGTAGTGTTCGACCCGGACCGCGCTGGAAACCTTCGCCGTCGCCGACCGCGTGCGCAGCGAATACGTGGTCAAGGTGACCGGCAAGGTTCGCCTGCGTCCGGCCGGTGCCACCAACGCCAACATGGCGTCGGGCATGATCGAAGTCCTCGGTTACGAACTGGAAGTGCTGAACGAGTCGGAAACCCCGCCGTTCCCGCTGAACGAGTTCTCCGATGTCGGCGAAGAAACCCGCCTGCGCTATCGCTTCCTTGACCTGCGTCGCCCGGAAATGGCCGAGAAGCTGCGTCTGCGTTCGCGCATGACCACCAGCATCCGTCGCTTCCTCGACGAGAACGGCTTCCTCGACGTCGAGACGCCGATCCTGACCCGCGCGACCCCGGAAGGTGCTCGCGACTACCTGGTGCCGAGCCGTACTCACGCCGGTTCGTTCTTTGCGCTGCCGCAATCGCCACAGCTGTTCAAGCAACTGCTGATGGTGGCTGGTTTCGACCGTTACTACCAGATCGCCAAGTGCTTCCGCGACGAAGACCTGCGTGCCGACCGTCAGCCTGAGTTCACCCAGATCGACATCGAGACCAGCTTCCTCGATGAAAACGAGATCATGGGCATCACCGAAAAAATGATCCGCAACCTGTTCAAGGAAGTGCTGGACCTGGAATTCGGCGACTTCCCGCACATGACCTTCGCAGAAGCCATGCGTCGTTACGGTTCCGACAAGCCAGACCTGCGTAACCCGCTGGAACTGGTTGACGTTGAAGATCAACTGAAAGAAGTCGACTTCAAGGTGTTCAGCGGCCCGGCCAACGACCCGAAATGCCGCATTGCCGCGTTGCGCGTTCCAGGCGCTGCGAGCATGCCGCGCAAGCAGATCGACGACTACACCAAGTTCGTCGGCATCTACGGTGCCAAGGGCCTGGCGTACATCAAGGTCAACGAGCGCGCCAAAGGCGTCGAAGGCCTGCAATCGCCAATCGTGAAGAACATCCCTGAAGCCAACCTCAATGTGATCCTGGATCGCGTTGGCGCGGTTGACGGCGACATCGTGTTCTTCGGTGCTGACAAAGCCAAGATCGTCAGCGAGGCCCTGGGCGCGCTGCGGATCAAGGTAGGTAACGACCTGGAGCTGCTGACCTGCAAGTGGGCGCCAATGTGGGTCGTCGACTTCCCGATGTTCGAAGAAAACGACGACGGCAGCTTCACTGCCTTGCACCACCCGTTCACCGCGCCGAAGTGCACCCCGGAAGAACTGGAAGCCAACCCGGCGACCGCTCTGTCCCGTGCCTACGACATGGTGCTGAACGGCACTGAGCTGGGTGGCGGTTCGATCCGTATCCACCGCAAGGAAATGCAGCAGACCGTATTCCGCCTGCTGGGCATCAACGAAGCGGAACAGGAAGAGAAGTTCGGCTTCCTGCTCGACGCCCTGAAGTACGGCGCACCGCCGCACGGTGGCCTGGCCTTCGGTCTGGATCGTCTGGTGATGCTGATGACCGGCGCCCAGTCGATCCGTGAAGTGATCGCCTTCCCGAAAACCCAGAGCGCGGCAGACGTCATGACTCAGGCACCGGGTCAGGTTGATGCCAAGGCACTGCGCGAATTGCACATTCGCCTGCGCGAAACGCCAAAGGCTGAGTAAGGCTGACCGCAAAGGCGCATCCTTGCCGGATGCGCCTTTTCTTTAGGTCGAGATTTTTTTGTTGCTGGCCGACAATCTGTGGCGGGCAATGTTTCAAAGAGAATTCGGAGCGAGTTATGGCGGGTCATTCCAAGTGGGCGAACATCAAGCACCGCAAAGAACGTCAGGATGCCAAGAAGGGCAAGATTTTCACCAAGTGGATTCGTGAACTGACCGTTGCTGCCCGTCAGGGCGGTGGTGACCCGGGTTCCAACCCGCGTTTGCGTCTGGCGCTGGACAAGGCCCTTGGCGCGAACATGAGCCGCGATATCATCGATCGCGCGGTCGCACGCGGTGCCGGTGCTGCCGACACCGACGACATGGTCGAGCTGACCTACGAAGGCTACGGCCCGGGTGGCGTGGCGGTGATGGTCGAGTGCATGACCGACAACCGTAATCGCACCGCTGCCGCTGTTCGCCACGCTTTCAGTAAATGTGGTGGCAACCTCGGCACCGACGGTTCCGTGGCCTATCTGTTCGAGCGCAAAGGGCAGATTTCCTTCGCCCCAGGCGTTGACGAAGATGCCTTGATGGAAGCGGCCATGGAAGCCGATGCCGATGACGTGGTTACCCATGAAGACGGCTCCATCGATGTATTCACTTCGTTTGCCGGTTTCTATTCCGTGCGTAATGCGCTGGAAGCGGCCGGTTTCAAAGGTGAAGACGCAGAAATCGTGATGCTGCCCACTACCAGCGCCGAGCTGGACCTGGAAGGCGCCGAGAAGGTGCTCAAGCTGATCGACATGCTTGAGGACCTGGATGACGTGCAGAACGTCTACTCCAACGCGGACATTCCGGAGTCGGTGGCTGCACAGCTGGGTTAAGGGCGACTAGGATTTAATGTGGGAGCTGGCTTGCCTGCGATGGCATCACCTCGGTCTGTCTGATACACCGAGGTGATGCCATCGCAGGCAAGCCAGCTCCCACAATTGTTATTCGCTGAATTGAATATCGTGCTTTCACTGAACCCGCAGGCGTTATGACTTTAATCCTTGGTATCGACCCCGGTTCGCGCATCACCGGTTATGGCGTGGTACGCGATACCGGCCGTGGCTGCGTTTATGTGGCATCGGGTTGCATTCGAACCGGCTCTGGCGAATTGCACGAGCGTCTGCAAATCGTCTATCGGGGCGTGCGGGAAGTCATTCAGACCTATGGTCCTGTGACCATGGGTATCGAAAAGGTCTTTATGGCACGCAACGCAGACTCCGCGCTGAAGCTGGGTCAGGCCCGGGGTGCGGCGATTGTGGCGGGTGCCGAAGAAAACCTGGAAATAGCCGAGTACACCGCAACCCAGGTCAAACAAGCCGTGACCGGCACCGGTGCGGCGAATAAAGAACAAGTGCAGATGATGGTCATGCACATGCTGAAACTGACCAGCAAGCCGCAAATCGATGCGTCGGATGCCCTGGCCATCGCCATTTGCCATGCGCATACCCGGTCCAGTCTGTTACCCCATGGCCTTGGCGCGGCACGCAGTCGTGGCGGGCGCTTGCGTCTCTGATAGCATCAGCAATCATTTTTTGCGGAATGAGGTTTTTCGTGTCTGTGTCGTCGACGCGACCCCTCGCTCTGTCGGTCGCCAGGCATTGATCTGGCCAACGCTCAAGGATCTGAAACGTGATTGGACGCTTGCGCGGCACACTGGCTGAAAAACAGCCGCCGCACCTGATTCTGGATGTAAACGGTCTGGGGTATGAGTTGGAGGTGCCCATGACCACGTTGTATCGCTTGCCGTCGGTCGGTGAACCGCTGACCTTGCACACCCACTTGGTCGTACGCGAAGACGCGCAGTTACTCTATGGTTTCGCCAGCAAGCGAGAGCGAGACTTTTTTCGCGAGTTGATCCGTCTCAATGGTGTCGGGCCAAAATTGGCGCTGGCGTTGATGTCGAGTCTGGAAGTCGATGAGCTGGTCCGTTGCGTGCAGTCCCAGGACACCTCGGCGCTAACCAAGGTGCCGGGCGTGGGCAAGAAGACTGCCGAACGCTTGCTGGTGGAACTCAAGGATCGCTTCAAGGCGTGGGAAACCGTACCGGCGATGTTCGCGCTGGTGCCAAACCAACCGGGCGGGCCGGACGCGTCAGCTCCAGTGGCTACCGCCGAAAACGACGCGGTCAGCGCGCTGATTTCCCTGGGCTACAAGCCTCAGGAAGCCAGCAAGGCGATTTCTGCGATCAAGGAGAAAGGCTTGAGCAGTGAAGACATGATTCGTCGTGCCCTGAAGGGAATGATTTAAGTGATTGAAGCCGATCGTCTGATTGCCGCCACCCCCGGTCCTCGTGACCGCGAGGAAGTCCAGGACCGGGCGATTCGTCCTGTCAGCCTGGCCGAATACATCGGCCAGCCGACTGTTCGCGAGCAAATGGAGTTGTTCATCCAGGCCGCGCGTGGGCGTAACGAGTCTCTGGACCACACGCTGATTTTCGGTCCGCCCGGTTTGGGCAAGACCACGCTGGCGAACATCATCGCCCAGGAAATGGGCGTGTCGATCAAGAGCACGTCAGGGCCGGTCCTCGAGCGTCCGGGTGATCTGGCCGCGTTGTTGACCAATCTTGAACCCCATGACGTGCTGTTCATCGACGAGATCCATCGCCTGTCGCCGATTGTCGAAGAAGTGCTGTACCCGGCCATGGAGGATTTTCAGCTCGACATCATGATCGGCGAAGGCCCGGCCGCGCGTTCGATCAAGCTTGATTTGCCGCCGTTCACCCTGGTGGGCGCAACAACGCGTGCCGGTATGCTGACCAACCCGCTGCGCGATCGCTTCGGCATCGTCCAGCGCCTGGAGTTCTACAGCACCGCGGACCTGGCAACGATTGTCAGCCGTTCGGCGAACATACTGGGCTTGCCGCTGGACCCGGAGGGTGCGTTTGAAATCGCCCGGCGTGCTCGCGGTACGCCACGTATTGCCAATCGCCTGCTGCGCCGGGTGCGCGATTTCGCCGAAGTTCGCGCCAAGGGGCACATTACCAAGCCGATCGCTGATCTCGCATTGAATCTGCTGGATGTCGACGAGCGTGGCTTCGATCATCAGGACCGGCGCCTGCTGCTGACCATGATCGAGAAGTTCGACGGTGGGCCGGTCGGGGTGGATAGCCTGGCCGCCGCCATCAGCGAAGAACGCCACACCATCGAAGATGTGCTGGAGCCGTACTTGATCCAGCAGGGCTACATCATGCGCACCCCTCGGGGGCGAGTTGTCACCCGGCATGCGTATTTGCACTTCGGTTTAAATATTCCGTCACGATTGGGTGAAATGCCCGTGGTAGACGAGTTCCTGGATGCCGTTGACGATTAATATCCTTTGCGCGCTGATATATTCGGCTTTTGTGCGGTCCCAGGACCGTACTTTTGCCGCAAAGCCGCAGATCAATGAAAAACAGTTGCCTGGCCGGATTGGCAACCTGAGGAGTAAGCACTAGAGTATGCGCGCGCAAAACGGGCTTGAGCCGTTCGTACATCGTTGTCGCGTTTATTACGAGGACACCGATGCGGGCGGCATCGTGTATTACGTCAATTACCTCAAGTTTATGGAACGGGCTCGAACCGAGCGGCTCCGGGATCTGGGCTTTGCCCAATCGGCGCTGGCAGGGGAGGACCTGTTGTTTGTCGTGCATTCCAGCGAAGCGCGTTACCACGCGCCGGCGCGACTGGACGACGAGCTTCTGGTAAGCGCTGAAGTAATCGAATTGAACCGTGTCAGCCTGCGCTTCAAGCAGCAGGTCAGGCGGGCTACGGATAATGTGCTGCTCTGCGAAGGGCAGTTTTTGGTGGCCTGTGTGCGCACTGAAAGTTTGAAACCCCGGGCCATTCCCGAAGCTCTACGAGCGGCCTTTGCCGACGTGAGCGGCGCGGGTACACACTCAAAGCAGGAGATAAAGCGTGGAAGCTAACGTCGTCGACCATTCCTCCATGTGGAGCCTGGTCAGCAATGCCAGTATCGTGGTGCAACTGGTAATGCTGATCCTGGTAGCCGCATCGGTCACCTCATGGATCATGATCTTTCAGCGCAGCAATCTGCTGCGCGCCGGTCGACGTGCCCTGGAGAGCTTTGAAGAGCGCTTCTGGTCGGGTATCGACCTGTCCAAACTCTACCGCCAGGCCGGCAGCAACCCTGATCCGGATTCGGGCGTCGAGCAGATCTTCCGGGCCGGCTTCAAGGAATTCTCCCGTCTGCGCCAGCAGCCAGGTGTCGATCCGGAAGCGGTCATGGAAGGCGTGGCCCGTGCCATGCGCGTTGCCATTTCCCGCGAAGAAGAGAAGCTCGAGCAGAGCCTGCCGTTCCTCGCCACCGTAGGTTCCGTCAGCCCGTACATCGGTCTGTTTGGTACGGTCTGGGGCATCATGAACTCCTTCCGTGGTCTGGCCACTGCCCAACAAGCGACCCTGGCCACTGTGGCGCCAGGTATTGCCGAGGCACTGATTGCAACTGCCATCGGCTTGTTCGCCGCCATCCCGGCCGTTATCGCTTACAACCGTTTTGCTGCTCGCAGTGAAACCCTGCTGGGCCGTTACTACACCTTCGCCGATGAATTCCAGGCGATCCTGCACCGCAAAGTGCACACCAGCGAAGAATAAGCAGGTAATTTCCAATGGCTTTAATCGCTCGAGCTCGCAAAAGCGCAAGCCGGTTGCCGAGATGAACGTGGTGCCTTACATCGACGTGATGTTGGTGCTGCTGGTCATCTTCATGGTGACCGCGCCGATGCTCAATCAGGGCGTGAAAGTTGATCTGCCCAAGGTTTCCAGCGAAGCCTTGCCGCAGGACAACAACACCCAGGTCCTGACCATTTCGATCAAGGCTGACAAGACCTACTACTGGAACCTTGGCAGCGAAGTCGACACCGAAAAGCAGCAGGACAAGGCCATGACCTTGCCGCAGATGACTGACGCGGTGACCAAGATCATTCGTGCCGGCACTGAAGGCGGCAAGCGCACTCAGGTGTTCATCCGCGGCGACAAGACCGTCGACTACGGTTCGGTCATGGGCGCCATGGGCGGGTTGCAGAAAGCCGGGGTCGGTAATGTTGGCTTGATTACCGAGGCGCCCTGATGCAGCAACAACGAGAGCCAACAGCCTCGGAAAGCTACTTCTGGCCTAGTGTCTGGGCGATTGGCTTGCACGTGCTGGTGTTCGGCATGCTGTTTGTCAGCTTTGCCTTCACGCCTGAGTTGCCGCCGGCCAAGCCAATTGTCCAGGCGACGCTGTACCAGCTGAAATCGAAAAGTCGGGCGACCACCCAGACCAATCAGAAGATTGCGGGTGAGGCGCAGAAATCTGCTGCGCGCCAGACCGAAGTCGAACAGTTGGAACAGAAGAAGGTCGAGCAGGAAGCGGTGAAGGCTGCGGAACAAAAGAAAGAAGAGGCGGCTCAAAAGGCCGAGGAAGCCAAGAAGGCTGACGAGTCGAAGAAAGCGGATGAGGCGAAAAAGGCTGATGAAGCCAAGAAAGCCGATGAAGCGAAGAAGACCGCCGAAGCCAAAAAGGCCGAAGAGAAACAATTGGCTGATATAGCCAAGAAGAAAGCCGAAGAAGAAGCCAAGAAAGCCGCTGAAGAAGAGGCCAAGAAAGAGGCCGCTGAAGAAGCGAAGAAGAAAATCGTCGAAGACGCGAAGAAGAAAGCCGCCGAAGACGCCAAGAAGAAAGCTGAAGCTGAAGAGGCGAAGAAGAAAGTCGCCGAAGATGCGAAGAAGAAAGCTGCTGCCGATGCTGCGAAGAAGAAATCGCAGGATGCAGCACGTAAATCCGCCGAAGACAAAAAGGCTCAAGCCCTGGCAGATTTGCTTTCCGACACGCCGCAGCGCCAGCAGGCCTTGGCGGATGAACAGGGTGATGAAGTCGCCGGCAGTTTCGATGATTTGATTCGTCTTCGTGCGGCGGAAGGCTGGGCTCGTCCACCTTCGGCACGCAAAGGTATGACAGTCGTGCTGCAAATCGGCATGTTGCCGGATGGTACGGTGACTTCGGCCAGCGTGGCCAAGTCCAGTGGTGACGGTCCGTTTGATGCGTCTGCTGTAGCGGCAGTGAAGAATATTGGACGTTTGACAGAAATGCAGGGAATGAAGCCGAGCGATTTTGCTCCGTATCGTTCATTCAAGATGACATTCACGCCTGAGGATTTAGCCCCGTGAGAAACCTTCTACGAGGAATGCTTGTCGCTATCTGCTGTCTGGCAGGGATGGCGATGGCGGATGAGAAAAACATTCTGGTCACCAGCGGCAGTGATCGGGCTACCCCGATTGCAGTCGTGCCGTTCGCTTTCCAGGGCGGCGCTGTGCTGCCAGACGACATGGCCGAAATCATCGGTAACGACCTGCGCAACTCGGGTTACTACTCGCCGATTCCAAAGCAGAACATGATCAGCTTGCCGAGCCAGGCCAGCGAAATCATTTTCCGTGACTGGAAGGCGGTGGGTGCCCAATACATCATGGTCGGCAGTATCGTTCCAGCGGGCGGTCGCCTGCAGGTTCAATACGCACTGTTCAACGTTGCCACCGAGCAGCAAGTACTGACCGGCAGCGTGTCGGGCAGTACAGATCAGCTGCGCGACATGGCGCACTACATCTCCGACCAGTCGTTTGAAAAACTCACCGGTATCAAAGGTGCGTTCTCGACTCGCCTGCTGTACGTGACGGCCGAGCGTTTCTCCGAGAAGAACACTCGTTACACGCTGCAACGTTCGGACTATGACGGTGCCCGTGCCGTGACCCTGCTGCAATCGCGCGAGCCAATCCTGTCGCCGCGTTTTGCGCCGGATGGCAAGCGCATCGCCTATGTGTCGTTCGAGCAGAAGCGTCCGCGCATCTTCATGCAGAACATCGACACCGGTCGCCGCGAGCAGATCACCAACTTCGAAGGCCTGAATGGCGCGCCAGCCTGGTCGCCGGACGGCAATCGCCTGGCGTTCGTGCTGTCCAAAGACGGCAACCCGGACATCTATGTGATGAACCTGGGTTCGCGTCAGATCTCTCGTGTCACCAACGGTCCCGGCATCAACACCGAACCGTTCTGGGGTAAGGATGGCTCGACCATCTACTTCACCTCCGACCGTGGCGGCAAGCCGCAGATCTACAAAACCAGCGTCGGTGGTGGCGGTGCGGAGCGTGTGACCTTCGTGGGTAACTACAACGCCAACCCTAAACTGTCGGCTGATGAAAAGACCCTGGTGATGATCCACCGCCAGGATGGTTTCACCAATTTCAAGGTGGCGGCCCAGGATTTGCAGCGAGGTAGTGTAAAGATCCTCACTGATAGCACTCTGGACGAGTCGCCTACTGTTGCGCCCAACGGCACCATGGTAATCTACGCCACCCGCCAGCAGGGCCGGGGAGTCTTGATGCTCGTGTCCATTAATGGACGCGTAAGGCTCCCGCTTCCTACCGCTCAAGGCGAAGTCAGAGAACCTTCCTGGTCCCCTTACCTGAACTGACGCGGCGCTACACGTTGTACTTAACACATTGGGGTTCATTAGGAGTTTCACGATGGAAATGCTGAAGTTTGGTAAATTTGCTGCGCTGGCTCTGGCCATGGCTGTAGCTGTAGGTTGCTCGTCCAAAGGCGGCGACAACGCCGGTGAAGGCGCAGTAGATCCAAACGCTGGTTATGGCGCAAACACTGGTGCCGTTGACGGTTCCCTGAGCGAAGAAGCTGCTCTGCGCGCTATCACCACTTTCTACTTCGAATACGACAGCTCGGACCTGAAGCCAGAAGCCATGCGCGCTCTGGACGTTCACGCCAAAGACCTGAAAGCAAACGGCGCTCGCGTTGTTCTGGAAGGCAACACCGACGAACGTGGTACTCGTGAGTACAACATGGCACTGGGCGAGCGTCGTGCGAAAGCCGTTCAACGCTACCTGGTACTGCAAGGTGTTTCCCCAGCTCAGCTGGAACTGGTTTCCTACGGCGAAGAGCGTCCAGTTGCTACCGGCAACGACGAGCAGTCCTGGGCTCAAAACCGTCGCGTCGAACTGCGTAAGTAATTCGTCATGCGAACGTGCCGTCGTGCTGTAACTGTCTTGGCTCTCAGTCTCGCACCGCTTGCGGTGTGGGCTGCGGTTCCTGTGGTCGATAACAACTCCGGTTATAACAATAGCGGGAGCAGTTATCCGCCTGCAGGTTACGGTACGAACGGCGCCTATGCCGGGGGAGGGGGTTTCGGCCCCTGTCTCGGCACAGGGCGAGCTGTTCAACCAACTGCAACAAATGCAGCAACAGATCGAGCGCCAGCAAGGCGCGATTGAAGTTCTGCAAAATGATGTAGCGCGCATGAAGCAAGAGAACCTGGAGCGATATCAGGATCTTGATCGGCGCATTGGAACCGGTGCTGCACCTGCCGCGACTCCTGAGAATTCTTCCTCCAGTGGTGATTTGAACGCCCCTGGTGCTGCCGTCGGCGCAAGTGCTGGAGCCGCTGCCGCTCAAGCACCTGCCGCGGGTAGCGAACCGGCTGATCCGGCGAAGGAAAAGCTGTATTACGACGCAGCCTTCGACCTGATCAAAGCCAAGGATTTCGACAAGGCCAGCCAGGCTTTTGCCGCATTCCTGCGCAAATACCCGAACAGCCAATACGCGGGCAATGCCCAGTACTGGTTGGGCGAAGTGAACCTGGCCAAAGGCGATCTGCAAGGTGCAGGTCAAGCGTTTGCCAAGGTTTCACAGTTGTACCCAAAGCACGCCAAAGTGCCTGATTCGTTGTACAAGCTGGCTGATGTAGAACGCCGCCTCGGTCACACCGACAAGGTCAAAGGCATTCTGCAGCAGGTTGTGTCGCAGTATCCGGGCACTTCCGCCGCTCAACTGGCCCAGCGTGATCTGCAAAAAATGTAAGGGCTGCTTGACCCGTTTCGAAGAAACCCGCGCTTGTCGCGGGTTTTTTCGTTAGAATTCACGCCCTTTTTATGAAACACGCTTTTTGGGATCTGCGCGGTGGCGGGGTTCCTTGAAGTGCCTGACGGAGGCGGACAGCCTGTTTAGCTGTTATGCCCGTGGCGACTATGCAAGACACATTGAGAATCACCGAAGTTTTTTACTCGTTGCAGGGTGAAACGCGGACTGCCGGGCTGCCCACTGTATTTGTGCGCCTGACCGGTTGCCCATTGCGTTGCCAATACTGCGACAGCGCCTATGCCTTCACGGGTGGAACCATCCGCCCGCTCGACGATATCCTCGAGCAAGTGGCCGGTTTTCGCCCGCGTTATGTGTGTGTCACCGGTGGTGAGCCACTGGCACAACCTAACGCCATCCCATTGCTCAAGCAGTTGTGCGACGCCGGTTACGAAGTGTCACTGGAAACCAGTGGTGCACTCGACATCTCGGCAGTAGATTCTCGGGTCAGTCGCGTTGTCGACCTGAAAACCCCGGGTTCGAAGGAAGCACACCGCAACCGCTACGAGAATATCGAGCTGCTTACACCCAACGACCAAGTGAAGTTTGTCATCTGCTCGCGGGAAGACTACGACTGGGCTGTGTCCAAGCTGATCCAGTACGGTCTTGATCGGCGCGCCGGTGAAGTCCTGTTTTCGCCAAGCCACCATGACCTGAATGCTCGGGACCTGGCGGACTGGGTCGTGGCGGACAACCTGCCAGTGCGTTTGCAATTGCAGCTGCATAAATATCTTTGGAATGACGAGCCGGGGCGCTGAAATGACTGAACAATCGAACACTGCTGAAAAACGTGCGGTCATCCTGCTGTCCGGTGGCCTGGACTCGGCGACAGTCGTGGCCATGGCTCGCGCCGAAGGTTACAGCTGCTACACCATGAGCTTCGATTATGGTCAGCGGTCTCATGCGGAGTTGCATGCCGCCGCACGCGTCGCCCGAGACTTGGGTGTGGTCGAGCACAAGGTGATCGGTCTGAACCTGAACGGCATTGGCGGCTCGGCACTGACCGACAGCAGCATCGACATACCGGAAGAGCTCGGCGAAGGTATTCCGGTGACCTACGTACCGGCACGCA
Source organism: Pseudomonas sp. S2_F03 (assembly GCF_054668335.1). Lineage (NCBI taxonomy): Bacteria > Pseudomonadati > Pseudomonadota > Gammaproteobacteria > Pseudomonadales > Pseudomonadaceae > Pseudomonas > Pseudomonas sp. S2_F03. Next base: position 1,534,720 of record NZ_CP162759.1, on the reverse strand, counting down.
ACACGGTGTTTCTGTCGCTGGCGTTGGGCTGGGCGGAAGTGCTGGGTGCGCGTGACATCTTTATTGGTGTCAATGCGGTGGATTACTCCGGTTACCCTGACTGCCGTCCCGAGTTCATCGAGTCGTTCGAGCGCATGGCCAATCTGGCGACCAAGGCCGGTGTAGAGGGTAATGGCTTCCGCATTCAGGCGCCGCTGCAGAACCTGAGCAAGGCGCAGATCGTTGAGGCTGGCGTGAAGCTTGGCGTCAATTACGGGCTGACCGTTTCCTGCTATCAGGCCGACGATAACGGCCGTGCGTGCGGAAAATGCGACAGCTGCCGATTGCGTGCAGAAGGCTTCGCAGCGGCCGGAATCAGCGACCCAACACCTTATTTTTGATTTATTTCAAATTAGGTGTTGAATAGTCCTTAAAAATCAGTATTATACGCGCCACCACACAGCGGGTCGTTAGCTCAGTTGGTAGAGCAGTTGGCTTTTAACCAATTGGTCGTAGGTTCGAATCCCACACGACCCACCATTTTTGTAGCAGTTTTAAAAGTCTGGAAGGCCCACGCAAGTGAGGATTTCCGGATTTTTTTTTGCCTGCGATAAAGCAAGGACGAGCGAAACTGCGCGCACTGCGCAGTGGCGATGGATGAGTCCTTCAGCGAACTCTTGGTTAGGTTAGTGTTTCGTTCTGGCGGTGACCTGACTGCGTTGATACTCGATTTGCGGGCCACACGAGTCATTGACGAGGGCATCCTCAAAGACACCCTGTCTGACCCTGTCGCAGGCGCTGGAGCGCCTTCCAGGGCCTATATGTCTTTCGCTACCCCTTTGAACAACCCCTTCAGCTGTTGATTGCCCGCATCCACGAGATGGTTGTCATCAAAATACAAAGGAACGCCGTCCTTGGACCCCATGCAGTGTCCTTCCGGGCAAAGGTATGGGGCCGGGTCCACTACCGTCACGTTGCAACGCTTCGCAACTGCTTCAATTACGGCGATAGCGTTCCTGTTGCGCTGCTCATACTCATACAGCGGGATCGAAATGTCTGATGCCTGCTGGAATATCCGCCGATGCAGATTCAAGCCTTTGTAGACGCTGAAGGGCATTTCCGGAATCGGCTTCACGATATAAACCGGATGATTTTTCGCGATCGAGCAGACGACGTCGGAGTATTGCTCCGTGTAGGTCTCGACAAATGATGAAGCATCCAAGTGCTTCTGTTCAGGGAAGGAAATACGGTAGCTGTTGTTTCTGCTTGGGTCTGAATACAGTGCTGCCCTGCTGAATAGCACCACAGGGATGCCCTGGTACGACCTTTTCAATACTTCCAGTTTTTCATGATTGAACGCTTGGCATTGGCTTTCCAGCTCTTTGTCTCGCATTGCGAAGTTTTGCAGGGGAGGGCAGCCGCCGCGAGCCCAGGACAATGCGGCCTGCTTGTTCTCCATCTGGACAGCCGCAGCCGTAGATTGAGCATGACTGTCGCCAAATAGGATGACCGACACTTCACCCGTCCCGAGTTTGCAATCGGCGGCGGCAAAGTTGTTGGGGTAGCACTCCTGCGGGTACAGCTTGCTGGTGTATTCGGGCTGCCCCAAGTCGACAAATGCAAACCGCACGGCCGGGTAGTTCTTCACTACCGAAGACGTTATGGCTGACAAGGCAACCACCCCCACTGCGTATGACGCGAATTTGAGGATCGTTGCTGGCGCAGACGTAATCTTCTTCACCTTCGACTCAATCAGGTAGAACGACAGCGCACCCAGCACGAACGAAAGAACAATCGCCCCCACAATGTGCGGCACGCTCGTCAGCAAGCCACAGCTATAGAGAAACACCACCAACGGCCAATGCCACAGATAAACGGAGTAAGAGATTTTTCCGGTGAATTGCAGAGCCTTGTGGTTGCTGAAAACTGATTGAGTATTCCCGTAGATCACCAGCGCTGTGCCTAAGACCGGGAGCGCCGCAAGATACCCAGGCCAGAGATCCTGCTCAGAAAAGCAGAACACACTGGCCAGAATTGCCAGTAACCCGAGTCCCTCGCAAACCGTGCTGTTGCGCTTGCCGAGTTGAAGGGGAACAGAAATACCAGTCCCCCCCGCGATCAGCTCCCAGGCACGGGTCGGCAGCATGTAGAACGCAAAAACGGGATTGGCCTTCGTCACAAGGATGGACGCGCCAAAGGACATCAAGGCCAGTATCACCAGTGCATAGGTGGTCTTGCGGGCACCGAAGCATTTGTACAGCGCCATGAGCAGCACGGGGTAGAGCATGTAGAACTGCCACTCAACTGACAGCGACCAGGTATGCAGCAGCCAGTTCTCGTGCAGCGGGGCATCGAAATAGCTCCCGCCTTTGGCAAACATGAAATTAGAGCTGAAGAGCAAGCTGCTTTTGATCGTTCTGATGGTGTCCCGGTAGTCGTCAGGGGTAGAAACGCGAAGCCGAACACCAATAGCGCAACGCACAGAGCCAATAGTGCCGGAACAATTCGGCGTGCTCTTGATGCGTAGAACCCGAGGAGCGAGAAATTTTGTTTTTGAAGGCCGGTAAAGATGATTCCGGTCATCAGGAAGCCGGATATGACGAAAAAGACGTCAACCCCCGCAAACCCCCCGCCGAACCCTTCGATCTCGAAGTGGAAAAGCACTACGGATAGGACGGCAAGCGCTCGTAACGCATTGATATTTTTGTGAAATTGCATTTTATTCCCGCTATCACATCCCTATTGGCAGGGGGCATTGTAGTGGCCGTGTTTACTGATTTGTACATTCTCACTACAAATCTATTTGCCTGTGAGCATGGGTGTAGAGCACGCGGGGTGGTGCAGGTCAGAATCATCTTTTGCATCCGCGGGATATTCTGTAGCCTTGCGCATCTTCAACGCTGTCCGTGCCTGTTGAATACTCACTTTCCCGGCGGTACCCAGTAGGGTCCGGAGCCGGGTGTATACTCGACTTTCGCGCAAATGCGCCTGCAGGTCTTGCGAACATGACGCAGATTTCCGAACGCCTTTTGGTTCAGGCTCACCTCGATGCCAAGCAGCCCAAACCGCTGACTGCCGAGGAAGAGGCCTATTACCGTGCCGCCATCGCCGCCGAGCTCAAGGCTCAGAACGCGGTGCTGGTTGCCCACTTCTATTGCGATCCGGTCATTCAGGCATTGGCTGAAGAAACCGGTGGATGCGTCTCCGACTCGTTGGAGATGGCCCGCTTCGGCGCCGCACATCCGGCCAAAACCGTGGTGGTCGCCGGTGTGAAGTTCATGGGTGAAACCGCGAAAATCCTCACTCCTGAAAAACGTGTGCTGATGCCCACCCTCGAAGCGACGTGTTCGCTGGACCTGGGTTGCCCGGTGGACGAGTTTTCGGCGTTCTGTGATCAGCACCCGGAACGCACCGTCGTGGTGTACGCCAATACCTCGGCGGCAGTCAAAGCCCGGGCGGATTGGGTGGTGACCTCCAGTTGCGCACTGGAAATCGTCGAAAGCCTGATGGACAACGGCGAGACCATTATCTGGGGCCCGGACAAACACCTGGGCACCTACATTCAGCGCCAGACCGGTGCAGACATGCTGCTGTGGGACGGTGCCTGCATCGTTCACGAAGAGTTCAAGTCCAAGCAGCTTGAAGACATGAAGGCGCTGTACCCCGAAGCCGCGATTCTGGTGCACCCGGAGTCCCCGACCTCGGTGATCGAACTGGCGGATGCCGTCGGTTCTACCAGCCAGTTGATCGCGGCGGCGCAGAGCCTGCCAAACAAGACTTTGATCGTCGCCACCGACCGCGGCATTTTCTACAAAATGCAGCAGCTGTGCCCGGACAAGGTCTTCATCGAAGCGCCAACGGCCGGTAACGGTGCCGCGTGCCGCAGTTGCGCACACTGCCCGTGGATGGCAATGAACACGCTTGAGCGCCTGCTGAAGAGCTTGAAAGAGGGGGCGAATGAGATCTTTGTCGATCCTGCGCTGATTCCGCAGGCGATTCGCCCGTTAAAGCGCATGCTCGACTTCACTCAGGCTGCGCGAATGAAGCTGGCGGGTAACGCCTGATTCGCTGGCCGCTAAAAAAAACGCCCCGATTTGGTCGGGGCGTTTTTGCATCTGGTGGTCTACTTGGTTTTTTTCGGAATCTGTACGAGCTGAGTGTTGGAGTACATGTCATGCCAGCTGCGTTTCTGCTTGTCGAACAGCGACCAGTAAAAACCCAGCCCCAGACATAGCCAGGACGCTATCGACACTACAAACCGCAACAGCGCCTGCCACAGGCTGATGGACGAGCCGTCGACGTTCTGTACGCGGATGCACCACACCTGCATGCCCAGTGTCTGGCCAGACCAGGTCCAGAACTTGGCGAAAAAGCCGAACAGTACAAACAGCAACACCGTCGAGAGCAATGGATCGCCGTCCAGCGCGCCGGCTTCGGTCAGGGTGCGCATTTTTTCTTCGCCAAGGATGGCCATCTGGATCATCTTGTAAATGCCGCTGGTGACGATCAGCAGGGCGGTACACAACAGAAAGTCATAGAACATCGCTGCCATGCGACGACCCAGGGGGGCGGTGGGGAAGTCGCCCTGGGGGTTGAGCAGGTGTTTCGACATGGCAGCCTCTGGGCAGAAAAAAGAAGCCATTTTACGGATTTACGCGCACAAAAAAGCCCCTGATGTCAGCATCAGGGGCTTTTTCGTTACAGAAGATTAACCTTCTGCTTGAACCTCGTCAGCCTGCATGCCTTTCTGGCCTTGCACGGCAACGAAAGTCACTTTCTGGCCTTCTTTCAGGCTCTTGAAGCCGTTGCCCTGGATGGCGCGGAAATGTACGAACAGATCCGGACCGCTTTCAGGAGTGATAAAACCAAAACCTTTCTCGTCGTTAAACCACTTGACGGTACCGCTCTGACGTTGGGACATTTCTTATTTCCTTTGACGCAAAAATTAATGACAGTCTCCTTCTCGTGAAAGAGTACTGGGGCTGGTTGCAGGAGAGTAAGAAGACGTCGAACGGGATGTAGCTAACTTGTAGGCTACTGCCCAGGTCACGATTCCAAGCGACCCATGCAAACACAGTGGACAAACTCTACGCCAACTACGGGAGAAAAAACAAGCCCCGTTAGAGGCCCGGTTTTGCTCAGGTTGAGCGCACTAGTCGATCCACTAAAGCCTTCTTATTCTATGTCGCTGCTCAATTGTTTTAGAACGTTATAAGCAGCGTTCATAAGCGAAGCTTATTGGTAATGACATGCACTATTTTATGGCGGTTGCGTTACACATTAGTGCACTGTTAACGCAACCGCGTTACTTATAGAAACAGTCAATCAGCCGCGATAGTAGCGTTGTGCAACAAATGGCATTTTGCTTACAAGCAAAGGCACCTTTTTCCCACGGACAATCGCCCATGCGGGTGTGTCGATGGCGATGTAGGCGCTGTCGAGGTAACCCATGGCCAAAGGACCTGCCAGGGTCGGGCCAAAACCGCCGCTGCATACGGCGCCGATGATGTCGCCAGCCTCGTTGACGATTTCCGCACCCTCACGCACAGGCGTGCGTTCCTGAGGCAGCAGGCCTACGCGCTTGCGGCTGACGCCACCTTGTTGTTGCGCGAATACGGTTTCAGCGCCAGGGAAGCCGCCGGCCCGCGCACCATCGGCACGACGCGGCTTGGAGATGGCCCACAGCAGGCTCGCTTCGATCGGGGTGGTCTCGGTGTTCATGTCGTGGCCGTAGAGGCACAGGCCGGCTTCCAGGCGCAGCGAGTCGCGCGCACCCAGGCCGATGGCGGCGACTTCTGGTTCGGCCAGGAGGGCGCGTGCCAGGGCTTCGGCATTGGCGGCCGGTACGGAGATTTCGAAGCCGTCTTCACCGGTGTAGCCCGAACGGCTGACGAAGCAGTCCACGCCCAGCAATTTCACGCGGGTGAACTGCATGAAGGTCATCTTCGCCACTTCAGGGGCCAGGCGCGCAAGCACGGTGACTGCGGCCGGACCTTGCAGGGCCAGCAAGGCGCGTTCTTCGAACAGAGGCTCAATGGTGCATTGCTCGCCAATGTGCTTGCGCAGGTGCGCCAGGTCCTGATCCTTGCAGGCTGCGTTGACCACCAGGAACAATTCGTCGTTACCGAGGTTGGCGACCATCAGGTCGTCGAGAATGCCACCGGTTTCATTGGTGAACATCGCGTAGCGCTGCATGCCCACCGGCAGGTCGATGATGTCCACCGGCACCAGGGTTTCCAGGGCCTTGGCGGCATTGGCGCCGGTCAGGCGGATCTGGCCCATGTGCGAGACATCGAACAGCCCGGCCTGATCGCGGGTGTGCTGGTGTTCTTTCATTACGCCAAGCGGGTATTGCACTGGCATGTCATAGCCGGCGAACGGCACCATGCGCGCGCCGAGTTCGATGTGCAGGGCGTGCAGCGGGGTTTTCAGCAATTGTTCGGTGGACATATTCAGCTCCTGAAAAAGTGTGCCAATGCGCGTGAGCATCAGCACTCGATAATGTTGACCGCCAAACCGCCACGGGCGGTTTCCTTGTATTTGCTTTTCATGTCGGCGCCAGTCTGGCGCATGGTGCGGATGACCTTGTCGAGGGAGACGAAGTGCTGACCGTCCCCACGCAGCGCCATGCGCACCGCATTGATGGCCTTCACCGAGCCCATGGCATTGCGCTCGATGCAAGGCACTTGCACCAGCCCGCCAATCGGGTCGCAAGTCAGGCCCAGGTTGTGTTCCATGCCGATTTCCGCCGCGTTTTCCACTTGCTGCACGGTCCCGCCAAGGACCTCGCACAAGGCGCCGGCGGCCATGGAACAGGCCACGCCGACCTCGCCCTGGCAACCGACTTCGGCGCCAGAGATCGAGGCGTTTTCTTTGTAGAGAATGCCGATGGCCGCCGCGGTCAGCAGAAAGCGCACGACCCCGTCTTCATTGGCCCCCGGGATAAAGCGCATGTAGTAATGCAAAACCGCTGGAATGATCCCGGCTGCACCGTTAGTAGGCGCGGTCACGACGCGTCCGCCATTGGCGTTTTCTTCGTTGACCGCCAGGGCGTACAGGTTGACCCAGTCCAGCACCGACAGCGGATCGCGCAATGACGATTCCGGGTTCTTGCACAATTGTCGATGCAGGGCGGCGGCGCGGCGCTTGACCTTCAAGCCGCCGGGCAGAATGCCTTCGTTGCGGCAACCGGCGTCGACGCAGTCTTGCATCACTTGCCAGATTTTCAACAGGCCGGCGCGGGTTTCCGCTTCCGGGCGCCAGGCGCTTTCGTTGGTCAGCATCACCTGGCTGATGGACAGGCCGTAGGTGGTGCAATGACTGAGCAAGTCCTTGGCACTTTTGAACGGGAAGGTCAGCGGCGTGGCGTCTTCGACGATGCGGTCGGCGCCGGCGGCGTCTTCATCGACCACAAAACCACCACCGACCGAGTAGTACTCGCGGCTGCGGATCTGTAGGCCCGCCGCGTCGAACGCGCGAAAGATCATGCCGTTGGGGTGATAGGCCAACGGTTTGCGAATCATCGCCAGGTGTTCTTTCTCGTTGAACGCAATGCTGTGTTCGCCGAGCAGGTTCAAGCGCCCGCTACCGCGAATTTCTTGCAAGCGCGCAGCAACGGTTTCGGTGTCCACGGTGTCCGGGTGTTCGCCTTCGAGGCCGAGCAACACAGCCTTGTCGCTGCCGTGGCCCTTGCCGGTGGCACCGAGCGAACCGTAGAGCTCGATTTTGACGCAGGTGGTTGCAGCCAGCAGTCCTTCACGGCGCAAACCTTCGGCGAAGCGTGCGGCGGCGCGCATCGGACCGACGGTGTGGGAGCTGGAGGGGCCGATGCCAATCTTGAACAGGTCGAACACGCTTAACGACATGGTTGTTCTCCGGTTTCTTGTTATAGGTATGGGCGAAATCTAAGGCTTGCCACAGAACCCTGTGGGAGCGGGCTTGCTCGCGAAAGCGGTGAGTCAGTCACCATGAATGTTTACTGACCCACCGCTTTCGCGAGCAAGCCCGCTCCCACAAGGGTTTTGTGGTGTTCTTGAAAGTGGGGCGGATCAACCGCCCCACACTGCTTTAAGCGTAGCTTTCGATCGACGGGCAGGCGCACACCAGGTTGCGATCGCCGAAGACGTTGTCGACGCGACCGACCGGTGGCCAGTATTTGCCTTCGATCAGCGAGGCAACTGGATACACCGCTTGCTCACGGCTGTACGGGTGGGTCCACTCGCCAACGATCTCTGCTGCGGTGTGCGGAGCGTTTTTCAGTGGGTTGTCGTCCTTGTCCAGCGTGCCGTTTTCCACAGCGCGGATTTCTTCGCGGATGCGGATCATGGCGTCGCAGAAACGGTCCAGTTCTTCCTTGGATTCGCTTTCGGTCGGCTCGATCATCAGCGTGCCAGCCACCGGGAACGACATGGTCGGCGCGTGGAAGCCGAAGTCGATCAGGCGCTTGGCGACGTCATCGACACTGATGCCGCTGCTGTCTTTCAACGGACGCAGGTCGAGGATGCATTCGTGCGCCACCAGGCCGTTGCTGCCGGTGTACAGCACTGGGTAGTGCTCTTCCAGGCGACGGGAGATGTAGTTGGCATTGAGGATCGCCAGCTGCGAAGCGCGCTTGAGGCCCGCACCGCCCATCATCGAAATGTACATCCAGGTGATCGGCAGAATGCTCGCGCTGCCGAACGGTGCTGCGCAGACTGCGCCTTCCTTGCGTTCCATCTGGGCGTGACCCGGCAGGAACGGGGTCAGGTGCGATTTCACGCCGATCGGGCCGACACCCGGGCCGCCACCGCCGTGCGGAATGCAGAAGGTCTTGTGCAGGTTCAGGTGCGACACGTCGCCGCCGAACTTGCCCGGTGCGCACAGGCCGACCATCGCGTTCATGTTGGCGCCGTCGATGTACACCTGGCCGCCGTTGTCATGAATGATGCCGCAGATCTCGCGGATGCCTTCTTCGAACACGCCGTGGGTCGACGGGTAGGTAATCATCAGCGCAGCGAGGTGTTCGCGGTGCTCGATGGCCTTGGCGCGCAGGTCTTCGATGTCGACGTTGCCGCGAGCATCGCAAGCGGTGACGACGACGCGCATGCCAGCCATGTTAGCGGTGGCCGGGTTGGTGCCGTGGGCGGACGACGGGATCAGGCAGATGTCGCGACGGTCTTCGCCACGGCTCTGGTGATAGGCGCGGATGGCCAGCAGGCCGGCGTATTCACCTTGCGAACCGGCGTTCGGTTGCAGCGAGATCGAGTCGTAGCCAGTCGCGGCGCACAGCATCGCTTCCAGTTCGTCGGTCAGTTGCTGGTAGCCGGCGCTTTGCTCGGCCGGGGCGAACGGGTGCAGGGCACCGAATTCAGCCCAGGTCACCGGGATCATTTCGCTGGCGGCGTTGAGTTTCATGGTGCACGAACCCAGCGGGATCATGGTGCGGTCCAGTGCCAAGTCTTTGTCGGCCAGCTTGCGCAGGTAGCGCATCAGCTCGGTTTCCGAGTGGTAGCGGTTGAACACTGGGTGGCTGAGGATCGGCGATTGGCGCACCAGCGACGCAGGAATGGTGCTCTGCACTACGGCTGCGAGGGCGGCGAAGTCCGGCAGGGTCTTGCCGTCGGCGAAAATACTCCACAGGGTTTCGATGTCAGCCTGGGTGGTGGTTTCGTCGACCGACAGGCCCACACGCTGAGCATCGACCACGCGCAGGTTGATGCGCTGGGCGCGCGCCTGATCGTGCAGCTTGGCGGTATTGGCGCCGGTGTTCAGGGTCAGGGTGTCGAAGAAGCTGGCTTGTTCAACGGTCAGGCCCAGTGCGCTCAAGCCCTTGGCCAGAATCGCCGTCAGGTGATGCACGCGATTGGCGATCTGGGTCAGGCCTTTCGGGCCGTGGTACACGGCGTACATGCTGGCGATGTTGGCCAGCAGCACTTGCGCGGTGCAGATGTTCGAAGTGGCTTTCTCGCGACGGATGTGTTGCTCGCGGGTTTGCATGGCCAGGCGCAGGGCCGGCTTGCCGAAACGGTCCACGGAAACACCGACCAGACGGCCCGGCATGTCACGCTTGAATGCATCTTTGGTGGAAAAGTACGCCGCGTGCGGGCCGCCGAAGCCCAGCGGTACGCCGAAGCGTTGGGCGCTGCCGATGGCCACGTCGGCACCGAATTCGCCTGGTGCGGTCAGCACGGTCAGGGCCAGCAGGTCGGCCGCTACGGCGACCAGTGCGTTGGCCGCGTGGAAACGTTCGGTCAGCGCGCGGTAATCGAACACGTCACCGTTGCTGGCCGGGTATTGCAGCAGCGCGCCGAAGAACGGCGTCACGTCGGTCAGTTCGAGTTCGTCACCGACGACAACCTCGATGCCCAACGGCTCGGCACGGGTGCGCAGCACGTCGAGGGTTTGCGGGTGGCAATGCACGGAAGCGAAGAATTGGTGGCTGCCCTTGTTCTTGCTCAGGCGTTTGCAGAAGGTCATGGCTTCGGCAGCGGCGGTGGCTTCGTCAAGCAGGGAAGCGTTGGCAATCGGCAGGCCGGTCAGGTCGCTGATCAGGGTCTGGAAGTTCAGCAGCGCTTCGAGACGACCCTGGGAGATTTCTGGCTGGTACGGGGTGTAGGCGGTGTACCAAGCCGGGTTTTCCAGCAGGTTGCGCAGGATCGGCGATGGCGTGTGGGTGCCGTAGTAGCCCTGGCCGATGTAAGTCTTGAACAGCTGGTTTTTACCGGCGATGGCTTTGATCGACGCCAGGGCATCGGCTTCGCTCAGGCCGTCTTCCAGGCCCAGGACGCTGGTGCCTTTGATGCTGTCGGGAATGACGCTGGCGCTCAGGGCTTCCAGGGAGTCGAAACCGAGGCTGTTGAGCATGGCTTGCTCGTCACCGGCGCGAGGGCCGATATGGCGGGCGATGAATTCGTTGGCGGTGGTCAGATTCACTTGGGTCATGTCAGCGCTCCTCAGGCTTCGGCGTTGGCTTTGATCAGGCGGTCGTAGGCATCCTGATCGAGCAATTGGGCGACCGCCGAGGCGTCGCTTGGCTGGAAGCGGAAGAACCAGCCTTCGCCCAGCGGATCTTCGTTGACCAGTTCAGGGCTGCTGTCCAGCGCCGGGTTCACTTCCAGCACCTCGCCGTCCAGTGGCATGTACACGCCGCTGGCGGCTTTTACCGATTCCACGGTGGCGGCTTCGGCGCCTTTGTCATAGGACTGCAGCTCAGGCAGTTGTACAAAAACCACGTCGCCCAAGGCGTTCTGTGCGAAAGCGGTGATGCCGACAGTAACGCTGCCGTCAGCTTCGGTGCGCAGCCATTCGTGGTCTTCAGTAAAACGCAACTCGCTCATGTGAACTCCTAAGGGGGGCCAGACTCGTCTGGTGGACGCTATTGAATGCTTGGGCAAAGCCCTGGTTATGAGGACTACATAGCAAGAACACGGCCAATGTTGGTTTGGCCGTTATTTATCAATGACTTATGATGTTTTGCAGATTGGTTGAATTCACCGCGTGTAGCGAAATCGATACGGTCGGAGACGGGGGAGAAAGCCGAGGTGGATCAAAGCCTTGCACAGCCGTGATCGGGGAGGAGTGTAGCGATATCGTTCCGCTGTAGCGCTTTCAGTACAGATGGAGGTCGTTTTTGAACATGGACCCTGTAGGAGCCGAGCTTGCTCGCGATGGCGGTACTTCAGTCGAAATCAAAGGTGACTGAAGTACCGCCATCGCGAGCAAGCTCGGCTCCTACAGGGGGCTGTGGTGTTTGGGGGATTGTGATCCCGCCACAAGCTCAGGGCTTGTTGGGTATCCCGTACTTGCGCAACCGATGGGCAATCGCCGTGTGGGAAGTTTGCAGGCGGCTGGCCAGTTGGCGGGTCGAGGGGTAGCTGATATAGAGTTTTTCCAACAGGGTTTTTTCAAACGATTCCATGGCCTGTTCCAGGCTGTCGACTTCGCTGTCGTTCTGGCGCGCCACCGAGGTGCCGGCGATGTCGAGGTCGCCGATGTCGACCAGCGTGCTTTCGCAAATCGCCGCGGCACGGAAGATCACGTTCTGCAATTGCCGCACGTTGCCCGGCCAGCGATTGCCCAGCAACGCCGGGTAGGTGCCCGGTGCCAGGCGACAGACCGGGCGCTGGATTTGTGCACAGGCCTGCTGCATGAAATAGCGGGCGAGCAACAGAATGTCCTGGCCGCGTTCGCGCAGCGGCGGGACTTCAACGTTGAGCACATTGAGGCGATAGAACAGGTCTTCGCGAAAGCTGCCCTCGCTGACCATTTTTTCCAGGTCGCGGTGGGTGGCGCTGAGAATCCGCACATTGACCTTCACTTCGCGATCACCGCCAACGCGGCGAAAGCTGCCGTCATTGAGAAACCGCAGCAGTTTCGCCTGCAAGTACGGCGACATCTCACCGATTTCATCGAGAAACACCGTGCCCTGGTTGGCCAGTTCCATCAGCCCCGGTTTGCCGCCTCGTTGCGCGCCGGTAAAGGCACCGGGGGCGTAGCCGAACAGTTCGCTTTCGGCGAGGTTCTCCGGCAATGCCGCGCAGTTGAGCGCGAGGAATGGCGAACTGTGCCGAGCGCTGCTGGCGTGGCAGGCCCGTGCCACCAGTTCTTTGCCGGTGCCGGTTTCGCCCTGGATCAGCAGCGGCGCATCGAGGGCCGCGACCCGTTGTGCGCGCGCCTTGAGGGTGCGGATGACGGGTGACTCGCCCAGCAGCGCATCGAACCCTTCGGCATGGTCATGGTGCAGCGCCGAGAGGCGTTCGCCGATGCGGTTGGGTTGATACAAGGTCAACAGGGCGCCCGCGTCGGTGATCGGCGTGGCGTCCAGCAGCAATGTCTGACCGTCGACGGTGATTTCCCGCAGCGGCAGGCGAAAGCCATGCTCAAGCAGGGCGTCGAGCAGTGCCGGGTCGGCAAACAGGTCGGCGATGCTTTCGCCCGCCGGTTCACGACCGTACAACGCGATCAAGGCCGGGTTGGCCAGCAACACTTTGCCGGCACTGTCCAGCGCCAGGACCGGGTCGGTCATGGCCGCGAGCAAGGCATCGAGTTGCAGGTGTCGGCGCTGTCCGGGAAGAATGTCGACCACCGTCACCGCTTGCACACCACGCACGCTGAATAGCGCATCGCGCAGCTCTTCGAGAACTTGCGGGCTCAGGGTCGGGGCGTCGATGTAAACGTTGGGCGGCACCATCTCCACCGCATCCAGATTGAGGTTGCGCCCACCGAGCAGGGCCAGGACTTCCTGGGTAATACCGACGCGGTCGATGAAGCTGACGTGGATACGCATGGGGCGGTTCAGTGTTCTGAAGTGCGGAGGGTGGCAAGTATGCCTTGGCGCAGGGGATAAGGTGAAATTCGGTGCAGGATTTGCGGGCAACACAGAACCCCTGTGGGCGCGAGCAGGCTCGCTCCCACAGGGGACAGTGGATTACTCGAAGTCTTTGATATCTACCGGGTCGCCGGATTTCATGTCCAACTGCTTGCGTATGTCTTCAAACATCAAGTCGTAATGTTTGTGTACCGAGCCGATCTGGCTATGGGTCTTTGGAATGCCGTACTTCTCGGCGATCGCTGTCACGTTTCTGGCGAAGTTGTAAGCCTCCTCCTTGGGCAGAAAGAAGGTCTCTTTCATGTCCTTCCCTTGCATGCTGCCATGCAGGGTGAACTGAATTCCTTTCACCCCTTTATCATTTTTGCTGACTTCATAGTCGAGCTTCACGTCGTAGCTGACATCGTCCTTGGTCAACGCGTGTCGCTCGATGTGTAAATGACCTGGCTCAAACAGTGCCATAGACGTTTCTCCCTACAAGTAAGTAATGCCAGGATTCGCCGTGCTGATGCGCGTACCTGCCTTGCCCTGGACGATCGCTTCGATGTCCGAGAGTGAACCGATCACCGCGACCTTTCCAGTATGGCGTGCGAATTCACAGGCTGCCTGCACCTTGGGCCCCATGGAGCCGGCGGCGAAGCCAAGTTTTTCCATTTCATCTGGGTGAGCCTGGCCGATGGCTTTCTGGGTCGGCTTTCCGTAGTCGATGAACGCGGCGCTGACGTCGGTGGCGATCACCAGAATATCGGCTTCAAGCTGTTCGGCCAGCAGCGCCGAGCACAGGTCTTTATCGATCACCGCTTCGACACCTTCCAGTACGCCGGGTGAGGTGTACATGGTCGGGATGCCGCCACCGCCGGCGCAGATCACGATGCTGCCTTTTTCCAGCAGCCACTTGATCGGGCGGATCTCGAAAATGCGTTTTGGTTTGGGGCTGGCCACCACGCGACGGAATTTGTCGCCGTCCGGGGCAATCGCCCAGCCTTTTTCGGCGGCGAGTTTTTCCGCTTCGGCCTTGGCATATACCGGGCCGATCGGCTTGGTAGGGTTTTGAAAGGCCGGGTCTTTGGGGTCGACTTCAACCTGGGTGAGCAGGGTGGCGAAGGGCACTTCGAAGTCCAGCAGGTTGCCCAGTTCCTGTTCGATGATGTAGCCGATCATGCCTTCGGTTTCGGCACCGAGCACGTCCAGCGGGTAGGGGGAAACCGAGGTGTAGGCCGCGGCTTGCAGCGACAACAGGCCGACCTGCGGACCATTGCCGTGGGCGATTACCAGTTGGTTACCGGCATGGACCTTGGCAATTTGTTCGGTGGCGATCCGGATGTTGGCGCGCTGATTGTCCGCGGTCATGGGTTCACCACGGCGGAGCAGGGCGTTACCGCCCAAAGCGACGACGATACGCATAATGGCAATCCTTCCAGAAAAACAGTGAGATGCGGTCATTGTGGGAGCCTGGCTTGCCAGCGATGCAGACGCCTCGGTGAATCAGTTACAACGAGGTGATGCCATCGTCGGAACGCCGCCCGGGGCAAGCCCGGCTCCCACAAAGCCAGCTCCCACATTGACTGAGTCCAGTCAGTGGGAGCCGGGTGCGCCGTTAAAGGTCAGCCAAAGTCGACACCAGAATCGCCTTGATGGTGTGCATGCGGTTTTCCGCTTGCTCGAAGGCGATGCAGGCCGGCGACTCGAACACGTCATCAGTCACTTCGATGCCGTTCTTCAGGTTCGGGTACTGCTCGGCAATCTGCTTGCCGATTTTGGTATCACTGTTGTGGAAGGCCGGCAGGCAGTGCATGAACTTGGTGCGCGGGTTGCCGGTGGCTTTCATCAGTTCGGCGTTGACCTGGTACGGCAGCAGTTGCTGGATACGCTCGGCCCAGGCTTCAACGGGTTCGCCCATCGACACCCAGACGTCGGTGTGGATGAAGTCCACGCCTTTGACCGCGGCTTTCGGGTCTTCGGTCAGGGTGATGCGAGCACCGCTTTCTTCCGCATATTGCTTGCAGCGAGCCACCAGGTCGTCAAGCGGCCACAGGGCTTTTGGCGCGCAGATGCGCACGTCCATGCCCAGCTTGGCGCCGATCAGCAGCAGCGAGTTACCCATGTTGTTACGGGCGTCGCCCAGGTAGGCGTAGCTGATGTCGTGGATCGGCTTGTCGGCGTGTTCACGCATGGTCAGCACGTCGGCGATCATTTGCGTCGGGTGGTATTCATCGGTCAGGCCGTTGAACACGGGTACGCCGGCAAACTTGGCCAGTTCTTCGACGATTTCCTGCTTGAAGCCACGGTATTCAATGGCGTCGTACATGCGCCCCAATACGCGGGCGGTGTCTTTCATGCTTTCTTTGTGGCCGATCTGCGAGGAGTTCGGGTCGATGTAGGTGACGTTGGCGCCCTGGTCATAGGCCGCGACTTCGAACGCACAGCGGGTACGGGTCGAGGTTTTTTCGAAGATCAGCGCGATGTTGTTGCCTTTGAGGTGTTGCTGCTCGGTGCCGGTGTATTTGGCGCGCTTGAGGTCGCGGGACAGGTCGAGCAGGTAGCGCAATTCGCGAGGGGTGTGGTGTTCCAGGCTCAGCAAATTACGGTTGTGAATATTAAAAGCCATGATGGATCTCCTTTGGTGTCGGTTATCCCCTTGGTCGCGCATGCCCTGGGGTACAGGGCTGCGCCGGCCAAGGCTGAAGGTTAGTAGTCGATTGGGTCGCGAATGATCGGGCAGGTCATGCAGTGGCCGCCGCCACGCCCACGTCCCAGCTCGCCTGCGCTGATAGTGATGACTTCGATGCCCGCCTTGCGCAGCAAGGTGTTGGTGTAGGTGTTGCGGTCATAACCGATCACCACGCCTGGCTCCACAGCCACCACGTTGTTGCCGTCGTCCCACTGTTCGCGCTCGGCGGCGAAGCTGTTGCCGCCGGTTTCCACCACGCGCAACGCTTTCAGGTTGAGGGCCTTGGCCACGGTGTCGAGGAAGCTGGCGTCTTCGCGTCGGATGTCGATGCCACCCGGTTTTTTCTCATCCGGACGCAGGGTGAAGGCGACGATCTGATTGACGACTTCAGGGAAAACCGTGACGAGGTCGCGGTCACAGAAGCTGAACACGGTATCGAGGTGCATCGCTGCACGGGATTTCGGCAGACCGGCGACGATGACTTTTTCGACCGCTTTGTTTTTGAACAGGCTTTGCGCCAGCAGGCCAATGGCCTGGCGGGACGAGCGTTCGCCCATGCCGATCAGCACCACGCCGTTGCCGATTGGCATCACGTCGCCCCCCTCCAGGGTGGAGCTACCGTGTTCCTGGTCCGGGTCGCCGTACCAGACCTGGAAGTCGGCGTTGGTGAATTCCGGGTGGAATTTGTAGATGGCGGTGGCCAGCAGGGTTTCCTGGCGGCGCGCCGGCCAGTACATCGGGTTCAGGGTCACGCCACCGTAGATCCAGCACGTGGTATCGCGAGTGAACTGGGTGTTGGGCAATGGCGGCAGAATGAAGCTTGAGTGGCCGAGGAAGTCGCGGAACATCTCGATGGCTTTACCGCCGAAACTGGTCGGCAGGTCATCGGCGGAGACGCCGCCGATCAGGAATTCGGCGATCTTGCGTGGCTCCAGGCTGCGCAGCCACGAGCTGGTTTCATTGATCAGGCCCAGGCCCACCGAGTTAGCGGTGATCTTGCGCTCCAGAATCCAGTCGAGCGCTTCCGGAATCGCAACGATGTCGGTCAGCAGGTTGTGCATTTCCAGCACATCGATGTTGCGTTCGCGCATTTTGGTGACGAAGTCGAAATGGTCACGCTTGGCTTGGGCGACCCAAAGCACATCATCAAACAGCAGTTCGTCACAGTTGTTCGGGGTCAGCCGCTGGTGGGCCAGGCCTGGGGAGCAAACCATGACTTTGCGCAGTTTGCCGGCTTCGGAATGCACGCCGTACTTAACTTTTTCCGTGGTCATTACAGTGATCCTCCAGATGACAAATTATTCAGGTGTTACAGGGTCAGGAAGCCGGAATACAGCCCATAGGCCGCCACCACGGCGCCTATGATTACGGCTGCAAAAATCAGCTTCTCGACGTTGGTGAAAACAGGTTTGCCCAGTTCACGCTTGGCCTTGGCGAACAGGATTACGCCGGGCGCATAGAGCAGGGCGGACAGCAGCAGGTATTTGGTGCCGCCGGCGTAGACCAGCCAGACCGCGTAGATCACCGAGATGGCGCCGATCAACAGGTCCTTGGTGCGCTCGCCCGAGTCGTTTTCGTAAGTCTCGCCGCGCACCGCCAGCAGCAGCGCGTAAGCCGCCGACCACAGGTAAGGCACCAGAATCATCGAGGTGGCGAGGTAGATCAGCGACAGGTAAGTACTGGCCGAAAACAGCGTGATGATCAGGAACAGCTGCACCATCGCGTTGGTCAGCCACAGCGCGTTGACCGGCACATGGTTGGCGTTTTCCTTGCGCAGGAACTCCGGCATGGTGTGGTCCTTGGCCGCGGCGAACATGATCTCCGCACACAGCAGCACCCACGACAGCAACGCCCCCAGCAGCGAGATGATCAGGCCTACGCTGATTAGCACCGCGCCCCAGTGACCGACCACGTGCTCCAGCACGGCCGCCATCGACGGGTTCTGCAGCTTGGCCAGTTCCGGTTGAGTCATGATGCCCAGCGACAGCACGTTCACCAGCACCAGAAACAGCAGCACAGTGATGAAACCGATGACGGTGGCTTTACCTACATCGGTGCGTTTTTCTGCGCGGGCCGAGAAAATGCTCGCGCCCTCGATGCCGATGAACACCCAGACGGTGACCAGCATCATCTTGCGTACCTGGTTCATCACGCTGCCCAGGTCCGGGTTTTTCACGCCCCAGATGTCAGCGGTGAAGATGTCCAGTTTGAAGGCGAAAATCGCGATCAACACAAACAGCACCAGCGGCACGATCTTGGCGACCGTGGTCACCAGGTTGATGAATGCTGCTTCCTTGATCCCCCGCAACACGAGGAAATGCACGCCCCAGAGCAGCAACGATGCACCGATCACGGCAGCCACCGTGTTGCCTTCACCGAAAATCGGGAAGAAGTAACCCAGGGTGCTGAACAAGAGTACGAAATACCCGACGTTGCCCAACCACGCACTGATCCAGTAACCCCAGGCGGAAGAGAAACCCATGTAGTCGCCGAAACCGGCCTTGGCGTAGGCGTATACCCCGCCGTCCAGATCAGGCTTTCGGTTGGCCAGGGTCTGGAAGACAAACGCCAGGGTCAGCATGCCGACGGCGGTGATGGCCCAGCCGATCAGTACGGCGCCAACGTCAGCACTGGCGGCCATGTTTTGTGGCAAGGAGAAGATCCCGCCACCAATCATTGAGCCGACAACCAGAGCAACCAACGCGCCAAGTTTCAGTTTTGCGGGGGATTCAGACATCGCATGACTCCAGTGCAGGAGAAGAGAGACAACAGAGTAGTTCTGTTAGCTGTTCGAACATCTGACTTAGATCAGTGCATGAGCACATTCCATTGTTAATTAAAGACTTTTGGATGATTTTCGGTCCGGATACGGATGGCCGGAGAAGCCTAATCCAGAGGCCTCGCTCAGAGCTAGCCGGAATAAGCGAGCTTTGCTGGCGATCTTTAAGTTAGTTCTTTTTGGCGTTTCCGCAAATATTTGGCGCCTGTTTTTGGTGCGGAGTTGATTTATTAGGATTAACCCACAAAATCGCTCTTTGCCATGACGGTCATAGAATGTTCGGTTATAAATAAATGACCGTGACATGGCGTTATCTAATAAACGTTATTACGCTGTATCTATTTAGTTAAAACCCGTCATGTGACGGTTTTATAACCATGGTCGCCCGGCCGTATTTGGAAAAAGTGGAGACGCAGGAATGTCACAACCGACGCAAAAGCTTCGCCTGAGCGCGTTGATCGCCTTGGTGGTGGGCTCGATGATTGGCGGGGGGATTTTCTCGTTGCCGCAGAACATGGCGGCGCGAGCCGATGCGGGGGCGGTGCTGATCGGCTGGGCCATCACTGCGGTCGGCATGCTGACCCTGGCGTTCGTCTTCCAGACCCTGGCCAATCGCAAGCCTGAACTGGATTCCGGGGTGTATGCCTACGCCAAGGCCGGCTTCGGCGACTACATGGGATTTTCCTCCGCTTGGGGTTACTGGATCAGCGCCTGGCTGGGCAACGTCGGTTATTTCGTGTTGCTGTTCAGCACCCTCGGTTATTTCTTTCCGGTCTTTGGCCAGGGCAACACACCCGTCGCCATCGGCTGTGCCTCGGTGCTGCTGTGGGCCGTGCATTTCCTGGTGATGCGCGGGATCAAGGAGGCGGCGTTCATCAATCAAGTGACCACCGTGGCCAAGATCGTGCCGCTGATCATGTTCATCGTCATCGCCGCCGTCGCTTTCAAGGCGGACATTTTTACCCGGGACATCTGGGGCCGCAGCAACCCGAATTTTGGCGGGGTGATGGACCAGGTTCGCAACATGATGCTGGTGACGGTGTTCGTCTTCATCGGGATCGAGGGCGCCAGTGTCTACTCGGCCCGGGCGGAGAAACGGTCGGACGTGGGACGGGCGACGGTCATCGGTTTTATCGGGGTGCTGGCCTTGCTGGTGCTGGTGAACGTGTTGTCGCTGGGCATCATGAGCCAGCCAGAATTGGCCAACCTGCAGAACCCGTCGCTGGCGGCCGTGCTGGAACATATCGTCGGCCCCTGGGGGGCGTTGCTGATCAGCGTCGGCCTGGCGATATCGCTGCTGGGGGCTTTGCTGTCCTGGGCGCTGCTGTGTGCCGAGATCCTGTTCGCCACGGCCAAAGACAAGACCATGCCCGCCTTCCTGAAAAAGGAAAACGCCAACCACGTGCCGGTGAATGCGCTGTGGCTGACCAACGTGATGATCCAGCTCTTTCTGCTGATCACGCTGTTTTCCGCCGGCACTTACACCAGCCTGATCTACCTCGCGTCGTCGATGATTCTGGTGCCGTACCTGTGGTCGGCAGCGTATGCGGTGTTGTTGAGCGGGCGCGGCGAAACCTACGAGCACGCCAGCGCCGAGCGCACCAAGGACCTGATGATCGGCGGTATCGCGCTGGGGTATGCGGTGTGGTTGCTGTATGCCGGCGGGGTCAAATATTTGCTGCTGTCGGCGTTGTTGTATGCGCCGGGGGTGATTCTGTTCGCCAAGGCCAAGCATGAGCAAGGCGAGCCATTGTTCACGCATGTCGAGAAGGGCATTTTTACCTGCGTCATGATTGGTGCCGGGTTGGCCGCGTATGGTCTGTACAGCGGGTTGCTGTCGTTGTGAGGTTGTTGCTGGCCTATCAGCCGCCGTATGACTGGTCGGCGATGCTGGGATTTTTGTCGGTGCGGGCGG
Organism: Pseudomonas sp. S2_F03; assembly: GCF_054668335.1. NCBI lineage: Bacteria > Pseudomonadati > Pseudomonadota > Gammaproteobacteria > Pseudomonadales > Pseudomonadaceae > Pseudomonas > Pseudomonas sp. S2_F03. The sequence goes on along the minus strand of NZ_CP162759.1, from coordinate 1,514,070 downwards.
TGGCCGGGATGGAGGCCGTGGCCGACGGGGTCTACTCGCGCAGCATCGGGTTGAACGGTGACTACGGTACGTTTTCGATAGGACCGACAGACGCTGACGCCCTTGAACTGACTCTGGATTTTCCGGATGCGATGGCCGTGCCCGGGATCGTGGCGCGGCTGCGTCGGATGTTTGATCTGGATGCGGATTTGCCAGCGATCCACCGCCAGTTGGCACGGGACCCGTTGATGAAACGCCTGATTGCCCAGCGTCCGGGCTTGCGGGTGCCGGGGGCCTGGGATGGATTGGAGTTGGCGATTCGAGCGGTGTTGGGGCAACAGATCACCGTGGGCGCGGCGATCCGCCTGGCGGGCAAGCTCGTGGCGCAGTATGGCGCGCCGTTGCAGTCGCCGCTGGCGGGATTGACCCATGTGTTTCCTGAGTCGGCCGTGTTGGCGAACGCGGATCTGGCGGCATTGGGCATGCCGAAAAGCCGGGGGCGAACCTTGTCCGGTGTGGCTCAGGCGTTGCGGGATGATCCTCGGTTGTTTGAGCCGGGCCGAGAAGATGGCGTGGCGCGGCTACTCGCCTTGCACGGGATTGGTGACTGGACGGCGCAGTACATTGCGTTGCGCCAGTTGCGCGAGCCGGATGCGTTTCCGTCTGGGGATGTGGGATTGATCAAGGCACTGGCGGCGTTGGAAAACGCGCCAGTGACGGGTCGGGACCTGTTGTCGCGAGCCGAGGCGTGGCGACCTTATCGAGGGTATGCGGCGCAGTTGCTCTGGACATCACTCAGCCGCTCTGACTGAGCTGTTTGTTCTGGCCCCATCGCGGGCAAGCCCGCTCCCACAGTGGATCTGTGCCGATCACAAAACCTGTGGGAGCGGGCTTGCCCGCGATGGGCCAGAATCATCACCACCACTGCGCACGATGGGAACCCAACTCTGTCGCGGGTAGCCCCCACTGCAACGGTGTCCCGGTGATTTTCAACGGCACATGAAGCCGATGCGCCGGCCCCCAAGGCGTATGCTCAATCACGATCCCTTGATCGTTGTCATCCTCTGCCTGCAACGGTTCTTGCACCCCGGCACCCTGTTCAATCAACAGTTTCGCCGTCCGCGCCAACGACAACCGCGCCGAACCCCCACGCCCCAATAAAATGACAGCCGCAGCCGCCATCAAATACCCGGTGGCGTGATCGAGCGCCTGCACCGGCAAGGGTGTCGGTTTGTCCGCGTGTTTCCACTGCATCCCGGCGTCGCAAATCCCGCTGCTCATCTGCACCAGGCTGTCGAAGCCACGGCGGTTCTGCCACGGGCCGCTCCAGCCATAGGCGTTGAGGCTGACATCCAGCAGGCCCGGCGCCAGTGTCCGGCGCTCGGCAACGCCATAGCCCAAGCGTTCCAGTGCATCGGCGCGGTAACCGTGCAAAAGGATGTCCGCTTCCTTGAGCAGGGTTTCGAATACAGCGCGATCATCTTTACTGTGCAGATCCAAGCGCGCACAGCGTTTGCCCAAGGTCACCTCCGGTACCACGCCGGGTTCGTTCCAGGTCGGCGGGTCAATGCGCAGCACCTGCGCACCGAGGCCCGCGAGAAAACGGCTGGCGACCGGACCTGCCAGCACGCGGGTCAAGTCCAGCACCTTGATCCCGGCCAGTGGCTGGGCCACGGAGCCGCGCCACGCTTTGGCGGGGTGGCCGCTGGCGTCGCTGAACTGAATCAATGGCTCGGCGTTGACGGCCAACCCTTGCGGGTGCCGCTGCCATTGCGCCCACGTGCGCATTTCGGCGGCGCAGCCCCCGGCGTCGACCACCGCCTGCTCCAGAGCGCTTTTGGCCCAATGCGCCACTTTGCTCGCCATCGCCGCGCGGTCAACGCAGGTGCCAAGCACGCTTTCAGCCGCTACCCGGTGATGGGGGGCGTTGGTGTGCAGGCGGATCCAGCCGTCATTCGTCGCGTAGTCACCGGCCACCGGGTCCCACATCGGCGGAACGCTCCAGCCGACGGGGCGGATCGACGTGGCGAACCAGAAAGAGGCAAGGCGGCGGTCGACTTCAATCCCCGGCAAGCGACCGGTGTGCTGCCGCAATAGCTCGCTGACAGCCTGTCCGGCGGCGGCAATGCTGGCGCAGGCCAGATCGGTCACGGCAAACGCCGAGGGCAGGGCGCCGCTCGACGTGAAAGGTATGGGGGTGTGAGGCAAGCCGAGTGCGGCTTGAATGGACGTGAGTAAATCAGTCATCGAAGGCCCTCCGGAACGAGAGCCCGAGCATAGTTCAAAACGGCTGACAGACCAGATGATCGTTCCCACGCTCTGCGTGGGAATGCCTCAATGGACGCTCTGCGTCCGCTTTTGGGACGCAGAGCGTCCCGGGCTGCATTCCCACGCAGAGCGTGGGAACGATCCTGTCGCGGGCAAGCCTTGCTCCTACAGGAACGGGAATTACACCCGGAACTGATCCATCAATTTCATCTGGTGCGTGGTCAGCGAGTTGAGATGGCTGCTGATCTGCGCCGATTCGGTGGCTTGGCCGGTCAGGGTTTCGGTGACGGTGCGGATCGCCGAGACGTTGCGGTTGACCTCTTCGGCCACTGCGCTTTGCTGTTCGGCAGCGCTGGCGATTTGCAGGTTCATGTCGCTGATCACCGTCACTGCATCACTGATTTTGCCCAGGGCCTGGACCGCTTGCTGGATCTGCCCAGCGTTGTTGTGGGCCTGGGTCTGGCTCGAATGCATGGTGGCGACCACGCCGCGCGTGCCGCTCTGGATGCGCTCGATCACCTGGCGAATTTCTTCCACCGAATCCTGCGTGCGTTTGGCCAGGTTGCGCACCTCGTCGGCCACCACCGCAAACCCGCGACCGCTTTCACCGGCACGGGCCGCTTCAATCGCGGCGTTGAGCGCCAGCAGGTTGGTTTGTTCGGCAATGCTGCGGATCACTTCCAGCACCGAACCGATCTGCTCACTGTTGACCGCCAACGCTTCGACTTCGGTCACCGCTTTGCTGACTTCGTCCGCCAGTTGATTGATGTCGCGGGTGCTGCGCTCGATGATCTGCATGCCATCTCGGGCCGATTGGTCGGCACCTTTGGCCGCACTGGCGGCGTTCGAGGCACTGTTGGCAACGTCGTGGGCGGTGGCGCTCATTTCGTTGGACGCGGTGGCGACCTGGTCGATTTCACGGAACTGCACTTGCATGCCTTCGCTGGTCTGACGGGCGATTTCCGAAGACTGGTCGGCCGTGCCGCGGGCGTCGGTGATGCTTTGCTTGATCTGCGCGATGGTCGGTTGCAGCTTGTCGAGGAAGCGATTGAACCAGCTGACCAGTTCACCCAATTCGTCTTTCTTGCTGTAGTTCAAACGCTGGGTCAGGTCGCCGTCGCCGCTGGCAATCGCCTTGAGCATGTCGGCCACGCTGTTGATCGGGCGGGTCACGCCCGACGCGGTGAGCCAGATCAGCAGCAAGCCGCCCAAACCAGCAATGACGGCACCCAGCACCGCTTTGATCGTGCCGCTTTGCTGGGCGTCATCGAGCACCGCTTGCAGTTTCACCGAGTCGGCCAGCAACACTTGTTTGGGCAAGTCGATCACCACGGCCCAGGTTTTCGCGTCAGTGATGGGGCTGACCGGGTAGACCGCGCGGATCAGGTCGCCTTGCTGAAGAATCTTCGGCGCTCCGCTGCCGAGCAATTGCAGGATGTCCCTGCCGTCCGCGCCGAGGGTGTCGCCGATGCTCTTGCCGACTTTACCGGCGTCGACACTGTAGGCCGCGAGCACGCCTGTGCCGGAGACGATCAGCATGTGCCCGGCGCTGTTGAACAGTTCACGCTGGGAGTCGACCGCCGCCGCTTGCAGGGCATCTAGCGCGATGTCGACACCGACCACGCCGATGGACTTGCCATCCACCAGCAGCGGCACGGAAATGGTGGTCATCAACACTTCTGTTTTGTTAGCGCCGACGGTATCGGCGTAGGGGTCGAGCAGGCAGGTACGCTTGCTGTCCCGCGGGCAGGTGTACCAGACGTTGTAGGGTGTGCCGCTGAGGTTCAGGGTGGTTTTGGTCATGTCCTCTTCGACCATGATTGTGTTGAGCGCCTCGCCCCCTGCACGGCTCCAATACGTGGCGAATCGCCCGGCTTCGTTGGACTGGCGGACCGCATCATTGACGAACTCGCTGTCCTTGCCATCCAGCCCGTTGGGCTCGAACGCCAGCCAGATCCCCAGCACTTTGCTGTTGCGCTCGAACGCGGTTTTCAGGTTCTGGTTCAACTCTTCACGCAGGGCGCCGGCATCAAGCGAGCGCTTGGCTGCCAGGGTGCGCATGTCCTTGATCTGATCGGCCAGGGCCGTCACCACCGTCAGCGTTTCACCGAAGGTCTTCTGCACTCGCACCGCTTGTTCGGCAGCTTTGGCTTGCAGCAGGCTCTGTACGCTGTCGGTGAGCATTTTGCTGCTGGAGGCGTTGACCAGATCATCGTTCTGATCGGTCTGGTAAATGTTCATGCCGACGATCAAGACGACCACGCCGAGCAGGCAAAGACCGGAGAGCAAAACGATTTTCAGACGGATAGAGAGGGAGTCGAACATAGGGCGAACTCACAAATGGATGAAGTGTTGGCAAGGAGTCGAAACCGACTCGGTACGCCAAATCCATTTAGCGCCATTCAATGCACATCGGCGCTTTGTGAAGGTTGCATGAACGCAAGTCGACGAACGGTAGTGGTTGACCGTTTGCGCAGGAAAATGCCCTGAAAAGAGCTGAATTTCAGGAAATTCTCGGTACTGATTCCGGACGCGACCAGATCCACAGATTGCCCAGGCTCATGCCGGCAATCGCCAGGTAAATCGGCCAGCCGTGATCGAGCATCACCAGCATCAGCGTGGCGCACAGCAACATGCTGACGGTGGCACTGACCTTGGCTCGACGGGTGATGATCTTGCCGTTGCGCCAGTTGCGCAGGATCGAACCGAACAGCCGATGGTTTTCCAGCCAGGCACTCAAGCGCGGCGAACTGCGGGTCGCGGCCCAGGCGGCGAGCAGGATGAATTCGGTGGTGGGCAGGCCGGGCACGACGATGGCGATCAGGCCGATACCGAGGCTGATGTAGGCCAGCAGGCCGAAGAGCAGGCGGGAGAGTTTTGAAGAGGAGGGCTGAGGCATTGGTCTCAAGGGCACGGGGGTGAGGCGGACCTGTGGGAGCGGGCTTGCCCGCGATGACGGTCTACCCTTCAACAAAGATGCTGAATGTCACATTGCAATCGCGGGCAAGCCCGCTCCCACAGGATAGTTGTTTGGCTTCAGGCCGGTTCGGCTGCGGTGGCGTAAGCCTGTTCCAGCAACACGGTAAACCGGTTGAACGCGTCGATGGCGCCTTTGTCCAGATCGGCTTCTTCCTGTGCGCTGAGCGTCAGGCCATCCAGCGTCTTCACGAAACTTTTCCAGCCTTCAGCGCGACCACCGGTTGGTTCGCCAAGATGGCGGGCGCCGAAGGTTTCACTCAAGCCCAGGCCAACGGCTCGCTTGATCAGGAACGCCGCGCCGAGCTTCGACCCTTCGGAAACGAACAGCCAGCCCAGCGCTTCGGCCTGGGTCGGGTTCTTCACGGCACCGGCAATGGCGGCCGGCACTTCGGTTTCCAGATCAGCGAGGTCAGCCTTGGCCGCTTCGGCACGGCAACGGGCCGGCAGGTCGGGAACAATCGCGGTCAGTGCGGCATCGTTGTACAGCGCCACCAGTTCCGATTGGAACAGGTACTGAGCGACCACGAAACGGGCGAAGTTGGCCTGGGTTTCAAACGGCGCGTGGGCTTTGACCAGGGCATCAAGTTTGGTATGCGGTTCGTGGGTGATCTGGTTCAAACGTTGCGAACGCAGAGCAGGGCGTTGAGCGGTGTCCTGAGAGGTCATGAGAAATCCTTGAGAAATGGAGGCGCTTGGTAACGAGACGAATCAGCAGGCGCGCGACAGTAAAAAATCTTCACTGTGCAGCTTTTACTGGGCTGCACAGTGAGCCGGGCGGGATCAGATATCCCAGACCAGATTGACCGCGAAGTTGCGACCCGGCTGGGTCAGGCGGTCGAGGTTGGCCGGCTGAGTCACCGAGGCTTCGCCGACGCTGTCGTAGCCGCGTACGTCATCCCATTGCCAGTACTTTTTGTTGGTCAGGTTGTAGAGGCCGGCGTTGACGGTCACGTCGTCGGTCACCTTGTAGAAACCGGCCAGGTCGAGCACGCCATAACCCGGTGTCTTGAACTGGGTGCTGGTGCCGTCCGGAGTCTTGAAGCTGGTGCTGTCGACGCGGGTCTTGCGCTTGACCAGTGTCCAGTTCAGCAGGGCGCCGTAGTTGTCCTGGTCGTAACCCAGGCCGAACACGCCGGTCAGCGGGTTGATACTGTTCAGCGGCTGACCGGTGTCATCGTTGCGACCGTACTGGTAGGCCGCCGAGCCTTGGGTATAGAGGCCGTTCGGAGCGCCGAAGTTGTCCAGGTTCAGGCGACCCTTGAGCTCCACACCTTTGATGGTCGCGTGGGCGATGTTGTTGCTCTGGAACGTGGTCTCGGTATAGCCGGGCGTAATGGCGTTCTCGTCAATGAAGTCGCGGTATTTGTTGTAGAACACCGCCACATCGAACGTGCCGGCCTCGAACTGACCGCGCAGGCCGGTTTCATAGCTCTTGCTCTTTTCCGGTTCCAGGTCCGGGTTAGGGGCGACCTGATAGCCGCCCGCGAGGTTTTCGAAGCGACCATACAAAGCCTTGGCCGTCGGCGTGCGGAAGCCTTCGGCGTATTGGCCATACCAGGTGTAGTTGTCGTTGAAGCGGTAGGTGGTGCCGAGTTTTGGCGACAGTTGATGCCAGGTCTTGGTGTCTTCGCTCACGACGCCGTTGCCGCTCTGGTCGGCGGTGGCCAGGAACTCGTCGGTGACGTGCGGCTTGAGTTGGGTGTAGTCGTAACGAGCACCGGGCAGGAAGGTCCAGTTGCCCCAGCTGATCTGATCCTGGGCAAACAGGCTGTAAGTGTTGATCGTCGGATCGGGGAAATCGCTCGCCGGTTTCAGGGTGTCGGCGGGGCTCGCGGCACCGATGACCCGGCAGGAACCGGCCACAGTCAGACAGGTGCCGGTGCCGGTACGCAGGCCGGTGACTTTGTCCTGTTTGATGGTCGTGCCGTAGGTGACGAGGTGAGCGGTGTCGGCAATGGCGAATGACTTGTCAGCCTGGACATCGAACACCCACTGGCGATCTTTGTAGTTGGTGTCGCGGTTGCGCAGCACGGTGCGCGAAGGTGCGTAGATTTCCTGGGTGCTCTGGTCGGCCTTGGCGATCTGATAGTTCAGGGTCCACTTGATGTTGTCTGCCAGGGCGCTGTCCAGACCAAAGTTATGATCCAGGCCAAAACGTTCGCGAGTGATCGTGTCGTTCCCGGTACGGGATTTATAGAAGCCGAAACCACGCCCGGCGTTGAACGGGCCGCCCACCGCGCTCAACTGGTTGGTGTCGCTGTCGGCCTTGTAGTTTTCGAAAGTCAAACCAAAGCGCGCGTCGTCGGCGTAATCCCAGCCCAGCTTGGCCAGTACGCTGGTGGTGCGCACGTCCTCAGGGTTGGCCTCGGTGCGGTTCAGGCCGGTGCCACCGGTTTCGCCGTAAGACTCTGTTTCATGACCGTTGCGCTGGCTCAGGTGCAGCAGGCCGTCGAACTCGCCGGTACGGCCGGCCACGGTGCCGGAGGTCAGCCAGCTTTCATCGGCCGAGCTGTAACCGGTTTTCAGGCGCGCGCCGACGTCCTTGCCAGGTTTGATGATGTCATCCGGGTCCAGCGTGTAGTAGCTGACAGCGCCGCCGATGGCGTTGCTGCCATACAACACCGACGCGGGGCCCCGGAGGATTTCCACGCGTTTGACGATTTCCGGGTCGACGTAGTTGCGGTTGGTCTGGGCATACGGGCCGTTGAAGAAACTGTCCGGCACTTGCACCCCATCGACCTGGGTCAATACGCGATCGCCGTCGATGCCACGGATGTTGTAGCCCGTTAGACCGGCGCGCTGGCCTGTGCCGCCAACCGAAACGCCCGGTTCATAGCGCACCAGTTCCTTGATGGTATTGACGTTGTTGCGGTCCAGGTCTTCACGGGTATAAACGCTGACTGTGCTCGGTACGCTGTTCACGTCCTGTTCATTACGGGTGGCGCTGATCGTGACCTGGTCCAGGTTGATCGCGCCGTTGTTGCTGCGTTTCTCCAGCACAATGTTGCTGGTGCCCAGTTTGCGATAGCTCAGGTTGGTCCCCACCAACAGGCGATCGAGGGCTTTTTCCGGTGGCAACGAACCGCGTACGCCCTGGGAAGCCACGCCTTCAGCCAGCTCTGCCGGCAAGCCGACTTGCCAACCTGTCACGGCGGTAAAGGCATTGAGTGCCGACACCAGCGACTGAGCAGGGATGGCGAACGAATAATCACCCATGTTGCGGGTCGACGGTTCGGCCGCCGTGGCGGCCATGAGCGGCGCGGTACCGGCCATGAGGATGGCGGCGGTCAGCAGCGACAGCACGCAGGAAGGTGAAGAGGACTGGCGGGTAAGGCGAGAGGACATCGATAGCGCTCCGTGTCGCACGAATCTTTATAGGTGCTGATTGGCATGTAGAGATGCGAATCAATTGCATTGGCTATAACGAGACGAACGAACGCGTGCTATCGAGTAAAAATAATTCTCATTTAGTTCAGGATGACTAAAGCGGGGAATTCCTGAAGCCGTGCGGAGGTGATGTGTGCCAGCGAGCGGACCACATCCAGCGGTTGGTCGAGACGGTAATTGCCGGTCACCGCGACGTCGGCCAATTGCTCGTTGTTGTTGATGATCCAGCCCGGATAGTAGCGACGCAGCTCTGCCAGTACCTGGCTCAGCGGGCAGTTCTCGAACACCAGTCGGCCCTGGACCCAGGCCAGTTCGGTGGCGGCATCGAGCTTGGCGGGCCGGTCGAAACCGTTGGGGCCGATACGAATGCTTTCACCGGCGCTGAGGCGCACACGCGTATCGTCGTGCGTCGCCCGCAAGTCGACATCCCCGCGCTGCACCCGAACCTGCGTCACGCCGTCCAGATAACGCACGGCAAACGCGGTATCGCGCACGCTGGCCGTAACGGGCCCGGCGTCGATTTCCAATGGCTGGCCACGACTGGCTTGCACTTCGAAAAACGCTTCGCCCTGATACAACCTGGCCACGCGCTGTTGATCGTTGATGGTGCTGGAAAACGCCGAGTCGGTATTGAGCAGCACTTTGGAGCCGTCCTCCAATTGCAGGCGCTGGCGTTCACCGATCACGGTCAAGTGGTCGGCCTGAAGGCGCATCGGCAGGTTGCTGAAACTGAACAGGCCGAGGATCAACACGGCGGCCGTCGCCAAGGGTTTCCAGTGCGGACGCAGGCGCGACAGGACGGTTACTTTCGGCGGCCGGGCGGCCAGTTGTTGTGCGCATTGCACCACTTGCGGGCCATCCCAGATCGCCTGCGCCTTGGCGAACGCCTCGGCATGCAGCAGATCAGCAGCCAGCCAGTCATGAAACGCCTGGGTCTGGTCTTCGCTCGGGCTGCCCAGCACGATCAGCCAGTCCAGGGCCTGGTCCATCGCGTTGGCGGGGTCCCTGGCCGGCGAGGGCGAAGGGGAGCGGTGGGTGTCCGTCACGGTGTTTCCTCGGCAGTGTCTGTGCACGGCTGTTTTTTTGGTGAGGCTTGGAAGTGGGGCAAGGGTAGCAAAGCCTGACGAACTCAGTCGCCGTTTGAGCGCTCGGCGACTCCGATGCAGATCGTCATGATCAGCTTCAGTTCCTTCTGCACAGTACTCAACGAGACGCCGAGCTTCTCGGCGATCTCCAGATAACTGTGTCCGTTCAGGCGGCTGAGGATAAAAATCTGCTGCTGACGATGGCTCAGTTCACCGAGGCTCACGTTCAAACGCTCCAGCAATTGTTCGGCATGGACGGCATCTTCGGCGCTGCTGGTAGGGGCGGCGATGCTTTCCACCACGTCCAGCGGCACGTCGTCGAGCAGGGTGCGGGACTGAATGCGACGCGCGCGCAAATGGTCCAGCGCCAGGTTGCGGGCGGTCTGGAACACGAAGGGTTCGAGGTGATCGATGGGCCGTTCACCCAGCGCGCGAGTCACTCGCAGGTAGGTCTCCTGCAGGAGGTCTTCGGCAGTGCTGTGATTGTTGACCATCCGCTCCAACGTGCGCAGCAGCGAAACGCGCTGGGCGATGAAGACATGATTGAAGCGCGATTGACTCACGGGGGAACCTGATCCATTTTGAGCGAATGATAATGCTTATCATCCGCTCGGATGGTCAAGTACTGATTGTGAGGGGTTACGCTCGGCCGGATAAATACGTCGCGTAATCGGGGATGCGATGTTCGTGTGCCTGATCCATCAACGGGCTGCTGAGCAGGTAGTCGGCGCTGCATTCATTGCACGCCACCGGAATGTTCCAGACCGCCGCCACGCGCAGCAAAGCCTTGATGTCCGGGTCGTGTGGTTGCGGCTCGAACGGGTCCCAGAAAAACACCAGCAGGTCGACGCGCTGCTCGGCGATGCGTGCGCCGAGCTGTTGGTCACCGCCTAGGGGGCCGCTGATCATGCTTTCCACCGGCAGGTCGAGGCGTTGTTGTAATAACAACCCGGTGGTGCCGGTGGCGAGCAGTTCATGTTGCGCGAGTTTGTCTTTGTGCCGTTCGGCCCAGTCCAGCAAAAACACTTTGCAGTGGTCATGGGCGACCAAGGCGATACGCTTGCGCGCCGCCAGGGTCTTTTGCGTAAAACTGATACCGATCATCGGTGACTGCTCCGGGCTTATTCAGCGTTGCACAACGCCAGGCAGTTATCGAGCATGCGGTTGGAGAAGCCCCATTCGTTGTCGTACCAGGCCAACACCTTGAGCAGCTTGCCGCTGGACTTGGTGTGGTTGGCGTCGAAGATCGACGACAGCGGGTTGTGGTTGAAGTCGCTGGAAACCAGCGGCAGGGTGTTGTACCCGAGAATCTTCGAATGCTGGCTGGCTTCTTTCATCAGCGCATTCACTTCATCGGCCGATGCTTCACGCTTGAGCTGAACGGTCAGGTCCACCAGCGACACATTGATCACGGGCACGCGAACGGCCATGCCGGTCAGCTTGCCCGCCAGTTCCGGCAGGACGAGGCCGACGGCTTCAGCGGCACCGGTCTTGCTCGGGATCATGTTCTGGGTGGCGGAACGGGCGCGGTACGGGTCGGTGTGATAGACATCGGTCAGGTTTTGATCGTTGGTGTAGGCGTGGATCGTGGTCATCAGACCGCTCTCGATCCCGAGTTCACGGTGCAGCACCTGAGCGACCGGGGCCAGGCAGTTGGTGGTGCACGACGCGTTGGAAATGATTTGGTGGTGTTGGCGCAAAATGTCGTGGTTAACCCCATACACCACGGTGGCGTCGGCGCCTTTGGCCGGGGCCGAGATGATGACTTTGCGCGCGCCGGCCGTAATATGCGCGGCGGCTTTGGCGCGGTCGGTGAACAGACCGGTGCATTCGAACACGACATCAATCTTTTCTGCAGCCCAGGGCAGTTCGGCGGGGTTGCGAATGGCGCTGACGGCGATGCGGTCGCCGTTGACGGTCAGGCTCTCCTGGTCGTGCTGGACATCGGCGTCGAACGTGCCGTGAACAGTGTCGTACTTGAGCAGATGAGCGTTGATCGCGCTGTCACCCAAATCATTGATGGCAACGATCTGCAGGTCCTGACGATAGCCTTGGGTATACAGTGCGCGTAAGACGTTGCGGCCAATTCGGCCAAAACCATTGATTGCGATTCGAAGAGTCATTTAACAGGGCCGCCGTCGTTTTGTTGTTGGAATTACAAGATTATTCGCATAAAAATAGAAAACAAGCCTTTTTAATGGCAATATTTTGTTCAATCTACAACGAGTGACCTGAACAAACTGGTCCGACCGATCAAGAAAACCGTCTGTCATCCCAATCACAACGGTCCTTGTTCAGCATAGACAATCAGGTCGCCACATCCGTTAGCCTGGAGTTCTACACATGCATCCCCGCGTCCTTGAGGTCACCGAACGGCTTATCGCCCGTAGCCGCGCCACACGTGAGGCCTACCTTGCTTTGATTCGCGGTGCGGCCAGCGACGGTCCGATGCGCGGCAAGCTGCAATGCGCCAACTTCGCCCACGGCGTGGCGGGTTGCGGTACGGAAGACAAGAACAGTCTGCGGATGATGAACTCCGCCAACATCGCGATAGTTTCGTCATATAACGACATGCTCTCGGCACACCAGCCGTATGAAGTCTTCCCGGAACAGATCAAAAGAGCGCTGCGCGAGATCGGTTCGGTCGGCCAGTTTGCCGGCGGCACCCCGGCCATGTGCGACGGCGTGACCCAGGGCGAGCCGGGCATGGAACTGAGCTTGCCGAGCCGCGAAGTGATCGCGATGTCCACCGCCGTGGCGTTATCCCACAACATGTTCGACGGCGCGCTGATGCTCGGCATCTGCGACAAGATCGTGCCGGGCCTGATGATGGGGGCTTTGCGTTTCGGTCATCTGCCGACGATTTTTGTGCCGGGCGGGCCGATGGTCTCGGGCATTTCCAACAAGCAGAAAGCCGATGTGCGCCAGCGCTACGCCGAAGGCAAGGCCAGCCGCGAAGAGCTGTTGGAATCGGAAATGAATTCCTACCACAGCCCTGGCACCTGCACGTTCTACGGCACCGCCAACACCAACCAATTGCTGATGGAAGTCATGGGCCTGCACTTGCCGGGCGCCTCCTTCGTCAACCCGAACACGCCACTGCGCGATGCCTTGACTCGCGAAGCGGCGCACCAGGTAACGCGTCTGACCAAGCAGAACGGCGACTTCATGCCGATCGGCGAAATCGTCGACGAGCGTTCGCTGGTCAACTCCATCGTGGCGCTGCATGCCACGGGCGGCTCGACCAACCACACCTTGCACATGCCGGCCATCGCCATGGCGGCGGGTATCCAGTTGACCTGGCAGGACATGGCCGACCTCTCCGAAGTCGTGCCGACCCTGAGCCACGTCTACCCGAACGGCAAAGCCGACATCAACCACTTCCAGGCGGCGGGCGGCATGTCGTTCCTGATCCGCGAACTGCTGGACGCCGGGCTGCTCCACGAAAACGTCAACACCGTGCTGGGTCACGGCCTGCGTCGTTACACCATGGAACCGTTCCTCGATAACGGCGAACTGGTCTGGCGCGAAGGCGTGACCGACAGCCTCGACGAAAGCATCCTGCGCCCGGTCGCTCGCGCCTTTTCGCCTGAGGGCGGTTTGCGGGTGATGGAAGGCAACCTGGGGCGCGGCGTGATGAAAGTCTCGGCCGTAGCCTTGGAAAACCAGATCGTCGAAGCACCGGCGATGGTGTTCCAGGATCAGCAGGACCTGGCCGATGCGTTCAAGGCCGGTTTGCTGGAGAAGGATTTTGTCGCGGTGATGCGCTTCCAGGGCCCGCGCTCCAATGGCATGCCGGAACTGCACAAGATGACGCCGTTCCTTGGCGTGCTGCAGGATCGTGGCTTCAAAGTGGCGCTGGTGACGGACGGGCGTATGTCCGGTGCCTCGGGCAAAATCCCGGCGGCGATTCATGTCAGCCCCGAAGCGTATGTCGGTGGCGCTTTGGCGCGGGTGCAAGAGGGCGATATCATCCGCGTCGATGGCGTCAAAGGCACCCTGGAGCTTAAGGTGGACGCCGCTGAATTCGCAGCGCGCGAACCTGCCAAGGGCCTGTTGGGCAATAACATTGGCAGCGGTCGTGAACTGTTTGGTTTCATGCGCATGGCCTTCAGCTCGGCGGAGCAGGGCGCCAGCGCCTTTACTTCTGCCCTGGAGACGCTTAATTGAAACTGGCTTTGGTCGGTGACATCGGTGGGACCAACGCACGTTTCGCGTTGTGGAAAAACCAGCAACTGGAATCGGTCCAGGTGCTGGCGACGGCAGACTTCGCCCATCCGGAAGACGCGATCAATCTTTACCTGAGTGGTTTGGGGCTGGCGCCGGGTTCGATCGGCTCGGTGTGCCTGTCGGTGGCCGGTCCCGTGAGTGGCGATGAATTCAAGTTCACCAACAATCACTGGCGACTGAGCCGCAAGGGTTTCTGCGAGACCTTGCAGGTCGAGCAGCTGTTGCTGGTCAATGACTTCTCGGCCATGGCGCTGGGCATGACCCGTTTGCAGCCCGGCGAATTCCGCGTGGTCTGCGAAGGCATGCCGGAACCGTTGCGCCCGGCCGTGGTGATTGGTCCGGGCACTGGTCTTGGCGTGGGTACGTTGCTGGATCTCGGTGAAGGGCGTTTTGCCGCGTTGCCGGGTGAGGGCGGTCACGTCGACTTGCCGTTGAGCAGTCCGCGGGAAACTCAGCTGTGGCAACACATCTTCAATGAGATCGGGCATGTCAGTGCTGAAACCGCGTTGAGCGGCGGCGGTTTGCCACGGGTTTACCGGGCGATTTGTGCGGTGGACGGTCACACGCCGGTACTTGAAACCCCGGAAGCGATTACTGCGGCCGGGTTGGCCGGTGACCCGATTGCATTGGAAGTGCTGGAGCAGTTCTGTTGCTGGCTTGGCCGCGTGGCCGGCAACAACGTGCTGACCACCGGCGCGCGCGGTGGCGTGTACATCGTTGGCGGGGTGATCCCGCGGTTCGCCGATTTCTTCCTTGAAAGCGGATTTGCCCGGTGCTTCGCCGACAAGGGCTGCATGAGCGACTACTTCAAAGGCATCCCGGTGTGGCTGGTGACGGCACCGTATTCAGGGCTGATGGGCGCAGGCGTGGCGCTCGAACAGGCTTGAGACCGAGTACCATTCATCGCGAGCAAGCTCGGCTCCTACACAGGGTTGTGATGACCTGTAGGCGCTGAGCTTGCTCGCGATGGGGCCCTCACAGACACCAACGTTCTTTGCACGATCAGGCATAATCCGCCCAATTCAAACAACAAGGACGCCGCCCCGTGAGCTCAGTCAACAAGTCGATTTTGTTGGTCGATGACGATCAAGAGATACGCGAGTTGCTGGACACCTACCTGACCCGCGCCGGTTTCCAGGTCCGCACCACGCCCGATGGCGCCGGTTTTCGCCAGGCGCTGAACGAGGCGCCGAGCGATCTGGTGATCCTCGATGTGATGCTCCCGGACGAAGATGGCTTCAGCCTCTGCCGCTGGGTTCGCCAGCACCCGCGTCAGGCGCAAGTGCCGATCATCATGCTCACCGCCAGCTCCGACGAAGCCGACCGGGTCATTGGCCTGGAGCTGGGTGCTGACGATTACCTCGGCAAACCGTTCAGCCCACGTGAATTGCAGGCGCGCATCAAGGCGTTGTTGCGCCGCGCGCAGTTCGGTCAGGAACGCAACGGAGGCGAAGTGCTGGCCTTCGATGACTGGCGCCTGGACATGGTCAGCCATCGACTGTTCCACACCGACGGTGAAGAAGTGATTCTGTCCGGCGCCGATTTCGCGTTGCTGAAACTGTTCCTCGACCACCCCCAGGAAATCCTCGATCGAGACACCATCGGCAACGCCACCCGGGGTCGCGATTTGATGCCGCTGGACCGCATCGTCGACATGGCGGTCAGCCGTTTGCGTCAACGCCTGCGTGACACTGAAAAACCGCCACGATTGATCCGCACCGTGCGCGGCAGCGGCTATCAACTGGCCGCCAATGTGATTGCCAGCAATGGCCACTGAGTCTTTGCGCAAGCTTGCGGCCAAGGTGCCGATGCCGCGTTCGCTGCTGGGGCGGATGTTGCTGCTGACGTTGCTGGCGGTGTTGTTTGCGCAGACGTTGTCGAGCGTTATCTGGGTGTCGCAATTGCGCGCGACGCAGCTTGAAGGCCTGGTCACCAGTGCCCGCAGCCTGGCGCATTCGATGACGGCCAGCGTCAGTTATTTCCGCTCGCTGCCGGTCGCTTTCAGGCCGTTGGTGCTGGACCAGTTGCGCAGTATGGGCGGCACCCGATTCGTGGTGACCCTCAACGACAAACCCTTGGGCATGGACGTGCTGCCGATCACCCCGCGCAAGGAAGCGGTGCTCAAAGCGGTGGACGAAGTGCTGCGCCAGTCACTGGGTCAGGACACCGACATTTCGGTGACCTTCGTCAGCCCCGAAGACCTGCGAATTTTCAACGGTGGCCTGAAGCTCGACGAATTGCCTCGCTCGTGGGCGCACTACGCCTTGACGCTGGAGCCGGTGAACCCGCCTGTGCTGGTTACGCAAATCCAGATGGCGCCGGGTGAATGGCTGTACATCGCCTCGCTGCTGCCCGAGCCCTACACCAGTCTTGAAGAGCAGGGGCTGCCGGCGCAGCAGGTCTGGTTCATTGTGCTCACCAGCGGTTTTCTGCTGCTGTTCATCGGTTTGCTGGTGCACTGGCAGAGCCGTCCGCTCAAGCGTCTGGCCCGTGCCGCCCGGGACATGTCGCTGGGGGCCGACGTGCAATCGGTGGCTGAGGGCGGCGGCAGTGAAGTGGTCGAAGTGAGCCGTGCATTCAATGCCATGCGCGAACGCATCAGCCGGTACCTGACCGAGCGCAGCCAGTTGTTCAGTGCGATTTCCCATGACCTGCGTACGCCCATCACTCGCTTGCGCCTGCGCGTGGAATTGCTGGAAGACGAAAAGCTGCAAGCCAAGTTCGGACGGGATCTGGATGAGCTGGAGTTGCTGGTCAAAGGCGCGCTGCAATGCGTGAAAGACACCGACATTCACGAAAACATCGAACCGGTGGACCTCAACCATGTGCTTGATTGCCTGGTGGAGCCGTATCTGGCACCCAATGGCAATGGTCGCGTGACTCAGCAGGGGCGGGCGCTGGCAGCGTACCCCGGCAAGCCGTTGGCACTTAAACGTTGTATTGGCAACCTGATCGACAACGCCTTGAAGTACGGGCAGAACGCGCATTTGCACATCGATGATGACGACAGTGCGTTTGTCCTGCATGTCGATGACGAAGGGCCGGGCGTGCCCGAGCAACGGTTGGAACAGGTCTTCGAACCGCACTTTCGCCTGGCCGGGCAGCAGCAGGGGTATGGGCTGGGGCTGGGAATTGCGCGCAACATTGCGCATAGCCATGGTGGGGAAGTGAGCCTGCAAAACCTGCGTGAGGGTGGGTTGCGGGTGACGTTGCAGTTGCCGCGCAGCGTTGACTAGTCAGACCGCGTTATCGTTCATCGCGAGCAAGCTTTGCTCCCACAGGTATTGCGCCCATCCTGTAGGAGCCGAGCTTGCTCGCGATGGCGTCAGACCATTCAACACACTCCTCAAGGCGAATGTCACAGACTGGTGACATAACTCGCCCCCTTCGTTACCTGCCTGTCATCGCCCGTTGTTTAGACTGCCCTCCAGTCATAACAACAAAAAAGGTATGCCATGGACACCTTCCAACCGGCGTTCAGCAGTTGGCTGAACGCGCCTGCCCATCAGCAATGGCTTGCAGCTGAAGGCCTGCGCCTGCTGGCGTTTGCCAAGGCTTCAACGCTTGCCGACGGCTTCGGCAATCTGGATGAAAAAGGCCGCCTGCCGGCCAACGCCTACGCCGAAACCATGAACACCGCCCGCATGACCCACAGCTTCGCCATGGCGCACATCCAGGGGCTTGCGGGGTTTGCGGAGTTGGTGGATCACGGCGTCCGCGCCCTCAGCGGGCCGCTGCGCGATGCCGAACACGGGGGCTGGTTTGCGGTCGCGCATCATCGCGACGGCAACACTGGTAAGGCCGCCTACCTGCACGCCTTTGTTGCGTTGGCCGCCAGTTCCGCCGTCGTCGCCCAGCGTCCCGGCGCACAAGCCTTGCTCGACGATGCAATCAATATCATCGACACGCATTTCTGGAGCGAGGAGGAAGGCGCGATGCGCGAATCCTTCAATCGCGACTGGCGTGAAGAGGAGGCCTATCGCGGTGCCAACAGCAACATGCACGCCACCGAAGCCTTCCTCGCACTGGCCGATGTCACCCAGGACAACCGCTGGCTGTGCCGTGCACAACGCATCGTCGAGCGCGTCATTCACGGTCATGCCGCGGCCAATGATTATCTGGTGATCGAGCATTTCGACCGTCAGTGGCAGCCGCTACGCGAGTACAACCACGACAACCCGGCCGACGGTTTTCGCCCCTACGGCACCACACCGGGCCACGGTTTTGAATGGGCGCGACTGGTGCTGCACCTTGAAGCGGCGCGGGTTCAGGCGGGAATGCTCACGCCAGGCTGGCTCGCCACCGACGCGCAAAAACTCTTCGACCACAACTGCCGTCACGGCTGGGATGTCGATGGGCTGCCCGGGATTGTCTACACCCTCGACTGGGACAATCGGGCGGTGGTTCGCCACCGTCTGCACTGGACCCATTGCGAAGCCAGTGCCGCCGCCAGTGCGTTGTTTAAACGCACCAGCGATGCGCGATACGAAACCTGGTACCGACTATTCTGGGAATTCTGTGACAGTCATTTTATCGATCGTTGCGACGGCAGTTGGCACCATGAGCTGGATCCGCAAAACCGCCCAAGTGCTGATATCTGGGCCGGTAAACCCGACCTGTATCACGCCTGGCAAGCCGTATTGATTCCGCGTCTGCCTCTGGCGCCGAGCATGGCCACGGCTCTGGGCCAGTTGTCTCAGAGTGCGCCTGTGTAACCATGCAGTGACATTCCAGCGTCCCTTCGTTACCTGCGAGGGGATAACTCCTGTTTAAAATCCTATGCAGCGCAAGCACCAGACTTGCATGCATAACAACAAGAAAGGTACTTCTAGATGAATGCGATTTCTCGCCTCGCTACTGTCATTTCTCTCGCCTCCCTGTCTGCGCTCCCTCTCAGTGTGCTTGCCGCCGAATCCAAAGGTTCCGTGGAAGTTGTTCACTGGTGGACGTCGGGTGGTGAAAAAGCAGCGGTCGATGTGCTCAAGGCTCAAGTCGAAAAAGACGGCTTCACCTGGAAAGACGGCGCTGTCGCCGGCGGTGGTGGTTCTACGGCCATGACCGTGCTCAAAAGCCGCGCCGTAGCGGGTAACCCGCCGGGCGTCGCACAGATCAAAGGCCCGGACATCCAGGAGTGGGGCAGCACTGGCCTGCTCAGCACCGACGCGTTGAAAGACGTTTCCAAGTCGGAAAACTGGGATGGCCTGCTGTCCAGGAAAGTCTCCGATACCGTGAAGTACGAAGGTGACTACGTCGCCGTTCCGGTGAACATTCACCGTGTGAACTGGCTGTGGATCAACCCGGAAGTGTTCAAGAAAGCCGGGATCGAAAAAGCTCCGACCACCCTCGAAGAATTCTATGCCGCTGGCGACAAGCTCAAAGCCGCAGGCTTCATCGCCCTGGCCCACGGCGGTCAGCCTTGGCAGGACAGCACCGTGTTTGAAGACGTGGTGCTCTCGGTCATGGGCGCCGACGGTTACAAGAAAGCCCTGGTCGACCTGGACCAGAAAACCCTCTCCGGCCCGGAGATGACCAAGTCGTTCACCGAACTGAAAAAAATCACCGGCTACATGGACCCGAACCGCGCCGGTCGTGACTGGAACATCGCCGCCGCCGACGTCATCGGCGGCAAGGCCGGTATGCAGATGATGGGCGACTGGGCGAAAAGCGAATGGACAGCGGCGAAGAAAGTCGCGGGCAAGGACTACCAGTGCGTACCGTTCCCGGGCACCGAAAAAGCCTTCACCTACAACATCGACTCCCTGGCGGTGTTCAAGCTCAAAGCGGATCGCAAGGGTGACATCGCTGCCCAGCAAGACCTGGCCAAGGTCGCATTGGGCACTGATTTCCAGAAAGTCTTCAGCATGAACAAAGGGTCGATCCCGGTGCGTAACGACATGCTGAATGAAATGGACAAGCTCGGCTTCGACGAGTGCGCCCAGAAGTCAGCGAAGGACTTCGTTGCGGACGACAAGACGGGCGGCCTGCAACCGAGCATGGCGCACAACATGGCCACCTCCCTGGCCGTACAGGGCGCGATCTTCGATGTGGTCACCAACTTCATGAACGACAAGGATGCTGACCCGGCCAAGGCCAGCGCCCAACTGGCATCGGCTGTCAAAGCGGCCCAGTAATCCCCTGTAGGAGCTGAGCTAGCTCGCGATAGCGGTGTAACAGTCGACATCTCTTTTGAATGTCAGTCCGTCATCGCGAGCAAGCTCGGCTCCCACAAGGGCTGTGTCGATCTCACTTCTCTCCACCTGGATTATCCCGATGAGCTCTGTGGCGGTTTTCAGCAAAGCCTCACCGTTCGATGCGCTGCAACGCTGGTTACCCAAGTTGGTACTGGCGCCGAGCATGCTGATCGTGTTGGTTGGTTTCTACGGTTACATCATCTGGACGTTCATTCTGTCCTTTACCAATTCCAGCTTCATGCCGAGCTACAAGTGGGTCGGCCTGCAGCAATACATGCGCCTGATGGACAACGATCGCTGGTGGGTCGCGAGCAAAAACCTCGCGGTGTTCGGCGGCATGTTCATCGGTATCAGCCTGGTGCTCGGCGTGTTCCTCGCCGTGTTGCTGGACCAGCGCATTCGCAAGGAAGGTTTCATTCGCACCGTTTACCTGTACCCGATGGCGCTCTCGATGATCGTCACCGGTACCGCATGGAAATGGCTGCTCAACCCAGGCCTGGGTCTGGACAAGATGCTGCGTGACTGGGGCTGGGAAGGCTTTCGCCTTGACTGGCTGGTGGATCAGGATCGCGTGGTCTACTGCCTGGTGATCGCCGCTGTGTGGCAAGCCTCCGGGTTTGTCATGGCGATGTTCCTCGCCGGTCTGCGCGGTGTCGATCAGTCGATCATCCGTGCCGCCCAGGTCGACGGTGCAAGCCTGCCGACCATCTACCTGAAGATCGTTTTGCCGAGCCTGCGCCCGGTGTTCTTCAGTGCCTTCATGATCCTTGCGCACATCGCGATCAAGAGCTTCGACCTGGTCGCGGCGATGACGGCGGGCGGCCCCGGCTACTCGTCCGACCTGCCGGCGATGTTCATGTATTCCTTCACCTTCAGCCGTGGCCAGATGGGCATCGGTTCGGCCAGCGCCATGCTCATGCTCGGTGCCGTGCTGACCATCCTCGTGCCGTACCTGTACTCCGAGCTGCGAGGCAAACGCCATGACTGATCAATTCGGAAAACGCAGCCTCAGCTTCAGCCGGGTCGCCATATACGCCACACTGCTGCTCGCAGCGGCGGTGTACCTGATCCCGCTGGTGGTGATGCTGCTGACCAGCTTCAAATCCCCGGAAGACATCCGCACCGGCAACCTGCTGAGCTGGCCGACCGTGATCGACGGTATCGGCTGGATCAAGGCCTGGGACGTGGTCGGCGGCTATTTCTGGAACTCGGTGAAGATCACCGTGCCGGCGGTGCTGATTTCCACCTTCATCGGTGCCATGAACGGTTACGTGCTGTCGATGTGGCGTTTCCGTGGCTCGCAACTGTTCTTCGGCCTGCTGCTGTTTGGCTGCTTCCTGCCGTTCCAGACCGTGCTGTTGCCGGCCTCGTTCACCCTCGGCAAGTTCGGCCTGGCCAACACCACCACCGGCCTGGTGCTGGTGCACGTGGTCTACGGCCTGGCGTTCACCACGCTGTTCTTCCGCAACTACTACGTGAGCATTCCGGATGCACTGGTCAAGGCTGCACGCCTGGACGGTGCGGGCTTCTTCACGATCTTCCTGAAGATCCTGCTGCCGATGTCGATCCCGATCGTGATGGTCTGCCTGATCTGGCAGTTCACTCAAATCTGGAACGACTTCCTGTTCGGCGTGGTGTTCGCCAGTGGCGATGCCCAGCCAATTACCGTGGCCCTGAACAACCTGGTCAACACCAGCACCGGGGCCAAGGAATACAACGTTGATATGGCCGCCGCGATGATCGCCGGGCTGCCGACACTGCTGGTCTACATATTCGCTGGCAAGTATTTCCTGCGTGGGCTGACGTCCGGCGCGGTCAAGGGGTAGAAACATGGCAACTCTCGAATTACGCAACGTCAACAAGACCTACGGTGCCGGTTTGCCGGACACCCTGAAAAACATCGAACTGAAGATCGATGACGGTGAGTTCCTGATCCTGGTAGGCCCATCGGGCTGCGGTAAATCCACGCTGATGAACTGCATCGCCGGCCTGGAAACCATCAGCGGCGGCGCAATCCTGGTGGACGATGCCGACATCAGCGGCATGAGCCCCAAGGATCGCGACATCGCCATGGTGTTCCAGTCCTACGCGCTGTACCCGACCATGAGCGTGCGCGACAACATCGCGTTCGGCCTGAAGATCCGCAAAATGCCGACTGCCGAAATTGACGAAGAAGTCGCTCGCGTCGCCAAATTGCTGCAGATCGAACACCTGCTTACCCGCAAGCCGGGTCAGCTCTCCGGTGGTCAACAACAGCGTGTCGCCATGGGCCGGGCCCTGGCGCGTCGGCCGAAGATTTACTTGTTCGACGAACCGCTGTCCAACCTCGACGCCAAGCTGCGGGTCGAGATGCGCACCGAAATGAAACTGATGCACCAGCGCCTGAAAACCACCACGGTCTACGTGACCCACGACCAGATCGAAGCGATGACCCTGGGCGACAAAGTGGCGGTGATGAAGGACGGGATCATCCAGCAGTTCGGCACGCCGAAAGACATCTACAACAACCCGGCCAACCTGTTCGTGGCGAGCTTCATCGGCTCGCCACCGATGAACTTCATCCCCCTGCGTTTGCAGCGCAAGGACGGTCGTCTGGTTGCATTGCTCGACAGCGGCCAGGCCCGTTGCGAGTTGCCACTGGGCATGCAGGATGCCGGCCTCGAAGACCGCGAAGTGATCCTGGGCATGCGCCCTGAACAGATCGTGTTGGCCAATGGCGAACCGAACGGATTGCCGACCATTCGCGCTGAAGTCCAGGTCACCGAGCCAACCGGCCCCGACACCCTGGTGTTCGTCAATCTCAATGACACCAAAGTCTGCTGCCGTCTGGCACCAGACGTCGCACCGGCGCCGGGCGAGACACTGACCCTGCAATTCGACCCATCGAAAGTGTTGTTGTTCGACGCCAAGACGGGGGAGCGTTTGGGGGTGGCGGGCTTGCCGAAAAGCGAAATGCACGCTGACAACGTGGCCCAATTCAAAGGCCGCTGAAGATAAAAAGTGTGGGAGCAGGCTTGCTCCCACAGGGGGATACGCGGCGGATGGCCTGTCGTCCGCTGCAACCGATGTCACCGCGTTAGAAAAAGAAAAGTTAATAACAATAAAACGAGGATGTAGGGATGAAGAAGAACAACAACGCTCAGCTTATCTGCCAGTTGTCAGCTGTTGCAGTGATGATGATGGCCGGTAGCGCACACGCGGCTGATGCGTTCAGCGCCGACTCCGAATGGATGACCGGTGATTGGGGTGGCGAGCGGACCAAGCTGATCGAGCAGGGCATCGACATCAAAATGGATTACGTCGGTGAAGTCGGCGGCAACCTCCATGGCGGTTTCAACGACGACAAAACGGCTCGTTACGCAGACCAGTTTGGCCTTGGGGCAGCACTGGACCTGCAAAAACTGTTTGGCTGGGATAACACTCAGGCCAAGATCCAGCTCACCAACCGTAACGGTGAGAACATCTCCAATGACCGTATCGGCGACCCGCGTGCCGGCACCTTGAGTTCCTCCCAGGAAGTCTATGGCCGTGGTCACATGGTCCGTCTGACCCAGTTGTGGATCAAGCACCAGTTCTTCGACAATAAACTGGACATCAAGGCCGGTTACTTCGGCGAAGGCGAAGACTTCAACACCTTCCCATGCGAGTTCCAGAACCTGGCGTTCTGTGGTTCCCAGGTGGGTAACTGGGCCACCAACATCTGGTACAACTGGCCGGTCATGCAGGCTGCGGTCCGCGTGAAGTACAACATCTCGCCTGAGTTCTATGCGCAGATCGGCGCGTACAACCAGAACACGTCGCAACTGGAGCACGGTAACGGCTTCAAGCTCAGCGGCAGTGGTACCAACGGCACCGTCCTGCCAGTCGAACTGGTCTGGTTGCCTAACCCTGGCAACCTGCCGGGCGAATACCGTGTCGGTTACTACAAAAGCACGGCCAAGGCCGATGACGTTCTCAAGGACGACAGCGGCAATGATGCGGCCACCAGCGGTAACGCCTATCGCAGCCACAGCAGCAAGCACGGCTATTGGTTCGTTGCACAGCAACAACTCACCAGCCACAACGGTGACAAGTCCCGCGGTCTGAACATTGCAGCCAACGCCACGTTCCACGACAAGGACACCAACATTGTCGACAACTACCAGTCGTTGATGTTTGTGTACAAGGGCCCGTTCGATGCGCGTCCTAAAGATGACATGGGCATCGGTTTCGCCCGTATCCATGTCAACGATGACGTGAAGAAAAACGCCGAGGCGGTCAACGCTGCCAACAATGTGACTGAGTATGAGGATCCACTGTTCTCGCCACTGCGGACCACTGAATACAACTACGAACTCAACTACGGCTTCCACGTTACCAACTGGCTGACCGTGCGTCCTAACCTGCAATACGTCACTCACCCAGGCGGTGTGGATGAAGTCGATAACGCGCTGGTGGCCGGTCTGAAAATTCAGTCGGTGTTCTAACGCTGTTGCGATAAGCTCCTCTCTATGTGCGCATATTTGCGGACAGCCAAGGCTGTCCGCTTTTTTTTGGGAGGCCTTAGAGGGCCTGTGGCGCACTGGGCACAACAGTTAGAGTACCCCCATTGATTTTCAGGACCGTGGCACATGCATGAGCATCCGCTACAACGCTTCTTCAAATCCTTGCGCGAACGTCCGGTGTTTGCGTGGGAGCGCTATCAGAAGCGCGACGTGTTGGTGATCGACCATCCGCTGTGTCAGGCGGTGTTCAGTCGCCAGGGCGCGCAGTTGCTGCACTTCCAGCCAACGGGTCAAAAACCCTGGCTGTGGTGCGCGGCGAAGTGGCCGCAGGTCGGCGCGATTCGGGGTGGCGTGCCGGTGTGCTGGCCGTGGTATGGCCGTCATCCGAGCGAGAATGCGTGGCCATCTCATGGCTGGGCGCGGTTGATCGACTGGAAGCTGCTCGACAGCCGCCATGACGACGATGGCGTGCGATTGCACTGGCAGCTTCAATTGTGTGACTGGCAAGTGGACCTGCACGCCCACCTTGGCGAACGCATGGAATTGCGCCTGAGCACCGAGCATCAGGACGACATGCCGTGCCAGTTGAGCCAGGCTTTGCATGCTTACTGGCGTATTGGCGATGTCAGCGAGATAGCGCTGTCTGGGCTCGATGGCGCGCAGGGTTATGACCATTTGAATCGCCAGAGTTGTCAGCAGGATGGTGAGTTGAGGGTCGATGGCGGGTGCCAGCGAGTGTTCCAGCAAGACGGCGAATTGCAACTCAAGGACCACGCCTGGCAGCGTGAGTTGTGCATTGATACGGGTGACGAGGCGGACACGGTGGTCTGGCATCCGGGCTCGCGGCCGTTGCTGGGGGTGAGCTGGAATGAAATATCAGAGTTTGTGTGTGTGGAAGCGGCCAGTGGCGGCACCCACAGCCTGAGCCTGGCGCCGGGACAGAAGGCGCATTTGAGTTTGCAGGCGCGGGTAGGGGCTTAGCGCAGATCAAAAGATCGCAGCCTCGTTTCACTCGACAGCTCCTACAGGTGCGGCGATCTCTTGTAGGAGCTGTCGAGTGAAACGAGGCTGCGAATCGTCAATTAATTGAACTCGTCGCCCACCGGATACCGGCTCGCATTCAAGCTCTCTTTGATCTTGCGCAAATGCGGCTGGAAGTCCACACCGCGACGCAGGGTCATGCCGGTAGCCAGCACGTCCAGCACGGTCAGTTGAATGATCCGCGAGGTCATCGGCATGTAGATGTCAGTGTCTTCGGGTAGCGGGATATTCAGGCTCAGGGTGCTGGCCTTGGCCAGTGGTGAACCTTCGGCTGTCAGACCCAGCACCGATGCACCGTTCTCCCGGGCGATGCGCGCCACTTCCACGAGTTCGCGGGTGCGGCCGGTGTAGGAGATGATCACGAACAATTCGCCGGTGTGTGCCACCGACGCAATCATCCGTTGCATCAGCACATCGGCATGGGCGGTGACGGCCAGATTGAACCGGAAGAATTTGTGCTGTGCGTCCAGTGCCACCGGGGCCGAGGCACCGAGGCCGAAGAAGTGGATCTGCCGGGCCTGGATCAACAGGTCGACGGCGCGGCTGATCAGGTTCGGGTCCAACGCTTGCAAGGCACTGTCCAGGGAGGCTATGGCGCTGCCGAAAATCTTCTTTGTATAGGCTTCAGGATTGTCATCGGCCTCGACCGCACGGCTGACATACGCCGCGCCACTGGCCAGGCTTTGAGCCAACTGCAGTTTGAGTTCCGGGTAGCCGCTGACGCCGAACGAACGGCAGAAACGGTTGACCGTCGGCTCGCTGACCTTCGAGGCCTGGGCGAGGGCGGCGATGCTGAACCGGGTGGCCTGCTGTGGGTTGAGCAGGATCACTTCGGCGACTTTACGTTCAGCCTTGTTCAGGTCTTCAAGGCGATTCTGGATCTGTTCCAGTAAATTCCGCACGCGGTCCATATATGTTCCTTGGGTCAGCAGCGCAAATTAGAGTTCGGCTATGCCAAAAGGGCCTTTGATGCGGCCCCAAACGGTGGCCTATCCTACTGATGGCTCCGACCGACCACCACTCGGAATCTATATTTTGCGAAAATGTTGTGGTTATTACTACATTTTCTCTTGAGCGATGCCTTGAAAAAAGGTATTTGTAGCTTAACTTGATAAAAGAACAAACATCATGCCTTCGATTACGGTTGAACCGTGCACCTTTGCCTTGTTCGGCGCCCTCGGCGATCTGGCCTTGCGCAAGCTGTTTCCTGCCCTCTATCAACTCGACGGCGCAGGCCTCTTGCACGAGGATACGCGCATTATCGCGCTGGCCCGCGAGCCCGGCACCGAGCAGCAACACCTGGCATTCATCGCCGCCGAGTTGCGTCGTTATGTCGGGGCCAAAGAGCTGGATGCGGCCGTGGTCGAACGCTTCCTGGCCCGACTGAGCTACCTGCACGTCGACTTTCTCCAGGCTGACGATTACATCGCCCTGGCTGAAATGGCCGGCAGTGCCCAGCGCGTGATTGCCTACTTTGCGACGCCTGCCGCCGTTTACGGCGCGATCTGCGAGAACCTGGCCAAGGTCGGCCTGGCGCAAAACACCCGCGTAGTCCTGGAAAAGCCCATCGGCTCGGACCTGGAATCCTCGCGCAAGGTCAACGACGCCGTGGCGCAGTTCTTCCCGGAAAACCGTACCTACCGCATTGACCATTACCTGGGCAAAGAGACGGTTCAAAACCTGATCGCGCTGCGTTTCGCCAACAGCCTGTTCGAAACCCAGTGGAACCAGAACTACATCTCCCACGTGGAAATCACCGTGGCCGAGAAGGTCGGGATCGAAGGCCGTTGGGGTTACTTCGACAAGGCCGGTCAACTGCGGGACATGATCCAGAATCACCTGCTGCAGCTGCTTTGCCTGATCGCCATGGACCCGCCGGCCGACCTGTCCGCCGACAGCATCCGCGATGAGAAAGTCAAAGTCCTCAAGGCGCTGGCGCCGATCAGCCCGGAAGGCCTGACCACTCAAGTAGTGCGCGGTCAGTACATCGCCGGTTACAGCGAAGGCAAATCGGTCCCGGGTTACCTGGAGGAAGAAAACTCCAACACCCAGAGCGACACCGAAACCTTCGTCGCCTTGCGTGCCGATATTCGCAACTGGCGCTGGGCCGGCGTGCCGTTTTACCTGCGCACCGGCAAGCGCATGCCGCAGAAGCTGTCGCAGATTGTCATCCACTTCAAAGAACCGTCGCATTACATCTTCGCCCCTGAGCAGCGCCTGCAAATCAGCAACAAGCTGATTATCCGCCTGCAACCGGACGAAGGTATTTCCTTGCGCGTGATGACCAAAGAGCAAGGCCTGGATAAGGGCATGCAGCTGCGTAGCGGTCCGTTGCAGCTGAATTTTTCCGACACTTATCGCAGCGCGCGGATTCCCGATGCCTACGAGCGGTTGTTGCTGGAAGTGATGCGCGGCAATCAGAACCTGTTTGTCCGTAAAGATGAAATCGAAGCCGCGTGGAAATGGTGTGACCAGTTGATCGCCGGGTGGAAAAAATCCGGTGATGCGCCCAAGCCGTACGCGGCCGGGTCCTGGGGACCGATGAGCTCCATTGCTCTGATCACGCGGGATGGGAGGTCGTGGTATGGCGATATCTAATTTGAAACTGCCTCAGGGCGTCAGCGCCCATGCGTTCAAAAGCCCGGTGCTGTTGGCCGAAACGCTGGCACTGACGGTTGCCAAGCAATTGAGCGAAGCGATCGACACCCAAGGCACCGCCACGCTGGTGGTGTCCGGTGGTCGCAGCCCGGTGGCGTTTTTCCAGCACCTGGCCAAACAGGCGCTGGACTGGTCGAACGTGGTGGTCAGCCTGGCCGACGAACGTTGGGTGCCGGTTGAGCATGCCGACAGCAATGCCGGTCTGCTCAAGCGCTATCTGTTGCAAGGGCCGGCGGCCAAGGCTCAGTTCCTGAGTCTGTACAGCGCCAGCGCCAACCTTGAACAGGCGGCCGAGCAGGCCGATCGTTTGCTCTCCGAACTGCCGGTGATCGATGTATTGGTGCTGGGCATGGGTGACGACGGTCACACCGCGTCGCTGTTTCCGAACAGCCCGAACCTGGCCGATGCCTTGAAGGCCGACGGCATCCGTCGTTGCTACCCGATGTTGGCACCTACCGTGCCGCATCAACGCCTGACCATGAGCCGTGCGCTGCTGGCATCGGCCAAGCATAAAGTTCTGTCCATTTCCGGTCAGTCAAAACTGACCACCCTGAGTGCCGCATTGGCCAGTGACGATGTCGCCGCCATGCCGATTCGCGCGTTTTTGCAACCCACGTTAGAGATTTACTGGTGCCCATGAGCCAAGGAACAGCCGCTATGACAACCCCATCCCCGACCGTTTCCATGGCGGACAAAGTTGCCCTGATCGACAGCCTCTGCGCCAAGGCGCGGATTTTGCCGGTGATTACCATCGCTCGCGAACAGGACGTCCTGCCGCTGGCTGACGCCCTCGCCGCCGGCGGCCTGACTGCCCTGGAAGTGACCCTGCGTTCGCAGTTCGGCCTCAAGGCCATCCAGATCCTGCGCGAACAGCGTCCGGAACTGGTGACCGGTGCCGGCACCGTGCTGGATCGCCACATGCTCGCCGCCGCCGAAGCGGCCGGTTCGCAATTTATCGTTACGCCAGGCATCACCCGTGATTTGCTCGAAGCCAGTGTCAACAGCCCGATCCCGCTGTTGCCCGGTATCAGCAACGCCTCCGGCATCATGGAAGGCTATGGCCTGGGTTATCGCCGCTTCAAGCTGTTCCCGGCGGAAGTGAGCGGCGGCGTCGCTGCCATCAAGGCCTTGGGCGGCCCGTTCGGCGAAGTGAAATTCTGCCCGACTGGCGGCGTTGGCCCGGCCAATATCAAGAGCTACATGGCATTGAAAAACGTCATGTGCGTGGGCGGTAGCTGGATGCTTGATCCGGAGTGGATCAAGAACGGCGACTGGGCCCGCATTCAGGAATGCACTGCCGAGGCCTTGGCGCTGCTGGACTGATCTGCTTTACCTGACACTTCGTTGTGTGTTCTACGGCTTTACGGTGCGCTTGGTCGGTGCACCGTTTTTTTTTGCCTGTAGAAAAACAACAGGGCATATGAGGTTTTTGTAGCAGCTGCCGAAGGCTGCGTCCAGCTGCGAAGCAGTCGTAAAATCTGTGCCCACGGTGCATCAGGCAGACCGCATGCGCTGGATTTACGACTGCTTCGCAGCTGGACGCAGGCTTCGCCAGCTGCTACAGATCGGACGCAGGCTGCTACGGATCGGCCTCAGGCGATAAATAATTACCGCACCTGCACATTCGTCGCACCCTAACCTGCGCTCTTCTATTGGAAGAGAGAACGTCATGGACGACAACACCTGCGCTGCACCTTCACAACCGGCTTGCCTGCTGTCCCCCGAACAAATCGCCGGTCCGTATTTCCGTAACCCGAAACTGATCAGGCGCAACATCAGCGAAGGCGCTGATGGCGTTCCCTTGATACTGCGCCTGGCGATCGTCGATGCCATGACCGGGCAGCCTGTCACGGGTGCGCTGGTCGATATCTGGCATTGCAACGCGCGTGGTGCCTATTCGGGCTGGAGCAAGATCAATCCGGACAAGGAAGTCGATGTCGGTGAAATCGGCTCGATCCCGCGCACCGACGACGACACTTACCTGCGCGGCGGTCAGTTCACCGACAAGCACGGAGTTGTGCGGTTTACCACGATTTACCCGGGGTTTTACGCCGGCCGCTCGCTGCACATTCACGTCGCTGTGCGCATCACGGCCGGTAACAATTACCTGCAAGAGCGGCATGTCGCCTGGGTCGGCCAGCTTTACTTGCCCGAGGCGGCTTCGCGGTCGGTACTGAACACCCGAGAGTACAGCGGCAGAAAGGCTTCACCGCTGACCAACGATGAAGACATTTACTACAAGCACCACGGCGGCGAAGCTTCGACGTTAAGCGTTCATACGCTTAGTCGAAAGTCGAATGACGATGGCTATTTCGGATCCACCACCATCGCCATCGACACCTTCGCGGTTTCATCACACATCAAGCCGGAGGACTTCGACAGGTACACCGTGTGATTTCAGCCCAGTTCGGTCAGCGCCCGGGTCAGCAGCGTCATATGTGACGCAGTGGTGGTCAGGCCCGGTGTGATGCGAATGCACGGTCCGCTCGCGGCACCGCTGCGCATCACGGTAAACAGGTTGTAGTCGCTGAGCAGTCGCTCAACCATCGGCTGTTGATCGCTATGGCGCGTGAAGCGCAGTGACGTGATGCCGCAATACAGGCGAGGGTCATCCGGCGTCATGACTTCAATCCCCGGCAATTCGCGCGCTGCACGCACCCACAGGTTACGCAAGTAGTTGAGCCGGGCACCCTTGGCGGCAGAACCACCCATGGCATGATGTTCCTCGATCACCAGCGGCAATGTCAGCAGCGCCGGGATATTCGGTGTGCCGTACGGCGTGCGGGCGCGAATGTCGGTGACGGGGTAGTGCGATTCGCCCATGTCCGGGTCGATATCGGCCAGGCGCTCGGGAGCAATGTAGATGAACCCTAGCGTCAGCGGTGCTCCGATCCATTTGTGCAGGTTGAAGCCGGCGAAGGAGATACCCAGTTCATCCAGATTGAAGTCGATTTGCCCCAACGCGTGGGCGCCGTCGAGGATCACATCGATCCCGTGTTCTTTCGCGGCGGCGGCAATCGCCTGCACCGGCATCACCAGGCCGGTGCGATGGGTGACGTGAGTCAGGGCCATCAGTTTGAGTTTGGGGTAGCGCTCAAAAGCGTCACGGTAGGTCGCCAGTAAACTGTCGAAACTGGCGGGGTGCTGGTGGTCGATCTCGATCACCTCGGCCCCGCGATTGCGCGCCAGCCAGCGCAGGGCGTTTTTGACCGAGTCGTACTCCAGATCGCAGATCAATACCTGGTCGCCCGGCTGAAGACGGTTGTAGTTGCGGATCAACGATTGCAGACCCTCCGAGGCATTGCGGGTCAGCGCCACGGTGTCGGCAGGCACGCCCACCAGTGCGGCCAACTGCGCGCGGATCTTCTGGGTTTCGACCTGTTCGAATCGCTGGCGTACGTACACCGAGTTGCTGCGGTTGATCATTTCGATGTTGCGCTGGTATTCCTCGACCACCGTTCGCGACATGCGCCCGAAGTAACCGTTCTCCAGGTTGATCGGGCCGGGTTCGACGGCATAGCGGTCGGCAAAGGTCTGCCAGAACATTTCATCACGGGCGCGACGGGTGTTATCGGGCATGGGGTACTCGGTCAGGATCAATGGCGGGGGGCGGGTTTGCCATGTTTGGCGCGCAGGGGTTCGAGCAATTCCGACAAGCCGTTGTGATCGATTTCCTGCATCAGGGCCAACAAGCCACCTAATTCGCCATGAGGAAATCCTTCCCGGGCAAACCAATTCAGGTAGGGGCCGGGCAGGTCGGCAATGATCCGGCCCTTGTATTTGCCAAAGGGCATTTCGCGGGTGATCAGCAGTTCTAGTTTTTCAGGGTTCATCGGTTGGCCGTCAGGATTCAATCAGTGCGGAAAATACAGGCATTCTGCATGCAGGCCAATTGACAGTTCATGCAAAAAAAACGGATACAGATTTCGCCTGTAAAATTAAGTCATTGAAATATAAAGGTTAAATTGTTGAATCGAAGCTGGCATGCAGGGTGCAACAGTCATTGCATCTTTCATCAACCCGCAAGGAATTGAAAAATGACCGACATGAATAAAGAAGCCATCTCTGTACTCAACGACCTGATTGAAACCAGCAAAGACGGTCAGGAAGGGTTCAAGACTTGCGCTGAAGACATCAAACACCCTGAACTCAAAACGTTGTTCGTTCAGCGTTCTGCCGACTGCGCCACGGCGGCGTCTGAACTGCAATCCGCCGTGCGTTCGATGGGCGGCGATCCAGAAACCTCCACCAGTGTCAGCGGCGATATGCACCGTCGCTGGGTCGACGTGAAGTCGATGTTTACCGGCAAGGACGAAGAGGCTGTCCTGAACGAAGCCGAGCGCGGTGAAGACCATGCGCTGAAGGCTTACCGAGAGGCGATGGAGAAAATCAACAAACACAACCTGGTGGGCATTCGTGACCTGGTTGAACGTCAGTACCACGGCGTGCAACGCAATCATGACCAGGTCAAAGCCCTGCGTAACCAGGCTCGCGCACGCTCGTAAGCGTTCGCTTCCACTAAAAAAACGCCAGCGAGTCTGGCGTTTTTTGTGCCTGCTGGTTCAAGGCAAGGGCATTGTTCAACCGATGCTGATCGCCGGCAAAGTCGGCAGCGTCACGGTCTGCTGCTTGCGCGGTGCCAGGATCTCCGCTTCGCCATCCACCACCAATTCATCACGCTGGTTGAACACGCGGGTGGCAATGCGCACACGAAACTTCGGCAGTTTCTCCAGAATCTCCAGACGCACGGTCAAGGTGTCGCCAATTTTCACCGGTTTCTGAAAGCTCATTTGCTGGCCGATATAAATAGTGCCTGGCCCAGGCAGTTCACAGGCAACCGCTGCGCTGATCAGCGCGCCACTGAACATGCCATGCGCGATGCGCTCCTTGAACATGGTGCCCGCCGCGAACTCGGCGTCCAGGTGCACCGGGTTGTGGTCGCCGGACATGGCGGCGAACAACTGAATGTCGCGCTCCTCGACGGTCTTGCTATAGCTGGCGGTCTGGCCGACTTCGAGGGCTTCGTAAGGGGTATTGGTAACCTGGGTCATCTGTCTCGGTTCCTGTGACGAATAAAAAAATCCACAAAAAAACTATTCCGACCGGGGTGGCCGACGGTGGCTCAATGCCTGGGCGATCCACTGCAACACATCGCTGATCACTTCCTCGCGGTTGCTCTCGTTGAACAGTTCGTGGCGCGCCTGCGGGTAAATAGTCAGGTGCAGGTTCTGGCTGCCCGCCGCACGCAAGGCATCGGCCAGATCTTTCAGACGCTTGCCTTCGCTCACCGGATCACATTCACCGCCAATCACCAGCAACGGCAGGCCCGGATCGATCTGAGCGAGATTGGACGCTTTGCTGATTTGCTGCAACCCACCGAGTAGATCGATCCACATCTGGTTAGTGCAGCGAAAGCCACACAGCGGATCGTTGGCGTACAGATCCACTTCCACCGGGTCGCGACTGAGCCAGTCGAATTGTGTGCGTGCCGGTTTGAATTGTTTGTTGAACGAGCCGAAGGACAGCCATTCGATCAACGCACTACGCCCCTTGGGCCCCTGGCGCAGCTTTTCGAAACGGGCGATCTGGCGCGCCGCGCGATAGAGCGTCACGGGCTGGAAATTCGAACCGCTGAGCACCGCGCCGTGCAGGCTGGCGCTGTGATGCAGCAGGTAAGCCTGGGCGATGTAGCTGCCCATGCTGTGACCGAGCAACACGATCGGCACACCAGGATGCTGTTGACCGATGTGCTGGTTGAGGCTGGCGAGGTCGCCGACGACTTTGCACCAGCCATCGTCATCGGCGAAATGGCCGAGTGTGCCGTTTTCGGCGGTTTTGCCATGTCCACGCTGATCCGGCGCATAGACGCCGTAACCGTGCTCGCAGAATTTTTCCGCCAGCCGGGCGTAGCGACCGCTGTGCTCGGCCATGCCGTGAGCCAGCAGAATGACCGCGTGTAATGGCGCGGCGGGCAGCCACTGGTTGACGAACAGGCGGCTATGGTCAGTCGCGGTCAGCCAGAACGTGTCGTGGATCATGTCGATTCCTTTGCATGGGGCTGCATGTGGCATGGGCGTGGTTGCATTGTATAGCGCATCCCGCGCGTCCCGTCTGATCAGGCCACGCCACGGCGGGAAGATTCACACGATCAATGAGGCGCGTGCGCATATTTGCCTGAATCGCCATAGCTGCTAGTGTCCGTGAAGCTCCGCTTTTCGCTTTTGTTTTTGAACAAGGGCGCAACAGCGGCCCCGGATAGGCTCAGGTAAAGAGGATAAGAACAATGCAACCTGATTTCTGGAATGACAAACGCCCGGCCGGCGTGCCCCTGGACATAGACCTTGGGGCTTACAAGTCGGTGATCGAGGTGTTCGAGCGTTCCTGCAAGAAATTTGCTGACCGCCCGGCATTCAGCAACATGGGCGTGACCCTGACCTACGCCGAACTGGAACGCCAGAGCCTGGCATTCGCTGCTTACCTGCAAGCCCACACCGACCTGGTGCCGGGGGATCGCATCGCGGTGCAGATGCCCAACGTCCTGCATTATCCGATTGCTGTATTCGGTGCCTTGCGTGCCGGGTTGATCGTGGTCAACACCAACCCGTTGTACACCGCGCGGGAGATGCGTCATCAGTTCAAGGATTCCGGTGCCCGGGCACTGGTGTACCTGAACATGTTCGGGCAGAAAGTCCAGGAAGTGCTGCCCGACACCGACATCCAGTACCTGATCGAAGCGAAAATGGGCGACCTGATGCCGGCCGCCAAGGGCTGGCTGGTCAATACCATGGTCAGCAAGGTCAAGAAAATGGTCCCGGCGTATGCCCTGCCGCAGGCCATTTCGTTCAAGAGCGCATTGCGCATGGGGCGTGGCCTGGGCATCAAGCCGCTGAAAGTCGGCCTCGACGACATCGCCGTGTTGCAATACACCGGCGGCACCACCGGTTTGGCCAAGGGCGCCATGCTGACCCACGGCAACCTGGTGGCGAACATGCAGCAGGCGCGTGCCTGCCTGGGGCAGTTCGGTGCCGACGGTCAACCACTGCTGCGTGAAGGTCAGGAAGTGATGATCGCGCCACTGCCGCTGTATCACATCTATGCATTCACGGCGAACTGCATGTGCATGATGGTGACCGGCAACCACAACGTGCTGATCACTAATCCGCGAGACATTGGCGGCTTCATCAAGGAGCTCAAGAACTGGCGTTTCTCGGCGTTGCTGGGGCTCAACACCTTGTTCGTCGCCCTGATGGACCACCCGGACTTCAAGACCCTGGATTTCTCCAGCCTCAAGCTCACCAACTCCGGCGGCACGGCGCTGGTCAAGGCCACCGCCGAGCGCTGGGAGCAGATGACCGGTTGCCGTATCACTGAAGGTTACGGCCTGACCGAAACCTCGCCGGTGGCCTGCACCAACCCGTACGGCGATCAATCGCGAATCGGCACGGTCGGCCTGCCGGTGCCGGGCACTTCGCTGAAAGTGATCAACGATGAAGGCGTCGAGCAACCGTTGGGCGAGCGCGGCGAACTGTGCATCAAAGGCCCGCAGATCATGAAGGGGTACTGGCAGAAACCCGACGCCACCGCTGAAGTGCTGGATGCCGAGGGCTGGTTCAAGTCAGGCGACATCGCGGTGATCGACCCGGACGGTTTTGTGCGCATCGTCGATCGCAAGAAGGACATGATCATCGTGTCGGGTTTCAACGTGTACCCGAACGAGATCGAAGACGTGGTGATGGCTCACCCGAAGGTCGCCAACTGCGCGGTCATCGGTGTGCCGGACGAGCGGTCGGGCGAGGCGGTGAAGTTGTTTGTGGTGGCCCGCGAAGCCGGGGTCAGCCTTGAGGAGTTGAAGGCTTACTGCAAGGAGAACTTCACGGCGTACAAAGTGCCCAAGCACATCGTGTTGCGTGAGTCGTTGCCAATGACGCCGGTCGGGAAGATTCTGCGGCGGGAGCTGCGCGATATCGCGTAATCGATGAATGGCCGCGTTTCACGCGGATCGCGGGCAAGCCATGCTCCTACAGGTTTCATTATCGTCCACATAGAATGTGATCGACACGGAACCTGTAGGAGCAAGGCTTGCCCGCGATGCTTTTAAAGATCTGGAAAGGCCCTGTTTCAGGGGCTTTCAAGGCTTTATAGGATTTTTGCTCTAAAATGACCGCTAGCAATTCTTGAGTCACAATTGTGACCGTAGTGGCCGCTTTTGGCTCTAGTCGACCCTTGGCAAAGCTGCTACTCTCGGCGCGCTTTGTGCTTCTCGGCCTGTGTAAAAGCCCAGATTCACCAATGACCAAACACCAATAATAATCGCATCAAATGCGGTGCTGAATTCGCGTTGCTGAGGAGTGGGCTTCCATGATCGAAGACTTTTGGAAGGATAAGTACCCAGCTGGGATTGCTGCCGAGATCAATCCAGACGAGTACCCGAATATTCAGGCAGTGTTGAAGCAATCCTGCCAACGCTTCGCCAACAAGCCGGCATTCAGCAACCTGGGCAAGACAATCACCTACGGTGAACTGTACGAATTGTCCGGTGCCTTTGCCGCTTACCTGCAACAGCATACCGACTTGCAGCCGGGCGATCGAATCGCCGTGCAATTGCCTAACGTGCTGCAGTACCCGGTTGCCGTCTTCGGTGCCATCCGCGCCGGGCTGATCGTGGTCAACACCAACCCGCTGTACACCGCGCGGGAAATGGAACACCAATTCAACGACTCCGGTGCCAAAGCCCTGGTCTGCCTGGCCAACATGGCACACCTGGCGGAAACCGTCGTTCCGAAAACCGGCGTCAAGCACGTGATCGTCACGGAAGTGGCCGACCTGTTGCCACCGCTCAAGCGCCTGCTGATCAACAGCGTCATCAAGTACGTGAAGAAGATGGTCCCGGCGTATCACTTGCCCAAAGCCGTCAAGTTCAACGACGTGCTGAGCAAGGGGCATGGCCAGCCAGTGGCTGAAGCCAACCCGGCCAGCAGCGATGTCGCGGTGCTGCAATACACCGGCGGCACTACCGGCGTGGCGAAAGGGGCGATGCTGACCCACCGCAACCTCGTGGCCAACATGCTGCAATGCAAGGCGCTGATGGGCTCCAACCTCAATGAAGGTTGCGAGATCCTGATCACGCCGCTGCCGCTGTACCACATTTATGCGTTTACCTTTCATTGCATGGCGATGATGCTGATCGGCAACCACAACATCCTGATCAGCAACCCGCGCGACCTGCCGGCGATGGTCAAGGAACTGTCGAAGTGGAAGTTCAGCGGTTTCGTCGGCCTCAACACCTTGTTCGTGGCCCTGTGCAATAACGAAGGCTTCCGCAAGCTGGATTTCTCGGCGCTGAAAGTTACCTTGTCCGGTGGCATGGCCCTGCAACTGGCTGCCGCCGAACGCTGGAAAGCGGTCACTGGCTGCTCCATCTGCGAAGGTTACGGCATGACCGAAACCAGCCCGGTGGCCACCGTCAATCCGATCCAGAACATCCAGATCGGCACCATCGGCATCCCGGTCCCGTCGACCCGTTGCAAAGTCATTGACGATGCCGGCGTGGAACAGCCGCTGGGCGAAATCGGCGAGCTGTGTGTCAAAGGCCCGCAGGTCATGAAGGGTTACTGGCAGCGCCAGGAAGCCACCGATGAAATGCTCGACAGCGAAGGCTGGTTGAAGACCGGTGACATCGCGCTGATCCAGCCTGATGGCTACCTGCGCATTGTCGATCGCAAGAAAGACATGATCCTGGTCTCCGGTTTCAACGTGTACCCGAACGAACTGGAAGACGTGCTCGCGACCCTGCCGGGCGTGCTGCAATGTGCGGCCATTGGCGTGCCGGACGAGAAGTCGGGCGAGGCGATCAAGATCTTTATCGTCGCCAAACCGGGCGTGACGCTGACCAAAGAGCAAGTGATGGAGCACATGCGTGCCAACGTCACCGGCTACAAGGTGCCGCGTGCCGTCGAGTTCCGCGATGCGCTGCCGACCACCAACGTTGGCAAGATTCTGCGTCGTGAACTGCGCGATGAAGAGTTGAAGAAAATCGCCGCGAAAAAGGTCGGCGCGTAACACCAAAAAGCCCCGCGGATGCGGGGCTTTTTTTGCTCGTCTGACAGGTCTTTGTTGCCTGTCAGGCCGCCTTCGCGAGCAAGCCCGCTCCCACATTTGATCGCATTCTTATTGGAATAACGCGGTTTAATGTGGGAGCGGGCTTGCTCGCGAAGCTTTTGCTTTTGGCTTACAGGCGGAACGGCGCGAAGTTGACGTTGGTGCCCGCCGGGCGCATGTCCTGCAAGTACGAATCCTTGTCGGCACTCAGCTCCAGGCTCAAGGCCGCCTTGCGCTTGCCTTCATTGCGCACCACCAGGCCTTCAAGCTTCTCGCGCAGGAACACGGTCGGCACTTTCAGGTGCAGCAACTCGTCGGTGTCCGGCGTGTGCATCAGCAAGTGAACCCACTCGTACTGACCAACGGCCAGGCGCGCGACCGGGATATCGAACCACCAGATGTTGCGGTTGCGGTTCAATTCGGTGAAATGGCAGTTGTTGACGCCAAGCACGGCACCGCCAAGTTCCTGGTTTCTGCGGGCAATGGCCTGCTTTTTATCGAGTTTCATAACATTCCTACGGGGTTGGATCGTCAGCGCCAGGGCCTGAATACGTTGCGCATTCTCGGGTGTTGGTCGGCAAACATAAAGCCCAACCTGCTGAGATCGACGAAATGGGCGGCACAAATAAATGAAACTCCGCACAAATGCCCCCGGTCAATCCTTGTGTAACGACTTTTTCTCATTGAAACGTTCACAGGAGAATCACCATGAGCAGCACGGGCGATAAAGTAAAAGGCCTGGCCAATGAAGCCGCCGGCAACGTCAAGCAAGGCGTCGGCAAGGCCACCGGCAACGAAAAAATGCGCTCCGAAGGCGTGATGCAGGAAAGGAAAGGCGAGGCCCAGCAAGCGGTCGGCAAAGCCAAGGATGCCCTCAAAAAAGGCATCGACAAGGCGTGATCCGACGTGTGAAACGTCTTGCAAACGGCCATCCAGCGATGGCCGTTTTTGTGTCAGCCTGAACTTGAACCAGGAAATTGTTTCAAAGTCGCCAAGTAGGCTACTTTGATGTAGAAATCAGCCCCCTGAGTCGCCACGACTTCAACCCTCTTGCGGCGAATGGAGACGCTAATGATTTTCCCGGACATGAGAGGCCTGCCCCTGCACCGTGTGATGATGCGCACGGTCACCGAGTTCATCGACGATGAAATGTCGACCTATGCCTCGGCGCTGGCCTATCAAATGTTGTTTTCGCTGTTTCCCTTCATCCTGTTCCTGATTGCCCTGATCGGTTTCCTGCACCTGCCGGACTTTTTCTCCTGGCTGCGCCTGCAATCGG
This sequence comes from Pseudomonas sp. S2_F03, assembly GCF_054668335.1. Lineage (NCBI taxonomy): Bacteria > Pseudomonadati > Pseudomonadota > Gammaproteobacteria > Pseudomonadales > Pseudomonadaceae > Pseudomonas > Pseudomonas sp. S2_F03. The sequence continues at coordinate 1,474,391 of NZ_CP162759.1, read as the reverse complement.
AACTGGTCTTGCCGCCCCAGGCGCTGGAACAGGTCAACCCGGTGATTGACCAGCTCCAGCAATCCAAGGGCGGCTTGCTCTCGGTGGGTATCGTGATTGCGCTGTATACCGCCTCTGCCGGTGTGCGGCTGATGATGAGTGCGATGAACGCCGCCTACGATGTGGTCGAAGGCCGGCCGATATGGAAGCGTTTTCCACTGTCGGTCATTTACACCGTCGGCATTGCCGGGATGCTGCTGGCCGCCGCCGCGCTGATGGTCCTCGGGCCGCAAGTCATGGGCTGGATTGCCTCGCAAGTTGGCCTTGAAGACTTTATCGTCACCTTGTGGACCATCGTTCGCTGGCCGGTCATCGTGATTCTGTTGATGGTCGCGGTGGCGTTGATCTACTACGTCATGCCCGATGTCAAACAGGAGTTTCGCTTCATCACCCCGGGCTCGGTGCTGGCGGTGGTGGTGTGGATCATCGCGTCGCTGGGCTTTGGTTTGTACGTCAAGGAGTTCGCCAACTACAACGCCATGTATGGCAGTATCGGCGCGATCATCGTGCTGTTGCTGTACTTCTATATTTCAGCCGCAGTGCTGTTGCTCGGTGCGGAGATGAATGCGGTGATCGAGCACATGTCGCGCGAGGGCAAGGACCCGGGCGAGAAGGTTGCCGGCGAGCACGGTCCTGGCCACGAAGAGAAACATCACGTTTCCGGGCTGGGACGCGATCATTCGGTTAAAACACCCACTGACGAAGTCATCAAATGATCCGTGAAATCCTGAAAATGGGCGATGAGCGCCTGCTGCGCATTGCTCCGCCGGTGCCAGCCGAAATGTTCGACAGCCCCGAGCTGTGGCAGCTGATCGACGACATGTTCCAGACCATGGAAAGCGTCGGTGGGGTCGGCCTGGCGGCGCCGCAAATCGGTGTCGACCTGCAATTGGTGATCTTCGGCTTCGAGCACAGCGAGCGCTATCCCGACGCCGAAGCGGTGCCGCAGACAATTCTGATCAACCCGTTGATCACGCCGCTGAGCCCGTTGATGGAGGAGGGGTTCGAAGGCTGCCTGTCGGTGCCCGGCCTGCGTGGCGCGGTGCAACGTTACCAGCAAATTCGCTACGAGGGTGTCGACCCCAAGGGCGAGCCGATCGTGCGCACGGCTTCAGGGTTTCATGCGCGTGTGGTGCAGCATGAATGCGATCACCTGATCGGCCGTCTGTACCCGTCGCGCATTACCGACTTCAGCAAGTTCGGGTTTACCGAAGTCATGTTCCCGGACCTTGATCCCAACGCCGACGATTGATCCTGTAGGCGCCCCCAATCCTTGTAGGAGCGGCGGTGTGTTCAGGTTGTGCGCGGTTCCAGCCCCATCGCAATCATCGGTTTGCTGCGGGCATAGCGGCTCAGGCGTTCGACCATGGCGTAAGGCATTTGTGGATCGAAAACAAAGCCGCGACGTTCATAAAAATCACGCAAATCCGGATGGCAAAACAGCCACACCGGCAGTTCAAGGTCCTTGACCGCCGCTGCGATCAACGCGCCGGCCACCCCTTGCTCGCGACAGGCCGGATCAACGAACAGCCCCGTCAACCAATGCCCGCCCGCTACCGGCCGCAAACACAATGCGCCGACGATTTCTTCGCGCCGGGCGACCCACAATCGAGCGTCGCGCACGGCTTTCATCGACGATTGGTGAGCGCGATAAAACTTGTTCATCAGCGGCCATAGCGGCTCGTCGAGCACGGTGTACTGAGTGTCTGGCATGGTTTGGGCTGTCGGTGTGCAAAGCGGGCGATTATAAAAGAACGCGCGCGCAGCGATAGGTGTATACCTGATCTCACATCCCTGTGAGTGGAGTACGCATCATGTCCAAAGGTATGGATTCGAAGAAAGCAGCGAAGAAAAAGCCGGCGAAAACCGCCATCGAAAAGCGCGCAGACAAGAAGGCCAAGAAGGTGGATGTGTTCGGTCATTGATCCTGCGACAAGGGAGCCCGGCAATCGGGCTCCTGCGGCAGGTCTAACGAAAAATAGCCAAATAATCTGCAAGATTTCCCAAGGCTATTGCACAGAAGGGGACTGGTCCCGATCTGAGCAACGCCATGCCCCATTACTTCGACAGTGCCCATCGAGAAGAAATCGAAACCCTGCGTCAACGCCTGACGGCCCGCACCGAATGGCCGACCTGGCTGTTGTTGATCGGCGTGTATGGCGGCTGGTTCAGTATTGTCCTGGCGGGTGACCGTTTGGGCGTGTGGTGGAGCACCCTGCTACTGATTCCGTTGCTGGTGCTGTGGTTGTCGGTGCAGCACGAATTGCTGCACGGTCACCCGACCCGTTGGACCTCGCTGAACAAAGTCCTCGGTTATGCACCGTTCGCCGTCTGGTATCCCTACACCCTTTATCGCGACAGCCATTTGCTGCATCACCGTGACGAAGACCTGACCCTGCCGGGTCGCGATCCGGAAAGTCGCTACCTGAGCGTCGAACAGTGGCAGGGCCGTTCGCTGTTCGAACAGGGCCTGCACTGGCTGAACAAAACCGTCCTGGGGCGCTTGATTCTCGGTGCGCCGCTGGCCTTGCTGGCACTGGCCCGGGAGGAGTGCCAGCGACTGAAAGCCGGTCAGCGACAGGCGTGGCTGATGTGGCTGAGCCATGGCGCACTGACGATTCTGATGCTGGTGTTCATCGCCCGCTACAGCGTGTTGCCGGTGTGGCATTACCTGTTCCTGATCAGCGTGCCGGCGCTGTCGATTGCGATGATTCGCTCCTATTATGAGCATCGCCCGCATGCCGAACCCGAGCAGCGTACGGTGCTCAACGAGGCCGGGTGGCCATGGCGCTGGCTGTTCCTGAACCTCAATTTTCATCTGGTGCATCACGACTTGCCGGGGTTGGCGTGGTACGACTTGCCACGTGCTTACCGGGCACGCCGCGAGCAGTGGCTGGCGCGCAGTGGCGGATTTCTGGTGCAGGGTTATGGGCAGTTGTGGCGTGAGAACGGTGTGAGGGCCATCGACAGCCCACAGCATCCGTTTAGCTAATGCATAGTCACCATTGAACCCTGTGGGAGCGGGCTTGCCCGCGATTGCTTTTTTCACATCCAACGCATCTGATGACTGGTCTAACGCTATCTCGGGCGAGCCCGCTCCCACAGGGTTACTGGTTGTGTGGAAGATTTCGATGACTCAACACATTGCCGAATTACTGATGTACGTCGCGCCAGAGCCGATCCGCCAGGCCAATGAACGCTGGTTGACGCGAATCCTTGAACGGCTCGGCAGCGATCGTCTTGATGCCAAAGACCTGTCACTGACAGACCTCTGGCTCTCTCCGCATCTGCTGCTGACCCAAACCTGCGGCTATCCGCTGATGACGGCGCTGCGCGGGCGGGTCCGGGTGATCGGACGGCCTCGCTATGAACTGCCGGACAGCAGCGGCGGCAACCATTGCAGCTTGCTGTTGAGTCGTGCCGATGACGCTCGGCGGACCTTGCCCGACTTTTGCGACAGTCGTGGCGTGATCAATGGTGAAGATTCCAACAGCGGCATGAACCTGCTGCGCCATCGACTGGCACCGCTGCATCGCGATGGCCAGTTCTTTGCCAGCGTGGCCATCAGCGGCAGCCACCGCGAAAGCCTGCGCTGGCTGCGTGAAGACCTGGCCGACCTGGCGGCCATTGATAGCGTCACTTACGCCTATCTGGCGCGGTACGCCGAAGAAGAGGTCGCGGGGCTGCACGTCATCGCGCGCAGTGCATTGAGTCCGACGTTGCCCTTTATCACGACGGCGGCGGCGAGTGATCAAGAGGTTGAACAGATTCGGCTCGTCATGAATCAAACCTTGAAAGAATTGCCTGACGTCGTCGAAATCCTCGGACTTGAGGAAGTACTGCCCGCAGAGGAAAGCGACTATCAGGTGGTACTCGACTACCAGCAAGAGGCTGAAATGTCGGGTTATGGTCGCTTGCGTTGAAATTCTTAAAAAGCATATAAAAATGCCTTTTAAATATTATTAAAGAATAAGGCTCCTTGTTAGGATCGCACCACCGGATCACCGGACATTCAGCGACCCCTAACCCAGGAGCCCCTATGTCCGGCCCCGATCTATCCCATCGTCACTCTGTGGACGGCTTGTTCCGCGCCCACTACCGCTGGCTCTGCACTTACCTGCGCCGTCATCTGCACGACGTGGCGGGCGCCGAAGATATTGCCGCCGACACCTTCGTACAACTGCTTGAAGCGCCCGGTCTGAGCGCGATTCGCCAACCCCGCGCCTTGCTCACCACCATCGCCCAACGCCTGCTCTATCAGCGCTGGCGGCGTGCGGATCTGGAGCGCCGGCATCTGCAGCAGATCGATGCGGATTGCGCCGCTTCGCCCGAAGAACTCGCGCAGGTCTCACAAGCCTTGAACCGCCTCGATCACAGCCTGCAGCGTTTGCCGGGCAAGGTCCGTTCGACCTTCCTGCTGGCTCGCGTCGACGGTTTGACCTACCCGCAAATCGCCGTCGAGCTGGGCATTTCCCAGCGTTCGGTCAGCGTTTACATGACCCGCTCCCAAGCGCTGTGCGATCGCCACAGCGCCAACCAACTCCTGTTAGACAAGAGGTCCGCATGAGATCGATCAAAACCCTGCTCGGCAGTTCGCTGTTGGCGCTGAGCCTTAGCGTCGGCGCGGTATCGGCGACGGAGAAAACCGCGCCGATTCACTTCGGCGATATCACGTGGGAGAGCGGCAGCCTCATCACCGAAATCCTGCGCCTGATTGTCGAGAAAGGTTACGGCTACCCGACCGACACGTTGCCGGGCAGCACCGTCAGTCTTGAGGCGGCGCTGGCCAAAAACGACATTCAGGTGATCGGCGAAGAGTGGGCCGGGCGCAGTCCGGCGTGGGTCAAGGCCTCTGCCGAGGGCAAGGTGTTTGGTTTGGGTGATACCGTCAAAGGTGCCACCGAAGGTTGGTGGGTGCCGGAATACGTGATCAAGGGCGACCCGGAACGTGGCATCAAACCGTTGGCCCCGGAACTGAAATCCGTTGCAGACCTGGCGAAGTACAAGGATGTGTTTCGCGACCCGGAAGACCCGAGCCGTGGTCGCTTCCTCAACAGCCCCACGGGCTGGACGTCGGAGATCGTCAACAGCCAGAAGCTCAAGGCGTATGACCTGACCGCCAGCTACGTCAACTTCCGCACCGGCTCGGGTGCGGCGCTGGATGCCGAGGTAGCTTCATCGATCCGCCGTGGCAAACCGGTGTTGTTCTACTACTGGTCGCCAACGCCGCTGTTGGGGCGCTTCAAACTGGTGAAACTGGACGAGCCGCCGTTCGACGCCGACGCCTGGAAGACCTTGGCTGATGCCAGCAATCCCAATCCCAAGGGCACGCGCTCGATGCCTGCCAGCCTGGCCATCGGTGTGTCTGCGCCGTTCAAGGCGCAGTACCCGGACCTGGTGGCGTTCTTTGAAAAGGTCGATTTGCCGATCGATTTGCTGAACCGGACGCTGGGGCAAATGAGCGAAAAACGCCTGCCACCGCGTGAGGTGGCGCAGGCGTTTTTACGTGAGCAGCCGCAGGTGTGGAAGGCTTGGGTGCCGGGGGAGGTGGCGACCAAGGTGAGTGCAAGTTTGTAGTTTATCGGGCACGTCGTCGATGCGATCAGCCAGTTCAACTCGACGTTGCAACTGAACTGACTCTCGCAGCGACACATTCGCTGTAGCAGCTGGCGCAGCCTGCGTTCGGGTGCGCAGCAGCCGTAAAATCCGAATGCCCGGTTCTTCTGTCGGACCGCGTAAACCGGATTTACGGCTGCTGCGCAACCGAACGCAGGCTGCGCCAGCGGCTACAAAACGGGTGTGGTATGTGCCGTTAAAGCGATGCCAGGAACTTGTCGACTACTTGAGTGCCGCTTTTTTCGCTACTGCCGGCTTCTTTCTCGACCTGCGCCAGTTTCATCTTGTCCTGCAGGCGATCGGCGATTTCCTGGGCGACTGCCTGTTGTTTCTCCGGCGGCATGGCTTTCAAGTCTTCCTCGGTAATACCCATTTCCTTCAGGATACTGTCGCGCAGACGCTGTTCCGGCGTTTTGCTCATGTAGTTCTTGAAGTCGGTCATGGCCGCGCTGTCGGAGGACTGGGCTTTGACATCGGCCGGAACTTTGGACGGATCGGCGGCTTGCAGCGCCACGCGGGTCTTGGCGAACGCTTCATCAACGTTGTCGCTGATTTTGCTCGCATCACTGACTTGTTGCGTGGCCTGTTGGGTCGCGGACGATTGCACCTGCGCCTGCACGTTGGTTTGCAGTGCCTGCATCATTGCACCCTGCAAGCCGCTTTGCAGACCGGCGGCGGCTTCGGCTGCCGGATCTTCGCCGGGACGCTTGGGCAGGGGAAGCATTTGGACTTGTTTTGCACTGACCAACATGATGGGTAGACCTGTGGGTAATGGCTGACCGATGGGCAGGAGCAAATACTGTGCCGCAGCGCAAAGCCTCGGGTTTGCAAAGGCTTTGCAAGGGGAGGGCGCAGGTCCGGCGGTCAGGGGTTGCCGTCAGGCGGCAGAGATCTACCGCGGCGCCGTCAAGGCAGGCCGTTACATCCGTGTTTCAAGAAGCCCTGGCGTTGGGCCAGGCGCTGAAAATACTCGTCGATGACGGGGAAGTCCGGCCGTTCCATCGGCGTCATCAACCAGCGATTGACGGACAGCCCGACGACAATGTCCGCCAGCGTGAACTCGGACCCGGTGACAAACGCCCCGGTTGCCGAGAGCTGATGGGCAAGAATGTCCATCTTCTGGTTCCAGCCACGCAGGCCGACGGCGATGCGATGCGGGTCCTGATATTCCGGGTCTTTGCGCACCAATGCGCTAAACGCGTAGCTCCAGGACGAATTGAGGTCGGTTGCTTGCCAATCCATCCATTGCTCCACGCGCGCGCGCGCCAGCGGTTCGTGTGGCAGCAGGTGAGTGTTGTGGTGTTTGCCGGTCAGATAGCGGCAGATGGTGTTGGATTCCCACAGCACGACGGTGCCGTCGATGATCACTGGCACCTGGGCATTGGGGTTGAACCTGAGGAATTCCGGGCTATGGGTTGAGGCAAAACCGCTGCCCCAGTCCTCGCGTTCGTAGGCGATGCCCAGTTCCTCGCAGGTCCAGAGGACTTTTCTGACATTGATTGACGAGGCTTTGCCGAGAATCTTCAGTACAGGGTCCATTGAGCTACTCCGTTAGCGAATACGCTTCGGGACTTTAAGGTTAGTTGAAAACGTAATCACGTGCTTTCGCGCACCTTCAACTCAAACCCCATGTCTTGCACCGGTTTGGCCACGCTATTCCCGGCCATCAGGGTCAGCATCAATTCCGCCGAGCGCCGGCCGATGGCCTCTCGCGGTGTGTTGATGCTGCTCAGGCGCGGGACCATGTGGGCGGAGGCGGGCAGGTCGTTGAAGCCGAGGATGGCTATTTGTTCCGGCACCTTGATGCCATGGCGCAGGGCTTCGAGCAGTGCGCCCTGGGCCAGGTCGTCGTTGCCGAAAAAGATCGCATCGACATCGGGGTGACTGGCCAGCAGTTGCAGGAACAGTTCTCCGCCTAATCCGACGGAGGAGGCGCGCGGGGTCAGCACTTCCAGATCAGGGTCGTACAAACCGGCCTTTTGCAGGGCTTTGCGAAAACCCTCGCCGCGCAACAAGGTGCGCTGGTCCAGTTGTGCGCCGATGTAGGCCAAGCGCTTGCGGCCACGGGACAGCAAGTGCCCGGCAGCGGTTTCGCCGGCCGCCAGTTGTGAGAAGCCGACGCAGTTCACGCCGGCCGCGCTGTCCAGTTCCATCATGTACACGCACGGGATGTTGCTCGCCTCGATCATCCGCCGCGAACTTTCGGTGCGGTCGAAACCGGTCAGCAACAGACCGCGAGGCTGATACGCCATGTAGTTGCGCAGCAGGTTTTCTTCTTCATCGCGCGAGTAATGGAAGTTGCCGATCAGCACTTCGAAGCCTTTGGGGCGCAAAACCTGATGAATGGCTTCCAGGGTGTCGATGAACAGCAAGTTGGATAATGAAGGCACCAACACCACCACCGAATGGCTCTGGGCCGAGGCCAGGGCGCGGGCGGCGGGGTTGACCACGTAGTTGAGTTCCAGCGCGGCTTTCTGGACTTTTTCCACCAGTTCGGTGGCCACCGTGCTGACGCCACGCAGGGCGCGGGAGGCGGTGATCGGGCTGACGCCGGCCAGTCGGGCAACTTCATTGAGGGTAGGGCGGCCAGTGGTGCGCGTATTTTTATCGTTTTTAGTTGGGGTCATCGACGGCTTGCCAAACAAAATTCAAGGCACTAAGGTAGCGCTGTCCCGAAGCAGCTGCAAATGCGTAAGCGAGTTTTGCCTGAACCTCGCTTCTTGGCGTTGGGAACGAACATGCTGCAACCCACAAAAATGACAAGAAGGCGTCGGCAACTACTGCTTTTGGTCTAGTGTCATAACTGGCAAAGGTAGCGCTGTCTGCGCGCTGAGGTGTTACATGAATCATCCCATCACCGCCCTGGTCATCATGGGCGTTGCCGGTTGCGGCAAGACGTGCGTCAGCGAGGCCTTGTGCCAACTCAGCGGCGCCACTGCCATTGAAGGCGATACTTTCCACCCTGCCGCCAATATCGAAAAGATGAGCGCGGGTATCCCCCTGAACGACGAAGACCGTGCCGGCTGGCTCGACAGCCTGTGCGATGAACTGCGCCGCATCGATGCCAAGGGCGAACGCCCGGTGCTGACGTGCTCGGCCCTCAAGCACATTTATCGCGAGCGCTTGCGCAGTGCCTTGCCGGGCCTGGGTTTCGTGTTCCTTGAACTGACCCCTGAAGTCGCCGCTGACCGCGTGTCCCACCGCCCGGGCCACTTCATGCCGTCGACATTGATCGAAAGCCAGTTCGCCACCCTCGAATCGCCCGTGGGCGAGCCGTTGACCCTGGCGCTGGATGCATCGGTCTACAGCGTCGAGCAATTGGCCGCACAGGCGCATGTCTGGTGGCAGGCCCATGGCCTGAAACACGCTGTATGAGCGTTCCCGGAAAAGATAGCGCTGTCCTGATGGCGTGCGAATTACCCGCTTTAATAACAACAACAACCAGGAGACACCCCTAATGTTTGGCATGTCCCACGAGACGTTCCTGCTGCTCGATGCAGTGGTCACGGTGATCGGGCTTATCGTCTTGATCACCAAGTTCAAGTTGCACCCATTCCTCGCACTGATCATCGCCGCAGCCTTCCTCGGGCTGACCTCCGGCATGCCGATAGGCACCATCATCAAGGCGTTCCAGGACGGCTTCGGTGGCGTGCTGGGTTTCGTCGGCATCATCCTCGCGCTGGGCACCATGCTCGGCAAAATGATGGCCGAATCAGGCGGTGCGGATCAGATTGCGCAGACGTTGATCCGCGCCTTCGGCAAGGACAAGGTGCAGTGGGCGATGATGTTCGCCGCGTTCCTGGTCGGCATTCCGCTGTTCTTCGAAATCGGCTTTGTGCTGCTGATTCCGCTGGTGTTCATCGTGGCCCGCCGCACCGGCGTGTCGATCATCAAGATCGGTATCCCGTTGCTGGCCGGCCTGTCCGCCGTACACGGCCTGGTGCCGCCGCACCCGGGTCCGCTGCTGGCGATCGGTGTGTTCGGTGCCGACATCGGTAAAACCATTCTGTACGGTCTGATCGTTGCACTGCCAACCGCCATCATCGCTGGCCCGATCTTTGGTACGTTCATTGCCAAGCACATTCCCGGTCATCCGAACCAGGAGCTGGTGGATCAACTGGCGCGCGAAACGGATTCGGCTGAACTGCCGAGCTTCGGCATCACTCTGGTGACCGTGCTGCTGCCGGTGTTCCTGATGCTGCTCAAGACGTTTGCCGACGTGGTGCTGCCCGATGGCAACATCTTCCGCGCTTTCATGGACCTGATCGGTCACCCGATTTCGGCATTGCTGCTGGCATTGCTGCTGTCGCTGTACACCTTCGGCTACAAGCAGGGCATCGGTTCCAGCCAAATGATGAAATGGCTGGACGCGAGCCTGGCGCCGACCGCCGCGATCATTCTGATCATCGGTGCCGGTGGTGGCTTCAAGCAGATGCTGGTGACCAGCGGTGTGGGTGACGTGATCGGCCACATGGCGGTGAATGCACAGATTTCGCCGATTCTGTTGGCGTGGCTGGTGGCGGCGGTGATTCGTATCGCGACCGGTTCGGCGACCGTGGCAACCATTACCGGTGCGGGCATTGTGGTGCCGGTGGTGGGGATGATTCCGGGTGTGAACCGTGAGCTGCTGGTATTGGCCACCGGTGCCGGTTCGTTGATCCTGTCTCACGTCAACGACGCAGGTTTCTGGCTGGTGAAGCAGTACTTCAACATGACCGTGGCGGAAACCTTCAAGACCTGGACCGCGATGGAAACCATCCTGTCCGTGGTGGGCCTGTGCTTTATCCTGCTGTTGTCGCTGTTCGTTTAAGCAACACCGCAAAACAAATGTGGGAGCTGGCTTGCCTGCGATGGCATCGACTCGGTCTGACGTTAAACCGAGTTGTCTGCATCGCGGGCAAGCCCGGCTCCCACAGTGTTATGTGTTGTCAGTTGGTTTTGGCGACTAACCCATCCGCCCTGAACATCCCGCGAATCCCGCGCACCGCCTGACGAATCCGGTCCTGGTTTTCGATCAGCGCGAAGCGCACATGATCGTCCCCATACTCACCAAACCCCACGCCTGGCGAAACGCAGACCTTGGCCTCGGCCAGCAGTTTCTTGGCGAATTCCAGCGAGCCGAGGTGCGCATACGCCTCGGGAATCTTGGCCCAGACGTACATCGACGCCTTCGGGTTCTCGACCATCCAGCCCAGTTCATGCAGACCTTTGACCAGCACGTTACGCCGCTGCCGATACTGCTCGGCGATGTCCTTGACGCATTGCTGGTCGCCTTCCAGCGCCGCAATCGCCGCGACTTGCAGCGGAGTGAACGTGCCGTAGTCGTGGTAACTCTTGATCCGCGCCAGGGCGTTGACCAGTTCCGGATTGCCGACCATGAAACCGATCCGCCAACCCGCCATGTTGTAGCTCTTGGACAGGGTGAAAAACTCCACCGCAATGTCCTTGGCGCCCGGCACTTGCATGATCGAGGGGGCTTTCCAGCCGTCGTAGACGATGTCGGCGTAAGCCAGGTCGTGTACCACCAAAACGTCGTACTGCTTGGCGAGGGCGATCACGCGCTCAAAGAAATCCAGCTCCACACATTGAGCAGTAGGGTTGGACGGGAAGCCGAGGATCATCATTTTCGGTTTCGGGATCGAGCCGCGAATGGCTCGTTCCAGTTCGGCGAAGAAGTCCACGCCCGGAATCAACGGCACCGAACGCACCTGGGCGCCGGCAATCACGGCACCGTAGATGTGAATCGGATAGCTGGGGTTGGGCACCAGAACGGTGTCGCCCTGATCGAGGGTGGCCAGCATCAAGTGCGCCAGGCCTTCCTTGGAACCGATGGTGACGATGGCTTCGCTTTCCGGGTCGATGTCGACCTCGTAGCGATCCTTGTACCAGTTGGAAATCGCCCGGCGCAGACGCGGAATGCCCTTGGACGTCGAGTAGCCGTGGGTGTCTTCGCGCTGGGCGACCTGTACGAGTTTTTCGACAATGTGCGGCGGCGTGGCACCGTCAGGGTTGCCCATGCTCAAGTCGATGATGTCTTCGCCACGACGACGGGCGGCCATCTTCAGCTCGGCAGTGATGTTGAAAACGTAAGGGGGAGTCGATCTATGCGCGCAAAGCGGCGCGGCGAACCTTGTTCGGCCATTGTTGCCTCGAATAACGTAAGCGCCCGGAACCGTCCGAGCGACGCTGGCCACTGCGGTGGCCTGTTGCGGAAGATAAGGGCTGATGTGGCACACTGTCCAGCCACTGCGTAAACAAATTTGTCCGAAGGAAATCGGTTGATGGAATTCACCAGCGGCTTCTTGCTGAGCCTTTCGCTGTGCCTGGATATCGGCGTGGCCAATATCGCGATGATCACATTGGCCATGCAGCGCGGCTATTTTCAGGGCTTTGCGCTGGGGTTGGGGACCTGTGTCGGCGACCTGATCTACGCGGTGCTGGCGTTGGCGGGCATGACCGTTTTGCTGCAATACGAAACCGTGCGTTGGGTACTGTGGATCGGCGGTTCGGCGTTGCTGATCTATTTCGCGGCGAAGATGATCTATTCGGCGATTCACCACGAAGCGGCCTTGGCCCAGGCCGAAGAGGTGGGGCAGAACTCCCATCGCAAAGAGTTTTTCCGCGGGATCTTCCTCGCCATGTCCTCGCCCAGCGCCATCCTGTGGTTCGCGGCAGTCGGCGGCACGCTGATTGCCCGTTCCGGCGGCGGTGGCGCCCTCAGCTCGGCGCTGTTTCTCGGCGGTTTTCTTTGCGCCGGACTGCTCTGGAGCGCCGGCCTGTGCTTCGCTGCCAGCCACGGCGGCAAGTTGCTGGGCGACAAATTGCTGCGCTACTCGTACATGGCATCGGCGGCGATCTTCTGCTATTTCGCGGTCTACGTGATTCTATCGGGCTACAACGAGTTTGTGGGGGCGGGTGCCGTCGAACAGTTGCACGCCCTGTAACTGGGCGAATCGGGTTTGGCTTCTATACTCCCAGCCGAACCCACTTTTTAGCCCAAGGAGTCGAGTCATGGATGAACAAATACGCGCCGAAGTGTCGGAACCGCGCTTCGAACACGGTCACTTCCTGCTGATAGCGGGGTTTGGCGGGGCATTTACCCAACAAACCGTGAAAGGCATTCCCGACCTCTGGGAAAAATTCAGTCCCCACATTGGCAAGGTGCCGGGGCAAAAAGGCGAAATGACCTACGGCGTCTGCTGCAATTTCGACGGCAAGGGCGGTTTCGATTACATCGCCGGGGTCGAGATCAGCAAGCTCGATGACTTACCGGACACATACCGCTGGGTAGAGGTGCAGCCCCAGCAATACGTAGTGTTCGAACACAAAGGGCCGCTGGCCGCCTTGCCGCAAACCTTCCAATACATCCATGGCACGTGGCTGCCTCAGTCTGGGCGCGAGCTGTTGGTTGCCCCGGAGTTCGAGCGCTACAGCGAAGACTTCAACCCCAAGCTCAACACCGGCAAGCTGGAAATCTGGTTGCCGATCAAAGCGTAAACAAGACGGCGAGAGACTGATTAGTAGAATCGTCTCTCGCTGTCGCGCGGGTGCTGATTTATGATCCCCAGCCTTTCCCACGCTGATTCCGAGCTGCCATGAACACCGTCATCCGCAACGTCACCGCCACTGATCTGGACCGCTGCTACGCCATTGAAACCGTTGCCTACGAAGGCGATGAAGCCGCCACCCGGGAAAAAATCGCCACCCGCATCGCCACCTGGCCCGAAGGTTTCATCGTGGCCGAAGTCGACGGCGTTGTAGCCGGTTTCATCAACTCCGGTGCGGCGTTTCAGGTGGAAATGTCGGACGAAGCGTTCAAGGAACTGATCGGCCACGACCCGGCCGGTCCGCAAGTCGTGATCATGTCGGTGGTGGTACACCCGGATTATCAGGGGCTGGGGTTGGCGAAGCGGTTGATGGGCGAGTTCATCGAGCGGATGCGTGCGTTGGGCAAGACCCACATCCACCTGATGTGCAAGGAGCGGCATGTCCCGTTGTACGCTGGGTTTGGCTTTGCCTACGTCAAACCGTCGGCTTCGGACCATGGCGGGATGGCCTGGCACGAGATGGTGCTGGATTTATAAGACCGCCGAAGATCCCCCTGTAGGAGTGAGCCTGCCCGCGATAGCGTCGGCACATTCAACATTGATGTGACTGACAAATTGCAATCGCGAGCAGGCTCACTCCTACATTGGTTCGGTGTTGGTCAGTAGAGCCTCAGAAAACCAGCCCCATCCGCCGTTCATACCCGATCCGGCCCTTGTACGCTTCACCACTGTCGACCCAGCCGAATTTTGCGTAGAGCGCGATGGCCGCCTGGTTGTCCGCATCCACCGACAACTCCAGCCCCTTTATTTCCGGAAACGCCTGGCGCGCCACGTCCGGCAGCGCTTGCAGGCAGGCCTTGCCGTAGCCTTTGCCTTGAGCGTGTTGATCCACTTGCAGCGCATGCAAGGTGGCGCTGTGTTCATCGGCCCAGGCCGGCAGCACGGGCGGGCGCTTGAGCAGCAGGAAGGCGACCGGAACGTCTTCGACCAGTAGCGCAAACCCTTTGACGCCCGGGCCCGGTCTGGACAGCAAGGTGTGCAATGCACCGTGAATGTCGCCGGAAAATTTGATTTGTTCCTGATGAACTTCGATGGCCTCGACCTGCTGGCGCTGGAGTGCGTTCAGGCTGTCGTATGGCACGAGTCGGGCTGTCACTGGAGTGTCCTTTTTCCAACACGAATGGGTCTTGGATTTTAGCGAGTTTGCGCAGATGGATTATTTTTATTTGGTTGTCGATTTGCCGTTTGGCCGAACGACTAAGGGTGTCTTCACAACAAAAACACGGAGAACCACCATGAGCGCTACCAATGAAATCCAGACCCTGATCGACACCTATCGTCAGGCAGTCATTTCTAAAAACGTCGATAAAATCATGGCGCTGTATGCCGACGACATCGTCTCCTACGACGCAGTCAAGGCCTTGCAGTTCCGGGGCAAGGCCGCGTACCGCGCGCATTGGCTGGAGTGCATGGAAATGTGCCAGGGCCAGCATCAGTTTGATTTCGATCATATGAACATTGTGGCGGACGAGCACGTCGCCTTCGCCCATTGGCTGGCCCATTGCGGTGGCACCAACGACAAGGGCGAGACCCAGGCCTGCTGGATGCGCGTGACCGCCTGCTATCGCCGCGACGGCGGGCAATGGCGGATTGTCCACGAACATTGGTCGGCCCCGTTCGACATGGTCAGCGGCACCACGCTCTTCAATCTGGAGCCCTGATCGTCGGGAATTTCGCCAAGGCGTCAATCTGCAGCCATAGTTGATCCGTTCGATTCAGGAGAGTCACATGAAGTACCTATGCCTGGTGTACAGCAACGAACAGGCGTTGCACTCATTGCCTGACAGTCCCAAGGACGCCGAGTGCATGGCCTACGCCGAGTCGATTCAGGGTAGTGGCCGCATGGTGGCGGCCGAAGCGCTGGAGTCGGTGCAGACCGCGACCACTGTGCGCATGCGTAACGGCAAGATGTCGATCACCGACGGTCCGTTCGCCGAAACCAAGGAGCAGTTGGCCGGCTTCTACCTGATCGATGCCAAGGACCTCAATGAAGCGATCCAGGTCGCCGGGGACATCCCGGCGGCCCGTGTCGGTTGTGTTGAGGTGCGCCCCGTTCGCCAGTTGAATCCTTGATGCCGGGCGAGTCGGTGCCGGCTCGGGTCGAGCAGGTTTACCGCGAAGAGTCGCGGCGGATCCTGGCGACGCTGATCCGATTGCTCGGCGATTTCGATCTCGCTGAAGAGGCCCTGCACGAGGCCTTTTTCGTGGCGGTGGAGCGCTGGCAGCGTGATGGCGTGCCGGACAATCCCCGCGCCTGGCTGGTGTCCACCGGGCGCTTCAAGGCCATCGATGCGTTACGTCGGCGTGCGCGGTTTGTCGCGGCGCAACCGCTGCTGATCGCTCAACTGGAGGCGCTGGAACAGGCCGACTGGAGTGCCGAAGACGTGGAAGATGATCGCCTGCGGCTGATCTTCACCTGTTGTCACCCGGCACTGGCCGCAGATGCTCAAGTGCCGTTGACCTTGCGCGAAGTCTGCGACCTGACCACAGAGGAAATCGCCCGGGCGTTTCTCTCGGCGCCCGCCACCATCGCTCAGCGCATCGTGCGGGCGAAAGCGAAAATCCGCGATGCGAAAATCCCTTATCAAGTGCCGACGCTGAAGGAATTGCCCGAGCGCCTCGACAGCGTGTTGCGGGTGATTTACCTGGTGTTCAACGAAGGTTACTCGGCCTCCATCGGTGCTGAAGTGACGCGCGAAGACCTGACGCGCGAGGCCATTCGGCTGGGGCGTTTGCTGCTGGAGTTGCTGCCCGAGCCGGAGGTCATGGGGTTGCTGGCGCTGATGTTGCTGCATGAGTCACGGCGCCTGGCCAGGACTTCGGCAAGCGGCGAGTTGATCGTGCTGGATGAGCAGGACCGTTCATTGTGGGATGCGGGGATGATCGCCGAGGGTTGCGCCCTGGTGGAACGGGCGCTGACCCTGCAGCGCTTTGGGCCGTATTGCCTGCAAGCGGCCATTGCGGCGGTGCATGCCGAGGCGTCAGCGCCGCAAGCCACGGACTGGCCGCAGATTGTCGGTCTGTATGACTTGCTGTTGCGGATGGTGCCATCGCCGGTGATCGAGTTGAACCGGGCAGCGGCGATCTCCCAGCGCGATGGACCGTTGGCGGGGCTGACGTTGGTGGAGGCGATTCTGGATCGCGGCGAATTGCTGGATTACCACCTGGCGCATTCGGCGCGGGCGCAGTTTTATCGGCAGTTGGGACGGGTGGAGGAGGCGCGGGCCGCGTATGAGCGGGCGCTGGAACTGACGCAGCAGGTGCCGGAGCGGCGGTTTCTGGAAGCGCGCATAAAGGCGTTGGGGTGATGTGATGTGTCGGGCCGGGCCTCATCGCGGGCAAGCCATGCTCCTACGGGGTTTGCGTTTAACCTGTAGGAGCATGGCTTGTCCGCGAAAAGGCCAAAGGACCTTCACTCCAGCATCTTGCTCAACAACCAACTCCCCGCTGGCCCCGGCGGATATTGGCGTGACCACAACGCATCGACAAACACCGGTTTCGGCCAGCCGCGCACCTGAAGTTCCTGCAACGAACCCTGGCCATAACGCTCCACCAGCCACCGCGGCAACGACGCCCAGCCAAATCCGCCCTGGGCCATTTCCAACAGCATCAAGTAACTCGGCGCCGACCAGACGCGACCCTTCGCCCGGCTTTCATACGGATTGACGATGGTGGCCAGGCGCAGCTCCCGGTGCTGTTGCAATACATGCTGGTCGATATGATCGAGCGCCGCCAAGGGATGCGCAGGGGAGACGAACAGTGCAATTTCCGTGCGCTCTTCGACGGTAGAGCTGACCAGGCTCGGAGGGTAGCTGTCCTTCATTTCCGCGAACGCCACGTGCGCCCGTCCCCGTTGCACCAGCGCTATCAGGTCATCGCATTCGGCAATCAGGCATTCGAGCTCCAGGTCCGGATAGCGTTGCTCGAACGCACTGAGCACCGCTTCGAACCGGTCGGATTGATAGGTGTCGGAAATCGCCACGGTCAGTTTTGCCTCAATGCCTTCAGACAATTGGCTGGCCGTCATTTCCAGCCGACTGGTAGCAGCCAGGATTTCCTCGGCGCGTTGCAGCATCACGTGCCCGGCCGGGGTCAGGCTGGGTTTGCGGCTGCTGCGGTCAAAGAGCACCAGGTTCAAATCGATTTCCAGGCTGGCCACTGCTGCGCTGATGGTCGACTGGCTGCGCCCCAGTTTGCGCGCCGCTGCGGAAAACGAGCCTTGGGTCGCCGCCTGGACAAAGGCGAGCAACACTTCGTGAGAGGCCATGAACTATCGCCTTGATCGATGGTTATTGGTTATGAAGTATCGGCTTGATGCCGGATCATGGCAACCACAGTCACTCAGAGGAGTCAGGCCATGAGCCCCAACAAATCCATCACAGAGCGTGTTTTCCAGGCCATTGGTTTCGAACTGCTGGCCATCCTGATCTGTACCCCGTTGCTGGCCTGGATCATGAACAAACCGTTGCTCGACATGGGTATGGTCACCATGCTCATCGCGGCGCTGGCCCTGGCCTGGAACGTAGTGTTCAACGGGATGTTTGACCGTGTACTCAACCACTACAACGTGGTGCGCACGACATGGGTCCGGGTGGTCCATGCGCTGCTGTTTGAAGGCGGTCTGGTCGCCTTCGGTGTGCCGCTGATTGCCTGGTGGCTGAAGACCAGCCTGTGGGAGGCGTTCTTGCTCGACATCGGCGTGCTGCTGTTTTTCCTGCCGTACACCTACATTTACCACTGGGTGTATGACGTGGTGCGGGAGAGGGTGATGGTGGGTCGGGCGACGTTGCAAAAAGCCAGCTGAGACAGGGGCTGCAACACATAACAAATGTGGGAGCGGGCTTGCCCGCGATGGCGACCTGACAGTCAACGATGATGTTGAATGTGCCGGCCTCATCGCGAGCAAGCTCGCTCCCACAGGTTTTGTATCAGCTGTACGGTTATGCGTCAGACGTGGAAGTAACCCACGCACGAATCAAACGGCAGACGCTTGAGTTCGATTTTGTTCAGGTCCAGCACTTCGCGCAGGGCCTTGGTTTCGCCCGGGAAGTTGCGGTAAGCGACTTCGTCCAGAACCACGATGGCGCCTTTAGGCATGTACGGCAGGAAGGTTTCCAGCGCGACTTTGGTCGATTCGTACAGGTCGGTGTCGAGGATCAGCATGGCCACGACCAGGTCCGGACGGGTCTTGACCCACTCAGGCACGGTCTTGACGATGTCGCCCTTGACCAGCTCGCAACGCGGGATGCGGTTGACCGGGCGCAGCAGGTCGTTGGCGTCGATCATGTCCTGGATCAGCGACTGGTCGGTGTCGGAGAACATGGTCTCGTTGACGTCGGCCGGGTCTTCTTTCTTGTCGATGCTCTGGAAGCCTTCGAAGGTGTCGAAGCCTACGATCGAACGGTTGATCGCGTACGGTTCCAGAATCATCGACAAGTGCATGTACAGCATCAGCGAGTTGCCCTTGTACACGCCGCACTCGATGATCGCGCCCGGTACTTCAGCGACTTTCTTGAACAGTTCCATGCGCGACAGTGCAGCGGTTACGCCGATGCGGTTGGCGAACACGAACGGCGCGTCGGCCACGTACTCGGCATCAACGCGCTTCAGAACGTTGGCACGGGTTTCGTTGTACTGGGCCTCTGCAGGCGTGATGCGACGCTTGGTCATTGCTGGATTCCTTGGAAATTCGAGAAGTCGTGGGCGTGGAAATAGTCTTTGAAACCGGCGCCGACGTCAGGGCAGGCGCTGTCGACGTTGATCGCGCCGCGCTTGTGCTTGAGGTCATCGAGGTGCATCAGGCGGAAATCCACGCTGAAGCGGGTTTGTTCGGTGTGGTTGGCGACTGTGCCATGCAGGTGCGAGCCGGAGAAAATCAGCATCTCACCGGTGTTGCCGGCAATGCGCACTTCAGAGGACGTGTTGATTGCCTCCAGTGGCACCGGGTGCACGCGGACTTCCTCCTTGAGGTTGTCCTTGGCCTTGTGCCGCTGGTTGTTGATCCAGTCGTTGAGGCTCCATTCGCTGGAGGTGTTCTTCACCGGCACATCAAAGTAACCCGCGTTGATCATCATGGTCTGGTCGGGGCGAATGGTGTGCACCGGCATCCAGGTGTTGATCTGGCAATCGACGCTGCCATACCACGTGTCGCGATGCGGCTTGTAGGCGTAGCTGACGCCGGCGTGCAGGTAGTCATAGTTCGGCACCACGCGAATGCGCGGCACGTCGAAAATGTACTCGCGCGGGTCGACGCCGATCTCGTCGATGAACGACAAGATCAAATCCTTGGCGCGCTGGCTGTTGGTGAACTGGCCCTTGAGGCGAGTCACCAGCACTACGAATTCTTCCACCGGCATCAGCGTGTGCAGGGCCTGGTGGTTGGTCTCGCCGTCGAACGCGGCGGTGATGCTTTCCTGGGCAAACGCACACAGCTCTTTGGCAGCGCGCAGCTGAGTGTTCAGGAAGATGTCGCCAGCGTAGATGGCTTCTTTGAAGTCAGCTTTTTGCTGAAGCTGATTGATATACAGATTCACGATTCCACTCCTGAATACATCGAGTCTCTTATGAGTCGGCCACACGTTAGCAAACTGAAGTGCAAACCGGCGGGAGGTGGATCAATAAAAGCGTAATCGCCTGAATTTGCGACGAAATGCTTTTCGGCCAGACAAAAAAATCCCCTGTAGCAGCTGGCGCAGCCTGCGTCCGATTGCGCAGCAGTCGTAAAACCATAACGCGCGGTCCATCAGACATACCGCATGCACAGGACTTACGACTGCTGCGCAGCCGGACGCAGGCTGCGCCAGCTGCTACAGGGGTTTGTCGATCAGAACAGTTGGGTGAACAACCAGTACAGGCTGCCCGACAACAGGATCGCTGCCGGCAAGGTCAGTACCCAGGCCATCAGCAGGTTGCGGATGGTCTTCATCTGCAAGCCACCGCCGTTGGCGACCATGGTCCCGGCGACGCCAGAAGACAACACATGGGTGGTCGACACCGGCAGACCGAACATATCCGCGGCGCCAATCGTCAGCATCGCCACGGTTTCCGCCGAGGCGCCCTGGGCGTAAGTCAGGTGGGTTTTGCCGATCTTCTCGCCGACCGTCACCACAATGCGTTTCCAGCCGACCATGGTGCCCAGCCCGAGTGCAATCGCCACGGCGATCTTGACCCATAGCGGAATAAACCGCGTGGAGTTGTCGATCTGCTGCTTGAACAGCTGCAGCTTGCTGCTGGTGTCGGCGTCGAAGTTGCCGACCTTGTTCTTGTCCATCAGGCGAATGGTTTCGCTGGTCAGGTACATGTCGTTACGCACGTTGCCCACAGCCTCGGCCGGCACTTTGGACAGCGCGCCATAGCCCTTGACCTCGGCGCCGATGCGGCCGGTGAGGGCGGCGAGCGCCGGCACCAGTTGCGGCGTGGCTTCCTTGCTGCGCACGTAGTCGGACAGCACCAGGCGCGGATCGGCCGGGGCCGGTTGCGGCGCGGCCTTGGCCAGCGCTTGCTGCGTCACCTCGGCCACCGCCGCGAACTGCAACGCCTGGTCGGCCGGCATGGCGCGGTTCAGCGCGTAGGCCATTGGCAAGGTGCCGACCAGAATCAACATGATCAGGCCCATGCCTTTCTGGCCATCGTTGGAGCCGTGGGCAAACGAGACGCCGGTGCAGGTCACGATCAACATGCTGCGAATCCACCACGGTGGCGGGGTGTTGCCTTTGGGGGCCTTGTACAGCGAGCGATTCTTGACGAACGCGCGCAGGGCCAGCAACAGCAACGCGGCGAAACCAAAACCGACCAGCGGTGAAAGCAGCAACGCGTAACCGATCTTGGTCGCCTGGGCCCAGTCCACGCCGCTGGTGCCGTCACGGCCGTGCATCAGGG
Organism: Pseudomonas sp. S2_F03; assembly: GCF_054668335.1. Lineage (NCBI taxonomy): Bacteria > Pseudomonadati > Pseudomonadota > Gammaproteobacteria > Pseudomonadales > Pseudomonadaceae > Pseudomonas > Pseudomonas sp. S2_F03. The sequence goes on along the minus strand of NZ_CP162759.1, from coordinate 1,453,251 downwards.
CATTGGCCACGCCGACGCCGATGATCGAACCGATCAGCGTGTGCGAAGACGAAGCCGGTAAACCCAGCCACCACGTGCCGAGGTTCCACAGGATGGCGGCGATCAACAGGGCGAAGATCATGGCGAAACCGGCGGAGGAGCCGACTTGCAGAATCAACTCCACAGGCAGCAAGGCAATGATGCCGAACGCCACCGCGCCGCTGGACAGCAGCACACCGAGGAAGTTGAAGAACCCGGACCACGCTACCGCGAAGTTCGGCGGCATCGAGTTGGTGTAAATCACCGTCGCCACCGCGTTGGCGGTGTCGTGGAAACCGTTGACGAATTCAAAGCCGAGGGCAATCAGTAGCGCCACACCCAACAGCAGAAACGGGGTCCAGGTGGTCACCACGGTGCCGAGTTCGTTCATGTCGCGCATCAGGCTGTAGGCAGTAAACAGCAGCCCGATGGCCAACACGCCGAAAAAAATCACCAGCGTGAACGCACTGGGCTTTTTGTCGAGTTGGGGTTTACCGCTGCTGGCGGAAGCCTGGGCATCGGTTGGGTAGGAAGGAGTAGCCATGACTGACAATCCTGAGGAGGGAGGTGTGTCAGTGATAGTCGTTGCTAATTGTTACAGGGAGACTGCTTCAGGTCAGGGTTTGGGGTTTTTGCGTATCCGTTAATCAGAATTCACCGCGCTACCCTGTAGCAGCTGGCGAAGCCGGCGTCCGGCTGCGCAGCAGTCGTAAATCCTGAGCACACGTTTTACCTGAAAGACCGCAGTGACTGATTTTACGACTGCTGCGCAGCCGGACGCAGGCTTCGCCAGCTGCTACAGGTCTCGGGGGCTCAGTAATCCTGGCGCTTGCGAAAGGCCCAGCGCCCGGCGATCACGGTAAACGTCGCCACCAGCGCCACCAGAATCCAGAACCCTTCGGGGTCGCCCGACAGCGGCACTCCGCCGACGTTCATGCCAAAGAAACCGGCAATGATGTTGATCGGCAACGCGAGCACCGTGACCACGGTCAGGGTAAACAGGGTGCGGTTGCTCTGTTCGTTGAGGTTGGCGGCGATTTCTTCCTGCAACAGCTTGATCCGCTCACCCAGCGCCGTGAGGTCGTTGATGATCAGGGCGAACTCTTCGGTGGACTTGCGCAGCTCCTTGACGTCCTCCTTCTGCAACCATTGCGGCGGCCGATTGAGCAGGCGCAACAGCGAACCCGGTTCCAGCGCCAGCAGACGTTGCAAACGCACCAGCACCCGGCGGTTGGCACCCAGTTCAGCGCGGTTGGTCGACAGGCGTGAAGAGAGCAACTCATCTTCGATCTGATCGACACTCTGGCTGGTCTTGCGCACGATTTGCGTCAGCACTTCGCCTTGGTCGCGCAGCAGATGCACGAGCAATTCCAGCGGCGAGCGAAAACATTCACCGGCCTTCACCGAGGACCGCAACTTATCCACCGAGTGCAGCGGTTGCAGGCGCGCGCTGATGATCAGCCGGCTGCGGGCACACACCCACAGCGTCGAGACATCCGAGGAAACCATGCTGCTGAGGTTGAACACCACATCGTTGACCACCGCCAGCAAGGCCGAGTCCACATGCTCTATGCGGGTCGACCGGGAGCCTTCATGCAAGGCTTCGAAAAACTCCTCCGGCAACTCCAGATGGCTTTTCATCCAGCGCTCGCACGCGGCGTGAGCCAGGTTCAAGTGCAACCAGAGAAATTGTTCGTCGTCCTCGGGCTGTTGCAGGTAGTGCAGCGCCTTGGCCGAATCAATTTCCCGACCACGTTCACCGGGACGAAAGCTGAAACCGTAGAGCAGGCCGAACAGATCGGTGTCGCGATGGCTGTGGTCGATGCTGTGGTTCATGAGTGCTCGCAAGGGGGTATGCCGCTCCATGTAGCAGCTGGCGAAGCCTGCGTTCGGCTGCGAAGCAGTCGTCAAACCTGAGCACGCGGGCTTGCTGACACAACGCATTGCCTGATTACACGACTGCTTCGCAGCCGAACGCAGGCTTCGCCAGCGGCTACAGGATCGCGTTACGGCGGGTTTTACAGGTTCACTTGAGCCGCATCATCGCAAGGATTTTTGACGGTTTTGTGACAGGGCGGTGAAGGCGAAATAGTGGCTCTGCCAACGGTCGGATTTGATTAAAGAACCGCTCTGGCACGCCGATTACGCTTGGGTTAAGTTGCGCGCCTTCGGCCGTCAGCCGACGTCGCAGACAAGGAAGTCCGGACACCTTTCACGCCTTACCGGGGCGTGCCTAATTCCTGTCATGAGTACCCTTCGATGCTTTTGCAAAAGTCCTTGAGAGCGCAAATTCTCGCCCTGTTGAGCGGCAGCCTCTTTGCGATGCTGTTGATCGCCCTGGCCTGCTTTCATTTCCTTTCCAGCGGCGTTCAGCGCTACGCGAACCTGATCGACGGCCCGTTGCACACTTCCCAGTTGATCGATGAAGCCAACCTGCAATTCAAGGTGCAGGTCCAGGAATGGAAAAACGTCTTGCTGCGTGGCAAGCAACCGGCGGACCTGGACAAATACTGGAAGCAATTCGAAGACCGTCAGCGCGATGTGCAAAGCATCCTCGGCGAACTGGCCGGGCAGAAGGGCATCGAACCGCAGCTCAAGACTCGCATCGAACGCCTGCGTGATGAACACCGCCTGCTCGGGGCCGCCTATCAAAAGGGTCGTGATGCCTATGTGGCCGCCGGTGCCGACCCCACCGCTGGCGACACCGCGGTGAAAGGTGTGGACCGCGCAGCCAGTGACCAGATGAGCGAATTGGTCGCCGAGTTGCGCAAGCAGGGCAGCGAACAGTCGAAGCAGATCAGTGCCGAGGCTGAGCGCACCGTGTTGCTGGGGATCATCGTGATGCTCGTCTCGGGCCTGTTGATCGGGCTGTTGAGCCTGTGGCTGGTCAACCGCAACCTGGTCGAACCGATTCGCAAACTGATCGAATACGTGGCGCAACTCAGCCGGGGAAAAATTGCCGAGCGTGTGGCCAGTACCCGCCAGGATGAGTTGGGCAAACTGGCGGTCGCGGCCAACACCTTGCGCGATTTCCTCGCCGAAACCTTCAGCCATTTGCAGCGCAGCGCCAAGGATCTGGACAGTGCCAGCGGTGAACTGAATTCGATTGCCGGCCTCATGGCGGGCGGCACCAACGAGCAGTTCAACCGCACCGATCAGGTGGCCACGGCAATGAACGAAATGTCCGCCACCGCGCAAGAAGTCGCCCGCCACGCCGCCGATGCCGCACGGGCTGCCGACGACGCTGACCAGTCCGCGCAGCAGGGCGAAAAAGTCATGCAGGGCACCATCCGCACCATCACTCAAATGCGTGGCGAAATCGCCAATACCGCTACGGTCATTCGTCAGTTGGAAACCGACAGCGGCCGCATCGGCAAGGTGCTGGAAGTGATTCGCGGCATCGCCGAACAGACCAACCTGCTGGCGCTCAACGCCGCCATTGAAGCGGCCCGTGCCGGTGAAGCCGGGCGTGGTTTTGCGGTGGTCGCCGATGAAGTGCGCAGCCTGGCCCAGCGCACGGCAGCGTCGATCATCGAGATCAACCAAATCATCCAGACTGTGCAAACCGGTGCGGTCGACGCGGCGCAGGCCATCGAAAGCGGCCAGTCACGCAGTGAGGAAAGCGTGCAGCAAGTGACCGAAGCCGGCGCGATGCTGGAGCGGATCACCCAAGCCGTCGAAGCGATTCGCGACATGAACCGCCAGATCGCCACCGCCGCCGAAGAGCAGACATCGGTCGCCGAGGACATCTCGCGCAACCTCACGGAAATCACCAGCATCGCCAGTACCAATCTGGACAACGTGCAACGCACCGAGGCGGCCAGCCACAACCTGAACAGCGTATCGTCGCAGTTGAATGAAGTGACGGCGCGGTTGAGCGCTTAGCGGCACTGAATGTGTACCGGCTCGCTTACCGAGTCGGTACACAGTCGATCTCAAATCCGGCCTGAACTTGTCGATGAGGGAGATACCCAGCACCCACATTGGATAATTCCCATGGTCAGCATCACCTCTGTATCCATCAACCAGACCCTCACCACCTCCACCAGCAAAACCTCGATCAGCGCTCCCGCCGCAGACACCTCCGTCACCGCCACGCCTTCCGACGACACTAAACTGGCCGACGGCGGCGCTCCCGCGTCGAGCGACAGCAGTTCCAGCAGCAGCGAAGAATCCGATGCGGTGAAAACCTTGCGCAAGCAAATCGCCGAGCTGCAAAAGCAGATGCAGGAACAACAGCAACAGCTGCAAGCGGCCCAGGCGAAACAGGAGGATGCAGACGCCAAAGCCGCTGATGTCGCGGCGGCTCAGTCGCAGATTGCGACCACGGCGGGTTCATTGCAGACGGCGACGGCGGCGTTGTTGCAGGCGTTACAGGATGCCGATTCCAGCACGTCGGGTTCGCTGGTCAGTACGTCCGTCTAGAGGATGAGTGTTGCATGACCGGGGCGGTCAGATGCCCTTCGATTGCCTGTTCTCGGTAAGCGGCTACCAACGGCTACCTGTAATTTCTGACAGTAGACAGGAGTTTATCCTCAGCGCTTGATAAGCCTTGGTATGCATTTTCGGACTGAACATGCACCCAATTTACGAGGAGCTTTGAGATGAGCGAAATTTTGAGCCCAATGTCAGTTGTCGGTGGTCAGGTAGTCGTTTTACACGTTGATCAGGCAGACCCATTGATACCCAAGGTCATCATCCCGGCGCGGGAAGATTTTGAAATAGGCGAAGTAATCACTGTGTTGTTCGGCGACATCGTGGTTGCCACTCACCGCTATCGGGAAGGTGATTTCTTTCCTGTACACATTGATTTGGACAAAGAGGCGCTGGCTAGAGTAACTGGCTCGAAAGACGTTCACTACGCGATCAAGCATCTGGATGGCACTACCTCTACATCAAGTTCCTTCCGAGCCAAGGTCGAGGTGTTCAACAGTCAATCGTCAGTGAGTCACGCCAACGAGGCCTGATGCGTTGATGTTGTCGTCACAGTGCCAAAGCCAGTGTGAAGGTAAACGTCGTACCCTGTAGCGCGGTCGAGACCACGTCCAGTTTTCCACCGTGGGACTGCGCGATCTGACTGGCAATGTACAAACCCAACCCGAGGCCGGTCTGCGGAGTATCGCTGGCCGGTCGCGAGTAGGGGCGGAACAGATACGCCAATGCGTCCTCGGCAATCAGTCCCTGATTTTTTACGCTCAGTACGAAGTGTCCATCGTTGGTCTGCGCATTGACCTCGACCGGACCTTGGGGATCGCCGTGGACTACCGCGTTCGCCACCAGATTGGACAGCAACTGGGCGACCCGCTCGCGATCGCACGGGACGTTGTGTAAATCGCCGATGGAAAATTTTATGACGCGGTCCGGGTGAACACTCTGAACTTCGGAAATCACATGCCGTAAAGCCGCATCCAGATCCGCGCACGGTGCGATGTTCACCGGAATGCCCAGGCCAAAGGAACCGCGAGCGAAATCCAGCACGTCATCGACCAGTCGAGTTGCGCGTTGGGCACTGGTCAGAATGTGCTGGACCCGTTGCTGGTTCGCCGGGTCAGGCAGTTTGCGCAGGAGCATTTCGGCACCGGCACTGATGGCGAACAACGGGTTGCGCAAGTCATGGCCGAGCACGGCGATAAACCGATCGCGCTGTTGCGAGTTTTCACGCTCCTGCTTCAGCGCCAACTCGGTGTGTTGCTGGTTTTCTTCGACCTCGATTTGCAGTGCCAGCATGCGCGCGAAGGATTCCATGGTGCTTTGGATCGTGCTGGATTTTAGCTGAGCGGGCAGAGGATCAAGTGCGCAGAGGGTGCCGAAGAAGCGTCCGTCGGTACGGAAGATCGGCACGGAGATGTAGCTTTCGAACTGATAAATACGCGGCGTGTGGTGATCGCGGTAGCGCGGGTCTTCGCTGGCCTTGTCGATCACCACCGACTGGCGGGCCTGACGAATTTCGTGGCAAAGGGTCGTGGTGACCTCCAGTTCACCGCCGACCTGCAAACCGAAGTTCAGTTGGTCGAGCACGGCGCACGCCGTCCAGGAGTCCTCCGTCACGCGCGCCACCGCGGCGAAGCGCAGGCCGGTCAACTCGCGGACCACTTGAAGGATGGCCGGTACGGCGCTGATCCTGCCGATCAAGGCGATGTCTGCTGCCGCTGTTTGGCCCATTTCAATCAATCTCTGTTTGAACACCGTGGACAGATTCTAGCGGGCCGACGATGTGTTGGCGTAGTCTGAATTGCAGACGCAAAAAAGCCGCACGATTGGTAAATCGTGCGGCTTTTGCGGGGCGATTACTTGTCTTGTTTGTTGCTCAGGACTTTGCCGGTCGCGGCATCGAAATCCACATCCCACTCCACGCCGTCGGCGGTACGCAGTTCAACTTCGTATTCGTAGCCGTTGAAGTGGTTGTCCAGATCCGTGTCGGTGATGGTCGCGCCCGGGTGCAGTTTCAGCGCTGCCTGGTTCATTTCTTCCAGTGGCTTGATCTTGCCGCTTTTGACCAGTTCAGGGATCTGGTCGACGCGGACATCGGCCTGGACCAGGCCAGCGGTGAGGGTCAGGGCAGCGGCGGTGAACAGGGCAGTCAGGGTTTTCATGAAGATCTTTCCTTGGGTTGAGCTGTTTAAGTGGCGCCAGATTAACGGTGGCAACTTAACTCATCCTTAATTCCAGAAAGCCATCGCGGGGTTGCACAATCCCTGTGGGAGCGAGGCTTGCCCGCGATAGCCGCACCGCGGTCCCGAATCAGTAACCGTTATTCTGCAGCAACTGCGCAACAGTCCCCGCTGCCGGCCGCTTGTAGAACTTCAACAACTCACTGGCCCGGTTAGTAAAGATCCCATCCACCCCGGCATCCATCACCTTCTGGTAATCCAGCGCATCATCAATGGTGTACACGTGCACCAGCATGCCCTGATCGTGGGTGTATTGGTTCATCCACGGTTTCACCAGGTCCGAGTAGCTCTGGTCGCCCCCTTGGGTCAGCGCGGCGGAAGGGCCGGTGCCGATAGCGCCCTGAGCCTTGGCGTACTCGACCCATTGCTGGAATTCGGCTTTATCCTTCGGCTCTTGTCTGGCGTAGTAAGTGGCTTTGTCCTTATCGCCGGATTCGGCGAACGTCACCTTGGATTTGGGCTCGATACTGCCTTCGCCGACCCACAACAGCAGAATTTTCGGCACCTTCGGCATTTCCTTTTGCAGCAGTTCGAGGCTGCTCTTCTCGAAGGTCTGCAACACGACTTTGCCTTTGCCCTGGCCGACGGCCAGATCACTTTTCGCCAGTTTCGAACCGGCCGGGCTCAGCCAGCCACGGTCCTGCAATTTGTCCTTGAGGTCGCGCTCAATACCGGGGAATTGCTTTGGCTCTTTGGTCTCGATGTACAGGCCGGGTTTGTGCAGTGGGTTGCCCTGGGCAATGTCGATGATTTCGTCCAGCGTCAGAATTTTCAGACCCGCGTAGGAAGGACGCGCACGATCCGGGTAAGCGCTGTTGAACCAGCTGCCGGCGTCGAGGGTTTTCAACTCGGCCATGGTGAACGCGTTGGCGGGGCTGTCCTTGCGATCCGGGAACTTGCCGGCAACGTCGGTGGTGCGTTGCAGATTGTTGTCGTGCAGCACAAACAGCACGCCGTCCTTGCTGCGTTGCAGGTCCATCTCCAGATAATCGGCCCCCAGGTCGCGCGCCAGTTTGTAGGCGGCGGCGGTGGATTCCGGCGCATCGAAAGACGCGCCGCGATGAGCGATCACCGCCGGGTGCGGAATGCCCAAACGGCTTGCCAGCGCTGTCGGGGTTGGCTCGCTGGCGGCTTGTGCCTGGCCGAGACCGAGCATCAGGCTCAGCAGCAGGGCGCTTTTGGTGAAGGTAACCGGCATGGTCGAGATCCTTTCGCAATGAGTAATCAAAGAGGTCCCTTTTAACAACTGAGCGTTGCCGGCGCTATCGCCAGACCGACATAAACGTGTTCAAAGCAGAATTTTTCAGCGCAACTGTGCACTTCTTTGCAGTACTCTTGGTCACGGCAATTTCCCCGGCAGAGGGAAAACCGTGTCGTTTCCCTTGCGTGTAAACCATTGATCACCGGTCGTAGAAACGACTTTTTGTGAGGTTTATATGCGCATCACTTCCGAGCTTATCTGCCAGGCCGCCGACCAACTCAAAGGCTTTGTCGGCCTCAACCGCAAGACCGGCCACTACATTGTGCGATTCAGCGAAGACTCGTTCGGCATGGACGTGGCCGATGACGGCATTATTCCCACCAGTGAATTTGTCTGGGCGCCGGGGCCGGGGCAGGCCATGACGCTCAAGCGTGAGTTGATTCAGTTGCTGCTGGATCAGAACATTGATGACCGGATCAACATCACCGAGCCGTTGCGGGTGTACATGAATCGGCAGGAAGTGCCGGAGATAGCGGCGGTGCGGAGTCTTGTTCGGGGCTGAGTTTTGCGGCGACTGTGCTGGCCTCTTCGCGAGCAAGCCCGCTCCCACACTTGATCTGCGGTGCAACATAGATCAAGTGTGGGAGCGGGCTTGCTCGCGAAGGCGGCCGAAAGAACACCACAATTTTCAGTGCTGAAACCGGTAATCCCGTTCAACCCTGCACACCCGCGTCTGACACTCCGCATACCAGGTCGACCGCCCACGCTCACGAATCTCACTGTGCTCGGGGTGATGTTTCCACGCCAGAATCGCCGCTTCACTGGCCCAATACGAAACCGTAATCCCGAGCCCATCCTCACCCCGTGCCGACTCCACACCAAGAAACCCCGGCTGCTCACGGGCCAGTGCCACCATGCGTTCAGCAGCCTCGGCGTATCCCTGATCACCTTCAGTGCGCCGGGAGGTGAAAATCACCGCGTAGTAAGGCGTCGTCGTCATCTTTTCTACCTCACACAAGCCTTGATGAAAGCGCGCACCAGCGGCGGCAGAACCCCCTTCAGCGCCGCACGTTCCGGCTGGAACAGCGTGGCGACAAAGAACGGATGCCCCGTGAGCTCAACGGCCCGCAAATCCCCCTGTGAATCATGGCCAACGGCGTGTAGCTGCTGGATCAATAGCTCACGTTCGAACTCAGGATTCACACCGAAGCGGCAGTGATATCCCTCGCGTATTTCAGTCGTTTCGTACGCGTTGGCGATCAACGAACCTTCAACCAGATGAATGCTGTCCACCGCTTCCACCAGCGAACAGGTCAGCGGCGTCAGAAGCGCCCGCGCGGCGTCAGGATGCGTCTCGCCGTGTTCGGCATCTTCCCAACCCAACACATCGCGGGCGTACTCCAACACCGCATGTTGAAACCCGCCACAGGTGCCGAGGAACGGTCGCTGCTGCTCCCGGGCAAACCGGATCGCCCGCAACGCCCCGTCCATGTTTCGATAAGGACTTCCGGGCACGCACCAGAAACCATCGAAATCTTGCAGCGGTGTGTTGGTGCGGATCTGGTCGGTGGCCAACCACCGGAATTGCACGTCCAGCTGCAACGCTTCGGCGGCCATGCCAAGGGCAATGGGAATGGCTTGGTGGGCGGTGACTTGAAGGTCGTAGTCCCCGATCAGGGCGATGCGGGTTAAGGTGGTTTCCATGAGTGCTCTCTCGGCTTGTTGATTCCTGGTACCCACTATAGATTGGCGTTCACGCACTCAATATTGGCGTTGTCCCAAGTGATCAATGCAGCGACGCACTATCGACTGGACTATCCCGATCTGGCCCTGATCCTCGCCCTGGTGCGCGGTGGCTCTCTGTCCCGGGCCTCGAGCCTGCTGAAAGTCGACGTTTCAACGGTGTTTCGCGCCGTCCGCCGACTGGAAGCGGCATTGGGGCAACAACTGTTCGAAAAGAGCCGCGCCGGGTATTTGCCAACCACACTCGCGCAAACCCTGGCCGAGCAGGCTGAGCGAGCGGAACAAGCGTTGGACGCGGCGCGAATTGGTGTGGAGCAGGGCGGGGAAGTCATCAGCGGCACCGTGCGCCTGACCTGTACGGATTCGGTTCTGCAAGGTTTGCTGCTGCCGGCGCTGGCGCAGTTCATGCCGTCCTACCCGGCGTTGACCATTGAGTTGAGCACCTCCAACGACTTCGCCAACCTCAGTCGTCGAGATGCTGACATCGCTTTGCGCCTGACGCGTACACCGCCCGAGCATTTGGTCGGTCGACGTCTGGCGGATATTTCCTACCGGGTGTGTGCCAGTGCGCAGTATCTGAAGTCCGTCGATCCTGAGGACCTGGCTTCGCTGACCTGGATCGCGCCCGACGATTTTCTACCCGACCATCCCACTGTTGCCTGGCGGCGCCAGCATTTACCGGGTGTCACCCCGAGCTATCGCTGCAACAGCATGCTGTCGGTGACCGAACTGGTGCGGGCCGGGTTGGGCGTTGCGGCATTGCCGGATTTTTTGATCGGCGACACGCTGCAGCCGTTGACCGGCCCATTGCACGGCTACGACACCGCACTCTGGTTGCTGACCCGTCCGGATTGCCGTGCGTTGCGTTCGGTGGTGACACTGTTTGATGAATTGGGGCGGGCACTGCGATTGCCTTGAGCGAGCGCTAAACCGTTGGCGGCACCTTGCGCACGAAGTGCTGATGCATTTCCGAGGTCAGGTTTTCGATGCGTTCGGTCAGTGTCTTGGTCATCTCTGTGAGCCGGGTGTTTTGCTCGAGCAATGCCAGCAGTTGCGCGGTGTTGTGCGCGGCCTGGGCCTGACGTTCGCTGTTGGCCACGGCGAGGGCTTCACGGTGCTGTGCATCAGCGTCGGACTGCGCTTTATCACGCGCCGCCTGACGGGTCTGGGCCAGCAGAATCAGTGGGGCGGCGTACGCCGATTGCAGGCTGAAGGCCAGGTTGAGCAGGATGAACGGGTACAGGTCGAAGTGGGCCACGCCGAACAAGTTGAGGCACACCCACAGCACGACGATCAGCGTCTGCGCCCCGAGAAAGGTCGGCGTGCCAAAGAACCGCGCAAAGGCTTCCGCACGCAGGGCAAATTTGTCGTTGCCGAAGGTGGGCGCGAGATGGGCGTGAGGGCGGTGGAAGCGCAAATGATCGACGACGGGCTTCGTATCAGTGGTTGGGGTGGTCATGATGCTCTCTGCATGGCGCGGGGACTGACGCTCACTATAGCCCCCGCGCCAGTTTCATTCTGAAACACATAGCGCAGATTTATTTAGCACCGAGCCCTGCAGGGGAAGGGTGGAACCGTGTCATTTTTCGCAGACCTGATAACAGGCCAGGAACATGTCCAGCGCCGACTCCACCACGGTGGTCTGCATCTCCGGTGACAGCCCCGGCAACCCCATGGAAATCTGCGGCCAGAACGCAAATGACTTGAACATTCCCTGAATCTGTTGGGCGGCAAATGCCGGGTCGACCAGTTTCAATCGACCATCGGCCTGCGCTGTGCGAATCCACACGGTCAGGTCTTCTTCACGCTCGCCCATTCTGGCGACCATGTTCTGCGCACGTTCCGGCGAATGGATCGTGGCGGCTATAGCTACCCGCGCCAGGTCGAGAAAATTCTCATCGCCGAGCATGTGCATTTTCGCCAGCAACATCACGCGCATCTGGTCGCGCAAGGGCTGGTCAGGGCGGTAGGCCGTTTCCTGTTCGGACAGTACCCGCGTCCACAATTGATTGAGGATTTCGGCAAACAACTCTTCTTTGCTCGGGAAGTGGTTGTACACCGTGCGCTTCGACACGCCGGCAGTGGCGGCAATCTTGTCCATGCTGGTGATGTCGAAACCGTTGGCACGGAATTCGACAATCGCTGCCTGGATAATGGCTGCGCGTTTTCGGTCGGTGAGGCGCTGTGGAGCTGTCATAAGTACGCTTCGGCAGGAGGCAAAGGAAAGTTACACTCGGTAGTTTACTTGTCATCTGCTTTGATGCAACCTAGAAACTACACTGTGCAGTGTAACGTTTCGTTAATCCTGCCCAGCGAAAAATAGATCGTCCGGCTGATGCGTGCGTGCTTTGGCCATTTATCGTCCCACCGTGAAGAACTGCAATCTTGCGGTTTTTCTGGAGTCACTCAGTCATGGCCACTTCAACTTCCCCTGCGGATAACGCCCCTACGCCTGAAGCTTCCCGTCAGGCACAAGGGCTCTTTCGAAACCATGCGCCCGTGCAACGCGAAGGCGTTCGCAAAATGCTGCGCATCATGTGGAACATGATCTTCCACAAACCGCGCAACACCCGCCCGGCGGCCCCGGTGCCGGTGCAAACCCTGACCCAGGCGGCGTTGATCGCAGCACCCAACCACAGCGTCTACCGCCTCGGTCACTCCACCGTCCTGCTGAAACTGCGGGACAAATTCTGGATCACCGACCCGGTCTTCGCCGAGCGCGCTTCACCCGTGCAATGGGCTGGCCCCAAACGTTTCCACCAGCCACCGATCAGCCTGGAAGAATTGCCACCGATTGAAGCGGTGATCCTGTCCCACGACCACTACGACCACCTCGACTATCACGCGGTGCTCAAACTGGCGGACAAGGCCAACTACTTCCTCACCCCGCTAGGCGTCGGCGACACGATGATCAAGTGGGGCGTGGACGCCAGCAAAGTGCGCCAACTCGATTGGTGGCAGGGCACCGAGGTGGACGGCATCCAATTCATCGCCACCCCGTCGCAACACTTTTCCGGCCGTGGTTTGTTCGATGGCAACAGCACGCTCTGGGCTTCGTGGGTGATGATCGACGGCGACACGCGGATCTTCTTCAGCGGCGACAGCGGCTACTTCGACGGCTTCAAACGCATCGGCGAACAGCACGGCCCGTTCGACCTGACACTGATGGAAACCGGCGCTTACAACGTCGAATGGCCGCACGTGCACATGCAGCCGGAGCAAACCCTGCAAGCGCACATCGACCTCAAAGGACGCTGGTTGTTGCCTATTCACAACGGCACTTTCGATCTGTCGATGCACGCCTGGTTCGAGCCCTTTGACCGGATTTTGGCACTGGCCTGGGAGCGCAATGTGTCGATCACCACGCCGCAAATGGGCGAGGCGTTCAACGTGAAGTATCCGCAGCGGGGGAGTGCGTGGTGGTTCGGGACGGAAAGTGAACGCGATCAGGTCACAGCGCAGAACGCATAACAACGGGCTTACACCACTCAGGCGAAAATCACTTCAATCCGGCCCTCTTTTCTCGAACGGGGGGCCGATTTAATAACGATTTGCACATCACGTCCTAGCAGGGAAAGACATTCCATCATCTTGGCCTCACTGATACCGCGAAACTTACCGCGCAACATCTCAGAAAGCTTGGGTTGCGATAGGCCCAAAATTTGTGAAGCCTGAACTTGAGTTAAATGACGAGCCTTGATAATCTCGCCGATTTTTGCAGCTAGCTGAGATTTGACTCGCATTTCATTGGCATTGGGCGTCCCTAGGTCTTCATAGACGTTCCCACTGCTTTCTTCGATTTCAATCATGTTTTAGATCCTTTTGCAATGTTCCTGTGCTGCTTGGAGTCGGGTTCTGATCAACTCGATATCGCGCTGTGCGGTTTTGACGCCTGAAGTCGATTTTTTCTGAAAGCAGTGCAAAACATAAACTGCGTTATCAAAGCGAACGGTATAAACGGCACGGTAAGTGTTCGTATCGAAGTCCTCGACCACCTCAAGTACACCAGCACCTCCAAACCCCTTCAGAGGCTTTACTTCGGGATGCTTTAAGCCGCGTTCCGCCAAATCTAGAGCGTGACCAAAAACGTCTTGTACATCTGCGGGCATTTGCTTGAGATCTTTTTTACTGCTGCAAACCCACAGGAGTGACTTCCTTGTACTCATGCAAAAATATACCTATATGGGGATAATCGTCAATCGATGATTCTCTTACTCAACCATCGCATAATCCGCCCGCCCGACCGGGTTCGGCGTAGACCCTTTCACATTCATCCCTCGACCCGGCGCAAACCCCGGGAAAAACACCAAGCCCTGCGCCTCAAAGCAATACGCCAACGCCAGCCGGGTAACATCCAGCACATCGCGCTTGGCTTCAAACCGCTCGATGGCCTCTACCGAAACCGCGGATTCCCGAGCCAGCTCATCAACACTCCAACCCAGCATCGCTCGGGCCTGGGCGCAATGGGCCGGGGTGAATTGGAAGAGGGCGATACGTTCCAGGGTGATTTTCATCGCATGAGAGGCCATGGTGTTCTCCGGGCTCGAGAGTGCTGATTCAAAATGTACTGTGTTTTTGTACAGTTGTTTTGCGCCCGGATCAAACTCATTTTTCGATTTTTGCTATTTCGTGGCTTCCATCCAGACGGACGGTGGCTGCCCCAGCACACGACGAAACATGGTCGAGAACGCCGCCGGGCTGTCATAACCGAAATCCACAGCAATGCGCGTTACCGCCGTGCCCGATGCCAGCCGCGACAGGGCTAGCACCACGCAGGCACGCTGCCGCCATTGGCTGAAACTCAGATCGGTCTGTTGTCGAAACAATCGATTGAACGTCCGCAGGCTGATGTGCAATTGATCGGCCCATTGCTGCGGCGATTGGTGAGCATTCGGGTGTTGGAGAAACGCCTGGCACAACCCCAGCAATCGGGCATCGACTGGCAGCGGAATGTGCAACGGCAGGTGAGTGCTGCGCGCCAGTTCGTGCAGCAGCAAGTCGATCAGCGCACCGTCGCGCCCGGCCTCGTCATACGTCAGCGGGATCTCCACCGCCTCCATCAACAGGTGTCGCAACAACGGCGACACGCTGATCACCTGGCAGCGATCGCCCAGATCAACCGCCGCCGGTTCGATATACACACTGCGCGTACTCACCCCGAGCATCAGCACCTCATGCGCCACGCCCGGCGGAATCCACACCGCCCGCTGTGGCGGCACCACCCAATTGCCGTCATGCGTGCTGACCTGCATCACCCCGGTGGCGCCATACAACAACTGCGCCCGCCGGTGTGTATGACGAGGCAACACATGGCCGTGGGAATAATCCGTGCCGATCGCCACCACCGGGCGCGGCGTGTCATCCAGCAGATCAATCGAAACATTGCGCATCGAGCGGCTTCCAGCAGTTGGCGTAAACGCGAACATTATTGGCTGACTTGCTGAAGCAGGCCAAGGCGTATCGCTCTATCGTCGACCGCTTCCCATCAACGGACGACGCGCAATGTTCTATCTCCTGCTAACACTCTTCGGCTGCACGACCGGCATCACGGCGGTGCTGTTCGGCTTCGGCGGCGGCTTCGTCGTCGTGCCATTGCTCTACCGCATGCTCACCGCCAGCCACGGCGCCGACGACCCCGTCGGCCAATCGGCGATGCACATTGCCGTGGCGACTTCGACCTGCGTGATGATCGTCAACGCACTGATCGCCACCGGCAAACATCGGCGCGCCGGGAACTTCATTCGCCATTACCTGTGGCCATTGGGCGGGTTCATTGGTTTGGGCGCGGTGGTTGGCGCGGTCGCCGCGATATGGGTCAGTGGCGAGGTGATTCGTTATGCGTTCATCGCGTACTTGGGCGTGACCATTGTGGATTGCCTGGTTAGACGCGGATTTCTTACACGCACCGATAACGCAATCCCACGACGATTGGGCAGGGCGGAAGTGTCTGGCGGTGGCGTAGGCATTGGCGCTATCGCGACGTTTCTCGGCGTGGGCGGCAGCGTCATGACCGTGCCGTTGTTGCGGCGTTGCGGGTTGAGCATGAGTCAGGCGACGTCCATGGCCAATCCGTTGAGCCTGCCGGTCGCTATGGCCGGGACGGTGACTTACATGGCCATGGCGGGGTTCAGCGAGTTTGACCTGGGATCGTGGTTTATCGGCTATGTGGATCTGCTGGCGTTTGCGGTTTTGACGATGGGATCGTTGCTGGGGATTCGATTGGCCACACCTTGGGTCGGGCGGATTCCGGATCGGGTGCATGCGTGGGTCTATGTGGGGTTGCTGGTTATGGTGATGCTGAGTATGTGTGCCTACTAGGGTTGGATTCAGCAGCGTTATTCGCAAAAATATGCTTTCGTTCTGTCCAGGATTTCTACGCGGGAGCTTGCCATGTCGATCCTCGAAAGCGATTGGAAGAAGTTCAAGGAACTGCGCAAAATTGCGCTCGATCGATTTTGCCAAGGTGTTCTTGCCGATGCCAAGGCAATAACCCTACATGGAGCGTTATCAGCCCATGCTCGATATGGAATGCTCTATGGATTGATCCAAGGTCGAGATAAGGACATGGCCCGAGCCTTTGACCATCACAGCCAATCCCGCTCCAGTGCTCTCACCGCTTTAAGACTGTTTGTCATGCATGACTTGCTGACCACCGCAGAGCTATCAATTCTCAGCGAGGATGCGCTCGAATACATCTCGGATGTCGTTCGCCAGCCCTATGAGCTTGAGTGGGTTGAAGAGATCGTGCGGCAGGACTGAGTGTTCTTCAACACGCTTAACCAAGGACCTAGGATGCTGATTTTCAACTGCACCGAAGCGGCCAGCAGCTTCTTCAGCCGAGTACACAAGGGCAAAACAATCACGCCGGTGGAGGCCCTGCCGCCGTCGCCCACTCCTGAAGAAGATGAATTGGGGGATTCGGCGGAACAGTGGCTCGTCCATGCGATCACCGTTCAGCGCAAACACGTTCTATTCGTCATTCACATAAAAACCCGCTACTGCATGATCTTCGCAGACGCGAAAAAAGCCGATGTTGAAGGATTTATCCAGCGGTTTACGGAGCGCTGGATCAACGGCCTGATTCATCACGCGGGGCAGCACGATATTCTTCAATGGGTCGATGATGAGCCAATGATGGTTCGATTCGAAGAGAACTGCCGGCAGTACGCGCTGTACAAACGCAGGCACCGTGGTGCGCAAAAACACATCGATGAGATCGCCTGGATCTTCCAGGGCTTCGCCGCCGAGTGGGGCACTCTACCGCCGGATGAGTTCGCCGCTGGACGCTTCGATGCGCAGATGAACGACACCCTTCGAAACAGCAAGGGTCACAAAGATTATTACGCCCCTGACGAGGAGATGATGGCGCACTGGTTACGTCAATACTGTGGGCTTGATGAGCAAGGCATCCAGGCTGCACGTGATCGGCGCAAAGACGCGAGACGGGAGTTTCGTGAGCTGGAGAGGCAGCTTCAGCAGGACCTATAACTAGCTGTCCAACCCCGGCGCTTCCCGAATAATGAAGTGATCCAGGTTCTCGATATTCGCACTGAACACCCCGAACGTCTGCTCGGGGTTTTTCTTGCTCGGCACCTGCTTCAACTCCGGCGTCACGCCATAAAAGAAGCAATACAAGTCCTTGCCGCTCTCGATGGCGTGCTTGATCTCTTCCAGAAACGCTTTGCGCTTGCGGTAGTTGTCGATCAGCTTCTTGCTCAAGTACACATTGACCGAATAAGGCTTCTTCTTCGCCTCATCCGCCTGCTTGAACCAGACCTTCTGTTCGAAATCGATGCGAAAGCTCTGGGTGTAATCCTTGATCTCCTTGATCTTGCCCCAGTAAATCAGCCCCTTGTTGTCCTGCAAATACTCGATCTTCTTGAAGAACGACCCGTACGGCGCCGTGTGCTCGCCAATCTTCAGTGGCATGCGCTTGAGCAGCTCCTTGTCCTCGAAGTTCGACACAAAACACTCCACCGGGTGGGCGAAGACACTGGTCTTGTCCGGTGCTGATTCGCGGATTGGGTGCTCTTTGTGACTGTCCGCCAAAACGGTTTTCGGGATGTCTCGAACTTCATCCGCTGCCCCCGCCGGGTTCGACGGTTGACGCACATACTGACGCCGAGTCAGCAACAACTCCGACGGGAAATGCTCCTCGCGGCTGTCATCCGTTTCCGCACCGTCCGCGTCCACACCCGACGCCGAGGCTTTGAGGCTGACATAAGGACAATCCGCCACGTGCCGGGTGCTGGGCGTGTTTTTGAAGTGCGGGGTGCGGACGTAATTCACGTTTTTGGCGTTGAATGTTGTCAGTACGTTGGCCGCGTCGAACGCCGCCCTGCAATTGTCATTGGGGCATTGGAAGTGTTCTTTGGCGGAATCGAACGCCATGGTTTCGTCGAAATTCAAATCGCGCACGTCGTAGATCGACAGTTTGTCGTCGAGGCTGAGGCAGTAGGCGAGGTCGAATTTCATGGGCGTTTGGTCTCATCGTGGATCGCTTTTATAGCCGCTAGGGTCTTGCTTTGCACAGTTCTTTCGCCCCTCGACCAGCGTTTCTGCGTGTCTTTACCCGTGATATCAATGTCGTTACCGTTGTAGGATTAGTTTCCTGCGGTTGTACGCTAATTCCTACGTCGAGCTTCGGTTCCCACATGCTTCTTATCGACTGTAATTGAGCTGTAACCGCCGCAATCCCCATTATGCTCAGGATAGCGACTCGATGACTTCACCTGCACTCAATCAGATTTTGTTTGGCCCCCGGGAACCGGTAAGACATACGCCACCATCGAGGCAACGCTCGAAATTCTTGCTCCCGAATTTCTTCAGGCTTACAAAAACGACCGGGATTCTTTGAAAAGTCGTTTTGATGAGCTGGCCGCAGATGGGCACGTTGAATTTGTCACATTCCATCAAAGCTTCAGCTACGAGGACTTTGTTGAAGGTCTACGTGCCGAAAGCGGGGAGGACGGGCAACTACGCTATGCGGTTGTTGATGGTGTGTTTAAAAAATTGTGCACATCTGCCCTCACCGAGACAAAAAGCCTAGGCGCTTTTTTTACGAAGGGCGAGTCGTTCGGGAAGGGTAAAGGGTACGTAGTCGCGAGTGCATCTGATGAACTGCTCAATTTGATAAAGCCAAACGGAAAAGAGCTTCCGATTGGTATGAGTATGCTTAGAACGCTTGCTGAATATGTGCGCTCAGGGCGGTTAACTGTTGAAGATATCCACAGTAAACACGTTTTTAATAAGGTGCCAGAGACCAAACTAGAAAATCATCTCATCAATGGATATAACAATATCCTTTCGCTTTTGGTTGGGCGTGTTTTGGAGGAGTCTTCCGAAAACGTAGAGTTCGTTGCGCCAACTAAATCCAGCAATATGCGTGTTCTTATAGTCGACGAAATAAATCGCGGCAATGTATCGCGGATATTTGGCGAGCTGATTACTTTGATTGAGCCAACCAAGCGCGCGGGAGCAGCTGAAGCTCTTGCCGTGACGTTGCCATATTCGAAGGAGCGCTTTAGCGTACCGAGTAATGTCTATCTCATTGGTACTATGAACACTGCTGACCGTTCCTTAGCAGGCCTAGATATCGCGTTGCGTCGGCGTTTTACTTTTCGTGAAATGCCTCCTAAGCCGGAGCTGTTGAAAGACGTCGTCGTGGGTGGGCTCCATATTGCTCAACTCCTGATAGTGATGAACCAACGAATCGAGTTGTTACTAGATCGAGATCATTGCTTGGGGCATGCGTATTTCATGCCGCTCCAAAGTGAGCCTACGCTGGAACGATTGGGGCAGATCTTTCGCGAGCAAGTGCTCCCATTGCTGCAAGAGTACTTTTTTGAAGATTGGCAGCGGATTCAATGGGTCCTTAATGATCATCGCAAGTCTCCTGAAAATTGTTTTATCGGACAGCCGCCATCCAACACGGAATCTCTATTTGGCGATCAAGTGGTACTGAGTAACCAGAACAGCCGATGGATATTCAACGAGGACGCTTTTGCTCGGATTGAGTCTTTTTTTGGGGTCATTGATCACCAAGCAGCACCTCCAAAGGTTCAGGAAGCCCTCGAAGTTGAAAAAGGTGACATCCAGGTTCGTCAGCTTGAAAGCGGTTCGATCGAGGTTTTAAAGTCTGGGCAGATCGTCAGTCCTTCTAAACCAATTTTGCGAGAGCTTGCCGCGGCGCACGGCCTAACAACTCATCATGCAAGTGGTCGTGAGTTTAATACTCGTCATCTCGGTGCAGCTGTTATCGGTGCATTGAGAGGCTTGAAAGCGTGAAATCCGCTATTACAGTTCGCGAGTACGCGAGACTGACGACGGATAACGTGACTGCGCCGACGTTGGATCTCGCGCAAGTATCTGTGTCTGCCTTTGACTGGCTATGCAAACTCAACGCTTCTTTCAGCAATGCTGGAGCGGCGCTGGTTCAGCTTGAGAACCGTCGTTTACTGAAACTCGACAATTATGTCGGTGTACTGGAGACACCGTGCGGCACTCGTCTCGAAATTCTTCCCAAGCATTTTGAGCAAGAGGACTGTATCAAGCAGAGCAGGGTATTGTTGCGACGCATGATCCAAGCGTCTCTAAATTTGCCTACCCGAGAAGTCGGCGCAGCGGATCTACAAAATTTCGATGCGCCGTTGAGCGAATGGGTCATGGGCCGGTTCTTGCTGGCTCTGGATCATTTGATCAAGCGAGGTCTACGTTTCGACTACCAGCGCGTAGAGGAGGAGCAACGGTTCCTGCGTGGTCAATTGGATGTGGTTAAGCAGATGCGCCAACCCCTGGCCGTCAGCACCATTTTCAGATTCGACACGACATCTATCTGCCCGACCGCCCAGAAAATCGTTTGCTCAAATTAGCGTTAGATCAGGTCTGCAAAACGACTAATGATGCCGGTAATTGGCGACTGGCTCATGAGCTAAGAAGTGTCTTGTTAGAGGTGCCAACAAGCCGTGATGTGCAACAGGATTTTAAACAATGGAGCTGCGAGCGACTGATGGCGCACTACGTTCCGGTAAAACCCTGGTGCGAGCTAATTATTAAGCAACAGATGCCTTTGGCGGTTGCAGGGGAGTGGCATGGCATGAGTTTGTTGTTCCCCATGGAACGGCTGTTTGAGCGCTATGTCGCTGCGAGTCTTGGCAGAGATTTGCAGGGCGATGCCCGACTGCAAACTCAATCCCGCAGTGAGTATTTGTGCCAACACAAAGGCAAAAACTTCTTCCAGCTACGGCCGGACCTGATGGTTCACCATCAACAAAAGAGCTGGGTGCTGGACACAAAGTGGAAGAGGTTGAGTTCATCCGCTGAGGATAAGAACTACGGTTTGAAGCAGTCCGACTTTTATCAGCTATTCGCTTATGGCCACAAATGCTTGCCTAGCGAAGGTGAGTTGGTGCTGATTTACCCAAGGCGATCTGCGTTTGATAGCCCGTTGAAGGTATTTGAGTTTGCTCCGAAGCTCCTGCTTTGGGTGCTGCCGTTTGATATGGAGCGTGGCGTATTGCTGGGGGCACCCGAAGGATTCCCACTTAAGTCTCAGCAACTGCAATCGAGTGAACAATCGGCTTGATGCTCAATGCTCCAAGTCAAATGGGTGCAGGGTGCTGCACCCAATGTTTTAGCGGCTTTCTAAAGTTGAAATAGCCGCGAGGCCTTCCTCCACCAAGATGTCGGCTGCTGAGGTAGCAGGATGCTAGGCATGTCTCGAAGCCGAATCCATGGTTCATTCTGCCAGTGCAGCAAACTCAGCTGCATTTGTGGCCAATCCAAAACGCTCAAGGTCGGACGCTCCACAGGCCGAACTGTTCTGGCATCACGTAGTGCTGGCACAACCTGATGCGTGAGCCATTCGCGTAGTGAGCGATACTCCGGGCAGTAGTGATAAACCAACAATGCATACACCCCTGACTCGCTGAGCATCAGTCGTTCCTCTGCTGCTCCGTGGGCATGTACCAGCAACATCCGTCGCTGATCCGCATCGAGTTTCCGAGACATGCGTTCATCCAAATACTTGCCCATCAATCGCCCTATATCTCGTGCGTAAAACCAGACTTGGTTTTCGAATAGTAGGGCGTGGAGATGAATGTCGTGACGGGTGAATAGCGTGGAGGCGAGAGGCTCCCGCTCATAGTCCGTGGGTGTGGGAAAAATTCTGGAGACGCATTGAGTAGACATAATCCGTGACCTCTACGTTTAAGAAGTAGGGCTAGGCCCAACGTAGAGTGGATTCAAGAAACCCCAACGAGCAAAACCATCACATTCGACCAACAAATCACCCCAAGGTGGATTGCGCGTCTGAGTGATTGGCCAAGCTTCTACGTTGGGCGTTTCTTAGGCACCTGCAATGGAGCTTAGGGGGCTTTGAGCGGGCATCAATGCGGATACGGCTGTGAGTGCTGTAGGAGATTTAGCGTTGTCGCGTAGGGATGGAAAAGGACTAACCATCGCTCATAAAAAAGCCCCGATCAGATCGGGGCTTTTGCTTTTTCGATTTGTCGATTCAGACGGCAATCGTCAAATCGTGGCGAGCTCGGAAATCAATCCCAGCTAAGCGCCCCACCAGTCTGATACTCAATAACCCGAGTCTCAAAGAAATTCTTCTCTTTCTTCAAGTCCATAATCTCGCTCATCCAAGGGAACGGGTTAGTCGTCCCTGGATACTCTTCTTTAAGACCGATCTGCGACAGACGACGGTTAGCGATGAACTTCAGGTAGTCCTCCATCATCGCCGCATTCATGCCCAACACCCCACGAGGCATGGTGTCACGAGCGTATTCGATCTCCAGCTGAGTGCCCTGCAGAATCATCTGCGAAGCCTCTTCCTTCATCTCGGCATCCCACAAGTGCGGGTTTTCGATTTTGATCTGGTTGATCACGTCGATGCCGAAGTTCAGGTGCATGGATTCGTCGCGCAGGATGTACTGGAACTGCTCGGCGACGCCGGTCATTTTGTTTCGGCGGCCCATGGAGAGGATCTGGGTGAAGCCGCAGTAGAAGAAGATGCCTTCCAGAACGCAGTAGTAGGCGATCAGGTTGCGCAGCAACTCTTTGTCGGTTTCGACGGTGCCGGTTTCGAATTTCGGATCGGAGATCGAACGGGTGTATTTGAGGCCCCAGGTGGCTTTTTTCGCGACCGATGGGATCTCGTGGTACATGTTGAAGATCTCGCCTTCATCCATGGCCAACGATTCGATGCAGTACTGGTAGGCGTGGGTGTGGATCGCCTCCTCGAAGGCCTGGCGCAGGATGTACTGGCGGCATTCCGGGTTGGTGATCAGGCGGTACACGGCCAGGACCAGGTTGTTGGCAACCAGGGAGTCGGCGGTGGAGAAGAAGCCGAGGTTGCGCATGACGATGCGGCGCTCGTCGTCGGTCAGGCCTTCCGGGTCTTTCCAGAGGGCGATGTCGGCGGTCATGTTGACTTCTTGCGGCATCCAGTGGTTTGCGCAACCGTCCAGATACTTCTGCCAGGCCCAGTCGTACTTGAACGGTACGAGTTGGTTGAGGTCGGCGCGGCAGTTGATCATGCGCTTTTCGTCGACAGCGACGCGGGCGGAGGCGCCTTCGAGTTCGGCGAGGCCTTCGGCGACGTCGAGGGTGTCCAGGGCAGCTTTTGCACGGGCGATGGCGGCAGAGTCGTTCGCGGTAACGGCGCGAGCTTCTTGAGCGGCGACACCACCAGCGGTGTCGAGTCGGTCCATGTTGGCTTCGGTCGCGTGGCCGGCGTTAGCGCCTTTTACCACGGCTTCGCCGCTGTCTTCTTTGTCGAATTCGTCCCAGCTCAGCATGACGTGTCGTCTCCTGCGTGAGGGCCAGATGCCCGTGTGAAAACTGATAGGTTGGTTTTTCACACGGCCGTACTGGCCGCGTTGGATAGCGTTTTTTGCAGCGGTACACGCAGGCAAATAAACATAATTTTGTACGGGGTTCCGAGAGCCGCTGATGGCGCTGCAGTCGCTGGCGACGTCGCTTTGGGCTTCGGACTGGCTTTCATCCCTGTAAGGGAATATTGCAGGCCCGTTTAAGGCGGCATTATAGGGAAATTTTTGCGGCCGTGGTGGGGCGAATCCGCGCATGGAGCGGTCGAGAAGGAGGGTTTTTCGGTCGGAGCGAGGGTTTATAGGGCTTTGGCTGGAGATCGCGGGTGCAGATTTTTTTTCATAAATTTTGATGAATTGATTTCTTGTTCAAAAAACAGCCAGAAAATCAGGTTTTTCACTACATGTTGTGTTTTGAGCCGGTTTCCGGTGGCTCCAGACACAACTAAGCCCGACCGAAGTCGGGCTGTAAGTCACGCTCGATGATCAGCTCAGGCGAGCGGCACCGACGTGGTCTGTGCCATCAGCAGCAACCTTGGCAGCACCAGTGTGATCGAAGCCATCGGCGGCGAGTTTGGCAGCGCCAGTGTGATCGAAGCCGTCCGAAGCAAGTTTGCCGGCGCCAATGTGGTCTGCGCCATCAGCGGCGAAGGAGGCCGAGCCGGTGTGATCGTAACCATCAGCAGCGACAGCCGCTTCAGTGGTGTAAGAAGCCGAGCCGGTGCGGTCGTAGCCGTCGGCGGCAAAAGTGTTGGCGGCCAGGACGGACAGGGTCAGGGCGAAGATCAATTTGGTTTTCATGGTGGTGGCTCCAGGTTTGTGGACGTTTTGTGCCTTGGGTGTGGAATTCATACTACGCCAGCTATTTCGATTAAAAAGCGCAAATAAACGCTTAGAACAATCGAACAAATCGATATTCAAGGTTCGGCGCTGCATTGGCCTGGAAGGGCGGGCGAATGGGTCGAACCTTGGGGGAAGTGAGAGCCGGGAATTAGCCGTTAGAGCAGCCGTTGCCCATGATGCTGTAGCGCAAAATATGGCGTTGGCCCTTGGAATCGTCGTATTCCATTTTCATCGGGACAACTTCACACACGTTTGGTACTTCGCTCATGGAGACAACTTTGGCGATGTCCAGGTGGGTGGAGTAAGTGTATTCCTCAACTACCGGTTGCTGCTGTGCGACATCAGTCGGGACCTCGTCTGCCATGGCGGTTGCGCACAGGCTGCTGAGGACCAGAACTAATAAAGCTTTCATTTCGGATTTACCTTTTAGAGGTCGAATGGGGTCACGCAACCTTTGTGGGGTTGCGTGTGGAGCTTGGTTACCGGAGTGCTTGATTAACGGCCTTCGTGGGGGCTGCAACTTGGTTAATCAGATTGCCTTGTTGGCGTGGCAGATTTTAGGCGTGGGGGTTTCAATCATATAGCCGTGGTTTTGATAAACACTTTTGACAGATTTCGTAACAATCCACGTAAACAGCCCCGTCT
This sequence comes from Pseudomonas sp. S2_F03, assembly GCF_054668335.1. Lineage (NCBI taxonomy): Bacteria > Pseudomonadati > Pseudomonadota > Gammaproteobacteria > Pseudomonadales > Pseudomonadaceae > Pseudomonas > Pseudomonas sp. S2_F03. The sequence goes on along the minus strand of NZ_CP162759.1, from coordinate 1,428,298 downwards.
ATCCAGGACAACGCACGACGTGTAGCAGCTGGCGAAGCCTGCGTCCGGCTGCGCAGCAGTCGTATATCCGGCTAAACGCGGTCTGCCTGATACACCGCAATTGCTGATTTTACGACTGCTGCGCAGCCGGACGCAGGCTTCGCCAGCTGCTACAGACCGCATTGTGGCGGGGGGTTGAAACACCCTGAAAGAGGCGTGGTAGTTGGGGTTGCGGGCTATTCACGACATTTTGTAGGGGCTTGTTACTACCATCGTCGAATGGTTCTATAGGCCCGGCACGGCTAAAACGGTGCCATACAAAAACAACTATTCCACCGAGGTAAGAAAGATGAGTGCGGCTTCCCTGTATCCCGTTCGTCCCGAGGTTCTGGCTAATACGCTGACTGACGAGGCGACCTACAAGGCCATGTACCAGCAATCGGTCGTCAACCCGGACGGTTTCTGGCGTGAACAGGCCAAGCGCCTCGACTGGATCAAGCCTTTCACCACGGTGAAGCAGACCTCCTTCGACGATCACCATGTCGACATCAAATGGTTCGCCGACGGCACGCTGAACGTTTCCTACAACTGCCTCGACCGTCACCTGGCCGAGCGCGGTGATCAGATCGCGATCATTTGGGAAGGGGATGACCCTGCCGAAAGCCGCAACATCACTTACCGCGAGCTGCACGAACAAGTCTGCAAGTTCGCCAACGCCCTGCGTGGCCAGGACGTGCACCGCGGCGACGTGGTGACTATCTATATGCCGATGATCCCTGAAGCCGTGGTCGCCATGCTGGCCTGTACCCGGATCGGCGCGATTCACTCGGTGGTGTTCGGCGGTTTCTCCCCGGAAGCCTTGGCCGGTCGCATCATCGACTGCAAATCCAAAGTGGTGATCACCGCTGACGAAGGCGTTCGTGCCGGCAAGAAAATCCCGCTCAAGGCCAACGTCGACGACGCGCTGACCAACCCGGAAACCAGCAGCATCCAGAAGGTCATCGTGTGCCAGCGCACCGGTGGCGAGATCAAGTGGAACCAGCATCGCGACATCTGGTACGAAGACCTGATGAAAGTGGCGGGCACCGTGTGCGCGCCTAAAGAGATGGGTGCCGAAGAAGCGCTGTTCATCCTTTACACCTCTGGCTCCACCGGCAAGCCGAAGGGCGTGCAGCACACCACCGGCGGTTATCTGCTGTATGCGGCCATGACCCATGAGCGTGTGTTCGACTATCGTCCGGGCGAAATCTTCTGGTGCACCGCCGACGTCGGCTGGGTCACGGGCCACAGTTACATCGTCTACGGCCCGCTGGCCAACGGCGCGACCACGTTGCTGTTCGAAGGCGTGCCGAACTACCCGGACATCACCCGTGTGGCGAAGATCGTCGACAAGCACAAGGTCAACATCCTCTACACCGCACCAACGGCGATCCGCGCGATGATGGCCTCGGGCACCGCCGCTGTTGAAGGCGCCGATGGCAGCAGCCTGCGTCTGCTGGGTTCGGTCGGCGAGCCGATCAACCCGGAAGCCTGGGACTGGTACTACAAGAACGTCGGCAAGTCCCGTTGCCCGATCGTCGATACCTGGTGGCAGACCGAAACCGGCGGCAACATGATGAGCCCGTTGCCGGGCGCTCACGGCCTCAAGCCGGGTTCTGCGGCACGTCCGTTCTTCGGTGTGGTGCCGGCCCTGGTGGATAACCTGGGCAACATCATCGACGGCGTTGCCGAGGGCAACCTGGTGATTCTCGATTCGTGGCCAGGCCAGGCACGTACGCTGTTTGGCGATCATGACCGTTTCGTCGACACTTACTTCAAGACCTTCCGCGGCATGTATTTCACCGGTGACGGTGCCCGTCGCGATGCCGATGGTTACTACTGGATCACCGGTCGCGTGGACGATGTGCTCAACGTGTCCGGGCACCGCATGGGCACCGCCGAAATCGAAAGTGCGATGGTTGCTCACCCGAAAGTCGCCGAAGCGGCGGTGGTCGGGGTGCCGCACGACATCAAGGGGCAGGGCATTTATGTCTACGTCACCCTGAACGGTGGCGAAGAGCCAAGCGAGCAACTGCGCCTGGAGCTGAAAAACTGGGTGCGCAAAGAGATCGGCCCGATCGCTTCGCCGGATGTGATCCAGTGGGCACCGGGGCTGCCGAAGACTCGTTCGGGCAAGATCATGCGCCGGATTCTGCGCAAGATTGCCACGGCCGAGTACGACGGGTTGGGGGATATCTCCACCCTGGCGGATCCGGGTGTGGTGCAGCATTTGATTGATACGCACAAGACCATGAATGTTGCTTAAGTAGCGGGTCTTGAACCATTGAAACCCTGCCAGGTGGTGAGCCTGGTGGGGTTTTTTATTGCCTGGGTTTTGTGGTGGCAGGTCGGGCCTCATCGCGAGCAAGCTCGCTCCCACAAGGGATCTGCGTGGTAACCCAATCAACTGTGGGAGATTCTATGTTGCAGGGGAACCCTGCAGCCTTAAATTTGGCTGGTATTCGCTCTGGTTTTTCATGAGAGCGAATGCCACCCGGCATAGCTTGCGGGCGAGGATCACCAGGGCTTGGGTTTTTGCCAAGCCTCTGACGAGATAGGACTCATAGTACGGTTTCCAGGTGGCAGACCGACAAGCCGCCATCGCCGCGTTGTGAGCCAGGCGCCGCAGCTCCGTATCGCCTTTTTTGGACAGGTGGCGAGGGCTGTTCTTCTTGCCTGAATCCTTTGCTCGCAAGTCCATCCCCAAAAAAGCAATGAATGCATCGCCGTTGGCGAAGTGACCGCGCATGAATGCGGTCGCCAAGCCCATAGCCGTAAGCTCACCGATCCCCTCAATGGCTTTGCAGCGCTTGATGTTTTCGGTGATGCCTGCCTTTTTGCTGACTTTGTGCAGTAATTTCTGGATGGCTTGCTCCGCTTGTTTGAAGGACTTCAATTGCCGGGCCAATTCATCCTTCAGAAGCGGCTCACCTGACCAACTCAGCGTCATGCCCACACGCACATTGATAAGCTCTGCGCGTCTATGAAGCAGACTTTTCAACACCTTGTAGGCCTGCGGAGGTGGACTCCAGAGGCGCAGTCGATCCTGCTCGCTAGACAGGTAACGCGCGAGCAGGCGCGCATCACAAGGGTCGGTTTTCGCCCGTTGGCCAATGCTTTCGCGGTAGTGGCTCAGACGATAAGCATCCACAACGTAAACCCGGTGTCCCATTTCATGGGCCAGTTCGACCGTGTCCAAGTGGTAAATGCTGGTGGCTTCCAAAGCAATTGAGCTTTGCGCAGGCAGAGCTTTGAGCCAACGCCCAAGAGTCTCTCGGTCGTTGTTGATGTGTTGAGTGGTTTGCATGTCTTCGCGGTAAGCGACGATTTCGGCCTTGGCTACATCGATACCGATTACCGTTGGCGAGGTAAGGATTGTCATGACGAATCCTCGGAGCTAGGGTTTAAGGGCTTGTCGGGGTTTACCCTTGCGCTGGCTTGCCTCTATCGTCGGTTTTACCGATGAATTCCTTATCGGCGCTTCGGGTAGAAGGGGCGGGACGAGAAGTCTCCCACGGTCCGTACTGGCTAGAGTCGGAATCGAGCTTTTAGTCCCGCCCACCCCTTCAAGTCTAAACATACAAGCGAGCTTGCTCGCGATAGCGGTCGACCAGGCACTTCATAAACAACAGCCAATAATTATCGGGCTCAGTTGTAGGCCCTTTCCCACTGTTACCCATCCCCCTTCAAGTAACTGAATGTGTAACCGCACGCGCCAATTCGAGGCATAGGGAAACGCCAAGCCCCATTCCTGGACCTCTTTAGCCCCCCTGGAAAATAAGAACTAACGCCAAGCTTGCCGGATTAGAAGGGTTTGCCAATAATAGGCCCGCAATTTGCAACATAGATCGGTTAACTGTCTTTTGCTCCTGCATGATTTTGCAGGGCTGTCAACGCGCTCAAGCGGCTTTCTCTGTGCTTCTGTAATTAGTTGTCGCATTGAAGAAATATCGGCTTCGGGCCTGTCGTTAGAATGCCGGTCACTCGCTCGTCAGTGTCCGTGTTGAAAATCAACACGCGATTCCCAGGACGCAGCAATCGCTTTTGTGGTTCTACTCACTCGCATATTGGGCTGTCGCTCACTCTGCCGTTTTTGCCCTTTACCGATGGAGTCCCAAGATGAAGAAACTCGTGCTGCTTGGCGCCCTGGCACTGTCCGTGCTGTCCCTGCCAACCTTCGCCGATGAAAAGCCTCTGAAAATTGGTATCGAAGCGGCTTACCCTCCGTTCGCTTCCAAAGCACCGGACGGCAGCATCGTTGGTTTCGACTACGACATCGGCAACGCCCTGTGCGAGCAGATGAAGGTCAAGTGCGTGTGGGTCGAGCAAGAGTTCGACGGTCTGATCCCGGCCCTCAAAGTGCGCAAGATCGACGCGATCCTGTCGTCCATGTCGATCACTGAAGACCGCAAGAAGTCTGTCGACTTCACCAACAAGTACTACAACACCCCGGCTCGCCTGGTCATGAAGGCCGGCACTCAAGTCAGCGACGGCCTGACTGAATTGAAGGGCAAGAACATTGGCGTGCAGCGTGGTTCGATCCACGAGCGTTTCGCCCGTGAAGTCCTGGCCCCGCTGGGTGCCGAGGTCAAGCCTTACGGTTCGCAGAACGAAATCTATCTCGACGTGGCCGCCGGTCGCCTCGACGGCACCGTGGCAGACGCTACGCTGCTGGATGACGGTTTCCTGAAAACCGACGCTGGCAAAGGCTTCGCCTTCGTTGGCCCGGCCTTCACCGACGTCAAATACTTCGGCGACGGCGTAGGTATCGCTGTTCGCAAGGACGACAAGGCTGATCTGGACAAGCTCAACGCTGCCATCGCTGCCATTCGTGAGAACGGCAAGTACAAGCAAATCCAGGACAAGTACTTCGCCTTCGATATCTACGGCAAGTAATACGTCCAAGCGACAAGTCCGAAATGGCGCAAGCAACAGGATCTCTGAGGTTTGCGCCATTTTTTCATCCCAACTTTCGAGGACCTGAATCATGTTGAAAGGCTACGGGGCTGTCATCCTCGATGGCGCATGGCTGACGCTTCAGCTCGCCTTGTCGTCCATGGCCTTGGCCATCGTTCTGGGTCTGATCGGCGTTGCGCTGCGTCTGTCGCCGGTTCGCTGGCTGGCCTGGCTGGGCGATCTGTACTCCACGGTGATCCGCGGTATTCCCGATCTGGTGTTGATCCTGCTGATTTTCTACGGCGGTCAGGACCTGCTCAACCGCGTCGCACCGCTGCTGGGCTTTAACGACTACATCGACCTGAACCCGTTGGCCGCCGGTATCGGCACCCTGGGTTTCATCTTCGGTGCGTACCTGTCGGAAACCTTCCGTGGCGCCTTCATGGCGATCCCGAAGGGGCAGGCAGAGGCTGGCATGGCGTACGGCATGAGCAGTTTTCAGGTGTTCTTCCGGGTATTGGTGCCGCAGATGATTCGCCTGGCGATTCCGGGCTTTACCAATAACTGGCTGGTCTTGACCAAGGCCACCGCGCTGATTTCGGTGGTAGGTCTGCAAGACATGATGTTCAAGGCCAAGCAGGCGGCAGATGCCACCCGCGAGCCTTTCACCTTCTTCCTCGCAGTGGCGGCGATGTACCTGGTGATCACCAGTGTCTCGTTGCTGGCATTGCGTCACCTTGAGAAGCGCTACTCGGTAGGCGTAAGGGCGGCTGATCTATGATCTTCGACTACAACGTCATTTGGGAGGCCTTGCCGCTGTACCTCGGCGGCTTGGTGACTACCCTCAAATTGCTCGCGCTGTCGCTGTTTTTCGGCCTGCTGTGCGCTTTGCCGCTGGGCTTGATGCGCGTCTCGAAGAACGCCGCCGTCAACATGAGCGCCTGGCTCTACACCTACGTGATCCGCGGCACGCCGATGCTGGTGCAGCTGTTCTTGATCTACTACGGGTTGGCGCAATTCGAAGCGGTACGTGAAAGCTTCCTCTGGCCATGGCTGTCCAGCGCCACGTTCTGTGCGTGCCTGGCCTTTGCGATCAACACCAGCGCCTACACCGCCGAAATCATCGCCGGCAGCCTGCGGGCCACGCCGAACGGCGAGATCGAAGCGGCCAAGGCCATGGGCATGTCGCGCTACAAAATGTACAAGCGAATCCTGTTGCCATCGGCCCTGCGCCGGGCGTTGCCGCAGTACAGCAACGAAGTGATCATGATGCTGCAGACCACCAGTCTGGCGTCCATCGTGACCCTGATCGACATCACCGGTGCCGCGCGCACGGTCAACGCCCAGTTCTACCTGCCGTTCGAAGCCTACATCACCGCCGGCGTGTTCTACCTGTGCCTGACCTTCATTCTGGTGAAGCTGTTCAAACTGGCCGAGCGCCGCTGGCTGGGCTACCTGGCCCCGCGGAAGCACTGATATGGAACGCATCGATCATGCATTGCCGTGGAGCCACCTGGGCAGCGAACGCCAGATTTCGGTGTTCCGCTTCGGCTGCGGCGAGCGCAAGGCCTACATTCAGGCCAGCCTGCACGCCGATGAACTGCCGGGGATGCGCACGGCCTGGGAGCTGAAAAAGCGCCTGGCCGAACTCGAAGCCCAGGGCTTGCTCAACGGCGTGATCGAACTGGTGCCAGTGGCTAATCCGATGGGCCTCGGTCAATTGGTTCAAGGCAATCATCAAGGGCGTTTCGAAGCGGGCAGCGGCAAGAACTTCAACCGTGATTTCGTCGAGTTGAGTGCGCCGGTTGCGGCTGCGTTGGCTGGAAGTCTTGGTGATGATGCGCATGCCAACATTCGCTTGATCCGTCAGGCGATGGCTGATCATCTGGCCGAATTGCCAGAGGCGAGCAGCCAGTTGCAAGGCATGCAACGCATCTTGCTCAGCCACGCCTGCACGGCTGACGTGGTGCTGGATTTGCATTGCGATTCGGAAGCGGCGCTGCATATGTACGCGCTGCCACAACACTGGCCGCATTGGCGTTCGTTGGCTGCGCACCTGAATGTGCGGGTCGGCCTGCTGGCGGAAGATTCCGGTGGCAGTTCGTTCGACGAAGCCTGCTCGCTGCCATGGCTGCGTTTGTCGCGCCTGTTCCCGGAGGCGCAGATTCCACTGGCGTGTCTGGCGACTACCATTGAATTAGGTGGGCAGGCTGATACCGGTCGCGTTGAGTCTGAGGCTCACGCTGAAGGCATTCTGGCGTTCCTCGCCGAACAGGGCTTGATCAGCGGTGAATGGCCGAAACCTGCGCAAGAGCCTTGCGAAGGCATGCCGTTCGAAGGCACTGAATTGTTGTTTGCACCGCACCCTGGTGTGGTGAGTTTTCTGCGTAAACCCGGTGAGTGGATCGAAACCGGTGACGAGATTTTTGAAGTGATCGATCCGTTGTCGGATCGGGTCAGCACGGTGTGTGCTGGTACGTCCGGGGTGCTGTTTGCCATTGAACGGCTGCGTTATGCCCAACCCGGTTTCTGGCTGGCCAAGGTGGCGGGGCGCGAAGCGCTGCGTCACGGGCGCTTGCTCAACGACTGACTGACTGTTTTTGTGAGAACCGACCGCATGTACAAACTTGAAGTCCAAGACCTGCATAAACGCTATGGCAGTCACGAAGTGCTCAAGGGCGTGTCCCTGAAAGCGGCGGCTGGCGATGTGATCAGCATCATCGGCTCCAGTGGCTCCGGCAAAAGTACCTTCCTGCGCTGCATCAACCTGCTGGAGCAGCCGCACGCGGGCAGGATTCTGCTCAACAACGAAGAGCTGAAACTGGTCGCCAACAAGGACGGCGCGCTGAAAGCGGCCGACCCGAAGCAGCTGCAACGCATGCGTTCGCGCCTGTCGATGGTGTTCCAGCATTTCAACTTGTGGTCGCACATGACCGCGCTGGAAAACATCATGGAAGCGCCGGTTCACGTGCTGGGCATGTCCAAGGCCGAAGCCCGCGAAAAAGCCGAGCACTACCTGAACAAGGTAGGCGTGGGTCATCGCAAGGACGCTTACCCGGGCCACATGTCCGGCGGCGAACAGCAACGCGTGGCGATTGCCCGTGCGCTGGCGATGGAACCTGAGGTGATGCTGTTTGACGAACCGACCTCGGCACTCGACCCGGAGCTGGTCGGCGACGTGCTGAAAGTCATGCAGGCCCTGGCCCAGGAAGGCCGGACCATGGTGGTGGTGACGCACGAAATGGGCTTTGCCCGTGAAGTGTCGAACCAGCTGGTGTTCCTGCACAAAGGTGTCGTTGAAGAAAGTGGCAATCCGCGTGAGGTGCTGGTCAATCCCCAGTCCGAGCGCCTGCAACAATTCCTCTCGGGCAGCTTGAAGTAATCAGGGCTGCCGTTGTGCACCGCGATAGTGCATGCTTCGCAGTCTGAAAGCTGGCCCCGATTTACTGTGGGAGCTGGCTTGCCTGCGATGGCGGTGGGCCAGTTAGCATCTTTGGCACTGATACACCGCTATCGCAGGCAAGCCAGCTCCCACATTTGATCTTTGCTGGCTTTGAGATTTGTGTTCATTTCCGGGCTAGCATTGGCCCATGCCTTCATCACCGTTCTTCGTTTCGGATTGCCCGCCATGACTGCCCATCGAATTGGTTTCCTGATTTGGCCCAGCACTAAAGCCCTGACGCTTGCGCTGGCTGAGGAGGCCTTGCGTGTTGCCCAGCGTGTGCACCCGGACGTGGTTTACGAACTGTCGTTTTTGCAGGCCGAACCGGCGACCGAAGGCGCCTGGCAATTGCCGGGTGAGCCCTGGGCCGGCAAGCTCGAAAACTTCCAGAAGCTGTTTCTACTCGCCGATGAGCCGCCGACTGCACTCGCGCCGGCGCTCAGCAGTGCGTTGAAACAGCTGGTGCGGGCCGGTTGCGTGATTGGCGGTTTGTCGGCCGGTGTTTACCCGTTGGCGCAATTGGGTTTGCTCGACGGCTATCGTGCTGCCGTGCATTGGCGCTGGCAGGACGATTTCGCCGAACGTTTTCCGAAAGTCATCGCCACCAGCCACCTGTTCGATTGGGATCGCGATCGTCTGACCGCGTGCGGCGGCCTGTCGGTACTCGACCTGTTGCTGGCCGTGTTGGCCCGTGATCACGGCGCCGAACTGGCGGGTGCCGTGTCGGAAGAACTGGTGGTCGAGCGCATTCGCGAAGGCGGCGAGCGTCAACGCATTCCTTTGCAAAACCGTCTCGGCTCCAGCCATCCGAAGCTCACCCAAGCGGTGTTGCTGATGGAGGCCAACATCGAAGAGCCGTTGACCACCGACGAAATCGCCCAGCACGTGTGCGTGTCCCGTCGACAGTTGGAGCGCATCTTCAAGCAGTACCTCAACCGTGTGCCGAGCCAGTATTACCTGGAGTTGCGCTTGAACAAGGCGCGGCAGATGTTGATGCAAACCAGCAAGTCGATCATCCAGATCGGCCTGTCGTGTGGCTTTTCCTCGGGGCCGCATTTCTCTAGCGCCTACCGCAACTTTTTTGGTGCCACGCCGCGCGAAGATCGCAACCAGCGGCGCAGCAGCAGTCCGTTCGAATTGTCGTCAGTGCCGTCCGAGCGCGGCTGACAGTGCTCGCCGCGCCCGGACATGCAGGCTGCTTTACTCGTCTACTTCGGAACCACCAGACGTCGATATCTCCATCTGGCCTTGGTTGATGATTTCTTCCACACCGAAATCCACTCCAGTGCGCTCGAAGTAGCTGACCAGCCGTGACAGGCTCTCCACGGAAAACCGGTTGCCTCTGAAATTGATGTTCTCTGCGATTTTCAGTGGCAACTCCAGAATTTCGCTGGGCACTTCGGTGATTGCGTTTGCGCTCAGGTCTGCCCATTCCAGTTCACTCATTTGCATCAGCCCGTGCGGTAGTTCGGTGATGCCGGTGTCATTGAGCAGGATGGTCTCCAGGCTGCTCATTTGGCTCAGGTCGGGTGCTTGCTCCAGCCTGTTGTAGCCCAGGTCCAGATACTCCAATTGTTCCATTGCCGCCAATGCACTGACTGAATCAGTGGTCAAGCGGACGCGGCAATGTGGCAGCGATAACGACCGGAGTTGACCCATCTTGAACACGGCTTCCGGTATTTCTCCGAGATTGCAGTAGCGCAATCTGAGGTTTTTGAGCTTGGGGAAAGACTCCAGGAAGCGCCCGATGCGCGTTACGCCATCGGCACTCTGCAGTTCCACCGACGAAACATGATCAAAGTTGGCGCTCAGGGTTGGCAGTTCTCCATGGACAGGCGATCGGATGACCAGCTCGTAGCCGGGTTCAAGTGACGAATCAAACTCATCCAGTTCCGTTTCCTTGCGCCAGCACTGCTCCAGTAGGTGCTTGAGTTCGTCGCGGCTTGAATGTTCGAAAAACTCTTGCAATGCGGTGAAGGGTTCACCTGTCAGGGGGTGATAGGGTGGCAAGTTGGCGGTCCAGGTGGACAGATCGACTTGGAGCTGACTCAGTTCCTGCTCAAGACGGGTCAATTCGATCCGGCCGTCTTCCAGCGTACCGGGCAAGTCATACACAAATTCGCTCGCCTGCTCGACCTCCATGCCCGGATACAGCGCTCTGACGCGGACAATATCTGCCTCAGGGGCGTAGGCACCCAAATCAAAGGAAGTGCTGAAGTATTGCTGTTTGATCAGCTGTCGCGCGGCGTTGGACAGGGGATTGTGTGTGAGATAAACGCCTTGTTTTTCATACACCGCACTGTCGAACAATTCAGTGGGTAGATCAGTGATTTTATTGTCCAGCAACATCAGCGATTCAAGGTGCGGGCTTCGGAACGCGCCGCGAGGGAATTTGGACAGGCCCGTGTCACTCAGGTCCACCTGGACCAGATCGGGCATCGATTCGAGGCTCGGGACTCCTTCAATCGAATTGCGATAGAGGTCCAGTGAACTCAGTTTGTTCAGCGATTGCAGCTTCGACCAATTGGCGGCGTCAAAGTTGATCCCGCAGTCGCTCAGCACCAACGCGTCGAGGCTGGTCATCCGGGGGATGGCGTCGGGCAGTGTGCTCAGATGGAAGCGGCGCAGTTCGAGACGGCGCAGCCCTTTGAAGTGTTCTAAAAAAGCCGGGATGCCCTGGGGGGCGAAATGACCCTCGAGCGACAGTGTGGACACGTGGTTGAAATCGGCATTCAGGGTCGGCAGATCGCCCGGGACCGGATCCACAAAGGTGAGCACATAGCGCTCGACGCCATCCTCGGAGTCCAATTCCCGATCAGTTTGCCGGCGCCACGCTCGCTGGATTTCCCGGGCCAGCAACTTGCGATTACGCTGGGCGATCTGGCGATCCATATCGTTCAGCGCGAACCCTGTTTCGGCGTCGGTGGTGGGCGCGTCGAGTACCCAGCCATTCAAATCTTGACGAAGCCGGGCCAATTCGCTGGCCAGGCGCGAAAGTTCGAAGCGAGCGCCATCAGGGTGACGTTGTAACCTCAGAACCATGGACCGGAGCTCTTCCTCGTTGAGCGAGGGATAAACCTCACGAACCCGGTCGTCGAGCGTTGGCGCCATGCCGACGCGGCGGGTGTAACCCTCGGTGCCGCCGGGCAGGCGCATGGTGGTGGGGTCGTAAAAGGGTTTTCGATGAGGGTTTTTCGCAAACAGAGTGCGCAGGCCCGGTTGTTCCAGTGCGTGTTCTGCAAGGCGTTGTTTGAATCTGCGGCTGTCCCCTATCGAGGTGCGCTCTGTGTCTGGCAGTGCCTGAAACAGGGTGTGGTAAAAGTCGCCGGGAGTGGCATCGTTATCGTGAAGTCGATAGCTACCGTCTACGGTGCGCACCAGTGTTTTGAGGTTTGGAGCGTCGACGCGGCCCATGCTGTCGCGCAGGGCGCCCTCCTGTGAAAAATCCCTGACTTCAAGGCGCAGGTCAGTGGGCCAGTCGGGCAGTGTGTTCAGGCTGTGCAGCGCCAATTGATGAGTGTCTGCGGTTTCCAGTGCGTCACGAAAAAGTCCTTCGTAAGCCCGGGTAATACGCACCGCCTCCATGGCTTTCAGTGCGACGTCCTTCAGGCGTTGAGGCACTGTTCCGTTATGCAGTTGCGTCAGCTCGGTGCCCGATGCGTTGCTGGCCAGTTCTTGTGCGATGTCTGTCGGCAGCCCTTGGGTGTTGGCCTGAAGTACTTGAACTGGCCGATCCGTGGTTTTCTCCAGCGCCCGATAGCGTGATTCGAATAGCGATTTGCGATGGCTGAGCGCCCGATCGTAATCGGGGTGTTCGGTGTGGTTCTGGTCAATCAGGTTTTGAATGTCACGATCGATTTTGAAGCGTTTGATCGTGTCGGTCAGAAGTGAGGGCGGGCGATGGTTCTCGACATGAATCTCCCGTAGCACATTGTCGTGATAGCCACTGATGCGCAGGATCGCTTCGCGTTCGGCGCGGCTGAAGGATTCGACGCTATGCCCGAGGCGATGCATTACGGTATCGCGGTCCCAGCTCAGCGGCTGTTCCAGCTCGGTCGTCCAGGCACCGTGGCCGTTGTGGCGCAAGGTGGGCTGATAGGCGTCGACCCGGTCGGGATGCTCGATCTTGAACGCACCTGTCCTGGCATTCGATTGCACGGCGTACAGCTTTCCCTCGAGGGGCAGCAGCGTCTTGTTCTCGTGTCGGTACAGGCCAAGGTCATCGGGTTGCAAGCCAGCGGGCAAGTCGATGGTTTGTTCGTAGCGGGTGAGGTCCGGATTCCAGTAACGGGTTTTTCCGTCCGGGCCCGGCACCGGTTTGAGCGGCTCGATCAGCGCCACTGATTCAGGGGAAAGCAGGCGCTGGAAGGTGCGGGCGGCAATGGCGCTGCCGATCACAAATGTTCCCGTTTGAACCACGGTTTCGACCACGCTCATCAGTTGCCTGAACGCTTCTGTTTTTTGGTCTTCGGCCCAGTCCACGATACCTTCGAAGGTTTCGTCGAGGACCTGATAGGCCATGTAGGCCAGCATCAATTCGCCGAGGAAGGGCACGAACGGCAAGGCGACGAACGTTGCGACTTCCAGGACCGCCGAGGCCACTTTGCTGAAGGCGTCCCACATTGCCCAGCGTGCGTTCTGGTCGGCGCGAGCGGTGGAGACGGCAACGGTGCTTGCATCATTGAGGATCTTGTTCAGCTGCCGTTGATAGAGGTGGTTCCACAGTCCCGCCCTGAACGGGGTCATCGAAAACCGTAGATTGGGATGGTCGATCGGGGTTTCCCGCCAGCTCGGCAGTGGGTCACCACGGGTATGCCGATGCCAGGTGACGGCCTGCAGGCGACGATTGAGATCAGCAAAGAAATAGCCCCGTTCGTGGTGATCGACGAATCGACTGAAAAACGCTTGATAAGCGGGTGAGTGCAGCTTGTGGGTCAGTTCATTCATGAACGCCACGGTGTCGGGGTATTGCTTGAGCGGATGCTCCGGATCATCGGGGATGTAGGCGATGATCCGGGTGGCCTTGGTTGTGTGGCTCGATTTGGCGCTGAATACGATGATGCCGGTCAGCGATGACGACATCATTGTCAGGTCGTGACAGTGCAGGGGATAGCCGTCCAGTGGCATGGGCGCGCGCGCCTCGAGCAAACGCTCGATTGCGTTATAGGCATCGTCCTCGATATCCCGGCGGGCATGAGCCAGCTTCAGCGCAGAGCGAAGTGCTGCCTGGTTTGTTTGGCCGACCTTCGATTTCAAAACAGCCCCGGCTACCCGGTTGGTCAGCCCCAGATTGTCTTTGAGATAAGCGTTGTATTGGCCGCCGATATCCAGTTCGCGGCACAGCTGGGTGAAGGCCTGGATCGTCAGTTTGCGAGAGACCTCGGGCAACGTATCGAACTGCCCTGTGGGCGACGGTGCGCTGATGAAGGTGGAGTCAGCCTCATAAGCGCCGACCTCGGCCTCTGATGGCTGAAAGTTGTGCAGCGCCGCGTCGAGCATCGACACCGTCCAGGTGCGGGCGGCACCGGTCTTGATCGCAAACCAGGGTGTGGTCAGCGGGATGTACAGACGCAGGAAGGTGGTTTTGACATCCAGCTCAAGGTCGAAGCGGGTTTTCAGCGCTGAGGCCAGAATCGGCTCTGCGTAGTCCTGAGCGTTTTGCACCTTCGCCAACATCGATCCCAACCGGTTTCGTTCGGTCCAGTGCGTCTGGCTTGAGCTTTTCAGCACCTGGTGTTGCAAGCGCGAAGCGGTGCGATGCCAGGGAGGCGCTTCAAGACTGGCGCTCTTCAGCGCGCCGCGCGTTTCGGTCGATGACTCTAATAGCCATGCGGGCAGGTTTTGGTAAACGTGATGAAAGTGAGAGTCCGGTTGCGAGGCGGGCTCAAAATCGTCTTGATTCATGCGCTATTCCTTTAGCGTTTGGATTAGCCGCCAGCAAAACAGATGATGATGAGTGGCGTGCGGTACATATTTACCGCACCGTTCATCAGGCCTGCCTATAACCTGCGCCGGCAGTTTAAACTGCGCCTTTGCGACGCTATATGTCGCATTGCCGTAAACCCGGCTGAATCCGGGGTTTGCGCTATAAGAAGTTGTCGCTTGGCGGCAAGGCCGGGCTGAAAACTGTCCTTACAATCCCCCCATCGCTCGCCAGTTTCAGGCGAGTGTTCCTCTTCAGGAGACTCCGATGTCCGTTGAGCACGCTGCGGTACAACGCGCCGATTTCGACCAGGTAATGGTTCCCAACTACGCGCCTGCCGCTTTCATCCCCGTGCGTGGTGCCGGTTCCCGCGTCTGGGACCAGTCTGGCCGCGAGCTGATCGACTTCGCCGGCGGGATTGCCGTTAACGTATTGGGCCACGCACACCCTGCGCTGGTCGGTGCCTTGACCGAGCAGGCGAACAAGCTGTGGCACGTGTCCAACGTGTTCACCAATGAGCCGGCCCTGCGCCTGGCGCATAAGCTGATCGACGCTACCTTTGCTGAGCGCGTGTTCTTCTGTAACTCCGGCGCCGAAGCCAACGAGGCCGCTTTCAAGCTGGCCCGTCGGGTCGCCTTCGATCGCTACGGCAGCGAGAAGTACGAAATCATCGCCGCGCTGAACAGCTTCCACGGCCGTACCCTGTTCACTGTGAACGTCGGTGGCCAGTCGAAGTACTCCGACGGCTTCGGTCCGAAAATCACCGGCATCACCCACGTGCCTTACAACGATCTGGCTGCGCTCAAAGCCGCCATTTCCGACAAGACCTGCGCCGTTGTGCTGGAACCGATCCAGGGTGAGGGCGGCGTATTGCCGGCCGAACTGGCTTACCTGCAAGGCGCCCGCGAACTGTGCACCGAGCACAATGCGCTGCTGGTGTTCGACGAAGTGCAGACCGGTATGGGCCGCAGCGGCAAGCTGTTCGCCTACCAGCACTACGGCGTGACCCCGGACATCCTGACCAGTGCCAAGAGCCTGGGCGGCGGTTTCCCGATCGCTGCCATGCTGACCACTGAAGACCTGGCCAAACACCTGGTCGTCGGCACCCACGGCACCACCTATGGCGGTAACCCGCTGGCGTGTGCGGTTGCTGAAGCGGTGATCGACGTGATCAACACCCCTGAAGTGCTGGCCGGCGTCAACGCCAAGCACGACAAGTTCAAGGCACGCCTGGAGCAGATCGGCGAGAAGTACGGCCTGTTCACTCAGGTCCGTGGCCTGGGGCTGCTGATCGGTTGCGTGCTGAGCGATGCCTGGAAGGGCAAGGCCAAGGACATCTTCAACGCCGCCGAGCGTGAAGGCCTGATGATTCTGCAAGCCGGCCCGGACGTGATTCGTTTCGCCCCGAGCCTGGTGGTTGAAGACGCCGATATCGATGCCGGTCTGGACCGCTTCGAACGTGCTGCTGCGAAGTTGACTCAAGCCTGATAGACCCTTCGGCGCCTGACTATTCAGGCGTCGAATCAATTTTTTGTGCCGGGCTTAGTAAGTGTGGGAGCGGGCTTGCCCGCGATGAGGGCCTGACAGCCGACTTCATTGTTATCTGACAGGACGCTATCGCGGGCAAGCCCGCTCCCACATGAGCCGGGCATTTTACTTATGAAAGTTTTTAGAGAAAGGAGTGACACCATGCTGGTGATGCGCCCCGCGCAAATGGCTGATCTGGGCGAGGTACAGCGTCTGGCTGCGGATAGCCCGATTGGTGTCACTTCCTTGCCGGATGACGTTGAACGCCTGAGCGACAAGATCGCGGCAAGCGAAGCCTCGTTTTCTGCCGAAGTCAGCTTCAACGGTGAAGAGAGCTATTTCTTCGTCCTCGAAGACACCGCCACCGGCAAACTGGTCGGTTGTTCGGCCATCGTTGCTTCGGCGGGTTATTCCGAGCCGTTCTACAGCTTCCGTAATGAAACCTTCGTGCACGCTTCCCGCGAGCTGAAGATTCATAACAAGATTCACGTGCTTTCCCAATGCCACGACCTGACCGGCAACAGTTTGCTGACCAGTTTCTACGTACAGCGCGAGCTGGTGGGGTCGCCTTGGGCCGAACTCAATTCCCGTGGCCGCCTGCTGTTCGTGGCCAGCCATCCGGAGCGCTTCGCCGACTCCGTGGTGACCGAGATCGTTGGCTACAGCGATGAAAACGGTGACTCGCCATTCTGGGATGCCATCGGCCGTAACTTCTTCGACCTCAACTACGCTGAAGCCGAACGTCTGTGTGGCCTCAAGAGCCGTACGTTCCTGGCCGAGCTGATGCCGCATTACCCGATCTATGTGCCGCTGCTGCCGGACTCCGCTCAAGAGGCGATGGGCCAGGTGCATCCACGGGCGCAGATCACTTTCGACATCCTGATGCGCGAAGGTTTCGAGACCGATCACTACATCGATATTTTCGACGGTGGCCCGACCTTGCACGCACGTGTGACGGGGATCCGTTCGATCGCCCAGAGCCGCGTCGTGCCGGTGAAAATCGGCGAGCCGGTCAAAGGTGCCGGTCGTCAGTATCTGGTGGCCAATGCCCAATTGCAGGATTACCGCGCCGTGTTGCTTGAGCTCGATTACGCGCCAGGCAAACCGGTAACCCTGGACCTGGAAGCGGCCGAAGCCCTGGGCGTCGGCGAAGGTGCCAGCGTGCGCCTGGTGGCGGTTTAACGCCGGCTTTGATTTCCAGAAAGAAATGCCTGGAAAGCAGCGAAATTTCACGGGTGGCGCAAGCGGCCCGTTTGAGGAGATAGCATGATCGTTCGTCCCGTACGCAGCAGCGATTTACCCGCTCTGATCGACCTGGCCCGCAGCACTGGCACCGGCCTGACCACTTTGCCGGCCAACGAAGAGCGGCTGGCCCATCGGGTCGGCTGGGCCGAGAAGACCTTTCGCGGCGAAGCCGGGCGCGCTGATGCGGACTACCTGTTCGTACTCGAAGACGACACGGGGCGCGTGGTGGGCATTTCTGCCATCGCCGGCGCCGTCGGCCTGCGTGAGCCCTGGTACAACTTCCGGGTCGGCCTGACGGTCAGCGCTTCGCAAGAGCTGAACATCTACCGCGAGATCCCGACGCTGTTCCTGGCCAATGACCTGACCGGTAACTCTGAGCTGTGCTCGTTGTTCCTGCACGCCGATTACCGCACCGGGCTCAATGGCCGCATGCTGGCCAAGGCGCGGATGCTGTTCATTGCCGAGTTCCCGCAACTGTTCGGCAACAAGATCATCGCCGAGATGCGCGGTGTGTCCGACGAAGCCGGGCGTTCGCCGTTCTGGGAAAGCCTGGGCCGCCACTTCTTCAAGATGGAATTCAGCCAGGCCGATTACCTGACCGGCGTGGGCAACAAGGCGTTCATCGCCGAACTGATGCCGAAGTTTCCGCTGTACACCTGCTTCCTGTCGCCAGATGCGCGCAATGTTATCGGTCAGGTCCACCCGGACACCGAGCCGGCACTGGCCATGCTCAAGAGTGAAGGGTTCAGCTACCAGGGTTACGTCGACATCTTCGACGCCGGCCCGGCCGTGGAATGCGAAACCGGCAAGATCCGCGCCGTGCGCGACAGCGAGGCACTGGTGTTGGCCATCGGCACGCCGGGTGACGACGCGACGCCTTTCCTGATTCATAACCGCAAGCGCGAAGACTGCCGGATCACTGCCGCGCCAGCACGCTTCGCCGCCGGCACGCTGGTGGTTGATCCGCTGACCGCCAAACGTCTTCAACTCAACGCCGGCGATCAAGTGCGCGCCGTTCCGTTGTCTGCTGCTCGGGAGTCAAAGTAATGAATTCGCTATACATCGCAGGTGAATGGCTGGCCGGCCAGGGCGAAACCTTCCAGTCGCTGAACCCGGTGACCCAGCAAGTGCTGTGGGCCGGCGAAGGCGCCACTGCCGCTCAGGTTGAATCCGCCGTGCAAGCCGCTCGTCAGGCATTCCCCGGTTGGGCCCGTCGTACGCTGGATGAGCGTATTGCCGTGCTTGAGGCCTTTGCCGCTGCGCTGAAAAACAAGGCTGACGAACTGGCGCGCTGCATCGGTGAGGAAACCGGCAAGCCGCTGTGGGAATCGGCGACCGAAGTGACCAGCATGGTCAACAAGATTGCGATTTCGGTGCAGAGCTACCGTGAGCGTACCGGCGAGAAGAGCGGCCCGCTGGGCGACGCCACCGCTGTGTTGCGTCACAAACCACACGGCGTGGTGGCCGTGTTCGGTCCTTACAATTTCCCTGGCCACTTGCCGAACGGTCATATCGTGCCGGCGCTGCTGGCCGGTAACAGCGTGTTGTTCAAACCGAGCGAGTTGACCCCGAAAGTCGCCGAGCTGACGGTCAAGTGCTGGATCGAAGCTGGCCTGCCAGCGGGCGTGCTGAACCTGCTGCAAGGCGCTCGCGAAACCGGTATTGCCCTGGCGGCGAACCCGGGCATCGACGGCTTGTTCTTCACCGGCTCCAGCCGCACGGGCAACCACTTGCATCAGCAATTTGCCGGTCGTCCGGACAAAATCCTTGCGCTGGAAATGGGCGGTAACAACCCGCTTGTGGTCGACGAAGTGGCGGACCTGGATGCCGCCGTTTACACCATCATCCAGTCGGCCTTCATTTCTGCCGGCCAGCGTTGCACCTGCGCACGTCGTTTGCTGGTGCCGCAAGGCGCATGGGGCGACACGCTGCTGGCGCGTCTGGTGGCGGTCAGCTCGACGATTGAAGTCGGCGCGTTTGATCAGCAGCCGGCACCGTTCATGGGTTCGGTGATTTCCCTCGGTGCTGCGAAAGCGCTGATGGATGCGCAGGAACATTTGCAGGCCAATGGTGCGGTGGCGTTGCTGGAGATGACTCAGCCTCAGGCTCAAGCGGCCTTGCTGACCCCGGGCATTCTGGATGTCACTGCCGTTGCCGATCGTCCTGACGAAGAGCTGTTTGGCCCGTTGCTGCAAGTGATCCGCTACGCTGATTTTGAAGCGGCGATCGCTGAAGCCAACGACACCGACTATGGCCTGGCGGCGGGCCTGCTGTCGGACTCCGAGGCACGTTATCAGCAGTTCTGGCTGGAAAGCCGCGCCGGTATCGTCAACTGGAACAAGCAATTGACCGGTGCGGCGAGCAGCGCGCCATTTGGCGGCGTCGGTGCCTCGGGCAACCATCGCGCCAGCGCCTACTACGCCGCCGATTACTGCGCGTATCCGGTGGCCTCGCTGGAAACGCCGAGCCTGGTGTTGCCGGCGGCCCTGACGCCTGGCGTGAAGATGGCGTAACGCCGATTCGCGGGCAAGCCCGCTCCCACAGGATTTGTGAGGGTCACAACATGTGTGAACACCTCTAAACCTGTGAGAGCCGGGCTTGCCCGCGATGGCAGCGACTCGGTCGCACTGAACAGCTAGTTATTGAAGCCTATAACAACAGATTCTCGTGGAGCCTCGCTGATGAAATCCTATGAAGTCAATTTTGACGGTCTAGTGGGGCCGACCCATAACTACGGCGGCCTGTCCTACGGCAACGTCGCGTCCCAGAGCAACAGCCAGCAGTCTTCGAACCCGAAGGAAGCCGCGCTGCAAGGCCTGGCGAAAATGAAATCGCTGATGGAGATGGGCTTCCAGCAGGGCGTGCTGGCGCCGCAAGAACGCCCGGACATCGCCGCGCTGCGTCGTCTTGGCTTCAGCGGCACCGATGCTCAAGTGATCGAGCGCGCCGCCAAAGAAGCGATGCCGTTGCTGGTCGCCAGTTGCTCGGCGTCGAGCATGTGGGTGGCCAACGCCGCCACGGTCAGCCCAAGTGCCGACACGGCCGATGGCCGCGTGCATTTCACTGCCGCCAACCTCAACTGCAAATATCACCGCAGCATCGAACACCCGACCACCAGTCGCGTTCTGGGGGCAATGTTCGCCGATCAGAAGCACTTTGCTCACCACGCCGCGTTGCCGGCCGTGGCGCAGTTCGGTGACGAAGGCGCCGCCAACCACACCCGTTTCTGCCGTGAATACGGTGAAGCAGGCGTCGAGTTCTTCGTGTTCGGTCGCAGCGCTTTCGATACCCGTTACCCGGCGCCGCAGAAATACCCGGCGCGCCAGACACTGGAAGCGTCCCAAGCCGTTGCCCGCCTGCACGGCTTGAGTGAAGACGGCGTGGTCTACGCGCAGCAGAACCCGTCGGTGATCGATCAGGGCGTGTTTCACAACGACGTGATCGCCGTGGGTAACGGTGAGGTGTTGTTCTATCACGAGGACGCGTTCCTCGACACCGAGCAGATGCTGGCGGAACTGCAAAGCAAACTCGCCAAGGTCGGTGGGAAATTCCAGTCAGTCTGCGTACCGCGTTCGGCAGTTACCGTCGAAGACGCCGTTCGTTCCTACTTGTTCAACAGCCAACTGCTGTCGCGTCCTGACGGTTCGATGCTGTTGATCGTGCCGGAAGAGTGCCGTGGCAACGAGCGTGTCTGGCAATACCTGCAAGGTTTGACCAGCTCCGGCGGCCTGATCCGTGAAGTGAAGGTATTCGATCTCAAGCAAAGCATGCAGAACGGCGGTGGCCCGGCTTGCCTGCGGCTGCGCGTCGCACTGAATGAAACCGAGCTGGCGGCCGTCAATCCAGGGGTTATCATGACGGCCCCGTTGTACGGCACGCTGACCGAATGGGTCGACAAGCACTACCGCGACCGCATGACCGAAACCGATCTCGCGGACCCGCAATTGTTGCTTGAGTGCCGGACGGCACTGGATGAACTGACGCAAATCCTTAAACTGGGCGCGGTTTATCCATTCCAGATCAATTGAAAGTCTCAACCGAGAGCGTAAAAAACATGAGCGATACCCTGCAGCTGATCCTTGAAGACACCGACGGCACGCAACTGGAAACTTCCTGCACCCGCGTCGCGGTCATGTGGCAAGGCAAAGAGCTGTGGATCCAGCACGATGGTCGCGGCCAACTGCTGATCGGTGTGGACGTTGAAGAAGGCGACGCTGAATACGCCAACCTGCTGCTGCGCCCATTGGCGACTAATCTGGTAAGTCTGCAACTGGAAATGGAACCGGCTGAAGTCGGCGACGAAGACCACGTGCATGGCCCGGATTGCGCACACGACCACTAAGGAAACGCTCTATGCTCGCCCTCGGCAAACTGCTTGAACTAACCCTCGCCGGCCGCGAACCGGCGGAGAAGACTCAACTGACAGTCGAAGGCGTGCGGATGCGCTGGTTGAGCGAAGGTGCGCTGGAAGTCCGGCCACCTGAGGCTCGCGACAACGGCCTGGACCTGCTGCTGTCGGCCGGTATCCATGGCAACGAAACAGCGCCGATCGAATTGCTCGATCGCCTGTTGCATGACATCGCCCGTGGCGACCTCAAGCCACGCGCACGTATTCTGTTCCTGTTCGGTAACCCCGACGCGATCCGTAAAGGCGAGCGTTTTATCGAGCAGGACGTCAATCGGCTGTTCAATGGCCGTCACGAACAAAGCAGCGGCTCAGAAGCCTTGCGCGCTTGTGAGCTGGAGCGGCTGGCGGCGAGTTTCTTCAGCCTGCCGGATCGCCAGCGCCTGCACTATGATCTGCACACTGCGATTCGCGGCTCGAAAATCGAACAGTTCGCCTTGTACCCCTGGAAGGAAGGCCGCCAGCATTCGCGTCTGGAACTGGCGCGCCTGCGTGCTGCCGGGATGGAGGCCGTGCTGTTGCAGAACAAGCCGTCCATCGTCTTCAGTTCCTACACCTACGACAAGCTGGGCGCCGAGTCCTTCACCCTTGAACTGGGCAAGGCACGGCCGTTTGGGCAGAACGACGGGGTCAACGTTTCCCTGCTGGAAAACCGCCTGAAACAGATCATCGAAGGCACCGAGCCGGAACTGACCGACGCAGCGCTGGACGGTTTGCAGCTGTACAGCGTGGCGCGGGAAATCATCAAGCACAGCGATAGCTTCCGCTTGAACCTTCCAGTGGACATCGAGAATTTTTCGCAGCTGGAGGTGGGTTATCTGCTGGCGGAAGACATCGCCAATACCCGCTGGATCATCGAAGAAGAGGGCGCCCGGATCATCTTTCCGAACCCCAAGGTGAAGAATGGCTTGCGTGCCGGCATTCTGGTCGTGCCGACGACTGACGAAAACCTGGCCTGACCACAACTTAAGCGATACGCAACCCACCCTGTGGGAGCGAGCTTGCTCGCGATAGCGGTATAACAAACAACATCACCGTTGAATGTTAAACCGCTATCGCGAGCAAGCTCGCTCCCACAGTTGGTTTGGGTGAAGGCAGAGACTTCACCCGGACCAAAGATTTTGGATTAGACAGCCATTGCACGCGGCTCGGTGCGGCGCAGCGCACGCATCTTCTGCAGCGTATCCGCGCACGTTTTCGCCGCTTCCTGGCCTTTATGCAGGAAATGCTCGAAGAAGAATTTCTGGTGCTCTTCACCGGCATGGAAGTGGTGCGGGGTCAGGGATACCGAGAACACTGGCACTTCGGTTTCCAGTTGCACCTGCATCAGGCCGCTGACTACCGACTGGGCGACGAACTCGTGACGGTAGATCCCGCCATCAACCACCAGGGCTGCGGCGACGATGCCGGCATAACGACCGGTCTTGGCCAGCAACTTGGCGTGCAGGGGCATTTCAAAGGCGCCGCCGACTTCGAAGAAATCGATTTCTGACTCCTGATAACCCTGGGCAATCATTTCGGTCACGAAGCCTTTACGGCTCTGATCGACGATTTCCTTGTGCCAGCAGGCCTGGATGAACGCAACGCGCTCGCCATGAGGGTGTTTGCTTTTGCTGTCGATTGCGGTGGGTTGCATGTTCTGACTCCTGTTTATGGTTAAAACAGGGCATATGAATCGAATGGGATTTGAGGGTGCGCACGCTCGCACGAATGCCTGCGGACGGCCCTATGGTGTCAATCCCGTTCTCTCTTCATCCGGACTATGACCGTCGGCCCCGGGATCACACCGGGTCTGCTGACCTTGTCGTCATACACAGCCAATGCCGTGCCTGTCGCCAAGCGCTCGCGGGCTATGCGCATTGCGCGCAATTACCGCCGGTGGGGAGTTGCACCCCGCCCTGAGAACGTTTTTGCCGCCGGAATGTTTGGCGGCGCAGCGTTTTTATCACATATTTGCGGTATGCGCATGGCCCCTTTTGGATGATTGTCATCGACTTTTCCGTTGGATTAATCGACCTTTTCCTGCGCAAGGGTTGATTAATCGTCGTCATGCCCGCAGTAATTCTTTCCTGAAAGGGATTTCCCCTGCTTACCGAGGCCAGATTCATGAGTGTTATCGATCTTCGCAGCGACACCGTCACCCAACCTTGTGCCAGCATGCTCGACGCGATGGCCACAGCCACCACCGGTGACGATGTTTATGGTGAAGATCCGACGGTCAATCGTCTGGAAACCGAATTGGCCAAGCGCCTGGGTTTCGCGGCGGCGCTGTTCGTTCCGACAGGCACCATGAGCAACTTGCTGGGCCTGATGGCGCATTGCGAGCGTGGCGAGGAGTACATCGTTGGCCAGCAGGCGCACACCTATAAGTACGAAGGTGGCGGTGCGGCGGTGCTCGGTTCGATTCAGCCGCAGCCGCTGGAAGTGCAGGCCGATGGCTCGCTGGACCTGGCCCACGTGGCGGCCGCGATCAAACCGGACGATTTCCATTTCGCCCGCACCCGTTTGCTGGCGCTGGAAAACACCATGCAAGGCAAGGTGCTGCCGCTTGAATATCTGGCGCGGGCCCGCGGTTTTACCCGTGAGCACGGGTTGCAACTGCACCTGGACGGCGCGCGGTTATACAACGCGGCAGTCAAACTGGGGGTTGATGCCCGGGAAATCACTCAGCACTTCGATTCCGTTTCGGTCTGCTTGTCCAAAGGCCTGGGAGCGCCAGTCGGTTCGGTGCTGTGCGGTTCGGTCGAGTTGATCGGCAAGGCACGCCGGTTACGCAAAATGGTCGGCGGTGGCATGCGTCAGGCCGGGATTCTGGCCGCGGCGGGCCTGTACGCGCTGGACAACAACGTCCAGCGTCTGGCCGACGACCATGCCAACGCACAGTTGCTGGCCGAAGGCCTGCGTGCGGCGGGCTATGAGGTTGAACCGGTGCAGACCAACATGGTTTACGTGGCCATGGGTGACAACGCCGAGGCGATCAAGCACTTCGCCGCTGATCGTGGCATCAAGCTCAGTGCTGCCGCTCGGCTGAGAATGGTCACGCACATGGATGTCAGCCGTGCTCAAATCGAACAAGTCGTCGCGGCATTCGTCGACTTTTCGCGCAAGTGATAGCGTTAGCGTTCCATTTGACCGTTTCTATCGTATAAACACGCTGTACCCCGCGCGCAGGGCCGATATAATGCGGCCCTTTGCCGTCGCTTCGTCTGTTGACGTTTCGAACAGGCCTTTGGCCGCAGCCTCCGTGGAAGAACCTAATGAAAAGCGCAGAAATCCGTGAAGCCTTCCTTCGCTTCTTCGAAGAGCAAGGCCACACCCGTGTAGCCTCCAGCTCTTTGATTCCGGGCAACGACCCAACCCTGCTGTTCACTAACGCGGGGATGAACCAGTTCAAGGACTGCTTCCTGGGCCAGGAAAAACGCGCGTACACCCGCGCCACCAGCAGCCAGAAATGCGTACGCGCCGGCGGCAAGAACAGCGACCTGGAAAACGTCGGTTATACCGCTCGTCACCACACATTCTTCGAAATGCTCGGTAACTTCAGCTTCGGTGACTATTTCAAGCACGACGCGATTACCTTCGCCTGGACTTTCCTGACCGGCGTTTTGAAGCTGCCGAAGGAAAAACTCTGGGTCACCGTCTATGCCTCGGACGACGAAGCGTATGACATCTGGACCAAAGAAATCGGTGTGCCGGTCGAGCGCATGATTCGCATCGGCGACAACAAGGGCGCGCCTTACGCCTCCGACAACTTCTGGACCATGGGCGATACTGGCCCGTGTGGCCCATGCACCGAGATTTTCTACGATCACGGCGACCACATCTGGGGCGGCCCACCGGGCTCGCCGGAAGAAGACGGTGACCGCTACATCGAGATCTGGAACAACGTATTCATGCAGTTCAACCGCACCGCCGATGGCGTATTGCATCCGCTGCCAGCGCCGTCGGTCGACACCGGCATGGGCCTGGAGCGGATCAGTGCGGTAATGCAGCACGTAAATTCCAACTACGAAATCGACCTGTTCAAGAACCTGCTGAGCGCGTCGGCCGATGCGATCGGCTGCGAAAATGGCGATCAGTCTTCGCTGAAAGTGGTTTCCGACCACATCCGTTCGTGCGGCTTCCTGATCGCCGACGGCGTTCTGCCGTCCAACGAAGGTCGCGGTTATGTACTGCGCCGGATCATTCGTCGCGCCTGCCGTCACGGTAACAAGCTGGGCGCAACCGGTAGCTTCTTCTACAAGATCGTCGCGGCGCTGGTGGCCGAGATGGGCGAAGCCTTCCCGGAACTCAAGCAGCAACAGACCAACATTGAGCGCGTGCTCAAGGCCGAGGAAGAGCAGTTCTCCAAGACCCTGGAACACGGCTTGAAGATTCTCGAGCAGGATCTGGCCGAACTCAAAGGCACTGTGGTGCCGGGCGACGTGGTGTTCAAGCTGTATGACACCTACGGTTTCCCAATGGACCTGACCGCCGACATTGCCCGTGAGCGAGAGCTGACTATCGACGAAGCCGGATTCGAGCGCGAGATGGAAGCCCAGCGCGTGCGTGCGCGTTCGGCCAGCTCGTTCGGCCTGGACTACAACACCCTGGTCAAGGTTGACGTGGCCACCGAATTCACTGGCTACACCGATACCAGCGGTTCGGCAAAAATCGTTGCCCTGTACAAGGACGGCCAGTCGGTCGACGTATTGAGCGAAGGCGACGAGGGCGTGATCGTTCTCGACAAGACGCCGTTCTACGCCGAATCCGGCGGCCAGATCGGCGACTGTGGTTATCTGCAAGCCGGCGCTTCGCGTTTCGACGTGCGTGACACCACCAAGACCGGCGGAGCGTTCCTGCACCACGGCGTGCTGGCAAGCGGCAGCCTGATCATCGGCGCTCCCGTGGAAGCCCACGTTGAGGCTGACGTGCGTCACGCCACTTCGCTGAACCACTCGGCGACCCACTTGCTGCACGCGGCATTGCGTCAGGTGCTGGGCGATCACGTTCAGCAAAAAGGCTCGTTGGTCGACAGTCAGCGCCTGCGCTTTGACTTCAGTCACTTCGAAGCGATCAAGCCTGAGCAGTTGAAAGCGCTGGAAGACATTGTCAACGCCGAGATTCGCAAGAACTCCGCCGTTGAAACCGAAGAAACCGACATCGAAACCGCCAAGAAGAAGGGCGCCATGGCGCTGTTCGGCGAGAAGTACGGCGACAACGTGCGTGTACTGAGCATGGGTGGCGATTTCTCCGTCGAGCTGTGCGGCGGTATCCATGCAAACCGTACCGGCGACATCGGCCTGCTGAAAATCATCAGCGAAGGCGGTGTGGCATCGGGCGTACGTCGTATCGAGGCAGTCACTGGTGCTGCGGCACTGGCCTACTTGAACGCGGCTGAAGAACAACTCAAGGAAGCGGCGAACCTGGTCAAGGGTAGCCGCGACAACCTGATCGACAAGCTGTCGGCTGTGCTGGAGCGCAACCGTCTGCTGGAGAAGCAACTCGAGCAGTTGCAGGCCAAGGCTGCCAGCGCGGCGGGCGACGATCTGTCGGCCTCTGCACTGGACGTCAAAGGCGTGAAGGTGTTGGCCGTGCGTCTGGACGGTCAGGACGGCAAAGCGCTGCTGGCGCTGGTCGATCAACTGAAAAACAAACTCGGCCGCGCAGTGATCCTGCTCGGCAGTGTCCATGAGGAAAAGGTCGTTCTGGTTGCAGGCGTAACCAAAGACCTGACTGGCCAACTCAAAGCCGGTGATTTGATGAAGCAAGCCGCTGCGGCAGTGGGCGGGAAGGGCGGTGGTCGTCCAGACATGGCGCAGGGCGGCGGTACAGACGCTGGCGCACTGGATGCAGCATTGGCCCTGACCGTTCCATTTGTAGAGCAGGGTTTATAAGGCAGTGTGTCTGGCCCGCGGTCTAGTGGTGGGCCAGAACGCTGTTTGAGTGATTATTTGGGCGCCCTTCATGGGCAGAGGCGGCTTTGAAATGGCTTTGATCGTACAGAAATTTGGAGGCACCTCGGTCGGCACTGTCGAGAGAATCGAGCAGGTCGCCGACAAGGTTAAGAAATTCCGCGATGCCGGCGATGACCTGGTGGTTGTGCTGTCTGCAATGAGCGGCGAAACCAACCGTCTGATCGATCTGGCCAAGCAAATCAGTGGTGATGACCAACCGGTTCCGCGTGAACTGGATGTGATTGTCTCCACCGGTGAGCAGGTGACGATTGCGCTGTTGGCCATGGCGCTGATGAAGCGTGGCGTGCCAGCGGTGTCGTACACCGGCAATCAGGTACGGATTCTGACCGATAGCGCGCACAATAAAGCGCGTATCTTGCAGATTGATGACCAGAAGATTCGCGGCGACCTGAAGGCCGGTCGCGTGGTGGTTGTCGCCGGTTTCCAGGGCGTCGACGAGCACGGCAACATCACCACCCTCGGTCGTGGCGGTTCCGATACCACCGGCGTGGCGCTGGCAGCAGCCTTGAAGGCTGATGAATGCCAGATCTACACCGATGTCGATGGTGTCTACACCACTGACCCGCGCGTGGTGTCCGTGGCCCAGCGCCTGGAAAAGATTACCTTCGAAGAGATGCTGGAAATGGCCAGCCTCGGTTCCAAGGTTTTGCAGATCCGTGCGGTCGAGTTCGCCGGCAAGTACAACGTTCCGCTGCGCGTTCTGCACAGCTTCAAGGAGGGTCCGGGCACCCTCATTACTATTGATGAAGAGGAAACCATGGAACAGCCGATCATTTCCGGTATCGCTTTCAACCGCGATGAAGCCAAGCTGACCATCCGTGGCGTGCCAGACATCCCGGGCGTTGCATTCAAGATTCTCGGCCCGATCAGTGCCGCGAACATTGAGGTCGACATGATCGTGCAGAACGTTGCGCACGATAACACCACCGACTTCACCTTCACTGTGCACCGCAACGACTACCAGGCGGCGCAAACCGTGCTGGAAAAAACTGCTAGCGAACTGGGTGCCCGTGAAGTCGTGGGTGACACCAAGATCGCCAAGGTGTCGATCGTGGGCGTTGGCATGCGTTCGCACGCAGGCGTGGCCAGCCGCATGTTCGAATCGCTGGCGAAAGAAAGCATCAATATCCAGATGATCTCGACCTCGGAAATCAAAGTCTCCGTTGTGATCGAAGAGAAGTACCTGGAACTGGCTGTGCGCGCTCTGCACACGGCTTTCGAACTGGACGCGCCAGCCCGTCAGGGCGAGTGATGCGTTTGACGAAGGGCGCGGTCTGACCGCGCCCTTCGTTTTTTTTTGAGTAGCGCGACCTGGAACTGTTCTTTTGCTCGCGCTGGTCAATACTCAGGCATGTAGGGCTGCGATCATTCTGGTTGTGGGTCGAGTGCCTTTTTTTGCAGACTGTTGTCCCTGAAATGAAATGCGTTAGGAGAAAGGTATGCTGATTCTGACCCGTCGGTGCGCAGAAAGCCTGATTATTGGTGATGGCGAAATCACCGTGACCGTGCTCGGCGTCAAAGGAAATCAAGTGCGTATCGGTGTGAACGCCCCGAAAGAGGTTGCTGTGCACCGTGAGGAAATTTACCTGCGTATAAAGAAAGAGAAGGACGAAGAACCAAGCCATTAATTTTTATCGTTTTTTATGTTTGCAAACGGGGAAAAGGTTGGTTAAGATACGCCCCGTGTTGCGGAGAGCTGGCCGAGTGGCCGAAGGCGCTCCCCTGCTAAGGGAGTACACCTCAAAAGGGTGTCGGGGGTTCGAATCCCCCGTTCTCCGCCATTATTTGCGTAGTACGTTGTAATCTGGCTTCTTCGGTAAGTTGTTGAAATTACTAGAAAAAAGCGCTTTACAAAAAGATTCAACGGCCTATAATGCGCGGCAACAAATGCACTCGTAGCTCAGCTGGATAGAGTACTCGGCTACGAACCGAGCGGTCACAGGTTCGAATCCTGTCGAGTGCACCATTTAAGAGTCATCTGCAGCAATGTGAATGACTTGGCTTCAACCAGTTGTGATCTGGTCTAAAAACACAAATGCACTCGTAGCTCAGCTGGATAGAGTACTCGGCTACGAACCGAGCGGTCACAGGTTCGAATCCTGTCGAGTGCACCATACAACAGAAAGCCCGCATTTAATGCGGGCTTTTTGCCGTCTGGGATTTGGCTTTTCCTTTCGTACATCCTTTCTCGTCGAACTCGACATGTGCGCTGCGACCTCGCTTGGTGTCGTAACGGTAACTCGTTGATGAATTCCTGATACTGATCTTGTCTGGCTTGCCGAGAGCGCTCTCGACATCCTGTTGGCTCATGCCGGCAACGACTCGTTGATTGATGATCGCTTCGCGCCGTTTTCTGGCGTCGATCAGATTTCCACATTTGTCCTCGGCTTGACCCACAATGGTCGGCGCTCTGCTTTTGCTATTCCTGCCTGATTTTTCAGTGCTGTCGGCGTTCGGCATGAGCGCCATCACGCTACCGGGGGTGAAGGGACGCACCTCCTGCACTGACAGACTCTCTGCGTCCGTGCAGCTCATGGTGGTGAAGGTCAGGTGCCCGTTGGGTGCCTCGCACCGGTGGACAGCCGCCGCATGCAACCAAGGCGACAGGCAAAGCAGCGCGCTCAGCAAAAAATAGTAGGAATAAGGTGACATTTGGCGTCCTCCATGACGGTCGATATCAAGGGTAGCTGCTACATTTTTTGAGAGCGGTGTGTTTTCTTTTCAGAATGAGTCGTCGCAGTTTGATAGATAAGGTGGCGCTCAGGTTTGGCTTGCAAGCGCTTGTTTCAGCCACGATTTTTTAACGTTTAAAACCGTTGGGCGGTGTATCATTGCGCCCGTCAGCCCCGCCGGGGCTTGTGGAATACATCCATGGACTTACCCAGTAGTTACTCAATACCCCGTTTTACCAATCATGAATTGACTGATTGATCCTTCCGGCGTGCCCCGCTGCTGGGAGTGGAGTTCGCCTATGTCCGAAGTTGAAGTAAAGAAAACGCAAGAAAGCCTGCAGGACCGCCTCGCTCAAGTTGTTGAGCTGTTGCAGCGTCAGCGGGTTGTCGAAGACCTGACTCATCGCCAGGAAGGTCCGCACCACGACCGGGTCGAGAACCTGGTTCACCGGCAGAATCTCGTCGAGCTGCAACGCAAGCTCGATGATCTGCACTCCGCCGACGTCGCCTACATCCTTGAAGCACTGCCGCTGGACGATCGTCTGACGCTTTGGCAGCTGGTCAAGGCGGATCGTGACGGCGACATCCTGCTCGAAGTATCCGACTCGGTCCGTGAAACCCTGATCGCCGACATGGACGATCACGAGCTCCTGGCGGCGGCCAAGGACATGGACGCCGACGAACTTGCTGACCTGGCTTCCGAGCTGCCGCGAGACGTCGTCCACGAGCTGATGGAAACCCTCGACGGCCAACAGCGTGAGCGCGTTCGCTCCGCGTTGTCCTATGACGAGGAGCAGGTCGGTGCACTGATGGACTTCGAGATGGTGACCATCCGTGAGGATGTCAGTCTCGAAGTGGTCCTGCGTTACCTGCGCCGTCTCAAGGAGCTGCCGAGTCATACCGACAAATTGTTTGTGGTCGACTATGACGGCGTGCTCAAGGGTGTGCTGCCGATCAAGCGTTTGCTGGTCAACGATCCGGAAAAACAGGTTTCGGAAGTCATGGCCAGCGATCCGGTGAGTTTTCACCCGGACGAGGACGCCTACGACGCTGCTCAGGCGTTTGAACGTTATGACTTGATCTCTGCCCCCGTGGTCGACAAGAACGGCAAGCTGATCGGCCGTCTGACCATCGACGAAATGGTCGACCTGATTCGTGAAGAGAGCGAAAACGAAGTTCTCAACATGGCGGGTCTGCGCGAAGAAGAAGACATTTTGCGTCAGTCTGGAAATCCCTGCGTAACCGTTGGGCCTGGCTGGCGGTGAACCTGATTACTGCGTTTATTGCTTCCCGGGTAATTGGCCTGTTTGAAGGCTCCATCGAAAAACTGGTCGCGCTGGCGGCACTGATGCCGATCGTCGCCGGTATCGGTGGCAACTCCGGTAACCAGACCATCACCATGATCGTGCGGGCCATGGCCCTGGATCAGGTCAGTACCGGCAATACCTCGCGACTGATGCGCAAGGAGCTGGCGGTCGGTTTGATCAATGGCCTGGTCTGGGGCGGGGTGATTGGGGCAGTGGCCTATATGCTTTACGGCAGTTGGTCCCTTGGCGTGGTCATGACTGCCGCCATGACGCTCAATCTGTTGCTGGCAGCATTGATGGGGGTTTTGATTCCAATGACCCTGGCGCGACTTGGGCGCGACCCGGCGATGGGCGCGAGTGTAATGATTACTGCCATGACCGACAGCGGCGGATTCTTCATCTTCCTCGGGCTGGCGACGATCTTTCTGCTCTGACGTGTACGCTTTTGAAAACCCGCCCAACCCGGCGGGTTTTTTATTGCCAGATTTCAGGCAAAAAAAAGCCAGCAATTATGCTGGCTTGAGCTTTCGGGATGAATCAGGAAGCGTCGGCGGCCAATTCGGCGTCGTGGGCAATCAGCGACACGAGAGCGTTTTGTTGGCGGTGAGAGAGTTGACGAAAGCGTTGCAGTAACTCGCGTTCGTGCAATGACAGTTCGGGGCTGTCCAGGCGCATGCTCAATTCTTCGCCCAGTGCGCCTTCCTGAATAAGGCTCTGCTCAAGGCGCGCAATGATTTCGGAGTTCATGCTGCGATGATGATTGCGAGCCACCTCGGCAATGCGTTCACGCATTCCGTCTGGCAGACGTACGACGAACTTGTCAGCCGTACGGCTGGAATAAATTGCCTGTTTCAATGGGCGCATATATTTAACCGGTTAGTTCAGGGGAGCGGTTCTCGGGATTGGCCGCAGGATGTCTGGTAGGACAAGCGTTATGGCCAAATGTTCAACCTGAATTGATAGAGGCGCGCATCATGCCTCAAAGCAGCCAGATCATTGGCGTCAATTCTGTGACAAATATTGATCTGGGTAAAGGCGTTCTGCCAGCACCCATTTTCAGAAATGCGGACTGGTTGGAAAAATTTGCCCAGCGCCGCATCGCTGAATGCATCCTTTGCCTCCGCAGGTGATGTCCGAAAACGCCTGAAGGTGCATGCTATAAGGATTCGATCCTTGATCCTTGTCTAATACAGAATAGTGGCAAATTGCCGATTTACTAGGGGCTCAAGTGTCGTGGGGGATGATTCAGGATGGATGGCAGGCTGATTTATCTGATGGGGCCTTCCGGATCCGGCAAAGACAGCCTCATTGAAGCGGCTCGAATACCGTTGCGCTCGATGAACTGCGAAGTGGTGCGTCGGGTCATCACACGCTCGGCCGAGTCTGTGGGTGAGGATGCCATCGGCGTATCCCGCGAAGAATTCGAGCGTCGCAAAGACGCAGGGGACTTTGCCTTGTCGTGGCATGCCAATGGCCTGGGTTATGGCATTCCGATTCAGATTAATGATTGGCTCAAGGGCGGTCGTCACGTACTGATCAACGGTTCTCGCGGTCATTTTGCCGAGGCGCTACAACGCTATCCCGCGCTGTTGCCGGTAGTGTTGACCGTAAAGGTTGAAGTGTTGCGCGAGCGCCTGGTGCGGCGTGGCCGCGAGAGTCTTGATGAGATCGAAGCGAGACTGCGGCGCAATGAACAATTCGCCGCTAACGATTTACTCGATAATACGCAGGTCCATCGACTGGATAATTCCGGGGAGCTCTCTGTCACCGTTGCCAACCTGCTGCATCTACTGACACTCAACGCAGAACCGGATCGAATTTGATTTTTCGACCGGCAATCAATGCCAGCACAAATAAGCCACCAAAAACGCCGCAGGCAATCAGGGGCAGGGTGACCACCGATTCCTGAACCATTGCCAGATGAAGAATGCCGCTCAGTAAGGCAAGGATCAAAAATCCTGCAGCTGATTTGGACATGCTGTGCTCCTGATAGGGATGATTCAAAATACAAAGCGTTCTGAAGCCTGCGACACGGGTGTACCTTCCTGGCTCGCATCCTGGCGAATAAAACCGTGCTGATCATTCATGACCGCTAACTGCGGGGCTTTTTGCAGTTGCAGGTAATGCGGCATGCGCTGAGCAACCTGCGTCGCACTGCTCTCGGGGGGCAAAATGAAAACCCGCCAGGACTGCAAGAGCGATTGCATTCGAGAGTAAAGGGCGCGGTTCATGAGGCTCACCTCAGCTGTTCTGGAGAACATTCTTGAGAACAGCTGAAGCAGCCCGCGTGCCAGGAGTTTAACGGCTATTAAATCCTTTAAAAACAAAGAATTAACTTATCTTTGAAAACGGCCTGCGTTGCAAATTGCAATGATGGCATTTTGAGAGGATGCAATTTGCACGGTAAACGAACCCACCCTCATGCGGGCGTCTGCCTACAGTTAAAAAGCCCTACGGACGACATGACAAACGCAGGCCTGCCCGTTAACATGCAGGCCCTCCATCGCACCGCAATGCGTGCGACTTGTGTCCCAGTAGCTCAATTGGATAGAGCATCCCCCTCCTAAGGGGAAGGTTGGCAGTTCGAACCTGCCCTGGGACACCATATAAATCAAGCCTT
Source organism: Pseudomonas sp. S2_F03 (assembly GCF_054668335.1). Classification (NCBI taxonomy): domain Bacteria; kingdom Pseudomonadati; phylum Pseudomonadota; class Gammaproteobacteria; order Pseudomonadales; family Pseudomonadaceae; genus Pseudomonas; species Pseudomonas sp. S2_F03. The sequence continues at coordinate 1,394,286 of NZ_CP162759.1, read as the reverse complement.
TCAAGCCGTCAGCCGAAATTGTCATTTGCCTTGTGACAGCAGGGTGGCAGCAACAGGCACAGAAAGCCCCGCTAGGAAATTACCCTGCGGGGCTTTTTTCGTAATGATGCTAGCTGGCAGGCAAGGAGGCTTTGTGAAGTACGGTAGAAACGAGCAATGTTTTTGTGGGTCAGGCAAAAAATATAAGCATTGCCACCTGGGGCGTGAGCAAGAGCCGCGTGTGAATCCGTGGGATGTCAGCGCAACGGTTCGAAAAGACTTTTCTGTAAAGCTGTGCTCTGCCCCAGATGCAATGTTAGGTAGCTGCTCCGGCAAGATCGTGGCTGCTCATACGGTCCCTAGATCCGGAAGTTTGAACAAAATTGCTCGAGATGGGCACGTCCTAACATTCGTACCATCCTTTGAAAATCTAAATAAACATAATGGGATGCTTTACCCTGAACTAGTAGGGGTTGGCAAAGCATCCACATTCTCCGGATTCTGCTCGGTACATGATGACGGGTTGTTCGGTCCTGTCGAGAAGGAAGCATTCACGGGAAGCCAGAAGCAATGCTTCCTGCTGGCTTATCGTGCGTACGCTAGAGAGATTTATACGAAGCGAGCGGCAGCGAAGACATCTAAGTTGCACAAGGATTTGGATCGAGGCAGATCGCAAGATATCCAAATGTCTATCCAAATGTTTAGCTTCACACACGGTCTTGGTCTGGATGCCGCCCTGAGAGACATCAATCATCACAAGCCGCGTTTTGAGGCTCCTCTTTTGAATGATGACTACTCTTCAGTCCGATCCTACATTGTCGAGATTGAAGGTCCTCCACCGGTAATGTGCAGCGGTTCGTTTGCTCCTGAATATGACTTCGATAAGACCCAACTGCAGGATATGGTGGACATCACCATAACCCCTCATATGCTTAGCGTCACTTCGTTCTACGGCGGGGCGAGTGGTCAAATCGTCTTCACGTGGCTGTCGGAGGATGATCCAGTCTGCATTCCAGTGATTGAAAGCCTGGAGCGTATAAGCGACCACGATCTATCGTCGAGGATGGTCGCCTTCCTATTTGAAAATTTTGAGAATGTGCATATTTCGCCAGATTGGTGGGACGCAATTGGCAAAGGGTCGCAATCCGCCCTTATCAACCGGATGATGGGTGATATGGGGACTATGTTCGGTGCGCCTCGCTCTAAGAAGCTGAAATGCGAGGTCCCTCCGTGGTCAGTAATTAGTCGGCGCCGCGTGGGTTGCTGACATTTAAACCCCGCGAACCATCGTCAACTCATATCCCTGACTCTTAGTACTGTCGTGGTTGAGCAGTCAGCGTGCCGGGCAGTGGCTCGGATCCCCAGCCCAGCCTTAAGTAACTCTTTAACGCGCCTGTGCAGATCGGAGTCGACCGGTCGGCCTTGGTACTTGCCAGCAGCTTTAGCCTTCTCGATACCCTGAGCCTGGCGCTCGCGGCGCTGCTCATAATCCTTCCGCGCGATCGCGGCCATCATTTCCACCAGCATTGAGTTGATCGCCCCCAGCATCCGGCCAGTGAACTCGTCACCCTTGGTGTCCTGCATTCCCTGGTGGCTGGTTGGCAGATCGAGCGCGACGATGCGCAAGCCCTTGGAGTCGATAGCAGCCTTGAGCTTCTGCCAGTCCTCCACCGGTAAGCGGGAGAGCCGATCTATCGACTCCACCAGCAGCACGTCACCCTTGCGCGCATCTTTGAGCAGGCGCAGCAGCTCAGGGCGGTCTGCCGTGGCTCCGCTGGCGTTCTCCAGGTACACGCTCGCAATGACCTTGTTGTGGTCGGTGGTGAATTGCTCGAGTGATACCCGGGCGCGGCCGGCGTCCTGCTCTTCGGTCGATGCTCTGAGGTATGCGCGGATGAACATGATGTGCGTCCCGTATCAGTTAAGGTGTCTCACTAACACTGTTGCACTTTGAGTGTTACTTATCAAGCGAAAAGGGCAAATAAACGCAAATTTGCGTGTATCAGCTCAGGCATACCCATTTGCTCCATAGACAGGATGGTGGCGAAACAGTAGCTTCAGCGATCAAGTGATTGAAACCAACAAAAAGGGACAGTGCCGCCGATGACGACTTCCGCCTACCAAGAAAATCCTATCCGCGCCACCGTGCAACAAATGTTGGGTATGCGGAAAATGCCGGAGTTTTCGTCTGAGGCGCTCGCAGAAAATGAGTCGTTTGCCTTCGCGCGCGATAAAATATTTGCCATTCTCCAAACGCTAAAGGATCTCCTGGAGGAAACGCCGGCGGTGCTCGCTAGCGTCCCTGGGATGTCTGCAATCAATGCGAACCTGCAAGCGCCTCTTGCAGAAATGGCGAATTTTCTTGCGAACGGCAATGGGGGACACCTGACTAATGCCGCGTCGCAGTTAGAGCAGAATGTGATGTCTCAGTTTTGGGCATTTACGCCGCCGCTACCCTTTGTGGCCGAAAGTACATTTCCTGCTCTACTGAAGTCACAGTCCGACTTTTCGCAATCAGTTATTCGAGAGTTGTCCGGGCAGCGAGATCAGCTTGCGAAAAATCTGGAGGTTGTCTCCGAGAAGAGTGACGCCCTTGCAAAAAGGCTCGAGGATGCCGCCGAGGCAGCCGCCCGCGAGCGAGCTGAAAGTGCCGCTACGGTAGCCAAGCTGGAGCAAATGTTCACTCAGGCCGAAGGTGCTCGGCAACTTGCCTTTGACACAGCACTTGCTGAGCAGCAGAGATTGCACAAAGAGGAAATGGATCTCGAGGTATCCGTAGCCAAAGATACTCTTGCAAAGCTGGGGGCATTTCGGGATGACGCCGCACGTATCGTGCAGGTAGTCGGTAATATTGGGGTGACGGGAAACTACCAGCGAATCGCTAACACGGAAGGTGAGAGTGCAAACTTCTGGCGATGGGCAACCGTCATAATTTCGGAGCGGGCATCGCAATTGCGATCGCTACATTTATCAAGTTTTGGCACGAGCCATTTTCGCAAGATACTGCGATATCGGTACTCATTCGCTTGTTCTACGCCATCGTCATAACGTCGCCGGCGATATACACCGCGCGGGAATCTGCTCGCCATCGCACCAATGCCGATAGAGCTAGGCAGACAGAGTTGGAACTTGCTTCTATCGGGCCGTTCATTGAGCTTCTGCCAGAGGAAAGCAAGGTCGCCATTCGTACTGGGCTTACCTCAAGCTATTTTGGTCGAACCACCGAACCGCATACAGTCAGCAGCCCACTTGATCCAGAGCACATCAAAAATCTCGTCGAAATATTGAAGGCGGTCAAACCTAAGTGAGTAAGCAAAGTGTTGAAAGCCCCACGCAGTGTAGGTTTCAACAAACTGTGTAGTTTTCGACACGGTGGACGATCAGGGATATGGGCGAAAGCCCGAGGTTACTTAGCGTAGTCAACGTATGGGCCCAGATAGAAGCCTTGCATATCCCCATTGATTCGATAGATGGATTCCTTCCCAGGCTTGACGTTGGCCGCGACTGTTTTGATTGCCGCGCCCGAACATAAACCTGATTCAGCAAGCCCGGTGCCGAGATTTACAGTGCCTTCGGGTAGATTGAAGGATGCCTTCTCGCCTGGTCCGATCTTGGCTGCGCGCTGCCCATCGATGTACAGCATGATGTCGCAACCCGATCCGACAAATCCGTCATCCCTGAAAACCGTTAGGCTTCCCGAGTCTTTCGAGGCAGCGTTTTTGAATCCATAGACCTCGTCAGAGGGAACCGGCTTCGCTTTTGAAACCGGCATCGGTGACGTCGCACAGCCACCCAAAGCCAGTGCTACCAGCCCCGCCGCAATAATCCTTTGCATGGCTTAACTCTCCTAGGGAAAAGGCGAATGTATCACTGGCCCCGAGTCATTGCAGAACTTCGCTCATGCCGGAATCGCCTCTGCCCATGTTCCAACCGCAACAACGCTGGAGCCAACCAGCATCTGCCCGTAGACGATGGGGACCGGTAGGCCTTGTTGGGTCGAATTGGCTGCGCCGTTGAACAGGTAGCTGGGCTTATTTTCGGTCGTGGCTTGTTCTTGCTGGCCGGGGGCTTTTGGGACCGGCGAGAGCATTTGCATCACGCCGCCGATAGCTAACGAGATGCCCATCGCGATTAAAGGAGCACCGAATGGAGTTGCCGAGGCAAGGGCGCCGACGACGATTAGCGCAACGCCTACGACTGTCTGAAACAGGCCACCATTTTTGCTGCCCGCAATGACCGGAACAATGCGGATCTCAGTTGTGCCGCTCAACGTAAACTCAGATTCGCCTACATTTTCGCGATTACGGAATATGGCGTAACGAAGACCCTTGCGGGCTGAGTCCCGGATGAAGTCCTCGAATCCCGGCAAAGTGTGTTTCAGCGCACTAAAAGCCTCGATGGTTGTTCCGGTTTCCAGCAGTCGATCGATCTTACGGCCAAATTTTTGAGCCAGGCTGCCTGATAGGAGAATGCGGGTCATGGGTCGTTTGACGATATCGCTCATTTCTACACCTCAATAATATTTACGTGGGGCTGGGAGTGGGCACAGTTACGCCCAAGCGGATAGCCAACAGGTTTCGCGACATCAACGCCTGATCGTGTTGCAGTTGCTCCCGCTTAGGGTCGTAGTTCCATATCCGGTCATAGATCCCCTGGTACGCCCTGGCGCCGCGGAACGTTCCTCTGAGCAAGTCAGCTGAGACACGGGCCTCTTCTTCGGTGAGATATGGGCCGTCGATGGTCACCTTCTGGCCGTCGCGAACGTGCTGGACATCCCACGCCAGGTATCCAGACTCCGGGCCTTTGGCCATGTGATGTGATTGAAACTGAGTTGTCTTGCACGCCTCGGCGAAGCGCTCTTGGTAGGTCATTGATCGTTACTCCAGGTAGTCGGTGAGAGGGCTTCGTCGAAAGCATCCTGGAGAGACGGTTGCGGGCGTGTTTCACCGCCGCCTGCCGCCGCTGCGCTCAATTCGTCCATGAGGTCGCTAATTGCCTTCACGTCACTATCGGTACGGGCTTGGCCGGCCTGCTGGCGCAACTTTGCGAGCTCGCTACGGACGTTCATCGCGGGTCTCCATGATCTGCTGGTGCTGGTCGGCCACGTAGTCGGCCAGGGCGACCCCCTCAGGCGGTCGCTGGAACATCCAGGCATTAACCGGGGGAAAGGGGCGCATATCCATCACGCCGACCTGGGGGCGCATACCACTGCGCTCTGTGCTGATGACGTGGCAGATCATCGACTTCGCCATCTCCTCGGCCTCGGCGCTGCTCATCTCACTCAACGGGAAGTACAGAGGAACGCTCACCCCGGAAATGCGGTAATCGACGACGTGGCCGACGGTTTCCGGCAAGTCCATCGGCGTCTTGCTGCAATTCACGATCGCCAGGACGATCAGCACCACCATCTCTTCGTCGGCGCCGACCTTCTCTGCAATGCGTTTGATTTCAGACCGAAGTGCTTTGAGGCTCATCGCTGCATTCCCTCCATCTGTTGACGAAGCTCTTCGACGGCCTTCTGCAGCTCTACGACCTCGATCACCCGGGCCACGGCGCCCAGGCCCTCGATGAGTGACTTACCCTGATCGGGTGCGAGCTGCCCGCCAGCGACGGCGCGCATGATTGAGCGCGCGGCGCTGGGCAGGTCGGTATCGTCAAATTCGAATTGCACGGGCTCGGAGGTCGGCTTGATCGGCGGCACCAGGCGTTCAAGGATCAGGCGGCAGGCCTGCATATCGCCCTTCTTGGCCGCCGCCAGAACCTTTCGAGTGACAGCATCAGCGCCGGCGGCAAGTTGCGCGCGAATGGCTTGGGTCTGTCCGGAACGCCCGCCTGGGTTGCCAGAATGGCCGGGGGCGAACCTCCCGCCAGCGACTCGCTCCGGTATCGCCTCAGGGAGTGGCGACGGCTTAGCCAATGGTTACAGCTCCTGTGCGGCGGTGCTGCCATGGATTTGCTTTTTGAGCGCTTCGTCCTCGGCGTCTGCCTCTTCTTGAGCGCGCGCCAACCGATCTTGAATACGCTCAATAGTCGACTCAGCGGGGCCCTTCACAAGCTCCTTGGCGCCCTCGCCGGCCATCTCGACACGCTCATCAAGGGTAATTCCTGCGTCCTTACCGATGATCTCGAATGCGTGCTGAAGTGTTTCCTGCGCAGCATTGACGGCCTGGTAGAGGTCCTCCAACTCATCAGCCTCGCGTGGATTAGATCGCGCCACCGCCTCCTTGACGATGCGTGCGTACCATTCGCCACTTATGCCTGTTAGCTCCCTTGGCAGCCGCAGAGCCGCGTCGGTGTACGCTTTCTCCGTCCCCATCAAGAGAATGGCATTTCGTTCGGCGGGCCCCATAGCGCGGAGCTGGGCCGCCAGCGCGATGTCGATGTGTACTGCGGCCGGATCGCTGTCGCGATAGGACTTCACCGCCGTCATCTTGCTGGCGCGCTCGTCGACGTGCCCCTTGAACACTTCGAAATTGCGCTGCAGTTGCCCAAGGAAGTACAAACGATCCTTGGCAGTGGCGCGGGCGTCTTGCTTTTTCGCTTGTTCCGAAAGACGGCCGTCGTTGTTGATGTTCTGGGTCGCGATGCTCAAGCCCTCGACGTGGTTCCGAGCCTCGCGAGCAATCGAGAACAGGTCCTTGAATGGCCCGTCCTCGCGGGTTGGCCAAAGTCCAATAATGCGCTCGCGGCCGCCGATGGTTGCTCGAAGTTGTTTAACTGCCATTACGAAATTCTCCTGGTGAGGGTCAGTCCCAGCGCCGTGGCGCAAGGTCTTTCACATCGACATCGGCCAAGTCCATGACGCGAAAGTCGACATAGCCATTCCGGCCGTGAAGGCGATAACCGCCTGTTGGAACTGGATCAATCCGAACGCCGAGAACTCCGGCGCGCTGACGCACGATTTCGCGGATTTCTTCGACGCTGTTTTTCATTGGATCGAGTTTCCGTAAACCTCGTCGCCGCTCTCCACACGGATGCGCTTCTTGATCGCGCCTGCAACAGTGGCCACGTGGGAGCGGGCGCTTTTCAATTGAGGATCGACGCTGTATTGGTCGAGAGTGGCGTCGACTTTCTGAAGCAGGTCGAGCGCGTAATTCATGTCTTCGATGGCTTTGGCCATGGGTTTCACCTATGCGGTAAGGGTTTCGGTGGTGGCGATCAGGGGGCGGTTTTCAACGAGCGCGATAAGCAGAGCACTTGCCTGAACACTGCCCTGATCCGCCGCGGCGCGTAGGCGCCCCCAGGCGGCTTTGACTTCGGCGCGGGTTGGTTTGGCCTGGTGGCCGCGGGGCTTGTTGGTGATCGACATGATCTGTCCTCGATTAGCTGCTGGAAGCCGTACAAGACTCACATTAGGGCTGATCTGAGCTTATATCCAGTGCTTTTAGGGTGCACCTAAGGTGCTACACGGAACGGGACTTAACGGGACTGAAATAGTTGGTTTGGAGGGGATCGAGAAGGGGGTTTTCGTTGCAGTAAGTAGCAGGCAGGCAAAGTGATACAGGGCTGGGTTTTCAGCTCAGTCCATCCTCAATTTGAGGTCGGGTAATTACTGGAGCGCTTCGGAGAATGGAGGGAGCGGGATGGGGAAGACCTGACCTCCCATTTCGGTATGGCAGGTGTCGCGACACGTTTTGCGAATAACGAAAACGTGTCGCGGAAAGGGACAATTTCGGGCAAGTGATTGATCCTGCTCAATTCTGTCAGACTGACAGAATTGAATGGGGTAGCGTTTCGCGGCCCCATGGCTCAAATGTGAGCCATGATCACAATTGAATTGGGCCTGTCAGGATGATCATGCTGAATCTGGCCACTCGGATTTGAAGTCCATGTGGCAAATGTACGCAAGTCGGAGATCGCCGGCAGAAGATGCTCCGAGCTTTCGGCGTATCAACCCAAAGTCTGATTAGGGTGATGTGTCCAGATTTGGACGGATCATTCCCCAGTAGGAGAATACCCGCGATCACACCTGTTCCGGCCTGCTGTCAGGGTAGGCCTACTCATCCCGCCAACTATCAACAGGTGCGACAATTCCCTTCGCGCGCATTCGTGCTATGAAAGGTACGCCGTCACCCGTGAGGTGACTTCCGTCGAGTAGCTCTCCACTGTTCGGCATGGCTGCGGTTAACGGACCTCCGTAAATTTCGTTGTGGTATTCAAGGCAAGCCTGGCCAATGCCCTGGCCCTTGCAAGCGTCGAGCGCTAAGTGGCAAATGTAGAAGTAGACTTCGCCCGAAAAGCCGTCCTCCCGCTCATCAATGTCGATCGTGCCGACACGCTTACCGGCTTTTCCCACATATATCCTATGCGTGTCCTCGTCGATCTCAATCTCATAAATCTCGCCGCGCGCTGTAAACTCTTTGATCATTTAAGGCTCCTATACGCCAACCGATCCGGAGGACTATCTCTTCCCACTACTGGTTACCGAGTGCAGATATGCTCAGTTTTGAGCACATCTATTTGGACGGCTAACGTTAGATAACGGTTAAGTAACGGTGGGAGCGTTACCCGTCGGAGGAATCGGCTGAAAACTTAGCCTATCAGTGAGACCAAGCCGTCTCACAGAGACCAAATCGTCACACATCGCGATATTCCACTGTCGGAGCGGAGTATCGCAGGGCTTTTACCTGAGCAAGGGAGATGTACTCAAAACTGAGTGTATTGGTGAGATGCGCGGAATTCTGCTCACATCTCTCCCAAGCACCCGATGTGCTCAGCTTTGAGCACATCTCCATGCATTGTTGATCACTGAAGAGTCGCCGCGAGGAAACGCTCGACGTCATCAATCATGCCCCTCACATCCGCGACCGTGAATTCCTCCGGCTTGCCATGGGCGGCGCTATTGCGGATTGCGGCCAAAGCGGTGATTCGCTTTTTCTGACTGGCGTTGTATGCGCCGGCCTTGGCCAGGTCATCGTTCATTTTGTTGAGGCTACCGTGCTCTAGCTTATGGGTGGAGCACCGATCGCGCAAAGTCGTTTCCAGAACAACTCCAGCAATGACTGCTGCTGCTGTTGCGTAACCCGACTTAAGGAGCTCTTCGGCTTGCTCGAGCTCGCTTGTGAATACTTCGGCTTGCACCAGGTTTCGAAGCGAATTTAGATGCCCTCCCTCGAAATCCTCCTTAACTGCAAGAAAAACCGCCCTGAGTTGTTTCAGAATGTCGTAGTTGGTTGAGAAGCCGGGGGATTTCTCAGCAGCAATGAAACTGGTCAGTTGTTGCGATGATTCCCCGCATGTGTTGATAAGAAGCGTTTTTGCTTTGACCTTCCAGTTGAGCAGCGCATTTTGGTCGACGTATATCGAGGCTGCCCCTGTAATCGGGCTGGCCGCACTTGTCTTGGCCGCCGCGACTGCCTCCAATTGCTCCGCGAGTTCAGAGAACCGCTTTTCGAACAGCTTCGTCATTTCGAATTCCTTCTCCAAGTAGGGGTAGATCCCCCGGGCAGATACTAGCCCGAGCCTGCGACGTTAGCATTCGCAATCGAGTGTCCTCCTCGATCCGACCACTTCCGGATCTCAAATCCAGATGTGAGCAGAAAACCGCGCATCTTCGACCTGAAATTATTTTGCATACCCCTATTGCGTTACCCGTAACGAAGGATCGCTATTGCTCCACGTTACGGGTAACGAGGTAAGCATGACAGACAACAAGAAGACGAAGACCACGACCGAGCGGCAGCGGGAGTTCAGGGAGCGACAGCGCGAAGCTGGATTCAAGCAACAAACGCTCTGGATTCACTCGGAGACGCTGGAGGAAGGCAAGCAGGCTGCGCGGGATGGCAAGCCACTCAAGCCGATGGCGTCGAAAGACCCCTTGAGCTGGGCAGCAGGCTGGATCAGCGAGAAGGGTAAGCAGTAGATGCGGGGAAATCCCGTATGTCGATCGGCTGAAAATTTAGCCGATTGATCGATGGTCCAGAAATGGGCCATCACAGAAGAGGTGCCAACCCGGTGCGCGAACACCGGGATGGCGATCACACGACGAAACTTGAAGGTACACGTCATGCAATTTAATCAGAATACCATCCAAATCCTCGATGCGCGTGGGGAAATCATCGGCACCATGGTGCTGCCCGCCAGCATCAAATTGAACGACCTGGCCCCGCTTAAAATGCTGGGCGCCATCAGCGTGAAGGTTGTTCCTTTCTCCGCTCCATTCAGCGGTATCAGTGCGGGGGGTGTGCAATGAGCCGCGAACTGATGGTAATAGAGCCTGAGCACATCGAAGGCCAAGTTGTTTCGGAGACAGCCGTCCTCGATGGGCGCGATATGTGCTCGATGAACTTCGCCCGCTTAGAACACGACAGGTTGTCGAAGATATTGTTAACTTTCGTGATCCCTGCAATGGGTGGGTACGACAACGAGCTGGCGTGCGACATCGCGCGACACCTAGAACAAATCCAAACGTTTAGCGGCAATTACTGCTGGCGCCACCGGCACGTTGGCTCTGCATGGGGAGAAGTAGGCAAGCGCCCTGGCCTCGATGACTGACAAACCACGAAAGTTTCGTAGTAACCAAGGCACTACCCCGCAACAGGGTGGTGCCTTTTCCGTTAATCCACGGCAGTGCCCCCGCCTGCGAATACCCCCGCCTCACCTCAATGCAACATCCAAGACTGGCCGGTATGGTTGGTATATATCTAAAAGGGTGTGCACTTTCTGCACAGGTAAAAACCCGATTACGGTGCACTTTCTGCACACGATGGATCATGTTTAAAACTGATCGGGACTGAACGGTACACACAGAATTGCCACTGTGTGCAGAAAGTGCACCAGTCTTAGTGCAGTTTATGCACCGATAGAATTCGAATCGAGAAGGGTGGGCAGTGGCTTTGGCGGCGTGCGTGTTGGTAGCAATTCGAGGTATTTCCCTGGGCATTCATCGATAGGAAGCCATGACAGCGCGTAAAGCGCGCAACGTGCGCCCTGACGACCGAATACACTGGTGCGACTGAGCATGATCCAACCGCCTGACTCCAGCTCTTCCAGCGCTCGCTGCAGGGTGTGAGCTGACCCAATTCCCCATTCCTTTGCCATTGACCTGGTCGCTGACAGGTCGCCATTGTTCTGCCCGTTGTATTGCGCTAGTAACTCAAGGATGACGGCGCGTGACCATGGTCCGAGCGCGCGAAATCCCACCGACTGGATCATTCGCCTTTGAATCATGGCGAACGGTGGTGTTTTTGATTTCTTGGCTTTGGCGTTTCTGGTTGCCATTAAACGCTCGCAAACAGGCGCAAAGACCACCTCACAATTGAGTTGGTCCTGCGAGTAATGGCTTTTAGGAGGCTTCGCGCATCAGGATGTACTTGGCCACCCGGTGAGGGGGGCGGCCTGGCTCCGTTGACTGATAGGTCCAGTAGGTGCGGATCTCGAAACCCCTTTTCCTGAGGCGCCGGATCGTGTTTGGCGGCTGGACGATATCCAGTTCTTTGGCGGCCTCGATGGTTGATACCGGCCCGGTTCGCAGCGCTTCGATCATCTTGCGGTCTTGCTCAGTCGAAGAATGGCGTGTCATAGTTTGCCCTTCACGTTGGTGCTATCCAGTGTGTTTTCGCTAAGGCGGTGCTCGAACACCGCCTTGGCAATCTTCTGCGCAGCCCTGCGCAATACGTCATCCTTATTCTTTTTGCACTTCACCGCGCGCCGTCCTTTGCTGCGCGCTCGATCCAGGCCTTGAGCTCCGTCATCAAAATCAGACGGCGCCGACCAAGCTTGAAGGCCTTCAAGTCCCCGGACGCAATCAGTTCATATACGCCCGACCGGGAATAGCCGACGATCCTTGCTGCATCTTCGACGCTCACTGAGAGGGGGGCGATTTGGTGTGCTTGTTCCATAGGTTTCTCCAAATGCCCATCGAGATTGATCGGGCGATGTGAGAAGCCTATTGCTGTATTTGCTGTACGTCAACTGCAATCAGAAGCTGAATATGAACGCATGGACTTCGCCGGACGCAAAAGGTAGGATTCGATTTAGGCGTAAATTGACAGGTGTTGACGAGATGGCTAAGAACAAGCCCAGCCAAGGCGCACGGAAGACAGAGACCTTGACGTTACGTCTTGACCCTAAGGTTAAGATGATGATCGAGATGATCTCGCGTATTCGTCGGCAATCCATTACGGGAGTGGTGGAAGCGGCAATCGAAGAAATTGCGTTCGATTTGGATGTACCTTTTTTCTATGGAAAAGAGACAAGCACTTGGTCGCTTTCCAGTGTCATCACCGAAGTCTGGTCGACCGATGAAAGCGAAAGATTCATTAATACGTGCTATCACCTGCCTACGCTGCTCACTTACGAAGAGCAGCGAATCTGGGAAACCATCAAGGCGTCTAAAGTTTTCTTGGCCACAGACGCAACGATTATGGAAACTTTTGGGAGATAGAGGGGGTTGGTCGCATTGACCGCTTTAGCGTCCGTATTTGGTGGACTTATCTTCTCGAGCACGTAGACGAACACAAGGATAGTCGAACCATCGTTCCGTTCGAGCCGCCATTCTAAATCAGCTCGACCGCCGCAGCCTTAGTACCCGGTGCCAAATGCGCGTAGCGCAAAGTCATTTTAATATCGGCGTGCCCCAGCAGATCCCGTACCGTGTTGAGCGGTACGCCGGCCATTACCAGGCGTGACGCGAAGTCGTGGCGCATATCGTGCCAGCGGAAGCCTTCGATCTTGGCGCGCTCCAGCAGATTGAGCCAGGCGCTTTTAACGTCCTCCAGGCGGCCGCCGGCCTGACTCGGGAAAACGTACCGAGACTTCCCGACCTGCTTTTTCCAAACCTCCAACACGCCGAAGGTTTCCTTGTTCATCGGGATATGTCGCGTGTCGCTTGTTTTGGTGGTGGCGCCGGCGGCGGTGATTGTCTTCGTTTGGAAGTTCACCGCCGACCATTTCAAGTCGAACAGCTCGCCGCGCCTCATGCCGGTGTTCAGCGACACCAGCACCATGGGCTTCAGGTGGTCAGTGAATGGCAACTGCAGCAAACTTTGCATCTGCTCTTTGCCGCGGTCAGCCCGCCACTTGTTTGCAGTCTCCCGCTCGGCCCGCGCTTCGTCTTGGCGCGCGTCCAGCGCTTCGCGTAGGCGCTTGGTCTCGTCGGCATCCAGATAGCGGACCAGCCCCATGGAGTCGACCTTGAGAGCTTTGAGCTTGTCCATCGGATGTGCGTCGATGTACTCCCATTCAACGGCCCTGCTAAATAGGCCGCTAATCGAGCCCATTTTTCGGTTTACCGTCGATGGCTTGTTGCCTGACTGCATCCATCCGGTGCGGATCTGGTCCACGTCGCGGCCCGTGATCGCATCGAGACGCTGAGACATGATCGTTTCGAAGTTGTTGTCGAGCGTGTGCAGGGTCTTCTCATGCCCTTTGTGGTGTGTCTTGAACCAAGGCATATAGGTGTCGTCGATGAATTCCCGCAAGGAGGGCAGGGCGGCACCCTTGCGACCCTGGGTAACTGCCAGAGGCTCCCCGTGGGCGTGCGCATCGGCCAGGTATTGGGCGGCCTCGGTACGCGCTTGATCGAGCGTCACAACCCCAACGCGGCCGAGGGTGGCATTCTTGTTGCGGCCCCAGGTGACCATGTACGATTTATGTCCGCTCGGCAGCACGCGGATGAACAGGCCGGGCTGTACAGTGTCATGTACGCGGTACGCCCTCGGCTCAGTGGGCAGGCTGTTGATAAGCTTTTGGGTGATCTTCGTTTTCAAGCGATACAGCTCCGTGACAGCACCGTGGCAGCAAAAATAACTATACGGGGCCGTTTTCACGGACACAACCGGACTCGAAGCCCAATGAATAAGGAATTGGCCAATGTCTGCTGGGGTTAATATGACCCTCCTAAGGGGAAGGCTGGCAGTTCGAACCTGCCCTGGGACACCACCTTCCTTTCCACACCGATGACGTTCCTTTTGCCGCTCCGGCCAAGGTCAGAAATCGTATTTCACCCCCAGCATGCCCTCATAGCTATGGCTGTCGCCATCAAAGGCCTTCTGATAGCCGGCTGAAATATAGAACGTGACTTTCTTGTCGGCCTGATAATCGACACCCAGGTTGGCCTCCCACCAACTCCCGCCAATATCCGCCTCGAAGGGTACGAAGCCGTCGGCCGAGGAGAGTTCGGTTTTGGGTTGCCCCTTGAACTCATGCCAGACACTGGGACGCAGCCAGCCATTGGTGCGCAATGTTTCTCCTTTGTCATTTTCGCGGAACCAGTCTTTGGCAAGGCGCACGCCCAGGCGGCCAATCAGCGAGTCGACATCCCTGAAACGTACGTCGGCAGCAATGTCATTGCTGTCATCGAGGTCGATGTGCGAATAGATCAATTGGGCCTGCGGTTCGAGGTAGAGGTTTTCGTATTTGTCCTCACCTTCGCCCTTATCGATCAAGAACGGGTAGCCGCCTTCCAGTGAGGCTGTATAACCCCGGGATTGACGGCGTTGACTGTCACGGTTGTACCGACCGGTACTGTGCAGTTCGTGTTATTGGCCACCGCCGGTGACGGACAATCAACCGGCCATGCCGGCGCAACCAGGCCACCCAGCAGCGTCACGACGGTCGCGAACTGCCCTGGCAGGCGTATCTCTGGAGTAATGCTCGAGTCGGCGGACTTCGCCGGGAGGAGGTCTTCGTTTATACGCGTCGGGCCGGGGGGCGGTGGGGTTCTGACCACTCGCTCAAACATTTAGCCGACACTTGAGGCCTACTAATTCTCAAGGTAACGCCAGTGCTGGCCGATAACCCGAACGGTCACGCTCTTCCTCTTAAAATTGCCTGGAAATCTTCGATGCTGTCGTATCACCAAAAGAGTTTTCTGATCGTCGATGATTTCTCGGATTTCCGCAGTTCCGTCAGGTCCATGCTGCGTGAACTGGGCGTCAAGGACGTGGATACCGCAGATTCTGGCGAGCAGGCGCTGCGCATGTGTTCGCAGAAGTCCTACGATTTCATCCTGCAGGATTTCCACCTCGGCGACGGCAAGAAGAACGGTCAGCAAGTGCTTGAAGACTTGATGATCGAGAAGCTGATCAGCCATGAAAGTGTGTTTGTCATGGTCACTGCTGAAACCAGCCAGGCCATGGTCCTCAGTGCGCTGGAGCACGAACCGGATGCCTACCTGACCAAGCCGTTCAACCGCTCGGGCCTGGCTCAGCGCCTGGAGCGCCTGGAGCAACGCAAGAACCTGCTCAAGCCGATCCTGCAAGCACTCGACCGTGGCAAGCCACTTGAAGTGCTCAATGCCTGCATCGAGCTGTGCAAGAAAGACATCCGTTATTCACCACTGTGCTTGCGCTACCGTGCGGATGCGTTGCGCGACTTGAATCAGAACGAAGCGCTGGAGCGCCTCTACGACAGCATCATTGCTGATCGACCGTTGCCGTGGGCGTTTGCCGGGTTGGGCCAGTTGCTGTTCAAGCGCGGCCAGGTCAGCCAGGCCAAGGGCATCTACGAAAAAGCGCTGAAAGTGTTTCCGTTGATGCCTGCGTTGTATGACGGCATGGCCGACGTGCTGGTGGTCGAAGGCGACAACAAGGGCGCCCAAAAAGTACTGGAAGAAGCCATTCGTCTGTCGCCGCTGGCGGTTCGCCGACAAGCGCTGCTGGGCAAACTGGCGATGGCCAACGAAGATTTCGACACCGCCTCCCGAGCTTATCGCCAGGCGGTGAGCCAAGGGGCCCAGTCGCGTTTCAAGGATGCGGAAAGCAACCTGGGCCTGGCTCATGCCTTGATCAGCAAAGGCAGCGAGAAAGGCCTGGATACTCGCACCCGCCTGGAAATCAACACGACCCTGAGCCTGGTGGCCAAGGAAAATCCGAGCGACCCTGGCCTGCAGATTCGTGCGCGCCTGATGAAAGCCACCAGTCTGTTGCTCAACGATGCCGAAACTGCCGAGAAGCTCACCGAGCAAGCGATGATGCGCCTTGATGGCATGGAGCAATTCATGAGCGCCGAAGCGGCGCTGCTGGTGGCCAAACAATTGCAAATGCTCGGTCAGGCGAGTGCTGGCGCATCGATGTTGAAAAACTGCGCGGAAATCTACGGTGACGATCCGGTCGTGATGAAGGGCATCGCCAAACTGACTGACGACCCGACGATCCTCAGTTCCAGCAACGCCGCCGCCGAACTGAACCGCCAAGGCGTGCGGGTGTACAAGACCGGCAACCTGGTGGAAGCCCGCGCGGTGTTCCGCAAAGCGCTGGCAATGCAGCCGAAAAACATCAGTATCGCCCTGAACATGGCGCAGTCGCTGTTGCACGGCACTGACACCAGTGTGCTGTCGGCGGAAATAGAAGAATGTCGGGTTTGCCTGAAAATGGTCGGCTTGATGCCCGATACCGACGCGCGTTATCCGCGCTATCAGAAACTCAAAATCAAGGCGTTCAACGGATGAGCCAAGACAGCCCGGCATTGGATTTCTCGACGGTGATTGCCTCCACCGTGCATGACATGAAGAACTCGCTGGCCATGGTGATGCAGGCACACAGCCATTGGCTGGCGCGCTTGCCTGATCCGCAGCAGCACTGCCCGGAGCAGGGCGTCATCGAGTATGAGTTCGCGCACCTCAACGGCATGTTGGTGCAGTTGTTGGGCCTGTACAAACTGGGCGTCAATCAGCTACCGCTGCAGCCGGCCTACCACGATCTGGATGATTTCCTTGAGGCGCAACTGGCCAGTCATCAAGAAGTGTTTGCCAGTCGCGGCATCATCGCGACCTACGAAGTCGACCCGTTGAGCCCGCTGGGTTTCTTCGATCGGGAACTGGTCGCCTCGGTGCTGGGCAACATCATCAACAACGCCATTCGTTACGCGCGCGAGTCGCTGCTGATCAGCGTCAGTGACGAGGGCGGTCAACTGGTGCTGAGCATCAACGACGATGGCAACGGCTATCCGGCCGAGATGATCGAGTGTCAGGCGGATTATGTGCAGGGCATCAACTACAGCAGCAGTAGCACCGGGCTGGGCCTGTATTTTGCCGGGCGGATCGCCGCGCTGCACCAGCGCAATGGCGTCGGCGGACGCACCCTGCTCAGCAATGGCGGCCCATTGGGCGGCGGTATGTTCACCCTTTATCTGCCCTGACCGTTCTTTATTGTGTGGCACTGCTTGAAATTCTGAACAGGCGGAGCCTATTTTGTACGGGTCGCCGTTCGCGGCTCGCACAACAAAGGATTGCGTCATGACAACCGATGGCCATCGTTCACTCGCACAGCGATTGGCGGGCATTGATGAGATTGAATGTGTCACCCCGGACTTGAATGGCGTACCCCGGGGCAAAGTCATGACGGCCGAGGGTTTTCTCGAAGGACGACGCTTGCAGTTGGCGCGGGGTGTGCTGCTGCAATGCATCATGGGCGGCTATCCGCCGGCACGTTTTTACGGCAGCGATGATGGCGACCTGGCCTTGGTGCCGGACGTTGCGCACATCTATCGGTTGCCCTGGAGCCAGCAGCCTCGGGCGCTGGCCATTTGCGATGCGGACGAATTGAGCGGCGAGGGTTCGCGACTGTCGACCCGTGGTCAGCTCAAGGCTGTGATCGCGCGCTATGCGGCTCGTGGCCTGGCGCCGGTGGTAGCGACCGAGCTGGAATTCTTCGTGTTCGCGCCCAACCCCGATCCGACACAACCGTTCCAGCCTCCCGTGGGCCTGGACGGTCGTCGCGAGGACGGTCAGTCGGCGTTCAGTGTCAGTTCCAATAGCGGCTTGCGGCCGTTCTTCAGTGAAGTCTACGAATGCATGGCGGCGCTGGGTTTGCCGCGCGATACCTTCATGCATGAAATGGGTGTCAGTCAGTTCGAGATCAACCTGCTGCATGGTGATGCGCTGCTGCTGGCCGACCAGACATTGCTGTTCAAGCACCTGCTCAAGGAAGTCGCGCTCAAGCATGGCCTGACCGTGGTCTGCATGGCCAAGCCGCTGGCGCACACGCCGGGCAGTTCGATGCATATTCACCAAAGCATCGTCGACATTGCCACCGGAAAGAATGTGTTCAGTGACGAAGCCGGTCAGCCGACCGCCGCTTTCCGTCACTTCATCGGCGGTCAACAGGCCGGCATGGCTGATTTCACGGCACTGTTCGCACCCAACGTGAACTCTTATCAGCGCTTGTGCCATCCGTATGCGTCACCGAATAATGCCTGCTGGTCCCATGACAACCGTGCTGCAGGGTTGCGCATTCCGGCCAGTTCGCCGGTCGCTCGTCGGGTCGAGAACCGTTTGCCGGGGGCTGACGCCAATCCCTACCTGGCCATCGCCGCCAGCCTGGCCGCGGGCTTGTATGGTATTGAAAAAGAACTGGAGCCGAGTGAGGCGATCCAGGGTGAATTCGAAGTGCCGGATAATCTTTCGCTGCCGTGTACCTTGCATGCGGCTCTTGAGCGTCTGAAACGTAGCCAATTGGCGAAGGAACTGTTTGGCGCCGAGTTCATCGAAGGCTACGTCGCTTCGAAGTCCATGGAGCTGACCAGCTTCTTTGATGAAATTACCCCTTGGGAACGGCGTGTTTTAGCCGCCCAGGCCTGACGCTTCGTCGTCTTCGGGCTATCGTTTGGTTAGCCTGATCTTCACTGCAAGGAGCCGCTCGGAACGCCGATGCGCCAAATCTGGAAATCCTTTCGAGCGCTGTATTTCGCCTCGCTGATGATGTTGATCGGCTCGGGCCTGTTAAGCACTTACCTGGCCTTGCGCCTGGCCGCCGACCATGTCGACAGCCTGTGGGTGGGTGCGTTGATGGCGGCCAACTATTTCGGCCTGGTGCTGGGTGGCAAGATCGGTCACCGGCTGATTGCCCGGGTCGGGCACATTCGTGCGTATGCCGCGTGTGCCGGGATCGTCGGGGCGGCGGTGCTCGGCCACGGCTTGATCGACTGGCTGCCGGCCTGGCTGTTTCTGCGGGTAATCGTCGGCCTTGGCATGATGTGTCAGTACATGGTCATCGAGAGCTGGCTCAACGAACAGGCCGACGCGAAGCAGCGCGGCATGGTGTTTAGCCGGCTATATGATCGCCTCGTACCTGGGCTTGGTGCTGGGTCAACTGATACTGGTCATGCACCCCGGCCTGGGCCTGGAACTGCTGATGCTGGTCGCCTTGTGCTTCGCCTTGTGCCTGGTGCCGGTGGCCCTCACTCGAAGGATTCACCCGGCGCCGTTGCACCCGGCCCCGATGGAGCCGCGTTTCTTCATCAAACGCGTGCCACAGTCGCTGAGCACGGTATTGGGTGCGGGGTTGATCGTCGGCTCGTTCTACGGTCTGGCGCCGCTGTATGCGTCCCAGCAGGGACTGTCCACCGAGCAGGTCGGTCTGTTCATGGGTAGCTGCATTTTTGCCGGCCTGCTGGTGCAGTGGCCGCTGGGTTGGCTGTCTGACCGTTATGACCGGGCGCTGTTGATCCGTTGTTTTGCCTTCAGCCTGGCACTGGCCGCGCTGCCGCTGGCGATTCTGCAGAAAGTGCCGTTGGAGGTGTTGTTCATCTCCGGCTTCCTTTGCTCGCTGGTGCAGTTCTGCCTGTATCCGTTGGCCGTGGCGTTCTCCAATGACCACGTTGAAGGTGATCGTCGGGTTTCGCTGACGGCGATGTTGCTGGTGACCTACGGTGTCGGCGCCAGTATCGGGCCGTTGGTCGCCGGGGTACTGATGAAGCTGTTCGGCAGCCAGAGTCTTTATGCGTTTTTCAGTTTCTTCGCGTTGGTGCTGGTGTGGCGGATCCGCCCGAAAGCGGTCACCAACCTGCATCAGGTCGACGATGCGCCGCTGCATCACGTGGCGATGCCGGACAGCATGTCGAGCTCGCCGCTGGTGGCGTGCCTTGACCCGCGTGTCGATGAGCAGGTAGTGCAGGAGCAGATGCACAGCCCGGTTCATCCTGAAGCGGAGCCGGACCCGACTCCTGAGCCCGAATCGACGCCACCGGAAGACCCGGACTCAGGTCGCGAGCCAAGTTTTACTGAGGCCAGGCCCTAACCTTGATGCATAAAAAAACGGGCAGTTCCGCAAGGGACTGCCCGTTTTTTGTTGAAGCGCTGGATCAGATATCGTCTTTGTCGAAGCGTCGGGCTTCACGCTGAAGCTGGTACACGAAGCGCTCGACCTGGCGCTGCTCCAGCCCGCTCATATTGTGAAAGCGGAGTCCGGCGAAGGTGGTGGAGATCTTTTCTTCGAAGTGCAGGTAACGCAATTCCACCGGTGTGGTCATGCTGCCGAAGGGCAGGGCGGCAACGAAGCGCTCGTAGACCTGGCCCAATTGCAGGCGGCTGGTGATGTCGCCCTCAAAACGCAATTTGCAACCGGTGGCGGAAATATCCAGCAACTTGCCACTGACCGGCGACTTGAGCTTTTCACCGCCCAGTTCGACATTGACCAGTTGCGCCAACTTCAACGCAGCCCGGAAGGCATTGCGGCGCTGGTGGTAGACCACTTGGTCGGGGAGTTTGCCGCGATAGCAGCGTGTGTTGCCGGATTCGTCGATGTTCAGCAGACCGTTGCTTTCCCAGGCGATGCGCACGCCCTCATGGAAGCCTTCGATCCGAAACGACTCGCCCGCCAGCAGATAGCGTTCGCCATCGCGGGGCACCATCTCGTCCAGGGCAATCATGTTGTTGTCACGGTCAACGTCCACCAGATAGCTCTGGAAGCGCTGTTTACGCTCGTGGAATGTGATGATCAGCGGATCATGGCTTTCTTGCAGTTGCCGCAGGTTACCCGCGATCTCCATGGGTGTGGAGAGTACCTTCGGTGGCTGCGGAGCATCTTCCGCGGTTAAGGCATTGGACACGGTTCATCATTCTCCGGACAAAATATGACTGCGCATAGCCAGCATATTGCCAGCATGTGACGCGTCTTGATAGAGCGAGCTATTCAACAGAATCAAGCCTGACTGAGCGGGCGCGGCTTCGCTAATTTGGAGGTTGATCCGCGGGCATCGTAAAGCGCAGGTGGTTCGCCGCCGGTGAGGATCTTCAGCTGATTGGCCGTGGCGGCCTGTTGTATCAGGATCGACTGACCATTATTGACATTGATCGCCTGGCACTGAGCCAAAAGGTCTGTCAGGGCATCGCTCTGCGCCAGCAATTGCTCACCCACGCTCGACTGGCTGGCGAGTTGCTCCAGGCCTTGGCGATTGGTGGGCAGGTTGAGGCTGGCGAGGATTTCGCTGCGCTTGCGGCCATGCTGTTCGAGCAGAATGATCATTGCCTGTTTGCGCGCCAGAATGTCTTCGAGCAGCGGCATGTCGCGACCATGCAAGGCGAGGGACTCGGTTTGCAATAACTCCAGCAAGTGTTGCGCTGGAGCAAAGTCGTCGATGATCAGTTGCAGTAAATTAGTGTCGTGCATGACTGGCCTTGGGGTTTAAGCGTCCAAAAGCCTGGCGCAGGCCGTGGCCTAGCGCTGGGCTTCGAAGTTGAGCAGTTTGCTGGCTACACGGTTGCTGTCGACTTTATAGCTGCCATCGGCAATCGCTGCTTTCAACTCGGCCACGCGGGCGTTGTCGACGGCAGGTTGATCGCGCAGCTTGTCAGTGACCTTCTGCAACTGTTGAGCCTCATCGCTGAGGTGTACCGATTCCCCGATATTGGCGGTACTGGCCTGTTGAGCCGCCGTATTCAGCGGCGCGGATTTGCCGGCTTCGGCAGCTTCCTTGTTGGCGCTGGTACGCGTACTGCCGGGCAGTGGCGAGGAACTGTTCAAACGGCTGAAATCGATGACCATGATAAAAAACCTCTGGGTATTTGGACGCTTGCCATGTTTTCGGCTCTCCCTGCAAAAACTTTAGACCCATTTATCAATGAGCTTGCATGCGCCAGCGCATTTCCTGCGTGCGGCACAGTTTAGGGAACAGCCAGGCAGCGCGCCATAGCTTTACCAAACAGAGCGCCTTACATGGAGACCTCCACCTGTCCCGGCGCGATCACCTGCGCCTTGATAACCCGTTGGGAGTTAAGGTTTTTCACCCGGATCTGTTCACGCAAGCCGCCGTTCGACAGCGCTTCGCCCGGCATGCGCACACTGAGCGTACCGCTGCGAGCGGTAATCACCACCTGGTCGCCCTTGGTGATGACTTCGGCCTGTTCGAGGTGGACCAGCGTCAGGACCTGATCAGCGACCGTTGGTCGGGTTAGTTTCTGTCCGATCGTTTGATCCGTAGAGGTGAAGTAGCCCTGGCCGATCAGGCTGATGTCTCGTTCGCGCAGCATGACGTCGCCCGGCTCGATAAAGCCGGCTCGCTTGAGTGGCCGAGTGGTGGTGACGACGTCTCGAAACAGGCGGACTTGAGCGGGCACGAAGACCGTCCAGGGGGAAGTGCTGTCACAACGAACCTTGACCGTGACGCGACCAATCGGGATCGCCGGGCTCTCCAGCGTGGCTGTCAATTCCTTGTCGCACATGGGCATGCGCAGGCGTGGATCGAGCTGCTTGACCTCAATCTCATAACGACCTTCGGTTTGACTGGTCGCCAAATAGTCTTCTACGGTGAACTCAAGAAAGCCCTGAGTGACGCCGATAAGCATGTCAGGCAAGGTAACTGCGTCAGCAAGGGCAGGGCTGCCAGCGTTGAACAGGCAGACGGCAGACACCGCGCAAAGCACTTGGCGAGCGTGTGATGTCAGGCGTCGGAAAAATGTCGGTTCTGTGTTCATAAGAGTTAAAAAGCAAGCGCCGTGCCGTTTAGCAATTAACGTGCGTCGCAACACACTTAGGCGTTGGTGTAGGAGTCTGTGCATGGCTGGTGTAATGGATGCGGTAAACCAGCGCACGCAACTGGTAGGGCAGAATCGCCTGGAGCTGTTGTTGTTCCGTCTCGACGGCCAGCAGCTTTACGGGATCAACGTGTTCAAGGTTCGGGAGGTGCTGCAATGCCCCAAACTCACGCTGATGCCAAAATCCAGTCCTGTCGTGTGCGGTGTGGCAAACATCCGGGGGGCGACCATTCCGATTCTTGATCTGGCGATGGCGACCGGTTCCGGCGCGCTGAAAGATCAAAGCAATCCGTTCGTGATCATCACGGAGTACAACACCAAGACCCAGGGTTTCCTGGTGCGCTCGGTGGAACGCATCGTCAACATGAACTGGGAAGAGATTCACCCGCCGCCCAAGGGCACGGGGCGCGATCATTACCTGACGGCTGTGACTCGGGTCGACAATCAGTTAGTCGAAATCATCGACGTCGAGAAAATCCTCGCGGAAGTGGCCCCGACACCGGAAGTGATTTCGGTCGGCGTGGTGGATGTCGAAACCCAGCACAAGGCCTTGTCCTTGAAGGTCCTGACGGTCGATGACTCGTCGGTGGCACGCAAGCAGGTGACCCGTTGCCTGCAAACCGTCGGTGTCGAAGTGGTCGCGTTGAACGACGGCAAGCAAGCGCTGGACTATCTGAAAAAGCTGGTCGACGAAGGGAAAAAGCCGGAGGAAGAGTTCCTGATGATGATTTCCGACATCGAGATGCCGGAAATGGACGGGTACACCCTGACGGCCGAGATCCGCAACGACCCGCGCATGCAAAAGCTTCATATCATCCTGCATACTTCGTTGTCGGGTGTATTCAATCAGGCGATGGTCAAGAAAGTCGGTGCCGATGACTTCCTTGCCAAATTCCGTCCTGATGACCTGGCATCCCGGGTAGTCGACCGGATCAAAGCAGCAGATATCAGCTAGGGGCCTTCTGCCCCTGGTGGTTAACACGATTTAAGAGGCGGCATCATTGTCTACGGGTAATTTGGATTTCGAACAGTTCCGGGTGTTCCTGGAAAAAGCCTGTGGCATTTTGCTCGGTGAAAACAAGCAGTACCTGGTCTCGAGCCGTCTCAACAAACTGATGGAACAGCAAGGCATCAAATCCCTGGGTGAGCTGGTCCAGCGCATCCAGACCCAGCCGCGCAGCGGTTTGCGCGAAATGGTGGTGGATGCCATGACCACCAACGAAACCCTGTGGTTTCGTGACACCTATCCGTTTGAAGTCTTGAAGAACAAGGTATTGCCTGAAGCGATCAAGGCCGCTCCCGGTCAGCGTCTGCGGATCTGGTCGGCGGCGTGCTCGTCGGGTCAGGAACCGTACTCGCTGTCGATGTCCATCGATGAGTTCGAGCGCGTCAACATGGGCCAGTTGAAGATGGGGGCGCAGATTGTAGCCACCGACTTGTCCGGCACCATGCTGACCAACTGCAAGACCGGCGAGTACGACAGCCTGGCCATCGGCCGAGGCCTGTCGCCCGAGCGTCTTCAGCGTTACTTCGACCCAAAAGGGCCGGGACGCTGGGCGATCAAGGCGCCGATCAAGAGCCGGGTGGAGTTTCGCTCGTTCAACCTGCTGGACAGCTACGCGGCCCTTGGCAAATTCGACATCGTGTTCTGCCGCAACGTGCTGATCTACTTCTCCGCAGAGGTGAAGAAAGACATCCTGTTGCGCATTCACAGCACGCTCAAACCGGGCGGCTATTTGTTCCTCGGCGCGTCCGAAGCGCTGAACGGTTTGCCGGATCATTACCAGATGGTCCAGTGCAGCCCGGGGATCATTTACCAGGCGAAGTGATTGTTCACCGGCAATACAAGAACGGGAGTCCTCAGGGGCTCCCGTTTTTTTTGCCTGATGATTTCCCACCAACACCGCTAACCCCTGTAGGAGCCGGGCTTGCCCGCGATGGCGGTATGTCAGTCAAATTAACTTTGTCAGATATACCGCCATCGCGGGCAAGCCCGGCTCCCACAGTGTATTTCGGTGTTCTGAAAACCGGTGATAAGCGGCAGAAAAGCGGCAGCCAGCGGAAACCGGTTGCCGCTTTTCTGGCATTGCCGCTTTGCCACCGCCCGCAAAGCCCCTGTTTTCGGGCTTTTTCGAATTGGCACGCCGCTTGCTATGTCTCTGGTTACGAAAAATCAGGTCACCCGAAGGTTTCCCGACATGAGCATCAGCTTCGATAAAGCGCTCGGTATCCACGAACAAGCCCTGGGCTTCCGCGCTCAGCGTGCCGAAGTCCTGGCCAACAACATCGCCAACGCCGACACCCCGAACTACAAGGCTCGGGATCTGGAATTCTCCAAAGTGCTCGCTGCACAGAACGAGAAAACCAAGAACGGCACCTTTGCCTTGAACATGACCAACAGCCGTCATATCGAAGCTGAAGGCCTGGGCAATGGCGACGAGTCGCTGATGTATCGCACGCCGATGCAGCCATCGATCGACCAGAACACCGTGGACGCCCAACTGGAACAGTCGAACTACGCGGAAAACGCGGTCGGCTTCCAGGCCAGCTTCACCCTGCTCAACAGCAAATTCAAAGGGCTGGTGTCAGCCCTGCGCGGAGAGTAAGTCATGTCTCTATCCAGTGTTTTCAACATTGCCGGTAGCGGCATGAGTGCTCAAACCACTCGCTTGAACACCGTGGCCTCGAACATCGCCAACGCCGAAACCGTCTCATCGAGCATCGACCAGACCTATCGCGCCCGTCACCCGGTATTCGCCACCATGTTCCAGGGCGGCCAGAGCGGCGGCAGCAACTCGCTGTTCCAGAGCCAGGACGCTGCGGGTCAAGGCGTGCAAGTGCTGGGCGTGGTCGAAGACCAGAGCAACCTTGAAGCGCGCTACGAGCCGAACCATCCGGCTGCCGATGCCAAGGGCTACGTCTACTACCCGAACGTCAACGTCGTCGAAGAAATGGCCGACATGATTTCCGCGAGTCGTTCGTTCCAGACCAACGCTGAAATGATGAACACCGCCAAAACCATGATGCAGAAGGTCCTGACTCTCGGTCAGTGATAAGGGGCGACTCAGATGAGTGTTATCGATACCACCAGTGGCGTGAGCCTCAAGGATGTCCTGGCCAACTCTTCGGTCAAGGCCAATAAATCCAGCAGCGATGGCCTGGCTGCCGCAACCGGCAGCGCCACGGGCAAGAAAGCGTTGGGCAAAGACGCGTTCCTGCAGTTGCTGGTGACCCAGCTGAAAAACCAGAACCCGTTGGAGCCGCAGGACAACGGCGCGTTCGTCGCGCAGTTGGCGCAGTTCAGCAGCCTGGAAGGCATCACCACGCTGAACGATACCGTCAGCGGCATTGCCGGCAACTACAACTCCTCGCAAGCGCTGCAAGCGTCTTCGCTGGTGGGGCGTTCGGTGGTTGCCCAGACCGATACCGCAGTGGTCGATACCTCCAAGAGTTTCAACGGTACGGCGGTCGTACCGGCTTCGACGAATCCGGTGACGATCAAGATCACGGATACCGATGGCAAAGTCGTTCGCACCATCGATCTTGGCAGCCAGCAGGCCGGCAACGCCGGTTTCATCTGGGACGGCAAGAACGATGCGGGCGAAGTGGCCAAGGCTGGCACTTACAAGTTTGCAGCTACCGCGACTTACGACAGCAAGGCGACCTCGCTGGTGACTTACCTGCCGGCAACCGTCAACAGCGTGACCATCAGCCAGACCGGCGGTGAGTTGATGCTGAACCTGGCAGGCCTGGGCAGTGTTGCCCTGTCCAAAGTACAGACCATTGGTATATAGAGCCGACTAACACGGCACAAAGGAGTGGAATATGTCTTTCAATATCGGCCTTAGCGGTCTCTATGCAGCCAACAAACAACTGGACGTAACCGGCAACAACATCGCCAACGTCGCGACCACCGGTTTCAAATCGTCCCGTGCAGAATTCGAAGACGTGTACTCGGCCACGCGCCTGGGTACCGGCAGCAAGACCGTCGGCAACGGCGTGCGTCTGGCCAACGTTTCCCAGCAGTTCGGCCAGGGCGACGTGAACAACACCGGCAACGTGTTGGACATGGGTATCCAGGGCAACGGTTTCTTCGTCATGAGCGACAACGGCTCGCTGAGTTACACCCGTGCCGGTGCGTTCAAGACTGACGCCCAGAACTACGTGGTCGACAACAACGGCCGCCGCTTGCAGGGTTTTGGCGTAGACGCCAACGGCAAGATCATCAACGGCGTGCTGACCGACCTGAAAATCGACACCTCGAGCCTGGCGCCGCACGCGACCACTCGTGTCGACCAGACGATGAACCTGAACTCCTCGGACCCACTGCCAACAGTGACCCCGTTCAACGTCAAAGACACCAACAGCTACAACAAGACCATTTCCACCCCTGTGTACGACACGCAGGGTAACCAGCACACGATGGATCAGTTTTACGTTAAAAATGCGGCGTCCAACTCCTGGACTGTTTACACCTACATGGACGGCCGTAGCCCAACCAACCCGCTGACTGAGCCACCGGTGCCGATCCAGGCTGATATCACCTTCAATCCAGATGGCACCATCAAGACGCTGACGGGCGGTGCTGGCTGGACGCAAACCGGTACCACCCTGACCATGACAGGCTGGAAGCCGGGCGTGATGGTTAACGCCAACACCAACCCGCCGACCTGGGCCCTGAACGGTTCGGACGCAGCCGCGGCCGGTATCGCGTTCGACATGACCAAAACCACTTCTTACGCTTCGCCAACCGCACGTACTGCGCAGTATCAGGACGGTTACGCGACCGGCCAGATTTCCAGCCTGACCATCGACGAAAGCGGTGTCATGACCGCCAACTTCACCAACCAGCAAACCAAGGCCATCGGCCAGGTAGCCATTGCCAGTTTCGCCAACGAACAAGGCCTGCAGCCAATCGGTGGTACTGCCTGGAAAGAAACCTTCGCTTCAGGCGTGCCTGGCATCGATGCACCGAAAACCGGTACGCTGGGTTCGGTGGTGTCCAACTCGCTGGAAGAGTCCAACGTCAACCTGACCAACGAGCTGGTTGATTTGATCAAGGCGCAGAGCAACTACCAGGCGAACGCCAAGACCATCTCCACCCAGAGCACCATCATGCAGACCATCATTCAGATGACTTGATGCCTGATAGCGCTGCATAAAAAACCCCTCGAAAGAGGGGTTTTTTTATGGACGGGATTTGTCTCAGGTGCTGACATTTTGGTTGTCTGTATTGGCCTCATCGCGAGCAAGCTCGCTCCCACAGGGGACCGAGTTGGCCCGGAGGAATGCGATCAACTGTGGGAGCGGGCTTGCCCGCGATTGGGTGGCACAGTCGACGCTTTACTTGAGCCAAAAGAAAACCCCCGATCAATCCAGAGGAGTGATCGGGGGTTTTCGAGTAGCGTCTTGCGACGCCTACCGGCTCAGCTTATTGGCAAGCTTCGCAATCCGGCTCGTCGATGGCGCAAGCCTTTGGCACTGGAGCAGGGCCGGCAGGTGCTGCCAGGACCGAATCTTCACCGTGGTTGCCGCCGCTGGAAACAGCGTTCAGCTTGCCGGTGTTGATGGTCGACTTCTCGGTGCTGGTCGCAGCCAGGGCACGGAGGTAGTAAGTGGTTTTCAGACCACGGTACCAGGCCATGCGGTAGGTCACGTCCAGCTTCTTGCCCGAAGCGCCAGCGATGTACAGGTTCAGCGATTGAGCCTGGTCGATCCACTTCTGACGACGGCTTGCCGCGTCAACGATCCACTTGGTGTCCACTTCGAATGCAGTCGCGTAGAGCTCTTTGAGTTCTTGCGGGATGCGCTCGATTTGCTGCACCGAACCGTCGTAGTACTTCAGGTCGTTGATCATGACCGAGTCCCACAGGCCGCGAGCCTTCAGGTCGCGAACCAGGTACGGGTTGATCACGGTGAATTCGCCCGACAGGTTCGATTTCACGTAGAGGTTCTGGTAGGTCGGTTCGATCGACTGCGATACGCCAGTGATGTTGGCGATGGTCGCGGTCGGTGCGATGGCCATGATGTTGGAGTTACGAATGCCTTTCTGTACACGGGCGCGAACCGGTGCCCAGTCCAGGGATTCGTTCAGGTCAACGTCGATGTACTTCTGGCCACGCTGTTCGATCAGGATCTGTTGCGAATCCAGCGGCAGGATGCCTTTGGACCACAGCGAACCCTGGAATGTCTCGTAGGCGCCGCGCTCGTCAGCCAGGTCGCAGGAAGCCTGGATCGCGTAGTAGCTGACCGCTTCCATCGACTTGTCGGCGAACTCGACGGCAGCGTCGGAACCGTAAGGAATGTGCTGCAGGTACAGCGCATCCTGGAAGCCCATGATGCCCAGGCCGACCGGACGGTGCTTGAAGTTGGAGTTCTTCGCTTGTGGCACCGAGTAGTAGTTGATGTCGATCACGTTATCGAGCATGCGAACGGCGGTGTTCACGGTGCGTTCCAGCTTGGCGGTGTCCAGCTTGCCGTTGACGATGTGGTTCGGCAGGTTGATCGAGCCCAGGTTGCAAACGGCGATTTCGTCCTTGTTGGTGTTCAAGGTGATCTCGGTGCACAGGTTCGAGCTGTGAACCACGCCCACGTGCTGCTGCGGGCTACGCAGGTTGCACGGGTCTTTGAAGGTCAACCATGGGTGGCCGGTTTCAAACAGCATGGACAGCATTTTGCGCCACAGGTCTTTGGCCTGGATGGTCTTGAACAGTTTGACCTTGCCTGGGTATTCGGTCAGGGCTTCGTAGTACTCGTAACGCTCTTCGAAGGCTTTACCGGTCAGGTCGTGCAGGTCCGGTACTTCGGATGGCGAGAACAGGGTCCACTTGCCGTCATCGAAGACACGCTTCATGAACAGGTCAGGGATCCAGTTGGCGGTGTTCATGTCGTGGGTACGACGACGGTCATCACCGGTGTTCTTGCGCAGCTCGATGAACTCTTCGATGTCCATGTGCCAGGTTTCCAGGTAGGCACAGACAGCGCCTTTGCGCTTGCCACCCTGGTTAACGGCGACGGCGGTGTCGTTCACGACTTTCAGGAACGGAACAACGCCCTGGGACTTGCCGTTGGTGCCCTTGATGTACGAACCCAGTGCACGAACCGGAGTCCAGTCGTTGCCCAGGCCGCCGGCGAATTTCGACAACATGGCGTTGTCGTGGATCGCGTGGTAAATGCCCGACAGGTCATCCGGCACGGTGGTCAGGTAGCAGCTGGACAGCTGTGGACGCAGGGTACCGGCGTTGAACAGGGTCGGGGTCGACGACATGTAGTCGAAGGACGACAGCAGGTTGTAGAACTCGATCGCACGGTCTTCTTTGTGCTTCTCTTCGATCGCCAGGCCCATGGCCACGCGCATGAAGAAGATCTGCGGCAGTTCGAAGCGGATACCGTCCTTGTGGATGAAGTAACGGTCGTACAGGGTTTGCAGGCCCAGGTACGTGAACTGCTGATCGCGCTCGTGGTTGATGGCCTTGCCGAGTTTTTCCAGGTCGAAGGACGCGAGGACCGGGTTCAGCAATTCGTATTCGATACCCTTGGCGATGTAGGCAGGCAGGGCCTTGGCGTACAGGTCGACCATCTCGTGGTGGGTCGCGCTTTCGGCAACGTTGAGGAAGCTCAGGCCTTCGGCACGCAGGGTGTCCATCAGCAGGCGGGCGGTTACGAACGAGTAGTTCGGCTCACGCTCGACCAGGGTACGGGCGGTCATCACCAGGGCGGTGTTGACGTCGGTCAGGGCCACGCCGTCGTACAGGTTTTTCAGGGTTTCGCGCTGGATCAGGTCGCCGTCGACTTCTTCCAGGCCTTCGCACGCTTCGGTGACGATGGTGTTCAGGCGACCCATGTCCAGAGGGGCCAGGCTGCCATCGGCGCGGGTGATGCGGATCGACGGGTGAGCGTTGACGGCTTCTTCGGCCGGGGCGTGGGCGGCGCGTTGTTTCGAGCGACCGTCGCGGTAGATCACGTAGTCGCGGGCTACTTTCTGCTCGCCGGCACGCATCAGGGCCAGTTCAACCTGGTCCTGGATTTCTTCGATGTGGATGGTGCCGCCCGATGGCATGCGACGCTTGAAGGTCGCGGTGACTTGTTCGGTCAGGCGGGCCACGGTGTCATGGATTCGCGACGAGGCGGCAGCGGTGCCGCCTTCAACTGCGAGAAACGCTTTGGTGATGGCGACGGTGATCTTGTCATCGGTGTAAGGAACGACAGTGCCGTTACGCTTGATCACACGCAATTGACCCGGCGCGGTGGCGGACAGATCCGAAGTCGAATCAGCGGCCTGCGGCAAGGTACCCTGCGGGTTCTCGCGAGTTGTGTCGGTTTGCATGGGGGGTTGTCTCCACATTCTCTATGTTTGTTTGGGCACCATTACGGCGCCCACCGTTCTGTCCTGAAGCACTACAACCGACGTGGTGTCGGGCATAACAACTTCGGGACAGTAGGAAAAAGGCTAATGATGCCGCTTCCTTGCCGAAGTCTTTGGCCGCGAGCCTGGGCTCGAAGCCGGATTCCTTTCAAGGGTGCCAGTTATGACTGCAACACCCGTACCGTTTCGGCTGTTCTGGCCTGAAAAAACGGTGCCATCCGCACGTGCGGTTTGGTCTTGTAAAATCGTGCTTGGTTCAACCATAAACAGGCAATAAAGCGCTTGAGTTTCTGGTCTGAAATGTGGTTGGGCTTTTAAGCTAAAACCCTACATGTAGGGGTTTTTTGGCGCCGGGGTACAAGATAGTGCGTTTTTGGAGGTGTTGCAACGTACTGCCTGTGGATAAACCTGTGTGTAAATTGTGCGTGAAAGGTGGAACGAGCGTGTAGGCCGCGACCTAGCTGGATCGAGCCGTTTTTCATCGTTTTTCAACGATCGAAAACAGCCGTTTGGATTTTTAAGGGCGCGAACCCTATCACAAAAAACCGGGTTGTCCGAACGCATTTGCCGGCTTGTGTTCTCGGCGGGCGGCGTTTATACAATCGGCCAGTGTATAAGCATTCTTATCCTCCCCAATCATTACAAAAAGACGGGCGGATCCTTCCTTATTAGTGTTGTTGGCAAGCAGAGGTCACCGTGGAGCAAGAAGCCTGGCAGGTATTGATTGTGGAGGACGACCGGCGTCTGGCCGAACTGACCCGCGACTACCTGGAAGCCAATGGCCTGCGCGTCTCGATCGAGGGCAATGGTGCGCTGGCGGCGGCACGCATCATCAAGGAGAAACCGGACCTGGTGATCCTCGACCTGATGCTGCCCGGCGAAGACGGCCTGAGCATTTGCCGCAAAGTCCGCGACAAGTATGACGGGCCGATCCTGATGCTCACCGCCCGCACCGACGACACCGATCAGATCCTCGGTCTGGACCTCGGTGCCGACGACTACGTGTGCAAGCCGGTTCGTCCGCGCCTGTTGCTGGCGCGCATCCAGGCGCTGTTGCGCCGCAGTGAAGGCCCCGAAGCCTCCCCGGAAAAACAACGGCGCCTGCAGTTCGGCCCGCTGGTGGTGGACAACGCGTTGCGTGAAGCCTGGTTGCATGACAACGGCATCGAACTGACCAGCGCCGAGTTCGACCTGCTCTGGTTGTTGGTGGCCAACGCCGGGCGGATCCTGTCTCGCGAAGAGATTTTCACCGCGCTGCGCGGTATCGGCTATGATGGCCAGGACCGTTCTATCGATGTGCGGATCTCGCGCATCCGCCCGAAAATCGGCGATGACCCGGAACACCCGCGGCTGATCAAAACCATCCGCAGCAAGGGCTATCTGTTTGTGCCTGAAGCCTGTGTAGATCCGTCGCTGTGAATTCGATCTTCCTGCGCATTTATGGCGGCATGTGTGCGGCGCTGGTCCTGGTCGCCGTGCTGGGCGTGCTGGCGTTGCACTTGCTCAACGAAGTGCGCAGCGAGCAATACCGCGAGCGCCTGGCCCACGGCACGTTTTCGCTGATGGCCGACAACCTCAAGCCGATGAACGAAACCGAGCGCCACCGCGCCTTGCTGGTGTGGGAACGCTTGCTCGGCATTCCGTTGGCGCTGACCACATTTGCCCAGACCGACCTCGACCTCACCCAGCGCACCCGCGTGCTGCGCGGTCAGGCGCTGGTGGAACAGACCGGCCCGCATGCGGCGAAGGTCTACCGACTGGTCAACGACAAGGAACAGTTGGTGCTCACCGGCGAGGTTCAGCAGATCAGCGAGCAACTGGCCCGGGCCACTATTTATTTGCTGGTCGATGAACTGGTGCGCTACCCGGTGGCTGAACAGCCCGAACGGCTGGCGCTGTTGAAAGAAGACAAAGGGTTTGGGTTTGACCTGCGCCTGGTCAAGGTCGAGCAGGCGGACATGGACGAGGACCAGAGCCGTCGTGTGTCCGAGGGTGACACCGTGATGGCGCTGGGCAAGGGCGGCGACTCGATCCGCGTGTTTGCCGGCATGGTCGGTACACCGTGGGTGCTGGAGATTGGCCCGCTGTACCAGATGAATCCTTATCCGCCCGAATGGCTGGTGTTGATCGCCGCCCTCGGTTTGAGCCTGATTGGCCTGATCGTTTACTTGTTGGTGCGGCAACTGGAGCGCCGATTGCGCGGGCTGGAAGCGGCCGCCACGCGCATCGCCAAGGGTAGCCTGGAAACCCGCGTACCGGCGCGCGGTGCCGACTCGGTGGGGCGACTGGCCGCCGCCTTCAACGGCATGGCCGAGCACTTGCAGCAATTGCTGGCGATCCAGCGTGAACTGGTGCGCGCCGTGTCCCACGAGTTGCGCACACCGGTGGCGCGCCTGCGTTTCGGCCTGGAGATGATCGGTTCGGCCACCACGCCACAGCAGCTGGAAAAATACTGCGAGGGCATGGATCACGACATCGAGGATCTCGACAAACTGGTCGACGAGATGCTGACCTACGCGCGGCTGGAGCAGGGCTCGCCGGCGCTGAATTTCCAGCGGATTGATCTGGATGCGTTGGTCAATCAAGTGATCGAAGAACTGGCGCCGTTACGCGCCGAGGTCACGGTGCAGCGCGGCTTGTGTTTGTCGGCCGCCGATTGCGACGACGCCTGGGTCGAGGCCGAACCGCGTTACTTGCATCGGGCCCTTCAGAACCTGGTCAGCAACGCCATGCGTCACGCCCACTCACGGGTGACCGTCAGCTATCAGGTGGGGCAGCAGCGTTGTCGGGTGGACGTCGAGGATGACGGGCCGGGGGTGCCGGAGTTGGCCTGGGAGCGAATTTTCACACCGTTCCTGCGCCTTGATGACAGCCGTACCCGCGCCTCGGGCGGGCATGGATTGGGGTTGTCGATCGTGCGGCGGATTATCCATTGGCATGACGGGCGGGCGTTGATCAGCCAGAGTAAAAGCCTGGGTGGGGCGTGTTTCAGCCTGAGTTGGCCGCGCAATCAGGAGAAGCGTTGAGAGTTGTGGTGATAGTCAGGCCGCCATCGCGAGCAAGCTCGGCTCCTACAGGCGATCTTCGGTGTGTCAGAGATCCAATGTGGGAGCCGAGCTTGCTCGCGATGAGGCCAGTACAAACCCTGCAATTCTTCAGGCCTTGATACTGACCAGGCTCAACAACTGCCCATCCATCACCCCGAACTGCGCCTCAAGCTCCGTGCCATTGCGCCACTCGGCGGACAGGTCCGTCAGCATCCGCAACCGCACCTCACCGGCCTCGGTCCACTCCAGCACCTCGGCATGTTCAAAATAAAAGCGCTGCTGGACAATCGGGTACAGCGCCTTGAACAGACTTTCTTTTACCGAAAACGTCAGCGTCACCAGCAGTGCGAGGTCATCGCGACAACCGGCTGCCATGCGCTGCAACTCCGGCGGCGTGAGAATTTCCCCTGCCAGACGTTCGGCCCGGTCTGGGTTGAGCAGGTTTTCCAGGTCCATCCCCAAGCCGCGCCAATCAGTTTTTTCGCGACGATGGCGGCCGCCCGGCCAGTGCTGTGGGTGATCGAGCCGGCGATGTGCACCGGCCAAACCGGCGCCCGGTCTTCGCCGATGGCCGGGCTGACACTCAGGCCTTCCAATTGTTGCAACGCCGCCCGGGCGCAGACTCGCCCAGCCAGAAATTCCGCCTGACGCTTGGCGACCGAACGCTGAATGCTCGCGGGCGGCTCAATGGCGCTGCGCTGGAAATCATCGCTGGCCAGTTGCGAACTATCAAAGCGGGTGCTCAGCAGCACCGTATTGGGCAGCACAAACGGCAGCGGCCAACGGGCGTCGAGCGGGGTGCAGCAAACGGGGAGGGCGGGGGCGGAGTTCATGTCGGCATTTTGCCGGGTTGCCTTCTGGCTGGGTAGTAGCGTGATCGTTCCCACGCGAACCGCGGGAACGATCATCGCGTTACTAACTGAAGATTTTTTTGAAAAACGCCTGCATATCCGCCCAGGACTGTTCATCCGCCGCCTTGCTGTAGCCGATGTCCGGCCCGCCATGATCGCCGTGGCTCAGACGATCCGCATCAGGATTACTGAACCCATGCTTGGCGCCCTCAAGGCTGACGAACGTGTAGTCGGCGCCGGCCTTGTCCATTTCAGCCTTGAACGCGGCCACGTTATCCGGCGTGACCATGCTGTCCATCGCCCCATGCTCGACCAGGATTTTTGCCTTCACATTGCCCGGCATCGCCGGTGACTGGGTGGCCAGCGCACCGTGGAAACTCACCACGCCTGCCAGTGGCACGCCCTGACGAGCTGCATTGAGCACCACGCCGCCTCCGAAGCAGTAACCGATGGCGGCGATTTTATCCGGATTGGTCTGTGGCTGTTTCTTCAGCAAATCGAGCCCGGCCTGGAAGCGCGCGCTGGACGCGGCACTGTCTTTCAACGCGGCTTGCATGAAGGCCATGGCGTCCTTTGGATGTTCGGTGTTCTTGCCATCGCCATACATGTCGATGGCCAGAGCGCTGTAACCCAGGCCGGCCAGATCACGGGCGCGGCGCTTGGTGTAGTCGTTGAGCCCCCACCATTCGTGCACCACCACCACGCCTGGACGCGGGCCTTTGATGGCGTCGTCGTAGGCGTAGTAGCCAATCAGTTTTGTACCGTCGGCACTTTGGTAGGGAATCTCTTGAGTCTTGATGGCGGCTTGGCTGAACCCGCTCAAGGCCAGTAATACGAGGGCGAGGAAAACGCGCATGGTCGAATCTCCTGCAAAAAGTCAGCAAAACAGCTGGGTGGATTTGATTCAGCTCAGGTTCAGTGTGCGTTCAGGGGGAGTTCAGGGCGGGGTGGGTAACCTTGCCCCGTACCCA
Organism: Pseudomonas sp. S2_F03; assembly: GCF_054668335.1. NCBI lineage: Bacteria > Pseudomonadati > Pseudomonadota > Gammaproteobacteria > Pseudomonadales > Pseudomonadaceae > Pseudomonas > Pseudomonas sp. S2_F03. The sequence goes on along the minus strand of NZ_CP162759.1, from coordinate 1,358,380 downwards.
AAAAGCAAATAGCGCATGAGGAAACTCCCCAATGACTACTTTCAAAAAACTGCTTCTGGCCTTCGCCGTGATGGGCGCCAGTACCGCGGCTATGGCGACCGACGATAATTTCGCCAGCCTTACTCTTGGACAGACCAGCGACAAAGTCAAAAAATCCCACGCCCTGAACGACAACCTCAACCATCCGAACGCCGACGGCGTGATCGGCAAGGACACCACTTATGGTGTGCGTCTGGGCAAGCAAAACAGCGAGGGCCGCTACTACGCCACTTACGACAACGTGTCGGGCTCGCACAATGGCATTAAACTGCGCCAGGAAAACCTGCTGGGCAGCTACGATCTGTTCTACCCGGTGGGCGGCAGCACCAAATTGTTTGGCGGTGCCACGGCCGGTTTGACCAAGATGACGCAGGAGTCACCAGGCTTCAGCCGCGACAGTGACATCGGTTACGCGATTGGCGGCCAGGTCGGTGTGTTGCAACAGGTTTCGCAAAACACCTCGGTTGAACTGGGTTACCGTTACCTGCGCAGCAACGCCAGCACCGAGATGAGCGAGCGCGGCGGCAGCAAACAGGGTTCGCTGGACCTGACCAGCAGCGCCCAGACTTACCTGTCGGCAAACTACGCTTTCTGAACAGGTTGTGGGCATGTGCCAATGCCTTCAGATAAGCGAACCCCCTGTGGGAGCGGGCTTGCCCGCGATAGCGGCGGCACATTCACTATTGATGTGTCAGCCAGATCGCTATCGCGGGCAAGCCCGCTCCTACAGGTTCTGCGGCCTGACTGAAAACTGTGCTGTTGGAGATAACGATTTGCCTGGGAGAGCGTTATGAAACTGTTGGTCGTCGAAGATGAAGCGCTGTTGCGCCATCACCTGCAAACCCGCCTGACGGAAAGTGGCCATGTGGTCGAGTCCGTGGCCAATGGCGAAGAGGCGCTGTACCAGACCGGGCAGTTCAACCATGACCTGGCGGTGATCGACCTCGGCCTGCCAGGCATGAGCGGGCTCGATTTGATCCGCCAACTGCGCGCACGGGGCAAGACCTTTCCGATCCTGATCCTGACCGCGCGCGGCAACTGGCAGGACAAGGTCGAAGGCCTCGCCGCCGGGGCTGATGACTATGTGGTCAAGCCGTTCCAGTTCGAAGAACTCGACGCCCGGTTGAATGCCTTGTTGCGCCGCTCCAGCGGTTTCACCCAGTCGACCATCGTTGCCGGGCCACTGCTGCTGGACCTCAATCGCAAACAAGCCTCTCTTGATGATCAGCCGCTGGCGCTGACCGCGTATGAGTACCGGATCCTCGAGTACCTCATGCGTCATCACCAACAAGTGGTGGCCAAGGACCGCTTGATGGAACAGCTCTACCCGGATGACGACGAGCGCGATCCGAACGTGATCGAAGTGTTGGTCGGCCGTCTGCGCCGCAAACTCGAAGGCCCGGCCGGCTTCAAACCGATCGACACCGTGCGTGGCCTCGGCTACCTCTTCAATGAGCGCTGCACTTGATCCGTTCCCTTCGCGTCCGGTTGATGCTCGCCGCCACCCTGTTGGCGGTGTTGTTCATGCTGGCATTGCTGCCGGCGATGCAGGGCGCGTTCAGTCTGGCGTTGCAAGATTCCATCGAGCAACGTCTGGCGTCGGACGTCAACACGCTGATTTCCGCCGCACGGGTGGAAAACAACACCCTGCAAATGCCGGAGCAGTTGCCGGATGAGCGCTTCAACCTGACGGACAGCCGTTTGCTCGGCTACATCTTTGACCGCGATGCTCACCTGGTCTGGCGTTCGAAGGGCACCGGGCAGGAGATGATCAACTACAAACCGCGTTACGACGGACGTGGTAATGAGTTCGCGCGTATCCGCGAGGCCAGTGGCCAAGAGTTCTTCGTCTATGACGTCGAAGTCAAACTGCTCAGCGGCAAAAGCGCTGCGTTCAGCATCGTCGCCCTGCAACCGGTGAGCGAATACGAAACCACCGTCGAAGGTCTGCGCGAAAACCTTTACCTCGGTTTCGGCGCGGCGTTGTTGGTGCTGCTGGCGTTGCTGTGGATCGGCCTGACCTGGGGCTTGCAGGCGTTGCGCCGGCTCAGTCAGGAACTCGACGAAATCGAAAGCGGCGCCCGTGAAAGCCTCAGCGAACAGCACCCGCGTGAACTGTTGCGCCTGACCGGCTCCCTCAACCGCTTGCTGCACAGCGAGCGCGAACAGCGCAGCCGCTACCGCGACTCCCTCGACGACCTGGCCCACAGCCTGAAAACCCCGTTGACCGTGCTGCAAGGCGTCAGCGAAGACATGGCCCAGCGCCCGGAAAACCGCGAACAGGCCAGGGTTCTGCAAACCCAGATTGAGCGCATGAGCCAACAAATCAGCTATCAACTGCAACGCGCCAGCCTGCGCAAAAGCGGTCTGGTGCGCCATCAGGTGCGCCTGCAACCGGTGCTCAAAAGCCTGTGCGACACACTGGACAAGGTCTATCGCGACAAGCGCGTGCGGGTCGCTTTCGATCTGCCAGACCCATGTGATGTGCCGATCGAGCAAGGCGCCTTGCTGGAAATGATGGGCAACCTGTTGGAAAACGCGTATCGGCTGTGTCTGGGTGAAGTGCGCATCAGCGTGCGTGAAACCCTGAGCGGCGTTGAGTTGTGCGTCGAAGACGACGGCCCGGGTGTGCCGATGGATCAGCGCGCACGGATTCTCGAACGCGGCGAGCGGCTGGACCGTCAGCACCCTGGGCAGGGGATCGGGCTGGCGGTGGTCAAGGACATTATCGAGAGCTACAGCGCGAAGCTGACGCTGGGGGATTCGCCGATGGGCGGGGCGGCGTTCCGGATTCATTTTCCGGTGGTTTAGTGGTTGGCATTGCGGGCCCCATCGCGGGCAAGCCCGCTCCCACAGGTATCTTTGGTGAGCTCGCTATCTGTGAGCGATGAAGTTAATTGTGGGAGCGGGCTTGCCCGCGATGAGGCCCGAGCATCAAACACAAAACTGACAGATGCTCTGTAATAAACGGAGCTGTTTAAAAGACACCTCCAGACACTATCTCAGGCTACACATCCTTGCGCCGCTGCCTACGACTACGCCAGAATCCGCCGGCTTGTGCGTCTAGGGCGTGGGTTCTATCGTTTGCGGGTCGCTGACGAATCAGCGATCGGGTTTAGCGATCCGATCCCCTACACAGACGCAAAGCTGCAGTTCGCGTAATGGCGGCTGTGCGTGGGAGACCTTCGAGGTCTACCCGGGGTTTCTGTGTCCCGGATCGCTAACCTGCGTACAGCCGCCACCTTTACTTGTTTAGCGATAGGTCGTGGCGGCTCAACCAACCACGGAGCTTCACATGTTCAAGATCACGCCCAACCCGCCCGAAACCGACGACGTTTCCCCCTACGAAACCCCCGACTCCAAAAAACTCAACAAAGCCGCCGACCGCGCCCTCGATTACTACCTCAAACCGGTCATTCCCAAAGACACCCCGCGCAAACCCAGCACCATCTACTTCGTCGGGGTCGACACCCATGATGAAACCCTGCTGGTCAGCGCCTGTGAAACCATGGCGTCGGCGAGTGTGATGCTCAATGAATTTGCGGGGCAGGTAGAGGGAACCCAGCGCAACACGGTGCTGGGGATTGCTCAGGTTGTGATGCTTGGGGAGTTGGCGGTGAACCGGATGCTGGATAACCTCGATCCACAAGGCTAGCCAGAAAAAGCAAAATCAAAAGATCGCAGCCTTCGGCAGCTCACAGGCGATTGCATTCCAAATGGGGAGTTGCCGCAGGCTGCGATCCTTTGATCTTCATGTTCGACTACCGTCCGTCGGAGACAGCCGCTGACCTGTTAGTTCTTACAGTAGTCAGCAAGGAGGCTTGGGTGTCTGATCCTTTTTGTCCAGGTGCATTGCACGCCTGTCCAGCAAGGAGCAAGTCCGATGACAAGCGATCAGCCAAACGCAGAGATTCTCATCAATTACCCACTGAAATTTTCCGGAGCTACCGCCGGCGTGATCGTCACTCCGCCACCGCCTGCCGATGTGCCGGTCGAGGGGCTGCCGCAGGCCAGTTTCAAAGTGGTCACACGGCGCGATGGCAGCCGGGAAGGGGCGGTGCTGGCAGTGGTTGATCCACCGCAGGGAGGCCTCTATCTCAATATTGCCCTTTATATGCAGGGCCCAGGCGATTCGCAGCCACAACTGCTCGAGCGTAAACCGGTGGCGCCGGCCGAGCAGAATGATGGGGTGTATTTCGACGTGTACCAGTCATTGTTCACTGACGGGGTGCACGTCTTTACTTATGAGGTGGAGCGCTCCAGTGGCAACAGCGGTCCCTCCACGGAGTCGTGGGCTCTCTACCATCGCGACCTGCCCGGCGAAAACGGAGTGCCAGGTAGCGGGGATCACCCCTACCTTTTCATTAGCTTGCCGGCGGAGTTGGGCGACCCGCCGCAGATCGGCAAAGACGAAGTGGACAACGGTGTCGTGTGCACGTTGTTCTACCCGTTCCTGAGGGCTTATGACCGGATTACCCTGGAACTCAATCGCGAACGGTTCTACTTCAACGTGCAACCCGGGGTTGACGATCAGCCTTACGAAATAATCATTACCCGAGCCATGTTCGAACAGGCCGGCAGCAATCCCAGGTTTGCAATTTCTTACACGGTGGTCGATCAGGTGAACAACCCGACGGACAAGCGGCGGTGGTCGCGGACGATTGAGGCGAATGTCGATACAGAGCGTGTCTTTCTGACGGCGCCGGATCTGAGTGAAGACCCTGATGACTCTGCGGATGATCCTGGCACCATCGATCTGGGCAAAGTGAAAGACTTTCTCTACGTACAGGTTCACGTGTTCAAGCCACTCTGGGCAGAAGGCGACGTGGTCAGGGTCAATTACACTTGTACGCCGCAAACCGGGCCTGCGGTGACGCACAGTGCCGAGGAGTCCGTCGGGCGATTGCCTTTCACGCACAAACTGAAGGTGCCTGTGGACAAGGTTCTGCTCGACAGCCGGGTGTCGGCGTTTTATGAGCAGGTCCGTGGGAGCGATGTGCTTGCCACCTCGTTTACCGCAACGGCTCAAGTGTTTGGCAGGGCGACAGGGCCGGTGGGAAACATCAATCTGGGGCTTACGCAAAGAGCCAATGGCATCAGCCCGGACGGGTTACGCGTTTATGTCGGGCACGTCGGGGCGATATCAGTGATCGACACCACGACCAATCGACGGACGGACACTATTGTCACCCCCAACACAAACTTTTTTATGGGCTTCGTCTTTACCCCCGATGGAACCAAAATGTACGGAGCTGCCTATGGGACGAATGAAATTCTGGTCATTGATACCGGATCGAACAGGTTGATCAAACGCATCGCGGCTGGAGGGCCTCCGCACTCGATTGTCATGACCCCGGATGGGAGGCGGGTCATTTTTCATTACGTCAGCTCTGTCAACGGGGCAGTCAGGGTGATCGATACGGGGTTGGACCAAATCATCAGTACCTTTCCTACCGGGAGCGACACCAGCGGTGGTGCAATCAGCCCGGATGGACAGCGTTTCTACTACCTCGAATACAAAAATCGGAATCTGGTTGCCATGGATCCAGCCACTGGCCGTCGGCTGAGTGCCAGTGCCATGCCGAACTACCGGGGACAGGTTTACGTGAGCCCGGATGGCCTGCGGCTTTATCTTCCTTCGTACAATGACACCTCCTTCGCTTTACTTGAGGTGGAGGCCAGCACCCTGAAATTGGTTCGTACCTTCAACCACCCCTACCCAGCTGATCAATACACGGCGGCACTCAATCCCGAGGGTTCACGGTTATATCTGTGCGGTTGGGGACTGCGCAACAATCTGATATTGGATACGGCTTCGGGAGCAATCATTCACGCCTTTCCATCTGGGGTTGCTCCTTGGGGAGTATCTTGCACACGTGATGGCAAGCGTCTGTATGTCTGTAATGCGGGAAGCAATTTCGTGACGGTGGTAGCCGCTGATTGAAGGTGCTTATTGCATTGGACAAAAGCCAAGGTACAGGGGCATTGAGCTTGGCACTCACTGCTCCTGCGCGCGATAGGCGCCGGGTGTCAGCCCCGTCCACTTCTTGAACGCCCGGTGAAACGCCGACGGTTCTGAAAACCCCAACTGTTCAGCAATCTGCTGCAACGATAAATCCGCGCGCCCCAAGTGATAAATCGCAATGTCGCGCCTTAGCTGGTCCTTCAATTCCTGAAAACTCGTGCCTTCCTCACGCAAGTGCCGGCGCAACGTCTGCGGGCTGATGTGCATATGCGCGGCCACGGCGTCGAGGTCCGGCCAGCGTGCGCTGTCGCGGCTGAGCAAGCGGCGCAACTGGCTGCTCAGGCTGTCGCCGTCATCCGGGCGCGAGAGCAGGTCGGCGGGGGAGTGTTCGAGGAAATGTTTGAGCGTCCGTTCGTCCTGCAACAGCGGCATGTTCAGGTAGCGACTGTGAAACAGCAGGCTGCTCTGGGTCGCAGAAAATTCGAGTGGGCAAGAGAACAACAAGTCGTATTCCGCGCCGTGCTCGGGCCTCGGGTAACTGAAGGTCGCCTGCTCCAGGCGAATGCGTTGGCCGATCATCCAGCTGCCCAGCCGATGCCAGACCAACAGTTGGCTTTCGGTGAGAAAATGGTCCGGGTCCTGGAGCTTCGAATCATCGAGGCACAGGCGGATCAGGTCGCCTTCATGGGTCAGGCTCAGACGCGGACTGCCGGGGAATAAGCTATAAAACAATAAGCCGCGATGCAGCGCTTTTTCCAGATTGCGGCAGTGGATCACCGCATGGCACATCATCGCGAAGCTCCCGGTTTTGCTCGGAGCGGGCCCGAATCCCAGGTATTCGTCGTCCAGGGCCTGCCACAAACCCTGGATCAATCGGGTGAATTGTTCAGGCGCAAGTCGCGCACGTGGCTCGTCCAGCAACTCGAGGCTGATGCCCAGTTGCTGTAACAGGTCTGAACAGTCGACACCCAGCCGGCGCGCGCCACCGAGGGCGGCGCGGGCGAAATGACTGGCGATGGTGCGTTCGCGCATAAGCAGGCAAGTCCGTCCATTGAGCGACGGATGGTAGCCGTGGTGGCTGGCAACGGACAAGGCGGATATCCGCCAAATTGTAGGACGAGGTTTGGCCGATGGGCGGAAACCCGCCACATTGTGCGAGCCGATGGATGACCACGACAAACCTGCAACCCTTGATGTCAAAAGGCTTGCCGGTGATTTTGTGAAGGTGGCACGGGCCTTGCGATACAACGAGCAGAAGCTTGCCTTCGCGCAGCTCGAAAACAAATCCCTCCAGAAGCAGGAGGGTTCGCAATTCAGGTGTCGTGGACAACAGATGGATGTTGTCACCGGGCACTCTTGAGGAACTTTGCAATGACGACTCGTCAGCCACTGTACAAATCCCTGTATTTCCAGGTGATCGTTGCAATTGTTATCGGTATCGCGCTCGGTCACTTCTACCCACAAGTTGGTGTGGCGGTTAAACCACTGGGTGACGGGTTCATCAAACTGATCAAAATGATCATCGCCCCGATCATCTTCTGCACCGTCGTCAGCGGTATTGCGGGCATGCAGAACATGAAGTCGGTCGGCAAGACCGGCGGTTACGCGCTGCTCTACTTCGAAATCGTTTCGACCATCGCTTTGCTGGTCGGTCTGCTGGTGGTCAACATCGTCCAGCCGGGCAACGGCATGCACATCGACGTGGCCACGCTGGATGCTTCCAAAGTCGCTCAATACGTCGCCGCGGGTGCGGATCAAAGCGTCGTCGGCTTCCTGTTGAATGTGATCCCGTCGACCATCGTCGGCGCGTTCGCCACGGGCGATATCCTGCAAGTGCTGATGTTCTCGGTGATCTTTGGTTTCGCCCTGCATCGCCTGGGTGCCTACGGCAAGCCGATCCTGGACTTCATCGATCGCTTCGCCCACGTGATGTTCAACATCATCAACATGATCATGAAGCTCGCGCCAATCGGTGCCTTCGGTGCCATGGCGTTCACCATCGGTGCCTACGGTGTGGGTTCGCTGGTGCAACTGGGTCAGTTGATGGCGTGCTTCTACATCACTTGCGTGCTGTTCATCCTGGTTGTGCTGGGCGGTATCGCTCGCGCTCACGGTTTCAGCGTGCTGAAAGTGATTCGCTACATTCGTGAAGAACTGCTGATTGTGCTGGGTACTTCCTCGTCGGAATCGGTACTGCCACGCATGCTGATCAAGATGGAACGTCTGGGCGCGAAGAAGTCGGTAGTGGGTCTGGTGATCCCGACCGGTTACTCGTTCAACCTCGACGGTACGGCGATCTACCTGACCATGGCGGCCGTGTTCATCGCTCAAGCGACCGACACCCACATGGACATCACCCATCAGATCACCTTGCTGGTGGTGTTGCTGCTGTCCTCCAAAGGCGCTGCTGGCGTAACCGGCAGTGGCTTCATTGTGTTGGCGGCGACCTTGTCCGCTGTTGGCCACCTGCCGGTTGCCGGCCTGGCGCTGATCCTCGGTATCGACCGCTTCATGTCTGAAGCCCGCGCCCTGACCAACCTGGTGGGTAACGCTGTGGCCACCCTGGTCGTGGCCAAGTGGGTTAAAGAACTGGACACCGACGTGATGAACGCTGAACTGGCGTCTGGCGGTCGCGGTATCGCTGATACCCGTCCTGAAGATGACCTGGGCGTGGCCGAAGGCCCTACCCCAAGCAACGTCAAGTAACCCTCGCTGCACTGAAAAACCCGCTTCGGCGGGTTTTTTCTTGCCTGGGATTTGAGCGCAACGGTCACCTTTGCTGACACTTCGGGTGATTGCTGCAATGCCATCGGCTGCCTAGTCTGGAGGCATCGTTCACGGAGATCACTCATGCCCGGTCCATTGGCATCACTCAAGGTTCTGGATTTCTCGACACTGTTGCCGGGGCCGTTTGCCTCGTTGTTGCTGGCGGACATGGGCGCCGAAGTGCTGCGCATCGAATCGCCGACCCGCCTGGATTTGCTGCGGGTACTGCCGCCTCACGATCAGGGTATTTCCGCCAGTCACGCCTACCTCAATCGCAACAAGCGCAGTCTGGCGCTGGACCTCAAGCAGCCCGAGGCGCTGGAGGTGATCAAGCAGTTGCTGGCCGATCACGACATTGTGCTGGAGCAGTTCCGCCCCGGCGTGATGGAGCGCCTGGGGTTGGGGTATGAAGCCTTGAAGGCGATCAATCCCAAACTGATTTATGTGTCGATTACCGGTTATGGCCAGACCGGCCCCTACAAGGACCGCGCCGGCCATGACATCAACTACCTGGCGCTGGCGGGGCTGGCCAGCTACACCGGCCGCGCCGACAGTGGGCCGCTGCCGTTGGGCGCACAGGTGGCCGATGTCGCCGGTGGTTCGCTGCATGGGGTGATCGGTCTGCTGGCGGCCGTCATCGCCCGGCAGCAGACCGGGCAAGGCCAGCATCTGGATGTGAGCATGACGGACTGCGCGTTCAGTCTGAACGCGATGGCGGGTGCCGGGTATCTGGCCTGCGGCGTGGAGCCGGGGAGGGAAGACCAGGTGCTCAATGGCGGCAGTTTCTACGACTATTACCGTTCGCGGGACGGGCGCTGGTTGTCGGTGGGCAGTCTGGAACCGGTGTTTATGCAGCAACTGTGTACGGCGCTGGGGCGGCCGGAATTGGCGGCGCAGGGGTTGTCAGCGAAACCGGCGCAGCAACAGGCGTTGAAGAACGAGTTGAAGGTTGAATTCGAGAAGCATGACTTTGCTCAACTGTGCGAGCTGTTTGCCGGGGTGGATGCGTGTGTGGAACCGGTGTTGAGCATGAGCGAAGCAGTTCTGCATCCGCAGTTGCAGGCTCGGGCTTTGGTGACTGAAGTGCCGCGCGGGGACGGGACGAGTCAGGCGCAGATGGCGTGCCCGTTGAAGTTTTCGCAAGGGTTGCCAGAGCCTCGGCACATTGGCGCGACGCTGGGGCAGCATACCGATCAGGTGTTGGGGGAGTTGGGGTTCAGTGCGCAGCGGATCGAAGAACTGCGTCGTGCCAAGGTCATTGCATAGATCGTTCCCATGCTCCGCGTGGGAATGCTTCCCGTGACGCTCTGCGTCACAGTGGACGCAGAGCGTCCATGGCGGCATTCCCACGCAGAGCATGGGAACGATCATCCAACTACTCGACCCGCATCTCCCCACTGAACACCAAGGTGCTGCGGCAGCGCCGACACAAATACCGCCGCCCCTGCCGCACCAGGCCATGGCGTTGGGCCGAGAACGGAAAGTCGCTGTCCGCGCACGGGCATTTGTAGATGTAGCGCGTCACGCTGCGGCGTTTGACGTCGTAGGTGTGGCAGCGATTGGGCGGCAGTTCGTACACGCCGCGCATGATCAATTGCCACTCTTCACCATGGGGCGCAATGCGGTCGCCAAACAGTTGATGAGCGATCAGGTGCGCGACCTCATGGGCCACGGTTTGCTTGAGAAAGTCTTCGGTGTTTTCCCGATACAGTTGCGGGTTGAAGCGCAGCAGGTTCTCGTGCAAATGCGCGACACCGGCTTTTTGACCGCGCAGCTTGAGGCTCACCACGGGGCGTTTGAAAGTTCGTTTGAAAAAGGATTCGGCGAGTTGGTAACAGTCTTCGACGCGGGTATTGAGTTGCTCGGGCATGCTTGATGGATCTCCAGAGACGTCGAGTATGCCGCAACCCTGTTGGCTTGCGAATCGCCGAGGCGCCGAATGGTCGCCGCCCCGCCTGCCCTGGACATTAGAAGGCCGCCTTGCGGCGGCCTGTATTGGCAGATCTGGTTATTTTGGGTGCAGAGTTTTTAATTCGTATAGACCGGCCCCACGCCGAGTCCCCAGACAATGACTGTGAACGCCATGATGGCTACGAGCACCACCAGGCCTACCGCAAGCACCGAACTTGAAAAAAGAAAGCCCTCGTCTGTTGGAATGTTCATGAAAGTGGGTAGCCCCACATACAACAGGTACACCGTGTAGCAGATGGCAGCCGTCCCGACGACCATCCCCAACCACATGTGTGGGTACAGCGCCGCCAGACCGCCAACGAACAGCGGGGTCGCGGTGTAGGTTGCAAACGCAACGCAACGGGCCAGGCTCGGGTTGGCGTCATAGGTGCGAGCCATCCAGTGGATGAACGCGCCCATCACTGCAACACCACCGAGCATCGCCACGTACGACATGATCGTCATCCATAGCGCGCTTTCTTGCGTCAACATCACCGGTGCACGGCTGCCAATCACCCAGCCGACCTGCGTGGTGCCGATAAACGCCGACACGGCGGGGATCGCCGCCAGAATCAGCGTGTGGGTCAGGTACATGTGGCTGATACTTTCCTCTTGGTCGCCACGGATTTCTTTCCATTCCTGGTCGGGGTGGGTGAAGAGCCCCACTACGTGATGGATCATGCCAGTCACTCCTCTTGTTTTTACCGTCGCCCCCCAGTGGAGCGCCTACCGGCCAAAGTGGCCACGTAAGTAAAGGTCTGGATTTAAATGCGACCTTATGTCGCAGTATAGAAAGGACTTAACCGCACAGGTGATAGGGGCTTAGAGCAAATCGCGCTGTAAAGATCTCTGTTAATCGCCGACGGGTCTGTGCACGCAGATCCCTACAGGAGACGGTGGGCACTTCGCCCCTGATGTGTTTTTGCGTAAAATGCCGGCCTTTCGTCACACCTCACGGATTTCGCGTCATGGGCACTCTTACGGTCAACCAGAACAAACTGCAAAAGCGCCTTCGCCGCCAGGCCGGCGAGGCTGTTGCCGATTTCAACATGATTGAAGACGGCGACAAGGTCATGGTCTGCCTGTCTGGTGGCAAGGACAGCTACACCCTGCTCGATGTGCTGATGCACTTGCAGAAGGTCGCACCGATCAAGTTCGAGATCGTAGCCGTGAACATGGACCAGAAGCAGCCAGGTTTCCCGGAGCACGTGCTGCCGGCCTACCTCAAAGAGCTGGGCATCGAGTACCACATCGTCGAGAAAGACACCTACTCGGTGGTCAAGGAGTTGATCCCGGAAGGCAAGACCACCTGCTCGCTGTGCTCGCGCCTGCGTCGCGGTACGCTCTACACGTTTGCCGATGAAATCGGCGCGACCAAAATGGCCCTCGGTCATCACCGTGACGACATCGTCGAGACGTTCTTCCTGAACATGTTCTTCAACGGCTCGCTCAAGGCCATGCCGCCCAAACTGCGCGCCGACGATGGCCGCAACGTGGTGATCCGCCCGCTGGCCTACTGCAACGAAAAAGACATCCAGGCTTATTCGGACTTCAAGCAATTCCCGATCATCCCGTGCAACCTCTGCGGTTCTCAGGAAAACCTGCAACGTCAGGTGGTCAAGGACATGCTGCAAGACTGGGAGCGCAAGACCCCGGGCCGCACCGAAAGCATTTTCCGCAGCCTGCAAAACGTAATCCCGTCGCAACTGGCGGACCGCAACCTGTTCGACTTCACCAGCCTCAAGATCGATGAGACGGCGGCTTCGCGCTTCGTCAATGTGGTGAACCTCTGACAGTTGCAATAGCTCTGACACACGGCGCTTGCGGGCGCCGTTTTCATTTCATTCTTTAGGAGAGGGCATGCGCGACTACAAGTGGCTGCACGAATACTGTCTGAACCGTTTCGGCTCGGCAGCTGAACTGGAAGCCCATCTGCCCGTTCCGAAAACCCCGGCACAGTTACGCAAGATCAGCGACGACCGTTACCTCTCGACCATGGCGCTGCGTGTGTTTCGCGCCGGGCTCAAGCACAGTCTGGTGGACGCCAAGTGGCCGGCCTTCGAAGAAGTGTTCTTCAAGTTCGACCCGGAAAAAGTCGTGCTGATGAGCGCCGAACACCTCGAACGCTTGATGCAGGACGCGCGGATCATCCGCCATTTGGGCAAGCTCAAGAGTGTGCCGCGCAATGCGCAGTTCATTCTGGACGTGGCGCAGGAGCACGGCAGCTTCGGCGCGTTGCTCGCCGATTGGCCCGTGACCGATATCGTCGGGTTGTGGACGACCCTGAAAAAGCGCGGCCACCAATTGGGCGGGCTGTCGGCGCCACGCTTCTTGCGCATGGTCGGCAAGGACACGTTTGTGCCGAGCTACGATGTGGTCGCAGCGTTGAATGCACAGAAAATCGTCGACAAGGTGCCGACCAGTTTGCGCGACCTGGCGACAGTGCAGGGCGTGTTTAACCAGTGGCATGAAGAAAGTGGCGGCCGGCCGATGAGCCAGATTTCAATGATGCTGGCTTACACAGTGAATCATTGACACCGAGTTGAACCCATCGCGGGCAAGCCCGCTCCCACACGGACCGCGTAAACCCTGTGGGAGCGGGCTTGCCCGCGATGGCGTCAGGTCAGGCGACGGAAATCTCACCTTCGCCCGCAAGCTTGCGATTGAGCTGAAACCGCCACCGCACATACAGCAACGCCGAACAGAACACTGCCAGGCTCGCGCCCATTTCCAGTAATCCGAACAGCTGCCGGTTGGGGTCATACGCCGCCAATGCGCCTTTGATGAAATACAGGTTCACCACAAAACACATCCACGAATGCCCGCGCGGGCTACCGATCAGCATCCCAGGTGCCAACAGCAGCAGCGGCACCAATTCGATCAGCAGAATTACCCACGGCCGTGCGCCATGCAGATCGGCAAACACCAGATAGTAGGCGCACAACAGCCCGACCAGACCGAAAAAGCACAGCAAGCTGACGGCGCGCATTGCCCGAACCCGCGGTTCAAGCCATTCGATGGAGGGCAGAATCTTCGGCTTCTTGGCCACGTCAGTTCCCCAGCTTTTGCGCAGTCTTCGCCAAGCGCAGGCCCAAGGCCCGGCACAGCGCGACTTCGTGTTCGTTCAAACCACTTTTGCCATCGGCCCCGGCGTGATGGCTGGCGCCGTAGGGCGTGCCGCCACCACGGGTTTCCAGCAAGGCCGACTCGCTGTAAGGCAGGCCGGTGATCAGCATGCCGTGGTGCAGCAGTGGCAACATCATCGACAGCAGAGTGGTTTCCTGGCCGCCGTGCAGGCTGGCTGTGGAGGTGAACACGCCAGCCGGTTTGCCCACCAGCGCACCGGTCAGCCACAGGTTGCTGGTGCCGTCGAGAAAGTACTTGAGCGGTGCCGCCATGTTGCCGAAACGGGTCGGGCTGCCCATGGCCAGGCCCGCGCAGTTCTTCAGGTCGTCGAGGCTGGCGTACAGCGCGCCTTCGTCCGGGATGTCTGGCGACACGGCTTCGCATTCAGTGGAAATCGCCGGCACGGTGCGCAGGCGCGCTTCCATTCCGGACTGCTCGACGCCACGGGCAATCTGGCGGGCCATTTCATTGGTCGAGCCGCTGCGGCTGTAATACAGAACCAGAATGTACGGTGCACTCACGGTAGCAACTCCAGCACGTTCTCCGGCGGCCGGCCGATGATGGCTTTGTCGCCGACTTCGAGAATCGGTCGCTCCATGAGTTTCGGATGAGCCGCGATGGCCGCGATCACTTGTGCTTCGCTCAGGCTGGCGTCAGCGAGGTTCAGGGTCTTGTATTCGTCTTCGCCCGTGCGCAGCAATTGCCGGGCACTGATGCCCAGCTTGCCCAGCAGACTCTGGATTTGTGCGGCGTCCAGCGGGGTTTCCAGGTAACGGACCACGGTCGGCGTCAGGCCACGAGCTTCGAGCAATTCGAGCGCACCGCGGGATTTCGAGCAGCGCGGGTTGTGATAAAGCGTCAGATCGGTCATGTGCGGGTCGCTTCTTGCGTAAGGTGGCGGCTATTCTAACTGGGCAGCGCGTAATCCAGAACCTTGCGAGGCGATGGGTCGCAGGCGCATTCAATTTTGAACAAGGATCACGACATGACAAGGCGACTGGCAGCGGCATTGGCGATTTTCGGGGCGTTGATGCTGGGGGGCTGCGGCAATGACTATGGTATTGACCAGGACGGTCACAAGGTTGCTGCCAATCGCCTGGATGGCAAATGGCTGGTGCTTAATTACTGGGCTGAATGGTGTGGCCCTTGCCGCACCGAGATTCCGCAGTTGAACGCCTTGGCCGATCAATTGAAGGACAAGAAGATCGGCGTGTTCGGGGTCAATTTCGACAACGTGCAGGGTGAAGAGCTGAAGAGCGCCAGCGAGAAACTGGGCATCAAGTTCACGGTACTGGCTTCAGACCCGGCCGATCTTTTTGAATTGCCGCGCAGTGAAGCCTTGCCGGTGACGTACATCATCGATAACAAAGGCAAGGTGCGTGAACAACTGATGGGCGAGCAGACCGCGGCGGGGGTGATGGCCAAGCTGGAGGCGTTGCAGGCGAAGAACTAGCCGTAACGCGATTTGTAGCAGCTGGCGCAGCCTGCGTCCGGCTGCGCAGCAGTCGTAAACCCTGAAAATGCAGTCGTTCTGTATGACCGCATAGCCTGATTTCACGGCAGCTTCGCAGCCAGACGCAGGCTGCGCCAGCTGCTACAGGGAGCTGCGTCGTCTTCAATCCTCACCTTGATAGTTCCCACGCAGAGCATGGGAGCGATCATCAGCGGGGGATCAACCCTCTTCGAGCCACAAACGCAGCGGCTTTCCTTCCGCCGGCCAGAAGCGCATCTGGTCGATCGGTGAAATATCCCAGCGTTGCACACCTTCCAGCGCCTCCAGGAAGCGCTTTTCCTGCTCCATGAGCGCGGGTGCGCAGAGTTTGCGGGTGCTGCCGATTTTGCCGAAGGTCAGATTGTCGCCATCCAGGGTATACGGCGCGAACCAATGGTTGCAGCCGCCATTGCCATAGGCCCGACCGTCGTCACCCAGGGTAATGGTCAGGTGGCTGTAGTCGATCAACGGACGATCGCCGATCCATTCCAGAATGTAGCTACGATTTTGTTGCAGTTGCACCGGCTCGGCGGCGCAGCCCAGCAGGCTGGCACCGACCATAGTGGTCAGGGCGAGGCGTTTCATCACACAGGCTCCTGGCATTTCGGGCACAGGTGTTTGTCGCTAACGGTGGCCCAGCCCAATTCGGCAATCCGCGCGGTGGCAGCGGGCTTTTCAGCCTTGTTGCCGAGCTTGGCGTCGACCGCGAACTCGAAGCTCAGTGCCTTGGCGCAACTGTCGCAATTGACTTCCCACGTGTGGATCCCCAACTCGCCGAACACCGGACCACTGCTCACCGCGACCCATTGGCCCGGCGGGTTGATCAAGTGACGAACAGTTTCGACGGTCAGGCGCATGGACAAGTCCTTGCTGCCTTTAAGGGTGACTACCAGCACATCGCCAATCCGGATCGAGCCGCCGTTGCCGGTGACTTGATAACGCCCCGGCACCAGGGCGCGGCATTCGGTAAGGGTGTGTTGCGGGCTCATCAGGGTGTAGCGGAAATCGTGTTCGACCATGGGTCCTCCAAATATGCGCGGTATGCTATCACGGGCCTGCACGCAGCATGGCGCGGGTAGATGACCTTCGATCAGGTTCAAATGACTTGCCGACTCATGGCACACTGCCGCTTTTGCATCTCTAAGGAACGGACATGGCGTTAATCGAATGTTATGAGTGCAAGCAGAGCATCAGCTCCACGGCGCCTGCTTGCATTCATTGCGGTGCACCCGCGGCAACGGTGCAAGCGGCCACTTCGACGGCAACGCCTGTGCAGGCGCCTCTTTCGTTCGGGCGTTTACCGACGGACGAGAAAGTGGCCCGGGTGACCCCGGCCGCGTTCGGGCGTAAGCGCAAAACCGCGGTCGAAGCCGACGTTCAGTCGCCGGCATCCGCACCGACACCGGCACTCGATGGGACACGTCCGGTAGAGCTGTGGCTGAAACTGATGATTTTCTTTCTGCCGCCGTTTTTTGTCTGGTTCCTGCTGCGCCGCGGGCATTCCCTCGGGCAGCGCCTGCTGGGTTTCGGCTGGCTGGCGTTGATGATCCTGTTGTCGAAGGCCTGACCCGGTCAGCCCTCGACCCGATTCTGCGGCGCACCGGCAGCCCAGGTTGCGATGTTCTGCAGGGTCGTCGCAGCAATCGCGCCCAGGGCTTCACGGGTCAGGAAGGCCTGGTGCGCGGTGATGATCACGTTCGGAAAGGTCAGCAGCCGCGCCAGCACATCATCCTGCAACGGGAGGTCCGAGCGATCCTCGAAAAACAGCTGCGCCTCTTCTTCATACACATCCAGCCCCAGATAGCCCAATTGGCCGTCCTTTAACGCGTCAATCAGCGCCGGCGTGTCCACCAGGCCACCACGCCCGGTGTTGATCAGCATCGCGCCGGGTTGCATGTGTGCCAGTGACTCGCGATTGATCAGGTGTTTGCTCTGCTCGTTGAGTGGGCAATGCAGGCTGATGATCTGCGACTCGGCCAGCAGCTGCGGCAAACTCAGATAACGCGCGCCCAGGGCTTCGACTTGCGGGTTGGGGTAGGGGTCATAGGCCAGCAACTGGCAGCCGAAACCATTCATGATCTTGGCGAACGTCGCGCCGATCTGCCCGGTGCCGACCACGCCGACGGTCTTGCCCACCAGATCGAAGCCGGTCAGCCCGTGCAGGCTGAAGTCGCCTTCGCGGGTGCGGTTGTAGGCTCGGTGCAAGCGGCGGTTGAGTGCCAGGATCAGCGCCACTGCGTGTTCGGCCACGGCGTGTGGGGAGTAGGCCGGGACACGCACGATCGTAAGGCCCAGGCGTTTGGCCGCAGGCAGATCGACATGGTTGTAACCGGCCGAACGCAGGGCGATCAGGCGCGTACCGCCCGCGGCAAGACGTTCAAGCACCGGGGCGCTGAGGTCGTCATTGATGAAGGCGCAGACCACCTCGTGCGCGTCTGCCAGCGCCACGGTATCCAGGCTCAGCCGCGCTGATTGAAAGTGCAGCTCGATTCCGGCGGGCAGGTCGGCGCCCAGAAAGCTGTCACGGTCGTAAGTCTGGCTGCTGAAAAGTATCGTGCGCATGCAATCCTCCATTTAACTCATGCTGTAGGTAGCAGCTGGCGAAGCCTGCGTCCGGCGGCGCAGCCGTCGTAAATCCGGCAAACGCGGTTTCCCTGAAAGAGCGCAGTGCCTGATTTTACGACGGCTGCGCCGCCGGACGCAGCCTTCGGCAGCTGCTACACGGGCCAGCTTAGCGCCGATGGTGATCGGCGCCATTGCGCTGTGTCAGGCATTGATCCGGGCGTGAGCGGCCAAGCGATTGATCGCTCGTTCGAGCTCCTCCAGTGCGCCGGGCGCTTTCGGGTCCTGTTGCTTGAGCAGTGTTTCACTGCGCTGGCAGGCGGCGCGCAGTTGCGGGACGCCACAGTAACGGGTGGCCCCGTGCAGGCGATGGACACGCTCGATCAATGCCGTCTGGTCGTTGCTGTCCCGGGCAATGCGAATGGCCTCGCGGTCGGCTTCAAGCGAGGCCAGCAACATCGCAAGCATGTCCGCCGCCAGATCCGCCTTACCCGCCGCCAGGCGCAAACCTTCTTCGGGGTCGAGTACCTGCAAGTCATGTGCGCTGCCGTGGCTATCGCTGGAACGTTCCGGCCCGTGGTTGCGCAATGCCAGGCCTGTCCACTTCAGCACCACTTGCGCCAGTTGCCGCTCGCTGATGGGCTTGGTCAGGTAATCGTCCATGCCGCTTTGCAGCAGCGCACGTTTTTCATTGGCCATGGCGTGAGCGGTGAGGGCCACGATCGGCAGCGGTGTGCAATGCCGTTCACTTTCCCACTGACGAATCGCTTCGGTGCTTTGGCGCCCGTCCATGCCGGGCATTTGCACGTCCATCAACACCAGGTCGAAGGTTTCGGTCTGCACGGACTTGACCGCCGCGTAACCGCTGTCCACGGCCAATACCTTGGCGCCCATGTCTTCGAGCAGGGTTTGCACCAACAGCAGGTTGGCCGGGTTGTCGTCGACGCACAGCACCTTCGGCGCACGACTCGACACCGGTTCGCCGGGTTCGCTGCGCTGCTGGCGCGGGTTGACCAGATCGGACAAGGCACGACGCAGTTTGCGGGTGCAGGCCGGTTTGGCCTGAAGCTGACTGTGCGGGTTCGGCACCGAGAGATGGAACAGCGTCTGCTCGGTGGTCGGGCACAGCACCAGGACTTTGCAGCCCAGGTGTTCGAGGTCCCAGATGTGCTGGTTCAGTCGCTCCGGTGGCATGTCGTTGCTGGTGATGCCAAGTACCGCCAGGTCGATGGCCTGATCGGTCTGGTGCGCGCCGGTCACGCCATTGGCCAGGCTTTCCAGGGTGTTGAACGGCGTTACGCTCAGGCCGCAGTCTTCCAGTTGGTGCTGCAACGCCTGCCGGGCCAGTTCATGGTTTTCCAGCACGGCCACCCGACGCCCGAGCAGGGGCGCGGCAGGCAGGTCTTCGGCGTCATCGCGAGTCTTGGGCAGGCTCAGGCTGATCCAGAATTCCGAACCTTCACCCGGTGTGCTGTCGACGCCAATTTCGCCACCCATCTGTTCGATCAGTCGCTTGGAAATTACCAACCCCAGGCCCGTGCCGCCGGGTTGCCGGGACAACGAATTATCGGCCTGGCTGAAGGCCTGGAACAGTGCGCGCACGTCCTGGTTCGACAGGCCGATGCCGGTGTCCTGAATGCTGATGCGCAGTTGCACGCTGTCTTCATGCTCTTCTTCAAGCATGGCGCGGGCCACGATGGTGCCTTCGCGGGTGAACTTGATCGCGTTGCTCACCAGGTTAGTGAGGATCTGTTTGAGTCGCAGCGGATCGCCGACCAGCGACAGCGGCGTGTCGCGATACACCAGGCTCACCAGTTCCAGCTGTTTGGCATGGGCCGCCGGGGCGAGAATGGTCAGGGTGTCCTGGAGCAGGTCGCGCAGGTTGAACGGAATATTGTCGAGCACCAGTTTGCCGGCCTCGATTTTCGAGAAGTCGAGGATTTCGTTGATGATCCCCAACAGGCTGTCGGCGGATTTTTCGATGGTGCCCAGGTAGTCGAGCTGGCGCGGCGTCAGTTCGCTTTTTTGCAGCAAGTGCGTGAAGCCGAGAATGCCGTTGAGCGGCGTGCGGATTTCATGGCTCATGTTGGCCAGGAACTCGGATTTGATCCGGCTTGCTTCCAGGGCTTCCTTGCGCGCCAGGTCCAGCTCGATGTTCTGGATCTCGATGGTTTCCAGATTCTGGCGCACGTCTTCGGTGGCCTGGTCGACGCTGTGCTGCAATTCTTCCTGAGCGTTTTGCAATGTGCCGGCCATGCGGTTGATGCCGGAGGCCAGTTCATCCAGTTCCTGGCTGCCGAGCGGCGGCAGGCGGGTTTCCAGATGCCCGTCCTTGAGTTGCGCCACCGCCAGTTTGATCTGGCTGATCGGCCGGTTGATGGTCCGGCCCATCCGCAGGGCCAGCAGCGCCGCGCCGGCCAGGCCTGCGGCAATCATCAGCAGGCTGGCGAACAGGCTGCGGTAGCCGCGTAACAACATGCCGTTGTGGGATAACTCGATTTCGACCCAGCCCAGCAGGCGATCGGCTTCTTCGGGGATCAAGTCGCCGGCCAGGTTGCGGTGTTTGCCGAACACCGGCAGCAAGTAGCGCGTCGCATCATTGCCGCTGCGGCGCAGCATCTGCGAACCGGTGCCCAACGGTGCGCTGTTGAGCATGGTCGGGCCGGCATGGGCGAGCGACGTGCGGTCAGGGGCGAGGAACGTCACTGCGCGCACGTCCGCGGTTTCCAGCGCCTGGGTGGCAATGCGCTCCAGCAGTTCACTGTCCTTGTGACTCATGGCCGGAGCCACCAGGGGCGCCAGTTGTTCGGCAATCATTTCGCCGCGCTGCAACAGTTGGGTTTGCAGGTCGGATTGCTGCATCCAGGTGAAATAGCCGCCCAGGACCAATGCCATCAGAGTGGTTGGCAACAGGGTCAGCAACAGCACGCGGCCTTTAATTCCCAGTTTCGTGAGCACGCATCTCTCCTGCATCCAGCGATTGATTGACCTGCGTGTACGTCCGGTACGCGCCACCCGGGCAGTGTAGCGATTTGCAGGCAGGCAATCTTCGTAAAATTGATGTCGTCATTCGTCGGCTGGCGGGCGGCTTTTGCCTCAAAGGCAAACCTTGGGTTGCCCATCGATGGGCAATCTTGAATAATCATCAACTGAGAATTATTTGCAGATACTCATGACTCCCATCTCTATCGGCCACCCCCGAATCCTTTCCATCGAAGACGACCTGGTGCTCGGGGCGTATGTGCATGAGCATTTGGGCCGTTGCGGCTTTCAGGTGACCTGGTGCCAGAACGGCCAGGAAGGTCTGGCCATCGCGCGTCAGCAGGCCTTCGATGTGGTGTTGATGGATATTCTGTTGCCGGGCCTCGACGGGCTCAATGTATTGACGCAGTTACGCCAGAGCCACTCCACGCCTGTGGTGCTGATGTCCGCGCTGGGCGCCGAAGAGGATCGTATCAGCGGTTTTCGCCTGGGCGCCGATGATTACTTGCCGAAACCCTTCAGCATGGCCGAATTGCGTGTGCGCATCGAAGCGATCCTGCGCCGGGTGGCGCTCGACCGTCGACCGCCACCGGTGCCGTCAGCGGTTGAAAGCGAGACGGGCGGCCTGCGTTTTGACGATGAGCTGTGCGAAGTTTTTCATGGCAAACACGCCGCCGGCCTCACCCGCAGCGAGTATCGATTGCTGGAAACGCTTAACCGCAGCGGTGATGAAGTACTGAGCAAAGCCTTCCTTTATCAACACGTACTGCAACGCGGCTACGCGGCCCATGACCGCAGTCTCGACATGCACGTCAGCCAGATTCGCCGCAAGCTCAAAGGTATCGGCTACACCGCGCGCGAAGTGCGAACGGTGTGGGGCAAAGGCTACGTATTGAGTGCGGCCGATGAAGTGGTCTGACCTGCCGGGGCGGCACTCACTGTTCTGGAAACTGGCGTGTTTGCTGGTGGCGTTCTGTTTGCTGATGATCTGGCTGAGCTGGTCGTGGGGCCGGTACATGGAGCAGCGCAACCAGTTTCTGTCCGATGAGGCCCGACGCACCCTGGCGGGCTATGCCGTCGAGGCTGAACAGGCGTGGCGCCAGGGACAAAGTGACGGCGTCGATCGTTGGCTGCAGGGGATGCAGGAACGCGAAAAGGGCTGGGTTGGTGTCATTGGCGGTGATTTGCAGACATTGAGCAATCAGCCACTGACGGGCAAGGAAATCGAGCGTCTGACCTTTCTGCGTGGCCTCGATTGGCCTATTCACAAGCAAGGCCGACCTTGGCTGCGCATACCGTTTCCCAGTGATCCAAGCGTCGGCAATCTGGTGATCGAACTGCCCCAGCGGTTCTTGCCCGGGCGTTACAGGACCTTCTGGCGCGTGATTACCAACGGGGTGATTCCAGGGCTGTTTACCTTGCTGCTGTGTGTCGGCCTGTATCGACTGCTGGTGGTGCCGTTGAACAGTCTGCGTGAACAGGCCAACGCCTGGCGCGCCGACCAGTTGAATGTGCGCTTGTCGAGCAGCACCACCAATCGTTCGGATGAACTCGGTGAGCTGGGCAGGGCCTTCGATCACATGTCCGAGCGCCTGCAAAGCACGGTGGCCCTGCAGCAACAATTGTTGCGCGACCTTTCCCACGAACTGCGCACGCCGCTGAGCCGCTTGCGGGTGGCCAGCGAAAGCGAGCAGGAGCTGACAGCGTTGCGTGAGCGCATTGGCCGGGAAGTCGATGGCATGCAGCGTCTGGTGGAAGACACGTTGCAACTGGCCTGGCTCGACACCGAGCGATCACCGCTGCCCGATGAGGCGATCCAGATTCAGGCTCTGTGGGAAATGCTCACGGAAAACGCCTGCTACGAAAGCGGTTGGCCGGTCAGTCAATTGCGCTGCACGGTGGACTCGACCTGCTGGGTTCGCGGCAACCTCAACACCCTGGCGCAGGCACTTGAAAACATCCTGCGCAACGCTATTCGTCATTCGTCCGAGGGCGGCGTTGTAAGTCTCGGTGGGCAGCGCGATGGCGATTTCTGGCATGTGTGGCTGGAAGATCAGGGCGGTGGGGTGGCCGAGGCGGATCTTGAACGGATCTTTTCGCCGTTTACTCGGCTAGACGGTTCGCGACCGGGGGATGGCGGGTTTGGCTTGGGATTGAGCATTGCCAGGAATGCGGTGCAGCGTCAGGGCGGGCAGCTTTGGGCCGAAAACACCGGGGTTGGGTTGCGACTAAATATGCGGTTGGTGGCTGAAATTGATGGTGTGAGTGATGACGCCATCGCGAGCAAGCTCGCTCCTACAGTACAGGTGTGTCGCCCACAAAGGGTGTGATCACCCCGATCCCCATGTAGGAGTGAGCCTGCTCGCGATGAGGCCCTCCCAGCCACCAAGAAGCTGGTTTTTCCGGAGTGTTCCCGTTCTTTTGTACGACCTTTCCTAAAGGGTATTGCCGACACCTACTGCCTGACTTAACGCAATAGACTCGCGTTTTTTCTCGGCCTCAAGGAGTTCGGCATTAATCCATCCAGCGCCCCCGACGACCGCTTCAATGAAGTGCTTGCACTGATTCAAAGTGCCAAACAGCAGGCGATGCAGGCGGTGAACACCCAGCTGATCGAACTGTATTGGCAGGTCGGTGCTTACATCAGTCGCAAACTCGAAAAAGCCGAATGGGGCGATTCTGTGGTCGGTCAGTTGGCGGGACATCTGGCTCAGACTCAACCTGGGTTGCGCGGATTTACCCGGTCGAATGTGTTCCGCATGCGCCAATTCTATGAGATTTATTGTACGGAGGAGAAAGTCGCACCACTGGTGCGACAATTGTCCTGGTCGCACAACCTGATCATTTTCGGCCAGAGCAAACGCTCGGAAGAGCGGGAGTTTTACGTCCGTCTGTCGGTTCAAGAAAAATGGTCGAAGCGCGAACTGGAGCGTCAGTTCAAAGCAGCACTGTTCGAGCGAAGCGTGACCCAACCAGCAAAAACCTCAGCGATGCTGAGACAAACCCACCCGGCAGCACTTGAGATATTCCGTGACGGCTACATGCTCGAGTTTCTCGACCTGCCCGGTGGCCATGCCGAGACCGATCTGCAAAAAGGGTTACTGGCGCGCCTAAAAGAATTCCTGAGCGAGCTCGGTCGCGACTTCTGCTTTGTCGGTTCCGAGTATCCGCTGTAAGTGGGTGGGTGTGATTTTGCATTGGATCTGCTGTTCTTCCACCGTGGCCTTAATTGTCTTGTAGCCATTGAGCTGAAGGTCGGTCGTTTTAAGCCGGAGTACCTGGGCAAGCTGGACTTCTATCTGGAAGCGCTGGATCGCAATGTACGCAAGCCCCACGAAAATCCGGCCATTGGTGTGTTGCTGTGTGCCAGCAAGGATGACGAAGTGGTGGAGTACGCCCTGAACCGCAGCCTCTCACCAGCATTGATCGCCGAATATCAAGTCCAGCTTCCAGACAAGCAATTGTTGCAGGCCAAGTTGCATGAGTTCTATGCGTTGAATGTCGCGCATGAAGAGCAATGCTGAGGCAGCCGCTTATTCCCATAAGCCATAAGCACCGCACTTTGCGTGATATGGCCTGCGAACGTTTGCCGGTATGATAGGCGCCCCCGCAGTCTGGATTGCGAATACGCCATGACCTTGCAGTACCCAACCATCGCCGATTGCGTCGGCAACACTCCGCTGGTCCGTTTGCAGCGCCTGCCCGGCGTCACCAGCAATACCCTTTTGCTCAAGCTCGAAGGGAATAACCCGGCGGGTTCGGTCAAGGACCGTCCGGCGCTGTCGATGATCACCCGCGCCGAGTTGCGCGGGCAGATCCACGCCGGCGATACGTTGATCGAAGCGACTTCGGGTAACACCGGGATTGCGTTGGCCATGGCCGCCGCGATCAAGGGTTACAAGATGATCCTGATCATGCCGGATAACTCCAGCGCCGAACGTAAAGCCGCGATGACGGCTTATGGCGCCGAACTGATCCTGGTCACCCAGGAAGAAGGTATGGAAGGCGCCCGCGATCTCGCTCAGCGGATGGAAGCCGAAGGCCGTGGCAAGGTGCTGGACCAGTTCGCCAACGGCGACAATCCGCAAGCGCACTACACCACCACCGGCCCGGAAATCTGGCGTCAGACCGAGGGCACCATCACCCATTTCGTCAGTTCGATGGGCACCACCGGCACCATCATGGGTGTCTCGCGCTACTTGAAAGAGCAGAGCGAGAGCGTGCAAATCATCGGCCTGCAACCGATGGAAGGCTCGGCGATCCCGGGTATCCGCCGCTGGCCGCAAGAATACCTGCCGAAGATTTATCAGGCTGATCGCGTAGACCGCATCGTCGACATGGCGCAAAGCGAAGCCGAAGACGTGACCCGTCGTCTGGCCCGCGAAGAAGGCATTTTCTGTGGCGTGTCCTCGGGCGGTGCAGTGGCAGCGATGTTGCGACTGTCCAAAGAAGTTGAAAACGCGGTGATCGTCGCGATCATCTGCGACCGTGGCGACCGTTACTTGTCGACCGGCATTTTCGACGCGCCCAACTGATGGCCAAGCACGAGAGAGGCCTGCGCTTCCAACCCACGGGCGGCAGCAAGGCCCCACAAATCCCGACCGGCAAAAAGCAGCGCTTGACCATCGAGCGCCTGGCCAATGACGGTCGCGGTATCGCATTTTTCGAAGGTCGCACCTGGTTCGTCATCGGCGCATTGGCCGGTGAAGACGTCGAGGCGCGGGTGTTGGGTGCCCACGGCAAAGTGGTCGAGGCGCGCACCGAACGCGTGTTCCAGGCCAGTGAACTGCGACGCCCGGCGCCGTGCCCGCATGCCGGTCGTTGCGGCGGTTGCAGCGTGCAACATCTGCCACACAACGAACAATTGGCCCTGAAACAGCGCATGCTCGCCGAGCAGCTGTCGAAGGTCGCCGGTGTCGAACCACAAGAATGGGCGGCGCCGTTGAGTGGCCCGGAATTCGGTTACCGCCGTCGCGCCCGGGTTGCAGTGCGCTGGGACATGAAGGCGAAAAAGCTCGAGGTGGGTTTCCGCGCGGCGGGCAGTCAGGACATCGTCGCGATTAACGAATGTTCAGTGCTGGTTCAGCCATTACAGCCGATCATGACCCGCTTACCGGAAATGCTGCGTCGCTTGAGCAAGCCTCAGGCGCTGGGGCATGTGGAATTGTTCAGCGGCTCGTCGCTGGCGGTCTTGCTGCGGCACATGGCGCCGTTGTCTGACGCAGACCTGACGATCCTCAAGGATTTCTGCGCGTTCCACGAAGCGCAGTTGTGGCTGCACGGTGACGGCGAGCCGCAACCGGTCGATGCCGATCAGTCGCTGGGTTATCGTCTGGCGTCGTGGGATCTGGATCTGGCGTACCGGCCGGGAGATTTCATCCAGGTCAACGCCGGCGTCAACGAAGCGATGATCGCCCAGGCGCTGGAATGGCTGAAGCCGCAACCGGATGAACGCGTTCTCGACCTGTTCTGCGGGTTGGGCAATTTTGCATTGCCGCTGGCCAAAGCCGTTCGCGAAGTGGTGGCGGTCGAAGGTGTGCAGACGATGGTCGAGCGTGCTGCCGCGAACGCCGCTAGCAATAATCTGAATAACGCGAAGTTTTTTCAGGCCGATTTATCCCAGCCTTTGGCTGATGCCGAATGGGCCCGCGAAGGCTTTTGTGCGGTACTCTTGGACCCACCGCGTGACGGTGCTTTCGAGGTGGTGCGCAAGCTCAAGACCTTGGGCGCCGAGCGATTGGTGTATGTGTCGTGCAACCCGGCAACGCTGGCGCGCGACACGGTTGAGTTGATCAAGCAGGGCTACCGGTTAAAACGTGCCGGGATTCTCGATATGTTTCCTCAAACGGCACATGTCGAGGCCATGGCGTTATTTGAAGCGAGCTAGGATGGCTCGTCTGGTCCGACTGGCCCGCCCGTGCAGCGCTCGCATGAGCCCCGTGAGCGCAATCGGGCAACGAAGGTCAGCGATTTGACGCATTGAATCTGCGTCGTAGGGAAGGTAAGCAAGATGGTACAGGTGAGAGCACACCAGCCGATCAACACAGACGGCAGTATCAATCTCGAGGCTTGGCTCGATCATGCGGTCAGTGTCGATCCGGCACTGGATCGCGAAGCCTTGAAGGAGGCGTGCGAGTTCGCTCGCATGTCGGAACAACAGGCCAATGCGGCGAAGAATCTCTGGTCCGAAGGGACCTCGAGTTTCCGCACGGGCCTTGAGATCGCCGAGATTCTCGCCGACCTCAAACTCGATCAGGATTCACTGGTCGCCGCGATCTTGTACCGTGGCGTGCGCGAAGGCCAGATCGAGTTGCCTGCCATCAGCCAGCGCTTCGGCCCGGTGGTGGCCAAGTTGATCGATGGCGTGCAGCGCATGGCGGCGATCAGCGACAGCTTGAGCCCGCGCAAATCCCTGGTGCTGGGCACTCAGGGCCAGGTCGAAAACCTGCGCAAAATGCTGGTTGCCATGGTCGATGACGTACGCGTCGCACTGATCAAGCTGGCTGAACGCACCTGCGCGATTCGTGCGGTGAAAACCGCCGACGACGAAAAGCGCAATCGCGTCGCCCGCGAAGTCTTCGACATCTATGCGCCACTCGCGCACCGTCTCGGTATCGGTCACATCAAGTGGGAGCTGGAGGACTTGTCCTTCCGTTACCTTGAGCCTGACCAGTACAAGCAGATCGCCAAGCTGTTGCATGAGCGACGTCTGGATCGCGAACGCTTCATCAGCGACGTGATGACCCAACTCAAAAACGAATTGCAGGCCACCGGCGTCGATGCCGACATCAGCGGCCGGGCCAAACACATCTATTCGATCTGGCGCAAAATGCAGCGCAAGGGTCTGGAGTTCAGCCAGATCTACGACGTGCGCGCCGTTCGCGTGCTGGTGCCGGAAATGCGCGATTGCTACACCGCGCTCGGCATCGTCCACACCTTGTGGCGGCACATCCCGAAAGAATTCGACGACTACATCGCCAACCCGAAAGAGAACGGCTATCGCTCGCTGCACACGGCGGTGATCGGGCCTGAGGGCAAGGTGCTGGAAGTGCAGATCCGCACCCACGCCATGCACGAGGAAGCCGAGCTGGGCGTGTGCGCGCACTGGCGCTACAAGGGCACCGACGTCAAATCCGGTTCGAACCACTACGAAGAGAAAATCTCCTGGCTGCGTCAGGTCCTCGAGTGGCATGAAGAGCTGGGCGATATCGGTGGCCTGGCGGAACAGCTGCGGGTCGATATCGAGCCGGACCGGGTCTACATCTTCACCCCCGACGGTCACGCCATCGACTTGCCCAAAGGCGCGACACCGCTGGACTTCGCGTACCGGGTGCACACCGAGATCGGCCACAACTGCCGTGGCGCGAAGATCAACGGCCGGATCGTGCCGCTCAACTACAGCCTGCAAACCGGTGAACAGGTCGAGATCATCACCAGCAAGCACGGCACCCCGAGCCGCGACTGGCTGAACCCTAACCTGGGCTACATCACCACCTCGCGGGCGCGGGCGAAGATTGTCCACTGGTTCAAATTGCAGGCGCGTGACCAGAACGTCGCGGCCGGTAAAACCCTGCTCGAGCGTGAACTCAATCGTCTGGGCTTGCCGGCGGTGGACTTCGAAAAGCTGGCCGACAAGGCCAACATGAAGACCGCCGAGGACATGTTCGCCGCATTGGGCGCCGGTGATTTGCGCCTGGCGCAATTGGTGAACCTGGCGCAGCAACTGGTCGAGCCGGAACGCGGCAACGAACAGCTAGAGTTGATACCGCGCAAAGCCACCGGCTACAAACCGGGCAAGCGTGGGGACATCCAGATCCAGGGTGTCGGCAACCTGATGACGCAAATGGCCGGCTGCTGCCAGCCATTGCCGGGCGATGCCATCGTCGGTTACATCACCCAGGGTCGTGGCGTGAGCATTCACCGTCAAGACTGTGCCTCGGTGCTGCAACTGGGCGGGCGCGAGCCAGAGCGGATCATCCAGGTCAGCTGGGGGCCGGTGCCGGTGCTCACTTACCCGGTGGACATCATCATCCGCGCCTACGACCGCTCCGGGTTGCTGCGTGATGTGTCGCAGGTGCTGCTCAACGAGCGGATCAACGTGCTGGCGGTCAACACCCGCTCGAACAAAGAGGACAACACCGCGTTGATGTCCCTGACCATCGAGATTCCGGGACTGGATGCGCTGGGGCGGTTACTGGGGCGGATTTCCCAGTTGCCGAACATCATCGAAACCCGCCGTAACCGGACGCCGTGAAACCGATCCCTGTAGGAGCCGAGCTTGCTCGCGATGGCGATTTACCTGATGTACCGCTATCGCGAGCAAGCTCGGCTCCTACGGGTTTTGCGATTCAGATGCAGAGACTGATTGATGTATTCACTTGAAGACTTGCTGCACTTGATGAACCGGCTGCGCGACCCGCAGTTCGGTTGCCCGTGGGACATCAAGCAGACCTACGAAACGATCGTCCCGCACACCCTTGAGGAAGCCTACGAAGTCGCTGACGCCATTGAGCGCGGTGACTTCGATCACTTGCAGGGTGAGCTGGGGGATTTGCTGTTCCAGGTGGTTTATTACAGCCAACTGGCGCGCGAAGAAGGGCGCTTTGAATTCGCCGGCGTGGTCGACAGCATTACCCGCAAGCTGATCCGTCGTCACCCTCATGTGTTTCCTACCGGTGATCTGTATGCGCCGGTGGACATCCCGCGACTGAGTGAAGAGCAGGTCAAGCAGCGCTGGGAAGAGATCAAGGCCGAAGAGCGCGCCGAGAAGTCAGCGGCACCGTTGCAATTGTCGTTGCTCGACGATGTACCGGCCGCGCTGCCGGCATTGTCGCGCTCGGCGAAACTGCAGAAGCGCGCCGGGCAGGTCGGTTTCGACTGGCCAGACGCGTTGCCGGTGCTGGACAAGGTCCGCGAAGAGCTCGATGAAGTGCTCGAAGCGATGGCCGACAATGACTCGGCAGCGATTGCCGATGAGGTCGGTGACCTGTTGTTTTCGGTGGTCAATCTGGCGCGTCATCTCAAGGTCGATCCGGAAACCGCACTGCGTGGCGCCAACGGCAAATTTGAAAGACGCTTCCGTTTTATCGAACAGGCATTGCGCGACACCCACCGTCCCATAGAAGATTGCACCCTCGAAGAGTTGGACGCCCTGTGGGGTGAAGCCAAACGTCAGGAAAAGAATTTGACCAGCTGCGGTTGAGCAGTTGCCTAAGTGAGAAACAAGCACCATGAGCATTTCCCTTCGCGACCAGTTACTCAAAGCAGGGCTGGTCAACCAGAAGCAGGCCAAGCAGGTCAGCAAAGACAAGCAGAAACAGCAGCGCCTGGCCCACAAGGGCCAGATCGAACTCGATGATTCCCAGCAGCGTGCAGCGCAGGAAGCCATGGCCGAGAAGGTCAAGCGCGACCAGGAGCTGAACCGCCAGCAACAGGAAAAGGTCGAGGCCAAGGCTCGCGCCGCTCAGGTCAAGCAATTGATCGAAGTCTCGCGTCTGCCAAAGCTGACCACCGAGGACTACTACAACTTCGTCGACGACAAGAAGGTCAAGCGCATCTGCGTCAATACGCTGATGCGCAACAAGCTCAGCAACGGATCGCTGGCCATCGTGCACCATGCTGGCGGTTACGAAGTGATCCCGCGTGAAGCGGCACTGAAGATTCAGGAGCGCGATCCACAGCGTATCGTGCAGATGAACGTGAAGACAGAAGAAGTGGCGGCCGAGGACGATCCGTACGCGGCCTATCAGATCCCGGATGATCTGATGTGGTAAGCCGTTAAGTGCTTCATCAACGACAAACCCCGCTCATGGCGGGGTTTGTCGTTTTCAATGCTGTAGTTGCTCAGGCGCAGTGGCTAGGCGGATAGCAGCGCTCTTTGCTGTTCCAGTGTTTCGAGTTCCGCTTTGTAGTTATGCGCGTCAGTCTCGGAGTGAAACATCCCCACCAGCATGTCTTGTTGGTGGACATCCCAAATGCGGATACCGGCGGCTACACCCTCATGGGATTTATGTGAATCGTCGCGTTCAGTTACTTTTACAGTCATCTGCTAGCTCCAATCTCAATTACCTGCACCAAGGCATGTGCAGGCCTCTGTTATATGAGTTGTTAGCTTGCTAAGTAAACTGACGGATCTGGAAACAGACTTTTGCAGATTTGAATAAAATCCTGCAGCCCTTTAAGTGCGCGACATTCGGTCGCAGGCCCGTTGGTTTCATGACAAAAGCTTCATGTTC
Source organism: Pseudomonas sp. S2_F03 (assembly GCF_054668335.1). Taxonomy (NCBI): domain Bacteria; kingdom Pseudomonadati; phylum Pseudomonadota; class Gammaproteobacteria; order Pseudomonadales; family Pseudomonadaceae; genus Pseudomonas; species Pseudomonas sp. S2_F03. The sequence goes on along the minus strand of NZ_CP162759.1, from coordinate 1,327,263 downwards.
GACGGGCTCTTTGTAGCAGCTGGCGAAGCCTGCGTTCGGCTGCGCAGCAGTCGTGAATCAGGCAATGCGGTGTGCCAGGAAGACTGGATGCTCAGGTTTACGACTGCTGCGCAGCCGAACGCAGGCTTCGCCAGCTGCTACAGGGGATATGTCAGGCACAAAAAAAACGCCCCGAACCAGTCGGGGCGTTTTTCAATACAGCGAAACGGCGGGTATTACTTACCAGCCCAGCGCTTGAGTACCAGCGTGGCGTTGGTGCCACCGAAACCGAAGCTGTTGCTCATCACGGTGTCGATGGTGGCGTTTTCGCGAGTCTTGGTCAGGATTGGCATGTCTGCCACTTCTGGGTCCAGCTCGTCGATGTTGGCGGAGCCTGCCATGAAGTTGCCTTCCATCATCAGCATGCAGTAGATCGCTTCGTGAACGCCGGCGGCGCCCAGGGAGTGACCCGACAGGCTTTTGGTGGAGCTGATGGCCGGAGCCTTGTCGCCGAACAGTTCGCGCACACCTTTCATTTCCATGACGTCGCCGACCGGAGTCGAAGTGCCGTGGGTGTTCAGGTAGTCGATCGGTGCGTCAACGGTGGACATGGCCATCTGCATGCAGCGGATGGCGCCTTCGCCGCTTGGGGCGACCATGTCGTAGCCGTCGGAGGTCGCGCCGTAGCCAACGATTTCCGCGTAGATCTTCGCGCCGCGCGCCAGAGCGTGTTCCAGCTCTTCGACCACGACCATGCCGCCACCGCCAGCAATGACGAAACCGTCACGCTTGGCGTCGTAGGCACGGGAAGCTTTTTTCCGGGGTTTCGTTGTACTGGCTGGACAGTGCGCCCATGGCGTCGAACAGGAACGATTGGCTCCAGTGTTCTTCTTCGCCGCCGCCAGCGAATACGATGTCCTGCTTGCCCATCTGGATCTGTTCCATGGCGGTACCGATGCAGTGAGCACTGGTGGCGCAGGCAGAAGCGATGGAGTAGTTCAGGCCCTTGATCTTGAACGGGGTGGCCAGGCAAGCGGAAACGGTGCTGCTCATGGTCCGCGTTACGCGGTATGGGCCAACGCGCTTCACGCCTTTCTCGCGCAGGATGTCCAGCGCTTCCATCTGGTTCAGCGTGGAGGCACCACCGGAACCGGCGATCAGGCCGGTACGCGGGTTGGAAACTTGTTCGTCGCTCAGACCGGAGTCAGCGATGGCGTCTTTCATGGCCAGGTAGGCGTAAGCCGCCGCGTGGCCGACGAAGCGATAGATCTTGCGATCGATCAGCTCTTCGAGGGGAAGGTCAATGGAGCCGGAAACCTGGCTACGCAGACCCATTTCGGCATATTCCGGGTTGAACCGGATGCCAGGGCGGCTTGCACGCAGGTTAGCGGAGACGGTCTCTTTGTCATTGCCCAGGCACGAAACGATGCCCAGACCAGTGATAACGACGCGGCGCATGCGAATAACCCTTAGAAGTTGTCAGTGGAGGTAAACACGCCGACCCGAAGGCCTTCGGCGGTGTAGATTTCGCGACCGTCGACAGTGACCGAACCGTCGGCGATGGCCAGGTTCAGCTTGCCCTTCAGGACGCGCTTGATATGAATGTTATAGGTGACTTTCTTGGCGGTCGGCAGGACCTGGCCGAAGAATTTCACTTCGCCCGAACCCAGCGCACGGCCACGGCCCGGCAGACCTTGCCAGCCCAGGAAGAAACCGACCAGTTGCCACATGGCGTCGAGGCCCAGGCAGCCCGGCATCACCGGATCGCCCTCGAAGTGGCAGGCAAAGAACCACAGGTCCGGATTGATATCCAGCTCGGCGACCAATTCACCTTTGCCGTACTTGCCACCTTCTTCGCTGATCAGGGTGATGCGATCAACCATCAGCATGTTCGGGGCGGGCAGTTGCGCGTTACCTGGGCCGAACAGCTCACCGCGACTGCAGCGCAGCAGGTCTTCCCGGGTAAAGGCGTTTTGTTTGGTCATGCGAGCTCCTCAATAGTCCCATGCGGCAGGTGGGGCAAATCTTCCCGGCCGATCGAAGCGTTCATGCCTCGAACCGGCAGCCTACTCATAGACTATTGCGTTGTGGTGAAAGTCACAGCACCAAGGACATGAATGTACACTTGTGCACTGAAATTATTATTCAAGCCCCTTTTCGGGCCTGTTCGGGTGCCTAAGACTGCCGCACTTTCGCCTTTCACGCCAGTCGCAGATGGTCGAAAGGCCTGTACTACTGCACCCAGCGCTGCAGAATTTGCTGCAAATCAGTACGTTTGAAGGGCTTGGCCAGATAATCGTTCATGCCAGCCGACAAGCAGGCTTCGCGGTCGCCCTGCAACGCATTGGCCGTCAATGCAATGATCGGCAAGTTGGTGCAGCCGGGCAATTGGCGGATCTGACGGGTTGCTTCGTAGCCATCGATGATTGGCAGGCGGCAGTCCATCAGAATCGCTTCAAATACCAGGCTCTCGGCACTGCGCACCGCTTGCGCGCCATCGGTTGCGACGCTGACAGTAAAGCCCAGGCTGCGCAACATTGCTTCGATGACGGTCTGATTGACCGGGTTGTCTTCGACCAGCAGCACATTGCGCCCTTCGCCATCATCGTTGCCGGTCTGTGCCCGGGGTGTCAGTACGGGCAGCGGCTGCTTGTACAGTGCCAGCGGGATTTCCAGCGTAAACACCGAGCCCAGGCCTTCTTCGCTCTGAGCCTGCAAGGTGCCGCCCATGCGTTCCGCCAGTGTGCGGGCAATCGGCAGGCCCAGGCCGGTGCCACCGTAACGACGTGAAATGGAACTGTCGGCCTGCTGGAAGGCATTGAACATCAGCTCCAGGCTTTCAGCGGAAATACCGATGCCACTGTCGCGCACGGTGCAGGTGAACCACAGCAGTTCGTGATCCAGCGATTGCCACTGCGGTTCGATGCTCACGCGGCCGTGCTCAGTGAACTTCAAGGCATTACCGACCAGATTGACCAGAATCTGCCGGATCCGCGTCGGATCACCCTGCACTTGAAGGGCGCGCATGTCCTCGGGGATTTGCAACTGCAGGTCGAGGCCGCGCTGCAACGCGCTGTGCTGGAACGATTGGGCGCAAGTGCTGATCAAGTCCGCGAGGTTGAACGGGATGTGCTCCAGTTCCAGTTCCGAGCGCTCGATGCGCGAGAAATCGAGAATATCGTTGATGACCTTGAGCAGGTGTTCGGTGGACTCCGACGCCAACGCTGCGTATTCGATCTGCTCCTCGGTCATGTCGGTGGTTTCCAGCAATTGCAGCATACCGAGCACGCCATTCATCGGCGTGCGCAGTTCATGGCTCATCATTGCCAGGAAGTCAGACTTGGCATTGTTGGCCTTTTCCGCTTCCTCACGCGTCTGGATCAACTGTGCCATTGCCTGATGCTGTTCGCGGCTGGCTTGTTCGAGGCCGGCGGCGAGGTTGTTGATGTGTTGCGACAGCGCGCCCAACTCGGTGTCGTCGACAATCGGCAGGGTGTTTTGTATTCGCCTTCCTGAATCGCCTTCACCGCGTCGCCAATATCGCGGATCGGTTGGGAGAGGCTGCCCGCCAGGCGTCGGGCAACGAGAAAGGTAAACAGCAGGGTGAACAGCGCGAGGATCGCAGCCTTCAGCAAAATTTCCTGCTGGCGCTGGTTGAAGGCGTCATTCGACAAACCGACGATCACCCGACCCAGGTAGTCCTCGGAGGGGGTTGTGCTCGCCGCTTTGGAACCCTGGAAAAAATCATTGTTGAGCGCAATCCGCTGTAGCCGCACCGGTGCCTGAAACACTTCGACTTGCTGCGAGCGTCTGTAGGTTTCCGACGGCTGCTCGACGTACACCAATATCCGGTTGGCGTTGTCCTGGACCTCCAGAAATCGCACGTTCGGCGTGGCGAGCGTGGCCTTGAGCAAACTTTCGAGCACCTCGTTGTTCCCCGAGATCACTCCGTACTCGGTGGCGGGTGCGAGCTGGTTGGCGATCAATTGCCCGGTGTGGTTGAGCTCCTGGCGCAAGTCCTGGATCCGCACAAAGGTAAAGAAGCTGATCAGCAGCAACGTCAGCAACAGGGCAGGGCCGAGACTGATCATCTGGGTGCGGGTACTGATGTCCCAAGAGCGTCGGAGGGTCATGGACGGCTTTCTCCTTCAGCCAACTGGGTGGCGACAGATGTTTCATTCACCTGTTCAATTCCTAATGAACGAGCCACTTGCGGATTGCTTAACACTTTGAAGTGCTGCGGATAGAGAGCACGCGGCCAGCTCGGGGGTGGCAGGTCGAGCACTTCGTCGAGCACTTGCAGCCAGTCGCTCTGATCGCTGTAAGTGCTGGCCAGGCTGCCCGCCTTGACGAACGCGGCGTTGGGGCCGACTAATGCCAATTGCCGGGAATAGCTGCTCAGCAGCAGATTTTTTGCAGTTTTCGGGTTGTAAAGGTCGGGATCGTCAAGACCCAGCAATACGTCGCAATTTTTCAGCAGGGCCTGCAAAGGACGGCTGTCGTTGATGTTATCCCAACGCTCGGTGACCACTTCCAGGCCCAGCCCAAGGGCGGCCTCCCGTAATTCATTGAGCAGGAATTCGCTGTGACTGTCGTACAGCACACCGATGCGCCTGGCCTGGGGCAGGATGAGCCGGGTCAGGCGCAATTGCCGATCCAGCGGCGGATCGCTCCAGAGCAGGCTGAGGTACGGTGGAACGTTACTCCCGAAACGTTGCCGGGCTTGCAGGCGGCTGATACGCAGCACCAGCGTCGCCGGGCCCTGGGCCTCTTGCTGGCGCCAGTCGAGGCTCGGCAGGTCGAGCAGAATCAAGCGAGTGCCAGCGGGTAATTTGCCGGGCATTGGAAGGCTCGCCAGTGGCTGGAAACGCACACTGTCGGCCGGGCGCATTTCACTCAGCGCATGGACGAAGGATTGCACACCGGGGCTGTCTTCGGCACCGGTCAATAGAATGTCGGCGGCTTGTGCCGGCACGGCGCCCAACAGGCAACCAACCGCCAGGCACAACCCGACCAGCAGGCGGCCCAGTGGCGGCGATTTCCATGCCAAGCGCTGCAGCATTTAAAACGTCAGCTCCGCACTGAAGTAAAGCACTCGACGCTCGTCGTAATTGTTGTCGATGAACGTGGTGGGCTGGTTATCCAGACGTTGTTGAAGGACACCGGCCAGTTCCAGGTTGGCCTTGCCCAGGCCGATGCGTTTGGCGATGCGCGTGTCGACGCGCTCGAAGCGGTAACCGTTGAGCGCATCGTCGCCATAGTAGAAGAGCGCGCTGTTCCAGCCATAGCCCCAATCGCGCAGCCAACCGGCGGAACCACTGTTGCGCGCGGTCTGCTGCTCATCCAGCGGGTTACTCGCGTCGGCGTCGACATAGGCATAAGTCAGGCGTAGGCGGTCAGCGTTATCAAGACGCCAGTCCAGTTGCGTTTCAGCCCCGGAAAACCGCGCGTTGTTCGAGTTGCTGGCGATGTACTGGTTGTTGCGCAGCGGCTCGCTGATCATGTCGCTGATTTCGTCGTAGAACAGCTTCACATCGACGCTCAGCCCCAGTTTGGCGAAGTAGCCGTTGTAACCCAGCTCTCGCGAGCGCATGTGTTCCTTGTCGAGGTCACCCGGACCTCGGGTCTTGACGAAATAACGGGCGCTAGTCTGACCGTAGGCCGTGGGCCGCAGATTGGTCACCTGGTAACTCCAGTTGACGTTGTTTTCGAACATGTTCGGTGAGCGGATCGCTTCCGAGTATACGGCGCGCAAACCGTGACGCGGGGTGATCAGGTAATTGACCGCCACCCTCGGGGTCAGTGAGCTGCCGGTCAACTGCGTGTCCTCGAACATCGCCCCGCCCTGCAACAACCAATGCTCTGTGGCACGCCATTCGAGTTGGCCAAACGTGCGCCAAGTCGTGTCGTCGAGCGTCCCATTGAAATAGGTCTCGGAATCTGCCCGGTCATAACGATAGTTCATGCCGCTGACCAGTCGCAGGCTGTCGGACAGGCTGAGGGTGTCTTGCACTTCGAGGTCGTAGCGCGATTCACGGGCGCTCTGATCGATGTCACCACAGAGTGTTTGCCGCGCGCCGTTTTTCCATTGCGCCAGCACCTGATTGGCCAGCGCTTGTTCCGCTGGCGTGCCGCGAGGTGCGCCGGAACCGGTGAAGCGATCCATGTTGCGCGCCAGGCGTTCGGTGTAGTTTGGATTGAGCTGCCAGAGTCGGGTCAGTTCCGGGCTGAATGACACCTCGGCATCACAGGCGCGCCAGGTTTGCTGGCGATCCCAATGCTGGGCCGAACCCTGGATATAAAGGCTGTGCTCGGGATTCAAGTCCAGGTTCCAGCGCAAGGAGCCGGCGTAGTCTTTGGCGGTGACGTCAGAATTGTCCCCGGCGGCAGTAATCCCGGGGAACACCGGGCGGTAGGTATAGGGCCGCTGGTTGGTGCCTTCCTTCGCATTCAATTGCCAGTCGATGCTCTGGCTTTGCGTGAGCGTCTGGCTGACCGCGAGGTTAAAGCGGTTCAGGCGACGGCTGTCACGATAATCGGCCTCGTTGCGGTCCGAATCGAAACCGTCGTCTTGCTGGCCTGACAGGGACAGACGCAGGTCGCCACCGTCCCAACCGGTACCCTGGCTGGCGTAATAGTCGTTGATGCCGCGTTGGCCACGGGTCACTTTCACTCGCGTGCCATGGCTGTCGGCCGGGTTGCGCGTGATGATGTTGACCACCGCCATCAGCGCATTGGCGCCATAGCTGACGGTGTTCGGGCCGCGAAACACTTCGATGCGCTCGATGTCTTCCATGGCGACCGGGATATCACTCCAGTCCACCGTGGCGAGGCCCGCGCGGTATACCGAGCGACCGTCGATCAGCACTTGCATGCGCCGGGCCCCGGTGACGTTGGTGCCGTGGTAGTTCACGGCGGCTTGGTTGCCGCTGAGGTTGCCGACCATCATGCCGGGCACCAGCCGCAGTAACTCGCTGATGTCGCGCGCGCCGCTGTCGTTGATCAGTTCGCTGTCGATCACCGTCATGCTGCCCGGAACCGCCGCCGGCGACTGCTTCAGGCGGGTGGCCGTCAGCACTTGCGGGAGCGGTTCGTTGTCGAGAAACAAGTCGTCGGCCAGCAAGGACGGGCTGAAAATCAGCGCCAGGACCAGCGGCGAGCGGGGTGAAGGAGAAGCAAACGTCACGTCATACCCTTGATCGCGATAGGTTGGTGCGCATGTTAACCGAGCTTGTCTACTTTTCCATTGGCGATACCGGCATTTTCCTAGGATTTATCGGCCTTCTTCCTACATTTGTGGGTAATTGACGCAGGGGCTGGCCGCCACTGGGACGCTCCGTATAATGCCGACATCGCCACTGGTATGGATTAACGGATTGCATATGACTGAACAGCGCCCAATTGCGGTCCTGGGAGGCGGAAGTTTTGGTACCGCCGTGGCTAATCTATTGGCCGAGAACGGGCATCAGGTCCGGCAGTGGATGCGTGACCCCGAACAGGCCGAGGCCATTCGGGTCAATCGTGAAAACCCGCGTTACCTCAAAGGCATCAAGATTCTCCCGGCGGTAGAACCGGTGACTGACCTGCAAGCCACGCTGGATGCCTGCGACCTGTGTTTCGTCGCGCTGCCCTCCAGCGCCCTGCGTTCGGTCCTGGTTCCGCACGCCGAGCGGTTGAGTGGCAAGTTGCTGGTCAGCCTGACCAAAGGCATCGAAGCCCACACGTTCAAGTTGATGAGCGAGATCCTCGAGGAAATCGCTCCGCAAGCGCGCATCGGCGTGCTGTCGGGGCCGAACCTGGCCCGTGAAATCGCTGAACACGCATTGACCGCCACTGTGGTCGCCAGCGAAGACGAAGAGCTGTGCCAGCGGGTCCAGGCTGCGCTGCACGGCCGGACGTTTCGCGTGTATGCCAGCGCCGACCGTTTTGGCGTCGAGTTGGGCGGAGCGCTGAAAAACGTTTACGCGATCATTGCCGGCATGGCGGTGGCGCTGGGCATGGGCGAAAATACCAAGAGCATGCTGATCACCCGGGCGCTGGCGGAAATGACGCGTTTTGCGGTGAATCAGGGGGCCAACCCGATGACCTTCCTCGGTCTTGCCGGCGTGGGCGATTTGATCGTTACCTGCTCGTCACCGAAAAGCCGTAACTACCAGGTCGGGTTCGCCCTTGGCCAAGGCCTGAGCCTGGAAGACGCGGTCACGCGTCTGGGCGAAGTGGCCGAAGGCGTGAACACGCTCAAAGTGCTCAAGGCCAAGGCTCAAGAGGTCGGCGTCTATATGCCGTTGGTCGCCGGGTTGCACGCAATTCTGTTCGAGGGGCGCACGCTTGAGCAGGTGATAGGGCTGTTGATGCGCGGCGAACCGAAAACCGACGTCGATTTTATTTCCACCAGCGGTTTCAACTAAGCACGCTTTAAAACAAAGCAGGGGACAGCGACATGAACGATCCGAAAACCGAGTCCAAGTACGAATCCATCCTGCTGCGGGTGCTGTGGATGATCGTCTTCCTGCTGGTCTGGCAAGTGGCGCAGTTCATCCTTGGCGCGGTGGTGCTGGTTCAACTGATCTATCGTTTGTTTTATGGCGCCCCGAGCGCCAGCCTGATGAACTTCGGCGACAGCCTGAGCCAGCTCCTGGCCCAGATCGGTCGGTTCGGCACCTTCCACAGCGACCAGAAGCCCTGGCCGTTTGCCGATTGGCCGGCGCCGCGTACACCGGAAGGTGAAGCGCCGCACGTCGTGGCACCCGCACCGCATCCGGTCAGAGATGAGGAACCCAAGCTATGAAACTCTGGGTATTGCGTCATGGTGAAGCTGTACCACACGGATCCCGCCCCCACGATTCGGAGCGGGAGTTGACGGAACACGGTCGCAAGGAAGTGCTGAGCAGCGCTGCGCGACTGATGGGGCAACCGCTGACGGCGATCTACGCCAGCCCCTACCTGCGAGCGCAGCAGACCGCGCAAGTGGTGCGTGAAACGCTGGGTTTCGAGCCGGAGATCCGTACGGTCGATTGGCTGACGCCGGAATCGGACCCCGACAAAGTGGCTGAACAACTGGTGTCGGTGAGTAATGTACTGCTGGTCAGTCATAATCCGCTGGTCGGCAGTTTGTTGAGCTACTTGCAACATGGCGCCGGATACCCGCCGGAAAAAGTCAGCACTGCCGGGCTGGCCGAGCTCGAGCATTCAGAGCTGCTGATCGGCTCGATGACGCTCAACAGCATCAAGCACCCCTGATCCCGTCTCTATCACATTTAATTTTTTGTAAAAAATAGTCAACCAAGCACTTGCTTGGTTGACTACGCTTGCTCCAGAACAAAAATTCAGGAGCGAGTCGCATGTCTGCTGCTTTTCGATTGCCGCTGGATGTTTTTTACGAGCGCGAGGCCCGCCATCCACGCCAGCGTTTCCTGGTCCAGCCCACGGGTGGCGGGCAGGTCGAGACCCTGACCTGGGCCGACGTCGGCCACCAGGCTCGTTGTGCCGCGCATTGGCTGAGGGCTCGCGAACTGCCACAAGGCAGCCATATTGCCCTGATCTCGAAAAACTGTGCCCACTGGATCATCGCCGACCTGGCGATCTGGATGGCCGGGCATGTCTCCGTCCCGTTGTACCCCAACCTGACCGCCGAATCCGTGGCTCAGGTGCTCGATCATTCCGAAGCGGCACTGGCGTTTATCGGCAAACTCGACGACTGGCCAAACATGTCCCGTGGCGTCAAACCTGACCTGCCGATAATCAGTCTGCCGCTGCACCCGTCCGGTACTTTCGATTTCAGTTGGGCCGACCTGCAGCGCAGTTCGCCCATACAGGATGACCCCAAGCCCGACGCCGATCAGTTGGCGACCATCATTTACACCTCCGGCACCACCGGGTTGCCCAAAGGCGTGATGCACAGTTTCAGTAATCTTGGCTTTGCCACCACGCGGGGTACGCAACTGTTTGGGCTCAACGAGTCGGACCGACTGCTGTCCTACTTGCCGCTGTGCCACGTGGCCGAACGGATGTTCGTCGAGCTGGCATCGATCTACACCGGGCAGACGGTGTTCTTTGCCGAAAGCCTCGATACCTTCCTGACTGATTTGCAACGTGCGCGGCCTACCGCATTGTTTGGTGTGCCGCGAATCTGGACCAAATTCCAGATGGGCGTGTACAGCAAGATCCCGGCAAAACGCCTCGATTTTTTGCTGGGCCTGCCCATTATCGGCAAGCGGGTCGGGCACAAAGTCCTCGCCGGGCTGGGGCTGGATGCGTTGCGTGTCGCCTTGTCTGGCGCGGCGCCCGTGCCGCAGACCCTGCTGCTGTGGTACCGCAAACTGGGGCTGGATGTGCTTGAGGTCTACGGCATGACCGAGAGCTGCGGTTATTCCCACATTGGCCGGCCCGGCGAGAATAAGCCCGGCTGGATCGGCAAGCCCTGCCCGGAGGTTGAAGTACGAATCGACGACTCGGGCGAGGTCATGGTGCGCAGTGGTGCGACCATGCTCGGCTACTTCAAGGAACCGCAGAAAACCGCTGAAACCATCACTGAAGATGGCTTCCTGCGCACCGGCGACAAGGGCGAGCAAGACGCTGAAGGCAACCTGCGCCTGACCGGGCGGCTGAAAGAAATCTTCAAGACCAGCAAGGGCAAATACGTCGCGCCGGCACCGATCGAAAACCGCCTGGCGGTGCATTCACGGATCGAGCAAGTGTGTGTGGTCGGTGATGGTCTGAGTGCGCCGCTGGGGCTGTGTGTGTTGTCGGCAGTCGGGCAACAGGATGCCAGTGGAACGGCGAGGGCAGGGCTGCACTCAAGCCTGGAAAAACTGCTGGACGAGGTCAATGGCGTGCTCGATAAACATGAGCGCCTGCGGCGTCTGGTGGTGGTCAAGGACAGCTGGGCCGTGGACAACGGCTTCCTCACGCCGACCCTGAAGATCAAGCGTAACGTGATCGAAGCGGCTTACGGCGCCCGCTTCGAAGAATGGAGCGAGCGCAGTGAGACCGTGCTGTGGCAGGATTGAGCGACGAACAACACCTACAAAGGAAAGCAGCGATGAGTCTGTGGCGTACCACTCCCAACATCGAGCAGTTGAACGCAATCCAGAAAAACACCATCGGCGAAGTGCTGGATATCCGCTTCGAAGCGTTCGACGAAGAGTCCCTGACCGCGAGCATGGTCATTGACCACCGCACTCACCAGCCTTACGGCCTGCTGCACGGTGGCGCCTCGGTGGTGCTGGCCGAAAGCGTCGGTTCCATGGCCAGCTACCTGTGCATCGATGCCAGCAAGTTTTACTGCGTGGGCCTGGAAATCAACGCCAACCATTTGCGCGGCCTGCGCAGTGGGCGAGTGACCGCCGTGGCCAAGCCGATACACATTGGCCGCACGACTCACGTTTGGGATATCCGCTTGAGCAGTGACGAAGGCAAGGCCAGTTGTGTGTCGCGCCTGACCATGGCGGTTGTTCCATTGGGCGAACAACCGCCGTCTCGTTTGTAGCGTAAAGTCGTTTCGTTTACATATGCGTCATCATATGGCGCAGATTGATCTCGAATAACTGCGTTGCCTGCGCGTCGTTTCGCTGGTGATGTAGAAAATTTCGGTGGCTGCCGGGTCATAGGCCTCATCGCTAGATGTCGGTATGCCTTCTCGGGTAATGCCGGCGCCGACCGTGTTTTTTTCCAGATCCCAGGATGTTTGCCCCAGTTCTGCACTTAAGCCGGGTGTTGCGGTGGTCACGAAGGTCGATCGCAAGTCGCCGATGGCACTGCCGACAGCTCGTGTCACCGCCGTTCGAGTGTTTTCGTCCAGTGTGTTGTATCCAGGTATCTGTGCGACGGCCAGATTGGCTAATTGTCCCAGAGAGCTGAAGAAGTGCCGACTGCTGGATCCGACAACAGCTTTGGCCGAGTCGAATGTCGGCCCACTGCCTTTGGACTGTTTGGTTGGCGTTCCACGCAACCCCCTCACGGCAGAGGCGCCGGCCGCACCGGCCGCCGTCGCCGTAGAGGCCGCGACGATGCTTTGCAGGGCTTTCCCCGCAGGTTCAGCTCCGAACAGCAGCGAGCCACCAAAGCCCACCGCACCTCCAATGCCTGCGACGGCGCCCATGCTGCCAAGTCCGGTTACGAAGTCTGCACGGCCGACGGAGGGATTGCTCGGGCCGGCATCGGCAAAATACTGGGCGCTCACCTCGCGAAACGCTGTCCCGAAAGCGCTGCCGATTTGAGAGGCAGCAGCTGTATTGCCTTTGGGATTGAGCATCCCTAACAGGGAGGGTGCTGCCCCCAGAGCGGCACCAAGAACAGCACCACCGACTTTCGCGGCAAGAGGCCCCCAGCCGGACGGATCGTCGACGGACACTCGGGATTGCGTCCAGTTCGCGCTCGCATACCCGCTGACGCCGCCTGAAATCGCGCCGGCCGTGGCGCCGGCAACTGTCACGGCCATGCTCATAGGCGACATAAACGCTATCATTGCATATTGCACGGCGGCGGCGATCAAGGCGCTTGGAAGTTCTCGGGCCGCGGTTGCACTGGCCGCGAAGACAGTGTCGACCCCTGCCAAGCCTTGAACATCGACAAATCTGACAGGATTGCCGTGCACCATCGTAAACAGGTTCAAGCCGTCGGCACTCCCTGCCGGGTCGGCATTGAGCCAGCGTTCCAGCCAGGGAGCGTAGTAACGTTGTCCGTAGTAATACAGGCCAGTGGCATCACGTTCCTGGCCTGAGAATCGCCGGGTTCTATAACTCGCTTGCACTTTGTCCCGGCCAGCCCACCATGAAGTGCCACCATAGGGGTAGTACATTTCCTCGCTGATCAGTTCTGCCAGTTGATCGAGTTCCAATGTACTGGAGCCCAGGTGATTGCTCAGGCTGTAACGATACTGATCGTCCTTGCCACCGCCCGGTTCCCAATGCAGAACCTGTACCGCACAGCGACCGGCCTGCACTGAAATAACGTGTAGAACTTCTTCGGGAGATGTGCGGATTTCCAGCCCTGGCAAATACCGCACTTCGTGCGTTCGCGTTGAGGAACCGGCTTGAGCAATGCGGATTTTTCGCTTTCGTTGGCCAGATTCGTCATAACGGTAGATTTCACTGTCATTGGGGCCATTCTCACGCGTCACTTGATCGACCTGCCGCAGGTGGTTGCTCAGGCTCCAAATCAGATCCTGACCCGCCATCAATTGCTCTTTGTTGCCGTTGGCATCGAATCCGGCGGTGATCTCACTCTCTCCGGGCAGCTCGCCGTCAGCTTTTTGCGCCAGTCCCCGATTGCTGTATTTAGATATCGCCGTCTGCTGTGTCCAGCTGTGGCTGGCAGCGCTGTGAACCAGTTTCTTGAGGTTGCCCGCACAATCGTAGGTAAAGGTCTGGCGGTAATTTTCCAGTTGTCCAGGGTCAGGAGGGGAAACGAAGACCGGCTCCTGAGGACCGTTGTGGCTATTGATCCGTTGCCAGCCGTTTGCCTCTATCAACTGATACAAACTGTTGTAGGTAAAGGTGTTGATCGGTTCGATCTTCTGGTTGCGAAAACGGGTGCGCTGAGCCGCGTTTTTGATGCTGAGGATATTGCCGACCCGATCATAGTCGTACACCAAGTGTTGAAGCGGTGGCTGGCTGGGAAGTCCAGCCAGGAGTTCCAGTAATCGGCCGTCCTTCGGGTCGTATCGGGCTTCACTGATCACGCCGTTGCCGGCGGTCTGGCGCTCGATGTTGCCAAATGTGTTGTAGTGGATGTCGCTCAGCAGCGATATGTCTTGCGATCGCCCGGCGATTCTCAAGCGAACCCGACTCAGTTGGCCTGCGATGTCCAGATCCGAGAACCGTGCGTTGCCGTGCGCATCTTCCTGGCAGACCTGTATCCCCAGGGCGTTGTAGAGGGAGCGGGTGGTCGCGCCGTTGCCGGTTTCGTTCAACTGGTTTCTTTCAGTTTCGTCAATGGGCCAGTCTGGTTCGTCCAGCTGTTCGAGAAAATGTCGAGTCTGTGAGCTGACTCCGCCCGTCAGTGCGAAGTCGGTGAAGTGTAGGGTGCCGGCACTGTCGTCATGGCGGATCAGCTGACCGCATTGATTATGCAAGGCAGCTTCCGGGGTGTTGTCACCATAGGTGTAGAACGAACGGTTTCTTGCGGGTCTGCCATGAGCCTGCTCGACAGTTTTGATCGGGCGCAGCAACAGATCGTATTCGGTTCGAACCTGAGTGAGCAGACTGTCCCAGCCGAAGAGGTTTTGACCGGCCACACCGGGTAGGGTCAACCGGCTTCCCGCATCCACGCTCTCACTGTAGAGGGGCGCACCAGTGAGACTGAAAACTGTCATCAGGTTTGGCCGGGCGTCCGGCTCAGTCTCGAGCAGCTTGAGCAGGCGAGGGTCGCAGCTGATCGTCGGTTGACCTGCGCCATTGAAGGACTGGCGGTAAATCCAAGGTTCTGCTGGCTCGCCGGGTGTTTCACGGTAATAGGACACAGTGGCGACGTTTAACCCTCGCGGATCATTCACAGAGACTGTCGGGGTATTCTTGTGCATGGAAACAGCCTCACGAAAGAACTTCGGGTGGGGAATAGTTATTCGCGATTGCTCCCTCGCAGTCAACTGTCAGAAATAACAGGTAAGTTCGGTGTTCGACGCAGGCCCGGACTGTTTTTCATCGATGGAACGATGCTGTCATCATTCCTGTCTGTTACGGTCATTGCTGTCAGCCGTCGTCTTACGGACAATCAACGCCTTGTCTCGCTCATGGATTTGCCGGTATGTCGCAACAGATATTTTTCGCCCACGCCAATGGCTTTCCTTCAGGGACCTACGGCAAGTTGTTCGCGGCGCTCGCGCCCGAGTACCAGGTGACGCATCTGGAGCAGCACGCTCATGACCCGCGTTTTCCGGCGGACGACAATTGGTACAACCTGGTGGACGAGCTGATCCATCACCTCAAGCAACAAGCAGAACCGGTGTGGGGCGTCGGCCATTCCTTCGGCGGTGTGCTGCACTTGCACGCGGCACTGCGTTGCCCAGAGTTGTATCGTGGCGTGGTGATGCTGGACTCTCCGGTCCTGACCCGCACCGATCAATGGGTCATCCGCGCCGCCAAGCGATTCGGTTTTATCGACCGCTTGACCCCGGCCGGTCGTACCTTGGGGCGTCGGGAAGAGTTTGCCGACCTGGAAAGCGCCCGCCGCTATTTCGCTGGTAAAACCCTGTTCCGCAGTTTTGATCCGGAATGTTTTGACGCCTACCTGCAACATGGTTTGCACAAGGTCGGCGATAAACTGCGCCTGCGCTTCGATCCTGCCACGGAAATCAGCATCTACCGTGGCGTGCCCCACACCAGCCCCGGTCGCACTCGGCAATTGAAAGTACCGCTGGCGGTGGTGCGCGGGCACAAGAGCCGCGTGGTAATGCGTCATCACGCCAGCTCCGTCGGACGCATGCCGCAAGGTGAATCCCTGACCCTGCCTGGCGGCCACATGTTTCCGCTTGAACGTCCACACGACACGGCCACGTTGCTGAAGACCTTGTTCAGTCGCTGGGACGGTCGCCGCCAACAGGATTGCGCATGAGCAACGCCGTCGAAGAAGTCCGCCTGAGCCTGCCGCACATCGAGCTGGCGGCGCATTTGTTCGGTCCTGAAGACGGCCTGCCGGTCATTGCGTTGCATGGCTGGCTGGACAATGCCAACAGCTTTGCCCGGCTCGCACCCAAGCTTAAAGGCCTGCGCATCATCGCCCTGGACATGGCCGGTCACGGTCATTCCGGGCATCGCCCGCCCGGTGCCGGCTACGCGATGTGGGACTACGCCCATGACGTGCTGCAAGTCGCCGAACAGCTGGGCCTCAAGCGTTTTGCGCTGATGGGGCACTCCATGGGGGCAATCGCTTCGTTGATCATTGCCGGATCGATGCCGGAGCGTGTCACGCACCTGGCCTTGATCGACGGCATCATTCCTCCTACAGACAAAGGCGAAAATGCTGCCGAGCGAATGGGCATGGCCCTGCAAGCGCAGCTGGACCTGCGGGAAAAACGCAAACCGGTCTACACCACCCAGGACCGTGCCATCGAAGCGCGCATGAAAGGCTTGGTGGCCGTCAGCCGAGAAGCCGCCGAGCTGCTGGCCCAGCGAGGCTTGATGCCGGTGCCGGGCGGTTACACCTGGCGCACCGATAACCGGCTGACGCTGCCTTCACCGTTGCGCCTGACTACCGAACAGGCCATGGCCTTTGTCCAGCGGGTCAGTTGCCCGGCAAAACTGGTGGTCGCAGCGGATGGCATGCTCGCCAAACATCCTGAATTGCTGGAGCGTCTACCCTTTAGCCGTGAACAGCTGCCAGGCGGTCATCATTTGCACCTGAATGACGAACCCGGCGCCGACCTTGTCGCAGACTGTTTCAATCGGTTCTTCGCCGTTCCTTGACTTGCGCCGGGCAACTGTCGAGGCTGGGCGGGTTGAAATGGGAGACAACCATGATAGATCTCTACACCGCTGCGACCCCGAATGGCCACAAGGTCTCTATCGTGCTCGAGGAACTCGGCCTGCCCTACACGGTGCAAACCCTGAGTTTCGACAAAAAGGAACAGAAGTCCGAAGACTTCCTCAAGATCAATCCCAATGGCCGGATTCCGGCCATTGTCGACCGCGGCAATGGCGATTTCGCCGTGTTCGAATCCGGCGCCATCCTGATTTACCTCGCTGAAATGACCGGGAAACTGATGCCTTCCGACCCGAAAGGGCGCTCGGTGGTGTTGCAGTGGCTGATGTTCCAGATGGGTGGGATCGGTCCGATGCAGGGGCAGGCCAACGTGTTTTTCCGCTACTTTCCGGAAAACTCCAGGGCGCCATCGATCGTTATCAGCATGAAACCCGGCGCCTCTATGAGGTACTCGATACGCGCCTGCAAACCGAAGAGTTTCTGGCCGGCGAATACAGCATTGCCGATATCGCGACCTTCCCGTGGGTGCGTGGCTATGAGTGGTCAGGTGTTTCCGTGGACGGCCTGACGGCGTTGCAACGCTGGATGGCGACCATGGAGGCGCGTCCGGCGGTGCAGCGTGGGTTGCAAGTGCCCCCACGCTCCGATGAAGCCAGTGTCATCAAGGGTGCCCAGGCCATGCTGATCCGATGAGTCTGACCATGCGTTCACTCAGTCTGTTGGTGCTGTGCTGCATCAGTCCCTTATCGTTTGCCGCCGATGTCCCGGGCAGTCAGGACCTGCCGATCCTGCCGCGTATGGAAGATGCGCAGATTGTCGACTTTCGCCCGGCGGCCGAGCTGGAGCGGATCTACCCGTTGGGTTCGATCCGTAAAATCAGCGGTCAATTGCGTTTCGATGGTCAAGTCAGCGCTCGTGGCACGGCCACTTCGGTGACCTACGAATTACCACCGGAACATTCTTCAACCGAGGCTTTCACTGCCGCTCGAGAGGCATTGCAGAAGCAAGGCGCGCAACTGTTGTTCTGGTGCCAGTCTCGCGATTGCGGTGAAAGCAGCCTGTGGGCCAATGAGGTTTTCGGCAACGCCAAGCTGTATGGCGCCGACGATCAGCAGGCGTACTTGCTGTTGCGTCTGGCGGCCCCTCGAGACAATTCGTTGGTGGCGCTTTACAGCATCACTCGCGGCAATCGCAAAGCGTATTTGCACGTCGAACAGTTCGATGCCGCGGCGCCGCTGGGGGAATTGCTGCCGACGTCGGCCACGTTGCTGCGCGAGCTCAAAAACACCGGTGAGCTGGATTTCCTCACGCTGACCGCCGAGCCTGATGAAACCTGGCTGCGTCTGATCTCCCGTGGGTTGAACCTGGACACCACGTTGCGGGTCAGTGTCTCTGGGGCGAACGCCGAAGCCTGGCGTCAGGCCCTGATCCAGCAGGGCGTGCGTGCGGCCCGACTGGAAACCGGCAACGTCGAAGGCTCTGGCCTGCACATCGAACTGTTGCGATAAGCTCTATCAGGCGAACGTGTCTTGCACGTTCGCCTATTCTTTTTGCGGACTGACTTTTTCGAGATTTAGATGATCAATAACGATCGACTGGTGGTGCAGATTCTGCTCCTGGTGTTGTTTGGCGCGAGCTTCTGGGTGATGGCGCCTTTCTGGTCGGCGATGTTCTGGGGCGCAGTGCTGGCGTTTGCCAGTTGGCCGCTGATGCGTTTGCTGACCCGTTGGCTCCATGGTCGCGAATCCCTGGCGGCCGCTTTGCTGACCCTCGGCTGGATGTTGCTGGTGGCGGTGCCGCTGGTCTGGCTGGGTTTCAACCTGGCAGATCATGTGCGAGATGCCACGGTGTTCATCAAGGATGTACAGGTTGATGGCCTGCCCGAAGCACCGGCGTGGCTGGGCGGTATTCCGCTGGTTGGCGCACGGCTGGTAGGAATCTGGAACAGTATCGACCAGCAGGGCGCGGCGATGATGGCGTCGCTGAAACCTTATGTCGGGCAGATGGGCAACTGGTTGCTGGCGCGCAGTGCGCAGATTGGCGGCGGGATTCTCGAACTGACGCTGAGCATTGTCTTCGTGTTCTTTTTCTACCGTGACGGCCCCCGGTTGGCGGTATTTGTACACGGGTTGCTGGAGCGGCTGATCGGCCACCGTGCCGGGTACTACATCGAACTGGTGGCCGGTACGGTACAACGAGTCGTCAATGGCGTGATCGGGACGGCGGCAGCGCAGGCCGTGCTGGCCCTGATCGGCTTCCTGATTGCCGGTGTGCCCGGGGCTCTGGTACTGGGTATTGTGACGTTCCTGTTGAGCCTGATCCCGATGGGGCCACCGCTGGTGTGGATCCCGGCCACGGCCTGGCTGGCCTGGAAGGGTGAGTACGGGATGGCGATATTCCTCGGTATTTGGGGCACGTTCATCATCAGCGGCGTCGACAACGTACTCAAACCGTACCTGATCAGCCGGGGCGGAAACTTGCCGTTGGTGATCGTTCTGCTGGGCGTGTTTGGCGGGTTGATTGCGTTTGGCTTTATCGGTCTGTTCATCGGCCCGACATTGCTGGCCGTGGCCTACAGCTTGCTGACCGATTGGAGCAAGGGGCCGACGCGGCTGGAAGATCCCCGGCTCTGAGTGATGATTGCGCCATGACAAAAAGCCCACTGGACCTGCGAAGGTCAGTGGGCTTTTTGCTTAGGTCGCGACGTTCAGGTACTTGCCCACCGTTGCCACGTTATCGAGCGAGTACTGCTTGCTCAAGTTGGCAATCATCTTGTTCAACGCTTCGTTGACATTGAACTGATCGGTGGAGCTGTCGCTGCTTTGTTCTCGGCCGGCTTGCAGGGCTGCTTTCAGCTCATCGCTGCTGACACCGCCGCTGCTATCTCTGTCCAGAACCTTGAGCAACGCGGCGCTGGTGTCCGTGCTGGTCGATGACGTGCTGTCGCTCGCCTGCAACGCGTTGCTCAATTCGGTGGCGGTCACGCTGCCATCGCTGTCCGAATCCAGTTGGCTGAACAGTTCCTCGCTGGACACCTGTTGTGGCGGCGGTGGCGGCGGGGTCAGGCTGGCGGCGAGTTCGTCCTTGCTGACGGTGCCGTCCTGGTTCTTGTCCAGGGCCGAAAAAATTTCTTTGCTGTCGGCACTGCTGCCGGCGCTGGTCAAGCCGGTGCTCAGCTCGTCGTTGCTGATGGCGCCGTCACCGTCGGTGTCCAGGGCGCTGATCAGCGCATCGGCCAGTTCCGTGCTCGGAGGTTGATCATGCGGCGGAGGCGGCGGTGGCGCCATCGCGGCCATTTCTTCGCTGCTCAAGTTGCCGCTGCTGTCGCTGTCGAGGTCGGCGAAGTTTTTGCTCAGGCTGACCAACAGACCGTCATCGGTTTTTTGTGACAAGGCACTGTTCAGCTCGTCCTGATCCACCGCACCGTCGCTGTTGCTGTCGAGCTTGGCGAGCAGTTCTTTCTGGAACTGCTGGCTGCGGGCGCTGTTGGTCGTGGTGCTGCTGGTGCTGCCGGTATAGCTGGTGTAGTTGCTGACACTACCAATCATTGTGCTCACTCCCTGGAATGGAAAACCGGTGGGTGCACCGGCTTATGCAGCCTCAAGGGGCAAGGTGTCGTGGGTATGTGGGGTTTGTACCGGTCAGTACACACAGGTCTCATGCCTGGCATAGACCCTGTGGGAGCGAGCTTGCTCGCGATGGCGGTGTGTCATTCATTAGTGAGTGGGCTGATATACCGCTATCGCGAGCAAGCTCGCTCCCACAGGGATTTATGTGCGACTCAGATTCGGGGCAGGCGGATAATCGCGGTCAAGCCACCGCCCTGAGTTTCTTCCAGGCTCAATTGTCCACCCAGCCGTTCGGCGGCCTCGCGGGCGATGGTCATGCCCAGGCCGACACCGCCGGAGTTGCGGTTGCGTGAACCCTCCAGCCGAAAGAACGGCTCGAACACGGCTTCACGTTTGTCTGCCGCAATGCCCGGACCGTGATCAATCACTCGGATCACCAGGGTTTCGCGGCTGTCTTCGAGTTTGATCAATGCCTGCCCGGCATAGCGCAACGCGTTATCCAGCAAGTTGTTGATGCAAGAACGCAAGGCCATCGGTTGTACGTGCAGCGGGGCGCAGTGACCACTGGCCTGAACATCGGCGCCCTGGTCCTGGGCGTTTTCGCACAGGGACTCCACCAACGCTTGCACGTCCATCCATTGCAACGCCTCGCTGGTGCGCTGTTCGTGCAAGTAAGTCAGGGTGGCGTCGAGCATGTTGATCATGTCGTCCAGATCCTGACGCATCTGACCTTGCAGTTTTTCGTCGTCGATCTGTTCCAGGCGCAATTTGAGCCGCGACAGTGGGGTGCGCAGGTCATGGGACACCGCGCCCAGCATCCGCGAACGCTGCTGCACCTGTTCGATAATGCGTTTCTGCATCAGGTTAAAGGTGTAGGCCGCTTGCCGCGCTTCCCGTGGTCCCGATTCATCGAGTGGCGTGCTGTCGAGGTTTTCGCTCAAGCGCTCGGCGGCATCGCTCAGGCGCTGGATTGGCCGGCTCAGCAGTTTGGCGCCGTACCAGGCCGCAATGATCAGCGAAATCAATTGAAAGGTCAGCGGCACTAACGGTCCGCCGAACCACGGCCGAGGCGGCCGGGTTTCAAAGCGTGGGTCCATCGGCGGGCGTTTCCCGTCAACGCTTTCGGAAAACTCCGGTGGCGGTGGCGGAGGAGGTGGGCCGTAGTGGTGAAACCAGGCAAACGCCAGCAAGTGCGCGAGGACGATCGCCAGCAACAGCACACCGAACAGGCGGCCGAACAGCGTATCGAAGCGCGCACGCATCAGCCGATGTCTCTCGCGTCGAACAGATAACCCTCACCGCGAACGGTCTTGATCAGTTGTGGCGCTTTGGGGTCATCACCGAGTTTCTGGCGCAGGCGCGAGACCAGCAGGTCGATGCTTCGATCAAAGGCCTCAATCGAGCGGCCGCGAGCGGCGTCCAGCAATTGCTCACGACTGAGCACCCGGCGCGGACGTTCGATGAACACCCAGAGCAGGCGGAACTCGGCGTTGGACAGTGGGACCACCAGGCCGTTGTCGGCAATCAACTGTCGCAACACGCTGTTCAGGCGCCAATTGTCGAAGCGAATGTTCGCACGCTGTTCGGTGCGATCATCGCGCACTCGACGCAGAATGGTCTGAATCCTGGCCACCAGTTCACGGGGCTCGAACGGCTTGGCCATGTAATCGTCGGCGCCCAGCTCCAGGCCGATAATTCGGTCGGTCGGTTCGCAACGCGCAGTGAGCATCAGGATCGGAATGTCCGATTCGGCACGCAGCCAGCGGCACAATGACAAACCGTCTTCACCGGGCAGCATCAAGTCGAGCACCACCACATCGAAATGCTCGGCTTGCAGCGCCAGGCGCATCTCGGTGCCGTCGGTGACGCCGCTGGCGTGGATATTGAACCGGGCGAGGTAGTCGATCATCAGTTCGCGAATCGGGACGTCATCGTCGACGATCAGGGCGCGAATGCTCCAGCGCTTGTCGTCGCCGGGCGCTTTTTGATCGTCCTTCAAAGGGGCTTGGGAGTTGTGCATGCGTGCGTTCATCTGCCAGAGAGGCTGCCAACCACAAAGATGGGCTGCGAGGTTGTGGCTTCAGCATAGGCGTCCGGCCCGGAGGCGGGAAGTGCTGTAAGGACGTGTTGCGGCTGCCGAGGGTAGTGATGAACGATGTTGTGGACGTGTCGGGAGTGTATCGGGCTCGACACAATTGGCCAAAGGACTAGTCTTGCCTGAGCGCCGATGACGAATTACCGATCATCGGGTCCCGCAGCGTCGCTGGTTCCGCTACAATGCGCGCCGATTTCGTCCTGCCTGAGAGCCCGCACATGTCCGTCTGCCAGACTCCTATCATCGTCGCCCTGGATTTCCCCACCCGTGACGCCGCACTGAAGCTGGCCGATCAGTTGGACCCGAAACTGTGCCGGGTAAAAGTCGGCAAGGAACTGTTCACCAGTTGCGCGTCGGAAATCGTCGGCACCCTGCGTGACAAGGGCTTCGAAGTGTTCCTGGACCTCAAGTTCCACGATATTCCGAACACCACCGCCATGGCCGTCAAAGCCGCTGCGGAAATGGGCGTGTGGATGGTCAACGTCCATTGCTCCGGTGGCCTGCGCATGATGGCGGCCTGCCGTGAAGTGCTGGACCAGCGTACCGGGCCGAAACCGCTGCTGATCGGCGTGACCGTGCTGACCAGCATGGAGCGTGAAGACCTGGCCGGTATCGGTCTGGACATCGAGCCGCAAGAGCAGGTGCTGCGTCTGGCCGCCCTGGCGGAAAAAGCCGGGATGGACGGTCTGGTGTGCTCGGCGCTGGAAGCCCAGGCCTTGAAGTCGGCTCACCCGTCGTTGCAACTGGTGACGCCAGGCATTCGTCCAGCGGGCAGCGCGCAAGACGATCAACGCCGTATCCTGACCCCGCGCCAGGCACTGGACGCCGGTTCCGATTATCTGGTGATTGGCCGTCCGATCAGCCAGGCGGCAGATCCAGCCAAGGCACTCGCCGCCGTAGTCGCCGAACTCGCCTGACCACCGCTACCCCTGTGGGAGCGAGCTTGCTCGCGATGAGGGCCTGTCAGTCGACATATTCGTTGTCTGATACGCCGCAATCGCGAGCAAGCTCGCACACATTGGTTTTGGGGTTGCTGAAAGTTTTGGGTTAAACCTTCAACACCAACTTCCCGAAGTTCTCGCCGCTGAACAATTTCATCAGCGTTTCCGGGAATGTCTCCAGTCCTTCGACAATGTCTTCCTTGCTCTTGAGTTGCCCCTTGATCATCCAGCCGGCCATTTCCTGCCCGGCGGCGGCAAACTGGGCGGCGTAGTCCATCACCACAAAACCCTCCATGCGCGCGCGGTTGACCAGCAGCGAGAGGTAATTGGCCGGGCCCTTGACCGCTTCCTTGTTGTTGTATTGGCTGATCGCGCCGCAAATCACTACGCGGGCCTTCATGTTCAGTCGGCTCAGCACCGCGTCGAGAATGTCGCCACCGACGTTATCGAAATACACGTCGACCCCTTTCGGGCATTCGCGTTTAAGACCGGCGATGACGTCTTCGTTCTTGTAGTCGATGGCGCCATCAAAACCCAATTCATCGATCAGGAACTGGCACTTGTCCGCGCCGCCGGCAATCCCGACCACGCGGCAGCCTTTGATCTTGGCGATCTGTCCGGCAATGCTGCCCACTGCGCCGGCAGCGCCCGACAGCACCACCGTGTCACCGGCCTTCGGCGCGCCGACATCGAGCAGGGCGAAGTAGGCGGTCATCCCGGTCATGCCAAGGGCGGACAAATAGCGCGGCAATGGCGCCAGTTTCGGATCAACTTTGTAGAAACCTCGTGGTTCGCCGAGGAAGTAATCCTGCACGCCGAGGGCACCGTTGACGTAGTCCCCGACCGCGAACCCCGGATTGTTCGAGGCAATGACTTGGCCTACACCCAATGCGCGCATGACTTCGCCCAAACCCACCGGCGGGATGTAGGACTTGCCCTCATTCATCCAGCCACGCATGGCCGGGTCCAGGGACAGGTATTCGTTTTTAACCAGAATCTGCCCCGACGCCGGCTCGCCGACCGGTACTTCCTGATAGGTAAAAGTCTCGCGGGTGGCCGCGCCCACGGGACGTTTGGCGAGCAGGAACTGGCGATTGGTCTGGGTAGTCATGACAGGCACTCAAGATGAATGAAGCCTTGTTGATAGCCCTTCATGATCAATGCCGCAAGTCTGGCTGATGCGGCGAATGCACCTCGATCCAGTGCAGTGATAGTCGGGGTCGGCGTTCTATCACTGTCACTCATGGGTACCCAACCGGCCACTTGATAGTGCTGCCGTGGCGCAGCCCTCTGTGGCTAGACTGAAATCAGGCAATTCCCCGTATTCTTCTCTTCGAGGACATAACAATGAGCATGACGTTTTCCGGCCAGGTGGCAGTGGTGACAGGCGCGGCGGCCGGTATTGGCCGTGCGACCGCCCAGGCGTTCGCCGCCGAAGGGCTGAAGGTCGTGGTCGCCGACCTGGACACCGCAGGTGGCGAAGGCACCGTGGCGCTGATTCGTGCAGCGGGCGGCGAAGCGACCTTCGTGCGTTGCAACGTGACGCTGGAAAACGATGTAAAACATCTGATGGACGAAGTGGTAAACACCTACGGGCGGCTGGACTATGCCTTCAACAACGCCGGCATCGAGATCGAGAAAGGCAAGCTCGCCGAAGGCACGCTGGATGAGTTCGACGCGATCATGGGCGTCAACGTCAAAGGCGTCTGGCTCTGCATGAAATATCAACTGCCGCTGTTGTTGGCCCAGGGCGGCGGTGCCATCGTCAACACCGCTTCGGTGGCGGGCCTGGGGGCTGCACCGAAGATGAGCATTTACGCGGCGTCCAAACATGCGGTGATCGGCCTGACCAAGTCAGCGGCCATCGAATATGCCAAGAAAAAGATTCGCGTGAATGCGGTATGCCCGGCGGTGATCGACACCGACATGTTCCGTCGTGCGTATGAGGCGGACCCGAAGAAGGGTGAATTTGCCAACGCGATGCACCCGGTGGGTCGCATCGGCAAGGTGGAAGAGATCGCCAGCGCGGTGTTGTATCTGTGCAGCGACGGTGCCGCGTTCACCACCGGCCATTCGCTGGCGGTGGATGGCGGCGTTACAGCGTTCTGAAGTCAGGCACTTCACGTAGGAAAAACCCGCATTTATGCGGGTTTTTTTACAGTTTCGTGATGGTGCCGGGCAATGTGTTTCAAAGGGTTAGAACCGAGGGTTTTAGCGGCGTTGTCGCACATTCCCATCGACGCTCCTGTGCTTAACTGTTTCCCGCAAAACAGACAGGAGTTTGCTTGCTCATGGAGTTGAGAATCGATCGACAGGCATTGGTGCCGGTCGTGCAGCAAATCGTCGATGCGCTGGCCGATTGGCTGCGTCAGGGCGATGTGTTGCCGGGAACGCGTCTGCCGTCCGCACGGCAAATCGCGCGGGTCAATCTGCTCAGTCAATCCTGCGTCGTCGAAGCCTGCGAGCGTCTGGTGGCGCAAGGTGTGCTGGCGCCGCGTCAGGGCACCGGTTTTGTTGTTGCCCTTCCAGCATCAATCGCGCAGAAGCGACAGGATGGCCTTTGGTTCGAAGGGGCGGACGTGACGCAGGGTGACGTCACGGGCGCACTCAAGCTGGGCTGTGGTTGCCTGCCGGAAAGATGGCGTGAAACCGACGATTTGAGCTACGCCATTCGCCAGGTGAGCCGCACCGACATGGCCGCTTTGTTCAACTACAGCACCCCCCTGGGGTTGCCTGCCTTGCGTGAGCAGATCCGCAAGCGTCTGCATCTATTCGACATCAACGTGGACGATCGACGGATTATGACCACGGCAGGGGCGACCCATGGGCTCGATCTGATCATGCGCACGTTGCTCAAAGCCGGCGACTGCGTGGTGGTCGAAAGCCCGGGGTATTCGTTGTTATTCGATCTGCTCAGGCTGAACGGCGTGACGATGATCGAGGTACCGCGTACCCCGCGCGGGCCTGACACGCAGGCGCTTGAAGCGCTATTGCGCAAGCACAAGCCTCGTGCGCTGTTTATCCATAGTTTCTGCCACAACCCGACGGGCAGTAGTCTCACGGCACTGGTGGCACAGCAGGTGCTGCAACTGACCAAAGCCCATGGCATGTTGCTGATCGAGGATGACGTCCATGCCGATTTGCACAGCGGCCCAGGCACGCGCCTCGCGGCACTGGGGATTGACGACAATGTGATCTACCTTGGCAGCTACTCCAAAACCCTCAGCAGTTCATTGCGCATCGGCTTCATTGTGGCCAGTGACGCGGTTGTGTCACGACTGGCCCAGGTCAAGATGACCAGCAGCATGGGCGCCTCGATGTTCTGTGAGGCGGTGTTGGCTAGCCTGTTGGCCAGCGGCGCCTATCGCAAGTTGGTGCAGCGTCAGCGCCAACGATTGCACGCCGACAGAGAGGCCGCCTTGCAAGTGCTCGAAGACGCCGACTGGGAGGTTTTCGGCAAACCGGTGGAGGGCTTTTCATCTGGGCGCGATCACGCTTGTCCAGCTACGCTCAGGTGCGCACACAGGCCCGGCGCTTTGGTGTGTTGCTGTCTTCTGCCACAGCATTCAGTCCCGACGGTGAGGCCACGGACTGGCAACGCATCAACGTGGCTTACGCCTGTGATCCTCGTGCCCGGGCATTCTTTCAGGCCACTGCTTTGAATCGACCTCAAGCGTTCTGAAAACGACGCAGGCGTAGCTTTTTGCCATTATTCCGACGCCAGAGACTTGTGCTGGCGTATGCCCGTTGCGAATCTGCGTCAACAGACTATGTCAGGGGACTAAGTGCAATGATTTCGGCCGTGCAGGACGTTTTGCCAACCTCGGTATGGCAAAAAAAATGGGTGTGGGATTTGTACTGGTACTGCTGCTGACAGCATTGGTCGCTGCCATCGGTGTATGGTCCCTGCAAACCATCAGTCATCGCTTCGACGGACTCAAGCAGATGTCGTCGCTCAATAGCGGTTTGCTCAAGGTGCGACTGCTTGAGCAGGAGTACGCCTTGCATGGCAACCCGAAAACCGCCGATGCCCTGCACGAGGGCGTTGATGGCCTGATTGCTCTGGCGACCCAGCTCAAGGCTGCATCGGCCGCCAACGTACCGGTGATGAATGACGTCGAACAGTCGCTGGGCGCTTATCGAAAGGCGTTCGATGAGTTCGTCTCGCTGAGTCAGGCCAAGGACCTGGCACTGGAAATGGCCAGTTGGTCGGTGTCCAGCGTGGCCAATAACCTTGATGTGTTGCAATCCGGTCTGGCCGATGACGGCGCCTATACCTTGAAGCAATCCGAAGGCAAGGACGGTGGGCAGTTCATCGAGCAGGCCAGCCAGGTCAGCCAGGTCTCGCGATTGATGTTGCAGGCGATGAACGAAGCGCGCGTGCGTCTGGACCAGAGCCGCAAGGGCGACGACAGCGCAGGCCAGGGCAAGATCGAACAGGCGGATCAAGCGCTGACCCAGGCCGAGCAGCTGAAAACCACGGTCAAGGACGAGGGCTATCAGACGGTCCTTAATGAAGTGACAGGCCACATTGGTAGTTTCAGCGAAAAACTGACGGAGTACACCGGCCTGTTGGCCCAGGAAAAAACCGTCTACGAACAACTGCATCAGCGCGCCGCGCAAGTGGTGGAGCGGGTCGATCAGGCCTATGTTGCCGAAGATCTGTCGATGCAGGCCGAACTGAAAAAGAACTCGTTGTTGATCCTCGGTTCCTCGGCCCTGGCGTTGCTGGTCGGCCTGGTGGCCGCGTGGGTGATTACCCGGTTGATCGTGGCGCCGTTGCGCAGTGTGATCCGTGTCGCCCAGCAGATCGCTGCGGGTGATTTGAGTGCGACTGTTGAAGTGACCCGCCGTGACGAGATCGGCCAGTTGATGCAGGCGATGCAGCAGATGGGCGCCGGGCTCAGCCGTATTGTCAGTGGCTTGCAGGCCGGTATCGAGCAATTGGCGAGTTCAGCGCATTCACTGTCGGCGGTGACCGAACAGACCAACCTGGAAGTCAGCAGCCAGAAAGAAGAAACCGAGCAGGTCGCCACCGCGATGAACCAGATGACGGCGACGGTGCACGACGTTGCGCGCAACGCCGAGGAGGCCGCACAGGCTGCACAGACGGCGGATGGCAAGGTTGAAAGTGGTCAGCATGTGGTGCGCCAGAGCATGGCGCGTATCGAGCAGTTGGCGGATTCCGCGACTTCGGCCAGTTCCAGCATCGAAAGCCTGAGCGCAGAGATCCAGAACATCGGCACGGTGCTCAGCGTGATCAAAAGTGTCGCCGAGCAGACCAACCTGTTGGCGCTCAACGCGGCGATCGAGGCCGCACGGGCGGGTGAGCAGGGCAGGGGCTTTGCCGTGGTGGCCGATGAAGTTCGGGCGCTGGCCAAGCGTACCCAGCAATCGACCGAGGAGATCGAGCGGCTGGTCAGTGCCCTGCGCTCGGCCGCTCAGTCGTCGGTGCAGCAGATTCAGAACAGCGGCGAACTGGTGAAGTTGGCGGTCAGTGATGCGTTGCAGACCGAAAGTGCACTGGGAAGTATTGCCGCTGCAGTCTCGTTGATTCAGCAGATGAACCAGCAGATTGCCGCGGCAGCCGAGGAGCAAAGCTCGGTGGCCGAGGAGATCAATCGCAGTGTCACGAGTATTCGTGCCAGCGCAGATCAGTCGTCGCTGGCGATGCAAGGCAACGCAGCGTCGAGTATTGAGCTGGCTCAATTGGGGCTTGAGCTGAAAGGGATGGTGGGGCACTTCCGGCTCTGAAGGTTCTCCCGGTCACCCATCAAACACAGTCCAAAAAAAGCCACCTTCTCAGGTGGCTTTTGTGTTTTTGCTGATCAGTCGTAGATCACTCTCTTCTTCCAGTCGGCATCGGCGTCGACTTGTTTGAGGCCGGTGTTCAGCTGGTTTGCCTCGCTCTCAACGGCTGCGATGTTGTCCATCACCAAGGCATTGGCGCGAGCCAGGAGTTTCTCCAGGTACTCAAGCTGCTCGGAATAGGCCTGCGGGTCCTGCTGTTTGCGCAGGTATTGCACGCCGCGTTCGAACGCCAGGCGCGCCTGACCTGGCTGGTTCTGTTGCAAGCAATGCTGCCCGAGGTTGTTGAAGAACTCGATGTGCAGCAGCACCAGGATATGACGGACTTCGCGGATCCAGCGCTTCGCTTCGTTGGGTGGCAGGAAGCCGTCTTGTGCTGCGCGTGTGATCTGGCCATGCAGGGCTTCGAGCAGGAAACGTACGTCCTTGGCCTTGGCTTCGGTCTGGATGGGGGACGGCGGGTTGTTGACCGGGATCGATTGACCTTGGGCTGCCAGTGCTTCCAGCTCGGTAATCCGCGCCCTGAGGTTGGCGCTGGTTTTTTCCAGGTTGAGCAGGCGTTGGCAGACGTTGAGCTCCAGGCGGGTCAACAGCAGCTTGAGCGCAGGTGTCATCAACTGACCGGGGAAGGTCTCGGTGATTTCACCGCAGCGGCGCAGGCGGTCGTTGAGTTCAACCTTGGTGCGGGCCTTTTCCAGCTTGTTGTTTTCCACCACATGGTTCATGTAGCCAATGGCGATCAATAGTGCGATCCCGGCTACAACTAGCAGGGTGATCATGAGTGGTGTCACCGGTAAGACCTCTTTATAGGGTTTGCGTTCGAGTGTAGTGGCTTGCCATTGGGGCGCATAGGCCACTCGACGACTTGAATCAGCTATGGCCATAAATGTATCGGCCGTTGTTCTGCTTATATAAATGGTGGCGAAGATGTTTCAGATTGCCATCATCTTGATGGCGTGGACTATAACGTCTTGAAGGAGACCGGAATATAGGCGTCGGAGCCCAGGCTGCGCAAAAGCCCGAAACGCGTCTGAAAGCAGGGCGAAGTCATTGATTTAAATAAATTTATATCTGGGGGTTGACGACCCCCTCAATCCATCCATAGAATGCGCGCCACTTACAGCGTAAAGCACACAGCGAAACGCGGTAGGGAGTGAATGTTGTACGTGTGTCCCCTTCGTCTAGTGGCCTAGGACACCGCCCTTTCACGGCGGTAACAGGGGTTCGAGTCCCCT
This sequence comes from Pseudomonas sp. S2_F03, assembly GCF_054668335.1. Taxonomy (NCBI): domain Bacteria; kingdom Pseudomonadati; phylum Pseudomonadota; class Gammaproteobacteria; order Pseudomonadales; family Pseudomonadaceae; genus Pseudomonas; species Pseudomonas sp. S2_F03. The sequence goes on along the minus strand of NZ_CP162759.1, from coordinate 1,297,217 downwards.
AGGGGACGCCAATGCGGGAATAGCTCAGTTGGTAGAGCACGACCTTGCCAAGGTCGGGGTCGCGAGTTCGAGTCTCGTTTCCCGCTCCATTTTTAAGCAGCGTTGCTTTCGGGCGGCGTTGAGTGAAACCAGAACCGACATCTTCGGATGCGGATTTGGGCGCTGAAATACACACCATGTGTTTCAGTTAGCGTGTCCCCTTCGTCTAGTGGCCTAGGACACCGCCCTTTCACGGCGGTAACAGGGGTTCGAGTCCCCTAGGGGACGCCATTTGCGGGAATAGCTCAGTTGGTAGAGCACGACCTTGCCAAGGTCGGGGTCGCGAGTTCGAGTCTCGTTTCCCGCTCCATATTTAACAAAAACGCCGCTCAGCAATGAGCGGCGTTTTTGTTTGTGCGTTTTTTATGGCATAGCAGGCGACAACGCACTTTGTAGCAGCTGGCGAAGCCTGCGTCCGGCTGCGAAGCAGTCGTAAAACCTGTGTGCGGTCTTTCTGAAACACCGCGTCATTTGATTTCACGACTGCTGCGCCGCCGGACGCAGGCTTCGCCAGCTGCTACAGATTGTGTCGTTCTCCGGTTTTGTGGTTTTGACCCGCCAGCAGGGCTGGTCCAAGAGGCGATCAGAGCTTCGGCAACTGCCCGATGCGCCCCATCATTTCGGTCACGATCTGCAGGTCCAGCAGGAACTGGTCGACCGTCTTGAACTCATTGTCGGTGTGGCCGGTGTATTTCACCTCGGGCCGGGCCAGGCCAAACTGCACGCCATTGGGCAGTTCATGGACCGAGGTGGCGCCGGCAGAGGTGCCGTACTTGTGCTCCATGCCCAGGTTTTCGCTGGCTACGGCCAGCAAGGCCTTGACCCATTCACCCTCAGGGTTGCGGTACATCGGCTCGGCGATCGAGATATCGAAGGTCGGTGCGATGTGGCTTTTCTTGCTCCAGGTGGCCAGCTTATCGGTGATTTCGCTGTTCAGCGCTTCCGGGGACTTGCCCTTCGGTACACGCAGGTTGACCGCCAGTTTGAAAGCCTTTTCATCCATCCCGACAAAAGTCAGGGACGCGGTGAGTGGCCCCATGAATGAATCGGAAAAACCGACACCCAGTTTGCCGCCCAGGTAGTCCAGCCCCCAGTTGTCGGCGGCGTAGCGGGCGGCGTCAGTGATGTGGTTATGTTTGAGCGCGACCTTGCCGTCGAGGCTGTTGATGAAGTCCAGCATCCTGGCCACCGGGTTGACGCCTGACTCAGGCTCGGAGGAGTGGGCGGAAACGCCGGTAACCGTGAGTTTCACGTCCTTGCCGACGACCTTGGCCGTCACCTCAAAATTGCCGCCATTGCGCTTCGCATACTCAGTACCCGCTTTGTGCAGGCTGGCGGCCAATTCGGCAGGTTTGTCACTCACCAGGGTGGCAGCCGATGCCGACGGAATCTGGTTGGTGGCCAGTCCGCCCGTCATTGAGACGATTTCAGCACCCTTGCCCTCGGCATTACGTCGGGCAAAACTGGCCATGACGGTGCCGTAGCCTTTCTCGGCAATCACCACCGGGTAGCCGCCATCCAGCGCCAGGTTGTAGTTGGGTGTCGGATTGTGTTCGAAGTAGTAGGGAATGGCGTCCCCGGTGGTTTCTTCGGTGGTGTCTACCAGCAGCTTGAAGTTCCTCGCCAGCGGCAGCTTCTCTTCCTTGATGACCTTCATCGCATAGAGCGACACCACGATGCCGTTCTTGTCGTCCTCGGTACCCCGACCATACATGCGATCGCCGATCAGGGTGACCTTGAACGGATCGAGTCGGGTGCCGTCTTTCAGTACCCAGTTCTCCGGCGTCACGGGCACCACATCGGCATGCGCGTGAATGCCCACCACTTCATCGCCGCTGCCCTCAAGGGAGATTTCATAGACGCGGTTGTCGATGTTGCGAAAATTCAGGTTGAAGGACTGGGCCAGGTCTTTGATCTTGTCGGCGATCTTGATGAATTCAGGATTGTCGTGCTGAGCCACGCCGTCCACGCGGAAGGTCGGGATGGCCACCAGCTCACGCAGGGTCTCGGTGGCCGCGCTGCCGTATTTCAATCGTGCATAAAGGCCAAGCAGGCGATGGATTTCATCTTGCTGTTCAGAAGAAAGTGCCTTGTTATCGAGAAAGGCGCTGATGGCCGGGCCGAGGTCGCCTGATTTGGCGACGTCACTCTGGGCCAGGCGTCCCAGGAACTCCCTGAAGTCGGTGACCGATGATTCACTGAACGTCTTGAGGATGGCCGCGCTCTGTTGCGTCGTGATGTTGGCAAATGCAGAAGGGGTGAACGAAGAAAGGCTGGCGATCATCAGGGTGGTCGCGGCCAGGTGCTTGAGTGAAAAGTCCATTGCTGGGGCATTCCTTTGCAGGCAGTTTGTGAGAAATATCTGATCGACTAATCAGAAACATTTCAAAGCTAACACCCGGAAGGCTTGATGCAGAGCCCTTGATGCAGGATCTGTCGCACAGAAACGCAAAAGCGACGCAGATATGAAAAAGGCCCGCGAGTCAGACTCGGCGGGCCTTTTGCGTGGGCGCAGGTTTTACATCGACAGAATCAGACGCCCGGCAAACAGGATCAGAATCACCCCCATCGTCCGTTCAAACCAATGCCCCATGCGCATGAACAGCACGCGCACCCGGGCGCTGGAAAAGAACAGCGCGACGATCACAAACCACAGTGCGTTCACAAAACACATCCACACGCCGTAAAGCGCCTGGACCTTCAACGGTGTCGTGGCACTGATGATGGTGGTGAAAATCGCCAGGAAAAACAGGGTCGCCTTGGGGTTCGTCGCGTTGGTCAGAAACCCGGTGGTGAATGCCTTCAATAGCGTTTGCTTGACGACAGGTTCGTCCACGGCCTGGTCGCCCTCAAGCGCGGACTTGGGTTTGCTGCGCAGCAGGCTGACACCGAGGTACAAAATGTAGGCGCCGCCCACGACCTTGGCCACGGTCAACAACCAAGGCGTTGTATGCATCAGCGCGCCGACCCCGAGCAGCGTGTATAGCACGTGCACGGAAATCCCCGCGCCGATGCCCAGCGCCGTGCAGATGCCCACCAGCCGACCGAAGCGCACGCTCTGACGAATCGTGACGGCAAAATCCGGCCCGGGTGCGACCACGGCCAGAAAGTGAATGGTTGCCAGCGCCAGAAACTCGCCCAAGTAACTCGAAAGCATTTCAACTCCAGAAGGTAAGGGGTGAAGCATTGCCGCGATAGCCGACAAAGAACGAAAGGCTCAATCGTGGATCTGCCACACCCGGTGTCACCGAGTGCATGCAGCGCGAATTGAACATGATGAAATCACCCGGCTCGGGACGTATCTCAAGCGTGGGAGGGCCAAGCAGGGCAGGGTCGATGCCGTAACTGTCGCCGCGCATTTCGTCGAACTGGTCCGGCGAAATGTCGTCGTCCCACATCTGCAGCGCGCCGCCTTCGGTGGGCATGTTCAGGTAAACGTTGCAGGCGAACTGCGCTTCCAGGCTTCTGGCCTGGTAACTGTCCGGGGCGTCCTTGGCGAAAATGTCATGGTGGGCGAGGAAGCACACCCCCGGTTTCACGACCCGTGACAGCCCGACATACATCTTGCGACCGTAGAGGTTTTCCAGGTGAGCGCCTGCCGGCCAGGATTCGTCGAACATGCAGCGCAGGGTGTCGACCGGGGACGAATAGGGCGCGCAACGGTTACGTAATTCCGCGATATTGCGGGTGGCGCGTTCGAAGTAGTCCTCGATCAGCAACGGCTGGTTTTCCGCTTCATAAAACGCCATGCCGATACGGCCGATACTAGGCGCATTGATATAGCCTTCGAAGCCCGGGGCGAGGATCTTGTCGCCAATTTGAATCGCCAGCGGCTGGGGCAACAAGCCTTTGACGCGGATGGCGAGGACTTCTTCGTTGGCCAGTTTTTTTATCGCACGTCTCATCGAGACGCTCGACGTCAAGCATCATGTCTTAGGTCCATCTATCAGATAGTCAACAGAACCCGCGAGCGCAGGCTCCCCCGGCGTCAGGCGATGACGTTGCCGGCATCGCCCAAATGCTCAATCCACGGAGTAGTGGACTGACAGCGTTCCCTTTTTCAATGAAAGGGAAGCGATCGTGACCGTGCCTAATTCCTTCAGGCTACGTACATGGGTGCCGCCGCAGCCATAGGCGGGCAGTTCACCGAAACCGATTTCCCGGGCGCCTTCACGCAATGACGTCAGGCGCGGCCAATCCTGGCCAATAAACTGTGCGATGCCGAGTTGAACGGATTCGATATCGAGGTCCTGGGCACTTTCCAGCGCTTTGAACTGCACCCGACCTTCGCCCGGCCAGTGATGCGCCTTGGTCGGCATCCAGCCTCTGGCCTGGACGAAATGACCAATCAAATGCCCGGCGGAATGCATGCGCGTATTGAACTGGCGCCGCTCTTCGTCGATACGAATCTGGGTCATGCCGGGTTTAACCGGTTGATCGACGAAATGAATGATCCGGTCGGGATCCTGGACGACACGCAGTACCCGACTATCGCCGATCCAGCCGGTATCAAAAGGCTGGCCGCCACCTTGCGGGTGAAACAGCGTGGCGCGCAGCACCACGGCAAATTCGTTCTCGTGGGGCGTGCACTCCAAGACTTCCACATTAGCCTTGAGGTCATCACTATGGAAAAAGAGGCGAAGCGTCATATTCCATGCCCTGATTAAAGTTTCTTTTTTTATTATATGAAGCGTGTGATTGCGTGATAATCCGTTCAAACATCAAAGGACTGTTGCGCTGTGAGCATAAATCTTCCACTGCCGCTGCTCGGTGAAATGGCGATTTTCGTCAAGGTTGTCGAGACTGGCAGCTTCTCCGAAGCCGCCCGCCAACTGGGGGCTTCACCCTCGGCAGTGAGTCGTAGTATTTCGCGACTGGAGAAGGCCCTGGCCACGCGTCTACTGCAACGCACCACGCGCAAACTGCGCCTGAGCGACGGTGGCGAAGAGGTGTTCAAGCGTTGTCAGGAAATGGTCAGCGCGGCCAAGTCAGTGATGGAAATCAGTGGCCAGTTCACTGACGAACCCGAGGGGCTGGTGCGTATCAGCGTCCCGAAAGCGGTAGGCCGGATCGTGATTCACCCGCATATGCCGGAGTTTTTACGCCGTTATCCAAAAGTGGACGTGGAGCTATTGCTTGAGGACCGGCAGGTTGATTTGATCGACGACAACGTCGACCTGGCGATTCGCATTACCGACCGGCCGCCAGCAGGGCTGGTGGGTCGGCAGTTGCTCACCATCGACCATTTGCTCTGCGCGACACCGCAGTATCTGGCTGAACACGGTACACCGACTCACCCCCATGACTTGCTTAATCACAGTTGCATTTACCTGGGTGAAACCCCGAGCGATGCGCGCTGGAAATTCAGGAAGGGCAGCAAATCGGTGACCGTTGGTGTGCGTGGGCGATATGCCGCCAATCACACCGGCGTACGTTATGGCGCGGTGTTGCAGCATATCGGCATTGGCAGCTTGCCCTATTTCACTGCGCGCCATGCCCTGGAGAAAGGGTTGATGGTGCAGGTGCTGCCGGACTGGACCTTTCTGGCGTCCTACCACGGAGGTGCCTGGTTGCTGCATTCGCCAACCCGGTACCTGCCGCCCAAGATACGGGTGCTGATTGATTACCTGGTGGCGTGTCTGGAGAAGGAACCGACGCTGGGCAAGCCCGGTAAGTCCAATGGTCCGGTTTGGTCTTCATCGGAATATGAAATGCCAGAGAGTGACGGCTTGTTCTGAGCACAAAAAAAGGCCCGCATGTTAATCATGCGGGCCTTTTTCATTGCCGGGCCGGGATCAGTGCTTGCTGTCTTCGTTCGACATCGACAGCAGCTGTTTTTCCTGATTCCAGTCGAACGGCTCGTCGTTTTGTTCCGCTTCGAAGCGACGCTCTTCCAGCGCCTGATACATATCGATTTCATCATCGGGCATGTAATGCAGACAGTCACCGGCGAAGTACCACAGCAGGTCGCGCGGGACCAGGTGGGCAATTTGCGGGTAGCGGGTGATCACCTGGCAGAGAATGTCCTGGCCCAGGTATTGGCTTTCGATCGGGTCGACCGGCAGCAACGCACGCAACTCGTCGAAGCGCTCCAGGAACAAGGCATGGCTTTCTTCGGGAACCTGCTCGGCCTCACCCACGGCGACCAGGATGCTGCGCAAGTGGTCAAGCAAGACGAGATGATCGGCAACGACATTGGACACGAGATAAGTCCTCAAGAGCAAAACGGGCGCGGGAGTATAAAGCGCCTGCGCCCTTTTTGCATGGACCGACATGTTCGGCTGGATCAGCGGACCTTTCCTTGAGCCAGTGCCAGCTCCTCTTTGTCGAAATCATCGACATCAATCACCTTGCGTCGGGCCGCTTCGGCGATACGCAGAGTCTGCGCTTCCATTGCCTGCAAAACACCGGCCTCCAGCGCGGCATCGATGATGTGTTCCCCGGCGGCCGGTTTGACCTGGCCACTTTTGAGGGCTACGTGCAGCTTTTTCTGCAGCGGCTGCGCAGCGTTGAGCAAATCGCAGGCATGTTGCAATGCGCCGACGGCATCATCGGCCGATTGCGGACGGTAGCAACCGCCCAGCAACTCCTCCAGGGTCGGGTCGCCCTTGGCGCGGCCAATCACGGCGGCCACGTCGGCGCCGAGCTTGTCCGATGGGCCTTTGTGTCGTCGGCCGAACGGAAACACGATCACCCGCATCAGGCAACCCAACACCTTGTTCGGGAAATTGGTCAGCAGCTCATCCAGCGCACGCTCCGACTGACCCAGGCTTTCTTCCATGGCCCAAGTGAACAACGGCGCCATGTGTTCCGGGGAGTCGAGATCGTGGTAACGCTTGAGGGCGGCAGAGGCGAGGTACAGGTTGCTCAGTACATCCCCCAGTCGTGCTGACAGGCGCTCGCGACGTTTCAGTTCGCCGCCCAGCAGCATCATGCTCAGGTCTGCCAGCAGGGCGAACGCCGCAGCCTGACGATTGAGGGCGCGGAAGTAACCCTGGCTGAGCTTGTTGCCCGGTGTGTGTTCGAAGTGCCCGAACCCCAGGTTCAGCACCAGTGTGCTAGCGGCGTTACTCATGGCAAAACCGATGTGCTTGAGCAGCAGGCCATCGAACTCGGTGAGTGCCTGATCCTTGTCCTCACGACCGGCGAGGGCCATTTCCTTGAGCACGAACGGATGGCAACGAATCGCCCCCTGGCCGAAGATCATCAGGTTGCGCGAGAGAATGTTCGCGCCTTCGACGGTGATGAAAATCGGTGCGCCATTCCAGCTGCGACCGAGGTAATTGTTCGGCCCCATGATGATGGCTTTGCCGCCGTGAACATCCATCGCATGGCTGATGCACTCGCGGCCGCGTTCGGTGAGGTGGTACTTGAGAATCGCCGACAGCACCGACGGTTTCTCGCCCAGATCCACCGCGTTGGCGGTCAGCATGCGCGCCGCGTCCATCATCCAGGCGTTGCCGCCGATGCGCGCCATGGCTTCCTGAATCCCTTCGAACGCCGACAGTGGAACGTTGAATTGTTCGCGAACCTGAGCGTATTGACCGGTCACCAGGCTGGTGAATTTGGCGGCGCCGGTGCCGACGGCAGGCAATGAAATCGAACGCCCGACCGACAGGCAATTCATCAGCATCATCCAGCCTTTGCCGAGCATGTCCTGGCCGCCGATGAGGAAGTCGAGCGGCACGAACACGTCCTTGCCAGCGTTCGGGCCGTTCATGAACGCGGCGCCCAGCGGCAGGTGACGGCGACCGATTTCAACACCGGCGGTGTCAGTGGGAATCAGGGCCAGGCTGATGCCAAGGTCTTCCTTGTCACCCAGTAAATGGTCCGGGTCATAGGCCTTGAAGGCGAGGCCGAGCAGGGTCGCCACCGGGCCGAGGGTGATGTAACGCTTTTCCCAGTTCAGGCGCAGGCCCAGGGTTTCCTTGCCTTCCCATTCACCTTTGCAGATGACCCCGGTGTCGGGCATTGCCCCGGCGTCGGAACCGGCCAGTGGGCCGGTCAATGCGAAGCAGGGAATGTCGTCACCACGGGCCAGGCGAGGCAGGTAATGGTTGCGCTGTTCATCGGTGCCGTAATGCAGCAGTAGCTCGGCGGGGCCGAGGGAGTTGGGGACCATCACGGTGGACGCAAGGTCGCCGCTGCGGGTCGCCAGTTTCATGGCGACCTGTGAGTGGGCATAGGCGGAGAAGCCCTTGCCGCCATATTCCTTGGGAATGATCAGCGCGAAAAAGCCGTTGTCCTTGATATGCGTCCAGGCTTCGGCGGGCAGGTCCATGTCTTGCCCGATCTGCCAGTCGGTGACCATGGCGCACAGTTCTTCGGTCGGGCCATCAATGAATGCCTGTTCCTCTTCGCTCAGTTGGGCTTTGGGATAGGACAGCAGTTTGTTCCAGTCGGGGCGACCGCTGAACAGCTCACCGTCCCACCACACCGTGCCGGCATCGATGGCGTCGCGTTCGGTTTGCGACATCGGCGGCAGGGTCTTCTGGAACCAGTTGAACAGCGGCGCGCTGAAGAACTTGCGACGCAGGTCGGGCAGCAGCAATGGCGCTGCAACGGCGGCGATCAACACCCAGAGCAACAGCAGCAGCCAGCCGGGCGCGCGGCCGAAAGCGCCCATGGCCACTACATAGACGGCAACGATGCAGAGAGCGGGCAGTGGGGCGATGCGACGATGGGCTAACCAGGCGATCCCGACAACCAGAACCAGTATCCACAACAGCAGCATATTTAATCCTCCGTGAACCAGGGTAAAACCAACCTTCAGAGCTTAGACGGCATCCGCCAAACAGGGTGGTCAGAGCGATGTGATTGAATTCGTGGGAAACCTTGGGTGAGTTTTGTAGGTTCGGTTGGCAACACGCTCGGGAAATGGTTCGTTTCCTACGCGACAATGCGCCCAAGTTTGGCCGAAACGTCGTTATCTCTGTGCTGAAGCTGTCGCTAGACTCGAGGCTTCCCCTGGAGATTATTCTCATGCACGAGTACCTGAGCCCCGGCCGCTTCATCGATAGTGACCACCCCTCGGTGGTGGAGTTCGCCGAAATACATCGCGGCAGCCGTCGAGATCCGATCGAGCAGGCGATCAACCTTTATTACGCCGTGCGTGAGGCCGTGCGCTACAACCCCTACACGTTCAGCCGCGATCCGCAGACGTTGTGCGGCAGTTATGCGCTGGAAACCGGGGAAAGCTATTGCGTGCCCAAAGCCACGCTGCTGGCGGGCGCTGCCCGGCATTGCGGGATCCCGGCACGCATTGGTCTGGCAGACGTTCGCAATCACCTGTCGACGCCACGCTTGCTCGAATTGCTCAAGAGCGATGTGTTCGCGATGCATGGCTACACGGAGTTGTATCTGAACGACCGCTGGGTCAAGGCGACACCGGCGTTCAATCAAAAACTCTGTGAACTGTTCAACGTTGCGCCGCTGGAATTCGACGGCATCAACGACAGCGTCTTTCATCCGTTCAATCGCGATGGCGCGCAGTTGATGGAGTACCTGGTTGATCACGGCCAGTTCGCCGATGTGCCGGAAACGTTCTTTTTCGAGCACCTGGAAAAGTGCTATCCGCACCTGTTCAGCGACAAGCTACCCACGTTGCTGGGTGATATGCAGAGCGATTTGAGTCGCGCCTGATCCGGCGTATGCTGCCTGCCCACTTATCGAAAAAGAGGCGGTCATGCTGAAGATCTGGGGTCGGAAAAACTCGTCGAATGTCAGAAAGCCTTTGTGGGCCGCCGAAGAGCTGGGGCTGGCCTACGAGGCCATCGATGCGGGCGGTGCTTTTGGTGTGGTCGATACGCCGCAGTACCGTGCAATGAACCCCAATGGTCGCGTACCGGTGATCGAAGACGACGGTTTTGTGTTGTGGGAATCCAACGCCATCGTGCGTTACTTGATGGCCCGCCATGCCAACAGCACGTCTTGGTATCCAGCGAACCTGCAAGCCCGCGCCACGGCTGACAAGTGGATGGACTGGACCACTTCAAGTTTTGCCGGCCCGTTCCGCACCGTATTCTGGGGCGTGTTGCGCACGCCGGCCGACAAGCAGGACTGGCCTGCCATCAAGGCGGCGATCAAGGAGTGCGACGAGTTGCTGTCGATGGCCAATCAAGCGTTGTCGACCCAATCCTACCTGTCCGGCGATGAGATCGGCATGGGCGACATCCCCCTCGGCAGTTTTATTTATGCCTGGTTCGAGATGCCAATCGAGCGCGCGTCGCAGCCGCACCTCGAAGCCTGGTATGCCCGGTTGAAACAGCGTCCGGCCTATCAAAAAGCAGTCATGACCGCGTTGACTTAATACTCACTATCGACACACTTGACTGTACTTGTGTGGCGGCGACAAGCACCATTGCGCCCATGTGCCGCGGTGGTACCTGTCGCCGCCAGCCGTCTTTTATTCCTTTTTTCCTTCTTGGTGCGTAATCCGATATGAGTTCCGCTCTGTCCATCCGGCAGCTAACCAAAACCTACGGCAACGGTTTCCAGGCCCTGAGTGGTATCGATCTGGACGTTGCCGAAGGTGACTTTTTCGCCTTGCTCGGCCCGAACGGCGCAGGCAAATCCACGACCATCGGCATTCTCTCGACCCTGGTGAACAAGACCAGCGGAACGGTGAATATCTTCGGCCACGACCTGGACAAAAATCCCGCGCAGCTCAAACGCTCCATCGGCGTGGTGCCCCAGGAATTCAACTTCAACCAGTTCGAAAAGACCTTCGATATCGTGGTGACCCAGGCCGGTTACTACGGCATTCCGGCGAAAGTCGCCAAGGAACGCGCCGAGCAATACCTGACCCAACTGGGGCTGTGGGATAAGCGCGATACGCCGTCACGCTCGCTGTCCGGTGGCATGAAGCGTCGATTGATGATTGCGCGCGCGCTGGTTCACGAACCGCGTTTGCTGATCCTCGACGAACCGACGGCAGGTGTGGACATCGAGCTGCGTCGTTCGATGTGGACCTTTCTCACCGAGCTGAACAAGAAAGGCATCACCATCATCCTGACCACGCATTACCTGGAAGAGGCCGAGCAGTTGTGCCGCAACATCGGCATCATCGACCACGGCACCATCGTCGAGAACACCAGCATGAAACAGTTGCTCAGCCAGCTGCATGTGGAGACGTTCCTGCTCGACATCAAAAACACCCTGAACAGTGCGCCGCAGTTGCTCGGCTACCCGACCCGGCTGCTTGACGGCCACACGCTGGAAGTCCAGGTCGACAAGGCCATGGGCATCACCGCGCTGTTTACCCAGTTGGCGCAGCAGAACATCGAAGTGCTGAGCCTGCGTAACAAAACCAATCGCCTAGAGGAGTTGTTCGTGTCCCTGGTGGAGAAAAATCTGTCGAAGGTGGCGGTATGAGTTCCGAGCTGCAGCCCAACCTCGTTGCCCTCAATACCATCGTTTACCGTGAGGTCCGGCGCTTTACCCGGATCTGGCCGCAGACATTGCTGCCGCCGGCCATCACCATGGTTTTGTACTTCGTGATCTTCGGCAACCTGATCGGTCGCCAGATCGGTGACATGGGCGGCTTCACCTACATGGAGTACATCGTGCCGGGGCTGATCATGATGTCGGTGATCACCAACTCCTATGGCAACGTGGTGTCGAGTTTCTTTGGCAGCAAGTTCCAGCGCTCCATCGAGGAATTGATGGTGTCGCCAGTGTCACCGCATACGATTCTGATCGGCTACACCCTGGGCGGCGTGCTGCGCGGGTTGATGGTCGGGATCATCGTGACGTTGCTGTCGCTGTTCTTTACGCATTTGCAGGTGCATCACCTGGGCGTGACTATTCTGGTGGTGGTGCTGACGGCGACGATCTTCTCGCTGCTGGGCTTCATCAACGCTGTGTTTGCACGCAACTTCGATGACATCTCGATCATTCCGACATTCGTACTGACACCGCTGACCTACCTGGGCGGGGTGTTCTACTCGATTTCCCTGTTGCCACCGTTCTGGCAGACCGTGTCCCTGGCGAACCCGGTGCTGCACATGGTCAACGCCTTCCGTTATGGCATCCTCGGTGTGTCGGACATCAAGATCAGCATCGCCATCACCTTCATGCTGGTGGCGACTGTCGTGTTGTACATCGGTTGCGCACGTTTGCTGGTCAGCGGTCGCGGGATGCGTACCTGATTCAGGATCGCCAAGACGCTTACCCAGACACCGCATAAAAAACGGCCTCCACATTGGAGGCCGTTTTGCATTCTACAGCCGGCTTTTCTTGCGCCGTTTCCACTGCCGCGCCACCCACCAGCGCCAGTACAGCATGGTCAGGCAGTAGGCGAGGGCGCCCAGCACCAGTCCGGTGACGACCGAGCCCAGCAAAAATGGTTGCCACAGTGTCGAGAGTTCGCTGCTGACCCATTCCCAGGTCAATGCATCTGGCAACTGCCGAGCGGGCACATCCAGCAGCCAGGCACCGGTCTGGTAAGTGCAATAAAACACCGCTGGCATGGTGATCGGGTTGGTCAGCCAGACCAGGCTCACCGCAATCGGTATGTTGCCCCGCACCATGATGGAAAGAACGGCCGCCAGCAGCATTTGAAATGGGATCGGCAGAAACGCCGCGAACAGGCCGACCGCCATCGCCCGGGCCACAGAGTGGCGGTTGAGGTGCCAGAGGTTGGGGTCATGCAGCAAGGTGCCGAGAAAGCGTAAGGACTTGTGTTCCCTGATGCTGGTCGGGTCTGGCATGTAACGTTTGAATAAGCGCCGGGGCATAAGGCTTCTCGGTCGGTTAAGGCGGCAAGTATGTCTGGATTCTACGAAGCGCCCATTCAGACTTTGTGACAATTAATAACGGCGCCTGTGCGGTTAGCCGGCTATGCCTAGGGAGGAACTCTCTCAAGGATGAGCGTATGCGCACAGGGATGATAGCGCTGGCGTTGGGTTTGCTGGCCCTGAGGTTTTTGCCGGAACTACCGCCGGTTGGGTTATGGGGGTTGCTGCCGTTAGTCGGTTTGATGGTGTTGCCGTTTCGCTCGTATCCATTGGCGTTTTTCCTGTTCGGCTTCAGTTGGGCGTGCGCGAACGCGCAGTGGGCGCTGGATGATCGGTTGCCACACACACTCGATGGCGAGACGCGCTGGGTCGAAGGGCGGGTAACGGGCCTGCCGCAACAGGCAGACGGCGTGGTGCGTTTCGAGCTGACGGACAGCCAGTCACGCCGAACCAAACTGCCCCGACACCTTCGTCTGGCCTGGTATGGCGGGCCGCCCGTCAATAGCGGCGAACGGTGGCGGCTGGCGGTCAAATTGAAGCGTCCTGCCGGGCTGCTCAATCCGCATGCGTTCGATTATGACGCCTGGCTGCTGGCTCAACGCATCGGTGCGACCGGCACGGTCAAGGACGGCGAATTGGTCGCCGAAGCCCGATGGGCCTGGCGCGACGGCATCCGCCGGCGTTTGCAAGCCGTAGATGCCCAGGGCCGAACCGGGGCGTTGACGGCGCTGGTGCTGGGCGATGGCGCCGGGCTGAGCCGTGAGGAATGGCAAGTGCTGCAAGACACCGGCACCGTGCATCTGCTGGTGATTTCTGGGCAGCACATCGGCTTGCTGGCGGGATTGGTCTATCTGCTGATCGCCGGGTTGGCGCGTTTGGGGCTGTGGCCAGGGCGTTTACCCTGGCTGCCATGGGCGTGCGGGCTGGCGTTCTCGGCAGCGTTGGCTTATGGGTTACTGGCCGGTTTCGACGTACCGGTGCAACGCGCGTGCGTGATGATCGGTCTGGTGCTGTTATGGCGGCTGCGTTTTCGTCACCTCGGTGCGTGGTGGCCGCTGTTGCTGGCGTTGAATGGCGTTTTGCTGCTGGATCCGCTGGCCAGTCTGCAACCAGGCTTCTGGCTATCTTTTGCGGCCGTGGCGGTGTTGATCTTCACCTTTGGCGGGCGGTTGGGCCCTGGCGATGGTGGCAAACCTGGACTCGGGCCCAGTGGCTGATTGCAATCGGTTTGTGCCCGTTGTTGTTGGTGCTGGGCTTGCCGATCAGCATCAGCGGGCCCGTGGCCAATTTGCTGGCGGTGCCCTGGATCAGTCTGCTGGTGTTGCCACCAGCCTTGCTCGGCACATTGTTATTACCCGTCCCTTATGTGGGCGAAGGGTTACTGTGGCTGGCGGGCGGGTTGATCGACTGGCTGTTCAGGGCACTGGCATTAGTGGCCGGGCAACTGCCCGCGTGGTTACCGGCGGCGGTACCGCTGTGGAGTTGGGCGCTCGGCACATTGGGGGGCTTTCTACTCTTGATGCCGCGAGGCGTTGCGCTACGCCCTTTGGGTTGGCCGCTGCTGTTGATGCTGGTGTTTCCACCTCGGCCGTTGTTGCCTGAAGGCCGGGCCGATGTCTGGCAACTGGACGTCGGTCAAGGATTGGCCATCCTGGTGCGTACTCGCTATCACACGCTGCTGTATGACACCGGGCCTCGTTTCGGCGATTTCGACCTCGGTGAGCGGGTGGTCCTGCCTTCGTTGCGCAAACTGGGGGTGAAGGGGCTCGACCTGATGCTGATCAGCCACGCCGATGCCGATCACGCTGGTGGTGCGCGAGCAGTGGCCAATGGTTTGCCGGTCAGTCGGGTACTCAGTGGCGATCCCGAGGGGCTGCCTGCCGAACTGCACGCCGAGGGCTGTGAAAGTGGTCGGCAATGGACCTGGGACGGCGTGCACTTCGAACTGTGGCAATGGACGTCAGCCCATGATCGCAATCAGAAATCCTGCGTATTGCAAATAGAAGCCAGCGGCGAGCGACTGTTGCTGACCGGTGATATCGACACCGCTGCCGAGCGGGCGTTGCTTGAAAGTCCTCTCGCACAAAACACCGATTGGTTGCAGTCACCTCATCATGGCAGCCGCAGTTCCTCGTCGATGGCGCTGTTGAGCGCGCTGCAACCCAAGGCCGTGCTGATTTCCCGTGGGCAAGGCAATTCCTTTGGCCATCCGCACCCCACCGTGGTGGCGCGCTATAAAAAGCTCGGCATGATGATCTACGACAGCGCCGAGCACGGCGCCATTCATCTGCAATTGGGCCGTTTCAAACCGCCGTGGACGATGCGTCTGGATCGGCGTTTCTGGCGCGATCCGCCACCGCTCAACAAATAGCCGAGAGTTATTAAAGCCCGACCGGATGCGACATCACGGTCTTCGGTGCGCTCGGCCCCTATGTTAGAGTGGCGCACTTTTTCGAGGGGACTGTCACTGTGTGGGAATTGGTCAAATCCGGCGGTTGGATGATGCTGCCGATCATTCTGAGTTCCATCGCGGCCATGGCGATCGTCGCCGAGCGTCTCTGGACCCTGCGAGCCAGCCGTGTGACCCCGGAGCATCTGCTCGGGCAGGTCTGGGTGTGGATCAAGGACAAGCAACTCAATAAAGAAAAACTCAAGGAACTGCGCGCCAACTCACCGTTGGGCGAGATCCTGGCCGCAGGCCTTGCCAACTCCAAGCATGGTCGCGAGATCATGAAAGAGTGCATCGAAGAGGCCGCCGCCCGGGTCATCCATGAACTGGAGCGCTACATCAACGCCTTGGGCACCATCGCCGCCATGGCCCCGTTACTCGGATTGCTGGGGACGGTGCTGGGCATGATCGATATCTTCAGCTCGTTCATGGGCACGGGCATGACCACCAACGCCGCAGTGCTGGCCGGCGGTATTTCCAAAGCCTTGATCACCACGGCTTCGGGCCTGATCGTCGGCATCCCGTCGGTATTCTTTCACCGGTTCTTGCAACGGCGCATCGATGAACTGGTGGTGGGGATGGAGCAGGAAGCCATCAAGCTGGTTGAAGTGGTGCAGGGCGACCGTGACGTTGATCTGGCTGAGGGCAAAGCGTGAAATTCCGCCGCAAGCAACGGGAGAACGTGGACATCAATCTCGTGTCGCTGATCGACGTGGTGTTTGTCTTGCTACTGTTTTTCGTTGTGACCACCACCTTTACCCGAGAAACCCAGTTGCGCGTCGAACTGCCGGAAGCGGTCAGCGGCTCGCCGGCCGAAGATCAGCAAGTCAAGCAACTGGACATCACCATCAACGCCGAAGGCGTGATCTCGGTGAACAATCATGTGTTGCCCAAGAGTGATCTGGTGACCTTGATGGAAGCGCTGCAAAAAGAATCCAACGGTGACACCAATTTGCCGCTGTCTATCAGCGCTGACGGCAAGACCCAACATCAATCCGTCATCACCGCCATGGACGCCGCCGGGAAACTCGGTTTCAGTCACTTGCGCATGACCACCGTCGAGGCGGCGCCCGCGCCCTGATGGCCATGTCTGATCGCTTGCTCGCCGCGTGGTACGAAGGTCATCCGGCCCTGAAACTGTTGCAGCCACTGGAGTGGTTGTACCGGCGGGTGGTCATGAACAAGCGCAAGCGGTTTCTGGCGGGTGAGGGCGAGATCTATCAGCCGCCCGTGCCGCTGATTGTGGTCGGCAATATCACGGTGGGCGGCACCGGCAAGACGCCGCTGATTCTGTGGATGATCCAGCATTGCCAGCGCAGCGGCTTGCGGGTCGGCGTGGTCAGTCGCGGTTACGGTGCCAAACCGCCGCAGCTACCCTGGCGAGTCGAAGCCGATCAAAGCGCCGATGTGTCGGGCGATGAACCGCTGTTGATCGTCCAGCGCACCGGCGTGCCCTTGATGATCGACCCGGACCGCAGCAGCGCCATCAAAGCACTGCTCGCGAGCGAGCCGTTGGACCTGATCCTGTCCGATGACGGCATGCAACATTACCGGATGGCCCGTGACCTGGAACTGGTATTGATCGACGCCGCACGAGGTCTGGGCAATCAGCGTTGCCTGCCCGCCGGGCCGTTGCGTGAACCGGTCGAGCGCCTGCAAAGCGTCGACGCGGTGCTGTACAACGGCGCTAGCGATGATCGCGACAACGGTTTTGCCTTCCAGCTCCAACCCACCGCCCTGATCAATCTGCAAAGCGGTGAGCGGCGCCCCCTCGACCACTTTCCCGCAGGCCAGGCGGTGCACGCAGTGGCCGGGATCGGCAATCCGCAGCGTTTCTTCAAAACCCTCGAAACGCTACACTGCAAGCCAGTTCCGCATGCGTTTGCCGACCACGCCGAGTACAGCGTGCAGGCCTTGAATTTCACACCGTCATTGCCGTTGGTGATGACTGAAAAGGACGCGGTGAAGTGCCGTGCCTTTGCCGCCGCCGATTGGTGGTACCTGGCGGTCGATGCTGTGCCATCGCCGGCCTTCGTGGCCTGGTTCGATACGCAGCTGATGCGCCTGTTGCCGGATCGTCTTTTGCCTTAAAACCGTTTTTATCCAGGGAATGCTCATGGACACCAAATTGCTCGATATCCTCGCTTGCCCGGTCTGCAAAGGCCCACTCAAGCTCAGCGCCGACAAGACCGAGCTGATCAGCAAGGGCGCCGGTCTGGCATACCCGATTCGCGACGGCATTCCGGTGATGCTCGAAACTGAAGCGCGCACCCTGACCACCGACGAGCGTCTGGATAAATGACCACAGCCTTTACCGTTGTCATTCCATCGCGTTTTGCCTCCACCCGCTTGCCGGGTAAGCCGCTGCTGCTGATCGCCGGCAAGCCGATGATCCAGCATGTCTGGGAGCAGGCCAGCAAAAGCAGCGCACAGCGCGTGGTGGTTGCCACCGACGATGCGCGCATTGTCGAGGCGTGCAACGGGTTCGGTGCTGAAGTGGTGCTGACCCGCGAAGACCACAATTCCGGCACCGACCGTCTGGCCGAGGTCGCAGCAAAACTCGGCTTGGCGCCCGACGCCATCGTGGTCAACGTCCAGGGTGACGAACCGCTGATCCCGCCGAGCGTGATCGATCAGGTCGCCGCCAACCTCGCTGCTCACACCGAAGCGCGCATGGCCACCCTGGCCGAGCCGATCGAAGACGTGGAAACACTGTTCAACCCCAATGTGGTCAAGGTCGTCAGCGACCTTAATGGCCTGGCACTGACCTTCAGTCGCTCGACCTTGCCGTGGGCCCGGGACGCGTTCGCCAAGAGCCGCGAGCAATTGCCGGAAGGCGTGCCATACCGTCGCCACATCGGCATTTATGCCTATCGCGCCGGTTTCCTGCAGGACTTCGTCAGCTGGGGCCCGTGCTGGCTGGAAAACACCGAGTCGCTGGAACAACTGCGAGCCTTGTGGCACGGCGTGCGGATTCACGTCGCCGACGCGCTGATCGCACCACCGACCGGTGTCGACACCGTTGAAGACCTTGAGCGCGTTCGTCGCCTGCTGGAGGCCTGATGCGCGTTTTGTTCGTGTGCCTGGGCAACATCTGCCGTTCTCCAACGGCCGAAGGCGTGTTGCGGCACAAACTGCGCGAAGCGGGGCTGGCCGATCAGGTTGAAGTCGCCTCCGCCGGCACCGGTGACTGGCATGTCGGTAAGGCGCCGGACAAACGCAGCCAGGCCGCGGCCAAGTTGCGCGGTTACGACTTGTCCGCCCAGCGCGCCCAGCAAGTCACCCGTGCCGATTTCGCCACTTACGACTTGATTCTGGCGATGGACAACAGCAACCTGCGCCACCTCAAGTCGCTGCAACCGGCCAAGGGCAAAGCCGAGCTGGATTTGTTCCTGCGTCGCTACCAGTCGGAACTCGATGAGGTCCCGGACCCGTACTACGACGGTGACCAGGGCTTCGAACAGGTGCTGGACCTGATCGAGCGCGCCAGTGATTTGCTGGTGATCGAATTGAAGGGACGGCTATGAGTTTGCAGGTTCAATCACAGGTTTCACTCAAGCCGTTCAACAGCTTCGGTGTCGACGTTCAGGCTCGTCTGTTCGCCGAAGCCCACAGCGATGCTGACGTGCGCGAAGCCCTGGCGTATGCGGCGGCGCATGATGTGCCGCTGCTGGTCATCGGTGGCGGCAGCAACTTGCTGCTGACAGCGGATATCCAGTCGCTGGTGCTGCGCATGGCCACGCGCGGGATTCGCATCCTCAGCGATGACGGCAGCAAAGTCGTGATCGAAGCCGAGGCCGGCGAGCCTTGGCATCCGTTCGTGCAGCACACGCTGGCGCAAGGGTTGTCGGGCCTGGAAAACCTCAGCCTGATTCCCGGTACCGTCGGTGCGGCGCCGATGCAAAACATTGGCGCGTACGGGGTCGAAATCAAGGACGTGTTCTCCGGCCTGACCGCGCTGGATCGCCAGACTGGCGAGCTACGGGATTTCACTCTCGAAGAATGCAATTTCGCTTATCGCGACAGCGTGTTCAAACAGCAGCCGGGGCGTTGGTTGATCCTGCGGGTGCGTTTTGCGCTGGACCGCGCCGCGCACCTGCATCTGGAATACGGCCCGGTGCGTCAGCGCCTGACCGAGCAAGGCATCGAGCAACCGACGGCAACGGATGTCAGCCTGGCCATTTGCAGCATCCGCAATGAAAAGCTCCCGGACCCGGCCTTGCTGGGCAATGCGGGCAGTTTCTTCAAAAACCCGTTGGTGCCCGCGGCACTGGTCGCACAGCTCAAGGGCGAATACCCGGACCTGGTCGCCTACGCACAACCGGACGGTCAAATGAAGCTGGCTGCAGGCTGGTTGATCGAACGGGCAGGGTGGAAAGGCTTCCGCGATGCCGACGCTGGCGTGCACAAGTTGCAGGCGTTGGTGCTGGTCAATTACGGCAGCGCGACGGGCCTGCAATTGCTCAGACTGGCGCAGCGTATCCAGAAAGACATATCGGAACGTTTCCATGTCGACCTGGAAATGGAGCCCAATCAGTACTGAGGCTACGCTTTCAAGACTGATCTCAAAGCCCTGTACGCCTTCAACCGTACAGGGCTTTTTTGTTAATGCTGGGTTAACTTAGCCACCTAACGATGCTAGCACTTGCTCCACTAAAGGCCCGGTGCAGACGTTCCCGTCGCAAAAGAGAGCCTCAGCTTGAGTCGATCTGCGTGTTACGAACCAAGACCCAACGGCAGATTGCTCGACCCCATACCTCAAGAACTATGCGGGCGTGCCCATGAATACCCTGATTCTCAACGGACAACCTTACAAAATGGATGTGGCGGACGAGATGCCGTTGCTCTGGGCTATCCGCGATGTTGCGGGCGGCCATCCCGGCACGAAATTCGGCTGCGGCATGGGCCTGTGCGGCGCCTGTACGATTCATATCAACGGTCAACCCGCACGGGCTTGCATCACGACCGTCGGTTCCGCATTCGGGCAAAACGTCACGACCATCGACGAATTGCACAACGACCCGATAGGCAAGATTGTCCAGCAAGCCTGGCTCGACACCGCCGTGGCCCAGTGCGGTTTCTGCCAGGGCGGGCAGATCATGTCCGCGACGGCACTGCTCAAGACCAATCCCGATCCCACCGACGCTCAAATCGAAGAGGCAATGGTCGGTAACATTTGCCGCTGCGGCACTTACAACCGCATCAAGACTGCCATCCGTCAGGCTTCCATACACTTGAAGGAGGCCAAGGCATGAGCCAGTTACCGAATGATTTTGCCCTGAGTAATCTCAGTAATTTGAGTCGCCGGGGTTTTCTCAAGGGTGTGGGCGCCACCAGCGCATTGGTGCTGGCTGCGAGTTGGGGTTGGCAAGACGCTTTGGCCGAGGAGCCGAAGCAGTTTGGCGCCGAGGGCATGCCGCACGGTTGGGTCGATGATCCGAAGGTGTACATCAGCATTGCTGCCGATGGGATGGTAACGGTGGTCTGCAACCGTTCAGAAATGGGCCAGGGCGTGCGCACCAGCCTGACGATGGTGGTGGCCGATGAACTCGACGCCGACTGGTCGATGATGAAGGTGCAGCAGGCGCCGGGCGACGAAGTACGTTTCGGCAATCAGGACACCGACGGTTCCCGCAGCATGCGTCACTGGTTTGAACCGATGCGCCGTTGCGGTGCCGCCGCGCGAACCATGCTGGAACAAGCCGCTGCCGCGCAGTGGAAAGTGCCGGTCGCCGAGTGCCGAGCGCAATTGCATAAAGTGATTCACCAGCCGACCGGGCGTGAGCTGGGCTATGGCGCCCTGGCCGCAGCGGCGGGTGCGCTGGCCGTGCCGGCCCGTGACAGTCTGCGGCTCAAGCAGCCGTCAGAGTTTCGCTACATCGGCAAGGAAGGAATCAAGGCCATCGATGGCGCCGACATCGTCAATGGCCGCGCCATTTACGGTGCCGACGTGCATTTTGACGGCATGCTCTACGCCACCATTGCGCGTCCGGCGGTGTACGGCGGCAAGGTCAAATCCGTTGATTCCAGCGCCGCGCTGCAAGTTCCGGGCGTGATCAAAGTCCTGCAGATCGAAGGCCGCCCGCTGCCGTCCGAGTTTCAACCCTTGGGCGGTGTGGCCGTGGTGGCCAGCAACACATGGGCCGCGATCAAAGGGCGTGATGCGCTGAAGATCGAGTGGGACGACGGTCCGAACGCCAGTTATGACTCCATTGCCTATCGCAAGGAACTGGAAGCGGCGTCCCTCAAGCCCGGCAAAGTGGTACGCAATACCGGCAACATCGAAGAGGCTTTGAGCAGTGCCGACAGTACTTTCGACGCGTCTTACTACTTGCCGCATCTGGCTCAGGCACCCATGGAGCCGATGGTCGCCATTGCCCGCTTCAAGGACGGTGTCTGCCAAGCCTGGGGGCCGAGTCAGGCGCCGCAGGTGACCCGCACCAGGATCGGCGAACGCCTGGGCATTCCCTTCGATAACGTGACGTTCAACGTGACCTTGCTGGGTGGCGGTTTTGGTCGCAAATCCAAACCTGACTTCATCATTGAAGCCGCCATCCTCGCTGAAGAGTTTCCCGGCAAGGCTGTGCGGGTGCAATGGACCCGTGAAGACGACATCCACTGTTCCTATTTCCACACTGTGTCGGTCGAGTACCTCAAAGCCAGTCTGAACAAGGACGGCCTGCCATCCGCCTGGCTGCACCGCACCGTGGCCCCGAGCATCACCGCGCTGTTTGCACCAGGCATGAACCACGAGGCGGCGTTCGAGCTGGGCATGGGGTTCACCAACATGGCCTACGCGATTCCCAACGTGCGCCTGGAAAACCCGGAAGCCACGGTTCATACCCGCGTCGGCTGGTATCGCTCGGTATCGAATATCCCGCACGGCTTTGCGATTCAAAGTTTTGTCGATGAGCTGGCGCACAAGGCCGGGCAGGATCCGCTCAAGTACCAGATCAAGCTGATCGGCCCTGACCGTCAGATCGATCCAAGAACGTTGAGTGACGGGTGGAACTACGGCGAATCCCCCGAGCGTTATCCAATCGACACCGCGCGCCTGCGCACAGTGCTGGAAACCGCGGCCAAAGCCGCCGGTTGGGGCCGTGAAATGCCCAAGGGCCGAGGCCTGGGCCTGGCCGTGCATTACAGCTTTGTCACTTATGTGGCTGCCGCGATCGAGGTCGAAGTCAAAGACGACGGCACGCTGATTGTGCACAAGGCCGACATCGCCGTGGATTGCGGGCCGCAAATCAACCCTGAGCGTATCCGCTCGCAGTTCGAGGGCGCTTGCGTCATGGGCCTGGGCAACGCGGTGCTGGGAGAAATCAGCTTCAAGGACGGCAAGGTCCAGCAGGACAACTTCCACATGTACGAAGTGGCGCGCATGTCCCTGGCGCCCAAGGAAGTTGCCGTTCATTTGGTCACGCCGCCAGGGGTTGTGCCGTTGGGCGGTGTCGGGGAACCAGGTGTGCCGCCGATTGCGCCGGCACTGTGCAATGCAATCTTTGCCGCCACCGGCAAGCGCATCCGCAACCTGCCGGTTCGCTATCAACTGCAAGGTTGGCAGAAGGCTACCACCTGATGGATAGCGTCGATCTGAACGTCCTGCGCAGCGTGCTTGAATGGCGCCGCGCCGGTCAGCGAGTGGTGCTGTACAGCGTGGTCCAGACCTGGGGCACCGCGCCTCGGGCACCGGGTGCCATGTTGGCGTTGCGTGAAGATGGCGTGGTGATTGGCTCGGTGTCGGGCGGTTGTGTCGAGGATGATCTGATTGCCCGTCTGCACGACGGGCGTATTCCGGCCGACGGACCGCCCGTTCAGTTGATCACCTACGGTGTCACTCGCGAGGAGGCCGCGCGGTTTGGTTTGCCGTGCGGCGGTACGTTGCGCCTGACCGAAGAGCGGGTCGGCGACCCGGCCTGGGTCGCTGAGTTGCTGGCGCGCTGCGAAGCCCATGAAATCGTCGCACGTTCGCTGGATATCGCGACCGGCGAAGTGGCTTTGCAGGCGGCGGACAAGGCCGATGTGCTGAGTTTTGATGGCCATACGCTGCGCGCTATTTATGGCCCGCGTTGGCGCCTGTTGCTGATCGGTGCGGGGCAATTGTCCCGTTACGTCGCCGAAATGGCGCGGCTGCTGGATTTCGAAGTGTTGATCTGCGATCCACGCACCGAATTCGTCTACGGTTGGGAAGCACAACACGGACGCTTCGTACCGGGCATGCCGGACGAAGCGGTGCTGAACATCCAGACCGACGAGCGCACGGCCATCGTCGCCCTGACTCACGACCCGCGTCTGGATGACATGGCACTGCTCACGGCCCTCGACTCCAAGGCCTTTTATGTCGGCGCACTGGGCTCGCGGGTCAACAGCCTGAAGCGCAGGGAGAACCTCGCTCAGTTGGGCTTGTCGCCACAATCCATCGAGCGCCTGCACGGGCCGATCGGGTTGCACATTGGCAGCCACAGTCCGGCAGAAATCGCCTTGTCATTGATGGCGGAAATTGTCGCGATCAAGAACGGCGTTGAACTGAAGCAGAAAAAGCCGTTGCGGGAGGCTTTATGAATGAACCCATCGGCGTGATTGTGCTGGCGGCGGGGCAGGGCAGTCGTTTTCGTCAGGTGGCGGGGGCTGAGAAGGACAAGTTGTTGGCCGATTGCACGGGGCGCGACGGTGCTGTTCGCTCGGTGATTGAGCAGGTATTGGTGAACCTGCCGGCTTCGCTGGATAAGCGCGTGTTGGTGACGACTGCGGATCGCCCGCAAGTGATTCGCATGGCTCAGGCGTATGGCTGCGAGATTGTACTGATCGAAGCGACGGGCATGGGTGACAGCATCGCAGCCGGCGTGGCGGCGTGTGCGCAGCTCAGTGGCTGGCTGATGGTGTTGGGGGATATGCCGTTTATCCTGCCGTCCACGATTGAAGCAGTGCTGGCGGGCGTGACTGACGATGCGATCAGCGTGCCGGTGCTGGAGGGTGAGTTTGGGCATCCGGTGGGATTTGGTCGCATCTTTTGCTCGGCGTTGATGGCGCTGTCGGGAGATCGTGGGGCCAAGCCGTTGTTTGCGCAGGGCAGGGTGATCGAAGTGGCAGTGGATGATCCAGGGGTATTGTGGGATGTGGATGTGCCTGAAGCGCTGATCTACAAGCCGGGATAGATCGCCTGTGGGAACGAGGCAACAGACATAAAAAAGCCCCGCCTGGATCACCAGGCGGGGCTTTTTAATAACCGAGGATGTTAGACGAGTGGTTTAGGCTCGTGCTCTTTTTCCTGGGCTTGTTCGTGTTGCTCTACTGCTTCCTGAACGGAGCGAGGTGCTTCCTCGATGACCGATTCGGCAGGTGCCGCTTCGACCACTTCAGCAACAACCGGCGCTGGCTCTGCAGCGACAGGCGCTTCAACCGGAGCAGCAGTGGCAGCCAGTTCGGCTTCCCTCTGCAGACGCTCTTCTTCACGCTTGCGACGACGCACTTCACGCGGGTCGTTCGGTGCACGGCCGCTTGGCGTCAGGGCGCTGACTGGGGCCACTTCAACAGCAGGTTCAGCCACTTCGGCAACAACCGGAGCCGGTGCTTCAACCACTGGAGCAGGTTCGGCAGCCACGACTACGGGCTCGGAAACCATCGCTTCAGCTACTTCAGCTTCAGCCACCGGTGCTGGCGCTTCAACAGCAACCGGCTCGGCAACCCAGTTGAACGCGGTTTGTTCTTCACGAACTTCGCGAACAGCTTCGGTCACGGTTTCAGTGACGGTTTCGGCAGCAGGCTCGGCAGCAACCACTGGCTCGGCGACGACAGTCGCTTCAACTACAGATTGGGCTTCTTCACGAACGAACGCTTCACGAACCGGAGCCACTTCGATTTCCGGAGCGGCAGTCGCTTCGACCGGAGTCGTTGCTTCAACCACTGGCGCTTCAACCGGAGCCGTTTCCTGAACAGATGCACTGGCGCGTTCAGCTTGCTCGTGAGCTTGTGCTTCAGCCGGTGCGCTGATCACGGTGCTGGCAACGGCTGCGGTAACAGCCAGGCCGGCGGCCAGATCGGCAGTGGTTGGTGCTTCGTTGCTTTCGCCCGCTTCGTTACCTTCGGATTCTTCCGAACCTTCGATCACGTTGCCGTTGGCATCGCGTTGACGCTCGCGACGGTTGCTGCGACGACGCTGGCCACGGGAGCGGCGGCGTGGACGATCGCCTTCGGCGCCTTCCTGACCGTCTTCCTGCAGTTGCTCTTCGTTGGAGGTCAGCTCTTCTTCAGCAACGGCGGCAGCAGCTTGTTCTGCACGTGGCTGACGTTCTTCACGCGGTGGGCGTGGAGCGCGTTCTTCACGTGGCTGACGAGCCGGACGCTCTTCAGCGGTAGCCGCAGCGGCCGGAGCAGTATCCAGAGGCTCGCGCAGTTCACGAACCGGGCGTTCTTCACGATCGCCACGTGGCTTGCGGTCTTCGCGTGGAGCGCGCGGTGCACGTTCTTCGCGAGGGGCGCGTGGTGCGCGTTCTTCGCGTGGAGCACGTTCTTCACGAGCTACGGCCGGGGTTTCTTCACGGACTTCGCGTGGCTCACGTGGTGCGCGTTCTTCACGCGGTGCACGTTCCTCACGAGGCTTGCGCTCTTCGTCGCGGCGACCATTACGGTTGCGGCTCTGCTGACGACCGTTGCGACGTTCTTCGTTACGGGCCGGGCGCTCGGTGGTCGCTGGTTTTTCAACCACAACCGGAGCAACAGGCTCTTCCTTGGTCGCGAACAGGCTGACCAGTGACTTCACTAGGCCTTTGAACAGGCTTGGTTCTGGCACGGCAGCCGGTGCGGCTACTGGCGCGGCAACGACTTCGGTCGGAACCGGAGCGTTGGCGCGGGCCGGAGCGGTCTTGACCGCCGCTTCCTGGCGAACCAGGGTGCGGGTCGCTGCGGCTGGCTGGACTTCTTCGACTTCGGCAGCGGCAGCAGCGATTTCGTAGCTGGACTGATTGATGCTGGCTTCCGGGCTGTCATCGCGCAGACGCTGAACTTCGAAGTGCGGCGTTTCGAGGTGGTCGTTCGGCAGAATGACGATGCGGGCACGGGTACGCAGTTCGATCTTGGTAATCGAGTTGCGTTTTTCGTTGAGCAGGAACGCAGCAACCGGGATTGGCACTTGTGCGCGAACTTCGGCGGTGCGGTCTTTCAGGGCTTCTTCTTCGATCAGGCGAAGAATGGCCAGCGACAGCGATTCAACATCACGGATGATGCCGGTGCCGTTGCAACGCGGGCAAACGATGCCGCTGCTTTCGCCCAGCGATGGACGCAGGCGTTGACGGGACATTTCCAGCAGGCCGAAGCGCGAGATGCGACCGACTTGCACGCGAGCGCGGTCGGCTTCCAGGCATTCGCGGACTTTCTCTTCCACGGCGCGCTGGTTCTTGGCAGGGGTCATGTCGATGAAGTCGATGACGATCAGGCCGCCGATGTCGCGCAGGCGCAACTGACGGGCGATTTCTTCGGCGGCTTCAAGGTTGGTCTGCAGTGCGGTTTCTTCGATGTCGCTGCCTTTGGTGGCGCGCGCCGAGTTGATGTCGATGGACACCAGGGCTTCGGTCGGATCGATAACGATGGAACCGCCGGAAGGCAGTTCAACGACGCGCTGGAAAGCGGTCTCGATCTGGCTTTCGATCTGGAAACGGTTGAACAGCGGAACGCTGTCCTCGTACAGCTTGATCTTGCTGGCGTACTGCGGCATCACCTGGCGGATGAAGGTCAGGGCTTCGTCCTGGGCTTCAACGCTGTCGATCAGCACTTCGCCGATGTCCTGGCGCAGGTAATCGCGGATGGCGCGGATGATCACGTTGCTTTCCTGGTAAATCAGGAACGGCGCGGAGCGATCCAGCGAGGCTTCTTTGATGGCGGTCCAGAGTTGCAGCAGGTAATCGAGGTCCCACTGCATTTCTTCGCTGCTGCGGCCAAGGCCGGCAGTGCGAACGATCAGGCCCATGTCGGCCGGGGCAACCAGGCCGTTCAGGGCTTCACGCAGTTCGTTGCGCTCTTCACCTTCAATGCGACGGGAGATACCGCCGGCACGCGGGTTGTTCGGCATCAGAACGAGGTAACGACCGGCCAGGCTGATGAAGGTGGTCAGGGCGGCGCCCTTGTTGCCACGTTCTTCTTTTTCGACCTGAACGATGACTTCCTGGCCTTCGCTCAGGACGTCCTTGATATTGACGCGGCCTTCGGGGGCTTTCTTGAAGTATTCGCGGGAGATTTCTTTGAGGGGCAGGAAGCCGTGGCGCTCGGAGCCGAAATCGACAAAGGCAGCCTCAAGGCTTGGTTCGATGCGAGTAATCCGGCCTTTATAGATGTTGGCCTTCTTCTGCTCGCGTGCACCGGATTCGATGTCCAGGTCGTAGAGGCGTTGGCCATCTACCAGTGCAACACGCAACTCTTCGGGTTGAGTTGCGTTAATCAGCATTCTTTTCATGTAGTACCGTCGGTTTCCGGGCTGCCGGAAACGGCGTTCGGCACACACGACTTCTCACGGTCGGTGTCAGGTGCGTCAGGAGTGGTTGGCCACTCCAGTGTCTAGCGAACCCCGACCAATTGGGTCGGTGTCGCGACGTACGCGTCCTGCTTGCTGTGGCTACTTAAGCACTCAGTCAGGAGGAGGAATCAACCAGCGGCTGTGGACGAGATGAAGCGTCTTGATAAAGCCTATTGCTACACAGTCCAGCGGTTGTGCATCTCCACCCTACACGTATCCCTGATAATTCGGGTGCTGCCGCGCGCAGAATCCGCAGCGGGTTGGCATTTACCGTGAGCTCCGAAGGGGGAGGTCACGCATCATGGCTAATTTAGGCGTTGTTTCCGAAGCGTTCGCTCGGGGTCGTTCGTCGCTGACTGCACTTTGTGAACTGGCCGTGAATATTGGCTCGCAAGGCGAGTGAAAACTCTGCTTTGCGGCTTGATTCAGGCCTCATGTCACCTGCGCTCGTTACAGCTGCAAACTCCACCGTTACGTAGCGAAAGCCCCGTAGGACGGCCTCACGTCCTGGTGAATTGCGTTGGTCAGGGCCGGTTTTTGACCGTTGGTCCGCTGTCCAGGCCGCTTTTGGCGGCGTTCGCGACTATAGCAGCAATGATTAAGTGCTTCAATTCCATAAAAAATTGTTATCATCCGCGCCATGACGACTACAACCCCTCCGACCCCAGCGGTACAGCTGCTGGAGGTCTCGCCGGAATATGCCGGCCAACGTATTGACAACTTCCTTCTCGCTCGGCTCAAAGGCGTGCCCAAGACCTTGATTTACCGCATTTTGCGTAAAGGCGAAGTGCGTGTGAACAAGGGACGGATCAAGCCCGAATACAAGCTGCAGGCGGGCGATATCGTGCGCGTGCCGCCGGTTCGCGTGCCTGAGCGCGACGAGCCGGTGCCGCTGGCCCAAGGCCTGCTGCAGCGCCTCGAAGCCTCGATTGTCTTCGAAGACAAGGCGCTGATCGTGATCAACAAGCCTTGCGGCATTGCGGTTCATGGCGGCAGCGGCCTGACTTATGGAGTGATCGAAGCCTTTCGTCAGTTGCGTCCCGATTGCAAGGAGCTGGAGCTGGTCCACCGTCTCGACCGTGACACCTCCGGCCTGCTGATGATCGCCAAGAAGCGCAGCATGCTGCGCCATTTGCACACGGCATTGCGCGGCGATGGCGTCGACAAGCGCTACATGGCGCTGGTCCGCGGTAACTGGGCGGCCTCGATCAAGCAGGTTCGTGCGTCGCTGGGCAAGAGCAATCTGCGCTCCGGCGAGCGCATGGTCGAGGTCGACGAGGAGGAGGGGAAGGAGTCGGTGACCGTGTTCAAGGTCCTGCGCCGCTTCGGCGACTTTGCCACCCTGATCGAAGCCAAGCCGATCACCGGCCGCACTCACCAGATCCGCGTCCATACCCTGCACGCCGGGCATTGCATTGCCGGCGACACCAAGTACGGCGATGACGATTTCAGCAAAGAGATCCGTGATTTGGGCGGCAAGCGCCTGTTCTTGCACGCCTACATGCTGACTGTGCCGCTGCCCGATGGTGGCGAGCTGAAATTGCAGGCGCCGGTGGATGAGATGTGGGCCAAGACCGTGGAGCGATTGAGTGCGCCCCTCTGATTACAAACTGCTGATTTTCGATTGGGACGGCACGCTGGCCGATTCCATTGGTCGGATTGTCGAGGCGATGCATGTCGCGTCCGAACGCTCCGGGTATCCGTTGCGTGACGACTTTGCCGTCAAGGGCATTATCGGTCTCGGTTTACCGGAAGCGATTCGCACCCTGTATCCGGAGATTGGCGACGCCGAACTGGTAGCGTTTCGTCAGCACTATGCCGATCACTACATCGCTTCGGAGGCGGTGCCTTCGCCGTTGTTCGAGGGGGTCGTCGAGTCGATGGAGGCGTTCCGTGCCGAGGGGTATCATTTGGCTGTGGCGACCGGCAAGGCGCGTCGCGGGCTGGATCGGGTGCTGAAGTCTCACGGGTGGGAAGACTATTTCGACATTACCCGTGCCGCCGACGAAACCGCGAGCAAGCCTCATCCGCTGATGCTTGAGCAGATTCTCGCCCACTGCGAGGTTCGCCCTGAGCAAGCGTTGATGGTCGGCGATTCGTCCTTCGACTTGCAGATGGCGCGCAACGCCGGCATGGATTCGGTTGCAGTCAGCTATGGCGCGCAATCGATCGAGGCGCTGAAAGTGTTCGAGCCGGCGCTGGCCATTGATCGTTTTTCAGAATTGCATGCCTGGCTGAATCAGCGGGCTTAACAGGTTTTTGCTGGGGTAGATGTCATGACCGACGAATGGAAGGCGCCTGACAAGTCGAGTGCGCAGAGCGGTGACGAGAAAAGCTGGAAGCTGCTGGAAAAGACTCTGCTGGCGGGTGTGCAGGAACAACGCAGGTCTCGCCGCTGGGGGATATTCTTCAAGCTGCTGACCTTCGTGTACCTGTTTGTCGCGCTGATCCTGTTTACGCCGCTGATGGACATGGAAAAGAGCGCGACCCGCAGCACCAACTACACGGCATTGATCGATGTGACGGGCATGATCGCCGACAAGGAGCCGGCCAGTGCTGACAACATCGTCGGCAGCCTGCGTGCTGCCTTTGAGGACGAGAAAGTCAAAGGCATCGTGCTGCGCATCAACAGCCCGGGCGGCAGTCCGGTGCAGTCGGGTTATGTGTATGACGAAATCGTCCGCCTGCGTGGCCTGCATCCTGATACCAAGGTGTATGCGGTGATTTCGGATCTGGGGGCTTCGGGTGCTTACTACATCGCCAGTGCGGCGGATCAGATCTACGCCGACAAGGCGAGCCTGGTGGGTTCCATTGGTGTGACGGCGGCCGGCTATGGTTTTGTCGGTACCATGGAGAAGCTGGGTGTCGAGCGTCGTACCTACACCTCGGGTGAGCACAAGTCGTTCCTCGATCCGTTCCAGCCGCAGAAGCCTGAAGAAACTCAGTTCTGGCAGGGTGTGCTGGACACCACGCACCAGCAATTCATCAACAGCGTGAAGAAGGGTCGTGGCGATCGCCTGAAGGACAAAGAGCATCCGGAGCTGTTCTCCGGGTTGGTCTGGAACGGTGAGCAGGCGCTGCCGCTCGGTTTGATCGATGGTCTGGGCAATGCCAGTTCGGTGGCCCGTGACGTGATTGGCGAGAAGGAGCTGGTGGACTTCACCGTTCAGGAATCGCCGTTCGATCGTTTCTCGAAGAAGCTCGGTGCCAGCGTTGCGGAGCAATTGGCGATGTGGATGGGGTTTCACGGTCCATCAATGCGCTGATCTCCTTTGGCATTAAAAACCGGCCCAGGTGGCCGGTTTTTTTAATACCTGTGCGGTCTCTGTAGCAGCTGGCGAAGCCTGCGTTCGAGTGCGTAGCGCTCGCAAATCCGGATTTCGCGGTTTGCCTGACAGGTCGCGGCATATGGTTTGGCGAGCGCTGCGCACTCGAACGCAGGCTTCGCCAGCTGCTACACGATTGTGGTGGTCAGGGATTTGCACGCCTTCGGCTAGCAACATATCGATCAGGCGGATCAGTGGCAGGCCGATCAGGCTGGTAGCGTCAGGGCCTTCTGTGCTTTGAAACAGACTCACCCCCAAGCCTTCCGCCTTGAAGCTGCCAGCGCAGTCGTAGGGCTGCTCGGCGCGCAGGTAGCGTTCGATGCGCGCCTGATCCAGCGTGCGCATGTGCACGGTGAACGGCACGCAATCAACCTGGCATTCGCCTGTCTGGCTGTTGAGCAGCGCCAGGCCGGTCAGGAAGGTCACGCTGGCACCGCTGGCGG
This sequence comes from Pseudomonas sp. S2_F03, assembly GCF_054668335.1. NCBI lineage: Bacteria > Pseudomonadati > Pseudomonadota > Gammaproteobacteria > Pseudomonadales > Pseudomonadaceae > Pseudomonas > Pseudomonas sp. S2_F03. The sequence continues at coordinate 1,265,718 of NZ_CP162759.1, read as the reverse complement.
CCAGCAATTGCTCGCGGGCCTTTTCGAAGGTGTGGGGTTTGCCGATAATCCGCTCGCCGAGTACCGCGACCTGGTCGGAGCCGATGATTAGGTGAGCGGTATGGCTGCCCATCAGTGCCAGGGCTTTTTCTTTGGCGAGGCGCTTGACCAGTTCAATGGCGGGCTCGCCCGGACGATGGTTTTCGTCGATATCCGGCGAGCTGCAGGTGAATGGCAGCTGCAGGCGGGCCAGTAATTCCCGGCGATACACCGAGCTTGAAGCGAGTAGTAAAGGCAGCATGCGCAACTCCAAAAGTCAGGTCCGGATTCTAGCGGAGGCTTGCAAGTGACGGACAGGGCTGAATTTCCTTTGACATGGCCGGGGGCATCCCTATAATGCTGCGCCTATGTTGAATGACCCGATTCCACCTCACGTTGACCCGCGCAAATTGGCTGACCGTGGCACCACCCTTCAAGGTGAACTGCTGCTGGCCGATTTGGAGAGACTCTGCGACCCGCTTTCCGATACTGTCGGTACGGTGCAGGCTAAATTCGTTTTTGAACGAGATGAACGTAAATCTGTGGTCATCCACAGCTTTATCGACACCGAAGTCAAAATGGTTTGCCAGCGTTGTCTTGAGCTGGTCACCCTGCCGATCCATAGCGAATGCAGTTATGCTGTGGTGAAGGAGGGTGCGAATACCCAGTCGTTGCCGAAAGGTTATGACGTGCTGGAACTGGGCGAAGATCCTTTGGATCTGCAGTCACTGATCGAGGAGGAGCTTCTGCTCGCCTTGCCCATTGTGCCTGCTCATCATCCGGAAGAATGCCAGCAGCCGGCGGGTCTCGATGAGCCCGAACCGAGCGAGGACGAGGTAACGCGGTCCAACCCGTTCAGTGTATTGGCGCAGTTAAAGCGTGACCCAAACGTTTAGGAGTTAATCAATTATGGCTGTTCAGCAGAACAAAAAATCCCGCTCTGCCCGTGACATGCGCCGTTCGCACGACGCTCTCGAGGCTAGCACCCTGTCTGTAGAAAAAACCACCGGTGAAGTTCACCTGCGTCACCACGTATCGCCAGAAGGCGTATACCGTGGTCGTAAAGTGATCGACAAGGGCGCTGACGAGTAATCCTTGTCTGCTCAAGTCATCGCGATTGACGCAATGGGCGGGGACTTCGGTCCCCGCAGCATTGTTCAGGCCAGCCTTGCTTGCCTGTCTGCAACACCCTCGCTGCACCTGACCCTCGTCGGTCAACCCTCTCTTCTTGAAGAATTGCTCTCTGGCCAGTCGGCTGTGGATCGCTCGCGCCTGTCGATTGTGCCTGCGTCTGAAGTCATCACCATGGACGAGAAGCCTGCGCAGGCCCTGCGCGGCAAGCCCGACTCGTCGATGCGCGTGGCGCTCGAGTTATTGCGCGATGGCAAGGTTCAGGCCTGTGTCAGCGCTGGCAATACCGGTGCGCTGATGGCGTTGTCGCGGTTTGTGCTCAAAACCTTGCCGGGTATTGATCGTCCGGCGATGGTGGCGGCGATTCCGACTCAGAAGGGTTATTGCCAGTTGCTCGATCTGGGCGCCAACGTCGATTGCAGCGCCGAGCACTTGCTGCAGTTCGCGGTCATGGGGTCGGTGGCGGCCGAAACGCTCGGTATTGTCCGGCCGCGTGTGGCGCTGCTGAACATCGGCACCGAAGACATCAAGGGCAATCAGCAGGTCAAGCTGGCCGCCACTTTGTTGCAGGCGGCCCGTGGCATCAATTACATCGGTTTTGTCGAAGGTGACGGCTTGTACCGTGGCGAGGCCGATGTGGTGGTGTGTGACGGTTTTGTCGGCAATATCCTGCTTAAATCCAGCGAAGGTCTGGCGACCATGATTGCCGGGCGCATTGAAGCGCTGTTCAGGCAAAACCTCGCCTCGAAATTGGTCGGTGCCCTCGCGCTGCCGTTGATGAAGCGCCTGCAAGCCGATCTGGCGCCCGCTCGGCACAACGGTGCAAGCTTTCTCGGGTTGCAAGGAATTGTCGTGAAAAGTCACGGATCGGCCGGAGTTCAGGGGTTCCAGAGCGCCATTTCCCGAGCACTGATCGAGATTCAGGAAAACCTGCCGGAGCGTATTCACGGTCGGCTGGAGGATTTGTTGCTTTAGGTGTTTTCGTCGGACAATGCTTAAATGTGACCGCTCAGTTCATTTGGCCATCCAACTGTCAGTTTCTTGCGTCCCCCATAGCGGGACGTCAATTCTCCGACGACAAGATCATTAGGGGCTTGTTACATGTCTGCTTCCCTCGCATTCGTCTTTCCAGGACAGGGTTCGCAGTCCCTCGGCATGCTGGCCGAGTTGGGCGCGCAACATCCGGTTGTCCTCGAAACATTCAAAGAAGCTTCCGATGCCCTGGGTTACGACCTGTGGGCGCTGACCCAGCAAGGGCCGGAAGAGCAACTCAATCAAACCGATAAAACCCAACCGGCCATTCTGACCGCCTCGATCGCCTTGTGGCGTCTGTGGCTGGCTGAAGGTGGCGCGCGTCCGGCTTATGTTGCCGGTCACAGCCTGGGCGAATACAGCGCCCTGGTCGCTGCGGGCAGCTTGAGTCTGGGCGACGCGGTGAAGCTGGTTGAAACCCGGGGTAAGCTGATGCAAGAAGCCGTTCCGGCCGGGCAGGGCGGCATGGCCGCTATCCTCGGTCTGGACGATGCTGACGTGCTGGCAGCCTGTGCCGAAGCGGCGCAAGGCGAAGTGGTCAGTGCGGTGAATTTCAACTCCCCGGGCCAAGTGGTTATCGCCGGTGCCAAGGCCGCGGTCGAGCGTGCCATTGAAGGCTGCAAGGCTCGTGGTGCCAAGCGCGCCATGCCGTTGCCGGTCAGTGTGCCGTCCCACTGCGAACTGATGCGCCCGGCCGCCGAGCGTTTCGCTGCGTCGATCGCCGCGATCGACTGGCAGGTGCCGCAGATTCCTGTGGTCCAGAACGTCAGTGCCGATGTGCCGGCCGATCTGGAAACCCTCAAGCGCGATCTGCTTGAGCAGCTCTACAAGCCTGTACGCTGGGTCGAATCGGTCCAGGCGCTGGCAGCCAAGGGCGCGACCAATCTGGTCGAATGCGGACCTGGCAAAGTGCTGGCCGGCCTGAACAAACGCTGCGCCGAAGGCGTATCGACATCCAACCTCAATACCCCAGACGCTTTCGCTGCCGCCCGTGCAGCGCAGGCCTGAATCAGGAGAAACTTGCATGAGTCTGCAAGGTAAAGTTGCACTGGTCACCGGTGCGAGCCGCGGTATCGGCCAGGCTATCGCCCTGGAACTGGGTCGTCAGGGTGCCATCGTTATCGGCACTGCGACCTCTGCCTCGGGTGCCGAGCGTATTGCCGCCAACCTGAAGGAAAACGGTGTTCAAGGCACCGGTCTGGAACTCAATGTCACCAGCGACGAATCCGTTGCCGCGGTGCTGGCAGAGATCACGGCACAGTTCGGTGCGCCGGCGATCCTGGTCAACAATGCCGGTATCACCCGCGATAACCTGATGATGCGCATGAAAGACGACGAGTGGCATGATGTCGTCGATACCAACCTGAACAGTCTGTTCCGCCTGTCCAAGGGCGTTTTGCGCGGTATGACCAAAGCCCGTTGGGGACGAATTATCAGTATTGGCTCGGTAGTGGGTGCCATGGGCAACGCTGGCCAAGTAAACTACGCAGCCGCCAAGGCCGGTCTGGAAGGTTTCAGTCGTGCACTGGCACGTGAAGTCGGTTCGCGGTCGATTACGGTAAACTCGGTGGCCCCAGGGTTCATCGATACCGACATGACCCGCGAACTGCCCGAGGCACAGCGTGAAGCCTTGCAGACGCAAATTCCGCTGGGCCGTCTGGGGCAAGCACAAGAGATCGCGTCTGTGGTCGCTTTTCTTGCATCCGACGGTGCGGCTTACGTTACTGGGGCTACAATCCCGGTGAACGGCGGGATGTACATGAGTTAAATGTGACGGATCGCTTCAAAAAAATGTCATACGAGCTGTCTAAAATCCGTTATAAAGCTGCAATCTATTTATAGGCAGAGGGCTGTCGGGTTTGAGGAGTGAAGCTTTCAGTTGAAAAGCTGAAAAGTCTTTCTATACACTTACCCACTGGCCAGCTGCCTGAATTTGTCCATTAGGAGTGAAAACAAGGTATGAGCACCATCGAAGAGCGCGTCAAGAAAATCGTTGCTGAGCAACTGGGCGTTAAAGAAGAAGAAGTGGTTAACACTGCTTCCTTCGTTGAAGACCTGGGTGCCGACTCCCTTGACACCGTTGAGCTGGTGATGGCTCTGGAAGAGGAATTCGAGACCGAAATCCCTGACGAAGAAGCTGAGAAGATCACTACTGTACAAGCTGCAATCGACTACGTTACTAGCCACCAGGCGTAATAGTTTGTAATCGTTGCTTGCTGTCATGGAAAAACCGCACTGCCATCACGGCGTGCGGTTTTTTCTTTAGGCCTGATGCAAAGTCGTCATTTGAAAAAAGGAGAGTGCTGTGTCGCGTAGACGCGTCGTAGTCACCGGTATGGGTATGTTGTCGCCACTGGGCACGGATGTGCCGAGCAGTTGGCAGGGCATTCTGGCTGGCCGCAGTGGCATTGGTCTGATCGAACACACCGACCTTTCTGCCTATTCCACCCGTTTTGGCGGCTCGGTAAAGGGCTTCAATGTCGAGGAATACCTGTCGGTCAAGGAAGCTCGCAAGCTCGACCTGTTTATTCAATACGGTCTGGCCGCAGGTTTTCAGGCTGTGCGTAACGCAGGTCTTGAAGTCACCGATGCCAATCGCGAGCGCATCGGCGTGGCCATGGGTTCGGGTATTGGCGGTCTGACCAACATCGAAGAAACCAGCCGCACTCTGCATGACTCTGGCCCACGACGGATTTCTCCGTTTTTCGTGCCTGGCTCGATCATCAATATGATTTCCGGTTTTCTGTCCATCCACTTGGGTGTACAGGGGCCTAACTACGCCATCGCCACAGCGTGTACCACCGGTACGCACTGCATCGGCATGGCTGCTCGCAACATCATGTATGACGAAGCTGACGTGATGATTGCCGGCGGCGCCGAAATGGCGGCATGCGGTTTGGGCATGGGCGGCTTTGGTGCTTCCCGTGCGCTGTCGACCCGCAACGACGAGCCGACCCGTGCCAGCCGTCCTTGGGACAAAGGCCGTGATGGCTTCGTGTTGTCCGACGGTGCCGGTGCTCTGGTGCTCGAAGAGCTGGAACACGCCAAGGCGCGTGGCGCGACCATCTATGCCGAGTTGATCGGCTTTGGCACCAGTGGCGATGCTTACCACATGACCTCGCCACCGGCGGACGGTGCGGGTGCCGCACGTTGTATCACCAATGCCCTGCGCGATGCCAAGGTCAATGCCGATCAGGTTCAGTACATCAATGCCCACGGTACCTCGACGTCGGCCGGTGACCTGGCTGAAGCCTGTGCAATCAAGTCGGTGTTTGGCGATCACGCCTACAAGCTGGCAGTCAGTTCGACCAAATCCATGACCGGTCACCTGTTGGGTGCGGCGGGTGCAGTCGAAGCGATCTTCAGCGTGCTGGCGATCAACAGCCAGGTAGCGCCGCCCACCATCAACCTCGATGAGCCGGACGAAGGCTGTGACCTCGATTTCGTGCCGCACACTGCGCGCAACATGGACATCGATGTGGTGCTGTCGAACTCCTTCGGGTTTGGCGGGACCAATGGCTCTTTGGTGTTCCGTCGGTTCGCTGACTGATGGAGAGCTGGGTCGACGGTCAGCCGGCTGACGCTCTGTCGCTGAAGGATCGCGGCCTGGCTTACGGCGATGGTCTGTTTGAGACCATTGCCGTGCATGGTGGGCAACCGCTGTTGCTGGACCGGCATCTGGCGCGTTTGGCGCAAGGTTGCACGCGGCTGGCTATCACCGCCAATCACGAACTGATCCGCAACGAACTGTTGGCCTACGCCGTCACATTGGGTGAGGGCGTGCTCAAGCTCATCCTCACGCGCGGCGACAGCCTGCGTGGTTACGCCCCCGATCCTTCGGCCCAGGCCCGACGTATTCTGCAAGGCAATCCTCCTGCTGCTTATCCGGCTGTTCATGCAGAGCAGGGCGTTCGCCTGTTCCCCTGCACCACACGACTGTCCAGGCAACCGCTGCTCGCCGGGCTCAAACACCTGAACCGTCTTGAGCAAGTGATTGCCCGTGCCGAATGGCAAGACACCGAACATGCCGAAGGCTTGATGCTCGATCAGGCCGGGCGTGTCATTGAAGGAGTGTTCAGCAATCTGTTCCTGGTGCGGGATGGCGTGTTGATCACGGCCGATTTGAAACGCTGTGGCGTGGCTGGCGTGATGCGTGCGGAATTATTGTCTCAAGCCGAGTCGTCGGGAATTCCTACACAAATTACTGACATCACGCTGGAACAGCTGCAATGGGCCGATGAAGTCTTTGTCTGCAACAGCGTGTATGGCGTTTGGCCGGTGCGCGCCTATGCTGCGCTGAGCTGGCCGGTTGGGCCGCTCACCCGTAAACTCCAAACCATTGCCCGCGCGCTACTGGATGCTTGATACGTGAGACGTAAACTCTTGCTGCTGCTGGAAACCGGATTGGTACTGGCGGGGCTGTGTCTGGGCGCTTCTGCCTGGAAAATTCATTCGGCGCTGGAACAACCGCTAAACATCACCCAGGAAAAATTGCTGGAAGTGCCCAAAGGCACGACACCCACCCGCACCTTCTATCGACTCGAAGCCGACGGCGTCATCAAGGACGCGTTCTGGCTGCGTGTTTACTGGCGCTTCAATCTCCCCAAACAGCCATTGCACAGCGGCGAATACCGCATGACGCCGGGCATGACGGTCGAGGGGTTGATCGACCTGTGGAAGCGTGGGGAAATGGTTCAGTACAGCCTGACCCTGGTCGAAGGCTGGAATTTTCGTCAGGTGCGCGCAGCCCTGGCCAAAGACGAAAAACTGGAACAGACCCTGGACGGGTTGAGCGACACCCAGGTGATGGAGAAACTCGGTCACCGCGGGATTTTCCCGGAAGGTCGATTCTTTCCGGATACCTATCGGTTTGTGCGTGGCATGACCGACGTCGATCTGCTGAAAAAAGCCTATGACCGCCTCGACGAAGTTCTTGCCAAAGAGTGGGATCAACGCGCTGCCGACGTGCCATACACCGAACCCTATCAAGCGCTGATCATGGCTTCGCTGGTGGAAAAGGAAACCGGCGTGCCGCAGGAGCGCGGGCAGATTGCCGGTGTTTTCGTTCGCCGCATGGCGATCGGCATGTTGCTGCAGACCGACCCGACGGTGATCTACGGCCTGGGTGATCGCTACAGCGGCAAATTGACCCGCGCCCATCTCAGGGAAGCGACCCCGTACAACACTTATGTGATCTCCGGGTTGCCGCCGACGCCGATTGCCATGGTTGGCCGCGAAGCGATCCATGCCGCGTTGAACCCGGTGGCAGGCAACAGCCTGTACTTCGTCGCGCGCGGCGATGGCAGCCATGTGTTCTCCGATGACCTGGACGCCCATAACAACGCGGTGCGCGAGTTCCAGCTCAAGCGTCGTGCCGATTACCGCTCCAGCCCGGCGCCGATCCCTGCGCCTGAGGCGACGAGTGCCGAAACGTCGGATACCGAGGCGCCGATTCCGGCGGCTTCGCCTGATCCCGATCCCGAGGCAATGCCCCCGGTAGCACCGCAAGAAACTGCACCTGCACCGACGCCTGCACCTGAATCCGAGCCGGCTCCCGCACCTGAGCCCGCGCCGGATGCAGTCGCGCCGCAAAGCCCGCAATAATTCTGACTAAGGACTGCCTGTGACTGGCTTGTTTATTACCCTGGAAGGCCCGGAAGGCGCCGGCAAAAGCACCAATCGCGAATACCTGGCCGAGCGTCTTCGCGCTGCCGGTATCGAGGTGGTGCTGACCCGCGAACCGGGCGGCACGCCGTTGGCCGAGCGAATTCGCGAAGTGCTGCTGGCGCCGGTTGATGAAGTCATAAACCCCGACACCGAATTGCTGCTGGTGTTCGCCGCGCGCGCCCAACACCTGGCCGAGGTGATTCGCCCGGCGCTGGCGCGTGGTGCGGTGGTGTTGTGCGATCGCTTTACGGATTCAACCTACGCCTACCAAGGTGGCGGTCGCGGTTTGTCGATGGAGCGCATCGCAACCCTGGAAACGTTCGTCCAGGGCGATCTGCGCCCGGACCTGACGCTGATCTTCGACTTGCCGGTAGAAGTCGGTCTGGCCCGCGCCAGCGCTCGCGGTCGACTGGATCGATTCGAACTCGAAGGCCGAACCTTTTTTGATGCGGTGCGCAGTGCGTTCCTCAAGCGCGCGAAAGCGGATCCTGCGCGGTATGTCCTGGTTGATGCCGCCCAGCCACTGGCACAGGTTCAACAGTCCCTGGACGCCTTGTTGCCGCGCCTGCTGGAGTTGACCCGTGGCTGAGGCCTATCCGTGGCAGGACGGTCTCTGGCAGCAGTTGGCCGGTCGTAAGCAACACGCTCACGCCTATCTGCTGCATGGCCCGGCCGGGATCGGCAAGCGCGCGCTGGCCGAACGCTTGATGGCCAGCCTGCTGTGTCAGCGGCCCACCGCGCAGGACGCTTGCGGCGAATGCAAGTCCTGCCTGCTGCTGAAGGCTGGCAGCCATCCCGACAATTACATCCTGGAACCGGAGGAGGCCGACAAGGCGATCAAGGTCGATCAGGTGCGTGAACTGGTCAGCTTTGTGGTGCAGACCTCGCAGATGGGCGGGCGCAAAGTCGTGTTGATCGAGCCGGTCGAATCGATGAACGTCAACGCCGCCAACGCCTTGCTCAAAAGCCTTGAAGAGCCGTCGGGCGATACCGTTTTGCTGTTGGTCAGTCACCAGACCAGTCGCCTGCTGCCGACCATCAAGAGCCGCTGCGTGCAGCAAGCCTGCCCGTTGCCGAGCGAAGCGATGAGCTTGACCTGGCTGGCGCAAGCCTTGCCGGATTGCTCGCAAGAGGAGCGTATCGAACTGCTGACCCTGGCCGCGGGTTCGCCACTGGCGGCGGTTACCTTGCAAGCGCAAGGCGTGCGCGAGCAGCGGGCGCTGGTGGTCGATGGGGTGAAGAAGTTGCTTAAGCAGCAACAGTCGCCGACGCAACTGGCCGAAGGCTGGAATGCGATCCCGTTATTGCTGTTGTTCGACTGGTTTTGTGACTGGTCGAGCCTGATTCTGCGTTATCAATTAACCCAGGATGAAGAAGGCCTGGGTCTGGCGGACATGCGCAAGGTGGTTCAGTACCTGGCGCAGAAAACCAGTCAGGACAAAGTCCTCGGTATTCAGGACTGGATCCTCGCCCAGCGCCAGAAGGTGATGAGCAAGGCCAACCTGAACCGGGTGTTGTTGCTGGAAGCGCTCCTGGTGCAATGGGCATCCCTGCCTACCCAGAAGTGATCGTCCGGGCCTAGACTCTGTTCATCAGCAGTGGAGGTCAGCATGAATGAACTCGTCAACCCTGGGCCGCGTAACGGCATTTTGTCCCTGACCATCAAGGACAAGTCGGTGCTTTACGCGGCCTATATGCCATTCATCAAGAACGGTGGCCTGTTTATCCCGACCAACAAAAGCTACAGGTTGGGCGATGAGGTCTTCATGCTGCTGAACCTGATGGACGAAGCCGAGAAGATTCCCGTCGCTGGCAAAGTGACCTGGGTCACCCCCAAAGGCGCTCAGGGCAACCGGGCCGCCGGGGTCGGCGTGCAGTTCAACGACGGCGACAACACTGCGCGCAGTCGAATCGAAACCCATCTGGCCGGAGCCCTCAAGTCCGACCGTCCCACTCATACGATGTAAGTTGCAGCCCTTTTTATGCTCGTAGATTCCCATTGTCACCTTGATCGTCTCGACCTCGCCGCCCACGACGGCTCTCTGGATGCTGCGCTCGATGCAGCCCGTCAGCGCGGGGTAGGGCATTTTCTGTGCATCGGCGTCAGCGTCGACAACGCCGCCGAGGTCAAAGCCCTGGCCGAACGTTATGACGACGTCGATTGCTCGGTCGGCGTGCATCCGCTGGATGTGCAACCGGGCGCAGCGCCGGCGCTGGATTGGTTGTTGCGCGAACTCAATCACCCACGCGTCGTCGCGATCGGTGAAACCGGTCTGGATTATCACTACGAACCGGAAGCGGCCGAGTTACAGCAGGAGTCGTTTCGCCTGCACCTGCAAGCGGCCCAACAGACTGGCAAGCCGGTCATCATCCACACCCGGGGCGCTCGCGCCGATACCTTGAACCTGTTGCGTGAAGCGGCGTTGCCTCAGGCTGGCGTGTTGCATTGCTTTACCGAGGATTGGGACATGGCCAAGGCGGCTCTGGATATGGGCTATTACATTTCCCTGTCCGGTATTGTCACTTTCCGCAATGCCGATGCGCTGCGCGATGTGGCCAGCAAGGTGCCTGCCGACCGGTTGCTGGTGGAAACCGATTCGCCGTACCTCGCGCCGATCCCGTATCGCGGCAAGCCGAACCTGCCGCAGTACGTGCGTGAAGTCGCGGAGTTTCTGGCAATGTTGCGAGGCGAGCCTTACGAGCGATTTGCCGAGCAGACCACGGCGAACTTCAAGCGGCTGTTCCCGCTGGCGCATGTGAAAGGTTAAATCGCAGGCAAAAAAAACCCGGGTTCTGGGGGGTGAATCCGGGTTAAGACCATTAGGAGTAAAACAATGGCACGCGGTCCGTTGGTACCAATATCGGCGCAACACTTGGGGGAGATGTCCCGCCGACATTTCAAGTATTGATCACTATTGCGCCTCGTCCAGTTTCCCGGCCAAGGTTTTTAAACAATTTTGGAATACGCCCGCTTCGGAAGCGTTCTCATCCACTGGCGACTCTGCGGGAAATCATCAAGAAACACAGATATGGTCGGATGATCCGTGCATTTTTGCGTAAGTTAGGCATAATACGCGGCTTCGAATTTTGACCCCAACAGACCTTTTCTTATGCATAAAGAACCTCGTAAGGTCCGTGAGTTTCGTCGCCGCGAGCAAGAAATTCTCGATACCGCGCTCAAGCTGTTCCTCGATCAAGGTGAAGACAGTGTCACCGTCGAGATGATTGCTGATGCCGTCGGTATCGGCAAAGGCACGATCTACAAGCACTTCAAGTCCAAGGCCGAGATTTATCTGCGCCTGATGCTCGATTACGAGCGTGATTTGAACGAGCTGTTGCATTCGGCCGATGTCGACAAGGACAAAGAAGCGCTGTCCCGGGCTTACTTCGAATTCCGCATGCGCGACCCGCAACGCTATCGATTGTTCGACCGGCTGGAAGAGAAGGTGGTCAAGGGCAATCAAGTGCCGGAGATGGTCGAGGAACTGCACAAGATCCGCGCCTCGAACTTCGAGCGCCTGACCCTGCTGATCAAAGGCCGGATCAGCGAAGGCAAGCTCGAAGACGTGCCGCCTTACTTTCACTACTGCGCTTCCTGGGCGTTGGTGCATGGCGCCGTGGCGCTGTATCACTCGCCGTTCTGGAGCAATGTGCTGGAAGATCAGGAAGGTTTCTTCCAGTTCCTGATGGACATCGGCGTGCGTATGGGCAACAAGCGCAAGCGCGATACCGACACCCCGAGCAGTTGAACCATCCAGCCGCCTGATTGCGCCATGATTTAGCTATATGGCGCAGTACCGCAGGAATATACTCAGGCATGGGACTTGCTAAAACTTGATTTGTGAGTCAAGTTTTAGTCGTTCTATTACTTTCGCCGGAGTGATCCATGATCGTTGACCGTCAAGGCAGGCGTTTTCGCAATTTGCGGATCAGTCTGACCTCCGCCTGCAACTACGCTTGTACCTATTGCGTGCCTAACGGCAAGCGGCTGGTGGCTGCGCAGGATGAGTTGTCGGCCGAGGCCATGGCACGCGGCGTAGCTTATCTGATCGAAGCAGCGGGCATCGAACGCTTGCGCATCACCGGCGGCGAGCCGCTGGTCAGCCCCAAACTAGAAGCCTTCATGACGGCCGTCGGCAAGATGGGCCTGGAAGACATCAGCCTGACCACCAATGGTCAGCTTCTGGCGAAAAAGCTGCCGTTGCTGGTGGATGCCGGCATTCGTCGTATCAACGTTTCCCTCGACACCCTGGACGCCGGCGCTTTTCGCAGCATCGCTCGTGGCGGCGATCTGGCGACCGTGCTCGATGGCATGGATCAAGCCAAGGCCGCTGGCCTGAAGATCAAGGTCAATATGGTGCCGCTGCGTGGCCAGAATCTTGATCAGGTGATGCCGCTGCTCGATTACTGCCTGGAGCGCGGCTATGAATTGCGTTTCATCGAGCTGATGCGCATGGGCCATCTGGCGACCGACTCCAATGCGTTCCTGCAGCAGTTCGTCAGCCTTCAGCAGTTGCTGAGCCTGATCGGCGAGCGTTATGAGTATCTGCAAGCCGATGCGCCGGTCGATGCCACGGCGGTGCGTTACGAGATTTCCGGCCTGGGCCATTTCGGCGTCATCGCCAACGAGAGTGTGCCGTTCTGCCGCACCTGCTCACGCTTGCGTCTTTCGTCCACGGGCTGGCTGCATGGCTGCCTGTCGTCGAGCAATCGCCATTATGTCGGCGACTTGCTGGACAAACCGCGTCATCAAGCGCTGCCCGCCTTGCAGCGCCTGCTGGTGAAAGCCTTGGGCGACAAGCAGGAAGTGGCATTCTCCGGTGGTGCAACCATCATGAAGATCATCGGCGGCTGAGCAGGCTCCCCTGTAGCAGCTGCCGAAGGCTGCGTCCGGCTGCGAAGCCGCCGTAAATCCTGTAATCAAAATATATCTGGAGTACCGTATCGCCTGATCTTGCGACCGCTGCGCAGTCGAACGCAGGCTTCGCCAGCTGCTACAGGGGCGTGCTTCTCCCGAGCTGGCGCGGAAGCTGCATCCCATGGCCATTCGCCGGTTTTCCGTCACCGGCCTCTGGAGGGTAGGATGCGTAGCCTGGTTTTGCTGCTGGCCGTTTTGGCGCTTGGTGGCTGCATGAAAGTCAGCGACATGGCTGAAGAGACTCACTACCAGATGAGTGACGTGGGACTGCTGGATCACAGCGACAGCCGTCGGGTGAACAATCTGCGCATTCAGCCGGACTCGTTCATTTACATCGCCCAAGGTCCTTTCGCGCCACCAGGTATCGTTTATCCGCGACCAAACGCGGTGGCTGAAGAAGCTTTCAACGGCTTTATCGAATACTTCCCGATGGTGCGCCGCGCCCAAACTCCCGAAGGCCTCGACCAGGCTATGGCGGACGCCCGTGCCGCCGGTGCGCATTACTTGCTTTACACCCGGTTCGCCAAGGCGGACGACCGTATTGGCAACACCGATGAGTGGATCGATCAGGAGTATGTGGACCGTCTCGGCATCGACAGCGGCGTGATTCAGATCATGTTGATCGAGACCAGCACCCAGTATTTGATTGATACTGCACGCATCAAGAGTCGTGGCGGTTTACTGACGTTCCACGACAACAAGCCAGAAGACCTGATTGGCCCGCCGCTGGAGCAATATGCGCGCAGCCTGATCGGGATCAGTAACCAGTAATCCAGGGAGAACGCCATGAGTGGCCCGCAAAAAGCCAACGATTTGTTGGGGCAAATCCCCAAAACCAAAGGCTTGCCGCCGGTCCATCTGTGGAACCCCGATTTCTGTGGCGACATCGACATGCGTATTGCCCGCGATGGCACCTGGTACTACCTGGGCACGCCAATCGGGCGCAAGCCGATGGTCAAACTGTTCTCCACCATCATTCGCCGCGATGGCGACGACTATTTCCTGATCACACCGGTCGAGAAGGTCGGGATCAAGGTCGATGATGCACCGTTTGTGGCAGTTGCCGTTGATGTGGAAGGCGAGGGCGAGGCTCAGATCCTGAACTTCACCACCAACGTCGACGAAACTGCGCAGGCGGGTGCCGAACATCCGATCCGCGTGGTGATTGACCCGGTCACGCAAGAGCCTGCGCCTTACGTTCATGTGCGTACTAATCTCGAAGCCTTGATTCACCGCAATGTGTTCTACCAATTGGTGGAGCTGGCAGTGAGCCGTGAGATCGACGGGCAGCGCTGGTTGGGTGTGTGGAGTGGCGGGGAGTTCTTTCCCATCGGCCTGGAGCCTTGACGCTCCCAGTGTTCATCCAAAAATCAAATTGACACCTAATCGTATGATGATTAGCGTGGGGCTCCATCGCGCCCGGTTCTGAGGTATCCATGTCCAGCAGTTTTCATGCGTCGACCGTCGATTGGCTCGGTTGCTGGATTGCCGCAGGCCAGGTGAAGCCCGGCGAAACCCTCAAGGTAGAAGCCGATCTGGGCGAGCAATTAGGTGTCAGCCGCACGGTCATCCGCGAAGCCATCAAAACCCTGGTCGCCAAAGGCCTGCTCGAAGTCGGGCCGAAGGTCGGCACGCGAGTGTTGCCGGTGCGTCGCTGGAATCTCTTCGATCCGCAAGTCGTCGGCTGGCTGTCACGCAGCGGTTTGCCGGAAAACTTCGTCGACGACTTGCTCGACCTGCGCCGCACCATCGAACCCATGGCCGTACGCTGGGCCTGCGAGCGGGCCACTGTCGAACAGGTGCAAGCCGTGCTGTTAGCCTATAACGCGCTGGCGCGGGCGGTGGACAGCGGCGTCGATTACAACCGCGCCGACCGGATATTCCACGAGTGCATCCTCGCCGCCAGCCACAATCAATTCATCGAGCAAATGGTCCCGGCCCTCGGCGCGCTGCTGGCGGTATCCTTCGAGGTTTCCGCCGCTGATCCGGATGAGCTGCGTCGTACGTTGCCGATTCACAAAGACATGGCCGATGCCATCGCCGCCCGCGATGCTGCGCGCGGGGTGTGGGCCTGCATGACCCTGATCGACAACGCGGAGCTGGCGATCAAGCGTTACTACCCGCAAGTCATGGCCGACAAAAAGGTCAGCTGATCACATAAAAGCAATAAGAATGGAGGTTTCATGGCGTTGAATGCGGTTACCCAGCACCGTGCACGGCTTGGCGAAGGCCCGTTCTGGGACGTGCGCACGCAAGCCTTGTACTGGGTCGACATCGCCGGCAAACAGGCGTTGCGGCTGATCGGTGCCAACGT
Source organism: Pseudomonas sp. S2_F03 (assembly GCF_054668335.1). NCBI lineage: Bacteria > Pseudomonadati > Pseudomonadota > Gammaproteobacteria > Pseudomonadales > Pseudomonadaceae > Pseudomonas > Pseudomonas sp. S2_F03. The sequence continues at coordinate 1,250,638 of NZ_CP162759.1, read as the reverse complement.
ACAGATCTGGGAAATGCCGGAACACATCTCCGCGTTCATCCCCTGCGAAAGCGGTGATGCGTTAGTCGCGTTGAGCAGTGGCGTCTATCGGCTGGACCTCGACTCCCCAGGCCTTGAGCCACGCCTGACCTTGTTCTGCGTCGCCGACCCGCAACCCGGCAATCGCCCCAACGAAGCCCGTTGCGATGCGCAGGGTCGGCTCTGGCTCGGCACCATGCAAAACAACATCGGTGAAAACGGCGAAGACTTGCCCGTCACGCGTCGCTCCGGCGGTCTGTTTCGCATCGACCGCGATGCCCGGGTCACGCCGCTGCTGCGGGGGTTGGGGATTCCCAACACGCTGTTGTGGAGCGAAGACGCCACGACGCTGTACTTCGCCGACAGCCTCGACGCCACGCTGTACCGGTATTTCATCCATGCCGACGGCAACCTGGACACCGCTTATGTCTGGTTCGGTCCCGACAAACGGGGCGTTCCCGACGGCTCGGCCATGGATGCCGAAGGCTATGTGTGGAACGCCCGCTGGGACGGCAATTGCCTGATCCGACTGACGCCGGACGGCCATATTGATCGAGTCATCGAACTGCCGATCAGCCGGCCCACCAGTTGCGTGTTTGGCGGCGAAGACTTGAAAACCCTGTACATCACCAGCGCTGCGAGCCCGCTCAACCACCCGCTGGACGGCGCGATGTTGTCCATTCGAGTGGACGTGGCTGGAAAGCCTTGTACGCGCTTCGCTGGATAAATCCCAAAATATGGGATGCAAAATTATATATTGAGATTTTTTATCGGGCAGGTTTATAGTCGGCCATCAGTTACACGCACTCACACTTAAAAAAAACAAAACAGGTGAAGTGATGCAGCGATTTTCCATACAGCCTTTTGACCGGACATCGACAGATGCCCGGTTTTTTTCGTGCCCGAAAAAGGAGTCTTGATTCATGGCTGAACCCCTTTCCTTGCCGCCGGTGCCTGAGCCGCCCAAAGGCGAGCGTCTTAAAAACAAAGTGGTCCTGCTGACCGGTGCCGCCCAGGGTATTGGCGAGGCCATCGTCGCGACGTTCGCATCGCAGCAGGCCAAGCTGATCATCAGCGACATCCAGGCCGAAAAAGTCGAGAAAGTCGCGGCGCATTGGCGTGAGCAGGGCGTCGATGTAGTGGCGATCAAGGCCGACGTGTCGAGCCAGCAAGACCTGCACGCCATGGCCAGGCTGGCGATCGACCTTCACGGGCGAATCGACGTGTTGGTCAACTGCGCCGGGGTCAACGTGTTCCGCGATCCACTGCAAATGACTGAAGAAGATTGGCGCCGCTGCTTCGCCATCGACCTCGACGGCGCCTGGTACGGTTGCAAGGCTGTGCTGCCGCAAATGATCGAGCAAGGCATCGGCAGCATCATCAACATTGCCTCGACCCATTCCACCCACATCATTCCGGGCTGCTTCCCGTACCCGGTGGCCAAGCACGGCTTGCTCGGCCTGACACGCGCACTCGGCATCGAATACGCGCCCAAGGGCATTCGCGTCAACGCCATCGCGCCGGGCTATATCGAAACCCAGCTGAACGTTGATTACTGGAACGGTTTCGCCGATCCACATGCCGAGCGTCAGCGCGCCTTTGATTTGCATCCACCACTCCGCATCGGTCAGCCGATTGAAGTGGCCATGACCGCTGTTTTCCTGGCCAGTGATGAAGCGCCGTTCATCAATGCGTCGTGCATCACCATCGATGGTGGTCGCTCGGTGATGTACCACGACTGAACAAAACGGCTTTCAGGCGCGGAATTACGCCTGAAAGCCAATCATCATACGATATGACTATTAGCTTCACCGTTTGCACCGGCTTTCAAATAACGCTCAAAAAAAATAACAAGGAGTCTGCTTATGAATCGTCGTCGTGGGATCCGTTCCCTGTGCTGTGCCGCTTTGGCGGTTACTGCGGTCAGCCTGAGCAGTACGTTGCTGGCGGCCGAGGAAGTGAAAATCGGTTTTCTGGTCAAGCAAGCGGAAGAGCCCTGGTTCCAGACGGAATGGGCGTTCGCTGAAAAAGCCGGCAAAGAGAAGGGCTTCACCCTCATCAAAATCGCCGTGCCGGACGGCGAGAAAACCCTCTCCGCCATCGACAGCCTGGCCGCCAACGGTGCCAAGGGCTTCGTGATTTGCCCGCCCGACGTGTCCCTCGGCCCTGCGATCATGGCCAAGGCCAAGCTCAACGGCTTGAAAGTGATCGCCGTCGATGACCGCTTTGTCGATGCTGGCGGCAAGTTCATGGAGGACGTTCCGTACCTCGGCATGGCCGCCTTTGAAGTCGGTCAGAAACAAGGCCACGCCATGGCCACCGAAGCGAAAAAACGCGGCTGGGACTGGAAAGACACCTATGCGGTGATCAACACCTACAACGAACTCGACACCGGCAAGAAACGCACCGACGGTTCGGTCAAGGCGCTGGAAGACGCGGGCATGCCCAAGGACCACATCCTGTTCTCGGCGCTGAAAACCCTCGACGTACCGGGCAGCATGGACGCCACCAACTCGGCACTGGTGAAACTGCCGGGTGCGGCGAAAAACCTGATCATCGGCGGCATGAACGACAACACCGTGCTCGGCGGCGTGCGCGCCACCGAAAGCGCCGGTTTTGCCGCGGCCAACGTCATCGGAATCGGCATCAACGGCACCGACGCCATCGGTGAACTAAAGAAACCTGACAGCGGTTTCTTCGGCTCGATGCTGCCCAGCCCCCACATCGAGGGCTACAACACCGCCAGCATGATGTACGAGTGGGTCACCACCGGCACCGAACCGGCAAAGTACACCGCCATGGACGACGTGACACTGATCACGCGCGACAACTTCAAGCAGGAACTGGAAAAGATCGGCCTCTGGAATTAACGGCTGGTTGAGTTCAACGGCGGCCCTGGCGACGGGGCTGCCTGACCTGTGTGAAGAGGTGGTTTTATGCACGCGCAACTACAGACACACGAACACAGCGTTGGCGGCAGCCTGCGTTTCAACGGGATCGGCAAGACCTTTCCCGGCGTGAAGGCGCTGGATGGCATCAGCTTCGTCGCGCATCCGGGGCAGGTTCACGCCTTGATGGGCGAAAACGGTGCCGGCAAATCCACGCTGCTGAAAATACTCGGCGGCGCCTACTCTCCAAGCAGTGGCGCCCTGCAGATCGGCGAGCAGACGATGGTCTTCAAGTCCACCGCCGACAGCATCGCCAGCCGCGTCGCGGTGATCCATCAGGAGCTGCACCTGGTGCCCGAAATGACCGTCGCGGAAAACCTGTTTCTGGGGCATCTGCCTGCCAGTTTCGGCTTGATCAATCGCGGCGCCTTGCGCCAACAAGCGCTGGCCTGTCTTAAGGGGCTGGCCGATGAAATTGATCCGCAAGAGAAGGTCGGGCGCCTGTCCCTTGGTCAGCGCCAATTGGTGGAAATCGCCAAGGCACTGTCCCGCGGCGCTCATGTGATCGCGTTCGACGAACCCACCAGCAGCCTGTCGGCGCGAGAAATCGACCGATTGATGGCGATCATCGGGCGCCTGCGCGATGAAGGCAAAGTGGTGCTCTACGTCTCCCATCGCATGGAAGAAGTGTTCCGCATCTGCAACGCCGTGACGGTGTTCAAGGATGGCCGTTACGTACGCACGTTCGAAGACATGCGCGAGCTGACTCACGATCAATTGGTCACGTGCATGGTCGGTCGCGATATTCAGGACATCTACGATTACCGACCCCGGAAACGGGGTGCAGTGGCGCTTAAAGTCGAGGGACTGCTGGGGCCAGGCTTGCGTGAACCGGTCAGTTTCGAGGCGCACAAAGGCGAGATCCTGGGGTTGTTCGGTCTGGTCGGCGCGGGGCGCACAGAGTTGTTCCGCTTGCTCAGCGGACTGGAGCGCAACACCGCCGGGCGCCTGGAATTACGGGGCCATGAATTGAAACTGCGTTCACCCCGCGATGCCATCGCCGCCGGTGTGCTGCTGTGCCCTGAGGACCGTAAGAAGGAGGGGATCCTGCCGCTCGCCAGTGTCGCCGAGAACATCAACATCAGCGCTCGCGGTGCGCACTCCACCTTCGGCTGCCTGTTGCGCGGCTTGTGGGAAAAGGGCAATGCCGACAAACAGATCAAGGCGCTGAAGGTGAAGACGCCGAGCGCCCAGCAAAAAATCATGTACCTGTCCGGCGGCAATCAGCAGAAGGCCATTCTGGGTCGCTGGCTATCGATGCCGATGAAAGTCCTGCTGCTGGATGAACCGACTCGCGGTATCGACATTGGTGCTAAAGCCGAAATTTACCAGATCATCCATAACCTGGCCGAAAGCGGCATCGCGGTGATTGTGGTGTCCAGCGACCTGATGGAAGTGATGGGCATTTCCGACCGTATTCTGGTGCTCTGCGAAGGCGCGATGCGCGGCGAGGTGTCTCGCGCCGAGGCCAACGAATCCAATCTGCTGCAACTGGCTTTGCCGCGCCAACGCGCTGACGGCGTGGCGAACTGAGAGGTGACTATGATGACAACCCAAAACAACACTTTGCCGACCCAGCGCAAACCGCTCGACCTGCGGCGCTTTCTCGATGACTGGGTGATGCTGCTGGCGGCGGTCGGGATTTTCGTCCTGTGTACGTTGCTGATCGACAACTTCCTCTCGCCGCTGAACATGCGCGGCCTGGGCCTGGCGATTTCGACCACCGGGATTGCCGCGTGCACGATGTTGTATTGCCTGGCGTCCGGGCACTTCGACTTGTCGGTGGGCTCGGTGATTGCCTGCGCCGGCGTGGTGGCGGCAGTGGTGATGCGCGACACCAACAGCGTATTTCTCGGTGTGGTGGCGGCGCTGTTCATGGGGCTGATTGTCGGGCTGATCAACGGGATCGTGATCGCCAAGTTGCGGGTCAACGCGTTGATCACCACGCTGGCAACCATGCAAATCGTTCGCGGTCTGGCGTACATCTTCGCCAACGGTAAAGCGGTCGGCGTTTCGCAAGAGCAGTTCTTCGTCTTCGGTAACGGCCAGTTGTTTGGCGTGCCGGTGCCGATCTTGATCACCATTGTCTGCTTTTTGTTTTTCGGCTGGCTGTTGAACTACACCACCTATGGGCGCAACACCATGGCCATCGGCGGTAACCAGGAAGCGGCGTTGCTGGCAGGGGTCAACGTTGATCGGACCAAGATCATTATCTTTGCCGTGCATGGCGTGATCGGGGCGTTGGCCGGGGTGATTCTGGCTTCGCGCATGACCTCCGGCCAGCCGATGATCGGCCAGGGTTTTGAGCTGACGGTGATTTCGGCCTGTGTGTTGGGCGGGGTGTCGCTCAGTGGCGGAATCGGCATGATCCGGCACGTGATTGCCGGGGTGCTGATTCTGGCGATCATTGAGAATGCGATGAACCTGAAGAACATCGACACGTTTTACCAGTACGTGATTCGCGGTTCGATTTTGCTGTTGGCCGTTGTCATCGACCGCCTCAAGCAACGCTGACTGATCCGACGTCATACTGATCGTTCCCACGCTCTGCGTGGGAATGCCTCAATGGACGCTCCGCGTCCGCTTCGGCAGGGACGCGGAGCGTCCCGGGCTGCATTCCCACGCAGAGCGTGGGAACGATCATTGAACGATCATTGACTACATGACGGTCCTCCTTCCGTCACTTCCCCTAAATATCCCTTGCCCGCCGTCGCCCGTTTCGGTTATCACTTTGTACATGATTAGACAGGTACGATTTGACAAGAAACAACGGGTGGTCGACGAACTCATCCGGCGCATCGAAAGCGGCCTCATGGAGGACGGCTTTCTGCTGCCGGGCGAGCATCAGTTGGCTCAAGAATTCAAAGTCAGCCGAGGTACGCTGCGTGAAGCCCTGGCCGAGTTGAAACGGCGCAACTACATCGCGACGCAAAGCGGGGTCGGTTCCATCGTCACCTTCGACGGTGTGGTGCTCGATCAGCGCAGTGGCTGGGCGCAGGCACTGGCCGACAGCGGCGCGCTGATCAACACCGAAGTGCTGCGGCTGGAGGCGGTCACCCGTCCCGATCTGCTGCCACGCTTTGGCACCGACCAGTTCATCACCCTCGACCGTCGTCGCCGCTCCAACGACGGCACGCTGGTTTCCCTTGAACGCTCATTGATGCCCGCCACCGGAGGCCTGGAAAGCCTGCCGCGCGTTGGCCTGATCGACAACTCCCTGACCATCACTCTGGCCGCTTACGGCTACATCGGCGAGCGCGGCGATCAATGGATCGGCGCAGAACCCTTGAATGCCGAAGACGCCGAGTTGCTGGGCCGTCCGGTCGGCACGGTGTTCCTCAAAGCGTTGCGCACCACCTACGACCGGCAAAACCGCTTCATGGAACAGGTCGAAAGCCTGCTCGATCCCGTGCATTTTCGCCTGCACCTGCAATTTGGAACTTCTTCATGACCGCGCTCAATCGTGCCCTTGGCGCGTTCTACGGACTGGCCCTGGGCGACGCGCTGGGCATGCCGACCCAATCGCTGAGCCGTACCGAGATCAAGGCCCGCTTCGGCGAAATCACCGATTTGCAGGATGCCGGCCCCGATCAACCCATCGCCGCCAACATGCCCAAAGGCTCAATCACCGACGACACTGAACAGGCGATGCTGGTCGGGCAGTTGCTGGTTGAAGGGAAGGGCAGGATCGAGCCGTCGATGCTTGCGCAACGCCTGATCGAATGGGAAGCCGAGATGCAGGCCAAGGGCTCGCAAGACTTGCTCGGGCCTTCGACCAAGCAGGCGATCGAGATGATCCTGGCGGGTCATTCGCCTGAAGAGGCGGGGCGCTATGGCACCACCAATGGCGCCGCGATGCGTATTACGCCCATCGGGATTGCGGCGGATGTCGCCGACCCTGAGCGCTTTATCGACGCCGTGGTGCAGGCCTGTCAGGTCACCCACAACACCACGCTGGGCATCTCCAGCGCAGCGGCGGTGGCGGCGGTGGTTTCGGCCGGAATCAATGGCATGGACCTGGGCGAGGCATTGAACCTCGGTCAGCAAATCGCTCAAAAAGCCGAAGGTCATGGCCACTGGGTGGCGGGCGGGCGGATGGCTTCGCGCATCAGTTGGGCGCGCAGCATCAGTGTCGACAGTGACAAGGCGTTGCTGGCGGATCTGCTGTATGACGTGATCGGTACTTCGGTGGCCTCGCAGGAGTCGGTGGTGGTGTCGTTTGCCCTGGCTCAGCAAGTGGCCATCGGCGAGATGAGCGCCTTCGAAGCCGTGTGCATGGCCGCCGGTTTAGGCGGCGATACCGACACCATCGCGGCGATTCTCGGCGCCATGCTCGGGGCCTGCCTGGGCCTTGAGAGTTGGCCAGCGGCAATGATCGATACGGTCAAAGCGGTCAACGATCTGGAGCTGGAACCGTTGGTGCAGGGGCTGTTGGCCTTGCGCTGACCGCGCTGACGCCTTCGCGGGCAAGCCCGCTCCCACAAGTACGATGCATCCCCTGTGGGAGCGGGCTTGCCCGCGAGGCGCGCCACCTATTTGAATTTTCCACCGCAACTTCCGTCATTGCCCACAACCACAAAAATGGCAACAGGAGCATTTTCATGAGTTCATCAACCGCCGGGCAAAGTGCCGGGCAACTGGAAACACGCGGCATCGAACCGGTGCCGGAAGCGGAGTGCAACGGTCATCCGCTGCAACTGTTTTGGGTCTGGTTTGCCGCCAACATTTCCATCCTTGGCCTGCCGCTGGGTGCCACGCTGGTGGCGTTTCGGGGGCTGGCGATCTGGCAGGCGATCATCGTCGCGATCCTTGGCGCCGCCGGTTCCTTCGCCGTCGTCGGGATCATCTCCATCGCCGGCCGTCGTGGTCGCGCACCGAGCCTGACCTTGTCGCGCGCGATCTTCGGTGTGCGCGGCAACATCGGTCCGACCCTGGTCTCGCTGATGTCGCGTCTGGGTTGGGAAACCGTCAACACCACCACCGCCGCGTTCGTGCTGTTGTCGCTGTGCTCGATCCTGTTCGGCTCGCCGGTAGAAGCCAAAAGCGCGCCGGTCCTGACGTTGGTGTTTATCGCGATTTTCGTGCTGCTGACGTTGTCGGTGTCCGGCCTCGGCCACGCGACGTTGCTGGTGATCCAGAAGTGGGCGACTTACGTGTTCGGCGCGTTGAACATTCTGGTCGGCGGTTTCCTCTGCGCCACCATCGACTGGAGTGCGGTGTTCAACGCCACGCCGGCGCCGTTGAGCGCGATGATCATCGGCGTCGGCACCATGGCCGCCGGCACCGGGATCGGTTGGGCCAACGCCGGTGCCGACATGTCGCGCTACCAGCATCGCAGCGTCAAAGCCGTGCGCCTCGTGGCCTCGGCAGCGTTCGGCGCGGGGATTCCGCTGGTGTTGCTGATCACCCTCGGCGGCCTGCTGTCGGTGGGTAACAACGACCTGGCCTCGGCCACCGACCCGATCGTCGCGATCCGCGACATGCTGCCGACCTGGATGGCGGTGCCGTACCTGATCACCGCGTTCGGCGGGTTGCTGCTGTCGAACAACCTGTCGGTGTACTCCGCCGGCCTGACCACGTTGACCCTCGGTCTGAAGGTCAAGCGCGTGCACGCCGTGGTGGTCGATATCGTCGCGATCTTCGCCGGTTCGATCTACTTCATGCTGATTGCAGACAGCTTCTACGGCCCGTTCATTACCTTCATTTCCTTGCTGGCGGTACCGATCACCGCGTGGGTCGGGATCTTCGTCGTCGACCTGATTCACCGTCACTACTACAGCCCCAAAGATCTGCTCGACGTCAGCCCGGGCAGCGCTTACTGGTACAGCGGCGGTATCGAATGGCGCGCGTTCGGGGCGTGGGCGGTGGCGATCGTGCTGGGCTTCAGTTTCACCACCATCGGCACCACCGAACAAACTGTGTGGTTCCGCGGCTTCCTGTCCGATTCGTGGCTGGGTCATAACGGCCTGGGCTGGATCGTAACCTTCCTGGTGGCCGGCGGGATCTACTGGGTACTCGGCGGCGCAAAAGATCGCCGCGCCGCCATGACCGAGAATGCTCATGCCTAGATTGCTGCACACCGGCCAGGTCATCATCGACCTGGTCATGGCCGTGGATAAACTGCCGCAGGCGGGCGGCGATGTATTGGCCCAGTCCGCCAGTTTCGAAGCCGGCGGTGGCTTCAATGTGATGGCTGCCGCGCAGCGTAATGGCCTGGCCGTGGTTTACCTCGGACGTCACGGCACTGGTCGTTTCGGCGACCTGGCGCGTGAGGCGATGAGCGCTGAAGGCATCCGGATCGGCATCGCCCACCGCGCTGAACGGGACACGGGATTGTGCGTAGCGGTGACGGAAGCGTCGGCCGAGCGCAGTTTCATTTCCTACATCGGTGCCGAAGGCGAGTTGACTGCTGGCGACCTGGCAAGTGTGCCGGCGCAGGCGGGCGACTTTGTCTACGTCAGTGGCTACAGCCTGCTGCAGGTTGGCAAGGCTCAGGCGCTGGTGGATTGGGTGTTGGAACTGCCGAAAGAGATCACGGTGATGTTCGATCCGGGCCCGCTGGTGGATTCGCCGGATGAGCCATTGATGCAAGCCTTGCTGGCGCACATCGATATCTGGACCAGCAACAGTGTCGAAGCGCTGCGCTTTACCGGCGCGCCGGACATTGCCGAGGCGCTGGATCGCTTGGTCGATCATCTGCCGGCCGAGGTGCTGATGGTGGTTCGCGATGGCCCGCAAGGGTGCTGGATCAGCCAGCGTGGCGATCGTCAGCATGTGCCGGGTTTCAAGGTGGCGGCCATAGACAGCAACGGCGCCGGTGATGCACATGCCGGGGTGTTTGTTGCCGGATTGGCGCAAGGCTTGTCGGCGCTGGAGGCAGCACGCCGGGCGAATGCGGCCGCGGCGTTGGCGGTGACACGGTGGGGGCCGGCGACTTCGCCGATGGCGGATGAAGTGGATGCGTTGATTCGCGAGACGTTCGGCGCCTGATTTTTCGCCTTCGCGGGCGAGCCCGCTCCCACAATGAACGTCGTCGTACACAATTCTTGTGTTCACAACCAAACCTGTGGGAGCGGGCTTGCCCGCGAAGGGGCCAGTAAACTCAACATCAATCCTGGCCTTAACACGTCTTGCGTAACGCCTCGATCAGGGTATGTCTTTGCTTCCACGCTTCAGGGATGTTGATCGTTATGGGCTGAGGCCACCTTTTTTACCCGAACTATCACTCGAACCGAGACCGCCTTCGCTGGGTGTCTTGGTGTCCGGTAGAATTCAACCCGCCCTGGCGGCCGGCATCGTTGCCCTGAGTCCTCGGGTCCGTCCCGGTGGAGGGCGGCAGGCTGCTGTCGACACCTGTGCCATTGGTGTTCATGCCGGGGGCGCTCTGGATAGCGGGTGCCTTCGGGCCCTCGACCGGGTTGGTCGGACCGGTGCTCGCGCCCAGCGTTCCGGCCAGGGATGCGCAAGACAACAGGGCGGTAAAGGAGAGGGCGGTCAACCTGGACAGGATCATGGCATCGTCTCCGATTAATAGAGTCCTTACCTGATGTTGGTCTGCCCCCAATCTGGATTGGTGCCTGATGAGCGACGAACGGTTCAGGCCTGGCGCATCGCTTCCGGTGTTGCGACCCGGCGCCAGATCAACCGGCCCACGGTGATCGACCAATTGACGAAGGCCACTGCCAGCACGGTCATCAGCAGCGCCGGCATGCCTTGCTCGACGATGATTTTCCCCGCCAGCAACGGAAAGCCAAACACGCCGATGAAGTAGCAGAGGCTGAACAGCAACAAGGCTTGCGACGTGGTGCCATGCGGTGCTTCGTTGGCCGCGAGGCCGTTGATCACCGAATAGGTCAAGCCGTAACCGACCCCGAGCATCACGGCCGCCAACACATAGCTGAACCCGCTGTCGACGACGAAACCAAACATCACTATCGACCCCATCATCAGGCCGGACAACAGGCAGGAGGCCCGCAACGGATCGCGCTTGACCACGATCCCGGCAATCAGCATCCGGCTGCTGATCGCCGCGCCCATGAAGCCGAAAAAGAACAGCGAGTAGTCCAGCGAACGCGATGCGGCGTAACTGGTCTGGAAGCTCGACAGCCCGCCGAACACGCACCCGCCGAGGCCGACCATGATGATCGGGAACACCGCTTTGGACGACAGCACCTGCGCCGTCGCCCGCCAGGAAATCCTGGCGGCCGAAGTGGACGGCGCGGGCGATTTTTTCAGCTGTGCATCCAGTCGCCAGAACAGCAAAACACCGATCAGGCTGGCCAGCGCAGCAAGGTAAAACGCTGCCGTCACCGGATAGCCGAGCGCGCTGGCCGCCCGGCCGAGCAACGGCCCGCTGCCGATCCCGGTCATCATGCTGCCCGACAGCAGCGCAAAGTATTTCGCGCGTTGGGCCGGCGTCACCAGACTGGCGACAATGATCGGCCCGAGGGTATAGAACACGCCCCAACCCAGTCCCAGCAGAAGTCCGAAAAACAACAGCAGATTGCCGAAGCCAGGCGTCAAGGCGAAACCAAGGCTGGCCGCTGCCAGCAACACGCCAAACACGGCAATCGAACGCGCAGCGCCGAGCGCATCGGACAAGTGCCCGGAGACAATCACCGCAGCGAAGGTACTGAGCATGGCGGCCGAAATCACACTGCCGGCATCGTGTTCATTGCCGCCGCGTGAGCCGATCAGCAACGACAGCAAAAAGGTCGAGCCATAGGACAGCGACAGCAAATAGCTGGCGAGGCAAAACAAGCCGAACAACCGGCCGGAGACTGGGGGTGTTGCGCTGGACATGAAACGGTTCCTTGACCCGAAAGAAGTGAGCGTCCTCTATCTATCACGCATGGCGTCGATGTTAGGTCCCTGGTTACCGATTTCAGGGTTAGTGCTGGCCGGAGTATTGCCGTCAGCAGGCGCCGATCTCTTCCTTGAACTGCTCCATGAAACCCTTCAATCGTGCATGTCGGATCTGCGCCAGGCCTTGACCGGTCGGGGTCTGGAAACCGTCCGCCAGGTGCAGCAGCTTGGTCTGGAAATGGTCGAGGCAAAAACGCGTGTCGTCGTAGTCGCGGTGCTTCGCCTCCGGGTCGAACGGGTCATACAACGCGCTGCCCATGCGCCCGGCCACGTAGAACGTGCGCGCTACACCGAGCATACCGAGGGAGTCGAGGCGGTCGGCGTCCTGCATGATTTTCGCTTCGAGCGAGGTGGGGGATGTTGGCGCTGAAGCTGTGCGCTTCGATGGCGTGGGCCACTTCGCTGACTTTTTCGTTTGGCCAATGCAGGTCGGCCAACACGGCGCACGCCTTCTCGGCAGCCATTCGCGACGCTTGCGATCGCAATGGCGAGTTCTTCTCGATCGCCACGCAATCATGCAAAAGCACCGCTGCCAGCAGCACCTCAAGATCACCCCCTTCCTGCGCGTGAAGTGTGCGCACGGTGTGCCAGACCCGGTGCAAGTGCGACAGATCGTGGGCGCCGTCCTCCGAGGGTTCCAGCGCATGGGGCAGCAATTGAGCGGCAAGGGTTTGCAGAGGGGAGAAAGCATGAATTGTCATAACAGTCCTTTGAAGTGAAAGTGTTGTAGCCGCTGGCGAAGCCTGCGTTCGGCTGCGCAGCAGTCGTGAGATCAGACAATGGGGTGTTACAGGAAAACCGCGTGCTCAGGTTTTACGACTGCTGCGCAGCCGAACGCAGGCTTCGCCAGCTGCTACACATGCTCTACAGATCAGCTTTGAATTTCCAGTGTGACGAGCGCCGCGAGGCGACTTAGTATGGCGTTTTTCAACCTTTGACGAAGGCACGTCCCCATGACGATCGAGATCCGCCCGGCGACCCCCAGCGATGCTCCGCAAATCCTCGGGTTCATCACTGAACTGGCCGACTACGAACGTGCCCGCCACGAAGTCATCGCCAGCGTCGCCGACATCGAGCGCAGCCTGTTCAGCGAAGGGGCCACCGCTCACGGCCTGATCTGCCTGCGCGACGGCCTGCCGATCGGCTTCGCGGTGTTCTTCTTCAGCTATTCCACGTGGCTTGGCAGCAACTGCCTGTACCTCGAAGACCTCTACATCACCCCCGAACAGCGCGGCGGCGGCGCCGGCAAAACCTTGCTGCGCCACCTGGCGAAAATCGCCTGCGCCAATGATTGCGGACGGTTTGAGTGGAGCGTGCTGGACTGGAACAAACCGGCCATCGAATTCTATAAATCGCTGGGCGCGCAGCCGCAGGGAGGAGTGGGTGCGGTATCGGATGGATGGGAAGGTATTGCGCGAGTTTGCCGAGGGCCATTGATCGTCAGCCTTGTCGGTTAAAAGGTCGCAGCCATGAGCTGCGATTTTTTTGCATGCATCCCAATATATGGGAGTGATATTTATATATTGAGATTATCCCGCTTCCGGGTTTATAGTCCCGCTCACTCACTGCCAATAAACAAAACAGGTGAAGCGATGCTGGCGCAATTGATCGCGCTCGATTGGGGGACAACCTCATTACGTGCTTACAAACTCGCCGACGGTGGCCAGGTGCTCGAACAGCGTGCGCTGTCGTCGGGGATCATGCAGTTGCCCAACACGCCGCGAGTGATTGCCGGTCAGGTGTGCGCTGACGGTTTTGAACTGGCTTTCGATGAGGCCTGCGGTGACTGGCTCGATGCGCAGCCGGATTTGCCGGTGATTGCCTGTGGCATGGTCGGCAGCGCCCAGGGTTGGCTTGAAGCGGCTTACCGCGATACACCGGCGAACGTCGCCACTCTCGGAACTTCCCTACAAACAGTACGCAGTCTTCGCGGTGTCGATGTGCACATCGTGCCGGGTGTGATTCAGCGGTCGCGATTGCCGAACGTGATGCGCGGCGAAGAAACCCAGGTGCTGGGTGTTCTGCAAACCCTGTCGAGCGAGGCGGGCAACGATCTGTTGATCGGCCTGCCGGGCAGTCATTCGAAATGGGTGGAAGTGGCCGATGGCTGCATCGTGCATTTCGATACCTTCATGACCGGCGAAATCTTCGCCGTGCTCAGCGAACACAGCATTCTGGGGCGCACCCAGCAGCAAGGCGCGTCCTTAGATGGCCAGGCTTTTGATCGTGGGGTGCAAGTGGCGTTGTCGGCGGACGGCGAGATCGGCCCGCTGTCGACGGTGTTCAGTGCCCGCAGCCTCGGACTGACCGGCGAACTGAGCGCCACGGCCCAGGCGGATTATTTGTCGGGCTTGTTGATCGGTCATGAGCTGGCGGCGCTGGCGACGGCCCAGCGGCGTCGGCGCAACAGCGTGCACCTGCCTTCGATCATCCTCATCGGTAATGCCCAACTCTGTGCCCGCTATAGCCGGGCCCTCGACGCCTGCGGATTTGCCCGGGTGACGCTGGCCGAACAAGCCACCGAACGCGGGTTGTGGCAGTTGGCGCTCGCCGCCGGACTGATCACTTCCAACCCATCCCGTTAAACCTGACTGGAGGTCTGACATGCTCAAACACGCCTTGGCGCAAAACGGCCTGATCGCGATCCTGCGTGGCCTGCGCCCGGAAGAAGCGGCGGCCATCGGCGAAGTCCTGTACGCCGCCGGATTTCGCGTCATCGAAGTGCCGCTCAATTCCCCTGAACCGTACGAAAGCATCCGCATCCTGCGCAGTACCTTGCCCGCCGATTGCCTGATCGGCGCGGGCACGGTGCTGACACCGGAGCAGGTCGAGCTGGTGAAAGCCGCTGGCGGCCAAGTGATCGTCATGCCGCACAGCGATCCGAAAGTGCTGCGCGCAGCGAAAGCGGCGGGGTTGTTCCTGTCGCCGGGTGTGGCGACACCGACCGAAGCGTTCGCCGCACTGGCCGAAGGCGCCGACGTGCTGAAGATGTTCCCCGCCGAGCAGATGGGGCCGGCGGTCATCAAGGCCTGGCTCGCGGTATTGCCGGCCGGGACCATTCTGGCGCCGGTTGGCGGGATCACGCCGGACAACATGCAGGTGTTTATCGACGCGGGTGTCAAAGGTTTCGGTCTCGGTTCTGGCTTGTTCAAACCGGGAATGACCCCAGAGGACGTGGCCGTCAATGCCAAGGCCTACGTGGCTGCCTGGAAAGCCCTTTCGCTAAGACTGTTTGGCGCTGTGAGCGCTGCCTCTAATAAGAGAGACAAGAAAATGAAAATCACCAAACTGACCACCTTCATCGTTCCGCCGCGCTGGTGCTTCCTCAAGATCGAAACCGACGAGGGCGTGACCGGTTGGGGCGAGCCCGTGGTTGAAGGCCGTGCCCACACCGTGGCGGCGGCCGTTGAAGAGTTGTCCGACTACCTGATCGGCAAAGACCCACGCAATATCGAGGACATCTGGACCGTGCTCTATCGCGGCGGCTTCTACCGGGGCGGCGCGATCCACATGAGCGCGCTGGCCGGTATCGATCAGGCGTTGTGGGACATCAAGGGCAAGGCCCTGGGCGTGTCGGTCAGCGATCTGCTCGGTGGCCAGGTGCGCGACAAGATTCGTGTGTATTCGTGGATCGGTGGCGACCGCCCGGCAGACACTGCGCGTGCGGCGAAAGAAGCGGTCTCCCGTGGTTTCACGGCGGTGAAAATGAACGGCACCGAAGAGCTGCAATTTCTCGACTCCTTCGAGAAAGTCGACCTGGCCCTGGCCAACGTCGCGGCCGTGCGTGATGCGGTCGGGCCGAACGTCGGCATCGGCGTGGACTTCCATGGCCGGGTGCACAAACCCATGGCCAAGGTGCTGATGAAGGAGCTTGATCCGTACAAACTGATGTTCATCGAAGAGCCGGTGCTCAGCGAAAACTATGAAGCGCTGAAGGAACTGGCGCCGCTGACCAGCACCCCGATTGCCCTCGGTGAGCGGCTGTTCTCGCGCTGGGATTTCAAGCGTGTGCTGAGCGAAGGTTACGTCGACATCATCCAGCCGGATGCGTCCCATGCCGGCGGCATCACCGAGACCCGCAAGATCGCCAACATGGCCGAAGCCTACGACGTGGCGCTGGCGCTGCATTGCCCGTTGGGGCCGATTGCGCTGGCGGCGTGCCTGCAACTGGACGCGGTTTGCTACAACGCGTTCATCCAGGAACAGAGCCTGGGCATCCACTACAACGAGAGCAATGACCTGCTCGACTACGTGAAAGATCCGCGGGTGTTCGACTACGACAAAGGCTTCGTGAAGATCCCTAATGGCCCGGGCCTGGGGATTGAGATCAACGAGGAATACGTGATCGAACGCGCAGCGGTCGGCCACCGCTGGCGCAACCCGATCTGGCGCCATGCCGATGGCAGTTTTGCCGAGTGGTGATTGATCCCTGACACCACACCGCCCCTGTAGGAGCACGGCTTGCCTGCGATGGCGTCAGTACTGACGCCGCTGACCATCAGCTGGACCGTGTAAGGCCCAATCGCGGGCAAGCCTTGCTCCTACAGGGGATACGTTGCGCCCACTGACCTCAATAACCATAAGAAGAGGCACTCCTCATGCAACCGCAAACCCTCACTGGGCAAGCGTCGTTGGTGACGCCCAGTCGCAAGCGATTTTTCATCATGGTCCTGCTGTTCATCACGGTGGTGATCAACTACCTGGACCGCAGCAACCTGTCCATCGCGGCCCCGGCGCTGACCAGCGAATTGGGGATCGATCCGATCCACGTCGGGTTGATCTTCTCGGCGTTCGGCTGGACCTATGCCGCGATGCAAATCCCCGGCGGCTGGCTGGTGGACCGTGTGCCGCCGCGCATCCTCTACAGCGTCGCCTTGCTGCTGTGGTCGATCGCTACGGTGATGCTCGGTTTCGCCGCCAGTTTCATCGCGTTGTTCGTGTTGCGCATGGCGGTCGGTGCTCTGGAAGCACCGGCGTACCCGATCAACAGCCGCGTGGTCACCACCTGGTTTCCCGAGCGCGAACGCGCCACGGCCATCGGTTTCTATACCTCCGGGCAGTTCGTCGGCCTGGCGTTCCTGACGCCGGTATTGGCCTGGCTGCAACACGCCTACGGCTGGCACATGGTGTTCGTCAGCACCGGCGCAGTGGGGATTCTATGGGCGGTGATCTGGTATGCGGTGTACCGCGAGGCCCGGGATTTCAAAGGCGCCAACGACGCTGAAATCGACTTGATTCGCGAGGGCGGCGGGTTGGTGGATATCCAGGCTGAACAAGCCAAAGTCAAAGCGAAATTCAGCTGGACGGACCTCGGGATTGTTCTGACCAAACGCAAACTCTGGGGCATCTACCTCGGGCAGTTCTGCCTCAACTCGACGTTGTGGTTTTTTCTGACGTGGTTCCCGACCTACCTGGTGAAATATCGCGGCATGGACTTCATCAAGTCCGGCCTGCTGGCGTCGCTGCCGTTTCTCGCGGCCTTCGTCGGCGTGCTGTGTTCGGGTTTTTTCTCGGATTTTCTGATTCGTCGTGGTTACACCGTAGGCTTCGCCCGCAAGCTGCCGATCATTGGTGGCCTGCTGATTTCCACCTCGATCATCGGCGCCAATTTCGTCGAGTCGACGCCGTTGGTCATTGCATTCCTGGCGTTGGCCTTTTTCGGCAACGGCCTGGCTTCGATCACTTGGTCGCTGGTATCGACCCTGGCCCCGGCACGGTTGCTGGGACTGACCGGCGGGGTATTCAATTTCATCGGCAACCTGTCGGCGATTGCCACGCCCATTGTCATCGGCTTCCTGGCGACCGGTGATTCGTTTGCCCCGGCGATTACCTACATCTCGGTGCTGGCGTTGATGGGCGCGCTTTCCTACATCTTGCTGGTGGGCAAAGTCGAGCGTATCAAGTTGTAGTCGCAGGCATCGGGCGACCATAATGCCGCCCGTTCACTCGCTCAACGGTAAAGGCTGGATATGCAGGAAGACGCCCCAAAAATCGCCAAGGACGCCGCGCCGACCGGCACCCAGACACTGCTTCGTGGTCTGGGTGTGGTTCAGGCCGTGGCCAGCGGCGCCCGCGATCTCAAGGAAATCGCCCGGCTGATCGGCACGACGCGCAGCACCACCCATCGTCTGGCCAGTTGCCTGGTGGACGAACGTTATCTGCGCGTGGTGCCGCAGGTCGGTTACCTGTTGGGGCCCAAGTTGATCGAACTGGGTTTCCAGGCGCGCGAAGAGTTGCCGTTGGTGACGCTGGCCGGGCCGTATCTGGATGAGCTGTCGGCGTTGACTGGCGACACCGTGCACCTGGCGATTCGTGAAGGTGACGAGGTGCTGTACCTGCACAAGAATCCGGGACGCAATGGCCCGGAAATGCGTTCGCGGGTCGGCCATCGCATGCCATTGGCGCGCACCGGGATCGGTAAGGCGTTGATGCTCGATGACACGCAGCAAGAGTGGCAGCGGCTGTACGAAGTCAGCTTGCCGGCGGGTGGGAAAAATCAGTTCTGGCCGCTGCACCCGGAGCAGTCCTGGGAGCAGTTTCAGCAGCGCATGGTCGAGTACGTGGCGGGTGGTTACGCTTTTGACCTGGAAGACAACGAACCGTCGATCCGTTGCGTGGCGGCACCGATCCGCGATGCGAGCAAACGCATCGTCGCCGGTATCAGCATCGCCAGCACCGTGCCCTATATGCCGCTGGAAAAAATGGCCGAGCTGATTCCCCTGATCAAAGGGGTCACGGCCCGGCTGTCGGCGGAGCTTGGCCTGAAGGTTTAAACCTTGAGGGTCGCCATGTCGATCACGAAACGGTACTTGACGTCACCGGCGATCATGCGGGCGTAAGCCTCGTTGATCTGGCGAATGTCGAGCATTTCGATGTCGCACGTGATGTTGTGCTCGGCGCAGAAATCCAGCACTTCCTGGGTTTCGGCAATGCCGCCAATCAACGAACCGGCCAGCATGCGACGGCCCAACACCAGTTTGGCGGCGTGCACGGGCGGGTCCACCGGTTCGATCAAGCCGACCAGAATGTGCACGCCGTCGAAGCGCAGGGTGTCGAGGTAGGGATTGAGGTCGTGCTGCACCGGAATGGTGTCCAGCAGGAAATCGAAATAGCCAGCCGCTGTTTTCATCTGCTCGGCATCGGTGGACACGATCACATGGTCCGCGCCCTGACGCCGGGCTTCTTCAGCCTTGCTCGCCGAACGGGTGAACAACGTGACTTCGGCGCCCATCGCCTTGGCGAACTTGATGCCCATGTGGCCGAGGCCGCCCATGCCGAGAATCCCGACTTTGTCGCCAGGCTTCACGCCGTAGTGTTTGAGCGGCGAGTAGGTGGTGATGCCGGCGCACAGGATCGGCGCGGCGCTGGCCAGCGCAAGTTTTTCCGGGATGCGCACCACAAAGTGTTCGCTGACGACGATGCTGTCGGAGTAGCCGCCCATGGTGTTGCTGCCATCGACCCGGTCCGGGGTGGCGTAGGTCATCGTCGGGCCTTCCAGGCAATATTGCTCAAGGTTGGACTGACAGGCTTCGCAGCTGCGGCAGGAGTCGACCATGCAACCGACACCGACCAAATCGCCGACTTGGTGTTGGGTAACGTTCGCACCGATGGCAGTGACTTTGCCTACGATCTCGTGGCCGGGCATTAGCGGGTACACGGCAATGCCCCACTCGTTTCGCGCCTGGTGGATGTCGGAATGGCAGACGCCACAGTAGAGAATCTCGATGGCAACGTCGTCGGCGCGAGGGCTGCGGCGTTCGAATTTCATCGGGGCGAGGGGAGTGGAGGGCGACTGGGCGGCGTATCCGATGGCGGTGTACATGAGGAACCTCGCAAAAGCAGTGACAGGTGAAGCGGCGCATTTTGGGCGCCACGCCGATCACCGGCCATGGCGATTCCTCCGGGTGTCATGCCTATTCCTCCGGCATCAGCCTTTGACCGATCCCATTGGTAACCAGACCTGCGATGATGCTTTCATCCCTTTTCTCGCGACTTTTTTGTGAAGAGCTTCCATGCAGTTGACCCGTCACCTCGATGCCAATGCCTCCCTGGTTTCGCTCATCGAGCCACTGTCCACCCGTGATGGCTTCGTGCCGACTGCATTGCCGGGCGTGCAGGTTTTACGCGCCAGTTGCGATGTCGCCCGTGGGCCACAGATCTATGAACCGAGCCTGGTGATCATCGCCCAGGGCAGCAAACTGGCGTATCTGGGGCCGCGCACCCTTGAATATGGCGCCGGGCATTATCTGATTCAGGCGCTGCCGGTGCCGTTCGAGTGTGAAACCTTTGCGGCACCCGGCGGGCCGATGCTGGGGGTGTCGGTCGCGATCGACAGGGTGATGCTGGGCGAGTTGGTGCTGGCAATGGGGTTGGCGCCGGGGCGTCATATTGCGGCGCAAACGCCAGAGTCCATGACTTCGGCGGTGCTCGATGATGAGATGCGCGGATGTGTCGAGCGGCTGCTGCGTTGTCTGCACGATCCGCTGGAGAGCCGGATCATGGGCCCGGCGAGATTGCGTGAATTGTTGTTTGTGGCGCTGCGTGGACCTCAGGCCGACGTGTTGCGGGCGCTGGTGGAGCAACAGGGGCAATTCGCCCGGATTGCAGCATCACTCAGTCATCTGCATGCGCATTACACCGAACCGTTGAATGTCGAGACCCTGGCCAGTTGCGCGAACATGAGTGCGTCGACGTTCCACGAGCATTTCAAGCGCAGCACATTGTTGTCGCCGGTGCAGTATCTCAAGCGTTTGCGGCTGCTCAAGGCGCAGGCGTTGCTGATGTCGGAGGGACTGGGCGTCGCGCAGGTGGCGCACCGTGTGGGGTATCAAAGCACGTCGCAATTCAGTCGCGAGTACAAGCGGTACTTCGAGCGTAATCCTGGGGAAGAACGTGTCGCCTGAGTTGGCAATGGATCCGCCTGTAGGAGCCGAGCTTGCTCGCGATAGCGGATTGTCATCCGACATCATTGTTGTCAGACACACCGCTATCGCGAGCAAGCTCGGCTCCTACAATATTAGCGGGCAACAAAAAGGCCCCCATTCGGGAGCCTTGATGTTCAGGCGTTCGGCTTACATATTCGGGTAAGTCGGGCCGCCAGCACCTTCCGGTGTGACCCAGGTGATGTTCTGTGCAGGGTCCTTGATGTCGCAGGTCTTGCAGTGAACGCAGTTCTGGGCGTTGATCTGGAAGCGCTTTTCGCCGTCTTCCTTGGTGATCACTTCGTACACGCCGGCCGGGCAATAACGTTGAGCGGGTTCATCGTACAGCGGCAGGTTTTTGCCGATCGGGATGCTCGCATCAGCCAGTTTCAAGTGGCACGGCTGCTCTTCTTCGTGGTTGGTACCGGAGATGAACACCGAGCTGAGTTTGTCGAAGCTGATCTTGCCGTCCGGTTTCGGGTAGTCGATCTTCTTGCAGTCGACCGCGAGCTTGAGGCAAGCGTAATCCGGCTTGGTATCGTGCAAGGTGAACGGCAGTTTGCCGCCGAAGATGTTCTGGTCCAGCCAGTTGAAACCACCGCCGACGATCGCGCCGAACTTGTGGATCGCCGGGCCGAAGTTACGGCTGGCGAACAGTTCGTCGTAGAGCCAGCTCTTCTTGAAGGCGTCGACGTAAGTGGTCAGCTCTTCGGTGCCGTCTTTCTCGGCGAACAGCGCTTGGGCCACGGATTCAGCGGCGAGCATGCCGGATTTCATCGCGGTGTGGCTGCCTTTGATCTTGGCGAAGTTCAGGGTGCCGAGGTCGCAACCGATCAGCGCGCCGCCCTTGAAGACCATTTTCGGCAACGAGTTCAAGCCGCCTTTGCAGATAGCACGCGCGCCGTAGCTGATGCGCTTGCCGCCTTCCAGGTACTGCTTGAGCACCGGGTGATGCTTGAGGCGCTGGAACTCGTCGAACGGCGACAGGTAAGTGTTGCTGTAGGATAGGTCGACGATCAGGCCGACGACCACCTGGTTGTTTTCCAGGTGATAAAGGAACGAGCCGCCGGTGTTCTCGGTGCCCATGATGTCCAGCGGCCAGCCAGCGGTGTGAACCACCAGGCCCGGCTGATGCTTGGCTGGATCGATTTCCCAGATCTCTTTCAGGCCGATGCCGTAATGCTGGGCATCGGCTTCGCTGTCGAGGTTGAAGCGCTTGATCAGTTGCTTGCCGATGTGGCCACGGCAGCCTTCGGCGAACAGCGTGTATTTGCCACGCAGTTCCATGCCAGGGGTGTACAGGCCTTCTTTCGGATTGCCTTCACGGTCAACACCCAGGTCGCCGGTGATGATCCCGCGAACCACGCCGTTCTCGTCGAACAGCGCTTCCTGAGCGGCGAAGCCCGGGTAGATTTCCACGCCCAGGTTCTCGGCTTGCTGGGCCAGCCAGCGGCACAGGTTACCCAGGGAGATGATGTAGTTGCCTTCGTTGTGCATGGTCTTGGGCACAAAGAGGTCCGGAACTTTTTGCGCGCTTTCAGCGTTCTTGAGAACGAAGATGTCATCGCGGGTGACCGGCGTGTTCAGTGGGGCGCCGAGTTCTTTCCAGTCCGGGAACAGTTCGTTCAGAGCCCGAGGTTCGAACACCGCGCCAGAAAGAATGTGTGCGCCGACTTCGGAGCCTTTTTCGACCACGCAGACGCTGATTTCCTTACCGGCTTCGGCGGCCTTCTGCTTCAAACGGCAGGCGGCGGAAAGACCAGCGGGGCCGGCACCGACGATGACCACGTCGAATTCCATGTATTCGCGTTCCACAGGTTATCTCCTACTCAAGGCTCAACAGTTTTTTTTCTAATTGGAGGTTTGGTGTCGCATCCATGAATCCCGGCACAATGCCAGGAGAGGATAATCGATGAGCCACCTTTCTCTCTGGGTGGCGCATTATATCTACACCACTCTCAGCGTCCAATACAAACGTTTGTTTGAATTGGCTCAAAGCCAGAGAAATCAAAGTCACGCGGCTTACGAACGGCCATTTTGCCGTATTGACCGGAATAGGCGTTCCGGTCAAGATACGGTCGGTTTTGCGCTCGCCGTAGGCTGGCTGTTGGTTTCAAGAGCACCTCTAAAGACAGGGCGAAGGCCGTACAAGGTGATGCGTAGCGCAGGTTTGGCGCGCAGTTTACACGCCGCGATAATGAATGACTCCTCAGTCACTACTGACGAACGGTCATCATCATCGTGAGCGAAGGTCACTTGACACGATTGCCGGCGTTTTTAGAGGTGCCCTTGCGCCCGATGAGCATCAACCGCCAGGTTCGCCTAGGCGACTTTCTTTTCACCGGAGAGTAACGAGGAATCCATGAAGGTTCTTGTAGCTGTCAAACGCGTTGTGGATTACAACGTCAAGGTTCGCGTCAAGGCGGACAATTCCGGCGTCGACCTCGCTAACGTGAAGATGTCGATGAACCCGTTCTGCGAAATCGCAGTGGAAGAAGCCGTACGCCTGAAAGAGAAAGGTGTTGCGACTGAAATCGTCGTCGTCTCCGTCGGCCCGTCCACCGCTCAAGAGCAACTGCGCACCGCGCTGGCTCTGGGGGCCGACCGCGCCATCCTCGTCGAGTCCGCCGAAGACCTGACTTCCCTGGCCGTTGCCAAACTGTTGAAAGCGGTTGTCGACAAGGAACAGCCTCAGCTGGTGATCCTTGGCAAACAAGCCATCGACAGCGACAACAACCAGACTGGCCAGATGCTCGCTGCATTGAGCGGCTACGGTCAGGGCACGTTCGCTTCGAAAGTCGAAATCAGCGGCGACAGCGTTGCCGTGACTCGCGAAGTCGACGGCGGCGCGCAGACAGTTTCCCTGAAACTGCCGGCCATCGTCACCACCGACCTGCGTTTGAACGAGCCGCGTTATGCGTCCCTGCCAAACATCATGAAAGCCAAGAAGAAGCCTCTCGAAGTGCTGACTCCGGATGCTTTGGGCGTTTCCACCGCCTCCACCAACAAGACCGTGAAAGTCGAAGCGCCTGCTGCACGCAGCGCGGGTATCAAGGTCAAGTCGGTGGCTGAACTGGTCGAGAAACTGAAAAACGAAGCGAAGGTAATCTAAATGACTATCTTGGTTATTGCTGAACACGACAACAAAGTGCTGGCCCCGGCCACGCTGAACACCGTTGCTGCTGCTGCCAAAATCGGTGGCGACATCCACGTTCTGGTTGCAGGTCAGGGCGCTGGCGCCGTGGCTGAAGCCGCTGCGAAAGTCGCTGGCGTGGCTAAAGTGCTGCTGGCCGACAACGCCGCTTACGCTCACCAGTTGCCGGAAAACGTTGCTCCGCTGGTCGCTGAATTGGGCAAGGGCTACAGCCACATCCTGGCTGCCGCGACTTCCAACGGCAAAAACATCCTGCCGCGCGTTGCTGCCGCGCTGGACGTTGACCAGATCTCCGAGATCATCTCGGTTGAAAGCGCTGACACCTTCAAGCGCCCGATCTACGCCGGTAACGCTATCGCTACCGTTCAGTCGACCGCTTCGGTGAAAGTCATCACCGTGCGTGCTACCGGTTTCGACCCGGTGGCTGCTGAAGGTGGTTCTGCTGCTATTGAAGCCGTTGCTGCTGCTCATGACGCTGGCACTTCGAGCTTCGTTGGCGAAGAACTGGCCAAGTCCGATCGTCCGGAACTGACCGCTGCCAAAATCGTCGTTTCCGGCGGTCGCGGCATGCAGAACGGCGACAACTTCAAACACCTGTACGCCCTGGCCGACAAGCTGGGCGCTGCTGTCGGAGCATCGCGCGCCGCAGTCGACGCAGGTTTTGTACCCAACGACATGCAGGTCGGTCAGACCGGCAAGATCGTTGCTCCACAGCTGTACATCGCCGTCGGTATCTCCGGCGCGATCCAGCACCTGGCCGGCATGAAAGACTCCAAAGTGATCGTTGCGATCAACAAGGACGAAGAAGCGCCGATCTTCCAGGTGGCCGATTACGGCCTGGTGGCGGACCTGTTCGAAGCCATCCCCGAGTTCGAGAAGCTGGTTTAATCCAGCGGCCTGACTTATAAAGAGCCCGACCTTTTGGTCGGGCTTTTTTTTGTTCTTCTGTAGGAGATGTCGAGTGAAACGAGGCTGCGATCTTTTGATCTTCCGCTTGGGATTCGAGTGGACCTGAAAATTCGCAGCCTCGTTTCACTCGACAGCTCCTACAGGCGATAACAGGGTTTTAGTGGAGAGTGTCGCCATGGATCTGCGCTGCGTAGTTGGCTGGTCATTACTGCTGGGCTTGACGGTGTTGCCGGCGTTGTCCAGTGCCGCGGGCAAGTGCGAGCGGCTGGTGGTAACCGGAAGTCCGGATGCGCCGCCGTACCTGTGGCAAGACCCGCAAGATCCAAAGCACCTGATCGGTGCCAGTGCTGATCTGTTGCAGCACGTGGCGGGGGAATTGGGCATCAAAGTCGAGTTGCTCTACGCCGGCAAACGCTCCCAGGCGCTGGACGAAGTGCGCAGCGGGCGCATGGACCTGCTGGCGGACACGCCATTGACGGTCACTGAGCTGGAAACCCTCGATTACATTCATCCGCCCCTACTGGAAAACGACTACCTGGTCTGGACACGTAAAGACTCGAAACTGGTCTACAACAACGTGCAAGACCTTCACGGCCATCCTGGCGCATTGTCGGAAAAGTCTCGAATGACCCCGGCATTCAGCACTTTTGCAGAGCAGCAACTGACGCTCAGCCGCACGCCCAACCTGACCCAGGCGTTTCAGAAACTGCTCTTGGGTGAAGTGGAGTTTGTTCTCGCGGGCCGCTATTCAGGCATGGCGGCCGCGCAGGCATTGAGCATGGCCAACGACCTGATCGCCCATGCCGAACCCGTCGACAAACCCGGCCTGTTCCTCGCGGTATCTCATAACTCCGCCTGCAACGATCCTTGGTTGCGCGGACAGCTGGCCAAAAAGATGACAGAATTGCCCGCCTCAGGACTGGCGGACACCGCATTGCAGCGCAATATCGAGCGTTGGAAAGCGCAGCAACAGCAACAACCTGTCAGTGCCCCAAAACAGTAGGGATTTTTAGTGAGTATTCGACCTCTTTTCGCTGCCCTGGCCGTTCTGGCTCTGGCGGGTTGTGCAGCTGACCCTGCGCCGAATGAACAGATTCGCCTGACCGAACAGGCACTCGTACAAGCCAAAGCCGTGGGTGCCACCGCCGAAGACGTGCCGGAAATGAAGCTGGCCGAAGAAAAATTCGCCCGTGCCCAAGGCAACATGGCTGACCAGTCCTACAAACATGCGCGCATGCGGGCCGAGCAGGCCGAGCTGGACGCGCGTCTGGCTGAAGCCAAAGTGCTGACCCTCAAGAGCGAGGAGCAATTGAATGTGCTCAACACCCGCATCACTCGTTTGCGCAAGCAACTGGGAGATGCCCAATGAGCCTCAAGTCAACAGTTCTCGGCGGCTTGATCCTGGCCGGTTGTGCAAGCCTGTATGGGTGCGCCGGCCAACACAGTGAAGCCGCCTTGCAAGAGGCTGGCGCAGACTTCCAGAAGGTCAAGGAAGACTCCAATGTGCTGCGTATCGCGCCAAAAGACGTGATCCGCGCCGGTGAATCCCTGGCCCGCGCCGATCGTCTGTCCAGCTATTGGGGCAGTGGTTCGGACGTCGTGCATTACGCCTACTTGAGCCAGCGCTACAGCGAAATTGCGCGTGAGCACACCAATCAAGTGCTCAACGAAGAGCGCGCGGCGAAGCTCGAACTGGAGCGCCAGCGTCTGCAATTGGCTCTGCGTGAATCCAAACTGGTTAGCGTGCAACAGCAAGGCAAATGGCTCGAAGAACAGATCCTCGCATTGACCACTACTCAGACCGACCGCGGTCTGGTGATGACATTGGGCGATATGCTGTTCGATACGGGCGAGGCGGAGCTGAAGAACTCGGCCAACCGCGTGGTATTGAAGATCGTGCAGTTCCTGCAGCTTAACCCCAACCGCGTGGTGCGGATCGAGGGGTATACCGACAGCACCGGTGGCAAGCAGGACAATATCAAGCTGTCCCGTGACCGTGCACAGTCGGTAGCCGATGTGCTGATGGATCTGGGGATCGATGAAAAGCGCATTCATGTCGAAGGGTACGGGGATGAATACCCGGTGGACGTGAACGCCTCCGAGCGCGGTCGTGCGCAAAACCGCCGCGTGGAAATTGTTTTCTCCGACGAAAAAGGCCAATTGGGCGCTGCTCGCTAAGGGCTGCGTCATTGGAAAGCCCGGCCTGCCAGTCAGCGCCGGGTTTTTTTACGCCTGCAAACGGCTTCACGTTCTCCCAAAAAGCAGTACAGATTTTGCTGACACTGCACTGTATGGTCGACTATTGTGGCAACTGTCCCAGTACACTTCTAAACTGTTCCGGTATTGTTCCCCACAAGAATAAAATGCCCGTGAAATCGAGTGCTGCGTCATGACCAATCTTTTGCTCTACCAACGTATTGCTCAACAACTGGCCGAAGACATCCGCCGTGGTGTCTATCAACCGGGAGAGCGCGTGCCTTCGGTGCGCAAGATGAGTTCGCAGCTCAACGTCAGCCATGCGACGGTGTTGCAGGCGTATGCCAATCTTGAAGATCAGGGCCTGATCCGTGCCCGGCCGCAGTCGGGTTATTACGTTCACCAGACACCGGCCCTGACCGCGCCAACTCCCGACATTGCCCGGGTCGAGCGTCCAGGCCTGGTCACGCGCAGCAGCATCATTCAACAAGTGTTGGTCGAATCCCGCCGCGAGGGGGTTTTTCCGTTGGGGGCTGCGGTGCCCAGCGTCGATTACCTGCCGGTGCGGGCGCTGCATCAGCAATTGGCCAAAGTCACCCGATTCCACAGTCCGCGTGCCTTCAGCTACATGTTCAGCCCAGGTTTTGAACCGTTGCGCCGGCAGGTGGCGATCCGCATGCGCGATGCCGGTGTGGTGGTTGATCCCTCCGAAGTGGTCATCACCCACGGCTGCGTCGATGCATTGCAGATGTCATTGCGGGTACTGACTCGGCCCCGGCGACCTGATCGCCGCCGAATCACCGACTTATTATGGTCTGCTGCAACTGGCCGACTTGCTCGGTCTCAAAGTGATCGAAATCCCCAGCGACCCCGCTACCGGCATGAGCCTGGAAGCCCTGCAACTGGCGGCCAATCAATGGTCGATCAAGGCGCTGGTGTTGACCACGCGTCTGAGCAATCCATTGGGCGGAACCATGCCCGAGGAACGCCAGAAACAATTGCTGCGCCTGGCGTCGGATTTCGACATCCAGATTGTCGAAGATGATATTTACGGCGAGCTGATGTTCGAGCAGGGGCGCACCAAATCGCTCAAGGCCTACGATCGGCTGGATCGGGTCATCTATTGTTCCAGCTTCTCCAAGACCTTGTCGCCGGGCGTGCGGATCGGCTGGATGATCGCTGGCAAGTACCAGCAGGAAATCCAGCGCTTGCAGACGTTCAGTACCCATTCGGCCTGCAGCGTCACGCAAATGGGCATTGCGGCTTATCTGGAAAACGGCGGTTACGACCGGCACTTGCGCTACATCCGTCAGGAATACCGCAAGAACCTCAGCGCCTTTCAGCTCGCAGTCCAGCAATACTTCCCGGAAGGCACGCAGATGACCCGGCCTACTGGCGGCTTCATTCTGTGGGTCAGTTTGCCGGGACGGGTAAACACACAGGAACTGCACGTACGGGCGTTGCAGCAGGGCATCAGCATCGCGCCGGGGCTGATCTTCAGTAACACCGAGCAGTTCAATCACTGCATTCGGCTGAACTGTGGCATCCCCTGGAATCGAGAAGCCGAACGTGCCTTGATGACCTTGGGGATGTTGGCGACGCAACTTTGCCAGGAGATGGCCGGCGGCTTCTAAGCCGTCGTGCGGTCGTTTTGCGCGGTGCTTGTCATGTGACGTGCAACAGGCGAGCATATGGCCCTCTGCCGTTAGCGCTGTTGGGTTCATGAAGCCGATTTTTCCTGCCGTCTGCCTGTCTTTTTGCCTGTTGATGACCGTTCAAGCCGAAGGCGTCATGGCGGCGGCTGGTCAGGAAAAACCGGCAGTCAGCGCAACGTCGAAAAAGCCGGCGCCCGCCAAGAAAGCCGCGCCAGCCAAAAAGAATGCGGCTGTGGTGAAAAAGCGACCACCCATTGCCTCCAAGTCGAAACCGGCCAGTGAAGTGGTGAAAACCCAGCTTCCTTCCGCCAATCTTGATTTGAGACTGCCCCCGCAAATGGCAGAAGAATTCAAACCGCTCGGCACTGTGCCTTTGCCCAGGCACGATCCGTTGTTGCCGCCCATGTTTGGCGAAAAAAAGCCGGACAGCAGCCCTTTTCAATTGAACGGCCGTTTGCTCAGCAACGAAATGCAGTTGCAACTGCGCAATGAAGAGCGCCGGGAAGTCGAAGGGGCGGCGCTGGATTTCGAGTTCAAGCAGTAAATCATTCCCATCCGTGACCCGCAGGCCAGACGCTTTGTCGGAGACTGGTCAGTCACGTTGATTTGAACGAAAAACCCCGGTTCAGGTAATTTTAAACAACTGTTTTAGCGGTTACTCTGTGCCCCGTCCTTTTACATATCACACCTCGTGAGGAGCTCGTCGTCATGAAATGCCGTGAAGGCTGTGGCGCCTGTTGCATTGCCCCTTCCATCAGTTCACCGATTCCCGGTATGCCCAATGGCAAAGCCGCGGGCGAACGTTGCGTACAACTTTCGGTCGATAACCTGTGCAGCATCTTCGGCAACCCGGAGCGCCCCGCGGTGTGTTCGGCATTTGAAGCCGACGTCGAAGTGTGCGGAAGCAGCAGTGACGAGGCGATCAAATTGCTGGGATGGTGGGAGCAAATGACCGCGGCGTGATGTGTTCAAACAACGGAACTTCAACAATAAGGAATAAGACTATGGGTTCGCTGCATCGTATTGCTGTTTTGTGTGGACTGACCGCCGCGTTGGCCACCACGGCCGTTCAGGCTGAAGACTGGAAAGTCGCCAAGAACGAGGACGGCATCAAGGTCTCCCTGAGTGAAGTGCCTGGCTCGGACTACAAGGCCTACCAGGGCGTCGTATTGATGAAGACCACTGTTGCCAAACTGCGCGCACTGCAGGAAGACGTGTCCGGTGCCTGTGCCTGGATTCACGAATGCAAAACCCAAAAGCTGCTCAAGCATGAAGGTGACCAGAGCTGGACCTACACCCAATTCAATACCCCATGGCCGGTTACCCCGCGTGACTCGGTGCTGCACGTCACCACCGTCGAAGGTACCGATGGCAGCCTGACCCGCAAGCTCGAAGGCGTACCGAAATACGTCCCGGAAGAAAAAGGTTTCGTGCGCGTCACCAAGGTCGACGGCTTCTGGAAGTTCGTACCCAAGGGTGACCAGGTTGAAGTGACCTATCAGGTTCACACCGAGCCAGGCGGCAGCGTGCCGTCGATGGTTGCCAACAAGTTTGTGGTCGATGCGCCGTTCGATACTTTGAAAGCCCTGAAACAACGCGCCGAGAAGTAATCACAGCGTTGTTCTACAAAACGCCCCGACTGGTTCGGGGCGTTTGCGTTTTAACGCAGGCCCCGGTTTTATTGTGTTTCCGGATATGCGTTGCACAAAATTTTCACAATGGCTCCAAGACAATCCGCCCGCACCCGCCAGTCAAACAGTAATCAATGGCAATGAGGCGGGTGATCGTGCAACATTTGCGCACCGCGCAAGCCCCGGGGCCAGGTATTGGCTAACAGAGGGCAGGGCGCCGCAGTATTTTTTGAAACTTCAACTTCCAATGGGTCCTAAAACGACATGGCAAACCCGGACGCCCTGAATCAGCAGCGAGCTTCTAGTCGCCTGCTGCAACCGACCGTCAAATCGCACCTGGCCTACACGCTGCTGTGCGCCTTGATCATGATGGTCATGTTCAGCCTGCTGCGTGTTGCGCTGCTGGTCTACAACCGCTCGATGATCCTCGACACACCGGCTTCCACTTTCCTTGAAGCATTCGCCAACGGTCTGCGTTTCGACCTGCGACTGGTGGTCTACCTTTGCGTTCCGCTGTTGCTGGCACTGTTCAGCGCGCGGGCCATGGCTGCGCGCGGCTTCTTCCGTTTCTGGCTGACCATCGCGTCGAGCATCGCGCTGTTCCTCGGCCTGATGGAGATGGACTTCTAC
Organism: Pseudomonas sp. S2_F03; assembly: GCF_054668335.1. Lineage (NCBI taxonomy): Bacteria > Pseudomonadati > Pseudomonadota > Gammaproteobacteria > Pseudomonadales > Pseudomonadaceae > Pseudomonas > Pseudomonas sp. S2_F03. Next base: position 1,219,711 of record NZ_CP162759.1, on the reverse strand, counting down.
CGCGAGTTCCACCAGCGCCTCAACGGTCTGGTCTTCCAGTACGTGAAGGAAGACCCGAAAACCGTGATGAGCATGCTCTGGTACGGTTTCCCGGTGGTTCGCTATCTGCTGGCCTGGGCCTTTGGCACATTGATTCTGACCCTGGCGTTCAAGGGCGCTGATCGTGCGACCCGTCCTCGCGGCCCGTTCAGCGGCGGCAGCATCGGCACTCGCCAGATCGCCCCGTGGTATGCGCGCATCGGCGTGTTCGTCGTTTGCCTGCTGATCTGCGTAGTGGCCGCTCGTGGCACTTTGCGTCAGGGCCCGCCGCTGCGCTGGGGTGACGTTTACACCACCGACTCGAACTTCGCCAACCAGTTGGGCCTCAACGGCACACTGTCGTTGATCGCGGCGGCCAAGAGCCGGATGTCCGAAGATCGCGACAACATCTGGAAAGCTACGCTGCCGCAGCCTCAGGCTCAGCAGACCGTGCGTGACATGCTGGTGATGAAAGACGAAAAACTGGTGGATGCCGACATCGCCGCCGTGCGTCGCGATTACATGCCACCGGCCGACAAGACCCTGCCGATCAAGAACGTGGTGGTGATCCTGATGGAAAGCATGGCCGGTCACTCGGTCGGCGCGTTGGGCGGCCCGGGTAACATCACCCCCTACCTCGACAAACTGTCGAAGGAAGGCCTGTTGTTCGACCGCTTCTTCTCCAATGGCACCCACACCCACCAGGGCATGTTTGCCACCATGGCCTGCTTCCCGAACCTGCCGGGTTTCGAATACCTGATGCAAACCCCGGAAGGCAGCCACAAATTGTCCGGCCTGCCGCAGTTGCTCAGTGCCCGCGACTTCGACGACGTATACGTCTATAACGGCGATTTCGCCTGGGATAACCAGTCGGGTTTCTTCAGCAACCAGGGCATGACCAACTTCATCGGGCGTAACGACTACGTGAACCCGGTGTTCTCCGACCCAACTTGGGGCGTGTCTGACCAGGATATGTTCGACCGTGGCCTGGTAGAGCTAAAGGCTCGTGAAAACGGCAAGCCGTTCTATGCCTTGCTGCAGACGCTGTCGAACCACACGCCGTATGCCTTGCCGACGCCATTGCCGGTTGAACGCGTGACTGATCGCGGCAACCTGAACGAACACCTGACCGCCATGCGCTACTCCGACTGGGCGCTCGGGCAATTCTTCGAGAAGGCGCGTAAAGAGCCGTACTTCAAGGAAACCCTGTTCGTGATCGTGGGTGACCATGGTTTCGGCAACGAACAGCAAATCACCGAAATGGACCTGGGCCGCTTCAACGTTCCGATGCTGATGATCGCGCCGGGTATCCAGGAAAAGTTCGGCCAGCGTGACCACACCGTCGGCACTCAGATCGACATCGTGCCGACCATCATGGGCCGTATCGGTGGCGAAGTGCGCCATCAGTGCTGGGGACGTGACCTGCTCAACCTGCCTGAAGGCGATGCCGGTTTTGGCGTGATCAAACCGTCGGGGAGCGAGCAGACTACCGCCATCCTTACGGCTGACCAGATCCTGGTGCTGCCAAAAGAAAAGGAAATGGAGCCGAAGGTGTACCGCTACGAACTGGGCGCCAACCCGCACGCCGAGATCGTTCCTAACGATCCGCGCACTGCCGAGTTGAAACTCAAGCTCGAGTCGTTCCTGCAAACGGCGACCAAAAGCCTGCTCGACAACACCGCCGGTGTGGTTGACGGCAAACCGGACTAAGTTTCCAGCGCATTAAAAAAGAGGCCCTTTTCAAGGGCCTCTTTTTTTGCCTGTTAAACCGTTATATCCGGCCAAGCAAGAGCAAAATCAACAGCACCACCAATACCACGCCGATGATACCCGACGGGCCATAACCCCAACTTCTGGAGTGCGGGAAGACCGGCAGACCACCGATCAGCAAGAGAATGAGAATAACGATCAAAATTGTGCCCATGTCTATTACCTTGTTGGAAGTGTTATGGAAAGACCTGACTTTTAACTGTCTGCTGGAAGGTTAAAATTTCAAGCTGCTTACAAAGTCCGACTGATGCGCGAGTCGGAAAATTCCATGTTTTTTTAATGTTTTTTGAAGACCCGGCTATTTCTTTTTCACAGGATTAGTTGGAGCACACGCGCCCGCGGTTTGCTCGGGCCATTCAGCAATCTGATACAGCGTGGGTCGGGTTATGTCCTTCGCTACACTCAGCGCATCTTCCCCGGAACCACAAGGCTGTTTGCTATGCAAAATCGCATGATGATCACTGGCGCGGGCTCGGGCCTGGGTCGCGAAATCGCGCTGCGCTGGGCGCGTGAAGGCTGGCAACTGGCCTTGTCGGATGTCAGCGAGCCTGGCCTGCAAGAAACCCTCAAACTCGTTCGCGACGCCGGCGGTGATGGTTTTATCCAGCGTTGCGATGTACGCGACTACAGCCAACTGACGGCCTTCGCCCAGGCGTGCGAAGAGAAGCTCGGCGGCATCGATGTCATCGTCAACAATGCGGGCGTGGCGTCGGGCGGCTTCTTCAGCGAACTGTCCCTGGAGGATTGGGACTGGCAGATCGCGATCAACCTGATGGGTGTGGTCAAGGGCTGCAAGGCGTTCTTGCCGCTGCTGGAGAAAAGTAAAGGCAAGATCATCAACATCGCGTCGATGGCCGCCCTGATGCAAGGCCCGGCCATGAGCAACTACAACGTGGCCAAGGCCGGCGTGGTGGCGTTGTCGGAAAGCCTGTTGATCGAACTGGCACAACAGGAAGTAGGCGTGCATGTCGTATGCCCGTCGTTCTTCCAGACCAACTTGCTCGACTCTTTCCGCGGCCCGACCCCAGCGATGAAAGCCCAGGTCGGCAAATTGCTGGAAAGTTCGCCAATCACCGCCACCGACATTGCCGACTACATCTACAAACAGGTGGCCGCCGGCGAATTCATGATCCTGCCTCACGAACAAGGCCGCATGGCGTGGGCGATCAAACAGAAGAACCCGCAACTGCTCTACAACGAAATGACCGTCATGGCCGACAAAATGCGCGCCAAGGCCAAACAAAACGCTGACTGAACTTGCCCATGGGTGTCAGCGTCGTTAGGGTGGCCGCCATCGGCCATCCTCACGAGGCATCTGCATGCTCAATTACCTGTGGTTTTTCCTCGCGGCGCTGTTCGAAATCGCTGGCTGTTTCGCGTTCTGGATGTGGTTGCGCCAAGGCAAAAGTGTTTGGTGGGTCGTGCCGGCACTGCTCAGCCTGACCTTGTTCGCGCTGCTGCTGACCCGCGTCGAAGCCGCCTACGCCGGTCGCGCCTACGCGGCCTACGGTGGCATTTACATCATCGCTTCAATTGGCTGGCTGGCGGTCGTCGAGCGGATTCGTCCATTGAGTTCGGACTGGATCGGCGTGGCGTTGTGCGTGATCGGCGCGAGCGTCATTTTGTTCGGCCCGCGCTTCTCGGTTTCCTGAAGGATTGTTCCTGCGTCCGAACGATTTGTCGGATGTTTCCGTCAGTGGTGGTCGTCCGGTGCTGTAGGGCCGGACTGATTTGTCGTCATCGCATTGAAGCCCTTCGATGCGCCGGGCATCTTCAAGGACCGGTAATCCTGAAGGACCAATGCCATGCTTGTACTCAGTCGTGTTGTGGGCGAGATGATTTCCATCGGTGACAACATTTCAGTGCGTATCCTCAACGTCAACGGCGCCAATGTGCGCTTTGGCGTCGAAGCGCCGCAAAACGTCAATGTGCATCGCGCCGAAGTCTATGAGCGCATCCAGGCCAAGCGGGCAAAGGCCAAGGGCCGCTGAACCGTTCAGTCAAACAGATGCTTGGGCACATCGTGCTTGAGCATCAATTGGCACTGCTCGCTTTCCGGATCGAAGACAATCAGCGCCTGGCCCTTGGTCAATGCCTGGCGAACCCGCAAAACGCGGGTTTCCAGCGGTGTATCGTCACCGTTGTCGGTGCCGTCACGGGTCACGAAGTCCTCGATCAGGCGGGTCAGGGTGTCGACTTCAAGTTGGTCGTGGGGAATCAGCATGGGCACCTCGGCTAAAACAATGTCGGGATGCTACGGCGAATGACCGCTTGCGACTAGCCTCGGCCTCATGCGTTGCCTGTGCGGACGCCTTCGCGAGCAAGCCCGCTCCCACATTCAATTGCGTTCCTTCAGGAGGAACTCGGTCAAATGTGGGAGCGGGCTTGCTCGCGAAGGCTATCTGTCAGCCACTAAAGATACCAGGCCTGGAGTCAGCTATCGTTGCGCTGCCCGACAAGGCTATCCACCGAAGGCACCCGCGTATCACTTTCCATCTGCGTCTCATGTTCAAGCTGATGACTGAACCGGTCCAGCGAGCCCTTCGCCGGTTGCGCATCACTGGCAAACACTGGCGGACTCAAGATGTAGGCGCCGAGCAATCGACTCAACGCCGCCAAACTGTCGATGTGCGTACGCTCATAACCGTGCGTGGCGTCGCAACCAAAGGCGAGCAGGGCGGTGCGAATGTCATGCCCGGCGGTTACCGCCGAGTGCGCATCGCTGAAGTAGTAACGGAACAGGTCGCGGCGCACGGGCAGTTCATTGTCACTGGCCAGTCGCAGCAAATGGCGCGACAAGTGATAGTCGTAAGGTCCGCCGGAATCCTGCATTGCCACACTGACGGCGTGTTCGCTGGAGTGCTGGCCGGGTGCGACGGGCGCAATGTCGATTCCGACGAATTCGCTAACGTCCCACGGCAACGCTGCCGCCGCGCCACTGCCGGTTTCCTCGGTAATGGTGAACAGTGGATGACAATCGATCATCAACGCTTCACCACTGTCGACGATGGCCTTGAGCGCCGCCAGCAGTGCGGCGACACCGGCCTTGTCGTCGAGATGGCGGGCGCTGATGTGGCCGCTTTCAGTGAATTCCGGCAACGGGTCGAAAGCCACGAAATCGCCCACGCTGATCCCCAGCGAATCGCAGTCGGCGCGGGTGGCGCAGTAGGCATCCAGGCGCAGTTCAACGTGATCCCAGCTGATCGGCATTTCGTCCACGGCCGTGTTGAAAGCATGCCCGGATGCCATCAGCGGCAACACGCTGCCGCGAATCACCCCGTTATCGGTGAACAGGCTGACCCGGCTGCCCTCGGCAAAACGGCTGGACCAGCAACCGACCGGCGCCAAGGCCAGGCGACCGTTATCCTTCACGGCACGAACCGCCGCACCGATGGTATCCAGGTGAGCGCAAACCGCACGGTCGGGGCTGCTTTTTTTGCCTTTGAGGGTTGCACGGATGGTTCCGCGCCGGGTCATTTCGAATGGAATGCCCAACTCTTCCAGGCGTTCGGCGACGTAGCGCACGATGGTGTCGGTGAACCCGGTCGGGCTGGGAATGGCGAGCATTTCCAGCAGGACTTTTTGCAGGTAATCGAGATCCGGTTCAGGGATTTTACTGGTCATGGAAACTCCTGATGGGTACAGAACATCGATGGTTTCGATGAGGGGGATAAGTTAGATTTTTGGTGCCTGGCACGCCGCCTTCGCGAGCAAGCCCGCTCCCACATTTGACCGAGTATCCCTGTGGGAGCGGGCTTGCTCGCGAAGGGGCCAGTTCAAGCACTACAGATCTAAAGGGCCGCCGGCTGACTGTGCGGAAACAACAAATCCACAAACCGCTCAGCCGTCGGCTGCGGTTCATGGTTGGCCAGCCCGGCGCGTTCATTGGCCTCGATAAACACATACTCAGGCTGGTCGGCGGCTCGCACCATCAGGTCGAGCCCGACCATCGGGATATCCAGCGCCCGTGCCGCCCGCACCGCGGCGTCGGCCAGGGTCGGATGCAGGATCGCCGTGACGTCCTCCAGAATCCCGCCTGTATGAAGATTCGCCGTCTTGCGTACGAACAGATGCTCGCCTGCTGGCAGGACGCTGTTGTAGTCGTAACCCGCCGCATGCAACGTGCGCTGGGTTTCATGATCCAGCGGGATTTTGCTTTCACCACGGGTGGCGGCCTGCCGACGCCGGCTCTGGGCCTCGATCAGTGCGCCGATGGCGTGCTGACCATCGCCGATCACTTGCGCCGGGCGCCGAATCGCCGCCGCCACCACCTCAAACCCGATCACCACAATCCGCAGGTCCAGCCCTTCGTGGAAGCTTTCCAGCAGCACGCGACTGTCGAATGGGCGGGCGGCTTCGATGGCGTGCTGCACCTCTTCAATCGTGCGCAAATCCACGGCAACGCCCTGGCCTTGTTCGCCATCCAGCGGTTTGACCACCACGCGTTCGTGCTCGTCGAGAAACGCCAGATTGTCATCGGCGTTACCGGCCAATTGTTGCGCAGGCAGGTTCAGTCCTGCGGCCTTGAGCACTTTGTGCGTCAGGCTTTTGTCCTGGCACAAGCTCATGCTGATGGCGCTGGTCAGGTCGCTCAACGATTCGCGACAACGCACCCGGCGTCCGCCATGGCTGAGAGTGAACAGGCCGGCATCGGCATCATCCACCTGTACATCAATGCCGCGACGATGGGCTTCCTCGACGATGATTCGCGCATATGGATTGAAATTGGCCTGCGGCCCCGGTCCGAGAAACAGCGGCTGATTGATGCCGTTCTTGCACTTGATGGCGAAGGTCGAGAGGTTGCGAAACCCGAGTTTGGCGTAGAGGCTTTTCGCTTGTCGGTTGTCGTGCAAAACGGACAAGTCCAGGCAACTGAGCCCACGGCTCATGAAGTGCTCGATCAAGTGACGCACCAACACTTCGCCCACCCCCGGTCGTGAACATTGCGGGTCGACCGCCAGGCACCACAGGCTGCTGCCGTTTTCCGGGTCGTTGAACGCCTTGTGGTGATTGAGGCCCATGACACTGCCAATGATTGCGCCGCTGTCTTCGTCTTCGGCCAGCCAATACACCGGGCCGCCCAGATGCCGTGGGGTCAACAGACTTGCATCGATCGGCAACATGCCGCGCGCCTGATACAGCTGGTTGATGGCCTGCCAGTCCGCCTCGCTTTGTGCCCGACGAATGCGAAAACCACGAAACACGCGAGTGGCCTGACGGTAATCGCTGAACCACAAACGCAAGGTGTCCGAGGGGTCGAGAAATAGCTGAGCCGGCTCCAGCCCCAGTATTTGTTGAGGCGCGGCGACGTACAGCGCAATGTCGCGCTCGCCCGGCTGCTCGTTGAGCAGCGCTTGGGCGAGGCAGGCCGGATCAGGAAAGGTGTGCCCGATCAGCAACCGGCCCCAGCCGCAATGCACGGCAATCGGCGCGGCGCTCAAGGCGCTGCCATCTTCGGCCAGACGCGCCTGCAAGCGTTCATAAGAAGGTGGCTGGCCGCGCAACAAGCGTTGGCTATAAGCCGTGGCGTGGGGTTTCATCGATCAGATTCCTTGCTCACTGAGCCACAGGTTCAGGGCCGCCAGTTGCCACAGCTTTGAGCCGCGCAACGGGGTCAATTGACCCTGCGGGTCCGTCAGCAAACGGTCGAGCATGGCCGGGTTGAACAGGCCGCGATCCTGGCTGGGGTCAAGCAACAGGTCGCGCACCCAGTTCAGCGTGTCACCTTGCAAATGCTTGAGGCCTGGCACCGGGAAGTAACCTTTCTTGCGGTCGATGACTTCATTCGGAATCACCGATCTCGCGGCTTCTTTCAAGACGTGTTTGCCACCGCCCGGCAGTTTGAATTTCCCCGGTACGCGGGCCGACAATTCCACCAGGCGATAGTCAAGAAACGGTGTACGCGCCTCCAGCCCCCAGGCCATGGTCATGTTGTCGACGCGTTTGACCGGGTCGTCCACCAGCATCACCGTGCTGTCCAGGCGCAGAGCCTTGTCCACCGCTGCATCGGCGCCGGGCTGTGCGAAATGTTCCTTCACGAAGTCACCGGCGGCGTCATTCGCTGTCAGCCATTTCGGCTGCACAGTGGCCGCGTACTCCTCATGGCTGCGGTCGAAGAACGCCTCGCGATAGGCTGCGTACGGATCGCTTGCGCCGTCGACCTGCGGATACCAGTGATAACCGGCGAACAGCTCGTCCGCACCCTGGCCGCTTTGCACCACTTTGCAATGCTTGGCCACTTCGCGTGACAGCAGATAGAAGGCGATGCAGTCATGACTGACCATCGGCTCGCTCATGGCGCGGAATGCCGCTGGCAATTGCTCGATGATCTCTTTTTCGTCGATGCGCAATTGATGATGCCGGGTGCCGTAGTGGGTGGCGATCAGGTCCGAATACTGGAACTCGTCGCCGCGTTCGCCGCCGGCATCCTCAAAACCAATGGAGAAGGTCGACAGGTTTTCCACGCCGACTTCACGCAACAGCCCGACCAGCAGGCTTGAGTCGACGCCGCCCGAGAGCAGAACGCCAACGTCGACCGCCGCCCGTTGGCGGATCGCCACGGCGTCGCGCGTGCTATCGAGGACACGGTCACGCCAGTCTTCGAGGGTCAGATTGATTTCGTCGGCGCGCGGGCCATAGGGCAGCGTCCACCAGGTTTTCTGTTCGGTGCTGCCGTCCGCTTCGATGCGCATCCAGGTCGCCGGTGGCAGTTTTTCAATGCCGGCCAGCAGGGTGCGCGGCGCCGGGACCACGGCGTGGAAGTTCAGGTAATGATTGAGCGCCACCGGGTCGAGAATCGGGTTGATGTCGCCACCCTTGAGCAACGCCGGCAACGCTGAGGCAAAGCGCAGGTGCTGACCGGTGCGCGACAGGTACAGCGGCTTCACACCGAGACGGTCGCGGGCGATGAACAATCGTTGGGCGTCGCGCTCCCAAATGGCGAACGCAAACATGCCGTTTAGCTTGGGCAGCAAGGCTTCACCCCAGGCGTGATAGCCCTTGAGCAGCACTTCGGTGTCCCCGCCGGAGTAGAACGTATAACCGAGGTTTTCGAGCTCGGTGCGCAACTCGGGGAAGTTATAGATCGCGCCGTTGAAGGCCAGGGACAGGCCCAGTTGATTGTCGATCATCGGCTGCGCCGAGCCGTCTGACAGGTCCATGATTTTCAAGCGCCGATGGCCTAGGGCAATCGGTCCTTGAGCATGAAAACCCCAGGCGTCAGGGCCACGAGGGGCTAAGTGATGGGTGATTCGTTCAACGGCCGCGAGGTCCGCAGGTTGATGATCGAAGCGTAACTCGCCAGCTAATCCGCACATAAAATCCTTACCGGTTTTTCCGTTGGGGAGGGTCAATCGATACCCGGCCAAATCGGCGGGTACTCAGAAACTGACCCAGTGGGACTGTGGGAGTTTTAGATCGATAAGTAATAAGCCCATGTGGTGGACGGGGCGGTCTTACCCGAAAAAAGGTGGGGGTGTGCGGTACATATTGCTGCCAAACATTGAAAATCCTGCTGTATCAACCACTGAACAGACCAGATTTTCGTGCTGTTAATCGGTCATTGAACGAGCTACTTCGGGGTCATTGACCCCGAATCAAACGCCGCAGCGCAAAACGGTTGGGATGACAGGCTTCGGCCACGGCCCTGGGCAGTGGCAGGGGTTCGTCATCGAGCCAGGCGGCAAGCAATTCGCCTGCTAACGGCGCGGTGATCAATCCCCGTGAACCATGGCCGCTGTTGACGTACAAGCCGTCCAGCCATGGAGCAAGGGATGTCCGGCGTTTGCCGGGCATCCTTGCTCAGGGCGATGTAAGCGTCGGCGAAAGCCTGGTGATCGGCCAAGGGGCCGACAATCGGCAAGTAGTCCGGGCTGGTGCAGCGAAACGCCGCGCGACCTTCAAGTGCTTCAGGTTGCAGGGTGTGCGCGCCGAGCCGTGTGACCAGATCCGCCGAAATCTCTTCGAGCATGTTCAGGTTGCCGGCATGCTCGGCCGCCGTGGGTGTCAGGTCATCGCTGTTGAAATCGAAACTGGCGCCCAGTGTGTGTTCACCCATCCGGGCCGGCGCGACATACCCTTCGGCGCAGACCACAGTACTCAGGCTTTGGCTGCCAGGTGTCTGATGCAGACGAGTGATCTGTCCGCGAATGCGTTTGAGCGGCAGTTCGCTGCTGTAGGGGAAACGCTTGATCTCGGCTGCGCCGGCCAGCACTACGACCGGTGCGCTCGCCAGCAAGGTCTCGCCATCCCAGGCTTGCCACTGATTATCCTGGCGACGCAGTTCCAGGACCTCGTGGTGCATCAGGAGCTTGATATTCGGTTGCCCGGCTTGCCATTGGCACAAGGCGGGCGGGTGCACCCAACCGCCTTCGGGATAAAACAGGCCGCCCGATTGCAGGCCGATGCCGGCACGGCTCTGGGCCTGCTCTCGATCCAGTGTGTGCAATAAATCCTCGGGGAACGCCGCCGCCAGTTGCGCCTGACGCTGCGCTTCCTTGGCATTGAACGCCAGTTGCAGGACACCACAACCGTCCCAGTCGAGGCCCCGCTGCAAATGCTCAAGCAAACGTCGGGTGTAGCCAAAACCGCTGACAATCAATTGCGACAGCGCCGTGCCATGGGCCGAAAGCTTGAGGTAAAGCACGCCCTGTGGATTGCCCGAGGCTTCCTGCGCCAGCGCGTCGTGGCGCTCCAGCAGGCTCACCTGCCAACCCCGCGCCGCCAGGCTGGCAGCGCTTGCACAACCGGCCAGGCCGGCACCGATGACCAAGGCATGACGCTCGCCCGTCAACGGCGCCGGACGCGCAAACCAGGGTTTTACGGCAATGGGCGCAACGGCGTCCTCGGGCCATCCGAGGAACACGCCCCGCAGGATTTCCCACTTGTGGCCGATGCCCGGCGTGCGCTTCATCTTGAACCCTGCGCCATTGAGCAAGCGTCGCACCCAACCGGTACTGGTGAACGTGCTGATGGTCGAGCCGGGCGCTGCCAGCCGTGCCAGTTCGGCAAACAGTTCGGCGGTCCACATGTCGGGGTTTTTGCCGGGGCGAAACCGTCGAGAAACCAGGCGTCAATCTGTGCGTCCAGTTGCGGCAACTGTTCAAGCGCATCGCCAATCAACAGGGTCAACGTCACGCGACCGTTATCCAGAATCAGGCGCTGGAAGCCTTGATGAATGGCCACGTACTGGGCGAGCAATTGATCGGCGAACGGTTTGAGTTCTGGCCACAACGCCAGGGCTCGCTGCAGGTCGGGCAAGCTCAGAGGGTACTTTTCGACGCTGACGAAGTGCAGCCGTGCACCCGCCACGGCGTGCTGTTCGAACAATTGCCAGGCACACAGAAAATTCAATCCGGTGCCGAAGCCCGTCTCGCCAATCACCAGTCGGCCGCCGTCCGCCAACGCGCTGAAACGCTCACGCAGAGCGTTTTGCTCAAGGAACACGTAACGGGTTTCTTCGAGGCCCGACTTGTCAGAAAAATAGACATCGTCGAACACTCGCGAGTACGGACGACCCTGGTCATCCCAGTCGAGTTGGGCGTGAGGCAATACAGGTTTCATGGCAGGCTCGGCAACGGCAAGGCCGCCATTCTAGCCGATCGACGGGACGCTGCCTGATCCATGGCAAGGTCCATGGCGGTCCCGACAGTGAAAATCGGATTTCTCCCCCGCTGGAGGAATCAATCCGCTAGTCTTGCTCACATCTGGAAGGGAGCCGCCCATGTTTGAGTCTGCTGAAATCGACCACGCCATTGACAAAGAAACCTATGACGCCGAAGTGCCGGCACTGCGCGAAGCCTTGCTCGAAGCTCAGTTTGAGCTAGGCCAGCAGAGCCGGTTTCCGGTGATCATTCTGATCAACGGCATCGAAGGTGCCGGCAAGGGCGAGACGGTCAAGTTGCTCAACGAATGGATGGACCCGCGCCTGATCGAGGTCCGCACGTTCGACCAGCAAACCGACGAAGAGCTGTCACGGCCACCGGCCTGGCGCTATTGGCGGATGCTTCCCGCCAAGGGACGCATGGGGATTTTCTTCGGAAACTGGTACAGCCAGATGCTTCAGGGCCGGGTCCATGGCGAGTTCAAGGACCCACGACTCGACCAGGCCATCAACGCGGCCGAGCGTCTGGAGAAAATGCTGTGCGATGAAGGCGCGTTGATCGTCAAGTTCTGGTTCCACCTCTCCAAGAAACAAATGAAGGCCCGCCTTAAAGCGTTGGCCGACGACCCTTTGCACAGCTGGCGCATCAGCCCGCTGGATTGGCAGCAATCGCAAACGTATGACCGGTTCGTGAAGTTCGGCGAGCGGGTATTGCGTCGCACCAGTCGTGACTACGCGCCGTGGCATGTGATCGCCGGGATGGACGCGCGCTATCGCAGCCTGGTGGTGGGCAAGATTCTGCTCGATAGCCTGCACGGCGCACTGAAGCGGCCGAAGATACACCCGGAAAAAGTCAGTGCCGCGCCCGTATTCCCCAGCGTCGATCAAGTGAACCTGCTCGACAGCCTCGACCTGACCCAGCAACTGGACAAAGACGACTACGAAGAGCAGTTGGTAACTGAACAGGCGCGGTTTTCCGGGTTGATGCGTGACAAGCGCATGCGCCGACATGCGCTGGTGGCGGTGTTCGAAGGCAACGATGCCGCAGGCAAGGGCGGGGCGATTCGCCGGGTGGCGGCGGCGCTTGATCCGCGTCAGTACAGCATCGTGCCGATTGCCGCGCCCACCGAAGAAGAGCGGGCGCAGCCCTATTTGTGGCGTTTCTGGAGACACCTTCCGGCGCGGGGCAAGTTCACCGTGTTCGATCGCTCCTGGTACGGACGGGTGCTGGTAGAGCGCATCGAAGGATTCTGCAGCCCGGCGGACTGGCTGCGCGCCTACAGCGAAATCAACGATTTCGAAGAGCAGGTCGCTGATGCCGGGGTGATCGTGGTCAAGTTCTGGCTGGCCATCGACAAACAGACGCAGCTGGAACGCTTCCAGGAGCGCGAACAGATCCCCTTCAAGCGGTTCAAGATTACGGAGGATGACTGGCGCAATCGCGACAAATGGGACGCGTACCGCGCCGCGGTCGGCGACATGGTTGACCGTACCAGCACGGAAATCTCTCCCTGGACCCTGGTCGAAGCCAATGACAAGCGCTGGGCGCGGGTCAAGGTGCTGCGCACCATTAATCTGGCGCTGGAAGAGGCGTTCGAAAAGTCCGACAAGAAGGCGAAGAAACACAAGGACTGAGTCGATGGCTACGCATACGCGGGATGAATGATTGTCGCGGTCGATTGTGAGGTGGACATATGCTCGGTCCACTCTCAACCGATAACAACAATGAGGTATGCCATGCGTGAAGTGGTGATCGTCGACAGCGTGCGGACCGGCCTGGCCAAGTCCTTTCGCGGCAAGTTCAACCAGACCCGTCCGGACGACATGGCGGCGCATTGTGTCGACTCGTTGCTAGCGCGCAACGGCATCGACCCGGCCAGCGTCGAGGATTGCATCGTCGGTGCGGGCTCCAACGAAGGCGCGCAGGGCTACAACATCGGGCGCAATGTCGCCGTGCTCTCGCGTCTGGGCATCGGCACTGCCGGCATGACCCTCAACCGCTTTTGCTCCTCGGGCTTGCAGGCGATTGCCATTGCCGCCAACCAGATTGCTTCGGGGTGCAGCGACATCATCGTGGCCGGTGGCGTCGAATCCATCAGCCTGACCATGAAAAGCGTCAACACCGATAACCTGATCAACCCGCTGCTCAAGGAGCAGGTGCCGGGCATTTACTTCCCGATGGGGCAGACCGCCGAAATCGTTGCGCGTCGGTACAACGTCAGCCGCCAGGAACAAGACCTGTACGCCTTGCAAAGCCAGCAGCGCACCGCCCAGGCGCAGGCCGCCGGTCTGTTCGATGATGAAATCGTGCCGATGGCGGTGAAGTACCGCGTGGAAGACAAGGCCACCGGTGCGATTCAAATCCTCGATGGCATCGTTGATCGCGATGACTGCAATCGGGCGGACACCACGCTGGAAAGCCTGGCGGGACTGAAGCCGGTGTTTGCTGAAGACGGCTCGGTGACGGCGGGCAACTCCTCGCAGCTGTCCGACGGTGCCTCGATGACGCTGGTGATGAGCCTGGAAAAAGCCCTGGAACTGGGGCTCAAGCCGAAGGCGTTTTTCCGTGGTTTCACGGTCGCCGGGTGCGAGCCGGATGAAATGGGCATCGGCCCGGTGTTCTCGGTGCCGAAGTTGCTCAAGGCCAAGGGCTTGCAGGTTGCCGACATTGATCTGTGGGAGCTCAACGAAGCGTTTGCCTCGCAGTGCCTGTACAGCCGAAATCGGCTGGAGATCGATAACGAGAAGTACAACGTCAATGGCGGTTCGATTTCCATCGGGCACCCGTTCGGCATGACCGGCTCGCGTCAGGTCGGGCATCTGGTGCGTGAGTTGCAGCGCCGCAATTTGCGCTACGGCATCGTCACCATGTGCGTGGGCGGCGGGATGGGCGCGACGGGGTTGTTTGAGGCGGTGCGTTAAATTCGCAAAGCTGTGTCGCCTGATCAACCGCTATCGCGGGCAAGCCCGCTCCCACATTGGAATGCGATCAACTGTGGGAGCGAGCCTGCTCGCGAAGGTAGCGCCTCGGTCTAAAGCTGGGCACTCGATGTCTGCATCCGCTCGATGTACGCCTGAATCTCGCGCTGCGCCGCCTCTGCATTATTAAACGGCCCCTCCAGCGTGTTTTCACGGGTACTGAAAAACAACTCCCCATTCACGCGACACAACCGGTCACTGCGAAAGTGTGTCGCGGGGGCTTTGTCCTGGGCGCGCATGCCGTACATGGCGATTCTCCTGAAAGTGATCCGATGAGCTTATGCACGAACCCCTTGGCACGCCTGAGCAACTGATCGACGGCCGATCGTCAATTAGTTGCTGCGACCTGCACAGTTTCATTTGCGCCTGCTCGCCAACTGTCCCTGTGTGCCAGGCCTCTCTGCGCCTAGAATGACGATTCTCGCCATCTGGCTGTTGGGGTTCGCATGCACATTTCATCCGGTCGCTGGGTTTACGGTCTGTTTCTGGCCCTGCTGACTGCGCTGCTGTGGGGAATCCTGCCGATCAAACTCAAGCAAGTGCTGCTGGTGATGGACCCGGTGACCGTCACCTGGTTTCGCTTGATCGTATCCGGCGGGTGCTTGTTCGTTTATCTGGCGGCGACCAAACGTTTGCCGAGCCGCAAAGTGCTCGGCCCGCGCGGTGGCTGGCTGGTGCTGATGGCGGTGCTCGGTCTGGTCGGTAACTACGTGTTGTACTTGATGGGTTTGAACTTGCTCAGCGCCGGCACCGCGCAATTGGTGGTGCAGATGGGCCCGATCATGTTGCTGATTGCCAGTCTGTTTGTGTTCAAGGAACGCTTCAGCGTGGGGCAGGGGGTTGGGCTGCTGGTGTTGCTGGTCGGTTTCGCCCTGTTTTTCAATCAGCGCCTGGCCGAGTTACTCACTTCGTTGACCGAGTACACCACCGGCGTGCTGCTGGTGTTGCTGGCGTCCACGGTCTGGACCTTCTACGCCTTGGGGCAGAAGCAACTGCTGACCGTGTGGAATTCGTTGCAGGTGATGATGGTGATCTACCTGTTCTGTGCGCTGTTGCTGACGCCGTGGGTGCACCCACTGGAAGCGCTGCAACTGAGCCCGCTGCAAGGCTGGCTGCTGCTGGCGTGCTGCATGAATACGCTGATTGCCTATGGCGCGTTTGCCGAAGCGTTGGCCCATTGGGAAGCTTCGCGGGTGAGTGCGACGCTGGCGATCACGCCGTTGGTGACGTTTGCCGCGGTGGCCGTGGCGGCATGGTTGTGGCCTGATTTTGTGCATGCCGAGACGATCAACGGTCTGGGCTATAGCGGCGCGGTGCTGGTGGTGCTGGGGTCGGCGCTGGTGGCGTTGGGGCCTTCGTTGATTGCCGGGCTCAAGGCCCGGAAGGTGCGGATGGCGGCCGGTTAAACCGCGTCATCGTTCATCGCGGGCAAGCCATGCTCCTACGGGTTTTGTGTCGATACCGGACATTTTGATCGACGCAAAACCCGTAGGAGCATGGCTTGCCCGCGATGGCTGACTGCTAGGCGCTACACATCTCAGCCCTTGGCCCCGGCCTCCAGCATGTTTTCCGGCCGCACCCACGCATCAAACTGTTCATCGGTCAGATAACCCAACTGCAACGCCGCCTCCCGCAACGTCAGCCCCTGCGCATACGCCTTCTTGGCAATCTCTGCCGATTTGTCATAGCCGATGTGCGGGTTCAACGCGGTCACCAGCATCAAGCCCCGCTCCAGATGTTCAGCCATTTGCTCTGCGTCCGGCTCAAGTCCGGCAATGCAGTGCTGCTGGAAGTTGCTGCAGCCATCGCCCAGCAGGCGGATAGATTGCAGCAGGTTGTGGATGATCACCGGTTTGAACACATTCAATTGCAGATGGCCCTGGCTCGCCGCAAACCCGATGGCGACGTCGTTGCCCAAGACCTGGCAAGCCAGCATCGATAGCGCTTCGCACTGCGTCGGATTGACCTTGCCCGGCATGATCGAGCTGCCCGGTTCGTTGGCCGGTAATTTCACTTCAGCAAAACCGGCTCGTGGCCCGGAGCCCAGCAGGCGCAAGTCGTTGGCGATTTTCATCAGGGTCACCGCCAGGGTTTTCAGTGCACCCGACAGGGTCGTCAGCGGCTCATGACCGGCCAGCGCGGCGAATTTGTTCGGCGCCGTGATGAAAGGCAGGCCGGAGAGGGCGGCCAGTTCGGCGGCAATCGCTTCGCCAAAACCGTGAGGCGAATTCAGCCCCGTGCCGACCGCGGTACCGCCCTGGGCCAGCTCACATACGGCTGGCAACGCGCTGCGGATCGCCCGTTCGGCGTAATCCAGTTGCGCGATGAACGCCGAAACTTCCTGGCCGAACGTGATCGGCGTGGCGTCCATCATGTGCGTTCGGCCGGTCTTGACCAGTTTCATGTGGCGCGCTGCCAGCTCGGCCAGGCCTCCCGACAATTCACTGATCGCCGGTAACAACTGCTGCTGAACGGCCTGCGCCGCGGCGATGTGCATGGCGGTGGGGAAACAGTCATTGGAGCTCTGGGAGCGATTGACGTGATCGTTGGGGTGCACCGGCGACTTGCCGCCGCGTGGGTTGCCGGCCAGCTCGTTGGCGCGGCCAGCGATCACTTCATTGACGTTCATATTGCTTTGGGTGCCGCTGCCGGTCTGCCAGACCACCAGCGGGAACTGGTCGTCATGGTTGCCATCGAGCACTTCGTCCGCCGCCTGTTCGATCAGCCGGGCGATGTCGGCGGGCACGTCGCCGTTACGGTCGTTGACTCGCGCCGCGGCTTTTTTGATCAGTGCCAGGGCATGCAGCACCGCCAGCGGCATTTTTTCGTTGCCGATGGCGAAGTTAATCAGCGAGCGTTGCGTCTGAGCGCCCCAGTAAGCTTCATCGGGGACTTCCACCTGGCCAAGGCTGTCGGTTTCGATACGGCTCATCATGCACACTCCTGTAGGTCTGATAGCGCAGTTTAGGCCGTGATCGTCGGCCGTGGTTCCATCTGACAGGTTTTTGAGCCTTCAACCCCTCTAATTCAGGCCCGACAAGGCTTGGGGTTGAGCGACACACTTTTTTAGGCGCAGAATGGACGCCCTTGGGGTTTTACCTCGCCTGCTAGAAAAGGAAACTCGATGACTCGTCTTCGTGCCATCTGTACCGCGGTTGCACTGGTTTGCGCCAGCGGCCCTGTTTTTGCCGATACCGCCAGCCATAACGCCAGTGCCGAAGCTTTCCTGACCCTGGCGCACGCTGACAAATTGGGCACTCCGGTGTACATGCAAGTGCAGCAAATGTTCGCTCAGCGCTTTGAACAGACCAAAGCCCCTGAATCGAAAAAAGCGTTGCTGGAAACGTATCAGGCCAAAGCCAACGCTGCGCTGGACCAAGCCATTGGCTGGAACAAGCTGAAACCGGAAATGGTCAAGCTCTACACCGCCAACTTCAGCGAGTCCGAGCTCAAAGACCTGGTTGCGTTCTACCAGTCGCCACTGGGCAAGAAAGTCCTGGAAAAAATGCCACAGCTGACTCAGCAATCGGCCCAGATGACTCAAGCCAAGCTGGAAAGCGCAGTGCCTGTAGTCAACAAGCTGCTGGCTGACATGACGGCCGAGCTGGAGCCGAAAGGCGCCGCCGCTCCAGCCAAGAAAAAGCCTTAAGCGGAGTTCGGTATGACCATGCAACAACGCATCGAATCGACACTGGGCCTGTTACAGCCGCAACACCTGCAAGTGCTGGATGAAAGCCACATGCACAGCCGTGGGTTGCAGACTCACTTCAAGGCCGTGGTGGTCAGCCAGCAGTTCGAAGGGCTGAATCGCGTCAAGCGTCACCAGAAAGTCTACGGCACGCTCGGCGAGTTGATGGGCGAGTTCCATGCGTTGGCGCTGCATACCTACACGCCCGAGGAATGGGCACAGATCGACGCGGCCCCGGCCTCACCGACCTGTGCTGGCGGCAGCAAGCATTAAACCCGCGTTTTTTGCTAGAATCCGCAACGCGCCGCTCACCCGGCGCGTTTTTTTGAATCCGGTTCACCCTTTGCGAGGGTAGCCACCTGGAGAAACACCCATGACACAACAGATTGTCGTGGCGGCACTGTATAAGTTCGTCACCCTGCAAGATTACGTCGCCCTGCGCGAGCCACTGCTGCAAGCCATGGTCGACAACGGCATCAAAGGCACGCTGCTGATAGCTGAAGAAGGCATCAACGGCACCGTGTCCGGTACCCGCGAAGGCATCGACGGACTGATGGCCTGGCTCAAGAACGACCCACGCATGGACGACATCGATCACAAAGAGTCGTACTGCGACGATCAGCCGTTCTATCGCACCAAAGTCAAACTCAAGAAAGAAATCGTCACCCTGGGTGTTGATGGCGTGGACCCGAACAAAAAGGTCGGCACCTACGTTGATCCGCAGGACTGGAATGCGTTGATCAACGATCCGGAAGTGCTGTTGATCGACACCCGCAACGATTACGAAGTATCGATTGGCACCTTCGAAGGCGCCATCGACCCGAAAACCACCAGTTTTCGCGAATTTCCCGACTACATCAAAGCCAACTTCGACCCGGCCGTGCACAAGAAGGTCGCGATGTTCTGCACCGGCGGCATCCGTTGCGAGAAAGCGTCGAGCTACATGCTCAGCGAAGGTTTCGATGAGGTCTATCACCTCAAGGGCGGTATCCTGAAGTACCTCGAAGAGGTGCCGCAGGAAGAAACCAAATGGCAGGGCGACTGCTTTGTGTTCGATAACCGTGTGACCGTTCGTCATGACCTCAGCGAAGGTGATTACGATCAGTGTCATGCCTGTCGTACACCAGTCAGCGTTGAAGACCGCGCCTCAGAGCACTACGTGGCCGGCATCAGTTGCCCGCATTGCTGGGACACCTTGAGCGAAAAAACCCGGCGCAGCGCCATTGATCGGCAGAAGCAGATCGAACTGGCCAAGGCGCGCAACTTGCCTCACCCGATCGGCTACAACTACAAGCAAACTCCTTCCGAGGCTTGAACCATGTCAGCGCGCCGCCTGCTCTATGTGATGGATCCGATGTGTTCTTGGTGCTGGGGCTTTGCGCCAGTGGCTAACGCCTTGGTCGCGCAAGCACAGGCGGCAGGCGTCGACGTGCATTTGATCGTCGGTGGTTTGCGCACCGGCAGCGGGGCGGCGCTGGAGCCCACCACCCGGCGCTACATTCTTGAACATTGGCAAGCGGTCACCGAGGCCACCGGCCAACCGTTCAAGCTTGAGGGGGCGCTGCCCGACGGTTTTGTCTACGACACCGAGCCCGCGTGCCGGGCTCTGGTCACTGCGCGCAGCCTGGCGCCGGATTGCGCGTGGAAGCTGCTGGGCCTGATTCAGCACGCGTTCTACGCCGAAGGTCGCGACGTCACCCGCGCCAGCGTGCTGGTCGAACTCGCCGAGCAGGCCGGTTTGCCGCGCATTGAGTTTGCCGCCGCGTTCGACCGTGCCGATATGCACGCCGCCACGGCGGCCGACTTCACCTGGGTCCAGGACTTGGGCATCGCCGGTTTCCCAACCTTGCTGGCTGAGCGTAATGGTCAATTGGCGTTGCTGACCAACGGGTATCAGCCTCTGAGTGAACTGTCCCCGTTGCTCGGCCGCTGGCTGGAGCGTGCTGCCTGTGCATGATGTGCCCGATGACGTCCCGGCGCCCAAGCCTGTCGATCGATTGAGCTGGGCCGAAATCCGCCGACTGGCCTTGCACCATAAAAAATCCCTGTGGATCGCCAACGGCGTCGCCGTGCTGGCGACCTTGTGCAGCGTGCCGATTCCATTGCTGCTGCCGTTGCTGGTGGACGAAGTATTGCTGGGGCACGGTGACGCCGCGCTGAAGGTCATGAACCACGCCCTGCCCGAAGGCTGGCAGAAAGCGGCGGGCTACATTGGCCTGATGTTGCTCGTGACCTTGGTGTTGCGCTGCGGGGCCTTGTTGTTCAACGTCGTGCAGGCAAAGTTGTTCGCGGCGCTGGCCAAGGACATCGTCTATCGCATTCGCACCCGGCTGATCGAGCGGCTCAAGCGAATTTCCCTGGGCGAATACGAAAGCCTGGGCAGCGGCACCGTGACCACGCACCTGGTCACCGACCTGGACACGCTGGACAAATTCGTCGGCGAAACCCTCAGTCGTTTCCTCGTGGCGATGCTGACCCTGGTGGGTACCGCGAGCATTCTGATCTGGATGCACTGGAAGCTGGCGCTGCTGATCATGCTGTTCAACCCGTTGGTGATCTATGCCACGGTGCAGTTGGGCAAGCGGGTCAAACACCTGAAAAAACTCGAAAACGACAGCACCTCGCGCTTCACCCAGGCACTGACCGAAACCCTCGATTCAATTCAGGAAGTACGCGCCGGTAACCGCCAGGGGTTCTTCCTCGGGCGCCTTGGCCTGCGAGCCCGGGAGGTGCGCGATTACGCGGTGAACTCTCAGTGGAAAACCGATGCCTCGAACCGCGCCAGCGGCCTGTTGTTCCAGTTTGGCATCGATATTTTCCGTGCCGCGGCCATGCTCACCGTGCTGTTTTCCGACCTGTCCATCGGCCAGATGCTGGCGGTGTTCAGCTACCTGTGGTTCATGATCGGTCCGGTGGAACAACTGCTGAACTTGCAGTACGCCTATTACGCCGCCAGCGGCGCGTTGTCGCGGATTAACGAACTGCTGTCCCGGGCCGATGAGCCGCAGTACCCGGGTGGCGTCGACCCGTTTCAGGGCCGTGACACCGTGGGCATTGAAGTCCAGGGCCTGAGTTTCGGTTATGGCGACGAGTTGGTGTTGAACAAGATGGACCTGTCCATCGCCCCCGGGGAAAAAGTCGCCATCGTCGGTGCCAGTGGCGGCGGTAAAAGCACCTTGGTGCAGTTGCTGCTGGGTTTATACACGCCGCTGGCCGGGACCATTCGCTTCGGTGGTTCGACCCAGCAAGAGATCGGCCTGGAAACGGTCCGCGAAAACGTCGCTGTCGTCCTGCAACACCCCGCGCTGTTTAACGACACCATTCGCGCCAACCTGACGATGGGCCGTGAGCGCAGTGACGAAGCCTGCTGGCAAGCGCTGGAAATTGCGCAATTGCAGCACACGGTTCGAGAATTGCCTGACGGCCTCGACAGCATCGTCGGATGCTCCGGTGTGCGTTTGTCCGGCGGCCAGCGCCAACGCCTGGCGATTGCGCGGATGGTACTGGCCGAACCCAAAGTGGTGATCCTCGACGAGGCCACTTCCGCACTGGATGCTGCCACTGAATACAACCTGCACCAGGCGCTGGCACGGTTCCTGAGCAACCGCACCACGCTAATCATCGCGCACCGCTTGTCGGCGGTGAAACAGGCCGACCGGGTACTGGTGTTCGATGGCGGGCAGATTGCCGAGGATGGCGACCATCAGCAGTTGATTGCCGATGGTGGTTTGTACGCCAAGCTTTATGGGCATTTGCAGCAGTTGTAGCTTAGCGCCAAAGGACGTTAAGGGCGTTTTCCCCGCCGTCGTAACCGAACTCCTTCATCACCACTGAGCACGATGTGCAGGGCGGCATGGTGGTGGCGATGTTCACCGATTTGATTGCTTTTGGATCAGGGTATTTCTCGCGAATCACTCTGATCAATTTACTTTCGCTGTCCAGGGAAGTTGGCGCGCTGGTCAATGCTGGATGATAGGTTCCAATGTCTTTGATGGTGGGCGGCACAGCGAGTATTTTTCCGGTGTCAGTCACTTCCAGAGCGGTGCGCGGGAACTGCTGATTGATGTCGATATTGAAATAAGTTGTTGTGCCGACGTTGACCCGATCCGCGCCTAGATTATTCCTGAACAAGGGAAGATGTCCCGTCGCCCCTTGCGCTCCCGAAACACTCACGTAGATCTCCCGGTTTCCGGTGCTGGTGGTGACTTCGGCATAGGCGATATTCCTCGGATTGTAAGAGCGCTGATGACGAGGGATCAGTGCATGGAGCTTTCTCATCGTCTCGTCGATCCTCAAAGAGCTGGTCGTATTCTTCAGATTGATGGTTGGCTCAAGAAACAATGTATCGAAAATTTCTACTGTTCTTTGACGAAAGGCCTCGGGCGCTTCCTTGCTACGGGACCAGGTTGTTGCACCCTCTGGTAGTCGGGTGACAATCATTCGGGTCGAGTGATCAAACATCAATGCCTCACCCGGGCTTGTATCAACCTTCAACCATTTCATGTAGTTCGCAGGCGTGGCGGTCGTTCCAATGGGGATGGCGATTTTATCCATAGTCTTCATCGCGCGTTCAAGTGCAGGGAGGCCGTGGATACGTGCGATATTGTTAGCGTTCAGGGAGCCTGTGTACACGCGCAGCAGTTCTTCGCCGACAGTGCCATCGGCCAGTTCACCCTTCAACATCCGTTTCAGTGTCAGCGGCTCACGCAGACTTTGCTCTTTTGACAACGTCGCAACGTAGTACTTGTCTGTGTTGAATCGGCTGAAAACGTAGGTCGTCGATTCATCGGCGGACTGCACGATAATGGCGCCGACCTTATGCGAATCGGTAGCGCCTTCATAGGTTCCCCCGACCATGATGCGTCCGTAGATTCCTTTCTGAAACTCCAGTGCTGCCGGGATGGTTTTTTTAGGAACTGGCCATGACTTGGTGAAGCCCAGTGTTGTCAGGTCTGCGTCGAACTTCTTCAGTGTGTCTCCCGCCCCTTGATAGACGGCGCCGTCAATGACCAGGAAAGGCTCAGCGTGGCCGCCCCTGGCACCCGGTGTAGATATCCGGTCGCCGAACCAGGGGGCGTAGTCTTTTGTTTCATCGAATGAGCCAACGGCAGGGGTGGCAAAGGGGTCTCCGTTGACGTAGCTGACAGGACAGGTGGTCTCCCCTGGCGCACGACGCAGGCGACAGGGAACCAGCTTCCGCGCAAGGCTGTCGTCAATCAAACCGATGCGTCGCAGTTTGTCGCGATCGAGCCGATAAGGCACATCGTCGAAGAAAAAGGTCGTTCGGCCATCGACCTCAAGTATCTCCTGCACTCGAGTATCTTCCGGGATTTTAACCAGTAGGGAGTCGCCGCTCTTTCCAATGGGCGGATACAACGATGGCCCAATAGACAGTGCGTTTTCAGAAGTTGTCAGAGGATGTCCGTAGGGTTTGGCAGAAACAGGATCGATCAGATAGTGGACTGGTTTGGTCGTTGATCCGATATTGCGTACAGGGACATCGTCGAGTCCGCGAAAGGTCGCCAATTGATCGCTCTGTGTGAGGGGGCGCCAGCGGCCTGGATCATTGACCTGAGGCAAGCCTTCGATGAAGTTGTACGTGTTTGCTCTACCGAGTGCAGGCTTCAAGCTGTTGTAAGACTTTTTGGCTGCGAATTTAACGCCTGCATACAAACCTCTCAGAGTTCCGCGTGAGAGCCGTAGTGCCAGCGTCGGAAGGCCATAGAAAGGAATTGCGTTTTGTACGGATGAAATAAGCAGTTTTTCAGCCAGTGCGCCAAATCGCGGAAGTGCAGCGCGTACACCCGAGCGGACTGCAATGGAGGCCAGCTTCACTGAGCCCGATACGAATTTCCCCAAGGGAAGCGCGAACGAGACCGCATCCACAATCAAACCAAAAATGGCCCATACCCTTTTTTCGGGTCGCCTGAAAGCAGGTCCTCTATGCCTCCCCAAAACGGTATGAATCCTTTGACGGAGACCAGCCAATGAGGGCGCGCGGCGATACGCTCAATCTCGGTTTCGCCCTTGGCCGAAGCATGAAGCAGTTTTTCGTCATGGTAAAAAAAGTGGTCGGCAATGTAGTTTGAAAGTTCCGTTGCTCGGGAACTCGTTACGCTTGGGCGCGCCGATTGCTCATTCTCGATGCCAATGGAAGGGGCGGTAAATGTTTTACCAAACTGATCAATAATTGCCTCACACGCTGCATCTTTCTTTGGAAAACTACCGGCTTCATGAGCTTGCCAATCAAACGGCACTCTTGTTTTATGGCGAAAAGAAACGGCTTTAAAGTTAACGAGGGGCACTGGGGTTAGCTGGGAGCTTACTGTTCCGCCAAGCATGGATAATAAAAAATCCGTACGCAGTCTAATAATCCCTGCACGTGGTAAACATTCGTAATAGGCAACCCGGTTCTTGTAAGAGATCTGCAAAATAAAGCCCATTCGAAGCCGAAGCGGTAGCGTGATGGCGGGTGTCTCGTCTTCTAGCTCTATCTCGTTGGTGGATTTTCTCAAGGTGTAGATCTTTACCTCGCCCAACTCTATGGCTTGGCGTTCATCATGGGGGAGTGATGTCAGCAGGCTTTTCAGCAGTGTTTGATACGCGCTTTTACTCAAATCGAGATAGCTTTTGAATTCCGCCTCAAATAACTGCGTCGCATCTGGCAGGGGTTTTCGCTTCAGTGCGGCAGGAAAACTGGGATCATTGGAGTTAATTGTACGGTCTGTGTTGAGGCTGATTCGATACGCGCTTTTGCGTGTTCCATCCTGCTGGGTGATGTGCCAGCTTCTGTTCAGCCTCCCTGACATGTAGACGTCTTGAAAGGTGTAGATTTTGTCCCGTAGCGGTGGTGTTCGTAAAAACCCACCTGCTTCACTGGATTCGAAGTCTTCAATTAACTTTCGCCCGTCAGAGATGAACGGAAAGTGGGTTCGGTTGCCAAAGACTTCTCTGAATCCTACAGGCGTCCAGCGTAAAGAGTCCCTGAAATACGTCCTCATCTCCCTCTCGGCGATAGAAGATCTTTTTGGGTAGTCGACGTCCAGTTGAATGATCGCTTTTCTCAAGGCGTCGGTGTGTTCGTCGAGTGACTTGATAGATTGAGTTTTTTCCTCAAGTGAGTAATCCGCGTCGGTTCTCTCAGTAACAACACCATTGGTAATCGCCCATTCGAGAGTTGCAGGCATTCTGCACAGGGTGATGAGTTCCAGCTCTTGTGGACTGGCTTGCATAGACTGCCGAAGCGGCAAATCCACCAATTGCTGGAAGCTCATGCGCTGGATCAAGTCCGGCTCCATGGCTTCAGCGAGCGTGACTCCGTGAACGAAATTGACCCAGACGACGGAGCTTCTATAGGGCAGGCCGGGCGGGATGTCGCAGACTTGAAACTCTGTTGGAAATTCGGTTTGGAACAAGCGAGCGAGCAAGATGGCCTCAACCATTGAGGACGCCCGTTTGCTGTCGAATAGATGCTGCTCGAATTCCGCCCAGATGTTCTGGTAACTCTTTCCCCAGTTTGAGCGCTGTTGCCAAGGGTACCCGGAAATGTTTTCTGGCTTGTCGTTCCTTGATGCATTTGTCCAGAGCCGAATGGCTTTACTGATTAATTTGATTCGTACCCCGGCAGAGGCATCCTCACCCGGTTTTCCGCCGTACCAGTTCAATCCTTCCAGCAATAAACTCCCTAGTCGCTGGGACTCCGCAGAGCGCAGAATTTTTTCGAGAAAAACCATAGGCGTCGCGCGAACTTGCTCGATGGTCGGGCGAGGGGAGGTGTTTTTTTCGAAGTGGCTAAAGAGTGAAGTTTGTGATCCGGGGAGGAATCGCTTAACGATGTCGATAATGTCCCGATCCGTCAGTTGAGCGATCAGGCTATCGAGGGTCATGCCATCTTTCGGTGAGGCCTTCTGGATGGTTGCCAGGAGCTTAAGGTCTTTTTTGTCTGGGGTGCGATTGATCGCTTCGATATCAACACCACTGTCCAGTTGCAGCGAGTAGCGGGCGCGCTTTTCTTCCAGGGTGTGAATCGTCGCACGATGTTCAGCGGCGTTTCCCGGATCCCAGGGGGAAATGCCGTAATGGTTGATCATTTGTACAAGCTTGAGGGTGCCTGGTTCTTTATCTTGGGCGCGGAGGAGGGAAGTAGATTGGAGAACTATGAAGGTTTCCAGGTCTTTTGATGAGAAATCGGGCTTTCTCAGAGCGGCGATAAGTGTGTCGTAGTCGGACAACACTTCTTGGTACTCCATGGCCGCGGAGAATGGTAGATGTTGTTCTTCTGATAAGTCACTCGGTGATGTTGTAGGTAACGGCATGTTCATGGGTGTCTCTCTATTATTGGCTGGACTCCTGTAAGGCGATGTTCAAGTTGTAAGCGCTTACAGAAAGACGAGCAGTTTTACGCCGGCAAAAAATAATAGTGAGGTACATATGTATCGCTCCAGATTCTTGGCATGAGGCCCCGACGAGAGCGGTTCATAGGTCGATATCCAGAGTGACTGTATTGGTTTGCGTGCATTGGCTTTTTAGTGTTTGAGAATGCGTCCACATGCCTCTGAGGGAGCACGGAGGGTGAAATGTCGACTCTGGCTTGCCTGTAGGGGCAACGCACCCTAGTCTTGGAGGAGCGATCACATTGGGATGATGATCTGGTAGTGCTAAAACAAGGGACCTCATGAATCAAACCCGGACTCTCGGAACGCCGCGGCTATTGGGCATTGTCTGGCCATTTATTGCCGTCGTGCTGTTTCAGGCCCTGTTGGGTGGCGTCAGCCTTTACGTTCTGTCGGCAGTGCGCGGCTATGTGGCCGGTGAAAGTTTGTGGTCGAAGGGGCAAAAAGACGCCATCTATTACCTCAACCTTTACGCGGACAGTCGCGACGAGGCAATTTTTCTCAAATACCAGAAAGCCATTGCTGTACCTCAGGGTGGCCACGAGTTGCGCCTGGCGCTGGACCACCAGCCACCTGATATCGAAGCCGCGCGAGTGGCGATCCTCAAGGGCGGCAACCACCCGGACGACGTTTCCAGTCTGATCTGGCTCTACCTCAACTTTCGGCACTTCAGTTACCTTGAAAAAGCCATCGACCGCTGGACGGTGGGGGACGCGTACCTGCTGCAGCTCGATGAGGTTGCGCAAGAGATGCACCGGCGCGTGGCCGACAGTCAGGTCACATCTGCCGATATCAAACGCTGGAGAGACCAGATACTCGCCATCAACGATGCCGTGACGCCAGCCGCCAAAGCGTTCAGCGACGCATTGGGCGAGGGCTCTCGCTTGATTCTCCGGTTATTGCTGGTGACCAACCTCGCCACGGCGCTGGGCCTGATTGCCCTTGCGTTGCTGCGTACGCACAAGTTGCTCAAGCAGCGCCATGAGTTCGCCGAGGCGCTGCAACTGGAGAAAGACCGGGCTCAGATCACCTTGCAATCGATCGGCGACGGGGTGATCACCACGGATGTCGAAGGCGCTATCGCCTACATGAACCCCGCCGCCGAGGCCCTGACCCACTGGAAAGCCGAACAGGCGACGGGTTTGCCTCTGGCGGCGCTGTTCAACTTGCTGGACGAAAACGCCCAGGCTGACGGGTTCACCCTGATCGAACATATTCTGAGTGGTCAACTCAGTGGGGGCAGCGAACATTCCAAACTGATTCAGCGGCTCGATGGCAGCACGGTGTCGGTGACGCTGGTCGGTTCGCCGATTCGCAATGCGGGCAAGGTCAGCGGCACCGTTCTGGTGTTGCACGACATGACGCAGGAGCGCCAATACATTGCCAATCTGTCCTGGCAGGCGACACATGACGCCTTGACCGGGCTCGCCAACCGGCGTGAGTTCGAGTTCCGACTGGAGCAGGCACTGCACAACCTGACACGGCATTCCGGGCGCCATGCCCTGATGTTTCTCGATCTGGATCAATTCAAACTGGTCAACGACACCTGCGGCCACGCGGCGGGCGATGAGTTGCTGCGGCATATTTGTGCCTTGTTGCAATCCGGTTTGCGTGAAGGAGACACCCTGGCTCGGCTGGGGGGCGATGAGTTCGGTATCTTGCTGGAAAACTGCGCACCGGAGGCGGCCGAGAAGATTGCCGAAAGTTTGCGTCAGACCGTACAGAACCTGCATTTTGTCTGGAAGGGGCGACCCTTTGTCACCACGGTGAGTATCGGGCTGGTGCATGTCGCGCAACCGCCTACAACCCTGGAGGCTTCCTTGCGCGCCGCGGATATGGCGTGTTACATGGCCAAGGAAAAAGGGCGCAATCGGGTTCAGGTCTATCACGCCGATGACTCGGAACTGTCACTGCGTTTTGGCGAGATGGCGTGGGTGCAGCGCCTGCACATGGCGCTGGAAGAGAACCGGTTTTGCCTGTACTCCCAGGAAATCGCGCCGTTGGGGCATACCGAGCGCGGTGGCGGGCATATCGAGATTCTGTTGCGCCTGCATGATGAAGCCGGTCGTATGATCCTGCCGGACAGTTTTATTCCGGCGGCGGAGCGTTATGGACTGATGACCGCTCTCGATCGCTGGGTGGTGGAGAATGTCTTTAAGATCATTGCCCAATGCAAAGCCGAAGAGCGCAAGGGGCCGTACGCGATGTGTGCGATTAATCTGTCAGGCACAACTATCGGAGATGAGGCGTTTCTGGACTTCCTGCGTGAACAGTTTGTTAATTATTCAATTCCGCCTGAAATGATTTGTTTTGAAATCACTGAAACAAGTGCAATTTCCAATTTGGGCAGTGCAATTAGATTTATCAATGAACTCAAAGGTTTAGGCTGTCACTTCTCGTTAGATGACTTTTGTGCCGGAATGTCCTCGTTCGCTTACTTGAAACATTTGCCTGTAGACTTCCTGAAGATCGATGGGAGTTTCGTAAAGGATATGTTGGACGACCCGATTAACCGCGCCATGGTCGAAGTGATCAACCACATCGGCCATGTCATGGGTAAGCGCACGATTGCCGAGTTTGTAGAGTCACCCCAGATTGAACAGGCATTGCTGGAGATCGGGGTCGATTTCGCTCAAGGGTATGTGATTGAACGCCCGCATCTGTTTACCTGCGATAGTTTGCAAAGTCGTCCTGCCAGGCCCCAGCCTCTGTTGTTCAAGGCCCCGGGCACGTTCCGTTGAAATCTCTTGTTGATCCGAACAATCACAATCAAAAGGAGCCCGACAGTGATCGACACATTCAACCGAACCGGACCACTCATGGAAGCTGCAAGTTATCCCGCCTGGGCGCAACAGCTCATCAAGGATTGCAGCGAGAGTAAGCGCCGGGTTGTCGAACACGAGCTGTATCAACGCATGCGAGACAACAAGCTCAGTGCAAAAACCATGCGCCAGTACCTTATCGGTGGCTGGCCGGTGGTTGAACAGTTCGCGTTATACATGGCACAAAACCTGACCAAGACCCGCTTTGCCCGCCATCCAGGTGAAGACATGGCGCGTCGTTGGCTGATGCGCAATATTCGCGTCGAGCTGAACCACGCCGATTACTGGGTGCATTGGAGCAGGGCTCATGGTGTCAGCCTGGAGGATCTGCAAGCGCAACAAGTCGCTCCCGAACTTCATGCACTGAGCCATTGGTGCTGGCACACCAGTTCAGCAGACTCGTTGATCGTCGCCATCGCGGCCACCAACTACGCCATCGAAGGCGCCACTGGGGAGTGGTCGGCGCTGGTGTGCTCCAGTGGCATCTACGCCGCAGCGTTCCCTGAAGAAGATCGCAAACGGGCCATGAAGTGGTTGAAGATGCACGCTCAGTACGACGACGCGCATCCATGGGAAGCGCTGGAAATCATCTGCACCCTGGCGGGCATGAACCCGAGCGCATCCCTGCAAGTGGAATTGCGCCAGGCCGTCTGCAAGAGCTACGACTACATGCATCTGTTTCTGGAGCGCTGCATGCAACTGGAACATTCAGAAAAAGCTGCGGTGGTGCGTGAGCGCATGGCGTTGGCGGAAAGTTGATCTGACGGTTGTGCACAAAAAAGGGGAGCCGATTGGCTCCCCTTTTTTTTGAGTTTTCAAAGGCTTAACCCGCCATCGCCAAACGGTTACGTCCTTCGCGCTTGGCGACATACAACGCACTGTCGGCGCGCCGCAACAGGCTTTCGGCAGACTCACCTGGCAACAGGGTCGAGCATCCAAGGCTGACGGTCAGTTCAACGGCATTACCATCCGCCTGATAGTCCTGGGACTGGGCCGCAATCCGCAGTCGCTCGCCGACCATGGCTGCTGCTTCCCGAGTGGTGTTGGACAACAGGATCAGGAACTCTTCGCCCCCAAACCGAAACACCATGTCGACATTGCGCAGCTGGTTTTTGATTGCGCCGGCGACTGTCTTGAGCACTTCATCGCCAGCATTGTGACCGTAGCTGTCGTTGACGTTTTTGAAATGATCGATGTCCAGCATCAGCAACGACAAAGGCATCAAGTGGCGCCGCGACATCTCGATTTCGCGCTCGAGGGTCTGGTCCATGGCAATGCGGTTGCCGGTATCGGTCAAGGGGTCGCGTAATGCACTTTGGGTCGCCGCCCGGTACAGCAAGGCGTTGCGTATCGGAAAGAGCAGTGCGGACAGCAGCGACTCCAGGTTGCCCTGATCAAGTTCACTGAAACGTTGATTACGACGGAATACCAAGTCACCAAGGGGCTCGCCTTCATGGCTGAGGCTGTAACTGACCGAGTGATGGCCGCGCTGGCCAAACTCCAGGCGCAGGTCACTGGCCTGATGCTCGTATTTCAAGGCATCCAGCGGCACCAGGCGCTGAACTTCGCGAAAGAAAAGTCCGAGTATCCGTTGGGGCTCAAGACTGGTTTGCAGCTGCTGGCCCAGTTGCTGACGCAATTGCGCAAGGCTGACGGGCCGCTCCAGAAGGGGTGGCTGCTGACCAAGTCCCAGGCGTTGCAATTTCGCGCTATCGAAGTCAATTGCGTTGGTCTGGGGAGGTGATTTCATATGGCGTGAGCCCCTAAAGCAGTAAGACTGTCTTACAGGCTGGGTGAGAGCGGCTTTGGGCTGCGCGTCGTACTGGTCCATCAGTCCCGTAGGACATTTGGCGCAAGTTTAGTCTGCTTTGCCGAAGATTAGTAACCTATCGACTCAGACATCCCCCCGACTGCTTTCACACTGCGTGTTTGAGCAACGTTAGATCGAAAGTCGTGCCATTCGGTTCATTCAGATAAAAGGCTATCAAATTCAGCAGGTTGGACTTTGCAGGGAAGACGGCTGGCAAAGTGGGTGGCGGTTGTTTGACAGCTGCGGGAGTGTTTACGACGCGCTTTAAGTGCCGCGACGGGAAGTCGGCGCGGCACGTAAAAGCGACGTGTGGTGATTACTGCGCGTTAAAAGCCTGACCATTGATGCCGGTACTGTCCGGGCCCATCAAGTAGAGATAGACCGGCATGATCTCCTCCGGGGTTGGATTGTTCAGCGGATTTTCCCCCGGATAGGCCTGGGCTCGCATGCTGGTGCGCGTGGCGCCCGGGTTGATGCTGTTGGAGCGAACGGGGGCCACGGTGTCTACTTCGTCCGCCAGGGTTTGCATCAAGCCTTCGGTGGCAAACTTGGACACGCCATAAGCGCCCCAATAGGCGCGCCCCTTACGGCCGACGCTGCTGGAGGTGAACACCACCGAGGCGTCCTGCGACAGCTTGAGCAGTGGCAGCAGGGTGCTGGTGAGCATGAACATGGCGTTGACGTTGACTTGCATGACCCGCATGAAGTTTTCGCCGGACAGCTGTTCGAGCGGCGTGCGCGGACCAATGATCGATGCGTTGTGCAGCAAGCCGTCGAGATGGCCGAATTCGGTCTCGATCATCGCCGCCAGTTCATCGTACTGGTGGGGCAGGGCGGTTTCCAGGTTGAACGGGATCACCGCTGGCTGTGGGTGCCCGGCCGCTTCGATTTCGTCATAAACCTGCGTCAGGTTCGCTTCGGTCTTGCCCAGCAACAATACGGTGGCGCCATGGGCTGCGTAGGTTTTCGCAGCGGCCGCGCCGATGCCACGGCCTGCACCGGTAATCAGAATGACCCGGTCCTTGAGCAATTCGGGGCGGGCGGAATAATCAAACATAAGAAACCTCTACGAGAGTTAGATCGTTCCCACGCTCCGCGTGGGAATGCAGCCAGTGACGCTCTGCGTCGTCGCTCAGCAGCCACACAGCGCGCTATCGAGCACCTTGCGCAACTCCAGCGGATGATCGACCACTACATCCGCACCCCAATGCCGCGGGTTATCGTCCGGATGAATGTAGCCATAGGTCACGGCGGCCGTCTTGGTGCCGGCGTCGCGCCCCGACTCGATATCACGCAGGTCATCGCCGACAAACAACACGCTGGCCGGGTCCAGATCGAGCATCTTGCACGCGAGAATCAGCGGCTCCGGGTCGGGCTTGCTGTTCTTCACATGATCCGGGCAGATCAGCAGCGCGGAACGCTCGGCCAGCCCCAGCTGTTGCATGATCGGCTCGGCGAAACGCAGCGGCTTGTTAGTGACCACGCCCCAGATCAGGTTGCTCTTCTCGATGTCGGCCAGTAATTCGCCCATTCCGTCGAAGAGCTTGCTGTGAACCGCACAACCGGCGAGATAGCGCTCCAGGAATTCCAGTCGCAGCTCTTCAAAGCCTGGTGATTCCGGGTCCATCGAAAAGGTCACGGCGACCATCGCCTTGGCGCCACCGGATATCTCGTCACGAATGTGCTTGTCATTCATGGGGGGCAAGCCACGGTCGGCGCGCATTGCCTGGCAGATGGCAATAAAGTCCGGCGCGGTGTCGAGCAGCGTGCCGTCCATGTCAAAAAGGACTGCTCTGATACGCATCGGCTTACTCCTCGCGCAGGGTCTGGATCATGTAGTTGACGTCCACGTCGGCCGCCAGTTTGTAGTGTTTGGTCAGCGGGTTGTAGGTCAGGCCGATGATGTCTTTGACGGTCAGGCCGGCCATTCGACTCCAGGCGCCGAGCTCGGAAGGGCGGATGAACTTCTTGAAATCATGGGTGCCGCGCGGCAGCAGTTTCATGATGTATTCCGCGCCGACGATAGCGAACATATACGCCTTCGGGTTGCGGTTGATGGTGGAGAAGAACACTTGGCCGCCGGGCTTGACCATGCGGAAGCAGGCGCGGATGACCGAAGAAGGATCGGGCACGTGCTCGAGCATTTCCAGGCACGTGACGACGTCGAACTGCTCGGGCATTTCTTCGGCGAGGCCTTCGGCGGTGATCTGGCGGTATTCGACGTTCACGCCCGATTCCAGCTGATGCAGCTGGGCGACCGCGAGCGGTGCTTCGCCCATGTCGATACCCATGACGGTGGCACCGCGCTGGGCCATGGCCTCGCTCAGGATGCCGCCGCCGCAACCGACGTCCAGAACCTTCTTGCCGGCCAGGTTGACCCGCTCGTCAATCCAGTTGACCCGCAGCGGGTTGATGTCGTGAAGCGGCTTGAACTCGCTTTCACGGTCCCACCAGCGATGGGCCAGGGCTTCGAATTTGGCGATTTCGGCGTAGTCGACGTTGCTCATGATTCAGTCCTCTAAAACTTGAAAAATCCTGTTGCCCCGGTTTTCGGTCCGGGGATCTTACGATTCGGTACGGCCACTGATGCGCTGGCCCCAGGCTTTGGCGGTGGCACAAAGCTGTTCTTCATCCAGGCGGGTCAGGCGTCGGTCATCGAGCAGTTGCTTGCCAGCGACCCACAGGTGTTTCACGCAATCGCGGCCGGTGGCGTAGATCAGTTGCGAAACCGGGTCGTAGACCGGTTGTTGCGCCAGGCCTGACAGGTCGAAGGCAACGATATCTGCCGCTTTGCCGACTTCCAGTGAGCCGGTTTCAGACTCGATGCCCAGCGCGCGAGCGCCATTGAGCGTGGCCATGCGCAAGGCACGATGAGCATCCAGCGCAGTGGCGGAGCCGGCAACGGCCTTGGCCAGCAAGGCAGCGGTGCGGGTTTCGCCCAGCAGGTCGAGATCGTTGTTGCTGGCGGCGCCATCGGTGCCCACGGCCACATTGACGCCCGCCTGCCACAACCGCTCGACCGGGCAAAAACCACTGGCCAGCTTGAGGTTGGACTCCGGGCAATGAATCACACTGGTGTTGCTTTCTACCAGCATCACCAGGTCTTCATCGCTGATCTGGGTCATGTGAACGGCCTGGAAGCGTGGCCCGAGCAAGCCCAGGCGCCCGAGTCGGGCCAAAGGACGTTCACCACGCTGCTCGAGGGACTGCTGCACTTCGAAAGCCGTCTCATGGACATGCATATGGATCGAGGCGTCCAGCTCTTCGGCAATCACCCGGATTTTTTCCAGATTGTCATCGCCCACGGTGTAGGGGGCATGGGGCCCGAAGGTGACTTTGATGCGCTCGTGATGCTTGAGATCGCCAAACAACTCCACGCCCTGACGAATGGCTTCGTCCGCCGTGCTGGCGCCCGGGATCGGGAAATCGAGAATCGGAATGGCGATTTGCGCGCGTATACCGCTGTTATGCACGCGCTCGCTGGCAACCTTCGGGAAGAAATACATGTCAGAGAAGCAGGTGATGCCACCTTTGATCTGTTCGGCGATGGCCAGGTCCGTGCCGTCACGTACAAACGCTTCATCGACCCATTTGGCTTCTGCGGGCCAAATGTGGTTCTCCAGCCAGGTCATCAGCGGCAGATCATCGGCCAGGCCACGAAACAGCGTCATGGCGGCGTGGCCGTGGGCATTGATCAGGCCGGGGCTGAGTAGCACGTCTGGCAACTCGCGTACTTCAGTTGCGTTAAGCTTCAGCGCAGCCGAGCGTGGGCCGATAAACACGATGCGTCCGTCACGGATGCCCAGGCCATGCTCTTTGAGGACAACGCCAGCGGGTTCGACGGGTACCAGCCAGGTCGGCAGCAATAACAGGTCGAGCGCAGCGGCTGTGTTCGGCATCGAAGATCGGTTCCAGTGCTTTTGTAAAGGATGGCGAAGTATACCCGAGCGTCTTCGCGGGGGGATCGCTATAATCGGCGGCTTTTGTGCTTGAGTGCGGGGTGTGGGATGCGCGATCGACTGTTGGCTGCGGAGAAAGTGAAGGCCATCGATTGGCGTGATGGTGCCCTGTACCTGCTGGATCAGCGTATTTTGCCCTTCGAAGAGACCTGGATTGCCTACACCAGCGCAGCCGGTGTGGCCGAGGCCATTCGTTCGATGGTGGTGCGCGGTGCGCCGGCGATCGGTATCAGTGCGGCCTATGCCATGGTGCTTTCCGCCCGCGCCCGAATTGCCGAGGGCGGTGACTGGCAGGCCTCGTGGGAAGAGGATTACGCGTTGCTGGCCGATTCCCGTCCAACGGCGGTGAATCTGTTCTGGGCCTTGAGTCGCATGCGTGACCGCCTGGATCGCCTCAAGGAAGATGCTGATCCGCTGGCGGCACTGGAGGCGGAGGCTATCGCCATTCACGAAAGTGATCGCGAAGCTAACCTGACCATGGCCCAACTGGGTGTGGACCTGATCCGCAAACATCAGGGCAATGCCCAGGCAATCCTGACCCATTGCAATACCGGCGCACTGGCCACCGGCGGCTTCGGCACTGCTCTGGGTGTCATTCGCGGCGCTTTTATTGAAGGCATGGTCGAGCGCGTTTACGCCGATGAAACCCGTCCGTGGCTGCAAGGTTCGCGTCTGACGGCGTGGGAGCTGGCCAACGAGGGGATTCCCGTGACCCTGAATGCCGATTCAGCCGCCGCGCACATCATGAAAACCAAAGGCGTGACCTGGGTGATCGTCGGCGCCGACCGGATCACCGCCAATGGCGATGTCGCGAACAAGATCGGCACCTATCAGTTGGCGGTCACCGCCATGCACCACGGCGTGCGCTTCATGGTGGTGGCGCCGAGCTCGACCATCGACATGAACCTGGCCAGTGGTGATGAAATTCCTATCGAGGAACGTGACGGTCGCGAGTTGCTGGAAGTCGGCGGCAAGCGGGTCGGGGCGGACGTCGATGCGTTCAATCCGGTGTTCGACGTCACCCCGGCGGACCTGATTGATGCGATCGTTACTGAAAAAGGCATCGTCGAGCGTCCGGATACCGCGAAGATGGCGCAGTTGATGTGCCGCAAGCGCCTGCATTGACGCTTTGTGTTGTCGGATAAATTGCTATCGCGAGCAAGCTTTGCTCCCACAGGTTTCACGTTCCTGTAGGAGCAAGGCTTGCCTGCGATGAACGATTACTCGGTCTGCCCCCGCATTTCGCCTGCAAATCCGGACTTGGGATAGCTCTGAGCCTCTCTCGTCTCCTTCAAGCCTGTCATCGGTCAACTAACTATGCTCCATGCGCATCTGGGGGATAGGTGCGTGGCGGCTCTTGTGATAACATCCGGCGTTTTCCGAGGCTGCCCCACGGGGTTGTCTTTACTGCGCAAATCCAGGGTTCAACTTGTTGATTTGTCGTAAGTCGGTGTATGGCACTCAGCCTGCAGCGGCGAGCTTCGTTCGTCCCATATGGATGTGACGAAGTTTCACCAGAAAAAGGAATCGAGCTTCTCATGGGCGAACTGGCCAAAGAAATCCTCCCGGTCAATATCGAAGACGAGCTGAAGCAGTCCTACCTCGACTACGCAATGAGCGTAATTGTCGGGCGGGCCTTGCCGGATGCGCGCGATGGCTTGAAGCCCGTGCACCGGCGTGTGCTGTTCGCGATGAGCGAGCTGGGCAACGACTTCAACAAGCCGTACAAGAAATCTGCCCGTGTTGTCGGCGACGTTATCGGTAAGTATCACCCGCACGGTGATACCGCGGTATACGACACGATCGTCCGGATGGCGCAGCCATTCTCGCTGCGCTACCTGCTGGTAGACGGTCAAGGCAACTTCGGTTCGGTGGACGGCGACAATGCCGCGGCCATGCGATACACCGAAGTGCGCATGACCAAGCTGGCGCACGAGCTGCTGGCTGACCTGCACAAGGAAACCGTGGACTGGGTGCCGAACTACGACGGCACCGAAATGATCCCGGCGGTCATGCCGACCCGTATTCCCAACCTGCTCGTCAACGGCTCCAGCGGTATCGCCGTGGGCATGGCGACCAACATTCCGCCGCACAACCTCGGTGAAGTCATCGACGGTTGCCTGGCACTCATCGACAACCCCGAGTTGACCATTGATGAGCTGATGCAATACATCCCTGGTCCGGACTTCCCGACGGCCGCGATCATCAACGGTCGCGCCGGCATCATCGAAGCCTATCGCACCGGCCGTGGCCGCATTTATATGCGCGCCCGCTCGACGATCGAAGACATCGACAAGGTCGGTGGCCGCCAGCAGATCGTCATCACCGAACTCCCTTACCAGCTCAACAAGGCGCGTCTGATCGAGAAGATCGCCGAGCTGGTGAAAGAGAAGAAACTTGAAGGCATCACCGAACTGCGCGACGAGTCCGACAAGGACGGTATGCGCGTCGTGATCGAGTTGCGCCGTGGCGAAGTGCCTGAGGTGATCCTCAACAATCTCTACGCCCAGACTCAGTTGCAAGCGGTTTTCGGTATCAACATTGTTGCGCTGATCGACGGCCGTCCGCGGATCCTGAACCTCAAGGACCTGCTGGAAGCCTTCGTTCGTCACCGTCGCGAAGTCGTTACCCGCCGTACCGTGTTCGAACTGCGTAAAGCCCGCGAACGTGGTCACATTCTGGAAGGTCAAGCGGTTGCCCTGTCGAACATCGACCCGGTCATCGCCCTGATCAAGGCCTCGCCAACGCCGTCGGAAGCCAAGGAAGCGCTGATCAGCACTGCCTGGGAATCCTCCGCCGTAGTGGCGATGGTCGAGCGTGCCGGTGCCGACTCTTGCCGTCCAGAGACCCTGGACCCGCAATACGGTCTGCGCGAAGGCAAGTACTTCCTGTCGCCAGAGCAGGCGCAAGCCATTCTGGAACTGCGTCTGCACCGCCTGACCGGTCTGGAACACGAAAAGCTGCTGGCCGAGTATCAAGAGATCCTCAACCAGATCGGCGAGCTGATCCGCATCCTCAGCAGCGCCACGCGCCTGATGGAAGTGATCCGCGAAGAGCTGGAAGTGATTCGCGCCGAATACGGCGATGTGCGCCGCACCGAGATTCTCGATGCCCGTCTCGACCTGACCCTGGGTGACATGATCCCGGAAGAAGAGCGCGTCGTGACCATTTCCCACGGTGGCTATGCCAAGACCCAGCCTTTGGCTGCGTACCAGGCTCAGCGTCGTGGCGGTAAAGGCAAGTCGGCGACTGGCGTCAAGGATGAGGACTACATCGCTCACCTGCTGGTCGCCAACAGCCACACCACGCTGCTGCTGTTCTCCAGCAAGGGCAAGGTGTACTGGCTGAAAACCTATGAAATTCCGGAAGCGTCCCGCGCTGCCCGTGGTCGTCCGCTGGTCAACCTGCTGCCGCTGGACAGTGATGAATACATCACCACCATGCTGCCGGTCGAGGAGTACACAGAAGGTCATTTCATCTTCATGGCCACTGCCAAAGGCACCGTGAAGAAGACCCCGCTGGAATCCTTCAGCCGTCAACGCAGCGTAGGTCTGATCGCGCTGGAGCTGGACGAAGGTGACGTGCTGATCTCTGCCGCGATTACCGATGGCGAGCGCGAAGTCATGCTGTTCTCCGACGGTGGCAAGGTCACTCGCTTCAAGGAAACCGACGTTCGCGCCATGGGCCGTACCGCTCGCGGTGTTCGCGGCATGCGCCTGCCGGAAGGTCAGAAGCTGATTTCCATGCTGATCCCGGAAGAAGGCAGCCAGATCCTCACCGCTTCGGCGCGTGGTTTCGGCAAGCGTACGGCGATCACCGAGTTCCCTGAGTACAAGCGTGGCGGCCAGGGCGTTATCGCCATGGTCAGCAACGACCGTAACGGTCGTCTGGTCGGTGCAGTCCAGGTGCTCGACGGCGAGGAAATCATGTTGATTTCCGACCAGGGTACCTTGGTTCGTACCCGTGTCGACGAAGTCTCCAGCCTGGGTCGAAACACCCAGGGCGTGACCCTCATCAAGCTGGCCAGCGATGAAACGCTGGTCGGTCTGGAGCGGGTTCAGGAGCCGTCGGAAGTCGAAGGTGAAGAACTGGAAGGTGAAGAGGGTGTTGAGCTGGAAGGAACCGTAATCGGTGCCGAACCGGACGATGCTGTCGACAACCTGCAGGCGGACGCCGCAGACGAAGAAGAGCCGCAAGACTAACCAAAATCGTAGCAGGGCAGAGTGTTTGCTCTGTCCGCTACCGTGATTGCATAGCGAGAGTGGATGTGAGCAAACGAGCCTATAACTTCTGCGCAGGTCCTGCTGCGCTTCCTGAAGCTGTCCTGTTGCGTGCCCAGTCCGAGTTGCTCGACTGGCATGGTAAAGGTCTGTCGGTCATGGAGATGAGCCATCGCAGCGATGAGTTCGTGTCCATTGCCACCAAGGCCGAGCAGGATCTGCGTGATCTGCTGAATATCCCCTCGAACTATAAAGTGCTGTTTCTGCAAGGTGGCGCCAGCCAGCAATTTGCTCAGATTCCTCTGAACCTGTTGCCGGAAAACGGCTCTGCCGACTATATCGACACCGGTATCTGGTCGCAGAAAGCTATCGAAGAGGCTTCGCGCTTCGGCCACGTCAACGTTGCCGCTACCGCCAAGCCTTACGACTATTTCGCCATTCCTGGCCAGAACGAATGGAAGCTGTCGAAAGACGCGGCCTACGTTCACTACGCACCAAACGAAACCATCGGTGGCCTGGAATTCCAGTGGATCCCGGAAACCGGCGACGTTCCGCTGGTCGCCGACATGTCTTCGGACATTCTTTCGCGTCCGGTCGATGTTTCGCGTTTCGGCATGATCTACGCTGGCGCCCAGAAAAACATCGGTCCGAGCGGTATCGTGGTGAACATCGTTCGCGAGGACCTGTTGGGTCACGCCCGTTCCATTTGCCCGACCATGCTCAACTACAAGGTCGCCGCCGATAACGGCTCGATGTACAACACGCCTCCAACCCTGGCCTGGTACTTGTCTGGTCTGGTGTTCGAGTGGCTCAAGGAGCAAGGTGGTGTTGAAGCCATCGGCAAGCTCAACGAAGTGAAGCAGCGCACGCTGTACAACTTCATCGATGCCAGCGGCTTGTACAGCAACCCGATCAACACGCCTGACCGCTCGTGGATGAACGTGCCGTTCCGTCTGGCGGACGACCGTCTCGACAAGCCGTTCCTGGCCGGTGCCGACGAGCGTGGCTTGTTGAACCTCAAGGGCCACCGCTCCGTGGGTGGCATGCGCGCCTCCATCTATAACGCCGTCGATATCGTTGCGGTCAACGCATTGGTTTCGTACATGGCAGAGTTCGAGAAGGAACACGGCTGATGTCTGAGCAAGAACTCAAGGCACTGCGCCTGCGCATTGATGCCCTGGACGAAAAAGTCCTTGAGCTGATCAGTGAGCGCGCACGTTGCGCCCAGGAAGTTGCGCGAGTAAAGATGGCCTCGCTGGCCGAAGGCGAAGTGCCGGTGTTCTATCGTCCTGAGCGTGAAGCCCAGGTGCTCAAGCGCGTAATGGAGCGCAATCAGGGGCCGTTGGGCAACGAAGAGATGGCGCGGTTGTTC
The DNA here is from genome assembly GCF_054668335.1 of Pseudomonas sp. S2_F03. NCBI lineage: Bacteria > Pseudomonadati > Pseudomonadota > Gammaproteobacteria > Pseudomonadales > Pseudomonadaceae > Pseudomonas > Pseudomonas sp. S2_F03. The sequence goes on along the minus strand of NZ_CP162759.1, from coordinate 1,179,079 downwards.
CGTGAAATCATGTCCTCGTGCCTGGCGCTCGAGCAGCCGCTGAAAGTGGCTTACCTCGGCCCTGAAGGCACGTTCACTCAAGCGGCGGCCATGAAGCACTTCGGCCACGCCGTGATCAGCAAGCCCATGGCGGCGATCGACGAAGTGTTCCGCGAAGTGGCGGCCGGTGCGGTGAATTTTGGCGTGGTGCCGGTGGAAAACTCCACCGAGGGTGCGGTCAACCACACCCTCGATAGTTTCCTGGAACACGACATGGTCATCTGTGGCGAAGTCGAGTTGCGGATTCACCACCACCTGTTGGTCGGTGAAAACACCAAGACTGACAGCATCAGCCGCATCTACTCCCATGCCCAGTCCCTGGCCCAGTGCCGCAAGTGGCTGGACGCGCACTACCCGAATGTCGAGCGCGTGGCGGTGTCCAGCAACGCCGAAGCGGCCAAGCGAGTAAAAGGTGAGTGGAACTCGGCGGCGATTGCCGGCGACATGGCTGCCGGCCTGTACGGGCTGACCCGCCTGGCCGAGAAAATCGAGGATCGCCCGGATAACTCCACGCGATTCCTGATGATCGGTAGCCAGGAAGTGCCGCCGACCGGCGACGACAAGACTTCGATCATCGTCTCCATGAGCAACAAACCCGGTGCGCTTCACGAGTTGCTGGTGCCGTTCCACGACAACGGAATCGACCTGACGCGAATCGAAACGCGTCCATCGCGCAGCGGTAAATGGACCTACGTGTTCTTCATCGACTTCGTCGGCCACCACCGTGATCCATTGGTCAAAGGTGTGCTGGAAAAGATCAGTCAGGAAGCAGTGGCACTCAAAGTGCTGGGTTCCTACCCGAAAGCAGTTCTCTAAGGGGTAGCAAATGAGTGGAGACTTCCTCGCTCTGGCACAGCCGGGCGTGCAACAACTTTCGCCTTACGTTCCGGGCAAGCCTGTGGATGAGCTGGCACGTGAGCTGGACCTTGATCCGGCGAGCATCGTCAAGCTGGCCAGCAACGAAAACCCGTTGGGCGCTAGCCCCAAGGCGCTGGCCGCGATTCGTGATGCGCTGGCCGAACTGACCCGCTATCCGGACGGCAACGGCTTTGCACTCAAGACCCTGTTGGCCGAGCAGTGCCGTGTCGAACTGAGCCAGGTGACGCTGGGCAATGGCTCCAATGACATTCTTGAGTTGGTCGCGCGTGCCTATCTGGCGCCGGGCCTCAACGCCGTGTTCAGCGAACACGCGTTCGCGGTTTATCCAATCGCGACTCAGGCTGTCGGCGCGCAGGCCAAGGTGGTTCCGGCCAAGGATTGGGGGCATGACCTGCCTGCAATGCTGGCGGCCATCGATGCCAATACTCGTGTGGTGTTCATCGCCAACCCGAACAACCCGACCGGGACCTGGTTCGATACCGAGGCGCTGGACGAGTTCCTGCAAGACGTGCCGGAGCACGTGCTGGTGGTGCTGGATGAGGCTTACATCGAGTACGCCGAAGGCAGTGATCTGCCGGATGGCCTGGATTTCCTCGCGGCTTACCCGAACCTGCTGGTTTCGCGCACGTTCTCCAAGGCCTATGGCCTGGCATCGCTGCGCGTTGGTTATGGCTTGTCCACTGCCGTCGTCGCTGATGTGCTGAACCGTGTCCGCCAGCCGTTCAACGTCAACAGCCTGGCCCTGGCCGCGGCGTGTGCTGCGTTGCAGGATGTCGAGTACCTGGCTGAAAGCCGTCGCCTGAACGAATCCGGTATGCAGCAACTGCAAGCGGGTTTTCGTGAACTGGGGTTGAGCTGGATTCCATCCAAGGGCAACTTCATCTGTGTCGATCTGGGTCAAGTGGCCGCGCCGGTGTTCCAGGGTTTGCTGCGTGAAGGTGTGATCGTGCGTCCTGTGGCCAATTACGGTATGCCGAACCATCTGCGCATCACCATCGGTTTGCCGGCTGAAAACAGTCGCTTCCTTGAGGCGCTGACCAAGGTTCTGGCTCGTGGTTGATGTCACTGCACTGCAATCTGCTGCACCTATGATCGGTCGCCTGGTGGTGGTCGGTCTGGGATTGATCGGTGGTTCGTTCGCCAAGGGTTTGCGTGAAAGTGGCCTGTGCCGCGAAGTGGTGGGGGTCGATCTCGACCCGCAGTCGCGCAAACTGGCGGTCGAGTTGGGCGTGGTGGATCGCTGCGAAGAAGACCTGGCTGTTGCGTGCCAGGGCGCGGACGTGATTCAGCTGGCCGTGCCGATCCTTGCCATGGAAAAAATGCTGGCGCGCCTGGCTGCAATGGATCTGGGTGCTGCGATTCTGACTGACGTCGGCAGTGCCAAAGGCAATGTGGTGCGTGCGGCAACTGAAGCTTTTGGCGGCATACCGTCGCGTTTCGTGCCGGGGCATCCGATTGCCGGTTCCGAGCAGAGCGGGGTGGAAGCCTCCAATGCCGAGCTGTTCCGTCGTCATAAAGTGATTCTGACGCCGCTGGATCAAACCGATCCGGCCGCGCTGGCAGTGGTCGACCGTTTGTGGCGCGAATTGGGCGCCGATGTCGAACACATGCAGGTCGAACGCCACGATGAAGTGTTGGCGGCGACCAGCCATTTGCCACACCTGTTGGCGTTCGGTTTGGTCGATTCGTTGGCCAAGCGCAATGAAAACCTTGAGATCTTCCGTTACGCTGCCGGCGGTTTCCGCGATTTCACAAGAATCGCGGGGAGCGACCCGGTCATGTGGCACGACATCTTCCTCGCCAACCGCGAAGCTGTCCTGCGCACACTTGATACATTTCGCAGCGACCTCGACGCCTTGCGCGACGCGGTCGATGCAGGGGATGGGCACCAATTGTTGGGCGTGTTCACGCGCGCCCGTGTTGCCCGCGAGCATTTCAGTAAAATCCTGGCCCGCCGGGCCTATGTGGACGCTATGAATTCCAACGATCTGATTTTCCTGGCTCAACCTGGTGGCCGCTTGTCCGGTCGGATTCGCGTACCAGGTGACAAATCGATTTCCCACCGTTCGATCATGCTCGGCTCCCTGGCTGAAGGCGTCACCGAAGTCGAAGGCTTCCTTGAGGGCGAAGACGCTCTGGCGACCCTGCAGGCCTTCCGTGACATGGGCGTTGTGATCGAAGGTCCGCACCATGGTCGCGTGACCATTCACGGCGTTGGCCTGCATGGCCTGAAACCTGCGCCAGGCCCGATCTATCTGGGTAACTCCGGTACGTCGATGCGCCTGCTGTCCGGCCTGTTGGCTGCGCAGAACTTCGACAGCACGCTCACGGGCGATGCTTCGCTGTCCAAGCGCCCAATGAACCGCGTGGCCAACCCGCTGCGTGAAATGGGGGCGGTGATCGAGACCGCTGCTGAAGGTCGCCCGCCGATGATCATCCGTGGCGGCAATAAGCTCAAAGGCCTGACCTACACCATGCCTATGGCCAGCGCTCAGGTGAAATCCTGCCTGTTGCTGGCCGGTTTGTATGCCGACGGCAAGACCACCGTTACCGAGCCGGCGCCGACTCGTGACCACACCGAGCGCATGCTGTGCGGCTTTGGCTACCCGGTCACCGTCAATGGCGCGACCGCATCGGTTGAATCCGGTCACAAACTCACTGCAACCCACATTGAAGTGCCGGGCGATATCTCTTCCTCCGCATTCTTCCTCGTGGCGGCGTCGATCGCTGAAGGTTCGGAGCTGGTACTTGAGCACGTTGGAATCAATCCGACGCGTACTGGCGTAATCGATATCCTGCGTCTGATGGGCGCCGATATCACGCTGGAAAACCAGCGTGAAGTCGGCGGCGAGCCCGTTGCAGATTTGCGCGTTCGTGCAGCTAAACTGAAAGGTATCGAGATTCCCGAGGCGCTGGTTCCGCTGGCTATCGACGAATTCCCGGTGCTGTTCGTGGCTGCAGCCTGTGCCGAAGGGCGCACGGTACTGCGAGGCGCTGAAGAGCTGCGGGTCAAAGAGTCGGACCGGATTCAGGTCATGGCTGATGGCTTGCTGGCGCTGGGCGTCAAATGCGAACCGACCCCGGATGGCATCATCATCGACGGCGGCCAGATCGGCGGCGGTGTGGTGCATGGTCATGGTGACCACCGGATCGCCATGGCATTCAGCGTTGCATCGCTGCGCGCGACTGCGCCGATCCGCATTCATGACTGCGCCAACGTTGCGACGTCGTTCCCGAACTTCCTCGCGTTGTGCGCACAGGTCGGTATCCGGGTTGCTGAAGAGGCTCAGTCGTGATCAACAAGTCGCCAGTCATTACCATCGATGGTCCGAGCGGTTCCGGTAAAGGCACCATCGCCGGGATATTGGCAAAGCGTCTGGGCTGGAATCTGCTGGATTCGGGCGCGTTGTACCGATTGCTGGCGTTCGCCGCGCACAATCATGGTGTTGATCTGACCAATGAAGAGTTGCTGAAAGCGCTCGCCGCTCATCTGGACGTGCAATTCATCGCTGCGACCGACGGTCAGTTGCAGCGAATCATTCTGGAAGGCGATGAAGTCAGTGATGTGATTCGCACTGAAAGTGTCGGCGCCGGAGCATCCCAGGTTGCGGCGCTGCCCGCTGTACGCGAGGCGCTGCTGCAGCGCCAGCGTGCTTTCCAGGAAATGCCGGGCCTGGTCGCTGATGGTCGCGACATGGGCACGGTGGTTTTTCCGGACGCGCCCTTGAAGATTTTCCTCACCGCCAGTGCCGAGGAGCGTGCGCGCCGTCGATACTTGCAGTTGAAGGGCAAAGTCGATGGTGTTAGTCTGTCGAGTCTGCTAGATGAGATACGTGTTCGCGATGAGCGTGACACCCAGCGAGCGGTAGCCCCGCTCAAACCGGCGGCTGACGCCATACAGCTGGATTCCACGGAATTATCCATCGATCAGGTGCTGGAACGCATCATGAGCGAGATCGCCATTCGCGATATCGCCGGGTGACCAAGAAGGCCGCAGGGGACCAGTCATAGTCCTGTGGTGGCTTCTTTTAAATGAAACTAACCCATACCGTCTGGGGTGTGGAGATGGGCGTAGTCTTCGCCCTCATCAACAGGAATTAAAATGAGCGAAAGCTTTGCGGAACTCTTTGAAGAAAGCCTAAAAACCCTGAACCTTCAGGCGGGCTCCATCATCACCGGTGTTATCGTTGATATCGATTACCAAGCTCGCTGGGTAACCGTTCACGCTGGCCTGAAGTCTGAAGCACTCATCCCGCTTGAGCAGTTCTACAACGACGCTGGCGAACTGAACATCAACGTCGGTGACGAAGTTCACGTTGCTCTGGACTCGGTTGAAGACGGCTTTGGTGAAACCAAGCTGTCCCGTGAAAAAGCCAAGCGCGCTGAATGCTGGATTGTTCTGGAAGCAGCCTTCGCAGCCGAAGAAGTGGTCAAGGGCGTTATCAACGGTAAGGTTAAAGGCGGCTTCACTGTCGACGTTAACGGCATCCGTGCGTTCCTGCCAGGTTCTCTGGTTGACGTCCGTCCTGTGCGCGATACTACGCACCTGGAAGGCAAAGAGCTGGAATTCAAGGTCATCAAACTCGACCAGAAACGCAACAACGTTGTCGTTTCCCGTCGCAGCGTCCTCGAAGCCGAGAACTCCGCCGAGCGTGAAGCTCTGCTGGAATCCCTGCAGGAAGGTCAGCAAGTCAAAGGTATCGTCAAAAACCTCACCGATTACGGCGCATTCGTCGATCTGGGTGGCGTGGATGGCCTGCTGCACATTACCGACATGGCTTGGAAGCGTATCAAGCATCCTTCCGAAATCGTCAACGTTGGCGACGAGATCGATGTCAAGGTTCTGAAGTACGATCGCGAACGCAATCGTGTTTCCCTGGGCCTGAAGCAACTGGGCGAAGATCCATGGGTTGCTATCAAAGCCCGTTACCCAGAAAGCACTCGCGTTACCGCTCGTGTAACCAACCTGACCGACTACGGCTGCTTCGCTGAGCTGGAAGAAGGCGTTGAAGGTCTGGTACACGTTTCCGAAATGGACTGGACCAACAAGAACATCCACCCTTCGAAAGTCGTACAAGTCGGCGACGAAGTGGAAGTTATGGTTCTGGACATCGACGAAGAGCGTCGTCGTATCTCCCTGGGCATCAAGCAGTGTAAATCTAACCCATGGGAAGATTTCTCTGGCCAGTTCAACAAGGGCGATAAAATCTCCGGCACCATCAAGTCGATCACCGATTTCGGTATCTTCATTGGTCTGGACGGCGGCATCGACGGTCTGGTTCACCTGTCCGACATCTCCTGGAACGAAGTGGGCGAAGAAGCCGTTCGCCGCTTCAAGAAGGGCGACGAGCTGGACACCGTTATCCTGTCGGTTGACCCAGAGCGCGAGCGTATCTCCCTGGGTATCAAGCAACTGGAAAGCGATCCGTTCTCCGAGTACGTTCAAGAGAACGACAAAGGCGCAATCGTTAAAGGCATCGTGAAAGAAGTTGACGCTAAAGGCGCCATCATCACTCTGGCCGACGATATCGAAGCGACTCTGAAAGCCTCCGAAATCAGCCGTGACCGCGTTGAAGACGCGCGTAACGTTCTGAAAGAAGGCGAAGAAGTAGAAGCCAAGATCATCAGCGTTGACCGTAAGAGCCGCGTAATCCAGCTGTCGATCAAGTCGAAAGACGTTGAAGACGAGAAAGAAGCAATCCAGAGCTTGAAAGACAAGCCTGCTGCTGACGTCGCTGCTGGTCCTACCACTCTGGGCGACCTGTTGCGTGCACAAATGGAAAAGCAGAACTAAGTTCTGTCAGACCATAGAAAAAGGGCGACTTCGGTCGCCCTTTTTTGTGCCTGCGATTTGGTGGGATTGCCGATGCATTTGGGGGGGGCAGTGATGTGATTGCTTGTGAAACCAACATCCCCTATAAACGGTCTTTTTGTATAGTCGGATCAAACGTTTGTTTGCAGCTAACCTTTAGCTTGAAGTGAACGACAGCCGGGCAGGGCGTCCGGCATAAGGAAGTGAATGAACAAGCTCATTGTCGCTATAGCAGTACTGACATTGGCGGGTTGTACTACTAATGCCAAGACTCACGTCGTGCGCGGGGTGAGTGGTATCGAGATTGATTGTTCCGGACTGGGGTCTGGGTGGGAGAAGTGTCGCAAGCGAGCAGACAAGGAGTGCAAAAAGCAGGGTTACAAGGTCCTGGCCCGATCTGATGATGTCAAGGATGATGAATTCCCCTTTGGTTTCAACCCGGCGGGATACCTCACGCGGACCATGCTTGTAATTTGTCGGTGAGGTTGAGTGTCTTGAGATCGCTTGAATTTGGGTGAGTTGTTTTGATAACGATTTGTCAAATCCTGGGCTGTTCAAATTCTTCCGGGCGTGCTAAAACCTCTGAAGCGATTTTCCTAGCTGCTTGAAAAAGAAGGGAAAAATATGACGAAGTCGGAGTTGATCGAACGAATTGTCACCCATCAAGGGCTGCTCTCATCCAAGGATGTGGAGTTGGCCATCAAGACCATGCTTGAGCAAATGTCCCAATGTCTGGCCACTGGCGATCGTATCGAGATCCGTGGTTTTGGCAGCTTCTCCCTGCACTACCGCGCACCGCGCGTAGGTCGCAATCCGAAAACCGGTCAGTCCGTCAGCCTCGACGGCAAGTTCGTTCCACATTTCAAGCCAGGTAAAGAACTGCGTGATCGTGTGAACGAGGATGAGGAGGAGGGGCTTTGACGGCTGCCATCTTTCAAGGAGCCATTCATGCGTAATCTCAAGCGTGTATTGCTCGCCTTGTTTGTGTTGTTGCTCGTATTGGTGATTCTGGCGTTTGTTTTAGAGAATCAACAATCGGTTTCCCTGCTATTTCTTGGCTGGGCAGGGCCGCAGCTACCAGTGTCGCTGGTGGTGGTTCTTGCGTTGCTGGTCGGCATGGTTATCGGTCCGATGCTTGGCTGGTTTCTGGGGCGCGCGGCCCGGGCTTCACGCAAGCGCCTGGCCTGACAGTCGAAACTCTGGCGAGTTGCTGAGGTATCGAGAGTGTTATCTCGGCAGCTGTTCGTCACATTCCCAACGATATCATTGACGCGGCCCTTAACGCCGATAGACTCATCCGTGGCCGATGGTTAGGGGGTGTCGGGCATGATCCTGCAACAACTTGGTTGTGGAAACCGTAATAGACAAATCTGCTTGCCATGAACACAACGCGCTCGTTATTCAGAAGCGGTTCGGCGTTCGCGGCTGAAGAGTAATGGAAGTTTTCAGGATGAATGTGGTGGGCAAGAGCAAATGAGTTGTTCAAAAGTCCTGGTGACGGGCGCGAGTGGGTTTGTCGGGTCCGCGGTTGTAACCAAGTTGTTGTCGAGTGAGAAGTTTTCCGCGGTGTGCGGTGTTCGCGGGTCGTCCCAAACGGACTTTCCCTGTGAGCATATCTTTTTTGAGTTGGGCGCCAACATTCCTGTAGATGCATTGGCAGGTGTTACGGCGGTCGTGCATGCAGCTGCGCGTGTGCATGTGATGACTGCGCAGGGGGCGGATGACCTTAGTGCCTTCCGGGCAGCCAATGTCGATGGAACAATCAAATTGGCGGCCATTGCCGCGCAGGCGGGCGTAAAGCGCTTTGTTTTCATCAGTTCAATCAAGGTCAATGGGGAGCATACCCTTCCTGGCCAGCCATTTACTTCGATTGATTTGCCGGCACCAGTCGACGCCTATGGCATCTCCAAGCGTGAGGCTGAGGACGCTCTAATGGAGCTGGGGGCGCGCACCGGAATGGAGATTGTGATAATTCGTCCTCCTCTGGTCTATGGCCCGGGCGTAAAGGCCAATTTCCTCAATATGCTTCGATGGGTCGAACGAGGAGTACCGCTGCCATTTGGTTCGATCAACAATCGACGCAGCATGGTTGCACTGGATAATCTGGTTGATTTGATCGTACGTTGCATTGAGCATCCCGCGGCCCCGGGTAATACCTTTCTCGTCAGTGATGGCGAAGATCTTTCCACGACACAGTTACTTCGACGTGTGGCGCAATCACTTGGCGTGCGCTCTGTACTGATCCCTTTCCCGCAAAAAATACTGTCTCTGGCGTTGGTTTTGATGGGGAAGCAGGCTCTTTCCGTACGCTTGTGTGGTTCGCTTCAGGTCGATGTGCGGCGAACATGTGAGTTGTTGCAGTGGGCGCCGCCTGTCGGTATTGAACAAGCGCTAGCAGGTGTGGCGAAACATTATCTGGATACGAAAACCAAATGATCTTTCTGTTGTTGGTAGGGGTGTTTGTCGCATCCTGGTTGATGACGTTTTATTTGCGACGCTACGCCTTGCGTAACAGTCTCATTGATATTCCCAATGCCCGAAGTTCGCACTCGATCCCTACTCCTAGGGGGGGCGGCGTATCGATAGTTGTTTCGTTCCTTGGAGCATTGTGTGTTTGCGTTTTATCCGGGGTGGTTTCGTGGGGCGCGTTTGCGGGATTGTTTGGGGCTGGTGCTGTCGTGGCCTTGATAGGGTTTGCTGATGATCATGGTCACATTGCGGCTCGATGGCGGTTGCTCGGGCACTTTTCAGCGGCCGCGTGGTTTTTGTTTTGCATTGGGGGGCTCGCCCCTCTGAACCTGTTTGGATTTGTTGTCGACCTGGGTTGGTGGGGAGGTGCGCTGGCTGCAATCTATCTGGTCTGGCTCTTGAACTTGTATAACTTCATGGATGGGATCGACGGTATTGCGGGGGCTGAGGCTATCTGTGTCTGCCTGGGTGGTGCATTTCTATACTGGTTGGGCGGCTTTACAGGTGAGTTGTGGGTGCCTCTTTTGCTCGCCAGCGCTTGTGCGGGTTTTTTGATCTGGAATTTTCCGCCTGCGAAAATTTTCATGGGGGATGCCGGCAGTGGGTTTCTTGGATTGATTCTCGGCGGCCTGGCTTTGCAGGCGGCTTGGGTTGCCCCGCAATTGCTGTGGAGTTGGCTGATTTTTGCGGGTGTTTTCATCGTGGATGCGACCTACACAATGCTGCACCGCTTGATTCGGGGAGAAGGTGTATGAGGCGCATCGTAGTCATGCCTATCAATATGCGTCTCGACATCACCTCAGCCACAAGAAAATCACCCTCGCGGTCGTTTTGATCAATGTTCTTTGGTTGGCTCCGCTCGCGATATGGGTTGGGATTGGGTCGCTGGATGGGGGGATCGGTCTGTTGGTCGCCTATTTGCCTCTTGTTGTGTTGGCGGTGAAGTACAACGCAGGCAAAGCCGAGACCTGATTCGAGCGGTGTTTGGCGCGAAGCTGTTTGTATGGGCTTATAGATGGCCACTGTCAAGCGCAGATCTTTGAGTAAGGTGCGCTTGCGACGATGGTGGTCACTTGGTCGCCAAGGCACAGAATCCGCGGATGGACGTACTGTAGCCGCCACTCAATTGCACAAAATTGTATGGTAAACTTCTCTGGTTTTTGCGGAGTGATGGCATAAAGCCAATACTCCGCTGGCAGATGTGATTCTCTTGCGTAGCCAACGCAGCATTGCTATGCGCAAGGGTGATGTGTTCGTTCGGGTGTAATGGGGTGGGTAACCTCCTTCGGGTTACGCCGGTCTATCCCGCAGTTCCTGGGTAGCATGGATGAGCAGTGAGCACTTGCTGGCGATCCTGTTGCAGGTATTCGAACATCGTCATTGTTTTTCAGGCATTGACGGTGAGCGGGGCTGCAAGAATGGATCGCTGCGCAAGAGGGCTCCAGCCCGTGTTGAGTACAGATTCGCGATATGTCCCCCTTTTTGTTGCTCCTCTGGATGCAGCGGGTGTAGACGTTCAACTGATGAGTGGCAACCGGATGATGGAATCGGGTTTTTGGTCCGGGAAGTGAGGAGTAGGGCAATGAGAGTTATGGTGTTGGGTGTTTCCGGAATGCTGGGTAACGCAGCCTACCGAGTGTTGTCGGCTAACCCCGATTTGACCGTTTACGGTACTGCTCGGAGCGAGGGTTCCCGGAAATTTTTCTCAGAGGCCTTGGCCGAGAAAATCATTCTTGGCGTGGATGTCGAAAGTCAGGATTCGCTGATCAAGGCTTTCGGGACGATAAGACCTGATGTCGTGATCAACTGTGTGGGACTGGTCAAGCAATTGGCCGATGCAAATGATCCTCTTCAGGCTGTGCCAATCAATACATTGCTGCCTCACCGTCTGGCTGCCTTGTGCAAGGCGACTGGCGCGCGCCTGGTCCATATCAGCACCGATTGCGTTTTCTCGGGTGAGAAGGGTGGGTATCTGGAATCCGATTTCCCTGACGCTTACGACCTGTATGGGCGTTCCAAGCTGTTGGGCGAGGTTGATTATCCTCACGCCATTACATTGCGCACTTCGATTATTGGCCGGGAGCTGTCTGGACATCGCAGCCTCGTCGGTTGGTTCCTTGCGCAGCAAGGGACCGTTCAAGGATTTACCGGCGCTATCTTCTCCGGTTTGCCAACCATGGAGTTGGCACGAGTGATCAACGAGTACGTTTTGCCGCGCCCTGATCTGCATGGTCTGTATCACGTAGCGACCCAGCCTATAAACAAGTACGACTTGCTGAAGCTTGTGGCGAAAACTTATGGAAAAGACACTGAGATTGTCCCTTCGGACAGGTTGACGATCGACCGTTCGTTAAACGCGGACCGCTTCCGGGAGGCAACTGGTTACGTTGCCCCTGAGTGGCCGGTTTTAGTACAAAACATGCATGACTTCAATTAAGCGCAAGGTTTAGATAATGTTCGATAATAAAGTTTTGATGATTACCGGCGGTACAGGCTCTTTCGGTAACGCTGTTCTGAATCGTTTTCTGAAGACAGACGTCAAAGAAATTCGCATCTTCAGCCGTGATGAAAAAAAGCAAGAAGACATGCGGATTGCCTTGAACAATCCAAAGCTGAAATTCTACATCGGCGACGTTCGTGACTACGACAGCATCCGCGATGCGATGAAAGGCGTTGATTACGTCTTTCACGCGGCCGCGCTGAAGCAGGTTCCTTCCTGCGAGTTCTACCCGATGGAAGCGGTACGCACCAACGTCCTGGGTGCGGATAACGTCATGAAAGCGGCAATCGCGAACCACGTTGATCGCGTTATCGTGCTCAGTACCGACAAAGCGGTGTATCCGATCAATGCAATGGGCATCTCCAAGGCAATGATGGAGAAGCTCATGGTGGCCAAGGCCCGCATGCAGTCCGAAGGCGAAACCGTATTTTGCGCGACGCGTTACGGCAACGTCATGGCCTCCCGTGGCTCGGTTATTCCGTTGTTCATCGAGCAGCTGCGCGAAGGCAAGTCGATCACCATTACCGACCCGACCATGACCCGCTTCCTGATGTCGCTGGAAGACTCTGTCGACCTGGTATTGCATGCATTCGAACACGGCCGTCAAGGCGACATCTTCGTTCAGAAGGCCCCGGCATCGACCATCGAGGTGTTGGCTCAGGCGCTGAAGGAATTGTTCGCCAAAGAAAACGACATTCGCGTCATTGGTACTCGTCATGGCGAAAAACTCTACGAGTCGCTGGTTTCACGTGAAGAGTTGGCAAAAGCCGAGGACATGGGTCAGTACTATCGTGTACCTGCCGATAATCGTGACCTCAACTATGCAAAATTTGTCGTTGAAGGCGAGCTGGAAATCACCCAGTTCGAAGACTACACCTCTCACAACACGACTCAACTCGATGTCGAAGGCGTGAAGCAATTGCTCCTGAAACTGTCCTACATCCAGGAGCAACTCAATGCTTAAGGTAATGACCATTGTCGGGACTCGTCCCGAGCTGATCAAAATGTCGCGGGTTATTGCCGAGTTCGATGCTCATACCCAGCACATCCTCGTTCATACCGGACAGAACTTCGACTATGAGTTGAACCAGGTATTCTTCGATGACCTGGATATCCGCAAGCCGGATTACTTCCTCGGAGCAGTAGGCGCCAACGCCGCGCAAACCATCGCGCGCGTAATCGAGAAAGCCGACGAAGTCCTGGAGGCTGAGAAGCCGGACGCTCTGATGCTGTACGGCGATACCAACTCCTGCCTGGCAGTGATTGCAGCCAAGCGTAGAAAAATTCCGGTATTCCACATGGAAGCTGGTAACCGCTGCTTCGACCAGCGTGTTCCGGAAGAACTCAATCGCAAGGTTCTGGATCACCTCAGCGACATTAACCTGGTATTGACCGAGCACGCTCGTCGCTACTTGCTGGATGAAGGGATTCCACCCGATCGTATTATCAAATCGGGCTCTCACATGCAGGAAGTGCTGGAGCATTTCGAACCCAAGATCGTGGGCTCGCAAATCCTCGAAAAACTTGAGCTGAAGTCGAAGAACTTTTTCGTTGTCAGCGCGCACCGTGAAGAAAACGTCGATACGCCGGCCAACCTGCAGGACCTGTTGAATACGCTGCAGGCTCTGGTTGAAACCTATGACATGCCAGTCATTGTTTCTACCCACCCGCGTACACGTCAGCGTCTGGAAGCATTGGGGCTCGACGGTCTGGATTCGAGAATTCAGTTCCTCAAGCCATTCGGTTTCTTTGACTACATCAAGCTGCAGATGGAAGCGTTCTGCATTCTGTCTGACAGCGGCACCATCACCGAAGAGGCTTCGCTGCTGGGCTTGACCGCCGTGACGATTCGTAATGCACACGAGCGTCCAGAGGGTATGGACCAGGGCACACTGATCATGAGCGGCCTGAAGTCGGAGCGGGTTCTGGATGCTGTGCGTATTGTCACCAGCCAGGATCAGGCCGGTGCTATTCGTCGTGTGGTACCAGACTATGAAGGTGGGCTGGTGTCGCAGAAAGTGCTGCGGATTGTTTTGAGTTACGTAGATTTTATCAATCGGACCGTTTGGTCGAAGTAAATCCGAATTTAGCGCAAGCAAAAAATAGCGAGAGAAAAATGAGCACGAATACTCAGACGTTGGACGCAATTTACAATGCAGGTGAACGTCTGGTTCCGGGAGAGACTCACGGTCGAGATGAAGTGGTTCGTCATAAAAGCAGTTATCAACTGTTTCGTGATGTTATTGAAGCCGACATCTTGCGTGATCCGTCAATGCTTGTGTCTGGTATCACTATCCTGGACATCGGCTGTGGCACAGGGCATGGGACCTTCATGCTCGGTGAAATTCTGGGCGCACAAATCGTGGGCATCGATCCAAGTATCGAGTCGGTTCAGTACGCAAAAGATAACTACGGCGCGAAAAACATTCAGTATGTGAACGGCGATGCCGAGTCATTCGTGCGCGATGCCCATTCATTCGACTACGTCGTCTCTCGCCATGCGCTAGAACATGTCGTGGATGGCCTGAACTTTGCGCTTAAAGTTCATTGCCGGAAACGTCTGATGGTTAACGTTCCATTTAACGAGGGGGATGGTAACGTCCACCACCTCGTTCACTGGATCAAAGAAGAGCATTTCGAAGCCTATCCGAATAAAGAGTTCTTTTACGAAGGACTGGATGGCGTTACCGAACTGACGCGTACCGAAGAAAATCCGCCAAACTCGATTCTTTGCATTTCCAGTGCTCCTGAACTGAAGCCTGTGCGCGAGCTTTTCGAGTTTCCGATCGCAGAATGGAAGCCTGAGTTCCTGCAGAACCTGGGTATTGAAAGTCTTGAGTCGGATCTTGAACAGCGCGAGTTGAACATTCAGCAGCTTCATGCGCAGATCCAGCAGCGTGAGCAGTATTTCATTGAGAAAGAAGCTCAACTTGACGCGCATCACTCAAATTTGCGCGACCTGGAAAATGACATTCGTCGTCGTGAAGCGTGGGTCGCAGAGAAAGAAACTCAACTCGCTACTCATGAAGCAAACCTGGCTGGTATGCAGGCAGACCTCGTACGTCGCGAAGAGATCATTGCCAATAGCAAGATTGCTCGTCTCGCACTGAAAGCAGGTTCTTATCGCAAATGAAGGTACTTCAGGTCAATGGTTACGAGTCACCAGGTCGTCGATTTAATGGTCTATCCATTACGCCGCTTCTGAAAAAATACGATGTCGAATCTCGACACCTTATTTGGGAGAAGGATACTCAGAACCCCGAAGTCCTGACTTTCGAGGGAAAGAACACAAGGAAAATCAACCGGATTATCAATCGGGTTGAACGCCTGACTTCAATGCAGTCGGTGTTGTATCCGCACGCCAAGCAGATGATGAAAATGCCTGCCTTCGAGGAGGCAGATGTACTGCATTTGCACATCATCCACTCGGGTTACATGAGCCTCGGCGACCTGCCGGAAATCACCCGTCGCAAACCGACGGTGTGGACGCTGCATGATCCGTGGGCAATGACCGGGCATTGCGTCTACCCGTTTGAATGCAAGCGCTGGATGACTGGCTGCGGTAAGTGTCCTGACCTGGATATTCACTTTCCACTGCTGATGGATACCACGCGGTTTTTGTTCAAATACAAAAAACGCGCTTACAACAAATCGAAGTTTGACGTAATCGTTGCCTCGAAGTGGATGCGCGATATGGTCGAGGCTTCTCCTCTTTTCGAGGATGTTGATATCCACCAGGTACCGTTTGGCCTGGACCTTGATTTCTTCAATCCCAAAGCCTCGCCGGATGCGCGTAAACGCTTCGGTATTCCCGATGATGCGTTGGTCATTTGCTTCAGGGCTGTGGATAACCAGTTCAAAGGGCTGCCATACATCATCCAGGCACTTGAGCGTATTAGCGCCAAACAACCGGTCTGTCTGCTGACGCTCAATAGCAAAGGTTTGATGGAGCAGTTTGCCGATCGATTCCAGTTGGTTGAGCTTGGCTGGACCAACGATGAAGAGCAGGCCCGGGATGCTTTTGTCGCGTCAGACATCTTCCTGATGCCGTCGATCGTAGAAGCCTTTGGCGTAATGGCCATTGAAGCGTTCGCTTGCGGCAAGCCGGTGATCGTGTTCGAAGGGACTTCGTTGCCAGAAGTAACTTTCGCTCCGGAGGTCGGGGTGTCCGTACCGATGCACGATGGAGAAGGACTCTACCGTGCCCTGCAACACCTGATCGACAATCCGGCCGAACGTGAAGAGCGTGGTCGCAAGGGACGAGAGATTGCCGAGTTGCACTATGGTGACGACTTGTATGCCCAGCGACTGGCGGAGATATACAAAACGGTTGCTGCTAAATGAAAGTACTGCTTTTAACTGATATTCCACCTTGCCGTAACTTTACTGCAGGTTTGGTACTGGATCGGTTGGTCGGTTTTTTGCCCAAGGACCAGATCGCAATTTGTGCGGTTGTTAATCCGGCGCTGAACCCGGAGATTCCGGCGGAACTTGACGCAGTCCCCAAGCTGATTTTAAAGAAGCCACGAGAAGCAGCTGTTCGAGTGTTGCCTCGTAAAGCAGGGATACTGTCGGCGTTTCCGTTTGAATTGGTACAGGCTGGTCGCGTTAGCAAAGAGTTGCTGCCGCAGATCGTCGAGTTTGCCAAGGCGCAGAAAGTTGATGCGGTGTGGGTCGTATTGCAAGGCCAGACGATGGTGCGTCTGGCCCGTCAATTGACCAAAGCCCTCAATGTGCCGCTACTGACTCAGGTCTGGGATCCCTTCGGTTGGTGGTTGCAAGCGAACCTCATCGATGGGTTTACTCGCCGTCGTTTGCTCAAGGAGTTCGACGAAGTCATCAAGGGTAGCGTTTCCTGTGCCACCGCGTCGTGGGCGATGTCCGAAAACTACACGAGCAAGTACCGCGTCGTTAATGCGCCGGTAATTGCCGGCCTGCCTCGTGAACTGGCATTGCCGCCCGCAACCCGCGCGCATGATAGCGATGAATTTATCATTGCCATGGCCGGGCAATTCTATGCACAGACAGAGTGGGAGTGCCTGCAACACGCCCTGAATGCCTGCAACTGGAAAATTGCCGGTAAACGGATTCGTGTGCGTGTCATGGGTGGGGCTTTCAAAGTATTCACTCAGAGTCCGTCAAACTTCGAGTACCTGGGTTGGCAAAGCCAGGAAGAGACCATTCGACTGTTGTCCGAGTCGGACCTCCTCTATTTGCCTTACTGGTTCTCGGGCGAGTACCACGAAGAATCCAGCAACAGCTTCCCGTCGAAGGTCGTCACTTACTTTGCCGCGGGCCGGCCGGTGTTTTGTCATGCGCCGACTTACGCCTCTCCAGCAAAGTACATCAAGGCCAATGATGCTGGCTTCCTTTGCGAGTCACTCGATACTTCGGCGATCATCAGCCAATTGGAGAGAGCCGTTCAGGACACCGAGGCGTACGGTCGTTTTGCCGCCAATGGCCATTCATGCTTCATGAAGGATTTCACTCTGGAACGCATGAAAGAATCCTTTCTTGCGTTTTTGGGAAATCACACCAAAGCATCAATGGGGCTTTCTAATTGAGTCAGAATATCCTCACCGCTCATGTAAGGCACTTCGATCTAATCAAGCAACTGATCAAACGCGATGTTGATATGCGATTCAAAGGGGCGCTGTTGGGCGTCCTTTGGCCGCTGATCACGCCATTGATGACGTTGGCGATGTATGCCGTAGTGTTTGGCTACTTTTTGCCTTCTCGTTGGCCTGGTGTCGAAGGCATCACTGGTTTTGCGTTGATGTTGTTCCCCGGTCTGATCGTATTCACGTTTTTTGCTGAATGCGTAAACCGCGCGCCCAACCTGATTACCTCAAATCCCAATTTCGTCAAGAAAGTGGTGTTTCCGGTCGAACTATTGGTTTGGGTACCCATCGGCTCAGCCGTGTTCCAGCTGTGCCTGAGTGTGGTCGCGTGGGCGGCTATTGCGTTGTTCGTCAACGGCGGACTGCAATGGACCATTGTATTTCTGCCAATCGTCATCGCCCCAATGGTTTTATGCCTGTTAGGCATTACGTGGTTCCTCAGTGCCCTCGGGGTTTTCCTGCGGGATATCGCGCAGTTGACCATCGTGATCACCCAGGCCTTGATGTTTTTCTCCCCAGTGCTCTATCCACTCGACAAGCTCCCTCAGTGGGCCAGTCAGTTGATCATGCTCAATCCGCTGTCGTTCATCGTTGAGCAGGCGCGATTGGTAATGATTAATGGCGTGCTTCCCAACTTTCAAGGGTTGTTGATCTACGCCTGCGTGAGCCTGGTCGTCTGCTGGCTCGGCCTTCGCTTCTTCAGATCTGTCAGACACGGCTTTGCGGACGTTTTATGAGTATGGACATGACTACAGAAGTAAAACCGCAACCGGTCATCGAAGTTGTTGGTCTTGAAAAGGCCTACCACATTTATGACGCGCCCCATGACCGCCTGAAACAGATCTTTCTCGGTTGGAAGCGCAATTACTATCGCGATTTCCTCGCACTGAAAGACGTCAGCTTCGAAGTGCTGAAGGGGCAATCAGTCGGTGTGATCGGTCGCAACGGTGCCGGTAAAAGCACTTTGCTGCAACTGTTGACCGGGACACTGACACCGACCAAAGGCTCGGTGAAAATTAACGGGAAGGTCGCCGCAGTCCTGGAGCTGGGTTCGGGGTTCAATCCAGAGTTCAGCGGGCGCGAAAACATCTACCTGTACGCCAGTTTGTTTGAACTGAAGAAGTCTTGCATTGAGGAACGGTTCCAGAAGATTGTCGACTTCTCGGAACTGGGCGATTTTATCGATCAACCTGTAAAGGCCTACTCCAGTGGTATGCAGGCTCGATTGGCGTTCTCCGTAATTGCTCATGTCGACGCAGATATTCTGATTATCGATGAAGCCTTGTCTGTCGGGGACGCGTTCTTCGCGCAGAAGTGCATGCGATTCCTGAGACAGTTTCAGGAGCAGGGCACGATTCTATTCGTAAGCCACGATCTTGCTGCAGTAACGGCTTTTTGCGATCACGCTATCTGGCTTGAAGGTGGTGTTGTTCGCGATGCTGGCAGCGCGAAAGACGTCTGTGAGAAGTACTTTGCGCAGCTCTACATGCAACATACCGGTGCCGAGGGCGCGGCTCCGGTGGCGGTTGAGGCAGGCGTCGAAGAAGAGATCGAAGATGTAGTCGAAGAAGAACCAATCGACGAAGTTATCGAGCAACGTATCGTCATGCATGACGATGAGTCCATCGCCAAAGGGGCTCAAGAAATCGAGAGCTTTGGCTTCAACCCACAGTCTTCAACATTCGGGACCGGTGGCGCAGAAATACAAAAAGTCAGTTTCACCAATGCCAACGGTCGCCAGCTCACGGTCTGTGAGGGGGGCTGAAGTTGTCGTCAAGGTTTCAGCCAAGGCGATCCACGATGTGGATTTGCCGATTATCGGTTTCATCATCAAAGACCGTTTGGGGCAGCCTTTGATCGGTGGCAATACCTACCACTCCTATAAAGAGTCACCGGTCAGGGTTGCTGCAGGCAAGCGAATTGATGCCGAATTCCATTTCAAGCTACCGATTCTGGCCGTTGGTGACTATTCGATCGTGGCCGCTATCGCCAACGGTACTTTGCATGAACACGTGCAACTGCATTG
Source organism: Pseudomonas sp. S2_F03 (assembly GCF_054668335.1). NCBI lineage: Bacteria > Pseudomonadati > Pseudomonadota > Gammaproteobacteria > Pseudomonadales > Pseudomonadaceae > Pseudomonas > Pseudomonas sp. S2_F03. The sequence continues at coordinate 1,159,733 of NZ_CP162759.1, read as the reverse complement.
GATGCACGACGCCGTATTGTTCAAAGTAGTTGCTACGAGCATCGACGGCGTCATCGTCGGAGCGCCGTTGGACAAAATCATTCTTACCTCTAAGGCCTGACCCGACCATGACACAACAACAAGATCCAGGGCGGTTAGCCTGGGCGGATGCTTGCCGACTGATTGCGATGTTTGGGGTGTTGCTCATCCATATTTCGGCACCGATTTTTTACGATTATCGAAATATAGAACTCAATAGTTTCCTGGTCGCTAACGCCCTCGACTCGATCGCGAGGGTTTCTGTGCCGCTGTTTGCAATGCTTTCCGGGGCATTGTTGCTGGGGCGAGACATGTCCAAAGGGCTGGGCGGGATTGTGTCCAGGGTTCTGAAGGTCGCTATCCCACTCGCGTTCTGGAGTGTGCTGCACGTTTTCTGGCTTAACTACTGGACCGGGAAACCGCTCGATGTTCCGAATGCGCTGTTCCAAGCCCTGCAAGGACCGGTGATGTATCACCTGTGGTTTGTCTACATGACCATCGGTGTTTACATTCTGCTGCCTATTCTCCAACCGATTTCGGTAGCTCTACTGGCTAGCAAACGATTCGCGGCTTATTTCTTCGGCGTTTGGTTTGTGATCAACGCGGTGACAGTTTACTTTCCGGTCAACATCCTCACGCATCTAACGCTCTCCAACTTTTTGAGTTGGCCTGGCTACTTCCTGCTGGGGTTCTATCTCATTCGCTCGGATATTCTGAGTAAGTTTCCTGTCTGGTGCAGCGGGGTCGTCTTTTTCCTGGCGAGCCTGGCGACGTTCCTGATCAGTTGGCGCCTCAATTCGTTGTCACCCGTTCCGAACGAGACCGCCTTCCTGTATTTCAGTCCTAACGTATTGATTGCAGCGTGCGCCGCATTCCATATGATCAGGAAAATCCGGGTGACCGCTGTGTTGATCCGCCCTGTGGCGTTTTTGTCGAGCATCGTCTTCCCAGTCTATTTTATGCATTTGTTGGTAATCGACCTGATCAAGGCAGGGATGTTCGGATTTACCTTGAACCTTGCCGCCATGTCGACATTCACGGCAATTTTCAGTCTGTCGCTGGCAACCTTTGCCGTTTGTCTAGTTCTGGCTGCGTTGACTCGCGTGATACCTTATTCGTCAAAACTGGTTGGCTGACTATAAAATTTTGATAAAAGCCGCTTGAAGACGGCTTTATACGAGGGGGCAAAATGACCGTAAACGAATCGATGGGCTCATTGCAGCAGGATTCCTCGGTAGAGGATCCTATAGATCTCACCATTGTTATTCCTTGCTTGAACGAAGCGGAAAACATTGTCGGTATTCTTGATAGTGTGAAAGCAGCAGTCGCCGGGCAGCCGTTCACCACTGAAGTCATCGTTGTCGACGATAAAAGTGATGATGAAACGTACAGCCTTGCATCCGCCTGGGGGGATGCCAACAAAGTCCAATTGCCGGTTCGAGTGATCAGCCGTTCATTGCATCGTCGCGGCTACGGTGCCGTTGTTCGGTACGGTGCAGCCCACGGCATCGGTCGGTATTGCATATTTGTCTCCGCAGATGCCGTTGACCCGATTCACTTGATTCCAGCGCTCTACAATGAGATGCAGAAGGGCGCCATCCTGGCTCAGTGCTCGCGTTATATTCAAGCTGGTGATGACGGAACCATTCCATTCAAATACAAATTCTTTCAATTCTTCTTCCGAATTGGAGTGCGTGTAGCGTTGGGTCAATATATTCCGGACTCGACCTACGCATTCAAAATGTTTCGCAGAAGAGAGACCCTGGGCGTTGGGCTTAGCCAAAACAGATTCAGCATTAGCCCGGAGATCACCTTTAAATCTATTTTGATGGGCGGCGAAGTCAAATATATCGCTGGTGCGCAAGGTGTGCGCGAACGTGGGGTGTCAAAGTTTATCTTCCGAAAGGAAGGACTGGGTTTTGGGTATTGCTTGATTAGGGCTTTTTTGCACAAAACGAAATTAGTTTATTGGTTTTGATGTATTTATAGTCAATGTATTTGGAATCCCAGTGCCTAATTTTATTGTTTCGTTCTTCAGATGTTTGCCTGTAAGTCGTCGTGTTCTTGAGGCTTATTTAGTAGCGTTGATTCTGATCGTTGCTGCTTTTCCTGACGTGATTTTCAATCAGGCTAGCTTGCGATTAACGGATCAGATAACGGGTGCTTTTAATGGGGTTCCTTTAAAGCCTTTTTACCCTATTCCAAACTCGACTGGATGGTGGGCGGGCTACAATGATAATGGGGGGGCTACTTATCAATCGGAACCCATGATCCAGTTCATGGCAAACAGTATTAAAAATGGAGAGTCGCCTTATTGGAATCCTTATTCGGCGGCAGGGGCTCTAGGTCCAGAAGCGCTTGTTGATCAGAAATTTTCTTTTTTGACCCTTCTCAATGCGGTGATGGGTGGCAGTTCAATTGTCTATAATCTCGTTATCTTGGGGTTTGCCTATTTCGCGGTGTTCTTTGTTTACCGGATTGTCAGAGAGCGATTTGGCCTGACAGCACTGGCAGCGACGTCTGCCTGTATTTTTTACTTGTTAAATGGATACATCACTGCAAATTTTGGCTCGAATGTCACTCAGAGCTATTTTCTCGTTCCGCTGTGCTTGTATGCGGCGTTGTCGTTTGTTCAGTTTACGTCTGTGTTGAGATGGATTTCGGTAGTTCTATCCTTCGCATTGTTTTTTTCGTTTACATTTATGCCGACTACTATTACCTCGATCATTGCGATGGGGGTCGTAGTGATTGGTTTTATTGTGCAGGCGATGAGAGAAAGAGACTGGTCAATCAAGCATGTCACTTTACTGTTGTCCTTGCTGGCGGGCGGGCTGTTGGCGTCGTTGCTGTTGTTGGCGCCGCTGTATTTTCCGTTTGTGGAGAGCCTCTCCAGTCTCGGAACATTGGATGATTATTCGAAGCGCGTATTTTGGTCGCTAAATTTTCCCTATGCACTCGCATCGTTCTACTCTCCTTCACACTTGATTGAGTCTTATAATGCGATGGAGCCCGCGGCGATTCTTTGGGACACGGGTGCCAGCTCTAGCTCTATCATGGGGAATACTGTCTACCACAGCGGAGTCATCGCTATTGCGTTAGCGGGATGTGCTCTGTTTCGAAAGACGGATCACTTCAAGTGGCTGGTTCGATTGAGCTTCATCGGTATTACGCTTGTGGTGGTCAGATTGTTTGATCCGCTGTGGATCAACTTTATTTTTAAGTATTTGCCTGTTGTCGGTAATATTGGAAGCCAATATTGGTGGCCAGTCATCATGACGTTGATGACGTTTATGGTAGGTTTTGGTGTTGCTGCAATTCAGGCACAACGGTTCAGGTTGTTTCCCGCTTTCATCCTGATGCTGATTTGTTGTGCTTCTGTTGCAGTCATGTTCAAGGTTTACGGGCTTCGCGAGCCTCATATTGACTACAAAACCAACTCCTTGATATTTTTGGTTGGGTTGTTGATATTCATAATGTTTAGTCTACTGTTGATTAGGGTATTTAATAATTCACGCTTTTCAAATCTGCTGATCGGAAGCGCTCTGATTGTAATGTTTACAGAGTTGCTGGTGGGTGGGAAGATGATTCGTTTTGAAAGAAATGATCTATTTACGAATATTCCTGTCGCATTGAAGTATGTAAAAGATAACGCCGGTTTGTACAGGTCGTTAAACTTTGGTCAAGGCGGGCTGTATCCTGAGTTGGGCTCTGCGTTTGGGATTCAAGAACTTACAACTATCAACCAAGGTTTATTGCCTGCCTTTAAGGACTACTTCTACGCGTCCATAAATCTGGAGAGTCGCCAGCGACTCGGCTTCCATCCGACGTTAGCACCGGAGGGAGCCTTTCCTTCATTGATACTCATTCAAGACACCCCCTCGAGTAATAAAATTGACTGGGCGGCTGTCAGTCTATTGGGCGTTAAATACCTGATCCTGCCTACCACTTACACTTCCTATCGAGCCGAACTAAGGTCGCTTGGCTTCTCGGAGGTTTTCGCAAGTGATGCAAGTGTGATTGTGGAAAATAAAGGTGTGTTGCCTCGGGCTTTTTCAATCGATAAACCAGTCGGGGACGCTGGCGCATTCAGTCTGGCGCGTGGTTTCGAGAGTACCTTGGCTCCGGCATCCATTGACTCTTATCGTAACGGGATGGTGTTGATCTCGGGAGCAGTCAGTCGCGAATCCCTGGTGGTACTGACGGATAACTGGCACAAAAACTGGTCCGCAACCTTAAATGGTAAAAAAGTACCTATCCTCAAGATCAACGGCACGCTGCGTGGCATTGTTGTTCCAGCAGGAGATTATCAAATTCGAATGGACTATCAGCCTGCTTCCTTGTCCGTGGCGATTGGCTCTTCTCTTTTATTATCCTGTTTCTGATTGTCATTGGTTTCAAGCGAAGAGGTCTTGACACCGCAGTGCGGGCCCGCCTTGTCTCATGAGATGTGCTGGTCGTGGCAACCATCAGTTCAACAGGCAGATTCTGTTGTGGACAGTATTTGCGCTGCAAAGCTAGTTGTTTTCAAGCGCTCCTCTTTTTTGGATGAAAAGGGGAGTGGATCACCCTATACTCCCGCGCAGGGACGGGGTTTCAGAGTAATCCTGGCTGACAGATCAGTAGTATGAGTCAGTAAATCATTGTTTCACAAAGCCAGAGTTGAGAGTTGAGTTTTATGCGCCATATAAAAAAAGGCCACATCTTTTTACTTTTGAAAATTTTGGTAGCCGTTGCGTTGGTTGTCGTATTGTTAAATAGCGGCCAACTAGACTTTGGCTCGATTGTCGTTGTTTTCGATAATCTTAATTATTTCGTTCCGGCGTTGATTTGTCTTTTTTAGGCATAGTGATCAGCGGGTTTCGTTGGTGGTTGCTGTTACGCGCAACGGGTAATAATATTCCGCTGGGGACGGTGATTAACCTTCAACTTATCGGTAGTTTTTTCTCTACCTGGTTGCCCGGGGCTGCGGGAGGAGACGCTGTCAGAGGGGTGCAGGTTTTTCGGTTGTTAAATAATGGCAGGTCCACGGCATTGTTATCTATTGTTACAGACCGTGTTTTTGCAATGATCGGTCTGATTTCAATCGCAGCGTTAATTAGCTTTTTTCTATCAGCTGCCATTTCTGCCGATGCGACTGTGTTTGAATACATGGGCTTACTCAAAGTTCTTGTTTATCTCTCCGTTGCAGGCGTGGTATTCGGCGTGCTTGGTGTGTATTTGGCATTGCGCTTTTCTGTGATTGGTTACTTCCCTGCGAAGGTTCGTCATTACCTGCATCCTTTCGGTGTCACCATTCTTATGTATCTTCGTGCATGGCCAACTTTGCTTCTGTGTTGGCTGGTGTCAGTGTTGGCAACGGGTATTGTCATCATTGGCATGGTCACAATCGCGTCTATTTTCCCCTTCGCCGCGAACCCACAGATCACGGCCATCGCAGGTGTTTTTGGTAACTTGTTTTCTGTCATCCCTATCACGCCTGGTGGGTTAGGGGTTGGCGAGTCCGTATTTTCCAAGGTTTGCGTCGAGCTTTCTGCTCGGATAGCCCCCTTCGCTACGATTTATTTCAGCTTCCGGGTAGGGATGCTGATCGTGAACATCCCCGGTATGATTGTTTCCTTGTTCTACAACACTGCAAAGCATCGAGAAAAAGCGGATTCTTTGAGTCGTATTCAGTGAGCTCTATTTTCAACGTCGGGCAAGGGCAGGGCGGTAGCTGAGATGAGTTTTTCCCAGAGGCGGGTTTTGTTTCTGACCGATTTAATCCGTTGGTGACGATTGTTATACCGGTGTATAACGGCGCTGAGTTTCTGGCGGATGCTATTCAAAGTGCGCTAGACCAAACCTACAGTGCTATCGAAATTATTGTCGTCAATGACGGCAGCAATGACAGTGGCGCAACTGAACGTGTAGCCAGGTCCTTTGGCAATGCTATCCGCTATTTCTCAAAGAGTAATGGCGGTGTTGCATCAGCGCTAAATCTGGCCATTCTGGAAATGTCCGGCGATTATTTTTCCTGGCTCAGTCATGATGACCTCTACGTCGCGGACAAGATCACCAATCAAGTCGCGTTTATATCGGCGCATGGCGATTCTCAGACTATTGTTTACTCCGATTTCTCTATTTTCACGGATAATCGGGTGGACGGTGCTGTGCCTGTCGTTATGCCGGGTGTGCGTGCGGAACACTTTCGTTACTGGATCACGGCTGAAAGCGCATTACATGGCTGCAGTCTGCTAATACCGCGGTCGGCGTTCGACAGCGTTGGCCCTTTCAACGAAAGCTTACGAACTACACAGGACTACGAGCTTTGGTTTCGGATGGCGGCTCACTATCGCTTCGTCCATCTTCCTCAGGTCTTGATGGGCGCTCGTAGCCACGCCAATCAGGACACGCATAAGATTGCCGATGTCGCTTTTAAAGAGGCCGGGAATCTGTATCTCGAATTTGTAAAGTTGATTGAGCCTTGCGAAGTACCTGGTAATTCGCCGGTGGAAATAGGCATCAGCTATTTGCGGTTGGCTTCGAGTCTGTGGCAACGAGGTTTTGACGATGCAGCGGCTCATTGTGCCGCAATGGCGCGCCACTACGGCGCTTCTTTCGTTCAGGTTGTTGTCGCACAATTGATCGCTTACAGCGCCAGGATTGCCAGGCGAGTCGCCCGCACGTTATTTTCACCTCAAGCCAGACAGGTTATACGCCGATTTGTCGCTCGTATGCCTCCTTTCCAGCGAGGCCGATAGTTTCCTTGAACAATCCTCAAAAGCTGTTTTTGCATGCGCCTAACGTGCATGTCGGTGGCGGTCTGACGCTTCTGAAGGCTCTTTACTCAGCGCCTGAGTTGAGCATTTATTTTGAGCAGGTGGATACCCGAGCGATACAGCAACTGCCGCCATCACTTGGTGAAAGGCACTACGTCCGTCCATCCCTTTTTTCCCGATTGGCGGCAGAGGTTCGCCTGTGGCGCCGTGTCGCCAAAGACGATCTGGTGCTGTGTTTCCACGGATTGGTGCCTTTATTTCCATTGAAGGGCGAGGTAGTTGTTTTTCTGCAGAATCGAATTCTGCTTACTGAGGACAGCCTGCAAGATTACCCTCTTAAAACGAGAGTGCGCCTTTCGGTTGAACGCTTGATGGTCAAGAGACTGGCCCGCAGAGTGAAGAGGTTTATCGTCCAGACGCCTTCGATGGCGGTGCAGGCCCAATCCTTCCTGGGGCCTGGGGCAACTGTTGTGATCTGTCCTTTTGTTGTTGCGACTCCGGCGTCCGTTGAGACGCTTCAGGATAAACGCTTTGATTATGTTTACGTGGCCAGTGCCGATCATCACAAAAATCACCACAAGCTTTTAGAGGCTTGGTGTCTATTGGCACAACAAAATGTTCGACCCCGGTTGGCGCTCACCGTATCGCATGGCTCATCGCTGGCAATGGAAATTGAAAGGCTAAAAGAACAATGGCAGTTGAACGTGGTCAACTTTGGGCATGTAAGCCCGCTCGAGGTTACAGCGTTGTATGACCAATCAACTGCGTTAATTTATCCCTCTACCACCGAGTCCCTTGGATTGCCATTGATCGAGGCCAATGAACGAGGGCTGCCGATTATTGCTGCTGAACTTGATTATGTTCGAGACGTCGTTGAGCCGGTTCAGACCTTCGATCCCGATTCTCCTGTGTCCATTGCTCGCGCAGTGAAGCGGCATCTTCGAATAGTCGAATGCCCTCAACCGGTGCATGGACCTGAAGTGTTTTTGAAAGAAGTCCTTCGATGAAAGTTTTGGTGTGGACACAGTATTTTTGGCCTGAGAATTTTCACATTAATCAGGTAGTTGCCGAACTACGTGAACAGGGGATGGACGTCACCGTACTGACGGGTAAACCAAACTACCCCGATGGAGAGATTTTCTCGGGTTATCGCGCTTTGGGTATTCAGACCGAGCATCGCGAAGGCGTGGAAATTATCAGATTACCCTTGCGGCCTAGAGGTAAGAGTTCGGCCAAGGGGCTGATACTGAATTATCTTTCGTTTATTGCGTCGGGCTATGTACTGGGCCCATGGGCATTGCGCGGGCGATCTTTCGATGTGGTGTTTGTCTATGCCCCGTCGCCGCTGCTTCAAGCGTTGCCGGCAATATTTATTTCCTGGACAAAGCGTGCCCCTCTTGCATTGTGGGTACAGGATATTTGGCCTGAATCCTTGCAGGCGACAGGTTTTATCAATAATCGTCGTATTCTAAAATTAATTGAGTACGTTGTTCGTTATATTTACCGTTTTTCCGATTCGATACTTATTCAATCCGAAGGTTTTCGGAGCTCTGTTCAGCGGTTATCCAACGATACGAGCAAAATAAAATTTTTCCCGAATTCTGCTCAAGACTCCGCTGTTACGGTCGAGCCGAGTTCGCTGGACATGAGTCGTGTTTCTGGTCAGTTCTCGGTTGTTTTCGCCGGGAATGTTGGTATCGCTCAGTCATGTACGACTATCGTCGAGGCCGCGAGGATTTTGCAGGCCTACAAAGATATTCGGTTTTTTATTGTCGGCAGCGGAAGTATGGAGAATACGATTGCTGGCATGATTCACGATGAGCAGCTGGATAACATCGAGTTGATCGGGCGTGTGTCGCCTGAGGAAGTGGCAAGCATTTATGCTGCGTCCTCTGTGCTGCTGCTGACCCTGAGAGACGATCCGACATTGGCGGCCACAGTGCCTAGCAAGTTTCAAAGCTACCTGGCCGCGGGCAAGCCCATTATTGCATGTTGTAATGGGCAGACAGTGCAACTGCTGGCAGAAGCGAAGGCCGGGTTGAGCTGTGCCGCGGAGGACTCCCGGCAATTGGCTGAGTCAGTGCTTGAGTTGTATGGCAGTGAGGCTGCCCAGCTCGAAAAAATGGGTAAAAACGGACGCGATTTTTTTCTCGGTCAGTTCCATTTGCCGGCCAAGGTTTCTCAATTGATCAAGCACTTCAAAAGCTTGGTAAACAAACCCAGGGATTGAATCTGTAAGTAGCGCAGTGGGGAGAGGAAATACCTTTTCCCCACTTTCTGACGGCCTCAGGAAACCAGTTCTGGTTTGACTGATCGAGTCTGTACCGGTGCATTTTCGCTGTTGAGATATTTGTTCGCTTTGGCGATGCCGCGTTTGCGTAACGGGTTTTCGATCAGACGATAGTTGGCTTCGCAAAGTACCACGATGAGTACGATGGCGGTTGCCAGGAATCGTACAGTGTCCGAGCCGTTAAACTGTGCCTCGGGCCCTTCGATACGGAACCAGATTTCGCGTGTGGCCCAAAAGACAGGGTTGTGAATCAGATAGATCGCAAAAGAGCGAGTACCAATGTAAGCGAGAACTTTGCGGTACGTTCCCGACGGGAAAAGGTAGCCTGCGTTATAAGAGCCAACCCATACCAGAATCACACACATGATGCTGACCAGAGTAAACACGAACGGCACCACACCACCGTACGCAGGGATCATCAGAATGCAGAGCACCAGGAAGGGCGCCGCCACATACTTCATGATGCCATTCTTGAGAAAGGTAGGCTGGATAAGATGATATGTTTTGGTGTTCTGGAATATGGCGAGGCCTACACCCAGTAGAATGCCGTCAACCCTGCTGAACAATACATAAGTCATTGGTGTGATCATGTAGTACATGATGGCGGTGGCCAGCAGAATCACCCCGGTCAGAATTGAGATCCAACGAATTCTCAGAAAGAAGAGGAAAGGAAATAGAAAGTAAAATTGCTCTTCCAGGGAAACACTCCAATAAATTGAGTTGTTTCCACATAACTTGTCACCCAGCGTGTGGACATAGCAGCTTGCGAAGTGGAAGTTGGACAAGCTTAATACGATTGACAGGGCGTCAAACAAGTTTGCCTTCAGTGCGCCAAAGATTCCGGATTGGTTAAAGAAAACGGAGCACACGCAAACAACCGCAATCCATAACCACGCGGATGGCAGGATTCTGTAGGCGCGACGAATGTAAAAGGAAACTACTTCTTTCACAAAACGTGTTTTGTCTTCGCGTCTGGCGGTGGAATAAAATGTCTTGTAAAACGCGTTGGCAATCACGTAGCCGGAAATACAAAAAAAGATGTCAACCCCGGCCCACAACCCTAGCGTTATCTGGCCAATTGTCGGATTCCAGTAGAGTAGATTCCCCATATGGCCCAGAACTGGTAGAAATACGGCGATGGCGCGAAGCGCCTCGATTTCATGGTTTTTTTTATTCGCTGACATGGATGTCATGTGTAAACCTGTGGGGTTGATTTTCAGAATCGGTGTTTCTCTTTCGCGTGAAAATGACGCAAAAACCACGCCTCTGTTTTCAAGAGGTATGCTGCACGTCCGTTAGGGGCGTGTCGTCCGAGAGTTTCCCTTTTTATTTCTGCCCGATGAAGGCGTTTCAAAATGAGAGTGCTTTAATAGCATCATGCTCGTAATGTTAAAACGCCTGTCTCCGGGCGCGCGATGCTATCACTGACTTATCCTCTCGTCGTTTTTTTCTGTGATGGCACACCCGACCTACGTACAATGAATTTTACCGGACCAGACAAGGGAGCAGGCAGATTGGGACAGGGGTATATGGATAGACTACGCATGTTTTTGCTGGAACTGCCGCGTCGACAGAAGCGGTTGATTCAGGTGCTGACAGACGTTGTTCTCGTTTGGATTGCCCTGTGGATGGCATTCATCGTGCGCTTGGGGATTGACGAGATGATCAATCCTTTCAAAGTCCATTTCTGGCTTTTCATTTGTGCTCCCGTAGTCGCTATCCCCCTGTTCATTCGATTCGGGATGTACCGGGCGGTCATGCGGTATTTTGGCAACGATGCGCTCGTCGCTATTATCAAGGCGGTCAGCCTTTCGTCGTTGATCCTGGCGCTGGTGGTTTACTGGTACAGCAACCACGAGGCCGTCGTCCCGCGCTCCATTATTTTCAACTACTGGTGGCTCAGCCTCGTGATCATCGGCGGCTTGCGTCTATGCATGCGCCAGTATTTCATGGGCGATTGGTTTACCGCTGCGCAGCATGTCCCCTTCACCAGTCGCGATGATGGCTTGACCAAGGTAGCGATCTACGGTGCCGGCGTGGCGGGCAATCAGTTAGTAGCCGCGTTGCGGATGGGCCGGGTGATGCGCCCGGTCGCGTTTATCGATGACGACTCCAGTATTGCCGATCGTTCTATCTCCGGGCTGCAGGTCTATAAGCCCAAGCATATTCAGCAGATGATCGATGTGACCGGTGCCCAGGAAATCCTCTTGGCGTTGCCGTCTTCGACGCGAGCCAGACGCCGGGAGATTCTTAATTTGCTGGAAGGTTACCCGCTGCATGTGCGCAGCGTGCCGAATTTCACCGATCTGGCCAGTGGTCGTGTGAAGGTCGAGGACATTCAGGAAGTCGACATCGCCGATTTGCTGGGGCGCGATGCAGTACCGGCGCAGCCTGATTTGCTTGAACGCTGTATTAAAGGCAAGACGGTCATGGTGACCGGGGCGGGTGGTTCGATTGGCTCTGAGCTTTGTCGTCAGATTTTCTCTTTAAGACCGACCACGCTACTGTTGTTTGAACACAGTGAGTTCAACCTTTACAGCATTCTCTCGGAATTGGAGCAGCGTGGTATTCGTGAGTCGGTTTCGATCAAGTTGTTGCCAATCCTTGGCTCCATCCGTCACCAGCACAAGCTTCTCGATGTCATGAAGACCTGGCGCGTGGACACCGTCTACCACGCCGCCGCCTACAAGCATGTCCCTATGGTGGAGCACAACATAGCCGAAGGCGTGCTGAACAATGTGATCGGAACGCTCAACACGGCCCAGGCGGCATTGCAGTCGGGTGTTTCCAACTTTGTGTTGATCTCCACTGACAAGGCTGTCCGCCCTACAAATGTGATGGGTAGCACCAAGCGTCTTGCCGAGTTGACCCTTCAGGCACTGAGCCGTGAAATTGCCCCTGTCCTGTTCGGCGATAAGGCAAACGTGTCACGCGTCAACAAAACGCGCTTTACGATGGTTCGTTTCGGCAATGTGCTGGGGTCGTCGGGGTCAGTCATCCCGCTGTTCCACCGCCAGATCAAAACCGGTGGCCCGTTGACGGTTACCCATCCGAAGATCACTCGTTATTTCATGACGATTCCCGAAGCTGCCCAGCTGGTGATCCAGGCCGGCTCCATGGGACAAGGCGGCGATGTGTTTGTACTGGACATGGGCGAGCCGGTAAAAATTGTCGAGCTGGCAGAGAAGATGATCCACCTGTCTGGCTTGAGCATCCGGTCAGAAAGGAATCCCCAAGGCGATATCTCCATTGAGTTTACGGGCCTGCGTCCAGGCGAGAAACTGTACGAGGAGTTGCTGATCGGCGATAACGTATCGGCCACCCAGCATCCAATGATCATGAGTGCCAATGAAGACCACCTGCCATGGGACGTCCTCAAAGGGCGCTTGACCGAACTGCTGGTTGCCGTAGAACAGGACGACTATTCCCGTGTCCGCCAGCTCCTGCGCGAAACCGTCAGCGGCTATACCCCTGATGGCGAAATCGTCGACTGGATCTACCAGCAACGCCGTCTCGAACCCTGATTGTTTCACATCCTGCAATAGACACATTTTTGACAGTTCCACCACATCGCCTAAGTTTGGAGAGCAGCTTCGGAAAAGCTGCTTTCTCAAACGATGTCATGGAGCTTCAATTATGCGTACTGGCTATTTCTACTCCCTGGTTTTTGCCCTGCTTACCAGCGCTTCTGTTGCCACCATTGCCGCGCCTGCGGCAAAACCGGAAGCTGTCACCCCTCCGTTGGTACTGGACGTTTCCGCCAAGGCGCAATCTGGCAAAGTCGATCTCAATGAAGCCGATGCCCCGACACTGCAGCGTGAGCTGGCCGGCATCGGTGAGGCCAAAGCCAAGGCGATTGTTGCTTATCGTGAGAGTAATGGGCCATTCTCATCCGTAGATGAACTGTTGGAAGTGAAGGGGATAGGTAAAGCGATCCTGGACAAGAACCGCGAAAAACTTCAAGTGAACTAAGCTTGTAACTCAACGCCAGAGGCCGGTCATTGACCGGCCTTTTTTACATTCTGGCGACTGTGGTGGCGGGGAGCATTTCATTGCTCAGTAAAAAATTATGTCTATCATATTGCTCTTAAATTATGCCTATAATCCATTTGTCATGCGCCACGACGTGCTGGCATTTAGACGCTAACTTCCCTCAAGCCTCTCCCAGGAGCACAGTCATGACTTCTCCCCAGTCCCAAGGTACGGCCCTCGTCACCGGAGCGTCTTCCGGTATCGGTGCGATTTACGCTGAGCGGTTGGCAGCGCGTGGTTTTGATTTGCTTTTGGTGGCTCGCGATGAGCAGAGGCTAGAGGCTGCGGCGAGTAAATTGCGCGCCGAACATGGCGTTCAGGTGGAGGTGCTCAAGGCAGACCTGACGCAAAAGGATGATGTGTTGAAGATCGAGCAGCGTCTTCGCAGCGATTCAAGTATCAGCCTGTTGCTGAATAACGCTGGCGTCGCGGCGGATGGGCTGCTGGCGAATGCCGATATGGAACAGCTGGAGAAGTTGATTCAACTGAATGTCACCACGGTCACTCGATTGGCATCGGCGGCAGCCGCCAGTTTTGCCAAGGCAGGTCGGGGGGCGATCATCAATATCGCGTCGGTGGTGGCCTTGTTTCCAGAGCGCTTCAATGCGACCTACAGCGCCAGTAAAGCTTATGTGTTAAGCCTGACACAGTCCCTGAATGCCGAACTGGACGGGACCGGGGTCAAGGTTCAGGCCGTGTTGCCCGGCGTTACGCGTACCGAGATCTGGGAACGTTCAGGTATCGACGCTAGCCAGATTCCGGCGGACATGGTCATGGAAGCAAGTGAAATGGTCGATGCCGCCTTGTCGGGGCTGGACCAGGGTGAATTGATCACTATTCCTTCGTTGCCAAACGCGTCCGAGTGGGACGACTTTGTAAAGGCTCGCCTGGTAATGGCGCCCAATCTTTCCAAAAGTAAGGCCGCCGCACGTTACAAATGAGGCACCTTCCATCGGCTTGAGGTAATAACGGCATGAGTGATCGTCGAGTAGTTGTAACCGGCATGGGCCTGGTGTCTCCGCTGGGTAGCGGTGTGGAGACTGTCTGGGAGCGTCTGCTGGCTGGGCGTTCGGGATTACGAAATTTGCCGGACGAGGTGGTCGCCGATCTGCCGGCGAAGGTCGGCGGAGTGGTGCCGACGTTGGCGGAGGATGCCGAGGCGGGTTTTGACCCGGATCGAGCGACCCCCCAAAGAGCAGAAGAAGATGGACCGCTTCATTCTGTTTGCCATGGAGGCCGCGCGCCAGGCGTTGGAGCAAGCCGGTTGGCAAGCGCTGGAAGCACAAGCTCAGGAACGCACGGCCACTATTATCGGTTCGGGTGTCGGTGGGTTCGGTGCCATTGCCGATGCGGTGCGTACCACCGACAGTCGTGGTCCACGACGATTGTCGCCCTTCACCATTCCTTCGTTTCTGGTCAACCTCGCGGCGGGACATGTGTCGATCCAGCACGGATTCAAGGGCCCGCTGGGCGCCCCGGTGACGGCATGTGCGGCCGGGGTGCAAGCGATCGGTGATGCCGCTCGGTTGATTCGTTGTGGTGAAGCGGACATTGCCGTGTGTGGCGGCGCCGAGGCTTCGATTGATCGGGTCAGTCTGGCCGGGTTCGCGGCGGCGCGGGCCTTGTCCAGCGGTTACAACGACACCCCGGAGCGCGCTTCCCGGCCGTTCGACAGTGGGCGTGACGGCTTTGTGATGGGCGAGGGCGCGGGCCTTCTGGTGATTGAATCGCTGGAGCATGCCTTGGCTCGCGGGGCGCAGCCAATAGCCGAGTTAGTCGGCTACGGCACCAGTGCCGACGCCTTTCACCTGACAGCAGGCCCCGAAGATGGCAATGGTGCGCGCCGAGCGATGTCGCTGGCGTTGGCGCAGGCCGGGATTTCACCGTCTCAGGTGCAGCATCTCAATGCACACGCAACTTCGACGCCGGTTGGCGATCTCGGCGAGTTGGCCGCGATCAAATCGTTGTTCGGTTCTGACAATAAGGTGGCGGTGACATCGACCAAGTCGGCGACGGGGCATTTGCTCGGTGCGGCCGGTGGGATTGAGGCGATTTTCACGTTATTGGCGATTCGCGATCAAATCGTGCCGGCCACCCTGAATTTCGAGAATCCGGACCCGGCGGCTCAAGGCGTGGACATCGTCCATGGTCAGGCGCGGCCAATGGCGATCGAGTATGCGTTGTCCAACGGTTTCGGGTTTGGCGGAGTCAACGCCAGTGTGCTGTTCAAGCGCTGGCAGGGTTAATCCTGTGATCGCTTGAGGTAGGCGCGAGTCACGTCGAGGATCCGCTGAGCCAGTTCCGGATTCTCGACACTACGCGATAGCAGAAGCGCCCCGACCAGCGTCGACATGATGACAATGCTGTGGTCGGCGGCGTCATCTCGGTCCAGGGTTCCCTGGATTTGATCGAGCCGGGCGTGGAGCACCACATCACTGGTCGGGCTCGGCTGCCCGCGCAAGCCAAGTTCCGACGACATGGTTGGCAACGGGCAACCTTCTTGAGGTGAGGTCTGGTGCCATTCAGATAAGTAAGCGTCGATGAAGGCGTCCAGCGGGCGATCCTGGGCAAACAGCTCGGCACATTTGACGTCGACCTGATCGCCAGCGGCCTGGAGCGCCTTTTCCACCAGTTCGTCTTTCGATTTGAAGTGCGAATAAAAACCGCCGTGAGTCAACCCCAGCGCTTTCATGAGTGGTTGCAGGCCAGTCGCACCAATACCGTCACGACGAAATCGCGCCGAAGCTTCCTTGATGATGCGTTTGTGGGTCTGGGCTTTATGGTCCTGCGAGTAACGCATGTGAAATCTCCGCAACAATGCGCCATCTTAACCAATGAAAATTGAATGGTGACTGTACTTCTACTTCTAAAAAGCATGCAGATGCGTCCAACTCCGTCCTGAGTGCGACAAAAACATGGCATGAATAGTGATTACTCGGTAACTGGAGATTGTTGAACAATCAAGGGCGAAGAGCATGAGCAACGGACAGTCCCTGGCCGACCAGATCACATTGGAATTGCGCGCCGACATCATTGGCGGTCGTTTGCTACCCGGCATGGCATTGGTCGAAAACGATCTTGTGCTTGCCTACAGCGCGTCCCGCAACACGATCCGCGAAGCCTTGCATCGGTTGGGGCAGGAAGGGTTGACCGTGTATGTACGCAACAAAGGTGTGAGGGTGCGCAGGCTCGGTGTCAAGGATGTGGTGGACCTGTTCAAGGTCCGTCGCACTCTGGAGTTACAGGCCATCAACGTCAGTCAGCCGTTGGGCGATGACCAGTCCGACCAAATGCTCCTGGCCCTTGAAGCTACTGAATTGGCCAGGGAGCGCGAGGACTGGCGTGCGGTCGGCACCCACAGCCTGGCGTTTCATCAACACATTGTCGGGTTGTTGCGCAGTCCACTATTCGATGAGTTCTTCACCAACGTTGTCGCGCAATTGCGCCTGGTGTTTTTCGTCGCCCCCGATGAGTCGCGTTTTCAATCACCTTTGGCTTGCGCGTGACCAGCAGATCCATCAATTGTTGGCCGAAGGCGACCAGCGTGCGGCGATGGAGGCCATGAGCCTTTATCTCGACGACTCCGAACACCTCCTGTTGCAAATGCTTGCCTCTTCATCCCATCACTGATCGAGGACTCGTGCCATGTACAAAGACTATCCGGCGGCCTATCAAGTCAGCAAAGGCTCGGCACTGCAGGTGGACAAGCCGTTCTACGAACGGATTCGTGACGCAAAGGAGGGGCGCACACTGATTGAGCAGTTCGAAGTACCCATCCGCACCGGCCGCGCCTGGAACGTGCCGGCAGGGCATGTGTTTCGGGTGACCACACCGGTGGGCCCGCAAGTGGGAGACTTCAATGTGTGGAATGCACACGACCCACGGGAGCGCTTGTGGGCGGCGCGAACCCGTCAATTGCAAGGTGCCCACGTCAGCACCCATGACCGGCTCTGGTCGAACCTGCCTTTTTTGCGCCCTTTGGTGACCATTACCGACGACAGCCTGGCCAGTTATGGCATCGACGAACATGGCGGGCGCTTGCACGATTTACTCGGCACCCGCTGCGATCCTTATGTGAACAAAATGCTCACTGGCGAGGACTTTCATCATCACTGCCACTCCAACCTGACCCGCGCCGTGTTGCCCCATGGCCTGACCGAGTTCGACGTGCACGACGTGCTGAATATTTTCCAGTGCACGGGCCTGAACCACGACGACCTGTACTTCATGAAAGCCTGTCCGGCGCAGAAGGGCGATTATCTGGAGTTTTTTGCCGAGATCGATTTGCTGTGCGCACTCTCGACCTGCCCCGGCGGTGACCTGTCGCTGGCCATGTGGGGGCCGGATGCGCAGGATCCGCTGACCGTGTGCCGGCCACTGGGCGTGGAGATTTATCGGTTGGAGGATTCGTTGTTGCAAGGCTGGAGCCAGCCGGAGCGTGCGGCCTACAAGGGGCTGCATGGCTTGCACATCGCCAAGGCCGATTGGGAGCAGTAGGCACGTAAAACCCTGTCATTCACTGAGAATGACAGGGTTTTTGGTTTAACGGTCCTGCGCTTCCTTGGCATCCATTTCCGCATTGCGTTCAGCGACGCGTTTACGTTGTTCGTCGCTCAGTTCGACCTTGTTGGCGGTGTCGCGCAACATCATCAATCCGCCAACGATCGAGCCGATGGCAACGATCAGAATCAACCAGGCATACCAGGGCATAGGGCTCTCCTTGAGGGCAGGCCGATTGGCGGAGATCGTCAATCGATCGTGCATACCACTTTGAGCGATGAGGTTTCGCCGTGGTTCCATTCTATGCCTGATCTGGCCAGTGCACCTGCGCCGTTTATAGCCCGGTCAACATGGCGTCCGCCGGTGCATCCGCGCGCAACTGCGCGGTCATCAGGAAGTACACGAAACCCACCGCCATGAAGCCGAGGAAAATCAGCCCGATCAAGGTGTTGAACCAGGCCATCGCCACCAGGCAGACCACTGCCAGCAACAACGCGATCATCGGCACCAGCGGATAGCACGGCGCGCGGAAAGTGCGTTCCAGGTTCGGTTCGGTTTTACGCAACTTGAACAGGCTGAGCATGCTCATGATGTACATCACGATCGCGCCGAACACCGCCATGGTGATCATCGCCGCGGTCAGCGTCATGCCACCGAGGTTGATCAGGCCATCGCTGTAAATCGCGGCGATTCCGATCACGCCGCCCACGATAATGGCTCGATGCGGGGTCTGGAAACGCGACAGTTTGGCCAGGGAGGCCGGCAGATAACCGGCCCGGGCCAACGCGAAGAACTGCCGCGAGTAGCCGAGAATGATCCCGTGGAAACTGGCCACCAGGCCGAACAGGCCGATCCACACCAGCATGTGCAACCACCCGGAGCTTTCGCCGACCACGGTTTTCATGGCTTGCGGCAGTGGATCGTTGATGTTCGACAGGGTGCGCCAGTCACCCACGCCGCCAGCAAAGAACATCACGCCCATGGCCAGCAATACCAGGGTCAGAATGCCGCTGATGTAGGCTTTTGGAATCGTGCGTTTCGGGTCCTTGGCTTCTTCGGCCGCCATGGCCGCGCCTTCGATGGCGAGAAAGAACCAGATGGCGAAAGGGATTGCCGCGAACATCCCGGCTATTGCCGGGGCGCCAAACACGTCGGAACCGGCCCAGCCATTCAACGCGAAGTTACTGAAGCTGAACGCCGGGGCGACCACACCCATGAACACCAGCAGTTCTGCCACGGCCAATACGCAGACGACCAGCTCGAAGGTGGCCGCGAGCTTCACCCCGAGAATGTTCAGGCCCATGAACACAATGTACGCGCCGACCGCTGCGTGCTTAGGGTCCAGGGCCGGGAATTGCACGTTCAGATACGCACCAATCGCCAAGGCAATCGCTGGCGGCGCGAAGACGAATTCGATCAGCGTCGCCAGCCCGGCGATCAATCCGCCTTTTTCACCAAAGGCGCGACGACTGTAGGCAAACGGGCCGCCGGCATGGGGAATCGCCGTGGTCAGTTCGGTGAAGCTGAAGATGAAGCAGGTGTACATGGTGGCGACCATAAAAGAAGTCACCAGAAAGCCCAATGTCCCCGCCACGCCCCAGCCGTAACTCCAGCCAAAGTACTCGCCGGAAATCACCAGCCCGACGGCAATGCCCCACAGGTGCAACGTGCCCAGCGTGGGTTTGAGTTGTGTGTTCATGCGCTTGCTCCCTGAACGGTTTGGAATGCTCGGGGGAGGGCGTGTGCAGCGGGCGTGCCAGTGTTGTGATTGCAGTCGTAAAGCGCAAAAAGGTGTCGTATCGGGGATGTTCGCAGCTGGATGGGGGCATTTTTATGCGCTAGTTGGGTGCGATGTTGTTAGAACTGCCGCCATCGCGGGCAAGCCCGGCTCCCACAGGATTTGTGCCAACCGCATCATCTGTTTCCACCGCTGAACCTGTGGGAGCCGGGCTTGCCCGCGATGAGGCCCGTCGAGACACCGAAAAAACGGCCTGTAACAAACCCATAAACCCACTCTTTACGCTTTCTTTATGCCCCGCACACACCCTCGATCTCGTTCCTTTACAGCCTTCCTTCCGACAATGACTCCACACGCGGCAATACGCCGTAACACGGAGAACTTCCATGAGCGTTCTGGACGGAGTGTCACTGCTACTGGCAGTGGGGCTGTTCATTTATCTGTTGGTTGCGCTGTTGCGCGCGGACCGGAACTAGGAGCGGCTATGCACAGTTATGACTATTGGCTGATCCTCGCGTTTTTCGCGGTGGTATTGGTCCCGGCGCCGTTTCTAGGGCGCTTCTACTACAAGGTAATGGAAGGTCAGCGCACGTGGCTGACACCGATTCTCGGGCCGGTGGAGCGCGGCTGTTATCGCGTGGCCGGCGTTGATCCGCAGGCTGAACAGAGCTGGCAGAAATACACGCTGGCCTTGCTCGCCTTCAATCTTGCGGGCTTCTTGCTGTTGTTTGCGATCCTGTTGTTCCAGGATCACCTGCCGCTGAACCCGCAAAACCTGCCGGGTCAGGAGTGGACATTGGCGTTCAACACCGCCATCAGCTTCATGACCAACACCAACTGGCAGGCCTACAGCGGTGAAGCGTCCCTGAGTTACTTGAGTCAGATGGCCGGCCTCACCGTGCAGAACTTCGTCAGCGCCGCCACCGGCCTGGCGGTATTGGTTGCGCTGTGTCGCGGTATTGGTCGCAAGTCGACCAAGACCCTGGGCAACTTCTGGGTCGACATGACCCGCGCCACCCTCTACGGCTTGTTGCCGCTGTGCCTGCTGCTGGCGCTGTACCTGGTCTGGCAGGGCGTGCCGCAAACCTTCGCTCAGTACGTGAATGCCGTGACGATGCAAGGTGTCGATCAGGTGATCCCACTCGGTCCTGCCGCCAGCCAGATTGCGATCAAGCAACTGGGCACCAACGGTGGCGGCTTCTTCGGCGTCAACTCGGCGCACCCGTTCGAGAACCCGACGGCGTGGAGCAACTTGTTCGAAGTGGGCTCGATCATCCTGATCCCGGTCGCGCTGGTATTCACCTTCGGCCACTACGTCAAAGACTTGCGTCAGAGCCGCGCGATCATCGCCTGCATGCTGGCCCTGTTCCTGATTGGCGGCGCGACTTCGCTGTGGGCCGAGTACCAACCTAACCCTGCGCTGAACAACGTCGCCGTCGAACAGACCGCGCCGCTGGAAGGCAAGGAAGCGCGTTTCGGCACTACCGCCACAGTGCTGTGGTCAGTGACCACCACGGCGGCGTCCAACGGTTCGGTCAACGGCATGCATGACAGCCTTAACCCGCTGAGCGGCATGGTCGCGCTGGTCAACATGATGGTCGGCGAAGTGATCTTCGGCGGTGTCGGCGCTGGCCTCTACGGCATGTTGCTGAACGTGTTGATCGCGGTGTTCCTCGCCGGCCTGATGATCGGGCGCACGCCGGAATACCTCGGCAAGAAACTGCAAGCCAAAGAAGTGCAGTTGCTGGTGGTGACGTTGCTGGTGATGCCGGTCGGCGTGCTGGTGCTCGGCGCGATTGCGGCGAGCCTGCCCGGTCCTGTCGCCGCCGTCAGCAACCCCGGTCCGCACGGTTTCAGCCAATTGCTTTACGCCTACACCTCGGCCAGCGCCAACAACGGTTCTGCGTTCGGTGGCTTCGGCGCCAACACCCCGTTCCACAACCTGATGCTGGGGCTTGGCATGTTGATCGGTCGCTTCGGTTACATCCTCCCGGTACTGGCCCTGGCCGGCAGCCTGGCGATGAAGAAATCCGCACCGATCGGCCCGAACAGCTTCCCGACCCATGGCCCGCTGTTTGTGACGTTGTTGACCGTGACCATTTTGCTCGTGGGTGGTTTGACCTTCTTGCCGACGTTGGCGCTGGGTCCGATTGCCGAACACTTGAGCTTGGGCTTCTGAGGAATCAATGATGAATATGCCCGCAACTAAAGCCGCTGCCGTCAAGGCGCCGGAACAACCGAAAACCGCAATCTCGGCCCTCTGGCGGCCGGCGCTGGTGCAAGCCTTCGTCAAGCTCGACCCACGCCAATTGCAGCGTGCGCCGGTGATGCTGGTGGTCGAACTGACGGCCATCCTGACCACTGTGCTGTGCTTCATTCCCGACAGCAGCGTGCCGACCTTTGTCGCCGCGCAAATCGCCTTGTGGCTGTGGTTCACCGTGCTATTCGCCAACTTCGCCGAAGCCTTGGCCGAAGGTCGCGGCAAGGCCCGCGCCGACAGCCTCAAGGCCGGCAGCGAAGGCTTGAGCGCCCGTCGTAAAACCAGCAACGGCACATTCCAGGTCGTGCCGGCCACGAATCTGCGCAAGGGCGATGTGGTGCGCGTCGAAGCGGGGGAAATGATCCCCGGTGACGGCGAGGTCATTGAAGGCATCGCGGCAGTCAACGAAGCGGCGATTACCGGTGAATCCGCACCGGTGATTCGTGAGTCCGGGGGTGACCGCTCGGCCGTCACCGGCAACACTCGCCTGGTGTCCGACTGGTTGCTGGTGAAGATCACTGCCAACCCCGGCGAGTCGACGCTGGACCGTATGATCGCGTTGGTCGAAGGCGCCAAACGCCAGAAGACACCCAACGAAGTCGCGCTCGATATTTTGCTGATCGGCCTGACCCTGATCTTTCTGCTGGTGGTCGTCACCCTGCAACCGTTCGCCCACTTTGCCAATGGCAGCCTGCCGCTGGTATTCCTCGTGGCGTTATTGGTCACGCTGATCCCGACCACCATTGGCGGTTTGCTGTCCGCCATCGGCATCGCCGGGATGGACCGTCTGGTGCGCTTGAACGTGATCGCCAAGTCCGGTCGGGCCGTGGAAGCGGCGGGGGACGTGCACGTCCTGTTGCTGGACAAGACCGGCACCATCACCTTCGGCAACCGTCGTTGCACGGCGGTGCATCCGGCACCGGGTGTCAACGCCAGGGAACTGGCCGAGGGCGCGTTGTTCGCCTCGCTGGCCGATGACACGGCCGAAGGTAAATCCATCGTCGAGTACCTGCGCGGCACTCAGCCTCAACCTGAACCCGCCACCGAATTGCTGACGGCCGTACCGTTCAGCGCTGAAACCCGCTTGTCCGGTGTCGACTATCAGGGCCGCGTGTATCGCAAGGGCGCGGTGGATTCGCTGCTGGCGTTCCTCGGTCTGAAACGCGCCGACCTGGCCGCGCCGCTGTCCCGGGAAATCGACAAAATCGCGCAGAGCGGCGGCACCCCGTTGCTGGTCTGTGCCGACGGTAAATTGCTCGGGGTGATTCACCTCAAAGACGTGGTTAAACCCGGCATCCGTGAGCGTTTCGCCGAGCTGCGCAAACTGGGGATTCGCACGGTCATGGTGACCGGCGACAACCCGCTGACCGCCGCCGCGATTGCCGCCGAAGCAGGCGTCGATGACGTGTTGGCCGAAGCCACACCGGAGAAAAACTCGCGCGAATCCGCCATGAGCAAAACGACGGTCGCCTGGTCGCCATGTGCGGTGACGGTGCCAACGACGCCCCGGCCTTGGCCCAGGCGGACGTTGGTATGGCGATGAACGACGGCACACAAGCGGCGCGCGAAGCGGCGAATATGGTCGACCTCGACAGCGACCCGACCAAGCTGCTGGACGTGGTGCAGATCGGCATGGAATTGCTGGTGACGCGCGGTGCGCTGACGACGTTTTCCATTGCCAACGACGTGGCCAAATACTTCGCGATTTTGCCGGCGCTGTTTGCCTCGATCTATCCGCAACTGGGTGTGCTGAACGTCATGCACCTGACCAGTCCGCAGAGCGCGATTCTGTCGGCCATCGTATTCAACGCCCTGATCATCGTGGTGCTGATTCCTCTGGCATTGCGCGGCGTACGCGTGCAGGCGGCCAGTGCGGCGGCGTTGCTGCGACGCAATCTGCTGATTTATGGGCTGGGCGGGATCGTGGTGCCGTTCGTGGGCATCAAGGCGATCGACATGCTGCTGACGGCGTTGCATCTGGTTTGACCGTGGCGAGCGCTTCGCGCTCGATCGCGAGCAAGCCTTGCACCTGCGACGCCAACCCGTAGGAGCAAAGCTTGCTCGCGATGAATGCACCTCGGTGCACCTGACTGAACGTTGTATTTGTTCTGCGAATTCGAGGATTTTGAAATGACCACAATGATACGTCCGGCCTTGAGCCTGCTGGTGCTGATGACCCTGATTGCCGGCGTTGCCTACCCATTGGTTGTCACCGGCGTCGCGCAGGTCGCGTTCCCGGATCAAGCCAATGGCAGTCTGGTGCGCGATGCCGACGGCAAGGTCCGGGGTTCGTCGCTGATTGCCCAGGACTTTGTCGGTGACGCCTGGTTCCACCCGCGTCCATCGGCCGGTGCCTTTGCCACGGTGTCGAGCGGCGCCAGCAACCTGTCGCCGAGCAATCCGGCGCTGGCCACTCGGGTGATCGACGAGGCCAACAAGCTTCTGGTGCCAGGGCAGGGACCCGTACCGTTGGCCTTGTTGACCACCTCGGGCAGCGGCCTCGATCCGCACTTGCCACCGGCCGCGATTGCCTATCAACTGGCGCGAGTTGCCGCAGCGCGTAATCTGCCGGTGTCTACGCTGCAACAATTGTTGGACGCGCACATTGAACAGCCGTTGGTGGGGCCGCCGGTGGTGAACGTGTTGGCGCTGAATATTGCGCTGGAAAAGTTGTAAATCGGTGGCGCTGTCAATCGCAGGCAAGCCCGCTCCCACATTGGAATGTATACCCTTTTTGTGGGAGCGGGCTTGCCCGCGATGACGGTAGAAAGGTCACCCCATCAACACCTGAATAAAGAGAGCAAGCATGAGTGACTCCGGCCGCGCCGACCGTGCTGTTAGCAGACCTGCCCCGCGATGGTCGAGGCCGGCTCAAGGTCTTCCTCGGCGCCGCGCCCGGGGTCGGCAAAACCTACGCCATGCTGCAAGCGGCACACACTCAATTGCGCCAGGGTGTGAAGGTCATGGCCGGTGTGGTCGAAACCCATGGCCGCGCCGAAACCGAAGCGCTGCTCGGCGGTTTGCCGCAGCAGCCGTTGGTGCGCTCGGAATACCGTGGGGTGATGCTCGAAGAAATGGACCTCGACGGTTTGCTCGCTGCCAAACCGAAACTGGTGCTGGTCGATGAGCTGGCCCACAGCAACGCCCCCGGCAGCCGCCATACCAAACGCTGGCAAGACATTCAGGAATTGCTCGCCGCCGGCATCGATGTCTTCACCACGGTCAACGTCCAGCACCTCGAAAGTCTCAATGACCAGGTCCGTGGCATCACCGGCGTACAGGTTCGTGAAACCCTGCCGGACTGGGTGCTGCAAGAGGCCTACGAACTGCTGCTGATCGACCTGCCTCCGCGCGAGCTGCTTGAGCGCTTGCGTGACGGCAAAGTCTACGTGCCGGAGCAGGCGCGAGCGGCCATCGATGCGTTTTTTACCCAGACCAACCTGACCGCCCTGCGCGAAATGGCGATGCAAACCGCCGCCGCCCAGGTCGACAACGACCTGGCCCAGGGTTATCGCCAACTCGGTCAGGCGGCGCCAGCGGTGCGTGGGCGATTATTGGTCGGCGTCGATGGCGATGCACAGGCCGAGCGCCTGGTGCGCCACGCCAGCCGCGTTGCCCAGCGCCGGCATTTACCGTGGAGCCTGGTGCATGTCGACAACGGCAGCGTGCGCGACGAGCAATCGCGCCTGCGTCTGCAAAGCGCCCAGCAATTGGCCGAACGCCTCGGGGGCGAGGTGGTGTTGTTGCGGGCAGGCGAGGTCGCAAAAACGCTGATCCAGCACGCCGCCGAACGCCGCGCCAGCCTGGTGTTGGTTGGCCAGTCCCGGCAACGTTTACGTCGGCGGTTGTTCGGCGGCGGCTTGGCGTCACGCCTGCTGCGTGATGCGCGCGGGCTGGAAATCAACGTCCTCGACAGTGCTCACACACCGCATCAGCCGCGCCAGCGGTCGGCGCAGACGCTGGTGTGGTTCGACTACGCGCTGGCGATGGTGGCGACGGTGTTGGCCAGCGCCTTGGCCTGGGGTGTGGCGAGTGTTTTGCCGCTGCCCAATATCTCGCTGGTGTTTCTCGCCGCCGTATTGCTGGTGGCGGTGCGCAGCAGCCTCGGCCCGGCGCTGGCCTGTGCGGCGCTGTCGTTTTTGACCTATGACTTCCTGTTCATACCACCGAACTTTTCCTTCAGCATCCAGCGCGAAGAAGACGTGCTGACGTTGCTGTTCTTCCTGTTGATGGCGGCGCTTACCGGCAACCTCGCGGCCCGGCAACGGCGGCAATTGCAGGCGCTGCGTGACACTCAGGAAGAGACCACCGAACTGCTCGACCTGTCGCGCAAGCTGACCGCCGCCACTGACCGCCAAGCCGTGGTCAGTGCCGCCGCACAACACCTCAATGGCTGGAGTGATCTGCAATTGTGCCTGCTCAATCAAGACGGGCAGGGTGGCTGGAAAGTTGAAACCGGCGGCCCGCTGGAGTTTTCCGAAGCCGAGCGCGCGGCCGCCGATTGGGCCTGGCAGCACGATCAACCCGCCGGTGCAGGCACCGGAACATTGCCAATGGGGCGTTGGTGGTGGTGGCCGTTGTCGGTGGAAGACGGGCCGTTGGCGTTGCTCGGCGTGTGCGCCAAAGAAGGCCAGACTTTAAGTGGCCAACGTCGGCGTTTGTTGACCGCGTTGAGCCAGCCGCTGGCGCAGGCGCTGGCCCGTGCGCAACTGGCCGAGGACCTCGAAGCGGCGCGACTGCATGGCGAAACCGAGCAACTGCGCAGTGCGCTGTTGGCCTCGGTGTCCCACGATTTGCGCACACCGCTGACGTCCATGCGCGGTAGCATCGACAGCCTGTTGGCCCTCGGTGAAGCCATTCCACTGGAGGATCGCCAGGAATTGCTCGAAGGCACCCGCGACGAAGCCGAGCGCCTGGATCGCTATATCCAGAACTTGCTGGACATGACCCGCCTCGGTCACGGCGCGCTGAAACTGGCGCGCGATTGGGTGTCACCGGCCGACATTGTCGGCAGTTCGCTCAATCGACTGCGCGCAGTGCTGACGCCATTGCAGGTCAGCACTGAAGTGCCGGCAGAGTTGCCATTGCTGTTCGTCCACGCGGCGCTGATCGAACAGGCACTGGTCAACGTATTGGAAAACGCTGCACGATTTTCACCGGCGCATGGGCGTTTGCAGTTGCGCGCCGGGGCCGACGACAGTGAGCTGTTTTTCTCGGTGAGTGATGAAGGGCCGGGGATTCCGCAGGAAGAGCGGGCGAAGATTTTCGACATGTTCTACACCGCCGCGCGCGGTGATCGGGGCGGGCAGGGCACCGGGCTGGGGCTGGCGATTTGTCAGGGGATGGTGGGAGCGCATGGTGGGCGCATCAGCGTCGGCGATGGCATCGATGGGCGTGGGACCTGCATCACCCTTCACTTGCCGTTGCAGGAACAGCCTGCATTTGAGGGTGAGCGATGAAAGTGAAGCCTGATACCCTTTGGACATCTTCACGCCGTGATCAGAAACCATGAGCCAGACCGCGACCATTTTGGTCATCGACGATGAGCCGCAAATCCGTAAATTCCTGCGTATCAGCCTGGTCTCCCAAGGCTATAAAGTGCTGGAAGCCGGCACCGGCACCGAAGGCCTGGCGCAAGCCGCGCTGAACAAACCGGACTTGCTGGTACTCGACCTCGGTCTGCCCGACATGGACGGCCAGCAAGTGCTGCGCGAGTTTCGCGAATGGTCGACAGTGCCGGTGCTGGTGCTGTCGGTACGCGCCAGTGAAGGGCAGAAAGTCGAGGCACTGGATGGCGGTGCCAATGACTACGTGACCAAGCCGTTTGGTATTCAAGAGTTTCTGGCACGGGTGCGCGCCTTGTTGCGTCAGGCACCGGTCGGGGAGGCTCAGCAAGCGGCGTTGACGTTCGGCCCGTTGACCGTAGACCTGGCGTATCGACGGGTGCTGCTCGATGGCAGCGAAGTCGCGTTGACCCGCAAGGAGTACGCAGTGCTGGCGCAGCTGGCGCGACATCCGGGGCGGGTGATTACGCAGCAGCAGTTACTCAAGGATATCTGGGGGCCGACCCATACCGAGGACAGTCATTACCTGCGGATTGTGGTGGGGCATTTACGCCAGAAGCTGGCGGATGATCCAACACAACCGCGGTTTATCGTGACCGAGGCGGGGGTTGGGTATCGGTTGCTTGATACCTGATCGCTGATCGTTCCCACGCAGCGCGTGAGAACAATCCTCAGAATCTCAGGGCTCGCGCTCATTCTCATAGCGGTCCAGCGTATCCCGCGCAATCTCCCGTCCCAGCGCGATCAGCTCCGGCGCCTTGTAGAACTCGAAAAACCGGCAGACCCGCTTCGGCACGTTGATCAGAATATCCGGCGGGTAACCGGCGATCTTGTACTGCGCCAGCGACGTTTGCATCACCTCGAAACTCTGGTTGATCAGGTCAAGCAGCGAGGCGGGGCCGACGTTGTCGATGATGAATGAGCCGGTGGCCGATTTCGGCGCACCGTCGCGTTCAGGGGCCGCGGCCGGTTGCTGCGCTGCGGGCTCGGCAGATTCGACCCAAGGGGTTGATCTCGGCCGCTTCTGCCATCAGAGCTTCCTTCTCCAGCAGCAGCAATTGTTCGGCCTGTTTGCGGCGGAAGGGCAATTTGGAACCCAGCGAATTGATCAAGCTGTCGAAGCGGGTCTTGAACGCCGCCGGGCGCTGAATGACCGGCAGTTGATAATGGCGCTGGTTGGTGGAGTTGAGATTGACCGCGATGATCAGGTCGCAATGACTCGACACCACCGGCACGATCGGTAAAGGGTTGAGAATGCCGCCATCGACCAGCATCCGGTTGCCCTGCATCACCGGGGTGAAGAGGCTGGGGATCGCCGCCGAGGCGCGCATGGCCTGGTGCAGGCAGCCTTCCTGGAACCAGATTTCCTGCTGGTTGGTCAGGTCCGTGGCCACGGCCGTGTAAGGAATGCGCAGGTCTTCGATATTGATCTCGCCGACGATCTTGCGGATCTGCCCGAAGACCTTCTCACCGCGAATCGCGCCAAGCCGAAAGCTGACGTCCACCAGGCGCAACACATCGAGGTAATCCAGGCTTTCGATCCAGTTGCGATACTCGTCAAGTTTGCCAGCGGCATAAATCCCGCCGACCACCGCGCCCATGGAACAACCGGCGATGCAGGCGATGTCGTAGCCACGCCGTTCGATCTCTTCAATGACACCGATATGGGCATAGCCTCGGGCTCCACCTGAGCCCAGTACCAGTGCGATACGCTTTTTCATGAATCGCCCTCGTCTGACAAGGTTCAACAATGCACCCATTGAAGGGCGGGCTTCAATCGCCAAGGTCGCTCGATGGGCCGGGCGCGTCGTTTTTTCGACACTCCGTGGCGGCACATGGCTATTCTTCGCACGCTATAGTTTTGTTTGCCTTGTGTGGCCAAGGCACTTTTCACGTGCCGGACCGTCATACCTGCACGACTGTTGACCTATCTTGAGGTGGTATTGATGAAAGCCTGGATTTGCGTACCTTTGATTGCATTGGCGCTCGCCGGTTGTGCCGGTAAAACGGCTTACCGCGAAAGCTGTGGAAGCCAGATCGATGCGGCGTGGCATGAGCTAGACTTGGCCAAGGCCGAAGGTTTCGCCGGGACCGTCAGCTACTCCAAGGCTCTGTCGTTGCTGACCGGTGCCAAGACCCAGCAACAATTCGAAGCTTACGAAGGCTGTGCCAGCAAGGCCCAGAAAGCACGGTTCTATATTCGTGAGTCTCGTGCCGGCCGTTGAAGGCATGACGTAGGCAAGAGGGGAAGTTCGACTCAGGGAGCAAGCGATGTCTGATTTGGTTGATCGGTTGGTGGCTCATGTCCTGGGCCTTGAAGTCCGCTTGTTGGCCTGTCAGGCACGCTTGAGTGCTCGCACTGACCCTGAAGCGTTACACGACCTGCGCACCACGGTTCGCCATTTGCGCAGCCTGTTGCGACCCTTGCGTGGGCTGCCCGGCGTCGAGCAGGTAGAGGCAGCGGCGGCGCGGGTCGGCGAACTGACCACGCCGTTGCGCGATCGTGAAGTACTGGCGGCCTATTTGCTTGAACACGGTCAATCCGAAGCCGCACATTGGCGGTTGGCGCAAATGGTCGAGGCTTATCCGGCGGTGGCGGTCAGCCCCGAGCTGGCGCAGTTGCTGATGATTTTCGACGCCTTTCCGCGTTTTTACGCGCGTCCCAGCGTCAGGGTTTGCTCAAGGGTTTGCGCAAGCGCATCGAAAAACGCTTGGGCAAACAGTGGAAGAAACTGGACGTGGCGTTGCACGATCCGGCCCATGACCGACACCGTTTGCGCCTGTTGATCAAGCGTGTGCGCTATGGCATCGAAGCCTATCCCGAGCTCGACCGTTTGCCGAAGTCCGCGTTGTCCCGATTGAAGTCGGCGCAGAGTGCCTTGGGTGATTGGCACGACAGCTGGCAATGGCTGGCCAGGGCGCAAGAGGAAGCTGATTTGCAGCCGTGTGTCGCCGTCTGGAAAACCACCTTGGCCGAGGCCGAAAGCCGCGCCGATCGCGTTCTCGACAAACTAAGCGCCCGCTGTTTCAAATCCTGAAAGCACAACCGATCAAAAATGTGGGAGCGGGCTTGCCCGCGATGGCGGCAGCACAGACACCTTAATAGTGACTGTCAGACCGCTATCGCGGGCAAGCCCGCTCCCACATTTGTTTTGTGTTGGGTGTGCAATCCGTGTTCGCACCAGTCACGGCCCTTCTGTCAGTGCTTTTGGCCGGAATAAGTGCTGTATCCACGTCGCTGGCTGGTTAAGATCCTCTCTACTTTTTTCCGTCTCTGAGGTTTTCATGCGCTTTTGCGATCTGCTCGACGCCGTCCGCCGGCAACCGCTGGAGCTGTCTATTCCGGCCGGATGGGCGCAGGGGCGTGCCAGTTTCGGTGGCCTGGTGGCGGCGTTGCAATACGAAGCCATGCGCGCAAAGTCCCGGCAGACCGGCCGGTGCGTTCGCTGGCGATCACCTTTGTCGGCCCTGTTGAGCCTGAAGTGCCTGTCAGCTTTGAAGTCGATGTATTGCGCGAAGGTAAGGCTGTCAGCCAGGTGCTCGGCCGGGCGATGCAGAAGGGGGAAGTGGTGACGTTGATTCAGGGCAGCTTTGGTGCCTCGCGGCCTTCCGAAGTGGCGATCGCGGCAAAACCGGCACCCGACATGAAGCACTGGGACGAATGCCAGGAGTTGCCCTTCATTCCCGGCGTGATTCCAGAGTTCATGCAGCATCTGGCGATGCGCTGGGCGGTAGGTGGCATGCCGTTCACCGGCAACGACTCTCGCGAAATGGGCGGCTGGGTGCGTTTGCGTGGGGACGTGAAGGAGGAGGCTGTCACTGAGTCACATATTCTCGCGCTGGTGGATGCCTGGCCGCCGTCCTTGTTGCCTCATTTGAAAAAGCCGGCAATGGGCAGCACGCTGACCTGGACCATCGAATTCGTCCAGCCATTGCTGCCATTGAGCACGCTGGACTGGTGTAAATACCGGGTGGAAACCGAGCACGGCGCAGACGGCTACGGCCATGCGGCTGCAAAACTCTGGAGCGCGGACGGTCAGTTGATCGCCATGAGCCGGCAGACGGTCACGATTTTCGCCTGATCAGTGCCGACGGTGGCGCTCACGCCAGGCGCGCCACCAGCCACCGCTCAGAAAAAACCGTGGGAACGTCAGGAACTGCTCGACCAGCAAGCGTGACACCGCGTCTTTGCGATCACTGAACGGCTCGGAGGCTTGCGCCTCCAGACGGTGACCGTGACGTTGCAGGGCCAGGGCCGCGAACAGGCCGACCACACCGATGGCGATGTTTGCCAGGCTCAGGTTGAACACGCCGGAAACAATCAATAGAAACGCCACAATGAACAGCGGCACGGCAATCAGGTGCAGCACCAGGTTGGTCGGGTGCTGATGATTGTTGGGGTACGCTCGCCATTGCCAGGCGGGTAGGTTGGGGTGACGTTTGCCCATGTTGGAATTCCTCAATCCGTGTTGACCATATGATTGAAGAATAGGCGGGGGGAGGACGGTCGGCGAATCGAGGTTGGCTATAGGGTTAATAGGTGGGCATGGCCAGGTTTGATGTGCCCCGGCTGACGCTATCGTCGGATCGCCGCCCGGACCAGGGCCCGCTCCCACTGTGTATGTGTGTTGTCACCTAACGAGTGGTCACTGAAATCACATGTGAGAGCGGGCGTGCCCGCGATGGGGCCCTTACAATTTGAGCTGTCCGATCGCCTTACTCAATTCCCCGGCCAACGCCGCCAGTTCATGACTGGTGGTGGCTGAGGTTATGGTCTGCTGCACGGTGTTCTCCGTCACATCCCGAATACTCACCACCGCCCGGTTCATCTCTTCCGCCACATGGCTCTGCTGTTCGGCTGCCACCGCAATCTGCGTGTTGCTTTCACGCATCTGCGCCACGGCGCCGGTGATCTCCGCCAGCGCGGCGCCGGCCTCTTGAGCCTGCTGCACGCAGTCGTCGGCCTTGAAGGAGCTTTCCTGCATGAAGTCCACCGCGTCCCGGGTCCCGGCCTGCAAGGCGGACACCATCAAGGTGATCTCGTCGGTGGAGGTCTGGACGCTTTTGGCCAGGTTGCGCACCTCATCGGCGACAACGGCAAAGCCCCGGCCCATTTCACCGGCCCGTGCCGCCTCGATGGCCGCATTCAGGGCCAGCAGGTTTGTTTGCTCGGCGATGCTGTGAATCACGCTGACCACACCGTTGATTTTCTGGCTGTCCTCGGCCAGACGTTGAATCATCTCGGCCGTCTGCTGCACGCCGCTGGACAGCCCGGCAATCGACTTCTGTACCCTGATGACCACTTCCTGCCCGCTGCCGGCCAGGGTGTCGGCGGTTTGCGAGAGGTCGCGGGTCGCGCCGGCATGCTGGGCGATGTGGTGGACCGTCGCGGTCATTTCGTTGATCGCCGTGGCGGCCTGATCGGTTTCGCTTTGCTGGCCGAGCATGCCGTGGCGCACGTCGTTCATGCTTGAGGCCAGGCGTGCGGCGCCGATATCCAATTGCCGAGCCGTGCTGGCGACGGTGGTTACCACCCGTTGGTAACCGGCCTGCATCGCGTTGAAGGCATGCGCCATCTGCCCGACTTCGTCCTTGCTAGCCAGTGGCACACGGGCTGACAGGTCGCCGGTTTTCTCGACGTGAAGCATCACATCTTTCAGGGTGTTGAGCTGACTCAGCAGGAAGCGGATGAGCAGTTGCGACGCCCCCAGCATTGCCAGCATCAGGATAAAAACGGCGACTGCGTAGTGGGTGAATCGCTCGCTGAATACCTGGTTCAGGCTCGGGCCAAAAGCGAGCAGCGCCACTTGTTGGCCATCGGGACGAGCGAACACTTCGGCGCCCATCAACGGGTTATCACCGAACAGCGGCATTGAGTTGATCTCGACCCAGCCATGGCTATCCGTCAGTTCCAGCAGCGGCTGACCGTTCAGCAGCGGCGCCTGCCCGCGCCCGAAGGTCAACAGGTTGTCGGCCTTGGGCAGCGGTTGCTCGGATGGCCAGGCGCTGAGCAATCGCACTTGCGCCTGAGCGCTCGCCTGAGCGGCATGACTGCGCGCCTGTTGTTCGAGCTGCACGGCGTACAGCACCAGCAACAGGGTCGTGAAGAAGGCAACCGCGTTGACCGCCCAAAATTTGTATTTCAGCGAGATGTTGCTAAGCCAGGCACCCATGGAGGTCTTCTCTGATAGCGGAAACAGCATTGGCAAGGTGCCAGCATTGTGTCGCTATCGAGGGGTTCTGCATTTGATATGGATCAACAACCCTCACCGTCCCCTGTAGGAGTGGTGGTTACTGGGCGATGGTGGGCAGACCGAAGAATGCTCGTGCACAGGCGGTGCTGTGGGCGGCGAGATCTTCTTCGCTTTCCCCGCGATGCAACGCCACTTCCCGTAAAACTTCAGTCAAATACGCCGGTTCATTACGTCCATTTTTTGGCTTGGGCCGCAGGCTGCGTGGCAGCAGATACGGAGCATCGCTCTCCAGCATCAAGCGTCCGCGCTTGATCTCCTTCACCAACGGATGCAGGTGCGTGCCGCGGCGTTCATCGCAGATCCAGCCGGTGATGCCGATGTGCAAATCCAGATCGAGGTAGCTGAACAAGGCTTTCTTTTCGCCGGTGAAGCAATGCACCACGGCGGCCGGCAATTGGTCACGGTAATCACGCAGGATTTCCAGCAGTCGCTGACTGGCGTCGCGCTCATGCAGGAACACCGGCAACTGCAACTCGACTGCCATCGCCAGGTGTTCTTCCAGGACTTTTTCCTGCTGTGGGCGGGGCGAGAAATCACGATTGAAATCCAGCCCGCATTCACCCACGGCCACCACGTTCGGCTCCTTGAGCAAACTGCGTAGACGCTGCGCGCTGTCAGCATTCCAGTCAGTCGCCGCATGGGGGTGAATGCCAGCAGTGGCGAACAGCCGTTGAGCTGTTTCGTCCAGTTGTTGGCACAGCTCCAGGGCTTGTTCACTGCCCTCGACATTGGTGCCGGTCAGTACCAATTGGCAGACCCCCGCGGCATACGCGCGGTCGAGTACGGCCTGGTGTTTGTCGGCAAAACTGGGGTTGGTCAGGTTGACGCCGATATCGATGAGTTGCATGGTGCTACCTCCGGACCAAAGGCCGGAAAGCATATCAGAGCTGTAGATTTATAAGAAAAGCCAAGAACTACAACGAGTTGAAGCTGTCTCTTGATGCCGCGAGACAGGTCAGGGTGGTCAAGGTGCCATCACTGTGCCAGTCTTTCGCACTTTGCCAGCGCTCATGGCGCTCTGTTTCTGTCGTTCGATTCCATGAAACTTGAGGAGTCGGCCCAGTATTCTTTCCGGAGAGTGGATGATACGTCCCTCGATATTGCTATTGCTGTGCTGTTCGTTGCTGCTGCCGATGCCGGCGGTTGCGCGTCTGGCCGGGCCGCTGCAAGCCGTGCCGGCGGCGCAGGTGCGCGACCTGGCAGAAATACGCAGCAGCCGCATATTGCGGGTGCTGGTCAACCAGAGCCGCAACAGCTCCGGCGAAGTCCAGGGCCAGGCCATCGGTGTCGAATACCACCGCTTGCGCGCCTTCGAGCAATACCTCAACGGCCATGCCCGTGACGGTCAGGAAGTCACCCTCAAGATCATCCCCAAAGCCAAGGATCAATTGCTCGGTGCCCTGCACGCGCGGAGAGGGGATCTGGTCGCTCCGGGGGAGTTGCTCGATTTACAGCCGGGCCACGCAGTCAGCAGCAGTGAGCCGATCGCCAGCAATATCCCGTTGGTGCTGGTGGGGATTAAAGGCGAGCGTCGCTACACCAAGGTCGAACAACTCTCCGGCAAAACCCTGGCGTTGCCCACGGGCAGTGCGGCCGGGGATGCGGTGAGCCAGATCAATTCCAAACTCGCACTGCACAAGCTGGCACCGATTACGATCGAGTGGGTCGATCCCAGTCTTGCCGTCGAAGATGTGCTGGAGATGGTTCAAGGCGGGATCTTTCACCTGACCATCGTCGAGCAACCGATTGCCGAGCGCTGGGGCAAGATCCTGCCCAAATTGCGCTTCGACAAACAGGTGCTGATCAGCGACCCGGGCGAAGAGTTCTGGTTTGTGCGCCGCGATGCGGCGATGCTGCGGGCGAGCATCGATCGGTTTTTGACGACGTACAAGAAGCCTTCAGACCAGGACGTGGCGTTTCTGCGGATCTATCGGCGTCTGTACCAAGTGCACTATCCACTGGCCAAGGCCGATCGCCAACGCCTGGAAAAACTGCGGCCGGTGCTGCAGAAACACGCCGATGCCCAAGGCATGGACTGGTTGAACCTGGCGGCGCTGGCGTTCAAGGAGTCAGCCTTGCAGCCCAATGCCCGCGGCAGTGGCGGTCCCACCGGCCTGATGCAAATCACCCCGTCCGCCGCGCAGCGGGTCGGGGTCAACAACATTCAGGAGCTCGACGCCAATGTCCAGGCCGGTGCCAAGTACCTGGCCATGATCCGTCGCAAGTTCTTCGCCAGCCCCAAACTCAACGAACGTGAGCGCATGGCGTTTGTACTGGCGGCCTACAACATTGGCCCGGAGCGGGTTCAGGGAATGCGCGCCGAAGCCCGGCGGCGTGGACTTAACCCTAATCAATGGTTTTTCCAGGTCGAGCGCATTGCCATGGAGCAGGTGGGAATGGGACCCGTCAGCTACGTTAATAGCGTCAACAAGTACTACTTGGCATTCGATCGTGAGAGGGAATCGCTGGAGCCGCAGGGGCAAAAAGTTGTTTCTCGTAAATGATCGACTACAGCTGATTGTTATGGTGCAATTATTGCGCTTTTAGCATTCGTTTTTATCGATTAATATGGCGCCCAACGAACACACACTGACAATGGATGACACAGCATGAGCTCACTGATCAACAAGGTACTGTTTACCCGCGCCGGTTTCGGCCTGACCGCCATACGGATCGTTGTCGGGATCATTTTTGCGGCTCATGGCGCACAGAAGCTCTTCGGCATGTTTGGTGGCTACGGCATCGCCGGCACCGCGCAATACATGGAAAGCGTGGGCCTTGCACCGGGTCATCTGATGGCGATTCTGGCCGGGGGGACGGAGTTCTTTGGCGGTCTGGCCCTGATTATCGGTCTGCTGACACGTCCTGCGGCACTGGGGCTGAGCATCCTCTCGCTGGTTGCGATTTTCTCCGTGCATATCCATAACGGCTTGTTCATGGCCAACAACGGCTATGAATTCGCCCTGGCCCTGCTCGGAGGCAGTATCGCGGTATTGATCGAAGGTGCCGGCAAGCTGTCGCTGGACGGTGCCATCACCGACTGACCGCTCTGGCTCAACTAAAAGGCTCGCACTGCGCGGGCCTTTTTTGTTGCTGCGTGATTCTTGACACTGCTGTGTCAGCTTCTCTAGGGATGCTGCTCATGCGCCGATTTAAACAGCTACTTGCGGGGCGCCAGGTGACTCATTCAGTTGCCGATAGAAGCTTGAAACAGGCTTCGAAATACCGCTAAAGCGCTTGAGTTCGGTGTTGCCTCTCACCTGCCATCGCAGACTTTTGAGGCAGAGACACGACTCGATGAACGCACTTAGCCCTGTTGTACGTCCCGCGCCGATCACGGCACATCTCACCCAGCGCAATCCAAAAATCCTGCTTGGCGGTCAACATCAGCCGACACTTCTGCGTTATCTCGATGGCTGGCCACGCCGTACCGGCGGCCCTGCGGCATTTCTGATCCAGTTTGTCGAAGACGGTGAATCGCTGGCTCGATTTTGCCAACGACAGCTTTGATCTGGCAGTGATTCAATCGCCGAGTCTTGAAGATGCCCCTGAAGTGATCAGGCAACTGACCCGCGTTGCCCGGCGAGGTTTGATTACCCGACGCTAAGGTTCAACAGGTACTCAATCGCCACGATATACACGCATTGCTCACCGGTAGGTGTCTGGACGCGAACTTCGGCGTCCAGCGCCTTGCCGATCAGCGCGCGAGCGAGCGGTGAGTCGATGCTGATCAGCCCCAGTTTCAGGTCTAGCTCGTCCGGGCCGACGATGCGGTAGCGCGACTCTTTGCCGTCCTCGTCTTCGATGGTGACCCAGGCGCCAAAATAGACTTTGTTCGGGTCGCTGGGTTTCTCGCTAACCACTTTGAGCGCTTCCAGCCGTTTGGTGAGGAAGCGCACACGGCTGTCTATTTCACGCAGCATTTTTTTGCCGTAGGTGTATTCCGCGTTCTCGGAGCGATCACCCTGAGCCGCGGCCTCGCTCACAGACTGCGTTACTTGCGGTCGCCGTACATGCCAAAGTTCGTGAAACTCGGCCCGCATCCGCGCTTCCCCTTCGGGGGTGATCAGCGCGGTGCCAGCGGTGCGGGGAGGGCGATAGCGGCTCATGACAACTTCTTGTGATGGAGAAGCCTTGAGTCTATCAACCCTCGCGCAACACTGTCAGTGGGCTGGCGTTCAAGGCCTCGACGCGTACCGAACACACCGGCGCCGCCAATCAGCACTGCGCCGATCAATGGCAGCACCAACAACCACGGATGCGGATGCCACGGCAGGTCGAAGGCATAGCGGTAGAGCACCAGGCTCACCAGTTCCGACCCCAGTGCTGCCAATAGCCCGCTGACTGCGCCGAGTAATCCGAACTCGATCCGTCGGGCTTTCCACCAGCAATTGCCGTTCGGCCCCCAGTGCTCGTAACAGGGCGCCTTGGCGAATGCGTTCATCGAGTGTTGCCTGCAAGCCGGAAAACAACACCGCCATCCCCGCTGCCAGTACAAACAGCAACACATATTCCACCGCCAGCGTGACTTGGGCGAGGATGCCGCGTAGCTGCTGCAGCAGGCTTCGACTTGCAGAATGGTGACCGCCGGGAAGCTGCGCGACAGGTCGACAATCTGCTGATCATGCCCGGCCGCCAGATAGAAACTGGTCAGGTAAGTCGCCGGCAAATCCTTCAGAGTGCCGGGCTGGAAGATCATGAAAAAGTTTGGCTGGAAGTTGTCCCAGTTGATGTCTCGCAGGCTGGTGACTTTCGCTTCACGGTTGACCCCGCCCACGGTAAACACCATGTGATCGCCGAGCTTGAGCTTTAGGCTTTCGGCGACTTTGCCAGTTTCAACAGAAACGCCAGGTACGTGCTTCGGGTGCCTGTTCGCTCCACCAGTTGCCCGCCGTCAGTTTGTTACCTGCCGGCAAGTCGGCCGCCCAGGTCAGGCTCAGGTCGCGCTGAATCGCTCGATCACCTGCCGAATCCTTGCTGACGATGTCTTGCACGGGCACGTCATTGATGCTGATCAGTCTCCCTGGCACCACGGGATAGAGCGGCGCGGACTGCGCCGACAGTTCGATCAGGCGATCAGTAAAGGCCTGTTTGTCCGCCGGCAGAATGTTCAGCGCAAAATAGTTCGGCGCATTTTTCGGCAGTTGATTTTGCCAGGTATCCAGCAGTTCGCCCCGCAGCAACGCGATCAGCGCCATGGACAGTAGAATCAGGCCGAAAGCCAAGGCTTGTCCCGCGGCCGCCAATGGATGACGCAGCAGTTGGCCGAGCCCCAGGCGCCAGGGTAGCGAAGCACGGGCCAGCAGCCGCCGTAGGCTTTTCAGCAGCAGCAGGAGCAAGCCGCCGAGCACCAGGGCGGCGATCACGCCACCGCCGAGCAGAGCGAAGGTCAGCACCAGGTCGAGGCTCAGGCGCCACATGATCAGGCCTAGGGCACCCAACGCAGCGCCATAAACCATCCAGGTGCTGGAGGGGATCGGCAGCATGTCCCGACGCAGCACCCGCAGCGGTGGCACGCGACCGAGTGCGGCGAGCGGCGGCAAGGCGAAACCGGCCAGCGCCACCAGCCCTGTACCGATCCCGGCGATGGCCGGCAGCAGACCTCCCGGTGGCACATCGGTCGGTAACAAGTCATGCAGCAGTGCAAACAGCCCAAGCTGTGCCAGCCAGCCCAGGAGAGCGCCACTGAGGCTGGCGAGCAGTCCCACGTATCGTCAACTGCAAACTGAACAGCACCATGGTTTCCCGGCGCGAGAGGCCCAGGCAGCGCAGCAAGGCACTGGCATCGAATCGGCGGGTAGCGAAGCGTGTTGCCGACAGTGCGACTGCCACGCCGGACAAAAGAACGGCCACCAGGCTCGCCATGTTGAGGTAGCGCTCGGCCTTGCCCAATGCGCCGCCAATCTGTCGGTTGCCGTCGCGGGCATCCTGCAGCCGCTGGTTGGCGGCCAATCCTGGCTTGATCAATTGACGATAGGTTTCCAGCGCCTCGGCTTTGCCGCGCCAGAGTTCGCGGTAGCTGACCCGGCTACCCGGTTGCACCACACCGGTGGCGGTTGGAGGTCGTCGAGGTTGATCAGCACGCGCATGGTGTCAGGCTGTAGAAGTTGCCCGCCCGGTCGGGTTCGTAGGTCAGCACCCGTGCCAGCTTCAGGGTTTTCAGGCCGACGTCGATGCTGTCGCCGATCTTCAGGTCCAGTGCTGTCAGCAAGCGTGCTTCGACCCAGGCTTCACCGGGTTTCGGTCCGCCACCGGGTTCTTCCGGGGCAAAGGGTGTCGGGGCGCTTTTCAGTTCGCCGCGCAGTGGGTAGACCGCGTCGGCCGCCTTGATGCTGGACAGTTGAATGCCATTGTCGGTGGCGATGACGCTGGAGAACTCCACCACTTGAGCGTGTTCGAGCCCCAATTCCAGGCCACTGTTGATCTGTTCGGGACGCGCCGGTGAACTGCCTTCGAGCAGCAGGTCGGCACCGAGAAACTCGGTGGCACGCAACATCATGGCGCCGTTCAGGCGGGCGCCGAAGTAACCGATGGCGGTGCTCGCCGCCACGGCCACCAGCAAGGCGAAGAACAACACCCGCAATTCACCGGCGCGGGCGTCGCGCAGCAGTTGGCGGATGGCAAGGCTGAACAGGCGCAACAGCGGCAGGCGTGCCATCAAGGCTCCAGAGGGGCGACCAGCAGGCCGGCTTCAAGGCGGATCAGACGCCGGCAGCGATGTGCCAGGCGTTCGTCGTGCGTCACCAGCACCAGCGTCGTGCCGCGTTCCTGATTGAGTTCGAACAACAGATCGCTGATGCGCTCGCCGGTGTGGCTGTCGAGGTTGCCGGTGGGTTCATCGGCAAACAGCACGTCGGGTTCGGCGGCAAACGCCCGGGCAATCGCCACACGTTGCTGTTCACCCCCGAGAGCTGGCGCGGCGAGTGCGTGAGGCGCTGGCCCAGGCCGACCCGTTGCAGCAATTCGGTGGCGCGCTCGCGGGCGTCTTTTCGGCCATCGAGTTCCAGCGGCAACATGACGTTTTCCAGCGCGTTGAGGCTGTCGAGCAACTGAAAGGACTGGAAAACAAAACCGATCATGCTCGGCCCGGATGCGTGCACGTTGATCCTCGTCGAGTGTGCTCAGCCCTTGCCCGGCCAGCGTGACTTCGCCGCTGCTGGGCAGGTCGAGGACCGGCCAGCAGGCCGAGGAGGGTGGATTTGCCGGAACCGGAGGGCGCCGACGATGGCCAGGCTGTCGCCCTTGTTCAGTTCCAGGCTGAGTTCGTGCAGGATAGTCAGTTCACCTTCCGCGCTGGGGACCACTTTGCTGAGGTTCTTCGCGGTGAGAATGCTTGCGCCCATGGAGAATCCGATGCGTGTGTGGTTTTTGAGTGCTGGCCTGGCCTTGATGTGCATGGCCCAGAACGCAGCGGCGGGTACTGTCCTGATCGTTGGCGATAGTATCAGCGCCGGTTTCGGGCTGGATACCCGGTTGGGGTGGGTCTCACTGCTTGAACAACGGCTCAAGCGCGAAGGTTTCGACGACAAAGTGATCAATGCGTCCATCAGCGGCGACACCAGTGCCGGAGGCCAGGCACGCCTGCCCGCGCTGCTTGCAGAGCATAAGCCTGAGTTGGTCATCCTTGAGTTGGGCGGCAATGACGGTCTGCGTGGATTGCTTCCGACGCAATTGCAACAAAACCTTGCGGCGATGATCGACAGCTCTCAGGACAGCGGTGCCAAGGTGTTGCTGTTGGGCATGCAATTGCCACCCAATTACGGCGTTCGATACACCGGAGGCCTTTGCCAAGGTCTACAGCAACCTGGCCAACGAAGAAAATCCGCTGGTGCCGTTTTTCTCGACGGTGTGGGCGGTCATCCAGACCTGATGCAGGCCGACGGCATACACCCGGCGGCCGGGGCTCCAGGACAAGTTGCTGGAAAATGTCTGGCCTACGCTAAAACCGCTGTTATGAGACTTTTCTAGAAGCAGGCTTTCGGCTAAGGTGGCGCCCCGATTTGGAGCCCCCGATGCCGCGTCCCGCCTGGTCACTTTTTGCCTACCAACTGATCGAGCCTGACGAACAGCTGGATCTGTTCGCCTGCCAGGAAGTGCGGGTGCATCTGGTGACGCGTCAGCTGGAACTGGGCGGCTCGGCGGACCGAACCTTGTGCGGCAGCCTGTTGCCGGCACAGCCACGCTGGTCGAGCGTCGACCGTCGTGTGTTTCAGGATCAGCGACTGTGCTCGCTGTGCCGAGCCATTCTGGAATCGCAAAAGCGCGGCACTTCGCCCATCTGGCCAGAGCTGCGATTCGAGCTCTAAGGCGTCAAGGATAGCTTGCTATCGACCAACTCCCGAATTTACGGGCGGCGGTGCACAATCGCGCTTTTACCCTAGTCGACCTGCGAAGGACTTTCCGGATGTTGCCGCGTTTTCCTGCCGTTACCCGCTGCCTGACTCTTGCTGCGTTGTTTGCGGCCGGTCCAGTTGCAGCATTGGAGTTTCCCCCTGCCACCGCCCGGTGAAGACATCATCGGTCAGGTGCAAGTGATCAAGGCCAAATACGAAGATACCTTCGCCGACCTTGGTACCGCCTACGACCTGGGTTACACGGAAATGGTCGCGGCCAACCCGGGAGTTGATGCATGGTTGCCTGGCGCCGGCACCGAAATCATTCTGCCAACACGTTTCATCCTGCCACCGGGACCGCGTGAAGGCATCGTGATCAACCTGGCCGAGTACCGCCTCTACTACTACCCGAAAGGCAAGAACGTGGTGTACACGTTCCCGTTGGGTATCGGTCGTGAGGGCTGGGGTTCGCCGATTGCCCACACCAGCATCACCGCGAAGACGCCGAACCCGACCTGGACGCCTCCAGCGTCGATCAAGGCCGAGCACGCCGCCGACGGCGATCCGCTGCCTAATGTGGTGCCGGCAGGCCCAGACAACCCTCTGGGGCCGTTCAAGTTCACTCTGGGTACACCGGGCTACCTGATCCACGGCTCTAACAAGAAGTTTGGCATCGGCATGCGTACCAGTCATGGCTGCTTCCGCATGTTCAACAACAACGTGCTGGAAATGGCTGGCATGGTGCCAGTCGGTACGTCGGTGCGGATCATCAACGACCCGTACAAGTTCGGTGTGAGTGCCGGCAAGGTTTATCTGGAAGCGCACACGCCACTGGATGACAAGGGCAACCCTTCGGTGGTCGACAAGCACACTGCGGTTATCAACGCGATGCTCAAGCGTGAAGACATCACTAACAACCTACGTATGAATTGGGATGTGGTGCGCGACGTGGTCGCCGCTGAAGATGGCCTGCCGGTGGAAATCGCTGTGCCGAACGGGGCTGCGCCAATGATGTCGAGTGCACCGCTCGATCCATTGCAGTAAGG
This sequence comes from Pseudomonas sp. S2_F03, assembly GCF_054668335.1. NCBI lineage: Bacteria > Pseudomonadati > Pseudomonadota > Gammaproteobacteria > Pseudomonadales > Pseudomonadaceae > Pseudomonas > Pseudomonas sp. S2_F03. Next base: position 1,116,940 of record NZ_CP162759.1, on the reverse strand, counting down.
CTTGAAAGAAACCCGCCGACGCAGGTTGCGTCGGCGGGTTTTTTATTGCCGGAAGAAAACACCCGGCAACAAAAAAGCCGACCCATAAAATGGGTCGGCTTGATAACAATCCCGAGGGATTATTACTTGCGGCTAGCTTTGTCCAGCATGCGCAGAGCACGCTCGTTAGCTTCGTCAGCAGTCTGTTGTGCTTTTTGAGCAGCAGCCAGAGCTTCATCAGCTTTACGGTAAGCTTCGTCTGCACGAGCTTGGGAGCGAGCTGCTGCGTCTTCAGTAGCGGTCAGACGTGCTTCTGTTTCTTTCGATGCGCTGCTGCAACCGGTAGCCAGAACTGCGGCCAGAGCCAGAGCAGAGAATTTCAGAACGTTGTTCATCGTGTTCCCCTTCAAGGACTTTCAATTAAGTAGCTGTCTCCTCAGAGTGAGGAAATAGCCGGCGTACATACTACCCATTACTACTCGTAAGTAAACTGACGTAAAGCAAGAAGCAAAAAAAATTGTAGGCGTTGATTCTTTTTCGAGCAACTTTTAACTGCATTGTTTAAAAAATATCCAGCTACGAGGCCCGAGCCTGAGCGAATCGTCGAGGAAAAGTTCCCGGCACTCACGGCGTTTTTTTTCAGTCTTGGCTAAAGTCTGGCTAGATGAACTCGTCCATACTTTCGTTCGAATTTTGCGCAGCGGCCCTCATAATCTTTATCCATGTAGAGGTGACTTTAAAATCGCGGGTTCGTCTTAAGTCTCAACATCCGGCAATGTTCAGGCTTTCGACCCGCAAAGACCGCCGGTCGAGCCGTCCCTGCGTTCCCTGAAGCAGCACCCGCCAGTTGAGCATGATGACGAGCGTACCTTGAGCATTTTTGCCAATGGTGCCTACTATTTGATACGTGCTCGGTTGCGCGAGATCGGTGCAGTTCTTCTCGGTGTCCATTGGCACGGGGTGGCGTAGATGTTCCTTCGCCGGAAAAACATCGGTAAGGTAGGGGTCAGAATTCAAGACCCGCGAGGAGTAGTGATGAGCGAGGCGTTGTCCATCCACCATGACCAGGCTGGTCATCAGTTCGAGACCAGTGTGGACGGTCATCGTGCCTACCTGACCTATATGGATCTGGGGAAACAGACCCTGGATATCTATCGCACATTCGTGCCCAACGCATTGCGGGGACGCGGCATTGCAGCAGCCTTGACCGAGAAGGCGTTGGAGTACGCAGACGAAATGGGTTACACCGTCATTCCATCGTGCTCCTACGTTGAGCGCTACATGGAGCGTCACCAACGGCACGCTGCCAAGCTGTGATCAAAACGAACGCATAAAAAAACGCCAGGTTTAAGCCTGGCGTTTTTGTGTGCGCTAAACGTTGATCAGTTGCGGTCACGTTTTGGCAGCACGTCCTTGAGCTTGGCATGCATGCTGCGCAAGGTGTTTTCGGTGGCGGACCAGTCGATGCAGGCGTCGGTGATCGATACGCCGTATTGCAGGTCGGCGAGGTCTTTCGGGATGGCCTGGCAGCCCCAGTTCAGGTGACTCTCGACCATCAAGCCGATGATCGACTTGTTGCCTTCCAGAATCTGGTTGGCGACGTTCTCCATCACCAGTGGTTGCAGGGCCGGGTCCTTGTTGGAGTTGGCGTGGCTGCAATCAACCATGATGTTTGGCTTGATCTTCGCCTTGTTCAGCGCTTGCTCGCAGAGCGCGACGCTGACCGAGTCATAGTTCGGCTTGCCGTTGCCGCCGCGCAAGACCACATGGCCGTAAGCGTTGCCCTTGGTGGTGACGATCGACACGCCACCCTCCTGGTTGATACCCAGGAAGCGGTGCGGGCTGGATACCGATTGCAGGGCGTTGATCGCCACTGTCAGGCCACCGTCGGTGCCGTTCTTGAAGCCGACCGCCGAAGACAGGCCGGAAGCCATTTCGCGGTGGGTCTGGGATTCGGTGGTGCGTGCGCCGATGGCCGACCAGCTGATCAGGTCCTGCAAGTATTGCGGGGAGATCGGGTCGAGGGCTTCGGTGGCGGTCGGCAGGCCTTTTTCGGCCAGGTCCAGCAACAACTGGCGACCGATGTGCAAGCCGTCCTGGATCTTGAACGAGTCGTCCAGGTAGGGGTCGTTGATCAAGCCTTTCCAGCCGACGGTGGTGCGTGGCTTCTCGAAATACACGCGCATGACCAGATACAGGGTATCGGACACTTCGGCGGCGAGCACTTTCAGGCGCTCGGCGTATTCGTGGGCGGCCTTGATGTCGTGGATCGAGCAAGGCCCGATGACGACGAACAGGCGGTGGTCGGTGCCATCCAGAATGTTGCGAATGACTTCGCGGCCCTTGGTGACGGTGCGCAGGGCAGCGTCGCTCAGGGGGATATCGCGCTTGAGCTGATCAGGAGTGATCAGAGTCTCGTTGGAGGCGACGTTTAGGTCGTTGATCGGTAAATCAGCCATCGTTTACTCGTCAGGTCACGGGTGCCGGCCGCCAGCGAACCCGCGCGGCGGAGCACAGCAAATTAAGCGCGTCGGGGAGCCGAACCTTAGCGCGTTATCCGCCTGCTCGACAATGGGTTTAATCCAGCATTGGCTGCGCAAATGCCTTGCGTACGGTGTCGTGAGAGAACTCGTCGGCGTGCTGCTGGACCCATTCGAGGGCCAGCGCCTGAATACCCTGCAAGTCGTCATGCGCGTCATGCAGGCGGCAATAGCGTTCGATCTGGCACACCTGCTCGCCCATCCGGGCGCTGAACAGCATCTGTTCATCGACGAAGGCAATACCCACCAGATAGCCGCGTTTGCGTCGCAGGCACCAAGCCACATAGCCCAGATAACGCATGTCGGGGTTCAAGGTGGGCATGCGCACTTCCAGCGCCGTGCCGTGGCGCCAGGCCCGGTGATAATTGCAAGCCATGCCCCCGAGGCTGATAGTGTGCAAGCGCTGTCGCGAGATGCACTCATGCGTCAGTAACGTTAATTCGACGGGCACATCGTCAGGATGAGGAATAAAACGTCCCATGAACACGGACTCCCTGTGTCGGCCATCTGACATTGTTTCCCCAGTATAGTGGTCGAATTGGAGCTGACCGATTTTCGATGCCGACCAACGGCTGCTGGCGATGAGCGGCGTATCCCTGGTGATTTTCACCAGCGTCGGTTGCGCCAGTTGCCGATTTGCCCGTGAGCAACTGCCAGGGCTCGATCTGAACGTTGATCGACTGTGCTGGATCGATGCCGGGAACAATGGCGGGGTGGTCGAGCGTTATCAGGTTTTTCATTTGCCAGCGCTGTTTGTCGTGCGCGACGGCGAGTTTTTCGGGGCACTAAAATCGCGCCTGACCGGTACCGAACTCAATGAGGCGGTCGGGCGGGCGCTGATGAAAAACAGCAGAGGAGTTGCCATGATGGGGGCAGTCACCAAGCCGACAATCGGTGTAATCGGAACCGGTGCAATCGGCGGGTTCTACGGGATGATGCTGGCGCGTGCCGGTTTCGATGTGCACTTCTTGCTGCGCAGTGAGTTTTCAGCGGTGGCCGAGCGCGGGCTGCAGCTCGACAGCGCGGTTCATGGCGCGCTGACATTGAACCCGGTGCAGGCCTATTCGTCGGCCGAAGACATGCCGCCCTGCGACTGGTTGCTGGTGGGCGCAAAAACCACCAGCAACGCGGACCTGGCACCGGCGATCCTTCAAGCCGCAGCACCCAACGCCAAGGTATTGGTGTTGCAAAATGGCCTGGACGTTGAAGACAGTCTGCGTGAGAGGCTTCCCGATTCGCTGCATGTGCTCGGTGGGCTCTGTTATATCTGCGTACATCGCGAGGGCCCGGGTGTCATTACCCATCAAGCCCTTGGCGCGGTGCATGTCGGTTACCACAGCGGCCTCGCGGCCGATGAGTTAACGCGCACCGCAATTGTCGAGGAGGGTGTTGGCCTGTTCCGTACGGCCGGCATCGATTCCCAGGCCATGGCTAACCTGCACCAGGCGCGCTGGCAAAAACTGGTCTGGAATATCCCTTACAACGGCCTGTCGGTGTTGCTGGGAGCCAGCACCACGCCTTTGATGGCCGATGCCGACAGCCGGGAACTGATCAAGGCCTTGATGGCCGAAGTGGTTCTGGGGGCAACCGCCTGTGGACACGACGTGCCGGCCGGTTACGCCGACCATTTGTTCATGGTGACCGAGAAAATGCCGGATTACTGGCCGAGCATGTACCACGATTTTCTGCACAAACGACCGCTGGAACTGGCCGCGATTTACGCACGGCCCCTGGCGGCGGCCAAGGCGGCGGGGTGCGAGTTACCGCTTATCGAGGCGTTGTATCGCAGTTTGAGTTTTATCGATCGACGTAACACCTGAGTCGATCAATCCGGGGGAAGGGCATGGTAAAGGGCATAGACGACAAACTGGTGCTGGCGATTTCTTCGCGAGCACTGTTCGACCTGAGCGAGAGCCACAAGGTGTACCTGTCGAGTGGCGTCGAGGCTTACCGGCAATATCAGATTGAACACGAAGACGAAATCCTCGAGCCCGGTGATGCCTTCCCTCTGGTGCAAAAACTCCTGAACCTCAATACCCATCTCGGCCGCGCACGGGTCGAGGTGATCCTGGTGTCGCGCAACAGCGCCGACACCGGTTTGCGGGTGTTTAACTCGATTCACCATTATGGGCTGGCGATTTCCCGCGCGGCGTTTGTCGGCGGGCGCAGTCCTTATCCGTATCTCAAAGCCTTTGGCTGCGACCTGTTTCTGTCGACGCATGCCGAAGACGTGCGCAGTGCGCTGGACGCCGGTTTCGCGGCAGCAACCATTTTGTCGGGCGGTGCCAGCCGCGCGGCCAGCGATGAATTGCGGATCGCCTTCGACGGTGATGCGGTGCTGTTTTCCGACGAGTCGGAGCGTGTCTACCAGTCTGGTGGCCTGGAAGCGTTTCAGGCCAGCGAGCGCGAAGCCGCCCGTGAGCCGTTGCGCGGAGGGCCGTTCAAAGGCTTCCTGGCGGCTCTCAATCTGTTGCAGCGCGAGTTTCCCGACGACGACTGCCCGATTCGCACGGCGTTGGTCACCGCGCGTTCGGCGCCGGCCCATGAGCGAGTCATTCGCACGTTGCGTGAATGGGACATCCGGCTGGACGAATCGCTGTTTCTGGGTGGCCTGACCAAATCGGCCTTTCTCGAAGCCTTTGCCGCCGACGTGTTTTTCGACGATCAGGCCGGTCACTGCGAATTGGCCCGCGAAGTCGTCGCCACCGGTCATGTCCCGCATGGCATAAGCAACGAGCAAAAGATTTAAGCCCATCGTTCAACGCGTTACGCGGAGCATCGCACTCGCCAAGGCACTGCTAAGCTGAATCAATCTCCACCATGTTGGCTCGCGAGGAGGTCATATGATTCGGTCGATGCTGTATGCCACTGACCTCGGCCTGTACGCACCGTTTGTAATGCAGCACGCCTTGGCGCTGGCGCGGACATTCAATGCCGATTTGTATGTGGTGCATGCGGTTGAACCTATGGGCCTGTTTGCCGAGTCGGTGCTTCAGAGTTATCTCGATGAGCAGGCGTTGAACGAGTTTCACAGTCAGGGCCTGAGCACGGTGATTGCCAATATCGAGCAGCGGGTGCTCGACAGTTTTCGCGAAGAGTTGGGGGACGAAGGGGAGCAGGACCTGGCGCGGATTCAAGCCGTGCGGGTGCTTCAGGGGGATCCGTCGCAAGTGATTCTCGACCAGGCGCAGAAACTCTCGGTGGATTTACTGATCGTAGGAAGTCATAGCCATGGGGCCGGCGCGGAAACGCCTTTGGGCAGGACCGCAGCGCGCGTGTTGCAGCTGGCGAGAGTGCCGGTCTATCTGGTGCCGCTGGTGGAGCGTCGCCGGCAAGGTGATCGCTAGAACACGAATAATAGTGGCAATTTGACAAAAAAGTTCTAGATTTATTCTTCACGCCATTAATATAGTTATATACCGTCGCTGATGCCCGTGGCGTCTACCTGCTTTGAGGGATTCATATGAAGCTTCAACAATTGCGCTACATCTGGGAAGTGGCGCACCACGACCTCAACGTTTCCGCTACCGCCCAAAGCCTTTACACCTCGCAACCGGGTATCAGCAAGCAGATCCGTCTGCTGGAAGACGAATTGGGGGTTGAGGTTTTCGCTCGCAGCGGCAAGCACCTGACCCGTGTCACCCCGGCCGGCGAACGCATCATCACGACCGCTGGCGAGATTTTGCGCAAGGTTGAAAGCATCAAGCAGATCGCCCAGGAATTCTCCAACGAGAAGAAGGGCACCCTGTCGATCGCCACCACGCATACCCAGGCGCGTTATGCGTTGCCGCCGGTGATCAGCAGTTTCATCAAGCAGTATCCGGACGTTGCCCTGCACATGCACCAGGGTTCGCCGATGCAGATCGCTGAAATGGCCGCTGACGGCACTGTGGATTTCGCCATCGCCACCGAAGCACTGGAGTTGTTCGGCGACCTGGTGATGATGCCGTGCTATCGCTGGAACCGCTGCGTCGTAGTGCCCCAAGGCCACCCGTTGACCAAGCTGTCGAAGCTGACCCTCGAAGCGCTCGCCGAATACCCGATCGTGACTTACGTGTTCGGTTTTACCGGCCGCTCGAAACTCGACGAAGCGTTCAGCCATCGCGGCCTGACACCCAAAGTGGTATTCACCGCCGCCGACGCTGACGTCATCAAGACGTATGTGCGCCTGGGCCTGGGCGTGGGTATCGTGGCGAAAATGGCGGTCGATGCCAAACTCGACAGCGATCTGGTGGTGCTCGATGCCAGTGAGCTGTTCGAATCCAGCATCACCAAGATCGGCTTCCGTCGCGGCACTTTCCTGCGTGGCTTCATGTGCGACTTCATCGAGAAATTTGCCCCGCACCTGACTCGCGAAGTCATGGCTAAAGCCATTGCGTGCCACAACAAGCAAGAACTGGAAGAGCTGTTCGACGGCGTCGAACTACCGGTTCACTAGACCACCTCGGTAACAGAAAACTGTTGCCGGGCACCCGCCACCAGAATCTCCACGTCATCCCCTTCGAATTTGCCCAGCAGGCTTTTGCCCAGCGGCGAACGGGGGGTGATGACGGTAATCCATTGCCCCACCAGATCGACCTTCAGACCAGCGGCATCGGGGGCCAGAAACAGCCATTGCTCGCGGCCTTTTTCGTCTTCCAGGCCAAGCAATGCGCCGACCTCGATGCCGCGCTGATCGTCATAGGGGCGCAATGTCAGGTTCTGGCACAGCGTCAGTGACTGCCTGATTTCTTCCACCCGTCTGGCCTGTCCGGCCGCCAGATAGGAGGCTTCCAGGCCCAGGGTGTCGTACTTGTTTTCGGCGATGTTCTCTTCGTGGGTCGCGGTTTCGTACGCGGTTTGCGCGGCACGTTCGGCGATGTCGAGATCAACCCGCAGCTTGTCGAGAATCAATTGGTGGACAGTCTGTTTGTTCATGGTCAATCGCAAAACTGCAGGATATTGGCGCGGCTTTTTTCGCTCGGCGCGGTATGGTCCTGTTGCAGCCAGAACTGGCATTTTGGATTGGACAGATTGCGGCTGCTGCTGCGGGCCTGATCCATGCGTACCTGCTGCTCGTTCTTGCGCAGGTTCTCTTCATATTGTTCGAACAGCGGGCTCTGCGGCGGAATGTCCGGTACCGGTTGCACCACGGGCGGTTTGGCCAATTGCTCCACGGCGGCGGCCACTGGCGCCAGTTGCTCGCTGAAAAACAGGCGAGAGACGAGCCAGCAAGTCAGCGCGATGGTGAGAAATCCCAGCCACAATCCGAGGGCAATGCTGCCGATCAGTTGCAAGGCATTAGGCTGGATCTGCAACGTGCGGCGCGGAGTGGGACGAAAGGGCATGGCTGCCTCCTGGCGGATGGTCGCGGGATAGTGGCGATTGTCGCACGAAGATTAATCGCCGTCGGCTCTTCTGCGCGAGGTAATTTATGCGGACAATTGGTGCCTTTGCCAACGGGAATCCGCAATGCCTGAACTGAAAACCCGCTGGGATATTTTTTGCACCGTGGTCGACAACTTTGGCGACATCGGCGTGACCTGGCGCCTGGCACGACAACTGGTGGCCGAGTACCCGGTCGACGTGCGTTTGTGGGTCGATGACCTGCGCGCCTTCGAACGCCTGTGCCCCCAGATCGATATCCATGCCGCGCAGCAATCGCAGGCCGGTGTCGACGTGCGCCAATGGCCAGCAGCGTGGTTGGCCACAGAGGCGGCGGATGTGGTCATCGCCGCGTTCGCCTGCCAGTTGCCAAGTGCCTACATGGACGCCATGGCCGCACGGGAAAAGCCGCCGCTGTGGATGAATCTTGACTATCTGAGCGCCGAGGATTGGGTGAGCGGTTGCCACGGTTTGCCGTCGGTGAAATACAAAACGGTGCAGAAGTACTTCTTCTTCCCGGGATTCCAAAAGGGCACCGGTGGTTTGTTGCGTGAAGAGGATTGCTTGAGCGTCGTCGACAGTTTCAGCAAAGTCGCGAGGCGCAACGAGAATTCCTTCAAGGCCTGGGAATAGATCCGGCCCCGAATGCCCAACTGATTTCGCTGTTTGCCTATGAAAATACCGGGCTGTCGAGTTGGCTGGATGTGATGGCGGCTGATCTGTTGCCGACCCATTTGCTGGTGCCCGAAGGGCGCATTCTCGGCGATGTCGAACGCTGGCTCGGTGTTGAAGGGTTGGCAGCAGGCGCCCGGCATGTCCGCGACGGATTGACCGTTCAGGTGCTGCCGTTCGTCCGACAGGATCAATACGATCATTTGCTCTGGTGCTGCGATTTCAACGCCGTGCGCGGTGAAGATTCCTTCGTCCGCGCCCAGTGGGCAGGCCGGCCAATGCTCTGGCACATCTATCAGCAGGAGGAAGACATCCACCTGGACAAGCTTGACGCCTTCCTCGAGTTGTACACAAAAGGCCTGTCCGCCCCTGCCAGCGAGGCGATCAGCGGTCTTTGGCGCGCGTGGAATGCGGGGCATGATATGTCCGCCCACTGGCGCATGGCCCGCAAACACTGGCCCCAGCTGCAAAAACACGCCGAGGCGTGGTGTCTGGAACAAGCCTTGCAGGCCGATCTTGCCGCGGCGCTGGTACAGTTTTATGTAAATTGGATATGATACGCGGCCTAGATTTTTGTAAATCCCATCCAAATTCGGATATTCGTAATGAAAACTGGTAAAGAACTGAAACCCGGGATGGTGATCCGTCTCGAAAACGATCCTTGGCTGGTTCAGAAAGCTGAATTCACCAAGTCGGGTCGTAACAGCGCGATCATGAAGACCAAGCTGAAAAACCTGCTGACCGGTTACAAGACCGAAATCGTTTACAGCGCCGACGACAAACTGGACGACGTAATCCTCGACCGTAAAGAAGCGACCCTGTCCTTCATCAGCGGCGACGCCTACACGTTCATGGACACCACTGACTACACCATGTACGAGCTGAACGCTGAAGACATCGAAGCCGTTCTGCCTTTCGTTGAAGAAGGCATGACCGATGTTTGCGAAGCGATCTTCTTCGAAGAGCGTCTGGTTTCCGTAGAACTGCCGACCACTATCGTGCGTCAGGTTGACTACACCGAAGGTTCCGCTCGCGGTGACACTTCCGGCAAGGTGATGAAGCCTGCCAAACTGAAGAACGGTACCGAGCTGTCGGTTGCTGACTTCATCGAAATCGGCGACATGATCGAGATCGATACCCGCGAAGGCGGTTCCTACAAAGGTCGTGCTAAATAAGCACTGCTTCAGGAATGAAAAAGCCCGGCCATTGAGCCGGGTTTTTTTATGCCTGAAAGGTAAAGATCATAAGATTCGCAGCCTCGTTTCACTCGACAGCTCCTACAAGGAAATGCAAAAACCATGTAGGAGCTGTCGAGCGAAGCGAGGCTGCGATGCTTACTTCATTTCAAATGTTGCTTGAGCTCTTGCGACGCCTGCAGCATCGCGGAGCGCACCGCTGGCACCTGACTCACCACGTTAAGCAAACCGTAGTCGTGGATCATGCCGTTGTAGCGAACCGACGTGACCGGCACCCCGGCTTCATCGAGTTTACGGGCGTAAGCTTCACCTTCATCGCGCAGAACGTCGGCGCCCGCTGTCTGCACCAGCGCAGGTGGCAAGCCCTTCAGTTGTGCGGTGGTAGCCCGCAACGGCGAGGCGTAAATCTCATTACGCTGCTTGGCGTCGGTGGTGTAGTTGTCCCAGAACCACTTCATCATGTTTTTGGTGAGGAAGTGCCCCTCGGCAAACTGGTTGTAAGACGCCGTCTCGAAGCTCGCATCCGTCACCGGCCACAACAACACCTGGTATTTGATAGCCGGCGAGCCCTTGTCTTTGGCCATCAGCGCAACGACTGCCGCCATGTTGCCACCGACACTGTTGCCGGCCACGGCCAGGCGTTTGCCGTCGACGTTGATCTCTTTACCGTGCTCGGCCACCCATTGGGTCGCCGCATAAGCCTGATTGATCGCCACCGGGTAGTGCGCTTCCGGGGACGGGGTGTAATTGACGAACACCGCCGCAGCCCCTGAGCCGACTACCAGATCACGGACCAGTCGTTCGTGAGTCGGGAAGTCCCCCAATACCCAGCCACCGCCGTGGAAGAACATGAACACTGGCAACTCGCCCTTGACTCCGGCCGGCCGGACGATGGTCAGGCGCAGCGGTTGGCCGTCGACTTGAATGGTCTTCTCGCTGACATCGGCTTTTGGCAGCGTCAGTTTTACCCCGGATTGCGCACCCACCAGTACGGCGCGCGCGTCTTTGGGGGTGAGCTGTTCCATCGGTTTGCCGGTGCCGGCATTCAGAGCGTCGAGGAATGCCTGGGTGTTGTGTTCAACACCCTCGCCCGCGAACGCGTTACCGATGGACAGGGCGAGAAGGGTGCCGGTCAAGACTTTGCTGAAAGTGTTCATGTTCGTTTCCTGTACGGGCCTTGGGATCAACGGTTAGACGGTAACGTGCAGGCGCACATCGACGTTGCCACGGGTGGCGTTGGAGTACGGGCAGACCTGGTGGGCGGCGTCGACCAGGGCTTGCGCATCGGCTTGTTCCAGGCCTGGCAGGCTGATGTGCAGGTCGATGTCCAGGCCGAAACCGCCAGGGATTTGGCCGATGCCGACATGGGCAGTGATCGAGGCGTCGTTCGGGATGCTGCGTTTGGTCTGGCTGGCGACGAACTTCAGTGCGCCGATGAAGCAGGCGGAGTAGCCGGCTGCGAACAGTTGTTCAGGGTTAGTCGCTGCGCCGCCGGCACCACCGAGTTCTTTCGGGGTGGCAAGTTTGACGTCGAGGATGTTGTCGCTGGAAACAGCACGACCATCACGGCCACCGGTGGAAGTTGCGATTGCGGTGTAGAGAGTTTGCATGGTGTGAGCCTCATTTTGGTTTGGGTGTTTTGCGCTAAATGTTTGCGCGCTAAGTAAGTGCGAAATGAATGTACCGCGCAAGTATTTAGTGCGCAAGATAAAATTTTGAAAAAGTTGTGTTCGAAATTTTGGCGGGTGATGTGAAGGGCCGAGCTAGAGCGGTTGAGGCGGGATTTTCAGGGGTGAAAATTTTTTCTGGGAGGGGGGCGAACGTGGCTGGAAGGGTCACCACAAAACCAATGTGGGAGATTCTATGTTGCAGGGGAACCCTGCAGCCTTAAATTTGGCTGGTATTCGCTCTGGTTTTTCATGAGAGCGAATGCCACCCGGCATAGCTTGCGGGCGAGGATCACCAGGGCTTGGGTTTTTGCCAAGCCTCTGACGAGATAGGACTCATAGTACGGTTTCCAGGTGGCAGACCGACAAGCCGCCATCGCCGCGTTGTGAGCCAGGCGCCGCAGCTCCGTATCGCCTTTTTTGGACAGGTGGCGAGGGCTGTTCTTCTTGCCTGAATCCTTTGCTCGCAAGTCCATCCCCAAAAAGCAATGAATGCATCGCCGTTGGCGAAGTGACCGCGCATGAATGCGGTCGCCAAGCCCATAGCCGTAAGCTCACCGATCCCCTCAATGGCTTTGCAGCGCTTGATGTTTTCGGTGATGCCTGCCTTTTTGCTGACTTTGTGCAGTAATTTCTGGATGGCTTGCTCCGCTTGTTTGAAGGACTTCAATTGCCGGGCCAATTCATCCTTCAGAAGCGGCTCACCTGACCAACTCAGCGTCATGCCCACACGCACATTGATAAGCTCTGCGCGTCTATGAAGCAGACTTTTCAACACCTTGTAGGCCTGCGGAGGTGGACTCCAGAGGCGCAGTCGATCCTGCTCGCTAGACAGGTAACGCGCGAGCAGGCGCGCATCACAAGGGTCGGTTTTCGCCCGTTGGCCAATGCTTTCGCGGTAGTGGCTCAGACGATAAGCATCCACAACGTAAACCCGGTGTCCCATTTCATGGGCCAGTTCGACCGTGTCCAAGTGGTAAATGCTGGTGGCTTCCAAAGCAATTGAGCTTTGCGCAGGCAGAGCTTTGAGCCAACGCCCAAGAGTCTCTCGGTCGTTGTTGATGTGTTGAGTGGTTTGCATGTCTTCGCGGTAAGCGACGATTTCGGCCTTGGCTACATCGATACCGATTACCGTTGGCGAGGTAAGGATTGTCATGACGAATCCTCGGAGCTAGGGTTTAAGGGCTTGTCGGGGTTTACCCTTGCGCTGGCTTGCCTCTATCGTCGGTTTTACCGATGAATTCCTTATCGGCGCTTCGGGTAGAAGGGGCGGGACGAGAAGTCTCCCACGGTCCGTACTGGCTAGAGTCGGAATCGAGCTTTTAGTCCCGCCCACCCCTTCAAGTCTAAACATACAAGCGGGCTTGCCCGCGATAGCGGTGTATCAGTCAACATCAATGCCGAATGTCAGACCGCTATCGCGAGCAAGCTCGCTCCCACAGGGGATCTATGTTGACTGGGGAATTAGAGGCTGTCTTGCAGATTGCTGCGCAGCACCTGCAGTTCCGCCTGCAGCTTTTGCAGTCGCTCCAGCGTCATTCCGCTGGCGCCGAGGATGCACTGAGGAATGCTGCGCGCTTTTTCCCGCAAGGCGCGGCCCTGTTCGGTGAGTTCGACGATCACCACCCGTTCGTCTTCGCGACTGCGGGTGCGGCTGAGCAAACCTTCGACTTCCAGGCGTTTGAGCAGTGGCGTCAGGGAGCCGGGATCGGTCAGCAGGCGCGTGCTGATTTCACCTACGGTCAGACCATCGCGTTCCCACAACACCATCATCGCCAGGTATTGCGGATAGGTCAGGCCCAGCGCTTGCAACAGCGGCTTGTAGACCTTGGTCATCAGCAACGAAGTCGAGTGCAGGGCGAAACACGCCTGATTATCCAGCAGCAGGTGGTCGCAGTTGTCCAGGGTGTCGCGTTCGGTGGTCATCTCAAAAGCCTTGATCGGTAATCTTCATGAATCTAGCGGGCGAATCTTTAATGCGCCAGATAATTTTCGACTAATGGCGGTCCAGCGTGCTTTGCAGCGCCAGGTCCCACGGTGGAATCGGGCTGAAGCGCGTCTTCAAGTATTCCAGCAGCAAACGGCTGCGTGAGTTGGGCTGTTGCGCCAGCCGCAGCGCATAGATGCCGGCGGACTCCGGTTTGGGCAGGCCCTTTTCGCAGAACAGCGACAGCAGCTCACCCCGCAGCAAGTATTCGCTTGCCAACCAGGTCGGCAGGTGGGCAATACCCAGTCCGGCCAATGCGCCGCAGACCAGCGCCTCGGCATTGTTGGCGCTCATGCGGATCCGCGCCGGGCGGTGCAGATGCATCTGCCCATCGCGTTCGAAGCGCCAGGCGAAGGGCGGGGCCAGGCCGTCCCAATCGAGGCCGTCGTGATCGACTAACTGCGCAGGCTCGGTCGGCACTCCGCGGCGTTGTAAATAGTCCGGGCTGGCGCAGGCAATACGCACCATGCTTGCCAGCGGTGTGGCGACCAGGCGGGTGTCGGCCATTTGCCCGGCGCGCAGCACCAGATCGACCTTGCCCAGGTTCAAGCCTTGCATGTCGACAAAGCTGTCGATCAGGTGCAGTTGCACATCGAGGCCGGGGTAAAGCATCAGGAAGTCGGCAATCACCGGTGCCAAATGCCGGCGTCCGAACGCCGCGGGCGCATCCACTCTGATCAAGCCTTCCGGGGCACTGCTCAGGGACACCGCTTCGGCCCGGGCCAGCCGAAGCTCGGCGACAATTCGCCGCGCGCGCTCGGCAAAGGCCAGGCCTGCCGGGGTCGCCATGACGGCATGTGTACTGCGAATGAACAGCTGGCTACCGACGGCCTTTTCCAGGCTGTCGATGCGCCGCGCCACGGCCGAAGGGGTCAGCGGATGTCGGCGCGAGGCAGCAGAAAAACTCCCGGATTCCAGCACATCCAGAAAAAGCCCGAGCTGTTCGGTCAATTGATTGGGGTTCATGGGGTGTCCGCGCTTGTGCGAAGTTGGCACAGCCATTGTGCGTTGCTGTGCGTTTCCGCGCTATCGCCGACTGCGTAGGATGAACACCCTGACAAAAGGGAAATCGCTTGTGATCGAGTTCGTGATGTATCTGGTGTTTGGCGCGGCGTTGGGCACCCTCGGCGGGTTGTTCGGCATTGGTGGCGGCTTGATCGCCATTCCATTGTTGGGTGTGCTGTTCGGTCTTGATCAACAGATCGCCCAAGGCACGGCGCTGGTGATGGTGGTGCCCAATGTGATGCTGGCGCTGTGGCGCTATCACCAACGCAATCGCATCGAATTGCGTCACGCCTTGCCTTTGGCGTCGATGGGGTTCTGTTTTGCCTGGATCGGTTCGATCTGGGCGGTCGGCATTGATGCGCAAACCATGCGGATCGGTTTTGTCGCGTTCCTGGTGGCCTTGTCGGCCTACAACCTGGTGCGAATGTTCGCTGCCAGCACGCCGGCCTCGGCGCAAATGCATTTCGCATGGCCATGGCTGGGCGTGCTTGGCGCCGCCTCCGGGACCATGGGCGGCTTGTTTGGAGTGGGTGGGGCGGTGGTGGCGACGCCGGTGCTGACCAGTGTGTTTGGCACCAGCCAGGTGGTGGCACAAGGCTTGTCGCTGGCGCTGGCCTTACCCAGTACCGGCGTCACCCTGGTGACCTACGCGGCGCACCATCAGGTGGACTGGCTGATCGGTGTGCCCTTGGCCGTCGGCGGTTTGATGAGCATCAGTTGGGGCGTGAAAATCGCCCACGCCCTGCCGGAGCGACTGCTGCGCGGGTTGTTCTGCGGTTTTCTGGTGGGCTGTGCGGTGATGCTCGCGTTTAAAGTTTGAAGCCATCGACGATGTGTTCGGCCAGACACTCGGTGATCGGTGACGGGTTGTGCAGGTTGCGCACGAGCATGATGCAGGCTTCCGGCAACAGCGGCAGGTCTTCGGCGGCACCGAGAATGCGCATGTCCGGCGTAATCAGGCTTTCAAGTTGCGCGGTCACGGCCAGGCCGGCACTGACCACGGCCATCAACGCTGACAGGCTCGAACTGTTGTAGGCAATGCGGTATTCGCGGCCCATGGCATCCAGCGCATTACACGCCCACAAGCGGCAGAAACAATCACTGTTGAACATCGCCAGGGGCAGGGGCGTCTGCTCATGGGCGTTGAAACATTGCGCCTCGGCCCAGACGAAGCGCTCCTTGCGCAGCAACTGGCCAATTTCGGTGCCGGGCTCGCGGGTCACGATGGACAGGTCCAGATCCTGACGTTGCAGCAATTGTTTTGATGATTCGCAGTGAACCTCGATCTGGATCAGCGGATAGCTCTTGGCGAAGCGCGACAAAATGCCCGGCAGAAAGCGCATCACGTAATCGTCCGGCGTACCAATGCGCACGGTGCCAATCATGTGCGGTTCGCGCAGCGTATTGAAGACTTCGCTGTGAAGTTTGAGGATGCGCCGCGCATACCCCAGCAAAACCTGGCCTTCGGCGGTCAGCTTGACCTGACGCCCATCGCGTTCGAACAACTGGCGCTGCAAGACGTCTTCTTCCAGACGCTTCATTTGCATGCTAACCGCCGACTGCGTGCGATTGACCATTTCACCGGCGCGGGTAAATCCGCCCTGGTCGGCGATCGCGACAAAGGTGCGCAGCACATCGGTATCGATACTGGGGTACGCCGACATCCATCAATCTCCGAGATGGTTACCATCAGAAACATTCGTTGGATTGATCTTAACGCTGGCGCGAGACTTGGGCCATCCCCAACGGAGGACAACGAGATGAAAGGTCATAACGAGGTTGTAACTGAACAAAAATTCTCAACCCATGTGGTATCTGATCTGCTGCACAAGTTTAGTCGCTGGTACGAACTTCATCGTGAACGCGAGCTGCTGGCGAGTTTGAGCGATGAAGCACTGAAGGACATCGGTATGAGTCGTGCGGATGTGGAACATGAATCGGTCAGGCCGTTCTGGGATGATCCGATGCATAAATGATGAGGCCATTGCTACACAAACTCCTCTCTGGTGAGGTAGGTTGCGAGCAGACACGGAGGTATTCATGCCCGCAACGCTGTCCTTTTCCAACCAACAGGCTCGACGTCTGGCACTGGCTGCCCAAGGGTTCAACGGGCGCCAGCCGCCAGCGACGATCAAACCGGTGCAACTCAACCGACTGATCGAGCGGTTGGGCATCCTGCAGATCGATTCGGTCAATGCGTTGGTGCGTTCGCACTACCTTCCCTTGTTTTCCCGCCTCGGTAACTACTCCTCCGATTTGCTAGACCAGGCCGCCTGGAGTCAGGGTCGACGTCGCACGCTGTTTGAATATTGGGGACATGAAGCCTCGTTGCTGCCGTTATCACTGTATCCGCTGATGCGTTGGCGCATGCAGCGCGCGACGCGTGGTGAAGACATCTATCAGCAACTGGCGAATTTCGGGCGCGAGCAGCAGGACACGATCCGCCGGGTATTGGCCTCGGTTGAACAACTGGGGGCGTTGGGTGCGGAAGCTTGTCAACCCGTCAGGAACGGGCAGGACCGTGGTGGGACTGGAGCGCTGAAAAGCATGCCCTGGAATGGCTGTTTGCCGCCGGAGAAGTGACGGTTGCCGGCCGCCGTGGTTTCGAACGACTTTATGATTTGCCCGAGCGGGTGATTCCTTCGGCGATTCTGCAGCAGCCATTGCTCAGTGAAACCGAGGCTCAGCGTGGGCTGTTATTGCACGCAGCGACGGCGTTGGGTGTCGGTACGGAAAAGGACCTGCGCGACTATTTTCGTTTGAACCCGACCGACAGCCGTCCGCGTCTGGCGGAACTGGTCGAGGCCGGGGAGTTGCTGACTTGCCAGGTGCAAGGCTGGCGGCAACTGGCTTATTGCCTGCCTGAGCCGAAAGTACCGCGCAAGGTCGAGGCCAGCGCGTTGCTTTCACCGTTTGACTCGCTGGTCTGGGAACGCAGTCGCACCGAGCGGCTGTTCGACTTTCGTTATCGGCTGGAAATTTACACGCCGCAAGACAAGCGTGTTTACGGGTATTACGTGCTGCCGTTCCTGCACAACGAACGGATTGCCGCACGCGTGGATCTGCGGGCTGAGCGGGCGTTGGGGCGGCTGGCGGTGCACGCCGTGCATGAAGAAGAGCCGGGGCTGGATGACGAAGGGATGCACGCTTTGGCTATCAATCTGCGGCAGATGGCGGATTGGTTGGGGCTTGCGCAGGTGCAGTTGAATTGTCAGCGGGTGAGTGCCAGCAGGTTAAGAGTGGCATTGGCTGGAATTGGCGGTACCTGAGCTAGCGCCTTCGCGAGCAAGCCCGCTCCCACATTCGACCGAGTTGCCCAGACGGACGCGGTCGAATGTGGGAGCGGGCTTGCTCGCGAAGGGGCGACGCGGTTTAGCGCCGAACCTGCTTCAAGGTCTCAGCAATCAAAAACGCCAATTCCAGCGACTGATCAGCGTTCATCCGCGGATCGCAATGGGTGTGATACCGATCCGACAGCCCGTCCTCGGTAATCGGCCGAGCGCCGCCAATGCATTCGGTGACGTTCTGCCCGGTCATCTCGATGTGAATACCACCGGCATAACTGCCTTCAGCTTCGTGCACCTGGAAGAACTGCTTCACCTCGCCCAGGATCTGCGCGAAGTCGCGGGTCTTGTAGCCGCTGCTCGCCTTGATGGTGTTGCCGTGCATCGGGTCGGAGCTCCACAGCACCTGCTTGCCTTCGCGCTGCACGGCGCGAATCAGCTGCGGCAGGTGATCGCCGACCTTGTTGGCACCCATCCGCGCAATCAGGTTCAGGCGGCCCGGATCGTTGTCCGGGTTCAGCACATCGATCAGGCGAATCAAGTCTTCAGGGTTCATGCTCGGGCCGACCTTGACCCCGATCGGGTTATTCACCCCGCGCAGGAACTCAACGTGCG
Organism: Pseudomonas sp. S2_F03; assembly: GCF_054668335.1. Taxonomy (NCBI): domain Bacteria; kingdom Pseudomonadati; phylum Pseudomonadota; class Gammaproteobacteria; order Pseudomonadales; family Pseudomonadaceae; genus Pseudomonas; species Pseudomonas sp. S2_F03. The sequence goes on along the minus strand of NZ_CP162759.1, from coordinate 1,098,631 downwards.
CACCATCGAGCTGACGGGTGCGATCGCCGATCCACAGCATGTGCGCCGAGCAATCGTAGTAATCGTTGGTCAGGCTGTCGCGACGCACGAAGGCTTCTTCGTAGTTCAGCAGCAACGCTTCGTGGGCGGTGAAGAAACTGGTTTCGCGCAGCTGCGGTGAAGTGTCCATGCCGCAGGCGCGCATGAACGCCAGGGTTTCATCGATGCGATTGGCCAGGTGGCTGTACTTCTCGGCCAGCGCCGAGTTGGCGATGAAGTCCAGGTTCCACTTGTGCACCTGATGCAGGTCGGCAAACCCGCCTTGAGCGAACGCGCGCAACAGGTTCAGGGTGGCGGTGGACTGGTGGTAGGACTGGAGCAGGCGCTCCGGGTCCGGCACGCGGCTTTTCTCGTCGAAACCGATGCCGTTGACGATGTCGCCACGGTAAGCAGGCAGTGTCACGCCGTCGATGGTTTCGTCATTGGCGGAGCGCGGTTTGGCAAATTGCCCGGCCATGCGCCCGACTTTGACCACCGGGCAACCGGCGGCAAAGGTCATGACGATCGCCATTTGCAGCAAGACTTTAAAGGTGTCGCGAATTTTCGCGGCCGAGAACTCGGCGAAACTTTCGGCGCAATCGCCACCTTGCAACAGGAACGCGCGGCCTTGGGTGACCTCGGCAAACTGACGGCGCAACTCCCGGGCTTCACCGGCAAACACCAGTGGCGGATAGCTGGCCAGGGTTTGCTCTACCTGCTGCAAATGCGCAGCGTCAGGGTAGAGGGGTTGTTGCTGGATCGGCAAGGCGCGCCAGCTGTCAGGGCTCCAGGGTTGGCTCATCACGTTCTCTAGTGTTTTACGCTCGGACGGTCATGTTATCAGCAATTAGTGCGTGACCTGTTCCCGTTGCTTCGCGGACAATCGCGCCTTTGCCGCGCGCCTCGCGGTTTAAGTGCGCTGCTGTTTATTGCATGCAGGCCCGGTAACGATTCTGGAGACGAAATGACTGAGGAGCGCGTCGAGCATTTGCTCGCCGAGGTACAGGATGAGTTCGGCGTGATACGCGTGCTGGAAGTGGCCGATTACCGCTTTCTCGAGTTCGGTGACGCCATTGAACAGAGCTGCGTGTTTACCGCTGATCCGAGCTGGCTCGAGTACGACTACACCCGGGCGATGCTGATTGGCGCGTTGTGCCACGAACAACCGGAAAGCGCACTGTTTCTGGGCCTTGGTGCGGGCACGTTGACCCAGGCCTGCCTCAAGTTCCTGCCGCTGGAAGATGTCGAGGCGATCGAATTGCGCCCCGACGTCCCGCGCCTGGCAATCGAATACCTTGGGCTGGATGATGATCCGCGCCTGTATATCCGCGTCGGCGATGCCCTGGAACTGCTCGATACCGCTGAGTCGGCGGACTTGATTTTCGTCGACCTTTATACCGATGTCGGGCCTGGTGTCGGGCATCTGGCCTGGAGCTTCCTGGAGAACTGTCAGAAACGCCTGAATCCGGGTGGCTGGCTGGTGATCAATCAGTGGGCCACCGATGACGGCAAACCGTTGGGTGCGGCGTTGCTGCGCGGGCTTTATCACCGGCACTACTGGGAGCTGCCGGTGAAGGAGGGCAATGTGATTTTGATCGTGCCTTCGGAGCTGGATCAGGTGCTGGACATGGACGGCTTGATGGCCCGGGCGGAAGGATTGGCGCCGCAATTGGGTTATTCGTTGCAGTCGTTGATCAAGGCGATTCGTCCGGCGACATAACGTGTTGTCTGCAATGGCCTCATCGCGGGCAAGCCTTGCTCCTACAGGGGACGCGCAACCTGTAGGAGCATGGCTTGCCCGCGATGGCATTTTCCGCATCAACACAAATCTCAGACTCCTTTGAAGATCCCGGGTCGCTTCTCAATCATCGATCGCACACCTTCCTTGGCATCCTCACTGTTCAACAACTTCTTCACCATCGCCGGCAAGCCCTGTGCCGCAGCGGTTTCTCCTTCATAGCGCGCCTGCCGGGCAGACATCAGCGTCGCCTGTACCCCGAGCGGTGCCTGTCGGGCAATCCGCTCGGCCAATTCAATCGCCCTTGGCAGTAAGTCCTCGCTGGCCATGACTTCCTGCACCAGCCCCAGACGCAAGGCGTCATGCGCATCGAACTCATCCCCGGTCAGCAACCAGCGCATGGCATTGCCCCAGCCAGCCAATTGATGCATGCGCAAAGTGGCACCGCCGAACGGGAAGATTCCGCGCTGGACTTCCATTTGGGCGAACCGGGTGTTGCTGGCGCACAGGTTGATGTCGGCGGCCAGCATCAACTCGATGCCGATGGTCAGGCAATAACCCTGAGCGGCCACTATCACCGGTTTGCTGACGCGGGGGCCGGCAAAAACACCCCACGGATCGCAGCCTCCTGCCGGTGCTTGCCAGCCTTCGGCCAATGCCGCGCTGGCGTTGACCAGATCGAGCCCGGCGGTGAAGTGTTCCCCATGGCCAAACACCACGGCCACCCGCGCCTCGTTGTCCGCTTCGAACTCGCCATAGGCCAGGCTCAGCTCGTTGAGCAGGTCGAGGTCAAAGGCGTTGCGTTTGGCGACCCGATCCAGGCCGATCAGCAGCACATGGTCACGTCGTTCACGGGTTACACGACTGGAACAGGGCTGATTCATGCTGCATTTCCTCGGGAGGGAAGGGTGTGTCAGACCTCAGGTCTGCGTGATAACAGTGAACCGTTTTAGCGCCATCGCCAGCAGGGCCGGGCCTTTGCAAAATAGACTGCTGCACGATTATCCGCAAAGCCTGTGACACAACGGTGTATCCGTCAGTTTTCCGACAAATAATGCTCCCTTTTTGGGCGAATTCCGGTATAGTGCGCGCCGGCCTTTAACCGGGCCGCGTTTAGGTAGCGCAATTCCCCGAAGTCAGCTTCGGCTGCACGTCCGCACAGCGGACTCTTCCTTGACGAATCTTTTTCATTCATTCGTTTTCGCAAATCCCCGCCGACAAAGCAGCCAGGGCGACTCTTGAGTCTTACACGGCATGCGCAGCTTTGGAGCATGGGTCTTTGCGGATGCACTTAGAGGCAGACCCATGACCCAGGAAACCGGCGGCTTCGCCGCTTTTAATCTTAATCCGAATATTCTTGCAGCCGTCATTGCGACTGGCTACGAAGAGCCTTCGGCTATTCAGCAGCAATCGATCCCGATCATCATGGCCGGCCAGGACATGATTGGTCAGGCGCAAACCGGTACGGGTAAAACCGCCGCGTTCGCTTTGCCTATCCTGCATTGCATCGATCCTGCCAAGCGCGAGCCGCAAGCCCTGATCCTGGCGCCAACCCGTGAGTTGGCGCTGCAAGTAGCAACCGCTTTCGAAACCTATGCCAAGCAAATGCCGGGCGTTACCGTTGTGGCCGTTTACGGCGGCGCCCCTATGGGTCCACAACTGAAAGCAATCCGTAATGGCGCACAGATCGTTGTCGCCACTCCGGGCCGTCTGTGCGACCACCTGCGTCGTGACGAAAAAGTCCTGTCGACCGTGAACCACCTGGTCCTCGACGAAGCTGACGAAATGCTCAAACTGGGTTTCATGGACGACCTCGAAGTTATCTTCAAGGCCTTGCCTGCAACCCGTCAGACCGTATTGTTCTCGGCCACCCTGCCGCAGTCGATCCGTGCCATTGCCGAACGCCATCTGCGCGACCCGCAACACGTGAAGATTCAGACCAAGACTCAGACCGTTACCGCGATCGAACAGGCTCACCTGTTGGTTCACGCTGACCAGAAGACCTCGGCTGTATTGAGCCTGCTGGAAGTGGAAGATTTCGACGCCCTGATCATGTTCGTGCGCACCAAGCAAGCGACCCTGGACCTGGCCAGCGCCCTGGAAGCCAAAGGCTACAAAGCCGCTGCGCTGAACGGTGACATTGCCCAGAACCAGCGTGAGCGCGTGATCGACTCCCTCAAGGATGGCCGTCTGGACATCGTTGTGGCGACCGACGTTGCTGCTCGTGGCCTGGACGTTCCGCGCATCACTCACGTGTTCAACGTTGACATGCCGTACGATCCGGAATCCTACGTTCACCGTATCGGCCGTACCGGTCGTGCCGGTCGCGAAGGTCGTGCACTGCTGCTGGTGACTCCACGTGAGCGCCGCATGCTGCAAGTGATCGAGCGTGTAACCGGTCAAAAGGTTGCCGAAGTTCGCCTGCCGGACGCTCAGGCCGTTCTCGATGCCCGCATCAAGAAACTGACCAACAGCCTGTCGCCGCTGGTTGGCGATGCCGAATCGACTCACGGTGATCTGCTGGATCGCCTGACTGCCGACATTGGTTGCACCCCGCGTGCACTGGCCGCAGCCCTGCTGCGCAAGGCAACCAACGCTCAAGCCCTGACCCTGGCCGCGATCGAGAAAGAACGTCCATTGGTGCCGAACAACGCTCCGCGCGGTGATCGTCCAGAGCGTACTGGTGATCGTCCGGACCGTGGTGATCGTGAGCGTCGTGCTCCGGTTCCATTGGCTGAAGGTCGTGCTCGTTGCCGTACCGCGCTGGGTGCGCGTGACGGTATCGCTGCCAAGAACCTGCTGGGCGCCATCCTGAACGAAGGTGGCCTGGCTCGTGAAGCGATCGGTCGCATCCAGGTGCGCGACAGCTTCAGCCTCGTCGAGTTGCCGGAAGATGGTCTGGAGAAGCTCCTGACCAAACTGAAGGACACTCGCGTTGCCGGTAAGCAATTGAAGCTGCGTCGCTATCGCGAAGATTAATCCGCTCTTGAGCTGATTGATCGCACATAAAAAATCCCCGACTGGTTCGGGGATTTTTTTGCCTGCGTGATCAGCCGAAGCGATAAATGTCCATGCCCAGCGCCCCCATGGTGAAACCCTGGTGGGCAACGCTGAACTCGCCCCCGGCACTGCGGGCGAAATACAGTGGCAGTAAATGCTCGTCGCTAGGGTGGTTGCGCACTGCGTTTGGCGCTTGCTGGCGATAATCGTGCAGGGCCGTTTCGTCGTTGGCGGCCAGTTTCTCTACGATCCAGTCGCGAAATGCCTTGGCCCAGGGCTCGACGCTTTCCGGGCCGGCCTGCCAATCCAGTTCGCGCAGGTTATGGGTGATGCTTCCAGAGCCGATCAGCAGCACGCCGTGTTCACGCAGGCTGGCCAGCGCGTGGCCAACACGGGTTTGCAGGGCAGGGCCGCCACGGGTGGGCAATGAGACTTGCACCACCGGGATATCGGCTTGCGGGTACATCAAGGTCAAAGGCACCCACGCTCCGTGGTCGAAGGGGCGCTTGGTATCGATGCGCGCCGGCAGGTCGGCGGCCTTCAGCATTTCGACGACGTCCGCTGCCAATTGAGGATTTCCGGGGGCCGGGTATTGAACGTCGAACAGCGCCTGTGGGAAGCCACCGAAGTCGTGCCAGGTTTCCGGTTGTGGATGGCCGCTCACCAGCAGTTCGTGGCTTTCCCAATGCGCGGAAACAATGACGATAGCCTTGGGTTTCGGTAATTCTGCGGCCAGGCGCGCAAGGGCTGGCCCGCTGGCGCCGGGTTTCAGGGCCAGCATGGGGGAGCCGTGGGATATGTACAGGCTAGGGAACATGAATCAGCTCCTGAGAGTAAGATGGCATCATCTTCAGTCAGATCATTGATCTAAATCTAATATAAGTTTTAGCGTCTTTTGATCGAATTTTTGGGATTAATTATGCAGCCGGAGTTTTGGCACAAGCGGTGGACGACGAATCAGATCGGCTTTCATCTGCCGGAAGTGAATCCTTATCTGCAGCGGCACTGGCCGCAATTGGGCCTGGAAGCGGGCGCGCGCGTATTGGTGCCACTGTGTGGGAAAAGTCTGGATCTGTTGTGGCTGGGAAAATGCGGTCACGAGGTGTTGGGCGTTGAGTTGTCCGAAAAGGCGGTGGAAGACTTTTTTCGCGAGCATCAATTTGATCCGGACGTCAGCGATCAAGGCCCCTTCACAGTCTATCGGGCTGGTTCGATCGAGGTCTGGTGCGGTGATTTCTTCGCATTGACCGCCGGCGACGTTGCTGACTGTGGCGCCTTGTACGACCGAGCGGCGTTGATTGCACTACCACCGGTGATGCGTGAGCGATATGCAGCGCACCTGATACGAATTTTGCCGAAGGAGTCTCAAGGGTTGTTGATCACCCTGGATTACGACCAGGCGCAAATGGACGGCCCCCCGTTTGCTGTGCTGGATGACGAAGTGCAGCGCTTATTGGGCGGATCGTGGGACCTGAAGACTCTGGAAGATCAGGATGTTTTGAGCGAGAGCGGGAAGTTTCTCGACGCAGGTGTCACTCGACTTGAAGAGCGGGTGTATCGAGTGTCCAGTCGAGGAATAAAATAGACAAAAAAAGGCCCGCATTTCTGCGGGCCTTGATTTATTGCTGAACGATCAGCGCTGAAGACGATGCAGGGCGTTGATACGTTCTTCCAGCGGTGGGTGGCTCATGAACATCCGGGCGAACCCTTGTTTGATGCCACCGTTGATGCCGAAGGCGTTCAGGGTGTCCGGCATGTGCACCGGCAGGCCCTGTTCGGCGCGCAGGCGTTGCAGGGCGCCGATCATCGCGGCAGTACCGGCCAGGCGTGCACCGGCTTCGTCGGCACGGAATTCACGCTTGCGCGAGAACCACATGACGATGGAGCTGGCCAGAATGCCCAGGACCAGTTCGGCGAAGATGGTTGCCACGTAGTAGGCGATGCCTTGGCCTTCTTCGTTCTTGAAGATCACCTTGTCGACAAAGTTGCCGATGATCCGTGCGAAGAACATTACGAAGGTGTTCACCACGCCCTGAATCAACGCCAGGGTGACCATGTCGCCGTTGGCCACGTGGCCAATTTCGTGGGCCAGAACGGCTTTCACTTCATCGGGCGAGAAACGCTCCAGTAACCCCTGGCTGACCGCGACCAGTGCGTCGTTCTTGTTCCAGCCCGTGGCGAAAGCGTTCGCCTCATAGGCCGGGAAAATCCCGACTTCAGGCATCTTGATCCCGGCTTCCCGGGACAATTGCTCGACGGTTTGCAGCAGCCATTGCTCGTGACGGGTGCGCGGCTGGGTGATGATCTGGGTGCTGGTGCTCATCTTCGCCATCCACTTGGAGATGAACAGCGAGAACAGCGAACCGGCAAAACCAAAGACCGCACAGAAAATCAGCAGCTGATTGAGGTTCAGATCAACCCCGTTGGCCGCCATGAACCCGTTGAAGCCAAAAAGGCTCAGGGTGATGCTGGCAATCAGCACGACCGCCAGGTTAGTGGCCAAAAACAGCAGGATGCGCATCATGGTTGTAGAAGTCTCCTCGTGCTAAAGATGTAGCGTACTGCGGGGTATATAAGGTGATGCACCGGGCTATTCAACCGGGTGACTATTTCAAACTGTGTCCTACATCAACACTTTAGTCAGTTGCAGGGCTTTTCCGACTTTTTTGCAGGAGATTTTTGTAGGCCTAATGCAGTCGCTACCCCCGCCGTTGTTAGGCGAGAGCGGGAGGTGTGTCATCAGCCGTCGGTTCGAGTGGTGAAAGCCGGCCGGGACAGCAGATATGTTGCTGAATCAATCAACGTGCGACTTTAACCCAAAGTCGCACGTAGACCCGCCGCTTACTGGCGATAGGTCTTGAGGAAGCTGCCGATACGTCCGATGGCCATCTCCAGCTCATCCACTCGCGGCAAGGTCACCACACGGAAGTGGTCCGGCCAAGGCCAGTTGAAGGCCGTGCCCTGAACAATCAACAGCTTCTCGGAGAGCAGCAGGTCGAGGACGAACTTCTCATCGTTGTGGATCGGGCAGACTTTCGGGTCGATCCGCGGGAACGCATACAGCGCGCCCATCGGCTTGACGCAGCTCACGCCCGGAATGTCGTTGAGCAGTTCCCAGGTGCGATTGCGCTGTTCCAGCAAGCGGCCCTGTGGCAGTACCAGATCATTGATGCTCTGGTAGCCGCCCAATGCGGTCTGGATCGCGTGCTGGCTCGGCACGTTGGCACACAGGCGCATGTTCGCCAGCATGTCGATGCCTTCGATGTAGCTTTGGGCGTGGTGTTTCGGGCCGGAGATGGCGATCCAGCCGGAACGGAAACCCGCCACGCGATAGGACTTGGACAGACCATTGAACGTCAGGCACAGCAGGTCCGGAGCCAGGGAGGCGGTGCAAATGTGCACGGCATCGTCGTACAGGATCTTGTCGTAGATTTCGTCGGAGAACACCACCAGGTTGTGCTGGCGGGCCAGCTCCAGCATGCCCAGCAGGACTTCCTTGGAATAGACGGCGCCGGTCGGGTTGTTCGGGTTGATGATCACCAGGGCCTTGGTATTCGGCGTGATCTTGGCCTTGATGTCGGCCAGGTCCGGCCACCAGTTGGCTTGCTCGTCGCACAGGTAATGCACCGGGTTGCCACCCGACAGGCTGACCGCGGCCGTCCACAGCGGATAGTCCGGGGCCGGCACCAGTACTTCGTCGCCATTGTTGAGCAGGGCCTGCATCGACATCACGATCAGTTCGGAAACGCCGTTGCCCAGGTAGATGTCTTCGATGCCGACGCCTTCCACCTGCTTTTGCTGGTAGTACTGCATCACGGCCTTGCGCGCACTGAACAGGCCCTTGGAGTCGCTGTAGCCCTGGGCCGTCGGCAGATTGCGGATTACGTCCTGAAGGATTTCATCCGGCGCTTCGAAACCAAACGGTGCCGGGTTGCCGATGTTCAGCTTGAGGATGCGATGACCTTCCTCCTCCAGGCGTTTGGCGTGCTTGAGCACTGGGCCGCGAATGTCGTAGCAGACGTTGGCGAGCTTGTTCGATTTGCTGACCTGCATGGCGATGTGTTCCCGAAAATGAACGATCCAGGCGGCGTATGAACAACCGTGCTGGGAATCCTGCGTATTCACACAGGCCTGACGCCTTCAGTGGCGGCACTCATAAATCCGTTTGAATGCGCGTGGTCTGGCTGCCAGACTGGCGTTTGACGAGGCGCAATCATACGTGCCGCCCGATCCGTGGAAAAGGTACAGATCGGGCTTTTTCAGCTGCTGAGGTGTGATGATGGAAAAGTTGGAAAAAACCCTGGAAGAATGGAGAGCAATGCTCGATCCAGAGCAGTACAACGTCTGCCGTCTCAAAGGCACCGAGCGACCGTTCTCGGGCAAATACAACGCAACCAAAACTGACGGTGTCTACCACTGCATCTGCTGTAACGAGCCGCTGTTCGACTCCAGGACCAAGTTTGACTCTGGCTGCGGCTGGCCGAGCTTCTACGCGCCGATTGGCGACAGCGCGATGACCGAAATCCGCGATGTCAGCCACGGCATGATCCGCACCGAAGTGGTCTGCGCCAAATGCGATGCACACTTGGGACACGTATTCCCGGATGGCCCGCCGCCGACCGGCCTGCGTTATTGCATCAACTCGGTGTGCCTGGACCTGGTGCCGCGCGAATAATGTGAGCCCTGTAGGAGCACGGCTTCCCGGCGATGGCAATCTCAAGGACGCCATCGCCGGCAAGCCGTGCTCCTACAGGGGTTTTCGTGCTCCCATTGATTTATTAAATTGCACACAATTCAATTGCTCGCTATGTTTGTCTCAATCTATCCCATACAGAGTCAGAAACCATGAGCGACAACCTGCTGAACATCCCTTGCACCACCATCAAGGGTGAACAAAAGACCCTGGCTGATTTCGCCGGTAAAGCAGTGCTGGTGGTCAATACGGCGAGCAAGTGCGGCTTCACTCCGCAATACAAAGGGCTGGAAGAGTTATGGCAAACCTACAAGGACCAGGGGCTGGTCGTCCTTGGTTTTCCGTGCAACCAGTTCCGTAAACAGGAGCCAGGCAACGAAGAGGCGATTTCCGAATTTTGTGAGTTGAACTTTGGTGTCAGCTTCCCGCTGTTCAAGAAGATTGAAGTCAACGGTGCAGGCGCCCATCCGTTGTTCGTTCAACTGAAAAAACGTGCTCCGGGGGTGCTGGGCTCGCAGGGCATCAAGTGGAACTTCACCAAGTTCCTGATCGGCAAGGACGGTCAGTTGGTCAAGCGCTTTGCTCCGGCGACCAAACCGCAGGACTTGAGCCGCGAGATTGAAGCTCTGCTCAAATGAACAGCGTGTCAGTTGATTCGTTGAAGCTGGACAGCCAGCTCTGCTTCAAGCTGTACGCCGCGTCCCGGGCGGTGATCCGGGCCTACAAGCCGATGCTCGATCAGCTCGGCCTGACTTACCCGCAATACCTGGCCATGCTGGTGTTGTGGGAATGGCAGGAGGCCGCCCCCGAGCAACCGACGGTCAAGGCGCTGGGCGAGCGTCTGGCGCTGGATTCCGGCACCTTGACGCCGTTACTCAAACGTCTTGAGCAACTGCAACTGGTGCAGCGTCAACGTTCGGCCCGGGATGAGCGAGAGGTGCACCTGAGTCTGTCGCCTTCTGGCAAGGCATTGCGTGATCAAGTCGGCCCACTCAAGGCGAGCCTGCTGTGTGACAGCGGAGTGGATCTGGACCGCCTGAATGATCTGCGCGAGGGGCTTGACCATTTGCTGGGGCAGATCAAAGCGCTGTCGTAGTGGGAATCCACAAATCGAGCAGGGCGGCCAGCTCTTCGCGGCGGAAGGGTTTGGCCAGGTAGTCGCTCATGCCCGCCGCACGGCAGCGTTCGCGTTCTTCGGACATGGCGTTGGCGGTCAGCGCGACGATGGGCAATTGTGGCCAGCGTCCGCTGTGGCGAATTTGCCGACTGGCTTCGTAGCCATCCATCACCGGCATGTTGCAGTCCATCAACACCAGATCGAAATCGCTGTATTCAAGCTGATCCAGGGCTTCGGCGCCGTGAGCGGCGACGATGACCTCGCAGCCGAGTTTTCCGAGCATGCCCTTGGCCACCAACTGATTGACCGGGTTGTCCTCGACCAGCAACACGCGCCCGCGCCGCTGATGGGGAAGGGCTTCGATGCGCGCTCCATTGATTGTCGTGGTTTGCGCAAACAAGACCCGTTGCAAGGCTTGGTATAGCGCATTGCGCGCCAGCGGACGTGCCTGTTGCTGCAGCGGCGCGAGGGCGCTCACCTGTTCGCTGGGCATGAAGTTGCCATAAGCGGTCACCAGCAGAATCGGCGCGGCAAGGGTAGGGCGCAGGCCAAACAGGCATTCGGGGCAGTCGGTGATCAGTACATCAGGCTCAAGCCCCAGTAACGAGTCATCAATGGAGCGCTGTTGATAGTCGAGCCCCCAGGCGGGTAACAGGGTTTTCAGCAGTTCAGCCAGACCGCTGCTGGCGGCGGTGATCGCAATGACCTTCCCGGGCAGCGGTGCCGGAGATACTGCGCGGGTGTGGACGGGCAGCGGCAGGTCGGCGCAGAACTGGCTACCGAAACCGGCTTCCGAGCTGATGGTCAGACGTCCCTGCATGGCTTCGCAGAGGTTATAGGTGAGGGCCAGGCCCAGTCCCGTACCGCCGAACTGTCGGGTAATACCTGCGCCTGCCTGGGTAAACGGCTGGAAGATCTTGACCTGGGCATCGTGGGCGATCCCGATACCGGTGTCGCAGACTTCGATTCTGACGCCGTCTTCGAACGTGGACAGGCGTAAATCGACCCGACCGAAGCGGGTGAACTTGAGCGCGTTGGACAACAGATTGCTGACGATCTGCCGCACGCGAGTCGGGTCCCCCAATACCAGCGCCGGAAATTGCGGCTCGATCAGGCACGTCAGCTCTACACTTGGCGCCGCATTCTGAGACAGCAGGTTGGCGGTGTCTTCGACCAAGGCGCCAAGGTCGAACGGAATGTGTTCGAGTTCCAGCTGACCGGCATCGAACTTGGACAGGTCGAGAATATCGTTGAGCAGTTCCACCAGCACTTTGCCCGAGTCATGGGCAATCGACAGTTGCTGCTGTTGCTCGGCCGTAAGTGGACCGTCCAGCGACAACGCGATCATCCCCAACAGGCCGTTAAGGGGGTGCGAATTTCATGGCTCATGTTGGCCAGAAATACCGAGCGTGCTTCTGCCATCTCGATGGCGGTGGTGCGAGCGGTTTCCAGTTCCTGATTGGATTGGCTGAGCCGGGCATTGATCGCCTTGAGTTCCGCTGTGCGTGCCGAGACGATGTTTTCCAGTTGACTGAGGTAGTCGGTCAGGCGGTTTTCGGCGTTGCGTCGTTGCTGGATTTCGGTGGCGATGTTTTCGAATTGTTGGTTGGCGACTTTGACCAATACACCGATTTCGTCGTGTTCATGCCCCGCCGGGTATTCCAGCCAGGTCGGCTGCGCGCTACGCGGATCGCGGCCACTGAGTTCGCGAATGACCCGCACCAAGGGCTTGGTCAGCATCACGTAGAACAGCGCCAGAAGAATGCCTGTCAGGATCAGGCTTCGCGCAAAACCGTTGAGTAGCGTCACTTCGGCCCGACGCAGGAAGCGGCTACCGAAGGCGTAGGTATCGACTTCAAGTTGCAAGGTCCCAAGGGATTCGTCCGGCAGATGATCGAGAAAGAGGCGGTCTTCGAACTGCCGATTGGCTCCAAACAGGAAGTCGCTGATCACTCGATAACCGCTTTGCAGACCCGGGCGCTTGACGCTGGCGAGCACGACATTGTTGTTGTCGGTCAGTTTCGCGCCGATGATTGCCGGCGAGCGCATCAGGCCCATGGTCAGTTCCTGGGCGAGTTCGGCGTCGATGTTGTAGGCGATGCGTGAGGCTGGGTTGTGGCTGATTTCCAGCAAAGACAATATTTCGCGGTTGATGGAGGCGTCTTCGCTGGCATAATCGATGCCTATTTGCAGCAGGCTGAGCAGCGTGCCCAGAATGAAACCGACCAGCACAGTCAGCCGGGCTTGCTTGTATGACAGCCGGTGGGTGAATTTGATATCCATGGGGTGTTGAACCACTTCCGTTTCCTTTCGCTGCTCAAGCATAGTCGATCATGCATGGATTCCGATGTTCTCGCGAACCCCTGAGCCTGGGATGAACCGGGCACCGAACGCTGTGTAGTCGTCGCTGTATCGCCATCATTACTGTGAACGTGCCCGAGGAGAAGACGTGGACGCCCGATTGAATGCTTTTCTTGAACGCGCCGATGCCGTCCTGGCCCGTATCGAACCGCTGTTGCCGGCCCACCGGCAAGCCATCGACTGGAATCAGTGCCTGGCGGCGCGCTGGCAACGAGAGGGGCGCAGCGGTTTTCTGTTGCCGCTGCACGTCAGCCTCGACATGCGCCTGTCCGACCTGATCGGCGTGGATCGTCAATTGGAGCAGTTGGGTCGAAATACCCAACAGTTCCTCGACGGCATGCCGGCCAACCACGCCTTGCTCTGGGGCTCGCGCGGCACCGGTAAATCGTCGCTGGTGCGTGCCTTGCTGGCCGAGCACGCCAACGCCGGCCTGCGCCTGATCGAGATCGAGCGCGATCACTTGGCCGACTTGCCGCGAGTGGTCGAGCAGATCGCCAAGTTGCCACAGCGTTTTGTGCTGTTCTGCGATGACCTGTCGTTTGAGTCGGGTGAGGGCGACTATCGCGTGCTCAAGAGTGTACTCGACGGTTCCCTCGAGCAAGCGCCGGACAACGTTTTGCTGTACGCCACTTCCAACCGTCGCCATTTGGTACCGGAGAAGGAAAGTGATAACGAAAACTGGAAGCGCGTCGACGGCGAACTGCACCCCAGCGAGGCAGTGGAAGACAAGATCGCGTTGTCGGACCGCTTCGGCTTGTGGCTGTCGTTTTATCCGTTTACTCAGGAACATTTCCTCAACGTCGTTGAACACTGGATCGGTCAACTGGCCGGCAAGGCCGGCCTTGAGTGGCAGCGTGACGAAGCACTGGACATCCTCGCGGTGCGTTGGGCCGGCGGCCGAGGCAATCGCAATGGACGTTGCGCTTATCAATTTGCCCGCTATTGGGTCGGGCTCAAGCTGTTGGAGCACAAAGCATGATTGATTTACAGAAGAGCGGCCAAGGCCTGGATGGTTACGGCATGTTGTGGGCGCAGCTGGAATCATTGCTGGCCGATGAGCGTGATTTCATTGCCAATGCGGCACAGTTCTCGGCATTCCTGTTCAACCAGCTCGATGACTTGAACTGGGCCGGTTTCTACCTCAATCGCAATGAAGAACTGGTGCTCGGTCCGTTCCAGGGCCAGATCGCTTGTGTACGCATTCCATTCGGCAGGGGGGTGTGCGGCACAGCAGCGGCAACATTGCAGACCCAGCTTGTTGAAGATGTGCACGCATTTCCCGGTCACATCGCTTGTGACAGTGCGTCGAACAGCGAGTTGGTGGTGCCCTTGGTCAAGGACGGTCGATTGATCGGTGTGCTGGACCTCGACAGCCCGAAGCTTGCGCGTTTTACCGCTGAAGATCAGGCCGGTATCGAACGGTTGGCAGCGATATTCCTGCGCCTGACCGATTGCTGATCATGCTGTCAGGCCTGCCTTGGCCAGCAGGCTTGACGAGTCGACGGCGTCAATCTGCGCCGGATCGAGAAATCGTTTCGCGTACTGCAAATAGATTTGTGAGTTGATGAATAGCCCGAACAGCTCTGGGTCAATGTGGGCGTCACGGCACATGAAGGCCATGATGCCCAGCGCTTCGCTCAGGGTTTTGGCCTTCTTGTAGGGGCGGTCGGCAGCGGTCAGCGCTTCGAAAATATCGGCAATCGCCATCATCCTCGCCGGCAGGCTCATTTCTTCTCGTTTCAATTGTTTTGGATAACCGGTGCCGTCCATTTTCTCGTGATGGCCGCCGGCGATTTCCGCGACGTTGTTGAGGTGCGCGGGGAAGGGCAGGTGGCTGAGCATCAGGATCGTTTGCACCATGTGATGATTGATGATGTAACGCTCCTCGCGCGTCAGCGTGCCTCGAGTAATGCTCAGGTTGTAGAGTTCGCCGCGGTTGTACTTGTAGTGCGGTACATCGAGTTTGAAACCCCATGGGTTATCAGCCGGGATCAGCTCGCTTTCGGCGCGTTCGAACACGTGCTCGGGTTTGTCCGCCAGCAACGGCTCGCTGACCGGTAGCGTCGGCGCCGGAGTACGTGACTGGCGGCGATTCTCCTCCCATGAAACCCCGAGCCGATCATCCAGGGTTCGGGTCCAGGTGCGTTCAGCAATGCTGTGCAAACGTTGCAGGTCGGATTCAGCCATGGCCTCGCCGCCCAGATTGCAGTGGGCGATGAAGGCAAAATCATCATCCAGCCCTGTCAGGCGAGTATCGCGCAATTCGCTAAGCTGGCGTTCGTCGCCGCCCTGGACGATGGCCTGCCAGTAGTTGACCCAGGCATCGCGCTTGAGCACTTCGAAACGCGTGCGGATTTCGTGGATGCGGTCGTTCAGGGTTTCAAGTTTGGTGGCTTTGTCGACCACGTACTCAGGGGTCGTGACCTTGCCGCAATCGTGTAGCCAGGCGGCAATGTGCAGGGCTTCCCATTCATCTTCCGTGGGCTGATAGCCACTGAAGGCCGGCTCCTGACTGGCGGCGGCAGCCTGAGCGAGCATCAGCGTCAACGCGGGCACCCGCTGACAATGCCCACCGGTGTAAGGACTCTTGGCATCGATGGCGCCAGCCAGCAGTTGAATAAAGGAGTCCAGCAGCTGTTTTTGTCTGGCCTGCAGGCGCTGGCTTTCAATACTCACCGCCGCTGCGCCGGACACTGCCTGGAGAAACGCGATGCGGTCAGGACGAAGCTTTTCCAGGTCGCTTTGTGTGCCGCTGTCGGCCAACAGGAAGATCAGCAGGCCTACGGTTTCGTTATGCCGATTGTGCAACCGGATGCCGATCAGATGAACCCGTGGGCATTCCAGTACGAGCATCACTTTTTGCAGGTCGGCGGCATTTTCGTAGCCCAGGCTAGTGACGACGTTGTCGGCGCTCGACAACTGCTGCATCCACTGAGGGCTCTGTGGGTCATGAAGTTTGTGGCCTTCAATGCCGAACGCCTGCAACGCCTGGGAGGTATCGTTGATCACCAGACCATGAGGCTCCATGCGATCGCCATCCTGTTCGCGCAGGTAGATCAGACCCGCCTGGGCCTGCCCGATTTCCACGGTTTCGAACAACACTCGTTGCAGCAGTGGGGCGAAACGGGTCTCGGCGCTCAAGCTGTCAGTGATCTGGAAAAAGCTCGCCAGGGTGTCCTTCATGCGCGCCATCGACACACTCAATTGGTCAACTTCAAGTACTGGCGAGCGCCGGCTGACGGGAAAGTTGAAATCGAAACTGCGGATCGCATCGGCTTCCTGCACCAGTGCGCGCAGGGGCTTGACCAGAATCCTCGAGGTAAGCCAACCCAGCGGCAGGCACAACAGCAACGTGGCCAACGTCACCAGCGCCCCTTGCCAGCGCATGCGGTAGGCATCGACGAGCAATTCATCTTCCGGCACCAACAGCGCCAGCTGCAATCCTTCAGGCCCGCCTTCCTGCATGCTGCTGCGGGCCACGATCCATTGGCGACCGGCCGCGTCCAGGCGATTACCTTCGGGTGGATGGGTGAGAAAGGCAGCGAGTGCCGGGTTCAAATCGGTCGCCTTGATCAAGCGTGCGGTCTGGTCGTCGACGATCAGCCTGCTGCTATCGGGGTAGGCAACGGCATTGCCCTTGCTATCGAAGAGGACGATCTCGGTATGCGGCGTCACCACATGCTTGGCCAGCGTCGCGGAGAGTTCGGCGAGGGTAAGGTCGGCGCCCATTACCGCGTTCTCGCCACTGCGCAGGGCGAGGGTGGTGCCGACATTGTGGGTGGAGAAAAACACATAAGGTTCGGTCGTGATCTGGCCTTCATCACGGCGCGCGCTGGTAAACCAGGCGCGAGTGCGCGGATCGTAGGTTTCGTCGGGGTTATCCTGGCGGTTGATGAGGGCCAGCTTCTGATCAAAAAACAGTGACAGGGACCGCGCTTTCTCACCGCTAGCCGGACGCTCGATGCTCCAGACTTGATAGGCCGCCGAGTCCGGGGCATTAGTGAGTGTTCTCAGGGCCGGGGTTCGCAGGGGGCGTACCATGAAAAAGTCGCCATTGCTGTATCCCAGGTACAGCGAGGCCAGGTTGGGATTGCTTTTGAGCGACTGGCTAAAGGGCTTGAGCAGTGCGAGTCGTTGCTCCAGCGCGGGCGCCTCGGTTGCCGGATTGTCCACCAACAAGCTCAGCAGGTGGCGAATCGGTTCATAGGTGCCTTGCAGGTCCAGCCGGACATCCTGCTCGATGCGGTTGAACAGTTTTTCGCTGCTGGACAGGATGATCTGCGTGGTTTGGTGGTAATTAAAAATGCCCAGCACCACGCCCGTGAGCAGCAGCAGGAAAGTAAACATCACACTGATATGGACGTGCAGCGGAAGCCGTCGTTGATCGGTGCGCAGTGGGCTGGACATTACTGGTCTCTCCGTGATGGTTAACACACTGCTCAGCGCTCAAGCATAGTTAAGGCTCTTTCTTTCTGCTTCGGTCGTTGTGCCCTATTTGTTGCTGCAATGCCTGCTCCAGTTCGAGCATGGTGAGCTCTATGGCCTTGGTGCAATTGGCGACATCTTCGGGGTGGAAAACATCATGGCAGGCGCTTTCGAGTGCCTCACAACTGTCGATCACTCGACTCGCCTGGACGATGCGGGCCGCGCCCTTGATTTTGTGAGCGACGTCCAGGAACGACTGGCGGTCTTTGCATTGTGATAGCGCCAGCAATTCCTGGCGGTCCAGTCGATTGCTGTTCAGCAGTTCGGACAACAAACGCTGGTCCAGCTTCGGATTGCCGCCGGTCAGCAGTTGCAGCCCTTCGAGGCTGAATGCCGGCTCGCGGGCGATCGGTTTGATGCGCTCAATCCATTGCCTCAACGCCATCAAGCTGAGGGGCTTGAACAGGCAGTCGTCCATTCCGGCATTTTTGCAGCGCTGTATTTCTTCCGGCTGCGCGTTGGCGGTGAAGCCCAGCAAGGTGCAGGCCGCGCGCGGCTGTTGCCGTTCATGTTGGCGAATCAGACGGGCCAGTTCATAGCCGTTCATGACCGGCATGTTGCAATCGACAATCACCAGATCGAACCCTCCGTTTTTCCATGCGTCCAGCCCGGTCTGGCCATCCGTTTCAGCGCAGTAGTGGTGCCCCAGAAACTCCAGTTGCTGACACATGAGCAAGCGATTGGCCGGGTGATCATCGACCACCAGGACATTCAAGGGGGATGAGGTGGGGGGAACAGGCGCTTCGGCGGTGTTCGTTACCGGCTCGGGTGGCAACGTGGCCATTTGCAGCGAAATCTCGACCTGAGTACCGACACCGGGCTGACTGCGCAATTGCAGGCTGCCACCCATCATCTCGCACAACGTGCGGCTGATCACCAGACCCAGCCCCGCCCCCCCACGAGTCGACTGCGCGCTATGGGTCGCCTGAGCGAAGGGTTCGAACAGGCGCTGTTGATCCTGTTCGCTGATGCCGATTCCGCTGTCCTGAACCTGCAAACGCAACAAAACCCGATCGGTTTCGTCAGTGGCATGCAACTCACTCACAATCCGGACCTGACCTTGTTCGGTAAACTTGATGGCGTTGCTGACCAGATTGGACAGCACCTGCTTGAAGCGCATCGGGTCTAACAGGACGTCGGTTGGCATTTGGGCAGGGTTGAAGTCGAGCAGCAGGCGTAGGTTTTTCTGGCGGGCAAGGCCGTCGAAGATCCTGACCACCGAAGCCATCGTTTCGCCCAGGTTGACGCGTTCCGGGTTCAAACTCAGGTGCCCGGATTCGATTCGCGCTATATCAAGAATATCCCCGATCAGTTCCAGCAGATCTCTTGCCGAGTTGTAGGCGACGTCGATGGCGGGTCGGTCTGGATGATTCGCTTCGATACGTTTGAGGGTCAGTTCCAGCATGCCGATGATTGCATTCATCGGGGTGCGAATTTCATGGCTCATGGTCGCCAGGAAGGTGCTTTTGGCCCGGTTCGCTTCATCGGCACGTTCCTTTGCGGCGCGAAGTTCATCGAACAGTTGTCGCCGTTCGCTGATATCGATCCAGCCGCCGATGATGCCCTGCACTTCACCGCTGGAGTCCCGGTAAGGCAAAACCCAGTGATAAATCGTCATCTGGCGATTGCCGATGTGCAGCGTGCGATCGAGAATCAGCGGTATCCCTTCACTCATGACGCGCTGGTAATCCGTCTCGTATTCACGCGCTTCGAAAGCATTGCTCATCTTGCCCTCAATGACGCTTTTGCCGATCACGTCTTCGTATTTCGCACTAAAGGCCTCCAGGTAACTGTCGTTGCAGCTTTGCAGTAATCCCTGCCGATCACGCACGTAGATTGGATGCGGCGTTCCATTGACCAGCGACCGCATGAACTCAAGTTGATCATTCAGCGCGAGCTCGGCCGACTGACGCTGTTTTATCTGACGACGCATGTAAGCGTTCCAGGCAATGGAAATCAGCAGCAGCACGCCTACCCCCAGGACCACCTGATAGAACACCCGGTGATAGCTTTGCCAGGTGTTTTGCGAAGTCGACGCGTAACCCCGCCAGCGGCTGTTGATGATGCCCAACTCTTCCGGGGTAATGCTCAGCAGCGCCTTGTCGAGGATGGCACTCAATTCCTTGGCATCACGCCCGGTCGCCAAAGAGAACGCCGCCTGCTGAGTGCCAAGAGTGGAAGTGATCTGAAGGGTGTCTTCGAAGATTCTGGATGAAACAAAGTAGTTGGCGATCACCAGTGAATTGACCGCACCGTCAGCCTGGCCCTCTGCAACTAGTTGCACGGCACTGAAAGTGTCCGGTGTTTCGATCAGATTGATGTGCGGATACTGATGGCGCAGGTAATCCACCATCGGGTTACCTTGGGCAATCGTCAGGCGCTTGCCTGAAAACTGTGTGAGGTTTGTCGAGCTGCCAGCCCCTTTGCGCGTCAGCAGGACAAAGGAGTTTTCCAGATAGGGACGGCTGAAGTTCAGCAGCGTTTCACGTTGTGTGCTGGGTAGCAGCGCGGCAATCAGGTCGGCCTGATGGTGACTGACTCGCTCGATCATCTCGTCATCGCTTCGAGTTCGATGGATCTCGAAGCGCAGTCCGGTGCGTAACCTGATCAGCTCCAGCAGGTCGGCGGTGACTCCCCGGAAATTGTCGTCGTTATCGAAAAACGTCAGCGGCGCAAACGCTTCATTGACCACTACGCGCACGACCGGATGTTGCGCCAGCCAGCGTTCTTCGCGACCGGTCAGTTGCAGCTTGTGATCGGTGAGAAGAATGTCACTGCCGGCACTCCAGCGCTTGGCGATGTTTTCTCGCTCGCTGGTGGGCGTGGCAATCAGTATCGCGTTGATAATCCCAAGAAGGTCCGGGTTGTTCCTGTGCACGGCAAAACTGAAGCCGTGGACTTCGTGCTTACCGAAGTTCGCCATCCGGATGTTGTTCAGGTAGCCCTTGTTGATCAGGTAATGGGTGGAAATGGTGTCGCCAAGAAAGACATCGGCCTGGTCGAAAGCAACGGCGTTGATTGCATTCTGGTAAGACGGGTAGGACGTGATGATCGCCTTTGGATACAGGGCTTTGACTTCTTCCATGGGCAAATAGTGGTACACCATGCTCAACCGCAACCCGGCAAGGCCATCGGTCAGGGATCGGGTTTCTCCTTCCCGTGTCACCAGAACAGGTTGATCCGCGGCGTAAGGTGCTGAAAGCACAATATTGGCGTTACGTGCCTCGAATCCGTTGGCACTGCCGAGCATGTCGACTGCGCCGCTTTCCAGTGCCTCGATCGCGTCTTCCCGGGAGGCATAGCGCTGAACCTTGACTGGCAGGCCGGTGGCCTTGCCAAGGATACCCGCATAATCGGCGGTGAAGCCTTCATAGTCGTTGCCACTTTGCGTCAGGTCGAATGGCGGGTAGTCGGGGGCTGAAGTACCCAGGATCAGTTCACGTTTATTGTTGATCCATTGTCGTTGTGATGAATCCAGTTGGACTTCCATGTGCCCGACCATTGATCGACTGAGCAAGGTGAAATGTTCGCTGGCGGAATGTGCCGCAGACACTGAGGGGCTCAGACAAAAGCCTGCGGTTATCAGTATTAGATAGTCCTTTAAACGACTGGGCATCCGGTCTCTCACACTAAGGCGTTACGTTTTGCCATATCGATGAGTTCAACCAGTGATTTGGCTTTGAGTTTTTGCATCAGGCGCTTTTTATAGGTGCTGACCGTCTTGTTGCTCAGGAACATGCCCTTGGCAATTTCCTTATTGGTGCGACCTTGTGCAAACAGTTGCAATACCATCAACTCCCGGTCGTTGACCGACTTGAAGAGTTCCAGATCGGCGTATCGCGAGTCATCGCTACGGACAGGGTTCAAAGCCTGGCTGGGAAAGTAGTTGTAGCCCGAGAGCACCGCTTTGATTGCACTCACCAGTTCACTGAGGTCTTCCTGTTTGCATACATACCCCGAGGCACCGGATTGCATGCAGCGAATACCGAACAGTGTCGGGCACTGAGCGGTTAACACCAGCGTTTTTAACGGGGTGCACATGGCGTTGAAACGCGAGAGGACTTCCAGTCCATCCAGTTTGGGAATGCTGATGTCGAGAATCACCAGGTCCGGCATGCATTCGCGAACCATCTGCATGGCGTCGACCCCATTATCAGTTTCGCCGACGACTTTATACCCCTCATGTTCGAGCAACATTCGGACGGCAAGACGGATAACGGGGTGATCGTCGACAATAAATACGGAGTTCATAATCAGATCCCATGCGAGCTCAAATAAAGCGCGCACCTTAGCTCAGATAGTTGAGGGGGCGCATGAACTGACAAGCCGATAGCAGTGATATAGGACAAATCCTACAATCAAAGAGGATATGGACTACACCTCAACTAGGTTTTTAATGAAGATCAATGGAAATGCTATATGTGTGAGCAGGACTCTAAATCTATAGTTAGTGTATTAAGTGTGTTGGATTAAAGGACTTATAGTGAGGCCAGGGTCAACAAGTTTCTAAAATCTGATTGTTGCAATGGTTTTATCAAGTAACCCAGTAAGGGGAGATCATGTTCGTCGGCTATTTTTTTGAGCTCGTCCAGTTCTCGGGGTGTCAGACTGCTTAGAAGTATCGCTTGCTTGATCATTCCCTGGTGGCTGGCGAACTCGATCAAATCAAGGCCCGGGAGATCCGGCAGGCATTGATCACACAGAAGAATGTCGAAGGGCTGTGAAGACTCGAGCATCCGGCGTAAAGCGCTCGCGGCACTGTCCGAGGCGGTGAGTTGGGTGAAGCCATAACTCTCTAGCAGGCATTGGGTCGCTTTGAGCTGAAAGGGATGATCTTCCACCAGCAAGATGCGCCAATCGTGTTTGAACCTGACATTTTTCATGCTTCATGTGTCGAGCAGAGTGGACGGTGATTATTGCGCCAGCAGGCGCAGGCAGTCGATCAGCCAGCGCTGCGCACGATGTAGGGCGATTCTGTTTGCGAGTGAACATCAACCAGCTCTTCAGGCAATCTGAACAGCTGGTCGAGGGGGATTCACCCGCGGCTTGAACGACCGGTCATTTCCAGGGCCATTTCACTGGCGTAGCTGTCGGTCATACCGGCGATGAAGTCGATCATGCGCAAGAAAGACGTATGCAAAGGCCCGCGAGGATCGGGTGCATTGTTCCCCAATAGATCAAGGATGCGACGACTTTTGAACGAGGGCGTTCGACCGTTGTGTTGTTCCAGCGCCGCTCCGCAAAACGCGTTCAGAAGAATTTCAAGCGTGGTGTAGGCGCCGATTTCGTGCAGCGTCTTGCGTTTGTCCTGGAAAATCTTTTTTCTGGCCATGTCTTTGGCATTCAAGACGCAACGCTTGGCCGGGCCATGCATGTGCTCCACCAGATCACCGGGCAGTGTGCCGGCCAACAGGGCGTCCTGTTGTTCGACGAAGGCGCGCGCCGCAGCATTGGTCAAGTGTTCGATGGCTTTGCCCCGCAGGATGGCCAGTTTGCGACGCCGCGAATCCAGTGGACCGAGTTGGCGATAGGTTTCCGGAAGGTCGTCGCCCACAAGGTTGAGTAGCAAAGACTCGACTTCGGCGTATTCCAGCAACTCCATTTCCAGACCGTCTTCCAGGTCGATCAGCGCGTAGCAGATGTCATCGGCGGCTTCCATCAGGTACACCAATGGATGGCGCGCCCAGCGCTGCTCTTCCAGTTGTGGCAGGCCGAGTTTGTGAGCGATCTGCTCCAGCAACGGCAGTTCGCTCTGATAACAGCCGAACTTGTGCTTTTTGTAACCCAGTGAGTCCGCGTGCTTCGCCGTCCAGGGATATTTCAGGTACGTACCCAGCGTGGCATACGTCAGCCGCGTACCACCGTCGAACTGATGGTACTCCAGCTGAGTGAGCACCCGGAAGCCTTGGGCGTTGCCTTCGAAATTGAGGAAATCGTTGCGTTCGACTTCGCTCATGGCGTCCAGCCAACCACGGCCTGCGGCCTGCTGGAACCAGTGTCGGATGGCGTCTTCGCCGGAGTGGCCGAAGGGTGGGTTGCCAATGTCATGGGCCAGGCAGGCCGATTGCACCACCATTCCCAGATCGCTCGGGTCGCACCAGTCGGGCAGGGCGTCGCGAATGGTTTCGCCCACACGCATGCCCAGTGAGCGGCCGACGCAGCTGACTTCCAGTGAGTGGGTCAGGCGCGTATGGATATGATCGTTGCTGGTGACCGGATGGACTTGGGTCTTGCGTCCAAGCCTGCGAAAAGCGCCTGAGAAAATAATGCGGTCATGGTCTTTATGGAAAGGGCTGCGGCCGAGTTCTTCCGGGCTGTGCAGAGGTTTTCCGAGGCGTTCGCGGGTAAGCAGGGTTTGCCAATCCAAGGCGGGTCTCTCCGTCAGGTGACTGAGCCCTTAGCTTCCGGGTTCGCGCCGGTGCCTGCAAGTGGAACTGGCGCCCGGCGGCGTCGATGTCGATGTCGATGGACACGCAGGATCGAACCTCTCGATAAAGAGGTTCGTCCCGCGGGTGTTGCAAGCATGCCATTCAGTCTTTACGCGAATTGCTTTGCAGGACCAGTTTGATCAAGGGTGCCAGGCTGGTGCCCAGCCGTACCAGGCGAGTCAGGCTGCTGACGCCACCGCGTTCTGGCGCCTTTGCCGGTCAGGAAGCCCAGCAAAGTGACAGCCGCCACGCCCCAGAGCGGAGCATGCTTGATGCCAAAATTCTCCTGCAGGTTTTGCGTCATCCCGCGCATCCGCTGCAAGGGCAGCAGCAGTTCCCTGGATTCATGGCGAATTTCCTGACGGTGCATTTCCATGCGCAGGCGAATCAACGCCTTGCGCATTTCCGCGCGCGAGCTGTTATGAGGCAGTTCAGGCAGGCTCATGGCAGCAGACGCTCCCGATCGTTGGCCAATTCTTGCAGGGTGCCATGGAAAGGCGAGGACTCATCGAAGACCGCTGCTTTCAAACGCAGCCCACAGAATATGGCGGCCAAGGTATAGAACACGCAGAGCCCGATGATGGCGGCCAGGCGATAAGTGTCCCAGAACACGATCAACACCAGTGTCGACAACCCCACCAGCAGCAGTAATGCAAAGACCAGCGCCAGGCCCGCAAACAGCAGCAGGCTTACGGTGCGCGCTTTTTGTTCCTGCAACTCGATGCCGAACAGTTCGACATGGCTGTGCAACAGTCCAAGAAAAGCGGCGCCCAGGCGTCGTGATGTAGCGCTTGTGCCCGTCGCAGACGAGCTGGATTCGCCGATAGACATATCAGCGCCGAGAAGCCAGCAGGCCAATCAGGAAGCCCACCCCGGCGGCGATCCCGACCGATTGCCATGGGTTGGCCTGAACATAATCCTCGGTCGCGGTGACCGCTGCCTGGCCGCGCTCTTTCAATGAGTCTTCGGTCAACTTCAAGGTTTCCCGGGCACGCAACAGGCTGTCGTGGATCTGGTTACGCAGCTCATCAGCCTGATCGCCGGCCAGGCTGGCGGTGTGTTCCAGCAACCGTTCGGTGTCGCTGACCAGAGTCTGAAAATCGTTCATCAGGATTTCTTGAGCAGTCTTTGCCTTGATGCTGGCCATGGGTGGATCTCCGTCTGTGGCTTCTGATGGGTTCGAGTATGAGCCTTGCGCGAAGGTTCATTACAAATGACTGGTACAACTTTTGCTGTGTCGTGGTGCGTTTGCCGGTGCTGATGCGCTGTTGCCGGGCATGATTTCAGTAATGCCCTGACGCAAACAATCAAAACTCGCGCGAGGGTGACGCTTCTATGCGCCAAAACGGTTCGCAGGGATCAGTGATTCGATCCAGGTGAGCCGCAAACTGGTGCATCGTTTGCTTGCGCGAACTGCTTTGGTGCTTTTTTCAGCCTTAAGGTCTGCCAAACTCCATGGAAAATCTGCAAAGCGCGGTGGACAGTCTGGTCCACAGCTCCAATACATTGTTCATCCTTATCGGCGCAGTCATGGTGTTGGCCATGCACGCCGGTTTCGCCTTTCTTGAGGTTGGCACGGTTCGGCAAAAGAACCAGGTCAACGCCTTGTCGAAGATTCTCAGCGACTTCGCCATTTCGACCCTGGCCTACTTCTTTATAGGCTATTGGATTTCCTATGGCGTTACCTTCCTGCAACCGGCAGGCGGTGATCAACGCCGACCATGGTTACGCACTGGTGAAATTCTTCTTTTTGCTGACCTTCGCCGCGGCGATTCCGGCGATCATTTCCGGCGGCATCGCCGAGCGCGCCAGGTTTGTCCCGCAGTTGTGTGCGACAGCGCTGATCGTGGCGTTCATCTACCCCTTCTTTGAAGGCATGATCTGGAATGGCAATTTTGGTTTGCAAGCCTGGTTGCTGGTCCATGTGGGGGCCAGCTTCCATGATTTTGCAGGTTCTGTAGTGGTTCACGCCATGGGCGGCTGGCTGGCGCTCGCGGCGGTGTTGTTGCTCGGGCCAAGACAGGGGCGCTATCGCGACGGTCGTCTGGTGGCGTTTGCGCCGTCGAGCATTCCATTTCTTGCGTTGGGTTCGTGGATCCTGATTGTCGGCTGGTTTGGCTTCAACGTCATGAGCGCTCAGACGCTGCAAGGCGTGAGCGGACTGGTGGCGGTGAATTCGTTGATGGCCATGGTCGGCGGAACCATGGCGGCGCTGATTGTCGGACGCAATGACCCTGGCTTCCTGCATAACGGCCCATTGGCCGGTCTGGTGGCCATTTGCGCTGGCTCCGACCTGATGCACCCGGTGGGTGCGCTGGTGACGGGGGGCATCGCGGGCGCGCTGTTTGTCTGGTGTTTTACCGCGGCGCAGGGCAAATGGCACATCGACGATGTGCTGGGGGTTTGGCCGTTGCACGGTCTGTGTGGTGCGTGGGGTGGCATCGCATGCGGCATTTTTGGTCAGACCGCGCTGGGCGGTTTGGGTGGGGTGAGCCTGATCAGCCAGTTGATCGGCACCTCTTTGGGTGTGGTCGTGGCGCTGGCCGGTGGCTTTGCCGTGTATGGGACGATCAAGGCGTTTCACGGGCTGCGCTTGAGCCAGGAAGAAGAGTATTACGGCGCGGATTTGTCGGTGCACAAGATTGGCGCCGTCAGTCAGGACTGAATCAGTTCTCTTCATCTACAGCCCCGGGATAGAAACCGTGGAGCATCCGGTAGCGATCGTGCCGTATCTGATCGACTCGTTCCTGTACCTGATGGGCGGGTAGCCCCAGCATGATCAGCGCATGGGAGGCGAGCATCAGGCTGGACTCCAGCAATTCGGGCACGACTTCGTTGGCGCCGGCCTCTTTCAATTCGGCCAGCTGACTGTCGTCCCGGGTGCGGACCAGAATCGGCACACTTGAATTGAGCCGGCGTGCCTCCTTGAGGATCTCCAGCGCGATTTCAGCCTGGTCCACGGCGATCACCAGCAGTTTGGCGCGCGCCAACCCGACGGCCTCCAGCAGTTCGCCGCGTCGGGAGTCTCCGTAATGTACGCAGCTTTCACTGACGGCCGCTTCTTCGATCCGTACCGAATCGTGGTCCAGCGCAATGTAAGGTTGTTGCTGTTGGCGCAGGCAGCGACCGATGGACTGACCAACGCGACCGTAACCACAAATGACGACATGCTTGTCCAGCTCTGCGTTCAAGGCGCTGATTTCTTCAAGTTTTGCTTCCCTGTTGGACTTGCGGTGCAGGCGCTTGGCAATAGTCGGGGCCGCACGTAGCATCAATGGCGTGACCAGCATCGAACAGAAGGTGGCGGCCAGCAGCAGGCCGCTAAGTTGTGCGGGAATCAGATCGTTTTGTTGCATTTGCGCCATCAGTGCAAAGCAGAACTCACCCCCCTGGGCCAGTGCCATGCCGCTGCGCCAGGCGGTTTCGCCATCGCTGCCACGCCATTTGACCAACAGCGCCACCACGGTGCCCTTGATCAGCAGTAACCCCAGTGTCATAGCGAGGATCAGCGGGGCGTGACTGGCAAACAAATTCAAGTCGATGAGCATGCCAATGCTGACGAAGAACACCCCGAGCAGAATGTCGCGAAACGGACGGATATCCGCCTCGACCTGGTGTCGGTAATGACTTTCACCTAACAGCATGCCAGCGAGAAACGCGCCCAAGGCCGGGGAAAGGCCCAGCAAGTGAGTCAGCCAGGCGGTCAGCAGAACAATGACCAGCGCCAGCAGTACGAACAGTTCGGGAGAACGGGCAGCAGCGACTTCGTGGAACAACCGTGGCAGCAGCCAGCGACTGACCAGCATCAGACCACCAAACAACACCACGGTTTTTACCAGTGTCAGGGGCAGCGCCCAGTACCAGGCTTGATCGCTGCTGCCGGCGAACACAGGCACCAGGGTCAGCAGCAAGACGGCCACAACGTCCTGGAACAGCAGTACCGCGATGGCATTCTGGCCATGACTGCTGAAAATTTCGCCGAGGCTGCTCAACTCCTTGCTGACAATGGCGGTGGACGACAGCGACAGTCCCGCGCCCAGTAATAAAGCAGGTGTGGTCGGCATCCCGAACATTATCAACAAAACACCCAGCAAGAGTCCGCTGACCAGCACTTGCAAACTGCCAAGACCAAACACCACACGGCGTAATGCGATCATTTTCGTCAAGGAAAACTCGAGACCGAGCGAGAACAGCAGGAACACCACACCGAGCTCGGCAAGGTATGGCAACCCTTCGCTTTCATTCACCCAGTCGAAGGCGGTCGGACCAATCATCAACCCAACGCACAGATAGCCCAGAACCGGTGGCAATCGCAGGCGCTGGAACAGCGCGATGACCACCAGAGAGGAAACGAGGATTATCAAGAGATTGGCAAACACGAATAACTCCGCTGATAGACACTGGCTACTCAAGCGTAGAAGCAAAAAAACGTGAGCATTGCTTAAATGGCACGAGCGGCGACTGATTTGCATCAGGGTTATACCGCCCGCCCTTGCGATTCATCCTCCTGAGCAGAAGATTCAATGGCTCGACGGCTTTTCAGGGCAGGCCTAGAATAGACACTTAATTTTTTCGGTTGAGCGCTCATGCTTCCTGAATGTCAGCTGTTCGGCACTCTTGGGTGCCACCTCTGTGAAGTCGCCGAAGCCATGCTGATGGAGTTTGTCGAACGTGGCCTGTTGGTCGAGCTGGTCGATATTGCTGACGACGAAACCTGGTTCGCCGCCTACAGCCTGCGCATTCCGGTGTTGCGACGAGTCGATACCGGCGCTGAATTGGGGTGGCCATTCAGTGCCGATGAGGTAGTGGCGTTCTTGCGTTAAGCGTTTTTTGTGTGGTCGGCGGTCCCGCCCGTCGAACTTTGCGATTGATCCCCTTGGCTTAATCGATACTCTTCGGATACTGTATGCGCATACAGCTATTCGTAATGCTGCCATTCCATCCCGGGTTTTCGGGGATGGGCAGGCGGTTCGGGGTATGAGAGGGATAAATCGTGGTCAATGTCGAACAACTGAAAAACAGCGTGAACCGGATGTCGGTCGATGTTGTGCGCGAGGCCGTCCTCGAATTGCGTCTGGACGGTCTGGTGACGGAAGGCAAAACGCCCTTCAATAAAGTGCATTTCAATACCTGTTTTGCCGAAATCGAGGCGTTGTTCCAGCGTGCGGGTTACCACCGGCAGCTGGATGTCGTGGGCTATCAGGGGTTGTTGTACGCGCTTTACGATCCTGCTCGCTGGGAAGCCGTCGATGTATTGCGCTGGCTCAAGGAGTTCACCGAAGCGGCGGCGCGGCACAAATTCCAGCATGAGGATTCTCTGCTAGGTTCGACTCGGCTGCTGTTGGATAATGCCGGCCTGTATCGAGGGTCAGAACGTTCGTATGTCCACTTCAACTTTTTCTGCGGTACACAACCAGGCCAGCACACTCTATCTGCCGCCTGGTTCGTGGCAGACCGTCATCGATTGCCTGTGCGAACACTTCAGCGCTATCGGCCGTGACCAATGGCTGGACAGAGTGGCGCGTGGTCGGGTGCTGGACGGGCACGGAATGCCGATCACGGTTGATCTACCCTACAAGGAAGGCCTGCGGATTCATTATTTTCGTGAGGTGCCGGACGAGAAGCCGATCCCGGTAGTCGAGACGATTCTCTATGCCGACGAGCACTTGGTCGTCGCAGACAAGCCGCACTTTCTGCCAGTGACGCCGGCTGGCGAATACGTGGAGCAGACGCTGCTGCGCGAGGCTGATTCGTCGACTGGATAACCCTCATCTGGTGCCGTTGCATCGCATTGACCGGCATACGGCGGGGCTGGTGCTGTTTTCGGCTAACCCTCAGAGCCGTTCAGCGTATCAGTCGTTATTTCCAACACGACAAATCGAGAAACGCTACGAAGCAATCGCCCGTGCCTTGCCTGAGCTGTCTTTCCCATTGGTTCATAAAAGTCGTCTCATCGATGGCGAACCGTTTTTTCGCATGCAGGAAGGTCCAGGCATCTGCAACACCGAGACAGCAGTCGAGGTTCGGGAAAAGAACGGAGACCTGTGGCGATATGCGCTTTACCCGGTGACGGGCAAGAAACATCAATTGCGGGTACACATGACTGCGCTGGGTGCAAGTATCTGCAACGACCCGTTTTATCCGCAGGTGCTCAATGACATTGAAGATGACTATGCCAATCCGCTGAAATTGCTCGCACAGGGCTTGCGGTTTCTGGACCCGGTCACCGGCCAGGAAAGAGTCTTTGAAAGCACTATCACGTTGCAGTGGTGAAAAATACCGCCCACGAAAATGCCCGCATTAAGCGGGCTTTTTGTATCCGGTCGGAGCGGCAAAGATTACAACTCTTTAACGGTGCGAACCTGATCCTTGTTGATGCGGGTTTGCTTGCCGTCCAGCTGTTCGAATTCGTAGAAGCCTGATTCTTCATCGTACCGTGGCGAGTCGACGGCCTGGATTTCGCGACCGTCATTCAGGGTAATCACTGATGGCGATGCGCAGCCGGCGAGGGTCGCGATGCCCGCGGCGAGCATGAAAGTGGCGAGGATCCGTTGAGTCATGAGAGTGTCTCCAAATATGAATTCTTTTGATTACTGAGCTTGAGACGTATACAGCGCACGCAAGTTCCTTGGCTAGAGTCGTTCTGACTCGGGGCTATGCGCGCTTAACAGTTCCGGG
This sequence comes from Pseudomonas sp. S2_F03, assembly GCF_054668335.1. NCBI lineage: Bacteria > Pseudomonadati > Pseudomonadota > Gammaproteobacteria > Pseudomonadales > Pseudomonadaceae > Pseudomonas > Pseudomonas sp. S2_F03. The sequence goes on along the minus strand of NZ_CP162759.1, from coordinate 1,068,113 downwards.
GTATTCAGGTTGGCCAGGCGAGGGTCGTTTTCGGCGCATTGCAGAGCGCTGGCCCCCAGCTTGCGCATAATGCGCCCCGGACTGCGTTCACCGTCATTCCATGCGGAGTCGAACGCCGCGCAAAGCGCGACCGGGATGATACACAGCAGCGGCTCCCAGTGTTCGCCCTGGCGCAGCATCAGCGGTTTGTCCGGATGCTGGTTGGCAGTTTCGCGCATGCTCTGAAGCAGGGCGGCGCTAATGCGAGGTACGTCGCACGGCAACACCAGCAGATGAGCGTGGCGCGCAGCTTTGAGACCCGCGCGAATCCCGGCCAACGGTCCAGGAAATCACCTTCGTCGTCATGGACCAACTGATCGGCATACGGCGCGTACATGTCCAGGTTCCTGTTGCACGAGATGATCAAGTCATCGCTCAGGCCACGGGTTTTTTCGATGTAGGTGCGCAATCAGCGGCTCGCCATGCCATTTCAGCAAACCTTTGTCCTGACCGCCCATGCGTTGGCCGCGACCACCTGCCAGGAGCAGAATGGAGCAGGGTGGCAATGGTGAATTCGAGGTCATGGCAGGTCTCCATGGGACGCTGAAAAATTGAAGCGCTGTGATATAACACCGAGCTGTTTTTCCTACAACTGGACGAGCCTATGAAAGCCAAGGCTGATGTACCGTTCGCACCGCTTAACATCGCGGTGCTGACGGTCAGCGATACTCGAACTCTGGAAACCGATACGTCAGGCCAGGTTTTTGTCGACGGCTTGAGCGCAGCCGGCCACAACCTGGCCGCTCGAGTGTTGCTTAAAGATGATCTCTACAAAATTCGTGCGCAAGTCGCCAATTGGATTGCCGATGAAGTGGTTCAGGTGGTGCTGATCACTGGCGGTACCGGGTTTACGGGGCGCGACAGCACGCCAGAGGCGGTGAGTTGCCTGTTGGATAAGCAAGTGGATGGTTTTGGTGAACTGTTCCGGCAGATTTCCGTTGCCGATATCGGCACCTCGACCGTGCAGTCCCGGGCTCTGGCCGGTTTGGCCAACGGGACGCTGGTCTGCTGCTTGCCAGGTTCTACCAATGCCGTTCGCACCGGCTGGGATGGCATTCTCGCCGAACAGCTGGATTCTCGTCATCGTCCCTGCAATTTCGTGGCCCACTTGAAGCAGGCGGCACCCTGTGAATCCCGCGGGTAAGCCAGGTAAAAGCGGTAGCCTGATGCCTGTCGAGGTGGCGCTGGCGCGTCTGCTGGAAATGGCGGACGCCTCGCCCATCCACGACCGTGAACGTTTGCCGGTGGCACAGGTTCAGGGGCGTGTGCTCGCCGATGACCTGGTCTCGACGCTCGATCTGCCGCCTTGGCCGAACAGTGCCATGGACGGTTACGCCTTGCGAGTTGCTGACTGGACGGGAGAACCGTTGGTGGTCAGCCAGAAGGTATATGCCGGTCAGGCGCCTGAACCGGTGAAGTCGGGTACTTGTGCCCGAATCTTCACCGGTGCGCCCGTGCCAGCAGGCGCCGACTGTGTCGAAATGCAGGAGAATGTCGAGGTTCTGGCAGATGAACGGATCCGCTTCATCGAACCGATGAGCCCCGGTCAAAACATCCGGCCACAAGGTCAGGAAACGACGGTCGGCGAACTGATTTTGCCGGCCGGCACGCGACTTGGGGCTATCGAACAGGGGCTGGCGGCATCGCTGGGTTGTGCTGAACTGGACGTGGTTCGCAAGGTTCGTGTTGCGGTTCTCTCCACCGGAGATGAATTGGTTGAACCGGGTCAGACCCTGGGCCCGGGACAGATCTACAACAGCAATCGGGTGTTGCTGTGCAGTTGGTTGCAGCGGCTGGGCTGTGAAGTCATCGATGCCGGCATTCTTCCTGATGATCTGGCGATCACCCGTGCCCGTTTGGGCGAGTTGAACGATGTCGATTTGATCCTCTCTACGGGAGGGGTATCTGTAGGTGAAGCGGATTTCCTGGGCATGGCGCTGCGCGAAGCGGGCGAACTGTCTCTTTGGAAACTCGCCATCAAACCTGGCAAGCCGCTGACATTCGGGCATTTCCGGGGTGTACCTGTGATCGGGTTGCCCGGCAATCCGGCGTCGACACTGATCACTTTTGCTTTGTTGGCAAAACCCTATCTGATGCGCCGCCAAGGTGTAAAAGAGGTCGAGCCATTGAAGTTTCAGGTGCCCGCAGGGTTCGACTGGCCTAAAGCTGGCAATCGCCGAGAATACTTGCGTGGGCGCCTGGAGAACGGCCGGGCAATCATTTACAAGAATCAGAGCTCTGGCGTACTTCGTAGTGCTGCCTGGGCCGATGGTTTGGTTGAGGTGTTGGAAGGGCGGACGTTGATCTCGGGTGAATATGTCGTGTTCATTCCGCTGAGCGAAATCCTGAACTGACCTCAAAGCACGCTCTTGCCGCAAGCCCGGTGAAACTGCCGGGACTTGCGTGCATGTCCAACGCTTAACGGACCAGAAGTGTCACGACCTGGTCAAAGCGGCTATTGGCGACCCAACCCAACAACCCGAGAACTACTGCTGCGCCGCCAGCCGAGTAGGCAAGCCTGTGCTTGATGGATTTGACGTCACTGCGCACTTCATCCATGTCTCTTCGGATGTATTTCAGATGGGTCTCCAGCTCAATGACGCGAGGTTCCATATCAACTGCTCCAGCGGGTTTTGCGTTTTTGTTGAATTCAGTCTGATGATTGGCGCGGCTTTCCGAGAACGGCATCACCGGGCTCATCGGTAACGTGATGTCATGAGCTTGCATGGAGAAAAACGCTCCTTGCATCAATGCCCTTCGGGTCGCCGAAACTCGAATTGATTGTGTCTTTTAAGGCCCTTGAAGGGTGTCTACTCATTGCTTGCACATCCCTGTGTGATTGCTGTTGATGGCTGATATTCGCCGACACCAAAGTGTACCAATCGTCCAGGTTGGTCAATTGAGCCGATTCCTCACATGTCGTAAGAAAATATCCCGCCCTGTAGGAACACAAACCTGTGCGCGTCGAAAAAACTCAATACGTTGCGACCTTTCCAGGGCTCTGTGAGGTCAACATCTCCAGAATGAATCCCAATCAGGAGTGACAACAATGGGTGAGCGCAAGGCGCTGTTGATTCTGCATGGCAAGCAGGCACTCAATGAGGCAGTTCGTGCGGCCGTCGAAGGCAAGCGCGAACAGGGCTGGGATCTGGCCGTCCGATTGACCTGGGAGGCGGGCGACGCACAGCGGATGGTGGAAGAGGCGTTGAGCGCAGGCTATAAGCAACTGATTGCCGGTGGCGGCGATGGCACTTTGCGCGATATCGCCGAGGCCATGTCGATGCACCCGAATCAGGCCAGTCTGGTCTTGATGCCGTTGGGCACCGCCAACGATTTTGCTTGCGCCGCCGGTGTGCCGCTTGTGCCGGTACTGGCACTGGAACTTCTGGATGTTGCGCCGCACGCTATCGATTTGGGGGAGGGTGGGGGGGCAAATCTTTCTGAATATGGCCACCGGCGGTTTCGGCAGTCAGGTCACGGCCAATACATCGGAAGAGTTGAAAAAAGTTCTCGGCGGCGCAGCCTACCTGTTTACCGGTCTCTCACGCTTCAGTGAGTTGCATGCCGCTTATGGCGATTTGCAGGGGCCAGGTTTTCATTGGAGCGGCGAACTGTTGGCACTCGGCATCGGCAATGGTCGGCAAGCGGGGGGTGGGCATGTGCTATGCCCGGAAGCGCTGGCGGACGATGGTTTGCTGGACATCAGCATTTTGCCGGCGCCACAGGAAGTGATCGGGACCTTGAAAAACCTGCTGGCCGATGGTTTTGGCATCGACAACATGTTTGTGCGCGCTCGATTGCCCTGGGTCGAGATCAAGGTTTCGGAAGGACTGCACATCAACCTTGATGGCGAGCCTCTGGAAGGCGACAGCTTGCGTTTTTCTGCGCGTCCAGCGGCATTGCGCGTGCATTTGCCGGAGAATTCACCGCTATTGCGAGCATCGCGGTAGCTAATCGTCCAGGCTGATGATTTGCTCGCGTACCGCGAACAGGACCAGGCCAGCCACGTCGTAGATCTGCAGGCGTTTCATGATCTGCGAGCGGTGGGTTTCAACGGTCTTGATACTAAGGCCCAAGCCGTTGGCGATTTCCCGGGTGGATTTTCCGCGAACAATCAGTCGCAGGATTTCCAGTTGCCGTGCCGTCAGGTTGTGTGAGTCGGGTACTTCCGGTTGCTGCTTCTGGTTGCGGATCAGCGCCTGGTTGATAACCGTGTGGGCGATGGCAGGGCTCAGGTAGCGTTCGTTGTTGCGCAAGGCATCCAGGGCATGTTCCAGCTCGGTGGCCGTGGTGTCTTTGAGCAAATAGCCATGAGCGCCGGACTCCAGGGCTTGCATGATCAGTGCAGGATCAGTGTGCATCGACAGAATCAGTACTTTGCTTTGAGGGCGCACTTGTTTGAGTCGCTGCAAGGCTTCAAGGCCGCTGGTCTCCTTCATGGAAATATCCAGCAGAACAATGTCAGGGGACAGTTTCTCGACCATTTCGAGCAACTGTGCGCCGTCGTTGGCCTCGCCAATAACTGCATAGCCGGGAATATCCAGCACCAGAGCGCGCACGCCGGCCCTGATAAGCGAGTGGTCATCCACCAGAAGTAAGTTACAAGTCAATGCATAACCTTATTCGTACTGGCCCGTTCGAGCGCGCGGGGCGCCCAGGGGAGGAGTGCTTCGATTTGAGTACCTTTACCCGGCTCGCTGGTCACGGCCAACGTTCCGCCCAACTGATCGATCCGCTCCCGCATCCCGGCCATCCCACGCTGGCCCTCTCGACCAGGATCAGCGGCCGGTGCGAAACCCTGGCCGTCGTCGCTGATCAATAATGACAGGCCTTGGGGCATGCGTTGCAGGCGAACCAGCAGATTTTTTGCTTCAGCGTGACGCTGGATATTGGTCACTGCTTCCTGGGTAATTCGAAACGCTGCCACCGCCATTTCCTCTGGTATGCCGGTCAAGCGTTGATGGCATTCCAGGCTCCAGTGCATTGATGTATTGGCCAGGGTCTTGAGCAGATGCGCACGAAGGCTGGCTTCCAGCCCGAGACTCGTCAACTGCCTGGGATTGAGAATGGCCGAGACGTCACGAACCTTGGTCAGGGTTTCTTCCAGTGTGTCGCAAAGCACTGAACACTGGCCCTGCATGTCTTCTGGCATCCGGCGCTTGAGCCATTCACTTTGAAGTTTTGCAGCGGTCAGCAATTGGCCAATATCGTCGTGCAATTCTCTGCTCAGCCGATGGCGTTCGTTTTCCTGTACTTCCAACAGGCGGTCCGCCAGCTCTTGCGGCTGAAATTTTATGGACGTGCTCGAGAGGCGATGCTGCACCCAGACGCTGGTCAATGCCGCGATATTGAGCAGCAGCAAGCTCAATGGAAGGGGGGCGGACAAACCGAAGACCAGCAGGGTGCCAAGGGTCGAGCAAACGCACAGCAACAGCGTGAACCGTCGCGCGTTATTTTGGGAAGGTGGCCATTGGGTGAGTGACTTGAGGCTGGCGTACATAGCGGATGGAGCCAATGAATGTTCGCTGCGGGCAGACCGGCCATAGTGGCTGACGGGTCTCTGTCTGAAAAACTGTAGTGGTCGTCTTGAACAGAGCGCGGTCCAGTGGTGGAAATTCAACCTTTATCGGCCTGCTCTCATCTGGCGTCACTTTGCCATTAATTGGCGTCAACTAATGGTCGGCATAATACCACCTAAGATACCGTTGGTCGCGTTTGGTATATATGTCCACAGAGTCAGGAAGCAAGAAGGCTGGACGATAGTTCCACAATAGAAAAAGTTTTACGGAGGGGGCGATTAATGACTGTCGTTTGCAGGTACGAAGTATTCAATTGCGACACGAGCGCTCATATAGGGAGCTGCATCAGGGTAATAAGAATGCGCACTGCAAAGTTGTCTGACTAATTTAAGCCTGTCGTTCCGAATAGGTAACGAGCGTAAAGGGTTTGGAATTAACCGGTAACTGAAAATGACTTTGTCCGATCTGGACCGCAAAGGCTTCGATCAGGGACGTCTGTTCACTGTCATCAAGGCTGAGTTGGCCGGTGGTCTGGTCAATGAGTTCGAGCTGCCAGGCCATCAGCGTGAAGCAGTCCTTCAGTGCACCCAGTGCCTGCTCGTGCAGGTCAATGTGGTTGTGGCTCAGGTTGAGCAAACCGTGGATATGCAGGGAAAACTCCGACACGGCTTGCAGTGCGAGGGCGTCGGCCCGGCTCGCCAGTTTGAGCAGGCTGCTGAGCATGCAATCGATTGCGTCCTGGTCATTACTGATCAGTTGCAAGTGGTTCAGGCACTCCTCCGATTTGGCCAGGAGGGTTTCCGCCTCAACAAGAAACTCGGGTAGACGCTGAGCCCACTGCTTCGATTTGTTCGGCATGCTTATCTCCACAACGTCATGTCAAATGAGGGGATGTCGCGTATGTCGACGAGGACGTCTTGCGTCCCGGCGCTGCCATGCCGGCATGAGATCGCGCTCCGGCAGGCCTGGGCTAAGGCTGGGGAACTCGAGCGGGTGGGTGGCCACTTACCTGCGATCGCACACAAAAGCCTGACTCCGTTCATGCAATGAGAATGGCGTCACATTAATGGCTATTGGATATTGCGAATATCAGGTTGGGCCTGATTGTTACTAGGGGAATCCCTTACGTGAGGGGAACCTAACGTGCAAACCGTGGTCGCGCCGCAGGGAGTAAAGCTGATTGAGTGCGGATGCAGTAAAGCATGATGTTAATGTGACATCAATGCTCGATCGTGGCATTTTGTCTCAAGGTCAAGATCTGGCAATAACAGCCGATAAACCCTTTTAGTGAATTAATCAGAACAAGCCCAGGAGTCATTAATGGCCGGCATTCTCGACACGGTAGACCAACGCACGCAACTGGTGGGTGAGAATCGCCTGGAAATTCTCATGTTTCGCCTGGCCGGCCGGCAATTATTTGCGATCAACGTTTTTAAAGTGCAGGAGGTGCTGCAACTGCCGAAACTGACCCTGATGCCGCAACGCCATCCTTTTGTTTGTGGCGTGGTCAACCTGCGTGGCCAGACTTTGCCGGTGATTGATCTGTCCCAGGCCATCGGCATGCGTCCGCTGGTGCCGAGCCCGACCAGCACGATCATCGTCACTGAATACAACCGGTCGGTGCAGGCGTTTCTGGTCGGGGGCGTGGACCGCATCGTCAACATGAACTGGGAAGCCATCCTGCCGCCGCCGACCAGTGCCGGTCGCCAGCATTATTTGACGGCGATCAGCAAGGTTGACGACCAGTTGGTCGAAATCATCGACGTCGAAAAAGTCCTGGCCGAAATCGTGCCGTACAACGCCAAAGTCTCTCGCGAAAAACTCGAAGACCCGGTGCTGGAACGCGCCCGTGGTCGGGAAGTGCTGCTGGTCGACGACTCCAACGTCGCCCTGTCGCAATTGCGCGACACCCTGGGTCAGTTGGGCGTGAAGATGCACATTGCCAGCGACGGTCTGAAGGCACTGAACATGCTCAAGGCCTGGGCTGATACGGGCGTATCGATGACCGACAAATTGCTGATGGTGTTCACCGACGCAGAGATGCCGGAAATGGACGGCTATCGCCTGACCACAGAAATTCGCAATGACCCACGTCTACGCGGCCTTTATGTCGTCCTGCACACCTCGCTGTCGGGCAGCTTCAACGACTCGATGGTCAAGAAAGTCGGTTGTGACAACTTCCTCTCCAAATTTCAGCCGGACAAACTCGTCGACGTGGTGCGCCAGCGCCTGATGCTCGACGAAGTGCCAGCCTGATTCCGGAGCGACAGGCTGGCGGTTACGTCAGCCTTTGATTCGGCGATCAAGCTCGTATAGGGTGGGTTTTTTGCCCACCAAGGAGCTGGCCATGCTGCGTCTGAGCGCGCTTTATCGTTATCCGTTGAAATCCGGCAAGGGCGAACCCTTGCAGCGCGTCGGCCTCGACAAGCTGGGTTTGGACGGTGATCGACGCTGGATGCTGGTCGATGAGGCCAGCGGGCGCTTCCCTGACCCAGCGCGCGGTAGCGTCAATGAGCCAGTTGTCGGCGTTGTGGAATGCCGATGGCGGGCTGACCCTCAATGCACCGGGCCACACGTCAATCGATATCGCCTTGCCCGGTAACGACGCGCCACTGCGTGGTGTGACTATCTGGCGTGACACCTTGCGTGTGCCGGATGCCGGTGACGCAGCAGGTGCCTGGGTCAGCGAGTTCATTGGTAAACCGACGCGGCTGGTGCAAGTTCCTCTGGATCGTGCACGCACCACGGAGGCCGGTTACGGCAACGACGATGACCAGGTTGCGTTCGCCGACGGCTACCCGTTATTGCTGATCGGGCAGGCGTCCCTGGAAGACTTGTCGCAAAAGGTCGGGCGTCCACTTGAGATGCTGCGCTTTCGACCGAACCTGGTCATCGAGGGCAGCGAAGCCTTTGCCGAAGATGGCTGGAAGCGTATCCGCATCGGCGATGTCGAGTTCCGGGTGGTCAAGTCCTGTTCACGCTGCATTCTGACCACCATCGACCCGCAAACCGGCGAGCGAAGCGAAGACCGGGAACCACTGGCCACGCTGCAGAAATACCGCGCTGAAGCCGATGGCGCGATGTTTGGGCAGAATCTGGTCAACGACAGCAGCGGTCGTCTCGAAGTCGGAATGCCGGTGACGATTCTCGAATAAAAGCCCCTGAACGAAAAATGCCCGTGTCCAAGGACACGGGCATTTTTTGTGTTGAGAACCCGGGGGGGTTAGCCGCGGTATTCACACAGGTAAGCGGTGTCGACGGCCACTTTCAACTGGAACTTGCTGTTGGCAGGCACATTGAACTGGCTGCCGGCCGCGAAGGTTTCCCAGTTGCTGCTGTCCGGCAGTTTGACAGTCAGGGCACCACTGACCACGTGCATGATTTCACGCTGGCTGGTGCCGAACTCGTACTCGCCCGGAGCCATGACGCCGATGGTCGCAGGACCTTCAGCGGTGCCAAAGGCGATCGACTTGACGGTGCCGTCGAAGTACTCGTTGACTTTAAACATGGGCGATTCCTCGAAAAGGGCTAAAAGGGCCGGCCAGTATGCACAAGGCCTCGAACGCCGTCACCTCTCTAGGTGGGGAAAACCAGCGGCAGCAAGCGTGCTGTATTGCGCGCATCTTCCAGTGCCCGATGTTGCTGCCCGGTGAACTGCAGGCCCGCCAGTTGCAAGGCGCCATTGAGACTCAGCGGACGCTCCAGTCGTCTGACCTTGGCAAAGCGCTGCTTGAGGTTCATGTGCGGTACCCGGCTCAGGGCGCTGTCAAGTTGCAGGCGCTCCCACTCCTGAACCAATTGTTTGCGATCGTAATCGCCCCAACTCGCCCAGCCTTCCAGACGAGAATGATGCGGGTCCAGCCAGCGCTCGAATGACGGCCAAACCTCGGTCAGCGGTTGTGCGGTATCAATATTGCCTTGGGTGATGTGAGTCAGCTCCCGGCAAAACGGAGTCAGCAATGGCCGACGCAGCGGTTGCACGAAACGCTGGAAGTGATCCAGCTCGCGACCTTTGCGGTCCACCAGGGTGGCACCGATTTCGATGATTTCCATTTCCGTTACTGGCCAGCCACCTTCATCGGTGGTGGCTTCCAGATCTATCACCAGCCAGTGAGGCATCGCAGGGTTCCTGGTATCCGCGTCCTGATAGGGCTTGAGCGTAGCCAAACCCGGCGGATCCGCCTAGCGTCTTATTCGACCTCCAACAAAATCTGACGATTTTTGACCTGATCGCCGACCTGCACCTGCAAGCGTTTCAGCACGCCGTCGATGCCTGACTTGAGCGGATGCTCCATTTTCATGGCTTCGAGCACCACCAATAGCTGGCCTTTGCTGACCTGGCTGCCCTCACTGACCAGAACGTCGACGATGGCACCGTCCATAGGTGCCTTGAGCGTGCCGTTACTGACGCTGGCCTGAGCGCTGACCAGTGCCTGGGTCCGATCCACCAGTTGCAGGCTGCCGGGGCGGGTGAACAACCACAGTTGCCCGGCTTGGAGACGATAGGCATGACGCTGGCGGATGCCGTTGATGTCCAGCGTTGCCCAGCGCCCGTCGCTCTGGATGATCTTCAATTCCAGCGCTTGCCCGGCGACACGAATGCGCATGGGTGCGTCAGGTGTGGCGTTCAGTTCCACCGGCCAATCCTGTTCATTCAGGCCGATGCGGTAGTGCAAGGGCACACTGGCATTGTTGCGCCAGCCAGTCAGTGGTGCCGGGTGAGCCTGTGCCGAGGCGTGATAGAACAGTGCGGCAGCGATGGCCAGTTCTGAGGCGTTCGGGACATAGGCCTGCAAGCACGGATGGTCAACGAAGCGGGTCGGTATAAAACCGGTGCTGAATTCACCGCTGATGAAGTGCGGGTGGTCGAGCAGGCTGGCGAGCAAACGCTGGTTGCTCTGCACGCCCAGCAACACGCTGTCCTGCACGGCCCGCAGCAACTTGCGCCGCGCCTCTTCGCGAGTCGCGCCGTGGGCGATGATCTTGCCGAGCATCGGGTCATAAAACGGGCTGATGCTCTGGCCTTCTATCAGGCCATGATCGATCCGTACACTGCCCGGCAATGCGGGTTCCCAAGCCGTGACCTGACCGGTTTGCGGCAGAAAACCGTGGGTCGGGTCTTCGGCATACAGGCGCACTTCCATGGCATGCCCGTTGAGCTGTACCTGTTCCTGTCGTAACGGCAGTGGTTGTCCTTCGGCGACGAGTAACTGCCAGGCCACCAGGTCCAGCCCGGTGATCAATTCAGTGACCGGGTGTTCCACTTGCAACCGGGTGTTCATTTCCAGAAAGTAGAATTGCCCGCGCGCATCCAGCAGAAACTCCACGGTGCCTGCGCCGACGTAATTCACCGCCCTGCCAGCCTTGAGCGCGGCCTCGCCCATGGCCTGGCGCAACTCGCTGGTCATCACCGGGCAGGGCGCTTCTTCGATGACTTTTTGATGGCGGCGCTGGATCGAACAGTCGCGTTCTCCGAGGTAGATGAGGTTACCGTGTTGATCGCCGAACAGCTGAATCTCGACGTGGCGCGGGTCGATCAACGCTTGTTCGAGGATCAGTTCGTCGCTGCCAAAACCATGCTGCGCTTCGGAGCGTGCGGTGCGCAGTTGTTCCAACAACTCGCTGGCATCCGGCACCAGGCGCATGCCACGTCCGCCCCCGCCCGCACTGGCCTTGATCATCAACGGATAACCAATGCGCTCGGCTTCGCGGCTCAGGGTGGTGTCGTCCTGTTCGGCACCTTGATAGCCTCTGACACACGGCACGCCGGCCTCGATCATGGCGATTTTCGACAGATGTTTACTGCCCATCAGCTTGATGGCTTCGGGGCTGGGGCCGATGAAGGTGATGCCGGCGTCGCGGCAGGCAAGGGCGAAGCCGGCGTTTTCCGAGAGAAAACCGTAGCCGGGGTGGATCGCATCGGCCCCCGTGCGCCGGGCGGCGTCGATGATGGCCGGGACGTTCAGATAAGACTGCTGCACCGGGGCAGGGCCGATGTTGATGGCTTCGTCGGCCATGTGCACATGCAGGGCATCGGCGTCGGCATCGCTGAACACTGCAACCGTGCGATAGCCCAGCGCTTGCGCAGTACGCTGGATACGGCAGGCGATTTCACCGCGGTTGGCAATCAGGATTTTTCTGAGTCCGGGCATATTCTGTTCCCTTGGTTTGCGGTGAATGTGATGACCCCATCGCGGGCAAGCCCGCTCCCACATTGGATCTCTTTATGCTGAAGATCTCTTGTGGGAGCGGGCTTGCCTCGATGCTTTCAGGAGGCCCATCCCGGTTTACGCTTTTGTACGAAAGCCATCGTCCCCCTCGACACCTTCCGCCCCGGTCACTGCCTCGCTAAACCATTGCGCCGCTTCATCCAGCAACGCATCCGACGGTTGCCCGGCACTCGCCAGCAGCAGTTTTTTAGTCGTCGCATTAGCACCCGGCGCGCAGCACAGCACATGGGCGAGGATTTCATCGAGGCGCTCGGCCAGTGCTTGCGCGTCATGTTCGACAAAATGCACCAGGCCCATGCGCCGCGCCTGCGTACCGTCGAAACGCGCGGCAGTCAGCGCCAGTCGCCGGGCCTGGGTCAGGCCGATGCGCTGGACCACGAAGGGGGCTATTTGCGCGGGCAGCAAACCGAGGCTGGTTTCCGGCAAACCGAATTGCGCCAAGTGATCGGCCAGGGCGACATCGCTGACGCATGCCAGCCCCAGGCCGCCCCCTAACACCGCGCCTTGCAGCACCGTGATCACCACTTGTGGCGCGTGTTGTACTTCTTGTAGCAGGGCGCCGAACGCCCGATTCAACTCGCGGTAGGCGCTCGGGCCTTGAGCGCGAGCGTTGGCCATGTCCTTGATGTCGCCACCGGCACAGAAATGCCCGCCGGCGCCGCCAATCACCAAGGCCCGAACCGCGCGATCATCGCGCACCGCCCCGAGTACCGAGCGCAGTTCGGCGACCATCTGCAAACTCATGGCATTGCGACTTTCCGGGCGATTGAGGGTGATGTGCAGCACGCCGTTATGCGGCTCCAACAGCAACGTCTGGCAATCGGGCAGGGGGCTCATTTCTTTTTCCCCGGCAGAATGCCCATGAGTTTGCAGATGATCCCCAACATGATTTCGTCGGCGCCGCCGCCAATCGACACCAGTCGCACGTCACGGTAAGCACGGGCGACCGGGTTGTCCCACATGAAACCCATGCCACCCCAATATTGCAGGCAGCTGTCGCTGACTTCGCGGCCCAGACGCCCGGCCTTGAGTTTGGCCATGGAGGCAAGGCGAGTGACGTCCTGGCCTTTGACGTATTGCTCGGTGGCCTGATAGACCAGCGCCCGCAGGCATTCGATTTCGGTTTGCAGCTCTGCCAGGCGGAAGTGAATGACCTGATTGTCGATCAGTGCACTGCCAAAGGTTTTGCGTTCCTTGCAGTACTCGATGGTGCTGTCGACGCAATACTCCAGGCCCTTGATCATGTTTGCCGCGCCGAACAGGCGTTCTTCCTGGAACTGCAGCATTTGCATCATGAACCCGGCCCCTTCATGGCCGACGCGGTTACGCTGAGGCACCCGCACGTTGTCGAAAAACACTTGGGCGGTTTCCGAACTGCGCATGCCGAGTTTGTCCAGGTGCGAACTGAGGCTGATGCCTGGCGTGTTCATCGGCACCATGATCAGCGATTTGTTGATGTGCGGCTTGTCGTCCGAAGTGTTGGCCAGCAGGCAGATGAAATCGGCGCTTGGCGAGTTGGTGATCCACATCTTGCTGCCGTTGATCACGTAGTCGTCGCCGTCCTTGCGGGCGGTGGTTTTCAGCCCGGCGACGTCGGAACCGGCACCGACTTCCGAGACGCCGATGCAGCCGACCTGTTCACCGGTAATGGCCGGGCGCAGAAACTCGTCGCGCAATTCATCGGAACCGAACCGCGCCAGCGCCGGGGTGCACATGTCGGTCTGCACGCCGATGGACATCGGAATGCCGCCGCAATGGATAGTGCCGAACTCTTCGGCGGCGACAATGGAGTAGCTGTAGTCCAGCCCCATGCCGCCGAATTTTTCCGGTTTTGATATGCCCAGCAGGCCGAGATCGCCGGCCTTGCGGAAGATCTCGTGGATCGGAAAACGACCGGCCTTTTCCCATTCTTCGACGTGAGGGTTGATCTCGTGATCGACGAATTGGCGGACGGTGCGGCGCAGTGCTTCGTGTTCCTGGGTGAAGATCATTTTTGTTGTTCTCCTGATCGTTCCCACGCTCCGCGTGGTAATGCCTCTATGGACGCTCTGCGTCCGCTTTGGGACGCAGAGCGTCCCGGGCTGCGTTCCCACGCAGAGCGTGGGAACGATCCATCAAAAACGCGCGACGCCAAAACTGTTGGCTTGCAATGGCCGCACTTCGGCCTCGTGGCAGATATCCAGCAAGTAACCCAGCAACGTCCGGGTGTCCCGCGGATCGATCAGCCCGTCATCCCACAGATTGGCGCTGCCATAGAGAGCGGTGGACTGGCTGTCGAGTTTTTGCGCGGTGACCTGTTCCAGCATGTCGAGCATTTTCGGGTCGGGCACCAAGCCGTCCTTGAGCTGCTTGGCCTCGGTGACGATTCGCAGCACCTTGCCGGCCTGGGTGCCGCCCATTACGGCGGTGCGACTGTTGGGCCAGGCGAAGATGAAACGCGGGTCGAGGCCGCGACCACACATCGCGTAGTTGCCGGCGCCATACGAGCCACCGACGACAATCGTCAGTTTCGGCACCCGAGCGTTCGCCACGGCTTGAATCATCTTGGCGCCGTGCTTGATCACGCCTTGTTGTTCCGATTCGGTGCCGACCATGAACCCGGTGGTGTTGTGGAAAAACAGCAGCGGCGTCTGGCTTTGGTCGCAGAGCTGGATGAACTGCGCAGCCTTGCTGGCGCCCTTGGGTGTGATCGGGCCGTTGTTGCCGATAAAACCGCAGGCTCGCCCCTGAATTTTCAGTTGGCCACAAACGGTCTGTTGATCGAACTCACCCTTGAACTCAAGGAAATTCGAACCGTCGGCGATACGGGCAACGATGTCGCGCACGTCATAGGGTTTTTTCGGGTCGTCAGGGATCAGGCCCAACAGCTCATCGATGGGGTAGAGCGGTTCTTCATATTGACGTTCGGGTAACCAGGGCAACTGTTCGTTCCACGGCAGCAGGCTGACGATTTCGCGCACGTGTCGCACACCGTCGGCATCGTTCTCGGCCAGGTATTCGGCGGTGCCGGCGGTTTGCGCATGCATCTCGGCGCCGCCCAGTTCTTCATCGGTGGCGACTTCGCCGGTCGCCGCTTTGAGCAGGGGCGGGCCGGCGAGAAACAACTTGGCCTTGCCGCGTACGACCACCACGTAGTCCGATAAGCCCGGCTGATAAGCACCCCCCGCAGTGGCCGAGCCGTGCACCACCGTGATCTGGGGCAAACCCATGGCCGACATCCGCGCCTGGTTGGCGAAGCTGCGCGCGCCTTCGACGAAAATGTCCGCGGCGTAGTTCAGGTTGGCGCCACCGCTTTCGGCGAGGGTGATCACCGGCAGTTTGTTCTCCATGGCGATCTGTTGCAGGCGCAGGGACTTTTTCAATCCGCTGGGGGAAATGGTGCCGCCCTTGATCGCGCTGTTGTTCGCCACCACCAGCACCCGTACGCCGGACACGTAACCGATCCCGGCAATCAAGCCACCGCCGGCAGCACTGCCATCCTTATCATCGTGCAGCTTGTAGCCGGCCAGGCTCGCCAGTTCGAGGAACGGAGCACCGGGGTCGAGCAGCAGGTTGAGACGTTCGCGCGGTAGCAGTTGCCCGCGTTTGTCGAATTTTGGTTTGGCTTCGGCGGCCTTGTTCAACAGGTTCTGTTCGAGCTGGCGGACGTGTTCGATCACGGCCAGCATCGCGTCACGGTTCTGGGCGAACTGGGCGCTGAACGGGTCCACATGCGATTGAATCACCGGCATGGCTTATTCCTTGTCCTTGAGCACTTCTGGTAAGTACGCGCGGTGAAAACCGTTGTACGACTCACTGTTGGTAGCCTTGTGGATCGGCCAGGCGCGACCGCCCAGGCTCGCGGCACCGTCGATGCGCAAGGTGCTGCCGCTGACAAATGCCGCGGCCGGGCTGAGCAGGAACACAATCGCCGCGCTCACTTCCGATTCCGTCCCGATGCGTTTCAGCGGCACGTGTTCGCGCAAGGTCGGAATCACCGCTTTGAAAGCGCCTTCGTAAGTGTCCATACCGCTGGACGCGACCCACCCCGGCGCCACCGCGTTGACCCGCACCCCGGCGTAACCCCATTCGAATGCAGCGGTCTTGGTCAGGTTGTCCATGCCCGAACGCGCAGCACCGGAATGCCCCATACCAGGCATGCCGCCCCACATGTCGGCGAGCATGTTGACGATGGCGCCGCCATGCTTGCTCATGGATTGATTGAACACTTCCCGGGCCATCAGGAAACCGCCCACCAGATTGGTGCGCACCACGGTCTCGAAACCTTTCTGATTGATCGAGGCCAGGGGGTGACGGGTATTGCCCGCCGGCATTGTTGACCAGCCCGTGGATCGGCCCGTGTTTGCGAATCAGCTCGCTGACCAGGTGCTTGACCGCTTCTTCCTCACGAATATCGCAGGTGGCCCAATCCGCCTTGCCACCGTCTTCGGCAATCTCGGCGGCGACGCTTTTCAGCTTGTCGGCCTTGCGCCCGACCAGCAGCACGTGCGCGCCGAGGGCCGCCAGTTCATGCGCGGTACACCGGCCGATGCCGCTGCCGCCGCCGGTGACAATGATGGTTTGGCCCGCAAACAAATCGGCTTTGAAAATCGAATCGTAAGCCATGGCGACAGTCCTCTAGTTGACCTGGTCGGCGATGCGCTGAGGCACCGGAATCTGGATCTCCAGCAGCTGCTGGGCGAAGGCTTTGCCTTGCGGATCGATCCGCAGGCTGGCCACGCCACCGCCGCCGAGGGCGTTTTCCAGTAGAAAATTCAGGCTGTGGGTGCCGGGCAAATACCAACGTTCCACGCGCCCGTGAAGAGGATCGAGGACGTGGCTCATCCAGTCGACCATCACCTCGGGTGTCAGCGCTTCGGCGATCCACGGCAGGTACTCGGGGTCGCGGGCCATGACGCCGATGTTGCTGTGATTGCCCTTGTCGCCAGAGCGGGCCACGGCGAGTTTGACCAGGGGCACGCTGGCATCGGCGCGGTCTGTGGGTGTGGGCGGTTCGAAGGCGACGGGCAGGTCTGCGGTGTCGAGCACATCGAGCGCGGGCAGGGCGCAGGCATAGCGCTGGCCGTTGAGGTTAATGTCCAGCGTGCAGAAGGTTTTGTCGATAAGGAAGGAGAACAGGCGGATCAGCGGATACACCGTTGGCCGTCCACCGACGATTCCGGTCAGCCCCGGCGCCATGCCCGTTGCGGCTTGGGCGATTTCCCGGGAGAACATGATCAATGCTTGTTTGTTCGGGTGGCGCACGGCGAGTTTGATCACCACTTCGCGGCTGTCCCGGCGCTGGCCGTGGGGGCCGTAAGTGGCTTCGCTGCCGAGCAGTTCAATGTTCACTTCGCTGTAGGGCGCCCACCCACGCTGGCTGAACATTTGCGAGGTCTTGTTGATGATCGCTTCGCTGACCCGATGTGCCTTGGCGACTGCATCGATGCCCGCGATCAGGCAACTGGCGGTGCAGCGGAAGCCGTCCGGATACGTCGCGCTGACTTTGTACTGACCGGTCGGCGGCAGGCCTTTGGCACCGTGCACCTGAACCGCGTTTTTACCGTGTTGCCGGAGTTTGACCTGGGTGAAATCGCACACGACATCGGGCAACAGGTACGCCCGTGGGTCGCCGATTTCATAGAGCATTTGCTCGCCAACGGTCAGGGGCGTGACCAGGCCACCAGAGCCTTCGGGCTTGCTGACGATGAACTGGCTGTCGGCACCTACCTCGACGATGGGGAAGCCGATGTGTTCGTAATCGGGTACGTCGCGCCAGTCGGTGAAATTGCCGCCGGTGCATTGGGCGCCGCATTCGATGATGTGGCCGGCCAGCGCGGCTTGCGCCAGCTTGTCGTAGTCATGCCAGGACCAACCGAACTCATGCACCAGCGCAGCGCTGACCACGGCACTGTCGACCACGCGACCGGTGATGACGATTTCCGCGCCCAGGCGCAAGGCTTCGACGATGCCCGGCGCGCCCAGGTAGGCGTTGGTCGAGACGCACATGGGCGGCAACGGTGCGCCGCTGAACATTTCATGAATGCCGCTGTTGCTCAGTTGTTTGAATTGCGGTTGCAGGTCATCGCCCAGTAGCACCGCGATTTTCAGGGCGACGCCGGCCTTGTCGCACGCCGCCTGAAGCGCGGCAGCACACGCTTGCGGATTGACACCGCCGGCATTGCTGATGACGCGAATGTTCTGTTCGGCGAGGCGGGTGAGCAGTGGGCTGAGCACTTCGATGAAGTCGCCCGCATAGCCGGCTTGCGGATCTTTCATCCGCGCGCCGGCCATGATCGACATAGTGATTTCAGCCAGGTAGTCGAAAACCAGATAGTCCAGGCGTCCACCTTCCACCAACTGCGCGGCGGCGGTCGAGGTGTCACCCCAGAAGGCGCTGGCGCAGCCGATGCGAATCGTTTTAGGCACAGTCAACTCCATAACCACCTCCCACTGAAGTGGATCGAGACTACCAAGCAAGCGCTTGGTTTGTAAACGTCTGAAATATCTTCTGCCCGAGCGCTTGCTTGGTTGCCGCGGCCAGCTTAGATTGCCCGCGCAACCCCGCAGTTTTAGCGGCGAGCGGTGTATTTGATTGATCGACTGTAGGAGAGAACGGGTGGACGAGCAAAAAGCCCTGAGGGTCATGCGCGAATTGGTCGACAACGGCCAATTGACCGACCCGGACAGCGCCCGCGGCAAACTGCTGCAAGTGGCGGCTCATCTGTTCCGCAACAAAGGTTATGAACGCACCACGGTGCGCGACCTGGCGGGGGCCGTGGGCATACAGTCAGGCAGCATTTTTCATCATTTCAAAAGCAAGGATGAAATCCTGCGGGCCGTGATGGAAGAAACCATCCGCTACAACACGGCATTGATGCATGCAGCCCTGGCCGACGCCGGTAATGTGCGCGAGCGCGTACTGGCGCTGATCCGCTGCGAATTGCAGTCGATCATGGGGGGGCAGCGGCGAGGCCATGGCGGTGCTGGTGTATGAGTGGCGCTCGTTATCCGAAGAAGGGCAGGCGCAGGTGTTGGCGCTGCGTGACATTTATGAAGAGCTCTGGCTGCAAGTGCTGGGTGAAGCCAAAGAGGCGGGTTTTATTCGCGGCGATGTGTTCATCACGCGTCGTTTCCTGACGGGCGCGCTGTCCTGGACCACGACCTGGTTTCGCGCTGGCGGCAGCATGAGCCTCGATCAATTGGCCGATGAGGCACTGATTCTCGTACTCGAAGAAAAGCAGTAAGGTTGTGCCGGACCAGGGAAACTGGCTAAGTGGCTGAAACCGCCTAGCTTGAATGCATTGATGCGTATTTTTGGGGAGTGGTTGTTTTGATGTCTTCGCCAATCAGGACGGCTTCGCGGCTTTTGCTGGCGTCGCTTGCGGCGCTCTGGGTTTTGCCGTCCCAGGCTGCGCAACTGGTGCGGGTGGGCGCCGCCCATTTTCCGCCTTACACGATCCGTCCGGAATCCGGTGCCGACACCGGCCTGCTGCCACAATTGGTCGAGGCGTTGAATCGAGAACAAAGTGACTATCATTTTGTCCTGGTACCCACCTCCATTCCCCGGCGCTTCGGTGATTTCAAGCAGGGCCGGGTCGACATGGCTATTTTCGAGAACCCGCAATGGGGGTGGCAGGACATTCCCCACACCAACGTTGACATGGGCCTTGAAGACGCCGAGATTTTTGTCGCGCAACGCCTGCCGGATCGACAGCAGAGTTATTTTACCGACCTCACCGGCAAGCGCCTGGCCCTGTTCAGCGGCTATCACTACGAATTCGCCAACTTCAACGCCGAGCCTAAATTCCTCGCGCAGAACTACAACGCTACGCTGACCTATTCCCACGACAGCAATTTGCTGATGGTGCTGCGCGGTCGAGCGGACATCGCCTTGGTGACGCGCTCTTATCTGAGCGATTACCTGCTGCGCAACGATAAAGTTGCCGATCAGTTGCTGGTGTCCCAGCGCATCGATCAGGTCTATCACCACTACGCCATCCTGCGCCCGACCGCACCCATCAGTGGCGAGGCATTCGGCAAGTTGTTGCAAGGCCTGCGGGACAATGGCGAGATGCTGAAGATTTTCGACCCGTACAAGATCGCGGTGGTGCCGGTGCCGCGAACCTGATGACGCGCGCCACGGGTGGCTGAAATTCAGATGTTAGCGACGGATAAATGTATCCGCCTGACGCCCCGACACTTTGCGGCAGTGCACCAGCGCATCGCGGATCATGAAGTTCACCAGGGTCGGCGAAACGCCGAGTTCCTTGGCAATATCCTTTTGCGGTACTCCGTGCAGCCGGTACATCTCGAAAGCGTAGCGGGTACGGCTCGGCAGTTCCGTCAGCGCGTCGGCAATGTGCTCAAGGGTCGAGAAATTGATGTGCGAGGTTTCGGGTGACGCACCTTGAATCATCACGTTCAAACCTTCCTCTTCAGGGCCGGAATACTTCTGCTCCAACGCCTGTTTGCGGTAGTGGTCGATCGCCAGGTTGCGCACGATCTGGAACAGATAGCTGAGTTGGGCCTTGAATGAAGTCGTGATCGGCGGCGCTGATTGCAACCGGAAAAACGCATCCTGCACGACGTCTTCAGCACGTGACCTGCAACCGGTGATGCGAGCGGCAATCTTGACCAGTATCAGTCGATTCTCGACGAAGGCCTGAAGTAGCGGTGAGTCGCACCTGCTTGTGAATACTTGTTCCGTCATGGAAATCACCTTGCTGCCAATAGGTTGGTGGGACGGCACGCAGACTTGAGCCGTCCGACACATTGAGCAATAAGCTAGGCTTGATGATAATGATTGTCAATTGGGAAGAAGAATTGATACTGAGACTGGGTGCGACGTGCGAACACCGGCATGCGGTGTCCTCGTTTGCAGCCACTGGCCTGTCAGCGCCTATTTCGGCGCGATGCAGTACGTGCCGCAAAACGTGCCATGCCGTCGGACTGGCGCACCAGTGGGTTCACTTCGGCCCGAGGATTTTCGCCAGTTTTTCCGGCGAAGGCGCACCTTGCTGTTGTTGCAGTTCACCCTTGTCGTCCATATAGAAAATCGCTGGCGTGGCCTGCAACTCCAGGTCTTCCATCAACTGCATGTTCGCCGCCAGTTTTGCCTGAATCGCTGGAGGGACTTCTTTCAGCGCTTTGAGTGAGCTGTCCTTGCCAGCCTTTTCGTGTTCTTCCAGCGCTTTGCCCGGGTCTTTGGCCGCCAGCAGTGCAGCCGATTTACCCGGGCTGTCTTCGCGAATGATGCCGACCATGATGTGGCGCAATTGCACCTTGCCAGCCTTGACCCACGGCCGCGCCTGCTCCCAGAAGACGTTGCAGTAAGGGCAGTTCGGATCGCTGAACAGGTAGACAACACGCGGGGCATCTTTTTTGCCGTCGCCGATCCAGTTACTGGCTTCCATCTTGCCCCAGACTTCCTTCGACATCGGTGCGTAGACCAGCTTCTGCAACGGCGCGGAGGTCAGGTCGTTGCCGTCAGCATCGTAGAGATTGCCGAGCAACACATGCTTGCCATCCGGGGTCAGGTACAGCGCCATGCCACGGTTTTGGTATTGCGCCGCATAACCGCGCAAGCCGTCAGGCGCGTCGAACTGGCCGACGATTTTCGCACCCTTGGCTTCGATCTTCTTGATCGCTTCAGGCAGTTCTTCGGCGGCCTGTACCGACGGCAGGTGCAGCAGGGCTGCGCCCAGGGTGAGCGTCAGCAGGTGGCGGAGGCGTGGCATGGCAGTTTCCTTGAAGGGGTGGACGGTGTGGCAGAAGGAGGGGGGTGTCGAAGTTTTCCAGGGCACGGGCGAGGCTGGCTTGCGAGAGTTCGCCCAAATGGCTGCCCAGCAGGCGACCGTCATTGCTATAGAACAGCGTAGTCGGCAATGCCATGGAACCCACGGCTTGGCCCAGGCGACCGCTGCCATCGAACAACACGTTGCTCAGGCTCAGGCCCTGGGTTTCCAGGAACGTGCTGACGCTTTGCATGCTTTCGGCCTGATTGACGAACAGGAAGGTCAAGTCCGGGCGTTGCTGCTGGGCGTTTTCCAGCACCGGCATTTCCCGACGGCAGGGCGGGCACCAGGTCGCCCAGAGATTGATCACCAGCGGGCCACCCTTGTAATCGGCCAGTTGCACAGTTTCGCCGGCGGCATTGCGCAAGGAGATTTCAGGCAGGCGCGTGCCTTGTTCGTAAATGCTCAGGGAGAACGTTGCCAGCAGCCAGAACGCCAGGCCGCTGCCTACGCCAAAGCCCAGCGGCCGGCGTAAACCCGGACGGCGCCAGCCGCGATACAGGCTGGCAAGCAGCAGCACAATCACGCCAGGCCAGGCCAGGAAACCACCGTCGCGCAGGTCGATGATCTGCCACGGATCGTTGCGATAGTGTGCCCAATACACCGCCACGAAACTGACCCTGGCCGCCAGCATGCCGATCAGGAACAGGCTGAACAGCACCGACTCGGGATTATCGCCACCGCGCTTGGCCACCCGCCAGCCGACAAACGTTGCCAGCGCCAGAGCACTGATCAGCAGCAGGTGGTTAAGCGCGATGGCAAAGGTGCCGAGGGTGAAAGTCAGCATTAACGGGCGTCTCGGGTAGTGGTCCAGCGTTGCAGGAAGGTGTCGGCATCGACCTCGCCGGTGATGCGCTGGCTGCGACGCTCTTCGCCGTCGGCGCCGATCCACAGGAAACTCGGTGGCCCCGGCACTTTATAACGGCCGAGCAGTTCGCGGCTGGCGGCATTGTCGGCGGTGACGTCGAGCCGGAGCAAGCGCACATCGCTCAACGCTTGCATCACGTGGGCTTTACCGAAGACCTGTTTTTCCATGACTTTGCAGGAGGTGCACCAGTCGGCGTAGTAATCGAGCAGCACCCATTGGCCCTGCGCCCGCGCCGCGTCCAGTTCCTGTTGCAGCGCATTGGGGTCTTTGATCGTGGTGAAAGCCTCGTGGCCGACCGGTGCAGAGGCACTGGCCGTGTTGGAGCCGCGATAGACCTGCAGCGGTTGAAACAGGTCATCGCTGCCACCTGCAGCGCCTATCATCAGCAGGCTGCCCCACAAACCGAGCAGCAATGAACCGGCGCCGAACACCTGCGCCGTTCGACCAAAACCACTGGACTGGCGCCAGGCACTGTAAGCGGCAATCAACAGCAGCGCGCCGCACAAACCGATCCAGAGCGATTGATCCAGTACCGGGCGCAACATCAGCAGTGCAGTGGCGAGGAACAGGAAACCAAACACGCCTTTGAGCAGGTTCATCCAGGCGCCCGGTTTGGGCAGGAAGCGGTTGCCGATCGTCACCAGCAACAGCAGTGGCACACCGATGCCGATGCCCATGGCAAACAGAATCAGTCCGCCATGCAGTGCATTACCACTTTGCGCGATATAGAGCAGGGCGCCGGCCAACGGCGCGGTCATGCACGGCCCCACCAGCAGACCAGACAAGGCGCCCAGTGCACCGGCACCGACCAGACTGCCGCCACGCTGATTGCGTGAAACATTTTCCAGGCGGTCGCGCACGGCCACCGGCAGTTGCAGTTCGAAGAAACCGAACATCGGCAATGCCAGCAACACGAACACCGCCGCGAAACTGCCCAGCAGCCACGGGTTTTGCAGCAACGCTTGCACGTTCGCACCGAGCAGTGCGGCCAATACGCCCATCGCCGCATACACCAGCGCCATGCTGACCACATAGCTGCCCGCCAGGGCAAAACCACGTTTAGAGGTGGCGCCGCTGCCCACAATCAAACCAGCCAGGATAGGCAGCATCGGCAACGAGCAAGGGGTGAACGCCAGCAACAGCCCCAAACCGAAAAACACCAGCAAACTCCAGCCCAGTGCCCGCTGTTGCAGGTCGCTGGCCAAGGCTTGATCCGGTGCTTCGTTTGCGGCAACCGTGACGTTGCCGCCCAAATCCACCACCTGCGTTTGCGGCGGGTAACACAAGCCTGCATCGGCACAGCCCTGGAAACCGACTTTGATCTGACCGGTCGCGCCGGCCGGGATCTTCAGTTCCAGGCCCTGGCGGTAAACCTGTTGTTCGCCAAAGAACTCATCACTGTGCGCTTCGCCTTCAGGTAGCACGGGGTGCTGCTCAGCAGGCAAACCGTCGAATTTGAGGCGCTTCTGATAAAGGTAATAACCGTCCGTGATCTGCCAATAGAGCTGGGTCTCACCCGTCTCAAGGCGTTCAGAGGTGAAAGCGAACGCCTTTTCCACCGGCAGAAATTCAGGTTTGGTATCGAACGGATTGGTCCCTGCCTGGGCCAGACCCGAGATCAAGAGGACAAAAAATAGAAACAGACGACGCATGGGTAAGCCTTATCCCTGTGCAGGTGAGGTGCACAATGGGAGGTGGCGATTAACCAGTGATTAACCGTGCCGGCCTTGTTGTCATGGTGCTTGCGGCATAATGTCCGCTTAATCGGCCAACGGCTTAATCACCTTTTTCTGCGGGGCTCCCATGCACGTACTGGTTTGTGAAGACGATGAGCTGATTGCCAGCGGCATTGTTGCCGGGCTCACCGCACAGGGCCTGACGGTCGAGCACGTCGCCACCGCGTCGTCGGCGCGAGCGATGCTCAAGGTCGCGGAGTTTGACGTCATGGTGCTCGACCTCGGTCTTCCCGATGAGGATGGCCTCAAGCTGCTACAACAGCTGCGTCACAATGGCCTGGAGATTCCGGTGCTGATTCTCACCGCGCGCGATTCAGTAATGGATCGCGTCGATGGCTTGCAAGCCGGTGCGGATGATTACCTGCTTAAACCTTTCGATCTGCGTGAGCTTGCCGCGCGCCTGCACACCTTGTTGCGACGCGTGGCGGGGCGCAGTGTCAACTTGATCGAGCACGGTCGCCTGACGTACGACCCCAGCAGTCGCGAAACCTTGCTCGGCGGACAACCCGTCGACCTGTCGCGCCGCGAGCAGGCGTTATTGCAGGCTTTGTTGCATAACCGCGGGCGCGTGCTCTCCACCGAGCAACTCAAGGACAGCGTCTACGGTTTCAACGACGAACTGGAAAGTAACGCCCTCAACGTGCACATCCATCACCTGCGGCGCAAACTCGGCAACGGCATCGTCGAAACCGTGCGCGGCCTGGGCTATCGCCTGGGGCCGGCTGATGGCGGAGAACAGTCGAAGTGATGAGCCTGCGTTTGCGCCTGAGCCTGACTCTTGGCGCCGCTTTTGCCTTGATCTGGGCCCTGGCGGCAGCCTGGATGCTCAGCGACTTGCGTAACCAAATGATGTTTTCCCTCGACCAGCGGCTGGTGGCTTCAGCGCGGATGGTCGCCGGGTTGCTGGAACAATTGCCGGCATTGCCGAGCAAAGGCGAGGGCACCCATTTCAGTGCGGAGCAACTGAACATTCCGGGTGGCATGGCCTGTCAGGTCAGTTCATTGCGTGGGGAAATTCTCGCTCGCAGTCACAGCGATCCCGAACAAAAACTGGAAGCCGAAAAAATGGGTTTCCACGATCAGATGATTGATGGTGCGCCGTGGCGCAGTTTCACGTTGGCCCGGGGTGACCTGCGCATTACCACGGCCGACCGGCAAATCGAGCGCGAGGCATTGAACATGTCGATTCTGCTGGCGGCGTCGGTGCCTGTCGGGGTGGCGTTGCTCGGTTGTCTGTGCCTGTTGTGGCTCGGTATCGGACAAGGTCTGGCGCCGCTCAACCGGATGCGCGATGCCTTGATGCGCCGCAGCGCCGACTCCCTTGAACCCTTGCAGATTCAGCCGCTGCCGAGTGAACTGCAACCGCTGCTGGAAACCCAGAATCAGCTGTTGCAGCGCATCGGCAAGACCATCGAGCGCGAAAGACGCCTGACCGGCGACGCGGCGCACGAACTGCGCAGCCCGCTGACCGCCATCAAGACCCACCTGCAAGTGGCGCGCATGACCGACGGCGCGTCTCGGGATCAATCACTGGCCCGGGCCGAAGAGGGCGCTGACCGCATGCACCGCACCCTTGAACAATTGCTGTTGCTGGCGCGGGTCGAGGGCAGCCTGTCGTTTGACGACGGTGTGCAGTGCAGCGCCGAGCAAGTGGCGAAACTGGCGATTCAGGATGCGGCCAGCGGTGATCGCCAACGCATCAGACTGCAGATGCCGAGCACATTCTCCACTGCGCCGGTGCAGATGCCCGCCGTGTTGTCGATTGCTGCGTTGCGCAACCTGCTCGATAACGCCTTGCGCCACACCCCTGGGGATGGGGCGGTGGAGTTGAGCCTGGAAACCACCGGCAACCGTGTGCGTTTTCTGGTTCGCGACCATGGCCCGGGTATCGCCGAAGAGGACTTGCAACACCTGACCCAACGCTTCTGGCGCAACGGTCAGAGCACCGGTTGCGGGTTGGGGCTGGCCATTGTCCAGGCGATTGTCCAGCGTTGCGGCTGCACCTTGCATTTCAACAGTCAGCCGGACGGGTTGCGGGTTGAGCTGACCATGCCGTTGCAGTCCATCTGACTCGCATGGGTTCCATGTTGCGCGTAAAAAAAGCCCGCTGAACCGGTGGCCCGTCAGCGGGTTTTTTTCAGGTCTGAAATGTGTGTTGACGGTGAGGCCTCTTTCGCGAAGGGGCCAGAAGTGGCAACAACGATCTCAACCCTGCTGAAACATTTCCTTAGCCCGCTGCTCAATCTGCGCTTGAGTCAAATCCTCCTTGCGCGTGGCCAGGAACCACAAGTGCCCATACGGATCTTTCAACGTCCCGGAGCGGTCGCCGTAAAACTGATCCTTGACCTCGGACACCACCGTGCCGCCCGCGTCAATCGCCTGTTTATAGGACTTGTCCACGTCCGTCACATACAGATGCAGGCCCACCGACGGTGACTTGTCCGGGTTGCTCAATGGACCCTGGTCGCAAGGTGTGCCGAGCATGACCGGGCAGTCGCCGATCCGCAGTTCGGCATGCCCGATCCCGCCGTCCGGCATGGCCAGGCGCATGACTTCGATGGCACCGAAGGCCTTCTTGTAGAACTCGATGGCTTCGGCGGCTTTTTGAATGCCCAGGTACGGGGTGATGCTGTGATAACCCTCTGGAATGGGTTTAACGCTCATGATGAATCTCCCTGTTTGTTGTTGTGGGTGAAAAGGTGTCCTGTGCCGATTTCCGACCGGATAAATATAGGTCACTCCCTTGTTGGCATCCGCGCACCCGACGAGCAGCAACACTGTTCAGCCATCAACAGCGAAGCAGCAGATTGCTGGGCTGCGTGACGCCAGGACTTGAAAAACCCCGTCAACTGCCCGAAAACATTGGCGCGGGACCTCGGCACAGAAGCTGCAATGGCTCTGATAAACACTGCTGCCCGGAACCTCAAATGCCTGAATCTGCCGTTTATCCGATCAACCCGCCGGCCGCCCATCGGATCGCCGATGACACCGAAGCCTTGCGCGTCGCCGAGCGCGTTGCCGCTGTATTGCTGGAGCAGGACGCCGAACGCGACCGCACCCGACAGGTGCCCGTCGAGATCGTCGATCTGTATTCCAACAGTGGACTGTGGGGTATCAGCGTGCCGAAGGCATTTGGTGGTGCTCAGGTGTCCTGTGCGGTGCTGGCGCAGGTCATCGCGATCATCTCGGCTGCCGATCCTTCTCTGGGGCAGATCCCGCAAAACCACTATTGCCTGCTCGAAGACATCCGCCTGCAAGGCACACCCGAACAGCAGGCGCATTTTTTCGAGCTGGCGCTGCAAGGGCATCGCTTTGCCAATGCCTTGTCGGAAACCGGCGGCAAAAACGTGCAGGACATCCAGGCGACGATCCGCCGCTATGGCGATGGTCATGTGATCAACGGGCGCAAGGGTTATTGCACCGGTTCGCTCTATGCTCACTGGCTGGCGGTGCTGGCGCTGGATGAAGAACAGAAGGGGCAGTTGGCCTTCGTCGAACGCGGATCAAAAGGGTTGGTGATCGTGGATGACTGGGACAGCATCGGTCAGCGCACAACGTCCAGCGGCACCGTGCTCGCCGAAGACTTGCACGTGTCGGCGTTCAATCTGTTCCCGGCCTATCGGTCCTATGAAACGCCAACGCTGGCCGGCCCCTTCGCGCAATTGACCACGGCGGCCATCGACGCCGGCATTGCCCGTGCGGCACTGCGTGACACCATTGCTTTCGTTCAGCAATACGCTCGGCCGTGGATCGACGCGGGCGTGGCGAAGGCCAGTGAAGATCCGCTGACCATCATTCAGATCGGTGGCCTGGAGATCCGTCTGGAAGCCGCCGAAGCCTTGCTGGAACGGGCAGGGCGAGCGCTGGATGCGGCGCGTCCGGCGCCCGATGAAGACAACATCGCCCAAGCCTCCCTGGCGGTGGCCAAGGCCAAAGTGCTGACCACCGAAATCGCCATCGAAACCAGCAATAAACTCTTCGAGCTCGGTGGCACCCGCTCGACCTTGAAGAAGCACAATTTCGACCGGCACTGGCGCAACGCCCGGGTCCATACCCTGCACGACCCGGTGCGCTGGAAGTACCACGTCGTTGGCAACTGGCTACTCAACGGCGTGAAACCGCCGCGCCACGACTGGTCGTGATTGATGGCCGAGTTGCTGAAAAATATCTATTGGGCCGACATCGCCCAGGCCTGCCTCGACACCCTGAGCATGCTCGGCGCGGCGCTGGGGTTCACCGTGCTGCTGGGGTTGCCGTTGGGGGTGGTGCTGTTTCTGACCGGCAAGCGCCAGTTGCATGAAGCGGTCGGCGTTTACCGTGTGCTGTCGGTGGTCGTGAACATGCTGCGTTCGCTGCCGTTCATCATTTTGCTGATCGTGTTGATTCCCCTGACCACACTGCTGGTCGGCACCTCGCTCGGTGTGCCGGGGACCATTCCGCCATTGGTGGTCGGCTGCACGCCGTTTTTTGCACGGTTGGTGGAAACCGCGTTGCGCGAAGTGGATCGCGGTGTCGTGGAAGCGACCCAGGCGATGGGCGCGAATACGTGGCAGATCATCCGCCACACCTTGTTGCCCGAAGCACGGGGAGGGCTGTTGGCGGCGGTCACCGTGACTGCGATCGTGCTGGTCGATTACACGGCGATGGCCGGTGTGATTGGCGGTGGCGGACTGGGCGATCTGGCGATTCGTTACGGTTATCAGCGTTTTCAGACTGACGTCATGGTGGTCACGGTGGTGCTGTTGCTGATTCTGGTTCAGGCCCTGCAAATGACCGGCGACCGACTGGTGGCGCGTTACAGCCGACGTTAAATATTCGATCCAAAAAATACAACAGGCCCCACGTCCACCCCACGACGGCCACTTAATCTGTCTAGGAGCAAAGCATGAAAAAGACCCTGGCCATTCTGGCTGCCTTAGTGTCGTTGAGCGCTCACGCCAACGAAAAACTCATCGTCGGCGCGACCCCGGTGCCGCACGCGGAAATCCTCGAGTTCATCAAACCGACCCTGGCCAAGGAAGGCGTGGACCTGGACATCAAAGTCTTCACCGATTTTATCCAGCCCAACCAGCAATTGGCCCTGAAGAACCTCGACGCCAACTATTACCAGTACCGCCCGTTTCTCGATGACTACAACAAGACTCGCCACACCGATCTGGTGCCGGTCGTCGGCGTGCACATTGAACCGTTCGGTGCCTACTCGACCAAAATCAAAAACATCGCCGAGCTCAAGGATGGCGCCACCGTGTCGATCCCCAACGACCCGGTGAACACCGGCCGTGCGCTGGTGCTGTTGCACGAAGCCGGGCTGATCAAACTCAAGGACCCGAGCAACACCTTGGCCACCCAGCGGGACATTATCGAAAACCCCAAACACCTGAAGATTCGTGAGCTGGAAGGCGCATTGCTGGCGCGCTCGGTGAGTCAGGTCGACCTGGCCTTTGTCTTCGCCAACTACGCACTTGAAGCGGGGATCGACACCAAC
Organism: Pseudomonas sp. S2_F03; assembly: GCF_054668335.1. NCBI lineage: Bacteria > Pseudomonadati > Pseudomonadota > Gammaproteobacteria > Pseudomonadales > Pseudomonadaceae > Pseudomonas > Pseudomonas sp. S2_F03. The sequence continues at coordinate 1,038,460 of NZ_CP162759.1, read as the reverse complement.
AGCGCGTTGATCGTCGAGAAGGGCAAGAGCTTGTACATCGAGTTTCTGGTGGCGCGGCCAGACAACATCAATGATCCTGGCTTGCAGAAACTGGCAAAAGCATTGAATTCGGATGAAGTGCGGCAGTTCATCCTGACCCGCTATAAAGGGCAAATTGCGCCGGGGTTCTAAACACTCGCCGACCAGAAGGTCGCCTTCGCGAACAAGTTCACCACTGTACCTGTGGGAGCGGGCTTGCCCGCGAAGGCCGCGTCGCTATTTCGGTTCTGCAGCGGATTCCAGCAGCTGCGCTCCCGGCCCACGCTCCCCCAGCACATCGCCAAAATTGCGCAGTGGACACGCCTCCATCGACAGACACCCACACCCGATGCAGCCATTGAGCTTGTCGCGCAGCAACATCAACTGATTGATCCGCGCGTCCAGATCCCGGCTCCACTGCGCTGACAACGCCTTCCAGTCTGCCGCCGTCGGCGCCCGGTTATCCGGCAACGATTTCAGCGCCTCACCGATCTCCACCAATGGAATTCCCAGACGCTGGGCCACTTTGATCAACGCCACCCGCCGCAACACTTCTCGTGGATAGCGCCGCTGATTGCCCTGATTGCGGTTGCTTTTGATCAAACCCTTGGACTCATAAAAGTGCAGCGCCGTGACCGCCACACCGCTGCGGGCGGCCAGTTGGCCGACGGTGAGTTCTTTATGCAGATTTTCCGGGGTGATCATTTGAACATTGCCTGTTGACCTCTAGTTAACTAGAGGTTTTACCCTGCAGGTCTTCGGATCGCAACAATCGGTTTACACATGAAGGGGACTGTTCATGCAATTGTCAGCAAACAACCGCGGCTTCACCCAATTGATCGAATTCGAGATCGAGCCCCATCGGCAACCGGCGCTGGTGACGGCCCTGTCCCTGCAGACCGAGCGCCTGGCCCGGGATTTCAGTGGCTTCTTGAGTGCGAGTATCCAGGCCAGCGATGATGGCCGGCGGGTACTCAACTACTTGCAATGGCAAACGCGCGAAGCCGGTGAAGCCGCATTTCGCAGCTTTGAGCGGGGTGAGCAGGATTTCTGGGGTTTGATCCGCGCCCACCAAGCGAAAACCGTGACGTTCGGTTCGTTCCAGGTGCTGCACAGCTTGGCGCTTGGCCCCGATGATGCGCTGCACTGCAATCTGGTGGGCTAAATCGACAACTGCATCACGCGCTCGCCCTGGACATTCTGCGTGGCCCGACGCTTGTTGACTGCCAGTTCGCCGATTTTGATCAGCCGCGTGCGGGTTACGTTACGGCTCAGACCCAGCAGGGCAGCGGTGTGCACCTGATTGTAATGACAGAAGCGATAGGCTGCGCGCAACAACGCATCTTCGACTTTTTCATGCAGTGCACCGGCCTGTTCTGCGAAGAGTTTTTGAAAGGCCTGATTCAGCATGGCTTCCGGTGAATCATCGGTGCCGACGTGTTGGTCATCCTGACGCTCGATGCGCATGTTGGACAGGCGCAGGTCATCGCGTTCAATCACGCCGTTACGGCAGATCAACAGCGTGTGGTGAATAACGTTTTCCAGCTCTCGGATGTTGCCCGGCCAACTGTAGCCTCGCAGTTTCAGTTCGGCATCTTTGCTGAGGGTGATGCTGCCGTAACCCAAGCGTTGACTGTAGACCTGGATGAAATGCCGGGTCAGCGGCAGGATGTCGCCGGGGCGTTCGCGCAACGGGCTGAGGTCCAGGCTGACCACGTCGAGTCGGTAATACAGGTCCTCGCGAAAATGCCCGGCATTGATGGCCTTTTCCAATTGCACGTTAGTCGCCGCCACTACGCGCACATCGATGGGAATGCTCTTGCGCGAGCCGAGTCGGACCACTTCACGCTCCTGCAGCACCCGCAGCAGCTTGACCTGGATCGCCATTGGCAGGTCGCCAATTTCATCGAGAAACAGCGTGCCGCCGTGGGCCTCCTCGAACCAGCCGGCCTTGGCGTTCAGCGCGCCGGTGAATGCACCTTTTTCGTGACCGAACAATTCGGCCTCAACCAGCGATTCGGAAAATGCGCCGCAATTCACCGCCACGAAGGGCCGGTTGCGTCGGGTACTCAGGTTGTGGATGTGCCGCGCCACCAACTCCTTGCCAGTGCCGGTTTCGCCACTGATCAGTACGCTGGCTTCGCTGGGCGCGACCTGCTGCACATGGGCAAGCAAGGCTTGGGATTTCGGATCTTCGAACACCTGCGCGGTGGCGCGGATCGAGGTCGCCAGCGCGGGTGAGGGCGGCAAGGTCAGCAGTTGCATGGGGGTCGCTCCATGAGGAAATGGCTATGAAAACAAGTCCTGACTCAGCCTCTCGTTTGAAAGACATGGGACGCGGGCCAGTCGGCAGTGGGTGAGGCGCTTGAGGTGTTATAAAGAGAGTCTGTTATTCCGTAAAAGAACATAAATAAATATTTATAGATCTTTTGGAGATATGCAGGTTGAGAACAGAACGACGTTTGCCAAAGTTGATAGCCACTATCGAGAGCGTTGATTTCTGCCCTTGAAGCCGCGCAGGTAGCCTGTGTTCATTGCCCCGAACCCAGATGCCAGGACGCTAACAATGAACACTCTCACCGCCACTTTCCTGCTGCTCGCGCTCTCTGTTCTCGCCGGTTGTGCCAGCCATGTGTCTCCGGAATTGCGGCCATATACCGCCGAAGAATCCAAGGAACTGGCGCTTGAGGAATTGAACCGTCGTGGTCTGTCTTTTGAGGAGTACCACGCCAGGAAAGCCGCCTTGCTCGGGCAGCCGCAAAAATCCTTTGGTTTCGATAAACAAGGCGAGATGAACGCCGAGCGTGCTGTACAGCTTCACGGTCGACCAAGCTGATCAAGAACTGTACCGCTCGAAGTTTTCCGTAACTGTCCGTGGGTTTCCCGCAAGGCGTGCGATAGGGTCTTAACACCCGATTGACCCTTTTGGACTGCCGCTCATGACGCTTTCACTCGATCTGCTGATGGGCCTGGCCCTGTTTGCGCTTGTCACCTCGATTACTCCCGGCCCCAACAACACCATGTTGCTGGCATCGGGTGTGAACTTCGGCTTTAACCGCACCATCCCGCACATGTTGGGCGTCACCTGTGGTTTCTTTGTCCTGGTGGTCGCCGTCGGGTTCGGCCTCGGCGCCGTGTTTCAAACCTATCCTTTGCTCTACACCGTGTTGCGCTACGTCGGCGCGGCGTATTTGCTTTATCTGGCATGGAAAATCGCCCATTCAGGTCCGGTCTCCGAGAGCGAGAACGGCGAAAGCAAACCCATCACTTACCTGGGCGCAGCGGCGTTCCAATGGGTCAATCCCAAGGCGTGGATCATGGCCATCGGTGCCATCAGTACCTACACGCCGATGCAGGGCTATTTCACCAATGTGATCATCATTGCGGCGGTGTTTGCCGTGATCAACCTGCCGAGCGTTGGTATCTGGGCCGGGTGCGGCACGTTGTTACGCAATGTGTTGAAGGACCGCCGCTGGTTGCGCCTGTTCAATTGGGGCATGGCCCTGCTGTTGGTGGCTTCTCTGTATCCGTTACTTCTTGAAAGCTTTAGCTGACGCATTGCTTCATCCGGTTGCCCGATGCCTGTTAAGCTCGACTTCAGGAGCGTTCCTACGCACTTTTAAATGAAGTTGTTCTTCTTTAACGGCTTCCGATCAGGTATTTCTAACGTGCTGAAGTATCGGCGCAGCTCACAAGGCTGCGCTTTGACGTTTCCGTTATGAGCTTCCTGATCCCGGAACACGCTCTGCGAGTCTTTTATGAATAAACGTCCGTTGTATTTCGACTACGCCGCCACCACGCCGGTGGATGAGCGGGTCATCAAGGTCATGGTCGAGTGTCTGGGTTTTACCGGCAACTTCGGCAACCCGGCGTCCAGCTCCCATGCTTATGGCCAGCAGGCTCGGCGGTCGGTGGACCACGCACGGCAGCAGGTCGCCGAACTGGTGGGCGCTACCGCTGACCAGATCGTCTGGACCTCCGGCGCCACCGAATCGAACAACCTCGCGCTCAAGGGCGTGGCCCCGGCACGCGGCGTCAGTGGCGGGCACCTCATTACCAGCCAGATCGAACACAAGGCGATTCTCGACACGGCCAAACAGTTACAGGACGCCGGTGTGGCGGTGACGTATCTGGTGCCAGACACCGACGGTTTGATCACGGCGCAAGCGGTCAGCGAAGCGATGCGCGAAGACACCTTTCTGGTGTCGCTGATGCTGGTCAACAACGAACTGGGTACGCTCAATGACATCGCGGCCATCGGCGAAATCGTACGCGCCCGCGATGCGCTGTTTCACGTTGACGCCGCTCAAGGTGCAGGGAAAGTTGCCATCGATCTGGCCCACCTGCCCGTGGATTTGATGTCGTTTTCCGCCCACAAAATCTACGGCCCCAAAGGCATCGGCGCGCTGTACGTCGGCCCGCGCGCGCAACCACGCTTGCAGGCGCAGATTCACGGCGGCGGTCACGAGGGCGGTTTACGTTCCGGCACCCTCGCGACTCATCAGATCGCAGCGATGGGGGTGGCCTTCGCCTTGGCTGGCGCTGCGTTCGATGAAGAGAAAGCCACGATCGTCCGGTTGCGGGAGCGCTTGCTTGAGCAACTGCTGAGCCTTCCCGGCGTTCGTCTCAATGGCAGCCCGACCCAACGCATTCCCCATACTCTGAGCCTGACCTTCAGCGAAGGCGAGTTCAACTCCGCGGCATTGAGCCATTCGATCGCATTTTCCGCGACATCGGCCTGCAACTCTGCCAGCAACGTTCCATCCCATGTGTTGCTGGCCCTGGGGCATGACGCCCGCTCGGCGAGCCGCACGATTCGCTTGAGTCTCGGGCGGTTCACCACCGAGCAAGACATCGACCAAGCGGTGCACCTGATCAAAGCCGCCTGCGCCAGTGCCCCGGCATTCTGGCAGTAGCGCCTTAAAGCGCCGACTCAGATCGGCACTCAACAATAAGCTGAAGTGATTAGCAGGAGACATGATGAGTACGCAGCCTTCGATCAATGGATCGGTGCCCCAGCGCCTGGCGCAAACCCGCGAACTGATGAGCCGCGAAGGCATTCATGCCTTGCTGGTGCCGTCGGCCGATCCGCACCTCTCGGAATACTTGCCAGGCTACTGGCAGGGACGGCAGTGGTTGTCGGGCTTCCATGGCTCGGTCGGCACACTGATCGTGACGCCGGACTTTGCTGGCGTCTGGGCCGACAGCCGTTATTGGGAGCAAGCGACCAAGGAGCTCAAAGGCAGCGGCATCGAGTTGGTCAAGCTGCAGCCGGGCCAGCCAGGCCCGCTGGACTGGCTGGCCGAGCAAACCCCTGAAGGTGGCGTCGTCGCGGTGGACGGTGCGGTCATGGCCGTGGCCTCGGCGCGAACGCTGGGTGGCAAGCTCGAAGAGCGTGGCGCCCGCCTGCGTACCGATATCGATTTGTTGAGCGAAGTCTGGAGCGATCGCCCGACGTTGCCGAACGAGCCGATCTATCAACATTTGCCACCGCAAGCGACGGTCAGCCGTGGCGAAAAGCTCGCGAAGGTGCGCGAGGTAATGAAAGATCGAGGCGCTGACTGGCATTTTGTCGCCACCCTCGATGACATCGCCTGGTTGTTCAACCTGCGCGGCGCAGACGTGTCGTTCAACCCGGTCTTCGTGTCCTTCGCCCTGGTCAGCCAGGAGCAGGCAACCCTGTTCGTGGCACTGAGCAAAGTCGATGCCGAGCTGCGTGCGGTACTGGAACAAGACGGTGTGATCCTGCGTGATTACAGTGAAGTGGACGCTGCCTTGCGCGCCGTTCCGAGCGGCACGAGCCTGCTGGTAGACCCGGCGCGTGTCACCGCCGGTTTGCTGGACAACCTCGATGCCGGCGTAAAACTGGTCGAAGGCCTGAACCCGACCACGCTGGCCAAATCGCAGAAAAGCCTGGCCGATGCCGAGCACATTCGCCAGGCCATGGAGCAGGACGGTGCCGCCCTCTGTGAATTCTTCGCGTGGCTGGACTCGGCCTTGGGTCGTGAACGCATCACCGAGCTGACCATCGACGAGCACCTCACTGCCGCGCGTACCCGACGTCCCGATTACGTGTCGCTGAGCTTCAATACCATCGCCGCGTTCAACGCCAATGGCGCGATGCCGCATTACCACGCGACCGAAGAAGAGCACGCGGTGATCGAGGGTGACGGCCTGTTGCTGATCGACTCCGGCGGTCAGTACCTGGGTGGCACTACCGATATCACGCGAATGGTGCCGGTGGGGACTCCGACGGATGAGCAGAAGCGCGACTGCACGCGAGTACTTAAAGGTGTGATTGCACTGTCCCGCGCGCAATTCCCCAAAGGGATCTTGTCACCGCTGCTGGATGCCATCGCACGCGCTCCAATCTGGGCAGAAAACGTCGACTACGGTCACGGCACTGGCCATGGCGTTGGCTATTTCCTCAATGTTCACGAAGGCCCGCAGGTCATCGCCTATCAGGCCGCTACTGCGCCGCAAACCGCGATGCAGCCGGGCATGATCACTTCCATCGAGCCGGGCACTTACCGTCCGGGGCGTTGGGGCGTGCGGATCGAGAACCTGGTGCTGAACCGTGAGGCGGGCAAAAGCGAGTTCGGAGAGTTCCTCAAGTTCGAAACCCTGACGCTATGCCCGATCGACACCCGCTGTCTGGAGCCGTCGCTGCTGACTCTGGAAGAGAAACAGTGGTTCAACGCTTACCACGCCGAGGTGCGCGAACGCTTGAGTCCATTGCTCGATGGCGCCGCCCTTGAGTGGTTGAATACCCGCACCGCGGCTATTTGACGGGTTGGAGGTCAGGCGCTTGGTCGAGCGCCTGACTCATGTAGTCGACAAATGCTTTGACCCTGGCGGATTGGCGACGATTCGCCGGGGACACTGCATGAATCGGCAGCGACTGCGTCGTGTAGTCTTGCAAAATGGCTTTCACCCGGCCGGCCTTCAGATCCTCACTGAACAGCCAGACTGGCGACAACGCAATCCCCAATCCCCCCAGCACCATTTCGCGGATCGCCTCGGAGTTGTTGCTTTGCGCGTTACCCTTGATGCGTACTTCGTGTTGCTGGGCGCCTCTTTTGTAAATCCATAGGTTTTGACTGTTCAGCAAGTTGAATTGCAGGCAGTTGTGCGCGCCGAGGTCTTCCGGGGTTTGGGGCTGGCCGAATTGCTTGAGGTACTCAGGCGCTGCAACGGTTATCCGGTGGGTGGTGCCGATGTGGCGTGCGAGCAGACCGCTGTCGCTCAGCTCACCGATTCTGAATGTCACGTCCAGCCCTTCACTGACCAGGTCCTGGTTTTGATCGCTGAGTTGCAGGTCAATTTGAACCTGAGGGTGCGTTTTTAGAAAGTCGGGGAGGCGCGGTGCGATCTGTAGGCGCCCGAAACTCACGGATGAGCCGATTTTCAAGTTGCCGGAAATGGATTCGCGTCCTGATTGAAAACGATGTTCTGCCGCGTCCACCGCTGCAAGGATTTGGCGACATTCGTCGTAGTACCTCTGACCTTCATCCGTCAGTGACAGTTGACGGGTGCTGCGGCTAATCAGCTTTGCGCCGAGTTTGGTTTCGAGCGCTTTTAAAATTTTGCTGATGGTCGGCTGGCTGGTCTGCATCTCCCGGGCGACGGCCGAAAAGCTGCCGCGTTCGACGACACGGACGAAGGTTGCCATTGCGTTGAGTGTGTCCACGGGAGTTCTCATCGATGCCAAATGGGCATACGTACTATAGCTATATGGTGTCTTATCGGCATGAGTGATCTGGACGAAGATTAATCCCGCACACACACTTCTGACGGGAATCTGCGAAATGACTGACTCACTTGAAATGCGCGCTCTGATTGTTGACTCGGCCAATGGGCCTTTACGCTTGGTTCTCCTGTCGCGGCCCGTGCCGGGAGTGGGTCAGGTGCTGATCAGGATCAAGGCCAGCGGGGTGAACCCTTTGGATGGAAAGATTCGTGCGGGGCAAGCTGCTCATGCGCGTCAGCCATTACCGGCCGTATTGGGCATGGATTTAGCGGGGACAGTTGAGGCGCTGGGAGAGGGCGTCAGTGGATGGATGCCTGGTGATGAAGTCTTCGCGATGGCGACCGGTATCGGTGGCGCGCAGGGTTCCCTGGCGGAGTTCGCGGTGGTCGATTCGCGGCTTCTGGCACGCAAACCGGGCAACTTGAGTATGCGCGAGGCCGCAGGGCTGCCTTTGGTATTGATCACCGCGTGGGAAGGGCTAGTTGATCGGGCTCGGGTGCGGGCCGGTCAGAAGGTGCTGATCCATGGTGGCGGCGGCGGTGTCGGACATGTGGCTGTGCAAATTGCCCGGGCGTTCGGTTCTGACGTGTTCGCAACCGGTTCAGCGGGGCAGCGGGCAACTATCGAAAGTTTCGGTGCAACGTTTATTGATTACCGTGCGTCTTCGGTTGAAAGCTATGTGGCTGAATTCACGGCCGGGGAGGGCTTCGATATCGTCTATGACACAGTGGGTGGCGCGGTGCTGGATGACTCGTTCAAGGCCGTTCGGGTTTATGAGGGGCATGTAGTGAGCTGTCTGGGTTGGGGGCAGCACAGCCTTGCGCCGCTCTCGTTTCGTGGGGCGAGTTATTCCGGGGTGTTTACGCTATTGCCGTTGCTGACGGGGAAGGGACTTGAACGTCATGGCCAGATTCTTAATGAAGCGGCGCGGTTGATTGAGGCGGGTCAGTTGAAGCCGTTGCTCGATTCTCGGCAGTTCACGCTGGAAACTGCCGAGGCTGCTCATGAACTGCTCGTTTCGGGAGCAGCGAAGGGGCGGTTAGTGATCGAGATTTAACTCAGGGCTTCAATCACGAAGTCCAACCGATCCTGGCCGAAGAACAGCTGATCGCCGACGAACATACTCGGTGCGCCGAATACACCGCGCTGTATGGCCTTCTCGGTATTGTCCTTGAGAGCGGCTTTGACCTCCTCATCGGCCGTCAGGGCGAGGACTGTTTGCGGGTCAAAACCGTTTTGAGTCAACACGGCGGCAACGGTGGCAGGATCATCAAGGCTACGGCCTTCGACCCAGAGGGCAGTGAACAGGCAGTCGATAAACGCCGGGAAACGTTCGGGCTGACGTAACTGAATTCCAGTCACTGCGCGCATGAGCATCAGTGTGTTGATGGGGAAGTGCGGATTGAATTTCAGTGGTACACCGTAACGTTCTGCGTAGCGGTCGAGATCTTGAAACATATAACGACCCTTGGCCGGGATGGTCGCCGGTGAAGCGTTGCCGGTGGCTTTGAACACGCCGCCCAGCAGCATTGGCTTGTAAATCAGTTGGCTGTCGGTTTGTTCGCAGATTTTCGGTAGCTGGGTATAAGCCAGGTAGGTGGCCGGGCTGCCGAGGTCGAAAAAGAACTCCACGGTTTTGCTCATGGTCGGTGCACTCTGTTTATTGTTGTAGGGGAGGGCTTACCAGCGTTCGCTCCAGGGGCGTAAATCCAGCTCGAATGTCCAGGAGTCCCGCGGCTGGCTGTGCAGATACCAATAGTTTTCGGCGATGTGCTCGGGGTTAAGAATGCCGTCTTCGTCCTTGGTTGCGTACTTTTCCGGAAAGCTCTCGCGGATGAAGTCAGTATCGATGGCGCCGTCGACAACGACGTGAGCAACGTGAATATTCATCGGGCCGAGTTCTCGCGCCATGCTTTGCGCCAAGGCACGAATGCCATGTTTGGCACCAGCGAACGCAGCAAAGCCTGCGGCACCGCGCATGCCTGCTGTAGCCCCGGTGAACAGGATCGTGCCCCGCTGACGCTTGGCCATGCGCTTGGCGACTTCGCGAGCATTGAGAAAGCCTGAGAAACAGGCCATTTCCCAAATCTTGAAATACTTGCGGGCGGTTTCTTCAAGAATGCTGCAGGGCACGTTGGCGCCGATATTGAAGACAAACGCTTCAATGGGCCCGATCTGGCTTTCGATTTGTTCGACTAGCGCTATTACATCTTCTTCCTTGCGTGCGTCGCAGGCAAAGCCATGGGCATCTCCGCCATCAGCTTTGATGGCATCGACCAATGGCTGAAGTTTGTCTGCGCTGCGCCGGGTGACACAGGCGACGAAGCCTTCCTGTGCAAAACGCTTGGCAATGGCGCCGCCGGTAGCATCACCAGCGCCGACAACCAGTACGACTTTCTTATTATTCATAGGTGGTCCCTTTGCTAAACGATCGTTAACTAAACGAACGTTATGCTACGATTCCACAGACGTCAAGACGATCAATCCTGAGGACTTGCAATGCGCTACTCGGCCAATCACAAGTTGGAAACCAAACAAAAGTTGCTGGAAAGCAGTTCGGTGTCTGCCAAGAAGTCAGGTTTTTCCACGGTCGGCGTCGACGGATTGATGAAGGCAATCGGTTTGAGCGGCGGGGCTTTCTACAGTCACTTCTCATCAAAGGATGAACTGTTCTCTTCAATCGTCGAGCGTGAACTGGGCCAAAGCGTGGAACGATTAGGCACCGATGGAGGGAGCGAAAAACTTGAGCGATGCCTGAAGCATTACTTGAGCATGGCGCATGTCGAGCATCCGGAATCCGGATGCGCGCTGCCCGCATTGGGCGCGGAAATTGCTCGTTCGGACATGGTGGTTCGCAAGCAGGCAGAGCGCTGGATTTGTCAGCTACAGGAGAGTTGGGCGCGTATTCTGGAAAGCGACAGCCTGGCTTGGGCAATTCTGTCGCAATGCATCGGTGCTTTGGTTGTCGCACGGATGCTGGCAACGCCAGACATCCAGCGCAATGTGTTGAAATCTAGTTACGACGAGATTGGCCGTCAGATTGCGGGGCGGCATCAGCCTATTTGCAAATGACGATCATGCTGCGGCTGGTGTAACCGGCAGGGTTGAGGCCGAACGGATAATCGCCTGGCTCCTCCACCGCGTCCCCCGACTTGGCAATGACCTTGTACCCTTTGGGTGCGCAAGAGTTGGCGGCGCTGGTGTAGCACTTTTCCCACGAGGATGAGAGCCCCGAACAGTTGATATGCAGCCCTTTCTTGCCATGTTTGACTTGTGTTTTCGAGGTCGCCGCACAACCCGCAACTGCCAGAACGGCGATCAATATCAAAATTCGTTTCATTGCTGTCCTTACTAGCGTTCCCGGATCTTGTGCCCGGGTCTGGCTGCATTCGCTTTCGCTTAAGCGTTTTGGTATCCCTATCCTGAAAAATCCATGTCTGGCGCTGGGTTACGGGCCTAAACATGGCCTAATTGAGCGTCAATTACCAGACCTGCGTTAAATCCTGTATCAATCTGCCGCAACTGCTGGCTTGGCAGCACTGCCCATAGTCATGGTTGCGCCCACGGAAGCCAGAATGATGCACAAGATAGCCATCCACTGTGACAGCGATAGATACTCATGCAGGAACAACAAGCCTGACAAGGCGCCAATCGCAGGTTCGATGCTCATCAATGTGCCGAAAGTCCGTGCGGGCATGCGGGTGAGGGCGACCATCTCCAGCGTGTAGGGCAGGGCGGTGGATAAAATGGCGACGCCTATGGCCACGGGGATCAACGAAGGGGTCAGCAGCGCGGTCCCTGCATGGACGATGCCGATAGGGGCCACGAACAATGCGGCAATCATCACGCCCAGTGCGGCGGTCTGTACACCATTGTCGGCACCGGCCTTCTGGCCGAACAGAATGTAAAGGGCCCAGCAGACTCCCGCCCCTAGGGCGTAACCGGCCCCTACCAGGTCGATTCCGACGGTTGATGCGTCTGTGGGGATTAATAGCAGCAAGCCCGCAGCCGCCAGCGCTATCCACAAAAAGTCGATTGCCCGGCGCGAAGCATAGATCGCCACTGCCAATGGCCCGGTGAACTCCAGGGCTACTGCAATTCCCAAAGGGACAGTGCGTAAGGACATATAGAAGAGGAAATTCATGCCGCCCAGTGCCATACCATAGATGATGACGGTGCGCAGGGATTTTGCAGTGAGCTTCGCCCGCCATGGACGAAGCAGGAGCAGCATGATCACGCTGGCGAAAATGAGGCGTAGGGTGGTGGTTCCTTGAGCTCCGATAACCGGGAACATGCTTTTAGCCAAAGAAGCTCCGGACTGGATCGACGCCATGGCTATTATGAGCAGGCCTACCGAGAACAAGGTCGAGGCAAGGCTGCGGGGTTGATCGTTCATTGCGTGGAGTCGTCCGAAGTAGGAAGCGGAAGTTCTTTGTTGTGCAGTTGGGCAATATAGTGCGCATTCGTGGCGTGTACGTCTATATATGGCGATGATTTTGGGCTGTTTGATAGAAAAGCCAAATCAGTGCTTGACGGCAGATTCAGGATGTCTATAATTCGCCCCACTTCCGGCGCAGTCGAAACGGAAAACTCCTTGGTAAACAAAGAGTTACGCAGTTTTCGGCAGTGAGTGGCTTTGGTTCATCGAAGTCCGAAAGGAGTTGAAAAAGAGGTGTTGACAGCAGCGTGTAACGCTGTAGAATTCGCCTCCCGCTACCGAGTGATCGGAAGCGCAAGTGGTTGAAGTTGTTAAAGATTTCCAAGCGAAACTTTGAAAACTTCTGAAAATAACCACTTGACAGCAACAGAGGCTGCTGTAGAATGCGCGCCTCGGTTGAGACGAAAGATCTTAACCAACCGCTCTTTAACAACTGAATCAAGCAATTCGTGTGGGTGCTTGTGGAGTCAGACTGATAGTCAACAAGATTATCAGCATCACAAGTTACTCCGCGAGAAATCAAAGATGTAACCAACGATTGCTGAGCCAAGTTTAGGGTTTCTTAAAAACCCAAAGATGTTTGAATTGAAGAGTTTGATCATGGCTCAGATTGAACGCTGGCGGCAGGCCTAACACATGCAAGTCGAGCGGTAGAGAGAAGCTTGCTTCTCTTGAGAGCGGCGGACGGGTGAGTAATGCCTAGGAATCTGCCTGGTAGTGGGGGATAACGTTCGGAAACGGACGCTAATACCGCATACGTCCTACGGGAGAAAGCAGGGGACCTTCGGGCCTTGCGCTATCAGATGAGCCTAGGTCGGATTAGCTAGTTGGTGAGGTAATGGCTCACCAAGGCGACGATCCGTAACTGGTCTGAGAGGATGATCAGTCACACTGGAACTGAGACACGGTCCAGACTCCTACGGGAGGCAGCAGTGGGGAATATTGGACAATGGGCGAAAGCCTGATCCAGCCATGCCGCGTGTGTGAAGAAGGTCTTCGGATTGTAAAGCACTTTAAGTTGGGAGGAAGGGTTGTAACCTAATACGTTGCAATTTTGACGTTACCGACAGAATAAGCACCGGCTAACTCTGTGCCAGCAGCCGCGGTAATACAGAGGGTGCAAGCGTTAATCGGAATTACTGGGCGTAAAGCGCGCGTAGGTGGTTCGTTAAGTTGGATGTGAAATCCCCGGGCTCAACCTGGGAACTGCATTCAAAACTGTCGAGCTAGAGTATGGTAGAGGGTGGTGGAATT